>NZ_JBRJHV010000001.1:0-4800000 GCF_053629195.1 Pseudomonas sp. R151218B TE3479
CGCAATTTGGTCTCGTTCGCCTTGGGGCTTGGAGCATTCAAATTGCTTGGGTGTTATATGGTCAAGCCTCACGGGCAATTAGTACAGGTTAGCTCAACGCCTCACAGCGCTTACACACCCTGCCTATCAACGTCGTAGTCTTCGACGGCCCTTCAGGGGACTCAAGGTCCCAGTGAGATCTCATCTTGAGGCAAGTTTCCCGCTTAGATGCTTTCAGCGGTTATCTTTTCCGAACATAGCTACCCGGCAATGCCACTGGCGTGACAACCGGAACACCAGAGGTTCGTCCACTCCGGTCCTCTCGTACTAGGAGCAGCCCCTCTCAAATCTCAAACGTCCACGGCAGATAGGGACCGAACTGTCTCACGACGTTCTAAACCCAGCTCGCGTACCACTTTAAATGGCGAACAGCCATACCCTTGGGACCGGCTTCAGCCCCAGGATGTGATGAGCCGACATCGAGGTGCCAAACACCGCCGTCGATATGAACTCTTGGGCGGTATCAGCCTGTTATCCCCGGAGTACCTTTTATCCGTTGAGCGATGGCCCTTCCATACAGAACCACCGGATCACTAAGACCTACTTTCGTACCTGCTCGACGTGTCTGTCTCGCAGTCAAGCGCGCTTTTGCCTTTATACTCTACGACCGATTTCCGACCGGTCTGAGCGCACCTTCGTACTCCTCCGTTACTCTTTAGGAGGAGACCGCCCCAGTCAAACTACCCACCATACACTGTCCTCGATCCGGATAACGGACCTGAGTTAGAACCTCAAAGTTGCCAGGGTGGTATTTCAAGGATGGCTCCACGCGAACTGGCGTCCACGCTTCAAAGCCTCCCACCTATCCTACACAAGCAAATTCAAAGTCCAGTGCAAAGCTATAGTAAAGGTTCACGGGGTCTTTCCGTCTAGCCGCGGATACACTGCATCTTCACAGCGATTTCAATTTCACTGAGTCTCGGGTGGAGACAGCGCCGCCATCGTTACGCCATTCGTGCAGGTCGGAACTTACCCGACAAGGAATTTCGCTACCTTAGGACCGTTATAGTTACGGCCGCCGTTTACCGGGGCTTCGATCAAGAGCTTCGCGTTAGCTAACCCCATCAATTAACCTTCCGGCACCGGGCAGGCGTCACACCCTATACGTCCACTTTCGTGTTTGCAGAGTGCTGTGTTTTTAATAAACAGTCGCAGCGGCCTGGTATCTTCGACCGGCGTGGGCTTACGCAGCAAGTGCTTCACCCTCACCGGCGCACCTTCTCCCGAAGTTACGGTGCCATTTTGCCTAGTTCCTTCACCCGAGTTCTCTCAAGCGCCTTGGTATTCTCTACCCAACCACCTGTGTCGGTTTGGGGTACGGTTCCTGGTTACCTGAAGCTTAGAAGCTTTTCTTGGAAGCATGGCATCAACCACTTCGTCACCCAAAGGGTAACTCGTCATCAGCTCTCGGCCTTAGAATCCCGGATTTACCTAAGATTCCAGCCTACCACCTTAAACTTGGACAACCAACGCCAAGCTGGCCTAGCCTTCTCCGTCCCTCCATCGCAATAACCAGAAGTACAGGAATATTAACCTGTTTTCCATCGACTACGCTTTTCAGCCTCGCCTTAGGGACCGACTAACCCTGCGTCGATTAACGTTGCGCAGGAAACCTTGGTCTTTCGGCGTGGGTGTTTTTCACACCCATTGTCGTTACTCATGTCAGCATTCGCACTTCTGATACCTCCAGCAAGCTTCTCAACTCACCTTCACAGGCTTACAGAACGCTCCTCTACCGCATCACTTACGTGATACCCGTAGCTTCGGTGTATGGTTTGAGCCCCGTTACATCTTCCGCGCAGGCCGACTCGACTAGTGAGCTATTACGCTTTCTTTAAAGGGTGGCTGCTTCTAAGCCAACCTCCTAGCTGTCTAAGCCTTCCCACATCGTTTCCCACTTAACCATAACTTTGGGACCTTAGCTGACGGTCTGGGTTGTTTCCCTTTTCACGACGGACGTTAGCACCCGCCGTGTGTCTCCCATGCTCGGCACTTGTAGGTATTCGGAGTTTGCATCGGTTTGGTAAGTCGGGATGACCCCCTAGCCGAAACAGTGCTCTACCCCCTACAGTGATACATGAGGCGCTACCTAAATAGCTTTCGAGGAGAACCAGCTATCTCCGAGCTTGATTAGCCTTTCACTCCGATCCACAGGTCATCCGCTAACTTTTCAACGGTAGTCGGTTCGGTCCTCCAGTCAGTGTTACCTAACCTTCAACCTGCCCATGGATAGATCGCCCGGTTTCGGGTCTATTCCCAGCGACTAGACGCCCTATTAAGACTCGCTTTCGCTACGCCTCCCCTATTCGGTTAAGCTCGCCACTGAAAATAAGTCGCTGACCCATTATACAAAAGGTACGCAGTCACCCAACAAAGTGGGCTCCCACTGCTTGTACGCATACGGTTTCAGGATCTATTTCACTCCCCTCTCCGGGGTTCTTTTCGCCTTTCCCTCACGGTACTAGTTCACTATCGGTCAGTCAGTAGTATTTAGCCTTGGAGGATGGTCCCCCCATATTCAGACAAAGTTTCTCGTGCTCCGTCCTACTCGATTTCACTTCTAAGATCCTTTCGCGTACAGGGCTATCACCCACTATGGCCGCACTTTCCAGAGCGTTCCGCTAAAATCAAAGAAGCTTAAGGGCTAGTCCCCGTTCGCTCGCCACTACTAAGGGAATCTCGGTTGATTTCTTTTCCTCAGGGTACTTAGATGTTTCAGTTCCCCTGGTTCGCCTCTTGCACCTATGTATTCAGTACAAGATAACCATCTTATGATGGCTGGGTTCCCCCATTCAGACATCTCCGGATCACAGTCTGTTTGCCGACTCCCCGAAGCTTTTCGCAGGCTACCACGTCTTTCATCGCCTCTGACTGCCAAGGCATCCACCGTATGCGCTTCTTCACTTGACCATATAACCCCAAGCAATCTGGTTATACTGTGAAGACGACATTCGCCGAAAATTCGATCTTGCTCAAAGAGCAACTCACAAATTTTACCTTAGCCTGATCCGTTACCAGTGAAAGTAACGTTCAGTCTATCTTTCTATCACATACCCAAATTTTTAAAGAACGATCTAATCAAAAGACTAGAAATCAACATTCACCATCACCTTGATGGAATGCTCATTTCTAAGCTTTCAGAAGCAGTTTATGGTGGAGCCAAGCGGGATCGAACCGCTGACCTCCTGCGTGCAAGGCAGGCGCTCTCCCAGCTGAGCTATGGCCCCATAACAAAATTGGTGGGTCTGGGCAGATTCGAACTGCCGACCTCACCCTTATCAGGGGTGCGCTCTAACCAACTGAGCTACAGACCCAATTTCGAGCTTGTAACTGTTAGCTGTGAGCTATCAGCTTGGAGCTTAAAGCTGCTTCTATCGTCTTCTTCAATGAATCAAGCAATTCGTGTGGGAGCTCATGAAGCAGCTGCGGTCGTCGATTAAGGAGGTGATCCAGCCGCAGGTTCCCCTACGGCTACCTTGTTACGACTTCACCCCAGTCATGAATCACACCGTGGTAACCGTCCCCCCGAAGGTTAGACTAGCTACTTCTGGTGCAACCCACTCCCATGGTGTGACGGGCGGTGTGTACAAGGCCCGGGAACGTATTCACCGCGACATTCTGATTCGCGATTACTAGCGATTCCGACTTCACGCAGTCGAGTTGCAGACTGCGATCCGGACTACGATCGGTTTTGTGGGATTAGCTCCACCTCGCGGCTTGGCAACCCTCTGTACCGACCATTGTAGCACGTGTGTAGCCCAGGCCGTAAGGGCCATGATGACTTGACGTCATCCCCACCTTCCTCCGGTTTGTCACCGGCAGTCTCCTTAGAGTGCCCACCATAACGTGCTGGTAACTAAGGACAAGGGTTGCGCTCGTTACGGGACTTAACCCAACATCTCACGACACGAGCTGACGACAGCCATGCAGCACCTGTCTCAATGTTCCCGAAGGCACCAATCCATCTCTGGAAAGTTCATTGGATGTCAAGGCCTGGTAAGGTTCTTCGCGTTGCTTCGAATTAAACCACATGCTCCACCGCTTGTGCGGGCCCCCGTCAATTCATTTGAGTTTTAACCTTGCGGCCGTACTCCCCAGGCGGTCAACTTAATGCGTTAGCTGCGCCACTAAGAGCTCAAGGCTCCCAACGGCTAGTTGACATCGTTTACGGCGTGGACTACCAGGGTATCTAATCCTGTTTGCTCCCCACGCTTTCGCACCTCAGTGTCAGTATCAGTCCAGGTGGTCGCCTTCGCCACTGGTGTTCCTTCCTATATCTACGCATTTCACCGCTACACAGGAAATTCCACCACCCTCTACCATACTCTAGCTCGACAGTTTTGAATGCAGTTCCCAGGTTGAGCCCGGGGATTTCACATCCAACTTAACGAACCACCTACGCGCGCTTTACGCCCAGTAATTCCGATTAACGCTTGCACCCTCTGTATTACCGCGGCTGCTGGCACAGAGTTAGCCGGTGCTTATTCTGTCGGTAACGTCAAAACACTAACGTATTAGGTTAATGCCCTTCCTCCCAACTTAAAGTGCTTTACAATCCGAAGACCTTCTTCACACACGCGGCATGGCTGGATCAGGCTTTCGCCCATTGTCCAATATTCCCCACTGCTGCCTCCCGTAGGAGTCTGGACCGTGTCTCAGTTCCAGTGTGACTGATCATCCTCTCAGACCAGTTACGGATCGTCGCCTTGGTGAGCCATTACCTCACCAACTAGCTAATCCGACCTAGGCTCATCTGATAGCGCAAGGCCCGAAGGTCCCCTGCTTTCTCCCGTAGGACGTATGCGGTATTAGCGTCCGTTTCCGAGCGTTATCCCCCACTACCAGGCAGATTCCTAGGCATTACTCACCCGTCCGCCGCTCTCAAGAGAAGCAAGCTTCTCTCTACCGCTCGACTTGCATGTGTTAGGCCTGCCGCCAGCGTTCAATCTGAGCCATGATCAAACTCTTCAGTTCAAACATCTTTGGGTTTTGAGAAAACCCTAAACTTGGCTCAGCAATCGTTGGTTACATCTTTGATTTCTCGCGGAGTAACTTGTGATGCTGATAATCTGTTGACTAGCAGTCTGACTCCACAAGCACCCACACGAATTGCTTGATTCAGTTGTTAAAGAGCGGTTGGCTGAGCCTTTCGTCTCAACCGAGGCGCGCATTCTACAGCGCCCCGTGTATCTGTCAAGCGGTTATTTTCAGAAATCTTCAAAGTTTCGCTTCGGAAACCTCAACAACTTCAACCACTTGCGCTTCCGATCTCTCGTTAGCGGGAGGCGAATTCTACAGCGTTACTCGCTGCTGTCAACACCTCTTTTTCACCGCTTTCGACCGAGAAGATCGAACCGCCGATAGAGCCAAACCACACCGCTCTACCTGCTCCTTCCGGACTTCGATGAGCTGAAGCCCTGCACCTTCGAAACCTACTTAACTCATTGAATCTCAAGGAATTTTCCGTTTCGACTGCGCCGGAAGTGGGGCGAATTATAGACTTCCAGAATCTGCCGTCAACCCTTAATTACGCTTTTGTTGCAGAAGGGACTTTCCTACCCAGCAAACGCGGGATTCGACGCATAACCAGCGGGACTCTCAGCACCAACAGTACAACCCCGATAAAGGCGTATATCGACCACTCCTTCAAATCAGCCCGCACGATCCACAGCATATGCAGCAGCCCAAGCCCCAGAATCAGATACACCAGGCGATGCAATTTCTTCCAGCGCACGCCAAGCCGCCGCTGGCTGTAGCGATTGGACGTGACAGCCAGCGCCAGCAGGCCGAGAAACCCAAGCGCCCCAACAATAATGTAAGGCCGCTTGCTCAACTCGACGCCCAACTGCGACCAGTCGAACCCCAGTATGAACGCCGCATACCCGCTTAAATGCAGCACCACATAAGCAAAGCACCACAACCCCAACTGGCGCCTGACCGCAATCCACCCCGCCCACCCCGTCATTTTTTGCAACGGCGTCATGCTCAAGGTGATCAACAGCAAAATCAGCGTCCCCAACCCGAGCCGATCCACCAGCACTTTGCCCGGGTCAGGGCCCAACGCATTCATCAAGGCCTCGTAAAGCCAGAGCAACGGCCAGACTGCCGCGGCGATGAAGACGCTCATTCGCCAGACTGGAAAACGCATCAGTAGTCCTTCCTCAGGTCCATCCCTGCATATAAAGAAGCGACTTCATCCTGATAGCCGTTGAACATCAGCGTATCCCGTACATTGGGACTGAACAGCCCGCTCGGCAAACGACGTTCACGTGCCTGGGTCCAGCGCGGATGATCGACCGTTGGATTGACGTTGGCATAAAAGCCGTACTCGTCAGACGCAATGCTCTGCCAGGTGGTCTTTGGCTGCTCGCTCACCAAGCTGATGCGCACGATGGACTTCACACTTTTGAAACCGTACTTCCACGGGACCACCAAGCGCAGCGGCGCGCCGTTCTGATTCGGCAACTCCCGCCCGTACATCCCAACCGCGAGGATGGCCAACGGGTTCATCGCCTCGTCCAATCGCAAGCCTTCCACATACGGCCAGTCGATCAAGGCGAAACCGGAACGCTGCCCCGGCATGACCTTGGGGTCCTGCAAGGTTTCGAAGCGGATGTACTTGGCCTTGGAGGTCGGCTCGACCTGCTTGAGCAATGCCGAGATGGGAAAACCGATCCACGGAATGACCATCGACCAGGCCTCTACGCAGCGCAGTCGATAAATCCGCTCTTCCAGTTGATAAGGCTTCATGAAGTCTTCCAACCCATAGCGCCCCGGCTTACCCACCTCCCCGTCCACGACCACGCTCCAGGGTTCGGTCTTCAAGGAGCCGGCATTGGCTGCCGGGTCCCCTTTGTCGGTCCCGAACTCATAGAAGTTGTTGTAATGGGTCGCGTCCTTGAACGGTGTGATGGGCTCGTTCTTGACCGTGACCGCCTCCCACTGGACGGAGGGCAATTTCTCGGCGAACCACGACGGCGCCTTGCCCGGCTCGACCTCGGCATAACGCGCCGCTTCGGCAGCGCTGGCCCAGCGCGGCAAGCTGCTCACGGCGAGACCCGCCATGGTTGCACCGAGCATCTGACGACGGGATAGATAGAGGGATTCGGGCGTGACGTCCGATTCACGGCAGTCGGACGACTTGGGGATCTTGATCAGCATGACAACTCCGCAGTATTGGAGGGCAGATGCACCAATAGACTGCGGAGTATGGGGGAAATTACATTAAGGCAACGTTTAGCGTCGGCGAAGACGCAACAAATATTGCACCGGGCCGGAAGCGGCATAGGCGAGGAACACCAGCAGCAGGATACGCGGCGGATCACTGAACACCACCGCGAATACCAGCACCACCGCCAGAATCGCCACGAATGGCACACGGCCCTTCAGATCCAGCTCCTTGAAGCTGTTGTACTTGATGTTGCTGACCATCAGCATCCCGGCCGCGGCAACCAGCAGCGCCACCAGGAACGACATTTTTGAACCCTGGATGCCGTAGTCGCTGAATGCCCAGACCACACCGGCCACGACACCCGCTGCGGCCGGACTGGCCAGGCCGATGAAGTAGCGCTTGTCAGCCTTGCCGACCTGGGTATTGAAACGAGCCAGGCGCAACGCCGCACCCGCCACATAAATGAAGGCAACCATCCAGCCGACCTTGCCCATGTCCCCCAGCGCCCAACCGAACGCCAGCAAGGCGGGAGCCACGCCAAAAGCGACCATGTCGGACAGTGAATCGTACTCGGCGCCGAACGCGCTCTGGGTATTGGTCATGCGGGCGACGCGCCCGTCCAGGCCATCGAGCACCATGGCGACGAAGATGGCAATGGCGGCGAAGGCGAAGTAACGGCTCGCCCCTGCGCTATCACCGGCGCTCAAGGCAGCCTGGGCACTCATGGAGTTGATGATGGAATAGAAACCGGCGAACAGGTTCGCGGTGGTGAACAGATTCGGCAGCAGATAGATGCCACGATGCCGGACCTTACGGCCTTCAGCGTCATGGCCTTCTTCGACGTGCTCATCGATGGGCAACAGGCTTTCGGCGTCAGGAGCCTGGTTTGGCTCGTCGGGACGTTCGTTCATGGGCAATACCTTGCAACGGTGTGAAAAAATTCGACAGGTGTCTGGGACGACGGTTCGGCCGCAAACGATGCAGCTTTATACCAGAAGCCATCGCCCAAACGAAAAAACGCGGCCAAGGCCGCGTTTTTCGACTCAAGTTCGCGACTTAGTTCTTGGCTTTGTCGACGATCTTGTTGGCACCGATCCACGGCATCATCGAACGCAGTTGCTCGCCGATGATTTCGATACCGTGGGCGGCGTTGTTGCGACGCTTGGCGGTCATCGAAGGATAGCCGGTGGCGCCTTCGCTGATGAACATCTTGGCGTACTCGCCGTCCTGAATACGTTTCAGGGCGTTGCGCATGGCCTGGCGGGACTCGGCGTTGATGACTTCCGGACCGGTCACGTACTCGCCGTATTCGGCGTTGTTGGAGATCGAGTAGTTCATGTTGGCGATACCGCCTTCGTACATGAGGTCAACGATCAGCTTCAGTTCGTGCAGGCACTCGAAGTAGGCCATTTCTGGCGCGTAGCCGGCTTCAACCAGGGTTTCGAAACCGGCCTTGACCAGTTCGACGGTACCGCCACACAGAACGGCTTGCTCGCCGAACAGGTCGGTTTCGGTCTCGTCCTTGAAGGTGGTTTCGATGATGCCGGTACGACCGCCACCCACACCAGCAGCGTAGGACAGGGCCACGTTCTTGGCGTTGCCGGACGCATCCTGGTAGATCGCGATCAGGTCAGGGATACCGCCGCCCTTCACGAACTCGGAACGCACGGTGTGACCCGGGGCCTTCGGGGCGATCATGATCACGTCGAGGTCGGCGCGTGGCACAACCTGGTTGTAGTGAATCGCGAAGCCGTGGGAGAAGGCCAGGGTGGCGCCTTTCTTGATGTTCGGCTCGATTTCGTTCTTGTACAGCGCCGATTGGAACTCGTCCGGAGTCAGGATCATGACCAGGTCGGCTGCGGCAACGGCGGAAGCCACGTCGGTCACTTTCAGGCCGTGGGCCTCGGCCTTGGCAACGGTGGCCGAGCCTTTACGCAGGCCGACAGTCACGTCAACGCCAGAATCTTTCAGGTTGCACGCCTGGGCGTGACCTTGGGAGCCGTAGCCGATGATGGCGACTTTCTTGCCCTGGATGATCGACAGGTCGCAGTCTTTATCGTAGAAAACTTTCATGAATTTCCCCTATATCCGGCCATTCAGGCCATTCGCTAATTTGGTTTAGATGCTCAGTACTTTGTCGCCACGGGCAATGCCGGTGACGCCACTGCGTACGGTTTCCAGAATCGAGGCAGTGCCGATCGATTGGATGAAGCTGTCGAGCTTGTCGCTGGTACCGGTCAACTGAACGGTATAGACGCTGGCGCTGACATCGACGATCTGCCCACGATAAATATCGGTAGTACGTTTGATCTCGGCGCGCTGGGCACCGGTGGCCTTGACCTTGACCAGCATCAGTTCACGCTCGATGTGAGCGCTTTCCGACAGGTCCACCAGCTTGACCACCTCGATCAGCTTGTTCAGGTTCTTGGTGATCTGCTCGATGATTTCATCGTGCCCCACGGTGGTCAGCGTCAGACGCGACAGGGTCGGGTCTTCGGTTGGCGCCACGGTCAGGCTTTCAATGTTGTAGTTGCGCTGCGAGAACAGGCCTACAACACGAGACAGCGCACCCGGTTCGTTTTCCAGAAGCAAGGAAATAATGTGTCGCATGATTAGGTACGCTCCGTCTTGCTCAGCCACATATCGCGCATGGAGCCGTCTTTGATCTGCATCGGGTAGACGTGCTCGCTGGTGTCGACCGCAATATCGATCACCACCAGGCGATCCTTCATGGCGAACGCCTCCTCCATCTTCGACTTCAAATCCTTCGATTCGGTGATGCGCACGCCAACGTGACCGTAGGCCTCCGCCAGCTTGACGAAATCAGGCAGCGATTCCATGTACGAGTGCGAGTGACGGCTGCCGTAGCTCATGTCCTGCCACTGGCGAACCATCCCCAACACACCGTTGTTCAGGATCACGATCTTCACCGGCAAACCGTACTGCAGGCAGGTGGACAGTTCCTGAATGTTCATCTGGATGCTGCCCTCGCCGGTGACGCAGGCGACGTCGGCATCCGGGAAGCTCAACTTGATACCCATGGCCGCCGGGAAACCGAAGCCCATGGTGCCCAGGCCACCGGAGTTGATCCAGCGGTTGGGTTTGTCGAACTTGTAGTACTGCGCCGCGAACATCTGGTGCTGCCCCACGTCGGAGGTCACAAAGGCATCGCCCTTGGTCACTTCGCACAGGGTTTCGATCACGGTCTGCGGCTTGATCACACTGCCGTCGCCCTTGTCATAAGGGAACAGACCGCGATCGCCGCGCCATTCATCGACCTGCTTCCACCAGCTGGCCACGGACTCCTTGTTCGGAACCTCGCCGATTTCCTTGAGGATGGCGACCATTTCGGTCAGCACGCTCTCGACAGGACCGACAATCGGCACGTCTGCCTTGATGGTCTTGGAGATGGACGCCGGGTCGATGTCGATATGGATGATCTTGGCGTTCGGGCAGAACTTCGCCGGGCCGTTGATCACACGGTCGTCGAAACGCGCGCCGACCGCCAGGATCACATCGGCGTGGTGCATCGCCAGGTTGGCGGTGTAGCTGCCGTGCATGCCGAGCATGCCGATGAACTGACGGTCGGTGCCTGGGAACGCACCCAGGCCCATCAGCGTATTGGTGACTGGCAGGTTGAGCATTTTTGCCAGTTCGGTCAGCGGCGCCGAGCCACCGCCGAGGATCACCCCGCCACCGGAGTACAACACAGGGCGCTTGGCCGCCAGCAACATTTCGGCTGCCTTGCGGATCTGCCCGGAGTGACCACGGACCGCCGGGCTGTAGGAACGCAGCTTGGCTTTTTTCGGGAAGATGTATTCGAACTTCTCGGCCGGGTTGGTCATGTCTTTCGGGACATCGACCACGACCGGGCCCGGACGACCGGATTCAGCCAGGTAGAAAGCCTTCTTCATGACTTCCGGGATTTCCGACGCATGCTTGATCATGAAGCTGTGCTTCACGATCGGCCGGGAGATACCGATCATGTCGGTTTCCTGGAACGCATCGGTGCCCACCATGGTGCTGGGCACCTGGCCGGAGATGATCACCATCGGGATGGAGTCCATGTACGCGGTGGCGATACCGGTGATGGCGTTCGTGGCGCCAGGACCGGAAGTCACCAGGACCACGCCGGCCTTGCCGGTAGCACGGGCATAACCATCAGCCATATGGGTGGCCGCCTGCTCGTGACGAACCAGGATGTGGGTCACTTCCGGTTCTTTGAACAGGGCATCGTAGACATGAAGAAGAGCACCACCGGGGTACCCGTAGATATATTTGACGCCTTCGTCACGCAAAAAGCGGACGAGCATCTCACCGCCAGATAAAAGCTCCACGTTGTTCACCTCTAAAACGCCAGAATACC
Source organism: Pseudomonas sp. R151218B TE3479 (assembly GCF_053629195.1). Classification (NCBI taxonomy): domain Bacteria; kingdom Pseudomonadati; phylum Pseudomonadota; class Gammaproteobacteria; order Pseudomonadales; family Pseudomonadaceae; genus Pseudomonas; species Pseudomonas sp. R151218B TE3479. The sequence continues at coordinate 11,577 of NZ_JBRJHV010000001.1, forward strand.
GACCCACGAAAAGGGGACGGGTCTTAATAGGTTTACTTCTCGGCAGAGCATGAGCGACGGTGGTCGCCGACTACGTCAGCACTGACTGAGCAAGTATTGGGATCGTCCCAAGTGTTGCGGGCCTTTCCCACCCAGCGCGAGGTAACGCGTTGCGGGTGTAACAGGTCGGCGCGGATGTGCGCCTCATGATCTGCCGAGTGGGTCTGCTTCTGGCAGTCCCTCTACAGCGGACTTTGGATTCTTCTGTTTCGCCTCCTTCAAGTCAAGTCGTCTATGTGCTTTATTCGAAGTAAGCGCATGAGAACGCAAGAAAAAACCCTTAAACGGCAACTGTGTTAGCTTCAATTGCGCAACCCAAGACAAGGAAACAGCATGCGAATGATCTTCTTGACGGCCAGCCTGCTGGTTGGCCTGAGCCCGATATGCATGGCCGCTCAGGTCTACAAATGGGTGGATGCCCAAGGTGTCACCCACTTCGGATCCCAGCCGCCCCAGGACGCAGAGGCCACGACCGTGATCAAGTCCTCGCCACCCGTCGCCAAACCGCCCGCACCTCCTTCCGGCAGCGTCATTGGCGACCAGAAGGCGATCGATAAAGAGGTCAAGAAACAGATTGCCGAGCAGGAAGCCCAGCTCAAGGCATTTTGCGAGCAGGCCAGGACCAACCTGGCGCAGTTGCGGAACAACCCGCGGGTGCGTGAAGACGTGGAAGGGGAAATGCGCCGCCTCAATGACGAAGAGCGGCGCCAGCGCATCGAGGAAACCCGCAAGCAGATCGATGAGCACTGCCAGTAACGTCGGTCAGCCGACGTTGCTGATCATCTGATCGAACTGCGCCAACAGCCGCTGCAATTCCACGCCCTGCCCGGGGCGCTGGGCATAGACCATCTCGGCCATGGCCAGGATGCCCGAGGCGTTGGGCAGCGGCAGGTCGTTTTCCAGGATGGCTTTCATCCTGGGCAGGAAAATCCATTGCAGCCACTGCTCGAAATCCAGGGTGTCGACCGCGAACGGCTCTACACTGGCCAGCGCCTCGGCCGAAGGCGATACCTCGCTCCACCAGCCCTGGACCCGCAGTTCCCGCTCGATCAGCAGCAACTGGTCGGCGATTTGGGGAAAACGCTTATCCATCAGAGCGAAACCTTGGCCTTTTGACGGGCCAACGCCGCGCCAGCGGAGTCGCCTTGTTTCTCACGGGCCTGGGCGATCAATTCCCACAGGCTGGCCTGAAGCGCAGGGCGACCATTGGAGAATGTCAGGCCACGGCGGGCCAGTTGCTCGGCTTGCGGCGCATCGCCCTGGGCCATGCGCACCTGGGCCAGGCGATAAAGCACCTGGGGTTCGCGCGGCGCTACACGCTGGGCGCGCTCCAGGCTGGAGGACGCACCGTTGAGGTCACCGCCGGCCTGTTGCTGTTGCGCCGTGGTCAGCAGGGCCAGCACCGGGCCGTCCAGTTGTTCATCGGCGGACAAACCACCGGAGCTTGCCGACGGGACGCTGCTCGGCGCCGAAGGCATGCTGTAGCTGCCCTGATCGATCGGCGAAGTTTCGATAGGTCCTGGCGTGATCGGGCCCGGCGTGATCGGCGTGCTGCTGATCGGCGCCGAGGTTGTCGCACCACCGCCGGGCACCATCACGACGACACCGGTGTCACCCTGCGGGATGGCCTGGACCTGCGCCGGCCGCTTCACCGTCGTTTGACGGAAACCGCCGTTGGCCGAAACCCGCTCGCTGTTGGACACAGCCGTGCCGGAGTCAACGACCGGAATCGAACCGCGTTGTACGGTAGAGCAACCACTGAGCAAAGCCACGGCCGTTACCGCTGGAATCAACCACTTGTTCACTTGAAACCCTCTTTGCTTAATTCATCCAGTCCTTGACCCAATCCATCACCGATTCGGCGGGATTCGTGCCGCCACAGGCTGCACCGGGTGGCGGTTCGCTGCCGCGAATATACGGCATCTGTACGGCGCCCGGGCAATTGGCGTCGGAACCTTGGCCAGTACGCGAATCGACCCAGGCCTGGACGATATTGTCCGGTTGCGGCATGTCCAACGGCAGGGGGTCGGCCTTGCGCATGAAACTGGTCCAGACCTGCAACGCGCCAGTGGCGCCGGTGAACGGGGTCTTGCCGTTGTCATCGCGTCCGAGCCAGACCACTGCCAACAAGTCCTGGCTGAAGCCGGCGAACCAGCTGTCGCGCGAGTCGTTACTGGTACCGGTCTTGCCCGCCAGGGTCAGGGTCCTGGGCAACACGTTATAAACCGAACTGCCGGTACCTTCACGCATGACCCGTTGCATCGCGCTCTGGATCAGATAAATGGAGGCCGGGTCGAAGCGCTGCTGGATCTGGAACGGATAACGCTTGAGCGGCTCGCCATCAGCCGTCAGCACGCTGCGGATTCCGCGCATCGGCGTATTGAAGCCGCCGTTGGCCAGCGTCTGGTACATGGCGGCCACCTCGATCGGCGTCAGGCCGCCAGCCCCCAGCAACATCGATGGGAAGGCCGGGAACTCGCGACTCACCCCCAGCCGTGCCAGGGTCTTGAGGACATTCGGCACGCCGACTTCCAGCCCGAGGCGAGCCGTCGACAGGTTGTAGGAATGCGCCAACCCCTGATACAGGAACACCGTGCCGTGGGAACGACGATCATAGTTCTGCGGTTTCCAGACCTGGCCATCCGCGCCCTTGACCGAGAACGTCTCGTCCGACAGCCAACTGGTCAGCGTGTACTGGCTCGGTTTCTCCAAGGCAGTGAGGTACACCGCAGGCTTGATCAGCGAGCCAATCGGACGCACCGCATCCAGGGCTCGGTTGAAGCCGGCGAAACTGGCCTGGCGGCTGCCGATCATGGCTTGGACCTCGCCGGTTTCCGGGTTGGTCACCACCATGGCCGCTTCGACTTCGTCGGCGCCCTTGCGTCCGCCCAGCCGTTTGAAGGTGTCCTCGACCGAGGCTTCGGCCTTCATCTGCAGGATCGGATCGAAACTGGTAAAGATGCGCAGGCCTTCTTCGGTCAAGTCTTCGTCACGGTAGTCTTCCCGTAGCTGACGCTTGACCAGGTCCATGAAGCCGGGGAACGAACTGTCCGCCAGGCTGCCACGCTTGGTCACGCCCAACGGCATCTTTTTCGCGGCTTCAACTTGCTCGGCCGTCGCCACACCTTGTTGTTGCAGCAGGTCGAGCACCAGGTTACGCCGCTCGAGGGCACGTTCCGGATTACGACGCGGGTTGTAGGAAGACGGTCCCTTGACCATGCCCACCAGCAACGCCACCTGATGCAGCTTGAGCTCGGACAGCGGCTGGCTGAAGAAGAACTGGCTGGCAAGGCCGAAACCGTGCACCGCCCGCTGGCCGTCCTGGCCGACGAAGACTTCGTTGAGGTACGCCTCCAGAATCTCCTGCTTGTCGTAGTGCAGCTCCAGCAACAGCGCCATCATGGCTTCGGTGAGCTTGCGAGTCAGGCTGCGCTCGTTGGTCAGGTAGAAGTTCTTGACCAACTGTTGGGTCAGGGTACTGCCGCCCTGGCGCATATGACCCGAGGACGTGTTGACCCAGACAGCCCGGGCAATCGACTTGGGCGAGACGCCAAAGTGATGATAGAAGTCGCGGTCTTCGACGGCGATCAGCGTATCAAGCAGGAACGGCGGCACCTGATCGATCTTGATCAGGATCCGGTCCTCAAGGTTCTTGGGATACAGGCCACCAATGAGCAGCGGCTCAAGACGCACTACCGACAAGCTGGCATTGTTGGCGCCGGTCAGCGCGGCCACATAGTCACCGGAAAAACGCACCCGCACCGGCTGCGCCTGTTCCATGCCTTCATAGAACTGGAAACCACGGGTGTTGAGGTCGATGGTATTGCCATTGACCGAGGCCGCACCCGGACCATTGGCCACGCTTTCACGGCGATAACCCAAGGCATCGAGTTCGGTCAGGAAGTCGTCCTTGCTCAGCTTTTGTCCGACGAACAGCTCCAACGGCCGGGCATAGACCTTGGCCGGGATGGTCCAGCGCTTGCCGGAGAATTTCTCCTGGACCACGGCATCGAGATAGACCGCAAAACCGGCGAGCACGACGAGGCCCACGAGGCTGAGTTTAAGGGCCCAGCCCAGCCAGGGCCGCAGGCGGCTGGCGGGTGGTTTCTTGGGGGTACGGGGGGATCGGGTACGAGTCATGGCGGCGGATTATACGCACTTTGCCGCGGTTCAACATGAGCCCGCCACGCGGTTTGCGTTAGCGCGGCTTGCCGCCATAATGACGGCCTTGAATTTTCCCAGACTCTGAAGGACCGCCCGTGAGCCAATCCCTGATCGCCGCCCTGCAAAACCCGGCCCTCTACCCGCATCCCGTCGAAGCGTTCCAGGTCATCGAAACCCACATTTCCTGGGTATTGCTCACCGGGCCATACGCCTACAAATTCAAAAAAGCCGGTCAACTTCGGTTTCCTCGACTTCACGAGCCTTGAGGCGCGCCAGCATTTCTGCGGCGAAGAGTTGCGCCTGAACCAGCGCCTGACCCAAGACCTGTACCTGGACGTCCTGCCGATTACCGGTAGCGTCGAAGCGCCACAACTGGGTGGCGACGGTCCGGCCATCGAATACGCCCTGAAGATGCGTCAGTTCCCACAAAGCCAATTGCTCAGCACTTTGCAAGCCAACGGCGAACTGACCACCGCGCACATCGACGAGATGGCCGCCCAGATCGCCCAGTTCCACCTCTCCACGCCCAAAGTGCCAGCCGAAAACGCCGCTGGCACTCCGCAAAGCGTGATGGCGCCGGTGCTGCAGAACTTCGAGCAGATCCGTCCGTTCCTCAGCGACAAGGCCGACCTGCTGCAACTCGAAGCGTTGCAAGCCTGGGCCGAAAGCAGTTTCGAACGCCTCAAGCCGCTGCTCGCCCAGCGCAAGGCCGAAGGCTTCATCCGCGAATGCCACGGTGATATCCACCTGGGCAACGCCACCTTGATCGACGGCAAGGTGGTGATTTTCGACTGCATCGAATTCAACGAACCGTTCCGTTTCACCGACGTCTACGCCGACACCGGCTTCCTGGCGATGGACCTCGAGGACCGTGGTCTCAAGTCCCTGGCGCGGCGCTTCGTCAGCCAGTACCTGGAACTGACCGGCGACTACCAGGGCCTGGAGCTGCTGAACTTCTATAAAGCCTACCGCGCCCTCGTCCGGGCAAAAGTCGCGCTGTTCAGCATGCCGGCCGAAGCCGATCCGGTGCAGCGCGCTACCACCCTGCGCCAGTACCGCAACTACGCCAACCTGGCCGAAAGCTATAGCACCATTCCTTCGCCTTTCCTGGCCATCACCCACGGTGTTTCGGCCGTTGGCAAAAGCCATGTCGCGATGCGCCTGGTAGAGGCACTGGGCGCCATTCGCCTGCGTTCGGACGTGGAGCGCAAACGCCTGTTCGGCCAGCAACAGGTGCCCAACGATCCACAAGCCGGCATCTATGGCAGCGACGCCAGCAGCGCCACCTACGCCCGCCTGCATGAAGTCGCCGCGGCGATCCTGCGCGCCGGATTCCCAGTAGTGATCGATGCCACCTACCTCAAACACGATCAGCGCGACGCCGCGGCAAAAGTTGCCGAGGCCACCGGCGCTCCATTCCTGATCCTCGACTGCGACGCGCCGCAAGCGGTCATCGAAAGCCGGCTGGCACAGCGCCAAGCCGACCAACAAGACCCCTCCGATGCGAATCTGGCAGTCATCGCAGCACAACAGTCCAGCCGTGAAGCCCTGACCCCGGCGGAAATTCTCTGCAGCAAACGGGTCCAAACCAACGAAAGCGGTACGCTCGACGTCGTGGTCGCGCAGATCCGCCAGCGCCTGCCAGGCCTGTAGATCAACTATTTCGGCCGTGAAGCGATGCCCGGCTTCACGGCCGCCAAATAGTGGCACTATACTGGCGTCATAAAACCAACAGGTGATATGAAATGAGCCTTCCCAAACTTCTCACTACCCCGCTTTATGCCTTGCTGCGCAAAGATGATATCGCCGGATTCAACAGCGAACGTCCACAAGGTCCGGTCGACATGCGCGGCGGGGACTTTCGAGGCCTTGATCTGCGGGAGCTGAACGCAGACGACGTTGACTTCAGCGACGCCTACTTCCGCTCCGCCGATTTGCGCGGCATCGATTTTCGCAAGTCGTCACTGGAAGGCGCGAGCCTGGCCCATGCACAGATATCCGGCGCGTACTTTCCGCCCGAACTGTCTGCGGACGAAATCTTGATGTCGATGAACTTCGGCACCCGGCTGCGCTACCGCACCCGCTGACAGTGTCTGAACCGCATCGAACAACACGCGGACCTGCAACGACCGAACGGACCTCCAGCGCCCCCGCTTGCGCTGGAGAACGCAGTCTTTTCCCTTCTCATCGTGCGTAATGCATTAGAAGCTTTTGCATTGAATCCCACCAAAGAATCACGCTTTTCCTACTGACCGCTACACTGCTCAGAAGCTTGCCCACCGCACCAGTCGGCCGTCGCAAGGAGGCTCGATGAATGATGAACTGCAACACCTGAAGAATCTGGGCAAGACATCGGCCCAGTGGCTGCACGCCGTGGGTATCCACAGCGCTTCGGATCTACGCCGGCTTGGAGCGGTGGACGCCTATCGCGCCGTGCGCACGCGCGGCTTCCGGGCGTCCAAGGTGTTGTTGTACGCCATCGAGGGCGCGTTGATGGATGTGCATTGGAATGACATCCCCGCTGAACGCAAGGAAGCCCTGAACAAACAGCTGGACGCCATTTCGACGCGTCACAAAGCCTGATGCCCTTTCGTTTCCAGTAAGAACCCTGGTGAGATTATTTCGAGGAATCGCAAAAACAATGTTTGACATGGTAATGAGAATCGCTATGATTACCACATCCAGTCGCGAGACTGGTCGATATTTGAACAGCCCTTGGTTCGGACTCTCAGATATCTCCTCATCAGGCTAATCACGGTTATTTGACCCGGCTCTTGCCGGGTCTTTTTTTTGCCTGCGATATCACTGACCGATGTGTTCGCGCATCTGTGCACAATAATCCTGGGGCGGCATGGCCGGGGTGTACCACACGTAGTCCGCCATGGCCGACGTCACGTCGCTGCCCTCCTCGGCCAACATCAGGACGATCGGTGCCTCGCTGGCGCCAAGGTCCAACGCGTGCAGCGGCACGCCGACATCTTTTCGCCCATGCCAGGCGCCAGCGAACAACAATGCCGGCGTCGGCGCTTGCAGCAGGCGCTCGGCCATGCGCCGGTCACGCTGTTGCTGCACGGCCAGCATTGGCGACATTTGCGACTCCGGCAGCAAACCACAGTGGGATTCACGGATCTGTTCCAACAACGCATCCTTCACCGTGGCGGCGTTGGCGCGAACGCCCATCACGCTGGGCGCTTGTCGATAGAAACGCTGGATCTCGGCGGCGTCCAGATTGGCGGCCAGCAATGGATAGCGTTGCGCCAGGGCAAACTCGACGACGGGCCCATACAGGCTCCAATCCCAGCCGGGGGACCAGGCCAACGCGGCGGGCAACTCTTTGGGCAAGGCGGGCAGTTGGCGGACCGAATCAACGCGTGGCTGTTGGGAGGGGGTAAGCATTTCCAGCAACAGGCTGCCCTGGACCCGCTGCCCGGCCAAGGCCTGGAGCAGCCATAGCTGCAGTGCGTGGTGGTCAGGATTGTCGTGCCGCTCCCCCACCACCACCCGTGGCGCCTTTGCCAGGCGTTCGACCAGCGCCTGGGGCGTCACGGCCTGGCCGTTGTGCAAGTCACGGATTCGGCCGCCGAGCGGAGGCGGGGCAATGCTCTGGCACGCGGTCAGGACACTCAATGCCAGAATCAGGAACAGGCGCACGTCCGTATCCTCCAGGACGCCCTCAGCGGGCAATGATCAATGGATGCCCGCGCTCCGGATGGTCTTGCACCAGCACATCCAGGCCAAACACCGCCTTGAGCGGTTCCGGGCGCAGTACGTGCCGGGGCGTGTCCAGGGCCACCGGCCGACCGGACGCGAGCAGCAACAGGCGATCACAGTAACGCGCCGCCAGGTTCAGGTCATGCAGGATCACCAGCACGGCAGCGCCGCGACCGGCGAATTCACGCACCGCCTGGAGAATGGTGTGCTGATGCAACGGATCGAGCATCGAGGTCGGCTCGTCCAGCAGCAGGGTCTGCCCCGCTTTCCCCGGCCACAACTGCGCCAACACCCGTGCCAGATGCACCCGCTGGCGTTCGCCGCCGGACAACGCCAGGTAACTGCGACCGTGCAGATGCGCGGCGTCTGCCGCTTGCAGCGCCGCGGCGACGATTTGCTCGTCGCGCAGCCGACCACTCTGATGCGGCAGGCGCCCCATGCCGACGACTTCCTCGACGCGAAAGGCAAAATCCAGGGTCGAGGACTGCGGCAAGACCGCCAGGCGACGGGCGCGCTCGGCACCCTGCCATTGGGCCAGTGGACGGTCTTGGAGCCAGACCTGCCCCTGGCTCGGCCGCAATTGGCCACACAGGCCCGCCAGCAAGGTACTTTTGCCCGCACCGTTGGGCCCGAGTACGCCGAGCACTTCGCCGGGGTTGAGCAGCAGATCGATGTCCGCCAGCACGGTTTTGCGGCCACGCTGAATGTGCAGGTCTTGTGCTCGCAACATCAGGCGCGCCCTCGTACCAATAGATAGAGGAAAAACGGCGCGCCGATGAAGGCCGTGACGATGCCGATCGGCAATTCCGCAGGGGCCAGCGCCAAGCGTGCCACCAGGTCGGCGAGCAGCAACAGGCTTGCCCCCGCCAGCACTGAAGCGGGCAGTAACACACGGTGGTCGGGGCCGGCCACCAGGCGCACCAGATGCGGCACCACCAGCCCGACGAAACCGATCATCCCCGCCGCCGCCACCGCCGCGCCAACCCCCAGGGCCGTGCAAAAAACCAGTTCACGCTTGAGGGCTTCGACGTTGACGCCCAAATGGGCTGCCTCGGACTCGCCCAGCAACAGTGCATTGAGCGCCCGGGCCCGGCGTGGCAGCCAGAGCACCACGCCGGCGCTGACCAGCAACAGCGGCCATAACCTCGCGTAACTGGCGCCGTTGAGACTGCCCAGGTTCCAGAACGTCAGGGTGCGCAAGGTCGCGTCGTCCGCCAGGTAGGTGAACAGGCCGACGGCGGAACCGGACAGTGCGGTCAGGGCAATGCCCGCCAGGAGCATGGTCGCGACATGGGTCTGGCCATTGCGGCGACCGAGACGATAGACCAGCGCCGTAACGCCGAGCCCGCCAAGAAACGCACACAACGACAACACGTAAGGGCCGAAGGCTTCGGGCAACCCACCCAGCGCCGAGCCACCGACAATGGCGAAGGCTGCACCCAACGCCGCACCGCTGGACACGCCCACCAATCCCGGGTCTGCCAGCGGGTTACGGAACAGCCCCTGCATCGCCACACCGGACAACGCCAACACCCCGCCCACCGCCAAGCCCAGCAGGGTGCGCGGCAAACGGATCTGGCCGAGGATCAGTTCGGCCTGCTCCAGGCCATCGGCGGCCACCGGCAAGCCCAACAGGCGCAAAGCGGCGCGCAAGGTGTCCAGCAGCGGCAGGCTCACCGGCCCCAGGGCCAGGGACAGCCAAGTCGCCAGCAAACACAGCAGGCCCAGGCCGATAAATAAGGTGCGTGGCTTGACCGACGAAGTCATGGCGCCGTGGCCGACTCAGCCGGATAGAAGCCTGCCGTCAGTTTCACCAGGCTTTGCGGCAACCGCGGGCCCAATCCACCCACCAACAGCGTCGGGTCAAGCTCCATGACGCGCCCGTCCCTGGCGGCCCGGGTCGAGGAAAGGATCGGATTTTCCCTGAACAGCGCCGCACGGGCCTCTTCACCACTCAAGGCACGGTCGGCGAAGACCAGCACTTCAGGATTCAGGCCGGCCAGGGTTTCCACAGAAAAAGACTTGTAACCGCTGTGGGTCGCCAGGTTGTGACCGCCGGCCTGCTGCAACAGCCAATCGGCAGCCGTGCCCTTGCCAGCGACCAGCGGCTTGCCACCGGAACTGCCGACCAACAGCAATACGCCGGGCGCCTTTTGCTTGCGCTGGGCCTCGGTCACCCGGGCATGCTGCTGGGTGAGCTGTTCCTGATAACGGTCGAACAACCGTGTCGCCTCGGCCTGCGCCCCCAACAATTGCCCCAGGTGCTGCAAGTTGCCCTGCAGGGTCGGCAGGTCTGGCGTGGCCGAGAACAATTCGACCTTTACGCCGGCGCTGCGGATTTGCGCCAGCACAGGTGGTGGCCCCATTTCCTCGGTGCCCACCAGGATCTGCGGACGCAGGCTCAATATGCCCTCTGCGGACAGTTGTCGCTGATAGCCAATGCTGGGCAAAGCCCGCAAGGATTCAGGATGTTGGCTGGTGGTGTCCACGCCCACCAGTTTCGACTCCCCCCCCAGCACGCTGACCCACTCTGACAAGGCGCCGCCGGCGCTGACCCAACGCTGCGGCGATTCAGCCGCGCTGGCCCCCTGGTTGACCAACAGTGCGACACAGAGCGCAACAACGCGAGTATTCAGGCGCATCGGGCAGCTTCCTCAAAGAAGTTTTTCGCAGGACCGGGCCGGGCCAAGTATCCTCAACCACCTGCGAAGGAGGCGCCATTTGATAATTGTTTTCATTTGACCGTCAAGGGTGGATCTTTTGCCACACGAAACCTGTGGGAGCGAGCTTGCTCGCGATAGCGGCCTATCAGTCACTGAGAGGTTGAATGTGCCGCCGTCATCGCGAGCAAGCTCGCTCCCACAGAGGCTCACTGCGACAGACATATAGAGACACACATGAAGTTTCTTTGTACCGCCGCCGAACTGCCCGACAACGGCAGTCGTGGTTTCGACCTCGATGGGCGCAAGGTACTGGCCGTGCGACGCGCCGGCCAGGTGTATGCCTATCTCAACCGCTGCCCGCACCGGGGCGTGCCGCTGGAATGGCAACCCGACCAATTCCTCGACCCCAGCGCCAGCCTGATCCAGTGCGCCACTCACGGCGCGCTGTTCCTGATCGAGAGCGGTGAATGCGTGGCCGGCCCCTGCGCCGGTCAGTTCCTGGCCGCGCTAGACAGCCGGGAGGACGAGCAAGGCATCTGGGTCGAACAGTAGCGGTTCGAGCAACACAGGCAACGCACGGTCCACCCACATCTGCTCGGGCGTCAACGTAACTCCGTAGGCCAACACTTCCACCCCCGCCGCCACCGCATCACGCAGGGCTGCGGCGTACACCGGGTCGATCTCGTGTGCCGGGCGCACGGCCTCGATGCCACTCAGGTTCACGCAATACAGCTGCACCGCCCGCACGCCTTCCCGGGCCAGGCAGGCGAGTTCCCTCAGGTGCTTGGCTCCGCGCAGCGTCACCGCATCGGGAAACGCCGCCACCTGGGTGTCCTCGAAACCCAACGTGACACTTTTGACTTCGACCCAGGCCGAGCCTTGAGGGTAGTCCAGGCGAAAATCGATGCGGCTGTTTTCCACGCCATAAGCCACTTCACGCTTGAGCCCGGTGAACCCGTTCAGTTCACTGATGACCCCGGCGCGCAAGGCTTCTTCGACCAAGGCGTTGGCCCGCGCGGTATTGATGCAGGCCAGCCGCCCTTGAGGGGTTTCGCCGATTTCCCAGGTGCCGGGCAACTTGCGCTTGGGATCGCTGGAGCGACTGAACCAGACGCGCGCGCCTTCAGCCATGCAATTGAGCATCGAGCCGGTGTTGGGGCAGTGAATAGTGAGGAGTTCGCCGTGAACGGTCTCGATATCAGCGAGAAAACGCTTGTAACGTCGAATCAGACGACCTTCTTCCAACGCAGGGGAAAAACGCATCAGCCTTGCCAGCTCCGCAGTCCACGTTCGATTCGCGCCACCGCTTCCTGTAGCCGCGGCAGGCTCTGTGTGTAGGCGAACCGCACATGGTGGCTGGCCTGATGACGGCCGAAATCCAGACCCGGGGTGAAGGCCACATGTTCGGTTTCCAGGAAGTGCTGGCAGAACGCAAAGGCATCACCGCCGAAGGTGCTGATATCGGCATAGAGGTAAAACGCCCCTTGCGGTTCCACCGCGATACCGAAGCCCAATTCCCGCAAGGCCGGCAGCAGAAAATCGCGGCGCAGCGCGAACTCGGCCCGCCGCTGCTCGAAGATTTCGATGGTGGCGGGCTCGAAACAGGCCAGGGCGGCGTACTGGGCCATGCTTGGCGCACTGATGTAGAGGTTCTGCGCAAGTTTTTCCAGCTCGCCGATGGCCGCCGAAGGGGCCACCAACCAGCCCAGCCGCCAGCCGGTCATGCCGAAATACTTGGAAAAACTATTAAGGACAAAGGCGTCGTCGTCGACTTCCAGCACACTGGCGGCGTCGGTGCCATAGGTCAGGCCGTGATAGATCTCGTCCACCACCAGATGGCCGTTGTGGCCCTTGATGGCCTTGGACAAGCCTGCCAGCTCGTCCCGGGTGAGAATCGTCCCGGTCGGGTTGGCTGGCGAGGCCACCAACGCACCGACGCTGTCCTGGTCCCAATGACGGTTCACCAGGTCCGGCGTCAATTGGTAGCGCACATCCGGCCCCACGGGCACCAACTGCGCCGCGCCTTCCACCAGGCGCAGGAAATGACGGTTGCACGGATAGCCGGGGTCGGCCAACAGCCAATGCTTGCCCGGGTCCACCAGCAAGGCGCTGGTCAGCAGCAACGCGCCGGAGCCGCCTGGCGTGATCATGATGCGTCGAGGGTCGATGTCCACCCCGTAGCGCTGCCCATAGAAACCCGAGATAGCCTCGCGCAACTCGGGAATGCCACGGGCCGCGGTGTAACGGGTCTTGCCCGCCGCCAGCGCGGCCTGGCCGGCCTGGATGATCGGTTCGGCGGTGGTGAAGTCCGGCTCGCCGATCTCCAGGTGGATGACGTCATGCCCGGCGGCTTGCAGTTCGTTGGCGCGAGCCAACAGCGCCATCACATGGAAAGGTTCGATGGCGCGGCTGCGCGCACTGTAGGGCTGAGCCATTGGCCTTCCTTCAGGGGAAAAAGAACCGATTCTACCCAACTCGGGAACAACTGCGGGAACGCGCGCGAGGCCAAAGCGGTCTGAGCCCTCGAATTGCCGGAAATGACTCCCGCGATTGGCCCAGGCTTGACTAGAATCAAGCATTGAGCAGGTTTACATCCCCACCGAAGCGAACCCGGCCACGTTTTACAGACCCCGGCCGCCGCAGGCTCGACAACCGGGAGTAGCGCGGCCCGATTTGATCTGGTAAGTTCGCCCGCTTGCAGCCGCAGGGCCGGCAGGTGTCGGTGATGGAGCAATCCTGCGTAGTGGATTACAAGAGTAGAGGCGGTCCATTCATGCCCACCCAAGCAAAGCAAAATCAAAATCAGTCGCTCAGCGGGTTTGAGCCTTACGTCCCGCAAGCTGGCGAAGAGTATATGGGCGCCCCCATGCGCGCGCACTTCACCAAGATCCTGAACAAGTGGAAACAGGACTTGATGCAGGAAGTCGACCGCACCGTGGATCACATGAAAGACGAAGCGGCCAACTTCCCCGACCCGGCCGACCGTGCCAGTCAGGAAGAGGAGTTCAGCCTCGAACTGCGCGCCCGTGACCGTGAGCGCAAGCTCATCAAGAAAATCGACAAGACCCTGCAACTGATCGAAGACGAAGAATACGGTTGGTGCGAGTCCTGCGGCATCGAGATCGGCATTCGCCGCCTGGAAGCCCGACCGACCGCCGACCTGTGCATCGACTGCAAGACCCTGGCGGAAATCAAGGAAAAACAGGTCGGCAAGTAATCGCCGGGGCTGTTATCGAAACGGAGCGTTCATACGCTCCGTTTTTTGTTTCCGATATTTTCCCAAGCTTCGATGCCCCCTGTGGGAGCGAGCTTGCTCGCGATAGCGGTGGGTCAGCCAACAGTGATGTGACTGACAGATCGCTATCGCGAGCAAGCTCGCTCCCACAAGGGGATATGCTTTGTTGTCGAGATTGTATGCCTACCGCCCGGACCCAGTAACCTTCGCCTTATGACTGCCTACATCGGACGCTTCGCCCCCACCCCCAGCGGCCACCTGCATTTCGGTTCGCTGGTCGCCGCCCTGGCATCGTACCTGGATGCCCGAGCCGTGGACGGGCGCTGGTTGCTGCGCATGGAAGACCTCGACCCGCCCCGGGAAGAACCGGGCGCGCAAGCGGCGATTCTCAAGGCGCTGGAAAGCTACGGGTTTGAATGGGACGGCGAAATGGTTCGCCAAAGCGAGCGCCATGACGCCTACGACCAAGTCATCAACCGGCTGTTCAGCCAGGGCCTGGCCTATGCCTGCACCTGTTCGCGCAAGCAACTGGAGGCGTACCGGGGCATTTATCCGGGCCTGTGCCGCAATGCCGGGCACGACGCCAAGGAGGCCGCCATCCGCCTGCGCGTCCCCGAGCTTGAGTACCACTTCACCGACCGGGTCCAGGGCGAATTCCGCCAGCACCTGGGCCGTGAAGTCGGTGACTTCGTGATCCGCCGCCGCGACGGACTCTACGCCTATCAATTGGCCGTGGTCCTGGACGACGCCTGGCAAGGGGTGACCGATATCGTGCGCGGCGCCGACCTGCTGGATTCCACGCCGCGCCAGCTCTACCTGCAAGAACTGCTCGGGTTGCCACAACCGCGTTACCTGCACGTGCCGTTGATCACCCAACCCGACGGGCACAAACTCGGCAAATCCTACCGTTCACCGCCACTGGCGGCCGACCAGGCCACGCCACTGCTGCTACGGGCGTTGCGCGCGCTGGGCCAGCAACCGGGCCTCGAACTGGTCGACGCCAGCCCACGGGAACTGCTGGCCTGGGGCATTCGCCACTGGGACGCGGGCAAGATCCCGCGCACACTGAGCCAGCCCGAAGCGCAAATACGTTGACGGCCCTTGCAGCTTGGCGCCCATCCGTTACCATCGCCGCACGTTTTCGGGCACGCGCATAAATTAGAGAGGCCGGGATGTATATCTATCGCTTGGTCCTGCTCCTGGTAGTGGGGATTTACTTGTTCTCCCCGGCCATCATGGATTGGTGGATCGATGCCACGGGTGCCTGGTATCGGCCGTATCTGCTCTGGCTGATCCTGATTGTCGTGACCTTCATCCTGCAGAGCCAAAAAGATGCCGATGAGCTTTAGCCTGACCCAGATGATCCTGATCAGCGCCGCCTACCTGGCGGTGCTGTTCGGCGTGGCCTGGATCAGCGAACGGGGCATGATTCCCCGGGCGATCATCCGCCACCCGCTGACCTACACCCTGTCGCTGGGTGTCTATGCCAGCGCGTGGGCGTTCTACGGCACGGTCGGGCTGGCCTATCAGTACGGCTATGGTTTCCTCTCCAGTTACCTCGGTGTATCGGGCGCGTTCCTGCTGGCGCCGGTGTTGCTCTACCCGATCCTGAAAATCACCCGCACTTATCAACTGTCCTCCCTGGCCGACCTGTTCGCCTTTCGCTTTCGCAGCACCTGGGCCGGCGCCCTGACCACGATCTTCATGCTGGTCGGGGTGTTACCGTTGCTGGCCCTGCAAATGCAGGCCGTGGCCGACTCCATCAGCATCCTGACCCGCGAGCCGGTCCAGCACCGAGTAGCGTTGAGTTTCTGCGTGCTGATCATCCTGTTCACGATTTTCTTCGGTTCCCGGCACATCGCCACGCGGGAGAAACACGAAGGTCTGGTATTCGCGATCGCCTTCGAGTCGGTGATCAAGCTGATCGCCATCGGCGGCGTCGGTCTTTATGCCCTCTACGGCGTGTTCGACGGCCCGCAACAGCTGGAAGTGTGGCTGCTGCAGAACCAGACGGCCCTCGCCGCCTTGCACACGCCCTTGCAGGAAGGCCCGTGGCGCACGCTGTTGCTGGTGTTCTTCGCGTCGGCCATCGTGATGCCGCACATGTACCACATGACCTTTACCGAAAACCTCAACCCGCGCTCGCTGGTGAGCGCCAGTTGGGGCCTGCCGCTGTTCCTGCTGCTGATGAGCCTGGCGGTGCCGCTGATTCTCTGGGCCGGCTTGAAGCTGGGCGCCAGCACCAACCCGGAATATTTCACCCTGGGCATTGGCATCGCCGCCAACAGCAAGGCCCTGGCCTTGCTGGCCTACGTCGGCGGTCTGTCGGCGGCCAGCGGCTTGATCATCGTCACCACGCTGGCCTTGTCGGGGATGGCCCTCAACCACCTGGTGCTGCCGCTCTACCAGCCACCGGCCGAAGGCAACATCTACCGCTGGCTGAAATGGACCCGACGGGCGCTGATCGTCGCGATCATCATGGCCGGCTACGGTTTCTACCTGATGCTAGGCGACGGGCAGGACCTGGCCAACCTGGGCATCGTCGCCTTTGTCGCCACCTTGCAGTTCCTGCCCGGCGTGTTGTCGGTGCTGTATTGGCCGACCGCCAACCGCCGCGGCTTCATCGCCGGCCTGCTGGCGGGGATCCTGGTATGGCTGGTGGCGATGCTGCTGCCGCTGATGGGTAACTTGCAGGGTTTCTATATTCCGCTGCTGAACATGATCTACGTGCTCGACGACACCAGTTGGCATATGGCGGCCATCGCTTCCCTGGCAGCGAACGTGCTGATGTTCACCCTGATCTCGCTGTTCACCAACGCCAGCAGCGAAGAGGCCAGCGCCGCCGAAGCCTGTGCGGTAGACAATGTTCGTCGTCCGCAACGCCGCGAGCTGCACGCCGCCTCGCCCCAGGAGTTCGCCACGCAACTGGCCAAGCCCCTGGGCGCCAAAGCCGCGCAAAAGGAAGTCGAACAGGCCCTGCGCGACCTTTACCTGCCCTTCGATGAACGCCGCCCGTATGCCTTGCGTCGCCTGCGGGACCGGATCGAGGCCAACCTGTCCGGCCTGATGGGCCCCAGCGTGGCCCAGGACATGGTCGAGACGTTCCTGCCCTACAAGGCCGGCGGCGAGAACTATGTCACCGAAGACATCCACTTCATCGAAAGCCGCCTCGAGGATTACCACTCGCGCCTCACCGGCCTGGCTGCCGAACTGGACGCCTTGCGCCGTTACCACCGCCAGACCCTGCAGGAGCTGCCGATGGGCGTGTGTTCCCTGGCCAAGGACCAGGAGATCCTGATGTGGAACAAGGCCATGGAAGAACTGACCGGGATCGCCGCCCAGCGCGTGGTCGGTTCACGCCTGAGCACCCTGGGCGAGCCATGGAAAGGCTTGCTGCAAGGCTTCATCGACCTGCCTGACGAGCACCTGCACAAACAGCACCTGGCCCTCGACGGCCAGACCCGTTGGCTGAACCTGCACAAGGCGGCGATCGACGAGCCGTTGGCACCGGGCAACAGCGGCCTGGTGCTGCTGGTGGAAGACCTGACCGACACCCAGATGCTCGAAGACAAGCTGGTCCACTCCGAACGACTGGCAAGCATTGGCCGGCTGGCCGCCGGGGTGGCCCATGAAATCGGCAACCCGATCACCGGCATCGCCTGCCTGGCGCAGAACCTGCGCGAAGAGCGCGAGGACGACGGCGAGTTGACGGAAATCAGCGGCCAGATCCTCGAACAGACCAAGCGCGTGTCGCGCATCGTCCAGTCGCTGATGAGCTTCGCCCATGCCGGCGGTCACCAGCACAATGACGAGCCCGTCTGTCTGGCCGAAGTGGCCCAGGATGCCATTGGTCTGCTGGCCCTCAACCGGCGCAATTTCGAGGTGCAATTCTTCAACCTGTGCGACCCGGACCATTGGGTCGATGGCGACCCCCAGCGGCTCGCCCAGGTGTTGATCAACCTGCTCTCCAACGCGCGAGACGCCTCACCGGCCGGCAGCGCAGTGCGGGTCAAGAGCGAAGCCTTCGAACACACGATCGACCTGATCGTCGAAGACGAAGGCAGCGGTATCCCACAGAACATCATGGACCGATTGTTCGAACCTTTCTTCACCACCAAGGATCCTGGCGAAGGCACCGGTCTGGGCCTCGCACTGGTCTATTCCATCGTTGAAGAGCATTATGGACAAATCACCATCGACAGCCCGGCCGATGTTCAGAGCCAACGCGGCACCCGTATTCGGGTGACCTTGCCGCGTCATGTCGAAGCGACGTCCGCTGTGAACTGAGACCGTCGAGAGAATCGAATCAATGCCGCACATTTTGATCGTCGAAGACGAAACAATTATCCGCTCCGCCTTGCGCCGCCTGCTGGAACGCAACCAGTACCAGGTCAGCGAAGCCGGTTCAGTGCAGGAAGCACAAGAACGTTTCAGCATCCCCACGTTTGACCTGATTGTCAGCGACCTGCGCCTGCCTGGCGCCCCGGGTACCGAGCTGATCAAGCTCGGCCAGGGCACGCCGGTGCTGATCATGACCAGCTACGCCAGCCTGCGCTCGGCGGTCGACTCCATGAAAATGGGCGCGGTGGACTACATCGCCAAACCGTTCGACCACGACGAGATGCTCCAGGCCGTGGCCCGCATCCTGCGCGACCGGCAGGCGGCGACCAGCAACCCGGCGGAACCTGTCGGCAAGGCCAGCGCCGCGGCGAAAGCCGGCACCAGCAACCATAATGGCGAAATCGGCATCATCGGCTCCTGCCCGCCCATGCAGGACCTGTACAGCAAGATCCGCAAAGTGGCGCCGACCGACTCCAATGTCCTGGTCCAGGGCGAGTCCGGCACCGGCAAGGAGCTGGTGGCCCGCGCCCTGCACAACCTGTCGCGCCGAGCCAAGGCACCGATGATCTCGGTGAACTGCGCGGCAATTCCGGAGAGCCTGATCGAGTCCGAACTGTTCGGTCACGAGAAAGGTGCGTTCACTGGCGCCAGCGCCGGGCGTGCCGGGCTGGTGGAAGCGGCGGACGGCGGCACGTTGTTCCTCGATGAAATCGGCGAGCTGCCCCTGGAAGCCCAGGCGCGGTTGCTGCGGGTGCTTCAGGAAGGCGAAATCCGCCGGGTCGGCTCGGTGCAGTCGCAGAAGGTCGATGTCCGCCTGATCGCGGCCACCCACCGTGATCTCAAGAGCCTGGCGAAAATCGGCCAGTTTCGCGAAGACTTGTATTACCGCTTGCACGTGATCGCCTTGAAGCTCCCTGCCCTGCGCGAGCGTGGCGCGGACGTCAATGAAATCGCCCAGGCGTTTTTGGCCCGCCAGAGCGCGCGGGTCAATCGCACCGACCTCAAGTTCGCCCCGGACGCCGAACAGGCCATTCGTCATTACGCCTGGCCGGGTAACGTCCGGGAGCTGGAAAACGCGGTCGAGCGGGCGGTAATCCTGTGCGAGAGCCCGGAAATCTCTGCCGACCTGCTGGGCATCGACATCGAACTGAGTGACCTGGACGACGAAGAATTCATCGGCCTGGCCCCGCAACAGGGCGGCGCTGCCAACAACACCAGCCACGAACCCACCGAAGACCTGTCCCTGGAGGACTACTTCCAGCATTTCGTCCTCGAGCACCAGGACCACATGACCGAGACCGAACTGGCGCGCAAGCTGGGCGTCAGCCGCAAGTGCCTGTGGGAACGGCGCCAGCGCCTGGGCATTCCACGGCGCAAGACCGGGGCGACCAGCGAAAGCTGAGGAAGTGTGGGAGCGGGCTTGCTCGCGAATGCGGCGTGTCAGGTAGCGTAAATTCGACTGACACACCGCATTCGCGAGCAAGCCCGCTCCCACAAGGGAAACCCGCTGCGTACACAGAGGATGTGAAAAAACTGTTACCCCAGTCTTTTTCACGTAACAGAAGCCGGGGTTTACGGTAACGAAACCCCGGCTTTTTTTTGCCTCTGAAAAATGGCTATAACCATAGAACCCCCGGTTTCTCTGGGTTTCGCAAAAGTTGGCACGCACCCTGCTATAGCTTTGGTACAAGAACAATAACAAGCAATGCACAAGACAATAAAAATAAGACGAATCGACTCACGCACAATAAAAACAAGACGGCGAGAGGCGCAGCTAACTGATTCTTTTGGAGAGGCGTTGTATTTGGGGCTTGCCCCACAACCAGGCCGAGAACAATAAAAACTGTCTCAAGACAGGTGCCTGAACTGGTTGGATCGATTGATCACTGCAACACAGCGACCAAAGCAATCCGTTTGCTCTTGGCTCCCGATTGGGAGGGTCACGAAGGGAAAACCTCGTGGCGCGGGCACTCAACAAAAACAAGAAGCCCGAAACCAATAATAAAAACAGAGCACGCAACTAATTCTGGGGGAGCTTCGGCTCCCCTTGTGGTTTCTGTCATTTCCCTTCCTTGAAGCCTACAAAGCTTGTCGCTTGCAGCTTGCAGCTCAAAACTGCTGCGTCCTACACCATCCCTCGACTAAATGCTAGAATCCCCGCCCATCATGCGGTCATTCTTCGTTTTTGGCCGAATATTCCTTCAAACAGTGCATCCCATGCTGAAGAAGCTGTTCCAGTCATTCCGTTCTCCCTTGCGTCGTACGCAACACATTCGCAGCACGCCTGAAGTGCTCAACAGCGGCCAGCATTCGCTGCAAAAGGCCCAGTTCAGCCGTTATGCGGTGAACATCGTCGAACGTTTGCAGAACGCCGGCTACCAGGCTTACCTGGTCGGTGGCTGCGTGCGCGACATGCTGCTCAACATCACCCCCAAGGATTTCGACGTCGCCACCAGCGCCACGCCGGAACAGATACGGGCCGAGTTTCGCAATGCGCGGATCATTGGCCGGCGCTTCAAGCTGGTCCATATCCACTTCGGCCGCGAGATCATCGAAGTGGCAACCTTCCGCGCCAATCATCCGCAAAACGATGAAGAGGAAGACAGCAACCAGTCTTCCCGCAACGAGAGCGGACGTATTCTGCGCGATAACGTCTACGGCACGTTGGAAGAAGACGCGCAACGCCGCGACTTCACCATCAACGCCCTGTATTACGATCCGGTCAGTGAACGCATCCTCGATTACGCCAACGGCGTACACGACATTCGCAATCGTCTGATCCGCCTGATCGGCGATCCGAAGCAGCGCTACCAGGAAGACCCGGTGCGGATGCTGCGGGCCGTGCGTTTCGCCGCCAAGCTGGATTTCGGCATCGAAAAACACAGCGCCATGCCGATTCGCGAACTGGCGCCCATGCTGCGGGAAATCCCCTCGGCGCGCCTGTTCGAGGAAGTGCTCAAACTGTTCCTGTCAGGCAACGCCGCAGACACCTTCGAGATGCTGGTGGACCTGCAGCTGTTCGATCCGCTGTTCCCCGCCAGCGCCGAGGCCCTGGAGCACAACCCGACCTACACCCACACCTTGATCAGCGAAGCACTGATCAACACCGACCTGCGCATCAAGCAGAACAAGCCGGTGACACCGGCGTTCCTGTTCGCCGCCTTACTCTGGCCTGCCCTGCCGGCCCGGGTACTGCGCCTGCAAGACCGTGGCATGCCGCCGATCCCGGCGATGCAGGAAGCCGCCCACGAGCTGATCGCCGAACAGTGCCAGCGCATCGCCATTCCAAAACGCTTCACGATGCCGATCCGCGAGATCTGGGACATGCAGGAGCGCCTGCCACGGCGCAGCGGCAAACGTGCCGACCTGTTGCTGGACAACCCGCGTTTCCGCGCCGGCTACGACTTCCTGCTGCTGCGTGAAAGCGCGGGTGAGCAGACTGATGGCCTGGGCGAATGGTGGACCGATTACCAGGACGCCAACGACAGCGAGCGCCGCGATATGATTCGTGAGCTCAGCGGCAAGGATGACGGCGCCAGCGGCCCACGCAAGCGCCGCCGCAGCAGCGGTGCCAAGCGCAAGCGTGCCGGTGTACCGAGCGCATCGGGCGAGTAATCGATGGAACGCATCTACATCGGCATGGGCAGCAACCTGGCCGAACCCGCCGAACAATTGCGCAGTGCCGTCCAGGCGCTGGCGCAATTGCCCGATACCCGACTGGTGGGAGTCTCGGCGTTTTATCAAAGCGATTCCCTGCTACCCGGCCAGCCGCGCTACACCAATGCGGTGGCGGCGCTGGACAGCCACCTGGCACCGCTGGACCTGCTCGATGCGCTGCAGGCCATCGAAACCGGACAGGGTCGCGAACGCCTCGAACGCTGGGGGCCACGCACCCTGGATCTGGACATCCTGCTGTTCGGTGATCGCCTGATCGACGAGCCCCGCCTCAAGGTTCCCCATTACCACATGCAGGCCCGGGCCTTTGTCCTGTACCCACTGGCCGAACTGGCCCCCGCCGATCTGCGCCTGGCCGATGGACGCTTGCTCAAGGACCTGCTTGCCGCGTGCCCATTTGTCGGCCTGGAACGCCTGCCCTCCCACTGACGAAGACATCCCCTGTGGGAGCGAGCTTGCTCGCGATAGCGTCGGCATATCCAGCATCTAGGGTGACTGACACATCGCCATCGCGAGCAAGCTCGCTCCCACAGGTTCCGGTACCGGACAGTCACATCCGGGGCGCTCCCCCAAGCTGAAACGCATCAGTCACCTCGGTAACACCCGGCGGTAACACATCCAATTGACTTCCCGATTGCTCCTCACGACTATAGGCGTCCCGCTGCCGCCAACGCGGCACTAAAGGGCGCAATCCAGGCCTTACAAGCACCACGCATAGAAGGTGCGCCTGTATAGATAACGAATCATGCGCGTTACTCGCAGTCATTCACGAGCGCCTAATGAGGACTTTTTCATGCCAGCTATTACCCTGACCACGCTGCAAGGTCTCAAGCAAAAAGGTGAAAAAATCACCATGCTGACCTGCTATGACGCAACGTTCGCCCATGCCTGCAACGAGGCCGGTGTCGAAGTGCTGCTGGTGGGCGATTCCCTCGGCATGGTGCTGCAAGGTCACGACAGCACGCTGCCGGTGACCACCGCCGAGATGGCCTACCATGTGGCCGCCGTCAAACGCGGTAACACCGATGCGCTGATCCTCGCCGACCTGCCGTTCATGGCCTACGCCACCCTCGAACAAACCATGACCAACAGCGCCATGCTGATGCAGGCCGGCGCCCACATGGTCAAGGTCGAAGGCGCGTTGTGGCTGGCCGATTCGATTCGGCTGCTGGCCGAGCGGGGCATTCCGGTGTGCGCGCACCTGGGCCTGACCCCTCAAGCGGTGAATATTCTCGGCGGCTACAAGGTCCAGGGCCGCAATGAGAACCAGGCGCGGCAGATGCGCGCCGATGCGATTGCGCTGGAGCAGGCGGGCGCGGCGATGCTGCTGCTCGAATGCGTACCCAGCGAACTGGCTGAAGAAATCACCCAGGCGGTGAAGATCCCGGTGATCGGGATCGGCGCCGGCAACGCCACCGATGGCCAGGTGCTGGTGCTGCACGACATGCTCGGGCTGTCGATCACCGGTCGCGTGCCCAAGTTCGTGAAGAACTTCATGGCCGGGCAAACCTCCATCCAGGGCGCCTTGAGTACCTACGTCGCTGAAGTCAAGGCCGCGACTTTCCCGGGCGCCGAACACGGATTTTCCGCATGAACACCGTCAAAACCGTACGCGAACTGCGCGCTGCCGTGGCCCGTGCCCGCAGCGAAGGTAAACGCATCGCCTTCGTGCCGACCATGGGCAACCTGCACAGCGGTCATGTGGCGCTGGTCACCAAGGCCGCACAACGGGCCGACTTCGTGGTGGCGAGCATTTTCGTCAACCCGCTGCAATTCGGCGCCGGCGAAGACCTGGACAAATACCCCCGCACCCTGGCGGCCGACCAGGAAAAACTGCTCCAGGCCGGCTGCCATCTGCTATTTGCCCCCAGCGTCGAAGAGATGTACCCCGACGGCATGGCCGGACAGACCCGGGTCAGCGTCCCGCAATTGTCCGAAGGCTTGTGCGGCGCCAGCCGTCCGGGGCATTTCGAGGGCGTGGCGACGGTGGTCAGCAAGCTGTTCAACATGGTCCAGCCTGACCTGGCGGTGTTTGGCCAGAAAGACTTCCAGCAACTGGCGGTGATCCGCGCCCTGGTCCATGACTTGAACATGCCGATCCAGATCATCGGCGAGCCGACCGTCCGCGCCGAGGATGGCCTGGCGTTGTCGTCACGCAATGGCTTCCTCAGTCCGGATCAACGTGCCGTCGCGCCCGTGGTCTATCGCGTCCTGAGCCAGATCGCCGAGTCAATCAAGCAGGGCCAGCGGGATTTCCCGGCGCTGATCGGCGAACAGCTCAAGCAACTGGAAGCTGCCGGCCTGCGTCCCGATTACCTGGAAATCCGTCACGCCAAGACCCTGCGCCCGGCGTCGAGCGAGGACCGCGACCTGGTGATCCTGGTGGCCGCCTTCCTCGGTACCACACGCCTGATCGACAACCTGCATCTGGACCTCGACACCCCCGCCTGAACATCACAAAACCCCTGTGGGAGCGAGCTTGCTCGCGATAGCGACGCATCAGTCGACATCGATATCGGCTGACCTGACGCCATCGCGAGCAAGCTCGCTCCCACAGAGAGTCATCTGCGTTCCGTCTGTCGGACCTTTCCCGCCCCCGTTGTATAAAAAAGTACCGGGAGCCGGTCAGACAAAGTCAAGACAGATTGCAACGCGAGGTTTACTGTAGTCGCCCTGCGTCTGGCGATCATGTCGATGCAGTGTCCGGATGCCCACCTCGAGCCGCGCCGGAATTTTTAGTGTACAAAAGGTCGTTCAAGTAAAAAGGAAACCCGCAGCGATGGCGTATTACCGAACCCCTCATGACGTGACCGCTCTGCCAGCCTGGCAAGCGCTGAATGACCACCGCAAAGCCATGCAGGATTTCAGCATGCGCGAAGCGTTCAATGCCGATCCGCAGCGTTTCACTCAATTCACCCTGTCGAGCTGCGGCCTGTTTCTCGACTACTCGAAAAACCTGATCAACGCCCAGACCCGCGACCTGTTGGTGGGCCTGGCCAACGAAGTCGACCTCAAGGGGGCGATCAAGTCGCTGTTCGAGGGCGAAATCGTCAACGCCTCGGAAAACCGCCCGGCCCTGCACACCGCCCTGCGTCGGCCGGTGGGCGACAAATTGCTGGTCAACGGCGTCAACGTGATGCCGGACGTGCATAAGGTGCTGAACCAGATCACTGACCTGGTCGGCCGCATTCACGACGGCCTGTGGCGCGGCTACACCGAGAAGCCGATCACCGACGTGGTGAATATCGGCATCGGTGGGTCTTTCCTCGGCCCGGAACTGGTCTCCGAAGCGCTGTTGTCCTACGCGCAAAAAGGCGTTCGCTGCCACTACCTGGCGAACATCGACGGCAGCGAGTTCCACGAACTGACCATGAAGCTGCGCGCCGAGACCACGCTGTTCATCGTCTCGTCGAAATCCTTCAACACCCTCGAAACCCTGAAGAACGCCCAGGCCGCCCGCGCCTGGTACCTGGCCCAGGGTGGTTCCGAAGCCGAGCTGTATCGCCACTTCATCGCCGTGTCGAGCAACAATGCCGCCGCCGTGGCCTTCGGCATCCGTGAAGAGAACATCTTCCCGATGTGGGACTGGGTCGGCGGGCGTTACTCGCTGTGGTCGGCCATCGGCCTGCCGATCGCCCTGGCCATCGGCATGTCGAACTTCAAGGAATTGCTCTCCGGCGCCTATTCCATGGACCAGCATTTCCAGAGCGCCCCGTTCGAACAGAACATGCCGGTGCTGCTGGCGCTGCTGGGCGTGTGGTACGGCAATTTCTGGGGTGCGCAGAGCCATGCCATCCTGCCGTACGACCATTACCTGCGTAACATCACCAAGCATTTGCAGCAATTGGACATGGAATCCAACGGCAAGAGCGTGCGCCAGGACGGGACCCCGGTGTCGACCGACACGGGCCCGGTGATCTGGGGCGGCGTCGGCTGCAACGGCCAGCACGCCTATCACCAGTTGCTGCACCAGGGCACCCAGTTGATCCCGGCCGACTTCATCGTGCCGATCGTCAGCTTCAACCCTGTTTCCGACCATCATCAGTGGCTGTACGCCAACTGCCTGTCCCAGAGCCAGGCGTTGATGCTCGGCAAGACCCGCGCCGAGGCCGAAGCCGAGCTTCGGGACAAGGGCGCCAGCGAAGAAGAGGTGCAGAAACTGGCCTCCCACAAGGTGATTCCGGGCAACCGTCCGAGCAACACCCTGGTGGTCGAACGCATCAGCCCACGGCGCCTCGGCGCACTGGTGGCGTTGTATGAACACAAAGTGTTCGTGCAAAGCGTGGTCTGGGGCATCAACGCCTTCGACCAATGGGGCGTGGAACTGGGCAAGGAACTGGGCAAGGGCGTCTACAACCGACTGGTGGGCAGCGAAGAAAACCCGGCCGAAGATGCCTCGACCCAAGGCTTGATCAACTACTTCCGCGGGCGTCACCGCGGCTGATCGTAGGTCGCACTCCAAGTACTGACCTTTGTGGGAGCGAGCTTGCTCGCGATAGCGGTGGATCAGTTGACACTCATGTTGACTGACACACCGCCATCGCGAGCAAGCTCGCTCCCACAGTTGTTTGTGCATGACTTGAACCCTCCCGCTACTCGGCGCATCTTTATGACTTGTCGCAAAACAAGAATAAGGAACCGTCATGTTCGATATCAGCCAGTACCCCCACGCCGATGCCGTCCGCCGGGCTGCGCAACTGAGTCAGGACGAGTACAAGCGGCTCTACAAAGAATCCATCGAACACCCCAGCGCCTTCTGGGCCGAGCAAGCCACACGCTTTCTCGACTGGATGACGCCCTGGCAGACCGTCCAGCGCTATGACCTCAAGAACGGCGACGCGACCTGGTTCGCCGGCGGCAAGCTGAACGTCAGCGCCAATTGCATCGACCGTCACCTGGACACTCGTGGCGAACAGGTCGCGATCATCTGGGAAGGCGACAACCCCGCCGAATCGGCGCAAATCACCTACAAGAAACTGCACAACCATGTGTGCCGCCTGGCCAACGTGCTGAAAAGCCGCGGCGTGAAGAAAGGCGACCGGGTCTGCATCTACATGCCGATGATTCCCGAGGCCGCCTACGCCATGCTCGCCTGTACCCGCATCGGCGCGGTGCATTCGGTGGTGTTCGGCGGTTTCTCGCCGGACTCCCTGCGCGACCGGATTCTCGATGCCGATTGCCGCACCGTGATCACGGCTGACGAGGGCGTGCGTGGCGGGCGCTTCGTACCGCTCAAGCGCAACGTCGACAAGGCCCTGGAAAGCTGCCCGAACGTCAGCACCGTGCTGGTGGTCGAGCGCACCCAGGGCGAGGTGGGCTGGGTCGAAGGTCGTGACCTCTGGTATCACCAAGCCATGCACGACATGAGCGACGACTGTCCACCCGAACCGATGGACGCCGAAGACCCGCTGTTCATCCTCTACACCTCCGGCAGCACCGGCAAACCCAAGGGCGTGCTGCACACCACGGGCGGTTACCTGCTGCAAGCGGCGATGACGTTCAAGTACGTGCTGGACTACCGCGACAACGAAGTGTTCTGGTGTACCGCCGATGTCGGTTGGGTCACCGGCCATAGCTACATCGTCTACGGCCCGCTGGCCAACGGCGCCACCACGCTGATCTTCGAGGGCGTGCCGAGCCACCCCAGCAGTTCGCGCTTCTGGCAGGTGATCGACAAGCATCAGGTCAACATCTTCTACACCGCACCGACCGCCCTGCGCGCGTTGATGCGCGAAGGGACCGGACCGTTGCAGGAAACGTCCCGCAAAAGCCTGCGATTGCTCGGCAGCGTTGGTGAGCCGATCAACCCGGAGGCGTGGGAATGGTATTTCAACGTGGTAGGCGAACAGCGCTGCCCGATTGTCGATACCTGGTGGCAGACCGAAACCGGCGGCATCATGCTCAGCCCGTTGGTCAGCGCCCCACGGCTCAAACCGGGCTGCGCCACCCGACCGATGTTCGGTGTGCAGCCGGTCCTGCTGGATGAGGTGGGCAAGGAAATCAGCGGCGCCGGCAGCGGTGTACTGGCGATCAAATCCAGCTGGCCAGGGCAAATTCGCAGTGTCTATGGCGACCACCAACGCATGGTGGACACGTACTTCAAGCCCTACCCCGGCTATTACTTCACCGGCGATGGCGCGCGCCGCGACGAAGATGGCGATTACTGGATCACCGGGCGCATCGACGACGTGATCAACGTCTCCGGGCATCGCATCGGCACCGCCGAGGTGGAAAGCGCCCTGGTGCTGCACGACAACATCGCCGAAGCGGCCGTTGTCGGCTATCCCCATGACCTCAAGGGCCAGGGCATCTATGCCTTTGTCACACCGATGAACGGTGTGGAGGCCAATGACGATCTGAAGAAGGAATTGCTGGCCCACGTCAGCAAGGAAATCGGCAGCTTCGCCAAGCCGGAACTGATCCAATGGGCGCCAGCGCTGCCCAAGACCCGTTCGGGCAAGATCATGCGGCGCATCCTGCGCAAGATCGCCTGCAACGAACTCGACAGCCTCGGCGACACCTCGACCCTGGCCGATCCGAGCGTGGTGGAGGGGCTGATCGACAAGCGCCTGAACCGCTGATGTTTCCTGTGGGAGCGAGCTTGCTCGCGATGGGGCCCTGTCAGTCTGCATTGACGTTGACTGCAAGACCACCATCGCGAGCAAGCTCGCTCCCACAGGGACCACGCCAGCCATAACTGCTAAACTCCCGCGCCTCATTTCTCTAAGGCGCGCCCGGCATGTCTTCCTTGAATCAGGCGCTGCGCGCCGCCCTCGACCAGCGTCAGGAACTGCTCGGCCAACTGCACCAGCAAGGCACCGACTGCTATCGCCTGTTCCACGGCAGCCAGGAAGGCGCCCCCGGCCTGACTGTCGACCGCTACGGCCCGCAACTGCTGGTGCAAAGCTTTCACCAGTCGCTGGAACGGGACGACCTGCTGCAACTGCACGGCATCGTCAACGAACGGCTGGGCCTGGAAACCCTGTTGGTCTACAACGACCGCGCCCGGGGCAATTCGCGCGTCGACCGCCAGGACACGGTCTACCAGGCTGACGAAGCCGCCCTGCAAGACTTGGTCGGGCATGAATGGGGCTTGAATTATCGCGTTCGCGGCCGCCATGCAGGGCAGGATCCACTGCTGTTTCTCGACCTGCGCAACGCCCGGGGCTGGGTCAAGGCCCACAGCCGCGGCAAAAGCGTGTTGAACCTGTTCGCCTACACCTGCGGTGTCGGCCTGAGCGCAGCGGCCGGTGGCGCGCGGGAGGTGTGCAACCTGGACTTCGCCGAAGGCAACCTGGCGGTGGGGCGTGAAAACGGCCTGCTCAACCCCGATTTGCCGCCGATGGCGTTCGTGCAGTCGGATTACTTCCCAGCGATTCGTCAACTGGCCGGCCTGCCCATCAGCCAGCGTCGCGGGCAAAAACTGCCCGGCTACGTGCGCCTGGAACAACGCCAGTACGACCTGGTGCTGCTCGATCCACCGGCCTGGGCCAAAAGTGCGTTCGGCACCGTCGACCTGTTGCGCGACTACCAAAGCCTCCTGAAGCCGGCATTGCTCACCACCGCCGACAATGGCGTGCTGATCTGCTGCAACAACCTGGCAAAAGTGTCCATGGACGACTGGCGCGATCAGGTGTTGCGTTGCGCGGAAAAAGCCGGTCGCCCGGTGCGCGAGTGGAGCGTACTGACGCCCGGCAGCGATTTCCCCTCCCTGGACCAGCAACCGCCACTCAAGACCCTGGTCCTCCAGCTCTAAGCCAGGCTCATAATTCTCACGCAAAAAACGGACAAATCTCTTAAATCACAGTGGCTTCGGAACCGTAAACGCATGCCATACTCCAAGGCACTCCGAATTCACACTAGATGAAGCCGCACATGCCCAAAGGATTGATTCGCGCTTTCGGCGCCCTGTTGACCGCACTGGCCCTCTACAGCCTGTTGGGTTTTCTGATTTTGCCAGGCATCGCCTTGCGTATCGCCAACCAGCAATTGGCCGCCCATGCGACAGTGCCGGCGCAGATCCAGCGTATGGAACTCAATCCGTTCAGCCTTGAAGTCACCCTCTGGGGCCTGAATATCGGCGAGCCAGGCAAGGAGCAGGTCGGCTTCGAACGGCTGTACGCCAATTTGCAACTCGACAGTTTGTGGTCCGGCGCCCTGCACCTGGTCGACATCGAGATGGACAAGCCCAAGACCGAAGTGGTGTTCGCCAAGGACGGTCAGTTGAACCTGCTGGGCCTGTTCAAGCTGCCGGCCAGCGAACCGACGCCCGCCGATCCCGAGGCCAAGCCGTTTCCCCTGCGGGTCGATCGAATCAAGTTGGCCGGCGGCTACGTGCATTTCCAGGACCTGCGTCCTAGCGAGCCTATCGAGTTTCTCTACGACACCCTCGATTTCGAGCTGAAGAATCTCAGCACCCTGCCTGACGACAATGCCGACATGACCTTGGTGGCCGCCGGCCCCGAAGGCGGACAGATCGACTGGACCGGTAATTTCAGCCTCACACCGATTGCCTCCCAAGGCACGCTCAAAGTCACTGGCGGCCAGATGAAAGCCTGGTGGCCCTATGTGCGCGACGCCGTACCGCTAGTGCTGGAGAACGGTGTCCTGAACCTCAGCACCGACTACAAGCTCAACCTGGCCAAGGGCACCGAACTGCTGCTCAACAACGTCGCGGTCAGCGTCGCGCCCTTGGCCATCAAGGCCCCCGATGGCCGCCCACTGGTGAAACTCGAACGCCTGGACGTGAGCGAAACCACGGTGGACCTGGCCAAGCAGCAAGTGGTGGTTGGCAAGATCCGCAGCCAGAAGCTGGAAACCTGGGCCGCTCGCGAGGCGGACGGGCAACTGGACTGGCAGAAGCTCTTCGCCAGCCAGCCAGCAAAACCGCAGGTCAAGGCGGAACCGGCATCCGCCCCGGCGGCGGCCGACTCGCCAAAACCTGAACCGGCACCGCCCAGCAAACCGTGGCAAGTGCTGTTGAAGGACGTGCAACTGCGCAACTACCAGGTGCACCTGGCCGACCGCCAGGCACAGCCGGCCGTGGCCCTGGAGGTCGGCCCGCTGAACCTCGACCTGCAGAACTACGACACCCTCAACGGCTCGCCCTTTACCCTCAAGCTGGACAC
Source organism: Pseudomonas sp. R151218B TE3479 (assembly GCF_053629195.1). NCBI lineage: Bacteria > Pseudomonadati > Pseudomonadota > Gammaproteobacteria > Pseudomonadales > Pseudomonadaceae > Pseudomonas > Pseudomonas sp. R151218B TE3479. The sequence goes on from NZ_JBRJHV010000001.1 coordinate 42,533, forward strand.
CGGGCTGGGCAAACAGGGCAAGATCCTGGCCGACGGCGAGGTCAACCTGAACCCGATCAGCGCCAGGCTCAAGGTCAAGACCCAGGACATCGACCTGCGCGTCGCCCAGTCCTACATCAACCCGTTCATTCGCCTGGAGCTGCGCTCCGGGATGCTCGGCAGTGACCTGGCGGTCGACCTCAAGAGCACCGAGCCACTGGCATTCGCCGTCACCGGCCGTGCCCAGGTCGATCAGTTGCACACCCTCGACACCCTCAAGACCCGTGATTTCCTGAAATGGCAGAAACTGACCCTTGAGGGCCTGAACTATCAGCACGGCAACAGCCTGTCCATCGACAAGGTCAACCTGTTCCAGCCTTACGCGCGCTTCATGATCAACGACGACCGCACCACCAACGTCGATGACCTGCTGATCCCGCAACCGGCCGACGGCGGTACAAAGAGCACCGCGGCAAAACCGAAGGCCCAGGAAAAACCGCTGGGCATCCACATCGGCGGTATCGCCATCAACGACGGTTCGGCCAACTTCGCCGACTTCAGCCTGACGCCCAATTTCGCCACGGCTGTGCAGCAGCTCAACGGCGAAATCGGCACCATCGACAGCCGCCAGGCCCAACCGGCCAGCGTAGACGTCAAGGGCAAGGTCGACCGTTACGCGCCGGTTACCATCAAGGGCGCGGTCAACCCCTTCGATCCGATGGCCAGCCTCGACATCGCCACCAGTTTCAAACGGGTCGAGCTGACGACCCTGACGCCCTACTCCGGCAAGTTCGCCGGCTATCGCATCCGCAAGGGCCGGCTCAATCTCGACCTGCATTACCGAATCACCAAGGGCCAGCTCCAAGCGGAGAACAAGGTGGTGGTCGAACAATTGCAGTTGGGGGAAAAAGTCGACAGCCCGGACGCCGTGAGCCTGCCGCTGAAGCTGGCCATCGCGTTGCTCAAGGACTCCGAAGGCAAGATTTCCATCGAACTGCCGGTCAGCGGCAACCTCAACGACCCGCAGTTCAGTGTCATGCCGATCGTCTGGCAGACCCTGCGTAACCTGGTGGTCCGCGCGGCCCAGGCGCCCTTCAAGCTCATCGGCGGGCTGGTGGCCGGGGGCGGCTCGGAAGACCTGGGCAGCGTGGCGTTTGCGCCGGGCTCCAGCGACCTGAGCAAGGACAACGAAAGCACGCTGCTCAAACTCTCCGAAGCCCTGGGCAAACGGCCGGAGCTGCGCCTGGAGATCGAAGGCACCGCCGCCGAAAGCAGCGACGGTCCATTGCTCGCCGCCCAGCGCCTGGAACGCGAATACCAGTACAACTACTACAAGATGCTGCAACGTCGGGGCGACAAAGTACCGGCCCAGGCGTCGCTGATACAGGTGCCCGAGGATGAAAAGGCACCACTGCTCGAAGGCATCTACCGCACGCGCCTCAAGACTCAGCCGCCTGCCGAATGGACGCAACTGGATAAAAAGACGCGCATTGAGAAACTACGCGAAAGCGTGATCAAGTTCTGGAGCGGCAGCGACGTGCTATTGCGTCAACTGGGGCAGGAACGGGCCAGCAGTATCAAGGACTTCCTGGTGGACAGAGGCCAATTGGCCGACGACCGCGTGTATTTCATCGACGCCAGCCTCGGCCAGGCCGAAAGCGACGGTCGCGTAATCACTCCTCTGCACCTGGATGCTGAATGACATGAAGTGTGTGTACGGGCTCAGCCTGGGTCTATTGCTCGCCGCCGGCCAAGCGTCGGCGGCCGATACGCTGCGCTGTGGCAGCCAGTTGATCAGCGTCGGTGACCGCTCCAGCGAAGTGCTGCAAAAGTGCGGGCAGCCTGTGGCGCGGGATGACCTGGGCTATAAACGCAGTGCCAATCGCCGGGAAGAATACCCGGTGGAAGAATGGACCTACGGGCCCAACAGCGGCATGTATCAGTACCTGCGTTTCGAGGGGAATCGGCTGGTGCAGATCACCAGCAAGCGAGGGCAGTGAATGTGCCGCCGCCATCGCGAGCAAGCTCGCTCCCACATTTGACCGCATTCCTTCTGGCAGAACTCGCACCCCTGTGGGAACAGGCTTGATCACTCTCTTCAGAAAGAACTCGATCCCTGTGGGAACAGACTTGATCACTTTTTCTGAAGGAGCTCGATCCCTGTGGGAGCGAGCTTGCTCGCGATAAGGCCAACTCGGTTTCCCCGGCCGGACCGCACATTTTTTCTCCCCAGAATAGAACAGGCCCCCGGCACGAATGCCGGGGGCCTGTAATGGCCACGTCCCTGTGGCCTTCGCATGAACTCCAAAGCAACGGCAAGCGTATGACTCAGCCCGCTTGCCGCGCCCTCTCCCAGTCCAGGCGAGAAGTCTTAGCCTTACTCGGCTTTCAGGCCGTCAGCCGATACAGCCTTGACGCCTTTGATTTTCTTGGCGATTGCCACAGCGGTGTTTTTCTGAGCGTCAGTCACGGCAACAGTGGACGACAGGGACACAACGCCTTTGTTGGTTTCGACTTTGATGTCGGTGCCTGGAATGCCTTTTTCGGTGACCAGGTCAGCTTTGACTTTGGTGGTGATCCAGGTATCGGAGGTGGCTTCCTTGGCCTCTGTCACCTCGCCTGCGGCCAGCATCATAGGAGCCTGAGTTGCTTGAGTGGTCTCGGCGAATGCGCTAGCCATGGTCAGGGTCAGTGCGGTAGCAGCGGCGGCAGTGATAGCGAACTTCTTCATACGAGTAACTCCTGTTTTTCTCAGAAACTGCCGGAGGTGCATCCCGGCAGGGTTAACAGGAGTAGTGCGAAGGCTGTGCCAGTTTTGAAACATTTATAAACCGCTTATAAATCAATAGATTAAGCGAAGCGGTAATTTTTGAAATCATGCAAAATGCATGACCCCGTGACTTTCTACATGCAAGTTGCGGGTTTCGCTCAGCTGCTAAGCACCTGAATTGCCGAACATTTCCAACGCGCATAAAAAAAGCCCCGGTGTTTAAGCGGGGCCGAGTCAACCGGGATGGGTTATGGATTCGCAGCACCGGTACAGCCAGTCGGCAAGAACTCCTGGGCAGCAGTAGAAGCACAGGTCCAGACACCTGCAGCCGAACGCGAGAGTGTAATCGTCCTCCCCTGGACGAGAGCTGGCGAATTCAGGAGAGCACATGCAATCGTGCCGGCTCCGGCCGCCGCCGTGCCTGTAATGGTGATTGTGCAGTTACTGGTAGGTGAGGTGATGCCCATGTTGGCGATCGTAGGGTCAACCCCTCGATTCATATTGTCCTCGTACGGCACCTTGAAGGCAGTGATTTCGGCCAACCCGGCCGTGGCCTTGGCTCGCGCTTGGTACCTGGAATATTGCGGCAACGCAAAGGTCGCCAGAATGCCAATGATCGCCACGACGATCAGCAGCTCGATCAGCGTAAAGCCCTTTTGCTTATTCATAGACATCTCCCATGCATGAGTCGAAATCTCATGACCTGAAATGGCCACTGCAGGGCACATGCCAACCCTGAAGCGCCATCAATAAAGGGGTTGAACTCGCACAACGGCGACGTCCTACCTCAACAACCGCACTATCTGACGTTTTTTGTCACGCAGGCTCGCTGGTTTGGCGTCGATGCTTGACTAGGCTATAAGTCATGAACTGTCCGCCGCCGGAATCCCCATGAATGACATCGCCCTCAGCGGCCTGACCAAGCAATTGGTACTGGCTGAACTGCTCACCGAGCAAAGCGCGCAACAGGCGTATCAACAGGCCCAGCGCAGTCGTATCCCCCTGGTCAGCTACCTGGTGCAGAACAAACTGGTCCAGAGCCGCCAGGTCGCGGAGATCGCCTCGGAGCATTTCGGCGTCGCCCTGCTGGACCTCAACAGCCTGGACAAGGACACCCAGCCCACGGGCCTGGTCAGCGAAAAACTGGTGCGCCAACATCACGTCCTGCCGCTGTGGCGGCGCGGCAACAAGTTGTTCGTAGGCATCTCCGACCCCACCAATCACCAAGCCATCAATGACATTCAATTCAGTACCGGCCTGACCACCGAAGCCATCCTGGTGGAGGACGACAAGCTCAGCGACGCCATCGAAAAGTTTTTCGAATCCAGTAGCACGGGCCTGGAAGGCATGGGCGATGTCGACCTGGACGGTCTGGACATCGAATCGATCGACGATTCCAAGCAGGACTCCATCAGCGGCCAGGACACCGACGACGCGCCCGTGGTGCGTTTCGTCAACAAGATGCTGCTGGACGCGATCAAGGGCGGCTCTTCCGACCTGCACTTCGAGCCTTACGAAAAAATCTACCGGGTGCGGGTGCGCACCGACGGCATGCTGCGGGAAGTGGCCCGGCCGCCGATCCAACTGGCGACCCGTATCGCCGCCCGCCTGAAAGTCATGGCCAGCCTCGATATTTCCGAACGGCGCAAACCCCAGGACGGCCGGCTGAAAATGCGCCTGTCGAAAACCAAGTCCATCGACTTCCGGGTCAACACCCTGCCGACGCTCTGGGGCGAAAAAGTGGTGATCCGGATCCTCGACCCCTCCAGTGCGCAGATGGGCATCGATGCCCTGGGCTACGAGCCGGATCAGAAAGACCTGTACATGGCCGCCCTCAAGCAACCGCAAGGGCTGATCCTGGTCACCGGCCCGACCGGCTCGGGCAAGACCGTGTCGCTGTACACCGGGCTGAATATCCTCAACACCGTGGACATCAATATTTCCACCGCCGAAGACCCGGTGGAGATCAACATGGAAGGCATCAATCAGGTCAACGTGAACCCGCGCCAGGGGTTGGACTTCGCCCAGGCCCTGCGCTCGTTCCTGCGCCAGGACCCGGACGTGATCATGGTCGGCGAGATCCGCGACCTGGAAACCGCCGAAATCGCCATCAAGGCTGCCCAGACCGGTCACCTGGTGCTCTCCACATTGCACACCAACAGCGCCGCCGAGACCCTGATCCGCTTGCAGAACATGGGCATTCCGGGGTTCAACATCGCCACCGCCGTGCACCTGATCATCGCCCAGCGGCTGGCGCGCAAGCTCTGCACCCACTGCAAGAAAGCCATCGAGATTCCCGAGGAAACCCTGCTCAAGGAAGGTTTCCCCGGGGAACGCATCGGCACATTCACGATCTATGAGCCGGTCGGTTGCCAACAGTGCAATCACGGTTACAAAGGGCGCGTGGGGGTTTACGAAGTGGTCAAGAACACGCCCGAGCTGCAACGGTTGATCATGGCCGAGGGCAACTCGCTGGAAATCGATCTGCAAATGCGCAAGGACGGCTTCAATGACCTGCGCACATCGGGGCTGCTCAAAGTGATGCAGGGCGTCACCAGCCTCGAGGAAATCAACCGGGTCACCAAGGATTGAGCATGGCGGTCAAGGCAGTAAAAACCGACGTCTATACGTGGGAAGGCAAAGACCGTAAAGGCGCGAAAATGACCGGCGAGCTGACGGGACAGAGCCCGGCCCTGGTCAAGGCACAGCTGCGCAAACAAGGTATCAACCCGGAGAAGGTGCGCAAGAAATCCACCTCGATATTCAGCAAGGGCAAGCGCATCAAGCCGCTGGATATCGCCCTCTTCACCCGCCAGATGGCGACGATGCTCAAGGCTGGCGTGCCGCTGTTGCAGGCGTTCGACATCATCGGCGAAGGCTTCGACAACGCCAACATGCGCAAGCTGGTGGACCAGGTGAAGCAGGAAGTCGCCGCCGGTAACAGCTTCGCCGCCTCGCTGCGCAAATGCCCGCAGTATTTCGACGATTTGTACTGCAACCTGGTGGATGCCGGCGAACAGGCCGGTGCCCTGGACACACTGCTGGATCGGGTCGCGACCTACAAGGAAAAGAGCGAAGCGCTCAAGGCCAAGATCAAGAAAGCCATGACCTACCCGACGGCGGTGATACTCGTCGCGGCGGTCGTCACTGGCATCCTGCTGGTCAAGGTAGTACCGCAATTCGAATCGGTCTTTTCTGGGTTCGGCGCACAGCTACCGGCCTTCACGGTGATGGTCATCGGCCTGTCGGAATTCTTGCAGGAGTGGTGGTGGGTGGTGCTTGGCGGGTTTGTGGGGACATTTTTTGGCGTGAAATACGCCCTCAGGCGTTCCGAGCGCTTTCGTGACTGGCGCGATAAATGGCTACTCAAACTACCGCTGATAGGCTCCTTGATGTACAAGTCCGCTGTGGCCCGCTACGCCCGCACGCTCTCGACGACATTCGCCGCCGGCGTGCCGCTGGTCGAAGCCCTGGATTCAGTATCGGGTGCCACCGGCAACGTGGTATTCAAGCGCGCCGTGCAGCGCATCCGCCAGGACGTTTCCACCGGCATGCAGTTGAATTTTTCCATGCGCGCGTCAGGGATCTTCCCGAACCTGGCCATCCAGATGACCGCCATCGGCGAGGAATCCGGCGCGCTGGACGACATGCTCGACAAAGTGGCGAGTTTTTATGAGGCCGAAGTGGACAATCTGGTGGACAACCTCACCAGCCTGATGGAACCCTTCATCATGGTGGTCCTGGGGGTCGTCGTGGGTGGCCTGGTGGTTGCCATGTACCTGCCCATCTTTCAACTCGGCTCTGCGATCTGACATGCCCCTGAGCGAATTTTTCGTGCTGTACCCCGTGGCTTTCGTGCTTGTGGCGGCATTGCTCGGCCTGATCATCGGCAGCTTCCTCAACGTGCTGGTGTGGCGCCTGCCGAAGATGCTCAACCGCGAATGGCGCCTGCAAGCCCACGATCTGCTGGGCCTGCCGGCCGAGACCCCGGGCCCGGTCTACAACCTCATGCTGCCCCATTCCCAATGCCCGCACTGCGGCCATCGCATCCGCGCCTGGGAGAACATTCCGCTGTTGAGCTACCTGATGCTGCGGGGCCGCTGTTCGAGCTGCGCCGCGCCCATTGGCAGGCGTTACCCCCTGACCGAAGTGGCCTGCGGCGCATTGTCGGCGTTCGTCGCCTGGCATTTCGGCTTTGGCTGGCACGCCGCGATGGTGATGGTGTTGACCTGGGGCCTGCTGGGCATGAGCCTGATCGATGCCGAGCATCAACTGCTGCCCGATACCCTGGTGTTGCCGTTGTTGTGGCTGGGCTTGATCGTCAACAGCTTCGGGCTGTTCGTTTCCCTGGACCAGGCGATGTGGGGCGCGGTGGCCGGCTACCTGGCGCTGTGGTCGGTGTTCTGGGTGTTCAAGCTGATCACCGGCAAGGAAGGCATGGGCTACGGGGATTTCAAGCTGCTGGCGATGCTGGGCGCCTGGGGGGGCTGGCAGGTCCTGCCGCTGACGCTGCTGTTGTCGTCGCTGGTGGGCGCCGTTATCGGGGTCATTGTGCTGCGCTTGCGTGATGCGCCCGGGTCGACGCAGATCCCCTTCGGACCTTATCTGGCCATTGCCGGCTGGATTGCCTTGCTCTGGGGTGGTCAAATAACCGACTTCTATTGGCAGTCTGTCGGTTTCTAATGAATACCCCTCTGGAAAAACCCTGGATTCTCGGCCTGACCGGTGGCATCGGCAGCGGCAAGAGCGCGGCGGCCCAGCATTTCATCGATCTGGGTGTGCACGTCATCGACGCCGATCATGCGGCACGCTGGGTGGTCAAACCCGGGCGCCCGGCGCTGGCGAAAATCGCCGAGCACTTCGGCCCTGGCGTATTGCAGGCCGACGGTGCCCTGGACCGTGCGGCGCTGCGCAAGCTGATTTTCGAGCATGCCGATGAACGCCGCTGGCTCGAAGCACTGCTGCATCCGCTGATCGCCGAGGAAATCGCCCATCACCTGGCTCAGGCACAATCGTCCTACGCGATCCTCGTGTCGCCGCTGCTGATCGAGTCAGGGCAGTACGCCATGACCCAGCGGATCCTGGTGATCGATGCGCCGGAACAACTGCAGATCGAACGAACGTTGCAGCGCGACCAGACCAGCGAACAGCAGGTCCAGGCGATTCTCAAGGCCCAGTCCAGCCGCCAGGATCGCCTGAGCCATGCCGACGACGTGGTGGTCAATGATCGCGACCTCGCCTGGTTGCACAGCGAGGTCGAGCGCCTGCATCACTTTTACCTTACTTTGCGTGGAGGCCACTCATGAGCCAAACCCCAACCGTTGATTGCCCAACCTGTGGCGCCCCTGTGGAATGGAGCCCGCAGAGCACATTCCGGCCGTTCTGTTCTGATCGCTGCAAACTGATCGACCTCGGCGCCTGGGCGTCGGAAGAACACAAGATCCCGGTCAGCCCCGACGCCGAGGATGAGCTGTTCAGCGAAGATTTCGAGCCTCGCTCGCATCACTAAGGCCGCATGAAACCGTAGTCCTGTTCGTCGTCGAGGTTTTCCGCCAGGAAACTCAACTCGTCGGCCAGGTCTTCAGCGCTGCGCACTGTCTTGCTCTGCTGCACGATCGCGCTGAGCAAGGCACGCAGGCTCAAGCCCGGGTCGAAACCGATCTCCATTGCGGCATCGTGGCTACGCCTGATCTCTTGTCTGGCCCACTCATAAACACTCATGGTTGTACTCCTGGAAGTTTTCCAGAGCATGCAGCGCGTGCGGTGGGGCAGCCTTGACGTGAATCAAGGCTTGTCATCATCGTTCCACGGTGCCGACAGGTAGCGCGTGCGGTTGAAGGTTTCCAGCCATTCAGGGCTGAACACCACCAACGCACTGATCACCATGCCGTTGATGAAAGCTTCGGGAAAAATGATCAGCCAGAGGTAACCGATGAAATCCTCCAGCCAGTAAGGCATGGCGAATATACCGTCGTACCACAGCAGGCCAAGCCCCAAAAGCAGGCACGCCAACGCCGAAAACGCAGCGGCGAGAAACCCCGAACAGAAGATGTACACGAACAGATTGCGCGGCTGTGCGCGTTCCACCAGGATCGCGCAACATTCGGTGATCATTACCGGCAGCAGAATCAGCAGCACACCGTTGACCCCGACAGCCTCCATGTCCTGACGCCCCAGCAGCACCAGCGCGAGCTGGGCACAGAAACCACCCAGGATTGCCAGCGGCCAGTCCAGCAGCAACGTCACGGCGGTCATGCCGATGAAATGATACGAGACACCCGTGTCGAAATCCCGTCGCACCAGCCACAGCACGAACAACGCCAGCACCGTGCCGAACAGCAGATGCTGGCGACGGCTATCCGTGAACAACTCGACCCACGGTGCCCGCGCCACGGCCCAAGCCAACACCGGCACATAAACCAGCCAACCGACCGCCAGGGTGTGCGGTGATAGCAGTTCAGCACCGATCATGGACTACTCCTTTCACTTGCCCTTGTCTCAAACAGGGATTACTTCAAACCAGCAGTCTACACCTCCCCCATAACGCCCATTAATCCACGCAACGCTTTCAGCTTGTCGCAATTGAACGCTAAGCTTGGGCTCATGGATGATTCCGATTATTTACGCCTGCTGACCATCGCGGCCGAGCAAGCCAACGCCTTTCTCTCCAATGCCCGCAAATGGGAGCGTGAGCGTTGGGTCTGCCAGCGTCTGCTACAAGGGCTGAACGTGCCCTACCGCGCCGACGAATTCGCCCCCGCCGGAGAGCCGCCGGACGTGTTGTTTCGGGATGCCAATTTCGAGGTGTTTTTCGTGCTCGACGAGGGTCGCCGCCTCAATGACGAATGGCGCGATGAACTGCAACGTCGCCGCAGCGCCTTTTCCCTGAGCCAACTGGTGCGTCGCGAGGCCAAGCCCCGGCGGATCCCGGCCAATGAATTCCTGATGCGCCTGGCCCCGACCCTGCGCAAGAAAGCCCACAACTACACCGAACGCGGCATGGACCTGGGCGACCTGGACATCATCGCCTTCGCCAGCCTCAAGCGCGAAGTGTTGGACCTCAACAGTCACTTCCCACCGCCGACCGAATACCTGCGCCAGGGCTGGCGCTCGCTGTCGCTGGTGGGGCCGACGTTTGCCCGGGTGCTGTTCGCCCATCCCGACGCGCCGGACTTTTTGCGAGGCAATCTGGGGCGCAGCATCGTGTTCGATGTCGGGATCAGCCTGTGAGCCCATTGCAGGAACTGATCGCCGCCGTGCCGCAGCAGGGTCGCGTACGCTGGATTGGCGTGCGCCCCCAAGGTCACGCGCCGATGATCGAGCTGGACGCCGTGGAGGCCCGCCTGGAAGCCGGACTGACCGGCGATCATGCCCGTCCCGGTGTGCGCAATGCACGACAAGTGACGCTGATCCAATGGGAGCACCTGGCCGTGATCGGTTCGCTGATGGGCCGCCCCGAGGACCAGCCGGTGCTGCCACAGGAGTTGCGACGCAATATTGTGGTCAGCGGCATCAATCTGTTCAGCCTCAAGGGCCGGCGCTTTCGCATCGGCCAAGCCATCTTTGAAACCACCGGCTGGTGCCAGCCCTGTGCCCGATTGGAGCGAAACCTCGGCGAAGGTACGTTCCAGGCCGTACGCGGCCATGGCGGAATCACCGCCCGGGTGTTAAAAAGTGGAATCATTCGCCTGGACGACAGCCTGAGCGTCGAACCTGTGCCGGCGAGCGGCTACGCAGCGTTCAATGCCGGCTAGCCGGACGCTGTAACGTCTTCACCTTCCGCAACGTCTACCTGACGAGGCCTTTATGACCAGCCGCCTGAACCCAGATGACCAGAAGCATGTCGAAGAGTACCTGCAACTGTCCCAGCACCGAGTCGAGCGCCGGCCTTTCCGGCCGTGGATGCTCCTGGTGGTGGTACTGGCCGTGACCATCGGCCTGGGCCTGTTGAGCCGACTGATCAGTTACCTGACGCTATGAGCCGCTTGGCGCTCGCTCGGGTAACGGCACCGAATTCCTTTAGCCTTGCGAGATATCCCCATGACTCATCGTATTGTCATCGTTGGCGGCGGCGCCGGCGGCCTGGAGTTGGCTACCCGTCTGGGTAAGACGCTGGGCAAGCGTGGCACGGCCAGTGTGATGCTGGTCGACGCGAACCTGACCCACATCTGGAAACCCCTGCTGCATGAAGTGGCTGCCGGTTCCCTGAACTCTTCCGAAGATGAACTCAACTACGTCGCCCAGGCAAAATGGAACCATTTCGAGTTCCAGCTTGGGCGCATGAGCGGCCTGGACCGGGAGCGCAAGAGAATCCAGCTGGCCGCCACCTATGACGAAGCGGGCGTCGAGCTGTTGCCGGCTCGGGAATTGGGTTACGACAGCCTGGTGATTGCCGTCGGCAGCACCACCAATGACTTCGGTACCGAAGGTGCGGCGCAGCACTGCCTGTTCCTCGACACCCGCAAGCAGGCCGAGCGCTTCCATCAGCAATTGCTCCACCACTATCTGCGTGCCCACGCCGGACAGACCGATATTGTCGAACGCATCAGCGTCGCCATCGTCGGCGCCGGTGCGACCGGTGTCGAACTGGCGGCAGAGCTGCACAATGCCGCTCACGAACTGCACGCCTATGGCCTGGACCGGATCAAACCGGAGAACATGCACATCACCCTGATCGAGGCGGGTCCACGGGTCTTGCCAGCGCTGCCGGAGCGTATCGGCGGACCGGTGCACAAGACTCTGGAGAAACTCGGGGTCAACGTCATGACCAACGCTTCCGTCAGCCAGGTGACCGCCGACAGCCTGATTACCGCGGACGGCCAGGTGATCGACGCGAGCCTGAAAGTCTGGGCCGCCGGGATTCGCGCCCCGGACTTCCTCAAGGACATCGACGGACTGGAGACCAACCGGATCAACCAGCTGCAAGTGCTGCCGACGCTACAGACCACCCGCGACGAGAATATCTTCGCCTTCGGCGATTGCGCCGCCTGCCCGCAACCCGGCAGCGATCGCAATGTTCCGCCCCGTGCCCAGGCCGCGCATCAGCAGGCCTCGTTGCTGGCCAAATCCCTGAAGCTGCGAATCGAAGGCAAGGCCCTGCCCGAATACAAGTACACCGACTACGGCTCGTTGATTTCGCTGTCGCGGTTCTCGGCGGTGGGCAACCTGATGGGCAATCTGACCGGCAGCGTAATGCTCGAAGGCTGGCTGGCGCGGATGTTCTACGTCTCGCTGTACCGCATGCACCAGATGGCGCTGTACGGCCTGTTCCGCACGGCCATGCTGATGCTGGGCAGCAAGATCGGACGCGGGACCGAGCCACGGCTGAAGTTGCACTGAGGATGAACCGCTGACGACTGCGGTGTATCAGCAACATTGACACTGAGTGATCTACCGCAATCGCGAGCAAGCTCGCTCCCACAGGATGACCGCGATCAACTGTGGGAGCGAGCTTGCTCGCGATGACGGCGGCACAATCAATACTTAAGCTCGGGCAGGATCTCTGTCCGAGCTATCCATCAATCAAACCTGAAACCGTTGCACCATCGTGCGCAGCGAATTGGCCAGTTGCGACAACTCATGGCTGGAGGCACTGGTCTGGCCCGCGCCGGAAGCCGAGCGCACTGACAAATCACGAATGTTCACCAGGTTGCGATCCACCTCGCGGGCCACTTGCGCCTGTTCTTCGGCGGCGCTGGCAATGACCAGGTTGCGTTCGTGGATTTCATTGACCGAGGCCGTGATGGTCTGCAGCGCCTCCCCCGCCCGCTCCGCCATGGCCAGGGTGCTGGCGGCGCGAGAGGAACTGGCCTGCATGGAATCGAGTGCCTGGGTGGCACCGCTGCGCATGCCCTGGACCATTTGTTCGATTTCCTGGGTCGATTGCTGCGTGCGATAAGCCAGCGCCCGGACTTCGTCCGCCACCACCGCAAACCCACGTCCGCTTTCGCCGGCCCGGGCCGCCTCGATGGCCGCGTTCAGGGCCAGCAGGTTGGTCTGCTCGGCGATAGCGCGGATCACGTCCAGCACCTTGCCGATATCCTGCGATTGGTTGGCCAACGATTGCACCAGGCCACCCGTCACCTGCACATCGCTGGCAAGGGCACCGATGGCATCAACCGTGTCGCTGACCCGCTGCTGCCCCAGGGACGCCGATTCACTGGACTGACGCGTGGCATCGGAGGTGGAAACCGCATTGCGTGCGACCTCTTCCACGGCCGTGGTCATTTCATTGACCGCCGTGGCCGCTTGTTCAATTTCGTTATTCTGTTGTTGCAGGCTGTGGGTGCTGTCGAGCGTGACGGCATTCAGCTCATCAGCGGCGGTGGCCAGCTGTGCAGCCGAGCCGCTGATGCCCTGCAGGGTCTCCCGCAGGTTCTGCTGCATAGTCGCCAGCGCCTTGAGCAAGCGGCTCACTTCGTCGTTGCCATGGGTCTCGATCGGTCGGGTCAGGTCGCCTCGGGCCACGTTCTCAGCGGCATTCAGCGCCTCGCCCAAGGGTTTGACGATACTGCGGGTGAGCAGCATGGCCAGCACGACCGTGGCCAGGGCCGCGAGTACCACGAACAGGCTGACGATCATCCGGGAATTGGCGTAGTGCTCCTGAGATTTCTGGCTCTCGATGGACACTTGCTTGGAGAACAACTCCGCCAAATCGTTGAGCTGCTTGCCGGATCCATCCACCACGGTCTTCATGTCCACCAGCAGCAGCTTGATCAACTCGTCCCGACGGCCCTGCTCTGCCAGGGTGAAGGATTGGGCGATGCCCGTGCGGTAAGCGGCGAAGGTTTGCTTGAACTGGTCATAGAGCGCCTTGCCTTCAGGCGTGACGACGAGCTTTTCGTAAGCCGCGATTTTTTCGCTCAGTTCTTTGTCGCGGGTATCCATTTGTCCGCGGTACACCGGGATATTCTTCGGGTCCTGGTCCAGGGCCATGCGCAGGGAAATCGTGCGGATACGCAACATCCACTCGCGAATTTCATCACCACCGCGGATGCTGGGCAGCCATTGGGTTTCCACGGCGACTTCACTGTCACGGATGCTCGACATCTGCCCCAACGCAAACACCCCGAGCAACGCCACCAGCACGGCGATCAAGGCAAAACCCAACGCGGCACGCGGGGCGATATTCAACTGACGAAGAACCATAAAGGCTGCCTTTTTTATTGTTGGCCTGAGGTGGGGCCACGCCCCTGTCGCTGGGTTATCGGCAGGTCGTACGATGACTTAAGTCAGTCCACTTTATTGCAGGCAAAAAAAATCCCCGTATCTTTCGATACGAGGATTTTCAATATGGTCGGGGTAAGGGGATTCGAACTCCTGACATCCTGCTCCCAAAGCAGGCGCGCTACCGGACTGCGCTATACCCCGGTAAAAAAAAGGCGACCTTCGCAAGTCGCCTTCTCGATCAGCGCTTTTGGCCTCTGATCTTAAGATTCGATTCCAGCGAACTGGTTTCAAAAATGGTGGGTCGTGTGGGATTCGAACCTACGACCAATTGGTTAAAAGCCAACTGCTCTACCAACTGAGCTAACGACCCAAATATGGTCGGGGTAAGGGGATTCGAACTCCTGACATCCTGCTCCCAAAGCAGGCGCGCTACCGGACTGCGCTATACCCCGATTGAAATGGCTCCGTGACCAGGACTCGAACCTGGGACCCAATGATTAACAGTCATTTGCTCTACCGACTGAGCTATCACGGAACTGATATTTCAAGCTACAACATTGAAGCTAGCTTCAACCTCTTCTACCCTTACGCATCGCTGCGTTCGTGTGTCTGAGGCGCGCTATTCTACAATCTTCAAAACCTCTGTCAACCCCTTAAATTGCTTTCAAGACAATGATTTGCAACTTATTTTGGATTCCTTCTCAGTGAGAAGTCGCCCTTGGGGTGACGTACTGCGGGGCGCACTTTACAAGCCTTTTCCTTTGAGTTCAACGGCCTGATGAAAAAAATGGCCTTGCAAGGCAAGGCCATTTCCAGCGTCGGCAGAGCCGACCTTCAGTTGAAGACGATTTCGTCGTTCTCCACCGTACCAGTCACGGTTTCGCCCGGCATGAAGCGCCCGGACAGAATCAGCTGCGCCAGCGGGTTTTCGATCCAGCGCTGGATCGCTCGTTTGAGCGGCCGCGCGCCATAGACCGGGTCGTAACCCACCGCAATCAACTTGTCCAACGCCTCGTCGCTCAACTGCAGCTTCAGCTCGCGCTCGGTGAGGCGGCTGCGCAGACGACCCAACTGGATCTCGGTAATGCCGGCAATCTGATCCCGGGCCAGCGGCTCGAAGATCACCACTTCGTCGACCCGGTTGATGAATTCCGGGCGGAAGTGGGTAGAGATCGCGTCCATCACCGCCGCGCGCTGCGCCTCACGGTCGCCCACCAACTCCTGGATCTGTGTCGAGCCCAGGTTGGAGGTCATCACGATCACCGTGTTGCGGAAGTCCACCGTGCGCCCGTGGCTGTCGGTCAGGCGCCCATCCTCCAGCACTTGCAGCAGGATATTGAACACATCCGGGTGCGCCTTCTCGACCTCATCGAGCAGGATCACCGAGTACGGCTTGCGACGCACAGCCTCGGTCAGGTAACCGCCCTCTTCATAGCCGACATAACCCGGTGGAGCACCGATCAGCCGTGCCACGGAATGTTTCTCCATGAACTCGGACATGTCGATGCGCACCATGGCCTCTTCCGTGTCGAAGAGGAACTCGGCCAGCGCCTTGCACAGCTCGGTTTTACCGACGCCGGTCGGGCCGAGGAACATGAACGAACCGCTCGGACGATTAGGGTCCGACAACCCGGCGCGGGACCGGCGCACAGCGTTGGAGACCGCCACTACCGCTTCTTCCTGGCCAATCACGCGCTGGTGTAGCAGGCTTTCCATCTTCAGCAGCTTGTCGCGCTCGCCCTCGAGCATTTTCGAGACCGGAATGCCGGTCCACTTGGACACCACTTCGGCGATTTCTTCCTCGGTGACCTTGCTGCGCAGCAACTGGTTTTCGCTCTTGCCGTGCTGATCGACCATTTGCAGGCTGCGCTCCAGGTCCGGAATCACCCCGTACTGCAGCTCGGCCATGCGGTTGAGGTCGCCTTTGCGGCGAGCCGCTTCCAGTTCCTGGCGGGACTGTTCGATCTTTTGCTGGATCTGCGCCGAGCCCTGGACTTCGGCTTTCTCCGAGTTCCAGATTTCCTCGAGGTCGGAATACTCACGCTCATGACGAACGATTTCTTCCTGCAACCTTTCCAGACGTTTCTTCGCCGCTTCGTCGCTTTCTTTCTTCAGTGCCTGGGATTCGACCTTGAGCTGGATCAGGCGCCGCTCCAACCGATCCAGCACTTCGGGCTTGGAGTCGATTTCCATGCGGATGCGGCTGGCCGCCTCGTCGATCAGGTCGATGGCCTTGTCCGGCAATTGACGGTCGGTGATGTAGCGGTGGCTGAGCTTGGCCGCGGCGATGATCGCACCATCGGTGATCGCCACCTTGTGGTGAACTTCGTAGCGTTCTTTAAGGCCGCGCAGGATGGCGATGGTGTCTTCTTCGCTCGGCTCCTCCACCAGCACTTTCTGGAAGCGCCGCTCCAACGCCGCATCCTTCTCTATATATTGGCGGTACTCGTTGAGCGTGGTCGCGCCGACGCAGTGCAACTCGCCCCGGGCCAATGCAGGCTTGAGCATGTTGCCGGCGTCCATCGAGCCCTCGCCCTTGCCCGCACCGACCATGGTGTGCAGTTCGTCGATGAACAGGATAATCTGCCCTTCCTGCTTGGACAGTTCATTGAGCAAGGCCTTGAGCCGTTCTTCGAACTCGCCACGGTACTTGGCACCGGCGATCAAGGCCCCCATGTCCAGGGACAACAGGCGCTTGCCCTTGAGGCCGTCCGGCACTTCGCCGTTGATGATGCGCTGGGCCAGGCCCTCGGCGATGGCGGTTTTACCCACGCCTGGCTCACCGATCAGCACCGGGTTGTTCTTGGTGCGGCGCTGCAGCACCTGGATTGTGCGGCGGATTTCATCGTCGCGACCGATCACCGGGTCGAGCTTGCCTTCCTCGGCGCGCTTGGTCAGGTCGACGGTGTATTTGTCCAGCGCCTGCCGGGATTCCTCGTGGTTGGCGTCGTTGACCGCTTCGCCGCCACGCAGGTTGTTGATGGCATTTTCCAGGGCCTTCTTGCTCACGCCCTGGCCGAGCAGCAACTTGCCGAGCTTGCTGTTCTCGTCCATGGCGGCGAGCAGCACCAATTCGCTGGAAATGAACTGGTCACCCTTCTGCTGGGCCAGGCGGTCGGCCTGGTTGAGCAGTCGCGCCAGATCCTGGGACATGTTCACATCACCGGTCGGATTCTGGATCTTGGGTAACTGGTCGAGCTCCTTGGCCAGTTCTTTGCGCAGGCTGTTGACGTCAAAGCCGACCTGCATCAACAGGGGTTTGATGGAGCCGCCCTGCTGTTCGAGCATGGCCTGCATCAAATGCGCCGGTTCGATACCGGGATGGTCCAGGCCGACGGCCAGGGACTGGGCATCGGACAGGGCCAATTGTAATTTGCTGGTTAAACGATCAATACGCATGGGTCACCTTCCTTTTGAGCAGGCCGGACCTAAACACATCCTGAATGAAGAAACCTGCCAGATACCCTTATAGATGTGGTCGATTCTGGAAGTTTCAAGCAGCGCAGCCTTGATGCAGGTCAGGGAAGTCTAGCGTTCGATCCAGATCAACGAGGCAAAGCGGCCGGTGCGCGGGTTGCGCCGGTAGGAAAAGAAACGTGGGTCGTTCACGGTGCAGAGGCCGCCACCGTACACCGCAGTGACACCGCGCGCCGCCAGCCGCAAGCGGGCCAACTGATAGATGTCGGCGAGGAACTTGCCAGTATTGGGGCTCGCGGCAAAGGCTTTTACCGCTTCAGGCAGTTGCGCGGTGAAGGCTTCACGCACTTCCGGCCCGACTTCGAACGCTTGCGGCCCGATGGCCGGGCCGAGCCAGGCCAAGATTTCATTCGCCGGCACGGCAAGGCTGTCGAGGGTGGCTTCCAGCACACCGTTCGCCAGCCCACGCCAACCGGCATGGGCCGCCGCGACGCGGGTGCCGGCAAGGTTGCAGAACAGCACCGGCAGGCAATCGGCGGTCATTGCGGTGCAAGCAATACCCGGCGTGGCGGTCCAACTGGCATCGGCGGTCGCCACCCGGGTCGGGTCAGCCTCGGCCACGGCAATGCCGTGGACCTGCTGCAGCCAGGCCGGGGTGATGACGAATTGATCAATGAGACGACGGCGGTTTTCGGCGACGGCGGAGGGGTCGTCGCCCACATGGTCGCCCAGGTTGAGGCTGTCGAACGGCGCCAGGCTGACGCCGCCCTCGCGGGTGGTGACGCAGGCCTTGACCCGGGCCGGCGCGGGCCAGTCGGGTGTCAGCCAGACACTCATCCGACGAACGCCTCGCGGTCCTGCTTGAGCAACGTCAGCAGCCAGACGAAATCATCCGGCAACGGCGATTCCCAGCTCATGCGTTTGCCGGTCGTCGGATGATCAAGTTCCAGGAAACGCGCGTGCAGCGCCTGGCGCGGAAAATTCTTCAGCGATTCGACCATGGTCTGGCTGGCGGCTGGCGGAATGCGGAAACGACCGCCATAGGCCGGGTCGCCCACCAACGGGAAGTTGATGTGGGCCATGTGCACACGGATCTGGTGGGTACGACCCGTTTCCAGCTTGACCCGCACGTGGGTGTGGGAACGGAAACGCTCCAGCACACGATAGTGGCTGACCGCCTGCTTGCCACCTTCCATCACCGCCATGCGCTGGCGCTGCTGGCCGTGACGACCGATCGGGGCGTTGATCTTGCCACCGGCGGTGACGACCCCGATCACAATGCATTCATAGATGCGGCTGACACTGCGGCTTTGCAGCTGTGTGACCAGCTGTGTCTGCGCCTGGATGGTCTTGGCCACCACCATCAGGCCGGTGGTGTCCTTGTCCAGGCGATGCACGATGCCGGCACGGGGCACATTGACGATGTCCGGTACGTGGTGCAGCAAGGCGTTGAGCAGCGTGCCGTCGGCATGACCGGCCGCCGGGTGCACCACCAGGCCCGCAGGCTTGTTGATCACCAGGATGTCATCGTCCTCATAGACGATGTCCAGGGCAATGTCCTGGGCGACCCATTCTCCCTGGGCCTCCTGCTCGGCAGTCAGTTCGAGGATGGCGCCGCCATGGACGATGTCGCGCGGACGAATCACCGCCCCATCCACAGTCAGGCGGCCGTCCTTGATCCAGGCGGAAAGGCGCGAGCGAGAGTGCTCGGCAAAGAGTTGTGCGGCGACTTGATCGAGGCGTTGGCCGCCCAATTCGGACGGCACCTCTGCGCGAAGTTCTATTTTATCGGACATGCTCGGACTGGGCGTCGGCACAGCCTTTGGTTTCGGCTGCGCGCTTGTGGTTAAATACGGCGTCTTTTGCCCCGAGGCTTTCAACGGGGCGCTCATCATAACAGGACGGCCCCGCCCAAGACAGCGGCCGTCATAGGGACGCAAGCCGCCATGCAAGTGAAACACCTGCTGCTGATCGCCATCCTCGCATTGACTGCTGCTTGCTCGTCGAAGGAAGTCGTAGACGAAAACCTGAGCGAAGTCGAACTGTACCAACAGGCGCAGAACGACCTGGATAACAACAGCTATACCAGCGCCACCGCCAAGCTGAAGGCGCTGGAGTCGCGGTATCCGTTCGGTCGCTACGCCGATCAGGCCCAATTGGAGCTGATCTACGCCAACTACAAGAACGCCGAGCCGGAAGCCGCCAAGTCCGCCGCCGAGCGTTTCATTCGTCTGCACCCGCAGCACCCGAACGTCGATTACGCCTATTACCTCAAGGGCCTGACCTCCTTCGACCAGGACGTCGGCCTGCTGGCGCGCTTCCTGCCGCTGGACATGACCAAGCGTGACCCGGGCGCCGCACGCGACTCCTACAACGAGTTCGCCCAGCTGACCAGCCGCTTCCCCAACAGCCGCTACTCGCCGGACGCCAAGCAGCGCATGATCTACCTGCGCAACCTGCTGGCCTCCTACGAAATCCACGTGGCCGACTACTACCTGACCCGTCAGGCCTATGTCGCCGCCGCCAACCGTGGCCGCTACGTGGTGGAAAACTTCCAGGAAACCCCTTCGGTGGGTGATGGCCTGGCGGTGATGACCGAAGCCTACCAGCGCCTGCACCTGGACGACCTGGCGGCCACCAGCCTGGAAACCCTCAAGCTGAACTACCCGGATCACCCGTCGTTGGTCGATGGCCAGTTCACCCCACGGGTCGACGAAGCGGACAACCGTTCGTGGCTGAGCAAGGCGACCCTGGGCCTGATCGAATCCCGTCCACCGCTGCCGCCGGGCGAAACCCGCGCCAACCAGGACGTACAACGTCAATTCCAGGATGCCAAGGAAGCCATCCCGAACGAACTCAAGCCCAAAGATGAAAATGGCGACGTGATCGAAGAAGAAGAGCCCGAGAACGAGTCCACCGACCGTTCCTGGTTCAGCTACATGACCTTCGGCATGTTCGACTGAGGCCAAGGCATCAGTAAACAGGGAGACCCAGCGGTCTCCCTTTTTTGTGCCTGGCTTTTATTGCGCTGTGCGCCGTTCCAGTCCTTGGCTAAACTGCCTGATCACTCGCCAGAAAGCCGCCTATCATGCTTCGTTTATTGATCTTGTTCGCTGTCGTTGCCGCCGCCATATGGATCTTTCGCGGGGTGAAAAGCGGCCCTCGGGCATCGCGCTCCACTCAGGAGCAGGACGCACCGCCCATGGTGCGCTGCGCCCAATGCGGCGTACACCTGCCCCGTGACCGGGCGCTGGCCCTCGAACAACAATGGTATTGCAGCCAGGCTCATCTCGAGCAAGGCCCGGGCAATCGTGAGCGCTGAGGCCTCAAGCCCACGCGTCAAACAGACGCAGCGCCTGCTGCGCCTCTATCACCTGTACCGCCTGAGTATCGGCATCACCCTGGTGCTGCTGATCTCCAGCAACATGGACAACCGCCTGCTGGAGTTCGCCGACGACGACCTGCTGCGCAGCGGCAGCTGGTTGTACCTGGTGCTGAACATTCTGCTGGTGGTGTTCCTTGAGAACACGCGTCGCCCTGCCCGGCTGTTCGGCCTGGCCCTCACCGACGTGCTGTTGCTTTCGTGGCTGTTTTTCGCAGCCGGCGGTGTGCCCAGTGCCATCGGCAACCTGCTCATTGTCTCGGTGGCCATCGGCAACACGCTGCTGCGAGGCCGGATCGGCCTGTTGATCGCGGCCGTTGCCACCCTCGGCATCGTCGGATCGAGCTTCTTTCTTGGCTTGAGCGACTCGAACCGTCCCAGCAGTTATTTGCAGGCCGGCACCCTCGGGGCACTGTGCTTTGCCGCCGCGCTGCTGGTGCAAGGCCTGACCCGACGCCTGGAAGCCAGCGAAACCCTGGCTGAACAACGAGCCAGCGAAGTGATCGGCCTGGAGGCGCTCAACGCCTTGATCCTGCAACGCATGCGCACCGGTATCCTGGTGCTTGACCGTGAGCGCCGGGTGCAATTGGCCAACGAAAGCGCGCTGAACCTGCTGGGCATGCACGATCTGGTCGGCCAGCAGCTCGACGATTACTCCACTGCCCTGGTCGAACGCCTGCAATTGTGGCGAAACAACCCCAGCCTGCGCCCGTCCAGCCTGACCGTTACCGGCACGGGCCTGACCCTGCAACCGAGCTTCATCGCCCTGGGGCATCACGATCAGCAGCAGATCCTGGTGTTCCTTGAAGACCTGGCCCAGGTTGCCCAGCAGGCCCAGCAGTTGAAACTCGCTTCCCTCGGGCGCCTCACTGCCGGTATCGCCCATGAAATCCGCAACCCCTTGGGCGCCATCAGTCACGCGGCGCAATTGCTGCGCGAATCCGAGGAACTGAACGACGCGGATCGGCGTCTGACGCAGATCGTTCAAGATCACTCCCAACGAATGAATCGCGTCATTGAAAACGTTCTGCAGCTGTCTCGCCGCCAACAAACCACACCCCAGCGCCTCGACCTGCGCACCTGGCTCGACCAATTCGTCCGGCAGGCCCGCGAAAGCATGGCCGAACACCAGCGATTGCACTTGAGCATCGACCCGGGGGACTACACCACGCTGATGGACCCCGACCAGCTCACCCAGGTACTCGACAACCTGCTGCGCAACGCCTGGCGCCACAGCGCAATGGCCCATGAACAGGCCGAGGCCTGGTTGAAACTGTTCATCGACCCCCACAGCCAGCTATCGACACTGGACATCATCGACAACGGCCCCGGTGTAACACCCGATCAGCAGGCGCATTTGTTCGAACCCTTCTTTACCACCAGTAGCCAGGGCACCGGCCTTGGGCTCTATCTGTCCCGGGAGCTGTGCGAAAGCAATCAAGCCCGCCTAGACTTCAAACCACGCCAAGGCGGCGGTTGCTTTCGCATCACCTTTGCTCACGGACGGAAACAGCTTTGAATAATCGCTCACGGCAACGAATCCTGATCGTCGATGACGAACCGGACATCCGCGAACTCCTGGACATCACCCTGGGTCGGATGAAACTCGACACCCGCAGCGCCAAGAACCTTGCCGAGGCCCAAGCCCTGCTGACGGGGGATGCCTTCGACCTGTGCCTGACCGACATGCGCCTGCCCGATGGCACCGGCCTGGAGCTGGTGCAGCACATCCAGCAGCGTTATCCACAGCTGCCCGTGGCGATGATCACCGCCTATGGCAGCCTGGAAACCGCCATCGACGCCCTCAAGGCCGGCGCCTTCGATTTCCTGACCAAGCCGGTCGACCTGGGTCGGCTGCGGGAACTGGTCACCAGCGCCCTGCGCCTGCCTCCGGTCGCCACACCACCCAGTACCATCGAGCGCTGCCTGCTGGGCGACTCGCCGCCAATGCGCAACGTGCGCAAACAGATCGAAAAGCTCGCCCGCAGCCAGGCACCGGTGTACATCAGTGGGGAATCAGGCTGCGGCAAGGAACTGGTCGCCCGGCTGATCCACGAACAAGGCCCCCGTGCCAACCAGAGCTTTGTGCCGGTCAACTGTGGGGCGATTCCCACTGAATTGATGGAAAGCGAGTTCTTCGGCCACCGCAAAGGCAGCTTCAGCGGCGCCATCGAAGACAAGCCCGGACTGTTCCAGGCGGCTCATGGCGGCACCTTGTTCCTCGATGAAGTGGCCGACCTGCCCCTGGCAATGCAGGTCAAGCTGTTGCGAGCCATCCAGGAAAAGGCCGTACGCGCCGTGGGCGGCCAGCAAGAGGAAGTGGTGGATGTGCGAATCCTCTGCGCCACCCACAAGGACCTGGACGGCGAAGTGGCCGCCGGGCGCTTTCGCCAGGATCTGTATTACCGGCTGAATGTCATCGAATTGCGTGTCCCGCCCTTGCGCGAACGCCGCGAAGACATCGAACCACTGGCCAATCACATGCTTCAGCGACTGGCCAGCAACACCGCCAGCCCTGCGGCCAAGCTACATCCACAAGCTCTGCAAGCCCTGCAAAACTACCGTTTCCCGGGCAATGTGCGGGAACTGGAGAACATGCTCGAACGGGCCTACACCCTGTGCGAACAACAGCTGATCGAAGCCGACGACCTGCGCCTGGCCGAGGGCAATGCCAGCTCTGAGGCGGGCAACCCCGACTTGATGCAGGTCGACAACTTGGAAGACTACCTCGAAGACGTCGAACGTAAACTCATCCTCCAAGCCCTGGAGGAAACCCGCTGGAACCGCACGGCCGCGGCGCAACGGCTGAAGTTGTCGTTTCGGTCGATGCGGTATCGGTTGAAGAAGTTGGGGCTGGATTAAAGCGCGGTCCTCAAGCCCCTACTTAACCTGTGGCGAGGGAGCTTGCTCCCGCAGGGCTGCGCAGCAGCCCCAAAAGCAGCGCCTCGATCAACTTGATACACCAGGGTGTCAGGTTCGGGGCCGCTTCGCAGCCCAGCGGGAGCAAGCTCCCTCGCCACAGCTCTCTAGCCCTCCGGCACGGGTACCCGCTCGTCCAGCACACGATTGGCCAATAGTTCGCTCAGCTCAATCAACTGCTGTACCCCCAAGGCAATATGCCGTCGCGAGCCTTCAAGTTCGAAGGCTAGGTCGCTGATCGTGGCGTTGGCGGAGGCCAGGGTTTCGCTGAGGTTGGTGAGGAGACATTCGGTGTCGATACCGTCCACGACGGTGAATAGCTGGTTTGAGGCGGGTTTCTTTTTGGCTTCGGGCTTTGGGCCGAGGTAATAGTCGAGGGCGCGTTTGGCGGCTTCATCAAGCCCTTTTGGGTTTAGGCTGGAGTCAGGAGAAGCGTTATTGGTTTCTGAAGGTGGTAGGGGTTTGTCACTCATTGCGGTACTCCAAAGAGGGAATGGATTACCAAGTTTTTCGGGCCGCGACGCCCGGACGCTGAATTGGCAGCGACCGGGAAAGGTTAGCCAGAGTTCTTCCCACCCGGCAACCGCCAGAACTCGTCGGAAAATTCTTTTTGAATCAAATTTTTGTCCGACCATTCCCACAAAAGCCTGGTTGACTGTGAGGGTGGTGTGTATATCCGTTTCTGCGGTTGCGGCCGCTGGCGGTTCCGCCCTGACGGCGGCTCACTTTTGAGAAGCGCAAAAGTAAGCAAAACGCTTCTGCCCCACCACTTGGCACCTCGCTTTGGCTCGGTGTGCCCTCACTCCGGCATTGCTCCGTGGGCCCGCCGCGAAGGGCCATCCATGGCCCAGCGCGGCTATCCCGGCATCCATGCCGGGATGCCCACTACGCAATACCTGCGTTCGGCCATCGTGGTTAACGGGGCTCCGAGATCAACGTCCACCGCGAGGCGGCCTGATAGCCGACCTGGTTCTGGGTGATCGCGTTTCTCCTGTGGGAGCGGGCTTGCTCGCGAAGAGGCCGGAGCATTCAACATATTCATCGACTGTGCCATCGCCTTCGCGAGCAAGCTCGCACACATTGGGTCGGTGACGATCTACAGATTTTCGGCCACTGCAAATCCCTCTGGGAGCAAAGCTTGCTCGCGATGGCGGTGGATCAGCTTGCATCAGCGTTGGATGTACCGCCGTCTTCGCGAGCAAGCTCGCTCCCACAATGGGATCGCACTAGGACCGGAAGAGCCAGGTCGGCTATAAGGCCGCCTCGCGAGCAAGCTTTGCTCCCACAGATCTGACAGGTGTACGAGCGGGAGAGCCAGGCCGGCTGTCAGGCCGCCTCGCTTTTGATCTTGATCTGGGGCGCCCCGTTAACCACGCTGGCCGAACGCAGGCATTGTGGAGTGGGCATCCCGGCATGGATGCCGGGATAGCCGCGCTGGGCCATGGATGGCCCTTCGCGGCGGCCCACGGAGCAATGCCGGAGTGAGGGCACACCGAGCCTAGGCGAGGTGCCGAGTGGTGGGGCAAAAGCGCTTTGGTTACTTTCGCGCTTTTCGAAAGTGACCCGCCGTCAGGGCGGAACCTTAAGCGGCCGTTACCGCAGCAATGGATATGTACTCGGTCAACAAAATCCCGACCGGCTATCAGGCCGCCATCGCGAGCAAGCTCGCTCCCACAATTGGATCTGGGTACAGGTGCAGCATCAAAGCCGAACCTTACAAGCGCCCAGCCGGCGCATACGGCACAGGATCGATCACCGGCTCGCGCCCCAACATCAGATCCGTAAACAACTGACACGACGCCGGCGCCAACACCAGCCCATTACGATAATGCCCGCAGTTCAACCACAACCCAGCAACCCCCGGCACCTCGCCGATGTAGGGAACACCTTCAGGCGAGCCAGGCCGCAACCCGGCCCAATGCCCCACCACCTCGGCACCCGCCAGCGCCGGAATCAGTTGCTGTGCAGACGCCTTCAGGCTCTCCAACGCAACCTCGGTCGGGGTCTTGTCGAAACCTTCGCGCTCCAGCGTACTGCCAACCAGGATGTGCCCATCACGACGGGGGATCGCATAACGCCCCTTGGCCAGAAC
Organism: Pseudomonas sp. R151218B TE3479; assembly: GCF_053629195.1. Taxonomy (NCBI): domain Bacteria; kingdom Pseudomonadati; phylum Pseudomonadota; class Gammaproteobacteria; order Pseudomonadales; family Pseudomonadaceae; genus Pseudomonas; species Pseudomonas sp. R151218B TE3479. Next base: position 68,261 of record NZ_JBRJHV010000001.1, read on the forward strand.
CATACTCGACAAGAAGTCCGACGCGCATTTGTACAGAATCATCTGGCCCTTGACCGGCTCGACCGGCAACTTCAGCCCCAGCGTCTTGAGCAGTTCACCACTCCAGGCCCCCGCCGCCAGCACCACCTGATCGCCACGCATCGGTCCCGCCGAACTGTCCACCCCCACGACACGCCCGCCATCGCGGATGAACCCGCTGACCTCGCAATGTTCATGAAGCGTGACATTGGGCAACGCCTGCAACGCCGCCTTGAGGGATTTCACCAGCCGAGGGTTACGCACGTTGGCCACGCCAGCCATGTAGATCGCCCGGGAAAAACCCGCACCCAGCACCGGCACGGCGTCGTGGACCGTCGAGATATCCACGGCCCGCAGCGGGCGCCCTTCCCGCTCGGCCCAGGCCAGCGCTTCGTCCTGGTCGTCCAGGTCCAGCCAATACAGCCCGGTCACGTGCACTTGTGGATCGATCCCGGTGGCCGCGAACAAACGCTCACCCAACTGTGGATAAAAATCCTGCGACCAATGGGCCAGCGCCGTGACCGCCGGGCTGTAGCGCCACGGGTACAACGGCGAAACGATACCGCCGCCGGCCCAGGACGACTCCTGGCCGACATTGGAACGGTCCAGCAGCACCACACGTTGCCCTTCGGACGCCAGATTGAACGCCGTCAGCAGGCCGATGACTCCGCCACCGACGATCACCACTTGCTGTTGCCTGGTCATGTTCTGATTCGACTCACTAAAACAAAGGGCGCCAACACGCGCCCGGATAAAAGAAACTCAGCGACCCCAACAATCCTTGGTGGTCAGCCCCGCAGTGGCGTTGAGCATGCCCCGTGCACCGGTGTTGTTGAGGGTGAAATCACCGCACTTGTCCGTCGCCATGGACGAGCCGCTCTTGCGTACGGCGGTCAGGGTGAAACTCTGGTCTGCCAACGTCTGGGTAATGGTGTAGAAATCGTTGCCGCTGCTCAGCCCGGTTGCATTGGTGTAGACGTTGTTCTTCGAATAGTAGCGCTCGAGAATTTGCGCCTGCTCGGATAAGAGCCCGGCAATTTCAGTGCGTCGGCCCTTCTTCATGTATTCGGTCAGGCTCGGATAGCCGACGGTGATCACAATACCGATGATCGCGATCACGATCATGATTTCGATCAAGGTGAAACCCCGGTTGGATCTGTGCATACCTTACCTCTCACTGAATTTGTCGCCACATGATGCGACGGCTGCCGCCCACGGTTTTTTCCAGCAACTCGGTGATGTTGCCGCTGGAGTCGTTGACGATCATGTTGGTGGCCCCGCTGGCGCTGACGACGGCACTCAAGGTCGGGATACCGCCGGTGAAGACCACCCCGCTGGAAATCGTGTCGAGGGTATTGAGCGCACCGTCACCGTTGGTATCGAGCACCGCGTAGTTGAGCATCTTACCGTTGAACGCATCCACTTCGATCAGTTTTCCGGTACCGAAGCTGGCGCATGGGTCGGTGGTGTCCACGGCGGCCGTGGTAAAGACCACGCGCCCGCTCACCAGATTGGCCGGGTTGATCACCCGCTCCCCGGTCAACACGTTGTTGTACACCAGGGGCAGGTACCAGCCCTTTTTCGAAGGATAAGCCACGTCGGTTTGACTGGTGGTCACGAACTGCCCCGTGGTGCCTGAGAACACCCCGGTGATCGACTGCGCCTGCAGGCTCGACACCGTGATTTGCCCCGCACCGCCGATGGCGTCCCAGATCGAGTAGAACCCTTGCAGGTCCTTGTTGAGTTTGTCCGCCGTCTCGTTGAACTTACCGGTGCCGAAAAACACCTGGGTGCCACCCTGGGGATTATCGGCCAGCAACGGTTGAACGGTGATCGGTTGGGTCGCGCCGCCAGGGGCGGTGAACAACGGCTGGCCCGCGAACGCCAGGCCCCACGCGGTGGGTGAGGTGCCGCTGAGGTCGAATTTCCACATCCGCCCCTTCAAGTCGCCACCGTACGCGGCCTGCACCACATTCTGGGAGTTGACCCGCAACTTGACCGACGACAGGCCGTTATCGGTCTCACTGCTGTTGATGACGATTTTGCGGATCAGCGAACCGTCACGGATATCCACGACGTACAACGCCGCCACGCCGCTGTTGCTGCCATAGCCGTTGGCGATGAACGCCGCCCAGCGACCGTCCGCCAGGCGTGCGACCTCGGGGCGGGCGTAGGCATAGCCCAGGTCATTGAAGGCGTTGGCGGTGCTGGCAACGGTTGGCGCGCTGATTTCCCACAGCGCCCGAAACGCATTGCCCGCCGCCGCATCGAACAGTTGCACCGCGAAGAACGTCTTGCCGCCGGCCCCCGTGCCGCCCAGGGCCACGGTCTTCCAGGCGCTCCCCGACTGCACGTCGAATACACCGACCTGTCCATCCACCAGGAATTTGTGGCTCACGCCGTTGATGTAGTTGGTGTCGGCGATGTCCTGCAACGAGGGCAGCACGTTCGAAGGCATGTAGGCGTAACGCCGCGTGCCGTTTGCACTGTTGATGACACTGAAAAAACCATCGTTGCCGTTCACCACCAGGCTAGCGCTCATGTTCGTCGCCTTGGTCGCCAGGTAGGTGCTATAGCTGGTGTCGTTGAGCAGGTCCGCAGCGGTCTGGTCATTGGGCGATGCCAGCACCAGCGGCGAATTGATAATGTCCCCCAGCAACGCGCTGCGCACCTTCAGGCCGGTCTTGTTGACGCCCTTGCTCCACTCCACCAGGTCATTGCCGGTGATCCCCGTGGGCAGGCTCTGGCTGAGGCTGGTTTGCTGGGCCGGCGAAAAGTTGCCGTAGGCCAGGGTCACCGGCACGTTGGTCGCGGTGTTCCAGGACTGATAGATCGGTGCCGTGGCGCCGGGCACGATGGCGGTATCGGTGGTCCACTGCACCGCTGCCGTGTTGACCGTGCCCGCCGAGGTAAAGCCGAACGCCCGGATGGTGCCGCGCCAGTCCTTGGGATCATACGTGGTCTGGTAATAACTGGAGGTGCTCGACAATGTGGCGGCATTGGTGGTGCCGCCGCCCCCGGAGCCAGCCTTGGAAGTGATGTCGCTCAAGGCTGACGACAGGGCCGAGTTCAAGCCTTCGCTATCGCTCGCCGGATAATACTTGCCCGCCCCGTAACGGGCAGCATCGGACAACATCTGGTTGGTGACGGCAAAACCCACGGTGTAGGTATTGAGATACTGCCGGGGAAAATCCGTGGTGTTCCAGCTCTTGCCGGTGGCGTCAGTGCCGGTGGAGCGCATGTCGATGTCGAAGGCGAACTTGGCGATGTCATCCAGGTAAAGCGTGTCGCCCTCACTGTCACCACTGGCGTTGTCGCCATCATTGCTACTGATGCCATCCCAGTTGGGCAGCCGGGCGCCGCCCGTTGGGGTACCCTGCGGGTCGTTGGTGGGGAACGTCCGGTCATAGGTGGGCAAGCCGTCGGTGATCACCACGCCGAAGTTTTTCTGGCAACGGTACTGGATCGGGCTGGTGTAGGTGGCGGGCGTTCCATTGTAGTAAGGCGCCATCCCCCTGAAATAACGGGTGACCTCGTAGTAGCTCTCGGCCAAGGGGGTATTGGCGACCGCACCCAGGCCGTTGATGGCGCTGATCAGCGCGCTGTAGTTGCTGTTGGCTTGGGTCTGGGTCACGCTGCCGCTGACCGGTGACAGATCGCTGATGGCGCGGGCGATGTAGCCCCCGGGGCCGGAGTTGCTGAAATTAGGTGGATTGAACGTGGCGAGGCCGATACGCAGAGCGCGGTTATTGGCGACCAGGTCGTTAGAGACGTCCCGTGCGACGTTGATGCGATAGTCATTGGGGATGGTGCCGGTGGTGAAGTCCCGACTCGAGCCGTTGGCCAAGGTCACCAGGTATGCCAGGTATTTAGCGGTGTAACGGGTATCCCCGTTCCCTACCGGGTCCGGCAACCGCAGACAGATCCGCCCGATGCTGGTTCGATAGAAGCCGTACCAACCAGACGAGCAGCCGCCACGCAACAGACTCAACAACAGGATATTCGAGTCGTCCTGGTCCAGCTCATACCTGTCATTGCAATTGCTGCTGGAACTGCATGCAAATGTGCGTGTTTGCGTCGCCGCCGGATCAAACCCCGCCGCCCAGATAATGTTGTTCATGCTCCCCGAATCATCGATCAGCAGCATCACATTCGGCGTGACGGCGGCCGCACTCAGCAAGGGCGAATCCGAAGGCGTGAACGCATAGGCCGGCGCCGCCAGGTAAAGGCTGAGCAACGCCCCCCACAGCACCTGCCTCCAACCACCGCGCACCTCAGTACTTCGCATAAATGCTCTCCACCACGCTGCGCTGGTTATTCCCCACCACCGCCACCGCTGTGATCCGGTACAACGTCGCCGACGTATTGAGCGGCACGTTGACGGCCGTGAGCGTCGTGCCGATGTTCTGCACGCCATAAAACCCACCGGCGGCGGCAACCCAGAGCACCCCCGACGACGAATTGCGCCCAGCCCCCGTCAGCGTCGCCGACTCGGCCGGCGGAGCGCACTGGGTCGTGGTGGTACACACCGGCAATGAGTAGGTTTCGACCTGCACCGCGCTTTCCCCCACCCTTAGCGCCGCCTCGGCCACCTGGAACGACTGGTTGCGCTGCATGACGCTGCTGGTCATTTTTTCCTGGAGGGTGGCGCTCTGCATCGATGACAGACCGATCAGCGTCAGCAGCAACAGGAAAACCAGGCTGACCAGCAATGCCATGCCCCGCTGGCGGTGCACCTGCCCCATCGAAGTCATCTCCTTCATAGCAATCGGTTGCGCAAGGCGGCAACCACATTGAAGGTCTGCTCGCGCACTGCGTTCCTCGGATCAAAAAGCGTCAGGGTCAGGCGCACGCTGCGGATCAGCGCCGGGTCAGGCGGATTGCTCGTATAGCTCGACGCCGCGATGTCCGTCGCGCTGCCGGCCACGCCAAACGTCACGTCGAACGCCCGCACGTTGTCCACCAGCACCGACAAGGTCGGGTTGCCGGCGCCGCTGCCCAGCAGCAATTGGTTATTGTTGAAGCTGTAGACCAGTCGGCGGATCGGGAAGGCCAACTGCCCCGCCGCCGGTAGCCGCGCGTTGGTATAGGCCGTCGCCGAGGTGCGGCAATCGGAGACGACGGTCCAGGTCGGAGCGCTACCGCCACTCCCTACGTCGGCGGTCACCAGGGTCAATCGGCGGTTGGCGTTATCCCAGCGGATCGGGGTGATCTGGCTGGCATTGAAGTCATTGGCGGTGGAAGCATCGGTAATGTTCCCCAGACAGCCGAACATGCCCACCATGCGAATCTCCTGGACCATTTTGCTCAGGACGAACCGGGCGTCCTCCTGCATCACCGCCGCCGCGTTTTGGCTGATGTAGGTGTTCTTGGCGGCGATGAAAACCTGCACGACACCCAGGATGACGATCAGGCTGAGCACCAGGGCAATCATCAATTCAATCAGGCCGAATCCCCGGCAGCGCCTGTTCATGGCGGCGTCCCCGGCGGATCGACGGCGACGCGGCTGGTCAGTACGAAACTGCGCCGCGCCTCGGCCGCGTCGGTGGTGTTGGCGGCCCGGGCGTCGTCCCAGGAAATGGTGATGGTGTAGACCCGCTGGTTCAGGGCAATGGTGCCGGTGGCCGTGGCGCCGCCGAAGGCAATAATGTTGGTCTTGAAATCGTAGAGGTCCTGGTCCCGGGCCACGTTGAGGTTCGGCGAGCTGGGCGGAGTGACGGTGTAGTCGGCGCCGGAGTTGGCGCGTATGCGGTCCAGCAGGTCGTAGGCGATGAAGCTGGCCTGGCTGGTCATGCGCGAACTGTCGGTGTACTTGAGCGCATTGAGCTGGATCATCGCCGCCCCCAGCAAGCCGACGCCGAGAATCAGCACCGCCACCAGCACCTCGATCAGCGTCATGCCCTCCTGTGCCCTTTTACTGCAATCCTTCATCCGCAACTTCCGCCCAATACGATTCTTCCATTGAGGCAAACACTCAGCGTCCTGCTCTGCGCCCCTCGTACGTAATTGAAGCTCACCGGCGTGGCCGGCGCCGATAACCCACCGAGGTTGTTGAAATCGATGTTGTTCACCTCTGAGGTTAGCGTCAGAGTCGCGCCACTGCTCATCGCTGGAACAACCCGCAATACATTGGCCGGCGTGCCAGTACTGTCATACACCGTCAGTTCGCCGCTCCAGACGCTGCCCTCGGCCGTGGGGCGGATGCGCGTGGTGATACCACGGTCGATCGCCTCCAGCCGGGCAAAGTTCAGCGCCCGGCGCAAGTCGTCAACCTCGGTGTCGGCCTTGGTGCTCTGCAGCGAGCCGGTGAATGACGGCACCGCCATGGTAATCAGGATCAGCAGCACGCCAAGGGCCACCAGCACCTCGATCAGCGTGAAACCTTTTGTACGAAGATCCATCGGTGCCCTCCGTTGCCGTCGGCTATACCTGCCTCTACACGCTAGAACAAACCACCGCCTGTGGCGAGGGAGCTTGCTCCCGCTCGGGCGCGTAGCGGCCGCTATTTTGGGGCTGCTGCGCAGCCCAGCGGGAGCAAGCTCCCTCGCCACAACATGCTGGCTACCACACTGAGTTCTTGCACTATCGCACCGCTTCACATTCTCCAGGGAGGAGATGTCATGCACCAACAGGGCTTCAGCCTGATCGAACTGCTCATGGGACTGGCAATTGCCGCAATTGTTCTGCCGTGGGCCAACGCGGGCTACAAAGAACTGATCGATTCCATCGAACGCAAGGACACCGCGCAGTTGCTCATCAGCGGGTTACGCAGCGCGCGCAGCGAGGCCATCATGCGCAACCGGACGGTCGTGCTCAGGGGGATAGGCAACGATTGGGGGCGGGGCTGGCGCATCACCCTGGACGATAAGGACAAGACCGTGCTGATGGAGCGCAGCGTCAGCGCCCGGGTGGTCGGCAACCAGCCGGTGAAACGCCGGGTGAGGTTCAGCAGCCAAGGGGAGGCCCTGCACCCCAGTGGCGCATTCCAGGCAGGCACGCTGCATGTCTGCGCCAGACGCGGGCCGGTCAGCCATCATCAAGTGATACTGGCGCCTTCCGGCCGCGTGCGCCTGGAAAGCGTCGACGCCAACCAGGCGCTGTGCGAAAAAGGACTTAAAGCAAGGAGCGCACGCGCAGCTCTTTCGGCATCGAGAACGTGATGTTCTCCTCGCGACCGGCCAGTTCATCGGCACCGGTGGCGCCCCAAGCCTGCAATTGCTGGATCACGCCACGCACCAGGACTTCCGGCGCGGAAGCACCGGCGGTGATGCCGATACGCTCGATGCCCTCGAACCAGCTGCGTTGCATGTCCTCGGCACCGTCGATCAGGTAAGCGGGCGTGGACATGCGCTCGGCCAGCTCGCGCAGGCGGTTGGAGTTGGAACTGTTCGGGCTGCCGACCACGAGCACCACATCGCATTCGTTGGCCAGTTGCTTGACCGCATCCTGACGGTTCTGGGTGGCATAGCAGATGTCATCCTTGCGCGGACCGCCGATGGCCGGAAAGCGCGCGCGCAGGGCGTCGATCACACGGCTGGTGTCGTCCATGGACAGGGTCGTCTGGGTCACGAAAGCCAGGCTATCGGGGTTGCGTACTTGCAAGGCCGCAACGTCAGCCTCGTCTTCGACCAGGTAGATCGCACCGCCGTTGCTGGCATCGTATTGGCCCATGGTGCCTTCGACTTCCGGGTGGCCTTCATGGCCGATCAGGATGCACTCGCGACCGTCACGGCTGTAGCGCGCCACTTCGATGTGCACCTTGGTCACCAACGGGCACGTCGCGTCGAACACCTTCAGGCCTCGGCCGGCGGCTTCGCTGCGCACGGCCTGAGAAACCCCGTGGGCACTGAAGATCACGATGACGTCGTCCGGCACCTGGTCCAGTTCCTCGACGAAAATGGCCCCGCGGCTGCGCAGGTCCTCGACGACGAATTTGTTGTGGACCACCTCGTGGCGCACGTAGATCGGCGGCCCGAAGACTTCCAGGGCGCGGTTGACGATTTCGATCGCCCGGTCCACACCGGCGCAGAAGCCACGGGGGTTGGCGAGTTTGATTTGCATGCTGTGCCTCGTGTCTTGCGCGCAAGAAATTGAATGCTTGCCTGTTAATCGAGCGAAAGGCCCGAAACAAGGAGATCCCATGTGGGAGCGAGCTTGCTCGCGATGGCGGTGAGTCTGTCACCCCTGTATTGAAAGTGACTGTGTCATCGCGAGCAAGCTCGCTCCCGCAGTGAATCGGGTGGCAGCAGGAACTGCCGGTTAAATCTCAAACCGCCTTGACCTCAAGGATTTCCACTTCGAAGTTCAAGGTCTTGCCCGCCAGCGGATGATTGAAGTCCACGGTCACCTGGGCGTCATCGAACGTCTTCACCACACCCGGCAGTTCGGTATTGGCCGCGTCGTTGAAGATTACCAGCAGGCCCTCGGACAGCTCCATGTCCTGGAACTGGGAGCGTGGCATGGTCTGCACGTTTTGCGGGTTGGGCTGACCAAAGGCATTTTCCGGTGGCACGACCACGGTGCGCTTGTCGCCGGCCTTGAAACCGAGGATCGCCGCTTCGAAGCCTGGCAACAGGTTGCCATCACCGACCTTGAACACCGCCGGGGCCTTGTCGAAGGTGCTGTCGACGGTGTCGCCGTTTTCCAGATGCAGGGCGAAGTGGAGCTTCACTTCGGTGTTTTGAGCGATACGCTGCTCAGTCATGGACGGCTTCTCCGGTTTTCTTGCTCTTGAACATGTCCAGGGCGAGCATCACGGCGCCCACGCTGATGGCACTGTCGGCAAAGTTGAACGCCGGGAAATACCAGCGGTTCTGCCAATGCACCAGGATGAAATCGATGACGTGGCCCAGGGCGATACGGTCATAGAGATTGCCCAACGCACCACCAAGCACCAAGGCCAAGGCCACGGCCAGCCAGGTCTCGTTGCGTCCCAGGCGCTTGAGCCAGACCACCAGCACGGCACTGACCACGACGGCAATCAGGGCGAACAGCCAGCGCTGCCAGCCGGAACTGTCGGCCAGGAAACTGAACGCCGCCCCGGTGTTGTAGGCCAGGGTCCAGCTGAAGTAATCAGGGATGATCACGATCTGCTGGTACAGGGTCAACGAGCTTTCAAAGTAGAACTTGCTGGCCTGGTCGATGACCAGTACCAGCACGCTCAACCAGAGCCAGCCCAGCCGTCCGAAACGGCCCGCTGCGTTAGGCATAGTGGCGAACCTCGCCAGCACCGCTGATGTTGTCGACGCAACGACCACAGATTTCCGGATGCTCCGGATTCACGCCGACGTCTTCGCGGCAGTGCCAGCAGCGGGCGCACTTGGTGTGGTTCGACTTGACGATCTTCAGCTTCAAGCCGCTGACTTCGGTGGTCACGGCATCGGCCGGAGCCTGCACGAAAGGTGCAACGCTGGCAGTGGAGGTGATCAGCACGAAGCGCAGCTCGTTGCCGAGCTTGGCCAGGTCTGCGCCCAGAGCCTCTTCGGCGTAAAGGGTGACTTCGGCCTGCAGGTTGCCGCCGACGGCCTTGGCCGCCCGCTGGATCTCCATTTCCTTGTTGACCGCGGCCTTGACGGCCATGACGCGATCCCAATACGCACGGTCCAGTTCGAAGCCTTGCGGCAGTTCGGTCAGGCCTTCGTACCAGGTGTTGAGCATCACCGACTCGTTGCGCTCGCCCGGCAGGTATTGCCACAGCTCATCGGCGGTGAATGCCAGGATCGGCGCGATCCAGCGCACCAGGGCCTCGCTGATGTGGAACAGCGCGGTCTGGCACGAACGGCGCGCCTTGCTGTTGGCGCCGGTGGTGTACTGGCGGTCCTTGATGATGTCGAGGTAGAAACCACCGAGTTCCTGCACGCAGAAGTTGTGGATCTTGGAGTAGACGTTCCAGAAGCGGTATTCGCCGTAGTGCTCCTGCAATTCGCGCTGCAGCAACAGGGTACGGTCCACGGCCCAACGGTCCAGCGCAAGCATTTCTTCGGCCGGCAGCAGGTCGGTGGCCGGGTTGAAGCCGGTCAGGTTCGAGAGCAGGAAGCGCGCGGTGTTACGGATCCGCCGGTAGGCGTCCGCACTGCGCTGCAGGATCTGCTCGGAAACGGCCATCTCGCCGGAGTAGTCGGTGGAGGCCACCCACAGGCGCATGATGTCGGCGCCCAGGGTGTCGTTGACCTTCTGCGGCGCGATCACGTTGCCCAGGGACTTGGACATCTTGCGGCCGGACTCGTCGACAGTGAAGCCGTGGGTCAGCAACTCGCGGTACGGCGCGTGGTTGTCGATGGCGCAACCGGTCAGCAACGACGAGTGGAACCAGCCACGGTGCTGGTCCGAACCTTCCAGGTACAGGTCGGCGCGCGGGCCGCTCTCGTGGCCCATTGGGTGCGAACCGCGCAGCACGTGCCAGTGGGTGGTGCCGGAGTCGAACCAGACGTCCAGGGTGTCGCTGATCTTGTCGTACAGCGGTGCTTCGTCGCCCAGCAGCTCAGCCGCATCGAGCTTGAACCAGGCTTCGATGCCTTCGGCTTCGACGCGCTTGGCCACGACTTCCATCAGTTCGACGGTGCGCGGGTGCAACTCACCGCTTTCCTTGTTCAGGAAGAACGGGATTGGCACGCCCCAGTTACGCTGGCGGGAGATGCACCAGTCCGGACGATTGGCGATCATCGAGTGCAGACGCGCCTGGCCCCAGGCCGGTACGAACTGGGTCTCTTCGATGGCCTTGAGCGAACGCTGGCGCAGGGTGTCGCCGCTGGTGGGCTGCTTGTCCATGCCGATGAACCACTGCGCGGTGGCGCGGTAGATCAGCGGGGTCTTGTGGCGCCAGCAGTGCATGTAGCTGTGTTCGATGACGGTGGTATGCAGCAGCGCGCCGACTTCGGTCAGCTTGTCGACGATGGCCGGGTTGGCTTTCCAGATGAACTGGCCGCCGAAGAACTCCAGCGACGGCGCGTACACGCCATTGCTCTGCACCGGGTTGAGGATGTCGTCGTTGACCATGCCGTATTTCTTGCAGGTCACGAAGTCGTCGACGCCATAGGCCGGCGCGGAGTGAACCACGCCGGTGCCTGCGCCCAGTTCCACGTAGTCGGCCAGGTACACCGGCGACAGGCGGTCATAGAACGGATGACGGAAATTGATCAGTTCCAGCGCTGAACCCGGGGCGGTGGCGACCACCGAACCTTCGAGGTTGTAGCGGGCCAGACAGGACTCGACCAACTCTTCGGCCAGCACCAGCAGCTTGTCGCCGACGTCGACCAGGGCGTAGGTGAATTCCGGGTGGACGTTCAGCGCCTGGTTGGCCGGGATGGTCCACGGCGTGGTGGTCCAGATCACGATCGACGCCGGCTTGCCCAGCTTGCCCAGGCCGAACGCGGCGGCGAGCTTGTCTTCATCGGCGATCGGGAACGCGACGTCGATGGTCGAGGACTTCTTGTTCTCGTACTCGACTTCCGCCTCGGCCAGGGCCGAACCGCAATCGAAGCACCAGTTCACCGGCTTGAGGCCCTTGAACACGAAACCGCCCTCGACGATTTTCGCCAAGGCACGGATTTCGCCGGCTTCGTTCTTGAAGTCCATGGTCTTGTACGGGTTGGCAAAGTCACCCAGCACGCCGAGACGAATGAATTCGGACTTCTGCCCTTCGATCTGCTCGGTGGCGTAGGCACGACACAGCTCGCGGGTCTTGTCCGCGCCCAGGTTCTTGCCGTGGGTCACTTCGACCTTGTGCTCGATCGGCAGGCCATGGCAGTCCCAGCCCGGGACATACGGCGCATCAAAGCCCGACAAAGTCTTGGAGCGGACGATCATGTCCTTGAGAATCTTGTTCAGCGCGTGACCGATATGGATGGTGCCGTTGGCATACGGAGGGCCGTCGTGCAGGACGAACTTCGGACGATCCTTGCCAATTTCGCGCAACTTTCCGTACAGGCCAATGCTGTCCCAACGCTGCAGAATCTGTGGTTCGCGCTGAGGCAGGCCGGCCTTCATTGGGAAGGCGGTGTCCGGAAGGTTTAGCGTGGCTTTATAGTCGGTCATTTAAGGCTCTTCATTAGCGATTGGCGCTGGTTGCGACAAGGGCACGGGCGGCGGCGATATCTGCATGGATCGCCGTCTTGAGCGCCTCCAGAGAGGCAAAACGCTGCTCTTCACGCAGCTTATGGTGGAAAACCACCGTCAAACGCCGGTCATACAGATCGCCGGCAAAATCCAGAACATGTACTTCAAGGTGGGCCTTGCCATCGCCCTGGACCGTGGGGCGCACGCCGATGTTGGCGACGCCGGGCCAGGTCTTGCCGTCGATCTCCACGCTCACCAGGAACACCCCGGTCAGCGGCACACGACGACGCTTGAGTTGCACGTTGGCCGTCGGCGTGCCCAATTGGCGCGCCAACTTCTGCCCGTGCAGGATCCGCCCGGCAATCCGGTACGGCCGGCCGAGCAAGCGCTCGGCCAATTCGAAGTCCGCCGCCGCCAGGGCATTGCGGACCTGGGTGCTGCTGACGCGCAGGCCATCCATCTCGACGGTCTGCGCTGCTTCAACGGTGAAACCCTGGGCGATACCGGCCTGTTGCAGGTAATCGAAATCCCCGGACCGATCACAGCCGAAACGAAAATCATCGCCGACTTCCAGATGCTTCACATCGAGACCGTCCACCAGGATGGTATCGACGAATTCAGCCGCGCTGAGCTTGCTCAGGCGCTGGTTGAAGGCCAGGCACAGGACCCGGTCGACACCTTCGGCGGCCAGCAGTTGCAGTTTGTCCCGCAACCGGGCCAGACGGGCCGGGGCGGTATCCGGGGCGAAAAACTCCCGTGGCTGCGGCTCGAAAATCACCACGCAGCTGGGCACGCCCAACTCCAGCGCACGCTCGCGCAGTCGCGCCAGGATAGCCTGGTGGCCACGGTGAACACCGTCAAAGTTGCCAATAGTGGCGACACAGCCCCGATGCTGGGGGCGCAGGTTGTGGAGGCCTCGAACCAGCTGCATAACGCGCTTCTTGCTCATAAAGTGGCCGATTATAACCACACCCGGCGGCCGACGACAGGCAACACCGCACCCCAAAGTGATCGAACCGACAAAACCACTGCCCGGCCCGGGATTATCGAGGGCTCGCCCTCAGCTCAAGGCCTTGCGATTGAAGTCGCGCAGACGGAACCCCATCAGCAGCAACATGCCGAAATACGCCACCACACCGGCAACCACCAGCACACCCAGGCGCAGGAAGCGCGCGAGCATCTGCCCTTCGCCCCAGGCCGGCATGAAATGCATCGCCCCCAGCAGGACCGCCGACATCACGACCACGGCCACCAGCAGCTTGAGGCCGAACTTGCCCCAGCCCGGCTGCGGTTGATACATCTTCTGCTTGCGCAACTGATAAAACAGCAACCCGGCGTTGAGGCACGCACCGGCACTGATCGCCAGGGCCAGGCCGGCATGAGCCAACGGACCGATCAGCAATAGGTTGAACAACTGGGTCATCACCAGGGTGAAGATGGCGATCTTCACCGGCGTGCGAATGTTCTGCTGGGCGTAGAACCCTGGCGCCAGCACCTTGATCACGATGATCCCGAGCAAGCCCACCGAGTAAGCGATCAGCGCACGCTGGGTCATCAAGGCGTCGAACGCATTGAACTGGCCGTACTGGAACAACGAGACGGTCAACGGCTCGGCCAGGATCCCCAGCGCCAGGGAGCACGGCAGCACTAGCACAAAGCACAGGCGCAGGCCCCAATCGAGAATTCGCGAGTATTCGTGGCGGTCCTGGCTGGCGTAGGTCTTGGCCAGGGTCGGCAACAGGATCGTGCCCAAGGCCACGCCCAATACGCCGGACGGCAACTCCATCAGACGGTCGGCGTAGTACATCCACGACACCGAGCCGGCCACCAGGAACGAGGCGAAAATAGTGTTGATAATCAGGGAAATCTGGCTCACCGACACCCCCAGGATCGCCGGCAGCATCTGCTTCATCACCCGCCACACGCCGCTGTCGCGCAGGTTCAGCCGCGGCAGGACCAGCATGCCGATCTTTTTCAGATGCGGCAGTTGATAGAGCAGTTGCGCCAGGCCACCCACCAGCACCGCCCAGCCCAGGGCCATCACCGGTGGGTCGAAATACGGTGTCAGGAACACGGCGAAGACGATCATGCTGACGTTGAGCAAGGTCGGCACAAAGGCCGGCACGGAAAAGCGATTCCAGGTATTGAGGATCGCCCCGGCCAGGGACGACAGGGAGATCAGCAATATATAAGGAAAGGTCACCCGCAACAGGTCCGCGGTGAGCTGGAATTTTTCCGGGGTGTCGGTGAAGCCCGGCGCCGTGGCCCAGATCACCCAGGGCGCGGCGAGCATGCCGGCGGCCGTGACCAGCGCCAGCACCAAGGTCAGCAGACCGGTGACATAAGCAATGAATGTGCGGGTTGCCTCATCGCCTTTCTGGCTTTTATATTCCGCCAGGATCGGCACGAAGGCCTGGGAGAACGCCCCCTCGGCGAAGATCCGCCGCAACAGGTTAGGCAGCTTGAAGGCGATGAAGAAGGCGTCCGTCGCCATCCCGGCACCGAATATCCGTGCGATCAGCGTATCGCGAACGAACCCCAGGATCCGGGAAAGCATCGTGATAGAGCTGACGGCGGCCAACGATTTGAGCAGATTCATGAAAAGAGTTTTTGCCTGTCGATAAACAGCAGGCGAACAACGCGCCCACTTATGCGATACTCCGCGCCGCTAAACAGCACAGAGCCAAAGCCCGCGAGTTTACAGGTCGCACGCCGGAAAGAAATCCTTCGGTGCGCTGCACCTGCCATTCAGCGGAACGCGTCACCCGCCCTTGACAACACGTCAACTCATCGGCATGATTCGCGGCCTATTTTGTTTGCTATTTCCTAAAAAGTCTTTCGAGGAGCTCGACGGTGGCCAACACACCTTCCGCCAAAAAACGTGCAAAACAGGCTGAGAAGCGTCGCAGCCACAACGCCAGCCTGCGTTCCATGGTCCGTACCTACATCAAGAACGTAGTTAAGGCCATCGACGCAAAAGACGCTGAAAAAGCCCAAGCTGCTTACGTTCTGGCTGTGCCAGTTATCGACCGCATGGCCGATAAAGGCATCATCCACAAGAACAAGGCTGCTCGCCATAAGAGCCGCCTGAATGGCCACGTAAAGGCCCTGAACGTTGCCGCTGCTGCCTAAGCGACGCGCTCATTAAAAAACCGACCTCAGGGTCGGTTTTTTATTGCCTGCAACTCTTCATTCAGAACATTGTGAGAGCGAGCTTGCTCGCGATGGCGGAGCATCAGACAAATCGTTGTTACTGACGCACCGCCATCGCGAGCAAGCTCGCTCCCACAGGGCTATGTGTCGATTATTGAGTACGAGCCCACGGCAAGATCGGAATCGCCGTCACCGCATTCTGCGGGCTGCCCTCGATCACACGGTCGCTGTAGACCAGGTACACCAGTGTGTTGCGCTTCTTGTCGAGGAAACGCACCACCTGCATGGTCTTGAACACCAGCGAAGTGCGCTCGCGGAACACCTCCTCGCCATCCTTGAGCTCACCCTTGAAGCTGATGGGCCCCACCTGGCGACAGGCGATGGACGCCTCGGCGCGATCCTCGGCCAGGCCCAGGCCGCCCTTCACGCCACCCGTCTTGGCCCGCGACAGGTAGCAGGTCACGCCATCGACCTTGGGATCATCGAATGCCTCGACCACGATCCGGTCGTTCGGCCCGACAAACTTGAACACCGTCGACACCTGGCCAATTTCCTCGGCCGACGCCAGCAGCGGTACTGCCAGCAGCAAACCGATCAATCCTTTTGCCAAACCCATGATTTTTCCTTAGACGAGGATCAGGTTGTCCCGGTGGACCAGTTCAGGCTCCGCCATGTAACCCAACAGACCGACAATCGCATCAGACGACTGACCGATAATTTTCTGTGCTTCCAGGGCGCTGTAGTTGGCCAGGCCACGGGCGATCTCGCGACCGTCCGGCGCCACGCATACGACCATTTCGCCGCGACGGAAACTGCCCTGGACCAGCTTCACACCCACCGGCAGCAGGCTTTTGTTGCCCTGGGACAACGCCGCCACGGCGCCCGCATCCAGCACCAGCGTGCCACGGGTTTGCAGGTGCCCGGCCAGCCATTGCTTGCGCGCCGCCAGCATGCCGCGCTCAGGGGACAGCAAAGTGCCGATGCGCTCGCCCGCCTTCAGACGATCCAGCACCCGCTCCAACCGACCGCCGACAATGATAGTGTGAGCCCCGGAGCGCGCAGCCAGACGTGCCGCACGCAGCTTGGTCTGCATGCCGCCGCGCCCCAGCGCACCGCCCGTGCCGCCCGCCACCGCGTCCAGCGCAGGGTCGTCGGCACGGGCTTCGTAGATCAGCTTGGCATCGGGGTTATTGCGCGGATCGGCGTCGAACATGCCGTCGCGATCCGTGAGGATCACCAACAGGTCCGCCTCCACCAGGTTTGCCACAAGCGCGGCCAGGGTGTCGTTATCGCCGAAACGGATCTCGTCGGTAACCACCGTGTCGTTCTCGTTGATCACCGGGATGACCTTCAGCTCGACCAGCGCTCGCAAGGTACTGCGGGCATTGAGGTAGCGCTTGCGGTCGGACAGGTCGTCGTGGGTCAGCAGAATCTGCGCCGTATGGCGACCATGCTCGGCAAAGCTTGATTCCCAAGCCTGCACCAGACCCATCTGACCGATGGCGGCAGCGGCCTGCAGCTCGTGCATCGCGCTGGGTCGCGACGTCCAGCCCAAACGACTCATACCGGCCGCCACAGCCCCTGAAGAGACCAATACCAGCTCGACGCCGGCCTCATGCAAGGCCACCATCTGCTCGACCCACACCGCCATTGCCTGGCGATCCAGACCCTTGCCATCCGCCGTCAGCAGTGCGCTACCGATCTTCACGACCCAGCGCCGCGCCCCCGTCACCTTGCTCCGCATCATCTTCAACCTTTGCCAGCGAACGGCGCGACCCAGCGCCACCCATGGGATTATTCGTATTTGCGTTTTACAGATACCAAAACGCCGCTCGAATGAGCGGCGCCTTGGGAACCGGCTTGCCGGCGATGATAACACTGCGCTGAAACACTTGAACCTGTGGGAGCGAGCTTGCTCGCGATAGCGGCGTGTCAGCTAACGACTATGTCAACTGACAGACCGCTTTCGCGAGCAAGCTCGCTCCCACAGATCCTGGCTTCACGCCAGCACAAGATCAGTCGCGAACGTAGATGATTTCCGGACCGTCTTCGTCATCCACATCTTCCTCATCCCAATCGTCGTCACCGATGTCATGGACCGACTTGACGCCACTGCGACGCAGGGCACGCTGGTCGTCCAGCGCCTGCAGTTGGGCACGGGCCTCGTCTTCGATGCGCTGGTCGAGCTCGGCCAGTTCTTCCTTGTAGGCCGGATCGTTGGCCAGGCGGTCGGCGCGATCTTCCAGGTAACGCATGATGTCGTGGCACAGGCGCTCGGTGCCTTCTTTGGCGATGGCCGAGATCACATAGACCGGACCTTCCCACTCTAGACGATCGACGATTTCCTTGACCCGCTCCTCATGTTCCTCTTCGAGGATCTGGTCGCACTTGTTCAACACCAGCCAACGATCACGCTCGGCCAGGGCCGGGCTGAACTTGGTCAGCTCGTTGACGATGACTTCGGCGGCATCGGCGGCGTCGGTTTCATCCAGCGGCGCCATGTCGACTAGGTGCAGCAACAGGCGGGTACGGGACAAGTGCTTGAGGAAACGAATCCCCAGGCCCGCGCCCTCGGAAGCCCCTTCGATCAACCCTGGAATGTCGGCGATCACGAAACTCTTCCAGCGGTCGACGCTGACCACACCCAGGTTCGGCACCAGGGTGGTGAACGGGTAATCGGCCACTTTCGGCTTGGCCGCCGACACCGAGCGAATAAAGGTACTTTTACCGGCGTTCGGCAGGCCCAGCAGGCCCACGTCGGCCAACACTTTCATTTCCAGCTTCAGGTCACGCTGCTCGCCGGGCTTGCCTGGCGTGGTCTGGCGCGGAGCACGGTTGGTGCTGGACTTGAAACGGGTGTTGCCCAGGCCGTGCCAGCCGCCATGGGCGACCAGCAGACGCTGGCCAGCCTTGGTCAGGTCGCCAATCACTTCCTGGGTGGCCGAATCGATCACCGTGGTGCCGACTGGCACGCGCAGGATCAGGTCTTCGCCCTTCTTGCCGGTGCAGTCGGTGCTGCCGCCGTTGGAGCCACGCTCGGCATCGAAGTGCCGGGTGTAACGGTAGTCCACCAGGGTGTTGAGGTTTTCGTCGGCGAGCATGTAGATCGAGCCGCCGTCACCCCCATCACCGCCGTTAGGGCCACCGTTTTCAATGAATTTTTCCCGACGGAAACTCATGCAACCATTGCCGCCGTCGCCGGCCTTCACTCGAATCGATACTTCATCAACAAACTTCATGACACACGCCTCTCGCCATACGGACGAGCCAAAAAAACAAGACATAAGACTCTTGCAAAAATGAGCGCAGCGACCTGATGACACGCCCCAACCGCAGCGCCGACAGCCCATACAAACAGTTTTGCAAGAGACTCACCCCACAAACGAAAAAGCCCCGTCGCAAGACAGGGCTTTTCCAGCGGTCTCGCAATTAAGCTGCGATAACGCTTACGTAACGACGACCGAAGGCGCCTTTTACTTCGAACTTGATCACGCCTTCGACTTTAGCGAAGAGGGTGTGATCTTTACCCATGCCCACGCCGTAGCCAGCGTGGAATTGGGTGCCGCGCTGACGCACGATGATGTTGCCTGCTTTGATAGCCTGGCCGCCATACATCTTCACGCCAAGGCGTTTGGCTTCTGAGTCGCGACCGTTACGGGTACTACCACCAGCTTTTTTGTGTGCCATGAGTTCAATTCTCCTAGTGAGGAATTAGGCTGAAATTAAGCCTGAATACCGGTGATTTTGATCTCGGTGTACCACTGGCGGTGGCCCATGCGCTTCATGTGGTGCTTACGACGACGGAACTTGATGATGCGGACTTTATCGTGACGACCTTGGGAGATCACTTCAGCCACAACGGTAGCGCCAGCAACGACTGGAGCGCCGATATTCACGTCATCGCCATTGGCGACCAACAGAACGCGATCAAAAGTCACGGATTCGCCGGTAGCGATTTCCAGTTTTTCGATCTTCAGGTATTCACCTGGGGCGACCTTGTATTGCTTGCCACCAGTAACAATTACTGCGTACGACATGGTATTTCTCCGATAATCCTGCTCACCCAGCGCTTTATAAGAAGAGGTATTGGCTGGCATGGCTGCATGGGCTGGAAGGCCCGGATGCAATTGCGTAAGGCAGGTGCTGCCCAGGAAGTTCAGGGTGCGCGATTGTACGCAAGCCGCGAGAGCCTTGCAAGTAGCCGTCTATCGCGCCTTGACACCTGCGGACGTGGGTCCTAGCATGCCGCGCAACCCTTCTGGAGCACCTGTCGCTGATGCAACCCCAAGCTTTCTACCGCGCGGTGGCGGACGATTTTAGCGCCGTCGACGGCATCATCAAGAAGCAGCTGACTTCCCGCGTGCCTCTGGTATCGAAAATCGGCGACTACATCACGTCGGCGGGCGGTAAACGCCTGCGTCCTTTATTGGTGCTGCTGTGCGGCAAGGCCCTGGGTCGCGAAGGCGACGACATGCGCCTGCTGGCCGCTACCATCGAATTCCTGCACACCGCGACCCTGTTGCACGACGACGTGGTCGACATGTCCGGCATGCGCCGTGGCCGTTCGACCGCCAACGCCATGTGGGGCAATGCCCCGAGCGTACTGGTGGGTGACTTTCTGTATTCGCGCTCGTTCGAAATGATGGTCGAGTTGGGCTCGATGCCGGTGATGAAGATTCTGTCCCAGGCCACACGCATCATCGCCGAAGGCGAAGTGCTGCAGTTGTCCAAGGTACGCGATGCCAGCACCACGGAAGAGACCTACATGGAAGTCATCCGCGGCAAGACCGCGATGCTCTTCGAAGCCTCGACCCACAGCGCCGCTGCACTGGCCGGCGCCAGCGCCGAGCAGAGCGAAGCGCTGCGCACGTTCGGCGACCACCTGGGCGTGGCCTTCCAGTTGGTGGACGACCTGCTGGACTACAAGGGCGATGCCGAGACCCTGGGCAAGAACGTCGGTGACGACCTGGCTGAAGGTAAGCCGACCCTGCCGCTGATCTACACCATGCGCGAAGGCACGCCAGAACAGGCGGCACTGGTACGCCAGGCGATCCAGAAAGGCGGGATCGAAGACCTGGAAAGCATCCGTATCGCGGTCGAAGCTTCCGGCTCGCTGGAGTACACCGCGAAACTGGCCCGGGATTACGTCGCTCGCGCAATCAAATGCCTCGACGCCCTGCCGCCTAGCGAATACCGCGATGCGCTGGTGGAATTGAGCGAATTTGCGGTGGCGCGTACCCACTGATTGCATGAAAACCTGTGGGAAACCTGTGAGAGCGAGCTTGCTCGCGATAGCGGTGTGTCAATCAGCGCCAATGTTGCTGATCCAGCGCTATCGCGAGCAAGCTCGCTCCCACAAGGGTTTTTCGCCGCCCTGCCCTCCGCAGCCTAAAACCCTATATAATGTGCGCCCTTTTGCCCTCCTGATACCCAAGGAACCTTAGTGAGCACGTTGCCTCCCTGCCCGAAATGCAATTCCGAATACACCTACGAAGACGGCACCCAGCTGGTCTGCCCGGAGTGTGCCCACGAATGGTCCGCCAGCGGCGAAGCTGAAGCGGCGTCCGACGACACCGTGAAGAAAGATTCGGTCGGCAATGTCTTGCAGGACGGCGACACCATCACCGTGATCAAGGACCTCAAGGTCAAGGGCACCTCGCTGGTGGTCAAGGTCGGCACCAAGGTCAAGAACATCCGCCTGTGCGATGGCGACCACGATATCGATTGCAAGATCGACGGCATCGGCCCGATGAAACTCAAATCCGAGTTCGTCAGAAAAGTCTGATTCGGCTGCATTCCATCCCATGCCCTGCGTGTGGGATGGAGCTTCACCTCCCCCGCTTCAACCCCATTTCTCGAGCGTTCGCCAGGTGCCAGCCGCCTTGAGCTAGCACAACCCATCGTCAGAAAAACAATCGCAACGCCAATAG
This sequence comes from Pseudomonas sp. R151218B TE3479, assembly GCF_053629195.1. Taxonomy (NCBI): domain Bacteria; kingdom Pseudomonadati; phylum Pseudomonadota; class Gammaproteobacteria; order Pseudomonadales; family Pseudomonadaceae; genus Pseudomonas; species Pseudomonas sp. R151218B TE3479. The sequence continues at coordinate 89,416 of NZ_JBRJHV010000001.1, forward strand.
AGACTTGCTATTTAGCGAATAAGAATTATTCTCATCGAACCCATCAAGGAGATGAGAACCATGACTTATTTGATCGATGCCTGGCTGGACCGCCCACATCCCTACCTCAGGATCCTGCATCGGGAAACCGGGGAAGTCTGCGCGGTGCTTGAAGAAGAAGCCTTGAACGAGCTGCAGGACCAAGGAGACCTGGACCTCAACAGCCTCAATTCCAGTGAGCCGCTGGTGCTCAAGGAGCTGGTGCGCAATCTGTTCCTGTTCTGCTATGCCCGGGCGTTGCGCCCGACGGGTGATTTCAGCGGCAGGTTTCACGGATGAAGCAGGCAAACCCTGTGGGAGCGAGCTTGCTCGCGATGGCGGCGTATCAGCTGACAAGACGTCGCCTGACCCTCCGCTTTCGCGAGCAAGCTCGCTCCCACAAGAGCTTGTTCAAGCATTAATGCCTTACAGCACGTCCAACAGCTCGACGTCGAACACCAGCACGCTGTGCGGTGGGATGCTGCCAACGCCTTGAGCGCCGTAAGCCAGTTCGCTCGGCACGTACAGGCGCCATTTGCTGCCGGCATTCATCAGTTGCAGCGCTTCGGTCCAGCCCGGGATCACGCCGCCTACCGGGAATTCGGCTGGCTGGCCACGATCGTAGGAGCTGTCGAACACAGTGCCGTCGATCAGGGTGCCGTGGTAGTGGGTACGTACCTGGTCCTCACGAGTCGGCTTGGCGCCTTCACCCTGGGTCAGCACTTCGAACTGCAGGCCGGAAGCGAGGGTGGTGATGCCTTCACGCTTGGCGTTTTCCGCCAGGAACGCACGGCCTTCACCTGCAGCGGCTTCAGCCTTGGCGGCTGCTTCGGCTTGCATGATTTCACGAATGACCTTGAAGCTGGCGGACATCTCGTCCTGGCCCACGCGGCTTGGCTTGCCGGCGAACGCGTCGGTCAGGCCGGCCAGGATCGCGTCCAGGCTGACACCCGGTGGCGGGTTGTCGCGCAGTTGGTCGCCCAGCTGACGGCCAATGCCGTAGCTGACGCGGGTTTCGTCGGTGGACAGGTTAACTTCGGACATGATGCTGCTCCGCTGTGCGGACGGCTCGAGAGTTGCCGTGCGTGACACAGCGCCTCCCGGAGCGCCCGGAACCAAAAGGGCGAGCAGACTAGCACAGATGCCACGGCGGGTGACGAGCCCCCGTCAAAGCAACCGCCAGAAACGACAACGCCCGCCTGCAGTTCGCCAGGCGGGCGTTGCGCCAGCGCGATGAACGGGCCTCAGTGCTTGGTCAGTTTGTCCAGGTAGCCCATGGCGAAGGCCGAGACCACGAAGGTCATGTGGATGATCACGTACCACATCAGGTGCTCGGGATCGACGTTCTTGGCGTCCATGAAAATGCGCAGCAGGTGGATGGAGGAAATGGCGACGATCGAGGCGGCGACCTTCATCTTCAGCGATGAAGAGTCCATGGTGCCCAGCCAGTTGAGCTTTTCCTTGTCGGAGTCGATGTCCAGTTGCGAAACGAAGTTCTCGTAGCCGGAAATCATCACCATCACCAGCAGGCCGCCCACCAGCGCCATGTCGATCAGCGACAGCAGCACCAGGATCAGCTCGGACTCGGCCATGGCGAACACATTGGGGATGATGTGAAACACTTCCTGGAAGAATTTCAGCGCCAAGGCCAGCAAGCCCAGGGACAGCCCGAAATAGATCGGCGCCAGCAGCCAGCGGGAGGCGTACATTGCATTTTCGATAAAGCGTTCCATTGAGTCTCACACCTGGGCTGAAAAATCGCGGCGAGTATATCAGCCACGACCTGCCCCACAAATGCCGGGGCCATCCCTGGCCCCTGCTCTTGTGTCAAAATTTTTCTGCGAGTACCCGTGCGGCGATGGCCTTCAATGCAGCGGACGAAACTCGAAGCCGCCGACATTGCGACAACGGCCTCCATTGATTTCACGCAGTTGGGCCTGCATGTGCAAGGACCAGATCTGCGGGTCGTCTGCCAGCTCATAGCCGTGCAAGGTCAGGCTCTGCACGATGGTATCGAGGATGGATTCGGCGGCAGTCGGGCCGGGAAATGGCCCCTGGGCCTTGATGGCGGAGGGTTGTTCGCCAGCCATTCCGGCGGCGAAGAGCAAGGTCCACATACCGGTATCTCCCGCCAGGGGGCGGATGGCGCATTCGATACGGGTGACAAGGCCCAGGCATTGACGAGTGAGGCAAAGGTTGCGCGACATGGCGGCGCCCCTCGGTAGATCCGGTATTCAGTCTCGGGAAGAGGCTGTTTCGATCCAATGATGACTCTCGTTATCCTTGAGCTGAGGATAGAAGAAAAGTTCCGGTCCCACGGGATTTCGAGACCGGAATACGCCGAGCGGTCATAGTGTGAATATTGACGCCAAAGTGGCGGCGTTTTTGTTTGAAACAGCCCAAAAAATTGTAGAAGCGAGCTTGCTCGCGATAGCGGTGTGACAGTCGCCTGATGAGTGACTGAAACTCCGCTAGCGCGAGCAAGCTCGCTCCCACAGTGTCCCACATGGAAACGCCGCAATCAGGCCGGCTTGGCCTCCGCCAAGGCCTGCTGCGCCAGTTCCTTTTCCGCTTCCTTGATGTCGTCTTCGCTGATCATTTCCGCGATCACCCGTAGCCGCTCCACCACCCGGGCGTTGACGCTGCCCTCCGGGAACTCGCCGTTTTCATCCGGCTCACCGGCAGGCTCGCCCACCAGCAGGCTCAGGGCTTCGTCGGCCTGACGCACCGCATAGACGTGGAACTGCCCGGCGCGCACGGCAGCCAGCACTTTCTCGTCGAGCATCAGCGTCGCGACGTTGGCCTGGGGAATGATCGCCCCCTGCTCACCGGTCAACCCCCGGGCTTCGCAGAGGCGGAAGAAGCCTTCGATCTTCTCGTTGACCCCACCCACCGCCTGCACTTCACCGAACTGGTTGATCGAGCCGGTGATGGCGAAGCACTGCTTCAGCGGCGTCTTCGACAGGGCCGAGATCAGCGTACATGCCTCGCCCAGGGACGCACTGTCGCCGTCCACATAACCGTAGGATTGCTCCAGGGCGATGCTGGCCGAGATCGCCAGCGGGAATTCCTGGGCATAACGGCTGCCCAGGTAACCGGTGAGGATCATCACGCCTTTGGAGTGAATCGGTTGGCCAAGGTTGACCTCCCGCTCGATGTCGACGATGCCACTGCCGCCCGGGTACACCGTGGCGGAAATCCGCGCCGGCACGCCGAACGCCGAATCGCCGACCTCCAGCACCGTCAGCCCGTTGCATTTGCCCACAGCCGCGCCCGCGGTGTCGATCAGGATGATCCCCGCCAGCATGTCGTCGAGGATCCGCGCCGAGACGCGTCCGGTGCGGGTGGCCTTGGCCTTGAGGGCCCGTTCGATATGGCCGGCATCGGTCATCTCGTCACCGGCCAGCTGGCGAATGAAATCCGCCTCGCTGACCAGTTGGAACAGGTCGCCGATACGCGCGGACAAGCGTCCCTGGTGCTCGGCCAGCCGGGCGCTGTAGGTCGCCAGGCGCGCCACCGCATCGGCGGTCAGCGGCGCCATGCCTTCTTCCGAAGTGCGGGTCTTGAGCAACTGGGCGAACTGCTCCAGGCTCTCGTCGCCCATCGGGATGTCTTCGTCGAAATCCACCAGCACGCGAAACATTTCCTGGAAGTCCGGATCCAGGTCCTGCAAGGCGTAATAGAGCTGACGGGCGCCGATGATCACGACTTTGACCTGCAACGGGATGTGCTGCGGCGTCAGGGTCACCGTGGCCAAGCGTCCCAGCTCACCCAGGGGCGACTCCATCTTCAGCTTGCGCGATTGCAGGGCGCGCTTGAGCGCATCCCACACGAACGGCTCGCCAAGCATCTTTTCCGCTTCAAGGATCAGGAAACCGCCATTGGCCCTGTGCAAGGCACCCGGACGCAACTGTCGGTACGTGGTGTAGAGCGCGCCCTGGTCGGTGCTGTATTCAATCCGGCCGAACAGGTTGTCGTAGGTCGGATGCGGCTCGAACACCACCGGCGCGCCACCGCTGGACGGATGCCCGACCACCAGGCTTGGCGCGTACTGCTCTTCCAGCAGCTTGCGGGCGATGGCGTCGGTCTTGCTGTCGTCCACCAGTTGCTCGACCACGGTCTTGAGCAGATAGACCTGCATGGCTTGCAGGTAGCCACAGACCGCGGCGTTCTCCGCGTACTTTTCCGACAGCGGCGCCAGCAACGGTTGCAGGGCCAGGGTGATGGTTTCTTCGTTGAGCTGGCGCAACTGGTTACTGGACTCGCGCTTCCATTGCGGCAGGCTGGCGAGCTCTTCGTTCAAGCGCTCTTCCAGGCCGGAGATGTCCTCGTGGAAACGCTCGCGCTCGGCCTCCGGCAACTGGGCGAATTCCGCCTCGTCCAGGGCCTTGCCTTCGCTCATCGGCGTGAAGGCGATGTTGCTGCTGTCACGGTACAGCGCGACATCCTTCTCCAGTGCCAGGCGCTCGATCACATCCAGGGCCCGGTCGTAGCGCTGGTTGAAAGCGCGGTCGATGGCGCTTTTTTTCTGCTGGTAGGACGGGTGCTCGAACACCGCCGGGAAGGTCGCCAGCAGGTTGTCGATCAAGCCATTGATGTCACCGATGAACGCACCGGCCGTGCCGGACGGCAGCTCCAGGGCACGGGGTTCGCGGGGCTCATCGAAATTGTTGACGTAGACCCAGTCCGCCGGGGTCTGCAGGCGCTTGCCTTCGGCCTTGAGGTAGCGTTTGACGAAGGAGAACCGGCCGGTGCCGGGCTCGCCCATGACGAATACGTTGTAACCGGGGCGCGGCATGGCCACGCCGAACTGCAAGGCTTCGACCGCACGTTCCTGGCCAAGCACACCGCGGAAGGGCTCCAGATCATTGGTGGTAGAGAAGCTGAACTGTTCAGCGGAAAACGGACGGGTCAGCGCTTCGGGCGCTAGACGCAAGCTGGCAGCAACAGGATCAGGCATCGGGCTTCCTTACATCAGGCGGGGCAGATAGCGGCATTCTGGCGCTGCCTGCACCTGACTGGCAAGGAGCGCCTCAGACCAAAGCATAGTCAATGGGAAAACCCCGGGCTGGGCCCCGTAAACAGGCGATCCCCAGTAATGTTTTTGCAAAATGTCACGGAACCCTCGGATCGTGCCTAAACTCCAAAGTGCGCGGCTGGAACAATAACCGGCCCACTGGCAGCTGTAGGGGCCAGACCCTGTCCATTGGTATGCACATAAAGAGAACATAGCTATGAAACGGATTCTTCTCGGTACTCTCTTCACCGCTGTATCCCTCAACGCCATGGCTCAGGCGCCGGGCGGCCCGGATTGCGGCTGGGGCAACATGCTGTTCGAAGGTCAGCGTGGCACCCCGGCTCACTTCCTGGCATCCACCACCAACGGCACTTCCGGCAACGCCACCTTCGGCATGACCTCCGGCACCAACGGCTGCTCGACCAACGCGGCCCTGACCTACGGCGGCAAGTCCTGGCTGGCCATGAATGGCATGATGAACGAGCTGTCCGAAGACATGGCCAAGGGTCAGGGCGAAGCGCTGACCACCTATGCCGTGGTACTGGGCGTAGCGCCGGAAGATCGCGCACACTTCTCCGCCGTTACCCACGAGCACTTCCAACAGATCTTCAGCAAGGCTGACGTGACGGCGGAAGATGTGCATACCAACACCCTGGCCGTGCTGAAAAACGACCCTCGCCTGGCCAAGTACGCTACTCAAGCTTAAGCTCGACACCACTCGCTCCTCTCGGGGAGCGGGTTTTCTTTTTGGGGCCCCTTCGGTCTTTATTTTTTTTTCGACTTTCCAAGTAGCCAACTATGCTCAAACGCCTTGCCTGGCTGGCGCTCTGTGTGTGCGCCCCGCTGTCCGCCGCGCCTCATGTCGACCCTCAACGTTTGCAGCAACTGGCCAATGACCGCTTCTGGATCTCCCTGGGCCACTACGAAACCGCCAAGCTGGGCGGCTGGCGCAGCTATATCAGCGACAAAAAATTCTTCCTCGCCCCCGATGGCAATGAACATCCTGACCGTGAACTGACCGCCACGCTGCAAGCCCTGTATGGCCCGGCCAGCGCCGGCCAGCAACATGCCCAGTGCGTGTACCCGGCGCGCACCCGCTGGCTGAAGGCGCAGCTCAACCTGTCAGACCTGCCGGCGGTCAATTGCAGCGACTTCACCCAGTGGTTCAAGGACGTGTCGCCCCACAGCGCAGTGATGATTTTCCCCGCCGCCTACCTCAACAGCCCGTCCTCGATGTTCGGCCACACCCTGTTGCGCATCGACCAGGCCGATGTGCAAAGCGACAAGACCGCCCTGCTCAGCTACGCGATCAACTTTGGCGCCTACATCGAAGGCTCGGACAACAGCATCCTCTATGCCTGGAAAGGCCTGATGGGCGGCTATCCCGGCCTGTTCGCCCTGGTGCCGTATCAGGAAAAACTCTCCGAGTACCGTAGCCTGGAGAACCGTGACCTGTGGGAATACCGCCTCAACCTGAGCCAGGTGGAAACCGAACGCATGGTCGAGCATGTGTGGGAACTCAAGCAGATCCAGTTCGATTATTTCTTCTTCGACGAAAACTGCTCCTATCGCCTGCTCGAATTGCTCCAAGTGGCCCGCCCCAGCCTGCGCCTGACCGAACAATTCCCGCTGACGGCGATTCCCACCGACACCGTGAAGGCGGTGAAAGAAGCCGGTCTGGTGGAAAGCATCCAGTATCGGCCGTCTCGGGAACGGGAACTGCTCAGCCGCGCCGAACCGCTCAGCGATGACGAACAACAATGGGTACTGAACGTCAGCGCCGATCAGCAGCAACTGCAAGCACCGGCATTCAAGGCGTTGCCCCGCGAACGCCAGGCACTGATCATCGACGCGGCGTATCGCCTGGAACGCTATCGCGCCAACGGCCAGGAACGCGATCCGCAACGGGCCCAACGCAGCTTCGAGCTGTTGCGGGCGATCAACCAGAACCCCGCGCCGGAACTCGACATCCCGCAACCGGGCCTGCCCGAGGATGGCCACGAGTCACGCACCTGGCAGGCCGGCCTCGGCACCCGGGGCGACCGGGCGTTCGGTGAATATGGCTTGCGCATGGCCTATCACGACCTCAACGACAACGCCGAAAGCTTCCCGCTGGGGGCACAGATCGAGATCCTGCAATTGAAACTGCGCCAGTACGAAGGCAATGACTGGCAAGTGCAGCAACTGGATCTGGCGACCATTCGCTCCCTGACCCCACGCAACGAGCTGCTGCAACCGCTGTCCTGGCAGGTTACCGGCGGTCTGGAGCGGGTGCCGGGCAAACACGACGATGAAACCTTGGTCAGCCACGTCAATGGCGGTGCCGGTGGCACTTGGGCGCTGGGCGAAGATGTGCTGGGCTTTGCCCTGGGTACAGTGCGGGTGGAACACAACAACGATTTCGCCCAGTTCATCGCTCCAGCCGCCGGTTTCAATAGCGGCGTGCTGTGGAAAAACCCGCTGGGCAACTTGAGCCTGGAAGCCAAGGGCGATTATTTCGTCAACGGTGAAGTGCGTCGTAGCCTGAGCCTCAACCAGCAGTGGGAATTGTCCCGCAACCTCGGCCTGCGCCTGAGTGCCCAGCGGGAGTTCAGCCACCTGGCTTCGCCGGAGAACGAGGTGATGCTCGAGGTGAAGTGGTATCACTATTGACCGGACCCGCTCAGCACGCGCACAGAGACAAACGGATTAATCACAGGGCTTTCACATCGGCCTGACGAATTCGCCTCTAGACTTCTCGTGTAAGTGGATACGGCAGGAAGGCTCAAATGAGGCGCGCGGCAGTGGTACTGGGTATGTTGATGTTGCTCGGTGGCTGTGAAACCACTCATGAAGACTTGATCGCCCGAGGTTATCCACCGGCGTTCGCCGACGGCTACGACGACGGTTGCAGCAGTGGTCGGCAAGCGGCGGGGGTAATCACCGGCCAGTTCAGGAAAGACGTACCGCGCTATCTCAAGGATGCACGCTACGCAGAAGGCTGGAGCGATGGTTTCCGGCAGTGCCAGGCGATGCGCGAAAGCGAGGAGCGCAATGCCTACCGCGATCGTCATTGGGATGACCACGAACGTGCCTGGCAACAAGAGAAGGACCGGGACGCCGCCCGGGCTTATCGCTCGCCGTGAGTCGCGTACAGACATCCGTCGAAACCAAAAGCCTGCAACCATGGCCCAAGCTCCAATAGAGGAGAACACCATGAGCCGCGCTTTCGTCAACGAAGACAACGCCGCTGCCCAGGCCGACCAGCCAGTCGAACGTCAGGTCAGTGCGCAACCCAATTACGTCACGCCCACCGGGCTTGCCCAGCTCCAGGCCCGGGTCGCCGAGTTGCAGATCTTGCACAGCCAGCAGGCGACCCGAGGGGAATTGGCGGACAAACAACGGATCGCCGACCTTGAACGGGACCTGCGCTATTTCAAGCAGCGCCTGCAAAGCGCCCAGGTCGTTGCACCGACACCGTCCGATCAAGTGCGGATCGGGCATTGGGTGACCTTTGTCGATGAACAGGATCATGAGCAACGAGTGCAGTTAGTGGGTGAAGACCAGGCCGATGCGGCCAGTGGCTTGATCAACTGGGGCTCGCCGCTGGGGCGGGCGTTGTTAGGGGCAAAGGTAGGGGATGAAGTGACATGGAAGCGACCACTGGGAGATCTCGCCATCGAGGTCGTGTCGATAGATACTCCATGATATTTCCGGCCGCTTTAAACATGATTAACGCTTCTAGCACCAAGACCCGATAACAACTTGTTACTTTCCTGTAGCCATATGTAACTGCAACACGAGGTCATAACAACAAGTTTGCGTTAAACCAGGACCATGCTACTGTTTTTTCCGCACCACAACCGGTGCACTGCAACAACACAGGAGATGCACTAATGAGCGAGCAGGTACTGGTAATGCCAGGCAACTTCGACAGAGTCTTAAAAGACTATCAACAGGTAGCTGACCTCGGTATCGAACCCGTAGCACCGACCATTGCCGCCATACATTGCACCGCTCTTTTATGCTAGATCCTTTTGCAACAACATGGACCTGCCCCACAGGTCCTTGATACCCCCTAATCCATATATAAAACAACTTCAGCAACATCCTACAGTTCGGATGCGCTTGCTCGCACCCCATTGACTGTACTTGATGTTTGATACGAATGAGGAAAACACCATGAGCGAACAGATCCTGAACATGTCCGGTGACTTCTATAGCGACTTCGACGCTTATCAAGCGCCCACCGAAAACATGGGCTCGATACTGGCAACGACAATGGAATGCAACACCTTTGGCACATGCACCAATCTCGAGTGCTCGACACTCGGGTGCTAAGCCCTTCCACTGATCGTCCAAACAGGCAACACCCATAACCATAGAGCAGGCAACGCCTGCTCTATCCATTTCAGGAGCGACGGCATGCTTGTTAACGCGTTGAAGTTGAATCAGCGAGGTCAGTACAGATTCACTTCCGACGGCGACATCGCCCTTTTTGTAAACAACCTGACCCGCCTGCATGCTGATGATCAGGCCTTGCTGGATCATTTCGGGTTGAACCGGGAAGAACTGGCGTCGTATGCCAAGGCACCGTGTAATCCGCGGCGCCAGCCTGACGACGGCGAAACCGTCTTGAGGGCCTTGAAGGAAAAGCTTGCTCGCCTTGACAGCCTTCCCGTCGACACGGAAAAGGCCGCGAGCGGCAAAGACAATTTTTATTGGTTTGGCTATCGCTTTTTTCTTTATTTCATCGATACGTTCAAGGCGGATGGGCGCTACGCCAAAGCGTCACAGCACATTGATGAACCCGCCCTGCTGGCAAGCCTTGAGCACTATGTCCTGGCCCGTGTCGGACGTACATCGGAACAAAGCCTGGTCCACTATCTGAATACGCGGATTGCCGACGGCGATGACATTGATCTGGACGGATTCAACGAGCACCTGCGCACATTGCCGTTGCTGGTTTTTTTCGAATCCTATCCCGTGCTGGCGACACTGCTGCTGGATTTGCTGGAAGATACCCTCAATTACCTTTATGCGGTCATTTTCGATTTCGCCGACGATGTTGAAACGCTGGAGGCGGAATTCTCGATCCCGTCTCGGAAAATCGACGCCATCGAGTTCGGCCTGGGCGACCCCCATGGTCGCGGCGAAACGGTCTGCCAAGTGAAGGTCCGCGCGATTTCATTGGTCTACAAACCAAGAGCCAGCCGCGAAGCACTTTTTTTCAATCAACTGCTTGGACAACTACATGAATGGACAGGCGCGGATTGTTTTGCCATCCACGCGCCAAAAATCCTCAGCCGTGAGCGCCACAGCTGGATAGAAAAGGTCGACAACACGCCTTGTGACAGCGCAACTGACGTGGCGCTGTTCTATGAAAAGATGGGCGCGCAGATCGCCGTCATTCATGCACTCAACGGCATCGACTTCCATTACGAGAACATCATTGCGTGTGGCAGCAGCCCGGTCATGATCGATCTTGAGTGCTTGTTCACTGCGTCCACCAGCGACCTGCTGCTCGAACTGCCGCTCGATAGCGCACTGTCCAACACCTTCAAAGTGATCCAGCAGTCGGTGTGCTCCAGCGGCTTCGTTCCCTTTTCACAAAAATCCGATAACGACCAGAGCGGGCTGACTCGACAAGCGCTGTTCATTTCCACCCGCCACGCCCTGGTTTTCGAAGAGGGCTTTTACCATTTACGTAAAGTCGAGTACGAACACCTTCTGGTGCAAAAGCATTTGCCGCTTTTGCAGGGTGAACGCAAGGGGCATGAAACGTATAAAGCCGAACTTGTCCACGGCTTTGAATATGCTTATGGCGAGCTGATGGTGCATCGGCACACGATTATGCAGATGCTTGAGCAATCCGCAGACGTATTATCAACCCGTGTATTGCTCAAAAACTCTCAACGTTATGCGGACTTTATCGGACTGAGCCGCCATCCTCGCTTCATGAAAAACATGTTGGACCGGGAGCTTCTGCTTGCAACCCTGTGGAAAGACTTGAAAGAGCCCTATCGGGCAAAGGGCATCCCCCGCCATGAAATAGCCGATCTGCAAAGATCCAGTATTCCGTGTTTCACCATGCCGCTCAATTCCAACGCGTTGATGAGCGCACAAGGTGAAACAATAGACATGACGAACGTACAACCCCCGATAAAAAGCTGCTTACAGAAAATAGCCAATCTTTCCGCAGCCGACAGGGCATTACAACTCACCCTGCTCGAAATGTGTTTGTATCCAGAATCGAACGGACAGCCGTCATCACGTGTCACCTTAAAAAAAGCGCCCCAAGCGGATCGACTCGACGCAGTACTCGGCATCAGTTCCCGCCTCGAAGCGCTTGCGATCAAGGGAACGGCAACAGACATCCGTTGGTTGGCTTTTCATACGCACCCAACGACTCATGGAAAATACCCCTCACCCATGGATCATGGGCTGTACTCTGGTATCGCCGGGATTGGGTTGTTTTATCTGAGCCTGTTCAAGGTAAGCGGCAAACCAAACGTGCTGTCGCTCATGGATCAGGTACTGGACTCACTGGAGCAACATTTTGGCTTTTTCAAAGCCGACCTGACCGTCAGTGCCTATCATGGCCTGGGCTCTTATCTCTATTTGCTCCTCAATCGTCGCCAAATCACGGGCGATCCGAAACACGATGAGAAAATTGCCAGCCTGCTGACCCAACTGATTGATGCCCCCCCTGAACACTACGATTTCGATTTCCTGGGCGGCTGTTGTGGTGCGGTGACATTGCTGGCCAATATCCATGGGTTATCCGCGCAGGCGGATGTGCGACCAGCCATTCGGCGCATGGTTGATTACATAAAGGACCAGATACTGATCGAAGAAGGCCAGTTTCTTCGACGCGATGATCGCTCCGTCATTTTAACGGGCCTGTCCCATGGTCTCTCCGGCGTCATCCTGGCCTTGTGCAAAGCCTATGATGTGACCGGCGATGTGGCGCTGGTGCCCTTGGCCATTCAGGTACTGGAGGGTGAAAATCGCTTGAGCCGGGAAGGTTTCTGGCTGGACCTGAGAGATCTGGGCCCTGTCGACCATGCCACCAAGTGGTGTCACGGAGACGGCGGCATCCTCATCGCCAGGCGACAACTCATGCAGTCGATGGGAGAGGCCTTGGACGAAAACACCCGGCAGACGGTGCTCGACGACATCCAGCGCTGCGAGAACAATCTCTGGCAGCACGGCTTGAGCGATGGCTATAACCTGTGCCATGGCGATTTCGGCAATCTGATCTGCCTGTATGACCTGTATCGGCACACCGATAACCCCGAGGGAATCAGCAGGGTCAGGCAGGCCCTTGGCGAGGTCGCCCAGCAGTTTTTCGAAGGCCCCTACCTGGACCAGGATCGGGCTCCCGATGTCAGCCTGCTGACTGGCATTGCGGGCGCAGGTTATGCCTTGCTGTACGAGATCGATCCAACGATCCCCAACATACTCTCGCTCGATTTCGCGCTGCAGACGTAGGCTAAAACTGTGGGAGCGAGCTTGCTCGCGATGGCGGTGGATCAGTCGACCTCAATGTCGCTGACCCGCCACCATCGCGAGCGAGCTCGCTCCCACAATTCAGATCTGCAACCGACCCTATCAGGCCAGTTTCTTGTGCCGTACACGATGCGGCTGGGCGGCCGCTTCGCCGAGGCGTTTCTTGCGATCGGCTTCGTACTCGGTGTAGTTGCCTTCGAAGAATACCGCTTGGGAATCGTCTTCGTACGCCAGGATGTGGGTCGCCACGCGGTCGAGGAACCACCGATCGTGGGAGATCACAATGGCGGCGCCCGGGAAGTCGAGCAAGGCTTCTTCCAGGGAACGCAAGGTTTCGACGTCGAGGTCGTTGGACGGTTCGTCGAGCAGCAGGACGTTGCCGCCCTCCTTCAAGGTCAACGCCAGGTGCAAGCGACCGCGCTCACCGCCGGACAGGTCCTTGACGAACTTCTGCTGGTCGCCGCCCTTGAAGTTGAAGCGACCGACATAAGTGCGCGACGGGATTTCATAGTTGCCGATGCGGATCTGGTCGGAACCGTCGGAGATCTGCTGGAACACGGTCTTGCTGCCGTCCAGGTCTTCGCGGCTCTGGTCGACGCAGGCCAACTGCACGGTTTCACCGATTTCGATGCTGCCCGAATCCGGGGTTTCCTTGCCCATCAGCATGCGGAACAGCGTGGATTTACCCGCGCCGTTACCGCCGATCACACCAACGATGGCGCCTTTGGGCATGGAGAACGACAGGTTGTCGATCAGCACGCGGTCGCCATAACCCTTGGTGACGTTCTTGAACTCGATGACCTTGTCGCCCAGGCGCGGACCGGCCGGGATGTAGATCTCGTTGGTTTCGCTGCGCTTCTGGAATTCCTGGGACTGCATTTCCTCGAAGCGTTGCAGACGTGCCTTGGATTTGGACTGGCGGGCCTTGGCGCCTTTGCGCACCCACTCCAGTTCTTCCTTCATGGCTTTTTCATGGGCCGACTGCTGCTTGGACTCCTGGGCCAGACGATCGGATTTGGCTTCCAGCCAGCCCGAATAGTTGCCCTCGTACGGAATGCCTGCGCCGCGGTCCAGTTCCAGGATCCAGCCGGCGACGTTGTCCAGGAAGTAACGGTCGTGCGTGATCGCAACCACGGTGCCCGGGAAATCATGCAGGAAGTGTTCGAGCCAGGCGACGGAATCGGCGTCCAAGTGGTTGGTCGGCTCGTCGAGCAGCAGCATGTCCGGGGCCGACAGCAACAGGCGGCACAAGGCCACGCGGCGCTTTTCACCACCGGACAGGTGTTCGACCTTCGCATCCCAGGCCGGCAGGCGCAGTGCATCGGCGGCAACTTCCAGCTGGCGATCCAGATTGTGGCCGTCGCTGGCCTGCAGGATCGCTTCGAGCTTGGCCTGTTCAGCGGCCAGCTTGTCGAAGTCGGCATCCGGGTCGGCGTAGGCGGCATAGACTTCGTCGAGGCGCGCCTGGGCGTCCTTGATCACGCTGACCGCTTCCTCGACCACTTCACGCACGGTCTTGCTCGGGTCCAGCTGAGGCTCCTGGGGCAGGTAGCCGATGTTCAGGTCCGGCATCGGACGGGCTTCACCGTCGAATTCGTTATCGACGCCAGCCATGATTTTCAGCAGCGTGGACTTACCCGAGCCGTTGAGACCCAGTACGCCGATCTTGGCCCCGGGGAAGAACGACAATGAAATGTTTTTCAGGATTTCCCGCTTCGGCGGAACAACTTTGCTCAGCCGATGCATGGTGAAGACGTATTGAGCCATGGTGAACCTAGCGTCAGTGACAGGTGAAAAGAACGAGCCAGGCCATGCGCGGCGCCGGCACTTGACGGTCATCAATGCCTGCGGGCGGATAGAGCCTGGGAATCTGGAGCTGGAACGCTCTTGTTTGACCGGCAAAGCTACCTCAACCGTCGGTCAAGGTCCAGCCGCCAGGGGCTGGCACTTTGCCACAAGTCAAGGCATGCTAGCCGCCCTTCGGGCGTCCGGCTTATAGTGCACGTCGCGCCAGTCCAGCAAACCGCAGGATTACAGCTTGTCCAACGTCACTCCGCCCCTGTCCCCTCGCGCACCCGCTGTCGTGCCCGGCTCGCCCCTGCGCGGGACTCTGAAGGGCGCGCTGGCCACCCTGGTGCTGCTGTTGCTCGGCTTGCTGTTCTGGCAACTGCTTGACCAACTCCGTGAAACCCAACAGCAACAGCGCCAATACACCATCGACTACACCGCAGATCTCGCCGCCCAAGTCAGCCTGAACATGGCCCTGAACGCGCAAATCGCCCTCAACCTGCTACCGATCGTCGAACAGCCACAAAGTGTCGACGAACAGCAGGCCCTGGTTCGCAAACTCCAGCAATCGTTACCCGAACTGCGCAGCCTGGCACTGCTGAGCCCTTCTGGCCGGGTGCTCAGTGACAGCGCCGCCGACAGCCATGACGCGGACTACCTGAGTGAACTGGTGCGGCGCAGCCGGGCCCAGGCCCATTATTTCAGCAATGCCGAAGACGGCTCCGTGGTGCATCTATTGTTGCACCAGGCCAGCGGCAGCAGCCGTGGCTATTGGGCCCTGCGCCTGACCCCGAATTTTTTCGCCACCCTGACCAAGCAGGCCGATGTGGGGCTGCGCCCGCTGTGGCTGGTGGAAAACCGCCTCAACCAGCAGATCGTCAGCCGCGACGAGAGCCTGCCCTCGAGCAGCCCTACCCATCTGTCGCCGGATGACCTGGAGAACACGGTACTGACCGTGCCCCTGAGCAGCAGCGACTGGCAACTGCGGGGGTTGTTCGACCGTCGCCAGGTGATCGAGCAACTGCTGCCGGCCTTCATCGGCAAGTGCCTGCTGGGCCTGGCGTTTTCGTTGTTGCCCGTCATCGCCCTCTTGAACATGCGCCGGCGCCAGCGACAGTTGCACGAAGGTCGACGGCGTTACCAGGATATTTTCGAAGGCACCGGCGTGGCCCTGTGCGTGCTGGACCTGTCGGGGCTCAAGGCCTTTTTTGAGCGGGCGGGCCTGCACAACGGCGATCAATTGCGCGCCTGGCTGCAAACCGCTCACCAACTCGAGCAATTGCGCCAGGAAGTTCACGTCACCGAAGTCAACCAGATGGCGTTGAAGCTGCTCAACGTCGACTCCTGTGCTCAGGCTTGGCAGTTGCTGGTCGGCAAGGGCACACCAGACAACAACCCCATCGGTTCGAAACTGCTCGAAGCGCTGCTCGACCAACACAAGCAACTGGAACTGGAAATCAAGCTCCAGGACGCCCATGGCCGCGACCAGCACCTGTGGCTGGTGTTGCGCCTGCCGGAAAAACAGCCCGACTATAGTGCGGTCATCCTGAGCATCAGCGACATCACCAGCCGCAAGCTGATCGAGCTCTCGCTGCTCGAACGCGAAGGTTTCTGGTCCGACGTGGTGCGCACCGTTCCGGATCATCTCTACGTGCAGGATGTCATCAGCCAGCGGATGATCTTCAGCAACCATCACCTGGGTCAGACCCTGGGCTACGACCGTACCGAACTGCACCAGATGGGCGAATACTTCTGGGAAATCCTGCTGCACAGCGACGACGCCGATCACTACCACAACCTGCGCCAGGAACAACGGCGGGGCGGGTATACGCAGCTGTTGCAATGCCAATTGCGCTTTCGCCATCGCAATGGCAAATGGCGCTGTTTCGACATTCGCGAACAGGCCCTGGCCCGAGACCGGCATGACCAGGTGACCCGGATCATCGGCGTGGCCAAGGACGTCACCGAGCAGATCGAGGCCAGCGAATCGCTGCGCGACAGCGAGCAACGCTATCGAATGCTCGCCGAAAGCATCAGCGACGTGATCTTCTCCACCGACAACAAGCTTTCGCTCAACTATGTCAGCCCGTCGGTGCAAGCGGTGCTGGGCTACGCCGCCGACTGGATATTCCAGAACGGCTGGCAATCGATCATCGCCAATCCGCAACAGCTGACCGGCATCTACAGCCTGATGGACCGCGTCAGCAAGGCCCTCGACAAGCCCGAGCAACTGGCCGAGCTGCGCAACCAGATGCAGACCCAGCTGTTCCTGTTCGACTGCCTGCGCGCCGATGGGCGCAAGATCCCCATCGAGCTGCGGCTGGTGCTGGTGTGGGATGAACACGGCGCGTTCGAAGGCGTGCTGGGCGTTGGCCGCGACATCAGCCAGCAGCGTCGCGCCGAAAAAGACCTGCGCATGGCCGCCACGGTCTTCGAGCACTCGACCTCGGCGATCCTGATCACCGACCCGGCCGGCTACATTGTCCAGGCCAACGAAGCCTTCAGTCGTGTCAGCGGTTATGCCGTGTCGCAAGTGCTGGACCAGTTGCCCAACATGCTGACCGTGGACGAGCAACAGGAAGCCCACTTGCGCTACGTGCTCAAGCAGTTGCAACAGCACAGCACTTGGGAAGGCGAAGTCTGGCTCAAGCGCCGCAATGGCGAACACTACCCGGCCTGGGTCGGCATCACCGCGGTGCTGGACGACGAAGGCGACTTGGCCAGCTATGTGTGCTTCTTCAGCGACATCAGCGAACGCAAGGCCAGCGAACAGCGCATCCATCGCCTGGCCTATTACGACGCCCTGACCCACCTGCCCAACCGCACACTGTTCCAGGATCGCCTGCACACCGCGCTGCAATCGGCCGAACGGCAGAAGACCTGGGTCGTGCTCATGTTCCTCGACCTCGACCGCTTCAAGCCGATCAACGACTCCCTGGGCCATGCCGCCGGCGACCGGATGCTCAAGGAGATGGCCACGCGCCTGCTCGGCTGTGTCGCCGACGACGACACCGTGGCACGCATGGGCGGCGACGAGTTCACCCTGCTGCTGCAACCCCGCGTCAGCCGTGAAATGGCGCTGAACCGGGCCATCACTGTGGCCGAGCAGATCCTCGCCAGCCTGGTCCGGCCATTCGTGCTCGAAGGCCGCGAGTTTTTCGTCACCGCCAGTATCGGTATCGCCCTGAGCCCCCAGGACGGCAACGAACTGAGCCAGTTGATGAAGAACGCCGACACGGCCATGTATCACGCCAAGGAGCGTGGCAAGAACAACTTCCAGTTCTACCAGGCCGACATGAACGCCAGCGCCCTGGAGCGCCTGGAACTGGAAAGCGACCTGCGCCACGCCTTGGAGCAGAACGAGTTCGTGCTGTATTACCAGCCGCAGTTCAGCGGCGATGGCAAACGTCTGACCGGCGCCGAGGCCCTGCTGCGCTGGCGCCATCCGCGACGTGGTTTGGTGCCGCCAGGGGATTTCATCCCGGTACTCGAAGAGCTCGGGCTGGTGGTGGACGTCGGTGACTGGGTCATCACCGAAGCCTGCCGGCAACTCAGGACCTGGCACCTGGCCAAGGTCCGGGTACCGAAGGTCTCGGTCAACATTTCGGCCCGACAGTTCTCCGATGGCCAGCTGGGCACGCGCATCGCCAATATCCTGCGCAGCACCGGTCTGCCACCGGCCTGCCTGGAGCTGGAATTGACGGAAAGTATCCTGATGCGCGAAGTCAGCGAGGCGATGCAGATCCTCGCCGGGTTGAAAAACCTGGGCCTGAGCATCGCCGTCGATGACTTCGGCACCGGTTATTCATCGCTCAACTACCTCAAGCAATTCCCCATCGACGTGCTGAAGATCGACCGTACCTTCGTCGACGGCCTGCCGTCCGGCGAGCAGGATGCGCAGATCGCCCGGGCAATCATCGCCATGGCCCACAGCCTCAACCTGGCGGTGATCGCCGAGGGCGTCGAGACCCACGAGCAGCTGGATTTCCTGCGCGAGCACGGCTGCGACGAAGTCCAGGGCTACCTGTTCGGCCGGCCGATGCCGGCCAATCGGTTCGAAGCGCAGTTCAGCAATGATGCGTTGTTCATGCTCGACTGAGGTTCTTCGGTGCCTGTAGTGGCCTCATCGCGAGCAAGCTCGCTCCCACAGCCACGCAGGCCCAAATGTGGGAGCGAGCTTGCTCGCGATGAGGCCCGCCAAGGCGACGCGGAATGGCGCGTGAATCCCATTCGTCCGCGACATGACGCCCTTTCATATGCCTTCCAAAACCGGTTGAGGTAGAATGCCCCCCTTTTCTGCCCCGATCCTTGAGGACCGCCATGTTCAGCCGTGATTTGACTATTGCCAAGTACGACGCCGATCTCTTTGCCGCCATGGAGCAAGAAGCTCAGCGCCAGGAAGAGCACATTGAGCTGATCGCTTCGGAA
Source organism: Pseudomonas sp. R151218B TE3479 (assembly GCF_053629195.1). Lineage (NCBI taxonomy): Bacteria > Pseudomonadati > Pseudomonadota > Gammaproteobacteria > Pseudomonadales > Pseudomonadaceae > Pseudomonas > Pseudomonas sp. R151218B TE3479. The sequence continues at coordinate 108,158 of NZ_JBRJHV010000001.1, forward strand.
AACTACACCAGCCCCGCGGTGATGGAAGCTCAAGGCTCGGTACTGACCAACAAGTACGCCGAAGGTTACCCGGGCAAGCGCTACTACGGTGGTTGCGAGTATGTCGACGTGGTCGAGCAACTGGCCATCGACCGCGCCAAGGAACTGTTCGGCGCCGATTACGCCAACGTCCAGCCGCACGCCGGTTCCCAAGCCAACGCCGCCGTTTACCTGGCGCTGCTGTCGGCTGGTGACACCATCCTGGGCATGAGCCTGGCCCACGGCGGTCACCTGACCCACGGCGCCAGCGTTTCCTCCTCCGGCAAGCTGTACAACGCCATCCAGTACGGCATCGACGGCAACGGCCTGATCGACTACGACGAAGTCGAGCGCCTGGCCCTCGAGCACAAGCCGAAAATGATCGTGGCCGGTTTCTCCGCCTACTCGCAGATCCTCGACTTCCCGCGTTTCCGTGCAATCGCCGACAAGGTCGGTGCCTACCTGTTCGTCGACATGGCCCACGTTGCCGGCCTGGTCGCCGCGGGCGTCTACCCGAACCCGGTGCCGTTCGCCGATGTGGTCACCACCACCACCCACAAGACCCTGCGCGGTCCACGTGGCGGCCTGATCCTGGCTCGCGCCAATGCCGACATCGAGAAGAAGTTGAACTCCGCCGTCTTCCCGGGCGCCCAGGGTGGCCCGCTGGAGCACGTGATCGCAGCCAAGGCGATCTGCTTCAAGGAAGCGCTGCAGCCTGAGTTCAAGGCTTACCAGCAACAAGTGGTGAAGAACGCCAAGGCCATGGCCGGCGTGTTCATCGAGCGCGGCTTCGACGTGGTGTCCGGCGGTACTGAAAACCACCTGTTCCTGCTCTCGCTGATCAAGCAGGACATCTCCGGCAAAGACGCTGACGCGGCGCTGGGCAAGGCGTTCATCACCGTGAACAAGAACTCGGTACCCAACGACCCACGTTCCCCGTTCGTCACTTCGGGCCTGCGCTTCGGCACCCCGGCCGTGACCACTCGCGGCTTCAAGGAAGCCGAGTGCAAGGAACTGGCCGGCTGGATCTGCGACATCCTGGCGGACCTGAACAACGAAGCGGTCATCGACGCTGTGCGTGAGAAGGTCAAGGCTATCTGCAAGAAGCTGCCGGTATACGGCGCTTAATCAGCTCGCCAACGCGTAGCCAAGAAGGCCCGCATCGAAAGATGCGGGCCTTTTTTATTGGCATGCAAAACATACGACCAGACAACTAACGCCAGCCAGCATTTAACGTCCTGCAATACAGGCAGCCCCACAAGCGACTAATAACTCAATAAGATCCAGCTCGCCTCACCTCAAACTTAATCAACTCTTACAGGAGTCAATATTCACATGGACAGTGAACATTCCTTCCATGCAACACTTGATATGTTTAGCGCTCACGTCAACCTACTGGAAAGGCTGCATGGCAAACCCGCGATGGCGACCATCAGTTCTTTCAGCGGTGGATTTTATACCGGCAAACCCCAGACCCAGGACCACTCACACCTGCTTGGCATGCGCGCCGAAGACCCGAAGACGCGCAGCGAGCCCTTGCGGCTGCATTTCCGGCACACGGCGGGTGGCTATCTGCTGACCCTAAAAAACGCTGGCGAGCACTACAACAAACTGCTCAGTAAAAGTTGGCTTGAAGTACTTGGCGCACAGAATCCCAATACTAAAACGCCGACACTTTTTACCCTTATCGACTTTCAACAGAATGTCCTCACGCCGGAAACCATCAAACCCGGTCACAGCCGTATTTCGCTCATGACAGCCGATAGAAAACATGTGGGCGGACTAAGACTACGGGGCTCGCCTTATCTCTATCTTGCCGAGACGAAAGAACAGTCAAAGGCGACGTTCATTCTGAGCGTCCTCTGAGAAGAATACCCATAGAACATTTAATGTAAGACAAGGCCCCCCCATCTATACCCCTGTGGCGAGGGGGCCGCTGCGCAGCCCAGCGGAGCAAGCTCCCTCGCCACAATCCTGGGTCCTCTCCTTAGCTGACTCGCTTAGGTAGCCGACGATATTTTTTGGCTGAGAAAAGGCTCAAGCTCAGGGCTTTCACCGCAACTGGTAAGACCGGTAAAGCCAAATTATCCCTCTCGGGCTTGCGCACCCGTAAAAATAGCGCCTAGACTGCGCCTGCACTGGACAAACCGGTAAGACCACAATAATGAAGTCCCGACGCCAGCCAGCCTGGCGAAAAGGACACCGAACCAGGAATCCCTCCCATGCTCAAATGGTGCTCGCGGTCGATCTTCCTACAAGTTGTCCTCGGACTGGTGCTCGGCATCGTCTGCGGGCTTACCCTTCCCGAATACTCCGCACAGCTCAAACCCCTTGGCGACGGCTTCATCAAGCTGATCAAGATGCTCATCGGCCTGATCGTTTTCTGCGTGGTGGTCAGCGGCATCTCTGGCGCCGGTGATCTCAAGAAAGTCGGGCGCATCGGCCTCAAATCGGTCATCTACTTCGAAGTCCTCACCACCATCGCCCTGGTCATCGGTCTGGTCCTTGCCTTCAGCACAGGTATTGGCAGCGGCGCGAACATCCATCTGGAGCAGCTCTCCAGCGCGGACGTGAACGATATCGCCCAACGCGGCCAGCACATGGTCACTACCACCCAGTTCCTGATGAACCTGATCCCGAATTCGGTGATCGGAGCGTTCGCGGAAAACAACATCCTGCAAGTGCTGCTGTTCGCCGTGCTGTTCGGCAGTGCGTTGAACCTCGTCGGTGACGCCGCTTCCGGCATCTCGCGGCTGATCAACGAGCTCAGCCATGTGATCTTCCGCATCATGGGCATGATCGTGCGCCTGGCCCCTATTGGTGTGTTCGGGGCCATTGCCTTCACCACCAGCAAATATGGCCTGGACTCGCTGCAGCACCTGGGCAGCCTCGTCGGCCTGTTCTACCTGACCTGCATCGCCTTCGTCACGCTGATCCTTGGTCTGGTAATGCGTGCGTCGGGCCTGCCGATGCTGCCGTTTCTCAAATACCTGCGCGAAGAGCTGCTGATCGTACTCGGCACCGCTTCGTCCGATGCCGTGCTGCCCCAGATCATGCGCAAGCTCGAACACCTGGGGATCGGCAGCTCCACCGTGGGCCTGGTGATTCCAACCGGTTATTCATTCAACCTGGACGGGTTTTCCATCTACCTGACCCTGGCGATTGTCTTTATTGCCAACGCCACCGGTACCCCCTTGGCCCTGAGCGATCTGTTGACCATCCTGCTGGTATCCCTGATCACGTCCAAGGGCGCCCACGGCATTCCCGGTTCGGCGCTAGTGATCCTGGCGGCGACGCTGACCGCGATCCCGGCGATCCCAGTGGTCGGCCTGGTGCTGGTGTTGGCCGTGGACTGGTTCATGGGCATTGGCCGGGCCCTGACCAACTTGATCGGCAACTGTGTGGCGACCGTAGCGATTGCCCGCTGGGAGAAAGACATCGATGTCCCCCGGGCGCACAAGGTGCTGTCCGGCCAACAAGGCTATACCTTCCAACCCAGAAAACCGGTGGGCAGTGCCCATCACCAGCAATTCTGAAAGACGACGATGCCGGCCCGAGAGCCGGCATCGCCTGATTGATTTCCAAGGAGTCATATGTGATCAGCTCATCGACCGTCGTCAATTCCGTGGTGGAGAAACTCCGCGCCGCCCTCGCCCGGGGCCAGTGGCGCTCGGGCGACATGCTGCCCGGCCAGCGCGAGTTGGCCGAGCAACTGGGCATCAGCCGGCCAAGCCTGCGTGAGGCGGTGATTGTCCTGGAGACCCTGGGCCTGGTGCGCTCGATGCCCGGCAAAGGCGTCGTGGTGCTGGAGGCCAATCCCGGCGATGCCGTCGGTGAAGGCAGTGCCATGGCCGGCGCGAGCCTGGAAGACCTGCTGCAACTGCGCTACACCCTGGAACCCTTTATCGTCGGCCTGGTGGCCCAGTCCATCAGCAGCAAGGATGTCGGCCAGTTGCGCCTGACCCTCATGGACATGCGCGAAGCCCTGGAAGCCAATGACAGCGACGCCTGCGCCAACGCCTACATCGCTTTCCATGAAGAACTGTTTGCCCTGACGTCCAACCCGATCTTCCAGAACGTGGTCCAGCAGACCAGCAACGCCCTCAAGCAAAGCGCCGATGTGTTGCGCAACTCACCCGAGCACCTGGCCGAACGCCTGGAAGAGAACGAAGCCGTGGTCCGTGCCATTCGTGGCAAGAACAGCGCCCAGGCCAGCGCCGAAATGCGTCGGCACATTCTCCGGGAAGGCCAGCGCATGGGCATCGAACTGAATATTCCGGACGACAACCTCGGCACTTGAGCCTGGGCCTGCGGAGACCGCCATGGACACCCTCATTTCCCATCGACACAACCACAATGTACTCGCCGCCCTGCCCCTGCCCCTGCCCGGCCAGATCGGCAAACCGTCGGTGGACGATATCTACCCGCGGATCTTCGACGCCATCCTCGAACAACGCATTGCCCCGGCCAGCCGCTTCACCGAGGAAAGCCTGGGGGACGTGTTCGGTGTCAGCCGCAGCATCATTCGCCGCGTCCTGGCGCGCCTGTCCCATCAGCAAGTGGTGATATTGCGGCCCAACCACCGGCCACAAGTCGCCGCGCCGGATCTGGAGCAGACGCGGCAGATCCTCCATGCTCGCCGCCTGGCAGAAGAGACCCTGGTGCGCCTGGCCTGCAAGGCGCCGCAACCCAAGGACTTGCAGCACCTGCGCGATCTGGTGGAGCACGAGCGCCAGTGCCTGGACCGCGGCGAGCGTGGCCCGGCGATACGCCTGTCCGGCGAGTTTCACCTGCACCTGGCCGCCATGGCCGGCAACGCGCCGTTGATGCAATTCCTCGGCAGCCTGGTGCCCTTGACCTCGTTGGCCCTGGCACGCCACGAGGTCAAGTCCCGCAGGCATTGCGCCTGGCAGGAACACTTGGCGATCGTCGACGCGGTGGAAGGCCGCAACGTCAATGAAGCGGCGCGGCTGATGGACGAGCACCTGGACCATCTGGAGCAAAAACTGCTGCGGGTCGCAGGCGCGGGATCGTCAAAGTAGCGCGGCTTCGAAGCCAGCGCGGATCTTCTCTTCGGGCAGTTCGTCGGCAATGAACACGATCACGCTTTCCCGGGCTTCGCCGGGCGCCCATTCAGTGTCCCAATCGAAACCGTACAGTTTGAGCACACCCTGAAACACCAGCCGGCGAGGTTCGCCGGCGATGTTCAGAACGCCTTTGTAGCGCAGCAATTGCTTGCCGTGATCTTCCAGCAACTGGTTCATGAACTCGCTGAGCTTGTCGATATCCAGGGCCTTGTCGGTGCGCAGCACCAGGCTGCTGATGCGATCGCCCGGGGTTGCCTTGCCCACCGGGCGCAGGCTGAACCCTGCGCCCAGGTCCGCATTGAGATTGAAACCGCGAATGTCGAGCAACTCGGCCAGGTCGATCTGGCCATGTTCAACCACCCTGATCGGTGCCCGTCGGTTGATGCGCGTCAGGCGCTCGCCAAGGGCCTGGACCTGGGCGGCATCCACCAGGTCGGTCTTGCTCAGGAGCAGGCGGTCGGCAAACCCGACCTGGGCCTGGGCGATGGCCTGGGTCAGGTGGATGTCGGCGTGGGCCGCGTCCACCAGGGTCAGGATCCCGTCGAGGATGTAGCGCTCGCGCAGGTCCTCATCGATGAAGAAAGTCTGCGCCACCGGGGCCGGGTCGGCCAGGCCGGTGCATTCGATCACCAGGCGGTCGAAGGCGATCTCGCCGCTGTCCAGCCGCTCGAGCAACAGGTACAGGGCTTTGGTCAGGTCGGTGTGAATGGTGCAGCACACGCAGCCGTTGGCCAGGGTCATGACTTGCACTGGCTCATCGCCCAACAGTTGGGTGTCGATACCGGCATCGCTGAATTCGTTCTCGATCACGGCGATTTTCAGGCCGTGCTCGGCCTTGAGCAGATGGCGCAACAACGTGGTCTTGCCGGCGCCGAGGAAGCCGCTGAGGATGGTGACCGGGATGGGAGAGGACAAACTGAATCTCCTTGATGCCTGAAAAAGGAAAGCGGTTTTGTGGGAGCGAGCCTGCTCGCGAAGGCGTCGGGTCAGTCGACCTTATCATTAACCGACACTCCGCCATCGCGAGCAAGCTCGCTCCCACAGGGATTCTGTGGTGGACGCAAATGTTGAAACCAACCCAAAACAACTGTGGGAGCGAGCTTGCTCGCGAAGGCGTTGGATCAGTCGACATCATCGTTAACTGACACTCCGCCATCGCGAGCAAGCTCGCTCCCACAAGGGTTACATCATCCACTGGCCATCAGCGGCTCAACAGCACTTGGGCCCACCCTTGCCACCGTAACGGGCCTCCTGGCGTTCACGAAAGAACGCCTCGTAGTCCATCATCGGTTTGTCCGGGTGCTTGGTTTGCATGTGCTCGACGTAGTTGTCGTAGTCGGGCATGCCGACCATCAGGCGGGCGGCCTGACCGAGGTATTTACCCAGGCGACTCAAGTCATTGAACATCGTTGCAATCCTCTATCAAGCGTCCGGCAGGGCCTGGAATGGGGCTTCTTTGTCCGTGCGTTCCTTGGTGCCCCAGGCAGCGATGCCGACCTTGAGCGCATAGAACAGGATGCTGAAGACCACGAACAGGAACAACACCGTCAGCGTTGCGTTGGTGTAGGCGTTGAACACCACGTGCTGCATCTGCTCGATGCTCTTGGCCGGGGCCAGGATCTGGCCGGCGGCCAGGGCATCGTTGTATTTGCGCGCCAGGGCCAGGAAGCCGATCGCCGGGTTGGCGTCGAACAGCTTGATCAGGCCCGCGGTGGTGGTGCAGATCAACAGCCAGGAAGCCGGCAGCAGCGTGACCCAGACGTAGCGCTGGCGCTTCATCTTGATCAGCACCACGGTGGCGAGCATCAGGGCGATACCGGCCAGCATCTGGTTGGAAATGCCGAACAGTGGCCACAAGGTGTTGATGCCGCCCAGCGGATCGATCACGCCCTGGTACAGCAGGTAGCCCCACAGCGCCACGCAGCCAGCGGTGGCGATCAGGTTGGCCGGCCAGGATTCGGTGCGCTTGAGCGAAGGCACGAACGAGCCCAGCAAGTCCTGGAGCATGAACCGCCCGGCACGGGTGCCAGCGTCCACGGCGGTGAGGATGAACAACGCTTCGAACAGGATCGCGAAGTGGTACCAGAACGCCATGGTGTTTTCACCCGGCAGCACCGAGTGCAGGATCTGCGCGATCCCCACCGCCAGGGTCGGCGCACCGCCGGCACGGGCCAGGATGGTGGTCTCGCCGATGTCCTTGGCCACCGCCTGCAGCGCCTCGGGCGTGATGGCAAAGCCCCAACTGCTGACAGTCTGGGCCACGGCCACCACGTCACCGCCGACGATCGCCGCCGGGCTGTTCATGGCGAAGTACACGCCCGGCTCGATCACCGAAGCGGCGACCATGGCCATGATCGCCACGAAGGACTCCATCAGCATGCCGCCGTAGCCGATGTAGCGGGCGTTGGTTTCGTTATCCAAAAGCTTGGGCGTGGTGCCCGAGGAGATCAGCGCATGGAAACCCGAGACCGCGCCGCAGGCGATGGTGATGAACAGGAACGGGAACAGCCCGCCCTTCCACACCGGCCCGGTGCCGTCGGTGAACTGGGTCAGCGCCGGCATTTTCAGCTCGGGCATGGTGACCAGGATGCCGATGGCCAGGGCGACGATGGTGCCGATCTTGAGGAAGGTCGACAGGTAGTCCCGCGGTGCCAGGATCAGCCACACCGGCAGTACCGCCGCGACGAAACCGTAGCCGATCAGCATCCAGGTGATCTGGATCCCGGTGAAGGTGAAGGCCTTGGCCCAGACCGGGTCGGCCGCGATTTGCCCGCCCAGCCAGATCGAACCCAGCAGCAACAGCACGCCGATGATCGAGATTTCACCGATGCGGCCCGGGCGGATGTAGCGCATGTAAATGCCCATGAACATCGCGATCGGGATGGTTGCCATTACCGTGAAGATGCCCCACGGGCTCTCGGCCAGGGCCTTGACCACGATCAGCGCCAGCACCGCGAGGATGATGATCATGATCAGGAAGCAGCCGAACAGCGCGATGGTGCCGGGGATGCGGCCCATTTCCTCGCGCACCATGTCGCCCAGGGAGCGACCGTTGCGACGGGTGGACAGGAACAGGACCATGAAGTCCTGCACCGCACCGGCCAGCACCACGCCGGCGATCAGCCAGAGCGTGCCGGGCAGGTAGCCCATCTGCGCCGCCAGCACCGGCCCGACCAGCGGCCCTGCGCCGGCAATGGCCGCGAAGTGGTGGCCGAAGAGAATGTGTTTGTTGGTCGGGACGTAGTCCAGGCCATCGTTGTTGAGCACGGCGGGAGTGGCCCGGCGCGCATCGAGTTGCATCACGTTGTTGGCGATGAAGAGGCTGTAGTAGCGGTAAGCGACCAGGTAAATGGCCACGGCGGCGACGACGATCCAGAGGGCGTTGATAGGTTCGCCGCGGCGCAAGGCCACGACGCCCAGGGCGCATGCTCCTACAACGGCCAGCAGTAGCCAGGGCAGATGGCGCAGCAGGCTATTATTGTTTTTCATTTTTATATTCCAGCCAGGGTGGACAAGAAAGAGTGCCATCAGAGTTTAGCGCTAACCCAGGTAAAGGCCATACCTGACATTCGTCTGTCACCGGCCGAACGGTGACGATGACCGGCCAGTAGGGTCTATAGTCATTACATCTTCAGAGGGAAAGCGTAATGAGCGAACGCCGCCGCTTCGTACGAATAGAGTTCCATGCCAAGACCGAGCTGACCCAGGGCCCATTCACCTGGCCGGTGAAACTGCTGGACCTGTCCCTCAAGGGCCTGCTGATCGAAAAACCCCAGCCCTGGCTGGGCAACGCCGAAGAAACCTTCATGGCCGACATCCACCTGAGCAATGAGGTCGAGGTGAAGATGGAAGTCAGGCTCACCCACGACGATCACGGCCACCTGGGCTTTGTCTGCGAGCACATCGACCTGGACTCCATCGCACACTTGCGCCGACTGGTGGAGCTGAACCTGGCCGATCATGACGAGCTGGAGCGGGAGTTCGCGGCGTTGATCCAGGTTTGAATCAGCGGGTTACTCGAACAACGCATCCAAGGCCTGCTCCAGGCGTGTCACCGCAATGATCTGCAACCCCGGCGGCGCTTCCTTCGGTGCATTGCCCTTGGGCACGATGGCGCGCTTGAAGCCATGTTTGGCCGCTTCCTTGAGCCGCTCCTGGCCACTGGGCACCGGCCGGACTTCCCCCGACAGCCCTACTTCGCCGAACACCAGCAGATCATGGGGCAGCGGCCGGTTGCGCAGGCTGGACATCACCGCCGCCATCAACGCCAGGTCGGACGCGGTCTCCAGTACCTTGACCCCGCCCACGACGTTGAGGAACACGTCCTGGTCGTGAGTCGGAATCCCGCCGTGTCGATGCAACACCGCCAGTAGCATGGCCAGTCGATTCTGATCCAGACCCAGGGTGACCCGCCGTGGGTTCGCCAAGTGGCTGTCATCCACCAGCGCCTGCACTTCCACCAACATCGGGCGGGTTCCTTCCCACGTCGCCATGACCACACTGCCCGGGACTTCTTCCTGGGCACGCGTCAGAAAGATCGCCGAAGGGTTCGAGACTTCTTTCAGGCCCCTGTCGGTCATGCCGAACACACCCAATTCGTTAACGGCACCAAAGCGGTTCTTCACCGCCCGGAGCAAACGCAGGCGGCCATCGGATTCGCCTTCGAAATACAACACGGTATCGACCATGTGCTCCAACACCCGCGGTCCCGCCAACGCACCTTCCTTGGTGACGTGGCCCACCAGGAAAATCGCCGTGCCGCTCTGCTTGGCGTAGCGCACCAACAACGCCGCGCTTTCACGCACCTGGGACACGCCGCCCGGGGCCGATTGCAGCTGTTCGGTGAAAATGGTCTGGATGGAGTCGATCACCATCACCTTGGGCTTTTCCACGCGCGCCGTGGCGATGATGGTTTCGATGCAGGTCTCGGTCATGACCCGCAACTGGTCCTGGGGCAAGCCCAGGCGCCGGGCGCGCATGGCGACCTGCTGCTGGGACTCTTCGCCGGTGACGTACAGCGCCGGCATGCGGGTGGCGAGGTTGCACAAGGTTTGCAGCAGGATGGTGGATTTGCCGATGCCCGGGTCCCCACCGATCAGCACCACCGAACCGTCCACCAGACCGCCGCCCAGCACCCGGTCCAGTTCACCGGACGCGGTGGAAAATCTCGGGATTTCTTCAACGCTGACTTCGGCCAGGGTCTTGATCTGCGCCTGCTGGCCAGCCCAGCCCGTGCGCCCGGTGGGGGCCGCCGCGCCGCCGCTTTCCACCATGGTTTCGGTCAGGGTGTTCCAGGCCCCGCATTCGCTGCATTGGCCGGCCCATTTGGGAAAGGTCGAACCGCACTCGGTGCAGCCGTACATGCGCTTTGCCTTGGCCATCTGAACTCCGGGGTAAAACCGCGATGATAGCCCAGCCAAGGTTCACTGAGCGGCCGGCATTCTGATTTCACCCTTCGCCAGATCCGCCGCGGTATTGCCCAATGGGTCCCGAGCCTCCAGGTCGGCGCCCTTGGCCTTCAGGGCATCGAGCAACTCGCCACGCTTGAACAGCCCGGCATACATCGCGGCGGTCTGTCCGGCACCGTTGCGTTGGTCCGGGCTGCAATCGGTGGACAGCAAGCGACGGGCAATCTGCACTTCGCCCTTGAAAATGGCGCCCATCAGCGCCGTATTGCCGCGCTTGTCCTGGGCACAGGCATCGGCCCCCGCGGCCAGCAACCGCTCCACCGCCGGACCGTGGCCGTGATAAGCCGCCAGAATCAGCGCGGTGTAGCCCTTCTCATCTCGGGTATCCAGCGAATAACCGGCCTCGATAAACGTATCGAGCATCGGCACATCGCCCCGGCGAGCGGCGTCAAAATAATAGTTTTGCAGCTGTTCCTGGACCGCAGCCGGTTCGGTGGGCATTGGCTGATCGGCCAGTACGCTCAGTGACCAGGTCGCAAGCATCGACAAAAAGAATTTACCCATCATGACGTCTCCCCATGACTCAAGACTGTGGGAGCGAGCTTGCTCGCGATGCAGACGCTGCGGTGCACAGCCAGACCGAGTCGCCTGAATCGCGAGCAAGCTCGCTCCCACAGGTGGATCAGTCAGTCAGTTTTTCCGCCAGAGCCTTGACCCGAGCCAAGTCACCTTTGGCGACACGGGCCACGCCTGTGCCGTATTCAGGATCGGCCTTGTAGAGGAACGACAGGATGATGTGCTTGCTCTCGTCATCAGTGGTCGCCAAAGAGCCACCAAAACTTTCGATCAGGTCATCACGTTCTTTCTTGCTGAACGAACGATACAAATCACCGGCCTGCTTGAAGTTCTGCTCGCGCTGGATTTTCGCCTGCTGGGTGCTGCCACTCAGCGCGGCCTGGCTGTAGCGAGCCGCCTGCGGTTCTTCGCGAGGCGTCAGGCGGCTCGGCTGATAATTCACGCCGGTGCTGGTGCTGCCTGGGTTCATCGCACCGTCCTGGTTACCGTTGTTCACCGCCACCTTGGGGGCATTGATCGGCAATTGCAGGGCATTGGCGCCTAGGCGGTACATCTGCGTATCGGCATAGGAAAACACCCGCCCCTGGAGCAGACGGTCCTCGGAAGGCTCGATGCCTGGCACCAGATTCGCTGGCGCCATCGCCACCTGCTCGGTTTCCTGGAAGACATTCGCCGGATTGCGGTTCAAGACCATTTGCCCGACCTTGCGCTCAGGCACGCCCGGCCAGATCTTGGTCGCGTCCAATGGGTCGAAGTCGAACTTGGCAAGGTCTTGTGGATTGAGCACCTGGACGTACAAGTCCCACTTCGGGAAGTCGCCCTTATTAATATGACTCACCAGATCATTGGTCATATGGCTGTAATCCTGACCCTGAACTTTCACAACTTCTTTCGGATCGAGATTTTTCAAGCCCTGCAAACTTTTCCAATGAAACTTCACGTAATGAACGTCACCCTTGGCGTTAATCAGCTTGTAGGCATGTACACCGTTGCCGTCCATTTCACGGTAACTGGCCGGTGTGCCGGAGTTGGAATACAACTCGGTCAGGGTACGGGTCGACTCTGGGACATGGGAGAAGAAATCGAAACGCCGTGAATCATCGTCCAGGTTGGTCCGCGGGTCGGGTTTGAACGCGTGGACCATGTCCGGAAACTTGATGGCATCCCGAATGAAGAAAGTCGGGAAGTTATTGCCCACCAAGTCCCAGTTACCGTCGGCGGTGTAGAACTTCGTGGCGAAGCCACGGGGGTCGCGCAGGGTTTCCGGCGAATGATTACCGTGCACCACGGCAGAAAAACGCACGAACACCGGGGTGACCTGGCCTGCGGCGAAGACCTTGGCCTTGGTCAGGTCACTGAGATCGTCAGACACCGTGAATGTGCCGTGGGCACCGGTACCACGGGCATGCACCACGCGCTCGGGGATGCGTTCACGATCGAAGCGCTGGAGCTTCTGGATCAACTGCACGTCTTGCAGCAGGGTCGGACCGTTGGGACCTGCCGTCTGCGAATTCTGGTTATCGCCGACCGCCGCACCGTTGTCCCGGGTCAGGGTGGCCGCGTTGACAGACAAGGATAGAAGGCTCGCGGTCAGCACAAAAAGAGCGCGGCGATGGGAATAAGCCCCGTGGCCGAGGGAAGTGTTCATAGGCATGTTCCTCTGATGTTATAGGGCGCATCCATGTGCGCCCTCCAGAGGCTAGTGCCGGGAAAAGAAAAACCTAAATAGAAATGCCGTACCGTACCGATAGAAAAAACGTTATAGGCCCCACGGGACGAAACCGCGTATCACGCGCGATTGATGGCACTTTGTAAACTTTTCATCCGGGCCCCGGTCGATAACTGAAGCTTTGTAAGCAGGCGTTTCGAGCAGGACGCGTTGGGCTGATTTACACTGCCACTCATCTTTCATCTGTTACAAGGAATAACTCATGGGCGTGCTAAGCGAGTTCAAGGCCTTCGCGGTCAAAGGCAATGTCGTCGACATGGCCGTCGGGATCATCATCGGCGCCGCTTTCGGCAAAATCGTTTCTTCATTCGTCGGCGACGTGGTCATGCCACCGATCGGCCTGCTGATTGGTGGCGTGGATTTCAGTGACCTGGCCATCACCCTCAAGGCCGCCCAGGGTGATGCGCCTGCCGTGGTGCTGGCCTACGGTAAATTCATCCAGAGCACCATAGACTTCATCATCGTGGCGTTTGCCATTTTCATGGGCGTCAAGGCCATCAACCGCCTCAAGCGTGAAGAAGCCGTAGCCCCCAGCGCGCCCCCGGTTCCGACCAAGGAAGAGCTGCTGCTGAGTGAGATTCGCGACCTGCTCAAGGCTCAGAACGAGCGGCCCTGAGTCTACCAGTAGTTTTCCACCGCCACCTGGCCCGGACGACGGGTCAGGCTCAGTTGCAAGCCCCTGGCCTTGAGCAACTTGCGTGTGTCGTCGATCATTTGCGGGTTGCCGCACAGCATCACCCGCGAATGCTCCGGCGTCAGCACGACACCGGCCGCGCGCTCCAACTCGCCGTTGTCGATCAGCGTAGTAATGCGCCCACTGAGCGCCCCCGGATGCTGCTCACGGGTGACGGTCGCAATGAAACGAAACTTGTGAGCGTACTCGGCCAGGTAGTCGCGCTGGGGCAGTTCCTGGATCAGGTCCTGATACGCCAATTCCCGCGCCTCGCGCACGCTGTACACCAGGATGATCCGCTCGAATTTTTCCCAGGCCTCGAAATCCTGGAGGATCGAAAGAAACGGCGCCACGCCCGTTCCCGTGGACAGCAACCACAAATCCCGGCCATCGACGAAGCGGTCCAGCGTCAGGTAGCCAAAGGCCTGGCGCTCCACCAACAGTTCGTCACCCGGTTGCAGGCGGCTGAGTTCGCTGGTGAACTCGCCGTCGGGAACCACGATGGAAAAGAACTCGAGAAACTCGTCGAAGGGCGACGACACCATGGAGTATGCCCGCCAGACGGTGGTGCCGTCCGCCTTGGCCACACCCAGTCGGGCGAACTGACCCGCCCGGAAGCGAAAGCCGCGATCCCGGGTGGTGCGTAACGTAAACAAATGAGACGTCACTGGCTGGACATCGAGCAAGGTCTGGCGGGTGAACTTCTCTGCACTGTCGGTCATGAGCCACTCCTAAGGGACAAGACGTGCAGTGTCCCGCAAAGCGAGGGTCTTCACCACCGACAACAAGTAATGGCACTTTAGTTACAGTCGTCGCCTCCAACTCTGAATCCTTCACCAAACTTATACAAAGTTACCGCCATGTAAAACCAACCAAATAAAAATTCAACCCTTGATGTTTCAAAATGTAAGCAAGCTAAAAAAACTCTACTGAAAATTAGGATTAGTCCTACACTAAAATTTCGCATCATGGATTGGATCCGCATGGACGAATCAACCCAGGAGAGAGCGATGGACAGGTGGAAGGACTTGTTACTGAGGAAGTTATCCTGCGAAAAAGACCTGCAGACGGCCTATCGTCTGGTACTGAATTTCTTTAACAATCAGGGATTTGAATATTGCGCATTTGCAGCCTATCTCGGAAGCCCCGACAAACACACCAACAAGGTGAACCTGAATAACTACCCTTATGGATGGGACCGGCTTTATGAACAAAACGGTTATGCGTCGAGCGACCCATTAGTAGCACATTGCAATCAATCACAACTCCCAATCTTGTGGGATGAGACTGTTTTCGCTCAAACCCCCAAGTTATGGCGAGCACTTAATCAACAGGGACTCAAGTACGGCTGGACCCAGGCCGTTCATGACGACCAAGGAACACAGTGCAGCCTGTTCAGCCTCGCACGAACCCATTGCCCCATTGATATCGAGGAACACTATGGCAATCTCGGCTACGCCATCTTCGCCAGTCAAAAGCTGCATGCGCTCGCCAGCAAAAAACTGTCCGACACCGTCGCAGTCAAGCAGAACTATCACTTGTCGCCGAGAGAAATCGAAGTACTGAGGTGGTCGGCCGAAGGCAAGACGGCTTCGGAAGTGGGCAGGATTCTCTGTCTTTCCGAACGAACCGTGAATTTCCATGTGTGCAGTTGCATGCGAAAACTGAACGTCAGCAATAAAATTTCAGCGGTGGCTAAGGCTGCCCATATCCATGTGATCTGACCCGTGGTGCAGCACTGCCGAGCTGAAAACCGGCGAGTAATGTGCAACAAAAAAACGTACCATTTACGGTTCCTCTTGAATGATGCCGCTTTTTACACGCGACGCAGTTCATTCAGGCGGTCCCGCACAGACACCTACCTCCAGGCAGCGGGACATTCGTTGATTTCCAGAGTCCCCAGCCATGCCCCTGTTTGACAGCCCTTTCGCCCAACTCGACCTGATCCGCCAACCCGAACAGCAGAACGAGCCGCTGCAAGCCTTCGATGCGGCCGATGAATACCTGCTCGCGTATCTGGCCGAACAACAACCGACCGCGCAGACTCGGGTCCTGGTGCTCAATGACGGCTTCGGCGCCCTGGCTGCCAGCCTGGCCGGCAACGCCCTGGTGACCAGCAGCGGTGACTCTTTCCTGGCATTGCAGGCACTGGAGAAAAACCTGGTGCGCAATGGCCGGCCCTTCGATGCCGTGCCAACGTTGCCCGCCAGCGAACCGTTGACCGGCCCGTTCGATCGCGTTCTGATCAAAGTACCGAAAACCCTGGCCCTGCTGGAGGAACAACTGATTCGCCTGCAAGGCCAACTGGCGCCGGGCGCCCAGGTGATTGCCGGGGCCATGATCAAGCACCTGCCCCGGGCCGCCGGCGATTTGCTGGAGCGCTACATCGGCCCGGTGCAGGCCTCCCTGGCGGTAAAAAAAGCGCGGTTGTTGATCGCCACACCGCCCAGCGCCTCTTCATCCAACATTACGCCGGTCGTGTCGCCCTACCCCACGCGCTACTGGCTGGAAGAGCCGAAGATCGAACTGCTCAACCACGCCAATGTGTTCTGCCGCGAAGGCCTGGACATCGGCACGCGTGCGTTCCTGCCACACCTGCCGAAAAACCTCGGCACGGCCCGGGTCGCGGACCTGGGCTGCGGCAACGGCGTGCTGGCCATCGCCAGTGCCCTGCAAAACCCCGAGGCCCGCTACACCCTGGTGGACGAGTCGTATATGGCCGTGCAATCGGCCGCCGAGAACTGGCGTGCGGCCCTCGGCGAACGCGAAGCGACGATCCGGGCCGGCGATGGCCTGGCCGGGCAAGAAGCGCAGTCGCTGGATGTGGTGTTGTGCAACCCGCCCTTTCACCAGCAGCAAGTGGTGGGCGACTTCCTCGCCTGGCGGATGTTTCAGCAGGCTCGCGAAGCGTTGGTGGTGGGCGGCGCGCTGCACATCGTCGGCAACCGGCACCTGGGTTACCACAGCAAACTGGCGCGGTTGTTCCGAGGTGTCGAGCAAGTGGCCGCCACGCCGAAATTCGTGATTCTCAAAGCCCGCAAATAGCCCCTTCCCTGGGCGAACAAAGCTTGCTCGCCCAGGGAAGTCAGTGGGTGGTCAGCCCCGCGGCATTCATGAACATCCGCATCAGGCTGGCGACGATGAACAACGCCAGCACACTGCCAGCCCAGATCAACGCCAGCCAGCCGAGCCGCTGCCAGAGAGGCTTGCGTTCTGCGGCCTCAATGTCTTTCAAGTCAGGTTTGGCCACGCTCGACGTCCTCAATGGTAGCCGTCGTCATGGGTCACCTTGCCGCGGAACACGTAGTAGCTCCAGAAGGTGTACACCAGGATCAACGGAATGATGAACAGCGTGCCCACCAGCATGAAGCCTTGGCTCTGGGGCGGTGACGAGGCGTCCCAGATCGAGATGGACGGCGGCACGATGTTCGGCCACAGGCTGATGCCCAAGCCGCTGTAGCCGAGGAAGATCAGCACCAGGGTCAGGATGAAGGGCGTGTAGTTGGCGTTGCGGGCCACCGCGCGGAACAAACCGTACATGGTCACCAGCACCAGGATCGGCACCGGCAGGAACCAGAACAGGTTCGGCAAGGTGAACCAGCGGGCCGCGATGTCCGCGTGGGCCAGCGGCGTCCAGATGCTGACGATACCGATCACGGCCAGCACCACGAACGCCAGCGGCCGGGCCAGGTCATGCATCTGCTCTTGCAACTTGCCTTCGGTCTTCATGATCAGCCAGGTGCAGCCGAGCAACGCGTAGGCCGCGATCAACGCCAGGCCACAGAACACCGTGAATGGCGTGAACCAGTCCAAGGAACCGCCGGCGAACTGGCGATTGACCACTTCAAAGCCATCAATGAACGCCCCCAGCGCTACGCCCTGGAAGAAGGTGGCCGTCAGCGAACCGCCAATGAACGCCTTGTCCCAGAGGTGGCGCTTCTCAGCCTTGGCCTTGAAGCGGAACTCGAAGGCAACGCCGCGGAAGATCAGGCCGATGAGCATCAGGATCAACGGCAGGTACAGCGCCGAAAGCACCACCGAGTAGGCCAGCGGAAACGCC
This sequence comes from Pseudomonas sp. R151218B TE3479, assembly GCF_053629195.1. NCBI lineage: Bacteria > Pseudomonadati > Pseudomonadota > Gammaproteobacteria > Pseudomonadales > Pseudomonadaceae > Pseudomonas > Pseudomonas sp. R151218B TE3479. The sequence goes on from NZ_JBRJHV010000001.1 coordinate 125,709, forward strand.
CCGAACAGCCCGGCACCGCCCAGCACCAGCCAGGTTTCGTTACCGTCCCAGACCGGTGCCACGGTGTTCATCATGACATCACGGTCGCGCTCGCCCTTGACGAAGGGGAAGAGGATGCCAATCCCCAGGTCGAAGCCGTCCATGATCACGTACATCATGATGCCGAAGATGATGACCACGGCCCAGATCAGCGGAAGATCAATACCCATGACTCAATTCCCCTTGTTCGAGCGGTCGTTGTGGTCCACATCGTCGTCGCCGTCGTCGGCTGCCGACAATGGTCGGGCCGGCGTACGTTTCTGGCCCGGGCCACCATCGCTCGGCTCGGCTTCGTGGGCCTCCGGCCCCTTGCGCACCAGGCGCATCATGTAGCTCAAACCTGCACCGAACAGCGCGAAATACACCACGACGAACAGCACCAGGGTGATGCTCATCTGCGCGAAACTATGGCCGGACGAAGCATCGGCCGTGCGCATCAAGCCATAGACCACCCAGGGCTGGCGGCCAATCTCCGTGGTGAACCAGCCGGCCAGGATCGCAACCAGCCCGGACGGCCCCATCCACAGCACCATGTAGAGGAACGGTCGGGATTGATAGATCCGATCCTTGCGGCGCAGCCACAGGCTGCACAGCCCAGTGAAAATCATCAGCAGCCCCAGGCCGACCATGACCCGGAACGACCAGAACACAATGGTCGAGTTCGGTCGGTCCTCAGGCGGGAACTCCTTGAGGGCCGGCACCTGCTTGTCCAGGCTGTGGGTCAGGATCAGACTGCCCAGGTAAGGAATTTCCACGGCGTACTTGGTTTTTTCCGCTTGCATGTCGGGCCAGCCGAACAGGATCAGCGGGGTCGGTTCATTGCCGACGTTTTCCCAGTGGCCCTCGATGGCGGCGATTTTCGCCGGTTGGTGCTTGAGGGTGTTCAGGCCATGGAAGTCGCCGATGACCGCTTGTATCGGCGCCACCAGCAAGGCCATCCACATCGCCATCGACAGCATCCGGCGGATGGCCGGGTTATCGCGGCCACGCAGCAAATGCCAGGCCGCCGACGAGCCGACGAAGAACGCCGTGGCGACGAACGCCGCGGTGGACATGTGCAGCAATCGATAAGGAAACGAGGGGTTGAACACCACCGCCAGCCAGTCCACCGGGATCACCCGGCCGTCGATGATTTCGTAGCCCTGGGGGGTCTGCATCCAACTGTTGGAGGACAAGATCCAGAAGGTCGAGATCAGGGTGCCGATCGCCACCATGACCGTGGAAAAGAAATGCAGGCCACGGCCGACGCGGTTCCAGCCAAACAACATCACGCCCAGGAAACCCGCTTCAAGGAAGAACGCCGTGAGCACCTCGTAGGTCAGCAAGGGGCCGGTCACCGCACCGGCGAAGTCCGAAAAGCGGCTCCAGTTGGTCCCGAATTGATAGGCCATGACCAACCCGGAGACCACCCCCATGCCGAAGTTGACGGCAAAGATTTTCGACCAGAAGTGGTACAGGTCGCGGTAGGTGTCATCGCGGGTCTTGAGCCACAGCCCCTCGAGCACCGCCAGGTAACTCGCCAGGCCGATGGTGATGGCCGGGAACAGGATGTGGAACGAGATCGTGAACGCGAACTGGATTCGGGCGAGATCGAGCGCCTCCAAACCGAACATAAGTCTTCCTCTGTCAGGTAAAACCGGCTGCGGGCGGGGCTGGCACCACCCCCCAGGGATATGGAGTGCGATGCGTTTCAAATCGTTCTTTTTATAACCGTCACACCGCAGGACTCTGGCCGGACGGCCGCCAGCCCAACGCCCCGAGGGGTATTGATCTGGATCAAGCAATGCTCAAAGAGTAGTCGCAATATTGCCGATGGACGGCGTGGTCTTTTGTCGCGTGACAGGTTGTCTCAGTGCGGGGGGGGCAGCATCGACTCCGTTGTTTTGAAAGCACACAGTAACCCGTGGCGAGGGAGCTTGCTCCCGCTCGACTGCGCAGCAGTCGCCTTTCTTGGGGCCGCTTCGCGGCCCAGCGGGAGCAAGCTCCCTCGCCACAGTTGTCCGCCATGCCTCTGGGCTACAGGGTTCCAAGGATTGAAGTAGATGTTTGGCTAACTATTTTTTCCAGCAGACGTAATTTCCAGTTACAGCTCGGCGATAATCTCGTGGCCTTCCTCACCGGACCCGCCCTAGATGCCCAGCCAAGCGCCGCTGCTGCTCCGTCACCATCGTCCCTTCATCGCCTTCTGGCTGGCCCGGATATTCACCGCCAGCGGCTTCCAGATGCTCACCGTGGCCATCGGCTGGAACCTCTATCAACTGACCGGCAACGTTCTGGACCTGGGCTTGGTGGGGTTGGTGGAGTTTGCCCCGCGCGTGCTGTTCATGCTCCACACCGGGCACGTGGCGGACCGCTATGACCGGCGCAAGGTCGCAGCCATTTGCCAGTCGTTGCAGGCCATGATTGCCCTGGCGCTGGCAATTGGCAGCGCTACCGACAACGTCACGCGGGAGATGATCTTCATTCTCGCCTTCCTGCTGGGCGCCGCTCGCTCCTTCGAAATGCCGACCACTCAGGCGTTGCTGCCGAGCATCGTGCCGGCGGGCCTGTTTCCCCGCGCCGTGGCCGCCGCGCAATCGGCCCAGCAATCGGCCACCATCGTCGCTCCGGCACTCGGCGGCTTGCTCTACGCCTTCGGCAGCGTCTGGGTCTATGGGCCGACGGTGCTGCTCTACATCATCGCCTGCTGCCTGATGCTCAACCTGCCAGCCCGGCAGACGCCGCTGAACAAAGGCAAGGCGACTTTGGATTCTTTGCTGGCCGGGATTCGCTTCATTCGCAGCCGCCCGGACATTCTCGGGGCGATCTCCCTGGACCTGTTCGCGGTGTTACTCGGCGGCGCGACGGCGCTGCTGCCGGTGTTCGCCAAGGACATCCTGCTCACCGGCCCCTGGGGCTTGGGCCTGTTGCGTTCGGCACCGGCGGTCGGGGCCTTGCTGATGTCGTTGTGGCTGGCGCGGTTTGCCGTGGAGCGCAAGGTCGGCCGGGTGATGTTCACCGCGGTGGGCGTGTTCGGCGTCGCCACCATTGCCTTCGGCCTCTCCACCTCGTTCTGGTTTTCCCTGGCGGTGCTGGTGGTGCTGGGCGCGGCAGACATGATCAGCATGGTGATCCGTGCCTCGTTCGTGCAACTGGAAACCCCGGATGAAATGCGCGGCCGGGTCAGCGCGGTGAACGGGCTGTTCATCGGCGCTTCGAACCAGCTGGGCGAGTTCGAATCCGGCCTCACCGCCCACTGGTTCGGCACAGTGCCGGCGGTGGTCATGGGCGGTGTCGGCACGCTGTTGGTGACCGGGACCTGGATCAAGCTGTTCCCGACCTTGGCCAACCGCGATCGGATGCACGAACCGGCGGACGAAGCGAAAGCCTAGTGGCCTGTGGGGTAACTCGTGCAGGCCACTAGAGCAACTTGTCGAGGGTGATGGGGAAGTCCCGCACCCGCTTGCCGGTGGCGTGGTAAATCGCATTGGCCACCGCCGCGGCCACCCCGACGACGCCGATTTCGCCGACGCCCTTGGACCCGAGCGCATTGACGATCGCGTCCTGTTCCTCGACGAAAATCACCTCGATGTCACCAATGTCGGCGCTGACCGGCACGTGATACTCCGCCAGGTTGTGGTTCATGTGACGCCCCAGGGCGTGATCGGTCAGGGTTTCTTCGTGCAGGGCCATGCCGACGCCCCACACCACGCCGCCGAGAATCTGGCTGCGGGCGGTTTTCGGGTTGACGACCCGGCCGGCGGCGATGGCGCTGACCACTCGATTGACCCTCACCGTTCCCAAGTCCTCATCCACCCACACTTCGACAAACACCGCCGAGTGAGTGGCCGTGGCGTAGGCCTGGCGTTTTGCATCCGGCTCGGCGGTGACCTGGGCCTGCAGCGGCGTCTCGCCACTTTTTTGCGCCAGTTCCGCTAATGCCACGCTCGCTTCACCCAGCCGCAGTTGGCCATCGACAAACGTCACTTGCTCAAGGGTCGCGCCACCGAAGGCCGGACAGGCCTGGCGGGCCACGGCCAGGAGTTTTTCCTTCAGTGCTTCACAGGCCTGCTGCACGGCGCTGCCCACCGACGAGACGGTGAACGAACCGCCCTGCAGCGGCGCAGTGGGCAGCGACGAATCCCCCAGGACAAACGTGACGTCCTCAAGGGAAACGCCTGATGCCTCGGCGGCGATCTGGGTCATGACCGTGTAGGTCCCGGTGCCGATGTCCGTGGTGGCACTGCTGACGGTCAGCTTGCCATGCGTATCCAGAGAAGCTTTGGCACTGGCCTTCTGCTGCATGGCTTCCCACACGCCACCGGCCATGCCCCAGCCGACCAGTTGCCGGCCTTCACGCATGCTGCGTGGTTCCGGGTTGCGTTTGTCCCAGCCGAAACGACGGGCACCTTGGGCATAACACTCACGCAGTTCCTTGCTGGAATACGGCTTGCCTTCGTTCTCGTTGCGTTCGGCGTAGTTGGTCAACCGCAGTTGGATCGGATCGATCGCCAGGGCACAGGCCAGTTCATCCATGGCGCACTCCAGGCCAATCAGCCCTAGGGCGGCACCGGGCGCGCGCATGTCCAAGGGCGTGTAGACGTCCAGCGGCACCAACTTGTAGGTCAACGCCACGTTGTCGCAGTGATAAAGCATGCCGCTCCACTCCACCACGTGTTCGGTGAAGTCTTCGAAGCGCGAGGTCTGGCCGATAGCGGTGTGCGCCACAGCCAGCAAGCGACCGTTGGCCGCCGCCCCCAGTTGCACCCGTTGGAGGGTTCGCGGCCGATAGCCAAAGGTAAACATCTGCTGGCGCGTCAGACTGACCCGTACCGAGCGCTTGAGAGCCAGTGCCGCCATCACGGCCAACGGCAATTGATACTGCGGGCGCAGCCCGGAACCGAAGGCACCGCCGACAAACGCGGCAAACACCCGCACCTGTTCTTTCTCCAGGCCGAAGACCTTTTGCACATAGGCTTGGCAGTTCTGCGTGCCTTGGGTCTTGTCGTGGATGTGCAGGGTGCCATCAGGTTGATACAACACGGTGGAGGCGTGTGGCTCCATCGGGTTGTGGTGTTCGACCGGCGTGCTGTAGGACACATCCACGCTGAGCGCGGAGCTGGCGTACTCGCCCTGAACATTCCCACGGGGCTTGGGCAGTTCAGCCGGTGCCGGATGGGCGTCGTTTTGCAAGGTGATCAGATCAGTCTGATGCTCCTCGGCGTCGTATTCGATTTCAACCAGCGAACCGGCATACCGGGCCAGCTCAAGGTTTTCCGCCACCACCAGGGCCAGCGGCTGGCCGCTGTAGAGTACCTGGTCGTTGTACAACGGCCGGAAGGGCGAGCCGTCCGCCGCATCGGCATCCTGGTAGGGCTCGTCGTAGCTGGCAATCCTCGGCCGGTTGGTATGGTCGATGACCGCGACCACGCCGGGCAGTGCCAGGGCTCGGGACGCATCGATGCGCACTACGCGGCCACGGGCGACCGTACCGGAGACGACGCTGCCGTGCAGCAAGCCGTCCTCGGGGTACTCAGCAGCGTAACGGGCCTGGCCCGTCACCTTGAGCAAGCCGTCGACCCGGTCGAGGGGTTGCCCTATGGATTTGCTCGAAGCGTTCATCAGGCGTGTCCTCCCTGGGGTGCGCAACCCAATGCGGCGTCACTCAAGGCACGGACAATCGCCCGGCGCGCCAGTCTGACTTTGAAGCCGTTGTGCTCCAGCGGCTCGGCGTTTTGCAGCAGCGCGTCGGCAGCAGCGGTGAAGGTTTCGCGGCTGACGGTCTGCCCGGTCAACCAGCTCTCCACGGCGCGGTCGCGCCAGGGTTTGTGCGCCACCCCTCCCAGGGCCAGGCGCGCCTGGCGGATCACCGGCCCGTCCAGCTCCAGCGCCGCAGCCACTGAAACCAGCGCAAAGGCGTAGGAGGCGCGATCACGGATCTTCAGGTAGTGGCTATGGTCGGCAAAACCGGCGGCAGGCAATTCGATAGCGGTGATCAGCTCATCGTCGGCCAGTTGGTTATCCCGCTCCGGCGCATCGCCGGGCAGGCGATGGAAGTCGGCGAACTCGATGGTCCGCGCCCCACCCCGTCCCAGGACATGGACCACCGCTTCCAGGGCGGCCAGAGCCACGCACATGTCGGAGGGATGGGTGGCCACGCATTGATCGCTGGCACCGAAAATCGCGTGGATCCGGTTCAAACCGTTCCGGGCCGGGCAACCACTACCGGGCCGGCGTTTGTTGCACGGCACGCTCGCATCATAGAAGTAATAGCAGCGGGTGCGTTGCAGCAGGTTGCCGCCGGTGCTGGCCATGTTGCGTAGCTGTGGTGAGGCACCGGCCAGGATCGCTTGGGACAGCAGTGGATAACGGCGCTCGATCCACGGGTGCCAGGCCAGATCGGCATTGCTCACCAAGGCCCCGATCATCACCCCGCCGGAAGGGGTTTCACTGAGGTCCGCCAGGGGCAAACCCGTGATGTCGATCAGGTGCTCGGGACGGGTGATGTTTTCCTTCATCAGGTCCAGCAGGTTGGTGCCGCCGGCGATGAAGCGGGAAACCGGGCTCGACAAATCGACGGCGGCCTGCACGGTGTCGGGCTTGCTGTATTGGAAGGGATTCATTGATCACCTCCCTGCTGGCAAAGTGGCAGAGCTTCTTCGATGGCATCGCGAATGTTGGCGTAGGCGCCGCAGCGGCACAGGTTGCCGCTCATCAACTCGCTGATCTGCCCACGGGTCTGTGCCCGCCCCTCATTGGCCAAGCCCACCGCCGAACAGATCTGCCCTGGCGTGCAATAACCGCACTGGAACGCGTCGTGCTTGATGAAAGCCTGCTGCATAGGGTGCAACTGGTCGTCGCTGGCCAGGCCTTCGACAGTGATCAGTTCGGCGCCGTCACACATGACGGCCAGCGTAAGACAGGCGTTGATCCGCTTGCCGTCGCGCAGCACCGTGCAGGCACCGCATTGGCCGTGGTCGCAGCCTTTCTTGCTGCCCACCAGGTCCAGTTGCTCACGTAGCAGGTCCAGTAACGTGGTCCAGGCCAGCACTTGCAACTCTCGCACCTGGCCATTGAGGGTCAGACGGATCGGATGACGGACGAAGGACGCCTGCGTCGCTTCGGACAGGGTCGCGCTCATGGAACACCTCACGGTTAGTCGTACTCGCGGCGTTTTGGAAAACCGCCGTCATAAGGGGTACGACTTCAGGGTAGGGGTGAGCGTTCAAGGCAAATGCGCGATGAAAGAATGCCAGCGTCTGCTTCGCAGCCGAGCGGGAGCAAGCTCCCTCGCCACAGGCCGATGTGGATCAAGAGTGTCAGGCCAGCAACTCTGCCGCCACCACGCTCCTCACGCCCTTGCCACAGAGTTGCTCCACCAGCGTCAAGGCAAACGCCAGGGCGGCGGCCGAGCCTTGGGCGGTGATGCAGTTGCCGTCCACCACCACAGGCTGATCGACGAAGCTGCAACCGGACAACTGCTGGCTTACTGCGGGCAGGCAGGTCATGCGGCGCTGACGCAGGACGCCGGACGCCTGTAGCGCCAGGGCCGGGGCTTCGGCGATGGCGGCGAAGAAACGTCCGACGGCGGCCTGGTCCTTGAGCCGTTGTTGCAGCGGCTGATGAGCCGCCAGGTGCTGGGCGCCGATGATGCCGCCTGGCAGGACGACCAGGTCGAAATCCTGCGCGAGCACGTCCACCAGCATGCCATCGGCCGTCAGGCGCGTGCCGCGGGCACAGGTGAGCATGCGCCGCCCTTCGATGCTCGCCACCACGGTTTCGATCTGCGCTCGACGCAGCACGTCGATCAAGGTGACCGTCTGCAAGTCGTCGACACCCTCGGCGACGGCTATCAGGGCTCGGGGGATCTTGGTTCCAGGAATCATGGGCGCTCTCCGCTGGGTGATGCTTGTAGTGTAGGAGCTGCCGAAGGCTGCGATCTTTTGATATGCGCTTGAGATTCAAGCGTCGGGGGAAAGATCGCAGCCTCGCTGCGCTCGACAGCTCCTACACAGCGCCTACAGGAGACAGCGATTACTTGATGTACAGCTGGGTCGACATCCGGTTGCCCGGTGCGTTGATCGACTGGTTGCTGAAGCTGAAGGTGCCCTCTTGCTTGCCCTTCAGGTCGAAGATATACAAATAGCCGACGACCTTGGTCCGCACGGAGCAGTCATTGAGATTGCCATTGCTGTACGCGCACACCGGCGAGCGGATGCCATCGACCTCGAAACCGTCCAGGGTGACGTGGGGTTGACGGCCATAGCCGACCTCCAGCACATAGACCTTGATCGTCGGGCCATGATCGCAACGCGTCTGCGCCTGCCCCGGGACGATGTCCTCGAAGCCGCAGGCCGGCGATTCGACCTTGAGCACCTTGACCTCACTCAAGGGCGCTGCCGACGCGGCATGGACGGCCTGGCCGGGCAACCACAGGCCCAGCGCGCAGCCCACGGCCGCTAGCAGCTTTTTATTCATATGAAGCATAGAGACCTCCCGGAACCGCGCGCAGTATGGCCCACTTGGCGCGTTGGCAAAACATCGACGACGATCGCAGCCACAACGCTACGCTGCTGGTATGATGCGCGGCTTTTTCCGACCCGCAGAAAATTCCCGGGCGCCGCTGGCGACCTGTGCTTTGCTGTTGAGGTCGATACATTCACGGCGCCGGGCGCGCCACGGGGAGCAGACATGCTGGAAAGGCTGTTTCAACTCAAGGCACACAACACCAACGTGCGGACCGAGATCCTGGCGGGCGTCACGACCTTCCTGGCCATGGCCTACATCCTGTTCGTCAACCCGAGCATCCTTGGCGAAACCGGCATGGACAAAGGCGCGGTGTTCGTCGCCACCTGCCTGGCCGCGGCCATTGGCTCCACGGTCATGGGCCTGATCGCCAACTACCCGATCGCCCTGGCACCGGGCATGGGCCTGAATGCCTTCTTCACCTACACCGTGGTCCTGCACATGGGTCATACCTGGCAAGTGGCGCTGGGCGCGGTGTTCATTTCCGCTGTGCTGTTCTTCCTGCTGTCGATCTTTCGCATCCGCGAGTGGATCATCAACAGCATCCCGCTACCCCTGCGTTCGGCCATCGCCGCCGGTATCGGCCTGTTTCTGGCGCTGATTGCCCTGAACAACGCCGGCATCGTGGTGAAAAACCCGGCGACCATGGTCGGCCTCGGCGATTTGAAGCAACCGGCGCCGATCCTCGCCACCCTCGGTTTCGTCCTGATCGTCGCCCTCGAAGCGCTGAAAGTGCGCGGCGCAGTGCTGATCGGCATCCTGGCGGTCACCCTTGTTTCGATCCTGATGGGCTTCACGCCGTTCGGCGGCGTGATGTCCATGCCGCCCTCCCTGGCCCCGACCTTCCTGCAACTGGACATCAAGGGCGCCCTGGACATCGGCCTGGTGAGCGTGATCTTCGCCTTCCTGTTCGTCGACCTGTTCGACAACTCCGGCACCCTGATCGGCGTCGCCAAGCGCGCCGGGCTGATGGGCAAAGACGGCCATATGCCAAAGATGGGCCGTGCACTGATCGCCGACAGCACCGCCGCCATGGCTGGTTCGCTGCTGGGCACCTCCACCACCACCAGTTACATCGAATCGGCAGCGGGCGTCAGCGCCGGCGGACGCACCGGCCTGACCGCCATCGTGGTGGCGATCCTGTTCCTGCTGGCGCTGTTCTTCTCGCCACTGGCCGCCAGCGTCCCGGCCTTCGCCACCGCGCCGGCCTTGTTGTTCGTCGCCGTGCTGATGACCTCGGGCCTGGCGGAAATCGACTGGGATGACATCACCGTCGCCGCCCCGGTGGTGATCACTGCCTTGGCGATGCCATTCACCTATTCCATCGCCAACGGCATCGCCTTCGGTTTCATTGCCTGGACCGCCATCAAACTGGTGTCTGGCCGTGGCCGTGAGCTGAACCCGGCGCTGGTCATTCTGTCGATCCTGTTCGTGATCAAGTTGGGTTGGTTCAACGCATGACTTTTGATTCCCAGGCCTACGCCGCTCAGTTGCAGGACAAGGTCACCCGCTTGCGTGACCTGCTGGCCCCATTCGAGGCACCGGAACCCGCGGTGTTTGATTCGCCCCTGAAAAACTTTCGCCTGCGGGCCGAGTTCCGCCTGTGGCGCGAGGCCGGTGAACGGCATTACGCGATGTTCTCCCAGGACGACAAGCGCACGCCGATCCTCATCGAGGAATTTCCCATCGCCAGCCTGCGCATCAACCAGTTGATGCCGCAACTCAAGGCCGCCTGGCAAGCCAGCGCGCCGCTGAGCCATAAGTTGTTCCAGGTGGAGTTCCTGACCACCCTGGCGGGGGACGCGATGATCACCCTGTGTTATCACCGCCCGCTGGACGAGCACTGGCACGCTGCCGCCTCGAAGCTGGCAACCGACCTGGGCGTGAGCATCATTGGCCGCTCCAAGGGCAAGCGGGAAGTGATCGGCCATGATTATGTGGTGGAGAAACTCGAAGTGGGCGGCCGCACCTTCAGCTATCGCCAGCCCGAAGGCGCCTTCACCCAGCCCAACGGCACGGTGAACCAGAAGATGCTCAACTGGGCCTACGAGGCATTGGGGGAGCGCAACGACGATCTGCTGGAGTTGTACTGCGGCAACGGCAACTTCACCTTGCCCTTGGCCACCCGTGTGCGCAAAGTCCTGGCCACCGAAATCAGCAAGACCTCGGTGAACGCCGCGCTGAGCAATCTCAGCGAAAACGCTGTGGATAACGTCACGCTGGTGCGTCTGTCAGCCGAAGAGCTGACCGAAGCCCTGAACGAAGTCCGCCCGTTCCGCCGCCTGCAGGGCGTTGACCTGAAAAGCTACGAATTCGGCAGCGTCTTCGTCGACCCGCCTCGCGCCGGCATGGACCCGGATACCTGCGAGCTGACCCGGCGCTTCGACAACATCCTGTACATCTCCTGCAACCCAGACACCCTCGCCGCGAACATCGCGCAACTGAACGACACCCACCGCATCACGCGCTGCGCGTTGTTCGATCAATTTCCCTGGACCCACCACATGGAATCCGGGGTGTTGTTGACTCGACGGTAAGTCACCGGGGAGAGGGAACTTGCTCCCTCTCCATAATTGCTGCCTCCAAATTCCCGAGCCCTGAGAAGCTTGTTCGATCATCGAACACTTAATAGCCATGGGCGTCGGCTTTATTTGACCAAATTAACCATCTAGTACAATTTATCTCCACCGGCTGAAACCCCGCCGACACCAACAATAAAAATGTGGAGAAATTGCGATGCCTCCGATCGTTCTGGTGCTCAATGGCCCGAACCTGAACCTGCTCGGCACCCGCGAGCCGGCAACCTATGGCCATGAAACCCTGGCCGACATCTCGGCACTGTGTGGCCGCGCCGCTGAAGAATTCGGCTTGGCGGTGGAGTTTCGCCAGACCAATCAGGAAAGCGAGTTGCTGGACTGGATTCACGGCGCCCGGGGCCGGTGCGCCGGTATCGTCATCAACCCGGCGGCCTGGACCCACACCTCAGTGGCGATCCGCGACGCCCTGGTGGCCAGCGAGGTACCGGTGATCGAAGTTCACCTGTCCAACGTCCACGCTCGCGAAACATTCCGCCATCACTCCTTCGTCTCATCCGTCGCCATTGGCGTGATGTGCGGGTTTGGCAGCCATGGTTATCGCCTGGCCCTGGAACATTTCAGTCAGCGGTTGAAGGGTTGATGAGCATGTCGAATATCACTGTGCTGGCCGGCCTGATCGGTGCGGGCATCCAGGCGTCACGCACGCCCGCGCTGCATGAGCAGGAAGGCGATGCCCAAGGCATGCGTTACCTCTATCGGCTGATCGACCTCGACACGCTGAAACTCGACAGCGGCGCCCTGGCTGACTTGCTGGTGGCCGCCGAACGCATGGACTTCACCGGCCTGAACATCACCTTCCCCTGCAAACAGGCGATCATCCCGCTGCTGGATGAGTTGTCGCCCGAGGCCCGCGGCATCGGCGCGGTCAATACCGTGGTGCTCAAGGACGGCAAGCGCATCGGCCACAACACCGACTGCCTGGGGTTCGCCGAAGGTTTTCGTCGCGGCCTGGGGGATGTGGCGCGCCAACGCGTGGTCCAGATGGGCGCTGGTGGCGCCGGCGCGGCGGTGGCCCATGCGCTGCTGCTGGAGGGCGTGGAAACCCTGAGCATTTTTGACGTCGAGGTCAGCCGTGCCGAGGCGCTGGCCAACAACTTGAACCAACACTTCGGCGCAGGCCGCGCTCGCGCCGGGCATGACCTGCCCACCGCCATGGCCGAGGCGGACGGCCTGGTGAACACCACGCCCATGGGCATGGCGAAACTGCCAGGCATGCCGGTGCCGGTCGAGCTGTTGCGGGGCGCCCTGTGGGTCGCGGAAATCGTCTACTTCCCGCTGGAAACCGAACTGCTGCGCAACGCCCGCGCCATCGGCTGCCGCACCCTGGATGGCGGCAATATGGCGGTGTTCCAGGCGGTGAAGGCGTTCGAACTGTTCAGCGGCGTGGCGCCGGATGCGCAGCGGATGCTGGAGCATTTCCAGAGCATGAACCACTAAAGCCTGGTGATAAATCCCTTGTGGGAATGACTTGTGGGAGCGAGCTTGCTCGCGATGACGGTGTGTCAGTCGCAATCGGTGTTAGCTGATCGACCGCTATCGCGAGCAAGCTCGCTCCCACACAATCCCGCTCCCACAAAAGACCGGTGTCAGGGCTGCAGGTAGCGCAACACCGACTCACAAACCATCTGCCGATGCCGCTGCTTGACCGTTTCATCCGACAGGTCGATCTGAAAGATCTCACCGAACGTCTGGCGGTTGGACACCCGGTAGAAGCAGAACGAGCTGATCAGCAAGTGCACATCCAGCGGTTGCAGATCGGGACGGAACACGCCCTCTTCGGCGCCGCGACGCAGGATCACACCCAGGGAATCGAGGATGGTGTTGGTCATCGCCTTGATCGTGCCTGACTGCTTCACGTACTCGGCGTTGTGGATGTTCTCGATGCAGACGATGCGCACGAAATCCACGTTGCGGTCGTGGTGGTCGAAGGTGAACTCCACCAGGCGCCGAATCGCGTCGACCGGGGCCAGTTCCGCCAGGTGCAAGCGGCTCTCGGTGGTGCGGATATCCCCGTAGAGTTTTTCCAGCACCTCGACGTACAACTGCTCCTTGCTGCCGAAGTAGTAGTAGATCATGCGCTTGGAAGTGTGGATGCGTTCGGCGATGGCATCGACCCGGGCGCCGGACAGGCCCTGCTGGACGAACTCGACGATGGCTTCCTGAAGAATGTTCTCCCGGGTTTTCTCCGGGTTGTTCTTGCGACTCTTGCGCGGCGCGACGACAGGTTCGTCGAGGGCTGCGGAAAGCTCTGGATTCATAGTCATTGCGGGGCTCACGGCCATCACTGCACAGGTGGGCGATTATGGGCCGCACCGTGCAGTGAAGGAAGCCACGGCGTTGCCCTTTACCGCGGCGTTTACGATTTCCCTACAACTTGGCGTGCCGCAAGCCACCGCTACGGGACTTGGCCATGGCCGCCAGGCGCACCGCGACGTTGGCAGCCCCATAACCGGCATAACCGTTCTTGCGCTGGATGATCTCAAAGAAAAACCGCCCTTCGAACGGCTCGGTGTAAACGTGGAACAGCTCACCACCCTGGGCGTCGCGGTCGTACAGCACGTTGAAATAGGCCAGTTCGCTAAGGAATTCGTCGTCGAAATCGAAACGCGCCGCCAGGTCGTCGTAGTAATTGAGTGGGATGTCCAGCAACGGCACGCCCGCCTCTTTGGCACGACTGACCTGGGCGAAGATGTCGTCGCAATCGAAGGCGATGTGATGCACGCCGGAGCCGCGATAACTCGACAGCGCGTGTGAGATCGCGGTGTTGCGGTTCTCGGAAATGTTCAGCGGCAAGCGGATCGAACTGCAGCGGCTGCGCAGCGCACGGCTTTTCACCAGGCCATAGGGGTCGGGCAAGACGACTTCGTCGTCGGCCTCGAAATCCAGCAGGCTCTTGTAGAACAGCACCCAACTGTCGAGGCTGTCGGCCGGCAGCGCCATTGCCATGTGGTCGATGCGCTTGAGCCCGGCCCCGATGACAGCCCCCGGCTGCAGGTTGAAATCGGTGCCGTAGACGTCGGTTTCCTGGTCCACCAGGTAGATCAGGCTGCCGTCCGGTGCGCGCACCGCCGCCAGCTCCAGCTCATTGGGGCCCACCAGCCCGCGATAGGGCTGGCCCTTGTAGGCAACGGCCCGCGCCAAGGCGCTGGCACTGTTTTTCACGCGCACGGCGGTGGCGCACAACGAAGGCCCGTGGGCTTCGAAAAAACTGTGGGCGAAGGAGTACGGTTCGCTGTTGAGGATCAGGTTGATATCACCCTGGCGCAGCAGGCTGACATTCTTCGAACGGTGCTGGCCGGCCTTGACGAACCCCAGTCGCTCCAGCCAATGGGAAAGCTTGGCACCGAGGCTATCGTCCACGGCGAACTCGAGGAATTCGACGCCGTCATATTCGCTGGCCGGCGGGGTGGCGAACAGGATGTCGGCATTGCCAACGGCGCTCGCTTCTTCGGCCAGTCGCTGGCGGGTCTTTTCTTCCAGGTACAGCAGCGAGCGCAGGCCGTCGGCGGCATTGGCCCGTGGCGGCGCGGCGCGGAAGCCGTCGTTGAAGATCTCCAGCGACAGCGGCCCGGTATAACCACTCTTGATGATCGGCGCCAGGAACCCCGGCAAGTCGAATTCGCCCTGCCCCGGGAAACAACGGAAGTGTCGGGCTCCACTCCAGGACATCCATCGCCAGGATCGGCGCGTCAGCCATTTGCACGAAAAAAATCTTGTCGCCCGGGATTTCGGCGATCGCACTCGGATCGCCCTTGAGGGACAAGGTATGGAAGCTGTCGAGCAACACGCCAAGGTTGGGGTGATCGGCCTGGCGCACAATGTTCCAGACCTGTTGATAGGTATTGACGTGGCGACCCCAGGCCAGCGCTTCGTAACCGATACGCAAGCCCCGCGCACCGGCCCGCTCGGCCAGCAGGCGCAGGTCATCGATCAGGATCTGTTCATCGCCGACGCTGTCGGCCGAGGCGTTGCTGCACACCAGCACCAGGTCGGTGCCCAGTTCCTGCATCAAGTCGAACTTGCGCTCGGCCCGCTCCAGATTGCGCGCCAGGCGATCACGACGGCAACCTTCGAAGTCACGAAACGGTTGGAACAAGGTGATGGCGATGCCCAGGTCGGCGCACATCTGCCTGATTTCCCGCGGGCTGCCGTCGTAATAGAGAAGGTCGTTCTCGAAGATTTCCACCCCGTCGAAACCGGCGGCGGCAATGGCTTCGAGTTTTTCCGGCAAGGTACCGCTCAAGGATACGGTGGCAATGGAACGCTGCATGACTTCGGCTCCCGGGACAGGCATCGGCTACAAAAGGTGCGCCGCTTTTGAAAGAGTCAGCCGATTATTGAGCTGCCGGTTTCTTTCAGCAATTTAATATGTACCATCCGGTTAGTTTTTTGGGCGATTATCGAACAAAATGCCGATTGTCGAATTGACGATTTTTTGCTCACTGCGCACCATCGCTCCCACATTGACGCCGGCCCCAGCCGCCGGAACCAATGGAAAGACCCAGACCAACCATAAGAATTTCAAAAACGGGTACACGCTATGATTCCTTCCCAAAGTTCCCGCCTGGCCCCTGGCCTGAGTGCCTCCACCGGCAGCGTCGGAGACAAGATCCGCGGCGCCATGGCCGTGGGCAAGACCCGTTGGGGCATGCTCGCCCTGGTGTTTTTCGCCACCACCCTGAACTACATCGACCGCGCCGCCTTGGGCGTGATGCAGCCGATCCTGGCCAAGGAAATGAGCTGG
The DNA here is from genome assembly GCF_053629195.1 of Pseudomonas sp. R151218B TE3479. Lineage (NCBI taxonomy): Bacteria > Pseudomonadati > Pseudomonadota > Gammaproteobacteria > Pseudomonadales > Pseudomonadaceae > Pseudomonas > Pseudomonas sp. R151218B TE3479. The sequence goes on from NZ_JBRJHV010000001.1 coordinate 141,594, forward strand.
ACGGCGATGGATTACGCCAACATCAACTTCTGGTTCCAGGTCGGTTATGCCGTCGGCTTCGTGTTGCAGGGGCGATTGATCGACCGGATCGGCGTCAAGCGCGTGTTCTTCTGCGCTGTGCTGCTCTGGAGCCTGGCGACCGGCGCCCATGGCCTGGCGACCTCGGCGGTGGGCTTCATGGTCTGCCGCTTCATCCTCGGCCTGACCGAAGCCGCCAACTACCCGGCCTGCGTGAAAACCACGCGGCTGTGGTTCCCGGCCGGCGAACGGGCCGTGGCCACGGGCATTTTCAACGCCGGGACCAACGTCGGCGCGATGTTCACCCCGATGCTGCTGCCACTGGTCTTGCACGTGTGGGGCTGGCAGGCTGCGTTCCTGTGCATGGCCGCGCTGGGCGGGATCTGGCTGCTGTTCTGGGGGCTGAAATACTTCAACCCCGAAGACCACCCCACCGTCAAACAGTCGGAACTGGACTACATCCAGGCCCAGGACGAACCGGACCAGGTCCGCGTACCGTTCTCACGCATCCTGCGCATGCGCGGCACCTGGGCGTTCGCCCTGGCCTACTCGATCACCGCGCCGGTGTTCTGGTTCTATCTCTATTGGTTGCCGCCGTTCCTGAACCAGCAATACAACCTGGGCATCAACGTGACCCAGATGGGCATTCCGCTGATCATCATCTACCTCACCGCCGACTTCGGCAGCGTAGGCGGCGGGATCCTGTCTTCGTTTCTGATCGGTCGCGGCCTCAATCCGATCAAGGCGCGCCTGGTGTCCATGCTGCTGTTCGCCTGCTGCATCATCGGTGTGATCATGGCCGCCGGCGCAAGCAACTTGTGGATGGCGGTGTTCGCCATTTCCCTGGCCATCGGCGCGCACCAGGCCTGGACCGCCAACATCTGGAGCCTGGTGATGGACTACACGCCCAAGCACATGATGAGTACGGTGTTCGGCTTCGGCGGCATGTGCGCGGCCATTGGCGGAATGTTCATGACCCAGTTGGTGGGCCACATCCTCACGATCACCAACAACAACTACACCGTGCTGTTCACCCTGATTCCGGCGATGTACTTCATCGCCCTGACCTGGCTGTACTTCATGGCGCCGCGCAAGGTGCCGACCCTGGAAAACTGACTCCAGTCAGCCCGGATCATTCATCCAACGGTGGGAGCAAAGCCACTGCTGTGGAAATGACTCTCTACTGTGGGAGCAAGGCTTGCCCGCGATACAGGCGCCTCGGTTCATCAAGGACCGCATCGCCCTCATCGCGGGCAAGCCTTGCTCCCACAATCGATCCCTCCACAATTCCGTGCTAAACCCGCCGCTGCTGCCACGCCGCCGCCAACCCACTCAAGCAGATCAGGGCGATGCCCACCACCGTGCTCAGCGTCGGCGTATGGCTGAAAAACAACCAACCCAGCAGGCCGGCAAACACGATCTGGCAATACCCGAACGGCGCGAGCAGCGCCGGGGCGGCAAAGCGAAAGGCCTGGGTCAGCATCAGGTGCGCCGTCATCCCGCAGGCCCCCAGCGCCAACATCATCACCCCGTGCATCAGGCTCGGCACTTGCCAGAAAAACGGCACCAGCGCGCTCATCACCAACGTGTTGCACAGGCCGGCGAAGAAGTTGCTGGTGGTCGGGCTGTCGATCTCGCTGAGCTTGCGCGTGAGCAGTTGGTAGAAACAGAAAAACAACGCAGAACAGAAGGGCAACAACACCGCCGGGGTGAACAGATCGCCACCGGGATGGACGATGATCAGCACCCCGATAAAACCGAAGATCACCGCAATCCATTGACCCCGCGTCACGTGTTCGCCCAGCAACGGCACCGACAACGCGGTCACCAGCACGGGCGCGAGGAAGTTGACCGCCGTCGCCTCCGCCAGTGGGATGAACATCAACGCAGTGGTGAAAAACAGACTGGTGCCCAGCAGGCACAACGCCCGGGCCAACTGCCACAACGGGCGCTTGGTACGTAGGACCCGCAGCCCCGAACGCGGCAGGAAGATACCCGCCATCAACAAGGTGTGCACCACGTAACGTGCCCAGACCACCATGATGATCGGATAAAAACCCGACAGATATTTGGACAACGCGTCATGACTGGAGAACAGAAACGTTGCGACCAGAATAAGCACAATGCCCTTGAAAGCCTGATTGACGCCTGAGAGCGGTGTGCTGACGGTCATGAGGAAAACCTGCGTTGCTTGATGTAGGGGCCGTGACGCACGTTGCAGTTGTTGGGCCAGCGAGCATACCGATAAGTTCTGAATCCGAAGTGTAATGAAAATTCCAGAGCCCGGCAGGATTGGCTCACCGCTGAACCAAAACCCGTGTCCGTTGCCTGACAGCTCAAGCGCGGCGCGCACCTTGGGCGCCTAAAAGCTAGACTCACCGCCACAGCAGTTATTTCTAGCAGGGTCATTCAGAGGACTTCCCACATGTTATGGAAAAAAGGTCGCCGCAGTGACAACGTGGTGGACGCCCGTGGTGAAGGTGGGGGCGGTGGCGGAATGCGTTTCGGTGGCGGCAAGGGATTGAGCCTGACCGCCATTCTCCTGATCGTCGGCATTGGCTGGATCACTGGCCAGGACCCGATGCAGATCCTCGGGCAACTGGCCGGGCAGATGGACCAGTCCGCGCCTGCCACTTCACAAACCCGCCAAGCGCCACCGGCCAACGATGAACAGGCCGAGTTCGTGCGTTCGATCCTCGGCGATACCGAAGACACCTGGGGCCAGGTTTTCCAACAGGCAGGACGCCAGTACCAGCAACCCAAACTGGTGTTGTTCAGCGGCCGAGTCAACTCGGCCTGCGGCCTGGCCTCCTCGGCGACCGGTCCGTTCTATTGCCCGGCGGACCGACAGGTCTACCTGGACATGAGCTTCTTCAAGGAAATGTCCCAACGCTTCGCCGCCGCAGGCGATTTCGCCCAGGCCTACGTCATTGCCCACGAAATCGGCCATCACGTGCAGACGCTGCTTGGCGTATCGGCAAAGATCCAGGAAGCCCGCCAGCAAGGTCGGCAGATGGAAGGCGACGGCGGCTTGTTGGTGCGCCAGGAATTGCAGGCCGATTGCCTGGCCGGCGTCTGGGCCAACCATGCACAAAAACGCCTGAACTGGCTGGAGCCGGGGGACATCGAGGAGGCCTTGACCGCCGCCAACGCCATCGGCGATGACCGCTTGCAGCAACAAGGCCAGGGCCGCGTAGTGCCGGACTCCTTCACCCACGGCACCTCGGCGCAACGAGTGCGCTGGTTCAAGACCGGCTTCGCTCAAGGCCAGGTCAGCCAGTGCGACACCTTCGCAGCGAAAAACCTGTAGATGAAGTGGCGCGCGTTGATCGGGCTGGTGCTGTGCTGCGCCGTTGCCCAGGCAGATGAACACGGGGTCAACGTGGTCGCCCAAGGGCGCCTGCAACTCAAGGGCGGCGCCATGGCCGTCGCCGTCAGCCCGCCCCCGGCGTCCGTCCAGCGCGTGCTGATCATCCTTCATGGTCGGCTGCGCAATGCCGAGACCTACCTGCACAGCGCCGAAAAGGCCGCCGAACAGGCTGGGCAGCAGGGCACGACCCTGATTATCGCTCCGCAATTCCTCAACGAGCAGGACGTGGCTCGCCACACATTGCCCAATGAGCTACTGCGCTGGCAGGGCAACGACTGGATGGCCGGTGGCTTATCCACAGGGCCCAATCCAGTCAGTTCCTTCCAGGTCCTCGACGACATCGTCGCGCGGGTCAGTGACCGGCAGCAGTTTCCCGAAGTGAAGGAGATCGTCATCGCCGGCCATTCCGGCGGCGCCCAGGTGGTGCAGCGCTATGCCCTGCTCGCCCACGACCAATACCGGATCAAACCGCGTTTTGTCATCGCCAACCCGTCGTCCTATGCCTACTTCGATGGGCAACGGCCCATGGCGTTCGACCCCGCCAGTTGCCCTGGTTTCAATCGCTGGAAATACGGCCTGCAGGACCTGCCCGCCTATGCCGCCGGACAGACGCCCGCCCGCCTGGAGGAGAACTACGTCAAACGCGACATCGTTTATCTGCTCGGGCAGCAGGACGTCGACCCGGAGCATCCGGCGCTGGACAAGGGCTGTGAAGCGCAGACCCAAGGGCCCTACCGGCTATTGCGCGGGCATTTCTTTTTCGACTACCTGACCCGGCGTCATCCCGTGGGGCTGAGCCAGCGGCTGATCGAAGTACCGGGGGTCGGGCATAACGGCAATGGGATGCTGACTTCGCCTGAGGGGTTGAAGGTGTTGTTCGGGCAGTGAGTCTTGTATCGGCTGGACGGGCTTCATCGCGAGCAAGCTCGCTCCCACAAAGTTTTCTGCATTGCCGCATATCCACTGTGGGAGCGGGCTTGCTCGCGATAGCGGCTAGCCAGCCAATATTCATCTCAAGCCAAAAGCATCCGCCGCAACTCAACACAATCGCGCGCATGCCAATCCGTCAGCTCCGGCCATGGGTTGTCCGGCAAGTTCACCAACACCGTCCGCGCCCCTGCCGCCCGGCCACAGTCCAGGTCGAAGCGGTAGTCCCCCACCATCACCAGCGTGTCCGGCGCCACGTTCCAGGCCTCGGCCAGTTTCAACAGGCCGCCAGGATGTGGCTTGGGTGGTGCCTCGTCGCGGCCCAGCACATCCTCCACGGCAAAACAGTCCGCCAGGCCAATGGCCTCCAGCGTCACGTGGGCCAGTTCGCGGGCGTTGCGGGTCAGGATCCCCAGGCGATAGCCGCGCCCAGCCAGCTCTCGCACCAACTCAACCGCGCCAGGTGCAGGCTTGGAGCCCAGCGCCAGGTCCCGCTCGTGCTCCAGCAACCAGGCATGTTTGGCCGCCGCTTCCTCAGCGGGCAAGCCGGCCAGATGAGTGAGGATGTCGTCTTCGGCCGGAATCGCCAGGGCCACGCGGATTGCCGCGAAGTCATGCACGGCGATGGTCAGCGTGCCATCCATGTCGAACACCCAGTGACGAACCTCGGACAGGCTCATGCCCAGTCCTTGCGATGACGAATCAGGCCTTCCTGGGTGACCGAGGCCACCAGTTGCCCGGCGCGGTTGAACACGCTGCCCCGGGAGAATCCACGGGAATTACCGGCCCATGGGCTGTCCATGGCGTAGAGCAACCAGTCATCGGCGCGCAGGTCGGCATGGAACCACAAGGCGTGATCGAGGCTGGCGACCTGCATATCCTTGTGCCACACCGATTTGCCATGGGGCAGCAGCGAAGTGGTCAGCAGGCCGAAGTCCGAGGCGTAGGCCAGCAGGTATTTGTGCAAGGCCGGCGAGTCCGCCAGGGCGCCATCGGCACGGAACCACACGTATTTCACCGGGTCGGCCGGTTGCGGGTTGTAAGGGTCTTTTTCGGTGACCGGGCGCACCTCGATCGGCTTGGGGCACAGCAGTTTTTCGCGCATGTGCTCAGGCAGCAGGTGCGCGCGCTGCTGTGTCAGTTCCAGCTCGGACGGCAGGTTTTCCGGCCCGACAACCTGCGGCATGGTGCTCTGGTGCTCAAAGCCCTGTTCGTCGTACTGGAACGACGCACTGCAGGTGAAAATCGGGTTGCCCTTCTGGATCGCCGTCACCCGACGGGTGCTGAAGCTGCCACCGTCACGCACCCGGTCCACCTGGTAGACCACCGGCAGCGCGGCATCCCCCGGACGCAGGAAATAACCATGCATCGAATGCACATGGCGCGCCTCTTCCACAGTCTGGCTGGCCGCCGACAACGACTGGCCCAGCACCTGGCCGCCGAACAACTGGCGAAACCCCAGATCCTGGCTGCGACCGCGAAACAGGTTCTCTTCGATCGGTTCCAGGGTCAGCAGGTCGACCAGATCTTCCAACACGTGGCTCATTCAGACTTTCCTCACACAGCGCAATGACCGCGCAGTCTACGCTGCGGCGGTGGATCGATTGTTGGCCCGGGCCATTTGGGCGGGCATTGTAAACGTCCGTGTCGGCTAACCGTGCAGGGTCTGCAACCACTGCTCACGATTGATGCGATAAAGCACATGGTGACGCAATGGATGACCGACGGCGAGTGTCGGGTGCTCGAAGTCGTCCGCGGGGTCGTGCTGCATGCCAATGGCCTGCATGACCTTTTGCGAGGGCAGGTTATCGACGGCGGTGAACGCCACCACTTCGTCCAGCGTCAACTGGTCGAAGGCACAACGCAGGGCGGTCCACGCCGCTTCGCTGGCATACCCCAGGCCCCAGTGCTCTCGGGCCAGGCGCCAGCCGATTTCGATGGCCGGCGTGAACGGCGCGTCGAACCCGACCACACCGAGCCCGGTAAAGCCGATGAAGTCCCCGGTGTCCTTGCGTTCCAGCGCCCACAAACCAAAGCCATGCTCGGCGAAATGCCCCCGCACGCGGCCGATCAGGGCGGCGCTTTCCAGGCGGCTCAGGCGCTCCGGGAAATAACGCATCACCTGCGGGTCGGCGCACATGGCGGCAAATTCCGGCAAGTCATCATCGCGCCACTGCCGCAAGAGCAACCGTGCGCTTTCCAGTTCCAGTATCGGCTCCATTTTCATTCCTCTTCCATGCCCCTGAGTCTACATCGCTGGTAGGATCCGTCACTCAATCACCGCTGAAAACACCATGCCGCTGCCGCTGATCTATCACGAAGACTACAGCCCCGAATTCCCGCCGGACCATCGCTTCCCCATGGACAAGTTTCGCTTGTTGCGCGATCACTTGGTGGACAGTGGCCTGACCCGCGACGCCGACCTGTTGCGCCCGTCGCTGTGTCCGCCGGACATCCTCGCCCTGGCCCACGACCGTGCCTATATCGAACGCTACATGGGCGGCGAGTTGTCCCGCGAAGACCAACGGCGACTTGGCCTGCCCTGGAGCGAGGCCCTGGCCCGCCGAACGGTGCGCGCCGTGGGCGGTTCGCTGCTGGCCGCCGAACAAGCCCTTGAACACGGACTGGCCTGTCACTTGGCCGGCGGCACTCATCACGCCCATTACGACCACCCGGCCGGGTTCTGCATTTTCAATGACCTGGCGGTGATCAGCCGCTATTTCCTGGCCAGCGGTCGGGTCTCACGGGTGCTGATTTTCGATTGCGATGTGCATCAGGGCGACGGCACCGCCCGAATACTCCATGACACCCCGGACGCCGTGACAGTTTCCTTGCACTGCGAAAAGAATTTTCCCGCACGCAAGGCGCACAGCGACTGGGACATTCCCCTACCGATGGGCATGGAGGACGCCGCCTACCTGAAGGTGGTGGACGACGCCCTCAACTACCTGCTGCCGCTCTACCAACCGGATCTGGTGCTGTATGACGCCGGCGTCGATGTACACAAGGACGACGCCCTCGGTTACCTGAAACTGACCGACGAAGGCCTCGCCGCCCGGGACGAGAGCGTCATGCGCCATTGCCTGGGCCGCGACATCCCGGTGGTCGGCGTGATCGGCGGTGGCTACAGCAAGGACCGCCAGGCCCTGGCTCGCCGCCACGGGATCCTGCACCACAGCGCACAAAGGGTCTGGACGTCATCAGGTTGTCACTGAAACCTGGGCTTTACCCACAATGCCTGTGGAGCGGCCTGTGGATAACCTGAGCGAAACGGCCTACAGGCTATGTAGCCTATAGCTTGCGGGGGCTTGGCTGTTTTTTGATCAGAGTTCTCAACAACGCCTACCGACCCAATTGTGGGAGCGAGCTTGCTCGCGATAGCGAAGGGTCAGCTACATCAATGCCGCTGACACACCGCTATCGCGAGCAAGCTCGCTCCCACACGGATCTGTGCTGGTAGAATGCCCCGCCTACCCAGCCCCCACAGTTAAAATCATGACCTCGACCGCCCAGCCGTCCCCCTCAAACATCGCCATCATCGGCGGCGGCCCCGCCGGTCTGATGGCGGCCGAGGTGTTGAGCCAGGCCGGCCTGCGAGTTGACCTGTACGACAGCATGCCATCGGTGGGCAGGAAATTCCTGCTGGCCGGCGTGGGCGGCATGAACATCACCCACTCCGAAGCCTTTCCGGCTTTTCTGTCCCGCTACGCCGAACGCGCGCCAAATCTCGCGCCGCTGTTGCGGGCATTCGGGGCGGATGAGTTATGCACATGGATCCACGGGCTGGGCATCGACACCTTTGTCGGCAGCTCCGGGCGGGTATTTCCTACCGACATGAAGGCCGCACCGCTGTTACGCGCCTGGCTCAAGCGCCTGCGCGATGCTGGCGTGGTGATCCACACGCGTCATCGCTGGCTCGGCTGGAACCCGGATGGGAGCTTGCGCATCGCCTCCCCGGAAGGCGACAAAACCCTGTACCCCAAGGCCACCTTGCTGGCGTTGGGCGGCGGCAGTTGGTCGCGCCTGGGCTCCGACGGCGCCTGGATGCTACCGCTGGAACAGCGCGGCGTAGCCCTGGCGCCACTGCAACCCAGCAACTGTGGGTTCGAGGTAGAGGCCTGGAGCGACCTGATGATCAGCAAATTCGCCGGGGCCCCGCTCAAGAACATCGCCATGGCCCTGAACGACGACGTACCGCGCCTCGGCGAATGCGTACTCACCGCCACTGGCCTCGAAGGCAGCCTGGTCTACGCGCTGTCGGCAACGATTCGCGAAGCGATCAACCAATGCGGCAGCGCGACCATTCATCTGGATCTATTGCCGGGCCGGCCTGTGGATAAAATCCTCCAGGCCCTGAACAAACCACGGGGCTCACGCTCGATGGCCAAGCACTTGCACAGCCAGTTGGGGATCGACGGCGTCAAGGCGGCGCTGTTGCGCGAGCTTACGCCGGCCGAGTGTTTCACTGACCCGTCGCGGCTGGCCCAGGCCATCAAGGCCCTGCCGGTCACCCTGGTGAAACCCCGCCCCTTGGACGAAGCCATCAGCAGCGCCGGTGGCGTGACGTTCCAAGCCCTGGATGAACGCCTGATGCTCAAGCAAGTGCCCGGGGTTTTCTGCGCCGGGGAAATGCTCGACTGGGAAGCGCCGACCGGCGGCTACCTGCTCACGGCGTGCTTTGCCAGTGGCCGGACAGCGGGCTTGGGAATGGTGGAGTGGCTACAGCGCCAGGATTGAAGACCGAGGCGCACCTATCGCGAGCAAGCTCGCTCCCACATTTACCGTAATCCTTCTGACAGAACCCGATAAACTGTGGGAGCGAGCTTGCTCGCGATAGCGATTTATCAGACCTGGCAGGTCATCAAGGCTTGCGCTTACGCGGCCCGGTATTGAACACCGGCACTTTGCGCACCGGCTTGACCGAAGGCTCCACCGGCGCCGCATCGCCGCTGTCCACCCACTTGCCCAGGTTGCGCTTGCCGCCGCCACCGGAGGCTTTCGGTTTCTTCGGCTTTTTCGGTTTCTTGATCACTTGGCCGCTGGCATCGGTGTCCGGCACGCGGTGCTCAGGCTCGAAGTCTTGTTCCATCTGGCGAGGCAACGTCTGACGGGTCAACATCTCGATGGCTGACAGCAGATTCACTTCATCGGCGCAGACCAGGGAAATCGCCTGTCCTGTAGCGCCCGCCCGGCCGGTACGGCCGATACGGTGGATGTAGTCCTCGGCCACGATTGGCAGGTCGAAGTTCACCACCAACGGCAAATCCTCGATGTCCAAGCCACGGGCGGCAACGTCGGTGGCTACCAGGATCTGCACTTCGCTGGCCTTGAAGCGGTCCAGCGCACGTTGGCGGGTGGCCTGGGGCTTGTCACCGTGGATACCGTCGGCGTTGACCCCCAGGCCCTGGAGTTTTTCCACCAGTGCATCGACGCCGTTGCGGGTTTTGGCGAATACCAGCACCTGCTTCCACTTGTGCTTGCGCATCAGGTGCACGAACAATTCCGGCTTGCGCTTCTTGTCCACCGTCACCACCCATTGCTTGACGGTGTTGGCAGCCACGTTGCGCGGGCTCACTTCAATGCTTAGCGGATCATTGAGCATCTGCCCGGCCAGCAAACGGATCGCATCGGAAAAGGTCGCCGAGAACAGCAGGGTCTGGCGCTTCTTCGGCAGGGCCTTGTAGATATTCGCCAGCTCCTCGGAGAAGCCCAGGTCGAGCATGCGGTCGGCTTCGTCCAGCACCAACGTCTGCAGTTGATTGAACTTCAGCGCATTCTGGCGGAACAGATCGAGCAAGCGACCCGGCGTGGCGACCAGCAGGTCGACACCTTTGCGCAGCTTCATCATCTGCGGGTTGATGCTGACACCGCCGTACACCGCGTAGGTGCTCAGCGGCAGGTTTTGCGCGTACTGACGCACGCTCTCATGGACCTGCTCCGCCAGCTCGCGGGTCGGCACCAGGATCAACGCCCGCACCGAGTTGGCCGCGACCTTCGGCCCTTCGGTGGTCAGCAGCTGCAACAGCGGCACCGCAAAGCCGGCGGTCTTGCCGGTACCGGTCTGGGCCGCGGCCATCAGGTCGCGACCGGCGAGCACTGCCGGCATGGCTTGGGCCTGAACCGGAGTCGGGGTCTGGTAGCCGAGCGTCTCGAGAGCGCGCAGCAAGGGTTCGATCAGGCCAAGGGTGGCGAAAGTCATGGAAATACCGTAGGAAAAATCAGCGCAAGGTGTGCAATGCGCGGCAGTTTACCCTAAATCAGGAGACGGCCGGCGCAGGCTTGGGTTTGCGCCACTGCGGCAAGCCGATCAACACCACCGCACTGATGATCACCAACATCGCCAAGGCCTCCTCGATGCCGATGGTTTCACCGGCGAATACGATGCCCAGCAGCACCGCCACGGCCGGGTTGACGTAGGCATAGCTGGTGGCCGCCGCCGGACGCACATGCTTGAGCAGGTACATGTAGGCGTTGAAGGCAATGATCGAACCGAAGAAGGTCAGGTACGCCAGCGCGAACCAGCCTTCCAGCGGCGGCATGCTGTCCAGGTGTTCACCGCTGGCCACGCTGCCGATCAACAGCACCACACCGCCCACCAGCATCTCCACGGCGCTGGCCATCGCCCCGGCCGGCAACGGCAGGTGTTTGCTCAACACCGAGCCGAAGGCCCAGGAGGCCGCCGCGAACACCAGCAACGTCGCCCCCAACGGGCTGGATTGCAGATTGGAACCGAGGTTGAGCATGGCGATGCCGATCAACCCCAGCACAATCCCCGCCCATTCCAGACGGGTATTACGCGCGCCCCAGAAATATCCGCACAGCAAGGTAAACAAAGGCACCGTCGCCACCGCCAACGCCGCGACCCCGGACGCCACGCCGGTGTGCTCGGCCACACTGACCGCACCGTTACCGAAACTGAGCAACAGCACGCCAATGATGGCCCCGGCCTTCCATTGCGCCCAGGTCGGCGCCGGCGCCCCGCGCCAGCGCAGGAAGCCGTACATCAGCGAACCGGCCAACACAAAACGAATCCCGGCCAACAACAGTGGCGGCCAATGCTCCACGCCGATACGAATCACCAGGTAGGTCGAACCCCAGATGACGTACAAGGCAAAGAAGGCAGCGATCAATGGCAGGGGAAAACGGCGTGGGCCAGGCATGTTCAGCTCGAAGTCAGGACAATGAGAGACGCTATTCTAGAAAGGCGACAGACGGAAATTAAGCTACAAAACCTGTTTATCCAGGCCATACACTTTTCAAAACACGGTGATCAGCGCTATAAATCGCGCTTTCGAAAGTCGCGCCGACAGGAAGCCAAACCGTGGATAAATACGACCGCATGTTGCTCAGTGCCCTGTTGGACAACGGTCGTGCGTCCTACGCCGAACTGGCCCGCAAAGTGAACCTGTCGGCCCCCGCCGTGGCCGAACGGGTCAGCAAGCTGGAAGCCAGCGGTGTCATCACCGGTTATCAAGCCAAAGTCGACATGGCGAAGATCGGCCTGCCGGTGCAGTGCGTCATCGAACTGCGAATGAACCAGCACGGCAACCAGAAAACCTACGACGAACTGTGCAAGATCCCACAACTGACCGAATGCCACCGGGTCACCGGGGATCCGTGCGTGATCATGCAAGCGGCGGTTGGCTCGATGCCTGAGCTGGAAGAGCTGATCAACCGCATTGCCAAGTTCGGTTTCAGCAAGACGTCCATCGTGCTGTCCAGCGCCATTGAAAAGCGCGTGCCGTTGGGGCAGTTGGAAGGCAATGGGAGATGACACTGATCAACTGTGGGAGCGAGCTTGCTCGCGATGGTGGCGTGTCAGTCACAGGGCGGCTGACTGATCCGACGCTATCGCGAGCAAGCTCGCTCCCACAGTTGTCCGGCGGTGTGTTTAGAAACCGCGATGGCGCTTGAGATGCTCGTTGATCTTCGCCGCCGGCACTTTCTGCAAACTGCACAGCAAATCATGGGACAACTCCCGCAACCCATGCTTTTGCCGCAGTTGCGAAGCCAGGTGCGCGGTGAGGTTGGCGGCCATTTCGGCATCGGCCATGGCCCGGTGAGCCTGACCGGTGTGGGGCAAGCCGGCGAACACGTTGAGCGTGCCGAGCTTGTGGTTCGGCGCCGCCGGCATCAGGCGCCGGGCCAGCAACAGTGAGCAGGCAAAATTCTGCAAGCGGGTGCGTTTGATACGTCCCAGCTCGAAATCCCAGAACTTCTGGTCGAACGCGGCGTTGTGGGCCAACAGTGGCGTGATGCCGACGAACTCGTTGACCTCGTTCATGACCTTTTCCGCCGAGGGTGCGCTGCGCAGCATGGCGTTGCTGATGCCGGTCAGTTGCTCGATAAACGCAGGGACGCGCACACCGGCATTCATCAGGCTCTGGTAGCGGTCGACGATCCGGCCTTGCTCGAGCATCACCACCGCGATCTCGGTGGCCCGGCAACTGCTGCTCGGGGTGATCCCGGTGGTTTCAAAGTCGATGACTGCGATGCGTTCCAAACCTTTTGAACTCCGTGAAAATCAATTCTTGAGCAACAACGCGCCCTCAATGGGCACATAGCGACTGGCGGCGCGGATCAGCGAGTTGGCGGTCAACCCTGGCACGCCATAGGCCACGGCTTGCACACCGTGCTTCTGGATGATGCGTTCGAGCAACATGTCGAAATCGCCATCGCCGGAGGCCAGCACCACTTCATCGACGTGGTCGGCGGCGTCCATGATGTCCAGCGTAATGCCCACGTCCCAGTCGCCCTTGGCCGAGCCGTCGCTGCGCTGGATGTAGGGCTTGAGCTTCACGACGAAACCCAGGTTGCGCAGGATCTGCTGGAATTGTTGCTGCTTGCTGTCACCGCGATCGATCGCATAGGCATAGGCCTCGACGATCTGCCCCTGTTTGCTGACATCGGCCCACAGCGCGGCGTAGTTGAAATGGCAACCGTAAGCCTGGCGCACGGTGTAGTAGAGGTTCTGGACATCGGCGAACACTGCAATTTTTTTCACCGCGTTTCCTCTTGGATGCACACGTACGCAGCCCACCAGGGCCGAAAAGTCGCCCAGTATGCCAGCCCGAAGGATTGTTCCGCGAATAATCGGCCCGAGGCGCCAAGGCGCCCCGGACGAATGGCAGGTCAGACGAAGGAGTCGTCGTCGCCGAAGGAAGATGAATCGTCACTGTAGTCCGCGTCGCTGAACCCGCCCTGGTCGTTGCCGTAGGCGTCGTTATCGGCTACGCGCGGGTCATCGCCCCAGCCGTTGCCTGCGGTGTCGTTGACCGGTTGCGCCGGTTCTTCCTTGATGACCTCGACGATCTCCTGCGGTTGCTGATTGCTGTGGAACAGGCTGCTGATGCCTTGGGCCAGCATCACGCCGCCCGCCACGCCCGCCGCGGTTTTCAGGGCGCCGCCGAGGAAGCTGCCCGCTACCGGGGCTTGTTGCTGCGGTGCGCCATAATTGCCGGGCGGCGCGCCGAAGCCCTGTTGGGGCGGGGCATTGAAGGACGGTTGCGCCGGTTCGCGCCAACCACCACCGCTGGAGCCCGGCGCGCTCGCCGGGCGTGAATCCCGCGGGCTGCCGCCGAAGATACTCGAGAGGAAACCGCCGCCACCGCTGGGTGCCGGCGCTTGCTTGCGCGCTTGTTGCAGATCAGCCTGCAATTGCTCGACCTGCTGGGCCAGTTGCCTGTTCTGCTCATCGAGGCGCTTGATCGCAGCCTCCTGCACCAGGATCGCCTGGGCCATGAAATAGCCCGCCGCTGGCTGGCTCGCCAGGTGTTCCTTGATCCGCGCCTCGGCCTGGGCGTCGCGCGGGGCTGAATCCTTTTCGGCCTGTTGCAGCCGTGAAAACAGTCCATCGATCAGGGTTTGTTCTTCGCTGTTCATGGCGACCTCATTCGATTGCCGGGTAGAAACCATTCCGATCCCGAAGACCGGTGCCCATCAGTAATGGGGCTCGCCGGAAAGCTTTCAATGGTCTTTACCTGATGTTTACGTTTGCTTGTGCGGGCGCCTGATCGGTTAAAGTGTCGGACCGCTTTTTCAACTGCGATACCGACTCATGAATCCGTTTGACGTGCTGCGCGACTCTTTGTATTTCTTCAAGCGCCATTTGGGCCGGATCGCCCAGTTGTGCCTGCCACTGGTGATACTCGAGGCCCTGCTGCAGCAAGGCGTGGACAGCGCCCTCGGCCCCGACGGCTTTCCCGGCTACAGTGTGATCGTCGGACTGCTGGTGTACCCCTTGTACACCGCCGCGCTGATCCTGTTTCTCGACGCCCGCAGCCGCGGTGAAGCACCACGCACGCGGGACCTGCTGGCAACGGCCCTCACCCTGTGGCCGCGCTTTGCCTTGCTGACGGCCCTCAACACCTTGTTGATCCTGGTGGGGCTGTCGTTGTACTTCCTGCCGGGCCTGTGGCTGATGGTGACCCTGGCCTTCGGCGAATACCTGTTGGTCCTCAGGGGCCTGGCCCCCCTGGCGGCGATGAAGGAAAGCCTCAACCTGTCCCGCGGCAACTTCTGGCGGATCCTGCTGTGCATTCTCGCGGTGATGGGCCCGCTGTGGCTGCTCAAGGGCGCCAGCGTCTCGGTGTATCCGTCACCCCAGAACCCGGCGGTGAGTTTGCTGATCGACAGCGTCCACAGCTTCCTGCAACTGTTCACCACCGTGGTGCTGTTCCGCCTGTTCATGCTGATCGAAGCCAAGCCCGAGCGCCGCTGATCCCATACGGCGACAGCCCTGGGCTTGGGCTTGAGAACCGCTCTCGGTTATGCTCGGGAGCACTTTTGCGTTTCGCCCATAAGCCGAGCCATGATCCGTCTACTGCGCTACACCTTGCTGGGCCTGCTGTTGATCCTCAGCCTGGCCGCCCTGTCGATCTACGGCCTGACCTGGCGGCCACAGCCCCGGGAAACCGTGCCGGTCAGTTGCACCGCCAATGCAGCAGCGCTGGCACCCGGCCAAGCCTTGAAGGTGATGACCTGGAACGTCCAGTTCCTCGCGGGCAAGCGCTACGTGTTCTGGCACGACCTGGCCCAAGGCGACGATGAAAGCCCGACCCTGGAAGACATGGCCTTCAGCCTCGACGAAGTGGCCCGGGTGATCCGCGACGAGCAACCGGACATCGTGTTGCTCCAGGAACTGGACAAAGGCGCCAAGGCCAGCGATTACCAGGACCAGCTCAAGTTGTTGCAGGAACGCGTGGCCGACCTCTACCCGTGCGGCACCAGCGCCTTCGACTGGAAAGCCGACTTCATCCCCGACCCGCACATCTTCGGCAGCGTCGGCCGGCAACTGGCGACCCTGAGTCGCTACCGCATCGACCATGCCGAACGGGTGCAACTGCCGGTGGCCGACACCAACGTCATCAGCCGTCAGTTCCAGCCGAAAAATGCCTTGTTGGTGAGCTATCTGTCACTGAGCGACGGCAGCCAGCTGGCGGTGCTCAACACGCACCTGGAACGGGCCACTGAACCGGACGAAACCCTGCCCAGACAAATCACCGCCGTGACCAAGGCACTGGATAAGTTCGAATCCGCAGGCACGCCCTGGCTGATCGGCGGCGACTTCAACCTGCTGCCCCTGGGCCAGTACCGACGCCTGCCGTCCGAGCAACGCACGCCCTACTCCGCCGACAGCCCGCTGCACCTGCTGTGGGACAAATACCCGATGATTCCCACCAACAACGAAGCCAGCGGCATCGACCGCGAACATTGGCTGACCCATTACCCGAACGACCCCGGCCTCAACGGCCCGGACCGCACCGTCGACTACCTGTTCTACAGCCCGCGCATCAAACGGGTCGAAGCCCAGGTACGCCAGGATGACACCTTGCGCATCTCCGACCATTTACCGGTAATTGCGCGCTTTTTGTTGCCGGCTGCGCCTTGATTTGAAGCCACCACCGGACAAATGTGGGAGCGAGCTTGCTCGCGATAGCGATCTTTCAACCAGCACAGATATCAGGATGTGCCGACGCCATCGCGAGCAAGCTCGCTCCCACAATGGATCTGTGTCGCAATCAACTCACTTGCGCGGCTTGACCCGCGCCGTCGCCTCCGCCACCAGCGGATCATCCGGCCAGTAATGCTTGGGATAGCGCCCCTTCAAGTCCTTCTTCACCTCGGCATAGGTGCTGCGCCAGAAGTTCGCCAGGTCCTGGGTCACCTGTACCGGCCGGCGTGCCGGTGACAACAGGTGCAGCTTGACGACCTGGCGTCCGCCGGCGATGCGCGGGGTATCGGCCAGGCCGAAGAGTTCCTGCAGGCGCACCGCCAGGATCGGTGGATGCTCGCTGTAGTCCAGGCGGATCGAGGAGCCCGAAGGCACACTCAAATGGTGGGGGGCCTGTTCGTCCAGGCGTTGCGGCAATGGCCAGGGCAACAGGTTGTGAACGATGCTCGACAGGTCCAGGTTGGCGAAATGACTGAGGCGCGAGACTCGGCCCAGATACGGCATCAACCAGTGTTCGAGGGTGTTCAGCAGGGCTGCGTCGCTGACGTCTGGCCATTCACTCTCGCCCTTGGCCTCCAATTCAAGTCGACGCAACAAGGCCACCCGCGCCTGCCATTGCCGTAGCTCCGGAGTCCAGGGCAGTAATTCCAGGCCCTTGCGCCGCACCAGGTTCACCAGGGCTTGGCTACGGGCTGACTCGTCCAGGCCGGTCAACGGTTCGCGGCTGAGCACCAGTTCGCCGACCTTGCGCTGGCGCTCGGCCCGCAGCACGCCTTCGCGCTCATCCCAATCCAATTGATCCACCGTGTGCACCTGCTCGGCCAATACCGAGTCGAACAGCTCCGGGTCGAAATCCGTCGCCAGGTAGATCCGCTCTTCCCGCTGGCCCTGGCGGCTGCTCAGGTCGGCGATCACCAGCCACGCTTGTTTCATCAGGCTGTCAGCCTCGGCAAACAGCGCCGCACGGCCATTGGCCAGGCGATATTCCGCGCCGCCGGGCCGGCGCTGTTGGGCGACGCGGTCGGGGTAGGCCAACGCCAGCAACGCGCCGAGCCAGCGCGGGTGATCGGGATCGGCCACGGCCTCTTCGGCCTTGCCCCGCAGATAGCCGCGATATTGCCGGGCCAGTTGCCGCGCCCGCTGCACCCCGCCCTGAGCGCCGCGCGCCGCCCGTTCTTCGCCGGACAGCAAGGCCAGGCGACTGTGCAGGTCGGCGCCGGCACCGCGCAGAATGTCCCGTTCGCCCAGCAGCGCAGCGACGTTGCAGGCCATGTCTGCCAGCCCCAGCGCCTGGCCGCGCAACAGCAGATGCGCGATACGCGGGTGGGCTGGCAGTTCGGCCATGGCCTGACCGTGGCGGGTCAGTTGCTCGCCCTCCAGCGCGCCCAGGCGTTGCAGCAGGTCCTGGGCCTGGGCATACGCAGCGGCGGGCGGAACGTCGAGCCAGACCAATTGCTGCGGCGTCACACCCCAGCGCCCCAGTTGCAGGGCCAATCCGGCCAAGTCCGCCGACAGAATCTCCGCGCTAGCGTAAGCGGCCAATTGTTCATGCTGGTCTTCGGACCACAACCGGTAGCACACCCCCGGCTCCAGGCGCCCGGCGCGACCGGCCCGCTGGGTGGCGCTGGCCCGGGAAATGCGCTGGGTGTCGAGCCGGGTCATGCCGCTGCCCGGGTCGAAACGCGGCACCCGGGCCAGTCCGGCGTCGATCACCACGCGCACGCCATTGATGGTCAGGCTGGTTTCGGCAATGTTGGTGGCCAGCACCACCTTGCGCTGACCGGGTGGCGCGGGGTCGATGGCGGCACGTTGAGCTGCGAGGTCCAGTTCGCCGTGCAACGGGCAGAGCAACACGTTGCCGCCCTCGCCCAAGGCCTCGGCCAGTTGCTGATGGACCCGGCGGATCTCTGCCTGCCCGGGCAAGAACACCAGGACGCTGCCGGTTTCATCGTGCAGCGCTTCGAGCACGGTCTGCACCAGCCGTGGCTCGATGAACTCGCCAGGCTGCAATGGCCGGCCCCAGCGTACCGTCACCGGGAACATACGGCCTTCGCTGCGCAGGATCGGCGCGTTGTCCAACAGCCCGGCCAGGCGTTCGCCTTCCAGGGTCGCGGACATCAACAGGATCTTGAGCGGCTGCTCTTCGCGAAACAACTCCCGGCCGTTGAGGCTCAAGGCCAGGGCCAGGTCGGCATCGAGGCTGCGTTCGTGGAATTCGTCGAAAATCAGCAGTCCCACTCCTTCCAGCGCCGGATCGTCCTGCAAACGGCGGGTGAGGATGCCTTCGGTGACCACTTCAATGCGGGTCTTGGGCCCGACCTTGCTGTCGAGACGAATCCGGTAGCCGACGGTTTCACCGACCTTCTCCCCCAGTTCGCTGGCCAGCCGCTCGGCCGCCGCCCGTGCCGCCAGGCGCCGGGGTTCGAGCATCAGGATGGTCTGTCCGGCCAGCCAGGGCTCGTTCAGCAAGGCCAGGGGGACACGGGTGGTTTTACCGGCACCGGGCGGTGCTTCGAGCACGGCTTCGTGGCGCGATGCCAAGGCTTGGCGCAGGGCGGGTAAAACTTCATCAATCGGCAAAGAAATCATGCTGGCTCCAAAACAGAGGGCCGAGTATAACGGCGAACTGTTTAGCGTGGTCTGGACTCCAACCAGCAACGCCTCTACTACCTGTTCAGGAGATTGCTATGCGTATTCCCTTTCGCGTGATCGGTGGCGTGCTGGTCGCCACCCTGCTGACTCAAATCAGCGCCTGTGGCTCGATCTTCTACCCGGACCGTCGCGGCCAGATCGACGGCAAGATCGACCCGGCCATCGCCGCCCTCGATGCCGTCGGCCTGCTGTTCTACATCATTCCCGGCCTGATCGCGTTCGCCGTGGACTTTGCCACCGGTGCCATCTATTTCGAACCGGGCCGCAGCGTCCAGATCGAGCCAGAGAAACTCAAGCCAGCCATCAACCCCGACGGCACGGTCAATAACCAAAAACTGCAGGCAATCCTGGAACACGAACTGGGCCGCAGCTTCCCGCTGGACGATCCTCGACTGATCCAACACAAAGGCAGCGCGCAGCAACTGGCCACCCTTGGCCTCAAACCGGCCGCATGACCGGCGCCACCGAAGGAACGACCGCGCCATGACCACCAGCACCGAACACGCTCGCCTGCTGCGCCTGGCCACTCGGGCGTCGGTGGCCGTGGCACTCACCCTGGTGATCGCCAAGGCCCTGGCCTGGTGGCTCAGCGGTTCGGTGAGCATGCTCGCCGGCCTGACTGACTCGGCGCTGGACGGCGTCACTTCGCTGCTCAATCTGCTGGCGGTGCATTACGCCCTGCGCCCCGCCGACGATGACCATCGCTACGGCCATGGCAAGGCAGAATCCCTGGCCGGCATGGCCCAGGCACTGTTCATCGGTGGCAGTGCGGTATTGATAGCCTTGCAGGCCTTCGAACGCCTGAAGAACCCGGTGCCAGTGGAGGCGCCCTGGCTCAGCGTCGGTGTGATTGTGTTTTCCCTGGGACTGACCCTGGCGCTGCTGGCGTTGCAGCATCGGGTCATCCGCGCCACCGGCTCCAACGCCGTGCGCGCCGACTCGCTGCACTATCGCTCCGACCTGTTGCTCAACGGCAGCATCCTGGTCGCGCTGGTACTGGCCGGGTTCGGTTGGTATCAACTCGACGCCTGGTTCGGTCTGGGGATCGCCGCGTATATCCTGTGGAGCGCCATCCAGATCGCCCGGGAAAGCTTCGCGGTGCTGATGGATGAAGAACTGCCGCCCGACGTCAGCCAGCGCATGTTGGAACTGGCCTGCGCCGTGCCCGGCGTGCTCGGTGCCCATGACCTGCGTACGCGGGTCTCCGGCAACCACTGGTTCGTGCAACTGCACCTGGAGTTGCCGGGGGATCTGACCCTGTCAGTGGCCCACGGCATCAGTGACCAGGCCGCCGATGCCATCCACCGCGCTTATCCGAAGGCCGAAGTGCTGGTGCATGCCGATCCGTCGGACGTGGTGAAGCGCGCCAGCGCTTGATGCCGAACACAGAATGTGGCGAGGGAGCTTGCTCCCGCTCGGTTGCGCAGCGACCGCAAGATCCTGGGCCTGCTGCGCAGGCCAGCGGGAGCAAGCTCCCTCGCCACAGGGATTTGCGCTGGATATTCAGTACGTCACCTGATACCCACGGCTGCTCAAGCAACTGCCCTGGGCCTGGCGATAGGTCTGCACAACTTCCGGTGCCGGTGGGTAGGTGTAGTTGCGCGGA
Source organism: Pseudomonas sp. R151218B TE3479 (assembly GCF_053629195.1). Lineage (NCBI taxonomy): Bacteria > Pseudomonadati > Pseudomonadota > Gammaproteobacteria > Pseudomonadales > Pseudomonadaceae > Pseudomonas > Pseudomonas sp. R151218B TE3479. Next base: position 162,120 of record NZ_JBRJHV010000001.1, read on the forward strand.
TCGAACCCGCTCTGCTGCACCGCCCAGCGATAGCAGTCGTAGCCATCCTGATTGACCTGCTCGGGCGACTGGCCGTTGGCCGGATAGGCCACCACATCGAAACTGTTGCCCTGGGGTTGCGGCTGCGGGTTGGCGACCGGCGCATCGACCACGACATAATCCTGGGTGTTGGCTTCGTAGATGTAATAGGCGCCGGCAGCGAGGAAGAACAGCGAACTGCCGATCCACACTTCCCGGGCGTAATCGGGCAGGTAACGGGTGCGGATGCCCCGCGGTGGCGCGACCACGACGTAACGCGGTCCTTGCGGGCGGTACCAGTAGCCGCCCGAATAGAAATAGTCCTGGCCGCGATAAGGCACGCGGTAGTTGCGATCCGGGAAGCGGTCGATCACGTACCCTGGGCGATATTGCGGCCCCGGACCCCAACCGTTGCCATGCCCATCCGGCCGACCGGGCCAATGCTGACCGGGACGACCGTCATGGTCTGGTCGCGGACCTGCGTTCGGATAGCCATCGTTGCGCCGAGGGATATCGCGGTAATACCCCGGTTGCGGTTCCCGGGTCTGGGTCACGCTGTCGGGCCGGCCCTGGATGGGCAAGTTGTTGCCGGGCGGCGGCTGCGGCGGACGACCGTGAGCGTTAGGGTCCTGCGGTGGACGCTCGTAATGTTGTCCGCCCGGGTTCTGCGGCCTGACCTCGAACTGACGACTGTTGTCGCCCCGAATGATTTCGCTGCTCTGCGGCCGTGGCTGGCCCGAGTAACCCTGGCCGTTGCCGCCGCGCCCGTCCTGCCCGCGACCGCCGTCCGGGCCGCCATGGTTTTGCTGATCGTCGGCCATTCCCTGCGCACTGACACTCGCCCACAACAGACCAACACCTGCCAAACGCCAGATGCGCGACTTCATGAAATTCCTCACAACGGTTCAGGGCCTGATGATAAGACTGGGAAAGCCCAGGCCGGTTCTGCGACAGATTATCAGCCACGGGGTTTATTTCGCAGGCATTAAAAAAGGGAGGCCCGTCGGCCTCCCCTTGAGAATTTCGTCCGTGCTCGACGCTTATGACGTCGGCTCACCTCACGCCGTCTTCTGGACGGTGTGCAGCTCGGGGGTCTGCCAGTACCGGTGGGTACTGCGACCGCAGCCGGCCTGATTGGGCGGGCCGCACTGGACTGTTTGTCCGAGCAGTGATCTTGGTGATAAGCATAAGCCTGGGGTGCCGACAGATGATTGCGAAGATTGCGGAAATAAACATCACTTGCGCAATTTTTAACCCCGGATAGATAATCCACCGCAATTATCAAGATAAAGGCCCGACCGATGAGCAAACTCGACCGTTACGACCTGAGCATTCTGGCGGAATTGCAGCGCGATGCGCGCATCTCCAACCAGGAACTGGCCGAACGCATCGGCCTGTCGCCCTCCCCCTGCTCGCGGCGGGTCAAGCAGTTGGAGGATGACGGCTACATCACCCGCCAGGTCGCCCTGCTCGACCGCAAGCTACTGGGCCTGAGCCTCACGGCTTATGTGCTGATCGGCATGGACCGCCACACACCCGAGCGCTTCGAGAATTTCGAAGCCGCCATCCGCAACCTGCCGCAAGTGCTGGAATGCAGCCTGGTGACCGGTATGGACGCGGACTACCAGCTCAAGGTCGTAGTGCCGGACATGGACCATTACCAGAAACTGCTGTTGGGGCACCTGACCCGGATCGATGGCGTCACCAGCGTGCGCTCCAGCTTTGTGCTGAACCAGGTGCTCAACAGCACCGAGTTGCCGTTGACTCACCTGCGCAGCTAAGAACGCCATCGCGAGCAAGCTCGCTCCCACAGGGGACCGGACGCTCACAGATATTGCGCTCGCCATACATCCAATATGGGAGCGAGCTTGCTCGCGATGGCATCAGCCCAGGCGATGAATAGCTGCGACACACCGCCGCAGGTCAATCCCTCGCCCGCCCCCCATGCCGTATACTCGCCCCGCCCTTACAACCTCGCCCACGCCGGAGTGCCCTGATGGATCCTGCTGTTTTCGAAGAGTGGATGATGACCGGCCTGGTCAGCATCCTGATCATTTTCATGGGCTTCATCGTCTGGGACCTGGCAAAGAAGTCCAAGGCCGGGCGTTTTGGCTCGTTCATCCTGTTTTTCGTGCTGGGCCTCGGCGTGGCCGCGTTCATCATCAAGAGCGTAGTGATCGGCCTGATCGAATCGGGCGCGTTATAAGCGCGCCGGGACTTCTTTCCACTGGCCCTGATCGAGCCCTTCGATCGTCCAGTCGCCGATCCTGACCCGCACCAGGCGCAGTGTCGGCAGGCCCACCGCGGCGGTCATGCGTCGCACCTGACGGTTGCGCCCTTCGCGGATCACCAGCTCCAGCCAGCTCGTGGGCACGCTTTTACGAAAACGCACCGGCGGGTTGCGCGGCCATAATTGCGGCTCGTCCAATCGGCGTGCCTCGGCTGGCAACGTCATGCCGTCGTTCAACTCCACCCCATCGCGCAAACGCTGCAACTGTTCGGCACTCGGCTCACCTTCTACTTGCACCCAATAGGTCTTGGCCAGCTTGTGCTTGGGGTCGGCAATACGCGCCTGCAATTGCCCATCGTTAGTCAGCAACAGCAAACCTTCACTGTCGCGATCCAGCCGCCCGGCCGGGTAGATGCCCGGTACGTGGATAAAATCCTTGAGCGTCGCCCGCCCTTCACCGTCGCTGAACTGCGTCAGCACGTCGAAGGGTTTGTTGAACAGGATCAGCTTTGGCTCGGCCGGCGGAGCCTTGGCCACACGGCGCAGCGCAGCGGCGGGAGGCTTCGCGCCAGGGCGACGGGAAGCGGGGCGTGGGGGACGGGGCATGGCGAATACAACATCTAACGGTCGGGGCCGACCATGCTAGTGGCCCGACCGTTAAATGACCACCATCCGATCAGCGGAACGGCGGCTCGTCGAAGCTGCGCAGTTTGCGCGAATGCAACGAGTTGAGTTCGGTGCGCAACAGGTCCAGCGCCTCGATGCCGATCTTCAGATGCTGGTTGACCGCTCGCTCATAGAACGCGTTGGCCGAACCCGGCAGCTTGATTTCGCTATGCAGTGGCTTGTCCGAAACGCACAGCAACGTGCCATAGGGCACTCGCAGGCGATAACCCTGGGCAGCGATGGTGCCGCTCTCCATATCCACCGCCACGGCGCGAGACAGGTTGATCAGCGGACGTTCCTGGGCCCAGCGCAGTTCCCAGTTGCGATCGTCGTAAGTCAGCACGGTGCCGGTGCGCAGGCGCTTTTTCAGCTCATCGCCCTTCTCGCCGGTGATGTTCGCCGCCGCCTGCTGAAGCGCCATCTGCACTTCGGCCAGGGCTGGAATCGGAATGTTCGGCGGCACCACCCGGTCGAGAATGCCATCGCGACGCATGTAGGCGTGGGCCAGCACGTAGTCACCGATGGTCTGGGACTGCCGCAGCCCACCGCAGTGGCCGATCATCAGCCAGCAATGCGGGCGCAGCACGGCCAGGTGGTCGGTGATGTTCTTGGCGTTGGACGGGCCAACGCCGATGTTCACCAGGGTCACGCCATGGCCGTCGTTGGTCTGCAGGTGATAAGCCGGCATCTGGTAACGGTGCCAGACCACACCGGCAGCGATGGCCGACGCTTCGCCATGGTCCATGTTCTTGTCGATGATCACGTTGCCCGGCAGAACCATGCGCACAAAGCGCGGGTCGCTGCGCAGCTGCTCCAGGCCATGGACGATGAACTGGTCGACATAGCGGTGATAGTTGGTGAGCAGGATCCACGGCTGCACATGGCGCCAATCGCTGCCGGTGTAATGCACCAGCCGACGCAGGGAGAAATCCACCCGCGCGGCATCGAACAGCGCCAGGGGCAGCGGGTCGGTGTTTTCCCAGTCATAGAGGCCGTCGGCGATGCCATCGGTGGCGGCCGACAGGTCAGTGCTGGGGAATACCCGCGCCAGCACGGCGGCGGTCACGCCGGAACCGGCCAGTTCGTCGCCCTGCTCCACCACGTACGGGTACGGGATGTTCTGCTCGCTGACGCCCACTTCCACGGTGACGGTAAAGTCGTGCATCAGCGGGACCAGCTGTTCCAGCAGGTATTTACGAAACGCGGCGGGATGGGTGACGGTGACGCTGTAGGTGCCGGGCAACTGGACCTTGGCATAGGCCCGAGTGGTTTGCGGGACTTCGCCGTGGCAGTGATAGGTCAGGCGCAGAGCGGGATAGCGAAACAATGCACGCTGTTCGGCATCCGGCTCGATGCGGTCCTTGAGATAACGCATGAGCGCCTGGTTCAGCGCGGTGGTCGCACGCTCGTGCAGGGCCGCTAGACGATCCACGGCTTGTTCAGCGGTTTGAACGACAATAAACGCTTCGGTCACGATCAGCTTCCTGTGTTCTGACTTGCAGGCCTTCATCTTGCCTGCATCGCCGCCCGACGGGAACAGTGGCGTATTGGCGCGCTCGATCATTCACCCACAATTGATCTTCAGTGGCCCCAGAACTTTCATTTCACCGCAGCCCCCTGTGGGAGCGAGCTTGCTCGCGATAGCGGTATGTCAGTCACCATAGAGGTTGGATGTACCGACGCCATCGCGAGCAAGCTCGCTCCCACAGGGGTATGTGTTGTTTCTAAAAACCGTGCGGGGTGGAGCGCGCCACGATGGCCTCGACATTCAAGCCCCGAGGCAGGGCACCGTACACCCGGCCGGTCGAACCCAGGCGACTGGCGATAAAAGCATCGCTGACTTCACTGTTCCCCGCTTCCAGCAGCAGCTTGGCTTGCAGGCCCACGGCGATGTCTTCGGTCAATTGCCGGGCGCGGTACTGGATGTCATCGGTGTCCTTGAAGGCTGTGCGCAATTGGTGGATGTGCCCGGCCAGGCGCTTGTCGCCATGGCCGTCGCCCAGTTCGCTGAACAAGACCTCCAGCACACCTGGCTCCTTGGACAGGGCGCGCAACACATCCAGGCATTGCACGTTGCCGGAGCCTTCCCACGTCGAGTTGACCGGTGCTTCACGGTACAGGCGCGGCAGGATGCTGTCTTCGACGTAGCCGGCACCGCCCATGCATTCGGCGGCTTCGTTGATCATCGCGGGGGCACGCTTGCAGATCCAGTACTTGCCCACCGCCGTCACCAGCCGGGCGAACTTGGCCTCATGCTCGTCATTCAAATGGTCCAACGCCCGGCCCATGCGCAGGCTCAAGGCCAGGGCGGCCTCGCTTTCCAACGCCAGGTCAGCCAGGACGTTCTGCATCAGCGGCTGTTCGCTCAACAGCTTGCCACCGACCTTGCGGTGCGCGCAGTGATGACTGGCCTGGGTCAATGCCTGGCGCATCAGGGCGCTGGAGCCGACCATGCAATCGAAGCGGGTCATGGCCACCATCTCGATGATCGTCGGCACGCCGCGCCCTTCTTCGCCGACCATCCAGGCCAGTGCGCCACGGAATTCGACTTCGCTGGAGGCGTTGGAACAGTTACCCAGCTTGTTCTTCAAGCGCTGGATGTAGAACTGATTGCGCGTGTCGTCGGGACGATGGCGCGGCAGCAGGAAACAGCTCAGGCCCTTGTCGGTCTGGGCCAAGGTGAGGAAAGCGTCGCACATCGGTGCCGAACAGAACCATTTGTGCCCCATCAGCTCATAGGCCTGGCCCGGACCGCTGGCACCCACCGGATAGGCCTTGGTGGTGTTGGCCCGCACATCGGTGCCGCCCTGTTTTTCGGTCATCGCCATGCCCAGGGTCACCCCGGCCTTGTGGGCCATGCCGACGTTGCGCGGGTCGTACTCGGTGGCGAGCACCTTCGGCAACCAGCGCTCGGCCAGATCCGGTTGCAGGCGCAGCGCCGGCACGCTGGCGAAGGTCATGGTCAACGGGCAACCCGTACCGGCTTCGGCCTGGCTGTGCAGATAGGTCATCGACGCACGGGCGACATGGGCGCCGGGCTGTGGATGGGACCAAGGCAAACTCGGCAGGCCATGCTCGACGGCGGTGCGCATCAACTGATGATAAGCAGGATGGAACTCCACCAGGTCGATGCGATGACCGTAGCGGTCATGGCTGGAAAAAACCGGTTTGTTCTGGTTGGCCAGGAAGCCCGCTTCCATCAACGGCCCGCCGGCCAGCGCCCCATACGCATCAATCCGCGCCTGCGCCCAGCCAGCCCCAAAGCGCTGCGACCACTGCTGCAACGGCAGGTCGATACGGTACAGGTTGGCGCCATCCAAGGACGGCGGCTGATTGGTGACGTCGTGGGTTTCAGCGAACTGGTGCAGGTTCATGACAGGGCTCCTCGATCGGCCAGGGAGTCAGTTAAGCACCGCCTCCAGGCCGAACAAAGTGTCATATACGCCTAAATATCGGCGCTTTCACCCTGCCTCGGACAAAGCACCCGGCGCTGGAGCATTGCCTGCAATGCGTCGAATTTAACCGGTTTGCTCAGGTAGTCGATCAGCGCGCCCGAGGGGCAGTGCTCCTGCCCCAGGTTCGGGCTGACCACCAGTACCGGCAACTCTTCGCAGCCAGACAACGAACGGATCTGGCAGCAGACCGACACACCGTCCAGCGGCGGCGACTGGCAATCGAGCAGCACCGCGTCAAAGCGCTCGCCGTGCAGCAGATCCAGCGCCGCGCGGCCACTGTCGGCGGTGCGCACCCGATAACCCAACTTGAGCAACATGCCACGCATGACCAACTGATCGATGTTGTTGTCATCCGCCAGCAGCACCGTGCAATCCTGGGGCTGGCGCGAGCCCTGGCGGCCACCGAAGGAAAACGGCGTCGGGACCGCCGCTGGCAAGGCCACATCAAACTCCACGTCCACCTGGAACCGACTGCCGCGACCGGGCTCGGAAGTGTGGGTCAGGCGCCCGCCCAGCAGCTCCACCAGTTGCCGACAGATAGCCAGGCCCACGCCGAGACCGCCATATTCGCGGGTCATCGAGCCGTCGAGCTGGAAGAAGCGCTGGTACAAGGTCGCTTCCCCCAGATCGGTAAAGCCGATCCCGGTGTCGATGACGGCAAAGGACAATACCAGCCGATCGAGCTCTGTCGGCCGCCCGCTGACGCGCAGCGCCAGGCCGCCCACCCGGGTGAATTTGATCGCGTTGTCCAGCAAGCATTCCAGGCATTGGGCCAGTTTGCCACTGTCGCCGATCAACCGGTCCGCCAGGCCCGGGGACACGTCGACCTTGAAATCCAGGCCCTTGGCCGCGGCATTGGCGCCGAACTGCACCTGCAGCGCATCGATCACCCCACGCAGGCTGAACGGCGCCGGATAGACCTTGAGTTTGCCGGCCTGCAACTCGGTGAGGGTGAGGATGCCATTGACCATGCGCATCATGTCCCGCGCCGATCCGGCGGCGGTCTGTTGATACTGGGTCAGTTCCTCGTCCATCTCGACGGTTTCCATCAACTCCAGGGAACCGATCACGCCATTCATCGGCGTGCGCAGTTCGTGGGTCAAGGTGGCGAGGAATTCGTCCTTGAGTTTGTTGCCGTGGGCCAGTTGCTGGTTGAGCACTTCGAGTTTCTGCCCGGCGTCCAACAAGGTCTGGGCCTGCTGTTCGCGCATGGCATTGATGCGGTCGGCCAAGGCCAGGGACAACAGCGCGACTTCGATGGCCGAGCCGATCTGGCTGGCGTACATGGTCAGGAAGACGTTCGGCAGGTAGCCCAGCACCATCAAGGTATTGATGATGCCCCCCAGCAGAAACGCCGACCAGGCAATGATGAAATAGCGCGCCACCCGCAAGCCACGCCACCAGGCGAACAACCCCGCGGCAAAGATCGCCACCGTGAACACCAGCGCCAACGCCGTTGCCAGGCGCAGGGCCAGGGCGTAGCTGGTCATCAGCGACAGGCCGATGACCACGGCACTGTAGCCGATCAGTGCCAGCAGCATGCGGTCCATCCAGCGGCCATGCTGGGCGGTCTGCAGGAAGCTGCGGGCGAACTGGCTGCCAAACAGGCCCGCGCAGCCGATGAAGAACGGCGTCGCGGCGTTGGCCCACCAGGGGTTGTCCGGCCAGAAGTACTCCACGGCGGCACCATTGACCGACAACTGGTACAGGCCGAACGAGGCGATGTAGAAGATGTAATAGAGGTAGCTGGTATCGCGCACGCTCAGGTAGATGAACAGGTTGTACACCAGCATCCCCAGTAGCACGCCATAGATGATGCCCAGCACGTACAGGCGCACCGGCTGTTGCTCGAGGTACGCGGTGCTCGACCACAGCGTCAACGGCGCCTGGATCGAACCCTGGCTTTGCAGGCGCAAATAGACGGTCTGTTGTTGCTCGGGTTTGAACGCCAGGCTGAACAGGTAGTTGTTCTGGCGGATCTCGCGGCTGGCGAACGGCAACGCATCACCGGTCTGACGAACCAGGCGATAGGCCCCCGCCGCGTCGGGCAGGTACAAGTCGAGGTGGTCCAGCGGCGGGTATGCCAGCTCCAGCAGCCAGGTGCGCTGGGCGTCCGGATTGTCGGGGCGATAGTGCAGGTCGATTTTCAACCAGAAGGCCGATCGTGAGTAACCGGCGTTCAGCGTGGCTTTGTCGTGGGGCTTGAAAGCACCCGCTGCGGACTGGGCCAGGACCTCATCCAGGGTGGCCGTGCCGCCCGCGTCCTCGAACACTTGCAAGGCATGGCCCAAGGGCAGGCTTTGGGTGAATTCATCGAATTCCAGGGCACTTGCCAGAGGGGGCAAGCACAGCAGTAACATCAGCAAATAGCGCATTGAAGCCCCAGCGTGGCCTGTCCGGTTGAGTCAGGAAGCCCCCCATTCCCTGAGTAGACGTAAAACCGGCATTACCTGTTATGTGTTGGATCCATCTCTAGCATAGCCGCTGATGGCCAATTTGCACCATTGAAATCTTTCCTACTGAAGGCTCTAGAACGGGCGTTTCAGAGCAAAGCATTGAGATAGAGCTGTTGCTTTGGTCAGGTTGGATCCGGACTGGACAAATGTGGCGAGGGAGTTCGCTCCCGCGGGGGTGTAGGAGCTGGGGCAGCCTGCGATCTTTTGATCTTGATCTTTCACTCCTCGATTCAATTGGCAATGGAAAGATCGCAGCCTCGCTCCGCTCGACAGCTCCTACACAGCGCCTACAAGGATCGTGCGCCCGATAATGGGTTTGGTGGTAAGCTCGCGCACCATGAATATCTACAGCTCTCGCCCCGTTGTCCTCTGCCTCTCCGGCCACGATCCCAGTGGTGGCGCCGGTTTGCAGGCAGATATCGAAGCCCTGCTCGCCCAGGGCTGTCATGCCGCCCCGGCCGTTACCGCATTGACCGTGCAAGACACCGTCAACGTCAGCGATTTCCGCGTGCTCGATCGCGAGTGGGTGCTGGCGCAAGCCAATGCCGTGCTCAACGATTCGCCGGTCGCGGCGGTCAAGCTGGGGATGCTCGGCTCGCTGGAAATGGTCGACACGGTGGTCGAACTGCTCCAGGCCCACCCCCATCTGCCTATGGTCTGCGACCCGGTGCTGCGCGCCGGCGGTGGCGGACGCCTGGGCAAGGATGAGGTCGGCTACGCCATGCGCGAACGCCTGCTGCCCCTGGCAATCATCGCCACCCCCAACCTGCCTGAAGCCCGCATCCTCGCCGAACTGCCCGAGGGCAGCGCCGACGAGTGTGCGGAAAAACTGTTGCCCTTCGTCAAACACCTGTTGATCACCGGCGGTCACGGCGACGAACATGAAGTCCATAATCGCTTGTACAGCCGCGATGGCGGCCGTGAAACCTTTACCTGCCAGCGCTTGCCCGGCAGCTACCATGGTTCCGGCTGCACCCTGGCCAGCGCCCTGGCCGGCCGGCTGGCCCAGGGCGAACAACTCGCCAGCGCCGTCAAGACAGCACTGGATTACACCTGGCGCACCTTGCGCGATGCCGAACAACTGGGCAAAGGCCAGTTCGTGCCGCGTCGCCTGCCGCTGGATTTCTGTTCGTAGCACCGGAGGCCTGTGGAATGAAATTACGTGGCCTGTACGCCATCACCGATAGCCAATTGCTGGCCGGCAAGTTCCTCGCTTATGTAGAAGCAGCGCTGGAAGGTGGCGTGACCCTGTTGCAATACCGCGACAAAAGCAGCGACGAAGCCCGCCGCCTGCGAGAGGCCGAAGCCCTGCGCAACCTGTGCGAGCGCTACAAGACCCAGTTGATCATCAATGACGATGCCGAACTGGCCGCGCGCCTGGGCGTCGGTGTGCACCTGGGCCAGACCGATGGCCCGCTGGCGCCGGTGCGGGCGCTGCTCGGGCACAAGGCGATCGTCGGCTCCACCTGCCACGCCAGCCTGGCCCTGGCCGAACAGGCCGCCAGCGAAGGCGCCAGTTATGTCGCGTTCGGGCGCTTTTTCAACTCCAACACCAAGCCCGGCGCCCCCAGCGCAAACCTTGAACTGCTCGAACAGGCGCGCATCAAACTGCATATTCCGGTGTGCGCCATCGGCGGCATCACCCTGGAGAACGCCGCCCCGCTGGTGGCCCACGGGGTCGACCTGCTAGCGGTGGTCCACGGCCTGTTCGGCGCCGACAGCAGCGCTGAAGTGACGCGCCGCGCCCGCGCCTTCAACGCGCTGCTGCAGATCAAATAGTCCATTTTTCGTTTTCGAGAGCCCAACCATGTCCCGTTCCGAAACCCTGTTTGCCAACGCCCAGAAACACATCCCCGGCGGCGTGAACTCGCCTGTTCGTGCGTTCAAGAGCGTCGGCGGCACCCCGCTGTTCTTCAAGCACGCCGAAGGCGCGTACGTCACCGACGAAGACGACAAGCGTTATGTGGACTACGTCGGCTCCTGGGGCCCGATGATCCTCGGCCACAGCCATCCGGACGTGCTGGATGCGGTGCGCAAGCAATTGGTCCACGGCCTGTCCTACGGCGCCCCGACCGCGATGGAAACCGAGATGGCCGACCTGGTCTGCTCGATCGTGCCGTCGATGGAAATGGTGCGCATGGTCAGTTCCGGTACCGAGGCGACCATGAGTGCGATCCGCCTGGCGCGGGGCTACACCGGTCGCGACAGCATCATCAAGTTCGAAGGCTGCTACCACGGTCACTCCGACAGCCTGCTGGTCAAGGCCGGCTCCGGCGCACTGACCCAGGGCGTGCCGAGCTCGGCCGGCGTGCCGGCAGCGTTCGCCAAACACACCCTGACCCTGCCGTTCAACGACCTTGAAGAAGTCGAGAAGATGCTCGCCGAAGTCGGCCAGGAAGTGGCATGCATCATTGTCGAGCCGGTGGCCGGCAACATGAACTGCGTGCCGCCGGCGCCGGGTTTCCTCGAAGGCCTGCGCAGCCTGTGCGACCAGCATGGCGTGGTGTTGATTTTCGATGAAGTGATGACCGGCTTCCGCGTGGCCCTCGGCGGCGCCCAGGCCCATTACGGCGTCACGCCGGACCTGAGCACCTTCGGCAAGATCATCGGCGGCGGCATGCCGGTCGGCTGTTTCGGCGGCAAGCGCGCCATCATGGAATGCATCGCGCCGCTGGGCCCGGTTTACCAGGCCGGCACGCTGTCGGGCAACCCGCTGGCCATGGCCGCCGGCCTGACCACCCTGCGCCTGATCAGCCGCCCGGGCTTCCACGCCGAACTGACCGACTACACCACTCGCCTGCTCGACGGCCTGCAGATCCGCGCCGATGCGGCGGGTATCCCCTTCGTGACCACCCAGGCCGGCGGCATGTTTGGCCTGTACTTCAGTGGCGCCGATGACATCGTCACCTTCGAAGACGTCATGGCCAGCGATGCCGACCGGTTCAAGCGCTTCTTCCACCTGATGCTCGACGGCGGCGTGTACCTGGCCCCGAGTGCATTCGAAGCCGGCTTCACCTCCATCGCCCATGGCGAGACCGAGCTGAAGATCACCCTCGATGCTGCCGAACGGGCCTTCGCGGCACTGAAGTAAGCCTGTGGATAACTGACGCTGGCTGAAGCTGGCGTCAGTGATTGCTGACAACCTCCCGCCCTTTTCCTACGTATTTATGCCTGAAGCTGCTATTAGCATTCCCGTGCAGCAGAAAAACGAGTAAAGACTTTGTAAGGATGGCCCTGCTTATTTCATAATGCGCGCTTATTGGATCCCCCGGAGGGTCCGCGCGCCCCTCAGAGGTAAGTCGATTCCCATGAACCGCACCGGCCGCACCCTTGCCTTGGGCTGCCTGTTGCTCCTTCAGCCGCTGCTGGCGAATGCACAGGCAGGCGGCAACTCGTTGTTGATCCCGGCGCTGGGCCGTTGCACGCTCAATACCCAGCCACAAGATCTCGCACCGGCACTCGACGCCTGTCAAAAAGCGGCGGACGCAGGTGATGCACAAGCGCAATACGAGTTGGGCGAGTTCTACTACGAAGGCAAGGCTGCACCCCGCGACCTCAAGCAGGCCCTCAACTACTTCGAAAAAGCCTCGCTGCAAGGCCATGCCCAGGCGCAATTCAAGCTCGGCGGCATGTTCTTCCATGGCGAAGGCGTGCCGGCCAACAACGTCCAGGCCTACATCGTCTTGAAGATGGCTGCGGTCAACGGCGCCGAAGATGCCCTGGACACCGCCGACGAAGTCGCCGAGCAGATGCCCCGCGACGAGCTGGAAGTGGCGACCCAGGTGCTGGGCCAGATCTTTCGCAAATACCTGATGGAATTGCAGAACGCCGATGGGCGTACGCCTTTTTCGCCGCTGCCCTGACTATTGCTTCGGCCTTGATGGCCTCATCGCGAGCAAGCTCGCTCCCACATGGGTTCTCTGTGCGCACAAGTTTGCGAGCATCGACAATCCAGTGTGGGAGCGAGCTTGCTCGCGATTGGGAGCACCTAGGTCTTGAGTCTTACTTCTCAGGCATCGGCATCGGAAACGGCATCACATTGCCAACCGCGCCGCGGGCTTCGCTGATTTTCGGCGTGCCCAGACGTTCGACTTCGTCGATGCGCACGATCGAATGCATCGGCACGAAACTGCGCACCACGCCTTCGAACTGCGCCTTGAGCTTTTCTTCGCTCGGATCGACGACCACTTGCGTGCGCTCGCCAAAGACGAACTCTTCCACTTCCAGGAAGCCCCACAGATCGCTTTGATAGATCTGCTTGGCGTACATTTCGAACACCTGGCCCTGGTTGAGGAAAATCACCTTGTAGATTGGAGCTTCACGTTTGGTCATGGCTGGCGAAACACATCGGCGGGTAAAAATGAGGGCGCGAACTATAGCATAGCCACTGCTCGCACAGCGGTAGGAACCGCGGGACTTGTTCCCTATAATGCGCGGTTCTTTGAATCACGTGATGACTCCGTCCATGGCCAAGAAGCTTTACATCGAAACCCACGGTTGCCAGATGAACGAGTACGACAGCTCGCGCATGGTCGATCTGCTGGGTGAACACCAGGCCCTGGAAGTCACCGCCCGCGCCGAAGACGCGGACGTGATCCTGCTCAATACCTGCTCGATCCGCGAGCGCGCCCAGGACCGGGTGTATTCCCAACTGGGCCGCTGGCGCGAGCTGAAGCTGGCCAACCCGGAAATGGTCATCGCCGTGGGCGGTTGCGTGGCCAGCCAGGAAGGCGCGGCCATTCGTGATCGTGCCCCGTACGTGGACGTGGTCTTCGGCCCGCAGACCTTGCACCGTCTGCCGGAGATGATCGACGCCGCGCGCGCGACCAAGCTGCCGCAAGTGGATGTCTCGTTTCCGGAAATCGAAAAATTCGACCACCTGCCCGAACCGCGCATCGACGGCCCAAGCGCCTATGTGTCGGTGATGGAAGGCTGCAGCAAGTACTGCACGTTCTGCGTGGTGCCCTATACCCGCGGTGAGGAAGTCAGCCGACCGTTCGACGACGTGATCGCCGAGATCATCCATCTGGCGGAAAACGGCGTGCGCGAAGTGACCCTGCTGGGGCAGAACGTCAACGGCTATCGCGGACTGACCCATGACGGGCGCCTGGCGGACCTCGCCGAGCTGATCCGCGTGGTGGCGGCGGTGGACGGTATCGACCGCATCCGCTACACCACGTCCCATCCGCTGGAGTTCTCCGACAGCCTGATCCAGGCCCACGCCGAGGTTCCCGAGCTGGTCAAGCACCTGCATTTGCCGGTGCAATCGGGTTCCGACCGGATCCTCGCGGCCATGAAGCGCAACCACACGGCGCTGGAGTACAAATCCAAGCTGCGCAAGTTGCGCGCGGCAGTGCCGGGCATCTGCATCAGTTCGGACTTTATCGTCGGTTTCCCCGGCGAAACCGAGAAAGACTTCCAGCAGACCATGAAGTTGATCGAAGATGTGGGCTTCGACTTCTCCTATTCCTTCGTCTACAGCCAGCGCCCTGGAACCCCGGCGGCCGACCTGGCGGACGACACCCCGGAAGAACTGAAAAAAGAACGGCTCAACGCCTTGCAGCATCGCCTCAACCAGCAAGGTTTCGAGATCAGCCGACAAATGGTCGGTTCCGTCCAGCGGATTCTGGTGACCGATTATTCGAAAAAAGACCCCGGCGAGCTGCAAGGGCGTACCGAAAACAACCGCATCGTCAATTTCCGTTGCGACACCCCGGCCCTGATCGGCCAGTTCGCCGATGTGCACATCGACGCCGCGCAACCGCACTCCCTGCGCGGTTCGCTGATCCAGTAACCCCGTACTTCCTGTGGGAGCGAGCTTGCTCGCGATAGCGGCATGACAGTCAATACTCATGTTGAATGTGAGCCCCTCATCGCGAGCAAGCTCGCTCCCACAGTGAATCGTGCCAAGCCTTGTGATCGGATTCGCCTGTTTAAGAGCTTTCGCACCCAGCCTACTGGCGTTATCCTTGATTTCACCTTAATTGCCCCTGGGCGGCTAAAAACGACCTTGAACGCACCCATCGAACCACATCGCTTTATTCTCGAGCCCTTTGAGGCTCGCCGCTTCGCCAATCTGTGCGGGCAATTCGACGAGCACCTGCGCTTGATCGAACAGCGCCTGGCCATCGAGATCCGCAACCGCGGAAACCAGTTCGAGCTGATCGGCGAACCCAAGCACACCACCTCTGCGGAAAACCTGCTGCGCCGTCTCTACCGGGAAACCAAGGGGAGCGAGCTGTCGCCGGATACGGTCCACCTGTTCCTGCAGGAGTCGGCTGTCGAAGAACTCGACAACCACGCCCCGTCGGAACCTGCCGTGGCCCTGCGCACGAAAAAAGGCATGATTCGCCCTCGCGGCTTGAATCAGCAGCGCTACGTGAAGGAAATCCTGGGCAACGACATCAACTTCGGCATCGGCCCGGCCGGTACCGGCAAGACCTACCTGGCCGTGGCCTGCGCCGTCGATGCGCTAGAGCGCGAACAGGTGCGGCGCATCCTGCTGGTGCGACCGGCGGTCGAAGCGGGTGAAAAGCTCGGTTTCCTGCCCGGCGACCTGGCCCAGAAGATCGACCCGTACCTGCGCCCGCTCTATGACGCGCTGTATGAAATGCTCGGCTTCGAATACGTCGCCAAGCTGATCGAGCGCCAGGTCATCGAGGTCGCGCCGCTGGCCTACATGCGCGGTCGCACCCTGAACAACAGCTTCATCATCCTCGACGAAAGCCAGAACACCACGGTCGAGCAAATGAAAATGTTCCTGACCCGGATCGGCTTCGGCTCCACCGCCGTCATCACCGGGGACATCACCCAGGTCGACCTGCCTAAAGGCACCAAATCCGGGCTGAACCATGTGATCCAGGTCCTCAAGGACGTGCCAGGCATCAGCTTCACGCACTTCATGCCCAAGGACGTCGTGCGCCATCCGTTGGTACAACGCATTGTCGAAGCCTACGAGCGCTTCGAGAATCGCGAGGCCGATGACGCGCCCGAAGGCAAAGGCAATCGCCACAATGCTTGAACTCGACCTGCAAGTGGCCAGCGAACACGCCGCCCCCAGCGAGGCCCAGTTCCGCCAATGGTGCGAACTGGCCCTGCGCCAGCGCAGCGCCGACTCGGAGCTGACGATCCGCCTGGTGGACGAGCCCGAAGGCCGCGAGCTGAACCACACCTGGCGGCAGAAGGACTACGCCACCAACGTGCTGTCGTTCCCCGCCGACGTTCCCGACGAGTTGCTCGACATCCCGCTGCTGGGCGACCTGGTGATCTGCGTCCCGGTGGTGGAGCGTGAAGCGGCGGAACAAGATAAAACCCCTGAAGCCCACTGGGCCCATCTGGTGATTCACGGCTGCTTGCATCTACTGGGTTACGACCATATAGAAGATGACGAAGCCGAAGAAATGGAAGCACTGGAACGGACGTTGCTTGCAGAGCTGGGTCATCCCGACCCCTACGCCGGCGACGAACACTGATACATCAACTGTAACGACAAAGGATTCAGAGTAATCGCTATGAGCGAAGATCGATCGAGCAACGGGCAGAAGTCATGGCTGGGCAAGCTCACCCAGGCTTTTGCCCATGAGCCGAAAAACCGCCAGGAGCTGCTGGAGCTGCTGCGCGATGCACACCAGAACAAACTGCTGGACAGCGAAGCGCTGGCCATCGTCGAAGGCGCCATCCAGGTCGCTGACCTGCAAGTGCGGGACATCATGGTCCCGCGCTCGCAAATGGTCAGCATCAAGGCGACCCAGACCCCGCGTGAATTCCTGCCCGCCGTGGTCGACTCCGCCCACTCGCGCTACCCGGTCGTTGGCGAGAGCCATGACGACGTCATGGGCGTGCTGCTGGCCAAGGACCTGCTGCCGCTGATCCTTCAGGAGAACGGCGACAGCTTCAACATCAAGGACCTGCTGCGTCCGGCCACCTTCGTGCCCGAGTCCAAGCGCCTGAACGTGCTGCTGCGGGAATTCCGCGCCAACCACAACCACATGGCCATCGTCATCGACGAATACGGCGGCGTGGCCGGCCTGGTCACCATCGAAGACGTGCTCGAGCAGATCGTCGGCGACATCGAGGACGAGCACGATGTCGAGGAAGACAGCTACATCAAGCCGCTGCCCAGCGGTGACTTCCTGATCAAGGCCCTGACGCCGATCGAGAACTTCAACGAATTCTTCGACAGCCAATTCTCCGACGATGAGTTCGACACCGTCGGCGGCCTGGTGATGAGTGCTTTCGGGCACCTGCCCAAGCGCAACGAAACCACGGAAATCGGCTCCTGGCGCTTCCGCATCCTCAATGCCGACAGCCGCCGGATTCACCTGCTGCGCCTGTCACCCATTGGCCGATAACCCCTGCGAGACCCGCTAAGGATATACATGCGCTGGATAACCCGCCCCGGCTGGCCCGGTAACCTGCTGGCCGTGGCGGCCGGTGCGATCACCACCCTGGCCCTGGCGCCGTTCGACCTCTGGCCGCTGGCATTGCTGGCGGTCGGCTTGTTCTATGCCGGACTGCGCGAGCTTTCGCCACGCCAGGCCCTGGGCCGTGGCTGGTGTTTCGGTTTTGGCCTGTTTGGCGCCGGCACCAGTTGGATCTACGTCAGCATTCATAACTTCGGCGGCGCCTCGGTGCTGCTCGCCGGGCTGTTGATGCTGCTGTTCATCGCCGCCATCGCCTGGTTCTTCGCCCTGCCCGCCTGGCTGTGGGCGCGCTGGCTGCGCCGCAACGAGGCGCCCTTGGCCGATGCCCTGGCGTTCGCCGCGCTGTGGTTGGGCCAGGAAGCCTTCCGCGGCTGGTTCCTCACCGGGTTCCCGTGGCTGTACTCCGGTTACAGCCAGCTCGACGGTCCCCTGGCCGGCCTCGCGCCGCTGGGCGGGATGTGGCTGATCTCCTTCACCCTGGCCCTGACCGCGGCGCTGCTGTACAACGCGCCGCGGCTGATTCGCGGCGCACGCAAAGGTTTTATTGCCGCGGGGGTGCTGCTGTTGATCGGCCCGTGGGTAGCCGGCATGGCCCTCAAGGGGCATGCCTGGACCAGCCCCTCGGGCGACCCGCTGAGCGTCGCGGCGATCCAGGGCAACATCGAACAAAGCATGAAGTGGGACCCCGAGCAGCTCAATGCGCAGTTGGCGCTGTACCGCGACATGAGCTTCGCCTCCAAGCGCGTCGACCTGCTGATCTGGCCGGAAACCGCGGTGCCGGTGCTCAAGGAGTCCGCCCAGGGCTACCTGGACATGATGGGCAACTTCGCCGCCGAGCGGCAGTCGGCGTTGATTACCGGCGTGCCGATTCGGCAATTGGTGCATCACGAGAAGCGTTACTACAACGGCATCACCGTGACCGGCGAAGGTGACGGTACCTACCTGAAGCAAAAACTCGTGCCGTTTGGCGAATACGTACCGCTACAGGACATCCTGCGCGGCCTGATCGCCTTCTTCGACCTGCCCATGTCGGACTTCGCCCGGGGCCCAGCCGACCAGCCGTTGCTGCAAGCCAAGGGTTACCAGATCGCTCCGTTCATCTGCTATGAAGTGGTCTACCCGGAATTCGCCGCCAGCCTCTCGGCGCGCAGCGACCTGCTGCTGACCATCAGCAACGATACCTGGTTCGGCACCTCGATCGGCCCGCTGCAACACCTGCAAATGGCCCAGATGCGCGCCCTGGAAGCCGGCCGCTGGATGATCCGCGCCACCAACAACGGCGTGACCGGCCTGATCAACCCCTTCGGCCAGATCACCGCACAGATCCCGCAATTCGAGCGTGGCATCCTGTATGGCGAAGTGGTGCCGATGCACAACCTGACGCCGTACCTGCAATGGCGCTCATGGCCGCTGATCATTTTGTGCGTATTGCTGCTGGGCTGGGCATTGGTGGCGAGCCGGATGGCCAAGACGGTCTAAAGCCTTTAGGAAGCACTTGTGGCGAGGGAGCTTGCTCCCGCTGGAGTGCGAAGCGCTCCCAGAAATTTTGGGGCCGCTGCGCAGCCCAGCGGGAGCAAGCTCCCTCGCCACAACTATGTTCAGCCCACACATTTCGTATGCTCAGCGATAAAACACCAAATACCCCAACAACCCCACCGCCTCATTCATCAACTGCCCGGACTGCCAGATCGACTTGAACTCCGGCATCCAGCCACCCAGTGGCCGGGCGTTGTCCGGGCCCAGGAAGCCGACAGGCGCCGGCACCACTTCAAATCCTGACCGCTCGAAACTCCAGACCGCCCGCGGCATGTGCCATGCCTGGGTCACCACCACGACCCGCTTGATGCCTGCCGGCAGCAAAATCTCGGCGCTCATCTGGGCGTTTTCCCAGGTCGTGCGGCTGCGCTCTTCCTGCCAGCGCACGGTGACGCCGAAGTCGTCCCGCATCGAATCGGCCATCAACTTCGCTTCACTGGGCGGAGTGCCATAGTGCAAGCCGCCGGTCGTCAGCACGGGCAAGCCCGAAGCCTTGGCCAGTCGCGCCGCATAACGCTGGCGTTCGAGGCCGACGCCGGTGGGTTGGTCGGAACCCCAGGCCAGGTCACCGCGCTCGCGACCGGAACCCAGCACCACGATGGCGTCGGCACGCTGGGCCAGGGTCGCCCATTCACTGCGCAGCAGCGGCGGTTCACGCTCCAATGCCTTGGCGCCCCACTGCACCACCACCGGCAGGCTCATCAGCCAGAAGCCGCCCAGGCCCACGGCGAAACACAGGCGAGCCAGGCGCGGCCGCGAATGGCGCCACCACCAGGCAAGCGCCAACAACAGCAAAAGAATGCCGGGCGGCAATAACAGTTGTTTGATGAAATAGCGAAACGGCATCGGGCATCTCCATAGATGCCCGAAGCCTAGGTGGGTTGACGCAAAGCGACAACAGATTCGAAAAAACCCTGAATCAAAAAAAGCGACATGCGTGAATCCGGCGTTACTTGAACTGCAGTGACCGGACCTTTACAGCATCCTTGTCAGGCGTCCGGTCCTTGAGCCATACAACCTTGGCCGAACGGGGCGCATCGAGACGCTTGATTACCTGGGCCCCACTGGCGGGGGGTTGATGTCCGGCCTGTTCGAGGTAAGCCTCGACCAGTTCGAACTCTGCGGGGCTCAAGCCACGCAGCTCCAGCTCTACCGGACGCTCATCACGCAAGCGACCGGCGGTTCTTGCAGCGTCCAGGGCCACCCCAAGACGATCGATCAGTTTTTCATACAACTCAGGTGTAGCGACTTTTCGTTGTGATTCAACCATCCCTCACCTCATTGAAGATAAGACTCACTCCCCATTGAGAAGCTTAGCTTCGTTGGGCAAACCGGCAGGGCGCCGCGACCAACGGCCCTGAACACGGGTCCCCGCCAGCGGTCGTCGATGGCCAGCACGCAATCAGGGTTTCCCTCGGCAGAGCGCGGTCATGTATGCTACGGCGCTTCCTGTAACTCCACTTCCAGCTTGGCTGGGCATCGAAAACGCCGCATTCGGCGTCGTCTGCGTCCAGTATGGCCACGAAGAGGATTGGGCCACCCCATTCAGTACAAAAGTAGCCATGCACGAACACTACCAGCCCCGTGAAATCGAAGCCGCCGCCCAGTCGTTCTGGGACGAGCAAAAGTCCTTTGAAGTCAGTGAACAGCCAGGCAAGGAGACTTACTACTGCCTGTCGATGTTCCCTTACCCCAGCGGCAAGCTACACATGGGGCACGTGCGCAACTACACCATCGGCGACGTGATTTCCCGCTACCAGCGCATGCAAGGCAAGAACGTCCTGCAACCCATGGGTTGGGACGCCTTCGGCATGCCGGCGGAAAACGCCGCGATGAAGAACAACGTGGCCCCCGCCAAGTGGACCTACGAAAACATCGCCTACATGAAGACCCAGCTGCGCAGCCTGGGCCTGGCGGTGGACTGGTCCCGCGAAGTGACCACCTGCAAGCCGGACTACTACCGCTGGGAACAATGGCTGTTCACGCGCCTGTTCGAAAAAGGCGTGATCTACCGCAAGAACGGCACCGTGAACTGGGACCCGGTGGACCAGACCGTACTGGCCAACGAACAAGTGATCGACGGCCGCGGCTGGCGCTCCGGCGCGCTAATCGAAAAGCGCGAGATCCCGATGTACTACTTCAAGATCACCGCCTACGCGGATGAACTCCTGGAGAGTCTCGACGAGCTGACCGGTTGGCCCGAGCAGGTCAAGACCATGCAGCGCAACTGGATCGGCAAGTCCCGGGGCATGGAAGTGCAGTTCCCGTATGACGTCGCCTCCATTGGCGAAGCCGGCACCCTGAAAGTCTTCACCACCCGTCCGGACACGCTGATGGGCGCCACCTATGTGGCCGTGGCCGCCGAGCATCCGCTGGCCACCCTGGCGGCACAGAACAACCCCGAGCTGCAGGCATTCATCGCCGAATGCAAGGGCGGCAGCGTCGCCGAAGCCGATGTCGCCACTCAAGAGAAGAAAGGCCTGGCAACGTCGTTGTTCGTCGAGCACCCGCTCACTGGCGAGAAGCTGCCGGTGTGGGTCGCCAACTACGTGTTGATGCACTACGGCGACGGCGCGGTGATGGCCGTGCCGGCCCACGACGAGCGTGATTTCGAATTCGCCCACAAGTACAACCTGCCGGTCAAACCGGTGGTGCGCACCAGCGCCGGCGACCAGACTCCCGCACCTTGGCAGGACGCCTATGGCGAACACGGCGAACTGATCAACTCCGGCGAGTTCAACGGCCTGGACTTCGCGGGTGCATTCGATGCCATCGAAGTCGCCCTGATCAAGAAGAACCTCGGCGCCTCGCGCACCCAGTTCCGCCTGCGGGACTGGGGCATCAGCCGCCAGCGCTACTGGGGCTGCCCGATCCCGATCGTGCATTGCGACACCTGCGGTGACGTACCGGTGCCGGAAGACCAGTTGCCGGTGGTCCTGCCGGAAGACGTCGTGCCCGACGGCGCCGGCTCGCCCCTGGCACGCATGCCCGAGTTCTACGAGTGCAGTTGCCCGAAATGCGGCGCACCGGCCAAGCGTGAAACCGACACCATGGACACCTTCGTCGAGTCCTCCTGGTATTACGCGCGCTACGCTTCGCCGCACTATGAAGGCGGCCTGGTGGAAAAATCCGCGGCCGACCACTGGTTGCCGGTGGACCAGTACATCGGCGGCATCGAACACGCCATTCTCCACCTGCTCTACGCACGCTTCTTCCACAAGCTGATGCGTGACGAAGGCCTGGTGAGCTCCAACGAGCCGTTCAAGAACCTGCTGACCCAAGGCATGGTGATCGCCGAGACTTACTATCGTCGCGAAGCCAACGGTGCCTACACCTGGTTCAACCCGAGCGACGTCGAGCTCGAACGCGACAGCAAGGCCAAGGTCATCAGCGCCAAGCTGATCGCCGACGGCCTGCCGGTGGAAATCGGCGGCACCGAGAAAATGGCCAAGTCGAAGAACAACGGCGTCGACCCACAGTCGATGATCGACCAGTTCGGCGCGGACACCTGCCGCCTGTTCATGATGTTCGCCTCGCCACCTGACATGAGCGCGGAATGGTCCGACTCGGGTGTCGAGGGCTCGCACCGCTTCCTCAAGCGCGTCTGGCGCCTGGCCCAAGCCCACGTCACCCAGGGCCTGCCGGGCAAACTGGACGTCGCCGGTCTGAACGACGAGCAGAAAGCCGTTCGTCGCTCGATTCACCTGGCCATCAAGCAGGCCAGCCATGACGTCGGCCAGAACCACAAATTCAACACTGCCATCGCCCAGGTGATGACGCTGATGAACGTGCTGGAAAAAGCCGCGCAAGGCACAGAGCAGGATCGCGCGCTGATTCACGAAGGCCTGGAAGCCGTGACACTGCTGCTGGCGCCGATCACCCCGCACATCAGCCACGAGCTGTGGAATCAACTGGGTCACGCCGACCCGGTGATTGACGCTCGCTGGCCGGTGGTGGACGAAACCGCGCTGGTGCAGGACAGCCTGACCCTGGTCATCCAGGTCAACGGCAAACTGCGCGGCCAGATCGAAATGCCGGCCGCCGCCACACGTGAAGAAGTCGAAGCCGCTGCGCGGGCCAATGAGAACGTGCTGCGCTTTGTCGATGGCCTGACGATTCGCAAAGTGATCGTCGTGCCCGGCAAGCTGGTCAACATCGTCGCAAGCTAATTGGATCGGGCGCGAGGCTCAAGCCTGGCGCCGAATACAACCTGCGGGGTCGCCTGGTCGACCCCCATAGGGTTCAAGGGGAGCAACAAGATGATCAAACGTAATCTGCTGGTAGTGGGCCTGGCGGTCCTGTTGAGCGCCTGCGGCTTCCAACTGCGCGGCACCGGCACCACCGAGCTGGCGATCAAGGAACTGGACCTCAGCGCACGTGACGCCTATGGCGACACCGTCAAGTTGCTGCGCGACACCCTGGAAAACAGCGGTGTGAAAGTCTATGGCGGGGCGCCGTACAAGCTGGTACTGACCCGGGAACAGCAAAGCCAGCGCAGCCTGAGCTATGCCGGTGCCGGTCGGTCGGCCGAGTACGAACTGAACAACGTGCTGAGCTATGAGATCCGTGGCCAGAACGATCTGGTGTTGTTGGACGACAAACTGCAAGTGCAGAAGGTCTACCTGCATGATGGCAACAACATCACCGGTTCCGACCAGGAGTCGAGCGAAGTGCGCGACGAAATGCGTCGTGACCTCGTGCAACGCATGATGCTGCGCCTGCAACAGCTGAGCCCGGCCCAACTGGACCAGCTGCAACAGACCGCCGACGCCAAGGCCAAAGCCGAGGCCGAAGCCCTGGAAGCGGCGCGCAAGGCTGAAGCGGAAACCCCGCAACAGTCGCCGATGCAAATCCCGGCTGAATAAGCCTTGCGGGGCGCTCCGGCGCCCCGCTCGCTTTCTCTTATGAAGCTCGCTCCCGCCCAACTCGGCAAACACCTGCAAGGCGCCCTCGCGCCGGTCTACATCATCAGTGGCGATGACCCGCTGCTGTGCCAGGAGGCCGCCGACGCCATCCGCACTGCCGCACGCCAGCAAGGTTTCGACGAGCGCCAGGTCTTCGCGGCCGACGCCAGTTTCGACTGGGGCACGCTGCTGCAGGCCGGGGCGAGCATGTCGTTGTTCGCCGAAAAACGCCTGCTGGAACTGCGCTTGCCCTCCGGCAAACCCGGGGACAAGGGCGCCGCTGCGCTGATCGAATATTGCTCACGCCCGGCCGAGGACACGGTGCTGCTCATCAGCCTGCCGAAACTCGACGGCAGCGCGCAGAAGACCAAATGGGGCAAGGCCTTGGTCGAAGGCCAGCAGACCCAGTTCGTGCAGATCTGGCCGGTGGACGTCAGCCAGTTGCCCAGCTGGATCCGCCAACGGCTGTCCCAGGCCGGCCTCTCGGCCAGCCAGGACGCGGTGGAACTGATAGCCGCCCGGGTCGAAGGCAACCTGCTGGCCGCCGCCCAGGAAATCGAAAAGCTCAAGCTGATGGCCGAAGGCGGGCAGATCACCGTAGAAACGGTGCAGGCTGCCGTGGCCGACAGTGCACGCTTCGATGTCTTCGGCCTGACCGATGCGATCCTCAACGGTGAGGCCGCCCATGCCCTGCGTATGCTCGAAGGCCTGCGTGGCGAAGGCGTCGAGCCGCCGGTGATCCTCTGGGCCCTGGCCAGGGAGTTGCGCCTGCTGGCCAACCTGTCCCTGCAATACAGCCAGGGCGTACCGCTGGACAAGGCCTTCAGCCAGGCCCGCCCGCCCGTCTGGGACAAGCGCAAACCCCTGATGAGCAAGGCCCTGCAACGCTATTCCGCTCCGCGCTGGGCGCAATTGCTGCTCGAGGCCCAACGCATCGACGCGCAGATCAAGGGCCAGGCCGCCGGCTCGCCGTGGATGAGCCTCAGTCGGTTGTCGTTGTTGATGGCCGGTCAGCGGCTGACGTTGCCTGCCGAGTAAACACACTCTTCAAGCCAGAGGGCTTTTTGTGGCGAGGGAGCTTGCTCCCGCTGGGGCGCGAAGCGGCCCTGTTTTTTGGGTCTGCTTCGCAGCCCAGCGGGAGCAAGCTCCCTCGCCACGAAAGCGTTATTTCAGGCGACAATTTCTCTTGCATGAAGGGACTGGACAGCCCCCCAACTCTGTCCCATGATTTGCCCCGCAAAACCACCCCACGAGAGATCCCATCATGAGCAAAAAGCCATCCAGGCATGGCCCCAACAAGGCCAAGTCCATCGTCGCCCAACCCCTGTTCCGCAGCCGCCAGGAACGACCCGCCAAGGGCAAAGGCAGCTACCGCCGCGAAGCCTTCCAGTCTGACAACTGGGAGGCTTCTTGCTTTCTGGCCGCTTGAAACACTCGGACAAGCCCTACGCCCCTTTCGCATGTTAAGGTCAGCACCTGATTTGTATTTCTGGACCCGTGCATGCCCTTCTGTCTTTCCCATCGTTGGCCACTGCGCCAAATGATTGTTGCCGCAAGCGTTGTCCTGCTTGTCGCCTGCGCCGAAAAACCTACCGCCGCCGACGCCCAACCGCTCCAGACCGCTCCCGCCGTGACCGCTCCGGCCATCGTGCCGCCCGTGGTACCCACCGGAGACGACCTGGCCATTGCGCCCACCCAGACCTTCGCTGAATGGCAGGCCGGGTTTCGCAAGGAAGCCCTGGCCGCCGGGATTCGCGCCGATTTGTTCGACCGTGCGTTTATCGGTGTCAGCCCGGACATGAGCGTGATCAAGGCCGACCGCAGCCAGCCGGAATTCACCCGCCCCGTGTGGGAATACCTCGATGGCGCGCTGTCGCCACTGCGGGTCAACAAAGGCAAGAGTCTGATCCAGCAGAACGCCCAGGTCCTGCAAAGCATCGAACAGCGTTATGGCGTCGATCGCGAAGCGCTGGTGGCGGTGTGGGGCATGGAGAGCAACTTTGGCCAGTTCCAGGGCAGCAAGTCGGTGATCAACTCCCTGGCGACCCTGGCCTACGAAGGACGACGCCCGGGCTTCGCCCATGCGCAATTGATCGCCGCGCTACAAATCCTGCAACAGGGCGATATCACACCGGAAAAAATGCTCGGCTCCTGGGCCGGCGCCATGGGCCAGACCCAGTTCATTCCCACCACGTATAACACCCACGCGGTGGATTTCGATGGCGACGGCCGCCGCGACATCTGGGGCAGCTCCACCGATGCCCTGGCCTCGACTGCGCATTACCTGCAAAGCTCCGGCTGGCAACGTGGCCAGCCGTGGGGGTTCGAGGTCAATCTCGCCGAGGGCTTCGACTACACGCTGGCCGATGGCACGATTCGCAAGCCCGTCTCCGAATGGATTCGGCTGGGGGTTTCAGAATATGGCGGCTTGCCGATCGCCCCGGATGACAGACAGCTATCGGCGTCCCTGCTCCTGCCGGCCGGCCATCGTGGCCCGGCGTTCCTGATCTTCGATAACTTCCGCGCCATTCTCAAGTACAACAACTCGTCGTCATACGCCTTGGCGGTCGGGCTGTTGTCAAAGCGCTTTACCGACGGCGGGCTGGTCTACGGCCAGTGGCCCAAGGAAGACCTGCCCCTGAGCCGCAGCGAACGCATCGAATTGCAAACCTTGCTGGGCAAGCACAACTACGACGCGGGCAACCCCGACGGCATCATCGGCGCCAACACCCGCAAGGCCATCCGCAGCGCCCAGCAGTCGTTCGGCTGGCCGGCGGATGGGTATCCGACGCAGCAGTTGCTGGAGGCGTTGCGTAACCGCTGAATTGCCGTATGGCGGCTACCGCTATCGCGAGCAAGCTCGCTCCCACAGGTTGACCGGGAACACCTGTGGGAGCGAGCTTGCTCGCGATGGCTGATTCGCAAGCGCTACATGACTAGCGGCTGAGCACCACATCTTGCTCCAACACCAATCTCTTCTCCCCCGCATCCAAGGTCACCAACGCCCCCATGGGCAAGGTCAGGTTCGGATCGCAATGCCCGCTGCGCCAGCCGGACAGCACCGGAATGCGCAACGGCGCGAAGGTCTGCTTGAGCAGCCCGTTCAACGCCTCGGCATCCACCCCGGCTACATCCCCCACCAACACACCGCGTAGTTTGTGCAACGTGCCGGCCAAGCGAAGCTGAGTCAGCAGTCGGTCGATGCGATACAGCGGCTCGTTGACGTCTTCGATGAACAGGATCACCCCTTCGGCGTCGATCTGATAAGGCGTGCCCATAGTCGCGGCAATGATCGACAGGTTGCCGCCCAGCAGGCGTCCGTGGGCGATGCCAGGCTCGACGGTGGTCAATGGGTAGGCGGCGGGGTGGTTCAGCTCGCTGCCGGCCTTCAACTGTCCACGCAGCAGGCTGAACAACGAGGTGACGGTTGGGGGTTCCTTGTCGCCTAGCAGATCGGCGTTGAGCAGCGGGCCGTGGAAGGTGACGAACCCGGCATAGCGGCTGATGGCCAGGTGCAGGGCGGTGATGTCGCTGTAGCCTACGAATGGCTTGGGGTTGCGTCTTAGGAGTTCGAAGTCGATGCGGTCCAGCAGGCGTGGTGTGCCGTAGCCGCCCCGTAGGCAGATGATCGCGGTTACTTCTGGGTCGGCGAAGGCGGTGTGCAGGTCGTTGAGGCGTATTTCGTCGCTGCCGGCCAGGTAGCCGTTCTTTTCGTAGACGCCTGGGAAGATCCGCAGCTCATGACCTCGGGCGCGCATCCATTGGATGGCTTTTCCCGTGTCCAGGGGGGCCGGGCCGGCGGGGGCGATCACGGCGATCAGGCCTTCGGATGGGAGAGCTGGGACAGGGTGATGTGGGGTTAGGTCCATGCGTTTCCCGCTTTGTCGGCTTGTGTGTATATCCGTTTTTTGTGTAACGGCCACCTATGGTTCCGCCCTTACGGCGGCTCACTTTTGAAAAGCGCAAAAGTAAGCAAAACGCTCTTGCCCCACCACTCGGTGCCTCGCCTAGGCTCGGCATGCCCGAACGAAGGCATTGCTCCGTGGGCCGCCGCGAAGGGCCATCCATGGCCCAGCGCGGCTATCCCGGCATCCATGCCGGGATGCCCACTACGCAATGCCTGCGTTCGGCCAGCGTGGTTTAACGGGGCGCCTAGATCAAGATCAAGATCAAAAGCAAAGCAAAGCAAAGCAAAGCAAAGCAAAGCAAAGCAAAGCAAAGCAAAGCAAAGCAAAGCAAAGCAAAGCAAGAGCGCGACACATCCAGCATCTATGTAACTGAACCACCGCCATCGCGAGCAAGCTCGCTCCCACATTGGGGGGAGTGATCACAGCATCTGCACACAACACAAAAACCTGTGGGAGCGAGCTTGCTCGCGATGACGTCGGCACAGCCAACATCATCACAAACTGATCCTCCGCTATCGCGAGCAAGCTCGCTCCCACACGGGGGTATGGGTGTTCACAGCATCTGTATACGACACAAAAACCTGTGGGAGCGGGCTTGCTCGCGAAGGCGTCGGCACATCCAACATCACCGCAAGCTGCCCCATCGCTTTCGCGAGCAAGCCCGCTCCCACAGGAGGAACGCGTTCACTCTAAGCCAGGCCGGCTATAAGGCCGCCTCGCGTGGCTTTTGATCTGGGGCGCCCCATTAACCACGATGGCCGAACGCAGGCATTGCGCAGTGGGCACCGCGGCATGGATGCCGAGGTAGCCGCGCTGGGCCATGGATGGCCCTTCGCGGCGGCCCACGGAGCAATGCCGGAGTGAGGGCACACCGAGCCTAAGCGAGGTGCCGAGTGGTGGGGCAAAGCGTTTTTGGTTACTTTTGGCGCTTTTCCAAAAGTGACCCGCTGTAAGAGCGGAACCATAAGTAGCCGTTACCGAAGAAACGGATATACACACCAACCCACCACCAAAAAACCGCTAAATCAGGAGCCCAGCAGCTCAGCCTTGACCAACTTAGCCTGCTCATCCGCATGATACGAAGACCGCACCAACGGCCCCGAAGCCACGTTCTTGAACCCCATCTTGTACCCTTCCTCAGCAAACCAGGCAAAGGTATCCGGATGCACAAAACGCTGCACCGGCAAGTGGCTACGCGAAGGCTGCAAGTACTGCCCCAAGGTCAGCATATCGATGTCATGCTCACGCATGCGCTTCATGACCTCGATAACTTCCTCATCCGTCTCACCCAGGCCCAGCATCAAGCCAGACTTGGTCGGAATATGCGGCATCATCTGCTTGAAGCGCTGCAGCAAGGTCAGCGACCACTGGTAATCCGACCCCGGACGCGCAGCCTTGTACAGGCGCGGCACGGTTTCCAGGTTGTGGTTGAACACATCCGGCGGCTCGGCGGCGGTGATTTCCAGGGCGATGTCCATGCGGCCACGGTAATCGGGCACCAGGGTTTCCAACTGTACGTTCGGCGACAGCTTGCGGATCTCGCGGATGCAGTCGGCAAAGTGCTGGGCACCGCCGTCACGCAGGTCGTCACGGTCCACCGAGGTGATGACAACGTACTTGAGCTTCAGGTCGGCGATGGCGATGGCCAGGCTTTCCGGCTCGTTGGTGTCCAAGGGCTTCGGACGGCCGTGGCCGACGTCACAGAACGGGCAACGACGGGTGCAGATGTCGCCCATGATCATGAACGTGGCGGTGCCGCCGGAGAAGCACTCGCCCAGGTTCGGGCAGGAAGCTTCCTCGCAAACGCTGTGCAACTTGTGTTTGCGCAGCAGGGCCTTGATGCGGTCGACTTCCGGGGAAACCGGGATGCGCACGCGGATCCAGTCGGGTTTCTTCGGCAGTTCGGTGGTGGGGATGATCTTGACCGGGATGCGTGCAACCTTCTCGGCGCCGCGCAGCTTGACGCCGGCCTCTACCTTGGCACGCGGGGCCGGACGTTCGGTGACGTCCAGCGTCGGGATCATGGTTTGCACTGCATCAGTAGTCATATCAGTCGATTCCGCCCGTGAGGGTCGTCTGCTCAGCATAGTCGAGGTGTTTGACGAGCTGCGCGCGCAGCCGGGCACTTACCTCGGCAAATTCAATCGATCCTGCGTGTTCGCTCAACTGGGTCATCGCCAGTCCCGCGTAGCCACAGGGATTAATCCGTCGGAATGGCGCCAGGTCCATGTCCACGTTCAGCGCCAGGCCATGAAACGAACAGCCATGGCGGATCCGCAAGCCGAGGGAGGCGATTTTCGCCCCATCGACGTAGACACCCGGCGCATCCGGCTTGGCCGCCGCCGTCACACCGTAGCTGGCCAGCAGCTCGATCAGGCACGTTTCCATGCGGGTGACCAGCTCGCGCACGCCAAACCCCAGCTTGCGCACATCCAGCAACAGGTAGGCGACCAGCTGGCCAGGGCCATGGTAGGTCACCTGCCCGCCCCGGTCGACCTTCACCACCGGGATATCCCCCGGCAGCAACAGGTGCTCGGCCTTGCCGGCCTGGCCCTGGGTGAACACCGGCGGGTGTTCCACCAGCCAGACTTCATCGTCGGCGGTGGTACCGCGTTCGTTGGTGAAGCGTTGCATGGCATGCCAGACCGGCTCGTAGGCCATCGTGCCCAGCTCGCGAAAGCCCAGCGTGCCCGGCATCACAACACCATGTGCACGAAACCGGTCGCTCGCAGCTCGCTGTTGATGTCGTAGAGCTGTTCCTGACCGGTGGCAATGATGTGCAACTGGATCGTCGTGTACTTGCCGTTGGTACTCTGGCGCTCGGCCAGGGTCTTGTGGTCAACGGTGGCATGTTTTTCAAGGATCGCGATGATCTTGTCCTTGAACCCCACGCCGGTGTCGCCGATTACCTTGATGGGGTAATCCGCGCAGGGAAATTCGATTTTTGGCGCCTTTACTTCAGAGTCTGTCATGGCGTAACGGCCTCGTAAGCCGTGGTAACGCACATGGCCCCGCTCCGAATGGGAACGAGGCCATGCAGGTCAACACTTCGATCAGTTGAACAAGCCGTAGAAGAATAGACGGATGCTATCCCAGATGCGGCGGAAGATACCACCTTCCTCGACCGCGTCCAGAGCGATCAGGTCAGCGCTGTGCACCACTTTGTCGTCCAGTTTGACTTCGACTTTACCGATCACGTCGCCCTTGGCGATGGGAGCGGTCAGTTGCGGGTTCATGGTCATGCTGGCAGCGAGCTTCTTGAGCTGGCCTTTGGGCAGGGTCATGGTCAGGTCCTGGGCCAGGCCGGCCTTGACCTGGTTGCTCGAACCTTTCCAGACCTGGGCCTGGGCCAGTTCGGTGCCCTTCTGGTAGAAGGTCTGGGTTTCGAAGAAGCGGAAGCCGTAGGTCAACAGTTTCTGGGTCTCGGCGGCACGGGCCACCTCGCTGTTGGTGCCAAAGACAACGGCGATCAGGCGCATGCCGTCACGCACCGCCGAAGACACCATGCAGTAGCCGGCCTCTTCGGTGTGACCGGTCTTCAGGCCATCGACGGTCTTGTCGCGCCACAGCAACAGGTTGCGGTTAGGCTGCTTGATGCCGTTCCAGAAAAACTCCTTCTGGGAGTAGATGGCGTAGTGGGCCGGGTCTTCGTGGATGATTGCCCGGGCCAGCAGCGCCATGTCGTGAGCCGACGAATAGTGCTCAGGGTTCGGCAGGCCGGTGGGGTTCATGAAGTGGCTGTTGGTCATGCCCAGGTCGGCCACGGTTTTGTTCATCATGTCGGCGAACGCATCTTCGCTGCCGGCGATGTGCTCGGCCAGGGCGACGCTGGCGTCGTTGCCGGACTGGATGATGATGCCGTGCAGCAGGTCGCTGACGGTCACTTGCGAACCGACCTTGATGAACATCCGCGAACCGCCGGTGCGCCAGGCGTTTTCGCTGACGGTCACCGGATCGTTTTCACCGATCTGGCCGCGACGGATTTCCAGCGTGGCGATGTAGGCGGTCATCAGCTTGGTCAGGCTGGCCGGTGGCAGGCGCTGGTCACCATTGTTCTCTACCAGCACCTCGCCGCTGCTGGCATCCATGAGCACAAAGGATTTGGCGGCCAATTGAGGGGGGGCCGGCATCATCTCGACCGCGAACGCGGCCGGTGAGAGAAGCAGCGGGACTAGCAGGCAAAGGCGTTTGGCAAAGGTGGTGATGTTCATCCGTCTCTCGAAATCGCTAATGGGACTGCCCGAAGGCAAAACTGAAACAGGCAGCTTTCTAACGAGCTGCCGCGTATTTAAGTTGCTCACTCACTGCCCTTGCCGGGCTTTTATTATTCATGGAGCCAACAACCTGACCCGCTCCAACCGCAAGCGGGCCTCATTCAATCACTCAGCGGTGACCAGGCTCGGCGAACCGAGATTGGCCAGGCGCACGCTGTTCTGCACCTGCTGGACTTCACCCGGAGAACCGATCGGCCCCAGGCGCACCCGATGCAGTGTCTGCTGGTTGCGCACGATCGAGCTGATGAACACCGGGGCGCTCACCATCGAGCTGAGCTTCGACCTCAGCAGCTCGGCAGCGTCCGGGTTGGCGAACGCGCCCACTTGCAGAAACTGGCCAGACGCTGTTGCAGAAGCGTTTTTTTTTGCATCGATCTGCACGGGCAGCACGGCCGCAGCATGTTGCTGCGGCGGTGGTGTCCACTGCTCGACCGTGCCGGTGGACGCCGTCACGGTTGGCGCGGCATTTTGCGCCACTTTCGGCTCGTTGAGCATCAAAGGCGCCGGACGGCCACGTTGGGCCCACCATTCCTGCGGGTCGATGCCTTCGACCTTGACCCGGGCAGTGCCGATTTCAGCGTAACCGAGTTTTTTCGCCGCCGCATACGACAGGTCGATGATGCGGTCGGAATAGAACGGCCCACGGTCATTGACCCGCAGGATCACGCTCTTGTTGTTGTCCAGGTTGGTCACCCGCACATAGCTGGGCAGCGGCAAGGTCTTGTGGGCCGCGCTCATGCCATACAGGTCATAGACCTCGCCATTGGCGGTGTTCTGGCCATGGAACTTGGTCCCGTACCAGGACGCCGTGCCCGAGGCCACGTAGCGCTTGGAGTCGGACAGCGGGAAATAGGTCTTGCCCAGCACCGTATACGGGTTGGCCTTGTAGGGACCGGTGTGCAGGGTCGGCGTGGCGTCAGGGATGCGCGAGACATCCACGTCCCACCACGGCGCGCCGTCCTTGTGGGCCCGGTTGATGTCCAGGCCCGGCGTCGCGCGTACGGCGGTGGTGTTTTTCTGGGCCGGCGCGCGGCTGGTCGAACAACTGACGACCAACAGCGACAGCGCGGCCAACGCCACGAGCTTCAGGGGTTGATAGGTAGGCAATGCCCGCATTATTTGACGCCCCGTGCTTTGACCAGCTCTTCAGACAGTTGATATACGGCCATGGCGTACATCACGCTGCGGTTATAACGCGTAATCGCGTAGAAATTCTTCAGGCCCATCCAATATTCGGGGCCTTGTTCGCCTTCCAGCCGCATCGCGGTGACCGGCATGTCGTCACGCAGCGCATCATGACTCGACCAGCCCAACGCCCGCAACTCCCCGACGGTTTTCGTCGGCTCGATGCCCTCGGTCAGGCCCTCGTCCACTTGCTCGCCGCGCACGTCGGCGCGGCTGACCACCGGTTGGCCGGTTTCCCAGCCATGGCGCTTGAAATAGCTGGCGACACTGCCGATGGCATCGGTCGGGTTGGTCCAGATATTGATGTGGCCGTCGCCGTCGAAGTCCACCGCGTAGGCGCGGAAACTGCTGGGCATGAATTGCGGCAGGCCCATGGCCCCGGCGTAGGAGCCCTTGAGGGTCAACGGATCGACCTGCTCTTCACGGGCCAGCAGCAGGAACTCGCGCAGCTCCTTGCGGAAGAACTCGGCACGCGGCGGGTAATCGAAGCCCAGGGTCGACAACGCGTCGATCACCCGGAAATTCCCGGTGTTGCGGCCAAAGAAGGTCTCGACGCCAATGATCGACACGATGAACTGGGCCGGCACGCCGTACTCCTGCTCGGCACGGGCCAGGGCCGCCTCGTGCTGGCGCCAGAAGTCCACGCCCCGGGCGATACGCGCCTCGGTGATGAACATCGGCCGATACTCGCTCCACTGCTTGACCCGCTCGGCGGGCCGGGAGATCGCATCGAGGATCGACTGCTTGCGTTCGGCCTCGCGAAACACCCCCATCAGCTGCTCACCGGCAAAACCGTAGTCGCGGGTCATCTCACCGACGAATTCGGCCACCTGTGGCGAGCCTTCGTATTCACCGGCCAAGGCCTGCGACGCACTGCCGAGGAAGCCGACCAGGCCGATCCACGGCGCATATCGCGTCGACCAGCCACGCATTGCTTGCATTGAACTCTTCACCTTATTCAAACCTGCGCGATCCATTTGCGATGCGTATGAATCGACATCAAAACCCCAAACGCTGACAGTAGGGTCACCAGCGAAGTTCCTCCGTAGCTAATGAAAGGCAACGGCACCCCCACGACCGGCAACAGGCCACTGACCATACCGATGTTGACGAAAACATAAACAAAAAACGTCATGGTCAGGCTGCCCGCGAGCAACTTGCCGAACAATGTCTGGGCCTGGGCGGTAATCACCAGCCCCCGGCCGATCAGCAGCAGATAGATCAGCAGCAGCACGCAGATACCCACCAGGCCGAACTCCTCGCCCAGTACGGCGATGATGAAGTCGGTGTGGCTTTCCGGCAAAAAGTCCAGGTGGGACTGGGTGCCCATCAGCCAGCCCTTGCCGAACACCCCGCCGGAGCCGATGGCGGCCTTGGACTGGATGATGTTCCAGCCAGTGCCCAACGGGTCGCTCTCGGGGTCGAGGAACGTCAGCACCCGCTGCTTCTGGTAGTCGTGCATCACGAAGTACCACATGGCCACCGACACCGGCACGGCGGCGGCGATCACGCTGAGGATCCAGCGCCAGCGCAGCCCGCCCATGAACAGCACGAAGGCGCCGCCGGCCAGGATCAGCAGCGAGGTGCCGAGGTCCGGCTGACGGACGATCAGGATGAACGGGATGCCGATCAGCAACAGGCTGATGCACACATGCTTGAGCTGCGGCGGCAGGGAACGCTTGGCCAGGTACCAGGCGATGGTCGCCGGCATGATGATCTTGAGAAATTCCGAAGGCTGGAAGCGGATCACCCCGGGTATGTTGATCCAGCGGGTGGCCCCCATGGCGTTGTGGCCCATGATGTCCACCACCACCAACAAGCAGACCCCCACCACATAGGCCAGTGGCACCCAGCGCGCCATGAACCGCGGTTCGAGCTGGGCGATCACGATCATCGACACCAGGCCGATGCCGAACGAGGTGGCCTGCTTGGCCAGCAGGTCCCAGCTCTTGCCGCTGGCCGAATACAGCACGAACAGGCTGCCGGCGGCCAGGGTCAGCAGCAGGATCAGCAACGGGCCATCGATGTGCATGCGCTGCAACAAGGTGGCGCGACGGCGCATCACGTCTTCGCTGGAGAGGATCCGGTCGAAATTATTCTTCACGGGCCGTAGCCTCCGCAGTGATGGGGCTCGCGTATTCAGGCTTGAGCTGGCCGTGCTCATCCAGCAGCCAGGCGTCCATGATCTGGCGTACCACCGGCGCGGCGACGCCGGAACCCGACTCGCCGTTCTCGACCATGACCGCCACGACGATCTTCGGGTTGTCGGCCGGCGCGAAACCGACGAACAAGGCGTGGTCGCGGTGGCGTTCCTGAACCTTGGAGCGGTCGTACTTCTCGCCCTGCTTGATGGCGACGACCTGGGCCGTACCACTCTTGCCGGCAATCCGGTATTGCGCACCGATGGACGCCTTGCGGGCGGTACCGCGGGCGCCATGCATCACCTGCTGCATGCCGTTGTTGACCTTCTGCCAGTCCGACGGGTTGCGCAGGATGATGTCCGGCATCGGGTTCGGGTCCACCGGCTTCTGGCCTTCGATGGTCTTGGCCAGGTGCGGGCGATACCACTTGCCTTTGCTCGCCACCAGCGCCGTGGCCTGGGCCAACTGCAGTGGCGTGGCCTGCATGTAGCCCTGGCCAATCCCCAGGATCAGGGTTTCGCCGGGGAACCAGGCCTGGCGCCGAGTCGCCCGCTTCCATTCCCGGGATGGCATCAGGCCGGGGGATTCCTCGAACATGTCCAGGGAGACTTTCTGACCGAGACCGAACTTGTTCATGTAGGACGCCAACCGATCGATCCCCAGCTTATGGGCCAGGTCATAGAAGTAGGTGTCGTTGGAACGCATGATCGCCGTTTCCAGGTCCACATATCCGTCGCCGGTGCGGTTCCAGTTGCGGTACTTGTGGTCATAGTTCGGCAACTGGTAATAACCCGGGTCGTAGACCCGGCTCGAAGCGGTCACCACGCCGGAGTCGAGCCCGGCAATCGCCACGGCGGGCTTGATGGTCGAGCCCGGCGGGTAGAGACCGCGCAGCACACGGTTGAACAGCGGCCGGTCGATGGAATCGCGCAGCTCGGCGTAGGCCTTGAAGCTGATGCCGGTGACGAACAGGTTCGGGTCGAAACTCGGCTGGCTGACCATCGCCAGCACTTCGCCGGTGTTCGGGTCCAGTGCCACCACCGCGCCGCGCCGTCCGCCCAGCGCCGCTTCGGCGGCCTCTTGCAGCTTGATGTCCAGGCTCAGGACGATGTCCTTGCCGGGGATCGGATCGGTGCGTTTGAGCACCCGCAATACGCGACCGCGAGCGTTGGTCTCGACCTCCTCGTACCCCACTTGGCCATGCAGTTCGGGCTCGTAGAAGCGCTCGATACCCGTCTTGCCGATATGGTGGGTGCCGCTGTAATTGACCGGATCGAGGGTCTTGAGCTCTTTCTCGTTGATCCGTCCCATGTAGCCGACCGAGTGGGCGAAATGCGGCCCCTGGGGATAATGCCGCACCAATTGCGCCACCACCTCGACGCCGGGCAGACGGAACTGGTTCACGGCGATCAGGGCGATCTGCTCTTCGGTCAGCTCGAACAGGATCGGCACCGGCTCGAACGGCCGTCGGCCCTGGCGCATGCGCTTCTCGAAGATCGCCCGGTCCTCGGGCGTCAGCTGCAGCACTTCGACGATTACGTCGAGCACCTGCTGCCAGTCACCGGAGCGCTCGCGGGTCATGCTCAGGCTGAAGCTGGGCCGGTTATCCGCCACCACCACGCCGTTGCGGTCGAAGATCAGCCCGCGGGTCGGCGGAATCGGTTGCACGTGCACCCGGTTGTTTTCCGACAGGGTGGAGTGGTACTCGTACTGGATCACTTGCAGGAAATACAAGCGCGCAATCAGCACGCCGATCAGCGTCACCACCGTAATAGCACCGAACACGACGCGGCCCCGTACCAGACGGGCGTCTTTTTCGTGGTCCTTGATGCGGATCGGCTGGGGCATGGGGCAGGATTACTTGTGGTAAGGGTGCCCGGACAGGACTGTCCAGGCACGATACAACTGTTCGCCGATCAGGATCCGCACCAGCGGGTGCGGCAACGTCAAAGGCGACAACGACCAGCGCTGATCGGCCCGGGCACAGACTTCCGGCGCCAACCCTTCCGGGCCGCCGACCATGAAGTTGACCGTGCGCGCGTCCAGCCGCCAGCGATCGAGCTCCACCGCCAACTGCTCGGTGCTCCAGGGCTTGCCATGGACTTCGAGGGTGACGATGCGCTCGTTCGGCCCGACCTTGGCCAGCATGGCTTCGCCTTCCTGGCGGATGAAACGCGCCACGTCGGCGTTCTTGCCACGGGTGTTGAGCGGAATTTCCACCAGTTCCAGGGCCAGCTCGGAGGGAAGACGCTTGGCATATTCATGCCAGCCTTCTTCCACCCACTTGGGCATGCGAGAACCGACAGCGATCAGGCGCAGTCGCACAGCGGTCCCTTATTGCTGGTCTTTGTTGAGCTTGGTGAAGTGCTCATGGGGGTTTTCCGGGCTGTGGTGCGCGGCGCTGGCCGAACGGCTCTGCTCGGCGCCGGCCCACAGGCGCTCCAGGTCATAGAACTGACGCGCCGAGGCGGTCATCATGTGCACGATGACATCGTCCATGTCCAACAGCACCCAGTCGCTGTCGCCCTTGCCTTCTTCACCCAGCGGCTTGACGCCCTGGGCCTTGACCGCTTCGCGGACCTTGTCCAGCATCGCGCCGATCTGGCGGTTGGAGGTACCGGTGGCGATGATCATGTAGTCCGTGATGCTCTGCTTTTCACGCACGTCGATCACCTGGATGTCCTGGGCCTTGACGTCTTCCAGGGCCGCCACGGCCACCTTGACCAGCTCTTCGCCGACCAGCGCCACGCCGGTATGTGCCTCTACAGGCAGCGGGGCGCTCTTGAACGTGCCCTTGCGCTTTACTTTGTTTACGTCTTTGTCAGTCATATAAAACTCGTTTTGCTCGTATGTTCGGGCGCTTCGCTACACGCATTCACGTGCCTTGAAGCGCGCCTTTTTCAGTTCGACGCACGGTAAAGCCCGTGCGCATCGATGTAGGCCAGGACCGCGTCGGGCACCAGGAAACGTACCGACTTACCGCTGGCCAGCAGTTGACGGATCTGGGTGGCGGATACCGCGAGCGGCGTCTGCCAGACGAATGCAATCTGTCCGCTCGGCCCTTTCAGGGCCAGCGGGTCGCTCACCGAGCGGGCCGCCAGCAGGTTGCGCAAGGCATCCGGCGGCTCGCTGTCGGCATCCGGGCGTTGCAACACCAGGATGTGGCAATGCTGGAGCAACTCTTCCCAGCGATGCCAAGTGGGCAGGCCGCAAAAAGCGTCCCAGCCCAGAAGCAGAAAAACCTGGGCATCAACGGCCAGTTCGGCGCGTATCAGCTCCAGGGTATCGATGGTGTAGGACGGTTTGTCCCGCTGCAATTCGCGGGCGTCCACCACCAGCGGTGCCACACCGGCCACCGCGCACTCGACCATCGCCAGACGGTCCTGCGCCGACACCTGCGGCGTGTCCCGGTGAGGCGGCCTGGCGCTGGGCGTCAGGCGTAGCTCATCGAGGCCCAGGGCGTCTGCGACTTCCAGCGCACCGCGCAAATGGCCGATGTGCACCGGGTCGAACGTGCCGCCCAGGATACCGATGCGCCGGGGCGGAGTTGTCGTCGTCACAGCGGCTGACGGGTCGAGGTCGCCCAAGTCAGACCGGCTCCTGTCCGCGCAACTGGCCGTCACCGACCACAATGTACTTCTCGCAGGTCAGGCCTTCGAGGCCCACCGGGCCGCGGGCGTGCAGCTTATCAGTAGAAATGCCGATCTCGGCACCCAATCCGTATTCAAAGCCGTCGGCGAAGCAGGTCGGGGTGTTGATCATCACCGACGCCGAATCCACTTCGGCCACGAAACGCCGGGTTTCGCCCTGGTGCTCACTGACGATGGAATCGGTGTGGTGCGAGCCGTGGCGGTTGATGTGCTCGATGGCCTGGTCCAGCCCGTCGACCACGCGGATCGACAAGATCGGCGCCAGGTACTCGGTGTCCCAGTCTTCTTGCGTGGCCGCAACGGCCTCGATGATCGCCCGGGTACGCTCGCAACCGCGCAGTTCGACGCCTTTTTCGCGGAACTGGGCGGCCATCGACGGCAGGAAGTCCTGGGCAACGGCCTGGTCCACCAGCAGGGTCTCCATCGCGCCGCAGATACCGTAGCGGTAGGTCTTGGCGTTGAAGGCGATGCGTTGGGCCTTGGGCAATTCGGCGTGGGCACTGACGTAGACATGGCAGATGCCGTCCAGGTGCTTGATCACCGGCACGCGGGCGTCACGACTGACCCGTTCGATCAGGCCCTTGCCGCCACGTGGCACGATGACATCGACGAACTCGGGCATCGTGATCAGGGCGCCGACTGCGGCGCGGTCGGTGGTTTCCACCACTTGCACCACGGCCGCCGGCAGATCGGCCTCGGCCAGGCCGCGCTGGATGCAGGCGGCAATGGCACGGTTGGAATGGATGGCCTCGGAGCCGCCGCGCAGAATGGTCGCGTTACCCGACTTCAGGCACAGGCTCGCAGCGTCGATGGTCACGTTCGGCCGCGACTCGTAGATGATCCCGACCACGCCCAGGGGCACGCGCATCTTGCCGACCTGGATGCCCGACGGGCGGTAGCTCATGTCGCGGATCGCCCCGACCGGGTCCGGCAGGGCCGCGACCTGGCGCAGACCGACGATCATGCCGTCGATGCGGGCCGGGGTCAGCGCCAGGCGCTCGAGCATGGCCGGTTCGAGGCCATTGGCCCGGCCAGCGGCCAGGTCCAGCTCGTTGGCGGCGGACAGCTCGGCGCGCGCAGCGTCCAGCGCATTGGCGGCGGCCTGCAGCGCGCGGTTTTTCTGCGCGGTGCTGGCCCGGCCGATGATGCGCGACGCTTCGCGAGCGGCGCGACCCAGGCGGGTCATGTAGTCAAGAACGGACTCAGTCATGGTCTGTGTGGTCTTGGCGATGGGGAAAGCGGCAGATTATAGCTGTCGTAACCCTCGACTAACAGCATGGACTCGCAGTGGTGACCGGCGGAGAAGTAAAACAGGCGTAAACAGCCGGTTGAAGCGAGTGTTCAGCGGTGATTAAGCTTTCCATTGCTATCATCGCGCTTCCTTTGGCCTCACTTCGTCTATCGCCATGACCGATTTGCCATCGCCCAATGCCCTGCCCCACGCCTTTTTCGACCGCGACGCCCAGGTCCTTGCCAAAGACCTGCTGGGCAAAGTCATTCGTCACAAGGTCGGCGACCTGTGGCTCAGCGCGCGAATCATCGAGACCGAGGCGTATTACTTTGCCGAAAAAGGCAGCCACGCCTCGCTGGGCTACACGGAAAAACGTAAGGCTTTGTTTCTGGATGGCGGGCACATCTACATGTACTACGCCCGGGGCGGCGATTCGCTGAACTTCAGCGCCCAGGGTCCCGG
The DNA here is from genome assembly GCF_053629195.1 of Pseudomonas sp. R151218B TE3479. NCBI lineage: Bacteria > Pseudomonadati > Pseudomonadota > Gammaproteobacteria > Pseudomonadales > Pseudomonadaceae > Pseudomonas > Pseudomonas sp. R151218B TE3479. The sequence goes on from NZ_JBRJHV010000001.1 coordinate 202,659, forward strand.
CAACGCGGTGCTGATCAAATCGGCCTACCCGTGGGTCGATGCCGTTTCCGGGCCGACGAGCCTGGCGCAGATGCTATTGAACAACCCCGACGCCCAAGGCCGGCCGCGCACACCGCAGAAACTCTGTGCCGGCCAGACCCTGCTGTGCAAAGCGTTGGGGCTGAAAGTGCCGGACTGGGACGCCAAACGCTTCGACCCCGAGCGCTTGCTGGTGGAAGACGTGGGCGTGCCGACGGTCAATGTGATCCAGACCACCCGCCTGGGTATTCCATTGGGACGGGATGAACACTTGCTCTATCGCTTCGTCGATGCCGCCTACGCCCCGTGGTGTACCCGCAACCCGTTGCGACGGGGGCAGGTCGAAGGGCGTGATTATTTTTTGCTTTCATGAACACACCGCACAACCCTGTGGGAGCGAGCTTGCTCGCGATGGCGTCGGATCAGCAGAATGGCGCTGACTGACACACCGCTATCGCGAGCAAGCTCGCTCCCACAGTTTGATCTTCAGTGGTCGGGGATTTTCGTTCACAGCAGCCCCCTGTGGGAGCGGGCTTGCCCGCGAAGGGGGCGGTACTTTCAGTATTAATGTTGACTGACACGCCGCATTCGCGAGCAAGCTCGCTCCCACAAAGGGCCAAGTGCAGTAACAATGCATGCCGATAACTATTCAATGGAGTTGTCCTTATGGGCCCATGGCTCGATAGCGTCACTGGCTGGCTGACCGTCAACCCGCAATGGCTGGCGGTGGCGGTGTTCATCGTCGCTTGCGTGGAGTGCCTGGCCATCGCCGGCCTGATCGTGCCGGGAACGGTGCTGTTGTTTGCCATCGCGGTGCTGGCCGGCAGCGGCGCGTTGTCCCTGGGCGAGACGTTGCTGCTGGGCCTGCTCGGCGGCTTGCTGGGGGACTTGGTGTCGTATTTCCTCGGCCGGCATTTCCACCAGAACATCCGGCGCCTGCCCGGGCTGCGCCATCATCCTGAGTGGATGAGCGCCGCGGAAAGCTACTTCCAGCGCTACGGCATCGCCAGCCTGTTGGTGGGGCGTTTTATTGGCCCGCTACGGCCCATGTTGCCGATGGTGGCCGGGATGTGCGACATGCCGTTTCCGCGCTTCGCAGCCGTCAGCGTGCTGGCCGCGGCGGGCTGGACCGTGGCCTATCTGTTGCCGGGCTGGGCCACCGGGGCGGCATTCCGCCTGCCATTGCCCGAAGGGTTCTGGCCACAGGCCGGCGTGGTCATCGGCAGCATCGCGGTGATGATCGGGCTGAGCGTCAACAGCACCCTGCGTCGCCATCGCCATGCCACGGCGCTGATCGCTGGCATCGGCCTGGTGATCCTGATCGGCCTGTTCATCGGCTTTCGTTACCTGACGGCGTTCGACCAGGGCTTGATGGCCCTGGTCCAGGAGCATCGCAGCCCGACGCTGGATGAAATCGCCGTGACCTTCACGCTGATCGGCGAATTCCGCTACATGTTGATTGTCTGCAGCCTGCTGACCGGGTTGCTGCTGTTGGCACGGCAATGGCGCCAGGCAATCTTTGCCGGGGGCACGATGCTGGTCACCTCCTTGGCCAATACCGGCAGCAAACACTTCTTTGCCCGGGTGCGCCCGGAGATCCTCACCGACCCGCTGACCAGCTACAGCATGCCCAGCGGCCACGCCTCCGGGGCATTCGCGCTGTTCCTGACCCTGGCCGTCCTGGCCGGCCGCGGTCAACCGCCACGCCTGCGCCTGACCTGGTTGCTGCTGGGCTGCTTGCCGGCGCTGGCCATCGCCCTGTCGCGGGTCTACCTGGGCGCGCACTGGCCGAGCGACATCGTCGCCGGCGCCATGCTGGCCGCCAGCATCTGTGCGGCCGCCCTGTGGTTGAGCCAGCGCCAGACCCCGCTTCCGGCCATGCCGCCGAAAGTCTGGTGGCTGATTCTGCCGGCGCTGGTGGCGGTGTTCAGCTTCTTCGCGCTGCGGCACTTGCCCCATGCGATGTTGCGGTATGCCTATTGAGGCCGGACCTGTCGAGAACAGGATCTGAAGACACCGGTGCCCCCTGTGGGAGCGAGCTTGCTCGCGATGACGGTGGCCCATTCACCCTTTATGCAAGCTGACCCACCGCTATCGCGAGCAAGCTCGCTCCCACAGGGATTGGTGGTGTATAGGGGACGGCGCTTCAGGCGAAGAGCTCGCCCTGCAGCTCATCGAGCAACGCCTGGATCGCATCCAGACGCTGTTGCGGGTCATCGAGTTGCAGCAGGTCGATCTTGTCCAGCTCATTGAACGGCAGCAGGTAGGCCAGTTGATTGGCCAGCGATTGCTGGCCGGTCGCTTCGGTGCCCATGTTCAAGGCCTCGACCATCGGGTGCTCGGCCAAGGCCTTGAGCAGCGCCACCAGGTCGGCGTCTTCTTCTTGCAGCGGTTGCTCCGGTTCCTCCTCCAGCCACTCGACTTCAGCGACCATCAGTTGATCCGCCTGGACGCTGGTGCCATGGACGATAAAGCGCCGCCCACCCTCCACGCGAATGCCCAGCAGACCATTGTCCTGCTGGGAAAAATCAGTGATGCGCGCTTCACAACCAACCCGCGCGTAGCCTTCAGGCGCAAGGCCGACTTCCTCGCCATCGAGGATGCACACCACCCCGAAGCCTTCGCCCTTTTTCATGCAGCGCCCAATCATGTCGAGGTAGCGCGCCTCGAAAATCTGCAAGTCGAGGATGCAACCGGGGAACAGCACAGTGTTCAACGGGAAAAGCGGCAAGCTCATAACCAGATCCTTAAACGGTCATCGACACCACCAACGGCAATAGCACCGCCGTGGCCACGCCCATCAGACTCATCGCCAGCGCCGCAAAGGCACCCGACTCCTCGCTTTCCTGCAGCGCCACCGACGTGCCCACCGCGTGGGCCGCCAGCCCCAGGGCCATGCCCCGGGCCTCGGGGCTATGGACACCCAACCGGGTCAGAATACTCGGACCGAGGATCGCCCCGAGTACACCGGTGATCAACACGAACACCGCCGCCATGGCCGCCACGCCGCCGATCTGTTCGGCCACCAGCATGGCGATCGGCGAAGTCACGGACTTGGGTGCCATGGTCATCAGGATCATGTGCTCGGCACCAAAGGCCCAGCCCAACACCACCGCGGAGCCCGTGGCAAACACCCCGGCTATCACCAGCGTAGTAAAAATCGGCCAGAACAATTGCCGGATCCGTCGCAGGTTCAAATACAGCGGCACCGCCAGGGCGACCGTGGCCGGGCCCAGCAGAATGCTGAGGATCTCGGTGCTCTTGCGATACTCGGCATAGCCGATGCCGCAGCCGACCAACACGCCGATCAACAGCACCATCGACATCAGCACCGGTTGCAGGAACACCCAGCGGGTCTTTTCGAACGCCGCCAACACCAACTGATAGGCACCCAGGGTAATGCCGATACCGAACAGCGGATGATGGATCACCGAGGTCCAGGCGCCCTGCCAGTCGAGCATCATTGGCTGTCCTCCGCAGCGGCGACGTGACGGCGGGCCAGGCGCTGCATCAGCACGCCCGTCAGCGCCACGGACAGCACCAGGGACAAGGTCAACGCGCCAACGATGGCCCAGAAATCGGCGGCGATCGCCCCGGCATAGACCATCACCCCCACCGCCGGCGGCACCAGCAGCAAGGGCAGGTAACGCAGCAGACTACTGGCGGCCAGGTTCAACGGTTCGCTGACTTCACCGCGCATCACCAGATAGCCCAGCAGCAACAGCAGGCCAATGATCGGCCCAGGCAGCACCGGCAAGAACAAATGATTGATCGCAGTGCCCAGCAATTGAAAAAACACCAGCCAGGTCAGGCCCCGTAGCAACATCCGCTCTCTCCCCCTGCAACAGCCCCAATGAACGCGCCAATTCGGTTCACTCAAGCGAGCGGCGTGATTGTGTGGCGAGGGAGCTTGCTCCCGCTGGGCTGCGCAGCGGCCCCATTTCATGAGCGCTTCGCACTCAAGCGGGAGCAAGCTCCCTCGCCACGGAATCAAACGCACACGTTAAATGAACGGAATTGCAAAGAATGCGCCGGCATTATAAGCACGCCTGCGCTATGGGTCGGCATTCGTAAAAAGCATGTTCAGTGACCTTACTTGCACGCCATGTTGATCTACAGTGGTTTTTCGGGGACGCCAATCCCCGCTCAGAAAAAGTAAAACCGATGAACCCAAGGAGAGTCTCAATGCCCTACGTCCCCGTTGCAGCGCTCAAAGATTATGTCGGCAAGGAACTTGGACGTTCCGAATGGCTCACCATCGATCAGGCGCGCATCAACCTGTTCGCCGAAGCCACTGGCGACTTTCAGTTCATCCACGTCGATCCGGTCAAGGCCGCGCAGACCCCGTTTGGCGGCACCATCGCCCACGGTTTCCTGTCGCTGTCGCTGATGCCCAAGCTGATGGAAGACATCCTGATCCTGCCCGAAGGCGTGAAGATGGTCGTCAACTACGGCCTGGACAGCGTGCGTTTCATCCAACCGGTGAAGGTCGATTCCAAGGTCCGGCTCAAGGTCGACCTGGTGGACGCCACCGAGAAAAAACCCGGCCAATGGCTGCTCAAGGCCACCGCCACGCTGGAAATCGAAGGTTCGGAAAAACCGGCCTACATCGCCGAGCCGCTGTCACTCTGCTTCGTGTAAACCTGCGCGGTCGCGAAACCGCCCGTGCAGTTTCGCATCGCTTCCCTATGTCCAGGGGACCAAGCTGCGGCATACTCGTGACCTGATGACCTGGATCCCGTTATGCGCTTATTCGTCCCGCTGACCCTGACCCTGTTGCTCACCGCCTGTGGCGGCGGCGAATCGCCGCTGCCTCCCGACGCGCGCCTGCCCGACGGCGGCCGCTATCGCGGCGACCTGGTGGACGGGCTGCTGCAAGGCCAGGGGCGCATCGACTACCCCAACGGCAGCTGGTATGCCGGGCAGTTCGACAAGGGCCAGTGGCACGGCACCGGGGAATGGCACGGCAGCAATGGCGAGGTCTATCGCGGCCAGTTCCACCAGGGCCTGTTCCACGGCCAGGGCAGCCTGACCACCCCCACCAGCAGCTACACCGGCGGCTTCAAGCTGGGGCGACGGGACGGTGAAGGGACGCTCAAGGAAAACGGCATGACCTACCGGGGCGAGTTCAAGGCCGACCGCTATTCCGGCCTCGGGCGCCTGGAACTCGACGACGGCAGCCAGTACCAAGGCCCCTTCGTCAACGGCAAGCCCAACGGTGAAGGCCAGCGCTTCGACGCCAGCGGCAACCAGTTCACCGGCCATTTTGTCGATGGGCAACTGCAGGGCAAGGGCACCTTCAACAGCGCTGATGGCGATGTCTACATCGGCGGTTTCAGGAACAACCAGCTCAACGGTCGCGGTCGCTACGAAAATGCCGACGGCGATGTCTGGATCGGCCGATTCAAGGACGGTGCGCTGACCGGCAAGGGCGAACTGATCGGCGCCGACGGCAGCCACTACCTCGGTCAATTCAATGATTGGCGCTTTACCGGCCAGGGCCGCCTGAACCTGCCCGACGGCAGTTTCTACATCGGCCAGTTCGAAAACGACAGCTACCACGGACGCGGCACCTTGGTGCTGACCGATGGCACCGTGCAAAGCGGCACCTGGGCCAACGGCCAACGGGTGCGCGACGCGGACGGCAGGCTGTTGCCGGATGTGCTCGAACTTGGCCTGCTGGCCCAGGGCCGCCTGCTGGAGGAGGCCCTGGCCAATATCCCGGCCTCGACCCCGGCGGTGGAGCTGTACAGCCTGACCCTGGGCGGCGACGGCAAGCAAAGCGTGTTCCTGCGCGAATCCGATTATGTCGCCAACATGCTCGCCAGCCGTTTCGGCGCGTTCGGGCAGATCCGTCTGGTGAACCACCGCGATCACCTCGGCGACCGGCCCATGGCCAGCCGCGAAAGCCTGCGCCGCGCCGCCGCCACCCTGGCCGAGCGCAGCGGCCCGGAAGACCTGATTTTCATCTACCTGACCAGCCACGGCACCAGCGAGCATGAACTGGTGCTCGACCAGCCGCGCATGGAACTGGCCGACCTGCCCGCCGATGAACTGGCCGTGGTCCTGGCGCCGCTGAAGAACCGCGACAAGATCGTGGTGATCTCGGCCTGCTATTCCGGCGGATTCATCCCGGCGCTCAAGGATGAACGCACCTTGATCATGACCGCTTCCCGGGCCGACCGGGTGTCCTTCGGCTGCTCCGAGGAAGCCAACTTCACCTACTTCGGCGATGCGCTGTTCGCCCAGGCCTTGAACCAGACCGACGACCTGGAGCAGGCTTTCAAGCGGGCCAAGGCCACCGTGGCCGAACGGGAACAGGCGGACAATTTCGAAGCCTCCGAACCGCAGATATGGGCGCCCAGGACGGTCCTTTCCCACTGGCAACTGCTACGCAAACAGCAGGCCCGGAAAGCATTGCAAAGTACTGCATTGAACGACGGAGCCACAAAGAGCAACTAAGCTGAACCGTATCAAGGGGGAAACACTATGTACTTGACGCCTCAGCATGTTTTGCTCGCCGGAGCTACCGGCCTGACCGGGGAACATCTACTGGACCGGTTGCTCAACGAGCCGACCATCACCCGGGTCCTGGCCCCCACCCGCCGGCCGCTGGCCGAACACACGCGCCTGGAAAACCCGGTGGGGGAGCCGGCCCAGGTGTTGCCTCAACTCAGCGGCCAGGTCGACATCGCCTTTTGCTGCCTCGGCACCACCCTCAAGAAAGCCGGCTCCGAAGCAGCTTTTCGCGCGGTGGACCTGGACCTGGTAGTGGCGTTTGCCAAACGCGCCCGGGAACTGGGCGCGCGGCACCTGGTGGTGATCAGTGCCCTGGGGGCCGATGCCAAGTCATCGATCTTCTACAACCGGGTCAAGGGTGAGATGGAGGCGGCCCTCAAGGCCCAAGACTGGCCGCAATTGACCCTCTGCCGCCCTTCCCTGCTGCTGGGCGACCGCGTCGAACCGCGCCTGGCCGAGCAACTGGCCGGGCCGTTGTCGAAGCTGATCCCAGGCAAGTACCACGGCATCGAAGCCTGCCAACTGGCCCGAGCCATGTGGCGCCTGGCGCTGGAAGAGCAGGACGGGGTCCGAGTGGTGGAGTCGGATGAGTTGCGTAAGCTCGGCAAATGATTCTGCAGCGCCTGACCGGGCCTCATCGCGAGCAAGCTCGCTCCCACAGTTGACCGAATTCCGCCAGGAAGAGGTCGAATGTGGGAGCGAGCTTGCTCGCGATGAGCGCACCACCGCCCCAAAGCCAAGCCCCCATTCCGGTGTTTGTTACAACCCGCCAGTCGCCTGAAACCCCACCCCTATCGCCGTGAACAACGACAACGGCAGCAACAAGGTATCCAGCAGCGCACTGCCCGGCAGATCGACGCCAGGGTAGCTCGGTGCCTCGGCCCCAAAGCGGTCCTTGGCGCAGCAGCCGCCGTTGAGCGCGTAAAGATCCAGGCGCGTGCCCGCGTACACCACCGGCGCACCGGGCTTGGCGGCGTCGAGGGTGCGGGCGGTGGCGCAGCCGGTCAGGTGCAGCACCAGCAGCACGATCAGCAGCTTATTCATCGCTGCTCAAATGATGCTCGCCCCAGCGCGGCAGCATGTCCTGGGGGATGTTCAACAGGTTGAGAATCCGCGCGACGACGAAATCGATCAGGTCGTCGATGGTCTGCGGCTGGTGATAGAAACCCGGCGAGGCCGGCAGGATGGTCACGCCCATGTTCGACAGCTTGAGCATGTGCTCCAGGTGAATGCTCGAATACGGCGCTTCCCGCGGCACCAGGATCAACGGGCGGCGCTCCTTGAGCGTGACGTCCGCCGCCCGTTCGATCAGGTTGTTGCAGGCCCCGGTGGCAATCGCCGACAGCGTCCCGGTGGAACACGGCACCACCACCATGGCCGCCGGCGCGCCGGAGCCCGAGGCCACCGGTGACATCCAGTCTTCCTTGCCATACACGCGAATCTGCCCGGCCGCCGCCCCGGTGTATTCGGTGAGGAAGGCCTGCATCATCTGGGTCTTGGCCGGCAGGGTCACGTCGGTCTCGGTGGCCATCACCAATTGCGCCGCCTTGGAGATCAGGAAGTGCACCTCGCGGTCTTCGCGCACCAGGCAATCGAGCAGGCGCAAACCGTACTGGGCGCCGGAAGCACCGGTCATCGCCAGGGTGATGCGTTCCGGACTGTTGTTCATCGCAGCGCCTCGGCCAGTTTGCCGTGCAGGCCGCCGAAGCCGCCGTTGCTCATGATCACCACGTGGGTACCGGGCTGGGCCTGGCTCTTCACGCGCTCGATGATGCCTTCCAGGGAATCGCTGACAATCGACGGCACCGTGCACAGCGCGGCGGTAGCGCCGAGGTCCCAGCCGAGGTTGGCCGGTGCATACCAGATCACCTGATCGGCATCGACCACGCTTTCCGGCAGGCCATCGCGGTGCGCGCCGAGCTTCATGGAGTTGGAGCGCGGCTCGATGATCGCGATCAGCGGCGCATCGCCGATGCGCTTGCGCAAACCGTCGAGGGTGGTGGCGATGGCCGTTGGGTGGTGGGCGAAGTCGTCATAAATGGTGATGCCGTTGACCTCGGCGACTTTCTCCATCCGCCGCTTCACGCTCTTGAACGCGCTCAACGCGGCGATGCCCATGGACGGCACCACGCCGACATGCCGGGCCGCCGCCAACGTTGCCAGGGCGTTGGCGACGTTGTGCTGGCCGGTCATGTCCCACTCGACCACGCCTTGGGACTGGCCTTCGAACATGACTTCAAATTGCGACCCGTCATCCTTGAGCAACTTCACCTGCCATTGGCCGCCCGCACCGGTGGTTTGCACCGGGGTCCAGCAGCCCATTTCAATGACGCGTTGCAAGGCCGGTTCGGTGGTCGGATGGATCACCAGGCCTTCGCTCGGGATGATGCGCACCAAATGGTGGAACTGCCGCTCGATAGCCGAGAGATCGGGGAAGATGTCGGCGTGATCGAACTCAAGGTTGTTGAGGATCGCCGTGCGTGGACGGTAGTGGACGAATTTCGAGCGTTTATCGAAAAACGCGCTGTCATATTCGTCCGCCTCGATCACGAAGAACGGCGTGCCACCCAGGCGCGCCGACACCGAGAAATTCTGCGGCACGCCACCGATCAGGAAACCCGGGCTCATGCCGGCGTGTTCCAGGACCCAGGCGAGCATGCTGCTGGTGGTGGTCTTGCCGTGGGTGCCGGCCACGGCCAGGACCCAACGGCCCTGCAACACGTGATCGGCCAGCCACTGCGGCCCGGACACGTACGGCAGGCCTTTGTTGAGCACGTACTCCACCGCCGGGTTGCCCCGGGACATGGCGTTGCCGATGACTACCAGGTCCGGCGCCGGCTCCAGTTGCGCCGGGTCGTAGCCTTGGGTCAGTTCGATGCCCTGGGCTTCCAGCTGGGTGCTCATCGGCGGATAGACGTTGGCGTCGGAACCGGTCACGTGATGGCCCAGCTCCTTGGCCAGGACCGCCATCGAACCCATGAAAGTGCCGCAAATACCGAGAATATGGATGTGCATAGTCGACCTCGTAAACATGGCCGCAGGTTAGCGTAGGGAGGGGGAAATCGCACCTTGTGTTTCGAACGGCAGCCATCAGGACACCGCAAATCCCTGTGGGAGCGAGCTTGCTCGCGATAGCGGTCTTACCGCCAACACAGGTGTTGAATGACACACCGCCATCGCGAGCAAGCTCGCTCCCACAGTTGAATGTACAACCCGGCTTTTGTGGCGAGGGAGCTTGCTCCCTCGCCACAACAGCAGTCAGCAGTCAGCAGTCAGCAGTCAGCAGTCAGCAGTCAGCAGTCAGCAGTCAGCAGTCAGCAGATCAATTATCAGTGGCTCAGCGGGCGATAGCGTGTTTACGCAACTTTCGGTAAAGGGTATTGCGGCTGATCCTCAGTTGTTCCGCCGTGTGGGTCATGTGCCAACGCTGGCGCTCCAGTGCATCGAGCAACGCCAGGCGCTCGGCATCTTCCAGTGGCCGTTCTGCCACTGCTTCAACCACAGCCACCGGGCGCTGGCGGATCATCGCCGGCAAGTCCTCCAGCCCAATCCGCCCACCGTCACACAGCGCGGCCAGGGTCCGCAGCACATTGCGCAGTTGCCGCACGTTGCCCGGCCAGTCGAATCCCAGCAACGCCTGACGCGCCGGCTCGTCGATGAGCACCGTCTCGCCCCCGCTCTCCTCAGCCAACAGAAAATCCAGCAACTGCGACTTGTCACTGCGTTCGCGCAACGCCGGGAGGGGGATTTCCAAGCCATTGAGGCGGTAGTACAAATCCTCGCGGAAGCTGCCATCCCGCACCCGGTCGAGCAACTGCCGGTGGGTGGCGCTGATGATGCGCACGTTCACCGCCTCGGGCTCGCCGCCGATGGGCACCACTTGGCGATCTTCCAACACCCGCAGCAAACGGGTCTGCAAGGCCAGGGGCATGTCGCCGATTTCATCGAGGAACAACGTGCCGCCGTCGGCCTGTTGCAGCTTGCCGCGCATGCCTTCCTTGCGCGCGCCGGTGAAGCTGCCGCCGCGATAACCGAACAGCTCGCTCTCGATCAGGCTTTCGGGGATGGCCGCGCAGTTGAGGGCGACGAAGTGCTTGCCGGCGCGCTGGCTGGCGTGGTGCACGGCCTTGGCGAACGCCTCCTTGCCGGAGCCGGTTTCGCCATGGATCAGCAACGGCACATCGCGTTCGAACACCCGCAGCGCCTTGCGAAAATGCTCCTGCAACGCCGCGTCCCCCAGGCAGATACCCGGCAGCCGCGCGGGCTCGACGGCCTTGAGCAGCGCCGGCGCGACCGGCACCGGCACACTGCGCGGCTGGCCACGCAACACCGCGAACAAATGCCGGCCATCACGGGTGCGCAGCGGCCAACTGGCACTGGCCTGGGCGCTGGCCCGGCCGAGCAACTCGTCCAGTGAACAGTCGAAAAAGTCTTCCACCCGCTGCCCCAGCAAGCTGCCGCGAATATGCCCCAAGAGATTGAGCGCACTCTGGTTGACCGCGCAGATCCGTCCTTCGCCGTCGAACGCCAGCAAGCCCTCGCTGAACAGCCCCACGGATTCGGCCTGCAAATGAAAGCGCAGCAGCCATTGATTGTCGAAGCAACGGAGGAAATAGCAGCTCTCGATCATCTTCGCCGAGAGATTGACCAGGGCCATGGTGTGGAACTGGCTCTGGCGCGACACGTCCGGCCGGGCCGAGGAGACGTCGAGCACCGCTAGCAATTCGCCTTGGGGATCGAACACCGGGCTGGCCGAACAGGTCAGGCCGGTGTGGCGACCACGAAAGTGTTCTTCCTGGTGGATGGTCAGGGCCTGGCGTTCTACCAGGCAGGTGCCGATGCCGTTGGTGCCTTCGCAGGCTTCGCTCCAGTCGGCGCCGAGCCAGAGGCCGGCCCGTTCGAAAATCTTCCGTTCGCTGGGGGCGGTGACGCAGTTGAGGATCACGCCCCGGGCGTCGGTCAGCAACACCGCGTGGCCGGCGCCGGACAGTTGCTGGTGCAGGCTGGTCATTTCATTGCCGGCGATGTGCAGCACCTGTTGCAAGCGCTCGCGGCTCTCCAGCACCCGGCCATGCTCGAGCACCGTCGGCGCCAGGTTCTGGGCCGGGTCGAGGTGATAGTCCTCGAGGCAGCGCAGCCAGGAACGAGCAATCGACGGATCGCTGCCAGGGCCCTGCAGATGGGCCTTGCCCTGGGTGACCGTCAGGACTTGCTGGGCATGGCGACTCAAATGGTTGCTGTGCATTTCTTATTATTCTCCCCGAAGGTTGCGGCCTTGTTGGAGTAACGGTCGAACCCTAACCCTGTGTTTGACACTTCACCTGTGGCGAGGGGATTTATCCCCGCTGGGCTGCGAAGCAGCCCCAAAACCTGAGTCTGCGGAGTGTCAGGTTGATCGAGTTGACTGGTGGGGGGGCTGCTGCGCAGCCCTGCGGGGATAAATCCCCTCACCACAGATAAATCCCCTCGCCACAATGGTGTTCGGCAGGCCAACTGGCGAATACCCCAGCATCCTCCAGCCCAACCGCCTTTGCAATGCTGGCGCGACCTGCCAGTCACAGACTGTCTCGCATCTGGCACAAACTGTCACACCCGCTGTATCGCAAGCGTCACACCCCCCCTCCGTTTGTCCGACCAACTCCTCCTAAAGTCTTGATTTACGGGCCCTGCAAGGCAATGGCCCAACCTTTGCTCTAGGCTTTATTACCAGCGCTCAATTTTGCGCGGCCTCCCGTATAAGCACAAAAGCCAAGGAGAACTCATCATGCGTTACGCTCACCCCGGTACTGAAGGCGCTATCGTTTCGTTCAAGAGCAAATACGGTAACTACATCGGCGGCGAGTTCGTCGCGCCTGTCAAAGGTCAGTACTTCACCAATACTTCCCCGGTCAATGGCCAGCCCATTGCCGAATTCCCGCGCTCCACGGCCGAAGACATCGAGAAAGCCCTGGACGCCGCCCACGCCGCCGCCGATGCCTGGGGCGCCACGTCGGCCCAGGCCCGTTCGCTGGTCCTGCTGAAAATCGCCGACCGCATCGAAGCCAACCTTGAAGTGCTGGCGATCACCGAGTCTTGGGACAACGGCAAGGCCGTGCGCGAAACCCTCAACGCCGACATTCCCCTGGCCGCCGACCACTTCCGCTACTTCGCCGGTTGCCTGCGGGCCCAGGAAGGCGCGGCCGCCGAGATCGACGGCAACACCGTGGCCTACCACATCCATGAGCCCCTGGGCGTGGTCGGGCAGATCATCCCCTGGAACTTTCCGCTGCTGATGGCCGCCTGGAAACTCGCTCCGGCCCTGGCCGCCGGTAACTGCGTGGTGCTCAAGCCGGCCGAGCAAACTCCGCTGGGCATCTGCGTGCTCATGGAGTTGATCGGCGACCTGCTGCCACCCGGTGTGCTGAACGTGGTGCAAGGCTTCGGCAAGGAAGCCGGCGAAGCCCTCGCCACCAGCAAGCGCATCGCCAAGATCGCCTTCACCGGTTCCACCCCGGTGGGCTCGCACATCATGAAATGCGCCGCCGAAAACATCATCCCGTCCACCGTGGAACTGGGCGGCAAGTCGCCGAACATCTTCTTCGAAGACATCATGCAGGCCGAACCGAGCTTCATCGAGAAAGCCGCTGAAGGTCTGGTGCTGGCGTTCTTCAACCAGGGCGAAGTCTGCACCTGCCCATCCCGCGCCCTGGTCCAGGAATCGATCTACGACGAATTCATGCAAGTGGTGATGAAGAAAGTCCTGCAGATCAAGCGTGGCGACCCGCTGGACACCGACACCATGGTCGGCGCCCAGGCGTCCGAGCAGCAATTCGACAAGATTCTTTCGTACCTGGAAATCGCCAAGGGCGAAGGCGCCGAGCTGCTGACCGGCGGCAAAGTGGAAAAACTCGAGGGCAACCTGGCGACCGGGTATTACATCCAGCCGACCCTGCTCAAGGGCACCAACAAGATGCGTGTGTTCCAGGAAGAAATCTTCGGCCCAGTGGTGAGCATCACCACCTTCAAGGACGAAGCCGAAGCCCTGGCGATCGCCAACGACACCGAGTTCGGCCTCGGTGCCGGCCTGTGGACCCGCGACATCAACCGCGCCTACCGCATGGGCCGGGCGATCAAAGCCGGTCGCGTCTGGACCAACTGCTACCACCTGTATCCGGCGCACGCCGCGTTCGGTGGCTACAAGAAGTCCGGCGTGGGGCGTGAAACCCACAAGATGATGCTCGACCATTATCAGCAGACCAAGAACCTGCTGGTGAGCTACGACATCAATCCGTTGGGGTTCTTCTAAGCCATTGGGGCGAGGCAGGGCCTCCTGCTTTGCCCTTTAGATAGCCATCGCGAGCAAGCTCGCTCCCACAGGGGTCTGTGGATAACTCTTTTTCTGGGTTGGCATAGATCCACTGTGGGAGCGAGCTTGCTCGCGATAGCGGCGGTCCAGCTTGCATCCATGTTGTATGCAACACACCGGTTTCAAGAGCAGCCCCGCTCCAACAGGGCCAAAAAACAATAAAAACAGGTAAACCCTTATGCCAAGCGATCATGCAAACCCGCAACCGGCAACGTCCTCGGTCGACTTCGAAAAGGTCGGCACCGAATATTTCCAACAACGCGAACTGAAAAAAGGCGCGGCGGGCTGGGTCCTGCTGGTGGGCCTGGGCGTGGCCTATGTCATCTCCGGGGACTACGCCGGCTGGAACTTCGGCCTGGCCCAAGGCGGCTGGGGCGGCATGTTCCTCGCCACCCTGCTGATGGCCGCGATGTACCTGTGCATGTGCTTTTCCCTCGCCGAGCTGTCCTCGATGATCCCCACCGCTGGCGGTGGCTACGGCTTTGCCCGTAGCGCATTCGGGCCTTGGGGCGGGTTTCTCACGGGCACGGCGATCCTCATCGAATACGCCATCGCCCCGGCAGCGATTGCGGTGTTCATCGGCGCGTATTGCCAATCGTTGTTCGGCATCGGCGGCTGGATGATCTACCTGGCGTTCTACATCATCTTTATTGCCATCCATATTTTCGGCGTCGGTGAAGCCCTCAAGCTGATGTTCATCATCACCGCTGTCGCCGCCCTCGCGCTGGGGGTGTTCTTGGTGGCGATGGTGCCGCACTTCAACGTCGCCAACCTGCTGGACATCCCTGTCACCGAGGCCAAGGGCGCCAGCCCGTTCCTGCCCTTTGGCTACGTCGGCGTCTGGGCGGCCATCCCTTATGCGATCTGGTTTTTCCTCGCCGTGGAAGGCGTGCCGCTGGCCGCTGAAGAAACCAAGAACCCCAAGCGCGACCTGCCACGGGGCCTGATCGGCGCCATGCTGGTGCTGGTGGCCTTCGCCCTGCTGATCCTGGTGATCGGCCCGGGCGGCGCAGGCTCCAACGCGCTGATGGCGTCGGGCAACCCGCTGGTGGAGGCCTTGGCCAAGGCCTATGGCGGCTCCACCTGGATGGGCAGCTTCGTCAACCTCGTCGGCCTGGCAGGCCTGATCGCCAGTTTCTTCTCGATCATCTACGCCTACTCGCGACAGATCTTTGCCTTGTCACGCGCCGGCTACCTGCCGCGCAAACTCTCGGAAACCAATAAAAGCAAAGCGCCGGTCTTGGCGCTGGTCATTCCCGGCATCATCGGTTTCGGCCTGTCCTTGACCGGCCAGGGCGACCTGCTGATTCTGGTGGCGGTGTTCGGCGCCACCATCTCCTATGTACTGATGATGGCCGCGCACATCACCCTGCGCATCCGTCGCCCCAAAATGGACCGGCCATACCGCACACCGGGCGGCATCTTCACCTCGGGCGTGGCCCTGGTGCTGGCGTGCATCGCCGTGGTGGCGGGCTTTTTGGTGGATCCGCGGGTGGTCATCGGCGCCGCGATCATCTATGGAGTGTTAATTGCTTACTTCGCGTTCTACAGTCGGCATCACTTGGTCGCAGGCACGCCCGAAGAAGAATTCGCGGCGATCCAGAAAGCTGAAGAAGCCCTGCACTAAGCGCTAACGTGCCGAAAACCACGGCGCCACCCAGGTGGCGCCGTCACGGAGAACCTGTATGGCCAGTTTTGCACACACGGTCGGCGCCCAGACCTACCGCTTCGACAGCCTCAAAGACCTGATGGCCAAGGCCAGCCCGGCGCGCTCCGGGGATTTCCTCGCCGAAATCGCCGCGCTCAACGACGGCGAGCGGGTGGCCGCGCAAATGGCTTTGGCTGACTTGCCCCTCAGCCATTTCCTGCAAGAAGCGTTGATTCCTTACGAGTCCGACGAAGTCACCCGGTTGATCGTCGACACCCACGACAAACAAGCTTTCGCCACCGTCAGCCACCTCACGGTTGGCGGTTTTCGCGACTGGCTGCTCAGCGACGCCGCCGATGAACAGAGCCTGCGGGCACTGGCCCCAGGCCTGACGCCTGAGATGGTCGCCGCCGTGTCGAAAATCATGCGCGTGCAAGACCTGGTATTGGTGGCGCAGAAAATCCGCGTGGTCACCAAATTCCGCGGCACCCTCGGCCTGCGCGGGCGCCTGTCCACCCGCCTGCAACCCAACCACCCCACCGACGAACCCGCCGGGATCGCCGCGAGCATCCTCGACGGCCTGCTCTTCGGCAACGGCGACGCCATGATCGGCATCAACCCGGCCACCGACAGCACCGCCTCGATCTGCGCCATGCTGGAAATGCTCGATGCCATCATCCAGCGCTACGACATCCCCACCCAGGGCTGCGTGCTGACCCACGTCACCACCTCCATCGAAGCGGCGAACCGTGGCGTGCCCCTGGACCTGGTGTTCCAGTCCATCGCCGGCACCGAAGCGGCCAATGCCAGTTTCGGCATCAACCTGAACATCTTGCAGGAAGGCTACGACGCCGGGCTCAGCCTGAATCGCGGCACCCTGGGCAACAACCTGATGTATTTCGAAACCGGCCAGGGCAGCGCGCTGTCGGCCAACGCCCACCACGGCGTCGATCAACAGACCTGCGAGACCCGGGCCTACGCCGTGGCACGGCATTTCAACCCGTTCCTGGTGAACACGGTTGTAGGCTTCATCGGCCCGGAATACCTGTACAACGGCAAACAGATCATCCGCGCCGGCCTCGAAGACCACTTCTGCGGCAAGCTGTTGGGCGTGCCGATGGGTTGCGACATCTGTTACACCAACCACGCCGAAGCCGACCAGGACGACATGGACACCCTGCTGACCCTGCTGGGCGTGGCCGGGATCAACTTCATCATGGGCATCCCCGGCTCCGACGACATCATGCTCAACTACCAGACCACCTCGTTCCACGACGCCCTCTACGCCCGCCAGACCCTGGGCCTGAAACCGGCGCCGGAATTCGAAACCTGGCTGGCGAACATGGGCATCTTCACCCAGGCCGACGGCCGGGTGCGGTTTGGCGACAACCTGCCACCGGCGTTCCGTCACGCCCTCGCACATCTGGGATGAGTGAACTGCCCATGGATAAAAAACCTGTCGACCCGCAAAACCCTTGGCTGAACCTGCGCAACCTCACCCCGGCGCGCATCGCCCTGGGCCGCACCGGCACCAGCCTGCCGACCCAGGCGCAACTGGACTTCCAATACGCCCACGCCCAGGCCCGCGATGCGGTGCACCTGGCGTTCGACCATGAGGGCATTCGCGCGCAACTGACTGAACGCAGCCGCGAAAGCCTGCTGCTCCACAGCGCCGCGGCCGACCGACACAGTTATCTACAGCGCCCGGACCTGGGCCGACGGCTCGACGAGGCCTCCGCGCAAGTCCTGCAGGACTACGCAGCGGCCCATCCCGGCGGCGTGGACCTGGCCATCGTCGTGGCTGACGGCCTGTCGGCACTGGCGGTGCATCGCCATACCTTGCCGTTCCTGGCGCGGCTGGAAGAACAGATCAGCGCTGAAGGCTGGTCGACGTCGCCGGTGATCCTGGTGGAACAGGGCCGCGTCGCCGTGGCCGATGAAGTGGCGCAGCGGCTCGGCGCGAAAATGTCGGTGATCCTCATCGGCGAACGCCCCGGCCTCAGCTCCCCCGACAGCCTGGGGCTGTATTTCACCTACAACCCCAAGGTCGGCCTGACCGACGCCTATCGCAACTGCATCTCCAACGTCCGCCTCGAAGGCCTGAGCTACGGCATGGCGGCCCATCGCTTGATCTACCTGATGCGCGAGGCCTGCCGCCGACAGCTTTCGGGAGTCAATCTGAAGGACGAAGCCCAGGTGAACACTCTAGAGGCGGAAAACGGAGCCGATATGAAAGGTAATTTCCTACTGGCGCCGCCCCGAAACTGATCCGTTTATCCGATTGCGTTTTTGATCCGCTTTCAGGCAGCATCAAAAGCACGGCAGCGCGACGTTGTTGTCAGAATATCTGTCGACCTTTGCAGACGAGACCTACCATGCGGATTATCCAAGCCACGCTGGAACACCTGGACCTGCTGACCCCATTGTTCGTCAAGTACCGGGAATTCTACGGCTCACTGCCCTACCCGGACTCGTCCCGAGCCTTCCTCGAAAAACGCCTGCGCCGCAAGGAATCGGTGATCTACCTGGCCTTGCCCGATGACGATGACAACCGGTTACTGGGCTTCTGCCAGCTCTACCCGAGCTACTCGTCGCTGTCCCTCAAGCGCGTATGGATCCTCAACGACATCTACGTCGCCGAAGACGCCCGCCGCCAACTGGTGGCCGACAACCTGATCCGCACCGCGAAAAAAATGGCCAAGGAAACCAACGCCGTGCGCATGCGCGTCTCCACCAGCAGCAACAACGAAGTCGCGCAGAAAACCTACGAATCGATCGGCTTCAAGGAAGATACCGAATTCAAGAACTACGTGTTGCCGATCAGCGAAGGCATCTGACCTAACAGTAATGCCTCTGTGGTGAGGGAACCCTCACCACACCAATATCCCTGACACAACACCAAGCCCTTGTGGCGAGGGGATTTATCCCCGCTGGACTGCGCAGCAGTCCCAAACCTGAGCACTCGGTGCATCAGTTTGATCGAGTCGGCTGATTTAGGGCCGCTCCGCGCCCCAACGGGGATAAATCCCCTCACCACAAAAACCAGCGCACACCCATCCCCCTGACACACCACCCCCGTGGCGAGGGGATTTATCCCCGCTGGGCTGCGCAGCAGCCCCAAAACCTGAGTACGCGGTGTATCAGCCCGACCGAGTCAACTGCTTCCATCACTCCATCACCACAAGAGCCTTCACCCACCCTGCCCCCAACCACAACACCGTCGAAATCCCTAGCTACAAACTCACCCCGCTCCCCGCCCTCCACCCCGTATAATGCCGCTCTTCCCGGCTTGTAAGAAAAAGCTACACACTCTGTAGCCATCCTCCAAGCCCGACCCAAAGCCTGCCGAGCCAGGCCACCACCACAGGTGTTATGCATGGATTTCAATCCCCTCGACCTCATCCTGCACCTCGATGTGTACCTCGACCTGCTGGTGACCAACTACGGCACCTGGGTCTACGCCATCCTGTTCCTGGTGATCTTCTGTGAAACCGGCCTGGTGGTCATGCCGTTCCTGCCCGGCGACTCCCTGCTGTTCATCGCCGGCGCCGTCGCCGCCGGTGGCGCCATGGACCCCGTGCTGCTGGCCGGCCTGTTGATGCTCGCGGCCATCCTCGGCGACAGCACCAACTACCTCATCGGCCGCACCGCTGGCGAAAAACTGTTCAGCAACCCCAACTCGAAAATCTTCCGCCGCGACTACCTGCAGCAAACCCACGACTTCTACGACAAACACGGCGGCAAAACCGTGACCCTGGCGCGCTTCCTGCCGATCATCCGCACCTTCGCCCCCTTCGTCGCCGGCGTGGGCAAAATGAACTACCTGCGCTTCTTCGGCTTCAGCGTCCTCGGCACCGTCCTCTGGGTCGGCGGCCTGGTGACCCTCGGCTACTTCTTCGGCAACGTGCCGTTCATCAAGCAAAACCTGTCGCTGCTGGTGGTGGGCATCATCCTGCTGTCGCTGTTGCCGATGATCTTCAGCTTGGTGCGCAGCAAAATGAACCAGCGCGCCTCGAAAGCCTGATCAGCCATGTGGTCCCTGAGCAACTGGCGTCGCCGACGCACCCTCGCCAAACACCCCGTCCCCGACGAAACCTGGCAGCGAGTGCGCCATCAGCTGAGCTTCCTCGACGGCATCAACGCCGCCGAGGACCAGTGGCTGCGGGAAGCCTGCGTGCTGTTCCTGCATGACAAACACCTCACCGCCCTGCCCGGCGTCGAACTGCACCAGGAACAACGCCTGCTCCTCGCCGCCCAGGCCCAACTGCCGCTGATGCACCTGGGCGAACTGAACTGGTACCAGGGCTTCCACGAAATCGTCCTCTACCCCGACGACTTCCTCAGCCCCCAGCGCTACCGCGACGCCAGCGGCATCGAGCACGAGTGGGACGGCGAACACAGCGGCGAAGCCTGGCCCCAGGGCCCGATCATCCTGGCCTGGGACGGCGTGATGGCCAGCGGCGGCTGGGACGGCTACAACCTGGTGATCCACGAACTGGCGCACAAACTCGACATGCTCAACGGCGACGCCAACGGCCTGCCGCCACTGCACCCCGGCATGCGCGTCAGCGACTGGGCCGACGCCATGCAACAAGCCTTCGACGACCTCGACCGCCAACTGGACCAGAACCCCGACGCAGAAACCCTCATCGACCCCTACGCCGCCGAAAACCCCGCGGAGTTCTTCGCCGTCACCAGCGAATACTTCTTCAGCGCCCCGGACCTGCTGCACCAGGCCTATCCACGGGTCTATGAACAGCTCAAGGCCTTCTACCGCCAGGATCCTTTGGCCCGGCTGCGGCAACTTCAAGCCGAAGATCCGGTCTATCAGGCGTCATACTAAGGTCTCTAAGACCCTGGTAACGTGGCAACAGCGGCCGAATATGCCTATAATCGCCGCCACTTTTTGGTCAATCCGACCAAGTCATTTGGTCAACTAACGGGGGCACCGCCCAATGAGCTACAGCAAGATTCCGGCTGGCAAAGACCTGCCGAACGACATCTACGTCGCGATCGAAATCCCGGCCAACCACGCCCCGATCAAATACGAAATCGACAAAGACAGCGACTGCCTGTTCGTTGACCGTTTCATGGCCACCCCCATGTTCTACCCGGCCAACTACGGTTACATCCCTAACACCCTGGCCGACGACGGCGACCCCCTCGACGTGCTGGTCGTGACCCCATACCCAGTGGCCCCAGGCTCGGTCATCCGCGCCCGTCCAGTCGGCATCCTGAACATGACCGACGACGGCGGCGGCGATGCCAAAGTCATCGCAGTGCCACACGACAAACTGTCGCAACTGTACGTCGACGTGAAGGAATACACCGACCTGCCACCACTGCTGATCCAGCAGATCGAACACTTCTTCGAGAACTACAAAGACCTCGAAAAAGGCAAGTGGGTCAAGATCGAAGGCTGGGCCGGCGCAGACGCCGCCCGCGAAGCGATCACCAAGTCGGTTGCCGCCTACAAAGGCTGAAACAAACTTGAAAAGAACCCCGGTTTGCCCCGGGGTTTTTTTATGCCTTAATGGCTTCTAATACGAACTTGTATTAACACCGTTTACCCACGTTTAGCCCGCGCCTTTCAAATCCCAAAAACGGAAAGATCGTCTTATATATTTGAACGACATGTTTATTGCCGAAAACACAGTCGCCCCTAAACTTTCCGTTTATGAAAATACTTTCCAGTGGCGACCGCTTCCGAGCCCTTCTAAAAGAAGCGAATATCCGATCCGCCGACTTCGCGAAGTTATACGGCGTGAAATCCCAACACGTGAACAACTGGTTCAACCGTGGCATCCCGCCAGGGCGCATCCACTCCATCGCCAGCCTGCTGACCGTCAGCCCGGAATGGCTCGCCCACGGCGAAGGCCCGCAAACCCCATTGGGCCTCGGCCCCGGCACCACCTACGAGGCGGCCGAAAACGATGGCGTCTACAGCGTGCTGGAACCCACGGACATCGAACTGCCTTTCTATAAGGAAGTCCCCATCGCCCCCGGCGAAACCAAAACCCACATCGTCGAAATCCCCGACCAATCCATCCGCCTGCCCCGCAGCCACCTCGAAACCCTGGAAATAAACCCCAGCGACGCCATCTGCCTCACCATGGTCGGCGACAGCATGGCCGAACGCATCGAAGACGGCTCCACCCTCGCCATCGATCGCGGCCTGACCCAAATCGTCGACGGCCAAATCTACGCCCTCGAACACGACGGCATGCTCCGTATCAAATACCTGCATCGCATCCCCGGCAACCGACTGCGCCTGCGCAGCCACAACAGCGCGGCCTACCCGGACGAAGTCTTCAGCGCCGAACAGATCGAGGCGCAGAACATACGGGTGATCGGCTGGGTGTTCTGGTGGTCCACCCTCAACAAACAGAGACCGCCGGTGTGCGATTGACCCTCCCGAACGGGCAGACAACCACCGAAGCCCAGTGGTTGGGCTTCAGTGGTTAGAAGCCTCAATGGTGAGCACATCTGTGGCGAGGGGATTTATCCCCGCTGGGCTGCGAAGCAGCCCCCGCTTTTCCCCTTGGATCAGCGATAACCCAATGATTCCACACCACTTACCACTGGGATTCTGCCGAAAACCCGAGTATCCTCCGCCCCACATTTGCGAGCCCCCGGCTCGCACCGACAAGGCAGATCACTTTCTGACCAAGTCCCACAGCCGGCCGCAAGAGCCGGATGTACGTTTTGAAGGCTGGTGAGGTTTGTCAAAAACGAACTGAGTTAGTCAACGAGAAGCCGGCCATAAGCCGGCTTTTTAATGTCTGAGCTTTATCCATCCCCCATCCAAAATCCCGCCTGATGACCAAACAACGTCGCTCGTAAGCACCCCGTTCTCGACAACGAAGGTCATCGAACACCGTATGATTCCCAAACGCCATCAGAAGAGAATATTCTGACGACATATTGCGCTGCGTCCTACAGCGAAACGGGAACCCTACGGATAGCCCCCGCCATGTCCTCTTCACCTACCAGCAATCAATCCAATCCGCCTTGGAGCCGTGACGAACTCGTCCTAGCCCTGAACCTGTACCTGCTGTACCGCGATGTCTTACCTGGCGTTAACCATCCGGAAGTCCGAGCCCTATCACAGAGCCTCAATCTCATTGGCAACGCCACCGGCGTGAGCAAGAACCAGAGTTTTCGTAACACCAATGGCGTTTACATGAAGCTCAACAATTTCCGTCGTTGGGATCCGAGCTACACCAACACGGGTCGCATAGGTCTTGCAAAAGGCAATAAGGACGAGGAGTTGGTCTGGCTGGAGTTTGCTAATAACCCCGAGCGTCTGGCCGAAGTCGTAGAAGCCATCAAGGCGAACGTGGGAACCACCTCTACTACGCCAATAGATCTAAGTGTGGAGGAAGAACCGGGCTTCTTCGAAGCAGAAGAAGGAAAAGTATTAACCCGCGTACACCGCGTACGGGAAAGGGACAAAAAACTCGTAAAACGAAAAAAGGACGAAGCCCTCAAGAAGCACGGTGTTCTCCAGTGCGAAGCCTGTAGCTTCAACTTCAGCAAAACATATGGCCCGGATGTCGAAGGCGTTATCGATGTGCACCACACTAAGCCACTGCATACGCTCCAACCTGGCGATAAAACCAAACTCACGGACCTCGCATTGCTATGTGCCAATTGCCATCGAGTGGTGCATTCACGCCGTAAGTGGCTGAGTGTCGCCGAGGTCAAGGACCGCTACCAAGCAGCCAAAAACACAGCCTGAACTGGCTCGGCTGCCAAGGGCAAATCGGTGAAAAGCCCACTGTGCCAAAAGAAAACTCCTACAATCCATCCCTAGATTTCTGACGTGGCTGTTGGTCACGTTTCTGGCGGCAAACGAGAGGCAAGCCTGTGAGCAAGGCAGATGGCACACCCAAACAATTAATCGACGTGGGAAATCTTGCAGCGTCCCTTCAGCGCTTTGCAGATGATCGGGACTGGCAGCAATTCCACTCCCCCAAAAACCTTCTGCTAGCGCTGACAGGCGAGGTGGGCGAGCTGTGCGAAGTATTCCAATGGATGAACGAAGCCGATTCACTGGCTGCCGCTGAGCATCCGACAACCGCCCAATCCGTGAAGGACGAGTTAGCCGACGTGCTCATGTACTTGGTTCGCCTGAGTAGCGTGCTTGGCGTCGATCTCAACGAAGCGGTAACGAGCAAGCTTGCTCTGAACGGCCAGAAATACCCCGTCGACAAAGCCAAAAGCACCAGCAAAAAGTACGACCAACTCTGACCTTCAGTGCTCTAAGGATCTCTTGTGATCGTTTACGCGGCGACCAAACAGCAATTCCTGAAAGACAACGATAACGACGACATTGAAGAAGTGATCCTACGGCACTTCAAAGAGGCCACCGGTAAGAAAGTGGGCCCATCAGAGATCAGGTCGTGGCAGGGATCCTTGACCTACATGGCCAAGGTGCTTCGAGATGATGACCTGCCTAGCAACGCTGGCCTGGCTATTGAGCTGCACATCCCTCAGTCCTCGAAGCGTATCGACTTTTTGCTCACAGGTCGTGATGAGAACCAAGCCAAGAAAGCCGTATTGATCGAGCTGAAGCAATGGAGCAAGGCGAGCGCAACCACCAAGGACGCAATTGTCAAAACTGCCTTAGGTGGCGGTCTCGTTGAAACCATTCACCCGTCCTACCAGGTATGGTCGTACGCAGCGCTGCTGGAAGGCTTCAACGAAGCGGTATATGACAAAAGCATCGAAATTCGCCCCTGTGCCTATCTGCATAACTATGTCAGTGATGGCGTCATCGACTCCGTTCACTACCAAGACCATACCAGTAAAGCTCCATTGTTCCTCAAAGGCCCCGAGGAACTGACCAAGCTACGAACCTTCCTGAAAAAACACATCACTCACGGCGATAATAAGGAGGTTCTTTACGAACTCTCCAACGGAAAAATTCGGCCATCCAAGGCGTTAGCCGAGGCGCTTGGCGGGCTCATGAAAGGCAAGCCTGAGTTCGTATTGATTGACGACCAAAAGGAAATATTCGAGTCCGCGCTGGTTGCTGCGAGTGAAGCGTCCATAGCAGCGCCAAAGGTGCTAATCATCGAGGGCGGCCCTGGGACCGGAAAAACCGTTTTGGCAATTAACTTGCTGGTAAGACTCACCGGGTTAAAGTTGCTGAGCAAATACGTCTCGAAAAACGCCGCTCCACGCAAGGTCTACGAAAGCAAACTGGTCGGTACGATCAAACGTAGTCATTTTTCTAATTTCTTTTCTGGCTCGGGTGCGTTTATCGAAACCGAGCCCAACACGTTCGACGCACTCATCGTTGACGAAGCTCACAGGCTCAACGAGAAAAGCGGCCTTTATGGGAACCTAGGTGAGAACCAAATCAAGGAACTGATCAACTCTGCGAAATGCTCGATTTTCTTCATCGACGAAGATCAGCGCGTGACCTTGAGCGACATTGGTAGCAAGCAGGCTATCCGCGCTTTTGCGAAAGCCAAAGGCGCAACCGTGGAGGAATACACACTGTCCTCCCAGTTCCGCTGCAGCGGCTCTGATGGCTATCTTGCGTGGCTGGATGATGTATTGGCTATTCGACCGACCGCCAATCCGCTACTCGATACTAGCGAGTACGAGTTCAAGGTGTTCGACACCCCGCAGGCAATGCACGCTGCCATTGAGCAGAAAAACCACGGAAACAAAGCTCGAGTAGTCGCGGGTTACTGCTGGCCTTGGCTCAGCAAAAAAGATCCCCAGGCGTCAGATATCGTGATCGGCGATGATTATGCGCGCCAATGGAACCTGGATCAGGACGGCAGTTTGTGGATCATTGCGGAAAACTCCATTGAACAGGTTGGTTGCATCCACACCTGCCAGGGACTGGAAGTCGACTATATAGGCGTGATCATCGGGCCAGATTTGATCGTTCGTGACGGGCAAGTACTCACATCGCCGCATAAGCGTGACAAACACGACAAATCGATTCGCGGTTGGAAGAAACTGATGAAAGAGCGGCCTGATTTCGCGCAGAAAGAAACGGATCTGATCATCAAAAACACCTACCGAACACTGATGACCCGTGGGATGAAAGGGTGCTACCTCTACTGTACTGATCGGGAGACGGCACAGTACTTTGAGAGCCGGCTTGCCGAGTGCAGCAACGACTGACGATCTGAGTCAAGACGTCAGACCTGCGTTACCAACAGCGGATCACGGCACCGTAATAGACCAAGTCTGCTGGGCTGGTTAATATTGACGCGCCGAAACGCACCCAAGCAGGTGCGTCTCTCAGAGGTGGCCTCCTGAGACTGATGATGGCGGGCGCTGTTCTAGGGGTTATAGGTCCTACGAGCTTCATTGCAGGTTTTGTAATTTCAGAAATCATCTCCCATCTATCAAATCTCAAAATGGAGGGTTTCCATATGGTCAAGAAGGCGATACACGAGGTAATGGCATACGTAAAACGCTTCACGAGCCGCGTCATCGCGTCTCTGGAGGCCCACCTCCCTTCCAGGCGAAGCCTGCTGAAGAGCTTGTGAAATTCAAGCGAAAAGGAATCTGAGAAATCGCTTTATCGGGTAACGGTAGCAAGCCGAACTTGACGTGGCGAAGGTCGACAGGGTACGGCCCTGCACAACTCTGAGAGTTCATCGTTCCGGCTCACGGGACAAAAAAGGCCTTGCCATGCAAGACCTTTTTTCATACCAGGGGTAAGCGCGACCCCTTGCTACCTCACCTCAACAATATCCAAAGCCCGATTAGCCAACAGCTCGCTCAACTCAATCACCTGCAAAATCCCCATCGCAACACGTCGTCGCGATCCCTCAAGGTCAAACGCCAGATCATTGATCATGGCATTGGCCGCAGCGAGGTTTTCACTGAGACTGGCAAGCAGACATTCCGAATCAACATCAGGCGCGATACGAAAGATGCTGTTGGGATTGTCAGACGTTTCTTTCTTCGGCGTAGGCTTCAGATAAAAATCCAAAGCCCGGTTCGCAGCATCATCAAGCTTCTTGTTACGAGCAGACTGAACGCGAGACACGGTTTCGTCGGTAGCTGGCGGGTTCGGTGTAATTTTGACCATGGTAAAGCTCCTAGAGTCTGTCGGAGCTACCTCCCTTCGCTGCGAAACGAAGATGGGTGGCAGCTGTACGCGGGTTCGCAGACCGGGACTCTAGGGACCGGCAGACCCGAGGGTCTCCCACGCACAGCCACCTCTGACGAAATCACAGACATGAGCGATCTGCTTTCGAAGGTGACGTTGTGCGCCTATAGAGTCCGGGCTGCGAAACCCGATCACTGATGAGCAGTGACGGATTCAAACTACCTAGGAGACCCAAGACGCACAAGCCGGCGGATTCTGGCGTAGTTGTAGGCAATGGCGCAAGGCGATGTCGGTCTTGGCTAGTCTCGTGGAGTCACGATAAACAGCTGGCCGGAATGTTGCGGATGCACCGCTATCGCGAGCAAGCTCGCTCCCACAGAGGAGCTTGCGTACATACGTCGAAGGGAAATGCATTCGCGACTGGCTGCATCCTTGCAGCCAGTCGCGAAGAGGGTGTTACTACTCGTTGTCCAGGGGCTCGCGAGCAACATCGCAATAAATCAGGCGGGATATCTCGATCATATCCACAACGGTTTTGTCATCGACCTCAAACCCGCTGCCTGAAACCCCTGTGTTGCTGTTACTTAAGCGTAACGTCAAGCATCGGCGGGATGTACCCATAGTCGTACTCAGCCACCACAAACGTCTGCTGCCCTTTTATTTTCAAACCCACCGTAGGTGCCTCAGTGCCACCCACACGAATCTGCGTGCCGGTTTCGTCGGTCGGTACGCTGTCGATGAAGGAGGTCACCAGGCCATTTGGCATCACGTAGTGCGAGTAGGTCTGGAATGGCTGGGAGGACGGGTTGCCCAGCACCAGGCCGGAACCGTTGAGCGGCACGTAGGGGCCGAACAGCGAGTCCGCGACGAAACCGTACACGCCGTCCGGCCCGGTCACGCCGTCGGCATAGGTGAAGGTGTGGCTGATCGTGAACAGGTAGTACTTGCCATCCTGGAACACGAAGTGCGGGCGCTCGGTCTGGTCGTTGACGCCCACGGCCGTCAGCAGGGGCGGCAACATTTCCCAGTCGTCGCCGTCCGCGTCGCGGGCCACGGCGATGCCAACGCAGGCGGTCTGGAAGCGCGAGTTGCCGACATCTTCATAACCCGGTGGCACGTCGCCGATTTCGGCCTCGCCCACTTTGTGCGAGCCACGCTCACCGGCCACGTTGCCCTCGAACAGCATGTACAGCTTGCCATCTTTCGGGTCGCGGAAAGGCCATGGGTCGCGGAAACCCCAGAAGGCGTTTTGGGCTTCGGTCTGGTACATCTTGCCGTCGGCCTCGAACAGCGGCTTGACCTTCTCGAAGCCGACCATGCTGACACCGTGTTCAGTGGTCACTACCCGACCGCGCACCTTGACGATGGTCGCGCCTGGGGTGACGGCGGTGTAATACAGGTCCACTTCACCTCGGTCGTTCAACAGAATCGGGGTGCCGGCCCATTCGCGAGCGGTCGGCGAAACGCCTTCGGCCATCACGCGGCCACCGAATTCCCAGTTCTTGCCGGTGCGAGAAAACCAGTAGTACATCTTTGCTCGACCGTGACGATCGTTCCAATCGCGGAGGATGTCGTAGTTGCCGTCCTCATCGAGGTACGCCGGGTCGTTTGGATGACGATCGGCCGTCAGGGTGAAGATCACCGACCAGCCATCGACGGACGTCACGTTACCGTCCAAGTCGCGCAGGGGCATGGTGTCCCAGATGAACACGTCGTTGTTCAGTACCGGGAAATCCGCGCTCACCAGCGGCTGCGTGGTGGTGGGATCGTCCACCCGGACTTTCAGCGCATCAGCGCGGGTCCAGAGGCTGGGTTGATGGGGGGTTACACCAAATTTTTCAGTGGTGGTTTTCATAAGGTAATACCTCGTCCATGAATGGATTCAAATAAATGACGCTTGAGAAATACTGGATGCGCATACAGTGAAGCCACCTTATAGAGGCTTATGCATGCGGGTCAAGCAAAAAAATGCATTTGTGCATAATTTGGTTTTTTCTTGATGCTGATACGTTTCAGCCTTGAGCGTTTGCAGAAGTTCGTTCGCGGGAAGATCGACGACGTTGCCGGCACGCTCGGTGCTCTGAGCCGCTAGTCAGTGGAAAGCTCGCGTAACTGGCAACAGGCGGAAGTAGTGCATAGAGGGATTGGTCAACTGAGCTTTGGCGTCCTGCGCAAAGCTCAACAAGGCGGGGGAGTCAGCGGTTCTGATGCTGACTGGTGTATCGCTATCGCGAGCAAGCTCGCTCCCACAGGGTATGCGGTGGCTGTGTGGGGGTGTGCAGAAAAGCATCGGGCAGGTGACCAAACCTGCCCGATGCCAACGACCTGACCTGTTACCTCAACGTATTCAAACAAACCACCTTCGGCTGGGTCATTTCCTCATACGCAAACCGCACCCCTTCCCTGCCCAGACTGCCGTACTTGGAGCCCCCGAACGGCATGGCATCGAAACGGAAATCGGAGGAGTCGTTGATCATGACGCCGCCGGCTTCGATGCGTCGTGCAGCACTCATAGCCGTGGACAGGTCATTGGTGAGAATACCGGGGACAGACCACGATTAGGAATTGACTGGTGACAAGCTCTCTTAATCGTGGTCTGTCCCCTGGAATTCTCCAGGGATGGGGATACCTGACTGATGGAGGCTTGAGCGACTCAGCAACGACGGGCGACTAAACCCGATCAGTGATGAGCCGAGTTGATAGAAAATTGTCATCTCATGTTCACAGCTATATCAAACGAGACTCAACCCATTCTTTAAAGAAAGCTCCTTGCTCATCTGGATCGCCAGCCAAGTCACTATCATCATATTCAAATATATAGACAATATCATCGAGCGATGGTGTGCCCCCCATACTCAGCTCATATGCTTTTAGCCCAAGCGACATCTGTGCCGCCATACCGGACGGATGAACATTTTTCTTAGCACCTTTACAAAAAAAGGTGACATCTGGATTGTCTCGCCGGAGACTCGCAAAGCACTCATAAAAATTTCTACCTACATATGTTCTATCGACACCATTTGCCGCACTGAAAGTGATTGCGATTTTTTTAGAATCACACACTAGGCAAGCGCTTTCTTTTTCTCCGCCCCTAGATATATAGACCTCCACCTTAGAAATCATTTTTTTATCCTCCTATTAGGGTTAGGGATGGAGTAACCAAACTCCTTTCCATTATCAAGTATTAAGGTTGCACCAAGCACATCCTCGTTACTTATACGATCTGGAATTGCAATCTCTTTTTCAGCCCCGAACAAATATGCAGCTCCCAGTTCCTTTTGTAGATCATGCCCTGGGATTTTTTGCAATGTATACAAGTACCCTATCCTCGTGTACTCACCGGTGGCAAACTTCTTCCCCACATTTCGTGAATAGGAGGTACTAATATAATAACTAGGAGGCCAATCACTATCCAAAGAGTGTAAAAATAGATCCTTGCTTTTACCTTTGCTTTTAAAGCCATTTTCAAAAACATCTTCTGGATCTCGTTCATCACCGCGGTACAGAAAATCCTCTTCTTTCTTAGTAGTAGGCAGCTTAGGTTCTGTTCGACTAACAGCTACCTTCGCCGCCGGATCCTGCCCCCCAACCGCCGGCCTACACCCACCCTTCCCCGGACAATCCACCAACCCCAGCGGATCCACCCACCCCGTCGGGTTCACCGTGTAGCGATACCCATTGAGCCCACCCGCCAACTTGCTCGGGTCAGGCGTCAAATAGCGGCCGGTCTCGGGATTGTAGTAGCGGTGCCGGTTGTAGTGCAGGCCGCTTTCCGGGTCGAAGTATTGGCCTTGGAAGCGCAGCGGTTGTTCCAGCTGTTCGTCGCCGCCGTGGGTGAGTTCGGTGAGTGTGCCGTAGCCGTTGTAGCGCGCCGTCCAGACGATCTGGCCGGCGGGGTTGGTCAGTTCCTGGGGCGTGCCCAGGTGGTCGAGGTGGTAGTAGAACGGGCGGGCGTCGGGGCCTTCGCCGTCGAGCAGGGCCAGTGGGCGGAAGGTGCCCGGTTCGTAGACGTAGCTGCGGTGGTGGCGCGGGCTGTTTTCGGCGACGAGCTGGTCGCCCTGCCAGAAAAATTCCGTGGCCAGGCCGTCCACGGTCTTGCTGATACGTCGGCCGAAGGCGTCGTAGCGGTAGGACGTTTCGCGGCCGTCGGCGCCGGTGACGCCGATCAGGCGGTGTTGGCTGTCGTAGCGGTAGGCGCTGACCAGGGCCTGGCCGCGGCGTTCGCGGATCAGGTTGCCGAAGGCATCGTAGTCGTAGTGGCGGTCGCCCTCCCTCAGCAGGCGGTTGCCCTTGAGGGTGGTCGGGCCGGGGCGGTCCTGCATCAGCAAGTTGCCGGCCGGGTCGTGGCTGAAGTGTTCCGGCGGTTCGCTGTGGGAAAAGTCGATGCGGGTCAGGCGATCCAGCGGGTCGTACTGGTAGCTACGGCGATTTCGCTGGTCGGAAAGGGTCTGGAGGTTGCCTCGGGGGCTGTAGGCATAGTCGCGCCAGAACAGTTGCTGCTGGGGGTTCTGCCACACAGTCTGGGCCTTGAGGCGGCCCTGTTCGTCGTACGTGTAATCACTGCGCAGCCGGCCCTGCTGACGTTGCCGTTCGCGGCCGCCGTCAACGCGGTGTTCGGTCAGGCGCGCGCCATTGAGGTCGATGGCGGTCAGCGCGCCACCGGGGGCGTGGTGGTAGTCGAGCTGGCTGTCGTCCGGCAGGCGCAGGTGGTTGAGGCGCCCGCCGGCATCGTAGCGATAACGCAGGGTGCCCCAGCCCTGGTGTTCCGTGACCAGCCGATCCTGGGCGTCGTATTCGAAGGCCAGCGGGTGATCGCTGCCGTCGTCGACGTGGACGAGCCGGCCCAGTTCGTCGTAGCGGTATTCGATGGCCTGGCCGTCGGGCAAGGTCTTGATTCGCAGTCGCCCGGCGGCGTCACGCTGGTAGCGGGTGACCCGTTGCGAACCGTCTTCGCCGTGCTCGGTTTTTTCCAGCAAGTGGCCGTTGAGGTCGTAGGCGTAGGCGGTGCGTTGGCCGTCGAAGCCGACTTGCTGTCGGATCAAGCCGTTGGGCGTGTAGTCCAGCTGATATTGTTCGCCGGATTCGTTTTCGATCTCGGTCAGCAACAGCCGCGCCGAGTCGTAGCGGTACTTCAGCTCACTGCCGTCGGGGTTCAGGCGGCGGCTGACCAGGTGCAGGTCGTCGGCGTATTCGTAGCGGGTGGTTCGGCCCTGCTCGTCGCGCTCGGCGATGACCTTGCCGTAGGCGTTGTAGCTCCAGGCCCGGGTGGCGCCGGTGGGCAGGGTGACTTGCAGCAGGCGGCCGACGGCATCCCATTGGTAGTGCGTGAGGGCGCCGTGTTCGTCCCGGCGGCTGAGCAAACGCCCCAGGGCGTCGTAGGCAAAACACCGCCGACCACCGTCGGGCAGGACCTCTTCGGTCAGTTGGCCCAGGCGACTCCAGGTGAAACGATGTTCGCCACCGTCCGGGTCATACCTGGCCAGCAGTTGCCCATGGGCGTCGTAGGCATATTCCGTACGCTGGCCGTCGGGATCGATGCTCGCGATCACATCGCCCCGGGCATTGCGGCGGTAGGTCCACACGGCCTTGCCGCGGGAGCGGGCGTGCAGGAAACCGTTGCGGTATTCGTAGGACGTCGGCGCTTCGTCCGGCGGAATCAGCGCCACCAGCCGTCCGACGTCGTCGTAGCGGTATTCGCTGACCGCCCCCAGCGGGTCCTGTTCGGCGATCAAGCGGCCCTGTTCGTCGTAGGCCTTGAGGTGCTCGCCGCCGTCGGGCTCGACCTTGCGCACCAGTCGCGCCCGGTCGTCGTGGACATACACCTCCTGGCTGCCATCCAGGTGCCGGACCGTGACGCTGCCGTCCTCGCCCCAGGTGTAGCGGCTGTCCATCTGCGCGAAGGAGGCCCAATGCCGCACGCAGCGGGACGCCGCCCCGACGCCTTGCCACTCCCAGTAAAAGCTCGCCCCACCGGCCAGTTGCCGCTGGAGGATGACGTGCTGGTCGTCGTAGTCGTAGCGTTCGCTTTCACCGGCGGCATTGGTCGCTTCGATCAGTCGGAAACGTCCGTCGTAGCGGTAGGACACCAGCGTCTGTTCGGTCCGCCAGGCTTCGTCGAGGGTGAGGGCCGGGTGGAAGCTCTGGTAATCGACGGCGACCAGGTGGCGCTGTTCGTAACGCAGGCGCAGGGAACGCCCGGCGCCGTTGTCCAGGCGGCTGATGTCGCCGTGGATGTTGCGCTGCACGGTCAGGCGGTTGTCGTAGCGGTCGCTGAGGGCGATCAGGTGGCCGTCGCGAAAGTGCAGGAACGGGGCGTTTTCCCCGGGCTGGGCGATGATCAGTTCGTCCGGCGCGGCCCCCAGGTAGATGGCCGCCCGGGCCAGGCTGTTGTGGATCGCCGGACGCTGGGCGTTGGGCAGTGGAAAGATCGTGCGGCGGTTTTCCTGGTCGACCCAGGTGACCTGCTCGCCTTTGAGCTCCAGGCGATGGGCCAGGGCATGGCTCCAGCCGCGTCCGAGGCCGACGTCCAGGGCGACGGCGCTGGTGCGGTACAGCCGGGTGAAGACGAACGGCAAGCGCCCGTCGAGGGTGCCGTCGTCCAAGGTCAGCAGTTCTTCGCCGGTGACCATCGACACCGGGCAGCCGCTGGTCTGGGTCTGGGCCGCGGTGTCGGCGCTGTCGCCGTTGGGGTTTTTCGATTGGGCCGGGGAGTCGTCGTGGGGTTCGTGTTTGCTCAGGCGGGTAGAAGACTGGGACTTTTCCCGCGCCACGGCGGCCGGATTGCTCACAGACAATGGCGCAGAGTGTTCAGGGGTGATGTGCAAAGGTCCGACAGGCGTCGGCTTCAAGGGCGCGCGCTGGGCGCTGACCACCAACGGCTTCAGCACATCGGCATGCCGGTCGAGCCGGTCGGTGGAGCGTTGGGCCAGCCTGAGGCTTGATGCGGTTAACCACTCGCGAGCCCGCTCCGAGCGGAGCTGGCCAAGTACCTTGCCGCTCATCCGCATGCCCATGCCCAGGGCGCCGGTCAAGCGCATCAACAGGAAATTGATCAGCACCGAAGCGCGCATTTCACCTACGACTTCGGCCATGTACTGAGGCGGCAACATCCGCAGCCAACTGGTGAATGCGGCCACGTGAACGAAGAGCAACGGCTCGTCACTCAACACCATGAGTCCTTTGGCGATGGCCTCGGATGACGTTTTCAGTAACTGCTCAAGTTCAACCTGGGTCAGGTATTCCAGGAGCTTTTCGCTGTTGGCCTGCAGATCGGCCAGCAGCCCGAAAACCTGTTTAACGTCATCCCATAGCTGATGCAGGGCGTTTTCAAAACCGCGCCAATCGGCCTGCTGCAACAGGTCATAACGTTCGCGAAATCCGGCGTCGGAAAACTCCGCCCACAGGGGTTGAAACTCGTCCCACTCGGCCTTCAGCCAGCCCTCAAGTTCGTCCATCACCCCTTGGTAAGACGCATACAGCGCCTTGACGTGATCGGCCGTGACATGGGGGAAAAAGGTGATGCGATAACGCTGGCCTCGCCAACACTCAGGCACTTCCAGGATGCCGCTGGGGCCGATCACGTGATGGATCGGCTCGCCGAAAATTTCCTTCCCCGGCGTGCCATCGATGACCGGCTCCAGCATCACCGGTGTGTCGCCAATCGGCACGAAACGCGCCGCCTGGAACATGTGCACCAGCGTCAGCGGACCACTCGCCGGACACGCGATCACCGTGGCACTGATGGGTTGATCGAGATTCTTCGGCGCCGCCAGGGACACCTCGGTGCCGACCTTGAATACCTGTTCAAGGTCCAGCGCCCAGCCGGCCCAAAAGCTTTCAGCCCAGGCGTCGTAGTCGTTCAGGCAGTTTCGAAAGTCCTGGAAAACCGCCTCGACATTCGGCTGCTCGGGGTCCATGGCCGCCATCACCAAAGAACCGATGGTGTTGTTCAGGGCCAGGAGCTTGTCGGGGGCAAACATGCAGGAATCTCGCGGTGCGGGGACGAACGCGAGACTCTGCCGGGGATGACAGGGGAATTAAGTCAGTGGAAGGGGACAAGGGATGTAGGGCGATTCGCTAAATTCAAACGCTTGGCGTGCGAACCCCGCCGATGGCTATAGATGCCACGACATGAGCATGCAGATGGTCAGCCGACTGAAGAGTTTTTTGTTTGATAGACCGCCATCGCGAGCAAGCTCGGCTCCCACAGGAGAGTCGTGGCGAGGTGTCTTGCGCAGATAAATGCGCGAATAGATGCCTACCCGCGCGCATTCTCGAGAAATACCCGCCAGCAACCCCTCAACCTATCGTAATCTCGCATCTGTATAAGCCCAGCCCCGCAACCGGCCGAGATCTTCCCCCGATGCCCTCCATCTACCAACTCAAGCCTGCCTTTCAAAACCTGCTGCGCCCCATGGTTCAACGCCTCTACAACAACGGTGTCACCGCCAACCAGGTCACCCTGCTCGCGGGTATCGTCTCGGTGTTGGTGGGGGCGGTCATTGCCTGGTTCGCCAGCCATCCGTGGATTTTCGTCCTGGTTCCGGTCTGGATGTTCCTGCGCATGGCGTTGAATGCGGTGGATGGCATGTTGGCGCGGGAGTTTGGTCAACAATCGCATCTGGGCGCCTACCTCAATGAGCTATGCGATATCATCGCCGACGTTGCCCTGATCCTGCCTTTTGCCTTGTTTGCCGATACCAGTCTTCTGCTCGTGTTGTTGGTCACGCTGTTGGCGCTGTTCAGCGAATACGCCGGTGTGCTGGGGGCGATGGTGGGGGCTTCGCGGCGCTATGACGGGCCGATGGGCAAGAGTGACCGGGCCTTTGTGTTTGGCGTGTTGGCGACCGGTATTGCCCTGGGTTGGCTCGGGGCGCTCTGGATAAATGGTGTGATGGCGGTGGTTGCCGCCCTGCTGGTTTATACCTTGGTCAATCGGGTGCGTCATGGCCTGGACCAGGTGAAGGAAAACGCTCCCTCAGCATAAAGGAACTTGCAATGCGCGAAGCCCAACACCGGACATTCACCACCCACGATGGCGTGGAACTGTTCTACCAACACTGGCCGGCTGTCGACGCGGCAGCGGGTGAACCCCGCCAGGCTGTGTTGTTGTTTCATCGTGGTCATGAACACTCCGGGCGCATCGCGCACCTGGTGGATGAGCTGGACCTGCCCGGGTTCGACTTCTTTGCCTGGGACGCCCGTGGCCATGGCCAGTCGCCGGGCGAACGGGGCGACAGCCCGAGCTTCGCCACCAGTGCGCGGGACGTGCAGACGTTCTGCGATCACATCGGATCGGCGCATCAGATCGACGAAGCGAACATCGCCGTGGTCGCACAAAGCGTCGGCGCGGTGATCGTGTCCACCTGGGTCCACGACTACGCGCCGCGCATTCGCTCGCTGGTGCTGGCGTCGCCGGCGTTCAAGGTCAAGCTCTACGTGCCGTTCGCCCGTCCGGGCCTGGCGCTGATGCGCAAGTTCCGCGGCAATTTCTTCGTCAACAGCTACGTCAAGGCGAAGTTCCTCAGCCATGACCCGGAGCGGGTGGCGTCCTACGACAGCGATCCGTTGATCACCAAGGCCATTTCGGTGAACGTGCTGCTGGGCCTGTACGAAGCCGCCGACCGCGTGGTGGCCGATGCCCAGGCGATCCAGGTGCCGACGCAGTTGTTGATCTCCGGCTCGGACTTCGTGGTACACCGCAAACCCCAGGAGCAATTCTTCGAGCGTCTGGGCAGTCTGCACAAGGAAAAGCACATCCTGCCGGGCTTCTTCCACGACACCCTCGGCGAGAAGAACCGTGCGCCCGCCGTTGCCAGTGCGCGCCGCTTCATCCTGCAAAACTTCGCCCGACCGCTGGACCGCCCTTCCCTGCTGGACGCCGACCGCCTGGGCGCGACCTGTGCCGAAGCCGAAACCCTGGCCACACCGCTGCCCCACAACTCGCTACGCGACCTGTACTGGCGCATGACCCGCGCCAGCATGCGCTTTGGCAGCAAATTGTCGGCCGGGGTCAAGCTGGGCTTCGACACCGGGTTCGACTCCGGCAGTACCCTGGATTACGTCTACCGCAACCGCCCCACCGGCACCTCGGCGCTGGGCAAGATGATCGACCAGAACTACCTGAACTCCATCGGCTGGCGCGGCATTCGCCAGCGCAAGCTGAACGTCGAGGAGCTGCTGCGCCTGGCGATGGCCGAGTTGCGCGCCCAGGACCGCGAGGTGCGCATCGTCGACATCGCCGCCGGCCATGGCCGCTACATTCTCGAAGCCCTGCAAGGCGTCAGCCCGTTGCCCGAGTCGATCCTGCTGCGCGACTACAGCGACATCAACGTGCGCGATGGCAGTGCGCTGATCGTTGAAAAAGGCTTGGGCGATATCGCTCGGTTCGTCAAAGGCGATGCCTTCGACCGCCAGGACCTGGCGGCGCTGGAACCCAAGCCGACCCTCGCCGTGGTGTCGGGCTTGTACGAGCTGTTCGCCGACAACCAACTGGTCGGCGGCTCCCTCGCGGGCCTGGCCGAAGCCGTGGAGCCTGGTGGTTTCCTGGTCTACACCGGCCAGCCGTGGCACCCGCAGCTGGAACTGATCGCCCGCGCCCTCACCAGCCACCGCGCCGGTCAGGCCTGGGTGATGCGTCGACGTACCCAAGCGGAAATGGATCAATTGGTTGAGGCGGCGGGCTTCCGCAAGATCACCCTGCGGGTCGATGAATGGGGCATTTTCAGCGTTTCCCTGGCGCAGCGAGTGCAGTAATGAGCGCCGT
The DNA here is from genome assembly GCF_053629195.1 of Pseudomonas sp. R151218B TE3479. Taxonomy (NCBI): domain Bacteria; kingdom Pseudomonadati; phylum Pseudomonadota; class Gammaproteobacteria; order Pseudomonadales; family Pseudomonadaceae; genus Pseudomonas; species Pseudomonas sp. R151218B TE3479. The sequence goes on from NZ_JBRJHV010000001.1 coordinate 240,043, forward strand.
CATCGCTCCGGCCCGCGAACCCGCACTGCTGAAACCGGCGGTGCTGTGGCTGCTATTGCTGGCGCCGCTGTTCTTCACCACCTACGGCTTCGCCACCTGGGTTACCTCCCAGCGTGACGACGTCGGCACGCTGGTGTTCGCCTGGGAAAGCCACATGCCGTTCATGGCCTGGACCATCGTGCCTTACTGGTCGATCGATCTGTTGTACGGCCTGTCCTTGCTATTGCCCACCAGCCGCGACGAACTCAAGCGCCACGCCTTGCGCCTGCTCACGGCTCAGGTGATTGCGGTCAGTTGCTTCCTGCTCTGGCCGTTGCGCTTCACCTTCCCCCGGCCAGAGATGGATGGCGTGTTCGGTTGGTTGTTCGAGGTGCTGGCGGGTTTCGACAAGCCGTTCAACCAGGCGCCGTCACTGCACATTGCCTTGCTGGTCATCCTTTGGGTCTGCTATCAGCGGCATTTGCAGGGGGTCTGGCGTTGGGTGATGCACGGTTGGTTCGCGTTGATCGGCGTCTCGGTGCTGACCACGTATCAACATCACTTCATTGACCTGCCCACGGGCGCGTTGGCCGGTTGGCTGTGCGTCTGGTTGTGGCCGTTGGATCGGCCGAGTCCGCTGCTGACCGCGCGTCTGGCGGCCGATCCTGCCCGTCGGCGCTTGGCCTTGCGTTATGGCCTGGGCGCCGCGGCGCTGTTCATTCCGGCGTTTGCCTTGGGCGGCGCGTGGCTCTGGCTGATCTGGCCGGCGGTCGCGATGCTCATGGTGGCGCTGAATTACCTGGTGTTCGGTGCCGACGGTTTCCAGAAGCGTGCCGATGGTCGCTTGAGTCCGGCAGCGCGCTGGTTGCTGGCGCCTTATCTGGTAGGGGCATGGATCAATTCTCGCTGTTGGACGCGCAAGCATCCGCAGCCGGACCAGGTGGCGGATAACGTCTGGCTGGGGCGAGTCCCCACGCCGATGGAATTGAAGGACAGTGCGTTTACCGGCGTGCTCGACCTCTGCGCGGAACTGTCCATGGACAGCACGGGCGTCGCCTATCGCTCATTGCCGGTGCTCGACCTGACGGCGCCGACCGCCAAACAATGCCTGAACGCGGCAGAAGCTATCGAAAGCCTGCGCCAGCACGGGCCGGTGCTGGTCTGTTGCGCCTTGGGTTATTCGCGCAGCGCCACGGCGGTGGTGGCCTGGCTGCTGCACAGCGGCCGGGCGGCGAACGTCGATGCGGCGATCGTGCAAATCCAGCGCGCCCGACCGCGTATCGTTTTGCATGCTGCGCATCGTCGGGCGCTGGAGCAATTATCCATGGCACAGGGGCACGTCCATGATCAGTGATATGGAGCTCCACACCGTGGCAAGCCTGTTGCGCCGGGGTCACTCGCTGGACCAGCTGTCCACCGGGCTGACGCTGCTTGGGGCGCTGCTGGGGTTGGGGCAGTGGCTGGTGGGTCTCATCGATCCGTGGTTGCTGCTGTTGAGTACGGCGCTACTGGTGCTCGGCGTGCTGGAAAAATACTGGGCACTGCGCGTGGCGTTTGACGCCGACCTGTTCCAGCGCATGGCTGACAGCAGCCAATCCCTGGCCGAGCGCACCTACACGTTGGATCAAGCCCTCATCTCCCTGGGCCTGCAACCGGCCACACGTGCCGGTCGCCTCTGGACCGAACGCCGGCATGGCGCATTGTTGTTGCTGCGTCGGCAGTCACGATTATTGGCCGTACAAGTCGTCTTGGTGCTGGGCTTCATCCTGGCCAGCCCCTGGCTAGCTTCAAGTATCTAGATAGTTTTTGTGGCGAGGGAGCTTGCTCCCGCTGGGCTGCGAAGCAGCCCCAAAACCAGGCACTGTGGTGTATCAGATGAATTGTGTTCAGCCTCTTGGGGGCTGCTGCGCAGCCCCGCGGGAGCAAGCTCTCTCGCCACAGTTATGGTCAGCTGTTAACGATTGCGTCACTACCCGAACTTCTCAGGACAAGGAATCTTCATGTTCGAACCCGTGGTCGCCAACCTCATCACCTCCGCCGCTCGCATGGTCACCGGCGCTCGCAGCCTGTGGCTCGGCTGCGCGCCGACGCCGGTGCAACGGATCTACTTCGCCAACCACAGCAGCCACGGTGACTTCGTGTTGCTCTGGGCCTCGCTGCCGCCGGCGCTGCGCAAGCTCACCCGCCCGGTGGCGGGGGCCGACTATTGGCAAACCAGCCCGGTGCGTCGCTACATCATCAACCGGGTGTTCAACGGCGTGCTGGTGGACCGCGAGCGCAAGGATCCTTCCTACAGCCCATTGCAGCCGATGCTCGATGCGCTGGAAAACGGCGACTCGCTGATCATCTTCCCCGAGGGTACGCGCAATCCGGAGGAAGGCCTGTTGCCCTTCAAGAGCGGGATCTATCACTTGATGAAGGCTCATCCCGAGGTCGAAGTGATCCCGGTATGGATCGCCAACCTCAACCGCGTCATGCCCAAGGGCCGAGTCCTGCCGCTGCCGCTGTTGTGCACCACCAGTTTCGGCGCGCCGCTGTGCATCGAAGAAGGCGAAAGCAAAGAGCAATTCCTTGAACGCAGCCGCGCCGCGCTGCTGGCACTGGCCCCGGAGCACGTCTGACATGGATCGATATACCCTGATGTTGTTTGGCGGGATTGGCGCCATCCTGGTGCTGGCTTCGCTGATCGGTTTCATTCTCAAGCTGAAAACCCGCGGCGCGCCGAATTCGGTCATTGAAAACCTCAATGCGCGAATCAACGCCTGGTGGATCATGGTGCTGGTGATCGGCGTGGCGTTCTGGCTCGGCAACGCGGCGGTCATCCTGTTGTTCTACGCAGTGTCGTTCTACGCCCTGCGGGAATTCCTGACCCTGACACCAACCCGGCGCAGTGACTACCCGGCCCTGGTGGCAGCGTTCTACCTGGCGTTGCCGCTGCAATACCTGTTGATCTACTACGACTGGTACGGGCTGTTTTCGATCTTCATCCCGGTGTATGTGTTCCTGCTGCTGCCGATCCTGGCGTCCCTGGGCGGCGATAGCACACACTTCCTCGAGCGTGCTTCCAAGGTCCAGTGGGGCTTGATGATCGCGGTGTTCTGCATCTCGTTCGTGCCTGCCCTGCTGACCCTGGACATCGCCGGTTTCGAAGGGCGCAACCTGTTGCTGATCGCCTATCTGGTGATCGTGGTGCAGCTGTCGGATGTGCTGCAGTACGTGTGCGGCAAGCTGTTCGGCAAACACAAGATCGCGCCAAACCTGTCGCCCTCGAAAACCGTCGAAGGCTTTGTCGGCGGTATTTTCCTGGCCTCGCTGATCGGTGGCGCGCTGTGGTGGATCACGCCGTTCAATCCGTGGCAGTCGTTCCTCATCGCCTTGCTGATCAACCTGCTGGGCTTTGCCGGCGGCATCGTCATGTCGGCGATCAAACGCGACCGCGGCGTCAAGGACTGGGGCCACATGATCGAAGGCCACGGCGGCATGCTCGACCGCCTGGACTCGGTGTGCTTCGCCGCGCCGATCTTCTTCCACCTGGTGCGGTACTGGTGGACCTGAAAAAGCCTGCGACAAACACCTAAACCTGTGGGAGCGAGCTTGCTCGCGATAGCGTCAGGTCAGTCAACATCCATGTCGGCTGATCCACCGTCATCGCGAGCAAGCTCGCTCCCACAGGGGGGCGGTGCCTGATCCACTGGCACACAGCTCTGGACGACTTCACTCAAGGCAGACGATGAGATGCCTGGCTGAACACCTGAACCTGTGGGAGCGAGCTTGCTCGCGATGGCGTCGGGTCAGTCAACATCGATGTCAGCTGATCCATCGCCATCGCGAGCAAGCTCGCTCCCACAGGGGGTTGGTGTGCAGGGCGGTCAGTCGAGGATCAGATGCGGCAGGAACCGGCTGGAATCCTTGGTGATCAAGCTGTTGTCTTCCCGCACGCCAATGCCGGCCGCCTGGTCGCCAATGACCCAGGAGCCGATCAGGGTGTAGCTGTCGTCAAACTTCGGCAGCGGCGCGAATTCCTGAAGGATGAACGGCGCGTCGGTGTAGGGGCCGTCTTCTTTTACAATCAAGCCATCAGCGGTCTGCAACTCGATGTTGGCGCCTTCCCGGGAAAAGAACGGCTTGCGCACCCAGCCCTTGGGCACGGCTTTGCTGGTGTCGGTATCCAGGTGGGCCGCGAGCAGGTTCGGGTGGCCTTTGTTGAATTCCCACAGCAGCGGCAGGATGCCTTTGTTCGAGATGATCGACTTCCAGGCCGGCTCGAAAAACTGCGTATCACACTGGGCAATCGCCGCACCAAAAGGCTCGTGGAAGATGAACTCCCAGGCATGCAGCTTGAACAGGTGTGGAATCCAGCGCTCTTGCAGGTCGACGAAACGCCCGTCACTGTTGAGGCCGATGTCTTCGATATCGATGTGCCGCGACTCGATGCCGACTTTTTCCGCGATCAGGCGCAAGTAGTCCGTGGTGCCCTTGTCTTCCACCGAGCCTTTCATCGAGGCGAAATAGAACGGCTGGGTGAGCTGCAACTGAGCGAAGGCCTGGTGCAGCTTGGTGTCGATGCTGTTGAACTGGTCGGCATGGGCCGGCAGCGTGCCGCGCTCGATGCATTGCTCCAGCCACCCCCACTGGAACGCCGCCGCTTCGTAGAGGCTGGTCGGCGTGTCGTAGTTGAGTTCCAACAGCTTGGCCGGGCCGCAGCCGTTGTAGGAGAAATCCATGCGCCCATACAGGTGCGGGTGGCCTTCAAGCCATGAAGTGCGCACCAGGTCGAAGAACGGCGCAGGAATGCTCAGGCGCTCCAGCAATTCTTCGCTCTGGACCACGCGGGCCACCAGGTCCATGCACATGTCATGGATCTCGGTGGTCGGGTCTTCCAGATCGTCCTCGATTTGCTTGAGGGTGAACTGGTAGTACGCGCTTTCGTCCCAATAGGGTTCGTCGTCGATGGTGTGGAACAGAAAGCCGAGCTGCTCGGCGGTCTGCTTCCAGTCAGGACGCTCTGCGCAATGGATCTTCTTCATGGCGCTGGTTCCTCAACCGCCGGAGCTGCTCGAACCGCCCCAACCGCTGCGGGCGCTGGACTTGCTGCCGAAGCCGCCACGGGAGGTGGATGAGGCAACGGACATCGGCTTGCTGCTGGACTTGATGGAGTCGGTGTAGCTGCCGTATCGCGCCTGGTTGGACTTGGTGAACGTCGAGCCTGTCGACACCCGCTGGCTGAGCGTGGAGGAGCCGAAGCTGCCACGATCATCACGGTAGCGGTAGACCGGCTCGGAGAAATAGCTGTTGCGGTTGCTGCTCAGCATGTTGCCGATCAGCAATCCGGTCAGCAGGTTGCTGAAACCTCCACCGGTACTCATCGCTTCCGAGGCCGGCAATTGGGCCTTGGCCGCGTCCACTTCGGACTGCGTGACCTCGCCCTCGGCACTCAGCTCGAAACCACCCAGTTTGGGGATGAACTTGCCGGCGGAGTCCTGCTGGCACCAATCGGGAACGAAGTCGGCATCGCAATCGGCCTGGTTGTCGTACACCGGCGCAATGCGGCGATGCTCCGTCATGGCGGTCATGTAGGCGTCAGCACAAATGTCTACCGGCAGCTTTTCATCGACACATTGCTGCACGGACTGGAAGTTGTACTTCTTTTTCAACTCGTAGGTTTTTTCCGTCGGCCCGCAACCGGATATCGCCATGGCGACCGACGCGGCCAGCGAAAGCTGGACGTACTTGCTTCGTTTCATCGGGTTCTCCGTGGCGCAATCAGTTCGTGGAAGGCGTCATGCACGCGGCGTTCAACAGGCCGACGCTGATGGCCACGGCGGCGATGTAGATACCGGCGGCGATTTCACCCTGCTTGATGCGCGCCGAAGCGCCCTTGAGCACCAGGCTGGTCACCAGGAACGCCAGCAACTGAACGACAGCGGCGATCACCGTCCAGACGACGAAATCGAGCATGCTGATCGAGTAGGCAATCACGTTGCTGGCCGGAATGGCGAAACCGATGAGGGCACCGCTCAGGGCGATCGCCGCTGCCACGTTGCCCGAGCGGATCAGTTCGAACTCTTTGTGCGGCGTGACATGGATGTAGATGAACTGAAACAGCGCGAACAGCACGGCGGCGCCGAGGATGTACAGGGCGAAGCCGAACACGGCGGCCTTGTTCAGGGAAATGGAGAGCGCTTCAAGCATGGACTTCTTCCTTATTCAAAGAGTGTTCAGGTCAGTGGTGTACAGCGAAATACCCAGCGAAGTGCTCAGGCTGACGGTGCCTTCGGCGTCCTCTTCGACGGAGAACAACAGGAACTCCCGGCGGTCCGTCAGGCCGGTGTCGCGGGCGTACAGCATCGAACGGTGCTCGACGCTGTAGGACTCATCTGGATTGCTCACGCGCTCGCTCAACGTCACCAATTCTGTCTGGCCCGCCTCGGTGCCCCATTCGCGGGTGTACTCGACGCCGTCGTGGGTGTAGGTCGGCAGGCCGATCAGGCTTTCAGGGCCGGCCAGGCGGCGTAACTCCGCTTCGCTGTTGATGGTGACGTAGCTGAGGTAGTTGAACAGGATCACCGACTCGACCTGCCCGGCGATGTCGCCGCTGGTGTGCACTTGCAGCCAGTAGTCTTCGTCGTTCATGTAGCAGCGCGACAGCCAGTTCGACTGCCCGAGATCGACGATGCCCAGGCTCCAGATCTGCTGGGAACCGGGGATGACCACGGTGCTGTTGCCGTCGAGCAACAACTTGAGCGTGGTATCGAACATGACCTGCTTGCCGGAGGCCAGGCCCAACGGCCCGATGACGGGGGCGCCCTGGCTGGCTGTCGTGTTCGGGGCCTGAAGGCCCATCAACTGTTTAAACCACCCCATGGGAAATTTCCTTGAGTCGCGTGGAGGCGATGTAGAAGAGTTCTCCGCCCACGACGCGCGTAGCGCCGGGCGGGTTGATCGCCGGGTGTCGGGCGCCCTGGGCGCGGTAGCCGATCAGCGTAGCGTTGTGCTGCTCTTTCATTCGGGTGTAGAGCTCGCCGAACGTCGCTTCAAACGCCTCGGGCAGTTTCATCAGGTACTGGGTGGCGCCTTCGCCCACACAGAGCAACTCATTGATGACCACTGACGAGCCCGGGTCCTGGGAGGCCCGCACCAGCATTTCGATGGCCATGCTGGAGGTGCATTCCAGGCTTGGGGCATAGGCGCTGGCGAGGGCGGCGATTTCGCTGTCATTGAAGTGGGCGACCACATGCCCGGCAGGCCCCAACTGATTGACCGCCAGCACGGTGGCCAGGGTCAGGTCATCGGAATGGGTGCGCACCAGGACGCGTTCGGCACCCGGCACGCCAGCACGCTGCAGCAGTGCGACGGAGGACAGGCTGTCGCCCTTGATGAACGACGTCTTGCCGGGCATGGGGTTTTCTTCAAGATCGCAATCGCAGATGACGATCAGGTTGTCATTGGAGGTTTCGTCCTGCAGCAGCAGTTCGATGACCCGTTCGCTGGAAGCGCCCTCCCAGCCGATGAGAACCGTGTGGCCGACCTTGCCGGTGAAATCGCCTTTACCCTTCATGCCTTTTCTCCAAACATCGATGACGCTGCTGGTGGTTTTGCCGATGGCTGCCGTCAGCAGCGCGATGCCCCCGAGCATGACCCAGATAGCCACGAAAATTCGCCCGGCGGATGTCTGTGGCAACAGGTCGCCATAGCCGACGGTGAGCGTGGTGGTGAGATAGAAGTAGATAAACGTGGCGGCGGCGATGAGGTGTTGCTCGCCCAGCAGCACCAGGCCGATCCAGGCCGTGGACAGGTGCACGCCCAACGCAATGGCCAGGCCCGCCCAACCGAACCGATGGAAGAAGGACGAAGCGTAGGTGCGCAACAAAAGGAAAATCGACATTTCGTCCCTGACTCCGTGGGGCTTCGTTCCTGGCGGGATCATCGCTCTGGCATGTGAATGCTTGAGCGTAGTGGCCGGACAGCATTAAACCTGTTGCGGCGCTTGGATAAAAGTACCTGCGTCACAATTAAATCCAGGAGCGCCGGACACTATTGTGGCGAGGGAGCTTGCTCCCGCTGGGGTGCGAAGCGGCCCCAAGGAATGGGACTGCTGCGCAGTCCAGCGGGAGCAAGCTCCCTCGCCACAGGTTTTGTGCTCGACGTGCCTTGATTGTTCAGCCCGAACAGATCACTCAGCCGATTTTTTCTTCAGGCGCTCCAGGATTGCATTGGCGCTGCCTTCGTTCGGCGTGATGCCGGCATCGCGCAGCTTGCGTTCCAGGTCGGAGCCGGTCGAAGCTTCGGCCAGTTCATCCTGGGCCTGCAGTTCAGCAGCGCGTTGCTGTTGCTTGGCCTGCAGGCGGTTGAGCGTACCGACGGCGGTTTCCAACTTGCCATTGGCGCCGCCGCTGGCGATCGAGGCACTGACCTGGGCCTTCTGCACGCTTTCGCGGGCCTTGGCCATGTCCACTTGCTGACGCAGGCTCTTGATGCGGCTTTCGGCCTTGGTGATGTCCTTGCGCATGTTGTCCGCATAACCGCCGAATTCGGTCGCGTGCTTTTGCTCGGCGTCCAGTTCGTTGGTCAGGGTCGAAATGGCTTCAGCCACTTCCAGCGCCAGGTCTTCGCGGTTGGCCTGGATCGCGGCCAGGGCCTTGGCTTCCAGGTCCTTGATCTTGGCGTTGTATTCGCCGACGCGATCGGTCGCCAGCTTGTGCTTGGCCATGATGGTGACCAGCTCACGCTTGGCATTGGCCAGCGCGCTGTCGGCATCACGGATTTCCTGGTCGAGGATGCGCAGGGCCTGTTGGTCGACGATCGATTCACCGACTTCGTTGGCACCGCCACGCAGTGCGGTGAACAACTTGCTCCAGATGGACTGAGTCATTGGATGGTTCCTATTCGGCGAATTAGATGAAGAAGCGTTCGAACGCTTCGCTGGCGCGCTGGACGTTGTCGACGAGGGTTTTCACCTCGGTGACGACGTTGGTCAGGCTGGAGTCGGAGCTCAGCGCGCCGAACATGTTGTAGACGACCTGTCCGTTGGGCATGGTCTCGATGCCGATGGACGACAGCGGGAACATTTCCCGGCTGCGCAGCACGGCGTCGTTGAAGGCCGCCACGTCGCTGATCGACTCGACGTCCACCAGGACGGTATCGACGATGATCTGGTCGCCAACCACGGCGATGTAGATCGGCAAGCCACCGAAGTCATTCATTTCCAGCTTGATGCTGGACTCGGAGCCTTGGACGAGGGAGAGGGTGATGTCGTTCGCGACCACTTCGTCCAGGGCCTGAAGGGCGCTGTAGAGGCGATCGATGTTCCAGTTATTACCTGCGCTCATGTAATCCTCCGACATGAATGAGCCAGCCAGAATCGGTTGGCGTAGCTGTTTCTCCATTTGCTTGAGCAGGCTTCGGTTTTCGGGAAGCACCCAAGTCTCGTGTTTCACATACCCGGCGGCACTCAAGCCCGCACGCATCTGCTTCATGTAGAAGCTCGACGGTTTTTTCGCGGAGGGTTTGGCGCGCTCTCCCGTGCGGCTCGCTGAATCGGTCACAGACCCGTCAGGCGGATCTGATTGAGCGCTGGTTGGCATGGTACTGACCCCACTGTGAAAAACTCACGCGTGAGAAACACTACAGGTAGTTTCGAAAGCCCACAATAGCTCACGCGTGAGATTTTTATTTGTCACAAACGACAGAAAACCCTGTGGGAGCGAGCTTGCTCGCGATAGCGGTCTATCAGTTTGCAGAGAGGCTAGATTTACCGACGCCATCGCGAGCAAGCTCGCTCCCACAGGTAAAACTCACCCACTGGTCGGTGGCGGCTTACGGATAGCTAAAGCTCTTGACCAACGTCAGCTCGCCCACCGCCCGCATCGGCACGACGAAGGTTTCCATTTTCTCGTTCGGCGTGCCCTCTTCCGTGATCACGGTGACCTGTGCGGTGGTCAGGGCTTGTTGCGCCTGCTCTTCACCGCCCTCACCCTCTTCGCCGTCCTCTTCACTGCGATAACCGCCGCCGTAGTAGTTCACATACACCAGGTACTGGCCTTTGATCGGCGCGGGCATGGCGAAGATTTCCGGGCCGTAGCCGGTGGTGACGTCGACGTCGAGGGCGGCGCCGTTGGCGACGGCACGGTCGCCGTACCAGATGTGCGCACCGTCGGGGGTGACCAGGTGCAAGTCCAAGTCAGTGCCGTCACTGTCCCAAGTCAGCAACACCCGCAGCTTGGCCGGTGTGGCGCCGCCACTGGTGTTGAGAAATTGCGTGCGGTGGCGTTGCTGGCCGTCGGGGCTACGCACTTCCACGCTGTTGCTGCCGTTGGGGAACGAGAATGGCCGGTCGAAGCGACCTTCCTCATCCAGCTTCAGCGGCAGGCTGACGCCGTTGACGATCAACTGGCCCGGCGCGTTGCTGTCCTTGGGCGCGCTTTTGATCTGCCCGGTAATGCGGGCGGTGTTGGCCTGGCCTGGAGGCGTGTTGACCGACGAGGCCGGGTAGTTGACGGTCTGGCTGAAGCTTTCGCCTTCACCGCCCGGCGCCCCGCTGCGCCAGCCGCCAATGGGGCTGTCGAGCTTGATGGCGTCAGCGGCCATGGCCGGTGGCAACGCGGTCAGGGCGCAGAGCAACAGCAAGACCTGTGGATAACGGAGTGTCATGGTCTATTCCAGCAAGAGGTGACGGGCAAGCCCTTCGATATAGGTTTCGTCCTGGCCGTTGGGGTGAGCTTCGAAGGCCAGGTGCAGATATTCATGGGTCAGGTCGAGGCGGTCCTGCAGCGACAGCACGCCGCGCACATAGATGCGCTGGCGCTCGCGGTCGACGTAAGGCCGGCCAAAGGCGACGCGGCAGACGGCGAAAGAACTGATTTCGTTGTAGCCCACTTCACCTTCCAGCCGCTCACGCCAGCCCCGGCGCTGCTTGAGCAGCCAGTCCTGGGCCGCAGGCAGCGCCTCGCAGGACGCCACCGGATTGTCCCAGCGGCTGAGGCTGGCACGCGGGTAGGCGTGCAGCAGGATGGCGTCGTAGCGTTGGCCGGCGTTGGCTTGTTCTACGGCTTGCGCCCAGGACAGTTTGTCCGGGCCGGGCTGGTCGGAGTGGTAGGTGACGTCGGTGCCGGCCAGGACCAGGTCGCTGGTCCAGGCCGCAATGGCGCGGGTTTCAGGCGCCGCTGGGCGTGGCGCGACGCGCTGGCGATGGCTGCTGTCGTCGATGCTCAAGCAATCACCGTTGCGTTGGGCGTTCTGCAGCAGATAGGTGCGGATCGCGACGGCCAGTGCCTTGGCGGCTTCGGCGGGCTCGGCCTTGGCTTCGCGCTGTAGGACCCGGGCGACGTATTCCTCCCGGTCCAGGCGCGCCACCAGCTTGCCGGGCATCAGGAACAGCTCGCCATCGCTGTGGATGTCCAATTGGTTGCCGTTGGTGAATTCGACGCGGTAATCACCGCGCAATTGACCCGGCACGGCAGGCCGGTCACCGGCCATCACCCGCTGCCAGGGATAGCGGGCAAACAGGCCGACTTCCACGCAACGCCCGGTTTCCGCCGGCCAGCGCGACGGCAATGCCGCCGCCAAACCTTCGCCGTAGACCTTCAGGACTTGCTGGCTGGTGCCACGGCCCCCGGCCCACACCGGGGTGCCGTCGGCCAGCCAACCGGCGAAACCGCCTTGTCGGGAGGAAGGCCCCTGGTCACCCAGCCAGCTCCAGGTCTTGACCCGCAGGCGACTGCCCAACTCGCCGACCAACCGCCCGTCCGCTGCGCCGAGCACCACATCCAGCAGCACCCGACGGGCTTGTTCCTGGGCCGGCAGCATGGCCAGGGCCTTGAGCAGTTCCGCGACCGGCACCTGCGTCTGGGGCTGCAAGGCCGGCAGGTCCAACAACCAGGCCGGCGCCTGGCGGGCCTGCCAGTAATCGCGCCAGTTCGAAGCCGACAGCCCGAGCCGCTGCGGCTCGAAATACAAGCCACAGGACTTCACCAGCGCCTGATCGCGACTGATGCTCTGCCCGGCATTGCAGCAATAGACCTCTTCCTTCGACTCGCCGCGGCACTCATAGACCGGCTCGCGAGCGTCGGTGTCCACCAACCAGGCGTAGACAAACAGTTTCCACAGACTGCCCAGTGGCGCCTGCAAGGAAGCGGGCAACGGCTGGCGATCCAACACCTGGGCCTGGCTCACTCGCAGCAATTGACCGTCGAAGGCCAGGCGCAACGGCTCGTCCTGCGCCGTTGCCAGCGCAGGGATCAAGCACAACAACCACCCAACCCACCGCCTGCGCATGTCAGTTGACCGTGACCTGACCAAGCGCCGGTTTCTGTTCACGAGCCTGATTCTGGGGCGCGTAGACCTGGGTGAAGCGCACCGGCGGCAAGGTGAACTGGCCCTTCTGGGAGAAGCGCACCAAGTGCCGCAGGCGCAGCTCGCCACTGAGGGCGTCCACCGGTACCGCATACGCCATCTGGCCGGGCTCGAAGCGGGCTTTTTCCAGGGACGTCGGTTCGCTGTCGGCCTTGCCCATCAACTGGATGCCCCACGTGGTGCGCTCCACATCGGCGCCCGGCGGCAAGGGCACTTCGAGCATGCCGTAGCGCAGTGGCGTCGAGGCCTTGCTGTTGATGATCACTTCATCCAGGTAGAGGCTGTCACTGGACAACGGTTTGTTGCCCACGGCTTCGAGCTTGAAGGTGAAGGCCTCGTCCCCCGGCACCAGACGCGACAGACGCCGGGTGATGGACACCGCCATTGGCGCTATCGGCGGTTGCTGGCTCTGGAAGCTCAGTGCCGCTTGCAATGGGCGCTCCTGGGCACCGGTCAGGGTCAGTGTCGTTGGAAGCTGCGCGCCCTGCCACTGCCAGTAGGTTTCACCGGTCGCGCCCTGCTTGGCTGCCCAGCCTTCGCCCGGTGCCAAGGCCACGGCCGGCGCTGCCTGTTCGATGCTGCGCTGCAACCAGGTCAGGGCCAGGGCCCGTTCCAGGGTGGACTGCTGCGGCAACACCCGTTCCAGCAGCGCGGTGGCGCGGGCCTGATCGAAGCTCTGCAACGACAACACCAGGGCCTCGACGAACGGTTGAGAACTGAGTTCCAGTTGCTGCTGCGCCGCATCCGCTTGACGACTGAAGGCCGCCGGCAACGGCACCTTCGCCTGTTTCGCCAGGGACGCGGTCAGGACACGGGCGCTGGCCAAGCCAAGGGCCGAATCCGGCGCGTACATGACCAGGCTGTCTTCACCGCTGTCCAGTACGCTCTCGGTGCTGTCTTCACTGGCCTTCGCCAGATCGTCCATCAGGCCGCTGAGCAAGGTGTTCACCGGCAGTTGCATCTGCTTGGCGAACGACAGGATCAACGCCCGTTGCAGCAGCGGCGTATCACCGGCCTGCTTGGCATAGACCTCCAGCACCCGCTGCCAGTGTTCCGGCGGCAGGCTCAGGTCCAGGGCCTGGCTGGCGTGCCAGTCGGCGTAATAGGCATAGGCGGTGAGGAAGGCGTCCGGCTCACCGTCCTGGCCCCACCAGGTGAAGCTCGCCGACGGTCCGGCCATCTGCACCAGGCGCAAGCGGCTGTTTTGCATGATCAACCGCAAACGGTCGCGGATCTGCGGATTCGACGCCAGGGTCGGATAGGCGATGCTCAACGGCAACAGACGGCTGGCGGTCTGCTCGACGCCTCCGTACGGGTAGCTCAGCAGGTCGTCCAGGGCTGAACGGAACAACGCTTGCGGGCTGTCATCCAGACGCAGGCGAATATCGCTGGCGTCGGCCGGCAGGGTCAGCGGGGTGTCGGCGCCCGCCACGTCAACGCGCTGGCTCTGGGTGACTTGCCAGCCGTTGCCACTGGCGTTCAGGTGCATGGCCAGGGCGTCCTGGGTTTCGCCGTTCAACTGCAACTGCACGCTCAAGTCGCCACTGCTCAGTTCCATGGCCGGCAGCGCCACGTAGTTGATGCCGTTTTTCAGCTCCGCCGCCACACGCTGTTCCGCGCCGGCGTAACGGATCAGTAGTTCGGTCTTCAGCGGTTTTTCCGATTGGCTGAACGCGAACAGGCCCAGTTGCGGCTTGTCGCCCGTGCGGAAACGGGTCGGGCCGCTCCACTTCAGGTACAGCGGTTTTTCCGAGGCGATGAACTGCTTCTTCTGCCCCACCTGGCCGTCGTCCGCGATCGCCTTGGCCGTGATGCGCCAGCGGGTCAGGGAGTCCGGCATCTTGAAAGTGAAGCGGGCCTTGCCGCTGGCGTCGGTGACCAGCTCGGGCTGCCACGCGGCGGTGTCGACGTCTTCACGCCGCGGCCGCTCCAGCACCTTGACCCCACGTTCGCTGCGGTTGGCCTTGCCCGGCGCGCCGGGGCTGCCAGGCAGCGCCACGTCGTAGCTGATGAACGACAGGCTGGCACTGGTGCGCACGTTGTTACGGCGCGGGTGATAGAAGAACTGGTCGATGGTCGGCGCGACTTCCGGTTGCAGGGCATAGACCATTTCGTCCACCACGCTGACCGTCAGGTGCGCCGGGATCGCCTTGCCGGCGAACTGGGTGCTCAGGTCCACGGTCACCGTGTCGCCGGGGCGGTAAGTCGCCTTGTCGGTGACGACGGCAACGTCGATCTGCGGCGTGACCACCTTGATGCCGGCGTTCTGGAAGCTGTACTGGCCGCCCTTGGTGTAGAGCACCGAGAAGGTCAGGTTCGGCGCGAACGCGTCCTTCACCGCAATGCGCGCGCGGTATTGGGTGTCGCTGAGTTTTTCCATCTTCAGCCAGTCGCCGCCCTTGGACAGCAGCGCCGTGGCCTCGACCTTGTCCCGCTCCAGCGACAGCAACGCATCGCTGACCGGTTCCGGGAAGGTGATCAGCGCCAGCGCTTCGTCACCGGTCTTGTATTCAGGTTTGTCGAAGACGATCTCGACTGTGCCCGGCACGGCCTTGATGCCTTCACCGGTCACCGCATGGGCGGCGGCGCCGATGACCCGGCCATGGTCGTCCTTGAGCGTCAGGTTGTAGGTGCCCGGGCGCTCGAAGGTCAGGTTGAAGCCCTTGTCCTTGGCTGCCAGCTTGCCTTCGCCGGTGGTCTGGTCTTCCAGGCGCACCCAGGCGTAGCTGCCCGGCGTCACGGCCTTGGCTTGCTCGTTGCCGCCTTCGTTGGCGTAGCTGAACGCCACTTTCTGGCCGACGGCGCTGAAGCGCTGGGGAGCGCTCAGGCGGAAATTCGCCGCGCCACGGTCGATGAGGATTTCCTTGGTGGTCTTGACCCGATACGCCGCACCATCGCTGGCGAACACGGTGAGGGTGTAGCGGCTCGGCTTGTCGGCGGCCGGCAGGTCGAGGGTCGCGTTGCCCTTGGCGTCGGTGGTCACTTCGCTGCTGGTCAGTTCCACCGGGAATTGCCCCAGGTATTGCAGCTCGTTATCCACCATCGACAGTTGCTGGGCCCGCAGGCTCAGGCTCACCTTGGCATTCACCACGGGCTTGCCGTCCGGGTACAGCAACACGAGGTTACCCTTGACCGGCTCGCCAGTACGGTAATCCTGCTTGGCCAGGTTCAGGGCGATCTCGAAGTGCGGCTTGATGTATTCGGCCACACGGAAGGCGCTGCTGTAGAGCTGGTCCTTGTAGCTGAAGCGCAGTTCATAACCGCCGGCCACGGCGTTTTCCGGCAGTTGGAAACGGCCTTGGGTGCCGGCCTTGGAGTCCAGCTTCAGGGCCAGGGTTTGCAGGGCGGTGCCGGTGGCGTCCAGCACGCTGACATTCACGTCGGCGGCGGTCGGCTGTACCGAATCACGGGCATTCTTGAACTCACGGCCAACGATTTTCAGCGACACCCAATCCCCCGGCCGGTACAGCGGCCGGTCGGTGAAAGCATAGAGCTTGGTGTCGTAGATTTCGCTGTCGTAGTAGAAGTTTTCCGAGACGAATACCCCGCCCTCCTCGTCTTCACCGATGACGAACGAGCGTTCCGGGCTGACGTGCTTGAGGCGCAGCAGGCCGTCTTCATCGGTGGCACCGCTGCTCATCACACCCAGGCCGTCGGTCCACAGCACATTGACCTTGGGCACCGAACGCCCTTCATGCTTGCGTGCGGCCCAGACCAGCAGCTCGTCGCCGGCAATCTTGCTCACGGCCACGGTGTTGGAAACGAAGACCATGGTGGTCGCGCGGTACTTACCAATCAGCGCTTCCACTAGGTACAGGCCCGGTTTCAACTGACCCAGCGGCACGTAGACGTTGCCCGGCGCGACGCTGACGAACTCACTGGAGGAACCGGCCAGGTTGACCCCGGCTGGCGGCTGGATCGGCTTGGCCTGCCACAGCGGATAACGGAACTGGCTGACCACCGGCAAGCCCGGGATCAAGGCGAATTGTGCCGGTGCTTCATACGGCGTCGGCGCGACCAGGGCGTCGCCAATCTTCAATTCCGGCACTTCTTCGGTGACTTGCTGGCGGGACTCGTAGGAGAACGCCCGCTGCATCACCCGACGGGACTTGCGGTACCAGTTGTCCCACAGGTACGCGAGGGTGTTCGACAGGCCTTCGCCCTTGAACTGGCCGTCGCTGACCACGCGGTGCAGGTTCTTCTGGCGCTTGAGGAAATCCAGCGGCTTGTCGATGCGATAGACGCGGATGTCGGCACCGCCGTAGGGCTCCATGCGGAACCGACGGTAGTCGCGGCCCGGCGCTTCGAGGCGAACCATGGCCTGTTCGTCGCTGGCAAAGCTGCTGTCGGCCAGCAGGAAGAAGCTTTCACCGGCCACCGGCGTGTAGCCGCTGGGCTCCACCGTGTCTTCGGCATTCACGACAGGTGCCAGCAACAGGGCGAACAGCAGGGGCAATTTTGAACACAAGCGCAGCATGCGGGCACCGGTCATTGGGAGAGAAAGTTGAGTCGATAGACGCCGATGAAGTTGGGGTTGGCTGCGTCGGGTATCCATCGGGTGTCCTTCCAGTTCATGAGTTGTTGCAGGCTTGCGGAGCGCATGCCGTTGTCGGTAGGGGTTGTGGTGCCGGTGTGATAGGCGATGTAGCGGCCCATCCAGATCATCAGGTGCTGGTCGTCGCCCTGGTCGAAGAACATCAGGTCGCCGGGCCGGGCCTGGGCGACATCGCGGCCCACCAGGCGACTGTTGAACTGAATCAGCTTGATGGCGTTGACGTAGGGCCCGACCTTGCCGCCGCCCTGCTGCCATTGCTGGGCGAGGCGCCGTTGCGCATCGCTGAGCGGCAGTTCCGGCGGCAGGTAGCGATTGGACAGGCCATTGCTGCGCAGCCATTTTTCATCGTGGACCTTGAGCGCTTCGTTGGCGGCGAAGCGCACCAGCCCGGCGCAGTCCTGCTGATACCAGCGCGGGCTCGGGCCTCTGGTCAATTGTTCCTGGGCAATGCGCACGAACCAGGCGCGAAAGACCTGGGATTGCTGCACATCCAGTGCCGGCGCCTCGACGGCAAGCGCCGGCCCGCCGAGCAGCAACGCCAGCAGCAAGGTCAACGCGGGGTTGCGGATCCGTGCTGTCACAGCGCTTTCCATTCCAGTGGCAGCCACTGCCAGTGACCATCCGGTTCGCTGCCGGCAGGCAAGGTCAGCGCGTATTTGCCGTAGCCGCCGAGGGTGCGCAGTTTCGGGATCAGGTAGGTTTGCGCGGCGTTGTAGAACACCGGTTCCATGTCCTGGGGCAAGCTGTCGAGGGTTTCACGCTGCATCAGTTGCGCCATGGAATCCGGGCCGAAGTAGACCGGCATCAGCAGGTCCTTGGGCACGACGTCGGCCATGGGCGGGAAGCGTTTGTCGAGGGTGCCGAGGGCCTTGTCCACGAGTTTGTCATCGAGGGAGAACAGCAAGGTCGAACCGTGGCGTGCCAGGCTGACCCGCAGGAACGCCTTGCCGGTAATCGCCTCGGGCTGCTCCGCTTCCTTGGCCAGGTAAGGGCCGAAATTGGAGCTGACCTGACGCAGCCACTGGTGCGTCGAGTCTTGTTGTTTCTCGACGACCGGGAAGGCATGTTCGGCGACATTGTTTTCGTAGGCGCCGACCATCGAACCGAACAGGTTGCCCAGGTCGGCATCGAGCTTGCCATCGTCCTCATTCAGGCTCGCCACCAACAGCGGCGTGTACAGGCGCGAATCGGCGTACCAGCACAGGCCTGCGGCGCCGGCCACATGGTCGACCATGGCCTGGGCGGCTTTCTCGTCGGCGCCGAGTTTGACCAGCAACGGTTTCTGTTGCTCGGCGGCCAGGGGCAAGGCCACGCAGGCGCTGGCGCCCATGGGCATGGCTTGCCAGATTGGCTTGAAGTCGAAGTCCGGCTGGTTTTCCAGCTCGTCCATGGCCAGGAAGCTGTGCCAGCCTTTGTCGTCCATGTCGAAACGCAAACCAGCGAAATTCGGGATGAACCGCTGGTAGCCCATGGCGAGCACGCTGGCGTTGATCGAGATGCGTTGCTTGACCTCCGGCGCCTTGGGCGGCAGGCCGAAGGCTTCGGGGAACAGTTTGTCGCCGTTGAGCAAGGCGGCCAGGGCTGTGGTCGAAACACTGCCGGGTTCAACCGCGGAGCCGCTGGCCGGGTCGTACAGTTTGGTCGGGTTGGACAGCACCACCAGCTTGTCGCCATGGGAGGCGAAGAGCAGGGATTTGCTGGCGTTGTAGCTGAGTTGGTAGAGCGCAACGTCGTCACCGCCGACCTTCAGGTCGCTGAGCTTGCTCAGTTGCGCGTCATCCAGTGCGACTTTCGCCAACGGCTCCAGCACCTTCGCCAGGCCACCGCGATCCATCACCAACAGGAAATCCTTGAGGCGACCGTCCGCGCCGCGCCACAACGCGACATCGGCCGGCTGGTCGAAAAGCTCTTCGATCAGGCTGTCCTGCAGCTTGAGGTCATGCTCGTAGATGATCCGGCGCAGGCTGCCGATCAGCCCAAGGCGATCGGCATGGGCCTCGTAATAGAAGACAAAGTCCTCGGTGAGCGTGGCCTTGAGGAACGGCACCGCCAACAGGTCCTTGGGCAACTGGCTCAGGGAATGCGCCTCGAGCAAGCCGTCGGGGCGGCTCAAGCCGAGTTTTTCCAACGCCAACTCCATGGGCGGCGCCTTGGGCTTGGTCATGAACCAGCCCAACCCGGCGGCCACACCCGCTACCAGGCACAGCCCGATCAGTATCGCCGGCCAGCGGCGCACAGGTTTGGCGGCAGGGGTCGGCGTGGTCGGGGAAGCAGTGTTGTCGCTCATATTCACAAGGGCCTGTTCATCCGTGGAGCGGATACTTAGTAGTTGAAAGTCTTGACCAGCAACAGATCGCCAATGGCGCGCAGGGGCACGACAAAGGTCTCGCGTTTTTCATCGACGGTGTTTTCGTTGAGCACCAGGTTGATCTGCGAGGTGATCACCTCGTTCTGGTTGCTGGCCTCATCAAAGTTGTAGCCGCCGCTGCCGTAGTTGCCCCAATAATTCACATAGACCAGGTAGGTGCCGTGCATCGGCGCGGTCATGGTGAACATTTCAGGGCCGGGGCCGTCGACGCCATCTGGGTCGAGCCCCCCGCCGTTGCTCAGCGCCGGCCGGCCGAAGAACGCATGTTGGCCGTCGGGTGTGACGATATGCAGATCGAGTTCGGCCTGGGGGTCGTCCCAGCCCAGCACCACGCGGATCTGTGCCGGGGTGCGCAAGTTGTTGGCTTCATAGAATTGCACGCGCTTGAGGGAGCGGCCTTCGGAGCTGCGCACCTCGACGCTGTTGGAACCGGCGCCGAACGCATACGGCCGGGCGAAACGGCCCTCGTCGTCGGTATAGAGATTCAGTGGATTGCCGTTGACCGCCAGGCTATGGGGCTGGCGAGCCGTGCCCATGTCCTTGATCCGGCCCTCGATCATCGTGCGGTTGCGCTGCACGCCCCGGTCGATGGGCGGGGTGGGATAGGCGACCTGCGGGTTTTCCGTACGATCGAGCAAGCCGCTGTAGCGCCAGCCCCCGACCGGCTCCGACAGCTCGGCCGAAGGCTCGGCCCACGCCAACGGCGCACCGAGCAACACGATCAATAAAGAAAGAAAACGCACGTATGCCTCCTGCCATGCACGACGCAACCCGGCGCCCTTCCTCGGCGCTGCTTGTCATTATTCGGGTTTCGTCTGGAGGCCCCGTCACAAGGGGCCGTAGATGGCGCGAAGATTAGCTATTCGGCGGATTTTCCACAATCGGGGAACACGCGATTATGTGTGGGAAATCACGTACTGGGAGGTGGGTGAGCCGAATAATAGTCTTATTCGGCTCACGAAATGAGCCGAATAAGACTATTATTCGGCTCATTCATATTTGGACAGGCGCATGGCACCCCATTGGATCTGGCAACAGCCCGACTGGCCCGACTTCCGCTGGCAAGCTGAAGCATTGGCACCGCTGCTTCGCGAATGCGTGCAGACCCAAGGCCAGTTGCTCGGCATGACGGGCGCGGTCACGGCTTCGCTCAGCGCCCAGAGCGAACTGGATGCCTTGCTGCAAAACATCGTGACCTCGTCGGCTATCGAAGGAGAGCAATTGAATGTCGGCTCGGTGCGCTCGTCCCTGGCTCGCCGCCTCGGCCTGGAACAAGGCGACGACACGCCGGTCAGCCAACGCAGCGAAGGTTTGGCGAACCTCTTGCTGGACGCGACCCGGCATTTCAACCAGCCCCTGACTGTCGAACGCTTGCTGGAATGGCATGAGTGGTTGTTTCCTGATCAAGCCAGCGACTTTGCCCACCGACAGATCCGCGTAGGTACGCTGCGCGGTGACGAACCGATGCAAGTAGTCTCAGGCAGGTTGGTCCGCCCCACCGTTCACTTCGAGGCGCCTCCTCGCCAGGGTCTTGAACAGCAATTGCAAACGTTCATCGACTGGTTCGAAACCAGTCGTCATCAGGCCGACCTCGATCCGTTGTTGCGTGCTGGCATCGCTCATTTCTGGTTCGTCACCCTGCATCCATTCGACGATGGCAATGGCCGCCTGACCCGCACCCTGACGGACCTGGCACTGGCCCAAGGCGAAGCCCAGGCAATCCGTTTCTACGCCATGTCCGTGAGCATCCTCGACGACCGCGCCGGTTATTACCGGATTCTGGAGAACAGCCAGAAGGCCACACTGGATATCACTGCCTGGCTGACCTGGTTTCTGCAGACGCTGTTGCGCAGCCTCCAGCAGGCGATGAAGCGGATCGACAGCGTGTTTTGCAAAGCGAGATTCTGGCAAGCTCATCGCAACAGCGCGCTTACGCCTGAGCAGATCAAGGTACTCAACCGAATGCTCGATGGCGGTGAAAAAGGCTTCGAGGGCGGAATCAGCGCAGCCCAATACCAAGCGGTGGCGAAGGTTTCCAAGGCGACGGCGACCCGCCATCTCGCCGAACTGCTGGAGAAAGGCTGCCTGGAACGAATGCCCGGCGGTGGACGCAGTACCCGGTATCGGGTCAGTTATCCAGTTGGCTGAAATCCCGTGGCGAGGGAGCTTGCTCCCGCTCGACTGCGCAGCAGTCGCAATCCGACTTGATCCCAGCAGGTTGGGGGCTGCTTCGCAGCCCAGCGGGAGCAAGCTCCCTCGCCACAAAAGCAGGTCGGTGCAAGCCCGCTGTCCCGCTTCGATCCCCCTGCCCTGATTTGCCCCAAACCCCCATGTCTGCTAGTGTCGCGCCGGTTTAACAGTCAACCGGAATAGCCGCCATGGCCCGCAAAAAAGCTGCACTGGATTTCGAACAATCTCTGGCCGACCTGCAAACGCTGGTCGAACGGCTGGAGAACGGCGAATTGTCGCTGGAAGACTCGCTGACCGCCTTCGAGCAGGGTATCGGCTTGACTCGCGACTGCCAGGCGGCGCTGGCCCAGGCCGAGCAGAAGGTGCAATTGTTGCTCGAGCGCGACGGCGAGCTGACCGAAGAGCCTTTCGACGCGGAACAACCTGAATGATTGGTGCCTATCAGGCCAGCAGCCAGGCCCGGGTCAATGCTGCACTGGATACGCTGTTCAGCGCCCCGAGCCCGGAACTGGCGCGCCTGTACGAAGCCATGCGCTACAGCGTGATGAACGGCGGCAAGCGTGTGCGGCCGCTGTTGGCCTATGCCGCGTGCGAAGCCTTGGGCGGCCAGGCCGAACAGGCCAACGGCGCGGCCTGCGCGGTGGAACTGATCCACGCGTATTCGCTGGTGCACGATGACTTGCCAGCCATGGACGATGATGACCTGCGCCGCGGCCAGCCGACCACCCACAAGCAATTCGACGAAGCCTGCGCGATCCTGGCCGGCGACGGCTTGCAGAGCCTGGCGTTCAGCGCCCTGCTGGACCCGGCCCTGAGCGACTGCCCGGCGCAGATTCGCCTGGACATGGTCAGCGCCCTGGCGCTGGCGGCGGGCCCCGCCGGAATGGTCGGCGGCCAGGCCATCGACCTGGGTTCAGTGGGCCTGAAGCTGGACCAGAGCGCCCTGGAATACATGCACCGGCACAAGACCGGCGCCTTGATCGAAGCGAGCGTGCGCCTCGGCGCCCTGGCCAGCGGTCGGTCCACTCCCGAGCAATTGCAGGCCTTGCAGGTCTACGCCCGGGCCATCGGCCTGGCGTTCCAGGTGCAGGACGACATCCTCGACGTGGAAAGCGATACCCAGACCCTCGGCAAACGCCAGGGCGCCGATATCGCGCGGGACAAGCCGACCTACCCGGCCTTGCTCGGCCTCGACGCGGCCAAGGCCTATGCCCTGGAGTTGCGCGACCAGGCCTTGGCCGCGCTGCGACCCTTTGACGCGGCGGCCGAGCCGTTGCGCGACTTGGCGCGATATATCGTCGAACGACGCAGCTGATACAGGGTCAACCCATTCATAAGTGCGTATCGGCCAAGTTCCGGCCTACGCGTGGGCAGCTTGCGATCCATAAGGTAAACTGCCGCCTCTTTCTATACCTATAACGATTCGCCTGATGCCCACGACGTTTCAAGAGATTCCCCGCAAGCGCCCGACCACGCCCCTGCTGGACCGCGCCAACACGCCGGACGGCCTGCGTCGCCTGGGTGAAGCCGAGCTGGAAACCCTGGCCGATGAGTTGCGCCTGGAACTGCTCTACACGGTCGGCCAGACCGGTGGGCACTTCGGGGCGGGCCTGGGCGTCATCGAGCTGACGATCGCGCTGCATTACGTGTTCGACACCCCGGACGACCGGCTGGTGTGGGACGTGGGGCACCAGGCCTACCCGCACAAGATCCTTACCGATCGTCGCGAGCGCATGGGCACGCTGCGCCAGAAGGACGGCATCGCCGCCTTCCCGCGCCGTTCCGAGAGCGAATACGACACCTTTGGCGTCGGCCATTCCAGCACCTCCATCAGCGCCGCCCTGGGCATGGCGATTGCCGCCCGTCTGCAAAACAGTGAGCGCAAGGCCATTGCCGTGATCGGCGACGGCGCATTGACCGCGGGCATGGCCTTCGAGGCGCTGAACCATGCGCCGGAAGTCAACGCCAACATGCTGGTGATCCTCAACGACAACGACATGTCGATCTCGCGCAATGTCGGCGGGTTGTCCAACTACCTGGCGAAAATCCTCTCCAGCCGCACCTACGCCAGCATGCGCGAAGGCAGCAAGAAGGTGTTGTCGCGCCTGCCCGGCGCCTGGGAAATCGCCCGCCGCACCGAAGAATACGCCAAGGGCATGCTGGTGCCCGGCACGCTGTTCGAAGAGCTGGGCTGGAACTACATCGGCCCCATCGACGGCCACGACCTGCCTACCCTGATCGCCACCCTGCGCAACATGCGTGACCTCAAGGGGCCGCAGTTCCTGCACGTGGTCACCAAGAAAGGCAAGGGCTTCGCCCCGGCGGAAGTCGACCCGATCGGCTACCACGCCATCACCAAGCTCGAACCCCTGGACGCCCCGGCCGCCGCGCCGAAAAAGGCCAGTGGACCGAAGTATTCCAGCGTTTTCGGCCAATGGCTGTGCGACATGGCCGCCGCCGATCCACGCCTGGTGGGCATTACCCCGGCGATGAAGGAAGGCTCGGATCTGGTGGCGTTCAGCGAACGCTACCCGCAGCGCTATTTCGACGTGGCGATTGCCGAGCAGCACGCCGTGACCCTCGCCGCCGGCATGGCCTGTGAAGGCGCCAAGCCGGTGGTGGCGATCTATTCGACCTTCCTGCAACGGGCCTACGACCAGTTGATCCATGACGTGGCGGTGCAGAACCTCGACGTGCTGTTCGCCATCGACCGCGCCGGCCTGGTAGGCGAGGACGGCCCGACCCACGCTGGCAGCTTCGACCTGTCGTTCCTGCGCTGCATCCCCGGCATGCTGGTGATGACCCCGAGCGACGAAAACGAACTGCGCAAGATGCTCACCACCGGCCACCTGTTCAATGGCCCGGCGGCGGTGCGCTACCCTCGTGGCACCGGCCCGAACGCGCCTCTCTCGACCGACCTCGAACCCATCGAGATCGGCAAGGGCGTGATCCGTCGCCAGGGCAAGCAAACTGCCCTGCTGGTGTTCGGCGTGCAACTGGCCGAAGCCTTGAAAGTCGCCGATACCTTGGATGCTACCGTGGTGGACATGCGTTTCGTCAAACCCCTGGACGAAGCCCTGGTGCGCGAAATGGCCGGCAGCCATGAGCTGCTGGTGACCATCGAGGAAAACGCCATCATGGGCGGTGCCGGCGCGGCGGTCAGCGAGTTCCTGGCCCGGGAGAACATCCTCAAGTCGGTGCTGCACCTGGGCCTGCCGGACAGTTACGTCGAACACGCCAAGCCGGCGCAGATGCTCGCCGAATGCGGGCTGGACGAGGCGGGGATCGAAGCCGCGGTGCGTCAGCGGTTGCAGCTGTTGGGCCTGTAACTTCAGCCAACACAAGCTCCCTGTGGGAGCGAGCTTGCTCGCGATAGCGGTGTGTCAGCAATGAATGACCTGACTGATCCTCCGCCATCGCGAGCAAGCTCGCTCCCACAAGGGGGTTGTGCAGACCAGAAATGTCCGGAACACCCATGAAACTCCGCCTCGCCGTCACCCTCACCCTATTACCAATCCCCGACCTGCTGGCCAACACCTTCGAACGCGACCAGGCCTTGAAGCTGCCCGACATCGTGATCAGCGCCAACCGCCAGGTCGAGGCCCGTAACGACAGCAGTGCCGCCAACACCGTGTTCACCCGCGACGACATCGAGCGCTTGCAACCGGCCAGTGTCACGGACTTGCTCAGCCGCGTGCCGGGGGTGCAAGTGGCGCCGCTGGGTGGGCGCGGCAGCCTGCCGGGGATTTACATCCGCGGGACCAAATCGGCCCAGAGCCTGGTGCTGGTGGACGGCCAGCGCATCGGTAACGCCACCTCCGGTGACAGCAACCTGCAACGCCTGAACATCAACCAGATCGAGCGCGTGGAAGTGCTGCGCGGTTCGCGCTCGGTGATCTACGGCGCCGACGCGGTGGGCGGGGTGATCCAGATTTTCACCCGTCGCGGCAACACGCAGGGCCTGCAACCGCGCCTGCATGTAGGGGTCGGCAGCCACCAGACCTGGGAACGCAGCCTGGGCCTGTCCGGCGGCGACGAGCAAACCCGTTTCAACCTCGGCGCCAGCCTCGACGACAGTGACGGTAGCAACCGGACCCACGAGTCCTACGCCAGCGACCGCGACGACGATGCCAACCGCAACCAATCCTTCAGCCTGAGCCTGAGCCATGCGGCCAGCGATGACCTGGAAGTTGGCCTGAACCTGCTGGATAACCGCGGCAAAAGCGAATACGACAACCCATTCGGCCGCTTCGACCCGAGCACTTTCGAGTCCCTGCCCCAGCAACCCTACAGCGAGTTTGCGGTGAGCAGCATCAGCACCTACGTGGACGGGCGAATCAACGACGCCTGGAAATCCCGCCTGGAACTGGGCCACAGCGAGAACCGCGAAAAGACCTTCGACAAGCTCAGCGATGTCCGCGAGGTCTTCAACACCTACCGCGACTCCGTGACCTGGCAGAACGATGTGACGCTGGACGAGCGCAACAGCCTGATCGTCGGCGGCGACTGGTATCAGGACCGGGTCAACAGCAGCACGCCGTTCGACGAAGACAGCCGCTGGAACCGCGCAGCGTTCATCCAGCACCGCTTCCAGGCCGAAACGTTTTCGACGGAACTGGGCCTGCGTCGCGACCAGAACCAACAGTTTGGCGGCCAGAACAGTTGGAGCGGCACCCTCACCCTGCCAGTCAATCCGGCCAACGACCTGTTGCTGACCTACAGCGAGAGCTTCCGCGCACCGACTTTCAACGACCTGTACTACCCGGACTTCAGCAACCCTGACCTGAAGCCCGAGACGGCCAAGAGCTACGAGCTGCAATGGCGCAGCCAACTGAGCGACAGCGCCCGCCTGGAAACCTCGCTGTACCGCACCGACCTGGAGGACGCGATCATTTTTGGCCGCGACTCACGCCCGCAGAACGTCGCCTCGGCGCGCATCAACGGCTTTGAAATGGCCTATCTGCAGGATCTCTTCGGCTGGCAGGGCAATCTGGCCCTGGCCGTCATCGACCCGCGCGACCGTGACAGCGGTCACACCCTGGCCCGCCGCGCCCGACGGACCTTGAGCCTGGACCTGGACCGGCAATTCGACCGCCTCGGCCTGGGCGCCAGCTGGCAAGCGGTGAGCGGCAGCTACGACGATGAAGACAACCGCAACGCCCTGGGCGGCTATGCCCTGCTCGGGTTGCGCGGCAGTTGGGCGCTGACCCGGGAGGTGAAGCTGGAGATGAAGGTGGATAACCTGCTGGACAAGGGTTACAGCCGGGCGCTGTATAGCCATGATGGGGGGCAGTATGGGTATCGGGAGGAAGGTCGGGCGTGGTTGTTTGGGGTGACTTGGACCCCGGAATTCTGATCCAGGAACTGTGGTGCCTGGCCTGGCCTCATCGCGAGCAAGCTCGCTCCCACAGGGATTTCACAACAGGGTAACTGTGGGAGCGAGCTTGCTCGCGATTGCAGGCACCGCAGTCTACCTGTCTGGCGCAATCAACTCACATAGCCGCGCCGTCGCCTCGATCATCTGCCCACTGGGCCGTTCCAGGCCTTTGTCGTTGACCAACAACAACCGCCCCTGCGCCACCGGCCAGGTTTTCCAGGCATCGAGCTGCGCCTGTTCCGTGGCCAGGATGACTTGCGGGCTACGTTGCAGCACCGCTTCCACACTCACCTGCGGCGCCGGCACGCTCAGGTCGGCAAAAACGTTGTGGGCACCGCACACGCTCAGCGCATCGCTGATGATCTGCCCACCACCAACGGTGTACAGCGGCCGGTCCCAGACCTGATAGAACACCGGCAACGGCGGGTCCCGTCGATAGCGCTGACGTAGCGCCTCGAGACGCACGCGCAACTGCGCCGCCCGTTGCACGCCCCGCTCCGGGCGGCCGAGCTGCTGGGCGATGGCTTCGATTTGCGTGATGAGTTGGTCGAGGCTGCGGGGCTCGGCGACATGGATGGGAATGCCCAAGCCCTTGAGCTGCTCGCGCTGGGCCGGGCCGACACTGCCAGGCCAGAGCAGGAGCAGGTCGGGCTTGAGGCTGAGCAAACGCTCCATGTCCAGTTGCCCGTAACGGCCTACCGAGGGTACGTCCCTGAGCGCCGGCGGGCGTTCCCCACCATCCAGCACGCCCACCAACAGGTCGGCGGAGCCCAGTTCAACGACGATTTCCGACAGCGACGGCGCCAGGCTGACGACCCGCGAGGCGGCCAACGTCGAGGCGCTGACGGCCAGCAGCAGGACCGCCAGCCAGCGGCTCATCAGCCGAGTTGACGCGGGATGCGGTACAGGTAGAACAACACGGCAGTCGACAAGGCCAGCAGCATCAACGGCACCGCTTCCAGGCCCACGAACACCGCCAGGGCACCGATCCAGGCCGGTAGCCCGGCCACCAGAAAGGCGGCGCGGCGACGGGCCGCCAGGTCGATCCAGGCCTGGGGTTCTTCGGGCGTGTCGAGGGCTTTCTGGGTGGCGACCAGGGCCTGTTTATACGGCCCGAAAAATCGCAGGCTGACAAACATCGACGCCAGGCCGGCAATGAACAACGGCATCGCCAGCACCGGCAGAATCGCTTCGCCCTGGCCAAACACCGCGTTGATCACGAACAGTGGCAGCAAGGCCAGGGCCAGGTATTTCCACCAACTGACCGACAGCCGCCGCCGAACCTGACCGCGCGTCACGCCCGGTCGACCTCGCCTTGGTGCTCGTTGCCCATCATGTGGTCGAGCTTGCTGGCCTTGGTTGCCAAATAGAGTTTGTTGTGGGGATTGTGGCCGGTGTGCAGTGGCACACGCTCGGCCACCACGATGCCCATGTCGGTCAACGCCTTGACCTTGCGTGGGTTGTTGGTCATCAAGCGCAGCGACTTCACGCCCAGATGCTCCAGCATCGGCAGGCAGATACTGTAGTCACGCAGGTCGGCGGCAAAGCCCAGGCGTTCGTTGGCTTCAACGGTATCGGCGCCGCCATCTTGCAGTTCATAGGCGCGGATCTTGTTCAGCAGGCCAATGCCACGGCCTTCCTGGCGCAGGTACAGCAACACGCCACGACCTTCGCGGGCGATGGCCTGCAGCGCGGCCTCGAGTTGCGAACCGCAATCGCAGCGCTGGCTGAACAGGGCGTCGCCGGTCAGGCATTCGGAATGCAGGCGGCCCAGCACCGGAGAACCGTCGGCGAAATCACCCAGGCTGAGCACGACATGCTCGCGGCCGGTGGCTTCATCGAGAAAACCATGCATGGTGAATTGCGCAAAGGGCGTTGGCAGCTTGGAAGCGGCAACAAAAACGACAGGCACCGGTGTGCTCCTGATCTAGTACTGGAGTTTCGCAGAGGCGGGCATTGTAACAGCACGTCCCGACCGACGCTTAGGCTGAATTGTCGGCCATAACCATCGAAAAGTTTGATTACGGCTTCGGTGGCTTGCCATTCTCGTCGAAAGGATAAGGTTGCTTCCAATGTTCGAAAATCGGCTTGAGCTGGCCGGTTTTCACCAGCACTTCCATCCGCCGGTCGAACAGTTCGCTCAATGCCCGTCCGTTGGCGTTGTTGGCAAAGCCCAGGTAGAGGGGCAAATTGATCAGCGGCGAGAGTTTGAACTGCTTCGGGTTATCGGCCTTGGCGAGCACTTCTTCGATTTCCATCGACGCATCGATGTAAAAATCCGCTCGCTCATGGATCAGCATCGGCAAGATACCCACCGCCCGGTGGATCTCATTGAAACGCCGGATGTTGGGCAGGTAGTTGTTGTATTCGTACCCGCGCATCCATACCAGCCGATAATTGCCAATCGTCGCCAGGGTGGGCGTCGGCTTGGAGGCCAACCCCAAGGCATAGATGTGATCGACGTCGTAATGCCACTTCGGGTAAAGCACGCCTTCGGATTCATCCCGATAGGCGCCAACCTGCACGTCGACCTCGCCGCGCTGCACCAACCCGATCGAACGGGTGTAGGGCACACTGCGGATTTCCAACTTGACGCCTTCAGGCTCGAACACCGCGCGCAAGATGTCCCAGCCCATGCCCTGGCCATCGGCCTGGGTGTAATCGGCCCACTCCTCGCTGGCCGCTCGGACCTTGTCGGGCAGCGGCGCCGACTCGGCCACCCTCACCCCCACACAGGTTCCTAGACACAGCAACAGCAGTAGTGCGCGGCTTACGCCCATGCCTGGCTCCTTCAGGTGAAACACCACACCAATCCTTGCATTGCCAGCCAGGCGAAAACCCCGGCCAATACATCGTCGAGCATGATCCCGACACCTCCGTGCACATGTCGGTCGATCCAGCGGATCGGCCATGGCTTGAGGATATCGAAGAAACGGAACACCAGAAATCCCGTCAGCAGCCAATACCAGCCTTCCGGCACCAGCCACAAGGTGATCCACATGCCGACCATTTCGTCCCAGACGATGCCTTCATGATCGTGCACCCGCAGGTCGTCCGCCACTTTGCCGCACAGCCAGAAGCCAAACAGCATGGTGATGCCGAGCATCAACCAGTAGCCCCAGTCCGGCAACATCTGCCACAACGGTATGAAGGGTAGCGCAACCAGCGAGCCCCAGGTGCCCGGCGCTTTAGGTAAAGTGCCCGAACCAAAGCCAAATGCCAGGAAATGCCAGGGATTGCGCCAGACCGAAGGCGGAACGAACTCTGCCGGGACCTGGTTGGGATGATCTGTCACGGTGTCTCCCGAAAATGTTGATAGCCCCGTACGTGCGGGGTGATGTCGTGCCCGTCGCTGTCCACCAGCGTGACGCCTTGCCCGGCCAGTACGCAGCCGATCACATGGATCGGCCAGCCTTCGGCCTGCAACGCCATCAGTTGGCTCGGTGGCAGGGCGAACAGCAGCACGTAATCGTCACCGCCGCTCAGGGCGGCCTGCGCGGCATCGGCCCCGCCAAGAAACGCTACCAGAGCGTTGGACAGCGGCAGTCGGTCCCGTTCAACCTGCAAGGCTACCCCGGACGCCAGGGCGATATGCCCGCAATCGGCCAGCAGGCCATCGGAAATATCCATCGCCGCGCGGCCCTTTCCCCGCAACGCCAGGCCCAAGTCGATCTGCGGTCGGGGCGACCAATAATGAGCCAGCAGCGGCTCGGCAATCCCAGGCTCGGCGCGACGCTGGCCGAGCACCAACGGCAAGGCGCCAGCGGCATTGCCCAGTTCGCCGCCGACACACAGCAGGTCGCCGGGCTGCGCGCCGCTGCGGGTCAAGGCCTGGCCGGACGGCACGTGGCCGAACACGGTCATGGTCAGGCTCAACGGCCCACGCGTGGTGTCCCCTCCCACCAGCGCCATGCCACAGGCCTGGGCCATCTGGTTCAAACCGCGGGCATAGGCTTGCAGCCAATCGGTGGTCACCGTCGGCAAGGTCAGGGCAAGGGTAAAGGCCAAAGGCTTGGCGCCCATGGCAGCCAGGTCGCTGACCGCCACGGCCAGCGAGCGCTGGCCGAGCAGGAACGGGTCGCAAGGGTCTGGAAAATGCACACCGGCCACGAGCGTGTCGGTGGAGACCGCCAGCTGTTCCCCGGGAGGAACGGCCAGCAAGGCGCAGTCGTCGCCGATCCCCAGCGCAACGCCCTCGCCGCCCTGCGCGCAAGGCGCGGCGGCGAAGTAGTTACGGATCAGCTCAAACTCACCCATTGGGATAACAAGCGCCAATCAGCGCTTGAACGCCTTTACTTCAGCTTCACGCAGGCGCGGGGCGAGCTTGTCGAGCACACCGTTGACGAACTTGTGGCCATCGGTGGAACCGAAGACTTTCGCCAGTTCGATCCCTTCGTTGATCACCACGCGGTACGGTACGTCGACGCGCTTGAGCAGTTCCCAGGTGGACAGGCGCAGAACCGCCAGCTCGACCGGGTCCAGCTCTTCGATGGTCAGGTCCAGGCAAGGCGTGAGCGCGGTGTCGATTTCGGTCTTGAACTGTGGAACCCCATGCAGGATCTCGCGGAAATAAGCACCGTCGACATCGCTGAAATCGTTATCGACCCGAAACTGCGCTTCGATCTCGTTCAGCGATTGCTTGGCCATGTGCCATTGATACAGCGCCTGGGTCGCGAGCTGACGGGCTTCGCGACGCTTGACGCTTTTCGATGGCTTGCCGGCGTC
Organism: Pseudomonas sp. R151218B TE3479; assembly: GCF_053629195.1. NCBI lineage: Bacteria > Pseudomonadati > Pseudomonadota > Gammaproteobacteria > Pseudomonadales > Pseudomonadaceae > Pseudomonas > Pseudomonas sp. R151218B TE3479. Next base: position 271,588 of record NZ_JBRJHV010000001.1, read on the forward strand.
CGCAGGCTTTGGATCGCGCGGGTTGAAACGATCGCTTTCGTCGCTAATCACTTGGCCTCCAACTGCGCCAGCAGGCTGACCATTTCCAGGGCGGACAGGGCAGCTTCGGCACCTTTGTTACCGGCCTTGGTGCCGGAACGTTCGATGGCTTGTTCGATGGAATCAACGGTCAGCACGCCAAAAGCGACCGGCACGCCGAATTCCATGGACACCTGGGCCAGACCCTTGGTGCACTCGCCAGCCACGTATTCGAAGTGCGGAGTACCGCCACGAATGACCGCGCCCAGGGCGATGATCGCCGCATATTCGCCCTTTTGAGCGACTTTCTGCGCAACCAGCGGAATTTCGAAGGCGCCAGGGGCGCGGATGATGGTGATGTCGCTTTCGCTCACGCCATGGCGAACCAAGGCATCGACCGCACCGCCTACCAGGCTCTCGACCACGAAACTGTTGAAACGGCCCACTACCAGAGCGTAGCGGCCTTTAGGGGCGATGAAGGTACCTTCGATGGTCTTCAGGGTCATTCGTCAGATCTCTTAAAGAGCCAGAGCGCGTTCTATACGCGCTCCTTCAGTGATATTAGCCACGAATTACAGCACTCGCAGATCCCGTATTGCCGCTCACTTGCGTACCTTTGTGGCGAGGGGATTTATCCCCGCTGGGCTGCGAAGCGGCCCCTGTTTTGGGACTGCTGCGCAGTCCAGCGGGGATAAATCCCCTCGCCACAATAATCTAACAAGCCTGAACAACAATGCCGGAATCTCCGGGCCATTATTCGGAGGGCACGTATTCTACAACTTCCAGATCGAAACCGGATATCGCATTAAATTTCATCGGTGCGCTCATCAGGCGCATTTTACGCACGCCCAGGTCACGAAGGATCTGCGAACCGGCACCGACGATGCTGTAGGTGGTCGGTTTTTTCACCACTGCCTGATCGCCGGTTTCACGAATGTGCGCCAGCAGCACGTCGCCATCGAGCGGGTGGCCGAGCAGCAACACCACGCCGCTGCCGGCCTCGGCCACCGCGGCCATGGCGGCCCGCAGGCTCCAGCGGCCGGGTTGCTTGACCATCAGCAAATCGCGCAGCGGGTCCATGTTGTGCACCCGCACCAGGGTCGGTTCTTCGGCGCATACGGTGCCCAGGGTCAGCGCCATGTGCACGTCGCCTTCCACCGAGTCGCGGTAGGTCACCAGGTTGAACTGGCCCAGTTCGCTGTCCAGCGGCTGCTCGGCAATCCGCTGAACGGTACGTTCGTGGATCATCCGGTAGTGGATCAGGTCGGCGATGGTGCCGATCTTGATGTTGTGTTCGGCGGCGAAGGTTTCCAGTTCAGCGCGGCGGGACATGGTGCCGTCGTCGTTCATCACTTCACAGATCACGCCGCTGGGCTCGAAACCGGCCATGCGCGCCAGGTCGCACGCCGCTTCGGTGTGGCCGGCGCGGGCCAGGGTGCCGCCGGCCTGGGCCATCAGCGGGAAGATATGGCCCGGGCTGACGATGTCTTCGGCCTTGGCGTCCCGAGCGGCGGCAGCCTGTACGGTGCGCGCGCGATCAGCGGCGGAGATCCCGGTGGTCACGCCTTCGGCGGCCTCAATGGACACGGTGAACTTGGTGCCGAAGCCCGAGCCGTTGCGTGGCGCCATCAGCGGCAGCTTCAGCAGTTCGCAGCGCTCGCGGGTCATCGGCATGCAGATCAGGCCACGGGCGTGCTTGGCCATGAAGTTGATGTGTTCGGCCTTGCAGCACTCGGCGGCCATGATCAGGTCGCCTTCGTTCTCGCGGTCTTCGTCATCCATGAGGATGACCATCTTGCCTTGGCGGATGTCTTCAACCAGTTCTTCGATGCTATTGAGCGCCACGCGGCACCCCCTTGGGTCAGGATTTGAGGTAGCCGTTGGCGGCCAGAAAACTTTCGGTGATGTTACCCGCGGCCGGCTCTGCGGCCTTGTCGCCCAACAGCAGGCGTTCCAGGTAACGGGCCAGCAAGTCGACTTCCAGGTTGACCCGCCGACCTGGCCGGTACGAAGCCATGATGGTTTCGCTCAACGTGTGGGGAATGATCGTCAGCAGGAATTCGGCGCCATCCACCGCGTTGACCGTCAGGCTGGTGCCGTCGACGGTGATCGAGCCTTTATGGGCGATGTACTTGGCCAGTTCCTTCGGGGCGCGGATGCGAAACTCCACGGCCCGGGCGTTATCCGTGCGCGAAACCACTTCGCCGACGCCGTCCACGTGGCCGCTGACCAGGTGCCCGCCCAGGCGAGTGGTGGGGGTCAGGGCTTTTTCCAGGTTGACCGGGCTGCCGCTCTTGAGGTCGTTCATGGCCGTGCAGTCGAGGGTTTCGCGGCTGACGTCCGCCAGGAAGCCGTTGCCTGGCAGTTCGACGGCGGTCAGGCAAACGCCGTTTACCGCGATGCTGTCGCCCAGCTTGACGTCGCTCAGGTCAAGCTTGCCGGTTTCGACGTAGACCCGCACATCGCCGCCCTTGGGGGTGAGTGCACGGATGCTGCCGATGGATTCGATGATGCCGGTAAACATGGAGTCCTCCTCGAGAACGGGCCGCCGCGTGAGCGAAAGCCGGGAATTATACGCTGGCCGGTGGAACGGGAACGGCGATGACTCGCCAGTCATCGCCCACGGCGCGGATTTCGGTGATTTTCAGCTGGGGAGCGTCCTTCATCTGCGCCAGCGGCCAGTCCAGCAGTGGCCGCGCCGAAGAACCGAGGAACTTGCCGGCGATGAAAATCTGGAACTCGTCCACCAGCCCCAGTCGGGCGAAAGCCCCTGCCAGGCGCGGACCGGCCTCCACCAGCACTTCATTGACATCCCGGGCTGCCAGCGCTACCAGCAGCCGACGCAGATCGACCTGGCCGTCATCGCCTGCCACGATCATGCATTCAGGACCGTTGGCGTACTGTTCTTCCACCGCCATGCAGGTAGCGACCAGCGCCGGGCCGGCCTTGAAAAACGCCGCATCCAGCGGCACCCGCAGGCGCCCGTCCACCAGCACCCGCAACGGCGGACGGCTCATGACCAACGCAGTCTGCTCGACATCCAGCCCCAGCTCATCGGCGCGCACGGTCAGCCGGGCATTGTCCGCCAGCACCGTGTCGGCGCCGGTCAGCACCACACTGGCCTGGGCGCGCAGGCGTTGGACCGCCGAACGTGCGGCCGGGCCGGTGATCCACTGGCTTTCGCCGCTTTCCATGGCAGTGCGGCCATCCAGGCTCATGGCGAGCTTGACCCGCACGAACGGCAGGCCCTGTTCCATGCGTTTGAGAAAACCCTCATTGAGCTTGCGCGCCTCACCTTCCAGCACGCCGCTTTCGGTAGCGATACCGGCCTGGGCCAGGCGTTGCAGGCCGCGCCCGGCGACTGCCGGGTTAGGATCCTGCATCGCTGCCACCACCCGCGCCACGCCAGCGTTGACCAGCGCATCGGCACAAGGCGGGGTACGCCCGTGATGACTGCAAGGCTCGAGGGTCACGTAGGCCGTGGCGCCCCGGGCCTTGTCACCGGCGGCCCGCAGGGCATGGACTTCGGCATGGGGCTCGCCAGCGCGGATGTGCCAACCTTCGCCGACAATCTGCCCGTCACGCACGATCACGCAACCGACCCGGGGGTTGGGGTGGGTGGTGTAGTGACCGCGCCGCGCCAACTCCAGGGCACGGGCCATGTAGTGGGCGTCGAGGACGGCCTGCTGCGCCGGGATAGTCATTCTTTCACCGGTTCGCGGGCCAGGCGGTCGATTTCTTCACGGAACTCGTTCAGGTCCTGGAAGCGCCGGTATACCGAGGCGAAACGGATGTAGGCGACTTCGTCGAGCTTCTGCAGCTCGGCCATCACCAACTCTCCGACCACCAGGGACTTGACCTCGCGCTCGCCGGTGGCCCGCAGCTTGTGCTTGATGTGCACCAGCGCCGCTTCCAGGCGCTCGACGCTCACCGGACGTTTTTCCAGGGCGCGCTGCATGCCGGCGCGCAGTTTTTCTTCGTCGAACGGCTGGCGGCTGCCGTCGGTTTTGATCAGGCGCGGCAACACCAGTTCAGCGGTCTCGAACGTCGTGAAACGCTCGCCGCAAGCCAGGCATTCGCGGCGGCGGCGGACTTGTTCGCCCTCGGCGACCAGTCGCGAGTCGATGACCTTGGTGTCGTTGGCACCGCAGAAGGGACAGTGCATGGTGGCAGGCAACAAAAAAAGGGAGGGCCATGGTAGCGCATCCCACTGGCAAGACAAGCCATAGGGTTTACGGTATACAGACGGGCTTACCGTCAGATCCATGGAATTCACCTTGCTGGAGCCACACATGCCGCTACGATCGCTCGCTTTGCTCAGTTTTTTCAGCCTGCTGATGGCGTGCAGCAGCGATGCCCCCAAGCCCGCCGCGCCCGCTCCGGCCCCCGCGCCGAAACAAGCCCAGGAAAAGGCCCGGCAGGCCACCGAGTTGGGACCGCTGCCGGCGTACCAGCGCGAGTTGAGCGGCACCCTGCAAGGCGTGCCGGCCGGAGCCGAAGTGGAACTGGCGCTGCTGGTGATCGACGACAAGGACCGTCCCCAACAACTGCTTGCCAGTTCCAGCCTGATCGGCACCAACCAGGCCCTGCCCTTCCGCTTGCGCTTCAACCCGGAAGCCTTCCCGGTGGGTGCCCGCGTGGAACTGCGTGGCCGCGCCAGCCAGTCCGGTCAACTGATCCTGCACTTGCCGGAACAACGCATCAGCCAACCGACCACCCAGGCATTGGGCACCCTGCAATTCGTCAAAGCGCCATGAGGGCACCGCAGGACCTGCAACGGGCGTTGAGTGAATTGCTTGGCGACGCACGCCTGGTGGCTTGTCCGCTACCCGGCGCTGACTTGAAGTTGTGGCTGATCGACGGCGACAACATGGACCGCGCCTTCAGCCCGGAAGAAACCCGGCGCATTCTCCACGAGCCACCCTATTGGAGTTTCTGCTGGGCCAGCGGCTTGGCGATGGCCCGCTACCTCGCCGAGCAGCCGCAGTGGGTCGAAGGCAAACGGGTGCTGGATTTTGGTGCCGGTTCCGGCGTGGCGGGCATTGCGGCGGTCAAGGCCGGGGCGCTGGAAGTGGTGGCTTGCGATCTCGACCCGCTGGCAATTGCCGCCTGCCAGGCCAATGCCGCGCTCAATGGCGTGGAGCTGGGTTATTCGACGGACTTTTTCGCCGAGGCTGATCGTTTCGACCTGATCCTGGTCGCCGACGTGCTCTACGACCGGGCCAACCTGCCGCTGCTCGACCAGTTCCTCAGCCGTGGTCGCGAGGCGTTGGTGGCCGACTCCCGGGTGCGGGATTTCCAGCATCCGCTGTACCGGCGCATCGAAATGCTCCAGGCCATGACCCTGCCGGACCTGGCCGAGCCGGAAGAGTTTCGCCATGTGAGCTTGTACCACGCGCGGCGCGCCTGAAAAGCTTCGCGAGCAAGCCCGCTCCCACAGGGGGCGCATGAGCACTTGAGTTCCCTTGTGGGAGCGAGCTTGCTCGCGATGGGGCCCTGCCAGTCAACACACCTCTTACCACCACCCCGCTTTCAGCCACCCCCCACCAAGCCGTATAGTTGCCCCATTCAAGCGCTCTACGAGATTCCCAATGACTCAGGAAACGCCCTACATCTTCGACGCCACCACGGCCGATTTCGATCAGTCGGTGATCGCGAACTCTTTCCACAAACCGGTGCTGGTGGATTTCTGGGCCGAGTGGTGTGCGCCGTGCAAGGCGCTGATGCCAATGCTGCAAACCATTGCCGAGAGTTATCAAGGCGAATTGCTGCTGGCCAAGGTCAACTGTGACATCGAGCAGGACATTGTGGCCCGCTTCGGCATTCGCAGCCTGCCGACGGTGGTGTTGTTCAAGGACGGTCAGCCCGTTGACGGCTTTGCCGGCGCCCAACCGGAATCGGCGGTGCGGGCGATGCTCGAACCCCATGTGCAGATGCCGCCGCCGGCCGCCGCCGACCCGTTCGAACAGGCCCAGGCGCTGTTCGACGACGGTCGTTTCGCCGACGCCGAAGCCCTGCTCACGGTGTTGCTGGGTGACGACAACACCAACGCCAAGGCCCTGATCCTGTACGCCCGCTGCCTGACCGAGCGCGGCGAGCTGGACGAAGCACAGACGGTGCTCGACGCAGTGAAAAGCGATGAGCACAAGGCCGCCCTCGCCGGTGCCAAGGCGCAGATCCAGTTCCTCGGCCTGGCCAAGCACCTGCCGGACGCCGCCGACCTCAAGGCGCGCCTGGCGAAAGACCCGCAAGACGATGAAGCGGTGTACCAACTGGCGATCCAGCAACTGGCGCGCCAACAGTACGAAGCGGCCCTCGATGCGCTGCTCAAGCTGTTCGTGCGTAACCGCAGCTACAGCGAAGGCCTGCCCCACAAGACCTTGTTGCAGGTATTCGAACTGCTGGGCAACGATCATCCGCTGGTGACGACCTATCGTCGCAAGTTGTTCGCGGCGTTGTATTAAGCCCCACTCCAGCTATAGAGCGGCGTATCGCCGCCGCTCAACACCTTGACCTCAGCGCAGTGGCGCAAGCGCACCAACAAGCGCTTGCCCGCCGAGGCGCTGCCGGTCAGGCCTTCGAGCTGTTCCAGCAGGTCCGGGCCGCTCAGTTGACCGGCCTTGCGCAGCAGTTCCTTGGCGATCTGCCATTGGGCATCGTCCTGATTCGTCGGTTTGGCCGCCGGTGCCGCCACGCCTTCGGATTTGGCCACTTGCAATTGCGCGCCGAGCTGCGCCCAGTCGCCCTCATCCATTTCGATCGTCAAGTCCACCGGCCATTCGCCGACGGTTCCGCGTATCCGCAACATTACCGTGCTCCTGAATATTTCATGTACGCATGCTCCCATGGCCCTTGCGCGACGCCAAGCAGACGGTCAAACTCTCCGCACTTTCGTTATAAGATTACATAACCTTTTCGGAGACTCGTCATGCGTCGTCTGCTTCTCGCCTTGCCATTCGCCCTGCTGCCATTGGCTGTCGCTCATGCGGCGGTGGAGCATGACCACGACCATGATCACGAACATGGCAGCCTCGGCGCCCATGAACACGGCGTTGCTCGACTGAACGCGGCACTGGATGGCCAGACCCTGGAGCTGGAGCTGGAAAGCCCGGCGATGAACCTGGTGGGCTTCGAACACGCCGCCACCAGCGATGCCGACAAGGCCAAGGTCGCCGCGGTACGGGCGCAGTTGGACAAGCCGCTGGCGCTGTTCAACCTGCCGGCCGCCGCCAAGTGCACCGTGGCCCAACAGGAACTGGAAAGCCCGTTATTCGGCGATGAACCGGACCACGAAGACCATGACGAAGACGCCGATGGCGACGAACACCACGAGCACAGTGAGATCCACGCCCACTACCAGTTCACCTGCGCCGCCGCTGGTGCATTGAAGAACCTGGACCTGGCGACACTGTTCAAAACCTTCCCGGCCACTCAGAAAATTCAGGTACAACTGATCAGCCCGAGTGGCCAACAAGGCGTGGAAGTGACGGCCAAGGCGCCCACCCTGAAATTCTGATTCACTGCCAACTCCAATGTGGGAGCGAGCTTGCTCGCGATGAGGCCGGCACATCCAATACAGATGCAGCCTGCCCCAGCGCTATCGCGAGCAAGCTCGCTCCCACAGGGGTTCATCATGATCTGATCGGTTTCATATGACCCAAGCACTCATCGAACTGTCCGACCTGGGCTTCAGTTGGCCCGGGCATCCGCCCTTGCTGGATATCCCGGCGTTTCGCCTGGAAGCGGGTGAAACCTTGTTCCTCAAGGGCCCGAGTGGCAGCGGCAAGACCACGCTGCTGGGGCTGCTGGGCGGGGTGCAAACGCCGGATCGCGGCAGCATCCGCCTGCTCGGCCAGGAACTCAGCGAACTGGCCGCCGGCCGCCGCGACCGCTTTCGCGTGGACCATACCGGCTACATCTTCCAGCAGTTCAACCTGCTGCCGTTTCTCTCGGTACGGGAGAACGTCGAACTGCCCTGCCACTTCTCGAAACTGCGCGCGCAGCGGGCCACCCAGCGCCATGGCAGTGTCGATCAAGCGGCCGCCACGCTGCTGGCCCACCTGGGCTTGACCGATCCGAACCTGTTGGAGCGTCGCGCCGACTCGTTGTCCATCGGCCAGCAACAACGGGTCGCCGCCGCCCGGGCCTTGATCGGTCAACCGGAACTGGTGATCGCCGACGAACCGACTTCAGCCCTGGATTACGACGCCCGGGAAAACTTCCTGCGGCTGTTGTTCGCCGAATGCCGCGAGGCCGGGTCGAGCCTGTTGTTCGTCAGCCACGACCAGAGCCTGGCGCCGCTGTTCGACCGCCACCTCTCGCTGGCCGATCTCAATCGCGCCGCCACGCCACTCGAGGTCTGAGATGTATTTGTTCCGTCTAGCCATGGCCAGTCTGGCGAACCGCCGCTTCACCGCGATCCTCACCGCGTTTGCCATCGCCCTCTCGGTCTGTCTGCTACTGGCGGTGGAGCGAGTGCGCACCGAAGCGCGAGCCAGTTTCGCCAGCACCATCAGCGGCACCGACCTGATCGTCGGTGCCCGCTCCGGCTCGGTGAACCTGCTGCTGTATTCGGTGTTTCGCATCGGCAACGCCACCAACAACATCCGCTGGGACAGCTTCGAACAGTTCGCCAAAAACCCGAAAGTGAAGTGGGCGATCCCCATGTCCCTGGGCGACTCCCATCGCGGCTACCGGGTGATGGGCACCACCGAGGCCTACTTCGAACATTACCAATACGGCCGCCAGCAACACCTGGAGCTGGCCGATGGGCGGGCCTTCGCCACCGATCCGTTCGAAGTGGTGCTCGGTGCCGAAGTGGCCGAGGCGCTGCACTACAAGCTCGGTGACGAACTGGTGCTGGCCCACGGCGTGGCGGCGATCAGCCTGGTCAAGCATGACGACAAGCCCTTCACCGTGGTCGGGATTCTCAAGCGCACCGGCACCCCGGTGGACCGCACGCTGCACATCAGCCTCGGCGGCATGGAGGCGATCCACATCGACTGGAGGAACGGCGTGCCGGCCCAGGGCAATGGGCGCATCAGCGCCGACCAAGCCCGCAACATGGACCTCACGCCCCAAGCGATCACCGCGTTCATGCTCGGCCTCAACAGCAAGATTTCGACCTTCGCCTTGCAACGCGAAATCAATGAGTTCCGTGGCGAACCGCTGCTGGCCATCCTCCCCGGCGTAGCACTGCAGGAGTTGTGGAGCCTGATGGGCACGGCGGAAAAGGCCTTGTTCGTGATTTCGCTGTTCGTGGTCCTGACCGGGTTGATCGGCATGCTCACGGCGATCCTCACCAGCCTCAACGAACGTCGCCGGGAAATGGCGATCCTGCGTTCGGTGGGGGCGCGGCCGTGGCACATCGCGACGCTGCTGGTGTTCGAAGCCTTTGCCCTGGCACTGGCCGGGGTCACCGCCGGGCTGGCCTTGCTGTACATCGGCATCGCCGCCGCCCAGGGTTACGTGCAGTCGGCCTATGGCTTGTACTTGCCCCTGGGCTGGCCGAGCGAATATGAATGGACGCTCATGGCTGGCATCCTGGTCGCCGCCCTGCTGATGGGCAGCGTGCCGGCCTGGCGCGCCTATCGCCAATCGTTGGCCGATGGCCTGTCGATCCGTTTATGAGGACCGTGAAAATGCCCCGCGCCCTGCTTGCGCTGTTGATGATGGTCGCCCTGCCGCTGTGGGCGGCCGAGCCGAGGGACCTGGCCTGGTCGGAAATGATCCCACCGGACGCACCGCCGGAAGTGCCGAACATGACACCGCTGCACGACCTGTCGAAGATGAGCGACGCCCTGGCCGCCGAGTCCGCTCCAGCCGCCAAGCAGGATTTGCCCAACGCGCCGGTGGTCAAGGCCCTCGATGGCCAGCAGATTCGCTTGCCGGGCTACATCGTGCCGCTGGAAGTCAGTGAGGAAGGTCGCACTACGGACTTTCTGCTGGTGCCGTATTTCGGCGCCTGCATCCACGTGCCGCCACCGCCGTCGAACCAGATCGTGCATGTGAAAAGCGAGGTCGGCGTAAAGCTCGACGAGTTGTACCAGCCGTACTGGGTCGAGGGGCCGATGCAGGTCAAGCCGTCCACCAGTGAACTGGCCGATGCCGGGTATCAGATGGAGGCGCAGAAGATTTATGTGTATGAACTGCCGGAGTGAATCCGCGGGTCATGGGTTGCCTGTGAAATAGCCTTCGCGAGCAAGCCCGCTCCCACATTGACCGAGTTTTGCCAGTAGAAATACGGTCAAACGGTGGGAGCGGGCTTGCTCGCGAAGGGGCCTCGCAATTGACTCATCATCATTTCATTGAGCTGTGTCAAAAGACCGGCCCAGGCGGCTCCGTACCATGGGACATCAATTTTGAAATGTCCTCTGGAGCCCCCATGCACAAGTCCTTGCTCAGCGCTTCCCTCGTTGCCCTCGCGCTCGCTGCCCCGCTCGCCCAGGCCCATACGGCCGGTGACATCATCGTTCGCGCCGGCGCTATCACCGTCAACCCAGAGGCCGACAGCTCCAGCGTCAAGGTCGACCGCGGCCCGCTGGCCGGCGCCGACCTGGGTGGCAAGGCGACCATGAGCAGCGATACGCAACTGGGCCTGAACTTCGCCTACATGCTGACCAACAATTGGGGTATCGAACTGCTGGCGGCCTCGCCGTTCGAGCACGACGTGAAAATCAAAGGCACCGCCCTGGGCGCGGCCAACGGCAAGCTCGGCACCCTCAAGCACCTGCCGCCCACACTGAGCCTGGTCTACTACCCGCTTGACGCCAAGTCGGCGTTCCAGCCCTATGTCGGCGCCGGTATCAACTACACCTGGATCTACGACGAACACGTGGGCAGCGAAGCCAGCGCCAATGGCTTCAGCAACTTCCGAGCGAAAAATAGCTGGGGCATGGCCTGGCAAGTCGGTGCCGACTACATGCTGACCGACAACATCATGATCAACGGCCAGATCCGCTACATCGACATTGACACCACCGCCTATGTGGACAACAACGCCGTGGCCGGCGGTACCCGGGCCAAGGTGGATGTCGATGTGGACCCGTTCATCTACATGGTGGGGTTGGGCTACAAGTTCTAAGCCGAACTTAAAGGTACGAACTTCCCTGTGGGAGCGAGCTTGCTCGCGATGACGGTGGATCAGCCAGCAATGATGTTGGCTGACCCAGCGCTATCGCGAGCAAGCTCGCTCCCACAGTTTTTTGGACGGTGGGAAACTCAGCGCCCCAGCAACCGCGCCAACCCCACGCTCATCGGTGTTTGCGGGGGAAAGCTGAAGCGCTCCAACAAGCGACGATTGTCAGCCCGGGAATGGCGAATGTCGCCGGAACGCGCCGGGCCGTAGCTGATCGGTGGCAGGTCGCCCACCACGGCGGCCAGGGCCTGGAGCATCTGTTTGAGGGTCGTGGCCTGGTTCCAGCCGACGTTCACCGCGCCCACGTCCACCTCGGGCTTCTCGATGGCCTGCACCAGTAAGTCCACCAAGTCTTCGACATAGACAAAATCCCGGGTCTGCTCGCCGTCGCCGAATACGGTGATCGGCAGGCCTTTCTGTGCCCGTTCGCTGAAGATGCTGATGACCCCGGAGTACGGTGAGGACGGATCCTGACGCGGGCCGTAGATGTTGAAGAAACGGAACACCACCGGCTCCAGGTTGTGCTGGCGGCGATAGAAATCGAAGTAGAACTCGCTGGCCAGCTTGTCCGAGGCATAGGGCGTGAGCGGGGCCTTGGGGGTTTCTTCGTCGATGGACTCGCCTTCGCCGTTGTTGCCGTAGACCGCTGCGCTGGAAGCGAACAGCACCCGCTTCACACCGGCCTGGCGCATGGCTTCGCAGACATTCAGGGTGCCGATGAAATTGCTCTGATGGGTGCGCACGGGGTCGTCCACCGAGGCTTGCACCGAGGCCACCGCCGCCAGGTGCGCCACGGCGCTGCAACCGGCCATGGCCCGGGCCATCAGGGCGGCATCGGCGACGTCGCCTTCGATCAGTTCGACCGCCGGGTTGTCCAGGGGCAGGTTGCTGCGCTTGCCGGTGGACAGGTCATCGAGGATGCGCACCGCATGCCCCTTGGCGAGCAAGGCGTCGGTCAGGTGCGAACCAATGAAACCCGCGCCGCCGGTGATTAAAACAGGGCCTTCAGCCATGGCGATAAAACCTATCCAGTAAGCCCGGGAGTGCTGCGCGCCAGGCGCGGGGCTTGATCCCGAAAGTGTGCAGAATTTTCTTGCAGGCCAGCACCGCGTGCTGCGGTTCTTCCGCGGCGTCCGGCCGTGCGGCATGGGCCTGGGGCGTAGGCGACTCGATGGCCAGCGGATGCAGGGCGCGGGCTTCGGTGAGGATCGCCTGGCCCAGCGCCAGTGGCGTGGTCGCCTCATGCCCGGCGTAATGATAGGTGCCCCACAGCGGCGCCGCACAATCGAGTTGCTTGAGCACGGAAATGATCACCCGCGCGGCATCGTCCACGGGCGTCGGATTACCCCGGCGATCGTCAGCCAGCAACAGCTCTTCGGGCTGCTCGGCCCGGGCCAGGAAACGGCCGAGGATGCCATCGGCGCTGTCGTCCAGCAGCCAGCCGAAACGTAGCAACACATGTTGCGGGCAGGTGGCGCGCACGCTTTGCTCGATCCGCCACAGCGCCTGGCCGCGCACACCCAGGGGCACGGGCTCGTCCTTCTCGCTGTAGGCCGTGGCACGGGAACCGTCGAACACCCGATAGCTCGACGGTTGCAGCAAGACGATGTTGTGATGCTGGCACAGCCCGGCCAGACGCTCGACAGCGCGCTCCTGGCTGGCCAGGCGCTGCTCGCTGACGGCCTCGGCCTGGAACCAGTCGAAGTAGTACGCCAGGTTGATCAAGGCGTCCGGACGGGTGTCGTCGAGCAGTTGCGTCAGGCTCGCGGCATCCCAGCCGTCTTCGGGCGGGCGGGGGGCAAGAAAACCGATGTCTTCTTCTGCACCGAGGCGAATCAGCGCCTGCCCAAGGGCATTTCCGCCGCCCAGTAACATAAGGCGCATTCGCATAAAGTCAGCAGGCCCAGTCTATTGGCACAAGAATTTGGTCGACAACGCCCGCAGGCGTTGCCGGAATCGTTGCATTTTGCGGGTTTAGTGCGCAACCGTCATCCGTAAAGTGTGGATCCGGCATTTGTGTGCACCTTGAGGCTGCTATCGCGAGCAAGCTCGCTCCCACAGGGATCGCATAGGCACTGATATCTCCTGTGGGAGCGAGCTTGCTCGCGATGAGGCCCTGACAGGCGATGGACATCTCAGCCGATACTTGCATCTCCCCCGCTCCACCCGCATAAACTGCCTTATGAATCTGCCCCTTGCAGCCGACCACGCCATGGCAGGCTTTCACCCCGCCGTTCGCGCCTGGTTCAGCCAAACCTTCCCGGCGGTCACGGCCGCCCAGGCCCGGGCGTGGCCGTTGATCGGCCAGCGGCGCTCGGTGCTGGTCGCGGCGCCCACTGGCTCGGGCAAGACCTTGACCGCGTTCCTCGCGGTGCTCGATGACCTGGTGCACCGCGGCCTGGAACAAGGCGGCCTGCCGGACCAGACCCTGGTGGTCTACGTCTCGCCGCTCAAGGCCCTGAGCAACGATATCCAGATCAACCTGCAGAATCCCCTGGCCGGCATCACCGAGCAGTTGCAACGAATGGGCTTGCCACCCTTGCCGATCACCACCGCCGTACGCACCGGCGACACGCCGCAAAAAGACCGCTCGGCGATGCGCAAGACCGCGCCGCACATTCTGGTGACCACGCCCGAATCCCTCTACGTGCTGCTCGGTTCCGATTCCGGCCGGCAGATGCTCGCCAGCACCCGCACGGTGATCGTCGATGAAATCCACGCCATCGCCGCCAGCAAGCGCGGCAGCCACCTGGCCTTGAGCCTGGAGCGCCTGCAAGCCCTGTGCGCCGAACCCCTGATGCGCATCGGCCTGTCGGCTACGCAAAAGCCCATCGAAGCGGTGTCACGGTTTCTCGTCGGTGAAGGACGCGCCTGCGAAATCGTCGACATCGGCCACGCCCGTCCCCGGGACCTGGACATCGAGGTGCCACCAGTGCCGCTGTCGGCGGTGATGGCCAATGACGTGTGGGAGCTGGTCTACAACCGCCTCGCCGAGCTGGCCCGGGCGCATCGCACCACCCTGGTGTTCGTCAACACACGGCGCCTGGCCGAACGCCTCAGTCGTCATTTGAGCGAGCGCCTGGGCAAGGACGCCGTGGCCGCCCACCACGGCAGCCTGGCGAAGGAGTTTCGCCTCGACGCCGAACAACGCCTCAAGCGCGGTGAACTGCAGGTACTGATCGCCACCGCCTCCCTGGAACTGGGCATCGATATCGGCGATGTCGACCTGGTCTGCCAGATTGCCTCGCCCCGTTCGATCTCGGCGTTCCTGCAAAGAGTGGGACGCTCTGGCCACCAGGTCGGCGGCACGCCCAAGGGCCGCCTGTTCGCCACCACCCGCGACGACTTGATCGAATGCGCCGCCCTGCTCGATTGCGTGCGCCGCGGCGAACTCGACATCCTGCACATCCCCAAGGCGCCGCTGGATGTGCTGGCCCAGCAGATCGTCGCCGAAGTCAGTTGCCAGGAATGGCCGGAACAGGCGCTGTTGGAAACCTTCCGCCGCGCCTCGCCCTACGCCGAGCTGGACGAAGGGCATTACCAGGCGCTGTTGCAAATGCTCGCCGAAGGCCTCAATGGCCGCCAGGGCGTGCGCAGCGCCTACCTGCACCGCGACGCCGTGACCCGGACCCTGCGCGGGCGCCGGGGCAGCAAACTGACGGCGGTGACCAGCGGCGGCACCATTCCGGACAACGCCGACTACAGCGTGCTGCTCGAACCCCAGGGCTTGAACATCGGCAGCGTCAACGAAGACTTCGCGGTGGAGAGCATTGCCGGCGATGTGTTCCAACTGGGCAATACGTCCTACCGCATCATCCGCGTCGAGACCGGCCGCGTGCGGGTCGAGGACGCCCAGGGCCAACCGCCGACCATTCCGTTCTGGCTCGGCGAAGCCCCGGGGCGCAGCGACGAATTGTCTTTGGCCGTGGCGCGCTTGCAAGCCCAGCTCGATCACCTGCTCGGCGCCACGCCGGGCAACCTGCAACCGGCCCTCGACTGGCTGACCGGCACCTTGCGCCTGAACCTCGCCAGCGCCGAACAATTGATCGATTACCTGGCCCCGGCACGCCTGGCCTTCGGCGCCCTGCCGTCCCAGGACACACTGCTGATGGAACGGTTTTTCGACGAGTCCGGCGGCACGCAGCTGATCATCCACACGCCCTTCGGCAGCCGCATCAACCGCGCCTGGGGCCTGGCCTTGCGCAAGCGCTTCTGCCGCACCTTCAACTTCGAATTGCAGGCCGCCGCCAGTGAAGACGCCATCGTGCTCTCGCTGTCCACCAGCCACAGCTTCGAATTGGACGAAGTCTGGCGCTACCTGAACAGCCACAGCGCCGAACAGATCCTGGTCCAGGCGGTGCTGGATGCACCGCTGTTCGGCGTGCGCTGGCGCTGGAACGCTGGCGTGGCCCTGGCCCTGCCGCGCTACACCGGCGGGCGCAAAGTCGCCCCGCAGATCCAGCGGATGAAAAGCGAAGACCTGATCGCCAGCGTGTTTCCGGACCAGATCGCCTGCCTGGAAAACCTCGCCGGGGAGCGGGAGATCCCCGATCACCCGCTGGTGGAACAGACCCTCGACGATTGCCTGCACGAAGCCATGGACAGCGACGGCTGGCTAGCGTTGTTGCGGCGCATGGAAGCGGGCCAGATTCGCCTGATCAGCCGCGACCTGCCGGCGCCCTCGCCGCTGGCGGCAGAAATCCTCAGCGCCCGTCCCTACACCTTTCTCGACGACGCGCCGCTGGAAGAACGGCGGACCCAAGCGGTGATCAACCGGCGCTGGAGCGATCCACAGTCCACCGACGACCTGGGCGCGCTGGACGCCGAAGCCATCCAGTCGGTCCGGGATGAGGCCTGGCCGAAGCCGGCCAATCTCGATGAGATGCACGAAGCCTTGATGAGCCTGGCCTGCATTGCCGACAGCGAAGCCGATGCCCACCCATCGTGGCTGGATTGGCTGCGGGCACTGGCCGCGAGTGGGCGCGCCAGCCACATACAGATCAGCGCCGAGCGGGGTCTGTGGGTGCCGCTGGAACGCCTGAGCTGCTTGCAAGCCCTTTATCCACAGGCTCGCTGGGAACCGGCGCTGACCCCACTGGCCGATTTCGATGAAGCCTGGAACGTTGACGAAGCCTTGGTGGAAGTGCTCCGCGCCCGGCTCAGTGCCTTCGGTCCGCTGCCGTTGAAGGCCATCGCCTACCCGCTGGGGTTGTCGACCCCGCAGGTCACCCAGGCCCTGGCGCAGCTCGAGCAGCAAGGCTACGTGCTGCGTGGAAGGTTCACGCCGGGCATTGGGCAGGAGGAATGGTGCGAGCGACATTTGCTGGCGCGGATCCATCGCTACACGGTCAAGCGCCTGCGCCGGGAAATCGAGCCGGTGATGTTGCAGGACTTCATGCGCTTCCTGTTCGACTGGCAGCACCTGTCGTCGTCCACCCAGGGCCGGGGCAATGCCGTGCTGCCGTCGATCCTCGGCCAGTTCGAAGGCTACCCGGCCGCCGCCTCGGCCTGGGACAGCGACCTGTTGCCCGGGCGGATCAAGGACTATTCGCCGAGTTGGCTCGATGAGTTGTGCCGCAGCGGCAAGTGGGTATGGACGCGCCTGAGCGCACGCCAGAAGCCGTCCGCCAGTGCCCTGCGCAGCACGCCGGTGGTGTTGCTGCCGCGCAGCCAGGTGGCGTTGTGGAGCAGCCTGGCCGGACAAACAGCCCTTGATGAGTTGTCGCCCAAGACGCAGAAAGTCCATCAGGCCCTGAGCGAGCATGGCGCGCTGTTTTTCGATGAGCTGGCCCATGAAGCCCATCTGCTGCGCAGCGAACTGGAAATCGCCTTGCAGGAACTGGTGGGTGCCGGGCTGGTGAATGCCGACAGCTTTGCCGGCTTGCGCGCACTGATCACCCCGGCCAGCAAACGCCAGGCCCGCAGCAGCCGGCGCGGGCGCGGCGCATTTGTCGGTGGCATGGACGACGCCGGGCGCTGGGCCTTGTTGCGCCGCAGCCAACCCGCCCCTGTGGAAGGCAACCGCCCGGCGCCGACACCGCCCGAAACCCTGGAACACATCGCCATGACCCTGCTGCGCCGTTACGGCGTGGTGTTCTGGCGCGTGCTGGAGCGGGAGGCCGAGTGGCTGCCGAGTTGGCGCGAACTATTGCGCACTTTCCATCGCCTGGAGGCGCGGGGCGAGATTCGCGGCGGGCGGTTTGTCAGCGGCCTGGCGGGGGAACAATTCGCCCTGCCCGAAGCGATTGCGTTGCTGCGCGAAACCCGTCGCCGCCCCACCGATGGCAGCTTGGTGGCCGTGTGCGGGGTCGACCCGCTGAACCTGGCCGGCACCTTGCTGCCGGGGGCGAAAGTGCCGGCGGTGGCGAGTAATCGGCTGGTGTATCGGGACGGCTTGCCGGTGGCGGCGCAGATTGCCGGCAAGCAGCATCTTTGGATCGAATTGGATGCTCAAGGGATGGCTGAGGTCCGGCACAAGCTTGTTCAGAAAGGTTGAGGGTGTCTGGGCCGGTCCTATCGCGAGCAAGCTCGCTCCCACAGGGGTTGTACATTCACCACGAACCTACTGTGGGAGCGAGCTTGCTCGCGATGGGGCCGGCAGCCCCACCACAAACCTCACTCACTACCGAGATGGATCAGGCACCTCTTCCCCCTCTTTCGACTCTTCCACAAACCGCTTGGGCAACATCACCTGCTGTGGATAAGTCTGCGCAAAGTGCACCGCCGGGTGGTTATCCACAAGCTTCTTCAACTGCTGGTTGAACGCTCGGCTCACCGCATATTGCCCACCCGACACGGTGCGGAACTGCGCCGTGAGCACCACGCCGTTTAGGTCCATCTTGTCCACGCCGAACACATCCAGCGGCCCTTGCAGGTTGAACTTGAGGAACGGGTCTTCGGCGATCGAACGCCCGGCTTCGCGAATCAGCTCGATGGCCTGGTCGACATCGGTGTCATAAGTGAATTGCACGGAGAAAAACGCAAAGGCGAATTGCCGGGACTGGTTGGTCACTGCCTTGATCTGGCCGAACGGCACCGAGTGCACGAAACCCTTGCCGTCACGCAGGCGCAGGGTGCGGATGGTCAGGCCTTCGACAGTGCCGGCGTGGCCGGAGCTGAGCACCACCCAGTCGCCGATGGACAGCGTGTCTTCAATGATGA
Organism: Pseudomonas sp. R151218B TE3479; assembly: GCF_053629195.1. Lineage (NCBI taxonomy): Bacteria > Pseudomonadati > Pseudomonadota > Gammaproteobacteria > Pseudomonadales > Pseudomonadaceae > Pseudomonas > Pseudomonas sp. R151218B TE3479. Next base: position 289,904 of record NZ_JBRJHV010000001.1, read on the forward strand.
TGAACAGCCCGGTGATCACGTCCTGCACCAGTTGCTGCGAACCGAAACCGATCGCCAGCCCCACCACCCCGGCACCGGCCAGCAACGGTGCGACATTGATCCCCAGGTTGGCCATGGTGGTGATTGCGCAAATCACCACCAGAATGATTTTCGCCGCGTTGCGCAACAGCGGCAGGATGGTCTTGACCCGGGTGCTGGGCTGGCGGGCCCCGCGCTTGTTCAGCGGCGGCTTCAAGGCTTCCTGGATCGCGGTGTCGAGCACCACCCACGTGAGCCAGGTCATCAGGAAAATCAGGCCGATGCGGCTCAAGGAATCGCTGATCGCCCGGCCTATGGCATTGCGCGAGGCGAACTCGAACAAGGAAATGCCCCAGATCCGTCCGAGGACTTCAATGAATGCCACCGCCATGACGATCCGCAACAAAGCGTGCAACAGGCTCAACAGCCGCCCCTTGTAGGCGCTGTTGTGCTGGATGGCCTCGGCCTTGGGCGACTTGAAGACATGCTGGAGCACCGTGCTGAGAAACACCGTGGCGATCAGCAAGATGGTGGTGAACAGCGCGCAACGCAGGGCTTTCTGGTTGTCCTCGCCGACACCGATCAGGCTCACCGCCGACACCAGCACCATCAACAGGATCGGCCAATACCAGAGCCCGGAGAAAATCCGCAGCGACTCCTGCAAGGCCGGTTGTTTCAAGCGCTGGGCCAGAGGGCGGTTGCGGATCAGGTGCGCCACCGGGCGGCGCATGCGGATCACCAGCCAGCCAAAGATCATCGACGCCGACAACCCGGTGAACACCGCGACGCTGCTGGTGATGTTGCCGCCCAGTTGCCGGGCGATCTGCGGGCTGGTCAGGGCATCGCTGAGGGCGGCGAGAAAGCCGATCAGGAACAACGGTCGGGGGCTGAAACGCCGGATCATCGCCACCGCCCGGCGTTTGTGGCCGGCGTTGAACATCACGATCACGCACAGCAACACCGAGGTGGAGAAAATACCGCTGCTGGTGGCGTAGGCGAAGCATAACGCCAGGGCGCGACCGACCGAGACTTGCAGAAAGTGACTGACATAGAGGGTCAACGGCAGGCAGATCAATGCCCCAGCGGTGTACGGCAACAGATAACCGAGCAGATCGCGTACGCGCCGGCGGGTGCGCAGCCAGCGCCGGTGGCCCAGATGTCGCAACAACAACCGCGCCGCGGACCAGATCAGCGCAAACGCGCCGATCCAGACACTGGACAACAACAGGAAATCCCCCGCCACGCGCCAAGACGAACGGGACGTCTGGTCCACCAGCCGGTCCACCTCGTCCGCCGCCCGGTCCGCGCGCAGGCGCCAGGCATCCACCAGGCTTTGGTTTAGATCGAGTTTGTCCTGGACGTCGTCGATGCTCGAACTGATGGCCCCCAATAAACCGCCCTGCACCAGCGGCGCAGGTTCGGCGGGCGGTTCATCGGCCTTGGTGGTGCCAGGGACAGCGGCGGTCCCGTAGGCGCTGGTGCCGGTCAGCGCCAGCAAGAACAGCAGCAATACAGTGCTCAATCGAGACAAAACGCGAGGCTCCTTCACACGGGATCGGTAAGGAACTGATCAATATTGGGCCGGCAAGTTCGCTAGCAAGACCAATACTCTCCCTGTGGCGAGGGGATTTATCCCCGCTGGGCTGCGCAGCAGCCCCCAACAAGCACATCAGGTGAATCTGACCCACCGAGGTGACGGTTTCTGGGACTGCTTCGCAGTCCAGCGGGGATAAATCCCCTCGCCACAGTATTTCAACGTCTGCTCCGCCGCCGGTAAGCCCATCGAAACTTTCTACGCCCTCCGGCAGTCATCAAAAGACACAGGCGGTACGAGGTCATTGGCACGGGAGGGATACATGACGGCGATCCACATTGGTATTTCCGGCTGGCGCTACACGCCTTGGCGGGGGGATTTCTACCCCAAGGGGCTGACCCAGAAACGGGAACTGCAATTTGCCTCGCGAGCGGTCAACAGTATCGAAATCAATGGATCGTTCTACGCCCTGCAACGCCCCGAACGGTATGCCCAGTGGTATGCCGAGACGCCGCCCGGCTTCGTGTTCAGCGTCAAGGCCCCGCGCTTCATCACCCATATCAAGCGCCTGCGGGACATCCACAAGCCTTTGGCCAACTTCTTCGCCTCCGGCGTGCTGGAGCTCAAGGAGAAATTGGGGGCGATCCTCTGGCAGTTTCCACCCAGCTTCAAATTCGACCCCGAGCTGTTCGAAGACTTCCTCAAGCAATTGCCCCACGACACCGAAGACGCCGCCGCCCTGGCCCGAGAGCATGAGCCGCGCCTGGATGGCCACGCCAGCACCACGACTGACAAAAAGCGCCCACTGCGCCATGCCGTGGAAATCCGTCATGAGAGTTTTATCGACCCGCACTTCATCACATTGCTCAAGCGCTACGACGTGGCCCTGGTGATCGCCGACACGGCCGGCAAATGGCCCTATCGTGAAGACGTCACCAGCGATTTCGTCTACCTGCGCCTGCACGGCGCCGAGGAGCTGTATGCCAGCGGCTACACCGACGAGGCGTTGAAGCGCTGGGGCGACCGGATCGAGGCCTGGAGCCACGGCAAGCAGCCGAGCGACGCGCACCTGATCGATCCGGACAAGAAACCCCGGGCACGCAAGAGCCGGGAAGTATTCTGCTATTTCGACAACGACATCAAAGTCCGCGCGCCCTACGACGCACGCCATTTGCTGGAACGTTTCCATCTGGACAAGGACCTCGCCACCGCGCCCGGCCAGCGACCGGCCGAAGGGGTGTTGCCATGAACCGTCCGCAAACCAGCGAAGCGACCTGCGAGCCGACCCAGCAAGGGGCTCAGGATCTCGACAGAGTCAGCCGTTTCACCGTGCTGACCGTCAACACCCACAAGGGCTTCACCGCCCTGAACCGACGCTTCATCCTGCCGGAGCTGCGCGAAGCGGTCCGCAGTGTGTCCGCCGACGTGGTGTTCCTGCAGGAAGTCCACGGCACACACGAACACCATCCCCAGCGCTACAGCAACTGGCCGAGCATGCCGCAATACGAATTCCTCGCCGACACCCTCTGGCCACAGTTCGCCTATGGACGCAACGCGGTGTACCCGGCAGGCGACCATGGCAATGCGTTGTTGTCGAAATTCCAGATCATCCGCCACGACAACCTGGACGTGTCCATCAGCGGCCATGAAAACCGCGGCATGCTCCACAGCGTGCTGCGCCTGCCGGGCGATGGGCCGGATGTGCATGCCATATGCGTCCACTTGGGGCTGCGCGAGGGTCATCGTGTCGAGCAACTCAAGCTGCTTTGCCAACGCTTGAGCGAACTGCCGCCCGACGCACCGGTGATCGTTGCCGGCGATTTCAACGATTGGCGCGGCAAAGCCAGTGAATTGCTCGAACCCTGCGGCCTGCGGGAAGTGTTCGCCGAACAGTGGGGCAAGCCGGCCCGCAGTTTTCCGGCGCGCCTGCCGATCCTGCGCCTGGACCGCATCTACGTGCGCAACCTCAAGGCCCGTCATCCCAAGGTGTTGAACGTACGACCCTGGTCGCACCTTTCCGACCATGCACCGCTGTCGGTGGAGATCGAATTATGAGCGCGACGATGGACAAGGCGACGGTGGAACAGGTCGACACGACGCCCACCGAACGCAACCCGGCACTGGCCGATATCGAATACGGCTGGCACGGCAACAATCGCGTCACGCTGCTGGAAAATGGCGAGGAGTATTTCCCCAGGGTCTTCGAGGCCATTCGCCGGGCCGAAACAGAAATCCTGCTTGAGACCTTCATTCTGTTCGAGGACAAGGTTGGCTACGAATTGCGGGACCTGCTGGTGGAAGCCGCCCAGCGTGGCGTGCGCATCACCGTCAGCCTCGATGGCTTCGGCTGCGGTGAGTTGACTACCGCTTTCCTGGCCTCGTTGAGCGACGCCGGAGTGCGCTTGCAGATGTTCGACCCGGCACCCCGGCACTTGGGGATCCGCACCAACTGGTTCCGCCGCCTGCACCGCAAGATCGTGGTGGTGGACGGGGTGATTGCGTTCATCGGCGGGATCAACTTTTCCGCCGACCACCTGGGGGATTTCGGCCCCGAGGCCAAGCAGGACTATTCCGTGGAGATCAAGGGGCCGGCGGTGGTGGACATCCATCACTTCGCCCTGCTGCAAAGCGGCCGTCCGTCCCGGGCCAAGTATTGGTGGCAACGCCGCCGCAGCCGTCGCAACGAACTGGCCTTCAGCGACCATGACGGCCAGGTGCGCCTGGTCTACCGGGATAACCACGAGCATCAGACCGACATCGAAGAGGTCTACCTGCAAGTGCTGCGCAGCGCTCAGCGGCGGGTGGTGATCGCCAATGCATATTTCTTCCCCGGCTACCGGTTGCTGCGCGAGATCCGCAACGCCGCCCGGCGCGGCGTGGAGGTGCGGCTGATCCTGCAAGGGCAACCGGACATGATGATCGCCAAGCTCGCGGCCCGGATGCTCTACAGCTACCTGCTCAAGGCCGGCGTGGTGATCTACGAATACTGCGAGCGGCCGCTGCACGGCAAAGTCGCCTTGGTGGATGAAGACTGGAGCACGGTGGGTTCAAGCAACCTCGACCCGCTGAGCCTGTCGCTGAACCTGGAAGCCAACGTGCTGATCCGCGACCGGACGTTCAACCGCGAGCTGTTCGAGCGCCTCGACTACCTGAGCCGCGAACACTGCACGGTCATGCCCGAAAACCATGCGCCGCGGGGCCTGCTGTGGCGCATGACCATCGGCTTCATGGTGTTCCACTTTTTGCGCCACTTCCCGGCCTGGGCCGGCTGGCTGCCGGCCCATAAACCGCGTCTGAAACCTTTTTCACCGCCGACGGCGGTCCGGAGCGAACCCCATGAACCACTCTGAAGCGCACACCGCGCCGAGAGATGCCCATGCGCCGGAACAGGCCAAGCCCAAATCCCGTTGGAGCCGTTGGAAAAGACCGCTGACCCTGGCGTTTTTCCTGCTGTTGATCGTGCTCTTCACCGCCCTGGCACGGCGCATCGATTGGTCCGAGGTGTTCGCCACCCTGGCCGATTTCAAGGTGCGCACCTTGATCATCGCCGCTGCGCTGACCATCACCAGCTTCATCACCTATGCCTGCTTCGATCTGATCGGGCGCACCTACATCCGCCAGAAACTCGGCTGGCGGCAGATTTTGCCGGTGGGGGTGATCAGTTATGCCTTCAATCTCAACCTCAGCGCCTGGGTAGGTGGTATCGCCATGCGCTATCGCCTGTATTCGCGGCTGGGCGTCAGCAGCGGGAACATCGCCAAAATCCTCGGCCTGAGCCTGGCCACCAACTGGTTCGGCTACATGACCCTGGCCGGGGTGGTGTTCAGCAGCGGCCTGGTGACCATGCCGCCGGGCTGGAAACTCAGCAGCGACGCGTTGCAAGGCGTGGGCGTGCTGTTGTTGCTGGCGAGTGCCGGATACCTGGCGGCCTGCCGGTTTTCCAAGCGTCGGGCCTGGACCGTGCGCGGCATGGAAATCAACCTGCCGTCGCTGCGCATGGCGGTGCTGCAACTGGCGTTGGGCGCGCTGAACTGGTCGTTGATGGCGGCGGTGATTTTCACCTTGCTGCCCAGCAAACTGGATTACCCGATGGTGCTCGGAGTGTTGCTGATCAGCAGCATTGCCGGGGTCATCACTCACATTCCGGCGGGGCTTGGGGTGCTGGAGGCGGTGTTCATTGCCCTGCTGCAACATGAAGTGTCGCGGGGCAGCCTGCTGGCGGGGCTGATCGCTTACCGGGCGATCTACTTCATCCTGCCGTTGCTGATTACCGTGGTGATGTACTTGGTGATCGAGGCGAAGGCCAAGGCGTTGCGGATCAAACCTGGGGTCAAGCGCTGAGGTGCCACGCCTGGCCCCATCGCGAGCAAGCTCGCTCCCACAGGGGATGTGCATTGGACATGGGTTTGGCATTCATTGCAGATCCAATGTGGGAGCGAGCTTGCTCGCGATGAGGCCCCCTCACATACCACACGATCAGCGCGCCTGAATGATGCTCAACCGTTCTCCCACCACCATTTCCGTGATCCAGTCCACCAGGATCGAGGTGTAGGCCTGTTGTGACACGGGGTCGCTCAAGGCATGGTCGGCGCCGTCGATGATGCGGTGGGTCAGCGAATGGGTCTGCTGGCACGCCGCGCGGTAGCTCATGATCGTGGCATGAGGCACATGATCGTCGGTCTCCGACTCCACCAGCAACACATCACCAGTGAACTGTGAACAGGCATGCAAGGCGCGGTTGGTGTCGGCGTGTACCAGGGTGCTGCGGTAGTCCAGCAGGTCGCTCTTGTCCAAGTCGCGCTTGGGCGTGTGCCATTGTTCGTCGCGGTACAGCGCCGGCACCCGCAGGGCCAGCCAGCGCACTGGGCGTAGCGACGTCAGGATCGACGCCAGGTATCCCCCGTAGCTGGTGCCGACCACGGCGATCGCCGAAGTGTCGAGGGCCGGATGGGCCAACAGGCGATCGTAGGCCGCCAACAAATCCCGCAAATTGTCTTCCCGAGTGACCCGGGACAAGGGAATTCCTGCCCCGCCGGTGTGCCCGCGCAAGTCGAACGTCAGACAGACACAACCCAGGCCAGCAATGCCCTTGGCCCGTTCCAGGTCGCGCTCCTGACTGCCGCCCCAGCCGTGTACGAACAACACACCGGGGACCTTCGATTTGGGGCTCAGGAAGGTCCCGTTCATCCGTTCGTCGTCGATCTCGATTTGAATGGTTTCACTTCTAGCCGTCATAAGATTGAACCGTTACGTATTTGAGAAGAAAGTCGCTGTTGTGGGCCTCGCCGCGATAAACCTCCCTGGCCCCGGCTGGCAGCGGTTGGTCGAGGTAGGTTTCCACCGAAGACACCCGCACCGCGCTGGTCTCAGGCGTTTCGACGAACACCTGCAACGCCGCCAGTTCGGCGCTGCTGGCCCCGCCCATGCGCCACGACTGCTCCAACACGCCGCCACGGGGCTGGCCGGCGGCATCCAGGCCCTGGGCAATGTCGTAATTGCGCCGCGACGCAAAAAAGCTCGGGTAGGCCTGGTTGGCGGCGTCATCGAACACTTGCGCCAGCCGCACCGCCTCACGCACGTCGTCAGGCAGTTCGAGCCTGAGCAACTCGATATAGCCGCCCTGCACCACCAGCAGGTCCGACCCGCCGTACACCTCCAGCCCTTCGCTGTCGTGGGTCAGGTGTTGCACGCCGCAATAGCTCAGGACCTGGCCGTTGATGAAGCTCTGGCCGACGCTCTGGGTCTTGACCTCGTTGAGGTGCTGCTCCAGCACCACGCCATCGCGAAACAGCGCCTGGGCGTCGGGCCCGGCGGCGACTTCATCGAACTGCGCCAGGCTCTTGATCAACCGTTGACCACGCCCAGCACAGGCATGAATCGGCTTGATGCGGATCGGCCCGGTGTAGAGCAAATGTTCGGCGGCCGGGCGGGCATCCTTGAGCGAAAAGACCGTCACGCCGTCCAGCACCGCGCCCCGGGTGAGCTTGGCAAACAGCGGTGACCAGCCTTTGGGCGCCACCGCGTCCTTATTCAACAGACCGTGGGTAATCGCCTTGGTGCAGATAAAATCATGCTCGACATACCCACCCCACACATCCTCCGGCCCCTTCACCCCCAGACGCATCAAAGTTTCGGTGCCGATCAGGGTTTGCGTGGGCAATAGATAAAGATCATGACCGGCCTGGGGATCATGACTGTCGCCGTACTCCCAACCCAGGATCTGCGCCAGCCATTGGGCCAGTGCACGGTTGGTCTCGACCTCATGGCGGGGCGCTTGTGGATTGACCGAATAGGCCACGACCCGTTTGTTGCGATTGACTGATGTCATGCGGTGCCCTTTTTCCTGCGCTCGATAGCTTTAGGTAAGGATAGGTGCAGAGATCAGGCCAATGATGTCATCGGCAAGAATGGGTCAGCCAAGCGGGCGCCTTGTGTGCCGTTGATAGCAACTGGCCTATTTCATTCTGCACGACACTCGCTTGGCATCCCGCAAATTGCACGATGCCCCAAGGTAAACCCCTCGCCACAAAAAGCATTCACTGCGGCCTTGAAACACCCACCGGGCTTACCCCAAATCTCGCCCGATAATCGCTCGGCGCCAACCCGGTGATTTTCCTGAACGTCGCGCGAAAGGCACTGGGGTCCTGGTAGCCGACGGTCCAGGCAATGTGGTCGATGGTGCCATTGGTGAACTCCAGCATTTCCCGGGCCTTGCCGACCCGCAGGTGTTGGCAGTACTCGGTGGGCCTGAGCCCGGTGGCGGCACGGAACCGGCGCAGGAAGGTGCGCTCTTCCAGCCCAGCCCGTTCGGCCATCGCACCGAGTGAAACCTCCACCGCACCGTTGCTTTGCAACCAATGCTGGACCTTGAGAATCGCGGCATCGCCATGGCCGAGGATGGGCGCGAAGTTACTGCCGCACTGGCTCGCGCTGTCGCTGTGTTCGATCACCAGAAATTGCGCGGTGCGCGTGGCGATGCTGGGCCCGAGCAGGCGGTCCACCAGGCGCAGTCCCAGCTCCGACCAGGCCATCAGCCCGGCGGTGGTGATCAGGTCGCCATCGTCGACAATCGGTTTGTCGGCGTTGAGCTTGATCTTCGGGTAACGGGCGGCGAAATCCTTGGCCGAGGTCCAATGGGTGGTAGCGCTGCGCCCATCGAGCAGGCCGCTTTCGGCCAACAGGATCGAACCAACACACACACCGCCCAACACGGTGCCGCCCGCATGCTGCGCACGCAGCCAATTCATCAGCGTGGGCGAGGCCAGATCATCATCGAAGCCGGCGAGGGACGGCGGAATCAGCAACGCCACCAAATGGCCCGCCGTGCCGGTTTCGCTGTCGAACACCCGCCGCGGCGTCTCACCGCTGTCGGTCTGCCAGTGACTGACCCGCAACCGCGGCAATGGTGCACTGGCGTGCTCGGCCGCGATCCGCTGGGCCACGGCGAACAGATCGGTCAAGCCATGCACTGCCGCCATTTGCGCGCCGGGGTAGATGAGCACCCCAAGCTCGGCGACTGCCCTTTGCTGCGCCATTGTCAGTTTTCCCTCGCTTATTGTCGTTGCGGCCAATCCTCGAACCGGCGGTAAAGACCAATACTGGCGCCCTACCCCACTTGATCTAAGGAAGCCCTCATGTCCAAGCAAGCGCTCATCGTAGTCGATATCCAGAACGACTACTTCCCCCAGGGTAAATGGCCGTTGGTCGGTGCCCATGCCGCCGCCGATAACGCCGCACGGTTGATCGAAGCCTTTCGCCAGGCCGGCGACAGCGTGGTGCACATCCGCCACGAATTCACCTCCGACGACGCGCCCTTCTTCACCCCAGGCTCCGAAGGCGCACAGTTGCACCCCAAGGTGCTCAACCGCGCCGATGAACCGGTGGTCCTCAAGCACTTCGTCAATTCGTTTCGCGAAACCGAACTTCAAGCGGTCCTCGACCAGCAGGGCATCGAACAATTGGTGGTGGTCGGCAGCATGAGCCACATGTGCGTCGATGGCGTGGTGCGGGCGGCGGCGGATCTGGGCTACGGCGTCACAGTGATCCACGACGCCTGCGCCACCCTCGACCTGGAATTCAACGGCGTCGTCGTGCCGGCTGCCCAGGTGCATGCGGCGTTTATGGCGGCGCTGGGGTTTGCTTATGCGAGCGTCGTCAGCGCTGAGCAATTTCTGACTGCCGGTCGGACACAGTCCTAATCTTCAAGCGAAAAAAAACCGCGCTCGGGAACCGAAGCGCGGTTTTGTCTTTAGCTTGAAGCTAGCGGCCTGAAGCCTATGAGCTGTATTCAGAACGGGATATCGTCATCGAAGCTGTCGAAATCCGGAGCCGGTTGCGGCGCGGCCTGTTGTGGGGCCGGACGCTCACGTTGCGGCTGTGGCGCCGACTGTGGACGAGGCGCCTGCTGACGCGGGGCCGGAGCCGACTGCTGGTAGTTGTTGCCACCTTGTTGCTGGTCGCCCTGTGGACGGCCACCCAGCAATTGCATGGTGCCTTGCATGTCGACCACGATTTCGGTTGTGTAGCGCTTGATGCCGTCTTTTTCCCACTCGCGGGTCTGCAGCTTGCCTTCGATGTACACCTGCGAACCCTTGCGCAGGTATTCGCCGGCGATCTCGGCCACCTTGCCGAACATCGACACGCGGTGCCATTCGGTCTTCTCGACCTTCTGGCCGGTCTGCTTGTCGGTCCACTGTTCGCTGGTCGCCAGACTCAAGTTGGTCACGGCGTTGCCGTTCGGCAGGTAGCGAACTTCGGGATCCTGGCCGCAAGTACCGACCAATATGACTTTGTTAACCCCACGGGCCATAACGTTCTCCTAGGCTTCGCACGTGGTCGGGGCCGGGTTGTTCACCAGGCGCTCGAGCGTCGCGCGATCCAATAATTCGGTGTCGAGTTTGATATAAACGGCCGCCTCGTCGGCGACCACCACTGCATCGGTTACTCCAACGACGGCCTTCAGACGCTCGGTCAGGCCAGCCTCACGAATCGCCTCGGGCGATAAGGGCAAGCGCAGGCTCGTCACATAGGGAGGTTCGCGCATGGTAACAGCAAAAAGCAGCCAAAGTGCAGCCAGCGCGGCGCATCCCAGGAACACAACCGACAAACCGCCATGCTGGAACAGCCAGCCGCCGAGGATCCCGCCCAACGCCGAACCCAGGAACTGGCTGGTGGAGTAGACCCCCATCGCCGTGCCCTTGCCGCCCGCCGGCGAAACCTTGCTGATCAGCGACGGCAGCGAGGCTTCCAGCAGATTGAACGCGGTAAAGAACACCACCGTGCCGATCACCAGGGCCCGCAAGCTATCGCCGAACTGCCAGAAGAATAGCTCAGTGAGCATCAGCGTCAGGACGGCGCCGAGTAAAACTCGTTTCATTTTGCGTCGTTTTTCGCCATAGATGATGAACGGGATCATGGCGAAGAACGAGATCAGCAACGCGGTCAGGTAGACCCACCAGTGCTGTTCTTTGGGCAGGCCGGCCTTCTCGACCAGGGCCAACGGCAAGGCCACGAAGCTGGACATCAGCATGGCGTGGAGCACGAAAATACCCAGGTCCAGGCGCAACAGGTCCGGGTGCTTGAGCGTTGGGATCAATGCCTGGCGCGCCACCCCGGATTCCCGGTGCTGCAACGGCCCGGTGGCGCGCGGCACCATGAACGCCACGATCAGGATCCCCACCAGCGCCATGGCACCGGTCGCCAGGAACAGGCCCGACAAGCCAAAAGCCCGGGTCAGCAAGGGACCGACCACCATGGCCACGGCGAATGACAGACCGATGGTCATGCCGATCATGGCCATGGCCTTGGTCCGATGCTGTTCTCGGGTCAAGTCCGACAGCAGCGCCATGACGGCCGCGGAAATGGCCCCGGCCCCCTGCAGGATGCGTCCGGCGATCACGCCCCAGATCGAGTCGGCATTGGCCGCCAGCACGCTGCCGAGGGCGAAGACGATCAGCCCCAGGTAGATAACCGGACGCCGGCCGATGCGGTCGGAAATGATCCCGAACGGAATCTGGAAGATCGCCTGGGTCAGGCCATAAGCGCCAATCGCCAGGCCGATGAGGGCCGGGGTGGCGCCTGCCAGGTCCATGCCATAGGTCGCCAGCACCGGCAACACCATGAACATGCCCAGCATACGGAAGGCGAACACCAGGGCCAGACCGCTTGCTGCGCGTGTCTCGCCACGACTCATGCGTTCGCTGTGGGGATCTTGCATGGAAAAACCTCATGTGAACCGGCGGCGATTCTACCAGTCCCATCGATTGAGAGGGTATATGGCGACCGTTTGCCGCGCAGTCTTCATGTATGGCCGCAATCGCGTCGCCAATAGTGTGCATCCATCCAGTATTTGCCCGTATACTCCTACGTTTTCGACGCCCGCCGAGCGAGGCCACTTTGGACAAGATCCTGATTCGTGGGGCCCGTACCCACAACCTGAAGAACATCGACCTGACCCTGCCACGGGACAAGCTGATCGTCATCACCGGCCTGTCCGGATCCGGCAAATCATCCCTGGCCTTCGACACGTTGTACGCCGAAGGCCAGCGACGCTATGTCGAATCGCTGTCGGCCTACGCCCGGCAGTTCCTGTCGATGATGGAAAAACCCGACGTCGACACCATCGAAGGCCTGTCGCCGGCCATTTCCATCGAACAGAAGTCGACCTCCCATAACCCCCGGTCGACGGTCGGCACCATCACCGAGATCTACGACTACCTGCGCTTGCTGTATGCGCGGGTCGGCATTCCCCGCTGCCCCGACCACGACATTCCCCTGGAAGCCCAGACCGTCAGCCAGATGGTCGACCTGGTGCTGGCCCAGCCAGAAGGCAGCAAGCTGATGCTGCTGGCCCCGGTGATTCGCGAGCGCAAGGGCGAACACCTGATGGTGTTCGAAGAACTGCGCGCCCAAGGCTTCGTGCGGGCCCGGGTCAACGGCAAGCTGTGCGAGCTGGACGAACTGCCGAAGCTGGATAAACAGAAGAAGCACTCGATCGATGTGGTGGTCGACCGCTTCAAGGTCCGCGCTGATCTGCAACAGCGGTTGGCCGAGTCCTTCGAGACAGCCCTGAAACTGGCCGACGGTATTGCCCTGGTCGCACCGATGGACGACGAACCCGGCGAGGAGATCATTTTCTCCGCACGTTTCGCCTGCCCGATCTGCGGCCATGCCATCAGTGAGCTGGAACCCAAGCTGTTCTCCTTCAACAACCCGGCTGGCGCCTGCCCGACGTGCGACGGCCTGGGGGTCAAGCAGTTCTTCGACACCAAGCGGCTGGTCAATGGCGAGCTGACCCTGGCCGAAGGGGCGATTCGCGGCTGGGACAGGCGCAACGTCTATTACTTCCAGATGCTCGGGTCGCTGGCAGCCCACTACAAGTTCAGCCTGGACAAGCCATTCAACGAGTTACCCGCCGATCAGCAGAAATTCATCTTGCACGGCAGCGGCTCGCAGAATGTCGACTTCAAATACCTCAATGACCGTGGCGACATCGTCAAGCGCTCCCACCCGTTCGAAGGCATCGTACCGAACCTGGAACGACGCTACCGCGAGACCGAATCGGCCAGCGTGCGCGAAGAGCTGGCCAAGTTCCTCAGCACCCAGCCCTGCCCTGACTGCCGCGGCACTCGCCTGCGTCGCGAGGCGCGGCATGTGTGGGTCGGTGAGAAGACCTTGCCGGCGGTGACCAACCTGCCGATTGGCGACGCCACCGATTACTTCGGCGGCTTGAAGCTCACTGGTCGTCGTGGCGAAATCGCCGACAAGATCCTCAAGGAAATCCGCGAACGCCTGCAGTTCCTGGTGAACGTCGGCCTGGACTACCTGACCCTCGATCGCAGCGCAGACACCTTGTCCGGCGGCGAAGCCCAGCGTATCCGCCTCGCCAGCCAGATCGGCGCCGGCCTGGTGGGGGTGATGTACATCCTCGACGAGCCGTCCATCGGCCTGCACCAGCGGGATAACGACCGGTTGCTCGGGACCCTGAAACACCTGCGGGACATCGGCAACACGGTGATCGTGGTCGAGCACGACGAGGACGCCATCCGCCTGGCGGACTACGTGGTGGACATCGGCCCGGGCGCGGGCGTGCATGGCGGGCATATCGTTGCCCAGGGCACCGCTGCAGAAGTCATGGCGCACCCTGACTCGCTCACTGGTAAGTACCTGTCGGGCCGGGTGAAGATCAAGGTTCCGGCCAAACGCACGCCACGCAACAAGAAGTTGTCCCTGACCCTCAAGGGCGCCCGTGGCAACAACTTGCGCAACGTCGACCTGGAAATCCCGATCGGCTTGCTGACCTGCGTGACCGGCGTATCCGGCTCCGGCAAATCGACGCTGATCAACAACACCCTGTTCCCTCTGAGCGCCACAGCCCTGAACGGCGCCACCACCCTGGAAGCGGCCGCACACGACAGCATCAAGGGCCTGGAGCACCTCGACAAGGTGGTCGACATCGACCAGAGCCCGATTGGCCGTACGCCGCGCTCCAACCCGGCGACCTACACCGGGTTGTTCACGCCGATCCGCGAACTGTTCGCCGGCGTCCCGGAGTCCCGCTCACGGGGTTATGGCCCAGGGCGCTTCTCGTTCAACGTCAAGGGCGGGCGCTGCGAGGCCTGCCAGGGCGATGGCCTGATCAAGGTGGAAATGCACTTCCTGCCCGACATCTATGTGCCGTGCGACGTCTGCAAGAGCAAGCGCTACAACCGCGAAACCCTGGAGATCAAATACAAGGGCAAGAACATCCACGAAACCCTGGAGATGACCATCGAAGAGGCTCGGGTGTTCTTCGATGCGGTGCCGGCCCTGGCGCGCAAGCTCCAGACACTGATGGATGTGGGCCTGTCGTACATCAAGCTCGGGCAGTCGGCGACGACGTTGTCCGGCGGCGAAGCCCAGCGGGTCAAGTTGTCCCGCGAGCTGTCCAAGCGCGACACCGGCAAGACCCTGTACATCCTCGACGAGCCAACCACCGGCCTGCACTTCGCCGATATCCAGCAATTGCTCGACGTGCTGCATCGCCTTCGCGACCACGGCAACACCGTGGTGGTGATCGAACACAACCTGGACGTGATCAAGACGGCTGACTGGCTGGTGGACCTGGGGCCGGAAGGCGGTTCCAAGGGCGGCCAGATCATTGCCGTGGGCACGCCTGAACAAGTGGCAGAAATGAAGCAGTCCTACACCGGTTACTACCTCAAGCCGTTGCTGGAGCGTGATCGGGACTGATTTCACCCGAGCACGAAAAAGCCCCTGTCATCTCATCGATGGCAGGGGCTTTTGCTTTTCTTCTGTGGGAGCGAGCTTGCTCGCGATAGCGGAGTATCAGTTTGCATTTATGCGATGATTTAACCGCTATCGCGAGCAAGCTCGCTCCCACAATTATCGCGGTTAGAACTGCGATTGCAGGTAGTTCTCCAACCCGATCAGCTTGATCAGACCCAACTGCTTCTCGAGCCAGTAGGTATGGTCTTCTTCAGTGTCGTTGAGTTGGATACGCAGGATCTCGCGGGTCACATAGTCGTTGTGCTGCTCGCACAGCTCGATGCCTTTGCACAGGGCAGCGCGCACTTTGTATTCCAGGCGCAAGTCGGCGGCGAGCATATCGGGCACGGTAGTGCCGATGTCCAAGTCATCCGGACGCATCCGCGGCGTGCCTTCGAGCATCAGGATCCGGCGCATCAGTGCATCGGCGTGCTGGGCTTCTTCTTCCATCTCATGGTTGATACGTTCGTAGAGCTCGGTGAAACCCCAGTCCTCGTACATCCGCGAGTGGATGAAATATTGATCACGGGCTGCCAGTTCGCCTGTCAGCAACGTGTTGAGGTAATCGATTACATCTGGGTGACCTTGCATCGCCCTACATCTCCACAAGCTTTGAAGACTCTAGTTTGAACCAACCTGACGGAGAGGTCACTCGCTCATCGCAATAAAAGCGAAGAAAATCCGAGAAAACCGGGCTAAATAACGCAAAAACCGCCCAAATGAGGGCGGTTCTGCTTCTCGTTTAGACTTAGTTAAGCTGTACGCCCAACGCCTTTGCGATACCTTCTCCATAAGCGGCGTCCGCCCTGAAGAAATGCTGGAGCTGACGGTCAACGACATCCGCCGATACAGCGGCCATTGCACCGGCGATATTGTTGATCAGCAACGCTTTCTGCTCGTCGCTCATCAAACGGAACAACGCACCGGCATGGCTGTAGTAGTCCGTGTCTTCGCGATGATCGTAACGATCCGCGGCGCCACTGAGGGCCAAGGCCGGCTCCGCATAACGCGGTGCCTGCTTCGGTGCCTCCACGTAGCTGTTAGGCTCGTAGTTCGGTGCCGCCCCGCCATTGCTGCCAAACGCCATGGCGCCGTCGCGCTGGTAAGTGTTAACCGGGCTACGCGGCGCATTCACCGGCAATTGCTGGTGATTGGTGCCCACACGGTAGCGGTGCGCATCGGCGTAGGCGAAGACACGGCCCTGCAGCATGCGATCCGGCGAGAGACCAACCCCTGGCACCATGTTGCTCGGGCCAAACGCCGCCTGCTCGACTTCAGCGAAGTAATTCAGCGGGTTGCGGTTGAGCTCGAGCACACCCACTTCGATCAACGGAAACTCTTTTTGCGACCAGGTCTTGGTCACGTCGAACGGATTCTCGTAATGGGCCGCGGCCTGGGCCTCACTCATGATCTGGATGCAGACACGCCATTTCGGGAAGTCACCACGTTCAATAGCCTCGAACAGGTCGCGCTGGGCATAATCCGGGTCGGTCCCCGCCAGGCGTGCCGCTTCTGCCGGCGCGAGGTTCTTGATGCCTTGCAGGGTCTTGTAGTGCCACTTCACCCAGTGCCGCTCACCCTGTGCGTTGATCAGGCTGTAGGTGTGGCTGCCGAAGCCGTGCATATGGCGGTAGCCATCCGGAATGCCACGATCGGAAAACAGGATGGTGACCTGGTGCAGCGCCTCAGGCGAATGCGACCAGAAATCCCACATCGCTTGGGCACTTTTCAGGTTGCTTTGCGGCAGACGCTTCTGGGTGTGGATAAAATCCGGAAATTTCAACGGATCACGGATAAAGAAGACCGGCGTGTTGTTGCCGACGATGTCCCAGTTGCCTTCCTCGGTGTAGAACTTCAGGGCGAAACCCCGCGGATCGCGTTCAGTGTCGGCCGAACCACGCTCGCCACCCACAGTGGAGAATCGCAGGAAGGTGGGTGTCTGCTTGCCGATCGACTCGAACAACTTGGCGCTGGTGTACTGGGTGATGTCCTGGGTGACGGTAAAGGTGCCGTAGGCCCCCGACCCCTTGGCGTGCACGCGACGCTCGGGAATGTTCTCGCGGTTGAAGTGAGCAAGCTTTTCGATCAGGTGAAAATCATCGAGCAGCAGCGGGCCCCGCGGGCCGGCGGAGCGAGAGTTCTGGTTATCGGCGACAGGAGCGCCGCTGGCGGTCGTAAGCGTTTTGATCTGGCTCATGCTCAATCTTCCTAGGTCGGTCTTCAAACTGCCGGCTAATCGGCTGGAAAGGAGTATTGATCATGTTAGTGACAGTATCCAAATTCATTAAATCATGGACATCGATAGTCATTATCTAATGCTGAAGACTTGTCGATAGCCCAACCAGGCGAAACGGTCTTGGCACTTTTCAGCAGGCAACAAAAAACCGGGCACAAGGCCCGGTTTTTTGTTTGTTACCGACTTACTCAGCGGATACAGCTTCACCGCTGGTAGCACGATCAACCAACTCGACGTACGCCATAGGCGCGTTGTCGCCAGCGCGGAAACCGCACTTGAGGATGCGCAGGTAGCCACCCTCACGGGTAGCGTAACGCTTGCCCAGGTCGTTGAAGAGCTTACCAACGATAGCTTTCGAACGAGTACGGTCGAAAGCCAGACGGCGGTTAGCCAGGCTATCTGTCTTGGCCAGAGTGATCAGCGGCTCAGCAACGCGACGCAGTTCTTTGGCTTTCGGCAGTGTAGTTTTGATCAGCTCGTGCTCGAACAGCGACACCGCCATGTTTTGGAACATGGCCTTGCGGTGCGAGCTGGTGCGGCTCAGGTGACGACCACTTTTACGATGACGCATGGTTCATTCCTTACCAAACACAACGTTCGGTGATTACGACGATCAGGCAGTCGCCTTGTCGTCCTTCTTAAGACTTGCAGGCGGCCAGTTGTCGAGGCGCATGCCGAGGGACAGACCGCGGGAGGCCAGAACGTCCTTGATTTCAGTCAAGGATTTCTTGCCAAGGTTCGGAGTCTTCAACAGCTCTACTTCGGTACGCTGAATCAGGTCGCCGATGTAGTAGATGTTTTCCGCCTTAAGGCAGTTAGCCGAACGTACAGTCAGTTCCAGATCGTCAACCGGGCGAAGCAGGATCGGATCGATCTCGTCTTCCTGCTCGACAACCACTGGCTCACTGTCACCCTTGAGGTCGACGAACGCAGCCAACTGCTGTTGCAGGATGGTTGCAGCACGGCGGATAGCCTCTTCAGGATCCAGGGTACCGTTGGTTTCCAGATCAATAACCAGCTTGTCCAGGTTGGTACGCTGTTCGACACGGGCGTTTTCCACCACGTATGCGATACGGCGAACTGGGCTGAACGAAGAGTCAAGCTGCAAGCGACCGATGCTGCGGCTTTCGTCTTCATCGCTCTGACGCGAGTCTGCCGGTTCATAACCACGACCACGAGCTACGGTGAGCTTCATGTTCAGGGCGCCGTTAGACGCCAGGTTAGCGATTACGTGATCGGGGTTAACGATCTCGACATCATGATCCAGCTGAATATCGGCAGCGGTAACCACCCCCGAACCCTTCTTCGACAAGGTCAGCGTAACTTCGTCACGACCGTGCAGCTTGATAGCCAGACCTTTCAGGTTCAACAGGATTTCAATTACGTCTTCCTGTACACCTTCGATGGCGCTGTACTCATGGAGCACACCGTCAATCTCGGCCTCGACTACTGCACAGCCGGGCATTGAGGACAACAGGATGCGGCGCAGCGCGTTGCCCAGGGTGTGGCCGAAACCACGCTCGAGAGGCTCGAGTGTGATCTTGGCGCGGGTTGGACTGACAACCTGCACATCAATATGGCGGGGTGTCAGGAACTCATTTACCGAAATCTGCATGGATGCACCTATTTTCTAGCCCTTACTTGGAGTAGAGCTCGACAATCAGGCTTTCGTTGATGTCGGCGGACAGATCACTGCGAGCAGGAACGTTCTTGAAAACGCCCGACTTCTTCTCAGTGTCTACTTCTACCCATTCTACGCGGCCACGTTGGGCACACAGATCGAGAGCTTGGACAATGCGAAGTTGGTTCTTTGCTTTCTCGCGAACAGCAACCACGTCACCAGCACGAACCTGGTAGGACGGAACGTTTACGGTCTGACCGTTAACGCTGATCGACTTGTGCGATACCAGCTGACGGGATTCGGCACGAGTAGAACCGAAACCCATACGGTATACAACGTTGTCCAGACGGCATTCGAGCAGTTGCAACAGGTTTTCGCCGGTTGCGCCTTTCTTGCCAGCTGCTTCTTTGTAGTAGCCGCTGAATTGACGCTCGAGAACGCCGTAGATACGACGGACCTTCTGCTTTTCACGCAGTTGGGTGCCGTAATCGGACTGGCGACCGCGGCGTTGGCCGTGGATACCAGGTGCTGCTTCAATGTTGCACTTCGATTCGATCGCGCGCACGCCGCTCTTCAGAAAAAGATCGGTGCCTTCGCGACGAGCGAGTTTGCATTTTGGACCAATGTAACGAGCCATTCTTTACAATCTCCTGGATTACACGCGGCGCTTCTTCGGCGGACGGCACCCGTTGTGCGGGATTGGCGTCACGTCGGTGATGCTGGCGATCTTGTAGCCACAGCCGTTCAAAGCGCGGACTGCGGATTCACGACCTGGACCTGGACCCTTGACGTTGACGTCGAGGTTTTTCAGGCCGTATTCCAGCGCAGCTTGACCAGCACGCTCAGCAGCTACTTGAGCAGCGAACGGGGTGGACTTGCGGGAACCGCGGAAACCCGAACCACCGGAGGTAGCCCAGGAAAGAGCGTTACCTTGACGGTCGGTAATGGTCACGATGGTGTTGTTAAAAGAAGCATGGATGTGGGCGATGCCATCAACCACTGTCTTTTTAACTTTTTTACGAGGACGAGCAGCAGGTTTTGCCATGATTAAATTCCTGTCGATTCGCTGGGGCGATTACTTGCGGATCGGCTTACGCGGACCTTTACGGGTACGCGCGTTGGTCTTGGTACGCTGACCGCGTACTGGCAGACCACGACGATGACGCAGACCGCGATAGCAACCGAGGTCCATCAAGCGCTTGATTTTCATGTTGATTTCGCGACGCAGGTCACCTTCAGTGGTGAACTTCGCCACTTCGCCACGCAGCTGTTCAATCTGCTCGTCGCTCAGATCTTTGATCTTTGCCGCTGGGTTGACCCCAGTCACTGCACAAATTTTCTGTGCAGTAGTGCGACCAACACCATAGATGTAGGTCAGCGAGATAACAGTATGCTTGTTATCTGGAATGTTGACGCCTGCAATACGGGCCATTCAGTGGGACTCCAATTGACAGCTACCTACGCCCCGGAAGCCAAGAAATAGGGCGCGAGATAATATCGCTGTAATAACAAATAATCAACCCGGCAGCGCACTAGCTGCCGGGCTTAAAGCACAATCACACTCAGCCTTGGCGCTGTTTGTGACGCGGTTCCGCGCTGCAAATTACCCGAACAACACCTTCGCGGCGAATAATCTTGCAGTTGCGGCACAGCTTTTTCACCGATGCACGAACTTTCATCACCAACTCCTCGAACCTTATGGACGCTACTCAGCGCAACATGCCGCTGCCGTAGCCCTTCAGGTTGGCTTTCTTCATCAGGGATTCGTACTGGTGCGAAACGAGGTGCGATTGTACTTGGGACATGAAGTCCATCACAACCACGACCACGATCAGCAACGAGGTCCCGCCAAGGTAGAACGGTACGTTTGCCGCAACCACCAGGAACTGGGGCAACAGACAGACGGCCGTCATGTAAAGAGCACCGAACATGGTCAAGCGAGTCAGAACGCCATCAATGTAGCGCGCAGACTGCTCACCTGGACGGATGCCCGGAATAAAGGCACCGGACTTCTTCAGGTTTTCCGCTACGTCTTTCGGATTGAACATCAACGCCGTATAGAAGAAGCAGAAGAAAATAATCCCTGCACTAAACAGCAGAATATTCAACGGCTGACCAGGAGCGATCGACTGCGAGATGTCCTGCAACCAGCCCATACCTTCAGACTGGCCGAACCAGGCACCCAACGAAGCCGGGAACAGCAGAATGCTGCTCGCGAAAATAGCCGGAATAACGCCGGCCATGTTCACCTTCAACGGCAAGTGGCTGGTCTGCGCAGCAAACACCTTGCGGCCCTGCTGACGCTTGGCGTAGTGAACAGCGATTCGCCGCTGACCACGCTCAATGAACACCACGAAACCGATAATCGCTACTGCCAACAAACCGATGGCAACCAGGGCGAAAATGTTGATATCACCCTGACGCGCAGACTCGAAAGACTGCCCGATCGCTCTCGGAAGACCGGCGACGATACCTGCGAAGATCAACATCGAGATACCGTTGCCAACACCACGCTCAGTAATCTGCTCACCCAGCCACATCATGAACATCGCGCCCGCCACAAACGTGGTTACCGCAACGAAATGAAAGCTGAAGTCAGCAGTGAACGAAACGCCCTGCCCCGCCAGGCCAATGGACATGCCAATGGCCTGAACGAGAGCGAGGACGACAGTGCCGTAGCGGGTGTACTGGCTGATCTTGCGACGGCCAGCTTCACCTTCCTTCTTCAACTGCTCCAGCTGCGGGCTGACAGCGCTCATCAGTTGCATGATGATCGATGCCGAAATGTACGGCATGATCCCCAGTGCAAAGATGCTCATCCGCTCCAGCGCGCCGCCGGAAAACATGTTGAACAAGCTAAGAATGGTCCCCTCATTCTGTCGAAACAGGTCCGCGAGTCGGTCCGGGTTGATACCTGGAACCGGGATGTGTGCGCCTATTCGGTAGACGATAATCGCCAGGAACAGAAAACGCAGACGAGCCCAGAGTTCAGACATACCGCCTTTGCCGAGCGCAGAGAGAGCACCTTGCTTAGCCATTTATTCCTCGAACTTGCCGCCAGCTGCTTCGATAGCCGCACGCGCACCTTTGGTGGCGCCGATTCCCTTTCCGATGGTGACAGCACGAGCAACTTCGCCCGACAGCATGATTTTCACACGCTGTACGTTCTGGTTGATCACGTTGGCATCCTTCAGGGACTGCACGGTGACGATGTCGCCGTCCACTTTGGCCAGCTCGGACAGACGCACTTCTGCGCGGTCCATGGCTTTCAGGGAAACGAAACCGAACTTCGGCAGGCGACGATGCAGCGGCTGTTGACCGCCTTCAAAGCCTGGAGCAATGGTGCCACCGGAGCGGGAGGTCTGACCTTTGTGGCCACGGCCACCGGTCTTGCCCAAACCACTACCGATACCACGGCCCGGACGATGCTTTTCGCGACGGGAACCCGGCGCTGGACTCAGATCATTGAGTTTCATCGATTAACCCTCGACACGCAGCATGTAGTAAGCCTTGTTGATCATCCCGCGATTCTCGGGAGTATCCTGGACTTCTACAGTGTGACCGATGCGACGCAGACCCAGACCCTTAACGCACAGTTTGTGGTTAGGGATGCGGCCGGTCATGCTTTTGATCAGCGTTACTTTTACGGTAGCCATGATCAGAAGATCTCCTTGACGCTTTTGCCACGCTTGGCGGCAATGGATTCAGGAGACTGCATTGCTTTCAAACCCTTGAAAGTGGCGTGAACCACGTTTACCGGGTTAGTCGAGCCGTAGCACTTGGCCAGAACGTTCTGAACGCCAGCAACTTCGAGGACAGCACGCATAGCGCCGCCAGCGATGATACCGGTACCTTCAGAAGCAGGCTGCATGTACACCTTCGAAGCGCCATGGGCGGACTTCATTGCGTACTGCAGAGTGGTGCCGTTCAGATCAACCTGGATCATGTTGCGGCGAGCAGCTTCCATTGCCTTCTGGATCGCAGCAGGCACTTCACGCGACTTGCCACGGCCGAAGCCAACACGGCCTTTACCATCACCCACTACGGTCAACGCAGTGAAAGTGAAGATACGGCCGCCTTTAACGGTTTTGGCTACGCGGTTAACTTGAACCAGCTTCTCGATGTAGCCTTCGTCGCGCTTTTGGTCGTTATTTGACATAACTTAGAACTCCAGCCCAGCTTCACGAGCAGCATCAGCCAGCGCCTTGACGCGGCCGTGGTACTTGAAGCCAGAGCGGTCGAAAGCCACCTGCGAGACGCCAGCGGCTTTAGCACGCGTAGCGACCAGCTGGCCAACCTTAGTGGCCGCGTCGATGTTGCCAGTGGCGCCATCACGCAGTTCTTTATCCAAAGTCGAGGCACTTGCCAGGACTTTGTTGCCGTCGGCCGAAATGACCTGGGCGTAGATGTGCTGCGACGAGCGGAACACGCAGAGACGCACGACTTCGAGTTCGTGCATTTTCAGGCGTGCTTTGCGAGCGCGACGCAGTCGAGTAACTTTTTTGTCGGTCATTTGCTATGCCCTACTTCTTCTTGGCTTCTTTACGACGGACGACTTCGTCCGCGTAGCGCACACCTTTGCCTTTGTACGGCTCTGGTGGACGGAAGTCGCGGATCTCGGCGGCCACTTGACCTACCAGCTGCTTGTCGATGCCCTTGATCAGGATATCGGTCTGGCTAGGAGTCTCAGCGGTGATGCCTTCCGGCAGTTCATAATCCACTGGGTGCGAGAAGCCAAGAGCCAGGTTCAGCACTGTGCCTTTTGCTTGCGCTTTGTAACCAACACCGACCAGCTGGAGCTTGCGCTCGAAGCCTTGGCTTACGCCTTGGACCATGTTGTTTACCAACGCACGAGTGGTACCAGCCATTGCGCGAGTCTGTTGATCGCCATTGCGAGCAGCGAAACGCAGCTCACCAGCTTCTTCAACGATCTCAACGGACGAATGGATGTTCAGTTGCAGAGTGCCCTTGGCACCCTTCACCGAAAGCTGTTGGCCTGCGAATTTGACTTCGACACCGGCTGGCAGCTTAACGGGGTTCTTAGCGACGCGTGACATGCTTATCCCCCCTTAGAACACAGTGCAAAGAACTTCGCCGCCGACACCGGCAGCGCGCGCAGCACGATCCGTCATCACACCCTTGTTGGTGGAGACGATAGACACGCCCAGGCCGCCACGAACTTTTGGCAGATCCTCGACGGACTTGTACTGACGCAGGCCTGGACGGCTAACGCGCTTCACTTCCTCGATGACCGGACGGCCTTCGAAGTACTTCAGCTCGATGGACAGCAGAGGCTTGATTTCGCTGCTGATCTGATAACCCGCAATGTAACCTTCGTCCTTCAGGACTTTGGCAACAGCTACCTTCAACGTAGAAGATGGCATGCTTACGACGGACTTTTCAGCCATCTGGGCATTACGGATACGAGTTAGCATGTCCGCTAACGGGTCCTGCATACTCATGGGCTAGACGCTCCTAATACACAAAAAATTAGCCTTTCGGCTAGTACGTGTCGCCGAGTGCATCCGCGCAATAAAAACACGGGCTCAGGCGAGCCGGGTATTCTAGACACACCCCACAAATGAATCAAGCCCCAAAAGGGGCTTGATTCAAGTTCAAGGTCACCGACGGTCAGGATCTTGCGATCCCGAACGCCGCGACTTTGACAGTGCTTACCAGCTGGCTTTAACCAGACCTGGAACGTCACCACGCATTGCAGCTTGACGCAGCATGTTACGGCCGAGGCCGAACTTGCGGTACACGCCGTGCGGACGACCAGTCAGGCGGCAGCGGTTACGCATGCGCGAGGCGCTTGCGTCACGTGGCTGCTTCTGCAGGGCTACGGTAGCTTCCCAACGCGCTTCTGGACTTGCGTTCAGATCAACGATGATAGCTTTCAGCGCTGCACGCTTGGTGGCGTACTTGGCAACGGTGAGCTGACGCTTCAGCTCACGGTTTTTCATGCTCTTCTTGGCCATTTTCCTACTCCAATCAGTTGCGGAACGGGAATTTGAAAGCGCGCAGCAGTGCGCGACCTTCATCATCCGTCCGAGCAGTGGTGGTCAGGGTAATGTCCAGACCGCGGAGAGCGTCGATCTTGTCGTAATCGATTTCCGGGAAAATGATCTGCTCTTTAACGCCCATGCTGTAGTTGCCACGACCATCGAAGGACTTGGCATTCAGGCCGCGGAAGTCGCGAACCCGAGGCAGGGAGATCGACAGCAGACGATCCAGGAACTCGTACATACGCTCACGGCGCAGGGTCACTTTGACGCCGATCGGCCAACCTTCACGGACTTTAAAGCCAGCGATGGATTTCCGAGCGTAAGTCACGACGACTTTCTGACCGGTGATCTTTTCCAGGTCAGCAACAGCGTGCTCGATGACTTTTTTGTCGCCGATCGCTTCGCCCAGACCCATGTTCAGGGTGATTTTGGTAACGCGCGGAACTTCCATCACGTTCGAAAGCTTAAGTTCTTCCTTAAGTTTCGGTGCGATTTCCTTCCGGTAAATCTCTTTTAGTCGTGCCATGGTCTTCTACCTAGCAGTGTTCAAGCATCAACCGCTTTTTGGGTCGACTTGAAGACACGAATTTTCTTACCGTCTTCTACTTTGAAACCAACGCGGTCAGCCTTGTTGGTTTCGCCGTTGAAGATGGCGACGTTGGAAGCGTGCAGTGGCGCTTCTTTCTCGACGATACCGCCCTGTACGCCCGACATCGGGTTAGGCTTGGTATGACGCTTGACCAGGTTCAGACCACCAACAACCAGACGGTTGTCAGCAAGAACCTTCAGCACCTTACCGCGCTTACCTTTGTCTTTGCCGGCGATCACGATGATCTCGTCGTCACGACGAATCTTTTGCATGTCGGATCTCCTTACAGCACTTCTGGGGCGAGCGAGACGATCTTCATGAACTTCTCAGTACGAAGTTCACGGGTCACTGGCCCAAAGATACGGGTGCCGATCGGCTCTTGCTTGTTGTTCAACAGAACAGCAGCGTTGCCATCAAAGCGGATGATGGAGCCGTCAGCACGACGAACGCCATGGCGAGTGCGGACTACGACAGCAGTCATCACTTGGCCTTTTTTCACCTTACCGCGAGGAATTGCTTCCTTGACGGTAACCTTGATGATGTCACCGATACCAGCGTAACGACGATGGGAGCCACCCAGCACCTTGATGCACATAACACGGCGAGCGCCGCTGTTATCGGCCACATCGAGCATGGATTGAGTCTGAATCATATAATTTCTCCGACCCCTAGCCCTTAGACTTCCACAGCGCGTTCGAGAACATCAACCAGCGCCCAAGACTTGGTCTTGGCCATCGGACGAGTTTCACGAATAGTGACTTTGTCGCCGATGTGGCACTGATTGGTTTCGTCGTGCGCGTGCAGCTTAGTCGAACGCTTAACGTATTTACCGTAGATCGGGTGCTTAACGCGACGCTCGATCAGAACGGTGATGGTTTTGTCCATCTTGTCGCTGACAACACGGCCAGTCAGCGTACGGACAGTTTTTTCGGCTTCAGCCATGATTACTTACCTGCCTGCTGGTTGAGCACAGTTTTCACGCGAGCGATATCACGCTTAACTTGCGAGAGCAGATGAGACTGCCCCAACTGGCCAGTTGCTTTCTGCATACGCAGATTGAACTGGTCGCGCAGCAGGC
This sequence comes from Pseudomonas sp. R151218B TE3479, assembly GCF_053629195.1. Lineage (NCBI taxonomy): Bacteria > Pseudomonadati > Pseudomonadota > Gammaproteobacteria > Pseudomonadales > Pseudomonadaceae > Pseudomonas > Pseudomonas sp. R151218B TE3479. The sequence continues at coordinate 316,251 of NZ_JBRJHV010000001.1, forward strand.
CGAGCAGTTGCTCGTTCAGCTGCTGTGCTGATTTTTCACGAAGTTCATTCGCTTTCATCACATCACCGTCCGTTTAACAAAGGCGGTGGCGAGCGGCAGCTTTGCAGCAGCCAGGGCAAAAGCCTCACGCGCCAGCTCTTCAGTTACACCCTCGATTTCATACAGGACTTTGCCTGGCTGAATCTGGGCAACCCAGTATTCGACGTTACCCTTACCTTTACCCATCCGAACTTCGAGTGGCTTCTTGGAAATAGGCTTGTCCGGGAATACACGGATCCAGATCTTGCCGCCACGTTTTACGTGACGGGTCAGAGCACGACGCGCTGACTCGATCTGACGAGCGGTGAGACGACCACGAGCAACAGACTTCAGCGCGAACTCGCCGAAGCTGACTTTGCTACCGCGCAATGCCAGGCCACGGTTGTGACCGGTCATTTGCTTGCGGAACTTCGTACGCTTTGGTTGCAACATTTGGCGTACCCCTTACTTAGCAGCTTTTTTACGAGGCGCTGGTGCTTGTGGCTTCAGTTCTTCTTGGCGACCACCAATTACTTCGCCTTTGAAGATCCAAACCTTTACACCGATCACACCGTAGGTGGTGTGAGCTTCGTAGTTGGCATAGTCGATGTCGGCACGCAGGGTGTGCAGTGGCACACGACCTTCGCGATACCATTCAGTACGTGCGATTTCAGCACCGCCGAGACGACCGCTCACTTGGATTTTGATGCCTTTGGCACCAATGCGCATGGCGTTCTGTACAGCGCGCTTCATAGCGCGACGGAACATTACGCGACGCTCCAGCTGCTGAGCTACGCTCTGCGCAACCAGCATACCGTCGAGCTCCGGCTTGCGGATCTCTTCGATATTGATGTGCACAGGCACACCCATTTGCTTGGTCAGGTCCTGACGCAGTTTCTCAACATCTTCACCTTTCTTCCCGATAACGATACCTGGACGAGCGGTGTGGATGGTGATACGTGCAGTCTGCGCCGGACGATGGATATCGATACGGCTTACGGACGCGCTTTTTAGTTTGTCTTGGAGATACTCACGCACCTTCAGATCAGCGAACAAGTAGTCCGCATAAGTCCGACCGTCTGCGTACCAGACGGAGGTGTGCTCCTTGACGATTCCCAGGCGAATGCCAATGGGATGTACTTTCTGACCCATCTCTTCGACTCCGTTACTTGTCAGCAACCTTGACAGTGATATGGCAAGACCGCTTGACGATGCGATCAGCACGGCCTTTGGCACGTGGCATGATGCGCTTCAGCGAACGCCCTTCGTTGACGAAAACGGTGCTGACCTTCAGGTCATCAACGTCTGCGCCTTCGTTATGCTCGGCGTTGGCTACGGCCGACTCCAGCACTTTCTTCATGATCTCGGCGGCTTTCTTACTGCTGAAAGCCAACAGGTTGAGCGCTTCGCCCACCTTCTTCCCGCGGATCTGGTCGGCGACCAAGCGGGCTTTCTGGGCGGAGATTCGAGCGCCCGACAACTTAGCGGCTACTTCCATTTCCTTACCCCTTAACGCTTGGCTTTCTTGTCAGCCACGTGCCCACGGTATGTGCGGGTACCGGCGAACTCGCCCAGTTTGTGGCCGACCATGTCTTCGTTCACGAGAACTGGGACGTGTTGGCGACCGTTGTGTACTGCGATGGTCAGACCGACCATTTGTGGCAGGATCATCGAACGACGCGACCAGGTCTTAACTGGTTTGCGATCGTTCTTTTCCGCCGCCACTTCGATCTTCTTCAGTAGGTGAAGATCAATAAAAGGACCTTTTTTCAGAGAACGTGGCACTGTCGTATCCCTCTATTTACTTGCGACGACGGACGATCATTTTGTCGGTACGCTTATTACCACGAGTCTTCGCGCCCTTAGTCGGGAAGCCCCATGGCGATACCGGATGACGACCACCAGAGGTACGACCTTCACCACCACCATGTGGGTGGTCAACCGGGTTCATGGCAACACCACGAACGGTTGGGCGAACGCCACGCCAGCGCTTGGCACCAGCTTTACCCAACGAACGCAGGCTGTGCTCGGAGTTCGAGACTTCGCCCAGGGTCGCACGGCATTCAGCCAGTACTTTACGCATCTCACCAGAACGCAGACGCAGGGTCACGTAGACACCTTCACGAGCGATCAGCTGAGCCGAAGCACCAGCGGAACGAGCGATCTGTGCGCCTTTACCTGGCTTCAATTCGATGCCGTGTACGGTGCTACCAACTGGAATGTTACGCAGTTGCAGAGCGTTGCCCGGCTTGATCGGTGCCAGGGCACCTGCGATCAGCTGGTCGCCAGCACTCACGCCTTTAGGGGCGATGATGTAGCGACGCTCGCCATCTGCGTACAGCAGCAGAGCGATGTGAGCAGTACGGTTTGGATCGTATTCGATACGCTCGACGGTGGCAGCGATGCCATCCTTGTCGTTGCGACGGAAGTCGACCAGACGATAATGCTGCTTATGACCACCACCGATGTGACGAGTGGTAATACGGCCATTGTTGTTACGACCACCAGACTTCGATTTTTTCTCGAGCAGCGGTGCGTGAGGAGCGCCTTTATGCAGCTCCTGGTTGACCACCTTGACCACAAAACGGCGGCCAGGGGAAGTCGGTTTGCATTTAACGATTGCCATGATGCACCCCTTCCTTACTCAGCACTGCTGCTGAAATCGAGATCTTGGCCTGGCTGAAGGGAGATAACTGCCTTCTTCCAGTCATTACGCTTGCCCAGACCGCGAGCAGTGCGCTTGCTTTTACCCAGAACGTTCAGGGTAGTCACGCGCTCTACTTTCACGCTGAACAGGCTTTCGACGGCCTTCTTGATTTCCAGCTTGGTTGCATCGGTAGCAACCTTGAAAACGAACTGGCCTTTCTTGTCTGCCAGAACCGTAGCCTTCTCGGAAACGTGCGGGCCAAGCAGAACTTTAAATACGCGTTCCTGGTTCATCCCAGCAGCTCCTCGAATTTCTTCACGGCCGACACGGTGATCAACACCTTGTCGTATGCGATCAGACTGACCGGATCGGAACCCTGCACGTCACGAACGTCGACGTGTGGCAGGTTGCGAGCAGCCAGGTACAGGTTCTGATCAACAGCGTCAGACACGATCAGGACGTCAGTCAGGCCCATGCCGTTCAGCTTGTTCAGCAGATCTTTGGTTTTCGGTGCTTCAACAGCGAAGTCCTGAACCACGACCAGACGATCAGTACGCACCAGCTCAGCAAGGATGGAACGCATTGCTGCGCGATACATCTTCTTGTTCAGCTTCTGGGAGTGATCCTGAGGACGAGCTGCGAAAGTGGTACCGCCGCCACGCCAGATTGGGCTACGGATAGTACCGGCACGAGCACGGCCAGTACCTTTCTGACGCCATGGGCGCTTGCCGCCACCGGAAACGTCGGAACGGGTCTTTTGCTGCTTGCTACCTTGACGGCCGCCGGCCATGTAGGCCACGACTGCTTGGTGAACCAGCGTCTCGTTGAATTCGCCGCCAAATGTCAGTTCGGAAACTTCGATCGCTTGAGCGTCATTTACATTTAATTGCATGTCAGCTTCCCCTTAACCGCGAGCCTTGGCTGCTGGACGTACAACCAAGTTGCCGCCAGTAGCGCCAGGAACAGCGCCCTTGACCAACAACAGATTGCGTTCAGCGTCCACGCGCACTACTTCGAGGGACTGCACGGTCACGCGCTCAGCGCCCATATGACCGGACATTTTTTTGCCCTTGAATACACGACCAGGAGTCTGGCACTGGCCGATAGAGCCTGGAACGCGGTGGGATACGGAGTTACCGTGGGTGTTATCTTGCCCGCGGAAGTTCCAACGCTTGATCGTACCCTGGAAGCCTTTACCCTTGGACTGACCGGTTACATCAACCAGTTGGCCAGCGGCGAAGATTTCAGCGTTGATCAGATCGCCGGCCTGGTACTCGCCTTCTTCAAGGCGGAATTCCATTACGGTACGACCAGCGGCAACGTTCGCCTTGGCGAAGTGGCCAGCCTGAGCTGCTGTTACACGCGAAGCACGACGCTCGCCGACAGTGACTTGCACTGCACGATAGCCATCGGTCTCTTCAGTTTTGAACTGGGTGACGCGATTCGGCTCGATCTCAATGACCGTGACCGGAATGGAGACACCTTCTTCGGTGAAAATACGGGTCATACCGCATTTACGACCGACTACACCAATAGTCATGTTGTAAACCTCATGAGTGTACGGGGCTTTCACCCGCTATGGCCGCCCATTTCAGAGCGTTACACGACTAAGACCGAGTCTTAGCCGAGGCTGATCTGCACTTCCACACCGGCCGCAAGATCGAGCTTCATAAGAGCATCAACGGTTTTATCCGTTGGCTGGACGATGTCCAGAACGCGCTTATGAGTACGGATCTCGTACTGGTCACGCGCGTCTTTGTTGACGTGCGGGGAGACCAGAACGGTGAACCGCTCTTTACGGGTAGGCAGTGGAATTGGACCACGCACTTGAGCACCAGTACGTTTCGCGGTTTCCACGATTTCCTGGGTGGATTGGTCGATCAGGCGATGGTCAAAAGCCTTCAACCTGATACGGATTTGCTGATTTTGCATTGGATTTCAGACTCCGGCTGCTATTCCCACCGGGCGCAATACGCCCGTTAAAAGGAGGCGCAATTCTATAGACGCCCCTGGTAGGTGTCAACCCAATAAAAAAGCCCCCGCTAAGCGGGGGCTTTTCAACTCATCAAGCTGACTCTAAAAGAGACTTACTCGATAACTTTGGCTACGACGCCGGCGCCGACGGTACGACCGCCTTCACGGATAGCGAAACGCAGGCCGTCTTCCATCGCGATGGTCTTGATCAGGGTAACAGTCATCTGAATGTTGTCACCTGGCATTACCATTTCAACGCCTTCTGGCAGCTCGCAGTTACCAGTCACGTCAGTTGTACGGAAGTAGAACTGTGGACGGTAGCCTTTGAAGAACGGAGTATGACGGCCGCCTTCTTCCTTGCTCAGAACGTAAACTTCCGCGGTGAACTTGGTGTGCGGCTTGACGGTGCCTGGCTTGACCAGAACCTGGCCACGCTCAACGTCGTCACGCTTGGTGCCGCGCAGCAGTACGCCGCAGTTCTCGCCAGCACGACCTTCGTCGAGCAGCTTGCGGAACATTTCAACGCCGGTGCAGGTAGTTTTCTGAGTGTCGCGCAGACCGACGATCTCAACTTCTTCCTGGATACGGACGATGCCACGCTCAACACGACCAGTCACAACAGTACCGCGACCGGAGATCGAGAATACGTCTTCGATTGGCATCAGGAACGGCTTGTCGATAGCACGCTCTGGCTCTGGGATGTAGCTGTCCAGAGTTTCCACCAGCTTCTTGACGGCAGTGGTGCCCATTTCGTTGTCGTCTTGGCCGTTCAGAGCCATCAGAGCCGAACCGATGATGATTGGAGTGTCATCACCTGGGAAGTCGTAAGTGCTCAGCAGGTCGCGCACTTCCATCTCAACCAGTTCCAGCAGCTCAGCGTCGTCAACCATGTCAGCCTTGTTCAGGAAGACAACGATGTACGGAACGCCTACCTGACGGGACAGCAGGATGTGCTCACGGGTTTGTGGCATCGGACCATCAGCGGCCGAGCAAACCAGGATCGCGCCGTCCATCTGGGCAGCACCGGTGATCATGTTTTTTACGTAGTCGGCGTGACCTGGGCAGTCAACGTGTGCGTAGTGACGCACGGCCGAATCGTATTCAACGTGAGCGGTGTTGATGGTGATACCGCGAGCTTTCTCTTCCGGGGCGCTGTCGATCTTGTCGAAGTCAACCTTGGCCGAACCGAAAACTTCGGAGCAGACACGGGTCAGAGCAGCGGTCAGCGTGGTTTTACCGTGGTCAACGTGACCGATGGTGCCAACGTTGACGTGCGGTTTGTTCCGTTCAAATTTTTCTTTAGCCACGACAATTAACTCCTAGCTTAAAGGGGCTGAATCAGCCTTGCTTTTTGGTAACAGTCTCGACGATATGCGACGGAGCTGTATTGTATTTTTTGAATTCCATAGAGTAGCTTGCGCGACCCTGAGACATGGAACGAACGTCGGTTGCGTAACCGAACATTTCACCCAACGGGACCTCGGCACGAATCACTTTGCCGGAAACCGTATCTTCCATACCCAGAATCATGCCACGACGACGGTTAAGGTCGCCCATGACATCACCCATGTAGTCTTCAGGCGTAACGACTTCCACCGCCATGATCGGCTCAAGCAACTCACCACCACCCTTCTGGGCCAGCTGCTTGGTTGCCATGGAGGCAGCCACCTTAAACGCCATCTCGTTGGAGTCGACGTCATGGTAAGAACCATCGAACACAGTCGCCTTCAGGCCGATCAGCGGATAGCCGGCGACAACGCCGTTCTTCATCTGCTCTTCGATACCCTTCTGGATCGCCGGGATGTATTCCTTAGGAACCACACCACCTACGACTTCGTTCAGGAATTGCAGACCTTCCTGACCTTCGTCAGCCGGTGCAAAACGGATCCAGCAGTGACCGAACTGGCCACGACCGCCGGATTGGCGAACGAACTTGCCTTCGATTTCACAGCTCTTCGTGATGCGCTCACGATAGGAAACCTGAGGCTTACCGATGTTGGCTTCGACGTTGAACTCACGGCGCATCCGGTCAACCAGGATGTCCAGGTGCAACTCGCCCATGCCGGAGATGATCGTTTGACCAGTCTCTTCATCAGTCTTGACGCGGAAAGACGGGTCTTCCTGAGCAAGCTTGCCCAGAGCGATACCCATTTTTTCCTGGTCGTCCTTGGTCTTAGGCTCAACGGCAACCGAAATAACCGGCTCCGGGAAGTCCATGCGAACCAGGATGATTGGCTTGTCAGCGTTGCACAAAGTTTCACCGGTGGTGACGTCCTTCATGCCGATCAAGGCCGCGATGTCGCCAGCGCGTACTTCCTTGATTTCTTCACGGGCGTTTGCGTGCATCTGCACCATACGACCCACACGCTCTTTCTTGCCTTTTACCGAGTTGATCACGCCGTCGCCGGAGGCCAACACGCCCGAGTAAACTCGAACAAAGGTCAAGGTACCCACGAATGGGTCGGTAGCGATCTTGAACGCCAAAGCCGCGAACGGCTCGTCGTCACTTGCGTGACGCTCCATTTCCTCTTCCTCGTTATCCGGGTTGGAACCCTTGATAGCGGGAATGTCGGTTGGAGCAGGCAGGAAGTCGATAACGGCGTCGAGAACCAGGGGAACACCCTTGTTCTTGAAGGAAGAACCGCAAACAGCCAGAACGATCTCACCAGCGATAGTACGCTGACGCAGAGCGGCCTTGATTTCCTCATTGGTGAGTTCTTCACCTTCGAGGTACTTGTTCATCAGCTCTTCGCTGGCTTCGGCCGCAGCCTCAACCATGTTGCTGCGCCATTGCTCGGCTTCTTCCAACAGCTCGGCAGGAATTTCCTTGCGAACAGGGACCATGCCCTTGTCGGAATCGTTCCAGTAGACAGCTTGCATGTTGATCAGATCGATCTGACCCTGGAAGTTGTCTTCAGAACCGATAGCCAGCTGAATCGGCACCGGAGTGTGACCCAGGCGCTGCTTGATCTGAGCGATCACGCGCAGGAAGTTCGCACCAGCACGGTCCATCTTGTTTACGTAAACAAGACGTGGAACGCCGTATTTGTTGGCTTGACGCCATACGGTTTCCGACTGAGGCTCAACACCCGAAGTACCACAGAACACAACAACAGCGCCGTCGAGTACACGCAGGGAACGTTCAACTTCGATGGTGAAGTCTACGTGGCCCGGGGTATCGATAACGTTGAAGCGGTGCTCGTGCGGGTACTGCTTCTCGGAACCTTTCCAGAAGGCGGTGATAGCAGCAGAAGTAATGGTAATACCACGCTCCTGCTCCTGCACCATCCAGTCTGTGGTCGCGGCGCCGTCATGCACCTCGCCCATTTTGTGACTCTTGCCGGTGTAAAAAAGGACGCGCTCGGTGGTGGTGGTTTTACCAGCATCCACGTGAGCAACGATACCGATATTACGGTAGCGGTTAATCGGTGTAGTACGAGCCATAAAGCCCTCGCAAATTGAGTGACGCTAAAATTAGAAGCGGTAGTGCGAGAAAGCCTTGTTGGCTTCAGCCATACGGTGCACGTCTTCACGCTTCTTAACTGCAGCACCTTTACCTTCAGCAGCGTCCAACAGTTCACCAGCCAAACGCAGAGCCATGGACTTCTCGCCGCGCTTGCGGGCGAAGTCTACCAGCCAGCGCATTGCCAGGGCGTTACGACGGGACGGACGAACTTCGACCGGAACCTGGTAAGTAGCACCGCCTACACGGCGCGACTTCACTTCGACCAGCGGAGCGATGGCGTCGAGAGCTTTCTCGAAGATTTCCAGGGGATCGCTGTTCTTGCGTTCCTTAACTTTGTCCAGTGCGCCATAAACGATACGCTCGGCAACGGCTTTCTTGCCGCTTTCCATTACGTGATTCATGAACTTGGCGAGAATCTGGCTTCCGTATTTCGGATCGTCCAGAATCTCACGTTTGGCTGCTACGCGACGTCTTGGCATTGATAAGCCCTCAAACGGTCTTCAGGTTAGCCCGGGACAGCGGATGCGTGCCCGACCTTACTCTTATCGACTCAATAAAATTAAAAACTGCTAAACGGCCGATTATTTCGGACGCTTGGTACCGTACTTCGAACGACCTTGGTTACGACCTTTAACGCCGGAAGTATCCAAAGAGCCGCGAACGGTGTGGTAACGAACACCTGGCAAGTCTTTTACACGACCGCCGCGGATCAGGACCACGCTGTGTTCTTGCAGGTTGTGGCCTTCACCGCCGATGTACGAGGAAACCTCGAAACCGTTGGTCAGACGCACGCGGCATACTTTACGCAGTGCCGAGTTAGGTTTTTTCGGCGTGGTGGTATACACACGGGTGCATACGCCACGACGTTGCGGGCAGTTCTGCAGCGCAGGCACGTCGGATTTCTCGACGATACGCTTACGCGGCTGACGTACCAGCTGGTTGATAGTTGCCATCTACTAGCTCCACTGTTGTCTTGCGACGCTATTGTCTTACAAGAAAAGCAAAATGGCAGGAACGAATTCCCGCCAAATTTAGGGGATCAAGAGTCTAAAGAGGATCTTGTCCCCAGTCAAGGCAAGGCCCCGACCTCCCCGCCCGCCGGATCTCGACTGTTTGTCGAGATCCGCCGAACGGGGCGACCAGGGCCAGGCACTCAATTACCGCAGAACTCAGTTACCACTCGAGTTCAGTGCTTCGGTCAGTGCAGCTTCCACTTCACTGGCGCTTACGCGCAACGGCTTGTCGGCATCACGGCGACGCTTGCGCTCGCTGTGATAGGCCAAACCGGTACCGGCCGGGATCAGACGACCCACGACCACGTTTTCTTTCAGGCCGCGCAGGTAATCGCGCTTGCCGGTTACCGCCGCTTCGGTCAGTACACGGGTGGTTTCCTGGAAGGAAGCCGCCGAGATAAACGATTCGGTGGACAACGACGCCTTGGTGATACCCAGCAGCACGCGAGTGAACTTGGAGACAAACTTGTCTTCGGTCGCCAGGCGCTCGTTTTCCACCAGTACGTGAGTCAGTTCCATCTGGTCGCCCTTGATGAAACTCGAGTCGCCAGATTCAGCGATCTCGACCTTACGCAGCATCTGACGCAGGATGGTCTCGATGTGCTTGTCGTTGATCTTCACGCCTTGCAGACGGTAAACGTCCTGGATCTCGTTCACGATGTACTTGGCCAGCGCACTCACACCCAGCAGACGCAGGATGTCGTGTGGATCGCTCGGGCCGTCCGAGATAACTTCGCCGCGGTTTACCTGTTCGCCTTCGAAGACGTTCAGGTGACGCCACTTCGGAATCAGCTCTTCGTACGGATCGCTACCGTCGTTCGGTGTAATGACCAGGCGGCGCTTGCCCTTGGTCTCTTTACCGAACGCGATGGTGCCGCTGACTTCAGCCAGAATCGAGGCTTCTTTCGGACGACGTGCTTCGAACAAGTCGGCAACACGCGGCAGACCACCGGTGATGTCGCGGGTTTTCGAAGTTTCCTGCGGGATACGGGCGATAACATCACCGATCGCGATCCGCGCGCCGTCCGCAACACCGACCAGGGCGTTGGCTGGCAGGAAGTACTGAGCGATTACGTCAGTGCCTGGCAGCAACAGATCCTTGCCGTTGTCGTCGACCATCTTCACGGCCGGACGGATGTCCTTGCCGGCAGCTGGACGATCTTTCGCGTCGAGTACTTCAATGTTGGTCATACCGGTCAATTCGTCGGTCTGACGCTTGATCGTGATGCCTTCTTCCATGCCCACGTAGGTCACGGTACCTTTCATCTCGGTCACGATCGGGTGAGTGTGCGGATCCCACTTGGCCACGATGGCGCCAGCGTCGACCTTGTCACCTTCCTTGACCGAAATCACAGCACCGTACGGCAGCTTGTAACGCTCGCGCTCGCGACCGAAGTCGTCGGCGATGGCCAGTTCACCGGAACGGGATACAGCCACCAGGTGACCGTCCACGCGCTCTACGTGCTTGAGGTTGTGCAGACGGACAGTACCGCCATTCTTCACCTGGACGCTGTCGGCAGCGGAGGTCCGGCTTGCCGCACCACCGATGTGGAACGTACGCATCGTCAGCTGGGTACCCGGCTCACCGATGGACTGGGCAGCGATAACGCCGACCGCTTCACCGATGTTCACCTGGTGACCACGTGCCAGGTCGCGACCGTAGCACTTGGCGCAGATGCCATAGCGGGTTTCGCAGCTGATCGGCGAACGCACGATCACTTCGTCGATGCTGTTGAGTTCGATGAACTCGACCCACTTCTCGTCAACCAGGGTGCCAGCAGGAACGATCACGTCCTCGGTACCTGGCTTGAATACGTCACGGGCGATGACACGACCCAATACGCGTTCACCCAACGGCTCTACAACGTCACCGCCTTCAATGTGCGGCGTCATGACCAGGCCATGTTCGGTGCCGCAATCGATCTCGGTCACGACCAGATCCTGGGCAACGTCCACCAGACGACGAGTCAGGTAACCGGAGTTCGCGGTTTTCAACGCGGTATCCGCAAGACCCTTACGAGCACCGTGAGTGGAGATGAAGTACTGGAGTACGCTCAAGCCTTCACGGAAGTTCGCAGTAATCGGGGTCTCGATGATGGAGCCGTCCGGCTTGGCCATCAGGCCACGCATACCGGCGAGCTGACGGATCTGCGCAGCAGAACCCCGTGCGCCCGAGTCGGCCATCATGTACATCGAGTTGAACGATTCCTGGTCGACTTCGTTGCCATGACGGTCGATGACTTTCTCTTTCGAGAGGTTGGCCATCATCGCCTTGGATACTTCGTCGTTCGCCTTGGACCAGAGGTCGATCACCTTGTTGTACTTCTCGCCCTGGGTTACCAGGCCGGAGGCGTACTGGCTTTCGATCTCTTTCACTTCTTCGGTGGCAGCACCGATGATGCGGGCTTTTTCATCCGGGATAACGAAGTCGTTAACGCCGATGGAAACGCCGGAAATGGTCGAATAGGCAAAACCGGTGTACATCAACTGGTCAGCGAAGATCACGGTCTCTTTCAGACCCACCACGCGGTAGCACTGGTTGATCAGCTTGGAGATCGCCTTCTTCTTCATCGGCAGGTTGACGACGTCGAAGGACAGGCCTTTTGGCACAACCTGGAACAACAGCGCACGGCCGACGGTGGTGTCGACGATACGGGTGTTGGTCACGCTGCCGCCATCACGGTCGTTCACGGTTTCGTTGATCCGCACCTTGACCTTGGCATGCAGTGCGGCTTCGCCGGCACGGAACACACGGTCAACTTCCTGCAGATCGGCGAATACACGACCTTCGCCCTTGGCGTTGATCGCTTCGCGAGTCATGTAGTACAGACCCAATACAACGTCCTGCGACGGAACGATGATTGGCTCACCGTTGGCTGGCGACAGGATGTTGTTGGTCGACATCATCAACGCACGCGCTTCGAGCTGGGCTTCCAGCGTCAGCGGTACGTGCACGGCCATTTGGTCGCCGTCGAAGTCGGCGTTGTACGCAGCACAGACCAGCGGGTGCAGCTGGATAGCCTTACCTTCGATCAGTACCGGTTCAAACGCCTGGATACCCAGACGGTGAAGGGTCGGTGCACGGTTGAGCAAGACTGGGTGTTCGCGAATCACTTCGGCGAGAACGTCCCAGACCTCTGGCAGCTCGCGCTCGACCATCTTCTTGGCCGCCTTGATGGTGGTCGCCAGACCACGCATTTCCAGCTTGCCGAAAATGAACGGCTTGAACAGCTCCAGGGCCATTTTCTTAGGCAGGCCGCACTGGTGCAGACGCAGGGTCGGACCTACGGTAATAACCGAACGACCGGAGTAGTCAACACGCTTACCGAGCAAGTTCTGACGGAAACGACCCTGCTTACCCTTGATCATGTCAGCCAGGGATTTCAGAGGACGCTTGTTGGAACCGGTGATAGCACGGCCACGACGACCGTTGTCGAGCAATGCGTCGACCGCTTCCTGCAACATACGCTTTTCGTTGCGCACGATGATGTCCGGAGCGGACAGATCGAGCAGGCGCTTCAAGCGGTTGTTACGGTTGATCACTCGACGATACAGATCGTTGAGGTCGGAAGTCGCGAAGCGACCGCCATCGAGCGGAACCAGTGGACGCAGGTCTGGCGGCAGTACCGGCAGAACGGTCAGCACCATCCACTCTGGCAGGTTGCCGGAACCCTGGAAGGCTTCCATCAACTTCAGACGCTTGGACAGCTTCTTGATCTTGGTTTCGGAGTTGGTTTGCGGAATTTCTTCGCGCAGGCGGCCAATCTCGTGTTCCAGGTCGATAGCGTGCAGCAGTTCGCGGACAGCTTCGGCACCCATGCGGGCATCGAAGTCGTCGCCGAACTCTTCCAGCGCTTCGAAGTACTGCTCGTCGTTGAGCAACTGACCTTTTTCAAGGGTGGTCATGCCTGGATCGATAACGACGTAGCTCTCGAAGTAGAGAACACGTTCGATATCACGCAGGGTCATGTCCATCAGCAGGCCGATACGGGACGGCAGCGATTTCAGGAACCAGATATGAGCAACCGGCGAGGCCAGTTCGATGTGCGCCATGCGCTCACGACGAACTTTTGCCAGCGCGACTTCAACGCCGCACTTCTCGCAGATCACACCACGGTGCTTCAAGCGCTTGTACTTACCGCACAGGCACTCGTAATCCTTTACCGGGCCAAAGATCTTGGCGCAGAACAGGCCGTCACGTTCGGGTTTGAACGTACGGTAGTTGATGGTTTCCGGCTTTTTAACTTCACCGAACGACCACGAACGGATCATCTCAGGCGAGGCCAATCCAATACGGATGGCGTCGAACTCTTCGACTTGACCCTGGTTTTTCAGCAAATTCAGTAGGTCTTTCAAGGCCTTTCCTCCTGGCGGAGCAGAGAGCGGGCAAAACAGCCCCGCTCTCGATTCGCGTCACGTGTTATTCGGTTTCCAGATCGATATCGATGCCGAGGGAACGAATTTCCTTGATCAACACGTTGAAAGACTCGGGCATGCCCGGCTCCATACGGTGATCGCCGTCCACGATGTTTTTGTACATCTTGGTCCGGCCGTTCACATCGTCCGACTTCACTGTGAGCATTTCTTGCAGAGTGTATGCAGCACCGTACGCTTCCAGTGCCCAGACCTCCATCTCCCCGAAACGCTGACCACCGAACTGCGCCTTACCACCCAGCGGCTGCTGGGTAACCAGGCTGTAAGAACCGGTAGAACGAGCGTGCATCTTGTCGTCTACCAAGTGGTTCAGCTTCAGCATGTACATGTAGCCAACGGTAACCGGGCGCTCGAACTTGTTGCCGGTACGGCCGTCGAACAGCTGCATCTGGCCGCTTTCCGGCAGGTCTGCCAGTTTCAGCATGGCCTTGATTTCGCTTTCCTTGGCACCGTCGAACACCGGAGTAGCCATTGGAACGCCGCCGCGCAGGTTCTTCGCCAGATCCAGGATTTCCTGGTCGGAGAAGGTGTCCAGCTCTTCGTTGCGTCCGCCGATCTCGTTGTAGATCTCGTGCAGGAACTTACGCAGGTCAGCGACCTTGCGCTGCTCTTCGATCATCCGGTTGATCTTCTCGCCCAAGCCCTTGGCCGCGAGGCCCAGGTGGGTTTCAAGGATCTGACCAACGTTCATACGCGAAGGTACGCCCAACGGGTTGAGGACCACGTCGACCGGGGTGCCATTGGCATCGTGCGGCATGTCTTCAACCGGCATGATCACGGAGACCACACCCTTGTTACCGTGACGACCGGCCATCTTGTCGCCCGGCTGGATGCGACGACGGATTGCCAGGTAAACCTTGACGATTTTCAGCACGCCTGGAGCCAGGTCATCGCCTTGCTGCAGTTTGCGCTTCTTGTCTTCGAACTTGTCGTCCAGCAGACGGCGGCGATCAACGATATAGGCCTGGGCCTTCTCGAGCTGCTCGTTCAGAGCATCTTCAGCCATGCGCAGTTTGAACCACTGGCCATGCTCAAGACCGTCGAGGACTTCGTCGGTGATTTCCTGACCTTTCTTCAGGCCGGCGCCGCCTTCGGCTTTGTGGCCGACCAGGGCGGAACGCAGACGCTCGAAAGTCGCGCCTTCGACGATACGGAACTCTTCGTTCAGGTCCTTGCGGATCTCGTCGAGCTGAGTCTTCTCGATGGACAGTGCACGAGCATCACGCTCAACGCCGTCGCGAGTGAAGACCTGTACGTCGATGACGGTACCCTTGGTGCCGGTAGGCACGCGCAGGGAGGTGTCTTTAACGTCGCTGGCTTTTTCACCGAAGATGGCACGCAGCAGTTTTTCTTCCGGAGTCAGCTGGGTCTCGCCTTTCGGAGTGACCTTGCCCACCAGGATGTCGCCTGCGCCGACTTCGGCACCTACATAAACGATACCGGCTTCGTCCAGCTTGTTCAGTGCGGCTTCACCCACGTTCGGGATGTCCGCAGTGATTTCCTCTGGGCCAAGCTTGGTGTCACGGGCCACACAGGTCAGTTCCTGGATGTGGATCGTGGTGAAGCGGTCTTCCTGAACCACACGCTCGGACAGGCAGATGGAGTCTTCGAAGTTGAAGCCGTTCCACGCCATGAACGCGATGCGCATGTTCTGACCCAACGCCAGTTCACCCATATCGGTGGACGGACCGTCGGCCATGATGTCGCTGCGCTGAACCCGATCACCCTTGCTTACCAGCGGACGCTGGTTGATGCAGGTGTTCTGGTTGGAGCGGGTGTATTTGGTCAGGTTGTAGATGTCGACACCGGCTTCGCCAGTTTCAACTTCGTCATCGGCAACACGAACCACGATACGGCTGGCGTCGACGGAATCGATCACGCCACCACGACGAGCCACGACGCAAACGCCGGAGTCACGGGCAACGTTACGCTCCATGCCGGTACCGACCAGCGGCTTGTCGGCACGCAGGGTAGGTACAGCTTGACGCTGCATGTTCGAACCCATCAACGCACGGTTGGCGTCGTCGTGCTCGAGGAACGGGATCAGCGACGCTGCAACCGACACTACCTGCTTCGGCGATACGTCCATCAAGGTGACGTCTTCCGGCGCCTTGACGGTGAACTCGTTCAGGTGACGAACAGCTACCAGCTCGTCGACCAGGACCTTCTTGTCGTTCATCGTTGCCGAAGCCTGGGCGATCACGTGATCGGCCTCTTCGATGGCGGACAGGAACACGATCTCGTCGGTAACCAGAGCGTCTTTCACCACGCGATACGGGCTCTCGAGGAAGCCGTACTGGTTGGTGCGCGCATAGGCCGCCAGGGAGTTGATCAGACCGATGTTCGGACCTTCCGGCGTTTCGATCGGGCAGACACGACCATAGTGAGTCGGGTGTACGTCACGAACTTCGAAGCCTGCACGCTCACGGGTCAGACCGCCCGGGCCGAGTGCGGAGACACGACGCTTGTGGGTGATCTCGGACAGCGGGTTGTTCTGGTCCATGAACTGGGACAGCTGGCTCGAACCGAAGAACTCCTTCACCGCCGCAGCCACTGGCTTGGCGTTGATCAGGTCTTGCGGCATCAGGCCTTCGCTTTCAGCCATCGACAGACGTTCCTTGACCGCGCGCTCTACGCGCACCAGGCCAACACGGAACTGGTTCTCGGCCATTTCGCCTACGCAGCGAACACGACGGTTACCCAGGTGGTCGATGTCATCGACGATGCCTTTGCCGTTACGGATGTCGACCAGGGTCTTGAGGACCGCAACGATGTCATCCTTGTTCAGCACGCCCGAACCTTCGATCTCGGTACGACCGATACGACGGTTGAACTTCATCCGGCCGACCGCGGATAGGTCATAGCGCTCAGGGCTGAAGAACAGGTTGTTGAACAGGGTCTCGGCTGCATCCTTGGTTGGCGGCTCGCCAGGACGCATCATGCGATAGATCTCGACCAGGGCTTCCAGTTGGTTGCCGGTGGAGTCGATCTTCAGCGTGTCGGAGATGAAAGGACCGCAGTCGATATCGTTGGTGTACAGGGTTTCGATACGAACGACCTGGGCCTTGGCGATTTTCGCCAGGATCTCGGTGGTCAGCTCGGTATTGCACTCTGCCAGGATTTCGCCGGTGGCCGGATGCACGATGACCTTGGCCGTGGTGCGACCCAGGACGTAGTCGATCGGTACCTGCAGCTCTTTGATCCCGGCTTTTTCCAGCTGGTTGATGTGGCGAGCGGTGATACGACGGCCCTGCTCGACAATAACCTTGCCTTTGTCATCCTGGATATCGAGGACAGCGATTTCACCGCGCAGGCGCTGAGGCACCAGTTCCAGGCTGAGGTTTTCACCTTGCACGTGGAAGACGTTGGTGGTGTAGAACGCGTCCAGCACTTCTTCAGTGGTATAGCCGAGCGCGCGCAGCAATACCGATGCAGGCAGCTTGCGACGACGGTCGATACGCACGAATACGCAGTCTTTCGGGTCGAACTCGAAGTCCAGCCACGAACCGCGGTAAGGAATGATGCGCGCAGAGTAAAGCAGTTTGCCGGAGCTGTGCGTCTTGCCACGGTCGTGGTCGAAGAACACGCCCGGAGAACGGTGCAGCTGGGAAACGATTACACGCTCGGTACCGTTGATTACGAAGGTACCGTTTTCAGTCATCAGGGGGATTTCACCCATGTAGACTTCTTGCTCTTTGATGTCCTTGATCGCTTTGTTCGACGATTCTTTGTCGAAAATGATCAGGCGCACTTTTACCCGCAAAGGTACGGCGTAAGTTACACCGCGCAATACGCATTCTTTGACATCAAATGCCGGTTCGCCCAGGCGATAACCGACGTACTCCAGCGCAGCATTGCCGGAGTAGCTGATGATCGGGAAAACGGATTTGAAGGCCGCATGCAGGCCCACGTCGCGGAACTGATCTTTAGTCGCTCCCGCTTGCAAGAATTCACGATACGAATCCAGCTGGATGGCCAGGAGGTACGGCACATCCATGACGTCCGGCAACTTGCTAAAGTCCTTGCGGATACGTTTTTTCTCAGTATATGAGTAAGCCATCAGCGTTCCCCAGCTTGGTCACCTGCTTGTTTGGCCCCTCCCGACGGGAGCAGCCAGAAAATCGTGCAAACCCCATGGTTTGCGCCACCACATCGGGTGGTTACAGCTCGCTATCGGCACCGACCCAGTCGGCTGCCAATAACGGAAAAAGGCCGGTGGCAAGAGCCACCAGCCATCAGCCTGTCGCTTAACGCTCGGGCTGGAGACGCAAAGTCGATGCTTACTTCAGCTCGACTTTAGCGCCTGCTTCTTCCAGAGCGGCCTTGGCTTTGTCAGCTGCGTCTTTGGCAACAGCTTCCAGAACCATGGCAGGAGCGCCGTCAACTACAGCCTTGGCTTCTTTCAGGCCCAGACCGGTCAGTTCACGTACTGCCTTGATCACGTTTACTTTCTTCTCGCCAGCTTCGGTCAGCATGACGTTGAATTCGGTTTGCTCTTCAGCAACGGCAACAGCAGCAGCTGGACCAGCGGAAGCAGCAGCAGCGGTAACACCGAATTTTTCTTCGAAAGCTTTGATCAGCTCAACAACTTCCATTACGGACATGTTGCCAACGGCTTCGAGGATATCGTTTTGAGAGATAGACATGACTCTAAATTCCTGAATTGGGGGACGGCCTACGCGACCATCGAAATAAACAAAAAACGCGAAAAGGAGTGTCGAGCCTTAGGCTGCGGCAGCTTCTTTCTGGTCGCGCAGTGCCGCCAGAGTACGAGCCAATTTGCTGGTTGCGCCTTGAATCACGCTCATCAGCTGGGAAATTGCTTCGTCACGGGTCGGCAGAGTTGCCAGTACGTCGATCTGGTTAGCTGCGAGGAACTTGCCCTCGAACGCAGCTGCCTTAATCTCGAACTTGTCCTGACCTTTGGCGAATTCCTTGAACAAACGGGCAGCAGCGCCAGGATGTTGGGTGGAGAACGCGATCAAGGTCGGGCCGGTGAACACGTCGTTGAGGACACTGTATTCAGTGTCAGCAACAGCGCGCTTGAGCAGGGTGTTACGTACAACACGTACGTAAACGCCAGCTTCACGAGCCTCTTTACGGAGTCCGGTCATAGCGCCTACTGTTACGCCACGGGCATCAGCCACGACAGCGGACAGAGCAGCTTTGGCAGCCTCGTTGACTTCAGCGACGATGGCCTTCTTGTCTTCGAGTTTAATTGCCACGGGTTTAACTCCTGCTTGTTACCGTTTCATTCGGTCGAAACCGAATGTCGTTTTGGTGTCTGATTCGGTAAGGAACCGGGAGCACCATCTGCGTAGGCTTGTGGTTTAAGACTTGCGTCGCCTACGGTCTTGGACAGCCCCCGCCAGGCAGGGACCCCAATTTTTTGATTGGCGCGATCGCTCGCGCCAACCTGAGTCTTACGCGTCGAGCGAGCTCTGGTCGATGACCAGACCTGGGCCCATAGTGGTGCTCAGGGTAACGCGCTTGACGTAGATACCTTTCGAAGAAGCTGGCTTGATACGCTTCAGATCAGCGATCAGGGCTTCAACGTTTTCCTTCAGCTTGACGGCGTCGAAGCCGATCTTGCCAACGGAAGTGTGGATGATGCCGTTTTTGTCGGTGCGATAACGAACCTGACCAGCCTTGGCGTTTTTAACCGCGGTGGCTACGTCTGGCGTTACGGTGCCGACTTTAGGGTTAGGCATCAGACCACGTGGACCGAGGATCTGACCCAACTGGCCTACAACGCGCATGGCATCCGGAGATGCGATCACTACGTCATAGTTCAGGTCGCCGCCTTTCATTTCGGCAGCCAGATCGTCCATGCCGACGCGATCAGCACCTGCAGCCAGAGCAGCTTCAGCTGCTGGGCCCTGGGTGAAGACAGCTACACGAACGGTCTTGCCAGTGCCGTGTGGCAGCACGGTAGCGCTACGAACGACCTGGTCGGATTTACGTGGGTCAACGCCCAGGTTCACAGCAACGTCGAACGACTCGCTGAACTTGACAGTCGACAGCTCAGCCAGCAGAGCGGCGGCGTCTACAAAGTTGTAGGCCTTGCCTGCTTCGATTTTGCCGGCGATAGCCTTTTGACGCTTGGTCAGCTTAGCCATTACACACCCTCCACGTTAAGGCCCATGCTACGAGCAGAACCGGCGATAGTACGCACGGCTGCATCCATATCAGCTGCAGTCAGATCCGCGTTTTTGGTTTTCGCGATTTCTTCCAGCTGAGCACGGGTAACGGTGCCAACCTTAACGGTGTTTGGACGAGCGGAACCGCTGGTCAAACCTGCAGCCTTCTTCAGCAGAACCGAAGCTGGGGTGCTCTTTGTTTCGAAGGTGAAGCTACGGTCGCTGTAGACAGTGATGATCACTGGAGTCGGCAGACCTGGCTCAAGACCCTGAGTACGGGCGTTGAAAGCCTTGCAGAACTCCATGATGTTCACGCCGTGTTGACCCAGTGCAGGACCAACAGGTGGGCTTGGGTTAGCCTGAGCGGCCTTCACTTGCAGCTTGATGTAAGCGGTAATTTTCTTGGCCATGAGGCACTCCAATTACGGGTTCGAACGCCTCGAAAGGCTCCCCGGTTACTTGCGCGTTTATCCCAGTGACGACAAAACCCCACAGCCTTGGGCTGCGGGGTTGGGATGCCTGCTCAATCAGACCTTTTCGACCTGACTGAACTCTAGCTCTACCGGAGTAGAGCGACCGAAAATGAGCACTGCCACTTGGATCCGGCTCTTTTCGTAGTTAACTTCTTCAACCGTGCCATTGAAATCAGCGAATGGACCGTCGGTGACACGTACAACCTCACCTGGCTCAAACAATGTCTTCGGCTTCGGCTTGTCGCTGCCATCAGCGACGCGACGCAGAATCGCTTCTGCCTCTTTATCCGTGATCGGCGCAGGCTTGTCGGCGGTACCGCCGATGAAGCCCATCACCCGAGGGGTATCCTTGACCAAGTGCCAAGTCCCTTCGTTCATATCCATCTGTACCAGCACATAGCCCGGAAAGAACTTGCGTTCACTTTTGCGCTTCTGGCCATTACGCATCTCAACCACTTCTTCAGTGGGGACCAGAATCTCGCCAAAGCCATCTTCCATGCCAGCCAGCTTTACGCGCTCTACCAGCGAGCGCATGACATGCTTCTCGTAACCCGAGTAAGCATGCACAACGTACCAACGCTTAGCCACGGGACACCCTTAGCCAACAATCAAGGAAACAAGCCAGCCGAGCAGGGAATCGAGCCCCCACAACAGCAACGCCATTACCAGAACAACAGCCACAACGATCAACGTGGTCTGCGTGGTTTCTTGGCGAGTCGGCCATACGACTTTACGAATCTCGGTGCGAGCTTCCTTAGCGAGTACAAAGAAAGACTTGCCCTTGGCCGTCTGCAGACCTACAAAGGCAGCAACAGCAGCAATGGCGAGCAATGCAAGTACACGGTACAGGATCGGCGAAGCAGAATAATACTGATTGCCAACAACGCCAATAACTACCAAAGCGACTACCACTAGCCACTTGAGCAGATCGAAGCGAGAGCCTTGAGCTTCAGCTTTAGGAGTCATCTATGAAGATCCTGTGAAAAGAAAGCCAGACACACTGAGTGAATCTGGCAGGTCAGGAGGGAATCGAACCCCCAACCTACGGTTTTGGAGACCGTCGCTCTGCCAATTGAGCTACTGACCTAAAACAAAATCAGGCCGACCATTATGCCGGCCCGAAAAAGACATTACAACTATTTACTCGATGACTTTGGCTACGACGCCGGCGCCGACGGTACGACCGCCTTCACGGATAGCGAAACGCAGGCCGTCTTCCATCGCGATGGTCTTGATCAGGGTAACAGTCATCTGAATGTTGTCACCTGGCATTACCATTTCAACGCCTTCTGGCAGCTCGCAGTTACCAGTCACATCAGTTGTACGGAAGTAGAACTGTGGACGGTAGCCTTTGAAGAACGGAGTATGACGGCCGCCTTCTTCCTTGCTCAGAACGTAAACTTCCGCGGTGAACTTGGTGTGCGGCTTGACAGTGCCTGGCTTGACCAGAACCTGGCCACGCTCAACG
Source organism: Pseudomonas sp. R151218B TE3479 (assembly GCF_053629195.1). Lineage (NCBI taxonomy): Bacteria > Pseudomonadati > Pseudomonadota > Gammaproteobacteria > Pseudomonadales > Pseudomonadaceae > Pseudomonas > Pseudomonas sp. R151218B TE3479. Next base: position 337,884 of record NZ_JBRJHV010000001.1, read on the forward strand.
TCGTCACGCTTGGTGCCGCGCAGCAGTACGCCGCAGTTCTCGCCAGCACGACCTTCGTCGAGCAGCTTGCGGAACATTTCAACGCCGGTGCAGGTAGTTTTCTGAGTGTCGCGCAGACCGACGATCTCAACTTCTTCCTGGATACGGACGATGCCACGCTCAACACGACCAGTCACAACAGTACCGCGACCGGAGATCGAGAATACGTCTTCGATTGGCATCAGGAACGGCTTGTCGATAGCACGCTCTGGCTCTGGGATGTAGCTGTCCAGAGTTTCCACCAGCTTCTTGACGGCAGTGGTGCCCATTTCGTTGTCGTCTTGGCCGTTCAGAGCCATCAGAGCCGAACCGATGATGATTGGAGTGTCATCACCTGGGAAGTCGTAAGTGCTCAGCAGGTCGCGCACTTCCATCTCAACCAGTTCCAGCAGCTCAGCGTCGTCAACCATGTCAGCCTTGTTCAGGAAGACAACGATGTACGGAACGCCTACCTGACGGGACAGCAGGATGTGCTCACGGGTTTGTGGCATCGGACCATCAGCGGCCGAGCAAACCAGGATCGCACCGTCCATCTGGGCAGCACCGGTGATCATGTTTTTTACGTAGTCGGCGTGACCTGGGCAGTCAACGTGTGCGTAGTGACGCACGGCCGAATCGTATTCAACGTGAGCGGTGTTGATGGTGATACCGCGAGCTTTCTCTTCCGGGGCGCTGTCGATCTTGTCGAAGTCAACCTTGGCCGAACCGAAAACTTCGGAGCAGACACGGGTCAGAGCAGCGGTCAGCGTGGTTTTACCGTGGTCAACGTGACCAATGGTACCAACGTTGACGTGCGGCTTATTACGTTCGAACTTTTCCTTAGCCATCGAAATCACCCCTAGGAGAAGAATTTAGCGAGTCACACAAGCCATTAAAACAAAGGCAGATATTTGCATATCTGCCTTGTAATATGGAGCTCTTGAGCGGATTTGAACCGCTGACCTCACCCTTACCAAGGGTGTGCTCTACCAACTGAGCTACAAGAGCAAAACACTTTGCACAATCTGCAAACTTGGAGCGGGTAGCGGGAATCGAACCCGCATCATCAGCTTGGAAGGCTGAGGTTCTACCACTAAACTATACCCGCGGAGCTTGCAGCTCACGCTAAAAATGGTGGAGGGGGAAGGATTCGAACCTTCGAAGTCGTAGACGTCAGATTTACAGTCTGATCCCTTTGGCCGCTCGGGAACCCCTCCTAAGCGAGCCGGCATTCTATATCATGCCAGCCTTCTGTCAAGCATTTTCTCATTAAAAACCTGAGGTTAGCTGCGTTGACGTCGCTTCGTATCGCTTACCTTTAAAGGTCTTCGCTGCGAAGCGGGCGCCATTCTATGCAAACTACCCTGCGGGTGCAACCCCTTCGCATGGCATTATTTTATGTTTTAACTCATTGAATTCTTTAGAAAGGTTTTGGAGCAGCGTTTCATTCACCTTTCCCGCGCCTTCCTGGGAAACCTGAACCCAGAACCCCCCTCCCTCAGGTAGATTTTGCGCGCTCGACACTACAGAGCGACCTACGACACCCAAAGCCGCCAGGCGCTGCTCAAGTTGCCTGGCCTGCTCCGGACGAGTAAAACCACCCAGATAGACACAAGTTTTTGGCACCTCTGCAGGCTTAGCCGAATCGCGCCTGACAAGGGCATCCGCCGTTTCGCTCAAAAGATGAATATCCTGTTGCGACCCGCGATATAGACTCAGCGGCGTGACATCCTTGGCACGCAGCGGGGCCTCCTGCTGATGCCAGATGTAGTAGAAGACATTCAAAACCAGCAACAACAGAAACAGCCACCGCATAGAAACCTCAAGACAAAGGACAGGCCATCGCCAGACCAACGAAAACCAGGTCAGGTACCACCCTGGCATCTGGAACGACCCCGGAAACCAGATTGGCATCCCCCCCAGTAAGAAACACCACGAAATCCTTTCCCCAATATTGCTCCGCCAATTCAAGCTGAGTCAGGACAAATCCCCTGAGCATCAGCATGCAACCGCGCTCGACCGCCTCGACAGTCGCACGACCTGGAGCGAGGCTCTCATGAGCTCGCTCGGCCGCTATATCGTCATAACGAATTTTCCGCGTGTGGGTACGCAATTGATTACGCATCAGAGGCATGCCAGGACAAATGAACCCTCCCAGATGCCCACCATCCGCGGCCACGAAATCGGCTGTGACAGCAGTACCAAAATCCAGTACCAGGCACGCCCCCGAAGCGAGATGAAAACCACCCAGCAGGGCCAACCATCGATCGAGGCCTAGCCGCTCGTAGTCCTCGTAGCCATTTCTCACACCCGCCATTTCCCGGGCGGGCACAGCACGAACGACCGACACTCCGAACACATCGACCAGCGAAGCGACCAATGAATCCGTCTCCGCCTGGGTCCTCACGCTAACAAGACGACACTTCTTGAGCTGGAACTTCTTCGCATCATTCAGGCTCGCGAGCAAATCGTCGTCGGAGCCGACCACACCACCTTCGACCGGTGTTACTCCGTCAGGGCGCAGAACGCGCCATTTGATAAAGCTGTTGCCGCAGTCGAGCTCAAGAATCATCACGCAACCTCAAACTGAGCTCACCACCGCTAAAATTTTTTTCCACACCATCCACCTTCAAACGCAGCGCACCCTGGTGATCAATGCCTAGCACAATGCCGTCAATTTTATTAACACCGGCAATCAGAGACACAGCCCGCCCCTGCCAAAGATGGTACTGCTCCCATTCCGGCTGGATCGCAGCAAACCCCGATACGCGATGAAGTTCCAGATATTGCTGCAGCTTCGCACCCAATCGGGCCACCAGCTCGTTTCGATCAAAATCCCTGCCCGCTTCAAGGCACATGGATGTCCATTGCTGGTCGACCTCATCAGTCGATTGCATATTCACATTGATCCCTACGCCCAGGACAACATGGCAAACGTCTGCAGGATCTCCAACCAACTCAAGCAAAATGCCGGCGATCTTTTTCTCACCCACCAAGACATCATTAGGCCATTTCAACCCCGCCGCCGCGATCCCCATATCGCGCAAGACATGCATGACCGCAAGCCCGACAACCAAGCTCAGACCTTCGATTTGTCGCATGCCACCGCTAATGCGTAACACCAGGCTGTGGTAGAGATTTTCGGCAAATGGGCTGACCCACTTACGGCCACGACGACCACGACCCGCTATCTGTCGCTCAGCCAAAACCATGAATGGCGCCACGCCTCCGCGCTCGATGAAACGCAGCGCCTCGGCGTTAGTGGAATCGATAGAGTCAAATATATGGACAGGCCACTCATGAAGGCCTTTTGCGCAGATCTCTGCTGCATCCAAAAGCAACAGGGGCTTAGCCAACTGATAGCCCCTACCTCGAACTTTATGAACAGACAATCCTAAATCCGCCTCCAAGTGCTGCAACTGCTTCCATACAGCACTACGACTGATGCCCAGCGCAGCACCCAGCGCTTGCCCCGAATGAAAGCGGCCATCCTTCAGAAGTTTTAGCAACGTGAGCATGCGGACTGCGCCCTGATAATGAGGCCCGCATGATAGCCATGCGCAAGACAGTTGCATAGAAACACAAAATGACTTTCCTGCGGGCAAAACAAAACCCCTACCTGCATCAGCAGATAGGGGTTTCGGAATTTAATCTTGACGATGACCTACTCTCACATGGGGAAACCCCACACTACCATCGGCGATGCATCGTTTCACTTCTGAGTTCGGGATGGGATCAGGTGGTTCCAATGCTCTATGGTCGTCAAGAAATTCGGTAGCCAGCGCGTGCCTTGCGGTCACGTTCCAGCAAATGGGTATGCGATAGTTTGTGCGTTGCGGTTGAGCGTCTCGAACTTTCGGTTCGTTTCGTCTTCACACACCGCAATCTGGTCTCGTTCGCCTTGGGGCTTGGAGCATTCAAATTGCTTGGGTGTTATATGGTCAAGCCTCACGGGCAATTAGTACAGGTTAGCTCAACGCCTCACAGCGCTTACACACCCTGCCTATCAACGTCGTAGTCTTCGACGGCCCTTCAGGGGACTCAAGGTCCCAGTGAGATCTCATCTTGAGGCAAGTTTCCCGCTTAGATGCTTTCAGCGGTTATCTTTTCCGAACATAGCTACCCGGCAATGCCACTGGCGTGACAACCGGAACACCAGAGGTTCGTCCACTCCGGTCCTCTCGTACTAGGAGCAGCCCCTCTCAAATCTCAAACGTCCACGGCAGATAGGGACCGAACTGTCTCACGACGTTCTAAACCCAGCTCGCGTACCACTTTAAATGGCGAACAGCCATACCCTTGGGACCGGCTTCAGCCCCAGGATGTGATGAGCCGACATCGAGGTGCCAAACACCGCCGTCGATATGAACTCTTGGGCGGTATCAGCCTGTTATCCCCGGAGTACCTTTTATCCGTTGAGCGATGGCCCTTCCATACAGAACCACCGGATCACTAAGACCTACTTTCGTACCTGCTCGACGTGTCTGTCTCGCAGTCAAGCGCGCTTTTGCCTTTATACTCTACGACCGATTTCCGACCGGTCTGAGCGCACCTTCGTACTCCTCCGTTACTCTTTAGGAGGAGACCGCCCCAGTCAAACTACCCACCATACACTGTCCTCGATCCGGATAACGGACCTGAGTTAGAACCTCAAAGTTGCCAGGGTGGTATTTCAAGGATGGCTCCACGCGAACTGGCGTCCACGCTTCAAAGCCTCCCACCTATCCTACACAAGCAAATTCAAAGTCCAGTGCAAAGCTATAGTAAAGGTTCACGGGGTCTTTCCGTCTAGCCGCGGATACACTGCATCTTCACAGCGATTTCAATTTCACTGAGTCTCGGGTGGAGACAGCGCCGCCATCGTTACGCCATTCGTGCAGGTCGGAACTTACCCGACAAGGAATTTCGCTACCTTAGGACCGTTATAGTTACGGCCGCCGTTTACCGGGGCTTCGATCAAGAGCTTCGCGTTAGCTAACCCCATCAATTAACCTTCCGGCACCGGGCAGGCGTCACACCCTATACGTCCACTTTCGTGTTTGCAGAGTGCTGTGTTTTTAATAAACAGTCGCAGCGGCCTGGTATCTTCGACCGGCGTGGGCTTACGCAGCAAGTGCTTCACCCTCACCGGCGCACCTTCTCCCGAAGTTACGGTGCCATTTTGCCTAGTTCCTTCACCCGAGTTCTCTCAAGCGCCTTGGTATTCTCTACCCAACCACCTGTGTCGGTTTGGGGTACGGTTCCTGGTTACCTGAAGCTTAGAAGCTTTTCTTGGAAGCATGGCATCAACCACTTCGTCACCCAAAGGGTAACTCGTCATCAGCTCTCGGCCTTAGAATCCCGGATTTACCTAAGATTCCAGCCTACCACCTTAAACTTGGACAACCAACGCCAAGCTGGCCTAGCCTTCTCCGTCCCTCCATCGCAATAACCAGAAGTACAGGAATATTAACCTGTTTTCCATCGACTACGCTTTTCAGCCTCGCCTTAGGGACCGACTAACCCTGCGTCGATTAACGTTGCGCAGGAAACCTTGGTCTTTCGGCGTGGGTGTTTTTCACACCCATTGTCGTTACTCATGTCAGCATTCGCACTTCTGATACCTCCAGCAAGCTTCTCAACTCACCTTCACAGGCTTACAGAACGCTCCTCTACCGCATCACTTGCGTGATACCCGTAGCTTCGGTGTATGGTTTGAGCCCCGTTACATCTTCCGCGCAGGCCGACTCGACTAGTGAGCTATTACGCTTTCTTTAAAGGGTGGCTGCTTCTAAGCCAACCTCCTAGCTGTCTAAGCCTTCCCACATCGTTTCCCACTTAACCATAACTTTGGGACCTTAGCTGACGGTCTGGGTTGTTTCCCTTTTCACGACGGACGTTAGCACCCGCCGTGTGTCTCCCATGCTCGGCACTTGTAGGTATTCGGAGTTTGCATCGGTTTGGTAAGTCGGGATGACCCCCTAGCCGAAACAGTGCTCTACCCCCTACAGTGATACATGAGGCGCTACCTAAATAGCTTTCGAGGAGAACCAGCTATCTCCGAGCTTGATTAGCCTTTCACTCCGATCCACAGGTCATCCGCTAACTTTTCAACGGTAGTCGGTTCGGTCCTCCAGTCAGTGTTACCTAACCTTCAACCTGCCCATGGATAGATCGCCCGGTTTCGGGTCTATTCCCAGCGACTAGACGCCCTATTAAGACTCGCTTTCGCTACGCCTCCCCTATTCGGTTAAGCTCGCCACTGAAAATAAGTCGCTGACCCATTATACAAAAGGTACGCAGTCACCCAACAAAGTGGGCTCCCACTGCTTGTACGCATACGGTTTCAGGATCTATTTCACTCCCCTCTCCGGGGTTCTTTTCGCCTTTCCCTCACGGTACTAGTTCACTATCGGTCAGTCAGTAGTATTTAGCCTTGGAGGATGGTCCCCCCATATTCAGACAAAGTTTCTCGTGCTCCGTCCTACTCGATTTCACTTCCAAGATCCTTTCGCGTACAGGGCTATCACCCACTATGGCCGCACTTTCCAGAGCGTTCCGCTAAAATCAAAGAAGCTTAAGGGCTAGTCCCCGTTCGCTCGCCACTACTAAGGGAATCTCGGTTGATTTCTTTTCCTCAGGGTACTTAGATGTTTCAGTTCCCCTGGTTCGCCTCTTGCACCTATGTATTCAGTACAAGATAACCATCTTATGATGGCTGGGTTCCCCCATTCAGACATCTCCGGATCACAGTCTGTTTGCCGACTCCCCGAAGCTTTTCGCAGGCTACCACGTCTTTCATCGCCTCTGACTGCCAAGGCATCCACCGTATGCGCTTCTTCACTTGACCATATAACCCCAAGCAATCTGGTTATACTGTGAAGACGACATTCGCCGAAAATTCGATCTTGCTCAAAGAGCAACTCACAAATTTTACCTTAGCCTGATCCGTTACCAGTGAAAGTAACGTTCAGTCTATCTTTCTATCACATACCCAAATTTTTAAAGAACGATCTAATCAAAAGACTAGAAATCAACATTCACCATCACCTTGATGGAATGCTCATTTCTAAGCTTTCAGAAGCAGTTTATGGTGGAGCCAAGCGGGATCGAACCGCTGACCTCCTGCGTGCAAGGCAGGCGCTCTCCCAGCTGAGCTATGGCCCCATAACAAAATTGGTGGGTCTGGGCAGATTCGAACTGCCGACCTCACCCTTATCAGGGGTGCGCTCTAACCAACTGAGCTACAGACCCAATTTCGAGCTTGTAACTGTTAGCTGTGAGCTATCAGCTTGGAGCTTAAAGCTGCTTCTATCGTCTTCTTCAATGAATCAAGCAATTCGTGTGGGAGCTCATGAAGCAGCTGCGGTCGTCGATTAAGGAGGTGATCCAGCCGCAGGTTCCCCTACGGCTACCTTGTTACGACTTCACCCCAGTCATGAATCACACCGTGGTAACCGTCCCCCCGAAGGTTAGACTAGCTACTTCTGGTGCAACCCACTCCCATGGTGTGACGGGCGGTGTGTACAAGGCCCGGGAACGTATTCACCGCGACATTCTGATTCGCGATTACTAGCGATTCCGACTTCACGCAGTCGAGTTGCAGACTGCGATCCGGACTACGATCGGTTTTGTGGGATTAGCTCCACCTCGCGGCTTGGCAACCCTCTGTACCGACCATTGTAGCACGTGTGTAGCCCAGGCCGTAAGGGCCATGATGACTTGACGTCATCCCCACCTTCCTCCGGTTTGTCACCGGCAGTCTCCTTAGAGTGCCCACCATAACGTGCTGGTAACTAAGGACAAGGGTTGCGCTCGTTACGGGACTTAACCCAACATCTCACGACACGAGCTGACGACAGCCATGCAGCACCTGTCTCAATGTTCCCGAAGGCACCAATCCATCTCTGGAAAGTTCATTGGATGTCAAGGCCTGGTAAGGTTCTTCGCGTTGCTTCGAATTAAACCACATGCTCCACCGCTTGTGCGGGCCCCCGTCAATTCATTTGAGTTTTAACCTTGCGGCCGTACTCCCCAGGCGGTCAACTTAATGCGTTAGCTGCGCCACTAAGAGCTCAAGGCTCCCAACGGCTAGTTGACATCGTTTACGGCGTGGACTACCAGGGTATCTAATCCTGTTTGCTCCCCACGCTTTCGCACCTCAGTGTCAGTATCAGTCCAGGTGGTCGCCTTCGCCACTGGTGTTCCTTCCTATATCTACGCATTTCACCGCTACACAGGAAATTCCACCACCCTCTACCATACTCTAGCTCGACAGTTTTGAATGCAGTTCCCAGGTTGAGCCCGGGGATTTCACATCCAACTTAACGAACCACCTACGCGCGCTTTACGCCCAGTAATTCCGATTAACGCTTGCACCCTCTGTATTACCGCGGCTGCTGGCACAGAGTTAGCCGGTGCTTATTCTGTCGGTAACGTCAAAACACTAACGTATTAGGTTAATGCCCTTCCTCCCAACTTAAAGTGCTTTACAATCCGAAGACCTTCTTCACACACGCGGCATGGCTGGATCAGGCTTTCGCCCATTGTCCAATATTCCCCACTGCTGCCTCCCGTAGGAGTCTGGACCGTGTCTCAGTTCCAGTGTGACTGATCATCCTCTCAGACCAGTTACGGATCGTCGCCTTGGTGAGCCATTACCTCACCAACTAGCTAATCCGACCTAGGCTCATCTGATAGCGCAAGGCCCGAAGGTCCCCTGCTTTCTCCCGTAGGACGTATGCGGTATTAGCGTCCGTTTCCGAGCGTTATCCCCCACTACCAGGCAGATTCCTAGGCATTACTCACCCGTCCGCCGCTCTCAAGAGAAGCAAGCTTCTCTCTACCGCTCGACTTGCATGTGTTAGGCCTGCCGCCAGCGTTCAATCTGAGCCATGATCAAACTCTTCAGTTCAAACATCTTTGGGTTTTGAGAAAACCCTAAACTTGGCTCAGCAATCGTTGGTTACATCTTTGATTTCTCGCGGAGTAACTTGTGATGCTGATAATCTGTTGACTAGCAGTCTGACTCCACAAGCACCCACACGAATTGCTTGATTCAGTTGTTAAAGAGCGGTTGGCTGAGTCTTTCGTCTCAACCGAGGCGCGCATTCTACAGCGCCCCGTGTATCTGTCAAGCGGTTATTTTCAGAAATTTTCAAAGTTTCGCTTCGGAAACCTCAACAACTTCAACCACTTGCGCTTCCGATCTCTCGTTAGCGGGAGGCGAATTCTACAGCGTTACTCGCTGCTGTCAACACCTCTTTTTCACCGCTTTCGACCGAGAAGATCGAACCGCCGATAGAGCCAAACAACACCGCTCTACCCGCTCCTTCCGGACTTCGATGAACTGAAGCCCCGCACCTTCGAAACCTACTTAACCCATTGAATCTCAAGGAGTTTTCCGTTTCGACTGCGCCGGAAGTGGGGCGAATTATAGACTTCCAGAATCTGCCGTCAACCCTTAATTACGCTTTATTCAGATTTCAGCGTAATACGAGCGAAAGCCTTCTTGCCGGCCTGGCATACATGAGTAGAGCCCAGCTCATATATATAGGTGCGATCCACAACCTCACCATCTATACGCACACCCCCCGAACCCAGGAGATCTCGCGCCACCGCCGCATTCTTGACCAGGCCAGCCTTATTAAGGACCGCTGCAATTGGCATATTCTCGACAGCAGTCAACTCGATCTCTGGCAGATCATCCGGCAGCTCGCCATCCTTCATACGATTACCCGCCGCACGATGGGCATTGGCCGCAGCCTCCTCACCATGGAAACGCGCAACGATCTCTTCAGCCAGCTTGATCTTGATGTCCCGCGGATTGGCCCCGGCCTCTACATCAGCACGGAACGCATTGATCTCATCCATGGACCGGAAGCTCAACAGCTCGAAGTAACGCCACATCAGCACATCAGGAATGGAGACCAGCTTGCTGTACATGACGCCTGGCGCTTCCTGGATGCCCACGTAGTTGCCCAACGACTTGGACATCTTCTTCACGCCATCCAGACCTTCCAGCAATGGCATGGTCAAGATGCACTGCGCCTCCTGACCATAACCACGCTGCAACTCACGCCCCATCAACAGGTTGAACTTCTGGTCGGTACCGCCCAGCTCAACGTCCGCGCGCAACGCGACCGAGTCATAACCCTGCACCAGCGGGTAGAGGAACTCATGGATGGCGATCGGCTGATTGGTTGTATAGCGCTTATCGAAATCATCGCGCTCGAGCATGCGAGCCACGGTGTATTGGGACGTCAGGCGAATGAAATCCGCCGGCCCCATCTGATCCATCCAGGTGGAGTTGAATGCCACTTCGGTCTTGGCCGGATCAAGAATCTTGAAAACCTGAGTTTTATAGGTCTCGGCGTTATCGAGAACCTGCTCGCGGGTCAGCGGCGGACGAGTAGCACTCTTGCCACTCGGATCACCGATCATCCCGGTGAAGTCACCTATAAGGAAGATGACTTGGTGCCCCAGTTCCTGGAACTGGCGCAGCTTATTAATAAGCACGGTATGACCCAGGTGCAGATCGGGCGCCGTCGGATCGAAGCCAGCCTTGATGCGCAGCGGCTGCCCGCGCTTGAGCTTTTCGATCAGCTCGGACTCGACCAACAGTTCTTCCGCACCACGTTTGATCAGCGCTAGCTGCTCTTCAACCGACTTCATAACAGACCCGTAAGGCTCAGATTCAAAGGGCCCCAACCATACAAGATCGCGCACCAAATACAAGGTTTGCCCGGCGCACGGACGCCGATCCACAGAACAGAGCGTTCGCGGGCTTGCTTCGCAGGGGTTTTGGTTATATTTTATACAGTTATTTCATCTTCATCATGTCATTCATCTTTTCCAATTCATCTTTTCAAAAGTCAAAATTACTTATGACCACAGAACCGTCTAAAGCGCCGCCGCTTTACCCAAAGACCCACCTGCTTGCCGCCAGCGGCATCGCAGCCCTCCTAAGCCTGGCACTCCTGGTGTTTCCCTCCAGCGATGTTGAAGCCAAAAAGACGACTCTGAGTCTTGAACTGGAAAGTCCTGCTGAACAACTGACACAAGAACAAGACGCCGCCGAAGCCGTTCAAGCCACAAACGAACCGGCTGCCTCTCCTTTTGCGCAGATTGAAAACAGCCCGGAAGACACTGCCCAGGCCGCCGTTCAGGTAGAAGCACCTGTTGCCCAGGAAAAGAAAGGCCCGGAACACCGCGAAGTGATCGTTGCCAAGGGCGACACGCTTTCCACCCTCTTCGAAAAGGTTGGCCTGCCCTCCACATCGGTTCACGAAATCCTGGCCAGCGACAAGCAAGCCAAGCAATTCACTCAACTGCAACGCGGTCAGAAACTCGAATTCGAACTCAATCCAGACGGGCAACTGAACAATCTGCACACTAAGCTGAGCGACCTGGAAAGCATCACCCTGACCAAAAACGACAAGGGTTATGTATTCAACCGTGTCACCGCCAAGCCCACCGTTCGCTCGGCCTACGTCCATGGCGTCATCAACAGCTCATTGTCCCAGTCAGCTGCACGCGCCGGCCTTTCCCATAGCTTGACCATGGACATGGCCAGCGTCTTCGGCTACGACATCGACTTCGCCCAGGACATTCGCCAGGGTGACGAATTCGACGTCATCTATGAGCAGAAAGTGGTCAATGGCAAGAGCGTCGGCAACGGCCCGATTCTTTCCGCGCGCTTCACCAACCGCGGCAAGACATACACCGCGGTGCGCTACACCAACAAGCAAGGCAACAGCAGCTACTACACCGCCGACGGCAACAGCATGCGCAAGGCCTTCATTCGTACACCGGTTGACTTCGCCCGCATCAGCTCGAAGTTCTCCGCCGGCCGCAAGCATCCGATCCTGAACAAGATCCGCGCCCATAAAGGTGTCGACTACGCTGCCCCCCGCGGTACGCCCATCAAGGCGGCCGGCGACGGCAAGGTATTGCTGGCCGGACGTCGCGGCGGTTATGGCAATACCGTGATCATCCAGCACGGCAACACCTATCGCACCCTGTACGGCCACATGCAGGGCTTCGCCAAAGGCGTGAAGACTGGCGGCACCGTCAAGCAAGGCCAGGTGATCGGATACATCGGTACCACCGGGCTGTCCACCGGACCGCACTTGCACTATGAGTTCCAGGTCAACGGCGTCCATGTCGATCCGCTTGGCCAGAAGTTACCGATGGCCGATCCGATCGCCAAGGGCGAACGCGCGCGCTTCCTGGCGCAAAGCCAACCCTTGATGGCTCGCATGGATCAAGAGAAAGCCACTATGCTGGCCTCGAGCAAGCGCTAAGCCATGGCGCTCTATATCGGTGTGATGTCCGGGACCAGCCTGGATGGCTTGGATATCGCACTGATCGAACTGGCCCCGGCGATCAAATTGATTGCCACGCACTACATCCCCATGCCCGCCACCCTGCGCGCCGAATTACTCGAACTGTGCAGCAGCGGGCCCGATGAAATCGCCCGCTCCGCCATTGCCCAGCAAAGTTGGGTAAAGCTGGCCGCCCAGGGTATCCATACCCTACTCGACGAACAGAAACTCAAGCCTGAAGACATCACGGCGATTGGCAGCCACGGTCAGACCATCCGCCATGAACCAGCCCGTGGGTTTACCGTGCAAATCGGCAATCCGGCCCTGTTGAGCGAATTGACCGGCATCGCCGTCGTCAGCGATTTCCGCAGCCGTGATGTCGCCGCTGGCGGACAAGGCGCCCCACTGGTACCGGCGTTTCACGAAGCACTGTTCGAGGAACGAGCTGGTAATCGTGCCGTGTTGAATATCGGCGGCTTCAGCAATCTCAGCCTGATAGAGCCCGCAAAACCTGTAGCCGGTTTCGACTGTGGCCCAGGTAACGTATTGCTCGATGCCTGGATACATCAACAACGAGGCGACCATTTCGACCGTGACGGCCAATGGGCTGCCAGCGGGAAAGTCGAGCCAGCCCTGCTCAAGGCCCTGCTCAGCGATCCTTTCTTCGTCACCAAGGGGCCGAAAAGTACCGGCCGTGAGGTATTCAACCTGCCTTGGCTGAGCCAGCATTTGTCGCAGTTGCCAACCTTCGCCCCGGAAGACGTACAGGCGACCTTGCTCGAACTGACCGCCCTGACCATCGTCGAATCACTGCAGCATGCCCAAACGAATACCCAGGAGTTGCTGATTTGCGGCGGCGGCGCGCACAACCAGGCGCTCATGAAGCGCCTGGCCGAGGCGCTGCCGGATACCAAGGTCAGCAGTACGGCCGTGTATGGCGTGGACCCGGACTGGGTCGAAGCCATGGCTTTCGCCTGGCTCGCCCATTGCTGCCTTGAAGGTATTCCGGGCAACCGTCCAAGTGTCACTGGCGCCCGTGGCTTGCGCGTACTCGGCGCCATCTACCCGGCCTGAGATCAAGATTACGGACAAAAAAACGCCGCAGGGCCGTAAAGCACTGCGGCGTTTTTATTGGAGCTGTCTCAGATCGAGAACGAAGAACCGCACCCACAGGTCGTGGTGGCGTTAGGGTTCTTGATCACGAAACGCGACCCTTCCAGACCTTCCTGATAATCCACCTCGGCACCTGCCAGGTACTGGAAGCTCATCGGATCGACCACCAGGCTGACCCCTTCGCGCTCGACGATGGTGTCGTCTTCGGCCACTTCCTCATCGAAAGTGAAGCCGTACTGGAAACCGGAACAACCGCCACCCGTAACAAATACGCGCAGCTTCAAACGATCATTGCCCTCTTCATCGACCAGGCTCTTCACCTTGTGCGCGGCACCGTGGGTGAATTGCAAAGCCGTGGGGGTGAAGGTTTCGACGCTCATGCTGAATATCTCCCGGCGCTTACGCCGCCATAATGCGTGATGGCGGGCATTATCCGCTTCTCCTACAAAATCGGTCAACTATTTGCGGGACTGCGGCAAACTGCTTTTACGGCAACATCCCCGCATGGGACAGCCCCAGGCGCTCCTCCAGCCCGAACAGAATGTTCAGGTTCTGCACCGCCTGGCCGGACGCGCCCTTGACCAGGTTATCGATGACCGACAATACCACCACCAGGTCACCGTCCTGCGGGCGATGCACGGCGATCCGGCAAACGTTCGCACCGCGCACGCTACGGGTCTCCGGATGGCTGCCGGCTGGCATTACGTCGACGAACGGTTCGTCGGCGTAACGCTTCTCAAACAATGCCTGCAGGTCCACCGAACGATCGACGACGGTCGCATAAAGGGTGGAATGGATGCCACGAATCATCGGCGTCAGGTGCGGCACGAAGGTCAGGCCGACGTCCTTGCCCGCTGCCCGGCGCAACCCCTGGCGAATCTCCGGCAGGTGGCGATGCCCCTTGACCGCGTACGCCTTCATGCTTTCCGACGTTTCGGAATACAGCGAGCCGACACTGGCGCCACGCCCGGCACCGCTGACACCGGACTTGCAGTCGGCAATCAGACGCGAAGTATCGGCAAGACCGGCCTCAAGCAACGGCAAGAAGCCCAACTGTGTAGCGGTTGGATAGCAACCCGGTACGGCGATCAGTCGAGCCTGCTTGATTTTCTCGCGATTGACTTCCGGCAAGCCGTAGACCGCCTCTTCGAGCAACTCCGGTGCACCGTGGGGCTGGCCGTACCATTTGGCCCACTCATCGGCGTCCTGCAGACGGAAGTCCGCCGACAGGTCGATCACCTTGGTTCCAGCGGCCAGCAGTTCACCGGCCAGGGCGTGGGCGACACCGTGGGGCGTGGCGAAGAACACCACATCGCAGGCGCCGAGGGTCTTGACGTCCGGAACGCTGAACGCCAGGCCGTCGTAATGGCCTCGCAGGTTCGGATACATGTCGGCGACGGCCAGGCCGGCCTCGGATCGGGAGGTGATGACCACCACCTCAGCCTGCGGATGCTGTGCCAGAAGACGCAGCAGTTCGACACCGGTGTAACCCGTGCCGCCGACGATACCGACCTTGACCATAAACCTGCCCTCAACGAACCCACTGGAAAGCCGTCGATGATAGGGGCCGCAGGGCGTGGCGACAACCGTCAAGGTGACGTGTGGCCGCTCTAACCTCTACTATCGAGCTACCGTGAATCGAGGAATAACTAAAAATGCTCTATCTGTGGCTCAAAGCACTTCACATTGTCAGCATGGTCTGCTGGTTCGCCGGCCTGTTCTACCTGCCTCGCCTGTTTGTCTATCACGCCCAAAGCGAAGACAGTGTCAGCAAAGAACGCTTCAGCGTCATGGAGCGCAAGCTGTACCGCGGCATCATGGGCCCGGCGATGATTGCCACCTTGGTATTCGGCATCTGGTTGCTCAGTCTCAATGCCGGCGCCTACTTCACCCAGGGAGGCTGGATGCACGCCAAGTTGACCCTGGTCGTGCTGCTGATCGGTTACCACCATATGTGCGGCGCCCAGGTAAAGCGCTTCGCCCGTGGCGAAAACACCCGCAGCCATGTCTTTTATCGCTGGTTCAATGAAGTGCCGGTTCTGATATTGCTGGCTATCGTAATTCTGGTCGTCGTTCGACCGTTCTAACCTCCAATCAGCCTCCATTATCCGGGGTACTTCCAATGTCGTTGCCCGCTCTGCTTGAACAACGCTTGCGACTGCCCGTCGTGGCGGCGCCAATGTTCCTGATTTCCAATCCACAACTGGTACTGGCCTGCTGCCGCAATGGCATTGTCGGCAGCTTTCCGGCGTTGAACCAGCGCGAAAGCAGCGGCTTCAAGGCCTGGCTGGAAGAAATCGAAGCAGGCTTGGCAACCCTGGAAAACCCGGCGCCCTACGCGGTAAACCTGATTGTTCATCACAGCAATCCGCGACTTCAGGCCGACCTGGCCATCTGCATCGAACACAAGGTGCCGATTGTCATCACCAGCTTGGGTGCGGTGAAAGAGTTGGTGGACGCGGTTCACGGTTACGGCGGCCTGGTGTTCCATGACGTGACGACCCGACGGCATGCCGAGAAAGCCGCCGAAGCCGGTGTCGATGGCTTGATCGCCGTTGCTGCTGGCGCAGGTGGGCACGCCGGGACCTGGAGCCCGTTTTCACTGATTGCCGAGATCCGGCAGTTTTTCGATAAGACCCTGCTGCTGGCAGGATGCCTGAACCACGGCCATCAGATCTTGGCCGCACAATTGCTCGGCGCGGATCTGGCCTACTTCGGTACGCGCTTTATCGGTACGAGCGAAAGCCACGCACCTGACGCTTATAAAGAGATGTTGCTCACATCCAGAGCCGCAGACATCGTGCATACTCCCGCTGTATCCGGGGTACCGGCCAGTTTCATGCGCCAGAGCCTGGAGAACGCCGGTTTCGATCTGGCCGCCCTGCAGAACAAAGGCCAGGTGGATTTCGGCTCGAAACTCAAACCGCTGAACGATGAAGCCAAGGCCTGGAAAACCGTATGGTCCGCTGGCCAGGGCGTGGGTGAAATCGATGATTTGCCCAGCGTCGATCAGTTGGTGGCACGCCTGGATGAAGAATACCGTCAGGCACAAGCCCGGGCGGCGCAGCTTGGTGGGCAATGGCCCCGCTGAATCAGCCTGAACAAAACAACTCATCAACTTTAAGAGACAAGGATGCCGGGCATGAGCGAAACCCGTTTCAACATCGTATTTGACGGCGGCCTGATGCCGGGCGTCGATACCACCACCGCCAAGCTCAACCTCGCCGAGCTGTTCAAAAGCGATGTCAGCGCCATTGAACGACTGTTCACCGGTCGAAAGGTAGCTCTCAAAAGCAACCTGTCCCAGAGCGAGGCGCAGCAGTATCTGGAAGCGCTCAACAAGAGCGGAATCGATGCCAGGATCGAAGCCGAACCCGTCGTCCAACTGAACCTTGACGAGGTACAGGAGGCATCACGGCAACCGAGCGGACGCCATCCCGATTCGATCGTCGAGCCCGCCTCGCCATACGCGCCTCCCCGCGCCGAAGTCGGTGAAGCGCTTGCCGAGTACGGCACACTCAAACCCTTCAGTTTCGACGGGCGTATCGGCCGTCTACGCTACCTGGCCTGGACCATGGTATTGACCCTGGCCCTACTGCCCTTGGTCGGCATAGGCTTCTGGCTGTCCACGGCCTGGCTGCTAGCTTCCGACTCGGTCGCGGGACTCATCGTCGGCGGCCTGCTCGCCGCAGTCGTCGTGCTAGCCTTTGCCTTCGTGAGCATCCAGTTCAACGTCCAGCGCCTGCATGATCTCGGTTGGTCGGGGTGGTTGTGGCTGATCAACCTGGTTCCGTTCGTGGGCAGCATCTTCCCCTTCATCCTAATCATCGCTCCGGGCAATACCGGCGCAAACCAGTACGGCCCGCCGCCGCCGCGCAACACCACAGCGGTCAAATTGCTGGCCTCGCTCTGGCTGGTGATGATCGTCCTGATTTTCATGGCCACCTTTGCCGGCATCTTCGGGGCCCTTCAGGAGGACTACGACAGCAGCAGCCTGAGCAGCTATGAAAGCAGCGAGTCCAGCAACGAAACCTCTGAAGAGCCCGCCGTCGAGGCAGCCGAGCCCGCTGCGCCTTCTGTAGACTATGAAGAAGAAGAGGAACAATAAGCGCGCTTCATGCCGGTGACAGCCCAGTCAACTGGCGGCGGGCTATTGCGATGGAGAACTGCATGACCCGTTACGCACTGATCACTGGCGCTTCCAGCGGTATCGGCCTGGCCATGGCCGAAGCGCTGGCCCGGCGCGGCCGCAACCTGATACTGGTGGCTCGACAGCGTGATCGGCTGGAAAGTATTGCAATCGAACTGACTCAGCGGTTCGGCGTGGAAGTATTGTTCCGGGCCTGTGACCTGGGCGAACCGCTGAGGCTTTCAGGCTTTCTGCTGGAACTGGAGGAAAGCGAGCGGCAGATCGATCTGCTGGTCAATTGTGCTGGCATCGGCACCAGTGGGCCGTTCCTGGGCCAGGACTGGATGACCGAGCAGGACCTGATCGAAGTCAACATCCTCGCCCTGACACGGCTTTGTCACGCCATCGGTAATAGCATGGCGCTGCTCGGCGGCGGCCAGATCCTCAACGTTGCCTCGATCGCCGCATTCCAACCCGGCCCCTGGATGAGTACTTATTACGCCAGCAAGGCCTATGTACTGCATTTTTCCGAAGCCCTGCGAGTTGAACTGAAGAAATGCGCGATCAAGGTCTCGGTGCTTTGCCCTGGGCCGACCCGGACCGGCTTTTTCGCCAAGGCGCAGATGGACGAACAGAAACTCATCGACAGCAAGTTGCTGATGAGCCCGGAGGAAGTTGCCCTGTACGCCGTACGCGCACTGGACAAGAACCGCGCCATCATCATTCCTGGACGCCGCAATCGCTGGCTGGCCGTACTGCCGCGACTGGGATCGCGATGGCTGGTCCGGACCATCGCCGGCATGATCAACAAGGCTTACTGCCCACGCTGATTCCTTCATGTTGAACAACCAGGCGCCCCAACGGAGCCTTCACGACACCCGAGCTCGACGAACCCAACGGAGAAAACAGCTGTGGATACTCTGTTTACCAAGATCATCAACCGGGAAATCCCGGCAAAGATCATCTACGAGGATGACCAGGTATTGGCCTTCCACGACATCGCCCCGCAGGCACCCGTGCATTTTTTGGTCATTCCGAAAAAACCGATCCGTACGCTCAATGACCTCACCGAAGAAGACAAGGGCCTGGCCGGGCACATTCTGTTCACTGCCCAGCGCCTGGCACTGGAGTTGGGCTGTGAAGAAGGTTTTCGCGTGGTGATGAATTGCAATGAACTGGGAGGGCAGACGGTCTATCACATTCATATGCATGTGCTGGGTCAGCGCCAGATGCACTGGCCGCCGGGCTGATACCCCTGACCCAACGCAAATCTTCGGCGGCCGATTGGGTTAAACTGGCCGCTGTGATTTTTCCCGGAGGTAAGCATGACTACCCAACGTCACTACTCGCCGATTGACCGTCTGTTGCTGCAAGCCGATACCGCGATGCGCACCCTGCTGCCCTTCAGTGGCCAGCCGTACCGCCCATCACCGGCTATCGTGCAACCGGACGCGCAACTGAGTGACGAGCAAACCCGCCATGTCGCCGGATTGATGCGTATCAACCACACCGGCGAAGTCTGTGCCCAGGCGCTTTATCAGGGCCAGGCGCTGACAGCGAAGCTGCCCCAGGTGCGTGAGGCAATGGAACACGCCGCCGAGGAAGAAATCGACCATCTGGTCTGGTGTGAACAACGCATTCGCCAACTGGGCAGCCACACCAGCGTCCTGAACCCGCTGTTCTACGGGATGTCATTCGGAATCGGCGCCGTCGCTGGCCTGATCAGCGATAAAGTCAGCCTCGGCTTCGTTGCCGCGACCGAGCATCAAGTGTGCAAGCACTTGAACGAACACCTGGAGCAACTGCCGGCCGAGGATGAAAAGTCCCGGGCGATCCTCGAGCAGATGCGCGTGGATGAAGAACACCATGCAGAAAGTGCACTTGACGCCGGCGGCTTCCGTTTTCCGGCCCCGGTGAAGTTCGGCATGAGCCTGCTGGCCAAGGTCATGACTAAGAGCACTTATCGGATTTGACGGAGATGGGGGACTGAAAACCCATCCCCACTGCAACGCCAATGAAAAAGGCGACTTCCAGCGGGAGTCGCCTTTTTCTTTAGTTCAGGATTTCAACGCGGCGAGTTGCGGGCTTCGCCATTGAGATCGACTCAACCCAATTCGATGATTTCATAATCGTGGGTGATTTCGACGCCGGCGGCGCCGAGCATGATCGAAGCCGAGCAGTATTTCTCGGCGGACAGCTCAATGGCCCGCTTGACCTGGGCTTCCTTCAAGGCTCGCCCCTTCACCACGAAGTGCATGTGGATCTTGGTGAATACCTTTGGATCTTCGGTAGCACGTTCCGCTTCCAGAAACGCTTCGCAGCTTTCGACGGCCTGGCGGGACTTTTTAAGAATGCTGACCACGTCGAAATTGCTGCAACCGCCGACGCCCAACAGGAGCATTTCCATCGGCCGAACACCCAGGTTCCGACCACCGGCCTCTGGCGGGCCGTCCATGACGACCACATGACCACTGCCTGACTCACCGAGGAACATGGCTTCGCCAGCCCATTGGATGCGTGCCTTCATCGCCAAGACTCCACTGTTAAAAAAGGGTCGCCAGCTTAGCACAGCGCTTCGCCATGACCGCTCTTCGTCTTAGGAGCCCCGTCCTGTCGGCCTGTAGGTAAATTCTCAAATCTATTGAGGACGCCTCTGTTAAGCTGGCGCCAACTCGCTGGCGTATGGCCATCTTTAGGGATAGCTATTCGCCTTCATAAAAAACCAAACCACTACACCGCGCAGTCTTTCGGGATACAACCATGGTTGCCATTACTCCCACGTTCAAGATCAAGAATCTCGACAAGCTCTTGATGCATTGCCAGCGCCGCCGCTACCCAGCCAAACACAACATCATTTGTGCAGGAGATCGGTCCGAGACGCTGTTTTTCATCATCAAGGGCTCGGTCACTATCCTGATAGAAGATGATGACGGTCGGGAAATGATCATCGCCTACCTCAATTCCGGAGATTTTTTCGGTGAGCTGGGCTTGTTCGAACAGGCGGGCAAGGAACAAGAACGCAGCGCCTGGGTGCGGACCAAGATTGAATGTGAAGTTGCGGAAATCAGCTACGCCAAATTCCGAGAACTGTCCCTGCAAGACCCGGACATTCTTTACGTCCTCAGCGGACAAATCGCACAGCGCCTGCGCAACACCACCCGCAAGGTCGGCGATCTCGCATTTTTCGACGTCACCGGACGTGTCGCACGTTGTCTGTTGGAGCTGTGCAAGCAGCCCGATGCCATGACGCACCCGGACGGCATGCAGATCAAGGTGACCCGCCAGGAGATTGGCCGGATTGTCGGTTGCTCGCGTGAAATGGTCGGTCGCGTACTCAAGGACCTGGAAGAGCGCAACCTGGTCAACGTCAAAGGCAAGACCATGGTGGTGTTCGGAACGCGTTAAGCACCCAGCAGTTGGGTCTGTAATTCCCGGTACAGCGCCTCGAGTCGCTCCAGCGCGTGAGGCGCCGGGAATTTTTCACGCAAGGCAATGTGGCTCTCGGCACGCACTCGCTGCTCCAGGTCACAGGCCTCATTGAAGCGATTGACTGCCGCGACCATGGACTCGCGCTCGTTCTCCAGCAAAAGCGCGCCATGCACCAGACCCACCGGACGTTGCCCCCCCTTGCTCTGGCGCCAGCGCTGAGCGGTGCCGACCATTTTCCGGCCGTCGAGGTTGACGTTGAAGCGCCCGTCGCAAAAAGCCCCGTCCACTTCTCCCAGCGAAGCCACCCCGCCCAATTCATCCAACAATTGGCAGATGGGGTCGCACAACCGGCGATATCCGGTTTCGATGCGGCCGTGGTCGCCTTCGCTGCGCGGTGGCGCGTAGACCAAGGCGATATTGACGGTAGCGGCCGATTGCGGCACCGGCTCGCCACCGGTTTCACGTAGCAGGACTGGCCAGCCTTGGGCGGCCGATACTTCACTGGCGTGTTCGAACCCCGGCAGCCGACTCAAGCGACGCGGCATGACCAGCGCGCGGTCATTGGGCTGCCAGAACAGCAGGCCGAACTCGGCGTCGCCCGCGCAGATGCTGGCCAACAGGTCCTGTTCGGCTTGCAGGCCAGCTTCGACGCTGAGGGAAATCACAGGCGACATGGATCAGTCCAGCGTCGAGCTGCTCACTGGCAGGCCTCGTTCAGGAAAGAACAGTCGCTGCAATTCAGTCCCCGGATTCTCGGCCCGCATGAACGCCTCTCCCACCAGGAACGAGTACACGTCGCTGACTTCCATCAACTCGACATCGGCCCGGTTGAGGATGCCGCTTTCGGTGATGACCAAGCGATCACGCGGGATGCGCGGCAACAGGTCCAGGGTGGTTTCCAGGCTGACTTCAAAGGTGTGCAGGTTGCGGTTGTTCACGCCGACCAGTTTGGTATCGAGGGTTTTCAGGGCTCGTTCCAACTCGTCGCCATCATGGACTTCCACCAGGACATCGAGCCCGACGCTCTTGGCCACGGCCGCCAGCTCGGCCATTCTTGCGTCGTCCAAGGCGGAAACGATCAACAGCACGCAGTCGGCGCCGAGCGCACGCGCCTCGACGATCTGGTACGGGTCGATCATGAAATCCTTGCGGATCACCGGCAACTTGCACGCCGCCCGTGCCTGCTTCAGGTAATCGTCGGCCCCCTGGAAAAAGTCGACGTCGGTCAGCACCGAGAGGCAGGTCGCACCGCCTTTCTCGTAGCTCCGTGCAATGTCGGCCGGGACGAAGTGCTCACGAATCACGCCCTTGCTGGGGGAAGCTTTCTTGATTTCGGCAATGACCGCCGGCTGTTTTTTCTTGGCCTGATCCATCAGAGCCTTGGCAAAACCGCGCGGCGCATCCGCTGAACGCGCCAGGTTTTCCAGCTCGGCCAGACTGATGCGCGCGCGGCGCTCAGCCACTTCCTGGGCCTTGCGAGCCAGAATTTTTTCCAGAACCGTTGGCACGCTCATCCTTCGTTCTCCACTTTGAATACGGCGGTAAATGCACCCAACTCTTCGAGTTTTTCCCTGGCCAGGCCAGTGTGCAGCGCATCATGGGCCAGTTCCACGCCTTGCTTGAGGCTGCTGGCGTGGTCGGCGGCGTACAACGCAGCACCGGCATTGAGCACGATCATCTCGGCGGCTTTCTGGCCATTCTCGGTCTTGCGGCGACCCAGGGCATCGCGGATCAACTCCAGCGACTGGGCCGGACCATCGACCGCCAGGCCATGCAAACTCTGGCTTTTCATGCCGAGGTCTTCAGGTTCGACCCAATACTCGCTGATCTGATCATTTTTTAGTTCGGCCACGAATGTGGGCGCCGCCAGGCTGAATTCATCCAGGCCATCTTTCGAATGAACCACCAGCACGTGTTTGCTGCCCAGGCGTTGCAGGACTTCGGCCAATGGCCGGCACAACGCCTGGCTGAACACCCCAACCACTTGATGCTTCACGCCGGCCGGATTCGTAAGCGGGCCGAGCATGTTGAACAGTGTCCGCAGGCCCAGGTCACGACGCGGCGCGGCGGCATGTTTCATGGCAGTGTGATGGGTCTGGGCAAACATGAAACCAATGCCGACATTGTCGATGCAGCGCGCCACTTGAATCGGCGTCAGGTTCAGGTAGACGCCGGCTGCCTCCAGCAAATCGGCACTGCCGCTCTTGCCTGAGACCGCGCGGTTGCCGTGCTTGGCAACGGTGCAACCAGCCGCCGCGACCACAAACGACGAGGCGGTGGAAACGTTGAAGATATTGGCGCCATCACCACCGGTGCCGACGACATCAACCACGCCGTCCAGCGTCTTGAGTTCGACCTTGTCCGCCAGTTCACGCATCACCGACACGGCGCCGACGATTTCATCGATGCTCTCGCTCTTCATGCGCATGGCCATCATGAACGCGCCGATCTGCGCATCCGTGCATTGGCCGGTCATGATTTCGCGCATCACATCGCGCATCTCGTCGGTGCTCAAGTCGAGATGGCCGACGATACGGCTCAGGGCTGTCTTGATATCCATGAAAAGTCCTTAGCGCGTGCCGCCGGTTTGTTTGAGGAAGTTGGCGAACAGCTCGTGGCCCTGCTCGGTGAGAATAGACTCGGGATGAAATTGCACACCCTCGATATTCAGTGTCTTGTGGCGCAACCCCATGATCTCATCGACCGAGCCGTCTTCAAGCTGGGTCCAGGCCGTCAATTCCAGGCAGTCAGGCAGCGTTTCGCGCTTGACGATCAAAGAGTGGTAGCGGGTTACGGTAAGCGGACGATTCAGTCCCTCGAACACGCCCTTGTCCTCGTGGAATACCGGGCTAGTCTTACCGTGCATGACTTGTCGGGCGCGCACGACGTCGCCACCGAACGCTTGGCCGATCGACTGATGCCCCAGGCAGACACCCAGGATCGGCAGCTTGCCGGCGAAATACTTGATGGCGTCGATGGAAACGCCCGCTTCGGTCGGCGTGCACGGGCCGGGGGAAACCACGATGCGCTCAGGCTTGAGGGCTTCGATTTCGGCGATGGTCAGTTCGTCGTTGCGCACGACCTTGACCTCGGAGCCCAGCTCGCCAAGGTATTGCACAACGTTGTAGGTAAAAGAGTCGTAGTTATCGATCATCAGCAACATGGCTAAGCAACCTATTGAATTCACTGACTTTAAACACAGCCTTCAGAGAGTGACCCGCACGCTGCTGCGCTTGGCGAGGCGATTGATGCCCCGGCGAAGCGGTTCTACAGCGGGTAAAGAAGGCAAATCGGTACAGGTCCGGCGAGGCCGGCGGAGAATGTTCAGGCGCGCCAACGCCAACGGGCGTGTGCCTTGATCATTTGATCCAGAAGTTTGCTGGCAATCGACACAGGGGAAGTCTCGTTCATACGTTCCGGCACAGTAGCTTAGCTGGACGGAGCACGCAATATGACCGTTCCCGAAGGGCTTTGAAACAATCGCGACGTTCCGGATAGATGGCAAAACGCCGAAAGTTTTTGGTACTGTCGTTTCGTTTTCTAACAACAAAAAAATAAAAACGGATTTCCCATGATCAAAAAGACGTTGTTCGTACCGATTGCCGGTTGCCTGCTGGCGATGGCCTGCGCCCAGGCGAGCGCCGCCCCCAACCCGTACTCCAAGTTCATTGTGTTCGGCGACAGCCTCAATGACGCAGGCCAGTTCGCCGACCCGAATGGCCCGCCCGGCTCGACCGAGCGCTATACCAACCGAACCGGTCCGATCTATACGGACGGCAGCGGTGAAGCCTATTCGGCCAACTCCACCCAACTGCTCGGTGGGCGCCTGGGTTATTCCGCCGACGAGACCGCCGCCTCCACCTCGGCGGTCCGCGCCGACCAAGGGCTGGCAGACGGCAATAACTGGGCGGTGGGCGGTTATCGTACCGACCAGATCCTCGAATCGATTACCGGTGTATCCGACACCGGCGAACGCAGCCGTCCCGGCTATCTGCAATCCAATGGCCTGCGTGCCGATCCGAATGCGCTGTATTACCTTTCCGGTGGCGGTAACGACTTCCTTCAAGGCCGGGTACTGAACACCGCGCAAGCGAACGCCGCCGCGGACCGCCTGGCCGACAGCGTCCAGGTGCTGCAGACGGCCGGTGCCCGCTATGTGATGGTCTGGCTGTTGCCCGATCTGGGCCTGACGCCGGCCCTCAACGGCGGCCCCTTGCAGGACACCTTTTCGCAGTTGGGCAATCAGTTCAACCAACAACTGATCACACGCCTGCAAGGCATCGACGCTGAAATCATTCCACTGAACATTCCGCTTCTGCTGAAAGAAAGCTTCGCCGATCCGGCAAGATTCGGCCTCGCCACCGGCGAGAATCTCACCGCAACCTGCTTCAGCGGCAACGGCTGCACGGAAAATGCCACCTATGGCATCAACAGCGCCACGCCAGACCCCAGCAAGCTGATCTACAACGACGCGGTCCATCCAACCGAAACCGGGCAAAAACTGATCGCCGACTACGCTTTTTCCCTGCTTGCGGCGCCCTGGGAACTGACGTTGCTACCGGAAATGGCCCACTCGACCCTGCGCGCCCACCAAGATGAGTTGCGCAGCCAGTGGCAATCGGACTGGGAGGACTGGCAGGCGGTCGGCCAGTGGCGAGCCATCGTGGCGGGTGGCGGCCAACACTTGGACATGGACAGCCAGGGCAGCGGCGCCAGCGCCGACGGCAGCGGCTACAGCCTCAACGTCGGCGGCAGCTATCGCCTCAACGAGGCTTGGCGCGTAGGTGTCGCCGCCGGCCTCTACCGCCAGGACATGGAAGCAGGCCACAACGACTCGAAGTACAAGCTCAACAGCTACCTGGCCACCGCCTTCGCCCAGTTCCAGCAAAACCGCTGGTGGGCCGATGCGGCACTGACTGGCGGCAAGCTCGACTACGACAACCTGGAGCGCAAGTTCGACCTGGGCGTCAACGAAGCGCAAGAGAAGGGCGACACAGATGGCCATCTCTGGGCATTCAGCACGCGGGTGGGCTACGACATTGCCCAGCCGGGCAGCGAATGGCACCTCTCGCCGTTTATCAGCGCTGACTATGCGAAGGTGGAAGTCGATGGCTACTCGGAAAAGAGCAACCGCTCCACGGCCCTGACCTTCGATGACCAGACCCGCGACTCGAAACGCCTGGGCATTGGCTTGCAGGGCAAATACAACATCACCCGGCAGACCCAGGTGTTTGGCGAATATGCCCACGAGCGCGAGTACGAAGACGACACGCAAAAGGTCAACATCGCCCTCAACAGCCTGCCAGCCAACGACTTCACGCTGGAAGGCTACACGCCACAGAGCCACCTGAATCGCCTGAGCCTGGGGGTCAGCCACAAGTTGACCAACGACCTGGCGCTGCGGGGCGGTTATACACTGCGCAAGGATGATGACCTGACCCAGCAAGGGGTGAGCCTAGGCGTCAGCCTGGACTTCTGATCGAGGCGAGCCTGTGGGAGCGAGCTTGCTCGCGATAGCGGACTGTCAGTCGACCTATGGGTTGAATATGACGGCCTCATCGCGAGCAAGCTCGCTCCCACATTTTGATCGAGTCGCTGAAGGACCTGTGGCGAGGGAGTTCGCTCCCTCGCCACAGTTATTGGAGGCCTTCAGTCGTTCGAGGTCTGCTCGGCCAGCGCCACGGCGCGGAACATCGCCCGGCGTTTGTTCAGGGTTTCTTCCCATTCCAATGCCGGCACCGAGTCGGCAACGATGCCGCCGCCGGCCTGCACGTGCAGCTCGCCGTTCTTGATGACCGCAGTGCGGATGGCAATCGCGGTGTCCATGTTGCCGTTCCAGGCGAAATAACCCACGGCCCCGCCGTACACCCCTCGCTTGACCGGCTCCAGTTCATCGATGATTTCCATCGCGCGGATTTTTGGCGCGCCGGACAAGGTGCCCGCCGGCAGGATCGCCCGCAAGGCATCCATGGCCGTCAGCCCGGCCCTCAATTGGCCGGTGACGTTGGACACGATGTGCATCACGTTGGAATAACGCTCGATGACCATCTTCTCGGTGAGTTTCACCGAACCGATTTCCGAGACCCGCCCGGTATCGTTGCGCCCCAGGTCGATCAGCATCAGGTGCTCGGCGATTTCCTTGTCGTCCGACAGCAGGTCTTCTTCCAGCGCCCGGTCAGCCTCCTCCGTGGCACCACGGGGGCGAGTGCCGGCGATCGGGCGCACGGTGATCAGGTTGTCTTCGACCCGCACCAGCACTTCTGGCGAACTGCCGACGACATGGAAGTCGCCGAAGTTGAAGAAGTACATGTAGGGCGTCGGGTTGAAGCAGCGCAGCGCCCGGTAGAGATCGATGGGCGCGGCTTTGAAGTCGATGGACATCCGTTGCGACGGCACCACCTGCATGCAGTCGCCGGCGAGGATGTATTCCTTGATGGTATCGACAGCCCTTTCGTAATCGTCCTGGGTGAAGCTGGAACGGAACACCGGGTCGGCCGCCGACTGCTTGCTGAAATCCAGGCCCGGACGCGGCGTGATCGGCTGACGGAGTTTTTCCAACAGCGCCTGCAGGCTTTTCTGACCTTGCTCGTAGGCATCTTCCCGGGACGGGTCGGCCAGGACGATGGCGTGCATCTTGCCGGCGAGGTTATCGAAGACCACGACGGCGTCGGAGACCATCAGCAAGATATCCGGCACGCCCAGGGGATCGGGGTTCGGGCAGGTGCCCAGACGTTTTTCCACGTAGCGCACGCAGTCGTAGCCAAAATACCCCACCAGGCCACCGTTGAAGCGCGGCAAGCCAGGAATGGTCGGCACGTTGTAGCGGGCCTTGAAGGTTTCGACGAATGCCAGCGGGTCTTCGACGTCGAGGCTTTCGATTTCGACACCGTCGTGGGTCACGCTGATGCGATGGTCATGGACCCGCAGCACCGTACGGCACGGCAGGCCGATGATGGAATAACGGCCCCATTTTTCCCCGCCCTGTACCGATTCGAGCAGGTAGGAGTTGGGCTGGTCGGCCAGCTTGAGGTAGATCGACAGCGGCGTGTCGAAGTCGGCCAGGGTTTCGCAGGCAAGGGGGATGCGGTTGTAGCCGGCAGCGGCTAGACGCAGGAATTCTTCACGGATCATGGGATGCCTCGTGGCAAGAGGAGCTGACAGTCAGGTATGCAAACGCGCCGGATAACCGGCCAGGATCACGTCAGGCGCGCCAACGCCAGCGGGCCAGGGCCTTCATGACTTTCATCCAGAGTTTGCGAGTGACCACCACGATGGCGTTTCCAGAAGAGGATTGAACAGCGTCGGGCAACGTTATCTCAGCGGCCGGGTCCAGGCAACCGGGAATTAACAGGCGCAAATCGTCGATTACCAGCGTCGGAAACTCTTCGGCGATGGGCCGGCCGTGGTTGTAGCCGTAACTCAGCGCCACGCATTTGACCCCTGCCGCCTTGGCCGCCAGCACATCGCTGCGCGAGTCGCCGACGAACAAGGATTGGGAAGCCGGGATGTTCGCCATTTTCATCACGAAGAACAGCGCGGCCGGGTCAGGTTTTTTCTGTGGCAAGGTATCGCCGCCGATGATCCAGCGGAAATAGCGGCCGATTTTCATCTGGTCCAGCAGCGGCGCAACGAAGCGTTCCGGCTTGTTGGTAATCAGGGCCATTTCCACGCCCTGCTTTTTCAGCCACTTGAGCGTGGAACGTACACCGGGGTAGACCACCGTCAGCTCGTGGTTGCCTTCGTAGGCTTCGTTGAACAGCTCCAGCGCCCGCTCGGCTTCGGCGTCATCGACGCCCTGGGCATCGATGTGATTGGCCAGGGCCCGGCGCACCAGCATGGGCGCACCGTTGCCCACCCAGTGGCGCACCGAGTCGATGCCGGCGGACGGACGCCCGAGCTTGAGCAGCATACTGTCCACGGCCGCCGCGAGGTCCGGGACTGAATCGACCAATGTGCCATCGAGGTCGAACATCACCAAGCGCGGCAAAGTGCCGGGGAACAGCTGCTCGAAGCCGCTCATGGGCGCGCCAGGGCCAGTTCGGCGCGCATTTTTGCAATCACCTCGTTGTAGTCGGGGGCGTTGAAGATCGCCGAGCCCGCGACGAACGTGTCGGCGCCGGCCGCGGCGATTTCACGGATATTGTTCACGTTCACGCCACCGTCGATTTCCAGGCGGATGTCACGCCCCGAGGCATCGATCAGCGCCCGAGCTTCGCGCAACTTGTCGAGGGTGCCCGGGATGAACTTCTGGCCGCCGAAGCCAGGGTTGACGCTCATCAGCAGGATCATGTCGACCTTGTCCATCACATACTTGAGCACGTCCAGGGGCGTTGCCGGGTTGAACACCAGGCCGGCCTTGCAACCACCCTCGCGGATCAACTGCAGGGAGCGGTCGATGTGCAGCGTGGCTTCAGGATGGAAGGTGATGTAGGTGGCACCGGCTTCGATGAAGTCACCGACGATGCGGTCCACCGGGCTGACCATCAGGTGCGCGTCGATCGGCGCGGTGACGCCGTACTTGCGCAGCGCCGCGCAGACCATCGGGCCGATGGTCAGGTTGGGTACGTAGTGGTTGTCCATGACATCGAAGTGCACGATGTCGGCCCCGGCGGCCAGAACGTTGTCCACTTCCTCGCCCAGGCGGGCGAAGTCGGCGGAGAGAATCGACGGAGCAATAGCGAAGGGCTGCATGACGCACCTGTTTTGAGCGAAATCACGATGGCGCGCATTGTATACCTCAAGATTTGGCGCGCCCACCGTGACCGTCGATCAATACGCCGCGCGGTAGATCTTCTCGATGTCGCTGGCGGTCAGCTTGCGTGGGTTGTTGCGCATCAACCGCTCGATCCCCACGGCCTCCAGAGCCATGGAGGGAATCACGTCCTCGGTCACGCCCAGGCTACTCAGGCCCTGGGGGATTTCCACGGCGGCGCACAAGGCAACCATGGCTTCCACGGCTTCGTCGGCGGCCTCCATATCGCTCAGATGGGCCGTCCTGATACCCATGGCTTCGGCGATGTCACGCATGCGCTCGACGCACGCCATCTTGTTCCACGCCATGACGTACGGCAGCAACAACGCATTGGCGACACCGTGAGAAACGTGAAAGCGCCCACCTAACGGATAGGCCAGCGCGTGTACCGCGCCAACCCCGGCGTTGCCGAACGCCATGCCGGCCATCAGGCTGGCGGTGGCCATGTCCTCACGGGCTTGCAGATGGGCGGGGTTGGCGTAGGCCTTGGGCAACGCCTTGCTGATCAGCTTGACTGCGCCGATAGCCAGGGCATCGGTGATCGGCGAAGCATTGAGCGACAGGTAGGCCTCGATGGCATGGACCAGCGCGTCGACACCACTGGAAGCCGTTACGCCACGGGGGCACGTGAGAGTCATCTGTGGGCTGACCAGCGCCACGTCCGGCAACAGAAAATCGCTGACGATGCCTTTTTTCAGCTGCGCGGCCTTGTCGGAGAGGATCGCCACGTTGGTGACTTCCGAACCGGTACCGGCTGTGGTGGGGATGGCAATCATGGGCGGGCCTTTGCGCGGCACCTGATCGACGCCAAACATATCTTGTAACTCGCCGTGGTAGCCGGCATAGACGCCCACACACTTGGCAATGTCGATGGCACTGCCGCCGCCCAGGCCGATCAGGCCATCATGACCACCATCGCGGTAGGCTTGCATGCAATCCTCGACGATGGCGATTTCCGGGTCCGGCATGACCCGGTCGAAAATCTCGTAGTCGCGCCCGCCCAGATGTTGCAGGGCCAGCTCCACGGTGCCGGACTGGACCAACGCCGCATCGGTCACGATCAGCGGGTTGTCGACGTCCAGGCGCGTCAACTCGGCGGCCAGTTGCTCGATGGCAGCGGCACCGGTGATCAGTTTATGGGCGATCTTGAATGAGGAAAGACTCATGTGCGCGGCCTCTTGTTCGAGTGTGGGCTGGCACAAGAATAGCTCGGTATTGGGGGTTGTCTGCTATTCAGCTTATGAATACACCTTGGGTCCCTGTGGGAGCGAGCTTGCTCGCGATAACGCACTGACATTCAGCATCAATGTTAAATGCTCTACCGCTATCGCGATCGCGAGCAAGCTCGCTCCCACATTTGGACAACGCTGACCTTCAGACCTGGGCCGTGCGCAACTTCTCGCTACGCCCACGCAACCATTCCAGGGTCAGCAGCAGGATCACCGAGAAGGCAATCAGCAGCGTCGCCGCCGCCGCGATGGTGGGGCTGAGGTTCTCGCGGATGCCGCTGAACATCTGCCGTGGCAACGTCGCCTGCTCGGGGCCGGCCAGGAACAGGGTCACCACCACTTCATCGAACGACGTCGCGAAGGCGAACAGGGCGCCGGAGATTACGCCCGGGGCAATCAACGGCAGGGTCACCCGACGAAACGCCGTCAGTGGCGAAGCCCCGAGGCTGGCGGCGGCGCGGACCAGGTTGTGATTGAACCCTTGCAAGGTCGCCGACACCGTGATGATGACGAACGGCACGCCCAGCACGGCGTGGACCACGATCAGCGAGAGGAAACTGTTGCCCATCCCCAGCGGTGCGAAGAACAGGTAGCTGGCCACGCCGATGATCACCACCGGCACCACCATGGGCGAAATCACCAGGGCCATCACCAGCGCCTTGCCCGGAAAGTCACCCCGGGTCAGGCCGATCGCCGCCAGCGTGCCAAAGATCATTGCCAGCAACGTCGCCGCCGGGGCCACGATGATGCTGTTCTTCAACGCCCGCATCCATTCGGCCGAGGCGAAGAAATCGTGGTACCACTGCAGCGAAAAACCTTGCAGCGGGTACACCAGGAAGCTGCCGGAGTTGAACGACAGTGGAATGATCACCAGCACCGGCAGAATCAGGAACAACAGGATCAGCCCGCAGAGTGTGCGCAAGCTGTAGTACCACACCCGTTCGATGGGAGACATGTAAGGACTCAGCATTTTCGATCTCCCCTTAGCTCAGGCGCAGGCGACTGGCACCCACCAGCCGGTTGTAAATCAGGTAAAGCACAACGGTCGCCAGCAACAGCAGGCCGCCGAGCGCCGTGGCCATGCCCCAGTTGATACTGGTGTTGGTGTAGAACGCGACGAAATAGCTGACCATCTGGTCGTTCGGGCTGCCCAGCAGCGCCGGCGTGATGTAGTAGCCGATGGCAAGGATGAACACCAACAGGCAACCGGCGCCGACACCGGCATAGGTCTGCGGGAAATACACCCGCCAGAAACTGGCGAACGGATGGCAGCCCAGGGAAATCGCCGCCCGCATGTAGGTGGGCGAGATGCCCTTCATCACGCTGTAGATCGGCAGGATCATGAACGGCAGCAGGATATGGACCATGGAGATGTAGACACCGGTGCGGTTGAACACCAGCTCCAGGGGCTTATCGATGATGCCCATGGCCATCAGGCCACTGTTGATCAGGCCGCCCGACTGCAGCAGCACGATCCACGCGGCGACGCGCACCAGGATCGAGGTCCAGAACGGTAGCAACACCAGGATCATCAACAGGTTGCTTTGGCGCGACGGCAGGTTCGCCAGCAGGTAGGCCAGCGGATAGGCCAGCACCAGGCAGATCGCGGTGATGACCAGGCCCATCCAGAACGTGCGGGTGAAAATATCCAGGTAAATCGCCTGGTCGGGAGTCGCCGGGGCCAGTTCCCCCAGGTCATCGATGCGGTGATCGACGGCCGCCAGCAGGTAGTACGGGGTGACATTACTGGTGTTGCGGCGGACCACCTGCCAGTACGCCGGGTCGCCCCAACGCTCATCGAGGTTTTCCATGGCTTCTTTATAGGAAGCCGGCTCGGTGGCAAACGGCAACGCCCGAGCAGTCTTGGTCAGCAGGCTGCGATAGCCGGCCAGTTCCATGTTCAGGCGCTTGGACAAGTCGCCCAGGGTCTGATTCTTGCGGGCTTCGGCCAGGTCTTCACTGGCAGCCTTGTACACCGGCTCGCCCGGCAAACCGCGCCCATCCCAGGCCGCGACGGCAGCGACCGTGCGTGGCATGGCGCCCACCACTTCCGGGTTGCTGACGCTTTTGAACAACAGCGCCACGATCGGCACCAGGAACACCAGCAACAGAAACAGCACCAGCGGCGCGATCAAGGCCTGGGCCTTCCAGCGGTTGACCCGCTCGGCGCGCTTGAGCCGTTGCTTGAGGGTGGGGCTGGTGCCCGCGTTCAGTGGAACGGCGATGGCCATGGCGAACTCCGCAAATCTTTTTATCGTTACAGGGGCGGCGGGCCGCCTCTGTTCTTTTGAAACACCCGATTGGGGCAAGAACCTGTGGGAGCGAGCTTGCTCGCGATGGCTACGGCACATTCAACATTCATGTGTCTGACAAACCGCTATCGCGAGCAAGCTCGCTCCCACAGGGATCTCATCCAGCTTCAGACCGTCGGGTTACTTGGCCGCCCAGGAGTTGAAGCGCTGCTCCAGTTGCTCACCGTTGTCAGCCCAGAAGCTGACGTCGATCTGCACCTGGTTGGCGATGTTTTCCGGGGTGGTCGGCATGTCTTTCAGGACATCCTTGGCCAGCAACGGTACAGCCTGGGTATTGGCCGGGCCGTAGGCGATGTTTTCCGAGTAGGTCTTCTGCTGCTGCGGTGCAACCGAGAAGGCGATGAATTTCTTCGCCGCTTCGGCGCGGGTCTTGTCCAGGCCGCGCGGAATGGCCCAAGCGTCGAAGTCGTAGATACCGCCGTTCCACACCACTTTCAGGTTGCTTTCTTTCTGTACCGCAGCGATTCGGCCGTTGTAGGCCGAGCTCATGACCACGTCACCAGAAGCCAGGTATTGCGGCGGCTGGGCGCCGGCTTCCCACCACTGGATATTCGGCTTGAGCTCGTCGAGCTTCTTGAACGCACGGTCCTGGCCATCCTTGCCGGCCAGCACTTTGTAGACGTCTTTCGGCGCTACGCCGTCGGCCATCAGGGCGAATTCCAGGGTGTACTTGGCGCCTTTGCGCAAGCCGCGCTTGCCCGGGAATTGCTTGGTGTCCCAGAAGTCTGCCCAACTGGTCGGCGCGGTCTTGAGTTTGTCGGCGTTGTAGGCCAGCACGGTCGACCACACGAAGAAACCTACACCGCAAGGCTGGATGGCGCCCTTGACGTAGTCTTCGGCCTTGCCGAACAGGGCCGGGTCCAGTTGCTCGAACATGTCTTCGTCACAACCACGGGACAATTCCGGAGACTCGACTTCCACCAGGTCCCAGGAAACGCTCTTGGTATCGACCATGGCCTTGACCTTGGCCATTTCGCCGTTGTACTCGCCAGCCACGATCTTGCCGTTGCCAGCCGCTTCCCACGGTGCGTAGAAGGCTTTGACCTGAGCCGCCTTGTTCGCCCCGCCGAAAGACACCACGGTCAGGTCCGGGCCCGCCGCCATCGCGCTTGCCGCACCCATCATGCCCAGTGTCAGGGCTGTGAACTTCAGGGATCTCAACATTTATTGTTCTCTCCACGTGCAGGGTTGGTGTTGGTACAGCAGGGGGCGATCAATTCGCCTCTAGAAGGGGATCGAGCGCACGCACATGCTCGACTTGCCAGCCAAGCGGAACCACGTCCCCGACGGCGAGCGCGGGATCGAGCTCGGCGATCGGTTGCTTCACGAAGAAGTCGTTCTTGCCACAGACTTCCAGGCGAACCCGGACGTGGTCGCCCAGATAGATGAATTCCGCCACCCTCCCTGAGAAGCGGTTGACACATTGTTCGCTGACGCCGTTGAGGCTCACCCGCTCCGGACGAATCGACAGGGTCACCGGCTCGCCGGGCTGACCGACATTCACCGCCAGGGCCTCGACTTTCTCGCCGCGCGCCAACTCCACCAGGCAACGATCGCCGGTGTGGCTGTGCAGGCGACCGTTGAGACGGTTGTTTTCGCCGATGAAGTTCGCGACGAAAGTGTTTTTCGGCTCTTCGTACAGGGTGCGCGGTGGGGCGATCTGCTGGATTTCACCTTGGTGGAACACCGCCACACGGTCGGACATGGTCAAGGCTTCGCCCTGGTCGTGGGTCACGTAGACCACGGTCACGCCAAGGCGCTGGTGCAGGTGTTTGATTTCCATCTGCATGTGTTCACGCAATTGCTTGTCCAGCGCACCCAGGGGTTCGTCCATCAGCACCAACTGCGGCTCGAACACCAGCGCCCGGGCCAGGGCCACCCGTTGTTGCTGGCCGCCGGACAATTGCGCCGGGTAACGTTGGGCGAAGCTGTCCAGCTGGACCATGCTCAGGACACGCTTGACCCGATCGCTCACGTCGCTCTTGTTCAGGCCTCGCACGGTCAGCGGGAAAGCAAGGTTCTCGGCGACGGTCATGTGCGGGAACAAGGCGTAGTTCTGGAACACCATGCCGATGTCGCGCTTGTGCGGCGGCACATTGTTGATTGAGCGCCCGGCCAG
Source organism: Pseudomonas sp. R151218B TE3479 (assembly GCF_053629195.1). NCBI lineage: Bacteria > Pseudomonadati > Pseudomonadota > Gammaproteobacteria > Pseudomonadales > Pseudomonadaceae > Pseudomonas > Pseudomonas sp. R151218B TE3479. Next base: position 373,290 of record NZ_JBRJHV010000001.1, read on the forward strand.
CAGGATCTCGCCGGCGGTTGGGGTTTCAAACCCGGCGAGCATCATCAGGCTGGTGGTCTTGCCGGAGCCGGAAGGCCCGAGCAGGGTCAGGAATTCGCCTTTGCGAATGTCCAGGTTGAGGTCTTTGACGATCAGGTTCTCGCCGTCGTAGCTCTTCTGCACACCACGAAAGCTGACCAGCACATCGCTGGCCCCCGCGCTTGAATCGACCTGGCTCATACCCGCACCTTTTGTTTTGATGACTGCTTGTGAATCAAGCCTAGTGGACCCTGGGGTCCGCGCAAATCGGGGCGCAGGAGAGAATCGCCTCAGCCGGATGGAAGAGTCGGGGTAGGGATCGCCCTACAAGGATGGCGGGATTGGGTAAGTGCGGCGGCGCGTTTTAAGCGCCAAGCTGCAAGCCTGGGCAAAAAGCGCTGTCGGGGAGTGTCGCAAATGGATATGCCGAGACAAAACCCTGTGGGAGCGAGCTTGCTCGCTCCCACAGGGGGAAACTGCGGTGGGGCTCAGAGCAACTTGTGCTCCATCGCATATTTCACCAACTCGGCCAATGAGGTGATGTTGAGCTTCTGCATCAGCCGCGCCTTGTGGGTGCTGATGGTCTTGCTGCTCAGGGCCAGTTGCTGGGCGATGTCGTTGACGTTGGCGCCCTGGGCCAGGCGTTCGAAAACCGAGAATTCACGCTCGGACAGCAGCGAGTGCAACGGTCGCGTGTCCGTCAGGCCGACTTCGAAGACCATGCGATCGGCCAGGTCCGGATCGATATAGCGCCCGCCGGCCGCGACCTTGCGAATCGCCATGAGCAGCAGGGCCGGGTCGCTGTCCTTGGTTGCGTAGCCCGCAGCGCCGACCTTCAGGGCACGGGCGGCCATTTGCGCCTCGTCATGCATCGACAGCACCAGGATGGCCGGCGGATTGTTCAACGCACGAATCCGCGGGATCGCCTCCAGGCCGTTGACACCCGGCATGGAGATATCCAGCAGCACCACTTCGCAGGGCACATGGCGCAGGGTCTCGAGCAACTGTTCGCCATTGCTCGCCTCCCCCACCACCAGCAGATCCTTGGCCAGGCCGATCAACTGCTTGATGCCTTCGCGGACAATGGTGTGGTCTTCGGCTACCAGTACACGGATCACATGCTTCTCCAGATTCAGGATCTCATCGCGAGCAAGCTCGATCCCACACGGTTTGTGTACACCTCAATCAATGTGGGAGCGAGCTTGCTCGCGATAGCGTCAGCCCAGGCAACCCAAACCATCAGGCCTCATTCAACGGCACCCGCACCGACAGGGTGGTGCCCTCCCCCGGCTCACTGTCCAGGGTCAACTGTCCACCCATGATCAGCACCCGTTCACGCATGCCGACCAGTCCAAAGGACGTTGGCCGGCTTGTATCGGCAATAAATCCTACACCGTCGTCGCTGACGGTCAGACATAAATCAGCGCCTTGTTGAACCAGCGTCAACTCCACAGTATGCGCCTGGGCATGGCGCATCACATTGGTCAGCGCTTCCTGGAGAATCCGAAACAGGCCGATGGCCTTGGCGTCGCTCAGGGGCGGCAGGTTGTCCGGCACCTGCACCAGGCAAGGAATCTGCGTTCGCGCCTCGAAGCGCCGGGCCTGCCATTCGATGGCCGAGGCGATGCCGGCATCCAGGATTGGCGGGCGCAACGCCGTCGCCACGTCCCGCACCAGCTGGAACAACTGCGCAATCAGGCGCTTCATGCTGTTCAGTCGCTCATGCAGGCCCGGGTCGAGTTGCGCGTAAGCCAATTCGCACATGGAAGTTTCAAGCTTCAACACCGTCAGCATCTGGCCCAGCTCGTCGTGGACTTCCCGGGCAATGCGCGCCTTTTCCTCTTCCCGCACGCTTTCCAGGTGCGCCGACAACTCGCGCAACTGCTCCCGTGAGCTGGCCAGCTCCAGTTCGATGCGCTTGCTGTCGGTGATGTCCCAGACGATACCGTCCCAGACGTAAGCGCCGTCTTCGAGACGACGGGTGATCGCCTTGATCTCGGCCCAACGCTCCTGGCCTTCGCGGGTCAGGATGCGGCCCTGCCATGACCAGTCACTGTCGGTATCCAGCGCCTGGTCCTGGGTGCGGTGATAATCGGCCTTGTCCTGCGGATGCACCAGACTACGCAGCCCGGTGTCGCTGCGGGCCAGGATTGCTGGGGAATAGCCCACCAGGCTTTCGCTGCCTTCGCTGATGTAGGCAAAGTCGATCTGGCCGGTCACCGGCGCCCGCTCCAGGCGAAAGACCAGGCCCGGCACATTGGCGGCGATGCCTTGCAGCCGCGCCTCGCTTTCGCGCAACGCCGCCAGCGCACGTCGGCGCTCGGTCACATCATTGAGGTAGACCACCAGGTATTCGGCGTCGCGAAAACGCAGGAAGCTCAGGGAGACGTCGGTCGGCAGGATGCTGCCATCGGCTCGCACGCACTCGGTTTCGAAGCTCAGCGGACCCTCTTCACTGGCCCGGGCGCGCTTCCACAGGTTCAACCAGCGGTCCATGTGCAAGCCCGGCTCGAAGTCGATCAACGGCCGCTCGATGATGGCGCCCGGGGCATAGCCGAGCATGGTTTCGGCCGCTCGGTTGGCATAACGCACGTGGCTGTCCCAATTGACCCACAGGATGCCGACCGTGCTTTGATCGATGGAGAACTGGGTCAGGCGCAAGGCTTCTTCGCTGGCTGCACGCTGGGCGATGTCCTCCCTCGCGGCACGCAGGCGGCGCTCCAGTGCGCGTTGCTGGCGGCGCTGCCAGAACACGATGGCGACGCTGCTGAGCAGCAGGGCCAGGATCAACAGGGTCAGGTTCTGCCAGAAACCCGGGGTCTCGGTCAGGCGCGGGTATTTTGGCTTGAGCCAACGACTGTGCAGTTGCTCCAGCTCCTTGGCCGGGATTGCCTGCAAACCTCTGTCGATGATTTCTGCCAGCTCCGGCCAGTCCCGGCGTGTGGCAACCCGTAGCAACTGCGGCAGGCCAATGTCGCCCACCACCGCCAGCTCGGCGAATTCGGGTTCGACCATCAACCTACCCAGTTGCGCCTCGTCGACCACCGCGTACCGGGCCTGCTGGGTCAGCAGCAATTGCAGGGCCTCGCGCTCCATCGGCACGCCTTGCAGGTTCAGCGTCGGGTAGTTGCTGCGCAAGTAATCAGCCGTGGCACTGGGCATGCGCACCGCAACGCGGGCCTGGGCGTCGAGCTTTTCCAACTCCACCCCCTCGGCGCCTTTCTGCGCGCCGACGATCAATTGCGGCACGCGCATGTAGGGATCGGAAAACTGCCAGAGCTTGAGCCCGCCCGGGGATTGGGTCAGGCCCGGAGCGATGTCCACCTCGCCGGCACGCACCGCGGCTTCCAGTTGCGCCACGTCCTGGAAGTTGCGCCAGGTCAGCTCGACGTTCAGCGCCTTGCCCAGCCACTGCATCAACTCGACATTGGTGCCGGACAAACGCTGCAAGCGCCGGTCGTATTGCGCATAGGGCGCCTGCAAGACCAGGCCGACCCGCCACTGCGGATGTTGCACCAGCCATTGGCGCTGCCCTGCATTCAATTGCACCCCAGGCGCCGACGGCGCGGGCGCGGCCCACGCCATCAAGGGAAGCCATAAACAGCCGATAACCCACAGGCAGCAAAAACGCATCATTGAAGTCTCATGCACTGACAAATACTGACCAACCCATTAGGCTGCCGGAAATACTTCTGGTCATGGAATATCCGATGCCCTCTGTTTATCGCCTGGCGTTGCCAGCATTGTGCCTATCGCTGATCCTGCCAAGTGCCTTTTCTGTCCAGGCCAGCGAAACGGCCCCCGCCGCCGAGCAACCTGCCGAGGAAAAACCTGTCGAGCGCCAGCCTTTGCTCGAGCGTAGTCAGGAAGAAGCGGCCGCATTGGGGCGAAAACTCCCGCCCCAGGAACAGCAACAGTTGCAGACCGGCAGCGACACTTTCCTGGCACTGTGGAAACCGGCCAATACCAGTGATCCCAGAGGCGCGGTCATTATCATCCCCGGCGCCGGCGAAACCGCTGACTGGCCTCAAGTCGTCGGCCCATTACGCAAAAAGTTGCCCGATGTTGAATGGAGCAGCCTGAGTATCACCCTGCCGGACCTGCAAAGCGATGTCATCGCACCGCGCGTGGTGGAAGCCACGCCCGAGACCAAGCCGGCCGATACGGCTGCCGCGGCACCGGACGCTACCACTTCGGCGCCGATCGAACAGGTCGCCGGCGGCGAGGCCGATGCGGTGGATCCGGTCGTTGCGCAAACCGATGAAGAACATGCCAAGGCCGATGTCGAGCGCATCTTCGCCCGCATCGATGCGGCGCTGGCCTACGCCGAACAGCAAAGCGCACGTCGTATCGTACTGCTGGGCCATGGCACGGGCGCCTATTGGGCCGCGCGTTACTTGAGTGAAAAGCAGCCTTCGCAAGTCGAACGCTTCGTGATGGTGGCTGCGCAGACGCCGGTCACTGCCAAGCCCGGTCTGGCCGAACTGACCCCAACCTTGAAACTGGCGACCGCCGATATTTTCTACGTGGACAAATCACTGGATCGAAACGCGGCACTGGAGCGCTTGCAGGCAAGCAAACGCTTGAAAGGTTCGACCTTCAGCCAAGTCTCCTTAAAGGCCCTGCCGAACCCGTCGGCGGAGCAGGAGCAGCTATTTCGTCGGGTGCGGGGTTGGTTGAATCCGCAAAAGGCGGGGGAGTAAAGGCTGGCTCAACGGTGTGTTTCGGTGCCATTCACTGTGGCGAGTGGCGCTAGCGAAAATCCCGCCGCTCGCGAATCAACCGATAGGCGTTATGCAGCTCTCGGGTTTTGTCGGTGGCTTCACGCACCTGCAAGGGCGTCGCCCCGCTGCCGGCAATCTTGTCCGGGTGATGACGGCTGAGCAGTCGCCGGTAAGCACGCTTGATCTGCGACGGCTCGCTGGTGGCCGAAACCCCCAGCAAGCTCAACGCCTCCTGATAGGTCACGCCGGCGTTGGGCCGCGACAGTTTCTGCGGTTCGTAATCAGCCGCCAGCGCCTGGACCTGTTGCGGCGTCCAGCCCAACCAGCGGCCCCATTGGGCCACCAGCTCTCGCTCGCCGACACCGGCACGTCCGTCGGCCCAGACCATCCGCCAACAAGCGCGCAATACCCCTTCAGCCGCATGGGGCTGGACGGCCAGGCGACGCATGTAACCGCGCAACCGATCGTTTCCGGACTTGCCTCGGTTGAACGCCGCGATCGCCCGGCGCTGCGCCGATTCACTCAAGTCCAACGCCCGCATCTCCTGGCGAGCTTGCTGGATGTGGCCGTCGACCACGCGCCCATCGCATTTGGCCAGACGCCCGAGCAATACAAACAACAACTCATCGTTGCGCAACGCCGGGCGGCCGCCCAGCCGTTCGCGTATTTGCGCCCAGCCCTGCAAGTTCAGGCGCCGGTCCAGCGCCTGCCCCAACAACGCGCCAAGCATGGCCCCCGGAATGCTGGCGATGGCAAAGCCCGCCCCGGCTCCAATGAGAGTCCCTGGCCACCACATATCAACCGCTCGCTTCTATCAAGGTTTCGACCTGCGCCAAACGCTCATGGGTGCCGACATCGACCCAATGCCCTTTCAGGTGCTCGCCACTGACGCTCCCCTCGGCCATGGCCGTGCGCAACAGCGGTGCGAGCTTGAAGGCACCGCCTGTGCAACCGTCGAACAACCGTGGGTGCAGGACGGCGATGCCGCTATAGGTCAGGTTGTCGGCAGGCGTTCGCCCATCGTGAACTTTTCCGTCGGCCAGGATGAAATCACCGTTCGGGTGATGCTCGGGATTATCGACAAGCACCAGGTGCGCCAGCCCTTTGAGCGGCCTGCGCAACAGGCTGAAATCGTAGTCGGTCCAGATATCGCCATTGACCACCACAAACGCGTCATCGCCCAGCAACGGCAAGGCCCGGAAAATCCCTCCCCCGGTCTCAAGCGGCTCGCCTTCGGGTGAAAACCGAATGCTCACGCCAAAACCCGAACCGTCCCCCAAGTGATCTTCGATCTGCTGACCGAGCCAGGCGTGATTGATCACGATCTCGCTGAACCCGGCCTTGGCGAGCGCCCGCAAGTGGTATTCGATCAAGGGAACGCCACCCACGCGAATCAATGGCTTTGGCGTGGTGAGGGTCAAGGGGCGCATGCGCTCGCCCTTGCCCGCTGCCAGGATCATCGCCTTCATGCCGTTGCTCCGGTCGACTGTCGCAGGCTGCCAAGCAGCTCATCGAGCGGTGCCAGTTCCGGGCGCCGGGCGATGACCGCTTCTATATAAGCAAAGAAACGCGGCACATCACCGAGGTAACGTGGTTTGCCATCACGGTGGCAGATGCGCGCAAAGATCCCGATGACCTTGAGGTGACGCTGCACGCCCATCAAGTCGCTGGCCCGCAGGAAATCCTCGAGATCCGGCTGAACGGGAATGCCAAGGGCGCCAGCCTGCTGCCAGTAACGCTCCAGCCAACCGCGCACACGCGCCTCGGGCCAACTGAGGAAGGCATCCTTGAACAGGCAGGTCACGTCATAGGTCACCGGACCATAGACCGCATCCTGGAAGTCCAGCACACCGGGGTTCGGTACGCTGAGCATCAGATTGCGCGGCATGTAGTCGCGGTGCACCAGCACTTTGGGCTGGGCCAGGGCGCTGTCGATCAACAGCTCGCTGGCCTGTTGCCAGAGTTGCTGCTGGGCCGGATCGAATTCGATACCCAGCTCGCGCTTGACGTACCACTCGGGAAACAATTCCAGCTCCCGACGCAGCAACGCGACATCGTAGCTCGGCAACGGCGCGACCATCGGCAATTGCTGGAAAGCCAACAAGGCTTGCAAGGCATCGCCGAATAAATCGTCGGCATTTTCGCCGTCGATCACGTCCAGGTAGGTCTGATTGCCCAAGTCATTGAGCAAAAGAAAGCCGCGCTCGAGGTCTTCGGCATAAATTTTCGGCACGTTGATGCCGGATTTCGCCAGTAAAAAAGCAATATCCACGAAGGGTTTGCAGTTTTCCTGGGGCGGTGGCGCATCCATCACGATCAAACTGCGGCCCTCGCCCTCCCAGCGGAAATACCGCCGGAAACTCGCGTCACTGCTGGCGGCGGTCAACGTGGCCGGGGGTACGGTGCCCCAGCCCTGTTGAGTGAAAAGGATCGGCAGTTGTTCATCGAGCCAAAGTTTCAGGTGTTGCAAGCGTACATCTTGGTCGGGCATTGCAAGGGTCTCCGACGGCGCTAGCCGTCAAGCGGGTCATGCTTTATTATCCAGCATCTTTTTCAGACCATCGAGAGGCGTGCGGCCCACACCGCGGGCAGATGGCACGCAGGAAGCCCGGACTAATAAGATGGCATTGAAATCCCCCGCGTTTCGTAAAAAATTTCCGTTGCTGGTCACCGGCAGTCTGCTGGCCCTGCAACCCCTGGCCTCTTCATTCGTCGTCGCGGCGCAGCAGTATGACTGCTCCGTCTCCGCTTCGGGTGCCTGGGACTGTGCGCCCAAGACACCGGCCGCCGCGTTGCCGCCGCGTCCCGTGCACGACGGCAGTGCGGTTTCCGACAGCGGCGCGGCGCCAGCCGACAGCAGCTCGGGCGAGGAAGCAGGCGAAAAGCCGATGCTCGTTACCGAAGCCAAGGGCCGCGGCCTGAAGTCGCGCAGTGCAGACTACAGCCACCTGGATTGGGTTCCACGAGAGAACCTCACCCCGGCGCAACTGGCTGAGACCGGTCCTTACTGCGCGGGCGCCTATATCGAGCCCTCTCGTCCCGGCATGAACGACAAGACGGCCAAGAGCGATGCCCCGACTTTCCTCGGCGCCAAGGCTTCCCGCTATGAGCAGGAACAGCAAGTGGCGACCCTGGCCGGCGATGTGGTCATGCGCCAGGGCAGCATGCAGGTCGAGGCCGACGAGGCCAGCCTGTACCAGGCCGAGAACCGTGGCGAGCTGAGCGGCAACGTGCGGGTTCGCGACAACGGTGCGCTGATCGTCGGCGACCACGCCGATGTACAGCTGGACACCGGCGAAGCCAAGGTCGACAACGCCGAATACGTGATGCACAAGTCGCGCATCCGCGGTAACGCGCTGTACGCCAAGCGTGCCGAGAACGCGATCATCCGCCTCAAGGACGGTACGTACACCACATGCGAGCCGGGCAGCAACGCCTGGACGCTCAAGGGCAACAACATCACCCTGAACCCGGCCACCGGCTTCGGCACCGCGACCAACGTGACGCTGCGGGTCAAGGATTTCCCAGTCCTGTACACGCCGTACATCTACTTCCCGATCGACGATCGTCGCCAGTCCGGCTTCCTGCCGCCGACCATCGGCAGCAGCAGCGACACCGGCTTCCTGCTGGTCACCCCGTACTACTTCAACCTGGCGCCGAACTACGACGCCACGCTGTACCCACGCTACATGGCCAAGCGTGGCTTGTTGATGGAAGGTGAATTCCGCTACCTGACCAAGTCCAGCGAAGGTCAGTTCGGTGCCGCATACCTCAACGACGAAGACGATGAGCGCAGCGGGCAGAGCGACTACGACAAGACCCGCTACATGTACAACTGGCAGCACAAGGGCGGCCTCGATTCGCGCGTGCTGACGGAAGTCGACTACACCAAGATCAGCGATCCGTACTATTTCCAGGATCTTGAAAGCGACCAGATTGGTATCGAGTCCAATGATTACGTCAATCAGCAAGGCGCAGTCAGCTATCGCGGCGACAGCTACACGGCGCGGGTGAATGCCCAGGCCTACCAGATGGCAACGATTTCGAAGATCACCCCTTACAACCGCTTGCCTCAGATCACCTTCATCGGTGAGCTGCCGCAACACCCGTATGGACTGGATCTCGCCTACAAGACAGAGCTGGTGCGGTTTGATCGTGATCTGCGAACCGGCGCCTACACCGACGAAGACGGTAACTCCGAGCCGAGGCTGGACTCCAACGTTCGCGGACTGGCACGGGCTAACGGTACTCGCCTGAATCTGGCGCCGGTGATGAGCCTGCCGATGGAAGCCACCTACGGTTTCATCACGCCGTCGCTCAAATACCAATACACCCAATACGACCTGGACCTGGACGGCATTGGCAAATCCCAGATCGCCGCGCAGTCCGCCGAGACGGATCGTCTGCGCGGCACGTACAGCGGCAGCCAGAGCCGCGGCGTCCCAATCGCCAGCATCGATAGCGGCCTGTATTTCGACCGTGATACCCAGTGGTTTGGCACCAACTATCGCCAGACTCTGGAACCACGCCTGTTCTATCTCTACGTACCTGAGAAAGACCAGAGCGATATCCCCGTGTTCGACACCGGTGAATACACCTTCAGCTACTCCTCGTTGTTCCGTGACAATCGTTTCTCGGGCTCCGACCGTGTCGGCGACGAGAACAAACTGTCGCTGGGCATAACCAGCCGCTGGATCGAAGAAAATGGTTTCGAACGCCAGCGCATCAGCGTCGGCCAGGCCTTGTACTTCAAGGATCGCGAAGTCCAGTTGCCGGGCATCGACTTCAAAACGCGCGAAGACGCCAAATCGGATGTATCGCCTTACGCCCTGGAGTATGAGTTCCGCTGGAACCGCGATTGGCGCACCACTGCTACCTATAACTGGGACCCGGATACTCGTAGCCCTCGTTCGGGCAGCGCGATGTTCCACTACCAGCCTGAAGACAACCCGAACAAGGTCATCAACGCCGGTTATCGCTATCGCAACGACCAGGTCCGTTACGACCAGACTACGGGTCAATGGTCCGTGGGCGGTGGCGACTACGGCACGCCTGGCCAGCCTGGCTACGTGAAGGACTACTACAAGATCCAGCAGCACGACTTCTCGGTCATCTGGCCGATCGTGCCGCAGTGGAACGCCATCAGCCGCTGGCAGTATGACTACAACCGCAACCGTACCCTGGAAGCCTTCGGTGGTTTCGAATACGACAATTGCTGCTGGAAACTGCGCCTGATCAACCGTTACTGGGTCGACTACGAAGAGTTCAGTCAAGCCGCCCCGGAAAACGAAAAAGGCGACCACGGCATCTTCCTCCAAATTGTTCTGAAGGGACTCGGCGGCCTGACCGGCGCCAAGGTAGAGAGCTTCCTCGACAAAGGCATCCAAGGTTATCGTGAACGTGAAGACCAAGCTTTCTGATTGTCTGCGCCCGCTGATGCTGGGCGCGCTGTTCCTGGGTACCGCGGCCAACGCCGCGGTACAGTCCATCGATAAAGTGGTGGCCATCGTTGACAACGACGTGGTCATGCAGAGCCAGTTGGACCAACGTGTCCATGAAGTGCAGCAAACCATCGCCAAGCGCGGCGGTGGCCTGCCGCCTCCGGGTGTGTTGGACCAGCAAGTGCTCGAACGCCTGATCGTCGAAAACCTGCAACTGCAGATCGGCGAACGCTCCGGCATCCGCATTACCGATGAAGAGCTGAACCAGGCCGTTGGCACCATTGCCCAGCGCAATAACATGAGCATCGAGCAGTTCCGCGCCGCCCTGGCTCGCGACGGCCTCTCCTACGAGGACGCCCGCGATCAGATCCGTCGCGAAATGATCATCAGCCGTGTGCGCCAGCGCCGTGTCGCCGAACGCATCCAGGTGTCGGAGCAGGAAGTGAAGAATTTCCTCGCCTCCGACCTGGGCAAGATGCAGCTTTCCGAAGAGCTGCACCTGGCGAACATCCTGATTCCTACCCCGGAAAGCGCCAACTCCGAAGCCATCCAGAGCGCTTATCGCCAGGCAATGGATGTCTACCAGCAGCTCAAGCAAGGCGCTGATTTCGGCCAAATGGCCATTGCCAAGTCGGGCAGCGACAACGCCCTGGAAGGCGGCGACATGGGCTGGCGCAAGCCCGCTCAACTGCCACCTCCGTTCGACCGCGAACTGAGCGCCATGGCCGTGGGCGACATCACCCAGCCAGCTCGCACGCCAGGTGGCTTCATCATCCTGAAAGTGCTGGAAAAACGCGGCGGCGGAACCCAGGTTCGTGACGAAGTGCATGTCCGCCACATCCTGATCAAGCCAAGCGAGATTCGCAGCGAAGCCGAGACCAAGCGCCTGGCGGAAAAACTCTACGACCGCATCGAAGCGGGCGAGGACTTCGCCGAACTGGCGAAGAGTTTCTCCGAAGACCCGGGGTCGGCCCTCAACGGCGGCGATCTGAACTGGGTTGACCCGAATGCACTGGTTCCCGAGTTCCGCCAGGTCATGGCCGATACGCCGCAAGGCCAACTGTCCAAGCCGTTCAAGAGCCCGTATGGCTGGCACGTACTGGAAGTCCTTGGCCGTCGCGCCACCGACAGCACCACCCAAGCGCGCGAACAGCAGGCGATGACCGTATTGCGTAACCGCAAATATGACGAAGAGCTGCAAACCTGGCTGCGTCAGATTCGCGACGAAGCCTATGTTGAAATCAAACTTCCTGGTGCAGACCAGGCAGCGCAGTGAAACCCAAGCGTTTCGCGCTGACACCCGGCGAACCAGCCGGCATCGGTCCCGACTTGTGCCTGCTGCTCGCCTCGCACCTCCAGCCGCATCCTCTGATTGCCGTCACCAGTCGCGACCTGCTCCTTGAGCGGGCCGCGCAACTGGGGGTGGTTGTCGACTTGCTGCCGGTATCGCCAGGCGCTTGGCCGGACGTCCCGGCACCCGCCAACAGCTTGTATGTCTGGGATACGCCTTTGGGCGCGCCAGTCGTCACTGGGCAACTGGACAAGGCCAACGCGGCGTTCGTCCTCGATACCCTGACCCGTGCCGGCCAAGGCTGCCTGGACGGGACGTTCGCCGGCATGATCACCGCTCCGGTGCACAAGGGCGTGATCAACGAATCCGGGATTGCCTTTTCCGGACATACCGAATTCCTGGCGGACCTGACCCATACGGCGCAAGTGGTGATGATGCTCGCCACCCGCGGCCTGCGCGTGGCTTTGGTGACCACTCACCTGCCCTTGCGGGACATCGCCGACGCCATCACCTCGGAACGCCTGGAGCGGGTTACCCGCATCCTGCACGCCGACCTTCAGGAAAAATTCGGCATCGCCCGGCCACGCATCCTGGTCTGTGGGCTCAATCCCCATGCCGGCGAAGGCGGGCACCTGGGCCGTGAAGAAATCGACATCATCGAACCCACTTTGGAGCGCTTGCGCAGGGAGGGCATGGACCTGCGTGGCCCGCTGCCTGCCGACACTCTGTTTACCCCCAAATATCTGGAGCACTGCGATGCGGTGCTGGCGATGTACCACGACCAGGGCCTGCCCGTGCTGAAGTACAAAGGCTTCGGCGCAGCAGTCAACGTGACGCTGGGCCTGCCGATCATCCGTACCTCCGTGGACCATGGCACCGCCCTGGACCTGGCCGGCAGCGGCAAGATCGATACCGGCAGCCTGCAAGTCGCCCTGGAAACCGCCTACCAGATGGCCGAGACCCATTTATGACCGAGCAATACCAACACCGCGCGCGCAAACGCTTCGGCCAGAACTTCCTGCATGACGCCGGCGTGATCGATCGCATCCTGCGCTCCATCCGGGCCAAGCCCGACGACCGTCTGCTGGAAATCGGGCCGGGCCAGGGCGCCCTGACCGAGGGCCTGCTCGACAGCGGCGCGCAACTGGACGTGGTGGAACTGGACAAGGACCTGGTCCCGATCCTTAACCAGCAGTTCGCCGGCAAGAGCAATTTCAACCTGCACCAAGGCGACGCACTGAAATTCGACTTCAATAGCCTGAATGCCGCGCCTAACAGCCTGCGGGTGGTAGGAAACCTGCCGTACAACATCTCCACACCGCTGATCTTCCATCTGCTGAGCAATGCCAGCCTGATCCGTGACATGCACTTCATGCTGCAGAAAGAAGTGGTCGAGCGCCTCGCCGCCGGCCCTGGCGGTGGCGATTGGGGCCGCCTGTCGATCATGGTCCAGTACCATTGCCGGGTCGAGCACCTGTTCAACGTTGGTCCGGGTGCATTCAACCCGCCGCCGAAAGTCGATTCGGCCATCGTCCGCCTGGTACCTCATGCCGTCCTGCCGCACCCGGCCAAGGATCATCGCCTGCTGGAGCGGGTGGTGCGCGAAGCGTTCAACCAACGCCGCAAAACCTTGCGCAACACCTTGAAACTGTTGCTCAGCAGCGCCGAAATCGAAGCCGCCGGCGTCGACGGCAGCCTGCGCCCCGAGCAGCTGGACCTGGCGGCTTTCGTACGCCTGGCCGACAAGCTCAGCGAACAGGCCGCGCCGCAAGCCGACGCCAGCTGAACGGGTGATAAGCGCTATCGGGCAGTACGCCAGTCTGGTCTACTACCCGATACTTGGCCTAGACTGATCTCCTGAGTCGCGCCCGCGTCCCGCTTCGTTTTTAAGGCCTTATTTGCATGTCTGATCCTCGTTACCAGGTCGACGTCAGCGTCACCACCCGTTTTCTGGCAGAACAGTCGCAACCCGAGCATGACCGCTTCGCCTTCGCCTACAGCATTACCGTGCGCAACAACGGCTCCCTGCCCGCCAGGCTGCTGTCGCGGCACTGGGTGATCACCGACGGCGACGGCCATGTCGAAGAAGTGCGAGGTGAAGGCGTGGTCGGCCAGCAGCCGCTGATCGACGCCGGTAAAAGCCACAGCTACAGCAGCGGGACCGTGATGACCACCAAGGTCGGCACCATGCAGGGTACCTACCAGATGCTGGCCGAGGACGGCACACGCTTCGACGCTGTCATCAAGCCCTTTCGCCTGGCCGTACCCGGAGCGCTGCACTAATGGCCACGTATGCGGTCGGCGACCTGCAAGGCTGCCTCGATCCGCTCAAGTGCCTGTTGGAACGGGTCGCCTTCGATCCCCAGAAAGACACGCTGTGGCTGGTGGGTGACCTGGTCAACCGTGGCCCGCAATCCCTTGAAACGTTGCGTTTTCTCTACAGCATCCGCCAGTCGCTGGTGTGCGTGCTCGGCAACCACGACCTGCACCTGTTGGCCGCCTGGCAGAACATCGAACGCCTGAAAAAATCCGACACCTTGACGGAAATCCTCGACGCCCCCGATTGCGTTGAACTGCTGGAATGGCTGCGCCAGCAAAAGCTCATGCACTACGATGAGCCACGCAACCTGGCGCTGGTCCATGCCGGCATCCCGCCTCAGTGGTCCCTGCGCAAGGCGCTCAAGTGCGCCGGCGAGGTGGAACAGGCACTGCGCGACGACAATCTGTTCGCGCCCTACCTGGACGGCATGTATGGCAACGAGCCGGTCAAGTGGGACAATGACCTCACCGGCAGCGCCCGCCTTCGCGTCATCACCAACTATTTCACGCGCATGCGCTTCTGCACCCGCGACGGCAAGCTCGATCTCAAGGGCAAGGAAGGCATCGAGACCGCCCCCCCCGGCTACGCCCCCTGGTTCAAGCACAGCGAGCGCAAGACCCGTCACCTGAAAATCATTTTCGGGCACTGGGCGGCACTGGGAGGTCAATGCGACGAACCCGGCGTTTTCGCCCTCGATACCGGCTGTGTGTGGGGCAGCGCCATGACACTGATGAACGTCGACACGGGCGAGCAACTGCGTTGCGATTGCGATGAACAGGGCCACGCCAGAATCCATCACCCGACCACTGCACCATTGCCAGCCGGCACCGCCGTTTGACCGGCGTTGCGCTCAAGCTACAGGAGTCCCTCATGACCGAATTCAAACGCATCCCCCCGGAACAGGCCCAGGCCCTGCGCGAGCAAGGCGCGGTCGTCGTCGACGTTCGCGACCCAGCCACGTTTGCGGCCCTGCATATCAGTGGCGCCAAGCATCTGGATAACCATTCCATCGCCGACTTCATCCGCGCCGCCGACCTCGATGCACCGACCGTCGTGGTCTGCTATCACGGCAACTCCAGCCAGAGCGCAGCTGCCTATCTGATCAGCCAGGGCTTCACCGACGTCTACAGCCTGGACGGTGGTTTTGAGTTATGGCGCACGACCTATCCCGCAGAAACAGCGCAAGGCGCCGCCGAATAATTTTTTATGCCGGCCAAGCCCGCGTGAACCGTGGGCTTGAGCGATGGCGGACGAACGGTCTGCCACAACTAATTACGTATTCCACCTTTACCTCCGTGATTCCGAACTATCCTTAGCCTCAGGCCATCCAAAACAGGGGAGAGCCGGTACACCGGCGCGCGGGTCATCGGGAGTCAGCTTTCAGGAGCCTGCATTCTTGAAAGCATTCTGGGGGGTAAACGGCAACTGGGTTCCCAGCGGCTGTCCAGCATCGACTGATTGATCCGACACCGGCTCCACGTATCGAGCGAGGTGACGTCATGAGCATTTTTAGCCACTTCCAGCAACGTTTCGAGTCCACGCGGCAAGAGGAATACTCGCTGCAGGAGTACCTCGAACTCTGCAAGCAGGACCGCAGTGCCTATGTGTCGGCTGCGGAGCGTCTGTTGCTGGCCATCGGAGAACCGGAGCTGCTGGATACCTCGACCAACTCGAGGCTTTCGCGCATCTTCTCCAACAAGGTGATTCGCCGCTATCCGGCCTTTGCGGACTTCCACGGGATGGAAGAATGCATCGAACAGATCGTGTCCTATTTCCGCCATGCCGCCCAAGGCCTGGAAGAGAAGAAACAAATCCTTTATCTGCTCGGCCCCGTGGGTGGCGGTAAATCGTCCCTGGCCGAAAAACTCAAGCAGCTGATTGAAAAAGTGCCCTTCTATGCCATCAAGGGCTCGCCGGTGTTCGAATCGCCCTTGGGGCTGTTCAATGCAACAGAGGACGGCGCAATCCTCGAGGAAGACTTCGGCATTCCACGCCGCTACCTCAATACCATCATGTCGCCATGGGCGACCAAGCGCCTGGCCGAATTCGGCGGTGATATCAGCCAGTTCCGGGTGGTCAAGCTCTACCCTTCGATCCTCAACCAGATCGCGGTAGCCAAGACCGAGCCTGGGGACGAGAACAACCAGGACATCTCGGCACTGGTGGGCAAGGTCGATATCCGCAAACTGGAAGAATTCCCACAGAACGACGCCGACGCCTACAGCTATTCGGGTGCGCTGTGCCGGGCCAACCAGGGCCTCATGGAATTCGTCGAAATGTTCAAGGCACCTATCAAGGTGCTGCACCCGCTGCTGACCGCCACCCAGGAAGGCAACTACAACAGCACCGAGGGCCTGGGGGCCATTCCGTTCACCGGCATCCTGCTGGCGCACTCCAACGAGTCGGAATGGCATACTTTCCGCAACAACAAGAACAACGAAGCCTTCATCGACCGGATCTATATCGTCAAGGTGCCGTACTGCCTGCGAGTGACCGACGAGGTGAAGATCTACGACAAGCTGCTGTTCAACAGCTCGCTGTCCAAGGCTCATTGCGCCCCCGACACCCTGAAGATGCTGGCCCAGTTCACGGTGCTGTCGCGTCTCAAGGAGCCGGAAAACTCCAACATCTATTCGAAGATGCGTGTGTACGACGGTGAAAACCTCAAGGACACCGATCCAAAGGCCAAGTCGATCCAGGAATATCGCGACAACGCCGGCGTCGACGAAGGGATGAACGGGCTGTCCACACGCTTCGCGTTCAAGATCCTGTCCAAGGTCTTCAACTTCGACCCCCACGAAATTGCCGCCAACCCGGTTCACCTGCTGTACGTGCTGGAACAGCAGATTGAACAGGAACAATTCCAGGCCGAAACCCGCGAGCGTTACCTGCGCTTCCTCAAGGAATACCTGGCCCCACGCTACATCGAGTTCATCGGCAAGGAAATCCAGACGGCGTACCTGGAGTCCTACAGCGAATACGGCCAGAACATCTTCGATCGCTACGTGCTGTACGCAGACTTCTGGATCCAGGACCAGGAATATCGCGACCCGGAAACCGGCGAAATACTCAATCGCGTGGCACTCAACGAGGAACTGGAAAAAATCGAGAAACCGGCGGGCATCAGCAATCCAAAGGATTTCCGCAACGAAATCGTCAACTTCGTGCTGCGCGCCCGTGCCAACAACAACGGCAAGAACCCAACCTGGCTCAGCTATGAAAAGCTGCGGGTGGTCATCGAGAAGAAGATGTTCTCCAACACCGAAGACCTGCTGCCCGTCATCAGCTTCAACGCCAAGGCCAGCAAGGAGGACCAGCAAAAACACAACGACTTCGTCACACGCATGGTCGAACGTGGCTACACCGACAAACAGGTACGACTGCTTTCCGAATGGTACCTGCGGGTACGGAAATCGCAGTAAGCAGCGGCAAGCTTCTAGCTACAAACTGCAAGGGCGTGGCGTCGAGCCCAAGGCTCGACGCCACGTCCCTTACGGCTTGAGGCTTACGACTTGAAGCTCCCCTGGAGGGGCCTATGAGCTATGTGATCGACCGACGCCTTAATGGCAAGAACAAGAGCACGGTGAACCGCCAGCGGTTTCTGCGGCGTTACCGTGACCACATCAAGAAGGCCGTCGAAGAGGCGGTCAGCCGGCGTTCCATTACCGATATGGAACACGGCGAACAGATCAGCATCCCTGGCCGCGACATCGACGAGCCGGTACTTCACCATGGTCGCGGCGGCAAACAGACCGTCGTGCACCCCGGCAACAAGGAATTCACCAGTGGCGAGCACATCCCCCGCCCCCAGGGCGGCGGTGGCGGCAAGGGCCCTGGCAAGGCCGGCAATTCCGGCGAAGGCATGGATGAGTTTGTCTTCCAGATCACCCAGGAGGAATTCCTGGAGTTCATGTTCGAGGACCTGGAGCTGCCGAACCTGGTCAAGCGCAACCTGACCGGTACCGACACCTTCAAGACGGTGCGTGCCGGTATCAGCAATGAAGGCAACCCATCACGCATCAACATCATCCGCACCCTTCGTTCAGCCCATGCCCGGCGCATCGCGCTGTCGGGTAGCAGCCGGGCCAAACTGCGCGAAGCCAAGGAAGAACTGGCTCGCCTGAAACGCGAAGAACCCGACAATTTCGGCGATATTCAGGACCTGGAAGCGGAAATCGAAAAACTCAGCGCACGCATCCACCGCGTCCCTTTCCTCGATACGTTCGATCTCAAATACAACCTGCTGGTGAAACAGCCAAATCCCAGCTCCAAGGCGGTGATGTTTTGCCTGATGGACGTTTCCGGCTCCATGACCCAGGCCACCAAGGACATCGCCAAGCGCTTCTTCATCCTGTTGTACCTGTTCCTGAAGCGGAACTACGACAAGATCGATGTGGTGTTCATCCGCCACCACACCAGCGCCCGGGAAGTGGACGAAGAGGAGTTCTTCTACTCCAGGGAAACCGGGGGCACCATTGTCTCCAGCGCCCTGAAGCTGATGCAGGAAATCATGGCCGAACGCTACCCCGCCAACGAATGGAATATCTATGCGGCCCAGGCGTCGGACGGTGACAACTGGAACGACGATTCACCGATCTGCCGTGACATCCTGATCAACCAGATCATGCCGTTCGTCCAGTACTACACCTATGTGGAAATTACTCCACGAGAACACCAGGCCTTGTGGTACGAATATGAACGGATTGCCGAAGCATTTTCCGACACATTTGCCCAACAGCAACTGGTCTCGGCCGGGGATATCTACCCGGTCTTCCGTGAACTCTTCCAGCGCAGGTTAGTGACATGACCGCCAAAAAAGAGCAGAAACGCCAGCCCATCTCCACCGGCTCCGAATGGACGTTCGAGCTGATCAAGGCCTACGACCGCGAAATCAGCCGTATCGCGGACCGTTATGCCCTCGACACCTACCCGAACCAGATCGAGGTGATCACCGCCGAGCAAATGATGGACGCCTACGCGTCGGTCGGGATGCCGCTGGGCTATCACCACTGGTCCTACGGCAAGCACTTCCTCAGCACCGAGAAATCCTACAGCCGCGGTCAGATGGGGCTGGCCTATGAGATCGTGATCAATTCCGACCCTTGCATCGCCTACCTGATGGAAGAGAACACCATCTGCATGCAGGCCTTGGTGGTGGCGCATGCCTGCTACGGGCACAACAGCTTCTTCAAGGGCAACTACCTGTTCCGTACGTGGACCGATGCCAGTTCGATCATCGATTACCTGGTGTTCGCCAAGCAGTACATCATGCAATGCGAGGAGCGTCACGGAATCGACGCCGTGGAGGACTTGCTGGATTCCTGCCATGCCCTGATGAACTACGGCGTGGACCGCTACAAACGACCGTATCCGATTTCCGCCGAAGAAGAACGCCGGCGCCAGAAGGACCGCGAAGAACATCTGCAAAAACAGATCAACGATCTTTGGCGCACCATTCCCAAGGGTGCTGACAAGTACAGCGAAAAAGACAATGCCCGCTTCCCTGCCGAGCCCCAGGAGAACATTCTCTATTTCATTGAAAAACATGCGCCGCTGCTGGAGCCGTGGCAACGGGAAATCGTGCGTATCGTGCGCAAGATCGCCCAGTATTTCTATCCACAGCGCCAAACCCAGGTAATGAACGAAGGCTGGGCCACGTTCTGGCACTACACGCTGATGAACGACCTGTACGACGAAGGCCTGGTCACCGACGGTTTCATGATGGAGTTCCTGACGTCACACACCAGCGTGGTGTTCCAACCTGGCTTCGACAGCCCGTACTACAGCGGCATCAACCCTTACGCACTGGGTTTCGCCATGTACCGCGACATCCGGCGCATGTGCGAAAACCCTACCGAGGAAGATCGTCGCTGGTTTCCAGAAATCGCCGGTTCGGACTGGTTGTCCGCCATTAAATTCGCCATGAGCAGCTTCAAGGACGAAAGCTTCATCCTGCAGTACCTTTCGCCCAAGGTGATCCGCGACCTGAAACTGTTCAGCATCCTGGATGACGACCAGAAAGATGACTTGGTGGTACCTGCCATTCACGATGAGAGCGGCTATCGCATCATCCGCGAAACCCTGGCAGCACAATACAACCTGGGTAATCGCGAGCCCAACGTGCAGATCTACAGCATCGACCGCCGCGGAGATCGCTCACTGACCCTGCGCCATCAGGCGCACGACCGCAAACCGCTGGGCGACTCCACCGATGAAGTGCTCAAGCACCTGCATCGCCTCTGGGGCTTCGACATCCACCTGGAAACCCTGCAAGGCGACCAAGTGATGAAAACCCATCATGTACCTCCCAGAGGCGAACAAGCCGAAGGCGATTATGGACGCCTGGACTTGGCCGTCATTCATCTTTGATCCCGTTTTCGCCTCCGGACGTCTGACGCAAAGGTTATCCTGTCGGACCAACGGAGGTTTTTTATGCAGATCTATAAAGTTGGCGGCGCCGTACGCGATCGCCTGCTGGGCATTCCCATCACCGACATCGATCGGGTCGTCGTGGGAGCCACCGCCGAGGAAATGCTCGCCAAGGGTTTTCGCCCTGTGGGGGCCGACTTTCCGGTATTTCTAGACCCGAAGACCGGCGAGGAATACGCCCTCGCCCGCACCGAGCGCAAGAACGGCCGCGGCTATGGCGGCTTCGTGTTCCATGCCAGCCCTGAAGTCACCCTGGAGGAAGACCTGGTCCGCCGGGACTTGACCATCAACGCCATGGCTGAAGATGACCATGGCAACCTGACCGATCCGTACCACGGCCGGCGCGATCTCGAAGCCCGGGTGCTGCGTCACGTTTCCCCCGCTTTCGCCGAAGATCCGCTCCGAGTTCTGAGGGTTGCCCGCTTTGCCGCGCGTTATGCGCCGCTGGGCTTCAAGGTGGCGGACGAAACCCTTGAGCTGATGCGCCAGCTCAGCGAGTCCGGTGAATTGGAGGCGTTGACGGCCGAGCGCAGTTGGAAAGAGATTTCCCGCGCCCTCATGGAGAAGCAACCACAAGTATTCATTCAGGTCTTGCGCGACTGCACGGCCCTCAAGGTCTTGATGCCCGAAGTCGACGCACTGTTCGGCGTGCCACAACCTGAAGCCCATCACCCGGAAATCGATACCGGTATCCATACCCTGAGCGTGTTGGAGCAGGCGGCACTGCATCAACAGCCGCTAACGGTCCGCTGGGCCTGCCTGCTCCATGATTTGGGCAAAGGCCTGACGCCCCAGCACGAATGGCCGCGACACATCGCCCATGAGCACACGGGCTTGAAGCTGATCAAAGCCGTCAACGAGCGCTTCAAGGTGCCACGCGACTGTCAGGAACTGGCGTTATTAGTGGGCCAATACCATACCCATGGTCATCGCGCGCTTGAACTGAAGGCATCTACTCTGCTTGAGCTGCTACAAAGTTTTGATGTGTACCGCCGGCCCCAGCGCTTCGAAGAATTCATCGCGGCCTGCGAGATGGATGCGCGGGGACGCAAGGGGCTTGAGCAGCGAAGTTATCCACAGGCTGATTATCTGCGGGGCGCCGCAGCCGCGGCCCGCGCAGTGGCGGTGCAGCCTTTGCTGGAGAAAGGCTTCAAGGGGCCGGAACTGGGTGAGGCGATCAAGCGCGAGCGACTCAAGGCATTGAAAGCCTACAAGGAAGCGGCGAACTGAGTCAGTTTACATTTGCGATGGAGTGCCCACTGTCATCGCGAGCAAGCCCGCTCTCACAGCGACTCTCAGTGGACACTTGTGTTCGACTGAAATCCACTGTGGGAGCGAGCTTGCTCGCGATGGCGGCAGGCGCCTCACAACAGGCTGGACGGCGTAAGCGGCTGGCCCCGCCACTCAAACGCCACTGGCGCCAGCACCTGATCAATCTGCGACTCATCCCACAACGTAGCGAAGCTTTTGCCTACGCCCGGATGAATCCGATCCGGCGCGATCAACGACAAAGGCCACAGGACGAAGGCGTTCTTGAGGATTTCCGCACGCGGCAGAATCAGCCCATCGAAGTTGCCGACCTGTTCGCCATACAACAATACGTCGATATCCAGTGGCAGTCCCTTGCGGTCTGGCGCATAGCGACCGTTGTCCGCCTCGATGAACTTGAGGCGACGGTCCAACTCCATCAGCGGCAGGTCCGTGAAAGCCGACACGACGAAGTTGAAGAACGGCCCGCTCTTGATCCCCACTGGCTGGCTCTCGAACACGGCCGAACAGCGCATGTCCACGAGGAAACCGGCCAAGGCCTCAAGACCGGCGCACAAATGGGTTTCGCGCTCGATATTACTGCCGAGCCCGAGAAAAACCTGAGTCAGCGACATCCGCGCTCGATCTCCACGCCAACGCCGCTGGCCGCCGGTACGGCGCCAGGCTTGGTCACTTTCAGACGCAGCCAGGTGATCTTGAACTCGTCCATCAGCTCCTGGGCCAGCCGTTCGGCGAAGGTCTCGACCAACTGGAACTGAGCTTGCTCGGCAAACGCCTGGATGCGCGACGACACGCTGGCATAGTCGAGCGCCAGGGTCAGGTCGTCGCCCGCGGCGGCCGGGCGGTTGTCCCAGGCGAAGCTCAGGTCAAGCCGCAGGCACTGTCGGATGCCTCGCTCCCAGTCGTAGGCACCGATTACCGTGTCGACTTCCAGGCCCTCGATAAACACTCTGTCCAAGCACTCTTCTCCGCAGCACGACAAGGGCGCGATGCCCCGTTAGAATCAGGGCGTCCTCGCCCGGAATAGTTAGCATGTTTTGGTTACTGGCGATTCTCGCCTACCTACTCGGCTCGCTGTCCTTCGCCATTTTGCTCAGCCGCCTGACCGGTCGCCCGGATCCGCGAATGAGTGGCTCAGGCAATGCCGGCGCCACCAACATGCTGCGCCTGGCCGGACGCAAGCTCGCCATCCTGACCCTGCTGGGCGACCTCTGCAAAGGCCTTGTCCCGGTATTGATCGCCAGCCTTGCAGGGCTCTCGTTGCAGCAACAGGCCTGGATCGGCGTCTGCGCCGTCATCGGCCACTTGTTCCCGCTGTACTTCCGCTTCCGTGGCGGCAAGGGTGTCGCCACCGCCGCCGGCATGCTGCTGGGCCTGTACCCGCCCGCCGCCCTGCTGGCTGTCTGCGCCTGGCTGCTGACGTTCTACCTGACCCGCACCAGCTCCCTGGCAGCGCTGATCGCCACACCGCTGACCCTGCCATTGCTGGCCTGGCAGGAACCGGCGGCCTTGCTGCCAATGACCGTGCTGGTTGCACTGATCGTCTGGCGCCACCGGGGCAATCTACGCGACCTGTTCGCCGGGCGCGAACGGCATTTTTAAATGCCGTTTCACAGGGGGGCCAACTGCTCCATGGGCCAGCGCGCCTGCACGCTGATTGCCAGGCTTTCCTGCTGGCCGGCCTGCAAACGCTGGCAACCGGCAAAGGCAATCATCGCGCCGTTATCTGTGCAGAACTCCGGCCGGGCGTAGTAAACGTCGCCCTTCATGTCACCGAGCATTTTCTCCAGCGATGTCCGCAAGGCCTTGTTCGCACTCACGCCCCCGGCGATCACCAGGCGCTTGAGCCCTGCCTGCTTCAGGGCGCGCTTGCACTTGATGGTCAAAGTCTCCACCACGGCCTGCTGGAACGCCAGCGAGATGTCGCAACGGGCTTGCTCACTGTCGTCCCCGGCGCTGACGCATTGCTGCCAGGTGTTCAGGGCGAAGGTCTTCAGCCCGCTGAAACTGAAATCCAGGCCGGGGCGGTCGCACATCGGCCGCGGGAACACGAAACGCCCATCGACCCCCTGCGTCGCAAGCCGGGAAATTTCCGGCCCACCTGGATAATTGAGCCCCATCATTTTTGCAGTTTTGTCGAATGCTTCGCCGGCGGCATCGTCGAGGGTTTCGCCGAGCAATTCGTATTGGCCGATGCCATCGACCCGGATGAGCTGTGTATGGCCCCCCGATACCAACAAAGCGACGAACGGGAATTGTGGTGGTTGCGACTCCAGCATCGGCGCCAGCAAGTGGCCTTCCATGTGATGCACACCCAGGGCCGGAATCCCCCAGGCAAAGGCCAGCGCCTGGGCACAGGAAGCGCCTACCAGCAACGCGCCCACCAGGCCCGGGCCGGCGGTGTAGGCGATGCCGTCGATCTCGGTCGGCATGCAGCCGGCTTCAGCCAGGACCTGACGGATCAAGGGCAGCATGCGCTTGACGTGATCGCGGGAGGCAAGTTCGGGCACCACCCCGCCGTAGGCACGGTGCAGGTCGATCTGGCTGAACAACGCATCGGCCAGCAGGCCGCGCTCACTGTCGTAAAGTGCGACACCGGTTTCGTCGCAGGAGGTTTCTAATCCCAGTACTAGCATGGGTTTGCGCCTTGTAGAGGCTGAATTCGAAGGCGCGCATAATAGTCGCCGCGTTGTGCCCCGACCAGCGGTTTTCGATCAGAGGCTTTGCATTCCGAGCGTTGAGGGGTTAACATCCGCAACCCTTAAAAACCGACGTCTTCAAGTGCTCTTTTGCCGCGAGGATGTTGACCCCGGTAATGAATGAAGGTAGCTCTGGATGCCAGCCGTCAAAGTAAAAGAGAACGAACCCTTCGACGTAGCTCTGCGTCGTTTCAAGCGCTCCTGCGAAAAAGCCGGTGTTCTGGCTGAAGTTCGTAGCCGCGAATTCTACGAGAAGCCGACTTCTGAGCGTAAGCGCAAGGCAGCAGCCGCTGTTAAGCGTCACGCCAAGAAAGTTCAGCGCGAACAGCGCCGCGCCGTACGTCTGTACTAATACACAGACGTCCGTAGCAAGCTTCTGCCAAGCCCGGCCTTCAAGCCGGGCTTATGGCATTTGCGGAATAACGCTTGATGCTTCACCGTCAAAGCCGCAGACGCGACCAAGACAACCGCTTCACCGCGTCAGACCTGGCTCTTTTGCCAGCGGTGCACGTCTTTCCTGACGAGCCTTCCAAGGCTACCGACGAGCACACCCTGATTCCTCTAACGACGATCAGCCCAAGGCACCTGCCTGCGTGCCCGCTTCATGAGCTATCCGAGGCCTGACCGGCCGTTACCGGACTCAGCGCAACACATTCAAACAGTCGAATACTGATAGTTATTAACGTCAGTGGATTATCGGCAGATACACTTCCCGACAGCGATGATGCAGACGACCCGGTCGAGCCACCGATTCAGCGTGCCTCAAACCCAGACCCGGTTACGCCTGCCGATTTCGGGTCCATATTTCGCGCAGTGATGATGAGAACGCCATGGCCGGGCTGATTCCCCAGAGCTTTATTGACGACCTCCTGAACCGCACCGACATCGTCGACGTGGTCAGCTCTCGCCTGCAAATGAAGAAAGCAGGCAAGAACTACACGGCCTGCTGCCCGTTTCACAAAGAGAAAACGCCCTCTTTCAGCGTCAGCCCCGACAAGCAGTTCTACTATTGCTTCGGTTGCGGCGCGGGCGGCAATGCCCTCGGCTTCATCATGGACCACGACAACCTGGACTTCCCCCAGGCCGTCGAAGAACTGGCCAAAGCCGCCGGCATGGAAATTCCCCGCGAGGAAAGCGGTCGACCGCACAAACCGCGCCAACCGACCGATTCACCGCTCTACCCACTGCTGACGGCGGCGGCCGATTTCTATCGCCAGGCCCTCAAGAGCCATCCGGCGCGCAAGGCCGCGGTGGATTATCTCAAGGGCCGCGGCCTGACTGGCGAAATCGCCCGGGACTTCGGCCTCGGCTTCGCCCCGCCCGGCTGGGACAACCTGTACAAGCATCTAAGCAGCGACACGCTGCAGCAGCGCGCCATGATCGACGCAGGCCTGCTGATCGAAAACGCCGAAACCGGCAAGCGCTACGACCGCTTTCGCGACCGGGTCATGTTTCCAATCCGCGACACGCGCGGGCGGATCATCGCCTTTGGTGGCCGGGTGCTGGGCGATGACAAGCCCAAGTACCTGAACTCTCCGGAAACCCCAGTGTTCCATAAGGGCCAGGAACTCTACGGCCTGTACGAAGCGCGCAAGAACAACCGCAACCTCGACGAAATCATCGTCGTCGAGGGCTACATGGACGTGATAGCCCTGGCCCAGCAAGGCCTGCGCAACGCCGTCGCGACCCTGGGCACAGCCACCAGCGAAGAGCACATGAAGCGCCTGTTTCGCGTCGTGCCCAGCGTGCTGTTCTGCTTCGACGGCGACCAGGCCGGTCGCAACGCCGCCTGGCGCGCACTGGAGGCTACCCTGCCGTGCCTGCAGGACGGCCGGCGGGCACGTTTCCTGTTCCTGCCCGAGGGCGAGGACCCGGACACCCTGGTGCGCTCCGAAGGGACCGACGCGTTTCGTGCGCGGATCAACCAGCACGCACAACCGTTGGCCGACTATTTTTTCCAGCAGTTGACCGAAGAAGCCGATCCACGCTCCCTCGAAGGCAAGGCTCACATGGCCACCCTCGCGGCACCGCTGATCGACAAGGTGCCCGGCGCCAACCTGCGCACGCTCATGCGCCAGCGCCTGACCGAAATCACCGGGCTCAATAGCGAAGCGGTCAATCAACTGGTGCACAGCGCGCCCCAAGAGGCGCCGCCGGCGTATGACCCGGGTATCGATTACGACGCGATGCCGGATTTCGCCGACTATCATCAACCCCAGCAGGATTACGCCCCCCAGCAGGAATGGACGCCGAAAAAACCCGGCAGCGGCGGCAAGAAATGGGACAAGAAACCCTGGGACAAGAACGGCAAACGCGGCGATCGCGACCAGCCACGTGCCCCGCGCGTGCCGGCCGCCGTCGAACCCCCAACACTGGCCGCCTTGCGCACCTTGCTGCATCACCCGCAACTGGCGGAAAAAGTAGAGGACGCAGGGCACTTCGCCGCCGAGGACCACAGCAATACGCAATTGCTGGTCGCTCTCCTTGAAGCCGTGCAGAAGAACCCCAAGCTAAACTCTTTCCAGTTGATCGCACGGTGGCACGGTACCGAGCAGGGACGCCTCTTGAAGGCTTTGGCCGAGAAGGAATGGCTGATTGATGGAGACAACCTTGAACAACAGTTTTTCGACACCATTACTAGCTTGTCCGCCCGCCAACGCGAGCGAAACCTGGAACAACTTCTGCGAAAAGCTCGCCAGAGCGAGTTGACCAGCGAAGAGAAAAACCAATTGCGCGACTTACTCAGCCGCAATGTTTGCGCATCAAACCCGACCTCAACTGGCGCGTGAGGTCACAGCTCAGGTATAATCCTCGGCTTGTTTTTTGCCCGCCAAGACCTTCAGTGGATAGGGTGTTATGTCCGGAAAAGCGCAACAGCAGTCTCGTATCAAAGAGTTGATCCTATTGGGTCGTGAGCAGGGCTACCTGACTTACGCGGAGGTCAACGACCACCTGCCGGAGGATATTTCAGATCCGGAACAGGTGGAAGACATCATCCGCATGATCAACGACATGGGGATCAACGTATTCGAGGTTGCTCCAGATAAGGATGCCCTTATGCTGGCCGACGCCGATACCGACGAGGCGGCCGCTGAAGAAGCGGCCGCAGCGTTGGCAGCGGTCGAGACCGACATTGGTCGCACCACGGACCCCGTGCGCATGTACATGCGTGAAATGGGTACGGTAGAGCTCCTCACACGTGAAGGCGAAATCGAAATCGCCAAGCGTATTGAAGAAGGCATCCGTGAAGTGATGGGCGCAATCGCGCACTTCCCTGGCACGGTTGACCATATTCTCTCCGAGTACACCCGCGTCACCACCGAAGGTGGCCGCCTGTCCGACGTCCTGAGCGGCTATATCGACCCGGACGACGGCATTGCGCCGCCTGCCGCCGAAGTGCCGCCGCCGATCGATGCGAAAGCCGTCAAGGCCGACGACGACACCGATGACGACGACGCCGAAGCGAGCGACGACGAGGAAGAAGCCGAAAGCGGTCCGGATCCGGTCATCGCCGCACAGCGTTTCGGCGCCGTGGCCGACCAGATGGAAATCACCCGCAAGGCGCTGAAGAAGCACGGCCGCAACAACAAGCAGGCGATTGCCGAGCTGTTGGCACTGGCCGAGTTGTTCATGCCGATCAAACTGGTGCCCAAGCAATTCGAAGGCCTGGTCGAGCGTGTTCGCAGTGCCCTGGATCGCTTGCGTCAGCAAGAGCGCGCGATCATGCAGCTTTGCGTGCGTGATGCCCGCATGCCACGCGCTGATTTCCTGCGCCAGTTCCCGGGCAACGAAGTCGACGAAAGCTGGACCGATGCACTGGCCAAGGGCAAGAGCAAGTACGCTGAAGCCATTGCCCGCCTGCAGCCGGACATCATTCGTTGCCAGCAGAAGCTCAGTGCGCTGGAGGCCGAGACTGGCCTGAGCATCGCCGAGATCAAGGACATCAACCGTCGCATGTCGATCGGCGAGGCCAAGGCCCGTCGCGCGAAGAAAGAGATGGTCGAAGCGAACTTGCGTCTGGTGATCTCCATCGCCAAGAAGTACACCAACCGCGGCCTGCAATTCCTCGACCTGATTCAGGAAGGCAACATCGGCCTGATGAAGGCGGTGGACAAGTTCGAATACCGTCGCGGCTACAAGTTCTCGACTTATGCCACCTGGTGGATCCGTCAGGCGATCACTCGCTCGATCGCCGACCAGGCCCGCACCATCCGTATCCCGGTGCACATGATCGAGACGATCAACAAGCTCAACCGCATTTCCCGGCAGATGCTGCAGGAAATGGGTCGCGAACCGACGCCGGAAGAGCTGGGCGAACGCATGGAAATGCCTGAGGACAAGATCCGCAAGGTATTGAAGATCGCCAAAGAGCCGATTTCCATGGAAACCCCGATCGGCGATGACGAAGACTCCCATCTGGGGGACTTCATCGAAGACTCCACCATGCAGTCTCCGATCGATGTCGCCACTGTCGAGAGTCTCAAGGAAGCGACTCGCGAAGTACTCTCCGGCCTCACTGCCCGTGAAGCCAAGGTACTGCGCATGCGCTTCGGCATCGACATGAATACCGACCACACCCTTGAGGAAGTCGGTAAGCAGTTCGATGTAACCCGTGAGCGGATTCGCCAGATCGAAGCCAAGGCGTTGCGCAAACTGCGCCACCCGACGCGAAGCGAGCATCTGCGCTCCTTCCTCGACGAGTGACCTTCAAAACCCCCGGCCCTGCCGGGGGTTTTGTCATATGCAGATAAAATCCCCTTCGTTACGTTCCCCACCCCCTGTTGCCCGTCTACACTCGAAACATCCTCCCCAAGCCATGACGAGACAGTGATGCCCAGACTGACGGCCGCGCTTTTGCTGTCATTGATCACCTGGACCGCAACAGCTGGCGCGTTGACGCTCACCGATGAGGAGCTCCGCTGGCTCAAGGACCACCCCGACCTGCGCCTGGGTGTCGACGCCTCATGGCCGCCGTTTGAGTTTCGCGACGACCAAGGCCGCTATCAGGGCCTGGCCGCCGACTACATCGAGATCATCCGTGAACGACTGGCCGTCAGGCTCACGCCCATCGAGCCGGCCAGCTGGACTGCCGTGCTGGAGCAGGTCGTACAGGGCAAGATCGACCTGTTGCCTGGCATCATGTCCACTCCGGAGCGCCAGAATTACCTGGCATTTACCCGTCCCTACCTGGATTTCCCCATTGTCATCCTGGCCCATCGCGGTGGCGCCCAGCCCCAGAACCTCAAGGAGCTGTATGGGCTAAAAATCGCCGTGGTGGAAAACTACGCGCCTCATGAGTTGCTGCGTAACCATCATCCCGACCTGAACCTGGTGGCGCTACCCAACGTCAGTTCAGCCCTGCAAGCACTGGCAACCGATGAAGTGGACGCGGTGGTGGGCGATCTGGCTTCCAGTGTCTGGAGCTTGCGCCAACTCAAACTCGAAGGCCTTTATGTCAGCGGGGAAACGCCTTATCGCTATCAACTGGCAATGGCCGTCCCTCGAGACAACAAGGTATTGGTGGGCATCCTGGACAAAGTCCTGGCAGACATGAACCCGGCCGAAGTCGCCGAGATCCAGCAGAAGTGGGTCGGCAATGTGCACGACTATCGCCAGATCTGGTCCGATTTACTGTCTTACGGCCTGCCTACGCTGCTACTCCTGGTCGGCATACTGGCGGTGGTGATTCGCATCAATCGCCGGCTCAGTTCGGAAATCGCCCGCCGCGTCGAGCTTGAGCAGGAGCTGCGCAGCAGCGAGTACCATTACCGTGGGCTGGTGGAAAGCCTGTCGGCCATTGCCTGGGAGGCAAGGGTCAGCGATTTCACCTACAGCTACGTGTCGCCTCACGCCGAAGACCTGTTGGGTTATCCCCTCTCCCATTGGCTGGTCCCAGGCTTCTGGCGCACCATCATTCATCCGGCCGACCTGATCCGCGCCCAGACCTACTGCGAACATGAAGTGCTGGCGGGTCGCGATCACTGCATCGATTACCGGGTTATCACCGCCGATGGTCGTTGCCTGTGGGTACGTGACATTGTCAGCCTGATCAAACACGGGCACGAGCCGCTGATACGTGGGTTGATGATCGATATCAGCGAAGCCAAGCGCACCGAGGAAGCACTGCGTCTTTCGGAGCAGAAATTTGCCTCGGTGTTCCGCCAGTGCCCGGACATCCTGGTGATTGCACGGCTGTTGGACGGCTGCCTTCTGGAGGTCAACAAGGCCTTCGAAGAGCAGATCGGCCTGAGTGCCGCAGAAGTGGTGGGGCACAACGCAACCGAACTGAATATCTGGGGCATTCAAGGCGTGGGGCCCAGCCTGCTGCAGCGTTTGCAGGCCGGCAGCATTCGCAACCTGGAAATGCCCTTTCGCCGCAACAACGGCCAGGTATTCACCGGGCTGATCTCCGCCGAACCCTTCGACCTCGACACGACGCCAGCCTTGGTGGTGGTGGTACGTGACATCAGCCAGCTCAAGGAAACCCAGCAGCAATTGCAGACATCCGAAGAGAAGTTCGCCAAGGCGTTCCACGCCTCGCCCGATGGCCTGCTGCTGTCACGGCAAAGCGATGGCTTGCTGATTGAAGTCAACGAAGGGTTCAGCCGCATTACCGGTTTCAACAGCGCCCTGTCGGTAGACCGCTCCACTCTGGACCTGGGCATCTGGGTCAATCTCAATGAGCGCAAACAGATGCTCGACCTGCTGCAACGGGACGGCTTCGTCAGGGATTTCAGCTGCCATATCCGTCGCAACGACGGACAGATACGGCTCTGCGAAGTGTCCAGCCGCCCACTGCCCATCGGCAACGAAGACTGCATGCTGACCATCGCCCGGGATATCACCGAACGCCACCTGATGCAGGAAAAACTGCAACAGGCCGCCACCGTGTTCGAAAGCACTGCCGAAGGCGTGCTGATCACCGATACGCAACAGCACATCAGCGCCGTGAACCGGGCCTTCACCGAAATCACCGGCTACAGCGAAACCGAAGCCTTGGGCCATACGCCTCGGTTGTTGGCTTCCGGCCTGCATGACAGCGCGTTTTACGCGGCGATGTGGCACCAGTTGACGGCCGAGGGACACTGGCAGGGAGAGATCTCCAACCGCCGCAAGAACGGCGAACTGTATCCCAGCTGGCTGACCATCAGCGCGGTGCGCAATCGCGACCGGCAGATCACCCATTTCGTCGCGGTCTTCGCCGATATCTCCAGCCTCAAGCACGCTCAGGCCCGGCTCGATTACCAGGCTCACCACGACCCGCTGACGGGCCTGCCCAATCGCACGCTGTTCGAAAGCCGCTTGCTGGCCGCTCTCAACGGCCAGCAGGAAAACGGCGGCCAGGGTGCCGTGCTGTTTCTGGACCTGGACCGCTTCAAGCACATCAATGACAGCCTCGGGCACCCGGTCGGCGACTTGCTGCTCAAGGGCATTGCCGTGCGCCTGCGCGAGCAGTTGCGCGACATCGACACTGTGGCGCGCCTGGGCGGCGACGAGTTCATTATTCTGCTGCCGGGCCTGCAACAGCCCAGCGATGCCGAGCACATCGCCCAGAAGCTGTTGAACTGCTTTACCGCACCGTTCCAGGCCGGCGAGCATGAGTTCTTCATCAGCGCCAGTATCGGCACCAGCCTCTACCCCCAGGATGGCTGCGACGTCGCCACGCTGGTCAAGAATGCCGATGCGGCGATGTACCGCTCCAAGGCCAAGGGACGTAACCGGGTGGAAAGCTACACCCGCGACCTCACCGCCCAGGCCAGCGAACGCGTGGCCTTGGAACACGAACTGCGCCGAGCGATTGAACGCAACGAGCTGTCATTGTCCTTCCAACCGAAAATCAGCCTCATCGACAATCGCCTGGTGGGGGCCGAGGCACTGATTCGCTGGTACCACCCGACATTTGGCGACGTCCCCCCCGAACACTTCATCCCGTTGGCGGAAGAAAACGGCATGATCCTGCAAATTGGCGACTGGGTACTGGAACGCGCCTGTCGGCAACTGTGCGAATGGAACAGCACCTACGAAAGCCTCGGCCCCCTGTCGGTCAACCTGGCCGGCGCCCAACTGCGCCAGCCCAACCTGCTGGGGCGTATCGAACAACTGCTGCGCGAACACCAGCTCCGGCCCGGCTTATTGCAACTGGAAATTACCGAGAACTTCATCATGAGCCAGGCCGAAGAGGCCCTGACGGTGCTGCACCAGTTGAAGAACCTCGGCGTGCAACTGGCCATCGACGACTTCGGCACGGGCTATTCCTCCCTGAGCTACCTCAAGCGCCTGCCGCTGGACATCCTCAAGATCGACCAGTCTTTCGTCCGCGGCCTGCCCGACGACCCGCACGATGCGGCCATCGTGCGGGCAATCATCGCCCTGGGCCGCAGCATGCAGTTCACCATCATTGCCGAGGGCGTCGAAACCCTGGCCCAGCAGCAATTCCTGAGCGAAGAAGGCTGCGAACAGATCCAGGGCTACATCGTCAGCCTGCCCCTGTGCGCCGACGAGTTCGCCGCAACGTTTCTTCGTGTGACCGTATCGGATTTTTCGGATAGCACAGCCGAGAAACCGTCGCTATAATCCGCGACCTACTGAGGGCCTATAGCTCAGTTGGTTAGAGCAGAGGACTCATAATCCTTTGGTCCACGGTTCGAGTCCGTGTGGGCCCACCATATAAAAAGCCGCGCAGTGCGCGGCTTTTTGCTGCTCCCACGCTACGCAAAATGCAACTCGGCCACCGTTTCGTTGGCGGCGGTCGAAGAAATCTTCAGGTTCCAGCCAAATCGCTCGCAGATCCGTCGGGTGATGAACAGCCCCAACCCCTGCCCCCCTCCTTGCTCGCGGGTGTCGAGCATGGCCCGAGTGTACCGCCGGGCCGTCTCGGCGGCATCGAAGCCTTCGGTGCCGTTTTGAATGCTTAGCCGATGGGCCGTCAGGCTTATTCTGATTGGCCCTTCGTTGCTGTGCTCCGCGGCATTGCGCAACAGGTTGCTGACGACGATGCGCACCATGGCCTCGGGACAATCAAGTACGACGGGGTCGAATTCGGCGATGACAAACGCTGCCCCCGCTCCCTGCAGCAGATGTTCATGATCTTCCATCAGGGCAGCAGTCAACGTGTCGAGCCGCGTGTGCTCAACGGGATTCAACTGATCGGGCTCCCGGGACAGGAAGAGCAACGCCGACATGATTTCGCTCAGGTTACCGATCGTTGCCTCGATGCGGGCCAACGGTCCCTCGACGGCCGCTGGCAATTCATACAGCTTGATCACGTCCACCGCGCCTGCAATCACCGCGATGGGCGTACGAAACTCATGGCTAGCCTGGTCCAGGAGGCTGCGCTCCCGCTCGATGAAACGCTCGACCCGCTCAAGGTGCCGGTTCACACTGAAGGCAATGTCGTGCAGTTCACGTAACGTGAAGTCGGTTGCGAGGCGTTGGGTCGGTTGTTCAGGGTCGAGCGCCTCCATTTGTTGGGCCAGTGACTGGACCGGACGTTTCATCGTGCGGTAGGTCCACAGGATTGCGGCCAGAATCGTTATGCCACTGCACAGGGCGATCAGCACGCTCACCAGCGCCGTCATGTTCTGATAGTTCTCCAGGTCCGTGATGTCCACGGCCATGATCACGCGCCCGTTCTCCACCTGCGTGACCAGTACGGCATAACTGCGCTCGGTGTCGTAATCATCTGTCTGGTGCTCGTCGTGGTATCCCGGCGCGAGGTCCCCGAAATATCCGGGCATGTCCCCCGGCATACCAGCTGCGGCCAGATGCCAGCCCCGGATGACACCCTGGGAGGGAAGATGCTGTCCGGGAATCGGTTGCCCGCCAGACAGATACTGGTCTGTGCTGGACTGCAGGATTTCACGCCAGATGGGGTGCACTACCATTTGCTGGCTCAAATAACCCTGAATGGTCAGCACCGCCGCCAATGCAAGGCCGAACAGAATGAAGATCGCGCTGATCCTGCGACTCAGACTACTGACTGCCATGGGTTTATCTCGTCGGGGCTGCTCATTCATCGGAAGATTGCAGACGATAACCGCTGCCCGCCACGGTTTTGATCAGCTTAACCGTGGCCTCTGCGTCGACTGCCTTGCGCAGCATGTACATGTGCGAGCGCAATGCATCATTGTCCGGAACGTGGTCCTCCCAGATGAGCGACTCGAGCTCATCCCGACGAACCAGGCCCGGTGACCTGCGCATGAGCAGCGCCAGAAGTCTCCGTCGCACGGGTGTCATCGCGATTGTTTTACCGCCCCTTGTCACCTGCAGACTGTCCAGGTCGAACCGCAAGTCAGCCACTTGCAGTACCTGCGACGCCTGGTGGGCACCGTTCACACGTTGAGTCACCACCCTCAGCCTTATCTCGAGCTCGGCAAGCGCTACCGGCTTAACGATGTAGTCATCCGCCCCCGTCAGGAAACCCTGGATCTTGTTCTCGATCTGGTCCTTGGCCGTGATGACTATGACCGGGATACGGGACTTCAACTCGTTGCGCAGCTTGGCCAGCATCGTGATCCCGTCCATTCGCGGCATCATCCAGTCCAGGACGATGACGTCGTAGCGGTTGATCGCCAGCAGACTCAGCCCCGTCTCACCATCGGGCGCTGCGTCGGGACAATGCCCACACGCCCGAAGGTAATCATAGATATTGGCAGCCAAGGCTACGTTGTCCTCGATGATGAGAACGCTCAAGGCGTGCTTGACCGTATTGTCCATGCTCAAAACTCAAAGAATGTGCAGGAAAGTCGAGGCCCGTGCCGATCAGAACCCTCGCGATATTCCGAAGAACGCCGACACCGCACCATTTGTATCCTTGTCCACCAACGGGCTATCGGTGATTTTTCCGGGGAGACGCTCGTACGAAACGTTTGCGATAAATGCCCAGCGGTCCGCAAATGGCCGTAAGAAATCCAGGCCGACTCGCTGGACTGTCGAACTGCCGGGCCGGTAGTCGACAACGCCTCGCGCGACTTCTCCGGGAAGCGTACCGTAATAATAGTTCGCGAGTTTTTTTGATAGGTGGGAGACACCCACATTGGGCGTGATGCTGCTCTGGCCCCACTGGATCGGGTAACCGTATTTCACCCCAGCTTCATAGCCATCGCTCGCGCTGCTGAGATCACCTTTGACATCGAACTCAAGCTGCCCATACGTCCCAGCCCAGGTGGCGGCGATTCCCAGGTCAATCCCATCGTCACGGTCATCGAGCAGGGAACGATCGATGCCGCGCTCTGCCAGCTCGCGTCGCCCGAAATCTGATCGATCAATGCCATCCATGCGCGCAGACAGCGTTGCATCGACGGTCAGGCCATCATACTTGAACAGATGCGCGCCCCCGGCGATGCCACGCCAGAAAAAGCGCTCACCTTCATAGGTGATGAGGGGGAAAGGGGTCAGTTGCGTATCCTGCCCGGCATATACACCGCTTGATACTGCTGTGCCGAGACCCAGCCCCCAACGGGCGTCTGACGCTTGTTGCGAGAGACCCAGGGTGGCATCGGCGCTGGAGGATTGGGCTTTGACGGCGCTGGAAGTGGCGCAAAGCATCACGGATAGGATCAGCGAATATTTCATTGCAGTACCTGACATGGGGTCGATGAATGGGGCCAAGGCCGCCTGCAGGTCGAACTCTGGACTACGGGTGTCGTTGAAATGTCGCTGGGTTCGCGATGAGGTGACGCAGGCGTGGAACGTGAATGTCGATGCGAGATCCCCCTCACCGGCGCGGCTTCGCTGCCGCACCGGTGATCGGGGCGGTTATTTCGAGGGACTGGCGGAAATGACGTCGGTGTCGATTGAGCCCAGATAATTACTGTAATAGCGCACGCTGCTGCCTGGGCGAAGGTAGATCCCCTTGCTCAGCTCGCCTGCCAGGTATTTTTCGATCACGCCCAGCTGTTGAGCCCGATTGCCCGCGGCCATGAGCTCATTGATCACTTCCGGACCAGGCTCCTTGAAGATCACGCCATCGCCTGTCCCGGTGAGGATGGCACTGCCGGTGCCGATGGCCGGGCGATCGACCATTGGGATACGGCCGCCTTGATACGACCAGGTACGGGTTTTCGCCTGCGCCAGTGTTTCCTGAACAATCGTGCGAAGGTCTTTGATCATGTCGCCCGCGCTGGCTTGCTGACGACGGGCGCCATCGACATAGGTCTCGATGACGACATCGGCGAGAAAGGCTTTCCAGTCCTTGGGCACGACCAGGAAAGGCCCCACGGGAAAGCGATCGCTCCCGCTCTTTGCATCCGGGAAACCGTCCCCGGAAGTGACATCCTTCAAGTTGATATGCCTGACCAACGTCGCTCGGTCGCTGAAGTCCCCACAAAGAAAGAACCCTTTACGTGCTTCATCGAAGTCCGCTAGCGATCTCACCTCGCGGTCAAACCTTGCGCACACCTCGACTTCGTAGTCCATCAAGGCACCCACCGGTGCAACCATGGTTGAGCGCGGGCCGCTGGCGGGTGAAATCTTGGGGAACAGGAACGCTTCGTCTACGCCCACTTCCTTGCCATGCTCCGGATAATTCGTGCCCGCGGCGATATGCGCCAGGCCGCGAGGCCCTACCCCGAGCAGTCGTGCGTAGGAGTGTGTTTGCATTTTCGACCGCTGCCCGACCAGCGCATCGAGCTGCGCGGTGGTGAAACGGCTGATGACGTCGAACGCGTCAGCACTGTGCAGGCCGGTCAACTCGCTCAAGTCGATCGCCATTACGCCGGCGTCGGACAGGGCGACGATCAAAAGCGTACTGGGGATGTTGCCTTTTCGCACCTGTGCAAAGGTGTGCGCGGTTTCCAGGGGCGCCAACATACGTGTGGTGGCTGGAGCCGGACTTGCTGGCGCCGCGATACTTTTCATTGTGGGCATGATCATCGCGACTGCCAGTGCCAATGCAGGTACGACCGTTCTTTTTGAGGACATAGGAAGGCTCGGAATGGGCTGATGGGTGGCATCCATTCTGTTGACCTGTTGTCGTTGGTTTGTCGTCCGCAGTCGTGGCGTGAGCCGACATGCAGATCAGGATTGCGCGGCTTTGGCGTTTTGAGAGGGTGGTCGCCCTGGTCATCCACGCCTGTTATTCCCAACCCTCCCAGAGACGCCCAACGTCTTCACCTGATGCACCGTGCCCACCTGGCGCGCGAGGCCAAGCACGGGCGCATTCTCATAGATGTGCACCCTACGCCGGACGGCCTCCTCTGCCAGTTTTGAGAGAATCGCCTGAGACTACAACCCGACCAACCCCGCCAGCCCGCCGATGTCCGGGATCTGGTGGTAGCCAAAGGCGGCATTCGCCGGTTGCTCATGCCCACGGGCAACGAAGGCCTTGTGCTTGATTTTCATGTCGTGGGCCGACATCAGGTCATAACGGAAACTCGAGGACACGTGCAGAACATCCTCCGGCCCGCAACCGAGGTTATCGAGCATGAACTCGAAGGCGGCCAAGCGCGGCTTATAGGCTTGGGCCTGCTGGGCGGTGAAGACCTTATGGAAAGGCGCGCCGAGCTTGTCGACGTTGGACATGATTTGCTCGTCCATGGCATTGGAGAAGATCACCAATGGAATCTTACCGGCGATTTTCGCCAGGCCATCCGGCACATCAGGGTGCGGCCCCCAGCTCGGCACCGCGTCGTAGTACCGCTGGCCTTCGCCCCGGTACTCGATGCCCCAACGCTTGCAAGTCCGTGCCAGGGCGGTCTTAAGCACCTCATCATAAGGGCGCCAATCCCCCATCACCTGGTCAAGACGATAGGCCGCGTAATCCTTGATGAATTGATCCATCTGCCCGGCGGTGACGCGATCGGCGAAGAGCTCACGCGTCAGGGCTGCTGTTTTGAAGTTAGTCAACGTGCCGTAGCAGTCGAAGGTAATGTACTTGGGTCGAAGAATACTCATGAATGCGGTCCTAAATGGTCGGGCTACTGGGTACGAATCACCGTTTAACAGATCGGCCTCGGCAAACGTTGCCGATGAAGCTGGCAGGCGCTCTACAACTCGGAAAAAGCACTTTCCAATGCATCAAGGAGCCGGCCAGCTTCTTTTTCAGTCCATATCAATGGCGGGCGAATTTTCAGAATGCTCGCATCAGGCCCGGTGGCGGAAATAAGCACACGCTTTTCACGTAAGCGGTTAACCAGCTGCAGAGCGGTTTTCATGTCGGGTGCTTTGCTGCCCCTGTCGGTGACCAACTCGACGCCAAAGTACATGCCCGTGCCTCGAACATCACCAATCTGCTCATACCGCGTGGCCAAGTCTTTAAGACCTGCCATGATCAGGCCGCCGACACGGTTGGCGTTGGCCATGAGTTGCTCTTCTCGAATAACGTCGAGGGTGGCCTGGGCAGCCGCAATCGCGACGCTATTGCCGCCAAAGGTGTTGAAATAACGCATGTCACGCCCAAAACCTGCGACCACTTCCGGGCGCACCATCAACCCCGCCACGGGATAGCCGTTGCCCATGGGTTTACCCATCGTGATGATGTCCGGCACGACACCATGACGCTGGTGCCCCCAAAAATGTGTTCCGCTTCGCCCAAATCCTGACTGAACCTCATCGGCAATAAACAGACCCCCGGCTTTGCGCACCACCTCGGCAATGGGACCGAATACGTCCACCGGATCACAGAACAGGCCATCCGAGGAAAACAGGCAGTCAGCAATGAACGCCGCTATTCCACCGCCATGGCGCTGGATATCCCGAATCTGCGCAGAGACTTGGTCCGCCATGTACCGGCCCAGTGCTTCACGGGGAATGCGATAAG
Organism: Pseudomonas sp. R151218B TE3479; assembly: GCF_053629195.1. NCBI lineage: Bacteria > Pseudomonadati > Pseudomonadota > Gammaproteobacteria > Pseudomonadales > Pseudomonadaceae > Pseudomonas > Pseudomonas sp. R151218B TE3479. The sequence continues at coordinate 412,239 of NZ_JBRJHV010000001.1, forward strand.
AATCCGGAGCGGGTACCCGACGAACAAATGGATCAAGCTTGGCATTGGCGCCTAGCGAGGGTGAAAAAGCGGCCACGGTTGCAGAGTTTCCGTGGTAAGCCTCGGCCGTGACGATGACGCCGGTATTCCCGGTGTGATGGCGCGCGATGCGAATGGCCAGGTCGTTGGCTTCCGAACCGCTGCAGGTGAACATCAAATGACCGTCAGTGCCCATCTCACCATCTGCGGTGGCACGCAGCTGCTCCGCATAATCAAGAATCCCATCCTGCATGTACCTTGTATGGCTGCACAGGGTACTCAACTGCTCAGTTATCGCAGCGACGACACGGGGATGGCAGTGCCCAACTGACACGACATTGTTGTAGGCGTCCAGATACTCATTGCCGTCCTTGTCGTACAGGTAAGCGCCTTTGGCGCGAGCAACACCCACCGGCTCGTTATAGAACAACCGATAAGCCGGTCCTAAAAGATTGGCTCGGCGCTGAATATGCTCGCGCGCCGCGGCGTCCAGATGATCGGTATTGGCAGGATTGAATCCGTTAGGCATATCACCGCGGACAGCCTCGATTTTTAAATGGCTCATTTAAATCCCCTCTAACAAGGATGAATCAATCAGCGAAGGACATCAGAAGTTCGGACATTTGTGACGCAGATCGGTTAAGCATCCAGCCAAGCTGGCCCCATCCCGGCGCGGCATTCCTCAAGATATACGCACTGTTTTGCGGGAAAAGCTGCGATCGCCAGGTGGTTATCAAGGCTCTGGTGATCAGGCGCGCCATGGCAAGGTGCGGGATAAGGGACAGTTCCTCGGGGGTTAGGTCGGCAACACGCAAATACCCTCTTAGAACATCTTTTGCCGGGGCGAAAATATCAACTTCGCTGCTCCCTCCCCCCGCCCCTAACTGGTTCATCATTGCCGTGGATACATCAATGGCAATGGCTGTCTTGACCGCATCGCCGAAATCAATCACTCCGCTGACAACTTGCGGATTGTGCGCATCAACGACGATGTTTGAAGTATTGAAGTCGTTGTGCAGTACTTGTTTTCGACAGCCCGCAATCAAGCCTTCAACATCAGCAAATCGTTCGAGGGCCCTTTCCAATTGCTGTCGGCGCATCGGCTCAGGCACACACTTCAACAAAGGCTCCAGCGTCCTCAGGTTTTGCACATCCCAGCACACCTTCCGAGACTCTCCCGGGTGAGAGAAGTCGGCAGTGGCAAGCCTGAGGCGGGCAAGTAATTCGCCGATACGCTCTCGCCCCTGCAAGTCCACACTGGTTTTATCCAAAGGCGTGCCGGGCAGGAAGCTCATTAACCTCACCTGCCTTGTCTCGCCATGACTCGTTTCAATTCGAGCCAGGTACTCCCCGTCCAGAGATTGATAAACCCTGGGAATCGGCAGCTGCGGCGCCTTGCGCTCAATGTGCCGCATCACTTCAATTTGCAGCGAGAGTTCCAGCGGTGCTTCCTGGGGGTTGGCAATTTTAAGAACGTAAGACTGCCCGTCCGAACTGTCGCATCGAAACGTATCGTCTTTTTCCGTTGCGAATCGCGTCAGATCAGCCTCGATCCCAAAGCGGTCTCGCAGAATCCGCCCGCCTTCCTCGACCGAAACAGGGGAGAAAGGGGCTGCCAGATCTCCCTGCAGTGCCGCAAGCTCCTCACTGAACCCGTCTTTCCGAATCACTCGCATCGTTGAACTCCGGGCCTTGGACAAGCCATCACCGTACGTCTTTGATGGCCAAATATTGTGCTACAATTTTTAGAATTGAAAGAAAAAAATACGCGGAATTTGATGATACAGTTGAAATCAACATACAACATGTTGATTTTAATGATAAAAAATATTTTATTATTTTCAAGGAAACAGATAATTGTTGAACAATTTTATGACTACATAGGTACGCCTCTGGTGCGATACAGCCCAGACATATAGAATCGCCCCCAGCCGAGCTCCCTACCCTGGTCATGTATAACGATGATGATTTCCAGCGCGAACGTTGAAACGCAGCCAGCCAAGCTCTCGGCGGTCGAGGTGCTGGCTGCAAAGCTCAAAGCCAGGATCCTGAACGGTGACTTCGAGCCCGGTGAGTTTCTGCGGGACGTAAAAATGGCGGAGGAGTACGACGTCGCGCGCAACACATTCCGCAGCGCAGCCCAACTGCTGGTTTCATTCGGCTTGCTGCTGAAGGTGCCTCATCGCGGGTTTTGCATACCCGAGTTCGGACCGAACGAAATCGTGGATATCGCCAGGTTGCGAGGGGTACTGGAAACTGAAGCGGTACGGATGATTATTCTGAGCGGCGTTATTCCACCGGATGCACTGAGCGCCGTGGAAAAACTGCGTGTTACCCCTGCCAATGCGCCGCGTTCGGAAATTGTCATCGCCGATGGTGACTTTCATCGGGCCATTATCCGCGCCAGTGGCAGTCCGCGATTGCAACGAAGTTATGCAATGCTGGAGAGCGAGATTGAGCTGCTGCTGGTGCTGCAACAACCTTGCTATGAAGATCCCAAGCAGATCGTCTCCGATCATGAACACTTGATAGAGTGCCTGCGCAGTAGAGACTTCGAGATTGCACGCGCAGCATTTGTCGAGCATTGGGAAGACTTGAGTACAAAGCTGTTACGAGCGCATTTCGAACGCCGGCGATCCTGAAGGATAAAGTCAGCGAGCTAACGGTGGTGCAGCATTCAGTTGTCCATTAGCGCCCCGAGACAAACAGCGCGTGCGGATACAAGCCATGAATCAGCACCTGATTCCCCATGCCCAGCCTGCCCCTTAAAGCCCCCAATGAGATAACCATCATCGCCAGCCCCAGCCTCTCCCGACTGTTTCTTGAACTGTTCTGGCAACTCGGCATCCTGCTGGTGCCGGCTTTTTTCGTCACGATATTGCCGCCTCCATTGGCTTTGTTGGCGGTGTTGTTCTTCGGCCTGCTGATGGGGCTTGCCGCACGATTCGGTTTTCTGTCGGCCGGGCGAGTCTGTGGCAGGTTGATCGTCGGCGCCGTGTTCGGCCTGGGTTTCAGTGTGGGTCGGGCCTTGCCTGAGTGGTGGGGCATCCTGGCGGCCATCGCCAGCATCGGCGGCGGGCTGGCGTGTGTCAGTGCCTGGGAGCGGCGCCTGGGTTTGACGTCCGTTTCCGGCAAAGGCGCCAGTGCTTGGGGTGGAAGCGAGCCGCAATTGACGCCTGAAGGCGAGCCGATCCGAGTGTTCAACCACAGTGAAATCGCCATGGGTGGCCCCACTTATTGTGACTATCTGTTCCCCGACGGCGTGCTCCTGCAAGGCCTTGGCTCTTCGTCAATGTTCTCCCGCGACGGCCGCTACTTTGCGGCAACCGTACCGTCCCGGCAGAACTGGGGGCTGGTCGTCCTCGACCGTCAACAGCGCCAGGTGTACCGCTGTGCCGACAGCGAACTCTGGGAGTTGGACGCTTTTGATCTCGGCGTGTTGAGCGGGCGCCATAGCCCACTGGTGGACGACAGCGTTCGCGAAATCCGACTGGATGAGCTGTTCCAGACGGCCAGCGTTACCCACTTGGTTCCCTTCGCCGACCTATGGCTGGACTCCGACTGGCATCCCGAGCAGCTTCAACATACCTTCGAGCGGCGCTCTGCGGATGGCCAGCACTGCCTGCGGGGCAACATTGTCTTGCCCGCGACATTTCGCGACCTGGCCCAGCCGCTGGAACCGCTGGTTTCACCGCGCTATACCATCAGCGTCAACGGGCAACCGGCCGGCCTGCTGATGGCGGCCGATGCGCCGTTGGTATGGAGCAGCGATCAACGCGCCCTGGTGTGTCTGGCCCAGGAACAAACCCCTCATGCAGACGGCGACCAGTATTGGTTGTGGCAGCTCGACCAGGGCTGGCGCGCCCTGCCCTCGCCCTGGGTGAAGAGCGGAGCAGAACCGTCGTTCTATTGGCACGAGTTGCTCGGTCTCGACGCAAGCCATGTGCAGATCGGCTCGTATCTTGACTATCCGCGACCGGGCTCCGGGCGTTATGGCTACCGCTTGGACAGCATCCACGGCGACACCGAAATCCAGGTCGGTCACGACGCCCAAGGTCGCGTGCAAGTGGGCGAATTTGCGCTGACCCGCATGACCATCGCCATGCCGTTGGACAGCCAAGGCCAGCGCGGCGATTCATTCATCGAAACGCAGCCGATGCAGGACGGAGTGCGCGCACGGCTGACCTGGCTTGGCGATAATCCCGACGGGCTGGGCGGTTATCGCTGTCAGATCGGCGATTGGCAATTGCCCGGCCGCTGGTTGTTGGATCATCGGGTCTCCGATTGCCGGCGTTACCTGGCCCTGCTGCCCTTCGACGGTGCCACGACGGTCGCGACCCACGGGGTGGTTGCCGATCTGAAGGAGCGACAGCTACTGCAGGGGCCCGCGATGTGGGTCGCTCGCCTGCTCGATTTCCGCGCGGGCCGGCTGAGCCTGGCGGTGGTGGCCGGCCGTCTCGATCAAGATCTGGAGAGCAGCGCGCTGCAACGCTTCAACATCCCCGCGCCACAGGTCGGTAGCGCCCCTTCATTCTTTCAACCCGACGAACAATCCCGGCTGTTCTACGACACCGTGGAACTGCAGGTGAGCGATTCGCAACTGCACAGAATGCCCCCCTGGCGCTTGGTGGATCGCCCGCAAGTCGCCAATGCCGAAGGAGACTTCATCCTGCCCGCCCCCAACCAGCAGGATGCGGCCTGGTTGTTCGGCAGCGAGACGGAATATGCCGACAGTTGGGTGCGGGCGCGGACGCCTCGGCTTGGCGGCCACCTGCTGACAGCATCAGGCTGTGCGTTGAGCGACCTGGCACCCTCGATGATATGGTCGGCGGATGGTCGCTATCTGGCCCTTACCTGTATGGCTACCGACGTGACCGAGCTGTGTGGCAGCTATCGAGGCTGGCAGTTGCTGCTGCTGGATGTCCAGGCGCACACGTTGCGAGTGCATCCGCAATGGCTGGGCAACCGCCCCCTGCTTGAAGGTTTCGACGACGATCAAGTGCGCGTGCGCTGTTTTGATCGCGATTGGGAAGCGCAGGACAATGACGACCCTGGTTCGGTACAGTCATTGCCTCTGACACTTTTGCTGCAAGCGCCCGCTGAACAGCTGGTATGCCAGGACGGTTTCTGGCTAAGGTCTTCGCAAGGACACCTGGCCCCCGCCTGGCGAGCGCTGGCCTTACCCGCCATTGGCTATTTCGAACGCGAGAGCCTGTAACATGCTCGCCATCGATGCCCACGCCGGAGCCCACCTTGCCTGACACTCGCCCTCCCGTCCTCGACGAAATCGACCGCCAACTGATCGCGGCCCTGCAAATCAATGCCCGGGAAAGCGTCGCCATGCTGGCCCGGCAGTTGGGTATCGCCCGGACAACCGTCACTTCGCGCCTGGCGCGCCTGGAAAAGACCAAGGTCATTACCGGATATGGCGTGCGCCTGGGCCAACGGGTGATTGATGGCGGTTTGCAGGCTTACGTGGGCATCAAGGTGCAACCGCGCTCCGGCAAGGACGTACTGCGACGCTTGAGCGCCATGGCCCAGGTCCAGCAGTTGTGTGCGGTCAGCGGTGAGTTCGATTACGTGGCCTGGCTGCGCACCGATTCGCCGGAACAACTGGACCAGTTGCTGGACCAGATCGGCAGCGTGGACGGTGTGGAGAAGACCACCACTTCGATCATCCTCAGCAGCAAGATTGATCGAGGGCAGCCGGTCTAGCCCCTGCATGACTTAACCTGTGGGAGCGAGCTTGCTCGCGATAGCGGTCTGTCAGTTTATGAAAGCGCTGACTGAACCGGCGCTATCGCGAGCAAGCTCGCTCCCACATGGGACAGGATTCGTCATTATGATTTCAGAACAGATCAAAATGACGTAATTACACTCAAAACGACGACATATTGTGTCTTATTAACGTGTCCTACCCTCCCTAGAATGGCTGGCATCTTTCCTATACTCAGACGCGAGCACCGCGTCGAGTCGTCCATCAAGGTCCGCCATGAACAAGAACAATCGCCACCCAGCAGACGGTAAAAAGCCCATCACCATTTTCGGGCCGGACTTTCCTTTCGCCTTTGACGACTGGATCGAACATCCGGCGGGCCTGGGCAGTATTCCCACCCACAACCACGGTACGGAAGTGGCGATTGTCGGTGCCGGGATCGCCGGTCTGGTGGCGGCATACGAGTTGATGAAGCTGGGGCTCAAGCCCGTGGTCTACGAGGCGTCGAAAATGGGTGGGCGCCTGCGCTCACAGGCGTTCAACGGCGCCGAAGGGGTGATTGCCGAGCTGGGCGGCATGCGTTTTCCGGTGTCATCCACCGCGTTCTACCATTACGTCGACAAACTGGGCCTGGAAACCAAACCCTTTCCCAACCCGCTGACCCCGGCGTCCGGCAGCACGGTCATCGACCTGGAAGGCCAGACCTATTACGCACAGAAACTGGCGGACCTGCCCGCACTGTTTCAGGAAGTCGCCGACGCCTGGGCCGATGCGCTGGAGGATGGTTCGCGCTTCGGCGACATCCAGCAGGCGATCCGCGACCGCGACGTGCCACGCCTCAAGGAATTGTGGAACACCTTGGTGCCGCTGTGGGACGACCGCACTTTCTACGACTTTGTCGCTACCTCCAAGGCGTTCGCCAAGCTCTCGTTCCAGCACCGCGAAGTGTTCGGCCAGGTCGGCTTCGGCACGGGCGGCTGGGATTCGGACTTCCCCAATTCGATGCTGGAAATTTTCCGCGTCGTGATGACCAACTGCGACGACCACCAGCACCTGGTGGTCGGCGGCGTCGAGCAGGTGCCCCACGGCATCTGGAATCACGTACCCGAACGCTGTGCGCACTGGCCGGAAGGTACCAGCCTGAATTCGCTGCACCTGGGCGCCCCACGTAGCGGCGTGAAGCGCATTGCCCGCGCGGCCGACGGCCGGTTCAGCGTGACGGACGTATGGGAAAACACCCGCGAGTACGCCGCCGTGCTGGTCACGTGCCAGAGCTGGTTGCTGACCACCCAGATCGAATGTGAAGAAGCGCTTTTCTCGCAAAAAATGTGGATGGCCCTGGACCGCACCCGCTACATGCAATCGTCGAAGACCTTCGTGATGGTCGACCGACCGTTCTGGAAGGACAAGGACCCGGAAACCGGGCGCGACCTGATGAGCATGACCCTGACCGACCGCCTGACCCGAGGCACCTACTTGTTCGACAACGGCGATGACAAGCCAGGGGTGATTTGCCTGTCGTACTCCTGGATGAGCGATGCGCTGAAAATGCTCCCGCATCCGGTGGAAAAACGCGTGAAGCTGGCCCTCGATGCCCTGAAGAAGATCTACCCCAAGGTGGACATCGCCGCACGGATCATCGGCGATCCGATCACCGTCTCCTGGGAAGCCGACCCGCACTTCCTCGGTGCCTTCAAGGGCGCCCTGCCCGGCCACTATCGCTACAACCAGCGCATGTACGCGCATTTCATGCAGGACGACATGCCGGCCGAACAACGCGGGATCTTTATCGCCGGCGATGACGTCTCATGGACACCCGCCTGGGTTGAAGGCGCGGTACAGACCTCACTCAATGCCGTGTGGGGAATCATGAAGCACTTCGGCGGTGAAACTCACGCCGAGAACCCGGGTCCAGGTGATGTGTTCCACGAGATCGGTCCGATCGCCCTGCCTGAATAAAAGGAGTTTTCGATGCGCATAGCCCTCTACCAATGCCCACCGCTGCCACTGGATCCGGCCGGCAACCTGCACCGCCTGCACCAAGTGGCGCTGGAAGCCAGGGGCGCCGATGTGCTGGTGTTGCCGGAGATGTTCATGACCGGCTACAACATCGGCGTCGATGCGGTGAATGTGTTGGCCGAGGTCTACAACGGCGAATGGGCGCAGCAGATCGGCCGCATCGCCAAGGCCGCCAATCTGGCGATTGTCTATGGCTACCCAGAACGTGGCGAAGACGGGCAGATCTACAATGCGGTGCAACTGATCGACGCCCAGGGCGAGCGTCTGGCCAACTACCGCAAGAGCCACCTGTTCGGCGACCTTGATCACGCCATGTTCAGCGCCGGCGACTCAGCGCTGCCCATCGTCGAGCTCAACGGCTGGAAGCTCGGCCTGCTGATCTGCTACGACCTGGAATTCCCGGAAAACGCCCGACGCCTGGCCCTGGCCGGCGCCGAGCTGATCCTGGTGCCAACCGCCAACATGCAACCCTACGAGTTCATCGCCGACGTCACCGTGCGCGCCCGGGCCATCGAGAACCAGTGTTTCGTGGCGTACGCCAACTACTGCGGCCATGAAGCTGAATTGCAGTATTGTGGCCAAAGCAGCATCGCCGCACCGAATGGCAGTCGCCCGGCGCTAGCGGGGCTGGACGAGGCCTTGATCGTCGGCGAACTGGATCGACAACTGCTGGACGACTCCCGCGCGGCCTACAACTACCTGCACGATCGCCGCCCCGAGCTTTACGACGCCCTGCACAAACACTGATTGAGGATTGAGAAAGGGCCCTGATCCGCTAGCATGGGCGCATCCTTGTTCTGGAAGCGCCCATGCCGGTCCCCGATTCCCTCCGCCCCCACACTCAAATCCTGGCCAACGGCTTGCGGGTCACATTGCGTCATGTCCCGGGCCTCAAGCGCAGCGCCGCGGTACTGCGCGTCGCCGCAGGCAGTCATGACGCCCCCCTGGCCTGGCCGGGCATGGCGCACTTGCTCGAACATCTGTTTTTCCTCGGTACCGAACGGTTTCCCGCCGGGGAGAATCTGATGGCCTACGTGCAGCGGCACGGCGGTCAGGTCAATGCGCGCACCAGTGAACGCACCACGGATTTTTTCTTCGAACTCCCTCCCGCAACCTTCGCCGACGGGCTGGAACGGCTGTGGGACATGCTCGCCCAGCCACGCCTGGACGAAGCTGATCAGTTGCGGGAGCGGGAAGTGCTGCACGCGGAGTTCATCGCCTGGTCCCAGGATGCGGCTGCCCAACGGCAGCTTGCCTTGTATGACGGCGTGTCAGCGTCCCATCCACTACGGGGTTTTCACGCCGGCAATCGCGACAGCCTCGCCGTGGAACACGCCGAATTCCAAACCGCACTGCACAACTTCTATCGCCGCTTTTACCAGAGCGGCCAGATGACGTTGAGCTTGGTCGGCCCACAAAGCATCGACGTCTTGAAAGCGCTGGCGCAACGGTTCGGCAGCCATGTATCGGCCGGTGAAGCGGTCGCTGGATCGTCGCCGCCAAAACTGATGGCATCGTCCCAGACGCATTATCAACAGGCCCAAGAAGGTTGTCTCGACCTGCTATTCGCCTTCGAAGCGTTGCCCGCCGCCTCCCCCCAAGCCCTGGACTTTCTCTGTACGTGGCTGAACTCCAGCAAACCGGGCGGCCTGCTCGCCATGTTGCGTCAGCGCGGCCTGGCTGACAGCCTCAAGGCCACTGCGCTGTATGAGTTTGCCGGACAAGGGCTGCTGCACATCGAATTCAAGCACGGCAACACTCAGGCAGCGGCGCAAATCCAGCCGTTGCTGCATGACTGGCTGGGATTCTTTGCCGCCCAGGACGATTGGGCGCCGTTGCGCCAGGAGTTCACCGCGTTGCTACAGCGACGGCAGGAAACAGGATCGGCCTTGCAGTTGGCCCGCTGGGACTGTGAAGGACGTGACACGCCGCTGCTGGCAAACGACCTCGTGAGGCTCAGGGAAATCCTCAGGCAACTGCACCCCGCCGATACCGTCGTGGAACCCTGGCAACTGCCCGCGCCCAATCCGTTCCTGCAAACACCAAGCGAAGCGCCTCGCGCCGGGCTGATACGCGGTCAGACCAGCGCCCACCGCGGCTTGCGAACCTTCGCCCAGGATCGCTCCCGGGGCCGGCGGGAACACTCGCCCATGCAGTTCAGCCAGGCGCTGCCAGACAGCGGTCGCGAAGGCGCGGTGTACCTGCGCTGGCAACTGACGGCCCAGGCACCGCTCGACTTGCAAACCAGGCTCGACCGGCACCTGCAGGATGTGCGCGAAGAGGCTCGGCAGGCCGGCGTGGACGTCAGTTTCGAAGCGTCCGCCCATCAATGGCTGTTGAAACTGGTCGGTTTGCAGACACCGCTGCCGTTGGTGCTCGAACACGTTCTGGCGAAGCTTGCCCAACCACTGCCAATGGCCCAGGCCGGTGACGAAACTCCGTCGATGCCGATTCGACAGCTGTTGAAGGCGCTGCCGAATCATTGCCGGCAATCATCAACGCTGCCAATGCCCGACAGCGATCGAAACCTTTGGACAACGGCCCGCTGGGACGGGCTGTCCATCGGTCTGTCGGCCGCCATCCAAAGGGCGCTTGGCCCGGTGCTGGCCCGTGTGCCGGGCATTGCCGGCGAGGACGCCAGCCTGGCGACGGCGCCGCGTGGGCAACGTATCTGGCATAGGCTCCAGACCCACGGTGAAGAATCGGCCGTATTGCTGTTTTGTCCGACCGCCACCTCGGCACTGGCCGACGAAGCCGCCTGGCGGTGGCTGGCACAACTGTGCCAAACGCCGTTCTACCAGCGCCTGCGCGTCGAGTTGCAGGTGGGTTATGCGGTATTCAGCGGATTGAAGCAAGTCGATGGGCAAACCGGGGTGTTGTTCGGCGTCCAATCGCCCAGCCTCTCGGCGGCGGAACTGATCGCCCACCTCAAGCAATTCCTGGCCGGGTTACCGGCGCTGATCCAGCAGCTTGATGAGGCGTCCCTTACCCGCCAGCAGCAGGCACTCGCCGCCCAACTCCAGAGCAGTGCCCTGCCCTTCGCCCAAGCCGCCGAATTGCTCTGGCAGGCCAAGCTGGCCGGCCGCTCGTCGGATTATCTTGAGCAGTTGTCTGCTGCCATCCTGTGCCTGGATCGCGCCCAGCTCGAGGCTGCCGCCCAAGGTTTGCTCGATGCGCAAGGGGGATGGCATTGCCTGAGCAACGGCGCCTGCCCACCAGAACACTGGCAAGCGGCGCAATTATCATTGCAGCCTCTGTAATGAGCTTTCTTCGAGAATCGCGGCGAACGAATTTGTCAGATTTAGTAACATAGGCGCCTAAGCATCTGAACATCTCCGCACGGAGGTGGACTATATGTATAAGTCTCCACCGTTCCATCGAACCAAAGCCCCCCAACCAAAGGAGTATTCCCATGTCCTGGTCCAAACCCGCATATATCGACCTGCGTATCGGTTTCGAAGTCACCATGTACTTCGCCAGCCGCTGATTGCTGCAGGCGATTAAGCACGCAGCACTACGCCTCGCCAGCCGAGGCGTTTTTATTTCGGTTTGCAGATGGAGCAGCCATGTTCGTCCAGATTCTAGGTTCCGCCGCCGGTGGCGGTTTCCCCCAGTGGAACTGCAACTGCGCCAACTGCGCAGGTTTTCGCAACGGCAGCCTGCGGGCCCAGGCGCGGACCCAGTCGTCCATCGCCCTGTCCGATGACGGCGTGAACTGGGTGCTGTGCAACGCTTCCCCGGACATTCGCGCCCAGCTTCAGAGTTTCGCCCCAATGCAGCCGGGCCGGGCCCTGCGCGACACCGGCATTGGCGCGATCATCCTGATGGACAGCCAGATCGACCACACCACCGGCCTGCTCAGCCTGCGCGAAGGTTGCCCGCACCAGGTCTGGTGCACCGACATGGTTCATGAAGACCTGAGCACGGGTTTTCCACTGTTCAATATGCTGACCCACTGGAATGGCGGGCTGAGCTGGAATCGCATCGAGCTCGACCAGAGCTTCACCATCGCTGCCTGCCCGAACCTGCGCTTCACCCCGCTGCCCCTGCGCAGCGCCGCGCCGCCCTATTCACCGCACCGCTTCGACCCGCACCCGGGCGATAACATAGGGCTGATCGTCGAAGACCTGCGCACAGGCGGCAAGCTGTTCTATGCCCCGGGCCTGGGCAAGGTCGACGAGTCATTGTTGGCGATCATGGCCGGCAGCGACTGCTTGCTGGTGGACGGCACAATGTGGGACGACGATGAAATGCAGCGCCGTGGCGTTGGCACCCGCACCGGCCGGGAAATGGGCCACCTGGCCCAGAACGGCCCCGGCGGCATGCTGCAAGTGCTGGAGCAACTGCCCGAGCAGCGCAAGGTCCTTATCCATATCAACAACACCAACCCGATCCTGGACGAAGATTCGCCCGAACGGGCCGAGCTTGTACGCCGAAAGATTGAAGTGGCCTACGACGGAATGAGTATTGAGTTGTAGGAAGGTCGGTACCAATGTGGGGTGGGCTTGCGGTGTATCAGTCGACATGGGTACCGACTGATACACCGCTATCGCGAGCAAGCTCGCTCCCACAGTAGTCCGGATATCTGATTCACAACACAACCAGTGTGGGAGCGAGCTTGCTCGCGATGGGGCCAGCCCTGACGCCACCGAAACCAACGGTTATTCCCCGGAGACCGAAATGACTGACACCCCCCTGTCCCCCGCCGAGTTCGAAACGGCCCTGCGTGCCAAAGGTGCGTATTACCACATCCATCACCCCTACCACGTGGCGATGTATGAAGGCCGTGCCACTCGCGAGCAGATCCAGGGCTGGGTCGCGAACCGTTTCTACTATCAAGTGAATATCCCGCTCAAGGACGCCGCGATCCTGGCCAACTGCCCGGACCGGGAAATCCGTCGCGAGTGGATCCAGCGCCTGCTCGACCATGACGGCGCGCCGGGCGAAGATGGCGGCATAGAGGCCTGGCTGCGGCTGGGCCAGGCGGTGGGCCTGGACCCCGACCAACTGCGCTCCCAGGAACTGGTGTTGCCGGGGGTGCGCTTCGCGGTGGACGCCTATGTCAACTTCGCCCGCCGGGCCAGTTGGCAAGAAGCCGCCAGCAGCTCGCTGACCGAACTGTTCGCCCCGCAGATCCACCAGTCGCGCCTGGACAGTTGGCCGCAGCATTACCCGTGGATCGACCCGGCCGGCTATGAATACTTCCGCACCCGCCTGGGCCAGGCCCGGCGCGATGTGGAGCATGGCTTGGCGATCACCTTGCAGCACTACACCACCCGCGCAGGGCAGGATCGCATGCTGGAGATTCTCCAGTTCAAGCTGGACATCCTCTGGAGCATGCTCGATGCCATGAGCATGGCCTACGAATTGAATCGACCGCCCTATCACAGCGTGACCGACCAACGGGTTTGGCACAAAGGAATTACCTTATGAGTTTCGACCGCAGCCAAACCCCGCGCTGGCGCCCCGGCTATCGCTTCCAGTACGAACCGGCCCAGAAAGGCCACGTGCTGCTCTATCCTGAAGGCATGATCAAGTTGAACGACAGCGCTGCGCTGATCGGTGGCCTGATCGACGGCGAACGGGATGTCGCGGCCATCATCGACGAGTTGGCCAAGCAGTTTCCCGACGTGCCGGAACTCGGTGACGACATCGAGCAATTCATGGAGGTCGCCCGTGCACAGCACTGGATCGAACTTGCCTGACACCACCGGCTTGCCGCCCAGGCCGGAAGTCGGCCTGCCACTGTGGCTGCTGGCGGAGCTGACCTATCGGTGCCCGTTGCAATGCCCGTACTGCTCCAACCCGCTGGACTTCGCCGAGCAGGGCAAGGAGTTGAGCACCGAGCAGTGGTTCAAGGTCTTTCGCGAAGCCCGAGAGATGGGCGCCGCGCAGCTGGGTTTTTCCGGTGGCGAGCCGCTGGTGCGCCAGGACCTGGCCGAGCTGATCGGTGAAGCGCGCAGGCTGGGTTTCTATACCAACCTGATCACCTCCGGCATCGGCTTGACCGAACAGAAAATCAGCGACTTCAAGAAGGCCGGGCTGGACCATATCCAGATCAGTTTCCAGGCCAGCGACGAGCAGGTGAACAACCTCTTGGCCGGCTCGAAGAAAGCCTTCGCGCAAAAACTGGAAATGGCCCGGGCGGTGAAGGCCCATGGCTATCCGATGGTGCTGAACTTCGTGACCCACCGGCACAACATCGACAAGATCGATCGCATCATCGAGCTGTGCATCGCCCTGGAAGCCGACTTCGTCGAACTCGCCACCTGCCAGTTCTACGGCTGGGCGCAATTGAACCGTGTCGGCCTGCTGCCCACCCGGGAACAACTGGTACGCGCCGAGCGCATCACCAATGAATATCGCGCCAAGCTGGAAGCGGAAGGCAATCCGTGCAAGTTGATCTTTGTCACGCCGGACTACTATGAAGAACGACCCAAGGGCTGCATGAACGGCTGGGGCAGCATCTTCCTCACCGTCACGCCGGACGGCACGGCATTGCCCTGTCACGGTGCCCGACAGCTGCCGGTGCAGTTTCCCAATGTGCGCGACCACAGCATGCAGCACATCTGGTATGACTCGTTCGGCTTCAACCGTTTCCGCGGTTATGACTGGATGCCCGAACCGTGCCGCTCCTGCGATGAAAAGGAAAAGGACTTTGGCGGTTGTCGCTGCCAGGCGTTCATGCTCACGGGGGACGCCAGTAACGCCGACCCGGTGTGCAGCAAGTCCGAACATCACGGGGTGATTCTCCAGGCGCGCGAAGACGCCGAGCACGCCACGCAAACCATTGAACAGTTGGCCTTTCGCAATGAACGAAACTCGCGCCTCATCGCTAAAGGCTGAGCCTTTCAGCGCCGCCCAGGCCGTTGCCGCCGGCACCGACTTCGCCGAACTGCAGGTCGGGCCCTTGGGCTTGTTCTGGAATGAATACCGCCCCGCGGACGGTGCCTGCCGGATCTGGCAGTGGCAAGAGACCGAGGCCCGCTGTTTGACGCCGGACGGATTCAGCGCCCGCAGCCGGGTCTATGAATACGGCGGCGGGTCGTTCTGCCTGAGCCATGACGGCGTGCTGTTCGTCAATGAAACCGACCAGCAGCTTTACCACCAATCGCTGAGCGACGGGCAGCCCGTGGCGCTGACCTCCGGTGAGTGCCGCTACGGAGACCTTGGCTTCGCCGACGGCCAGGTGTTGGCGGTGGAAGAACAAGCCAACCAGCATCGCCTGGTGTCGATCGGGTTGGCGGATCATCAACGACATCTACTGGCTGAAGGCGCCGATTTCTACGCTGCGCCGACCCTGAGCCCGGACGGCCAGCGGCTCGCCTGGGTTGAGTGGAGCCGCCCGCATCAACCCTGGACAGCCACGCGGTTGATGTTGGCCGAACGCGACGCTTCGGGTTGGGGCGAGCCACGCTGTGTGGCCGGCGACGGCAAGCAAGAGTCCATCCAGCAACCGCGCTTCGACGCGGCCGGTCGCCTTTATTGCCTGAGTGATCGCGGTGGTTATTGGCAGCCCTGGAGGGAGTCGGCCCAAGGCCTGGAACCACTGCCCGCCGCCGAAGCCGATCACGCCCCGGCGCCATGGCAACTGGGTGGCTGTACCTGGCTGCCGCTGGATGAACACACGTACCTGGCGAGTTGGACCGAAGCGGGTTTCGGGCGCCTGGGCCTATGTCGCGGTGACGACGCCAGTGAGGACTTTACCGGCTCCTATACCCGCTTTCGCAGCCTGGCGCTGGATGAGCGGTTCATCTATGCCATTGCCGCCTCGCCGACCGGCCCGGCGGCGGTCATTGCCATCGAGCGGCATAGTCATGAAGTCGCGGTGCTGGCCGGCGGCGTCGCGCCATTGCCGGTCGAACAGATCAGCCGTCCTCGAACCCTGCGTTATCCCTCCGGGTCAGGTGAGGCCCACGGGTTCTTTTACCCGGCCATGAACGTACAGGCGAAGCCGCCCCTGGTGGTGTTCATTCACGGCGGCCCCACCTCGGCCTGTTATCCCCTGTTCGATCCGCGTATCCAGTATTGGACCCAGCGTGGCTTTGCCGTTGCCGATCTCAATTACCGTGGCAGCAGCGGCTATGGCCGGGCCTATCGGCAGGCATTGCATTTGAACTGGGGCGTGGTGGATGTGGAGGATGCCTGCGCGGTGGTTGCCTACTTGGATGAACAAGGCCTGATCGACGGCCGTCATGCGTTCATCCGGGGTGGCAGTGCCGGTGGCTACACGACCCTCTGTGCCTTGGCGTTCCATGAGGTCTTCCGTGCCGGCGCCAGCCTCTATGGCGTGAGCGACCCTGTGGCCCTCGGCCGGGCCACGCACAAGTTCGAAGGTGATTATCTGGATTGGCTGATCGGCGACCCGCAACAGGACGTCGAACGCTACCGCGCCCGCACCCCGTTGCTGCACGCCGGGAACATCCGTGTACCAGTGATCTTTTTCCAAGGTGAACTGGACGCCGTGGTGGTACCGCAGCAGACCCGCGACATGGTCAGTGCCTTACAGGCCAACGGCGTGGCCGTCGAGGCGCACTACTATCCGGATGAGCGCCACGGTTTTCGCAAAGCCGCGAACCAGGCCCATGCGCTGGAGCATGAGTGGTTGTTCTATCGCAAGGTGATGGATGGCGATCTGTAGGAAGCCAAACACACTGTGGGAGCGAGCTTGCTCGCGATAGCAGTAGTCCAGTCGACATTTCCGTGGACTGACACACCGCTATCGCGAGCAAGCTCGCTCCCACAGGGTTAGACCATGCAATTGAATTCGCGCCAGATCCTCAGCGCTTAGCGATGATGTAAACCGCATGCACAATGCCTGGGATATAACCCAGCAGTGTCAGCAGGATGTTCAGCCAGAAAGCCCCGCCAAAACCCACCTGCAAAAACACACCCAATGGCGGCAGCAGGATGGCGATGATGATTCGAATGATATCCATGGATGACTCCCTGATTGGCGATGGCTACGTTGCCATACAGCTCATTGACCCCTGACCGCTCGTCAGGGTTCAGTGAAAACACTCAGGAAAGACGACCCGAACGGCCAACCCTGCGCAACGATATAAAACGCAGACAAAAGAAAACCCCGCCGAAGCGGGGCTTTGCAGACTGTTTCCCTGACATCCATTTCACTCCGCCGTCCTGGCAGAATCCTACGTGTCCGTGTTGTTACTTTTGCGCGTCCTGCGCGGCGTCCATGTGAAGTAGATTAGCCCTGGATCCAATCTGCCGATAGAGGGAAAACGCCAGTACATTGTGTAAGCGTTTGCTTACACAATGTCAGTTTTTAGAACTGCCCAGGCTCCAACAGAAACAGCGACTCGCTGCCGGCTTTCACCGAAGCACTCAGAGAGTGAATGCGCGGCAGCAGGCGAGCGAAATAGAACCGCGCCGTGCCCAGTTTGCTCGCGTAGAAATCATCCTGGTTTTCTTTGCCAAAGGCCGCCTTGGCCATCAACGCCCACATGTAAGCATAAGCGGTGTAGCCGAACGCCTGGAGGTACTCCACCGAAGCGGCGCCGATTTCGTTCGGGTTGTTCTTCGCCCGGTCCAGCAACCATTCAGTCAGCTCATCCAGCGTACCGACCGCGTCGTTCAGTGGCTTGGTGAACTCCGCCAGGTCACTGCTGGCGGTGGCGGTGAAGTGGCGAATTTCATCGGCGAACAACCGGTAGAACGCACCGCCACTGCCGACGATCTTGCGCCCTACCAGGTCCAGTGCCTGGATACCGTTGGTACCTTCGTAGATCTGGGTGATGCGCACGTCACGCACCAGTTGCTCCTGGCCCCATTCACGAATGTAACCATGGCCGCCGAACACCTGCTGACCATGGACCGTGGTTTCCAGGCCCAGGTCGGTCAGAAAAGCCTTGGCCACTGGGGTCAGCAACGCCACCAGATCTTCGGCGCGCTTGCGGGTGACCGGGTCTTCGCTGAACTTGGCGGTGTCGAGTTGCATCGCCACGTAGGTGGAAAATGCCCGGCCACCCTCGTTCGAGGCCTTCATGGTCAGCAGCATCCGACGCACGTCGGGGTGGACGATGATCGGGTCAGCAATCTTGTCCTTGTTCTGCGCACCAGTGGGCGAACGGCTTTGCAGGCGATCACGGGCATATTCGACGGCGTTCTGGTAGGAACGCTCGCCGGAGGCCAGGCCTTGGATGCCAACCCCCAGACGCTCGTAGTTCATCATGGTGAACATCGCCGCCAGGCCTTTGTTCGGCTCGCCGACCAGGTAGCCCACGGCTTCATCGAAGTTCATCACGCAGGTCGCGGACGCCTGGATGCCCATCTTGTGTTCGATCGACCCGCAGTTGGCCGCGTTACGCGCGCCCAGGCTGCCGTCGGCATTGACCATGAACTTGGGTACCAGGAACAGCGAGATACCCTTGGGGCCCGCCGGTGCGTCTGGCAGTTTCGCCAGCACCAGGTGAATGATGTTCTCGGTGAGGTCGTGCTCGCCACCGGTGATGAAAATCTTCGTGCCACTGACCTTGTAGGAACCGTCGGCCTGAGGTTCGGCCTTGGTGCGGATGATCCCCAGGTCCGTACCGGCATGAGGCTCGGTCAGGCACATGGAACCAGCCCAGACGCCGGCGTACATGTTGGGCAGGTACGCCGCCTTCAGTTCTTCGCTGGCATGGGCATTGATCGACAGGCAGGCGCCAGCGGTCAGCATCGGGTACAGGCCGAAGGACAGGCTGGCGGAGTTGACCATTTCCTCGACCTGGGCCGAGACGGCCTTGGGCATGCCCATGCCGCCGTACACCGGATCACCACCGACACCGACCCAACCGCCTTCAGCGTAAGTCTTGTAGGCCTGTGGGAAACCTGCCGGCGTGGTGACGGCGCCGTCGGCCCAGTGGCAACCTTCTTCGTCAGCGGCGCGGCTGAGGGGGGCGATGCTTTTGCTGGTGACTTTGCCGGCTTCTTCGAGGATCGCTTCGACCGTTTCAGCGTCCACGGTGTCGGCCAGCACCGGCAATTGGGCCCAGAGTTTCGTGACCTCGAACACTTCATTGAGGACGAAGCGCATATCGCGCAGGGGCGCTTTGTAGTCAGCCATGGCAAACCTCGCAGGATCTAAACAGTTGGGTTCGTAAAAGACGGTTTCGCAATGACCTGAGTGTACCTCAACAACTTTTGCGACACATAGGGTCAACCAATGACTGTTCTGTTATTTTTAGTCACGACTCAGGATTTTGGAGATTAATCGTGGCGAGGGAGCTCGCTACCGCTTGAGTGCGCAGTGCTCACAAAAAGAGGCTGCTACGCAGCCCAACGGGAGCAAGCTCCCTCGCCACGGTTCAGTCAGAGTGCAAACAACTCCGCCGGCAGCTGCATCAGACAATCGCTCCCTGCCTCGATGGCAGCCCGATGGGCGGTCGTGCGCGGCAGCAGGCGCTTGAAGTAGAACTCGCAGGTCGCCAGTTTGGCCCGGCAGAAATCGCCGTCACCGTTGCCGCTGTCGAGTTGCGACTGGGCCACCAAGGCCATGCGCAACCACAGATAGGCCAGGATGATGTAGCCGCTGTACATCAGGTAGTCCACCGAGGCGGCACCCACCTCATCCGGGTTTTTCATCGCCGTCATGCCAATCCGTGTGGTCAGCTCGCCCCACTGTCGGTTGAGCTCGTCGAGTTGCGCGACGTACTCCTTGAGTTGCGGATGCTCGGCATTGGCGGCGCAGAATTTGTGAACAATCCGGGTGAAGCCACGCAACAACTTGCCTTGGCTACCCAGCACCTTGCGCCCCAGCAGATCCAGGGCCTGGATGCCGTTGGTGCCCTCGTAGATCGGAGCGATGCGGCAGTCGCGCACCAACTGCTCCATGCCCCACTCGCGAATGAAGCCGTGGCCGCCGAACACTTGCATGCCGTGGTTGGTTACTTCCAGCCCGGTGTCGGTCATGAACGCCTTGCAGATCGGGGTAAGAAACGCCAGCAGGTCCTCGGCCTCCTGGCGCGCGGTTTCGTCCGGGCTCAGGTGGGCGGTATCGAGCAGTTGCGCGGTGAAATACGTCAGCGCCCGGTTGCCTTCGTTGAAGGCCTTCATGGTCAGCAACATCCTGCGCACATCGGGATGGACGATGATCGGGTCGGCGACTTTTTCCGGCGCCTTGGGACCGGTCAGTGCGCGCATCTGCAGACGGTCGTTGGCGTATTTGATCGCGCCCTGGAAGCTTGCCTCCCCCAGGCACAGGCCCTGCATGCCGGTGCCAAGCCGGGCGTGGTTCATCATGGTGAACATGCAGTTGAGGCCCTTGTTCGGCTCGCCGATCAGGAAACCCTTGGCCCCATCGAAATTCAACACGCAAGTGGCGGAGGCCTTGATGCCCATCTTGTGTTCGATCGAGCCACAGGAAACGCCATTGCGCGTCCCCGCCTCACCCGTGGCGTCGGGCAGGAACTTGGGCACGATGAACAACGAGATGCCTTTGGTCCCGGCAGGGGCGTCCGGCAGCTTGGCCAGCACCAGATGGATGATGTTATCGCTCATGTCGTGCTCGCCGGCGGAAATGAAGATCTTGCTGCCGGAGATCGCGTAGCTGCCGTCGGCCTGGGGCACGGCGCGGGTCTTGATGATGCCCAGATCGGTGCCGCAGTGGGCTTCGGTCAGGCACATGGTGCCGGTCCACTGGCCGGCGGTGAGTTTGCTCAGGTAGGTCTGTTTCTGTGCTTCAGTACCGTGGGCATGAATGGCCGACATGGCGCCGTGAGTCAGGCCCGGGTACATACCCCAGGACGTGTTGCTGGAGCCAACCATCTCGCTGATGACCAGGCCCAGGGAGCTGGGCAATCCTTGGCCACCATAAGCCGGATCTGCCGCCAAGCCGTGCCAGCCGCCTTCCACGTACTGTGCGAAAGCCTGCTTGAAGCCTGTAGGCGTGGTGACTACGCCGTTGTCGAAATGGCAACCTTCTTCATCACCGGAGCGATTGAGCGGCGCCAGCACGTTTTCACAGAACTTGGCGCCTTCCTCGAGGATCGCACTGACCATGTCCGGGCTGGCATCGCTGGCGCCCAGCTCGGCATAGCGGCCATGGAAATCGAAGACGTGATCGATCAGAAAGCGCATGTCGCGCAGGGGGGCTTTGTACTCGGGCATGGTGGTTTTCTCCGGTAGCAGATCGTTCCAACCTACTGCCGGCCACCCTGACCCACAATCACAGTCCAGACGCTGAATGCGCCGTCATCACTCAACCCGCGGCGGCTTCCATGCGCACTGCGCCGCGGCGGTTCTGGCCGAAGGCAACTACGCAGTTGCGCCCCGCACCCTTGGCGTTATACAGCGCCTGGTCGGCGGACTTGAGCACTTCTTCGGGCGTGCGCTGCTCAAGGCGCTCCGCGACGCCGATGCTGACCGTCACCGATACGCTGGAAGCACCCGCGCCGGAGCGACGCTGGCGGCCTTGCTGATCGTCCTGGGGACGGCTATCGGGATTGCGCAGCTGGATGGCATACGTCTCGATGGATTGGCGGATGACTTCCAGATGGGGCATGCACTCGTCGATGGTTTTGCCTGCGAACACCAGGGCAAATTCCTCACCGCCGTAGCGATACGCCCTACCGCCACCGCCGATCTTCGACAACTTGCTGGCGACCAGGCGCAGCACCTGGTCGCCCACGTCGTGGCCGTGGGTGTCGTTGAATTTCTTGAAGTGGTCCACGTCACTCATCGCCAACACATAGTTGCGCCCCAGGCGCTGCATGCGTTCGTTCAATGCCCGCCGGCCCGGCAGGCCGGTGAGTTCGTCACGGAAGGCCATTTGATAGGCCTCGTGGGCAACCGCCGCGGCGATCATCAACATCACCTGGCTGCACATGATGTTCAGGGTGAACGGCAGGATAAAGGTCTTGGGCAGCATCCAGAACAACCCCAGCACCCCCACCAGTTGCGCCGCGTGCAATGGCCGGGGATTGCGCCAATATTGCCAGGCCAACAGCAGGAACGCGGCGGCGAACATCGGGTAGGACAATTGGATCAGACTCATCCAGGCACCGTGCAACGCGGGCCAGCGGATCTCCGAGAGCCACAACAACAAGGCCTGGGGGAAACTCTGCTCCAAGGCCAGCGCCACACTGCCAAAGACCAGCAACACCGCGAACCGCGCCACCATGTCCTGGAACAGGTGGGTGCGTTCCTGCCACGCCGCGAACAGCCCGAACAACAGCGGCAACAACAGGCAGACAAGATGGAACACCACCGCCGCGTCTTCGCGCACCTTACCGTTATCGCGGTAGAAGTCGGTCTGGGTGTCCAGGAGAAAGTAGGCGATATACACCGTGACCATCAGAAACAGTTCACGTTGACGTCGATAAACCGCGCAATACGCCCCGCCTAGCAACAGCACCAGCGTCGGGAGGACGTTGAACAGCGAGGTGAAGAAAACGTTGAGATCCTTGACGTAGGCAGCCGCAAGCCCCGCCACCAACAACAGCAATGACGGTAGGAAATGGCTCAAACGTACAGCGGAAGAACGCGGCAAGGGTAAAGCTCCAACCCGGCTGATCAAAGATGGCATTGTGCCTGCAACTGGAACAGTAAGGCACGCGAGATGTGACAGATGTCACACTGCCATCGCTGTAACGGCAGGGCGGGAGTTTTTCTTAAGGCTTTGTCGGAGCAATTGTTGTTACAGAATTTTCATGCAAACAACTGCACCTGCTCAGATGGAAAACCTGAGCTTGCGATCCACCGCAAAGTGGCCGCTACCGCGCACGGCAATATAGAGCGCAAGAAATCCCATCAACACGGGAAACTCAATGCCGCGATCGATCCAGGGCCAAGTGGGGCCAAGCGCATAGCTGATACCCACCATTTGCATCGCCATCATGAACGCAACCGGGCGCGCCCACAGACCGACAGCCAGCATGACCGCGCCGACCGTTTCAAGAAGCATGACCAGAACCGCCCATTGCTCGGCGAACGGCAAGCCCATGACGTTCTGGATCAGGTTGATGGAGCCCGCCATGGGATCCGCCATGGAACCGTGGGATATCCCCAGGGCTTTTGGAAGGCCGTGGGTGAACATGACAACGCCGAATGCAAACCGCAGCACTGCATACAAAACGGGTTCCGCACGGGTGTAAAGCCTATCCAGCGCCGGAAACAGGAGGCGCTCTTGGAAGGCGGTGGTTTCTATGGAGGTAATCCCGGATTTACTTTGTGACGTGTCCATCTCGGTAGTCCTTTTTGTGAATGAGGTTTTCGGGGGCCCCGCCGCTACCGCGGCCGGCGCTTGCTGGCGAGATGCAGGACTGCTTCGCGTCAATGACCAGCGCCCTGGCGAACCCGCTTTTGCAGCGAATGCGCCAGCAGGGCCGCTGTCGCCCCTAGCGTCCCGGCCAGGGCCAGCATCCCGAAGGTTGTGAGCGACGGAGGTTGGTGCGAAGCGAAATACGCCACCAGCCCCAGGAAGAAACCAAGCAGGTTGTTGAACACCGGAGCCTTGGCCAAGGACAGCGCAATGACCGTGATGGCGAACACCACTGCACTGATGGCATAGCTGCCCAGAACAGGCGTCAGGGCAGCCATGGCATTGGCCGCGCCGATCCCCAGAATGACGCCGATCAGCACGCAGGCCAGATTGATCGCCCCTTGCTTGAGGTTGAGCCCGCGGGTAAAGAATGAAATCCACCCGACAAACATGGCCCACACCGGAACCTCCAGTGCCATCACGCTCAGGGTGGCGGCTGATGACGCAATGACCGACTCACCCACCACCACCTTCAGATGAGTGAAAAATGCATTATTGGCCATGACTCACCTCCCGGGTTGCAGGTACCCACCGTGACGTCAAGAGGCCAGACAGAGCGATACGACGCAGGAAGCGGTCGCCAGCGGCGATCAGGCACCAGGCCGCAAGAGTGATGTTCACGTTCATGGTCAATTCCTTTCCGGTACGTGCGGTAAAGCTGGTTTCATGGGCCGGCACCGGCCGAACCCATATGGGGCGAAGGTTGTCAGCCCACAACCCCATGATGTCGATTGACCGTCTGTGAATAAACGGGATGAAATTGACTTATCTATTCCAAAAACCACAACAAATGGGCCGCTATGGACCGTTTCGACGCGTTGCAGGGACAGGTGACGGAATTTGAGGCACGAGGCTGGATTTCCACAGTGAGAAATTCGGCGACTTGAAGCCTGCTGCGCTTGAGGCGAGCGTTTGTCAGTGGCGCAAAAAAAAACCGCTGCTCCCGAAGAAGCAGCGGCTTTTTTCAAAGAACCGCGTAAGGCTTAGTAACCCAGCGCGAAGTCTTCTTCTTTCATGTCCATCAGGTTGTTCGCGCCCGACAGCATGGTTGCCACGTGGGTACGGGTACGCGGCAGGATGCGCTGGAAGTAGAAGCGCGCGGTCTGCAGCTTGGCGGTGTAGAAAGCTTCTTCGGTGGTGCCGGCTGCGAGTTTTTCCGCCGCCAGGCGCGCCATGTCGGCCCAGAAATAGGCCAGGCAGGCGTAGCCGGAGTACATCAGGTAGTCCACCGATGCCGCGCCCACTTCTTCACGATCCTTCATGGCCGCCATGCCGACCTTCATGGTCAGCTCGCCCCATTCCTTGTTCAGCGCAGCCAGGGGTTCGACGAACTCCTTGACCGCTTCGTTGCCTTCGTTGCTCTGGCAGAACTTGTGGACGATCTTGGTGAAGCCCTTGAGTGCCTCGCCCTGGGTCATCAGCACTTTACGGCCCAGCAGGTCGAGGGCCTGGATGCCGGTGGTGCCTTCGTACAGCATCGAAATACGGCTGTCGCGAACGTTCTGCTCCATGCCCCACTCGGCGATGAAGCCGTGGCCGCCGTAGATCTGCACGCCATGGTTGGCCGATTCGAAACCGACTTCGGTCATGAAGGCCTTGGCGATCGGCGTCATGAAGGCCAGCAGCGCATCAGCTTTTTTCTTCTCTTCTTCGTCCACACCATACTTGACGATATCGACCTGCTTGGCGGTGAAGTACACCATCGCTCGGTTACCTTCGGCGAAGGCCTTCATGGTCAGCAGCATGCGACGCACATCAGGGTGAACGATGATCGGGTCAGCGGCCTTGTCTGGCGCTTTCGGCCCCGTCAGGGAACGCATTTGCAGACGGTCGCGAGCGTACTTCAGGCCGCCTTGGAAGCCGATCTCGGCGTGGGCCAGGCCTTGCAGCGCGGTGCCCAGGCGTGCGGTGTTCATGAAGGTGAACATGCAGTTCAGGCCTTTGTTCGCCGGGCCGATCAGGTAACCGGTGGCCGCGTCGAAGTTCATCACGCAAGTGGCGTTGCCGTGAATGCCCATCTTGTGTTCCAGGGAACCACAGCTCACCGCGTTGCGCTGACCGATGGAGCCGTCGGCGTTAGGCAGGAATTTTGGAACGATGAACAGCGAAATGCCCTTGGTGCCAGCCGGTGCGTCCGGCAGGCGTGCCAGCACGATGTGGACGATGTTGTCGGCCATGTCGTGTTCACCGGCCGAAATGAAGATCTTCGTACCGGAAACCTTGTAGGAACCGTCGGCCTGAGGCTCGGCCTTGGTGCGCAGCATGCCCAGGTCGGTGCCACAGTGCGGTTCGGTCAGGCACATGGTGCCGGTCCATTCGCCGGACACCAGCTTGGTCAAGTAGGCCTCTTGCTGTTCGGGCGTACCGTGCTCGGAAATGGTGTTCATCGCGCCATGGGAAAGGCCCGGGTACATGCCCCACGACCAGTTGGCTTCACCGACCATCTCGCTGACCGCCAGGCCCAGGGATTCCGGCAGGCCTTGACCGCCATGCTCGACGTCGTGGGCCAGGCTTGGCCAGCCGCCTTCGACGAATTGCTTGTAGGCTTCCTTGAAGCCGGTCGGGGTTTTCACGCCGGACTCGCTCCAAGTGCAACCTTCGATGTCGCCCACACGGTTCAGCGGAGCCAACACCTGCTCACAAAACTTGGCGCCTTCTTCGAGAATGGCGTCAACCATGTCCGGAGTTGCGTCCTGGCAAGCCGGAAGGCTCTGATAATGCGCTTCGTAGCCAAGCAGTTCGTCACGAACGAAGCGAATATCACGCAAGGGGGCCTTGTAGTCAGGCATAGCGATAAACCTCTGCTGATGTAACCGGGGATGAACGACCGCGTGGATTTGTTGTAGCGGTCAAACAGTTGTTTGAAACATACGTTTACGCCCAAATCTTGTCAAGCGCCGATCTTTTGCCGTTCGTCATCAGCCTGAGAAAAATGTCGGACACAGGAAACCCATCGCCCTGAAGAATCCGCGATGCGCGTAGGAAAAGATTAGTTGAGCAATAAGACGTTAGAGACAAAAACGCCGCGAATAATCGCGGCGTTTTGGCAAAATCTGAAGAACAGGATCAGGCAAAAGTATCGATCAATGTCCCGAGCATTTCGTCGGATGCCTTGGCGACGTTGGCACCCAGTTGCACCTGGAACTTGCCCTGGGCCATTTCGACCATGTTAGCGGCCTGGTCCGACTGCTGGCTACGATCCACTGACCGCAAGCGATCAACCTGGACTTCCGAGGACTGGCTGATGACCGAACGCTCGATCGTGTTGTTGGCGATCTGGCTGGAGGCCTGATCGACGCGGTTCTGCCCTGTCTGAATCGTGCTCAGACCGGCATAGAATGCGGTGTTTCCTGAGATTTCCATGGCAGAGCTCGTCTTCTTGAAGGATCGACAGTGGCCATTGAATCAGAAGCCCCGGGAAAAGGCTCGACAAAAACACTAATGGCACAGTGCCGTGTCATAGGCAAAACCTTGGGGTCTCAGTCCAGCAGATCCAGTTGCAGGTGTCCAGCCACGGCTTCGGCCGTCACGCTCTGGATCCGCGCCACCCTGCCCAGGCACGGCGCCGGAAGTCGCTCGGCCAAGGTTGCCAGGTTTTCTTCCAGGCGCGAGGTGGCCGGGTCGATGATGTTCGCGACCCAACCGGCAAGCTGCAAGCCATCACGGGCGATAGCCTCGGCGGTCAATAACGCGTGGCTGATGCAACCCAGGCGCACACCCACCACCAGAATCACCGGCAAGCCCAGCGCGATCGCCAGATCGGAAAGATTGTCCTGGCCGGCCAGCGGCACGCGCCAACCACCCGCGCCCTCAATCAAGGTGAAATCGGCGCTCAGCGCCAGCACTTCGCGCATCGGGCCGAGCAGCGACTGCACCGTCAACGCAACGCCCGCTTCCCGGGCGGCCAAGTGCGGCGCTATCGCCGGTTCGAACGCCACCGGATTGACCTGTGCATAAGTCAACGGTATCGAGCATTCGGCCAGCAAGGCCAAGGCATCGGCGTTGCGCAGGCCCTTGGGCGTCACGTCGCAGCCAGAGGCCACGGGTTTTCCGGCAGCCGTGCTCATGCCAGCCTGCCGGGCAGCATGCAGCAGGCCCGCCGCGACGGTGGTCTTGCCTACATCGGTGTCGGTGCCGGTAATGAAATAGGCCTTGCTCATAGCGGTTTCTCCAAGACGGCGTAGACCACCTGGTAAGTTGCCGGCAGCCCCTGGGCCTGACGAAACTGCTCATAGGCTTCAACCAGCGCGAGAATCCGCGCCCTGCCCGTCAAGCCACCGGGGCGACCAGGGTTCAGATTATGGGCACCCAAAGCTTTCAATTCATGCGTCAGGCTGCGCACGTCAGGGTAATGCAGCACATGAGGACGATTTTCAAGACTGACGACATTCAGCCCGCTGGCCGCGCAAAGGTGTTGATACGTCTCGAACGCACGGAAACGGTTGACGTGTACCAAGCCATCCACCTGACGCCAGCTGTCGCGCAATTCGTACAAAGTGCCCACGCAGAGGCTGGTAAAGGCCAACACCCCACCCGGCTTCAACACACGATGGGCCTCGCTCAGCACTGCGGCGAAATCCGCGCACCATTGCACCGCCAGGCTGGAGAACACCAGGTCGCAGCTCGCCGCCTGCAAAGGCAGCCGCTCAGCATCACCGGCGACAAAATACGCGGCGCCACCCTGGGGACGCGCATGGTTGAGCATGCCTTCGGCGATATCCAACGCCAGGCCGGTGGTCGCACCAAAACGCGCCCCCAAAGCCCGAGTGAAGTAGCCGGTGCCGCAGCCCAGGTCCAGCCAACGTTGCGGCATGAACGAGGGCGGCAAGCGACCGAGCAATTGCTGGCCCACGTCGCGCTGCAGCTCGGCCACGCTGTCATAGCTGGTCGCCGCCCGGGAAAACGAAGCTGCTACCTGACGCTTGTCGGGCAAGGCAGCGGGCAATGGAGGGAGAGACAAATCAGTCATCGCCGGACTCATGCAAAAAAACCTGGATCGCCGCCGCTATACCGTGAGGGTCCTCCAGAAGGAATCCGTGGCCGGTCTGTTCAATCAGACCGATTTCGACATCCGGCAGCAAGACCAGCAAATCACCCGCGGCCTCGGCCGGCACCAGGGCGTCGAGCCCGGCAAACAGATGCAGTTGCGGGCCTCGGAAACCCTGCAAGGCAGCGCGGGTGTCCAATCGCGCCAGCAGTTCGAGCCCGGCCATCGATGCTTCGGACGAAGTGCTTGGCGCCCCGGCCAACAGCAACCGCGACAACCCGCGTGGATCGTTGCAGCCCTGGGCACACAGCAGACTGAAACGCTTGAGGGTCTGGCGTGGGTCGGCCGCACAGCCGGCGAGAAAGCCATCGAACGTCTGGCCGTCCATCGCGCTCGGCCATTGCTCGTGGGCGACAAAGGACGGATTACTGGCCATGGTCAGCAAACCGCAGCAGCGCTCACCCCGGCGCGCCGCCAGCGCCGAGGCCAGCATGCCGCCCAGGGACCAGCCGCCCAGCCAGGTGTCCTGAGGCACGGTGGCGTCCAATTCTTCGAGCCATTCATCGGGGTCACTCGATAGCAATGCCGGCAACGGCTCGATTTCCACCCGCAAGTGTTCGTCGAGCCCTTGCAAGGCCGCCGCCAGCGGTTCCAGCGGAGAAACACCCAAGCCCCAACCGGGCAGCAAAATCAATCGATCACGCATGGCTTGGCTCCGGTCCCAACAGGGCAAAACACTCGGCCAGTGCATTCAACAATAGCTGCACCTGGGCCTCGCTGTGGGCGGCGGTCAGGGTCACGCGCAAACGAGCGCTGCCGGCCGGCACGGTGGGTGGGCGGATCGCCGTGACCATCAGTCCCCGCTCACGCAGCATCTGCGACAAGCGCATGGCCCGCCCCGCATCGCCCACCAGGATCGGCTGGATCGGCGTGAAGCTGTCCATCAATTGCAGGCCGATCTGCTCGGCACCCTGGCGGAACTGGCGGATCAGCACCTGCAGGTGTTCGCGCCGCCAATGCTCGTCGCGCAGCAGTTCAAGGCTCTTGAGCGTGGCGCAGGCCAGGGCCGGCGGTTGGCTGGTGGTGTAGATGTAGGGACGCGCGAACTGGATCAGGCTTTCGATCAGCTCCTCGCTACCGGCGACGAAGGCACCGGCGGTGCCGAAGGCCTTGCCCAGGGTACCGACCAGCACCGGCACGTCGTCCTGGCTCAAGCCGAAATGTTCGACAATACCGCCGCCATGAGCCCCCAGCGGACCGAAGCCGTGGGCATCGTCGACCATCAGCCAGGCGCCCCGGGCCTTTGCCTCACGGGCCAGAGCCGGCAGGTCGGCAATGTCGCCGTCCATGCTGAATACACCGTCGGTGACCACCAGGGTATTGCCCGTGGCTTTCTCCAGACGACTGGCCAGGCTCTGGGCATCGTTGTGCAGGTATCGGTTGAAACGCGCACCGGACAACAGCCCGGCGTCGAGCAGCGAAGCATGGTTGAGGCGGTCTTCCAGCACCGTATCGCCCTGCCCCACCAGCGCGGTGACCGCGCCGAGGTTGGCCATGTAACCGGTGGTGAACAGCAACGCCCGCGGACGCCCCGTCAGGTCGGCCAACGCTTCTTCCAAGGCGTGATGAGGGCTGCTGTGGCCGATCACCAAATGGGAGGCGCCACCTCCGACTCCCCAACGTGCCGCGCCGGCGCGCCAGGCCTCGATCACTTGCGGGTGATTGGCCAGGCCCAGGTAATCGTTGTTGCAGAACGCCAGCAATGGCTGGCCGTCCACCACCACGTCCGGGCCCTGGGGGCTTTCGAGCAGCGGGCGCTGGCGGTAGAGGTTGTCGGCACGACGGGCAGCCAGGCGTGCGGCGAGATCGAAGGGCATGCAGGCCTCGGGGTGAACCGTTTATGGACGGAGTGAGATCCCTGTGGGAGCGAGCTTGCTCGCGATAAGGCCATTACATTCGACATCTCTGTCGGCTGTTATACCGCCATCGCGAGCAAGCTCGCTCCCACAGGGTCTTGCATTCCAATCTGGGAATCGGTGAGCAATCAAACTGCGGCGTTGTAAAACTGCTCGCTGCTCTTCTGCTCCACCAGCGCCTGTTCGATCGCCGCCTGGTGCACTTCGTCGGCATGTTCTTCGCGGGCTTCGGGCTGGATGCCCAGGCGTGCAAACAATTGCATGTCCTTGTCGGCTTGCGGGTTGGCGGTGGTCAACAGCTTGTCGCCATAGAAAATCGAGTTGGCGCCGGCAAAAAACGCCAGGGCCTGCATCTGCTCGTTCATCGCCTCACGGCCAGCGGACAGGCGCACATGGGACTGGGGCATCATGATCCGCGCCACGGCAAGCATGCGGATGAAATCGAACGGATCGATGTCTTCGGCATTCTCCAGCGGCGTGCCGGCGACTTTGACCAGCATGTTGATCGGTACCGATTCCGGGTGCTCCGGCAGGTTCGCCAGTTGGATCAGCAGGTTGGCGCGGTCGTCCAGGGACTCGCCCATGCCCAAGATGCCGCCGGAGCAGATCTTCATCCCCGAATCACGCACATAGGCCAGGGTCTGCAGGCGCTCGCTGTAGGTACGGGTGGTAATGATGCTGCCGTAGAACTCCGGCGAGGTATCGAGGTTGTGGTTGTAGTAGTCCAGGCCAGCCTGGGCCAGCGCTTCGGTCTGTTCCTGGTCGAGGCGGCCCAGGGTCATGCAGGTTTCCAGGCCCATGGCCTTCACGCCTTTGACCATTTCCAGCACATACGGCATGTCCTTGGCCGATGGATGTTTCCAGGCCGCGCCCATGCAGAAACGGGTCGAACCAATGGCCTTGGCCCGCGCAGCCTCTTCGAGGACCTTCTGCACTTCGAGCAATTTCTCTTTATCCAGACCGGTGTTGTAGTGACCGGACTGCGGACAATATTTGCAATCTTCCGGGCAAGCGCCGGTCTTGATCGACAGCAGCGTGGAAACCTGGACGCGGTTGGCGTCGAAGTGCGCGCGGTGCACGGTCTGCGCCTGGAACAACAGGTCATTGAATGGCTGGACAAAGAGTGCTTTGACTTCGGCCAAAGACCAGTCATGACGCAGGTTGGCAGTGGTGCTGGCGCTCATGGGCATTTCCTTGATTATGCTTGGCTGGCGCCTGGGGCATGCAATACCCACAGGCGCGACACGGATGTTCGGCATATTTAAGGAAGAGTCATGCGCTGTCAACCACGATACAAGGGACCGGTTTACATCTGGTTAAAAAACAAACAATCCTGCCTACTGTGCGGCGAAAGCACTGATACCCCGCAGCCTATCTGCACCCCTTGCGAAAGCGAGCTGCCTTGGCTCGGCGAACAATGCAGCATTTGCGCCCTGCCACTGCCCATGGCCGGGCTGCGTTGCGGCCAATGTGCCTCGCGGCCACCGGCCTTCGAGCGGGTCCTGGCGCCCTGGACCTACGATTTCCCGGTGGACAGCCTGATCACCCGTTTCAAGCATCAGGCGAAATGGCCCCTGGGCCGGCTGCTGGGCGAACTGCTGGCGCAATCGCTGCAACATCATTTCGACGAAGGGCTGGAACGGCCCGATGCACTGGTACCGGTGCCACTGGCAACCCGGCGTTTGCGCCAGCGCGGTTTCAACCAGGCGGCACTGCTGGCCCGCTGGCTCAGTGGGCCGCTGGTGATCCCTTGCGAAGAACACCTGCTGCGACGCACCCAGGACACGCCCGCCCAACAGGCCCTCGACGCCAGGGCCCGGCGACAAAACCTGCGCCAGGCCTTTGCCCTCGCACCCCAGGCAACGTTACGCAATCGTCACCTGGCGTTGGTCGACGATGTGCTCACCACTGGTGCCACCGCCCAGGCCCTGGCCGCCCTGTTACTCGATGCCGGCGCTGCACGGGTCGATGTGTATTGCCTGGCCCGCACGCCGAAACCCGGTGAACCGGCTTGACGTGCCGCGCCCAAGGCGCCAACGTCCCTCATCGACTTTTGCACGCAGCTTGCCGTCATGTCATTGCCTACGCTTCTGACCCAGCACATCGTTCGGCGACCACAACGCATCGCCCTGTTGCAACACATCGCCGAACAGGGCTCGATCACCCGCGCCGCCAAGAGCGCGGGCCTGAGCTACAAGGCGGCATGGGATGCGATCGATGAGCTGAACAACCTCGCCGACCATCCGTTGGTGGAACGTAGCGTCGGCGGCAAGGGCGGTGGCGGCGCCAAGCTGTCGGAGGAAGGCCAACGAGTGCTGCGCCTGTATCAGCGCCTGCAAGCGCTACAGGCGCAACTGCTGGAAGCCAGCGAAGACGCCGGGGACCTGGGCCTGCTCAGTCGCCTGATGCTGCGCACCAGTGCCCGCAATCAATTGCATGGCAAGATCCTGGGCATCGAGGCCCAGGGACACAACGACCGGATCCGCCTGGAACTGGCCCGGGGCCTGGTCATCGAAGCGCAGATCACCCATGACAGCACACTGCGCCTGGAGCTGGATGTCGGCACCGACGTCGTGGCGCTGATCAAGGCCGGCTGGCTGGAATTACACCCAGTCGAACAAACGCAAAAGCCCGGGATCAATACGCTGCGCGGCATGATCGAGCAGGTCGACGCCGCCCAAGACGGCCCCAGCGAAGTGCGCATCGGCCTGCCCAACGGCCAGACGCTGTGCGCCCTGGCCGCCCCGCTTCAGTTGCAAGCGCAGAACCTGGCAGCCGGCTCGCCGGTGCAAGTGACGTTTTCAGCGACAAATGTGCTGCTCGGCACACCGCTGTAGCGCGTTGCAACAATAGCTTCATCGACCCGCTTTAAGGTGACTGCCAAAACCAGCAGGGAGCCTGATGATGAGCCTATTAGAAGAAAACCAATCCACCGACCTGGAAAAGATCGTCGGCCTGAGCCGGCGCCGTTTCATCAGCGCCGGCGCCCTGTGCGGCGCGGCGATGTTCCTCGGCGGCAACCTGCTGAGCCGCAGCGTGCTGGCCGCCGCCGTGAGCGAAGGCAACAGCCGGCTGTTGGGTTTCAACAGCATCGCCGCCGCCACGGCCGACACCGTCACGCTGCCGCCGGGCTACAAAGCTTCGGTGCTGATCAGTTGGGGCCAGCCGCTGCAGAAAAATGCACCGGCGTTCGACCCCAGTGGCAATGGAACTGCCCGCGCACAGGAAGTGCAGTTTGGCGACAACAACGACGGCATGAGCCTGTTCGAATTCCCCGGCGACAAGAACCGGGCGCTGATGGCGATCAACAACGAATACACCAACTACCGCTACCTCTTTCCCCACGGTGGCCAGCCGCAGTCGGCCGAAGACGTGCACAAGGCCCAGGCCAGCGAAGGGGTGTCGGTCATCGAGGTCCAGCGTCGTCGCGGGCAGTGGCAGTTCGTCCAGGAGTCGCGCTACAACCGCAGGATCCACGGCAACACGCCGATGCGCCTGCGTGGCCCGGCCGCCGGCCACGACCTGCTGAAAACCAGTGCCGACAAGAGCGGCAAGAAAGTGCTGGGCACCTTCCAGAACTGCGCCAACGGCATGACGCCGTGGGGCACCTACCTGACCTGCGAAGAAAACTTCACCGACTGCTTCGGCAGCAGCAAGACCGACCTGCAGTTCGATGAGGCGCAAAAGCGCTATGGCGCCACCGTCACCAGCCGCGAGATCAACTGGCACCTGTACGACCCGCGTTTCGACCTGGCGAAGAACCCCAACGAACTCAATCGCCATGGCTGGGTGGTGGAAATCGATCCGTTCGATCCAGAATCCACGCCGGTGAAAC
Source organism: Pseudomonas sp. R151218B TE3479 (assembly GCF_053629195.1). NCBI lineage: Bacteria > Pseudomonadati > Pseudomonadota > Gammaproteobacteria > Pseudomonadales > Pseudomonadaceae > Pseudomonas > Pseudomonas sp. R151218B TE3479. The sequence goes on from NZ_JBRJHV010000001.1 coordinate 445,989, forward strand.
GCACCGCCCTGGGCCGCTTCAAACACGAAAACGCCGCCCTGGCACAAACCAGCGACGGTCGCGCCGTGGTGTACATGGGTGACGATGAGCGCGGTGAATTCATCTACAAGTTCGTCAGCCGCGAGCGCATCAACCATCGCAATGCCAAGGCCAACCGCAACTTGCTGGACCACGGCACCTTGTACGTGGCGCGCTTCGATGCCGGCGACGGCAACCCGGACCATCCCAAAGGCAAGGGCCAGTGGATCGAGCTGACCCACGGCAAGAACGGCCTCGACGCCAGCAGTGGCTTCGCCGATCAGGCCGAGGTGCTGATCCATGCGCGCCTGGCCGCCAGCGCCGTGGGTGCCACCCGCATGGACCGTCCTGAATGGATCGTGGTCAGCCCGAAAGACGGCCAGGTCTATTGCACGTTGACCAACAACTCCAAGCGCGGCGAAGACGGCCAACCGGTGGACGGGCCGAACCCTCGGGCCAAGAACGTCTACGGGCAGATCCTGCGCTGGCGCACCGACCGCGACGATCATGCCTCCAAGACCTTTTCCTGGGATCTGTTCGTGGTCGCCGGCAACCCAACGGTACACGCCGGCACGCCGAAAGCCGGGTCGTCCAACATCAACCCGCAGAACATGTTCAACAGCCCCGACGGCCTGGGCTTCGACAAAGCCGGCCGGCTGTGGATTCTCACCGACGGCGACTCCAGCAACGCCGGGGACTTCGCCGGCATGGGCAACAACCAGATGCTCTGCGCCGACCCCAACAGTGGCGAAATCCGCCGCTTCATGGTCGGACCGGTGGGCTGCGAAGTGACCGGGATCAGTTTTGCCCCGGACCAGAAAGCCTTGTTCGTCGGGATCCAGCATCCAGGGGAAAACGGTGGTTCGACCTTCCCGGAGCACCTGCCCAACGGCAAGCCGCGGTCTTCGGTGATGGTGATTACCCGGGAAGATGGCGGGGTCATCGGCGCCTGACAGGGCCTCATCGCGAGCAACCTTGCTCCCACAATGATTCCGCTATCCCTGTGGGAGCGAGCTTGCTCGCGATAGCTGTCAGCACAGCCGCCACCTATCTGCCTCTGTCTGCGCTACCATGCTGTGCCGGACGCGGCAGACCTGCCGCTGCGCAGGAGTCAGCATGTCCCATCCGTTCGAAACCCTCACGCCCGACCTGGTGCTCGATGCCGTTGAAAGCATCGGTTTTCTCAGCGACGCCCGCGTGTTGGCCCTCAACAGCTACGAGAACCGCGTCTATCAGGTCGGCATCGAAGATTCCGAGCCGCTGATCGCCAAGTTCTATCGCCCCCAGCGCTGGACCAACGAAGCGATCCTGGAAGAGCACAGCTTTACCTTCGAACTGGCCGAATACGAAGTGCCCGTGGTAGCGCCGCTGATCCACAACGGCGCCAGCCTGCACGAACACGCCGGGTTTCGTTTCACCCTGTTTCCTCGTCGCGGTGGCCGAGCGCCGGAGCCGGGCAATCTCGACCAACTCTATCGCCTGGGACAATTGCTCGGGCGCTTGCACGCGCTCGGGGCGACCCGGCCGTTCGAGCATCGCGAAGCCCTGGGCGTGAAAAATTTCGGCCACGATTCACTGGCCACCGTGCTGGCCAGCGGCTTCGTTCCCCGCAGCCTGCTGCCGGCCTACGAGTCGGTCGCCCGGGACTTGCTCAAGCGCGTCGAAGAGGTCTACGCCGCCACGCCCCACCAGAACATCCGCATGCACGGCGATTGCCACCCCGGCAACATGATGTGCCGCGACGAGGTGTTCCACATCGTCGACCTGGACGACTGTCGAATGGGCCCGGCGGTGCAGGACCTGTGGATGATGCTCGCCGGCGATCGCCAGGAATGCCTGGGGCAATTGTCGGAACTGATGGACGGCTACCGTGAGTTCCACGACTTCGACCCCCGTGAGTTGGCGCTGATCGAGCCGCTGCGGGCCCTGCGGCTGATGCACTACAGCGCCTGGCTGGCGCGGCGCTGGGACGACCCGGCGTTCCCCCGCAGCTTCCCGTGGTTCGGCAGCGAACGCTACTGGGGCGACCAGGTGCTGGCATTGCGCGAGCAATTGGCGGCGCTCAATGAAGAGCCGTTGAAGTTGTTCTGATTGGCTTCAGCAGTCACCGCGCCACCTTTGTGGGAGCGGGCTTGCTCGCGAAGACGGAGGAACATTCAATATTCATGTCGACTGACCCACCGCTTTCGCGAGCAAGCCCGCTCCCACAGAGGGATCTGTGCCGGGGCCAGAACGCTCACAAAGGTTCACAGCACAATCTGACAAATCTCCTTACAATCACACCTTTGTTAGCTGCCTAAGCAAGGATTCTGCATGCAAGCCGCCAACCCGCGTCGCGGGTATATCCTGGGCCTGAGTGCCTACATCATCTGGGGTCTGTTCCCGATCTACTTCAAGGCCATCGCCAGCGTACCGTCAGTGGAAATCATCATCCACCGGGTGCTGTGGTCGGCCCTGTTCGGCGCGGCGTTGCTGCTGGTCTGGAAACACCCGGGCTGGTGGCGCGAACTGCGGGACAATCCACAGCGCCTGGCGATTCTCGCCCTGAGCGGGACACTGATCGCGGCCAACTGGCTGACCTACGTCTGGGCGGTGAACAACGAACGCATGCTCGAAGCCAGCCTGGGTTACTACATCAACCCGCTGGTGAACGTCTTGCTGGGCATGTTGCTCCTCGGCGAGCGCCTGCGCCGCATGCAATGGCTGGCAGTGGGGCTGGCGGCCGTCGGCGTGGCGCAGCAGGTCTGGCAAGTGGGCAGCCTGCCCTGGGTGTCGCTGGTGCTGGCGCTGACCTTCGGTTTCTATGGGCTGATCCGCAAACAAGCGCCGGTCAAGGCCTTGCCGGGGCTGGTGGTGGAAACCTGGATGCTGGTGCCGATCGCCATCGCCTGGTTGCTGTTCAATCCCACGGCCACCAGTGCCCAGGCCGCTTTCTGGACCACCTCCGAAGCCTGGTGGCTGGTAGCAGCCGGCCCTGTGACCCTGGTCCCGCTGGTGTGCTTCAATGCCGCGGCTCGGCATTTGCCCTACACCACCCTGGGGTTTCTCCAGTACATCGCACCGACGCTGGTGCTATTGCTCGCCGTGCTGCTGTTCGGCGAGCACCTGTCGTCCAGCACGCTGGTGGCGTTCCTGTTCATCTGGGCCGGGCTGGCGGTGTACAGCGTCGATGCGGTGATCAGCATGCGCCGGCGTAGTTGATCAAAAAACGCACAAACCTCTACAGGCCACGTCCGCCGTGGCCTGCGCTTATTCTTCCCAAGGTTATCCACAGCGTGATCCCCGCCGTTTGTGCACAAGCCCTTGAAATCTGGTGATTTTTTGATCATTGGCCGCTGAGCCCCGGCGGGTCTGGGCTGGGGCCGGGTCTCTACAGGTTATCCACAGGCAGGCGCAGTTTTTCCTTGGATAACCTTCATTGCACTTCGTCGCTGAGCTTGAGTTCCACCATCAACTCATCGGCCAAGGTTTCCAGACGCTCCTGCAAGGTCTCCAGCGACAGGGTCAAGGGCACGCCCAGGATCGCTTCGGCATGAAACAGCAGCTCACTGCTCATCGGCGCCGGCCGGACATGGGTCACCAGACGCTCGACATTGACACCCTGCTCGCTCAACAACCGGGTGATATCCCGCACGATGCCGGGACGATCGTTGCCCACCAGTTCCATGGTGATGGGTTTCCAGGTGCAGGACTCCTCAACGGCGCTTTCAGCGATCAGTACGCGGATGCCATGGGCCGCCAGCCCCTGCAAGGCTTCGATCAATTCTTCATGGGCCTCGGCCGGGGCGCTGAAGCGCACGATCCCGGCAAATTGCCCGGCCAGGTGCGCCATGCGGCTTTCCAGCCAGTTGCCGCCATGTTCGGCAATGCACTCGGCGATGCGCTCGACCTGCCCAGGCTTGTCCGGGGCGAAAACAGTGATGACGAGGTGGTCCATGGCGCAGTCCTCTTGTTGATGGAAGGGACAGTATAGGCAGGACGCACAAGTCCTGTGGCGAGGGGATTTATCCCCGTTGGGCTGCCAAGCAGCCCCCCCCAAGACATTCAACTCAAACTGTCTGATACACCGAAGTGACGGAGTTAGGGCCGCTTCGCGCCCCAACGGGGATAAATCCCCTCGCCACAGGGACTCGTGCGCCCACGTCAATCGTGTACAAGTTTGAATATTTATCTGGAACAATCCCCAGTTTTTTTGAGAACATCCTGTGCCGTGTCGTGACTGTACTGCTTTAGTCGGTCGCGGAACGACGCAATTAGTCTAATTTTCACAACCGCAACCGATCATGTAGTATGCCGCAGCACGCACTACATAATTGCGATACCCCTGTTGTACCGATGTCTGCTTAAGGCCAGTCGCATCCCTGAAAAGCCCCGTCAGCAAGGCTTGAATACCCAGCCGCCAGCGATGGCATGTACTGGTTCCGGGGTTTGTGGTTTAAATGTCCCGAGGCTTCATTGTCAAAATCGAAGAGCTGAAAAGCGAAATAGCTGAGCAGAGTGAGGCAAGCAATGACTGAACACGTTCAAGTCGGTGGCCTGCAGGTCGCCAAAGTCCTGTTCGACTTCGTGAATAACGAAGCCATTCCCGGAACCGGCCTCACCGCCGACGCGTTCTGGGCCGGTGCCGACAAGGTCATCCACGACCTGGCCCCGAAGAACCAAGCCCTACTCGCCAAACGCGATGATTTCCAGGCGCGGATCGATGCCTGGCACCAGGCTCGTGCCGGCCAGGCCCACGACGCCGTGGCTTACAAAGCCTTCCTGCAAGACATTGGCTATCTGCTGCCAGAAGCGGCGGATTTCCAGGCCACGACCCAGAACGTCGATGACGAAATCGCCCGCATGGCCGGCCCGCAGCTGGTGGTGCCGGTGATGAATGCCCGCTTCGCCCTCAATGCCTCGAACGCCCGCTGGGGTTCGCTGTACGACGCGCTATACGGCACTGATGCCATCAGCGAAGCCGATGGCGCGGAAAAAGGCAAAGGCTACAACAAGGTGCGCGGCGACAAGGTCATCGCCTTCGCTCGCGCCTTCCTCGACGAAGCGGCCCCCCTGGCGGCCGGCTCCCATGTCGACTCCACCGCGTATAAGATCGTCGACGGCAAACTGGTGGTCGCCCTCAAGGGCGGCAGTAACAGCGGCCTGCGTGACGATGCCCAACTGATCGGCTTCCAGGGCGATGCCTCGGCACCGACTGCCGTGTTGCTGAAACACAACGGCCTGCACTTCGAAATCCAGATCGATGCCAGCACTCCCGTCGGCCAGACCGATGCCGCCGGCGTCAAAGACATCCTGATGGAAGCAGCGCTGACCACCATCATGGACTGCGAAGACTCGGTCGCCGCCGTCGACGCCGATGACAAGGTGGTGATTTACCGCAACTGGCTCGGCTTGATGAAGGGCGACCTGTCGGAAGAAGTCGCCAAGGGCGGCCAGACGTTTACCCGAACCATGAACCCTGACCGTGTCTACACCGCCGTCGATGGCTCGGGCGTGACCCTGCACGGCCGCTCGCTGCTGTTCGTGCGTAACGTCGGCCACCTGATGACCATCGACGCGATTCTGGACAAGCACGGCAACGAAGTGCCGGAAGGCATCCTCGACGGCCTGGTCACCAGCCTGGCGGCGATCCACAGTCTCAACGGCAACACCACGCGCCGCAACAGCCGCACCGGCTCGGTGTACATCGTCAAGCCGAAGATGCACGGCCCGGAAGAAGCCGCGTTCACCAACGAGCTGTTCGGTCGCGTCGAAGACGTGCTGAACCTGCCGCGCAACACCCTCAAGGTCGGGATCATGGACGAGGAGCGCCGTACCACGATCAACCTCAAGGCCTGCATCAAGGCCGCCAGCGAGCGCGTGGTGTTCATCAACACCGGCTTCCTCGACCGTACCGGCGATGAAATCCATACCTCCATGGAAGCCGGTCCGATGGTGCGCAAGGCCGATATGAAGGCCGAGAAGTGGATCGGCGCCTATGAAAACTGGAACGTCGATATCGGCTTGAGCACCGGCCTGCAAGGTCGCGCGCAAATCGGCAAGGGCATGTGGGCGATGCCGGACCTGATGGCCGCGATGCTCGAACAGAAAATCGCTCATCCGCTGGCCGGCGCCAACACCGCGTGGGTTCCCTCGCCGACCGCCGCCGCCCTGCACGCGCTGCATTACCACAAGGTCGACGTGTTCGCTCGCCAGGCCGAACTGGCCAAGCGCGCTCGCGCTTCGGTGGACGACATCCTGACCATCCCGTTGGCCGTCAACCCGAACTGGACGCCGGAGCAGATCAAGAACGAACTGGACAACAATGCCCAGGGCATCCTCGGCTATGTGGTGCGCTGGATCGACCAGGGCGTCGGCTGCTCCAAGGTGCCGGACATCAACGACATCGGCCTGATGGAAGACCGTGCGACGCTGCGTATCTCCAGCCAGCACATCGCCAACTGGCTGCGCCACGGCATCGTCACGCAAGACCAAGTGATGGAAAGCCTCAAGCGCATGGCGTCGGTGGTCGACCGCCAGAACGCCAGCGACCCGTTGTACCGGCCGCTGGCACCAGACTTCGACCGCAACATCGCCTTCCAGGCGGCGGTCGAACTGGTGATCGAAGGCACGAAGCAACCTAACGGCTACACCGAGCCGGTGCTGCACCGTCGCCGTCGCGAGTTCAAGGCAGCCAATGGTTTGTGATTGAGCGGTAGACGCGGCACAAAAAAAGCCCTGATCTTTCGATCAGGGCTTTTTTTGTGCCCCTGTGGGAGCGAGCTTGCTCGCGATAGCGGTGTAGCAGTCAATAACAATTGTTGAATGTCAGGCCGCCATCGCGAGCAAGCTTGCTCCCACATTTGAATGGCGCCAGTCCGCGGCAGACGGCCTTAAAGATCCATCCCCAACTCATGCTTGACCAACCCCAGCAGCTTGTCGGTATCGATCGGCTTGAGCAGAAAGTCCACCACGCTCAAGTGCATGGCTTCGATGGCGTCCTTCACGTCGGCATCGCCCGACACGATGATGATCGGCAGCGCCGCCCGCTCGGACTCGCGCACCAGGCGAACCAGTTCCAGGCCATCGACATTGCCCATGCGCAGGTCGGTGATCAGCAGGCCGATCGACGGCTTGGTTTCCAGCATCTTGAGTGCCGTTTCACCGCTGGCGGCGGTCATGCAGTGAATCCCGTCCAATGCCAGGATCTCCGACAACAACTCACGAGCGTCCTTATCGTCATCAACAATCAAGACGCGCTGCGGCGGCAGGTCAGGTTCCAACATGACGGCACTCAGCGCCTCGCGCTCGGCGTCACTCAAAATATCGTGGTCAGGCATGGTGCTCTCTACGTTCTTTAAATCGATCCCCTGGCACAGTGGTCAGACATCGTTCTGCGGCGCTTCAATGTGCACTTCGTCGGATTTTTTTCCAAGAACATTCAATGAAGATTTTTCTGACGCCTGGCGTAAGAGTTTTCCGTAAGTCCGGCCCTTAGGCTGCGACCTAGACTTACGTCCAATGGGCACCCCGCGCTGAGGGGCCGACCATGGAGAACAGATCCGACCACAACAATTCGAATAAGACTGCGTAATGGTTATGAAAAAAGCGGACGCCTTCATCCAGGCAGGGAAAACCGCGGTGTTGCAAAACATCCAGGGAACGCTGCAATTTCTCCAGCGCTTTCCGCCGTTCAACCAAATGGAAAATGCCCACTTGGCCTATCTGGTGGAGCAATGCCTGCTGCGCTTCTATGCCCCGGGCGACACCATCATCAAACCGGCCGACGGCCCGGTTGAGCACTTTTACATCGTCAAGCAGGGTCGGGTGGTGGGCGAACGCCCGCATTCGGCCAAGGGTGGCACCGAGACCACCTTCGAGATCACTACTGGCGAATGTTTCCCTCTGGCCGCGCTGCTGGGCGAGCGGGCCACGCGCACCGAGCATCGGGCCGGCGAAGACACGTTCTGCCTGCAACTGAACAAACTGGCCTTCATCAAGCTCTTCGCCCTGTCCGCCCCGTTTCGCGATTTCGCCCTGCGTGGGGTCAGCAGCCTGCTCGACCAGGTCAATCAGCAGGTCCAGCAGAAATCCGCGCAAACCCTGGGCACCCAGTACTCTCTCAATACCCGGCTGGGTGAACTAGCGATGCGCCATCCAGTCAGTTGCAGCCCGGACACGCCGCTGCGCGAAGCCGTGAAACTGATGCACGAGCAGCAAGTCGGCAGCATCGTGGTGGTCAATGAGCAAAAAGCGCCGGTGGGGATTTTCACTTTGCGCGACCTGCGGCAGGTGGTGGCCGATGGTTCCGGGGACTTTTCCCAAGCCATCGTAGGCCACATGACCCAAGCCCCCTTCTTCCTTTCGCCAGACCACAGCGCCTTCGACGCGGCCATCGCCATGACCGAGCGCCACATCGCCCACGTCTGCCTGGTCAAGGACCAGCGCCTGTGTGGCGTGGTCTCGGAGCGCGATCTGTTTTCCTTGCAGCGCGTCGACCTGGTGCACCTGGCCCGGACCATCCGCAACGCCCCCAGGGTGGAAAACCTCGTGGCCCTGCGCGGCGAGATCGGCCAACTGGTGGAGCGCATGCTGGCCCACGGCGCGTCGTCGACCCAGATCACCCACATCATCACCCTGCTCAACGATCACACGGTGTGCCGCGTCATCGAGCTGACCCTGGCCGACAAAGGCGACCCGGGTGTGCCGTTCAGTTGGCTGTGTTTCGGCAGCGAGGGCCGGCGCGAGCAGACCCTGCACACCGACCAGGATAACGGCATTTTGTTCGAAGCCCGGGACGCCGCCCATGCTGCACAGATCCGTGGCCTGCTGTTGCCCATCGCTCAACAGATCAACCAAAGCCTGGCCCTGTGCGGCTTCACCTTGTGCAAGGGCAACATCATGGCCGGCAACCCCGAGCTGTGCCTGTCCCGTGCAGAATGGGCCCGGCGCTTCGCGTCATTCATTCGCGAAGCGACGCCGGAAAACCTGCTGGGCTCGAGCATCTATTTCGACCTGCGGGTGGTCTGGGGCGATGAGCAAGGTTGCGAGCAGTTGCGCCAGCAGATCCTCGGCCAAGTGGCCGACAATCGTCTGTTCCAGCGCATGATGGCCGAGAACGCGCTGCGTCATCGCCCGCCGGTGGGACGCTTCAGGGACTTCGTGCTGAGCCGCAAGAATGGCGAAAAGGCGACCCTGGACTTGAAAGTGCAAGGCCTGACGCCCTTCGTCGACGGCGCCCGCCTGCTGGCCCTGGCCAACGGCATCGAAGCCAACAATACCCTGGAACGCCTGCGACAACTGGTCGTCAAGGAAGTGATCGAACCGCTCGATGGCGCGGCCTATGAAGAGGCCTATCACTTCATCCAGCAAACCCGCATGCAGCAACACCAACTGCAAACCCGCGAGAACCTGCCCTATTCCAACCGCGTTGACCCCGACAGCCTCAACCATCTGGACCGACGCATCCTGCGCGAATCCCTACGCCAGGCCCAACGCCTGCAAAGCAGCCTGACGCTGAGGTACCAGTTGTGAACCTGTTTTCCTGGCTGCGCCCGGCCCAACCGACATTGCCCGACGCGCTGCAGCAGCGCCTGGAGCGCCTGCCCGCGCCCTCGCCACTGGGCGAAGGCGACCTGCGGGAGCAACGCTGGGTCGTCCTGGACCTGGAAACCACCGGGTTGAACCTGAACAAGGACCAGGTGCTGTCCATCGGCGCGGTGGTCATCGAAGACGGTGCCATCGACTTCAGCCAGCAATTCGAACGTACCTTGCAGTGCAATCAGCAAAAGCTCGGCCCCAGTGTGTTGATCCATGGCCTGGCGCCCAGTGCCATCGCCGCCGGCAGCGACCCGGCCGAGGCGCTGCTGGCGTTCATGGCGTTCGTGGGCGACAGCCCGCTGCTGGCCTTTCACGCGCCGTTCGATTCCCACATGCTCGGGCGCGCCTTGAAAGACCATCTGGGCTATCGCCTGCAGCATCCGTTCCTCGACGTGGCGGACTTGGCCCCGATGCTTTGCCCGCAAGCCCATTTGCGCAAATCCGGCCTGGACGAATGGATCGACTGGTTCAAGCTGCAAGTCTTCGACCGCCACAACGCCAGCGCCGACGCCCTGGCCACAGCGGAGCTGGCGCTGATCCTGTTCAGCCGCGCCCGCCAGCAACAGATCCACAGTCCGCTTGACCTGCAACAGCGCCTGGGTCAGTGGAAACGGCGGCAGCAGGCGCCTTCGCTTTGAAAGATGAACACACTCACTGTGGGAGCGAGCTTGCTCGCGATGGCGCACTGTCAGTCGGCATCGAAGTTGACTGACCTGCCGCTATCGCGAGCAAGCTCGCTCCCACACAGAACCCGGCCTCAATTTCCTTATCTACACCGCCCGACCAGCGCCAATTGCTTTCCCGCCCCCGCCTCTGCCACAATCGCGAACAATTCTCGTTACTTAAAACATCGGTGATGCTCCGTGTCGTCAGTCCCTAGCCCCCACAGTGATCTGGTTGGTGCGTTATACCGTGACCATCGCGCTTGGCTATTGGCATGGCTGCGACGCAACGTGGCGTGTGCGCACCGAGCGGAAGACCTGAGCCAGGACACTTTCGTGCGCTTGCTGGGACGCGAGGACCTGAAGGCGCCCCGCGAACCCCGGGCATTTCTGGTGGCCATCGCCAAGGGCCTGTTGTTCGATTATTTCCGTCGAGCGGCATTGGAGCAGGCTTACCTCACCGAACTGATGCTGATCCCCGAGGCCGAGCAGCCCTCGGTGGAAGAACAGCAAATCATCCTGGAAGACCTCAAGGCCATTGATCGCCTGCTCGGCAAACTGTCCAGCAAGGCCCGTGCAGCCTTCCTCTATAACCGCCTCGACGGCCTCGGCCACGCCGAAATCGCCGAGCGCCTGGGGGTTTCGGTGCCGCGGGTACGGCAGTACCTGGCCCAGGGCATCCGGCAGTGCTACATCGCCCTGTACGGTGAACCGACATGAGCCAGGCCCATGCCAAACCGGTCTCGGCCAGCGTGCTGGATGCCGCCATTGCCTGGCAGTTGTCCTTGGACGCGAGCAGCGCCCAGGAGCATGAAGCGTTCGCCCGCTGGCATGCCGCCGATGAAGAACACGCCCGCGCCTGGCGGCAACTGGGCATGCTCGACCAGCGCTTCAGCGTGGCCAACGGACCGGCACGGGCGGCGTTGCTGCAATCGCGGGTGAGCATTCGCCGACGGATACGCAAGATCGGCAGTGGCCTGGCCAGCGTTGTCGCGGTCATCGGCCTGGCGTTGTTTGCCGGCGAACGTTACCTGCCGCTGGATTACTGGCTGGCCGATCAGCGCACCGCGACAGGCGAGCAACGCACCTTGCGCCTGGCCGACGGCACGCTGATCAACCTCAACACCCACAGTGCGCTGGACGTGCGTTTCGATGACAAGCAGCGCCGTATCGTCCTGCAGGAAGGCGAAATCCTGGTGGAGACCGGCCACGACGACCCGCGCCCGTTCATTGTCGAGACTCGCGAAGGCCGCCTGCGCGCGTTGGGTACACGATTCCTGGTCAAGCGTGAAGACGAAGGCACACGCCTGAGCGTGTTGAAATCCGCGGTGGCGGCCCATCCGCAAGCAACCGACAAAGAACAGATTCTGCGCGAAGGCCAGCAGGTGCTGATGCGCCGCGACGGCCTCGGGCCGACCGTTGCCCTGAACCCCGGCGCCGATGCCTGGACCCGCGGCATGCTGGTGGTGGACAACGCTCGCCTTGAAGACCTGGTCCATGAGTTGGGACGTTACCGACGCGGCTATCTGGGCGTCGAGCCACAGGTGGCCGACCTGCGCATCACCGGCAGTTTCCCGTTGCACGACACTGACTTGGCCCTGACCGCCCTGTTGCCGACCTTGCCGGTGCAGGTCGAGCATCACACGCGGTGGTGGGTGGTGGTGGGGCCACGGGCTGAAGCCAAGCCCTGAATGGCTTTGTGTCAGGGATGACCTCATCGCGAGCAAGCTCGCTCCCACAGGATGATTCGTGGGCGGCTCGTGTGGGAGCGAGCTCGCTCGCGAAGAGGTCATCCCACACAGCACAAAATCCAGGCCGACCTCAAAACTGAATCTAAATTATTTTCATCCAGCTCTATCACTTTTCGATTTTCATCCGGCACCCAGGCAATTGAGAAATATTTCCATTCAGGAGCCGCCGTATGTCCCGCCCGTTAGACACCCTGTTGCGCCCCAGCCTGTTGGCCGTCGCCATTGCCTTTGCCGTCCCGTTGACCAGCACCCCGCTGCTGGCCGCCGAACAAGCCACGAGCGTGCGCACCTACAACCTGCCCGCCGCGCCCCTGGCCAGCACCCTGAACCAGATCGCCAGCCAGGCCGGCCTCGCGCTGAGCCTGAATCCTTCCCTGGCCTCGGGCAAGACCTCGGCCCCGGTCCAAGGCCAGTTCGACGCCACCGGCGCATTGCGCGAGGCCTTGCGCGGCACCGGCCTGCAACTGGAACAAAGCAGCGCTGGCACCTACAGCCTGGTGGCCATACCTGAAGGCGTCATGGCCTTGCCGGAAACCAGTGTGATCGGTGCCGGTCTCAGCGAAACCGCGTGGGGACCGACCGAGGACTACGTCGCCACCCGCACCGCCGCCGGCACCAAGACCGACACGCCGATCGTCGAACTGCCGCGCTCAGTCTCCGTGGTCACCCGCCAACAGATGGAGGACCGTTCTGTCCTCAACCTCAATGACGCCCTGCGCTACACCGCCGGCGTGCAGAGCAGCGGCTACGGCTCGGATTCGCGCAACGACTGGCTGCTGGTCCGCGGCTTCGTGCCGACCCAGTTCCTCGATGGCCTGCCGCTGCCCAAGGGCAACTACATCACGCCGAAAATCGAGCCCTGGAACCTTGAGCGCATCGCCGTGCTGCGTGGCCCGGCCTCCTCGGTCTACGGCCAGACGCCACCTGGCGGCATGCTGGACATGGTCAGCCGTCGCCCACAGGCCGAAAGCAGCCATGAGGTCGAACTGCAGGCCGGCAGCTACGAACATAAGCAGATCAACTTCGACAGCACCGGCAAAGTCGATGACGAAGGCCAGTTCCTCTATCGGCTCAGCGGCACCGTGCGCGACAGCAACTCCCAGGTCGACCACATCCCGGACAAGCGCTACAACCTCGCGCCGAGCCTGACCTGGAACATCAACGACGACACGCGCCTGACCTTCCTGTCCCAGTACACCCGCGACGACACCGGCATCACCGGGCAATTCCTGCCGTTGCAAGGCACCAAGCTGTCTTCGCCGGCGGGCAAGATTTCCCACCACAAGAACCTGGGCGATCCGGATTGGGAATTCTACGACCGTACCTACTACGCCCTCGGCTATGCGTTCGAACACCGTCTGAACGACACCTGGCAGTTCCGCCAGAACCTGCGCTACACCAAGAGCGACCTGGAAACCCAGGGCATCTCCGCTGGCGGGCAATTCTGGCCGGCGGGGCCTGAGGAAGCAGTCAGCGCCGATGGCACCATCAAGCGCAGCGCCAGTGTCATTGACGAAGACATCAGCCAGTTCGCCGTGGACAACAATTTCCAGGCCGACTTCCAGACCGGTGCCCTCAGTCACACCCTGCTGCTGGGCCTGGATCACCAGCGCTCCAACAGCAATTCCCGTTGGTTGTGGGGCTCGACCGGCGTGCCGACCAGCAACATCCACAACCCGATCTACGGACAGGATTTCTCCAACGTCCAGTACTTCACCATGTATGACTACAACCAGAAGACCAACCAGACCGGTCTGTATGTCCAGGACCAGATCGCCCTGGACAACTGGCGCCTGACCCTCGGCGGCCGTGAAGACTGGATTCACACCGGCACCGAATTCCACAACCAGAACAACGTCACCAACACCCAGCGCGACAAGAAATTCAGCGGCAACGCGGCGTTGAGCTACGTCTTCGATAACGGTGTGACGCCCTACATTTCCTTCGCCCAGTCGTTCCAGGCGGCGGCCGGTTCAACCGTCAACAGCACCGAAGCGTTCAAGCCAACAGAAGGCGAACAATACGAAGCCGGCATCAAGTACCAACCGCCAGGCACCAAGACCTTGCTGACCGCCGCAGTGTTCGACCTGACCCAGAAAAACAACTCCGTAACCGAAAACAACGTCACCCGCCAAGTGGGTGAAGTCCAGGTGCGTGGCCTGGAACTGGAAGCCTCGGGCGATGTGACCGACAATCTGAAGCTCATCGGTTCCTACACCTACAACGACAGTGAAATCACCAAGGGCACCGCAGCGGAAAAAGGCAAGCGCATGGCCCAGGTGCCACGCAACCAGGCCACCGCCTGGGCGGACTACACCTGGCACAACGGTCCGCTGGATGGCTTCGGGGTCGGTGCCGGCGTGCGTTATGTCGGCGACACCTACGGCAACACCACCAACACCGACTGGGGTCACGTCGGCTCCTACACCGTGTATGACGCCTCGGCCCACTACGACCTCGGGCGTTTGAACAAGACCCTCAAAGGCGTCACGGTGGCGGTGGACGCGAAGAACATTTTCAACAAGGACTACCTGTCCACTTGCGATGGCTTCTACTGCTACTACGGCGATCAACGCAATGTCGTCGCCAGCGTGAATTACAAATGGTAAACGGTTAGCATTTGCAAAACCTTTTGAGGGCAGCTGTACCTGAGACCTGTCAGTCAAATGACCCCCCGGTGGGAGCGAGCTTGCTCGCGAAGACGGCGTAACAGTCAACATCGATGTTGTCTGGCACACCGCTTTCGCGAGCAAGCTCGCTCCCACAGGTTTCGCGGCTTGACTGACGGGGCTCAGGCATCGAGGCCCTCTTGCATTCGGATCGCTCATGAAAAGCAAAACCATCCGCCGCTGGTCCTTCGTCCATACCTGGACCAGCCTGATCTGCACGGTGTTCCTGCTGATGCTGGCGATCACCGGGCTGCCGTTGATCTTCCACCATGAAATCGAGCATCTGCTGGGAGACGCTCCCGAGTTCCGGGAAATGCCCGCCGACACGCCACACCTGGATCTCCAGCAATTAGTGGAAAAGGCCAAGGCCCATCGTCCCGGTGAAGTGGTCCAGTATTTTGGCTGGGACGACGACGATCCCAACGGCATCTTCACCATCATGGCGCCGACACCGGACACCGAGCCCAACTCCTCCCATACCTTCATGCTCGATGCGCGCACCGGCGAGGCCCTGGAAATGCCCTCGGCCAACGGCGGTTTCATGATGGTCATGCTGCGCCTGCACGTGGACATGTTCGCCGGGTTACCGGGCAAGTTGCTGCTTGCCTTCATGGGCCTGTTGTTTGTGATTGCCATCGTTTCCGGGGTGGTCCTGTACCTGCCGTTCATGCGGCGCTTGAAGTTCGCCACGGTGCGCCAGGACAAATCCACGCGCCTGCGCTGGCTCGACCTGCATAACCTGATCGGTGTGGTGACGCTGGTCTGGGCGCTCACCGTGGGCGTCACCGGCGTGATTGCCGCGTGCGCCGACCTGATCATCGCCGCCTGGCGCAACGACAGCCTCAGCGCCATGGTCGAACCCTATCGCAACACCCCACCGCTGACGCAATTGGCCCCGGCCACCCGCTTGCTCGACATCGCCAAGGAGGTCGCGCCGGGCATGGAGCCCAGCTTCATTGCCTTCCCCGGCACGTTGTTTTCCAGCCAGCACCACTACGGCGTGTTCATGAAAGGCAGCACCCACCTGACCTCCCATTTGCTGACACCGGTGTTGATCGACGCCAGCACCCTGGAGGTCACCGCCGTCGCCGAACGACCGTGGTACATGGACGTCATGAGCCTGTCTCTACCGTTGCACTTCGGCGACTACGGTGGCCGGCCGATGCAGATCTTCTGGGCCACCCTTGACGTGCTCACCATCATTGTCCTCGGCAGCGGCGTCTACCTGTGGCTGGTGCGGCGCAAAGCGGCCAAGCGCGCAACCCTCGGCACGGAGGTCGCCTCGTGAGGCCACGGCAATCGAGCTTCTGGAAAGTGTTTGGCATGCCCGTGCTGATCGCCATTCTCTGCGCCGCCGGGCTGTTCAGTGCCTTGCTGGGGGACGGTCTGTGGGACGCCGTCAGTTGGCTGGGCTTGGGTATACCCTCCGTGTTGGCGGTGTGGGGACTGATTCCACGCCGCTGAGTCATCCGGGCGCGCATTTGCCAGAGTGGGCGCCCCTTCTCTCCTCGTCATACGACAACCGCAAGCGCCCCGGCTGCTTCAGACCGCCCTACCTTTGACATATTTGTTGACAAATTAATTCTTGACCCTCTATAAGTGCGCACGTTGTACGACAACCTACAACAGAGCACGCCACGCCAAATCCAAAAATAATCGATGGTGAAGTGATGAAAATCAAAGGCATCCGCTGGT
This sequence comes from Pseudomonas sp. R151218B TE3479, assembly GCF_053629195.1. NCBI lineage: Bacteria > Pseudomonadati > Pseudomonadota > Gammaproteobacteria > Pseudomonadales > Pseudomonadaceae > Pseudomonas > Pseudomonas sp. R151218B TE3479. Next base: position 462,363 of record NZ_JBRJHV010000001.1, read on the forward strand.
GGATGGTCGGCCTGGTCACGGCCGGCCTGATGGTCAACTACCTGGCTCGCAATACCCTCTCGGTGGCCGCGCCCACCCTGATGAGCGAAATGAACATCTCCACCGAGCAGTACTCCCACATCGTCGTGGCCTGGCAGATCTGCTATGCCCTGATGCAGCCAGTGGCCGGTTACATCATCGATGCCATCGGCACCAAGATGGGCTTCGCCATTTTCGCGTTCGCTTGGTCCATCGCCTGTGCCGCGGCGGCCATGGCGTCGGGCTGGCAGGGCCTGGCGTTTTTCCGCGGTTTGCTTGGTCTGACGGAAGCCGCTGGGCTGCCGGCTGCGGTAAAGACCTCTACCGAATGGTTCCCGGCCAAAGAACGCTCGGTGGCCATCGGCTGGTTCAACATCGGTTCCTCGATCGGCGCCGTGCTGGCTCCGCCGCTAGTGGTCTGGGCGATCCTGAACAGTGGTTGGGAGCTGGCGTTCCTGATCGTTGGCGGGCTGGGCGTGGCCTGGACGTTCCTCTGGCTGATCTTTTACAAACATCCACGCGACCAGAAGCTCCTGGGCGACACCGAGCGTGATTACATCCTCAGCGGCCAGGAAGCTCACTTCCAAGACCCGACGCCGAAGAAAGGCAGCTGGAAACGCATCATCGCCAGCCGCAACTTCTACGCCATCGCCAGTGCCCGGATCCTCTCCGAGCCGGCCTGGCAGACGTTCAACGCCTGGATCCCGCTGTACCTGATGACCGAGCGGCATATGAACATCAAGGAGATCGCGATGTTCGCCTGGTTGCCGTTCCTGGCCGCCGACCTCGGTTGTGTGCTGGGCGGTTACCTGAGCCCGTTCTTCCATAAATACTGCAAGGTGTCGTTGTTCACTTCGCGCAAGATGGTCCTGCTGTTCGGCGCCTCCTGCATGATCGGCCCAGCCTGCATCGGCTTGGTCGACAGCCCGTACACGGCCATCGCCCTGCTGTGCATCGGCGGCTTCGCCCACCAGACCCTGTCCGGGGCGCTGTACGCCATCACATCCGATTCGTTCGGCAAGAATGAAGTCGCCACCGCCACCGGCATGGGCGGGATGTTCGGTTACCTGGGCGCCGCCGCCTTCACGCTGCTGTTCGGCGTCATGGTGACCCGGATCGGCTACAGCCCGCTGTTCGTGCTGCTGGCCATCTTCGATGTGGTTGCCGCGTTCATCGTCTGGACCGTCGCCCGGGAACTCAAGCAGCAACCGACGACGTCGACGCCAGAACCGCAGGCCCTTCAACCGGCCACCTGATGCATGGCGCGACCGGCCTTCTTCGCCTCGGTCGCGCCTGCCTTGAACACGGATGAACGCGCTATGCTGCGCAACAAGTCCCCTTGAATCGAGACGTTGCCATGTCCACCCCCAGCATGACGCTGTTCCACAACCCCGCTTCGCCCTTCGTTCGCAAGGTCCTGGTGCTGCTGCACGAAACCGGCCAGCAAGACCGCGTGGCGTTGCAGCTCAGCCAGCTCACGCCGGTCAAGCCGGATCGGGCGCTGATCGAGGACAACCCGTTGAGCAAGATCCCGGCCCTGCGCCTGGCCAACGGGAGCGTGATTCATGACAGCCGCGTCATTCTCGACTACCTCGATCACCAGCATGTCGGCAACCCGCTGATCCCCCGGGACGGCGCGGCTCGCTGGCGGCGTTTGACCCTGGCCTCCCTGGCCGATGGAGTCATGGATGCGGCGGTGATGATCCGCTACGAAACCGCGCTACGTCCTGTGGAAAAACACTGGGACGAGTGGCTCGATGCGCAACGGGACAAGATTCGCCGGGCCCTGGGCCTGCTCGAAGCCGAGGCGATCGCCGAACTGGCCAGCCATTTCGACGTGGCCTCCATCAGCGTGGCCTGCGCCCTGGGCTACCTGGACCTGCGCCATCCCGACCTGGAATGGCGCAAGGCCAACCCGCAATTGGCGGCTTGGTTTGCCGAGGTGAGCTTGCGGCCTTCGATGGTAGCGACCGTGCCCAAAATTTAGTGCTGCACTGGCTGTACCGGCCCCATCGCGAGCAAGCTCGCTCCCACATTTGATCCGTTGCCTGGGTAAACGAGGTCTCCTGTGGGAGCAAGGGCATTCCCACATTTGGCTTCGTTGCCTGGGTAAACGAGGTCTCCTGTGGGAGCGAGCTTGCTCGCGATAGGGTCACTGCGGTCCAGCGCAAACAACCCGGCAATCAGCGCCACCAGTATCGCGCCCTCCCGCTGATCCTCACGCAACCCCAACGACCGGCTCATTTCACCTCTCCCAACTCAAAACTCATCGCTGCGGCCGGTTTCGCCCCGACCCCATACCAATCCAGCTTGCGGGTCAGCACCATGAACACGCCCAGCAGGCCGAACAGCAACAGCGACCCCATCAACAGCGCATAGTCCTCCGCGCTCAACAGGCCGTAGAGCAAGCCGTACAAACCCGCCAGCCCCGCCGAAAACCCCAGGCCGTGGCTCACGCTGCGCAGCACATGGCAGACATAAAACCCGATCAGCACGACACAGGCACTGGCCGACACCAGGTACGCCAGGGTGAAGCCGATGTGCTCCGACAGCGACAACAGCAGCAGATAGAAGAACGCCAGCGCCACACCCACCAACGCGTACTGGACCGGGTGCACCGCCAGGCTCTTGAGCACTTCGAAAAGGAAGAAGCCGGCAAACGTCAGGGCAATGAACAGCAGCGCATATTTGATCGCCCGGTCGCTCTTGAGGTACTGGTCCACCGGGTCGATGAAGCTCACACCGAAGGCCCGGCTGCGGAACGCTTCACAGCCATCGCTCGGCTCGCAGGCTTGCAATGTTTCCAGCAGGTTGGTGGAGAAAAACGACGTCTGCCAGTCGGCACTGAAGCCCTGCTCATTGATCTCGCGATTGCTGGGCAGATAGTTGCCAATGAAGCTCGGGTGCGGCCAGTCCGCCGACAAGTGCACTTTGGTGGATTTGCCCACCGGCAGAATCTGGAACTCGCCAGTGCCTTGCAGGCGCAGGTCAAAACCGAAAGTCAGCTCGGGACCGCCCTGGGCGGTGATCATCGGCAGCGGCACATGCACACCCTGCCCCAGCCAGCCAAGCCGCGAACCAGGCAGGAAGTCGACGGTCTGCTGGTTCAGCGTCAGGGTCAGCGCGTTCTCGATACCACGAATATCGCTGATGCCAACGCTCAAGTACGGTTCGTCGAAGCGGTAGTCGGCAAAGTCCTTGGCGGCGACACCGTAGCGCTCAGGCACCTTGAAGCGGCCATCGATTCGGTTATCGGCGTGGAACATCCGCGCTTCGTAGATACCCCGGGCACGGGTTTCGGTGCGGACCTGGCCGTCGAGCTCGAATTGCTCCGGCAAGAAATACAGCTCGCCCGTTCGCTCGACGGTTTCCAGGAAACGCACGCCGGTCTTCTCGTTGGTGTTCCAGACCTTCACGCTCTTGCGAAACGGCACCACGATCATCGGCCCGATCAATTGCTGGCTGTAGCTGGAGCTGCGGGCGATGTCCTGCAGCACACCGTCGCGCAATTCCTGGCGCTCATCAATGAGGCCGTTGATCATCAACAGCGGAATCATCAGCAAGAGAATCAAGAGGGCGATCATGCCCAGTTTAATGGCGAGGCTGCGGTTCATGTGGGGCTCTCCCTGTTCGAATGAGGGAGAGTCTGGGGTGGCTGTGTGAGGGGTTTATGGGGGGAATGTGGAGATTGTGTGGAGAACCGGGAACCTTTGTGGGAGCGAGCTTGCTCGCGATGGCGGTGGGTCAGCGCCAGTTATGCCGACTGGTACTCCGCTATCGCGAGCAAGCTCGCTCCCACAGGAAGGGGTGTTTAGTCAGATAGCAGCTGCGGCTTCAGGGCAGCCCCAAAACCACTTCCACCCCGCCCTCGACATTGCCAATACTGAACTGCCCACCATGCAACTGCACCACCTCCTCCACGAAGTTGAGTCCCAGGCCGGTGCTCTTGCGGCCGCTGTCTGGCCGCGGCAGGGAGTAGAAGCGTTCGCTCAGGCGGGGCAGCGCGTAGTCGGGAATCGGTGCGGCCTGATTGAACAGGCGGATCTCGATGCGGCTCCCACGGCGTTCGGCGCTGACCCGCAGCAGGCCGTTCACGGGGGTGAAGTCCAGGGCGTTTTCCAGCAAATTGCCCAAGGCCTGGCGCAACAGGAACGGCTCTCCCGTCAACGTCAGATCGGCAGCGATGTGCTGTTCAACCTTCAACTGGCGGCTTTCGATCCAACCGCCGCGCGCTTCCAGCAACTCGTCCATCAACGCCGCCAGCGGCACCGAGACCTCTTCTTCCAGCCCCTGGCGCTGCTCGATCTGGGCCAGGTTGAGCAAGCGTTCGATCAACTGCTGCATGCGTACACTTTCGTTGTCGATGTTACTGACGAAGCGCTGGTGCTGGGCGGCGGGCATGTCGCTTTGCAGCAGTTCGGCGGCGCCACGAATCGCCGCCAGCGGGCTCTTGAGTTCGTGGGTGAGCGTGTGCACGTAGCGCTCGACGTAGGCCTTGCCTTCCAGTTGCGTGCGCATGTGTTCCACCGCTCCGGCCAACTGCTCGAACTCGCCGCCGCGATAATGCGGCACTTCGACCCGTTGCCCCTGGCTCACGGCCTGGGCGTAGCGGGTCAGACGGCGTAGCGCCGAGCTGAGCCACCATGACAGCAACGCCCCGAGCAACAGGCCCAGGCCGATCAGCCCGACGCCATAAAGCAGCAGGCGCCGCTCCGTACGGTCGATATAGGGTTGCAGCGAGCTGTTGGGCTTGGCGACGGTCACCACGCCGATAATCCGGCCGTTGTCGCGGATCGGTGCGCCGACATGCATCACCGACGACGCCGGATCGTCCGGATTGGCGCGGGTCGAACGGGCGCCGTAGTGGCCGCGCAGGGTCAGGTAGACGTCGTTCCAGCGCGAATAATCCTGCCCCACCGCCACGCCACTGGAGTCGAGCACCACGATGCCGTTGGCATCCGTGACGTAGATGCGATGGTTGACCTGGTTCTTCGGCAGGCCCCAGATCGTCGCCGCCGGCTGGCGTTCGCCGTAGGCCTTGAGCAGTTGTGGCCAGCGATTCTGGTTGAGGGTACCGGCCTTGAAATCGTCCCGCAGGATCTCGGCCATCAGGTTGGCGGTGTCCACCAGGGTTTCTTCGGTTGACTGGCGCACGCCGGGGCGGATCTGTTCGATCACCGTACCGAACACGAAATACCCGGTCAGGCTGATGAACAGAACATAGACCAGGAAAATCCGGATCCCCAGCGACATCAGCTATGACCCGGGCTGTAGCTGTAGCCCAGGCCTCGATGTGTCTGGATCGGTTCGGCCTCGGCCCGGACCAGGCGCAGTTTGGCGCGCACGCTCTTGATATGGCTGTCAATGCTGCGCTCGTAGCCGGCATCGCTGGCAACGCCCAAGGCATCGAGCAATTGTTCGCGACTGAAGACCCGCTCGGGTTGCTCCAGCAGACAATTGAGCAGGCGGAATTCGTGGCGGGTGAGGTTCAGCGGTTTGCCGCGATAGTGGATCTGCACACGGTCGGCATCGACCTGAAACAGTCCCATGCCCGTCTCCACCGCTGGACGCGGCGCCACGCGCTTGAGGATCGCCCGGACCCTGGCCGCCACCTCGCGCGGGCTGAAGGGTTTGACCACGTAATCGTCGGCACCGATCTCCAGGCCGACAACGCGGTCGATTTCAGCATTGCGCGCGGTGAGAAAAATGACCGGGACGTCGCTGAAGCGCCTGAGTTGCTTGCACGTTTCGAAGCCGCTGATATCCGGCAGGCCGACATCGAGGATAATCAGGTCCACCGGGGTACTTTTCTGATGCTCGAGGGCCGCCGCGCCCAGGCTCAGCCACGTGGTGTCGAACCCCTCCCCTTGCAGGGCAAACACCAACGTATCGGCGATGGCGGCTTCGTCTTCGACAATCAGGATATGAGGCATGGCTTGCGAGCCCAGCTGTAAAGTTGCCGGAACGGTGCCCCAAGCCTTGGAGCACGTCAACCGGCATTCAAGCTTGCGCGGTTAGCCGTCATACCTAACAGTTCTGATAGTAGGCACCCGCTGAAAAACGGCTGATGCTGGAGACCGTTCTTGAAGGCTTCAGATGGAGCTTAGTCCATGACTACCTACTCTCGCAGAGCCGTATTGTGCCACTACCGCTACGACCCGCTCGATCGGCTGGTCGACCGTGCACCATCCGCGGAGGCCATCATTCGGCGCTTTTATTGCAAGAACCGAATGGCTACCGAAATACAGGGCGCAGTGGAAAGTAGTATTTTCCAGCACGAAGACCAGTTGCTGGCCCTACTTCGACGCGTGGATGTAAATGGCTGGACTGCCCTGCTGGCGACCGATCAACAGCGTTCGGTATTGACTGGACTCGACGCAACCGGGGCTCGCCCCTACCGAAGCTATACACCTTATGGCCATCGCCCCGCAGAAAATGGTTTATTCAGTTTACTTGGGTTTAATGGTGAGCAGCCCGATCCGGTGACAGGACACTATTTATTGGGAAATGGATCTAGAACTTTCAACCCGGTATTGATGCGATTTAACAGTTCAGACAGTTTGAGCCCATTTGGAAAGGGGGAATTGAATGCGTATGGCTATTGTATAGGAGACCCCATTAACCGGAACGATCCGACAGGGCACACTCCAATTCGGTCGATGTTAAAGAGTGTTCGAAAACCGCTCACGCCCCAGTCAACCACCTTAACATCCATCGGAGCACGGAGTGAGCGAGCTGCCAAATCCACACCAACACTACAGACAGCAAAAAATGTAAGTAACCTAAAACAAAACAAAGCCATAGTCGAGATCGCGAAAGCCAATGAAGCAAAATTAGGGCAGCATGATCATTTTACCATTAACCCACCTCTCACCGACCCAATAGAAATTTGGAGTCAATATGAATTCCTTAAACTTTTACATGAGTTTGAGACATTTCCAAATATATATAAGAAAATTGCCTTTTCACTGCCCAGCGGGGCCGAACTACTTAACACCATAGCTTTCGACACAAGAATTGACCTTGCGAAAAGCTTAAGCAAACAAGCAAACCTCGAAAAGTTAAATAATTTTTTATCTAAAGAGGGACTACCTGAGGTAAATATCCTTCCTGCAATCAGGATAACCGGCGCAGAAATAGCTCGCTACAAATATATACAGCATTTTACTAAACTTGATTTTACCAAGGAGATCCGTCAATCTTAAGTAAATTCAAACATAAAAAACTTTTATATATTACCCTAACGCCCAAGCCGCCAGGCCCCGAAAAAACACCTTCTAATTTTCGGAACCCTTATAAGAATTGCTGAGCTACGCCATCAGCAGTCCGGCTTGTCAGCCGTATAACGCCGCGCCGGGTTCACCGCCGCGCCGAACTCACGCAACGCCTTGGCGCCGATCAGCAACGGGTAGTTGAAACTGCTGCGGTCGGTCAGGTTGACTTCCACGGTGCGCTTGACGTTGCCCAGGCACATTTCCAGCTCCACCACCGGGCGCTTGCTGGGGGCGATCTTTTCGTCGTCTTCATCTTCTTCGGAACGGGTCTTGATCTTGCTGATGCGCGCGACCTTGTGTTCATAGATCTTGTTGCTCGCATCCTTGGTCGCCAGGCGGAACCGCACCCAGTCATCGCCGTCACGGGTAAAGGTCTCGATGTCCTTGGCCGACAGCGAGGCGGTCAGGGCGCCGGTGTCCATCTTGGCCTTGAGTACTTCACCGCCGATTTCCGGCAGCGCAATGTATTCGTAGCGCCCATACAGGGTCGGCTCGGCGGCCAGCACTGGAAGGGCCACCAGGGTAAGCAGGGCGAGAAGGGATTTCATGCAATTGGGCTTCCTGTGTGGGTGGGGTTTTAGACCGTGACGGGTGGATTCGTTCGGTTGGTTCACGCACCTGTGGCCAGCGATCACTTTCGCTCGGCAGTGTAGGAGCTGTAGAGTGCAACGAGGCTGCGATCTTGTCCCTATCAATTGAGTCCAAAGCGAAAGATCAAAAGATCGCAGCCTCCGGCAGTTCCCACGCCCCAGCCCAGCGGGAGCAAGCTCACTCGCCACAAAAGCGAACCCAGCATACCCGCCAAAAGGTGAAACATTCGTCCACACCGATTTGGCCTGTCGCCCGAAGCTTGCTTATCATGGCCCGCCCACCCGTCTGCAAGAGTCATCTATGCGCCGCCTGCTCACCGGCTGTTTCGTCACCCTGCTGCTGTTGCTCAACACCCTGGTGCTATTCGGGCCGCTGATGGTGTTCGCACTGCTCAAACTGGTATTGCCCGGGCGCTTTCGCGACTACGCCTCGTGGGCGGTGATGTGGATCGCCGAGACCTGGGCCGAGATCGACAAGCTGATCTTCGCCCTGTGCATCCCCACCCGCTGGGACATCCGCGGCGGTGCCGACCTGCGCAGTGACACCTCCTACCTGGTGATCAGCAATCACCAATCCTGGGTGGACATCCCCGCCCTGGTCCAGACCCTCAACCGGCGCACGCCGTTCTTCAAGTTCTTCCTCAAGAAGGAACTGATCTGGGTACCGTTCCTGGGGCTGGCCTGGTGGGCCTTGGATTACCCTTTCATGAAACGCTACACCAAGGCGTTCCTGGCGAAGAACCCGGAGCTGGCCGGCAAGGACCTGGAAATCACCAAGGCCGCCTGCGAGCTGTTCAAGCGTCAACCGGTCACCGTGGTCAACTACCTCGAAGGTACCCGCTTCACCACCACCAAAAGCCAACAACAGCAATCGCCCTTCACCCACCTGCTCAAGCCCAAGGCCGGTGGCGTGGCGTTCGTGCTGGCGGCCATGGGTGAACAACTGGATGCGGTACTGGACGTGACGGTGGTGTACCCGCAAGAGAACATTCCCGGGTTCTGGGACTTGATCAGCGGCGCGGTGCCCAGGGTCATCATCGACATCCAGACCCGCGAGCTGGACCCGGCGTTGTGGCAGGGCGACTACGAAAACGATCCGGTGTTTCGCCAGCATGTGCAGAATTGGGTCAATCAGCTATGGACTGAAAAGGACCAGCGCATCGAGGCGTTGCGTCGCGAAGGGCAGGGTTCCTAATAGTTCTGATAGTTGGCAGCGGCGGGGAAACCTACGATGCTGAAGGTCCTGATTTTTGGACCTTGCACGGAGCCCGGCGTATGCCTGCCGCCCCTCATGAAACCGAATTGTGCCGCTACCACTACGACCCGCTGGATCGCCTGATCGATTGCGCGCCGTCCGCTGAGGCCGGCATCCAGCGCTTTTATTGCAACAGCCGATTGGCGACCGAGATACAGGGGGCGGTGCAGCACAGTGTGTTTCAGCATGACGACCAATTGTTGGCGCAACTTCGGCGAGAGGATTTGAAGGCCAACGCCACCCTGCTGGCAACCGATCACCAGCGCTCAGTCCTGAACGCCCTCGAGGCTACCCGCCTCCATTCCCTCGCCTACACGCCCTACGGCCATCGCCCTGCGGAAAACGGCATGCTCAGTTTGCTCGGGTTCAATGGGGAACGGCCTGATCCGGTGACGGGGCATTATTTGTTGGGAAATGGGTACCGGGCGTTCAGTCCGGCTTTGATGCGGTTTAATAGTCCGGATAGTTGGAGTCCGTTTGGGGAGGGTGGATTGAATGCGTACGCGTATGGTTTGGGGAGCCCAGCGACTTATAAGGATCCAACAGGACATTTCTCGTTAAACTTCATCAGCAAGGCATTCTTTAACTTCATTGATAACTACATGAGGGTGTATATAGGGGGAATCAGTATAAAACCAATCACAAACGCGAGGAAGGTCGCTACCAACGTAGACATTTTCGATGACATCTATAAACAAAAGCCGCGTCTTAACATAGTCGCTCATGGCGGACTCCCAATTGATGGCGACAAGCCTTTAATTCTTTGGGACAAAAAACTCATCCCCCCGATGGTTTTGCATGAACGCCTCGTTGATTACGGTGTGGATTTTGAGGCGTATGACAGTATAAGGCTACTTGCTTGCCACTCTGCCGATACTGACCATTCCTTCGCCGCGACTTTTGCTGAGTTGACAAAAAAACCTGTTAAGGCATTTTCTGGTAGAGTCTCGACTGCGCTTCTCCCCCTATCAAGAAGACAAGTGCCTGTAGGTGCGCGAGATGTCGAAGCAAATAAAATGCAAATTTTTAAAAACCTTGGGCTTTTCGGGCGAATTTTCAAACCCTACCATCCAAAGACACTTAAGCCCCAACGAGACTCAGTAAGACATTCTTGATCGGAGTGAATTTTCTATCCACCTATGCTCCAAATGCCGCCCAAACTCTGCAACAACGCACCATTAACCCCCTGCTGCTCAAGATACTCAAGAATCACCGGAGCAAACTGCCCAATCATCCCACTGTCAATACCCAGCGCACTGAAGGCCATCCCGAACATCCTCGGAACCCTGAAAAGCCGCCCCATCTGTTAATCCTTCAGACGTTTCCGATTTTCATGAAGTTTTTATTTTCTTATCGCCAAAGGTTAACAGGCACGAACCAACTAATTCCAAGTCAGCATAAACAACTGTCAGCATTGACAGTAGCCCTCACCAAGCACAGCCGCAAACATGTCGCCGGGACACATTGTGGAGACACCCAATGCGAAACTTTATAACTGACGGCGGCGCTGGAATATGCCTGCTGATCATTGGCCATGTTCATGCCGGAGAAATCACTTGTCCGGCCGCGATACAGATCCATGGCACCACTGAAACAGTAGAAATCCAGGATGACCGACAATGGCAGGGTCAGGACCTGGAACAGGAAGCCAACCCGGCGGTGCAGCATCTCAACGACGCCGAGTTCGCGCTCCATGAACCCGATGAAGATGAATTGACACCGAGGAGAGTAACCATCACCTGCAATTACGGTGAGAACAATCTCACGCTGGATTATCAGCCGACGTCTTTGCCCTCAGCGGCCAACCGTTGCGCCAACCGGGACACCAACACTTGTAGATGGGTGAACACCGATTACTTCAGCTTGAGATTCTGATAGCCCTGTGGCGGATTTTCGATGTCGCCACCCCCATCACACCCCCGCACCGCTCCCCCAAATCCCTCCCAGGTTCTGCAACAGCGAACCAGCAACCCCCTGCTGACCAAGGTACTGCAGAATAATCGGGGCAAACTGGCCGATCATCCCACTGTCCATGCCCAGCGCACTGAAGGCATTGTTCAGATCATTGGTGTCCTTGACATTACCCAGCAGCCCATCGAGCAAAGCGTTTTTGTCCGACCCGCCACCGAGCAGACCGCCCAGGCCATTGAGCCCCCCGATGGCGCTGTTACCAGCAATCTGATCCAGCCCCGGCACACTTTTGCTCAACTCGGAAAACTGCGGCTCGCTGAGCCGATTCTTCGCCAGTCCCAGCATCGCACCGGCACCACCGATGGCCTGCTCCGGCGTGATCTTGAGTTCCGATCCCAGAGTATTGAGCAGACCGGCAGCTTTCGGCGCAGCAGCCACCACGCCCTCTTCTTCGCCTGGGTTGCCCTGCATGGCCGACACCACATTGGCCGCATCACTGAGGCTGAACTGCGCGAAGGCCGGGCTGGCGGCCAGTGTCAGCAGCCAAGACAGTGCAAAACCTCGTGAAACCTTCATCCGGTACATCCTCTTAAGCATGAAAAAACCGCCCATAACGAGCGGCTTAAAACGTGCTTGGACTGGCACGAACGGGGATTGTTCCTAAACGTATTACGAGAATGGCCGATAGCCATTACAGAAAATTCTTCAGGGGCCGTAGGAAGCATCTGATTTAACGAAAACTGCGCTTTTTATATAGCAAAAAGTTACCAAACATCTCTATACAGTTCTAAATTGACATAAATAACTGCCAACATTGACAGTAGCCCGCCCCGACCAAAGCCGTGAAATTGTAGAACTGAGCCCTGGAGCCTGGCACATGAAAAAAATACTGGCTGGAGGCGCGGGCTTGCTTTTGCTGATCATCGGCCACGTCCATGCCAGTGAAATAACGTGCCCCGCCGTCACTGACATTCACAGGAACATTGAATCTCTGGAAGACGTTTACTTCGTCGATATTCGGGAAGACCACGAATGGAAGAGCGAAAGCCTCGTGGACGTGGTCGACCCGACCTCGTTGCAATTCGAAGGTGCCGAGTACGTCCTCCATGAGGACGATGGGGACGAGCAGACAGCCCCCCGTGCGACCATCACGTGCAGGTACGGGGCGATCAATCTGAAGTTGGACGATCAACAAGTCCTGGAGCCGGCCTTTTCAAGGTGGATGAGCAATCGCTGCGAAAGCGCGGAGACCCGAATGTGCAGGTTGATGAACGGCGACTACTTCAACTTGATTTATTGATCGGTCATGGTAACCGCGTCACTGTTCCAGCACCGCCGCCCAAAGCCCCTGCCCTCGCCTGCACCATTACCGTACAGTGCGGCTTCCTCCAGCAGAGTTTGCCCATGAACGTAAAAATCGGCGGCGCCACCCTCGCGGTCATTCTGACGGGCATGCTCCTTGCCTTTGGCGTCACCGAATGCCAGCGGGGTCCGCTGAATCCGGAGCTTGCCGACGACGTCAGCGACGCGCAGAAGACCTGGTTGACCATCGAGCATCGCATCAAACGCTCCGACCCGGCCCTGACCGAGGTCAGCCGCGATCAGCAGACGCTGACCGTGCTCTACCGTCCCGGCGCTTGCACGGACAATTGCGAGCCCTGGGTCCCGCACATGCTGCGCGTGGTCGGCCACGGCCTGGCGGCGCTCAATGGCGCGCCGGGGGGCAAGCAATACACGCAAGTGACGGTCAAGGCGCGACTGCTGGCCGACGATGACGTGGAACTGGTCTACGACATGCAGGGCTTCGACGCCATCAAGACGCAACAAGGTGGCTACGTCTCCTTCGCCAGCGTGCCCCATAGTCTGGACTTCAGCGCCGATGCCCTGACCCAGGCGCAAGACTATTGCCAAGGCCCCAGCGCCCGGGGTTTCTACCCTGAATTCTGCGACCGGGTCAGGACCGCAACGGCACATCAATAACCGGTGGCGAGGGAGCTTGCTCCCGCTCGAGTGCGAGCGCTCGCCGCTGGTATCTGAAAAGCAGGGGCTGCTGTTTCTTTGTGGCGAGGGGATTTATCCCCGCTGGGCTGAGCAGCAGCCCTAAAGCAGCGAACTCAATCCTCCTGACACACCGGGTTGTCTGGTTTGGGGGCCGCTTCGCAGCCCAGCGGGAGCAAGCTCCCTCGCCACAATGGACGCGGTGTTCCCGCCTGAATACTCACGACCAAAAATCCCACAACTACTTGGGAAATCCCCCGCAACAGCGAGCCTTGCCCAGCCCAATAGGCGATGCCTATAGTTCTTCCCGTCGTCCACATGGCGACTCGGGTTTGGCGACTCGATACACTATGGTCAGAAGCTCTGCTTTTTGGCACGGGCTTTTGCACTCGCAGAATTGCTCAATGGCAGTTGTGCGCGGGAGGCCTTCGGGTCTGCCGGCTTCCATGGTGTCCGGTTCGCCAACCTGCGTACAGCTGCCACCCATTCGTTTGGCGACGAGTGAGTGGCGGCATCATCGAACCCATGGAGATCTACCCAATGGACCGATACATCCCCATCACCGGCGTCGACTGCACCCCCGCCACCCTGCTCATCGACACCCAAGCCCCCCTCGACGTCCTCTACGAAACCGCCGCCTACCGCATCCGTGCCGCCACCCAACTACTGGAAAACATCGCCTTCCGCGAGGAGATCAGTTCCGACGCCGTCGTCCTCCACGACTTCGCCCTGCTCCTGGCGATTCCCTTGCGCGATGGCTGCGATGTACTGGACGTGATCGGCCGACGATTGCAAGCGCAGGCCATGGCATGACCGCCTCATGACAGTCATCTGAATATCACCTGCCACCGGTTATTTCCTCTCGGTATTGCCTACTGTCAACTCTGACAGTAGGCAGCTGTCCGGCCCGACTTTAAGCTCGAACCGTGTCAACGAAAACAAGGCCATGGACAATCGGCCTTATACATTCGGGCAAGCAGAGACAACAAAAATGAGCGACCGAATCATAGGAACCGTTAAATGGTTTAACGATGCAAAAGGCTATGGCTTTATTACTTGTGGTAAAGGTGGCGAAGAATTGTTCGTGCACTATTCCGCGATATCCGGCGAGGGTTATAAAACGCTGAAAGAAAGGCAAACCGTTTCCTTTGAAATCGAGAGCGGCGCGAAAGGCATGCAGGCTACGAGAGTGACACCGGAATAGCGGCCCAACTTAGTTGACAAGTATTCATTCACGAATCTCCGATAGCATCGCGTGCGCTCGGAAGACGCAAGGGTAAACTCATGACTTCGCAGGCGCACAAAAATAACGAAAACCTGATCGTCAACGGTACTTTCGATAATGGCCTTGAAGGCTGGAACGCCAGGCAAGTGACCTGGGCAGGTGGTCGTGCGCGGTTCGCGCCTAATGGCAACCTGTCACAGACCGTGAGTTTGAATGCACCAGGAACGGTCAAATTACGCTTCAACGTCTCTTCTTATTACGGCATCGGCGGGGTCAGGCTATCGGTCGGAGGTGGTTATTGCAGCATCAATCGGGCGGGACAATACGAAGTTGATTTTACCGCTGACAAAGGCGGGTCTGTCGATCTGATCTTCACGTCGCAAGGCGCTTATGATGTCGATGATGTTGAGTTCTACTTTGAAGAGGCCGAGTGCCAACCCGTGCAACTGCTGCAAAATGGTGGCTTCGATAATGGACTTGAGGGGTGGGATTACACCGGAGAGATAGTGATTGTTGAGGGTCAAGCACATTTCAGTGAGCCTGCAAGGCTCGTCCAACAGGTGGCAGTAAAACCCGGCACGCCGATTGTCGTTAGATACTCTTGCAAAACAAGCAGACGTTGCAGCGTATCGTGCGGCATACTGGAATATGGCCCTATATGGTATAGCGTAAATCCTGAATGGATCACAAAAGCTTATACCTTTGTTGCTCCGGAAGGCGTCTCTCCGACGCTCGTGCATCTCGAAATTTGGCTGCATCGCTCGTATCAGTCCGAACCAACTTTTCTCTATCTGGACGACGTAGAGCTTTGGGCCTGCCCAGCGGATGCGGACGCTATGAAAAAAATCCGGCACGACCTATGGTCGATTGAATAAGCAATCGCCGATCGATCTCAGTGACTCCCATATCGGCGAGGCTAAACAGTATACTTTGTCATTATCGCTACGACCCGCTGGATCGCCTGGCCTATAGCACACCATCGGCCCAAGCTCGCATCCAACGATTCTATCTTAAAGAGCGGCTAACCAGCGAAATCCAAGGCTCGGTACAACGCTCGATTTTCCAGCAAGACGATCAACTCCTGGCACAGCAGCGGCGTCAGTCTGGTGCCATCGAAGCCACTTTGCTCGCCACCAATCTACAACGCACGGTGCTGCACGCGCTCAGTGCCACGCAGTCTCATGCCCTCGTCTACACACCCTACGGACATCGCTCCCCGGAAAACGGTCTACTCAGTCTGCTCGGCTTCAATGGCGAGCGACCGGATCCGGTAACCGGGCATTATTTTTTGGGGAATGGTTATCGGACGTTCAATCCGGTATTGATGCGGTTTAACAGTCCGGACAGTTTGAGTCCGTTTGGGGCAGGTGGATTGAATTCATATGCCTATTGCGTTGACGACCCGATAAATCGGAGTGATCCAACGGGGCATACTTGGGGACCGTTAAAAGTTGTCTTGAGAGGAGCTGGGCTCATGAGGCCATCAGCTCCGGTAACTCAGCCCGTTGCCTCTCGAAACCCACCGGCTACAACCGAAACTACTCCGTCACAGAACTCCAATAATAAAACCCCAGCATGGACAACTAGAGACACTATCTGGAGCAATGCCCCGACCCCGTATCCTCGGCCAGGTCACGCTGAGCAACCCACTCGTGGCTTGCACGCCCGGATGTTTTCATTGTTTATAGCAGATATTAGAAGCTTATTCAGGACGGAATTAACACATAGAGCGCCTGTTGAAATAATCAACACTGATGCCGGGGTGAACGACTTTGCAAGTCGACATGCTATTCCTCGGGCCAGTGTCGGAGAGTCGGGTCCGCCCAGATACATAGATTTGTTTCCACCACCTTACTCAGACGATATGAATCGCAATAGACTTATCAGACAAAACTAAAAGCCTGCATGAACTACGGAAAAGGAAGGACAATATGCTGAACAATCAAAAACTTCTTTGGCACGCCCGCATCGAACTCGCCATAACCCTTCGGCGCATCATCCAGGCTGATCACCTGCACACCGACGATTTCGGCGATGTTGGTACGGTCCCACATGATCGCCTGCATCAGTTGGCGGTTGTACTTCATCACCGGGTCTGGCCGGTGTGAAAGCTGTGGGACTTGGCCCAGCCCAGACCGAAGCGGATGCTCAAGCTGCCCCAACGATTTGCTCGTGCAGCGCCCAGCAAGTGTGCAGAAACGACAGTCACCAGGCCCACCGGGGCGGCAGTAGTGTCTTCTGACAAGTCTGGGATATGCACGACCAAGCCTAACAGTTCTGCTAGCTAGACAATTTCAGGCATTTGCCTGAGGCTGAAATATCCGTGCTCGGTCTTTTATTTCAAGCAGAGAAGCCCATGCCTTCCACACACGAAACTGTACTCTGCCACTATCGATACGACCCATTAGACCGCTTGGTCGATTGCACACCAACGGCGCAAGCCGGCACCCAACGCTTTTACTTGAAAGATCGATTGACCTGTGAAATTCAGGGCACGGAGCAATGGTCGATTCTCCAGCACGATGACCAACTGCTGGCGCTGCACCAACGTCAGAACGGGGCCCTCGAAACTACTTTGCTTGCCACCGATCAACAACGCTCGGTATTGCACGCGCTCGATGCAACGGGCCCTCATTGCCTCGCGTACACACCTTACGGCCACCGTGCCACAGAAAGCGGTCTACTCAGCATGCTCGGTTTCAACGGCGAACGGCCGGACCCGGTGACTGGACACTATCTGTTGGGTAACGGATACAGGGCATTCAACCCATTGTTGATGCGGTTCAACAGCCCGGACAAGTTGAGCCCGTTTGGCCAGGGCGGGTTTAATGCCTACGGCTATTGCGTTGGAGATCCGATAAATCGAGTAGACACTACCGGGCAATTTAGCCTGTCACTTTTTCAGCTCTTCGAATTTTTCGAAGCGCTCGCGACACATACGGAGAATATCGTAGGGGCTTTATTTCGAGCGCGCCCGGTGTGATTCCAAGGATATGCTGAACTGATTACCAATGCGGGATATACCAGCGTAGTGACAGGTACGACGTTGCAGGTGGCAGGTTACACAGCAGGAGTAGCCCTGCAGAATGGCGGTGGCGCACTGCTGAGTCTAGGGGCTGGTATGAAGGCAACACACGGAGCATTCACGACATTAAGGAAGAGTCCCGCCGTTAGAGCTCTGGTACAAAGGGTGATCGGTAACAAGCCCGTTACAAAACGAGCCGACGAACTTAAGGCTGTGATAGTTGATCGAAACACCCTTAACAAAGACAGAGTAATTATTCCTTCCCCTTTTTCATCAAAAAAAGAAAATACACAAAAATTCAATATACGAAGCTAAAAAAGGCGACCGAAGTCGCCCTTTCCCGTGCAGGCCGTTCTTACGCCGCACTAAACAACTTATGCGGATCAATCACAAACTTCTTCGGCACGCCCGCATCGAACTCGCCATACCCCTTCGGCGCGTCATCCAGGCTGATCACCTGCACACCCACGATTTCAGCGATGTTGATACGGTCCCACATGATCGCCTGCATCAGTTGGCGGTTGTACTTCATCACCGGGGTCTGGCCGGTGTGGAAGCTGTGGGATTTAGCCCAGCCAAGGCCGAAGCGGATGCTCAGGCTGCCCATTTTTGCTGCAGCATCGACGGCGCCCGGGTCTTCGGTAACGTAGAGGCCGGGGATGCCGATTTTACCGGCCACGCGGACCACGCCCATCAACGAGTTGAGCACGGTGGCCGGGGCCTCGTGCTTGACGCCGTCATGGCCATGGCCACGAGCTTCGAAGCCTACCGCATCGACAGCACAGTCGACTTCAGGCTCGCCCAGCAGCGCAGCGATCTGTTCGTGCAACGGTGTATCGGTGGACAGGTCGGCAATTTCGAAACCCTGGGCCTTGGCGTGAGCCAGGCGGACCGGGTTGACGTCGCCGATGATCACCACCGCCGCGCCCAACAGGCGAGCGGAAGCGGCAGCCGCCAGACCGACCGGACCGGCACCCGCGATGTAGACGGTGCTGCCAGGGCCAACACCAGCAGTGACGGCGCCGTGGTAGCCGGTCGGCAGGATGTCGGACAGGCAGGTCAGGTCACGGATTTTCTCCATGGCCTTGTCGCGGTCCGGCAGTTTCAGCAGGTTGAAGTCAGCGTACGGCACCAGCACGTATTCGGCTTGGCCGCCGGTCCAGTCGCCCATGTCCACGTAACCGTAGGCACCGCCGGCACGGGCCGGGTTGACGGTCAGGCAGACGCCGGTGTGTTGCTCTTTGCAGGAACGGCAGCGCCCGCAAGCCACGTTGAACGGCACCGACACCAGGTCACCGATTTTCAGATTCTCGACATCACTGCCCTTTTCGATCACTTCACCGGTGATTTCGTGACCCAGGACCAGACCGGTCTGAGCCGTGGTACGGCCGCGCACCATGTGCTGGTCGGAGCCGCAGATGTTGGTGGAGACCACGCGCAGGATGACACCGTGCTCAATCTTCCTGCCGCGCGGGTCCTGCATTTTTGGATAGTCGATTTTCTGTACTTCGACCTTACCGTTGCCGAGATACACGACACCACGATTACCAGACATGCTTTCACCTCGCTGTTGTTTTTGTGGAACTGCGTTGCCCAGGCAGGCAGCGCGTTGATTGCTCGGGTAGTGCTTGTGTCTTGTTTCTTTACTGTTTGGGAGGGCCTCATCGCGAGCAAGCTCGCTCCCACATTGTATTTTTGGTGGAACTGGGATCTGCATACCGACACAAATCCTGTGGGAGCGGGCTTGCTCGCGAATGGCTGCGAAGCGGCCCTAAAATCTAAAGAACGACAGTACGATTGGCGTTCAAGAACACCCTTCTTTCGATGTGATATCCCACGGCCCGGGCCAGGGTCAGTCCTTCGATGTCCCGTCCCTTGGCAATCAAATCCTCGGGATAGTGGCTGTGGTCCACCACTTCCACGCCCTGGGCGATGATCGGGCCTTCGTCCAGGTCGTTGTTGATGTAATGCGCCGTCGCGCCCACCAGTTTCACGCCCTTGTTGTAAGCCTGGTGATACGGCTTGGCGCCCTTGAAACCCGGCAGCAGCGAGTGATGGATGTTGATCGCCTTGCCATCGAGCTTGCGGCACAACTCCGGCGACAGCACCTGCATGTAGCGGGCAAGGATCACCAGCTCGACGCCGGTGTCTTCGATCACCTGCCACACCTGCCGCTCCTGGGCCGGCTTGTCGTTCGGGTCCAGGGGGAAATGGTAGTAGGGAATCTGGTGCCAGTCGGCCAGCGGCTTGAGGTCGGGGTGGTTGGACACCACGGCCACCACGTCCATGGACAACTGGCCGATGCGCTGGCGGTAGAGCAAATCGTTGAGGCAGTGATCGGCCTTGGAGACCATGATCACCACTTTGGGCCGGTAGTTGGGCGGCGTCAGTTCGAAGACCATGCCGAAGGCTTGCGCACGCTCGGCCAGGCCGGCGCGAAAGTCCTGCTCGTCAAAACCGTCGGGCTGGCGAAACTCCACGCGAATGAAGAAACGCGCCGAGAGCCGGTCGTCGAAGGAATGGTGTTCGGTGACATAGCAGCCCTGCTCGAACAGAAAGCGGGTCACCGCATCCACCGTGCCGAGCACGCTGGGGCAGTCGGCAGTCAAGATCCATGTATCCGGGGCGCGGCTCATTGCGGTGACTCCTGTTCAAAATTTACTGGGCGACAAAGAACCCTGTGGCGAGGGAGCTTGCTCCCGCTCGACTGCGCAGCAGTCGCCTGATATTGGGGGCTGCTTCGCAACCCAGCGGGAGCAAGCTCCCTCGCCACAAAAGCATTCCAAGGCCATCAATCAGGCCTGCACGCTCAACCCATACTCAGCCGCAGCATCCTGCAACCACAGCCACCAGTAATCGGAGAAGCTGCGGCGGATCACCAGCTCCCAGGTGTCTTCGCCCGTGTGGCGGATCACCAGTTGCGACTTGGCGAACACCGTACCCACGGCCTTGCCCACTGGGAAGTTGCTTGGGTGAACATCGTAGCTGGTGGATTTCATCAGCACGTCGCGCACGTTCGGGCCGGACAGTTCGAGGATCTGCTGGCCGCCGCTGACATTGACGATCTGGATGTGCAGGTCACCCAGGGCTTCGCGCAGGTTTTTCTCGGCGGCGAACTCTTCACCGCTTGGCACCACCAGCAGCCACTCATCCGGGCCGAGCCATTGCAGGCTGGTTTCACCCTTGACGATGACGGCCAGGGCGCCTGGCAATTCCAGGCCAAGGGCCTTGTGCACGCCTGCGGCGAACGCCGGGTCGTGGCCATCGCCACGGAGGGTCAGGTGGCCCAGGAGTTTTTTCTCGCGCACGGTCACACCGGCGTTCTTGCGACCCTTGCCCACCAGGCTGGCGAGGTCGGCATGGTGCAGCGACGACTCGGCCTTGGCCCCGGTGGTTGGGCGTTGTTGGTACACGTTGACTGCGGTCATATGGAGCACCTGTCTGAATGCTGTTGAGTCAAACCCTTGTGGTGGCTGTCAGGCCGTCATCGCGAGCAAGCTCGCTCCCACAAGGGCTACGCGATCAACTGTGGGAGCGAGCTTGCTCGCGATGATGCCGACGCGGCATCGCCGGTCTCCCACAGGACCTCAAGCCACTAGATATTCTGCCGATCCCCCTTCGGATCGAAGAACACCGAAGAAACGATCTCTGCCTCGATCACGCTGCCATCGGCCAATGGCGCGAACACTCGCTCGCCCATCCGCTTGAGGCCGCCCTTGACCACACCCATGGCAAATGAATAACCCAGGGAGTTGTGGGCGTAGCTGGAGGTCACGTGACCCACCATGGTCATCGGGATCGCCTGCTTGGTGTTGAACACCAGTTGCGCGCCTTCCGGCAGCCAGACATTCGGGTCGATCGGCTTGAGCCCCACCAGTTGCTTGCGGTCTTCACGCACGCAATCTTCGCGATTCATGCCACGCCAGCCGATCCACGAGAACGGTTTGGTCCGGCCTACGCACCAGCCCATGTTCAGGTCGTCCGGGGTCATCGAGCTGTCAGTGTCCTGACCGACGATGATGAAGCCCTTCTCGGCCCGCAATACGTGCATGGTCTCGGTGCCATACGGGGTCAGGTTGTATTTCTTCCCGGCCTCGACGATCTGCTCGAGCACGCCCATGGCGTAGTCGGCCTGTACGTTGATTTCGTACGACAGTTCACCGGTGAACGAAATCCGGAACACCCGTGCCGGCACGCCGCCCACCAGGCCCTCCTTCCAGGTCATGAACGGGAATGCGTCCTTGTCCAGGTCGATGTCGGTGACTTCGCTCAGTAGCTTGCGGCTGTTGGGGCCCGACAGGGTCATGGTCGCCCAGTGGTCGGTGACCGAGGTGAAGTACACCTTCAGGTCCGGCCATTCGGTCTGGTGATAGATCTCCAGCCATTGCAGTACGCGCGCCGCGCCGCCCGTGGTGGTGGTCATCAGGAAGTGGTTGTCCGCCAGACAGGCCGTTACGCCGTCGTCGAAGACCATGCCGTCTTCCTTGCACATCAGGCCGTAGCGGGCCTTGCCCACGTCGAGCTTGGTCCAGGCGTTGGTGTAGACGCGGTTGAGGAACTCGCGGGCATCCGGGCCCTGGATGTCGATCTTGCCCAGGGTCGAGGCGTCGAGCAGGCCGACGCTGTCACGCACTGCCTTGCATTCGCGCTTGACCGCGGCATGCATGTCTTCGCCGTTCTTCGGGAAGTACCAAGGGCGCTTCCACTGGCCGACGTCTTCGAACTCGGCACCGTTTTTCACATGCCAGGCATGCAGCGCGGTGAAACGCACCGGCTCGAAGATGTGCCCACAGTGCCGGCCAGCCACCGCGCCGAAAGTCACCGGCGTGTAGTTCGGACGGAACATGGTGGTGCCCATCTGCGGGATGCTCACGTTCAGCGAACGGGCCGCGATGGCCAGGCCGTTGACGTTGCCCAGTTTGCCCTGGTCAGTACCGAAGCCCAGTGCGGTGTAGCGCTTGACGTGTTCCACCGACTCGAAGCCTTCGCGGGTGGCGAGTTCGATGGCGGCGGCAGTGACGTCGTTCTGCAGGTCGACGAATTGCTTCGGCGCCCGTGCGGTGGATTTTTCATGAGGCACCTGGAACAGCGCCAGGGTCGGCTCTTCATGACGGCTCAGGGCTTTGGGCAATACGCCCTCCACCGCTTTGAAGCCGGCTTCGCTGGCCGCGCGCACGCCGCCTTCAAAACCATCGGCCAAGCTGTCGCCGAGGCTGTAGACACCGTTCACACCGCCGACGCATACACGTTTTTGCGGTGCCTCGCCCGGTACGAAACCGAGGATGTCTTCACGCCAGATCGGCTTGCCGCCCAGGTGCGAAGCCAGGTGAACCACCGGGCTGTAGCCGCCGGAGCTGGCCACCAGGTCGCAGTCCAGCCATTCGCCAGGGCTGGTGACTTTATGGGCGCGGACGTCGATCGCGGCAACACGTGCCCCGGTGACGCGCTTGCTGCCACGGGCCTCGACCACAGCGCTGCCGGTGAGGATACGGATGCCCTTGGCGCGAGCTTCTTCCACCAGCGCGCCACGTGGGTTGCTGCGCGCATCGGCCACGGCCACCACTTGCAGACCGGCGTCGAACCAGTCCAGGGCGACGCGATAGGCGTGGTCGTTGTTGGTGCTCAACACCAGCTTCTTGCCCGGTGCCACGCCGTAGCGACGCACGTAGGTCGACACCGCACCGGCCAGCATGTTGCCCGGCACGTCGTTGTTGCCGTAGACCAGCGGGCGCTCGCAGGCGCCGGTCGCCAGCACCACGCGCTTGGCGCGAACGCGGTTGATGCGCTGGCGGACCTGGCCGATCGGTGCGCGGTCACCGAGGTGATCGGTGAGGCGCTCGTGAATGGTCAGGAAGTTATGGTCGTGGTAACCGTTCACCGTGGCACGAGGCAGCAGCACCACGTCGGGCATCGACTTGAGTTCAGCGACAACAGAGGCTACCCATTCGGTCGCCGGCTTGCCGTCCAGGCTCTCGCGGGAGTCGAGCAGGCTGCCGCCGAACTCTTCCTGCTCATCGGCCAGGATGACGCGCGCACCGCTGCGGGCCGCAGCCAATGCGGCGGCCAAACCAGCAGGGCCAGCACCGACGATCAACACGTCGCAGTGCCGGTTCATGTAGTCGTAGGTGTCCGGATCGTTCTCGGTCGGCGAGCGGCCCAGGCCAGCGGCCTTGCGGATGTACTTCTCGTAAGTCATCCAGAACGATTGCGGGTACATAAAGGTTTTGTAGTAGAAACCCGGCGGCATCAGCTTGCCGCCGACCTTGCCGAGAATGCCCATCATGTCGTTGTTCACGTTCGGCCAGCCGTTGGTGCTGGTGGCGACCAAACCTTGGTACAGCGCCTGTTGCGTGGCGCGCACGTTCGGGATCTGCGTGGCTTCGGTGGCACCGATCTGCAGCACGGCGTTCGGCTCTTCGGCGCCGGCGGCGAAGATGCCGCGTGGCCGGGAATACTTGAAGCTGCGACCGATGATGTCGACACCGTTGGCCAGCAGCGCAGCGGCCAGGGAGTCGCCCTCGAAGCCTTTGTAGGTCTGGCCGTTGAAGGTGAAGCTCAGCACTTTGTTGCGGTCGATCCGTCCGCCGTTGGACAGGCGATTGATCTGGCTCATACCTTCTCTCCCAGAGCCTGTGCAGCCGCTTTCGGACTGTCAGCCTTGTCGGTGAACTGCGGCTTTTGGCCGATCTTGTAGGTTTCGAGAATTTCGTAGGTCACGGTGTCACGGGTCACGTTGAAGTACTGGCGGCAACCGGCGACGTGGTCCCACAGTTCATGGTGCAACCCGCGTGGGTTGTCACGGAAGAACATGTAGTCGCCCCACTCCTCGTCGGTGCAGGCGTTCGGATCCAGCGGACGCGGGATATGCGCCTGGCCGGATGCGTGGAATTCCTCTTCGGAGCGCAGTTCGCCGCAGTGAGGACAGAAGATGTGCAACATAGGGATTTCTCCTGTTAGTGGGCGACGGCAGCAGCGCCGTGTTCGTCGATCAGTGCGCCGTTGTGGAAACGGTCGATGGAAAACGGCGCGGCCAGCGGGTGCATTTCACCCTTGGCCAGGCTTGCAGCGAAGACGTTGCCCGAGCCCGGGGTGGCCTTGAAGCCGCCGGTACCCCAACCGCAGTTGAAGAACATGTTCGGAACCGGGGTCTTGGAGATGATCGGGCAGGCATCTGGCGTGGTGTCGACGATACCGCCCCATTGGCGGTTCATGCGTACGCGGGACAACACCGGGAACATCTCGACGATGGCCTGGACCGTGTGCTCGATCACCGGGTACGAGCCACGCTGGCCGTAGCCGTTGTAGCCATCGATACCGGCACCGATCACCAGGTCGCCCTTGTCGGACTGGCTGATGTAGCCGTGCACGGCGTTGGACATGATCACGCTGTCGATGATCGGCTTGATCGGCTCGGACACCAACGCTTGCAGCGGGTGGGATTCGATCGGCAGGCGGAAGCCCGCGAGCTTGGCCATGTGCCCGGAGTTACCGGCGGTCACCACGCCGACGCGCTTGGCGCCGATGAAGCCCTTGTTGGTTTCCACGCCGATGCACACGCCGTTTTCCTTGCGGAAACCGATCACTTCGGTCTGCTGGATCAGGTCCACGCCCAACGCGTCCGCCGCCCGGGCAAAGCCCCAGGCCACGGCATCGTGACGGGCCACGCCGCCGCGACGCTGGACGGTGGCGCCCATTACCGGGTAGCGGGTGTTTTTCGAGCAATCCAGGTACGGGATCTCGTCGGCCACTTGCTTGGCGTTGAGCAGCTCGCCATCCACGCCGTTGAGGCGGTTGGCGCTGACACGACGCTCGGAATCACGGATGTCCTGCAGGGTGTGGCACAGGTTGTAGACGCCACGCTGGGAGAACATCACGTTGTAGTTCAGGTCCTGGGACAGGCCTTCCCAGAGTTTCATCGCGTGTTCGTACAGGTGGGCCGATTCGTCCCACAAGTAGTTGGAGCGCACGATGGTGGTGTTGCGCGCGGTGTTACCGCCGCCCAGCCAGCCCTTCTCGACCACCGCCACGTTGGTGATGCCGTGTTCCTTGGCCAGGTAGTAGGCGGTCGCCAGACCATGCCCGCCACCGCCGACGATGACCACGTCGTAGACCTTTTTCGGGGTCGGCGTGCGCCACATCCGCTGCCAGTTTTCGTGATGGCTGAGTGAGTGTTTGAAGAGGCCGAAGCCCGAATAGCGTTGCATAGTCATTACTCCAAAACCGACTCAGCGATAAACCGGGAAGTCCGCGCACAGGGCCGCCACTTGCTGTGCGACATTGGCCTCGACATCGGCATCGCCGAGGTTGTCGAGAATGTCGCAGATCCAGCCGGCCAGCGTGACGCACTGGGTAACCTTGAACCCACGGGTGGTCACCGCCGGGGTGCCGATGCGCAGGCCCGACGTCACGAATGGCGATTGCGGGTCGTTCGGCACGGCGTTCTTGTTGACGGTGATGTGGGCGCGGCCCAGGGCAGCATCGGCATCCTTGCCGGTCAGGCCCTGACGGATCAGGCTGACCAGGAACAGGTGGTTATCGGTACCACCGGACACTACATCGTAGCCGCGCTTGATGAACACGCCAGCCATGGCCTGGGCGTTATCGATCACTTGCTGCTGATAAGCCTTGAAGCCAGGCTCCGCCGCTTCCTTGAAGCACACCGCCTTGCCGGCGATCACGTGCATCAGCGGGCCGCCCTGGGCGCCGGGGAACACCGCGGCGTTGAGCTTCTTCTCGATTTCTTCGTTGGCCTTGGCCAGGATCAGGCCACCACGCGGACCGCGCAGGGTCTTGTGGGTGGTGGTGGTGACCACATCGGCGTACGGCAGCGGGTTCGGGTACAGACCGGCGGCAACCAGGCCAGCCACGTGGGCCATGTCGACGAACAGCAGGGCACCGACCTTGTCGGCGATCTGACGGAAACGTGGGAAATCCAGGGTCTTGGAGTAAGCGGAGAAACCGGCCACGATCATTTTCGGCTTGTGCTCCACCGCCAGGCGCTCGACTTCGTCGTAGTCGATCAGGCCGGTGGTGGTGTCGATGCCGTATTGCACCGCGTTGTAGAGCTTGCCCGAGGACGACACCTTGGCACCGTGGGTCAGGTGACCGCCATGGGCCAGGCTCATGCCCAGGATGGTGTCGCCGGCCTGCAGCAGGGCCAGGTATACGGCGCTGTTGGCCGAAGACCCGGAGTGCGGCTGGACGTTGGCGTAGTCAGCACCGAACAACTGCTTGGCGCGCTCGATGGCCAGGGCCTCGACTTTGTCGACGTGCTCGCAGCCACCGTAGTAGCGCTTGCCCGGATAGCCTTCGGCGTACTTGTTGGTCAGGCCGCTGCCCTGGGCCTCCATCACGCGCTTGCTGGTGTAGTTCTCCGACGCGATCAGCTCGATGTGATCTTCCTGGCGTTGCTCTTCGGCGTTCATCGCCGCCAGCAGCGCATCATCGTAGCCTTGAATTTGGTCTTGTTTGCTGAACATCGCGTCTCTCCCAGCGGCGGCGGTGCGCCTTTCGTCTCGGTGAGGCACGGACCATTCGGTCGTGCCCTTTGGATGCGATGGTATGGCTGGCGCAGGCATGTCAAATGCCTATGGACGCCACGCAAAGGTGCGTTTACGACATAGGAACAGACACGGTCCTGTTTGGACTGGAGACAGGGTTCTTGTCGCGAGGGGATTTATCCCCGCTGGGGCGCGAAGCGGCCCTAAAACCAGACACCTGGGTGTGCCGGATTGATCGAGTTAGCCAGCTTGGGGGCTGCTTCGCAGTCCAACAGGGATAAATCCCCTCACCACAGATAAATCCCCTCGCCACAGGGTTCTGTTCAGGCCGATAGGTGGCGAACCGCGAGCAAAACCAGGAAATGCGCCGGATAAAGGCCATACGCCCAGCGCCGCATCGCCGGCGGATGAAAACGACCGGCATGTCGCAAAAGCACCTGCCCAAGCCATGGCGCGATCAGGCAAGCCACCAGCCCCCACAACGCCACCCCATCGCCCAACCACGCCGCGCCATACAACACTCGCCATTGGTTGGCCGCCACGCAGACCAGCCCCGGCAACAACGCCATGTACAAGGGACGCGTGAATACCAGCAACATCGCCAGCGGCAGCAGCACACCAAAGAAACCGAACATCAGTTGCGACGAAAACAGCGCCGCCAACAGCAACGCCATCACCGCCAGGCATCGCGCCTCCAGGGTGGGCGTTTGCCAGCAGCGCGCCACCAACAATCCCAGCACCAGGGTTGGCATCACATTCAGGGTGGTGGGATCAGGAATGAACAAGCGGTAGGGAATTTCGCTGACGGCACTGAATAGCAGCAGCCAGCCCAGGTACCGCCATGGAGCGGCGCTGGCACCCCTGCGCGCCAGATTCGCCGCCATCGCCAGGCAGAACCACGGGAATGCCAGGCGCCCCGGCACATAGAGCCAGTCGACGGAAAAACCGACATATCGCAGATGATCGAGGACCATCGACAAAAGAGCCAACCACTTGAGCAAGTCCAGGGCCCCGTCACGCCGGCTCATGTATAAAGCCGCGCGACGAGATTGATACTTTCCGACAGAAACATCCGGTGTGTTCCCCCACTAATCTTGGGTAAAGTGCGCACCAGTATCGACCACGGCGCTGTGGACCCAAACACGCCGAACCAGGGAACGCCCCACCCGGGCATTCCGCCAGGGATCTCTTTATCCAGGACTCTCTATTCAGGAGCAAGGCCATGACCGACAAGAGTCAACAGTTTGCCAGCGACAACTATTCCGGCATTTGCCCCGAAGCCTGGGCCGCCATGGAAGAAGCCAATCAGGGTCACCAACGTGCCTACGGCGACGATGAGTGGACCCACCGCGCGGCGGACGATTTCCGGGCCTTGTTCGAAACCGACTGCGAAGTGTTCTTCGCGTTCAACGGCACGGCGGCCAACTCCCTGGCCCTGTCCTCGTTGTGCCAGAGTTATCACAGCGTGATCTGCTCGGAAACCGCCCACGTCGAAACCGACGAATGCGGCGCGCCAGAGTTCTTCTCCAACGGTTCCAAGCTGCTGGTGGCGCGCACCGAAAACGGCAAGCTGACCCCCGAATCGATCCGCGAGATCGCCCTCAAGCGCCAGGACATCCACTACCCCAAGCCTCGGGTCGTCACCCTGACCCAAGCCACGGAAGTCGGCAGCGTCTACACGCCGGATGAAATCCGCGCCATCAGCGTCACCTGCAAGGAACTGGGGCTGAACCTGCACATGGACGGCGCGCGCTTTTCCAACGCCTGCGCCTTCCTAGGCTGCTCCCCGGCGGACCTGACCTGGAAGGTCGGCGTGGACGTGTTGTGCTTCGGGGGCACCAAAAACGGCATGGCGGTGGGGGAAGCGATTCTGTTCTTCAACCATGACCTGGCCGTGGATTTCGACTACCGCTGCAAACAGGCCGGGCAACTGGCGTCGAAAATGCGCTTCCTGTCCGCGCCCTGGGTCGGCCTGCTGCAAAACGACGCCTGGCTCAAACACGCCCGCCACGCCAACCACTGCGCCCAATTGCTGGCAGAACTGGTCAGCGACATTCCCGGCGTGGAACTGATGTTCCCGGTCCAGGCCAACGGCGTATTCCTGCAACTGTCGGAACCGGCCATCGCCGCGCTGACCGCCAAGGGCTGGCGCTTCTACACCTTCATCGGCAAGGGCGGCGCACGCTTCATGTGCTCGTGGGATACCGAAGAAGCGCGGGTGCGGGAATTGGCGGCGGATATTCGGGAAGTGATGAGCGCCTGAAGCAACGACCGATATCTTCAGGCTTTTGGGCTTTTGGGCTTTTGGGCTTTTGGGCTTTTGTGGCGAGGGAGCTTGCTCCCTCGCCACAGGGGGCCGCCGCTGATCAGAAGTCGATCCGCACATCCCCCTTCGGCACGCTGCAGCACGACAGGATGTAGCCCTCGGCCTCGTCGTCTTCGGTGATCCCGCCGTTGTGTTCCATTTCCACTTCCCCGCCCAGCTTCAATACCTTGCAGGTTCCGCAGATGCCCATGCCGCAGGCCTTGGGGATCATCATGCCAAGCTTGGCGGCGGCGGCGTGGACGGTTTCGCCCGGGCCCACGCGGATGCTCTTGCCAGAGGAGGTGAATTCCACCAGGTGCAGGTCCGCCGCATCGACTTCCGGCGCGTCGGCCGCCTGTTCGGCCTGTTCCACGGCGTCGGCGCGGGCTTCCGGTGGCGTGGCGCCGAAGGATTCTTCGTGGTAACGCTTCATGTCGTAGCCAGCCGCTTCCAGCAGGCGCTTGACCGCGGTCATGTACGGCGTCGGGCCGCAACAGAACACTTCGCGTTCGAGGAAGTCGGGCACCATCAATTCAAGCATCTTGTGGTTCAGGTAACCGCGATACCCGGCCCAAGGCTCGCCCAGGCCGTGCTTTTCGCAGATCAGGTGCAGGCTGAAGTTGTCGATCCGCGACGCCATGTGTTCCAGCTCGCGATGGTAGATGATGTCCTTGGGCGACCGGGCGCTGTGGATGAAGGTCATGTCGACATTGGCGTTGGTGTCGTAGAACCAGCGGGCCATGGACATGCACGGCGTGATTCCCACGCCACCGCTCAGATACAGGACTTTCGGGCTCGGGAAATCGATGGCGTTGAACAACCCCACCGGCCCGTGCACCGCCAGCTCCTGGCCTTCATGCAACGTATCGTGCAGCCAGTTGGACACCTTGCCCCCCGGCACGCGCTTGATGGTGACCGAGAAGCTGTAGGGCACCGACGGCGAACTGGAGATGGTGTAGGAGCGCATGATCGGCTGGCCTTCGATTTCCAGCTCCAGGGTGACGAATTGCCCCGGCTTGAAAAAGAACATGATCGGCTGATCGGCCATGAAGCAGAAGGTACGCACATCCCAGGTTTCCTGGATGACTTTGACGCAACGTACGATATGTCGGCCATTGGCCCAGGTCTGGGTGGTGACCGGGTTCAGGAAGTTATTGGACATGCTGATCTCCACGGCCGACTGTCGGCCTTCATGATGGCGATTGTGCGCAGGCGCTTGGGTGACCATTTACCTATCTGCGACATTCACATACTTATCGCGACCAGCCCTTAACTACCGGGGCTTGCGCGTCGGGAACAGATTGGGCCATGTCGCCCATGGATAAGGTTCGCCCCCTGCGCGGCCCCACACTCGCCCCAACAGATAAACGAAGTTTTCTGCCTTGCGTAGCACAACCGATTAGTCATTTTCACCGGCTCCGCTTAGAGGGCCACGAGGATAAAACGATGGACACCACTACCCTGAGCCTGGGCGATCCGCTGGAACCCGCACGCAAGGCCACCGCGCAAATGTTGCAAGAGCGCGAGCGCACCTTCTCGCTGCCGCAACCGTTCTACAGCGATGAGCGCCTGTTCGATATCGACATGCAGGAAATCTTCCAGAAGGAATGGTTGATCGCCGGCATGACCTGCGAGATCCCGGCCAAGGGCAACTACCTGACCCTGCAAGTCGGCAAGAACCCGATCATCGTGATCCGCGGCGCCGACGGTGTGGTCCACGCTTTCCACAACGTCTGCCGCCACCGCGGTTCGCGGCTGTGCACCAGCGAAAAGGGCAAGGTCGCCAAACTGGTCTGCCACTACCATCAGTGGACCTACGAGCTGGACGGTCGCCTGCTGTTCGCCGGCACCGAGATGGGCGCCGACTTCGACATGAAGCAGTACGGCTTGAAACCCGTGAACGTGAAGACTGCCGGTGGCTACATCTTCATCAGCCTGGCCGAGAACCCGCCGGCCATCGATGACTTCCTGTCGACGCTGAACCATTACATGGAACCGTACGACATGGAGAACACCAAGGTGGCGGTACAAACCACCTTGATGGAAAAGGCCAACTGGAAACTGGTGCTGGAAAACAACCGCGAGTGTTACCACTGCAACGCCTCGCACCCGGAATTGCTCAAGACCCTGCTGGAATGGGACGACGTCACCGACCCGCGGGCCGATCAGGCGTTCAAGGACCACGTGGCCGCTTCCGCCGCCGCCTGGGACGCCGAGAAGATCCCTTACGCCCACGCCAGCTTCGGCCTGCGCAACCGTATCGTGCGCATGCCGCTGCTCAAGGGCACCGTGTCGATGACCATGGACGGCAAGCAAGGCTGCGCCAAGCTGATGGGCCGCATCAAGAACCCGGACCTGGGCTCGATGCGCATCCTGCACCTGCCGCACTCGTGGAACCACTGCATGGGCGACCACATCATCGTGTTCACCGTGTGGCCGATCAGCGCCCAGGAAACCATGGTCACCACCAAGTGGCTGGTGCACAAGGACGCGGTCGAAGGCGTGGACTACGATGTGGCGCGCATGCGTGAAGTCTGGGACGCCACCAACGACCAGGACCGTCGCCTGGCCGAAGAAAACCAGCGCGGCATCAACTCCACCGCCTACCAGCCTGGCCCGTACTCCAAGACCTATGAGTTCGGCGTGGTGAACTTCGTGGACTGGTACAGCGAGCGCATGCTCAACAACCTCGGGGCTGAACCGGCGCCGTACCTCAAGGGCGTTCCGGTCCAGGGCTAAGTCAAAAGCATCGCGAGCAAGCTCGCTCCCACAGGGGTTCTGTGTCGTTCACAAAACTTGTGGGAGCGAGCTTGCTCGCGATAGCGCCCTGACATTCACCGACTACTTGGAAAACCACCGCACACTGCCCTCCTCCCCGTAACACGTCTCGAAATCTAACCGTGGGTGCGGTAATGACGTGTGAACGCTCCTTCGCAATGCCCAGGTCAGCGCTTAGAGCTGTATGAAATTTGACCTATCGCGTTTTCGACTATACCCGCCGTGGCCTGCAGCCTTTCGCAAACAACTTATCCACATGAGCACCCACAGCAAATGGGGACAAGTCCGCCGCGAAGGGAGGATAGAGCAAATGAAAACCGTGGCTTATGAACAATGACGATCTTTATCCTGAATAGATCAATTATTGAACAGCGGCCTGAAAGCCTTGCCCTGCCTGGCGCGTAGAGGAAAGCGAACACCTTATCCACAGAAGCGCCAACAGTGTTTGGGGGTAATTTTGACGACTCTGTGGAAAACCCCTTGGACGGCTTGTAAATCGCGGTTTTGCGGAGGTTTTTTTGAAAAAAACGCCAATCGGTCACTTTATGATCAACCCACTGAACGCCCCGCCCCGTATGGCTTGCAGCGTTGAGCGAACATCTTATCCACAGAAGCGCCAACAGAGATTGGGGGCAAGTTTCAGTTGGAGGGGATCGTTATTCACAAACAAAAACCAATAAAAACCGTGAGTTAGACTGGCTACTTTTTGACCGAAGGCCGGCAGGGCCTGATTTTCATGGGGTGCAGCGAGGGGCGAACAGGTTATCCACAGGCGGATACACAAGGATTGTGGGTAAACGCATTACCCGGTGGGAGCGAGCTTGCTCGCGAATGCGGTGTGTCAGCGACGAAAATGTAGCCTGAAATACCGCTTTCGCGAGCAAGCTCGCTCCCACAGGGATTTGGGCCAACCTGTGCCCCGCGCCAGGGTTGCCGCCGTGCCGGCTACGGCCGATGCATGAGGTAGGCCGCGCCCGTTACTTGAATCAACGGATGCGGGACGACCTGACAGGTTTTGACGATGCCAAAGCCATGGCGTTCATAAAAACGCCGGGCGCCGGTATTCGCGGCGTAGTCGATCAGGCTCAGGCCCTTGAGTGCCAGTTGATCGGCACGCTGTTGCGCCAGCTCGAGGAAGCGAACGCCTAGCCCCTTGTTACGCCAGCCTTCATGCAGGGCCAAGCTTGAGATATAGAGGGTGTCGGGCACCGCCATGTCGGCGTAGGGCGCCAGGATCGGGTCTGTAACTGGGGCCGCCTGTGGATCATGACGCGTGACATAAGCGTGCATCATGCCGATGACCTGTCCGTTGGCCAGGGCGACAAGGCAGTTCTGGTAGGAAAAATCGACACCTTCCCGGGCATAACGCGCGGCGCCCACGTCAAGGAGATCCTGGCCTGGCTCCGCCAGTTGGCTCCAGATGTAATCCGATGCCCCCTCCGAGGAAATCCGGAACAGACGGGCGATCTCCCGTGCATCCGTGGGCAGGGCCGGGCGAATTGCTACTTCCATTGATAGGACTCCATTGGCGATGAAACGACCTTTTTCACCCACAAGCGTGAGACGCGACAACCCGCCAGGCCAGTGGTTTTATGGCCGGATGTTGCAGCAGGTCA
The DNA here is from genome assembly GCF_053629195.1 of Pseudomonas sp. R151218B TE3479. Classification (NCBI taxonomy): domain Bacteria; kingdom Pseudomonadati; phylum Pseudomonadota; class Gammaproteobacteria; order Pseudomonadales; family Pseudomonadaceae; genus Pseudomonas; species Pseudomonas sp. R151218B TE3479. Next base: position 495,858 of record NZ_JBRJHV010000001.1, read on the forward strand.
TACGGGTGTTTTGAGCGCAGGCCTGGATGGCCTGGTTTGCGGCGGGGGCCAAGCAGGTTATCCACAGAGGCACACACAGCAATGGTGGGCAAACACATACCCCCTCCTGTGGGAGCGAGCTTGCTCGCGATAGCGGCGTGTCAGCGCAGAAGATGCAACCTGACATACCGCCATCGCGAGCAAGCTCGCTCCCACAAAGGGATTGAGGTATTCCCGGGTTTAGCGAACGACCCCTTCCTCAATCAACAACCTGAGAATGGCCTCGGCCCCCGCCTCCGGGCTCACGCCCTTGAGCACTTGCCCGCCTCCGCCGCTGGCCTTGGCCGTGGCGGCTTTCATGCGGTCGGCGCCGCTCTTGGCCTTGATCACTTTCAAGCGCTTGGGGCGTGGCTTGGCCGGTTGCAGGGTCGCCACCGCCAGCAAGGTGTCGTCGATCACTTCGACTTCCTCGGCGTGCAACGCCCCACGCCGGGCCGGGCCGTAGGCGCTTTGCCGAGGTTTTGGCGCGGCGTTATCCACAGTGGCCAGGAATGGCAGGCGCACTTTGAGACGGCGTCGTTGGCCGCGGGGCAAGGCTTGCAGCACCAGGGCCACGCCGTTGTCGATGGATTCGACCTGGGCCAGCCCCACCACCAACGGCCAACCGAGGTTTTCCGCCAGCAGGAAGGGAAGCATGCCCGAGCCTTCACCGGTTTCCGCCTGACTACCGGTCAACACCACTTGGGCGCCAGCGTCACGCAGGTAGTCGGTCAGGGCCGGCAGGGCGTCGGCCCCGTCGGGATTTTCCAGGACGTGGAGTTCATCCAGGCCCATGCCCAGGTAGGCGCGCAGGGCCGGTTCGGCCACGTCACCGGCGTGCAGCACTTGCAGGTCGTTGCCGGCCAGTTGCAGGCCCAGTTCCACGGCCCGGGCATCCTGTTCGGCACGCCGAGGCCGACCCGAGGTCGGGTGGGCGCCGATGGACACCAGGCTGATCACTTGAGTACTCATGGTTGAATCCTTTTAAGCCGCATCGCGCTTGGCTTCGTTGCGATAAGCCTCTACCGCCGCGATCAAGGCCTGGAGAATCGCCGCGCTGTCACCGATCACCGACAGGTCTGCCCGTTTGATCATGTCGCAGCCCGGATCGAGGTTGATCGCCACCACCTTGTCGCAGGCGCCAATGCCCTGCAGGTGCTGGATCGCCCCGGAAATCCCCACGGCCACGTAGACCCGTGCCGTGACCCAGGTACCGGATGCGCCGACCTGACGGTCCCGAGCCATGAAGCCGTCGTCCACCGCTACCCGCGAAGCGCCTTCGGTGGCGCCCAGGGCCGCAGCGGTCTGGTGGAACAGCGCCCAGTCCTTGACCCCGTTGCCGCCGGAGAAAATGAATTCGGCCTCGGCCATCGGGATCGCACCCGGGTCCACCGCCACCGCACCCAGATCTTCGATACGCGACAAGCTGCGCGCCACACTTGTGGATAACTCCACCGGCAGGGCTTCGTGACGGGTTTCACTGACCGGCTCGGCGCATTCCGCCGCTGCCAGGATCAAGCGCGCCAACGGCCGGGCCAAGTCTTGCAGGCCCGCGCCGGCGCGGCCAATGCACTCCTCGCCCTTGACCTGCCAGACCCGCGTGGCCGGGCGCTCGCCCAGAGCTGCGGCAAAACGCCGGCCCAGTTCACCGCCACCGGTGCGGCTGTCGGGCAGCAGCCAATGGCGTGGATTGAATTGGTTATCCACAGCCCGCAGACCCTGGACCCGTTGTTCCGGTGCATAACCACTGAAGGCCTCACCTTCCAGTACCAGCAAGCGGTCGACACCGGCCGTGGCGAAGGCGTTTTCCTTGTGCTCGCCGAATACCACTGCCAGCACCGCGCCGTCCGTCCCCGCAAGCTGATGGGCCAGGCCCAGCAGATCGCGGTCGTGGCTGCTGAGGCGACCACCGACCATGTCCGGCACCACACTGATGTAGAACGCCGGTTGCGGCACCTGATGCAGCGGCAACTGCACTTCGGTCGCGGCGATACGCTTGGTCGCGCCTCCCTGCTGGGCACCGCTGCGGTCGATGCGCTTGATGCCGTTGGGACCGATGAAACCGATACCATGAACGTTCTTGCGAATGACGCCGTTGGGGCCCATCCAGCTGTGCTGGACCGGTTGCATGGCCGCGTGCAGCGGGTGCAGACGGTTACGGGCGATCCACTCGGCGCGAGGGTCGCGGCGGATGATGTCGCTCATTAATGCACCTCCGCAGGTTCACGTTTGGCTGGGGCCACGGGTTTGCTCGGGGCTGCGTCTTCAAGCAGTGCGTCAGCCACCAGTTCGGCAATGTCCTTGATCATTGGCCGCGGCTCGACCACGCCTTCGAGCATGGCGGTGCACTGTGGACAACCCACCGCCACCAACTCTGCGCCGGTTTCGCGAATGTCATCCATGCGCATGTCAGGAATCCGCTGCTTGCCTGGGATGTCGGTGATCGGCGCACCGCCACCGCCGCCGCAGCAACGCGAGCGGAAACCGGAACGCTGCATCTCCTTGACCTCGATACCCAGCGCACGCAGCACCTGGCGCGGCGCCTCGTATTCGCCGTTGTAGCGGCCCAGGTAGCACGGATCGTGATAGGTCACGCTGTCGCCCTTGTGCTGGCCGAGGTTCAGGGCGCCGGCGTCGATGATTTCCGCCAGGTAAGTGCTGTGGTGCTGCACCAGGTAGTTGCCATCGAAGGCGCCGTATTCGTTTTTCAGCACGTGGAAGCTGTGGGGGTCGCAGGTGACGATGCGGTTGAAGCTGTATTTGGCCAGGGTCTGGATGTTGCGTTTGGCCAACAGCTGGAACGTCGCTTCGTCGCCCAGGCGCCGGGCCACGTCACCGCTGTCGCGTTCTTCGAGGCCGAGCACGGCAAAGTCGACTTTCGCCGCCTTCAGCACTTTGACGAACGCGCGCAGGGTGCGCTGGTTGCGCATGTCGAAGGCACCGTCGCCGACCCAGAACAGCACGTCGGTGGATTTCTTCTCGCTGAGCAGGTTCAGGTTCAGGTCCGCTGCCCAGTTCATCCGTCCGCCCGGGGCAAAGCCGCCAGGGTTGTCGGTGGCGATGAGGTTTTCCAGCACCTCGGCACCCTTGTTCGGCGTGGCGCCTTTTTCCAGGGTCAGGTGGCGGCGCATGTCGACGATGGCATCGACGTGCTCGATCATCATCGGACATTCCTCGACGCACGCGCGGCAGGTGGTGCACGACCACAGGGTCTCGGCGTCTACCAGGCCGTTGACGATCGGCTGATGGGGATTGCCGGCATGCTCGCCCACAGGTTTACCCGGGTATGGACTGCCAGCGAATTTCGCATCGGTGCCGCCGGCCAGGCCGACGACCATGTCCTGGATGAGTTTTTTCGGGTTCAACGGCTGGCCGGCCGCGAACGCCGGGCAGGCCGCTTCACACTTGCCGCACTGCACGCAGGCGTCGAAGCCCAGCAGTTGGTTCCAGGTGAAGTCCTTGGGTTTCTCCACGCCCAGTGGCGCAGCGGGATCGTTCAGGTCCAGCGGTTTGAGACCGGTGGAACGGCCGCCGCCAAAGCGCTCGGCACGGCGATGCCAGGCCAGGTGCAGGGCACCGGCGAAGGCGTGCTTCATCGGCCCGCCCCAGGTCATGCCGAAGAACAGTTCCGACACGCCCCACAGCACACCGACACCCAGGACCGCCGCCACCAGCCAACCACCGAAGTTCTCCGGCAGGATGCCCGCCACCGGCAGGGTCACCAGGAAGAACGACGCCGAAAACGCCAGCAGGCTTTTCGGCAGGCGCATCCACGGGCCCTTGGACAACCGGGCGGGCGGATTGCGCCGACGCAGGTAGACGAAGATCGCACCGACGAACATCACGGCCGACATCAACAGCAACGCATAACCGAGGAAGCGGTTATGCAGGCCAAACCCGTGGACCAGGATCGCCAGCACCACCGACGCCACCGCACCACCGGCCGTGGCGACGTGAGTGTTGGCAATGTATTTGTCCCGCGCCACTACGTGGTGCAAATCCACCATGTAGCGCTTGGGCATGGCAAAGAGACCGCCGATCAGGTCGACCTTGGCCGGTCGTCCCCGGCGCCACATGTTCACCCGCCGCAAGGCGCCGAGGACCGCGAGGCCCAGGGCTGCGAACAGCAGGATTGGAAGAAGGGTGTTCAGCATGGTGAAGCTCCCAAAGACCTCAGGTCTTGCAGGCACAGAAACCTGGATGTCTTGCTCGATCCCTATGGGGGCGAGCTTGCTCGCGAAGACGGACTCAGATCCAACCTAAATGTCGACTGATCCACCGCTATCGCGAGCAAGCTCGCTCCCACAGGGTTATCCACAAGCCGTTAGAAATCCTTGCACAACCGCAGGGCGTCGTAGATGGCCGCGTGGGTATTACGCTGGGCCACGCAGTCGCCGATACGGAACAGCAGGTAGCCATCGCCGCTCTGCTCCAGGCACGGCTGAGGCTTGATCGCGAACAAGGCTTCGACGTCGATCTGGCCCTTGTTGCGCGAACCTTCCTTGAGCGCGTAGTAGATTTCTTCGTCCGGCCGCACGCCGTTTTCCACCACCACCTGGTCCACCACGCGTTCTTCCTTGGCGCCGGTGTATTCGTTTTCCAGCACCGCCACCAGCTTGTCGCCTTCGCGGTAGACCTTCTCCAGCATCATGTCCCCGGTCATGATCACTTCCTTGGGGTACATGCTGCGGTAGTAGGTGGGGAACGAAGTCCCGCCAATGGCCACGCCCGGCTTGATGTCGTCGGTGACGATCTCCACCTGGCTGCCCTTGTCGGCGAGGAAGTCGGCCACCGACATGCCGGTGAACTCGCAAATGGTGTCGTAGACCAGCACGTTCTTGCCCGGCGCAACCTTGCCGTCGAGCACGTCCCAGCTGCTGACCACCAGCCCTTCGGCGGCGCCCCAGTGTTCGTTTTGCTCCACATTCGGATGCCCGCCAACGGCCAGCACCACCACATCCGGACGCAGGTCCATGATCGTCGCCGCATCAGCCGCCACGCCCAGGCGCAGGTCGACTTTCAGCCGCGCCAGTTCCAGCTGGAACCAGCGGGTGATACCGGCGATCTGGTCCCGTTGCGGGGCTTTCGAAGCGGTAGTGATCTGCCCGCCGATGAATTCCTTCTTCTCGAACAAGGTCACGTCGTGCCCACGTTCGGCAGCGACACGCGCCGCTTCCATCCCGGCCGGGCCGGCACCGACGACGACCACTTTGCGCTTGGGCCCGGTGGACTTCTCGATGATGTGCGGCACGCCCATGTATTCACGGGAGGTCGCGGCGTTCTGGATGCACAGTACGTCCAGGCCTTGATACTGGCGGTCGATGCAATAGTTGGCACCGACGCACTGTTTGATCTGGTCGATCTGGCCCATCTTGATCTTGGCGATCAGGTGCGGGTCGGCGATGTGGGCACGGGTCATGCCGACCATGTCGACGTAACCGCCTTCCAGGATCCGCGTGGCCTGGTTCGGGTCCTTGATGTTCTGCGCGTGCAGCACCGGGACCTTGACCACTTCCTTGATACCGGCGGCCAAATGCAGGAACGGCTCCGGTGGATAACTCATGTTCGGGATGACGTTGGCCAAGGTGTTGTGGGTGTCGCAACCCGAGCCCACCACGCCGATGAAATCCAGCATGCCGGTGTCGTCGTAGTACTTGGCGATCTGCTTCATGTCCTCGTGGGACAAGCCGTCCGGGTGGAACTCGTCGCCGCACAGGCGCATGCCCACGCAGAAATCGTCGCCCACTTCGGCGCGCACGGCCTTCAGCACTTCCAGACCGAACTTCATCCGGCCTTCGAAGCTGCCGCCCCATTCGTCGGTACGCTTGTTGACCCGCGGGCTCCAGAACTGGTCGATCATGTGCTGGTGCACGGCGGACAGCTCGACGCCGTCCAGGCCACCGGCCTTGGCACGCCGTGCCGCCTGGGCGTAGTTGCCGATCACCCGCCAGATTTCTTCCGGCTCGATGGTCTTGCAGGTGGCACGGTGCACCGGCTCACGCACGCCGGACGGCGACATCAGGGTCGGCCAGTTGAAGCCGTCCCAACGCGAGCGACGGCCCATGTGGGTAATCTGGATCATGATCTTGGCGCCATGCTTGTGCATGGCGTCGGCCAGGTTCTGGAAGTGCGGGATGATGCGGTCGGTGGACAGGTTCACCGAGCTCCACCATTCCTGCGGGCTGTCGATGGCAACCACCGACGAACCACCACAGATCGCCAGGCCGATGCCGCCCTTGGCCTTTTCTTCGTAATACTTCACATACCGGTCGGTGGTCATGCCGCCGTCGGTGGCGTAGACCTCAGCGTGCGCGGTGCTGAGCACGCGGTTACGGATGGTCAGTTTGCCGATCTGGATCGGCTGGAACATTGCTTCAAAAGCCATGGCGCAATCCTCGACTTACAACGGCTTGACGATGAACAGGCCGTCGTCGTGGCCTTCTTCGGAACCGCCATAGACCTGCTCGGCCACGGTGCGGATCGAACTGCCACGAGCGGCGAGGATCTGGTCCATGGCGCCGGCGAACCAGCCGGTGAACATGTAGTCGACTTTGCGCCCGACCTTGCCGTACACATAGACGAACGCCGAGTGCTCGAGCTTGACGCTGGCGGTGCCTTTATCCAGGTCGATGTCCTGGATCTTGAACAGGCCCCAGCCACGTTGGGACAGGCGCTTCATGTAGTGCTCGAACACCGCGACGCCTTCCAGGCCGTGGCATTCGGCCTCTTTTTCACACCAGTGCCAGGCAGATTTGTAGCCGGCCTTGTAGAGAATCTCGGCGTAGGCGTCGGCGCCCAGCACTTCTTCGATGCCCATGTGGTTGTTGACGAAGAAGTGACGCGGTACGTACAGCATCGGCAGGGCGTCGGACGTCCAGACACCGGTTTCGCTGTCGACTTCGATAGGCAGTTGCGGGGCGATCTTGGCCATGAAAACTTGACTCCGGAAATTCGTGGTATTGCCTGCGGCGCAGAGGGCCGCAGGTAGAGGATTAGCGATGCGGCGGCGGTTATTCGCCCCAGACGTCTTTCAGCACGTTGACCCAGTTCTCACCCATGATCTTGCGCACCACCCGCTCAGGGTGACCGCGCTTGAGCAGCGTCTCGGTGAGGTTCGGGAACTCGCCCACGGTGCGGATGCCCAGGGGGTTGATGATCTTGCCGAAGCTGGTCAGACGACGGGCGTAGCCCTTGTCGTGGGTCAGCATTTCGAAGAAATCCTGGCCGTGGCCCTGGGTGAAGTCGGTACCGATGCCGATGGCGTCCTCACCGACGATGTTCATGGTGTATTCGATGGCTTCGGCGTAGTCGTCGATGGTCGAATCGATGCCCTTGGCCAAAAACGGCGCGAACATGGTCACGCCGACGAAACCGCCGTGGTCGGCGATGAACTTCAGCTCTTCATCGGATTTGTTGCGCGGATGCTCTTTCAGGCCGGACGGCAGGCAGTGGGAATAGCACACCGGCTTCTTCGATTCGAGGATGACTTCTTCGGAGGTCTTGGAACCGACGTGGGACAGGTCGCACATGATGCCGACACGGTTCATCTCGGCGACGATCTCGCGACCGAAGCCCGACAGGCCGCCGTCACGCTCGTAGCAACCGGTGCCCACCAGGTTCTGGGTGTTGTAGCACATCTGCACCACACCCACGCCCAACTGCTTGAAGATCTCGACGTAGCCGAGTTGGTCTTCGAAGGCGTGGGCGTTCTGGAAGCCGAAGATGATGCCGGTCTTGCCCTGTTCCTTGGCGCGACGGATGTCGGCGGTGGTTTTCACCGGAATCACCAGGTCGCTGTTCTCGCGGATCAGCTTCTGGCTGGCGACGATGTTATTGATGGTGGCCTGGAAACCTTCCCACACCGACACGGTGCAGTTGGCTGCGGTCAGGCCGCCCTTGCGCATGTCTTCGAACAGGTCGCGGTTCCACTTGGCAATGATCAGCCCGTCGATAACGATGCTGTCGGCGTGCAATTCGGCTGGGCTCATCAGGCAGTCCCCTTTTGTCAGCGATTCATGCGCCGAATCGTGTGCCGGCGCTTTGGGGCCAGCATATGCCTGAGGGCCGTCGCGACCCGGTGCAAAAACGACAGGGGAATTGCCGAAAGCGTCAATCCACGACAATGGGCTACGACAGGCCCGCCCTGCCCGTCTGTTCTTTACCCGACGGTTGCGCCAGAATCCGCCGCATCACTGGTTTTCACTGGACTTGAGCGGCAACGCGATGAAATCAATCTTCCTGGCTTTGGCACTGATCAGCACCCTGGCACACGCAACCGAAGACACCGAGCCCAATCCCTGCGACGAAGTTGAAAACGACGTCCAGACCCTGGCCTGCTCGGCCTATGGCAAGACTGCCGCCGAACAATTGCTCAACGAAAACCTGCAGAGCCTCTTTGAGCGCCTGCAAACCCGCTACGCCAGCGACAAGGCCCAACTCAACGACATCACCACCAAGGTCAAGGCCGCCCAACAACTGTGGCAAAAACAGCGCGACGCCGACTGCGCCATCGCCGCCTTCCCGGCCAAACCCGGCAGCGAAGCCTACAAAATCGCCGAAAACGACTGCATGGCCCAGGTGAGCGATGATCGGTCGGAGTTTTTGGAGTCGATTGGGCAGGAGTAAGCTGCACACCCCCCCCTCGAGCAAAGAGATCCCCATGAAAACCTGCGGTATCGAAATCAAAGGCAGCGAAGCGATTATCGCCGTTGCCTCGCTGGAGCAGCAGGCGTTGACCCACATCGCGCTGAATACCAAGAAAATCGCCCTGGACGACGATGACGAAGCCGCCAACGTCAAGGCGTTTGCCGCTCAGGTACGGGCTTTCGTGGCTGAACATGGCATCGAACGCATCGCCATCAAGAAGCGCAGCAAGAAAGGCGAGTTCGCCGGCGGACCGACCACGTTCAAGATTGAAGGGGTTTTCCAGTTGCTGGAAGGCTGCGAGGTGACACTGCTGTCACCGCAGACTATCAACGCGCAGCACAAGAAACATGACTTCGCCTTGCCGGCGACGCTGAACAAGTATCAGCATGAGGCGTACAAAGCGGCGTGCTCGGCGCTGATGAAAAAGTAAAGTCGTTCCCTGTGGCGAGGGAGCTTGCTCCCGCTGGCTGCGCAGCAGCCCTCAACAGCGAGGGACGCTGCGCGCCCCAGCGGGAGCAAGCTCCCTCGCCACAGAGGTATGACCGATGACTGGCGGCAGCAAGCTTTTATACCCAATTATGGCGGCAGGTATAATTTATAGTCCCGAGCATAATTGAGTATAAAAGCCTGTCAAACCACCTCCCGCCCATCCCCCTGCCGCCGCCGATCTTCCCGTGGACAGCGCGCGAACCGTGCCCGGTAACTGCGGGTGAAGTACGACGGTGACTCAAAGCCGCAGGCGATGCTCACTTCCAGCACGCTCATGTCGGTCTGGCGCAGCAGTTGCCGGGCCTTCTCCAGGCGCAGGCGCAGGTAGAAGTTGCTCGGGGTGTCGTTCAGGTGCAGGCGAAACAGCCTTTCGAGCTGGCGCCGCGTGACGTTGATGGATTCGGCCAGGGCCAAGGTGCTCAGGGGCGGTTCGCTGTGGGTTTCCATCTCGCCGATGACGTGCACCAGCTTCTTGTTGCGAATGCCATAGCGGTTGGCGATTTCCATGCGCTGGTGATCTTTGCGCGGGCGGATGCGGCCAAGCACGAACTGTTCGCTGACCTGGATCGCCAGCTCCGAACCGTGAGCCTGGCCGATCAGGTCGAGCATCAGGTCGATGGACGCGGTGCCACCGGCGCAAGTGATACGGCGACGGTCGATTTCAAACAGTTCCTGGGTCACGCCAAGCTGCGGATAGGACTCTTTGAACGCCTCGATCGCTTCCCAGTGCAAGGTCACGCGATGTCCGTCCAGCAGCCCCGCCTCGGCCAGGACCACGCTGCCGGTGTCGATGCCCCCCAGGATCACGCCTTCGTTGTCCAACCGATGCAACCACCGCTCCAGTGCTGGGGTGGCGAACTTCAGTGGTTCGAACCCCGCCACCACCCAAAGGGTCGCGCCTTTCTTCAAGGGCTCAAGCGCGGCATCGGCGTTGACCGACATGCCGTTGCTCGCCAGCACCGCACCGCCATCGACGCTCAACACATGCCAACGATACAGCTCGCCACGAAAACGATTGGCGACCCGCAACGGCTCGATGGCCGAAATGAAACCGATGGCTGAAAAGCCCGGCATCAACAAGAAGTAGAAATCCTGGGACATGGAGCGCACTCGGTCGACGGGTAGCGTGCGGACCTTGATACGCCAGTTGCAAGCGTCGTTCAAGGGCGCAGGTCGCTGCAGTGCAAGAGCACGTCGCCGCTGTGCGTTTTGCCACGCTTCGGGCTGCGTAACTTGGCATCACCGGCGCACAGACACCGGGCCCCATAACAATAAGCTGCCGAGGAACCCGACATGAAACGACTGATCAGCTCCTGCGTTCTTGCACTCAGCGGTACCACCTTAATGAATGGCGCCGTCATGGCAGCTGAACCCGCCGCGTGCCAGAACGTGCGCCTGGGCGTGGTCAACTGGACCGACGTCATCGCCACCAGCGCCCTGACCCAAGTGATGCTCGACGGCCTCGGCTACACCACCAAGCAGACCAGCGCCTCCCAGCAAATCATCTTCGCCGGCATTCGTGACCAACGCCTGGACCTGTTCCTGGGCTACTGGAACCCGCTGATGACCCATACCATCACCCCATTCGTCGAAGCCAAGCAGGTCAAGGTCCTGGAACAACCCAGCCTCAAGGACGCCCGCGCCACCCTGGCCGTGCCGACCTACCTGGCTGACAAGGGCCTGAAGACCTTTGCCGACATCGCCAAATTCGAAAAAGAGTTGGGTGGCAAGATCTACGGCATCGAACCCGGCTCCGGCGCCAACACCCAGATCAAGGCGATGATCGCCAAGAACCAGTTCGGCCTGGGCAAATTCCAACTGGTGGAGTCCAGCGAAGCCGGCATGCTCGCCGCCGTGGACCGCGCCGTGCGGCGCAAGGAAGCCGTGGTGTTCTTCGGCTGGGCGCCGCATCCGATGAACGTCAATGTGCAAATGACCTACCTCACCGGCAGCGACGACGCCCTCGGCCCGAACGAAGGCATGGCCACCGTCTGGACCGTCACCGCGCCGAACTACGCCGAGCAATGCCCGAACGTCGGTCGCTTGCTGAGCAACCTGACCTTCACCGCCGAAGACGAGAGCCGGATGATGCAGCCGCTGCTCGATCACAAGGATCCGCTCGAATCGGCCCGGCAATGGCTCAAGGATCATCCGCAAGACAAGCAGCGCTGGCTCGAAGGCGTGACCACCTTCGACGGCAAGCCGGCCGCCGACAACCTGAAACTCACCAGTAACTGACCAAACGTTCTCCCTCTGCGCAGCACCAAACGGCTGCGCGGTGACTTACCACGCCTGAAGGAATCCGCACCATGAACCACGACGTCATCATCACCTGCGCACTCACCGGTGCTGGCGACACGACCGCCAAGAGCCCCCACGTGCCGGTCACCCCGAAACAGATCGCCGCCGCTGCCGTCGAAGCCGCCAAGGCCGGTGCCACCGTGGTCCACTGCCACGTCCGCGACCCGCAGACCGGCAAGTTCAGCCGCGATGTGGCGCTGTACCGCGAAGTGATGGAGCGCATCCGTGAGGCGGACGTGGACATCATCGTCAACCTCACCGCCGGCATGGGCGGTGACCTGGAGATCGGTGCGGGCGAACGGCCGATGGAGTTCGGCCCCAACACCGACCTGGTGGGTCCGCTGACCCGCCTGGCCCACGTCGAAGAGCTGCTGCCGGAAATCTGTACCCTGGATTGCGGCACCCTGAACTTCGGCGACGGCGACACCATTTACGTCTCCACCCCGGCGCAACTGCGGGCCGGGGCCAAGCGCATCACCGAACTGGGGGTCAAGGCCGAGCTGGAAATCTTCGACACCGGCCACCTGTGGTTCGCCAAGCAACTGATCAAGGAAGGTCTGCTGGACAACCCGCTGTTCCAGCTCTGCCTGGGCATCCCATGGGGAGCGCCGGCCGACACCACCACCATGAAGGCCATGGTCGACAACCTGCCGGCCGACGCGGTGTGGGCCGGCTTCGGCATCGGCCGCATGCAAATGCCGATGGCCGCCCAGGCGGTGCTGCTGGGGGGCAACGTGCGGGTCGGGCTGGAAGACAACCTCTGGCTGGATAAAGGCGTGCTCGCCACCAACGGCCAACTGGTGGAGCGCGCAGGCGAAATCCTCAGCCGCCTCGGGGCGCGCGTGCTCACCCCGGCTGAAGGCCGCAAGAAGATGGGCCTGACTCCACGCGGTTAAACCGAACGTGCACATAGGATCGGCAGTGACTGCAGATCTCAAGACCACCCCAGATCAAATGTGGGAGCGAGCTTGCTCGCGATAGCGTCGGCGCATCCAGTGCATTTGCTGCACCTGGAATACCGTCATCGCGAGCAAGCACGCTCCCACAGGGAATCAGCGAATTACTCAGGAAAATCACCATGAGCTTTATCACCGACATCAAGACCTTCGCCGCCCTGGGCAGTGGTGTAATCGGCAGCGGCTGGGTCAGCCGGGCCTTGGCCCATGGCCTCGACGTTGTCGCCTGGGACCCGGCGCCTGGTGCCGAGGCGGCATTGCGCAAACGCGTCGCCAACGCTTGGGGCGCGCTGGAGAAACAGGGCCTGGCCCCTGGTGCCTCACAGGATCGGCTGCGCTTTGTCGCGACCATCGAAGAATGCGTGCGCGACGCCGACTTCATTCAGGAAAGCGCCCCCGAGCGCCTGGAACTGAAGCTCGAACTGCACGGCCAGATCAGCGCAGCCGCCAAGCCGAATGCATTGATCGGCTCCAGTACTTCGGGGCTGTTGCCAAGCGAATTCTACGAAGGAGCGACCCACCCGGAACGCTGCGTGGTCGGGCATCCGTTCAACCCGGTTTACCTGTTGCCGCTGGTGGAAGTGGTCGGTGGCAAGCACACCGCCCCCGAAGCGGTACAAGCCGCCATGCAAGTGTATGAATCCCTCGGCATGCGGCCGCTGCACGTACGTAAGGAAGTGCCTGGCTTCATCGCCGACCGCCTGCTCGAAGCGCTGTGGCGCGAGGCCCTGCACCTGGTCAACGACGGCGTCGCCACCACAGGGGAAATCGACGATGCCATCCGTTTTGGCGCCGGCCTGCGCTGGTCATTCATGGGTACCTTCCTGACCTACACCCTGGCCGGAGGCGATGCCGGCATGCGGCACTTCATGGCCCAGTTCGGCCCGGCGCTGCAACTGCCCTGGACCTACCTGCCAGCGCCGGAGCTGACCGAGAAGCTGATCGACGACGTGGTGGACGGCACGAGGGAGCAACTGGGCAGCCACACCATCTCGGCCCTGGAGCGCTATCGTGATGATTGTTTGCTGGCGGTGCTGGAAGCGGTGAAGGCCACCAAGGCCAAGCATGGCATGGCTTTCGAAGAGTAAATCCAGGTTTTAGGGCCAGCAGGTCTGGCCCCATCGCGAGCAAGCTCGCTCCCACAAGGATTTCGCGGTGTGAACGCTCTTTATTTCCCCCAGCAGATCCCTGTGGGAGCGAGCTTGCTCGCGATAGCGCCAGCCCAGTCACCCCAATTGTCGGACCTGAATCATGCCCACCCTCACCACCTATCAAACCCGCATCCTCCCCGAATGGGTCGATTACAACGGCCATCTACGCGATGCCTTCTATCTGCTGATTTTCAGCTATGCCACCGACGCGCTGATGGACCGGCTCGGCATGGACAGCCAGAACCGCGAGGCCAGCGGTCACTCGCTGTTCACCCTCGAACTGCACCTCAATTACCTGCACGAAGTGAAGCTCGCCGCTGACGTGGAAGTGCGCACGCAGATCATCGGCCACGACGCCAAGCGCCTGCATCTCTACCACAGCCTGCACCTGGCAGGCGGGGATAAAGAGCTGGCCGGTAATGAGCAGATGCTGCTGCACGTCGACCTGGCGGGTCCGCGCTCGGCGCCCTTCACGCAGCAGACCCTGGGCACACTCACCGCCCTGCTCGATGAACAGTCCGACCTGCCGCCGCCGGCCTATATCGGTCGGGTCATCGCACTGCCACCTGCCCGATAAGCCTCGAACAGGAGATCGCCATGAACACTGCCGCCGCGTTTGCCGACTTCCGCCGCTATCCCCTGGTCTGCGCGCTGGGTGCTGTAACGTCCTTGGCCGACCGGGTGCAGGTCACCTGGGTCGATGGCCGGGTCAGCCCTTTCCATCATCAGTGGTTGCGGGACAACTGCTCTTGCCCTCAATGCGTCTACACCGTCACCCGCGAACAAGTACTGGAAATCGTCGACGTGCCTGAAGACAGCGCACCCGGTGCGATCCGCCTCGATAGCGAGGGCTGCCTGTGCGTCGATTGGCAGGACGGTCACCAGAGCCGCTTCGACCCGGGCTGGCTACGGGCCCATGCCTATGATGAGCAGTCCAGGGCCGAACGCCTGGCGAGCAAACCCAAAAGCCAGCTATGGCGGCACGATCTGCAACTGCCGGTATTCGATTACCAGGCCCTGATGGATGACGCCGATGCGCTGTTGCAATGGCTGCTGGCGGTGCGCGACATTGGCCTGACGCAAGTGCGCGGCGTGCCCACCGAACCCGGTTCGTTGAAACAGATTGCCCAGCGCATTTCGTTCATTCGCGAGAGCAACTTCGGCGTGCTGTTCAACGTGCAATCCAAGGCCAACGCCGACAGCAATGCCTACACCGCTTTCAACCTGCCACTGCACAGCGACCTGCCAACCCGGGAGTTGCAACCGGGGCTGCAGTTTTTGCATTGCCTGGTGAATGACGCCGACGGCGGCGAGAGCATTTTTGTCGACGGTTTTGCCATCGCCGAGGCGCTGCGCCAGGAAGATCCCGAAGCCTTTGCCACTCTGTGCGAAATCCCGGTGGAGTTTCGCAACAAGGATCGCCACAGCGACTACCGCTGCCTGGCGCCCATCATTGCGCTGGATGCCCTGGGGCATGTCGCGGAAGTCCGCATGGCGAATTTCCTGCGCGGACCGTTCGACACCACCGTCGAGCAAATGCCCAGGCTTTACCGAGCCTACCGACGCTTCATCGCCCTGACCCGCGCGCCACAGTTTCGTGTGATGCAACGGCTCGAACCCGGCCAGCTCTGGTGCTTCGACAACCGCCGTACGCTCCATGCCCGCAACGCCTTCGACCCGGCTTCCGGCGCGCGGCATTTCCAGGGGTGTTATGTGGATCGGGATGAGTTGTTGTCGCGGATTCTGGTGTTGCAGAGGTAGACCGCGTCATCGTTCATCGCGAGCAAGCTCGCTCCCACAGTGGTTGTATGTCGTTCACAAAACCTGTGGGAGCGAGCTTGCTCGCGATAGCGCCCTGACGAACAACCCATCACTCTCTGATTGTCACAGACAAAAAAATCCCCGATCAAGCCGTGACAGGATCGGGGCAGGTGCGTTACTGGAGGAGCTGTTGCGCGAGGGTGACCAAACCATCGTGATTCAGCTTGAGTTCAGTGTGCCCAGTCCGGATTAGCGGGAGTTAGCCGAAAACGACCTGCTCATAGGTATCCGGGCCATTGCGACAGTTTGCCCTTGCCGCCGCTTCGGGTGGCTACCAAAATCGAGACACGACCCCAATCCCTGAACAAGGAAAAGCGTCATGATGCACGCCGATTTGATCGACCAGGAAGACCTGCTGGGCCACCTCAAGGCCCTGGGGCTCCAGATACCCAGCGGTTCCACCGCCGAGCAGGCCTGCGAGTGCGCCGTGCGGGGTTTGGACCAGGCCCGTGCCAATGAACTGCGGCGGATGGTCAAGGACATGTACACCAGCAGCGCCACCATCCTGCCAGCCGTGCGCCAGGCAATCGACAAGCAATTGTTGCCGGCGCTGATGGATTACCAGCAAAACCACAACACCTGAAAAACCAATCGCGAGCAAGCTCGCTCCCACAGTGATCCCTGGTGTGCACACGCTCTATTGCACCCAGGCGATCTCCCTGTGGGAGCGAGCTTGCTCGCGATGAAGGCGCTAGAGGTCTTAGAGCCTCACACTGGCGAACGTCGATTCATTGCGCGCCTGGCTCAGTGCCGACAGCGGCCCGGACAATGGCGACAGCACCAACGCCTGCGGTAGCGGCATCATCGCCACCTGTTGCGTGGTGTTTGAACCGACGCGCTCGTCCCGCGGCGGAATGCCGAAGTATTCGCGGTAGCACTTGGAGAAGTGCGGGGTGGAAACGAAGCCGCACACCGAGGCCACTTCGATGATCGACATCGGCGTCTGCTTGAGCAGTTGCCGCGCACGGATGAGCCGCAGCTTGAGGTAATAGCGCGACGGTGAGCAGTGCAGGTATTTCTGGAACAACCGCTCCAGCTGACGCCGGGACACGGCGACATACACCGCCAGTTCGTCCAGGTCGATCGGCTCTTCGAGGTTGGCTTCCATCAACGCCACGATTTCCTGCAACTTAGGCTGGTTGGTGCCAAGCATGTGCTTGAGCGGCACGCGCTGGTGATCCTGTTCGTTGCGGATACGCTCGTAGACAAACATTTCGGAGATCGCCGCCGACAGCTCGCGACCGTGATCGCGACTGATCAGGTGCAGCATCATGTCCAGCGGCGCGGTGCCACCGGAGCTGGTGAAGCGATTGCGGTCGAGGGTGAACAGGCGGGTGCTCATCGATACCCGCGGGAACGCTTCCTGCATCGCCGCCAGGCATTCCCAGTGCACGCTGCAATCGAAACCGTCCAGCAGGCCGGCGCAGGCCAGGGCCCAACTGCCGGTGCAAACCGCGCCGAGGCGACGGGACTGGCGGGCCTGGCTCTGCAGCCACGACACGTGTTCACGGGTCACGGTGCGCTGGATGCCAATGCCACCACAAACGATGACGGTGTCCAAAGGCGGCGCCTTGTGCATGGAGGCGTCGGGGGTGATCTGCAAACCGTCGCTGGCCCAGACCTGGCCGCCATCGACCGTGAGGGTGGTCCAGCGATACAGCTCGCGACCGGATAGCTGGTTGGCCATGCGTAGCGGTTCCACCGCGGACGCCAGGGAAATCAGCGTGAAATTGTCCAGCAGCAAAAAGCCGATGGATTGAGGCGCACGGTTCTGGGGTTGGGCCCCGGAGTTGGACGTCGTCATCGCGGTATCTCCTCACACAAAGCGGGTGATGGCCTCAGGCGGAGGCTCTTGTTATTGCCACGTTCTCTTGCGCGAGACAGGGCTTTATCGGGATAGAGCAATTGCCATGCCTAAAATTGAATGTGTGTTCAATAAATCCTGAAAACGACATCGCGGCCTGTCTATATAAGGCGTGCATCGAGTCCGGGTTTTAGGTGCCATCAATGGCGGCAGGTACCGATCACAGAAGGCTGTGAGCAGTTCGGTAGCACTTGTGGGAACTGGGCTGCGCGGCTTGCGCAAGGAGTAGCACCACAGGTGCGGGTGACGGACGGTCGAGCGCGATTCAGCGGCTGGCTCGACAACGGGTGTCTTGTCTGTTTGCGACGCGCTAAAAGGTGGCGTGTTTCAGGATGGGTGTGCATTTTGTGAGCGATTTTCAGGTCTGTGGCGAGGGGATTTATCCCCGCTGGGCTGCGAAGCAGCCCTAAACTCAAACGCCTCGGTGTATCAGAAAGACCGTAGGGGGCCGCTGTGCGGCCCAGCGGGGATAAATCCCCTCGCCACAGTGAATGTGCAGCCTCGGGTCAGCACTCCACCGCACTGACCGCCAAGCCGCCGCGCGAGGTCTCTTTATATTTGTCATGCATGTCGGCACCGGTATCACGCATGGTGCGGATCACCCGGTCCAGGGAGATGAAATGCTGGCCATCCCCGCGCAGGGCCATTTGTGCGGCGTTGATGGCCTTGACCGCGGCGATCGCGTTGCGCTCGATGCACGGTACCTGCACCAGGCCGCCCACCGGGTCGCAGGTCAGGCCCAGGTTGTGTTCCAGGCCGATTTCCGCCGCGTTGCACAGTTGCTCCGGCGTGGCCCCGAGGATTTCCGCCAGGCCCGCCGCCGCCATGGCGCAGGCCGATCCCACCTCGCCCTGGCAACCGACCTCGGCGCCGGAGATCGATGCGTTCTTTTTGCACAGGATCCCGACGGCCGCCGCAGCGAGGAAATAATCCACGACGTTGGCGTCGGTGACCGCTTCGCTGAATTTCATGAAATAGTGCAGCACCGCCGGGATGATCCCCGCCGCACCGTTGGTCGGCGCCGTGACCATGCGCCCGCCGGCCGCGTTCTCCTCGTTGACCGCCAGGGCGAACAGGTTGACCCACTCCATGGCGCTGAGGGTCGAGCCAATGACATTGGGCTTGTTCAGCTCTTGCAGGCTGCGGTGCAACTTGGCCGCCCGTCGGCGCACATTCAAACCGCCCGGCAAGATGCCTTCGTGCTTGAGGCCCTGCTCGACGCAATCCTGCATGGCCCGCCACAGCTTCATCAGGCCACTGCGGATCTCCTCTTCGGACCGCCAGACCTTTTCGTTGGCTAGCATCAACTCTGCTACCCGCAAGTTGTGGGTACGGCACAGCTCAAGCAATTCTTCGGCACTGGAGAAATCGTAAGGCAGCTCAGTGCTGTCCAGATCCACCACGCCGCTGGAGGCCTGGGCCTGATCGACGACAAAACCACCGCCCACCGAGTAATAAGTGTCACGGTGCAGCTCGCCGCCGGCGCCCTCGGCCACCAGCGTCATCGCATTGGGATGGAACGGCAGGTTCTCGTCGATCAGACGCATGTCCCGGGACCATTCGAACGGCACCGGCAGGCGACCGTCGAGCAGCAGGGTCTGGGTTTCACGCAGCAGCTCGATGCGCGGGCCGATCTTCGACGGGTCGATTGCGTCCGGCCACTCCCCCATCAGGCCCATGATCACGGCGTTGTCGCTGCCGTGGCCGATACCGGTGGCCGACAATGATCCGAACAACTGTACCTCGACCCGGCGCACATCATTGAGCAGGGCCTTTGCCTTCAGCGCTTCAACGAACAGCGCCGCGGCACGCATGGGGCCCACGGTGTGGGAACTGGACGGGCCGATACCGATTTTGAACAAGTCGAAAACGCTGATTGCCATTGCCGATAACCTCCAGAACAGGCACATCCGGGCGCAGGAGCGTCCGGTGACGGAGCTGCTACGCTCAACGCCGGGATGGCCGCATCATCCGGTTTTTGCCTTGGCGCCCGACGTCTGACACCGACGCAATCATGCCCACCAGCGCCGCCCGTCCCTGACCCCGGTTCTGCGGCGTTTTTCTGCGTGTCAGAGGCCCGTCAGGGGCGGAAAAAATCTGTAAACGACGTCACCGACACTGGATGCGACCATCCCTGTACTGGATACGACCCACCCTGTAGGCGTCAGATTTGCACTGGTACATGATCGGTTACGGCTCGTTTGCAAGGCCGCGTGTCAGAGAGTGCCCACGCGCCACCAACCGCAACATCCAATTAAGCGTGGTTGTCCTGACCGGACACCGCCGATAAAACACCAGGAGTCCACCCATGAAAGGTTCCAAGCCGTTGTTGTTGGCCGCCATGCTGAGTCTTCCGATGCTGGCCAACGCTGCAGAACCCGAAAAGTGCAGCACCGTCAACTTCTCCGATGTCGGCTGGACCGACATTACCGTGACCACGGCGACCACCAGCGTGGTGCTGGACGCCCTGGGCTACAAGACCAAGACCACCATGATTTCCGTGCCGGTGACCTACAAGTCCCTGGCCGATGGCAAGAACATGGATGTATTCCTCGGCAACTGGATGCCGACCATGGAAAACGACATCAAGGCCTACCGCGAAGCCGGCACCGTGGAAACCGTGCGCACCAACCTCAAGGGCGCCAAGTACACCCTCGCCGTGCCCCAGGCCTTGTATGACAAGGGCCTGCATGACTTCGCCGACATCCCCAAATTCAAGAAAGAGCTGGACGGCAAGATCTACGGCATCGAACCGGGCAACGACGGCAACCGCCTGATCCAGAGCATGATCGAAAAGAACGCCTTCGGCCTGAAGGACGCCGGCTTCAAAGTCGTCGAGTCGAGCGAAGCGGGCATGCTCTCGCAGGTCGACCGCGCCTCCAAGCGAGGCACCGACGTGGTGTTCCTCGGCTGGGCACCACACCCGATGAACACGCGTTTCAAGATCCAGTACCTGACCGGCGGCGACGACTTCTTCGGTCCCGACTTCGGTGCCGCTACCGTGGCGACCAACACCCGCAAGGGCTACAGCCAGGAATGCAGCAACGTTGGCCAACTGTTGAAAAACCTGGAGTTCACCGTCGACATGGAGAGCACGCTGATGGGCAACGTGCTCGACGACAAGATGAAACCTGAGGCCGCCGCCAAGGCCTGGCTGAAGAAAAACCCTCAGGTACTCGATACCTGGCTCGCTGGCGTGACCACCATTGACGGTAAACCTGGCCTGGAAGCCGTGAAAGCCAAGCTTGCGCAATAACTGCTTATGTTATGCCGGGCGAGTTCGCTCGCCCGGGCTGTTTATTCCCTTGCATGCGGACGTTCACTACCATGCTTATTGATCAGAAAATACCTTTGGGCCAGTACATCGCGGGCTTTGTCGAATGGTTGACGCAAAACGGCGCCAACACATTCGACGCAATCGCGCTGTTTCTGGAAACGATGATTCACGGCGTGACGTTTGCGCTGACCTGGTTCAACCCCCTGGCCCTGATCGGCCTCATCGCGCTATTGGCGCACTTCATCCAGCGCAAATGGGGCCTGACCGTATTTGTCATCGCGTCCTTCCTGCTGATCCTCAACCTGGGTTACTGGCAAGAAACCATGGAAACCCTCGCCCAGGTGCTGTTCGCGACCCTGGTCTGCGTGCTGATCGGCGTGCCGCTGGGCATTGTTGCCGCGCACAAGCCGATGTTTTACACAATGATGCGGCCGGTACTCGATCTGATGCAGACCGTACCGACCTTCGTCTACCTCATTCCTACCCTGACCCTTTTCGGTCTGGGTGTGGTCCCGGGCCTGATCTCCACGGTGGTGTTCGCGATTGCCGCGCCCATCCGCCTGACCTACCTGGGCATCCGCGACGTTCCGGACGAACTGATGGACGCCGGCAAAGCCTTCGGCTGCTCCCGCCGCCAACTCCTGTCGCGCATCGAACTGCCCCATGCGATGCCAAGCATCGCGGCCGGTATCACCCAGTGCATCATGCTGTCGTTGTCGATGGTGGTGATCGCCGCGCTGGTGGGTGCCGATGGCCTGGGCAAACCCGTGGTCAACGCACTGAACACCGCCGATATCGCCCTGGGCTTCGAAGCCGGCCTGGCGATCGTATTGCTGGCGATCATGCTCGACCGAATCTGCAAACAACCCGACGCTAAAGTAGGGGGTGACGCATGAGCATCATTCGTTTCGAAGACGTCGATGTTATTTTCTCCAACCGCCCCAAGGCCGCGCTGGACCTGCTGGACAAGGGGTTTTCGCGCCCCGAGATCCTGCAGCAGACCGGCCTGATCGTCGGCGTGGAAAAAGCCAGCCTATCCATCGAGAAGGGTGAGATCTGCGTCTTGATGGGCCTTTCCGGCTCAGGCAAATCCAGCCTGCTGCGCTGCATCAACGGCTTGAATACCGTCAGTCGTGGCAAGTTGTTCGTCGAGCATGAAGGACGGCAGATCGACATCGCCTCCTGCTCCCCCGCTGAACTGAAGATGATGCGCACCAAGCGCATCGCCATGGTGTTCCAGAAGTTCGCTTTGATGCCTTGGCTGACGGTGCGCGAGAACATCAGCTTCGGCCTGGAAATGCAGGGCCGTCCCGAGAAAGAACGGCGCAAGCTGGTGGATGAAAAACTCGAGCTGGTGGGCCTGACCCAGTGGCGCAACAAGAAACCCGACGAGCTGTCCGGCGGTATGCAGCAACGGGTCGGCCTGGCCCGCGCCCTGGCGATGGACGCCGACATCCTGCTGATGGACGAACCGTTCTCGGCCCTCGACCCGCTGATCCGCCAGGGTTTGCAGGACGAACTGTTGGAACTGCAACGCAAACTGCAAAAGACCATCGTGTTCGTCAGCCATGACCTGGACGAAGCCCTGAAACTGGGCACGCGGATCGCCATCATGAAAGACGGCAAGATCATCCAGTACAGCAAGCCGGAAGAGATCGTGCTGAACCCGGCGGACGACTATGTGCGCACCTTCGTCGCCCACACCAACCCACTCAACGTGCTCTGCGGTCGCAGCCTGATGCGCACCCTGGACAACTGCAAGCGCATCAACGGTTCGGTCTGCCTGGATCCGGGCGGCGACTCCTGGCTCGACCTGGCCGAAGGCAACACCATCAAGGGCGCCCGGCAGAACGGCGCGGCCCTGGACCTGCAAAACTGGGCGCCGGGCCAATCAGTGGAAGACCTGGGCCGCCGTCCAACCCTGGTGGATTCCAACATCGGCATGCGCGACGCGTTGCAGATTCGCTACCAGACCGGCAACAAACTGGTGCTCCACGATAACCAGAAAGTCGTCGGGATCCTGGGCGACAGCGAGCTGTACCACGCACTGCTCGGCAAGAACCTGGGCTGAGGCCACGCAAACAAAAACGCCGCGAGATGATCGCGGCGTTTTTGTTTGTGCAGTGCTGACTGCTGGCAAGCTTGACCTGGAATGCAAACAACTGTGGCGAAGGGGATTTATCCCCGCTGGGCTGCGCAGCAGCCCCATAGCCAGGTGTCTCGGTGTGTCAGACAGAATGAGTTCACAGCTTTTGGGGCTGCTGCGCAGCCCAGCGGGGATAAATCCCCTCGCCACAACAGTATTCCAACTATCAATCGGCATCAGGCCTTCACACCAACCGACGAGTGTTATAAAGACATCCCGAAAAAGTCCTCGCCCCTGTACCGCGGGTTTCACACATGGAATCCCGACAAACAGCGACGACTTGTCATAGAACTTTGTTTTTGTTGATTGAACGTTCAATCAAAACAAAATAGACTGGCTTTCATTCTGGCAGACGACACTCGCCCGCCGGATGGCCTAAGGAGATGTGCTAGATGCCCAAGGTCGGTATGCAACCCATCCGCCGCCAACAATTGATCGAAGCCACGCTGCAAGCGGTCGATCAGGTCGGCATGGGGGACGCCAGCATTGCGCTGATCGCTCGTTTGGCGGGTGTCTCCAACGGCATCATCAGTCACTACTTTCAGGACAAGAACGGCCTGATCGCGGCCACGGCCCAGTACCTGATGAGTGTCCTGAGCGAAAACGTCACCGCACGCCGCCAGGCACTGGAGGACACCAGCCCGCGGGCTCACCTCAAGGTGATCATCGAAGGCAACTTCGACGCCAGCCAGGTCAATGGCCCGGCAATGAAAACCTGGCTGGCCTTCTGGGCCACCAGCATGCACCACCCGTCTTTGCACAGGTTGCAGCGGATCAACGATCACCGTCTGTATTCCAACCTGTGTTGCCAGTTCCGCCGCGTGTTGCCCGTTGATCAGGCACGCAGCGCGGCACGGGGCCTGGCCGCGCTGATTGACGGTTTGTGGCTGCGCGGAGCGCTGTCCGGAGACGCGTTCGATACCGCCCAGGCGCACCAGATCGCTTACGAATACATGGATTTCCAACTGGCCAAGGCAGGGGCGCCAGAGCACACAGAACCGCTCGACTCCTGAACCCCCACCGCAGCGCGTAGTCAGCTATAAACGACACGCTCGGTGGCCAGCCAACCACTCATGCACTTGCGAGGACTTTATGGCCCGTTTCGAACTGCAAAAACTCTACATCGATGGCGCGTACAGCGATGCCAGCGGCGACGCCACTTTCGAAGCCATCAACCCGGCCAACGGTGAAGTACTCGCCCTGGTGCAGCGCGCAACGTTCGAGGACGTCGAGCGCGCCGTGGCCAGCGCCGAAAAGGGCCAGAAAGTCTGGGCCGCCATGACCGCCATGCAGCGCTCGCGCATCCTGCGCCGCGCCGTGGACATCCTGCGCGAGCGCAACGATGAACTGGCCGCCCTGGAAACCCTGGACACCGGCAAGGCCTACTCCGAAACCCGCTACGTCGACATCGTCACCGGCGCCGACGTGCTGGAATACTATGCCGGCCTGGTGCCCGCTATCGAAGGCGAGCAGATCCCGTTGCGCGACACGTCTTTCGTCTACACCCGTCGCGAACCCCTGGGCGTAGTGGCTGGTATCGGCGCGTGGAACTACCCGATCCAGATCGCCCTGTGGAAATCCGCACCGGCCCTGGCAGCCGGTAACGCGATGATCTTCAAACCGAGCGAAGTCACCTCGCTGACCACCTTGAAACTGGCCGAGATCTATACCGAAGCCGGCGTTCCGCCAGGCGTCTTCAACGTCCTGACCGGCAGCGGCCGTGAAGTCGGCACCTGGCTGACCGAGCACCCGCGCATCGAGAAAGTCTCCTTCACCGGCGGCACCGACACTGGCAAGAAAGTCATGGCCAGCGCTTCGAGTTCTTCGCTCAAGGAGGTGACCATGGAGCTGGGTGGCAAGTCGCCGTTGATCATCTGCGACGATGCCGACCTGGATCGCGCTGCCGACACTGCGATGATGGCCAACTTCTACAGCTCCGGCCAAGTCTGCACCAACGGCACCCGCGTGTTCGTACCGAGCCACCTCAAGGCGGCCTTCGAAGCCAAGATCGCCGAGCGCGTGGCGCGCATCCGCATCGGCAATCCAGAGGACGAGAACACCAACTTCGGCCCGCTGGTGAGCTTCGCCCACATGGAAAGCGTGTTGGGCTACATCGAGAAAGGCAAGGCCGAAGGTGCACGCCTGCTGTGCGGCGGCGGTCGTCTGACCGACGGCGAATTCGCCAAGGGCGCATTCGTCGCCCCGACCGTGTTCACCGACTGCACCGACGAGATGACCATCGTGCGCGAGGAAATCTTCGGCCCAGTGATGAGCATCCTCACCTATGACACCGAAGAAGAAGTGGTTCGCCGGGCCAACGACACCGACTTCGGCCTGGCCGCTGGCGTCGTGACCCGCGACCTGAACCGCGCCCACCGCATCATCCACCAGTTGGAAGCCGGTATCTGCTGGATCAACGCCTGGGGCGAGTCCGACGCCAAGATGCCGGTCGGCGGCTACAAGCAATCGGGCGTGGGCCGTGAGAACGGCATCAGTTCGCTGAACAACTTCACCCGCATCAAGTCGGTGCAGGTCGAACTGGGCGATTACGCGTCGGTGTTCTGATTGGACATGAGGCCTTGAGTGAACGCTGTTGTGGCGAGGGGATTTATCCCCGTGGGGCTGCGTAGCAGCCCCTCCCAAGGCCGCCCATTCTTCAGACAAACCCAGTCGCTGATTTACGACTGCTGCGCAGCCGAACGGGGATAAATCCCCTCGCCACAGGTTATACGGCGTCAAGGCAACCGCGACCTGAACCCAATTCAAAAAGAGGGTGCATTTCATGTCCCAAGAATTCGATTACATCATCATCGGTGCCGGCTCGGCCGGTAACACGCTGGCCACCCGCCTGACCGAAGACGAGGGCGTCACCGTCCTGCTGCTCGAAGCCGGCGGCCCGGACTATCGCCTGGATTTCCGCACGCAAATGCCCGCCGCCCTGGCGTTCCCGCTGCAAGGCCGGCGCTACAACTGGGCCTACGAGACCGACCCGGAGCCGCACATGAACGGCCGCCGCATGGAATGCGGTCGTGGCAAGGGCCTGGGCGGTTCTTCGCTGATCAATGGCATGTGCTACATCCGTGGCAACGCCCTGGACTATGACAACTGGGCAAAACTGCCTGGCCTCGAGGACTGGACGTACCTGGACTGCCTGCCCTACTTCAGAAAAGCCGAGACCCGAGACATCGGCCCGAACGACTACCACGGCGGCGACGGCCCCGTGAGCGTGACCACGCCCAAGGCCGGCAACAACCCGTTGTTCCACGCCATGGTCGAGGCCGGTGTGCAAGCCGGTTACCCGCGTACCGAAGACCTCAACGGCTACCAGCAGGAAGGTTTCGGCCCGATGGACCGTACCGTCACGCCCAACGGCCGTCGGGTCAGCACCGCGCGCGGTTACCTGGACATCGCCAAGAAGCGCTCGACCCTGACCATCGTCACCCACGCCCTGACCGACAAGATCATCTTCGAAGGCAAACGCGCGGTCGGCGTGCGTTACCTGGTGGGTGCGGCTGAAGAGCGCGTCGAGGCCCGGGCGCGCAAGGAAGTGCTGCTGTGCTCCGGCGCCATCGCCTCGCCACAGATCCTGCAGCGCTCCGGCGTCGGCCCGGCCCAATTGCTGGAAAGCCTCGACATCCCGGTGGTCCACGACCTGCCGGGGGTCGGCGAAAACCTGCAGGATCACCTCGAGTTGTACCTGCAATACGCCTGCACCCAACCGGTCTCGCTGTACCCGTCGCTGCTCTGGTACAACCAGCCGGCCATCGGGGCCGAATGGCTGTTCAACGGCACCGGTATCGGCGCCAGCAACCAGTTCGAGGCCGGCGGCTTCATCCGCACCCGCCCGGAATTCGATTGGCCGAACATCCAATATCACTTCCTGCCGGTGGCGATTAACTACAACGGCAGCAACGGCGTGAAGGAACATGGTTTCCAGGCGCACATGGGCTCCATGCGCTCGCCAAGCCGCGGCCGGATCCAGGCCAAGTCCAAGGACCCGCGCCAGCATCCGAGCATTCTGTTCAACTACATGGCGACCGAACAGGACTGGCAGGAATTTCGCGACGGCATCCGCCTGACCCGCGAGATCATGCAGCAACCGGCACTCGACCCGTTCCGGGGTCGCGAGATCAGCCCGGGCATCGAGGTGCAGACGGACGCGCAACTGGACCAGTTCATCCGCGAACACGCCGAAACCGCGTTCCACCCATCCTGCTCGTGCAAGATGGGCACCGACGACATGGCCGTGGTGGACGGCGAAGGCCGCGTGCATGGCATGCAAGGGCTGCGCGTGGTGGATGCCTCGATCATGCCGATCATCACCACCGGCAACCTGAACGCGCCGACGATCATGATCGCCGAGAAAATCGCCGACAAGATCCGCGGCCGCAAGCCCCTGCCACGCAGCACCGCCCCGTACTACGTGGCCGGCGACGCGCCAGTGCGCGGCAAGCCGATGCGGGAAGTGGGGCCAATGGCTCAGTAAGACTCAGGACCGCCATCGCGAGCAAGCTCGCTCCCACAAAGGGCACGGTGGCTGCGCGGATCTTGTGCTCGCCGAAGGGCCCATGTGGGAGCGAGCTGCTCGCGATAGCGGTGGATCAGTTGCTTCAATGTCGGATGTACCGCTGTCTTCGCGGGCAAGCCCGCTCCCACAAAGGCACGACGGCCGGCACGGATTCCGCGGTCGCCGAAGATCCAGTGTGGGAGCGAGCTTGCTCGCGATAGCGGTGGATCAGCTTGCATCAATGTCGGATGTACCGCTGTCTTCGCGGGCAAGCCCGCTCCCACAAAAGGCACGCCGCCCGACACGGATTCCGCGGTCGCCGAAGATCCAGTGTGGGAGCGAGCTGCTCGCGATAGCGGTGGATCAGCTTGCATCAATGTCGGATGTACCGCTGTCTTCGCGGGCAAGCCCGCTCCCACAAAGGCACGACGGCCGGCACGGATTCCGCGGTCGCCGAAGATTCAGTGTGGGAGCGAGCTTGCTCGCGATAGCGTCCGCCCTGACAACCTCAGTATTCCCTCCTACCTTGATCCCTCCCCCGCCCCAGGCCTACTCTAGAGCCACAGCGTCAATGCACCGCACCTCGCTGCATCGCCACTCCAGACAAGGAGGTTTCATGTTCGACTTCCACCCCCGGCTCAAGGAGCGTTTTGCTGCCTTGCGCACGGGTGCTGAATTCTTTTCCCTGCGTTACGTGCGCGAATCCGGCCAGCATCTGTCGGTGCGCAAGAACGTCGCCGAACCGCCCAGCCTGAACCGTGATGAAGGTGCGATGCTCACCGTGCGGGTCAACGGTGTCGAGGCGTATGCCGCCACCAACGACCTGTCCCAGGCCGGTCTGCAAGCGGCACTGGATCGGGCCGAGCAACAGGCCCGACGGCTCAAGCCCCATGCCTTGCTGGATTTGCGCGAACAAGCGGTATCCAGCGACCGCGCCGATTACTTCTCGCCGCATTTCGACCAGGCCTTCCCACCCCTGAGCGACTGCTACCAATTGCTCGGCGACGAATCGGCCGCAGTGCCCCAGGACGAGCGCCTGGTGAACTGGCAGGCCAGCATCGGCCTGACCCAGGTCGAGCAGATCTACCTCAACAGTGCCGGCGCCGAACTGCGCCAGGCCCAACGCTTCATCTACCCGGCCCTGGATGTCACCGCCTTCGACGGCCACGACAGCCAGACCCGTACCCTGGGCCGGGAAAATTTCGGCCAGCAGGGCGGCTTCGATGTGATCAGCCGCTGCGGCCTGATCGGTGCCGGGCCGAAAATCGCCGACCAGGCCCTGCAGTTGCTGATGGCGCCGAACACCCCGCAAGGCCCCCGCGACCTGCTGCTGATGCCCGACCAGATGATGCTGCAGATCCATGAGTCCATCGGCCATCCGCTGGAGCTGGACCGCATCCTGGGGGACGAACGCAATTACGCCGGCACCAGCTTCGTCAAGGCCAGCGATTTCGGCCACTTGCAATACGGCTCCCGCCTGTTGAACGTGACCTTCGACCCGAACATTCCCGAAGAACTGGCCAGCTACAGCCACGACGACGACGGCAGCGCCGCCAGCAAACAATTCCTGATTCGCGAAGGCCTGTTGCTGCGTCCTCTGGGCGGCGCGCTGTCGCAGTTCCGCGCCGGCCTCGACGGTGTCGCCAACAGCCGCGCCTGCGGTTGGAACCGCCCGCCCATCGACCGCATGGCGAACCTGAACATCGAGCCCGGCGACCAATCCCTGGAACAACTGATTCAGGGCATCGAACGTGGCGTGCTGATGCGCACCAACCGCTCCTGGTCCATCGACGACGCCCGCAACAAATTCCAGTTCGGCTGCGAGTGGGGCCAGTTGATCGAGAACGGCGAGCTCAAGGGCGTGGTGAAGAACCCCAACTACCGGGGTATTTCCGCGCAATTCTGGAAGAGCCTGCGCGCCGTGGGCGATGCCAGTACCCTCCAGGTTCTGGGCACGCCGAACTGTGGCAAGGGCGAACCGAACCAGGTCATCCGCGTCGGCCATGCGTCGCCAGCCTGTGTGTTCAGCAATGTTGATGTGTTTGGGGGAGATGCCTGATGGGCAGCGTCAATAATCAGGCCGGAGCCTTCAAGGCGCTGGTCGACTGGCTGCGCGATGCGTTGCTTGAATCCGAACAGTTCACCCTCGGCTATGCCGCCGAGTCCTCGGCCTTCGTACGTTTCAACCACGGCAAGGTCCGCCAGGCAGGGCAGGTGCAGCAGGCCAATGTCAGTTTCAAATTGATCGACGACGGGCGCCACGCCGACCTGCAGATCACCTTGTCCGGCGACCCCGAGACCGACCTGCAACGCCTGGCCGAAGGGCTGCAACAACTGCGCGAAACCTTGCCACTGCTGCCCGCCGATCCCTACTTGCTGCTCAACCCCGACCCCTGGCAGAGCAACAATGTGCAGGACCATCCATTGCCCGAGACGGAACAGGCCGTTACCGAAATCACCCGCGCCGCCGAAGGCCTGGACCTGGTGGGGTTTTACGCCGCCGGGCCCATCAGCCGTGGTTTCGCCAGTTCTTCGGGGGCGTTCGGCTGGCATCAGGCCAACAGCTTCAACTTCGATTTCAGCCTGTTCCATGACAATGGCCAGGCGGTGAAAGCCAGCTACGCCGGACATGAATGGAGCAGTGACGGATTTGCCCGGCGCTTCGAACAGGCCCGCGAGCAACTGGAGTTTCTCGGCCGCCCGCTGCGCACGTTGCCGCCAGGGGAATATCGCGCTTACCTGGCGCCGGCCGCGCTGGAAGAGATCATGGGCATGCTCAGTTGGGGCGGGTTCTCGGCCCGTGCAATCGCCAGCAAGCAAAGCCCGCTGCAGAAGTTCTACGCTGGCGAAGCCCACTTCAGCCCCAACGTGTGGCTGACGGAGCAGGTCAGCGGCTCCTTGAGCCCGGCGTTTTCCGACGAAGGTTATCCCCGCGATGACTTGGGACTGATCGCCAAGGGCACGGCCAATGCGCGACTGGTCAACTCCCGCAGCGCCGCCGAATACGGCCTCGCGGCCAACGGCGCCAGCAGCTACGAATACCCGACGGCGCTGGACATGCGGGGCGGACAACTGGAGCAAAAACACATCCTCGAAGCACTCGGCACCGGGCTGTACATCAGCAACCTGTGGTACCTGAACTATTCGGACCAGCCGGCGGCGCGCCTGACCGGCATGACCCGCTTCGCCACGTTCTGGGTCGAGAACGGCCAGATCCAGGCGCCGGTCAATACCATGCGTTTCGACGACAGCGTCTACAGCCTGCTCGGCTCACAACTGGAAAGCCTGACCCGAGAGCGGGAACTTCTGCTCTCGGCCAGCACCTACAGCCAGCGAGCCACGGCCTCGATGCTGTTGCCGGGAGCGCTGGTGAAGCGGTTGACCTTGACGCTGTAAAAAAGCATCGCGGGCAAGCCATGCTCCCACAGGATGTACGCCGCACATGTGGGAGCAAGGCTTGCCCGCGATGAAGCCAACAGACACCCGACCACAAACAAGAGGCCCCATGCCCAACCGCGCTCCGCTCGACGCCGTCACCGCCCGCTGGCTTCCATGGGTCGTGGCGATCGCCTTCTTCATGCAGTCCCTGGACGGGACCATCCTCAACACCGCCCTGCCCGCCATGGCCAGTGACTTGGCGGAAAACCCGCTGCGCATGCAGGGCGTGATCATCGCCTACATGCTCACCGTAGCGTTGCTGATCCCGGCCTCGGGCTGGATCGCCGACCGCTTCGGCACCAAGAAGATCTTCTTCGGGGCGATCCTGCTGTTCAGCTTCGGCTCGCTGCTGTGCGCCCTGTCCAACTCGTTGAGCATGCTGATCGGCGCCCGGGTCATCCAGGGCCTGGGCGGTGCGCTGATGCTGCCGGTGGGCAGGCTGGTGGTGCTGCGGGCTTACCCGCGCTCGGAACTGGTGCGGATCATGGGCTTCATCACCATTCCCGGCCTGCTCGGCCCGCTGATCGGCCCAACCATGGGCGGCTGGATGGTGGAGTACCTGACCTGGCACTGGATCTTCATCATCAACCTGCCGGTGGGCGTGATCGGCTGTTACGCGGTGTGGAAATTCATCCCCGACTTGCGCGGCAGCGAGCGCACCCGGTTCGATGGGCTGGGGTTCCTGCTGTTCGGCGCGGCGATGGTGTTGATCACCATCGCCATGGAGGGCCTGGGCGAACTGCACCTGCCACACCTGCGGGTGATGTTGCTGCTGTTCGGCGGCATGGCCTGCCTGGCGGCCTACTGGCTGCGGGCCGGGCATATCGAGAACGCGCTGTTCCCGCCGTCGTTGTTCAAGACCCGCACCTTCGCGGTGGGCATCCTCGGCAACCTGTTCGCGCGCCTGGGCAGCGGCGCATTGCCGTTTCTGGTGCCGTTGCTGCTGCAAGTCGCCCTCGGCTATTCACCGTCCCAGGCCGGCATGAGCATGCTGCCCCTGGCGGCAGCGGCCATGGTCGCCAAGTCCGTGGCCCGACCGCTGATCGAACGCCTGGGTTATCGCATCGTCCTGACCGGCAATACCGTGGCCCTGGGCGTAATGCTGGCGAGCATGGGCCTGGTCAGCGAACAGACACCGTACTGGCTGTTGCTGGCGCAATTGGCGGTGCTGGGGGCGATCAACTCGCTGCAATTCACCGCGATGAACACCGTGACCCTGATCGACCTGGACGACGCCAGCGCCAGCAGCGGCAACAGCCTGTTGTCGGTGGTGGCGCAACTGTCCCTGAGCCTCGGCGTGGCCTGTGCCGGCGCCCTGCTCGGTGGCTTTACCGCCCAGGTGGGCAACGACGGGGTCGACACCGTACTCGGCGCGTTCCAGCTGACATTCGTGACGGTGGGGATCATGGCGATGCTGGCGGCGACGATTTTTTCCCAGTTGTCCAAGCAGGATGGCCGGCGGCAGAAGCGTCCCGATGAGCATATCGAGCATTAAACCAGGTGCTTGGAACGCTGCCTGGGCATGTTGGCTCTTGTGGCGAGGGAGCTTGCTCCCGCTGGGGTGCGAAGCGCCCCCAAAATCGGTCAACACGGTGTACCTGAAATATCGCGTCGCCTGGGTTACGACTGCTGCGCAGCCGAGCGGGAGCAAGCTCCCTCGCCACAGGGGCCACACCACGCTCGTCCAGAACTTTCGAAGAAAGTGGCACGAGGCTGCTACACTGCGCGACATTTTGTTTTGCAGGCCAGTCCCGTGACCACCATTGCCACCGCTTTTAATACTTTGCCGCTGTCCGCCGCCATGCTGGCTAACCTCGAATCACTCGGTTATGCCCAGATGACGCCGATCCAGGCGCAAAGCTTGCCGGTGATCCTCAAGGGCATGGACCTGATCGCCCAGGCCAAGACCGGCAGCGGCAAGACCGCCGCCTTCGGCATCGGCCTGCTGAACCCGATCAACCCACGTTTCTTCGGCTGCCAGGCACTGGTGATGTGCCCGACCCGCGAGCTGGCTGACCAGGTCGCCAAGGAAATCCGTCGCCTGGCCCGCGCCGAAGACAACATCAAGGTCCTGACCCTATGCGGCGGCGTGTCCTTCGGCCCGCAGATCGCTTCCCTCGAACACGGCGCCCACATCATCGTCGGCACACCAGGGCGCATCCAACAGCACCTGCGCAAGGGTTCGCTGGTGCTCGACGGCCTCAACACGCTGATTCTCGACGAAGCCGACCGCATGCTCGACATGGGCTTCTACGACGCCATCGAAGACATCATCCAGCAGACCCCGGAACGCCGCCAGACGCTGCTGTTCTCCGCCACCTACCCGGTGGGCATCAAGCAACTGTCGTCCAAGTTCATGCGCAACCCGCAGCAAGTGAAGGCCGAGGCGTTTCACTCCGACGCGCAGATCGAGCAGCGCTTCTATGAGATTTCCCCCGAGGAGCGCATGGACGCGGTGGTCAAGGTGCTGGCGCATTTCCGCCCGGCCTCCTGCGTGGCGTTCTGCTTCACCAAGCAGCAGGTCCAGGAAACCGTCGATCACCTGACGTCCAAGGGCATTTCTGCCGTTGGCCTGCACGGCGACCTGGAACAGCGCGACCGCGACCAGGTGCTGGCGATGTTCGCCAACCGCAGCACCTCGGTGCTGGTGGCTACTGACGTGGCGGCCCGCGGCCTGGACATCGATGCCCTGGACATGGTGATCAACGTCGAACTGGCCCGGGACTCGGAAATTCATATCCACCGCGTCGGCCGCACCGGTCGCGCCGGAGAGAAAGGCATCGCCATCAGCCTGGTGGCGCCGTCCGAAGCCCACCGCGCCCAGGCCATCGAGCAACTGCAGAAGTCGCCCCTGAGCTGGGACCAGCTGGACAACCTCAAGCCCCAAGGCGGCGGCCCGCTGCTGCCGGCCATGAGCACCCTGTGCATCGGCGCCGGGCGCAAAGACAAGGTCCGTCCCGGCGACATCCTCGGCGCCCTGACCGGCGAGGCCGGCATTCCCGGCGCCCAGGTCGGCAAGATCGCGATCTTCGATTTCCAGGCCTATGTGGCCGTGGAACGCGGCATCGCCAAGCAGGCCCTGCAACGCCTGAACGATGGCAAGATCAAGGGCCGCTCGTTGCGGGTGCGGATCCTGTAAAGCGATCTGCAACCCAACAGAGATCAAACTGTGGGAGCGAGCTTGCTCGCGATAGCGGTGGATCAGCGGCATTGATGCTGTCTGACACGTCGCCATCGCGAGCAAGCTCGCTCCCACATTCAGTGTGCGAGAAAGTTGAGAGGACACCGTTTTGCGCTCTACCGAAGTCGTGATCATTGGCGCTGGCGCCGCGGGGTTGATGTGTGCGCTGACCGCGGCCGCGCGCGGGCGGCAGGTGATGCTGCTGGACCACGCCAACAAGGCCGGCAAGAAGATTCTCATGTCCGGTGGTGGGCGCTGCAATTTCACCAACATGTACACCGAGCCGGGCAACTTCCTGTCGCAGAACCCGCACTTCTGCAAGTCGGCCCTGGCCCGCTATACCCAATGGGATTTCATCGCACTGGTGGCCAAGCACGGCGTGCCCTATCACGAGAAAAAGCTCGGCCAGTTGTTCTGCGATAACAAGTCCAGCGACATCCTTGGCCTGCTGCTGGATGAATGCGACCAGGCCGGCGTCAGCCTGCACCTCGACACGTCGATCACCCAGATCGAAAAAACCGACGGCGGCTACCTGCTGCAAACCACCCTCGGCGCCCTCGCCTGCCAATCCCTGGTGATCGCCACGGGCGGGCTGTCGATCCCGACACTCGGAGCGACCGGCTTCGGTTATCAGGTGGCGAAACAGTTTGGCCATGCACTGCTGCCGACCCGCGCCGGGCTGGTGCCGTTCACCATCACCGATCAGCTCAAGGCCTTGTGCACCGAACTGTCGGGCACCTCGGTGGATTGCCTGGTGAGCTGCAACGACCAGAGCTTTCGCGAGAACATCCTATTCACCCACCGTGGCCTGAGCGGCCCGGCGATCCTGCAGATTTCCTCGTTCTGGGAACCAGGGGACACGGTACAGATCAACCTGCTGCCGGATCACGATGTGCCGCAATGGCTGCAACAGCAACAGGCCGAACGCCCCAACAGCGAACTCAAGACCCTGCTGGGCGAGCTGTTCACCAAGAAGATGGCCAACCTGCTGGCCGACACCTGGTTCGTCTCCAAACCCATGAAGCAGTACACCCACGGGGAACTGGCGGACATCGCCGAGAAACTGGCGAGCTGGAACGTCGTCCCTGCCGGCACCGAAGGCTACCGCACCGCCGAAGTCACCCTGGGCGGCGTCGACACCCGGGAAGTCTCGTCCAAGACCATGGAATCGTTGAAAAGCCCCGGCCTGTATTTCATCGGCGAAGTGCTGGACGTCACCGGGCACCTCGGCGGGTTCAACTTCCAATGGGCGTGGGCTTCGGGGTATGCCGCCGCGCAGTACGTCTGATCCGGCACGATTTGAATGTGGCAGTAACCCTGTGGGAGCGAGCTTGCTCGCGATAGTGGTGGTTCAGTCAACATCAATGTGACAGGACTGCCGCTATCGCGAGCAAGCTCGCTCCCACAGGGGGCCAGTGGTGTTTTCTGGATCGCACTCACACGCACCGGAACACTTTTTGCTGTCAGATGTGATCGCCGCCATTGCGTCGGCGTCATTACTGCCTCAATTTAGCGTCATTGCCCGTCAGGCCCATGCACTTCATGTCATCGAACTCGTTTAGCCAGTCTTTGCGTCGCCTTTGGGCGTTGGATAAGTTCAGTTATAGCGTGCGGGTGTTCATCGCCCTGACCGGCAGCATGGGGCTGTGCTGGTATCTCGACGAGATGGCGCTGCTGATTCCCCTCTTCCTGGGCATCATCTCCAGCGCCCTGGCCGAGACCGACGACAGTTGGCAGGGTCGCCTCAACGCGCTGGCCGTAACGCTGGTGTGCTTCACCATCGCGGCGCTGTCGGTGGAGTTGCTGTTCCCGTATCCCTTACTGTTCATCATCGCGCTGGCCCTGGCGAGCTTCGGCCTGACCATGCTCGGGGCCCTGGGCGAACGTTATGGCGCGATTGCCTCGGCCACCTTGATTCTTTCGGTCTACACCATGATCGGCGTGGACCAGCGCGGCGGCGCGGTCACCGATTTCTGGCATGAGCCGCTGCTGCTGGTGGCCGGTGCCGCGTGGTACGGCCTGCTCTCGGTGCTATGGCATGCGCTGTTTTCCAACCAACCGGTGCAGCAAAGCCTGGCGCGGCTGTTCCGCGAGTTGGGACGGTACCTGAAACTCAAATCGTCGCTCCTCGAGCCGATCCGCCAACTGGACGTCGAGGCCCGTCGCCTGGAACTGGCCCAGCAGAATGGCCGAGTGGTCGCCGCGCTCAACAGCGCGAAGGAAATCATCCTGCACCGCGTAGGCAACGGCCGGCCGGGCTCGAAGGTCAGTCGCTACCTGAAGCTGTACTTTCTGGCCCAGGACATCCACGAACGCGCCAGTTCCTCCCACTATCCCTACAACGCCCTAGCCGAAGCTTTCTTCCACAGCGACGTGCTGTTCCGCTGCCAGCGCCTGCTGCGCCAGCAGGGCAAGGCCTGCCAGGCACTGGCCGAGTCGATCCAACTGCGCCAGCCGTTCGTCTACGACGATACCTTCGCCGAGGCCCTCAACGACCTGCACGCGTCCCTTGAGCACCTGCGCATCCAGAGCAACCCGGCCTGGCGTGGCTTGCTGCGCTCGTTACGGGCGCTGGCGGCGAACCTGGGCACCCTGGACCGCCTGCTCAGCGACGCGAGCAACCCCGACGCCCTGGCCGACGCCACCGACAGCAGCCTGCTGGACCGTTCGCCGCGCAACCTCAAGGATGTCTGGCTGCGCTTGCGCACCCAGCTCACGCCCACCTCGCTGCTGTTCCGCCATGCCTTACGCTTGCCCCTGGCTTTGAGCGTGGGTTACGCCGTGGTGCACATGATCCACCCGTCCCAGGGCTATTGGATCATCCTTACCACGCTGTTCGTGTGCCAGCCCAACTACGGCGCCACCCGACGCAAGCTCGGCCAGCGGATCATCGGCACCGCCATCGGCCTGACGGTGGCCTGGGCGTTGTTCGACCTGTTTCCCAATCCGCTGGTGCAGTCGTGCTTCGCCATTGCCGCCGGGGTGGTGTTCTTTACCAACCGCACCACCCGCTACACCCTCGCGACGGCGGCGATCACCATCATGGTGCTGTTCTGCTTCAACCAGGTGGGCGACGGCTATGGTCTGCTGCTGCCGCGCCTGTTCGATACCTTGCTCGGCAGCCTGATCGCCGGGTTGGCGGTGTTCCTGTTCCTGCCCGACTGGCAAGGTCGGCGGCTGAACAAAGTGCTGGCCAACACGCTGACCTGCAACAGCATTTACCTGCGCCAGATCATGCAGCAATACGCCGCTGGCAAAAGTGACGACCTGGCCTACCGCCTGGCCCGACGCAACGCCCATAACGCCGATGCCGCGCTGTCCACCACGCTGGCCAACATGCTGATGGAGCCGGGGCATTTCCGTAAGGAAGCCGATGTGGGGTTCCGCTTCCTGGTGCTGTCCCACACCCTGCTCAGTTACTTGTCCGGCCTGGGTGCCCACCGGGGCACCGAACTGCCGACGCAAGTGCGCGAACAGTTGATCGACGGTGCCGGGGTGAAACTGGCAGCGAGCATCGACGAAATCGCCCAGGGCCTGGCGAGCAAACAGCCGATCGCGATCCAGAGCGACGAGGAGGAAGCCCTGGCCAGCGAGCTTGAGCAGATGCCCGATGAAATCGACGAAGGACAGCGCCTGGTGCAGACGCAACTGGGGTTGATCTGTCGACAGTTGGGGCCGTTGCGCACGCTGGCGGCGCATTTGATCAAGGACACTGGCGAGGCTTGAGGGGTTGTGGTGTCCAAGCGGGCCTCTTCGCGAGCAAGCTCGCTCCCACATTAGGAATGCCTCCCCCTGTGGATGGACGACATACCCCTGTGGGAGCGAGCTTGCTCGCGATGGGGCCAGCCCAGACACCTTACATCCCGTGCGCCTTCAATAACCGCTCATAACTCCCATCCGCCTTCATCGCCGCGATCTCCCGATCGAACCCGGCCACGATCTGCTCATGCTCCGGGTTCTTCAGGCTGACCAGGATGTGCAGGCTGTTTTCGCTCAAGGGTTTGGGCAGGAACTCCACGGCGCTGCGCACCTTGGGCGATTCGCGGGCCAGGTAATAGCGGGCGACGAACTCGTCTTCCAGGGTCAACTTCACGCGGTCGGCAGCCAGCATGCGCACCGCCATGGCGAAGTTATGCACCGGGACTTTCTGCATCTGTGGGTCTTCATCGAAGTCTTTGGAATAGGCATAACCGCGCACGACAGCGATGGGATAGGTACGCAGCTGTTGCAGGCTGTCGAACTGGATCGCCTCGCCCTTGCGCTTGATGAAACGCACACGGTTGAGCAGGTATTCGGCCGAGAACCGGCCTATATGGGTGCGCTCCTCGCTGTACCAGGCATTGATCAGCACGTCATAGCGGCCCTCGCCGATGCCCAGCATCGCCCGGGCCCAGGGCACCTGTTCGAAGTCCGTGGCATAGCCGGCCCGCGCCAGGGCGGTGCTGACGATATCGGTCGCCAGGCCACCATTGATCAAGGTGGAATCGGTAAAGGGTGGCCAGGCATCGGCGACCAGGCGCAACTTCTGCGCGCAGGCCTCGTAGCTCAGCAACAGCAACCCGATCAATGCAAGAGCTCGATGCAATCGCGGCATGCCAAACGTCCTTGACGGGTTCAATGCCCGGTTTTTTTAGCCGAAACTCAACAGGCATCCTCAGACACCCGGTCCTAACATTAGCTCATCGGAACCGCGGCGCAGGGCTGTCACGAAGATTACACAAAGACGACAGCGCCGCGACAAAGGAATGATGGCATTTTGGTCTTTGTCACAGATTTTCCTGTCGCGCGAGCAAGAGACTTCCGCGCCAACCACGCTTAATATCGGCATCAGGTTCTTCAGGAAATTCAAAAATGGATATCGAGTGGATCTGCAAACATCACAGTGACCTGGGCAAGGAACAGCTGTATGCCATCCTCAAATTGCGCTCCGACGTGTTCGTCGTCGAGCAGAACTGCGCCTATCCGGACGTCGACGGACTGGATCTGGAGGGCGACACCTGCCACCTGATGGCCTGGCACGACAACCATTTGGTGGCCTACCTGCGCCTGCTCGACCCACACTCGCAGAACAGCGACGTAGTGATCGGGCGCGTGATCATCGCCCCCCAGGCACGCGGCCAGGGGTTGGGCCACACGCTGATGGAACAAGCGCTCAAGCAGGCCGAGAAACATTGGCCGGGCACATCGATCTCATTGTCGGCCCAGGCGCATCTGCAGGGGTATTACGGGCGGTACGGGTTTGAAGCGGTGGGGGTGGAATACCTGGAGGATGGGATTCCACACATCGGTATGCATCGGCCTTGATGACGGCATCGCGAGCAAGCTCGCTCCCACAGTGGGTTCAGGTCGTACATCAATCGCATGTTCACCGAAGATCGATGTGGGAGCGAGCTTGCTCGCGATAGGGCCAGCCCAAACACCACCCTACAATCAGGGGTATTCCAACACCGCCTTGATCCGCGGCAGATTCGCCTCGATCCACCCCCGGTCAATCGCACCCCAGTCGCGAATCCGATAACGCCCGGCATGGTTGCGCGCGCCGTCCTCCTGCTCGAACTCACACGCAATATCCAGGTCAGCCAGCGCGGCGATAGTGTCCTGGGCTGTGCGCCTGGGCATACCGGTGGCTTCGGTGAGCGTGGGGACATTGCTGGCCAGGCCGCTGTCGATCAGGTAAGCCACGTACAGGCGGCGGTAGAAACTGGTCTTGGTCTTGCTCACGTCCATCCGGTCAGTCCTTGTGAGGTTGCAGGTCACGCCAGGTCAGGTACACCCGCAGGTCGAATTCCAACTGGTGATAACCCGGCAACATGTGTTCGCAGAGCTGGTAGAAAGCCTTGTTGTGGTCCGACTCCTTGAAGTGCGCCAGCTCGTGTACCACGATCATCTTCAGGAACTCGGGCGCCGCGTCCTTGAACAGCGCCGCGATACGGATTTCCTTCTTGGCCTTGAGCTTGCCGCCCTGCACCCGCGACA
This sequence comes from Pseudomonas sp. R151218B TE3479, assembly GCF_053629195.1. Classification (NCBI taxonomy): domain Bacteria; kingdom Pseudomonadati; phylum Pseudomonadota; class Gammaproteobacteria; order Pseudomonadales; family Pseudomonadaceae; genus Pseudomonas; species Pseudomonas sp. R151218B TE3479. The sequence continues at coordinate 535,629 of NZ_JBRJHV010000001.1, forward strand.
CCGCGGTGTGCAGGCCGAGGGCGCGGTGGGTCAGGTCCAGGCGACTGTCGAACAACACTTTGTCGATGGCCGGCGCGTTTCGCAGGTATTGCTGCTTGAGGTCCAGCGCATAACCGTACAGGGCCTTGTCGCTCTGGATCGGATGCCGCCCCGGGTAGCGCTGTTGCAGGTAATCGCCCAGGCGGCCCTGGGCGATCAATTGCTGCACTTGGGCTTGCAAGGCAGCCGGGTAGGCCTGAAGGTATTTGAGCGCGGTCATCGGTGGGCAACACAGTCACAAGAGGCCGCCAGTGTAGCGAATTCAGGCCTGCACCGCGCTCCAGTCGAAGGGCGTGGCGAAGACATTGGTGTCTTCGGCCATCAACGGTCGCGCCACCAGGAACCCCTGCACGAACTCACAGCCGTGGGCGTGTAGCCACAGATACTGCTCGCGGGTTTCCACCCCTTCGGCGATGACCCGCAAGCCCAACTGCGTACACAGGTCGATGACCGAGGCGGCCAACGCGGCGTCCCGAGGCGACCCCGGCAAGCGGGCAATCAAGTGCCGATCCAGCTTGAGGGTATCGAGCTCAAGGTCGCGCAAATGCGTCAGCGAACACGGGCCCGAACCGAAGTCATCCAATGCCACGCGCACCCCGAGCTGGCGCAGCAACCGCAGTTGCTTTTGGGTTTCATCGGGATTGCGCATCAGCGCATCCTCGGTCACCTCGACCTCCAACTGCCGAGGCTTCAAGGCGTGGCGTTCCAGGACCTGGCGCAACTCGGTCACCAGGTTGGGCATGCCGAACTGAGTGCTGCTCAGGCTTACCCCCAACACCAGGTCGTCAGCGAACAAGCGCTCCCAGACTTTGCGCTGGGCCGCGCTGCGATGATAAATCCAACTGCCCAGCCGACTGATCAATCGTGCCTCTTCCAGCAACGGCAGGAACAGGCCCGGCGGCACATCACCGACGCTCGGATGCTGCCAGCGCAACAGCGCCTCGAACCCACGGATCCGCCCGTCGACGATACTCACCTGGGGCTGGTAGACCATATTGAAATCGCGGTTTTCGATGGCCGAGCGCACGCTCTCTTCCAGCATCAGCCGTGAACGGGCTCGACCGTTCATTTCGTGGTCGTAGAAACGGTATTGCTGGCGACCGGCACGCTTGGCTTCGTACATGGCGATGTCGGAGGCCCGTAGCAAGCCATCAAGGTTGGCACCACAGTCCGGGTACGTCGCGATGCCGATGCTGGCGCCGAGCGCCACGTCCATGCCTTCGATCTGCTGGCAGATCGCGACGCGCTCGATGAGTTTCTCCGCGACCTTCGCCGCCTGCTCGGGAAACTCCAGGTCCAGCAGGGCCGTGAACTCGTCCCCGCCCAGCCGCGCCAGGATATCGAAGGGGCGCAGGCACGCCTTCAACTGCTCCGACACCCAGCGCAAAACCCGGTCCCCAGCGTCGTGCCCAAGCGAGTCATTGACCCGCTTGAAGCCATCAAGGTCCAGGTACAGCAGTACCCAGTTGCTTTCCAGCCGCTCGCTGCGCATCAACAGGTTTTCCGCGGTCTGGTAGAAGCCCCGGCGGTTGAGCAAGCCGGTCAGCGGGTCCGTGACGGCCTGGTATTCGAGCTGCTGGTGCAAGTGGCGAACCACGGACATGTCCTGGAGCGTCACCACCATCGCCTTCTGCTCCAAGGGCAGCGGCGCGCAGGACAAGGCCACCGACACCTGCTGGCCGGGCGCCGTGCGCAGCACCGCGTCATGCAGTCGCCAGGTTTCACCACGCCGATAGGCGTTATGGATATCGGAATCCACCCACTCGGGAATATGGGGTTTCTGCAGGAAATCCAGGAACGGCATCCCCTGCAACTGGTCGGCGGTGGCATTGAGCAAACGGCAGGTCGACGGGTTGGCGAAGCGGATACACCCATTCTCATCCACCACCAGGATGCCTTCGGCGGCGTTGTCCAGCACCGAGGCATTGAAGGCCCTGGCCGCTTCGAGATCCTGGCTCAGGCGCTGCAAGGCCCGGCGATTGCGCTGGTGCTCGAGCAATGCCTGGACCTTGGGTTTGAGAATTTGCGGATCGAAGGGCTTGAACAGGTAATCCACGGCGCCACTGGCGTAGCCCTTGATGACCGCGTCCTGGGATTGCTCGTTGGCGGTCAGGAAAATGATCGGCGTGAGCCGCGTGCGCTGGCTGCCGCGCATCAGCCGCGCCACTTCGAAACCGTCCATGTCGGGCATCTGCACATCCAGCAGAACCAGATCGATGTCGTGTTCGAGCAGCAGGTTAAGCGCCTCGACCCCCGAGGACGCAGTCATCACCTGCCAATCCTGCCGTTGCAACAAGGCCCTCATGCTGAGCAGGTTTTCAGGGTAGTCATCAACAATCAAAAGGACAGAGCTGTCTTCGCCGGGCGTTGGTTGCGCGCATTCCATGCTGCTTCTCTTATCGGGCGCCACGTCCGTTTTTACGTAGCAAAGCGGACAAATACTGTCCCCTCACTCTAGACCGGGATTTTGAAAAGCAGTAGGTGTCATCGCGCCATCATCCAGGCAAAGCCGGAAATAGCCGACTAACGGTCACCCACCTCGGGCACAAAAACTGCACAGACACCTACGACGAACAATTGACGTCAATCATCCGCCGGACGGTCATCGAGAAATACCCATCCTGCGTGATCAACACGCCCACAACGCGCGAGTTAGAGCCCGCGCCAGGGCTTCAACTTTTTTCGCTTCGTTACGTAGGATCCGGACATGATCGATCTCGCCACCTGGAACTTGAGCATCCCCGAGGGCAGCCCACCGGCAACCATTTCAACCCCACTGCTGGTACAGGGGTTCAAGGACCAATACTTCAACTCCGAAACCGGGACCCTGTTCTTCTGGGCGCCGGTGACCGGCGCCAAGACGGAAAACGCAATCTACCCGCGCAGCGAACTGCGGGAGACCTATAGCAACGGTACGTTGCGCAACTGGCTGTACTCGGCGGCGGACAACAAATTGGTCGCGACCCTGACCGTCAACCAGGTGCCCAGCAGCGGCAAGATCGTGATCGGCCAGATCCACGCCAAGGACAGCACCAGCCCCATGGTGAAGCTGGAGTACCAGTACAAGACCTATAGCTCCACCGGCAACATCGTCGCCAAGGTCCGCATGCGCCCAGATGACGAATCGGGCCAGGTCATTACCATCGCCACGGGCATCAAGCTGAACCAGTCGTTCTCCTACCTGATTCACCTCAGCCCCGCCGGCGTCCTGACCATCAACGGCGCCGGCTATCAGTGGAATACCAACATCAGCAACACCTGGAGCGACAAGCCGCTGTACTTCAAGGCAGGCGTGTATGTGCAAGACAACACCGGCTACGTCACCGAAGGCGGGAAAGTGACCTTCAGCATGCTGGATATCGATCACAACCTGTGATTGCGCCCTCTCGTAGCGCCATAGCAGCAGGGAACGCTGCTTGCCACGTGCGACAAAAACCTCCCTGTCCGCTGCTTGATGCCCTACAACTGGGCGCCATAGACAGATGCCATATCGCCATGTTCCCGAAAAACTCCAACTAGCCGACTAACGGTCGTCGGTCTCGGGCACCAAACCGGCAAACACAACTCTGACGGACTGTTGACGCCAACCCTCCGCCGTACGAACGTGCCAAGTACTCGTTCGCGCCCCCTCTTGGCCTCAGCAAAAAGCGCGTCTTAGAGCCCTCCGGCTGTGGCGTAAATCATTTCTTCTTCTCAGAAAGGATCCGAACATGGTCGATCTTGCAACTTGGAACCTAAGCATTCCCGAAGGCAGCCCGCCGAAGACCATCGAAACCCCTCGGCTGGTGGATGGGTTCCGGGACAAATATTTCAACTCCGAAGGCAGCACGGTGTATTTCTGGTCACCGGTCACCGGCACCAAGACTGAAAACGCGATCTACCCACGCAGTGAATTACGGGAAACCTACAAGGACGGCACCTTGCGCAACTGGGTCTACCCTGACGCCGACAATAAATTGAGCGCGACCCTGGTGGTCAATCAGGTGCCCAGCAGCGGCAAGATCGTGATCGGGCAGATTCATGCCAAGGACAGCAGCAAGCCCATGGTGAAACTGGAGTACCAGTACAAGGATGACGGCAAGACTGGCGACATCGTTGCCAAGGTCCGCATGCGCCCCGATGACGATGAGGGTCGGGTTGTCACCGTCGCGACCGGCGTGAAGCTGGCTCAGTCCTTCAGTTATCGGCTTCACCTCGATCGTACGGGTGACTTGGGTATTACTGCGGCGGGTCGTAGTTGGTACACCACCGTCAGTTCCAAATGGAAGGTCAAGCCGTTGTACTTCAAGGCTGGCGTGTATGTGCAGGACAACAGTGGCTATACCAGCGAGGGTGGGAAGGTGACGTTCAGCAAGTTGGATATCGATCACAACACTTGACTGGGTGCTTTCGATAGAGAGATACCGTGTGTATATCCGTTGCTGCGGTAACGGCGGCTTATGGTTCCGCTCTTACAGCGGGTCACTTTTGAGAAGCGCAAAAGTAACCAAAACGCTCTTGCCCCACCACTCGGTGCCTCGCCTAGGCTTGGCATGCCCGAACGTAGGCATTGCTCCGTGGGCCGCCGCGAAGGGCCATCCATGGCCCAGCGCGGCTATCCCGGCATCCATGCCGGGATGCCCACTCCACAATACCTGCGTTCGGCCAGCGTGGTTAACGGGGCGCCGAGATCAACGTCCACCGCGAGGCGGCCTGCCAGCCGGCCTGGCTCTCACAGTCGTACTCCGCTCCAATTGTGGGAGCGAGCTTGCTCGCGATGGCGACCTGACAGCCGACTAGGATTGGTGGGATGGCCGGAGATTTTGTTCGCCCCCCTGGCCTTCTGAAAATCTCGTAGGAATCCCCCCTTTGTGGCGAGGGGATTTATCCCCGCTGGGCTGCGAAGCAGCCCCCTCTTTTCGTCAGACCATCCCCATACCCAGGATTTACGGCAGCTGCGCCACCGAGCGGGAGCAAGTTCCCTCGCCACAGGGGTTGTCGGCGTCCTACAGGTCGGTTGTTGCCTCAAAAATCCCCTTCTATAGTTTGGTTCACCTGCTGGCTTTGGTCGGTGGGAGGGTTTCGCAGCCCTGGTGAGTTAGAATCACAACCGTCAAAAAAATCGGCATAGGCATACGCACCTACGTTCGGCTTTTCATGGCGGCTGTGTGTGGGAGATCTTCGGGTCTGCCGAGTCCTAACTCCTCGGTCTGCGAACCCGCACATGGCTGCCACCCAATTGTTTCGCAGCAAAACGGTGGCAAATTTTCTCTTGAGTTAGGGATTTACTATGTCTACCGAACAATCGTTCCGCCGCTTCACCCCGCTAACCCCAATCGCCACCACCCACCCCGTCCTGTTCATCGATAAAACCGCCCCACTGCCCGAACTCCACGCCTGCGCCAGCGAACGCCTGCACGCCACCCTCGACTACCTGACGCTGATGGCCTGCACCACACTGCGCGATTCAGCCGAGACCGACATCAACACCATCACGAACATCGCCCGAATCATGGTCCAGGATGTAGCGGATGTTTTTGGAGTGATTGAACAGCGCGGGCTCGAAGGGCAGTAAAGCTCCCCTAAGAAGCAAGCTTGCTCAATATCCTCGTCGACAGTGACACCGCCTTCGCGAGCAAGCTCGCTCCCACAGGAGAAACACGGTCACCCCTAAACCAGGCCGGCTATAAGGCCGCCTCGCAGTGGACGTTGATCTCGGACGCCCCGTTAACCACGATGGCCGAACGCAGGCATTGTGGAGTGGGCATCCCGGCATGGATGCCGGGATAGCCGCGCTGGGCCATGGATGGCCCTTCGCGGCGGGCCCACGGAGCAATGCCTGCGTTCGGGCATGCCGAGCCTAGGCGAGGCACCGAGTGGTGGGGCAGAAGCGTTTTGGTTACTTTTGCGCTTTTCAAAAGTGACCCGCCGTAAGGGCGGAACCCTAAGTAGCCGTAACAAAAAAAACGGATATACACACAAATCCCAAACACAAAAAAACCCGCATCACTGCGGGTTTTCTCACACCACTGAAGCCTTAGTTGACCTTAGCGTTCAACTCACCCTTCAAATACCGCTGATACATCGCTTCCAACGAAATCGGCTTGATCTTCGACGCATTACCCGCAGTCCCAAACGCCTCATAACGCGCAATGCACACATCACGCATGGCCGTCACAGTAGCACCGAAGAACTTACGCGGATCAAACTCACTCGGGTTGGTCGCCATCAAACGACGCATGGCACCGGTGGACGCCAGGCGCAAATCAGTGTCGATGTTGACCTTGCGCACGCCGTACTTGATGCCTTCGACGATTTCCTCAACCGGCACGCCGTAGGTTTCCTTGATGTCGCCGCCGTACTGATTGATGATCGCCAGCCATTCCTGCGGCACCGAGGACGAACCGTGCATCACCAAGTGGGTGTTGGGGATGCGTTTGTGGATTTCCTTGATGCGATCGATTGCCAGTACGTCGCCGGTCGGTGGTTTGGTGAACTTGTAGGCGCCGTGGCTGGTGCCGATGGCGATGGCCAGGGCGTCGACCTGGGTTTTCTTGACGAAGTCCGCCGCTTCTTCCGGGTCGGTCAGCATCTGGCTGTGGTCCAGCACGCCTTCGGCACCGATGCCGTCTTCTTCCCCGGCCATGCCGGTTTCCAGCGAACCCAGGCAACCCAGCTCACCTTCCACCGACACACCGCAGGCGTGGGCCATGGCCACAGTCTGCTGGGTGACGCGGACGTTGTATTCGTAGTCGGTCGGGGTCTTGCCGTCTTCGCCCAGGGAACCGTCCATCATCACCGAGCTGAAGCCCAGTTGGATGGAGCGCTGGCAGACGTCCGGGCTGGTGCCGTGGTCCTGGTGCATGCACACCGGAATGTGCGGGAATTCTTCGATCGCCGCCAGGATCAGGTGACGCAGGAACGGCGCGCCGGCGTATTTGCGGGCACCGGCCGAAGCCTGGACGATCACCGGGGAGTCAGTCTTGTCAGCGGCTTCCATGATGGCGCGCATCTGCTCAAGGTTGTTGACGTTAAAGGCTGGAACGCCGTAGCCGAATTCGGCTGCGTGGTCCAGCATCTGACGCATGCTGATAAGTGCCATTGTGTCTCTCTCCCGGTCGAGGGTCGTTAATCGTGCCAGCCTGCCGGAGCGGCGGCGGCTATTCAAGTCATTGCGGATCGGGGGTTGGCCCGAGCTGCGTGTTCGGTATCGCTAAATCCAAATACTGACGCGATCCGTGTGGGAGCGAGCTTGCTCGCGATGAGGGCGGTACATTCAACATCACTGTTGCCTGGTACACCGCTATCGCGAGCAAGCTCGCTCCCACACTGGATCTGCTCCCACATTTGGATCTCTGTGGATCAGTTCAATCGTATTACTGCGCCTTGCAGCCACGCCCAATCAAGTCATTGGTGGCGACCCAGTACACCAGGCCTTCCTCACCCTTGACGTGAAACGCCAGCATGTCATCGCTGTACAACGAGCCTTCGGCACCCGGCTCAAGCGTAAGGCGATAAACCTTATCGGCGCCGCCCAGGCGTACATCGACTTCCTTGCGGGCGGCATCGGCGTAGCGCCAGAGCACTTTGGCCTCGCTGTCACAGGTCCAGCTTGTCCAGCCCTCTGCAACGGGCTCGGACGACTGCAAAAAACCCAGTTGCGAACAACCGGCCAGCAATGCCAACGCCATAACGGCGATCAAGCCTTTCATCCGTGTTCCTCGACGGACGGCACACGCCACCCGCCATGAGTTAAGAGTCAGACCCGTCAAGGACAACCATGTTCCTTGGCCGGGGTTTGCGTCTCGTATTTGTCCAGGCCGTCCGGTCCGGAACGCTTGTTCAGCACCGGATTCGTCTCGGCCTGCCAGTCGGCCTGGTAACAGCCTTCTTCGGGCGTCGGCGCGCCGGTTTGCGGGGCCGGAGCCTCCGGGCTGCTCGAGCAAGCCACCAGCATCGTTGCCGCCAGCAACAACGTGAACGTCTTGACCATCAGAACACTCCTTTGCCTGGTCAACGCAGCCTCAGGCCTTGGCCCGGCTTTCCAGGACTTCCACGGCCGGCAACACCTTGCCTTCGACGAATTCGAGGAACGCGCCGCCACCGGTGGAAATGTAGGAGATCTGGTCGGCCACGCCATATTTGTCGATGGCCGCCAGGGTGTCGCCGCCGCCAGCGATAGAGAACGCGGAGCTTTCGGCAATGGCTTGGGCCAGCACCTTGGTGCCGTTGCCGAACTGGTCGAACTCGAACACGCCGACCGGGCCGTTCCACAGGATCGTCTGGGAGGATTTCAGCAATTGGGCGAAGTTGGCTGCGGTTTGCGGGCCGATGTCCAGGATCATGTCATCGTCGGGCCACGTCGGCCACCAGCTTGACGGTGGCCGTCGCGCTTTCAGCGAATTCCTTGGCCACCACCACGTCCACCGGCAACGGTACGCTGACCTTCGCGGCGATTTCCCGCGCGGTATCCAGCAGGTCCGGCTCATACAGGGATTTGCCAACCGGGTGACCGGCGGCGGCCAGGAACGTGTTGGCGATACCGCCACCGACGATCAACTGGTTGCACACCTGGCTCAGGCTGTTGAGCACGTCCAGCTTGGTGGAGACTTTGGAGCCGGCCACAATGGCGGCCATCGGCTGGGCCGGCGAGCCCAGGGCCTTGCCCAGTGCGTCCAGCTCGGCCGCCAGCAGCGGGCCTGCGGCGGCGACTTTGGCGAATTTCGCCACGCCGTGGGTCGAACCCTCGGCGCGGTGTGCAGTGCCGAAGGCGTCCATCACGAACACGTCGCACAGGGCGGCGTATTGCTGGGCCAATTCGTCGGCGTTCTTTTTCTCGCCCTTGTTGAAGCGCACGTTTTCGAACAGCACGACATCACCGGCCTTCACATCGACGCCGCCCAGGTAGTCCGCAACCAACGGCACGTCGCGGCCCAGGGCGCGGCTCAAGTAATCGGCTACCGGCTTGAGGCTGTTTTCCGCCGAGAACTCGCCTTCGGTGGGACGGCCCAGGTGGGAGCAGATCATCACGGCCGCGCCTTTTTCCAGGGCCAGCTTGATGGTCGGCAGCGAAGCCAGGATACGCGCGTCGCTGGTGACGACACCGTCCTTGACGGGGACGTTGAGGTCTTCGCGGATCAGTACGCGCTTACCTTGCAGATCGAGGTCGGACATCTTCAACACGGTCATGGGTCGCAATTCCTGGGTAACTGTTTAGAGAGCAGGTTTTTTCGAAGCGGTTTGCAGGTAATGCTCGGCAACGTCCAGCATTCGGTTGGCAAACCCCCATTCGTTGTCGAACCAGGCCAGGATGTTCACAAGCCGCGGCCCGGAAACACGGGTCTGGCTGGCATCGACAATGGCCGAATGAGGGTCATGGTTAAAATCACAACTGGCGTGAGGCAACTCGGTGTAAGCCAGGAGGCCTTTGAGCGGGCCGCTGGTGGCGGCTTCGCGCAGGATCCGGTTGACCTCGGTGGCGTCGGTATCGCTCACGGTCTGCATCGTGATGTCGAGGCAGGACACGTTGACCGTCGGCACCCGCACGGCTTTGGCCTGAATTCGCCCGGCAAGTTCCGGCAGCAGCCGTTCGATACCGCGCGCCAGACCAGTGGACACCGGAATCACCGATTGGAACGCCGAACGGGTACGACGCAAGTCCTCATGATGGTAGGCGTCGATCACTGGCTGGTCGTTCATCGCCGAGTGGATCGTGGTGATCGACACGTATTCCAGACCAATGGCCTGGTCCAGCAGGCGCAACAGCGGCACGCCGCAGTTGGTGGTGCAGGACGCATTGGACACCAGCAGCTCTTCGCCGGTCAGGCAATCCTGGTTCACGCCATAGACGATGGTGGCGTCGACATCCGCTTCGCTGGCCATCGGCTGGGAGAACAGGACCCGTGGCGCGCCGGCCGCGAGAAAACGCTGGCCGTCTTCGCGGGTGTGGTAGGCACCGGAACACTCAAGCACCAGGTCGACACCCAGGGACGCCCAATCGATGCCTTCGGGAGTGGCACTGCGCAGCACTTTCACGCAGTCGCCCTTGATATGCAGACAATCGCCCTCGACCCGCACTTCGCCGGGAAACCGACCGTGGGTGGAGTCAAAGCGTGTCAGGTATTCGATGCTGGCCATGTCGGCCAGGTCATTGATCGCCACGATTTCGAAATCGGCCTTGGCCCCTCGTTCGAACAACGCACGCAAGACGCAACGACCTATCCGGCCGTAGCCGTTGAGTGCAACTTTGTAGGGACGCGGTTGGGGCATGGGGTTCTCGATTACCGTGGTGAATCCTTCAGTCCAGTATTGCCTGAAGCTCCGCCATCGCGAGCAAGCTCGCTCCCACAGGATCGCTGGAGAACCTTGTGGGAGCGAGCTTGCTCGCGATGGCGTCAGCCCGGACGATGCAACTTTCGGATCAGTCTTCCAGCAGCTCCTCAGCCTGACCCAGGATGTTTTCCAGGGTGAAGCCGAACTCCTCGAACAGCGCCGGCGCAGGCGCCGATTCGCCGTAGGTGGTCATGCCGATCACGCGGCCTTCCAGGCCCACGTACTTGTACCAGTAATCGGCATGGGCAGCCTCGATGGCGATCCGCGCGCTGACTTGCAGCGGCAATACCGCCTGCTTGTAGCCGGCATCCTGGGCGTCGAACACGCTGGTGCACGGCATGGACACGACGCGTACGTTGCGGCCCTGCTCGGTCAGCTTGTCGTAGGCCTGGACGGCCAGGCCGACTTCGGAGCCGGTGGCGATCAGGATCAGTTCAGGCTCGCCGATGCAGTCCTTGAGCACGTAACCGCCGCGCGTGATGTCACCGATCTGGTCGGCATCGCGGTTCTGGTGCTGCAGGTTCTGACGGGAGAAGATCAGCGCCGATGGGCCGTCGTTACGCTCGATGGCGTATTTCCAGGCCACCGCCGACTCCACCGCATCGCACGGACGCCAGGTGTCCAGGTTCGGCGTGCAACGCAGGCTCGCCAGTTGCTCGATCGGCTGGTGCGTCGGGCCGTCTTCGCCCAGGCCGATGGAGTCGTGGGTGAACACATACAGGATGCGTTTTTTCATCAGCGCCGACATGCGCACGGCGTTGCGGGCATATTCCATGAACATCAGGAAGGTGGCGCCGTAAGGTACCAGGCCGCCGTGCAGCGCGACACCGTTCATGATTGCGCTCATGCCGAACTCACGAACGCCGTAGTACATGTAGTTGCCGCTGGCGTCTTCGGCGCTGACGCCTTTGCAGCCTTTCCACAGGGTCAGGTTGGAACCGGCCAGGTCGGCCGAACCGCCCAGCAGTTCCGGCAGCAATGGGCCGAAGGCGTTCAGGGTGTTCTGGCTGGCCTTGCGGCTGGCGATGGTTTCGCCCTTGGCGGCGACTTCAGCGATGTACGCCGAGGCTTTTTCGGCGAAGTCGGCCGGCAGCTCGCCGCTGAGGCGACGCACCAGCTCGTTTGCCAGCTCGGGGAATTCGGCGGAATAGGCAGCGAAGCGCTGGTCCCACTCGGCTTCGAGCGCACGGCCCTTTTCCTTGGCATCCCATTCGGCGTAGATGTCGGCCGGAATTTCGAACGGGCCATGGTTCCACTTCAGTGCGGCACGGGTCAGGGCGATTTCCTCGGCCCCCAACGGCGCGCCGTGGCAGTCTTCCTTGCCTTGCTTGTTCGGCGAGCCGAAACCGATGGTGGTCTTGCAGCAGATCAGGGTCGGCTGGGCGCTTTTGCGAGCGGTCTCGATGGCGGTCTTGATCTCTTCCGGATCGTGGCCGTCGACGTTGCGGATTACCAACCAGTTGTAGGCTTCGAAGCGCTTGGGGGTGTCGTCGGTGAACCAGCCTTCGACTTCGCCATCGATGGAGATGCCGTTGTCGTCGTAGAACGCGATCAGCTTGTCCAGGCCCAGGGTGCCGGCCAGGGAGGCGACTTCATGGGAAATGCCTTCCATCATGCAGCCATCGCCCAGGAATACGTAGGTGTGGTGGTCGACGACGTTATGACCTGGGCGGTTGAACTGTGCTGCCAGGACTTTTTCCGCCAGGGCAAAACCCACGGCGTTGGCCAGGCCTTGGCCCAGTGGGCCGGTGGTGGTTTCCACCCCTGGGGTGTAGCCATATTCCGGGTGGCCCGGGGTGCGGCTGTGCAACTGGCGGAAGTTCTTCAGGTCATCGATCGACAGGTCATAGCCGGTCAGGTGCAACAGCGAGTAGATCAACATCGAGCCGTGGCCGTTGGACAGCACGAAGCGGTCACGGTCGGCGAACGAGGGGTTGCTCGGGCTGTGCTTGAGGTAGTCGCGCCAAAGCACCTCGGCGATATCCGCCATACCCATGGGGGCACCGGGATGGCCGCTGTTGGCTTTCTGCACGGCATCCATGCTGAGGGCACGAATGGCATTGGCACGCTCACGACGGCTGGGCATCGCTGTTCTCCTGCGGGTATTGAATCGAGAATGAATAAAACGAAACTGAAAAAGGCGAGCATTTTCCCTCACCCACCCGCCCCGGGGCAATGACAGATAGCGATCCTTGAGCGTTTTTCCGGTGGATAAAGTCGCATTCGCCGGGTGAAACCTTTCCGCTGATGGCCTGTAGAGTCAAGCACGGATCGGGAAGTGCCATTTATCATCCAATATCAAAACTTTTTGATATTGAACTTGCGATGATCCCAACCCCTCACTAGACTGCCCCACTGAAACGGACCGCCCCACTAATGAAACAGACGGCCCCACTATGAACCTGCCCGTGCCCTCCATTCGCCACGACGACTGCGATGAGCTGGCGGCCCTTTGCAAGGCCGGCGGCGATCCGTTGCGGCTCAATGTATTGCGCGCCCTGGCCAACGATTCGTTCGGCGTGTTGGAACTGGCGCAGATCTTCGGCATCGGCCAGTCCGGCATGAGTCACCACCTCAAGGTCCTGGCCCAGGCCGACCTGGTGGCGACCCGCCGGGAAGGCAACGCCATTTTCTATCGCCGCGCCCTGCCCCACACCGATCTGCTGGGCGGCAAGCTACACGCAGCGCTGCTGGACGAAGTGGACGCACTGAGCCTACCGACCGACGTGCAGGCTCGCATCGCCCAGGTTCACGGACAACGGGCAGCCGCCAGCCAGGACTTCTTCGCACGGGTCGCCGAGAAGTTTCGCGCCCAGCAGGACCTGATCGCCGGCTTGCCGCAATATCGTGAAAGCGTGGTGGCGCTGCTCGACAAATTGAGCTTCGAGCCTGCGGCCACGGCGATCGAAGTCGGCCCCGGCGATGGCGCCTTTCTGCCGGAACTGGCGCGGCGCTTCGGCCAGGTGACGGCGCTGGACAACAGCCCGGCCATGCTGGAACTGGCGCGCCAGGTGTGTGAGCGCGAGGCTCTGGCTAACGTGCGCCTGCAACTGGCCGATGCACTGGATGGCATGAGCCTGCAGGCCGACTGCGTGGTATTGAACATGGTGCTGCATCATTTCGCCGCGCCGGCCGATGCACTCAAGCACATGGCCCGCCTGCTGCAACCGGGCGGCAGCCTGCTGGTGACCGAGTTATGCAGCCACAACCAGAGCTGGGCCAGGGAAGCCTGTGGCGACCTCTGGCTCGGCTTTGAACAGGACGACCTGGCCCGCTGGGCCACCGCAGCGGGCCTCGTGCCCGGGGAAAGCCTCTATGTAGGCTTACGTAATGGTTTCCAGATCCAGGTTCGCCACTTTCAGCGACCCACTGGCGACACTCACCAACGGTAACTTGTAGGAAAACATCGAGATGAGCGAATACTCCCTTTTCACCTCCGAGTCCGTGTCTGAAGGGCATCCGGACAAAATCGCCGACCAGATTTCTGATGCGGTGCTGGACGCCATCATTGCTGAAGACAAGTTCGCCCGCGTGGCGTGCGAGACTCTGGTGAAAACGGGCGTGGCGATCATCGCTGGCGAAGTCACCACGTCGGCCTGGGTCGACCTGGAGCAGATCGTTCGCGACGTCATCCTGGGCATCGGCTACAACAGCTCCGACGTCGGCTTCGACGGCGCGACCTGCGGCGTGATGAACATCATCGGCAAGCAGTCCCCGGACATCAACCAGGGCGTTGACCGGGCCAAGCCTGAAGATCAGGGCGCAGGCGACCAGGGCCTGATGTTCGGCTACGCCAGCAACGAGACCGATGTGCTGATGCCGGCCCCGATCACCTTCTCGCACCAGTTGGTTAAACGCCAGGCCGAAGCCCGTAAATCCGGCCTGCTGCCGTGGCTGCGCCCAGACGCCAAGTCCCAGGTGACCTGCCGTTACGAAGGCGGCAAGGTGGTCGGTATCGACGCCGTCGTCCTGTCGACCCAGCACAACCCTGAGGTGTCCTACAAAGACCTGCGCGAAGGCGTGATGGAACTGATCGTCAAGCACGTGCTGCCTGCCGAGTTGCTGTCCAAGGACACCCAGTTCCACATCAACCCGACCGGCCAGTTCATCATCGGCGGCCCGGTGGGCGACTGCGGCCTGACCGGTCGCAAGATCATCGTCGACAGCTACGGCGGCATGGCCCGTCATGGCGGTGGCGCGTTCTCCGGCAAGGACCCTTCCAAGGTTGACCGCTCGGCCGCCTACGCTGGTCGTTATGTCGCCAAGAACATCGTGGCCGCCGGCCTGGCCGAGCGCTGCGAGATCCAGGTGTCCTACGCCATTGGCGTCGCCCAGCCTACGTCGATCTCGCTGAACACCTTCGGCACCGGCAAGATCGGCGATGACAAGATCATCAACCTGGTCCGCGAAGTGTTCGACCTGCGTCCATACGCCATCACCACCATGCTCGACCTGCTGCACCCGATGTACCAGGAAACCGCCGCCTATGGTCACTTCGGTCGTACACCAGAGACCAGGACCGTCGATGGCGATACCTTCACCACGTTCACCTGGGAAAAAACCGACCGCGCGGACGCCCTGCGCGCCGCTGCCGGCCTGTAACACCCGCGTGTAAGGAAAAGCCCCTGGCGACTGGGTCGCCAGGGGCTTTTTTTATCAAAAAATCAAAGTCAGGCACCGCTCCTGTGGCGAGGGGATTTATCCCCGTTGGGCTGCGCAGCGGCCCCAAATCAGCTGCCTCGGTGTGTCAGGTTAACGGTGCTTGACCATTTTGGGGCTGCTTCGCAGCCCGGCGGGGATAAATCCCCTCGCCACAGGGGACCATGTTTCCGCTGCCAACAGGGACCTCAGAGAGTCTAGGCCCGCCGTGCCACCAGCAAAAACGAAGCCGCACTGGCGAGCAGTCCCGCACACATCCGATTGAACAGGCGTTTGCCACTGGGCCGGGCGAACAGCCGCCGCGCGTAAATACCCATGTAGCAATACAACCCGATGGCGATGCACTCCAGCGCCAGGAACAAGCCACCCAGCACGGCGAATTGTTGGGTGACGATACCTGTGCGGTCGACGAATTGCGGCAGAAACGCAGTGAACAACAAAATTGCCTTCGGATTGCCAATGGCCACCAGGAACTCCTGGCGCGCCAGACCGGCCCGGGTCATCGATGCGAGCCCGGCTTCGCTGTCGGCTTCGGGCTGGGCCCGCCACAACTGCACGGCCAGATAGAACAGGTAACCGGCACCGACGAGCTTGATCCCCAGGAACAGCAGCTCCGATGTGTGCAACACGGCGGTGAGCCCCACCGCAGCCAGGGCGATCATGATCGCAAACGCCAGCAACCGACCGATGCCGCCACTGCACGCCCGGACGAAGCCATAACGCGAGGCGTTACTGATGGAGAGCAGGTTGTTCGGCCCCGGCGCCATGTTCAGCGCAAAGCAGGCCGGAATGAAAACAGCGAGTGTCGGCAGGTCCATTCGGGCGTTCCAGGCAAAGGTGGATCGAAGGCTCATTCTGCACCGGTCATTGAGGGGTTCAAGGGACAGTTGCGTGGCGAAATCGCGCAGGACTGTACCGCCGCGACTTTGCCACCAGGCGCCGCAAAATCCGGTAACGCTCCGCCCCTCGCAACAACCGGGGCGCTGACTAGCCTTCAGAGATTCAACCGAGCAAGGATGCTTCGATGCCACCGTTCTTCTATGCACTCGCCTGTCTCGTATTCATGGTCCTTCCCGCGGTAGCCGCACCCTGTCCCGGCTGGCCCGCTGAACGGGCCCGGGCGGAGATTGCCACGCTGCAACAACAAATCGACACCTGGGATGACCGTTACCACCGCCTCGGCCAGTCGCTGGTGGCCGATGAGCTTTATGATCAATCCCGTACACAGCTGGGCCAATGGCGCCGCTGCTTCAATCTCGCGGCACCCGACGATCCCCTGCGCTCAGCGGGCGGAAAGGTACGTCACCCCGTCGTCCATACCGGCCTGGAAAAACTGAAGGACGCCGACGCCGTGGAGGCCTGGCTGCTTGCTCGAGAGGACGTCTGGGCGCAACCGAAAGTCGATGGCGTGGCGGTCTCCCTGGTTTACCGCAAGGGGCGCCTGCATCAAGCGATCAGCCGCGGCGATGGTGTCCTGGGGCATGACTGGACCGCGAGTGCGCACCAGATCGGCGCCATCGCGCAGCGACTGCGCCAGCCCGCGGATCTGGTCGTCCAGGGCGAGTTGTATTGGCGCCTGGACGCCCATGTCCAAGCCAGCCGCGGCAGCCTGAACGCCCGCGCAACCGTGGCGGGTTTGATGGCGCGCAACAATTTGACGGCGCAGGAGGCATCCTCCATTGGCCTGTTCGTCTGGGACTGGCCTGAAGGGCCCGGCACCCTGCCCGAGCGGATGGCCGCGCTGAACGCGCTGGGTTTCGCTGACACCCGCGACTACAACCAGCCTGTCCGGACGCTGAGGGATGCCGAGCGGTGGCGCAACCACTGGGGTATCGCACGCCGCTGCCCTTCGCCAGCGACGGGATCGTCCTGCGCCAGAGCCGCCGTCCACCCGCCGAACGCTGGCAGGCCAGGGCGCCGTTCTGGAGCGTGGCCTGGAAATACCCGTATGCCCAGGCCCTGGCCGAAGTGCGCAAGGTGCGCTTCAAGGTCGGGCGTACCGGGCGCATCACCCCCGTGCTGGAACTTGAACCGACCCTGCTGGACGACCGGCGGGTTCGCCGGGTCAGCGTCAGCTCTCTCAAGCGCTGGGAGGAAATGGACATCCGCCCCGGCGATCGGGTCGCCATCAGCCTGGCCGGGCTGACCATTCCACGACTCGATGAGGTGGTGCTGCGCAGCCTTGAGCGCCAGGACGTCAATGCCCCCGCGGCAAGCGATCACCACTTCTTGAGTTGCTGGCAAGCGACGCCCGGCTGTGAAAGCCAATTCCTCGCACGCCTGAACTGGCTCAGCGGCAAACACGGTCTCGCCCTGCCCCATGTCGGCCCCGGCACCTGGGAAAAGCTCCTGGCTGCCGGCAGGCTTCACGGATTATTGGATTGGTTGACCCTCGATGCCGCCGAGCTTGCTAACATTGACGGCTTCGGCGAGCGCAGCAGCGCCCGCTTGCTCGCCAGCTTCGACAGCGCCCGGCAACGCCCTTTCGGGCAATGGCTCAAGGCCTTGGGCCTGCCACCCATCGGTGAGGCTCGGCTGGAAGGGCCGTGGCAGGCGCTGGCCGAGCGCAGCACTGAACAATGGCAAGCCGAAGTCGGCATCGGACCGGGACGCGCCGCGCAATTGAGCGCCTTTTTTCGCGACCCGCAGGTGCTGGCCTTGAGTGACGTATTACGCTCCGCCGGGGTCGACGGTTTTTAATCCGCCCCCGTGCGGTTGAACCCCAGGGGCGAACATGCGTTCCAACAGCGCATCTGTACCGACCGCTCGCGATTTTTTACGGAGTTGCTATGAATTTCCTGTCCCCCGTTGCCCTGCTGGTCTTATGCAGCGCCATGGCCGCCCCTTTGCTGGCGGACGAGCAAACCCCGGAACTCACCGGCTGCGCGGCCAAGCGCCAGGGCATCATCAACCAGATCGAACTGGCCAAGTCCCGTGGCAACCAGGACCAGCAGGCAGGCCTGGAAACCGCATTGAGTGAAGTCACCACCCATTGCACCGATGCGTCCTTGCGCAAGGAACGTGAAAACAAGGTGCTCGATGCCAAGCACGAGGTCAGCCGGCGTCAGGCCGACCTGGAAAAGGCCATGAAGAAAGGCGATGCCGAACGGATCAACAAACGCAAGGACAAGCTGGCAACCTCCCGCAAGGAATTGCAGGAAGCGGTGGATGAGTTGGATAAGTGAACGTTGAAAAGATCGCAGGCTTCGCCAGCGATCTTTCAAGGCAAGTCAATAATCCCGAAACTCTTTATGACAGGCACTGCACGCATCTTCGACCTTCTGCACCGCCGGCCCCAGGTAACTGGCCCTGTACGGTTGGACTTTGCTGGCGATCACCAACTCACCGGTGGCCGCTTCAAGGTTGCGGGCCAGTTCCTGGAAGCGCGCCTGTTTTTGCCAGACGTCATCCCGGGCGCTGGTGTGATCTTGCTCGCGTACTTGGGGGAAGTGCTTCCACGGCTCATGGGACAATTGGTCCAGTTGCGCCGCGCCCTCGGCGAAACGCGCGCCGTCAAACGGGACTCGGCCGCGCAACATGCCACCCAGCTCTTCATTGGTCTTGAGCATCTGCTTGAAAATCGTCTTGCGCTGGCCCAGGGGAGAATTGGGATCGACGCCGCCACAAGCGGACAACATCAGGCAGACCAGCACGGCCATGGAAAATCGTTTTACAAACATCTTGGCCTCGGGGCAGGAAACGGCGGTTAGTATCCTCGGGTCATCGGTAAAGACCAATGGCCCTATCAACAATACGGGTTGTTCGAGCGCCTGACAGCGCCCGAATGGCTGCAAAGGAAATCTTCATGAACAGCCGCATCAAGCCCTGGCACAAAGGCCTGGCATTGACCCTACCGCTGATGGCACTGTTGGCCGATTGCAATCGCGGCGAAAAGATCGAAGAACCCCAGACCCACGCCCTCGCCACCTATGTCAGCGCCCCCTGGGAGGCGCTGCCGGCGGTGTCCGATACAGACCTGCTGGCCGGTTTCGGTTCCTGGCGCAGCGCGTGCACCCGGCTCAAGGCCGATGCGACCTGGGGCCCGACCTGTGCGGCAGCGGCCAATGTGCCGCAAACCCCACAGGACGTACGCAACTTCCTGAAACAGAACCTGGATGTCTATGGCCTGCGCTCGGGGGTAAACAGCCCCAACGGCCTGATTACCGGCTATTACGAGCCGGTCTATCCCGGCAGCCTCACCCAGACCACCACGGCGAATGTCCCGGTCTACGGTGTACCGGAGGACATGATCATCGTGTCGCTGGACAGCCTCTACCCTGAGCTCAAGGGCAAACGCCTGCGCGGCCGCCTCGAAGGCCGGGTGCTCAAACCGTACGACGACGCGGCCACCATCGAAACC
The DNA here is from genome assembly GCF_053629195.1 of Pseudomonas sp. R151218B TE3479. Classification (NCBI taxonomy): domain Bacteria; kingdom Pseudomonadati; phylum Pseudomonadota; class Gammaproteobacteria; order Pseudomonadales; family Pseudomonadaceae; genus Pseudomonas; species Pseudomonas sp. R151218B TE3479. The sequence goes on from NZ_JBRJHV010000001.1 coordinate 554,998, forward strand.
AATGGCGTGAAGGCGCCGGTCATTGCCTGGCTGACCGACCCCATGAACCTGCAATTCCTGCAAATCCAGGGTTCGGGACGTATTCAATTGGCTGATGGCCGCCAACTGCGCATCGGTTATGCCGACCAGAACGGCCATCCTTACCGCCCCATCGGACGCTGGCTGGTCGAACAAGGCGAACTCAAGAAAGAAGACGTGACCATGGGCACCATCAGTGCCTGGGCCAAGGCCAACCCGAACCGCATACCCGAATTGCTCGGCAGCAATCCCAGCTACGTGTTCTTCAACCGCAACCCCGACAGCAACGAAGGCCCGCGAGGTTCGCTGAATGTACCGCTGACCGCCGGCTACAGCGTGGCGGTGGACCGCAAGGTGATTCCGCTGGGCAGCCTGTTGTGGTTATCCACCACTCGCCCCGACGGCAGCGCCTTGAACCGCCCCGTCGCCGCCCAGGACACTGGCGGTGCGATTACCGGCGAAGTGCGGGCGGACCTGTTCTGGGGCACGGGCGAGGCCGCAGGGCAGTTGGCCGGGGACATGAAGCAACAGGGACAGATCTGGATGCTCTGGCCCAAGGGCATGGCATTGCCGCAAGTGCCGCAAGTGGCGAATGCGGTGACCGCCAATCCTTGAGAGATGTGTTGATTGTCCCGGCCCCATCGCGAGCAAGCTCGCTCCCTCAGTTGATCTCCAGTGGACACATATCTTGTGTGCAGCTAGATCCAATGTGGGAGCGAGCTTGCTCGCGATAGGGCCTGTACAGACGCCGACGATTCAGCCGCCAGGCTCAAATCGAAACAAAGAAGAAACTCAAGACCAGCCCCACCCCCACGAACCATACCAGCGAACGCAGAATCGCCCAGTCCGCCAGATAGCAAATGATGTAGAGCAGACGGCTGGTGATGAACAGCACCGCCAGCACGTTGATGGTGACCAGTTCGGCGTTGCCGGCCAGGTGCGCGACGATCACGGCGGCGGCGAAAAACGGGCTGATTTCAAAGCTGTTCAGTTGCGCTGCGTAGGCACGCCGGGGAGCGCCTTCGAGTGAATCGAGAAAGTCCCGGGGATCGTGATTATCCTGCAACCGGTATTTCCCACCGGCCTTGGCGATCCCGATACACAGGTAAGGCAGGAGAAAAGCAATCAACACACACCACAGGGCAACCGTCATACCGCACTTCCTTTTTGAGTTTTATAGAGAATCGAGCGCCAAGCGCCGGTCAGGCTTTCATCACCAGCATGCCGATCAGCACCAGTGCGCAGGCTAAGAGCCGCGGCCGGCCAAAAGGTTCTTTCAGGTAGCGCATGCCGAACAGCACCACCAGGATCACGCTGATCTCCCGCAGCGCCGCCGCTTCGGCGATCGAACCCAGTTGCATGGCCCATAGCACCAGAGCGTAGCTGAACAATACGCAGAATCCGACCGCCAACCCCAGCCGCCACTGTTCGTGCCAGAACCGCATGAACGCCGCCCGCTTGCTCACCAACGCCAGCAAGGGGAAGGGCCAGGCACTGAGCAGCGTGACCCAGACCAGGTAATCCAGCGGATGGGACCAACGCCGCAGGGCGTGGCCGTCGATAAAGGTGTAGCAACCGATGCACAGGCCGATCAACGCCACCACCGGCAGCATCGACCAGGGCAGCCGGTCGCCGCCACCGCCCTGCCACAACAGGCAAAGCATGCCGAACGGGATCAGCAAAATACCGATGACCTGCTGGGTCGTCAGCGCTTCGCCAGCGAAAATAAACGTCAGGGCCAACACCACCAGCGGCGACAGGCCGCGCATCAGTGGATAGACCAACCCCAGGTCACCAACCCGATAAGCCTGGATCAGCAAATAACGGTACAACAGCTCGAACGCCGCCGAGGCCAGGATCCACGGCCAGATCTCCAACGGCGGCAATGCCACGAAACCCAGGGCCAACGCGACGAACAGCAGGGCGACGCTGTCCATGCACGCCACCACCAGCAAACGCTCGCCACTGAATTTGATCAGCGTATTCCACGCCGCATGCAACAGCGCCGCTACCAACACCAAGGCCGTCGCAAGCACGGCACGCTCCTTGTCTTGTCCCTCCGCCCGTAGGAGCTACCGAAGGCTGCGATCTTTTGATCTTTCACGCCAGACGCAATTGTCAGTGGAAAGATCGCAGCCTCGTTGTACTCGACAGCTCCTACGATCAGCGGGCTCATGAATTGATTCGCTATCGTTTATACTTCAAGCCGATCACGCCGCACTCAGTTGCGCATACCCCTAATTCCAATAATCTCGCGGTTGTCCCGTTCACTCGAATAGGGCGCCGGCATGCGTATGCCTGATCCGGGCGTCAAGACTACAGACAGAGACCCTGCGCATGCCACTCGCCTTGCTTGCTTTGGCCGTTGCCGCTTTTGGCATCGGCACGACTGAATTCGTCATCATGGGGCTGCTGCCCGATGTCGCCCGGGACCTGGCCGTGAGCATTCCCCAAGCCGGGCTGCTGATCACCGGCTACGCCCTGGGCGTGGTGTTTGGCGCGCCGATCCTGGCCATCGGCACCGCCAACATGCCGCGCAAGGCGACGCTGCTGGGCATGACGCTGATGTTCATCCTCGGCAATGTGCTCTGTGCCCTGGCGCCGAACTACACCACGCTGATGGCTGCCCGGGTCATTACTGCGCTGTGCCACGGAGCATTCTTTGGCATTGGTTCGGTGGTGGCCGCCGGGCTGGTGGCGCCGAATAAACGGGCCCAGGCGATTGCCATGATGTTCACCGGCCTGACCCTGGCCAACGTGCTGGGTGTCCCGTTGGGCACGGCCCTGGGTCAATACGCCGGCTGGCGTTCGACCTTCTGGGCGGTCTCGATCATCGGCGTGATCGCGGCCATTGCCCAATGGATCTGGCTGCCCAAGGACATTCCCATGGACAAAGCCAACCTGGCCAGCGAGTTCAAGGTCCTGGGCAAGGTCAACGTGTTGCTCGCCCTGGGCATGAGCGTACTGGCCTCCACCAGCCTGTTCAGCGTGTTCACCTACATCGCACCCATCCTGCAAGACATCACCGGCGTCAGCCCCCACGGCATCACCGTCATGCTGCTGTTGTTCGGCGTCGGCCTTACGGCGGGCAGCTTCCTCGGCGGACGCCTGGCCGACCGGCGCCTGCTGCCCTCGCTGGTGGGCATGGCCCTGGCCGTGGTGCTGGTATTGGCCGCGTTCAGCCAGACCAGCCGGTCGGTGATTCCGGCGGCGATCACCCTGGTGTTGTGGGGTATTTTCGCCTTTGCCCTGTGCCCGATCCTGCAACTGCTGATCATCGATCAGGCCCATGAAGCGCCGAACCTTGGCTCGACCCTGAACCAGAGCGCCTTCAACCTCGGCAACGCGGCTGGTGCTTGGATGGGTGGGTTGGTGGTGGCCAGTGGGGCTGACTTGGCGGACTTACCATGGACCGGGGCAGCTGTCGGCGGCCTGACGACGTTGACAGCGTTGTTCTATATCTACCGACAACGGCGCTTGGCGGCAGTCGCTGTTTAAGACCGCTTTCAGTCATCGCCTGAGCACCTGCGCTCAGGCTCCCATCTACTCCGCGTCGATGCGCTGCCTTGCCGCTTTGGCAGAATTATCCTTGGGCAGGCCTACTTCGCTGCGAATCTGCGCATGACTGATCAAGGCAAAGATAAAGCTCCCGCCAACAATATTGCCCGCCAACGTCGGCCCAGCGAACACCATCCAGAAGTCCTCCCACGACAACTGCCCGGCAAAGACCAGATACGACACTTCGGCCGAGCCGACGACAATGTGAGTGAAGTCCCCGAGCGCCATCAGATAGGTGATGAGAATGATGATCCACATCTTGGCGCTTTCCATGGAGGGAATCATCCAGACCATGGTGGCGATCATCCAGCCGGAAATGATGCCTTTGGCGAACATCTGGCCGGTGTCGTTCTCCATGACCTTGCGGCCGATTTCCAGGAAGGCCTGGTCGGTGCGCGGGTCGAAAATGGGCAGATGCAGCATCACGTAGGCCACCAGCAAAGTGCCGCACAGGTTGCCCACCAGTACCACCCCCCAAAGCCGCAACAACCGACCGAAGTTGCCCAGCGTGGGTTTGCTCATGATCGGTAGCACGGCGGTCAGGGTGTTTTCGGTGAACAGTTGCTGGCGGGCCAGAATCACCGCGAGAAAGCCGGCGCAGTAACCGAAACTGGCGATCACCTTGAAGCCCTCGTGATCCGGCAGCCGAGAGTTGAGCAAACCCATCGCCATCAGCGACAACCCCATGGTCAGCCCCGCCGCCAGGGCCGACCACCAGAGCGCGGCGATACTGCGCTCCAGCTCCAGATTGCCCTGGGTGCGGATGATTTCATGTAACACGGCCGCCCGCGGCGGCTGGTTACGGTCGACTTCGTGCTGCTCCTGAGCCGAAAGGTCTGGGGTCTTGCCGTCTTTATGAGTGTCCATGCAACTCCTGAACCCGTGGCGTGATATACCTACGACACGCGGCGCTCAGAGCTGTTCAGTGACACCCCAAACACAAGATGCGGGAACGAGCTTGCTCGCGGTAGCGGTGGGTCGGTTTGCATCGGTGTTGAATGTGCAATCGTCATCGCGAGCAAGCTCGCTCCCACAGGGGAGTTGACGGCAAACCTGAATCTGACCTCACCGCAGCCCCCTTGTGGGAGCGAGCTTGCTCGCGATGACAGCGCGCCGATCTCACTCGACGACATCATCCTTGAACTGATCCTTGACGTACTTGATCTCGGTCCGGCCATGGGGCGCGGGCAGGCCGTCTTCGCCGAGGTTGACGAAGACCATTTTCTCCACGGTCAGGATGCTCTTGCGGGTGATTTTGTTGCGCACCTCGCAGGTCAGGGTGATGGAGGTGCGGCCAAACTCGGTGGCGGTGATGCCCAGCTCGATGATGTCGCCCTGGCGCGAAGCGCTGACGAAATTGATTTCCGAGATGTACTTGGTGACCACGCGCTGGTTGCCCAGCTGGACAATGGCGTAGATCGCCGCCTCCTCGTCGATCCAGCGCAACAGGCTGCCGCCGAACAGCGTGCCGTTGGGGTTGAGGTCTTCGGGCTTGACCCATTTGCGGGTGTGGAAATTCATGTTCACTCCTGAGCGTCTGGCCGATGAATGCCTGCATCATGGCAGACCAGGCTGCCCGGCTCTACGTCGCGGCCCCTATGACGGTCATCGGCAATTTCGATTTGCCGACAGAAACCCTTTTGGAAGATCCGATTAGCCCGTTATAATCGCCCCCGCTTTACCCGGTCCACACGCTGGATCGTTCCCGCCACCTGTCCGAGGGGCGCTGCAGCAGGCTCGACCTGTCAGGCTCGGATGGGGCGTTGTTTGTACGGGCCTGCCCGCACGAACACTAAACGCACAACGGCGCCCATTCGCATACATTACGAATGGAGGCTCTTCATGAGCGCTGTTATCACGCCTGCAGCTTTTACCGATTACAAAGTCGCCGACATGTCCCTGGCTGCCTGGGGTCGTCGCGAAATCATCATCGCCGAATCCGAAATGCCAGCCCTGATGGGTCTGCGTCGCAAGTACTCTGGCGAACAGCCATTGAAGGGCGCAAAAATCCTCGGCTGCATCCACATGACCATTCAGACCGCCGTGCTGATCGAAACCCTGGTTGCCCTGGGTGCCGAAGTGCGCTGGTCGTCCTGCAACATCTTCTCGACCCAGGACCAGGCCGCTGCCGCCATTGCCGCCGCCGGTATCCCGGTATTCGCCTGGAAAGGCGAGACCGAGCAGGAGTACGAATGGTGCCTGGAGCAGACCATCCTCAAGGATGGCCAGCCATGGGACACCAACATGATCCTCGACGACGGCGGCGACCTGACCGAGCTGCTGCACAAGAAATACCCAGCCGTGCTGGACAAGGTCCACGGCGTGACCGAGGAAACCACCACCGGCGTACACCGCCTGTTGGACATGCTGGCCAAGGGCGAACTGAAAATCCCGGCCATCAACGTCAACGACTCGGTGACCAAGAGCAAGAACGACAACAAGTACGGCTGCCGTCACAGCCTCAACGACGCCATCAAGCGCGGCACCGACCACCTGTTGTCGGGCAAGCAGGCGCTGGTGATCGGCTACGGTGACGTGGGCAAGGGTTCTTCCCAGTCCCTGCGCCAGGAAGGCATGATCGTCAAGGTGTCCGAAGTCGACCCGATCTGCGCCATGCAGGCTTGCATGGACGGTTTCGAGCTGGTTTCGCCGTTCATCGACGGGATCAACGACGGCACCGAAGCCAGCATCGACAAGGCGCTGCTGGGCAAGATCGACCTGATCGTGACCACCACCGGCAACGTCAATGTCTGCGATGCCAACATGCTCAAGGCCCTGAAGAAGCGCGCCGTGGTCTGCAACATCGGTCACTTCGACAACGAAATCGACACCGCTTTCATGCGCAAGAACTGGGCATGGGAAGAAGTGAAGCCACAGGTCCACAAGGTGCACCGCACCGGCACCGGCAGCTTCGACCCACAGAACGACGACTACCTGATCCTGCTGGCCGAAGGCCGTCTGGTTAACCTGGGCAACGCCACCGGTCACCCAAGCCGCATCATGGACGGTTCGTTCGCCAACCAGGTCCTGGCCCAGATCTTCCTGTTCGGCCAGAAATACGCCGACCTGTCGCCGGCCCAGAAAGCCGAGCGCCTGACCGTGGAAGTACTGCCCAAGAAACTCGACGAAGAAGTGGCCCTGGAAATGGTCCGCGGTTTCGGCGGCGTGGTCACCAAGTTGACCAAGCAACAGGCTGACTACATTGGCGTCACCGTCGAAGGCCCGTTCAAGCCGCACGCTTACCGCTACTGATCGGCGCGGCTCCCCCTGGGGAGCCGGCTCTTTGTGGGAGCGAGCTTGCTCGCGATGCAGACACCTCGGCCCACTGCCGGACCGAGGCGATGGCAATCGCGAGCAAGCTCGCTCCCACATAAGCCTGAGTGCCTCACCGGCCTACGAGTTTCCAAGGATATGACCATGTCCCAAGACCGTCGCTACAGCTTCGAGTTCTTCCCGACGAAGACCGATGCTGGGCATGAAAAACTGATCGCCACTGCCCGCCAGTTGGCCAGCTACAACCCCGACTTCTTCTCCTGCACCTATGGCGCCGGCGGTTCGACCCGTGATCGCACCCTGAACACCGTGTTGCAGCTCGAAAGCGAAGTCAAAATTCCCGCGGCCCCTCACTTGTCCTGCGTCGGTGACAGCAAGGACGACCTGCGCGGCCTGTTGACCCAGTACAAGGCCGCCGGCATCAAGCGCATCGTTGCCCTGCGTGGCGACCTGCCGTCGGGCATGGGCATGGCCAGCGGTGAGCTGCGCCACGCCAACGAACTGGTGAGCTTCATCCGTGAGGAAACCGGCGAACACTTCCACGTCGAAGTGGCTGCGTATCCGGAAATGCACCCGCAAGCGCGCAACTTCGAAGACGATCTTCGCAATTTCGTACGCAAAGCCAATGCTGGCGCCAACAGTGCCATCACCCAGTATTTCTTCAACGCCGACAGTTATTTCTACTTCGTCGAACGTATCCGCACGCTCGGCGTCGACATTCCTGTCGTGCCAGGGATCATGCCGATCACCAACTACAGCAAGCTGGCGCGCTTCTCCGACGCATGCGGTGCAGAAATCCCACGCTGGATCCGCAAACAACTGGAAGCCTATGGCGATGACTCCTCAAGCATCCAAAGCTTCGGCGAGGAAGTCATCACACAAATGTGTGAGCGTTTGTTGCAGGGCGGCGCACCGGGGCTGCATTTCTATACCCTTAACCAGGCCGAGCCCAGCCTCGCGATATGGAACAACCTCAAGCTGCCGCGCTGATTGACTTAATGCGGTGGTACAAAGAGGCCTTGGCGAAAACCAAGGCCTTTTTTTATACACAGACATCTGGAGGATCGCAGTAGATGCCCAATGGTCACAGGCTAACGACCCCACAACTCATTTATCTGGTCTACGGGGCCGAAACCTATCACCAGGAAGCGTTGTTCAGCATCGCCAGCGCGTTGGCCGGTCTGCGCAAGACACCGGACGAAGCCTTGGATATCCAGGTGTTCACCGACAATCCCGCACCGTACGCCGGGCTGCCGGTGCGTTTGCGCCCGTTGGACAATGAAACCCGCCAGGCCTGGATCGAACCCCACGGGTATCACTTCCGTGCCAAGCACGTGGTGATGCAGAAAGTGCTCGAAGAAGCCGAAGTGGCGCTGCTGATCGACACCGACACTTTTTTCCATTGCTCCCCCCTCGAACTGTTTCGCCGCGTCCAGCCTGGCACGTTGCTGTGCAATGCCTTCGGCCTGACGTATGGCGCCAACAAGGACGCCGGGCTTTACCTGACACTGGCCGACACACTGCGCCAGCGGCAACTGGCGGACGACGACATGCCCTTGTTGAACTCCGGGGTCATTGGTCTCAACTGTGTCGATGCGTCAGTCCTGGATCGCTCGATCGCCCTGATGGATGAGCTGTATCCACTGGCGAAGGGTGCCTACACGCTGGAAGAGTTCTGCCTTTCGGTAGCGGCCTATCGCTCGGTGCGGGTGCGCGAGTGTCCGGACCTGATCCACCACTACTGGAGCCGCAAGCAGCTGTTCCGCGCCAAGACCAAAGCCTGGCTCGACAAACACGGTGCCGCACCGACTTGCCACCAAGCCCTGGATGAAACCAGCCAAGTCACCGCCACCCTGCCTCGGCCGCCGGCCTTCCAACGCCTGGCCTATAAGTTCATCACCCTGGGGCTGCCCAGCCATAAACGCCAGTTCATGCGCGAGATCCTCTATGGCTGCTACCGCCATACCAACGAGTTCGACCAGGCCTGCGCCCCGGTCTGGTGGGAAAAAGCCCTGGAGAACGTCGAACATCGTCTGGAAAAATCCCTGCAGGACCATGAACTCAAACGCTGGCTCGATCATCCGCTGATTCGTCTCGTGCTGGGTGAACGCCGCGAAGCCATCTATGCGCATCTGATGCAGGCAAAAGGCAACTAGTGGCCTGCGTGGTTAGTTCGTCAGTTCAAATTCGCAGAAGTTGACTCACTAACCAAACAGGCCACCAGGGCACAGGCCAGAGCGCTCTAGCTATTTGATGAGCTCTCGTCGTAACCTCAGGCCCATGCCCGTCATTGCCCAGCTGCTGACCACCCTTCTTCTCTTGTGCCTGAGCGTGACCGCCCAGGCCGAAAAGTTGCGCATTGTCACCGAACCCTGGGCGCCTTATGTCTACGAAGAGAACGGCAAGATGCTCGGCCTGGATTACGAAACCACGGCCATTGTGTTCAAGCGCCTGGGCATTGATGTGGAATGGCAGTTCCTGCCCTGGAAGCGGTGCCTGGCGATGCTGGAACAAGGGTTGGCGGACGGAGCGCTGGACATTTTCCACAGCGATGAGCGCGATGCCCTGTTGCTTTACCCCAGCGAACCGCTGTCGGACGTGGAATTCGTGATGTTCTACGCCAACGCCCGCCCCCATCCGTTTCGCACGCTCGACGACCTGGGCGGCCTGACCGTTGGCACCTCGCCCGGTTACCTGTACAGCCAGGCCTTCAGCGAGTCGACCCTGTTCAAACGTGAAGCGGCGCCCACCCACGAAGCCAACTTCGGCAAGTTGCAACTGGGTCGGATCGACCTGCTCATCACCGACCGCAGGGTCGGCCGACATGTACTCGAACAAATGCAGTTGGGCGATCAGATCACCGAAAACCCGGTGGTGGTGAGCCGTCAAAGCCAATACCTGGCGGTGCGGCGCAATGCCGGGATGGATTTGCTGGTGCAGCGCTTCAATGCCGAACTCAAGCGTTTCAAGCGCGAACCAGCCTATGCCGAACTGAGCGCCCGCTACGGCGCAGGCACTCTGACCAAGGCCACCTCGCCCAGCCGGGCCAGCGCTGAAATGAACCGTTGAGCAGCAGGAAAGCGGCGCGGGGCGTTTGCTCTGTTATACTCCGGCCTTCCCGCCAGGCTCACGCCCGGACGCCCGGTCTTGCAAAAGGCATCCCGACACCGCTACAGCGCAGCCTACAGCCCGCGCGAGCCTTGTCCGGACCCGCCTTCGAGGCCCGGCAGGACCGGACGGGATGACGTCTTTTGGTTGAACGTCATTCGCGCCCGGCAAGACTATCCCATTGGGCCAGGCCCTCACTAAAACAGGATTACTCATGTCCTTTGCTTCCCTCGGTCTCTCCGAGGCTTTAGTCGGCGCCATCGAAGCCGCCGGCTATACCCAGCCTACCCCGGTGCAACAGCGGGCCATTCCCGCCGTGTTGCAAGGTCGCGACCTGATGGTCGCGGCGCAGACAGGTACTGGTAAAACCGGTGGTTTCGCCCTTCCGATCCTGGAGCGGTTGTTTCCCAACGGTCACCCAGACAAATCCCAGCGTCATGGCCCGCGCCAACCGCGCGTACTGGTCCTGACCCCCACCCGCGAACTGGCGGCCCAGGTACACGAGAGCTTCAAGGTCTACGCTCGCGACCTGAAGTTCGTCAGCGCCTGCATTTTTGGCGGCGTCGGCATGAACCCCCAGGTCCAGGCCATGTCCCGTGGCGTCGATGTACTGGTGGCCTGCCCCGGTCGCCTGCTGGACCTGGCCGGCCAGGGCAGCGTCGATTTGTCCCACGTTGAAATCCTCGTGCTGGACGAAGCCGACCGCATGCTCGACATGGGCTTCGTCCATGACGTGAAGAAAGTCCTCGCCCGCCTGCCCGCCAAGCGCCAGAACCTGCTGTTTTCGGCGACGTTCTCCAAGGACATCACCGACCTGGCCGGCAAGCTGCTGCACAACCCGGAGCGCATCGAAGTCACGCCGCCGAACACCACGGTCGAGCGTATCGAGCAGCGTGTGTTCCGCCTGGCGGCCAGCCACAAGCGTGCCCTGTTGGCGCACCTGATTACCGCCGGCGCCTGGGAACAGGTCCTGGTCTTCACCCGTACCAAGCACGGCGCCAACCGCCTGGCCGAGTACCTGGACAAGCACGGCCTGCCAGCCGTGGCGATCCACGGCAACAAGAGCCAGAACGCCCGCACCAAGGCCCTGGCCGACTTCAAGGCCGGCGAAGTGCGCATCCTCGTGGCCACCGACATCGCGGCCCGTGGCCTGGACATCGACCAGTTGCCCCACGTGGTCAACTTCGAGCTGCCGAACGTGGATGAAGATTACGTTCACCGTATCGGCCGTACCGGCCGGGCCGGTCGTTCGGGCGAAGCGATCTCGCTGGTCGCGCCGGACGAAGAAAAGCTGCTCAAAAGCATCGAGCGCATGACCAAGCAGAAAATTGCCGACGGCGACCTGATGGGCTTCGATGCCAGTACCATCGAAGCCGAGAAGCCTGAAGTACGCGAACGTCCGGATGTGCGTAATCCGCGCAATGCCCGTGGCCCACGCGGCGACGGCCCGAACGGCGGCGGTGGCGGCGGCGGTCGCAAAGACAAAGGCAAGGACAAGGGCAAGGAAAAATCGGCCAGCAACAGCAATGGCCGTGGCGAACGCCCTGCCCGCGAGCAGAAGCCCCGCGAAGGCACCCCAGCCCGTGAGCAGCAGCGCCCGGCTCCGCGCGCCGCAGCCGATCGTGCCCCGGACGAGTTCCTGGATGACGATGTCGATAACTTCGGTAACCGCGTCGACTACGTGCCGCAGCAGAAACCGGCACAGGGCCGCGGTCGCCGTCCGGGTGCCCCGGCACAGGGCGCAGGTGCAGGCGCTCCGCGCAGTGGCCAGCCACAAGGTCGTCAGAACGGTCCGCGCAACAGCAACGGCTCGTCTACCGGCACACCACCGGCCAAGCGCAGCGGCCCACGCAACGGCGCCCCGCGTGACGGTCAGGCCCGCCGCGACGACACCCGCCCGCGCCGCCCGGCCCGTGACGACCAGCCTCGCCAGGAACCCGCCGTGCAGGCCCCGCGTGGCAACCAGCCAAAGATCATGCACAAGGAGTCAAAAGCCGACCGCTTCCCGACACCTGAACAGCTGGATCAACTGCCAAGCCGTCCACGGGGCGAGAAACCGGCATTGCTGACGCGCAATCGCTGAGTTTTTCCAAGCCGTGAAAAAGCCCCGGGTCTCGCGACCCGGGGCTTTTTTTGGCCCGACACATTCCATGTGTTCCATGTGGGAGCGAGCTTGCTCGCGATAGCGGTGTATCAGCCAACATCAATGTGACAGAACTGCCGTCATCGCGAGCAAGCTCGCTCCCACAGACTCTTCTGTATCGTTTTTTTGTCAGGCGCGAAGGTTACTTCGCTTTGACACCTTCAAACGAGACGTACAGTTCGACCGCGTCGGAGGTTGGACCCAGGTCTTTCTGCTTGCCGAAGTCCGAACGCTTGATGCTGGTGGTGCCTTCGAAACCAGCACGGTAGCCGCCCCACGGGTCCTTGCCTTCACCCAGGAAGGTAGCCTTGACCACGACGGGCTTGGTCACGCCCAGCAGGGTCAGGTCACCGGTCACATCGGCGGTTTCCTTGCCATCAGCGTTCTTGCCAGTAGGCTTGACGCTGGTGGAAACGAAGGTGGCCTTGCCGAATTTGCTGGCGTTCAGGAAGTCAGCGCTGGCGATGTGCTTGTCGCGCTCGGCGTGGTTGGTAAACACACTGGCGGTATTCACGTTGAACTCGATCTTGCTGGCTTCAGGCTTGGCGGCGTCAAAGCTGAACTTGCCGTCGATGTCCTTGAAGGTACCGGTGATGTAGCTATAGCCCAGGTGGCTGATCTTGAAGTCGACGAAGGCGTGCTGGCCTTCCTTGTCGACGACGTAGTCGGCAGCCATGGCCTGGCCGGCAGACAGCAGGGCAGAACCGATTGCCAGGGCGGCGAGCGTCTTTTTCAACATGCTTTCTATTCCTTTGGAGTCGAGGTTGAACATCAGGCTTGGCGCCCCAGCATGCGCTTGAGGGTCGCGTCACGGTCGATAAAGTGGTGTTTCAGTGCTGCCAACGCATGAAGGCCGGAAAAAATGACCAGCGCCCATGCCAGGTAGAAGTGGATCTCACCGGCGACGTCTGCCTGATCGGGCAGTCCGGACACCAGCGCGGGTACTTCAAACAGGCCAAACACCGGTATCCCGACACCGTCTGCGGTGGAAATCAGGTAACCGGCAATCATCACGGCAAACAACCCGAGATACAGTGCGCTATGGCCAAGCTTGGCGCCGACGCGGGTCAGGCGGCCATAGGTTGGCAGGGTCGGCGGTGGCGGGCTGACAAACCGCCAGACCACCCGCAGCAACATGACCGCCAGCAGCACCAGGCCAATGCTCTTGTGCAGGTCCGGCGCGTCTTTGCGCCAGGTGCTGTAGTAATCCAGGCCGACCATCCACAGACCCAGGGCGAACAACCCGTACACCACCAGCGCAACGCCCCAGTGCACAGCGATACTGACCCAGCCATAGCGAGAAGAAGAGTTGCGAAGCTGCATTGCTCATATCCTGTAAAAACTGCGATCAAGACTAGCGAGTTATCTATCGATTTAAAGCGGAAATTTTCGCTTTGAAATATCGAGAAATACGATCATCAGTCTGGAGGGGGTGGGTTAAGGAAAGATTAAAGGGGAAACGGTGGTGATGGCGAGGGGTACAGGCAGCCGTTGGGTGCCTGCAAGGACCTCATCGCCAGCAGGCTCGCTCCAACAGAAGACGGCGTCGGAATCGTCACCATCGCCCAACTATTTTTTCCATACAATATATATGTATCGCCATTTCCGCTTCTCCTCTTGATCAAATGGGCGTTCAACAACTATTGAACGAGGTGAAGCACGGCTGTTCCTTACACCCCATTTCGAGCCAACGGCTCGCCGCTACTTCCGCCCAATCAAACAATGGCGCCGGGGCAGTTTCTTCAGTCCCCAAACGGAAAGTTTCGACTGATATTGCAGGCTGATGGGAATTTGGTTATCAAGGACGGCGGTACTGTCGTCTGGATTGCAGACAGCAATCAACGTTATAGTGCAACCTTGTATCCAAAGAGAATGCGAGAGCCCCTGCAATTTGTAATCGCTAATAGTGGCTTTCTTTATGATCCATCCAGAAGACGCTTATGGATTGCTGAAAGTAGCCATAGCAGGGACAAGTCGCTTTGGTACAACGCTTGTATGGTCATTCAGGATGACGGCAACCTGGTCATCCATGACAGGCGAACGGGAAAGCTATGCTGGGCTCGCTTTGGCTTCGTCCCGGGACGTATGTCCAAGCCAAAGCGGGTCAAAATTTTATTTGAGGACTTTGAAATTAAAACTTGGTCGTTTTCACTGCCGCCTCTCTAGAGTCACTTATTGACGCACTCAGGCCTGTAAGGATCCATGTCGCATCTATAAACTAATTGAGGATCGTGCTTTTTCAGCACCATACGACCATCAGCAGTGCAACCACTGATACCGAATACTGCCAATAGCATTAAAGCTGCCATCAACTTCATATTAACTCCAGCTTTTACGAGGTGAAAATTGTGAATAATTAGTTTACCGAGCACTCAGCCTCATATGGATCGATGGAGCATTTGTGTGCTGACTGCGGATCTCTTTTTGGAATCATTGGAATTTTCAAAGGATCCCGGCATTCGCCATACACACATCCTTACATCGAAGCCAATACGACCACTGCCATTAGTATTTTCATACGCGCTTCTGTTTTTTGGAGGAGCCTAGACTTATGGTTTGGTAAGCGCTATCGCCTGCTTCCGGTTAAAGGGTGGGAAGTTTCCGATATATCGCCGAGGCGTGTAGGACGTCACGCTTATCAAGCGGCGCCGATACGCTCGATGCGGGATAAAAAATGCGGCCCTTGGGCCCATGTGGTTCATTTGAGAAAAATAATGGAGCTGTGGCGAGGGAGCTTGCTCCCGCTCGGCTGCGAAGCAGTCGTAAACCGGCGGGTGCGATGTATCTGATGCTCCGCATTTGGCAGGTTTTGGGGCCGCTTCGCGGCCCAGCGGGAGCAAGCTCCCTCGCCACAATGATTCAGACAAGCCTTAAGTGAACAGTGCTAGACCCTTGAGCCGCGCTTTTCACCAGGACGACTACTGAACCTTGGTTTCAGTAGTCGTCGCCGGCTTGGCCGCTGGCTTCTTCGCCGGTTCAGTCTTTTTCACCGGCGCCTTGGCCGGGGCTTTTTTCGCCGGGGCCTTGGCTGCCGGCTTCTTCGGCGTGGCTTTTGCTGCTGCCTTTTTGGTCGGTTCGGCTTTTACCGGGGCCGCAGCCTTCGGCGCTTCTACCGGCGCAGGTGCCGGGGTTGGCGCAGGCGTCGGTGCTGGCGCTACCGGCTCGGGTGCCTTGACCGGCTCCGGCTTCTTGTCGTCATCCGAACCGCCGAACAGGTTGCTGAAGAAGTTCCCCTTCTTCGCAGCCACCGCACCGGCAGCTGCCGCAGTGGCAGCCGGTGCCACCTTGGCCGGCTCGAACGACTTGCCGGCCGCCAGGTCTTCAACCTGGCTGGCCGCCCGCTCGCCGCTGCGCAACGCGCCTTCCAGGGTGCCCGGATACAGGGTATCGGTGTGTTCGCCGGCAAAGGCTACACGCTGCAACGGTTTTTCCCACAGGCGCCAGTACTTGCTGATCTGGCCCGGGCCAAAGGCCAGGTACGCGCCGCCCGTGGACGGGTCGGTGCTGTAGCGGCGGATTTCATAGCCGGTGAACGCGCCACGGGCCTGTGGATAAAACGCGTGCAGGCGGATCAGCACCTGGTCGACCATCTGTTTGTCGCCGAAGGCCTGCATCACCCGGGCGTTGTCGCCGGACAGGTTGATGACCACGTTGGCGCCGCCCTTCATGGCCGGCTCGATCCACATCATGCCCAGTCCGGCGTTGCTGTAGATTTCGCCCGACATGCGTGCCTTGCTGTCCCAGACGGGGGTCTTGAACTTGAGCATGATCTGGTCGCGCCAACCGTAGTTGGTGCCCTTGATCGCGCCTTGATGCTGGGCGTCCAGGGCCGGGGTCAACTGGATCTTGTTCAGTGCCCGCAACGGCACCGCCAGCACCACGTAGTCAGCCTGGTAACCCACGCTGCCGACCTTGACGGTCACGCCGTCCTTGTCCTGGGAGATGGCCGACACCGGCGAGTTGGTCTTGATGGTTTTCAGTTGCTTGACGAACGCCTGGGCCAGTACCGGACTGCCGCCCAACAGGCGCGAGGCTCGCAGGTCGCGGTCGGAAACACCACGATAGACGCGGTTCTGCTGAGCGAAATACAGCAGCGACAAGCGCGACGGCTCGTCATAACGGGTGCGAATCTCCTGGTTCACCAACTGACGCGCCGTGGCCGGCAGTTGTAGACGATCGAGCCAGTTGGAGACGGTGATCTGGTCCAGGGCGTGCAACGTGTTATTGGCCGCCGGGTTCTGCGGGTCTTCGATGGAGCGCGCCAGGTCGTCCAGGGTGGTTTCGTAGCGCTTGAGGGCTTCGGCGGTGGCCGGCTGCTTGGTCGCCAGGTCGGCGGCGGTGAAGTAGGTGCCGTCGATCAGGTAGCTGGGGGTACGCACGAATTCCGGGGCCGGCGTGGTGCTCAGCTTGAAGGTCGAGACGTACTTGTTCAGCACCGGCTGCGTCTTCTCATTGCCGATCCACTCGCTGGTGGCCATACCCGAGCGACCGCCCAGGTCCGGCTTGGCTTCCAGCAGCGTCACGGCCCAGCCTTTGTTCTGCAGCTCATAGGCCGCGGTGAGCCCCGCCAGGCCGCCGCCGATGACGATGGCCGTCGGTTGTTTGTCCTTGGCCAGCGCCGAAACGCTGAACAGCCCTATCATCACCAGCGCACAGGCGCGCAGCCAACCAGCAGACATTCAACGAACTCCGGATTAAACGTAGGAAATTTCAGCTTTCGAGCCAGGCGGCTCTCGGTTTTTCGAGCCAGTCGGCTCAGGGAACGGCGAAGAATACGACAGCCATCAAAGCGCCGCCAGCGGCGTCTATCGCCTCGCCCAAAGTAGCGCCAACGACACAATGGGTTGTCCCCAGGGCCGCCATTGCATAGGCTTGCGCGATTGTTTTGCCCGCGCCCGCCGCGAGCCGCCTCGAGGAGACTGTAAATGGGCCTGAATAACCAGTGGATGCAACGCGACCTCGCGGTGCTGTGGCATCCCTGCACCCAGATGAAAGATCACGAACAGCTGCCGCTGATCCCCATCAAGCGCGGTGAAGGCGTGTGGCTGGAAGATTTCGAAGGCAAGCGCTACCTCGATGCCGTCAGTTCCTGGTGGGTCAACGTGTTCGGCCACGCCAACCCGCGCATCAACCAGCGCATCAAGGACCAGGTCGATCAGTTGGAGCATGTGATCCTGGCCGGCTTCAGCCATCAGCCCGTGATCGAACTCTCCGAGCGCCTGGTGAAGATGACGCCCGAGGGCCTGACCCGATGCTTCTATGCCGATAACGGCTCGTCCTGCATCGAAGTGGCGATGAAGATGAGCTTCCACTACTGGATCAATCGCGGCCGGCCGGACAAGAAGCGCTTCGTCACCCTGAGCAACAGCTACCACGGCGAAACCATCGCGGCGATGTCAGTGGGCGATGTGCCGTTGTTCACTGAAACCTATAAAGCGTTGCTGCTGGACACGATCAAGGTGCCAAGCCCCGACTGCTACCACCGCCCCGAAGGCATGGGCTGGGAAGAACATTCGCGCAACCTGTTCGCCGCCATGGAGCAGACCCTGGCCGAGCACCACGACACGGTGGCGGCAGTGATCGTCGAGCCGCTGATCCAGGGTGCCGGTGGCATGCGCATGTACCACCCGGTGTACCTGAAGTTATTGCGCGAGGCGTGCGACCGCTATGGCGTGCACCTGATCCATGACGAAATCGCCGTCGGCTTTGGCCGCACCGGGACGATGTTCGCCTGTGAACAGGCCGGCATCACGCCGGACTTCCTCTGTCTGTCCAAGGCCCTGACCGGCGGCTACCTGCCTCTGGCGGCGTGCGTGACCACCGACGAGGTCTACAGCGCGTTTTACGACGACTACCCGACCCTGCGGGCCTTCCTGCATTCCCACAGCTACACGGGCAACCCACTGGCCTGCGCGGCGGCCCTGGCGACGCTGGATATCTTCGAAGAAGACAACGTCATCGAAAACAACCAGGCCCTGGCCCAGCGCATGGCGAGCGCCACCGCGCACCTGGCTGACCATCCGAACGTGGCCGAAGTGCGCCAGACCGGCATGGTGCTGGCCATCGAGATGGTCAAGGACAAAGCCAGCAAAACCGCGTATCCGTGGCAGGAACGGCGTGGCCTGGCGGTGTTCCAGCATGCCCTGGAGCGCGGTGCATTGTTGCGGCCGTTGGGTAGCGTGGTGTACTTCCTACCGCCGTATGTCATCACCCCCGAGCAGATCGACTTCCTCGCCGAAGTAGCCAGTGAAGGCATCGACATCGCCACCCGGGACAAGGTCAGTGTGGCGGTGCCGAAGGACTTTCACCCAGGCTATCGCGATCCGGGCTGAACCTCGGTCTTCTTGTTGGAACACTATTGTGGCGAGGGGATTTATCCCCGTTGGGCTGCGCAGCAGCCCTAAAACCGGACACCCGGGTGTTTCAGGCAAATCGCGTTGGATGTTTTGGGGGCTGCTTCGCGGCCCAGCGGGGATAAATCCCCTCGCCACAGGTGCCGGGAGCATCCATAGCACCGTTAACTTTTTCAGAGATTCGAAATGAGACTGTCCCGCTTCTTCATCGACGCCCCCCTGAGCCTCGGCGACCACGAACTGCCCGAAGCCCAGGCCCATTACATCGGCCGGGTGCTGCGCATGGCCGAGGGCGATGCGGTGCAGGTGTTCGATGGCTCCGGCCAAGAGTTTCGCGGCACGTTGGCCGAAGTCGGCAAAAAGCGCGTGCGGGTGCAGTTGGACGAGCAGTTCGCTGGACAACTTGAATCGCCGTTGCGTATCCACCTCGGCCAGGGTCTGTCCCGGGGCGAGCGCATGGATTGGGCGATCCAGAAAGCCACGGAGCTGGGGGTCAGCGAGATCACGCCGATATTCAGTGACCGCTGCGAAGTGCGCCTCAAGGACGAACGCGCCGACAAGCGCCTGCTGCACTGGCGCCAAGTGGCGATCAGCGCTTGCGAGCAGTGCGGGCGCTCGACCGTGCCGGTGATCCATCCGCCGCTGCTGCTGACTGACTGGTTGAAGCAGGCCGAGGCCGAACTGAAGCTGGTGCTGCACCCGGTGGCCGAGCCGCTGGTCAGTCATGAAAAACCGTCGACCCTGGCCTTCCTGATCGGTCCCGAAGGCGGGCTGTCGGATGCCGAGGTCGAGCAGGCCAAGGCCGCCGGCTACCAGGCCGCCCGCCTCGGCCCCCGCGTGCTGCGCACCGAAACCGCGCCAGTGGTGGCCCTGGCCGTGGCACAGCAGTTGTGGGGGGATTTCTGAAGTCAGATACCCCCTGTGGGAGCGAGCTTGCTCGCGATGGCGGTGGGCCAGTCAACATCGATGCTGACTGATCCGACGCTATCGCGAGCAAGCTCGCTCCCACATTGAATCCAGGTTGCTCAGGGGTTAGAGCACATAAAACAGAATCGCCACGAAGTGCAGCAGGCTGCCGGCGATCACGAACAGGTGCCAGATGCCGTGGGCGTGGCGCAACCGATGATCGAGGGCGAAAAAGATGATACCGACGGTGTACAACACGCCGCCCGAGGCCAGCCAGGCAAATCCGGTGCTGCCCAGGGCCGCCAACAACGGTTTGACCGCCACCAGCACGATCCAGCCCATCACGGCGTAGATCACGATCGACAGGATCCGCGCTTCGGAACGCGGCTTGATTTCCTGCAAGATACCAATCACGGCCAGCCCCCAGACGATCCCGAACAACGTCCAGCCCCACGGCCCGCGCAGGGTCACCAGGCAGAACGGGGTATAGCTGCCGGCGATCAACAGGTAGATCGAAAAGTGATCGACCTTCTGCATGATTTCTTTTTTGCGCCCGCGCACGCTGTGATAAACCGTCGAAGCGCTGTACAGCACCAACAAGGTGAACCCGTAGATCGCCACGCTGACGATCTTCCACGGATCGCCCGCCATCCCGGCGATCACCAGCAACCACACTGCGCCGATAAACGCCGCCACCGCCCCCACCAGGTGCGTCCAGGCGTTGAGTCGTTCCCCGTGATACATCCAATCCCCCTCACATTCCGAAACAGACGCCAAGGCTCAGGCTTGGCGCTGCAAAGTGCAATGGTTTGCTTCCAACCTGCCAACACTCAAGAGTGGTGCCGTCTCTGTGGCGAGGGAGCTTGCTCCCGCTGAGTGGCGCAGCCGCCCCCAGAATTTTGTGAGCGCTGCGCACTCAAGCGGGAGCAAGCTCCCTCGCCACTGGTTGAGTGTGCCTTCATTAGATATGCATGGCAGCTAAATCCCCACGCTACAAAGACCGATTGGGGCACAATCGAGCGATACGAATAAGAGTCCGCCCCATGCTGATCGACGAAGAATTGACCCTGAAGAAACTGGAGGTGTTCCTGGCCTTCATGCGCACCGGCAACCTGGCGCGGGCGGCCGCGGAATTGCAGACCAGCAACGTCAGTGTGCACCGGGCCATTCACTCGCTGGAAAGCGCCCTGCGCTGTCCACTGTTCAAGCACGAAGGCCGCAACCTCACACCGCTGGAAAGCGCTTACGTGTTGGAAGAGCGGGCGCAGAAGCTGATCCAGGACGTGGTCGACAGCGTGCGCCTGACCCGTGAGGCCGCCGGGTTCTCCGCCGAGCGCTTCAAGCTCGGCTCGCTGTATTCGTTGACGGTCATGACCGTGCCGCAGTTGATCATGGGCCTGAAGATCCGCCGCAGCGAACTCAATATCGACCTGATCATGGGCTCCAATATCGACTTGCTGTACAAACTCAAGAACATGGAAGTCGATGCGATCCTGGTGTCCCTGGACGACAGCATCAACGACCCGGATTGCGAGCATATCGAGCTGTTTTCCGATGACATCTTCCTCGCCACGCCAGCCGACTCACCCTTTGCCCAGCGCAGCGAAGTCGACCTGGCCGAGGTGCGCGACGAGACATTCATCACCCTGACCCAAGGCTTCGCCACCCACCAGGACGGGATTCGGGTGTTCAAGCAGGCGGGGTTCGAGCCGAAGGTGGCGATGCAGGTCAACGACATCTTCACCCTGCTGAGCATGGTCAGCTCCGGGGTGGGCTATGCCTTGCTGCCGGGCCGGATCGCGGCGGTGTATGAAAACCGGGTGAAACTGATCCCGTTGCAGGAAAAGTACCGGTTGCAGCAGCACATCGGCGTGGTGTTCCTCAAGGCCAAGGAGCGGGATCCGAACCTGCTGGCGTTGTTGGCCGAGTGCCGGATGTATGCCAATCGCCAGGCATGAAATCGCTCCGCCCCCATCGCGAGCAAGCTCGCTCCCACAAGGTGCG
This sequence comes from Pseudomonas sp. R151218B TE3479, assembly GCF_053629195.1. Lineage (NCBI taxonomy): Bacteria > Pseudomonadati > Pseudomonadota > Gammaproteobacteria > Pseudomonadales > Pseudomonadaceae > Pseudomonas > Pseudomonas sp. R151218B TE3479. The sequence goes on from NZ_JBRJHV010000001.1 coordinate 576,361, forward strand.
TGGTATACCCAGCATCCAGGTTCACCCCGATCCATTGTGGGAGCGAGCTTGCTCGCGATAGCGTCGGCCCGCTCAGAGCCGATCTGGAGACTTAACCGACAATCCCGCGAACAATGAAGTACAACAACGAAGGCCCCAGCAAACACCCCAGCCCGGTATGGAAGGTCGCCGTCAACGCGCCATACGGCACCAGCCGCCGGTCCGTCGCGGCCAGGCCCGCCGTCACGCCACTCACCGTCCCGGCCAAGCCACCGAATACCATGGCCGAGCGAGGGTTATCCAGGCCCATCCAGCGGGCCGCCATGGGGGTGCCAACCATCACGATGATCGCCTTGATCAAGCCGGTGGCAATCGACAACGCCATCACATCGGACGTGGCGCCAATCGCGGCCCCGGTCACGGGCCCGACGATGTAGGTCACCGCACCCGCGCCGATGGTGGTCATGCTCACCGCGTCGCGATAACCGAACAGCCAGGCAATGCTCGCGCCGACGATGAACGGCAAGATCGTGCCCAGCAGCAACGCGATGACGCCAATCATCCCGGCCTTCTTCGCCTCGGTGGCCTGCACTTCGAAGGCCGTGGCAACGATGGCGAAGTCACGCAACATGGCGCCGCCCATCAAGCCGATACCCGAAAACAGCGACAGGTCCGCCAGGCCTTTTTGCCCGCCGGTCATGGTTCCTCCGACCCAGGCCAGCACCAGGCCGATGACGATGGCGATCGCCGAACCGTGGACCCGGCCATACGTCAGGCGCTTGGACAGCACCACTGACACCCACATGATCACGCCCACGAACGCGAACGCCGTGATCAGACCGTTATGCTCCAAGCCTTTCTCGATGAGATCCCACATATCAGCGGCCTCCTGCTGGCGTGCCCAGCGGGGTCAGTTCCGCCGGCTCATCGGGCAATGGCTCGCCTTTGTGGGTCCGGCTGATCAGCGCAATGGTGCAACCACAGAGCACCACCGAGCCGATAGCCGCCAACACCGCCACCGGACCACCGTGCAAGGCCGTAACCACGTTCTGCTGCGCGGCCATCGCCACCACCACCGGAATGTACATGGCGCCCCAGAAGGCGACGCCCATCTCACAGTCCTTGGTCATGCCGCCGCGCTTCTGCGTCCACAGCCGTGCACAGATCAGCAGGATCATCGCAATGCCGACCCCGCCCACGTTGGATTTGACGCCCAGCAACACGCCGAGCATGTCGCCCAGGATCACCCCTGTCAGCGTACAGATCGCCAACAGCGCCACACCGTAAATAATCATTGTCGTAGTCCTCAAAGTGCATCGTCGAAGTTGTTGTTTTTGTGCTTCGCCAGCTTGAGTCGGTGTCTAGGGTTGGCGGTTTCCCTCCTCACGCAACAGCGCCTGCAAGGTATCGAGCCGGGCACCGTCGAAGGCAATGACGGTGCCCTGCTCGAACACCCGGCGCGCCAGCCCGGTGAGTACCGCGCCGGGTGGCAGTTCGATTTGTAGCCGCACACCGCGCTCGTAGGCGCTTTGCACGGTGCCGCGCCAATCGACGACGCGGCACATGTTGAAGGCCAGGTCGTCGCGCAGGGCCTCAATGCTGATCACCGGCCGGGCGCGGCTGCCGCTGAGATAGCTCAGTGTGGGGACTTTCAACGGCACCTCGGCAAACGCCTGGGCCAATGTCCGCGCCGGAGCCTCCAGCAACGGGCAATGGGACGGCACGCTCACCGCCAGCCGACAGGCTTTGCCAGCGCCTTGGCGCCGAGCCTTTTCGGCGACCAGGCCCATGGCTTCGTCGCTGCCGGCAATGACCACTTGGTTATCGGCGTTGATATTGGCCAGGTAGACCGGCGTTGTTTCACCGTGCACCTGCTCCAGCAAGGCTTCCACTGCCGCCAGATCCAGGCCGATGATCGCGCTCATGCCGTAGCCGTGCGGATACGCCTGCTGCATCAGTTCACCGCGCAGGCTGACCAGCCGCAGCGCATCCTCGAAGCCCAGCGCCCCGGCAACGACCGCCGCCGGATACGCACCGATGGACAGCCCTGCCACATAATCCGGCGCGGGGGCTTGTTCCAGCAATCGGCGGGCCGCCGCCACGCCGGCGATCAGCAGGCACAGTTGCACGGCGCGGGTCGATTGCAACGCCTCGGCGCTGTCCAGTCGCAAGACGTCTTCACCGAGCACATCCCCCGCCTCGTCCAGGATCAGCGGCACCAGCCCATGGAGCATGCCCACACGCTGTGCACCCTGGCCGGGAAAAACGAAGAGGCTGCTCACGCGACTTGTTCCACGCAAGGCTGCCAGGGATCGCACACCAGCCGGGCCTGGACGTCATCCTTGAGCAACACCCGAGGCGACGAACCCGCCCATTCGCGCAGGGCCACGGCGCCGCAAGGCGTTTGCAACTGCATGTCCACTGCGCAAACCGAAGCATCCAGTAGCGCCAGCAAATCCCTGGCCTGGAGACGATCCAGGCAGTGCGGTGTGCGCAGAATCAAATCCAGGTCACTGCGTTCATGCAGGGCCTCGACACCGCTGGCGAGCTCGAACCCGGCGCTGCCGCTGACGCCCCAGGTCCAGCCACGGCCATCGAGCAGCGGGCGCAGCCGGGCCAGCGCGTGCAGGGCCGGCAGGTCGCGCGGCGACTCGACCTGGCACAGGTCCTCCGGACGCACCCGGCGCTGGATCGCAGCCACCGGCATCGACGTGGCGTAACGCTGCTCCCTGAAGCGACCGCGCACGCCCACCGCCACATCCCCGGGCAAGGTCAACGCCCGGCGCACCACCACCGGTTGGCCGAGGCCGAGGCTCTCGACGGCCCAGCCTGGCGCATCCGCTGGCAAGTGCTCCGGCGTCATTCCCCAGAGCAGGTCATGGGCCAGTAACCCGTTCACCACTGCGCGCTCAACAATTGGCGAACAGTGCTGGAGGCTGCCCGATGGGTCGCACCGAGGCGGCTACGCAAATCGCGAGGCGCCGTGGCGATATCGTTGATCGCTTGTTGCAGGCAATCGGTCACCTGCGCCAGATCAGCCGCCGTCGGTTGTTCGATCTGCTCCACCGACAAGGTTTCCCACAACAACCCCAAGCTGGCAAAACTGTCGATGTCGTAGGCCATCGGCGGCACGCTGGCGGCCAGGGCTTCAAGCTCTTCAACACTGCGCAAGGTCACCCGCGCCGCCGAGGCCTTGCCCATGGCATGGACCATCACGCCCGGGTCGCGCAGGGCAATCAGCCGATTGGCCTGGTAGCCGTGGGCCAGGAACGCTCCCGACATCGCCTTGCCCACCAGCAAGCCAATCACCGGATGCCCGGCCAATCGCGCACGGGCATAGCTGTGCGCCGCACCGGCCAAGGCCTGATGAATGCCCAGGGCTTCTTCGCGCCGGCCATAGGCCTGGCTCGGGACATCGACAATTGCGATCAACGCACGCTTGGCAGACGCATCGCGGTCGGCGGCGATGGCGTCATCCACCGCCTTGGCCAGGCCCCAGCCTTCCAGCAAGCCGACTTCGCCGTTGCGAGCCCGTGGAAAACGGTTATCGGGATCGGCCACCACCGCCAGCAGGCGCACGGTTTGCTCGCCCAGCCTGACATCGGCGACTTTCAACGAAGCAGGTAAACCTGGTACCGCGCTGGCATCGCCACTCAAGGCTTCGAACCAGCGCAAGCCTCTCAATGAATACGAATTCATGGGCGTTCTCCCTGATACAGCTGGCGAACCGCTGCAGGTTCGATTTGCACGTCAGTGTCCAAGCGCGCCAAGCGCTGCAGGAACAGTTCGGCCTGGCCGCTACGGTGTTGCACGGGCACGCCCAGGTGCAGCAATTGGCTGACCTGTTGGCGGATCTGCGTCACATCGTCGGCCGCATAACGATCCACAAGTCCCGTGGCGAAACGCTGCTCGCCACCCGTCAGGCTCCAGATGAACGGCCGGTCACGGGAGTCGTATTCGTCGAGGCCGGCTTCCTGTTCGATCACTTGTGGACCGTTCAGGCCCAGGCGCGCTTCCCGGGTCACCAGCAGATAACTGCACAGCCCGGCGGCGATGGACATTCCGCCAAAGCAACCGACGCTGCCGGCCACCACGCCAACCACCGGCTGGTACTGACGCAAATCGACAATCGCCGAATGAATCTCGGCAATCGCCGCAAGCCCCAGGTTGGCCTCCTGCAACCGCACGCCACCGGTTTCCAACAGCAGCACGGCGCGGGTCGGAATACCTTTGCGGTTGTCTTCGGCGGCCAGTTCCAATGCGCCGGCAATCTTCGCCCCGCCAACCTCCCCGAGGCTGCCCCCCTGGAACGCACCTTCAATGGCGGCGATCACCACGGGCAGGCCATCGAGCGAGCCTTTGGCGATCACCACGCCGTCGTCGCTTTGCGGCACCACGCCCTGACGCAACAACCACGGCGACATGACCCGCTGGAACGGGTCGAGCAATTCACGGAAAGTGCCGTCATCGAGCAAGGCCTTGGCCCGCTGCCGGGCGCCGAGTTCGACGAAGCTGTGTTTGTTGAGCAACGCTGCGCTGTCAGTCATGGCCGATCTCCTCGAAGCCTTGTTCCAGGCGCAGACGCACCACACCGGGGGTGGCGCCGAAATCGTGGATATCGATAGACAAGGCCGGCGGCGTCTGGCCGTCGAACATGCGAGCGAACAGATGCCGCCAGCGTTGTTCGCTGCCATTGACCGAGGTCTGCACCTGAATGATCAGCTTGCCCGCCAGCCCGGGTTCGAGCAGCACTTCCAGGTCGCCCGAGCCGACGCAGCCCACCAGCGCCCGGCCCCGTGGCGGCTGCCCGGCGGGAAATTCAAAGGATAAGGTTTCCATCAGCACACTCCAGGGAAGAGGCCATCGCCACGCTCGAGACGATCGAGGAACAGGCAAGCGGCGAGCAGGTCGGCAGCGCCGCCGGGCGAGGCGTTCAAGGCAATCAGTTGTTGGTCCAGCGCGTGCAATTGGCGACGACCGCCCAGACTCGCACTGCCACCGGCATCGAGCACCGCTCTGGCGCCTTGTTGCATGGCCTGTAAACCCGCTTCGCCGGCACGGTAGAGCACGCAGGTATCGGCCAGGCGAGACATGATCGCCAGCAAGGCATCGAGCCGGGCGTTCTGCTCGCCCACCCCCGCCCCACGGCTGCGCTTGAGTTGCGGCAGGCCCAGGCCGGTCACCGCCGGAAACGCCAGTTGCGCTTCTTCTCGGGCACCCCGCACGCCGTAGCGCTGGGCGACCTGGGCGCCGTGGCTCAAGGGTTGGGGCGCATAACGGTCGTTGAGCAACGCCAGGCGGGCGGCGCGCAAAGTCACGGCGCTGGCGACACTGGATTCAGGCTCCAGCGCCGCAGCAGCGACTAACAGGCCCAAGGCCCAGATCGCGCCACGGTGGGTGTTCACCCCGCCTGTGGTGGCAAGCATCGTCGCTTCCCCCTCACGGCCGATCCGCCCAAGGGCTTCGCGCAACGGCAGGTCGATTTCGCCGCATTCAAGGGCGGCCTCGGCCATTTCCTTGAACGCCGGCCACAGCGACAGCGCCGAAGCATGCATCAGGCCCAGGTGCAAGTCGGTGTGGGCGCCATTGCCGCGACGATCCACCAGGGCCGGTTTAGGTGACAGGTCGGCTTCGTCGATCAGCGCATCCACCGCCATGTCCGCCAGACGTTCGGCCAAGGACAGTTTTTTCGGTTGCAGGTTGAAGGCGTGCATTTACCAGCTCCTGAACTTGGCGGGCGGGTTGTAGAGGCCACCGGACCACTCCACCAGATCGGCCACGCTCTTGGCCGCGAGCAACTCGCGGGTGGCGTCGGTGCGACGGATGCCGAGGTCTTCGGGCAAGGCGATCAGCCCTTCGCGGCGCATGCGCGCAGTGTCTTTCGGATCATGGCGCAAACCGATGGCGGTGACCCCAGCCACGGCGGCGATCATCGCCTGGCGCTCTTCCAAGGAACGAGCCTTGTACAGGTAGGCGATGCCCTCTTCGGTCAGCAGGTGGGTAACGTCGTCGCCGTAGATCATGATCGGCGCCAGGGGCATGCCGGCTTTCTTCGCCACGTCCACCGCATCGAGGGTCTCGACGAAGGTCGGTTTGCCGCCCTCCTGGAACGTCTCGACCATCTGCACCACCAGCTTCTTGCCGCGTTCGAGCAACGGCGCCTCGCCATCGCCATGGCGCATGTCGAGCCAGGCCGGCGTGCCATGACGGCGACCGCGCGGGTCGTGACCCATGTTCGGCGCACCGCCGAACCCAGCCAAGCGGCCGCGGGTCACGGTGGAGGAATGGCCGTCGCCGTCCACTTGCAGGGTGGCGCCGATGAACAGGTCCACCGCGTATTGCCCGGCCAGTTGGCAAACCATGCGATTGGAACGCAGGGAGCCGTCGTGGCCGGTGAAGAACACGTCAGGGCGAGCGGCGATGTAATTTTCCATGCCCAACTCGGTGCCAAAGCAATGCACGCTTTCGACCCAGCCGCTTTCGATGGCCGGGATCAGGGTTGGATGGGGGTTGAGGGTCCAGTTACGGCAGATCTTGCCCTTCAGACCGAGGGATTCGCCGTAGGTCGGCAGGATCAATTCGATGGCGGCGGTGTTGAAACCGATGCCGTGGTTGAGGGACTGGACGTTGTGTTTTTCGTAGATCCCACGGATCGCCATCATCGCCATCAACACATGCACAGGCTTGATGTGGCGCGGGTCGCGGGTAAACAGCGGCTCGATGTAGAACGGCTTGTCGGCCACCACCACGAAGTCGACCCATGACGCCGGGATATCCACCCGTGGCAGGTCACTGACGTCATCCACCAACTGGTTGACCTGGACAATGACGATGCCGTCACTGAACGCCGCCGGCTCGATCAGCGCCGGCGTGTCTTCGGTGCTGGGGCCGGTGTAGATATTGCCGGCGCGGTCGGCCATGAAACCGGCCGAGAGCACCACGTTGGGGATCAGGTCCACCACCAGCCGGGCGTAGAGCTCGATGTAGGTGTGGATCGCACCGATTTCCAGCAGGCCATCTTCCAGCAATTGGCTGATGCGCAGGCTCTGGGTGCCGGCGAAGGAGAAATCCAGCTTGCGGGCAATGCCGCGTTCGAACAGATCCAAGTGCTCGGAACGACCGACGCTGGGCATGATCATGTGCAAATCGTGCAACTTCGAAGGGTCGACTTTCGCCAGCGAGCGCGAGAGAAAATCCGCCTGCTTCTGGTTATTGCCCTCCAGCACCACACGGTCGCCGGGAAGGATCAACGCTTCCAGCGCCGCGACGATCTTGTCGGTGGGCAACACCACTCCATCGGCAAGCCCCTTCACCAGCCCGAGACGCCGCTGCTTCTCGCTGCGCCGCCGCGTCCAGCGCGAGTCGGGGGATATTGTTGTTGTCATGACCACTCCACGGGTTCGCTGTCGTGGGGGTTACCTTAGGAGCGTCATGGAGGGGCATCAATCAAGCTCGGTGCCGGATCGTTACGCTTGGAGTAATGATCGCCAAATGAAGCTGACTACCCACCCATGTGGCGAGGGAGCTTGCTCCCGCTGGCCTGCAAAGCAGGCTCCGGCACTTTTCAAGCAGACCGCATTACCAGGTTTGCGGCTGCTACGCAGCCGAGCGGGAGCAAGCTCCCTCGCCACGGGGCTATTCGGCGCAATGATGACCAGTGTGGGAGCGAGCCTGCTCGCGATAGCGGTGAATCAGTCGATGACGTCGCCTGACACGCCGCCAATCGCGAGCAGGCTCGCTCCCACAGACGGACCGCCTGAGAAATATCCGTCTGTCGGCTCTTGCTTCAACCTGTCATTCCTGACAGTAGCCAAACTGCCCATTGCAGCGCCGAATAGTCTGTGCGGCGATCTTTAATGTCCGGCTTCCTCGGGCAGGGTCAAAAGTGTCATGACTGGAGAGACAGCATGGACCATGACAAGTACGGGCATGATTTCAACGATGGGAAACGAAACGGCTGGGAAAATGATATTGGCTCCTTGGATGGGGTACTCAAATCGGAAGGAGAGGGAAGTCGCAAGAATACATTCTGGTCCGGTAAGCTGGAGTACAGACCCCCGAACATATTTCTACCATCGCTTGCCAAAATGTTTACCTTTCCTGGCCCAAGGGGGGACAAAGAAGAGCAAGGGTGGCTTTTCACCTCCTTCAGATTCCGTATTCATCCAGCAGAGCCGGGGGAAGCAACAGTACTCAGGGTCATCGTTACAGCGAACGTATCGCTAGGCTATACCGCCTTTAATATAGACACAGACACGCCAACCGGCAGTTGGCTACCCAGTGGACCCATCGGAGTTCGCTATTCCGGCACTAAGGCTCATATCGTGATCGGTACGAATAGCGCGGCACCCGGAGTGTCCCGCAAGATAGACATCGATGACATCACGGTTGAGCGGGTTCCCGATAAGTAAAAACACGAGCGAGCACCCCACGTCCAACCGATCCGACGTATCAGTTGGAACTGAATCTGTGGGAGCGAGCCTGCTCGCGATAGCGATGGGTCAGTCCAATATTTTTGCTGACTGACACTCCGCCATCGCGAGCAAGCTCGCTCCCACAGGTATCGTGCCCGTCTCAGGTGTTTACCAGCCCGGCCGCCACCACCAACTCCTCCAACGCCAGCAGATCCGGCACTTTCGCCACATGCTCCCCCACCTGCACCGCCGCCTGTTCCAGCCCGCACAGCGGCACGTCGACATAGCTCAACTGGGTGTCGAGCTTGCAGGAGCGAGGGATACCCTGGACCAGCAAGGCAATGAAGCGCAGCTCCGGCCGTCCGCCCAGGGCGTTGAGGATGACGATGCGTGCTCGCTCGCCGATCACGGTTTTCTGGCCGCAGGCCGATTCGAAGCTCAGTAGCGGAATCTGCCGTTCGCGCCAGCTCACCCACCCCAGGAACCACGGCGGGGTGTCCATATCGAAGGCGCTGCTCTGGTAGTCGATCAACTCGGCCACCGCCACGTTGGGCAGGATCAGGTGGCGGTCGGCCAGTGGCAGCAGCAGGCCGGTGAGGTGGCTGGCGCGTGAGTGATGCAGGTCATGCATGGGTTCTGCTCCAGTAGGCGATGCTGTCGAGCAGCACCGATTCCTGGTACGGCTTGCCCAGGTAGTCGTTGACGCCGATGGCCATGGCCCGGTCGCGGTGTTTCTGGCCGGTGCGGGAGGTGATCATGATGATCGGCAGGTGCGCCAGGCGTGGGTCGTTGCGCACTTGCGTGGCCACTTCGAAGCCGTCCATGCGCGGCATCTCGATGTCCAGCAGCATCAGGTCAGGCGCGTGCTCGGACAGCAGCGCCATGGCGTCCACGCCGTCCTTGGCGGTCAGGACATGCATGCCATGGCGCTCCAGCAGGCGGCTGGTGACCTTGCGCACCGTCACCGAGTCGTCCACCACCAGCACCAGCAGTGGCCGTTGCGGTTCGCCCTCGCCTTCCGCCGGCACCTGACGGCGCGGGACCTGGTGGGGCAAGGCGCGGATCGGCGCCAGCAGGTCGAGAATCAACACCACCCGGCCATCCCCCAGGATCGTCGCCCCGGACAGGCCCTGCACCGCGGAGAATTGCGGGCCAAGGCTCTTGACCACGATCTCTCGCGTCCCGGCGATAGCGTCCACCTGCACGGCCACGTGCCGCTCGTTGCACTGCACCAGCAGCACCGGCAACGGCTGGCTCTGGCCCAGCAGCTTCGGCCGGGGGCCGGTTTTCAGTAGCTCGCCCAGGTAGCACAGTTCATAGCGTTGTCCGGCGTAGGTGTAGGTCGGCGGGTCGAGTTGGTAATAGCCATCCAGTTCGGCCGGCAATACCCGGACAATGCTTTCGATGGCGTTCAGCGGGATCGCGTACTGGTCTTCGTGACAATGCACCATCAATGCCCGGTTCACTGCCACGGTAAACGGCAGGCGAATGCGGAAATGCACGCCCTGCCCCGGCGTGGAATCGATGGTCATGCTGCCGCCCAACTGCCGCACCTCTTCGTGGACCACGTCCATGCCCACGCCACGCCCGGAGATCTGGGTGATTTTTTCCGCCGTGGAAAACCCCGGTTGCAGGATGAACTGCAGCACGTCGCGATCGCTGATATCACTGTCCGGCGCCAGCAGGCCCCGCTTGATCGCCTTGCTCCGCACCGCCTCCAGCGGCACGCCGGCACCGTCGTCGCGGATGTCGAAAATGATGTCGCCGCCTTCCCGCGACAGATCGAGGCTGATGCGTCCTCGCGCCGGCTTGCCAGCGGCGACGCGCACGTCGGCCGGTTCCAGGCCGTGGTCGACGGCGTTGCGCAGCATGTGCTCCAGGGGCGCGGCCATCCGTTCCAGGACGTTACGGTCCATCTCGCCGTCGGCATTGCCCACCACGAACTCCACGTCCTTGCCCAGCTCCTGCGCCACTTGCCGGACGATGCGCTTGAGCCGCGGCAGCATGCGCTCGAACGGCACCATGCGCGTGCGCATCAGGCCTTCCTGGAGCTCGGTGTTGATCCGCCCCTGCTGTTGCAGCAGGAGTTCGGCATCGTGATTGCTGCGTTCCAGGGTTTCCTTGAGTTCGAGCAAGTCCGAGGCAGACTCGAACAACGCCCGGGACAGCTGCTGCAACTGGGAATGCCGATCCATCTCCAGCGGGTCGAACTCTTCGTAGCCCAGGCGCTCGGCCTCCACTTGTTGACGACTGAGAATCCGCCCCTGGGTTTCGGTATCCAGGCGCCGCAACTGGTCGCGCATGCGCTCGATGGTGGTTTCCATTTCGCTCAGGGCCACGCTTGCGTCGTTGACCTGCTGTTCGATGCGTCCGCGGAAGATCGACGTTTCCCCCGCCAGGTTCACCAGGTCGTCGAGCAGTTCGGCGGAGACCTTGACCATGTCCGCACCGTCGCCCGCTGCACTGGGGTCTTGTCTGGCGGGCGCCGCGGGCGGATTTGCGATGGACGCCGGGGCAGCCTGTGACACCGCACTTGCCTGGGGATGATTCACCGCCTGGATCTGCGCGATCAGCCGATCGGCCAGCGGGCACGGATGGCCGGCGCGCACCGCATCGAGCATCTGCGCTAGTCGGTCATGACTGCTTTGCAGCAAGGCAAACAATGCCGGAGTCGGCTGGAGCAGGCCCGCCGACAGGCCTTCGTAGAGGTTTTCCAGCTCATGGGCCAGGTCGCCGATGGGGACGATTTCCACCATCCGCGCACCGCCCTTGAGGGTATGCAAATCCCGCAGCAGGGTTTCCACGGCCTGGCGATTCGACGGTTCTTCCTGCCAGCGCAGCAGCGCCGCGCCTGAGCTGTCGAGGATGTCGAAGCCTTCTTCAAGGAAGATTTCCAGCAGCTCGGGATCGTGGCCGGCACCGTCGGCCTGGGCCGCTGCGCTCGCCTCGATGGCGTTCGGCTTGTCCTGGCGGAACCTTCGGATAGCGTCGATCAGCGCAACGGGATCGCCCAACGGCTGGCCCTGTTGCAACTGCCCGAGCAACAGGTCGAGGCGTTCGTGGCTGCTGCCGAGCAGGTGCGCCAGTTCCTCGCTGTAGCTGTAGCGCCGGTCCACCAGACCCTCGTAAAGGTTTTCCAGCTCCTGGGCCAGGTCGCTCACCGGCCGGATGCCGGCCATCCGCGCGCCACCCTTGAGGGTGTGCAAGTCGCGTTGCAGCGAGGACAGCGGCGCACCGTTGTCCGGATCTGCCAACCAGCGCTGCAAGGCCTGGGCGGCACTTTCGAGGATGTCCTGGGCCTCTTCGAGGAAAATCGACGCAAGGTCATCGTCCACCGAGGTCTTGGCGGGCACGTCGCGTTCCATTTCCGCCGTCGCGTGGCCCAGTTCGCGGATACTCAGCGTGCGGCTGCCGTCGCTGCGGATCAGGCCGGTGGCCGACGGGTCGAGGCTCTCCTGGAGCAGGCGACGCAGGGCCGCCACTCGCTCTGGCTGCGGACGCACGTGCTGCCCGGCCGCCAGCTCATCGAGCATGTCGATCAGCGCCTCATGGGCGAGCTGCGCCTGCTGGAAAAATTCATCGCTGACCGCCAGGCTGCTTTCTTCCACCGCGCCGTAGAGGTCCAGCAAGGCTTCGCAGAGTTCGTCCACCGGGTGCAGGTCGGCCAGGTGCGCGCCTTCGCCGAGGGTCGTCAGCTCATCCAGCAGCGCACTCAGTTCCTGGCCTTCGCCGGGGTGCTGCTGCCAGCGCTGCAAGAGGCTTTCGGCGTCCAGCAGGATGTCCATGCCCTGGGCAAGGAAGTTGTTGATCAGCTGTGGATCGCGCTTGGTCCGTATTGCTTTGTCTGGCGCATTGTTGGCCGCGTGCAGACGCTCGGCCAGCAGGGCCTGGGCGCGCAGGATCAAATCTTCGGCGCCGGGGATCGGCGCCAGCGGCTCGCTGTGCAATTGGCGCAGGCCGCGGCGCAGCAGCCCTTCGGCCTCCAGCAGCAACTCCACCTCATCCAGGTCGAGGGCAATCAGGTGCGCCCGGTACTCTCGGGCCAGCTCATCCATCGCACCGGCCAGCTCGGCGATAGGTAGCACGCCGGCCATCGAGGCGCTGCCCTTGAGGGTATGCAAGGCCCGTTGCAATTCATCGCTGGCCTGCAACGGCAGGTGGTCGGCCGCCTGGTCGAGAAAACGGTTGAGGCTGGCGAGGTGGCCCTGGGCTTCGTTGTCGAAGATCTTCAACAGCAGCGGATCGAGAGCGGCCACGTCCTGCTCGTCGTCTTCATCGTCTTCATCGCCGCCCTTGGCCAGGGCATGGGCGCGGGCGGCCAGGCGGTCGACATCATCGCGCTGGCGCTGCCGACTGGCCGCGAATTCGGCCACCAGTGCCGGCAACAACTGCACCGTGTCTTCGACCAACTGACGGACCGACGCCTGCGGCTCGACGCTGCGCTCCAGTACCCGGTTGAGCAGGTTTTCCACGGCCCAGGCCAGTTCACCCAGCACCAGCGCCCGCACCATCCGACCACTGCCCTTGAGGGTGTGGAAGGCCCGGCGCAGTTCCCTCAGGGCGCCGTGGTCGTCGGGATGCGCACTCCAGCGCGGCAAGTATTCGCGCAGAACGTCGAGCACCTCGGCGGTTTCCTCGAGGAAGACCTCGCGCAACTCGTCGTCCACCGGGCTCTCGTCCGGTGGTGGGGGCAACAGGCTGCCCGGGGTGCTCCTGGCCGGCGGATTGACCGCCGAGAGCGGGCTGGCCAGCACCTGTGCCAAGGACTGCACCGTCTGCGGGTCATCCAGTTCCTGCAAGTCCTGCATGACCTGGGCTTCGTTGGGACTCAACACATCGTCAAGCACCGGGACCCGCGCTTCGTCAGGGTAATAACCGAGCGCGGCCAGGCTGCGCTCGACCCCATCGAGCAAGGGCTCGCCTGGGGTTTCCGGATCCTCGCTCAAGCGCTCCAGGTAATATTCGAGACCGGTGATCACGTCGGCCAAATGGTCGAGTTCTTCCCAACCCGGCTGAGCCTGCTCCAGCAACAGATGGTCACGGATGAAAGCGTTGCAGGCCTCCACCAGGCTGGCGGCACGGCTCAGGGGGATCATCGCCAGCGCACCGCGCACCTGGGTCAGCAACGCCGGTAACGGTTGCAGTTGCTCGCTGTTCCAGTCCGCGTCGATGTAGTCGACGATCATATCCTTGGCCTGTTGCAGGCAGGTGTGGGTTTCCTTGATGACGATCTGGTGGATCTGGGTCAGGTCGGTGGTGGGCAGGTGCGTGTCTTCGCGGCTCTCGGGCTCGACGGTGCCGACCATGCCGGCCAAGGTCGCCTCGACATAGAGCAAGGCCCCGGCAACGTCCATGAGGGTCGCGTCATCCGGCTCGCGCTGGCCCTGGGCGAGACTCAGGACCACCGCCAACTGATCGATGATGACCTTGCGCGGCTGGCCGAAACCGAGCACCGCCAGGGTATCGGCGATCTGCCTCAGGGGAGCCAGCAGGCTGTCCAGTTCCGAGGCGTGCTGGCGATCGCTGCGCACGAACAGGTCCAGGCGCTCCTTGACCCGTACCAACTCCTCGCACAGCGCGGCGAGCACCGAGCGCATGGCATCGCGGTCGGGCCCGGCCAGGCGCGCGCGTTCTTCGTCGACCATGGCGCTGTCGGGCAGCGCGTCGTCCAGTGAGTAGCGTTCTTTCATGATCTGCATCTGCCCGCTGGGATGTTCGGCCTTGGCAATATAGAACAACAAGCTCTTGAGCAGGTGGGGCGGTGCCGGCTGATTGATGCCGGGCATGCCTTGGTCCAGCAGGCGCTTGAGTTCCTTGTCGGCTTCCTTGAACAGGCTGCGCAGCGCCGGGCTGTTGGCGATGCGCCCGTCACGCATGCCTTCGACCAGCGCTGAGGCCACCTGCCATAAGGCATTGAGCGGCGCCCCGGCACACAACGTTTCCAGGCGCTGGAAAACCTTGGCCAGGTAACCGAGGTGGGTCGCGTCATCCTGTTCGCGCAGCAGGCCCACCAGGGCCATTTGCAGGGTCTGGCGCCATTTGCGCAAGGTGTTTGGCAGGTCAGCGGGTTCGAGGCGCCGCAAAGCCTCGTCGCTGAGCGGCGCAATATCGGGCAATTCAGGACTGAACAGGCTGGTTTCCGACAACAGGCTCTCGCCCCGGGCACTGCGCAGGTCGTTGATCAGGGGCAGTACCACTAACGGCAGATCGCGGCGGGCGCCTTGTATGCGATCCAGGTAAATCGGCAACTGCCCCAGGGCCTGGCTCAACAGGCTGATGGCTTCATCGCGATGGGTGACGCGGTTGTCCTGCAGGGCGGCGCACAGCTGCTCCATCTCCTCGGCCAGCAAGGCCGCACCATAGAACTCGACCATCTGCAGGCCGCCATGGACCTGGTGAATGCAGGCCAGGCATTGCCCGAGAGCGTCCGCCGCCTGGGGATCGTCCACCAGGCGGTTGAGGGCCAGATGAGCCTGCTTCAGCGTTTCGGCAATCTCGCCCTTGACCCATTCCAGGGCCACGTAGTCGTGCCGATCACCCATAACCACTCCAAATCAACCTGTGGCGAGGGGATTTATCCCCGCTGGACTGCGAAGCAGTCCCAAAATAGCCAGTCTGGTACATAGAGATTGGGTTCTGCATTGCTAGGGGCCGCTTCGCGCCCCAGCGGGGATAAATCCCCTCGCCACAGAAGATCTCTGCGGCCAGGAAAGTGCGGCCAGTCACCCCTTGTCCTCATCCGCCACAGGTGCGGCCGGCAAGGTAAACCCCGACACCGAACGGCGCAGCTGGCTGGCCATTTTCGCCAGGTTGCCGATGCTTTCGGCGGTGGCGGTGGAGCCCGATGAAGTCTGTGTGGTGATCTGCTGGATCACGTTCATGGTCAAGGAAATCTGCCCCGCCGAGGTGGTCTGTTGCTGCGCCGCGTTGGAGATGCTCTGGATCAGCGCCGCCAGGGTCTTGGACACACCTTCGATCTCCTCCAGGGCGACGCCGGCGTCCTGGGCCAGTCGCGCACCACGCACCACTTCGGTGGTGGTCTGCTCCATGGAAATCACCGCTTCGTTGGTGTCGGCCTGGATCGCCCGCACCAGGGTTTCGATTTGCCGGGTCGCCGCCGAAGAACGCTCGGCCAGGCGTTGCACTTCATCGGCCACCACCGCGAACCCGCGCCCGGCATCACCGGCCATGGATGCCTGGATGGCGGCGTTGAGGGCCAGGATGTTGGTCTGGTCGGCGATGTCGTCGATCAGGCTGACAATGTCGCCAATTTCCTGGGATGACTCGCCCAGGCGCTTGATGCGCTTGGCGGTGTCCTGGATCTGTTCGCGAATGTTGTCCATGCCATGGATGGTGTTGTGCACCACCTCGTTACCCTTGTTGGCAATTTCCACCGAACGCTCGGCCACCGCCGACGATTCGGCGGCATTGGCCGACACCTGGTCGATGGACTGGGCCATTTCATTAATTGAAGTCGAAGCTTCGGAAATTTGCTGGGCCTGGTGCTCGGAAGCCTGGGCCAGGTGCATCGCGGTGGCCTGGGTTTCCTGCACGGCGGCGGCGACCTGGCCGGCGGTGAGGTTGATGGTGGCCACCAGATCGCGCAGTTGGTCCACCGAGTAGTTGATGGAATCGGCGATGGTGCCGGTGAAATCCTCGGTGACCGAGGCCGTAACGGTCAGGTCGCCGTCAGCCAGGTCCTCGATTTCATCCAGCAGCCGCATGATCGCGTTCTGGTTGCGCTCGTTCTTTTCCGCGGTTTCGTGCAACTGACGGTTGGTCTCGCGGACCATCACCAGCCCGATCAGGATGATCGACATCAGCGCCAGCAGGCCCAACACATAGCCGCCGATGGTATTGACGGAACGCCCGCCGGCCAGGTTTTCGAAGGCTGTGGCCAGGTGCGAAGCCTCGTCGAGCAAAGTCTGCGACAAGTTGAAGATATTGCCGGCCGATTCGCGGACCTTGAACAGCTCCGGCGAGGTTTCGAGGATTTCATCCACCGAGCCGGAGACGAACTCGAACAGCTCGCTGATTTCGCTCAGCCGCGCCCGGGCATCGCGGTCCTGGACCTGGGAGATTTTCAGGGCGGCGTCACCTTGCAGCATGCCATTGAGCACCTGGCCAAAACGCGCCGCGTCGCGACCGAAGGTATCGGCGGCCTGGCTGGCGTTTTCGTCCCCCGCCAGCACGGTATTCACCGCGCCGAGAATCCGCTCGGCCAGCAGGGACTGGCGCTGGGCCATGGCCACTTGGGTGGCCGGCGCGCCACGTTGCAGAAGGATCTCGACGACTTTTTCGTACTCGACCTGCAATTGCGGCACGGTTTCGGCCAGGGTGGCCGCCACCTGGTGCAGCGACAACACGGTCTGTTCGCTGGAGAGGATGGCATCGGTGTTCTTGAGCAGGCGCTCCCAATCCAGCTGCACGGCGCGCATCTGCGGGCGCAGGGTGGCGGGCGCAGGCGGCAGGCCAGTCACCGGATCGCCCTGTTTCAGGTAGCCCCAGCGCTGGGCGAAGTCATTGCGCGCATCGCTCAGCAGCTTGAACGCCGCAGGCTTGCCGGCGGCGGCCTCGGTGGCGTTCTTGGCGATGCGCTGGGACAGCACCCGCAGCTCACCGGCATGGCCGATGTACTGTTTATCGTAGGTGGATTGGGTGTTGAGGTAAGCGAAGTTGGCGAACAGCAACATGATGAAGACGATCAGCGCGACGAACAGCACGATGATCTGCGAACGACTGCGCGACGCTTCCAGTGGCTTGCCTGTTTTTGCTTTGATCATCGATTTTTCGCCTGTGCTGCCCAGTCCAACTCTCTCACTGTGGTCCCCATGTGGGAGCGAGCTTGCTCGCGATAGCCGTGGATCAGTCAGCATTGCTCTGGCTGACCCACCGCAATCGCGAGCAAGCTCGCTCCCACAAGGGGCCTGCGCCGCATCTCGTCAAATCGCCACATCCATGAACCCCGGCGACCGCGCCAGGGCAAACGGGCTGAACACTTGCCACTCACGCTCGCCGCCGAACCGGCCCTTGACGAAGGCCGCTTCCGGGCCGTCGTGGTCGTCCACCAGCATCGGTTCCGGGCTGTGCTGGGCAAAGTGCTGCAGCCCGAGGACCTCGTCCACCAGCAACCCGGCGAACACCTCGTCGTGGTCCACCACCAGCACCCGCCGCTGTTTGCGCACGGCAGACAGCTCATGGCCGAAGAACCCGCACAAATCCATCAACGGCAACAAGCGCCCACGCAGGTTAGCCACGCCACGCACCCACGGCTTGACCCCGGGCAAATGCGTGTGACGTGGCTCGTGCAGCACTTCGCTGACTTCGCCCATCGGCGCCACGTACCAGTGCTCGCCCAGGCGAAAGCCGATGCCGCTCCAGCCGGCACGGTGGGCCGGCTGGGAGGGCAGGTCCGCCCCCAGCAGCCGGCAACGCCGGTCGATCTGCAGCAGCAGTTCGAAGGCCGTCAGGGATTGGCTCATGGCCGCGCAGTCAACCCGCCAGTACTTTGTTCAGGGTCGCGATCAGGGTTTCTTCATCCACTGGCTTGGTCAGGTAATCCTTCGCCCCCTGGCGCGTACCCCATACCTTGTCGGTGTCCTGATCCTTGGTGGTGATGATGATCACCGGGATATGGCCGGTGTCCGGGTCCTTGGTCAACTGGCGCGTGGCCTGGAAACCATTGAGGCCGGGCATGACAATGTCCATCAGCACCGCATCGGGTTTTTCCTGGCGGGCCAGCGCCACGCCATCGGCGCCATTCTCGGCCTTCAGGACCTGATGGCCGTGCTTTTCCAGCATTCCGGTCAGTTTGTACATTTCAGTCGGCGAATCATCGACGATCAGAACTCGTGCCATGGTATTCCCCATTTTCTTGTTGACCCCAGGCCCGTTGGCCGAGTGTCATTAATGTGCCTGGTGCGGCTGGACAGCGGCAAAGCCCGGGACATGGGCCTGTATCGCCCCCAGCAGTTCTTCCTTGCTGAACGGCTTGGTCAAAAACTGATCGGAACCGACGATGCGCCCCTTGGCCTTGTCGAACAACCCATCCCGGGACGACAGCATGATCACCGGCGTGGCCTTGAACGCGCTGTTGTTCTTGATCAGGGCACAGGTCTGGTAGCCATCGAGGCGCGGCATCATGATGTCGACGAAGATGATGCCCGGATGATGGTCGGCGATCTTGGCCAGGGCATCGAAACCGTCGATAGCCGTGATCACCTCGCAGCCTACGTTGCGCAGCAAGGTTTCGGCCGTGCGGCGGATGGTCTTCGAGTCGTCGATGACCATGACCTTCAAGGCGCTGGGTTGCTGATGCGTGAGATGCTCTGCCATTGCCACTGCGAACCGGTTTTTAACGCGTAAGTGTGATCGACAGCGCAAACCCTTGATGTTCAAGGCCCGCACGTCACATGGCAGCCTTTTTAGCACAGTCTCCATCGCCGATCTATCGGCCGCTCGGCGCGGTGGTTTTTCCTTGACCGCCAATCTTCCGGGCGCCACTCTGACGCCACTTTTTCACGCCATTATGTGCCCATCACATTTCGAGGAACCAAGCCATGAGCGTACGCGTCGGCATTGTCATGGACCCTATCGCCAGCATTTCCTATAAAAAGGATAGCTCGCTGGCCATGCTGCTGGCCGCTCAGAAGCGCGGCTGGGAGCTGTTCTACATGGAGCAGCGCGACCTCTACCAGGCCGAAGGCCAGGCGCGGGCGCGGATGAAGCCGCTGAACGTCTTCGCCAACCCTGAGAAGTGGTTCGAGCTGGGCGACGAACGTGATGCGCTGCTCAGCGACCTGGACGTGATCCTGATGCGCAAGGATCCGCCGTTCGACATGGAGTTCGTGTACTCCACCTACCTGCTGGAACAAGCGGAGAACGCCGGCGTGCTGGTGGTCAACAAGCCCCAGAGCCTGCGCGACTGCAACGAAAAGCTGTTCGCCACGCTGTTCCCACAGTGCACACCGCCGACCATCGTCAGCCGTCGCCCGGACGTGCTGCGCGAATTTGCCGACCATCACGGCGACGTGATCCTCAAGCCCCTGGACGGCATGGGCGGTTCCTCGATCTTCCGGCACACCGCCGGCCACCCGAACCTGTCGGTGATCCTGGAAACCCTGACCTTGCACGGCCAACAGCAGATCATGATCCAAGGCTACCTGCCGGCCATCGTCGACGGCGACAAGCGCATCCTGATGATCGACGGCGAACCGGTGGATTATTGCCTGGCGCGTATCCCGGCCGCCGGTGAAACCCGGGGCAACCTGGCGGCCGGTGGTCGTGGCGAAGCCCGTCCGTTGACCGAGAAGGACCGCTGGATCGCTGCCCAGGTCGGCCCGACCCTGCGGGAGAAAGGCCTGCTGTTCGTGGGCCTGGACGTGATCGGCGAGCACCTGACGGAAATCAACGTCACCAGCCCGACCTGCATCCGCGAGATCGACAACGCCTTTGGCACCGACATCGGCGGCATGCTGATGGATGCCATCGATCAGAAGCTCAAGGCTCGTTGATCCAGATCTGCTGAAGGAAACCCACATTGCGTTATCATGCCCGGCCTGAAAAAAACGCGATGTTGGTTTCCTTGTCATGACACTCCCGTCCGATCTGCCCCAAGAGCTCGCTCATCGCAGCGTGCGCCCGGCTGATCGCCTCGGTTTTACCCTGTTCCTGGCGGCGCTGATCCACCTGGCCTTGCTGCTGGGCGTCGGGTTTGCCACGGTCGAGCCGAAACAGATCAGCCAGACCCTGGAAATCACCCTGGCCACCTTCAAGAGCGAAACCAAGCCCAAGAAGGCCGATTTCCTCGCCCAGGAAAACCAGCAAGGCAGCGGCACCCTGGAAAAAAAGGCGATCCCCAAGACCACCGAGATCGCACCCTTCCAGGACAACACGGTGCAGAAAGTCACCCCACCGCCAGCGGCCAAGCCCGAAGTGCAGGAAACGGCGCCCAAGGCCGCCGTGACCACCGTGGCGCCGAAGCCGAAGAAAGCCCCGGTCAAGGAAGAGGTCAAGCCCGATCCCAAGCCCAAGGCCCCTGCGCCCACTTTCGACAGTTCCCAGCTGTCCAGCGACATCGCCAGCCTGGAAGCCGAACTGGCCCAGGAGCAACAGCTGTATGCCAAACGCCCGCGCATCCACCGCCTGAGCGCCGCTTCGACCATGCGCGACAAGGGTGCCTGGTACAAGGACGAGTGGCGCAAGAAGGTCGAGCGCATCGGCAACCTCAACTACCCCGACGAAGCCCGACGCAAACAGATCTACGGCAACCTGCGGTTGATGGTCTCGATCAATCGGGACGGCTCGTTGTATGAAGTGCTGGTGCTCGAATCCTCCGGCCAGCCGCTGCTGGACCAGGCCGCCCAACGGATCGTGCGCCTGGCTGCGCCGTTCGCGCCGTTTACCGGGGACCTGTCGGACATCGACCGACTGGAAATCATCCGCACCTGGAAATTCGCCCGCGGCGACCGGCTGTCCAGCAATTGATCACGGGTTTGTGCCGGACATAACCTCTGCGCCCGCCGCAGATCCCTTGTGGGAGCGGGCTTGCCCGCGAAGACGGCGGTCCTGCCGCAAGAGATCTATCGGTTACACGGGCCCCTTCGCGAGCAAGCCCGCTCCCACATTTGATCGGTGTCGCCGGCCAGATCGGGGGACTTCTTGCACATCCCCAGCTTGTCAGTTCGGCCCTGCGCCGCCACACTAGCGCCTATGAAAAACGTCAGCCCCACCTACCTCAAGCATCACTTCCTGATTGCCATGCCGCACATGGCCGATCCGAACTTTGCCCATACCTTGACCTACATCGTCGAGCACACGGCCAATGGGGCCATGGGGCTGGTGATCAATCGCCCGCAGGAGCTGAGCCTGGCGGACATTCTTGAGCAACTGCGGCCCGAGGTCGAACCGCCACTCTTGTGCCAGCACGTGCCGATTTTCATCGGCGGCCCGGTGCAAACCGACCGCGGCTTCGTGCTCCATCCGTCGGGCCCCAAATACCAGGCCACGGTGGACCTGGACGGCTTGTCGCTGTCCACCTCCCAAGACGTGCTGTTCGCCATCGCCGACGGCGTCGGCCCGCAGAAAAGCCTGATCGCCCTCGGCTATGCCGGTTGGGAACCGGGCCAACTGGAAGCCGAGCTGGCCGACAACGCCTGGCTGACCTGCCCGTTCGACGCCGACATCCTGTTCAATACCAGCAGCGAATTGCGCCTGGAAGCGGCGGCCAGCCGGTTGGGGGTCAACCTCAGCCTGCTCACCAGCCAGGCAGGACACGCCTGATGGCCCTGCGCTTGTTGCTGGGCTTCGATTACGGCACCAAACAGATCGGCGTGGCGGTCGGCCAGGTCATTACCGGCCAGGCCCGCGAGTTGTGCACCTTGAAGGCGCAGAATGGTGTTCCGGACTGGAACCAGGTCGAAGCGCTGATCAAGGAATGGAAACCCGATGCCGTGGTGGTCGGCCTGCCGCTGAACATGGACGGCACGCCCAGCGACATGTGCCTGCGGGCCGAAAAGTTCGCCCGCCGACTCAATGGCCGCTACAACCTGCCCTTCTATACCCATGACGAGCGCCTGACCACCTTCGAGGCCAAGGGCGAGCGCCTGGTGCGCGGCGGGCAGAAAGGCAGCTACCGCGACAACCCGGTGGACGCCATCGCCGCCGCCCTGCTGCTGCAAGGCTGGCTCGACGCCAACGCCGCCCTGTTCGAAACCTGATTTTTTGAAAGCGCCGCCAAGGCGCTTTCTCTTAGCGATAGACCGCGCCACTCACCACCGGCCCGGGAACCTGAAGGAGCCAGCATGAGCCTGCCCAATCCTGCCGAACTGATCAGCCAGATGGCGATTCGTCTCACGGCACACCTGGAACAACGCGGCATCCGCGAACCGCGCTACATCGGCATTCGCACCGGTGGCGTCTGGGTCGCCCAGGCCTTGCTCGAAGCACTGGGTAGCCAATCGCCGCTGGGCACCCTGGATGTGTCCTTCTACCGCGATGACTTCAGCCAGAACGGCCTGCACCCGCAAGTACGCCCCTCGGCGCTGCCGTTCGAGATCGAAGGCCAGCACCTGGTGCTGATCGACGACGTGCTGATGAGCGGCCGAACCATCCGCGCCGCCATGAACGAACTGTTCGACTACGGTCGCCCGGCCAGCGTGACCCTGGTATGCCTGCTGGACCTGGAGGCCGCCGAGCTGCCGATCCGGCCGAACGTGGTGGGCGCGACCCTGACGCTGGCCGCCCATGAGCGGGTCAAGCTCTCCGGGCCGTCGCCGCTGCAACTCGAACTGCAAGACCTTGCCCTTTAACTGCCCTTGTAAGAGTCCATCGCGATGACGCCTCTCGAAACCAAGCGCCCGCTGCAGCTCAACGATCAGGGCCAGCTGCGGCACTTCCTGTCCCTCGACGGCCTGCGCCGCGAGCTGTTGACGGAAATCCTCGACACTGCCGACTCGTTCCTCGAAGTCGGTGCCCGGGCAGTGAAGAAGGTCCCGTTGCTGCGCGGCAAGACCGTGTGCAATGTGTTCTTCGAAAACTCCACCCGCACCCGCACCACCTTCGAACTGGCGGCCCAGCGCCTGTCGGCGGACGTGATCACCTTGAACGTGTCCACGTCCTCGGCGAGCAAGGGCGAAACCCTGCTCGACACCTTGCGCAACCTGGAAGCCATGGCCGCCGACATGTTCGTCGTGCGCCACGGCGACTCCGGCGCAGCGCATTTCATTGCCGAACACGTGTGCCCGCAAGTGGCGATCATCAACGGCGGCGACGGCCGTCACGCCCACCCGACCCAGGGCATGCTCGACATGCTGACCATCCGCCGGCACAAGGGCAGCTTCGAGAACCTGTCGGTGGCCATCGTCGGCGACATCCTGCACTCGCGGGTCGCCCGCTCGAACATGCTGGCCCTCAAGACCCTCGGTTGCCCGGACATCCGCGTGATCGCACCGAAAACCCTGCTGCCCATCGGCGTCGAGCAATACGGCGTAAAGGTCTACACCGACATGACCGAAGGCCTCAAGGATGTGGACGTGGTGATCATGCTACGCCTGCAACGCGAGCGCATGACCGGCGGCCTGCTGCCCAGCGAAGGCGAGTTCTACCGTCTGTTCGGCCTGACCACGGCGCGCCTGGCCGGAGCCAAGCCGGATGCCATCGTCATGCACCCGGGGCCGATCAACCGCGGCGTGGAGATCGAGTCGGCGGTGGCCGACGGGCCGCACTCGGTAATTCTCAACCAGGTGACCTACGGCATCGCCATCCGCATGGCCGTGCTGTCCATGGCCATGAGCGGGCAAACGGCCCAGCGCCAATTCGACCAGGAGAACGCCCAGTGAAGCTCAGCATTCTCGGCGCACGCGTGATCGATCCAGCCAGTGGCCTGGATCAAGTGACTGACATTCATATCGATGCCTGCAAGATCGTCGCCCTTGGCGCGGCACCGACGGGTTTTGTCGCGGTCGACACCCTCGACGCCCAAGGCCTGGTGGCTGCTCCCGGCCTGGTGGACCTGAACGTCGCCCTGCGCGAACCGGGCTACAGCCGCAAAGGCAGCATCGTCAGCGAAACCCGGGCCGCCGCTGCCGGTGGCGTGACCAGCCTGTGCTGCCCGCCGCAGACCAAACCGGTGCTGGACACCTCGGCCGTGGCCGAACTGATCCTCGACCGCGCCCGCGAAGCCGGCAACACCAAGGTCTTCCCGATTGGCGCACTGAGCAAAGGCCTCGACGGCGAGCAACTGGCCGAACTCATCGCCCTGCGTGACGCCGGTTGCGTGGCGTTCGGCAACGGCCTGAACAGTTTCCGCAACACCCGCACCCTGTGCCGCGCCCTGGAATACGCGGCGACCTTCGGCCTGACGGTGATCTTCAACTCCCAGGATCACGACCTGGCCGAAGGTGGCCTGGCCCACGAAGGCCCGACCGCCAGCTTCCTCGGCCTGCCGGGCATCCCGGAAACCGCCGAGACCGTGGCCCTGGCCCGGGACCTGCTGTTGGTGGAACAAAGCGGCGTGCGCGCCCACTTCAGCCAGCTGACCAGCGCCCGCGGCGCGGCGTTGATCGCCCAGGCCCAGGCCCGCGGCTTGCCGGTGACCGCCGATGTGGCGCTGTACCAGCTGATCCTGACCGACGAGGCGCTGATCGACTTCAACAGCGTCTACCATGTCCAGCCGCCGCTGCGCACCCGCGCCGACCGCGATGGCCTGCGCGAGGCGGTGAAGTCCGGAGTGATCTCGGCCATCTCCAGTCATCACCAACCCCATGAGCGAGATGCCAAGCTGGCCCCGTTCGGCGCCACCGAGCCGGGCATCAGCAGCGTCGAACTGCTGCTGCCGCTGGCCCTGACGCTGGTGGAAGACGGCTTGCTGGACCTGCCGACCTTGCTGGCCCGCCTGAGCGCCGGCCCGGCCCAGGCGCTGCAATTGCCGGCGGGGAAACTGGCGGTGGGCGCCGCGGCGGACCTGGTGCTGTTCGACCCAGCTGCGTCCACCGTGGCCGGTGAAGCCTGGCGCTCCAAGGGCGACAACTGCCCGTTCCTCGGTCACAGCCTGCCAGGGGTGGTGCGCTATACCCTGATGGATGGGCGGATCACTCACCAGGCCTGATACCGCGTCGCCTGCTTCGCGAGCAAGCCCGCTCCCACATTGGATCTGAGGTGTTCACACATCATGTGTTCACAGCGGATCCCGTGTGGGAGCGGGCTTGCTCGCGAATGCAGGCGACTCGGTCTAGCCGACTTAGTGAAAAGCCCCCCGCTTCTGCGCATTACGAATCGAGACCTGATCGTTCAGCGTCCAGAAGTCATACAGCACCCCGAGGAAAAACACCCCGCCGGTCAGCAGGTAAATAATCCCGCTGATCCACTTGCCCTGATACATCCGATGTACGCCCAGCACCCCGAGAAACGTCAGCAGAATCCAAGCCACGCTGTACTCGATCGGCCCCGGGGTAAAACGCAGGTCCGCCTCGCGGTCCATGGCCGGGATCAGGAACAGGTCGATCAGCCAACCGATGCCCAGCAGGCCGAAGGTGAAGAACCAGATCGTGCCCGTGACCGGCTTGCCGTAATAGAAACGGTGGGCGCCGGTAAAACCGAAAATCCACAGCAGATACCCAATGACTTTGCTGTGGGTATCGCGGATTGCGTCCTGCTGATAGCTGTTCATGAATGGCCTCTTTTGCCTCGATAGAAAAATTTGTTCGGACTTTTTGTGACTTTTTTGTGTCTCGCCGACAAGCGGTCCTGGGCGACGCAAACCGGGGAAATGCCCGTGACACGGGGGTTATGTCGGACAATCAAGCCCAATTGTCGCCATTGTGCAGGGTTTACGCTGGGTTTCGAATCGACAAACGGCCTCGGAATGGCAAAAAAAGCTGTTATAAAGTTGCGCGCTAACCTTTAAGAGCCTTGCCTAATGCGTCCATTTTTCAAGACATGGCTAACCATCTGCCTATTATTGCCACTGGCCGCCCACGCCACCAATCGTGAGCAACGTCTTCCCAACGTCAACGGCTACACCCCGAAATCCCATGTTTCTGCTCCTTCGAGCAAGAACAAGCCAAGCGTCAAGCGCATGAGCACGGCCAACAGCAAGCTGGTGCCGCCCATGGCGACCAAAGCGAGCAGCAACGTGCTGAGCCGCGCCGTGAATGTACTCGGCACACCTTATCGTTGGGGCGGCAGCAGCCCAAGTAAAGGCTTCGATTGCAGCGGGTTGGTGAAATACGCTTTCAACGACGCCACGTTCGACCTGCCGCGCACGTCCAACGCCATGGCCGCCGGTCACGGTGAGAAGGTCGAGCGCAAGGATCTCAAGCCCGGCGACCTGATCTTCTTCAAGCTCAAGAGCCGCCGGGTCAACCACGTGGCCATCTACCTGGGCAACGACCGTTTCATCCACGCCCCACGCCGTGGCAAGTCGGTAACCATCGACACCTTGAACAAACCGTACTGGGACACCCACTACGTGGTCGCCAAGCGAGTGCTGCCCAAAGAGCCTGGTGCGCTGCGCGTGGTTCAGCGCTGATCAAGCATTTGTGTCATAGCTAATGCCCCATCGCGAGCAAGCTCGCTCCCACATTTGATTTGCGGCGGACACAATCTCTGTGAACACTGAAAATCAAGTGTGGGAGTGAGCTTGCTCGCGATGGGGCCTGCAAAAGCGCTGCAAATCCCCTCGCAGATCCCCTAGAAGTTATCCGGCGTCCGCGCCTTCTCCCGAGCATGCTCACGGCTGATCAAGCCTTTGCTCACCAAGTCCTTCAAACACATATCCAGCGTCTGCATCCCCAGCGAACCGCCGGTCTGGATCGATGAGTACATCTGCGCGATTTTGTCTTCGCGGATCAGGTTCCGAATGGCCGAAGTGCCCAGCATGATCTCGTGCGCGGCAATCCGGCCCCCACCGATTTTCTTGATCAACGTCTGGGAAATCACCGCCTGCAATGACTCTGACAGCATCGAGCGCACCATGGACTTCTCGTCGCCGGGGAACACATCCACCACCCGGTCGATGGTCTTGGCCGCCGAGGTGGTGTGCAGGGTGCCGAACACCAGGTGCCCGGTTTCGGCGGCGGTCAGTGCCAGGCGGATAGTTTCCAGATCGCGCATCTCGCCCACCAGGATCACGTCCGGATCCTCCCGCAGGGCTGAACGCAGGGCCGTGGAGAAGCTTTGGGTGTCGCGATGCACCTCGCGCTGGTTGATCAAGCACTTGCGCGGTTCGTGAACGAATTCGATAGGGTCTTCGATGGTGAGGATGTGATGGTGCTTATGGCTGTTGAGGTAGTCAATCATGGCCGCCAGGGTGGTGGACTTGCCCGAACCGGTCGGCCCGGTCACCAGCACCAGCCCGCGCGGCGATTCGGTCACCTTGCGAAACACCTCGCCCATCCCCAGGTCTTCCATGGTCAGGACTTTCGACGGAATGGTCCGGAACACCGCCCCCGCGCCGCGATTCTGGTTGAAGGCGTTGACCCGGAATCGCGCGACGCCCGGCACGTCGAAGGAAAAGTCAGTCTCCAGAAACTTTTCGTAATCCACCCGTTGCCGGTCGTTCATGATGTCGTAGATCAGTTCATGGACCTGCTTGTGGTCCAGCGCCGGCAGGTTGATCCGCCGTACATCGCCATCCACGCGGATCATCGGCGGCAGCCCGGCGGACAGGTGCAGATCCGATGCCCCTTGTTTGGCGCTGAACGCCAGCAGTTCAGTGATATCCATAGCGCTCCTCAATTCCAGTAGAATGCCGCGAACCTCACCGCTGGCGCTTCCTTTATGTCCACGATAGCAGACAACATTGCTCAGGTTAGTTCGCGCATCCGCACGGCGGAGCAGACCGCCCAACGTGCCGAAGGCAGTGTCCAACTGCTGGCCGTGAGCAAGACCAAGCCCGCCCAGGCCCTGCGTGAGGCCTATGCCGCCGGCCTGCGGGACTTCGGCGAGAACTACCTGCAAGAGGCCCTGGGCAAACAGGTCGAATTGACCGACCTGCCCTTGATCTGGCACTTCATCGGCCCCATTCAATCGAACAAGACGCGCGCTATCGCCGAACACTTCGACTGGGTGCATTCCGTGGATCGTTTGAAAATTGCACAGCGCCTGTCCGAGCAGCGCCCGGCCGAGTTGCCGCCGCTGAACATCTGCATCCAGGTCAACGTCAGCGGTGAAGCCAGCAAATCCGGCTGCACCCCGGCGGACCTGCCCGCCCTGGCCAGCGCCATCAGCGCTTTGCCGCGCCTGAAGCTGCGCGGGCTGATGGCGATTCCCGAACCCACCGAAGAGCGTGCCGCCCAGGATGCAGCCTTCGCCGCCGTTCAACGCCTGCAAGCCAGCCTGGCACTGCCGCTGGACACGCTTTCCATGGGCATGAGCCACGACCTCGAGGCGGCCATTGCCCAGGGCGCCACCTGGGTGCGCATCGGTACTGCCCTGTTTGGTGCCCGCGACTACGGTCAATCCTGAACCATGACCGACTCATCTCTTTATAAGGACCTGTCATGAGCAACACGCGTATTGCCTTCATCGGCGCCGGCAACATGGCCGCCAGCCTGATCGGCGGCCTGCGGGCCAAGGGCCTGGATGCTTCGCTGATCCGCGCCAGCGATCCGGGTGAAGAGACCCGCACCCGAGTGAGTGCCGAGCACGGCATCGAAACCTTCGCCGACAATGCCCAGGCCATCGACGGTGCCGACGTCATCGTGCTGGCGGTCAAGCCGCAAGCGATGAAAACTGTCTGCGAAACCCTTCGCCCCAGCCTCAAGCCCCATCAACTGGTGGTGTCGATTGCCGCCGGCATCACCTGCGCCAGCATGAACAACTGGCTCGGCGAGCAGCCGATCGTACGCTGCATGCCCAACACTCCGGCGCTGCTGCGTCAGGGCGTCAGCGGCCTGTTCGCCACGCCACGCGTGAGCGCCGAGCAACGCCAGCAGGCCGAAACGCTGCTGTCGGCCGTCGGCCTGGCCCTGTGGCTGAACACCGAACAGCAACTGGACGCGGTCACCGCCGTCTCCGGCTCGGGCCCGGCGTACTTCTTCCTGTTGATCGAAGCCATGACCGCCGCTGGCGAAAAGCTTGGCCTGCCGCGGGAAACCGCCGCCCAGCTGACCTTGCAGACCGCCCTCGGTGCCGCACACATGGCGGTGTCGAGCGACGTCGATGCGGCCGAGCTGCGTCGTCGCGTGACCTCGCCGGCCGGCACCACCGAAGCGGCCATCAAATCGTTCCAGGCCGGGGGCTTCGAAGCCCTGGTGGAAAAAGCACTCGGCGCCGCCGCGCACCGCTCGGCCGAAATGGCCGAACAACTGGGCCAATAAGGAGCCATTCATGATTGGATTGAACACTGCAGCGGTCTATGTGCTGCAAACCCTCGGCAGCCTGTACTTGCTGATCGTGCTGCTGCGTTTCGTGCTGCAACTGGTGCGCGCCAACTTCTACAACCCGCTGTGCCAGTTCATCGTCAAGGCCACCCAGCCGCTGCTCAAGCCGTTGCGCCGGATCATCCCGAGCCTGTTCGGCCTGGACATGTCGTCGCTGGTCCTGGCGATCCTCGTGCAACTGGCGCTGATGGCCCTGACCCTGCTGCTGACCTACGGCACCACCGGCAACCCGCTGCAATTGCTGATCTGGTCGATCATTGGCGTGACCGCGCTGTTCCTGAAGATTTTCTTCTTCGCCATGATCATCAGCGTGATCCTGTCGTGGGTCGCGCCGGGCAGCCATAACCCGGGGGCCGAACTGGTGAACCAGATCTGCGAGCCGGCCCTGGCGCCGTTCCGCCGCATCGTGCCGAACCTGGGTGGCCTGGATATCTCGCCGATCCTGGCGTTCATGGTGCTCAAGCTGATCGACATGCTGGTGATCAACAACCTGGCGGCGATGACCATGATGCCGGAAATCCTGCGGCTGCTGATCTGACCCGCTACCGGCCTGATCAGTCAGCAACTCTCTCTGTGGGAGCAAAGCTTGCTCGCGAAACAGGCGCCTCGGTCCCCAAAAGACCGCATCGCCCCCATCGCGGGCAAGCCCTGCTCCCACAGGGTCTACGTTCACCGAAGAATCAGCGCCGCCCTTTGCTTGCCGCCCGCCACAGCGGTCTTTAGACTTACGCCTCATTTCAACGCGAGCAGGGTCGATGCCAGCTGCCTTTCCCCCCGATTCCGTTGGTCTGGTGACGCCGCAAACGGCGCATTTCAGCGAGCCCCTGGCCCTGGCCTGCGGCCGTTCGTTGCCAGCCTATGACCTGATCTACGAAACCTACGGCACCCTCAATGCCACGGCGAGCAATGCCGTGCTGATTTGCCACGCTTTGTCGGGGCATCACCACGCCGCCGGCTACCACAGCATCGACGAGCGCAAGCCCGGCTGGTGGGACAGTTGCATCGGCCCGGGCAAGCCCATCGACACCAGCAAGTTCTTCGTGGTCAGCCTGAACAACCTGGGCGGCTGCAACGGTTCCACCGGCCCCAGCAGCCTCAACCCGGACACCGGCAAGCCCTTCGGTGCCGATTTCCCGGTGCTGACCGTGGAAGACTGGGTCCACAGCCAGGCCCGCCTGGCCGACCGCCTCGGTATCGGCCAGTGGGCCGCCGTGATCGGCGGCAGCCTGGGGGGCATGCAGGCCCTGCAATGGACCATCACCTACCCGGACCGCGTGCGCCACTGCCTGGCAATCGCCTCGGCCCCCAAGCTGTCGGCGCAAAACATCGCCTTCAACGAAGTGGCGCGCCAGGCGATCCTCACCGACCCCGAATTTCACGGCGGTTCGTTCCAGGAGCACGGCGTGATTCCCAAGCGCGGGCTGATGCTGGCGCGGATGGTCGGGCACATCACCTACCTCTCCGACGACTCCATGGGTGAGAAATTCGGCCGTGGCCTCAAGAGCGAAAAGCTCAACTACGACTTCCACAGCGTCGAGTTCCAGGTCGAGAGCTACCTGCGCTATCAGGGTGAAGAGTTCTCCGGGCGTTTCGACGCCAACACCTACCTGTTGATGACCAAGGCCCTGGACTACTTCGATCCGGCGGCGAACTTCGACGATGACCTGGCGAAAACTTTCGCCAATGCCACCGCCAAGTTCTGCGTGATGTCGTTCACCACCGACTGGCGCTTCTCCCCGGCGCGCTCGCGGGAGCTGGTGGACGCGCTGATGGCCGCGCGCAAGGACGTCTGCTACCTGGAAATCGATGCGCCCCAGGGCCACGACGCCTTTTTGATCCCGATCCCGCGCTACCTGCAGGCGTTCGGCAACTACATGAACCGTATAACGCTGTGAGGACGCCATGAGAGCCGATCTGGACATCATCCAGGAATGGATCCCCGCCGGCAGCCGCGTGCTCGACCTGGGCTGCGGCAACGGCGAACTGCTGACCTGGCTGCGGGACAACAAACAGGTCACCGGCTACGGCCTGGAAAACGACCCGGACAACATTGCCGAGTGCGTCGCCAAGGGCATCAACGTCATCGAGCAGGACCTGGACAAGGGCCTGGGCAACTTCGCCAGCAACAGCTTCGACATCGTGGTCATGACCCAAGCCCTGCAAGCGGTGCACTACCCGGACAAGATCCTCGATGAAATGCTGCGGGTCGGGCGCCAGTGCATCATCACCTTCCCCAACTTCGGCCACTGGCGCTGCCGTTGGTACCTGGCGAGCAAGGGGCGTATGCCGGTTTCGGATTTCCTGCCCTACACCTGGTACAACACGCCGAACATCCACTTCTGCACCTTCAAGGATTTCGAAGCGCTGTGCCGCGAACGTGAAGCCAAGGTCATCGATCGCCTGGCCGTGGACCAGCAGCACCGCCACGGGTGGGCCAGCAAGCTATGGCCTAATCTGTTAGGTGAAATAGGCATCTATCGGGTCAGCAGCCCAAGCCTTGCCGATTACCAGGTCGCGGTGTAAGACCCGGCCTCTCCAGGAGCACGACATGAAACGTCTAGCGTTGTTTCTCATCACCGCTTGCCTGAGCGTTGGCGCCATGGCCGCCGACGTCATCAAGGCTGAGCGCAAGGAAGTGTTCGGTGATATCACCGTGCACTACAACACGTTCAACTCCACCTTCCTGACGCCGGACATCGCCAAGGCTGCCGAGCTGATTCGCAGCAAAAACCAAGGTGTGATCAATGTCTCGGTGATCAAAAGCGGCAAGCCATTGATCGCCGATGTCAGCGGCACGGTGAAGGACCTGACCAGCAAGACAGTCCCCCTCTCCTTCCGCCAGGTCACCGAACAAGGCGCGATCTATTACATCGCCCAGTATCCAGTGGACCAACAGGAAACCCGCACCTTTGAAATCAAGGTGAAAACCGGCGACAAGATCAACACCCTCAACTTCAACCAGGAACTGTTCCCCGGCGAATGATGAATCTCACCCAACTCGTACTGGCCAGCCACAACGCCGGCAAACTCAAGGAACTGCAGGCCATGCTCGGCGGGTCGGTGCAGTTGCGCTCGATTGGCGAATTCAGCCAGGTGGAACCGGACGAAACCGGCCTCTCGTTCGTCGAGAACGCCATCCTCAAGGCCCGCAATGCCGCGCGTATTTCGGGCCTGCCGGCGCTGGCCGACGATTCCGGGCTGGCCGTGGACTTCCTCGGCGGCGCACCGGGCATTTACTCGGCCCGTTACGCTGACGGCAAAGGTGACGCGGCGAACAACGCCAAGCTGCTCGACGCCCTCAAGGACGTGCCCGAAGCCGAGCGCGGCGCGCAGTTCGTGTGTGTGCTGGCCCTGGTGCGCCACGCCGACGATCCGCTGCCGATCCTCTGCGAAGGCCTGTGGCACGGGCGCATCCTCACCGAAGCGAGCGGCGAACACGGTTTCGGCTACGACCCGCTGTTCTGGGTGCCGGAGCGCAACTGCTCCAGCGCCGAACTGGGCCCGGTGGAAAAAAACCAGCTGAGCCACCGCGCCCGCGCCATGGTTCTGCTGCGTCAACGCCTGGGCCTGCAATGACCGATGACGTCCCCGCACCCCTGATCCATGGCCGTGCACAACCCCCTCGGGCGCCGCTGCCGGTGCTGCCGCCCCTGGCGTTGTACATCCACATCCCGTGGTGCGTACGCAAATGCCCCTATTGCGATTTCAACTCTCACACTGCCAGTGCGCAGCTGCCGGAAGAGGAATACGTCGACGCCTTGCTGGCCGATCTAGACCAGGACCTGCATGGGGTTCATGGCCGTGAACTGAGCTCGATCTTCTTCGGCGGCGGTACACCAAGCCTGTTCAGTGCCCAAGCCCTGGGCCGGCTGCTCAAGGGGGTCGAAGCGCGGATACCGTTCGCCCAGGACATCGAAATCACCCTGGAAGCCAACCCTGGCACGTTCGAGCAAGAAAAATTCGTCGCTTACCGGGCCTTGGGCATCAACCGCCTGTCCATCGGCATCCAGAGCTTCCAGCAGGCCAAGCTCGAAGCCCTGGGGCGGATCCATAACGGTGACGAAGCGATACGCGCCGCCGGCATGGCCCGCCAGGCCGGGTTCGACAACTTCAACCTGGACCTGATGCACGGCCTGCCCGACCAGTCCCTCGACGATGCCTTAAGTGACCTGCGCCAAGCCATTGCCTTGAAGCCGACCCACGTGTCCTGGTACCAGTTGACGCTGGAACCGAACACGGTGTTCTGGAATCAGCCGCCGACCTTGCCCGAAGACGACACGCTGTGGGACATCCAGGAAGCCGGGCAGGCCTTGCTGGCCGAACACGGCTACACCCAATACGAAGTCTCGGCCTACGCCCAGCCCGGCCGGGCGGCGCGGCATAACCTCAACTACTGGAGCTTCGGCGACTTCATTGGCATCGGCGCCGGCGCCCACGGCAAGCTCAGCCATCCGGACGGGCGCATCGTGCGCACCTGGAAGACCCGCCTGCCCAAGGACTACCTCAATCCGGCCAAAAGCTTCCAGGCTGGCGAGAAAACCCTGGCCAATGAAGAACTGCCGTTCGAGTTCCTGATGAACGCCCTGCGCCTGACCGCAGGCGTGGACGCGCGACTGTACCCGGAACGCACCGGGCTGCCCCTGCAAAGCCTGGCCGAAGGCCGGCGCGAGGCCGAACAAAGCGGGTTGTTGCAGGTCGAACCGACACGTCTGGCGGCCACCGAGCGCGGACAGCTGTTTCTCAATGACTTGCTGCAGACATTTCTGAGCTGATCAACACAAGGAAATCGAATGGATCTGGTACTCGACCTGCTGGCCACCGTGTCCCGCTGGAGCCGCAGCAACCTGTCGGAAATCTCCCTGGCATTGGTAGGCTGCCTGCTGGTGCTGTTTGGTGCCGACATCAAGGGCTGGGTCGACCAACGCCTGGGCAGCATCGCCGGCGCCTTGCGCGTCCCCTTGATCGCCCTGCTGTGCATGATCGGCAGCGGTGCCGCGCTGATCTATGCCACGCCATGGATCGTCAGGGGCTTGAGCCAGTTCAACAACTACAGCCTGGCGCCGGTGTTGTTGGTGGTGCTGGTATTGATTGGCGTGGTGGCGGATCGGCGCTGATCCAGGGCACACCAGAAACAAATGTGGGAGCGAGCTTGCTCGCGATGGCGGTATAACAGTCAACATTGATGTTGGATGTCATGCCCTCATCGCGAGCAAGCTCGCTCCCACAGGGGATCCCATTTCAGCAGGATCTTCGGTGCTTACGCCACCTTCTCGAACTTCAAATCCCAAACCCCATGCCCTAGCCGTTCGCCACGACGCTCGAACTTGGTGATCGGCCGTTCGGCCGGGCGCGGCACGCACTTGCCGTCTTCGGCCAGGTTGCGATAACCCGGGGCGACGTTCATCACTTCCAGCATGTACTCGGCGTAGGGTTCCCAGTCGGTGGCCATGTGCAGCACACCGCCGACCTTCAACTTGCTGCGCACCAGTTCAGCGAACGACGCCTGGACGATACGGCGCTTGTGGTGCCGGCTTTTGTGCCAAGGGTCCGGGAAGAACAGCATCAGCCGGTCGAGACTGTTGTCGGCCACGCAGCGGTTGAGCACTTCGATGGCGTCGCAATCGTAGACCCGCAGATTGGTCAACCCCTGGGTCAGGACGCCGTTGAGCAGCGCACCGACACCGGGACGGTGGACTTCCACCCCGATGAAATCCTGCTCCGGCGAAGCGGCGGCCATTTCCAGCAACGAGTGGCCCATGCCGAAGCCGATTTCCAGCGAGCGCGGGGCCGAGCGGCCGAACACCTGGTCAAAATCCACCGGCGCATCGGCCAGGGGCAGGACAAACAGCGGCGCGCCCTGCTCCAGGCCGCGCTGCTGGCCTTCAGTCATGCGCCCGGCGCGCATCACGAAACTCTTGATGCGGCGGTGCTGGCGCTCTTCGCCGTCTTCCGGCAGGACCGGCGTGTCGTTCGATTCAGTCATCAATGGCTCTTACTTGATCAGACCATCCAGCGGCGAGGAGGCGCTGGCGTAAAGTTTTTTCGGCATGCGGCCGGCCAGGTACGCCAGGCGACCGGCAACGATAGCGTGTTTCATGGCTTCGGCCATCAGGATGGGCTGCTGGGCGTGGGCGATAGCCGAGTTCATCAGCACCGCTTCGCAACCCAGCTCCATGGCGATAGTGGCGTCGGAGGCGGTGCCGACACCGGCATCCACCAACACCGGGATCTTGGCTTCTTCCAGGATGATCTGCAGGTTGTACGGGTTGCAGATCCCCAGGCCAGTACCGATCAGGCCGGCCAGCGGCATGACCGCGATGCAGCCGATTTCCGCCAGTTGACGGGCAATGATCGGATCATCGCTGGTGTAGACCATCACGTCGAAACCTTCCTTGACCAGGGTTTCCGCGGCCTTGAGGGTTTCGATCACGTTGGGGAACAGAGTTTTCTGGTCCGCCAGCACTTCCAGCTTCACCAGGTTGTGGCCATCGAGCAGTTCACGGGCCAGGCGACAGGTGCGCACGGCCTCGATGGCGTCGAAGCAACCGGCGGTGTTCGGCAGGATGGTGTAGCGATCCGGCGGCAGGATATCCAGCAGGTTCGGTTCGCCCGGGTTCTGGCCGATGTTGGTCCGGCGCACGGCGACGGTCACGATCTCGGCGCCCGAGGCCTCGATGGCCAGGCGGGTTTCTTCCATGTCGCGGTATTTGCCGGTGCCTACCAGCAAGCGCGACTGGTAGGTACGACCGGCCAGGACGAAGGGCTTGTCGCTACGAACGATGCTCATGGGAAATCCTCTGTTGGGGTGAGGTTCTTGCGAAATGCTGCGAAACCGAGGCGACTAGCCGCCACCGATGGCGTGGACCACTTCGACCGAATCGCCGTCGTTCAACGTGGTTTCGGCGTGCTGGCTGCGCGGGACGATATCCAGATTGAGCTCCACCGCGACGCGACGTCCAGCGAGTTCCAGACGGGTCAGCAGGGCCGCAACGGTTTCGCCGTCGGGCAGTTCAAGGGGTTCGCCGTTCAACTGAATGCGCATGCCGGATGCCGCCATCATTTTTAGGGGCTGGCATTCTAGCCCGATCAGTCAGGGCGACCCAAGCCATTCGTCATGAAATGGACCGGCAGGTCAGCCCAGCCGCCAGGCGGCAAGCCCGAGGCACAACCAGCCGATCAGGAACGCCACACCGCCCAACGGGGTGATGATGCCCAGCTTGCTGATGCCTGTGAGCGTCAGCAGGTACAGGCTGCCGGAGAACAACAGGATGCCGATGACAAACGAAATCCCGGCCCAAGTGACGACGCGCCCAGGAATGTGCGTGGCCAGCAACGCAACGCCCAGCAACGCCAGGGTGTGCACCAGTTGGTAGGTGACGCCGGTGTGGAAAATCGCCAGGTAATCGGCGCTCAGGCGATTTTTCAGGCCATGGGCGGCAAATGCTCCCAGCGCCACGCCTGTGAAGCCGAAAAAAGCCGCCAGCATCAGAAAGCTACGCAACATGGGAACTCCAGTCAGACTCGGTGGGCAGGGTCTGTATAATGGCCCGCTCGACGGGTTCGGCCAAGCCATCTCTATGCTGCGTTTATTGTTTCGACGATTCCTTAAAGCCCTGCTCTGGTTCGCCGTCGGCAGCGTCGTGCTGGTGCTGCTGTTTCGCGTGGTGCCGCCGCCGTTCACCGCGCTGATGATCGAGCGCAAGGTTGAATCCTGGTTCGGCGGTGAGCCGATCGACCTGCAACGCAGCTGGCAGCCTTGGGACCGGATTTCCGACAGCCTCAAGGTGGCGGTGATCGCTGGTGAAGACCAGAAATTCCCCGAACACTGGGGCTTCGACATTGGCGCGATCCAGGCCGCCTTCGCTCACAATGGGCGTGGCGGTTCGATTCGCGGCGCCAGCACCCTCAGCCAGCAAGTGTCCAAGAACCTGTTCCTGTGGTCGGGCCGCAGTTGGCTGCGCAAAGGCCTGGAGGCCTGGTTCACCGCGCTGATCGAGGTGCTCTGGCCCAAGCAGCGGATCCTTGAGGTGTACCTCAACAGCGTCGAGTGGGATGACGGTGTGTTCGGAGCGGAAGCCGCAGCACGCCACCACTTCCGCACCAGCGCCGACGCCTTGTCCCGGCAACAGGCCAGCCTGCTGGCGGCGGTATTGCCCAACCCGCGGAAATGGAGCGCCAGCCGGCCGAGCCCCTATGTGCTGCGGCGGGCGGGCTGGATTCGCCAGCAGATGAGCCAGCTGGGGGGTGACAGCTACCTGCTGGAGCTCGATCATGCGCGGCGGGCGCCTTGGGCGCAGTAGCCCAGACACTGAGGATCCCTTGTGGGAGCGAGCTTGCTCGCGATGGCGGTTCGACAGCCAACACTGATGTTGAATGTAATGGCCTCATCGCGAGCAAGCTCGCTCCCACAGGGTCAGCAGTGAATTCAAATTATCGAGCCCGAACAAAAACGCCCCGATCATCACTGTTCGGGGCGTTTTTTATGGCTGCTATCGCAGGTCAAGCCGCAATCGACACCTTGAGCTTGTTCATCGCGCTCTTCTCGAGCTGGCGAATCCGCTCGGCCGACACGTTGTACTTCTGCGCCAGGTCGTGCAGCGTGGCTTTTTCCTCGGCCAGCCAACGCTGGTAGAGGATGTCGCGGCTGCGTTCGTCCAGCACTTCCAGGGCTTCGTGCAGGTTGGTGTTGGAGTTGTCGCTCCAGTCGGCGTCTTCCAGTTGACGCGCCGGGTCATACCGGTGGTCTTCCAGGTAGTTGGCCGGCGATTGGAAAGCACTGTCGTCGTCCGCTTCGGCGGCCGGGTCGAAGGCCATGTCATGGCCGGTCAGGCGGCTTTCCATCTCGCGCACTTCCCGGGGTTCTACGCCCAGGCTTTCAGCCACGCGGTGGACTTCTTCGTTGTTCAGCCAGGCCAGACGCTTCTTCTGGCTGCGCAGGTTGAAGAACAGCTTGCGCTGGGCCTTGGTGGTCGCGACTTTCACGATGCGCCAGTTGCGCAGGATGAACTCGTGGATTTCCGCCTTGATCCAGTGCACGGCGAACGACACCAGGCGCACACCCATTTCCGGGTTGAAGCGCTTGACCGCCTTCATCAGGCCGACGTTGCCTTCCTGGATCAGGTCGGCCTGGGCCAGCCCGTAGCCGGAATAGCTGCGGGCGATATGTACGACAAAACGCAGGTGGGCGAGCACCATCTGCCGAGCCGCCTCAAGATCCTGCTCATAATAGAGACTCTCGGCCAGTTCACGCTCCTGCTCGGGCGTCAGCAAGGGGATGCTGTTCACCGTGTGCACATAGGCCTCCAGGTTCGCACCCGGGACCAGAGCATAAGCAGGTTGCAAAGAAGTGGTCATACGAAAAAACCTCCGACTCACATAACTCGTGCAGTTCAGCACTGCGAAAATTGACCGGGAACCCTAAGACAAGTTCCCACAAAAACCGAAAGGTCAATACGCGCAAAAAACACTATTTTGGCGCAAGCTCACGCAAGTGGCGTGCGACCGCAATCCATGCACCGATATAACCCAACAGCACCGCGCCAAGCAAGAGCGACAGACCGTCGGCGACTGGCACTCCGGCCAGCGCGAAATCACTGCCGTACAAACCGGCCAGCCCCACTACCGCATCGTTTAGCCAGTCCAGGCCAAACGCCAATACGCCCCAGGACAGAATCCCCGCACCGAAGCCATACAGCGCCCCCATATAAAGGAAGGGCCTGCGTACATAACTGTCCGTACCGCCGACGAGTTTAATCACTTCTATCTCGGTGCGGCGGTTTTCAATATGAAGACGAATGGTATTGCCTATCACCAAAAGTAATGCAGAAACCAGCAGCACCGTCAGACCGAAGACAAACCGGTCGCCGAGCTTGAGGATCGCCGCAAGACGCTCGACCCAGACTAGATCAAGTTGCGCCTGTTGTACCTTCGGCAACTCGGAAAGTCTTTGTCTTAATGCTTCAAGGGCGGGCTTGTCGACCTCGTTCGGCGTCACCAACACCACGCCCGGCAGCGGGTTCTCCGGCAGCTCCTTGAGCGCGTCGCCCAGGCCGGACTGTTGCTGGAACTCTTCCAGCGCCTGCTCGCGGCCGATGTACTCGGCTTCGGCCACGCCCGGCATCGCCTTGATCTGCTCACCCAATGCCTGGCCTTCGCCGGGACTGGCGTCCATCTGCAGGTAGAGGGAAATCTGCGCCGCGCGCTGCCAGGAGCCGCCCAGGCGCTCCACATTGTTCAGCAATAATGACAGGCCCATGGGCAGGCTCAAGGCGACCGCCATCACCATACAGGTAAAGAAGCTGCCGATGGGCTGCTTGCCCAGGCGCCGCAGGCTGTCCAGCAGGCTGGCGCGATGGCTTTCGATCCAGGCGCGCAGCAGCGTGGCGAAATCCGGGCCGTCGTCATCGTCGCGCTTTTTCTTTTGCGGCTGCGGATCGGAGGCCTTCGGGGCCACGCGTTCGGCCACTTTCGGGCTGCGAGTAGCACTCATACGCCAGCCTCCCCGTCACCGATCAATCGACCGCGTTGCAAGGTGAGCATGCGGTGACGCATGCGGGCGATCAGGGCCAGGTCATGACTGGCGATCAGCACGCTGGTGCCCAGGCGGTTGATGTCTTCGAACACGCCCATGATTTCCGCCGCCAGGCGCGGGTCGAGGTTACCGGTGGGCTCGTCCGCCAGCAGCAAGGCTGGGCGATGGACGATGGCACGGGCGATGCCGACGCGCTGTTGCTGGCCGGTGGACAGGTCGCCCGGGTACAGGTCGGTCTTGTCCGACAGGGCCACGCGCTCCAGGGCCGAGTCCACACGCTTGATGATCTCGGCCTTGGACAGGCCAAGAATCTGCAACGGCAACGCCACGTTGTTGAACACCGTGCGGTCGAACAACAACTGGTGATTCTGGAACACCACGCCAATCTGCCGCCGCAGGTAGGGGATCTGGGCATTGCTGATGGTGCTCAGGTCCTGGCCGGCCAGCAGCAGTTTGCCGGTGGAAGGCCGCTCCATCGCCAGCAACAGGCGCAGCAAGGTGCTTTTACCGGCGCCGGAATGGCCGGTGACAAACAGAAACTCGCCCCGACGGACCCGAAAGCTCAGCTCATGCAAGCCGACGTGACCGTTCGGATAGCGTTTACCGACCTGTTCGAAACGAATCATGAATGCTCCCGTTCGGCAAACAGTGCCTGGACAAAGGGCTCGGCTTCAAAGGTGCGCAAGTCGTCGATGCCTTCGCCCACGCCGATGTAGCGAATGGGCAGGCCGAACTGCTTGGCCAAGGCGAAAATCACCCCGCCCTTGGCGGTGCCGTCGAGCTTGGTCAGGGCCAGCCCGGTCAGCTCGACGGTCTGGTTGAACTGCTTGGCCTGGTTGATGGCGTTCTGGCCGGTACCGGCGTCCAGCACCAACAGCACCTCGTGGGGTGCGTCGGCGTCGAGCTTGCCGATCACCCGGCGCACCTTCTTCAATTCTTCCATCAGGTTGTCTTTGGTGTGCAGGCGACCGGCCGTGTCGGCGATCAGCACATCGATGCCACGGGCCTTGGCCGCCTGCACGGCGTCGAAGATCACCGAAGCTGAGTCGGCGCCGGTGTGCTGGGCGATCACCGGGATCTTGTTGCGCTCGCCCCACACTTGCAGCTGTTCGACCGCGGCGGCACGGAAGGTGTCGCCGGCGGCAAGCATGACTTTCTTGCCTTCGAGCTGCAGCTTCTTGGCCAGCTTGCCGATGGTGGTGGTCTTGCCGGCGCCATTGACGCCAACGACCAGGATCACGAACGGCTTGTTCTGCGAGGCGATCACCAGCGGCTTTTCCACCGGCTTGAGCAGGCTGGTCAGCTCGCCCTGCAGGGATTTATACAGGGCATCGGCGTCGGTCAGCTGCTTGCGCGCGACCTTCTGGGTCAGGCTCTGGATGATCACCGAGGTGGCCTCGACACCGACATCGGCGGTCAGCAGGCGGGTTTCGATGTCCTCCAGCAATTCGTCGTCGATGACTTTCTTGCCCAGGAACAGGCTGGCCATGCCTTCGCCGATGCTGGCGCTGGTCTTGGACAGGCCCTGCTTGAGGCGGGCGAAGAAACCGACCTTGTTTTCCTCAGCGCTGCGGACGGGCTCGACGGGAGCCATGGTGTCCAACACGGCAGGTGCCGGCTCGGGTGCGGCAGGCGCAACCACGGATGCAACGACGGCGGCTGGCGGTTCAATGACAGCTTCGACGACTGGCGCCTCGACAACCTGTGTCGGCGCTGGAATCGGCGGGGTGATATGGGACGTCGTTTCCTCCACCAGCGCGACAGGCTCTTCCGCCACCGGCAAGGTCAGCCAGGGCGTTTGCTCGGCAGGCGGGGTCAGCGGCTGCTCGACCATCGGCTCGGCAACGGGCTCAGGCTCGACCGGTTGCAGCACCGGCTCGGCGATCGGCAGGACAATGGGCGCGGCTTCTTCGGCCACTGCCTCGGCGGCGGGCTCAGGCAGCGCTTGTGGCTGTTCGACGACGGTATCCTGCGGCTTCTTGCGCAGCCATCCGAACAGGCCTTTTTTCTCGCCAGCCGGGGCTGGGGTCTTCTTGTCGTCGTTGGAACCAAACATGGAGGACGGCTATCTCACGGTAGCGACGCGCCACGAAGGCGCCTCGGTGATAAATATTCAATGCTGAACAGACTGCGTTTCATCCAGCTTGTTCACGCGCAACATTTTGTCGAAGCGTCCCCAGGACGCCTCAAAGTCGATTTTTTCGAAGGACTGGTACGGCATCATCGGCGAAAACGCCGGGATCAACGAGCAAACCCAGCATTTCTGCGGAGAACCCAGACAACCCCGGGCCGATAAAAGGCCCGATAGGCGTGGCCGCCAGTAAAACGGATCAGTATCCTAGCACCTCCTCGCCCGCTGAGGCTAAGACCTAGCAGGCAACCCAACAGGTTTAAACACGAATGAATGCTCTTGCCCGCCGCGCCGCAGGCCTGCTGCTCAGCACAGTTTGTCTGCCTTTTTCAGCCTTGGCTGCCGACCCACAACCCACCCATGAATTCACCCTCGACAACGGCCTGAAGGTCGTCGTGCGCGAAGACCATCGTGCGCCAGTGGTGGTGTCCCAGGTCTGGTACAAGGTGGGCTCCAGCTACGAAACGCCAGGCCAGACCGGTTTGTCCCACGCCCTTGAGCACATGATGTTCAAGGGCAGTGAAAAAGTCGGTCCCGGCGAAGCGTCGCTGATCCTGCGCGACCTCGGTGCCGAAGAGAACGCCTTCACCAGCGACGACTTCACCGCCTACTACCAGGTGTTGGCCCGCGACCGCCTGGGGGTGGCCTTCGAACTGGAAGCCGACCGCATGGCCAGCCTGCGCCTGCCGCCGGAGGAATTCAGCCGCGAGATCGAGGTGATCAAGGAAGAGCGCCGCATGCGCACCGACGACAAGCCCATGTCCAAGGCCTACGAGCGTTTCAAGGCCATGGCTTACCCGGCCAGCGGCTACCACACGCCGACCATCGGCTGGATGGCCGACCTGGACCGGATGACCGTCGAGGAATTGCGTCACTGGTACGAGTCCTGGTACACCCCGAACAACGCGACCCTGGTGGTGGTTGGCGACGTGACGCCGGAGGAGGTCAAATCCCTGGCCCAGCGTTATTTCGGCCCGATTGCCCGGCGCGCGGTGCCGGTCGCGAAAATCCCTCTTGAACTGGCCGAACCCGGCGAACGCCAGATCACCCTGCACGTGCAGACCCAACTGCCCAGCGTGATGCTGGCCTTCAACGTGCCGAGCATCGCCACCGCGACGGACAAGGCCTCGGTCAACGCGTTGCGGCTGATCTCGGCCCTGCTGGACGGCGGCTACAGCGGCCGGATCCCGACCCAACTGGAGCGCGGCGAAGAATTAGTGTCCGGCGGCTCGTCGAGCTACGACGCCTTCACCCGCGGCGACTCGTTGTTCACCTTGTCGGCGACGCCCAACACACAGAAAAACAAAACCCTCGCCCAGGCAGAAGCAGGCTTGTGGCGCTTGCTTGAGCAGTTGAAAACCACCGCCCCGACCGCCGAGGAACTGGAACGCGTGCGCGCCCAGGTCATCGCCGGCCTGGTGTATGAGCGCGACTCGATCACCAGCCAGGCCACCGCCATCGGCCAGCTGGAAACCGTCGGCTTGTCCTGGAAGCTGATGGACACCGAACTCGCCGAACTGCAAAGCGTGACCCCGCAAGACATCCAGAAGGCAGCCCAGTTGTATTTCACCCGCTCGCGCCTGAGCGTTGCGCACGTCCTGCCCGAGGAGAAAGCTCATGAGTGAGCGCAAATCATCGCGCCTGGTGCCAATCGGCCTGGTATTGCTCGCCCTGGCCGGCGGCCTGGCCTTTTACCTGTCGCCGTCCAGCAACTCCAACGCCAGCCAGGCATTGGACAAAGCCAAGTCCGGCAACAAACTGCAATCCTTGGCCGAACTGAATGACAAGGCCCCCAGTCGGCGCCAGCTCGACGTGCAAACCTGGACAACCGCTGACGGCGCCAAGGTGCTGTTCGTCGAAGCCCGGGAATTGCCGATGTTCGACCTGCGCCTGACCTTCGCCGCCGGCAGCAGCCAGGACGGCGACGCCCCCGGCCTCGCCCTGCTGACCAACGCCATGCTCAACGAAGGCGTGGCCGGCAAGGACGTCAGCGCCATCGCCCAAGGCTTCGAAAGCCTCGGCGCGGACTTCGGCAACGGCGCCTATCGGGACATGGCCGTGGCGTCCCTGCGCAGTCTCAGCGCCGCCGACAAGCGTGAACCGGCATTGAAGCTGTTCGCCGAAGTCGTCGGCAAACCGACCTTCCCCGCCGAC
The DNA here is from genome assembly GCF_053629195.1 of Pseudomonas sp. R151218B TE3479. NCBI lineage: Bacteria > Pseudomonadati > Pseudomonadota > Gammaproteobacteria > Pseudomonadales > Pseudomonadaceae > Pseudomonas > Pseudomonas sp. R151218B TE3479. Next base: position 620,452 of record NZ_JBRJHV010000001.1, read on the forward strand.
TCCTTCGCCCGGATCAAGAACCAGATGCTCGCCGGGTTCGAATACCAGAAGCAGAACCCCGGCAAACTGGCGGGCCTGGAACTGATGAAGCGCCTCTACGGCGATCATCCTTACGCCCACTCCAGCGACGGCACCGCCGACAGCATTCCACCGATCACCCTGGCCCAGGCCCGGGCGTTCCATGCCAAGGCCTATGCCGCCGGCAACGCAGTGATTGCACTGGTGGGGGACTTGTCCCGCGCCGAAGCCGAAGCGATTGCCAACCAGGTATCCGCCGCGCTGCCCAAAGGCCCGGCCCTGGCGAAAACCCCGCCACCGGTGGAACCGAAGGCAAGCATCGGCCACATCGAGTTCCCGTCCAAGCAGACCAATCTGATGCTCGCGCAACTGGGCATCGACCGAGACGATCCGGACTATGCCGCGGTGTCCCTGGGCAACCAGATCCTCGGCGGCGGTGGCTTCGGTACGCGACTGATGACTGAAGTCCGCGAAAAACGCGGCCTGACCTATGGCGTGTATTCCGGCTTCACGGCGATGCAAGCCCGCGGCCCGTTCATGATCAACCTGCAGACCCGTGCCGAAATGAGCGAAGGTACCTTGAAACTGGTGCAGGATGTGTTCGCCGACTACCTCAAGAACGGTCCGACCCAGAAAGAACTCGATGACGCCAAGCGTGAGTTGGCGGGCAGCTTCCCACTGTCCACCGCCAGCAATGCCGACATCGTCGGTCAGCTCGGCGCCATGGGGTTCTATGACTTGCCGCTCAGCTACCTGGAAGACTTCATGCGCCAGTCCCAGGACCTGACGGTCGAGCAGGTCAAGGCCGCGCTGAGCAAACACCTGAGCACTGACAAAATGGTCATCGTCACCGCCGGCCCGAGTGTGCCGCAAAAGCCGTTGCCGCCCCCTACTGACAAACCTGCCGAGCAGCCGCTCGGGGTTCCGGAGCACTAATGGCCCGTCCATCGAATTCCAGCAAGAAACCCGTGCACAACGGTGTGAACCAGTTGCGCATCATCGGCGGCGAATGGCGCAGCCGGCGCCTGAGTTTCCCGGATGCCCCGGGGTTGCGCCCCACCCCGGACCGCGTACGGGAAACCCTGTTCAACTGGCTCGCGCCCTACGTGGCAGGCGCACGGGTGCTCGACCCGTTCGCCGGCAGCGGCGCATTGTTTCTCGAGGCCCTGTCCCGTGGCGCCGCCATGGGCCAGGCGCTGGATGCCAGCAACCTGGCGGTCTCCAGCCTCAAGGAACACCTGGGCACCCTGCGTTGCACCGTCGGCCAGGTGCAGACCGCCGACGCGCTGCGCTATCTGGACAGTCAACCGGCAACGCCTTTCGACCTGGTGTTCCTGGACCCTCCTTTCAACCAGAACCTTTTGCCAACGGTCTGCGCCTTGCTCGAGGAGCGTCAGTGGCTGGCCGAGGATGCCTGGGTCTACACTGAAAGCGAGACCGCCCCGTCCACTCTGGGCTTGCCGGGTAACTGGCGCTTGCACCGCGAGCAGAAATCCGGACGGGTGTATTACGCGTTGTGGCAGCGTTTGCCAAAGGACATTGGCTGAACGGCTGACCGTGCATCGAGAATAATAATGATGTCCGCCGCATCTGAACGTTTCGTCCCTGCCCCGGGCCTTGGCAACCCGCACCTGCAAACCTTGTGGGGCCCCTTGTGGCGCAAGACCACCCATATCGAGCGTCAACGCGAGCGCCTGTGGCTGGAAGACGGCGATTTCCTCGACCTCGACTGGCACGGCCCCCACAGCGCCGAGGCACCCCTGGTGCTGGTGCTGCACGGGCTGACCGGCTCTTCCAACTCGCCCTACGTGGCCGGGTTGCAGCAGGCGCTGGGTCGCCAGGGCTGGGCCAGCGCGGCCTTGAATTGGCGCGGTTGCTCGGGCGAGCCGAACCTGTTGCCCCGCAGCTATCATTCGGGCGTCAGCGAAGACCTGGCCGCCGCCATTACTCACTTGCGCGCCAGGCGGCCCTTGGCGCCGCTGTTTGCGGTGGGTTATTCCCTGGGTGGCAATGTGTTGCTCAAGCACTTGGGAGAAGCCGGCCGCGACAGCCAGCTACAAGGGGCGGTGGCGGTCTCGGTACCGTTTCGCCTCGACCAGTGCGCCGATCGCATCGGCCAGGGGTTTTCCAAGTTCTACCAGGCGCACTTCATGCGACAGATGGTGGCCTATGTGCGCAACAAGCAACGCCAGTTCCAGCACGACGGACACCACGAAGGCCTGGCGACCCTGGCGGCGCTTGGCCCGCTGGAAAACATGCGCACCTTCTGGGACTTTGACGGCCGGGTGACCGCGCCGCTGCACGGGTTCTCCGATGCCGCGGACTACTACCGCCGCGCCTCCAGCCGCTATTTCATGGCGGGCATCAGCACGCCGACCCTGGTCATCCAGGCCGCCGACGATCCTTTCGTGTTTCCCCACAGCCTGCCCGAACCCGGCGAGCTATCCACCTCGACCCAACTTGAACTGCACGCCCGGGGCGGACATGTAGGGTTTGTCGACGGAACCCTGCGGCGCCCGGGGTATTACCTGGAGCGGCGGATTCCCGATTGGTTGGCCAGCCTGAGGCGCGGCTGATACAAATTCTCTGTTGGGGGGTTCACCGGTTCAGCGTTCGCCAGCAATCCCCTGTGGGAGCGAGCTTGCTCGCGATAGCGGTGTGGCAGCAACATTGAAGTTGCCCGGTACACCGCCATCGCGAGCAAGCTCGCTCCCACATTGGTTTTTTTTGGGGGAGCTATTCGCCCTTCGCCACGCCCCGCTGGGGATCATTGATCCATTCACTCCACGAGCCGGCATACAGCCTTCCCAAGGGATACCCTGCCAGGCACAAGGCGAACAGGTTATGGCACGCCGTCACGCCGGAGCCGCAGTACGCCACCAGTTCGGTGGGCGAGCGCTCGCCCAGTTTTTCGGCGAAGCGTTGCTTGAGCTGGGCGGCCGGCAAGAAGCGTCCATCAGCGCCCAGGTTGTCGGTGAACGCCGCGCACTGGGCGCCCGGAATATGCCCAGCAACCGGGTCGATCGGCTCGACTTCACCCTTGAAGCGCGGCAACGCCCGGGCATCCAGCAGGGTCATGGCCGTCTCACCGAGGCGTTGTTGCAGCGCTTGCGCATTGATTAACAAGCTCGCATCCGCCGCACCCGTGAAAGTCCCGCGGCTGTTCTGCGGCGGATCCAGGCTCAAAGGCAAGCCAGCGGCATGCCAGGCCTTGAGCCCACCGTCGAGGATGGACACGCCATCGCGCTTGCCCAGCCAGGCCAGCAACCACCAGGCCCGCGCGGCATAAGCGCCGGGGCCGTCGTCATACAGCACGACGTCGCTGTCGTTATCGAGCCCCCAAGCCCTGAGGCGCTCGATCAAAGCCTCGGGCTCGGGCAACGGATGACGCCCGGTCACACCTTTGGTCACCGGCCCGCTCAGATCGCGCTCAAGGTCCACGAACGATGCCCCGGCGATGTGGCCCTCGGCATAACTGCGTTGACCGTAATCCGGGTCTTCCAGGGCAAAACGACAGTCGAGGATGACCAGCCCGGGCCGTGATCGCCGCTGTTCGAGGGCTTCGGGGCTGATGAGTTGCGCAATGGGCATGGTGAGCTCCTGTGGCTAAGTCGGGGATCGATCCTACTGCCCTTCCTCCAGGGTCTGGGCCAGGGGGACGTAATATTCCTTGAACAATGCATCCACCGCTTCGCGGGCCTGATCGGTCACGAAACCGGCTTCCAGCACCAGCACCTGATAGACGCCGCGCTTGATGGCCTGCTCACTCAGGTGGCTGAAATTTTCCCGCGTGGTGCACAGGAACCGCACCCAGGACGTGAGGATGATCCAGGCGTTGAGGGTCAGGGACTCGATCTGCACCCGGTCCATCTTCAGGATGCCGGCGGCAACGAAACCTTCGTAGATCGCGGTGCCGTGGATCAGACAGCGCTGGGAAAACCGACGATAGCGGGCCGCAAGGTCCGGATCGCTGTCGAGCAGATGCTCCAGGTCCCGGTGCAGGAAGCGATAGCGCCACATGGCCGCCAGCAGCTCCTGCAGGTAGAAGCGCTTGTCATCCACCGTGGCCGCCCGGCCCTGAGGCGGACGCAGGAAGCTGTCCACCAGGTCCTCGTATTCACTGAACAGCACGGCGATGATCGCCTGCTTGTTGGGGAAGTGGTAATAGAGATTGCCCGGGGACATGTCCATGTGGGCGGCGATGTGATTGGTGCTGACGCTGCGCTCACCCTGTTGGTTGAACAGCTCGAGGCTGTTTTGCACGATGCGCTCGCTGGTTTTCATTCGTGGGGCCATGGTTTGGGCTTTAATCGACGAAGGCATTGATCGGCATCTTACGACCTATCGGTCACAGGAAAAACCCAAAGCCGTTACGGATGTCATTGACTTTCTAGAGTATAAGCTCTAGAAAACCCTCATTCTAATAACATCCGGTGCCTGACGATGCCTGCCGACGTTGCCTACCTGCACGAGTCTCAACAACAACTGGACGAACTGCGGTCGCTCTTCGATGCCCAGCGCCAGGCCTACGCTGCCCACCCAATGCCACCGGTCGAGCAGCGCCGGCAATGGCTCAAGGCACTGCGCGAGGTATTGAGCAACGAACGACAAGCCTTGATCGACGCCATCAGCCAGGATTTCAGCCACCGCAGCGCCGACGAAACACTGTTGGCCGAGCTGATGCCCAGCCTGCACGGCATTCATTACGCCAGGCGGCACCTCCAGGGCTGGATGAAACCCTCCCGACGCAAGGTGGGCATGGCCTTCCAGCCCGCGTCGGCCAAAGTGGTGTACCAGCCGTTGGGCGTGGTCGGGGTCATCGTGCCGTGGAACTACCCGCTGTTTCTGGCCATCGGACCGCTGGTCGGGGCATTGGCGGCGGGCAATCGGGTGATGCTCAAGCTCAGCGAATCGACACCGGCGACTGGCTTGCTGCTCAAGCAATTGCTCGCCCGGGTCTTCCCCCAGGACCTGGTGTGCGTGGTGCTCGGCGAGGCGGAGGTCGGCATGGCGTTTTCCAAGTTGCCCTTCGATCACCTGTTGTTCACCGGCGCCACCAGCATCGGCAAGCATGTCATGCGGGCCGCTGCCGAAAACCTGACCCCGATCACCCTGGAGCTGGGTGGGAAATCGCCGGCCATCGTGTCGGTCGATGTCCCCATCAAGGACGCCGCCGAACGCATTGCCTTCGGCAAAACCCTGAATGCCGGGCAAACCTGTGTCGCCCCGGACTATGTGCTGGTGCCGCAGAACCGCGTCGGCGAGTTCGTCGAGGCGTATCGCGAGGCGGTGCGCAGGTTTTATCCGACCCTGGCGGACAATCCGGACTACACCGCCATCATCAACGAACGACAAGTGGCGCGGCTCAATGGCTACATCAGCGACGCCACCGGCAAGGGCGCGTTGCTGATCGAGCTGTTCGAGCAAGGCCAGGGCCGCCGCATGGCCCACAGTCTGCTGCTCAACGTCAACGATGAGATGACCGTCATGCAAGACGAGATCTTCGGCCCGCTGCTGCCCATCGTGCCTTATGACCATTTGGACCAGGCATTTGCCTACATCAATCAGCGACCCCGCCCGCTGGCGCTCTACTACTTCGGCTACAACAAGACCGAACAACAGCGCGTGCTCCACGAAACCCATTCCGGCGGCGTCTGCCTGAACGACACATTGTTGCATGTCGCCCAGGATGACATGCCGTTCGGCGGCATCGGGCCATCGGGAATGGGGCATTACCACGGGCATGAGGGCTTCCTGACCTTCAGCAAGGCCAAGGGCGTGCTGACCAAACAGCGATTCAACGCGGCGAAGCTGGTTTATCCGCCCTACGGCAAGCCCTTGCAAAAACTGATTCAGAAGCTGTTTGTCCGCTGACGCGTGCCTGCCCGGGTAATCACAATCATGAACGCCAGCCTCACTGATACCCCCGCGCTGTCACGGCGCGGCCTGCTGAAATTCAGCCTCGGCGCCAGCGCCTTCCTGGCCACCGTCGGGCTGGGCGCCAGCCTGAGCGGTTGCTCGTCAAGCCAGCCGGCCGCCGGCCTGGCGGCCTTGCGCGACAGCGACCTGGCGTTTTTACGCGCCGTCATCCCTGTGATGCTGGACGGCGCAGTGGCCGTCGGGCAGATCCCTGCCGCCATCGACGCGACCCTGGGCAGCCTGGACAGAAGCCTGGCCCACCTGTCCCCCGCCATGCTCAAGCTCACGCACCAGTTGTTCGATGTGCTCACGCTGGGCGTTACCCGCGGGCCACTGACCGGGGTCTGGGGGGCGTGGGAAAACGCTAGCGCCGATGACATCCGCCAGTTCCTCGCGCGGTGGGAAAACAGCTCGCTGGATCTGCTGCGGCAAGGTCACTGCTCGTTGCTGCAATTGGTGATGATGGCCTGGTACACCCAATCCGAAGCCTGGGCGCATTGCGGGTATCCGGGGCCGCCAACGGTTTGACCAACCAGAACCACCCGCTGTGGGAGCGGGCTTGCTCGCGATAGCGTCACATCAGCCACCGATCGATTGACTGACATACCGCTATCGCGAGCAAGCTCGCTCCCACAAGAGGTCTATCGCAACCTCAAAACAATAAGAGAGCCCAGAACATGCCCGTACCCGATCCCTTCCGCGAAGGCCTGGCCCGTGGCTGGACCACCTACAACGGCGCGCAATTGACCGAGGACCTGACGCTGGAAGCCGACGTGGCCATCGTCGGCAGCGGTGCCGGTGGCGGCACCACGGCGGAAATCCTCAGTGCTGCCGGCTACCGGGTGTTGTTGATCGAGGAAGGGCCGCTCAAGACCAGTCATGACTTCAAGCTGCTCGAAGACCAGGCCTACAGCAGCCTGTACCAGGAAGGCCTCGGACGCATGAGCAAGGACGGCGCCATCACCATTCTCCAAGGCCGGGCCGTCGGTGGCACGACGCTGATCAATTGGACCTCCAGCTTCCGCACGCCCGACCAGACCCTCGATCACTGGGCCGCCGAGCACAACGTCAAGGGCCACGGCCGTGCTGAAATGGCGCCCTGGTTTGCGCAGATGGAACAACGCCTGGGCGTGGCGCCGTGGCGGGTTCCGCCCAACGCCAACAACGATGTGATCCGCAAAGGCTGCGAACAATTGGGCTACGCCTGGCACGTCATCCCGCGCAACGTCCGCGGCTGCTGGAACTTGGGCTATTGCGGCATGGGCTGCCCGACCAACGCCAAGCAGTCGATGCTGGTCACCACCATCCCGGCCACACTGGACAAGGGTGGCGCGCTGCTTTACCTGGCGCGGGCCGAGCGTCTGACGATCAGGAATGATGCCGTGGTCGGCCTCGAGTGCCAGGCCATGGATGAGCGTTGCGTAGCGCCCAGCGGGCGGCGCATCACCGTCAAGGCACGGCACTACGTGCTGGCGGGCGGCGGCATCAACAGCCCCGGCCTGCTGTTGCGCTCCGCTGCGCCAGACCCGTACGAATGTGTGGGCAAACGTACCTTCCTACACCTGGTAAACATGTCCGCCGGGCAATTCGACGAGGTCATCAACCCGTTCTACGGTGCGCCGCAATCGATTTATTCGGATCACTTCCAATGGCAGGACGGAACCACCGGCAAGATGTCCTACAAGCTCGAAGTCCCGCCCTTGCACCCGGCGCTCGCCGCCACGCTATTGGGCGGGTTCGGCCCCGAGAACGCCTTGCACATGTCCCGGCTGCCTCACACCCATGCCATGCTCGCGCTGCTGCGCGACGGTTTTCACCCGGACAGCCCCGGCGGCCGCGTCGAGTTGCGCAGCGATGGCGCGCCCGTGCTCGACTACCCCGTTTCGCCGTATACCTGGGACGGCTTGCGCCGGGCCTTCCACAGCATGGCCGAAATACAATTCGCCGGTGGCGCCAAGGCGGTGATGCCCCTGCACAGCGACGCCCGCTACGTGAAGACCCTGGCCGAGGCCCGCACGCTGATCGACGGGCTCGACCTGGCCTTGTACCGCACGCGCCTGGGCAGCGCCCACGTAATGGGTGGCTGCGCCATGGGTGAAGACCCGAAAACCGCCGTCACCGACAGCCTGGGGCGCCATCATCAACTGGGCAACCTGTCGATCCATGACGGCTCGCTGTTCCCCACCAGCATCGGCGCCAACCCGCAATTATCGGTGTACGGGCTGACCGCACAATTGGCGACAGCCCTGGCCGAACGCCTGAAAAACCCATGAATATCCGGATTATTCGCAACGTCTATAGTGCTTTCTTATCCAACAGCCGACTTGGCCGACCGAGAAGGCTGCGATACCATCCGACTCCCCAACGGACTCCCGCCAGGACGACGCGATGAACCGAGTGTTGTACCCAGGTACCTTCGACCCTATTACCAAGGGCCATGGCGATCTGGTCGAACGCGCCGCGCGCCTGTTCGACCACGTGATCATTGCCGTCGCCGCCAGCCCGAAGAAGAACCCGCTGTTCCCGCTGGAGCAACGTGTGGAACTGGCCCGCGAGGTCACCAAGCACCTGCCCAACGTGGAAGTGGTCGGCTTCTCGACGCTTTTGGCCCACTTCGCCAAGGAAAAGAACGCCAATGTGTTCCTGCGCGGCCTGCGTGCGGTCTCGGACTTCGAGTACGAGTTCCAACTGGCCAACATGAACCGCCAATTGGCACCGGACGTCGAGAGCCTGTTCCTGACGCCGTCGGAGCGCTACTCCTTCATTTCCTCGACCCTGGTACGGGAAATCGCAGCGTTGGGCGGTGATATCACCAAGTTTGTCCATCCGGCCGTGGCCGATGCGCTGACCCTGCGCTTCAAGAAATGACCGGCAGGCGCTGCGAGCCACCTCGCAGCGCAACGCAGTCCATCGCGCCCGCGTGCACTGCGCTCGCCAATGCGGCACAATTGCGCCCATACGTTTTCAGATGCCCGGGCCCAACGCCCCGGCAGGAGCCTGCATGTCCCTGATCATCACCGACGACTGCATCAATTGCGACGTCTGCGAACCCGAATGCCCGAACGAGGCCATTTCCCAAGGCGAGGAGATCTACGTCATCGACCCGAACCTGTGCACCCAGTGCGTCGGCCACTACGACGAACCCCAGTGCCAGCAGGTTTGCCCGGTGGATTGCATCCCGCTGGACGAGGCTCATCCGGAGACTGAAGAACAGTTGATGGCGAAATATCGCAGGATTACTGGCAAGGATTGAGCTTTTGGGCGGCCCCTCAGGCCCCATCGCGAGCAAGCTCGCTCCCACAGGAGCTTTGCTTCAGGCACGAATGGTGTAACCACAGCAGACCCCTGTGGGAGCGAGCTTGCTCGCGATGAGGCCATCAGCAGCACCAAGATTCAGTTGCCTGCCTCACTCCTGCCGCTCAAACCCCTCCCCCACACACCCCAGGCACCGCACGAACGTGGCCCTGGCCGGGTCCACCACCAACGCCTTCCCCGCATCGCCGACCCCACCGCCCAGCGCGGTAAAGGGCAACGACACCACGAATGCCCCAGCCCCGATCACCGTAGCGGCGAGCAGCAGCGGGCGGGCGATCAGCAGGTCACCGAGCATGGCGAAGGCCGGCGGATTCTGGATGGTGTAGCGTGGGTCGCCGCTGCCGCTGTTTGCCAGGGCAGGCAAACCGACACTCAGCAGCAACGCTAGAACGACAGGTCGAAGCGGTTTCATCGGGCGATCCTTCGGCTAAATCAATATGACTACTGACTATAGACCGTCGGACGAATCAGCTCTGGCAGCGTGGGCACCAGACACTGGCGCGCTGGCCCAGGCGGATTTCCCGCAGTCCCGTGCCACAGATCTTGCACAGCTCCCCGCCCCGGCCGTAGACGAACAGCTCCTGCTGGAAATAGCCAGGCTGGCCGTCCCCACCGATGAAATCCCGCAACGTAGTGCCGCCGCGCTCGATAGCATGGGCGAGGATGCGCTTGATCTCGATCGCCAGCTTCAGGTAACGCGCCCGGGAAATGCCTCCGGCGGCCCGGCGCGGGTCGATCCCGGCGGCGAACAGCGCCTCGGTCGCATAGATATTGCCCACGCCCACCACCACCGCGTTGTCCATGATGAACGGCTTGACCGCCATGGAACGCCCCCGCGAAAGCTGGAACAGCCGTTCGCCATCGAACAGGTCGGTCAGTGGCTCGGGGCCAAGGCGAATCAATAGCTCGTGATTGAGCGGGTCGAGGCTCCAGAGCATCGCGCCGAAGCGCCGAGGGTCGGTGTAACGCAAGGCCAGGCCGGACTCCAGCTCGATATCCACGTGCTCATGCTTGAGGGCGGGCATGCCAACCTCCACCAGGCGCAAGTTACCGGACATGCCCAGATGGCTGATCAACGTACCGACCTCGGCATTGATCAGCAGGTACTTGGCCCGCCGCTCCACCTGCACGATGCGCTGGCCCGAAAGCCGCACGTCGAGATCTTCCGGGATCGGCCAGCGCAGGCGGCGGTCACGGACCACCACGCGACTGACCCGCTGGCCTTCAAGATGGGGCGCAATGCCGCGACGGGTGGTTTCGACTTCCGGCAGTTCTGGCATGAGGTTCTCGCGTCAGGCGACGCCACGCACTCAACGAGAGGCGAGGTCGCGAATTTCCTGTTTCTGGGTCTGGAAGTCGTATTCCGACAAACCGATGTAGTCGAGCACCAGGCTCCCGACGCTATCCCACTCGTGGTCTTCGGCCTGGTTGCCGAGCACCCGGTGGGACGCACAGATGTTCTCGGACATCTTCAGGATCGCCAGCAGGTTTTTCAGCTGGCTGTTGTTGCGTGAAGACTCGTCGCTGAAGACCGCCAGGGCGTTGTGGTGGTTGGCGATCGCCTGGCTGACATGATCCGGCAGGCGCCAGGACTTGGAGGTGTAGTAACCGACCACCGCATGGTTGGTGTTGAACACGCGGTTCTCGGTATCCACCACCCGGCACTCGGCGCTGGCACTGGCGTAGGCCTCCTCCAGCACGCTCATGTAGTTGGGGAACTGCTTGAGCATCAACGGCACGCCGCAGTCGTGGAACAATCCCAAGGCATAGGCTTCGTCACCGTTCTCCAGGCCGACGCGCTTGGCCAGCGTCAGGCAGGTCATCGCCACGTCCTGGGCCGTATCCCAGAAGCGGTTCAGGGTCACGATGGCGTCGTCGTGCAACTCGCCCTTGATCGACTGCGCATTGATCAGGTTGATGATCGAACGGCTGCCCAGCAGGTTCACCGCGCGCTGGATCGAGGTGATCTTGTTGCGCAGGCCGTAATACGGCGAGTTGACGATCTTGAGCAAGGCTCCCGAGAGACCCGGGTCCTGGGAGATCAACTTGGCGATGGTCTCCAGGTCCGGGTCGGGCATGTACTGCTCCATCTGCAGATCCACCATGATCTGCGGCTGGGGCGGCACACTGATCCCTTGCAGGGATTGTTGGATCTGTTCGGCGGAAAGCTCTTTGGACATGAGTACACACTCTGGGTCAGGCGGGGATTCTAACCCTTAAAGATGGATCCGATACACCGCCGGGTAGATCGGCGGAACTTTCCCTCAGGCATCGGCTTCGGACTTTACAGGGCCGACAGCCAAGCCTGCATACAGGCTTGAGTCGGCAGCCCGACCACTCAGCTTGAGGAGATTTTTTCATGTCTGGTTTCCTGAACAACAAACGTGTCGCCATCCTGGTGACCGACGGCTTTGAACAGGCCGAGCTGACCGGCCCCCAGCAGGCGCTGGAACAGGCCGGCGTCAAAGTGGACATCGTTTCGGCCCGCGAAGGCCAGGTCAAAGGCTGGAACCATGACCAACCGGCCGATGACTTCCCGATCGACCTGACCTTCAAGGCCGCCAATGTCGAGCAGTACGACGCCGTGGTGCTGCCCGGTGGCGTGCAGAATTCCGACACCATCCGTATCGACCCCGACGCCCAGCAACTGGTCAAGGGCTTCGAAGCGGCGGGCAAGCCCATTGCGGTGATTTGCCATGGCGGCTGGTTGCTGGTGTCGAGCGGGCTGGTCAAGGGCAAGACCATGACCAGCTACAAGACCCTCAAGGATGACCTGGTCAACGCTGGCGCGAACTGGGTCGACCAAGAAGTGGTCAAGGACGGCACGTTGATCAGCAGTCGCCAGCCCGATGACATCCCGGCGTTCAACCGCGAGTTGCTCAGCGCGTTGTCCGCCTGAAGCCTGGGACGCTCTGTTCTGTAGGAGCTGGCGAAGCCTGCGATCTTTTGATCTTTCGCTTGGGAATCAAATTGTCCGGGGAAAGATCGCAGCCTCGTTGCACTCGTCAGCTCCTACATCGCCACATGTCCAGCGCAAGCCCCGCCAAGGTTGCAACACGGTATACTCCCGCTCTTTTTTCCGGAGCGACGTCATGTCCCTGCCTAGCCTGCGCCTCAAAGCCAACGCCGACCGTCGCCTGCGCGCCGGCCACCTGTGGGTCTACAGCAACGAAATCGATGTGGCCGCCACGCCCTTGCACGGCTTCAAGGCCGGCGACCAGGCCATCCTCGAAGCCGCCGGCGGCAAGCCGTTGGGCATCGTTGCGATGAGCCCCAACAACCTGATCTGCGCCCGGCTGCTGTCCCGTGACGTGAAGCTGCCGCTGGACAAGTCCCTGCTGGTGCATCGCCTCAACGTGGCGTTGTCCCTGCGCGAGCGACTGTTTGACAAGCCGTTCTATCGCCTGGTCTACGGTGACTCCGACCTGTTGCCAGGCCTGGTGGTCGACCGTTTCGGCGACATCCTGGTGGTGCAGATCGCCTCGGCCACCATGGAAGCCCACAAGGACGATGTGATCGCCGCCCTGACCCAGGTGCTCAAGCCCAGCGGCATCCTGTTCAAGAACGACTCCGCGGCCCGTGACGCCGAGGGCCTGAACCGCTACGTCGAGACCGTGTTCGGCCTGGTGCCGGAATGGGTGGCCCTGGAAGAGAACGGCGTGAAGTTCGAAGCGCCGGTCATGGAAGGCCAGAAAACCGGCTGGTTCTACGATCACCGCATGAACCGCGCACGCCTGGCCCCGTACGCCAAGGGCAAGCGCGTGTTGGACCTGTTCAGCTACATCGGCGGCTGGGGCGTGCAAGCCGCGGCGTTCGGCGCCAGTGAAGTATTCTGCGTCGATGCCTCGGCCTTCGCCCTCGACGGTGTCGAGCGCAACGCCGCGTTGAACGGCTTCGCCGAGAAGCTGACCTGCATCGAAGGCGACGTATTCGAGGCCCTGAAAGAGCTCAAGGCCAGCGAAGAACGTTTCGACGTGATCGTGGCCGACCCACCGGCCTTCATCAAGCGCAAGAAAGACCTGAAGAACGGCGAAGGCGCCTATCGCCGTCTCAACGAGCAAGCCATGCGCCTGCTCAGCAAGGACGGCATCCTGGTCAGCGCGTCGTGCTCGATGCACCTGCCCGAAGACGACCTGCAAAACATCCTGCTGACCAGCGCCCGCCATCTGGACCGCAACATCCAACTGCTCGAACGCGGCGGCCAGGGGCCAGACCACCCGGTACACCCGGCCATCGCCGAGACCCGCTATATCAAGAGCATCACCTGCCGGTTGTTACCCAACAGCTGAGGCCGGGCGGGGCCAGTGCCGCAGCGCTGTGCCCCGCGCACTCGAATCGCATTCTGATCGCGGCCTCGGCTGCGATTTTTTTTGCACGCCTGAATAAGTCCGCAGGAGAACTCCCACGCAATTACCAGAGCCTTCCTACTCAATCTCCCCGCGCCCGGCGGGCATGACGCATTAGGATTGAAAGCGCCCCTCAGGTACGCCTTGGACCTCGTCAATGACTGATCCGCAAAATCGCCTGGCTGTCCGCAAACCAGCCACCGTCGGCTTGTTGCTGACGCTGACCCTGCTCGGCGTCTTTCCCATCGATGTCGTGTTGCCCTCGTTTCCCGCCCTGTCCGAGCATTTTGAACGCTCATCCACGGACATTGCCCTGTCTGTCAGCCTGTTCGCGATAGGGATTGCCCTTTCTCAACTGCTGGTCGGCCCGCTTTCCGACGTCATGGGACGAAAAAACCTGTTGCTTATCGGGATCGCCGTTTCCGCCGTGGGAGCCGCCGGTTGCGTGCTCGCCGACGGTTACGGGGCCTTTTTGTTCTCGCGTGTCGTCCAGGCCTTGGGATGCGGTTGCTTCGTACTGTCCCAAGCGCTGATCCAAGACCTGTTCACTGGTCGGGAACAGCAGCGCCTGCGAATCTTTCTGGTCACCTGCGGGGGGATCTTCATTTCCGTTTCGCCCCTGGCCGGCACCGGGCTGCAAAGCTGGATGGGCTGGCGAGGCAGCTTCCTGGTGTTCATTGCCCTGGCAATCGGTGCATTCATCAGCGCCAGTCGTTTACTTCAACGCACTGTGGCAGACAGCCGACCCAGGCGCCTGGACTTCATCGCATCCTATCGAAAGGTCTGCGGCGACTTCAGCTTCATGGCCTATTGGTTAACCTCGGCGCTGGCTTTTTCCTGCCATTTTTCGTTCATCGTCATCTCGCCGCTGGTCCTGATCGATCAGTTGCGCCTCTCCTCCGAGGCTTTTTCCCTGGCGCTGCTGGGCTATGGGCTGGCCTACATCGGCGGGGGCGCGGTAGCGTCCGTGCTGAGCAATCGAATCGATCCACAGACGCAAATCATCACCGGGCTGGCCCTGATCCTCACCGCAGGCCTGCTGATGCTGGGGCTTGCCAATCAACTGGGCCTGTCAGTCACCACCCTGTTACTGCCCATGATCGTGTGCACCACCGGAACGACCATTGCCCGCGCAGCCGCCCACACCCAAGCCATGAACAGATTTCCCGAGCGGGCCGGCACATCCGCCTCCGCCGGCAGCGTGCTGATCTTCATTGTCGGCGGGCTGACCAGCGCCGCGATCAGCCTCACCCCGCTGGACTTGCAGCTCACCCTGGCCCTGTGCCTGGTCCTGCTCAGCCTGCTGGGGATGGTGCTCAATGCCCTGGTCCGGCAGCGTGACAGGGGGCTGTTGGCCGGCTGAACCCTGCCAGTCGTCATCCCGTGCACGACATTAGCGCCCGATCAGCGCTTTGCGTCATTTCATCCTGGCGTCAGCGGTGTAGAATCGTGGCATTCATCGCCATTCATCCCCGGCGGGTTTATGAGCTCATGCCGAGGCGCGCAGCGATCCTGCAAAGTCATCGGCCACTTCCGGACACACGGCCAAACCCGGGTGCTCCAGACGTCGACAGAAGCTCACTTCCCCATTGATACCTGATAAGTACCTGATTAGCCGCCCGGAGTGCTCCATGCCTGATTACCGCTCGAAAACATCCACCCATGGCCGCAACATGGCCGGCGCCCGTGCCTTGTGGCGCGCCACGGGGATGAAGGATGACGACTTCAAGAAGCCGATCATCGCCATTGCCAACTCCTTCACCCAGTTCGTACCCGGCCACGTCCACCTCAAGGACCTCGGCCAACTGGTTGCCCGGGAAATCGAACGCGTCGGCGGCGTTGCCAAGGAATTCAACACCATCGCCGTGGACGACGGCATCGCCATGGGCCACGACGGCATGCTCTATTCGCTGCCGAGCCGCGAAATCATCGCCGACTCCGTCGAATACATGGTCAACGCCCACTGCGCCGACGCCATCGTGTGCATCTCCAACTGCGACAAGATCACCCCGGGCATGCTCATGGCCGCCCTGCGCCTGAACATCCCGGTGATCTTCGTCTCCGGTGGCCCGATGGAAGCCGGCAAGACCAAGCTCGCCAGTCACGGCCTGGACCTGGTCGACGCCATGGTGATCGCCGCCGACTCCAGCGCCTCTGACGAGAAGGTTGCCGAATACGAGCGCAGCGCCTGCCCGACCTGCGGTTCGTGCTCCGGCATGTTCACCGCCAACTCGATGAACTGCCTGACCGAAGCCCTGGGCCTGGCCCTGCCGGGCAACGGTTCGACCCTGGCCACCCACAGCGATCGCGAGCAATTGTTCCTGCAGGCCGGCCGGACCATCGTCGAGCTGTGCAAGCGCTACTACGGCGAAAACGACGAGTCGGTGTTGCCGCGCAACATCGCCAACTTCAAGGCGTTCGAGAACGCCATGACCCTGGACATCGCCATGGGCGGTTCCACCAACACCATCCTGCACTTGCTGGCCGCCGCCCAGGAAGCCGAGATCGATTTCGACCTGCGCGACATCGACCGCCTGTCCCGTCACGTGCCGCAACTGTGCAAGGTCGCGCCGAACATCCAGAAGTACCACATGGAGGATGTGCACCGTGCCGGCGGGATCTTCAGCATCCTCGGCTCCCTGGCCCGTGGCGGCCTGTTGCACACCGACCTGCCGACCGTGCACAGCAAGAGCATGGCCGAGGCCATCGCCAAGTGGGACATCACCCAGACCACCGACGAGGCCGTGCATCACTTCTTCAAGGCCGGTCCGGCGGGCATTCCGACGCAAACCGCGTTCAGCCAGTCGACCCGCTGGGAGACGCTGGACGACGACCGTGAAAACGGCTGCATCCGTAGCGTCGAGCACGCGTACTCCCAGGAGGGCGGCCTGGCCGTGCTCTACGGCAACATCGCCCTGGATGGCTGCGTGGTGAAAACCGCCGGCGTCGACGAGTCGATCCATGTGTTCGAAGGCAACGCCAAGATTTTCGAAAGCCAGGACAGCGCGGTGCGCGGCATCCTCGCCGACGAAGTGAAGGCCGGCGACATCGTGATCATTCGCTACGAAGGTCCGAAAGGCGGCCCGGGCATGCAGGAAATGCTCTACCCGACGTCCTACCTGAAGTCCAAAGGCCTGGGCAAAGCCTGCGCCTTGCTGACCGATGGCCGGTTCTCCGGCGGCACCTCGGGCCTGTCCATCGGCCATGCTTCGCCGGAAGCGGCGGCTGGCGGTGCCATCGGCCTGGTGCGCGATGGCGACAAGGTCCTGATCGACATTCCGAACCGCTCGATCAACCTGTTGATCAGCGACGAAGAACTGGCCGGGCGCCGCATCGAACAGGACAACAAGGGCTGGAAGCCGGTGGAAGTGCGTCCGCGCAAAGTCACCACGGCCCTCAAGGCCTACGCCCTGCTCGCCACCAGCGCCGACAAGGGTGCGGTGCGTAACAAGGCGATGCTTGACGGCCTGTAAGCGTCGTTCGTCGCAATAAAAAATGCCCCGCCAAGTGCGGGGCTTTTTTTTGGCGATGAACGCAAATCCTGAGAACACGACAATCGAATGTGGGAGCGAGCTTGCTCGCGATGGCGGTGTGTCAGCCAACAAGGATGCTACTGATCCGAAGCCATCGCGAGCAAGCTCGCTCCCACAGGGGGTGGGGCTTACTGGATATCTTCCGGCTTGACGATCACCCAGTTCTTGTCCGCCGTCACCGGTAGCCCCTCCTTGGCCTGGGCCGCGGCGTGCTTGGCCATCATGCCGTTGATCTGAGTCATGTACTTGTCCTTGCGGTTGACCCACAGGTGGATGCCGCCCTTGGCCACGTCCACATCGTGAAACAGCATGTAGCCGTCACTGCTCGGCGTGTCGCCAGCCACCAGCACCGGTTTTTTCCATTCGTCGATGTATGTCAGGATCGCCGCGTGCTTGCCAGCCATCCAGGTCGCCGGGGTCCACAGGTAAGGCGTGTACTCCAAGCCGAGGTTGGCCTTCTCGTCATATTTACCCGCGGTGATCTGTTTGCGGGCGGTGGTCAGTTCGCCGGTCTTGCGATCCTTGAGCAATGTGGTCACGCCGATCACGTTCTGCGGCTTGAGGTTGTAGCCGTATTTCGGGTCCGAGGCGACCATGCGCACCAGCTCTTCGGAAGCGGCGGTCATGACATAGACCTCGATGCCGTTTTCCATCAGCTTGTTGTACAGCTCGGCCTGGCCGGTGAAGATTTTCGGCGGATTGACGTTGTACTGGACCACCTTGTCGCCATCGTAATAGGTGGTCGGCACCGGCTTGCCGGACGCCATCAGCTCATCGACATAGCCCTTGAGCTCCTTGAGCGTGAAGCCCGAGAACACCTGGGCCACCCACGGGTAGCAGACCATGTCGTCCACTTCGCACAGGCGGTAGTAGTAACTGAACAGGCTTTCCTTGTGGTCGGCCGTGTCCTTGAACGGCATCAGCTTCAAGGACGGGTCCAGGCTTTCCCGGGTGATGAGGCCCTTGTTTTCCATGAACGGCAACAACGACTCCTCAAGGTCGTAGCGATAACTGGTGTTGTCCATGTCGAACACCGCGTAGTTACCCTTGTTGGCATTGGCCGCGATCATCGCGTCCAGGGCCTTGGCCTGTTCCGCCGGCCAGTGCTTGAGTTCGGTGGCGAGCACCTGGCCGGCTAGGCCAAGACTCAAGGCGACAGCGAGAAAACGAGGTGCGAGCTTCATCGGCATTTCTCCCGGGTTCAAAGAATCCGACGCTAACAAATGCTTGTGACAGTCCTCGCCTATGGGCGACCGCTTACATCGTGATCACGCCAGCCGCGTATCCGTAAACGTCATTGCCTTATTCCATAAACGACAATCTACATGCTTTTTTAGTATTAATTCATTAGTTATCAGGCTGTTAGGCTCCCCGGTTCGCAGTCGCGGCTTTAGGCGACTGGCACAAGTCTGATGGAGCTCTTTTGATGAATCTGCCGCTGATCCTCAATCTGCTGGTATTCCTCGCCTTGCTGTTCGGCCTGGCGCAAACCCGTCACAGTACCTGGAGCCTGGCCAAGAAAGTGCTGCTGGCACTGGTGCTGGGCGTGGTGTTCGGCATCGCCCTGCACACGATTTATGGCGCCGGCAACCCGGTCCTCAAGGCCTCGATCGGCTGGTTCGACCTGGTGGGCAACGGCTACGTGCAATTGCTGCAAATGATCGTGATCCCGCTGGTCTTCGCCTCGATCCTCAGCGCCGTGGCCCGCCTGCACAACGCCTCGTCCCTGGGCAAGATCAGCTTCCTGACCATTGGCACGCTGCTGTTCACCACCGCCATCGCCGCGCTGATCGGCATCGGCCTGACCAACCTGTTCGGCCTCGCCGCCGAAGGCCTGGTGGCCGGGCCCCAGGAACTGGCGCGCCTGCAAGTGATCCAGAGCGACTACGCCGGCAAGGTCGCCGACCTGAACATCCCGCAATTGCTGCTTTCGTTCATTCCGCAGAACCCCTTTGCCGACCTGGCGCGGGCCAAGCCGACGTCGATCATCAGTGTGGTGATCTTCGCCGCGTTCCTCGGTGTCGCGGCGTTGCAGTTGCTCAAGGATGACGTGGAGAAAGGCCAGAAAGTAATCAACGCCATCGACATCCTGCAAAGCTGGGTGACGCGCCTGGTGCGCCTGGTGATGAAGCTGACGCCGTACGGTGTGCTGGCGCTGATGACCAAGGTGGTGGCCGGTTCCAACCTGCAGGACATCATCAAGCTCGGCAGTTTTGTCGTGGTGTCGTACCTCGGGCTGGGCCTGATGTTCGTGGTCCATGGCCTGTTGGTGTCCGCTGCCGGGATCAACCCGCTGCGCTTCTTCCGCAAGATCTGGCCGGTGCTGACCTTCGCCTTCACCAGCCGCTCCAGCGCGGCCACCATCCCGTTGAGCATCGAAGCCCAGACCAGCCGTCTCGGCATCCCACGGGCGATTGCCAGCTTCAGCGCCTCGTTCGGCGCCACCATCGGCCAGAACGGTTGCGCCGGCCTTTATCCGGCCATGCTGGCGGTGATGGTCGCGCCGACCGTGGGCATCAACCCGCTGGATCCGGTGTGGATCGCAACGCTGGTGGCGATCGTGACGTTGAGTTCAGCCGGGGTGGCCGGGGTCGGTGGCGGCGCGACGTTCGCCGCGCTGATCGTGCTGCCGGCCATGGGCTTGCCGGTCGCACTGGTCGCCTTGCTGATTTCCGTCGAACCACTGATCGACATGGGCCGTACGGCGTTGAACGTCAGTGGCTCGATCACCGCCGGGGCGATTACCAGCCAGGTGATGCAACAGACTGACAAGGCGTTGCTGGGCGCCGAGGAGCATGGGGAGTTGGTGCAGGCTTGATGGGTGGCACCTGATCGATCGCTATCGCGAGCAAGCTCGCTCCCACAGGGTCGGCGGTGATCGCAGAGCGTGCGCTCACCAGAAACCCGCGTGGGAGCGAGCTTGCTCGCGATGCTTTTAAAGCTTTTCCCACACTTCGAAGCTGTAGGCCGGCTTGTCCCCTTCAGCCGGGTTCGGCTGGTTCGAGACCAACGCCCACTGGCTCGAATCAAATTCCGGAAACCAGGCATCCCCCTCCGGGCTCAGCGCCACGCGGGTCAGGTACAGCCGATCCGCCTGCGCCAGGGCCTGGGCGTACAGCTGAGCGCCGCCGATCAACATCAGCTCATCGACGCCCTGCTCCAAGGCCCAGGCCTCGGCCCGCTCCACCGCAGCCTCCAGCGTGGAAAAAACCTCCGCGCCTTCCAGAATCAGGTCCGGCTGACGACTGACTACGATGTTCAGGCGCCCGGGCAGCGGTCGGCCGAGGGAATCCCAGGTCTTGCGCCCCATGATGATCGGCTTGCCCAAGGTGGTGGCCTTGAAGTATTTGAAATCCCCCGGCAGGTGCCAGGGCATGCTGTTGTCGACGCCGATCACGCGGTTTTCACCGAGGGCTGCGATCAGGCTTAAGGGGAGAGTTTTGTTCATGGCCGCGAGGATACCAGAGGCCCGGCGTACCCCGACAGGCATCACAGCGGTTATGCTCAACCCTCATTCGAGCAACGGA
This sequence comes from Pseudomonas sp. R151218B TE3479, assembly GCF_053629195.1. NCBI lineage: Bacteria > Pseudomonadati > Pseudomonadota > Gammaproteobacteria > Pseudomonadales > Pseudomonadaceae > Pseudomonas > Pseudomonas sp. R151218B TE3479. Next base: position 641,110 of record NZ_JBRJHV010000001.1, read on the forward strand.
AGCCCCCGTGACAGCACTGCAGAACCTCTGGTTGACCGAGACGATCCGCCTGCGTGAAGAACACGCCGGCCCGCTCGAGGACCAGGAAGCCAATCGCCTGGCCCGCGCGGCAGGCGGCGATCTTTCCACCCGCATCCGCCACCGCGCCCGCTGGCTGGCCGAGCGCGATGGCCTTACCCGAGCCCTGCGCCATTGGCTGCAAGGGGCACGCCTGGCGCTGATCGTGCTGGCGGTGCTCGCCATCATCAGCGGCGCCGGCCTCGGGTTCGCCGCGCTCGGCGATGGGCAAACACCGGTCAATGTGTTCTGGGCCCTGGGCAGTCTTCTGGGGCTGAACCTGATCCTGCTCGTCGGTTGGGTCCTGGGACTGATCTTCGCGGGCGAGCAAGGTGCCGCGCTGGGGCGCCTGTGGCTGTGGCTCAGCGAAAAACTCGCCCGCGATGCCAAGGCCGCCCAACTGGCACCGGCCCTGCTGCTGTTGCTGCAACGGCACAAGCTCAATCGCTGGGCCCTCGGTGCGCTGGTCAATGGCTTGTGGCTGCTGGCGATGCTCAGCGCGCTGGTCATCGTACTGATGCTGTTGGCGACCCGGCGCTATGGCTTTGTCTGGGAAACCACCCTCCTCGGCAGCGAGACCTTCGTCGCCATGACCCGAGGCCTCGGTGCGTTGCCTGCCCTGTTGGGCTTCAGTGTGCCGTCCGTGGACATGATCCGCGCCAGCGGCGACGGCGCCCTGGCCATCGAGAGCGCCCGCCAGGCCTGGGCCGCCTGGCTGGTCGGCGTGCTGCTGGTCTATGGCGTGCTGCCGCGCCTGGGCCTGGCGTTGCTGTGTCTGTGGCGCTGGCGACGCGGTCGCGCCACATTGCGCCTGGATTTGAACCTGCCGGGCTACGCCCAATTGCGTGAACGGCTGATGCCCAGCAGCGAACGCCTGGGCGTCAACGACGCCGCACCCACGCAGTTACACTCCATCGAAAGTGCCGTCGGCGCGATGGACAGCGACGGCGCGCTGCTGGTGGCGATCGAACTGGACAATCGGCCCTGGCCGCCCAAACTGCCCGAAACCGTGAAGAGCGCCGGCATCCTCGACAGCCGTGAGTCGCGCCACAAACTCCTGGAGCAACTGTCGCGCTTTCCGCCCGCACGCCTGGCCATTGCCTGTGACCCACGCCGTTCACCAGACCGGGGCAGCCTGGCGCTGATCGCCGAGCTGGCCCGCAGCGCCAGCGCCACCCGCGTCTGGCTGTTGCAAGCGCCACCCGGTGAAGCGCTGGACGCCGAACGCCTGGGTGACTGGCACAACGCGCTGCAGCAGTTGCAACTGCCCTTCGCCGACTGCATGCCCTTGAACTGGCTGGAGACCGGCCATGACTGAAGCCATGAAGCCGTTGAAGCTGGCCGTGGTCGGCCACACCAACGTGGGCAAGACTTCGCTGCTGCGGACTTTGACTCGGGACGTCGGCTTCGGCGAGGTGTCCCATCGTCCGAGCACCACCCGGCATGTCGAGGGTGCGCGCCTGTCGGTGGACGGCGAAGCGCTGCTGGAGCTGTACGACACACCGGGCCTGGAAGACGCCATCGCCCTGCTCGATTATCTCGAGCGCCTGGAGCGCCCTGGCGAACGCCTGGACGGCCCGGCGCGCCTGGCTCGCTTCCTAGAAGGCAGCGAGGCACGGCAACGCTTCGAACAGGAAGCCAAGGTGCTGCGGCAACTGCTCGCCAGCGACGCCGGGCTGTATGTGATAGATGCCCGTGAGCCGGTGCTGGCCAAGTACCGCGATGAATTGGAAGTCCTCGCCAGTTGTGGCAAACCGCTGCTGCCGGTGTTGAATTTCGTCAGCAGCACCCACCATCGCGAGCCCGACTGGCGCGAAGCCCTGGCGCGATTGGGGTTGCACGCCCTGGTGCGCTTCGACAGCGTCGCCCCGCCCGAGGACGGCGAGCGGCGCCTGTATGAAAGCCTCGCGTTGTTGCTGGAAAGCGCCCGCGGGCAACTGGAACGACTGGTCGCCGATCAACAGGCCCAACGCCTGGCCCGCCAGCAGAGCGCGGCGCGCTTGATTGCCGAATTGCTGATCGACTGCGCCGCCTGCCGACGCAGCGTGGCCAGTGATGCCGAGCTGGAACGCGAGGCCATCAGCGAGCTGCGCAACGCGGTGCGTCAGCGCGAACAGCGCTGCGTCGAGGCCCTGCTCAAGCTCTACGCGTTCCGCTCCCAGGACGCTGCCGCCAGCGACCTGCCGCTGCTCGACGGACGCTGGGGCGATGATTTGTTCAACCCCGAAACCCTCAAGCAGCTGGGCGTACGCGTCGGCGGCGGAATCGCGGCAGGCGCGGCGGCCGGTGCCGGCGTGGATTTGCTGGTGGGTGGCCTGACCCTCGGTGCCGCTGCCCTGGCCGGGGCCATTGTCGGCGGCACCCTGCAAACCGCCCGCAGCTATGGCAACCGGCTGATGGGCAAGCTCAAGGGGCAACGGGAACTGACGGTGGACGATGGCGTGCTGCGCCTGCTGGCCCTGCGCCAACGACAATTGCTGCAAGCCCTCAACCTGCGCGGCCACGCGGCGATGGACAGCATCCGCATCGCCGCCCCCCAAGACAAGACCTGGCGCGAAGGCAAGCTGCCCGACGCCCTGAACAAGGCCCGGGCGCATCCTCAGTGGTCGTCGCTGAACCCTCGTGCGCGGTTGAGCCAGGTGGAACGGCAGGAGCTGATCGAGCAGTTGGCCGAGGAGCTCTGAACGACACAAAACCTTGTGCCAAGTACACAGAACCCTGTGGCGAGGGAGCTTGCTCCCGCTGGGTTGCGAAGCAACCCCAAAACCTGACACCTTGGTGTGTCAGGCCTACCGCGTTTCAGCATTTCGGGGCCACTCCGTGGCCCAGCGGGAGCAAGCTCCCTCGCCACAAAAGCAATCCATCAATCGTTGTTCAAGGCCTTGAGGATCGCCACCGCTTCAGGCAATTCCAGCTCACTGAACACCTGCACCCCATGGCGCTTGAGCAACGCTGCCGTCACGCCTTCGCCACTGACCTTCACACCGCTGAACGTCCCGTCATAGGACAGCAGATTGCCGCACGACGGGCTGTTGGCCTTGAGCACGGCGATACGGATGCCGTGTTCACGCACCTGTTCCAGCGCTTGATACGCGCCAGACAAAAACTGCGCACTGACATCTTCACCGTCGGTAGTGATCACTGCTGCGTGGCCGTCGAGCACTTGCCCACCCTGCCCCCCAGGAATCTCCGCCGCCGCCCGGGGCGTGGGCAGGCCGCCGGCGACTTCCGGGCACACCGCCACGATCCGGCCTTCGTCGAGCCATTGCCGGAGTTGATCGTACGGCCCGCTGGCACCGCCGTCATAGCGCACGCGATGGCCGAGCAGGCAGCGACTGACCAGGATCTTTTCCATCGTCAGAACAACTCGTTGCCGCGGCGTCGGAACCACCCCGTCAAGGACAGGCGATCCCGGGTGGCCGGCAGTACTTCATGGGGGATGTCTCCCGACAGGAACACCACCAGGCAACCACCGACGGGCACCACGTCACGCTCCACGCCATCCTCCAGATACATCCGCAACTGGCCGCCGTGCTCCGGCAGCCAATCGTCGTTGAGGTAGAGCACCGCAGACACCGCGCGTCGGTCGTCATCGCGGAAGCGGTCGACGTGTTTGAGGTAGAACGCACCAGGCGGGTACAGGGCGAAATGGCTTTCGAAATCCTCCAGCCCCAGGAACAGCCCGCGATTCATCGCCTCGCGCAGGCTGTCCATCACCCCCAGATAACGGTCGCAGGCTGGTGCCTGGCCGGGCTCGATCCATTGGATGCGATCCCCCCGAATCCCTTCGCGAATCTCCGAGAACGGCCCGCGCCCGACCGCTGCCGGAGCCAGCTCACCTTCGGCGGCACGCTGGCGGCATTCGGCCGCCAGGGCACGGGTCAGCGCGTCCGGCAGGAAGAGGTTCTGCTGCGACCAGCCGCGCTCGGCCAGGTCGTCGACGATACGTAACAGCAGTGGGTGATCAGAAGGTATTTGCATGGCGCGCATAGTATGCCTGTGCCTGCAAAACCGACAGCGCCACGCAGCAGGTTCGCTGCGTCGGATAGCACCACTGTACGAACTTGATACGAATTCTCGACAAGACCCCACACCCCACGGAGAATAGTCGGCTGCTGACAGGAGTCCCTATGCGCCGTTTGCTTTTCTCACTGTTGATGTTCTGCGTGTTGCCCGCCTGGGCAGACAGCTACGACCAGTTGTACAAGGTCGCCGGCTGGCCGGAACAGCGGGCGCATTTCAATGATGCCTTGAGCGCCGCCCAGCAGCGCTATCAGAGCAGCCTGCCACCGGCGGTGTTCCAGGCGCTGGTCAACAACAGCAATCAACGTTTCGCCCCCCAGGCCATGGACCAGCGAGCCGAGGCGCAATTACGCAGCAAGCTTCGAGACCCGAACCCGGCCCTGGCCTTTTTCCAGTCGCCCCTGGGCCGCAAGGTCGTGGCGGCCGAGTTGCTGGCGACCCGGCGCGATCAATTGGCGAAAAACGCCAAGGGCCTGCCGAAGATGCAAGCCAGCGACAACCGCCTGTTGATCATCGGCCACCTGGCCCAGGCCCTGCCCGCCCGCGAGGCTGGCGCCGAGGTCAGCCTGGCGATCGCCGGCGTGGCGGCCGACAGCCTGAGCTCGATGATCCCCGGCCTGCTGGGTGCCGGCCAGGCCCAAGGCATGCTCAACGGCCAGCGCCAGCGACTGATGGAACAGATCGGCGCGGACCTGAACAACACGTTGCTGTACGTCTACCGTGACTTGTCGGATACCGAGCTGGAAGAGTTCGCCACCTTCGCCGAATCGGCCGAGGGCCAGGCTTATTACCAGGCGGCGTTGGCGGCGATCCGGGCGGGGTTGGCGGTGGGGCAGACGCTCGGGCAATAGATCTTCAGCGTCCAAGGCACTGCTATCGCGAGCAAGCTCGCTCCCACAAGGGGCTTGAGTGCACTCAGGTTTCGCGAGCACCAAAAGTCCAATGTGGGAGCGAGCTTGCTCGCGATAGCAATGGCCCGGTCACCGCCGAACCCGACTCATCCGCTTGGTCAGAAACCCGAACATCTCCTGCCGCAACGCCAAGGCCTCATTGGCCAGATGATGCCGCCCTTCGGGCAGCATCAACACCTGCGGTCGGTCGAACTTTCCACGCAGCACTTGCAGGTTGTGCGCCCAATCCACCGTCATGTCCGCCTGCCCCTGCACGATCAACGGCTGGCGCGGGCTGCTGGGGGCGGCTTCGATACGCTTGATCCATTGCGCCAATGCCCCCACCCAGGCAGTAGGCAGGCGCAGCGGTTGCAGCGGGTCGGCTTGCAGGAATGGCAGGAACTGCGGGTCGGTGGAGTTCTCGCTGAAACGCCGGGCGATACCGGTCACGAACGGCTTGAGCAAGTAATAACTCAGGCGCGACCAACCCCAGGCTCGCGGCCGTACCAGGGGTGACAGCAGGATGACCTGGCCCTGGGCCGGACTCTGCGCGCCGTGGTTGAGCACGTGATCGACTACGATCGCCCCGCCGGTGCTTTGCCCACACAGGTGCCAGGGCTGCGGCAGGTCCAGCGTCGCGGCCTCGGCCAACAGCCCCTGCAAGGTGGCCTGGTACTCGGCGAAATCCTCGATGCTGGCGCGTTCGCCGCTGGACAGGCCATGGCCCGGCAGGTCGCAGGCGATCACCGCGAACTTCTGCTCCAAGGCCCACTCGATCAAGTGCCGGTACAACCCCATGTGATCGTAATAACCGTGGAACACAAACAACGTCGCCACGGCTTTTTCCGGCCACCAGACCTGGCTGACCAGCTCATACCCGCCCACCTCGAAACGCCCCAACCCTTTGCGCACATTGCGCTGGGGAAAATCCAGCCCGTAGAACCGCTGGTAAGCCTGGGCTTGCTCGGACAGGGCTTGCCACTGGGCCAGCGGTTGCAGGCTGGCACGCAGGAGATCGGGGTCGAAAGTGGCAGGCATCAAGGTTTCCAGGCATGGGCGCATCGCGCGAAACAGACTTTACAGGCCTGCGATATTCATCTGTCGCGGCAAGCATGGCAAGCTACGCGGCCTCAGAGGATCGACTTCATGCGCCCGTCCCATCGCACGACCTTGCTTGCCAGCCTGCTTGTCCTCGCGTGCGCTGCCGTATTGTGGTTCGCCTACGACTGGTTCCAGGGGCGTTTCCTGCGGACCTTCAGTCAACACACGGCGGTGTTTTCCGGCGACCCTCTACGCCTGCCCGCCGACCTGGCCGGCCCTGGCGCGATCCGCCTGGTGCATTTCTGGGACCCGGCGTGCCCGTGCAACGTTGGCAACCAGCAGCACCTTGCCGAACTGATCAATAAGTATGTACCACAAGGCGTTGAGTTTTATGCCGTGCAAAAAGCCGGCAGCCAAGGTCAACTGCCGACCACATTGAACAGCCTGAAAACCCTCCCGACGCTTCCGGGTTCAAGCCAGATTCCTGCCAGCCCAGCGGTGGCGATCTGGGATCGCAGCGGCCAACTGGCGTACTTCGGCCCTTACAGTGAAGGCCTGACCTGCAATTCGAGCAACAGCTTCATCGAGCCGATTCTCGAGGCGTTGAGCGCTGGTCGGACGGTCAATGCGACCCATACGATGGCGGTGGGTTGTTATTGTCCGTGGGACAAGGACACATCTGCCAAAGAATAAGTAATCCCTCCGAGGGGCGATGCGCAGGAAAGCAGTGGCATGCTAAACAGGGAATCAACAGCGAGACCATGGAACCGCTGTCATCAGAATAAGGAATCACCATGAAACGCACCCTCATCGCCTTCCTGTCATTGATCGTCACCGCGATCATCGTTGCGGGCGGCTACCTCTACAGCAAGCAGCCAACCCGCCAGGGCACGACGCAGGTGCAAGGGCTCCAGGGCTCGGTGACGGTGCGCTACGACGAGCGTGGGGTACCGCATATCCGCGCTGAGAACGAAACCGACCTGTACCGCGCCCTCGGCTATGTCCATGCCCAGGACCGTCTGTTTCAGATGGAGATCATGCGTCGCCTCGCCCGTGGCGAACTGGCCGAGGTGCTGGGGCCGAAACTGCTCGACACCGACAAACTGATGCGCAGCCTGCGTATCCGTGAACGCGCCGCGGCCTATGTGACCGAGCAAGACCCGCAATCCCCGGCCTGGATCGCGATGCAGGCCTACCTGGACGGCATCAATGCCTACCAGGACAGCCACACCCGGCCGGTGGAGTTCGATGTGCTGGGCATTCCCAAGCGCCCCTTTACGGCTGAAGACACCGTGAGCATTACCGGCTACATGGCCTACAGCTTCGCGGCGGCGTTCCGTACCGAACCGCTGCTGACCTACGTGCGCGATCAACTGGGCGCCGAGTATCTGAACATCTTCGACCTCGACTGGCAGCCCCAGGGCGTGCTGGCCGACGGTCCCAAGCGCGGCCTGCCCCTGGCCGCCGCCGACTGGAAAGACCTCAATGCCCTGGCCCGCCTGAGCGAACAGGCCCTGGCGGAAAACGGCCTGCCGCAGTTCGAAGGCAGCAACGCCTGGGCGGTTTCCGGCAACCGCACCCACAGCGGCAAGCCGTTGCTGGCGGGCGACCCGCATATCCGGTTTTCCACGCCGTCGGTGTGGTACGAGGCGCACCTGTCCGCGCCGGATTTCGAACTCTACGGGCACTATCAGGCCTTGATGCCCTTTGCGACGCTGGGCATGAACAAGGATTTCGGCTGGAGCGTCACCATGTTCCAGAACGACGACCTGGACCTGATCGCCGAGAAGGTCAACCCGGACAACCCCGAGCAGGTCTGGTACCGCGGCCAATGGGTGGACATGACCCGCAGCGAACAGCAGATCGCGGTCAAGGGCCAGGCGCCGGTGACGCTGGTGCTGCGTCAATCGCCCCATGGCCCGATCGTCAACGATGCCCTCGGTGCGAACGCCGGCAAGACGCCGATCGCCATGTGGTGGGGGTTCCTGGAAAGTCGCAACCCGATCCTCGACGCCTTCTACCAGCTCAACCGCGCCGATACCCTGGCCAAGGCCCGTGGCGCCTCGGCCCAGATCCACGCGCCGGGGCTGAACGTGGTATGGGCCAATGCCAAGGGGGATATCGGCTGGTGGGCCGCCGCGCAACTGCCCAAGCGTCCCGCCGGCGTGAAGCCCGGGTTCATCCTCGATGGCAGCAGCGCGGAGTCGGAAAAGGAAGGTTTCTATCCGTTCAGCAGCAACCCCCAGGAAGAGAACCCAGCACGGGGCTACATCCTCTCGGCCAACTTCCAACCCGTGCCGGCCAGCGGCATCGAGATCCCCGGTTACTACAACCTCGCCGACCGTGGCCAGCAACTCAACCAGCAGCTCAGCGACAAGCAGGCGAAATGGGACATCCCAACCACCCAGAAGCTGCAACTGGGCACCACCACCGCCTACGGCCCGCGCCTGCTCGCGCCTTTGTTGCCGGTGTTGCGCGAGATGGTCAGCGCCCCGCAGGAACGCAAATGGGTGGAGCAACTGGGCCAATGGGAGGGCGATTACCCGCTGGACTCCATCAGTGCCACGCTGTTCAACCAGTTTCTGTTCAACCTGGCCGACGCCGCCCTGCACGATGAACTGGGCGATGGGTTCTTCGACACCGCGCTGTCAACCCGGGTGATCGACGCTGCCCTGCCACGCCTGGCGGCCTCGAAGGATTCACCGTGGTGGGATGACCGCACGACGCTGGGCACCGAAACCCGTGCCGACACGGTGAGCATCGCCTGGAAGAAAAGCCTGGCGCACCTGCGAGCCACCTTGGGCGACGATGCCACACAATGGCAGTGGGGCAAGGCTCACACCCTGACCCATGGTCATCCGCTGGGCCAGCAAAAGCCGCTGGACCAGATCTTCAACGTCGGCCCATTTGCGGCCCCCGGCACCCATGAAGTGCCCAACAATCTCTCGGCCAAAGTCGGTCCGGCTCCTTGGCCGGTGACTTATGGTCCTTCCACCCGACGCATCATCGACTTCGCCGACCCGACCCACAGCGTCACCATCAATCCGGTCGGCCAGAGTGGCGTGCCGTTCGACAAACATTACGAGGATCAGGCCGAGGCGTATATCGAAGGGGACTATTACCAGGCGCACCTGGCCGAGGAAGAAGTGGTCGCCAATACCCGCACAACCCTGAAGCTGCTGCCGGCCCGGGCGCCCTGAACCGGGCGTGCGGATCTTTCATCACTGAACCGGGCTTGATCGTCACGGATGGTCAAGACTACAGGGGCTCACTTCCCCGCCTCTTTCACAGGAGTCAACGCTATGTTCAATAACTGGTCCGAACTGCTGCCCACCATCAAGAGCGCCTTTGGCGCCCTGGGCAAGAGCAATCCGAAGATGGTCAAGGCCTACATGGCCCTGGACGAAGCCGCGGCTGAAAACAACGTGCTCGATGCCAAGACCCGCGAACTGATCTCCATCGCCGTGGCCATCACCACCCGCTGCGACGGCTGCATTGGCGTTCACACCGACGCCGCCATCAAGGCCGGCGCCACCCGCGAAGAAATCGCCGCCACCCTGGCCACCGCGGTGTCATTGAATGCCGGCGCGGCGTACATCTATTCCCTGCGAGCCCTGGAGGCCCATGACGCGTTGAAGAAGTAAGCGGCTGACATCTATGCCAGCGCAGCGAAATTCAGCCTGAATTGCTGCGGCGTCACGCCCAGCCTGCGATTGAATACGCTGCGCATGTGCTGAGCATCGCGAAAGCCGCACTGCCAGGCCACGGTCTTGAGCGGGGCGCGGGTGCTTTCCAGCATCACCCGCGCCGCGTCCACCCGGGCCTGCTCGACGAACTCCGCTGGCGTGATCTTCGCTTCCCGGGTGAACACCCGCGAGAAGTTACGTGAGCTCATGTTCGCGGCATTGGCCAGGTCGGCGATGGTCAGGTCACCGTTCAGGTGCGCCAGGACATACGCCTGGACCTGGGCCACGGTGGACGTCGGCTCAGCGTGGGGTGCGAGAAAAGGGCTGAATTGCGACTGCCCGCCCGAGCGCTGGGTAAATACCACCAGGCGCTTGGCAACACTCAGGGCAACGTCCGGGCCATGGTCCTGGGCCAGCAGGAACAAGGAAAGGTCGATCCCCGCGCTCACCCCGGCCGAGGTATAGAGCTGGCGATCCTGTACGTACAAACGATCCGCTTCGACCCGGGTCGAGGGACACAGCTGCGCCAGCGCCGCGGCGTCACCCCAATGGGTAGTGACAGTCCGCCCCTCCAGCAACCCAGCCCGGGCCAGCATGAAAGCGCCATTGCAGATCGAGCCAAAGCGCCGCGCTCGTGCGCATGCGTCCCGCAGCCAGGTATCGAATACCGCGCCAAAGTGCATGAACGGCAACTGCGGTCCGCCCGCCACCAATAGCAGGTCGTACGCTTGCGAAGCGGCGCTGAAGTACCGATGGGGATTGAGGGACAAGCCATTGGAGCAAGACATCGCGCCCTGTTCGACGCCGATCACTTCAAGCCGATAGTGATCCTCGGCGACCAGGAACCGATTGGCTTCGCTGAACACGTCCATGGGCCCGGTAACGTCCAGCGCCTGGACGCCAGGGAATACCACGACGGCGACGACTTTCTGCATGGTGCTCGCTTGCCTTCGAGTGGAACGACTCCAGCACCCTAGCCAATTCGCGTCTCGCAAACCACCCTGGCACGAAACCCAGGTTTATTGGCACGGATCGCAGCCATGGGAACATTGTTCGACTACCTCCCGGCGAACAGACTGAAACCCTCGGCGCCGCACTGGCCCAACGTCAAGAGGAGAACAGCATGAACAGCATCGCCGGCATCAAGATCCCCGACAGCACCCTCGCCCGCGCCACCACCGAATACATCCGCGATATCGAGTCCGACTTGCTGTACCACCACTCTCGCCGGGTATTTCTGTTCGGCGCCTTGAGTGGCCAGCGCCGGCAATTGGCCTACAACCCGGAGTTGCTGTATGTCGGGGCGATGTTCCACGACCTGGGCCTGGTGGAAGGTCACCGCAGCGATGATGAGCGTTTCGAAGTGGACGGTGCGAACGCGGCCGCAGCGTTTCTCAAGCCCTACGGGTTGAGTGATGACGATATCGAACAGGTCTGGCTGTCCATCGCCCTGCACACCACGCCAGGTGTGCCCAAACACCTGCGCCCCACCGTCGCCCTGGTGACCGCCGGGGTGGAGATGGACGTGCTGGGCATGGACTACGCCGCGTTCCCGGCAGCGCAGCGAGACGCCGTGGTGCATGCTCATCCGCGCGGGGAAGGGTTCAAGGAGTGCATCATCTGCGCCTTCGCCGACGGTTTGCGGCATCGTCCGCAGACCACCTTTGGCAACGTGAAGACCGACGTGCTGGTGGATCAGGAACCGGGGTTCAAGCCGATGAACTTTGTCGAAGTCATCCGTACATCGCCTTGGAATTCGTAACCCGCCCACTTCTGCATTGACTGCCACGCCGCTTTCGCGGGCAAGCCCGCTCCACAATGGGATCTGCATTCGGCTGCGGACTTGTAGGCGACCCAAAAAACTGTGGGAGCGAGCTTGCTCGCGATGGCGGCCTGACAGTCAACATCTTCGTCGACTGTCTCACCGCTATCGCGAGCAAGCTCGCTCCCACAATGGGCTCTGCGTTCGGCTGCGGACTTGTAGGCGACCCAAAAAACTGTGGGAGCGAGCTTGCTCGCGAAGGCGGACTGACAGTCAACATCTTCGTCGACTGTCTCACCGCTATCGCGAGCAAGCTCGCTCCCACAATGGGCTCTGCGTTCGGCTGCGGATTTGTAGGCGACCCAAAAAACTGTGGGAGCGAGCTTGCTCGCGAAGGCGGACTGACATTCAACATCTTCGTCGACTGTCACACCGCTATCGCGAGCAAGCTCGCTCCCACAATGGGATCTGCATTCGGCTGCGGATTTATAGGCGACCCAAAAACTGTGGGAGCGAGCTTGCTCGCGAAGGCGGACTGACATTCAACATCTTCGTCGACTGCCTCACCGCTATCGCGAGCAAGCTCGCTCCCACAATGGGATCTGCATTCGGCTGCGGACTTGTAGGCGACCCAAAAAACTGTGGGAGCGAGCTTGCTCGCGAAGGCGGACTGACACTCAACATCTTCGTCGACTGTCACACCGCTATCGCGAGCAAGCTCGCTCCCACAATGGGCTCTGCGTTCGGCTGCGGACTTGTAGGCGACCCAAAAAACTGTGGGAGCGAGCTTGCTCGCGATGGCGGCCTGACAGTCAATCTCTTCATTGACTGTCTCACCGCTATCGCGAGCAAGCTCGCTCCCACAGATAGAGCTGTGTCGGGTCAGACCGGTGCGGTCTCGGCCCGGCGGACTTCCGGTTGTTTCCAGGAGTCGGCAGCGCTTTCTTCGATGGCTTGCTGGATCGCGCGCTTGCGATTCTCCTCGGCCCGGCGACTGAAGTACCAGACCAGGAAGGTCACCAGCGACACCGCCAGCAGGATCAGGCTCGCCACGGCATTGATTTCCGGCTTTACCCCCAGGCGCACGGCCGAGAAGACTTCCATCGGCAAGGTCGTCGAGCCGGGGCCGGAGACGAAGCTCGCCAGCACCAGGTCATCCAGGGACAGCGCGAACGACATCATGCCCCCCGCCGCCAGCGACGGCGCGATCATCGGGATGGTGATCAAAAAGAACACCTTCCACGGCCGGGCACCGAGGTCCATGGCCGCCTCTTCGATGGACAGGTCCAGCTCACGCAAGCGTGCCGAGACCACCACCGCCACATAGGCCGCGCAGAACGTAGTGTGGGCGATCCAGATCGTGACAATGCCACGCTCCTGGGGCCAGCCAATCATCTGCGCCATGGCCACGAACAGCAGCAACAGCGACAGACGCGGTGATGACTTCCGGCATCACCAGCGGCGCGGTGACCAGGCCGCCAAACAGCGTGCGGCCCTTGAAGTGGGTGATGCGGGTCAACACGAAGGCCGCCAGCGTCCCCAGGGCCACCGCGGCAATCGCCGTGTAGCAGGCGATTTCCAGCGAGCGCACCACCGAGCCCATCAACTGACTGTTGTCCAGCAGGCCGACGTACCACTTGACCGACCAACCGCCCCACACCGTCACCAGTTTCGAGGCGTTGAACGAATAGATCACCAGGATCAGCATCGGTGCGTAGATGAACAACAGACCCAGCACCAGCATCAGGCTTGAAAAACTGAAGCGCTTCATTCCTTGCCCTCCATTTCTTTGGCCTGACTGCGGTTGAACAGAATGATGGGCACGATCAGGATCGCCAGCATCACCACCGCCAGGGCGGATGCCACCGGCCAGTCTCGGTTATTGAAGAATTCCTGCCACAGCACTTTGCCGATCATCAGGGTTTCCGGGCCGCCCAGCAGTTCCGGGATCACGAACTCGCCCACCACGGGGATGAACACCAGCATGCAGCCGGCGACGATGCCGTTCTTGGACAGCGGCACGGTGATTTTCCAGAAGCTGTTGAAGGTGCTCGACCCCAGGTCCGACGCGGCTTCCAACAAACTGGCGTCATGTTTCACCAGGTTGGCGTACAACGGCAGGATCATGAACGGCAGATAGGAGTAGACGACCCCGATATACACCGCCAGGTTGGTGTTGAGGATCTGCAGTGGTTCGCTGATCCAACCCATGCTCAGCAAAAAGCCGTTGAGCAAGCCGTTGTTGCTGAGGATGCCCATCCACGCGTAGACGCGGATCAGGATCGCGGTCCAGGTCGGCATCATGATCAGCAGCACCAGCACCGTCTGCATCTCTTTGCGGGCATTGGCGATGCCATAGGCCATCGGGTAGCCGATCAGCAGGCACAAGACCGTGCTGATCAGGGCCATTTTCAGCGAGCCGAGGTAGGCGGCAATGTACAACTCGTCCTCGCTCAGCATCGCGTAGTTGGCGAGGTTGAGCAGCACCTGCAGCTTCTGGTCGACGTAGCTGTAGATCTCGGTGTACGGCGGGATGGCCACGTCGGCTTCGGCAAAGCTGATCTTCAGGACGATGAAGAACGGCAGCATGAAGAACAGGAACAGCCAGATGAAGGGCACCCCGATGACCAGTTGGCGGCCACCGGGCGTTATTCGATCGAGTCGGCGTTTGAGTTTGCGCATGTTCATGAGCGAAGCACCACGCCGCTGTCGTCTTCCCACCAGACGAACACCTGGTCGCCCCAGGTCGGGCGCTGGCCACGACGTTCGGCGTTGGCGACGAAGGACTGCACCAGCTTGCCACTTGGCAGCTCGACGTAGAACACCGAGTGGCCGCCCAGGTAGGCGATGTCATGGACCTTGCCGCTGGACCAGTTGTGCTCGCAAGTCGGCGGCTCGGAAGTGACCAGCAGTTTTTCCGGGCGAATGGCGTAGGTCACGGACTTGTCCTGCACCGAGGTGCTGATGCCGTGGCCGACGTAGATGCTGCGGTCCAGGTCCTTGCAGGTCAGCACCGCATGGCCTTCGGCGTCGTCCACCACTTCGGTCTCGAAGATGTTGACGTTGCCGATGAACTCGCAGACCAGCCGGCTGGTCGGGGTCTCGTAGATGTCGATCGGGCTGCCGATCTGGGCGATCCAGCCCAGGTGCATGATCGCGATACGTTCGGCCATGGTCATGGCCTCTTCCTGGTCGTGGGTCACCATGACGCAAGTCACGCCAACCCGCTCGATGATCTCCACCAGCTCCAGTTGCATCTGCGAGCGCAGTTTTTTATCCAGCGCGCCCATCGGCTCGTCGAGCAGCAACAGCTTCGGCCGTTTGGCCAGGGAACGGGCCAAGGCCACACGCTGGCGCTGGCCGCCGGAGAGCTGATGCGGCTTGCGCTTGGCGTACTGGCTCATCTGCACCAGCTTGAGCATCTCCGCCACGCGAGCATCGATCTCGGCCTTCGGGATCTTGTCCTGTTGCAGGCCGAAGGCGATGTTCTGCGCCACGGTCATGTGCGGGAACAGGGCGTAGGACTGGAACATCATGTTGATCGGCCGCTCATAGGGCGGCATGTCGGTGATATCCACACCGTCGAGGAAAATCCGTCCCTCGGTGGGCCGCTCGAAACCGGCCAGCATGCGCAGCAAGGTGGATTTGCCCGATCCCGAACCGCCGAGCAAGGCAAAGATCTCGCCTTTCTTGATTTCCAGGGACACATCGTCCACGGCAATCGTCTCGTCGAACTTCTTCGTGACCCGGTCGATTTTGACCAGCACCTGTTTGGGTGTCTGGTCGCCCTCGAGGGCTTTCTTATAGGCGCCGGAGGCAACTGCCATTTACGAAACTCCCACAGAATTTGCAGTTCGCCCTGCACGGACGAACAAGAGTGTTGAGGTTATTTACCCGACTTGACCTTGGTCCAGCTGCGGGTCATGAGGCGTTGGATCTTGGGCGGCAACTCGGAGTTGACGTAGAGCTTGTCGACGACCGCTTGCGGTGGGTAAACCGCTTCATCGGTGCGTACTTTCTGGTCCATCAGTTCGCCAGCCTTCGGGTTCGGGTTGGCATAACCGACCACGTCGCTGACCTGGGCGATGACCTCAGGCTTGAGCACATAATTGATGAAGGCATGCGCTTGCTTGACGTTGGTGGCGTCACGCGGGATCGCCAGCATGTCGAACCAGAGATTGCCGCCTTCCTTGGGAATCACGTAGGCGATGTTGACGCCCTTGCCGGCCTCGCTGGCACGAGCGCGGGCCTGGAAGATATCGCCGGAGAAACCGGCCGCCACGCAGATCTCGCCATTGGCCAGGTCGGAGATGTACTTGGAGGAATTGAAATAGGTCACGTAAGGCCGGATCTTGAGAAGCTGCGCCTCGGCCTTCTTGTAATCTTCGGGGTCTTCGCTGTTGGGGTTCAGGCCCAGGTAATTGAGCATCGCCGGGATCATTTCGTCGCCCGAGTCGAGGAACGAAACACCGCAGCTGGATAGCTTCTTGATGTTTTCCGGTTCGAACAGCATGGCCCACGAATCGATCTTCTCGACGCCCAGGACCGCCTTGATCTTCTCGACGTTATAGCCGATGCCATTGGTGCCCCAAAGGTAAGGCACGGCGTACTGGTTGCCCGGGTCGTTCTTTTCCAGGCGCTTGAGCAGCGCAGGGTCGAGGTTGGCGTAGTTGGGCAACTGCGCCTTGTCGAGTTTCTGGAACGCCCCGGCCTTGATCTGCTTGCCCAGGAAGTGGTTGGACGGCACGACCACGTCGTAGCCGGTACGCCCGGCCAGCAACTTGCCTTCCAGGGTTTCATTGGAGTCGAACACGTCATACACCGGCTTGATGCCAGTGGCTTTTTCGAAATCCGCCAGGGTGGTCTCGCCGATGTAGTCCGACCAATTATAAATATGCACGGTGGAGGCGGCCTGGACACTGACGGCGAGCGTCAGGCCGGCGCCGACCAGCAAGGCGTTGCGTAACAAAGAAAAGACTGGCACGTGGAGGTCCTCTTAAATAGTTGGGCCCAAGTTGCCCCCGTTACTTGGCCACGATGGACCCTGCAACAAAACCGGCGCGCAACTTACCCTCGATAAACCGATCCAGCAAAACTTTTAGTTATTGAGTTGCTCCTGTTGCCGCCGCCGCGATGCCAGCGACAACAGGAGGATGCTTCAGACCGGCTTATTTACCGGATTTGATCTTGGTCCAACTGCGGGTCAGGATCCGCTGGGTCGCAGGCGGCAGATCGCTGATGGCGTACAGCTTGGCCTTCACTTCGTCCGATGGGTAAATGCTCGGGTCACCGGAGATTTCCTTGTCCACCAAAGCGGTGGCGGCCTTGTTGCCGTTAGGGAAACGCACGTTGTCGGTAATCTCCGCCATGATTTCCGGCTGCATGATGAAGTTCATCCATTTGTAAGCGGCCTCGACATTTTCGGCATCCTTGGGAATGGCGACCATGTCGTAGAACGAACCGGCACCTTCCTTGGGAATGGTGTAGGCCACTTTCACTTTGCCGCCAGCCTCGGCAGCACGGCTCTTGGATTGCTCGATATCACCCGAGTAGCCCACGGCGACGCAGATGTTGCCGTTGGCCAGGTCGGAAATGTATTTGGAAGAGTGGAAGTAACCGATCGATGGACGCAACTTGAGGAACAGCGCTTCGGCCTCGGCCAGTTGCTTCTTGTCCTGGCTGTCGGTCGGGTAGCCAAGATAATGCAGGGCCACCGGAATCATTTCGGTTGGCGAATCGAGGAAGCTCACGCCGCAGCTCTTGAGCTTGGCGATGTTCTCAGGCTTGAGCAGGGTGTCCCAGGAGTCGATCTTGTCGACGCCCAATGCGGCCTTGACCTTCTCGGGGTTGTAACCGATGCCGATAGTGCCCCACATGTAAGGGAAGGCGTGTTTGTTGCCCTGGTCGCTGGCATCGCCGACAGCCTTGAGCAGGTCGGTGTCCAGGTTCTTCCAGTTCGGCAGCTTGGACTTGTCCAGCTCCTGGTAGACCCCGGCCTTGATCTGCTTGGCCAGGAAGTTGTTCGACGGCACCACGATGTCATAACCGGACTTGCCGGCCAGCAACTTGGCTTCCAGGGTTTCGTTGCTGTCGAACACGTCGTAGACGACTTTGATCCCCGTTTCTTTCTCGAACTTGGCGACGGTGTCCGGCGCAATGTAGTCGGACCAGTTGTAGACATGCAGCACTTTGTCGTCCGCCTGGACGGCGCCCGCCATCACGCCCATCAGGGACATGGCGAGGAGGGTCTTGCCAGCTATCTTCATACCTAATGCCTTCATGGATTGATGCTCCAGTTATTCTTTTTAGCCACGTTCAGTAGCCGGCTCGCGGGCAACTTGAACAGGCGGTAGTCTGGCAAGTTACAGGGCAGGCTTTCAACACAAGCCCAGCCTTTTGTTCACGCTGGGCGAGGCCCTTGCCGGCACCTCGCTCAGAGCCTAGCACTTAGCCCTGCAACGCATTGAGCGTCAGGTCCAGGCACTGCCGCGCCTTGGTCACCAATTCATCGATCTCGGCCTTGCTGATCACCAGCGGCGGCGCAATGATCATGGTGTCGCCCACCGCGCGCATGATCAGCCCGTTCTCGAAGCAGAACTGCCGGCAGATCATGCCCACACCCTTGCCTTCGTAGCGTTTGCGCGTGGCCTTGTCCTGGACCAGTTCGATCGCCCCCAGCAAACCGACCCCGCGTACTTCACCCACCAGCGGATGATCGTTCAGTTCCCGCAAACGCTTCTGCAAATAGGGTGCCGTTTCGCTGTGGACACGCTCGATGATCTTCTCGTCGCGCAGGATGCGGATGTTTTCCAGGGCCACCGCCGCGGCCACCGGGTGACCGGAGTAGGTAAACCCGTGGTTGAAGTCACCGCCTTCGTTGAGCACCGCGACCACATCGTCGCGCACGATCAGCCCACCCATGGGGATATAGCCGGAGGTCAGGCCCTTGGCGATGGTCATCATGTGCGGTTTCAACCCGTAATGGTCGGTACCGAACCACTCACCGGTGCGGCCGAAGCCACAGATCACTTCGTCGGCCACGAACAGGATGTCGTACTTGGCGAGGATTTCCTTCATGCGCGGCCAGTAGCTGTCTGGCGGCACGATCACGCCACCAGCGCCCTGGATCGGCTCGGCGATGAAGGCACCGACGTTGTCCACGCCGATCTCCAGGATTTTCTCTTCTAACTGATTGGCCGCCCAAACCCCGAACTCTTCGGGGCTCATGTCGCCGCCCTCGCCGAACCAGTAAGGCTGGGCGATGTGGACAATGCCCGGGATCGGCAGATCGCCCTGCTCGTGCATATAGGTCATGCCGCCCAGGCTCGCGCCGGCGACGGTCGAACCGTGATAACCGTTCTTGCGGCTGATGATGACTTTCTTGTTCGGCTGGCCCTTGATCGCCCAATAGTGGCGGACCATGCGCAGCATGGTGTCGTTGCCCTCGGAGCCGGAGCCGGTGAAGAACACGTGGTTCATGCCTTCAGGGGCGATGTCGGCGATGGCCTTGGACAATTCCAGCACCGGCGGGTGGGCCGTCTGGAAGAAAAGGTTGTAGTACGGCAGTTCGCGCATCTGCTGGCTGGCGGCGTCGGCCAGTTCCTCGCGGCCATAACCGACGGCCACGCACCAGAGGCCGGCCATGCCGTCGAGGATCTTGTTGCCTTCACTGTCCCAGAGGTAGACGCCCTTGGCGTGGGTGATGATGCGCGGGCCTTTCTCTTTGAGCTGCTTGAAATCGCTGAACGGCGCCAAGTGATGATCGTTGCTCAGGGCCTGCCATTCACGGGTTTGCGGGTTATTGCGGGTCATGCGAATTCTCCTGTTATCGGTGAGGGCGAAGCTGGCTGAAGCAGCCTCGCCCGGCGCTTCAGACGGCAAAGAGCAGGAATTCCCGCTCCCACGAACTGATGACGCGCTTGAAGTTTTCATGCTCGGCCCGCTTGACCGCGACGTAGCCTGTGATGAATTTCTTGCCCAGGTATTTCTCGATGGTGGTGCTGTTTTCCATGCGCTCCAGGGCGTCTTCGATGGTCAGCGGCAAACGCAGGTTGCGGCGTTCGTAACCACGGCCCACCACCGGCGCGCTCGGGTCGATGCCTTCGACCATGCCGATGAAGCCACACAGCAGGCTGGCGGCAATCGCCAGGTACGGGTTGGCGTCGGCGCCCGGCAAGCGGTTTTCCACCCGACGGTTCTGCGGCCCGGCGTCCGGCACGCGCAGGCCCACGGTGCGGTTCTCTTCGCCCCACTCCACGTTCACCGGTGCCGAGGTGTCCGGCAGGAAGCGGCGGAACGAGTTGACGTTGGGGGCGAACAGCGGCAACAGCTCGGGGATGAACTTCTGCAAGCCACCGATGTGGTGCAGGAACAGATCGCTCATGGTCCCGTCTTCATTGGAGAAAACGTTCTTGCCGGTTTCCTTGTCGATGATGCTCTGGTGCAGGTGCATCGCACTGCCCGGCTCGCCGGTCATGGGCTTGGCCATGAAGGTGGCGGCCACGTCGTGCTTGAGTGCCGCCTCGCGCATGGTGCGCTTGAACACCAGGATCTGGTCGGCCAGGGACAGGGCATCGCCGTGACGGAAATTGATTTCCATCTGCGCGGTGCCGTCCTCGTGGATCAGGGTATCGAGGTCCAGCTCCTGCAGTTCGCACCAGTCGTAGACGTCTTCGAACAGCGGATCGAATTCGTTGGCCGCTTCGATCGAGAAAGACTGGCGACCGGTTTCCGGGCGGCCGGAACGGCCAATGGGCGGTTGCAGCGGAAAGTCCGGGTCGTCGCTGCGCTTGGTCAGGTAGAACTCCATTTCCGGCGCGACGATAGGCTGCCAACCTTTGTCGGCATAGAGCTTGAGCACTTTCTTGAGCACGTTGCGCGGCGACAGCTCGATAGGGTTGCCCTGCTTGTCGTAGGCGTCGTGGATGACTTGGGCGGTGGGCTCGATGGCCCAGGGCACAAGGAACACGGCGTTCTCGTCCGGGCGGCAGATCATGTCGATGTCAGCCGGGTCGAGCAGTTCGTAATAGATGTCGTCTTCGACATAGTCGCCTGTAACGGTCTGGAGCAGAACGCTCTCGGGCAGGCGCATGCCTTTCTCGGCGATGAACTTGTTGGTCGGCGAAATCTTGCCCCGGGTGATACCGGTCAGGTCGCCAATCATGCATTCGACTTCTGTGATCTTGTGGTCTTTCAACCAATCGGTGAGCTGGTCGAGGTTGTTACTCATAAATGCCTCTAGGCGTGAGTTTCCTGACGGCTATTAGTCGTCAGGCGTTGTTTGACGCATCCGCGTCGCGTTGTGTTGCCCTTGCTCGGCAGGCATCGCCAAATGCCTGGAAAATCGCAAGGTAGTGCGGGTTAGAGCTTACCTCCCATTCAGGGTGCCATTGCACACCTAAAGCAAAAGCCTTGCCTTCTGGCACCGAAACAGCCTCGATAAGGCCATCCGGCGCCACGGCTTCGGCCCGCAGCCCAGGCGCCAGGCGCTCGATGCCCTGGCTGTGGATCGAGTTGACCTCAATCAACCGGGGCAGCCCCAGGCCTGCCAGTATGCCGCCAAGCTGGATGTGCACGGCGTGGGCAGGACCGTATTGGACCTCCACCGTTTGCGTCTCGTCTTCACGATGATCGATGAACGTTCCGACTTCATGAACTTTCTGATGCAGGCTGCCGCCAAAGGCTACGTTCATCTCCTGGAAACCACGACAAATGCCCAGCACCGGGACGCCCGCCTCGACAGCGGCGCGGATCAGCGGCAGGGTGGTGGCGTCCCGTGCAGGGTCATGGGCAGTGCCCGGCGTGCTGGCTGGGCCCTGATAGTGAAAAGGTTCTACATTGGAAGGAGAGCCGGTCAGAAGAATGCCGTCCAGGGCGTCCAGAATATCGGACGGTGGGAACAGATCCGCCAGGGACGGGATCAGCACCGGCAAGCCCTTGGCGGCTGTCGCGACAGCCCGGGCATATTTATCGCCACTGGTGTGATAAGCATGCAGACCCATCTGCCTGGAGCAGGTGGTGACGCCGATTAACGGCAGGCGAGACATGAAGCACCCCGGTATTATTGCTGTTATGGGTTTGAATCGAGCTTAGCCTTGTTCATTTTTTTACACAACACCCCCGTAAAAAATACAACACGGCCCGCTCAAGCCTGCGGGCGCCAAGGCCCCTAAAGGGAAAAAAACGCCCTAAATTGCCTCAAAAAAGCCCTGCAGGTGCTTTTTTAGGGCAAAAAAGGCCCTGCTTGACTTCGGCATGCCGTTCGGGTTGACTGGCTTTCGAAGAGATCAATGATTGATATTTTTAACAACAAAGGTGTTGCATCATGTCGGTACCCCCGCGTGCCGTTCAGCTTAACGAAGCGAACGCGTTCCTTAAGGAACATCCTGAGGTTCTGTACGTTGACCTTCTGATTGCGGATATGAATGGTGTGGTGCGCGGCAAGCGCATAGAACGCACCAGCCTCCACAAGGTTTACGAGAAAGGCATCAACCTGCCGGCCTCCTTATTTGCTCTGGATATCAATGGCTCGACGGTGGAAAGCACCGGACTGGGCCTGGACATCGGTGATGCTGACCGGATCTGTTATCCAATTCCTGACACCCTGTGCAACGAGCCTTGGCAGAAACGCCCGACGGCGCAACTGTTGATGACCATGCACGAACTCGAAGGCGAACCTTTCTTCGCCGACCCGCGTGAAGTCCTGCGCCAAGTCGTGACCAAGTTCGATGAACTGGGCCTGACCATCTGCGCCGCATTCGAGCTGGAGTTCTACCTGATCGACCAGGAGAACGTGAATGGACGCCCACAACCGCCTCGCTCGCCGATTTCCGGCAAGCGCCCGCATTCGACACAGGTCTACCTGATCGATGACCTCGACGAATACGTCGATTGCCTCCAGGACATTCTGGAAGGGGCCAAGGAGCAAGGCATTCCCGCCGACGCCATCGTCAAGGAAAGTGCCCCGGCGCAGTTCGAAGTGAACCTGCACCATGTGGCCGATCCGATCAAGGCTTGCGACTATGCGGTCCTGCTCAAGCGCCTGATCAAGAACATCGCCTACGACCATGAAATGGACACCACCTTCATGGCCAAGCCGTATCCGGGTCAGGCGGGCAATGGGTTGCACGTCCACATTTCGATTCTGGATAAAGACGGCAAGAATATCTTTGCCAGCGAGGATCCCGAGCAGAACGCCGCACTGCGTCACGCGATCGGCGGTGTGCTCGAGACCCTGCCCGCGCAGATGGCTTTCCTCTGCCCGAACGTCAACTCCTACCGTCGTTTCGGCGCACAGTTCTACGTGCCGAACTCGCCGACCTGGGGCCTGGACAACCGTACGGTGGCCTTGCGCGTGCCGACCGGCTCGGCCGATGCCGTGCGTCTGGAACACCGCGTCGCCGGCGCCGATGCCAACCCCTACCTGCTGATGGCGGCAGTGTTGGCGGGCGTGCACCATGGCCTGGTCAACAAGATCGAGCCCGGTGCGCCGGTGGAAGGCAACAGCTACGAGCAAAACGAGCAAAGCCTGCCGAACAACTTGCGCGATGCCCTGCGCGAGCTCGACGACAGTGAAGTCATGGCCAAGTACATCGATCCGAAATACATCGATATCTTCGTGGCCTGCAAGGAGAGTGAGCTGGAGGAGTTCGAACACTCCATCTCCGACCTTGAGTACAACTGGTACCTGCATACCGTGTAAGCGGTTGCAGTAAAAAAAGAAACGCCGCAGGCCTTCGGGGCTGCGGCGTTTTTTTGTATTTGGAGGGATGGCCGCCTTCGGCGGATCGCGAGCAAGCTCGCTCCCACACTGTGTTCGGCGATGCCTTCAACATCCCGGCCACTGCCATCCCCTGTGGGAGCGAGCTTGCTCGCGATGGGGCCCTTTCATTCAACACTCATCAGTGCCTGTCCCACCGCCATCGCGAGCAAGCCCGCTCCCACACTGTGTACGGTGATGCCTTCAACATCCCGGCCACCGCCATCCCCCTGTGAGAGCAATGGCAGCCGGGAAGACAACACCGGACCCGACTCGTACAATGCCCGGCAGCCCCGCAGGAGAGCTTCATGACACGCATCGCCACACCCCGCAAACCCCGCGCACGCAGCCAGGCCCGGATCGACACCATTCTCGATGCCGCCCGTACGCTGCTTGCCGCCGAAGGCGTGGCCAGCCTGTCGATCTACAGCGTCGCCGAGCGCGCCGGGATCCCGCCCTCTTCCGTGTACCACTTCTTCGCCAGCGTCCCGGCCCTGCTCGAAGCCCTGACCGCCGACGTCCACGCCGCTTTTCGCGCGGGCCTGCAAGCACCGATCGATCATGCGGCGCTGAACCATTGGCACGACCTGTCACGGCTGGTGGAACAGCGCATGCTCGCCATCTACAACCAGGACGCCGCCGCTCGCCAGCTGATCCTGGCCCAGCACGGCCTGACCGAAGTCACTCAGGCCGACCGCCAACACGACCTCGAGCTGAGTGACTTGATGCACAAGGTGTTCGACCACCATTTCGCCCTGCCGCCCCTGCCCGGCGACGTCGATGTGTTCGCCCTGGCCATGGAACTGGGCGACCGTGTCTACGCCCGCTCGATACAGCAGCACGGCCAGATCACCCCACGCATGGCCGAAGAAGGCATGCGGGTGTTCGATGCCTACCTGGGGCTGTACCTGCCCCCCTATTTGCCCAAGCGTGAAGCGCCCTGAATCGTGGCGAGGGAGCTTGCTCCCGCTGGGCTGCTCAGCAGCCCCCTTCCAACCTCACCAAAGCGTATTCACAGGCCACCAGAAAACCAAAAAGCCCCGAAAGGCTCACGCCGTCCGGGGCTACGGGTCACACATCGTTCACAACTTGGCGATAGACACCTCGGTGGATTTGACGAAAGCGATCACTTCGCTGCCGATCGCCAGCTCCAGCTCCTTGACCGAGCGGGTGGTGATGACCGACGTGACGATGCCGGAAGCAGTCTGCACGTCGATTTCCGACAGTACATCGCCTTCGACGATTTCCTTGATGGTGCCTTTGAACTGGTTGCGTACGTTGATGGCTTTGATAGTCATGGTGTCGATTCCTGTCTGGATGAAGTTATTGCGCCCAACGCAACTGCGTGGGCAAGGGTGAAACGGGTTCGGGGTCCGGCGGTTGGCCGGGCAAGGACAGCACACGGTTGAGGACTTCGGTTTCCAGGCTCGCCAGGCGATGAGAGCCGCGAGCCCGCGGACGCGGCAGGTCGATGGCCAGGTCGAGGCCGATCTGGCCGTCCTCGATCAGGATCACCCGATCGGCAATCGCCACCGCTTCGCTGACGTCGTGGGTCACCAGCAACACCGTGAAGCCGTGCTGCTGCCAGAGGTTTTCGATCAGTTGCTGCATCTCGATACGGGTCAGGGCGTCCAGCGCTCCCAAGGGTTCGTCGAGCAGCAACAGCCGGGGCTGATGAATCAACGCGCGAGCCAGGGCCACCCGTTGCTTCTGGCCGCCGGACAGCGCCGCCGGCCACTCATGGGCGCGGTCGGCCAGGCCCACCGCTTCCAGTGCCTGCAACGCTTGCGGGCGCCAATTGCCCTTGAGGCCGAGGCCGACGTTATCGATGATTTTTTTCCAGGGCAGCAAACGTGCCTCCTGGAACATCAGCCGCGTGTCCTCCCGTGCATCGTTCAACGACGCCGAACCGGCCAACAGTTGGCCGCCGGTGGGCTGATCGAGGCCAGCCAACAAACGCAGCAAGGTACTTTTGCCGCAGCCGCTGCGACCGACCACGGCCACGAACTGCCCGGCCGGGATATGCAGGTCGATGTCGCGCAATACCTGGCGCGTGCCGAAGGTTTTTTGCAGCTTGCGCACCGCCAGCGGGATGCCACGCAGCAGACGCGGAGGTTGTTGGGCAGTCATGCCACACCTCCCTTGTTCACTTGGTACGCCGGGTGCCAGCGCAGCCAGACCCGCTCAAGCCCGCGAGCGGCCAGGTCGGCCAATTTGCCCAGCACGGCGTACAGGAGAATCGCCAGCACCACCACATCGGTCTGCAGGAACTCCCGGGCATTCATCGCCAGGTAACCGATGCCGGAGCTGGCGGAGATGGTTTCCGCCACGATCAGCGTCAGCCACATGAAACCCAGGGCGAAGCGCACGCCCACCAGGATCGAAGGCAAGGCCCCCGGCAGGATCACCTGGCGAAACAGGCTGAAGCCGGACAAGCCGTAGCTGCGCGACATCTCCACCAGCGCCGGGTCGACGTTGCGAATCCCGTGATAGGTGTTGAGGTAGATGGGAAACAACGTGCCCAGGGCCACCAGGAAAATCTTCGCCGACTCGTCGATGCCGAACCACAGGATCACCAGCGGAATCAGCGCCAGGTGCGGGACGTTCCTGACCATTTGCACGGAGCTGTCCAGCAGGCGTTCGCCCCATTTCGACAAACCGGTGATGAAGCCCAGGGCCAGGCCGATGCCGCCGCCGATCAGAAAACCGACCGCGGCGCGCCAACCGCTGATCGCCAGGTGTGTCCAGATCTCGCCGCTGCGCACCAGGTTGACCCCGGCTTCGATCACCGCCACCGGTGCCGGCAGGATCCGCGTGGACAACCAGCCAGCCGATACCGACAGTTGCCAGACCGCCAGCAACAGCAGCGGCACCGCCCAGGGCGCTAGGTTGTGGATGATTTTCTTCATGGCCGCCTCAGCTCTGGGACGCGGCTTTGGGCAGGATGTCGTTGGCGACCATTTCACCGAACGGGCTCACATAACCCTGGCTTTTCGGTAGCTCAGGGCGCTCCACGTCCAGGTGCGGGAACAACAGTTCCGCCACGCGATAGGACTCTTCCAGGTGTGGATAACCGGAGAAGATAAAGGTGTCGATGCCCAGGTCGGCGTATTCCTTGACCCGTGCCGCCACGGTCGGGCCATCGCCCACCAGCGCCGTACCAGCACCGCCGCGCACCAGGCCGACACCGGCCCAGAGGTTGGGGCTGACTTCCAGCTTGTCGCGACGGCCACCGTGCAGGGCGGCCATGCGTTGCTGGCCCACCGAATCGAAGCGCGCCAGGGAGGCCTGGGCACGGGCAATGGTGTCATCGTCCAGGTGGGAGATCAGCCGGTCGGCCGCCTGCCAGGCTTCGGCGTTGGTTTCCCGCACGATCACATGCAGGCGAATACCGAAGCGCACAGTACGGCCCAGCTTCGCCGCCTTGGCCCGCACCTGGGCGATTTTTTCCGCCACGGCCGCTGGCGGCTCGCCCCAGGTCAGTACCATTTCCACTTGCTCGGCGGCGAGGTCC
The DNA here is from genome assembly GCF_053629195.1 of Pseudomonas sp. R151218B TE3479. Classification (NCBI taxonomy): domain Bacteria; kingdom Pseudomonadati; phylum Pseudomonadota; class Gammaproteobacteria; order Pseudomonadales; family Pseudomonadaceae; genus Pseudomonas; species Pseudomonas sp. R151218B TE3479. Next base: position 667,841 of record NZ_JBRJHV010000001.1, read on the forward strand.
TGGGCGGCTTCCGACGAGCCGCCGAAATACAGCGGCGGACGCGGTTGCTGGATCGGCGGATAGAGCAGCTTGGCACCCTTCACACTGATGTGCTCGCCGTCGTAATCCACGGTCTCGCCTTCCAGTACCCGGCGCCAGATGCGGGTGAACTCCACCGACGCCTGGTAGCGTTGCTCGTGGTCGAGGAACAGGCCATCGCCGGCCAGTTCGTCCGGGTCACCGCCGGTCACCAGGTTGAACAACGCCCGCCCGCCGGACAACCGGTCGAGGGTCGCGGCCTGACGCGCCGCCACCGTCGGGGAAATGATCCCGGGGCGCAGGGCCACGAGGAATTTCAGGCGCTGGGTCACGGGAATCAACGAAGCGGCGACCAGCCAGGAGTCCTCGCAGGAACGCCCGGTGGGGATCAGCACGCCGCCGAAGCCCAGTCGATCCGCCGCTTGGGCGACCTGCTGCAGGTAACCGTGATCGACGGCGCGGGCGCCTTCGGCAGTGCCAAGGTAATGGCCGTCGCCGTGGGTAGGCAGAAACCAGAAAATATTGAGGCTCATGGAGTGGTCTCCTAAAGGAATCGAATTACTGCGCGGTCGCAACGGCCGCCGGCGGCGTCCAGATCACGTCCTTGATACTCAAGGGCTTGGGAATCAATTTGAGCTGGTAGAAGCTGTCGGCGATTTTCTGTTGTGCCGCCACCACTTCCGGCGTGAGGAACAGCGCCCCGTAGCCTTGGCGCTTCACCGACGTCAGGGTGATGTCCGCCGGCAGGCCCAGCAGCGGCGAGACCTGCTTGGTCACATCCTCGGGATTGGCCTTGGACCACTCCCCCACTGCGCGCACCTCTTCCACCAGGGCCGTAATGACCTGGGGATTCTTTTGCGCATAGGGTTTGGTGGCGAGGTAGAACTGGTGGTTGTCGACGATGCCTTTGCCGTCACGCAGGGTGCGTGCCTGCAATTGCTGTTCGGCGGCAGCCTGGTACGGGTCCCAGATCACCCAGGCGTCCACGCTGCCCCGTTCGAACGCGGCACGGGCGTCGGCCGGCGGCAGGAACACGGTCTGGATATCGGAATACTTGAGGCCGGCGTCTTCCAGCGCCCGCACCAATAGGTAGTGGACGTTCGAGCCTTTGTTCAGCGCGATTTTCTTGCCCTTCAGGTCTTGCACCGACTGGATGGCCGAGCCCTTGGGCACGAGGATGGCTTCGCTGGTGGGTGCCGGTGGTTCGTAAGCGACATAGAGCAGATCGGCGCCCGCGGCCTGGGCAAACACCGGCGGGGTTTCACCGGTCACGCCAAAGTCGATGGAACCGACGTTCAAGCCTTCCAGCAGCTGCGGGCCGCCGGGGAACTCGGTCCATTGCACGTCCACGCCTTGGGCGGCGAGGCGTTTCTCCAACGAGCCCTTGGCCTTGAGCAGCACCAGGGTGCCGTATTTCTGATAACCGATCCGCAAGGTCTCGGCTTGAGCTTGAGCGATGACGCCGAGGGACACAGCCGCAGCAAACAGAGCGACCAGCCCGCGACGCAAAATGACAGTGCGCATGGCGCCTCTCCTTTTTGCTGTGGGGTTTTGGCTGCACCTGCTGGGCCGTTGGCGGCTGAGTAAGGTGAGTTGAATCAGGGGTGTTCGGGGTTCAAATGCTCCAGCGAGCACTCAGCAAACGTTCGTTCAATACATTGGGGTCCAGCGGCCTGGGCCGACGGGCCATGGCACTGAAAAACTGTTCCAGCGCCTCGTCCAGGCGCTGTTGCAGGGGTGGCGCCAATTGCGCCTGGGCGCTGCCTTCGCCGTAAGCGATCTGGCTGTCTTCGGCAAAGATCCCATGGAGCATTTCCTGGGCCTTGAGCGCCGACAACACCGGCTTGAGGGCGTAGTCCACCGCCAGCATGTGGGCAATGCTGCCGCCGGTTGCCATCGGCAACACCACTTTATGGGCCAGGGCGCGCTCAGGCAGCAGGTCCAGCACGGTCTTCAGCGCACCGGAAAAAGACGCCTTGTACACCGGCGTGGCGATCAGCAGGCCGTCGGCATTTTCGATCTGTTGGAGCAGGTCGATCACCTTCGGGCTGTCGAAACGGGCATGGAGCAGATCTTCGGCCGGGAAGTCACGCACCTGATAGCTCACCACTTCCACACCTTGCTGCTGCAACCAGCGTTGCGAACGTTCCAGCAGCACCCCTGAGCGGGAGCGTTGGCTGGGACTGCCACCGAGTGAGACGACCAACATGCCTACCCTTCCTTAACTGTCACGTGCGATTCGCGGCGGGCGATTTCGCTGCATGGGTCAAACCATAACAGGGGATTCATATATCTTTAAATCATATTTATTCATTTGGTTATTCGATTTTTATATATTCAATTTCTTTTCCTTGGCGCAATAAAAAAGGCCGTCGAAACGGCCAAAACCCTTGGTGCACAGAGATCCCCCCTGTGGGAGCGAGCCTGCTCGCGATAGCGTCGGATCTGCCAGCGTCGATGGCGACTGATACACCGCTATCGCGAGCAAGCTCGCTCCCACAAGTTCGGATCAGGTGTTGCGTCAGCGATTGGGTTGCGGGGTAAGGCGCAGGTAGGGCTTCACGGCGCGGTAGCCCTTGGGAAAGCGCTGCTTGAGTTCCTCTTCATCCTTGAGCGACGGCACGATCACCACGTCATCACCGTCCTGCCAGTTGGCTGGGGTGGCGACTTTGTAGTTGTCGGTCAGTTGCAGGGAATCGATCACGCGCAGGATCTCGTTGAAATTGCGCCCGGTGCTGGCCGGGTAGGTGATGGTCAGGCGAATTTTCTTGTTCGGGTCGATCACGAACAATGAGCGCACGGTCAAGGTGTCGCTGGCGTTGGGGTGGATCAGGTCGTACAGGTCCGAAACCTTGCGATCGGCATCGGCCAGGATCGGAAAATTGACCACGGCGTTCTGGGTCTCGTTGATGTCCTCGATCCACTTGTGGTGCGAGTCCACCGGGTCCACCGAGAGGGCAATGGCCTTGACCCCGCGCTGGGCGAACGCGTCCTTGAGCTTGGCGGTGAGGCCCAATTCGGTGGTGCATACCGGTGTGAAGTCCGCCGGGTGGGAAAACAGCACACCCCAGCTGTCGCCGAGCCATTCGTGGAAGCGAATCTTGCCGGCGCTGGAATCCTGTTCGAAGTCGGGGGCGATGTCGCCGAGTCTGAGGCTCATGGTGCGGCTCCTGGATGGGGTTGTTGTGAGCCCAACTTTGCACCGGTTTCGATTTCTTTAAAAAGAATAAATATCCATTTATCTAGATCATTAAAGAATATAAAAAACTGTTCACTGGCGCCATTTTGCATACCGGCCCAAGATCGTCATCGAGGTTCGAGAAGGCCTCGAGTTGCTGAAAGAGGAGAAGTTTCGAGGAAGGCTACAGGGGTGGGCCTGACTCGAAAACGTAAAAGCCCCGCCCGGCGTGTTGCCGGGCGGGGCTTTTTTTGTTTTGTACCCACACTAAGGAAATTATTGACGCGATTTCAGGACGAGCGGCTAGGATAGGCAACATGAACACTCAAGCCTTGTTGACTCATCTGCAAAACCAACTCCCTGGTCTGCTGGCGGTTTACCTGTTTGGTAGCCATGCACAGGGCACCGCCGGACCTGACAGTGATGTCGATTTGGCTGTGCTCTTGTCCGGCGAGGTTGACCCTGTGGCGTTATGGCAGCTTTCAGGGGATTTGGCGGATATCGCTGGCAGTCCGGTGGATCTGATTGACCTACGTGCGGCAACCACCGTCATGCAATATCAGATCGTGACCCGAGGCCAGAGACTCTGGGCCAGAGACGTACAGGCCGGGTTATTCGAAAGTTTTGTTCTCAGCGAGAAAACAGCCTTCGACGAAGCTCGAGCAGGCTTGCTCAAGGATATTCAGGAAGAAGGCATCGTGTATGGCCGATGATGTACTGATCAATAAAGCAGCGAGTATCGAGCGTTGCGTCGCCAGGGTACGGGAGGAGTATGAGAAGAATCCGGCTACATTTGCCACCGACTTCACTCGTCAGGATTCGGCAGTTCTGAACATCCAGCGTGCATGTGAAGCGGCACTGGATATGGGCCAGCATTTGATTCGCCGTGAGCGACTGGGCGTCCCACAAAGTGCCCGGGATGTGTTCGAGTTGCTTTTTCAAGGGGGTTGGGCGGAGGAAGGCCTGGTTAAAAACCTGAAGAACATGGTTGGCTTCAGAAACATCGCCGTGCATGACTACCAAGCCCTGCAATTGCCGATCATGGTCGCAATCATTACCGGCCATCTGGACGATTTCCTGGCATTCAGTGCGTTCGTCCTGCGTAAGGACGCGAGGGAGTCGGCGTCATAGCGCTGGGTCGTAGCGGCAGAAGGAGTAGGGGATAGAGCTTGCTACCTGCCGCCGAAAACGTAAAAGCCCCGCCCGGCGTGATGCCGGGCGGGGCTTTTTGCCGCCGAATTACAGAATCGGCAGCGTGTAGCTCACGATCAGGCGGTTTTCGTCCTGGTTACGCTGGTTGGCCACTTCGGAGCGCAGCGAAGCGTTCCTCCACGCCAGGCCCAGGCCTTTGAACTTGCCATCCGGAACAACGTAACCGAGCGTGAAGTCACGTTCCCACTCGCTCTTATCACCGGTAGCAGTAGCAATGTTGTCGCCCTTGAGGTAGATGACCGAAGTCGTCAAGCCTGGCACGCCAACAGTTGCAAAGTCATAGGCGTACTGAGCCAGCCAGGTACGCTCGCCAGCCCGCTGGAACTTGCCAATCTGAACGTCAGTGATCAGGTAGGCGGATGCACCGTCACCCTGGTTCAGGAATGGGAAGTCGCTGGTGCCATTCACACGCTGATAACCGGCGCTGAGCGCATGGCCTTGCAGGCTATACGTGAATTTTGCACTCCAGGTACGGTTGTCTACTTCACCACCGTTGTTCTGGAAGCCAGAAGAGCGATACCCCGCCAGACGACCTTCCTGGCTGGCGTTCTTGCCATCGGAATCACTGTTGAAGTAACGCAAGTCGGATTTCAGGCTACCCACTGGCAACGCCAGGTTGTGGACCAGACCCAGGAAGTGCTGGGTGTAGAAGTCTTCCAGGTTGCCGTAGTAGTACTGAGCGGTCAGATCCTTGGTGAGCTTGTAGTCACCACCAGCATAGTAGAACTCGTTGCTGCGCTGGTTGCTGGTGGCGGTGGTCGTTGCGCCGTTGGAACCTGCAATGGTCAGCGAATCATTGTTAGTCGAGTTACGACCCTTGGCATGCTCCAACTTACCGCCAACCAGGGTCAGGTTATCGATATCGTTGGAGGTGATCTGACCACCTTCAAACGTTTGTGGCAGCAGACGACCATCGTTGAAGGTCACAACAGGCAGCTTCGGCTGCAGGGTGCCCAGACGCAGTTCAGTCTTGGAAACCTTGACCTTTGCGGTCAGGCCCAGGCTGCCGAAATCGTCGACCGCACGGCCATCGCTTTCGCTAGGGAAGACGGTGCCACCCTTGTTGTTGGTAGCGTTGTAGGCGGTCCCTTTGCCAGAGTCCAGCTTCACACCCAGCAGGCCAATGGCATCGACGCCGAAACCGACGGTGCCTTGAGTGTAGCCGGAAGTGAAGTTGAAAATGAAACCCTGACCCCACTCTTCCTGCTTGGAAGGATTGGCAGCGCCATCACGGTTATCCGTGTTGATGTAGAAGTTACGCAGACCCAAGGTAGCCTTGCTGTCTTCGATAAAACCGGCGGCGCCTGCCTGCTGCGCCAAAACCCCAACGGCCACAGCCAGGGCCAAGGTGGACTTGTTCATGCTTCGCTCCTCTCGTTTTCTAATTCTTGTGTGTCTTTGGTTCCGGATCGAACGCCCGGAATCCGCGGATGCGCGATTAGCGCCAAACCGTGACTGACAAGTCAATCGTAACCATTTGTGACTACGACCATGGTCTAACCCTGCGACACCGGCCCGCAGGATAATGGATTCTCTATAAATCCAAAAAGAATTGTTTCATTAGTTTTCAGCTCGTTTCGACATATGGGTGCCATTAAAGCGTCATCAAGCCGTGACAAGGCTTATCGGCGATATCGAGGATTACTGAATGGTGTTTTGTCGGGCTTTTGCGAGGGCCGCTCATCCTGCGGCGAAATAGGCTCCGTCGCCTCCAATGGCTTCGATCATGATCACAACGGCTCGCGCACGGTGCGATCTTGAGCGTTCCAGACTAGCTGCTCATTGTCTGAAATCAAGAAGATCGCGGGCCGTGCAGGGTTCAGGCCGGGCTCTACAGCGCTTTTTCGAAGATTTTCGAATTACGCTGATAGTTGTAGAGCGACGCCCGCGCTGCCGGCAGGCGGTCGACGCTGCTGGGCTCGAAACCGCGTTCGCGGAACCAGTGGGCGGTCCGGGTCGTCAGTACGAACAGCGTCTTGAGCCCTTGGGCGCGGGCCCGGGTTTCGATTCGCTCCAGCAGTTCATCGCCGCGGCCACCGTGACGGTATTCCGGGTTCACCGCCAGGCAGGCCAGTTCCCCGGCATCCGAATCGGCGATCTGGTACAGCGCCGCGCAGGCGATGATCATGCCTTCGCGCTCGACCACGCTGAACTGTTCGATCTCGCGTTCCAGCACTTCGCGGGAACGACGCACCAGAATCCCCTGCTCTTCCAGCGGGCTGATCAGGTCCAGCAGGCCGCCGACATCTTCGATGGCCGCTTCGCGCACCACTTCGAATTGCTCCTGGGCCACCAGCGTACCGCTGCCGTCGCGGGTGAACAGTTCAGCCAGCAGCGCGCCATCCTCGGCATAGCTGACGATATGGCTGCGTGCGACGCCGCCACGACAGGCCTGGGCCGCCGCATCCAGCAGTTCGGCCTGATAGTCGCTGCCCAGGCGTTGCATGTGGCCCGGGACCTGTTGCGGGCGCAATTCCCGAACCAGCCGGCCGTCCTCGCCGATAAGCCCTTGCTCGGCGCCGAACAGCAACAGCTTGTCGGCCGCCAGGTCGATGGCCGCACGGGTGGCGACGTCTTCACAGGCCAGGTTGAAGATCTCCCCAGTGGGCGAATAACCCAACGGCGACAGCAACACGATGGAGCGCTCGTCCAGCAGGCGGTTGATGCCTTTGCGATCGACCCGGCGCACTTCACCGGTGTGGTGATAATCCACGCCTTCGAGCACGCCGATGGGACGCGCGGTGACCAGGTTGCCGCTGGCGACCCGCAGCCGCGAGCCCTGCATGGGCGAGGAGGCCATGTCCATGGACAGGCGTGCCTCGATGGCGATGCGCAACTGGCCGACCGCGTCGATCACGCACTCCAGGGTCGCCGCATCGGTGATGCGCATGCCGTGGTGGTAATGGGGCGTCAGGCCCCGTGCCGCGAGGCGGGTCTCGATCTGCGGGCGCGAGCCGTGGACCAGTACCAGGCGCACGCCGAGGCTGTGCAGCAGCACCAGGTCATGAACGATGTTGCCGAAATTGGGGTGTTCCACCCCGTCGCCGGGCAGCATGACGATGAAGGTGCAATCGCGGTGGGCGTTGATGTAGGGCGAAGCGTGACGAAGCCAATTGACGTATTCGGGCATGAACCTGGACCTGTAATAAATAACAGCCAAAAAAAGACGAAACAGAACGCACAACGGGCTGGTGGTTATCGTCGGAACAGGCTTGGCGACACGCGCGCTCTCCTCATGTGATGAATACGGGCCCGCAAGGGCGCAATTTAATTAACCGGCCGTGGCCGGCGTCAGGCAGTAATGGCCGATCAACTGCCGCAACAGCTGTACGGTAGGTTGCAAACGTGACATTTCAAGGTACTCGCCCGGTTGGTGGGCACAGGCGATATCGCCGGGACCGAGCACCAGGGTTTCGCAGCCAAGGCGCTGAAGATAAGGCGCTTCGGTGCCGAACGCCACTGCTTCGGCGCGATGGCCGGTCAGTCGTTCGGCCACGCGGACCAACTCGGCGTCCTCGGCCTGCTCGAACGGCGGCACTTCGGGGAACAGCGGCGCATAGTCGATCTTGACCTGGTGTCGCTCGGCAATGGGCTCGAGCTTCTGCCGGATCGCCGCCCGCAGCACTTGCGGGTCCATGCCCGGTAACGGGCGCAGGTCGAACTCCATGGAGCACTGGCCGCAGATCCGGTTGGGATTGTCGCCACCATGGATGCAGCCGAAGTTCAGGGTCGGTTGAGGCACGCTGAACTGCGGATTACGGAATTCACGCTGCCATTGCAGGCGCAGGCCACGCAGTTCGCCCATGGCGTCGTGCATGGCTTCCAGGGCGCTGTGGCCCAGGCGCGGATCGGACGAATGGCCGCTGCGCCCGAGAATGTCGATGCGTTCCATCATCACGCCTTTGTGCAGGCGAATCGGTCGCAGGCCGGTCGGCTCGCCGATCACCGCCGCGCGCCCCAACGGTCGGCCGGCATCGGCCAGCGCCCGGGCGCCGGACATGGAGCTTTCTTCGTCACAAGTCGCGAGGATCAGCAGCGGTTGCTTGAACGGTTGGTCCAGCAGCGGCTTGACCGCTTCGATGGCCAGGGCGAAAAAGCCCTTCATGTCGCAACTGCCCAGGCCCACCCAACGGCCATCGACCTCGGTGAGCTTCAAGGGATCGGTCTGCCATAACGCACCGTCGAACGGCACCGTGTCGCTGTGGCCAGCCAACACCAGGCCGCCGGGACCACTGCCGAAACTGGCCAGCAAATTGAATTTGCCGGGGCTGACCTGCTGGACATCGCAGGAGAACCCCAGCTCGGTTAGCCAGCCTGCCAGCAGCTCGATCACGGCACTGTTGGACTGGTCGAGCCCAGGTTGGGTACAGCTGACCGAAGGCGTGGCGATCAGGGCAGCGAATTGATCTTTCAGGGACGGCAAAGGCATCGCTGACTCCAGGCTTACAGATTGATGTCCATCATAGAACCATCCGGCGCAAGGAAGAAACCGCCGCGGGGCGCAGGATGAACGAGTCCTGTACACTGCACGGCCTTGGCAGCCACACCTTCCCCCGGCTGCGCACCCGATCCCTGGATTTTCCGGCCATGCAGAAAGAAACCGAAATCAAACTCCGCGTCAGCCGCGAGACCCTGGCAGCCTTGCGCGAGCACCCGCTGCTGAAAAAACGCAACAAGAGTGGCTGGGAACGCCACGAATTGATGAACCAGTATTTCGACACGCCGGAGCGCGATCTGGCCCGGGCCAAGGTCGCCCTGCGCCTGCGTCGCGACGGTGAAGAGGTGATCCAGACCCTCAAGACCCGCGGCCAGAGCGTCGCCGGCCTGTCCGAGCGCAACGAGTACGACTGGCACCTGCCCAAGGCCAAGCTCGACCTGAAGAAGCTCGACGGCGAATGCTGGCCCGAGACCCTGGCCGAACTGGACAAGAAAACCCTCAAGGCCATCTTCACCACCGATTTCGTCCGCGAACGCGCTGAAATCGCCTGGGGCCGTGGCAAGAGCAAAGTGGTGATCGAAGCCGCGCTGGACCTGGGCTATGTCGTGGTCGGCAAGCAGAAGGAAGAAATCTGCGAGCTGGAGCTGGAATTGCGCGAAGGCGAGCCCGCCGCCCTGCTGGAACTGGCCGCCGAGCTGGCCGTAACCCTGCCTTTAATGCCTTGCGACATCAGCAAGGCCGAACGTGGCTATCGCTTGCATGACGCGGGCAGCTACGCCTTGAGCCTGCCGACCCCACAGTTGACTGCCGAAACGCCGCTGGATGACGCCTTCGCCGCGCTGAGCTGGCATTTGCTCGGCAGCAGCCAACGCCTGGCCGAACAATACCGTTTCAACGGCCACTGGCGCCTGCTGCAGGACTGGGTGGAAAACCTCGCCGAACTGCGTGCCCTGCTCAGCAGTCTCGGCCAGGCCGCGCCGCGCCAATCGACCCACGACTTGCGCCTGGCCCTGGACGCGTTGCTGGAAGACTGGCGTCCGCTGGTCCAGGCGGGCCTGGACGACGAAGACGTGCGCAAGGCCGCGCCGGAACAGTTCCTTGAAGAGCTGCAAGATCCGCGCTGGGGCCTGTTTTCCCTCAACACGTCACGCTGGCTGCTGGCCCGCAGCTGGGCCGCCGAGCGCAACACCCGCGGCAATCGCCAGGGCGCGGCGCAACTGGGCAGCTGGCTGCCGCGTCTGCTGGGCGAAGAATCCTCGTCCCTGCAATTGCAACGCTACCAGCAGCAGCCGGAAGACCTCGCCGAGCAACTGCCGCGTATCGAACGCATCCAGGCCTGGCTGCACCACGCCCGTCATGTGCTGGAGATCCCGGAAATGGATCGCCTTTACGGTGAACTGAACAAGCTGGCGCAACTGGCCAACCAACCCATCACCGACGAAACCCTGGATGCGCGCAAGCAACAGGCGATCGCGGTGTACCAGAATCGGGCCTGGAAGACTTTGCTGCGGCTGTGATGCCGCTATCGCGAGCAAGCTCGCTCCCACAGGGGTTCAGCGTTGTAATCACATCTAGTGGCCGCTGAAGATCAACTGTGGGAGCGAGCTTGCTCGCGATGAGGCCAGCACATCCTCCACAGAACTCAGCGCAGCACTGGCAAACTCGTCGTCGACTTGATCTCCGACAGCGCCACGATCGAATTCACTTCCTGGATCCCCGGCACCATCGACAGCTTTTCGAAAAAGAATCGCTCATACGCCTCGATGTCCGCCGTGACGATGCGCAGCAGAAAATCCACCGATCCCATCAACACGTAACACTCCAGCACTTCGGGGAAGCCGCGAATCGCCTCGGTGAACTCGGTGAAGTTCGAACGGCCATGGGCGTTGAGTTTCACTTCGGCGAAGATCTGCGTGTTGAGGCCGATTTTCTTGCGATCCAGCAACGTCACCTGACCGCGGATGATCCCCTCCTCCTTCATCCGCTGGATCCGACGCCAGCACGGCGATTGAGACAAGCCGACCTGCTCGGCGATTTGCGCACTGGACAGCGAGGCATCCTCTTGCAGCAACGCCAGTATCCGGCGGTCATAGCCATCCAGCTCGCTTTGCATAAATAAACCCGTAATTAATGATCTTGAGAATCAAGCGATTCTAAAAATCGCCACAACCACTCATTTTAGATAAGAAATACCCCACAACACATGTAAATATTTCTCCCGCACTCCAGGAGACCATCCATGCTCGAAGCCGTTGCCACAACCACGATCCGCGCCGACGTCTGGCACGCCGCCAATGCCCATTGCCGGGCGCAGTACCAGATGCTGGCCGAGGCCGAGCCGGACCTGCTGTGCCGGGCATTGAACCTGTTTGCCTTGCAGGGCCTGACCCCACGGCACGTGCACGTCGAGCGCCTCGACGATCTGCTCTCCCTGGACATCGGCCTGGACGGGCTGAGTTGGCATCGAGCCCAGGTGATCGCTGAAAAATTACGTAACCTGATCGGCATGTGCTCGGTGGACCTGCAAAGCGCTGAATTTACGAGGGTTGAGCCGACCCAAGCGGCCGGTTGAGCGGCCCATGGGCAAGACTTGGTAACGCATTGGTCGGGTAGTGGCCCAACGGACCACAGGGTCGGGACTATTCTTTTGCAGACCGAGCGAGGACGCCGAAGCGTCTGTATCGCGGCTTTGCTGCAATTGTCCAATAGGAACCCGCATGTCCACCAAACACGCCACTCAGGACCGCTGGCTGGACCTCAATGATCTGCTGCGCCAACTGGTCACCCAGGGCTTCATCAGCCAGGATTCAGCCGAAACCGCGCTCAACGCCCGCCGACGCCACAGCGCCAATAGTCAGCTGCATCCGCTGGAGTTCATTGCCAACCAGCATCTGGACGACCTCAGTCGACCTGGCAAGCGCCTGGACCTGGAGAACCTGACCCTGTGGCTGTCCCAGCAGGCCGGCCAACCCTACATGCGCATCGACCCGCTGAAAATCAACGTAGCGGCCGTGACACCCTTGATGTCCTATGCCTTTGCCCAGCGCCACAAGATCCTCGCGGTAGCGGTCGATCGTGACGCCGTCACCGTTGCCAGCGCGCAGCCCTACGTCAGCAGTTGGGAAGCCGACCTGACCCACGTGCTCAAGCTGCCGATCAAGCGGGTGGTCGCCAACCCGGTGGATATCCAGCGCCTGAGCGTGGAGTTCTATCGCCTGGCCAAATCGGTCAGCGGCGCCACCACGGTCGATCAGCAACCGAGCAACCTGAGCAATTTCGAACAATTGCTCAACCTGGGGGCCAGCGATCAGGAGCCGGACGCCAACGACGCCCACATCGTGAATATCGTCGACTGGCTGTTCCAGTACGCCTTCCAACAGCGGGCCAGCGATATCCACATCGAACCACGCCGCGAGCAGGGCACCGTGCGGTTTCGCATCGACGGGGTGCTGCACACCGTCTATCAGTTCCCGCCGCAGGTCACGATGGCAATCGTCAGCCGCCTCAAGAGCCTGGGGCGGATGAACGTCGCGGAAAAACGCAAACCCCAGGACGGCCGGGTCAAGACCAAGACCCCGGACGGCGGCGAAGTGGAGTTGCGCCTGTCGACCTTGCCCACGGCGTTCGGCGAGAAAATGGTCATGCGGATCTTCGACCCGGAAGTGCTGCTCAAGGATTTCGACCAGCTCGGTTTCTCCGCCGACGACCTGCGCCGCTGGCAGGACATGACCCGCCAGCCCAATGGCATCATCCTGGTGACCGGGCCTACCGGTTCCGGCAAGACCACCACCCTCTACACCACCCTCAAGAAACTGGCGACACCGGAAGTGAACCTCTGCACCATCGAGGACCCGATAGAAATGGTCGAGGCCTCCTTCAACCAGATGCAGGTCCAGCACAACATCGACCTGACCTTCGCCGCCGGGGTACGTGCATTGATGCGGCAAGACCCGGACATCATCATGATCGGCGAGATCCGTGACCTGGAAACCGCTGAAATGGCGATCCAGGCGGCGCTGACCGGGCACCTGGTGCTGTCGACGCTGCACACCAACGACGCGCCGAGCGCCATCAGCCGCCTGCTGGAGCTGGGTGTGCCCCATTACCTGATCAAGGCCACCGTGCTCGGGGTCATGGCCCAACGGCTGGTGCGCACCCTGTGCCCGCAATGCAAGGCCCCGCTGGCCCTGGACGAAGACGACTGGCAGACCCTGACGCGGCCCTGGCAGGCACCGTTGCCGAGCAATGCCCAACAGGCCGTCGGCTGCCTGGAATGCCGCGACACCGGTTACCGCGGCCGCGCCGGTGTCTACGAAATCATGCAACTGACCGACAGCGTCAAGGCCTTGATCCACCCCGACACCGACCTGCTGGCGGTGCGCCGCCAGGCCTTCAAGGAAGGCATGCGCAGCCTGCGGCTGTCGGGGGCGCAAAAGGTGGCGGCGGGCTTGACCACTGTCGAGGAAGTCCTGCGCGTGACACCGCAGAGTGAACAGAAGTAGCGGTGGCGAGAGGCTGTGAGAGCAAGGCGCCTGCATCGCGAGCAAGCTTTGCTCCCACAGAGTGAGGATAATGGCCGCTTGCCCTACACTCAGGGCTCGCAGGTCCATCTCAATTCGCACAGGGAACCGTCATGCAGATCGGTAGCGTACTTTTACTTTTCATCGGCCTGGTGGTCGCCATTCTCTTCATGGGCTTCAAGGTCGTGCCCCAGGGCTACCAATGGACTGTCGAGCGGTTCGGCCGCTACACCAACACCCTCAAACCCGGCCTGAACATCATCATCCCGGTGATGGATCGCATCGGGCGCAAGATCAATGTCATGGAAAGCGTACTGGACATCCCGCCCCAGGAAGTCATCACCGCCGACAACGCCACGGTACAGATCGACGCCGTGTGCTTCTTCCAGGTGGTCAATACGGCCCAGGCGGCCTACGAGGTCAACAACCTCGAACACGCCATCCGCAACCTGCTGCAAACCAATATCCGCACCGTGCTGGGGTCCATGGAGCTGGACGCGATGCTGAGCCAGCGCGACGGCATCAACGAAAAATTGCTGCGCACCGTCGATGAAGCCACGGCGCCGTGGGGCATCAAGATCACCCGGATCGAGATCAAGGACATCAGCCCTCCTGCGGACCTGATGGCCGCCATGTCGGGGCAAATGAAAGCCGAACGTATCAAGCGTGCCCAGATCCTCGAAGCCGAGGGCCTGCGAGCGTCGGCGATTCTCACCGCCGAAGGCAAGAAGCAAGCGCAGATCCTTGAGGCCGAGGGCAGCCGCCAGGCGGCGTTCCTGGAATCCGAGGCCCGCGAGCGCCAGGCGCAAGCCGAAGCCTTGGCCACCCAGGTGGTGTCCCAGGCCATTGCCGACGGTAACGTCCAGGCCGTGAACTACTTCGTCGCGCAGAAATACATCGATGCACTGGGCAAACTGGCCTCAGCCAACAACAGCAAGGTGATCCTGATGCCGCTGGAAGCCAGCCAGGTCATCGGTGCGGTCGGTGGCATCGGCGAGATCGTCAGGGCTACCTTCGACAGCAAGAAAGCTTGAGGCGCGCGTATGTGGGGGTTCCTGCAACACATGTCGTACTGGGACTGGCTGGCGCTGGGTGTCATCCTGCTGATTCTTGAAGTGTTCGGCGCCGGTGGTTACCTGCTGTGGATCGGCATGGCCGCCGCGGCAGTCGGCGTGCTCACGTTCATCCTGCCGCAGATGCCATGGGAAATGCAGTTCCTGTTGTTCGGCCTGTTCGCCATCGCCACGGCGCTGTACTGGTGGCGACGCCAACGCAGCGCCGTGCGCCAAAGCGATCAGCCGCACCTGAACCTGCGCGGGCAGGAACTGATCGGCAAGGTCTTCCTGGTGCATGAAGCGATTGTCGATGGCCGTGGCAAGATCAAGGTGGCCGACAGTGTCTGGCTGGCCAAGGGGCCCGAGTCGGCCGTTGGCACACGGGTCAGGGTGGTGGCGCAGGAGGGGGCGGTGCTGCAGGTGGAACGGGCTGACTGACAAGTCATGGAACTGAATCGAGACGCAGGTAATCCAACGTCATAGTTAACCCAGTGGAGTCACCTATCATGCGTCTCAAACTTGCTGTCGCTACCGTAGCCTTGCTGTCTCTTCCTGTTGGCTCGGCAATGGCCGACACGTTTTGGCGTAACGTCATCTCGTCCGGTGCGACCACCGGTTCCACCTACCTGACCTTCAAGGATCACAAACTGATCGTCGCCGCCCAGGACGATGCCGGCAGCTTCGTCGCCAGTGATGGCGGTATCCGTGGCCCTTACCTGGAAGCGGCGATGCAGAAAGTGCGTGCCGACAACCCAGGCCTGCAAGCCACCGACATGGAACTGGCCAACGCGATCCTGGCGAAAAACGCCGTCGCCCAGGACTGATGCCCGGCCAATAAAAAATGCCGCTCAGTGAGCGGCATTTTTTTGCCCGGTGATAATCCCAAGGCTATTCCCACCCCTGTGGGAGCGAGCTTGCTCGCGATAGCGGAGTGTCAGCCCACATCAATGCCGTTGATCCACCGCTATCGCGAGCAAGCGCGCTCCCACAGGTGCAGTCGTCCTTATTCGCCGATGGCAGCCTTGTAACCCGCCGCGTCCAGCAACTTGTCCAGCTCAGCCGTGTTGCTTGGCTTGAGCTTGAAGATCCAGGCGCCGTACGGATCGGAGTTCAGCAGCTCAGGCGAACCGCCCAACTCCTCATTGACCGCGATCACTTCACCTGCGATAGGGGAATAGATATCGGAAGCGGCCTTGACCGACTCCACCACGCCGGCCTGGGCGCCCGCCTCAAAGACCGTACCGACCTCGGTCAGCTCGACAAACACCACATCGCCCAAGGCTTCCTGCGCATGATCGCTGATGCCCACAGTGACGGTACCGTCAGCTTCCAGGCGTGCCCACTCATGGCTTTCGGCAAAACGCAATTCGGCAGGGATATCACTCATATTCTGTGTCCTCAATAGAAAGTGTCAGCGGCCAGCGGCCCGCCGCAAAAGGTTAGATCAGGGTTTTGCCATGGCGGACGAAGGTCGGTTTGACCACCCGTACCGGGTACCACTTACCACGAATTTCTACCTCGGCACGGTCAGCGGTTGCCATCGGAACACGTGCCAGGGCGATCGACTTGCTAAGCGTAGGAGAAAAACTACCACTGGTGATCTCCCCTTCGCCAACATTGGCGATGCGAACCACCTGATGGGCGCGCAAAACACCCCGCTCCTCCAGCACCAGCCCGACCAGTTTGTGCTGCACACCGGCGGCAAGCTCGGTTTCCAGCGCGCTGCGCCCGATAAACTGACGGCTCGCCGGTTCCCAGGCGATACTCCAGGCCATGTTCGAGGCCAGCGGTGAAACATCCTGGTGGATATCCTGGCCGTACAGGTTCATGCCGGCCTCCAGACGCAAGGTATCGCGGGCGCCGAGGCCGATGGGCGAAATGCCAGCGCCGACCAGGTCGTTGAAGAAACTCGGGGCCTCCTGGGCGGGCAGGACGATCTCCAGGCCATCTTCGCCGGTATAGCCGGTCCGGGCGATGAACCATTCGCCGTCGACGCGCCCTTCGAAAGGCTTGAGTTGCTGGATGATTTGCCCACGGGATTGTGTGACCAGCTCGGCAATCTTATGCCGGGCGTGGGGGCCCTGGATCGCCAGCATCGCCAGCTCGGGGCGCTCATGCAGTTGCACGTCGTAGTCACCGAGCTGTGCCTGCATCCAGGCCAGGTCCTGATCGCGGGTCGAGGCGTTGAAGACCAGGCGATAACCGTCCTCGACACGGTAGATGATCATGTCGTCGACGATGCCGCCGCGTTCATTGAGCATCGCGCTGTACAAGGCACTGCCTGTGTCTTGCAAGCGGTCGACGTCATTGGCCAGCAAGCGCTGCAGCCAGACCTTGGCCTGGGAGCCGGCGACGTCGATCACGGTCATGTGGGATACATCGAACACACCGCAGTCGCGACGCACCTGATGGTGTTCTTCGACCTGCGAGCCGTAATGCAAAGGCATATCCCAACCGCCAAAATCGACCATCTTCGCGCCAAGGGCGAGATGAAGGTCATAAAGAGGCGTACGCTGTCCCATGGGTTTCTCCTTCCGGGCTTGGCGAAGGTGCGGACGGGCACTGCGTAGCGCGAACGTCTGAAAAAAGGAGTTTTCTGACGTTCTCAGTTGCCCGGTCCGACAGACGGACCGCACCGAATGCCGCGCATTGTAGCCGCATGAGGTAGGACTGGCACCTAGCTGTTTCGATGGGCCGAACGTCGTATCAATCCGATGACCGGCAACAACCCCACCAATACCAACGTCAGCGCCGGTAGCGCGGCCCGGGCCCACTCCCCTTCGCTGGTCATCTCGAAGATCCGCACCGCCAGCGTGTCCCAGCCGAACGGGCGCATCAGCAGCGTCGCGGGCATTTCCTTGAGCACATCGACGAACACCAGCAACGCCGCGCTCAAGGTGCCGGGCAACAGCAATGGCAGATACACTTTGAAAAACAGTCGCGGCCCACTGACCCCAAGGCTACGTGCCGCTTCGGGCAAGGACGGGCGAATGCGCGCCAGGCTGCTCTCCAACGGGCCGTAAGCCACGGCCAGGAAACGCACCAGATACGCCAGCAACAGCGCCGACAGGCTGCCCAGCAACAATGGCTTGCCTGCACCGCCAAGCCAGGTCGACAGTGGAATGACCAGCTCACGGTCCAGGTAGCTGAACGCAAGCATGATCGACACCGCCAGCACCGAGCCGGGCAAGGCATACCCCAGGTTCGCCAGGCCGACGCCGGCACGAATCGGACGGGTCGGCGCCAACCGCCGGGCGAACGCCAGCAGCAAGGCCACACAGACGGTGAGCAGTGCCGCCAGGCCGCCCAGGTAGAGGGTGTGGACGATCAGCCCGGCATAACGTTCATCCAGGTCGAAACGACCGCGTTGCCAGAACCACACCACCAACTGCAACACCGGGATGACAAACGCGCAGGCAAATACCAGGGAGCACCAGCCACTGGCCGCCACGGCCTTGAGGCCGCGCAACGTGTACAACGCCTTGACCCGGGGCCGCTCGTTACTGGCCCGGTGAGCGCCGCGGGCCCGGCGTTCGCCGTAGAGCACCAGCATCACCGCCAGCAACAGAAGGCTGGCCAGTTGGGCAGCGCTGGAGAGGCTGAAGAAGCCGTACCAGGTCTTGTAGATGGCGGTGGTGAAGGTGTCGAAGTTGAACACCGACACCGCGCCGAAATCCGCCAGGGTTTCCATCAGCGCCAGCGCCACGCCCGCACCGATGGCTGGTCGGGCCATCGGCAGCGCCACGCGCCAGAACGCCTGCCATGGCGACTGACCCAGCACCCGGGCAGCTTCCATCAAGCCCTTGCCCTGGGCCAGGAAGGCACTGCGCGCCAGCAGGTAGACGTAAGGGTAAAAGACCAGCACCAGCACCAGGATCACCCCGCCGGTGGAACGAACCCGGGGCAGGCGCAGGCCGCTGCCGAACCATTCACGCATCAGCGTCTGCACGGGACCGGCGAAATCCAGCAGGCCAACGAAGACAAACGCCAACACATAGGCCGGAATCGCGAACGGCAGCATCAATGCCCAATCGAGCCAGCGACGTCCCGGGAATTCACATAGGCTGGTGAGCCAGGCGAGGCTGACACCCAGCAAGGTCACTCCGACACCCACGCCAAGGATCAACGTGAGGGTGTTGCCCAACAAACGCGGCATCTGCGTATCCCACAAGTGGGACCAGATCTGCTGGTCGATGCTCTGCCAGGACAGCAGCAAGACACTCAAGGGCAACAGGACCAGCGCAGCGATGGCGAAGACCAGGGGATACCAGCGGCGTTGGGCGGGGTGGGCCAAGGGGAGCTCTCGTTCAAATGATGATGCCCGCGCATTGGCGCGGGCATCTATTTTATAACCACCACAGGGAATCGTGTCTGGCTGGGGTTAATTCCAGCCAGCGCGATCCATCATGCGAATAGCTTCGGCCTGGCGTTTACCCGCCACTTCCACCGGCAAGGTATCGGCCTTGAACGCGCCCCAGGCGGCCACTTCTCTGGATGGCTCGACCTTCGGGTTGGCCGGGAATTCCTGGTTCACGTCGGCGAAGATGCTTTGCGCTTCTGGCGTGGTCATCCACTCCACCAGTTTCTTGGCGGCGTCCGGATGCGGTGCATGCTTGGTCAGGCCAATGCCCGAGAGGTTGATGTGCACGCCGCGATCAGCCTGGTTCGGCCAGAACAGCTTCACCTTCAAGTCCGGCTTCTGCTGGTGCAGGCGGCCATAGTAGTAGGTGTTGACGATACCGACATCGCACTGGCCAGCATTGATTGCTTCAAGCAATGCGGTGTCATCGGAGAACACGTCGGTGGACAGGTTCCTGACCCAGCCCTTGAGGATTTCCTCGGTTTTTTCCGCACCATGGGTTTCGATCAGTGTGGCGGTCAGGGACTGGTTATAGACCTTTTTCGAGGTCCTCAGGCACAGACGGCCTTCCCACTCTTGGCCGGCCAGCGCTTCATAGGTGGTCAATTCGCCCGGTTTAACCCGGTCGGTGGAATAGACAATGGTCCGCGCCCGCAGGCTCAAGCCGGTCCAGGCGTGGGACGAAGCACGGTATTGAGGCGGGATGTTGGCGTCGATCACCGGGGAGGTGAACGGCTGGAGAATGCCCATCTGCTCGGCCTGCCAGAGGTTGCCGGCATCGACGGTGAGCAGCAGGTCGGCGGTGGCGTTCTCGCCTTCGGCCTTGATCCGCTGCATCAACGGCGCTTCCTTGTCGGTGATGAACTTCACCGGGACGCCGGTTTTCTTGGTGTAGGCATCGAAGACCGGCTTGATCAGTTCATCGATACGCGAGGAGTAGACCACCACCTCATCGGCGGCCTGGGCGGCAGTGGTGCCGATCAGGGTCAAGGCGAGGGCGGACAGCAGGCGCTTGGTTGCCAACATGGTAGCGGTCTCTGGATGGCGAAAGAGACGCAAATGATAAGGACTCACATTTGGCATCTCAATCGAACAGTGGGTGGACACATTTCCAAATGTTGCACAGATGGATTGAGGTGGCTGTGCCGGCCTCATCGCGAGCAAGCTCGCTCCCACATTTGATCCGGTGACGACTGTGGGAGCGAGCTTGCTCGCGATGAGGCCATAAGCCCCAACCCACATCTCAGACCTTGGCCAAATCCGGCAAATCCCCACTCAACCCCAACGCCTCGCGCACGAACAAAGCCTTGGCCTCAGGCAGGCGATCCACCAGTTTCAGCCCGGTGTTGCGCAACCAGCGCACCGGCAGCGGATCGGCCTGGAACAACCGCTCGAAGCCCTCCATCGCCGCCATCAGCGCCAGATTGTGGGGCATGCGCCGGCGCTCGTAGCGGCTCAACACCTTCACGTCCGCCAACCGCTCGCCACGGCCGGCCGCGTGCAACAACACTTCGGCCAACACGGCGGCGTCGAGGAAGCCCAGGTTCACCCCCTGCCCGGCCAACGGATGGATGGTATGGGCCGCGTCACCGATCAACGCCAGCCCTTCGGCCACGTAGCGCTTGGCATGTCGCTGGCGCAGCGGCACGCACAGGCGCGGGTCGGCACTCAGTACCGGGCCAAGCTGGCCTTCGAAGGCGCGTTCCAGTTCGCAGCAGAATTGAGTGTCCTCGAGCGCCATCAAGCGCTGCGCTTCTTCGGGGGTGGTGGACCAGACAATCGAGCACCAGTCGTGCTGACCGTCACGCTCAAGGGGCAGGAACGCCAGCGGGCCGTTGTCGGTGAAGCGCTGCCATGCCGTCAGTCGATGCGGCCGGGTGCTGCGCACGCTGGTGACGATGGCGTGGTGCAGGTAATCCCATTCGCGCGTCGCCACGCCGGTCAGGCGGCGTACAGCGGAATTTGCGCCATCGGCGGCAATGACCAGGGGGGCCCGCAACGTGCGGCCATCGGCCAGGGTTAGCAGCCAGTCGTCGCCGGAACGACGCATCTGCTCCAGCCGGGCGTTGGCCAACAAGCCCAGGTCGCAGTCATGCAGGCGGTCCAGCAGGGCATCCTGCACGACGCGATTTTCAACAATGTGCCCAAGCGTCTCGGCATGCAGGCTGGCTGCCGAAAAATGGATCTGCCCGGTGCCACTGCCGTCCCAGACGTGCATGTCGGTGTAAGGGCTGGCACGCCGGGCGGTGATGCCCTCCCAGACGCCCAGGCGATCGAGGATCCGCTGGCTGGCCGTCGACAAGGCACTCACCCGCGGCTCGAACGCGGCCTGGGGATCGAAGGGCTTGACGCTCATCGGGCTGCCGTCGAGCAACAACACCTGCAAGCCACTGCCCTGCAACGCCAGCGCCAGGGCGCTGCCGACCATACCAGCGCCGACAATCAGCAGATCTGCACGCAATTCCATGCTCTAAGCCTGTTTTGCGGGCGACATCAGCCGCCCATGAAAAGAAATGACCACCCCAGCCTCACGCATCGGGACGTGTCCCCAACCCCATGGCCTGGCGGGCGAACCAGCGCTTGGCCGGGGGCAGCAGGTCGAGACCCAGCAAACCGAGGTTCCGGCCCAGGGACACCAACGGCAGGCTGCTGCCGAACAGCCGCGTAACCTGATCGGAGAAGCCCACGGTCAGGGCCTGGTCCATGCGCTGGCTCTCGCGGTAGGCCTGCAACACGGCGAAATCCCCCGGCTCGCGGTCGCTGTCGAGCAAGGCATCGGCCAGGGCCTGGGCATCGCGCAGGGACAGGTTGAACCCCTGCCCGGCAATCGGATGCAGGCTGTGGGCGGCATTGCCCAGAATCGCCAGGTGCGGACGGACCTGCTCTTCGGCCTCCACCAGCGCCAGCGGGTACAGGTGCCGTACACCTACCTGCTTCAGCGTACCTAGGCGATAACCGAACACCCCCTGCAATTCGGCGAGGAAGCTGCGCTCGTCGAGGGCCGCCAGCCGTTGCGCGTCCATGCCCTGGCGGGTCCAGACCAGCGCGCAACGATTCTCCGGCAGCGGCAACAAGGCCATCGGGCCGTCATCGGTGAAGCGCTCGAAGGCCATGCCATTGTGGGCTTCGCTGGGGGTGATGTTGGCGATCAAGGCGCTCTGGTCATAGGGACGACTGCGCACGCCGACGCCCAACTGCTCGCGCAGGCTGGAGCGACCGCCATCGGCCAGAACGGCAAGGTCGCACTCCAGGGTGGTTTCGTCGTCGAGGGTCAGGCGATAACCGCCGACCAGTGGCTCCATACGCGTAACCTGCGCCGGGCAGCGCCAACTGACCACCTCCGGGTCCAGACCTTGCCACAGGCACTGGCCGAGCCAGGCGTTTTCCACCACGTAGCCCAAGGCCGGCACGCCCTCTTCCATGGCCGACAGCCGCGCCGTGGAAAACCGCCCGCGATCGGAGACGTGGATCTGCTTGATCGGTTCGGCGCGACGGGAAATCTCTTGCCAGACACCCAAGCGTTGATAAATCTGCCGGGCACCGTAGGACAATGCCGAAGACCGGGCATCGTAGCTTGGCTGCCAGGCGTCGCCGGGGGCGAAGGGCTCGATCAGGATGATCCTCCAGCCCCGGGCCTTGGCACCGACCTGCAGGGCCAGCGCCAGGCTCGCGCCGACCAGGCCACCGCCAATGATCGCCAGATTGACCCGGCTCATGCCGCTTGCGTCCGGGCGGCGGCCATCAGGGCCTCGATGTCGGCGACCGTTTTCGGCACGCCTCGGCTCAGGATTTCACAACCGGTTTTGGTCACTACCACGTCATCCTCGATGCGCACGCCAATGCCGCGCCATTTTTTCGCGACGCTGCGGTTGTCCGGGCTGATATAGATGCCCGGTTCCACCGTCAGCGTCATGCCGATTTCCAGGACCCGCCACTCGCCGCCAACCCGGTATTCGCCCACATCATGCACGTCCATGCCCAGCCAATGGCCGGCGCGGTGCATGTAGAACGCCCGGTAGGCCTCGCTGGCAATCAACTCGTCCACCTCGCCCTCCAGCAGCCCCAGGTGCACCAACCCTTCGGTAACGACCCGGACCGTCGCTTCGTGGGCCTGGTTCCAGTGTTTGTTCGGAGCGATCTGGGCAAACGCGGCTTCCTGGGCGGCCAGCACCACTTCGTAGATCGCCTTCTGTTCGGGCGAAAACTTGCCACTGACCGGCCAGGTACGGGTGATATCGCTGGCGTAGCAGTCGATTTCACAGCCGGCATCGATCAACACCAGATCGCCGTCCTTGAGCAGCGCATCGTTCTGCTGGTAGTGCAGGATGCAGCTGTTGCGCCCCGCCGCGACGATCGAGCCATAGGCCGGCATCTTCGCCCCACCCTTGCGGAATTCATAATCGAGCTCGGCCTCCAGGCTGAACTCATGCAACCCCGGGCGCGCCGCCTGCATCGCCCGAATGTGCGCCTGGGCGGAGATCCGCGCCGCTTCGCGCATGACCTTCAGTTCCGCTGCCGATTTATACAGGCGCATATCGTGCAGCAAGTGATCCAGGGCAACGAATTCGTTCGGCGGCTGCGCGCCGAGGTGGGCCTTGGAGCGAATCACGTTGATCCACTCCATCAAGTGCCGGTCGAATTCTGGATTGCTGCCCATGGCCGAATACACCCGGTCGCGCCCTTCGATCAGGCCCGGCAGGATGTCGTCGATGTCGGTGATGGGAAACGCGTCGTCGGCACCGTAGTCACGGATCGCCCCTTCCTGGCCAGCGCGCAGGCCGTCCCACAGCTCACGTTCGGCGTTGCGCTCGCGACAAAAGAGGATGTACTCGCCATGGACGCGGCCGGGCATCAGCACCAGCACCGCTTGCGGCTCGGGGAAGCCGCTGAGGTACTGGAAGTCACTGTCCTGGCGGTAGACATGCTCGACGTCGCGGTTGCGGATCGCAACGGCGGCGGCGGGCAGGATTGCGATGCTGTTGGGTTCCATCTGCGCCATCAGGGCCTTGCGGCGACGGCTGTATTCCGATTTCGGGATATGAATCATGGGCAGACGGGGTTCCCTCTGAAATTTAATGCAAGGACGGCTTGGGGGCCGCTGCATCGGTTTTCTTGGTCTCGGTGAACAGCAGCAATGGTGCGACCCGCAGGTACTCCATCACTTCCATGTAGTCGCTTTCGCCGTCGTCGGACTCTTCCAGAGCATCCTGGACTTGGGAGATCGCGGCCAAGTCCTGCAACACTTCCTTGGCCTCTTCGCTCAGCGCATATTCGCGGCGGGTCAGGCCGAAGCCGGCGAGGAAGCCCTGGCACCACTGGCCCAGCGCCGCGGCGCGTTCAGCCAAGGGGGCGTCGTCAGTGGGCAGCAGCAGGACGACGGTCATGTCATCGCTGGTCAACTCGCCCTTGACCATTTCCTGCAGGCCGATCAGCGCGTTACGGACGTTGTCCGCCGGCTCGCCTTCCAGCAGTTCGGCGGCGTCGGCCAACCAGCCGTCGGCATCGAAACCGGCGCCGGCGCAACTGCGGCCGAGCAACAGGCCATGTAGTTCGGCAGGCGAGACAGGATGACCGCTGGTGCTCAGCAGGGTGGCGAATGCTTGATACGGGGAATTCTGAATGGGCATGGGCAGCTAGGCGCCAGACGGCGCTATGTCTAGAATGGAGGCCTTGTATCCTACATCGACAGACTCGCCAAGACTATCAGAGGCTGTGCGACCCACATCCCTCCATCAGACACATTCTTCAGTGGACACAATGGAAGACACCGACCTGCAAGCGCTGATGGCCAGACTCGAACTGCTAATTGACCGGGTCGAGCAACTTAAGAGCCAAAACGGACTCCTATTAGCTCAGGAAAAAACCTGGCGCGAGGAACGCGCGCACCTCATTGAAAAAAACGAAATCGCCCGGCGTAAGGTCGAATCGATGATTTCGCGCCTAAAGGCCCTGGAGCAAGACTCATGAGTTCAAGCAATAGCGTTACCGTGCAGATCCTCGACAAAGAATATTCGATCATCTGCCCCCAGGAAGAGCGCAGCAACCTGGTGAGCGCCGCCCGTTACCTGGACGGCAAGATGCGCGAGATCCGCAGCAGCGGCAAAGTCATCGGCGCCGACCGCATCGCCGTGATGGCCGCCTTGAACATCACCCACGACCTGCTGCATCGCCAGGATACGCCGGACGTACAGGTCAGTGGCTCGACCCGTGAGCAGGTACGCGACCTGCTCGATCGGGTGGATCTGGTGCTCGCCACCGATCCAGACGTCAGCAAGGGCTGATTCGCGAGGCTGCCTGGGGTATACTCGCCTCACTCCCTGGGGTGCTTGCCAGTTGGTGATGTCCCTGAGCCGATACGCACAACCACGGGGGTTGCACGTTGGGGGCCGGTGTGCATGTCCGCTTGACGGAAAGCCTTAACGCCCCCTGCAACTTCCACCTTGAACTTTCGGGTTCAAGGGCTAAGCCGACAGCGGTTCATCCGGGGAGCCTGACTCCAGACAATGCCAGTCCATGTGGACTGGCATTGTCGTTTCCGGGCGCAGGCATTTCTGAGCGTCCTGTTTTGCGGTTACGCTGTGCGCCATCGCCACTGCGTGAAACCTCGACATGACTGAACCCGCGCTGCTGCCCCGCCCACAACTTCGCCGCCTGCTGCGCCAGGCCCGGCGCGCCCTGACGCCCGCCCAGCAACGGCAAGCCGGCCGCGGGCTGTACAAACAACTGGCCCAGCATCCGTTGTTCCGCCGTGCGAAGCACATCGCCCTGTACCTGCCCAACGATGGCGAGATCGACCCGCGCCTGCTGCTGCGCGCGGCCCAGCGCCGGGGCAAGGCCACTTACCTGCCGGTGCTCAGCCCGTGGCCGCAGACCAAGATGGTGTTCCAACGCATCCACCCCGGCGAAAAAATGCACCCCAACCGGTTTCGCATCCCCGAGCCACGCAAGAACATCGCCCGGCAACGCAAGGTCTGGACGCTGGACCTGGTGTTGTTGCCATTGGTAGGGTTTGACGATGCGGGAGGTCGGCTGGGCATGGGCGGCGGCTTTTACGACCGCAGCCTGGCGTACCTGGCGCGACGCAAGCAGTGGCGCAAGCCAACGCTGTTGGGGCTGGCCCATGAATGCCAGAAGGTCGAACGATTGGCGCAGGCAAGCTGGGACGTGCCGCTGCAGGGAACGGTCAGCGACAGGCATTGGTATATCGCGGGGTTGACGCCGCGGTAATCAGCGGCGCCTGGAAAGCAGGTTCAGCGTTTGAGCGATGGCGCGGGTTGGGTGATGTCCATCGGCGCCTCGGTCTTGTTGGTCCACAGGCTTTGGGCGTAACCCGTGGTCACGACACCCAGACCGAACAGAATGACCAAGATCCACAACAAATCCGGTTTGCGTTTCATCGATTGCCCCCCTCAAGGCATATCACACACGATGACAGCAGCGGTTTTCTTATTGGCCGTGCAGCAGCGTCAAGCTTGGAAGGCCGGCATTTTGCGGCAACCGGCCCCGACACGCAAATGCTGGCGTCAACCGACTGTCGGTTTGTCATAAAATCGCCGAACTATTTTGATACCCACCGCCCAGGAGAAAAAATCATGGCCTATTGGCTGATGAAGTCCGAGCCCGACGAATTGTCCATCCAGGGCCTGGAAAAGCTCGGCCAGGCCCGCTGGGACGGCGTTCGCAACTACCAGGCGCGCAATTTCCTGCGAGCCATGGCGGTGGGTGACACGTTCTTTTTCTACCACTCCAGCTGCCCCGAGCCAGGCATCGCCGGGATTGGCAAAATCATCCAGGCGGCCTATCCCGACCCTACGGCCCTGGACCCGGACAGCCATTATTTCGACCTCAAGGCCAGCCCGGAAAAAAACCCGTGGACCGCGATCGACGTGGCCCACGTCGAGACGTTCCGCTACGTGCTGAAGCTCGACTACCTCAAGCAACAGACCGCCCTGGCGCAAATGCCGCTGGTGCAGAAAGGCTCGCGGCTTTCGGTGATGCCGGTGACGGCTGAGCAGTGGGCGGCAGTGGTTGCGCTGAAACCTTGAGCGATTCGCTGTCCGACAGGCCGCTATCGCGAGCAAGCTCGCTCCCACAGGGGATTTGCGTCGATCACGAAATCCCTGTGGGAGCGAGCTTGCTCGCGATAGGGTCGCCCCAACAACGCCGACTTATTGAATGATCAGGTTGTTGAACAACAGATCATCCACCATCGGCTTGCCGGTCTCGTCGTTCATGACCTGCTGGGTCTGCTTCAAGGCTTCCTGACGCAGTTTTTCCTTGGCTTCGAGGTTGTTCATCGCCTCGGTGGTCTGCTGGGCGAACAACGCCACCAGTTGGTTGCGGATCAATGGCTCGTTGGCCTTGACCGCCGCAGCGGCGGCATCACCGGTCACGCGCAGGGCCACATCGGCCTTGTAGACCTTCAGCTTCGCCGTGCCGTCCAGGCCATAGTTGCCCACGAATGGCGGGCTGAGGGTGATGTAACTGACTTTCGGTGCCTCGCCCTCTTTCGCTTCCTTGGCCTCTTCGGCCATCGCCGCCACAGGCAGCGACAGGGCCAGCATCAACATGATCCACGCTTTCACAATTGACTCCTCATCCGGTTTGCGGCCCAGCATACCGACCCGCCGTTCAAGCACAAGCTTATGGCCGGCTATCAGGGCGGGGCATGCTCGTTGACCCGTTGTCTCTCACACCTACACTTATCGGCCATCACTCCCAAAGGAATAGCCCTGATGAAAGCCGTGCTGTGCAAAGAATTCGGCCCCGCCGAATCGCTGGTGCTGGAAGACGTCGCCAGCCCCGTCGCCAAGAAGAACGAAGTGCTGCTGGACGTGCACGCCGCCGGGGTGAATTTCCCTGACACACTGATCATCGAGGGCAAATATCAATTCAAGCCCCCCTTTCCGTTTTCCCCCGGTGGCGAAGCGGCGGGCGTGGTCAGTGAGGTGGGTGAGAAAGTCAGCCACTTGAAGGTCGGCGACCGGGTGATGGCGCTGACCGGCTGGGGAAGCTTTGCCGAACAAGTGGCGGTGCCGGGCTACAACGTGTTGCCGATTCCCGCGTCCATGGACTTCAACACCGCCGCCGCTTTCAGCATGACGTATGGCACCTCGATGCACGCCCTCAAGCAACGGGCCAACCTGCAACCCGGCGAAACCTTGCTGGTGCTCGGTGCCTCCGGTGGCGTGGGCCTGGCGGCCGTGGAAATCGGCAAGGCCATGGGCGCCCGGGTCATCGCCGCCGCCAGCAGCGCGGAAAAACTTGCCGTAGCCAAGGCAGCCGGCGCCGACGAACTGATCAACTACAGCGAAACCAGCCTGAAGGATGAAATCAAGCGCCTCACCGACGGCCAGGGCGCCGATGTGATCTACGACCCGGTGGGTGGCGACCTGTTCGACCAGGCCATCCGCGCCATCGCCTGGAACGGCCGGCTGCTGGTGGTGGGCTTCGCCAGCGGACGCATTCCCGAACTGCCGGTGAACCTGGCGCTGCTCAAGGGCGCCGCCGTGGTGGGCGTATTCTGGGGCTCCTTCGCCCAACGCCAACCCCAGGACAACGCCGCCAACTTCCAGCAATTGTTCGGCTGGTTCGCCGAGGGCAAGCTCAAGCCGCTGGTGTCGCAGGTGTACCCGCTGAGCAACGCGGCACAAGCCATCAATGATCTTGGCCAACGCAAGGCGGTCGGGAAAGTGGTGGTTCAGGTTCGCTGATTGCTTACCCAAACGGTTTATACCGGGTCGTCACGCTGCGACCCGGTTTCGCCATTCCCATACCGCCCTTCATTTATACCTGAGCGACATGTTCATAAAAGAACACGATATCGCCAACATTCCGGCTTTTTTGTTGATGCGAACCGATGCTATTTTCGGTAACGAAACTGTAACATTCGCATCCGCAGTCAAAACAAGAAATCTGGAGCTCTTGAATGTTTGCTTTCTTTCGCCCCGCCGCCCATCAGGCTCCATTGCCTGAAGAAAAAATAGACAGCACCTATCGACGCCTTCGCTGGCAGATCTTCGCCGGGATATTCATTGGCTACGCCGGGTATTACCTGCTGCGCAAGAACTTCTCCCTGGCCATGCCGTACCTGATCGACGAGGGCTATACCCGTGGCCAGTTGGGCCTGGCCATGTCGGCCATCGCCATCGCCTACGGGCTGTCGAAGTTCCTGATGGGCCTGGTGTCCGACCGTTCCAACCCGCGCTACTTCCTGCCCTTTGGCTTGTTGGTATCGGCGGGGGTGATGTTCGTATTCGGTTTCGCGCCCTGGGCAACCTCCAGCGTGACCATGATGTTCATCCTGCTGTTTATCAACGGCTGGGCCCAAGGCATGGGTTGGCCGCCAAGCGGACGGACCATGGTGCACTGGTGGTCGCAGAAGGAACGTGGCGGCGTGGTGTCGGTGTGGAACGTGGCGCACAACGTCGGCGGCGGCCTGATCGGCCCGCTGTTCCTGCTGGGTATGGGCTGGTTCAACGACTGGCACGCGGCATTCTATGTGCCCGCTGCCGTAGCGCTCGTCGTTGCGGTGTTTGCCTTCGTGACCATGCGCGACACGCCTCAATCGGTGGGCCTGCCGCCCATCGAGAAATACAAGGACGACTACCCCGAAGGCTACGACGCGAGCCACGAGAACGAATTCAGCGCCAAGGAAATTTTCGTCAAATACGTGCTGCGCAACAAAATGCTCTGGTACATCGCCATGGCCAATGTCTTCGTCTACCTGCTGCGCTACGGCGTGCTGGACTGGGCGCCGACCTACCTCAAGGAAGCCAAGGGCTTCACGGTGGACAAGAGTTCCTGGGCCTATTTCTTCTACGAGTGGGCGGGCATTCCCGGCACGCTGCTGTGTGGCTGGATGTCGGACAAAATCTTCCGTGGCAACCGTGGCCTGACCGGCATGGTGTTCATGGCCCTGGTGACCGTGGCCACGCTGGTGTACTGGCTGAACCCGGCCGGCAACCCGACCGTTGACATGATCGCCCTGGTTTCCATCGGCTTCCTGATCTACGGCCCGGTGATGTTGATCGGTTTGCAAGCATTGGAACTGGCACCGAAGAAAGCCGCCGGTACAGCTGCCGGCTTCACCGGTCTGTTTGGTTACCTGGGTGGCTCGGTCGCGGCCAGCGCCGCCATGGGCTACACCGTGGACCATTTCGGCTGGGACGGTGGCTTTGTGCTGTTGATCGGCGCCTGCCTGCTGGCAATGGCGTTCCTCGCGCCAACGCTGTGGCACAAGCAAATAGCCAGTCAGAGCCGCGAAGCGGTCGCCTGATCCAGCGCTGATTTGCAGCGCTTGAGCCGCGCCTCCAGATTCCGGTCTGGCATGGCGTGGCTGCGCAGGGCGTGAACGGTCTGCTCGACGTAATCGCGAGTGGTGCCGTAACGCCCACAGGCGCTTTCGAACACCTGGCTCAGCACATGGTCCGGCACGTTGCCGGCATAGCTGGGCAGGTGCCGCTCCAGCACAAAACCCAAGGCTTGCACCCGGCTGCCATCCTCGAGACGGCAACTGAGCCAGTGCGGACGATAGGACGGGACCGGCATCTCGCGCTGCCACAGGGCAAACAGCGAATCCTCGAGATTCTCCTCCGGCAATCGGTAGGCGAACCCGCTGCACGAACCGCCGCGATCCAGCCCGAACACCAGCCCCGGCAACTCCGGGGTGCCGCGGTGCTCATGGGACCACAGATACAACCCGCGATGATAACCATGGACCCGACCGCGCATGCGCTCCACCGCCGTGCATTCCGGCCGCCAGATCAATGAACCGTACGCGAACAGCCAGACCGGACCACCCTGGTGAAGACTCATGGTCGATTGCATCGAGGCGAGCAATTGCTCACGGGTCAGCTGCGGCCCCAGCTCGAGTCGTGGCGGATACAAGGCACAGGTAATGGCGGATTCGATAGCGGTCATGGCCGGTAGCGGTTGGCTCCTCGCGGGTCGGAAGTGAATGGGGGCTCGTCATGGGGTTGACGTTCATGGGGATCAAGGCAAGTTAAATGCCATCCAGTCGTTATATACGTTATCGGTATCTAGCCTTGAGACTAAATATCGAAACGAAATATATGCAGTTATATCGACAGGTGGACATGGGCTGTTGTGTGGCGAGGGAGCTTGCTCCCGCTGGACTGCATAGCAGTCCCAAAAGAGGCGGTTGCTGCGCAACCGAGCGGGAGCAAGCTCCCTCGCCACAACAGCGCACGATCCAGATCACAAAAGCGTATGAAGCCAGATTTCAGGTCAGCCGCTAAGCCCGCGGCGCATAGGCAAACACATCGGCGCGCATTTGATGGGCGTCCATGCCGGCTTCCACCAGCGCATCGAGCGTGGCGTAGATCATGGCCGGCGAGCCGCTGGCGTAGACGTGCACGCCGGAAAGATCGCTGAGGTCCTCGCACACTGCTTCATGGAGCATCCCGCAGCGCCCTTCCCAGCCACACAAGTCGCTGACGACTTTATGCAGGAACAGGTTCGGCAGTTTTTTCCATTCGTCCCAATGCTCGATTTCATAGAAATCGTCCGGCCGCCGCACGCCCCAATACAGATGCACCGGGTGCTTGAAACCCGCGGCACGACAATGCTCGATCAGGCTGTGCATCTGCGCCATGCCGGTTCCGGCGGCGATCAGCACCAATGGCCCGTCCGGCAGCTCGGACAAATGCGTGTCGCCAAAAGGCATTTCGACGCGCACGCTGGGGTTGCGTTGCAGTTGTTCCAGCAGCGCCTGTGCACTGTTTTCGCGCACCAACACATGCAACTCCAGCTCGCGCCCGGAATGCGGCGCCGAGGCCAGGGAGAACGCCGATTTTTCGCCGTTTTCCCGTTCGATCATCAGGTACTGCCCGGCGTGATAGCGCGGTGGCTTGCCCGCTGGCGCCCGCAGCCGCACTCGCCAGACATCGCCACCCACGTCGGCGCACTCGATCACCTGGCACGCCAGGTTGCGTACCGGTAGCTCGCCCGGCGACAGCACACCATCCCACAACACCACGCAGTCCTCCAACGGCTCGGCGATGCACGTGAAGATCTCACCGTGGTCGCGCACCTCGCCCGCCTGTTCCACACGGCCTTCCACCAGCAACGCACCACAGACGTGGCAGTTGCCGTTGCGGCAGCTTTGCGGGCATTCATAGCCCAGGCGCCGCGCGCCATCGAGAATCCGCTCGGCGGGCCGTATTTCCAGCACCGCCCCGGAAGGCTGCAAGGTTACACGCATCAATCTATTCCTAACTGATTCCAGATGGCATCGATCCGTTGGGTAACGGCTTCATCCTTGACGATAACCCGGCCCCACTCGCGAGTGGTTTCACCGGGCCATTTATGCGTGGCATCGAGTCCCATCTTCGACCCCAGGCCAGACACCGGCGAGGCGAAGTCGAGGTAGTCGATCGGCGTATTCTCGATCATCACCGTGTCGCGCTTGGGGTCCATGCGCGTGGTGATGGCCCAGATCACGTCGTTCCAGTCCCGTGCGTTGATATCGTCGTCGGTGACGATAACGAACTTGGTGTACATGAACTGTCGCAAAAACGACCAGACCCCGAGCATCACGCGCTTGGCGTGCCCCGGATACGACTTCTTCATGGTCACCACGGCCATGCGATACGAACAGCCTTCCGGTGGCAAATAGAAGTCAGTGATTTCCGGAAACTGCTTCTGCAGGATCGGCACGAACACTTCGTTCAGCGCCACGCCGAGAATCGCCGGCTCATCGGGTGGACGGCCGGTGTAGGTGCTGTGGTAAATCGGCTTGATCCGATGGGTGATGCGCTCGACGGTGAACACGGGGAAGCTGTCCACTTCGTTGTAGTAACCGGTGTGGTCGCCGTACGGACCTTCATCGGCCATTTCGCCGGGATGGATCACACCTTCAAGAATGATCTCGGCGGTGGCCGGAACTTGCAGGTCATTGCCACGGCATTTCACCAGCTCGGTACGATTGCCCCGCAACAGGCCGGCGAACGCGTATTCGGAAAGGCTGTCGGGCACGGGCGTGACGGCGCCGAGGATGGTCGCCGGGTCCGCGCCCAGGGCCACCGACACCGGGAAGGGCTGGCCGGGGTGTTTTTCACACCACTCACGGTAGTCCAATGCACCGCCGCGATGACTCAGCCAGCGCATGATGACCTTGTTGCGGCCAATCACCTGCTGACGGTAGATGCCCAGGTTCTGGCGGTCCTTGTTCGGGCCTTTGGTGACGGTCAGGCCCCAGGTGATCAGCGGCCCCACGTCGCCCGGCCAGCAGGTCTGCACCGGGAGCATGGCCAGGTCGACATCGTCGCCCTCGATGACCACTTCCTGGCAGATCGCGTCCTTGACGACTTTCGGCGCCATGGCAATGATCTTGCGGAAAATCGGCAGCTTGGACCAAGCGTCCTTCAAGCCTTTCGGCGGCTCGGGCTCCTTGAGGAACGCCAGCAGCTTGCCGATTTCGCGCAGTTCGCTGACAGCTTCGGCGCCCATGCCCAAGGCCACGCGCTCCGGCGTGCCGAACAGGTTCCCCAGCACCGGAATGTCATAACCCGTCGGGTTTTCGAACAACAGCGCCGGGCCTTTTGCGCGCAGGGTGCGGTCGCAGACCTCGGTCATTTCCAGGACAGGAGACACCGGTACCTGGATGCGCTTGAGTTCGCCGCGCTGTTCCAGCCCGCTGATAAAGTCGCGCAAGTCGCGATACTGCATGCAAAAGCCTCATGGTGGCCGTGGCGTTCGGGGGCCCGAGTTTAACGCCGCCCGTCCAGAATAGTGAATGCACAGATAGCAAAAAGCCGGGTTTCCCCGGCTCTTGCTGGCCTGTCTTGGCGATTTACTTGCGTTTCATCGACAGGAAGAACTCATCGTTGGTCTTGGTCGTCTTCAGCTTGTCGACCAGGAACTCGATGGCGGCGACTTCATCCATCGGATGCAGCAGCTTGCGCAGGATCCACATGCGCTGCAACTCGTCGTCGGCGGTCAGCAACTCTTCGCGGCGCGTGCCGGAACGGTTGATGTTGATGGCCGGGAAGACACGCTTCTCGGCGATACGACGATCCAGAGGCAGCTCCATGTTGCCGGTGCCCTTGAATTCCTCGTAGATCACTTCGTCCATCTTCGAACCGGTTTCAACCAGTGCGGTGGCGATGATGGTCAGCGAACCGCCTTCCTCGATGTTCCGCGCGGCGCCAAAGAAACGCTTCGGTTTTTCCAGCGCATGGGCATCGACACCACCGGTCAGCACCTTGCCGGAGCTCGGGATCACGGTGTTGTAGGCACGGGCCAGACGGGTGATGGAGTCCAGCAGGATCACCACGTCTTTCTTGTGTTCGACCAGGCGCTTGGCCTTCTCGATCACCATTTCGGCAACCTGCACGTGGCGGGTTGGCGGCTCGTCGAACGTCGAGGCGACCACTTCGCCGCGCACAGTGCGCTGCATCTCGGTCACTTCTTCCGGACGTTCGTCGATCAGCAACACGATCAGGTGAACTTCAGGGTTGTTACGGGCGATGTTGGCCGCGATGTTCTGCAGCATGATCGTCTTGCCCGCTTTCGGCGGCGCTACGATCAGGCCACGCTGCCCCTTGCCGATGGGTGCGCACAGGTCGATGACACGACCGGTGAGGTCTTCGGTGGAACCGTTGCCGGCTTCCATCTTCATGCGCACGGTCGGGAACAGCGGGGTCAGGTTCTCGAAGAGAATCTTGTTCTTCGCGTTTTCCGGACGGTCGAAGTTGATCGTGTCGACCTTGAGCAGGGCGAAATAACGCTCGCCTTCCTTCGGAGGGCGGATCTTGCCAACGATGGTGTCACCGGTACGCAAGTTGAAGCGACGGATCTGGCTCGGCGAGACGTAGATATCGTCTGGACCGGCGAGATAGGAAGCGTCTGCGGAGCGAAGGAAGCCGAAGCCGTCCTGGAGAATCTCCAGCACGCCATCACCAGAGATTTCCTCGCCGCTTTTCGCGTGCTTCTTGAGCAGGGAGAAAATCACGTCCTGCTTGCGCGAACGGGCCATATTTTCTATGCCCATCTGTTCGGCCAATTCGAGCAGTTCGGTAATCGGCTTTTGCTTGAGTTCAGTCAGATTCATATAGGAATGACGTAATCATTTATGGAGGGGGGAAATTAAGCTTTTGGCTTAATGAGGCCGCGCCGCAGAGAAGGCGACAGGATCGCGTACTTATTCGAAAGGAGAGCGTCGGCGACGGCTTGCAGGGGGCAATGGAGAAACCAGTGCGGGGCCGAATGTAACACCTGGGTTTGCAAGCGTCTAGCCCCGGATAACGAAAAAGCCCCGCGATTTGCGGGGCTTTTTCAGTGGCATTCGGCGCTTAGATGTTGGCGTCGAGGAAAGCAGCCAGTTGCGACTTCGACAACGCACCGACCTTGGTGGCTTCGACGTTGCCGTTCTTGAACAGCATCAGGGTCGGGATACCACGCACGCCGTGCTTGGCCGGAGTCTCCTGGTTCTCGTCGATGTTCAGCTTGGCAACGGTCAGCTTGCCCTTGTAGGTCTCGGCAATCTCGTCCAGGACGGGGGCGATCATTTTGCAGGGACCGCACCACTCAGCCCAATAGTCGACCAGTACCGCGCCTTCGGCTTTGAGTACGTCAGCTTCGAAGCTAGCGTCGCTAACGTGTTTGATCAGATCGCTGCTCATGGAAATCTCCGGGGTCATCAGCAAAAAAACGTGGCCCATCATAGCGGCCCTTCCCGGGTTCAGGAAGCCGCAGTTGATTGAGTCTCGCTATGGCGCAAGATGTATTTGAATATGGCCCGGCTCATGAAGCCGTAGGGGCGACGAACGAAATCCCGGTACGCAGCGCAGCGTTACGTACATGTTCCTGCATGGCTTTTTGCGCCGCAGCAGAAGCCCGACGGGCCAGGGCGCGAAGGATCTTGCGGTGCTCTTGCCAGGTTTCCATCGCCCGCTCCGCCCGGATGAACGGTAGTTTCTGGCTTTCCAGGAAGATGTCGGCGCTGGCGGTAAGGATGCTCAGCATCGCCTGGTTGCCGCTGGCCAGCAGGATTCGCCGATGGAATTCGAAATCCAGCCGCGCGGCGGCGTCGAAATCCCCGACCTTCAACTCTCGGCGCATGGCTTCGACATTGTCTTGCAACCGGTCGAGCTCATCGGCGCTGAGCGTCACCGCCGCCAACCCCGCCGCGAAGCCCTCCAGGGCGTAGCGCAACTGGAAGATGTCCACCGGCGATGCCTGGGCGGCGAACGGCCAGCCCGGCGCCGACTCGGTGCGCGGGGCCTCTACCGGCGCCTGCACGAACACCCCCTTGCCCGGCTGCACGCTGATCATGCCCAAGGCACTCAGGGAGGACAACGCTTCGCGCAACGACGCCCGGCTCACGCCCAGTTGCAGCGCCAGGTCCCGCTGCGACGGCAACGCATCGCCTGGGCCGAAGCCTTCATCGACGATCAGTTTGCGGATGGCTTGCAGGGCCACTTCAGGAACGGCACGAGCGATGGAATTCATGATTTTTTCAGACGAACCGGGCCAGTGAGCGGCTAGTTGTAAAGCTATTCGCCGCGCCCGGCAAGTCGTGCCCCAGCAGGGTTCGGCGACAAATACCGACGCCCGATAACGGTGCGAAACACGATGCAACTGTTCAGACCAGTAAGACCGCTGCCCACCAGCAAAACCGTGGCTTTGGCCGGTTAAAAGTGGCCTTGGCATGGCCTGTGCTCTGTCCGAACGCAGAAATCACATCACCGATTGCGGAGATTCGCCATGATTCAGCGTTGCAGCGCCCTGCTCACAGCCCTGTTTGCCAGCCTGATGCTTTGTCAGCTGCCCGCCCACGCCGATGGCCTGGAGGACGTGGTCAAGCGCGGCACCCTCAAGGTCGCCGTGCCCCAGGACTTCCCCCCGTTCGGCTCGGTGGGCCCGGACATGAAACCCCGCGGCCTGGACATCGACACCGCGAAACTGCTGGCCGACCAGCTCAAGGTCAAGCTTGAACTGACGCCAGTCAACAGCACCAACCGCATCCCCTTCCTGACCACGGGCAAGGTCGACCTGGTGATTTCCAGCCTGGGCAAGAACCCGGAGCGGGAAAAAGTCATCGACTTTTCCAGTGCCTATGCGCCGTTCTACCTGGCCGTCTTTGGTCCACCCGATGCCGCGATCAATGGCCTGGACGACCTCAAGGGCAAGACCATCAGCGTCACCCGTGGCGCCATCGAAGACATCGAGCTGACCAAGGTCGCCCCCGAAGGCACCACCATCAAGCGCTTCGAAGACAATAACTCGACCATCGCCGCCTACCTGGCCGGCCAGGTGGACCTGATCGCCAGCGGCAACGTGGTGATGGTCGCGATCAGCGAACGCAACCCCAAGCGTGTTCCGGCGCTGAAGGTGAAACTCAAGGACTCGCCGGTGTACGTGGGCGTAAACAAGAACGAGCCGGCGCTGCTGGACAAGGTCAACCAGATCCTGGCCACCGCCAAGACCGATGGCAGCCTGGAGAAGAATTCCCAGACCTGGCTCAAGCAGCCGCTGCCGGCCGATCTCTGACCGTCGCTTGAGAGGCTGAGCATGGCTTATCAGTTCGATTTTCTGCCGGTGGTGCAAAACACCGAGTTACTGCTGCGCGGTGCGCTGTTCACCCTGGAACTGACGGCCATCGGCACGTTGCTCGGGGTCGGCCTGGGCATCGTCGGCGGCGTGGTGCGGGCGTGGAACATTCGCCCGTTCGCGGCGCTCTTCGGTGTGTACGTGGAATTGATCCGCAACACACCGTTCCTGGTGCAGTTGTTTTTCATCTTCTTCGGTTTGCCGTCCCTGGGCCTGCAGATTTCCGAATGGCAGGCGGCGGTGTTGGCGATGGTGATCAACCTCGGCGCCTACTCCACCGAGATCATCCGCGCCGGTATCCAGGCCATCCCGCGGGGGCAATTGGAAGCGGCCGCGGCCCTGGCGATGAGCCGCTTCGAGGCCTTCCGCCACGTGGTGCTGCTGCCGGCATTGGGCAAGGTCTGGCCAGCCCTGAGCAGCCAGATCATCATCGTGATGCTCGGCTCGGCGGTCTGTTCGCAGATCGCCACCGAAGAGTTGAGCTTCGCCGCCAACTTCATTCAGTCGCGCAACTTCCGCGCCTTTGAAACCTACGCACTGACCACGCTGATCTATTTGTGCATGGCGCTGCTGATCCGCCAGTTCCTGAACTGGGTGGGGCGCCGCTACATTGCCAGGAGCGGCCAATGAGCGATTTCACTTTCTGGGACGTGGTGCGCAACCTGCTCACCGGCCTGCAATGGACCCTGGCGCTGTCGCTGGTGGCATTTATCGGCGGCGGTGTGATCGGCTTGCTGGTGATGGTGCTGCGCATCTCCAAAAGCGCCCTGCCCCGTAACATCGCCCGTACCTACATCGAGTTGTTCCAGGGCACGCCGCTGTTGATGCAACTGTTTCTGGTGTTCTTCGGCGTGGCGCTGGCCGGGGTGGAGATTTCGCCGTGGATGGCGGCGGCCATTGCCCTGACGCTGTTCACCAGTGCCTACCTGGCGGAGATCTGGCGCGGTTGTGTCGACTCGATTTCCAACGGCCAGTGGGAAGCCTCGGCGAGCCTGGCCCTCAACCCGCTGGAGCAGTTGCGCTACGTGATCCTGCCCCAGGCCCTGCGCATCGCCGTGGCGCCGACCGTGGGCTTTTCCGTGCAGGTGGTCAAAGGCACTGCCGTGACTTCGATCATTGGCTTTACCGAACTGACCAAGACCGGCGGCATGCTCGCCAACGCCACGTTCGAGCCGTTCATGGTCTATGGCCTGGTGGCCCTCGGTTATTTCCTGCTCTGCTACCCCTTGTCCCTCAGTGCGCGCTACCTGGAAAGGAGACTGCATGCCTCTGCTTAGAATTACCGCCCTGCATAAATACTACGGCGATCATCACGTGCTCAAAGGCATCGACCTGAGCGTCGAGGAAGGCCAGGTGGTAGCGATCATCGGCCGCAGCGGCTCGGGCAAATCCACCTTGCTGCGCACCCTCAATGGCCTGGAGTCGATCAACGACGGCGTGATCGAAGTCGACGGCGAATACCTTGATGCCGCCCGCGCCGACCTGCGCAGCCTGCGACAGAAAGTCGGAATGGTGTTCCAGCAATTCAACCTGTTCCCGCACCTGACAGTGGGCGAGAACGTGATGCTCGCGCCGCAAGTTGTTCAAAAAGTGCCCAAGGCCAAGGCGGCCGTACTGGCGCGGCAGATGCTGGAGCGGGTCGGGCTTGGGGAGAAATTCGACGCCTTCCCCGACCGGTTGTCCGGCGGCCAGCAGCAACGGGTGGCGATTGCCCGCGCCCTGGCAATGTCGCCGAAAGTGCTGCTGTGCGACGAAATCACCTCGGCACTGGACCCGGAACTGGTCAATGAAGTGCTCAGCGTGGTGCGGCAACTGGCCAAGGAAGGCATGACCCTGATCATGGTCACCCACGAAATGCGTTTCGCCCGGGAAGTGGGCGACAAACTGGTGTTCATGCACCAGGGCAAGGTGCATGAGGTGGGCGATCCCAAGGTGCTGTTCGCCGCTCCGCAGACCGCGGAGCTGGCGAACTTCATCGGGACGGTCGAGCCTGTGGCCTGAGGTTTGTGGTGCCGGCTCTGGCCTCATCGCGAGCAAGCTCGCTCCCACAGGTTCTCGGTTGCCGGCTATTGCGCAGGCGAGACAAAACACATGTGGGAGCGAGCTTGCTCGCGATTGACCGCGAAGCGGTCGCCTTTGCGTTGGCGTAAGCGGTCGATCGTGGCAGGATGGCGAGGTTATCGACCGAGACTTTTTGACCATGCCGCAATCCCAAGCCAAGAATCTGTCCCTGATCGCTGCCATCGACCTGGGCTCCAACAGCTTCCACATGGTCGTCGCCAAGGCCCAGAACGGGGAAATCCGCATTCTTGAGCGGCTCGGCGAAAAGGTCCAACTGGCCGCCGGGATCGACGAAGAGCGCAAGCTCAGCGAAGAATCCATCCAACGCGGGCTCGATTGCCTCAAGCGGTTTGCCCAACTGATCAACGGTATGCCCCTGGGCGCGGTGCGGATCGTCGGCACCAACGCCCTGCGCGAGGCACGCAACCGTGGCGAGTTCATCCGTCGCGCCGAAGAGATCCTCGGCCATCCGGTGGAAGTCATCTCCGGCCGTGAAGAAGCCCGCCTGATCTACCTGGGCGTCTCCCATACCCTGGCCGACACTCCGGGCAAGCGCCTGGTGGCGGACATCGGTGGTGGCAGTACCGAATTCATCATCGGCCAGCGCTTCGAACCGCTGCTGCGCGAAAGCCTGCAGATGGGCTGCGTCAGCTACACCCAGCGTTATTTCCGCGACGGCAAGATCACCCCGGCCCGCTACGCCCAGGCCTACACGGCGGCGCGCCTGGAAATCATGAGCATCGAACACGCCCTGCACCGCCTGACCTGGGACGAAGCCATCGGCTCCTCCGGGACCATTCGCGCCATCGGTCTGGCGCTCAAGGCTGGCGGCCACGGTACTGGGGAGGTCAACGCCGAGGGCCTGGCCTGGCTCAAACGCAGAGTGTTCAAGCTCGGCGAAGCGGACAAGATCGATTTCGAAGGCATCAAGCCCGATCGCCGGGCGATTTTCCCGGCGGGCCTGGCGATCCTCGAAGCGATTTTCGACGCCCTCGAACTGCAACGCATGGACCACTGCGAGGGCGCTCTGCGCGAAGGCGTGCTCTACGACCTGCTGGGGCGTCATCATCACGAAGACGTGCGTGAACGCACCCTGGGCTCGCTCATGGAGCGTTATCACGTCGATCTGGAGCAGGCCGCACGGGTCGAACGCAAGGCACTGCATGCCTTCGACCAGGTGGCCGATGACTGGGACTTGAACGACGGGGTCTGGCGCGAATTGCTGGGCTGGGCCGCCAAGGTCCATGAAGTGGGCCTGGACATCGCCCACTATCACTACCACAAGCATGGCGCCTACCTGATCGAGCATTCGGACCTGGCGGGCTTCTCCCGAGAAGACCAGCAGATGCTCGCGCTATTGGTGCGCGGCCATCGGCGCAACATTCCCAAGGATAAATTTGCCGAGTTCGGCGATGACGGCATCAAGCTGATTCGCCTGTGCGTACTGCTGCGTTTTGCGATCCTGTTCCATCACATCCGTGGCACCCAGGAAATGCCGCAGGTCGCCCTGCATGCCGACGGCGATCAACTGGACGTGATGTTCCCCGACGGATGGCTGGAAGAAAACCAGTTGACCCAGGCCGACTTCGCCCAGGAAGCCGACTGGCTGACCCGGGTCGGGATTGTGTTGAACATTCACTGAGCCCCGCCACAACACAGATCTATTGTGGCGAGGGGATTTATCCCCGTTGGGCCGCGAAGCGGCCCCAAAGAGT
Organism: Pseudomonas sp. R151218B TE3479; assembly: GCF_053629195.1. Taxonomy (NCBI): domain Bacteria; kingdom Pseudomonadati; phylum Pseudomonadota; class Gammaproteobacteria; order Pseudomonadales; family Pseudomonadaceae; genus Pseudomonas; species Pseudomonas sp. R151218B TE3479. The sequence goes on from NZ_JBRJHV010000001.1 coordinate 708,974, forward strand.
TGGAAGGTAATCAACCTGACACAACTGGCTGGCAGGTTTCAGGGCTGCTTCGCAGCCCAGCGGGGCGGTGCGACGTTTCGCTAAATCCCCTCGCCACAGATATCCTTAAACCATCAGAACTGCATCACCCCAACCTTAACGAACCGCCAACACCGGGCTGCTCAAGCGCTCCAGCAATGTCGCCTGGGCGCTGCGCGGGTTCTGGTTGCCGGTCGGCGTGTTGCGGATGTAGCGGCCATCCGACTGCAGGCTCCAGCTGTGGGTGTTGTCGGTGAGGTAGCTTTCCAATTCCTTCTTGACCCGCAGGATCAGCTTCTTGCCTTCCACCGGGAAGCAGGTCTCGACCCGTTTGTCGAGGTTACGCTCCATCCAGTCGGCGCTGGACAGGAACATCTGCTCCTCCCCGCCGTTGAGGAAGTAGAACACCCGGGTATGCTCCAGGAACCGCCCGATGATCGAGCGTACATGGATGTTGTGGGACACCCCCGGGATGCCCGGCCGCAGGCAGCACATGCCCCGCACCACCAGGTCGATGCGCACACCTGACTGGCTGGCCTTGTACAACGCGCGGATGATCTTCGGATCGGTCAGCGAGTTGAACTTGGCAATGATGTGGGCCGGCTTGCCGTCCAGGGCGAACTGCGTCTCCCGGGCGATCATGTCGAGCATGCCCTTTTTCAAGGTGAACGGCGCGTGCAACAGTTTCTTCATGCGCAGGGTCTTGCCCATGCCGATCAATTGGCTGAACAGCTTGCCGACGTCTTCGCACAAGGCATCGTCGGAGGTCAGCAGGCTGTAGTCGGTGTACAGGCGGGCGTTGGCAGCGTGGTAGTTGCCGGTGCCCAAGTGGGCGTAACGCACGATCTCGCCGGCCTCACGGCGCAGGATGAGCATCATCTTGGCGTGCGTCTTGAAGCCGACCACGCCATAGATCACCACCGCGCCGGCCGCTTGCAGGCGGCTGGCCAGTTGCAGGTTGGATTCTTCGTCGAAGCGGGCGCGCAATTCGATCACCGCGGTGACTTCCTTGCCGTTTCGCGCCGCGTCCACCAGGGCATCGACGATTTCCGAGTTGGCGCCGCTGCGGTACAGGGTCTGGCGCACCGCCAGGACGTGAGGGTCCTTGGCGGCCTGGCGCAGCAGGTCGACCACCGGCGTGAACGACTCGAACGGGTGCAACAGCAGGATGTCCTGCTTGCTGACCACGCTGAAAATGTTCTCGCTGTTTTGCAGCAGTTTCGGGATCTGCGGCGTGAACGGCAGGTATTGCAGTTCCGGGTGACTGTCCAGGCCGGTGATGCTGAACAGTCGGGTCAGGTTGACCGGACCGTTGACCTGATACAGCTCGGTCTCGTGCAGGTTGAACTGCTTGAGCAGGTAGTCGGACAGGTGTTTCGGACAGGTGTCGGCCACCTCCAGGCGCACCGCATCGCCGTAGCGACGGGAGAACAGCTCGCCGCGCAGGGCGCGGGCCAGGTCTTCGACGTCCTCGGTGTCCACCGACAGGTCGGCGTTACGCGTCAAGCGGAACTGGTAGCAACCCTTCACCTTCATGCCTTGGAACAGGTCATCGGCGTGGGCGTGGATCATCGACGACAGGAACACATAATTGTCGCCCGGGCCGCCGACATCTTCCGGCACACGGATGATGCGCGGCAACAGGCGCGGCGCCGGAATGATCGCCAGGCCGGAATCGCGACCGAAGGCGTCGATCCCTTCCAGTTCGACGATGAAGTTCAGGCTCTTGTTGACCAGCAGCGGAAACGGGTGCGTCGGATCGAGACCGATCGGCGTGATGATCGGCGCGATCTCGTCGCGGAAATAGCGGCGCACCCAGGTCTTGATCTTGGTGTTCCAGTAACGCCGGCGGATGAAGCGCACCTGGTGCTTTTCCAGCTCCGGCAACAGGATGTCGTTGAGGATCGCGTATTGCCGGTCCACATGACCGTGGACCAGCTCGCTGATACGGGCCAGGGCCTGGTGCGGTTGCAGGCCGTCGGCACCCGCCTGTTCACGGGCGAAGGTGATCTGCTTCTTCAGGCCGGCGACGCGGATTTCGAAGAACTCATCCAGGTTGCTGGAAAAGATCAGCAGGAATTTCAGCCGTTCCAACAGCGGATAGGACTCGTCCAGCGCCTGCTCCAGCACGCGGATGTTGAACTGCAGTTGCGACAGCTCGCGATGGATGTACAGGCTGCTGTCATCCAGGTTCGGAATGGCAATCGCCGGCGCCGGGGCGGGCTCGACGACGGCCGGGGGAGCGGGCTCCAGCTCCGGCGGTGTTTCGGCAACTTGCTCGACCACGGGTTGAGCGTCTTTTACGGCAACTTCGGAGAGTCCTTCGGTATTCATCGCAAGTTCCTGGGAGGCTATTTCTGCTCTCGTAACAATTGGGCGGCGCGCACGGCAAAGTAAGTCAGGATGCCATCAGCGCCTGCGCGCTTGAAAGCGGTCAAGGACTCCAGGATCACCCCTTCGCCCAACCAACCGTTCTGGATCGCGGCCATGTGCATGGCGTACTCGCCGCTGACCTGATAAACAAAGGTCGGCACTTTGAATTCGTCTTTGACCCGGCAAAGAATGTCGAGGTAGGGCATGCCAGGCTTGACCATGACCATATCTGCCCCCTCTGACAAGTCAGCCGCCACTTCGTGCAAGGCTTCCTGACTGTTGGCCGGGTCCATCTGATAAGAGGCCTTGTTGGCCTTGCCCAGGTTCAGGGCCGAGCCGACCGCATCGCGGAACGGGCCGTAATAGGCGCTGGCGTACTTGGCCGAATAGGCCATGATCCGCACGTTGACGTGACCGGCCACCTCGAGGGCTTCGCGGATCGCCTGTATGCGCCCGTCCATCATGTCCGAGGGGGCCACCACCTGGGCACCAGCCTCGGCGTGGGACAGCGCCTGCCTGACCAGTGCATCGACGGTAATGTCGTTCTGCACATAGCCCTCTTCATCGAGGATACCGTCCTGCCCGTGAGTGGTGAACGGGTCCAGCGCCACGTCGGTGATCACCCCCAGCTCCGGGAAACGCGCCCGCAGGGCACGCGTCGCCCGTTGGGCGATGCCCTCCGGGTTCCAGGCCTCGGCGGCGTCCAGGGACTTGAGCGCCGGTGGCGTGACCGGGAACAGGGCCAGCGCCGGAATGCCCAGCTCGACCCAGTGGGCGGCTTCTTCGAGCAGCAGGTCGATGGTCAGGCGTTCCACCCCGGGCATCGACGCCACCGCTTCGCGACGGTTCTCACCGTCCAGCACGAATACCGGCAGGATCAGGTCATCGGTGGTCAGCACGTTTTCACGCACCAGCCGACGAGAGAACTCATCACGGCGGTTGCGACGCAGGCGGGTAGCAGGGAACAGACGATTGGCGGGGGTAAAGCTCACGGCAGACTCCTGAGCCCGCAGACGGGCGAGCGTGACAGTTATAAGCGGACATTATGACGGACGTGTGACAGTTGTGCTAAGACGCGACCGGTAGTCGCAGTCATTGTCTTCTGTAGGAATTGTTCACGTCGAGACACATTTCGATACTTTCCTGAATGTGCCTGAAGGGTTAGGCTGCGCGTTCATTTCGCCAGCACCCAGACAATGCTCCAACAATTTCTGCATGACTTCGGCTACTTGGCCTTGTTTATCGGCACGTTCTTCGAAGGCGAAACCATCCTCGTGCTCGCAGGTTTCCTGGCGTTCCGTGGCTATATGGACATCAACCTGGTGGTGGTCGTGGCGTTCTGCGGCAGCTACGCGGGCGATCAGCTGTGGTATTTCCTGGGACGCAAGCACGGCCGCAAGCTTCTGGCGCGCAAGCCGCGTTGGCAGTTGATGGGGGATCGCGCGCTGGAACACATTCGCCGGCATCCGGACATCTGGGTGCTGAGCTTCCGTTTCGTCTATGGCCTGCGCACGGTGATGCCGGTGGCGATCGGCCTGTCGGGCTACCCGCCGGGCCGCTACCTGTTGCTCAACGGCATTGGTGCGGCGATCTGGGCCACGGCCCTGGCCGCTGCCGCGTACCACTTCGGCGCCGTGCTGGAAGGCATGTTGGGCAGCATCAAGAAATACGAGCTGTGGGTACTCGGCGCACTGCTGGTACTGGGCCTGGTCCTGTGGTTGCGCCGACGCATCAAGAATGCGCGGCTGGCCAGGAAAGTCCTCGAAGCCGAACGCCTGGAACAAGCCAGGTCCGACGCACCTACGACGCCAACCGAGTAAACCGGCTGCGGCAGCAATACAGCCCGATGCCACTGAGCAGGCTGTAGCTGAGCAGACCAACCCAGGCCACAGCGCTGGCCGGCCACAACCCGGCCAAGGGCGCCAGCCACACCAGCGGCAGGTTCGAGGCCAGCCGCAACAGCTCCAGCTTCAGCGCCCACGGGCGATTCTCCAGGGCCACGCCCAACACGAACAGACCGAACGCCACCACGCCCCACCCCAGCACCAGGGCGGCGACCGGCAGGCTGCTTTCAAGGTTCATCAAATAACTGCCCAAAGCAATGTAGACGCAGAACTGCAGCCCCACGTACCACTGCTGGGCGCGGGTCCAGCGGCACGGTGAATTTGTGGAACTGGCTCAGGTCCGGCTTGTTCAGCGGGTACAGGGCCGCGACGTCCGCCGGACGCCAACCGGTGGGCATGAACCAGATCCGCAGCTTGTCCCACCAGCGTCCGGCCCGCCGCGCATCGGCCCATAGCTGTGCATAGAACTGCAGGTTGGCCCACAACGGATTCCAACTCGCCAGCGGCGTGGTCACGCCAAAAATCACCGGCTCGTTATCGTCTTCTTCTTGGAAGGTGCCAAATAGACGGTCCCAAATAATGAACACCCCGCCGTAGTTGCGATCCATGTAGAGAGGGTTCTGTGCATGGTGGGCACGATGATTGGACGGCGTCACGAAACACCACTCCAGCCAACCGAGCTTGGGAATGTGCTGGGTGTGGACCCAGAACTGGTACAGCAAATTCAACGCCGCGACGCTGACGAAGACCACCAGCGGCACGCCCAGCACGGCGAGCGGAACGTAGAAAATCCAGCTCAACAGGAACCCGGTGCTGGTCTGGCGCAACGCGGTGGAGAGATTGTAGTCCTCGCTTTGGTGGTGAACCGAATGGGCGGCCCAGAGGATGTTGCGCTCATGGCCCATGCGGTGCAGCCAGTAGTAACAGAGGTCGTAGAGCACGAAGGCGAACACCCAGGTCCAGACCCGGTCGGCAGGCAGTTCGATGACGGCCAGGTGTTTCAGCGCAAAAGCGTAGGTCACCAGCCCCACGCCTTTGGTCAACAGCCCCGTGGTGGTCGACAGCACGCCGGTGCTCAAGCTGTTGATCGCGTCCGCCACGCGGTAGTGGCTCACACCCCGCCAGCGGTCGGCCAGCAACTCGACGGCGATCAGCACGAAGAAGAACGGCACGGCATACAGGATGAAGTTCATGACGCAACCCGGGCATGCGAGGTAGGGGGATAGTCGGCAGATTAGGTGTAGCTGCCCGATCCCCCTATGGCAACGAGTGACAAATTAGTAGACATTTAACGCCATGAATCTGGAGAAAAGCCCATGAGCAAAAAAATTGCAGTGATCCTTTCCGGCTGTGGCGTGTATGACGGCGCCGAGATCCACGAAAGCGTGATCACCTTGCTGCGTCTCGACCAGCGCGGGGCGCAGGTCCAGTGCTTCGCCCCCAACATTGCCCAACTGCATGTGATCAATCACCTGACCGGCGAGGAAATGCCCGAGAGCCGCAACGTGTTGGTGGAGTCGGCGCGGATCGCCCGGGGCAACGTAAAGGATTTGCGTGAAGCCAGGGTCGAGGATTTCGACGCCTTGATCGTACCCGGTGGTTTTGGCTCGGCGAAAAACCTCTCCAACTTTGCCGTCGAAGGCGCCGGCTGCACCGTCCAGCCAGAGGTCCTGGCCTTGACCGAAGCCTTTGCCGAGGCGGGTAAACCCGTCGGGCTGATCTGCATCTCCCCGGCCCTGGCGGCCAAGATCTATGGCCCGGGGGTGACGTGCACCATCGGCAACGACCCGGACACGGCGGCAGCCGTGGGCAAAATGGGCGGCACTCACGAAGACTGCGCGGTCACCGACATTGTCGAAGACCGCGCGCGCAAACTGGTCAGCACCCCGGCCTACATGCTGGCGCAGAACATCAGCGAAGCGGCCTCAGGCATCAACAAGCTGGTGGACCGGGTGTTGGAGCTGACGCACGAGAACGACGCCTAGCAACACGCCGAGCCCCGGTGGGAGCGAGCTTGCTCGCGAAGGCGGTGTGTCAGCCGATAGAGATGCCGGTTGATCCGACACTATCGCGAGCAAGCTCGCTCCCACAGGGGTTACACAGGACTCAAGCCATTCGGGCCAGGCGCGTCAGAATCCGATCCAAAGCATTGGCAAACCCCTGCTTGTCCCGCTCGCTGTACGCCGCCGGGCCGCCGCCCATATGGCCCTGTTCGCGCAGATCGGTGAACAGGTTACGCACCGACAGCCGCTCGCCCATGTTTTGCGCGTCAAACTCCTTGCCTCGCGGGTCCAGGGCCGCAACGCCCTTCTTCACCAACCGATCTGCCAGGGGCACGTCGCTGCAGATCACCAGCTCACCCGGCACGGCATGTTCCACCAGGTAGTCGTCCGCCGCGTCAGGGCCGCTGGGCACCACGATCAGCTTCACACAGGCCAGAGCCGGCTTGATCTGCGGTTGACCGGCCACCAGCACCACCTCGAACCGGCGCTTCAGGGCGAACTTGACCACCAGTTCCTTCGCCGCCTTGGGACAGGCATCGGCGTCGATCCATACGCGCATTGGAGTTTTTCCTCTTTTTAAATGCATCGCGAGCAAGCTCGCTCCCACACAGGACAGCCTACATCGTGTGGGAGCGAGCTTGCTCGCGATCATGAGCGCAGCGAATGCCGCTGTTCAGGAAACCTGGACCCGACGCTTCTCCGCTACCCAACTGCGACCATACAGCACCACGATCGCCAGGATCGCCACCACTTGAGCGGCCAGCGAATAGGCATCGGCATGAATGCCCAGCCAGTCGAAGTCGAAGAAGGCCACCGGATGGGTGCCGAAAATCCCGGCTTCCTGCAACGCCTTCACGCCATGACCGGCAAACACCACCGACAGTGCGCATAGCAACGCGGCGTTGATGCTGAAGAACAGCGCCAGCGGCAGTTTCGCCGAGCCGCGCAGGATCACCCAGGCCAGCCCCACCAGCAACACCAGCGCTGTCGCACCGCCGGCCAGCACTGCGTTATGCCCGGCAGGACCCGCTTGCAACCACAGGGTTTCGTAGAAGAGGATCACTTCGAACAGTTCGCGATAGACCGAGAAGAACGCCAGGATCGCAAACCCAAACCGACCACCGCCGCCCACCAGGCTGCTCTTGATGTAATCCTGCCAGGCCGCCGCGTGACGACGGTCGTGCATCCAGACACCCAGCCACAGCACCATCACACTGGCGAACAACGCCGTCGCGCCTTCGAGCAGCTCTCGCTGTGCGCCGCTGACGTCGATCACATACGCCGCCAGCCCCCAGGTCGCCAGGCCGGCCAGCAGCGCCAGGCCCCAACCGACGTTGACGCTGCGCACCGCCGACTGCTGGCCGGTGTTGCGCAGGAACGCCAGGATCGCCGCCAGCACCAGGATCGCTTCCAACCCTTCACGCAGCAAGATCAGCAACCCGGAGATGTAGCTCAGCGACCAGCTCAAGCCATCGCCACCCAGCAGGCCAGCGGACTCTTTCAGTTTGGCCTTGGCCACGTCCAGGCGCTGTACGGCCTGCTCCACCGGCAAACCGTCCTGCAACGACTGACGGTAGGCCATCAGGGCCTTTTCGGTGTCCTTGCGCACGTTGGCATCGACGTTGTCCAGCGAGCTTTCCACCAGCTCGAAACCTTCCAGGTAAGCCGCTACCGACAAGTCATAGGCTTGGTCGTGGTCACCGGCGCGATACGCCGCGATGCTTTTATCCAAGGTAGCGGCGGTGTAGTCGAGCAACTGCGCCGGGCCACGTTGCACCTGCGGCGGTTGGGCACGCTGGGCACGGAATGTCGCCGCCGCTGCGGGGCCTTGCGCGGCGAGCACTTCGGCCGGGGTCTGGCGCGCCAGATCAGCGAGATTAAAGGCCTGCTCACTTTTTGCCGCGGCCGGGTCGGCGCTGAAACTGGCGATGTAGGTTGCCAGGTCCCAGCGTTGACGGTCGTCGAGCTGATCGGCGAAAGCCGGCATGTCGGTGCCTTCGATACCCATGCCGAGGGTGTTGTAGATCCCATAGAGACTCAGGCGATCCAGGCGCTGGGCGTCGCGCAAGTTGGCGGGCGGCGGTTCCAGGCCAACACCGGCAGGACCGTCGCCGGCACCGTTGGCGCCGTGGCACACCGAGCAATTCTGCGCATACAGCGGCGCGCCGCGGGCGGGGTCGGGCGTGATGACCGGTGCCTGGCTGACTTCATACGCTACCGCCAGCTTGGCCCCCAGTTGCCGCGCCAGGCGGGCGACATCGCCGCCGTCCTGGCGCTGGGTGATCGCCGTGCGCAGGGCCCCAATACCTTGAACCAGCTCAGTCTTTTCCGGCTTGGCCGGCAACCCGGCGACCACCCCGTCCAGCGCCTGGGTAAACTCCAGCTGCTCGTGGTATTCCGCCTCGTCGATGACCTTGCCCGCCTCGACCGTCGCCGGGTAATCCGCCCCGATGTAATCCAACAAATGCAGCGCCTGGGGGGCACTCTCGAGGGTGTCGGCCTGCAGCGCAGAGCTGCACAAAGCAAGCAATGGCAGTACAAGCCAGGCCAGGAAACGGAACGGCGCAGTCATGAATGACTCTCAGTTGGTAATAAGAAGTAACACATTGTTCACTTCCAATGGCTTCGGCTCAAGGGCGGATGTGGCCTGGGCGCCGATTTTCATCGGATTTTAATGCTTTGGAGGTGATGTCACAAAAACAGCATTTAGGAATTGAAAAGCCATTACATAGCCAAGCGCCATGTTTATAATCCCGCCGCCTTCTTATTATTCGATGGCATAAAAGCTCCTCTTTTTATGAGGAACCGACAGCGTTCCGACGTTTGTCCGTGGGATCGCTCCAGCCCGACCCGCACACCCCGGCTGTTATCAGGGAAGAAAATGTTCATGGCATCCCGTGCCGTTCTTTCGGTCGCCCTCGGCGCGATCACCTTGTTGTCCGGCTGCTCGGCCTTTCGCAACTATGACAACGAGTTGGCCCAGACCAACCAGCAATTGGCGTCCGGCAACGTCGACGGCGCATTGACCCTGCTGGAAAAGAACAACTCCAGCCAAGACAAGGACCTGCTGTACTACTTCGAGAAAGGTGAGCTGTTGCGTGCCAAGGGTGACTTGTCCGGCAGCCAGACCGCCTGGAGCAGTGCCGACCGACAAGTTGCCCAGTGGGAAGATTCGGTCAAGCTCGACACGGCCAAGTACCTGGCCCAGTTCGGCAGTTTCCTGGTCAACGATAAAGTCCGCCGCTACGAAGGCTATGACTACGAAAAGGTCATGCTGACCACGCAGATGGCCCTGAACCTGCTGGCGGTGAATGACTTCGACGGAGCGCGGACCCAGATCAAGAAGACCCACGAACGCGAAGCGGTGATCGCCGACCTGCGGGACAAGGAATACCTCAAGCGCGAGGAAGAAGCCGAGAAACAAGGGGTCAAGACCGAATACAAGGACCTCCAGGGTTACCCGGTGGCCAGCCTCGACGCCCCGGAAGTGGTCAGCCTCAAGAACAGTTACCAGAGCGCATTCAGCCATTACCTGGCCGGTTTCGTCTACGAAGCCCTGGGTGAAAAGGACCTGGCCGCACCGGGTTATCGCAAGGCCGCCGAGCTGCGCCCCAACACACCGCTGCTGGAGCAGGCCCTGCGTAACCTCGACAAGCCCGTCGCCAAGAGCGACGACAGCGACATCCTGATCGTGGTGCAGAGTGGCCTGGCACCGTCCCGGGATTCGATCCGCATTCCCTTGCCCTTGCCAATCAGCGGCAACCTGGTCATCACGCCGCTGTCGTTCCCACTGATCAAGCCCGACACTTCCACGGCCACCTTCGGCCAGATCGGTGTCGACGGCCGTCAGCTGGACCTGACCCAACTCAACAGCACCACCGCCATGTCCCGTCGGGCCCTGCGCGACGACATGCCGGGCATCATCCTGCGCACGACTGTGCGCGCCGTCACCCGTGGCGTGGCGCAAAAGCAGATCAACGAGACCAATCCCCTGGCGGGCCTGGCCGTCGGCCTCACTTCGGCGGTATTCGAAGGGGCCGATACCCGGACCTGGCGCACCCTGCCCGACTACACCCAGGTGGTGCGCCTGCGCCTGAAGAAAGGCGAGCACCAGGTCACCTTGCCAAGCGCGGTGGGCGGCTCGGTGGTCAAGGTCACCGTGGACCAGCGCTACCAGGTCATCAGCCTTCGCGCCGTGGGTAACCAAGTGTTCGCCGGTGGCCTCGCGGCCCAGGTGATGCCAAGCGCCAACCCGACCGCCATTGCCCTCAAGCAACCTTAAGAACGGAGTCTTGTTCACATGCGTTTAAAACTGATCGCCGTCGGCGCCCTGGCCTTGCTGGCCGGTTGCGCCACCCCGCCGCCACCGGAACCGGGCAGCGCCGCCAGCAAGGTCGTGGCGATGGGCAAGACCAAGAACATCGTGGTCGGCGCCATGCGCGTGGCCCGGGAAAACGGCTACATGACCGTCAATGTCCAGTTGAGCAACACCAGCTACAACAACAAGACGATGTACTACCGCTTTGCCTGGCTGGGGCCGGAAGGCTTTCCGATCGCCGAGGAAGAAACCTGGAAAAGCCTGACGCTGTACGGCGAACAGACCAGCTTCCTGCCGGCCATCGCTCCGACGCCCAAGGCCGTGGATTTCCGTTTGGAAATCAATACCCCTTAAAGACGCAAAAAAACTGTGGGAGCGAGCTTGCTCGCGATAGCGCTGGATCAGCCAGCCACGATGTGACTGACACACGGCTATCGCGAGCAAGCTCGCTCCCACAACAAACGCCCGAGTGAAGCGTTATCCCTTTTTTTCAGTTTTCGAGAGCCACACATGTTCGTACGCATTTCATCCCTCGCCCTCGCCGCCCTGCTGGTCAGCGGCTGCGCCAACAACTCGCCGGTCCTGGGCAACAAGAACATCAGCTACGGCGATACCAAGGCCGTGGAAACCGTGACCAACGAGTTCGGCTCCACCGACCTGCAAATGATCGCCGAATCCATGACCCGCTCCCTGGCCCAGTCCGGCATCCTGCAGGGCCGTCCGGTGGTCCAGGTCTATGACGTGAAGAACAAGACCAGCGAATACATCGACACCCGCGAAATCACCACCAGCATCAAGACCCAACTGATGAAGACCGGCGCCGCCCGTTTCGCCAGCGACAACACCGCCATGGACAGCCAGGTCGACCAGCTCAAGCTGCAGAACCAGAGCGGCCTGTACAAGAAAAGCACCGTGGCCAAGACCGGCAACATGATCGCTGCCAAGTACCGCCTCGAGGGCTCCATCAGCTCGATCGTCAAGCGCAGCAGCGACTACAAGGACGTCTTCTACAAATTCAGCCTGCAATTGATCGACGTCGAGAGCGGTCTGGCCGAGTGGATGGACGAAAAAGAAATCCGCAAGACCACGGAGCGCTAAACCATGCGCACATGGATAGGCATCATGGCCCTGGCCTGCGCATTCAGCGCGCAGGCGGCCCCAAAAGTCGCAGTGACTGACCTGGCGTACCAGGAGCGGGTGGAGGAATACATCCACACCGTTTCAGCGCAGAGCAACTTCCAGGCGAACCCCTACAGCGCCAGCGCTTCCTCGAGCTACGACGAGATGGAAGCCACCAGCAGCTACATCGAGCAGGGCGAACTGCGCAAGTTCACCGGCGACATCAAGGGCGAGATCCTGCGCAGCGGGATGTTCCAGCTGACCCAGGGCACGCCCCACACGGCAGCGTCCAATGGCGACGTCTATGACGTTATCAAGCGCATCAAGGCCGGGAACTTCAAGGGTGCCGACTACGTGCTGTTCGGCACGGTGTCGGACATCGACTTCACCCGCGACATCAACGAGCTGGCCAATACCGACAGCTACTCGGCCGTGCTGGCGCTGACCCTGGTGGCGGACTTCAGCCTGATCAACACCAAGACCTACGAAATCACCTCGGCCTTTACGGCCATGGGCGAAGGCCAGGACACCAAATTATTGAACCACCGGGACGTGCGTATCAGCCTCAACCGTCCACGGGTGGTGCGCGAAGTGTCCAAGGCCCTGGGTGAAGATGTGGCGCGGCAGCTGAGCGAACAACTCGGTGGCCCGAGCTACCAACAGCCCGGCGAGCCGATGCAGCGCAATAATCTGCCCCGGGATACCGCGCCGGTGATCCTGCGCTGAGCCACACCGCTCGGTAAATGCTTAGATACTTCTGTGGCGAGGGGATTTATCCCCGCTGGGCTGCGAAGCAGCCCCAAGAATTTTGCGAGTGCTGCGCACTCGAGCGGGGATAAATCCCCTCGCCACAGGTGTTGTGTATAGCCGGTTACACCGCAGCCTTGCGAATCGTCGCGAGCAAGCCCGCCGCGCCGATGAACAGGCCAGCAAACGTGCGATTCATCCGCCGTTGCTGCTTCGGTGTGCGCAACAGGCGCAGGACCTTGGACGCCAACCCGGTGTACCCCGCCATGACGATGAGATCGACGACGATCATTGTGACGCCCAGGATCAGGTATTGCTGGATCAACGGTGCGTGGGGATTGATGAACTGCGGCAACACCGCCAGCATGAACACCAACGCCTTGGGGTTGCTGACGTTGACCAGAAAACCGCGAAACACCAGAGCCAAAGGGTTGCCGATAGGCCGCACGACGGAATCATCACTGATATCGCCAGGGATGGCCCGCCACTGTTTGACACCCAGGTAGACCAGGTAGGCCACGCCGAACCACTTGATCGCATAGAACGCGGTGGCCGACGCCGTGAGGATCGCGCCAACACCGGCGGCGACGATCACGATTTGCAGCGCCAGGCCCAGTTGCAGACCCAGGGCATTCCAATAACCGCGCCAAAACCCGTAGCGCAAGCCACTGGACATCGATGCAATGGCGCCGGCGCCCGGGGAAAGACTGATCACCCAACAGGCGGCGAAAAACGCCATCCATGTTTCCAGCACCATTGCACACCTCGGCTCGGATTCGTCGAAAACGGCTAAGCTAATGCGCCGCCGCAGGATTGACCATCGCTTTTTTGTAAAAAAAGGCCAATCGGCGAGGCCGGATTATTCGACGAACCCACCCACCGGAAACGCTTCGCTGCCACGCCAGCGCCGTACCGAACGCTGGAAGAACAGGCTGTTGGGCACTTGCACCATGGCGCTGCCGGTGCCGAGTTCCTCGGGTTCGATCAGCGTGGTGTACAGCAGATTGATCGCCACCACGCGCCCTTTGATGCCAGGCTTGTCGGTGGTGTCCACCAGCTCGACCACATCGCCCAGGCGAAACGGTCCTACGGTGTAGATCAACACGGCGCAGAACAGGTTAGACAGCACGCTCCAGATGGCGAAGAACGCCACCGCTGCCACCGCCACGAAACCCGAGATCGCCGTCCAGAGTACCGTGGCCGAGACACCCAGGCGCTCCAGCGCCACCAGCACGGCACTGCCCATGATCAGCCAGCGCAGCACACCGCGCAGGATGATCACCAATTGCGTCGGCAGTGGGTAGCGCTCGCCGAGGCCCGTGAGCGCACGCGCAACGAACCGCTGGGCGACATATCCCACCAACAGGATCAGCAGGATTTGCACACCGAGCCAGATCGGCTCGATCCACATGACAGGGACAGGCAACGCCAACGCTTCCATCAGGACAACGCCTCCAGCTCCGCTTGCAGGTTTTCCAGCAGTTCCAGGGCTTGCATCCACGCCTCCTCGAGCTCCGCTTCCCGAACTTTCAGCCTGGCCTGTTCGGCCAGCAGGTCACGCAACTCGTCCTTGCGCGCCGCCTCGTAGAGACCACTGTCGCCCAGGCTGGTTTCGATTTTCTGCAGCTTTTCATGCAGCTTGCCCAGCTCGGCTTCGAGCTTGTCGGCCTCGCGCTTGTGCGGCGCCAGTTGCTGGCGCAATGCGGCGGCGGCCTGGCGCTGGGCCTTTTTGTCGGTCTTGTCCGGGTTGACCGGCGTGCTGCTGACCGGCGCGTTGCGCTGGCGGTATTCCACCAGCCAACGGGCATAATCTTCCAGGTCACCGTCGAATTCCTCGACCTTGCCGTCGGCGACCAGGAAGAAATTATCCGTGGTGCTCTTGAGCAAATGCCGATCGTGGGACACCACCAGCACCGCGCCACTGAATTCCTGCAAGGCCATGGTCAGGGCCAGGCGCATTTCCAGGTCCAGGTGGTTGGTCGGTTCGTCGAGCAGCAACAGGTTCGGCCGGCCCCAGGCGATCAACGCCAGCGCCAGGCGCGCCTTTTCGCCACCGGAGAAATTCAGCACCGGCTCGTCGATGCGTGCCCCGCGAAAATCGAACCCACCGAGGAAATCGCGCAGGGTTTGCTCGCGCTCGGTTGGCGCCAGGCGTTGCAGGTGCAGCAGCGGGCTGGCCTTGGAATCCAGGGAGTCGAGCTGGTGCTGGGCGAAATAGCCAACGACGGTGTTTTCGCCTCGGGTCAAGCGTCCAGCCAATGGCTGCAGTTCGCCCGAGAGGTTCTTGATCAGGGTCGACTTACCGGCCCCGTTGGGGCCCAGCAGACCGATCCGCGCACCTGGGGTCAGTTGCAGCTTGACCTTCTCCAGCACGGTCTTGTCGCCATACCCCAGGCGCGCGTCGGACAGGTCGATCAACGGGCTGGAAATCTTGGTCGATTCGCGGAAGACAAAATCGAATGGCGAATCGACGTGGGCCGCCGACAGCTCTTCCATCCGCTCCAGTGCCTTGATCCGGCTCTGGGCCTGGCGGGCCTTGGTGGCCTGGGCCTTGAAGCGGGCGATGTAGCTTTCCATGTGCGCACGTTGCGCCTGTTGCTTCTCGTAGGCCTGCTGTTGCTGGGCCAGGCGTTCGGCACGGGCGCGCTCGAAGGCACTGTAGCCGCCGCGGTACAAGGTGAGTTTGCGCTGGTCGACATGGGCCACGTGATCCACCACCGCGTCGAGGAAATCGCGGTCGTGGGAAATCAACAGCAGCGTGCCCGGGTAACCCTTGAGCCAGTCTTCGAGCCAGATGATGGCGTCGAGGTCCAAGTGGTTGGTCGGTTCATCGAGCAGCAGCAGATCCGAAGGGCACATCAGGGCCTGCGCCAGGTTCAGGCGCATCCGCCAGCCACCGGAGAAGTCCCCGACCTGGCGGTCCATCTGTTCATTGGTAAAGCCCAGGCCGGCGAGCAACTTGCGCGCGCGGGCATCGGCGGTATAGCCGTCGGCACTGTCGAGTTCCGCGTGCAGGCGGGCCTGTGCGGCACCGTCGTGGGCCGCTTCGGCTGCCGCCAAGTCGCGTTGCACCTGGCGCAGGCGCAGGTCGCCATCGAGCACGTAGTCCACCGCCAGACGATCGAGGGTGTCGACCTCCTGGCGCATGTGAGCGATACGCCAGTCGGCCGGCAGCAGGCAATCGCCCGAGTCCGGGTGCAGCTCGCCTCGCAGCAAGGCGAACAGGCTCGATTTGCCGGCGCCGTTGGCACCGATGAGGCCGGCTTTGTGGCCGGCGTGCAGGGTCAGCTCGGCGTCTTCTAGCAGACGTTGCGGGCCACGCTGTAAAGTCAGGTTCTGAAGTCGGATCATAATGGCGGCGGAGTCTACCAGCTTCGCTCGCAACTGGCGCGAGTAGCACGATGTCCCCTGACCTGTGGAGCTTTTCCCTCGACCTCTATGCCAAGCCTGGCGTAGAGCCTGCCTGCCTCACGCTACAGAGCGCCGGCGTCAATGTCTGCCTGCTGCTTTGCGGACTGTGGCTGGAACGACGCGGCGTAACCTGCAATGAACAACGGCTGCAACAGCTTCGACAATTGACCGAGCCTTGGGAGGCAGAGGTAGTGAGGCCCTTGCGCGCGCTTCGCAGTCAATGGAAGACCGGTGCCCGGCAAGACACGGCACTCGAGAGCCTGCGCGAACAGGTCAAGCGACTGGAATTGGAAGCCGAACGACGATTGCTGGAACGATTACAGGCGGCGGCCGGGGATTGGCCTGAGGAACAACCGAATGATTCAGCGCTATGGCTGCAAGGGCTGGTGGCGAGTGCAGACCCAGCGAACCGCGACGCGCTGCATCAGCTGCGCGTCGCGGTGTCCGGCACTTAGGAAGCGCTGGTTGGGGTGCTGCTGGTGGTCGGCGCAACGGCGGCTGGGCTGGTCGCCGTGGCCGGAGTGCTGGCGGTAGGCGCAGGTGTCGCGGTCGGCGCCGGAGCCGGTGTCGCTGGCTTGGCGGCTGGCGCAGTCGCAGGTTTTGCAGCGGCTGGCTTCTTCACGGCCGGTTTAGCGGCGGGCTTGGCGGCAACTGGCTTGGCCGTGGCTGGCTTGGCAGCCGTTGGCTTCGCGACAGCAGGCTTGGCGGCAGCGGCTGGTTTGGCAGCGGGTTTAGCCGCCGCTTTGGCAGGCGCTTTGGCAGCGACGGGCTTGGCAGCCGTTTTCGCAACAGGCTTGGCCGCAGCCGTTTTGGTTGCCGCAGGCTTGGCGGCAGGTTTGGCAGCAGCAGGTTTGGCAGTGGATTTTACCGCCGCTTTGGCAGCCGGTTTAGCGGCAACGGTTTTCATCGCGGCAGGTTTTGCAGCGGCGGTTTTAGCGGCAGGCTTGGCTACAACTTTTGTCGCAGGTTTAGCGGCGGGTTTAGCAGCGGCTTTTACAGCGGGCTTGGCAGCGGCAGGTTTAGCGGCCGCCGTTTTTGCGGCTGGCTTGGCAGCAGCCTTGACCGCTGGTTTTTTTGCCGCAGGTTTTGCAGCGCTGGCAGCGACGGGTTTGGCAGCCGGTTTGCTGGCCGCCTTGGCCGGTGCTTTGGCGGCGGGCTTGGCAGCGACTTTGGCCGGTGCTTTTGCCACGGCGGGTTTAGCCGCTGGCTTCTTGGCCGATACAGCGGCAGGCTTGGCAGCACGAAGCGACAGCGCCTTGCCCGCAGCTTCTTGCACACGACCGACACCCTGGGCCAGTTTCAGGCTTTCCTGGGCATCACGCTTGAGTTGCAAAATGTAGGCGCGGGTTTCGGACTGACGATCCTTCAAGGCATCGAGCAAGTCTTCGAGCTCTTTCACAACGTCCTTGGCCTTGGCTTGCGCCTTGGCCTTGCCAGCGGTGGCTGCGTCTTGCAATTTGGTGCGCGACTTGTGCAGTTTTTCCTGCGCTTTGCCGCGTTGTTTTTCCAGTTTGGCGAGCAGTTTTTCAGCATCAGCCAGGGCTTGGGAGCAGGCGTTTTCCAGATGTTCGAGCAAGCTGCCCGAGAGTTGTTGGAGCAAGTGCAACGGAGTGTTTACAGGCTTCTTGGTGGCCGACATGGTTTACCTCCTGACTGACGTGAGTGCGGCTCATACTAGACCTCTGCTGCAACCGCCGCTAGGGCATGTTGACAGTACACAAGACGTTGCGTTGCAAGGGACGAAAAATCTTCTGCGCCAGTGCCTTGGCAATCCACCTCTACAGATATGGACACTGGCATAATTCCTCGATTCGAGGCCGGAGAGCACACATGTCGCGTCACCTGTTTTTATTCCTGTGCATGGCGTGCGCCACGGTCCAGGCCGTTGAAAAAACCAGCGTAAACGATGCCCACGATCTGGCTTACAGCCTGGGCGCCAGCCTCGGCGAACGCCTGCGCCAGGACGTGCCGGACCTGCAGATCAAAGCCTTGGTCGAAGGTTTGCAACAGGCCTACCTGGGAAAACCGCTGGCTCTGAAAGATGAACGCATCGAACAGATCCTGGCCGAGCACCAGGCGCAACTGAACGCGCCATCGACAACGCCGCAGGCCGAAGCCGCGCTGAAAACCGAGCAGAAATTTCTCACCGAAGAAAAAAGCCGGCCTGGGGTCCAGCAACTTGCCGACGGCATCCTGCTGACCGAAATCAAGCCCGGCCACGGCGCGAAGGCTGGCCCCCACGGCAAGGTCCAGGTGCTGTATACCGGTCGATTGCCAGACGGCACCGTATTCGACTCAAACCGTCAGGCACAGTGGTTCAATCTTGACAGCGTGATCGACGGTTGGCGCAGTGCATTGCCGCAAATGCCGGTCGGCGCGAAATGGCGGCTGGTGATTCCGTCGTCCCTGGCCTATGGCGCTGAAGGGGCTGGGGATGTGATCCCGCCGTACACACCGTTGGTATTTGAAATCGAGTTGCTGGGCGCGACGACCTGACGCTGACCCAACGAAAAACGGTGCGCAATGCGCACCGTTTTTTCATGACCGCGAACCCTCAGGCCTGGACCGCAGCTTCTTCCTTGTGAGCGTTGTGCAGCACTTCGATCAGGCAGTCTTCCAATTCGAAACGCTCGTGCAGCAAGCCGCCCAGCTCCTTGAATTTTTCCGCTACGCACTTGCCTTCATCGCACAGGTCGTTGAACGCCAGCAGCTTCTCGGTGATGACATCGATGCGCGGATAGATCGTCTCGGCCAGTTCAAGGCCGCGCTTGTCGTTGAAGGCCTTGGCCTCGCCCGTCAGTTGTTCGTATATCTCAAAGTGACCGGCAGACACATAGTCGACCAGCACACCGCAGAAATCCTGCAAGGGTTTGCGGCTTTCGCTCAAGGCTTCAGGCTTGGCGCCAAGATCATCGTAGGCCCGAACCAGTTCATGACGCTCCTGCAGCCAGCGATCGATCAGCAGATGCACCCCACCCCAGCGTTCCTGAGCATTCTGACAACTTTCGAGCATGGTGATTTCTTCCCTTGTGAGTCATGCCCCCTCGCAGCCTGCGCACGCCTGATGACCAGGGACAAGCCAGACACAACATGATCGAGCGGCACAATTCCAATAACACGTGCGGGCCAGATTATGCCCGCACGACAACGGCTTCAAGGTACGCAGGAGATAAAGTTCATACAAGTGTTTAATCCAGGGCCCGGACCAACTGCGACGTCTCGCCGCTGAGCGGTCGTACCAGAGCACTCCAGGCAAGGCGCAGCAGCAAGTAGGTCATGGCGCTGGACACCGCGAGAAAAAACAACAGGCTCCACTCGGGGATGCTCAGGTCGAACAACGTCCACGTGATATTTGCACAATCGACGGCGCCGTCGAGGACACGACGCAACGCGCACCACCAAGAACCCGTCGGGTTGAGTGGTGCCGCACAATCGGATAACGGCTCGAACGAGTGGCTTTGCATCAGGACCTGACGCCACGCCAGAGTCATGCCCCCGGACGCAAAAACCAATCCCGCGGCGCCATAGAAGAGACTGCCTCGCTGGCCTGGACCGTGTACGCACGCTACGAGGCTGTTCGCCAGGAACAGCATCAGGCAAAACCGCTGCAAGACACACAGACTGCAAGGCGTCAGGCCGGCCGAATACTCCAGATAAGTGCTGATGCCCAAAGCCAGGGCGGCGGCGATGGAAGCCATGAGAAACGAGAAGCGTGAGCTGGCCAAAGACATGGCGATTCCGTAACAAAAGAGACAAGCAGTTACGGTAGAGGAAAGCCCTCGGGCCTTTCAAGGCAGCCTCGCGCAGACACTTCACCAAGGGTGTAGGGAATTCCCGACAGGTCGCAGAGGATTCGGCGTGGTCAGCTGTAGGACTTTGCTGAAGGTATGACCAAAGCCCCAAAAACAAACGGGTGCCACCGGTGGGAGCAAGGCTTGCCCGCGATTAAAGACGACGCGGTCTTTCAGAAACCGAGGTGCCTGTTTCGCGAGCAAGCTTTGCTCCCACCCACGCGGGAGCGCCGCAATGACTCATCTCAAGTCGACAACACCTGAGCCGGAACCGGCAGTGGCGCGGCCAGCAAACGCTCATCCAACAGCCCCAACCCCTCCTGGAACAACTGGTTGCTGCGCTCGGCATCCCCCAGTTGCGCCAGCAGGCGCGCCAGTTCGGCGCAGGCTTCGGGGTTGCGCTGAACGCGCAAGCTGCTTTCCAGATAATCCCGCGCCTTGCCCCACAAACTGTTCTGCAGGCATAGGCGCCCCAGGGTCAGCAGCAGGCTCGGATCGGTCGGGTGGTCCTTGAGCCAGCCTTCGGCCGCTTGCAACTGGCGGATCGGATCATTACCGCGAACCAAGCCGTACAGGCGCGCCAGATGGCTGTCGTAGTGACGCTTGAGCGCGCCGCGCAGCACCTCCTCGGCTTCAACCTGAGCGCCCAACTGACGCAGTTGCTCGGCATAGGCCAGCACCAGAGTAGGCTCCTGGCGCTGTGCAGAGGTCAGTTGTTGCCAGGCGCGATTGAGCGACTGCAAACCGACGCTGCCGTCCTCCTCTCGGTGGGCCGCCAGACTGAGATTCTCGCCCCAGGCCCGCCGCTCCAGTTCAGCCAGTTCGGCCGGCGGCAGGACCTTATCCTTGCGCAGCTCCGGCAACAGCCGGATCACCGCCGACCAATCGCCGCGCTGCTGATGCAGCCGTTGCAATTGGCGCAGGACCTGGGCGTTATGGGGATGACGCTCATGCATGGCCTGCAGCGTGCTCAATGCGCCATCCGTGTCACCTCGATCCATCTGCAATTGCGCGTGCGTCAGCGCAATGGCCAGTTCCGCCTGGGGCTGACGCTCCAAGGCGCGCTCCAGCAAACTGTCACTCTGTTCGTAAAGCCCTTGTTCGTTGGCAGCGCGGGCGGCGCCCAGGTAATACAGCAACGGTTGGCGCTCGGCTTCGGCGGCACGATGCAGGTGTCGCTGGGCGCTGGCCCAGCGACCTTCGGCCAGGTCCAACTGGCCGTGTTCGATCGCCACTTGCACCCGACGACTGCGGTTGCGCCGCGACCACGGGTTGACCACGCCGCTGGACGTGGTCACCAGCCCAATCAGCGCCCTCAGGCCTCGCCACACCAGCCAGAGCACCGCCACCAGGGCCAGGGTGACCCACAGGCCAGCTTCATAACGGAAGTTCTTGTATGCCACCAGCACGTAACCCGAATGCTCGGCAATCGCCACGCCCAGCAAAGCCGCAGCAGCGATGACCACGAACAGAATCACGTAGAGACGCTTCATGGCGTGGCCTCCTGCGCGCCTGGCGCGGGCAGCGGCTTGACCGACTCCTGGGCATTGAGGTTGCGACGCTCAAGGTAGGCCTGGACGCTGCTCAGCGTGCCCGTGAGGTCCGGGGTGACCACCGTCACCGGCTGCTTGGACAGCTCACCCACGCGCTCGAGCATGATTTTGCTTTGCGGATTGTCCTGGTTGAAGTTGTTCTTCAATACGTCCCGGGCCTCGGTCAGCGCCTGGGTGTATACCGGCGCCTGACCATTGAGGGCGGCCCATTGCGCCTGCTCCAGAGCCAGGCTCAAGGCCAGGCGCACTTGCACCAGGCTTTGCCCGGCCAACAGCGGACGGACGTTCTCGTCGGCGTTGAAGTCGATGCGGATATAGCGCGAGATCTGGTCCCACCACTGCGCCCACCGGCTGGCCCCATCGCCATCGGCGGTCAGGCCCAGCAGCGACTCTCCACGATCCTTGTACTCGGGTGCCAGTTCGGTCAGTTGCAACACCTGGTCACGCAAGGCGCCCAGTTGCAGGAACAGCCCGGTACGATCCGGTTGCTCGGTGCTGCGCAGCGCAGCGAGGGTCTTGGCCAGTTGCTCGCGGGCGGCGAACGAACCGGGGTCGTTCTGTTCGCGCAGGATTTCGTCAGCGCCCTGGACCAGCGCCTGGGCACTGTCGATGTCTTGCAGGGCGGAAAGACGCAGGCTGGCCAGGCGCA
This sequence comes from Pseudomonas sp. R151218B TE3479, assembly GCF_053629195.1. Classification (NCBI taxonomy): domain Bacteria; kingdom Pseudomonadati; phylum Pseudomonadota; class Gammaproteobacteria; order Pseudomonadales; family Pseudomonadaceae; genus Pseudomonas; species Pseudomonas sp. R151218B TE3479. Next base: position 730,800 of record NZ_JBRJHV010000001.1, read on the forward strand.
ACAGGTGCTCGGCCTCCGCCAGGCGCCAATCCTTGCGGCTGGCACCCAGCACGGTTTCCAGGCGCTGGTTCAGGTGCTGCTGATCACCTTGCAACTGGGCCACCTGGCGCCGCCGCTCCTCCAGCTCTTCGGCCGGGGGCAATTGCGCCAGGCGCTCGCTCAGGCGTTGCTCGTTGAGCTTGAGGGTCTGGGCTTGGTCGTTCAGCGCCTGCACCTGGGCGGACTGCTGCTGGTTATTGGTTTGCAGGTGCCGTACCTGCCATACGCCCCAACCGCCCACGGCGACACCGGCGGCGCCGAGCAGCAAGGCAACAACGACCAGCCCATTGCCGCGGCGCGGCGCCACTGGGGGCGAGGGTTCAACCGGCGCATCGATCGCTGGCTGGTCTAAATCTTCTTTTGGCAAGGCTGTTTCGCTCACGTATCCATCCTTTGCATTAGAAAACGGCACGGAGTGTTCCCGTAAAGCCGCCAGCAAAGCCGCGGCATTGGCGCCACGGCAATCCACAACTGTTCGGGCCCCGGCGGCACGCGCCATCTCGGCAACCCTTGGGCTTGGAACAAACAACGGTAATCGCGCCAGGGCCGGCCACGCATCGCCGGCCAACCGCCGCAGATGCTCGAAGCCCTGCCCACTGCTGACCACCAGTGCGTTCAAGCGTTCCGCCTCGACTATCGCCGGCAACGCTCCTTCACCGTAACTGGGCAGGTGGCGGCGGTACAATTCCAGATAATCGACACTAGCACCTTGCTCGCGCAAACGCTCTGCCAGCAAGCCACGCCCACCTTCGCCACGCACGATCAAGACCTTGGGGTCGGGCCGCGAAACAGCCTGGCGCAAGACCAAGTGTTCCAGCAAGGCTTCGCTGTCGTCGCCGTTATCGGGATAAAACACCGTGAGACCGGCATCGGCAAGGATCTGTCCGGTGGCCGCGCCCACGCTGAACCAGGGCTGGTCTGGAGGCTGGGGCCAGTGTTGGCGCAGCAGCTCGACGCATAGGCGTGCGGCCGGCTTGCTGACCACGATCACGGCAGAGTATTGATCCAGTGCCTGGAATATCGCCCGCCCGGCATCGGACAGCGGGACCGGCTCGATATCCAGCAACGGCAAGCTGCTGCTGTAGACCCCCGCTTCAGCCAGGACAGCCGCCAGCGCCGACGACTCGTCCGCCGGCCGGGTGAGCAACAGCCGCCAATCCGTCACGCGTGGCCGGCCTCGCCGTAGACCGCCTTGAGAATGTCGGCGGCACCCTGGCTCAACAAATCTTCAGCCACCCGCACGCCCAACGCCTCGGCATCCTGGCGCGGTGCCCGGGCCTCGGCGCTGAGCAGCCGGCCACCGTTGGGATCCCCCACCAGGCCGCGCAACCAGACCTGTTCGCCTTCCAGTATGGCGTAACAGGCAATCGGCACTTGGCAGCCGCCATTGAGGTGTTTGTTCAGCGCGCGTTCGGCGAATACTCGCGTGGCGCTGTCTGCATGGTGCAATGGCGCCAGCAGGGCGTGGATGTCGCTGTCGGCGCTGCGGCACTCGATACCCACCGCCCCTTGCCCACCGGCGGGCAGGCTGTCGTCGACGCTGATGGCCGAGGTGATGCGGTCTTCAAAGCCCAGGCGGATCAGGCCGGCGGCGGCGAGAATGATGGCGTCGTACTCACCGGCATCGAGCTTGGCCAGGCGCGTGTTGACGTTGCCGCGCAGAAAACGGATTTGCAGGTCTGGACGACGCGTCAGCAATTGGGCCTGGCGACGCAGGCTGGACGTGCCCACCACGCTCCCGGCAGGCAGCGCCTCAAGGCTGGCAAAGGTGTTGGAGACGAACGCATCGCGCGGGTCTTCCCGCTCGCAGATGCAAAACAGGCCCAGGCCTTCGGGAAAGTCCATGGGCACATCTTTCATCGAATGCACGGCGATGTCGGCTTCGTTGTCCAGCAGCGCGGTTTCCAGCTCCTTGACGAACAGGCCCTTGCCGCCGATTTTCGACAGCGGCGAGTCCAAAAGCTTGTCACCGCGACTGACCATGGGCACCAGGGTCACGATCAGGCCGGGATGGGCCGCTTCCAGGCGGGCTTTGACATATTCGGCCTGCCAGAGGGCCAAGGCACTTTTACGGGTGGCGATGCGGATCTCGCGAGGGGACATTGATCAATCCGTACTTAAAAGATACGGCAGATAATAACAGCTCAGTCAAAACCGCTTTGATTTGAATCACGACCCCAAGGCCTCCCTGGCCGCCAGATCCTGGAAATGAAACGCGTTGAACGCCTTGGACCGCCTGGCTTAAAGCTGCTGCATCATCTTGCGCACGCCGGCCACGTGCCGCCGGCTGACAATCAGCGCGTCGCCATTGAGACCTTTGAGGAACAGCTGGAAATGCCCAAGGGGGGTGCGTTGCAGACGCTCGATGCGCTCGCGGGCCACGAGGGCGTTGCGGTGGATGCGTACGAAGCGTTCGCCGAACTCGTCTTCAAGGGCCTTGAGGGGCTCGTCCAGCAACACCTCGCCACTCTCATGGCGCAAGGTCACGTATTTATGGTCGGCAATGAAGTAGACCACCTGGTTCAGGGGGATCAGCTCGATGCCTTTGCGGGTCCGCGCACTAATGTGGCTGCGTGGGCCACTGCCGCTTTCGGCGGCCGGACGGGTCAGCGCCGCCAGTTGCACGCGGTTGGGTCGCTCGGCCTTGCGCAAGGCTTCGAGCAACGCCTCGGACGCCACCGGCTTGACCAGGTAGCCCACGGCACCGGCCTGCAACACCTCGGGCGGAAAGTCGTCCCGGGTGGTACAGAACACCACGGCGGGCGGCGACTCTCGTTCGCACAACTTCGCCGCCACCTGCAAACCGTCCAGGCCAGGCATGCGAATGTCGAGCAGCACAATATCCGGCTTGTGGCTGTCAATAAGGGCCAATGCCTCGTCGCCATTGGTGGCGCTCGGCTCCAGGACACTGTAACCCTCGAGCTCGCCAACCATTCGGCTCAGGCGCTCGCGGGCCAGTGGTTCGTCATCAACGATCAGGACATTCATATTGCGCTGGATTCCTGCGTGAGTCTCGCACAAGGATAGCGTAGACAGGGGAAGTGACATCCGTCACCGCGATCCACGCTAAGACTCGCTCGAGGGCCAAAAAGTGCCGCGAGGCGGTTGCCTATCTTTACCAGCGCTTGCCGACCGATGCCCGAGGCCCGTTGTCGCACGGCGTTGCCGTAGGGATTATTAACTGTCGATCTGACCAATATGAGCTCCCCCCTTTTCTATATGTCCGGTGCGCCATGGATGGAAAAAGCAAAAGTCCTACCGTCCACTGTAGACGGTTGCCACGACGATATTGCTCAATCGAAAAATATCGTTGTGCGAAAACCCGGTTGGATCCCGGGTCTCGATCGAAAAAACCTGCCGACCAGTGCCAGCGCCAGTCCCGGCAACCCTGCTATCATCCGCCGCAGCCTTTAACCGCTACTTTCTCCACAGCCGATCACGAGCGAATTCATGAGCACTGACAAGACCAATCAGTCCTGGGGCGGCCGCTTCAGTGAACCCGTCGACGCCTTCGTCGCCCGCTTCACCGCCTCCGTCAACTTTGACCAGCGCCTGTATCGCCACGACATCATGGGCTCGATCGCCCACGCCACCATGCTGGCCAAGGTCGGCGTGCTGACCGATGCCGAGCGCGACAGCATCATCGATGGCCTGAAGACCATCGAGACTGAAATCGAGGCCGGCCAGTTCGACTGGCGCGTCGACCTTGAAGACGTGCACATGAACATCGAAGCACGCCTGACCGACCGCATTGGCGTGACCGGCAAGAAGCTGCACACCGGCCGCAGCCGCAACGACCAGGTCGCCACCGACATCCGCCTGTGGCTGCGAGATGAAATCGACCTGATCCTGGGCGAAATCACGCGCCTGCAAAAAGGCCTGCTGGAACAGGCCGAGCGCGAAGCCGAGAGCATCATGCCGGGCTTCACGCACCTGCAAACCGCTCAACCTGTAACGTTTGGGCATCACATGCTGGCCTGGTTCGAAATGCTCAGCCGCGACTACGAGCGCCTGGTGGACTGCCGCAAGCGCACCAACCGCATGCCTCTGGGCAGCGCCGCGCTGGCCGGCACCACGTACCCGATCGATCGTGAATACACCGCGCAACTGCTGGGCTTCGACGCCGTGGGCGGCAACTCGCTGGATAACGTCTCGGACCGCGATTTCGCCATCGAATTCTGCGCCGCCGCGAGCATCGCGATGATGCACCTGTCGCGCTTCTCCGAGGAGCTGGTGCTGTGGACCAGCGCGCAATTCCAATTCATCGATTTGCCCGACCGTTTCTGCACCGGCAGCTCGATCATGCCGCAAAAGAAAAACCCCGACGTGCCGGAACTGGTGCGCGGCAAGAGCGGCCGGGTATTCGGCGCACTGATGGGCCTGTTGACCCTGATGAAAGGCCAGCCGCTGGCCTATAACAAGGACAACCAGGAAGACAAGGAGCCGCTGTTCGACGCCGCCGACACCTTGCGCGACTCGCTGCGGGCCTTCGCCGACATGATCCCGGCCATCAAGCCCAAGCACGCGGTGATGCGCGAAGCGGCCCTGCGCGGCTTCTCCACCGCCACCGACCTGGCCGACTATCTGGTGCGCCGTGGCCTGCCGTTCCGTGATTGCCATGAGATTGTCGGCCATGCCGTGAAATATGGCGTGGACACCGGCAAGGACCTGGCGGAAATGAGCCTGGACGAATTGCGCCAGTTCAGCGACCAGATCGAACAGGACGTGTTTGCCGTGCTGACCCTCGAAGGCTCCGTCAATGCCCGTGACCACATCGGCGGCACCGCGCCGGCGCAGGTCAAGGCAGCGGTCGTGCGCGGCCAGGCGTTGCTCGCCAGCCGCTAAAAGCTTCGCGAGCAAGCCCGCTCCCACAATAGATCTTCAGTAGACACAAATCTTGTGAACATTCAGAGATTCAAATGTGGGAGCGAGCTTGCTCGCGATAGCTGACTTCAAATCTCCGAAAAGCTCACTTCTTGGCAGCAATCATCGCCAAAAACGCCGGCATCTCTGCCTCCCTGTCCGCAGCGATCCGCTGCACGTTCGGGTTCTGCTCCAAGCGCTCCATCAGTGCCTTGGCCGCCGGCATGTCTGCCAGCCAATCGATATCGAAGACCTTCCTGCCCACTTGCAAGGCCAGCGAAAGGCTGTAGTAGAAATACAGGTCGGCAATGCTCAGGCTGTCTCCCGCCACATAGGGCGAGAATTTGCCGTGCCGGCCGAGCGAGGCGAACCCCAGCAGCAATTCGGACTTGGACTTTTCCTTGATGGCATCGGCCACCGTCATGCCGAAAAACGCCTCGCCATAGCAGGCCCGCCCCGGCAACTCGATGTACAGCTCGATTTCCCGGCACAAGGCCAACACCTGGGCGCGCTCGAACGGGTCGGTCGGCAGCAGGGCTTTACCCGGTTGGGTTTGCTCGATGTATTCGAGGATGACGCTGGTCTCGTTGATAAAACCCTGCTCGGTCTTCAACACCGGCACCTTGCCGCGCGGGCTGATTGCCAGGGCTTCCGGGGTCTGGTTGCCAAAGAACTGCACTTCTTCGAAGGGCACGCCCTTCTCCAACAGTGCCAGCTTGACCATGTTGTAATAATTACTGACAGAGAAACCATAAAGCTTGAGCATTACAAAGCCTCCAGGCCGTGCGGGGTTGGCAGCCTTGCGTTATAGACCGTCGAGGCATTTCTTGCCAGGCGCATCACGCCGCTGAATGCAGGTAAACTGGCGACCTTTCCTACAGGAGCCGGTCATGAGCGAGCCAACCGATATCGACAATGACGAAGAAGAATTCGTCGAGAACACGTTGATCGAAGCCATCGAAAACCAGATCGAAAGCGACAACCCGCCAGCAGCCAAGGCCACCTTCAACAAGCTGACCCTGGTCGGTTACGAGCGCGAAGAAATCCTCAACCTCATGGCTCATGTACTGGCGTATGAGATCGACGCCATTCTCGAAGAAGACCGCCCGTTCGACACCCAATGGTACGAAACGGCGCTGCGCGCCCTTCCCGAGTTGCCGCCGGAAAAGAAATAAACCGGCAGGCAAAGTTGCTTCTGTGGCGAGGGAGTTTGCTCCCGCTGGGGCGCGAAGCGGCCCCAATAGCTTAACGACTGCTGCGCAGCCGAACGGGAGCAAGCTCCCTCGCCACGACAAATGGCTTCTCTTGCCCCCAAAACAAAAAAACCATGACACTGACACTGGACAGCTCGGCCGAGTGCGCTCACCTTAGTGAAGCTGTCGACCAAATTCCTAGAAAGTCTGGAGTCCTTATGTCGCTTACCCCTGAGCTGGTTGCCGAACTGGAAATCCTTGCACTCTTCAACCTGGACAGTTCCCAGGAAGGCCTGAAAATTCATCAGACCGCCGCCCCTAAAGCAATTGCCGCTGCCCAACGCCTGTACGAGAAAGACCTGATCACCCAGCCCGATGGTGGTTACCTGACGAGCCTGGGACGGGATGCCGCCCAAAATGTCCAAACCGTCCTGACGATACTCAGCGTTCAACAAGAAGCCGCCTGACCCCCCTGCCGCCCACGGAAATCTCCTCTACGGGATTTCCGCAGGCGCACTGGCGCCCGGCGTAAAGAAACCGGCATCAAAAATCCTGTTTTCAGCTTAAGTATTCCCAAGACCGGGCGCTAACCTGCCATCACCCCACGTTCGACGCCGCAAGCCGGTTTGAGCAGACATGACCCGCAATCACGAAATACGCCCCGATCTGGACGAGGGAATCGACCGCAAGGTGCTGAGCCAGTTGCGCGCACGCTTTCTCAAGCTCAACACCGTGCGGCTGGAGCGCGCCCTTGAAGGCCTGTCCCCCCGCCAGCAAGGCGTACTGACGCTGCTGCCGCTGTTTTTCCACGTCAACCATCCGCTGCTGCCCGGCTACGTCTCCGGCAGCACGCCCGCCGGGCTGTCGAACTACGAGCCTGACGCCAACGTCCTCGCCGAAGCCCAGCGGCTGACCCGTTCGTTTTCCTACAAACCCCGGCACGGCAGCAATCCGCCGCGGCCGATCCTTGGCCTGTTCCTGATGGGCAGCCTCGGTACCCTGGCCCAGGCCGACCAGAGCGACATGGACGTGTGGGTGTGCCACGGGCCTGGCCTGAGCGACGATGAACTGGCCGAGCTGCGCAAAAAATGCCAGTTGCTGGAGATCTGGGCCGCGACCCAGGGCGCCGAAGCCCACTTTTTCCTGATCGACCCGGAGCGTTTCGTGCGGGGCGAGCGGGACAACCAGCTCAGTTCCGACGATTGCGGTACCACCCAGCATTACCTGCTGCTGGACGAGTTTTACCGCACCGCGATCTGGCTGGCCGGGCGCACGCCGATCTGGTGGCTGGTGCCGGTCTATGAAGAAGAGAACTACGAGCAGTACACCCATACGCTGATGTCCAAGCGCTTCATTCGCGCGGATGAAACCCTGGACCTGGGACACCTGGCCTACATTCCGCCGGGCGAATTCGTCGGCGCCGGGCTCTGGCAGCTGTTCAAGGGTATCGAATCGCCCTACAAGTCCGTGCTCAAGCTGCTGCTGACCGAGGTCTATGCCAGCGAACACCCGAATGTGCGCTGCCTGAGCCTGCGCTTCAAACAGGCCGTGTTCGCCAATCGCCTGGACCTGGAAGAGCTGGACCCGTACATGCTGGTCTACCGCCGCATCGAGGAATACCTCCATGCCCGTGGCGAACCCGAACGTCTGGAGTTGATCCGTCGCGCGCTGTACCTGAAGGTCAATCGCAAACTCACCGGCCAGGCGCGCAGCAGTGGCTGGCAACGGGTACTGCTTGAGCGACTGGCCCGGGAATGGGGCTGGGACCAGCGTCAACTGGCATTGCTGGACAGCCGCAGCCAGTGGAAAGTCCGCCAGGTCAGCCACGAGCGCCGCGCACTGGTCAATGAACTCACCCACAGCTACCGCTTCCTGACCCAGTTCGCCCGCACCGAGAAAACCGTCAGCCTGATCAACAAGCGCGATCTCAACGTGCTTGGCCGGCGCTTGTATGCCGCCTTCGAGCGCAAGGCCGACAAGGTCGAGTTCATCAACCCCGGTATCGCGCCGGACTTGGCCGAAGACACCCTGACGCTGGTCCAGTCACCCAACAAGAAGGAACCGGGGCAGAACCAGTGGGGCCTGTACAACGGCAGCCTCAACGCCCTGGAGTGGGAGAACTTCGCGCCGATCAAGCGTTGCCGCGAGTTGCTGGAGCTGTTGACCTGGTGCCATCGCAACGGCGTGATCGACAGCAGCACGCGCCTGGCGCTGCACCCAGGTGACAGTGACCTGAGCGAGTTCGAACTGTTCAACCTGCTGGGCAGCCTGCAACAGTCCATCGCCCTGCCCCTGGTCACGGTGGATGAAGCGCAGTTGCTGCGCGCCAGCGTGCCCAGCGAAGTGCTGATCCTGGTGAACGTCGGCGTCGATCCGCTCAAGCACCATCGCGACCTGAATATCCTGATGACCACCGAGCGTACCGACTCCCTGAGCTATGCCGGGGTCCGGGAAAACCTGGTACTGACCCTCGACCAGGTTACGCTCAACAGCTGGAACGAAGTGCTGGTCAACCGCTTCGACGGCGAGCACGCCCTGCTCGACTGCCTGCGCGACTACCTCAACGACCTGCCCGTCACCCAGCGCCAACCGCGCCTGCAGGTGCGCTGCTTCTGCCACAACCGCGCCCAATTCATTGCACGGCGTGTCGAGGAAGTCATCGAAACGGCGCAGACCCTGCTGTTGAGCAGGCTCAATCACCGCTACCTGCTTCAGGTCCAGCAGCATTACCACGTGCTGGAACTGGTGCCCGGCCAGGTCAATCACGTGGCCCTGGGCAGCTTGTCGGCGCTGATGGATTATCTGGGCGAGGAACTGACGGCCTACAGCCCCTTGCACTTGGACCCGATGGCCCTGGAAGACCACGACCTGGCGCTGATCCTGCCCATGGGCCAGCCCGAGTGCATCCAGGTGTTCTACCGCACCAACGAGGACGAAGCCGATCTGTACGTGCTCGATGAATTCAACGCTCTGTGGCAACAACACGTGCCCTATCACGACGAGCAAAGCCTGCTGGTGCCGCTGCAGCGCTTTCTGCAATCGGTGCTGTACCGTCGCGACGCCCTGCTGCCGCTGGACGCCGCCCAGCCGCTGACCCTGGAAACCCTGTACTACCAGTTGCTGCCTTCAGGTGGCCGGGCGCGCCGGATCGAAGCGCGGCAAGCCCCGCAGACACCGGTCAATAAGCCGTTCTATGACGTGCAGGCGATCATCGGCAAAGCGGCGCACGGGCAGGTGCACGTCACCCTGTACTGCGATCAGCAGGAATTTTCCGAACTGGAACATGGCGACCAACTGTTCCGCGTGGTCGCCAGGGAGATCGTCGAACAGCGCCGCGAAGCCCAGCGCTACCGCTGCTACATCACCGACCTGGACCTCTCGGGGCTGGTGGGCGACGGGGCCTGCTCAAGCAATTTGTACCTGCGCTACAAGGCCGACCTGGAACGCGCCCTGAACGAGGCGCTGGCTCTGGTCTGAAGCACCCGGGCACTCAGAGGTGGAAATCGCCGCCTGCTTCGGGCTGGTATTCGACGTCCAGCAAGGTCAGTTTCAACGTCTTGCCGCCCGGGGCCGGCCAGTCGATGTGCTGGCCGACCTTCAGGCCCAGCAAGGCACTGCCCACCGGCGCCAGGATCGAGATCCGGCCTTCGTCGGCATTGGCGTCCTGCGGATATACCAACGTCAGGTGATAGTCCTTGCCGCTGCTTTCTTCGCGGCAGTGCACACGCGAGTTCATGGTCACGACATCGGCAGGCACTTCTTCGTGGCCCACCACGTTCTCGGCGCGATCCAGTTCGGTTTGCAACGCAATCACGCCTGGCAGCGTTTCATCAAGACTGTCGATCAGGCGTTCCAGACGCTGTACGTCCAGGCGGGTAAGGGTGATGGAAGGTGCGGTCATGATCCAGGCAGACTCCTTTCTTCTGCACAAAAAAAGCAAAACCCCGCCACAGAAAGGCGGGGTTTTCACGGGCCTCGATGGATTGAGGCGTAACCGGACACTATCACAGCTCAATAAATAAACAAGACGGGCGGGGTCTAGCCGTACCAATGGGTCGCTCACGAACAAACGAATGTGAGACGCCGAACCCTTGTGGCGAGGGAGCTTGCTCCCGCTGGGTTGCGAAGCGCCCCCAATATCTTGCGACTGCTGCGCAGCCGAGCGGGAGCAAGCTCCCTCGCCACAAAAGCTTCCAAGGCCAATGGTTACCTCAGAGATTTGCGCTTAGCCGCCTCGGCACAGATAACCCGCCGGCGCTCATCATCGGCCGAGCGCCATTCGCGGATATCTTCCACATGGCGGAAACAGCCAAGGCAGACCTTCTGTTCATCCAGCTTGCACACGCTGGTGCACGGCGACGGCACGGCGGGGCTGACGTTGCTGTAGAGCGGCTTGGGGGGCCGTGGCGGGGCGGTCTGGCTCACGCCGTCACAGGCCTTCGAACTCGAGCTCCGCGCCCGCCTGCTGCTTGACGATGCGCTCGAGCATCTCGCCCAGTTGCTCTTCGCTCTTGTCGCACATCCAGCGCTCGCTTTCCTCGTCGTAGTCGAAATGAAAGCCACCGGAGACCGCCGCCAGCCACAGCTGCCGCAACGGCTCCTGGCGACTGAAGATCAGTTGGCTGCCGTTTTCGAACTTGACGGTGAGTACACCGGCGGAGATTTCCAGGTCAATGTCCAGGCCACTGTCATCGAACACATCCTCCAGCGTTTGCTGGGTCGCATCGACCAGATCGTGGAAACGGGCTTCAGTCAAACTCATTTGCGGCAACCTCGAAAATGTCTGCTCATGCTCAAGCGCCGCAAGATACGGACGCCGCCCGGCGATTGCAAAGGATATACCGATCAACGACAACAGTGCCGCCGGACGGGCGCCCCGTTGCATAGGCAAGCTGACGGGTGGCCGGTATACTCCGGCGCAATTAATGCATTTTCAAGGATTTCGCCATGAAGCGCCTGATCTCTTCCCTTGCTGCGCTCGTCGCGGTTGCCTGCCTCGTGACAGCCTGTGGTCAAAAAGGTCCGCTGTACCTGCCTGATGACAGCAAGTCCCCTGAAGAACAGGCCAAGTCGTCGCAATCCAAGACACACTCGCACGACACCCACACCACTTACTAAGGGAACGCCATGGACGCTTTTAACTACCGTGGCGGGGAGCTGTTCGCGGAAGGAGTTGCCCTGTCCGCGATCGCCGAACGTTTCGGCACGCCGACCTATGTCTATTCCCGTGCCCACATTGAAGCCCAGTATCGGACGTTCGCCGATGCTCTCGACGGCATGCCGCACCTGGTGTGTTTCGCCGTCAAGGCCAACTCCAACCTGGGTGTGCTCAATGTCCTGGCGCGCCTGGGTGCCGGTTTCGACATCGTCTCCGGTGGCGAGCTCGAGCGTGTGCTGGCCGCCGGCGGCAGCGCCGACAAGATCGTGTTCTCCGGCGTCGGCAAGACCCGCGAAGACATGCGCCGTGCCCTGGAAGTCGGCGTGCACTGCTTCAACATCGAATCCACCGATGAGCTGGAGCGCCTGCAGGTTGTCGCCGCCGAGCTGGGCGTTCGCGCGCCGGTTTCCTTGCGCGTGAACCCGGACGTCGACGCTGGCACCCACCCGTACATTTCCACCGGTCTGAAGGAAAACAAGTTCGGCATCGCCATTGCCGACGCCGAGGACGTGTACGTACGCGCCGCCCAACTGCCGAACCTGGAAGTGCTGGGCGTCGATTGCCACATCGGCTCGCAACTGACCACCCTCGAACCGTTCATCGATGCCCTCGACCGCTTGCTGGCGCTGGTCGACCGCCTCGGCGACTGCGGCATCTACCTGCGCCACATCGACCTGGGTGGCGGTGTCGGCGTGCGCTATCGCGATGAAGAGCCGCCGCTGGTGGCCGACTACATCAAGACGGTGCGCGAGCGCCTCGAAGGCCGTGACCTGGCGCTGATGTTCGAGCCCGGCCGCTATATCGTGGCCAATGCCGGCGTGCTGCTGACCCAGGTCGAATACCTCAAGCACACCGAGCACAAGGATTTCGCCATCGTTGATGCGGCGATGAACGATCTGATCCGCCCGGCGCTGTACCAGGCGTGGATGGACGTCACCGCCGTGCGCCCTCGCGACACCGCGGCCCGCCCCTACGACATCGTCGGGCCGATCTGCGAAACCGGTGACTTCCTGGCCAAGGGTCGGGAGCTGGCGCTGGAAGAAGGCGACTTGCTGGCCGTGCATTCGGCCGGTGCCTACGGGTTTGTCATGAGTTCCAACTACAACACCCGCGGCCGTTGCGCCGAGGTGCTGGTGGACGGTGATCAGGCATTCGAAGTGCGTCGCCGCGAGACGGTAGCCGAGTTGTTTGCCGGCGAAAGCCTGCTGCCGGAGTAAAACCATGCTGCTGCGTTTTACCAAGATGCACGGCCTGGGCAATGACTTCATGGTCCTCGACCTGGTCAGCCAGCACGCGCATATCCTGCCCAAGCATGCCAAGCAATGGGGAGACCGGCACACCGGTATCGGCTTCGATCAGTTGCTGATCGTCGAGGCGCCCAACAACCCGGACGTGGATTTCCGTTATCGGATCTTCAACGCCGACGGCTCGGAAGTGGAGCAATGCGGCAACGGCGCGCGCTGCTTCGCCCGCTTCGTGCTAGACAAGCGCCTGACCGCCAAGCGGCAGATCCGCGTCGAGACCAAGGGCGGCATCATCGAACTGGATGTGCGCAGCGACGGCCAGATCGGCGTCAACATGGGCGCTCCACGCCTGGTACCGGCGGACATTCCATTCGAAGCGCCGGCCCAGGCCTTGAGCTATCAGGTGGAAGTCGACGGCACCACGGTGGAACTGGCGGCAGTCTCCATGGGCAACCCCCATGCCGTGCTGCAAGTGGCCGATATCAACAGTGCCCCGGTGCATGAGCTGGGGCCGAAAATCGAACACCATCCGCGCTTCCCTGCGCGGGTGAATGTCGGTTTCCTGCAAGTCATCGACCGTCACCGCGCACAATTGCGTGTCTGGGAACGCGGTGCCGGGGAAACCCAGGCCTGCGGTACCGGCGCCTGTGCCGCTGCCGTCGCTGCGATCAGCCAGGGGTGGATGGATTCGCCATTGTTGATCGACCTGCCCGGCGGGCGCTTGTCCATCGAATGGGCAGGCCCTGGCCAACCGGTGATGATGACCGGCCCGGCAGTGCGCGTATACGAAGGACAAGTTCGTCTTTGAGTGAGCCAAACCCATGACCGATCAGCCACAGGTTCCAGCCCCACAGCCCGACGAATCGCCCAGCCTTCCAGAAGTCGCGGCCGTGACCGCTTACCTGGAGGCTCATCCGGACTTTTTCGTCGAGCATGAAGAACTGCTTGCGACGATGCGCATCCCCCACCGACGCGGCGACACCGTGTCGCTGGTGGAGCACCAGATGAAAATCCTGCGCGAGCGCAACATCGAAATGCGCCATCGTCTTTCGCACCTGATGGACGTGGCCCGGGACAACGACCGGCTCTTCGACAAGACCCGTCGACTGATCCTGGCCCTGATGGACGCCAGCACCCTCGAAGACCTGGTCATGAGCGTCGAAGACAGCCTGCGCCAGGATTTCCAGGTGCCCTTTGTCAGCCTGATCCTGTTTGGCGACAACGCCATGCCGGTAGGCCGCTGGGTGACCCACGCCGAAGCGCAGACGGCCATCGGCGGCCTGCTCACGGAAAACAAAAGCGTCAGCGGCAGCCTGCGCGAACATGAGTTGGACTTCCTGTTCGGAGAAGAACAGCGCAAGCAGATCGGCTCCACCGCCGTCGTCGCCATCGCCCACCAGGGCGTGCACGGCGTGCTGGCCATCGCCAGTCGCGATCCGCAGCACTACAAGAGTTCGGTGGGCACGCTGTTCTTGAGCTACATCGCCGAAGTCACCGGCCGGGTGCTGCCAAGAGTCGCCGGTTCGCTGCGCTCGGTACGCTGATGATGGAGCGGCAACTGGACGCCTACTGCGAACACCTGCGCAGTGAGCGTCAGGTGTCGCCCCACACGTTGTTGGCCTATCGCCGTGATCTGGAAAAAGTGCTGGGCTGGTGCCAGAAGCAGAACATCGGCAGTTGGTCGGCCCTGGACATCCAGCGCTTGCGCAGCCTGATCGCCCGCCTGCACCAACAGGGACAGTCCTCCCGCAGCCTGGCGCGCCTGTTGTCGGCGGTGCGTGGCCTGTATCACTACCTCAATCGCGAAGGCCTGTGCGATCACGATCCGGCCACCGGCCTGGCACCGCCCAAGGGCGAACGCCGGCTGCCCAAGACCCTCGATACCGACCGCGCCCTGCAATTGCTTGAAGGCGCCGTCGAAGATGACTTCCTGGCCCGGCGCGACCAGGCGATTCTCGAGCTGTTCTATTCTTCCGGCCTGCGGCTTTCAGAGCTGACGGGGCTTAACCTGGATCAACTGGACCTGGCCGACGGCATGGTCCAGGTGCTCGGCAAGGGCAGCAAGACCCGCCTGCTGCCCGTCGGCCGCAAGGCCCGTGAAGCCCTGGAACTGTGGTTGCCCCTGCGGGCCCTGGCCAACCCCGCCGACGACGCGGTGTTCGTCAGCCAACGCGGGCGGCGCCTCGGCCCGCGGGCAATTCAATTGCGGGTCAAGGCCGCTGGCGAACGCGAGTTGGGGCAGAACCTGCACCCACACATGCTCAGGCACTCCTTCGCCAGCCATTTGCTGGAGTCCTCCCAGGACCTGCGCGCCGTTCAAGAGCTGCTGGGCCACTCGGACATCAAGACGACACAGATCTACACCCACCTGGACTTCCAGCACCTGGCGACGGTCTATGACAGTGCCCACCCCAGGGCCAAACGCATCAAGGGCGACGAATCATGACCATCGAACTCATCACTTTCGACCTGGACGACACCCTGTGGGACACCGCCCCGGTGATCGCCAGCGCCGAAGCCATACTCCGCCAATGGCTGACCGACAACGCACCGAACCTGGGCGGGCTGCCGGTGGAGCATCTTTTTTCGATTCGTGAGCAAGTGTTGCGCGAAGAACCCAACCTCAAGCATCGCATCAGTGCGTTGCGCCGGCGAGTGCTGTTCCGTGCCTTGCAGGAAGCCGGCTACGACCAGTGGCACGCCTCTGAACTGGCGGACCAGGCCTTCGAGACGTTCCTGCACGCCCGTCATCAGTTGGAAATTTTTCCCGAGGTACAGCCCACCCTGGAAATCCTGGCCAATCATTTCGCCCTCGGCGTGGTCACCAATGGCAACGCCGACGTGCGACGCCTGGGGCTCGCGGACTACTTCAAGTTCGCCTTGTGCGCCGAAGACATCGGCATCGCCAAGCCTGACGCCCGGTTGTTCCACGAAGCCCTGCAGCGCGGCGGCGCCACGGCACAGACCGCCGTGCACATTGGCGATCACCCGGGCGACGACATCGCCGGCGCCCAACAGGCCGGGCTGCGCGCGGTGTGGTTCAACCCGGCAGGCAAGGCCTGGGATGCCGATCACGCACCGGATGCGGAGATTCGCAGCCTGACCGAACTGCCGGGGCTACTGGCTGGGTGGCATAGCCAACCCTGAACCCTGCTTCACAGCCGCCAAAGCCCTCTGTGGGAGCGAGCTTGCTCGCGATGACGGCGGCACAGCCATCATCAATGCCAACAGACCCACCGCTATCGCGAGCAAGCTCGCTCCCACCCTGGAGCGGGTGTGTCCCGCAATTCCCCGCCCGACAAAGAACCCTGTGGGAGCGAGCTTGCTCGCGATGACGGCGGCACACCCAACATCAATGCCAACAGACCCACCGCTATCGTGAGCAAGCTCGCTCCCACCCTGGAGCGGCTGTGTCCCGCAATTCCCCGCCCGACAAAGAACCCTGTGGGAGCGAGCTTGCTCGCGATGACGGCGGCACACCCAACATCAATGCCAACAGACCCACCGCTATCGCGAGCAAGCTCGCTTCCACCCTGGAGCGGCTGTGTCCCGCAACTCCCCGCCCGACAAAGAACCCTGTGGGAGCGAGCTTGCTCGCGATGACGGCGGCACAGCCAACATCAATGCCAACAGACCCACCGCTATCGTGAGCAAGCTCGCTGCCACAGGGACTGCGCCTGGCCCGGAATAGAATCGCGCCCATGAAAAAGCCCGCAGCGACGGCGGGCTTTTTCAGCAAGCAAGAAGCCGATACTCAGATAGGGCGGCTGCCATACTTGTTGTCAGGCTTCTTGGGCGGATCAGCGACCACGTTGGCTTCCACTTCCTGCACCTTACCGCCTCTAGCCAGGAACTCCTCCATGGCTTTGGCGAGCGCATCACGCTCCTTGTTCTTGGCCTCTACGCTCGGCAATTCATCGACCGACACCGCAGCCTTGGCCTTGCCCTTGGCGGTAGGTGCCGGAACGTCGGCGCCATCGTCTTCGGCAACGTCTTCAGCCGCCACTTCAAGGCCTTCTTCGGTCTCGTCTTCGTCGCCTACTTCGAGGTCGTCGTTTTCCAGATCATCGTCGCTCATGTTCTACCTCATGACTTGCGAAAAGCAGATTAGTTATAGCCCAGCTTCGCCATCTGTTCGAAGGCTGCCGGAAAAAATTCAACATCCGCTGGCAATCAGCGGTTATGCCCCTTCACCGTACAAGGTGGCAAGGACTTTACGAGCACCGCCGTGATCACGGTGCTCGCCCAGATAAACACCTTGCCAGGTTCCCAATGCCAGCTGTCCCGCCGTCACCGGCAGGCTGAGCTGACAACCGAGCACACTGGCCTTGAAGTGCGCCGGGAGGTCGTCCAAGCCTTCGTCGTTGTGCTCATAACCGGCGGTTCCTTGTGGGATCAGCCGATTGAAAAATCGTTCGAAGTCTCGACGTACCGCCGGATCGGCGTTCTCGTTGATGGTCAACGAGGCCGAGGTATGCTGCAGCCACAGATGCAACAGACCGACACGACATGCCTGGAGTTCAGGCAGGCCGGCCAGCAACTCGTCTGTCACCAGATGAAAGCCCCGGGGCCTTGCCCGCAGGGTTATCAGCGTCTGTTGCCACATACAGATCTCCGCACGTTCGGCGCGCATTCTAGCGCGCTCTGGGAAAAAACAAAGGCCCTAATATTCCTGCTTCGATGTAAGCCTTTGGCGGTATAAAAACCCATGTCGCATCCACAACAAAAGGCGTCGGAAAAACTGCTCCACCTTTTGAGCAATGACAAATTCCAGGCAAAAAAATGCCCGGCGAACCGGGCATTTTTTGTTGCGTGTGCTTACAGGTTGTAGCCACGCTCGTTGTGCTGGGCCAGATCCAGGCCCACAGCTTCTTCTTCCTCGGTGACACGCAGACCCATGACGGCGTCCAGGACCTTGAGGATGATGAAGGTGACGATCGCGGTGTAGACCACCGTGAAACCCACGCCCTTGAATTGAATCCACACTTGCGCGCCGATATCGGTCACGGTGCCGAAGCCACCCAGGGCCGGTGCGGCGAACACACCGGTCAGGATCGCGCCGAGAATACCGCCGATGCCATGTACGCCGAAGGCATCCAGGGAGTCGTCATAACCGAGCTTGCGCTTGAGGGTAGTGGCGCAGAAGAAGCACACCACGCCCGCCGCCAAGCCGATGACCAGGGCGCCCATCGGGCCCACGGTGCCGGCAGCCGGGGTGATTGCAACCAGGCCGGCCACCACGCCCGAGGCAATGCCCAGCGCGCTTGGCTTGCCATGGGTGATCCACTCGGCAAACATCCAGCCCAGCGCCGCCGCAGCGGTAGCGATCTGGGTCACCAGCATCGCCATGCCGGCAGTGCCGTTGGCGGCGACAGCGGAACCGGCGTTGAAGCCGAACCAGCCGACCCACAGCATGGCCGCGCCCATCAGGGTGTAACCCAGGTTATGCGGTGCCATTGGCGTGGTCGGGAAGCCTTTGCGCTTGCCCAATACCAGGCACGCCACCAGACCGGCGATACCGGCGTTGATGTGCACCACGGTGCCGCCAGCGAAGTCCAGCACGCCCCAGTCCCACATCAGGCCGCCGTTGCCGGACCAGACCATGTGCGCAATCGGTGCATACACCAGGGTGAACCACACGCCCATGAAGATCAGCATGGCGGAGAACTTCATCCGCTCGGCAAATGCACCAACGATCAGGGCCGGGGTAATGATGGCGAAGGTCATCTGGAAGGTGATGAACACCGCTTCAGGGAACAGCGCCGCCGGGCCGGTCAGGCTGGCTGGCGTGACGCCCGCCAGGAACGCTTTGCCAAAACCGCCAATGAAGGAGTTGAAGTTGACGACGCCCTGCTCCATGCCGGTGGTGTCGAACGCGATGCTGTAGCCATAGATGACCCACAGGATGCTGATCAGACCGGTAATGGCAAAGCACTGCATCATCACGGAAAGAATGTTCTTCGAACGGACCATGCCACCGTAGAACAGTGCCAGGCCTGGAATGGTCATGAACAGTACAAGAATCGTGGCCGTGAGCATCCAGGCGGTGTCGCCGGAGTTCAGGACGGGGGCTGCCGCTTCTTCTGCCATGGCCAGGCCAGGCATTGCGAAGGACAACAGGGCTCCTAGCCCTGCGAATTTACGCAGAGTCATATTGTTTTCTCCTGGGGCGTTGGGTTTGGCGGCTTAGATAGCGTCGGTATCGGTTTCGCCGGTACGGATGCGGATAGCCTGTTCCAGATTGACCACAAAGATCTTTCCGTCACCGATCTTGCCGGTGTTGGCGGCCTTGGTGATTGCCTCGATCACCCGGTCCAGATCCTTGTCGTCAATGGCGACATCGATCTTCACCTTGGGCAGGAAATCGACCACATATTCCGCGCCGCGATACAGCTCGGTGTGACCCTTCTGCCGACCGAAGCCTTTGACCTCAGTAACGGTAATGCCCTGCACGCCGATCTCGGACAACGACTCGCGCACGTCGTCCAACTTGAACGGCTTGATGATGGCAGTGACTAGCTTCATGAAACTTTCTCCCGAATTGGTGGACTTGCCCCAGGAAAACAAACCCGACTCAAGTCTAAGCGCAGTGCCTGGCTTTGTAACGCGTCGTCGGCCCAAGTTGCCCGACAGGTGCCAGTTAACCGATCCTGACGAAACTCCCCGTTCCGCCTGCTGCACTGCATTCGTCACAGCGACTGCATCAGTGCATGGGTCATCAGCCTCTAAGCAGAAACCTTGCCATCTGTGCCCAAACCCTCTGATTTCAGCCCCTTGGCTACCGGTTCGACGTGCACCGCACCACTAACTGCAGCGATACGCACAACAACAGTGCAGCGGCGCCCGGCCGCATGCGCGAAAAGCGTGCATCCCTGGCTTGCGAATTGACTATAGACACTGCGTGGTACACTGCCCGCCATTGTTTCCAGGACACCTGCACATGCTTGCGCCCAAAGACCTCCTCGACGCCCTGAGCGGCCACGCCTCCCGTATTTTGAGTGGCGACACGCCGCTGCCCAAAAGCGAAATCGAAAGCCAGTTCAAGGCCCTGCTGCAAAGCGGCTTCAGCAAGCTGGACCTGGTAAGCCGGGAAGAATTCGACAGCCAGATGGTCGTGCTGGCCCGGACCCGGGCGCGGCTCGAAAGCCTGGAGGCCAAGGTCGCTGAGCTGGAAGCGCGGTTGGCTCCGGCCCAGGAATAGGCGACTCAACCACTCGCGGCCCGCTGCGATGCGCCTTGCACAAGCGCGAGCGGCAGTTCCAGGATAAAGAGCGCGCCCTTGCCCGGCCCCGCGCTCTGCACGGTCAGATCGCCACCCATTTCGTGCGCCGCCAGAATGCAGCTGTGCAAACCAAAGCCGTGACCGTCGACACGCGTGGTGAAGCCGTGCTCGAACACCCGTGCAAGATTGTCCTGCGCAATCCCCTCGCCGTTGTCCTCGACCTCGACCCGCACGCGCCCCTCGTCAACGACCTTCAGGCGCAGGATGATCTGCGGCGGCCGGTTCACACCCGCGTCCAGCGCCTGCTTGGCGTTGTTGATCAGATTGACCAGGATCTGCAGCACTCGGTGCTTGTCCAGTGGCATTTGCGGGATATCGCTGAATTCCTTGATCAGCGTGATGTGGTGGCGGGCCAGGGACACATCGCAAATGCGCACGACATCCTCGACCAACTCTCGCAGCGAGCCCGGCTCCAGGACGCTGGCATTGCCGGCATAGGATTGCTGGGTGGCGACGATTTCCTTGATGTGGTCGATTCGGCGGGTCAACTGCGCCAACTCGGCAATCATGCCCTGCTGCTCGACGGCCAGCGCGTCGGCCAGCTTGTCGAGATAGTCCGGTAGGGCGCGCCCTTTCGGATCGCTGCTGATGAAGTCCCCGAGGTCGTCAGGATGCTCCTTCATCAACTGGACGACCTTGGCCACCCCGGGCCCCTTGGAGGTGTGCACCTTCTCGTAGAGGACCTGGGCTGAGACATTGACGCTATTGAGCACATTGCCCACGTTGTGCAGCACATTGGTGGCGATCTCCGCCATGCCGGCCCGGCGCGCAGTGGTCACCAGTTCGGCCTGCGCCTCGCGCAACTCTTCGTTGACCTTGGCCAATTGTTGCGGGCTGGGGATCTTCAGAGCCGCCGGCACCAGCCGGACCAGCAGGATGGCGGTAATCACCGAAGCTATCGCGGTGATCACCTTGACCAGCGCCGACAACCAGTAATAAGGCTGCCAAATGGTCAGGATTTCCATCACGTGGCTGGTCCCGCAGGCCAGGATAAATACGCCAAAGGCCGCCAGCATCCAGTCGAACGGCACGTCCTTGCGCTTGTGGATAAAGTACAGGAGCGTGAAGGGAATGGTGACGTAGGACAGGGTGATCAAACCATCGGCGATGACATTGGTCCACAGCAAATCCGGCCGCCACATGTAGCAGTGCCCATGGGGCATGAAGCGCTTGTCGGTTAACAGAGCCAGCAGATCGTTCATGGCCACTTCCTCCCTGTGCCGTTGATGCCGCCAAGTGCCAACTGGGCAAATCGAAGTCTAGGCCGGTCCCAGGCATTTCGCTTGGACGGGTGAAGGATGGCAGCCGCTGAACCGTATCGCCCTTGCCGCCCCTCAGCCGTCACTGGCTGTCGAAACATCCTGCCAAATTTTCTCCCCTCAATTGCTGCGCCCAAGTTCATCCCCACGACTACCCTTCAAAAGTCGCAGGACGCGACCCCCCATTCACTCAAGGAACGATTCATGTCGCTTGCCATTGTCCACAGCCGCGCCCAAGTGGGGGTCGAGGCTCCTGCCGTTACCGTTGAAGTCCACCTGGCCAATGGTTTGCCGTCGCTGACGATGGTTGGCCTGCCGGAGGCGGCGGTGAAGGAAAGCAAGGATCGGGTGCGCAGCGCGATCATCAACTCGGGGCTGAATTTTCCGGCGCGGCGCATCACCTTGAACCTGGCGCCAGCGGACCTGCCAAAAGACGGCGGCCGCTTCGACCTGGCCATCGCCTTGGGGATCCTGTCGGCCAGCGTGCAGGTGCCGACCCTGACGCTGGACGACGTGGAATGCCTTGGTGAACTGGCCTTGTCCGGCGCGGTGCGTCCGGTGCGTGGCGTATTGCCTGCGGCGCTGGCGGCGCGCAAGGCCGGGCGCATGCTGGTGGTGCCACGGGCCAACGCCGAGGAAGCCTGCCTGGCCTCGGGACTGAAGGTGATCGCCGTGGATCATCTGCTCGAAGCGGTGGCGCATTTCAACGGCCACACGCCGGTCGAGCCGTTCGTCTCCAATGGGCTACTTTCGGCCAGCAAGCCCTACCCCGACCTGAATGAAGTACAAGGCCAGGCCGGGGCCAAACGAGCATTGCTGATTGCTGCTGCGGGGGCTCATAACCTGTTGTTCAGCGGGCCACCGGGTACCGGCAAGACCCTGCTGGCGAGCCGCTTGCCAGGGCTGTTGCCGCCACTGGCCGAGAGCGAAGCCCTGGAGGTCGCGGCCATCCAGTCGGTGGCCAGTTGTGTACCGTTGAGCCACTGGCCGCAACGCCCGTTCCGCCAGCCGCATCACTCGGCTTCCGGTCCGGCGCTGGTGGGTGGCGGGTCGAAACCGCAGCCAGGGGAGATTACCCTCGCCCATCATGGCGTGCTGTTTCTGGATGAACTGCCGGAGTTCGACCGCAAGGTGCTGGAGGTCTTGAGAGAACCGCTGGAGTCCGGCCACATCGTGGTTTCTCGCGCCCGGGATCGAGTGCGCTTCCCTGCCCGCTTCCAGCTTGTGGCGGCGATGAACCCCTGCCCCTGCGGCTATCTTGGCGAGCCCAGCGGCCGCTGTGCCTGTACACCAGAGATGGTGCAGCGCTACCGCAACAAGCTCTCCGGCCCGCTGCTGGACCGTATCGACCTGCACCTGACCGTCGCCCGGGAAGCCACGGCATTGAACCCCAGGCTCGAAGCCGGGGATGATACGGCCACGGTCGCCGAGCGCGTAGCCGAAGCTCGGGAACGCCAGCACCGCCGCCAGGGCTGCGCCAACGCCTTCCTCGATCTACCGGGGTTGCGCCGGCATTGCAAGTTATCCACAACCGATGAAACCTGGCTGGAAACCGCCTGCGAACGGCTGACCCTGTCGCTGCGCGCCGCCCACCGCTTGCTCAAGGTCGCCCGGACACTGGCGGACCTGGAGCAAGCGGGAAACATTCGCCGCGAACACCTGGCCGAAGCGTTGCAATATCGGCCGGCTACGGCTTGAACCGCTTCACGGTTTGCTCAGGTCTACCAACGGTGTTTCCCGGACCTCGGTTTTTTGACCGTTCTGGATCGCATCGATGCGCTTGAGCGCCTTATCCACTGCGCCCTTGTCTGCCAACAGGCTGTAGTGAATCTGGAATTGCTTGTGCTCTTTCGGCCCGATCGTGGGCACCAGGCCCAGTGGCCGCTGATACCGGCGGTTATAGGAAAAACTGGTGCCAGGTTCCAACCCGGTCACGTAGCCCTGGCCTTGGGTATCGGTGTTTTTCCACAGGGAGAACACGGGCAGCGTGCTGGTGTTGAAGCCTACCGACACACCGAGGCTACCGGCCTTGTTGTGCAGCACGGTGAGGGTGTCGCCCTTGGTGTCAGCGTAGGGCACGACGTTATAGACGGTTTCGTCGTAATCCTTGGTCGGGGCTCGGTAGGTTTGCCAATCCGGCAAGTCACCCTTGGCCTTGTCGTTGAACGGCGAGACTTGCTTGACCGGTGCCGCGAAACGAGCGCCCTGCTCCAGGAAAGGCGTGCTGAAATTGCTGTGGTAGAGCGCTTGGTATTCTTTCGGGTAATCGCCGTTGTTGGTCAGTGTGTCGCTGAGGGCGAACGTCACGCTGCCGGGCTCAGTGACCAGTTCGGTCTGCACCGAAAAATCGACCTTCTTGAACGCCTGCTCCTTCAACTCGCCCCGCAGAGTGATGGCGTAGGGTGGTTTTTCATCGATGTGCAAGGTGACTTTGTTGGCCGGAATATTGGCGGCGCGACCATGCAGGGTCAGCAGCTCGCCATTGTCCATGCCGGGATGGCCGACCCATTCGTAGCCACAGCGAGTCACCAATTCATTGAAACCTTCAAGCCAACCCAACCCACCGCGACCGTTGAGCTCGATGAACGCCGGATTGACCACTTCCTTGACCGGCGAATCCCAACCCATGCGCACATTCCCGACCGACGCCTGCAGCACATTCATGCCACGGGTCGGGACGACTGAAAGCTTCAGGGTGCCGTTGTCTATATCAACGATGCTGACGCCCTCTTGCCGACCACCGTGCAGGGTACGCATCGTCACGGAGAAAGGTTTGTCGGTTTTCACGCCGAGCTGCTGGCTGGTGATTTGCCAGGGTTGGGCGGCTTTACCGGTATCCAGCAGGACGTAATCCCAAGCCATCGCCTGGGAGGCAGCGCCCAAGGCGCCAAGGGTAATGAGGAGTTTGAGCGAAGTCATGGACGCGACCTTTTATTGGAGTTGTGCGGTTTTTATAGACTTGAAGAAACGTTTCAGCAAGCTTAAAAACAGCAATACCCTTAAAAAATCACGACTATATGATCGGCAGCGTTTTGTGGGAGCGAGCTTGCTCGCGATGGCGGGGGGTCAAATTGAAACGATGTTGGCTGGGCAACCGTCATCGCGAGCAAGCTCGCTCCCACAGGGGATCGATGGTGGCCCGGGTTTCGTATTCACCAGAATCAAACGGTGGGAGCAAGCTTGCTCGCGATGGCGGTGGGTCAGATTGAAATGATGTTGGCTGGGCAGCCGTCATCGCGAGCAAGCTCGCTCCCATGGGGAATCGATGGTGGCCCGAGATTTCGTATTCACCAGAATCAAACGGTGGGAGCAAGCCCGCTCCCACCGGAAATCTCTGGGAGCGGGCTTGTGACAGGAGGCTTCAGCGGAACCGATCAACCTCTTGGCGCAGGTCCTGGGCCAGTTTCTCCAGTTCCTTGGCGGTGACCGCCAGATTCGAGACTACCTGGCGCTGCTCACTGTTGGCCATGGCGATGCTTTGCAGGTTGCTGCTAAGCAGGGTCGCGGTGCTGCTTTGTTCCTGGGTGGCAGTGGTGATCGCCGCGAATTGCTGGCCAGCCGAACGGCTCTGCTCGTCGATTCGCGCCAGGGCCGCGGCCACATTGGCGTTGCGCGACAGGCCTTCCTGCATCAACAGGTTGCCCTGTTCCATCGTGCTGATGGCATTGCCGGTTTCCTGCTGGATACTGTTGATCATGCTCGATATTTCGTCAGTGGCCTGGCGGGTGCGGGACGCCAGGCTGCGGACCTCATCGGCCACCACGGCGAAACCACGGCCCTGCTCGCCGGCGCGGGCAGCTTCGATGGCCGCGTTCAAGGCCAGCAGGTTGGTCTGCTCGGCAATCGAGGTGATGACCCCCACGATACCGCCGATTTCCTGGGAACGCTGGCCCAGGGTATTGATGACCGTGGCCGTGCTGTTCAGCGCGCCGGCGATTTGCTCCAGGGACGACGACGCTTCATCCATCGAGGTCCGGCCAATGCGGGTTTGCTGGGCGTTTTCCTGGGCCAGGCGCTCGGTGTTGCCCATGTTGTCGGCAATGTTCAAGGAGGTCGCACTGAACTCTTCCACCGCGCCGGCCATGCTGGTGATTTCGCCGGATTGCTGCTCCATGCCTTCGTACGCCCCGCTGGACAACCCGGACAGGGCCTGGGCGCGGCTGTTGACCTCCTGAGAGGCCTTGCGGATGTGCTCGACCATGGTCGACAGGGCCTCGCTCATCTGGTTGAAGGCACGGGCCAACTGACCGATTTCGTCATGGCTCGACACGCTCAGGCGCACGCTCAGGTCGCCGGCGCCCAACGCTTCGGCCTGGCGCACCAGATCCCCCAGCGGCGCCAGTTTGCTACGCAACAACCACATTGCCGAACCGACCGCCAACAGCATCGCCAGCAGGCTGCCAATGGCCAGTTGAATGCCGACGCTCCAGGTCACGGCGCGGATCTCGGTTTTCGGCATGCTCGCCACCACCGCCCACGGCCCGCCCTCGAACGGCACGGCAACGCTGTAGAAATCTTCGGCGGTATCGGCCCAGAACGCGCCCTTGCCCGGCTTTTTGATCAAGCCGGTGATGGCCGTGGTAGCGTTGTCCAGCGCCTGCACGCCGGCGGGGGGCACGAGCCATTTGTTTTGTTCGTCCAGCAGCGCCAGGGAGCCGGTCTGGCCGATGCGGAAGCGCTTGAGATTTTCGAACTGCGCGTTCTGCGCATCGGTGTAATCGAAGCCTACGTACAACACGGCAATGATCTTGCCGCTGCTGTCGCGCACAGGCGTGTACTGCGACATGTAGAAACGCCCGAAAAGCAGGGCCCGACCAATGTAGCTCTGCCCGCTGATCACCGGACCATAGGCGGGGCCGGCGCGGTCGAGCACGGTGCCGATGGCCCGTGTACCGTCCTGTTTGCTGACGGAGGTACTGACGCGGATGAAATCGTCGCCGCTGCGCACGAATACCGTGGCGACCCCGGCGGTCATCGCTTTGAAGTCGTCCACTTCCTTGAAGTTGTTGTTCAACACTTCGCTACCCAGGCTCAAGCCTGGGGTTTGTACGCCCGCCACCGTCACCGGCTGGTCCGGATGCACGCTCAGGCCCGCGCTGAAGCGCTTTTCGAACAAACCGGCCAAGCGCTGGGTGCTCTCGCGCAAGGTGCCATGGAACGTATTGAGCTGATCGGCCATGAGGCGCGCTTCGCTGGCCAAATGCTCTTCACGAGTGGCGAGGTTGGCGGTGTCCAGCGAACGCAGGGCGAAGACGGTACTGCCGGAGATCACGATCGCCAGTATCACGGCAAGGGCAAGGCCCAGCTGTGAGGCGATTCGGGCACGAGGTTGAGACATGACGGCTCCTGGCCGAGAGACTGGATCATCCTGATCACGTCGCACGCTCGGCATTTTATTCAAGGATAAGGTGGTTTAGCCCTTTCTGAACGAGGGTTCCATGTTCACGGATTCGGCAGCGATGCCGAATACTTGAGCGGTGTGGAAGGATTAATGCCAAGTGGCTAGCATGGACACTGCAACGTTTCAGCTCAGACGTTGTACATCGGGCAGTTGCATGGCCTTGACCTCGCCTTGGAGGAAGTCGCTGAGCCGGCGCAAACGTTCACCTCCCGGCCGGGTTTTCGGCCAGACCAGGTAATAGTGTTCACCGCTGGCAACAGCCGTCGGCCATGGCAGGCTCAGGCGCCCTTGGGCGACGTCCTCGGCCACCATCAGCAGATCGCCCATGGAGACCCCATAGCCACGCGCCGCCGCAATCATGCCCAGCTCCAGGGTATCGAACACCTGCCCACCCTTGAGCGAGACCTTGTCGGACAGGCCCATGCGGTGCAGCCAGTTGCGCCAGTCCCGGCGATCCGGCGTCGGATGCAGCAGTTCAGCACTGGCCAGCCGCGCCACATCCCAGGGCTGATCGTTCAACAGGTTCGGCGCGCCCACCGGGATCAATTCCTCGGGGAACAGCAAACTGGTCTCCCAGTCCGCCGGAAAATGCCCGTTGCCCAGCAATACGGCGCAATCGAAGGGCTCGACGTTGAAGTCCACCGAATCGATGTCCATCCAGGCACTGGTCAGTTGCACCTCGTTGCCAGGCTGCAGATGCCGGAAGCGACTCAGGCGCGCCAATAACCAACGCATGGTCAGCGTGGATGGCGCTTTCATGCGCAGGATGCCGTCTTCGCCATGCAAGGTGTGGCAGGCCCGCTCCAGCGCCATGAAACCCTCGCGCACGCCCGGCAGCAGCAACCGCGCCGCCTCGGTCAACTGCAGGTTGCGGCCGCTGCGCTGGAACAGTCGGCAGGCAAAGTGATCTTCCAGCGTGCGAATGTGCCGGCTGACGGCACTCTGGGTGATCGACAGCTCTTCGGCGGCCCGGGTGAACGAGCTGTAGCGCGCCGCGGCTTCGAATGCCCGCAACGCATAAAGAGGAGGAAGACGACGGGACATCGCAAAAGCTCCATGGCGTGGTCTGCAAACCCTACCAGAAACCCATCCAGCATGAGTTTTAATCATGCCAGCGATCTTTTTTATCCTTTTGTGCAATCCGCCGAGAGCGCCGAGAATCGTCGCTTTACTGCCTTGTTTGAACATGGAGCGTGATGATCATGCGGCATCCGGTGCGTACCGAACTCTGGGCCATCCTGCGGCTGGCGGGGCCGTTGATTGCCTCGCAGTTGGCGCACATGCTGATGGTGCTCACCGACACCGTGATGATGGCGCGCCTGAGCCCCGAAGCCCTCGCCGGAGGCGGGCTCGGGGCGGCCACCTATTCGTTCGTGTCGATCTTCTGCATCGGCGTGATCGCCGCGGTGGGCACCCTGGTCGCGATCCGCCAGGGTGCGGGCGATGTCGAAGGCGCCACCCGGCTGACCCAGGCCGGGCTTTGGCTGGCCTGGTTGATGGCGCTGATGGCCGGGTTGCTGCTGTGGAATCTCAAGCCCGTGCTGCTGATGTTCGGCCAGACCGAAACCAACGTGTTGTCCGCCGGACAGTTCCTGCTGGCGCTGCCGTTCGCCCTGCCCGGCTACCTGAGCTTCATGGCCCTGCGCGGCTTCACCAGCGCCATCGGCCGGGCCACGCCGGTCATGGTGATCAGCCTCGGCGGCACGGTGGCCAACTTCCTGCTCAACTACGCGCTCATCACCGGCATGTTCGGCCTGCCAAAACTCGGCTTGATGGGCATCGGCCTGGTCACGGCCATTGTCGCCAACTGCATGGCCCTGGCACTGGCCTGGCACATCCATCGGCACCCGGCCTACCGTGCCTATCCGCTGCTGGCTGGGCTGGCGCGGCCCAATCGCCAATACCTCAAGGAGCTGTGGCGCCTGGGCCTGCCGATCGGTGGCACCTACGCGGTGGAAGTCGGGCTGTTCGCGTTCGCCGCGCTGTGCATGGGCACCATGGGCAGCACGCCGTTGGCGGCCCACCAGATCGCCCTGCAAATCGTCTCGGTGGCGTTCATGGTGCCGGCCGGAATGTCCTACGCCATCACCATGCGCATCGGCCAGCACTACGGCGCCGGACAGCTGTTGATGGCGCGCCTGGCCGGTCGAGTCGGCATTGGCTTTGGCGCGGCCGCGATGCTGGCGTTCGCCATGGTGTTCTGGTTGTTGCCCCATCAATTGATCGGCTTGTTCCTGGACCACGATGACCCGGCGTTCCGCGACGTGATCAACCTGGCCGTGAGCCTGTTGGCGGTGGCGGCGTGGTTCGAGCTGTTCGACGGCACGCAAACCATCGCCATGGGTTGCATTCGCGGGCTCAAGGACGCCAAGACCACCTTCCTGGTGGGCCTGGGGTGCTATTGGCTGATCGGCGCACCGTCGGCATGGTGGATGGCGTTCCACCTGAACTGGGGACCGACCGGTGTCTGGTGGGGCCTGGCCCTGGGGTTGGCCTGCGCGGCCGTAAGCCTGACCCTGGCGTTTGAATGGAAGATGAAGCGGATGATTCGCAGTGAGGCCGGACAGCCCGGTTTCGAAGCCATTCAGGCCAAGTGAAATCCATCCCTTTGTGGGAGCGAGCTTGCTCGCGATCGCGATAGGTCTGTCACATCGATTTTGACTGACACGCCGCTATCGCGAGCAAGCTCGCTCCCACAAGGGTTTGTGTCAGACCACGACGTCGTGTGTGAACTGCTGATCACCCTCGAACGTCAAGTACTCGACCAATTCCGGCAACGGCAACGGCTTGCTGATCAGGAAGCCCTGCACCTGGTCGCAACCGAAACCGCGTAGCAGGTCCAGTTGTTCCTGGGTTTCCACACCTTCGGCCACCACCTCCAGGTTGAGGTTGTGGGCCAGGTTGATCATGGCGTGCACCAGTTTGCGGTTCTCCTCGCGCTGCTCCATGCCGCCGACGAAGCTCTTGTCGATCTTGAGCAAGGCGATCGGCAGGCTGTTGAGGTGCACGAACGAGGAGAACCCGGTGCCGAAGTCGTCCAGGGAGAAGCGCACACCCAGGCGGCCCAGGGCATCCATGGTCTGCTTGACCAGTTCGCTGCGGCGCATGACGGCGGTTTCGGTGAGTTCGAACTCCAGCCATTGCGCCTCGACACCCCGCTCGGCAATCAGTCGACTCAAGGTCGGCAGCAACTGGCTGTCCTGGAACTGCCGGAACGACAGGTTGACCGCCATGTGCAACGGCGCCAGCCCCCGTTCGCGCAGGGCCTGCATGTCCCGTAGGGCCCGGGAAATCACCCAGTAGCCCAACGGCACGATCAGGCCGCTCTGTTCGGCCAACGGCACGAACTCACTCGGTGGCAGCAAGCCGCGTTCGCCATGGCGCCAACGCACCAGAGCTTCGAGGCCGACGATGTGGCCGCCATCGAGGTCCAGCCGCGGCTGGTAATGCAACTCCAGTTCGTCGCGGCGCAGTGCCCGGCGCAGTTCGCTTTCCAGGTCGGCAAGGCTGCGGGCATTGCGATTGATGCGCTCGTTGAAGATATGAAAGGTGCAGCCCTGGGTGCTCTTGGCCTGCTGCATGGCGATGTGGGCATGCCACATCAGCGGATCGGCGCCGGCCTGGGCGCGAGCATGGGCGACGCCCAGGCTGCAACCGATCAGCAGGCTTTCGCCGTCCACCCAATAGGGTTCGGCCAAGGCTTCGGTAATACGCTCGGCCATCCACTCGGCCCGCTGCGGTGCGCGGCGGGTGTCGATCAGCAAGGCAAATTCATCACTGCCCAGCCGCGCCAATTGATCGCCGGCTTCGAGCGAACCCTTGAGCCGCGACACCACTTGCAGGATCAAGCGGTCGCCGGCCTGGTGACCGAGGGCGTCGTTGGCGTGGCGAAAGTTGTCCAGGTCCAGGTGACCGAGGGCCAAGCCTCGGCCGTCGTTTTCCGCCAGGCGCGCCGCCAGCAATGTCTGGAAACCCTGGCGATTGGCGATGCCTGTCAATGGATCCTGCTCGGCGAGGCGCTGCAGAGTGTTTTCCAGCACGCCGCGCTCGCGCACATGGCGCAGGCAACGACGCAGGGTCGCGCTGTCGAGGACGTCACGTACCAACCAGTCGCTGGCGCCGTCGGGGGCAACCGCCGGCTCGTGTTCGAGCAACAGGATGGTCGGCAGGCTGCAACGGCCCGGCGCCGGTTGCAACGCCGCAACGGTCAGCAACACCGCGTTGCGATTGTCTTCGAACAGGCTGCTGACGGACTCCCAGCTCGGGGCGCTGATCAACACGACCGAGGGCCCCATGGGCACCAGGCACTCGCGCAGTATCGCTGACCACTCTGGCTCTTGGGCCAATAACAGCAAACGCAAGGGTTCGACAGGCGTTGACAAGCTGACTCCCTAGACTCTGCAAGGTGGTAGGCGCCGGGCATTATGACCTGCCGATGGGCAATGACCAATGCCAACGGTTCTCAAACACGCGCTTTCGGTGGTTTTCCCGCTCCAAATGCTGCGCGGGACCCAATTGGTTCCACATCCTGCGTGAAAGTGGCGGAAGCGGCAAATGACAATCCTGCGTGCGTCACAAGTCGGACAGAGCAGCACAATTCTCAGAGCCTGTTAAAATGCCGGCCCATTTCGCAAACGACTCCCTGACTCTGTCATGTCCCGACTCAATCCCCGGCAGCAAGAAGCCGTGAACTATGTCGGCGGCCCTCTTTTGGTGCTCGCCGGTGCAGGCTCCGGCAAGACCAGCGTAATCACCCGCAAGATCGCGCACCTGATCCAGAACTGCGGCATCCGCGCCCAATACATCGTCGCCATGACGTTCACCAACAAGGCCGCCCGAGAGATGAAAGAGCGGGTCGGCGGGCTGTTGCGCGCCGGCGAAGGCCGCGGCCTGACGGTCTGCACCTTTCACAACCTGGGCCTGAACATCATCCGCAAGGAGCACGCGCGGCTGGGCTACAAACCGGGCTTCTCGATTTTCGACGAGACCGACGTCAAGGCCTTGATGACCGACATCATGCAGAAGGAGTACTCGGGCGACGACGGCGTGGACGAGATCAAGAACATGATCGGTTCCTGGAAAAACGACCTGATCCTGCCCGCCGAAGCCCTGGAGAACGCCCGCAACCCCAAGGAACAGACTGCCGCCATCGTCTACACCCACTATCAGCGCACCCTCAAGGCGTTCAATGCGGTGGACTTCGACGACCTGATCCTGCTGCCGGTCAAGCTGTTCCAGGACCACGCCGACATTCTCGAAAAATGGCAGAACAAGGTCCGCTACCTGCTGGTGGACGAATACCAGGACACCAACGCCAGCCAGTATCTGCTGGTGAAGCTGCTGATCGGCAAACGCAACCAGTTCACCGTGGTGGGCGATGACGACCAGTCGATCTACGCCTGGCGCGGCGCGCGGCCGGAAAACCTGATGCTGCTCAAGGACGACTACCCGTCGCTCAAAGTGGTGATGCTGGAGCAGAACTATCGCTCCACCAGCCGCATCCTGCGCTGCGCCAACGTGCTGATTTCCAACAACCCCCACGAGTTCGAAAAACAACTGTGGAGCGAGATGGGCCACGGCGACGAGATCCGCGTGATCCGTTGCCGCAATGAAGACGCCGAAGCCGAGCGCGTGGCCATGGAAATCCTCAGCCTGCACCTGCGCACCGACCGGCCATACAGTGACTTTGCGATCCTGTACCGCGGCAACTACCAGGCCAAGCTGATCGAGCTGAAATTGCAGCATCACCAGATCCCCTATCGCCTGTCGGGGGGCAACAGCTTCTTCGGGCGCCAGGAGGTGAAGGACCTGATGGCCTACTTCCGCCTGATCGTGAACCCGGACGACGACAACGCCTTCCTGCGGGTGATCAATGTCCCACGTCGGGAAATCGGTTCGACCACTCTGGAAAAACTCGGCAACTACGCCACCGAGCGCAAGATCTCGATGTACGCCGCCACTGATGAAATCGGCCTGGGCGAACATCTGGACAGCCGCTTCACCGATCGCCTGGCGCGCTTCAAGCGCTTCATGGACAAGGTCCGCGAACAGTGCGCCGGGGAAGATCCGATCTCGGCGCTGCGCAGCATGGTCATGGACATCGACTACGAGAACTGGCTGCGCACCAATAGCTCCAGCGACAAGGCCGCCGACTACCGCATGGGCAACGTCTGGTTCCTGATCGAGGCGTTGAAGAACACCCTGGAAAAGGACGAAGACGGCGACATGACGGTCGAGGACGCCATCGGCAAACTCGTCTTGCGGGACATGCTCGAGCGTCAGCAGGAAGAGGAAGACGGTGCCGAAGGCGTGCAGATGATGACCCTTCATGCCTCCAAGGGTCTGGAGTTTCCCTACGTGTTCATCATGGGCATGGAAGAAGAAATCCTGCCGCACCGCTCCAGCATCGAGGCCGACACCATCGAGGAAGAACGGCGCCTGGCCTACGTCGGCATTACCCGGGCCCGTCAGACGCTGGCCTTTACCTTCGCCGCCAAGCGCAAGCAGTACGGCGAAGTGATCGACTGCGCCCCCAGCCGCTTTCTCGATGAGTTGCCGCCGGACGACCTGGCCTGGGAAGGTAACGACGACACGCCGACGGAAGTCAAAGTCGTTCGCGGCAACAGTGCCCTGGCGGATATACGCGCGATGCTAAAGCGCTAGAATCGACTACTTTTTTTCAACGACTTCAGGCGCTGAAGGCGTCATCAGAGGAGGCTTCATGGAAGCCCTGCACCAGAAAATTCGTGAACAAGGCATCGTGCTTTCCGATCAGGTCCTGAAAGTCGACGCTTTCCTGAACCACCAGATCGACCCGCAATTGATGAAGCTGATCGGCGACGAATTCGCCGCGCTGTTCAAGGATTCGGGCATCACCAAGATCGTCACCATCGAAGCCTCGGGCATTGCCCCGGCGATCATGACCGGGCTGAACCTTGGCGTACCGGTGATCTTCGCCCGCAAGCAACAATCCCTGACCCTGACGGAAAACTTGCTGTCGGCCACCGTGTATTCGTTTACCAAGAAAACCGAAAGCACCGTCGCCATCAGCCCACGTCACCTGACCAGCAGTGATCGGGTGCTGATCATCGATGACTTCCTGGCCAACGGCAAAGCCTCCCAGGCGCTGATTTCCATCATCAAGCAGGCCGGCGCCACGGTGGCAGGCCTGGGGATCGTGATCGAGAAGTCGTTCCAGGGTGGCCGAGCGGAACTGGATGCCCAGGGTTATCGCGTTGAATCCCTGGCCCGAGTGAAGTCGCTGGCGGGTGGGGTCGTGACCTTCATCGACTGACCCAGTGCCCCCTGTGGGAGCGAGCTTGCTCGCGATAGCGGTGTATCTGTCACATAAAAGGTGTCTGACAGATCGCCATCGCGAGCAAGCTCGCTCCCACAGGGGTTTCAGGTTGATTGTTGTGCAGTGGCCTTGAGACCAGCCAGCAACAACCGCTGGAACAACTCTTCCTTCAGCCCTTCAGGACTGGTCAGTTGCATCCGCTCCAGATGCCCGGCAAATTCCCAGGGCTCTGGCGCATCCAGCGCGGCTTTGCCCAGTTCCAGGATCTCGGTGAGCTTGAACTTGCTTTTGAGCCAGTTCAGCGCCCGCAACAGATCCCGCTCGACCCCATCGAAATCACACCCCAGCGGGTATTCGGGAAACAGATTCGGATGCCGAGCCTGGATCGCCTGCAACCGCTCCGACGTGTTGTCGGCGAACCGTGGATCGAGGCGGAAATCCTTCGGCAACTTGCCGGCCTTTTGCGCCTGCTCGATCAGCCCGGGCTGGAAGCGTGAGTCGCTGATGTTCAGCAACGCCTCGATCACCGCGGCGTCGGTCTTGCCGCGCAGGTCGGCGATGCCGTATTCGGTCACCACAATGTCGCGCAGATGCCGGGGAATCGTGCAATGGCCGTACTCCCAGACGATGTTCGAGCTGATCTCGCCCCCGGCCTCGCGCCAACTGCGCAGCAGCAGGATCGAGCGCCCGCCCTCCAGCGCATGGCCCTGGGCAACGAAGTTGTATTGCCCGCCCACGCCGCTGAGCACCCGCCCGTCTTCCAACTGATCGGCCACCCCGGCCCCCATCAGGGTCATGGTGAAGACCGTGTTGATGAAACGCGCATCCAGGCGCTGCAGGCGCTTGAGCGGCTCCTGGCCGTACAGCTCGTTGATGTAACTGATGCGCGTCATGTTGAATTCGAGAAGACGGCTCTGCGGCAACTCGCGCAGGCGCTCGTAAAAACTGCGCGGGCCGAGGAAAAATCCGCCGTGTATGCAGATGCCGTCGGGTTGTGCCGCCTCGTCGAGCGTCCCGGCGTTGGCCCGTTCCTGGGTCGGCTCGTCGGGGTAGACCTTGCGCCGGATGATCCCGGCCTCGGCCAGCACCAGCAAACCGTTGACGAACATTTCACTGCAACCGTACAGCCCTTTGGCAAACGGCTCGACCCCGCCCTCGCGCTCGATCAGTTGCGCCCACTGGCTAAGGTTCAGGTCTGCCAGCAACGCCTGGTAACCGGCGTTATCGGCCTGACGTGCCAGCAACGCCGCGGTCAATGCATCGCCCATGGCGCCGATGCCGATCTGTAGCGTCCCGCCGTCGCGCACCAGGGTACTGGCATGTATACCAATCAGATGATCCTGGAAACCCACCGGCATGTTCGGCGTTGAAAACAGCGTGTGACTGTCCTTCTCGTCGATCAACAGGTCGAAAGCGTCGATGCCGACTTCCGCATCCCCCGGCATGTAGGGCAAATCGTTGTGCACCTGGCCGACCATGAGAATGGTCTCCCCCGCCGCCCGACGCTTGGCGATCATCGGCAGCAGGTCGAGAGTGATGTCCGGGTTGCAGCTCAGGCTCAGACGGTCCGGGTGTTCCGGGGCGCTCGCCACCAGTTGCGCCACCAGGTTCAAGCCGGCGGCGTTGATGTCCCGGGCCGCATGGCTGTAGTTGCTGCTGACGTAACTCTGTTGAGCGGATGCACTGTGCAACAGGCTGCCGGGCTGCATGAAGAACTGCTGGACGCGGATGTTGGCCGGCAGACTGTCTTGGTGCAGGTCGACCAGGTAATCCAGCTCGGGATAGTCGCCGAAGACCCGTTCGACAAAGGGTTCGAGGAAGCGCTTCTGCAAACCATCGCCCAGGTTGGGCCGGCCCAGGCTCAGGGCAGTGTAGATCGTCAGCTGTCGCTCGGGCAGCTGTGCGATGCGCCGGTACAACGCGTTGGCGAACAGATTGGGCTTGCCCAGCCCCAGGGGCATGCCGAGGTGAATATGCGCGGGCAGGCGCTCGAGCACGTCATCCACCGCCTGTTCGATTGAACACAACTGCACCATCGGACCCTCCTGGACATTCCATGAATGTGGGTTGGACCGAGCTTGCCGGGTCTTGGTTGCGATGAACAGTCCTGAAAAAACCCAGGCGCAAAAAAGCCGCTCGTAAGCGGCTTTTTTGTGAAGGATGCCGGCGTATTAAAGACCAGACATCTCTTTGATGGCACCCTTGAGGTCGTCATCCGAGCAATCGGCGCAGGTGCCTTTTGGTGGCATGGCGTTGACGCCGGTGATGGCCTTGGCCAGGATGCCGTCGAGACCGCCCTGGTGATCGGCGCGTTCTTTCCAGGCCGCCTTGTCACCGATTTTCGGCGCGCCCAGCAGGCCGGTGCCGTGGCAAGCGTTGCAATGCTTTGCAATTACGTCTTTCGGCGCCTTGGCACCGCCGGCGCCGCCGGCCGAGGCCACGACTTCCATACCCTTGCATTCCTTGCCCTGGACGCAGACCTGGCCGACGGGTTCAAGGCGCTTGGCGATTTCATCGTTCGGCGCCGCTTGAGCGGTCGCAGCCCATAGGGCCAATACGGTTGCTGGTGCAGCCAGCATTTTCATAATTAGGTTCACGCGTACACCCTCAATGGTGGCTAGTCACGCCTGCGGCCACGGTTTGCAGGCGGGCGCAAGTATAGCGGTAAGCCTGTCACTCTGAAACAACCCCAAAGTCGCAAGGGTCTTGTTTGTCATGACAGCCCAACAGGTGGGCGCCTTTGCCACGCGGGCCTGGCGCCTCTTGGTCTAGAAATTGGCCGGTGTGGCTGCGCTGATCAGTCGCGCCGGCACGTCGAACGGATTACGGAAACGGTGGGGCTTGGTGCTTTCGAAATAGTAGCTGTCGCCAGCCTCGAGCACGAAGGTTTCGAGGCCGACCACCAATTCCAGCCGCCCTTCCACCAGGATCCCGGTCTCCTCGCCCTCATGGGTGAGCATCTCTTCGCCGGTATCGGCACCCGGCGGATAGATCTCGTTGAGGAAGGCAATCGCCCGGCTCGGATGTGCCCGGCCCACCAGCTTCATGGTCACGGCACCATCGGAGATGTCGATCAGTTCGTTGGCTTTGTAGACGATCTGGGTCGGTTTCTCCTGAAGGATCTCTTCGGAGAAAAACTCGACCATGGACATGGGAATCCCGCCAAGGACCTTACGCAGCGAGCTGATCGAGGGGCTGACGCTGTTCTTCTCGATCATCGAAATAGTGCTGTTAGTGACGCCCGCGCGCTTGGCGAGTTCACGCTGGGAAAGGCCTTTGAGTTTACGAATGGATTGCAGTCGTTCACCGACGTCCAATGCTGGAGCCTCCAGGGAATCAGGTTGTGAGGAAAGTGAGCGTTATCATGGCGACAGCGTTCAGTATTTACAACACTTTGACCCGAATCCTGTGCGGTGAAGCGACTTTCGGTAGGTGGCGCTTCGTCTCAGCCCCCGGAATAGAGCCGTGGCACCCGGCGCAGGTTGCAGAAAATCTGGTAAGGAATCGTGTCTGCAGCCTTGGCGACGTCGCTGGCGAGGATGTTCTTGCCCCACAACTCCACGGTCGAGCCGAGCCCGGCCTGGGGGACATGGGTCAAGTCGACACACAACATGTCCATCGACACCCGCCCGACCAGTTGACTATGCTGCCCATTCACCAGCACCGGGGTGCCGTTAGGCGCCTGGCGCGGGTAGCCGTCGGCATAGCCCATGGCGACCACCCCGACCCGAGTCGGTTGCGTGGTCACGAAGCGAGCACCGTAGCCCACCGGCTCACCGGCGGGCAATTCACGCACACAGATGATCTTCGATTCCAGGGTCATCACCGGCTGCAGGCGCGAGGCGACAGTGTTGGGTTCGTCGAAGGGGGTCGCGCCGTAGAGCATGATGCCCGGCCGCACCCAGTCGCTCGGCATCTGCGGCCAGCCCAGCACCGCTGGGGAGTTGCGCAGGCTGACCTCTGCCGCCAGCCCCTGACGGGCCGCCTCGAACACGGCCAGTTGCTCGGTGCTGCTGGGATCGTGCAGTTCATCGGCGCGGGCGAAGTGGCTCATCAGGACAATCTTCGCCACTTTGCCGCTGGCGAGCAGGCGACGGTAGGCCGCCTGGTAATCCGTCGGATGCAGGCCGACCCGGTGCATGCCAGAATCGAGCTTGAGCCAGACCGTGATCGGCTGGCTCAGCGGGGCTTTTTCAATCGCTTCGAGCTGCCATAACGAATGCACCACGCACCAGAAATCATGCTCGACGATCAAGGGCAACTCATCGGCTTCGAAAAACCCTTCCAGCAGCAGAATCGGCCCACGGATCCCACCGGCCCGTAGCTCCAGGGCTTCTTCGATGCAGGCCACGGCGAACCCGTCCGCCGTCTCCTGCAGCGCCTCGGCGCAACGCACCGCACCGTGCCCGTAGGCGTCGGCCTTGATCACCGCAAGGGCCTTGGCCCCCGTGACTTCGCGGGCCAATTGGTAGTTGTGACGCAGGGCTTGGAGATCGATCAGGGCACGGGCAGGACGCATGGCGGCAGGCTTCTAGGCGGTCATGAATAAAAAACCGGCGCGGGCTGGCAGGGTAGACCACCCAGCGCCGGGAGAGGGATCGTTTGGGCCGGTATTAAGGCAGCGCAGCCACGACGGACAGCTCCACCAGGATCTGCGGTTCACACAGTTTGGCCTCCACCGTGGCCCGGGCCGGGGCGACACCTTTGGGCAACCACTTATCCCAGACGGCGTTCATGCCTGCGAAGTGGGCCTCGATGTCCTTCAGGTAGATCGTCACCGATAACAGCCGCGTCTTGTCAGTCCCCGACAACTCCAGCAAACGCTCGATATTGGCCAGGCATTCGCGGGTCTGCTGTTCAATACCGGCGTTCATGTCGTCGCCGACCTGCCCGGCCAGGTAAACGGTGCCGTTGTGCACGACAACCTGGCTCATGCGGTCATTGGTGAGCTGGCGCTGGATTGACATGTTTTGCAGACTCCTGGGGTTTGCTGCCATAACGGGAAATATCGAGGCCTTCGGCGCTGATTTGCGGCTTTTTCTTCGCCATCAGGTCTGCCAACAGGCGACCGGAACCACAGGCCATGGTCCATCCGAGGGTACCGTGGCCGGTGTTCAGGAACAGATTCTTGAAGGGCGTGGCACCGACGATGGGCGTGCCGTCCGGGGTGGTCGGACGCAAGCCGGTCCAGAAACTCGCCTGGGCCAGATCGCCGCCCTGAGGATAAAGGTCGTTGACGATCATCTCCAGGGTTT
This sequence comes from Pseudomonas sp. R151218B TE3479, assembly GCF_053629195.1. Lineage (NCBI taxonomy): Bacteria > Pseudomonadati > Pseudomonadota > Gammaproteobacteria > Pseudomonadales > Pseudomonadaceae > Pseudomonas > Pseudomonas sp. R151218B TE3479. Next base: position 769,791 of record NZ_JBRJHV010000001.1, read on the forward strand.
CACGCCGACGCGGGTTGAGGGACAGGTCAAAACCGGCGATCTCCGCCATGCCGCCCACCCGGATGCGATTGTCGAAGCGGGTGATCGCGACCTTGTAGGTTTCGTCGAGAATGGTCGAGGTCGGGGCCATCGCCGGGTTGGTGATCGGCACGGTCAGGGAGTAACCCTTGAGCGGATACACCGGCGCACGGATTCCGAGGGGCTTGAGCAATTGTGGCGAATAGCTGCCCAGGGCGAGCACATAGCGGTCGGCGGTTTCGAGCTTGCCGTCGATCCAGACACCGTTGATGCGGTCGCCAGCGAAGTCCAGGCGCTGAATATCCTGGCCAAAGCGGAATTGCACACCCAATTTCACCGCCATCTCTGCCAGGCGCGTGGTAAACATCTGACAGTCGCCGGTCTGGTCGTTAGGCAGGCGCAAGGCACCGGCCAGGATGTCGGTGACATTGGCCAGTGCCGGTTCGACCCGGGCGATGCCTTCGCGGTCGAGCACTTCGAACGGGACACCGGACTCTTTCAACACGGCGATGTCTTTTGCCGCGCCATCGAGCTGCGCCTGGGTGCGGAACAACTGTGTAGTCCCCAGGCTACGGCCTTCGTAGGCAATGCCGGTTTCGGCGCGCAGCTCGTCGAGGCAGTCACGGCTGTACTCGGACAGGCGCACCATGCGTTCCTTGTTGATGGCATAGCGGCTGGCGGTACAGTTGCGCAGCATCTGTGCCATCCACAGGTATTGATCAATGTCGGCAGTGGCCTTGATCGCCAGTGGCGCATGCCGTTGCAGCAGCCACTTGATGGCCTTGAGCGGCACGCCCGGCGCGGCCCATGGCGAGGCATAACCCGGCGACACTTGGCCGGCGTTGGCGAAACTGGTTTCCATGGCAGGTGCTGGCTGACGGTCGACCACCACCACTTCAAACCCGGCACGAGCCAGATAATAAGCACTGACGGTACCGATGACGCCGCTACCCAAGACCAGAACGCGCATGTTGATGCCCTCATCGCGGATGAACCGCTGACGTTTGTTGTATATAGCTTTGATGGGCGCAGTGTAAAAAAGATCAGCCAGTGCTTTTCACTATATAAACACCTATATTTGGCGAGAATTCTCGGCAAAACCCCTTTTCATGGAGGCGCATCACCTGTGCGTACCAACACCCAGACCAAACGCGAGCTGGACAAGATCGACCGCAATATCCTGCGCATTCTCCAGGCGGACGGACGGATCTCCTTCACCGAGCTGGGGGAAAAGGTCGGCCTGTCCACCACACCCTGTACCGAGCGGGTCCGGCGCCTGGAGCGCGAGGGCATCATCATGGGCTACAACGCCCGGCTCAACCCGCAGCACTTGAAGGGCAGCCTGCTGGTGTTTGTCGAGATCAGCCTCGACTACAAATCCGGCGACACCTTCGAAGAGTTCCGACGCGCCGTGCTGAAACTGCCTCACGTGCTGGAATGTCATCTGGTGTCAGGGGATTTCGACTATCTGGTGAAAGCACGGATTTCCGAGATGGCTTCGTACCGCAAGCTGCTGGGGGACATCCTGCTCAAGCTGCCCCACGTGCGCGAATCCAAGAGCTACATCGTGATGGAAGAAGTGAAGGAGAGCTTGAACCTGCCGATTCCGGATTGAACCTGGCTCCGGACCGCTTTCGCGAGCAAGCTCGCTCCCACACAGGTGGGTGGTGAATACTTCTTGCGAACGAATATAGATCCATTGTGGGAGCGAGCTTGCTCGCGAAGGCCGCCACTCGGTCTCCCTGGCGGCTAGACCAACACCTGCCGGGTGCTGGCCATGTACTCGTGAATCTGTTTCTCGACCCGCGGATGAATCAGCTCTACCGGACGCCGGCCATTGGGACACGGCAAGGTCGCCGTGGTGCCGAACAGCCGGCAGATCAGCGGCCGCTCGTCGTATACGGTGCAACCGTCGGGCCCCAAGTGCACGCAGTTCAAGGCTTCCATGGCCGCGTCCTGTTCGGCTCGGGTCTTGCGGGGCAAGCGGGCCATTTCCTCGGGCGAGGTGGTGACCGGACCGCAGCAGTCATGGCAGCCCGGTACGCACTCGAACGAGGGAATCTGCTGGCGTAGCGTGCGGATTTTTTGACTGTTGCAGCTCATCGAGGCGGTTACCGAGAGGGATAAACCGGGATTCTGCCTTAAAGACCGCGTGCCAGACAGCGCCAACCGACCGATGTTGCCCAGGAAGGAATCCCCGGCTTATGCTCCGTAAAATTTCTCAAACACAAAAATCAGGATTACGCACATGAACGCCCGTGTTCAGCAACCTGTCCCGAACCACGCGCACGCCGCCTCCTATTACGCCGCCAGCAGCCTGCCGCAACCGGACCATCCGCTGCTGCAGGGTGAGTTGCGGGCGGATGTCTGCGTTGTCGGCGGCGGGTTCTCCGGGTTGAACACGGCGATCGAACTGGCCGAACGCGGCATGAGCGTGGTGCTGGTGGAGGCGCACCGGATCGGCTGGGGAGCCAGCGGGCGCAACGGCGGTCAATTGATTCGTGGCGTCGGTCATGGCCTCGACCAGTTCGCGCCGATCATCGGAACCGACGGCGTGCGCCAGATGAAACTCATGGGTCTTGAGGCCGTGGAAATCGTCCGACAGCGCGTCGAGCGTTTTCAAATACCCTGCGACCTTACCTGGGGCTACTGCGACCTCGCTAACAAACCCAGCGACCTGGAAGGTTTCGCCGAAGACGCCGAAGAATTGCGCAGCCTGGGTTATCGCCACCCGATCCGACTGTTGCAAGCCGACGAAATGCACAGCGTCGTGGGTTCGGATCGCTACGTCGGCGGCTTGATCGACATGGGCTCGGGCCATTTGCATCCATTGAACCTGGCCCTGGGCGAAGCCGCCGCGGCGCAGCAATTGGGGGTCCGGCTGTTCGAACAATCGGCGGTCACGCGCATCGACTACGGCCCTGAAGTGAACGTGCACACCCAGCAGGGCTCGGTCCGTGCCAAGACGCTGGTGCTGGGCTGCAATGCCTACCTCAATGGACTCAATCCGCAACTCGGCGGCAAAGTCCTGCCGGCCGGCAGCTACATCATCGCCACCGAACCCTTGAGCCAGGCCCAGGCCCAGGCGCTGCTGCCGCAGAACATGGCCGTCTGCGATCAACGGGTAGCACTGGATTACTACCGGCTTTCGGCGGATCGCCGCTTGCTGTTCGGCGGGGCTTGTCACTATTCCGGCCGCGACCCGCAGGACATTGGCGCCTACATGCGTCCGAAAATGCTCAAGGTGTTCCCGCAACTGGCGGATGTGAAAATCGATTATCAATGGGGCGGGATGATTGGCATTGGTGCCAACCGTTTGCCGCAGATCGGCCGGCTCAAGGATCAACCCAATGTGTATTACGCCCAGGCCTATTCCGGCCATGGCGTAAATGCCACGCACCTGGCCGGGAAACTGTTGGCCGAAGCCATCAGCGGCCAGCAGAGCGGGGGTTTCGATCTGTTCGCCCAGGTCCCGCACATGACCTTCCCGGGAGGCAAGCATTTGCGCTCGCCGCTGTTGGCGCTGGGGATGTTGTGGCATCGGTTGAAAGAGTTGGTTTAGTCCTGGATCCGTGGCGAGGGAGCTTGCTCCCGCTCGGTTGCGCAGCAACCGCAAAAAGAAGGTCTGCTACGCAGCCCAGCGGGAGCAAGCTCCCTCGCCACCGGGTTCCTATTGCTTCAAAGCCGCCAGAACGGTTTGAGTCCCTCCTCCCGCGCCTGCTCCCGACTCAGCCCGACGTCACGCAACTGTTCGGGTGTAAGTTCCAACAAGGCCTTGCGTGTATGCAGACGATGCCAGAACAGGGCCCAGCGGCTCAGGCCGGACGGCGCATTGCGCAATGTCGCGCTGCGCAGCCCCTTCTCCTGCCCTGCCGCCAGTTCCTGACTGTGTAACGTCAGCCGCACATCGCTCAAGCCGTTCATTTTGATCGCTCCTGTTTACTTGGGTAGCCAGAGGTTTCATGATGCGCGGACGGCCAAAAGCAATACAGATTCAACCCGTTTCTTTTATAAGCATACAGATTCGGTATTTCCGCCACTGAATCGTCATTTTTCAATCCAACTGTATCGGTTGCAGTTGTTCATCTCATCGGGAGCGCACCATGACCCTCTACGTGAACCTCGCCGAACTGCTCGGCACCCGCATCGAACAGGGCTTCTACCGCCCCGGCGACCGGCTGCCATCTGTGCGGGCATTGAGCACGGAACATGGGGTCAGCTTGAGTACGGTGCAGCAGGCCTATCGCGTGCTGGAGGACAGTGGGCTGGCGATGCCGAGACCCAAGTCCGGTTACTTCGTACCCGTGGGTCGCGAATTGCCGGACCTGCCGGTCGTAGGCCGTCCGGCCCAGCGCCCCGTGGATATTTCCCAGTGGGACCAGGTGCTGGAGCTGATACGCGCCGTACCGCGTCCGGATGTGGTGCAACTGGGACGCGGCATGCCGGACATCAACTCGCCGACCATGAAACCGCTGCTGCGCAGCCTGGCGCAGATCAGCCGCCGGCAAGACATGCCCGGCCTGTATTACGACAACATCTACGGCAACCTCGCGCTGCGTGAACAGATCGCCCGACTGTCGTTGGACTCCGGTTGCCAACTGGGCCCCAACGACCTGATCGTCACCACTGGCTGTCATGAAGCCCTGTCGGTCAGCATCCGCGCCACCTGCGAACAAGGCGATATCGTCGCAGTGGATTCACCCAGCTTTCACGGGGCCATGCAAACCCTCAAGGGCCTGGGCATGAAGGCCTTGGAAATCCCCACCGACCCGCTCACCGGCATCAGCCTGGATGCACTGGAGCTGGCCCTGGAGCAATGGCCCATCAAGGCCATACAGTTGACCCCCAGCTGCAACAACCCGCTGGGCTACATCATGCCCGACGCCAATAAACGTGCGCTGCTGAACCTGGCACAGCGCTTCGACGTGGCAATCATCGAAGATGATGTGTATGGGGAATTGGCCTACACATACCCCCGCCCACGCACCATCAAGTCCTTCGATGAAGACGGCCGCGTCCTGCTCTGCAGTTCGTTTTCCAAGACCCTGGCGCCTGGCCTGCGCATCGGCTGGGTCGCGCCAGGCCGGTATCTGGAGCGGGTGCTGCACATGAAATACATCAGCACCGGTTCTACCGCGCCACAGCCGCAGATCGCCATAGCCGAATTTCTCAAGGGCGGGCATTTCGAACCCCATTTGCGGCGGATGCGTACGCAATACCAGCGCAATCGCGACGTGATGATCGACTGGGTCAGCCGCTATTTTCCAACGGGCACCCGTGCCAGTCGCCCACGGGGCAGTTTCATGCTGTGGATCGAATTGCCCGACGGCTTCGACACGCTGAAACTCAATCGGGCGCTGTTGGACCAGGGCGTGCAGGTCGCCGTCGGCAGTATTTTTTCGGCATCGGGCAAGTACCGCAACTGCCTGCGGATGAACTACGCTGCCAAGCCAACGGCCCAGATCGAAGAGGCCGTGCGCAAGGTCGGAGCCGCCGCTATCGCGCTGTTGAACGAAACCCAGCGCGACGTCGTCTGAACTTTATCCAGGGAAGCAGCACCCAACAGCCGATCAACGTGAACAAGCGGAACGATCCTACGTGAGATCCAGACCGATCCTGCCTGCGCTACTGCTCGTCGCCTCGCTGCTGAGCGGCTGCGCCGGTCTTGATATCACCCGCGAGCCCTCCCAGGCCCTGCCGGCCACCGAATCCTCGTTCGGCCGCTCGGTCCAGGCCCAGGCCGCCGCCCATGAAGGACGCTCGGGCTTTCGGCTGCTGTCGGACAGCACCGAGGCCTTTACCGCCCGGGCCGAGCTGATTCGCCATGCCCAAGGCAGCCTGGATTTGCAGTACTACATCGTGCATGACGGCATCAGCACGCGGATGCTGGTGGATGAACTGCTCAAGGCCGCCGACCGGGGCGTGCGCGTGCGGATCCTGCTGGACGACACCACCAGCGATGGCCAGGATCAGATCATCGCCACCCTCGCCGCCCATCCGCAAATCCAGATCCGCCTGTTCAATCCGCTGCACCTGGGACGCGCCACCGGCGTGACTCGCAGCCTCGGACGCCTGTTCAACCTGTCGTTGCAACACCGCCGGATGCACAACAAGCTGTGGCTGGCGGACAACAGCATGGCCATCGTCGGCGGTCGCAACCTGGGCGATGAGTACTTCGACGCCGAACCCAACCTGAACTTCACCGATATCGACCTGCTCAGTGTCGGTCCGGTGGCCGAACAATTGGGCCACAGCTTCGACCAGTACTGGAACAGCGCCCTGAGCAAACCCATCGAACAGTTCCTGTCCCATCGCCCCACGCCCAAGGACCTGGCCAACAGCCGCCTGCGCCTGCAAGAGTCCCTGGAGCAGACCCACAAGGAAAACCACGCGCTCTACCAGCAGTTGACCGCCTACAAGACCCAACCGCGCCTGGACACCTGGCGAGACCAGTTGATCTGGGCCTGGAACCAGGCGCTGTGGGACGCGCCCAGCAAAGTGCTGGCCAAGGACGAACCGGACCCTCAGCTATTGCTGACTACCCAACTGGCTCCCGAGCTGACGGGCGTCAGCAAAGAACTGATCATGATTTCCGCCTACTTCGTCCCCGGCCAGCCAGGCTTGGTGTACTTGACCAGTCGCGCCGACGCCGGCGTGTCGGTGAGCCTGCTGACCAACTCCCTGGAAGCGACCGACGTGCCCGCCGTGCACGGCGGCTATGCACCGTACCGCAAGGCCCTGCTGCAACATGGCGTGCGCCTGTTCGAACTGCGACGACAGCCGGGCGATACCGGCGGCAGCCCGCACCTGTTCTACAGCAAATCCTACGGCGAATCGGATTCCAGCCTGCACAGCAAGGCGATCATCTTCGACCGGCAGAAATCCTTCATCGGCTCGTTCAATTTCGACCCGCGCTCAGTGCTGTGGAACACCGAAGTCGGCGTGCTGGTGGACAGCGCGGAGCTCGCCGGCCAGGTGCGTGAACTGGCCTTGCAAGGCATGGCACCGGCCTTGAGTTATCAGGCCAGGCTGGAAGATGGAACGCTTGTATGGACCACCGAAGACAACGGCCAGACCCACGACCTGGACCGCGAACCAGGCAGTTGGTGGCGCCGGTTCAATGCCTGGTTCGCCACGACCATCGGACTGGAACAGATGCTTTAGAGGCAGCCCGCTTTTGTGACAAGAGATTTGGGTGTTCTCAGGCCGTTTGGGTTGCCCCGAACGCCCCTTGGCGCAACAGCAGGATCACCAGCCCGAACGCCCCGGCCGCCATGAACAACGGCAGCGCATGTCCGCTGACCCATTGGCTGCCCGCCCCCGCCACCAGTGGGCCAATCAGGCAACCGAGCCCCCACAGCTGCGCGACATGGGCATTGGCCCGCACCAGCGCATCGTCGCGGTAACGCTCGCCGATCAGGATCAGCGACAACGTGAACAAACCGCCCGCGCTGGCGCCGAACAGCACCCACAACGGCCAGATCAACAGGGTATCGATCAACAGCGGAACCGCCAGGCTCGATAACATCAACGCCACCGCGCACCCCGTCAACAGGGCCCGGCGGGACACACGATCAGCCAGGGCGCCGATGGGCAACTGCAGCAAGGCATCACCAACCACCACGGTACTGACCATCGCCAGTGCAATGTCGGCCGTGAAACCCTGGCGCAGGCAATACACCGGCAACAACGTAAGGATCATCGCCTCGAACGCAGCGAACAACGAGACCGCCCAGGCAATCGCCGGCAAGCCACGGCAAAACGTCCATAAATCGCCGAACGTGACGCTGCCGGCCTCGCTGCTCGGCGCACCGCTACGGCCCAGCAACAGCAAGGGGGCGACCAACAGCAGGCCGACGCCCACCCAGAACCCGTAGTCATGATCGGTTCCCAGCGCGCCCAGCAACAACGGGCCGGACAACTGGCTCAGGGCGTAGCTGCTGCCGTACAGCGCCACCAACCGTCCACGCCATTTTTCAATGACCAGTTGGTTGATCCAGCTTTCACCCAGAATGAACACCAAGGTCAGGACCACGCCAATCATCAGGCGCAGCAGCAACCAGACCGGATAGCTGGGCAGCAGCGCCAGCAACCCGATGGACACCGCTCCGCCCCACAGGCACAGGCGCATCAACGCCGCCGTGCCGAACCGCGCCGCCAGCCGGCTCGACACCTTGGCCCCGAGCAACACCCCCACGGCCGGCATGGCCGCCATCACACCAATGGCGAACGAACCATACCCCCAGCCCTCCAGGCGCAGCGACACCAATGGCATGCTCACGCCCAAGGCCAGGCCGACGCTCAGGACAGACGCCAGCACGGCGAAATAGGTTGCCCAACGCATTTCCACACTCCTGTGGAGGGGTTATCAATCCCAACCATCACCCAAAACACTGTGGGAGCGGGCTCGCTCGCGATGGCGGCGTAACATTCAGCAACGTCGTCGACTGTCATGCCGCTTTCGCGAGCAAGCTCGCTCCCACAGGGGATTTGCGTTGGCCGCCAATCTCCCGCCCATCCTCGAACAATGTGGGAGCGAGCTTGCTCGCGATGGCGGCGTAACATTCAACAACGTCGTCGACTGTCGTACCGCTATCGCGAGCAAGCTCGCTCCCACAGGGGATTTGCGTTGGCCGCCAATCTCCCGCCCATCCTCGAACAATGTGGGAGCGAGCTTGCTCGCGATGGCGGCGTAACATTCAACAACGTCGTCGACTGTCGTACCGCTATCGCGAGCAAGCTCGCTCCCACATTGGGAATCAGCGCTGCATGACGCCCCGGACAGAGTCGGGGGCCATCACTGTCAGAGCTTGATCCAGGTCGACTTCAGCTCGGTGTATTTGTCGAACGCATGCAGCGACTTGTCGCGACCGTTGCCCGACTGCTTGAAGCCACCGAACGGTGCGGTCATGTCACCGCCGTCGTACTGGTTGACCCATACGCTGCCGGCACGCAGGGCCTTGGCGGTCAGGTGAGCCTTGGAGATGTCCTTGGTCCATACCGCTGCGGCCAAGCCATACGGCGTGTCGTTGGCGATCTCGATGGCCTGCTCGGCGGTGTCGAAGGCGATGACCGACAACACCGGGCCGAAGATCTCTTCCTGGGCGATTTTCATGGCGTTGCTCACACCGTCGAAAATCGTCGGCTCGACGTACGTGCCGCCGGTTTCCTCAAGGATGCGCTTGCCACCGGCCACCAGTTTGGCGCCGTCGCTATGGCCAGCCTCGATGTAGGACAGCACGGTGTTCATCTGCTGGGTATCGACCAGGGCGCCGACGTTGGTAGCCGGGTCCAGGGGATTGCCCGGCTTCCAGCCCTTGAGGGCTTCGATCACCAGCGGCAGGAAGGTGTCCTTGATGGAGCGCTCCACCAACAGCCGCGAGCCGGCGGTGCAGACTTCGCCCTGGTTGAAGGCGATGGCGCTGGCAGCGGATTCGGCGGCGGCTTGCAGGTCCGGGGCATCGGCGAACACGATGTTCGGGCTCTTGCCGCCAGCTTCCAGCCAGATGCGCTTCATGTTGGATTCGCCGGAATAGATCATCAGTTGCTTGGCGATCTTGGTGGAGCCGGTGAACACCAGCGTATCGACGTCCATATGCAGGGCCAGGGCCTTGCCGACGGTGTGGCCGTAGCCTGGCAACACGTTCAGCACGCCTTTCGGAATGCCGGCCTCGATCGCCAGCGCAGCGATACGGATGGCGGTCAGCGGGGATTTTTCCGACGGCTTGAGCACCACCGAGTTACCGGTGGACAGCGCCGGGCCGAGCTTCCAGCAGGCCATCATCAACGGGAAATTCCAGGGCACGATTGCCCCCACGACACCCACCGGCTCGCGGGTCACCAAGCCCAGTTGATCGTGCGGGGTGGCCGCCACTTCGTCGTAGAGCTTGTCGATGGCTTCACCGCTCCAGCTCAAGGCCTGGGCCGCGCCGGGCACGTCGATGTTCAGCGAATCACTGATCGGCTTGCCCATGTCCAGGGTTTCAAGCAGCGCCAGTTCTTCGGCATGCTGCTTGAGCAAGCCGGCGAAACGGATCATGGTGGTTTTGCGCTTGCTTGGCGCCAGGCGCGACCAGACGCCGGAGTTGAAGGTGGCGCGGGCATTTTCGACGGCACGCTGGGCGTCGGCCACGTCGCAGCTGGCGATCTTGCCCAGCAGGCGGCCATCGACAGGGCTGAGGCATTCGAACGTTTCGCCGGACACCGCATCGGTGTACTCACCGTTGATGAAGGCGCGGCCTTCGATCTTCAGGTCGCGGGCGCGTTGCTCCCAATCGGTACGAGTCAGGGTGGTCATGCGTGTGTCCTCCTCTTATTGAGTACGAACGCCGCGCAATGCGCAGCGCTCAAAAGAATTCTGCCCGGCCAGCGTGTTTTCGACGCTGTTTCGGCATAGGGCACCCGCCACCCTAAACCAGCGGCTGGTCATGTTTCAATATATTTGACACAACAGTGGCAAACGGCCTTGCGATGTTCGTTTTAATAAACATAGACTCGAGGCCTTCCAAGCGATCACTGGGGATCAACCGCATGAGCATTCAGGACATCGTCGACTTCAGCCAGACCAATACCACCGCCGAACGTTATCGCCCGGACCCGGCCAAGGTGTTCAAGGGCGATCCCGAGCAAACGGTGTTCAACCACTACAGCAGCCCCTGTGGGCAAATGAACGCGGGCGTATGGGAAGGCGCGGTCGGCCAATGGACCGTCAATTACACCGAGCATGAATACTGCGAGATCGTCCAGGGCGTTTCCGTGCTGCGGGACAACGATGGCAATGCCAAGACCCTGCGGGCCGGCGACCGCTTCGTGATTCCGGCCGGGTTCAAGGGCACCTGGGAAGTGCTGGAACCGTGCCGCAAGATCTATGTGGTGTTTGAGGGGGCCACAGCCAAACCGTAAAAGACAGTGACACTTAATCATTGGTCAATGGCCGCGGTGACGATTAAAACCTGTCGCAGGCACGCACAAATTATCGTCGCAGGGGACGCGCTGGATGCGCGACCAACTCGACCAGTGAGTGCCTTAACTTTTTAAATCTCAGCAAGGAAGCTAAAAATGCCTAATCAAAACGACACCGTTGTCGTGCCGATGCCCCACGATCAGTGCGATATCGCTATCGCCCAGTACACCATTGGCCAAAAATATACCCCCGAGCTGCGTGAAGAGGTTCGCGCCCTGGCTAACGGGGCCCAGGTTCGCCCCGCAGGCCCAAGGCACCCTATAACCTACGATCTGAGCCCGCGACGCATCAATCTTGTAACTGATGCCGACGGGATTATCGTCGGCATTAAATGCGGTTGATCCACAAACCCCAAACGCAACAAAAAAGGCCCGTATCTCGCGATACGGGCCTTTTTCGTAAGAGGGAAAAATCAATTACTTGATTTTGCCTTCCTTGTAGATCACGTGCTTGCGAACAACCGGATCATATTTCTTGATCTCGATTTTGTCCGGGGTAGTACGCTTGTTCTTGTCGGTAGTGTAGAAGTGACCAGTACCGGCGCTCGAGATCAAACGAATCAATTCACGCATGATTAGCTCCCTTAAACCTTGCCATCGCGACGAAGTTCGGCCAGCACGACACTGATGCCACGCTTGTCGATGATACGCATGCCCTTGGCAGATACGCGCAGACGCACAAAACGTTTCTCTTCTTCAACCCAGAAGCGGTGATGCTGCAGGTTCGGCAGGAAACGACGACGGGTTTTGTTGTTTGCGTGGGAAATGTTATTCCCAGTCACCGGACCCTTACCGGTAACTTGACAGACTCTCGACATGCCTCAGCCCTCTAAAACCACATGCCCAACCCGGCATGGGTTGGCCGCTTAATCTCTCAGTCATTTGGCGCCAGGCGCCGCGTTTCTTTAAGGGTCTTACCGGCTACACCTACAGTGAAGGAACCGGGCCCCTAGAAAAGAGCGCTGCTTTATACCAGAAAGACCACAGAGCAACAACAGTCGATGTGATTTGTCTTTCTGGAGAAACCTCGGCTCACCGCCCCGGACGGCTGGGGCAGAGGCTGGCACGGCCCCTGACCGCTCGTCGCTGCATACAGGTTTTTTTCACGTGCGCCAGGTTTCGGCCACCCATACCGTCGCCGCAGAGTGCCGGAAAATGCAAAAAGGGGATAGTCATTTGGCAGCGAGCCCACTAGGGTAGGCCTTTTCCAGACTGCACTCGCAGATGGGCCTTCGACTTGCACAGGAAACCGACCATGCGCCTCGCTGCCCTACCGTTGTTGCTCGCCCCTCTGCTGATCACCCCGCCGGCCTGGGCCGCCGCCCTGAGCGTCTGTACCGAAGCCAGCCCGGAAGGGTTCGATGTCGTCCAGTACAACTCCCTGACCACCACCAACGCCTCCGCCGACGTGCTGATGAACCGCTTGGTGGATTTCGATACCGCCAGCGGCAAAGTGGTCCCCAGCCTGGCCGAGCGCTGGGAAGTCTCTACCGATGGCCTGACCTACGTGTTCAAGCTGCGGCCACAGATCAAATTCCATCACACCGATTACTTCACGCCGCGCCGCGACCTGACCGCCGAGGACGTGAAGTTCAGCTTCGAGCGCATGCTCGACCCGGCGAACCCATGGCACAAGGTTGCGCAAAGCGGCTTTCCCCACGCCCAGTCCATGCAGTTGCCGGCGCTGATCAAGAAAATCGACGCCCTGGACCCGCTGACCGTGCGTTTCACCCTCGATCACGCCGACTCGACCTTCCTGGCAACGTTGAGCATGGGCTTTGCCTCCATCTATTCGGCCGAATACGCCGATCAACTGATGCAGGCCGGCACGCCGGAAAAACTCAACAACCAGCCGATCGGCACCGGCCCGTTCATCTTCAGCCGGTTCCAGAAGGACGCCTCGATCCGCTACAAGGCCAACGACGCCTATTTCGGTGGCAAGCCCAAAGTGGACCCGCTGGTCTTCGCCATCACGCCGGATGCCAATGTGCGCCTGCAGAAACTGCGCCGCAACGAATGCCAGATCGCCCTGTCGCCCAAGCCGCTGGACGTGCAGGCCGCCCGCCAGGAATCGACCTTGAGCGTGGCCCAGACCGAGGCCTTCATGACCGCGTTCGTGGCGATCAACAGCCAGCATCCACCACTGGACAAGCCAGAGGTGCGACAAGCCATCAATCTGGCCTTCGACAAAGCCAGCTACCTCAAGACCGTCTTCGAAGGCACCGCCGAAGCCGCCAACGGCCCCTACCCGCCCAACACCTGGAGCTACGCCAAAAGCCTGCCCGGCTACGCCCACGACCCGGCGAAGGCCCGCGATCTGCTGGCCAAGGCCGGCTTGAAGGAAGGCTTCCAGACCACCATCTGGACCCGCCCTTCCGGCAGCCTGCTCAACCCCAACCCCAGCGTTGGCGCACAGCTACTGCAATCCGACCTGGCGCAGATCGGCATCCAGGCGGAAATCCGCGTGATCGAATGGGGCGAACTGATCCGCCGCGCCAAGGCCGGCGAACATGACCTGCTGTTCATGGGCTGGGCCGGCGACAACGGCGACCCGGACAACTTCCTCACACCGCAGTTTTCCTGCGCGGCGCTCAAGTCCGGCACCAACTTCGCCCGCTACTGCAACCCGGACCTGGACAAACTGATCAGCGCCGGCAAAACCACCAGCGAACAAGGCGTGCGTGCCAAGCTCTACGAGCAGGCGCAGGCCCAGATCCAGCAGCAGGCGCTGTGGCTACCCCTGGCGCACCCCACCGCCTTCGCACTGACCCGCAAGGATGTGCAGGGTTATGCGGTGAGTCCGTTTGGGCGGCAGGATTACTCCAAGGTCAGCCTCAAGTAACCCCGGCCACAGCAAACCCTGTGGGAGCGAGCTTGCTCGCGATGGCGGCGAGTCAGATAACATCGATGTTGACTGACCAACCGCTATCGCGAGCAAGCTCGCTCCCACAAAAGGCCTCGTATCGTCAGATCGCGCCTACATCCACCCATACTCCGCCATCGACAGCGGCTCCCCATCGCCAACAATGAAATGGTCGAGCACCCGCACGTCGATCAGCTCCAGGGCCTCCTGGAGCCGCTCGGTGAGCACCCGGTCGGCCTGGCTGGGCTCGGTGTTGCCGGAGGGATGGTTGTGGCACAGGATCAACGCAGCGGCGTTGTGGGCCAGCGCGCGCTTGACCACCTGCCGGGGATGGACACTGGCGCTGTCGATAGAACCGCGGAACAGCGCCTCGAAGGTCAGTACCTGATGCTTGGAGTTGAGAAACAGGCAACCGAACACCTCGTGGGGTTCATGACGCAACATCGACTTCAGGTATTCACGAACCGCGAACGGGCTTTCCAGCATGGTCTTTTCCCGCGCCCGCTCAGCCAAATGCCGCCGACTCATTTCCTGAGCCGCCTGCAGTTGGGCGAACTTCGCCGGCCCGAGCCCCACGTGATTACTGAATGTGATCTGATCCGCTTCAAGCAGCGCGCGCAGGCTGCCAAATTGAATCAACAGTTGTCGCGCCAGATCCACCGCGCTTTTGCCGGACACGCCGGTGCGTAAAAAAATCGCCAGCAGCTCGGCGTCCGAAAGACTCCCCGCCCCCAGCGCCAGTAACCTCTCCCGCGGCCGCTCGGCCGCAGGCCAATCGCGAATACTCATGGCATCTCCCTGATTGTGGGCGCCGCTGTTCCGTAGCGGTCGCTGTGATATCGTAGCCCATCTTTTTTGCAGGCGATTTGCACCCTGGCAACTGCTGCCAAGGGGTTCGCCTTGCACTGACCACTGAAATCGAAAGGCAGGCCTATGCAGCGGCTGTATCGGAAACGCATCGTTCTGGGCGTCGGCGGCGGCATTGCCGCCTACAAGAGCGCCGAGCTGGTTCGCCGACTCATCGACCAGGGCGCGGAAGTACGGGTCGTCATGACCCGTGGCGGCAGCGAGTTCATTACCCCGCTGACCATGCAAGCCCTGTCCGGACACCCGGTCCACCTGGACTTGCTCGACCCGGCGGCCGAAGCCGCCATGGGCCATATCGAACTGGCCAAGTGGGCCGACCTGGTGCTGATCGCCCCGGCCACGGCTGACCTGATCGCCCGCCTGGCCCAAGGCATTGCCGACGACCTGTTGACCACCCTGGTGCTCGCCACCGACGCCGTGGTCGCCGTCGCACCCGCCATGAACCAGGCCATGTGGCGCGACCCGGCCACCCAGGCCAACCTGCAATTGCTGGAAAGCCGCGCCCTGAAAGTCTTCGGCCCAGCCTCCGGCAGCCAGGCCTGCGGCGATGTCGGCATGGGGCGCATGCTCGAAGCCACGGACTTGGCCCAGTGCGCCGCCGACTGCTTCCAGCGTCAGGCCCTGACAGGCAAGCACGTGCTGATCACCGCCGGGCCGACCCAGGAAAACATCGACCCGGTGCGCTACATCACCAACCACAGCTCCGGGAAAATGGGTTTCGCCCTGGCCGAAGCGGCAGTGGAGGCTGGCGCCCGGGTGACGCTGATCACCGGCCCCGTGCACCTGCCGACCCCGGATCGGGTCACCCGCATCGACGTGGTTAGCGCCCGGGACATGCTCGCGGCCTGCGAAGCCGCCATCCCCTGCGACCTATTCATCGCCTCGGCGGCGGTAGCGGACTACCGCCCCGAAGTCGTTGCCCCGCAAAAATTGAAGAAAGACCCTACAAGCGGTGACGGCCTGCTACTGCAAATGGTGCGCAACCCCGACATCCTGGCCAGCATCGCCACCCGCCCCGACCGTCCGTTCAGTGTCGGCTTCGCCGCCGAGACCGAACACCTGCTCGATTACGCCGCGCGCAAACTCAAGGACAAGAATCTGGACTTGATCGTCGCCAACGACGTCGCCAATCCGAGCATCGGCTTCAACAGCGAAGAAAACGCCTGCAGCGTGATCGACCGCCAGTTGCACGCCACGCTTTTCGCCCAGACCAGCAAGAGCAAGATTGCCCGTCAGCTGATCACTTTTATCGCCGAACGTCTGAACCAGGTTTAATGTCATGCACGCCCTACAAGCCAAGATCCTCGACCCACGCATCGGTAGCGAATTCCCGCTGCCGCAATACGCCACACCGGGCTCCGCCGGCCTCGACCTGCGGGCGATGCTCAAGCAGGACACGATTCTGGAACCAGGCCAGACCCTGCTGATTCCTACCGGTCTGTCGGTGTATATCGGCGACCCGGGACTGGCCGCGCTGATCCTGCCGCGCTCGGGCTTGGGCCACAAGCACGGCATCGTGCTGGGCAACCTGGTGGGCCTGATCGATTCCGACTACCAGGGCGAATTGATGGTGTCGTGCTGGAACCGCGGCCAAACGGCTTTCAACATTGCCGTGGGCGAGCGCATCGCTCAGTTGGTACTGGTGCCGGTGGTCCAGGCCCACTTCGAACTGGTCGAGGAATTCGACGAGAGCCAGCGCGGCGCCGGTGGTTTCGGGCATTCCGGTAGCCATTGACCGTGGGGTTCCAGGCCGGGCGTCCTGCCCGGCCCGTTTATTAAGCTTCTGTTTCAGGACAAAAAATGCGCAATGGCTTTCTGCTAGGTTTCCCATCCGGAATCAATGTATTAGGCGAGGAAGACCGGGGTAACGCTGTCTCATGGCAATTTCCCACCACGAACTCTCTGTCAAAAACGCCGTCATACCCTTCAGCTTGAGCCTGCCGACGCCCAGTGTCGGCCTGTCCAGTCACTTTCCTGATAGAGCGCCCCGCCCATGAACACCCCAGCCGCAATCGCCCCGATCTTCCCTGATAGCATCTTCCGCGCCTACGACATCCGTGGTGTGGTACCGGAAACCCTCACCGCCGAAACCGCCTACTGGATCGGTCGCGCCATTGGCTCCCAAAGCCTGGCCCAGGGTGAACCGAACGTGTGCGTCGGTCGCGACGGCCGCTTGTCGGGCCCCGAGCTGGTCGAACAATTGATCAAAGGCGTTGCCGACAGCGGCTGCCACGTCAGTGACGTGGGCCTGGTGCCAACGCCCGCGCTGTACTACGCCGCCAACGTGCTGGCCGGCAAGTCCGGGGTCATGCTCACCGGCAGCCACAACCCGTCGAACTACAACGGCTTCAAGATCGTCATCGCTGGCGACACCCTCGCCAACGAGCAGATCCAGGCCCTGCACACCCGCCTCAAGACCAACGACCTGAGCAGCGGCCAGGGCAGCGTGACCAAGGTTGACATCCTCGAGCGCTACAACGACGAGATCGTCAAGGACGTGAAGCTCGCCCGACGCCTGAAAGTGGTGGTCGACTGCGGCAACGGCGCGGCCGGCGTGATCGCTCCGCAACTGATCGAAGCCCTGAACTGCGAAGTCATCTCACTGTTCTGCGACGTGGACGGCAACTTCCCCAACCACCACCCGGACCCGGGCAAACTGGAAAACCTGCAAGACCTGATCGCCAAGGTAAAGGAAACCAACGCCGACCTGGGCCTGGCCTTCGACGGCGACGGCGACCGCGTGGGCGTGGTAACCAATACCGGCAGCGTGGTATTCCCGGACCGCCTGTTGATGCTGTTCGCTCGTGACGTGGTGGCGCGCAATCCGAATGCCGAAATCATCTTCGACGTTAAGTGCACCCGTCGCCTGGTCCCGCTGATCAAGGAATATGGCGGTCGCCCGCTGATGTGGAAAACCGGTCATTCGTTGATCAAGAAGAAAATGAAACAGAGCGGCGCCCTGCTGGCCGGTGAAATGAGTGGCCACATCTTCTTCAAGGAGCGCTGGTTCGGTTTCGACGACGGTATCTACAGCGCCGCGCGCCTGCTGGAGATCCTCAGCAAGGAAAAATCCACGGCCGAAGAACTGTTCGCAACCTTCCCGAACGATATTTCTACGCCGGAAATCAATATCCATGTGACCGAAGAGAGCAAATTCAGCATCATTGATGCACTGCACGACGCCCAGTGGGGCGAAGGCGCCGAACTGACCACCATCGACGGTGTACGGGTCGACTACCCACAAGGCTGGGGCCTGGTCCGCGCGTCCAATACCACGCCGGTGCTGGTGCTGCGTTTCGAGGCCGACAACGAGGCCGAACTGCAGCGCATCAAGGACGTGTTCCACACCCAACTCAAACGTGTTGCACCTGATCTCCAACTACCGTTTTGATTTTTTGAAGCACTACCGGAGCCCTGAATGACCCTCGAACGCGAAGCCGCCGCCAACACCGCCAAGGTCCTGTCCGAAGCGTTGCCTTATATCCGACGCTACGTCGGCAAGACCCTGGTGATCAAATACGGCGGCAACGCGATGGAAAGCGAGGAGCTGAAAACCGGCTTCGCCCGCGACATCGTGCTGATGAAGGCCGTGGGCATCAACCCGGTGGTGGTCCACGGCGGCGGCCCGCAAATCGGCGATCTGCTCAAGCGCCTGTCGATCGAGAGTCACTTCATCGATGGTATGCGCGTGACTGACGCGCAGACCATGGATGTGGTGGAAATGGTCCTCGGCGGCCAGGTCAACAAGGACATCGTCAACCTGATCAACCGCCATGGCGGCAGCGCCATTGGCCTGACGGGCAAGGACGCCGAGCTGATCCGGGCGAAGAAACTCACCGTCACCCGTCAGACGCCGGAGATGACCCAGCCGGAAATCATCGACATTGGTCACGTGGGCGAAGTGGTCGGCATCAACACCGACCTGCTGAACCTGCTGGTCAAGGGCGACTTCATCCCGGTGATCGCGCCCATCGGCGTGGGCGCCAACGGCGAGTCGTACAACATCAACGCCGACTTGGTGGCCGGCAAGGTGGCCGAAGCACTGAAAGCTGAAAAGCTGATGCTGCTGACCAACATCGCCGGCCTGATGGACAAGACCGGCAAGGTCCTGACCGGGTTGTCGACCCAGCAGGTCGACGACCTGATCGCCGATGGCACCATCTACGGCGGCATGCTGCCGAAGATTCGTTGCGCGCTGGAAGCGGTACAGGGCGGCGTCGGCAGCTCGCTGATCATCGACGGCCGGGTACCGAACGCGATTCTGCTGGAGATCTTCACCGATACGGGTGTGGGTACGTTGATCAGTAATCGCAAGCGTCCTTAAGCGATACCGGTAAAAAAAGACCCCGCTCAACTTGGTTGAGCGGGGTCTTTTTTTGTCTGACGACTGTGGGAGCGAGCTTGCTCGCGATAGCGGTGGGTCAGTCAATAGAATGCTGAATGATAAGCCGCTATCGCGAGCAAGCTCGCTCCCACAAGGCTTGGCGCAAGCCTTTTAGACACCAAACTGCGCGCGATAAGCCTCAACCGCCGGCAAATGCTGCTTGAGCTGCGGGTCGTCGGCCAAAAACTCCAGCACCTGGTTCAGCGACACGATGCTGATCACCGGAATGCCAAAGTCGCGCTCCACTTCCTGGATCGCCGACAACTCACCGTTGCCGCGCTCCTGACGGTTCAGGGCGATCAGCACGCCGGCTGCCTTGGCGCCTTCCTGGGAAGCGATGATCTGCATCACTTCGCGAATGGCGGTGCCGGCGGTGATCACGTCGTCGATGATCAATACATCGCCGGTCAGCGGCGCGCCGACCAGGCTGCCGCCTTCGCCGTGGGCCTTGGCTTCCTTGCGGTTGAAGCACCAGGGCAGGTCGCGGTCGTGGTGCTCGGCCAAGGCGACCGCAGTGGTGGCGGCCAGCGGGATGCCTTTGTAGGCCGGGCCGAACAGCACGTCGAACGGAATGCCGCTCTCGACGATGGCTGCCGCGTAGAACCGCCCCAACTGCGCCAGGGCGGTTCCGCTGTTGAACAGGCCCGCATTGAAGAAGTACGGGCTGGTGCGACCGGACTTGAGGGTGAACTCACCGAAGCGCAAAACGCCGCGATCGATGGCAAAACGAATGAAATCGCGCTGATACGCCTGCATGAAAAAAGCCCCAAATACCACGGATTTAGCTAAATAGGTACACGCCGTGTATCATACACGCACGTGATTTTTGGGGCCATTTATGCGGATCATCAGTGTGAACGTCAATGGTATTCAGGCTGCAGTGGAGCGTGGTTTGCTCAGTTGGCTGCAAGCACAGAATGCCGACGTCATCTGCCTGCAGGACACCCGCGCCTCCGCCTTTGAACTGGACGATGCAGCCTTCCAACTGGATGGTTACTTCCTTTATGCCTGCGATGCCGAAGTCCCCGCCCAGGGTGGCGTGGCTTTGTACTCGCGGCTGCAACCGAAGGCTGTCATCAACGGTCTCGGTTTCGAGACGGCGGACCGCTACGGGCGCTACCTGCAAGCCGATTTCGACAAGGTCAGCATCGCGACCTTACTGCTCCCTTCGGGGCAGAACGGCGATGAAGATTTGAATCAGAAATTCAAGTTAATGGACGACTTCGCCCGTTATCTGG
This sequence comes from Pseudomonas sp. R151218B TE3479, assembly GCF_053629195.1. Taxonomy (NCBI): domain Bacteria; kingdom Pseudomonadati; phylum Pseudomonadota; class Gammaproteobacteria; order Pseudomonadales; family Pseudomonadaceae; genus Pseudomonas; species Pseudomonas sp. R151218B TE3479. The sequence continues at coordinate 790,123 of NZ_JBRJHV010000001.1, forward strand.
ATAAACAGCGACGCAAACGTCGCGAGTACATTTATTGTGGCTCGCTGTACGTGGCGCAACAGAAGCTGGATATCAAGAACTGGCGCGACAGCCAACAATCCCCAGGTTTCCTGGCGCCGGAACGGGCCTGGATGGACGAGATCATTGGCAACATGGGTTATGTCGATGCCCTGCGCGAAGTCAGCCGTGAGGGCGATCAGTACAGTTGGTGGCCAGACAATGAACAGGCCGAGATGCTCAACCTCGGCTGGCGTTTTGATTATCAGCTACTGACGCCCGGCCTGCGCCGCTTCGTACGCAGCGCCCGCCTGCCGCGCCAGCCACGGTTCTCGCAGCATGCGCCGTTGATCGTGGATTACGACTGGACGCTGACGATCTGAGTGTCGTTTCGCAGCCACAAAAAAACCGACAGAGATGTCGGTTTTTTTGTGGCCACTGAAAATCAACTGTGGGAGCGAGCTTGCTCGCGATGGCGGTGAATCAGTCAACATCAATGCCGAATGACACATCGCCATCGCGAGCAAGCTCGCTCCCACAGGGAAAGGCGCTAGCTGATCGTTATTTGACCAACCGCCAGGTAAATGGATACCGATACGGCTGCCCTTCATTCGCCTTCACGCCGCCAATGATGGTCAGCACCAGTGCACCAATGGCCACCAGGCCGAACAGGAAGAAGCCAATCACCACGATCATCAGCAGCAGACAGATGGCCGAAGCAATCGCCACGGTGATCTGGAAGTTCAGCGCTTCCTTGCCCTGGGCATCGATGAACGGGTCGGATTCACGCTTGAGCTGCCAAAGCACCAACGGCCCGATCAGCGTGCCAAACGGAATCCAGATCCCCAACAAGGCGGACAGGTGACAAAACATCGCCCATTGACGCGCCTCTTTGCTCGGCTGGGGCAGCAGGATTTGCTCATCACTCATGACGCTCTCCTTGTTGTCTTGAAGCGGGAATCGATCAGTCGGCCAACGCGGCCTTTTGCAATTCGAAGATCTCGTTCATGCCTTTCTTCGCCAACTCCAGCATAGCGTTCAAATCTTCCGGCTGGAACGGCGCGCCTTCGGCGGTACCCTGGACTTCGATGAAACCGCCGGCGCTGGTCATGACCACGTTCAGGTCGGTCTCGGCGGCGGAGTCTTCGAGGTAGTCCAGGTCCAGCACCGGCTCGCCTTGGTACATGCCCACGGACACAGCGGCGATCATTTGCTTGAGCGGGTCGCCGCCCTTGAGGCCGCCGCGCTTCTTGATCACTTTCAAGGCATCGACCAGCGCAACCATGGCCCCGGTGATGGAGGCCGTACGGGTGCCGCCATCGGCCTGGATCACGTCGCAATCGACATACAGCGTCACGTCGCCCAGCTTGGACATGTCCAGCGCAGCGCGCAGCGAACGGCCGATCAGCCGTTGGATTTCCAGGGTACGACCGCCCTGCTTGCCACGGCTGGCCTCACGCTGGTTCCGCTCGCCGGTGGCACGCGGCAGCATGCCGTATTCGGCGGTCAGCCAGCCCTGGCCCTGGCCCTTGAGGAACCGTGGCACGCCGTTTTCGACGCTGACGGTGCAGATGACCTTGGTATCACCGAACTCGACCAGTACAGATCCCTCGGCGTGTTTGGTGTAGTTGCGGGTAATGCGGATCGAGCGAAGCTGATCGGCAGCGCGACCACTTGGACGTTTCATAGGGAACACCTGTACAAAGGACGGAAAACTGCCTGGCATTATAGAGCCGTGAACCGTCAGAGGGCAGTTAAAACGTCGCGCAGCGCTAAAAAGCTGGCACGGGTGAGCACCCTCAAAGCCCCGGCCGACGGGCTGCGGCGCTTTGTTACCGGAGCTGTTTGGGCGCTTGCGCCCCACTGCGCTACAATCCTGCGCCTTTGCTGCCCTCGGGCTTTTATCTACAGATCCCAGGCCCACGACCACCGTCGTGCCGGCCTGCATTGCGAGGAACCTCCATGGTGCACAGCATGACCGCCTTCGCCCGCGTCGAAAAAGCCGGGGCCCAAGGCACGCTGAGCTGGGAACTGCGCTCGGTCAACAGCCGTTACCTGGAGCCGCACCTGCGCCTGCCCGAGTCCTTCCGCGACCTGGAAGGCGGCGTGCGCGAAGCCCTGCGCCAGGGCCTGTCCCGGGGCAAGCTGGAATGCACCCTGCGTTTCACCGAAGAAAACACCGGCAAAGCCCTGCAAGTGGACCGCGAGCGCGCCGCGCAATTGGTCGCCGCCGCCGAAACCGTCGCCAGCCTGATCAAGAACCCCGCCGCCCTGAACCCGCTGGAAGTCCTGGCCTGGCCCGGCGTGCTGGTGGGTGACGCGAGCGACCCGCAAGCACTGAACGCCGAGGCGCTGGCGCTGTTCAACCAAGGCTTGCAAGAACTCAAGGCCGGTCGCGAGCGTGAAGGCGCGGAGCTGGCCCGGCTGATCAACGAGCGCCTGACCTCCATCGAAGAAGACGTCAGCACCCTGCGTGAGCTGGTCCCGCAAATGCTTGCCACCCAGCGCCAGAAAGTCCTCGACCGCTTCGCCGACATGAAGGCCGAGCTGGACCCGCAGCGGCTGGAACAGGAAATGGTCATGCTCGCGCAAAAGAGCGACGTGGCCGAAGAACTGGATCGCCTGAGCACCCACATCATCGAAGTCCGCCGGGTGCTCAAGTCCGGCGGTGCGGCCGGTCGCCGCCTGGACTTCCTGATGCAGGAGCTCAACCGCGAAGCCAATACACTGGGCTCCAAAGCCTTCGACCCGCGCAGCACCCAGGCGGCGGTCAACCTCAAGGTGTTGATCGAACAAATGCGCGAACAAGTGCAGAACATTGAGTAAGGCTAACCCGACATGACCCACAGCACCGGCACTCTCTACATCATTTCCGCGCCCTCGGGCGCTGGCAAGACCAGCCTGGTCAAGGCCCTGATCGACGCCGAGCCGCAGATCCGCGTCTCGGTCTCGCACACCACCCGTGCCATGCGCCCGGGCGAAGTTAACGGCGTGAACTATCACTTCGTCGACCGCGAAGAATTCGTGAAGATGGCCGAACACGGCGATTTCCTGGAGCGCGCCGAAGTCTTCGGCAACCTCTACGGCACCTCGCAAAGCTATCTGCAGCAGACCCTCGACGAAGGCCATGACCTGATCCTGGAAATCGACTGGCAAGGCGCCGAGCAGGTGCGCAAGCTGATGCCCCAGGCCCGTTCGATCTTCATCCTGCCACCGAGCCAGCAGGCGTTGCGCCAGCGCCTGACCAACCGTGGCCAGGACAGCGACGAAATCATCGAAGGCCGGATGCGTGAAGCGGTCAGCGAAATGAGCCACTACGTCGACTACGATTACCTGATCATCAATGACGATTTCGCCCACGCGCTGGACGATCTCAAGGCGATTTTCCGCGCCAGCCAGCTGCAGCAGAAACGCCAGCAGCAACGTTTCGGTAAATTATTGGCCGAACTGCTGGGCTGAACAGCCCTTCCCAAAACCGCTGCGACGGCTTTACATTGGTACTCGCAGCGCGCCGAGGGGTTTGGTTAAAAAATCAGCGCTTCCCTAAACGCTGGTGTTTTTTTAAACTGTCGAGTCCGCTCGCCCAACCGGGCAGCGCGCATATTGCATTCGCTCCGAGGAATACCATGGCCCGCGTAACCGTTGAAGACTGCCTAGAACACGTGGAAAACCGCTTTGAGCTGGTCATGCTCTCTACCAAGCGTGCCCGTCAACTGGCCACCGGCGGCAAAGAGCCATTGGTCCAGTGGGAAAACGACAAGCCTACCGTGGTAGCGCTGCGTGAAATCGCCGAGGGCCTGATGAGCTACGAGTTCATCGCCAACGCTGAAATCGTCGAGGACGAACCGCTGTTCGCAGCGTTCGAGGACGAGTCCAACGAGGCGGTCTAAGCCTATGCCTGGTCGACGTAGCACGGCGCGGGGTCACAGCAAACGGCAGGAGTCATCATCATGCCGAGCATAGACGCCCTCGCCGATCGCTTATCGGCCTACCTCGGCACGGACCAGGTCAATCTGGTCCGCCGAGCCTATTTCTACGCCGAACAAGCCCACGACGGCCAACGCCGCCGCAGCGGCGAGGCGTACGTCACGCACCCGCTTGCCGTGGCGAATATTCTTGCCGACATGCACATGGACCATCAGAGCCTGATGGCGGCGATGCTGCATGACGTGATCGAAGACACCGGCATTGCCAAGGAAGCGCTGCAAGCGCAGTTCGGCGAAACCGTGGCCGAACTGGTCGACGGCGTCAGCAAGCTGACCCAGATGAACTTCGAGACCAAGGCCGAGGCCCAGGCCGAGAACTTCCAGAAAATGGCCATGGCCATGGCCCGCGACATCCGCGTGATCCTGGTCAAGCTCGCCGACCGCCTGCACAACATGCGCACCCTGGAAGTGCTGTCCGGCGAAAAACGCCGGCGCATCGCCAAGGAAACCCTGGAAATCTACGCCCCCATCGCCAATCGCCTGGGCATGCACGCGATCCGCATCGAGTTCGAAGACCTCGGCTTCAAGGCCATGCACCCGATGCGTTCGGCGCGGATCAACCAGGCCGTCAAGCGCGCCCGGGGCAACCGCAAGGAAATCGTCAACAAGATCGAAGAGTCCCTGAGCCACTGCCTGGCCATCGACGGCATCGAAGGCGAAGTCAGCGGGCGGCAGAAACACCTCTACGGCATCTACAAGAAAATGCGCGGCAAGCGTCGGGCCTTCAACGAGATCATGGACGTCTACGCGTTCCGGATCATCGTCGACAAGGTCGACACCTGCTATCGCGTGCTGGGTGCTGTACATAATTTGTACAAACCGTTGCCAGGGCGCTTCAAGGATTACATCGCGATCCCCAAGGCCAACGGCTACCAGTCGCTGCACACCACGTTGTTCGGCATGCACGGCGTCCCGATCGAAATCCAGATCCGCACCCGCGAAATGGAAGAGATGGCCAACAACGGCATCGCCGCCCATTGGCTCTACAAATCCAGCGGTGATGAACAACCCAAGAGCACCCATGCCCGCGCCCGGCAGTGGGTCAAGGGTGTGCTGGAAATGCAGCAGCGCGCTGGTAATTCCCTGGAATTCATCGAGAGCGTGAAGATCGACCTGTTCCCGGACGAGGTCTATGTCTTCACCCCCAAAGGCCGGATCATGGAGCTGCCCAAAGGCTCCACGGCCGTGGACTTTGCCTACGCGGTGCACACCGACGTCGGCAACAGCTGCATCGCGTGTCGGATCAACCGTCGCCTGGCACCGTTGTCCGAGCCGCTGCAAAGCGGCTCCACGGTGGAAATCGTCAGCGCCCCCGGCGCACGGCCCAACCCGGCATGGCTCAACTTCGTGGTCACCGGCAAGGCCCGTACGCACATCCGGCATGCCTTGAAACTGCAACGCCGCTCCGAATCCATCAGCCTCGGCGAACGCCTGCTGAACAAGGTCCTGAACGGCTTCGACAGCTCCCTGGACAAGATCCCGGGCGAGCGCGTGCAGGTGATGCTCCACGAATACCGCCTCGAATTGATCGAGGACCTGCTCGAAGACATCGGCCTGGGCAATCGCATGGCCTATGTCGTCGCCCGCCGCCTGCTCGGCGAAGGCGAACAACTGCCAAGCCCCGAAGGACCGCTGGCGATTCGCGGCACCGAAGGCCTGGTGCTCAGCTATGCCAAGTGCTGCACGCCGATCCCGGGCGACCCGATTGTCGGCCACCTGTCCGCCGGCAAGGGGATGGTGGTGCACCTGGACAACTGCCGTAACATCAGCGAAATCCGCCACAACCCGGAAAAATGCATCCAGCTCTCCTGGGCCAAGGATGTCACCGGCGAATTCAACGTCGAGCTGCGGGTCGAACTGGAGCACCAGCGCGGCCTGATCGCGCTGCTGGCCAGCAGCGTCAACGCCGCCGACGGCAATATCGAAAAAATCAGCATGGACGAGCGCGATGGCCGCATCAGCGTCGTCCAATTGGTGGTCAGCGTGCACGACCGTGTGCACCTGGCCCGCGTGATCAAGAAACTGCGCGCCCTGACCGGCGTTATCCGCATCACCCGCATGCGCGCATAGCGCCTCAATAGCCCATTCCTTACAAGGAGTCATCAATGACCAAGACCGTTATCACCAGCGACAAGGCCCCAGCCGCCATCGGCACCTATTCCCAGGCGATCAAGGCCGGCAACACCGTGTACATGTCGGGCCAGATCCCGCTGGACCCGAAGACCATGGAGCTGGTGGAAGGCTTCGAAGCCCAGACCGTGCAGGTGTTCGAAAACCTCAAGGCCGTGGCCGAGGCCGCCGGTGGTTCCTTCAAGGACATCGTCAAGCTGAACATCTTCCTCACCGACCTGAGCCACTTCGCCAAGGTCAACGAGATCATGGGCAAGTACTTCGACCAGCCTTACCCTGCCCGCGCCGCCATTGGCGTGGCAGCCCTGCCAAAGGGCTCGCAGGTTGAGATGGATGCCATTCTGGTCATCGAGTAATAAGGTCGGCGCAGCCTCCCCCGCTGCGCCGTTTTCGTCTTGAAAGGATTCCACCATGCGCAAAGCGCTTGCTTTCTCGCTGCTCGCCCTTTTTCTGGGCGGTTGCGCCAGCGACCCTGCCGACCGTGACATCAGCGGCACCTGGATCAACCAGGCGGCCATCGACGCTGCCGCCAAAGGCGGCCCGCTGCGCGAAGCGCTGCAAGGCTATGGCCCGAACCTGGAATGGGACATCAACACCCGAGCCGGCCAGGCGCGCTATACCAACGGTTTTGAAAACGTCGAAGGCAAGTTGCTGGGCGAAGAAGACGGCACCTGGAAAGTCGACTTCTATGGCAGCTCCGCCAGCGAGCTCAAGCGCGACGGCGACCAGTTGAGCCAGGCCGCCACCGAGAACGAGCCGCAGCAGGTGTTCGACCGTGCGAAAGTTCAGGTACCGGAGGGCGCGCCTATCGGCGCCAGCTTCGAACGCGCGCTGTATGCCGCCTACCTGGGCGGCACCTGGAACATCGCCAGCGGCCCCGGCCAGGGCGCCACCGTGCAATTCCAACCCGACGGCCAGGTCAGCGGCCTGCCGGGCGCCGACCGTTACGCCCTGTGCCTGGCAGGCGACTGCGCCTCGATGAGCGGCGGCAACGACAACATCTGGCTGCAACAGAACGGCCAGGGCAACACCTGGATCTTTGCCCGTGACGGCAAGAAGCTGGAGATTTTCCAGACCGTGAATGCGGCATTGGCCGATGAAATGCCTTCGTTCACGCCGGGTGCTCGGCAGTGGCTGCTGGAAAAGCAATAGCACAACACCCTGTGGGAGCGAGCTTGCTCGCGATAGCGGTGTAACAGCCAACCTTGATGTTGACTGTTAGGGCTTCATCGCGAGGAAGCTCGCTCCCACAGGTGTTTTGAGGCGATTGGAAGTCAGCAGCGCCCTTCCAGAATCGCCGCATACCCCTCGCGAAAACTCGGATAACGCGGCGACCAGCCCAGGGCCTTGGCCCGGGCGTTGCTGCAGCGTTTGCTGCCGGCGCGGCGGACGCTGGCGTTTTCGGCCCATTGGGTGACACCCAGGTAGTCGCGCAACCAGCCCACCACGTCGGCCAGCGCGGCAGGCGTGTCGTCGACGCCGATGTAGCAGTCTTCCAAGGGCTTGCCCTGGCGATCGGCTTCCAGCAGAAAGGCCAGCAGGCCCGCCGCGTCGTCGGCATGGATGCGGTTGGCATACAGGGGCGGATCCTCCACCACGCTGTAGCCCTGGCGCACCTGGCTTAGCAGCCACTCGCGACCCGGGCCGTAGATGCCGGTCAAGCGCACGCGGCTGGCGGGAATGCCACTGTCCAGGGCCACTTGTTCGGCTTCGAGCATCAGCCGGCCGGAGTAACCACCGGCCACGGTGGGTGAGGTTTCATCGACCCATTCCCCCGCTTGCTGCCCATACACACTGCTGCTGGACACAAACAGCAGGCGCTTGGGCCGCTGTCCGTGCTGCTGCAACCAGCTCAACACATGCTGCAGCCCTTCGACATAAGCCGTGCGATAGCCCGCTTCGTCATGGTCAGTGGCCGCAGCGCTGTACACCAAGTAATCCAACGAACCGGTGGGCCAATCGGCAGGGCACTGCTCGCTGAACAGATCCCCCGCCACCCCGATGACGCCGGCCGGCAGGCTCGAAACCGTACGCCGCAGGCCATGGACCTGCCAATGTGCGGCCAATAACTGACGAGCCAGGCGGCCGCCGATATCACCGCAGCCGGCGATCAAAACAGAAGGCGCGGACATCAAGAACTCCTCTGGCAAAGCCGCAGACTAGCCTCCGAGAGGGACGAGCGGCTAGCAGTGCAAGAAAAAAAGTTACTGTATTACTTTTGTTAACAAGAATTACTTGCAATAATGCCTGCCACTTTTGTTCTCGGCCCCACGAGGCCTGGAAGAACATCAACCTTCTTTTTTCTCAGGTCCGGCCAGCATGAAACGCTCTCTATCCCCCGCTTCGCCAACCAACCGACCTCGTGCCTGGAGCACGGTAGCCGCCCTGCTGTTCAGCCTGCTGCTGGCACCTGCCGCCGCGCTCGCTGATGCACAGACGCCCGCCACGTCCCCTGCCACGACGCCGGCCGCCGCACCTGCAGCGGCCCAGGCGCCTGTTGACCCGGCCGCTCCCGTTGCGACGCCAGTCGCCACCGATCCGGCCCAAGCCGTCGAGGCCCAGGTGCCTGAAATGCTCGAAGCCGACAATACCCTGGGCATGGCCCACGACCTGTCGCCCTGGGGCATGTATAAGAACGCCGACATCATCGTGAAAATCGTGATGATCGGCCTGGCCATCGCCTCGATCATCACCTGGACCATCTGGATCGCCAAAGGCTTCGAGCTGCTGGGGGCCAAGCGTCGCTTGCGCGGTGAAATCGCCGCCCTGAAAAAAGCCGCCACCCTCAAGGAAGCCAGCGCCACCGCCGCGAAGGAAGGCACCCTTGCCAACCTGCTGGTGCATGACGCACTCGAAGAGATGCGCCTGTCGGCCAACAGCCGCGAGAAAGAAGGCATCAAGGAACGCGTGAGTTTCCGCCTGGAGCGCCTGGTTGCCGCCTGCGGTCGCAACATGAGCAGCGGCACCGGCGTGCTCGCCACCATCGGTTCCACCGCGCCGTTCGTCGGCCTGTTCGGCACCGTGTGGGGCATCATGAACAGCTTCATCGGCATCGCCAAGACCCAGACCACCAACCTCGCCGTTGTCGCTCCGGGCATCGCCGAAGCCCTGCTGGCAACGGCACTGGGCCTGGTCGCGGCCATTCCAGCCGTGGTGATCTACAACGTCTTCGCCCGCTCCATTGCCGGCTACAAGGCCCAGGTCTCCGACGCTTCGGCGCAAGTCCTGCTGCTGGTCAGCCGTGACCTTGATCACCTGCCGCCCGAGCGTGGCTCGCAACCGCACATGGTGAAAGTGGGGTAATCGGCCATGGGCCTGCATTTGAAAGAAGGCGCAGACGACGATCTGGCCGAGAACCACGAAATCAACGTCACGCCGTTCATCGACGTGATGCTGGTGCTGTTGATCATCTTCATGGTGGCCGCCCCGCTGGCAACCGTGGACATCAAGGTCGACCTGCCGGCGTCGACGGCCAAGCCTTCGCCGCGGCCGGAAAAACCAGTGTTCCTCAGCGTCAAGGCCGACCAGCGCCTGTTTCTGGGTGAGGACGAGGTCAAGGCCGACACCCTCGGCGCGACCCTCGACGCCAAGACCCAGGGCAAGAAAGACACGACGATCTTCTTCCAGGCCGATAAAGGCGTGGACTACGGCGACCTGATGAGCGTGATGGACGCCCTGCGAAGCGCCGGCTACCTGAAGGTCGGTCTGGTCGGACTCGAGACGGCGCCCAAGAAATGATCACGACGCGCCAAAAGCTGACGCGTTACAGCGGTAGCCTGGTGGTGGTATTGGCCGTGCATGCGCTCGCCATCGCCCTGGCGCTGAACTGGACCTCGCGCGCGCCCATCGAATTGCCACCCCAGGCGATGATGGTCGAACTGGCGCCAGTGCCAGCCCCGCCACCGCCGGCACCGCCAAAAGTCGTCACACCGCCGCAACCGCCCGAGCCAGTCGAAGAGCTGCCGCTGCCCAAGCTTGCCGAAGCGCCGAAGCCGGAAATCGCCGTGCCCAAGCCGGTCAAGCCCAAGCCCAAGCCTCAACCGCCCAAACCCAAGCCCGTGGTCGAGAAAAAGCCGGAGCCGCCGAAGGAACAGCCGTCGGAGCAGAAACCGAGCGACACTCAGCCGACCCAGGCACCGACCGAGAAATCCGCGCAACCGGCGCCCGGCCCGTCACCTGCGCAAACGGCCGCCAAGGCCAATTGGCAGGGCACGCTGCTGGCGCACTTGGGCAAGTACAAGAAGTACCCGCCCAGGGCACAGCAAATGAACAAGGAAGGCACCAACCGCTTGCGTTTCGTGGTGGATGCCGACGGCAACGTGCTGTCCTTCGAATTGGTGGGCAGTTCCGGCACGGAGTTGCTGGACCGGGCCACCCTGGAAATGATCCGCCGCGCCCAACCGCTGCCCAAGCCACCGGCGGAGCTGCTGACCAACGGCACCATCGAACTGACGGCACCGTTTGTGTATTCCATCGACAAGCGCCGGCGTTGATCGCAAATTTGCAAGCCCCTGTAACAGGGGCTTCTTATTTTTGTGGGGATTTATTCGGGTAGGGGCTTTATCTGTGGCGAGGGGATTTATCCCCGCTGGGGCGCGTAGCGCCCCTAAAAATAGATGACCTCATCTTCCTGACTTCCCGACGACAGTCGTGTTTTTGGGGCTGCTGCGCAGCCCAACGGGGATAAATCCCCTCGCCACAGATAAATCCCCTCGCCACACAGACATTCGACAGTGTCCCACCGCGCCCCCAGTCTGATAACGTGCGTCTATCGATTGCAGCCGGTATGCTTGGCTCGCAACTTCACGGACGCTCGCCATGACCCTCACAGAATTACGCTACATCGTGACCCTCGCCCAAGAGCAGCATTTCGGCCATGCGGCCGAGCGCTGCCACGTCAGCCAGCCGACGCTGTCGGTGGGCGTGAAAAAACTTGAAGACGAACTCGGTGTGCTGATTTTCGAGCGCAGCAAAAGCGCCGTGCGCCTGACCCCCGTGGGCGAAGGCATCGTCGCCCAGGCCCAAAAAGTCCTGGAGCAGGCCCAAGGCATTCGCGAACTGGCCCAGGCCGGCAAGAACCAACTGACCGCCCCGCTGAAGGTCGGCGCGATCTACACCGTCGGCCCATACCTGTTCCCGCATCTGATTCCGCAACTGCACCGGGTCGCCCCGCAGATGCCGTTGTACATCGAAGAAAACTTCACCCATGTGCTGCGCGACAAGCTGCGCAACGGCGAGTTGGATGCGATCATCATCGCCCTGCCGTTCAACGAAGCCGACGTCCTGACCCTGCCGCTCTACGACGAGCCCTTCTACGTCCTGATGCCGGCTGAGCACCCCTGGACCCAGAAAAAAACCATCGACGCGGCCCTGCTCAACGACAAGAGCCTGCTGCTGCTCGGCGAAGGCCATTGCTTCCGCGACCAGGTGCTCGAAGCCTGTCCGACCCTGACCAAGGGCAGCGAAGGGGCCAAGCACACCACGGTGGAATCCAGCTCCCTGGAAACCATTCGCCACATGGTCGCATCCGGCCTGGGCATCTCGATCCTGCCGCTGTCGGCGGTGGACAGCCACCATTACTCCCCCGGCGTGATCGAAGTCCGTCCGCTGACGCCGCCCGTGCCGTTCCGTACCGTCGCCATCGCCTGGCGCGCCAGTTTCCCGCGGCCCAAGGCCATCGAAATCCTCGCCGACTCGATCCGCCTGTGCTCCGTGGCCAAGCCGCCCGCTGGCAAGTAAGCCGCGGTCATGACTGAGCTGTCGAAGGTGCCGGTCACGACACTCAAGGGTGTCGGTGAAGCCATGGCCGAGAAATTGGCCAAGGTCGGCCTGGAAACCCTCCAGGACCTGCTGTTCCACCTGCCGTTGCGCTACCAGGACCGCACCCGCGTCGTACCGATCGGCCATCTGCGTCCGGGACAGGACGCGGTGATCGAAGGCACCGTCAGCGGCGCCGACGTGGTCATGGGCCGTCGTCGCAGCCTGGTGGTGCGCCTGCAGGACGGCACTGGCGGGCTCAGCCTGCGCTTTTATCACTTCAGCAATGCGCAAAAGGAAGGCCTCAAGCGTGGCACCCGCGTGCGCTGCTACGGTGAGGCGAGGCCCGGGGCGTCGGGGCTGGAAATCTACCACCCGGAATACCGCAGCATTACCGGCGACGAACCGCCACCCGTGGATGAAACCCTGACCCCGGTCTATCCGCTCACCGAAGGCCTGACCCAGCAACGCCTGCGCCAGCTCTGCCAGCAAACCCTGACGTTGCTCGGCCCCAGCAGCCTGCCCGACTGGCTACCCACGGAACTGGCCCGGGATTACCATTTGGCGCCGCTGGCCGACGCGATCCGCTACCTGCATCATCCACCCGCCGACGCCGACGTGGACGAACTCGCCCTCGGCCATCACTGGGCCCAGCATCGCCTGGCGTTCGAAGAGCTGCTGACCCATCAACTGTCCCAGCAACGCCTGCGCGAGAGCCTGCGTTCCCTGCGCGCCCCGGCCATGCCCAAGGCCAGGGACCTGCCGGCCCGTTATCTGGCCAACCTCGGCTTCACCCCCACAGGCGCCCAGCAGCGGGTCGGCAACGAAATCGCCTACGACCTGAGCCAGCCCGAGCCAATGCTGCGGCTGATCCAGGGCGATGTGGGCGCCGGCAAGACCGTGGTCGCCGCCCTCGCCGCGCTGCAGGCGTTGGAGGCGGGTTACCAGGTGGCGTTGATGGCGCCCACCGAAATCCTCGCCGAACAACACTTCATCACCTTCCAGCGCTGGCTCGAACCGCTGGGCATCGAAGTCGCTTGGCTGGCCGGCAAGCTCAAGGGCAAGAACCGCACCGCCGCCCTGGCGCAGATCGCCGAGGGCGCACCGATGGTGGTCGGCACCCATGCGCTGTTCCAGGACGAAGTGCAGTTCAAGAACCTGGCCCTGGTGATCATCGACGAACAGCACCGCTTCGGCGTGCAACAACGCCTGGCCCTGCGGCAGAAAGGCGTCGGTGGGCGGATGTGCCCTCATCAATTGATCATGACCGCCACGCCGATCCCGCGGACTCTGGCGATGAGCGCCTACGCCGACCTCGACACCTCGATCCTCGACGAACTGCCTCCCGGCCGCACGCCGGTCAATACCGTGCTGGTCACCGATACCCGACGGGTGGAAGTGATCGAACGCGTGCGCAGCGCCTGTGCCGAGGGTCGGCAGGCCTATTGGGTGTGTACGTTGATCGAAGAGTCGGAAGAACTGACCTGCCAGGCAGCCGAAACCACCTTCGAGGACCTCACCGCCGCCCTCGCCGAGTTGAAGGTCGGGTTGATCCACGGTCGCATGAAGCCCGCCGAGAAAGCCGCGGTGATGGCTGAATTCAAGGCCGGCGCCCTGCAACTGCTGGTTGCCACCACCGTGATCGAGGTGGGCGTAGACGTGCCCAATGCCAGCCTGATGATCATCGAAAACCCCGAGCGCCTGGGCCTGGCGCAGTTGCACCAGCTGCGCGGCCGAGTGGGCCGGGGCAGCGCCGCCAGCCATTGCGTCTTGCTCTATCACCCGCCGCTGTCGCAGATCGGCCGCCAACGGCTGGGGATCATGCGCGAAACCAACGACGGTTTCGTCATCGCCGAAAAAGACCTCGAATTGCGCGGCCCCGGTGAAATGCTCGGCACACGCCAGACCGGTCTGCTTCAATTCAAGGTAGCCGACCTGATGCGCGACGCCGATCTGCTCCCCGCCGTACGCGACGCCGCCCAGGCTCTGCTGGAACGCTGGCCCGACCACGTCAGCCCGCTGCTGGATCGCTGGCTGCGTCATGGGCAGCAATACGGCCAAGTGTGAGCACGCGCTCAGTTTTCCAGACCCGCGTGCAGGACAAGCTGGTTATACTGACCAACTTGTAGGAAAACGGATACAGACCATGACAGAAGCTGCCCTCGTCCCCGAAGCCCCGCACGCTCCGTCTGTTATTCGGCTGTTGCTCGAGAAATTGGGCATCGGCTATGACGAAGTACTCGAACGACCCGGCCTGAACCCCGCCCGCAAAGTGCAGGCGGTGTTGCTGCACGATGCCGTTGGCGCGCTCATGGTGCTGTTTCCGCAAAGCCAGCTGCTGGATCTCAATCGCCTGGCCGAACTCACCGGCCGCAAGCTCACGGCAGTGCCGACCGAACGCCTGGAGCGCATGCTCGGCAAACACAGCCTGAGCCTGCTGCCCGGCCTGCCGGCGCTGACCAGCTCGCCGTGCCTGTATGAAGAAAGCCTGCTGCGCGAACCGAAGCTGCTGATCAACTCCGGCGAGCCGGGGCTGCTGCTGGAAGTGACCAGCGAAGCGTTCAAGACCATGCTCACCAAGGCCAGCGCCGCGACGTTCGGCGAAGCCGTGAGCAACATCACCCCCAACCTGGACCGCCCCCACGACGACCGCGCGGAAATCACCCAGGCTGTGCAGGCGTTCACCGCCCGGCGTATCCAGCAACGGCTGGAAGAAACCATCGAGATCCCGCCGCTGGCTGAAACCGCGCAAAAAATCATCAAGCTGCGGGTCGACCCCGACGCCACCATCGACGACATCACCGGCGTGGTGGAAACCGACCCGGCCCTGGCCGCGCAAGTGGTGAGCTGGGCCGCCTCGCCCTACTACGCGTCGCCGGGCAAGATTCGTTCAGTGGAAGACGCCATCGTGCGGGTACTGGGCTTCGACCTGGTGATCAACCTGGCACTGGGCCTGGCCCTGGGCAAGACCTTGAGCCTGCCTAAGGACCACCCGCAACACACCACGCCGTACTGGCACCAGTCGATCTACACCGCCGCCGTCATCGAAGGCCTGACCCGCGCCATGCCGCGCGCGCAGCGGCCCGAGGGTGGCCTGACCTACCTGTCCGGCCTGCTGCACAACTTCGGCTACCTGCTGCTGGCCCACGTGTTCCCACCGCACTTCTCGCTGATCTGCCGACACCTGGAGGTCAACCCGCACCTGTGCCACAGCTACGTGGAACAGCACCTGCTGGGCATCAGTCGCGAACAGATCGGCTCATGGCTGATGCGCTACTGGGACATGCCCGACGAACTGGCCACCGCCCTGCGCTTCCAGCACGACCCGCATTACGACGGCGAATACGCCGCCTACCCGAACCTGGTGTGCCTGGCCGTACGCCTGCTGCGCGCCCGGGGCATCGGCACCGGCCCGGATGAAGACATCCCGGACGCCCTGCTCGAACGCGTGGGCCTGACTCGGGAAAAGGCCAACGATGTGGTCAGTAAAGTGCTTGAAGCCGAAGTGCTGCTGCGGGAACTGGCTTCGCAGTTCAGCCATGGCTGAATAGATTCACCTGCCTTGTGCAAGTGAGTGAAGCTCTTGTGGCGAGGGGATTTATCCCCGCTGGGCTGCGAAGCGGCCCTAAAACCAACCTCCCCAGTCATGCAGGCTAAACACAGTCAACCTTTTTGGGCCTGCTGCGCAGTCCAGCGGGGATAAATCCCCTCGCCACAAGTATCCGCAGCGCCTCAGATCTTCGCTTTCGCCTTCTTCGGCTTCAAGTACTTGGTCAGCCCCTGAAACCAGATCACCAGCGCCGGGTTGCCCTTGATCTGGATCGACTTGTCCTGGATCCCTGTCATGAACGCCAACTGCTTGTTCTTGGCCTGCATTGTGGCGAAGCCATAGGCGGCGTCCTTGAAGGCGATGGCGAAGGCCGGGGTTGGATAAACGCCGGACTGGCTGGTGATGCGCTGGTTCTTCACGGTGAAATGCCGGGCGACCTTGCCGTCCAGGGTCTGCAGCTGGAACACCAGCTCCTTGTCACCCAACTGCTGCTGGAACGCCGGATTGGTCCGGCTGGCCTTGCCCATCAACAACCCCAGCATCCACAGCAGAAAACGAAATTTCATGGGCACAGCCTCGTGAAGAAAGATGAATGGCTGGCAGTTTAGCGATTCTTCGGCACAACACCATCATTGGATCGTTTTGTCGGAAGATAAGCTGGTTTTCGCGAACGATGACCGCCAAGTCACAAAACCTAAAATCAAAAGATCGCGGCCTTCGGCAGCTCCTACATCGGTTTCTGTAGGAGCTGCCGAAGGCTGCAATCTTTTGATCCCTTTCCCCTGACCAACCCTCGGACATTTCCTTCAACACGCCGGGCTGTTCGTGAACTAGGCAGGGCTCTGGGGCACCGCTAACCTTTGTTCGTCATCGCTAAAAACGGTGACACGGACGTGCAAGTCCGAACTAGGAACGCATTCGTTATGGCTATTCGCCGAGCATTTTTCTATGCTCGCCGACTGTTATGGCGGCTGCGCGTGGGAGACCTTCGGGTCTGCCGGGTTCCTGGACCGGTCTTGCACACCTACGTACAGCTGCCACCCATTTTCCGACGTGCAATCGGAGGGTGCCAGCTCCACTGCCAGGAAGTTTCATCATGTTCAAAGCAACTCCGAATCCTCCGCAAAACGGCCACAGATCCCGCGTCGAAGCGCAAGAAGAAAAAAAACTCGAAGACGCCGCCACCCGCGCCCTCGATTACTACCTCAAACCCAAACCCTCTGACCCACCCGAAATCGACAAAAGCCAACTCTTCATCGTCGCTCCCCACATCGACACCGAAACCCTGCTCGCCAACGCCTCCGAAGATCTGCTGTCCATCAGCACCATCGCCGCCGACCTGGCTGACGATGTGGATGACTCACGCCGCAGCATCGCCCTGGCAATCAGCCGCATGGCCGATGGGGTGCAGTTGTTGGTCGAGCGGGCGTTGGATCATCTGGAAACCAGGGAGATCGCGGCGCCTGATGCCAAGGGATAACGCTTACATTGATGCAGGCTGAGCCGACGCCATCGCGAGCAGGCTCGCTCCCACAATTGGATCGGGTACAACCGCAAGAGATAGGCTGGCTATAAGGCCGCCTTCGCGGGCAAGCCCGCTCCCACAATTGGATCGGGGGGACGGCCAAAGAGCCAGGTCGGCTATAAGGCCGCCTCGGCGGGCTTTTGATCTGGGGGCCCCGTTGACCACGCTGGCCGAACGCAGGTATTGCGCAGTGGGCATCCCGGCATGGATGCCGGGATAGCCGCGCTGGGCCACGGATGGCCCTTCGCGGCGGGCCCACGGAGCAATGCCGGAGTGAGGGCACACCGAGCCTAGGCGAGGTGCCGAGTGGTGGGGCAAAGACCTTTTGGTTACTTTTGGCTGGGCCGGCATTCCGGGCGTTTGCCAAAAGTGACACGCCGTAAGGGCGTAACCGCCAGCCGCCGTTACCGCAGCAACGGATATGTACACCTCCACAGGGACTTTGGTCGAGCTCCAATTTCGGCTCCACACAAACCCAACGTGGCGAGGGAGCTTGCTCCCGCTGGCCTGCGAAGCAGGCCCCTGCGTTTCTCCAGGCGGACCGCAGGGCCCGGTTTTGCGACTGCTGCGCAGCCGAGCGGGAGCAAGCTCCCTCTCCACGGGGTATAGCCTTTGCAAGCTTGTTTTCCACAGGAGAAATTGCGACCCATCGTACGGATTACAGAGCAAAGCAAAGCGTATTTGGAAATGGATACCCCACTTCGGTCAAATCTCTGATATCGCACACTTTACTCGTATGAGAGTTGATCGTTATGGTGACTAGTTTTTTCACGGAGTCATGCTTGAATTCAATAACAGCCCGTCCTTCCGAGAAGCCGTCATTGACAATCAACTCTGTTGTGCCATCGGGATAAAGTTCATTTCTATCCCCTGAAAGTGCGAAAAAGCCACCCCACTTACCTTGCCCCTCCAGCCTCCGACTCTCAACCCTGACTAGATCACCATTGATCAACTGATAGAGCGGACCTGAAATATACAGGTCGACATTTTGCAACAGGGAAAACATCTCGGTATCGGGAATTGTTTTGGACAGAGATTTGGAACTTTCCGTGATAGTCAATCCCCTGCCGTAGTTTCCAAACTCGACCATGGAATAGACATCATCCTTCGCTACAGGCATGGTCTTAGCCTTGTCATCATCGGGCGCGGACCTTGCTCTCAAATAGACCGCCCCCACGATGTCTTCATAAAGAACACTAGCTAGATCCAGCGTTCCGTTCGCCAGCGACTCGCAAGTTATTTGGTTGCCGATTTTAGTCAACAGAAATGAATACTCTATTGTGTCAGTCTTCATCGATAGCGACAGCGACTGGGCATTATATCCAGAGTCCATCCCATAATTATTGGTGACCACATTCGTGAAGAATCTTCCACCTATGCTACCCGCACCAATACCATGAATAACATCATATACAGCATCTTGCCCTGGACGCTCGACTTTTCCATAAAGGGGCGGAGTTAGGGAGATGTAAGACCCTGAAGTCATGTTATCGATCGCGAACATAGTTTGAGTCGACACGATTACAGCCGTATGCCTTTGCATATCCATTCACCTTTTTAATAGTCGCCGTGTCAGGACGGCACACATGCACCCTGAAACTCAAGGAGAAAGTTATCCACTGTCAGAGCTGACAGTCCGGACAAATGGTATGTACCAAGCGCATCGAGATGAGGAGCAGAGATAGCGGCGCATCATGCCAAAGTGGAGTGGCTCGGGCGGTCGGCAAATGATGCAAACTGGGCCACCACCATCGCGGGCAAGCTCGCTCCCACAATGGGATTGGGGTATGGCCGGGGAGACAGGTCGGCTATAAGGCCGCCTCGGCGGGCTTTTGATCTGGGGGCCCCGTTGACCACGCAGGCCGAACGTAGGCATTGCGCAGTGGGCACCTCGGCATGGATGCCGAGGTAGCCGCGCTGGGCCATGGATGGCCCTTCGCGGCGGCCCACGGAGCAATGCCGGAGTGAGGGCACACCGAGCCTAGGCGAGGTGCCGAGTGGTGGGGCAAAGACCTTTTGGTTACTTTTGGGGCGTTTGCCAAAAGTGACCCGCTGTAAGAGCGGAACCATAAGCCGCCGTTACCGCAGCAATGGATATGTACTCAGTCAACAACATCCTGGCCGGCTGTCAGGCCGCCATCGCGAGCAAGCTCGCTCCCACAATTGGATCGGGGTACAACCGAAAGAGATAAGGCCGCCATCGCGAGCAAGCTCGCTCCCACAATTGGATCGGGGTACAACCGAAAGAGATAAGGCCGCCTTCGCGGGCAAGCCCGCTCCCACAGGGGATTGGATGTGTCGCAGATATCACCGGC
Organism: Pseudomonas sp. R151218B TE3479; assembly: GCF_053629195.1. Taxonomy (NCBI): domain Bacteria; kingdom Pseudomonadati; phylum Pseudomonadota; class Gammaproteobacteria; order Pseudomonadales; family Pseudomonadaceae; genus Pseudomonas; species Pseudomonas sp. R151218B TE3479. The sequence goes on from NZ_JBRJHV010000001.1 coordinate 809,383, forward strand.
AACACAAAACAACTGTGGGAGCGAGCTTGCTCGCGATGGCGGCGGGTCAATCGACATGGATGCCAACTGAACGGACGCTATCGCGAGCAAGCTCGCTCCCACAGGTTTTGGCTGCTGACCAACGATCAGCAGCCCTCACTCAATCAAACATTCGGGCAAGGAACCGGTGCCCAGTCGCCCAGGTCCGGGTTCTTGCACATGCTGTTGACCTGGGTGGTACCGGCGCTGGCAACCTGCTTGCTTTCATCCTGCTTGGCCTTGGCGGTCAGCAGGGTTTTCTCGGTGGTCACCGCTTCTTTCGGCACGGTCGGCAGGTCTTTCTTCTTGGCCGGTTGTACGTTCTTGTTCTTTTTCTTGTTGGTGGTCTGAGCCACGACCGGTGTGGTATCAGCAGTGGCCACAGTCACCACGTCAGTACGCTGCACACCCACTTGCTGCAGGTCTTTCTCGTAGGCCTGGGTGTAGTTGTTCAGGTCTTCGGAGGCTTTGCCATTGACCGCGACGATCAGGTCGTTCGACTCTTTCAGGCCAGCGACGATTTCCGCCAGGCGCTTGCGGCCTTCGGTGTCGTTGACGGTCTTGGCCTTGCGGTCGGCAACCAGTTTGCTGAACGCATTCTGGTAGCACTGCTGCGAAGTCTTCGCGTAAGCGGTGCTGCGGTCGATGTCGGAGACGCTTTTGTTGACGTCGGCAGCGTAGGAGGCGATGCGCTGGTTGTCATCGGCGATCTGCTTCTGGCGCTCGGTGTAGTAACCGGCGGCACCACCGGCCAATGCACCGCCCGCGGCACCGATGGCGGCGTTGCGACCACGGTCTTCCTTGTCGGCAGTCAGGGCGCCCAACAGTGCACCACCGACAGCGCCGACAGCGGCACCGGTGACGACCGACTTGGTCATGTTGCCTTCGGTGGAGCGCAGGTGCTGCACCGGCTCGTAGCAGTTCGGGTAGTACTCGACCTTGGTGCTCGAGGCGACCTTGGAGGTCGGCGACGTGGCGCAGCCGGTCAGTACGGTGCTGAAGCCGACAGCGACCATCAGCAAGTGACGCTTGGAAACCGAAGCAAATGGTTTACGGGAGAAAAGCATAGTTGTGTTCTCGTTTAAGTGTTGACCAGCTCAGCGCGGCGCTATCGCCGCCTGAGTCCCTTCCAAGCTCGCTGACAACGAACGCTCAAGACCGCTGAGCGTTCGATGCGAGCAATTCCTTCAATATCGTCGCCGGGTCGGCTCGTTTTTGCTGACGATAATCCCCGACATGACGAACGAATAACGTTGCACGCGCCACCAGGCTCTTGCCCAGTACCGGTTTGCGCTCCAATTCTTCCTTGATGCGCTGGAACTGTGCCTGGATCACGGCATCGGTGTAGCGCGTGCCGGTGGCCAGGTTGTCGATGTAGATTGCCACCGCGCCATCCAGCGCGCTGCGGCCGTTGTCGATGGCCGTGGCGAACAGTTGCGCGCTGGCCTCATCCTTGGCATCCAGCGCGGCTTGCCGGCTGTTCTGCAGATTGGTCAGGCGAATGTTGTAGTTGTTGACGGTCTCGGCCACCAGGGCCGACGACTGGATCAGGTTGCCCGCCGCTTCCTCGCGCTGCTGGGCGATGAGCGAGACGTTGCGCTTGAGCTCTTCGTTGACCAGGCCCAGTTCGGCTTGCAGGCGCGGATCCACGCTGGCGGCGATGATGCTGTCCAGGCGTTTGGTCGGGTCGTCAGCGTCATCGATGGCGTCGGTCAGCGACGCGAGGCGGCCCTCTTTCTGCCATTGGGCGAACAACTCCTTGTAGCGCGAACGCGGCGCCGACAACGCCCCGACAGCCACGCGGAAGCCGGTGGTTTCGTTGCTCTGCTCGGTACCGTCGGCGGCGAACAGCGGGTACTCGCGACGCATCCCGGTGAACAACGTGCCCTCGCCTTCCAGGTAGTTGCCGCCCTTGACCACGAAGCCGCCATAGGCGCCCTGGCGGCGACCGGCATGCACCAACTGGAAGGATTCCTGAACCATCTCGGCAGCATTGCCCACCACATCGAACAGACCGATGGGGTTCGCCAGCTTGGTGCCGATGGGCATCAGCCGCGCCGCCTGGCCGGTGCCACCGGCGACCTGGTTGAACACCGCCCAATCGGCCAGCGGCCCGTCGCTTTCACTGCCTTCCAAGCGCCGCGGAAACAGCCGCCCTTCCAGATCCTGACGGCTGACGGCTTGGCCGCCGCGGGCGGCGAATTCCCATTCGACTTCCGTCGGCAAGCGTACGAAACCCAACCCGCCGTCTTCGGCGGAGGTGCCGCGACCGCTCACCGGCAGCAGGTCCTTGTGGTATTTCATCAACCAGGCACTGTATACCGCAGAGAAGCGCTCGGCCTCGAACTTCGACAGTTTCACCTTGGGCAAACGCCCCGCCACGCCTTGGGGCAAATCGGCTTGCAGGGTTTCGCAGGCCGGCGCCGCTTCGCCACTGGCCAGCGATTGCGCCTGGGCCATGACCTGGGCGTATTGGCGGGCCGTGACCTCGTACTTGCCGATGAAGTACAGCATCGGCTTGAGCGGCGTCTTGGCGTCGGTCTTGGGCATCAACGGCGTGATGGTCTTGTTCCAGTCCGTGGGCAGGTCCTTGAGGGTGAACTGGCCGTTGATGAAGTCGCGCCGGTAACCGGAAATGAACGACTGTTGGTAACCCGCCTCGCCTTCGCTGAACGGGTAACCGAGGCTGATCTCGCGGTCGTCCAGAGTGCCCTGGGCGAGGATGTAGACGTAGCGGAACACCATCTGGCCTTCGCACGGCAGCGGCAGGCTGACGTCGTCGGGCAATGGCTTGGGATTGTCCAGCTTGTCTGTGCCTTCATCTGCCCAGACCATGCTGGCCAGGCTCAGCGCCACGGCGGCGCCCAATAACTTATACATCGCGAATTCCTTCACACGCCTGGATGCGCGCCACCCGCCAGCCGCCACAAGCCGCCGCGACGGCGCTGACGCCGAGCACGGCCACCAGGGCCAAAGTGTAGTGACGCACCAACAGATGGCTGGCGTATTCGCCGGGCATCTGTGCAAATAAATAATTCAGGCCCGACTGCGCCAGGCCATACAGGCCGACACTCAGCAGGGCCGCAAACGTGGCGCTGTAGAGCGCCTGCAGCACCACGAACAACAGCAGCGCCGCGGTGGACACCCCCAGCAGACGCAATACCGACAGCTCCCGACGCTTACGCTCGACCGCCGCCAGGGCGCCGGCAAAGATCGCCGCGAACGCGCCGGTCAAGGCCAACCCGGCGATGATCCAGAACACGATCGACAGATTGCGGCTCAGCGATTGCACTTGTGCGATGGTCTGGGCCTGGGTCGAGACCAGCAGGTTCTGCCCGGCGAAATACTGACGCAGCGGCTCGACGTCGCCGAGGCTGCGGGCATACAAACGAAACGCCGGGTAGACCCGTTGCCCGGCCACACTCACCGCATCGCCCGGCCAGCCGAACGCGGGCACGGCACGGCCGTCGCGGTAATCTTCGGCGGCCTCCAGCAAGGCCAGCGGTGCAAACAGGCCGTCCCGGGCGAAGGCTTCCAGGGGCAGCACGTGCAGCACCTGCACGCGGGTGCGCTGCGCCTCGCTGCGACCGGCCACCTGCCGGCCGAAACTGGCCTGCACCCAATCGCCGGCCTTGGCGCCGAGCTTTTCAGCGGCGGTCTGGCTGAGCACCACTTGATCCAAGCCTTGAGGCACCGGCAAATGCTCGAACAAGGGATCGTTGGCCGCGGTGGGAATCATCTCGACCGTAACGGCCGAAGCCTCGCTGCTCAGATCCGCCGTGGCGGCGATCTGGCGGGTGCGCGGCAAGGCAAAGGTCACGTCGCCACGCTGGCCCAATTGTTCGATGAATTCGGCACTGAAGCGACCGCCGCCCAAGGGGATGATTTCCCGAGTGGCCGGATCGTTCTGCAAGCGCTCGGTCAGGCTGCTGACCAGGCCGAACTTCAGGCCGAACAGCACCAGCAGCGGCGCCACCACGGCCACCAGAGCAAGCACCGAGCAGGCCGACAGCCAGGCATCGTTGCGGTAATCCTGCCAGGCCAGGGAAGCCACCAGCGCGCCGCGCATCAGCAAGCCTCCCCGAGGGTGGCGGTGACACCGCCGTCGGCATCGCGACGGCAACTGATGCGGCGCACCTGCAAACCGCTGGCGCGGGCCAGCGCCTCGTCGTGGGTGGCGACCACACAGCACACGCCGTGTTCGCGAGCCTGGGCCACCAACAACTGCATGACGCGCTCGGCGTTCAGCGGGTCGAGGGCGGCAGTCGGTTCATCGGCCAGCAGCAGGCGCGGCCCATGGGCCAACGCCCGGGCACAGCTGACCCGCTGGCGCTGACCGACGGATAAGTCCGCCGGTTTCTTGTCCAGTTGATCGGCGATGTCCAACTGCCCAGCCAGGCGCGTCACGCTTGCGTCATCCTTCAAGCCCAGCAATTTGCGCGACAACGCGATGTTGCCGCGCACATCCAGGAAGCCCAACAGGCCGCCGGTTTGCAGAACATAACCCAGGTAACGGCTGCGCAGCTCGGCCAAGGTGCCCTGTTGCGACCCACGCCACAATTTGGCGATGTCCAGCGGCGTGTCGGCGGGCGTGAAGTCGAACTGCCCGGCCTGATCCGGCGCCAATACCAGCGCCAGCAGGTCCAGCAACGTACTCTTGCCGCAACCGCTGGGCCCCACCACCGCCAGTTGTTCACCGCCGCGCAATTGCAGCCGTGGAATCACCAGGCTGTAGCGCTGGCTGCCGGCGCCCCGGCTTTTGTGCACTGCGCTCAGGGTCAGCATCACGGCAGCGTCGACAGCGGAACGCGGTACAAGGCATCACCCGGCTCGGCGTCGCCGAAGCGCACCCAGTTGGCGAGGTCGTTGTGGAAGGTTTCGTAGAGGCGGATTTTCGAATCCAGCTCGTCGATGAAATCTTCCTGCTCGGCCACGCTCAAGGACAGCCACAAGTCCTGGGTCATGTTCAGCGACTTGCTGCGGTACGGCAGCCCTTCCAGGTACTCGCCGAGAATGCCGCCGTCGGCCAGGTTGCCGCCTTTGCGCAGGGCCGACGGGTCGCGGCTCATGTAGGCACTGGCGCTGGCGATTTCCTGGAAGAAATCCTTGGGCGAGCTCTGGGTCTTGCGGGCCGCGTCGACGATCAGCTTCAGCGACTGCTGCAGGTCGTTGAGTTGCAGCTTGGTCAGCATCACGCAGACCTGGAACGCCGGCAGCGCCGGGTTGGTCAGGTCGCGGTCGGCGGTCCAGGCGCTGACCAGTTGCGGCGCCTGGCTGGCGGATTTGCGCCCCAGGAAATCCATGTGCATCGCGTAGCCGACCGCGGCCGACTTGTCGGCCAGGCTCGGCGCGGCGCTCAACAGCGGCACGGCTTGCGGTTTGTTGCTGCGCACCTGGTGTACCAGGTCGGCGAACACCGAACCGATCTCGTCCACCCGCTCGCCGAACTTGCGCACGTCGGCGCCCGGCACCGGAATGTACAGGTCGCCGATCTGCGGGTTGGCGTCGGCGGTCAGGATGCGGTACTGGCTCTGGGCGCCGGCATGGGTTTTCTTGCCCGCGTCGCTGAGCAGGTGCAAGGCGTAGATCTTGATCTGCTTGCCCAGCGCCGCCTGGCGGACTTCGGCCTCGTTCATTTGCGTGGCGGCAAATGGGTCGTTCTTGCGCAGGGCACCGGCGTCGGTGACCAACAGGATCAAGCGCCCACCGTAGCCGGACCAGTCCATGCCTTCGACGGCTTCCATGACCCCGGCGAACGCATCTTCGTTGAACGAATGGCTCGACACCGTCGATGCCTTGACCTGCCGCGCCAGCTCCATGAAGCGCTGCGGGTCGCGGCCCTGTTCGAGGGTGATCAAGGTCTTGGCGACGTATTCCAGGCCCGGGGTTTTCTTGATGCTGCTGCGGAAACCCACCATGCCGAAGCTGACGCTGTCCAACTCGCCGCGCTCGGCGATGCGGGTTTGCAGTTCGTGGACCACGTCGCGCACCTGGTCGATGTAGGGCTGCATCGACACAGTGGTGTCCACCACCAGCACCACGGCGGTGCGGAACGCGTCGGCGTTGGCGGTGGTGATCGGCGTGTTGCCCGCCGCCTTGGGGGTGTTGCCTGGGTCGATGGACGCCACGTTCAGCAACTGCACCGGCTGGCCGTTTTCATCGAGGCTTTCGCGGGAATCGAAGATCGGCAACAGATAGAACTGACTCTGCGGCACCGCGCTGGCGGCCGGTTCAAGGGCCAGCACTTGCTGGTCGTCCTGCGGGCTCTGCTGGGCCTTGAGCAACACGTTCTTGGCGGCCGATGGGTTAGCCAGGAGCTTTTCCACTTCGCCAGGCTGACGCAGGAACATCACTGGCGCACGGCCGGAACGTTCGGTGAATTTGAGCACCAGGCTCTGCTTCCAGTCGCTGACCTGGGCGGCGGGCAACCAGCCGTCGCTGCGCCCGTCGGTGGCCGCGCCGACCCGTACCCAGGCGCTGCCATCGAGGTCTTTGCGCTGATACACGTACAACACCGAAAACGCCGGCAGTGCCTTGCCCGGTGCCGCACCCGGCGCCTCGGCGAGTTTCGCCCCCGGCTTGCTGAGCACACGCTGGAACAGGGTCTTCTTGCCGGCCATCAACAGCGGACGCTGGCCGCCGTCGGCCTCGGTCGCCACGGGCGGTTGAGCTGCAGGGACAACAGGCGGTTTGACCGCGGGCACTTCCGGGGCCTGCGGCGGCTTCACTTCCGGTGGCTTGACCGAGGTGGTCGTGGCCACTGGCGTCTTCACCTCTTTGCCATCGTCACCGGCCAGCCACCAATAACCCGCGCCACCCAACGCCAGCGCCACGGCGACCGCAACGGCGGCCAGGGCGAACACCGGGCCCTTGCGTTGCTCCGACACCGAAGATTGAGCCGTCGGTTTTATCGGCGGCGCAACGGGCTTGGACTGCGGCTTCGACTGTGGCTGCGGTGGTGAATAAGCCGGGCCGCTGGGAATGTCGATGGACATGGGCGTCAAGCCCGCCAAGTCATCCACCGGCGGCGTGGTCGGCAGTTGCAACGACAACGGCCGGATCAGCGTCGCTTCCGACTCCTCAGGCAGGTTATCCAGCGCCCGCAGCAACGCCGCCGCGTCCGGGAAACGCTCCGCCGGGTCCTTCGCCAATAGTTTGCGCAACACGTCCTGGTAACGGCCGTGGTGCACCGGCAACTCCGGCAACGGTTCGGTCAGGTGGGCCAGGGCCGTGGACAGTGCATCGTTGCCGGTATACGGCAGTTTGCCGACGAGGATTTCGTAAAGCACCACGCCCAGGGCGTACAGGTCGGCGCGACCGTCGATGTCTTGCCCACGGGCCTGTTCCGGGCTCATGTAGCTGGGCGTACCGACGGCAAAGCCGGCCTGGGTGAACTGGGTGCGGTCATCCAGGGACTTGGCGATGCCGAAGTCCGAGAGCACCGCCGTGCCGTCGGCGCGGAACAGGATGTTGGCCGGCTTGACGTCGCGGTGGACCAGGCCCAAGCCGTGGGCATACCCCAGGGCCGAGGCGATCTGGCGAATGTAGGTCAGGCCCTGTTCCGGCGTCAGGCCCGCGGCGATGCGTTCCTTGAGCGTGCCGTTGGGCAGGTATTCCATCGCCATGTAATACAGCTCACCGACATTGCCGATGTCATGAATGGTGACGGTGTGCGGGTGCGACAAGCGCGCCAGGGTCTTGCCTTCGCGCAAAAAGCGCTCGCAGAACGTCGGGTCGGCGGCCAGGGCTGCCGCCATCACTTTCAACGCCACCTTGCGCTCCAGCGAACGCTGGGTCGCCAGGTACACGCTGGCCATCGCGCCTTCGCCGATCGGCCCTTCGATGTCGTAGCCGGGGATGACAATGTTCAGGGTCAAGCTCATGACGGCACCTTCACGACCACCACGGTGATGTTGTCCGGCGCGCCGCGCATCAAGCCCAGGGACACCAGGCTGCTGGCGATTTCGCCGGGCTCGTCGTGGCTCAGTACTTCGCGGATCTCATCGTCCTCGACGGTCTTGGTCAGCCCGTCGCTGCACAACAGGTAGCTGTCGCCAGGCACCAGCAGCAGCTCGGTCAGCGCCAGGTTCAGTTGCGCCTCGACGCCAATGGCCCGGGTGACGATGTTGGCCCGCGGGTGCACCCGCGCCTCGGCTTCGCTGAGCAGGCCGCTGTCCTGCAGATCCTGGACGTAGCTGTGGTCCCGGGAGATGCCTTCGAGCACGCCGTCGCGCAGGCGATACAGGCGGCTGTCACCGGCCCACAGGCACATGCCCCGCAGGTCGCGGGCGGCCAGTACCACCACGGTGCTGCCCATCATGGTCACGCCACGGTTGGCGGTTTCTTCCCGCACGGCGGCGTTGACCCGTAGCAGGTCGCTTTGCAGCGCCGCGACGTACTCATCCAGCGAACGCCCCACGGCGATGCCGCGCAGGCTGTCGACGATCAGGCTGCTGACGTAATCGCCCGCCGCGTGCCCGCCCATGCCGTCGGCCACCACCCAGAGGCCGTTTTCCGGCAGGTCCAGGCAGGCGTCTTCGTTGACCTGGCGGACCATCCCGACATGGCTCTTGCTTGCAGACTTGATTGCTTTTCCGGCACTTGGACGCATCTACACAACACCTTCTTGGCCGAGCAAAAATTGCGCAAAATCAGCGGCTGCCGGCAATCCCTGGCAGCGCATCAAACCCGGGGCAATGCGCTCCGATCCCTGGCCCCACCACAGGCTCACGCCTTCGCAAGCCGCCTCGGCCAGCGCGCTCATGCGCCGCTGCGGGTCGGTGGCATCGAAGCGATGCAGGCTGGCGAAACGGCTACTCGGCGTGCGCGGCAGGTACATCGGGCTACCGAGGGTTTCCAGCTGTTCGTTGAACGCCTCGAAACTGGCCTCCACGCTCAACGTGCTCAGCAACAGGTTCTCGACCCGCTCGAACCACTCGTCCGCACCGCCCACCACGGAGGCCGGGTCAGCGTCGGGCTCCAGCAGCACCGCGACGGTCAGCGGGAAATAACGGCCGACCCGATCGATGCTCGGCATCACCACCCCGACGGCGGCGTCCGGGCCACACACACCCGGCGCGACCATGAAGCGCCACAGCGGGCTGGACCAGATAAGCATCCAGCCAGCGCTCGCCGAGGCTGCTCTGGCTGGCGAGCAAACCCGCCGCCAGCCACGAATCCCACGGGCCGATAAACCCCTGGGGCAAGCCACGGCTGACGAAGTCCCCGCGGCTGGCCAACTTTCCGTAGAAGCCCGGCGTACTCATAGCCGCTCCGGCAGGCTGAAGCCGCTGAGCACCCGGCTCTTGAACGGGTTGAAGGCGCTGTTGGCCCGCAGCTCGTAAGAGGCGCTGGCACCATCGACCCGCAACCGCAGGTTGAAGCGATCCGGCGAGTTGCCGGCGGTCAGGTCCGATTGCTCCAGCAGCCGGAACCAGGCCCACGGCCCGTCCAGGGTGATGCCGGAACGCCCGCTGGACGACGGCGGCATGATGGAGATCCGTACCACGCCGATGCTGCCCGGGTTCGGCCACTGCATGGCGGTCGGGCGGCTCGGGCCGTGGTCGTAGCTCAACTGCTGGCCGTCGAGGTCGAGCAGGAACTGAGTGATGGTCGAGTCCATCGCCACCGGCTTGAGTTCGAAGCGCACCATCGGCTGGGTGCCGCCGGAACGGAAGAACGCATCGCGGATGGTCGCCGCGCGCTGGAAGGTCTGCAGCACCCCGGGGGCGATGCCGAGCTTCTGCGCCGCGCCCGGCTGCCAGCGCCAGGTCGGAGTCGAGGTGTCGACGTAGGGTTGCAGGTACTTGCGGAAGTAGTTGTCCATCACCCCGCCAACCCCGAAGAACTGACCGAAATCATCCAGGGTCGCGTCCCGCGCACTGCCCGGCGACATCGGATAGCGCCCGGCCAGGGACTGGCGATAGATATTCACCACTTCGCTGGTCCAGGCGGCGTTCAGTTGGTTGCGCACCCCGCCCATCATGCTGTTGGTGGTGGAGTTGACCACCGACTTGACCAGGCCCTGCACCAGCGGCGGCTGGCGTTCGGCGTTGAGGCTGACCCGCGTGGCCGCGGCCGTGGCCTGGTTCTTGGCTTCGCCAAGCAAGGCGTCGCCGCTGGCCCCGACCATGGCGCTGACCTGCACGTACAGAGCGTTCATGTCGGCCAACAGACCGTCGATGGCCGCCGGCTCGCCTTCGCTTTTGCTGACGATGCTGTTGAGCTCGGCGAAGTGCGCGGTGATCGGGTCATCGCTCGCCGCCGGCGCGTTTGGCGTCGCCTGCTCCTGGCCGAGCAAGCTGCCCAAACGCTCCTTGAGCTTGTCCACGCCGCCTTCCACCGGCGCACCTTGGGCGGCCAGCAGGCGTTCATCCTGTTGCAGGTCGGTTTCCTTCGCCACCGCCACCAGCAGCTTTTTCAGCGGCGAAGTCGGGCCGGAAATCACCCGCAGCACATCGGCGGCCTGGGCCACGCTGGTGATCGGCACGAAGTCGATGTCGGCCAGCAAGGCGTCCCATTGGCGCAGGTAGTCCTGGAAGTACAAGCGACGCACATCGGCGGCCAGGCTGGCGGCGTTCTGCTGATCGGCCTGTTCATGGCCCAGCACCCACTGCTCTTCAGCCAGGGTGCCGGTCTGGCTCAGGCTGGTGAGCAAGAAGCCCTGGCGGTAGCCCTTGACGGTGAAGAACCCGCTCAGTGGCTCGCCCAGCGGCTTGCCGCTCTTGCGACTGAACACCAGCGCCGCGTCACGCCCGGCGGCTTCGTTGATGCGGAAGTCCGGGATGCCTTCGGGCAGTTTCTGGCGCTTGATCCGGTCATAGACCCGCTGGGCCACCGGCAATTGCTGCAACTGGCGACGCAGGTCTTCGACCAGGCGCTGGTCCAGGCGCGCGAGGGGCGGACGTCGCTCGAACAGTGCCTGCAAATGCCCGGCCAGGGCCTGGCGCTGCTCGGCCGGCAAGTCCCGCGGCAGGCTGCGGTCCCAATCCAGGGCGATCCAGGCCTTGATGAAGTCGGCATCGTAATGCTCGGTGTCGGCGAGCATCAGGTAGGCCTTCAAGCCTTCGTAGAGAAAATCCGAATTGCCGCCGCTGTGCAGTTGCTCTTCGATACGCGTCAGCAGGCGTGGCGCGAACACCGCGATCAGCAGCTTGCGGTAGACGCTGCCGGACTCGGCTTCGAGCATGTCGCCCTGGTACAGGCCCAGGCCTTCGGCCCAGCTCGGGGCGTCGTCGGCCAGGTGTTTCACGGCGTTGAGCAATGGCAACACCGCGAGCACATCCCGTTGCGCCGGGCTGAGGTTCTGCACGGTCTGGCCCAATGGCGCGACCTTCTGATCGACCTGGGCGATGTAGGCCTGGTTGGCACGGTAGCTGACCCACCACAATGTGCTGACCACCAGCACCAGCACCACCGTGGAGGCCAGAACACCGCGGGCGATCCACTTGCGCCGACGCTCGACTTTCGGGTCGACGCCCACCAGCCCACGCTCGGCGAAAGCCACGGCGGTGAAGAGTTTTTCGATGAAATAGCTGCGCCCGGTGCCGGTCTGGCGTGCCAGGTGCTGGCGGTCCAGGTTCATGCTCTGGGCCATGGAGCCGATCAGGCGGTCGATCGGGCTGCCTTCCTGGGTGCCGCTGGTGAAATACACACCGCGCAGCAACACGCGCTCTTCGAAGGCGTTGGGTTTGAACACGCCTTCGAGGAAGCTTTGCAGGCAATCTTTCAGGGCGCCGAACTGCTGGGGGAAGCCGTAGATCAGGTCGCGCCGCGCCGGGTCGCGCTCTTGTTGCAGGCGCTCCACCAGACGGTCGTTGAGGCGCTGCTCAAGGCCGGTGAATTCGCTTTGCAGGTGTGCCAGCGGACTGTCGTTGCTCTTGCCATCGTCCAGGGCGAAGGTCATGCCCCAGACCTGGGCGCGCTCTTCCTTGCTCAGGGTATCGAAATACTCCATGAACCCGGGCACCAGGTCGAGCTTGGTCAGCATCAGATAGATCGGGAAGCGCACGCCCAACTGGGTGTACAGCTCCTGGATCCGCAAGCGAATCGCCGCGGCATGGGCGGCGCGCTCGGCGTCGCTGCCCAGCAGCAGGTCGGACAGGCTGATGGCGATGAACGCACCGTCGATCGGGCGTCGGGCCCGTTGCTTTTTCAACAGCCCCAGGAAGCCCAGCCAAGCGGCCTTGTCGATGGTCGCGTCGCTGTCCTGGGTGGTGTAGCGCCCGGCAGTGTCGAGCAGGACCGCCTGGTCGGTGAACCACCAATCGCAATTGCGCGTACCGCCGACACCGCGCACGGCACCGGCGCCCAGTTGCGCGGCCAGTGGGAAATGCAGCCCGGAGTTGACCAGCGCGGTGGTCTTGCCCGAACCCGGCGGGCCGATGATCACGTACCACGGCAGCTCGTAGAGGTTACGACGCTCGTCACCACCCAGCTTGGCTTTCTTGAGCAGGGCCAAGGCTTCGTCCATGCGCTGGCGCAGGGTTTCGAGTTCTTCGGCGGTGGCGATGCTGGTGGGGTCGGGCGGGGTTTGCGCGGCCAGGCTGCGCATCACTTCGGCGGCCTGACGGCGCGCCTGGATGATGCGGAACACCCGGTAGGCGATCCACACCGCGAACACCAGGATGATCAAGGCCCAGCGGCGGCCTTCAGGCACCAGCCAATCGAGCAGCGGGCCGACGAACCAGATGATCAGGCTCAGGGCGATCAGCCCCAGCAATGGGATGACCCAGCGGGTCATAAAACTGAAAAACGCCTTCACTCGACCCCCTCCGCCAATACTGTGATTTCAACCCGACGATTGCGCGCACGCCCCTCTGGGGTGGCGTTGGACGCCAACGGCTCGGTGTCGCTGCGGCCTTCGGCGCTGAAGCGCTCGGGCTGGCCGGTCTTGGCCGAAAGAATTTGCAGCACCGATTGGGCCCGCGCTTCGGACAACGCCCAGTTGGACGGGAACCGCAGGGTGGCGATCGGCCGATTGTCGCTGTGGCCGGTGACCAGGACCTGGCCCTTGACCTTGCGCACCGCATCGGCGATGCGCAGCATCAGCGGCTGGAAATCGTCCTTGATGCTGGCGCTGCCCGAGGCGAACAGTTCGTCGCCGCGGATGGTCACCACCGAGCGGTCGACGGCGTCTTCCACGGCAATCCGGTTGGCCCGGATTTCATCGGCCAAAAAGCCTGCCAGACGGGGGCGCTCGACTACTTTGGGCTGCACCACGGGGCGGTCGATGGTCTGCACCGGGATTTCGCCCAGGAAGTGAATGTTCTTGAACACCGGCTCGGCATCGGAAGCCAGTTTCATCCGCAGGCCGAACAGCAGCGCCAGCAGCAAGGCCGCGCCGATGGCCACGGCGATCCACGGCGGCATGAATTGCGCCAGTCGATCACGGGCCACGGTGACACCGCGCCAGTGCGGCGACAGCTCGCGCTCGTAGTCGCCCCGGGCGCTGCGGATCACCGCACTGGTGCGCTCACGCAACGCTTCCAGTTGGCTGCGACCGTCGTTCATCACCCGGTAGCGCCCCTCGAAACCCAGGCACATGCACAGGTACAACAGCTCCAGCAGGTACAGGCGCTCGCGGGGGCTTTGCAGGCAATGCTCCAGCAACTGGAACACCTTCTCGCCGCCCCAGGCTTCGTTGTGCACGGTGATCAACAGGCTTTGCTTGCCCCAGTCACTGGTGCCGCCCCACGGCGTGCTCAATACCGCTTCGTCCAGCGCGGTGCACAAGGCGTAGCGGGCCAGCAACACATCGTTGCGCACCACCCCGGCGGCCTCGGCGCGCTCTTCGAACTGGCGCAGGTAGGCCAGCAGTTGTGCGCGCAAACTGGCCGGCGCCGGGTGGGCGATGGTGTTGCGCAGGCGCGTCAGCAGGGCCAACAGCGGGCCGGCGGCGCTTTCCAACGGGTTGAGGCCCTCGGCCTTGCCGGTCAGGACCGGCGCGGCCGGCATCGACAGCGGCGCAGGCTGCGGACGGCCAGGGTCCGGGCGGAATGGATCGGCGCCACGGCCACCGGGCGTCGGCATGAACTGGGTACGATCGTCGTTGCTCATCGCGGTTTATCCTCGGATCGCCCAGAAAGCCAGGTTCAGCCCTGGGAACTGGCCGGCGATGTGGAACGCAAAGCCGCCGGAGTTGCTCAACTGCTGCCAGTGGTCGCTGCCCCGGTCGAGTTCGTAGTAGGTGGAACCGGCGTGGTACGGCAGTTGCCGTGGCGCCACCGGCAACGGCAGCAGGCCGATGCCCGGCAGTTGCAGGTTGACCAGGTCGCGGATGTGCTCCACCGAGCCGACCTTGCTTTGCTGGCCGAAGCGGCTGCGCAGGGTTTCGGCCGGCACATCGGCACGCACCACCAGGATGAAGCTGGCGCTGTCGAGCAGGGTCTTGTCGGCCAGCATCGCCACGTGGATGCCGTAGGCTTTCTCGACAATCGGAATCGGCGTCGCCTTGCTGTCGATCAGCATCGACAGGGCTTCGCGCAAGGCCTGCATCACCGGCGCGTAGCTGAGGGCCAGGTCATCGTGCTGGTATGGCGGGTATTGCTGCGGTCGTCGCCCGGACGCGGTGAACGTGGAGAACTCCCCGGCCAGGCTCACCAGTTCGCTGTAGAAACGCTCGGGGTGCAGCGGGCTCAACTGGCTCAGGTGCTGGATCAGCGGCTGGGCGCGGTTGACCAGTTGCAGCAGCATGAAGTCGGCAATCTCCGAGGCACCACCGGCACCGGACGCCACCACCCGCCCGGCCAAGGCTTCGCCGCGTTGATGCAGCAGGCCCAGCAGTTCGCTGCGAAACGCCGCCAGCGGTTTGGAGGCCATGACATCCAACAGTGGTGGGATGTAGGTGTCGTCGAGCACCAAGGCACGGTCGGCACGTTTTTCCTTGATGCGCACCACACCGATGGCGGCGTAGTCGCCGATGCCATCCTGTTCGGTCAACAACCGCAGGGCCCGGGAGCCAAGGGCCACCGGCGCACGGTTTTCGAACGGCGCGTTGTCGTCGCGCACTTCGCACACCTGGCTCACATAACGCGCGGCGCCGAGGTCTTCGCCTTCGTCCACGGTGTCACGGGCGCCGGCGCGCTTGAGCGGCAAGGCCAGGTACACCAGGCCGTCGCGCAGGTTGTCATCGACGTTCAGCGGCGTCGGCGCCAGGTCATCCTGGGGAATGTTGAAGGGCGTGCCGTCCGGCAACAGGCCCCGCGCCGAGATGATCGCCAGCTTGCCCTGGGCCAGCAGGCCCTGGTCGATCAGCAATTCGGAAAAACCCCAAGCGCCGGCCGACAATGGGCGGCTGCGTGCGTCGATGAGGTTTTCCAGGTAACGGTCATGCTGTTGGAAGTGCTGCGTTCCAATGAACATGCCTTCCGACCAGACCACGCGATTGTTCCAGGACATGGGGGCTCCGATTGCTTATTGGGCAGGGCTGGATGGGGGAACGACGACGGCGCTGCGCACGGCGCGCACATCGAGGCTGATCTGGTATTCGGTGTATTCGCGCGCCGGGACATTCATCACCGTGCGCCACAACGACTGGTCCAGTTCGCGATAGCCCACCAGTATTCCGATGTGCCGCGTGGCCGGGTCGAGATCGCGTTGCAGGCTCAGTTGCTGGCCGGGCTGGATCAGCACCTCGTCCTGGTCGATCAGGTCGGCGCCCAGCGTGGCCTGGGCCCGCTCGGCCAGGGCGAAATAATCGGAACGGCCAAAGGTCGCGGCATTTTTCAGTTCGAAAATGCGCACCCTGACCGGGGCCGGCTGGCCGGTGGCGCCGGGGTTGAGGCCAGCAATGGCATGGAAATGCAACTCGACGGCGGCGGTGTCGGCCTCAGCTTCTTCGGGCTGGGGGTTGGCCGCATCCTTGGCGCACGCCGTCAGCAGAAGCGCGGTGGCGACTGCGAGTAAAAACCTGGGAATCATCCTGCGTCCTCAATGACGTTTGAGCTATCCGTTGTTGGCTGATCAATATTGTTATAGGACGGCGCCGCTCAACGGCGTCGCTGTCGTGTGCTGTGTTCTTCGTAGGCGCGACTGAACTCGCGACCGAACAGGTCCTGGAAATCCTCCTGGGCTTCCCGGGAAATGTTGCTGTAGAGCTCGGTGAATTGCTGCCAGTACTGGGCCTGCCGCGAGCCGCTGAAAATACCCGAAAGCCCGCCTGGCTTGGCCATGCGTTCTTCCAGTTGTGCCGGCTCGAAGCGCCCCAGCAAATGCTTGATGGCCGCTTCCACACCGGCCATTACCGCCAGTTGGTGGGCCCGCAAGTCATCGAAACTGTCACGCACCGCCGCGTCCGGGGCCATGAACGCCTGGTTGCCGTGGCGCAACAGCAACAGCAAGGCTTCATCGACATTGGGGGCGAATTTCAGCGGGTTGTTTTCCACCGGCTGGATCATCGTCTGCTGGATGCGGAACTCACCCTTGAGGCTGCTGCGGGCACGCAGCACATCGATCAGGCCTTCGACCATCAACCGATAACTGCGCCCGATGCTTTCCATCTGTGCTTCGGCCTGGGCCTTGTCCAGGCGCAACTGGTCCAGCCCGGCTCCGCGCAGGAAGGCTTGCAGCAAGTCGGGCTGGGCGGCCTCGACCGGGGCGGCCGGAGCAACTGGAGCAACTGGAGCAACTGGAGGTGCGACCGGGGGCTCGACGCGGGTCACCGGTGCTTCACGCACGGGCGCCGGGGGCGGTGCACTGATTTCAGCAAAGATGTCGACGAGCGGAGGCTGCGAAACAGGTGTCGCGATCGGCTCAACCGTAGGCGGTAGCGGCACCGACGGCGGGGCCACGGGCAGCGGGGCAACCGCCACCGGTGCAGGTTTGTCGCTGAACGGGTCCCAGTCGTCCGGAATCACCGAGGCAGATGGCGGTATAACCGGCTCGACCACGGGTGGCGGGCTCGGCCGGGCAATTGGCGTCGGCGGGCGGAAATTGTGTTGCTCGGCCGGGACATGGTCAGGCTGGGTGGCCGGCGGGACACTGCTCGGGGTCAAGAAGTCGAACAGGTCCGGCAAGGTGTCCATGGCCGACACGCCCTGGAAATGCGCAGGCGAGGCCACCTGGATCGGCGACGGCGTATGCGCGGCGGCGCTCTGCTGCCCCATCAAGGCCTCGAAACTGCTGGGCGATTCGGCGAACGGGTTGCTGTCGGTGACCGGCAGGTTGAAATCGACGCGGGCCTGGATTTCATAGTCACCAATGCGGATCACTTCGCCGTCTTGCAGGGGCTCGCTGTTGCCCTTGCGCAAGCGAACGCCGGCCTTGACCAATTCCACACCATTGGTGCTGTTATCGGTCAAATAATAACGCCCGTCCTTGTATTGAATAACGCAATGTTTGCCGGAAACCAGGCGCTCAGGGTCCGGTAATACCCAGTCATTATCGGAATTACGGCCAATTGCCATCACCCCCTGATCCATGGACTTTTCAGAACACTGGCCTGGGGTAATTTTGTGATAACTAGTGATAGTCAAACACAGCGGCATCTTGCCTCCTTGCTGAATACTTCGCGCGCGGGCGGGGTGAGAGGGTTCTGGCCCTGACGAACCCGCCGGCAACCTGCCAACAACCGCAACAACGGCTTTTTGCCAGCATGATTGCTGATCATAACCGGCTTGCGTGACAAAAACCCCACGTCAGTTGCCGCTTCGACCGGCAGGTCGGGCAGGCTGTTAAGCGCATCACAACTGTTACATAGGGCATACACAGGCGAAATAGCTTACCTTGACAAGCGATAAGTACTACACCAAAAATGCACAACTTCTTGAATATACATGATGGCACTTTAAGATCATCAAGAATCTAAAGGGCCATTACCGTCAAGGAACATGTGAAGTTTCATCCGAAACTTGCGTGTGAACTGCCCGACTTCTATCAAGCGGGTGATAGGGAGATCGATCCAAGTGGATGTGCCTTTGCTGCTCGCCGCCGTTTCCGCGACTTCGCCGTGTGGTGAAGATCTGGAATATGACGCGGATTTCCTGCGCCTGGAACGCGACTCCCGGGGCCAACCCGAACGCAGCATGGGCGATTCGATCCTGCCTGCCGAACCCCCTGAATGGCGCAGCATCCAGCAGCAGAGCCTGGACTTGCTGCAGCGCAGCAAAGACCTGCGCATCACCCATTTCCTGATGCAAAGCTCCCTGGCCCTCGAAGGCCTGC
This sequence comes from Pseudomonas sp. R151218B TE3479, assembly GCF_053629195.1. Classification (NCBI taxonomy): domain Bacteria; kingdom Pseudomonadati; phylum Pseudomonadota; class Gammaproteobacteria; order Pseudomonadales; family Pseudomonadaceae; genus Pseudomonas; species Pseudomonas sp. R151218B TE3479. Next base: position 827,563 of record NZ_JBRJHV010000001.1, read on the forward strand.
CGGGCATGGCCCGTGTGCTGACGCTGATCAGCGAACTGCTCAAGCAATACTGGGCCGAACTGCATCCGCGCCTGGACGCCGATGACGACAACGACCCCACCGTGCGCATCAATGCCCTCGCCGGCCTGACGTCCGATCTCACCCTCCGCCTGCTGCGCGAAAGCATCCTGACCCGTTCGCGGACCTTCGGTGCCGTCAGCCTGCGCGCCGCCGCCAACGCCAGTGGCCTGCAAAGTTTCCCGGATGAAAACCTCGGCGCCGAACAGCTCGCCGGGGCCTTGCTCGACAGCGATCCCGAGCAACTGGAAATCACCCGCGCCGCCCTGCTCGAAGCCCGCAGCGCCGCCGAAGCCATCGAGCAACAGGTCAGCGACCAGGTCGGTTCCGCCCAAGGCGTGGACCTCGGCCCGTTGAAGCAACCTTTGAAGATGGCCCTGCAGATTCTCGGCCAGTTCGCCCCGCAGAGTGGCGACAGCGCCCAGGCCGATCCCGTCGGCGACAACAGCCCAGCGCCCAGTGAGCATGCAAATGTCACAAGCTCACCGCGCAACACCAATAACAGCACCAGCACCGTCAGCGGCGACATCAACAACCGCGACGACGTGCTGCGCAGCCTGGACCGGATTCTCGCTTACTACACCCGTCATGAGCCCTCCAGCCCGCTGCCGGTGCTGTTGAACCGGGCCAAGAATCTGGTGCACGCCGATTTCGCGGCCATTGTGCGCAACCTGATTCCCGACGGCATGAGTCAATTTGAAAACCTGCGCGGCCCAGACAGCGAATAAAAAGCGAGCGGATCACGCAGTCACGTCACCGGCACCCCCGATGACGCCAACACCGTCGCTCAAGCGACCAGGAGCAGCAACGTGGCGAAGCAAAGTTCTCAGAAATTCATCGCGCGCAACCGCGCGCCTCGAGTGCAGATCGAGTACGACGTCGAGCTCTACGGCGCCGAGAAAAAGGTCCAGTTGCCCTTCGTCATGGGCGTCATGGCCGACCTCGCCGGCAAGCCCGCCGAGCCTCTGGCCCCGGTGGCCGACCGCAAGTTCCTCGAGATCGACGTCGACAACTTCGACTCGCGCCTCAAGGCCATGCAGCCGCGCGTGGCGTTCCATGTGCCTAACGAACTGACCGGCGAAGGCAACCTGAGCCTGGACCTGACGTTCGAAAGCATGGACGACTTCAGCCCGGCGGCCGTTGCCCGCAAGGTCGACTCGCTGAACAAGCTGCTCGAAGCGCGCACCCAGTTGGCCAACCTGCTGACCTACATGGACGGCAAGACCGGCGCCGAAGAAATCATCATGAAGGCGATCAAGGACCCAGCGCTGTTGCAGGCCCTGGCGAGCGCGCCGAAGCCAGCACAGGACCAATGATCATGACTGACAATACAGCCCGCGAAGGCGCACAGAACCTGGGCGCAACCCAAGAAACCAGCGAGTTCGCGTCCCTGCTGCTGCAAGAATTCAAACCCAAGACCGAGCGCGCCCGCGAAGCCGTTGAAACGGCCGTACGCACCCTGGCCGAGCAGGCCCTGGCGCAGACCGACCTGGTGTCCAACGACGCCATCAAGTCGATCGAATCGATCATCGCCGCCATCGACGCCAAGCTCACCGCCCAGGTCAACCAGGTCATCCACCACCCCGACTTCCAGCAACTGGAAAGCGCCTGGCGTGGCCTGCACTACCTGGTCAACAACACCGAGACCGATGAGCAGCTCAAGATCCGCGTGCTCAACATCTCCAAAACCGATCTGCACAAGACCCTGAAGAAATTCAAGGGCACCGCGTGGGACCAGAGCCCGATCTTCAAGAAGATGTACGAAGAAGAATACGGCCAGTTCGGCGGCGAGCCTTACGGCTGCCTGGTGGGCGACTACTACTTCGACCAGTCGCCACCGGATGTCGAGCTGCTGGGCGAGCTGTCGAAAGTCTGCGCGGCCATGCACTCCCCGTTCATCGCCGCGGCATCGCCGACCGTGATGGGCATGGGCTCGTGGCAGGAACTGTCGAACCCACGCGACCTGACCAAGATCTTCACCACCCCGGAATACGCCGGCTGGCGCTCGCTGCGTGAATCGGAAGACTCGCGCTACATCGGCCTGACCATGCCGCGCTTCCTGGCGCGCCTGCCTTACGGCGCCAAGACCGACCCGGTGGAAGCCTTCGCCTTCGAAGAAAACACCGACGGCGCCGACAGCTCCAAGTACACCTGGGCCAACGCCGCCTACGCGATGGCGGTGAACATCAACCGTTCGTTCAAACACTTCGGCTGGTGCTCGCGCATCCGTGGCGTTGAATCTGGCGGCGAAGTGGAAAACCTGCCAGCCCACACGTTCCCGACCGACGACGGTGGCGTGGACATGAAGTGCCCCACCGAAATCGCCATCTCGGACCGCCGTGAAGCGGAACTGGCGAAGAACGGTTTCATGCCGCTGCTGCACAAGAAAAACACCGACTTCGCCGCGTTCATCGGCGCCCAGTCGTTGCAGAAACCGGCCGAATACGACGACCCGGACGCCACCGCCAACGCCAACCTGGCCGCGCGCCTGCCGTACCTGTTCGCCACCTGCCGTTTCGCCCATTACCTGAAGTGCATCGTGCGCGACAAGATCGGTTCCTTCAAAGAGAAGGACGAGATGCAGCGCTGGTTGCAGGACTGGATCCTCAACTACGTCGACGGTGACCCGGCGCACTCCACCGAGACCACCAAGGCCCAGCACCCACTGGCTGCCGCCGAAGTGATCGTCGAAGAAGTCGAAGGCAACCCGGGGTACTACAACTCCAAGTTCTACCTGCGCCCGCACTACCAGCTCGAAGGACTGACCGTGTCGCTGCGCCTGGTATCGAAACTGCCTTCGGCCAAGGGCGCGTAAGGATTTACTGAAACGGGTGGCCGGTAACCCTGTGGGAGCGAGCTTGCTCGCGATAGCGGTGGATCAGCTTGCATTGATGTCGGATGGGACGCCGCCATCGCGAGCAAGCTCGCTCCCACAGAGGATCTCCAGCAGGCTGGAGATCGTCTTCCCCCGTTCAGCCCCCGTAATTTCGCAAGGTCAGCGTCAACCAAACAATGTGGTTAGAAACCACACAGGGAGAAAACATGGCTGTTGATATTTTCATCAAGATCGGCGACATCAAGGGCGAGTCCATGGACAAGGCCCACAAGGACGAGATCGACGTCCTGAACTGGAGCTGGGGCATGTCCCAGTCCGGCAACATGCACGTGGGCAGCGGCGGTGGTGCCGGCAAGGTCAACGTCCAGGATCTGTCGCTGACCAAGTTCGTCGACAAGGCTTCGCCGAACCTGATGATGCACTGCGCCAGCGGCAAGCACATCGACAAGGTCAAGCTGACCGTGCGCAAGGCCGGCGGTGAAAGCCAGGTCGAGTACATGATCATCAACCTGGAAGAAGTGCTGGTCACGTCCCTGAGCACCGGCGGTTCGGGCGGCGATGATCGCCTGACTGAAAACGTCACCCTGAACTTCGCCAAGGTGCTGGTGGACTACCAGCCACAGAAAGCCGACGGCACCAAGGAAGGCGGCCCGGTCAAGTTCGGCTGGAACATCCGTCAGAACGTCAAGGTGTAATCGAAAATACCCCCGGTGCCACGCGCCGGGGGTGTTTGGTGCTTGCTCGAATCCAATCCTTTACAGCGCGGTGTGAGTCATGGCCAAGCCTTCGTTTATCAATCTGTGGAAAGCCTATTCCGATCTGCTGGTGACCTACCCCGACGCAAAACCCTGTGATGGTCCGTGGGCCAACCAGTGCGCGATTCGCATGAGCATCACACTCAATACCGAGTTGACCATCAAGGTCAACAAGTCCACCTACACCGAACCCAAGTGTGCCCATGGCCATGCGCGGGGCGCTGAATCACTGGCAAACTGGTTGTGGAAGCATCATCTAGGTCGTCCGACGATTCTCGGAGGTGGCGCAGAAGAGCGTCGCAAGCTGATGGACAAAAGAGGCCTAATCTTCTTCAAGGACTGTTTCCAGCAACTGGGGGAATCTTTAGACGGTCGCACCGGTGACCATATCGATCTATGGAACCGCGGCTTTACCGCCAGCCGGTATGACGATCCGTCCTATCGATCCAGGGCGATCTGGTTCTGGGAGCTTTTATGAACAAGGCTCGTTGCGCTGTATTGATTGGCTGCCTGTTTTCGAGCCTGACAGCCTGTGCCGGGCAGCAAGCCTCATCGGCGACTTCAACCGCTGCGGTGAATCAAGTCGTCGTGATGGGCGGGCAACAGTTGACGCTGGTCGATGACCAACAACGCTGCGCGCTACGCAAACCAGACCAGACGCTAATGCCACTCGACATGCCATGGCCCTGCCAGTTCACGGTAGACAGACAAGGCAAATCGCATGTCGAGACCTTTGGCAAGGTGCCTATCGTCATTGTTCTTCATTTCTCGACCGCGGCTCAGAACAGTCCGCAATGTCACTCCGAGTACCGCGCCATACGCCTGATCAATGGCCAACTCGAACCCTCGATAATCGCTCGCCACGCCAGCTGCATGGGTGGCACAGGTGACCAGAAGAATTACACAGGCCTTTTCACTTGGTAACCGAAATCGCCACTCGCGATCGCCTCCAGCCCTCCCTATTGGACCGGTTGACCGACGACGATCCGACCAACCCCAAGGAAAGCGCCGACAAACGCGTGCTGTCCCTGACCCAATTGAAAGCCTCGGTGCTGCGTGACCTGGCGTGGCTGCTCAACACCACGTCATTGCTCGACGCCGATGCCACGCTGCACACCCCGGCGGGCACCTCGGTGGTGAATTTCGGCCTGCCGGCGCTGGCCGGCAACAGCGCGTCGAACGTCGATGTCTCGGCCCTGGAAACCTTGATCCACCAGGCCATTGCCACCTTCGAACCGCGCATCCTGCGCCACACCCTGCGGGTGCGGGCCCGGGCGACGGCCGAAATGAACCACAACGCCTTGAGTTTCGAAATCGAGGGCGACCTCTGGGCCCAGCCGGTGCCCCTGCGCCTGATGCTGCAGACCGACCTGGACCTGGAAACCGGCCATGTGCGCGTGGTCAACGCCGACCAGCGGAGACGCTCATGAACCCGCGCCTGCTGGAGCTGTACAACCAGGAACTGCACCACGTGCGCGAAAGCGCGGCGGAGTTCGCCAAGGAATACCCGAAGATCGCCAGTCGGCTGACGTTGTCCGGCATGGACTGCGCCGACCCGTATGTCGAGCGCCTGCTGGAAGGCTTCGCCTACCTGACGGCGCGGGTGCAGCTCAAGCTCGACGCCGAGTACCCGACCTTCACCCACAACCTGCTGGAAATCGCCTACCCCCATTACCTGGCGCCGACACCGTCGATGACCGTGGTGCAGATGCAGGCCGACCCGGACGAAGGCTCGCTGAGCAGTGGTTTCCCGCTGCCCCGCGATACCGTCCTGCGCGCCGCTCTGGGTCGCGAAACCCAGACCTGCTGCGAGTACCGCACCGCCCATGCGGTGACGTTGTGGCCGTTGCAGGTCAGCCAGGCTGAATACTTCGGCAACCCATCCGTGGTGCTCGGGCGCCTGGCCGCCAGCGAGCCCAAGGCCAAGGCCGGGCTGCGCATCACACTGCGCACCGGTGCCGAACTGCCGTTCAACAGCCTGGCCCTGGACAACCTGCCGCTGTACTTGAGCGGCGCCGACGAACAGCCCTTCCGCCTCTACGAACAACTGTTGGGCAATGCCTGCGCGGTGTTCGCCCGCAAGCCCGGCGGCGACTGGGTGGAGCGCCTGCCCCAGGATGCGTTGCGCTCACGCGGCTTCGACGATGCCGACGCCGCGCTGCCGGTGGTGTCCCGGGCCTTCCAGGGCTATCGCCTGTTGCAGGAATACTTCGCCCTGCCCCACCGCTTCCTGTTCGTCGACTTCACCCAGTTGAGCCGCGCGGTCAAACGCTGCGACGGCCAGGAACTGGAGTTGATCGTGCTGTTCGACCGTCACGATCCAAGCCTGGAAGGCAGCGTCGGCGCTTCGCAATTCCTGCCGTTCTGCACCCCGGCCATCAACCTGTTCCCCAAGCGCCTGGATCGCATTCACTTGTCAGAGCGGGTCAACGAACACCACGTGATCGCCGACCGCACCCGGCCGATGGATTTCGAAGTGCATTCGCTCAACGGCCTCACCGGCCACGGCACGGGGCCGGAGCAGCCGTTCTTGCCGTTCTACGCCGTGCGCGATCCGTCCCGCTATGGCCGCGACCTGGCCTACTACACCGTCCGCCGCGAACCGCGCGTGCTGTCCAGCGACCAGCGACGCAACGGCCCGCGCTCGACCTACATTGGCAGCGAAACCTTCGTCAGCCTGGTGGACAGCCAGCAAGCGCCCTACCGCCACGACCTGCGCCAGCTGGGCGTGACGGCGTTGTGCACCAACCGCGACCTGCCGCTGTTCATGAGCGTGGGCAACGGCAAGACCGACTTCACCCTGGCCGACAGTGCGCCGGTTGGCGCCGTGCGTTGCGTGGCAGGTCCCAGTCGTCCACGGGCCAGTCATGCCCACGATGCCAAGGCCTGGCGGCTGATCAGCCAGTTGTCGCTGAACTACTTGTCGTTGAGCGAACAAGGCCAAGGCGCCGCCGCCCTGCGAGAACTGCTGCGCCTGTACGGCGACAGCAACGACGCGGCGCTGCAATTGCAGATCGAAGGCCTGCGGGAAGTCAGCAGCAAGGCCTGCACCCGGCGCTTGCCGATGCCCGGCCCGATCGTGTTCGGTCGGGGCCTGGAGATCACCCTGGAATTCGATGAAAACGCGTTTCGCGGCACCGGGGTGTTCCTGCTCGGTGCAGTGTTCGAGCGCTTCCTGGCACGCTACGTGTCGATCAACAGTTTTACCGAGACGGTGATCCGTACCACCGAACGCGGCGAGATCATGCGATGGAAAGCCAAGCCCGGACGTCGTCCGACCCTGTGAGTACCCTGGAGGCGATGCACCAGGAGCCCTGGGAATACGACTTCTTCCAGGCGTTGCGGCGCATCGAGTGCGAATCCCCCGAGCTGCCGCGCCTGGGCCATTCCCTGCGCCTGGCCGATGATCCGTTGCGCCTCGGGCAACAGGCCGACTGCACCTTCGCCCCGGCCACCCTCGCCTCGGTGCAACCGGGCGGCGACGGTACGCCGGCGCGCCTGGAGCAATTCTTCTTCGGCCTCGGCGGCCCCAACGGTCCGATGCCGCTGCACATCACCGAATACGTACGCGAACGCCAGCGCAACAACGCCGACAGCACCAGCAAGCGCTTCCTCGATGTGTTTCACCATCGCCTGCTCAGCCTTTTCTACCGGGCCTGGGCCGAAGCGCGGCCGACCGTCAGCCATGACCGCCCGGACGATGACTATTGGTCGGCGCGCCTGGCGGCACTCAGCGGCCGGGGCATGCCAAGCCTGCTCAATCAGGGGCTGATCCCCGACACGGCGAAGCTGCACTACAGCGGCCACCTGTCGGCGCAAACCCGCTACCCGGACGGTTTGAAGGCGATTCTCAGCGAGTACTTCGGCCTGCCGGTGGAGATCGAAGAATACGTCGGCCAATGGCTGGAACTGCCCGAACGCAGCCGCGTCGGTGTCAACGCCCGACTGGGCGTGGACTTCTGCCTGGGCCGCTTCGTGTGGGATCGCCAGCACAAATTCCGCATTCGCCTGGGGCCACTCAAGCTCGTCGACTACATGGGCATGCTGCCCGGCAGCCAACCGTTCAACGAGCTGGTGGCCTGGGTCGCCGAATACCTGGGCCATGAGTTGGACTGGGACCTGAACCTGGTCCTGGAACAGCCCGAAGTCCCGGCACTGCAACTCAATGGTCGTTTCCGCCTGGGGTTCAATACCTGGCTGGGTCGCCCCGAAACAGATGCCAACGATTTAATACTGGCCCGGCATTACGCCGAACAGGCCAACACCTCACAGACCTCAAGGAGCCATGAGCATGGGTGAAATCAGTCGCGCCGCGTTGTTCGGCAAACTCAACAGCGTGGCCTACAAAGCCATCGAAGCCGCCACCGTGTTCTGCAAGTTGCGCGGTAACCCTTATGTGGAACTGGCTCACTGGTTTCACCAGTTGCTGCAACTGCAGGACTCGGACCTGCATCGCATCATCCGCCAGTTCAACATCGAGCCGGCGCGCCTGGCCCGTGACCTCACCGAAGCCCTCGACCGCCTGCCACGGGGTTCGACGTCGATCACCGACCTGTCGTCCCACGTCGAAGAAGCCGTGGAACGCGGCTGGGTCTACGGCAGCCTGATGTTCGGCGAAAGCCAGGTGCGCACCGGTTACCTGGTGCTGGGCATCCTCAAGACGCCGAGCCTGCGCCACGCGTTGCTGGGGCTGTCGTCGGAGTTCGACAAGGTCAAGGTCGAAGCCCTGAGCGAGCGGTTTGACGAATACGTCGGCGACTCGCCGGAAAACGCCCTGACCGCCAGCGACGGCTTCAATGCCGGCGCCGTACCGGGCGAAGCCAGCGGCGCCATGGCCCCCAGCGCCATGGGCAAGCAGGAGGCCCTCAAGCGCTTCACCGTCGACCTCACCGAGCAGGCCCGCAGCGGCAAGCTCGACCCCATCGTCGGCCGTGACGAAGAGATCCGCCAACTGGTGGACATCCTCATGCGCCGCCGGCAGAACAACCCGATCCTCACCGGTGAAGCCGGCGTGGGCAAGACCGCCGTTGTCGAAGGCTTTGCCCTGCGCATCGTCGCTGGCGACGTGCCGCCGGCCCTCAAGGACGTGGAACTGCGCAGCCTCGACGTGGGCCTGCTGCAGGCCGGCGCGAGCATGAAAGGCGAATTCGAACAGCGCCTGCGCCAGGTCATCGAAGACGTCCAGGCCTCGCCCAAGCCGATCATCCTGTTCATCGACGAAGCCCACACCCTGGTGGGTGCCGGTGGCGCCGCCGGCACGGGCGACGCGGCCAACCTGCTCAAGCCGGCCCTGGCCCGCGGCACCTTGCGCACCGTGGCGGCCACGACCTGGGCCGAGTACAAGAAACACATCGAAAAAGACCCGGCCCTGACCCGTCGTTTCCAAGTGGTGCAAGTGGCCGAGCCGTCGGAAGACAAAGCCCTGCTGATGATGCGCGGCGTGGCCTCGACCATGGAAAAACACCACCAGGTGCAGATCCTCGACGAAGCCCTGGAAGCCTCGGTCAAGCTGTCCCACCGCTACATTCCCGCGCGCCAGTTGCCGGACAAATCCGTGAGCCTGCTGGACACCGCCTGCGCCCGCGTCGCTATCAGCCTGCACGCCGTGCCGGCCGAAGTGGACGACAGCCGTCGGCGCATCGAAGCGCTGGAAACCGAGCTGCAAATCATCGCCCGTGAGCACGCGATTGGCGTGGTCATCGGCACTCGCCAGACCCACAGTGAAAACCTGCTGAGCGCCGAACGCGAGCGCCTGGCCGAGCTGGAAAGCCGCTGGGCCGAGGAGAAAACCCTGGTGGACGAGCTGCTCGCCACCCGCGCCACCCTGCGCGAGCGCGTCGGCGTGGTAGACAGCGAAGACGCCAGCGAAGCGTCCGACAACGAAAGCCACGCCCTGCGCGAGAAACTGGTGGACCTGCAACAGCGCCTGACCGCCCTGCAAGGCGAAACCCCGCTGATCCTGCCGACGGTGGATTACCAGGCCGTGGCCTCGGTGGTCGCCGATTGGACCGGTATCCCGGTGGGCCGCATGGCCCGCAACGAACTGGAAACCGTGCTCAACCTCGACCAGCACCTGAAAAAACGCATCATCGGCCAGGACCATGCCTTGCAGATGATCGCCAAGCGCATCCAGACCTCCCGCGCCGGCCTCGACAACCCGAGCAAGCCGATTGGCGTGTTCATGCTCGCCGGCACCTCCGGCGTGGGCAAGACCGAAACCGCCCTGGCCCTGGCCGAAGCCATGTACGGCGGCGAGCAGAACGTCATCACCATCAACATGAGCGAGTTCCAGGAAGCCCACACCGTGTCCACCCTCAAGGGCGCGCCACCGGGCTACATCGGCTACGGCGAAGGCGGCGTGCTGACCGAAGCCGTGCGGCGCAAACCGTACAGCGTGGTGCTGCTGGACGAGGTGGAAAAAGCTCACCCCGACGTGCATGAAATCTTCTTCCAGGTGTTCGACAAAGGCGTGATGGAGGACGGCGAAGGCCGGGTGATCGATTTCAAGAACACCTTGATCCTGCTGACCACCAACGCCGGCACCGAACTGATCGCCGAGGTCTGCAAAGACCCGCAGAACGTGCCCGAGCCGGAAGAAATCGCCAAGGCCCTGCGCCAGCCGCTGCTGGAGATTTTCCCGCCGGCGCTGCTCGGCCGCCTGGTGACGATCCCGTACTACCCGCTCAGCGACGAGATGCTCAAGGCCATCACCCGCCTGCAACTCAACCGCATCAAGAAGCGCGTGGAGAGCACCCACAAAGTGGCCTTCGACTACGACGACGCGGTGATCGATTTGATCGTCTCGCGTTGCACCGAAACCGAAAGCGGCGGGCGTATGATCGACACCATCCTGACCAACAGCCTGCTGCCGGACATGAGCCGCGAGTTCCTGACCCGCATGCTCGAAGGCAAGGCCTTGGCCGGCGTGCGGATCAGCGCGGTGGACAACGAATTGCAGTACGATTTCAGCGACGCGGCCTGACCTGCTGGAACCGCGATAACCCTGTGGGAGCGAGCTTGCTCGCGATGAGGTCCTGACATTCAGCATCCCTGTTGAATGTAGCGACGCCATCGCGAGCAAGCTCGCTCCCACAGGGGTTTGCGTCCCTTCAGTTACTACAACTTGCATGAGACACTCGATGTTATTCAACCAAGCCTCACGCCTGGCCAAGATCACCAGCCCCCTGGGACCCGAGGTGTTGTTGCTCAAGGACATGAGCGGCGGCGAAGAACTGGGGCGGCTGTTCAACTACGAGCTGCAGCTGCACTCGCTGGACAACGCCATCGACCTCAACCAACTGCTCGGCAAGCCCATGTGCGTGAGCCTGCAGCTCGATGGCGGTGGCGAGCGCTACTTCCATGGCATCGTCGCCCGGTGCAGCCAGAACGTCGACCAGGGCCAGTTCGCCAGCTACCACGCCACCCTGCGCCCGTGGTTTTGGCTGCTGACCCGCACCTCCGATTGCCGGATTTTCCAGAACCTCACCATCCCGCAGATCATCAAGCAGGTGTTCCGCGACCTGGGCTTTTCCGATTTCGAAGACGCCTTGAGCCAAACCTATCGCGAATGGGAATACTGCGTGCAGTATCGCGAGACCAGTTTCGATTTCGTCAGCCGCTTGATGGAGCAGGAAGGCATCTACTACTTCTTCCGCCATGAGCAGGGTCGTCATGTGCTGGTGCTGGCCGATGCCTATGGCGCCCACACCACGGCACCCGGCTACGGTTCGGTGCCCTACTACCCGAAGAATGAGCAACAGCGCGAGCGTGACCACATCCACGACTGGCACCTGGCCCAGGAAGTCCAGCCCGGCTCGCTGGAGCTCAACGACTACGATTTTCAACGCCCCAGCGCACGCATCGACGTACGCTCGGCCATGCCCCGCCCGCACACCGCGGGTGACTATCCGCTGTACGACTACCCCGGCACCTACGTGCAAAGCGCCGACGGTGAACACTACGCCCGTACCCGCATCGAGGCCTTGCAGACCCTGCACGAACAGGTCGAGTTATCGGGTAACGCTCGGGGCCTGGGCTCGGGGCATCTGTTCAGCCTCACGGGTTTCAGCCGTCAGGACCAGAACCGCGAATACCTGATCGTCGGCGCCCGCTATTACATTTCCCAGGAGAGCGGCGAGACCAGCGGTGGCGCACCTTCGGCGCAATTCGAAAGCAGCCTGACCTGCATCGATGCCCAGCAAAGCTATCGCCCGCTGGCGATTACTCACCGCCCCATCGTCAAAGGCCCGCAAACCGCCTTGGTGGTGGGCCCCAAGGGCGAGGAAATCTGGACCGACCAGTATGGCCGGGTGAAGGTGCATTTCTACTGGGACCGTCACGACCAATCCAACGAAAACAGCTCGTGCTGGATCCGCGTGTCGCAATCCTGGGCCGGGAAAAACTGGGGCTCGATGCAGATCCCGCGCATCGGCCAGGAAGTGATCGTGAGCTTCCTCGAGGGCGACCCGGATCGGCCGATCATCACCGGTCGCGTCTACAACGCCGAACAGACCGTGCCCTATGACTTGCCCGCCAATGCCACCCAGAGCGGCATGAAAAGCCGTTCGAGCAAGGGTGGCACGCCGGCGAATTTCAACGAAATCCGCATGGAAGACAAGAAAGGCGCTGAGCAACTGTACATCCACGCCGAGCGCAACCAGGACATCGTGGTCGAGGTGGATGAAAGCCATTCAGTGGGGCACGACCGCAACAAAAGCATCGGCCACAACGAAACAGTGACCATCGGCAACAACCGCCTGCGCATCGTCAAGCAGGAGGACATTCTCTCGGTGGGCCAGCGCAAGACCGACAGCATCAGTCAGAGCTACGTGATTGAAGTGGGCGAAAACCTGCGCCTGGTATGCGGCGAAAGCATTCTGGAGCTCAACGCCAGCGGCCAGATCAACCTGACCGGCGTACAGATCAGCTTCTACGCCAGCGGCGATGCCGAGTTCAACACCGGCGGCGTGCTGCACCTGAACAACGGCGGCGGCCCCGGAGCCACGCCGGACGGCCAGGGCGTCAAGGGCAGCATCGATGCCAACATCCAAGCCGCGTTCCCTGCACCCAAGGGCTAACCTCGAGATTTTCGCACCATGACTTACCGCCTCAATGAATTCCAGTTTCAGCTGCCGCCCAGCGAATTGCTGGACGCGACAATCAACATCCTCAAGTTCCCCGAACTGGGCACGTCCTTGATCGTCAGCCGCAGCTTGCTGGCCGAGGGCGAGACCCTGCAAAGCAACCTCGACGACCAGCTCAAGCGCCTGGAAAAACAGGTCCAGGACCTGCGCTGCCAACCGGGCGCCACCGTGCGCGTAGGCGCCAACCAGGAAGTCGAAGCCATCGAACTGCGCAGCCAGTTCAACAAGGGCAATGAAAAGGTCTTCCAGTTCCAGTTGGCCCTGGTGCTGCCCGGCACCCGCAAAATGCTTGCCCTGAGCTACGTGAAAGCCGAGAAACTGGGCGATGCCGAAGCGGCGCATTGGGCAACGATCAAGGGTTCGCTGCTGTTCGACGCTCTGGCTTGATGAGCACCTTGCATGTCTGACGCACTCTGGGCCGCTCGGCTAGGCGACGCGCTGAACCACACCTCGATGATGGCCGATATCCTCGGCGGCGTCTTGGAAGTGGCCGCGAACATTGCGATCACCGCAGTGGCGACGGCTGCCGTGGTCGCGGCCACGGGCATTACCGTTGCCACTGGCGGCTTGGGTTGCTTCCTGCTCGGCGCGGTGGTGGGCGCCGTGGTCGGCCTCGCCATGAGCAAGACCGGGGCCGACAAGGGGCTAAGCGACCTATGCGAGGGCATCGGCAACGCCCTCTTCCCGCCCACGGTGCAGGCCAACATCCTCACCGGCTCCACCAACACCTTGACCAACAACATCCCTGCCGCCCGCGCCGCCGGGGCGATCGAGTCCCATGTCGCGCCGGCCGGCACCGAACTTGAAGCACCCGAAGCCGAACCCAGCTACCTGGACATGGCCGAGAATTTCTTCTCGCAGATGTGGCGTCCCACCGTCGCCGTGCCCGCGCCCGGTGCCGTGCCCAAGCCGCTGGACATGATCACCTGCATGAAACACCCGCCGATGCCGCCACAGTTCCTGGCCGAAGGCTCGGACAAAGTCACCATCAACGGTCAGCCCGCCGTGCGCAGTGGCGACCGCAGCACCTGCGATGCGACCGTGGTATCAGCCGGGCTGATTTCACCTGACGTGACCATTGGTGGCGGTTCGGTGGTGGTGCGCGAGATCCGCAGCGGCAAGACCCCGGGCGTCGGGCTGGCGGTCACGGCGCTGCTGATGCTCAAGGGCGGCAAGGGTAAATTCCTCAGTAACCTGCCCTGCATGTTGGTCGGCGGTGCGGCGTCGATGGCGGTCAGTAGCGCGATGGGCGCCGCGGCCAACGCCGCGATGGGCTCGTCGAACCCCGTGCACGCCGCCACCGGGGCCAAAGTGTTGGGCGATGTCGAGGAAATGGACTTCGTCCTGCCCGGCATCTTGCCGATCGACTGGCAACGCTTCTACAACAGCCGCGACGAACGCCGCGACGGATTGTTCGGTGCCGGTTGGAGCGTGCCCTACGAGGTGCGCGTCGAAATCCTGCCCCATCCAGACGGCGGCGAAACCCTGGTCTATAGCGACGAACAGGGCCGACGCATCGACATGGGCTCGATCCCCCTGGGCGGTGCCGTGTTCAGTGCCGGTGAAGGCCTCAGCGTGCGCCGGCATGCCAACGGCGAGCTGCTGATAGAGAGCGCGGACGGGCTGTACCGCTTGTTCGAACCCACGCCAGCCAATGCAGCGCTGCTGCGCCTGAACCAACTGGGTGACCGCAACGACAACCGTATCCACCTGGAGTACGACGATAACGGACGCCTGGCGCAACTGCGTGACACCTTCGACCTGACCCGCATCGCACTGGCGTATGACGAGCGCTGGCCACAACGGGTCAGCCGGATCGACCGCCTCTATGCCGATCGACGCCGGGAAGTGCTGATGCACTATGGCTACGACGGCCAGGGCGATCTGGCGCAGGTCCGTCAGTCCAACGACCAGGTAAAACGTCGCTACGCCTACGATGCCGGGCGGCGAATGGTGGAACACCAACTGCCTACCGGGCTTCGCTGTTTTTATGAATGGGCATTGGTTGAAAACCTGGAATGGCGCGTGGTTCGCCACTGGACCGACGCGGGCGACGCCTACACCTTCGATTACGACCTGGCCGCCGGGACCACGCGCATCACCGACGGTTTGCAGCGCATCAGCACCCGTCGCTGGGATACCCGATATCAGATTACCGAAAACACCGACGCGCTGGGTCGCACCTGGACCTTCCAGTGGAACGACGAAAGCCAGTTGCTGGGGGCGACCGATCCCAACGGCGGACAACATCAGTTCAGCTATGACGAAGCGGGCAACCTCTGCGAAACCCGCGACCCGCTGGGGCGCAGCGAGTCAACCCTGTGGCTCGAACACTGGGCCCTGCCCCTGGCTGAAACCGATGCCGCGGGAAATACCTGGCAGTACCGCTATGACGCGCGGGGCAATCGCATTCGCGAAACCGACCCGCTGGGCCACGTCACCCGCTATCGCCACGACGCCCACGGCCAAGTGGTGGAGGTCATCGACGCCACCGGCAAAAGCAAGCGCATGCGCTGGACGGCGCTTGGGCAACTCAGCGAACACACCGATTGTTCCGGTTACACCACACGGTTGAGCTATTGCGAGCGAGGGCTGTTGCTCAGCAGCACCGACGCACTGGGAGAGCGGACGCTTTTCAGCTACGACGACCAGGGTCGACTGCTGAGCAAGCAACTGCCGGACGGGCGCACCGAGCACTATCAGCGTGACGCAAGCGGACAGTTGATCAGCTATAGCGATCCGGCCGGGCATACGACAACTTTCCAACACACCCTAAGCGGTCAACTGCAGGTGCGCACCGACGCCCACGGTCGCCGGGTGGAGCTGAGCTACGACAACTACGGGCGCCTGCTGGCCCTGACCAACGAAAACGGTGAGCGCTACCGGTTTGCCTGGGACGCCGCCGACCGCTTGACCGCCCAACACAGCCTGGACGGCAGCCTCAAGCGCTACGCCTACGATCCGCTGGACAACGTCACCCGCGTGGAAGCGCTCGCGGTGCCTGGCAGCACCGACCTGGACCTCGCGCCCCAAGCCCCCATCATTCATGAGCTGGAGCGCGATGCGATGGGGCGACTGGTGGCAAAAGTCACCGCAGACGGGCGCACCGAGTACCGTTATGACGCGCTCGACCAGGTCAACGCTATCACCTTCACCAGCCAGACCGGTGAAGTACAAAGCCTGGGCTTGCGTTACGACGCCCTGGGGCAATTGATTGTCGAGCAAGGCTGGGCGGGGAACCTCGAACATCGCTATGACGAACTGGGCAACCTGAACCAGACGCTGCTTCCCGACGGTCGTTGGCTGAACCGCCTGCACTACGGCAGCGGTCACCTGCACCAGATCAACCTCGACGGCCAGGTCATCAGCGATTTCGAGCGCGACCGCCTGCACCGCGAAGTGTTGCGCACCCAGGGGCGCCAGAGCACCCGCAGCGAATACGACCGCAGTGGCCGCCTGCGGGCCCGCCAGCGGCGGCAACAGGGTCAATCCACGCTGCTGCAGCCTGTGGCGCAATCGCTGTTTGGCTATGACGCCAGCGATCAACGGGTGGAGCGGTTCGACAGCCAGCCCGAAGCGTCCCATCGCCAGTTACTGCACTATGACGCCACCGGCCGCATTCTTGCCAGCCAGGACAACCTTCAAGGCCAGCGTGAGAGCTTCGCCTATGACCCGGCCGCCAACCTGCTGGACGGTCTGGGCACAGGCCAGGTCGCGCATAACCGCTTGTTGACCTATCAGGACAAGCGCTACCGCTATGACGGTTTCGGTCGCATGGTGGAAAAACGCAGCGCCCGACGTGGCGTCCAGCGTTTTCGCTACGATGCTGAACAACGCCTGGTGGAAGTGCGCAACGATAACGGCTCGGTCGTAAAAATGACCTATGACCCGTTGGGTCGACGCATCGAAAAAGCCGAGTACGACCGCAACGCCACGCTGCTCAGCCGCACCCGTTTCACCTGGGATGCGCTGCAACTTTTGCAGGAACACCGCGACAGCCAGACCAGCCTCTACATCTACGCCGACGACAGCCATGAACCCCTGGCGAGGGTCGACGGCCTGGGCGATCAGCAGAAGGTCCGCTACTACCACAACGACTTCAACGGCCTGCCCGAACAGCTCTCGGAAGCCGACGGCCACACACTCTGGCGAGCCCGTTACCAAGTGTGGGGCAACACCGCCGAAGAGCTGCGCGAACCGTACTACATCGAAGAGCAGAACCTGCGCTTCCAGGGCCAATACCTGGACCGCGAAACCGGGCTGCACTACAACACCCTGCGTTTCTACGACCCGGACATCGGCCGCTTCACCACACCGGACCCGATCGGCTTAGCCGGTGGGCTGAACCTCTACCAGTACGCGCCGAACCCGGTGAGTTGGATCGACCCCTTCGGGCTGATGAAATGCTCGACGCCACCCAAGGGTCGCAAGGTCAACCGAACGGTGTATCGCTTTGAAGAACCGGGGCGGATCAGCACGACTTGGACGGCGCACAAGTGGAACGTCGCCTCCAGGCACCGTTACACCGCCCCCGGCCTGGGCGGTGTCTATGGCGCCAACTCACGCAAGACAGCCATGGGCGAAGTCAATCACTGGGGCGTGGACCTGTCCACACGGGTGCTGGTCAGCAAGAAAGTGCAGCTCAACAACGTCCTGGACCTGACCCGGGCCGATGTGCGCAAACAATTGGGGGTCTCCCTCAAGAGCATTACCGGCGACAAATACACCCAGACCCATCAAATCGGCGCCTGGGCCAAGGCGAATGGTTATGATGGGATCCTGGCGCCGTCGGCGCGAAACCCGACCGGCAGCAACTTGATTTCGTTTGCAGGTTTTTAAAATGGGACTGGAAGACGAATACGTCGGCGATGCCGATTGGCAGCATTTCGTGCGGTTGTACGAAGAGGACTACCTCGACGACAACGCCCGCGCGCTGGCCAAGGCCATGGATGACAACCTCGACATGGCCGTGGTGCTCTACGGCAAAAGGGGGCTCAAGGAAGGCTTATGGTGGCTGGAACAGACCGTACCCGCCCTGGGTAACAAACGCCCGGCCGATTGCCTCAAGACCCCGAAACTGATCAAGCGCCTGAGAATGGCCCTGATGAGCATGCCCTAACCCACAAGGACAGATGCAATGGAAGGCATCCAACTGCTTGAACACACGCTCCCCAGCCACCCTACCCGCCTGAGCAACGTGCATGTCTGACGCGCTCTGGGCCGCCCGCCTGGGCGATGCACTCAACCACACCTCGATGATGGCCGACATCCTGGGCGGCGTATTGGAGGTGGCGGCCAACATTGCGATCACTGCCCTGGCGACCGCCGCCGTGGTCGCGGCCACGGGCATCACCGTGGTCACTGGCGGCCTGGGCTGCTTCGTCCTGGGCCTGGTCGTGGGCACCATCGTCGGCCTGGCCATGAGCAAGACCGGGGCCGACAAAGGCCTGAGCAATTTATGCGAGGGCATCGGCAACGCCCTCTTTCCGCCCACGGTGCAGGCCAACATCCTCACCGGCTCCAAGGACACCTTCACCAACAACATCCCTTCGGCCCGCGCCGCCGGAGCGGTTGTTTCCCATGTCGCGCCGGCCGGCACCGAACTGGAAATGCCCGAGCCGGAAGAAGAAGCCGAAACCAGCTACCTGGACATGGCCGGGAATTTCTTCTCGCAGATGTGGCGCCCCACTGTCGCCTCGCCCGCCCCCGGCACGGAGACCCGACCGGAAGACTTGGTGATCTGCACCAAGCACCCACCCATGCCACCGCAGTTCATGGCCGAAGGTTCGGAGAAGGTCACCATCA
Source organism: Pseudomonas sp. R151218B TE3479 (assembly GCF_053629195.1). Lineage (NCBI taxonomy): Bacteria > Pseudomonadati > Pseudomonadota > Gammaproteobacteria > Pseudomonadales > Pseudomonadaceae > Pseudomonas > Pseudomonas sp. R151218B TE3479. The sequence goes on from NZ_JBRJHV010000001.1 coordinate 846,159, forward strand.
ACGGCCAGCCCGCCGTGCGCAGCGGCGACCGCAGCACCTGCGATGCAACGGTAGTGTCGGCCGGATTGATCTCGCCCAACGTAACCATTGGCGGCGGCTCGGTGGTGGTGCGCGAGATCCGCAGCGGCAAGACGCCGGGCGTAGGCCTGGCGGTCACCGCACTGCTGATGCTCAAGGGTGGCAAGGGCAAGTTCTTCAGCAAACTGCCGTGCATGCTGGTGGGCGGCGCGGTGTCCATGGCCGCCAGCAGCGCGGCGAACGCGGCCGCCAACGCCGCCATGGGTTCGTCGAACCCAGTGCATGCCGCCACCGGGGCCAAGGTGCTGGGCGCTGACGAGGACCTGGATTTCGTCTTGCCCGGCATCCTGCCGATTGACTGGCAGCGCGTCTACAACAGCCGCGACGAACGCCGCGACAGTTTGTTCGGCGCCGGCTGGAGTGTCGCCTACGAAGTGCAGGTGGAAATCCAGCCCCACCCCGAGGGCGGCGAAACCCTGGTCTACACCGACGAACAGGGCCGGCCCATCGACATGGGCTCCATCCCCTTGGGCGGCGCGGTGTTCAGCGCCGGCGAAGGCCTGGCCGTGCGCCGCCATGTGAACGGGCAATTGCTGATCGAAAGTGAAGACGGCCTTTACCGTTTGTTCGAACCCTCGCCAGCCAACCCATCACACCTGCGCCTGAGCCAACTGGGCGACCGCAACGACAACCGCATCCACCTCGACTACGACGACGCCGGACGCCTGGTGCGGCTGCGAGACACCTTCGACCTGGTGCACCTCGAGCTGATCCGCGCAGGCGAACGCGTCACCCACATCGAGCGCCTCTACCCCGACCAAACGCGGGAGGTGCTAGTCAGCTACGCCTACGACGCGGCCAACACCCTCGCCGAAGTGCGCGACGCCAGCGGCCAAGTGCAACGGCGCTTTCGCTACGACGCCGGGCAACGGATGGTCGAGCATCAGCTGCCCACCGGCCTGCACTGCTTCTATGAATGGGCCCTGATCGACGACCAGGAATGGCGCGTGGTCCGCCACTGGACCGACGAAGGCGACGCCTACCAGTTCGACTATGACCTCAAGGCCGGCATCACCCGCATCAGTGACAGCCTGCAACGCGTCAGCACCCGGCAGTGGAACAGCCAGCACCAGATCACCCAATACACCGACAACCTCGGCCAGACCTGGCTGTTCGAATGGAACGATGAGCGCCAGTTGCTCAGCGCTACCGATCCACAGGGCGGGCGCTATGAATACAGCTACGACGAGGCCGGTAACCTCAGCCAATCCAGTGATCCGCTTGGACGCATCGAGTCCGTTTTATGGCTCGATCATTGGTCGTTACCGTTAGTAGAAACCGACGCCGCCGGTAACAGCTGGCGATACAAATACAATCGCCGCGGCAATTGCATTCGCGAAACAGACCCTCTGGGCCTCGTCACCCGCTATCGCTACAACGCTCACGGTCAGATCATAGAAATTGTCGACCCCACCGGCAAACGCAACACCTTGCGTTGGAACACCATGGGGCGGCTGGCTGAACATATCGACTGCTCCGGATATTCGACAAAATTCAGCTATGACCACCGCGGTTATCTACAGGTCATCACGGATGCTCTTGGCGAGCGCACGGTCTATGAACATGACTCTCGCGGCCGCCTGCTGCGTTACCAATTGCCCGATGGCCGCGTCGAGCAGTACCTGCGCGATGCCAGCGGTCAACTGACTCGTTACATCGATGCGGCCGGTCACACCACCGTCTATCAGCATGATGGTCGCGGACAAGTTCGCCAACGCATCGATGCCCATGGAAGGTCGGTTCAATTCAGCTACGACGCCTATGGACGTCTCCAGGCACTAACCAACGAAAACGGAGAAAGCTATCGATTCGCCTGGGACGCCGGCGACAGGATGATCGAGCAACAGGACCTAGACGGCAGCGCCCGACGTTATGCCTACGACGGGCTGAATAACGCCATTCGCGAGGCCCACATCCCGGCCCCTTTTGGCACGGGGATGGCGCTGGTATCCAACGGCCCAATAGAACCCATCGTTCATCACCTTGAGCGAGATGCCGCCGGGCGGCTGATTGGAAAAATGACCGCAGACGGCCGAACCGAGTACACCTACGATGCCGTGGACCAACTCATTGCCGTCACCTTTACCGACAATCAGGGCAACCAACAAACCCTGAGTTTTGCCTACGACGCCATCGGTCAACTGCTGGAAGAGCAAAGCTCGGTGGGCCGCTTACGGCATCATTACGACGAGCTGGGCAGCCTGATACAAACGCAGCTGCCTGACGGCCGTCGACTCAATCGGTTGTATTACGGCAGCGGCCATCTGCACCAACTCAACATTGACGGACAGTTGATCAGCGATTTCGAGCGTGATCGATTGCACCGTGAAGTCCTTCGTACTCAAGGGCGACTCATCACACGTAGCGAATATGACCGGGACGGACGCGTGCGTTCGCGCATGCAACGCCATGCGGACCAGTCGACGTTATTGCCGCCTGTGGCACAGAAACAATTCAACTACGACCCCAATGACAATCTGATCAGTCGCCTCGACCAGACGCCCAGCGGTGACCGTCAACGGCTGCTGCACTACGATGCGACGGGGCGCATTCTCGCCAGCCAGGACAACGTTCAAGGCCCGAGCGAAACCTTCGCCTACGACGCTGCCGCCAACTTGCTGGATGGCCCACAACCCGGCGCCGGGCTGGTGGTGCATAACAAATTACTGACCTATCAGGACAAGCGTTATCGTTACGATGCCTTTGGCCGGATGATCGAAAAGCGCAGTGGTGGGCATCTAATACAACGCTTTGTCTACGATGCCGAACACCGTCTGATCGAGGTGCATAACCACAACGGTTCTCAAGATACCGTCGTGAGGATGACCTACGACCCACTGGGTCGACGGACAGCCAAGGCCGAACATGACAGTCGTGGTTATCCACTGGGTGAAACGCACTTCATCTGGGACGGTTTACGGCTGCTTCAGGAACAAAAAAACAACCAGTGCAGCGTTTACCTCTACGACACCGACAGCCACGAGCCAATCGCCCGCGTGGATGGCCTCGGCGCTCAACAAAACATCCACTACTACCACAATGATCAGAACGGGTTACCGGAACAGCTCTCGGACGCCAAGGGTGACATCGTCTGGCAAGCACGCTACCGCGTGTGGGGCAACACCGTTGAGGAAATACGTGAGCCTCACTACATCGAAGAACAGAACCTGCGCTTCCAAGGCCAGTACCTGGACCGAGAGACAGGCCTGCACTACAACACGTTTCGTTTTTACGACCCGGATATTGGGCGATTCACGACACCCGATCCCATCGAACTGCTGGGCGGAATCAACCTCTATCAATACGCCCCCAACCCGCTCGGCTGGATAGACCCTTGGGGCTGGTCATGCCACGGCAACTCCAAAACCAGTCGCAAACCGCAACATGGTTACGAGATCGTGGACACGCGCACGGGTAAAGTCGCCAAAACCGGCGTGAGTGGCGGCAAGATTAAAACAAACGGAAAATCCGTTCGCGCCGAGACCCAGGTGAGGAAATGGAACAAAGAACCGGGTAACACGGGACGTTACGAATCCAGAGTCATCAAGAAGGTGCCGGCCGGCCCAGGTGCTCGTTGGAAAATCGAGCACTGGGAGCGAAGAAACGCGAATCGACGCAGGCAGGAACTAGACCCAGCGAGGCATTCAAGACCATGATCTTAAAAGAAATCTACCTGTACCCCGACTTGGGCGAATTCAGCGACGAAATCATTCATCCGTTTCGCGACCAAAGCCGCTCGATTTGCAATTTTCTTGAACGCCGCCTGAGCGCAGAAAAATTCGAAACGCCGAACTTCAAGAAAATCTGCTTTGTCGGAACACGCCAAGCCGTCAATGAGCCCTATGTGAACTCCAGCGGCGCGCTCATCGTCAATGTCAGCTTGGATACCGAGCATTATAAAAAATGCACATCGGTAAACGAGCTCAATGAGTTCTTTATAAAACTGTTGCTGGAAGGCCTGGAGAGATGCCGCCCGCACATCACCTTGCCCGACGATCTGCTGAAAAACGCGATGGATGAGTTCCGCGGCAACCACTATAAAAACGAGTGGACCTTCAAGCAGAAAAAAATAAAAGGGTCGGACTATATCTGCGCCCTGGAATGCCAGTTAACCATCGACTGCTTCCTCATGAACCTTAAGGTCTTGAGGAAAGACACACCGGTACTCGACAAAGAGATTCTGCGAACCGCGCCCGACGAAATAGCGTTCGGTCCATACCTCAAAGACCTCAAGGAAGAAGGCGGCAGAATAAAAGTCATCGACAAGTCGGGCGTGGCCTTCTACACCACCACGGTTTCTAGCCTGGACAAACTTTGACCGCTGTTCAAAGGGCGAAATATCGATCAAGCCAACACCACAGGCCCTGATCCGAAACACAGATCCCGTGGCCAGAGATTGCTCCCGCTGGGCGGCGAAGCCGCCCCAAAAAGGCAGGCGTATTCCTACAGAAAAACCGCTGCGCCATTGAGCGAGAGCACGCTTCCTCGCCCCAAATCCTGGGCATTACGAAGGCCTGTTTACTCTCCCTCCGCAGCGCTTCCACCAAGCTACGAATCCTTGCGCCATTGCCTACAACTACGCCAGAATCCGCCCGCTTGTGCGCTTTGTCTCTGGCCTCTATCGTTTCCCTGCCACTGCCCATCAGTGGTCGGGTTTAGTAGCCCGAGGTAGTGTCAGTAAGATGCACGAGCTCTCCATCCAAACAGGTTTCTACCTGTCCTTGATGGTGGCTGTGCGCAGGGCGCTTCGGCGCGCCGGCAATGCTGATCTCCCCGGTCTACTAACCTGCGTACAGCCGCCACCCTTCTTTTAGTAGGGAAGAGGTTGCGGCTTAACCATGGAGTATCAGCACATGTTCAAGCCAACACCGAATCCCCCCGAAGCAGATCGCAGCTCTGCGTCCACCAAATCCAAAACGAAGAAACAAGACGAAGCAGAAAGGCGCGCCTTGGATTTTTACCTGCTACCGAAACTGGAAAAGTCCGAAGATGCATCCAAACCGGGCCAGCTCTTCACCGTGGCAAAAAACGCCGACAACGAATGCCTGCTCGCCAACCTTAGCGAAAACCTGGCATCCGCCGACGCGATGATCAGCAACCTGGCCTTCGATCTGGAAGGCCCCCGCCGCCACATCGCCCTCGGCATCCAGCAACTGATTGAACTGAGTTCGTTGCTGGCAAACCGAGTGCTGGATAACGTCGACCCGCGCTAACCGCAGCACCACCAACCCCGTGGCGGGGGAGCAAGCTCTCTCGCCACAAACCATGTACGTCCTCGGAGCGGATAATAAACGTTCTATCGTCTTCGCTAGCTAGCACACACAGAATTGGCGATAACCCTATTTTGTAAAAGCTCAGCCTGAACAGTTCAAGGGTGAGATATCTCACCTAATAACAGCAGTGGACGATTATCAACGTTCGTCAGGATCAACTTTAGGCTACCCGCCGTAACTGGGAACAGTTAGAGCTAGTGATCGGAAATACTAGAAGGCTGTTCCCCTTAAACCACCTCTACGCCATACACATCAGGAGACGCACAAAACACTTGTAACGCAGCCTCTCTAACGCAAAGTTTGTTGTATCCAGCAAGCATCGCCTCGTCGTTAATAGACAGCTTGCCGTACACGTTTGTTGAAAGAATTTCCATTAGACGCTCTCGCTCGCTCTCTGGTAATGATAGCTTTGCCATAAGCTCATCTAAGTACTTTCCATCCACGAATGCATGCTGCAGTAAAATTATGCAATTTTTAGTTATATTCATATATATAGCTGGCCCAGTTTTAAGCGGTTCTTTAATGACTCCGGTGTCAGATAGTAGCGCACACTTTTCATCAAACACGAAGGCCAGGATGCTCGTGCTAAACTCTTTAGCCAAAAAAAACTCATCAACAAACCCATCAAGGCTTGTCGATTCATCACCTTCAGCGTACAAAAACAACAGCAGCAGTCGAATCCATTCCTTATATTCCTTTGGTGAGACCCCGTAGGAGTCGCAGATATATTTTTCTTCTGCATTATTCTTCTCTGTTAGAGCTACATAGAGCGCAAAGGCCCCTGGCTTATCGATACAATGATCCACATAAGAGTCAAAATTTCTCAAGACCTCCTTAATTTTGTATGGATTTCTTAACCAGTTCATTAATTTATAAGTATATATATATTTAACATGCTTTAAAAAAATTGCGAAATCACACCCTTTAATTTTTTTTAGATCAATCGATTCGCTAGTAACATCAACGCGTGTTCTAGCAACAGTGATCCAATCGAGTAGGCCAGCTACCTGCGCCGGATAACCGCCCTCATACTTATTGAATAGCCTCTCAAAATTAATTCTCTCGGAATCCCCTACGCGAGCAAACGTAAAAAGATCCTGAAATGCTAGATTTTTTCTAATTAAACTCTTTCCATTGGAGCGAATCTGCTGCCTTTTTTTATCGACCACATCGAAGCGGTGTATTTCCGCTTTCTTTGAGTACGGATCAACCGAGCAGGAATTAAGCCGTTGCTCCGCTTGCGAAACAAAATGTTGATTACGCGTGTCGTTTTTGAAATCATCAATAGCCATTATATGTACCAAAAAAATCCGATAAGAAATTCCAGACAACAACTCAAACCGATCACAAATGTGGTTTCGGAAACCTAGTTTTTTTCTAATGCAAGGAGCTTATCTAATCCTTCTTCCATTGCTGGTACAAAGCTCCCTCAGGCCACAATCTTTTCATCCCAGCCACTAAGGCATTTTCTAATGCTTCTAACACTGGCTCAAACTTTTCTAAAAAATCGTAGTTTGGCGAAGCCTCAGCCATTGCAAGCATCGTTAACATAAATTGGTTTTTATGAGCCCCACCAACTTTGAACTCACTTACGCCACCCGCAGCATCAGGCATAAATACTTCAAACCATCCAGGATGTTTCTGGTGTAGCTCTACAACCCAATGATCTGGGAACAACCCCTCAATCGCGACTTTATTGGGAATAATTACGTAGTCTAGATTACCGTTAAAACACCCCTTCTTTCCAAAATAACCAGATAACTCTTGAACGCCTCTTCTTCCTGCATCATCACCGTCGAATAGCGAAACTGCTGCGACTTCTTGCCGCATTAGTTCATAATTCGCACGCAAAAAACCTTTCAGTTCTGTAACTCCTCCAAACTCTCGAAACTGGACAGTATCTGACGCCAACAACATCGGCGTAGCATATGCGCCCTGATAATAATCCGCCATCGTAGTCAAACAATTAATATCAGTCTCCCCCTCAACAAATACATTGAGATCAGTTAACCCAAAATAGTCTGAAAACTTAACTCCTAACGACACACGAATATCTTCAGTTGCCTGCTGCATAGTGTCATATACGTGAAGACGTGTTCCAGCACCTCTCGGCCCGGTTGTAACACCTTGAACATCTGCAACTGATTGCGGCATAAAACTTAAGGAGTGCGTCGTTTTTATCACAGTGGAGATGCTGGAAAGCTGCTCTAATATTTTAGAACTTTGATAAGCGAGGGAAGGATGCATATACGTCTCCGGCTCTTCGATTAACCAAATTACAGACTTCTCGGGATTTTGTTGGGTAATCCATTTAAACGACGACAGAAGTACCGCCGATTGCAACCCCATACCTTTCGTGAAAATTGAGCTTTTACTCGTATCATGCACCATCAACTCAAAACCTGAAATCAAATGCTCCAGCGCATTTCGAGGATACTCTAAGTATGAATTAACTTTACTCAAACCTGACTCAGCTAGCTCTTTGTCCATACTATCGGTAAGAGACGATATGCTTTTCCTTATTTCTAAATCGTAAGGCTTGAGAGCCTCAGCAACCTGCTTTTTAACAAAAGGCGAAACAAATTCATCATACAGTTGCGCAATTGACTTGTTCGACGGAATGTAATAACACTGGAAACATTCCAGCACGGAAGTGACTATGGTTTTTTGCAGCGTCGAATATTGCGGAGACTTGCCTTCGGCTTTTTTCGCCCCCGGGTAAACCTGATAGACCGGGAGCGACTTATTGAAATAAACATTTATGGAAAATGTGTTTTCAGACGCTTCGGTTTTTGGAACTTTAAGCATTTGCCTCAATTTTCTAAGCTTATCTAAAATCTCTTTATCGGCACCGGGGTCGGCTTCAAAGAAACAAGTCAAACTAGTTTGAATATTTTTCGAATTAAATGGCAAGTCGCGTTCTGGATCATAGTTATATTTATTATCATGACCGGTAAAAAAATAATAAAGCGCTAATAACGCATTTGTTTTACCTGAGTTATTCGGACCTATGAGGGTAAGACCATTTTTTATATTTAATGTCTGATCAGTCGATATAGTCCTAAAATTTTTTATCCGTATGCTGACAATTCGCATTTTTCTTCCTTTAATTATTAAGCAAGTCGATTCGGCAGATGAAACATTCAATTAAAACTGATGCTTTTGCCAAATATCTCTTTCCCAAATTTCCCTAGCCGCGTCCTTTAATATTTCTACCGCTCCCAGTTACCGAGTCTGAGATTGCCTGCTCAATTCATATTTTTCGTGCCCAAAATAGCGGTGCAGCCCATGAATGCTAGCAGAGAGACATCATTTTGCCATATGCGCCCAAGGTCGAACGAACTGCACCGAACGCGGTAGCTTTCGTCGAAGAAGTGCTTTCTTAATGGGTGTTAAGGGGAGCGCCCGCCGCTGGTCGTAAACTCAATTGATTGACCAATTGCACGACTTCCTCTGGCTGCCCACTAACGACCACCTCGACCAATTCCAGACACGCGGCATCAACTGATGTGACGACTACGCTCGAAACTTTGTGCCTCCCTACGACGGCCACGCCGCCGAACGGGAGCAAGCCCCTCATGCAAAATCACCACCTCGCCATCGAAACTGCCGCCCCTTCTGCCCCAACCCCGCGCACACCCGCGCCAACAAGGGGCGATTTACGGTCAAACTTATTGGCCATTTCGATCCCCTTTTGGCCTCTCCTGCCGTTCTCTGAAACGCCCCGCGCCGCAAGACTGTGTTCAAACCGACCAGCCTAGCGGAGAACAAAAAAATGCTGACGATCTACTCAGACGATCACCACCTGCACCACGGGCGTTGCGAGTTGATGGATGGGCAATTGATGCCTTGCTTCGAGATGCCGTCCCGGGCCGATCATGTGTTGGAGCGGGTCAAGGCGCGGGGGCTGGGGCCGGTGGAGGCGCCGCAGGATTTTGGCCTGGGGCCGATCCAACGCATCCACAGTGCCGCGTACCTGGAGTTTTTCAAAGGCGCCTGGGACCGCTGGGCCAAGTACAACCGCGAGGGTGATTTGTTGCCCTTCACCTGGCCGGCGCGAACCCTGCGCTCGGTCATCCCTACGAGCCTGCACGGCCAGTTGGGTTATTACAGTTTCGACGGCGGTGCGCCGATTACCGCCGGCACTTGGCAGGCGGCCTACAGCGCCGCGCAAGTGGCCCTCACCGCTCAGGCAGACATCCAGCGCGGCGCGCGCAGTGCCTTTGCGTTGTGCCGCCCACCGGGGCACCACGCCGCCGGCGATTTGATGGGCGGTTATTGCTACCTCAACAACGCCGCCATCGCCGCCCAGGCCTTTCTCGACCAGGGCCATCAGAAGGTCGCGATCCTGGATGTGGATTACCACCACGGCAACGGCACCCAGTCGATTTTCTATGAGCGCAGCGACGTGTTGTTCGCCTCGATTCACGGTCACCCCGAGGCGGAGTTTCCGTTCTTCCTGGGGTATGCCGACGAGCAGGGCGAGGGCGACGGCGAGGGCTTCAATTTCAACTACCCTTTGCCTGCCGGCTCCGGCTGGGACACCTGGAGCGCGGCGCTGGAGCAGGCCTGTGGGCAAATCCGGGGTTACGACGCCGATGTCATCGTCGTGTCCCTGGGTGTCGACACGTTCAAGGACGACCCCATCTCGCAATTCAAGCTCGACAGCCCGGATTACCTGGCGATGGGCAAGCGCATCGCGGCGCTCGGCAAGCCGACGCTGTTCGTGATGGAAGGCGGCTACGCGGTGGCAGAAATCGGCATCAATGCCGTGAACGTTCTTGAAGGTTTCCAAAGCGCCCCATGAGGAATCACAGCATGAACAGACTCAAGCGTTTTATGGCTCCAGCCGTGTGCGCCGCGCTGCTTTGCGGCGCTGCCCAGGCCGAGGAGCGCACCTTGCGCGTCTACAACTGGTTCGACTACATCACGCCCAAGGCCTTGGAGGATTTCAAGGCGCAGAACAGCCAGGTCAAGCTGGTCTACGACATCTTCGACACCAACGAGGCCCTGGAGGCCAAGCTGCTGACGGGTAATTCCGGCTATGACGTGGTGGTGCCGTCCAACGTGTTCCTGGCCAAGCAGATCGAAGCCGGGGTATTCCAACCCCTGGACCGCAGCAAGCTGCCGAACTGGAACCACCTCGATCCCAAGCTGATGAAGCTGATCGAAGCCAACGACCCGGGCAACAAGTTCGCCGTGCCCTACATGTACGGCACCATCCTGATCGGCTTCAACCCGGACAAGGTCAAGGCCGCCCTGGGCGACAACGCGCCGGTGGACAGTTGGGACCTGATCTTCAAGGAAGAGAACATCAGCAAGCTCAAGCAGTGCGGCGTGGCGCTGCTGGATTCGCCGTCGGAGATCCTGCCCCTGGCCTTGCAGCACCTGGGCCTGGACCCCAACAGCAAGAAGCCGGCGGACTACGCCAAGGCCGAAGCGCTGATGATGAAGATTCGCCCGCACATCACCTATTTCCACTCGTCCAAGTACATGGCCGACATCGCCAACGGCGACATTTGCGTGGCGGTGGGTTACTCCGGCAGCTTTTCCCAGGCGGCCAACCGCGCCAAGGAGGCCAAGAACGGCGTGAAGGTGGACATGCGCCTGCCCAAGGAAGGCGCGCCGATCTGGTTCGACATGCTCGCCATTCCCAAAGGCGCCGCCAACCCAGGGGACGCCTACGCCTTCATCAACTATTTGCTGCAACCGCAGGTGATCGCGCCGGTCAGTGATTTTGTCGGCTATCCGAACCCGAACAAGGACGCGACCGAGATGGTCGACCCGGCGATCCGCAACAACCCCAACCTGTACCCGACCGAAGCGGCCATGACCACGCTCTATACCTTGCAACCGTTGCCACGGGATGCCGAACGGGCGCGGACACGGGCCTGGACGCGGATCAAGTCCGGCCAATGAGATCACCAAGCTAAACAGAAAACCTGTGGGAGCGAGCTTGCTCGCGAAAGCGGTGCATCAGGTGCCGGTGGTGTTGAATGTACCGGCGTCTTCGCGAGCAAGCTCGCTCCCACAGGCGTTATCCCCGTCCCATACATAGTTACCACCTTCCCCGTTTTGAGCCGCCCTAGCATGGAAAACCCCGAGCGTTTCGCTCCGGGAACGCCATGGATCACAAGACAGGGAGACTCAGATGACATCTACGTCGATCACCGGGCCCAAAGCCGACCCCAAGGAAGCGGTTTACAACCAGTTGCTCGCAGGGCCCACTTATCCAGAGGTCGCGGCCGTGCTCCTGCGCGATGGCCTCAAGAGGCTCTACCCCACGCTCAACCTCGACCCGCACAATACCGTGGTGGGCGAGCCGGCCTGGGACATTGTCGATGACGAAATCGTGCGGCGCCCGACCCGCTACGAAACCCTTAGCGAGATGCTGGCCGGGCTGGTGAACGAAAAAAGCGACCCGATGCTGTTGATCGAAGGCTTGCACTTCCTGACCCAATTGCCGCTCACCGAGCCGCCAGTGCATTTGCCGGTGCGCATCGACCAGATCGGGCGCCTGCTCAACGAACTGGTACCGGCCATGCTGACGGCCTGTCAGGAGCAGCAACTGGCGTATTGGAATGCGCCGCAGGGCGAGTCCGGCCCACTCTGGCATGAACTCTCCAGCACCCTGCGCAAGGCCTGGGACGTCGGGCGCATCAAGGGCTGGACGGCCACTGAATGCGCCATGGCCCGGCAATTGTTCCATTACCCCGACCGCAAGGACCGTAAGGACAACGACCCTTATGACAGCCACGCGTACCTGATCGACATCGATAACGTCGATGGCCCTGAGGTCAGACGCCTGGGTGACAACTCGCTCGTGGTGCTGACCGGCACCGTCGATAAAAAGGAAGTCATCCTGGCCTACTCGCTCAGCAACGGTTATGAGAAGTTCGATTCACGGCAGGCCCTGGGGAAATCCTTGCCGTCCCACTTCGCTCCGGCCAGCTACCGGAAACTCCAATGGCGGCTGTACGAGCCCGACGGCAATATTTTCGATTACAAGGCCTGCGGGATAATCGCCGAGCAAGTCACGATCCTCGGGACCTTTCCGCAAACATGGGCGACCTACGAAAACACTTCGTCCCCGGCCAACGGCGAAGAAGCGGACGACGACGCCCTCGTGGCCTGGTTCCAGAAGCAAATGCCCGATTGGTTGCTGGGGGCCTCGCCGTCCGACCAGATCCTGTTCGCCCAACACATGAAGAACCTGTCGATCTTGAATCAGGTCCATGCCGGCAAAACCTACCTGGATGAGATTCCTCCCCTCAAGGAATATGCGCTCGGCCTGCTGAAAAAGCAGATGGTCTCGGAACACGCCGACGCCTCGAAGCTCGACCTGGACGCCATCGAGATCGAGGTGCGCAGCCCCGTGGTCTGGGGCAGCTTCGTGGTGCCCGGCAAGATCGAGACCACCCGGTTCAGCCTCGTCGAGCTCGCCTTGCAAAACCTCATCGCCCTCCCCCTTGGCGACAAGGTCGTCAAGTTCGTGGACGACACCGAGTTGCCCGATTGGATGACCGTCGAGTACGTCGAGAACCTCATCACCCAGGTCGACATCGGCCGCGTTTACCCCGAGCTGATCAAGCACAAGCTGCTCGACGATCCGGCGGAGTCGAGCCGCCGCGAAAAGCTCTACACCGCCCAGTTACGCATCCAGCTGCCGATGCTCGCGCTGGAATGCAAGATCCGTGGCGTGGGTCACCTGGACGATCGGGGCTACCGCTACGTCGCCGCACTGATGCAGCTCGAAGAAGCCAATCGCAAGGTGGACGGAAAAACCATCGTCCTGCGCAAGCTGGCCTTCGTGCCCGAGCTGCAACTGGGCGACGCGGAGGATGTCGTGGCCAACATGTTCATCATCGGCCCCGAGGATTCGAACGCCGGGCCCTGCCTGCTGTATCGCCCCATGATGGAGCCGCAGTTGAGCCAGTACCCGGCGTTCAGCAACCTGTTGTACGCGATCCGGCAAACCCCTTCTTTGCGTCAATCGGTGCTGGCGTGGTTACCCGATGGGGTGCGCGAGGATTACGGCCGGTTCGTTTTTCCCGACGTGCTGCCCTCTCCTTGGAGCATCGTGGCGTTCGCGGTCGCCCCGTTGACCTCATTGGCCAATAGCGGCCCCGTCAGGTTGACCGACAAAAGCCTCGGGGCGGATTTCCTGCCGCCGTTGTTCAAGGCCAACGCCGATGCCCTGGTGGAGCTGGCCGATCGGCAAGCGGTGTCCAACCGTGAAAATCGTTGGGAGACCTTTAAGCGAGCAGGCTGGCTGATTTTCAACCTGGCCCTGCCTTACTTGGGGACCACCGTCGGCACTGCAGCCTGGCTCTGGCAGATCATGGACGACATCGACAAGCTGTCGCAGCGCAGCGACGAAGCCAATCGCCCGGCCAAGTGGGAGGCGTTCGCCGACCTGTTGTTGAACATCGCACTGGCGATCATTACCCACGCCATCGACCGCGCCAGGGCCGCCAGGCGTCCAAATCGGGCACAGGCATCGAAGGAGGTGCGCGAACTGGAGAGCCTGCCAAAACCCAAGCACGAGCTGGTGATAGAACAGCTCGAACCATTGTCGAGCACGGCGCTGCCGACCGAACACTACGAGGCCATCCGTTCCAGTGGCGCCTTGATGGGACGCTCGAGGGAAAGCACCCGGCTCCTGGACGCCTTGAGCATCGACGAGCCCGCAGAGTCCGGACAACTCCAGGCCGAAGGCGCGCTGAAAGGGCTCTACGAACGAAGCGGGGACTGGTACGCAAAAATGGCGGGGAGCTGGTTCAAAGTAAAAGTCGAAGGCGAATCGGTCTCTATCCTCGACGGGAAAGATCCCACCCGCGAGGGCCCCTCCCTGATCAATGATACGCACGGCACATGGCATATCGATACGCGCCTTCGATTGCGTGGCAGCGGCTCCAAAGGCGTCCGGCAAAAAGTCATCGCCGACGCGCAACGGCGCCGGACCGATCTGCTTGCCTCCTTGAACCGCTTCGAAGAAAAGAAGCCGCAGAACCAGAAACTGCTGACCATGCAAGCCAAGGAAATGAACGAGGCTGCGGGGCCGGCCAAGGAAACAAAGCGCGACGAATATGTCGACCTGCTGAAAACACAGCGGGAAAACTACGAGAAGGCGTTGCGGACATTGATGGAATGGCCGCTCTTCCAGTCAAGGCCCGACTACGCTCGCACCCGGCTGGGTTACCTGAACGCGCAGATCGATTTCACCTTCGCCGAAATGGAGGCGCTCCAGGAACGATTCATCCCGGCCTTGACCAAGGCCAAGGGCATGATCACCTCCGGGGTCGAGGTGCTGGAGCAACAGCACATCGATGCAGCCGAGAGCATGATCAGCATCGGCGACCACATGATCGAACGCCTGGACTATATGGAAACGCGCTTCACCGAGCTGAAGACCGTGGGCTACGAAGGCTTCGAATTTATCCGCCGGCACCGTAAGAAGATGCCGCTCTATACGGGCGCCGACCTTCGTATGATCAAGCTGGATATGTATCGCCATCTCTGCCTGTCGCTGGAAAGCGTCGAGTCGATGCCCGAAGGCTGGGAGGCGCTCAACCAGGTCGTCGATAACGCCACGGTGGCGTTCCAGAGCCTGCGTGACGCGATCGATGAGCGAAGCGTGATCCGGCTGGACGAGCGAATCGATGCATTCGGCAGCCTGGCCGAACAGTTCGTGGCCATCGGTGAACATCTCCAATACCTGGGTAACGAATACAAGGGCAGCGTGCAGCCGTTACAACTGGCGCGACTGCGCTCAGGGATCGCCACGCTGGAGCAATGGACGCTGCGTCATCTGGGGGCGGCCCTGGATGAACGAAAGGATCGGCGCAGTTCGGGGTCGCCTTATGAGCAACGACCCAGGCCCAGGAAGAAATTCATCCGGGCGCGTTTTTGGGGCCTGGTCAGTGGCGAGCCTCGCTTGTCCAAGTTCATGGAGGAAACGGACTGGGTCGATGTGAAGAAACCATTTTCTGGGGAGATCATCGTCACGTTCCACCGCAAGGAAACCGGCGAATGGATTCCTCACATGAAGCCCGATGCTGCACCGGCCGCTGTGCCGGCCTTGAACATCAGCGTCGCCAAGGGCACTGACCTGATCAACGGCCTGGCGGCGTTCAAGGCGCAGATCGCAGAAACCGCAAAGACCCCCAACCAAACGCCCACCGGGCTCGGGATGATCCTCAACGCCCACGCCGGCAGGATGGAGAAAATCAGCGCGGCAATCAAAAAAGCGCTCGACCAGGCCCAAGGCGTGGCCTCCAACGAAACGCTCGAACTGCCGACAGAGCAACGGCGCGCGGCCGAAACCTTGCGCGGGCAGCTCGAAAGGGAGTCGAGCGCCCTTTACAGCCTGGGCTTCGAGACGGTCTTGAATCTCATCAAGCAACGCCCGCCGACCATGAGCAGCATCCTGTGGCTCAAGAGCCGGAACCAGATTTCCATCACCAAACAAAAGAGCCGTCAACGCATCAAGACCCCGCCCTACGGCTATCTCGACCGGTACGAGATCAAGGACGTGAAGACCAATAAAACCCTCTGGTTCGCGGATTTCCGTTACTCGACAAACTGGGTCCCCGCCTACGCATTTCTTTCTGCACGCTTGAAAACCATCGAACAAGCCGGTCAAGCAGCCCTCGATGTCGAAGACACCCAGTCCCTCACCCAGCGACAACTGGTCGACCATTACCGCAGCGAAATTGCCGTGGACCAGGCCAAGGAAGTGTTCTTTCAAAAAGCCCGCTCATGAACCTAATGCAATTCATTTAAGACAACGATGGACTTGTGGCGAGGGAGCTTGCTCCCGCTCGGCTGCGAAGCAGTCGTAAACCTGTGGGTGCGGTGTGTCTGATGCTGCGCATTTGGCAGGTTTTGGGGCCGCTTCGCGGCCCAGCGGGAGCAAGCTCCCTCGCCACGGGTTTGTCGATTGCCTTAAGTGAACCGTATTACGGTCATGCACCCGGGGCGTCAGGGCCTCCAGGCTTGGGCCAGGCTCGCCAGCGCGGTCGCGATCGCCGTGGGCGGGACCGCGGCGAATCCCAGCACCAACCCGCCGTGGATAGGCGTGGTGGTGCTGGGCAACCAGTAGCTGCTCAAGCCATTGACTTCGACCCCCGCCGCCGTCGCCTGGGCAATCAGTTCGCGCTCCCGGGCGAGGCTGTCCACCGGCACCGTGACATGCAACCCGGCCACGACGGTCGGCAAGGTGCCAACCCCTGGAATGTCTTTGGGCCAACCCGCCAGCAGCGCGTCCCGTCGGACCAGCGCGGCCCGCCGCATGCGCCGGATGTGGCGTTGGAAATGTCCGGCGGCCATGAACTCGGCCATTACGGCCTGGGTGCTGACTTCGGAATGGCGTACGTCCACGGCGCGACGCCGGGCGAAGGCGTTGACCAGGCCCGGCGGCAGCACCAGGTAGCCTAGGCGCAAGGCCGGGAACGCCACTTTGCCGAACGTGCCGACGTAGAGCACCCTCCCCTGGCGATCCAATGCCGCCAAGGGCGCCAGGGGCGCGCCGCTGTAGCGGTACTCGCCATCGTAGTCGTCCTCGACGATCCAGCCGTCGTTGCGTTCGGCCCACGCCAGCAGTTCCAGGCGCCGTGGCAGGCTCATGACCACCCCGGTCGGGTACTGGTGGGACGGGGTGACGTAGGCCAGCCGGCAGTGGCTCAACCCACCGAGCGCCGTGCAATCCAGGCCCTCATCATCGACCGGCACGCCCTTGACGTCGGCACCGGCGACGGCGAACGCATGCCCGGCCGCGCGATACCCGGGATTTTCCACCGCCACGACGTCGCCCGGGTCCACCAGCAGCTGTGCACAAAGGCTGATGCCCTGTTGTGCACCACTGGTGATCACAATTTGTTCAGCCGTGCAGTGCAGCCCTCGGGAGCTGCGCAGGTAAGCGGCGATCAGCCCGCGCAAGCGCGCATCCCCCTGGGAATCGCCATAACACAACTGTTGCAGATCCGGCTTGCGCCAGAAAGCCGCGTTCAGCTTGGCCCAGACGTCGAAAGGGAACAGATCGAACGCCGGCACACCGACCCTGAATGCTCGCGGCGGGCCACTGGGCGGCTGGGGTAAATGGTGGTTTTCGACCCGATTCAAGGCATCGCTGTGGATAACTTTACTGGATGGAACCACAGGCAAATCGAGCCAATCTGTGGATAAGGCTGTGGGTAAGCCTGTTGAAAACCCTGTGGATACTTTTGTGGATATGTTTTTCAGCGGCAGGGTCGTCGAGGACAGTTTCGCCACATAAGTGCCGTCCCCTACCCGCCCTTCGATGAAGCCCTCGGCGTAGAGTTGGTCGTAGGCCCGCACCACGCTGTTGCGGGAAATCGACAAGGCCGCCGCCAGGTCACGGCTGGCCGGCAGGCGCGTGCCGCTGGCCAGGCGTCCGTCCAGCACCCGGGCCCGCAACGCCTGGTAAAGCTGGCGGCTGAGCCCCTGGCGGCGGTCCAGCTCGATGCCGGCAGGGTTGAACGACAGTGGCGGCACGACGTTGTGCATGACAGCCCTCGCGAATGGACCTATCGAATTGGCCGGAAGTGGCTCTTACAACAGACCAATAGCCTGCCTAGGATGCTCGCATTCGCCAAGGAAAATCATCATGTACAACCCCAAAGCCTTTGCCGTCGAAGACCTGTCCCAGTTGCACCAGATGATGGGCGATTGCCGCTTGGCCGTGCTGGTCACCCACAGTGAACACGGTGTGCAGGCCAGCCATCTGCCGCTGTTGCTGGACACGCAACAGGGGCCGAACGGCACCCTTTACGGGCACATGGCCCGGGCCAATCCACAATGGCGCGACTTGGAAGCCGGCGCCGAGGCCCTGGTGATATTCGCCGGTGCCGAGGCCTACGTCAGCCCGGGTTTCTACCCGAGCAAGGCCGAACACGGCAAAGTCGTGCCAACCTGGAACTATGTGGCCGTACACGCCTACGGCAACGCTGAGGTGTTCAGCGACGCGCAGCGCCTGCGCAACCTGGTCGGCGCCCTCACCGACCGCCACGAAACCGCTCGCGAGCAGCCGTGGAAGATCGATGATGCACCGGCCGAGTACATCGACAGCATGCTCAAGGCCATCGTCGGCTTCGCCCTGCCCATCCAGCGCCTGGAAGGCAAGCGCAAGCTCAGCCAGAACCGCAGCCCCGCGGATGCCGCCGGGGTCCGCAGCGGCCTCGCCGCCAGCCCCGACCCGCAGGACCGGGCCCTCGCCCACCTGATGCCTGAACCATCGTCCAAGGAGTGAACATGAGCCAACTCGACATCCGCCGCGTCAGCGCCGACGATCACGCCGCCTGGCTGCCGTTGTGGCAAGCCTACCTGCGCTTCTACAACACCGAACTGCCGGAGGCGGTCAGCCAAAGCACCTGGCAGCGCTTGCTTGATGAGCATGAACCGACCCATGCTGCCCTGGCCTGGAAGGGCGACACGGCGGTGGGCCTGGTGCACTTTATCTATCACCGTTCGAACTGGAGCATCGAGAACTCCTGCTACCTGCAAGATTTGCTGGTGACGCAACAGAGCCGTGGCACCGGTGTGGGTCGCCAGCTCATCGAGTTCGTCTACGCCACCGCCAAGGCCGATGGCTGCTGCAAGGTGCACTGGTTGACCCACGAAACCAACGCCACGGCGATCCAGCTGTACGAGCGCATCGCCGAGCGCCCAGGCTTCATTCAATTTCGCAAAGCCCTTTAAGGAGCGCCCCATGTCGTCTTCACTCGCTGATTGGAAAGGTGTCCCGGCGCCCTCCGCGCAATTGCTCGAAGGGCGTTTCATCCGCCTGGAAAAACTCGATCCGGCGCGGCACGGCGACGGCCTGTGGCAAGCCCTCGAAGGCCCCGGGGCCGACCCGAAACTCTGGGATTACTTGCCCTATGGCCCGTTCAAGGAGCGCGACGCGTTCGATGCCTGGCTGAACAACCACGCCGCCAACACCGACCCGTATTTCTTCAGCGTGATCGACCGCGCCAGCGGCGAGGTGCAGGGCATTCTCAGCCTCATGTCCATCGTCCCGGCCCAGGGCCGCATCGAGATCGGCCACGTGACCTTCGGCGCACCGATGCAGCGCTCGCCGAAAAGCACCGAGGCGGTCTACCTGTTGGCCAAGGAGTCTTTCGCCCTGGGTTACCGCCGGCTGGAGTGGAAGTGCAACAACGGCAACGCTCGCTCCAAATATGCCGCCGAACGGCTGGGATTCACGTTCGAAGGCGTGTTCCGCCAGCACATGGTGGTCAAGGGCCAGAACCGCGACACCGCGTGGTATTCGATGCTGGATTCGGAATGGCCCGCTATTGGCGCCGGGTTCGAGCGTTGGTTGAGCGACGAGAATCAAAGCGAGGGCAGCCAGGTGCGTAGCCTGGCGGAGTGTCGCTCAGCCTGATGAATGATCGCCACCGCGCATACGTTCACGGTGGCGATCGTTCAAGACGGCCTATCAGGCCTCAGGCGGTTTCCTCGTGGCCAGGAAGGGCTTGAGCACCTCGGGCGTCACCCCTCTTCGGGCAAACGGCCAAGCCCATTGCGGTATGGCCCCATGGGCGTTCACATAACTGGCGAAATCCAATCGGCCGTGCCCCGCAAGCCCTCCCGAAAAATCGAAATTGTAGAGGAAGTACTGGGCTTGCCTGTCGCTCATGTTGTAGGCATCCAAAATCAGCCGATGCGCCCGGGCCTCGTCCTGGGTCAGGCTGTCGATCAAGGCGCTCGCGAACGTTAACTCGCTGTCGAGCGACCCGGGTCGGCCCAGCACGAACCGGATGTTGTCGTTGCTGAAGTGCGGCCCCATCAGATCCTGCCAAATGGTCCTGGCGCTTGCGCGCGTGATCCCGCGCATGGCGAGAATGGACGACCACAGGTCCGGCCTGTCGAACAGGACAGCGATCCGGCTATTGGAAAACGGCTGCCCCGGTGCATTGAACAACCTGGCGACAGCAGACAAGTCGCTGTCCCGGACGTATCGGGCCTCCAGGATAAAGCCGGAGAACTCCAGCAAGGCCTGCCGATGCGTGAACAGGTTTTGCAGATTCCAATCATCGAACGGCTGCATCCAACGGATATCGATGCTGCCGTAAAGCTCCAGTTCGTCATAACGGCCCGTGAGATATCGGGCAATGAGGTCAAGCCGCGCATCGGATAAGCCAGGGGTGCGTATCCATTGCGAAAGCAGGTTCATAGGGAACAGCCCGCCCAGGTTGGAAGCGATCAAGGGCGACCTGAGCAGGATGTTCGCCCGCCTCGACAAGATAGGGAATCGTTCGAGGGCAACGGTGAGCAGGTCGACCAGATCCTCGGCCCGGTCGTATTGGATGAATTGCGCCAACAGATCTTCATCGTCGAACAGGCTGCGGCCGGTTTCCTCCTTAAACCTTGTCCCGACCTTCTTCAAGTCTCCGCTGTCCACCAGATAGGCACCGTTGAGCGTGTTTTCGAGCTGCTCTTCGCTGAGATGACCATGCACGGCCTGGTCGTAGCGGACGTACGCCATGCTGTTCTTGGGGTGGTGATCGGTCAGGTCCCGGGCCTTGACCCCGTACTCGAGCATGATATGGAGCACGTCCTGGGAGAACATGAGGAATTCATTGCTGAGCAGTTCGGCCACTTCCGTAGGCACGACAGGCGCCAGCAGCGTGTCCTCGAAAAAGCTCCGCAGGGATTGATCGTTCTGGGTGTAGTAGGGAATGCTGCTCAGCACCGGTCGCCCCGGAGCCCGGGGAGACACGAAGCTGCCGATGTAGCGCAGTATTTCCGGCGGTAACGCAGCGTCCGATGCCTGGTTCAATACCCTGCGCGCCATGTCGTCTGCATGCAGGTGCAAGAGCCTCAACAACGGTTGAAACAGGTTATGCGGGTTGCGCACCCCGTAGACAATCTGGCTCAGGTCGAATACCGCCCCTTCGCCCAACAGGTTCTCCAGGGAACGTGCGTTATCGGCGAGCGCTTGCTGCAGGCCGGTGGGCTGCCTCACCAGGTAATTGTTGAGCTCCGGGTGCTGATCGATGTAGGCGGCGGCTTCATTGCGCAGCCCCTGCATCGAAAACCTCGGCTGCGCCTGCCCCTCGTTCAATCCCCGCGCGACGGCGTTGAAGAAGCAATCGCCGTCGGCCGCGAACGTGACGTCCGTATTGTCAGCCAGCCTCAATGTGTAATGGTTTTGCCCCGTGCGTATCAGCACCACGTCCGTGCTTGACCTGAGCGGATGCGCGCCCGATGGGTAGCTGCTTTCGTACTGCCCTGGGGTGAAACGCACGGTCCAATCCCGGTGCCCATGGCGTCGGTCGATGATCAGCAGGCTGCGATTTCGCGGCCAACTGGCAATGCGGGTGATGAATGAGGGCACCAGTTCCATGATCTGGACGTCCCATACCCCTGGCGTACGGATCAGGTCGGAAACGACGCGAAGCGATGGCGCCGACCGTTTGGGGTCTGAGGGGCCCGGTTGGGGAGAGCCTTGCGACGGCCGCTTGCCTCCTCCGCCCAGGCCAGATCCCACGGCGCGCCACTCGCCATCGGGCCCACGGGCCACGGTGCTCCTCATCACCCCGCTGGAGCGGATGCTCAACCCTGTGGCCGGGTTGACGATGGTGGCTTCGGTGGCCTTGAGCGGCGTATGGTCATGCACTCGGAACACCGTCCCATCGGGTTGCCGTACATACACCTGGCGTGTGACGCGGCCCATGGCACCATCGGTGATGCTGGGGCGATAGAAGCCCCCGGCATCCGCTGGCACCCCACGGAGCAACGC
Organism: Pseudomonas sp. R151218B TE3479; assembly: GCF_053629195.1. NCBI lineage: Bacteria > Pseudomonadati > Pseudomonadota > Gammaproteobacteria > Pseudomonadales > Pseudomonadaceae > Pseudomonas > Pseudomonas sp. R151218B TE3479. The sequence goes on from NZ_JBRJHV010000001.1 coordinate 868,275, forward strand.
GGTATCCGTCACGGCATAACGACGATACAGCGCGTCCTCCAGGGGCAAGCCGAGCAGCGCTTCAGTCGAGTTCTGCCGAGCCGCTGCCGGCAGGAAAGTCCCCTGGCCTCGCACCTTGAATGGCACACCACCGAGGCCTGGCAACCGACGGGTGTTCGCCACCGTGTGCACGAACATCAGCGTGTCCAGATGCGTGGGCACGGCACCGGTCTTGAGCACCAGCAAGCCCGTTTTGACCGCACGCGCCAGCATCTGGAAACCGGGGATGAGCAACAGGCCAGCCAGGTCCATGACCAACTCCACCACCATCATCGCCAGCCTCAAGGCGGTCTGGTGGCTGATATCCCGGTTGCTGTTGGAACGGTGATCGGCATGGGCACTGTGGAAATTGACATGGGCCCGATGAAAGTCCTCGAGGAAATTGCCACTGATCAGGAACCCTCGGACCATGGGGCGACCGCGATGCTGCCCCAACGCACGCTTGATCTCCTCCGAGTCGAGGGTGGACATGCGCGAACGGAAATACGTGCGCCATTCTTCTTGCTGCAGCAACCCTGTGACGCCGTCGCTCAGGTCCGAAAACTCCTGGAAGTCATCGCCATGAGGGCTGTCCGGGAAATAGACGCCTACGGTTCCCGTAATCTGCGGCCCCGGCTGGTCTGAAAGAATCAGCACACCATCGATACTGATCGCGTTGCCCATCGTACCGTGCTGCAAACCGACGGTGCCGCCCAAGAGCAGTCCGTAGACGCGCACACTACGCCCGCCGACCGCTGCGCGCTTGGCGGCGGTGGGCGATTGCAGCACGGCCTCCAGCCAGCCCGCGACGAGCTTCTGCGCCTTGGGTGGGCTGACGTCGGGATTGATCACGGTCGCCTTGAACACGTCGTCGCCCCGCAGCCCGGCCGCGTAGCCTTTGAACTCCAGGTTGGCCAGGTACGCCGCCTGCCAGGCCGCCTTGTATTGCGGCGCGTTCATTTGTTCGCGAAGCAGGATTTCATAGCGGCCACCGGCATCGATGCTCGACGCCATCCGGGCCAGTTCGCTCCCGGTCACCGTGATCAGGAAACCGCTTGTCGGGTGCCTGACACGTTGACCATGCCAATCGACCAGGTCAACGGCCGGCACTTCTCTCATTGCGTTCGGGTACTGCGGTGCACGCAGATTATCGAGCATCAATTGCGTCACGCTGCTGGTCCGGCATTGCCTCGGGTTGGCCCGGTCGCCGAAGAACAGCTTGACCATGGTCCGGTCCGGATCCGGCTCTATGCGCGGGTGGATGGTTTGCTGAAGGTATTGCCGGATCTTCTGGCGAGTGAACTGCACCAGCGTCGGGACACCGCTGCCCAACGCGTAGACAGCCTGTAATACCCGGTCTTCGAGCTGGCGGTAGCGGGTCTGTTCGGCCCGTGTCGCGGCTCTATAGAAACCCGGGCGACGATTGTCCACCAAGGTTTCCTGGCGGGCCGCCAGTGGCCCGGTCAGTGACAACATGGGCAAGCCAAGGGCAGCTTCCGTTCGCTGGGCAAAGACATCCACCGGCACCGTTGCGTTGTCCGGCGCAGTCAACACCGCCTCCAGGGCGGCACTTTGCATCTGCAGCAAGTCCGCTGCCGCCACCTCGAACACAGGCCCGGCCAGTTCAGAGGACATATCCCGGATCGAGCGTTCCTGGCCCTCGTGGAGCGGACGGACGTTGTCGACGAGATCCTGGAAAGAATGAAATCGCTGCAGCCCGCGTTCCAGGGAATACAGGAACAACGAGGGCCGATCGGTGAACTTGATCACCATTGCCGCGGGCCATTTCTGCGGCAAAGCCGTGCCCTGGTCGAGCAAGACGGCATAGACGTGGGGAATGGGCGCCCGTAGCAGCCGGCTTCTGTCAGCCTGGGAGGGATGGATGGTGATGAGGTCGAGCAGGCGATCGTCATCGGCCTGCTGGATGCGCGCAGCTTGGGTGAGTGCAGCGGCAGGATCCCGATCCGCTTTATACAAATTGAACAGGTGCAGGAATCGTTGGGCAAGCAATTGGGCGAGGACCGCTTCAGCCGTGGACGGTGCGGTCGCCTCGCTGGCGTCGCCCCGGTTCTTGCCAAGGCGAAAGCGCGCCAGTTCGTCACGAAACTGACGTTTCAGCCGTTCGTTCGCCGTGGGTCGGGAAATGTGGAACACCGACGCCAAGGCCCGTAGCGTCTGCGCGTCCGGTTGCTGGGCAAATACGCTGTCGGCCTCCTCCAGCGAGTCCGGACGGGTGAAGAAGCCGACGCCACCGTTCGCGAAGTCAGGCGCCGTGTCGCTGAGCAAACCGTTGCGCAGGACATCGGTGAAACGCTCCGAGGACGTCAGGGCGCGATCACCGGCCTGGTCCGTGGTAAAGCGGTTCACGTAGCAGTTATCCGGATCGATGTCCGCGAGCAGCGATGGGCGGAATCTGTCGGCGGGAATCTTCGTCTTGAGCAGGCTGACCAGCAGGTTCCCTAGCACCCCGTCGAACGTGGGAAGGCCTGCAAACAACTGAGTGAGTTGAATCTGGTTGTTGTCCAGCAACTCCAGTTGCCTGAGTTGCACCCTTGCCTGGGCACTGAGCGGTTCGCCCTGGGGGACGACGGCGTTGGCCGGATCGCCTTTGGAGAAAGTAGCCATCTGAATGGTCCGGTTCTGATTGAAGAATCCGGACCCTATCGCGCCGTCGCCGCCCAAACGGCATACATATTTATAGCGTGGCTAGGCAGCCTGGCGAAAAACGTAATCCAACGTGTCGCCCTCTATCCACGGCCGTGGGGCTGGCCTGGCGTGAGGGCAGTCACCCGCCAGACGGCTCAGCCCAGTTGCTGTGCCAATACCGCAATATGCTCCGGCCCGATCCCGCAGCAGCCACCCAAATGGCTGGCCCCGCGCTTGCGCCAGTCCGCCGCCCATTGCAGGTAACCCGGTGGATCGAGGTCTTCGCGCAACGGGTCCAAGCCGTCGTTGGCGGTCGCTTCTTTGGGTTGCGGCGGAAAGGCGTTGGCGTAGGCCCCGATGTGGATCGTCACACCCAGGCGCTCGAAGGTATCGCGGGCAGCGTCAATCGCCGCGCCGATCACTTCCGGCTGGCTGCAGTTGAACAGCAGCACCTCGACGCCCAGTTCGGCCGCCACCGCCGCGGCGTCCGCCACCGGTTCACCGGAGCGCAGGCGCGGCACTTCATCGGTGTCTTCGTCTTTCAGGGTGAACGACAGCCAGAACGGCTTGCCGTCCTTCGGCAGGCCGGCGTGAATCGCCCGCGCTTCGACCGTGGAGCTTTGGGTCTCGGCCAGCCACAAATCGATATGGGGGGCCAAGCCGCTCACCAGGGGCGCCAACAGTTCACTGGCGCGGGAAGCGTCGAACAGGTCCGGTCGATAGGAACCGAACAGCGGCGGCAGCGACCCGGCCACGCGCACCGCTTTGCCTGAGGCCTGTACCGCCCGTTGCGCCAGCTCGCCAGCCAATGCGGCCAGGGCTTGGCCTTCGGCGGCGAAACGCGCTTCGCCAATATGGAACGGCACCACCGCATAGCTGTTGCTGGTGATCACGTTGGCGCCGCTGGCAATGTAGGCCGCGTGCACGGCCTCTACCGCCTGGGGCGCTTCGCTCAAGGCCAGGGCCGACCACTCGGGCTGTCGGAACGGCGCGCCCCGGCGTTGCAGTTCGCGGCCCATGCCGCCATCGAGAATGACTGTCGTTGCTGCGCCCATATGCGATTCACTCATAAGCTTATGAAAAATACTCACTACCGGAGTTGTTCTTATAACTATTTAATACGCACCATACGGTTAACTACAACTTATTTTTCTACCCAGGGACTTTCCGTGAAATCACAACCATTGCTGGCCCTGGGCCTGACATTGCTGGCCGCCTCTTCGCAAGCGTTTGCCGGTGCCACGCTGGATCGCATCGAACAGAAAAAAGAACTGGTCGGCGTGTTGATGGAAAGCTATCCGCCCTTCTCGTTTCTCAACGATCAGAACCAACTCGACGGGTTCGACGTCGATGTGGCCAAGGCCGTGGCGCAGAAACTGGGGGTGAAGCTGCGCCTGGAGACGCCGTCCTGGGACGTGATCGCGGCCGGTCACTGGAGCGGACGCTATGACATCTGCATCTGCTCCATGACGCCGAGCAAGGCCCGCGCCGAAGTGTTCGACTTCCCCGTGCAGTACTACGCTTCACCCGCGGTGATCGTGGTCAACGCCAAGGACGACCGTATCCACGGCGCCAAGGACTTGAGCGGCAAGAAGGTCGGCCTCACCAGCGCCTCCAGCTACGAAAGCTACCTGAACAAGAACCTGGTGATCGAAGGCGCCGAGGATACCCAACTGAGCTATCCGTTCGAGGACGTACAGATCGCCCCGTACGATACCGACAACGTGGCGTTCCAGGACTTGGGCCTGGGCGCCGGGGTGCGCCTGGACGCGGTGCTGACCAACCTGGTGACGGCGCAGCCGCGCCTGACCGAAGACAAGCGCTTCAAGCTGGCCGGCGAGCCGCTCTATTCCGAACCGAACTCGGTGGCCATCGAAAAAGGCGACGCCCAATGGGGCAGCAAAGTGCGTGAAGTCTTCGCCCAGTTGAAACAGGACGGCACCTTGAGCAAACTCTCGCAAAAATGGATCGGCGCCGACATCACCCAATGACTTCTTTTCTACCCCCTCAGCCACCGCCATCGGTGGCTGAGTCACGCCTGCAGAAAATTTTCGGTTTCCGCACCCGGCTGTATCTGACCTGGGCGGCCATGCTGGTGCTGTTCGCGAGTTTCTTCCTGAGCTTCGACCTGAAGTTCTCCATCATCCTCGACAAACTGCCGAACCTGCTGGGTGTGCACCTGGCGCCCAATGGCTTCTTGCAGGGTGCGGTGCTGACGTTGTTCCTGTGCTTGTGCTCGATCGTCGCCTCGTCATTGCTGGGCTTCATCACCGCCCTGGCGCGGCTGTCCAGCAGCGCGGTGGCGTTCGGCATCGCCAGTTTCTACGCGTCGTTCTTTCGCGGCACGCCCCTGCTCATCCAGATCCTGCTGATCTACCTGGGCCTGCCCCAACTGGGCGTGGTCCCGGGCGCCATCGCCGCCGGGATCATCGCCCTGTCGCTGAACTACGGCGCCTACCTGAGCGAAATCTTCCGCGCCGGCATCCTCGGCGTCCCCAACGGCCAACGCGAAGCCTCCCTCGCCCTGGGCCTGAGCGAAACCGTGATCTTCTGGCGCGTCACCCTGCCCCAGGCCATGCGCACCATCATCCCGCCGACCACCAACCAATTCATCTCCATGCTCAAGGACTCTTCGCTGATCTCGGTGATGGGGGTTTGGGAGGTGATGTTCCTGGCGCAGTCCTATGGTCGTTCCAGCTATCGCTATATCGAAATGCTCACCACGGCGGCGATCATTTACTGGTTGATGTCCATTGCGCTGGAGCTGATCCAGGCGCGGATGGAGCGGCATTATGGGAAGGCGTATCTGAATAACCGCTGAGCCGTTGCCAGAGTGCCGGTATGACTCACCCGCATGGCCCGGTACAAAAACCTGTGAGAGCGAGCTTGCTCGCGATGACGTCGGCACAGCCAACATCACCGCAGACTGCCTCACCGCTATCGCGAGCAAGCTCGCTCCCACAGGAGGAACGTGTTCATTCCTAACCATGCACCGAGCCTAGACGAGGTGCCTAGTGGTGGGCCATTGCTCCGTCAAACGCCGGTCAAATAGAAAGGTCCGTGCGGGCTGTAAGGCAAAGCTTCGAACCATGAAAGCCAACGAACCGCCACGCTGATCGCAGTACGAACTGCCTACAGATTTCGTCCGCCGAATCCTGCTCGCGGCGAGAAAGTGACTGGCATCGCCGCCGAGGGTGAAATTTTTAAAGTGCGATCTCCTTCATGAGAGGTCGCATTCGATGCCTACCCAACACCTGTTCCTGCCCCAACACCTCGCGCTGGCCATAGCCTTGGCACTTGGCTGTGCCGAGGTTTCGATGGCTCAGTCAGTTGCCGGGGAAACCTTCCCCTTCGAAACAACCGCCGAGATGCAGGCTCGCCTCAAGGCGTTCGCGGATGACCCGGATACAAAGATCGATAGAGTCACCAAAGCCCGGGAAACGCCCCTCTCCAAGGACGACAGCGATGATCTGGTGATTGTCAGCAGGCAGGGCGAACTCGTCGGGCTCACCGACGGCGGTGGCGGTGCCAATGTCTTGCAACTGGAGATCGCCAAAGGCGGCGAGTTAGGCGAGATACGCAATATCCAGGATGTGTATTTGAAGCGAGGCGAATGGTCAAACGGCAAGGATTTCGACAGCCGCAGCCTGATTGATTCGAACGCCAAATTGCTCAACACCGGCCGTATCGGTGGTGCGGTTCACGTTCTGGGTGAGTTCGCTAACCAGGGCTCCGTCGCCGGGCCGGTCTTCGTGGGGAAAAAGGCCAGGTTCAGCGGCAGCGGAACGGTCGACGCGCTGGACGTGGCGGGCTCGATGGAAGTCGGCCCTGACATGGGCGCCCCTTCAGTGATCAACAACCTCAGGCTTTCCAAGGGCGCGACGCTGGTCTATGGCATCGACGCAAAGAAAGGCAGCGCCACGATCAAGGTCGGCGGCACCGCCACCCTGGACAATGCCATCTTGAAAATCGCAGCCGTACCGGGCGAATACATCGACACGAGCAGACACATCGTGATCGACGCGGACAAGGTCGAGGGGGAATTCGGGAAGATCGTCAATGACCTTGCGTTCATGAGCGCTTCAGTGGACTACACCACGGGAAAACAGGTCGGCCTGACCTACACACGTAACAATGTCCCGATCGAACAAGCCGCGACCACTGAGAACGGCCAGGCACTTGCAACCAGCATCCTGGCACCAGTCCCAGAACCCATCATCACGGCAACAGCCCCACAACCGCCTGCCACCGAGCCGCACCCCCACCACATCACACCCAAGCCCGCGGAACCCGCAAAAATCGCCAGCGCCACGCCCACGCCCGCCAACCAACCGGCCCCCAAGCCCAACGCCGCCATCAACGCCCTGCTCGGTAGCAGCCTGGTCACCGCCGCCGATGCCCTCGACCAGTTGAGCGGCTACGACACAGCTGAGCTGGGCAACGCTACCCTGGGCAGTGTCGCCCCCATCAGCACCGGGATACTCGCGGCCATCGGCCAGAACACTTCACAGGGCGCCCATGGCAATGGGCAGGTCTGGGTCCAGGCCATCGGCAACAGTGGCCGCATCGGTAAGCATCTGAACGACTACGCACTAAAGCATTCGACAACCGGTTTGCTGCTGGGAACCGACTGGACGATCAACCCGACTTGGCGCCTGGGGGTCATTGGCGCCAAGAGCGAGACGCGGCTGGACGGTCATCGATTCGATGGCCGACTCGACAGTTGGCATATCGGCGCCTATGCCTTGCGTCAGGATGGGCCGCTGGCGCTACGCCTGGGCGCGGTGTATGGCGATCACGACGGCAGCACCAAACGCCACGTGGCTTTCAACGGTTTCAGCGATCGACTCAAAGGTCGTTACGACGCCAACACGCAGCAGGTCTTCGGACAAGTCGGCTACAACCTGGACGTCGGGCATTTCGATATCGAGCCTTATGTCCAACTGGGCTACCAGCGCTACCAACGCGATCGCTTCACGGAGAAAGGTGGCGACGCGGCGCTGCGGTTCGAGAGCCAGACTCAGGACCACTATACCAGCGAGCTGGGCCTGCACCTCGCCCGCCCCTTCGTTCTTGACCAGGGAGCGCGGTTGACGCCGCGCCTGAATGTCGGCTGGAAACACCTTTATGGCGACGTCCGAGGCAGCTCCCGTCAACGTCTGGTCGGCGGTGGCAAGACCTATACCGTCGAGGGCATCAAGCTGGACCGGGACAGCTTGCTCCTGGAAGCCGGCCTGGACCTGGCCGTTTCGCCACGACACACATTGGGGGTGAGCTACAAGGGTGAAACCGGCCAGGACAATCGCAACGGCGCGCTGATGGGGCAGTGGCGGATGATGTTCTGACTATCCGGGTGATAGCGCCGCCATTTCTGTGGGAGCGAGCTTGCTCGCGAAAGCGTCGGCACATTCAACATTTTTGCTGGCGGTCACACCTCTTTCGCGAGCAAGCCCGCTCCCACAGGGGGACCGCGCAAAGCCAGGTAAAAAAAAGGGGAGCACATGCCCCCCCGAGGTTAAAGCGTTGTATCGAGGCTGTTAACTCAGCCTTCGATCTCGATCAGGATCTCGCCCGGGTTGACCCGGTCGCCCTTGGCCACATGAATGGCGGTGACCTTGCCGGCGATGGCCGCCTGCACTTCGGTTTCCATCTTCATGGCTTCGGTGATCAGCACCGCTTGGCCCGCCTTCACCACGTCACCCTCCTTGACCAGGACATCGACGATGTTGCCCGGCATGGTGGTGCTGACATGACCCGGCGCAGTGGCTTGCTTGCGCTTGCTGCTGCCGCCGCTGACAAACTCATTGAGCGGTTCGAACACGACCTCTTCCGGCATGCCATCGATGGACAGGTAGAAGTGACGCTTGCCTTCGGCCTTGACGCCCACACCGGTGATGTCGACGCGGTAGGTTTCCCCGTGAACGTCGATGACGAACTCGGTCGGTACGCCTTCGCCGCCCGCGGAGCTGACGCTGCCCGCCTCGGGAATTGGCAGCAGCACTTCCGGGGTCAGGGTGCCGGCGTCGCGTTCTTCGAGGAACTTGCGACCGATGTCCGGGAACATGGCATAGGTCAGCACGTCCTCTTCGGACTTGGCCAGCGCACCGATTTCGCCACGCAGCTTGGTCATTTCCGGCTTGAGCAAATCGGCCGGACGCACGTCGATCACCTCTTCGCTGCCGATGGCCTGGCGACGCAGCTTTTCACTCACCGAACCCGGCGCCTTGCCGTAGCCGCCCTGCAGATAGAGCTTCACTTCGTTGGTGATGGTCTTGTAGCGCTCACCGGCCAACACGTTGAAGAACGCCTGGGTGCCGACGATCTGCGAGGTCGGGGTTACCAGCGGCGGGAAGCCGAGGTCTTCGCGCACCCGCGGGATCTCCGCCAGCACTTCGTTCATCCGGTTCAGTGCGCCCTGCTCTTTCAACTGGTTGGCGAGGTTGGAGATCATCCCGCCCGGTACCTGGTTGACCTGGACGCGGGTGTCCACTGCGGTGAACTCGCTTTCGAACTGGTGGTACTTCTTGCGCACGGCGTAGAAGTACAGGCCGATTTCCTGCAACAGCTCCAAGTCCAGCCCCGTGTCGAATTCACTGCCTTTAAGGGCCGCGACCATGGATTCGGTGCCCGGATGGCTGGTGCCCCAGGCGAAGCTGGAGATCGCGGTGTCAATGTGATCGGCACCGTTTTCGATGGCCTTGAGCTGGCACATCGCGGCCAGGCCGGCGGTGTCGTGGGAGTGGATGAACACCGGCAACGATTGCTCGGCCTTCAGCGCCTTGACCAGTTCACCAGTGGCATACGGGGTCAGCAGGCCGGCCATGTCCTTGATCGCCACCGAGTCGCAACCCATGGACTCCATCTGCTTGGCCTGCGCCACGAACGCCTCGATGGTATGCACCGGGCTGGTGGTGTAGGCGATGGTGCCCTGGGCGTGCTTGCCGGCGGCCTTCACCGCTTCGATGGCCACCCGCAGGTTACGTACGTCGTTCATCGCATCGAAAATACGGAACACGTCGATGCCGTTGACGGCGGCCTTTGCCACGAACGCCTTGACCACATCATCGCTGTAATGGCGGTAGCCCAGCAGGTTCTGGCCGCGCAGGAGCATCTGCAAGCGGGTGTTGGGCAGCGCCGCGCGCAGCTGGCGCAGACGCTCCCACGGGTCTTCCTTGAGAAAGCGCACGCAGGCGTCGAATGTCGCGCCGCCCCAGACTTCCAGCGACCAATAGCCGACTTTGTCGAGCTTGTCGCAGATCGGCAACATGTCTTCGGTGCGCATGCGGGTGGCGAGCAGCGATTGGTGGGCGTCGCGCAGGATTGTGTCGGTAACAAAGATCTTCTTGGACATGGTCATACTTTCCTTACAGGCCTGCGTGGGCGGCAATGGCGGCGGCGATGGCCAGGGCCAGCTCTTCGGGTTTGCGCTTGATCGAGTAGTTGGTCAGTTCAGGGTGGCTTTCAACGAAGCTGGTATTGAACTGGCCGCTGCGGAATTCCGGATTGCGCAGGATCTCCTGGTAATACGCGGCGGTGGTCTTGACCCCCTGCAGGCGCATGTCATCCAGGGCTCGCAGGCCACGGTCCATCGCTTCTTCCCAGGTCAACGCCCAGACCACCAGTTTCAGGCACATCGAATCGTAGAACGGCGGAATGGTGTAGCCGGTGTAGATCGCCGTGTCGGTGCGCACACCCGGGCCGCCAGGGGCGTAGTAGCGGGTGATCTTGCCGAAGCTGGGCAGGAAGTTGTTTTTCGGGTCCTCGGCGTTGATACGGAACTGCAACGCAAAACCCCGGTGCAGGATGTCTTCCTGCTTGACCGACAGTGGCAGCCCGGAAGCGATGCGGATCTGTTCGCGAACGATGTCGATACCGGTGATCTCTTCGGTGATGGTGTGTTCCACCTGCACCCGAGTGTTCATCTCCATGAAGTACACCTCGCCTTCGGCGAGCAGGAACTCCACGGTGCCTGCATTCTCGTAGCCCACGGCCTTGGCCGCGCGCACCGACAGGTCGCCGATGTAGGCGCGCTGCTCGGGGGTCAGCTGCGGGCTCGGGGCGATTTCGATCAGCTTCTGGTTGCGGCGCTGGATCGAGCAATCACGCTCGAACAGGTGCACCACGTTGCCGAAACTGTCCCCCAGGATCTGCGCTTCGATGTGCTTGGGATTGACGATGCATTTTTCCAGGAACACTTCCGCCGAACCGAATGCCTTGGTGGCTTCGGAGATGACCCGGGGAAAGGCCTGTTCGAGTTCTTCACGACTGTTGCAGCGACGGATACCGCGACCGCCGCCGCCAGACGTGGCCTTGAGCATCACCGGGTAACCGATCCGATCACCTTCGGTCAGCGCTTCTTCAATGCCCGAGACGTTGCCTTCGGTGCCTGGCGTGACCGGCACACCGGCCTTGATCATGCTGCGGCGCGCTTCGGTCTTGTCGCCCATGCGGCGAATGACTTCCGCCGACGGGCCAATGAATTTGATGCCGCGTTCAGCGCAGATATCTGCCAGCTCGGCGTTTTCCGACAGGAAACCATAACCGGGGTGCAAGGCATCGCAGCCGGTTTCCACCGCCAGGTTCACCAGTTTGCGCGGGTTGAGGTAGCCGGCCAGCGGATCGGCGCCGATGCTGTGGGCCTCGTCCGCACGCTTGACATGCAACGCATGACGGTCCGCGTCGGAGTAGACCGCGACCGAGCGAATGCCCATCTCGGCGCAAGCGCGCACGATGCGGACGGCAATCTCACCGCGGTTGGCGATCAGGATCTTTGTTATCAATTGGAGGTTCCCTTGAGCCGGTGATACCACGGCCTGAGGTCCAGGCCGACGCGTGACCAGATGTAACAATTGGTCGCAGCTCCACACTAGTCCTGGCTGTGGATTAACAAAAATGAATAATTATTGGGTCATGCATAAGCAAAGACTTATAGTTGCGTTATCCGCCCCACTCCAGAGTGCTTAGAAAATGCGTAAGTCATTGATGCGTATGACCTTGCGTCAATTGCAGATTTTCAATGAGGTGTGCGACCTGAGGTCTTACAGCCGTGCAGCCGACGAAATGTCTCTCACGCAACCGGCCGTTAGCCTACAGATTCGATCCCTGGAAGAGCTGATTGGCCAGCCGCTGTTCGAGTATGTCGGCAAGAAACTCTACATGACCGAAGCCGCCGAAGCTCTGCAACGTGCCAGCCGAGACATCTTCGGGCGCCTGGAAAACCTCGATATGCAGCTCTCGGACATGCAGGGATCGCTGCAAGGTCAATTGAAGCTGGCGGTGGAATCCAGCGCCAAGTACTTCGTCCCGCACCTGTTCGCCGCGTTCAAGCGCCAGCATCCGGAGGTCAATCTGAACCTAACGGTGGTCAATCGCGGCCAGGTCATCCGACGCCTCTCGGACAACCGAGACGATCTGGTGATCATGTCCATGGTGCCCCAGGACATGGGTTTGGAGTTCCTGCCCTTCCTCAACAATCCGATCGTCGCCGTGGCGCCGCCCGACCATCCGCTGTGCCACCTGGGTCCGCTGCGCTTGCAGGACCTGGAGCCCTACACGCTGCTGTTGCGCGAACCTGGCTCCGGCACGAGACTGGCCTGCGAGGAATACTTCAAGGAGAAACGGGTGCATTTCACCCAGACGCTGGAAGTGGCGTCGGCGGAAGCCCAGCGCGAATGCGTGGTGGCCGGGCTGGGCGTGGCGCTGTTGACGCGCCACGCCGTGAGCCGGGAGCTGTCGTCCGGCGCACTCATCGAATTGCCGGTGGAGGAATTGCCACTGTATCGCAGTTGGTGCCTGGTGCAGGCCAGGGCCAAGCGCCTGTCACCGGTGGCCCACGCCTTCCTGGCGTTCGTGCGCGGCGAGCGCGCTCAGATCATTGGCCTGGTTGAGCGTTTCGACGGGAAGCCGCCGACGATGCCTGCCAGTAGTTGAATTCTGCCACGTCAGGAAATTCGCTGATCTCGGCCAGGAGCTGGCGCTGTTCATAGCGGTCTTCGATGGCACGACGGAACGCCATGCGGCGCTGATCTTCCTGCTGACGACGAGTTTTGACGGCGCTGCGTTCTTCGTAGGACTGGGTCATGTCGAGACTCCCAAGACGTATACGGGAGTTTCACGATGAAGGCGCGCGATGACCGTTTGGCGGCGCGGGGGTTACAGAACGATGAATTCGGGCGGATGACACCCTGTGGCAAGGGAGCTTGCGCAAACCTGCCAATGCGGCGTGTCTGGATAAGTGTTGGGGTCGCTTCGCAACCCAGCGGGAGCAAGCTCCCTCGCCACAAAAACCCCTCAACCCAAAGCTCGGGACTTTAGTCGTCCAGCGCCTTCACCGACTTGGGCGACAGCCGCAGGCTGCGAAGGCTGCGCTTCACGCTCTTGAGGTGGTTGACCAGACTCGGGCCACGGGCCATGGCGACGCCCATTGCCAATACGTCGATCACCACCAGGTGGGCGATACGCGAAGTCAGCGGCGTGTAGATCTCGGTGTCTTCGTGCACGTCGATGGCCAGGTTCACCGTGGAAAGCTCCGCCAGCGGTGTCTGGCTCGGGCACAAGGTGATCAGCGAGGCACCGCTTTCACGCACCAGGTTCGCGGTGATCAGCAGGTCCTTGGAACGCCCCGACTGGGAAATGCAGATCGCCACATCGGTGGGTTTCAACGTCACCGCCGACATGGCCTGCATGTGCGGGTCGGAATAGGCTGCCGCCGTCAGCAGCAACCGGAAGAACTTGTGCTGGGCATCGGCCGCCACTGCGCCCGAAGCGCCGAAGCCATAGAACTCGACACGCTGGGCCTGGGACATGGCCGTGACAGCTTTTTGCAACGCCACCGGGTCAAGCTTCTCGCGAACCTCCATCAACGTATGCAGGGTGGTGTCGAAGATTTTCAGGCTGTAGTCCGCCACCGAGTCATCTTCATGGATTGCAAACTGACCGAAGCTCGCCCCGGCGGCCAGGCTTTGTGCCAGCTTGAGTTTCAGGTCCTGGAAACCCGAGCAACCAATGGCCCGGCAGAAGCGCACGATGGTCGGTTCGCTGATGCCGACGCTGTGGGCAAGATCGGCCATGGAGCTATGCATCACGGCCGCTGGATCAAGCAGTACGTGATCGGCGACTTTCAGCTCCGACTTGCGCAGCAAGTGGCGTGACTGGGCGATGTGTTGCAACAGGTTCAAGGGGCTGGACTCTTGTTATGGGCAAATGCCGGGATGTAGCAAGCTTGTAGTTATACTACAAGAATTGGCGCTTTGCCCGTCCAAAACGTAACTGGATTGCCACCCCGCCCCTTTGTTTTGGCCGAGGATCGCCAGATGTAGCAGCCTGTGCCTTGACGCAAACCCTCTGCGTTGCCGATCCACGGGTCCCCAGACGTGACCTGAGCCCTGGCTGGGAGAAAAACCGTCTATTCAATCACTGACTACTTGCTACTTCCCCAGCAACATACTCCAGCCGTCATCAATAACATGACCAACAAACAACCTGACAACTCACTCAGCAACTAACGTCTTCTTACAATACCCCTCTCAATTTTCCAGACACTATCAAGTCAAAGTCGATATATTGGCTCCCGCAGGACGCAATCAACTTAATTACAGGAGTTACTACCATGAAAATCACAACCAAAGATTGGGCCGCACAAATCGATCGCATGCCAGGTGCCGCGTCGTTCCGTACCTTTGGCACTGTCACCGTACCCCACACCGGCATTACGCCAAAGCTGGTACGAAGCCCGATGCAGGACAAGTCCTTTGATCTGCGACTGGAGTTGCAACTTGAATCTTCCAATGAAGTTTCACTGCCGGTCATTACCGACAAAGTCGTCGAGTACAAAGTACCGGGCGAATCTCATGTCACTGGCGTGAGCATTTTTTTCGAAGGGCAGTTGCTGCATCACATTGATGAAGTACTCGTGACCAACTAAGCGCATGTTAACCACTTCCCGTCAGACACTAATGGCGTCTGGCGGGAAGTTCCAAATCGAGGATCGGGTTCATTCAGTCATGTGTTGCATCCGCAACAACCCGGCCAGCCCATCAGCTTCCACTGGCCGACTGATCAGATACCCCTGCACCTCATCGCAACGCTCGTTTTTGAGGAAATCGAGCTGCTCCTGCCGCTCGACGCCTTCGGCCACTACCTTGAGCGACAATCCATGGGCCATTGCAATGATTGCCCGGGTAATGGCGGTATCCACGCTACCCTCGCCCAGCCCGCGAATGAACGCCTGATCGATCTTCACGTAGTCCACCGGGATACGTTTGAGGTAGCTCAGGGATGAGTAGCCGGTGCCAAAATCGTCGATCGCCAGCTTGACCCCAAGGTCACGCAATTGCTGGAACGTGGCGATGATGTGCTCGACGCTGTCGAGCAACTGACTCTCGGTCAACTCCAGCTCCAGGTACTGAGGGGCCAAACCGGTTTCTTCCAGCACTTGTCGCACCAGGCTGACCAGCTTGCCCTGGCGCAATTGATGCACCGACAGATTGACCGACACCCTGATCGGCTCGAGCCCCTGGCGCTGCCACTCGCACGCCTGCCAACAGGCCTGTCGCAACACGAACTCGCCAATCGGCCCGATCAACCCGGTCTCTTCGGCCAGACCGATGAAATCCCCCGGCGGAACCCGCCCCATGGCCGGATGATCCCAGCGCACCAGCGCCTCGGCGGCGTTCAGGCGACCGGTCGCCAGGCACAGTTTCGGCTGATAAAAGACCTTCAGTTGTTGCTCTTCCAAGGCCTTGCGCAACTGGTTTTCCAGTTGCAGGCGCTCTAGCGTGCTGGCCTGAAGGCTCTCGGTGTAGAACTGGAAGTTGTTGCCCCCCAAATGCTTGGCGTGCTGCATGGCCATGTTCGCCTGGCTGACCAGTGTGGCAATTTCCCGCGTGTTGTCAGGCAACAAGCTGATGCCGATGGAAGCACTAAGTACCAGTTCATGGCCCTCGATGGTCAGCGGCACGCGCAGCTTGGCGGCCAGCCGGGTCGCCACTCGCGCCAGGCTTGAAAGGTTGCCGTAGGCATCGAACAACACCGCAAACTCATCGCCGGACAATCGGGCGATGGTATCCGCCTCGGGCAACGCATTGATCAGGCGCCGCGCCATTTTCTGCAACAACTGGTCGGCGATGTCATGGCCGAGGCTGTCGTTGAGCAATTTGAAACGGTCCAGGTTGATATGCAGTAACGCCAGGCTGCGCCGTCCACCCTGGCGCACCCGCTGATGGGCTTCGTTCAGGCGTTCGCGAAACAGCGAGCGATTCGCCAACCCAGTCAATTCGTCGTAATGGGTCAGGTAGCGCATCCGTTCTTCGGATTCGCGCCGTGCCGAAAGATCGGCGAAGAAGCCCACGATATGGCTGACGTTCCCCCGAGCATCGCGCACGACGTTCAGTTGCAGCCACTGCGGATACAGCTCGCCGTTGGCCCGCGCCTCCACCAATTCCCCCTGCCAGGTGCCGTGCTGCTTGAGCGATTGGCGAATGACGGAGTAGTGCCGGCGCGCATCGCGGCTGCACGGCAGGTCGACTACGTTGCGCCCGAGCATGTCCTCGATATTGAAACCGGTGACCCGCATGAACGCCTGATTGGCGGCGAGCAACAGGTAGCTGGGGTCGAAAATCACAATACCTTCGCTGGCGGCCTCGAACACCGTGGCCGCCAGCTGGCGTTGCTGCTCGAGCTCCTTGCTGGCGCTGATGTCGCGCCGGGTGCCGACCATGCGCAGCACCCGTCCGCTCGCGCTGCGCTCCACAGCCCGGCCACGGTCTTCGATCCAGACCCAGTGACCATCGCCGTGCCGCACACGGTATTCGATCTGGTAATCCTCGCTGCGACCCTTGAGGTGTTCGACCAGGGCCCGCTTGAGCGCCGGCACGTCCTGGGGGTGCAGGCGCGGGGTGAGGTGGCTAAGCATCGCCGTGACGTATTCGGGCTCCAGGCCGAACAGCTCCTTGAGCTGGGTGTGATGGACTTCGTCAGTCTGCAGGTTCCAATCCCACAACCCCAGCTCACTGGCCTTGAGGGCCAGGGCCAGGCGCGCCTCGCTCTTGCTCAGGGCCTGGCTGGCGACCTCCAGTTCAAGGCTGCGTTGCGCGACCCGCGCCTCCAGACCAACCTGGGCCGCCCGCAGTTTCTCCTCGGCCGAGCGACGTTGCTCGACCTCCCGGGCCAGCGCCTCGTTGAGCGACGCACTGCGGGTTTGGGTTTGCTGCAGATGCTCGATCAGGGCCTGGTTCTGGAAGCGTCGCAGCATGCCACTCTGGATCAAGCGATTGACTTGCCAAGCCACCACGATCAGGGAAACCAGCAAAATCAGCCCCAGCCAACCCCAGCCACGTTGCTGCTCATCGCCGCCCCAGAAGAGATAACCGATGGCCGGTAACAGGCAGGGCAAGGTGAAGGACAGGAACGCTGGAAGGCTCACGGCATAGGCCACACTGGCCGACAGCGCCGCCGCGCCAATCAGGCCGAACACCCAGGCCTGCTGCTGGAAGCTGTCGGCCGGGACCAACGCGATGCCGGCCCCGGCCAGCGTCAGGCCGGTCATCGCCGAGCCCAGCAAAAACATGCGCAACCAGATCGGGTGCGCCTGGCGGCTTGGCATCGCCGAATCGAAAGCCGCCACTTGGATTACCCGTAGCGCCACCAGCGACAACAACCAGACGAGCCAGACGCTCACCAGGAAATAGCGCCGCGGCTCCCATAACAGCGCGGCGCAGACCAGACCATTGAGCAGCATGAACAGCGTAGGCAGCAGTGAGCCTTGATACAACAGACGTGTGCGCTCGACCGCCATCTCCGTGGCGTACTGCTTGCAGATGACCCGCGGTTCCACACAGGGGCCCGCCGGATCGGAATTGAGGGTCATTGGCACTGTTCTTGTTCTTATTCAGTGAAACGTGGAGAACCCGAAACGAGCACCGAGCATACACAAGCCATGGGCCTTCCCACACTGTCCCAGCTCATAAAAACAAGGAAAAAAGTCGCTATTTCATTGGGTGGCGCCGCTCCCGAGCGAGTCCCGCCAACGCCTGTAGCCTGTGACCCGCCGGTCATCACCCAGCGGTCTTTTTATCGGCTGATGCAAAGCTCGGTTTGCCCGGGGTGGCGCCGCACCCTAGAATGCCCCGATGCGCGATGATCTCTCCCTTCTGCTGAACTCCCTCAACGATGCCCAACGTCAGGCCGTAGCAGCCTCCGTGGGTCGTCAGTTGGTCCTGGCCGGTGCCGGCTCCGGTAAAACCCGAGTGCTGGTGCACCGTATCGCCTGGTTGATCCAGGTCGAGAACGCCTCGCCCCATTCGATCCTGTCGGTGACGTTCACCAACAAGGCCGCGGCCGAGATGCGCCATCGCATCGAACAACTGATGGGCATCAACCCCGCCGGCATGTGGGTCGGCACCTTCCACGGCCTGGCGCACCGCTTGTTGCGGGCGCATTGGCAGGAAGCCGGGCTAAGCCAGACCTTCCAGATCCTGGACAGCGACGACCAGCAGCGCCTGGTCAAGCGGGTGATCCGCGAGCTGGGCCTGGACGAGCAGCGCTGGCCGGCCCGGCAGGCCCAATGGTTCATCAACGGCCAGAAAGACGAAGGCCTGCGCCCGCAGCACATCCAGGCCAGCGGCGACTTGTTCCTGGCGACCATGCGCAGCATCTACGAAGCCTACGAGGCGGCGTGCCAGCGTGCCGGGGTGATCGACTTTTCCGAGCTGCTGCTACGGGCCCTGGACCTATGGCGCGACCACCCTGGCCTGCTGGCCCACTATCAAAAGCGCTTCCGGCATGTACTGGTGGACGAATTCCAGGACACCAACGCCGTGCAATATGCCTGGTTGCGCTTGCTCGCCAAGGGCGGCGACAGCCTGATGGTGGTGGGTGACGACGATCAGTCGATCTACGGCTGGCGCGGCGCCAAGATCGAGAACATTCACCAGTACTCGGCGGACTTTCCTGACGCCGAAGTCATCCGCCTGGAACAGAACTACCGCTCAACCGCCGGCATCCTCAAGGCCGCCAACGCCCTGATCGCCAACAACACCGGGCGCCTGGGCAAGGAACTGTGGACCGATGGCGGCGAAGGCGAGGCGATCAACCTCTACGCGGCCTTCAACGAACACGATGAAGCCCGCTACGTGGTGGAAACCATCGAGAGCGCGCTGAAAACCGGCCTGGCCCGCAGCGACATCGCCATCCTGTACCGTTCCAACGCCCAATCGCGGGTGCTGGAAGAAGCGTTGCTGCGCGAACGGATCCCCTACCGCATCTATGGCGGCCAGCGCTTCTTCGAGCGTGCTGAAATCAAGAACGCCATGGCCTACCTGCGCCTGCTCGAAGGTCGCGGCAACGACGCGGCCCTGGAGCGGGTGATCAATGTACCGACACGGGGCATCGGTGAAAAAACCGTCGAAGCGATTCGCGATCACGCGCGCCACAGCCACGTGTCCATGTGGGAAGCCATGCGCCAACTGGTGGCCAACAAAGGCGTGACCGGTCGTGCCGCCGGCGCCCTGAAAGCCTTCATGGACCTGATCGAAGACCTGGCCGCCAAGTGCGGGGAGATGCCTCTGCACTTGATGACCCAGACCGTCATCGAGCAGTCCGGCCTGATCGCCTACCACGAAGCGGAAAAAGGCGAGAAAGGCCAGGCCCGGGTGGAAAACCTCGAGGAGCTGGTCAGCGCCGCACGCAACTTCGAAAACACCGAAGAAGACGCAGACCTCTCGCCCCTGTCGGCCTTCCTGGGTCACGCCTCCCTGGAGGCCGGAGATACCCAGGCCGACGAACATGAAGACAGCATCCAACTGATGACCCTGCACAGCGCCAAGGGCCTGGAGTTCCCCTACGTGTTCCTCGTGGGCATGGAAGAAGGCCTGTTCCCCCACAAGATGAGCCTGGAAGAACCGGGACGCCTGGAGGAGGAACGACGCCTGGCCTACGTTGGTATCACCCGAGCCATGCAGAATCTGGTGCTGACCTACGCTGAAACCCGACGTTTGTATGGCAGCGAGACCTACAACAAGGTGTCGCGCTTCGTACGTGAAGTGCCGAAGGGCCTGATCCAGGAAGTGCGGCTGTCCAATAGTGTCAGCCGACCGTTCGGCGGCGGCCAGCAACAAAGCAGCAGTCTGTTCGGCGGCAGCGACATTCCGGAAACCGGCTTCAGCCTCGGCCAGACCGTGCGGCACTCGGTGTTCGGCGACGGCGTCATCCTCAACTTCGAAGGCGCCGGCGCCCAGGCCCGGGTGCAGGTGAACTTCAGCGAAGGCAGCAAGTGGCTGATGCTGGGGTATGCCAAGCTCGAGGCGATCTAGGGAATGTGTAAGCCCTTGTGGGAGCGAGCTTGCTCGCGATAGCAGTCGATCAGTCAATATTGGTGCTGACTGACACACCGCTATCGCGAGCAAGCTCGCTCCCACAGTTGTTCTGGGAAACATTTCCGATAGAACTTGTTCCGCTTTCCTACAGCCCAAAGTGAACAAGCCTTCTTGCACAGCCGAAGCTGAACCTAACCTGTCACGCAAAAGCCGGAAACACTCTGCCGCTAGCCAGCAACACTTCAGCTGTGCAACATGGCCCGCGTGCTATCCACAAATGGGAATGCCTTTATATGAAACGTTTTCTTAGCGTCGCCATGGCGTTGTGCATCGGCCTGACGATGGCCATCGATGCCAATGCTGCCAAGCGCTTTGGCGGTGGTAAAAGCTCGGGGGCAGCCCCGACTCACCAGACCAGCCAGATGGCGCCGTCCTCTGCTGCCGGCTCCACCGCTGCCACCGCAGGCGCGGCCGGTGCCGCAGGCGCTGCCACCAAGGCCAGCGGCGCTTCGCGCTGGCTCGGCCCCCTGGCCGGCATCGCCGCCGGTGGCCTGCTCGCCTCCATGTTCATGGGCGACGGCTTCCAGGGCATGCAGATCTTCGACATCCTGATCATGGCGGTCATCGCCTTCCTGGTCTTCCGCTTCATTGCCGCTCGTCGTCGCAAGCAGCAGGAGCAACTCGCTCCAGCCGGCCACGCGCCCATGCAGCGTGAAGTGTTCAACCAGCAGCCTGCCAGTGGTTCGATCTTCGGTGGTTCGGCAGCGCCTGCGGCCGTTCGTCCGGTCATCAACGCGCCGGCCTGGTTCAACGAGCAACGCTTCATCGAAGCCGCCCGCAACCACTTCATGTCCTTGCAGCAGCATTGGGACGCGAACGAAATGGACAAGATCGCCGAGTTCGTGACCCCGCAACTGCTGGAGTTCCTCAAGCGCGAGCGAGCCGAGCTGGGTGATGGCTTCCAGTCCACCTACATCGATAACCTGCAGGTGCAACTGGATGGTGTCGACGATCGCGCCGACAAGACCATCGCCACCCTGACCTTCATCGGTGTGTCGAAGGACTCTCGCTTCGATAAGGGCGAAGCGTTCAGCGAAAGCTGGAACATGGAACGCGCCCAGGGCGATGACCAGCCTTGGCTGGTGGCAGGTATCCGCCAGAACGGTTGAACCTTTGCCCGTTTTGCATGTTGAAATAAAAGAACCCCGGCCCAGGCCGGGGTTTTCTATTTCGCGGTTGCATCTATAGCGAGCTACTGTATAAACCGCTTCATATAAAACCGCGCCATCGAGAAAGAGGATCCCCGGACGTGGAAGAAATCATCGAACAATTGCGTGAAGCCAACGAGCCCGTACCGGTCCCGCTGGAATTGCCCGACGAAGATTTGCTGGTAGAGATCGAAGAGCAGCTGTTCATCGATATCCCATTCGTCTTCAGGGAGTTTTTGCTGACCGTCAGCGATGTCGTCTACGGCAGCCTGGAGCCGGTGACCGTTACCGATCCACAGTCCCACACCTACCTACCGGAGGTGGCCGCCAACGCCTGGGATGCCGGTGTCGACCGCAGCCTGATCCCGATCTGCCAGGACGGCGACGATTATTACTGCGTTGAAGAGGACGGCACTGTAGTGCTGTGGCAAGCCGAAGAAGAACTGATCGCCGAGGAAACCTGGGAATCGGTCTGGCACTGGGCCCGGGACGTCTGGCTGGAAAGCTGAGCCCCGCAGCCGGTCAATGCCCGGACGACTCCTTGTGGTTGTCCAGGGTTTCAAGCAAGGCCACCTGCATCCGCGTATGCAGGCGGATGAACCAGCGCCAGAGCAGCGCCGCCACGGCAGTCGCCACCACGGCGATCAGTACGAGTAACTTGTTGGTCGGCAGAATGCTGGCCGACAAGGCTGCCAATAGCAGGAAAATCACCAGCAGCGAGAGAATCGGGATCACTTCGGCGATCACCCGACGCACACGCTGGGTGTGACGGCCAGCCATCTCCGGCTTCACGCCCATCTCCGCCAGCAGCATCGACAGCGCCTTGAGCTTGCGGTACGCGGCGATCAGGAACGGTAGCGACAGCAACAACGCCCCGCCCCAGATCAATGCTTTCTGCCAGCTCGGGTCGCTGATCCATGCTTGCAGGTAAGCCGACATCCGCTCGGCGAAAAAACCACCCGAGACAAAAATCGCAATCACCAGCGCCAGGTTGACGCCGACCTGCAGCAAAATTCGCCGGATCATCGACGCCACCATCGCCCCTTCACCCTGGGGTTGGATGCTACGCAGCCATTCGCCGTACATCCCCAGCACCCGAGTCAGCCGTTTCGGCATGACTGTCGCCAACTTGACGGACAGTGGGTCGGCAGCCCGGATCAGGTACGGCGTCAGCAGTGTGGTCAACACCGAGACGGCGACCGCGACCGGGTAGAGAAAATCGCTGGTGACCTGCAGGGTCATCCCCAACGACGCGATGATGAAGGAAAATTCGCCGATCTGCGAAAGACCCATCCCAACGCGCAGCGAGGTGCGTCCGTCGTTGCCGGCGATAAAAGCACCAAGGCCGCAGGACAACATCTTGCCGAGCACCACTGCGGCCGTGATCACGGCAATCGGCCAGGCGTACTGCAGCAGTATCGCCGGATCGAGCATCAACCCGATGGCGACGAAGAAGATCGCGCTGAACAGATCACGCACCGGCTCCACCAGTCGCTCGATCTTCAGCAGTTGCCGGGACTCGGCCATGATCGCACCAATCAGGAACGCCCCGAGTACCATGCTGTATTCCAGTTTCACCACCAGCAGGCAGAAGCCGAAACACAAGCCCAGTACGGTAATCAGCAGCATTTCGTTGCTGTCGAACTTCGCCACGTAGGCCAGCACCCTCGGCACCAGCAGAATGCCGATGACCAACGCGACGATCATGAACAACGACAACTTGCCAACGGTGGAAAACACCTCGCCGGAGCTCACGGTGCCGCTGACGGCAATGCTCGACAGCAAGGCAATGATGCCAATGCCCAGGATGTCCTCGACGATCAACACCCCGAAAATCAGCTGGGCGAAGCGCTCGTTTTTCATCTTCAGGTCGTTGAGCGCCTTGACGATGATCGTGGTGGAGGAAATGGCCAGGATTGCACCGAGGAACAGCGAGTCCATGGTGCTCCAGTCGAACCAGCGGCCGATTTCGTAGCCGATCCAGATCATCAGCACAATTTCGAGGAACGCCGCAATGAAGGCCGTGGCGCCGACCTTGAACAGTTTGCGCAGGCTGAATTCCAGGCCCAGGCAAAACATCAGGAAGATCACCCCGAGCTCGGCCAGGGTCTTGATCGTGTCTTCGTCATGGATAAAACCGAACGGTGGCGTATGCGGGCCAATGATGAAGCCGGCTACGATGTAGCCCAATACCACCGGTTGTTTGAAACGATGAAAGAGTACGGTCACCAACCCCGCCGCCATCATGATGATCGCCAAATCCTGGATAAAACTGATGGCATGCATGTCGGGGCTCCCTGTTCAAAATGACTCACTGCAGAGCTGGAGAAATCCGTTTCCTCTGTAGGAATTGCCCTCGCAACGGGCTTTTGAAGGGTAACACCGCGACTTCCGACAAAAAGACGGTGCAATATATGGAAACAGATCCATCGGCGCGTGACGGCAACCACAGGCGCAGCGTCCCGATATCGGTGGTTTTAAAAATCTGGTGACCTGTTCGCAGGCCACTCCCCAGCACCCGCAGAGGTGCACTCCCGAATGACTGCCTTGAACCGTGAGTACGTTATGGAACCCGGAAACGCCCAGCTGTCGATGACGGTGTTGATGACCCCCGATATGGCCAATTTCTCTGGCAATGTCCATGGCGGCACCTTGCTCAAATACCTCGACGAAGTCGCCTACGCCTGCGCCAGCCGCTACGCCGGACGCTACGTGGTGACCCTGTCGGTCGACCAGGTCATCTTTCGTGAGCCGATTCATGTCGGCGAACTGGTGACCTTCCTGGCCTCGGTGAACTACACCGGCAACACGTCGATGGAAGTGGGCATCAAAGTCGTGACCGAAAATATTCGCGAACGCTCGGTGCGCCACACCAACAGTTGCTTCTTCACCATGGTTGCAGTGGATGACCAACGCAAGCCCGCGCCCGTGCCGCCCTTGCAGCCGCAAAACAGCGAAGAAAAACGCCGCTACGAACAAGCCCAGCAGCGCCGGCAGATCCGCCAGGAACTGGAGAGGCGCTACCAGGAGATCAAGGCGGACGGGCCTTAAGCGGCGGTGGGAGCGAGCTTGCTCGCGATGGCGATGTCACAGCCAGCATCGATGTTGAATTCGATGGCCTCATCGCGAGCAAGCTCGCTCCCACAGGGATTTTCAGCATTTGCACGGGGGCGATCAGAGGCTGATTGGCACAGCCTCGAACCGCACCCGTGGATGGGCGATCCGGTCCTGGGCGCGGACCAGTTCCAGCTCATAGCTGGTGCAGGCCTGGGTCTCCAGCAGCACTTCGTGCACCGCCGCTGCGGTGAATTCGAACGCCGCGACCAAACTGTCCCCCAGCAGAATCCGCGCCAGGAACAACCCCGACGTCAGGTCACCCACGCCCACCGGCTGGCGCGGGAAAGCCAGCAGCGGACGACGCAGGTGCCAGCTGTCATTGGCGGTCACCAGAAGCATTTCGAAACTGTCATCGGGTTTGCCGGGGTAGGCCAGATGCTTGACCAGCACCGCCTTCGGCCCACGGGCCAGCAACGCGCGGGCCATGGCCAGGCAGTCCAGCAACGACTGCGCCTTGCGCCCCGAAAAACTGTCCAGCTCCAATTGGTTGGGGCACATGAGGTCCGCCACGGCAGCGGCTTCTTCCAGGAGAAATTGGCTCACCTCGGGCGCCACGATGCAGCCCTTCTCAGGGTGACCCATGACCGGGTCGCACAGGTACAGCGCCTTGGGATTGGCGACCTTGATCCGCGCCACGCCCTTCAGAATCGCCCGCCCCTGGGCCGCGCTGCCCAGGTAACCGGATAACACCGCATCGCAATGCCCCAGCTCACCGATAGCGGCAATGCCCTCTACCAATGCCGGTATCTGCTCCGGGGCCAGCACTTCACCGGTCCATTGGCCGTACTGGGTGTGATTGGAAAACTGCACGGTATTGAGCGGCCAGACGTTCACGCCGACCCGCTGCATCGGAAACACTGCGGCGCTATTGCCAGCGTGACCGAACACCACGTGGGACTGAATGGCAAGCAGATGAGGCGTACGTTTCATGCGGGAAGTTTCCGTAAAACGATTGAAATTCAAGCCGCGCAGTATGCGACTAAACCCAGCCTGTACGACAGACCGGCGAGACAGTTAAGCTGACAGCAACTTGTTGGAGCACTTCGTTCATGCTGACCCTTGGAAACATCTTCGTGCTGATGCTGCTGGCCACCGGCGGCGCCTGGCTGTGGCACAACCATGGCTTGCGCGAACGGGCGTTGGCGAGGGTCATGCAGCATTGCGCCAACCTCAAGATCGAGCTGCTGGACGGCAACGTGGCGCTGAAAAAAATCGGCTTCGTGAAGGACGCCAATGGTCGACGACGCCTGGCTCGCGTCTACACCTTCGAGTTCACCGTCACCGGCGAAAGCCGCCATTCGGGCACCATCACCCAATTTGGGGCCCACAGCGCACACATAGAGCTGGCGCCCTACCCGATGCCCTTCGAAGAAACACCGCCAGCGCCCATCGAACCGGTCCAGACCAGGCCCAGGGCTGAAGTCATCGAATTGAGCCAGTGGCGCCAGGAACACAACAAGTGGAAGCCTTGAAACAGGGCTGATTCAGGAACAACGACAACTCACCAGACCGGCTTTGAGGCTATCGACGTCTTGCGGCTGATCGAAAATCAGCTCGATCCGAGAATCCTGGCGCCACTCGCTGGCTTGCCAACCCAGCGCCGCCCCCTCCAACGCATTGGCTGAAACCCAACCGTCGCGGCTGTGGATAACCATCTTCGCCCGTTTCCAGCCCTGGTCTTGTAGCCATCGCGACAGCGCCGCTGCGTCGAATCGTTGGCTTGGATGCCAGCGCCAGCCGATACTCCAGCCTCCGTCCTGCTGCTGATACAGGCAGATGGGTTGCGTCGGATCGGTCCAGATCGCCGGGATCTGCCCCAGACTCTTGGGCAGGTTCACGTTATCCACAGACCCGCTGCCCTGAGCCGCAAGGCCTGGCAATCGATCAATCGGTAATGCCGCGTGTTGCGTCCAGTACAACGCAGACCCTGACAGTTGTGCCGTCACCCGTTCGCGATCGGCCTGCGTGACGCTCTCGGATTTGTTCAGCACCAGCAGTCCGGCATTCGTCAGGGTTTGTCGCTGTGCATCGGGCAAGGGTTTGCCGTCCGCCATTGCCCGGGCATCCAACACCAGCACACAGGGTTGTACCGCGAGCACGCCGAGCCATGGGGCTTCATTCAGTTGTCGCATCAACTGTGCCGGATGACCCAGGCCCGAGGGTTCGATGAACAGCCGATCCGGCCGGGCCTTGCGCAGCAAACGCCCAAGACCGATCTGAAACGGCGCGCCGTTGACGCAGCACAAGCAGCCGCCGGCCACTTCGCCCAGTGCGATACCATCGCCAGCCTGGGTCAGCAGCGCGGCATCCAGGCCGATCTGGCCGAACTCGTTGATCAGCACCGCCCAGCGTTCATTGGCCGGTCGCTGGGCCAGCAGATGCCTGATCAGACTGGTCTTGCCGGCGCCCAACGGGCCAGCAATGACATGGGTGGGAATGTGCTGCAACATAATCGACGGCTTTCGATGGAGGTGAATATGCGATTGATCGGCTGGTTGTTACTGGCACTGACGTCGGACCAGGCGCTGGCCCAGGCCTGCGTGGTTCACAGCCAGGCGGAACGACTCGATGTGAAAGTCTGCCAACAGAACCGCAGCATTCCGCAGAAACTGTTTGCCGATGGCTTCTGCCAGCCAAACCTTGCCGGCCAGAAGGTCGAGGTGCAATACGTCGATCAATGCCCTGGCGGCGCGTTCGGCGTTTGCAGCAACGCCCAGGTCGCCAATATGCCTTACCGCCAGGATATTCACTATTACGGCGTGGCGACCGATGCCGCGTACCTGCAGCCATTTTGCGAAGGGCAAAGCCAAGGCACCTGGCTCAAGCCTTAAGCCAGCCAATCCAGCGTGAGAATCAGGCGACGCTCTCCCGGCGCAGGCTCCGGCGAGCGATGGATCAGACCAAACCCCTCATTACCGTGCCATTTCTCGCCTTTAAGCAAGCCGACATCACCGCAACCAAACTGCTGGATCACGTGCGGATCAACCGGCCCTGCTCCAGGCTGTGCCAAGTGCAGGCGATCCATGGCCTCTTCCTTGAGCCACTGGCTGCCGACGCCCGCATAGCTGGTCAGCAATCGCACCGGTACGTGGTCAACGTGGAAGCGCGGGCACATGGCCTTGTCCAGCGTGCGCAGACGCAGACCCACACGTTGCGCGCCCAACAGGCAGGCAAACGCACAGACCAGCCAGGAAACATCGGCGATAAAGCCTTCATAGCCCTGCAGGTCGCTGAAGCCCCCGGCCAGACCGTGCAGCGCTGGCTGGGTGTCTTCCTCTGGCAACTCAAGCACCCGTGATTCAGCCAGCGGCTGGTCCATCGCCAGCACCATGGCAGCAAAATCGCTGATATGCGCGGGAAGCTGACGCTGCCAGACCGCCAGGTTGGTGCCGTCGTCCAGGATCTGCGTGAATACCCGTGGCGTATCACCTTGGACCTGTCGAACTTGTGTCGCTCGTTTCAGACTGGGCGCCAGCATCACGCTGCCGCCTCTTCATGCCACGGTCCGAACGGGTCCGGCAACAAGCGCCAACTTTCGACCCCGAGGGCCATCTCCGCATCGGTGAGCAGGCAAGCATCCAGTTCAGCGGCGAGTTGACCAAAATCAATGTCCTGACCAATGAAGACCAGCTCCTGACGGCAATCACCTGTGGCAGCCAGCCAGTTCTTCATGATCGCCGCTGTGCTCTCTTCATCCTGCGGCCATTGGTTTTTCGGCACGAACCGCCACCAGCGTCCGGCGAAGCCATGTCGCATCAAGCCACCAGCCTGAGACCAGCTGCCCGCCTCCTCAGGCTTGCTGGCCAGCCAGAAGAACCCCTTGGAGCGCAGGAGTTTGCCATTAGGCCACGGCCGGTCGATGAAGTTGAAGAACCGCTGGGGATGAAACGGCCGGCGAGCCCGATAAGCGGTCGAGGCGATGCCGTACTCCTCGGTTTCTGGCACATGCTCACCGCGCAGTTCCTGTAGCCAACCAGGTGCCTGGGCGGCGCGTTCGAAGTCGAAAAGGCCTGTGTCGAGGATTCTGCCCAGTGGCACCTGTCCCATGACCATAGGGATGATCTGCGCCTGGGCGTTGAGACGCTGCAGAATCGCGGTCAACTCTTCCCGCTCATGCTGGCTGATCAAGTCGATCTTGCTGATCAGAATCACGTCGGCAAACTCGATTTGTTCGACCAGCAGATCGGTGATCGAGCGCTCATCCTCCTCACCCAGGGTTTCGCCCCGTGACGCCAGGCTTTCGGCGGCCTGGTAATCCAGTAGGAAATTCACCCCATCGACCACCGTTACCAGGGTGTCGAGTCGCGCCACATCGGCCAGGCTTCGGCCCTCTTCATCGCGAAACGTGAAGGTTTCCGCCACTGGCAGCGGTTCGGAAATACCGGTGGATTCGATCAGCAGGTAGTCGAAACGGCCTTCCCTGGCGAGTTGCCCGACTTCTTCGAGCAAGTCCTCACGCAACGTGCAGCAGATGCAGCCGTTGCTCATTTCCACCAGTTTCTCTTCGGAACGACTCAGGGTGACATCACGCTGGACTTCGCTGCCATCGATGTTGATCTCGCTCATATCGTTGACGATCACAGCAACCCGCAGGTTGTCGCGATTACGCAGGACGTGATTGAGCAGTGTGCTTTTACCGGCACCGAGGAATCCGGAAAGTACGGTGACGGGAAGACGATTGGGCATCAGGTATATCCTCATCGGACGGCCGCTTCGATGACGGCTCGGTTCCAGGGTTCGGCTGGGTTCAGGGCCTGGTTGCTTTTTATGTTATAGTATAACTACACAATTTAACCAGTCCCGCCGCTCTTCATTGGTCTGAGATCAATTCATGCGCAATCATCTGAAATTTGTTTTTGCGAGCTCACTGTTGCTGTGGGCGTTAGGCGCTGCGGCTCAGAGTCCGCTCTTGGCAAACTGCACTCGTAGCGCGAATTTGCTGGCGTGTGTGGATATACAAGGCAATGCCTATAGCGTTGCGACGGCTGGAAACACTATTTATTTACGCGGTTTTGAAGCCACCAGTCGCCGCTATTGGGCGCAAACGAACAGCCGTTACGGTCAGCTCACGTTCTTTACCGGACTGGCGTCGGATGGAGAAAGTTGGGTTGGATACAGCCGACGTGTGGGCTGGACAACCCTCAATCGTTTTTCCAGCTCGGGCGGTAGCACCGGCGCATTTACATGCGGCCGCATGAATGGATGCCAAGATTTATCGCGTTAATGTTTCACGTGGAACGTGAGCATTCAGGGAGATGAAACTCCTTTCATGGAAAAGGCTTCTTAAAATTAACTGTTATACTATAACATCTAATTTTAACCTTCGATGGGCCTTGACCATGAATGCGTTAACACTGCCCGATGTGGCTGCGCAGGTTTCACATCAAACCCTGCCCCTTGATTGGGTAGGCATGTGCGGCATCGCAACGCCGGTGTTGATTGATGGCCAGCGCCTCGGCGCAACGGTCGACGCCGGTGTCAGCCTCGATGACAGCGAGGCGCGTGGCATTCATATGTCGCGCTTATACCTGGCTCTGGGGTTGCTGGAAGAGACGCCACTTTCGCCCGCGCTTTTGCGCCGAATCCTGGAGCAATTCCTCGACAGCCATGAAGGTTTATCCCGTGCGGCTTCGCTCAGCGTGCATGCCGATCTGCTGCTCAAACGTCCGGCGTTAATCAGCCCGTTGGCAGGCTGGAAAAGCTATCCGGTGAGCATCGAAGCTCACTTGAAAAACACAATGTTCCACGTGGAACTGAAGATTCAGATCCCCTATTCCTCGACTTGCCCTTGTTCGGCAGCCCTTGCCCGGCAGCTGATCCAACAGCAATTTGTCGACGACTTTGCTAACAAGAAACTTGAGCATGCCGAAATTCTCGCGTGGTTGGGCTCATCGAACGGCATTGTCGCCACGCCGCATAGCCAGCGCAGCACAGCGACCTTGACGCTACGTCTGGACGCCGCTGTCGACGAATTGCCGCTGCAGTGGTTCATCAACCAAGCCGAAGCAGCCCTCGGCACCGCCGTGCAGACCGCCGTGAAACGCGCCGATGAACAAGCATTCGCCCTGGCCAACGGGCAAAACCTGATGTTCTGCGAAGACGCCGCGCGGCGATTGAGTACGGCCCTGGCCTGCTCATCGCAGATCACCGCCCTGGATGTCCGTGTTGTTCACGCCGAAAGTCTTCATGCCCATGACGCCGTGGCACAAAGCCGCTGGACCCGGGAACCATCATGATCAATTGCCAAGCACTGCGCTGGGGTGCTCCCGGACAACCCCTCACCCCGCCCCTCGCCATGGAGCGACCGGCAGGCAGCCTCACCGCCATCATCGGTGCCAACGGCTCGGGCAAGAGCAGCCTGTTGAAAGTACTCGCGGGGCTGCAAAAGCCGCTAGCCGGCAAAGTTACCTTGAGTGTTCCACGGCGTGGTGGCGTCTCGTTCATGCCTCAGCAGCAACATCTGGATCGGCAATTTCCCATCAACTTGCAAGATCTGGTGGCGGCCGGCTCTTGGGGCAATCGCCACACACCAGCCATGCGTAGACAGTTGCTGCAGACCGTACTGGACGATTGGGCACTGAGCGGCCTTGAGCAGCGTCCGCTAATGGCGCTATCGGGAGGCGAACTGCAACGCGCCCTGCTCGCTCGCCTGAGCCTGGCCGAAGCGCCCTTGCTGCTGCTCGACGAACCCCATGCCGCCCTCGATGAACAAGGCCAGGCGCTACTGTGGAAGCACATTCATCGCTGGCACGCGGCGGGCAGGACCCTCGTGGTGGTGTGTCATGATCTGGCAGCGGTACGCCAACATGTCCCCCATACACTGCTGATCAAAAACACCGGCTGCGTGCTGGGCCGCAGTGTCGATTTGATCGCCCAACAACCCCATGCGTGGGTGGCCTGATGCTCGCGGCCACGCATTTCTGGCAACCCTTCCAAGAGTTTGTCTTCATGCGTCGGGCCTTGCTGGGTGGCCTGGTATTGGCATGCAGCACGGCGCCGTTGGGTGTGTTCCTGATCCTTCGGCGCATGAGCCTGATCGGTGACGCCGTGGCTCACGGCATCCTGCCTGGCGCCGCCCTCGGCTTCTGGTTCGCCGGGCTGAGCCTGCCGGCCTTGACCCTGGGCGGCCTGGGTGCGGGCCTGAGCATGGCTGGGCTCGCCGCCTGGATTACCCGGCGCACAGGCCTACGAGAGGACGCCAGCCTCGCGGCGATTTATCCCATTTCCCTGGCGGCCGGGGTGTTGATCCTCGGCATGGCCGGCAAACGCCTGGACTTGCTGCACCTGCTGTTTGGCTCGGCTTTGGCGGTGGACGGCCCCACACTCAACGGCATGCTGTGGGTTTGCGGCGTCAGCCTGGTGGCGATGGCGTTGATTTATCGACCGCTGCTGCTCGATACCCTCGACCCGCTGTTCCTGCAAACCGTCAGTCGTCTCGGCCCATTGGCCCATGGCGTGTTCTTGACCTTGGTGGTGTTGAACCTGGTGATCGGTTTCCAGGCCATCGGCGCGTTGATGGTGGTCGGCCTGATGATGCTGCCAGCCGCCGCGTCGCGATTCTGGAGCCGTCGCCTGCCGCTGCTGATGCTGATCGCTGCGCTGTTCGGTTGCCTCTCGGTTTGGCTCGGCCTGCTGTTGTCGTTCTATTACTCACTGCCCAGCGGACCGTCCATCGTTCTGGTGGCGGGCGTGTCGTATCTGCTGTCGGTGGTATTCGGGCCGGTGCACGGTTTGCTGCGCCGCCCGCCCTTGCTCACATCCCAATGAGGTGTTTCCCGATGCGCGTACTGCTCGTGCTAATCAGTCTGATGCTGTCCATGTCCCTGTCCGCCGCCGAAAAGCTTCAGGTAGTGACCAGCTTCAGCATCCTCGCCGACATGACCCGACAGGTCGGTGGTGAGCACATTCAAATCACCAACATGGTCGGGCCGGACGCCGATGCACACACCTACGAACCCACGCCAGATGACGCCAAGGCGTTGCTCAGGGCAAAACTGATCATCAAGAATGGCTTGGGCTTCGAGCCGTGGCTGGACCGCCTGGTGACCAGCACCGAAACCAGCGCCCCGGTGATCAGCGCCAGCCGTGGCGTCATCCCGCGGTCACTGGATGAGGACGGCGAGACCATCCCCGACCCGCACGCATGGCACAACCTGGCGAACGCCGAGCTGTATGTCAGCAACATCACCAAGGCACTGGAAGCTGCCGACCCGGCCAACAAGGCCGACTACGAACGCAACAGCCAGGCATACCTGAAGAACATCTACGCCCTACTTGCCGAAGCCAAGGCCAAGCTCGGCGCATTGCCTGCTGGTAATCGCAGGATCGTGACGTCCCACGATGCATTCGGTTACCTGGGCCAGGCCTATGGCATCGAGTTCATGGCACCCCAGGGGTTATCCACCGAACGTGAACCGTCGGCGGCAGAAGTCGCGGCGCTGATTACCCAGATCCGTCAGGCGAAAGTCAAAGCGGTGTTCATGGAAAACATCAAGGACGCCCGCCTGCTCAAGCAGATCGCCGAGGAGAGCGGCGCTCACATCGGCGGCACGCTCTACTCCGATGCACTCGCCGCCAGCGGACCGGCCAGCACGTTCACCGGCCTGTTCGAATACAACCTCAACACGTTGTACGAGGCGCTGAGTCGGCCTTAGAGTATTTGTGGGAGCACGGCCTGCCCGCGATGAACGGTGATGCCCTTGGCGACTCACCGATTTGTCTGCATCGCGAGCACGCGTGGCTTCCACAGGCTCACCGAGCGATTACTTCAAAGGAGCTTCAGGCCCTCGGCTTGACCGTCCCGCAATCCTGGCCCAGCCATACCGCGCGAGTATCGAGGCTACCGTTCTGCTGGATGCCGGTGGCATTGAACGTGCCGTTGACCTTGGTGGTGAATTCACGATCACTCTGGAATGTCGCGACCCCAGTACCCTGGGCTTTCGGGCAACTGAAGCGAAATTTCCACTGATTGCCGGTGCGCTCGGTGATCTGCTGCTTGCAACCCGATTGCGGGTCCTGCAGCGGGATATCATTGGTTTGCACCTGCGCCGGGGTCAGGCACACGCGAATGCCTTTCCCCCCCATGGTAATCCCCTGCTTTTCCAGCATCGCCCGTTGCTCCGGGGTCATCTGGGTTTGCAACTGGCCGAGGATCAGTTGCAGGTCCGGCAGGTTCTGGTTATCGACCTTCATATTGCTGGTGGTCAATTCCCACAAACCCGGCTGGAGCATCTGCGCCTGAGCCGCCATCGAAACCGACAAACCCATCGCCAAGGCCACACCCAGCAGACGAACATTCATTACACGAACTCCAGAGGACAAGTGGCCGTTAGACGCCGGCCACGGGCTTCGGTTCAGGGCCTGAACCGGTGAATTAAATAGCGACATTCGCCACGGAACATGGTCTGTTAAGCATTGAAACTTCAGGAGCAAGGCTGCCCCATGGATTATTTCGGCCCGCATGTTTTCGGTTACCTGATCGCGCTGCTCCACACCCTGGGTTCCATTGCCGCCGTCCACGCCGTGCTGACGGTGCGCACCGCCCAAGGCTCGATTGCCTGGGCCCTGTCGCTGACCTTCATTCCCTACCTAACGTTGATTCCTTACCTGGTGTTCGGCCGCAGCACGTTCGATGGTTACATCAAGGCACGCCGGCAAGCCAACGAAGAAATGCGCAAGGCAATCTCCGAATTGAACTGGCGCCCCTGGGTCGAAGAAGCCCTGACCGCTCGCGCCTCCCAAGCCTACGCCTCGTTACGGGCCATGCCGAAACTGGGGCGCACACCGTGCCTGGCCAATAATCAGGTGCGTTTGCTGGTCAACGGCCACGCCACGTTCGAGGCGATTTTCCAGGCCATCGAGCAGGCACGAGAGGCCGTGCTGATCCAGTTTTTCATCGTCCATGACGACCGTCTCGGTCAACGCCTGCACACGCTGCTCTTGAAGAAAGCCGCCGAAGGCGTGGCCGTGTATCTGCTCTATGACCGCATTGGCAGCCACTCCCTGCCCCACCGCTACGTGCAAGCCTTGCGCGACGGTGGCGTCCACGTAAAAGCGTTCGCCACCCGCAGCGGCTGGCTCAACCGATTCCAAGTCAACTTTCGCAACCATCGCAAGATCGTGGTGGTGGACGGCGTGCAAGGATTCGTCGGCGGGCACAACGTCGGTGACGAATACATGGGCGATAAACCACCCTTGGCGCCGTGGCGCGACACCCACGTGCAAGTGTGCGGGCCGGTGGTGGCGAGTATGCAAGAGTCGTTCGCCGAAGACTGGTTCTGGGCAGCCCGATCCCTGCCCCCGCTGATCCTGCCGGACAGCTACCCGGACGACGGCGTGCTTTGCCAGTTGCTGGCCAGCGGCCCGGCCGACGCTTATGAAACCTGCTCGCTGTTTTTCGTCGAGGCCATTCACGCCGCCAGCGAACGCGTCTGGATCACCACACCCTACTTCATCCCCGACGAAGCAGTGTTCGCAGCCTTGCGCCTGGCGGTGCTGCGCGGCGTGGATGTACGCATTCTGCTGCCCTCGCGGCCCGACCACAAGATCGTCTACGCAGCGTCCAGCCTGTACGCGTTTGAAGCGGTACGGGCCGGTGTGCGGATGTTCCGTTATGGACCGGGCTTCCTGCATCAGAAAGTGGTGTTGATCGACCGGGAAATCAGCGCCATTGGCAGTGCGAACCTGGACAACCGTTCGTTCCGCTTGAACTTCGAAGTCATGCTGCTCACCGTGGATATTCCATTCGCCAGCGAAGTCGAGCAAATGCTTGAAGAGGACTTTGCCCAGGCCCAGGAAATCGACAAACAGGAAAGCCGGGAGACCCACCGCCTGCAGAAGGTCGGCATGCGGATCGCCCGGCTTATTTCCCCGATTCTCTAAGGGGTGTAGATGTCGTCGCGGGTCCAGGGCAGCTCATGGCTACCGTCGGCATGGGCCTTCACCGCCAGGATCTGGTGCAGGTTGATCCAGCCCTTGGCGAAGGCGTAGGCGCAGCCGGCCAGGTACAGACGCCAGATCCGCAGTGCCTGCTCCGACACTTCCTTCGACGCTGCCTCGAGGTTGTCCTCCAGGCGTTCACTCCAGTGATCGAGCGTGCGTGCATAGTGCATGCGCAAGCTTTCCACATCGACGATCTCCAGCCCCGCTTCACTGATCTGCGCGGAAATCATCGACAGGTGCGGCAGCTCGCCGTTGGGGAATACGTACTTCTCAATAAACTCGCCCGCGCCGCGACCGACCGGACGCCCGTCGGTGTGCTTGGCAGTGATGCCATGGTTCATCACCAGCCCACCCTCGCGCACGGCACCGAACAGCGTCTTGCAGTACTGCGCAAGGTTGGCGTGGCCGACATGCTCGAACATACCCACGCTGACCACTTTGTCGAAGCGGCCGTCCTGGGGCAGGTCACGGTAATCCAGCAGTTGCAACTCGACCTGATCTTCCAGGCCTTCGGCCTTGACCCGCTCCCGGGCCAGCATCAACTGCGCCTTGCTCAGGGTAATGCCGAAGACCTTGGCACCAAATTCCCGAGCGGCATAACGCGCCAGGCCGCCCCATCCGCAACCGACATCCAGCAGGTAGTCACCCGGTTGCAACCGCAGTTTGCGACACAGGTGGCGGAACTTGGCTTGCTGGGCCTGCTCGAGGGTTTCGCTGCCTGTCTCGAAATAGGCACAGGAATAGGCCATGTCGCTGTCGAGCCATAGCTGATAAAACGCGTTGGAAAGATCGTAGTGGTAGGAGATCGCCTTGGCGTCGGTTTCCTTGTCGTGGACCGAGCGTACCGGCTGGTTCTCGGGATCGTCCGCGACCAAGGCCTGGCTCAATTCATCGCAGACCCGAATGACTTCGTGGATCGGGCCTTCGAGTTCCAGCTTGCCTTCGACAAACGCCGCCCCCAATGCGTCCAGGCTGGGGTGGGTGAATTGCGCGACCATTTGTGGGTCCTTAACCACAATCGTGACGCTGGGGTCGGCCCCCAGTGTAAATTCATGGCCATCCCAGAGCCGCAGCCGAAGCGGTAAATGCAGATTCTGTAAGGCCGGTGGAAGTTGCGCGAGCATGGAGAATCCCCCCTTGTTTCAGACGTCTGAAATGAGGGTAGACCATGCTAGAAAAATAGCAGGCTATCGAATTTATAGCCTTTTTCTATCGCTGTCCCAAATCACTCCTGTGGCGGGTAACTTCTGCGCTGGCACGCCCTCTCCAATAGCAGACTGCAAGTACCACGCGCAGTTCGCTGACCCTACCCAACGGTGCCCTTCGCTTGGATCTTGAGCAGTGGCTCCTGGAACCGCAGCAAGCGCCCGGCATTACCTAACACTAGCAGGGTACTGAGATTGTGCAGCAGCGCAGCGATCATCGCCCCCGCCGCGCCAAGCCAGCCGAAGGCGGCAAAGGCAACAATGGCCAGCGTCCAGCCCAAGCCAATGATCACGTTGACCTGCAACGTGCGCCGACACTGGCGACTCAATCGCACGCAGGTGCCGAGGCGCCGCAGGTCGCTGCCGATCAGCACGATGTCCGCCGACGCCAGGGCGATGTCTGCACCACCCGCTCCCATGGCAACACCCACCACCCCGGCCTTGAGCGCCAGGGAATCGTTGATGCCATCGCCCACCACCATCGGGCGAAACCCATGGTCGATTTCAGCCATGACCCGCTTGAGTTTGTCTTCCGGCAAGGCCTGGGCTTGCACATCGCCGATGCCGACATCCCGGGCCAGGGTCGTGGCCACGCTCTGGCGGTCGCCGGTCAACAGCAACTGACGGCCCAGACCCAACTCGCGCAGCTCGGCCATGGCCACCTCCGCCTCCGGCTTGACGCTGTCGGCCAACAGCAGCCAGGCGAGGAACTGCCCATCCAGCGCCAGACCGGCAATCGGGCCGTCGTGCTCAGGAACCGCTGATGTTTGAATGCCCAGCTGTGCAAACAACTCCGGCCGTCCGAGCGCCGCTTCGCCCTGAGCCGTCATCGCGACCACACCCAACCCTTGGCGCTCACGAATGTCCGTCAGAGCCAGGCAGTTGTCCTGTTCCACCAGCCCCGCCAAGGCACGACTGACCGGATGACTGCTGGCCGAACCAAGGCTGGCAGCCAACGGCAGCAGCAACGATGCGTGAGCGTCCTGGGCATGCTCGATGGATTGCAGGCGCAGCACGCCATAGGTCAAGGTGCCCGTCTTGTCGACGACCAACGAGGTCAGGTCCGCCAGTTCTTCCAGGAAGGCCGAGCTGCGGATCAGGATCCCGTGGCGTGCCGCCACCGCGATCCCGGCAATGGCAGTGGCCGGCGCCGACAGCACCAACGCGCAGGGACACGCCGCCACTAATACCGCCAACATCGCCTGAGCATCGTTGGTCACGAACCAGGTCACTGCCGCCAGCAACAACACCAATACCAGGTAACTGCCGGCGTAGCGTTCCAGCAAACGGGTGATGGGTGGCTTGGAACGTTCGGCGTTTTGCATCAAGGCGATGACTTTGCCCAGGGTGGACGCTTCGCCGGTACGGGTCACCTCCAGGCGCAGCAGGCCATCGAGGTTGATCGCACCACCGAAGACTTCCGTGCCAACCACCGCCTCCAGCGGCACCGACTCACCGGTGATAGGCGCGGTGTCGAGGCTGGCCTGGCCGGACAGCACCCGACCATCGGCCGGCACCCGGTCACCGGCGCGCACTTCCACGACATCGCCGGCCTGGAGGGTCGCGTTGTCGACATCGATGATCGAGCCATCGGCCTGTACCTTGCGACCTTGGCTGCGGGTCAGTTGGCCAAGGGCATGGATCGCCTCTTGGGAACCGATGACACTGCGCTCTTCCAGCACATGGCCAAAGATCATGATGATCGGCAGTAACGCCGCGGTCAGCAGATCGCCGGTGGCCCAGGCGCCGAGCATCGCCAGGGCGATCAGTTGATCAGTGATTCCGTGCAGGCTTGGGTACCGCAAGCTGTACCAGGCCGAACGCATCACCGGCACCGCCACCAACAGCGAGGCGAACCCCAACAGCAGTTGGCTGACGCCGCTCTGCTCCGGCAACCAGCCGCGCCAGGCCAGGCCCAATGCGAGCAAGCCGAGAGCGAGCATCGCCAAGGTCAGTTGCCGGGCGGCGATGCGTTGCTCCGCCGAGGACAACATCGGTACAGCAGGCGTTCGAGCGGTCATTGGCCGGCTCCCTGGATGATCAGGCGAGAATCGTCTTTCGGGTCGACCGTGGTCACTGAACCGGCCTGGCGAAGGATGGCAGGCATGCGTTCGCGATACAGGCGCAGCAGCATTTGCGGATCGCTGCCTTGGGTCTTCGCCAGCCCGAGCACCGTGGCTGTGTCGGCCGAAGCCTTGGCAAGCCGCTCGCTGGCCTGGGCATGGGCGACTTGCACGGTACGATCAGCGTCCTGCCGGGCGACCTGGGTGAGTTTTTCCGCTTCGGTCCGGGCGTTGGCCACGGCTTTGTCGGCCTGCTGACTGGCGGTCAGTACCGCGTTGAAAGCACTCACCGCTGGCCCGGGCAGACTCGATTGCACATCGACCCGCACCACTTCGATGCCCAGCCCCTGCCCCGTCGTAGCCAGGTCAGCCAGGCGTCGGTTAAGCCCCTGAACCAGATCGCCTCGCAAGCGTTCGCGGCGCTCGGCCGCCTGGTTGTCGCTGCCCATCAGTTCGGGGCGCGCCACCAAAATGGTATCCAGGTCCCGGGCCGCGGTCAGGGCCACGGCACTGCGGGTCGCCAGTCGGTCCAGTGCCGGCAAGACATGTTCACCTTGCAAGACGAAAGCGTAAGGGTCAGTCACTTTGTAGAACACCCGCACATCCAGTTGCACCACGCCGGCATCACCGGTCAATAAATAACCGGAACCGGCCAATGCATCGCTCACCGGCGTGGCGAAACTGGCCACACGATCAGCCTGCAAGGCCGCGTCCGAGCGCAGCAGATTTTCCACCCGCCGCTCGAGCACCCGATCCGCTGCTGGCAGCAGGATCACTTGTTCCACGGGGCGCGGCCAGGCCAGCAAGAGGCCGGCATTCTGGATACGATCCAAGGCGCCGAAGTGCAGCACCACCGCACGATTCTGCGGGTCGATCTGTCGCACGTTGGAAAATACCCAGGCCAACGCCGCCAACACCGTGACGGCGTAAAGCGCTAGAAACGCCAAACGCCCGGCCTGGATCCACGGACTGGATAACACATTTGTTCCACGTGGAACCAAACTCATGGTTGTGTTCCACCTTTGCCGTCCATGGAAGCAGGACCGTCCACCAGGACACGGAATGGCGCGGCATCGGTGCGCAAAATCAGCTTGGTGCCTGGGCTGACGATAGTGCCCAAGGTGTCCAGCGACCGGAGCAGGTTGTAGAGCTGGGGAGAGCCGGCGTACGCCCGGCCATAAATTTCGGCCGCGTCTACCCGGGATTGCGCCTCGATGTCAGCGGCCTTTACCGTGGCATCGGCTTGCACGACGCGGGCATCACGTTCTGCGGCGGAACGAATCTGCGCCGCTTCGCGCTTGCCGATGGCGGTGCGTTCGGTGGCGATGGTTTCGCGCTCGGCCCGCATGCGGTCTACCGTTGCGGTCAGTGTCACCGATGGCAAAGTCAGGCGTTCGATACCGACTTGCAACACTCGCACACCGTAAGTGGTGAGCAACTGTTGATCGATCTGCTGACGCAACTGTGCTTCGAAATCGGCGATGTGCACTTGGCTGGCATCGGTGTTGACCAGGTTCGCCAGGTCAAAACTGGCGGCCGTGGTTTCCAGCGCGGAGCCGACAAATGTACGGATCTGCCGCGCAGCTTCGTCCGGTTGGTTCTGCACCGCGCGCATGAAACGCTGTACGTTGTCCGGATCGCCCTGGACCTGCCAGGCTACGTAGGCCTGGACAATGATCCGTAGTCCATCGCGGGTACCGACATCCTGCAGGCCGCTGGACGTGGTGCGCAATCGCAGGTCCACCGGGATCGCCGCCTCGAACGGCGCCGGCCAACGCCACCCCAGGCCAGGTTGCAGCAGCACCCGGGCCGGATTGCCGAAACGAGTAATGACCGTGGCCTCCCCCGACCGCACTTGCACCAGGCTCGCGGCCGCGACGGCAAATGCCACCAACAACACCGCCCAGCCCATCCGCCGCCAAGGAAACGGACCGGCTTGCTGCGGGTCGCCGTGATGGTGGTGATGATGGCCATGGTGATGACCGGCATGGCCGTGATCGTGACCGGCGTGGTCGTGGTGACCGTGTGAAGAGGACTGGCTCAATGGGCAGCTCCTGGCGGGACAGGGTTACGCGGCGACGCGGGGTCGGCCGGCAGCGTGAAGGTTCGCAAGTCGATGGTCGGCGCGTTGCTGCTACCGCCCAGGCGATGATCGAGAATCAGCAACTGGGCATTGCCGAGGCCCTGGCTCAGTTGGCTCAAATAATGTTCCAGCACAAAAGCGTGCCCCGCCGCGGCGTAGGCTTTACGGTCGGCGTTGAAACGCAAATCGGCAGCCTGGGCGGCCGCGTTGATTTCCCGCGCGGTGGCGCTGGCCCGGTCATGGGCGATGCTGGCCTGCAATTGCGCCTGGTTGGTCTGTTCCGCCGCCGCACCACGCTCCCGAGCGATCAATGCCTGGGCGCCGATCTGCGCCGCCTGAACGCCGTGGTAGGCATTGGCCGCACCGGCCGGCGGATGAATCGCCTCCACCACCGTCGCCAGGATTTCCACACCGCTGTCGAGGGATTGCAGATCAGTCTGGACAGCGCGACCGATTTCGTCGGCCAGGCTCACACGGTCGGCGCCCAACAAACCATCCAACGTACGCGAAGCAAACTCATGCACCAGGATGCGGCTGGCGGTGCTGCGGATCAGCGTCGGCACATCGGCGCTGTTGTAAGTCGCCGCCAACGCCGCGGCATCCGTCAGGCCGATACGATAGACAAAGCGCACATCCATGTTGACGATCTGGAAGCTCTGCTGGTCGGCACGACGACTGGCAATGACCTGGGATTTGTCGTTCACATGACTGGCGTCCCACAAGCGATTGGCAATGGCCGGTGCCGGCCCCTCCGCCGGTTCAGCCTCGACCACCGCACGGCTATCCGCAACGATGGTCGCCAGTTCATGCACAACGCCATTCTCGACCTTGAGCACCCTGCCCCACGGCCAAGGCAATGCGACATGCAAGCCGGGACCGAACACCTCTACCGGTTTACCGAAGCGCTCATAGATGCCCCGCCCCTGCAGCGGCACTTCATGCACACCAGTCAACAACCAGCCCACCAGCGCCACTGACGCCAACACCGGCAAAAAAGCCCGACGC
The DNA here is from genome assembly GCF_053629195.1 of Pseudomonas sp. R151218B TE3479. Classification (NCBI taxonomy): domain Bacteria; kingdom Pseudomonadati; phylum Pseudomonadota; class Gammaproteobacteria; order Pseudomonadales; family Pseudomonadaceae; genus Pseudomonas; species Pseudomonas sp. R151218B TE3479. Next base: position 909,873 of record NZ_JBRJHV010000001.1, read on the forward strand.
ATGTAGCTGAAGGCCCAGATCTGGCGCAGGTCGATGCCGAAACGGTTATGCAGTTCATGCTGCAAGGCCAGCCAGGGTTGCGGCGGCCAGCGCAGCAGATCGGCGATGACACTGCGGCCCAGCAGCGTCGGCTCCAGGGCGTCCCGACGCGGGATAAACCACGATAGCACCGCGCGCAACAACAACTCCGCCGCCACCAGCCCCGGCAACAGCCCCATCAACACCGCCAGGCGCACCGGCCAGATGGACGTTTCTGCAGCGAACAGCAAGCACAAGGCGCCAAGCACCAGCACGATGATCGCCACCCGCGTCAGTTGCGCCAGCGCTGGCGCTTCCGGCCATTCCACGGGGCGCTGCTGGGTCAATTGCCGCTCGAACACCAATAACCCGAACGCCAACAACAACGACAGCACTGCCCCCACACTGGCCGAAACACCGAGGGCGGCAGCCGGCAATTGCAAGTCCCAGGCTTGCTCCAGGCCCAGCAATACCAACACGGCCCAACCGGCCAACCACAACGCAGGCGCACCGATTTGCTTGAGCAGGCCGACCGAACGGGCACCGATGCGGTCCAGCAGCCGCTCATACCAACCCAAGTTATCAACAGGCTCGTTTTCCGCCGGCAGGTTATCCACAGCGGGCAGCAACGCCCTGCTGCGCCATTGGGTCACCCACCAAGCGGATTGCAAGCCCGCCACCAGCACCAACAGTCCCGCGCCTTGGCTGACCAGCAAGACTGGCCACAAAGATTGCGGCGAAAACACGCCGATAAAAAACGCCAGGACCAAGCCCAATCCCGCCACGCTTCCCAAGGCGCAGGCGATAAGCTTCAAGCGGCGCCCTTGAAACGACGCGCGCTGGAAACGCGGCCATTCGGCCACTTGTGCCCCTTCGATATCTAGATCGACTTGCATACCATCCCAGCTTTCGTGGCGATCAAAATCCGGGCCTGTGGGCAGACGCCACCGCCGCTTCGTTATAGGCCGTTACCTTATAACGATTACTGTGAAATTTCCGTTTTGAATTCTTCATGACAAGGCCCACGCCGGCCTCTTGACTTAAGCCTTGACCGGAATCTCTGCAAACGCTCATATTACGACCATAATTTTTTATCAAGCCAAGCGGGAGAACAGCGATGAGCAACTACGACGTGGTCATTCTGGGCGGCGGCCCCGGTGGGTATAACGCGGCGATTCGGGCCGGGCAGTTAGGGTTGAAGGCTGCCTGTGTCGAAGGTCGAGCCACCCTGGGCGGCACCTGTCTGAACGTCGGCTGCATGCCCTCCAAGGCGTTGCTGCACGCCTCGGAACTGTACGAAGCGGCCACGGGCACGGAGTTCGCCAACTTGGGGATTGAAGTCAGCCCGACCCTCAATCTTGCGCAAATGATGAAGCAGAAAGACGAAAGCGTGACGGGCCTGACCAAGGGCATCGAGTTTCTGTTTCGCAAGAACAAGGTCGACTGGATCAAAGGCTGGGGCCACATCGACGGACCGGGCAAGGTGACCGTCACCGGTGCCGATGGTAGCAAGACCGAACTCAACGCCAAGGACATCGTCATCGCCACCGGCTCGGAACCCATGCCGCTGCCAGGCGTGACCATCGACAACCAGCGCATCCTCGACTCCACCGGCGCCTTGTCCCTGGGTGAGGTGCCCCGGCATCTGGTGGTGATCGGCGCTGGCGTCATCGGCCTCGAACTGGGCTCGGTCTGGCGGCGCCTGGGCGCCCAGGTGACCGTGGTGGAATACCTCGATCGCATTTGTCCGGGTGTGGACGGCGAGGCCGGCAAGACCTTGCAACGAGCCTTGGCTAAACAAGGTATCGAGTTCAAGTTGAGTTCGAAGGTCACCGGCGCCACGACCTCGGCCAGCGGCGTGCAATTGCAGATCGAACCGGCGGCGGGCGGCGAAGCACAGGCCCTGGATGCCGATTACGTGCTGGTGGCCATCGGTCGGCGGCCCTACACACAAGGGCTGGGGTTGGAGAACGTCGGGTTGAGCACCGATAAACGCGGCATGCTCGCCAACCAGCGTCACCGCACCGAAGCACCCGGCGTCTGGGTGATCGGCGACGTGACGGCCGGACCGATGCTGGCCCACAAGGCCGAAGACGAAGCCATGGCCTGCATCGAGCAGATCGCCGGCAAGGCCGCCGAGGTCAACTATGCGTTGATTCCCAGCGTCATCTACACCCGTCCGGAACTGGCCAGCGTCGGCCAGACCGAGGAGCATCTCAAGGCCGAAGGCCGCGCCTACAAGGTCGGCAAGTTTCCGTTCACGGCCAACAGCCGGGCCAAGATCAACCACGAAACCGAAGGGTTCGCCAAGGTCCTGGCCGATGAGCGCACCGATGAAATCCTTGGCGTGCACCTGGTGGGCCCGAGCGTCAGTGAGATGATCGGGGAGTACTGCGTGGCCATGGAGTTCAGTGCCTCGGCCGAGGACATCGCCCTGACCTGCCACCCGCACCCTACCCGTTCAGAGGCGTTGCGCCAGGCGGCCATGAATGTGGAGGGAATGGCGACGCAGATGTAGGAACGACGCTCCACGGGCGATAACACCCGCCCTGTGGGAGCGAGCTTGCTCGCGATGTGGTCATCCATAGGCACTTGTAGTGCCTGCAATGCCGCTATCGCGAGCAAGCTCGCTCCCACAATGGGTGCTTCACCTCAGGAGGCTGACATCCGGGCCTTGCGCCGCCGACGGCTGATCAACCCCAACCCCACCGCCACCACCAGCACGACCCCGCCCACTTCCAGCCAAACCTTGTAAGGTCGCAGCGCCGAGCGGATCGGGTCCAGGGCCTGGGTCACGTAGCGTTTGTTCGCTTTGCCGAAGTCCGGTTGCTGGCATTGATGACCAAAATCCCCAGCCCAATCCACGTACGGGCCTTCCTTCACATAGCGCTGGTACAGCGCGCTTTGCTCTTCAAGGCTGGAGTTGTACCCCACCGCCTTGCACAGCACCGCCGCAAACGCCTGGCTGGTATGGGGCAGGTAATCCGCCGCCTGGCTCGCCAGCGCCGTGGCGACAAACCGATAGTGATAGCGCACGTCCGGCTGCGCGGCGTTGGCCTGCTGGCGTTGCACTTCACCTTCGGCCACCAGTGGCCCGACGTTCAGCTCGACCGGTTCCAGGCTGTAATTGCCGCCCAGGCTGGCGTAATCCGGCGCCATCTCATAGCCGAGCAGTTCCATACCCCATTTGCGCGCCATCCAGGACGCATGGAAATACGCCTCGGCCCGCCGGGTTGGCCACCATTTGGACTCGGCGTCCTGGCGCAATTGCCCATAGGCACGGGCCTTGTTCTGCAGGTCCGGGTTATCGAAATAAGCCGGCGCCTCATCAAAGCGCCCTTCCCTCAGCAAACGCCTGCCCAGCAGATTGCGTAAGCTCGCGGCCACTGGCAGCGGCACGTAGTTGTCCCGGTCCTCTTGGCTCAACGCCGGTGGCGCCGGGACTTGAGCGTCGACGTACTGCTTGAGCTCATCCACTGTGAGCACCCGCTCGGCGACGGCGGCGGCGTCGTACCAATAGTTGCTCTGGCCGCGATAGAGCTGATCGAAGGCTTGCAGGTAATCACCGCGCTGCAAGGCCAGGATCGCGCTTTCCCCTTCGACCCGGCACTTGGGTTGCACCGATTCGTAATTCCAATCCGGTGTGCGCCGGCTGCCCCAGGATTCATCGTTCGGAAACGCCTGGGCAGCCTTGGCATAAGCCGCCGCCGCGGCCACCTTGTCGCCGTCGCGCAAGGCCAGCTTGGCGCGCACCCACCAGGCCAAGCCTGTGTCGGGAGCCTTTTGCACAAACGCTTGAGCGTTGGCGTAATCGCCGTGCTGGTAACTCACCGCCGCCAAACGGTCAGCATCATCCAGGTTATCCCGGGCGTTGGTCTGCAACAGTTTGACCAGCCTTTTCTCACCCGAAGGTTCTTCACCGTCCCACCAGCCAACGCGGCTGAGCAGGTAGGCGGTGACCAGTCGCTGCACCGCTTTGGTCTTGAGCAACTCGCTCAAACGTTCATCCGACTCGACGCTCAGGCGTTGTGCCAATTGCAGCAACGAGCTGTAGCCGACCGGGGACCCTTGCAGGTTCTGGATCGCGTACAGGCCGATGGCGCTGTCCCAGTCGTCGGCGGTGTAGGCCACCCGGGCCTCTTCGCCGAGGCTGGCGATGCCCAGTTCCAGCGGATCGCTGAACCCGGCGATGCTCATTTCCCGGGCCTGACGAAATGCCGCACGCGCCTGATCTTGCAAGGCCACAGGGTCGCCGCTGCCCGCCTCGGTGCTCACGGCAAACAATGCCCGCCCAAGGGAATACGCGGCCCAGGTGCTGCGCAACCGTCGCTGGTCAGCCGGTAACGCCAGCAATTGCTGGAACGTTTCCACGGCGCGCTGATGCTCACCGACGTTGAAAGCCGCCGCGCCGAGCGCATACAGGCGCAGCTCATCGGGCAGGTTGGCCGCTTCGGCCGCCACCTGGTCGATATCGGTCAACGCACGCAGGCGCTCCACCACCGCTTGTTGCGGCGGGGTCAGGCCAATCTGCTCGGCCTGGTTACGTTGTTCAACGTAGGAAGGCAGGTCGTCATAGCTGTAGTCCGGGTTGCGCGTCGCCTCGGTGGCCGGCTTGAGCCCGGCAATCGCCTGGCCGAGGCGGCTGACCTCGAAGCGAAAGCTGCCTTCGGGCAACTCCGCCAGCGTCTGGGCGCGGTTATCCAGCAGGCGCATCGGGAAATCCGGCCCGCAGGCCAGCGCCGAGCCCAGCGGCAGGCACAGGCTCAGGCACAGCAGGTGACGAGGCCACTTACGGGTAAACATTGAAACCTCCTTGGTCGATTTTCGTACAGCGCGCCCAACCGATTGCTCGTTGGCTACCAGCCGCCAAGCGGCCTTCCTGAATGCGGGTGAAGGTAAGCAGTCCAGGGGTTTGTTGCAACGTATAGCCTGCCAATGCATCGACGCCGTCACAGGCGCCGACAGCCAGCGTCAAGCGCTGGGGCCAGGGACTGTCGAGATTGCCCTGGTTGACCAGGCGGATATCGTACAAACCGCCCTGCTCCCCCCATTGCAACGCCAGGCGACTGTCCAGGCGATCGCCCCGGGCAACGGCGCCGAGCGTGGTCAGGCTCCACGCTCGCCGGTCGCCGGCCAGCGGCAGGCGAAACCAGATCAGCCCGGCGAGATGTTGCGGCGGATCAGCCCGCAAATCCGCCGCAAGCCCGGCCACTTGCTGTGGATCGGCCAACAACTCCCGACGCTCGCCGCCGCGATCGATCGGCACTTCGCTTTCCACTACCGGCACGCCGCTCTCCTGGGACAGCAGCGCCACGCCGTAGGCTGGCAGGGCCAGATAAAACGGCCGCGTGGTGACCTCGCTCCAGCGTTGTGCCCAGTGCCGGGCCTGTTTCGGATCGAACAGCCCTTGCCGCGGATCGCTCACCGCGTGGACCTGCAGCACGCTGCTGTCCACCGCGTCCAACAATCCCGGCAATGCGGGGCTGTCGAGCCAGGCCGGTAGCGCCGTGATGCTGAGCCGCAGGTTGGCCGGCAGGCTGTGCCGCAGTTGGCCGAGGAAGTTTCCATAGGCCGGCAGCCGTGCATTGCCGGCATCGTGGTCGACCTCCACGCCCACCGGGGTCAGGCCTTGGGCTTGCCAATCGCCCAGCACTTGCTGGATTTGCGCAATGACCTCGTCCTGGTTCAAGGCCTTGAGCTGGCCGTCCAGGCGAATCACGGCGATCAGCGGACGGCCGTCCGCCTTGAGCAGGCCTGGGTCGATCCGCGCACGGCGCCAGCCCGCCCCGGGAAAAGCCTGCAACGCCAGCACCCGCAGCGTGGAAAAATCCCCCCGGCTTTGGTGCAGCGCCGGCTCATGAGCCTTTGTCCATTGGCGCTGCCAGATATACAACTGTTGATCCAGGGCTGGGGGTGGAGGTTGTTCGCAGCCCGCCAAAAGCAACATGGCGAGGGCCAGGGAGAGCCGGAAAAAAACAGTCATGAAGCCTTACCGCGGGCAAAAGATGTGCAGATTAACGCCGAGCGCGTCATTGTGGGAGCGAGCTTGCTCGCGATAGCGGTGGGTCAGTCAATCTATAGGCGGCTGAACCAACGCTATCGCGAGCAAGCTCGCTCCCACAGGGTTGAGGTCTACCAACGTCATCAAGGCTTACGCGCAATAATCACCTGACTCTTGGCCACCACCGCGTCCAGCGCCTGCTTGATCTGCGCCCCGCGCGGTGAGTTCAGCACCGCCTGCCAGGTGTCGGCCCAGTGATTGAGCAACGGGTGGTCGGCGTTGCTGAAATCGACCTTGGCCTCCCAGAACAACAGCATCCACATCGACCAATAGAACCCGTATTGGCTGTGGCTCAACACCTCCAGCCCGGCCTCGCTGACCATCGACTTGAACTGCTCTTCACTGATGATGCGAATGTGATTGGGCTTGCGGAAGTACTCCGGCGCGGCGATGTCTTTTTGCAGATCCTCGGAGCTGGGGTGCGGCACGCTCAGCAGGTACAGCGCGCCGGGCTGGCCGACCCGTACCAGTTCGGCGAGGAACTGCGCCGGGTCGTCGACGTGCTCGATGACTTCGGTGGACACCACCCGGGTGGCTGTGGCATCGGCAATGGGCAGTGGGTTGCAGTCGGTCACATGGCACTCGACACCGCGCGCAGGGGTGTCGCTCAAGCGCTGGCGCGTGGCTTCAACCTTGGCCGAATCGATGTCGGCGATGATGATCTTCGCCCCGCGCATCCCACAAAAATGCACGTTGCCGCCATCGCCACAGCCCACGTCCAGCAACGTGTCCTCAGGCGTCACAGGGAAACCCGTGAACAGTTCGCCGGTTTGCTGGTTGAACCAGCCGCTGAGCATCGCATCGTGCAGCCCGAGCATATACGGGTCGACTTTCTCGGCGGCCGGTTCGACGGGCGCGGGCGTGCCCGTGGTGAGTTTCTTCAAAAGGCTCAGCATGACGGGGCTCCAGAAACAGGAAGGACGGTTCGGGCGGCGGACAGGCGTTCGACCAACCGGGCGCCACGATTGCGCATGGGCATTTCGACCCAACGGTAGTTGAGTTCGCTCAACAGCCCGATCAACAACAACGCGCACGCCAGGGCCGGCCAGGGATGGCTTGCCGGGTCCGGCGAACCCAAGGGGGCGAAACGAAACCACAACTCGCGCAGCAGGAAAAACACCGGGATGTGGATCAGGTAGATCCCGTAGGAACGACTGCCCACCCAGGTCAGCGCCGTTTTCAGCCGACCGCGGGGCAACAAGTAATCCTGATCGTAAGAGGCCACCCAGACCAGCACGGCACTGAGCACCGCGATGACCCCGAGACGGTAGAACGCCAAATTGAAGTGCTCGGTCGCGATCCAGGCCATCACGCCGCCAAGGCCCAGCACCAGCAGCACACCCAAGGGCGGGCGGCGCAACCACGTGGGCTCGAAGCGCCAGTAGCTGGGCCGCAGGCTCCAGATCGACAACAACACCCCCAGCGCCAAGGCATCGGTACGGATCACCGACAACCACAGCGCCCGCCAGGTGAAAAACTGCACAAGCACCACCGCCAGCAGCACCCACACCAAATAGCGACGCGAGACGAACACCAGCAGCGGCAGGATCAAATAGAACTGTTCTTCCAACGACAGCGTCCAGTACACGAAGCTCGCACCGTATTCATACTGCATGAACGCATCGGCAAAACGCAGGTTGGCAAATTGCAGGAAACCGGCCAGGGTCGCCTGCAGGTTGGCCTGCACGCTGCCGAACGCGCCGGAACGGTTCAGGAAGAACACCGCGAACAACACCAGCAGCAGCCAGAGCCAGGCCGACGGCAACAGGCGAAACGCCCGGCGAATCCAGAACTCCCGGGTGACGGCCCAGAATTGCCGAGGGCTGTCGCAGCGACGCAATTGCGGGATCAGGCTGCGCCCGATGACGAACCCGGAGATCGCGAAAAACAGGTCCACCCCCCACCACAACTGGAAACTGTCGGCCAGGGCTGCCAGGCGCGGCCATCCGCCAGGAAACGGCATGCCTTGCAGGTGATGGAACAGCACGCCGATCACCGCAACGGCGCGCAGCAACTCGATGTCCAGGATCCGCTTGCCGCTCATGAAGTACTCCCGGAAGAAGGATCGGGTTTACGCGCGATGATGACCTGGCTCTTGGGCATGAACCGGTCCAGCACCTGCTTGATCACCAGGCCGTCGGGTTGCGTCAGCAAGTCCTGCCAGAGGCTCGCCCAACGCTCCATCAATGGCGGATACGGTGCCTGGATGCGGTCGCGCACGGCTCCCTCGAGCTCCCGACCGGCCGCTCGTTCGCTGGCCCAGAAGAAAATCATGCCCATGACCCAGAAAAACCCGCTGGCCTGGCGATGCTCGATCACCAGCCCGGCGTCCTCCACCAGCGCGGCGAATCGTTCGGCACTGAAAATCTGCACATGGTTGGGCGCTTGAAAGTAGCCCGGCGGCGCAATGCCTTGCTGCAAATGCTCGCCCACCGAGGCCGGCACACTGAGCAAATACTGCGCCCCGGGCCGGCCCATGCGCACCAGTTCGGCCATGAACGGCTCGGGCTCATGGATATGCTCGAGCACCTCCATGCAGACGATCTTGTTCGCACAGCCATCGGCCAGGGGCAGCGGCAGGCTGTTGCTGACCAGCCCCAGGAACGGCGCGGCGGCCTGGGCCTCGACTTGGCGAGCCAGGTCGCGCACCTTGTCCTGTTCGCTGTCGGTAAAGATCACGGACGCGCCCTGGCGCATGGCAAACAGCGTCGCCACACCTTCGCCGCAGCCCACATCCAGCAAGGTATCGCCGGCCGTGATGGCAAAGCCCTTGAGCAATTCGCCGGTTTCACTGCGAAACCAGCCGTCGAGCATCGCGTCGTAGAGGCCGGCATCCCGGGGCGAAACGGCCACCGTCGGCGCTGGCGGAGACGCCACTGGCCTGCGCCCGGCCAGCCATCGCCGGATCATGGCTGCGCCGCGTTCCGGCGACGCTCGGACAATTGTTCGAAAAATGCCCGCAAACGCTGCTCGGCGTTGGCTTGGCTGCAGAATTTTTCCAGGCTGTGCACGGCATGGGCCGACATGCGGCGATAACGCTCGGGATCATTTTTAGCCACGTCGTAGCTGGCGCGGTAGGCCGAGCACAGCGAGTCCCAATCGGTGACATAACGCAGGGTCCGGTAAGCCGCACGCGGGTCGTGGGGCCAGGCGGTCAGTTCCTCGGTCGAATCCACCACGAAGGCATTGTCGTGATCGATGTAGTCGGCCATCGCCGTGTTCAACGGCGCAATCGCCGGACGGCCGCAGGACATGAACTCCATCAACGGCAGGCACTGCCCTTCGCCATAGGAACTGTTGACCACGTACCGGGTGGCTTCCACCAGCCGTTCGTAGTCCGCGTCCGCCAGGTACCCGTGAATCAGCACGATGCGGCAGCGGTACGACTGGTTCTTGTAGACGTGGTGGAGCATGTCGGTGAGCGCGGCGGTGACATCGTGGTGAGTCAGCTTGAGTACCAGGGTTGCGTCAGGAACATCGCGAAACGTCGCGCAAAATGCGCTGATCATGTCCTTCCAGTTCTTGCGCCCGTCGTAGGGATTGAACACGGAGGTATAGATCACACCGTCCAGCAGTAACTCGCAATCCTCGGCCGGGCCGTCCAGCACCAGCGGCGTGCCGGCCTGATGCACCGGTGGGCCATATGGCCGCAGATCGGTGGTGCGACTGTCGATCAGCAGGCCACGCAATTGCAGGTGCATGTGATCCACGGTCGGCCGCTGGGCCAGCACCGCACCACGGGCGGCAAAGCGGTCCCATACCGGCGCGGCGACAGCGGCGATGGGAAAGTCCGCGCCCATCACCTCACGAACGGTGCTGACGGTGAAGCTGGAATGGGTGATCGCCATGCCGGTTGCGCCCAAGACCACTCGCCAGTCGTGCCGGGCCTCGCCCTGCCAGCTTTCGGTAGGGATGGTGCTGAATTCCCAGGCGAACACCGGAATCGTCGGGCAGGCGTAGTGGGCAGCGGTGCGATGAGGCGGTGAAAACGACAGGAATACGCAATCCTCGCCACGCTCCAGGCAATCGGCGTACAGCTGATCGACCTCCTCGTCAGGCCGGGTCACTTCGACCACCCGCCCCAGCCGCTCCAGCACCGGGCGAAACTCCTTGAGCACGAAGTAATAGCTGTACTCGGGCTTACCGAGGTTTTCCAGAATGTTGCTCTGGTTGGTTTCCGAATAAATGATGATCAACATGAGGCGCTACCTGCCTGGACCGCCAGCGGCAGCCCTTCGTCACAGCCTGGCTCCGCCAGGAAATCCGCCAGGCGCTGCTGCACCGGGGCGAACGCGCAATAGCGGCGCATCCGCTCGTTCGCGGCAACAGCCATGGCCTGGTAGGCCTGTGGCTGGTGCTTGGCCATGGCGTAGCTCTGCTGATAGGCGAGTTTCAATGAGCCCCAGTCGGGTCGATGGCGCAGGGTGCGATACAAAATGCGTGAGTCTTCCGGCCAGATGGTCGGTTCGCGACTGGACTTGACGATGAAGGCCACCTCGGCGTCGATGTAATCGCGCATCGCCGTGTGGTCCGGCGCGATGACGGGGCGTGCACAGGACATGAACTCCATCAACGGCAGGCACAGGCCCTCACAGCGGGACGCATTGACGTAGAAACTCGCCGCGCCATACAGCCGAGCGAACTGTTCGTCCTCCAGGTAACCGTGCATCACCACCACCCGGCAACTGAACGGCGACAGCTGGGACAGCAGCGTCAACAGCTCGACGTAGTAGGTCGACAGGTCGTTCTGGGTCATCTTCAGCACCAGCGTGGCGTCCTCGACATCACGCAGGGCCCAACAGAATGCGGTGACCAACTGATGCCAGTTCTTGCGCCCGTCATCGGGGTTGAACACGCTGACGTACACCACGCCGTTGACTTCGGTTTCCACCACTTGGTGGGTGTCCGGCAGCACGGCCTGGGGATGTGCCGGTGCCGCCGGTTCGGGAACAGGCTCTGGAACGGGCTCGACAGCCACCGGCAGCGGTGCCGGCCCTCTCAGGATCCTGCTGGTGGCAACGCGCACCGGCACGGGCACCAAGTCGCGGACCGCCTCGCGATACCAGCACAGCAGGTTGTGCTTGCACAGCCACACGGGGCCCTGCTCGCGCTTGCCGGTGAAGGCGCGGATGACTTCGCGCAGGTAATGGCGGGAAATGAATGCGCGCCGCCGCCAAGTCAGAGGGGGTGGCTCAATGATCGGTTCCGGCTCTGGTTCCGGTTCCGGCGCTTCTTCGAGGATCGGCGCGATCAAGCCATCGGCCGACAGCCCGAGAGGCCGGCTGTCGATGATGCAGCCCTTGATCTGCAAGGTCGTTCCCGGGTTGATCGGCAGGCTCGGGTGTCGCTCACGAACCGCCGCGAAACGCTCCCACAGCGGCGTGGGCAATACCAATACCGGGAAATCCTCGCCCAAGGTCCGGCGGATCGCCTCGGCCGTATGGCTGGACAGGGTAATCACCCGGCCATGGCGGGCCAGCGTGCGACTCCAGTCATGCCGCAGGTCGTCGTCCCAGTGCTCGGCCGGGATCGAATCGAACTCCCAGGCCACCACGCAGACCATCGGGCAAAGCAGGTCCTGCGGCGTCTTGTGCGGGGGTGAAAACGAAAGGAACAAGCAGTCCTGCCCGGCCTGCTGCAGTGTTTGATACAGCGGATCGACCTCGGCGACCGACGACACCACATGCACCGGCCCCAGGCTTTCCAGCACGGGACGATAAGCCTTGAGCACGAAGTAATAGCTGTACTCAGGGCGCCCGAGGCTCTGGCTGATGGAGTGATCGTTTACGTCCGAGTAAAGAATGAAATTCATGGCATCCCATCATGGCACCGCCGTCCCGGCGGCCCCACTTCATGACGGTCGAGTCACGCATCGAGCCGGCCCAGGGGCCGCCACGCGTCGTTCATCTCGCTACCCGTCTCGTTCTTGTTTTTTTATGGTCCCGCCCCTGGCGGTTCATCTCGAAGATCGAAACCAGGGACAGCGTGACGAGGGGCATTCTAAACACATCCGCCAAGGGTTCGTGAACCGCCCGGCAAGAATAAACCCGCTATAAATATGAGAACTGACCAGTCACGATTTGCGCTGTTGAAATTGCTGCAAAATTGGCACAGATTGGCAACCAAACAACTACAACAAACGCTTCTCTAGGCTAATCGTTGAGTGACTTTTCTCCGATCTTACGGAAATTTCCCACTCAGTTCGCAATAGACGAAGCGACCGTCAAGGGGACTGGAGCTTGAAAAAACGTCTGTTCGTTACGGGCCTCAGCGGTTTCGTTGGACGTCACCTCAAATCTCGACTGAACGTTCATGATTCGGCGTGGCAGGTGATGCCTGTCGTCGCGCGCTATGACCTGACGGATGCCAAGACCCTGGAGGGCCTCTGGCCCGAGGTTCCCGACGCCGTGATCCACCTGGCGGGCCAGACCTTTGTGCCCGAAGCCTTTCGCGATCCGGCGCGCACCCTGCACATCAACCTGCTGGGCACCTTGAACCTGCTCCAGGCCCTCAAGGCCCGGGGTTTCACCGGGACGTTCCTGTATGTCAGCTCGCGGTGATGTCTATGGCCAGGTCAGCGAAGACCAGCTGCCGATTACCGAACTGCAACCGCCCGCCCCGCGCAACCCGTATGCCGTCAGCAAGCTGTCGGCCGAACTGCTGAGCCTGCAGTGGGGCATGAGCGAAGGCTGGCCGGTGCTGGTGGCCCGCCCGTTCAATCACATCGGTGCCGGCCAGAAGGACAGCTTCGTCATTGCCAGCGCCGCCCGGCAGATCAGCCGGATCAAGCTGGACCTGCAACCGGCCCGGCTGCAAGTGGGCGATATCGATGTGACCCGCGACTTCCTCGATGTCGGCGATGTGATTTCAGCCTACCTGACCCTGCTGGAAAAAGGCGCCCCGGGGCAGGTCTACAACATCTGCTCGGGGCGCGAGCAAAGCATTCGCAGCCTGATCGAACAACTGGGCGATCTCGCCCAGGTCGATGTGCAACTGATCCAAGACCCTGCGCGTCTTCGCCGCGCAGAACAGCGTCGCGTCTGTGGTAGCCCAGCCAAGCTACGACAGGCCACCGGATGGACGCCCGAAACAACAACACAACAATCCTTGCGGGCGATCCTGTCCGACTGGGAGATACGGGTACGACAAGAATGAAAAGTGCATTGATCACGGGGATCACCGGCCAGGACGGCGCGTATCTGGCCAAGTTGCTGCTCGACAAGGGTTACAAAGTCCACGGCCTGGTGGCGCGACGCAGCAGCGACTCGCGCTGGCGGTTGCGAGAGATGGGCATCGAACAGGACATCGTTTACCTGGACGGTGACATGGCCGATGCCTGCTCGGTGCAACGGGCGGTGATCAAGTCGGCGCCGGACGAAGTGTATAACCTGGCCGCGCAAAGTTTCGTCGCGGCCTCCTGGGACCAGCCGGTGACCACCGGCATCGTCGATGGACTGGGAGTTACCCACCTGCTCGAAGCCATTCGCCAGTTCAGTGTGCAGACTCGCTTCTACCAGGCCTCCACCAGCGAAATGTTCGGCCTGATCCAGGCCGAGCAACAGGACGAGCACACCCCGTTCTATCCACGCAGCCCCTATGGCGTGGCGAAACTGTACGGCCACTGGATCACCGTCAACTACCGGGAAAGCTTCGGCCTGCATGCCAGCAGCGGCATCCTGTTCAACCACGAATCACCGCTGCGCGGCATCGAGTTCGTGACTCGCAAGGTCACCGATGCCGCTGCGCGCATCAAGCAGGGCAGGCAGCAGGAGTTGCGCCTGGGCAATATCGACGCCAAGCGCGACTGGGGCTTTGCCGGCGACTACGTCGAAGCCATGTGGCTGATGTTGCAACAGGACAACCCCGACGATTACGTGGTGGCCACCGGCGTCACCACCACCGTGCGCGAGATGTGCAGGATTGCCTTCGAACACGTGGGCCTGGACTACCGTGACTTCGTCAAGGTCGACCCGGCGTTTTTCCGCCCGGCCGAAGTCGAGGTGTTGCTCGGCAACCCGGCCAAGGCACAACGTGTCCTGGGCTGGAAGCCTCGGACCGACCTCGACACCCTGATCCGCATGATGATGGATGCGGACATGAAACGCGTCGCCAAGGAGTAGGCCATGCTCATTCCCGTGATTCTTTCCGGCGGTGCCGGGACGAGGTTGTGGCCGGTGTCCCGCGAGGGCCATCCCAAGCCTTTCATGCTCTTGCCCGACGGCCAGTCACTGCTGAGCAAGACCTATCGGCGAGCGGCGGGGTTGTTCGACGGCCGGGGCGACATTGTTACCGTCACCAATCGCGAGTACTACTTCCAGAGCCGCGATCATTATCAAAGCGCCCACCTGGAGCGCTATCGCGGTCACTTCGTACTTGAACCCACGGGTCGCAACACCGCGCCGGCCATTGCCACGGCCACCCTCGCGGTACAGGCCCTGCACGGTGACGAGGCGATCCTGGTGGTCATGCCTGCCGATCACTTGATCAAGGACGAGGCGGCCTTCAAGGCATCCGTTGAGCACGCCGTGGAGCTGGCCAAAAATGGCCATCTGGTGACCTTCGGCGTGCTGCCCTCGGCGCCGGAAACCGGCTTCGGCTATATCGAACGGGGCCAGCCCCTGGATACCAAGGGCGCGGCCAAGGTCGTGCGATTTGTCGAAAAGCCCGACTTGCAGACCGCCACCCAGTACCTGGAAAGTGGCCGTTTCCTGTGGAATTCGGGGATGTTCTGCTTCTCGGTCAAGACCCTGTTGGCGGAGCTGCACGCCCACGCCCCCGAGCTGCTGGAACAGGCGCGCGCCTGTGTCACGGCCAGCACGGCGGTGGAAACCTCAGGTTGTGTGCAGCAGGAATTGTCCCCGGCGCATTTCGCCGAAATGCCGGACATCTCCATCGACTACGCCCTGATGGAGCGCTCAGCCAACGTCGTGGTGATCCCAGCCGCCTTCGACTGGAGCGATATCGGTTCCTGGAGCGCCGTCGCCAGCCTGGTACCCGCCGACGGACAAAACAACCGCACCACCGGCGAAGCCCTGTTTATCGACAGCCAGAACAACTTCGTCCAGAGCGACAGCCGCCTGGTGGCCGCCCTGGGCGTGGAAAACCTGATCATCATCGACACCGCCGATGCCGTGCTGGTGGCCCATGCCGACCGCGCCCAGGATGTTCGCCGCGTCGCCCGGCAACTCAAGGACAAGGACCACGAAGCCTATCGCCTGCATCGCACGGTCAGCCGTCCATGGGGCAGTTATACCGTCCTCGAAGAAGGTCCACGCTTCAAGATCAAGCGCATCGTGGTCAAGCCTGGCGCATCGCTGTCACTGCAAATGCACCATCACCGCAACGAACACTGGGTAGTGGTCGAAGGCATGGCCAAGGTCACCAATAACGGCTCGGGCTCGCACCTGGTCGCCAAGAACGAATCCACCTTCATTCCCGCCGGCCACAAGCATCGCCTGGAAAACCCCGGTGTCATCGACCTGGTCATCATCGAGGTCCAGAGCGGCGAATACCTTGGGGAAGACGACATCGTCCGCTTCGAAGACCACTACGGCAGGGCCGTCTGATGCTGTTGGCCTTACAACGCTCACTGTGGAACTACCGCGGCTTCGTCCTGGGCAGCGTCAAGCGCGAGTTCCAGGCACGCTATCGCAACTCGTTGTTCGGCGCGTTGTGGACGGTGCTCAACCCGTTGTCGATGATCCTCGTCTACACGGTGATTTTTTCCCACATCATGCGTGCCCGCCTGCCCGGGGTCGAAGATGGCATGGCCTACAGCGTCTACCTCTGTGCCGGGTTGCTGACCTGGGGGTTGTTCGCGGAAATCACCACCCGCAGCCAGGGCATGTTCCTGGAAAACGCCAACCTGCTGAAAAAGATCAGCTTCCCCCGGATCTGCCTGCCGGTGATCGTGCTGTTCAACGCAGGGATCAACTTCGCGATCATCCTCGGGCTTTTTCTCGGCTTCCTGCTGATCACCGGACGCTGGCCAGGCATGACCTTGCTGGCCCTGGTGCCGCTGCTGGCCCTGCAAGTGATGTTCGCCGCCGGGCTGGGCATGCTGCTGGGCATCCTCAATGTGTTTTTCCGCGACGTCGGGCAATTGTTCGGCATTTGCCTGCAATTCTGGTTCTGGCTCACGCCGATCGTTTACCCGATGACGATCCTACCGCCATCGATCCAGCGACTGCTCGCCTTCAACCCCATGACCGCCCTGATGCAGAGCTACCAGAACCTGTTTCTCTATAACCAGTGGCCGGTCTGGAGCTCGCTGGTGCCGTTGCTGGTGGTCGCCCTGTTGTTGTGTGCCTTGGGCCTGCGCATGTTTCGCCGGCGCGGCGGTGAAATGGTGGATGAACTCTGATGGGACATTTGCGCGTCACCGGCCTGGGCAAAGCCTACAAGCAGTATCCGAACCGCTGGAGCCGGCTGTTCGAGTGGTTGATCCCGTTTTCCCGCCAGCGCCATCAACTGCACTGGATTCTGCAAGGCGTGGATTTCGAGATCCAGCCCGGGGAAGCCGTCGGCATCGTCGGGGTCAACGGTGCCGGCAAAAGCACGTTGCTCAAGATGATAACCGGCACCACCCAACCCACCTGCGGCCACATTCAATTGCAAGGCCGCGTCGCCGCGTTGCTGGAATTGGGCATGGGCTTTCATCCGGACTTCACCGGCCGCCAGAATGCGTTCATGGCCGGTCAGTTGCTGGGTATGCACGTGGAGGAAATCGAAGCGTTGATGCCCGAGATCGAGGGGTTCGCCGAAATCGGCGAGGCCATTGACCAGCCGGTACGCACCTACTCCAGCGGCATGCAGATGCGCCTGGCGTTCAGCGTTGCCACCGCCCGACGCCCGGACATCCTGATCGTCGACGAAGCGCTGTCGGTGGGCGATGCCTACTTCCAGCACAAGAGCTTCGAGCGCATCCGCAGCTTCCGCAAGGCCGGCACCACGCTGCTGATCGTGTCCCACGATCGCTCGGCGATCCAGTCGATCTGCGACACCGCCATCCTGCTCGAACACGGGCGCATGGCCATGCGCGGCAAGCCGGAAGAGGTGATGGATTACTACAACGCGATGCTGGCCCAGCGCGAGGGCCAGGTGGTTCGCCAGGAGATGCTCGCCAACGGCCAGATACGCACGATTTCCGGTACCGGCGAGGCCGGCATCGTCGATGTGCAATTGCTCAACAGCCAGGGGCAGCCGGTGGAGGTCGCCGAGATCGGCCAGCCGATGGTGTTGCAAGTGCGGGTTGAAATCCGCCAGGACATCGAGCGGCTGGTGCTGGGCTTTTTGATCAAGGATCGCCTTGGCCAGCCCATGTACGGCATCAATACCCATCGCCAGGACAAAGCCGTGACCGACCTCAAGGCCGGCGAACAGATCACCTTCCGTTTCAGTTTCGACATGCGCCTGGGCAAGGGCAATTACTCCGTCGCCCTCAGCCTGTCGCGACTGGACTCGCACCTGGACCGTAATTTCGAATGGCGCGACTACGGGTTGGTGTTTCACGTCATCAATAATCGCCAGGAGGATTTCGTCGGCTGCTCCTGGCTCCAGGCCCGGACCAGTATCCAGCGTTCGAGCCAGATTGCCGTCGAGGCGTTGCCGCAAAAGGAGTTGCCATGAGCCGCCTGCTGGTGGATTGCACCTACGTATACGACCACCCCAATGACAACTCCGGCATTCAGCGAGTGGTGCGCAACGTCATTCGCCAATTGCCGGCCAAGGACCAGGACCGCGAATGCATTCCCGTGGTGATGCTGCAGGGCAAGCTGTATGAAGTGATAAGCCTGGCCCCCCTGCCCACGAACGGACTGGATCTGGCCGGCCTGCGAGTACGGCTGCTACAGTTCGCCAACCTGTTCTGGGTCAGACATCGGTCCCTCGAACAGCAGCGCCCCTTCAGCCAGTCGATCTGGGCACGCCGCTTCTTGTACGTTGCTTGCCGACTGTTCGCCCTGGGGTGCCTGAGCCTCCCCATTCGAATCCTCGATCACCTGCTCAAACGCAAGCCGGCCCCGGCGCGTAGCGTACCGCTGGCACATCGAGCCGGCGATCAACTGGTGTTGCTGGACTCTTCCTGGCACTCAGGTTTCTTTCCCCTGGCCGAACGGCTCAAGCGTGATGGCGTCGGGATCATCTCGGTGATCTATGACCTGATTCCCCTGACCCATCCGCAATTCTGCGACGCCGGGCTGGTCAAGGTGTTCAACCATTGGTTCGACTGGATTGCCCGCACCGCCGACGGCTACATGGCCATCTCCACCACCATCCGCGACCAGCTTCGCCAGGAAATGGTTCGGCGTGTTGGCGAGCAACAGGTGCGCGAGCGCTGGTTCGACTATTTCCACTTGGGCAGCGAACTGGACCTGATCGATACCACTCAACCCGTCGACCCGGGCTTGTTGCGGCTGTTCAAACGCCCCGAGCCGGTGTTCCTGATGGTCAGCACCATCGAACCGCGGAAAAACCATGCCTACCTGATCGATGCGTTCGAGCGGGCCTGGGCCGCCGGTTCACAAGCACGGTTATGCATCGTCGGGAAAATCGGCTGGAAATGCGAAGCCCTGATCGAACGTATCCAACGTCATCCACAGCTCGACAGCCGCCTGTTCATGTTCAACAACCTGGCGGACCAAAGCCTGGAGCACGCCTATCGACACTCCACTGCACTGGTGTTCCCGTCCTACGTGGAGGGCTTCGGCCTGCCGTTGGTGGAGGCCATGCAACGCGGCTTGCCGGCGATGGGCAGCGACATCCCGGTGTTTCGGGAAATCGGCGGTGACTTCATGGCCTACTTCGATCTCAACGATCCCCAAAGCCTGGCGAACCTGGTCATCGACATGGAACACACCGGGGTATTCCCGGCCAGGCGCAACCTGGATCAATGGCAATGGCTGAGTTGGCGCCAGGCCAGCGCGCAATTGGTGGAGCGGATCGAGCAACACGTCGGCGAAGTGGTCATCGACAGGGAAACAGCATGCGGATAGCCCTCAACGCGCGCATTCTCCAGGCGCCACGCACCGGCATCGGCCACTACGTAGCGGAACTGGCGACGGCCTTGGGCCGGGAGCCGGATGTGCAGTTGTCACTGTTCCACGGTTGGGGCTGGAGCCCGCAATTGCCGCCCACAGCCAAGCCTGGCTATTCAAGGCTGAGCCCCTTGCTGCGACGGGTTCCGGGCGCCTATCAGGCGCGGCGCTGGCTGGAGCAGAAACGCTTCGATCAAGGTCGTTCCAAAGCTATCGACCTGTATCACGAACCCAGCCTTTGGCCGCTGGTCTTCGAAGGGCCGACGGTGATCACTCTCCATGACCTTACGCACCTGCGCTACCCCGAGACGCAACCACCGGCACGCCTGAAGGAAATCGAGCGACGACTCAGCCGTGCGGTGGAACAGGCGCAGCTGATCCTGACCGACTCGCAGTTCATCGCCGATGAAGCCCAGCAGTATTTCGGCCTGCCCGTCGAGCGCCTGAGGGTCGCGCCGCTGGGGGTCGCGGCACGTTTCCACCCGCGCGAACCGGAAGCGATCGACACCGTGCTCAAGGCCCATGGGCTGGAGCATGGCCGATACTTTCTCTGTGTCGGCACCCTGGAGCCACGCAAGAACCTGTCGTTGGCCCTGCGCGCTCATGCCGGGCTCCCTGAATCCCTACGTCAGGCTTTTCCTTTGTTCATTGTAGGAATGAGCGGATGGCAACAGGCGCAGCTCAATGATGAGTTGAAACGCGCCCTGGCTGGCGGTCATGTTTGTCTGGCGGGTTACCTGCCTGACGAACAGGTCGCCCAACTGTTGGCGGGGGCACGGGCACTGGTGTTCCCGTCGTACTACGAAGGCTTTGGCCTGCCAGTGCTTGAAGCCATGGCCAGTGGCACACCGGTGATTACCACCCGCTGCTCGGCGATGCCGGAAGTGGCCGGGCCGGCCGGTATTTATTGCGAGTCCGACGATCCGCACGGCATGCGCGACGCCATGGAGCGGTTGATTGAAGATCGCCTGCACTGGCAGGCATGTCGGGAGGCGGGATTACAACAGGCCGCGCTGTTTTCCTGGGAGCGCTGTGCAAAAGTCACAGCCCACGCGTATCGCCAGGTCTTGGGAGGTTGAATGCGAGTCCTGCACTTCTACAAAACCTATTTGCCTGATTCCATGGGTGGCATCGAACAGGTGATTTTTCAACTCTGCGACAGCACTGATCGGCTGAATATCGATAACACCGTGTTGGCCCTGAGCGGGCAGCCATCGCCAGAACCGATCCAGCTTCGACAGCATGTCGTCCACCAAGCCCGGATGGACTTCCAACTGGCGTCCACCGGTTTCTCCTACAGCGTGTTCAAGAAATTCCGTGAGCTGGCCGCCGAAGCGGACGTGATCAACTACCACTTCCCCTGGCCGTTCATGGACCTGGTGCACTTTTGCAGTGCCGTGAGAAAACCCTACGTCGTGACCTACCATTCGGACATCGTTCGCCAGCGGCACCTGCTCAAGCTCTATCGGCCGCTGATGCGACGCTTCCTGGACGGCGCCGATCGCATCGTCGCGGCCTCGCCGAACTATGTTCATACCAGCGATGTGCTCAAGGATTACAGCGCCAAGACCCGCATCATCACCTACGGCCTGAACAAGGCCAGTTATCCACAGCCTGACGCCGAGCGCATGGCGCAGTGGAAGGCAAAACTGGGCGAGCGCTTCTTTTTGTTCGTGGGGGTGATGCGTTATTACAAAGGCCTGCACATCCTGCTCGACGCCCTCAAAGGCGTGGATTACCCCGTCGTCATCCTGGGCGCCGGCCCATTGGAAAAGCAACTGCATGCCCAGGCCGCGGCACTCGGCCTGCGCAACCTGCATTTCCTCGGGCGCCTGGGGGACGAAGACAAGGTCGCATTGCTGGAACTGAGTTATGCCATCGTGTTCCCTTCGCACTTGCGCTCCGAAGCCTTTGGCATCTCCCTGCTCGAAGGCGCGATGTTCGGCAAACCGATGATCTCCAGCGAGATCGGCACCGGCACCAGCTACATCAACATCCACGACGAAACCGGCCTGGTGGTGCCACCCAGCAACCCCGAGGCTTTCCGCGAGGCGATGCGCACCCTGTGGGAAAACCCGGCGCAAGCCCAGGCAATGGGCGTCAAGGCCGAAGCCCGTTACCGCCAGTTGTTCACCTCCGAAGAAATGGGTCAAAAGTGGGTGCAGTTGTACGAGGAACTGTTGGAGGAAAAGGCGCTTTCCTACGCCTGATACCTGTGGCAAGGGAGCTTGCTCCCATTGGACCTGTAGGAGCTGTCGAGTGCAACGAGGCGGCGATCTTGTCCCAGACCATTGAGTCGCAAGCGAAAGATCAAAATCAAAAGATCGCAGCCTTCGGCAGCTCCTACAGCTCAACCCAGTGGGAGCGAGCGCCCCCCGCCACAGCGCCCCATTCAAATACTCATGAGTGCTTTTGCAACCCGGCAACCGTACGCGGCATGCCCACGAACCCGGGCAAGGCTTCGATCCGCGCCAGCCAGGCCCGCACATGGGCGTAGTCCTGCAGCGACACATTGCCTTCCGGTGCGTGGGCGATGTAGCTGTAGCCGGCGATGTCCGCGACGGTCGCCGTATCACCGGCCAGAAAATCACGACTGCTCAATTCCTGATCAATGACTTTCAACACAGCGTGGGAACGGGCAATCACGTCCTCGGCGTTGTAGGCCGCGCCAAACACCGTGATCAGCCGCGCCGTGGCTGGCCCCGCATGGATCGGCCCGGCCGCCGCCGACAACCAGCGCTGCACCCGCGCGGCGCCGACTGGATCGGTGGGCAGCCAGCGGCCATTGCCATATTTGTGCGCCAGGTACACCAGAATTGCGTTGGAGTCCGCCAGCACCACGCCGTCATCGTCAATGACCGGTACCTGGCCAAACGTATTGAGCGCGAGGAAATCCGCCTGCTTGTGCGCGCCCTTGGCCAAATCGACGAAGACCTCCTCGACCGGTAGCCCGAGCAACGAAAGCATCAATTGAACGCGATGGGAATGGCCGGAAAGCGGGAAGTGATAGTGCTTGATAGGGTTCATGGTCGACTCCGCAGGAAGTGACGCCATCAGCACAACGGCGTCGATGGGGTCATCTTCCGCTCCGGGCCAAAACAAGAGAATCACCCAGAAATGCAATCCATTGTTTCAGCCAGAGAAACAATGCATCAGCCGCTCAAAGCTGGATGTTCGCGCAAGGCACTGACGACAAAATCGACAAAGCTGCGGACCCGCGCCGGCGCATTGCGTCCGCCTTGGTACACCACATGGATCGGCAGAGGCGGCAATTCGAAATCGGCCAAGACGATTTCCAGTTCACCGGCGGCCACGTTGCCCGCCACTTGGTAAGACAGGACTCGTGTCATTCCCAACCCCTGGCAAGCGGCGGTGATCGCCGCCTGGTTGGCCGTCACCACCAGCCGAGGCACGGGCCGGACGGCCAACGCTTGGCCTGAATCGATGAAGGTCCAGCTTTTGACCTGGCCAATGGCCGACGATGCCACCACGGGCATTCGCTCCAAGTCATCCGGATGCCGGGGCCGCCCATGGCGTGCAAAGAAATCCGGGGAGCCGCACACCACTCGCCGTACTTCCCCGACCCGCACCGCGTGCAGATTGCTGTCCGGCAGCTCTCCAATGCGCAGGGCAACGTCGATGCCCTCCTCCACCAGGCTGACCGTGCGGTCCAACAACAAAGCGTTGATGCTGACCTCAGGGAACCGATGCAGGTAATCCACCAGCAGCGGCGTCACGAACGACTGGCCGAACAGCACCGGCGCGGTGATCGTCAATTGTCCACGGGGCTGGACGTGGCTGCCGGCCGCTGAATCCTCGGCTTCCTGCAAATCGCTCAGGATCCGCCGGCAGTCCTCGAGAAAGCGCTGACCGGCTTCGCTCAGGTACACATTGCGGGTGGTGCGCACCAGCAATGGCGTGCCGATGCGTTGTTCCAACCCTGCCACCGCCCGCGTGACGCTGGCCGCCGACAGGCCCAGGCGCCGCGCCGCCGCCGAAAACCCCGACTCCTGGGCCACGGCGAGAAAAACCTGCATTTCCTGGAACCTGTCCATCCATCCCCCGATGAGAAATCCTGATACAAGTTTTTCGCGCGCCACAAAAGCAGCGCTGCGCCGCCATTGTAGAGGCCTGCGCCAGTGAACCACAGCGTAGCGCAGCCGGACACCGGGACATTGGCCCGACCCGCGGCGATAGCCCTTGGTACCATCCCTCCTCATGACAGTTTCATGACTGAAGGAAGAACCTGCTGTGGGAGCGAGCTTGCTCGCGATGGCGTCAATCAGTCACATGCCATAGGGACTGATACACCGCTATCGCGAGCAAGCTCGCTCCCACAGGGTGGGTGTGTCGTTCAATGGATTGGCTTCAACAGAAAGGCCCGTTTCTCGTGAATATTATCTATCGCGCTTCAACCCACCCCCGCGCCGCCCTCATCGCCCTGATTGGCTGCGTACTACTCGTCCCCATGGGCCTGCGTCTTGCCCTCGGCTGGTCCGACCCGCTGGGCTATCTGTCGGACCTGGGCATCGGTGGATTACTGATCGCGTTGCTTTACCGTCGCCCCTGGTGGCTGGTACTGCCGGTATTGCTGGCCTGGAGCGCATTGACGCTGGCCAGCATCGAATTGGTCAGTGCGGTGGGGCGGATGCCCAATCCTTCGGACATTCATTACCTGACCGACCCGCAGTTCGTTGAAAACTCCACCAGCGGCGGCTTCGCCCATCCATGGTTGGCCGCGATCCAGTTGGCCGCGCTGGCGCTCTGGCTGATGACCCAATGGACCAGCCGCCCACATTCGGCGCCACGCTTGCCTCGCCACGCCTGGGCCGTGCCTGTGTTGCTCCTGATGAGCCATGGCGCGCTGCAAGCCTGGCGTCCCAGTGAGGCGGACCAATGGAATGTGTTCAACTTGCCCCATCAACTCGTCACGGCGGGTGTAGCGGCCGGGCAGGACCAAGCCCGGCAATGGCTCGATGGCGATGCCGTGGACCCCGCCCCGCCCATGGCAGGGCTGACCCGCCTGGACCTCGATGGCCACAAACTGCTGGCCGAGCCGGGGCGTGCGCGCAACGTCCTGGTCATCGCCCTGGAGGGCATTCCCGGCGCCTACGTGAGTGCCAATCGCCAAGCCTTGAAAAGCGGTTATCAGGAAAACCTGATGCCCAACCTCAGCGCCTGGGCCGAGCGCGGCATGAACACCCCTGATTACGTCCTGCATAGCCACCAGACCATTCGTGGCTTGTACGCGATGCTGTGTGGCGACTACGACAAGCTCGACGACGGCACGCCCAAAGGCGTCGAAATGCTCAACCAGACTCAGCGCAACCAGGCCTGCCTGCCGGCCCAGTTGCGCCAGAACGGCTTTTCCACGCATTTCCTCCAGGGCGCAGGCCTGCGGTTCATGGCCAAGGATCGGATCATGCCGCACATCGGCTTTGACACGACCCTGGGCATGGAGTGGTTCACTCGCCCCGCCTACCTGGAATTCCCTTGGGGCAAGGACGACAAGACCTTCTTCGAAGGCGCGCTGGACTACGTCGGGCAACTGCAGCAAGCGGACAAGCCCTGGATGCTGACCTTGCTGACCGTGGGCACGCACCAACCCTACTCGGCTCCGGATGACTACTTGCAACGCTACGACACCGCCAAGCAAGCGGCAGTGGGTTACCTGGACGACGCACTGGCAAGCTTCCTGGCGGGCCTGGAACGCCAGGGCATCCTGGACAACACCCTGGTGGTCATCACCTCGGACGAATCCCATGGCATCGACGATGTGCGGCTGGCCTCGTCCTGGGGGTTCAACCTGACGCTGGCGCCGGAACCGTTGCCTAGGATCAAGTCAGGCACCTACGGCCATGTGGACCTGACCGCCTCGATCCTCGATTACTTCGGCTTCACGGTGCCCACATCGTTGTCCGGTCGCTCGATGTTCAGGGACTACCCGACGGGTCGGGAAATCATGTCGTTCACCAATGGCAAGCTGCGCTACCACGACGGCAAGGGCACGTTCACCGAATGCGATTTCCTCCAGCATTGTCGTTACTACAGCAGCGAAGGCTTCATCGCCGATCGCGCCACCTACGGTGGGCAATACAGCGGCCAGCGCGCCCGATTGATCAGCGCCCGGGCCACAGCCCTGGACCAGACCCTGTTGCGCACGCCCCTGAACCAGCACTATCAGTTCGGCAGCGCCGACAAGATCCCGCTACCGGCCCAGGTCACCAACGACTGGACCGACAACCTGATCGGTGCCCAATACCTGGAAATGCCCAAGGGTTCACAGACCCGCGTCAGCCTGACCATCCGCGCGGTGGAGGCAGACCATGCCGCCTACATCTCCCTCAAGGCCAAGGAGTTCGAGCAGGATGTGCCGATGGACCTGCCGACCGAGGTGGCGGTGACACCCGACCAGCCGCTGGTGATGAACATCAGTTTCGACAACCCACAGCAGCGCAAGGCGTTTTCCTTCCATCTGCTCGGTCATGGCGTCGGCGCCATCGAGATCAGCGACTTCAGCGTCGTGACCGAACTGCCGGACCAAACGGACCACCCTGAATACCTGGATGATATGCAGGAAGACCGGGAGCTCCAATCCAGCTGAATAAATAACGCGCAGCTATTGAACAGCACTGCGCGTTTTTATCCAGGGCCAGACAGGCTCAATCATTGACCAGTTGCATGATCTCGAACGCATTCAGCGCCGCACCCCGTAGCAGTTGGTCACCGCTGATGAACAGGTCAAGCCCGTGTTCACCGTAGATCAGATTGTAGCGAATCCGCCCAACCTCCACCGCGTGCTTATAGGTCGACGTCATGGGCATCGGATAAACGCTCTGCGCAGGCTCATCCACCACTTCGACACCTGGCGCGGCGCGCAGCAGCTCGCGCACCTGCTCCAGCGACTGGATGGGTTTCTTGAAGCGCAGGCTCAGGCTCTCGGCGTGAGAACGCAAGGTGGGTACCCGAACGGCCGTGGTGCTGATGGCCAACTCCGGCTCGTCCAAGACCTTGCGCAACTCCCAGACCACTTTCATTTCTTCACGGGTATAGCCGTTCTCTTCAAACGAATCGACCTGGGGAATCACGTTGAACGCCAGGTTATGGGCGAAGTTGTCACTCCCATCCTGGTCACCATAGTCAGTGAAGGCCTTGGCCTTTTCCCGCAATTCCAGCATTGCTGGCTGCCCGGCGCCACTGGCTGCCTGGTAGGTGGAGATGATCGCACTGTCCAGCCCGAAGGCGTCATGCAATGGCCCCAGCACCATCAGCGCAATGGCCGAGGAGCAGTTGGGGTTGGCGATCAGTTTTTCACCCTTGTAACGCTGACCATTGATCGGCGGTACAAGCAGTGGAATATCCTGGTGATAACGGAACGCCGAAGAGTTATCGATGACATAGGAGTTTTCAGCCAGACGCTCCCCATATTCCAGGGCAAAGGATCCGGAAACACATAAAAACACGATATCGCACGAAGCACAGCCTTCGACCGAAAAGGGTTCGATCAGGTACTCGGTGTTACCCGCCTTCAAGCGCTTGCCAGCCGAACGCTCGGAGGCCATGCAGACCACCTCGTAATCGGTGTCTTCAAGCAATTGCAACATGGTCAAACCCACTGCACCAGTGCAACCCACCACGGCGACTTTCTTCATTTCGATTCCCTTATCCAAAAAACCCGCGCTGCCCGAAGACGGCGCGGGCGATCTATTACGCCGTGCGCATTTGCACGGATGATCTGGCAGCTGCCGCCGCCCGTTGGACCCGGATCGAATTCAACGTAAACAACGTAAGCGCCAGCCAGATAAACGAAAACGCCGCCAGCTTCAACGACGAGACCGGTTCACCATAAACGAACGCCGCCAACACGAAGTTGCAGATTGGCGGAACAAACTGCAAGAAGCCCAGCGTGATCATTGACAGTTGCTTGGCAGCCAGGCTGTACCACCACAACGGCAGCACGGTGATCAGCCCCGTCGCAACGAGCAACAAGTCCCGGGTGCCCGACTGCATGAACTGGTGACCCAACCCCTGTGCTTGCGCCAGTAGCAGGAACAGGGCAGCAAACGGCAGCAGCACAGCAATTTCCAGGGTCTGGATAACCACTGGATCGCCTGGAACCTTCTTCTTGAAGATCCCGTAGAAGGAATAGCAGAAACCGATGACCAATGCGATCCAGGGAAAGGAATGCAGGTTCAGCAGCTCGAAGGCCATCAATGTCACGCCCGTCACGGCGAGAAAGATGGCCCAGGTCTGGAGCGTCGTCAGGCGCTCCTTGAAGATAACCCGAGACACCACCATGCTCATGATCGGACTAAGAAAATAGCCGAAGGCCACTTCCAGCACCCGCCCGGTCATGATCCCGTAGATGTACATCAGCCACCAGAGCCCCAGTACCGCGGACACGGTGAGCACATTGACTGGACGAACAGTCTTGAGCGTGGCCCGTAGGGTTCCCACCCGCGCGGTCAGCAACACCAGCGCGACGAGAAACAACTCGGCAAATACAACCCGCCAGGACAGCAGATGGTAAGCATCCAGGCCCGCCAGCGGTTTGTACCAGAGCGGGTAGGATCCCCACAGCAACGTGGCGCCGAGCCCGAAGGCCACGCCTTGCCCGGATTCGTTTTTCGCGGTCATTGGCGTCCCTCAGCGTTCAGTTTGCGCTCGATACCGTCCCAGTACACTTCCATCAGGTGCAGGTACTGTTCAATACCCTCGGCGAACAGACGACGTTCCTGTGGTGTTTGCAGGTGTTTTTCCATGACGTTGAATACGGCGTTGGAGTGACCGACTTCGACTTCCATGTGCAGCGTCCAGAAGAAGCGGCCGCGTTCGCTCACGCCTTCCTTGACCAGACCGTCGTTGTACTTGGAAACCATCGACGCGGACATCGCCTCGTCGGCGAACAGGCCTCCCAGGGCTTTCTGCAATGGCGGCTTGCTGTAAAGCGCGCAGATGCCGTCATTCAAGGCTTGAGTGCTGGGCAGGCATTTATAGGCTTCGATCTGTTCTTCGCTGATGCCCTTGTCGAGCAGGAACTTGCGGTACAGGTCCGAATGGGAATGGGTTTCACCCAATTCATCACGGGCGTTGAACGCAATGGTACGCAGCACCGCTTCGTCGCGGGTGATGGTGGAAATCCCGCACACGTAGAACGGAAGGTACTTGAAGTAATGCAGCGTCTCCAGGTACAGCACCTTGCTCTGCTCTGGCGGCAAGCCATGCTCGGCATAGGCATTGAGGAACGGGTGCTCGGTAGCGCGGTGCTTGAGGATGTAGTCGATCTGCTCATCCATGAACAGCTTGAGTTCCAGGTCGACACCCTCGTTGCGTACGACGTAGGCGGTTTCGGATTGGAAGGTTTCTTGTGTAATGGACATGGCTTGCTTCCTTGAGCCCCGGGGGCAACGTTGATTCAAATAAGAAACCGGACGGACACCCGTCCATCCGGCCCCGCGCCTGTCAGGCCTCTTCGGCGGTCCTGGCTTTGGTGTCCCAGATCACTTCGATACTTTCATGGGCGACATCGGTTCGCCGGTCGTGGGCACTGGCCCAGCAGGTGTTGAGAATGATGCGGGTGGTTTCCTGTTGGATCGGCACCACGTGGTGCAACGTGGTATCGGACTTCAGGAAATACACATCACCCTTGAGGTGGTGATAGGACTTGATCGGATTGTTCAGAATGTATTGCCAGATCCGTGGGTTCTCCTTGTCCCACTCGCTGTGCGGTACGCATTGCAATACGCCGCCGATCGCAGGGTCCTCAGGGGCCTCGATGATCCAAATCATGGTGTAGGGGTAGTCACCCCAGTGCCAGCCATGGGTGTCGCCTGGATGGCTCAGTTTGGTGATCAGGTATTGTTCCTGCTCCCAGCAGGACGCCAGATCATCACCTGCGATGTTGCCAAGGAAATTGCGCAGCGACTCGGACTGGTAAAGCGCCGGAATAAAAGTCCCACCCTCGGCGATTTCCGGCTGATTGACGTTATACATCTTGCGATAGGTATTACCGGTCGACGGAACAGTGACATCACGGCGTACGGAATATTCATCCAACAATGCATGCACTTCAGTATGAACATTCTCCAGGATTCGCTTCGGTAGAAACGAAAAGTTCTTGAAGTTGAAATAACCATCGCGGCGAAATTCATTACGAATCTGCTTCATACGGTTTTCATCTTGCAAAAGAACCTGGAAGTGCTTGGAGAGTTGCTGCTCCATTACATCAATGACCAAGCTCGGTGTTTGTTTGCTCATTTATCGCTCCATTCCATTGTTATCGGTCGGTGTTACAAACCCATTGGGCACTGCATGCTCAAGACTCACCAAGTGCCCACGGGGAAACAGCTTCCTGTTCTGCAAACTCATCAGCGGTCCGGTCATCAGCGTCGTGACGATGGTCATAATCACCAGGGCCGTGAACAATTCGGCGCCGATGATTCCCATGTCCAGGCCGATTTTCAGAACCACCAGTTCCATCAGTCCGCGGGTATTCATTAAAGCGCCGACTGTCAACGAGGTCGGCCAGGAACAGCCCACCAGCCGGGCTCCCAGCGCGCTGCCAGCGACCTTGGCGAACACGGCGGCCAGCAAAATCACCAACAGCACCCAGATGCCAAGGCCGGTAAACGCCGATGAAGTGGTGCTCAACCCGGCCAGGGTAAAAAAACACGGCATCAGAATGATCAACGATACGTGTTCCAGGCGTTCGATGATCATGTCCAGCAAGCGCTGCTCTCGAGGCAGGCACAGCCCGAAAAGGAAGGCGCCAAACACCGCATGTACCTGCAGCGCATGGGTCACGCTGCCATAGATCAGCACTCCGGCCAGCAGCAACACCAGCACCATCGGTTGGGCAAGTCGCCCTTCTGCAGCTAGCCAGCGGGCCAACAGGGGTCTGAGAATCAGGAAAGTAAACGCCACCAGCAACACCAGGCAGGCTCCGCGAACCACCAGGGCGATCCAGTTGCTGTCGTGACCGTTCACCATCGCCACGGCGGCAATCAGCATCCAGGCCACGACATCGCTCATGGCCGCAGCCAACAGGGCAATTGCCCCGACCTGGGTCGCGAGCATGCCGCGCTCCTTGAGAATCCGCGCCAGCACGGGGAACGCCGTGACCGAAAACACGGTGCCTATGAACAGGATGAAGCCCAGCCGAGAGGTGCCAGGCACTGCGAAATGCTCGAACAGCCAGGGAGCGATTGCAGCACCAAGCGAGAAAGGAATGACGATACTGAAAGAGCCGATGACGATGGCCTTGAAGCCGGTCTTGCTCTGCTTCAGCGGAAACCGGAACTCGGCACCGATCACAAACATGAACAACAAGATACCCAGCTCGCTTAATACCTTTAGCTGAGTGATGGCATTACTATCAAATAACTGTTGATGGAAGACCGGGACCAACTGCCCCAGAATCACGGGGCCCAACAGGAAGCCGGCGACCATTTCCCCCACGACTTGAGGCTGTCCCAAACGATTGAATACCGCGCCCAGAAGTTTTGCTGACAACATGACGAACAATATCTGGATCAGCAACATAGTCCATTCCTTCACAACGTCCAAGTTAATCCCGTGTTCACCTAAATCAACATCAGCGCCTCGATCTTCAACAAACTCCTTTATATGAATTCAATGGTTCACGCGCACTTCACCGACTCGATCTATCGATGAAGGCAAAAAAACAGGAATAGGCCTGGAAGGCGACAATCGTGTACCGGTGCATGTGGGCAGTGCCGGCAATGCAACTGTCACCGTTGTAGGGCGCAGCCGTCTTGGTTTTCCTGATTGTCTACCAGCGATTGTAGGGGGATGGGACAGTCCGCTACAGTGCAGCAATCGACAATAAACGGTGAATTTACGCCAAATGCACGCTCATCCTGGAACCGTGGCAATCCTCGTCTATGAGGGCCTTTGCGTATTCGAATTTGGTATCGCCCTGGAGATATTCGGCCTGCCTCGCCCAGAACTGGACATCCCTTGGTACACCCCTCGGATCGTCGCCGTCGACGCGGGGCCGATGCATGCGCTGGGAGGTCTTCAGATCTCCGTC
This sequence comes from Pseudomonas sp. R151218B TE3479, assembly GCF_053629195.1. Taxonomy (NCBI): domain Bacteria; kingdom Pseudomonadati; phylum Pseudomonadota; class Gammaproteobacteria; order Pseudomonadales; family Pseudomonadaceae; genus Pseudomonas; species Pseudomonas sp. R151218B TE3479. The sequence goes on from NZ_JBRJHV010000001.1 coordinate 941,038, forward strand.
GATGCAGGGCTGGAAGTCCTTGAAACAGCGCAAACCATCATCGTTCCCGGTTGGCGCAACCGTCAGGAACCGCCTCCGGAAGCTTTGCTGCAAGCCCTCAGAAGCGCCCATGCCCGGGGAGCACGTTTGTTGTCAATCTGTTCGGGCGTGTTCGTACTTGCCGCCACGGGGCTGCTTGATGGCGAGACGGTGACCACCCATTGGCAGTTTTCCCGTGAGCTGGCCGAGCGGTTTCCCCTCATCAAAGTCGATCCGAATGTGCTGTATGTCGATGCGGGGCAATTGATTACCTCAGCGGGCAGTGCGGCTGGTATCGACGCCTGCTTGCACTTGATAGCACGGGATTTCGGCACACACATTGCCAATTCGGTGGCCCGTCGCCTGGTCATGGCGCCGCAAAGAACCGGCGGTCAGTCACAATTCATCGTCGCGCCAGTCTGCAAATCGCCGCGCAACGAATTGACCCGTGTCATGCAATGGATTCGCGAAAACCTCGATCAACCCCTGAGTATCTGCGACATGGCTGCCCGCGTGGCCATGAGTGAACGCACCTTCCTGCGACGATTCATCGAAACCACAGGCCTGTCGCCCAAGGTCTGGTTGCAACAGGAACGACTGAACCGGGCCCGAGAGCTGCTGGAAAGCACTGACCAGAGCACGGCCGGAATCGCTCAGGCCTGCGGGTACCGGTCAGTCGAAAGTTTCCGAGCGGCGTTCAGGAACGCCGTTGGTTTACCACCGTCTGCCTACCGCGAAAGATTCGGCAGCGGGGGAGTCAGCCAACACGCAGCCTGGGTAGCCAACTGCTGAATCATGATCACCGAGGGCCCTCCCTGGGCTAATCCAGCAACCGATGCAGCTTGGCGTACTGCAACAGCATGATGGTCTTGCCGTCACAGATCTCACCGGTCTCGATCATGCCCAAGGCCTGGTCGAGGGACAGCTCCAGCACTTCGATCTCTTCGCCCTCGGCTTCAAGGCCGCCGCCTTCGTGCTGCTTGTCTTCGTCGAAATATTCGCCGACGAAAAAATGCACCCGCTCAGTCACCGAGCCCGGGCTCATGAAGGCGTCGAACACTTTGCGCACGTCCTGGATGATGTAGCCGGTTTCCTCCTGGGTTTCCTTGCGGATACAGGTGTGCGGGTCGTCGTTGTCCAACAGGCCGGCGCAGGTTTCTATCAACAGGTCATCGTGCCCGTTGACGAAGGCCGGGAAGCGGAACTGCCGGGTCAACACCACCGTTTGCTTGGCCTTGCTGTACAGCAGGATGGTGGCGCCGTTGCCCCGGTCATAGGTCTCGCGCGTCAGTTCGCGCCATTGGCCGTTGCGGCCGAGGTAGTCATAGGTGGTCTTGCGCAGCACGTACCAATCGTCCGAAAGGACTTCGACGTGCTTGATGCGTACGCGATCCTTGATGCTGATTGCCTGTGTCATTTACCCACTCCGTTCAAAACCAAATGTCCCATTAGAACCCTATTACAACGATGCAGGGACGCGTGGCAATGCGCGTTTGTGGGCTGTCTTGAGGTAGGCGCGTTCAATGATCTGGCGCGCCTGGGGCGACACCTCTTCGCCCATCAGGTACGCATCGATTTCCTCATAGCTGCAGCCATACGCCACTTCATCCAACTTGCCGGGCGCCAGGTCTTCCAGATCCGCGGTCGGCGCCTTGCGCACCAGGTGCGCGGGGGCGCCCATCGCGTCGGCCAACCATCTCACCTGGGACTTCGTCAGCCCGGACAACGGTGCCAGATCGCACGCGCCGTCGCCGAACTTGGTGAAAAATCCCATCACCGCCTCTGCCCCATGATCGGTGCCCACCACCAACCCGTTGCTCAGATTGGCAATGGCGTATTGCGCCAACATCCGTGCCCGGGCCTTGGCGTTGCCTTTGGCAAAGTCGATGAGTTCGGGCGAAGGCTGCAAGCCCTCGATGGCGATACTGCCCATCAGCCCGTCGACACACGCGGCGATGTTGCTGGTGGTGATCACGTCCGGCCGGATGAAGTCCAGGGAAGCCTGGGCGTCTTGCTCATCGGCCTGGGCCTTGTACGGCAGCCGGACGGCGATAAACCGCGCCGCGTAGCCTTCACCCCGCAGTTGCTCCACGGCCAACTGGCAGAGGCGGCCGGCGGTGAGCGAGTCGACGCCGCCACTGATCCCCAGGACCAGGGACTGGCAACCCGACTCGCGCAAGATCTGCTTTATAAATTCGACGCGGCGGGCAATCTCGTTTGCTTCGCCGCCCCGTGTGAGTTGGCGGTCGATGCCCAATTCCTGGGCAATGCTCTCTTGCTGAAACGAAGTCATATCAAGCTCCCAACTGTGGATTGATCAGGGCGACGTTGAACACTTGGGCGGCGTAGCGCAGAAACGAGGCGTCCTCGCAGACGTTCTTGATCGGATCGTCGGAGAACTTCACCACCGGTTCACCGTGGACCCGCACCAGTTTCATGACGATGCTCAGCGGTTCGACACCGTCGACATCGCAGGCCAGGCTGGTGCCCATGCCAAAACCGAATTTGGCCTTGCCGCGAACATGACGCAGGATCGGCAGGCACTTTTCGAAGTTGAGGCCATCGGAGAACATCAGGTCCTTGGTGCGTGGGTCGACACCGAGTTCCTGGTAGCGCCCCAGCACCTTGTCGGCCCAGACGATCGGGTCACCGGAATCCTGGCGCAGGCCGTCATAGAGCTTGGCGAAGTACAGGTCGAAATCCTTGAGGAAAAAGTCGGTGCTGATGCAGTCCGTCAGGGCGATACCAAGCCGACCGCGGTACTCATGTACCCAGTTTTCCAAGGCCGCGTTCTGGCTCTCGCGCAAGCGCCCAAGTTGTTGGTGCACCATCAGCCACTGGTGGGCCATTGTGCCAATCAGGGGCAGATCGAACTCGTACGCCAGGTGGGCGTTACTGGTGCCGACAAAGACTCCAGGAAAATCGCTGCGCATCACATTCACCACTTCACGCTGGGCCCTGAACGACAGCCGCCGCCGGGTGGAGAAGTCTGAAACGCGAAACTCGGCGAGTTCTTCACGACTGGCATTTTTCTCCAGCCATTCGAACTTCTGGTACAGCTTGCGGGTGACGTCGGCCAACTCGACCTCGGGGTATTTCTCGCGATTGCGCAGTTCGCTGACCATCGCCAATACCGGCTGTTCGAACATGATGCAGTGCAGCATCGGCCCACGGACACGGATGTGCAGTTGGCCATCGACTTCCGAAACGTGGATGTAGCGCAAATTGAAGCGAAACAGGCCGAGAAACTGTTCGAAGTCCGGGGTCAGGTACTCACGGAAACGCTTGTTGAACAGAAACCGCTGTTCCCCCTCGCGCAGCTGCAACCCGGCGAGCTTTTCCAACTCGACACGAATGTCCGGAATCAGGTGACCGAGCCGCTCCTTGGAACGCACGATGAACTGGTATTCCACCTCGACGTTCGGGTGCTGGTGCAAGACCGCCTGCATCATGGTGAAGGTGTAGTAGTCGGTATCCAGAAGGCTCTGGATGGTGCCGCTGCTTGGATCGAATGCACTGTCCATGTCTTTTCCTTATGGGTTTGCCAGGCGGATGGTTTCTTCGCGGGTCGCGGCAACCGAGATCCCCGCTTGCTGCATGTCTTGGATGGCCTGAAGGGCCCCCTCCTCACTGATGGCCCGGCAAGCCGGGAGGTGAATGATCACCTTGAAGCCGGCGGCAACCAGTTGCAGAGCGGTGGTCTTGACGCAGAAATCCAGCGCCAGCCCGCCGACAATGACCTGCTCGACACCCAGGCCTCTCAGGTATTCGATCACCCCGGTGGACAGCTTGCTGTGCAGGTCGTGGTAGCAGGCGCCGTACGGGTGCAAATCCGGCTCGACACCCTTCCAGACGAAATAGTCGTAGTCGTAGGGGGTCGGCAGTTGATCCAGCAGGGCGAAACCTTCGGTACCAGGGACGCAGTGGCTGACCCAAGTGATGTCGGCATGCTCGAGCCCGGTCGGCACGAACATCTGTGCGTGATCGGCGACCACCCACGGGGCCAGGGGCGAATGGGCGTCCTTGCTGCCGATACGGAGGCTGGCCAGGGATGCAATGAAATTCAGCTCACCGGCAATCTGGTCACCCCCCGGCACCGGAAGCTCATCGGGGCATAGCGGCGTGAAGCTCTTTTGCGCATCGACATCGAAGGAAGCTGTTTTCCGGGTCAGGCTGTTCATGCTGGGTTTCTCCTCTTCATGGGAACGAGAGTACACAAGGTGTACTTTCATCACAAGCCACAAGTAGAAATATTTTTGATGTGTCCTTCTAATCCGTTTAACTGGTGCGGAAAAAGCAGATTTTCACAAAAAAGATTTTACTGATAGAGTACATGTCATGTACTAAAAGAGGATCAGCCATGTTCGAAATAGCCCTTTATGGCGGCGCCTTCAATCCCCCTCACGCCGGTCATGCCCAGGTGATGATCGAGGCCTCATGCCAAGCCAGGCGCGTGCTGGTGGTCCCAAGCTTGCGGCATCCCTACGGCAAGCAAATGGTCGACTATGAGGTGCGCCTGAACTGGCTGGAATCAATCGTCGAGAACGTTCAACCGCTGTGCCGCGCCGAAGTGCGTGCAAGCCGGGTGGAACAGGTCGTGGCCCGTGGCGTTGAAGGCGCGATCTACAGCTACACCCTCCTCGCCCACCTCGCCGACAGCCTGGCCCTGGACGGCAAACGGATTGCGTTGGTGGTGGGCCAGGATGTCGCGGATCAGCTACCGACCTTCTATCGCGGCCAGGAATTACTGGAGCGTTTTTCCATCCTTCGCGTGGAAGAAAAGATCCACGTGCGCAGCACCGTGGTTCGCGAACGACTGGCGTTGGGCGAGTCGCTTCCCAGCGACTGGATGGCCCCAGGCATGAACCCGTTAAACTATGACCTTTATGCGACCCACGGAAATCGACATGCCCACTAGCACAGCCCCCGCGCGCGACTATCTGCACACCATCGACCTCTGTGTGCTGCGCTTCTGCCGGGAGACCCAGGCGCTGGAAATCCTCCTGAACCGACGGGAAGCCGAGCCGTTCGCCGGTCATTGGGCGCTGCCTGGGATCGTGGTCAATGGTGGCGTAGAAGACCTCACGCTGAACGACGCCGTGGAGCGCCTGCGTAGCTCAAGCAAAGTGGGCATGCCGCTGGCCTGGATCGAACAGGTCGGCACCGTCGGTGACGCGTTCCGCGATCCGCGCTGCTGGTCATCGTCGACTTTCTATCTTGCGATTGTCAGCGAGGCAGTCCAGCTCGCCGAACACCAGGGGTTTTTCCCTCTCAAGGACGTCGCTGACGCCTCGATCAAACTCCCTTTCGACCACAACAGCCTGGTGGCCGCCGTCCAGGAGCGATTGCTGTCCAAGGCCCTCTACAGCAGCCTGCCGCTGATGTTCCTGGGCCCGGAATTCAGCGCGCCGGAAGCGGTGAGCATTTTCTCCGTGGTGCTCGACCGCCCGGTGCTCAAGACCAGCATGCGCCAGCGTTTGCTGAAAATGACCGAGGCGGGTTATTTGCAGGAGACTGGTCGCAAGAAAAGCGGCGACGGCGGCCGGCCGCAACGCACGGTGGAAAACCTCAAGCCGGCCAGCGTTTACCTTTTCGATCGTTGTTTTCTGGAGTAACGCTTAACAGGCCAGCCAAATGCTGGCGCCACCCGCTTCTGCTCATTGCGCTTACGAGCCAGCTCGATCCGTTCGCAAAACGGGAGATGGCTGATATCTGCTTCTAACGAGGCAAAGTGAAAGTATTTTTTCAGATTCACGAAATAAATCGAAAAATACCTTCCAATCCAAATTTTGGTTTCTCAAGGATCAGCGCAAATATTAGGTCGGGTTCTCTTCAGCTATTTGGTGAAGGGCCCGCAATGCGTAAGGGAACGACCTGGACGAATGAGTGGGTTTAGCAGCGCTAAACCCGACCAGATTCATTACGTAGGATCACCAAGAAGCTGAATTTAGAGAATTAAAACTGTCGCTGACATGCCCGAATTTACGCGCCCCCATCTAGTGGCGAAGGAAACGCAAAACTGTCGCAATCGTCCAAATCGCCCTTGGCACCACATGCTCTAGAGAATTAAAACTGTCGCAGCCAAACACGCCGCGGCCTTCCGTCCGGTCATGAGCATTCGTCGAGGGAGAGGCTAACCTAGGGTGTCGGCTAGGCGATACGTCCAAATCTGACAGCAACGTCTGGCGTCAAGTCAAAGCCCTTCTCCACATAGGCCTCGAGCGCAGAAAGCGTTCTTTCCCGGAAACTGCTGCGGTTCAGTGCTTGAATCTCCAACTGGCGCTTCACAGGTTCTTCAACGTCCAGCGCCCAGATTTCGCTAAGCGCTTCATCCACGCGACCACATACTGCTAGCCCTACGTGAACCAGCACTGGCGCTTTGGTCGGCGCTGGCTATATTCATTTTGCGTCCAAAGCATTTTTCCGAAGTACAGATCAACCTTGGCCCAACAGGGGTACCCCCATGTCCGTGCATACCGCCATGGCCGGCAGCCTGGGATTACTCCTGTGCATGCCGGGTTGTACTGTCGTGAATGTCTATGAAGATGGAATCCGCACCGAGCGGCAGGTCGGGTTGCTCAACAGTAATCCTGCCGAGGCCTTGTCCGGTGCCCCCGCCTACATCGAAACCCGAGGTTTTGGCGTCGTCCCCGGCGCCAAGGGCCTTTCGATCGGCTATATGGAGGAAACCACTATCAGCCTCGCGGATACGCGCTGTGTCGCCGTGTTTATAAAGCCGACGCGTGAAACGATGGATGTGCTCACCGCCGCCGCTGTCGACTTGACGCGGCTCTGCACTTATCCCTGAACGAGGATTGGTCCATGTATAGAAAACTGGGTATCGCTTGCGTGCTAGTTTCCGGGTGCTCGCCGTTGCAGCAGGCGCCGTTGATGTATACGTCGAAGCAGACGCTGGGAATTGATTTGACGACGCCGACGGCCGAGTCCCCGAGCCTGACGTTCAATCTGGGGTTCATGAACCTGGACGCGGTATATATTCCGTTGGCGGTTTCGAAGAAGCCGGAAAGTACGATGCACTTCGGCATTGAACAGATTTTTGCGACGCATGGGAGTGGGGGCACGGAGGCTGAGGTCAATGCACAACCGACCCCAGCAACCGATAAAGTAGTGGTTAACAACACTCAGAAGGCTGCGGAAGTCAAAGCGGCCACTGAAGAATTGCAACGAGCAACGCAGGAGGAGGCCAAAACCACGGCCCAAGTAAATGCCTTGCCGAGCAACTTGCAAGAGTACTCCGCTACCGTCCAGTCAGCGGGAGTAAATACAGCACGCATAAAACCGATCGCCGAGAGGCTACTCGCCAATCTCAATGCATTGAAAGTTCCCTCCGCTATCATCCAGAAAGTTGAAACTGGCAAGCCGCTGACTTCAGTCGACAAAGAGGCCAGCATTAGCAAGGCACAGGAGCAACAGCGGTTGGCGGCCGCCGACACGAGCGTAGCGCAAGCCCACTATGGCCAGGTCTACGCTGATATGCAGAAGGACTCCATGTCCGTCTTCAGCACCTTCGGCACAACCTTCGGTCACACGACTGGCGATTCAGGCCTGTCCAACCGCATCGGCAAAGTCTTCTCCACCGGCATCGCCGCACAGAACCTGACCCGGCACCTCGAAACGTCGAGCCTGCTGGAGCAGTGCGCAAAATTACTGGCCCTCGCGAAGAACGAGACCCAGCAAGGCCAAGTCCTCACCCTCTGCACCGCACAGTCGACCAAGCCAGCAGCAGTCGAATAGCCTACTAACCAGCGATGCGGGCCAACGTCAATACTCACCTGCCCTTGCGCAACACGCGGCCCCATTGAGTCGATCGGCACTGACCCCATCGCTGTTCTGCCTCTTGCTCGCCATGCTCTGCGGCCCCGCCAAGGCGGAGCCGTACCGGGTGTCATCAACGAGGATGGGGGTCGCGGTAGGAATGGCAGTCACCTGCCACCCCCTCCCACAGATCCGTACGAGCAGAATTACCGCATACGGCTCCCGCCTTGGGTTTTGACGCCGAAGGGGGTCATGGGTGTTGCGGCTGATGCAAAATTGACCCAACTGCCGAAATTTACCTGACCCAAGCTTCTACTTCGTAAAGCGCTAGCAGGTATGACTTTAGGCTGAATGCTTATGGGGCAACGCAAAGTCGGCAGCAGGGTCATCCTGATTTTAGAGAATTGAATATGTCGCAACTAATGGTGACGCTGTTTTGGGGTTGGATGAGCCCCACGCTCAGTATGCTCCTGCATCTGAAGCATGCAGCCTATCGATGCCGGGATTCAGTGCGGCAGGGCCATAGACGCCAAGTGCCAACGCTTTCTTCGTGGCAGTCTATCGAGACACGAGCTTCAGTTAGTTTGGGCACGAGTCTCTATCAGCTTAGAGTGCTTGGGAAACTCACGCTTACCAGTTACGACTAAGCCATGCGCTCCCCTATACTAAGTTCAGCCGATCCAGCGAGAGCCCCTGCGAGGGCCTTCTCCTATGCTCGCGATTGACCGGTGTGGCAGCGCCCGGTTTTCTGTTTTTTTCGCTCAAGGAGGTAGATATGGTGAAATCGCCAGAGACACATTGCTGGGAGCTAAAAATCAAAACGATCCACGACGAATGGATTGAACTGATTCCTTGTAGGAGCAAGCCGGCAGTGCAGCATTTGTATTCAAACCCAGATCGGCAGTTCACATGGGTACGAGATTTATGGCTGCCACTACATGACCTGACTGACGCAGACTATTCACCCGTTTTTCACTTTGAGTATGCCAACCGGGTGTGGAGCTTTGGTCAGAGCTACCACAGCTACGAATACCTTATGACCAATTACAGTGGGGTCTTGAGCGAATACCATGAGGCACGCCGGAAAGAGGCGGAGGATCACGGTTATTACGAGTAACTATACCGATGTTTGAAATTAGGTTCGGATAACTTGACGTTGGCTCTCGCATACCCGCAATCGTCCAGCGGGTATGTTGTCACTTCGCTCCCCTTGTTGACGTTTATGCCGAATTGCCCCGTGTGCCGACACCGGATTAACCACCTCCGGCTCGGCAAAACCCAGCAAAGACAAGGGTTCGGGAAGAATCAGACTGAGTCAGGGGCATCTCGGCAACAAGGTCAATTCGACATTGGCGCCAACAGCGATTTATCAAACTGTCGCGCAGACTGCGCAACTGCCAAACAACATTAGAGTCTTAACTCCACGTTCATGTTGATAGGCGGACACGATTTACAACCAATTCTCATAGTGACCCGCTAGCGTTTCGGCGCCGATGCCGAGATTTACCTCCCTGTCTGGCTCCTAGTGAATCATTGTCTGTGCTGGATTTTTGCAACGTTGGAGATGTTGCAGTCTTGCGTCGGTAGCTAGGTCAATCCAAGGACAGCGCCAACAGTCTACGAAATTAGGGGCAATTTACTTTATAGTTTTAATCACACTATAGAATGTAAGCCAATGGACCATTTAAGCTGACCAAACCTCTTAAATCATCGAGGCTCAGTCGTACAGTTACAATACCATTTGCACCGGCAGCAGCTTCATATTCGGAAAAACACAAATATAAGTAACTGCTGTCGAAATAGTAACACTGATTGTCGGACACCGTCTCAAACCAGTTCCCGGGTATCATCTTCGCCAGTTCAGTGCTAGCCATAGTGTTTATTTGTTTGATATAGCCTGAGCGAAATAAATCTTTAAATTCGACAGGCTCACCGTTCCCTATGTTTATATTCAGACTAACAACTTCATTGTGTGCACCAGCGGCATTGTGACCATAAAAATATCCTTCCGCCACAACACTTAAAACCCCCCCATCAATCATTGCACTTTTTACATGCATGATACGATCCTCAGTGCCGTCGAAGCTTTCATTTACGCCTATTCGACGTTGAATTTGAGAATTGATTTTTTTCTCCAAATAGGCATCGCCTAGCCCAGACACCTCAACGTATTCTAATTCAATAGTGGCGACTTCTACATTTGTATCAGGCCTATAATCCTTTATATGTTTACTGACCTTGCGGTACTCAAGCTTGGGTTGATAAGGGACAGGAGGAGGCGCAGGCACATGTTGTTCAGGAACAGACTCCCCGGGTTTTATACTCATTATTTTTTCTGCAGGGTTCGTCCAGAAAACGGCCGCAAATACAGCCAGTGCGCCACCGGCTCGTAGCCAACCGCCAAATTTTATTTCTATGAAACCAGACATTACAGCTACAACACCTGCCGCAGACAGCGACGCAACAAGTCGAAAAATTATATATTGGAAATCGGTCGGGTTCGGTAAAAAAATCGCAATCGCAATAGTCGCAATCAGAAACACGACGCCAAAGCCGAAGGAAATCATTATTCGGACGCCAGAAGTCAACGTAAATCCCTCTCTATTATCGAAGCCGTAGGTTGGCAAACTATTTTCAACTAGGCTTTGACGCAGCGAACGAATGAGTGGCGCTTTCAAGTACTTTTTGCATAGCCGCTGCATATTCGCGTATTCGGTACTGGACGGTCTACAGCTACCTTCAACATTCAGTCTCTGAAAGCCAGCCTGTAAAAGGCTAAAATGTTGTGGCATGGTTTGTAGTATCGCATAACAATCTTCAGCAAAACCCTGTGCCCACAAACCGTCGCCATGAGCGCCTAGCAAACTGCTATTACCAACAAATTCCTCGCAGAAATTATAGTATTCAGAACCTTTACGTTGAATCTCCAAGAGGTTTGAAGTGGCCGCCACCGGGTCCCACTCGCCTTGGGTTTTAATCACATAATGAGTGATAGCATCAACGTAACTTGACTTAAATTCCGCCAGTCTATTTTTGGCGAAAACAACATCTTGCTCTTTCGTACTCAATTGTTCTGCCTACTTGAGACGGTCATCGTCTGGTTTGCTGCAAGGCCAAAGTTAACAGCATCGAGATATCTTTATTATCCACGCCAGCGGTAACAAAAAATTGAGTGCCAGGACATTGCCGAGCAACGATCAATGCGATATCGGTCGATGTGATGATTCTTTTTGACGCCTTTAGAGCTCCTAACTGGCTCTCTATTCTTGCGAGGTCCATCGAACTAGGAGCCCAGCTCCGTATTTTTCCTGTCCGCTCGAGAAACTCCCTGAAATTCCCAGCAATCATTCCGCCCGCCCTTCTGTGACTTGGATTGCCAACGCAAGCAAGGTTCTGATATCGGAGTTATCAAGCCCCTTATAGATCCACTGGCCGGCGGAGGGACAATGTTTTTTTACTAGCTCAGCCCATTTGGCCGCATCCAAAACATTTCCGGATCTAGCGTAGCTAACGGCTTCGGACGATATATTGAATGCTTGTGAACGGTTGGGTTCGTGAGGTGAAGTGCCAAATGTCATCCTGATCCTGTAAACAAAATCCATTAGTCGGTCCCTGGTGAGTAAGTACCGTCATGATAGCACTGAGCCTTCTTCCGATTGCATCCTCCCCTGAGAATCGCTTCCATATCCGGTTCTACTTGGTTAGCCACACCGACAGCTGGTTTTGCGCATGGGCCATAGAACAACTCGGCTGGAGCCAGTTTCGCCGAGAACCTTAAGCGTGGCGTCCCGGGTGGCTACTATCGAGTTAGCTGGTTTACTCTGCCAAGTCGGTAAGATGGCCCTGGCCGAGGTGCTTTCAGGTCGTGCAAACGACTGCTCTGCCAAGCTCTTCACCTCTCCGGCTCGGAAGCTTCTCGGTATCGATGCGTTTCCGACACGAAATCGATAAATGCCACTGCTGCGGCAACCGCAAGCCGAGCATGCCTGGGCTGCAGCCCGCGATGTTGGCCGTCCTTGCCATGTCCGGTACCGTACAAACCTCTCAACTGCGTGAGATTGCTGGTCAACTGAGTGAGGTTGCGAAGGATATTCTTGATGTTTTCAGCGCCCTTAGCTGCTTCACTGACTCCGTCGGGAACCAACTGCAATGCTTTGGTAACCTTCTTTGTCAGATTACCTAGGTCATCGGCCTTGGTGAACGGAATTTCTCGTTTCGTGAGAATGGACTTGCAGCAGCTTTCCACCAGTTCTTTGGCTGTCCCGATCGCCAATTCGGGGTCTGAATCGACGGCATATTCCAGACGTTCAATTTGCTTCGCCATCCATCCGGCGCTCAGCGCCTCGACAACAACTCTCGCTCGCATGACCGACCTGGTTGCGTTCGCTTCTGTCGAAGCGCTGCTTATCAACCGGTAGGAAAAGCGCGGGCGGCCGGCGATTTGCTGCTCCTGGTACAACTCCCAGCCGGCGTTCTGGAGTTGATCGTTGAAATGCTCAACGAGCTTAATCGCTTCTTCTCGTTGGGGACGAACTACGGGGTGCACCGTTTCGCAGAGAAACCGGAGAAATGCCTCAGCGCTCCCATCGAAAAGGTTGAATCGGGAGTCGCTGAAGACCCAGTCATCCTCCCAGTCATCGTTGTTGTAGCGATGTTGCCAAATGTCGCCGACGGCGTCTTTGTAGCGATTGTCCGTGGAAGGAAGGGTTTCGAGCTCATACAGGCGACTCAGAAACTCAACATCATTGAGCTCCCCATACCACTTTACGTTCTCTAGACGTAGCCCATCCGTGATGTTTTGCCGCACCGATTTCGGTAGGTTGGAAGACTTCCCGGAACGCCAATCCACCTGATACTCACGTGCAGGCACGATCAGCGCCGAGTACGCGTCGCTTTGCTCGTGCTCAGTTACCGTCCTTAGCGCGGTTGTGATCCTTTCCTGGAGCTGGACCCGTTTGACCCCGAGCTTGGCGTACTCCAAAGCAGGAATGATGAAGTGGATTTCCCAATAGTTGGTGCCGCCATTCCAGTTGTCGTTGCCTGTCAGTTCCGCATTCGCAGGATGACCGCGGACTACCTCCGCCGCCTCATCAGCACCCTCTGCGCGGAGAACCGCGTATACCGTCGCCAAAAGCGGCTCAATTTCGGTTTGCTCCATACGGCCCCCAATCCAGATAACTGAAAGTCATCGTAGCTAGCAGGACGGGCCATCTGCTATCAAAAACTAGATATGTTGGTAAAAAAGCTAAACTTGAGGTATGCCCAGCAAACTAGGGGCCATTTACATGCCTTTCACTTTTCAGCCCTTTCCATACATTCCCTGAACCTGCAAGCGTGCCTTGATGCCCATCTGAGCAATACCGCTTGATTCTGGGCTACTTGCGGGCAGGAAACTCTTCAAAACCAGCGGCAACCAGACTCGGGCGAAGTGCTTTCAAGCAAGTATGTGGCACGGCCAACCAGAACAGGTTCCGCGCTCTGGTCACGGCGACATAGCCGATGCGACCTTCCTCCGTAAGGGTACCGGCAAGCAAGGCGTCAACATTCGGTCTTTTGGTTACGTACAGAACCGCACCGATAGACTCGCCCTTCACTTGGTGGATGGTTTCCACTCTAATCCCGGGGCTCCGATCTTTCTCCTCTACCGCACCAGTTAGGGGAAGGTCCAACAACCCGGTTTTAGCCAGCTTGTTGCCCAGCCTGTCTGCGGTCTTCAACCCAAATTGTCCTTCGATGGTCGAGAGAAGCTTTTTGAGATTAGTCACTAATTGGGGATGCCACTCGGTTTTAGCCAAAAGCGTAGACAAAGGTAGTCCGGCCTCAGCGTCGCGGATGAACCCCCACAGCAGTCGTCTAAGCCCAAGCATCCATGCATCCTGCGGGGCACCCTGAAGGTGGGTGCTGAGGCCATGCGGTGGCTGCTCCATCAAACCCTCCACCCCTCGGCACACAAGCTTGAAGCAGTCTTGATAGCGGCCTTGCTGGTCTCGGACCAATGCTGCTTTGGTGAAAAGAGCGACCGTACCTTGACCTGGGGGAGCAGCTTTGCCGGATAGCACTGCCGCCCGGTCAGTCCCCCGGCTGAGGATCACCGCATCTTGATATTGCATGCCCAAGTCATCAATTTGCGCTTTGAACGATTCAAAAAGCTTAGGAAGCTCGGAGTCCTTGTACCCGACGAAATATGCCCCTCCGTTTTCAGGCTCCCGATCGGGTTCATCCTCGCGGCCACAGAGCGAATTGGCGATGCTGATGATTGGAGGCAGTGAGCGGTAATTGCGCGTGAGCTTGAAATCCTTCACGCCAGCACGGTTGTAATAAGTGCTCAGAAACGAACCGTCAGCTCCTGCGAAGCCGTAAATGCCCTGGTTCACGTCACCAATGAGCGAAACATGGACTCCAGCCTTGATGAGCAATTCCAAGATAGCCTGATGCAAGGTGCCCAGGTCCTGGGACTCATCGACCAAAAGCTGCGGATAGCGGGCGGCAAGCGCGCGCAAGACTGCAGGTTGACCCACCAACGTTCGGTACACCCAGTACCGACCAAGCTCGTGCGTGTAGGCTCCAATGCGACCCAGGCGTTTGATCGTATCTGATGCTCTGACAGTATCGAGTTTCACCAAATCATCGTGAGTACCGGTGAAGAAGTAGAAGTTCCCATGCTCCAGGCCCACTTTGACGTCTTTGATGGGGGTCGGACGTCCTTCCTCAGGCCAGTACCTAAAGTTGGCCAGGAACGGCTCTGTACCGGACACGAGGTACGCCGCTTGGTCTGAGGACATTGTCCGGTAAGCGTGGGGACGCAGCACATGCTGGGTGAAGAAACCGTCGAGCGTGTCCACCTCTACGCGCTTGCGGTTAGCGTCGTCTGGAAGGTCTGAAGCGAGCTGGGCATAGCCTTTGTTGAAGGTATTGACCGCAACATTAGAGAAAGACAAAAGGACAACCCGACCCCGACTATTTTCCATTTTTTGCCGGACGGCAATCAGACGCCTGATCGCTGTTGCCGTCTTGCCGCTACCTGCGCAGGCCGTGACTGCGATAGGTCCTAGAGGCGCGTTGATTATGTCCTTCTGCTCATCGGAGAGCTTCATGGTTTGATCGCTCCCTGGCAGACATGCTCAATCGCTTTGCGGAGATAGTCAGGTACTTCGCACTTTGGCGTGCTAGCAATCTGTTCAGCCAAAGCCTGGGCAAACCGCCCCTTTTGCAGATTACCGCTACTCGCTTTACGCTCGAACATGCCACAAAACAGCGCCTTTGCCTTCGCGGTGTTGTCTGGCTGAGCATCGACAATCTTGCGTAGCGCTGCCGAAATGATCGGATGAGGGTCAGCCAAGGCCTTGAGCATCGAGTCGCGGTTCGCCTCAAGCAATGCAAGGTCGTACTCCAGCGTTTTCAAACCGTGGAACACTTTGACGAAAGCGTCTTCCGATTTCTTCATCTTGACGGTGTTGCTCGATAGCCTCACTTCGTCTCCCAGCGACGGGTAGACTTCTTTCCGTTTTAGCTTCTTCTTTTTCTTGGCAGGCTCAGCTAACGGATCATCCGCGTCAGGACCATCGGCGACAGGGGCATCCGTTTCTTCGAGATACGCAGCCTCGGCAAGAATGTCTTCGATGTCACCTGCATCCAGCGCACCTTCCGCAAGCTCGTTGGCCTCTTCCTCCTCGAAAGGATCGGCGTCTGTTACGACGGCAACCGGGATCCGAAGTCCGTTTTCACCGAACAAGGGTAGGAAAGAATCGAAATTGAGTCCTTCGACACTGATCAGGCTGACCCCGAACTCTCGCAGGTCCAGCCCCATGAGCGTGGCCAGAGCATCGACGAGCATGAGCTCGGCGGCGCCTTCCACGAATATTACCCGGCGAGCAAAAAAAAGTTCGGCTCGGGTCACGTCCAGATAGCGCTCCAGCTTTTCGCGTTTGCCCTTACCGAACTTGATGTCGCGCGGGAAGAAGGTCTCTACGCCGGCATCGTTCTCAACCAAACACACCAGGGATTCGAGCTTAGAGTTGCTGGCAAAATTGGGGGAGTGACTGGTGACGAACAGCTGCACCGCCTTTTCACCTTCGCTCGTTGGCACGCCTGCGAGGTAGCGCAACAACACGCGCTGCAGCTGAGGATGCAAATGGGCTTCCGGCTCTTCAACAATCAAGCTGCGATACGCGGCGTCCGGATTCTTGGCCAGCTCGCTTAGCACTACCGCCATGAAAATCAGGTTGTTGAAACCCAGGCCATTCTGCTCAATTTCCATTGCTTGAGCCGTGAGGGAAAGCCGAGCAGATAATCGCTGAAAGTCCGTCGCGCTAAGCCCAACAGAGAGTGTCTGTGCCAATTGATCGCCCATCATCAGGCCGTGTCGGGACGAAATCGCGGTATGGGTGTGCTGGATCGCTTCGGTCTGTTGGAGCTTTTCGTCCAGTTCCTTCAATGCTTGGTTAATCGCGTCACGGCCTGGTTCATCCGTGAGCATGTGAAGCAGGCGTGCCAACTGGCTGTTGCGGCTGGGTCGAAGTCCCTGAGCGGCATCCCGCAGGGGTTGGAGATAAACGCCCCTGAGGTTTTCCATCATGTCTGAGGTAAGGGCCACGTCCTGATGATCGCCACACCAACGTTTTACCCTGAAGCGTCCTGTCTGATCTGCGTCGGTATAGCGGACATGGATATGGGCTTCCATGGTCTTATCAGCTGCAGGCTTGAGCGCAGCGATAAAGTCTGCTTCATCATCGTGGCTTAAATCCCGAAAGACAAAATGGAAGGAAATGTCGCCAGCCGGCTCGCCTTCAAGCGGACGGTGCCGGTCGGCGACATCAAGGCGGGGATACGGTTCGTCATGACCTGCGAGAAGGGTCCGAAGCGCATCCACTACAGCGCTTTTGCCAACATTGTTTGGACCTACCAGCACATTCAACCCAGGCTGAAATTTCAGCTTGGCGTCACGTAGCTTGCGGAAATTCTTAATAGTCAGCTCAGCGAGGTACATGAAATTCTCCATCCTTGTTGTGCGGATAGAAGCCTATATGAGCTGAAGTGCGCAATAGGGCCTCCTCACTCCGAATTCTAAAGGTCCGCTTGATGAAGGCGATCGTGCATTCAGGTGCGAAAAATTGATGCTACCCCACCTCACCATGCCCCTCTTCCCACACCCTACACCCTGCAGCACTGCGAGCACATTGAGTACGCGGAGTACATTCAGCACATCTGAGCACCGAAAAACAAAAATAAAAAATTTAAATTCAATAGGTTATAAATATTTTCTGCGCGATATCGCGCAATTCGATTATCTGAACTAGCCTCATATCAGGAATTTGAGTGATCTGTATCGTTCATTCACGTGCATAGAAATGCGCGATATGAGCGTGTAATGACGGTTTGCCATCGTCGACAGATGCCCGGAAACTGGACTCAACAGAAAACGGATAAGGGCTGCACAATGGCCAACGCAAAACAGTCAGCAAAACGCCGCTTAACGATGGCGGAACGTGCTCAGCAACTGATGCTGGTCCACTTTCCCGACATTCCCGATGCGTTGAAATGGACGCGAAAAACCCACGACGGCTTTAGCACAATTCCTCGAACCCTGCCTATTGCCATGCAGATTATTGACGCCGATTCGAAGGGGCAGCCTGCCGGCCATGTGCTGTTTTGTCTATGGGCGCGTATGCCCGATCATCCGGTCATAACGATCGAGAACCCAAGCACGTTTGCGGCTGAAGCCGGGTTTCTCGGGGAGCGGGCCGTGGACACCTGGCGTCGCCGGATGAAGAAGCTCCGGGAGCTGAACTTCATCATGACCAAGCCAGGCGCATCCGGCGAATTTCACTACGTGATGCTCACCAATCCTAACGCTGCGGTCGAGTGGATGCGCAACCACAGCAAGGTTCAGGATGGCCTGTATAGCCGCTTCATCGAGCGACTTCCGGAGATCGGTGCCTATGGTGACATAGAAACGCTCCATGCCTATTGGGCCGCGCTCAAAGAAGCAGAGAAGGCGGCTGTGGCTGCTGAAGTTGCTAAGCAGGCATCGAGCCCCTCCGTATTGGACGAGCCGGCCCCAGCTCCACCCACCAAACCCAAGCGTATCAGGAGGACGAATGCTAATGCGTAGAAGAGCACGGGCCGCTGAGTGTTAATACACCCATCGGTGTCCTCAAAAATAAAGCCTGGACCAACTGAGGGTCGAGTCTTGACTGGACAGGATTTTTGTGGCTCAACACTTAGCTGATCGATACAACCTAGAGGAGGCCGAAAATGCAGTTACTTAGGAGAAGAGTCGCGGGCGCCGAGTGCCAATCCACCCACCTCGACGCCCTCAAAAATAAAGCCCTGAACCAGCTGAAGGTCGAGTCTTGACTGGTCAGGGCTGTGGTGGTGCAAGGTTAGGGGTGCTAGACCTCGCAAGGAGTCTAGCACCCCTTTATCTTTTTACGGCAGGGAGAAGGCCGTCATTTGCATGCTCACCACAATTGTCTGGACTTGGCGAATTTATCGAGCACAGCTCATCGCTCAGCAAAACACCAACCCGCCCCCGACGCCAACGTAGGACCAGCGCGCTCTGCACGAGAGGTCGATATCGGCGACTCGAGCTTTGACGCCGGGGCGAGAAGAATCACTCAGAGATTCGTATGGCTCCGGCGGAATATCGCTGCTTCAGCATTCGGTCGATTTCGGCTACGTATTTCTCAGGAGCCGTGCCGCAAGGCTCATTTCGAAGCTGGTGCACCGCGAGCACCGTTTCCGCGCGAATTTTTTGATTGCTGGTCAACTGGATAACCATTTCCAGGTTGGCGGGATTAAGGAATTCATCGATCAGCTTCGTCTGGGACTGTATATCTCTCTCGATGACTGTCAGCTCATTCAGTCGGTTGAAAACAGCCTCTGCCTGTTCTACCTGTGCATTGGTCAAACGAGTAGTTGAAGGAATAGCCTCAAGTAAGCGGCGAAAATCGAGCAGACGCTCCTGATACCGCTGCTGACCCAACTGTAGCCATAACCCCATGCCTTTAAGATTTCCGAAGGAATGGGGGTACCAGCGACGCTCCTCATAGGTCTTACCCTTCTCATCAATCCCTTTCTTGATGATCTGATAGTCCCATAGCACTTCCAACTGGCTACTTTTCCACCGAGTTTGCAGGATGTCACCCACACGCTCGGGAAAGGTTTGCATGAGGTGGTCGATTCTTTCTAATAGCCCGCGATGCCTAATATTTGCCGTTCTTACCCGTTCAATAAAAGCATCCCGCCGGAGGAGTAACTTCTCCACCTTATGGCGGCGAATGTTTCGTTTTTCTGCGGCTGAAAGCTGTTTTAACGCGCCTTTGACCTCAGCGTCATGAAGGCCCAGGTGATTGTGGGCGCAGCAATGACCTATCAGTACGTTAGAGCCATCTTTGAGTTCGACGACAAAGCCATGTTGATGCATCTTCGAACAGCGCGTACCTTTTTTCTGGTATTGGCAACTGGCTTCAGGCTGAATCAAGCGATAGGGTCGCAGTGGGTGGCTGTACTGCTCCTTGGTCAAGGTTATGTCAGCGCAGATATTGAACAGGGAGAGGAGATCGATAAGCGATCTGATTTCGATGATGCCATGAGTAGGAGCCATTCAGTCCTCTTTGAGCGAACACCAGGAAGAGAACTGTATATTAACCCAGTAACTGCATATTGGAATCAATGAAAAAGAAAGCGCCGTTACCTTACCAGCAGCACTATGTTGCCCCGGAAACAGATACTGGTATGAGTGGAGTAGGGGGATCTGGCACTGAAGTGTTCTCAGCCGCAGCTCGCTTTTTATCACGCTCCTTTTTTCTAGCCGCTCGTTCGTGGCTCATCTCAATTTCTTTCAATGGATGGTTGATGAAGTGCTGTTCGTAGGTGCGGATCAGCCCTGCATCGTTTCCACCATTCGCCTGATGGGCTAGTCTCGACCGCTCTCGCCACATGTGTAAGCTCAGTTCGCACCATGCGTTCCCTGTGAACGACCCAACCCGGCTACATAACCGGACAGGCACAAATAGCCGCCCCTAAAAGGCAGCTTTTTTACCCGTGATTTATCCAGGCGACGCGTATGAGCTTGACCGAAAAATCGCACAAGCCGATGGCATCGGCGAACCGACCCACAGCTCCAGCTCCGGAGATGGTCGGAAAGAAGCAGGCTGAGTCAGGGGCCACTCGGCAATTAGGTTGAGCCAGCCGCGAAGAGCCTCGATGCCACATTGAGCTTGTCACGACGTAGGTTACTAGGGTCACTCCATGATCGAATTGGGCCTGGCCCTTCCTGTACACGTCAAGAACAGCCCGAGGGATCAAACGGCCACCTGCAACAGTTTTAATTCACACGCGACCGTTTTAATTCTCAAAAGCCAAAGCCTGGCTCTTGGCAGACGACTCACTCCACCGTCACAGACTTCGCCAAGTTACGCGGCTGGTCCACATCAGTGCCCTTGAGCACCGCGACGTAGTACGACAGCAGTTGCAACGGGATGGTGTAGAGAATCGGCGACAGGATGTCGTGAATGTGCGGCATGTGCACCACGTGGGTGCCTTCACCGTTGGTCATGCCGGCTTGCTCGTCTGCAAAGACAATCAACTGGCCGCCACGGGCGCGCACTTCCTGCAGGTTGGACTTGAGTTTTTCCAGCAGTTCGTTGTTCGGCGCCACGGTGACCACCGGCATGTCGTTATCCACAAGCGCCAGCGGGCCGTGCTTGAGTTCACCGGCCGGGTAGGCCTCGGCGTGGATGTAGGAGATTTCCTTGAGCTTCAAGGCCCCTTCCATCGCCACCGGGAATTGCGCGCCACGCCCGAGGAACAGGGTGTGATTCTTCTCGGCGAACAGCTCGGCGATTTTTTCCACGGTGCTGTCCATGGCCAAGGCTTCGCCCAGGCGGGCGGGCAGGCGGCGCAGCTCTTCCACCAGCTTGGCCTCGACGCCCTCGCCCAACGTGCCGCGGACCTGGCCCAGGGACAGGGTCAGTAACAGCAGGCCCACCAGTTGCGTGGTAAATGCCTTGGTCGACGCCACGCCGATCTCACGGCCGGCCTGGGTCAGCAGGGTCAGGTCGGACTCGCGCACCAGCGAGCTGATGCCGACGTTGCAGATCGCCAGGCTGGCAAGGAAACCCAGTTCCTTGGCGTTACGCAGAGCGGCCAGGGTGTCGGCGGTTTCCCCGGACTGGGAAATGGTGACAAACAAGGTGTCCGGCTGCACCACCACCTTACGGTAACGGAACTCGCTGGCGACTTCGACCTGGCACGGAATACCGGCCAGTTCTTCGAGCCAGTAACGGGCGACCATGCCGGCGTGATAACTGGTGCCGCACGCCACGATCTGCACGTTGCGGACCTTGGCGAACAGTTCGGCGGCCTGTGGGCCGAACGCCTGGACCAGCACCTGGCTCTGGCTCATGCGGCCTTCCAGGGTGCGCTGCACCACGGCCGGTTGTTCGTGGATTTCCTTGAGCATGAAGTGGCGGAACTCGCCCTTGTCGGCGGCTTCGGCACCGTCGCGGTACTGGACGGTCTCGCGCTCCACGGCTTTGCCGTCGATATCCCAGATCTGCACGCTGTCGCGGCGAATTTCAGCGATATCGCCTTCTTCCAGGTACATGAAGCGGTCGGTGACCTGACGCAGCGCCAGCTGATCGGAAGCCAGGAAGTTTTCCCCCAGGCCCAGGCCGATCACCAATGGGCTGCCGCTGCGGGCTGCGACCAGGCGATCAGGTTGTTTCGCGCTGATGACCGCCAGGCCATAGGCACCGTGCAGCTCCTTGACGGTGGCCTTGAGGGCCACGGTCAGATCCACCAGGTCCTTGAGCTTGTGGTTGAGAAGATGGGCGATGACTTCAGTGTCGGTGTCCGAAGTGAACACATAACCGAGCGCCTTGAGCTGTTCACGCAGGGCTTCGTGGTTTTCGATGATGCCGTTGTGCACCACCGCCAGATCGCCGGAGAAATGCGGGTGAGCGTTACGCTCGCACGGCGCGCCATGGGTGGCCCAACGGGTGTGGGCGATACCGAGGCGACCGAGCAGCGGCTCGGCGTCCAACGCCTGCTCCAGTTCGCTGACCTTGCCCGGACGACGCATGCGCTCAAGCTTCTCGTCGTTGGTGAACACCGCCACACCGGCGCTATCGTAGCCGCGGTATTCCAGGCGCTTGAGGCCTTCGAGCAAGATTGCTGTGATGTTGCGTTCAGCAACGGCGCCGACAATTCCACACATGCTATTTCTCCTGGCTGACAGGCGCGCAGATCACGGTGATGCCGCGGGCCTGAATCTGATCGCGGGCCTCTACGGGCAGGCGATCATCGGTAATGAGGGTATGGACGCTGCTCCACGGCAGCTCCAGGTTGGGGATCTTGCGGCCGATCTTGTCGGCCTCCACCATCACGATCACTTCCCGGGCAACCTCAGCCATCACGCGGCTCAAGCCCAGCAGTTCGTTGAAGGTGGTGGTACCTCGAACCAGATCGATGCCGTCGGCGCCGATGAACAACTGGTCGAAGTCGTAGGAACGCAGAACCTGCTCGGCCACCTGGCCCTGGAACGACTCGGAGTGAGGGTCCCAGGTGCCGCCGGTCATCAACAGCACCGGCTCGTGCTCCAGTTCGCTCAAGGCATTGGCGACATGCAAGGAATTGGTCATCACCACCAGGCCCGGCTGTTGGCCGAGTTGAGGGATCATGGCGGCGGTGGTACTGCCGCTGTCGATGATGATTCGCGCATGTTCGCGGATCCGCTTCACGGCGGCACGGGCAATGGCGAGTTTGTACTTGGAAACGGTTTGCCCGTTATCGGCCACCAACTCCTGCGGCATCGGCACCGCGCCACCGTAGCGACGCAGTAACAGGCCATTGGTTTCCAGGGCGGCGAGATCCTTGCGGATCGTAACCTCCGAGGTTTCGAAACGCTTGGCCAGCTCATCCACACTGACCTCGCCCTGCTCTTGGAGCAAAGCAAGGATGTTGTGACGGCGCTGGGGTGTATTGCGTTTCGACATGGCGACTTAAGTTTCGATTCGAAAGATAACGTAAGCAATCAAAACCTATTGCAACGATATCGTCAAGGCGCCAGGAGAAAAATTCAGAAATCCTCTCATGACTGTGGGAGCGAGCTTGCTCGCGAAGGGGCCAGGCCAGGCAATACAGCTTTACCTGATACACCGCTATCGCGAGCAAGCCCGCTCCCACAGGGATTGTGGATAACTTAGGACTTCTTGATTTTTTCCGGCCGCTTCCAGCCGTCGATGTTGCGTTGGCGCGCGCGCGCCACCGCCAATTGGCCGTTATCCACATTCTGGGTCAGGGTCGAACCGGCCGCCGTGGTCGCACCGCTGGAGATATCCACAGGCGCCACCAAGGAGTTGTTAGAGCCAATGAAGACATCGTCCCCCATTACGGTTTTCCACTTGTTGGCGCCATCGTAGTTGCAGGTGATGGTGCCGGCGCCAACGTTGGTGCGGGCGCCAACTTCAGCGTCCCCCAGGTAGGTCAGGTGGCCGGCCTTGGCGTCTTCGCCCAAATGGGCGTTCTTGAGTTCGACGAAGTTACCCACATGGGCACGGGCTTCCAGCACGGAGCCTGGACGCAAGCGCGCAAACGGGCCGGCGTCGCTGCCTTCGCCCATGACCGCGCCATCGAGATGGCTGTTGGCCTTGATCACCACGCCCTTGCGCAGGGTACTGTCCTTGATCACGCAGTTCGGGCCGATGACCACGTCGTCTTCGATGACGACCTTGCCTTCGAGGATGACGTTGATATCGATGACCACGTCGCGACCCACGCTGACTTCACCGCGCACGTCGAAACGGGATGGATCGCGCAGGGTCACGCCTTGGGCCATCAGGCGGCGGGCGGCGCGCAATTGATAGTGGCGCTCCAGCTCGGCCAGTTGCCGGCGATCGTTGGCGCCCTGCACTTCCATGGCGTCCAGCGGCTGCTCGGTGGCGACCACCAGCCCATCGGCAACAGCCATGGCAATCACATCAGTCAGGTAGTACTCGCCCTGGGCATTGTTATTCGACAGACGACTCATCCAATCGCCCAGGCGCTCGGCCGGTACAGCCAGGATCCCGGTGTTGCCCTCGGTGATCGCGCGCTGGGCTTCGTTGGCGTCCTTTTGCTCGACAATCGCCGTCACCTGGCCGTCGGCGTTGCGCACAATGCGGCCGTAACCGGTGGGGTCATCCAGCTCGACGGTCAGCAGGCCCAATTGCTGTGGGGCGACGTGCTTGAGCAGGCGCTGCAAGGTCTCGACTTCGATCAGCGGCACATCGCCGTAGAGAATCAGCACCGTATCGGCCGTGATGAACGGCACGGCCTGGGCCACGGCGTGGCCGGTGCCCAGTTGTTTGTCCTGCAGGACGAAATTCAGGTCATCCGCTGCCAGGCGTTCGCGTACCGCATCGGCACCGTGGCCGATGACCACGTGAATGCGCTGTGGATCAAGTTGCCGCGCGCTGTGGATAACATGACCGAGCATGGAATTGCCGGCGACCGGGTGCAAGACCTTGGGCAACGCCGAACGCATGCGGGTGCCTTGGCCGGCCGCGAGGATAACGATTTCAAGAGACATGACTGGCTACCAATCCTGGGTGGTCAGCGGCTGCGACCAGGTAATGAATAGGGGGAAAAGAAAAAAGGGTAGCCGAGGCTACCCTTTTTAATCAATCGCACAGAAAGCAGACGGCTTAGCCGCCGAACTTCTTGCGGATCTGCTGGACGGTACGCAGCTGGGCTGCGGCCTCGGCCAGACGTGCGGCAGCAGAACCGTAGTCGAAGTCTGCACCTTTTTCGTTCAGAGCCTTCTCGGCAGCCTTGACGGCTTCCTGAGCGGAGGCTTCGTCCAGGTCGGCAGCACGTTGCACGGTGTCGGCAAGGACCTTGACCATGTTCGGCTGAACCTCGAGGAAACCACCGGAGATGTAGAACACCTCCCTTTCCCCGCCCTGCTTGGTCAGAGTAATCGGACCTGGCTTCAAGCTGGTGATCAGCGGTGCGTGACCCAGGGCGATACCAAGATCACCCAGCTCACCGTGCGCAACCACAAACTCGACCAGACCGGAGAAGATTTCCCCTTCCGCACTGACGATATCGCAATGGACTGTCATAGCCATCTGATTGCCTCAACCTAAATTAGCGCCCGTTGCCGGGCGCCGGGATTACAGTTTCTTGGCTTTCTCGATCGCTTCTTCGATGCCGCCGACCATGTAGAACGCTTGTTCTGGCAGGTGGTCGTAGTCACCGTTGAGGATGCCTTTGAAGCCAGCAATGGTGTCTTTCAGGGAAACGTATTTACCCGAGGCACCGGTGAAGACTTCAGCCACGAAGAACGGCTGCGACAAGAAGCGCTGGATCTTACGAGCACGGTTTACCAACTGCTTGTCGGCTTCCGACAGCTCGTCCATACCCAGGATCGCGATGATGTCCTTCAGTTCCTTGTAACGCTGCAGCACGTACTGTACGCCGCGAGCGGTGTCGTAGTGCTCCTGGCCGATCACGTTCGGGTCCAGTTGGCGCGAAGTCGAGTCCAGTGGGTCTACCGCTGGGTAGATACCCAGGGAAGCGATGTCACGGGACAGAACGACGGTGGCGTCCAAGTGGGCGAAGGTGGTCGCTGGCGACGGGTCGGTCAAGTCGTCCGCTGGTACGTATACCGCTTGGATCGAGGTGATCGAGCCTTGCTTGGTGGAAGTGATGCGCTCTTGCAACACGCCCATCTCTTCAGCCAGGGTCGGCTGGTAACCTACTGCCGAAGGCATACGGCCCAGCAGTGCGGATACTTCGGTACCGGCCAGGGTGTAACGGTAGATGTTGTCGACGAACAGCAGAACGTCGTTACCTTCGTCACGGAACTTCTCGGCCATGGTCAGGCCGGTCAGGGCTACGCGCAGACGGTTTCCCGGCGGCTCGTTCATCTGGCCGTAGACCAGTGCCACTTTGTCCAGAACGTTGGAATCCTTCATCTCGTGGTAGAAGTCGTTACCCTCACGAGTACGCTCACCCACACCGGCGAACACGGAATAACCGCTGTGCTCGATGGCGATGTTACGGATCAGTTCCATCATGTTTACGGTCTTGCCTACACCGGCACCACCGAACAGACCGACTTTACCGCCCTTGGCGAACGGGCAAACCAGGTCGATGACCTTGATGCCGGTTTCCAGCAGTTCGTTGCCACCGGCCTGTTCAGCGAAGGTTGGCGCAGGACGGTGAATGCCCCAGCGCTCTTCGGTGTCGATCGGGCCAGCTTCGTCGATCGGGTTGCCCAGTACGTCCATGATCCGGCCCAGGGTCGCTTTACCGACCGGTACGGAGATGGCTGCGCCAGTGTTGTTGACGTCCAGACCGCGCTTCAAGCCCTCGGTGGAGCCCATCGCAATGGTACGAACCACGCCGTCGCCCAGCTGCTGCTGAACTTCCAGGGTGGTTTCGGCGCCTTGAACCTTCAAGGCGTCGTAGATGCTCGGTACGCTGTCGCGTGGGAATTCCACGTCGATAACGGCGCCGATGATTTGAACGATACGTCCGCTACTCATAGCTGGATCCTCTGAATATTTGAACCGTTAAACCGCGGCAGCGCCGCCGACGATTTCCGAGATCTCTTGGGTGATCGCAGCCTGACGCGCCTTGTTGTAGATCAGCTGCAAATCGCTGATCAAATCACCGGCGTTGTCGGTAGCGTTCTTCATCGCGATCATCCGCGCCGCTTGTTCAGCTGCGTTGTTCTCGACCACCGCCTGGTAGACCTGCGACTCCACGTAGCGGACCATCAAGCCGTCAAGCAGCTCCTTGGCATCCGGTTCGTAGAGATAGTCCCAGTGGTGCTTGAGTTCCTGTTCCGGGGTCGCCACCAGTGGAATCAACTGCTCCACGGTCGGCTGTTGCGTCATGGTGTTGATGAACTTGTTGGATACCACGGACAGACGGTCGATCCGGCCTTCCAGGTAAGCATCCAGCATCACCTTGACGCTGCCGATCAGGTCATTGATCGACGGCTCTTCACCCAGGTGGCTGATAGCAGCGACGACGTTACCGCCGAAGTTGCGGAAGAAAGCCGCACCCTTGCTACCGACCACGCACAGATCGATCTCGACGCCTTGTTCGCGGTTTACCGCCATGTCCTTGACCAGGGCCTTGAACAGGTTGGTGTTCAAGCCACCGCACAGACCACGGTCACTGCTCACCACAACGTAACCGACGCGCTTGACGGCGCGTTCGATCATGAACGGGTGGCGGTATTCCGGGTTGGCGTTGGCCAGATGACCAATCACCTGGCGAATGCGCTCCGCATAAGGACGGCTAGCAGCCATGCGCATTTGTGCCTTGCGCATTTTGCTGACCGCCACTTTTTCCATGGCGCTGGTAATCTTTTGCGTGCTTTTGATGCTCGCAATCTTACTGCGAATCTCTTTTGCGCCTGCCATGTAACACCTATCAGGTTAGCAAGCGGGAGCCTTGCGGCTCCCGCTGCGGCTTACCAGGTTTGGGTGGCCTTGAACTTCTCGATACCAGCCTTGAGGCCAGCGTCGATTTCGTCATTGAAGTCACCTTTAACGTTGATCTTGGCCATCAAATCGGCGTGATCGCGGTTGAAGAAAGCGATCAGCGCTTGTTCGAAGCTGCCGATCTTGGCGATTTCAATGTCAGTCAGGAACCCACGCTCAGCGGCATACAGCGACAGCGCCATGTCAGCGATCGACATTGGTGCGTATTGCTTCTGCTTCATCAGCTCGGTAACGCGCTGACCATGCTCAAGTTGCTTACGGGTCGCTTCGTCCAGGTCAGAAGCGAACTGGGCGAATGCCGCCAGTTCACGGTACTGGGCCAGGGCGGTACGGATACCACCGGACAGCTTCTTGATGATCTTGGTCTGAGCGGCACCACCCACACGGGATACCGAAACACCGGCGTTCACAGCAGGACGGATGCCCGAGTTGAACATGGCCGATTCCAGGAAGATCTGACCGTCGGTGATGGAAATCACGTTGGTCGGAACGAACGCGGAAACGTCGCCAGCCTGGGTTTCGATGATCGGCAGAGCGGTCAGGGAACCGGTCTTGCCAGTCACTGCGCCGTTGGTGAACTTCTCTACGTACTCTTCCGAAACGCGGGATGCGCGCTCCAGCAGACGGGAGTGGAGATAGAACACGTCGCCTGGGTAGGCTTCACGGCCTGGTGGACGGCGCAGCAGCAGGGAAATCTGGCGGTAGGCCACTGCTTGCTTGGACAGATCGTCATAAACGATCAGCGCGTCTTCACCGCGGTCGCGGAAGTATTCGCCCATGGTGCAACCGGAGTACGGTGCCAGGAACTGCAGTGCGGCCGATTCGGAAGCACTGGCGGCAACGATGATGGTGTTAGCCAGTGCACCGTTCTCTTCCAGCTTGCGAACCACGTTGGCGATGGTCGATTGCTTCTGACCGATTGCCACGTAGACACAGAAGATGCCGCTGTTTTTCTGGTTGATGATCGCGTCGATCGCCAGAGCGGTCTTACCGATCTGACGGTCGCCGATGATCAGCTCACGCTGGCCACGGCCGACAGGGATCATGGCATCGACAGCCTTGTAGCCAGTCTGTACAGGCTGGTCTACCGACTTACGCCAGATCACGCCTGGAGCAACTTTCTCGACCGCGTCGGTCTCGGTGTTGTTCAGCGGACCTTTGCCGTCAACAGGGTTACCCAGTGCGTCGACAACGCGCCCTAGCAGTTCCTTACCTACCGGAACTTCGAGGATGCGGCCGGTGCACTTGGCGCTCATGCCTTCAGCCAGCGTCGTGTATGCGCCCAGTACCACGGCACCTACAGAGTCTTGCTCCAGGTTGAGGGCCATACCGTAGACGCCGCCCGGAAACTCGATCATCTCGCCGTACATGACGTCGGCCAGACCGTGAATCCGCACGATGCCGTCAGATACGCTGACGACAGTGCCTTCGTTACGGGCTTGGGAGGTCACATCGAGTTTGTCGATGCGGCCCTTGATAATTTCACTTATTTCGGAAGGATTGAGTTGCTGCATTGCTCTGCTGCCCCTTCAAACTCAAGATTTCAATGCTTCGGCAAGTTTCGCGATTTTGCCGCGAATCGAGCCATCGATAACCAGGTCGCCGGCGCGGATGACAACGCCCCCAATCAGGGACTTGTCTTCCTCGACTTGCAGGCGCACTTCCCGGTTGAGTCGTGCACTGAGAACCTTGGCGAGTTTGTCTTGCTGTTCTTGGTTCAATGCGAAAGCACTGGTGACTTCCACGTCTACCGATTTCTCTTGCTCGGCCTTGTACAGGTCGAAAAGAGCGGCGATCTCCGGCAGAAGCGGGAGACGGTCGTTTTCGGCAACGACGTGAATGAAATTCTGTGCCTTGGCATCGAACTTGTCGCCGCACACGTCAATGAACGTGGCGGCCTTTTCTGCGCTCGTCAGTCGCGGGGCCTTGAGCACGCGCTGCATGGTGCCGTCTTGCGACACCGCTGCTGCCAGGCCGAGCATGGCTGACCAATTGGCCAGTTGCTGGTGGGCCTGAGCGTGCTCGAAGGCCGCCTTAGCGTAAGGTCGGGCCAACGTGGTCAGTTCTGCCATGATCGCCCTCGCTTAGATTTCAGCAGCCAGTTTGTTTACCAGCTCTGCGTGCGCGTTTTGATCGATTGTGGCACCCAGGATCTTCGAAGCACCGCCAACGGCCAGAGCACCCACTTGGGCACGCAGCGCGTCTTTGACACTGTTGAGTTCCTGTTCGATCTCGGCTTGAGCCTGAGCCTTCACACGGTCAGCTTCGACGCGAGCCTGTTCACGGGCTTCGTCGACAATCTGGGTACCGCGTTTCTTGGCTTGCTCGATGATTTCAGCTGCCTGAGCTTTCGCTTCGCGCAGTTGCTGACCCACTTTCTCATGGGCCAACTCCAGGTCGCGAGCTGCACGGCTGGCAGCGTCCAGACCATCAGCGATCTTCTTTTGACGTTCGTGCAATGCCGCAATGACCGGAGGCCATACGAACTTCATGCAGAACAGTACAAAAATCAGGAACGCAACGGACTGGCCAATCAGGGTCGCATTAATGTTCACGCCAACACCTCGCAGTTACGTTGTCCATCACACCAATCTACTCGAGACATCCGAGTAATTAGCCAGCGATTTGACCAACGAACGGGTTCGCAAAGGTGAAGAACAGCGCGATACCAACACCGATCATGGTCACGGCGTCGAGCAGACCGGCCACGATGAACATTTTGACTTGCAGCATTGGAACCATTTCTGGCTGACGCGCTGCGCCTTCCAGGAACTTGCCGCCCAACAGGCCGAAACCAATTGCGGTACCCAGTGCGCCCAGGCCGATCAACAGTGCAACAGCGATAGCGGTTAGACCAACTACAGTTTCCATCTTTCCTCCCGACTTTTACGTCGTATGGTTTAGGTTTTTTAGATTAAAGCGGTAAAACAAATCGTTTCTCAGCCCGGTTCGGGCTCCTTCCCGTTTGACCGGGAAGGACATCAGACTAGTCGAGACTGGCCTTAATGGTTTTCTTCGTGCGCCATCGACAGGTAGACGATGGTCAGCATCATGAAGATGAACGCCTGCAGGGTGATGATCAGGATGTGGAACACAGCCCACGCCCACTGCAGAACTACACCCAGGCCGCTGAGCCAGAGCAGGCCGCTGCCGAACATCACAGCGATCAGGATGAACACCAGTTCGCCGGCATACATGTTGCCGAACAGACGCAGTGCCAGAGAAATCGGCTTGGCGATCAGGGTCACGAATTCCAACAGGAAGTTCACCGGAATCAGCAGGGCCTGAACGAGGATGTTCTTGCTGCCGAACGGGTGCAGGGTCAGTTCGCCGATGAAGCCGCCGATGCCCTTGACCTTGATGCTATAGAAAATGATCAGTGCGAAAACCGAGAACGCCATGCCCAGGGTCGCGTTCGGGTCGGTGGTCGACACGGCGCGGAAGGGGATGTGTGCATCGCCGGAGATCAGGATGGCCAGCTGAGGAATCCAGTCGACCGGTACCAGGTCGATGGCGTTCATCAGGAACACCCAGACGAAGATGGTCAGTGCCAGCGGTGCGATCACCGGGCTGCGGCCATGGAAGCTGTCTTTCACGCTGCCATCGACGAATTCGACCAGTACTTCAACGAAGTTCTGCAGTGCGCCTGGCTGTCCGGAGGTCGCCTTCTTCGCCGCCATGCGGAAAAGAAGAACGAAGATCAGGCCCAGTGCGACCGACCAGCCGAGGGTATCGACGTGGAAAGCCCAGAAGCCCATTTCCTTGGCTTCTGCTGCGGTGTGGGCGAAGCCCCAGCCGCCGTTGGGTAGCTGACCGAAGGTCAGGTTCTGCAAGTGGTGCTGGATATAGCCCGAAGCGGTTGTCTCTGCCATGGTTGCCTCAAACGCCCTAAGGTCTCGAAAGTCTTGTTCTCATTAGCAGGGGAGCGAACCAGCTAACCAGTTGGGTCAGCACGAAGACGCTGAATACAGCCAGCGGCGCCAGTGGCTTCACACCTGCGAACGTCAATGCAAACAGCACTGCCGTCAAAATCAGTTTCCCCGCCTCGCCGGCATAAAAAGACCGGACGATAGCCTGGGCTGCTCGGGCGCCGGAAAACCGAAAGGCCCTATGAGCAAAGTAAATATTGGGAAGCAAGGCTATCAGGCCTCCGCAAAGCCCTGAGTATCCGGCGACGACTCCTTTCCATTGCCAGAGCGCCAATGTGGCGATCAGTACGACGGTGAATTGAGCCATCAAAACCGGGAAAACTGCCAGACGATGGAACGGCAAGCGGTTTGGCGTGCGGGTTTCCATCGCTTTTGCTCTCCAATAGTCGGCCGCCATAATTCAATAACTTGGCATAATTTGTGCCGACAAAATGCGCGCAGAGTATAGGGGCGGTTCTGCCCCTATTCAACTGCCAGGTAGTGATTTCCGACTGCGCGCTACAAGAGCAATTGTTTCAGCGAATGTGTGCAAGGACACCCTGCAGCTCATCGAGGGAGTTATAACCGATCACCAATTGGCCCTTGCCCTTCTTCCCGTGGCGAATCTGCACCGCAGAGCCCAGGCGCTCGGCCAGGCGTTGTTCGAGGCGGGCGATATCCGGATCGATCTTGGGTGCCTCGACAGGTGCCGGTTTGCCACTGAGCCACTGGCGAACCAATGCCTCGGTTTGGCGCACGGTGAGGCCGCGTGCGACAACATGTCGCGCCCCTTCAACCTGTTGATTTTCCGGCAAACCGAGCAATGCTCGGGCATGGCCCATTTCCAGGTCGCCATGGGACAGCATGGTCTTG
Source organism: Pseudomonas sp. R151218B TE3479 (assembly GCF_053629195.1). Classification (NCBI taxonomy): domain Bacteria; kingdom Pseudomonadati; phylum Pseudomonadota; class Gammaproteobacteria; order Pseudomonadales; family Pseudomonadaceae; genus Pseudomonas; species Pseudomonas sp. R151218B TE3479. The sequence continues at coordinate 973,118 of NZ_JBRJHV010000001.1, forward strand.
ATGACTTCCGGCAACGCGATCAGGCGCAGCAGGTTGGCCACGGTCACGCGGGACTTGCCCACCGCCTCGGCAACCTGTTGCTGGGTCAGCTGGAACTCCTGCTGCAGACGTTGCAGGGCTACGGCTTCTTCAATCGGGTTGAGGTCTTCGCGCTGGATGTTCTCGATCAGCGCCATGGCGATGGCGGTTTCATCCGGCACATCGCGGACCATCGCCGGGATGGTTTCCTGGCCGGCCTGCTGGCTGGCGCGCCAGCGACGTTCGCCGGCGATGATCTCGAAGCGTCCATTGGCGATCGGCCGGACCACGATCGGCTGCATCACGCCCTGGCTCTTGATCGATTGGGCCAGTTCTTCCAGCGCCTGCGGGTCCATGTCCCGGCGCGGCTGGTATTTGCCGCGCTGGATCAGGTCCAGGGGCAAGTGCTGCAGCTCGCGCTGGTCGGCCTGTACGGCCTGTTCTTCCAGCGAGCTGACAGTCGGACCGCTGAGCAGTGCATCCAGTCCACGTCCGAGACCTCGTTTCTTGACGGCCATGGGGTTTCCTTAAGTTGGCTGGGCTGCAGCGGTGCGTGGGTTGCGGCGCTGACGACGAACCATCTCGCCCGCCAGGGCCAGGTAAGCCAGCGCACCACGGGATTGTTTGTCGTAGGCCAGGGCCGGCATGCCGTAGCTCGGCGCCTCGGCCAGACGGATGTTACGGGGGATGACGGTGTCGTAGAGCTGCTCGCCGAAGTGTTCCTTGAGCTGGGCCGAGACATCGTTCATCAGGCTCAGGCGCGGGTCGTACATGGTCCGCAACAGGCCTTCGACCTTCAGGTCCGGGTTCAACAGTTCGGCGATGCGCTTGATGTTATCCACAAGGTCGCTCAACCCTTCCAGTGCGAAGTACTCGCACTGCATGGGGATAATGACCCCATCGGCGGCCACCAGGGCGTTGAGGGTCAGCATCGACAGCGACGGCGGGCAGTCGATCAGGATGTAATCGTAGTTTTCCCGGATCGGCGCCAAGGCGCTGCGCAGGCGGCTTTCCTTCATCTGCATTTCCAGCAGCACCACTTCGGCCGCCGTCAGGTCACGGTTGGCCGGCAGCAGTTGATAACCGCCATGTTCGGAGAAGTGCATGGCCTGGCCCAGATCGCATTCGCCGATCAGGACGTCGTAGATGGAGTTTTCCAGGCCATGTTTATCCACACCGCTGCCCATGGTGGCGTTGCCCTGTGGATCGAGATCGATCAACAGCACCCGGCGCTTGGTCGCGACCAGGGATGCTGCGAGGTTGATGCAGGTGGTGGTCTTGCCCACACCACCTTTCTGGTTCGCTATCGCGAATACCTTAGCCATTCTTGCTTGTGTTCCCAATCATGCCGTGCGGCGCAGTATCAGCAGATGGCGTTGGCCTTGGCAACCGGGTACGGCCAAGGCGTGTTCGCTATCGAGGTGGAAGTCTGCCGGCAATGCTACCAGCTCATCGGCCGGATGAACGCCCTTCATTGCCAGCCAGCGCGTATCGGCGTCGCCCAGGTGGCGAGTCCAGTTGCTGAAGTTCTCCATGCTGCTGAACGCCCGGGAGATGATCCCGTTGAACGGCTCGGCAGGCTGGAACGCTTCGACGCGGCTGTGGATAACTTGCAGGTTATCCAGTTTGAGTTCGAGTTTGACCTGGGTCAGGAAGCGGGTTTTCTTGCCGTTGCTGTCCAGGCAAGTCACTTGCGAGTCGGGAAACAGGATCGCCAGGGGGATGCCCGGCATACCGCCGCCACTGCCGACGTCCAGCCAACGACCGTTTTCGATGAAGGACATCACGCTGAGGCTGTCGAGCAAATGCCGCGAGACCATTTCATCCGGATCGCGCACGGCGGTCAGGTTGTAGGCCTTGTTCCATTTGATCAACAGCGCCAGATAACCCAGCAACTGCGTGTGCTGGGCTTCGGTCAGGCTGACGCCGAGTTCACGGGCACCTGTGGATAACTCTTCAGCGTGTTGCGAGGTGACCATCGAACTCAAGCGCTTTGCTCCAACTGGCGGCCCGCGCCGCGTTTTTTCAAATGAATCATCAACAGGGAAATCGCCGCCGGCGTGACGCCGGGAATGCGCGAGGCCTGGCCCAGGGTCTCCGGACGGGTCGCACCGAGCTTGCTCTGGATTTCTTTCGACAACCCGGAAATGCCGGTGTAATCGATATCCACAGGCAGCTTGGTGTCTTCGCTGGCGCGCAGGCGGGCGATTTCATCCTGCTGGCGGTCAATGTAACCGGCGTACTTGGTCTTGATCTCGACCTGCTCGGCCACCTGAGGATCTTCCGCGCCCTGGCCGGTTACTTCCACCAGCCCCGCGTAATCGATTTCCGGACGGCTCAAGAGGTTGAGCAGGTTGTATTCGTGGGTCAGCGGCGTACCGAATTTCGCCGCGATGGCATCGCCCTGCTCGGTACCGGGACGAACCCAGGTGCTTTTCAGGCGTTGCTCTTCCAGCTCGATACGCTCGCGTTTCGTACAGAAAGCGGCCCACCGCACGTCATCCACCAGACCCAACTCGCGACCTTTTTCGGTCAGGCGCAGGTCGGCGTTGTCTTCACGCAGGATCAGGCGATATTCGGCGCGGGACGTGAACATCCGATACGGTTCCTGGGTACCCAGGGTAATCAGGTCGTCCACCAGCACACCGATGTAGGCCTCATCGCGGCGCGGGCACCAGCTGTCTTTGCCCTGGGCCCGCAGTGCCGCGTTGGCACCGGCCAACAACCCTTGGGCGCCGGCCTCTTCGTAACCGGTGGTGCCGTTGATCTGCCCGGCGAAGAACAGGCCGCCAATGACTTTGGTTTCCAGGCTGTACTTCAGGTCACGCGGATCGAAATAGTCGTATTCGATGGCGTAGCCGGGGCGAACGATATGGGCGTTTTCCATGCCGCGAATCGATTGCACGATCTGCAGTTGCACATCGAACGGCAGGGAGGTGGAAATTCCGTTCGGGTACAGCTCATGTGTGGTCAGGCCTTCCGGCTCGATGAAGACCTGGTGGCTTTCCTTGTCGGCAAAGCGATGGATCTTGTCTTCGATCGACGGGCAATAACGCGGGCCGATGCCTTCGATTTCACCGGCAGCGGAATACATCGGCGAACGATCGAGGTTCGCCGCAATGATTTCATGGGTACGGGCATTGGTGTGGGTGATCCAGCAACTGACTTGCCGTGGATGCTGTTCCTTGTTGCCCATGAATGACATCACCGGGATCGGCGTATCGCCAGGCTGCTCGGTCATCACCGAGAAATCCACAGAACGCCCGTCGATACGCGGTGGCGTACCGGTTTTCAAGCGCCCGACACGCAATGGCAGCTCACGCAAACGGTGAGCCAGAGCAATCGACGGCGGATCACCAGCGCGACCGCCGGAAAAGTTCTGCAAGCCTATGTGGATAAGTCCACCGAGGAAGGTCCCGGTGGTCAACACCACGGAATCGGCGAAGAAACGCAGGCCCATCTGCGTCACGACACCACGTACCTGGTCCTGCTCGACAATCAGGTCATCCGCTGCTTGCTGAAATATCCACAGGTTCGGCTGGTTTTCCAGGATTTCGCGGACAGCGGCCTTGTACAGGATGCGGTCGGCCTGGGCGCGAGTGGCACGCACGGCTGGGCCTTTGCGGCTGTTCAATACGCGAAACTGGATACCACCCTTATCGGTGGCCATGGCCATCGCGCCCCCAAGGGCATCGATCTCCTTGACCAGGTGGCTTTTGCCAATGCCACCAATGGCAGGGTTGCAACTCATGGCGCCGAGGGTTTCCACGTTATGCGTCAGCAACAGGGTTTTTGCCCCCATGCGCGCTGATGCAAGTGCTGCCTCGGTACCGGCATGACCGCCGCCGATGACGATCACTTCAAAACGGGAAGGGAAATCCACCACGCACCTCGTGCCTGCTTTATTCAGGTAATTCGGAAATAGGTTTTGAGTCTGGCCCTGGGCGTTTTTCGAGCCAGGTCGGCAAGTATAGGGACTTCGCCCTTTCTAAAGAACCCTTTGCACAAAATTTAACCAGCTGTGGAGAACTCGCGGTTAAAAAAATAAAAAAGAAAGAAATTTATAAAATCTTTGTTTTTATGTTTATTCTTACTGCCCCACCTATCTGTGGATAACGTTCTGTATGCCTTTATTTACGCTGTGTACAGAGATTCAAAACCCTGTGGTCATGTGGCATTGAGGGGCTTGGATAACCGGTGTAAGCCTGTGGATGAAAGAGGTTGTTATCCACAGAGGCGGTTATCTTCAGTTTTGAAGGCCGCTTATCAACCGACCTCAATGGCAGTTATTCACAGGGCTTAATCCACAGAAACAGCCGCCAAGGGGTCGTAGCAGCGTCCACAGGCAAGCCGCCTTCAGGGGCAATCGGTTCAAAAAAAGAGAGGAGGAACCGGGTTTGCGTTGCGCTCGTCAAATTGTCGAGGACAAACCCGGTTGAAAAGAAGGGGCTATTTACCGATGCAAAAGCTGGAAAAGATCCGCCCCAGCAAGTCATCGGAGCTGAAGGCGCCGGTAATTTCCCCAAGGGACTGTTGCGCCTGGCGCAGGTCTTCGGCCAACAACTCACCAGCCCCCGCCAAGGTCAGCTGCGCGCGACCGTGTTCCAGGGCGGCACTGGCATGGCGCAACGCTTCAAGGTGCCGCCGGCGAGCGCTGAAGCTACTTTCCGAGGTCTGTTCGTAGCCCATGCAGGCCTTGAGGTGCTCGCGTAGCAGCTCCAGGCCTTCACCCGCCGACTTCGCGCTCAGGCTGATGGTCACGTGGCCGTCAGCGCTGACTTCCAGGGCAATCGATTCCCCAGTCAGGTCGGCCTTGTTGCGAATCAGGGTGACTTTCGCGGGATCCGGGCGAACCTCGAGGAACTCAGGCCATAAGGCAAAGGGATCGTCTGCTTCCGGTGCGGTGGCATCCACCACCAGCAATATTCGGTCGGCTTCACCGATGGCCTTGAGTGCGCGTTCGACGCCGATTTTTTCCACCTGGTCCTCGGTGTCGCGCAAACCGGCCGTATCCACCACGTGCAGCGGCATGCCGTCGATGTGGATATGTTCGCGGAGGATGTCCCGGGTGGTGCCGGCGATCTCAGTGACGATCGCCGCCTCGCGGCCGGCCAGGGCATTCAACAGGCTGGATTTGCCGGCATTCGGTCGTCCAGCGATCACCACGGTCATTCCATCGCGCAGCAAGGCACCCTGTCCGGCTTCGCGCAGTACTGTGGATAACTCACCGCGCACTTTATCGAGCATGCTCAGCACGTGGCCATCGGCAAGGAAATCGATTTCCTCTTCCGGGAAGTCGATCGCCGCCTCGACGTAAATCCGCAGCCCAATCAATTGTTCGGTGAGGTTATGCACACGCTGGGAAAACGCTCCTTGCAAGGAACGCAATGCGTTGCGGGCGGCCTGGGCAGAGCTGGCTTCGATCAAATCGGCAATCGCCTCGGCCTGGGCCAGGTCGAGCTTGTCGTTGAGGAATGCGCGTTCGCTGAATTCCCCCGGCCGGGCCAGGCGGCAGCCCAGTTCAAGGCAGCGCTTGAGCAGCATGTCCAACACGATCGGACCACCGTGGCCTTGCAGTTCCAGCACATCTTCGCCGGTGAACGAATTTGGCCCCGGGAAATACAAGGCCAGCCCTTCGTCGAGCACCTGCTGGTCATCACTGAAAAACGGGCCGTAATGCGCGAACCGCGGCTTGAGTTCACGACCGCTGATTGCCTTGGCCGCAGCACTGGCCAAGGGCCCCGAAATACGGACGATGCCGACACCGCCGCGACCTTGGGCGGTGGCAACGGCGGCGATGGTTTCACGCGGTGCGCTCATAAACCGGTATCCAGACAAAAGTGGCAGATAGCAAAACGCCCCACTAGGGGGCGTTTTGTGTGGTTATCCACAGAGCAAGTTACGCCTCGGCTTTTTTCGTCGCCGCTTCGATCTTACGCGTGATGTACCACTGCTGAGTGATGGACAACACGTTGTTCACAACCCAGTACAGCACAAGACCCGCCGGGAACCACAGGAAGAAGAAGGTGAAGATGATTGGCATCATTTTCATGACCTTCGCCTGCATCGGATCCGGAGGCGTTGGGTTCAGTTGCTGCTGGATGAACATGGTCGCGCCCATGATGATCGGCAGGATGAAGAACGGATCCTTGATCGACAGGTCGGTAATCCACAGCATGAACGGTGCCTGACGCATCTCCACGCTTTCCAGCAGAACCCAGTAGAGCGCGAGGAACACAGGCATCTGCACAAGAATCGGCAAGCACCCACCCAGCGGGTTGATCTTCTCTTTCTTGTACAGCTCCATCATGGCCTGGGACATTTTCTGCCGGTCATCGCCATGCTGTTCTTTCAGGGCGGCCAGTTTCGGCGCCACTGCACGCATGCGTGCCATGGATTTGTAGCTGGCGGCCGACAATGGGAAGAAGATCCCCTTGATCAGCATGGTCAGGAAAATGATCGACCAGCCCCAGTTACCGACGATGCTGTGGATATGTTGCAGCAGCCAGAAGATCGGCTGGGCAATGAACCACAGGAAACCGTAGTCCACGGTCAGTTCCAGGCCTGGGGACAATTCTTTCAGCACCGCCTGGCTTTTTGGACCGGCATACAGAATGGCGCTGGTTTCGGCTTTCGCACCTGGCGCGGCAGTCAATGTCGGGCCGGTGTAGCCGATGATGAAATTGCCCTTGCTGTCTTTACGCGTCTGGACAACGTTGCTGTCGCCCTTCTGCGGGATCCATGCTGTTACAAAATAATGCTGCAGCCAGGCAACCCAACCACCTTGGACGGTTTCCTTGATCTGGCCCTTGTCCATGTCCTTCATGGACACTTTCTTGTACGGCTCCGAACTTGTCCACAGGGCGGCGCCCAGGTAAGTCGCGGTGCCGGTGGCCGTGCTGGAAGACGGATCGTCGCTGGCGTCACGCTTGAGTTGCGCGAACATCGCACCGGACCAAGGCTGGGCGCTCTGGTTGTCGATCAGGTAAGAGACGGTGACGTCATACAGGCCACGTTTCAGGGTGAAACGCTTGATGTAGTTGACGCCGTCCTTGCTGAACTTCAGGTCCACGACCAGTTGGTTCTGACCGTCAGCCAGTTGATAAGTCTTCTTCTCGGCAGAGTAGACCGGGCGACCGGCCGGGCTCGAATCCGGGCCGTTGCTACCAATCAGGCCACTTTGAGCCAGGTAGGTGCGCTCGTTACCGTTGTCGAACAACTGGAACGGGATTTCCGGATGATCCTGGCGACGCGGGTACAGCGGCAGCTTCAGCTGGGCGACGTCACCACCTTGTGGATCGATTGCCAGCTCGAGCACGTCCGTCTTGATCTGGATGAGATCTTTGCTCGCGGCCACAGGGGCTTCGGCAGGAGCGCTGGTATCGCTTGCCGCGCGTGGGATGTCGTCATTGCTGGCAGCGTTGTTGCCAACGGGAGCATCCGGCAGGCTCGGTGCGGTATTGCTGGCTGCAACATTCTGAGTCGGCAGGGCAGCCTGGCCATAGTCCTGGTTCCATTTAAGGACCATGACGTAGGACACGATTGCCAGGGCGACGATCAGGATCGTGCGTTTGATATCCATGATTACTCGGCCATCGAAGAAGAACGGGAGGTAGGGATAGGCGGAACCGGGTCATAACCGCCGGGATTCCACGGATGACAGCGACCTAAACGACGAAAGGTCAGCCAGCCACCGCGCAGGAGGCCATGATTTTCTATGGCTTCGTACGCGTAGCAGGAACAACTGGGGTAGAAACGACAGTGACTGGCCATCAAAGGACTAATGGCATAGCGATAAAACTGGATCGGAACGAGTGCCAGTTTACGCATCGGGACTGTCTACCCCTACAGTTTCGGTGTTGACCGCTGGTACTGGCTTGTTGCGTGCCAGACGTTTCCAGAGCTTGCCGAAATGCTGAATCAATTCGGGGTTTTCTACGTCACCCAAACCTTTGCGCGCGACGATAACGATGTCCCATCCAACCAGTGAATCCTGGTTCAGGCGAAACGATTCGCGCATCAGACGTTTGAGGCGATTGCGCTGAACGGAGAGCTTGACGCTCTTTTTCCCGATAACCAGCCCTAGTCGGGGGTGATCGAGATCGTTACTGCGCGCAAGGAGCAGGAGATTTTTCCCCGGAACCTTGCCGGTAGGGGAGTCAAAGACTGCCTTGAAATGCCGGGGTGTAAGCAGACGCTTTTCCCGACTGAAGTCCTGACTCACCTCCAGTGCCGGATTATCAAACTGCCAGACGCGCACGACCTTTGGCGCGACGACGCGACAGGACGGCACGACCGTTCTTGGTAGCCATGCGAGCACGGAAACCGTGGGTACGAGCGCGTTTGATAGTGCTTGGTTGGAAAGTACGTTTCATGTCGTGTTACCTGGTTCGTCCACAACGGGCCGGAATGGCCCCCGTTTTAAGAGACCGGGGATTCTAGAGAAAGCAAGCCTCTAGGTCAATTTCCAACCAGCGTTTCCTTTAAATAGATATCCAGCCGCGTTCGGCGGATTCATCACACTGCGCTAGATATAGAAATAAAGAAGGGAATTATTTAAAGCTTTTCTGTAAAGCTTATAAAAGCAAGGCCGCCACCTATCTGTGGATAACCATGCCAAGGCCTTGTAATTCGCTATGTACAGAGAATGACAACTACAGGGGAAAGCAGTGGCCAGCCTGTGCTGCGCTGTCGGATAAGCTGTGGGTGGAATGGCAGGTTATCCACAGGGCGGTTATCCACCGAGTTTCGACCCCACTTGTGCAACGACCTCAGGGGCGGTTATCCACAGAGCTTATCCACCGACCGTCGGTCGCCTTTCTCTCGGTTAACGCCTTGATAAATCATGGGCAATGAGCAACCTGCGTGTGGATAAGTGCACGTCTGCTCGCTACAATGGCCGCTTGTTTTTGCCTCACCGGCTTTCAACTTAGGGGATATCCGTGTCAGTGGAACTTTGGCAGCAGTGCGTGGAGCTTTTGCGCGATGAGCTGCCTGCCCAACAATTCAACACTTGGATCCGTCCACTACAGGTCGAAGCCGAAGGCGACGAGTTGCGTGTCTATGCACCGAACCGTTTCGTTCTCGACTGGGTCAACGAAAAGTACCTGGGCCGGGTCATGGAACTGCTCGACGAGCATGGCAATGGCATGGCGCCTGCGTTGTCCTTATTAATAGGCAGCAAACGCAGTTCGGCACCCCGTGCCGCGCCCAATGCACCGCTGGCCGCCGCAGCGTCACAGGCCCAGCAGGCTGCCCCTGCCCCTGTGAACAACCATGCCGCCCCGGCACCCGCGCCTACCCCGAGCAAACGCAACACGCAAAAAGTCGCCGAAGTCAGCGAAGAGCCTTCCCGGGACAGCTTCGACCCCATGGCCGGTGCCAGCTCCCAGCAGGCTCCGGTGCGGGCCGAACAGCGCACCGTCCAGGTCGAAGGCGCGCTCAAGCACACCAGCTACCTGAACCGGACCTTTACCTTCGAGAATTTCGTCGAAGGCAAATCCAACCAGCTGGCCCGCGCGGCAGCCTGGCAGGTCGCGGACAACCCCAAGCACGGTTACAACCCGCTCTTCCTTTATGGCGGTGTCGGCTTGGGTAAGACCCACTTGATGCACGCGGTGGGCAACCATCTATTAAAGAAGAACCCGAATGCCAAGGTCGTGTACCTGCATTCCGAGCGTTTCGTGGCCGACATGGTCAAGGCGCTGCAACTGAACGCCATCAACGAGTTCAAGCGCTTCTACCGTTCGGTGGACGCCTTGCTGATCGACGACATTCAGTTCTTCGCCCGCAAGGAACGCTCCCAGGAAGAATTTTTCCACACCTTCAACGCATTGCTTGAAGGCGGGCAGCAGGTCATTCTCACCAGTGACCGCTACCCGAAAGAGATCGAAGGCCTCGAGGAACGCCTCAAGTCGCGTTTCGGCTGGGGTCTGACGGTGGCCGTCGAGCCGCCGGAGCTGGAGACCCGGGTCGCGATCCTGATGAAGAAGGCCGACCAGGCCAAGGTCGAACTGCCTCATGACGCGGCGTTCTTCATCGCTCAGCGTATCCGCTCGAACGTGCGTGAGCTCGAAGGTGCCCTCAAGCGGGTGATCGCTCATTCGCACTTCATGGGCCGCGATATCACCATCGAATTGATCCGCGAATCCTTGAAGGACCTGCTGGCGCTCCAAGACAAATTGGTTTCTGTGGATAACATTCAGCGAACGGTTGCTGAATACTACAAAATCAAGATCTCCGACCTGCTGTCCAAACGCCGTTCGCGTTCGGTGGCACGTCCGCGTCAGGTGGCCATGGCCCTGTCCAAGGAGCTGACCAACCACAGCCTGCCGGAAATCGGCGATGTGTTTGGCGGGCGCGACCACACCACCGTGCTGCACGCGTGCCGCAAGATCAACGAACTTAAGGAATCCGACGCGGACATCCGCGAGGACTACAAGAACCTGCTGCGTACACTGACCACTTGATGACCACCAGCGCAGCTTATTAAGGCAAGGGACTAGACCATGCATTTCACCATTCAACGCGAAGCCCTGTTGAAACCCCTGCAACTGGTCGCAGGCGTCGTCGAACGCCGCCAGACCTTGCCGGTACTTTCCAACGTGCTGCTGGTTGTCGAAGGCCAGCAATTGTCGCTGACCGGTACCGACCTGGAAGTCGAGCTGGTCGGTCGTGTGCAACTTGAGGAACCGGCCGATCCGGGTTCCATCACCGTGCCGGCGCGCAAGCTGATGGACATCTGCAAGAGCCTGCCCAACGACGCGCTGATCGACATCAAGGTCGATGAGCAGAAGCTCGTGGTCAAGGCCGGTCGCAGCCGCTTCACCTTGTCCACACTGCCCGCCAACGATTTCCCGACCGTTGAAGAAGGCCCGGGTTCGCTGACCTGCAGCCTGGACCAGAGCAAATTGCGTCGCCTGATCGAACGCACCAGTTTCGCCATGGCCCAGCAGGACGTGCGTTATTACCTCAACGGCATGCTCCTGGAAGTGTCGGCCGGCGTTATCCGTGCGGTCGCCACCGACGGTCACCGCCTGGCGATGTGCTCGATGCAGGCCGATATCGGTCAGCCGGATCGCCATCAGGTGATCGTGCCGCGTAAAGGCATCCTGGAGCTGGCCCGCCTGCTGACCGAGCCCGACGGCAATGTCAGCATCGTGTTGGGCCAACACCACATCCGCGCCACCACCGGTGAGTTCACCTTCACGTCGAAGCTGGTCGACGGCAAGTTCCCAGACTACGAGCGCGTGCTGCCAAAAGGCGGTGACAAGCTGGTCCTGGGCGATCGCCAGGCCCTGCGCGAAGCCTTCAGCCGTACCGCGATCCTGTCCAACGAGAAGTACCGCGGCATTCGTCTGCAACTGGCCAACGGGCAGTTGAAGATCCAGGCGAACAACCCGGAGCAGGAAGAAGCGGAAGAAGAAGTAGGCGTTGAGTACAACGGCGGCTCCCTGGAAATCGGCTTCAACGTCAGCTACCTGCTCGACGTGCTGGGCGTGATGACCACCGAGCAAGTGCGTCTGATCCTGTCTGACTCCAACAGCAGTGCGCTGGTGCAAGAGTCCGATAACGACGATTCGGCTTACGTTGTCATGCCGATGCGTCTGTAATCATGCCCAGCAGAAGCTAGATGTCCTTAAGTCGCGTCTCGGTCACCGCGGTGCGCAATCTGCACCCGGTGACCTTCTCCCCCTCCCCCCGCATCAATATCCTTTACGGCGCCAACGGCAGCGGCAAAACCAGCGTGCTGGAAGCCGTGCACCTGCTGGGGCTTGCCCGTTCGTTCCGCAGCACCCGTCTGTTACCGGTCATCCAGTACGACCAACTGGCGTGCACGGTGTTCGGGCAGGTGGAACTGGCGGAAGGTGGCCATAGCGCCCTGGGGATCTCGCGGGACCGGCAAGGGGAATTCCAGATCCGCATCGATGGGCAGAACGCCCGCAGCGCTGCGCAGCTGGCCGAGATCCTGCCGTTGCAGTTGATCAACCCGGACAGCTTCCGCCTGCTGGAGGGTGCACCGAAGATTCGCCGGCAATTCCTGGACTGGGGCGTGTTCCACGTGGAACCGCGTTTCATGACGACTTGGCAACGCCTGCAGAAGGCGCTGCGCCAGCGAAACTCTTGGCTGCGACATGGTACACTTGACGCCGTTTCGCAAGCGGTTTGGGACAGGGAACTGTGCCAGGCCAGCGCTGAAATCGATGAATACCGCCGCGCTTACATCAAAGCCTTGAAACCGGTCTTCGAGCAGACCTTGAGCGAACTGGTTGAGCTTGAGGGCCTGACGCTCAGCTATTACAGAGGCTGGGACAAGGACCGGGAACTGAGCACCGTGCTGGCTGGCTCGCTGCAACGGGACCAGCAGATGGGCCATACCCAGGCTGGACCACAACGCGCTGACTTGCGCCTCAGATTGGGTGCACATAACGCCGCGGACATCTTGTCCCGGGGTCAGCAGAAGTTAGTGGTGTGTGCCTTGCGTATCGCCCAAGGGCATCTGGTCAGTCAGGCCCGGCGCGGTCAGTGTATTTATCTGGTGGATGACTTGCCGTCCGAGCTGGACGAAGCCCACCGCCGCGCGTTGTGCCGCTTGCTGGAAGACTTACGCTGCCAGGTGTTCATCACCTGTGTAGACCACGAATTATTGAGGGAAGGCTGGCAGACGGAAACGCCAGTCGCCCTGTTCCACGTGGAACAGGGCCGTATCACCCAGACCCACGACCATCGGGAGTGAAGGCATTGAGCGAAGAAAATACGTACGACTCAACGAGCATTAAAGTGCTGAAAGGCCTGGATGCCGTACGCAAACGTCCCGGTATGTACATTGGTGACACCGACGATGGCAGCGGTCTGCACCACATGGTGTTCGAGGTGGTCGACAACTCCATCGACGAAGCCCTCGCCGGCCATTGCGACGACATTAGCATCATCATCCACCCGGATGAGTCCATCACCGTTCGCGACAACGGCCGTGGCATCCCGGTAGACGTGCACAAAGAGGAAGGCGTTTCCGCCGCCGAGGTCATCATGACCGTCCTCCACGCTGGCGGTAAGTTCGACGATAACTCCTACAAGGTCTCCGGCGGTCTGCACGGCGTAGGTGTATCGGTGGTGAACGCGCTGTCCGAACAGCTTGTTCTCACGGTGCGCCGCAGTGGCAAGATCTGGGAGCAGACCTACGTCCATGGCGTGCCTCAGGCACCGATGGCGATCGTTGGCGACAGCGAGTCCACCGGCACCCAGATTCACTTCAAGGCGTCGAGCGAAACCTTCAAGAACATCCACTTCAGCTGGGACATCCTGGCCAAGCGGATTCGCGAACTGTCCTTCCTCAACTCCGGTGTCGGCATCGTCCTCAAGGACGAGCGCAGCGGCAAGGAAGAGCTGTTCAAGTATGAAGGTGGCCTGCGTGCATTCGTTGAGTACCTGAACACCAACAAGACCCCGGTCAATCAGGTGTTCCACTTCAACATCCAGCGTGAAGACGGCATCGGTGTGGAAATCGCCCTGCAGTGGAACGACAGCTTCAACGAGAACCTATTGTGCTTCACCAACAACATTCCGCAGCGCGACGGCGGTACCCACCTGGTGGGCTTCCGTTCGGCGCTGACCCGTAACCTGAACAACTACATCGAACAGGAAGGCTTGGCGAAGAAGCATAAAGTCGCCACCACTGGTGACGATGCCCGCGAAGGCCTGACAGCGATCATTTCGGTGAAGGTGCCGGATCCGAAGTTCAGCTCCCAGACCAAGGACAAGCTGGTGTCTTCCGAAGTGAAGACCGCCGTTGAACAGGAAATGGGCAAGTACTTCTCCGACTTCCTGCTGGAGAACCCGAACGAAGCCAAGCTGGTGGTCGGCAAGATGATCGACGCCGCCCGTGCCCGTGAAGCCGCGCGCAAGGCCCGTGAGATGACCCGCCGCAAAGGCGCGCTGGACATCGCGGGCCTGCCGGGCAAACTGGCCGACTGCCAGGAAAAGGACCCTGCCCTGTCCGAGCTGTACCTGGTGGAAGGTGACTCTGCTGGCGGTTCCGCCAAGCAGGGTCGCAACCGTCGCACCCAGGCCATCCTGCCGCTCAAGGGCAAGATCCTCAACGTCGAGAAGGCGCGCTTCGACAAGATGATTTCCTCTCAGGAAGTCGGCACCTTGATCACCGCGCTGGGCTGCGGCATTGGCCGCGAAGAGTACAACATCGACAAGTTGCGCTATCACAACATCATCATCATGACTGATGCTGACGTCGACGGTTCGCACATCCGTACCCTGCTGCTGACGTTCTTCTTCCGTCAGTTGCCGGAGTTGATCGAGCGCGGCTACATCTACATCGCCCAGCCGCCGCTGTACAAGGTCAAGAAAGGCAAGCAAGAGCAATACATCAAAGACGACGATGCCATGGAAGAGTACATGACGCAGTCGGCCCTGGAAGACGCAAGCCTGCACCTGAACGAAGATGCCCCGGGTATTTCCGGTGAAGCTCTCGAGCGCCTGGTCAACGACTTCCGCCTGGTGATGAAAACCCTCAAGCGCCTGTCGCGCCTGTACCCACAGGAACTGACCGAGCACTTCATCTACCTGCCTGCCGTGAGCCTGGAGCAACTGTCCGATCACGCAGCGATGCAGGATTGGCTGGCCCAATACGAAGTACGCCTGCGCACCGTCGAAAAATCCGGCCTGGTCTACAAAGCCAGCCTGCGCGAAGACCGTGAGCGTAACGTCTGGCTGCCGGAGGTCGAACTGATCTCCCACGGCCTGTCGAACTACGTCACCTTCAACCGCGACTTCTTCGGCAGCAACGACTACAAGACCGTCGTATCCCTTGGCGCGCAACTGAGCACGCTGCTGGACGAAGGTGCTTACATCCAACGGGGTGAGCGTAAGAAAGCCGTGACCGAGTTCAAGGAAGCCCTTGAATGGCTGATGGCCGAAAGCACCAAGCGCCACACCATCCAGCGATACAAAGGTCTGGGTGAAATGAACCCGGATCAGCTGTGGGAAACCACCATGGACCCAAGCTCGCGCCGGATGCTGAAAGTCACCATCGAAGACGCCATTGGCGCGGACCAGATCTTCAACACCCTGATGGGTGATGCGGTCGAGCCTCGTCGTGACTTCATCGAGAGCAATGCGTTGGCAGTGTCCAATCTGGATTTCTGATCCTCGCGCAATACCCTCGCTCCAACAAAAAGCCAACGCACATGCGTTGGCTTTTTTTTACGCTTGAAATACCCACTCCTTCTTAAGACCCACCGGTCATGAATGGGGTAGCTGGGTAACACCCTGGCAGAAAGCCTTCATTGTCAATGGGTTAGGAATTGGATGAAGGCCCCGGATACCGGGGGCCTGGGATTTCCTGGCGCAAAACTTGCGTGTTTAATAACTTACACATCGTTTTTTTAAATTTACAGAAAGCGATGGGTCCAAGTGGTACGAATAAATCCAAATGCCAAGGGTAGTCTCAATGAGCGGTACGCAAACTTCCGATAATCTGGCGCAAGGGCTCAAGCCCCGTCATGTGACGATGCTTTCCATAGCCGGTGTGATTGGCGCCGGTCTGTTCGTCGGCTCCGGCCATGCGATCGCAGCGGCCGGTCCGGCCGTGTTGTTGGCCTACGCTGCCGCGGGTGCCTTGGTGGTGCTGGTGATGCGGATGCTGGGCGAAATGGCCGTGGCATCGCCGGACACGGGTTCCTTCTCGACGTATGCGGACCGGGCGATTGGTCATTGGGCGGGCTTCACCATCGGCTGGCTCTACTGGTGGTTCTGGGTCCTGGTGATTCCGCTGGAGGCCAACGCTGCTGCAACGATCCTGCACGCCTGGTTCCCGAACGTGGCGATCTGGGTCTTCACGTTGGTCATCACCCTGCTGCTGACGGTCACCAACCTGTTCAGTGTGAAGAATTACGGCGAGTTCGAATTCTGGTTCGCCCTGGTCAAGGTGGTGGCAATCATCGGCTTCATCGGGCTGGGGCTGATGGCGATATTCGGTGTTCTGCCAACCAGCCAGGTCAGCGGTGTTTCGCACCTGTTCGACACCCAAGGCTTCCTGCCCAATGGCATGGGCGCGGTATTGGGGGCGATTCTGACCACCATGTTTTCGTTCATGGGCACCGAGATCGTGACCATCGCGGCGGCTGAATCGAAGAACCCTGGCCAGCAGATTTCCAAGGCAACCAACTCGGTGATCTGGCGGATTGGCTTGTTCTACCTCGTCTCCATTTTCATCGTCGTGGCCCTGGTGCCATGGAACGACCCGCTCCTGGCCAGTGTCGGCTCCTACCAGACGGTGCTGGAGCGCATGGGCATCCCCAACGCCAAGCTGATCGTCGACATCGTGGTCTTGGTGGCGGTCACCAGCTGCCTGAACTCGGCGTTGTACACGGCTTCGCGCATGATGTTCTCGTTGGGCAAGCGCGGTGATGCGCCGGCCGTTTCCCAGCGCACCAACAAGAGCGGCACGCCTCACTGGGCGGTGATGTTGTCGACCGGCGCGGCCTTTTTGGCGGTGTTCGCCAACTACGTGGCGCCGGCGGCGGTCTTCGAATTTCTGCTGGCCAGCTCTGGCGCCATTGCGTTGCTGGTGTACCTGGTCATTGCGGTTTCGCAATTGCGTATGCGCAAACAACGCATGGCTCGCGGGGAAAAAATCGCTTTCAGCATGTGGCTGTTTCCCGGCCTGACCTACGCGGTGATTATCTTCATCGTTGGGGCCTTGACCATCATGCTGTTCCAGGAAGCCCATCGCGTGGAGATCCTCGCGACCGGGCTGCTGAGTGTCCTGGTGGTGATATCCGGCGTGCTGATACAGCGTCGTCGGATCGCAAAAGCAGGACGCTTGGTACCGACGATCGGGTGATATCCATTCTGTGGCGAGGGGATTTATCCCCGTTGGGCTGCGCAGCAGCCCTAAAGCAGTGAATTCAATCTTCCAGGCACACCGAGGTGCTTGGTTGAGGGGCTGCTACGCAGCCCAGCGGGGATAAATCCCCTCGCCACGGATGTCTCCAATATCTAACTCGCGACAGACGCCTCACTCCCCGCCACCACACTCTCCAACCGATACCCATACCCGTAGATCGTCAGCAACTGCCAACCCCGATCCGCCGTCAGCCCGAGCTTGTTGCGCAGACGATAGATGTGGGTGTCGAGCGGGCGGGACGAGGTCATTTCCTCGTGGGTCCAGAAACGTTCGTAGAAATATTCTCGGGACAGTGGCCGGCCCAAGTTGGCGAACAGGCATCGGGCCAGGCGGTACTCCCGTTCGGTCAAACTGATGGGAATGCCGGCACGGGTGATGGTCAGCTCGGCGTCGTCGAACGCCAGGTCGTTGAACACCAGCACGTCACTGGCGGGCGCGCGTTGCAGGTTGTGGCGACGCAGCACGGCTGTGACCCGGGCCTTGAGCTCGTTGGGCCTGAAGGGTTTGCTCACATAGTCGTCGGCGCCGGCGTTGAGGGCCTGGACGATGTCGTGCTCGCCATCGCGACTGGTCAGCATGATGGCGGCCGGTGGCGAATCCATGTGCTCGCGGGTCCAGCGCAGCAACGAAAGCCCGCTGATGTCGGGCAGTTGCCAGTCGAGGATCAACAAGTCGAAGGTTTCCCGCCGCAGTTGTCGCAACAAGTCTTCCCCTCGTTCAAAACTGTGCAAGGTCCAGGCTTGCTCGCCTCTGCCGGGGATTTGTTGCAGCGTCTGTTCAACCCGGCGCAACTCGGCCGGTTCATCGTCCAGTATGGCGACACGCATGGAATGCGATTCCTTGATCTCGAGAGTAACGGACATCTTCAGGTGGCAATGAAAGGCAGCCAGTGGCGGATTCATTGACCTGTCGCTGGCTGCGACAATACCGGCTCGCGACACAGAGGGAAAGGCAGCAGCGCGCCACCCATCGAGTCCGTTATAGTCGTGGGCTTTCAAGCCTGTCGACTTAGGCAGGCCAGTGAAGATATCCACAGTCCTTGAGTTCGGCCAGGAGGCCTATGAGTAACCAGCGTCGCCGTGAAAGTCGTGAGCCCACCCAGGTTCAGCGGTTGTTTCGACAGTTGGTGCGGGAATGGTTGTGGATAAGTCTGCTGCTGTTGCCGCTGACGGCCTTGCTGTCATTGAGCAGCCAATCCACAGGCCATTCAGGCGCCGCATTGTTGTCGGTGGGCCTGGTGGGTTGTGTATTGGGCTTGCTGCTGTTGCGCCCGCGCCTGGCCCTGTGGACAACGGTGGGTGGCATGAGCCTGGCCCTGTTGATCAGCGCCATGCTGGGCGCACGGGGTTGGTGGTGGTCGCCCATGGCGAGTGTGCTGGGGATCATGTTCGGCTACCTGATCTGGAACTGGCGACGGCTGAGCGTGGTGTTGGCCTATTTCGGTTGGGAACTGGCACGCCTGGACGCCGAGCCCAAGGTCTTCCCGGAACGTCGCCGCGCCTCTTACACCGGCAGCGACCGTTTACAGGGCCAGATCATGGCCCTGGAACAAGCCATGAGCCGAACCCGCGACACCCGGCGCTTCATTGCCGACGGCCTGGAATACTTGCCGGTGGCAACCATGATCAGCGATCCCCAAGGCAAGCTGCTGCTGGGTAATCGAAAGGCCCGCGAGCTATTCGGCCATGGCTTGGCGGGCGGCGATGTGCTGGAGCACCTTGGGCAATTGGGTTATCCGGGGCTGGAACACGAGGCGCATCATCGCTTATCCACATTGCCCTTGGTGGAGTTTCGCGATATTCGCGAGCGCAGCCTGCGCCTGGAACGGGCTGCATTGTTGCCGGTGGAGGGCGATGCGCCGATTGGCTGGTTGCTGAGCCTCACGGACCTGAGCGCAGAACGTGAGGCGGAAGAACAGCGCAGCGTCATGCTGCGGTTCCTCTCCCATGACTTGCGCGCCCCTCACTCGGCAATCCTTGCGCTGCTCGATGTGCAGCGGCATCAGGCGGGTGGCGATCATCCGCTGTTCGACCAGATCGAACGCCAGGTACGGCGCGCCCTGGACCTGACCGAGGGCTTCGTACAATTGGCCAAGGCCGAATCCGAGGCCTATCAATTCCAGCCGACGCTGTTCGCCATGCTGGTGTTGGACGTGCTCGATCAGGCGCTGCCCATCGCCCAGGCAAAGCGTATCCAGTTGGTTCACGAAATAGAGGATGAAGACGCGATGGTGAGGGCGGATCAATCGTTGTTGACCCGTGCCCTGTTCAATCTGCTGGAAAATGCCATCAAGTACAGCCCGTCCGACGCCTGCATTTCCCTGCAGGTGCATTGTGTGTCGGGCTGGTTGATATGCAATGTCGCCGACCAAGGCAAGGGCATCAGCGCCGAAGAACTGCCGGACCTGTTCAGTCAGTACCGACGGTTTTCCTCGGCTCACGGGGTCGATGGAATTGGCCTGGGATTGTCGATGGTCAAGGCCGTGGTTGACCATCACGAGGGGAAAATCGAGTGTCGTAGCGTGGTGGGTAAAGGCACGACGTTCAGCCTGCGCTTCCCGTTGTTGGAAGATTGAAAGATCGCGGCCTTCGGCAGCTCCTGCAGGACATATCAATTCCCCCGAAGGCTACGATTTTTTGCCGCTATAAAAACTTATGCACCTGACCGTGGCTTTTATGTGTTTAGGAAATATGCATTAAAAACATATAGTTACAACATAAAAGCAACGGACTTCGAAAAAACGGTACACAGGTTATCCACAGATCTCAAACAGCGGCTTGTTCCGTGGGGACTTTCGTGACAGGGCCTGGAGGAAGCGAGCCCATTTCCCGTTGTGCCTGTTCGTTCCAGGCTTGTACGCGGTCATTGAGTTCGGCGATGGCGCGGGGCCCAGTGCCTTCGGCATACATCGGTGCGCCGATCACCACGGTGATGACGCCTGGTGTCCTGATCCAACCTGCCTTGGGCCAGAATTTGCCGGCATTGTGTGCAATCGGCAGCACCGGCAGGTTAGCGTTCACCGCCAATGCGGAACCGCTGCGGGAAAATTTGCCAATCGTCCCGTAAGGAACACGAGTGCCCTCGGGGAAGATCAGCACCCAGGTGTTGTCCTTGAGCAGTTCGTCGCCCTTTTTCGCCACTTGCTTGAGCGCCACTTTGGGATTGTCGCGATCGATGGCAATCGGGCGCAGCATGGCCATGGCCCAGCCAAAGAACGGTACGAACAGCAGCTCACGCTTGAGGACCTGGCTCAACGGCTCGAAATAGGCCGAGAGAAAGAACGTCTCCCAGGTGCTCTGGTGGTTGGACTGGATCACGCAGGGGCGGTCCGGCACGTTCTCGGCGCCTTTCACTTCA
Organism: Pseudomonas sp. R151218B TE3479; assembly: GCF_053629195.1. Lineage (NCBI taxonomy): Bacteria > Pseudomonadati > Pseudomonadota > Gammaproteobacteria > Pseudomonadales > Pseudomonadaceae > Pseudomonas > Pseudomonas sp. R151218B TE3479. The sequence continues at coordinate 993,414 of NZ_JBRJHV010000001.1, forward strand.
TAGCGGATGCCCAGGAACACTTTGCTCAGCCACAGTGCGCAGCGGCACCAGTACACGTTGATGAAGCGGTAGCGCGCCCTGAACGGCAGAAAGGGCGCGATAAAAAAACTCAGGGAACACCACAACAAGGAACTGGTGCCCAGCAGCAGGTAAAAGAGAAAGCTTCTGATGGCCTGCAATATCGACATAGCGGCGTTTACCGTTGCGGGCAATGCCCGCCTGTTCAAGCGCTTCCCGAACAGTCCTTGATCAGGATGTCTTGGGAGCTCTAATTGTGGATAAGTTCAGCGGCAATCGCCGCCAGGTCGTCAAAAATCAAGGTGCCCACCGGCAGGGTCTTGCCCAGAGTCTTCTCGCCTTTCCCGGTCTTTACCAAAACTGGCTGACAATCGACGGCCTTGGCCGCCTCCAGGTCACCGAGACTGTCACCGACGAACCACACACCTGCCAAGGCCACATCGTAATGCGCGGCAATGGTTTTCAACATGCCCGGCTTGGGCTTGCGGCAATCGCAGCCGTCATCCGGCCCATGGGGGCAATAGACGATCAAGCCGACTTCCCCGCCCTGCTCCGCCACCAGGGCGCGCAGGCGCTCATGCATGGCGTCCAGGACGGTGAGGTCATAATAACCGCGGGCAATGCCCGACTGGTTGGTGGCGACCGCCACCGTCCAGCCGGCCTTGCTCAACTGCGCGATGGCTTCGATCGAACCGGGCAGCGGCAACCACTCCTCCACCGATTTGATGTAAGCGTCGGAGTCGTGATTGATCACCCCGTCCCGATCGAGAATCAGCAGTTTCAAGCGTTACCCCAGCAACGAAATATCGGCGACGCCGAGGAAAAGCCCACGCAGACGCGCCAGCAGCGCGTAGCGGTTGGCCCGTACTTTGGCATCTTCGGCGTTGACCATCACCGCCTCGAAAAACGCGTCCACCGGTTCGCGCAGTGCCGCCAGGCGCGCCAGGGTTTCGCTGTACTGACGCGCCGCCGCCATTGGCTGGACCGCCTGGTCCGCCTGCTGGATCGCCGAGTACAGGGAAAACTCGTTGGCGTTGTCGAAGTACTTGGCTTCGACGGTGGCCGCGATGTTGCCTTCGGCCTTGCCCAGCAGGTTCGATACCCGCTTGTTCACCGCGGCCAGCGCGGCGGCTTCCGGTAATTTGCGGAAGGCTTGCACCGCTTGTACGCGCTGGTCGAAGTCCAGGGCCGAACCCGGTTTCAGGGCTCGCACCGACAGGTAGGTGGCGACGTCGACGCCTTCGTCTTCATAACGCGCACGCAGGCGGTCGAAGATGAATTCCAGCACCGCATCGGCCAGGCCGGCAGCCTTGACCTTGTTGCCAAACGCGTTGACGGCGAACGCCACCGCGTCGTTCAGGTCCAGGTCCAGCTGCTTGTCGATCAGGATCCGCAACACGCCCAGGGCCGCACGACGCAAGGCATACGGGTCTTTGCTGCCGGTGGGCAGCATGCCGATGCCGAAGATGCCGACCAGGGTGTCGAGCTTGTCGGCGATCGCCACGGCCGCACCGGTCAGGGTGGTTGGCAGTTCAGCGCCGGCACCGCGAGGCATGTACTGCTCGTTCAGTGCCAGGGCCACGTCCTGCGGCTCGCCATCGTTGAGGGCGTAGTAGTAACCGGCGACGCCTTGCATCTCCGGGAACTCACCGACCATTTCGGTGGACAGGTCGCACTTGGACAGGATGCCGGCACGGGCCGCGCGCTGGGCGTCGCCGCCGATGCGTGGGGCGATGAACGCCGCCAGTTTCGAAACGCGCTCGGCCTTGTCGTAGACGCTGCCGAGTTTTTCCTGGAACACCACGTTGCGCAGGCGCTCGTTGAAGCTTTCCAGGGGCTGTTTCTTGTCTTGCTTGAAGAAGAACTCGGCATCGGTCAGGCGCGGGCGAACGACTTTTTCGTTACCGGCGATGATCTGCTGCGGGTCCCTGCTTTCGATGTTGGCCACCGTGATGAAGCGCGGCAGCAACTTGCCTTCGGCGTCCAGCAGGCAGAAATACTTCTGGTTGTCCTGCATGGTGGTAATCAGCGCTTCCTGCGGCACTTCAAGGAAACGTTCCTCGAACGAGCACACCAGCGGCACTGGCCATTCCACCAGCGCGGTCACTTCGTCCAGCAGGTTGGCCGGCACGATGGCGGTGCCTTCCTGCAGGTTGGCCAGCTCTTCGGTGCGCTTGCTGATCAGCTCGCGCCGCTCGTTGGCGTCGGCCAGTACGTAGGCGGCACGCAGGTCGGCCAGGTAGTTGGCCGGCGAGGTGATGCGCACGCTCTGCGGATGATGGAAGCGGTGACCGCGGGAGTCGCGACCGGCCTTCTGGGCCAGGATCGTGCAATCGATGACCTGGTCACCGAGCAACATCACCAGCCACTGGGTTGGACGTACGAATTCTTCCTTGCGCGCGGCCCAGCGCATGCGCTTGGGGATCGGCAAGTCATTGAGGGAGTCTTCGACGATGGTCGGCAACAGGCTGGCGGTCGGCTTGCCCTTGATGCTCTGGCTGTAGCGCAGCTTCGGACCGCTTTGGTCGATTTCGCTCAGGTCCACGCCGCACTTCTTGGCGAAGCCCAGGGCGGCCTGGGTCGGGTTGCCGTCGGCATCGAACGCGGCCTGGCGTGGCGGGCCGTCGAGGTTGATGCTGCGGTCCGGCTGTTGGGTCGCCAGGGCGGTGATCAGCACGGCCAGGCGGCGCGGCGCGGCGTACACCTGCTTGGCTTCGTAGCTCAGGCCAGCGGCTTGCAGGCCTTTGTCGATACCGGCCAGGAACGCATCGGCCAGGGTGTTCAGGGCTTTGGGTGGCAGTTCTTCGGTGCCCAGTTCAACCAGAAAATCTTGAGCACTCATTGTGCAGCCTCCAGCTTAGCCAACACTTCATCACGCAGGTCCGGGGTCGCCATCGGGAAGCCCAGCTTGGCACGGGCCAGCAGGTAGGCTTGCGCAACGGAACGCGCCAGGGTGCGTACACGCAGGATGTATTGCTGGCGCGCGGTCACGGAAATCGCCCGGCGTGCGTCCAGCAGGTTGAAGGTATGGGACGCCTTCAACACCATTTCATAGCTTGGCAACGGCAGCGGCTGATCGAGCTCGATCAGGCGCTTGGCTTCGCTCTCGTAGAAATCGAACAGCTCGAACAGCTTCTCGACGTTGGCGTGTTCGAAGTTGTAGGTCGACTGCTCCACTTCGTTCTGGTGGAACACGTCGCCATAGGTCACTTTGCCGAACGGGCCGTCGGCCCATACCAGGTCGTAGACCGAATCCACGCCCTGCAGGTACATGGCCAGGCGTTCCAGGCCGTAGGTGATCTCGCCGGTGACCGGGTAGCACTCGATGCCGCCCGCTTGCTGGAAGTAGGTGAACTGGGTCACTTCCATGCCGTTGAGCCAGACTTCCCAGCCCAGGCCCCAGGCACCCAGGGTCGGCGATTCCCAGTTGTCTTCGACGAAACGAATGTCGTGCACCAGTGGGTCGAGGCCGACGTGCTTGAGGGAGCCCAGGTACAGTTCCTGGAAGTTTTCCGGGTTCGGCTTCAGGACCACCTGGAACTGGTAGTAGTGCTGCAGGCGGTTCGGGTTTTCGCCGTAGCGGCCGTCAGTCGGGCGGCGGCTGGGCTGCACATAAGCGGCGTTCCAGGTTTCCGGGCCGATGGCACGCAGAAACGTGGCAGTGTGGAAAGTGCCGGCGCCTACTTCCATATCGTAGGGCTGAAGTACCACGCAACCTTGCTCGGCCCAGTATTGCTGGAGGGCGAGGATCAAGTCTTGGAAGGTACGCACGGCTGGCGTAGGCTGGCTCACGAAATTCACCTGTTTCTTGGGCTGCGATTTAAAGAGCGGGAGTATACCCGATTCGTTCGTGCGCACGCCCCCTGGAGCCTTATGCCACGCTGCTTTTGGTGTTCTGACGATCCGTTGTACATGGCTTATCACGATCAGGAGTGGGGCACGCCGCTGCGCGATGCGCAGGGTTTGTTCGAGTTGCTTTTGCTCGAAGGGTTCCAGGCGGGGCTGTCCTGGATCACCGTTTTGCGCAAACGCGAGCGCTACCGGGAAGTGTTGTACGGCTTCGATGTGCAGCGCGTGGCGCAGATGAGCGACGCGGAAATCGATGAGCTGATGCTCGACCCGGGCATCATCCGCAACCGCCTCAAGCTCAAGGCCGCCCGTCGCAATGCCCAGGCCTGGCTGGCGCTGGAAGACCCGGTGGCGTTCCTCTGGTCGTTCGTGGGCGGCAAACCCATCATCAACCATTTCAAGGACCGCAGCGAAGTGCCGGCCATCACGCCCGAGGCACTGGCGATGAGCAAAGGCCTGAAAAAGGCCGGGTTCACTTTTGTCGGGCCGACCATTTGCTACGCCTTGATGCAGGCCTCGGGCATGGTCATGGACCACACCCAAAACTGCGACCGCTACGCCGAGTTGGTAAACGGCGGTTAGAATAGCCGGCTCGCAACACGGCCCATACATTCAGGAGTGACCTGTGGATAAGTTGAAAGGCGCCTTGCTTGTCGGCGCTCTGCGGTTGTTTGCGCTGCTGCCCTGGCGAGCGGTGCAGGCAGTGGGCTCGGCGATTGGCTGGCTCATGTGGAAATTTCCCAACCGTTCCCGCGACGTGGTGCGGATCAACCTCGCCAAGTGTTTTCCCGAGATGGACCCGGTCGAGCGCGAACGCCTGGTGGGCCAGAGCCTCAAGGACATCGGCAAATCCCTGACCGAAAGCGCCTGCGCCTGGATCTGGCCGGCCCAGCGCTCCATCGACCTGGTGCGTGAAGTCGAAGGCCTGGAGGTGCTCAAAGAAGCCCTGGCCTCCGGTAAAGGCGTGGTGGGCATCACCAGCCACCTGGGCAACTGGGAAGTGCTCAACCACTTCTATTGCAGCCAGTGCAAACCGATCATTTTCTACCGCCCACCCAAGCTCAAGGCGGTGGATGAATTACTGCAAAAGCAACGCGTTCAGTTGGGCAACAAGGTCGCGGCGTCGACGAAGGAAGGCATCCTCAGCGTCATCAAGGAAGTGCGCAAGGGTGGCCAGGTGGGCATCCCCGCCGACCCGGAACCGGCCGAATCCGCCGGGATCTTCGTGCCTTTCTTCGCCACCCAGGCCCTGACCAGCAAGTTCGTGCCGAACATGCTCGCCGGCGGCAAGGCGGTTGGCGTCTTCCTCCACGCCCTGCGCCTGCCGGACGGCTCCGGCTACAAAGTCATCCTCGAAGCCGCCCCGGACGCGATGTACAGCACCGACACCGAAACCGCCTGCGCGGCCATGAGCCAAGTGGTGGAGCGCTACGTGCGGGCCTACCCAAGCCAGTACATGTGGAGCATGAAACGCTTCAAGAAACGCCCGCCGGGCGAGGCGCGGTGGTACTGAAGACCTGTTGCTTCATATGAGCGGGGGTGCTTGGGATTTGTCGTGGATGCGGGATCTGTGAGCACCCAAGTACCCATGTGGGAGCCGAGCTTGCTCGCGATGACGGCGGCACACCCAACGTCGATGCAAGCAGACCCACCGCTATCGCGAGCAAGCTCGCTCCCACCATGTTTCCGGGCTGTTTACAGACATTGGTCCATCATAAATTCCTGTGGGAGCGAGCTTGCTCGCGATAGCGCCCTAACAGCCGCCACATCACTAACTGACTTCACCCCACGCCATCTCCCCTCCTAAAGCTCGGCCCCCGGCTGTCGATAACCCGATGTATCCGCCAATCATGGACCGATGAAATGGAACTCTCCCTTAGCGCTACCTCTATTGCACCCGCCAACACCCATCTCACCCGTTCCGATCAGAAATTGGTCACTCATCCTCCTACGGGCTCCGTAAAGGAACTGGCAAGCGCTGGCCCAGCGGCCATCTACCACCCCAGTGAGGATACTCAAACCACGGTGGGAACACCGGTGTTTACCGTCACCTGGATCGGTCGACCCCAATCGCCAGATTTCCCGCGATATGCCGCGATCACCGCGGGAGCGAAAAGCACGCTGACCACCTCCTTCGAGACATTCCAATCAACGTTGTCAGCGACCCACCCGGATTTGGCCAGCAAGAAATACGGCTTCACCGTCGAGGCCGACGGCAAGCTGAAAGTGCTCAACTCGGCCGGCCAGCTCAGCAGCTCGGACGCCCAGCGGCTGACGAATCTGCTCAACGAATCCACCGATCTGAAAGCCGCAGCCGTTGCGTTCCGCGACGCCTCCATCGACATGGTCGACGCCGACTCGCCATGGTCCGGCAGCTATCTGGGTCTCTACAACCTGACCAAGGAAAACTTCGCCAGTACCATCGACCTGGCGCCGATGCTCAAGCGCGCCGGCTCGGTGCCGCCCCAGGAATTTTCGGACGGGCTGTTTTTCAACCAGCTGGCGTACAAAGGCGAACGGGCGACGCGAGAGACGGAAGCCGCGATGCTTGAACGGCGTGCTGCGCAGCGATTCAGCGCGCAGGCCTAAGCCGGGTCTACCAAATCGTGTGGCGAGGGAGCTTGCTCCCGCCGGGCTGCGTAGCAGCCCTTCCCCATGACCAGCTATGAGCTGGCGGTGTGGTCGGCTTCCTGATGGTTGTTTGATCACGAGGAGGCGCAAAGCCTCAATCGTGTCCATGATTAAGGGCCTGCGATATGGGCGACGTTGGGATGGCAAAGCCATCTCTAAATCCGTCGGACTACCGTTCAGTCAGAAATATCGCACTTCCTCTGGTTCATTAATCAAGGAGTCCCCTCATGAACATCGATTTCACCGGACGTCAGGTCCTGGTCACCGGGTCCACCAGCGGTATCGGTTTTGCCACTGCCAAAGGCTTCCTGGAAGCTGGCGCTCACGTGGTCATCAACGGTCGTAGCGAGAGCAGCGTGGAGGACGCGCTGCAGCGCTTGGGCAACCTAGCTTCAAGGGCGACCGGCTTTGTGGGCGATCTCAGCAACTCGTCTGGCTGCCAGGCACTGATCACCAAGCACCGGAGCTTCGATATCGTCATCAACAACCTGGGCATTTTCAAACAGGAAGACTTTTTCGAAACGCCGGACAGCGAATGGCAGCGTTTCTTCGAAACCAACGTGATGTCGGGCGTGCGGGTTTCCAGGGCCTACGCACAAGGCATGGTCGAGCGCGGTTGGGGGCGGATTGTGTTTGTTTCGTCGGAATCGGGCGTGAACATTCCTGCCGACATGATCCACTACGGCTTCACCAAAACCGCCCAACTGTCCATCGCTCGCGGCCTGGCTAAGCGACTCGCTGGTACGGGCGTGACGGTCAATTCGGTATTGCCTGGGCCGACGCTTTCCGAAGGGGTCGCCCAGATGCTCCAGGCAGATGTCGAGCGTACGGGGGAAAGCCTGGAAAAGGTCGCGGCGGATTTCGTCAATGAGCACCGTAGCACTTCGATCATCCAGCGCGCGGCGCGCGTCGAGGAGGTCGCCAACATGATTATCTATGCCAGCTCGGAGCAGGCCTCGGCCACCACTGGAGCGGCGCTGCGTGTCGATGGTGGTGTGGTGGATAGCATCGTTTAGGAGCCGATGATACGTTGCAAAAAACGCCGCTTCCTCGTGAGAGATAAGCGGCGTTTTTGTTTTGGAAGCAACATGGGTTGATTCGACCGGCTTTGAAGTGGTGAAGGAGTTTTTTCAGCCCACTCTGTTTTCCATCAGGCGATCCGAGCCGCCTTCGGCCACACGGTTTTCGATCAGACGATCCGAGCCACCTTCGGCTACACGTTTTTCGATCAGACGATCCGAGCCACCTTCGGCTACACGTTTTTCGATCAGACGATCCGAGCCACCTTCGGCTACACGTTTTTCGATCAGTCGATCCGAGCCGCCTTCGGCTACGCGTTTTTCGATCAGTCGATCCGAGCCGCCTTCGGCCACACGTTTTTCGATCAGTCGATCCGAGCCGCCTTCGGCCACACGTTTTTCGATCAGGCGATCCGAGCCACCTTCGGCTACGCGTTTTTCGATCAGTCGATCCGAGCCGCCTTCGGCCACACGTTTTTCGATCAGGCGATCCGAGCCACCTTCGGCTACGCGTTTTTCGATCAGTCGATCCGAGCCGCCTTCGGCCACACGTTTTTCGATCAGGCGATCCGAACCACCTTCAGCGTACGTGGGTTGAACAAAAGAAGCTGCGAACGCATTGCCGAGGGACAGTGCCAGAAGCGAGCCAACGAGAGTTTTGTGGAAAGTGTTCATGTCCTGATCCTTTTATTCGTATGTGAGTGAGTTAGACGGTGACGTGCAAACGGACGTCGACGTTGCCGCGTGTCGCGTTGGAGTACGGGCAAACCTGGTGAGCTGCGTCGACCAGCGCTTGGGCATCGGCTTGATCCAGACCTGGCAGGCTGATGTGCAGGTCGATGTCCAGACCGAAACCGCCAGGGATCTGGCCGATGCCAACGTGTGCCGTGATCGAAGCGTCGGCAGGAATGGTGCGTTTGCTCTGGCTGGCGACGAACTTCAGTGCGCCGATGAAGCAGGCCGAGTAGCCGGCTGCGAACAGTTGCTCAGGGTTAGTGGCTTCACCACCGGCACCACCCAAGGCTTTTGGCGTGGCCAATTTCACGTCGAGAATCTTGTCGCTGGAAACAGCACGGCCATCACGGCCACCGGTGGAGGTTGCGACTGCGGTATAGAGAACGTTCATGGTGTTTCCTCTTGCTGAATGGGCTGATTGGGTTTGGTTTTGGTCGGCGCTAAATGTTTGTGCGCTAACCAGTTGAGATAAATTTAACGCTCAAATACTTTGCGCGCAAGATAAATTTTCAAAAAATTATCACTTCTGGATTAACTTGTTGATATGAAAAGGAATTTATTTTTAGGACAGCGCAAGATCACCCGCCGCAAGGTGAACCAAGGAGAAGGAGGTGCAAGGGGGTCAGTGCCCGCGCAACTGCAGGCCTTTGGGGAGCGCGTGTTCAGGGTTTCTCGATGGCTCCCACGCTTCCGCGTGGGAACGCCGCCAGGGACGCTCCGCGTTCCGCTTCTGGAATGTGACGTAGAGCGTGAGGGGATCAAACTCTGGCTAATGATGCAAAGCCAACCCGACTAAGCAACAGCGACCCGATTACGCCCCAGCGCCTTCGCCCGATACAGGGCCTTATCCGCATCGTTCATCAAGCCGTGAAGATCCTTATTACAGGCCTCCGTCGACGCGACGCCAAGGCTGGCGGTTATGCAGTGAACAGGCTCTATCATCAAGCCCGCAATCGTATCGATGAGCTGTTCTGCAATTTGCGTGGCGACCTCAATAGACGTGTCCGGAAGCAGAATGGCGAACTCTTCCCCACCTAGCCGGCCGTGAATGTCCGTCGCCCGAAACGACGAGCTGATGACCACCCCCATCTCGCGTAAAACCTGATCCCCGACCTGATGGCCGTAGGTGTCGTTAATGTGCTTGAAGTGATCCATGTCCAACATGACCGCGCACAACCCCAACTGGTGGGTCTTGCATTCGTCATAAAGCTGCTGGGCATGTTCGAAAAAAGCGCGTCGGCTTTTCAGACCGGTCAGTTCATCGGTTTGGGCTGCGCGGGTTGAAATGCTGTTCGCCTGTTCCATTTCACGGGTGAGTCGAAAAGCGGTTTCCAATGCCTGGGACATCTTGCTTGTAGCGCGGGCAGCAAATGCGGTGAACACCACGATCGACAGTGCCATGCCGACTTGAATCGCGGATGGTTGAAACAGCAGCCAGGCGGTGCACGGCAACAGAACCAGGCCAATGGAGACGAGTGTCATATTGCGGTAAGCGGAGTAGCAAGACACCGCACTGACGGACATCCCGACAGTAAAGAGCATGACCAAGGCCTGGGACAATAGATCGTCCGCCGGCATGACCACAAACGCCCCACCGCCCCAGATACTGGCGGATAACACCAGTGTGACCCAGTATCTGCGTTCCCAGCGTTGAGGCGTACGCTCACTTTCGTCGCTGCGAAAATAGGCGACGAACATCGCGATACGCAACAACGTCGATACGCTCAGGATGCCCAGCCACCAAAGAATAACGCTGTGCTCAAACCGATCCCAACACAGCCAACTCAGCATGATGGCAGCCAGGTAACTGCCGAAAACCGCGGAAACGGATTGGCGAAACAGTTGCTGCAGTCGATCAGTTCGCACCTGTTCGGCTATGAAAAAAGCTTGGCCGTTCCGAGATCTTGGGCCATCCATTTGATCCACCTGATCGTGACGCAACGAAAGCGGCGATTGTGGCACCCGGCCACCAATGCAAACAACTGAATTACACCCACGGCCCCAATTGAACCAAAACCCCGTGGCGAGGGAGCTTGCTCCCGCTGGGCTGCGAAGCGGCCCCAACCATTCCTACAGCCAAACGGCATCATCTGCTTTACAGGATCAGGCTGGAATCAATCCTGCTTCCCGGTAGCTCAAAATCAGATCATCGAACAGGGCGACATCCGCCCGAGTCCGCGCGATTAACTGAGCACCCGCAACAGCGGTGTAAATGGCGCGGGCTCGGCGTTCACATTCCTCTGCGCTACCTGTCCCAGCATCTGCCAGCACCTGGGCGAGCCACGCCACGTTAACGTCCGCAAAAGCCCTGACCTCTCGCGACACCTCATCGGGAAGGTCTTCGAATTCGGCTGCCATGAAGCTGGACAGACAAAGCCTGTTGCCGTCCTCAAGCGACTTTCGAAAAATGGAGGGGTACAGCCGCACACACGCCTGCGGATCGGTATTGGCGGCGCGTATCTCTTCGAGCATGCGCAGCGCGTCCTGCCAGTAGCGTTCAGCAACCGCCGCAGCCAGGCCTGCCTTGCTCGGAAAGTGGTAGTAAATGCTGGCGTTCTTGATGCCCACCTGGTCGGCGATGCTGCGGAAATTGATACCGCTGTAACCGTGCAGTTGGGCAGCGGCTTTCGCTGCCGCCAAGATGGCTTCTCGAGCATTTTCGTTCACGTTGCAGCCTCGTTTCGAGATTCGACTCACTCAGGTAACGGCGATTCTACGCGCAGATCCGTCTACCTGCCAATTGTCAGGTAGGGGATTGACAGCACTAATTTGGCGGCTCAATCTTTACCTACCAATTGACAGGCAGGTGCTCGAATCATGACTTCCCCACAACAGCGCGTTGATGTTTCCACTGTTCCTACGATGAAAATCTACGATTGGTTCAACGGCCCCTATCCCGCCCGCGTCCGCATTGCGCTGGCGGAAAAAGGATTGCTGCCGAACATCGAATTCGTACCGGTGAATCTCTGGGCCGGCGAGCACAAGAAACCCGAGTTCCTGGCCATCAATTACTCCGGGACGCTGCCCGTGCTGGAGCTGAGCGATGGGACGCGGATCGCCGAGTGCACGGCGATCACCCAGTACCTGGATAGCCTGGACGGTCATCCGACGCTGACGGGCGAAACGCCTGTTGAAAAAGGCATCATCCATATGATGACCAAACGTGCCGAGATCGAGTTTCTCGACGCCGTCAGCGTGTACTTCCACCATGCCACGCCGGGCCTCGGCCCCGATGTCGAGCTGTACCAGAATGCCGAGTGGGGCGCCCGGATGCGCGATAAGGCGATCAGGGGCATGCGCTATTTCGACAACCTTCTCAAAGATCGGCCCTTTGTGGCGGGCGACAAGTTTTCGATGGCCGACATTGCGGTACTGGGCGGCATGATCTTCGCCTCGTTGGTGCAACTCCCCGTTCCTGATGAGTGTGCTGCACTGCGAGTCTGGCACGCCAGGATGCAAGAGCGCCCTAGCGTCCAGACATGGCATGCCATGGTCGAGCGTGGCGCTGCGTAGCACTGATAATGAAAAACCCGACGCTTTACGTCGGGTTTTTCGTGGGGTACGACTGCAAGCCCGACGTTGTTTACGGGTTACTCGACTTGCGACAGCTTCGCGTCGTCGCAACCGGCAGCACGGCACTCGCGCTCGACAGCTTTGAGTATGACGATACGCGCCTCGGTCTTCTCATTGGCACAGTCCAGGTAGAGCAGGCCATCGTTGGAGCAGGCGCTGTCACGATTTTTGATCCACTGGATTTGAGCGGCTTTCACCTTTTTCTTCTGATCCGGGGTCAGGGCACTCATCGTCTTCTTGTATTGATCATTGATCTCCTGATCCGACTGAACCATTTTCAGCGACGCGCAATATGTCCTGTCATAGGCGTTTCTAGGGTTATCGCAACTCATCGCAGATGCCGATGCTGATGCCATTGCCAGCAATGCCCCAACCAACAAAGACTTGATCACTTACTTCTCTCCCTGAATGCCCTCTATTGATTAGAGGTCGCGGCGGGGAATTTATCATGGGGGTTGTTGAACAATGAAGCAGATCCTATGGTTCATTCGGCCCGAACAAGGGGCAAATGCTATAGGGGGCGGGAGCAAGTGATTGCTGAAAAAGGCTGCATCGCTCCCGCCGATGCGACTGCCCCCACTTCCTATACCCCCCCAATCCCTGTGGCGAGGGAGCTTGCTCCCGCTGGGCTGCGCAGCAGCCCCAAACCAGCCAAACACATTCCTACAGACCAACCCCACCAGCCACGCCGCCCATTCGCAAGCACCCCTCTATCCCCGAACTACAGGTAATAAACGCCACCCGTTTATCCTCCAACCCCAACCCTTCCACCAGGCTACCCAACCTTGCGCCTTTGCCTACAACTACGCCAGAATCCGCCCGCTTGTGCGCCTTGTCCCCGGGTTCTATCGTTTCCCTGCCACTGCCCATCAGTGGTCGGGTTTAGTAGCCCGAGGTTTTCCGCAAGATGCATGAGCTCTCCACTCAGGCAGGTGTTCCAATTCCTGTCCTTGATGGTGGCTGTGCGCAGGGCGCTTCGGCGCGCCGGCAATGCTGGAATCCCCGGTCTACTAACCTGCGTACAGCCGCCACCCTTCTTTTAGTAGGGAAGAGGTCGCGGCCTAACTCGAGGATTCCAGCTTATGTTCAAAATAACTCCAAACCCTCCGGAAACGGACCAAGCCCCACCGCACATCAAATCCAAAGCCAAAAAGCACGACGAAGCCACCAAACGCGTCTTGGATCACTACCTGCTACCAAAACCGGAAAAGTCCGAAGATGCGTCCCAACCGGGCCAACTCTTCACTGTCGCCAAAAACGCCGACAACGAATCCCTCCTCGCCAACCTCAGCGAAACCCTGGCGGCAGCCGACGCGATGGTCAGCAACCTGGCTTTCGACCTGGAAGGTCCGCGTCGTCACATCCTTCTCGGCATCCAGCAGTTGATTGAATTGAGTTCATTACTGGCGAACCGGGTGTTGGATAACGTTGATCCGCGATAGCGGATAAACATTTGTCGATAAAAGCGAACCCGACACTTCGTGGCGGGTTTGTTATTTGTTACCGACAGCCCGCATAACTCAATAATGCATTATTAGGGTGTAAATAACATGGAAATTCTGGAATCACTTAAAAAGCACCGGAACATATCGTTGGTTGACTCCCTTAAGCCCGACATTCATTCCGTACTCAGGTTCCTCACCCAAGTCTCTAGGCGCCACGGAAAACTGATTGTCTTGATAGGTAAACACCGTGTCATAGACGTGCTTAGCTTCCATATGCGTTATATGCAAATCGTCCTCTCCGTGCTTGTATGAGTTGATACCGTAAAAAATGCTAAATCTTACCTTGAATACATGATCCCCCGGCGTTACCCGTACCCAACCAGGGCAACCAGCCCTCCAACAACTTGTCTCAACACCGTCTACACTAATTATTTGCCCCAAGATATTTCCAGAGAATTGAACCGCTGAAAAAACGGCTGTATCCGAAATAGGGTGTTGTCGAACTTCATCGGTAAGATAGGGGTCTATATACTCGGCGCTCAAACAACCCGATATAAGAAATGAAAACAAAAAAATGACATTCAGCTGAAGTGCCTGGCGATACAACGGTCTTAAATATTCTAGGCCTGATAGCGATTTTAGAGTGACTCTTTGAAAGCTAATATTCTTCATTTTTCGCTACTTGTTTTTATATGTCGTAGCATAAACAGCCCTCGATTGCTCAGGCAAATGCGGAATTTTTTGATAATTAAGTTCATGACTTATTCCCTCCCCACAAGCAATGCTAAGTCATGGTTCCTCAAAGCAAGCTTTTATTCGAGTTCAATCGCTTACAATAAAACCACTAGCCTGCTTTTATAAAACTGGTTGTGGGAAAAACTCCCTAGGAGATAACTACTTTGTCGTGGGCCGGCTTTATCCAGCCCATTAAACGAAGCGAAACGACTTTATTCAGTAGAAATCAATAACCACGACCCAACGAGAGAAGCCACCGAATCTGAGACTTTCTATCGTTCGAAAAAATGGCCCATATTACGATTATGGAGAACAGCGCTTGAAGTGTGCTTATAAAAAGGAAAGCAGGAATTGACGGGTTTGACGGGTACGGTTGTGTCCCAATGATCATGAGGGCTGGGAACATGGCTAGAATCCATGAAATCCAGTACACAATAATTGAGCGCCAAATATAGCCCCAAATCGTTATAGGTTTTTTTGTTTTCAGAAGACCGTCTTCGGTGGCTAATTTATTCAATGAAAATATAACAAAGGCAATGTAGATGGCTAACCAGACTGAACTTATTAAAAGAAAGCCTACTGAGTAGGATATTGTTGAGGGTAGAATGCTAATCACCACCCCGCTAATTACTAGGATAAGCCATGATTTTTTCATGAATGGATCAAAGTTTTTCACTGGAACTCCTATTGTTTTACGGTCGAGCTACAGACGAAAAAAGTATAGCTTTGCGCACACCTTGAGCGGAGCGAGCGGTGTTTGTTGAGCGTAATACTATAAAATGGAGCTGGAAGAGCGCGTCAGGAAGATGATATAAAAACAATCGTGTCCAATAAAATAACATGATTTTTTTAGGACCTCTTCCAAAACAGCTAATATAAGCACGGTGATTATTACCACATCTAACCGGTTTACAACCACTACTGGGCGGTATGTGATTGTTGTGTTCTTGTCATTGATGGAGCGCCTGTAAAAAGTTTCTTTTTTTCTACAAAACCCTGTCTAGCTCGAAGCGGGCCCTGGCAAACGTGACATTGGTCAGGGAAGAAACACGAGATAGATGACGAACAAGCCTTGCTAGCTGATAATAATGCTATCTATTTGCCATCACTTTGTCCACTGTCCACACATGGGCAATTGCACAGGCTGCAATAGGACTATGAAGCCTAGTCGGTTCGCTCTCTCGACGGCGA
Source organism: Pseudomonas sp. R151218B TE3479 (assembly GCF_053629195.1). NCBI lineage: Bacteria > Pseudomonadati > Pseudomonadota > Gammaproteobacteria > Pseudomonadales > Pseudomonadaceae > Pseudomonas > Pseudomonas sp. R151218B TE3479. The sequence goes on from NZ_JBRJHV010000001.1 coordinate 1,008,610, forward strand.
AAGTGAGCTATCCATGAGCTTCTCGACATTCCGAGCAAAAAAAACGGGCCTGCATTCCCACGCAGCCCCGTTTTTTCACCATCCGATCAGCTCAAAACGCCGGCAAAACCGCCCCTTTGTACTTCTCAAGAATAAAAGCCTTCACTTCCGGCGTATGCAGCGCCGCCACCAGCTTCTTCATCGCCTCTCTGTCCTTGTCATCCTCACGAGCCACCAGGATGTTCACATAAGGCGAGTCGTTACCTTCGATAACCAGTGCATCCTTGGAAGGATCAAGCTTCGCCTCCAACGCATAGTTGGTATTGATCAACGCCAGATCCACCTGGGTCAGCACCCGCGGAATGGTCGCCGCTTCCAGCTCACGGAACTTCAGATCCTTCGGGTTCTCGGTGATGTCCTTGGTCGTCGACAAGATGTTGTTCGAATCCTTCAACGTGATCACTCCGGCCTTTGCCAGCAGCAACAGCGCACGGCCGCCGTTGGTAGCGTCGTTCGGGATTACCACGTTGGCGCCGCCTGGCAATTCTGTAAGTGCCTTGTACTTGCTGGAGTACGCGCCCAGGGGTTCCAAGTGCACACCGGCCACGCTCACCAGGTGCGTGCCCTTGGCCTTGTTGAATTCATCCAGGTACGGCTGGTGCTGGAAGAAGTTGGCGTCCAGGCGCTTTTCCGCAACCTGTACGTTCGGCTGGATGTAGTCGGTGAAGACCTTGACCTTCAGGTCGACGCCTTCTTTGGCCAGGGCCGGTTTGACGAATTCGAGGATTTCCGCGTGCGGCACCGGTGTGGCGGCGACGGTCAGGGTGTCGGCGGCGTGGGCGGAAAACGCTGCGGCGGCAGCGAAGGCAACCAGTAATTTTTTCATTCAGCTAACTCCTTTTTAGGCGCCCGCTCTCGGCGCCTGCCAGCGAATGGCCGGCTCATGGTTTATTGGCCGCGAGGCCTTATTTTCTAGAAAAATGTACAACCAGTTTGTCGCCCACGGTTTGCAGGACTTGGACCAGCACCAGCAGCAACACCACCGTGACCACCATGACGTCGGTCTGGAAACGCTGGTAGCCGAAGCGGATCGCCAGGTCGCCCAAACCGCCGGCGCCGACCACACCGGCCATGGCCGTGTAGGACACCAGCGTAATCGCTGTCACCGTAATCGCGGCAAAAATGCCTGGACGGGCTTCCGGCAGCAAGGCATTGACGATGATCTGCCGCGTGGTGGCGCCCATGGCCTGGGTCGCTTCGATGATGCCGCGGTCGACTTCGCGCAGGGCCGTTTCCACCAGGCGGGCGAAGAACGGCGTCGCGCCGACCACCAGCGGTGGGATCGCGCCGGCCACGCCCAGGGAGGTGCCGGTGATCAATACCGTGAACGGGATCATCACGATCAACAGGATGATGAACGGCAGCGAACGCAGGATGTTCACGATCAGCGACAGCAGTGCATACACACCGCGGGCCTCAAGCAACTGGCGCGGGCTGCAGAGGAACAGCAACACGCCCAGGGGCAAGCCGAGCAGCACGGTGAACAACAGCGAACCGAACAGCATCAGGAAGGTGTCGCCGGTGGCCAGCCAGATTTCCAGCCAGTCGATGTTGGAGAAGAATGAGCTCAACAGTTCCATTAGCGCAGCACCTCCATGTGGACATCGGCCGCGGTGAAGCGGGCAAACGCCGCCTCCATGTCACCGCCGGTGATGGCGAGGGTCAGTTGCCCGTAGGGGGTGTCTTTGATGCGGTCGATACGACCGGCCAGGATGCTGTAGTCCACACCGGTTTCCCGGGCGACGGTGCCGAGCAATGGCGCGTAGGTCGCGTCGCCCTGGAACGTCAGACGCACGATGCGTCCGGGCACGTGGGCGAAATCGTCGCGCTGTTCGCTTTCGTCGATCTGCTCGTCTTCCTGGACGAAACGCTTGGTGGTCGAGTGCTTGGGGTGCAGGAACACCTCGGCCACCGGGCCTTGTTCGACGATGACGCCGGCGTCCATCACCGCTACTTGATCGCAAACGCGGCGGATCACGTCCATTTCATGGGTGATCAGCACGATGGTCAGCTTCAGTTCGCGGTTGATCTCCGCCAGCAGTTGCAAGACCGAGGCGGTGGTTTGTGGGTCGAGGGCACTGGTGGCCTCGTCGCACAGCAGGATCTTGGGTTTGGTCGCCAGGGCGCGGGCGATGCCGACGCGCTGCTTCTGGCCGCCGGACAGTTGCGCCGGGTACTTCTTGGCGTGGTCGGACAAGCCGACGCGGGCGAGCAACTCGGCGACGCGCTGGTCGATTTCGCTGCGGGACAATTCGCCCGCCAGTGTCAGTGGTAGCGCCACGTTGTCGGCCACGGTCTTGGACGCCAGCAGGTTGAAGTGCTGGAAGATCATCCCGACCTGTTGGCGGAAGCGCCGTAGGCCGCTGGCGTCCAGGGCGGTGACTTCCTCGCCGTCGACGATGATCTTGCCGCCAGTGGAATCTTCCAGGCGATTGATCAGGCGCAGCAGGGTACTTTTTCCCGCACCGGAATGGCCAATCAGGCCGAAGACCTGACCGTTCTCAATCGTCAGACTGGTCGGATGCAGGGCGGGGATATCCCTACCGGCGACCCGGTAGGTTTTATGGACGTCTTGAAACTCGATCACGTAGCGAACCTTGTGGGGCGCGTTGGAAAAGGATCAGCGGTTAGCCGGGCGCGCATTTTAGCCTGTCCGTATAGAGGTTCTTAGCATTTATTTGCGATCGGACCAGTCATTTGGCAATAACGCGATCAAAGGACATAAAAAAAGGAACACGGCCAAACGGCGTCGGTCACTCATTAAGCCACTTGAAATGCCGAGGTCATGTGCCTGCGGCATCGAACTCAAGAGTCCTGGCCACGGCGAGGAACGTAAAGAGGAGTCATGCCTGATGAGTACCAAGAAGCCCACGGTCAACAAGAGCCAACTGGCCGGGACCGACACCCTGGATCGCGGCAACACAAACGCCAAGCTCGAAAGCCTGGAACAGTTCCGTTCCGACGCCACCGAACAGGCGTTGCGCACCAACCAAGGCGTGAAGATCGCCGATAACCAGAACACCCTGCGCGTCGGCCCCCGTGGGCCCTCGCTGCTGGAAGACTTCATCATGCGTGAAAAAATCACGCATTTTGACCATGAACGCATCCCGGAACGCATCGTGCACGCCCGCGGGACCGGCGCCCATGGCTACTTCCAGAGCTATGAAGCGCATTCGGCGCTGACCAAGGCCGGTTTCCTACAGGACCCGAGCAAGAAAACCCCGGTGTTCGTACGCTTTTCCACCGTGCAAGGTCCGCGCGGTTCCGGCGACACCGTGCGGGACGTACGCGGCTTCGCGGTGAAGTTCTTCACTGACGAAGGCAACTTCGACCTGGTGGGCAACAACATGCCGGTGTTTTTCATTCAGGACGCGGTGAAGTTTCCGGACTTTGTCCACGCGGTAAAACCCGAGCCCCATAACGAAATTCCTACAGGTGGCTCGGCCCACGACACGTTCTGGGATTTTGTCTCGCTGGTGCCGGAATCGGCTCATATGGTGATCTGGGCGATGTCTGACCGGGCCATTCCAAAAAGCCTACGCACCATGCAGGGTTTTGGGGTGCACACCTTCCGCATGATCAACGCCGAAGGCAAAAGCAGCTTCGTCAAATTCCACTGGCGTCCTACAGCCGGGACATGTTCATTGGTGTGGGACGAAGCCCAGAAGCTGGCGGGCAAGGATACCGACTACCACCGTCGCGATCTCTGGGAGTCGATCGAGATGGGCGACTACCCGGAATGGGAGTTCGGCGTGCAGATCGTCGCCGAGGAAGACGAGCATAAGTTTGACTTCGACCTGCTCGACCCGACCAAGATCATCCCTGAAGAGCTGGTGCCCATCACGCCCCTGGGCAAGATGGTGCTGAATCGTAACCCGGACAATTTCTTCGCCGAGGTCGAACAGGTTGCGTTCTGCCCCGGGCACATCGTGCCGGGCATCGACTTTTCCAACGACCCATTGTTGCAAGGTCGGTTGTTTTCCTACACCGATACACAGATCAGCCGACTCGGTGGGCCGAATTTTCATGAGCTGCCGATCAATCGTGCTATCACACCTGTGCACAACGGTCAGCGGGATGCCATGCATCGCACCACCATCGACAAGGGACGCGCGTCTTACGAGCCGAACTCCATCGACGGCGGCTGGCCGAAGGAAACCCCGCCCGGCCCGGAAGACGGCGGCTTCGAAAGTTATCCAGAGCGTATCGATGCCTACAAGATCCGCCAACGCAGCGATTCGTTCTCCGACCATTTCTCCCAGGCGCGGTTGTTCTACAAGAGCATGAGCCCCCACGAAAAAGAGCACATCATCGCCGCCTACAGCTTTGAGTTGGGCAAGGTAGAGCGGGAGTTCATCCGGGCGCGGCAGGTCAATGAGATTCTCGCCAACATCGACTTGGAACTGGCTGGGCGGGTAGCGAAAAACCTCGGCTTGCCAGCACCGACCGCGGGCACTGTCGATGTTCCGACGCCATCGCTGGAGGAGTCCCCGGCCTTGAGCCAGGCGAACCTGCTGTCCGGTGACATCAAGACGCGCAAAGTGGCGGTGTTGGTAGCCAACGGTGTCGATGGGGCGATCATCGATGCCCTCAAGCAGGCCCTGGAGGCCGAGGGCGCCCACGCCAAAGTGCTGGGGCCAACCTCGGCGCCCGTCACCACGGCCGATGGGCAGAAACTGGCGGTGGATGCGTCCATGGAAGGCTTGCCGTCGATTGCCTTCGACGCGGTGTTCGTACCGGGTGGCGCGGAATCGATCAAGGCCTTGAGCGGCGATGGTGTAGCGTTGCATTACCTGCTGGAAGCCTACAAGCACCTGAAGGCCATCGCGCTGAATGGCGAAGCCCGGCAATTGTTGGTGTTGTTGAAGCTGGAGGCGGATGCGGGGCTGATTCCTGACGCGGATGCTGGCAAGTTCCAGGCGTTCTTCGATGCGATTGCCCAGCATCGGGTGTGGGCGCGGGAACCTAAGGCGAAGGCGATTCCGGCTTGATGAGTGTCTGAAAGAGATTTGTTGCTGAGTAAGACGCTATCGCGAGCAAGCTCGCTCCCACATTGGATCTAGGGTGATCACAGTTTAGTGATCGACACTGACTACTGTGGGAGCGAGCTTGCTCGCGATGCTTTTAGGGTTTGCGCGGAGTCAGCACGACTTGCGCCGGCACACTGCGCACAATCTGCTTCTGCAATTTCAGATCAAACCCCGGATCAAGCTTCTTGACCCGCTTGGTCAGCAACGTCGCTAACCACGGATAATCATCGGTGCGCGGCGCCTGGATGCTGACGTCGCACTGATAATTCACCACATCAGCGGCAATGGCGTCCAGTTGGCGCCGCATTTTCTGGATATCGCCGATATTAAGGGCAACGGTGGTGCTCTCGGCACTCGGATCAATCACTTTGGCAACCGGTTTGGCTTCGGCGGCCTTGAGGTCGGCCTCGGCTTTTTCCAGGTCGGCCTTGCGGGCTTCGGCAATGGCGCTGTTGACCTCGCCGGTAAGGGCTGGGGCCTTGGGCATCAACGCCCGGGCCCGGCTCAGGGCGGTGGCTGCGGCGTTTACGTCGCCTTTTTGCAAGTCGATCTGGCTGCGGCGCAAATACGCCTCGGCCAATTGCCGCTGGTAGGGTTCCAGCGACCGGTCTTCGGGCGACTGGGCTTGCAGGGCGGCCAGCTGGCCTTCAGCGGTGGCCAGCTCATTGCTGGCCAGGCTTTGCTCGAGCTGTGCGATGGCCGGACCCCGCGTATCGGGAGCCTGGGTGACCGGCGGTGTACTTTGGCAAGCGCCCAGTAGCAGGGAAAATGCGACAAGGAGCAGATAACGGGAGGCGAACGGCTTCATTCCTGCGACTCTCTATTTGCGCAAAAAGCGAGCAAGTCTACACCCCTCGACGAGGCAGGACAAAACTCAGCAGAAACAACGCAGCGGCGCTGACCACGATCGACGGGCCGGCCGGGGTGTCCTTGAACCAGGAAAGTGCCAGGCCGCCACACACCGCGAGCATGCCCAGCAGGCTCGCGCCGAGCGCCATCTGCTCGGGCGAGCGGGCGTGACGCTGTGCCGCAGCCGCCGGGATGATCAGCAATGATGTAATCAGTAACACACCAACGATTTTCATTGCCACGGCAATGACCACTGCAATCAGCAGCATCAGCGCCAGTCGCAAACCCAGCACAGGCAAGCCTTCGACTCGGGCCAGCTCTTCGTGCACGGTGACGGCCAGCAATGGCCGCCAGAGCGCCACCAGCAACAGCAACACCGCCGCGCTACCGCCCAGGATCCACGACAAGTCTGTCGGACTGATCGCCAGCAGGTCGCCGAACAGATAGGCCATCAGGTCGATGCGCACGTCATGCATGAAGCTCAGTACCACCAGCCCGAGGGACAAGGTGCTCGGCGCGAGAATGCCCAACAACGTGTCGGACGCCAGCGGCTGGCGATGTTGCAGGGTCACCAGGACCACCGCCAGCAACAGGCAACCAACGGTCACTGCTACCGCGGGGCTGACATCCAGCAAAAATCCCAGGGCCACCCCAAGCAATGCGGCGTGGGACAAGGTGTCGCCGAAATAGGCCATGCGCCGCCAGACCACGAACGAACCCAGGGGGCCGGCGACCAGGGCGAGTGCCAGGCCTGCGAGCAGGGCGTACAACAGAAAATCAGCCATGCTTGCAGCCATCTCCATGAACATGATTGGAAGCGGAAGGGGCGCTGACCACCGAGCCATGCAGGTCGTGGGCGTGGTCATGGTGGTGGTGATAAATCGCCAGGCTTTGTGCGTTTTTTCCGAACAGCTCGACGAAGGCCGGATCGCCGCTGACCTGCTCGGGATGCCCGGAGCAGCAGACATGACGGTTGAGGCAGACCACCTGGTCGGTGGTGCTCATCACCAGGTGCAAGTCGTGGGAGACCATCAGCACGCCGCAGCCATGGCGGTCGCGCAGGCGCGTGATCAGGCTATACAGCTCGGCCTGCCCGGCCACATCGACCCCTTGCACCGGCTCGTCGAGCACCAACAATTCAGGCTCGCGCAGCAGGGCGCGGGCCAGCAGCACGCGTTGCATCTCGCCGCCGGAGACACTTTGCACGGGGCTGTCGATCACCTGTTCGGCGCCGACCTCGTTGAGCGCGGCCAAGGCCCGTGCGCGGTCCACGCCAGGCACCAGGCGCAGGAAGCGCAGTACGGAAAGCGGCAGGGTCGGATCGACGTGAAGTTTTTGCGGCATGTAGCCGACGCGCAACCTGGGCTTGCGCCAGACGCTGCCGCTGTCGGGCTTGAGCAAACCCAGTACGGCGCGCACCAGGGTGGTCTTGCCGGCACCGTTGGGGCCGATCAGGGTCACGATCTGTCCCGGCTCGACGCTCAGGTGAATGTTGTCCAGCACGTTCTGCCCGGCGAACGTCACGGCCACCTGCTCGAGGCGGATCAACGCATTGCTCATCAGGCCCCCTGGCAGCCGGAGCATAGACCGACCACTTCGACGGTCTGGGTGTCGACCACGAAGCCGACATCCTTGGCGCTGGCGATGATGGCATCGCTGATGGACTTCTGTTCCAGCTCGATGGCGGCGTGGCATTCGCGGCAAATCAGGAACTGGCCTTGGTGGGCGTGCTCCGGATGGTTGCAGCCGACGAAGGCGTTCAGCGATGAAATGCGATGCACCAGGCCGTTTTCCAAGAGGAAATCCAGCGCCCGATAGACCGTTGGCGGCGCGGCACGGCGGCCGTCCTGCTCGCTGAGCACGGCGAGGATGTCGTAGGCGCCCAGCGGCTTGTGGCTTTGCCAGACCAATTCCAGCACACGCCGCCGCAGGGCGGTCAGGCGCAACCCTTGGCGCGCGCAGATGGCGTCGGCCTCGGACAGCGCGCTGTGCACGCAGTGGGAGTGATCGTGGGGACGACTGGCAAGGGGTGTAATAGGCATGGGCAGCGACGAGTTTAGTGAGAGACGTTATTATGTTACCCGTTCTCGCCTCTTCGAGTGGTCATCGTGTCCCGATTTTTTTCGCTCTTTGTCGCTTTTGTCGCAAGTTTTCTACTGATTGGCCCGGCCCAGGCCGACGTCAAGGTTCTCACCAGCATCAAGCCGTTGCAACTGATTGCCGCCGCTGTGCAGGAGGGCGTGGCCGTTCCGGAAGTGTTGCTGCCGCCAGGGGCTTCGCCGCATCACTATGCGTTGCGGCCATCGGACGTGCGCAAGGTGCAGTCGGTGGACCTGCTGTACTGGATTGGGCCGGACATGGAGGGTTTCCTGCCGCGTGTATTGAACAGTCGTACGCTGCCGTCGGTCGCGGTGCAGGCGCTGCCGGGGCTCAAGTTGCGTCACTTCGCCCAGGACAGCGCATCCCACGAGGATGATGACCATGACGGCGATGAGCACGATCACGACCACCGCCCCGGCACCGTGGATGCCCACCTGTGGCTATCGCCGCACAATGCGCGGGTGATCGCCGCGAAAATGGCGGCTGACCTGAGCGCGGCGGATCCGGCGAATGCGGCCCGCTACCAGAGCAACCTCACGGGTTTCAACCAGCGTCTCGACGCCTTGGACGCGCGCCTCAAGACGCGTCTGGCCGGGGTCGCGGGCAAACCGTATTTCGTGTTCCACGAAGCGTTCGACTATTTCGAAGACAACTACGGCCTCAAGCACGCCGGGGTGTTCGCCGTGGCCGCCGAAGTCCAGCCCGGCGCCCAGCATGTGGCGGCGATGCGCACGCGCTTGCAAGCGGTGGGCAAGACCTGCGTCTTCAGCGAACCGCCGTTGCGCCCGCGCCTGGCCGAAACCCTGGTGGCCGGGTTGCCGGTGAAACTGGCGGAGCTGGATGCACTGGGCGGCTATACCCCGGCGACGGCGCAGGGGTATGAGCAGTTGTTGGAGAAGTTGGGGAATGATCTGGCGGGGTGCCTGGAGTCGCTATGACCCCGTCGATGCACAAACCTGTGGCGAGGGGATTTATCCCCGTTGGGGCGCGCAGCGGCCCCCAAGAAGCAACTTCCGCCGCGGTCCGTCAGATCCAAAGCATGGGGCTGCTTCGCAGCCCAGCGGGGATAAATCCCCTCGCCACAAGAGCAGCCGCTTCGCGCTTGCCTGCTGTTACAGGGCAAAAGGCAACAACGCATGAACCGTCTGCCGCTGCGCCAAGCGCTGCTGGAACTCCATCGGATCGTGAATCAACACATCCTGCCCGGCGAACGACTCGGCGGCGATCAACCGCGACAGCCAGAAACGCACGCACGCCACACGCAGCATGGTTGGCCACAGCTCGGCCTCGGCGGCGGTGAACGGCCGTAGCGCCGCATAGGCACCCAGCAATGCCCGCGCTCTCGGGCCATCGAGCGCACCGTCGTCATCCGAACACCAGTCGTTCAAAGCAATGGTGACGTCATACAGCATCGGCCCGGAGCAGGCGTTGTAGAAGTCGATCAACCCGGTCAGGTGCGTGCCTTCGAACATCGCATTGTCGCGGAACAGATCGGCATGGATGTTGGCTCGAGGCAGCGCCAGGATGCCTACCTTCTTCAACGAAATTTCATCCAGCGCAGCCTCCAGCAACTGACGCGGCGCGGTATCGAGGTGCGAGAGCAGCTTGGCGCCCTCCTCCTGCATCCAGTCCAGGCCACGATCGGTCTTGCGCTTGATCATGTTGTCCCGGGTCGCCAAGTGCAGATGCGCCAGCAACTCCCCGACCTGGGCGCAGTGCTGGGCGTTGGCCTGCTTGATGTGCTTGCCCGCCAGGCGCGGTTGCAACAGCGCCGGCTTGCCCGCCAGTTCCCGCAACGCCACGCCGTCGGTGGTGCGCAAGGCGTAAGGCACCGGCAGGTCGGCGTCATGCAGCACGTCCAGCAGTTCGATGAAGAACGGCATCTCCTGCACCGGGCCGCGCTCGACCAGGGTCAGGACGAATTCGCCCTGCTCCAGGCTGACGAAGAAATTGGTGTTTTCGCTGCCGGCGGCGATCCCCTGGAAATCAAGCAGGCGGCCGAGCCCGTAAGGGGCGAGAAAGGTTTCCAGCTCGGGCCGAGCCAGGGGCGTGAACACAGACATGGTTAAAAACTGCCAGTACGGGCGCCCTTCAGCGGGCGCCGGTTGAAGTCGCGAGCGGTATTACCACTCAAAGATTTTCCACGACGGAATCAGCATATCCGGCTGATCCGAACGGATGAAGTTTGCATCGGTACCGTCGGCCCGCACCAGGAAATAAGGCTTGCCGTTCTTGGGCGTGACCTTGATCGCGTACAAAAAACCGTTTTGCCGGTACTCCTGAATGGTTTTATCGCCTTCGGTGCGGATGGTGACATCCGGGTCCGCCGAGGGGGCGTCGTCCGCCGCCATGACGGCCAACGGGGTGATTGCAAACAAGCCAGCCAGTAACAGGCGATTTAGTGTGCGCATGATAACCTTGTCCCTTTGTCGTCAACGGTCCCGCTATTCTAGCCCCGGACCCGCCGAAAAGGTTGATCCTGCTCATGAGCCAAGCCCCCCTCGTCCTGGTGGACGGTTCTTCTTATCTGTACCGCGCCTTTCACGCGCTGCCACCGCTGACCACATCCAAAGGCCTGCCGACCGGTGCGGTCAAAGGCGTGTTGAACATGCTCAAGAGCCTGCGCAAGCAGTATCCGGACAGTCCGTTCGCCGTGGTCTTCGACGCCAAGGGTGGGACATTTCGCGATGCGCTGTACGCCGAATACAAGGCCAACCGCCCGAGCATGCCCGACGACATGCGCGTGCAGATCGAGCCGCTGCATGCCAGCGTCAAGGCCCTGGGTTTCCCGCTGCTGTGCGTGGACAACGTCGAAGCCGATGACGTGATCGGCACCCTGGCCCGCAGCAGCGCGGCGGCCGACCGCCCGGTGGTGATCTCCACTGGCGACAAGGACATGGCGCAGTTGGTCGACGGGCACATTACCTTGGTCAATACCATGACCGGTAGCGCCCTGGACGTGGCTGGCGTGAAGGAGAAGTTTGGCGTCGCTCCAGAGCAGATCATCGATTACCTGGCGCTGATGGGCGATTCGTCCGACAACATCCCGGGCGTTCCGGGCATCGGACCGAAGACCGCTTCCGGCCTGCTGGTGGGCGTCAATGGCGGCCTGACCGAGCTGTACGCGCAACTGGACATCGTCGCCACTTTGCCGATCCGTGGCGCCAAGACCCTGGCCGCCAAGCTCGAAGAGCACAAGGAAATGGCGTTTCTTTCCTACGAGCTGGCGACCATCAAGACCGACGTGCCGTTGGATATCGGCCTTGACGACCTGCAGATGGGCGCACCCGATCACGAGAAGCTGGCTGAGCTGTACACATTGCTGGAGTTCAAGAGCTGGTTCGAGGAAAACCAGCGGGACGCCAAGCGTGCCGGCCAGGAGATCGTCGAAGTAGTCGAAGAACAGCCCGGCGCCGCAGAGGCCAAGTACGAGGTTATTCTCGAGCAGGCGCGCTTCGAGGCGTGGCTGGCGAAACTGGACAAAGCGCCGCTGTTCGCTTTTGTCACCGAAACCAACGGCGGTGATGCCCAGCATTCGCAACTGGTCGGCCTGTCGTTCGCCGTGGCCCCTTTCGAGGCGGCCTACATCCCGCTGACCCACTCCTATATGGGCGTGCCGGAGCAACTGGACCGCGACACGGTGCTCACGGCGCTCAAGCCGCTGTTGGAAAACCCGGACAAGGTTAAGATCGGCCAGCACGCCAAGTTCGAAACCAACATCCTGGCCAACTGCGCCATCGGTGGCGATCAGAACAACGGCATCCTGGTCCAGGGCATCGCCTTCGACACCATGCTCGAATCCTACGTGCTGGATTCCACCGCGACCCGCCACGACATGGACAGCCTGGCGCTCAAGTACCTGGGCCAGAGCAAGACCGATTTCCAGGACATCGCTGGCAAAGGGGTCAAGCAACTGACCTTCGACCAGATCTCCCTGGAACTGGCCGGCCCTTACGCCGCCGAAGACGCCGACGTGACCTTCCGCTTGCACCAGGCCTTGCAGGAAAAGCTGGCCGCCACGCCAAGCCTGGCCCCGGTGCTCAACGACATCGAAATGCCGCTGATGCCGGTCCTGGCGCGCATCGAGCGCCAGGGCGCGTTGGTCGATGCCAACCTGCTGGGCGTACAGAGTGTCGAGCTGGGGGAAAAACTGGTGGCGCTGGAGCGTGAGGCGTTTGCCATCGCCGGCGAGGAGTTCAACCTGGGTTCGCCGAAGCAATTGGGCGTGATCCTGTACGAAAAGCTCGGCTTGCCGGTGCTCAGCAAAACCGCCAAGGGCCAGGCGTCTACCGCCGAAGCGGTGCTCGCCGAACTGGCGGAGCAGGATTACCCGCTGCCCAAGGTGCTGATGCAGTACCGCTCCCTGAGCAAGCTCAAGAGCACCTACACCGATCGCCTGCCGGAACAGATCAACAGCCGCACCGGCCGCGTCCACACTAATTACCAGCAGGCCGTCGCCGCGACCGGGCGCCTGTCATCCATCGACCCGAACCTGCAGAACATCCCGATCCGTACCGCCGAAGGCCGCCGGATTCGTCAGGCGTTCGTCGCGCCGAAAGGCTACAAGCTGCTGGCGGCGGACTATTCGCAGATCGAACTGCGGATCATGGCGCACCTGGCCAAGGACGAAGGGTTGCTTCATGCGTTTCGTAATGACCTGGACGTGCACCGGGCCACGGCCGCCGAGGTGTTTGGCGTCGATCTGGACGCGGTCACCCATGACCAGCGCCGCAGCGCCAAGGCGATCAACTTCGGCTTGATCTATGGCATGAGCGCGTTCGGTCTGGCCAAACAGATTGGCGTCGATCGCAAGCAGTCCCAGGCCTACATCGACCGCTACTTCACTCGCTACCCGGGTGTGCTGGCGTACATGGAACGCACTCGCGCCCAGGCGGCCGAGCAAGGTTTTGTCGAAACCATTTTCGGTCGCCGGTTGTACTTGCCGGACATCAACGCAAAAAACCCGGCCCTGCGCAAAGGCGCCGAGCGCACCGCCATCAACGCGCCGATGCAGGGCACGGCGGCCGACATCATCAAGAAAGCCATGGTCGCCGTGGACCGCTGGCTGACGGCGTCCGGGCTGGATGCGAAGGTCATCCTGCAGGTCCACGACGAACTGGTGCTGGAAGTGCGTGAAGACCTGGTCGATCAGGTGCGCGAAGAAATCCGCCAGCACATGAGCACCGCCGCCACGCTGGACGTGCCGCTGTTGGTGGAAGTGGGCGTGGGCAATAACTGGGACGAGGCGCACTGATTCCCAAGCCCTGAGTCGAGGGCTCTTGTGGCGGCTGATACCTCTGCGGGGAATGAAAGATGGCCATCGCGAGCAAGCTCGCTCCCACAATGGGTTTTGTGTCGAGCCGAATACCGAGCCCAGCACCAATTCCCTGTGGGAGCGAGCTTGCTCGCGATAGCGTCGGCCCAGACACCCATGCCCCATAGAGTCACCGAAAAACCAGGGACGGATATCTTTAGTTCGGAAAATTCCTAAGGCTATTTCCAAAAATAATCTGAACTAAACCCGTGAATCGCCACTCAGAGATTCTGAATGGCTGGTGAAGCCCTTCAATGCTCCTATGTTGTGTTAAGTGTTGGCAGATATCTGGACCCCGCCCTAGCGGTCCGGAACTTGGACCCCGAACTTCCCCCTCCCCATAAGAAGTCCGGGGTTTTTTTTGCCTGCGATTTGGCTTATTCGGCCGCTTCGCTGCCCTTGTCCGCCAATTCCATCCAGTCGGCCAGCACCGTGTAGGCTTCTTCCAGGCCCATACGCTTGGGTGCGGAGAACAACTGGATGGTGATCGCGTCGCCCCAGCCTTTGCGAATTTCCGACTGCACTTTGAGCAAAGTGTTTTTGGCTGCGCCATAGGTGAGCTTGTCGGCCTTGGTCAGCAGGATGTGCATCGGCATGCCGCTGGCGACCGCCCAATCGAGCATCAACAGGTCGAAGTCGGTCATCGGATGGCGGATGTCCATCATCAGGATCAGGCCTTTCAAACTCTCGCGGCTACCCAGGTACGCTTCCAGGTGGCGCTGCCAGTGTTGCTTGAGCGGGATCGGGACCTTGGCGTAGCCGTAGCCGGGCAGGTCGACCAAACGCCGTTCATCGTCTAGCTTGAAGAAGTTCAAGAGCTGCGTGCGACCCGGGGTTTTCGAGGTGCGTGCCAGGCTCGCATGGGTCAAGGTGTTCAGAGCGCTGGATTTGCCGGCGTTGGAACGCCCGGCAAAAGCCACTTCGAAGCCTTCGTCGTCTGGGCATTGATCGACTTTGGCGGCGCTGAGCATGAAGGTGGACTGTTGGCACAGGCCAAGGATGGGGTTCTTCAGTTGCATGAGATTTCCGATGTGGGCGGCGTCGGGAATGGACGCGGCAAGCTGTGTCGTTTCCGTTTCAGTGACGCCAGTATATAATGCCGCAGATTTTGTGTGCGCTTTGTCCCAGCGTAGGATGAGGCTCACGGGAGCGACCGACCGAAATTGCGCATTAGAACGCAGCTCGTTCCCAACCCTGAAAAGGTCGTTTTATGACGAAATGGCTGCTAGCTGCCGGTGTCTTGATGCCGCTTTACAGCGCTCAGGCTACACAGGATCCGGAAGCTGTGTACAACCGTGTTTGTGGTGCCTGTCATTCCGGCCAACTCCCCATGGCGCCTCGCAAGGGCGATCAGGAAGCTTGGACGCCGAGGTTGGCGAAAGGTATGGAGACGCTGGTGCAACACGTGACCCAGGGTTTCAAGGCGATGCCGCCGCGTGGTTTGTGCATGGACTGCAGTGCCGAGGATTACCGAGCCATCATCCAGTGGATGAGCGAGTAAACCCGGTCCATAACTCTTTAACCCTTAGCCGTAGTTGGATTAGCTGATGAACAAACTGATCGTGAGTCTGCTGTTGACCTTGGGGATATCCGGCGTAGCCCACGCCGCTGGCGATGCCGCTGCCGGTCAGGCGAAAGCGGCCGTATGCGGGGCCTGCCACGGCCCGGATGGCAATAGCATGGCGCCCAACTTTCCGAAACTGGCGGGCCAGGGCGAGCGTTACCTGAACAAGCAACTGCACGACATCAAGTCCGGCAAGCGTACGGTGCTGGAAATGACCGGCCTGCTGACCAACCTGAGCGATCAGGACCTGGCGGACATCGCGGCCTATTTCGCCAGCCAGAAGGGCAGCGTCGGCGCCGCCGATCCAAAACTCGTGGCTCGCGGTGAAGCGCTGTTCCGTGGCGGCGACCTCGACAAAGGCTTGCCAGCCTGCACCGGTTGCCACTCCCCGGATGGCAAAGGCAACGCCGCTGCCGGTTTCCCACACCTGGGCGGCCAGCATGCCCAGTACGTCGGCAAGCAACTGACCGACTTCCGCAAAGAAGAAGGCGGCCGGACCAACGACGGCGACACCAAACCCATGCAGAGCATCGCCAAAAAGCTGAGCGACGAAGATATCGCGGCTGTCTCCAGCTACATCCAGGGCCTGCACTAAGGCCGTTGCGAGGGGATACACCTCTTGCAACGTTAACGCTCGATTAATCTGTCGATGCGAGCATCAAAAGGGTGGCTTTGGCCGCCCTTTTTTGTGGCCGCTGCCGTTACACTAGAGAACTTGAACCCGCCACGGTCTGTCTTAAGAAACAGGTCTTGCGAGGCCCCCTCATTGTCCAGGAGTAAAGCATGCGTAATCTGATCATCAGCGCCGCGCTCGTCGCCGCCAGCCTGTTCGGCATCGGCGCTCAAGCCAACGCCGAGGAATCGAAAGCCCCCTACGTCGAGTTGACCAACCCCGTTCCGGTGGCGGCGCCTGGCAAGATCGAAGTGGTGGAGTTGTTCTGGTACGGCTGCCCGCATTGCTACGCTTTCGAGCCGGTAATCAACCCATGGGTCGAGAAACTGCCATCTGACGTCAACTTCGTGCGCATCCCCGCCATGTTCGGTGGCCCGTGGGACGCCCACGGCCAGATGTTCCTGACCCTCGAAGCCATGGGTGTCGAGCACAAGGTTCACGCTGCCGTTTTCAACGCGATCCAGAAAGAACACAAGAAGCTGACCGACAAAGAAGACATGGCGGACTTCCTGGCGACCCAAGGCGTAGACAAGGACAAGTTCCTGGCCACCTTCGACTCCTTTGCCATCCAGGGCCAGATCAAGAAGGCCCGTGAGCTGGCGAAGAAATACGAGATCACGGGCGTACCGACCATGATCGTCAACGGTAAGTATCGCTTTGACATCGGCTCTGCCGGCGGTGCTGAACAAGCGCTGCAACTGGCCGACCAACTGATCGCCAAAGAGCGAGCGGCCACCAAGGCTGCCGCCAACTAAGCGCGGCCCACGCCCATGGCCCGCTGGAGTACCGAACGCATCGTTGGCCTGCATGAACCACGGGTCAACGAGCACCATGTCACGTCCACGGGCCTGCCTGGCGATAGCCGCTTGCGGCTGCTCAGCTTCAATATCCAGGTGGGCATCAGCACCGAACGCTACCGGCATTACCTGACCCGCGGCTGGCAACACTTGCTGCCGCACACCGGCCGTGCCGGCAACTTGCAGAAAATCGGCGACCTGCTCAAGGATTTCGACCTGGTAGCCCTGCAAGAGGCCGACGGCGGGAGCTTGCGGTCAGGCTACGTCAATCAGGTGGAACACCTGGCCCAACTGGGCGCCTTCCCCTACTGGTACCAACAACTCAATCGCAACCTCGGACGGCTCGGCCAGCACAGCAATGGCGTGTTGAGTCGTTTGCGTCCCTGGGCGATCGAGGACCATCCGCTGCCGGGCCCCAAGGGGCGCGGGGCGATTCTTGCGCGTTTCGGCGAAGGGCCGGAAGCGCTGATCGTGGTCATGATGCACCTGGCGCTCGGGGCGCGTACTCGGACGATGCAGCTGGCGTACATTCGCGAGCTGATCGGCGGCTACAAGCACCAGATACTGATGGGTGACATGAACACCCATGCCACCGACCTGCTGCAGACCTCGCCTCTGCGCGATCTCGGTCTGCTCGCCCCACAACTGGAAGCGACATTCCCCAGCTGGCGCCCGCAGCGCTGCCTGGACCATATCCTGTTGAGCCCGACCCTGACCCTCGAACGCGTCGAGGTGTTGGCCCAACCCATTTCCGATCACCTGCCGGTCGCGGTAGAAATTCGTTTGCCGGGTTCGCTCACGGCCGATGCATTCCCCGCGTTGAGTGCTGCCCCTCGCGGATCCGATGAATGAGCGACGACGCCGAACGCTGGAGAGAGAAATACTTAAAGAGTATCGAACAGCAGGAAAAGCTTGAGCGCCGCTGGGATGCTCGGCTCGACTTGTTGCGTCGTGGCCTGGTGCGCAGCACCCTGGCCGCCGAGGGCTCTGATCGGGTCGTCGACCAATGCATGAAAGAGATGCGCGAGGTGGTGCGCACCGATGACATGGACGCCGGCCTCGCCGCCCTGCTGCCGCGCCTGGAGAAAGCCGTACTCGATTCCGAGCAGCGCCGCGAAACCCGAATCGAGCAGATGAGCACCGCATTGACGGCCCTGGTGGCCCAGTTGCAAAGCCTGCCGCTGCCGAAGGAAGTCAGCCGGCCCCTGAAGAAATTTTCCAAGCAGTTGGAAGATCGGGTCGGCCAGGCCCGGGAGATTCCGCTGCTGCTCAGCGAATTGAGCGGTTTGCAAGGCAAGGCACTGAGGTCCTTGGACGCTCCTGTCGAACCGAGCCGCCCCGGATTGCTGCAACGGCTGTTTGGTGGCCAAGGCCATGAGGACGTGCCGCCCCAGCCTCACGAGCCAGCCCAGGCCAACGTGGCGCCCCCGGCAGACACCGCCCTGCCAGTAGTCGTTGAGCCGGCAGTCCACACAGCACCAGCACCAGCCCCGTCGGTAGCGGAGCAAGCACCCACGTTGGAGGCAGTGCCCGAGCCGGTCGACCAGATTACGCCGCAGACCGAACTCGCGCCGGCGCTCCCTCCGGCACCAGCAGCCGAAGTGGCTCAGCCGATCGGCGAGCCGGACGAAGCCGCCGAGCCAGCCCCCTTGCCAGCGGTGATCGCCGACGAACTCCCGGAAGCGGCACCCACCCTGGAAAATCCCGACGAGCTGATGCCCGAGGAGGCGCCACAGGCCCTCCCCGACCCCTCGGCGCCTCCAGCAGAAGCCGAGCCTGACGCGCCCGCGCCCTTGGCCGCCGCCGATGTGGCTGACGCCCAATACGCCCTGCCCGACTCGCCTGAACCATCCTACAGCTCGGTCGCCAGGCATATCGAAGACACTTTGCTGGGCCTGTTGGGCGACCTGACCTTGCCCGAGCGTCATCGGCCACAAGCCGAAGCCATGCGTGAGCGGTTGCGAAATGGCTTGAACTGGTACGAACTGCTACCGATCCTCGATGATCTGGCGGTATTGATGCTAGCCATCACCGACACCGGCCAGCATGAATTCGAAGCGTACCTGCAACGCCTCAATGATCGTCTCGAGTCATTCCAGAGCAGCCTGCAGGCCGCCAGTGAGGATCATGCCGACAACCTCTCGGCCTCCCGGGAAATGGACACCCAGATTCGCGAACAGGTAGACGGCCTGCAAAGCAGCGTGCAACAAGCCGATGACTTGGAAGGCCTCAAGCAGGTGCTCGAGAATCACCTCGAAGGCTTGCTCGGGACAATGGACCAGCACCGCCGGCAACGTGATCAACGCGAGCAGGAAGTCTCGACGCGCCTGAAAAGCCTGGCCGATCGCGTCGCGCTGATGGAGCAGGACGCCCAGGTCGTGCGGGAGAATCTCGAGGAACAGCGGCAAAAAGCGCTGGTCGATCCGCTCACGGGGTTGCCCAACCGCGCCGCCTGGTCCGAGCGTCTGGAGCACGAAGTCGTCCAGTGGCACCAGCACGGCAACAGCTTGCTGCTGGCCATGCTCGATCTCGATCATTTCAAGCGCATCAATGACAACTACGGCCATCTGGCCGGTGACCGGGTGTTGAAACTCATCGCCTCGGTCCTGCGAAAACGCCTGCGTGGCGGCGATTTCATTGCGCGTTTTGGTGGCGAGGAGTTTGTCCTGCTCGTGCCGGATACCCCCCTGGCGGCTGGCGCCAAACTGGCCGAAGCGCTGCGGCTGGCCATCGAAGCCTGCCCGTTTCATTTCAAGGGCGAACCGGTGACGGTGACGGTATCGGTGGGCATGACAGCTTTCAAGCCGGGCGAACACAGCGACTCGGTGCTTAAAAGAGCCGATCAGGCGCTTTACCGAGCCAAAAATGCCGGTCGCAACCGCGTGGAGCTGGGCTGAGATCTAATTGTTCCAATTTGTTTAATATCGTCCCGCGCATCGGATCATCGCGGGGCGATACGTTACACTGTTGCATTACTTCCAGCGCGTAATGCCTTCCGCCATGAAATTGTTCTCGCTCATTGTTTCTTTATTTATCCTGGCCGGCTGCACCAGCGGCCCTCGGTTCGACACCAGTCACCCCTCCGTCAACCATGACAACCGCATCCAATTCGTGGTGGTGCATTACACCTCGGCGTCCCTGGAGCGTTCACTGGCCCTGCTGACCCATGGCGAAGTCAGTGCCCATTACCTGATTGGCGACGATAAAGACGCGACCATCTACAAGCTGGTGGATGAAAGCCGGCGCGCCTGGCACGCCGGGGAAAGTGAATGGGAAGGCCGGACCTGGCTCAATTCCAGTTCCATCGGCATCGAAATCGTCAATCCGGGTTTCGTCGACACGCCTACCGGGCGCCTCTGGTATCCCTACAGCGAAGCTCAGGTCCAGGCCTTGACCGTCTTGCTCAAGGACATCATCCAACGCAACGGGATCAGCCCGCGCAGCATCATCGGCCACAGCGACATCGCACCCCTGCGCAAGCTTGATCCGGGGCCGCTGTTCCCCTGGAAGCGGCTGGCGCAAGAGGGCCTGGGGGTGTGGCCGGATGAACAAGCCGTCGCACGCCAGCAGGTTTCCTTCGCAACGCAGCTACCGCCTGCCAGTTGGTTCCAGGCCGAGCTGGCCCGTCTGGGCTATCCGACGCCCCAGACCGGCGAATGGGACGTGGCCACCCACCACGTGCTGGCCGCTTTTCAGATGCACTATCGACCGACCCGCTTCGATGGCATGCCGGATCCGCAAAGCGCGGCAATTCTGCAGGTGCTCAACCAGACAAAATAATGACGCCCGTCCGACGAATCGGGCCAAATTCAAATCAGAAGCTATAACTCATTGGTAACTTTCGGATTACCCATGATGACGGCTGCCCGCGAAACCTTACAGAGCTGGCTCCATCGCCCCCTGTTCCTGGCGATGATGGCGGCTGCCCTGAGTACCTTCCTACTGCTGACGGGCAGTCTGTTCGTGGTCGTGCAGCAGATCCAGCAGCGGGAAAGCGACCAGATGAATGCCCAGGGCGAGCGCTTCCTGCAACGGCTGGAACAGCTTTTCGGGCAATTGCGAGAAAGCCTCGACGACCTGCAAAACCAGCCGTTGCGCGGTTGCGACGATGACATGATCGCGACCTTGCGAGAGGTCAGCTTCAATTACCGTTTCGTTTATGAAGCGGTGTACATCGATGGCAGCGGCATCTGTTCCAATCGTCCGCGCCAGAGCGGATTGTCGGTGGCCCGTCCGCCCGATCTTCGAGGCCCGACCTACAGCTATTGGCTCAATACCACCACCGAACCCAACGAAGACCGCGCTGCGTTGATGCTGGGCCGTGGCAATTTCCGAGTCGCCACCTCCCGGGGGCATTTGGCCGACGTGGTCGACCTGCCACCGGGCAGCAGCCTGCTGGTGGTCCTGGATCACGGCACGCGGGCCATTCCCGTGTTGGGCACCCAACAATACTGGCCGCCCACAGAGCCTTGGCCACCGAAAAGCCAGAATGCCTTGCAGGTGACGCAGACCCGGCTGATTTATCGAATGCCCACCGACAGCCCGGAATATCAACTGGTGCTGATCGCCCAGCGCAACGGTTTCAAGGTGCCGGCCTATGCCTGGTGGATGTTGCCCGTCAGCTTGGTGCTGGGCCTGGGGATTGGTTTCCAGGTGTTTCTGCTGGCGCGCCATCGCCAGTCGATGGATGCTGAGTTGCACGGAGCCCTCCGGCGCGGTGAATTGCAGGTGCTGTACCAGCCGATTTTCGACCTGGACAGCCGCAACTGCGTGGGTGCTGAAGCCCTACTGCGCTGGCGACGACCGGACGGCACCCTGACCAGCCCGGACCTGTTTATCCCGATGGCCGAAAACACCGGGCAGATCCGCCAGATCACCGATTTCGTGCTGCAACGGCTGTTCGATCAATTGGGCCAGCTGTTGCGGGCCAATCCGCAGTTGTATATCTCGGTGAACCTGGCGGCCTGCGATGTGATGGTGCCGCGTATTGGCGAAGTGATCGCTCGCCTGCTGGCGTTGCATCGGGTCTCGGCGCACCAGATTGCCTTCGAAGTGACCGAGCGCGGGCTGATCGATGTGTTGGTTGCCCGGGATAACCTGCAATCGCTGCGCGACGTTGGACATCAGGTGCTGATCGACGATTTCGGCACCGGTTATTGCAGCCTGGCCTACCTGCAAACCCTGCCGGTGGACTGCCTGAAAATCGACAAGGCCTTCATCGACGCTCTGGGCCACGACGCCGCTAGCAGCGGCGTGGCCCCGCACATCATCCGCATGGCTCACGCGCTGCAGCTCAAGGTGATCGCCGAAGGTATCGAGCATGAAGCCCAGGCCTCTTATTTGAGCAGCGAAGGGGTGAGGTTCGGCCAGGGCTGGCTGTTCGCCCACGCCCTCAGCGCGGTCCAGCTCATCGAATTGATTACCCGTGGCCGACGCCTGCGTGGGCGTCGCCTTGACGATGAAGCCTAGGTGTCCTCCGGCCTTGCGCTCAGACTGACAGCGCCATGTAGAACTGCGTACCCTGCCCCGGCCTCGAATAAACGCCCATGCGTCCGCCGTGGAGCTGGACGATCTCCTTGCACAGGGCCAGACCGAGGCCGGCACCACCCTTCTTGCGTCCGACCTGGACGAAAGGCTCGAAGATTCGTCCCTGTTGGCCGTAGGCAATGCCTTCACCGTTGTCTTCGACACTGATGATCACCCGCTCGCCGTGGCGTCGGGCCTGCAAGCGGATCTGGCCGTCTTCACCGGTGTGGCGCATGGCGTTGTCGATCAGGTTATCGAGCACGCGATCCAGTTGCGCAGCGTCGGCATGTAGCCGCGGCAATGGGCCCTGGATCGCCACCAGCAGCTCGATACCCTTGGCTTGGGCCTGCTCGGCGAACCGCAGCCGGGCCTCTTCCAATAGCGTGTCGATGGAACAAGGCGCCAGGGTCAGTTTTTGCAGACCGTTCTGGTAGCGAGAGAAGTTCAGCAGGTCATTGATCAGTTGCATCAGCCGCTGCATTTCTTCCGTGACGGTGTTGAGCAGGTCCGCCTCGCGGGACTCCGGTGGGAAGTGCAGGCGCTCCTGCAACAGGCCGAATGCCATGTGCATGCCCGTCACTGGCGTGCGCAGCTCATGGGAGGCACGCAGGACGAACTCACTGCGCACTCGTTCGAAGGCGCGCTGTTCGGTGACGTCATGCAGCACCATGACCGCGCCGAGGATGTGGCCCTGGGTGTGGCTGACCGGCGTGAGGCTGTAGGTCAGCACCCGCGACTCGCCATCCACCTCGATGCTCAGGTCTTCCGGTGCACGCTCCAGGGTTCCACCGCGCAGTACCAGGTGCAATTCTTCATCCAGCTCCAGGCGTCCCAGCGCCTCGCCGAGCCCTTGGCCCAGGCGCGCCTCATCCCAGCCCAATTGACGCTGGGCCACCGGGTTGAGGTGCTCCAGCTGGCCTTGGCGATCGATCATCAGCAAACCGTCGTCGATGCTGTCGAGCACCGCTTGCAAACGTTGCTGGCCGGCGAGCAGTTCATCGACATTGGTGGCCTGATGTTCGCGCAGTGCCTGGGCCATGACCCCAAAACGACGGGTCAGCAAATTCAACTCGGCGGCGGAAGAAATGGGCAGCGTGACCTCGAAATTGCCCTGGCCGATGTCATCCGCCGCCGCGGCCAGCGCCTCGATCGGTGCGCCGAAACGCCGGGCAAGGCCATGGGCCGTGATAAAGCCGATGACCAGTACCGCAAACCCCACCAGCCCCAGCAGTCCGGAAATCCACAATGCGCGTTCACGAGCGCGGTCCTGGGTTTCACTGATCTTGGTCAGGGCCTGGCGATAACTTTCGATCAGTCCATTGCGCAGCACGTTGAATTTTTCGGTGAGGTCCTTGATGCCCGTGAGCTGTCTCGGTTGCTGGCGAGAAGTGGTGAAGGCCTCGAGAAATTCAACGTAGTCGGCCTTGGCCCTGCTGAAGCTGACGGCCGTGTTGTCCAGCTTTCTTTCGTGGGCGATCCCTTGGTCGATCAGCGCCAGGTATTGCCGCTCGGATGCCTCCAGAGCGGCCAGGTCGGGCTTGTCGTCGAGCATGATAATCAACTGATCGCCGAGGGTCTGGCGCAGCTTGAGGCCCAGGTCCAGCAGGATGAAGTTGTCGCGTACCGATTGTTCCTGGGTATTGGCCATTTGCATGACGCTGACCAAGCCAAGCACTAATCCCAGCAATGCTACGGTGATCAGGGCCGAGATACTGAGAAACAGCCGTGTGCGCAGCTTCATCGCAAGTTTCATAAGGTGTCGCTCACAGGTTGTACTGCTTGCGTTTGCGATACAGCGTGGAGGCATCGATACCCAAGGTCTTGGCCGCTTGATCGAGCGTGTCAGCCGTGGCCAGCACCGCCCCGATGTGGGCTTTCTCCAGCTCGTCGAGGCTCAGTGCGGCACCGATGCGCGGTGCGTTGTTGACTGGCTGCTCGGCCATGCCCAGGTGACTGATTTCGACTTTTTCCTGCGGGCAGATGATGCTGGCGCGCTCGACGACGTTGCGCAGTTCGCGAATGTTGCCGGGCCATCGGTAGCCTAGCAGCGCTTCGCGAGCCTCGTCGCTGAAGCCCCGGGCCGGGCGCGCGTATTCCTTGACGAAGCGGGCCAGGAAGCGGTCGGCCAGGGTCAGGATGTCTTCGGCGCGCTCACGCAACGGTGGCAGATGCAGGGTGATGACGTTCAGGCGATACAGCAGGTCTTCGCGAAAGCGCCCGTCGCGCACCATGTCCTCGAGGTTGAGGTTGGTGGCGGCGAGAATCCGCACGTCGGCGCGGCGGGTGACCGGGTCCCCTACCCGCTCATATTCCTTGTCCTGGATGAACCGCAACAACTTGGGTTGCAACGTCAGGGGAAAATCGCCGATCTCGTCGAGAAACAGCGTGCCGCCGTCGGCCTGGTTGACCCGTCCCAGGGTACTTTCGCTGGCGCCGGTGAAGGCCCCACGGCTATGGCCGAACAATTCGCTTTCCATCAATTCGGCAGTCAGCGACGGGCAATTGATGGTGACGCAGGACTTTTTCGCACGCTTGCTCCAGCCGTGGATCGCCCGGGCCAACTCACCTTTACCGGTACCGGATTCGCCGAGGATCAGGATGTTGGCGTCGGTGCTGGCGACTTGGCGGGCGGTCTCCAGGACAACTTTCATCGCCGGGCTGTGAGAGTCCAGACCGTCCTTGGGTTTACGCACTTCCCCTTCCAGGGCTTCGAGCCTTGCCGACAGTTGGCGCACTTCCAACTGCTTGGCGGTGGCCAGGCGCAGTTGATCCGGGCTGCAAGGCTTGACCAGGTAGTCGGCGGCCCCGGCCTGGATCGCATCGACTGCGGTATCGACGGCCGAATGGGCGGTGACGATGACGACCCGCATCCAGGGCGCCTGGATACGCATTTGTGCCAGGACATCCAGGCCGTTGTCCTCCCCCAGGCGCAGGTCGAGAAAACACAGGTCAAACACCTGGCGTTGCAGCAGTGTGTCGGCCTGGGCGGCGCTGTTGGCGGTGGCGACGGTATAGCCTTCGTCTTCCAGGCAGTAACGGAACGTACGCAGGATGGCGGACTCATCGTCTACCAGCAGAATGCGGCCTTGGTGCTCAGTGGCGGATTCCATTTTTCCTACGCTCCTTTAATGAATGATGTTGGTTAGTGTCAGAAAAATCGGGCAAGTTGCATGGTCGATTCTGAGGGGATATTACCCACCGAACCTGCCTCTGTGGACGTCTGACTCCTAAAAGACTGATTTGAGTTCCTTTTTTTCTTGTTCGTACGGGTCGGACGGTTCACATCGCTGATTCCGACGGCTGTGTCTGACAGGAAATTCCAAAACAACCTTACGCCTTTTCCTTCCCGTTCGTGCAATACGCACGACGTGCGCGCGGACCATCGTGCAGGATGCGTTCCCCATGTCTCGTATCTATTTCGCAAGTGTTTGATTTAAAAAGGATTTATTCATTAAAAAATCCTGGCACGCCGGCTGCAATGCTCTGGTCAACGTGGCGCAAGAGCGCCTCAATCAGATCACCACACCCGGGTGGGGAGGAATTTCAGGATGAATCGTCAATGTGCCGCGCAGTTTCGACTCTCTTCCTTGAACATTCAGCAGGGCTTATGGGCCGCCCTGGCATTGCTGGTCACGCTCGTGATTGGTCAGCAATGGTTGCTCTGGCACGAACGTCAACAGCCAGAAGCGCCACAGGTGTCCATTTACCGCGCCCCACAAACCCATTTCACCGCCGTCAACGTCGCAGAAGCTTCTGCTTCCATGCGCATGATGGATGTCGATCAGGCTCAGCCAGTGACCGACATGCCACGTGAAGAGCGCTGGGTGTTTTAACCCGATGTACCGGTCGTCCACTGTGCCGGAACCATCACCGCGAGACCCTCACTAAATAGAAAAGCGTAAGGAGAATCACCATGTTGAGCTGGGCAATTACTTTCCTGATCATTGCCATCATCGCCGCCGTACTGGGCTTCGGTGGTATCGCAGGCACCGCCACGGGCATCGCCAAGATTCTCTTTGTCGTGTTCCTGGTGATGTTCATCGCTTCCTTCTTCTTTGGCCGTCGCGGCCGAGGCTGACCATGAGCGTTTCATTCAAGGGACTGGCCGCCGCCCTGTTGTTGGGCGGCAGTGCCATGGCAATGGCTGCCAATGACGGACAGATGCGCGCCAACCAGTTGCTGGAGGCGGATCCGCAATACCGCGAAACTTGGCAGCACGTCGTCAAAAAAGAAGAACGCCTGCCCGAATGGGTGATGAACCTGTCAGGCGATTCGGAACAGATGAATGCTGTCGAAGAGGACGGTGACAAGTATCTGGTGGGACCGCTGTGTGAAACCCAGGCCACGTGTCGCAGCAAGCGCCTGATCGTCGCCTTCAGTTTCGACAAGGACGAGGCCTACGCCATGTTGGTGGAAGTTCCTGCCGGACTGCCGGCCGACAAGTCGCCGACCCGTCATGCCGACTACCGTTTTCTCGGTAATCCCGATGAAGGTATGCAAAAACTGTTGATGGAACAACTCAAGAAAGATCCGAACTGGTACTGATTCTGAAGACGAGAAGAGCAGCTCTGCTTTTCTCTGCTGCACAGCCCGAGGAGGGCCGGTGCATGACCAGGGGGCCGGGATATTCTGACGGATGAGCGTCGGAGTGACCTACGGGCACAAGGGGTGCCTGCGAAAGGGCCGGGTCAGGTAAAAGCTGCGACGCAAGTTCGCAAAGCCCTCACGGCTTGGCGAACTTGCGTAGAGCTTCATTGCGCGCATTGCGTGGGCCAGAGCGGTTACTCAATTCTGGTGTCGCAAGCAGTCCGCGATGCGGCATTTTGTCTCCTCTCGCCAAATTATTGCCCCTTCCCTGACCGTATATCGGAGAATACCGAGACGATTTCTCTCATGGGTCGCGTCTCGATCCGTTGCCGTTTCCTCGATTCCTGACGCTTGGAAAAAAAGCCCAGCTACGCTGAAATGGCCGAGTCACGGCACTTATGCCTGCAAAAATGTCGCATTCGAACCGCTTGTAACGCGGGTTTCGCTTGGAAAATCTCATGCCGATTCGGCATAGGGTAGGCGTTTACGGCATTAGACGATCCCCCCTGGCATCGCAATAGTTGCGCCTTTTTTCGCCTGCCAGTAAGCCGCTCATGCGCTCGGGGTGACCTTATACGGGGGCAATGGCGCGAATGACTTTTCGTCAGCGACGAGCCGTTCGCGTCACTGCCCGAGTCCAACTGAAGTAAGGGTAACGATATGAAGAAGGCACGACTCAGCCTCGCCTGGCAGATCCTCATCGGTCTGGTGCTCGGGATTGCATTGGGCGCGCTGCTCAACCATTTCAGTGCCGAGAAGGCCTGGTGGATCAGCAATGTGCTGCAACCGGCGGGCGACATCTTTATCCGTCTGATCAAGATGATCGTGATCCCGATCGTGATTTCCTCGCTGATCGTGGGCATTGCCGGGGTCGGTGACGCGAAGAAACTCGGGCGTATCGGCCTCAAGACCATCCTATACTTCGAAATCGTCACCACCATCGCCATCGTCGTCGGCCTGCTGCTGGCCAATTTCTTCCAGCCAGGCAGCGGCATCGACATGAGCACCCTGGGCACGGTGGATATTTCCAAGTACCAGGCCACCGCCGCTGAAGTCCAGCATGAGCATGCGTTCATCGAGACCATTCTCAACCTGATCCCGTCCAACATCTTCGCAGCGGTCGCCCGTGGCGAGATGCTGCCGATCATTTTCTTCTCCGTACTGTTCGGCCTGGGTCTGTCCAGCCTGCAATCGGACCTGCGCGAGCCGCTGGTGAAGATGTTCCAGGGCGTCTCGGAAAGCATGTTCAAGGTCACCCACATGATCATGCAATACGCGCCAATCGGTGTGTTCGCCCTGATCGCGGTGACGGTCGCCAACTTCGGCTTCGCATCCCTGCTGCCGCTGGCGAAACTGGTGATCCTGGTTTACGTCGCCATCGCCTTCTTCGCCTTCGTGGTGCTGGGCCTGATCGCCCGCCTGTTCGGGTTCTCGGTGCTCAAGCTGATGCGCATCTTCAAGGATGAGCTGGTGCTGGCCTACTCCACTGCCAGCTCCGAAACCGTGCTGCCGCGGGTGATCGAGAAGATGGAAGCCTACGGCGCGCCGAAGGCCATTTGCAGCTTCGTGGTGCCCACCGGTTATTCGTTCAACCTTGATGGCTCGACTCTGTACCAGAGCATCGCGGCGATCTTCATCGCCCAGCTGTACGGCATCGACCTGTCCATCAGCCAACAATTGCTGCTGGTGCTGACCCTGATGGTCACCTCCAAAGGCATCGCCGGCGTACCGGGCGTGTCGTTCGTGGTGTTGCTGGCCACGTTGGGCAGCGTGGGCATTCCCTTGGAAGGCCTGGCCTTCATCGCCGGTGTCGACCGCATCATGGACATGGCCCGTACCGCGCTGAACGTCATCGGCAATGCCCTGGCCGTGCTGGTCATCGCCCGTTGGGAAGGCATGTACGACGATGCCAAGGGCCAACGCTACTGGAACTCCCTGCCGCACTGGCGCAGCAAGGAGGCGCTGCCGGCCGGAGAAATCTCCAGCCGCTGATGCGCACCCCCTCTGTGGGAGCGAGCCTGCTCGCGATTGCGGAGTGTCAGCCAACATCCATGCTGACTGATCCGACGCCATCGCGAGCAAGCTCGCTCCCACAGGAGGCTTGCGCAGTGACTACTAGACCCTGGAGAAATCCGGGGTTTGTCGTTTCTGCCAGCCCCGCTATCATTCGCGGCATCTTCCGGGGGATTTAACCGATGCTCAATGGCCTGTGGCTTGGCTTCTTTATCGTGGCAGCCGTGTCGGCGCTGGCCCAGTGGCTGATCGGCGGCAACGCCGGGATCTTCGCGGCCATGGTCGAAAGCATTTTCGCCATGGCCAAGCTGTCGGTGGAGGTCATGGTCCTGCTGTTCGGCACCCTGACCCTCTGGCTGGGCTTCCTGCGCATCGCCGAGAAGGCCGGCATCGTCGACTGGCTGGCCAAGGCGCTCGGCCCGCTGTTCTTGCGCTTGATGCCGGAGGTGCCCGCCGGCCATCCGGCGATCGGCCTGATCACCCTCAACTTCGCCGCCAACGGCCTGGGGCTGGACAACGCGGCCACCCCCATCGGCCTCAAGGCCATGCGGGCCCTGCAAGACCTCAACCCCAGCCCGACCATCGCCAGCAATGCGCAGATCCTGTTTCTGGTGCTCAACGCCTCGTCGCTGACGCTGCTGCCGGTGACCATCTTCATGTACCGCGCCCAGCAAGGCGCGCCGGACCCGACTCTGGTGTTCCTGCCAATTCTGATTGCCACCAGCGGCTCGACCCTGATGGGGTTGTTGTCCGTGGCATTCATGCAGCGCCTGCGCCTCTGGGACCCGGTGGTGCTGGCCTACTTGATTCCCGGGGCGCTGGCGCTGGGTGGCTTCATGGCGTTGCTGGCGACGCTCTCGGCGACGGCCCTGGCGGGATTGTCATCGATCCTGGGCAACCTGACCCTGTTTGGCCTGATCATCCTGTTCCTGGTGGTGGGCGCGCTGCGCAAGGTCAAGGTGTATGAAGCCTTCATCGAAGGCGCGAAAGAAGGGTTCGACGTTGCCAAGAACCTGCTGCCGTACCTGGTGGCAATGCTTTGCGCCGTCGGTGTGCTGCGAGCTTCAGGGGCGCTGGATTTCGGCCTGGACGGCATTCGCCACCTGGTGCAGTGGGCTGGCTGGGATACACGGTTCGTCGATGCCTTGCCGACGGCCATGGTCAAGCCGTTCTCCGGCAGCGCCGCCCGAGCGATGCTGATCGAGACCATGAAGACCTCCGGCGTGGACAGCTTCCCGGCCCTGGTCGCGGCGACTATCCAGGGCAGCACCGAGACCACGTTCTACGTGCTGGCGGTGTACTTCGGCGCCGTGGGCATCCAGCGGGCGCGCCACGCCGTGGGTTGCGCGCTGTTGGCCGAACTGGCGGGCGTCCTGTCGGCGATCGGGGTCTGCTACTGGTTCTTTGGCTGAGGCCTTCAGGGAGCCGGCGTTGCGAAACGCTGGCCCTGCTCCAACGTCCAGTTCACCACCTCGGCGGTCAGCCGGTCACTGGCCCGGCCAAAGCCGTCCACCACCGCCGGCACCTTCACATCGTTCAATGGCTGGCGCACTTCGAAACGGCGGCTGGCCAGGATGCGCTGGTCGAACCCTCGCACCAGCAATGCGTCCAGGCGAACCACCACGCTGGCGGCGCTGCCCTGGTACTCGGTCTGGAACGCCTGCAATTGCCCGCCCAGCTCCAGATCCGCTTGCAGGTTGCTGTCAGCGACACTCAACAGCCGGACCCGCCCGTCCTGGGCAAAGCCGTCGAGCAAGCGGTTGCGCACCAATACCGGGGCGGGGTCGCTCCAGCGCGAGGCGGCGTAGCTGCTGAACAGGTTGCCTTGAGGAATGACCGCGATCTTCGGGCTGTTGAGCACTTCGCTGGCCTGCGGGCTGGCCAGGCGCAACGACCAGCTCACCGGCGTGCCGGCGGAGGCCGGTGCCTGGGCGGCAGGCAAGCGATAGATGTCCGAGGGTTCGGCCTTGGGCAGGATCGAACAACCGGCCAACAGGATAAACCCCGCCAGCACCAGGCCCGGACAGACGAATCGATGGAACGGTTTCATGGCGTGAATTCCTTGTCCTTGTCATTGCCCAGCAAATAGCCGCTGGGGTTGGCATCCAGGCGTCGGGATATACCGCGCAGGGCACTCAGGGTTTCCCGCAGCTCGCGCACGGCTGGCGCCAGGGCATTGAGGCCCTGCATGCCGTTGTTCAGCGAGTCGCGATTGTCGTTCAGCAGTTTGTCGAGGGTCGCCGTGCTGCGGGCCAGAGAGTCCATGGCCTGGCCGGCACTGCCGAACACCTGTTTGCCCTGGTCGTTGAGCAGGCCATTGGCATTGCGCATCAACGCCGTGGTCTGCTCCAGCGTGGCGCTGGCCTGTTTGCCGACGGAGGCCAATTGCTGCATGGCCTGACGAATATCGCCACGCTGATCGGCGATGACCCCGGTGGTTTGCTCCAGGTGATCGAGGGTATTGCTCAGGCGCTGGACGTTGTCCGAGGAAAACACCTCGTTGGCGTTGTGCAGCAGCAGATTGATGCTGGTCATCAAGTCATCGCTGTTGTTCAACAGGCGGGCGATCGGCGAGGGCGCGGCGATGATCACCGGCGGTTCGCCGTCGTGCCCGGTCAACGGCGGGCTCTGGGGCGTGCCGCCGCTGAGCTGGATGATCGAGGTGCCGGTGATGCCGGTCAGCGCCAGCTTGGCCTGGGTGTCTTGCTTGATCGGTGTCTCACCGCTCAAACGCACCCGCGCCAGCACCCGGCGCGGGTCGTTCGGGTCCAGGCGCAGGTTCACCACGTCGCCGACCTTGATGCCGCTGTATTCCACCGAGCTGC
Source organism: Pseudomonas sp. R151218B TE3479 (assembly GCF_053629195.1). Taxonomy (NCBI): domain Bacteria; kingdom Pseudomonadati; phylum Pseudomonadota; class Gammaproteobacteria; order Pseudomonadales; family Pseudomonadaceae; genus Pseudomonas; species Pseudomonas sp. R151218B TE3479. The sequence continues at coordinate 1,039,927 of NZ_JBRJHV010000001.1, forward strand.
CCCTGGACAAGCCGCTGACGGCCTCGTTGAACACCACTTCGTAATCCTTGAACTCGCTGTCCACGCTGGACTTGGCCAGCCAGAGGCCGAACAGCAGGGCGCTGACCACCACAATGACGGTGAACAGGCCGATCAGCACATGATGGGCTCGGGTTTCCATGTCAAACCTCGTTGGACTGTGTAGCGGCGGATAAAGCCGCGCGGCCGCGAGGGCCATGAAAGTATTCATGAATCCAGGCGTCGTCGGTTTCCGACACCTTGTCGATGACATCGGCCACCAGCACTTTTTTCTGCGCCAGCACCGCCACCCGGTCGGTGATGGTGTAGAGGGTGTCCAGGTCATGGGTGACCAGGAACACGCTCAGGCCCAGGGCGTCGCGCAGCGTCAGGATCAACTGGTCGAACGCCGCCGCGCCGATGGGGTCGAGGCCGGCGGTGGGTTCGTCGAGAAACAGGATGTCCGGGTCCAGGGCCAGCGCACGGGCGAGGGCGGCCCGCTTGATCATGCCGCCGGACAGCGAGGCGGGGTACTTGTCCGCGGCCGAGAGCGGCAGCCCGGCCAGGGCGAGTTTCACTGCCGCCAGGTGTTCGGCGTCGGCCCGGCTGAGGCCGGCGTGTTCGATCAGGGGCAGGGCGACGTTTTCTGTCACGGTCAGGGACGAAAACAGCGCGCCTTTCTGGAACAGCACGCCAAAGCGCCGTTCCACCCGCGAACGCTGCTCCTGGGACAGGCTCGGCAAGTCCTGGCCGAACACCCGCACCGAACCCTCGCTGGGCTGGTTCAAGCCGACGATGCTGCGCAGCAGCACCGACTTGCCACTGCCGGAGCCGCCCACCACGGCGAGGATCTCGCCCTTGTAGACGTCCAGGTCGAGGTTTTCATGCACGCTCTGGCGGCCAAAGCGGTTGCACAGGCCACGCACCTGAATCACCGCCTCGGCGGGCGTCCTAGAAGGTCGACTCACCAGCTCATCTCCATGAAAAACAGCGCGGCCACGGCATCCAGCACAATCACCACGAAAATCGACTGCACCACGCTGGAGGTGGTGTGGGCCCCGACCGATTCGGCGCTGCCGCTGACCTTGAACCCTTCCAGGCAGCCCACGGCAGCGATCAGGAAGGCAAAGATCGGCGCCTTGACCATCCCCACTACGAAATGCTGCACGCCGATGTCCGATTGCAGCAGTGACAGGAACATGGCCGGGGAGATGCCCAGCGACAGCGCGCACACGACACCGCCGCCAATGATGCCCGAGAGCATGGCCACGAACGTCAGCATGGGCAGCGCCACCAGCAGGGCCAGCACCCGCGGCACCACCAGCAGCTCGACGGGGTCGAGGCCAAGGGTGCGGATCGCGTCGATTTCTTCGTTGGCTTTCATCGAGCCGATCTGCGCGGTGAACGCGCTGGCGGTGCGGCCCGCCATGAGGATCGCCGTCAGCAACACGCCGAATTCGCGCAGGAACGAGAACGCCACCAGGTCCACGGTAAAGATACTGGCGCCGAAATCCGCCAGCACCGTCGCCCCGAGAAAGGCCACCACCGCGCCCACCAGGAACGTCAGCAAGGCCACGATGGGCGCCGCGTCCAGGCCGGTCTGCTCGATGTGCACGACCATCGGCGTAATGCGCCAGCGCCGCGGATGAAACAGCCCGCGGGCCAGGGTTTCCAGGATCAGGCCGACAAAACCGAGCAATTGCAGGGTGTCCTGCCAGACCTTCTCCACGGCGCGGCCGATGCGCGTCAGCAACTGGGTCACGACGCTGACTTTCGGTTCTTTGTCCGGTACGCAGAAATCCGTCAGCGAGCAGTACACCGTCTGCAACAACGCGCGCTCGGCTGCCGGCAAACTGCAGTCCGGGTGTTCGGTGGTCTTGCCTAGCCGTTCGGAGCCCAGCAGTTCCACCAATAACGAGGCCCCGGCGGTGTCGAGGGCACCGAGGCCGTTGAGGTCGATCCGGGTGTTTTCGTCGTACTGGCCGCGCAGCGATTCGGCCAGGCGCTTGAGCTGTGGGTAATGGGCCAGCGTCCAGTCGCCGCTGATCCACAGCTGCGCCGGCGCGCCGGACGTGTCGAGTCGGGCACTGCCCATGTGGGGGCTGGGGGTCATAAGCTCCATGCTCGTTCGGCTTGAACAGCGCTACCTGATAGCACAATTGCCATCATTTTGCTTCGGGTACAGCGGCGTTCACGTTGAAACGCAGCACTCCGATCATCTGGCCATTTTCCGTCAGCACCCGCACCTGCCATTTGCCTGTCGGGTCGTCCGGGAAGTTCTGTTTGTGAGTCCAGGCGCGATAGCCTTCCTTGCGCCCGCCATGAATGTCCAGGGCGATACGATCCACTTCTTTACCGTTGAACTGCCAGACGTGATAAATCCGCTCGTCGAGCCCACGTGGCGCGTTGATCGCGGTGTAGGCGTACAGGCCGTTGCCGCGGATCTGGGCGGCGCTGACTTCCTTGAGGCTGGCACCGGGAGTGCGGTCTTCCAGTTGGGTGCTGATCGCCACTTCGGTCATCCACAGCGTCGCCGGCGGCACCCAGGAGCGCAGCACCCAGCCGGCGGCGCCAATCCCCACGGTGATGCAGAGGATCGCCACGGCGTTGCGCACGGTGCGGATCGGAAAGATCGAGGCCAGGCTGGGAAACGACAGCAGCATGGCAATGCCCAGTGCCAGCTTGAAGCTCTGGTCGGTGGTCAGATGCAGGATGACCGGCAACGCGGTGAGCAGGGCGGCGAACAGCGTCAGCGTGTGCAACGCCAGGAACGCCCAGCGCCGTGGCGCCAGCCATTTGTAGTACAGCGGATCGGTGATCGAGATCAGCGCCGCGATCGTCAGCAGGCCAGTGAAAAGCAGTTGGCTGCTGTTCCAAGTGGTGGTGATGAAGAAAAACGGCAGGACGAAAAACAGGCTTTCCTGGTGAATCATCTGCGTGGCGTAGCGCAACAGCGGCTGGGGGATCTCCCGTTTGAAAATCCGCGTGAACAGCCGGGTCATGCTGTTCTCGACCATCAGCCAGAGCCAGCTCACCAGCATCATGATGGCGATCCAGGTGGCCAGGCCCTGCTGGCGGTCCACCAGCATGAAACTGCCGACCCCGGAGATGAAACCACCGAGCGCAATGACCCCTGGATAGCGCTTCATCAATTCAAGGATGCGCTGGATATAGACCGTCAGGTTTTGCATTCGGTAGTTTCACAGTAAGTCGTAGGAAAATATCCCTGACAGAGTATCGCCAGGACATCGATGTGACGAGCACTCTTGTGGTGAGGGAATTTAGCGAAACGCCGCACTACCCTGCAGGAGCTGCCGAAGGCTGCGATCTTCTGATCTTTCGCTTGCGCCCCGGATGCCAGGGGAAAGATCGCAGCCTCGTTGCACTCGTCAGCTCCTACGTAGTCGGCGTACCTGCCACACCACCAAGCCGAGCAGCAACAGCCCCAGCAAGCCGCCCAGCCCCCAGACGAGTTCATCGTCACTGAGCAACGGCTTCTCGATGCGCAGGTAACCCGGGTCCTTGAGCAGCTCGCGCAGTGCCACGTTGGCCTGTTCCAGGCTCACCTCCTGCAGGCGCACGGCCGGGTTGGCGAAGCGACCGTCTTCGTAATCGCCCAAGGCGCCCCAGTAGTAATCGGCCAGTGCACTGTTACCTTGAACCGCCCAGGACTGATGGGCGATGGCCGCGCGTTTGATGCGCACGAAACTGGCGGGGTCCAGGCCATCCTTGAGCAAGGTCTTGCGCAGTTCTTCCAGCGCCTGTTCGGCTTCGGGCAGGTCTTCGCGGGACAGGTCGGCGTTCAGGCTGAAGAAGCCGACGCCGCCGAATACTTCGCGTTCGGTCCACGGCCCGTAGGACAGGCCGCGGGCCAGGCGCAGCTGGCGATAAAGTGCCCAATCCAGGTAATCCTTGAGCAGATCGAAGGTTTCGTCATGCTGCTCGTCCAGCACCGGTTCCGGGAACAGCCAGTGAAGCTTGGCACTGTCGCCGGCCAGGCCACGGATCAGATTGCGCTTGGTGACCGCCTTGTAGCGGATCTGCGGCAGCGCCTCGTGGGCACTGGGTTCCACCGGCTCGAGTTCGCCAAAGGCGCGCTCCAGGTAGGCGGGCAGCAGTCGGTCGAGATCCCCGACCACGATCAGCGTCATGTTGTTCGGCGCATACCAGGTCGTGCGCACTTGTTCGAGGCGGGCGAGGGTATGGCGTTGGACCTCGGCCCGTTCTGCGCAGCGCAAGCCCAACTCAACCGCCAGTTGGTTGCTGGCCTTGTGGCCCAAGTCCTGGTGATCGAGCCAGCGTTGCAGGTGGGTGTAGTGACCACCGTCTTCGCGCTCCACCACCCGCTTGGCCGCCTCCAGGGCTTTGTCGTCGATACGGGTGCGGGTCAACAGCGTCAGCAGCAGGTCCAGCACTTTGCGTTGATTGCGCGCCGGCGCCTCGATGACGAACGTGGTGTCGGCGTTGCTGGTGAAGGCATTCCACTCGCCGCCCAAGGCCTGCATGCGCTCTTCCAGGCCACCTTCACCACTGTCGTCGACGCCGCTGAACAGCAGGTGCTCGAGCAGGTGCGGCAATTCCTTGTCGGCGCAACTGAAATCGTCCAGACCCACGCCGACCACCAGCCGGATCGCCACATGGCCGCGCTCGGTGCCGGGCTTGAGTATCAGCTGCATGCCGTTGGGCAGCGTATAGCCTTCGACCTGGAACCGGTCCACAGCAACCACGGGCAGTGAGCCGAGCAAAAGAAAGGCGAGCAACAGACAACGCATAAGGGCTTCCTGGCGGCTGAGTGAAGGTCCATGGTGCCGGGCAGGCCCTCATCGGTGGATCGCGCCCGGAGTTGGCTCGCTCCCCCTATCGAATCTATGCGGTATTCATGACAACGGGAGCAGGCGGGCCGCTGAACGGTTTCAGGCCCGAGCCATTGTTATTGACTGACATTGTTACTGACTGACCAATGCGCCAGTTGTTCAAGGCGAATGGGTAATGTCGGAAATTTCATCCGCCGCCAGCGCCCCGATCTCGGCCGTTTCCAGCACCACATAGGCACTGCCGCAAAACAGCGAATTGAGGCGCCTCATGTCGGCAATCAGCTCCAGGTGCAGGGAACTGGTCTCCAGGCTTTGGACGACTTTTCGTTGCAGGCGGCTGACATGGGCATGGGCCATGCGCCGTTCCTGCGCCCGGAAACGACGTTTCTCACGCAACAACTGGCGGGCGCTTTCCCGGTCGGCGCTCAGGAATACCGACAACCCCAGCCGCAGGTTGGCGATCAAGTGGCTGTGCAGCCCCGCCAGTTCTTCCAGGCCTACATCGGAAAAGGAGCGGCGCTGGGAAGTCTTCTGCTGCTGGACCTTGCGCAACATGCGCTCGATCAGGTCGCTGGCCAGCTTGAGGTTGATCGCCAGTTCGATGATCTCGGCCCAGCGGCGGCTGTCCTGTTCGCTGAGGTCTTCACGGGGCATTTGCGCCATGTACAACTTGATTGCACTGCACAGTGCCTCGACGTCATCGCTCATGCGGCGCACTTCCTGGGTCACCGCGGTCTGCTGGCCGCGCAGCACGTCCAGCATGGCTTCGAGCATGTTTTCGATCAGGTCGCCAATGCGCAGGGTTTCACGGGCCGCGTTCGCCAGCGCCAGGCTCGGGGTGGCGAGGGCCGTGGGGTCCAGGTGGCGGGGCTTGGCCGTGCCGTTGGTCTCGGGCCGTTCCGGCAGCAGCCAGGTACAGAGCTTGGCCATCGGGCCGACGCTGGGCAGCAGCACCAGGCACCGCACGGCGTTGTAGAGCAGATGAAAACCGATCACCGTTTCCTGGGGGCTGAAATCCAGGCTGTCGAGCCAGCCCACCAGCGGATCGAGCACCGGAATGATCAACAACAGCCCGATCAGCTTGTACAACAGGCTGCCCAGTGCCACCTGGCGTCCGGCGGTGTTCTGCATGCTGGTGCTGAGGAACGCCAATACGCCGCTGCCGATGTTGGCGCCGATCACCAGGCCGATGGCCACCGGCAGGCTGATCACCGCGGCACCGGCCAGTGTCGCGGTCAGCAGCACGGCGGCCAGGCTGGAATAGGAAATCATCGCGAACAGCGCGCCGACCAGCGCATCGAGCAGGATGTCGCCGGTCAGTGAGGCGAAGATCACTTTCACGCCTTGGGCATGGGTGATGGGCGCGGCGGCTTCGACGATCAATTGCAGGGCCAGGATGATCAGGCCCAGGCCGATGCCGACCCGGCCCATTTGGCCGACGCGGGTCTGTTTGCGCGAGAGGAAGAAGATCACCCCGAGGAAAATCAGCAGCGGCGACAGCCACGACAGGTCGAGGGTCAGCACCCGTGCCATCAGCGCGGTGCCGACATCGGCACCCAGCATGGTCGCCAGAGCCGGCGTCAACGCCATCAAGCCCTGGCCGACGAACGAGGTGACGAGCATGGCCGTGGCGTTACTGCTCTGGACCATGGCCGTGACTATGATCCCTGCGATGAACGCCAGCCAGCGCCGGGACATGTTCTGACCAATGACATGGCGCAGGTTCGAGCCATAGACCCGCAAGATGCCGGTACGCACGATATGCGTGCCCCAGATCAGCAGGGCCACGGCGGAGAGCAAATTCAGCAGGGTCAGCATGAGAGGCCCCCTGTTAGCGTCCCAAAGGGACAAAGTGACAGCGCCACATCATTTTTAGGTATGTACTTAAGCTGTAGTTGGCTAATGGTTCGAACGCCAGCATTGCACAGCTAAAGAATCGATTGAAACAAAACCGTCATAAAAAAACACACCGCAGCCCGTGGGAGCGAGCTTGCTCGCGATAGGGCCCAGACATTCAGCATCTTTTTTGGCTGACAGACCGCTATCGCGAGCAAGCTCGCTCCCACAGGGTTATGCGCACCGGGCTTTTCTCGGGCATGAAAAAGGGGCTCCAAAGAGCCCCTTTATTCACTGCCCCATGTCATTACTGACCGGGTACATCCTTACGCAGTTTCACCGGATCCTGCTGCTTGCGCTTGCGGGCCATGGCGGTGCGCATCTTGATGTTGACCGCTTCCACCGCCAGGGAGAACGCCATGGCGAAGTAGACGTAGCCTTTTGGCACGTGCACGTCGAACGACTCGGCGATCAGCACGGTACCGACCACCAGCAGGAACGACAGCGCCAGCATCTTCAGCGACGGGTGTTTGTCGATGAACGTGCTGATGGTGCCCGAAGCCAGCATCATCACCAGTACGGCAACGACGATGGCCGCAACCATCACCGGTACATGGGAGACCATGCCGACCGCGGTAATGACCGAGTCCAGGGAGAACACGATGTCGATGATCGCGATCTGGATGATGGTGTAGATGAAGTTGCCGCCCTTGCCCGAAGGTTCGTCATTGCTTTCATCTTCGCCTTCCAGCGCGTGGTACATCTCCTGGGAGCTTTTCCACAGCAGGAACAGACCGCCGAAGAACAGGATCAGGTCACGACCGGAGATGCCCTGGCCGAACACTTCGAACAAATCCGCCGTCAGGCGCATGACCCAGGTGATGGACAGCAGCAACAGGATCCGCGTGATCATGGCCAGCGCCAGGCCGAAGATCCGGGTACGTGCCTGCATGTGCTTGGGCATGCGGCTGACCAGGATCGAGATCATGATGATGTTATCGATACCCAGGACGATTTCCAGGGCGGTCAAGGTAAAGAAGGCAACCCAGATTTCCGGGTTGGTCAGCCATTCCATGTGAGTTCCTTTGAGCGAGTGTTAGGCCCGGCCGGCCTTCTTGTCAGATAGGCACGGCAGAGCGAGCGTTGCTTTTATAGAGTGCTGAACAGCGGAAAAATCCCCATCAGCAAGGCGGCGAACATTATGCACAGGCAAACCAGTACTGCCCACTTCAAGGTGAAGCGCTGGTGATCGCCGAACTCGATCCCGGCCAAGGCTACCAGCAGGTAGGTCGACGGAACCAGTGGGCTCAACAGGTGGACGGGCTGGCCAACGATGGAGGCACGGGCCATTTCAACGGCGGTGATGCCGTAGTGGCTAGCGGCCTCGGCCAAAACCGGTAACACCCCGTAATAAAATGCATCGTTAGACATGAAGAAGGTGAAGGGCATGCTCACCAGCGCAGTGATGACTGCCAGGTAAGGACCGAGGAACTCCGGAATGACCGCCAGCAGGCTCTTGGACATGGCGTCGACCATGCCGGTGCCGGACAGGATGCCGGTGAAGATACCCGCCGCGAAAATCAGCCCGACCACCGCCAACACACTGCCGGCGTGGGCCGCGACACGGTCTTTCTGCTGTTGCAGGCACGGGTAGTTGACGATCATCGCGATGCTGAAGGCCACCATGAACAGCACCGGCAGCGGCAACAGGCCGGCGATCAGGGTGCACATCAGGGCCAGGGTCAGCGCGCCGTTGAACCAGATCAGCTTCGGACGGCGAGCGTCGGGGAACTGGGACACGCTGATTTCGCTGTGGTCGATCTCGTCGCCGGCCAGGTGCAGTTCACCCAGGCGCGCGCGCTCGCGTTTGCCGTACATGTAGGCGATCGCCAGGATCGCCACGACACCGGCCAGCATCGCCGGAATCATCGGCACGAAGATGTCGGACGGGTCCACATGCAGCGCACTGGCCGCCCGGGCCGTCGGGCCGCCCCACGGGGTCATGTTCATCACGCCACCGGCGAGGATGATCAGGCCGGCCATGATGCGTGGGCTCATGCCGATGCGGCTGTAGAGCGGCAGCATCGCGGCCACGCAGATCATGTAAGTGGTCGCGCCGTCACCATCGAGGGAAACGACGAGCGCCAGAACGGCGGTACCGACCGAAACTTTCAACGGGTCGCCCTTGACCAGCTTGAGGATCTTGCGCACGGCCGGGTCGAACAGGCCGGAGTCGATCATCAGGGCAAAATACAGAATCGCGAACATCAGCATCACCCCGGTCGGAGCGAGCTTGGTGATGCCTTCGAGCATCATCGGGCCGATCTTCGGCGCGAAGCCACCGAACAGGGCGAACAGGATCGGGATGATGATCAGGGCGATCAGCGCGGACAGGCGCTTGGTCATGATCAGGAACATGAACGTGATGACCATGGCGAAGCCAAGGAAAGTCAGCATGGGAAATACTCCAGGCGTAGCGCGGCTATGAAAGGCGAACCGGACAGGTCAGCGCGAAATGCAAAGCACGAGGGGGACGGATGGAGTGGGTGCGGCGGGACGGGTAGCAGCGGACATCAGAATCACCATTGTTGTTGTTAAAAGGGCCGAACGAGCCTTGAAAACTCGCTTTTGGCCGACCGGTCTTTTGCCGGAAGTGCGGTGATCCTAATCGCGCTAGCTTTCAGCAAGCTTTCGCCGTTGCAATGGCTGATGGTTGGTCAAGCGAGTCTGTGTAGCTATGTAGCTATGTAGCTATGTAGCTGTGTGGCGAGGGAGCTGTGTGGCGAGGGAGCTTGCTCCCGCTGGGCTGCGAAGCGGCCCCAGGATTTGCGACCGCTGCGCGACCGAGCGGGAGCAAGCTCCCTCGCCACAACAACAATCAGGTGCTTGCCTTAAACGCTGAAAGATTCAACGGCCGTACTGCGCCCATCCAGATCGCATGCTCGGTGTGGTCCGTCAGGTCATCGCCGGTTTCCGGGTGCAGGAAAATCACCAGACCCTTGCGATTCAGCGCCAGCCACGGCAGGACCACGCCGATGTACTGCGGATCGAACGCCAACTGACAACTCCAGTCCGGGTGCGGGCCGACCGGACGTTGATGGACACGGCCCATTTTCAGCGGGAACAGCCGTGCCGCTTCCTCGCACAGGGCCCGCGCCTGGTCGAGGGTGCTGGCGTCGAAATACACATGGGCGTGGTAGCCCTTGATCCGCTGCATCTGTACTCCTTGGAAAAGAGGCCGAACCCTCGCCGTTTGCCGCGGGTCAGAGCCTTTACATGCGTGTTAAAGAGGGAAACAGCCATGAAAAACGCCGAAACCCCGGTCATCAAAGTGGTGCTCTATGGTGCCATGAGCAGCCTCGGCAGTGCGTTGATGGCTGAAATGCTGCGGCGCCAGCATGAGGTCATCGCCATTCTCGACGATCTTACCGCCCTGGCTCCACGCCCGGGCCTGCGGACCAAGACCGGCGATCTTTTCGATCCGGAACGGGTCAAGCAAAGTGTTGCCGGCGCTAGCGCCGTGGCGTGTCTGTTGAACGCGCCGGGGTTGCCGATGAACAGTGAACAAGTGGAGCGCACCTTGATTCCCGGCCCGGTGGAGCAAGTCCTGGCGGTGGATGCCCTGATCGCCGGCATGCAAGCGGTGAACGTGTCCCGGTTGTTCCTGATCGGCGACTTCGCCGTGCTCGACGAAGAGCAGGCCGACGACGATTTGCAACGCCATGCCGCCGAAGAAGTGCTCGACGCCCTCAAGAACAGCACCTTGCAATGGACCTTGGTCAACGCCCCTTACGCTGCGCCAGGCCTGGGCATTGAGCATTTCAGCCAGGTCAGCACCAGCCTCGAACCCGGCATGGCCGAATCCCTGGAGCGGCTCAACCGCGTGGCGGTCGGCATCGCCGATGAGCTGCGCCTGAACCTGCATGTGGGCGAGCATGTGAACTTTGTGGCCGCCCACTAGCTGTCGACATCCACAGCCGTGGCGAGGGAGCTTGCTCCCGCTGGGCTGCGAAGCAGCCCCAAAAACACGGCTCTCGCCACGGCCTCAAACCGCAATGGAAGGCAGCGGCAATCCCGTGAGCGATTCGGCGCTATTGGCCTGTTCCTCCGTCAACCAATCGACGAATTGCCTGATCAGCACACCGCGCCGTTTACGCTGAGGCAAGACCACGTAATACCCCAGCCGCGACAGCACCGTTTCGGCGATCGGCCGACACAGCAGCCCTTGCGCCAATAAGTTATCCACAAGGTGTCGCCAGCCGATGGCGACACCTTGGCCGCCAATCGCCGCCTGGATGAGGAGTGTGTAGTTGTCGAAGCGCAATTGCCCGGGGGCGGGCGGCGAGGTGATGCCCAGCTCGCGGAATACGCCGCTCCAGTCGAACCAGCTGTTGCTGTTGCCCGCTCGCAGGTGCAGCAATGGAAACTCCGCCAAGGCCTGGGCGGGCAAGGGCAGGGGACGTTCCTTGAGCAGCAGCGGGCTACAGACCGGAAAGACTTCTTCGCTGAACAGCCAGCGACTTTCGCCTTGCTTGAAGCGACCGTCGCCGAACAGCACGGCAACATCGATATCGGTCCGCAGCATGTTGTGGTTGCGTTCGCTGGTCACCAGGCTCACGTCCACCTGGGGGTTGGCGGCGTGAAAGCGATGCAGGCGCGGCATCAGCCAGTAAGCGGCGAAGGCGAAGTCCGTGGCGACCTGCAGCACCTCATGCTGGTGTTGGGCGGTAATCGCGCTCAGCCCGGCATCGATGCTCTGCAGACCGGCCTGCACCTGCTCGAACAGGATCGTCCCGGCCTCGGTCAGTTCGATGCCACGGTAGATCCGGTCGAACAACCGTGTACCCAGTTGCTCTTCCAGGCGCTTGATCTGCTGGCTGATGGCCGGCTGCGTGGTGCCCAGCTCAATCGCCGCCGCCGTAAAGCTTTGTTGGCGGGCCGCGGCTTCAAAGGCACGGAACAGTTCCAGGGACAGGTTACCCAAGGCGTCATACATAAGCTGTGCTTATCCTAGTCATTATCCTGCATGGGCTTTACCCCAAAACCTGGGGGCTACATGCTCAATCGCAGCAATGTCGCATAACTGCCTACTATGGAATGCCGCGAATACATGAAGCGCAAGAACATTCTTTTCATCATGGCCGATCAAATGGCCGCGCCAATGTTGCCGATCTACGGTCCTTCGCCGATCAAGCTGCCGAACCTGTCGCGCCTGGCCGCCGAGGGCGTGGTGTTCGACGCCGCCTATTGCAACAGCCCGCTGTGCGCGCCGTCGCGTTTCACGTTGGTGAGCGGCCAGCTGCCCAGCAAGATCGGCGCCTACGACAACGCGGCGGATTTTCCTGCGGACGTGCCGACCTACGCCCATTACCTGCGCCGCCTCGGCTATCGCACGGCATTGTCCGGCAAGATGCACTTTTGCGGTCCTGACCAACTGCACGGCTACGAAGAGCGCCTGACCAGCGACATTTACCCGGCCGACTACGGCTGGTCGGTGAACTGGGACGAGCCGGACGTGCGGCCGAGCTGGTACCACAACATGTCGTCGGTGTTGCAGGCCGGCCCTTGCGTGCGCACCAACCAGCTGGATTTTGATGAAGAAGTGGTGTTCAAGGCCCAACAGTACCTGTTCGACCACATCCGCGAAGACGGTGACCAGCCGTTCTGCCTCACCGTGTCGATGACCCACCCACACGATCCGTACACGATTCCCAAGGCGTTCTGGGATTTGTATGACGACAACGACATTCCGTTGCCGCAGACACCGGCGCAAACGGACCTCGATCCACATTCCCAGCGGCTGCTGAAGGTCTATGACCTGTGGGACAAGCCACTGCCTGTGGATAAAATCCGTGATGCCCGCCGCGCCTATTTCGGCGCGTGCAGCTACATCGACAGCAACGTCGGCAAGCTGCTGCAAACCCTGGAAGATACCGGTCTGCTGGACGACACGATCATCGTCTTCTCCGGCGATCATGGGGACATGCTCGGCGAAAAGGGTCTCTGGTACAAAATGCACTGGTTCGAAATGGCCGCCCGCGTACCGTTGCTCATCAGCGCACCGGGACAGTTCGCCAGCAGACGGGTGGGCGCGGCTGTGTCTACCGCCGACCTGCTGCCGACCCTGGTGGAACTGGCCGGCGGTACGCTGGAACCCGGCTTGCCACTGGATGGCCGTTCGCTGGTGCCGCATCTGCAAGGGCAGGGCGGGCATGACGAAGTCTTCGGTGAATACATGGCCGAAGGCACCATCAGCCCCTTGATGATGATCCGCCGTGGCCCGTGGAAATTCATCTACAGCGAAGATGACCCGTGCCTGCTGTTCGACGTACGCAACGATCCCAAGGAGCTGGAAGATCTCAGCCAATCTCCCGAGCATCAATCCCTGTTCGCCGATTTTCTCGCCGAGTCGCGCGCCAAGTGGGATATTCCGGTTATTCACCAACAGGTGCTCGCCAGCCAGCGCCGCCGCCGTTTTGTCGCCCAGGCGCTGACCCTGGGCAAACTCAAGAGCTGGGACCACCAGCCGCTGGTGGACGCCAGCCAGCAGTACATGCGTAACCACATCGATCTCGACGATCTGGAGCGCAAGGCCCGTTATCCACAACCCTGCCAAAACCAATAACGTAAGGGGAAGCACATGCAAAAGTTATCCACAGTACTGACCGCTGGGCTGTTGGCGTTGAGCAGTGTTTCGGCGTGGGCCGAGCAGAGCTGCGAGACCGTGAAAATGGCTGACCCGGGCTGGAGTGACATCGCCGCGACGAACGCCATCACCGGTTTCCTGTTGGATGGCATGGGCTACAAGGCCAAGGTTGACACCCTCGCGGTGCCGATCACCTTCGGCGGTCTCAAGGACGGCCAGGTGGATGTATTCCTGGGTAACTGGATGCCGGCGCAGCAGGGCTTCTATGACAAATTCGTGGCCACGGGCGACGTCACGCAACTGGCCAAGAACCTTGACGGCACCGAGTTCACCCTGGCGGTTCCGGATTATGTCTGGGACGCCGGTGTGCATAACTTTGCCGACCTGAACAAATTCGCCGACAAGTTCGAGAAGAAGATCTACGGCATCGGCTCCGGCGCCCCGGCCAACCTCTCCCTGAAAGAAATCATCAAGACCAATGACTTCGGCATGGGCGAGTGGAAACTGGTGGAGTCCAGCGAGCAGGCGATGCTGGCGGAAGTCTCCCGGGCGGTGAAGAAGCAGAAGTTCGTGACCTTCCTGGGCTGGACGCCGCACCCGATGAACGTGCAATTGAAAATGCACTACCTCAAGGGCGGCGAGAAATACTTCGGCGACACCGGCAGCGTCTACACCCTGACCCGCAAGGGTTATGCACAGGCTTGCCCGAACGTCGGCAAGCTGCTGACCAACCTGAGTTTCACCCAGGAGATGGAAAACAGCATCATGGCCGAGGTGGTGAACAACAAAGTCAGCAACGCCGATGCGGCCAAGGCCTGGATCAAGGCCAACCCGGCGGTGCTGGATAAGTGGCTGGACGGCGTGAAGACCCTGGATGGCAAGGAGGCGTTGGCGGCGGTGAAGGCCAAGCTGTAAAGCCTATGTGCCGATGAGTTGCTCTTGTGGCGAGGGAGCTTGCTCCCGCTGGAGGGCGAAGCCTTCCCAAAACCGATACGGTGTCGTGCCGTCTCAGATTTTGGGGCTGCTTCGCAGCCCAGCGGGAGCAAGCTCCCTCGCCACGGGTGATCACTCGCCTGATACTCTTGCGCCAAACCCCATCCTTGAGGCCCCATGGCAATCCCCACCCGCCATTCACTCTTTCCCTTCTTGAGCTGGCTGCCCCGACAGACTCGCGCCAGTGTCGGCCGTGACCTGATCGTCGGTTTGAGTGGCGCGATTCTCGCGTTGCCGCAGTCCATTGCCTACGCCCTGATTGCCGGTTTGCCCCCCGAGTACGGTTTGTACGCAGCGATCGTGCCGGTGCTGATCGCCTGCCTGTGGGGTTCGTCATGGCACCTGATCTGCGGTCCTACGGCGGCAATCTCCATCGTCTTGTACGCCACCGTCAGTCCGCTGGCCGTGCCCGCCAGCCAGGACTACGTCACCTTGATCCTGCTGCTGACAGTCCTGGCGGGGATTTTCCAGTGGCTGCTGGGGTTGTTGCGTTTCGGTGCGCTGGTGAATTTCGTCTCCCATTCGGTGGTGCTGGGTTTCACCTTGGGGGCGGCGGCGGTGATCGCATTGGGGCAGTTGCCGAACCTGCTGGGCCTCGACTTGCCGAATGAAGCCACGGCGCTGCGGAGCCTGCTGATGCTGGTCGAGCACATCGGGGCTGTGGATAAGCCATCGCTGCTGCTGGGGTTGGGCACGCTGCTCCTGGGTGTGGTGCTCAAGCGCTTGCTGCCGCGCTGGCCGAGCCTGTTGATAACTTTAATCATCAGCAGTCTGGTGGTCTGGCTGTGGCCGGCGATGTTCGGGCATGTGGCGCTGGTCAGTGCTTTCGTCGGGCGCCTGCCACCGCTCACGCTGCTGCCGCTGGACCTGGAACTGATCCTGCGCTTGCTGCCTGGGGCCGTTGCGGTGGGCATGCTCGGGCTGGTCACCAGCCTGTCCATTGCCCGTTCGTTGTCGGTACGTTCCGGGCAATTGCTCGATGCGAACCAGGAGGTGAGGGCGCAGGGGCTTTCCAACCTCGTTGGCGGATTTTTCTCGGGATCCTTGTCGGCCGGTTCCTTCACCCGCTCCGGCCTCAGCTATGAAGCCGGGGCCTGCTCGCCCCTGGCCGGGGTGTTCTCGGCCTTGTGGGTGGCGTTGTTTGCGGTCGCCGGGGCGAAGCTGATCGCGCACATCCCGATTCCGGCCATGGCCGGCAGCATCCTGCTGATAGCCTGGGGGCTGGTGGACCACCGTGGTATCCGAGCGTTGTACCGCGTGAGCCGCGCCGAATTCATGGTGATGAGCCTGACCTGCCTGGCGACGTTGCTGCTGGAACTGCAAACCGCCATTTATGCCGGCGTACTGGCTTCGCTGTTCTTCTACCTCAAGCGCACCTCACAGCCGCGGGTGCAGCACTTTCGCGAGGGGGAGGCGGAGATCCTGCGGGTGGGCGGCTCGATCTTTTTCGGCGCCAGCCATTACCTGCAAGTACGCCTGCAACGGTTGCAGGCGCAGCGGGTAGTCATTGACGCCCAGCAGATCAACTTCATCGATTATTCCGGGGTGGAAATGCTCCACCAGGAAGCCCGGCGCCTGCGCGGCCAGGGGCGTAGCCTGACCTTGCGCATGGCCCGGCCGCAGGTGGTGGAGGAGTTGTTGAAGCTGGAAGGACCGGAGCATTGCCCGATCCATTTCGAGGATTGAAAACTGTAGGGGACTTGAGGCAGACACATACCTGTGGCGAGGGGATTTATCCCCGTTGGGACGCGAAGCGGCCCTGCTTTTTTGGGACTGCTTCGCAGTCCAACGGGGATAAATCCCCTCGCCACAACAGCCTGAAGCCTACAGCGCGAGCTGTCGGCGCAGCTCGGCCAGCACCGGCGCGGTGTCCGGGCGCACCCCGCGCCACAGGTAGAACGCTTCGCCCGCCTGTTCGGCGAGCATGCCCAGGCCATCCATCGCCACCGCCGCCCCGTGCTCACTGGCCCAACGGCAGAATGAGGTCGGTTCCTTGCCATACATCATGTCGTAGCAGACCGTCTTGCCGGGCTCGATCAAGCTGGCGGCAATCGGC
Source organism: Pseudomonas sp. R151218B TE3479 (assembly GCF_053629195.1). Classification (NCBI taxonomy): domain Bacteria; kingdom Pseudomonadati; phylum Pseudomonadota; class Gammaproteobacteria; order Pseudomonadales; family Pseudomonadaceae; genus Pseudomonas; species Pseudomonas sp. R151218B TE3479. The sequence continues at coordinate 1,056,269 of NZ_JBRJHV010000001.1, forward strand.
GGCACATCCCCCGACAGGCTCGCGGAGGTGGCGTTGATGATCAGGTCCACCGGCTCTTGCAGCCAATCGAACCCACTGGCCGAGACCGGGCCCAGGTCGGCGAACGACTCGGCCAGCACTTCGGCTTTTTCCACGGTGCGGTTGGCGATGATCACCGAGACCGGCGCTTCGGCCAGCAGCGGCTCCAGGGCGCCGCGCACCGCGCCGCCGGCCCCCAGCAACAGGATGCGCTTGCCCTGGAGGCTGAAGCCGGCGTTGACGGTCAGGTCGCGGACCAGGCCGGCGCCGTCGGTGTTGTCACCCAACAGACGCCCGTCGGCCAGTTTGCTCAACGTATTGACCGCCCCGGCCCGCTGGGCCCGCTCGGTCAGGGTGTCGGCCAGGCGAAAGGCGTCTTCCTTGAACGGCACCGTGACGTTCGCCCCACGCCCATCGCGGAAAAATGCCCGGGCGCAACCGGAGAAATCCTCCAGCGGTGCCAGCAGCGTGCTGTAGTCCAGGGTTTGCCCGGTCTGCTCGGCAAACAGGCGATGGATCAGCGGCGACTTGCTGTGGCCGATCGGGTTACCCATTACAACGTAGCGATCCATGGAATATCCCCGTTCAGGCCGTTGCCAGCCAATCGCGATCCTGCAGGAAGTACTCGGTCAGCCGCGCCTCTTCGCTGCCCGGCTCGGCTTTCCAGTCGTAGCCCCAGCGCACTTGCGGCGGCAGGGACATCAAGATCGACTCGGTACGCCCGCCCGATTGCAGCCCGAACAGGGTGCCGCGGTCGTAGACCAGGTTGAATTCCACGTAACGCCCACGGCGATATTCCTGGAATTCCCGTTGCTTGGCGGTGAACGCGTCATGCTTGCGGCGACGCACGATGGGCAGGTAGGCATCGATGTAGGCGTCGCCGATGGCGCGGATGAAGGCGAAGCAGGTGTCGAAACCCCACTCGTTCAGGTCGTCGAAAAACAGCCCGCCGATGCCCCGGGGTTCGTTGCGGTGCTTGAGGTGGAAGTAGCTGTCGCACCAGGCCTTGTAGCGCGGATACACGTCGGGGCCGAACGGCGCGCAGGCTTGCTCGGCGACGCGGTGCCAATGGACGCAGTCCTCTTCTACGCCGTAGTAGGGCGTGAGGTCGAAACCACCGCCGAACCACCAGACGGCTTCTTCGCCTTCCTTTTCGGCGATGAAGAAACGCACGTTGGCGTGGGAGGTCGGCACGTGGGGGTTGTGCGGGTGGATCACCAGCGACACGCCCAAGGCTTCGAAGCCGCGTCCGGCCAGTTCCGGCCGATGGGCGCTGGCCGAGGGTGGGAGGCCGCTGCCGAAGACGTGGGAAAAGTTGACGCCGCCCTTTTCGATCACCGTGCCGTTTTCGATCACCCGCGTGCGACCGCCACCCCCGGCTGGCCGGGTCCAGGCATCTTCGACGAAGCGCGTGCCGCCGTCCTCGGTTTCCAGGGCGGCGCAGATTCGGTCTTGCAGGTCGAGCAGATAGGCTTTCACGGCCTCGGTACGAGTGGACATGACGTCACCTTGATCAGGGCTACGCTACGCGGCGTATAGCGGGCCGGTGGCAAATGGGCGCACAGGATACCACCGCACTTGCCCACGCCACAGTTGACGACGGTCAAGCTTAGGAGTCCGATAGCAGGCTTGGTAAAAGTCTGCGACAAGGAGAAAGTGAAGATGGCCAAACGTATCCAGTTCAGTTCCCACGGCGGTCCCGAAGTGCTCGAGTACGTCGACTATCAGCCGGCCGAGCCGGGCCCGCAGCAGGTACGCGTCAGCAACAAGGCGATCGGCCTGAATTTCATCGACACCTACTACCGCAGCGGTCTCTATCCGCCACCGGCGCTGCCTTCGGGCTTGGGCGCCGAGGGCGCGGGCGTGGTGGAGGCCATCGGTTCAGGCGTCACGCGGTTCAAGGTCGGCGACCGGGTGGCATACGGCAGCGGGCCGCTGGGGGCCTACAGCGATGTGCATGTATTGCCCGAAGCCAACCTGGTGCATCTGCCCGAATCCATCAGTTTCGAACAGGCCGCTGGCGTGATGCTCAAGGGCCTGACCGTGCAATACCTGTTGCGCCAGACCTATGAACTCAAGGGTGGCGAAACCATCCTGTTCCACGCCGCCGCTGGTGGCGTGGGCTCCTTGGCCTGCCAATGGGCCAAGGCCTTGGGCGTGAAGCTGATCGGTACCGTCAGCTCACCGGAAAAAGCCGCCATCGCCAAATCCCATGGCGCCTGGGAAACCATCGACTACAGCAAGGAAAACGTCGCACAGCGGGTGTTGGAATTGACTGACGGCAAGAAGGTGCCCGTGGTGTACGACGGCGTTGGCAAGGACACCTGGCTGACCTCCCTGGACAGCGTCGCCCCCCGTGGCCTGGTGGTGAGCTTCGGCAATGCCTCGGGGGCGGTGGACGGTGTGAACCTGGGGATTCTTTCGGCCAAGGGCTCGCTGTACGTCACCCGCCCGACCTTGGCGACGTACGCCAATAATGCCGAAAACCTGCAGCGCATGGCCGATGAACTGTTCGGGATGATCAGTAGCGGCAAGCTCACAGTGGACATCAACCAGCGTTACCCACTGGCGGACGCGGCCAAGGCCCAGACCGAACTGTCGGCGCGGCGCACGACGGGGTCGACGATTCTCTTGCCCTGAGATTTGATGGTTCAGGTTGCTTGAAAACCTGTGGGAGCGAGCTTGCTCGCGAAAGCGTTGTGCCAGTCGACATCAATGCTGGTTGACCTGACGCCATCGCGAGCAAGCTCGCTCCCACAAGGGGTTTGCAGTGACCACAGATCCGGCATTCGCCACAAATTCCTGTGGGAGCGAGCTTGCTCGCGAAAGCGTTGTGTCAGTCAATATCAAGGCTGGCTGACCTGACGCCATCGCGAGCAAGCTCGCTCCCACAAGGGGTTTGCAGTGACCACAGATCCGGCATTCGCCACAAATTCCTGTGGGAGCGAGCTTGCTCGCGAAAGCGGTGTGTCAGTCAATATCAAGGCTGGCTGACCTGACGCCATCGCGAGCAAGCTCGCTCCCACAAGGGGTTTGCGGTGACCACAGATCTGGCATTCGCCACAAATTCCTGTGGGAGCGAGCTTGCTCGCGAAAGCGTTGTGTCAGTCGACATCAATGCTGGTTGACCTGACGCCATCGCGAGCAAGCTCGCTCCCACAAGGGGTTTGCAGTGACCACAGATCCGGCATTCGCCACAAATTCCTGTGGGAGCGAGCTTGCTCGCGAAAGCGGTGTGTCAGCCGACATCAATGCTGGTTGACCTGACGCCATCGCGAGCAAGCTCGCTCCCACAAGGGGTTTGCAGTGACCACAGATCCGGCATTCGCCACAAATTCCTGTGGGAGCGAGCTTGCTCGCGAAAGCGGTGTGTCAGTCAATATCAAGGCTGGCTGACCTGACGCCATCGCGAGCAAGCTCACTCCCACAAGGGGTTTGCAGTGACCACAGATCTGGCATTCGCCACAAATTCCTGTGGGAGCGAGCTTGCTCGCGAAAGCGGTGTGTCAGCCGACATCAATGCTGGTTGACCTGACGCCATCGCGAGCAAGCTCGCTCCCACAAGGGGTTTGCAGTGACCACAGATCCGGCATTCGCCACAAATTCCTGTGGGAGCGAGCTTGCTCGCGAAAGCGGTGTGTCAGTCAATATCAAGGCTGGCTGACCTGACGCCATCGCGAGCAAGCTCACTCCCACAAGGGGTTTGCAGTGACCACAGATCTGGCATTCGCCACAAATTCCTGTGGGAGCGAGCTTGCTCGCGAAAGCGTTGTGTCAGTCAATATCAAGGCTGGCGGACCTGACGCCATCGCGAGCAAGCTCGCTCCCACAAGGGGTTTGCAGTGACCACAGATCCGGCATTCGCCACAAATTCCTGTGGGAGCGAGCTTGCTCGCGAAAGCGTTGTGTCAGTCAATATCAAGGCTGGCTGGCTGGCTGACCTGACGCTATCGCGAGCAAGCTCGCTCCCACAGTGGTTTTGTGCAAGATGCAGAGTTTGTTTCCGGGCTCAGTCCGGGCGTACGACCTTGCCAGTAGCCAAGTCACGAATCACGCTGGGGTTCTTGCGCCCGCCCAGGTTGCCGCCCAGCACCAGATCGATCTGCCCGCGGAAATACTGCTCGACGCGAATCCGTGTGCGCGCCGCCGGGCGCCCTTGGGGGTTGGCCGAGGTGGACACCAGCGGCCCGACCAACGAGCACAAGTCGCGCACGGTGGGATGATCGCTGACCCGCAGCGCTACCGTGTCGTGCACCCCGGTGATCCATTCCGGCAGCAGGTTCTGGTGCGGCACCAGCCAGGTATTGGGCCCCGGCCAGGTGCTGGCCATGCGGTCCATCCAGGTTTCGGGGAAGTCTTCGAACAGGAAGTCGAACTGGTGGATGTTGTCAGCCACCAGGATCAGGCCTTTGTCGGGCAGCCGCGATTTGATCGCCAGCAGGCGCTCCACCGCCTCCTCGTTCCACGGGTCACAACCCAGGCCCCAGACCGCTTCGGTTGGATAGGCAATCACCGCCCCGGCGCGAATTTCTCGCGCGGCTTGTTGCACACGCCAACTGTTGACCATGAAAGTTTCTCCCGCAACGCAAATAAGGCTGTGGGCAGTTTACCGATCTTCCCCATAAAACCTAGCGTGCAAACCAGCGCCCGTTGTCACAGGTGGCGCGTCCTTCCATTTCCAGCTCGGTCAACGCCGCCAACACTTTGGGCAAGCCCCAGCCGCTGGCGTCGGCCAAGGCCTCGCTGCTCAACGGCGCGGCATGCAGCAGGCGCAGCAGCGGATGGGTCACCGGCTCAGGCGCCGTGGCCAGCGGCAACCGCTGCCAACCGCGCAACGCTTCGAGGATGTGCTCGACGGTTTCCACCAGCGCCGCACCGTCGCGGATCAACTGATGGCAGCCCCGGGCGCCGGGGTGATGGATCGATCCAGGAATGGCATACACCTCGCGGCCCTGTTCCGCCGCCAGTCGGGCGGTGATCAGCGAGCCACTGGCGACACTGGCTTCCACCACCAGCACCCCCAGGGACAAGCCGCTGATGATCCGGTTGCGGCGCGGAAAGTTGCTGGCATGGGGCGGCGCGTCCAACGGGAACTCCGACAGCACCGCGCTGCCTTGGGCAATCATCGCGTCTGCCAGCCGACGATTGCGCTGTGGATAAAAATTTTCCAGGCCGGTGCCCAACACGCCGACGGTGCGGCCGCCAACGTCCAGCGCCGCCTGATGGGCCGCCGCATCGATGCCCAACGCCAGGCCGCTGGTGATGACAAAACCGGCCCCGGCCAGGCTGCGGGAAAACGCCGCCGCAGTGTCCATGCCCGGCCGCGATGCCCGGCGGCTGCCGACAATCGCCAGCTGGGGTTTTTCCAGGATCGAGGTGTCGCCAGCGACGAACAGCAGCGGTGGCGCGTCGCTGATCTGTGCCAGCAGCGCCGGGTAGTCAGGTTGGTCCCACATCAGTAAATGCTGGCCCGCACGCTCTAGCCAGGCCAATGCATGGGCGGCGCCGTCACGTACATCCGGGTTGCGTCTCGCCTCGGCGCAGGCGATGGGCAGGCCCAGCGCTCGCCAGGCACTGGCCGGTGCACTGATAGCTTTGGAGGCCGAGCCGAAGGCCTCCATCAGGGTCATGAAACGCTTGGGACCGAGTTCCGGCAAGCGGTGAAGGCGTAGCCGAGCTTCCAGTTCCGCAGGGGAAACCGGAGCAGATTCAGGTAGTGACATGCGATCATCCTTGACCGTTATAAGCCCCGTACAAACGGGAACAAGCTGTGGATAACTCTGTTGGTAACTTGTGAGACCCGTTATGGGTTACGGACCTTGTCGAGCACCGACAGCGAGCGCGAGGCGTACAGCACCAAGCCGTAGCTGAGCTTGTCGTAAGTGCGGAACACCATCAGCAGGCCGGCCCGCTCATCGGGGATTTTCACTGGCTCGCCAGTGATGCGGTCGCGCACGGTTTCACCGGTCTTCATCACCGCCAGCACGTTGCCCTCGATCAGCCCATCGCGACGGCCCTTGTTCAGGGTAACCACGTCCAGCGCGCCGATCTGGGTCACGCCCCGGGGCACGTCCAGGATCAACCCGTTGATGTCCGTTTTTGGCGCGCTGGGCATGAAGGTCGAGTTGATCGAGCGCTCTTCGCCGCTGAACAGGCGATCACCCAGGCGCACTTCCTGGGTGGTGCGTTGCAGGGCCAGGGTGGTGACATCGCCCTCGGTGGCGACCACTTCGCCGCCGCCGATGTCGTCGGCGTTGATGCCTAAAAACTCCTTGGTCTCGGGATCGGTGTAGACCTTGCCCTGGCGGAAGATGCCGTAGGCCGACTGGTTCGAGTCGAATGTGCCACGGGCGAAGACCCGATCCCCCATGCCGCTGAGCACCCGCTCGGCATTGCCGGCGACGACATAGGGCGCCTTGTCGAAATCCTCAGGCGTGTCGACGATGCGGTTGCTCAGCAGGAAGCTGTTGATGGCTTGCAGCGGAATGCTCGGGATGGCATCGGCCACCGGCGAACTGCGAATGCGTGGCGACAGCTTGATGGTGCCGCGTGAGGCACCGCGATTGAGGGTCAGGCGCGGCTGGCCGTTGACGTAGACCAGCGACAGGGTATCGCCCGGATAGATCAGGTTGGGGTTTTCGATCTGCGGGTTGGCCTGCCAGAGTTCCGGCCATTTCCACGGCTCGCGCAGGTATTTGCCGGAAATGTCCCACAATGTGTCCCCCGTCACCACCGTGTATTGCTGGGGAAAACCTTCCCGAAGTTGCACTTGCCCGTGCGCCATACCGGCCGAAGCCAGGAGCAGCAGGGCGAGTAGTGATTTCCTCATGCGGTGAATCCCTTTATTATGTGCGTTCGCGTAAAACGCCAGAGCCCCCGTGGCTCGCTGCCCTGTGGAGCTGTTTTCCCCAAGGGCAACGTTTTACAACGGTAGCCTGCATCCCAAGACACGCCAGGCCAGCCACCCGACTTTACCTCACACGTGCATTTATCAAGCTTATGGCCATTTTGAACATTCTCGAATTTCCGGACCCGCGCCTGCGCACTATCGCCAAACCGGTGGCCGTAGTGGACGACGAAGTGCGTCAGTTGGTCGATGACATGTTTGAAACAATGTATGAGGCGCCAGGCATCGGCCTCGCCGCGACCCAGGTCAACGTGCACAAGCGTATCGTCGTGATGGACCTTTCCGAAGACCGCAGCGAGCCCCGGGTGTTCATCAACCCCGAGTTCGAAACCCTGACCGACGAGATGGACCAGTACCAGGAAGGCTGCCTTTCGGTGCCAGGCTTCTATGAAAACGTCGACCGTCCGCAGAAGGTCAAGATCAAGGCCCTGGACCGTGACGGCCAGCCTTATGAACTGATCGCCGAAGGCTTGCTGGCGGTGTGCATCCAGCACGAGTGCGACCACCTCAACGGCAAGCTGTTCGTGGATTACCTGTCTACCCTCAAGCGTGACCGGATCAAGAAAAAACTGGAAAAACTTCATCGCCAGAATGCTTGATGCCCTCTCTTCAAAGGCTTGCCGCGGCAAGCCTTTTTCTTTTTGCGACTGCTTTGTAATTGAGAGCTTCCCATGACTGAGCCCCTGCGCATCGTCTTTGCCGGCACTCCCGAATTTGCCGCCGAACACCTCAAGGCCCTGCTGGCCAGCCCCCACGACATCGTCGCGGTCTACACCCAGCCGGACCGGCCGGCCGGTCGCGGGCAAAAACTGATGCCCAGCCCGGTCAAGCAGCTGGCCCTGGAACACGGCATCCAGGTGTTGCAGCCACCGACCCTGCGCGACGCGCAAGCCCAGGCCGAACTGGCGGCGCTGCAGCCGGACTTGATGGTGGTGGTCGCCTACGGCCTGATCCTGCCCCAAGTGGTGCTGGATATCCCGCGCCTGGGCTGCATCAACAGCCACGCCTCGCTGCTGCCGCGCTGGCGCGGTGCGGCGCCGATCCAGCGTGCGGTGGAAGCCGGCGATGCCGAGAGCGGCGTGACGGTGATGCGTATGGAAGCCGGCCTGGATACCGGGCCGATGCTGCTCAAGGTCAGCACGCCCATCAGCGCCGAAGACACCGGCGGTAGCCTGCATGACCGCCTCGCGCTGATCGGCCCGCCCGCCGTGGTCGAGGCCATTGCCGGCCTGGCTGCCGGCACGCTGGAAGGCGACGTGCAGGATGACAACCTCGCCACCTACGCACACAAACTGAACAAGGACGAGGCCCGCATCGACTGGAGCCGCCCGGCCGTCGAGCTGGAGCGTCTGGTGCGGGCCTTCAACCCGTGGCCGATCTGCCACAGCACCTTGAACGGCGAAGCCCTGAAAGTGCTGGCGGCCCATTACGCCGAAGGGGAGGGCGCACCGGGTGAGATCCTCAGCGCCAGCAAGGACGGCCTCGTCGTTGCCTGCGGTGAACAGGCGTTGTGCCTGACGCGCCTGCAACTGCCCGGTGGCAAGGCACTGAACTTCAGCGACCTGTTCAACAGCCGCCGTGAGAAATTTGCCGTCGGCACCGTCCTCGGCCAAGCGACGGACGCCTCATGAACCCGCGTCTGGCCGCCGCCAAGGCACTCGCCGCGGTACTCAGCGGGAAAGCCTCGCTGAACAGTTCCCTGCCGACCCAACTGGACAAAGTGGAAGACCGTGATCGCGGTTTCACCCAGGACCTGGCGTTCGGCACCGCTCGCTGGCAGCCGCGGCTGTCGGCCCTGGCGGCCAAGCTGTTGCAGAAGCCGTTCAAGGCCGCCGATGCCGACGTCGAAGCGCTGCTGCTGGTGGGGCTCTATCAACTGCTCTACACCCGCGTCCCGGCCCACGCCGCCATCGGCGAAACCGTGGGCTGCGCCGACAAGTTGAAAAAGCCCTGGGCCAAAGCCCTGCTCAATGCCGTGCTGCGCCGCGCCCAACGGGAAAGCGAAGCCCTGCTGGCCGAGCTGGAACACGACCCGGTGGTGCGCACCGCCCACCCGCGCTGGTTGCAGAAATCCCTGAAGGCCTTCTGGCCCGAGCAATGGGAAGCCATCTGCGCGGCCAACAACGCCCATCCGCCGATGATCCTGCGGGTCAATCGCCGCCACCATACCCGTGATGCCTACCTGGCGTTATTGGGCGAGGCGGGCATCCCGGCCATCCCGTGCCAGTACAGTCGCGACGGCATCGTGCTGGAAACCCCCGGCGACGTACGAGCACTGCCGGGCTTTGCCGACGGTTGGATCAGCGTTCAGGACGAAGCCGCCCAACTGGCCGCCGACCTGCTGGAGCTGGCGCCCGGCCAACGGGTGCTGGACGCCTGTTGCGCGCCGGGGGGCAAGACCTGCCACATCCTCGAGGCCGAGCCGAAGCTGGCCGGCGTGGTGGCGGTGGACCTGGAAGCCAAGCGCCTGGTACGGGTGAAGGAAAATCTCGAGCGCCTGGGCCTGGACGCCCAACTGATCGCCGCCGATGGCCGCGACACCGCAACCTGGTGGGACGGCAAACCGTTCCAGCGCATCCTGCTGGACGCGCCGTGCTCGGCCACCGGGGTGATTCGTCGGCATCCGGACATCAAGCTCACCCGCCAGCCGGACGATATTGCCGCACTGGCCACCTTGCAAGGCGAACTGCTCGATGCCCTGTGGCTGACCCTCGAAGTCGGCGGCATGCTGCTCTACGCCACCTGTTCGACCTTGCCCACCGAGAACACCGACGTGATCGAGGCCTTCCTCGCCCGCACCCCGGGCGCCCGGGAACTGGACATCGCCAGCCAGGCCGGCCTCAAGCAGCCCCATGGCCGCCAGTTGCTGGCCCAGGAGGGCGGGCACGACGGCTTCTACTACGCCAAGCTGATCAAGATCGCCGCTGCACGCGGTTAAGACCGATTCGATAGGAGTGACTGGATGAAAATCATCATCCTCGGTGCAGGGCAGGTCGGCGGTTCGCTGGCGGAACATCTGGCCAGCGAGGCCAACGACATCACCGTGGTCGACACCGACGGCGAACGTCTGCGCGACCTCGGTGACCGCCTCGACATCCGCACCGTACAAGGCCGGGGTTCCTTGCCTACGGTGCTGCGCCAGGCCGGCGCCGACGACGCCGACATGCTGGTGGCCGTGACCAACAGCGACGAAACCAACATGGTCGCCTGCCAGGTCGCCCACACCCTGTTCCACACCCCGACCAAAATCGCCCGGGTGCGCGAGGCCGCCTACCTGACCCGTGCCGACCTGTTCGACAACGAAGCGATCCCGGTGGACGTGCTGATCAGCCCCGAGCAGGTGGTGACCAACTACATCAAGCGCCTGATCGAGCACCCCGGTGCCCTGCAGGTGATCGACTTTGCCGAAGGCAAGGCGCAACTGGTGGCGGTCAAGGCCTACTACGGCGGGCCGCTGGTGGGCCAGCAACTGCGCCAATTGCGCGAACACATGCCGAACGTGGAAACCCGGGTCGCGGCGATTTTCCGCCGGGACCGGCCGATCCTGCCCCAGGGCGACACGGTGATCGAAGCCGACGACGAAGTGTTTTTCATCGCCGCCAAGGCGAATATTCGCGCGGTGATGAGCGAAATGCGCCGCCTCGACGAGAATTACAAACGCATCGTCATCGCCGGTGGCGGGCAGATCGGCGAGCGCCTGGCCGAAGCCATCGAAAGCCGCTACCAGGTCAAGATCATCGAGATGAACCCGACCCGCTGCCGCTACCTCTCGGACACCCTCGACAGCACCGTGGTGCTGCAGGGCAGTGCCTCGGACCGCGACCTGCTGCTGGAAGAAAACATCGCCGACGCCGACATCTTCCTGGCCCTGACCAACGACGACGAAGCCAACATCATGTCGTCGCTGTTGGCCAAGCGCCTGGGGGCGAAGAAGGTCATGACCATCATCAACAACCCGGCCTACGTCGACCTGATCCAGGGCGGCGACATCGACATCGCTATCAGCCCGCAACTGGCAACCATCGGCACCTTGCTGGCCCACGTACGCCGCGGCGACATCGTCAGCGTCCACTCCCTGCGCCGCGGCGCGGCCGAAGCCATCGAGGCCATTGCCCACGGCGATGCCAAGTCCAGCAAAGTCATCGGCAAAGCCATCCGCGACATCGGCCTGCCGCCGGGCACCACCATCGGCGCGATCATCCGCGACGAAGAAGTCCTGATCGCCCACGACGACACCACGATCAAGACCGGCGACCATGTGATCCTGTTCCTGGTGGACAAGAAGCACATTCGCGACGTCGAGAAGCTGTTCCATGTGGGGTTGAGCTTCTTCTGATCTGGAATGTGCAGTGACGGAAAGGGCCTCATCGCGAGCAAGCTCGCTCCCACAAAGGGTTCAATGCCGTTCACAAGATTTGTGTTCACCCTAGATCCCCTGTGGGAGCGAGCTTGCTCGCGATGGCTATCTAGCAGCCAACTGATCAACCCCTGAGACAACAGATAAGGACGCCGCCATGCTCGACTCCCTGGAAAAAATGCTTGCCAAGGGTGTGGATAACGCCCTGCTACGCTTCGGCCTGGGCAAAGGCTACCTGGACCTCGGCGAATTCCCCCGCGCCGCCGAACACTTCCAACGCTGCGTCGAACTCGACCCCAAATACTCAGCCGCCTGGAAACTCCTGGGCAAAGCCCACCAAGGCCAAGGCGACCTACCGGCCGCCCGTCAAGCCTGGGAACAAGGCCTCGAAGCCGCCCGCGCCCACGGCGACAAACAGGCGGAGAAGGAAATGACGGTGTTCCTGAAGAAGCTGGACCGCCATCCCTGAACTCACACAAAACCGCTTTTTGTGGCGAGGGAGCTTGCTCCCGCTTGAGTGCGAAGCACTCATATTCAATACCTGCCCCCCAAGAAACCGACGCACAACGCCTGTGGCGAGGGGATTCATCCCCGCCAGGCTGCGAAGCAGCTTCAAAACCCCCACTCATGAGCTATCCGAATTCACGTATTGACATATCGAAAAATCTCGATATCCTCGCCGCATGGACCTACTCGAAATATTCAAAGCCCTCTCAAACCCGACACGTCTCCAAATCCTGAAAGGTTTGAAGGATCCGGCAAAGAACTTCCCCCCGCAGGATGAGGGTGACGTTCACACGGTCGGCGTCTGCGTCAGCAGTATCCAGGAAGGGATTGGCCTGTCGCAGTCAACGGTGTCCGGTTATCTGGCCACGTTGCAACGGGTGGGTCTGGTCGAAGTCAGGCGTATAGGCCAGTGGACCTATTACAAACGCAATGAAGCCACCATCAGTGCTCTCGCCGAGATCATTGGGAAAGACCTGTAGCGTTTTTTTACCACAGGATATCGAGATATTCCGATATCCCTTTTTATCGATACGAGGATTTACTTATGAAAGCGATGATTCTTAAATCATTCGGCGGTCCTGAATCGTTCGAACTCCGCGACGTGCCCAAGCCCGTTCCGCAAGCGGGACAAGTCCTGGTCCGCGTATACGCCACTTCCATCAACCCGCTGGATTACCAGGTTCGACGCGGCGACTATCCCGACCTGGTACCGCTGCCGGCCATCACCGGCCACGACGTCTCTGGCGTGGTCGAAGCCGTCGGGCCCGGTGTGACCGCCTTCGCGCCCGGAGACGAAGTCTGGTACACCCCGCAAATATTTGAAGGGTCAGGCAGCTATGCCGAGTACCACGTCGCGGCCGAAAGCATTGTCGGGAAGAAACCGCCCGAGCTGAGCCATCTTGAGGCCGCAAGCCTGACCCTGGTGGGCGGGACGGTGTGGGAAGCGCTGGTGGTGCGCGCGGCGCTCAGGGTCGGGGAGAGCATTCTTGTCCACGGCGGCGCTGGAGGCGTCGGGCATGTCGCGATCCAAGTGGCGAAAGCCATGGGCGCCCGGGTGTTCACCACTGTGCGCGAAGCAAACGCGGAGTTTGCCCGCAACTTGGGTGCCGACGTGATCATCGACTACGAGAAAGAAGATTATGTCGACGCTGTCCTTCGGGAAACCGCTGGCCACGGCGTGGATGTCGTATTCGACACCATCGGCGGCAACACACTGTCCCGCAGCCCCGACGTCCTCGCCCAACTGGGCCGCGTCGTCTCGATCGTGGACATCGCCCAGCCACAAAACCTCGTCCAGGCCTGGGGCAAGAACGCGAGCTATCACTTCGTGTTCACCCGCCAAAACCGCGGCAAGCTCGATGAGCTGAGCGCATTGATAGCCCGCGGTCAGCTGCGCCCACATGTCGGCGCCGTCTATTCGCTGGCCGACATTCCCCTGGCCCATGCCCGGTTGGAAAGCGCCAACAACGGTCTTCGAGGAAAAATCGCCATTGCCGTCGAGCCATCGCTCATTCCGTAAATGCGAACTTTTAGCCAATTCAGAGGTGCGTCATGGTTTATGAAATCGCTGTGCTTCCTGTTCACAAAGAACGCATTGAAACGTTCCGACGCGCATTTGCCGAAGTCGCTCCATTGCTCACACGGGCCAAGGGTTACGGCGGCCACATGCTGGCGCAAGGGATCGAAACGCCCGAGCAGTTCAACCTGATCGTGCGGTGGCAATCACTGGAAGACCACACACCGGGTTTTGAAGCGAGTGAAGACCATCGGGTGTTCATGATGGGGTTGGAGGAATATTTTTCGGAGGAGCCGAGGGTTTACCATGTTGAGGGGGCGGCTTTTGAGACCAACGCGAGCGCCGCAGGAGCCTTATGGCCTTGAAAGCAAAGCCCGTGGCGAGGAGCTTGCTCCCGCTTGAGTGCGAAGCACTCATAAGAAGCTCCTCCGCGCCTATACCAGTCCCACATCAACCCTGCAGAAAACGGGAACAGACCGCGATTATGCGCTGGGGGTGGAGTTGTTCATGAAGCGGCGGCGGTTTGAGTCGGTTGGCTGAAGAGAAGAAGGGCAGACTGAATGTTAATCACGCAGCGGTTTTGTCGGAACCTGGCCTTTTCGCGACGACTTTACGTAAGACGCTTCCCCAATACTCGACAGAAACTGCCTAGTCTGGCGGTTGGATCGCAGACAGACGACACGACAGGTTGATGGGGCCGTTGCCGCGAGTAGCTTCATCTTGGCACGCGCCGATTTACGGGTAGTCCACATGAAGTTGAAAAATTCCGGGAGTTTCCCTAGCTGCTCTGGGCAATCCTCTGGAAGGTCGGGGCGAGGGCGGCCTCGCTGGATCAAAGTCCTGAGAAGCACACGCCAAAACCGAAGCAGCGATGATCGATCAATCCATATTAAGAGATCGGCTCTGGCAATCCGATTGTTCCAGGTGGCCGAATGACCGCCTTCAAAAATCCACTGATCGCGAGCCTCGACCTCGCGACAAAGGCGAGTCTTCTCATCTGCGTTTCGCTCGATCCACCCCGGTTGCCAATGGATCGTGTCGATATGGATGACCGGCAAACCGGTGTGTTTGCCCATCTCTCGAGCCAGCGTACTTTTCCCTGACCCTGGTTGGCCGACAATCATGACACGCTGCATAGGAGCTCCTGTTCTTTTAACGTCCTGGTACTACTGGGCAGCTTGATCGTTATTCAGGCTCCTTCACCATGTAGAAAGAGGGACAACTATCAGAAATAAATTCGTCCCCTTATTTTTGCTTATCCGTTATTGAATTTCACGGTAGGACAAGTTTCCCATCTTCTTGTAGCCAAATTTTTCTTTGTTGCTCTCCCAGATCATCTGATCATTGAAAGTTCGTATTGGTGGCGTGGATAGATTCACCCACTTGTCGTGCTTCGCCAACTCGTCAAGATCGCCTACACCGTAGAATGCATGAAATAGTGGTTGCCGAAATTCGCTATAGAAACTTGGGTCATCAGGCGAGTAATAGTCTGATTGAGGAAGCGTGATTTGAAGCTTTATGTGCCAAGTTATGTATCCCCCATCTACACAACATTCATCTAACTGAGCCTTGATTTCGGAAGGACTCAAGGCTGGAGAGTTCTCAGATGGAACGAGGTAGTCTGCGGCGACACTGTAAAATGGACCATTTGGGGTGTCGTGCCAAATACCTCTTATGCGGAGACTTTCGCCATCGCCGAGGTAGACGTTTTCAAGCTCTTGAACTATGAGCTCAAGATCGATAAGTGAGGGAGGGTCAATTCCAGCGCGGCTTTCAACGTAAAGGAAATAACCCCTGAAATGGGCCATCCAGCGTTCTTCGCGTTCGGTGTAAAACATTCGCCATTTTGGGACTGCCATAGAGATAGGAAAGAACTGTTGTGCGATGGAGTAAGCGTTGGGGTTCAGTAGTAGTCTTTCGATTGTGACCGAATCCCAAACTTCGGTTGCAATATTGGCGTTAGAGGACAGCTCTCTTAGCTTTCTCGCCAATTCAGATGAAATAGTAGTAGTGCAGGCCAGTAAATAGCCGTCAGCTTTAACTCTTTCACATCGGTCGCGGATGTCTGTGACATCATCTACGCCAATAGTTCTATTCGAGTGTGCATAATGCTTGCAATCAACAAGCCACAGGCGCTTGCTATCTTGGATTTCCCCCTTTAGGGGTTCTTCAACAAGTAAATCTCTATCGCTATCTGGACCCTTACCAGTCCAATGAGGCCGCAACCCTCGCTTTAATAAAATCTCTCGAACGAGCTGCTCAAATTTGGTTCCGTCCTTCGGTAACTCCGTAAAAGTCAGCAAAGTAAACTCCTATAAAAAATGTCTAATAGCACTCTGCTCAGTAGGTCCAACAGTTGACTCTATACCTCGCGGAAATTGGAACAAACCGCGATCTTGGGTTTGCCTTTAATCGGCCCGTCTCATAATCGTGGTCTGTCCCCAGTTTCGAAATGCTTTACTAACCGATGCAGAATCGGTGTCTAAACTCTTAGAGCAGCTAGGCTACCAAGCCTCGCCACAGCTTATCCGAAATAAGCTTGAGGCTTTAGGAGTTAGTACCTGCGATACCGTGCTGCTGGCACAAGACGGTGAAAATATCATTGGTGTCATAAGCTTGCACGTACTGGAGCTGTTTCATCAGGCAGGCAGGCTCGGACGCATTACCTCGCTAGTCGTTGACGATGACTTCCGGGGGCAAGGTGTAGGGGCGATGCTGGTTGCCGCTGCCGATGCGTTTTTTACAAAACAACTTTGCGTTCGGGCTGAGGTGACTAGCAGCGACCACCGAATAGAGGCCCATACATTTTACCAGCGGCAAGGTTATGCGGCTGACGAACGTCGGTTTGTAAAACGGTATAAATGAAAGGGGACAGATTTATTTGATAGAAATAACTCTGTCCCCTTTTTCGGGCGATGGAGGGGGGGTGAATGAGTTTTGATCTGCACATAGAAGCTGATAGCGTTTTGACGGTTCCGATGCTGAGCATGGCATTGATGAAGGCCGGTGCGATAGAGGTCGATAATCTGAACGGCGCTTTGGAGGCCGTTTTCGCCTCCGGACTAAGGCTGATAGCAGAAGACGAAACCACTGACTTCACGATATACGCCGAAGACAAGAAAGGTCTTGAATTCAAAGTCGGTTTGCGTTGCAGCATTAGAATCAAAGGCCCTGAACCTGAGGGGCAGTCATCTATGAGCGAGCTGGAAAAATCGCTGAGTCTATTGCTCAAACGCGCTCATCCCTCTTCCTGCTAACCTTCCAGTATGAGAGTACGTTGTACCGGCGGGACGCAATGGGCCTGCATCGTTCCCGGGATTAAGGTCGCCGAGAAATTTGACCGTCCCGCTATGGGGCGGAAGCAGCCGCTCATCACTGACCGCTTTTGGCCCGATTGCGGTCTGTCTCCGAAGGCTGCAATCGACTTTGGATTCAACGTATCCGTTCGGCCAACGCACCTCCCTGACCCCAACAAAAAAGAGGGCAAATTTACTTTCTTAAAATAAATCTGTCCCCTTTTTTGCTGTCCCCTTTTTTGCTTTTTTGATGAGCAGCAAGCGACTGAAAGTAAGTCTGTTCCCCTTTTCCGAAATTTTGTTGAATAAACTGTTAAGCGCCGACTCCAGATGCTTCGACTGCCGCTTTTGAGAGGAGGCCAAGGTTGCTTCTTGGGTGGGCTTTTTCCCCGAGCCAATTCGGAATCAACGCGCCTTGAGAAGCAAAATGCTCAACATGCACCACGGTGATATTTCCGTCCGTATAGGCAACTGAATTGATCATTTTCCAAGCACTAGGGCGAGCGCGGCGAAACAGGCTGTAAGCGGATGCCACATAGTTCAGGTTCGTGCCCAGACCAAACATGACAACGAGCCGAGTTTCTTTCGGCAAGTCACGGAGAAAGGTAGTTGTGCAGTTAGTTGCGACGGATGTGCCAAACGTGGTGGCAATAAACTTGTCCAACATGCCTCCGCCCGATCCTTTCCAAGATGCAGATTTATGGTCGTAGCGCTCCACAGTGCAACGAATGAGTGATGCGAAATGAAAGCGTCCAGACTTATCCGAAATAAGACGGTCTACGTTTTTCTTCACTCTATCAGGCTCGTCGGTGGGAATGAGTCCAATGTGAGCCAGAATCTTGCCCACGTTGAGGCGACTGCCCTTGTACGCAATTTCGTCGTGAGGTGTGGAAGCGAGCGCTCCAGCCTGAGTCGGGCCCTTGGAGAAGCCTAATACCACGATCTCGGGCATAGTGCTGCCCCAAGACAGAGGGTTAGCTGTAATTCGCCAATCCCCCTCCGTGCGCTTGGATACATCAAATTGCGGCTCGATATGACTATGGCAACGCGAGCAGGTGACTCTGCCATGACTAGGTAAGCAACTCATCAAACCTCCGGTGTTGCAATAGATGCCTAAAGTCTGAGGTGGCCGGGGAGCATTGGACGAA
Organism: Pseudomonas sp. R151218B TE3479; assembly: GCF_053629195.1. NCBI lineage: Bacteria > Pseudomonadati > Pseudomonadota > Gammaproteobacteria > Pseudomonadales > Pseudomonadaceae > Pseudomonas > Pseudomonas sp. R151218B TE3479. Next base: position 1,074,018 of record NZ_JBRJHV010000001.1, read on the forward strand.
CTCCGCAGCGCCTAACTATTGCGAGGCAGCTGCTAGCAGCATAGTTGACGTCGCTCATCACGATATTCGCCGCTCGCTCTTGCGGATAAAAGAGCCAAAACCCAGCGCAAAGCGCCGGGTTTTTTTCGTTGGAGCTGTTTGGCTACTGCCTCGGCTCCACATTATCCAACACCCGATTCGCCAACAACGAACTCAGCTCAATCAACTGCTGAATCCCTTGCGCCACATGACGCCTTGATCCATCCAGATCAAACGCCAGATCACTCACCATCGCATCAGCCGAAGCCAGCGTCTCGCTGAGATTGGCGAGCAAGCATTCGTTATCGAGGCCTTTCACGACGGTGAATAGCTGGCCCGGTTTGGGGGCGTCTTGAGATTTTTCAGATTTCGGCAGCAAGTAGTGATCAAGCACGCGTTTGGTGGTTTCGTCTTGCTGCTTGGCTTTGGATTTTGCGGACGTAGAAGTGGAATCTGCCTCTGGCGGATTCGGGGTTATTTTGTACATCGGTGTGGGTCCTCATAGTAGGCCGCACCATCTCGCTACTAAACGAAAGGGTGGCGGCTGTGCGCAAGTTAGTAGACCGGTAACCCACACCAAACCCGGCGCGCCCGAGGGCGCCATGCGCACAGCCACCATCGAGAACAGGCAAATGCCTGACTGATGAGACTTGTACAACCAAGGTGGGAACCGGGCTACTAAACCCGACCACTGATGGGCAGTGGCAGGAAAACAATAGAACCCCGGGACAAGGCGCACAAGCGGGCGGATTCTGGCGTAGTTGTAGGCAAAGGCGCAAGGATGCGTGGGTTGGTGGTGGGGTGTAGGTGGGGTCTGTAGGAGCAGGGTTTGTCGGCGATGCGGGTGACTTGTTTTGGTCTGGAACCGAGTCGATTTCATCGCGAGCAAGCTCGCTCCCACAGGGGTTGGGGGGCTGTTGCAGATAGTGTGTTCACTTCCACCCGGTGTGGGAGCGGGGGCTGGAGGCCTCTCGTCCTGAACCTAGCCATCGCGTTGTGCCATGTTGATTGTGTTCAGCCTTTTGGGGGCTGCTGCGCAGCCCAGCGGGGATAAATCCCCTCGCCACAAGGGACTTCCCTACCACAAGGGGACTTCCTCACCACAAGGAATGGGCATGGCTTAGCTGAACGGCATGCTCCTGGAGGCGCTATTTACGCTTCAGCATCTCCGGCAACTGCGCCACCAGCTTCTGATTATTCAACGGCGCGCGAATAAACCCGCGCTGGGTACCGTCCGGCCCAATCACCGCCAGGTTGCCGCTGTGATCAACCGTATAGTTGGGCTTACTGGTATCCGCCGGAATAAACGGAATGCTCACCGCATTCGCCAGTTTCTGCAGGTCTTCAACAGACGAAGCAGTCAGGCCTTTGAACTGCGGATCAAAGTACCCCAGGTACTGCTTCAGTTGCTTGGGCGTGTCGCGGTTCGGGTCGACGCTGACCAGTACGATCTGCAACTTATCCACAGCTTCCTTCGGCAACTCGCTTTTGATCTGGCGCAGTTGGGCGAGGGTGGTGGGGCAGATGTCCGGGCAGAAGGTGTAGCCGAAGAACAGCAGGCTCCATTTGTCTTTCAATCCATCCATCACTACGGGCTGGCCGTCCTGGTCGGTCATTTTCACGTCCGGCAGGTTGCGGCTCTGGGGCAGCAGGATGATGCCGGCGTCGATCAGCGCGGTCGGGTCGCCCTGGCCTTTGCCGGACAGCACCTTGTTGATGGTCAGGCCTAGGATCAGTGCGATCACGGCCACGAGGATGAAGACGGTTTTCTGGGTTCGAGTCATAGGCTCAACAGTAAGTAATGATCTACAAGCAGGGCGATGAACAGCAGGAACAAGTAATAGATAGAGTACTTGAAGGTGTTGATCGCCGCGTGCGGCCGAGTGCCACGGTACAACACCACGGCCCATTGCAGGAACCGGGCGCCCAGCACGAGCGCGCAAACAAGATAGAGCATTCCGCTCATATGGATCACGAACGGCATTAGGCTCACCGCCAGCAGCACCAGGGTGTAGAGCAGGATATGGATTTTGGTGTAGTGCTCGCCGTGGGTCACCGGCAGCATCGGGATGTCGGCCTTGGCGTATTCCTCTTTGCGGTGGATGGCCAAGGCCCAGAAATGTGGTGGGGTCCAGGCGAAGATGATCAGCACCAGCAGCAGCGGTTCGGCGCTGACATGCCCGGTGGCCGCCACCCAGCCCAGCAGCGGCGGCGCCGCGCCGGCGAGGCCGCCGATGACGATGTTCTGTGGCGTTGCGCGCTTGAGGAAGCCGGTGTAGACCACCGCATAACCCAGCAATGAAGCGAGGGTCAGCCAGGCTGTCAGTGGGTTGGTGAAGGCCAGCAGCAGGGCCTGGCCGATCACGGCCAGGGCCAGGGCGAAGGTCAGTGCGGCGGCGGGGGAGATGCGCCCTTCGGCCAGTGGCCGTTTGTGGGTGCGGGCCATGACGGCGTCGATGCGGCGGTCCACCACATGGTTGACCGCCGCCGCGCCGCCGGCACACAGGGCGATGCCCAGGTTGCCGAACACCAGCACCGTCCAGGGCACGCCGGCGCGGGTGGCGAGGAACATGCCCACCAGCGAGGTGATCAGCATCAGCACCACCACTTTCGGCTTGGTCAGCTCCAGGTAATCGCGCCAGATCGCTTGGCTGTGGCGTTCACCGGTCAAGGTTGCCATGGCATCTCTCCTTTTATAGTTATGGGGCTGACGCCGTGTTTATGCGGGTTGAACCGCCAGCGCAGCGGGACTTGATGCTTGACCCGGACCAGGCTGGTGCGGGCGTGATAGTTGACCAATACCAGGGTCAGCAGCAACGCGGCGCCCCCGGCGTTGTGGGCGACGGCCACCGGCAACGGCAGGTGGAACAGCACGTTGCTGATGCCCAGGGTGATCTGTGCCGCCAGCGCCGTCAGCACCAGCCCGGCCAGGCGGGTCATGCCGACGGTCTTCAATTGCCAGGCCAGCCCGAGCAGCACCACGGTCACCAGCAAGGCGCCGATGCGGTGGGTCAGGTGGATGGCGGTGCGGGCGTCGCTGTCCAGTTGCCCGCCCAGGTAGTTGGGGCCGATGTGTTGGGTCAGGTGAAAGCCGTTGGCAAAGTCGGCCGGTGGCAGCCATTGGCCGTGGCAGGTGGGGAAGTCGATGCAGGCCACGGCGGCGTAATTGGAACTGACCCAGCCGCCCAAGGCGATCTGGCCGATCACCAGCAGCAGCCCGGCGGTGGCCCAGTGTTGCAGGCGCTTGGGCACGGTCAGCGCCGGTAGTACGCCGGACAATCTCAGCGTAAGCAGAAACAGCAGGCTCAACGTCGCGAAGCCGCCCAGCAAATGCCCGGTGACCACTTGGGGCCAGAGCTTGAGGGTCACGGTCCACATGCCGAATGCCGCTTGCGCGAAGACCACCGCCAGCAGGAACAGCGGCAATTTCAACGGCTGACCCGGGCGGTGGCGGTTCATCCAGGACCGTGCCGCCAACGCTACGATCATCAAGCCCAAGGCGCCGGCGAAGTAGCGATGGACCATCTCGTTCCAGCCCTTGTGGGCTTCCACCGGAGTGTCGGGAAAGTGCAGCTCGGCATGGGCCAGTTGGGCTTCGCTCTTGGGCACGCTGATGAATCCGTAGCAGCCGGGCCAGTCGGGGCAGCCGAGGCCGGCGTGGGTCAGCCGGGTGTAGGCGCCCAGCAATACGACGATCAGTGCCAGCAGCGTGGCAAACAGCGCGAGGCGAAATCCTGGTTTGGCCATGTCGATGCCCTCATCCGATGTTCGACAGTTTCAGCAAGTGGCGCAGGTCGTTGAGCAGGTCCTTGCCCTTGACCCGGGCGTCGTAGCGCAGCACCAGGTTGCTGTGGGGGTCGATGATCCACAGTTGGGCGCCGCCGGAGCCCTGGGCGCCTTTCTGATAGGCCGGCAGGTCCAGTGGGTAGCGTTGAAGTTGCGGGTATTCGCGTTGCAGTTGAGCGTCGTACTCGGCGTCCAACGGTTGCGCCACCGCCAGGGCATGGCTGGCGCGAGAGGCTTCGCGGCCCAGGCTGATCTGGACTTGCCGGGCCAGGTACACCAGTTGCCGGCAATCCACCGAGCATTCCTGTGGCGCCGTGACCAGGATCTGCCAGCGCTGCTCGTCGGCCTGCACGCCAATCTCGGCGCGGGTCTGGCCGGTGCCGATCAGTTCGCCGTGGTAGCTGCGGCTGTCGGGCACCCAGAACTGGAATTTGTACATGCCGGTGGCCAGGATCATCGGGCCGATCACCCCGAGCACGATCAGCAGCAATTGCACGCGGCCCTTGCGACGGTTGTGTGCCGCGGGCGCCTCAGACGTGTTGGTTGGATTCATGGTGCTTCCCATGGTGTCTCCCTGCGTTGTGCCATCCGAGATAAAGAAAAAGGCCGAACAGGGCCGCCGCCATGGCGAACCACTGCACGGCATAACCGAGGTGTTTTTCCGGGCCCATGGCCACGACGGGCCAATCGGTCCGGTAGGCACCGGGGCCGTTTTGTTGGCGTAATTCATAGGCGAAGCCGCTGCGGCCCAGGTCGGCCCAGAGCTTGTCCGGCTCGATGGCAGTGACCAGTCGCGGCCAGGGAGCGCCGGCCGGGTCGGCGTGGAGCTGGAACGTCGCGCCGGGGGCGACATAGACCCAGGCCTGGAGGCTGACGGGTTGTTCCGGCGTGTTGAAGACCGGCGGGGTACGCCGGTCCGGCCAGGGCAGCCAGCCGCGATTGACCAGCAGCCAGAGCCCGGTCCGGTGGTCGAGGAACGGTTGCAGCAACTCGACGCCGACCTTGCCGTCGTGTTGGCGGTTGTCCAGCAGGATGCTGTGCTCGGCGTCGAACTGGCCCTGCAGCGTGACCGCTCGAAAGGCCGGGTCGGTGGTGTGTGCCAGCTCGGTGCTGTCCAGCGGCGGCGCCACGCGGCGCTCGGCGTAACTCTCCATGAGCACACGTTTCTGTTCGCCCCGGCTCAGTTGCCAGAACCCCAGGCACACCATCACCGGCACCAGAACGGCGACCACCAGCGACGGCAGGATGCCCGGCCGAAAGTGTTTCATGGCGCCGTCCGAAAGCCGTCGAACGGGATAGCTATACTCACGTGCATTGCGTCCCCCCGGAGTGTCCCTAATGCTAAAAGCAGCCATCGTCCTGATGCTGATTGCCACGATTGCCAGCCTTTTCAGCGGTCTGTTTTTTCTGGTCAAGGACGACAGCAGTTCCAATCGCCTGGTCATCGCCTTGGTGATTCGGGTCGGTCTGGCCGCCGCCACCGTCGGCTTGATCGCCTGGGGTTTCTTCAGCGGCCAACTGGTGTCACACGCGCCCTGGTAGCGTTTGCCTCAGAGCACGTAGACGAAGATGAACAAGCCGATCCACACCACATCGACGAAGTGCCAATACCAGCTCGCCGCCTCGAAGCCGAACTGGTGCTCGTTGTCGAAGTGCCCGCGCATGATGCGCATCAGCATGACGAACAGGATGATCGTGCCGATGGTGACGTGGGCGCCGTGAAAGCCCGTGAGCATGAAGAACGTCGCGCCGTAGACGCCGGAGCCCAGGGTCAGGCCCAGTTCTTTATAGGCGTGGATGTATTCCTCGGCCTGGAAGCCCAGGAAGGCACAACCCAGCAGGACGGTGATGGCCAGCCAGATTTTCAGCGCGCCGCGATGGCCTTTTTTCAGGGCATGGTGGGCGATGGTGACGGTGACGCTGGAACTGACCAGCAGGATGGTGTTGAGCAGCGGCAAGCCCCAGGGGCTGATGACGTCCTTGGGCGCCGGGAAGAGTTTCGGATCGGGGTTGTTCAGCAACGGCCAGGCGAACTCGAAGCTCGGCCAGAGCATGTGTGACAGGCCCTTGGTGCCTTCGCCCGCCAAGCCCGGTGCGGAGATCATGCGCACATAGAACAGGGCGCCGAAGAACGCGATGAAGAACATCACCTCGGAAAAGATGAACCAGCTCATGCCCCAGCGGAACGAGCGGTCGAGCTGGGCGCTGTACAGCCCGGCGCGACTTTCCTTGATCACCGCGCCGAACCAGCCGAACAGCATGTAGGCCACCAGCAGGCCGCCGACGAAAAAGATCAGCGGGCCGTGGGAATCCGGCCGGGCGGCCTTCAGGTCGTTGAACCAGGTGGCCAGGCCATACACCGTGACGAACATCCCGACCGTGGCGATGATCGGCCATTTGCTCTGGGCCGGAACGTAATAGTGTTCGTGAGTTGCCATTTATTGTTCTCCTTATCGGGCACGCTATCGGTCAGTGTTTAAAGCCACCGGTGGATGACGAGCGGTGATGTCGAACAGCGTGTAGGACAGCGTCAGATGCTTCACTTCCTTGGGCATGTCCCGGTCGACGATGAAGCGCATGGGCATTTCGATGCGTTCGCCGGGTTGCAGCACTTGCTGGGTAAAACAAAAGCATTCGGTCTTGTGGAAATACGCCGCCGCGTTGCTCGGCGCGATGCTCGGCACCGCCTGGGCACTCATTGGCCGGTTGGTGGGGTTGTGGACGACAAAGACCATCTCGTTCACCGCCCCCGGCCGGACCACCAGTTCATCGCCCTTGGGGTAGAAATCCCAGGGCATGTCCACCGAATTGGTCGACAGGAACTGCACACGCACCTGACGCGATTCATCGACGGTTTGCTCGCCTTCGTATTGCCCGGCGGTCTTGCCGTTGATGCCGAACGCCTTGCACATCACGTCGTAGATCGGCACCAGGGCAAACCCGAAGATGAACATGGCTACCACCACCAACAGCAGGCGGGTGACCAGTTTCTTCAGTGAAATCGAATCAGCCATGATTTCCAGTCCCTACCAGGAACCCTGTGGGAGCGAGCTTGCTCGCGATAGCGGTGTGTCTGACACACCGAGTCGCTGCCATCGCGAGCAAGCTCGCTCCCACATAAGGCCCCGGTGTCATCTATTTCACTTCCGGCGGCGTGGTAAAGGTGTGATACGGCGCCGGCGACGGCACGCTCCACTCCAGCCCTTCGGCCCCATCCCACGGCTTGGCCGGTGCCGGCTCGCCGCCACGGATGGTCTTGATCACGATGAACAGGAAGAAGATCTGCGTGGTGCCGAACATGAACGCGCCGATGGACGAGACCATGTTGAAGTCGGCGAACTGCAGGTTGTAGTCGGGAATCCGCCGGGGCATGCCCGCCAGCCCGACGAAGTGCATCGGGAAGAACGCCATGTTCATGCCAATGAAGGACAGCCAGAAGTGCAGTTTGCCGAGGGTTTCGTCGTACATGTGGCCGGTCCATTTCGGCAGCCAGTAGTAGGCCGAGGCGAAGATCCCGAAGATCGCGCCGGGCACCAGCACATAGTGGAAGTGCGCCACCACGAAGTAGGTGTCCTGGTACTGGAAGTCCGCCGGGGCGATGGCCAGCATCAGCCCGGAGAAACCGCCGATGGAAAACAGGATCACGAACGCCACGGCAAACAGCATTGGCGTCTCGAAGGTCAGCGAGCCTTGCCACATGGTGCTGGCCCAGTTGAACACCTTCACCCCGGTGGGCACGGCGATCAGCAGGGTGGCGTACATGAAGAACAGCTCGCCCACCAGCGGAATGCCCACCACGAACATGTGGTGCGCCCAGACGATGAACGACAGGAACGCGATGGCGGCCGTGGCGTAGACCATCGAGGTGTAGCCGAACAACGGCTTGCGCGAGAAGGCCGGGATGATCGAGCTGACGGCACCGAAGGCCGGCAGGATCATGATGTACACCTCGGGGTGGCCGAAGAACCAGAACACGTGCTGGAACAGCACCGGGTCACCGCCACCGGCGGCACTGAAGAAGCTGGTGCCGAAGTGGATGTCCATCAGCATCATCGTCACGCAGCCGGCCAGCACCGGCATCACCGCGATCAGCAGGAACGCGGTGATCAGCCAGGTCCAGACGAACAGCGGCATTTTCATCAGGGTCATGCCGGGGGCGCGCAGGTTGAGGATGGTGGCGACCACGTTGATCGCGCCCATGATCGAGCTGATGCCCATCAGGTGGATGGCGAAGATGAAGAACGTCACGCTTTCCGGCGCATAGGTGGTGGACAGCGGGGCATAGAAGGTCCAGCCGAAGTTCGGCCCGCCCCCCGGGGTGAACAGCGTCGACACCAGCATCAGGAACGCGGCCGGCAACAGCCAGAAGCTGAAGTTGTTCATCCGTGGCAGGGCCATGTCCGGCGCACCGATCATCAACGGGATCATCCAGTTGGCAAGGCCGACGAACGCCGGCATCACCGCGCCGAAGACCATCACCAGGCCGTGCATGGTGGTCATCTGGTTGAAGAATTCCGGCTGCACGATCTGCAGGCCGGGCTGGAACAGCTCGGCGCGGATCACCATGGCGAACGAGCCGCCCAGCAGGAACATCGAGAAGGCGAACCACAGGTACAGCGTGCCGATATCCTTGTGGTTGGTGGTCAGCACCCAGCGCATCAGGCCCTTGGCGGGGCCGTGGGCGTGGTCGGCGCCGGCATGACCGTGGTCATCGATCACAGCACTCATGTCCTGTCTCCTTCGAACGAGTGGGCTGGACGGTGCGGGGCGGTAAGCCCCGACCGGTTACGGGAACACACGTCAGGCCGGCTCATTTGCTTTCCGCCTGTTTGAGTTCCAGCACTTCTTTCGGCGTCACCATGTCGCCCTTGTTGTTGCCCCAGGCGTTGCGTTCATAGGTCACGACCGCGGCGATATCGACTTCCGACAGCTGCTTGCCGAACGCGGCCATGGAGGTGCCGGGCTTGCCGTGGAAGACGAGGCTCAGGTGATCAGCCTTGGGCCCGGTGGCGATTTTCGATCCCTTGAGCGCCGGGAACATCGGTGGCAGACCCTGCCCTTCGGCCTGGTGACAGGCCACGCAGGTGGTGTGGTAGACCTTGTCGCCACGTTCCTTGAGTTCTTCGAGCGTCCATTCCTTGCTGGTCAGCTCTTTAAGTTGCGCGGCTTCGGCCTTGCGTTCGCCCAGCCATTTCTCGTAGTCGGGCTTGCTCTTGACCTCCACCACGATGGGCATGAAGCCATGGTCCTTGCCACACAGTTCGGCGCATTGGCCGCGGTACAGGCCGGGCTTGTCGACACGGGTCCAGGCTTCGTTGACGAACCCGGGGATCGCATCGCGCTTGACCGCGAAGGCCGGCACCCACCAGGAGTGGATCACGTCGGCGGAGGTCACCAGGAAGCGCACCTTGGCATCGACCGGCAGCACCAGCGGCTTGTCGACCTCCAGCAGGTAATGCTCGCCCTTGGCGCTCTGGTTATGGATCTGTTCGGCGGGGGTGGCCAGGTTGCTGAAGAACTCGACGTCCTGGCCCAGGTACTTGTAGTGCCACTTCCATTGATAGCCAGTGATCTGGATATCGATGTCCGACTCGCTGGAGTCGTACATCTTGATCAGGGTGGCGGTGGCGGGAATCGCCATCAGCACCAGGATCAGGAAGGGCACGATGGTCCAGAGGATTTCAACGCGGGTGTTTTCGTGGAAGTGCGCGGCATTCTGGCCGGTTGAGCGGCGGTGCATCATCATCGACCAGAACATGGCGCCGAAGACGATGATGCCGATGACCACACAGATCCAGAAGATGGTCATGTGCAGGTCGAACACTGCGTTGCTGATCTGTGTCGCTCCAGGCGCCATATTCACAGTCCAGGCCGCTTGTGCCTGGCTGAAAATCGACCACAACAGGAGGCCCATCCATACGTGTGGATGTCGCGTCATTGCGGGTTCCCCTTATCGTTCTTGTTATCCCGTAGGCGTAAAGCCTGCGGCAAGGGATCGGCTACTTCAGACTACCAACTTGAACCGCCGCGCCTTGCTGCACATGCAATCGGGTGTCATCAGCTAACTCCATTCCAAACCGAGTATAGACAGCACCTGCAACCTCGCAACGCGATGGCGTAAATCGTTTGAAACAGCCGGGGCTTGCGCTAGAGCCCACGAATGGAGAAGGATGCGAACTAAGTGATGGCAAACCGATATAACTGCGACGCAGCAAGGATGAGGCGGTTATGAAAAATAGGTCTTAGGAGTGTTTTTGGGCCAGCTAAGTTATGTCTTCCCTATTTCTTTGCCTTTGTTTCCTGGAGTTGTCATGAACACCGCCGCATTGCGCGAGCAGATCCAAAAAGCCCAACAACACGAAGCCGAGACCGGTCAGTTGACTCGTCAGTTGACGGCCCAACTGCCGAACCTGCACCGAGCCATTCAATTGCCGGACGCGAACGCCAACGACGTCCTGGCGCGTTTTGTCGCCGCCTACATTGATGAGGTACCCGACCTGCTGGATGCAGCCAATGATGTCGCCAGGGAGGCGGGTATCGAGTCGCAGATCAAACCGGTACTGAAGATTGCCGAACAGTACTTCCTTCAGCCGCCGACCATCATGGCCGGGCATGTCGGGCTCGACAGCCTTCTGGACGAAGCCTACCTGGCACATCGGTTCGTCGAAGAGGTCAACGATCTGTACATCAAGCATTTCGGCCAGCCATTGATCCCCTTGGACATGACGGTCGCCAACCTGATCGCCCACCAGTTGATCGGTGAGGCATTTGCCAACCAACTCGATGAAGTGGTCCATCACACGTTCGATGAGATGCTCAACGACGAGACGTTTGCATTGGAGTCGGTAGAAACCTACCGCGAGAAGCTCAGCAGCCCGGAAACCGGCGCGGCCTGGAAGCGCTGGCCGTGCATGTCCCGTCGTCTGGGCGTGGGCCTGGAGCTGGATCAGCCGGCGGCTTGATCCATCAGGACAACTTAAAACCTTTGTGGGAGCGAGCTTGCTCGCGATGGCATTGCATCAGCAACATCACAGTTGACTGACACTATGCCTTCGCGAGCAAGCCCGCTCCCACATTGAATCCGGGGGTTCATAAAATAAGTGTCCAGCCACAGCCCACTGTGGGAGCGAGCTTGCTCGCGATTGCATTGGATCAGCAACATCACAGTTGACTGACACGCCGCCATCGCGAGCAAGCCCGCTCCCACATTGAATCCGGGTGGTTCATAAAGCATGTGTCCAGCAACAGCCCCCTGTGGGAGCGAGCTTGCTCGCGATTGCAATGGACCAGCAACATCACAGTTGGCTGATACACCGCTATCGCGAGCAAGCTCGTTCCCACAGGATTTCTTGGGTGTCAGGCAGACGCCGCGCCAACTCCCACGGTGGTGCGCAACCGCCCCTCCAACCTGCGCTTGAGCCCGCGGGATTCGATCAGCAGCTTCGAACCCTTGCTGGCATTCGCCCGGCCCCATTCTTCCAGCAACTCCAGGCACGAGTGGTCGATGTAGCTCAGGTTATTGAGCGGCACATGCACGGTCGCGCCGGTGGGTATGGTGTCCAGTACCTGGGTCAATGCCGGCACCTTGAGGAAGGTGGCGGCCCCGACCAGTCGCAGTTCCATCTCGCCTTCCTGGGGCAGGTCGATCAGGCTGATTTTCAGGCGTGAGGCTTTCCAGGCCAGTTTCGCCAGGGTCAGGCCGAAGCCGATCAGCACACCGGTCAGCAGGTCGGTGAAGATGATCGCCAGGGCCGTTGCGGCGTAGGTGAACATCGGCATCCGGCCATAACGACCCAGGCTGCGAAACGCCTTGAGGTCCACCAGTTTGAAACCGGTGTACACCAGCACACCCGCCAGGCTCGCCACCGGAATGCTTTGCAGCACGCTGGACAGCAACAATACGAACAGCAGCAACCACAGGCCGTGGAAAATCGTCGACATCCGTGTGGTAGCCCCGGCCTGGACGTTGGCCGAGCTGCGCACGATCACGCCGGTCATCGGCAGGGCGCCGAGCAGGCCGCAGAGCATGTTGCCGATACCTTGGGCCGACAGTTCCCGGTCGAAGTCCGCACGTTCACCGCTGTGCATGCGATCGACGGCGGCCGCTGACAGCAGGGTTTCGGCGCTGGCGATGAAAGCCACCGCGAATGCGGCGATCAGCAGCGTCGGGTCGGCCAGGTTCAGCAGGTCCGCCGGGCGCAGCCAATCAATGGCTTCGGCCATGTTCTCCGGCACTTCCACACGCTTGACCTGCAAGGCCAGCAGCAGGCTGGCGACGGTCGCCAGGCCGACACCCAGCAAGGCGCCAGGAATGAAGCGCAGACGGTGGGGGCGAAACTTTTCCCACAGCCACATCACCGCAATCGTCGACAGACCGAGCAGGCCCGCCTGCCAGCCGAAAGACGGCAAGGCCTGGGCCACCGCCGCCGGGAACGCCGCCAGGTTATCCAGCCCGGAGGGCTTGGGCGCGGCGTCGAGCATCACATGGACCTGGGACAGTATGATCAGCACGCCAATACCCGCGAGCATGCCGTACACCACGGCAGGCGCGGTGACCCGGAACCAGCAGCCCAGGCGAAAACGCCCGGCCAACAATTGCAGCAGACCGGCCAGCAACAGGATCGGCCCGAGCATTGCCACACCATGCTGGCGCACCAGTTCGAAGACCAAAACCGCCAAGCCGGCGGCCGGGCCACTGACTTGCAGCTTCGAGCCGGCCAGGAAACCCACCACCAAACCACCGATGATGCCGGTAATCAGGCCCTTGGCCGGCGGCAGGCCAGAGGCGATGGCGATGCCCATGCACAAAGGCAGGGCCACCAGAAACACAACCACCGAAGCCAACAGCTCCCGTGGCAGAACAGCTTTTAATTGAGCAGCACGCATGGCAACTCTCCCGAAGTTTTCTTCAGGCATGGCGAAGCCCTACCGCGCAAATGGCGGCAAGGCTTGAACCACACAAGTTTAAGAGTGGTTAGAAGCGCGCTTTGGGCGTCGCCACCGGTATCGGATGGCTGCCATCGAGCGGCAGGAAACGTCCCTGGTCCGCGTCAAAGGCTTTGATCTCGCTGGTCTCGATGTTGTACACCCAGCCATGGATGAACAACTGACCGCTGGCCATGCGCGACGCTACCGAGGGATGCGTTCGCAGATGCTGCAGCTGCGCGATCACATTCTCTTCGGTGAGGATGGGCATGGTCTGTTTTTCGTCGCCGCACGGACAGTTGTCATGGACCATGGTCTTGGCCACTTCGGCGTGGCGCAGCCAGGCCTTGACCGTGGGCATTTTTTCCAGGGTGTCGGGGTTGAGCACGGCACGCATGGCGCCGCAGTCGGAATGGCCACACACAATGATGTGTTGCACACCGAGGGCCAGCACGGCGTATTCGATGGCGGTGGAGACGCCGCCGTTCATCTGCCCGTAAGGCGGCACGACGTTGCCGACGTTACGGGTCACGAACAGGTCGCCGGGGGAGCTATGGGTGATCAACTCGGGCACGATGCGCGAATCGGCGCAGGTGATGAACATCGCCCGGGGCGCTTGGGCGGTGGCGAGTTTCTTGAAGAGTTCTTCCTGTTGCGGAAAGATCTCGTGATGGAAATGCAAAAAGCCGTCAACAATATGCTGCAGCGCTGCATCGGCGGTTTCCGCCTCGGGTTGGGCTGAAGCCGACGCAGCCAACGGCTGTTTATCCTTGTCACTCATGATTCATCCTCTTTTGACGGTATGACGCCAGTGGCTGGTTAAAATACGTCCAGGTCGGGGTGTTCGACCTGTCAGTCACTCGCTGAACAAGGTAGCGGCCGAAACTTAACTCAAACTGAAATCGAAGGCTCTAGGACAATGATTCCAGGGGTGGCGAAACGCTGGCGCAGATCATGTCCAGCGCCGTTCCAGGTTCAACTTTAATCAAATCAACGACATCTGTCGGCCCGGCGGACAGAAGGCATCGCAGTCAAGATTGTATCCGTCGCGGCGCTCCAGCCCCAGGCGCTTGAGTGCCTTGGCAAATCGCTGGGCCAGCAGGTCGGCGAACGGGCCTTCGCCGCGCATCCGCGCACCGAAGCGGCTGTCATACAGTTCGCCACCGCGGCTCTGGCGCACCAGGCTCAGCACGTGGGCGGCGCGTTGCGGGTAATGCGCCTGCAACCACTGCTCGAACAGCGGCGCGACTTCCAGCGGCAGGCGCAGCATGACGTAGGCGGCATTCTGCGCGCCGGCGGCGTGGGCTTCGGCCAGCAGGCTCTCGATCTCGCTGTCGTTGATCATCGGGATCATCGGTGCGCACAGCACCCCCACGGCGATCCCCGCCTCGCGCATGACCTTGATCGCCCGCAGCCGAGCCTTGGGTGCCGCCGCGCGGGGTTCGAGAATGCGCTTGAGTTCATCGTCCAGGGTGGTGAGGCTGATCATCACGTGCACCAGGCGTTGTTGCGCCAGCTCGGTCAGCAGGTCCAGGTCGCGCAGGATCAGCGAACCCTTGGTGACGATGGTCACCGGATGCCGATAACGCAGCAGCACCTCGAGAATCCGGCGGGTTATCCGTTGTTCGCGTTCGATAGGCTGATAGGGATCGGTGTTGGACCCCAGCGCGATCGGTGCGCATTGATAGCCGCGCCGGGACAATTGCTCTTCCAGCACATCGGCGGCATTGGTCTTGGCGATCAGCTTCGTTTCGAAATCCAGCCCCGGCGACAGGTCCCAATAGGCATGGCTGGGTCGTGCATAGCAGTAGATGCAGCCGTGCTCGCAGCCTCGGTACGGGTTGATCGAGCGGTCGAACGGGATATCGGACGAGGTGTTGCGGGTAATGATGGTCTTTGCCGTTTCGATGCGCACTTCGGTGCCCTGGGTTTGCGGGACTTCCTGATACCAGCCGTCATCTTCGGCCACCGAGCGGCTCGGGGCGAAGCGGTTATGCGGGTTGGTCGCGGTGCCGCGGCCGCGCGGTGGAAGGGTGGCTGGCATGGGAATACTCCGAAAGCTGTATGTGTATACAGTATTCGCTGTCTTCCATTAAGGCCAGTGCCATTCAGCAGCCCAAATACCGGATCGGCGTTCACAACGCTTTGACGTTCTCCTCACAGGCTTTTAACCGCAGCGAGCCGAGACTGAGCCTCTCGTGTTTCTTCACTTTCGGTCGTTCATGCATGCTCAAGTTCTGCTCCCGTTCGCTGCTCTGCCTGGCCTTGCTCACCGGGCTGGCCGAAGCGCCCGCCCAAGCGGCCGATTCCCCTGAGACGAGGCCCGCTGAATGGGCGCAGCCGGTGGAAAAGGACTACAACCTCTACCAGATGTCCCCCACGCTCTACCGCAGCTCCCTGCCGGACGGCGGGGCGGTGCCCTTGCTGACGAAGCTCAGGATCGGCACGGTCATCACCTTCCTGCCGGAGTCGGACAAGCGCTGGCTGTCCACCCCCGGCATCGAGCAGGTGCAGTTGCCCTATCGCACCAATCACGTCGATGACAGCGACATACTCAGGGCCTTGCGCGCCGTCCAGGCGGCCGAAGCCAAGGGGCCGGTGCTGATGCACTGCAAGCACGGCTCGGACCGCACCGGACTGGTGGCCGCCATGTACCGGGTGGTGGTCCAGGGCTGGAGCAAAGAAGACGCCCTGAACGAGATGACCGAAGGTGGCTTCGGTGACAGTCATCATTTCAAGGACGGGGTGCGCTACATGATGCAGGCCGACATCGACAAACTCCGCACGGCATTGGCGAACGGCGATTGCAGCACCAGCGTCTTTGCCCTTTGCTCCTTGGCAAGCTGGGTCAATTCAACGACGCCGGCGCAGCACCTCGACCCCCAGGTGGCGCTGCCGCGGCGTTGATCGGCGGCGTGCCGGTAAAGGTGGCGATGGATTCGGACAACGGTCGCAAGTCGCCCGGGGCAAAAATGGTTTCGCGCAGTGCCCGGCCTGTTGCCGGGTTGAACAGCCCGTCACGCTGGAATCGCTGGAATACTTTGGCGGCCAGTGCCTTCGACCAGGCATAGGCGTAGAGCCGCGCGCCATAGCCGGTCACCAGGTAGTCCAGGCCATTGGGCCAGCGCTCGTTCGCGGACACCGGCAAGTGCCCCACCTGCGCACTGGCTTGATCGAACACCTGCTGGACGGTCCGCCCGTCGCCGTGGGTGCGGTGCAGCTCCATATCGAATAACGCGTTGCGCAACAGGACGGCGGTTTCCCAACTGGCCTGGGTGCTGGCAAAGGTCAACACTTGGCCGGCGACCTTGTCAGACATCGTCGCCCCGGTTTGATAGTGCCTGGAGACCCGCACCAGGCATTGCCTGGAGAAACACCATTGCTCGAACAACACCCCGGCAAATTCGGCGGTATCGCGGGACAGGCCAGAGATGCCCGACAGGTCACGGTATTCGGCGCGGGTCAGGACATGCTGCAGGCAATGGCCGAACTCATGGAAAAGAATGCGCAGTTGCAGATGATCGAGCAGGACCGGGTCCGCCCCTACGCTGCGCGGCAGCCAGGCATGCAGCGTCGCAATGGGGTGTCGCGGGCGTCCCTCCGCGGTGATGCGGCGGCTGCGCAGGGTGGTGGTATTGGGGTAACCGTCTCGGCTTGCATCCGAAAACGGATCGAAATAGAGGTAGCCAATGACCGCTCCCCATTCGCTGACTTCGAAAAGGCGCACATCCGGGTGCCAGGTCGCCACGTCATGTCGCTCGGCGAAGCTCACCCCGAACAGCTCCGTGGCCATCAGCAGTAGCTGTGCGAAGGTGGATTCCAAGGGGAACCAGACGCTCAGCGCTTGCTTGGAAAGGCCCGCTGCCTGCTGGCGGAGTTGATTCGCCAGGTAGGGGTAATCCCACGGCTGGAGTTCGTCGAAACCCTGTTGCGTGGCGAAGGCCTTGAGCTGGCGTGCGTCCCGCTCGAAAGCGCCGTGCTGTCGTTTGAGTTGGGCCCGCAGGAAAGCCAGGACTTCTTCGGTGGACACGGCTTGCTCGGGCTCGATCGCCATTTGAGCGAAATCCGAATAGCCCAGGGCGGTGGCGTACCGATGACGGTCTTCCAACAACTGCCTGAGGATGTCGCTGTTGTCGAAATGGCCCGCCTGGGGGCCCTGGTCCGATGCGCGGGTGCTGTAGGCCTCGTACATTTGCTGACGGAGGGCGCGGTTGTCGGCGTATTGAGTGACGGCGCCAAAGGCTTCCTCGCTGAGCGTCAGCAACCATCCCGTGCGCCCGGCATCGCGTGCCCGCTGGGCCATCTGTTGTTTGAAGCGCGACGGCAGGCCGCTCAGCGGAGCTTCATCGTCAAACGCTTTGCTCCAGGCCTGATTGGCCATGTGCAGGTTCTCCAGGAATAACCCCTGGAGTTCGTCGATGCGCAACTTCAACAGATTCAGGTCGGCCGACAGGTGCCCTGC
Source organism: Pseudomonas sp. R151218B TE3479 (assembly GCF_053629195.1). Classification (NCBI taxonomy): domain Bacteria; kingdom Pseudomonadati; phylum Pseudomonadota; class Gammaproteobacteria; order Pseudomonadales; family Pseudomonadaceae; genus Pseudomonas; species Pseudomonas sp. R151218B TE3479. The sequence continues at coordinate 1,091,209 of NZ_JBRJHV010000001.1, forward strand.
CGACCTGTTCTGGTGAAACTGGCCGAGGATTTTTTTCAGGACCCGTTTGCGAGCCGGGGCGAAATGCTTGGCGATCTGGCTGTCTGCCAAGCGCTGGTAAAGCGTGAACAGTGTGGGGTGTTGTTTGAGTTCAACCTGGAAGTCATGCAGCCGTTCAGTGCACGCCAGGGAAGCTTGCGCCCAGGCCGCCCCTGGCCTGGTCGTGGTCAGGAGATGCAGCAGGTAGCCGAAGCTCTCCAGGCGCCCATGGATTTCGTCCATGGCCAGCACCAGGTCATCCCAGGTGGGAAAGGGGGTCTGGGTCTTGATGATGTCGGCCACTTGAGCGCGACTTTCCACCAGGATCCGGTCAAGGGCCGGGGAGAAATGCCGGGCCTGGATGTGGGCAAACGGGGGCAGGTCATAGGCCTGCAACAGCGGATTGTCATCGTCGAGCATGGGAACCTTCCTGTCAGTCTGTACTGGTGGACAGTCTGTGAAGGAAGGGCCCGGGCCCGGCGGTAAATATGTATCGCTTCCGGGCCGGGCGGCCCGGAAGGTGATGCCGCAGATGTCAGTCGGTCTTTTTCTTCAACTTGGGGTTGGGGAAAAACTGCACCGCCTGGACCTTGGCGTCCGGCACCTTGGGCGCCGGTGTGTTCACACGGGTGCCCAATTCCTTGGGCACCGACAGGCCTTGTTCGTTGAGCGTGTCGGAATAGCCGCAGGCCACGCATTCGCGGTGCGGCACGCCGTCTTCGTTCCACATCATCAACTTGTCCGGCTCACTGCACGCCGGGCAGACCGCCCCGGCTATGAAGCGTCGTTTGGTAATCACAGGCCCCTCACTCATGCTGCCGCGTCCTCGGTCAGGCCGCTATGGCGCAAGAGTGCGTCAATCGACGGCTCACGGCCACGGAAGTCGACGAACAGCACCATCGGTTCCTGGGAGCCGCCACGGGCCAGGATCGCCTCACGGAAGGCACGCCCGGTGGCTGCGTTGAGCACGCCGTCCTCTTCGAACTTGGAGAACGCATCGGCCGACAGCACTTCCGCCCACTTGTAGCTGTAGTAGCCCGCTGCGTACCCGCCGGCGAAGATGTGGGCGAAGCTGTTGGGGAAGCGGTTGTAGGCCGGTGGGCGCATGACCGATACCTCGTCGCGCACGCCTTCGAGCACTTGCAGCACGTTGCGGCCGTCGCCGTGGGTGGCGTGCAGCTCGAAGTCGAACAGCGAGAACTCCAGTTGACGAACCATCATCAGGCCGGACTGGAAGTTTTTCGCCGCGAGCATTTTTTCCAGCAGGTCCTGGGGCAGTGGTTCGCCGGTTTCGTAGTGGCCGGAAATCAGCGCCAGGCCTTCGGGCTCCCAGCACCAGTTCTCCATGAACTGGCTCGGCAGTTCCACCGCATCCCAGGCCACGCCGTTGATGCCGGACACGCCAGCGTGTTCGACGCGGGTCAGCAGGTGATGCAGGCCATGGCCGAACTCGTGGAACAGGGTGGTGACTTCATCGTGGGTCAACAGCGCTGGCTTGCCGCTGTCGGCCGGGGTGAAGTTGCACACCAGGTTGGCCACCGGGCTTTGCAGGACACCCTCGAAGGTGCGACGACGGTCGCGGGCGCCGTCCATCCAGGCGCCGCCACGCTTGTTGGCGCGGGCATAGAGGTCGAAGAAGAAGCGGCCGACGTGCTGGCCGTTTTCCTTGATTTCGAACAGGCGCACGTCCGGGTGCCAGCTGTCGAAGCCTTTCAGTTCGGCGATCTCGATGCCGTAGAGACGCTGGACGATGGCGAACAGGCCGCTCAGGACCTTGTCGATCGGGAAGTAGGCGCGCAGGGCTTCCTGGGCCACGCTGTAACGTTGCTGGCGCAGTTTTTCACCGTAGAAACCGCTGTCCCAGCTTTGCAGGTCGGGGCAGCCCTGTTCGGCGGCGAAGGCTTTCAACTGTTCCAGATCCAAGGCGGCGAACGGTTTGCTGCGCTTGGCCAGGTCACGCAGGAAACTGAGGACCTGATCGCTGGATTCGGCCATCTTGGTCGCCAGGCTCAACTCGGCGAAGTTGGCGAAACCGAGCAATTGGGCCAGTTCCTGGCGCAGGTCGAGGATCTGTTCCATCACCGGGCCGTTGTCGTTCTGGCCGGCGTTCGGGCCCTGGTCCGAGGCGCGGGTGCAGTAGGCGGCGTAGACTTCTTCACGCAGGGCGCGGTCTTCGGCGTAGGTCATCACCGCGTAATAGCTGGGGAATTCCAGGTTGATCAGCCAGCCGTCCAGCTCTTTGGCCTGGGCGGCCGCGGCCATTTGCGCCTTGGCCGAGTCGGTCAGGCCGGCGAGGGCAGCCTCGTCGGTGACGTGCTTGGTCCACGCCTGCGTCGCGTCCAGCAGCTGATTGGAGAAGCGGCTGCCCAGTTCGGACAGTTTGCTCTGCACCTCGGCGTAGCGCTTCTGCTGCTCGGGCGGCAGGTCGATGCCCGACAGGCGGAAATCACGCAGGGAATGTTCCAGGATGGTTTTCTGCGCCACGTCGAAACCGGCAGCCTCCGGGCTGTTCGCCAGGGCTTCGAAAGCCTGGAACAGCTCGCGGTTCTGGCCCAGTTCGGTGGAGTAGGCACTCAGCGCTGACAGGCAGGCCTCGTAGGCTTCGCGCAGTTCCGGGCTGTTGCGCACGGCGTTCAAATGACTGACCGGGCTCCAGGCGGCGCCCAGGCGATCATTGAGCTCGTCCATCGCCAATACCAGGCCGGCCCAGGTAGGCTGCTGGACTTGGGTCTTGAGGATTTCGGCGATGGCCGCACGGTTATCAGCCAGGATCTGCTCGATGGCCGGTTGCACGTGCTCGGCACGGATCGCCGAGAATGGCGGCAGGTCATAGGGCTGCAAAAGAGGGTTGTTCACGCTCACGGTCGACACCTTGGCTGGAAGAAACATCGCCCCATCTTAATTACAATCGGCGTTCACCGCAGCTAGCAGCGCCTATCACCGGATAAGAGAGAGCCTATCGTGACCCTTCGCACGTACCAGAACCACAGCCCGCGGCTCGCCCGTGGCGCTTTTGTCGACAGCACCGCGGTGGTGATCGGCGACGTCGAAATCGGCGAAGACAGCTCCGTCTGGCCGCTGACGGTCATTCGCGGCGACATGCACCGCATCCGTATCGGTGCGCGGACCAGTGTCCAGGATGGTTGCGTGCTGCACATCACCCACGCCGGGCCTTTCAATCCGGATGGCTTCCCATTGCTGATCGGCGACGACGTGACCATCGCCCACAAGGTCATGCTCCATGGTTGCTCGGTGGGCTGCCGGATCCTGATCGGCATGGGCAGCATCGTCATGGATGGCGCCGTGGTCGAAGACGATGTGATCATCGGTGCCGGCAGCCTGGTACCGCCAGGCAAGCGCCTGGAAAGCGGCTTTTTGTACGTGGGCAGCCCGGTGAAACAGGTTCGGCCGCTGACGGACAAGGAACGCGCATTTTTCACCTACAGCGCGGCGAACTACGTGAAGCTCAAGGACCTGCATCTGGCCGAAGGTTACGACCAGGCCTGAATCGTCCCGCCATTGCCCAGGAAATTTCATGCATTACCAAACCGTACTCTTCGACCTCGACGGCACCCTCACCGACCCGCGCGAGGGCATCACCCGTTCGATCCAGTTCGCCCTGAGCAAATTGGGCATCGACGAGCCCGACCTCACCCGCCTCGAGCACTTTATCGGTCCACCGCTGTTGCAGGCCTTCATGCAGTTCTATGACTTCGACGAAGCCAAGGCCTGGGAAGCGGTGAATTTCTACCGTGAGCGCTTCAAGGTCACCGGCCTTTATGAGAACCGGGTCTTCGACGGCGTGATGCCGCTGCTGGAAACCTTGGGCGGCCAAGGGCGCCAGTTGTACATCGCCACTTCCAAACCCTGGGTCTTCGCCCGGGAAATCGCCCGCCACTTCGACTTCGCCCGGCACTTCAAGGTGATCTACGGCAGCGAACTGGACGGCACCCGTACCAACAAGGTCGAGCTGATCGCCCACCTGCTGGCCGAAGAAGGCCTCGACCCGGCCAGCACCCTGATGATCGGCGACCGCAAACACGACCTGATCGGCGCCCACAGCAATGGTCTGGATGCGGCAGCGGTCGGGTATGGATTTGGCAGCCACGAAGAACTCAGCACCGAGCGCCCGGCGTATCACTTCCAGACGGTGGAGGCGTTGCATCAGGCGTTTTTGCGGCGCTGACCGGGTCGTCATCGCGAGCAAGCTCGCTCCCACAGGGGGTGGGGCTGTTCGCAACATTTGTGAACAGTGGCAATCCTCTGTGGGAGCGAGCTTGCTCGCGATGGCGGCAGCACAGACACCCCCGGCCTCAAGGTGTAGCGGTATCCCAGTCCAAACGGGACTCGTTGCCTACCAGAGCGGCGATTCAGGCTCTGAACTGGCTGGGCGCCACGCCGCTCCAGCGCACGAAGGCATGGCGGAAGCTGGCGGTTTCGCTGAAGCCCAGTCGTTCGGCGATTCGATAGATCGGCAATTGGTCCTCGCAGAGCATCTGCTTGGCCCGCTCGAAGCGCAGTTCGTCCAGCAGTTCCTGGTAGCTGCAGCCCAGGTCCTTGAGGTGCCGGCGCAAGGTGCGCGCCGAGCAGTTCATCTGTTCGGCCAGGCCCTCCAGGCCGGGGGCGGCGTCCAGTTGTGTGTCGAGCAACTGGCGGATCCGCCCCAGCCAGGCTTGGCGTCCGGTGAATTCGGTGTTCTGCCGACGACAGCGTTCGGCCATGGCGTGATGGGTGATGGGGTCGGCCAGGGGCAAGGGTTGGTCGAGCCAGTGACGGTCGAAGGCGAAAGCGTTATCGCTGCTGTCGAAGCGTACCGGGCAGTCGAAGAGCGCGGTGTAGCGCGCCTGATAATCGGGCGCCGGGTGTTCGAAGCGCGCAGCGTGCAACGGCAGTGCATGGCCGAGGAGGTCGTTGCAGATCACCTTTAGCGAAACCATGCAGAACTCGGCGTTGAACACCGCCAGGGCCGGGTTCTCCCGATAGTCGTTGGCGCTGAACCAGATGTGTTCGCCATCGTCGTCCAGATTCAGCTCGTAGAGTGTTCCCAACAGCGCCGGGTAGCGCAGTGCCAGGCGCAAAGCGTCACCTAAGGTGGCACTGGTGAGCAAGGCATAGCCGAGCATGCCGTAGGACGAAACGTGCATGCGCAGGCCCAATTCCAGGCCGATGTCGCGCTTGAGGGCCACTGCGTTGGCGCAGACCTGCATCTCCTGGTTGGTGGTGATGCGCGTATCGGCCCGGCTCAGGTCCGCCGCGCTGATGCCGCTGCCGGCCAACAAGGCATCGCTGGGCAAGCCTTCGCTTTTAAAGGTGCTCAGTACCAGTGAGACGGCGTTGAGGGTGGTGAGGTGGGAGTGAAGCATGTCCGTTTCCAGCCTGGGGAAGCTGGAAACGGAGCAAGTTATATGCCGGATGAAAATCGGAAGCTCGACACAACACCCAGTGTGGGAGCGAGCTTGCTCGCGATGGCGGTGTGTCAGTCGCCGCTGAAGTTGACTGTCAGCCCGCTATCGCGAGCAAGCTCGCTCCCACAGGGATTGCCGGGTATCAGATAAGCTCGCCGCACAGATCCAGCTCTACCAGCCGCCGAACCTCTTGCACCGGCAGGCCCGCGCCGATCAACGCCTGCAATTTGCCGAACGCGGCCTCGCGGGTCATGCCGCCGCCGGACAGCACGCCGACGCCACGCAAGCGACTGCCGGCTTCATACACGTCCAGCTCGACGCCACCTTCGTGGCATTGGGTCACCGCTACGACCACCACGCCGCTGTCCCGCGCCCGCTCGAGGCTGGCGAGGAAGGCCGGGTTGTCGCTCGGCCCGGTGCCGCTGCCGTAGCATTCCAGGACCAGGCCCTGGATACCGCTGCCCAGCAGGCCATCGAGGATCTGCGCGCTGATGCCGGGAAACAGCGGCAGCGCCGCGATGTTCGCCAGTTGCTTGGGCTGGTTGTAGTTCAACTGCACTGGCAGGGTCGGCGCTGGGGTGCCGCCGCCCTGGCGTTCCAGGCGCTTGAACGGGTGGCGACCGAAGCTGCGCACCTTCGCGCAACGGGTCGGCGCCAGCAGCTCACCGTGGAAGTACAAGTGCACGCCCGGCGCCAAGCCCTGGCCGAGGGCGACCAGGGCGCCGCTGAGGTTTTCCCAAGCGTCGCTGTCGGCCACGCCGGCGGGCAACATCGAGCCGGTGAAGCAGACCCGCGCATGCAGGCCCAGCAGTTGGAAGCTCATCGCCGCCGCGCTGTAGGCCAGGGTGTCGGTGCCGTGCAGGATCAGTACGCTGTCGCAGCCCTGCACGTCCACGGCATCGACCACCGCTTCGCGCAGTTGCTGCCAATAGGCTGGGGTCATGTTGGCGCTGTCGATCAACGGCGACATTTCCCGGAAGCGCCATTGCGGCACGACGAGTTCGGGTTGGCTGTGCAGGTAATCGCGCATCCGTGCTTCGAAACCGGATGCCGGGGCCAGGCCGTGGGCGCTGGCCTGCATGCCGATGGTGCCGCCGGTATAGAGCACCATGACGTGCTGGGCGGCAGGGTAGGTCGAGGAATTCATGGTTGTTCTCCGAGGACGAAAACGGCAGCTTGGGTCAGCCGCCACAACATAAGGCCGAGCATGACGCCGACCTTAGGTTGTGTCACGCCGGACGCAGGGGATGCGTCCGGTTTTTTCCAGACAGCTTGTTACCGATCAGCGTTGCGCTGCGGTCACGCCAGCCGAAGCGGCGTCAGGCTGGGCAACAGGTGCCGACGGGTTGGCAGGCCAGGCCTTGCGGTCCAGGTCCAGGTCCGGGAACTTGCTGGAGTCGAAGACCGGAACCTTGATGCCGGCCGAACGCTGGTCATCGTAGTCACGCAGGATGCGCATGCCGACCTTGAACAGCAGGAACAGCGCGATCAGGTTCACGAACGCCAGCAGGGTCATGGTGATGTCGGCGAAGGCGAACACGGTGCCGAGGTTTTCGATGGCGCCCCAGAAAATCAGGACCAGGACCAGCGCGCGGTAGCCCATCAGGACCTTGCGATTGTCACCGATCATGAAGCGCAGGTTGTTCTCGCCCAGGTAGTAGTTGTAGAGGATCGAGGTGAACACGAACAACGACAGGGCCACGGAGATGAATATCCGGCCCCAGTCACCCACGACGGCTGCCAGGGAGTTCTGGGTCAGGGCAATGCCGTCGCCTTCGAAGCCCGGGGTGTAGAAACCCGACAGCAGGATCAGCAACGCGGTGCAGGTGCAGATCACGAAGGTGTCCAGGAACACGCTGAACGCCTGGACCACGCCCTGGGCGACCGGGTGCTCGACCGACGCGACGGCGGCGACGTTAGGCGCACTGCCCAGGCCGGCTTCGTTGGCGAATACGCCACGCTTGACGCCCATGACGATGGCGCTGCCGATCAGGCCGCCGAAAGCTTGGTCCAGACCGAAGGCGCTCTTGACGATGGTCGCCAGCATGCCCGGTACATGTTCGAACTGCAGCACGATCACATAGAGGGTCACGGCGATGTACGCCAGGGTCTTGACCGGTACCAGCAGGTCGGCAACCTTGGCGATGCGCTTGATGCCGCCGATGAACACCAGGCCCAGCAGCACCGCCAGGCCGAGGCCGGTATAGGTGGTGTCAAAGCCGAAAGCGTTGTTCAGGGAATGGGTCACCGCGTGGGCTTGCAGGCCGTTGAAGGCGAAGCCGAAGGTGACCAGCAGCAGGAACGCCATGATCATGCCCAACCAGCGTTTCTGCAGGCCATGCTGGATGTAATAGGACGGGCCGCCACGGTACTGGCCTTCGGAGTCGCAGCGCTTGTAGAGCTGGCCGAGGGAGCACTCGAAGAAGCTGCTGGACATACCGACCAGGGCGGTTACCCACATCCAGAACACCGCACCGGGGCCGCCGAGGGTCACGGCGATGCCGACACCGGCGATGTTGCCCGCGCCGACACGGCCGGCCAGGCTGAGCATCAGGGCCTGGAAGGAACTGAGCTGGTCAGTGCTGCTTTTCAGGCTGTCACGGAACACCGTGAACATGTGGAAGAAGTGACGGAACTGGACGAAACGCGAGCGGATCGTGAAGTAGCCACCGAGCCCGACAATGAGCACGATCAGCACTTTCCCTGATAGGAAGTCGTTGATGACTTCGAGCATGAGTATTCCTCGCTGTTTTTTGTTTAAGCAAATGCTGGCCATTTGGAAACATCGCGTTACACCGGTCGGCGCGCGGCCCGACAGATGAGGCGAAGTTTCGTCCCGGTCCATTTTCGCGGGTTTGTTATTAGTTCGGTTTTCGCATGTTTAAGGGTCTCGTTGCGGACGACCGCTCATGCGAAGAGGGGCGGCACTATACCTATCAGTGCGGTGCCCGTCTGCACAGTTGTGGTGCGTCCGACGAAACGGACCCTTTGGAACACCTGGCCTTACGGTCAGGTTCTTGTGGGGGCGAGCCTGCTCGCGTTGGCTGGCGACACGGTTTACAACGGGCAGCGTGTCGTCGTTTATCGCGAGCAGGTTCCTTCCCACAGATTCGGTCATCTCTGGCTGCTATCCATTAAAAAAAGGGCTTGGGGAAGATCCCCAAGCCCTCAAAAGGTGAGAGGTGTCTAGTCCCTCGACCTGGTGAGCGGTGGCCGTGTCGATCACGCTTTGAGCGGGACCAGACGCGGAGCAATCATGTTTTCCGGGCGCAGGATGTCGTCGAGCATGGCGTCGTCGAGCAAGCCTTCTTCGCGCACCAGTTCCAGCACGCCGCGGCCACTTTCCAGGGCAACACGGGCGATGCGGGTGGCGTTTTCATAGCCGATGTACGGGTTCAGGGCGGTGACCAGGCCGATCGAGTGCTCGACCAGTTCACGGCAGCGCGCTTCGTTGGCGGTGATGCCGACGATGCAGTGCTCGCGCAGCATGTCCATGGCCCGTTGCAGCAGGCGGATCGAGTCGAAGATCTTGAAAGCGATCAGCGGCTCCATCACGTTCAGTTGCAGTTGGCCGCCTTCGGCCGCGATGGTCAGGGCCAGGTCGTTGCCGATGATTTGGAACGCCACCTGGTTGACCGCTTCCGGGATCACCGGGTTAACCTTGCCGGGCATGATCGAGCTGCCTGGCTGGCGGGCAGGCAGGTTGATTTCGTTGATGCCGGTGCGTGGGCCGCTGGACAGCAGGCGCAGGTCGTTGCAGATCTTCGACAGCTTGACCGCGGTGCGCTTGAGCATGCCGGAGAACAGCACGAAGGCGCCCATGTCGGAGGTGGCTTCGATCAGGTCGGCGGCCGGAACCAGCGGCTGGCCACTGATGGTCGCCAGGCGCTGTACGGCCAGGGCCTGGTAGCGCGGGTCGGCGTTGATGCCGGTGCCGATGGCGGTGCCGCCCAGGTTCACTTCGGTGAGCAGTTCAGGCGCCAGGGTTTTCAGGCGCGCCAGGTCTTCGCTCAGGGTGGTGGCGAAGGCGCGGAATTCCTGGCCGAGGGTCATCGGCACGGCATCCTGCAGCTGGGTGCGGCCCATTTTCAGGACGTGGCTGAACTCTTCGCCCTTGGCGGCGAACGCCTGGATCAGGCTGTCGAGGCTGGCCAGCAACGCGTCGTGACCCAGCAGCAGACCCAGGCGGATCGCGGTCGGGTAGGCGTCGTTGGTGGACTGCGCCATGTTCACGTCGTTGTTGGGGTGCAGGTACTGGTACTCGCCTTTCTGGTGACCCATGGCCTCCAGCGCGATGTTGGCGATGACTTCGTTGGCATTCATGTTGGTCGACGTGCCGGCGCCGCCCTGGATCATGTCCACCACGAACTCTTCGTGGAAGTCGCCGCGGATCAATCGTGCACAGGCTTCGCTGATGGCGGCGTGCTTGGCTTCGCTGAGCTGCCCCAGTTCGCGGTTGGCGTCGGCGGCGGCCTGTTTGACCATTGCCAGACCGACCACCAGCTTGGGGTAATGCGAGATCGGGACGCCGGAGAGACGGAAGTTGTTTACCGCTCGTAGGGTCTGGATGCCGTAATACGCTTGCGCTGGTACTTCGAGTACGCCAAGCAGGTCTTTTTCTGTGCGGAATGATGCAGCGGAGGACATGACGGAAATCATCTCGATAAGGACCCGGTCTGAGCCGGAACGCTGTGGATCCTAGGCTCTGAGGAAAAATAGGGCCAATGCTGTTAAACACTGGCCTATGCATATTCGGCATAATGCCGGTGTGACGCCGACGGTGCGGCGAACGTGTGACCTGTTTTGGTGCGTGTAGGGGAGGACGTGATGAATCTTGAAAGCAAGTGGCTTGAGGACTTCAGTGCCCTGGCCGCGACCCGCAGTTTCTCCCAGGCGGCCGAGCGGCGTTTCGTGACACAACCGGCATTCAGCCGGCGAATTCGCAGCCTTGAGGCCGCGCTGGGGCTGACCCTGGTCAACCGTTCCCGTACGCCCGTCGAGCTGACGGCGGCGGGGCAGTTGTTCCTGGTGACGGCGCGTACGGTGGTGGAGCAATTGGGCGAAGTGCTGCGTCATTTGCATCACTTGGAAGGCGGGCAGGGCGAAGTCATCCAGGTGGCCGCCGCCCACTCCCTGGCGCTGGGTTTCTTCCCACGCTGGATCGCGCAACTGCGCAACGAAGGGATGAACATCGCCACGCGGCTGGTGGCGACCAACGTCGGCGACGCTGTCCACGCCCTGCGTGAAGGTGGCTGCGATTTGATGCTGGCCTTCTACGATCCGGATTCGGCCATGCAAATGGACCCGGAGATCTTCCCGTCACTGCACCTGGGCCAGACCGAAATGCTCCCGGTGTGCGCCGCCGATGCCAGCGGCAACCCGCTGTTCGACCTTGAAGGCGAATCCAGCGTGCCGCTGCTGGCCTACAGCGCCGGGGCGTTCCTGGGGCGTTCGGTCAACCAGTTGTTGCGCCAGCGGGCGCTGCGGTTTACCACGATCTACGAGACGGCCATGGCCGACAGCCTGAAAAGCATGGCCTTGGAAGGCCTGGGCATCGCCTGGGTGCCGCACCTGAGCGTACGCGCCGAATTGGCCCGGGGCGAACTGGTGATCTGCGGTGGCACACAATGGCACGTGCCCCTGGAGATCCGCCTGTACCGCTGCGCCCTGGTGCGCAAGGCCAATGTGCGGTTGCTGTGGCGCAAGCTCGAAGGCGGCGCGGCGCAGGGCGCCATCGGATCCTGAAAACGACGCAGAGCCCTTGTGGGAGCGAGCTTGCTCGCGATGGCGACCTGACATTCACCGTTGCATTGACTGACCTGCCGCTATCGCGAGCAAGCTCGCTCCCACAGGGGATTTATGCTGTTCCCTCGCTGACCTGCGAGTCAATAAAACCGCCACTTCAGCCCAAATGACAGATGGTCGGCGAAAGTGCGTTTAACGCACCATTTTCGGTATACTGCCCGGCCTTCGGTCGGTTCGCCCGGCCATCATTCGTACAACAAGCCACGCCGGTTTCCTGCGTGGCTTGTTGTTTTTTGACGCGCCTGCGGGCGCCCAGAGAGAAGAGGCACGACGATGAGTGCACTGGTTGGCGTGATCATGGGCTCCAAGTCCGATTGGTCCACCCTTAGCCACACCGCCGATATGCTGGAAAAGCTCGGCATCCCTTACGAGGTGAAAGTGGTCTCTGCCCACCGTACCCCGGACCTGCTGTTCCAGTACGCCGAAGAGGCCGAGGCACGTGGCATCGAGGTGATCATCGCCGGTGCCGGTGGCGCGGCCCACTTGCCGGGCATGTGCGCGGCCAAGACCCACCTGCCGGTGCTGGGCGTGCCGGTCCAGTCGTCGATGCTCTCGGGCGTCGACTCGTTGCTGTCGATCGTGCAGATGCCGGCCGGTATCCCGGTCGCGACCCTGGCCATCGGCAAGGCCGGCGCGATCAACGCGGCCCTGCTGTCGGCGAGCATCCTGGGCGCCAAGCATCCACAGTTCCATACCGTGCTGAAAAAATTCCGCGCTGAGCAGACAGACAGCGTCCTGGACAATCCAGACCCACGCATTGCCTGAGGTTGTTGACGAATGAAGATCGGTGTAATCGGTGGCGGCCAGTTGGGTCGCATGTTGGCCCTGGCAGGTACGCCGCTGGGGATGAACTTCGCTTTCCTGGACCCGGCGCCTGACGCCTGTGCCGCGGCGCTGGGTGAACACCTGCGGGCCGACTACGGCGACCAGGATCACCTGCGCCAATTGGCCGATGAAGTCGACCTGGTGACCTTCGAATTCGAAAGCGTCCCGGCCGAAACCGTGGCCTTCCTGTCCCAGTTCGTCCCGGTCTACCCGAGCGCCGAAGCCTTGCGGATCGCCCGTGACCGCTGGTTCGAAAAGAACATGTTCAAGGACCTGGGCATCCCCACGCCGGCCTTCGCCGACATCCAGTCCCAGGCCGACCTGGACGCCGCGGTTGCCGCCATCGGCCTGCCCGCCGTGCTCAAGACCCGTACCCTGGGTTACGACGGCAAGGGCCAGAAAGTCTTGCGCAAGCCTGACGACGTGGTCGGTACGTTTGCCGAGCTTGGCAGCGTGGCCTGCCTGCTGGAAGGTTTCGTGCCGTTCACCGGGGAAGTCTCGCTGATCGCCGTGCGTGCCCGCGACGGTGAAATCCGCTTCTATCCGCTGGTGCACAACACCCACAAGGACGGCATCCTCAAGCTGTCCGTCGCCAGCACCGATCATCCGTTGCAGGCCCTGGCCGAGGACTACTCCAGCCGGGTGCTCAAGCAACTGGACTATGTCGGCGTGATGGCGTTCGAGTTCTTCGAAGTGGACGGCGGCCTCAAGGCCAACGAAATCGCCCCGCGGGTACACAACTCCGGACACTGGACCACCGAGGGCGCCGAGTGCAGCCAGTTCGAAAACCACCTGCGGGCGGTGGCCGGGCTGCCGCTGGGGTCGACCGCCAAGGTCGGTGAAAGCGCGATGCTCAATTTCATCGGCAAAGTCCCGGACAGCGACAAGGTCCTGGCGATTGCCGACTGCCATTTGCATCACTATGGCAAGGCGTTCAAGGTCGGGCGCAAGGTCGGTCACGCCAACTTGCGCTGCGCTGACCGGGCCACGCTGGCCCAGCAGATCATCAAGGTCGAGACGCTGATCGCCGAGCAATAATCTGGAACGACGGTGGAACCATTCGTCGGCTAATCTCTCTCATGGCTAAGTGCCAAAGCCTGACCGGGCTTTGGTTTAGCGACTCAATGAGAGGGGAAATGCCATGGGAATCATCGGAACCATCTTTATCGGCTTGATCGTAGGCCTGCTGGCGCGCTTCCTGAAACCGGGCGATGACAGCATGGGCTGGATCATGACCATCCTGCTCGGTATCGGCGGTTCGTTGGCAGCCACTTACGGCGGCCAGGCCCTGGGCATCTACCAGGCCGGTCAAGGCGCAGGTTTCATCGGTGCCCTGGTGGGCGCGATCGTGTTGCTGGTGATCTACGGCCTGATCAAAAGAAACTGATCCAAATGCAGCAAGGCCCTCTCCGCGTGGCGAGCAGAGGGGGCTAGAATGCTCGGCGTTTCACTTTTCATTCATTGCCGAGCCCTTTCATGCGCCGTCTAGTATTGACCCTTCTTCTGCTGGGCAGTGGCCTGGCCCATGCCGCCGAGCTGCCGGAAACCGACTGGCTCGAATTGATGCCCAAGTCGGACCAGAAAGCCCTCGAGGCCATGCCCGAGATCGACCACAACTCCCCGGAAGCCAACGGCACCTTCACCGAAAAAGGCGGCCTGAAACAAAGCAAGGGCTTGCCGGCGGTGATGTACTCGACCAAGACCGTGGCGGCGATGAACGATAAGCACATCCGCATCGGCGGTTACCCGGTGCCGCTGGAAACCGACGCGAAGGGCCGCAGTACGCTGTTTTTCCTGGTGCCCTACCCTGGCGCCTGCATCCACGTCCCGCCACCGCCGCCTAACCAACTGGTGCTGGTGCGCTATCCCAAGGGTCTGAAGCTCGACGACATCTACACGCCACTCTGGGTGACGGGCACGCTGAAGATCGAAAAGGTCGACAACGACCTGGCGAGTGCGGCGTATGCGCTGGACGCGGAGAAGGTGAGGGTGGTGCAGGAGGCGGATTTATAGGTGTCAGTAAATTTGGCATGGATCTAATGTGGAGCGAGCTTGCTCGCGATAGCGGACCGACAGACAACATCTGCGTTGACTGATACACCGCTATCGCGAGCAAGCTCGCTCCCACAGGTTTTTTGTGTTGGCTCAGAGCGGCTTGCTGCGGATGCTCACGCCAAGGGTATGGCTGGCCTCGGGCAACAACGTCACCACATCGTCCATCACATTCGCCGTCTCGATGCACAACATGCGCTGCCAGCCATCGTCAGCCATGTCGCTGAAGGCCTTGGCGCGTTCGGTCCAGGGATTCCAGATCACCGCCGAGCGCGAACCGCTGCTGGTCAGTTCGATCCGTCGTGCCCAGTGCGGGTCGATGATGCTCAGCGTCGGTGGGGTATCGAGGTAGATGCGGTCGGTCTCGCTGGCAAACTTCAGGTCGCCGGCCTGGGTGTGGGTGTTCCAGTCGTCCAGGGTCTCGATGTAGCTCAAGCCATCCACTCCTTCGACCTGCACGTTGCGCACGTCGCTCACGGCGAAGTAGCTGTGCAGCGCCTGGCTGAGGCTGACGGTTTCGCTGCCACGGTTATGACTGGTGAGGCGGATGTGCAATTGCTCGTCCATCACGATGGTCAGCGTCAGGTCCACCTGGTGAGGCCAGCCCGAGAGGCCGTTTTCAGGGTAGGGCAGCACGAATTCCACCTTGAGGCTTTCGCCTTCGGTTTCGATGCCCTTCAACTCCCAATCCATCGCCCGTACCAGGCCATGGGCCGTGGCCGGGTCATTGGTCACGCGCATGGCCTGTACGCTGTCGGGGTTGCGGGTCAGGTTGCCGAACCACGGCCAGCACACCGGCACGCCCGCGCGGATGCTTTTGCCGGCCTTGAACGTGGCCTGGTCGTTGAGCCAGATCAGTGGCGGCTGGCCGTCCACTTGATAACTGAGGATGTGCGCGCCTTGCTGGGCCACCAGCAACTCGGCCTGACCGTGATGGATACGCCAGGCGTTCAGTTCATCCAGTTTGACCGCTTCGACATTGGGCGTAGGCATGTTGCAAATCTCGCTCGGGAACAGGGACTGCAATGGACCGCAAAACGGCCGTCGTGTTTAACGGGCGCGCGGCGGAACCGAGCGGGTACGACCGCTGCCGTCGATGGCGACAAAGACAAAGACCGCTTCGGTCACCTTGCGCCATTCACTGGACAGCGGGTCGTCGCTCCAGACCTCGACCATCATCTGGATCGAGCTGCGGCCGATTTCCAGCGCCTGGGTATAGAACGACAGCTGCGCACCCACCGCCACCGGCACCAGGAACGCCATGCGATCGATCGCCACGGTGGCCACGCGTCCACCGGCCACTTTGCTGGCCATGGCGGTGCCGGCCAGGTCCATCTGGGACACCAGCCAGCCACCGAAAATATCGCCGAAGCCGTTGGTCTCGCGAGGGAGCGCGGTGATTTGCAGGGCCAGGTCGCCTTGCGGGATTGGATCTTCTTGTTCGAGCTCTATCATGCCGGGGGGGCCTCTGACCCGTAACGCTGTCTGGTACTTCAGGTGAATAGCCGTCTTTGAAAAAAACGATTCAGCCCGAACATACTGCGTTCGTCACGTTTTTTGTAAAGGCGTGCCAAAGGGAAACTCTGCGAAACCGGCTGGTTCTGGTACTACGCCACCAACGACGTTTTCGCACAGCAACCCCTTACAGAGTACTGCAAGGTTGCGAGTATATCGGGCGATAGACGTCGAGACGACCACTCGGTTCTGATTTCGACTATCAAATACGCGCCTCTATGTGCTTTTTCGAACAATTTGCTATCGTGCCGGACCTGCCCAGGCCCCAACCCGTGTCGCCAGGGTTGCAGAATCGACTATAAGAGAAGCCCTTGCCATGACCACTGCGCCTTCGAGCACGGCGACGCCCGCACAACCAGCACGTCCACTGACCCGCAACGATTACAAGACCCTGTCGCTTTCAGCGTTGGGCGGTGCGCTGGAGTTCTACGACTTCATCATTTTCGTATTCTTCGCCACCGTGGTCGGCAAATTGTTCTTTCCTGCCGAAATGCCTGAGTGGCTGCGTCTGATGCAGACCTTCGGCATTTTTGCCGCCGGTTACCTGGCCCGGCCGCTGGGCGGGATCATCATGGCCCACTTCGGCGACCTGCTGGGACGCAAGAAAATGTTCACCCTGAGCATTTTCATGATGGCTGTGCCGACCCTGATCATGGGTCTGTTGCCCACCTATGCGCAGATCGGCATGTGGGCGCCCATCCTGCTGTTGCTGATGCGGGTAATCCAAGGCGCGGCCATCGGCGGGGAAGTGCCGGGCGCCTGGGTATTCGTTTCCGAACACGTTCCGGCGCGCCACATCGGCTATGCCTGCGGCACCCTGACTTGTGGCCTGACGGCGGGGATCTTGTTGGGCTCGTTGGTCGCCACGGCCATCAATAGCTTTTATACGCCGGTGGAAGTGGCCGATTACGCCTGGCGGATTCCGTTCCTGCTGGGTGGCGTGTTCGGGCTGTTTTCGGTGTACCTGCGGCGCTGGCTGCACGAAACCCCGGTGTTCGCTGAGCTGCAACTGCGCAAGGCCCTGGCCGTGGAAGTGCCGCTGCGGGCCGTGCTACGTGATCATCGCGGTGCCATCGCCATTTCCATGCTGCTGACCTGGCTGCTGTCGGCCGGCGTCATCGTGGTCATCCTGATGACGCCGACCGTGCTGCAGACGGTGTACCACTTCAGCCCGACCATCGCATTGCAGGCCAACAGCCTGGCGATCGTGTTCCTGAGTTTCGGTTGCATCGGTGCGGGTGTGCTGGCCGACCGTTTCGGTGCCGGTCGGGTGTTTGTCTTCGGCAGCGGTTTGCTGATGATCACGTTCTGGACCTTCTACCATTGCCTGTTCGACCACCCCGAGTGGCTGTTTCCGCTCTATGCCTTGAGTGGCTTGCTGGTGGGCACCATCGGCGCGGTGCCCTATGTCATGGTCAATGCCTTCCCGGCTGTGGTGCGCTTCAGCGGCCTGTCTTTTTCCTACAACCTGGCCTACGCGATCTTCGGCGGGTTGACGCCGATGATCGTGACCTTGCTGTTGAAAGAGAGTCCGATGGGGCCGGCGTATTACGTGGCGATCATTTGCGGGGTAGGGATTGCGGTGGGCGGTTATCTCTGGAAGAAGGGGCGCTAGGTCCGAATCTTTCGCTGACTGCACGGGCTTCATCGCGAGCAAGCTCGCTCCCACAGAGGGCTGCGTTCACCGCAAACCCCCTGTGGGAGCGAGCTTGCTCGCGATTGGGGCGGCATGAATCATCCTGTAAAACTCAATGCTGGCCTTTCATCCAATTGTCATATTTCAGCCATAGAGTGTTCACACGGCTTACCAATACTTGGCCGACTTAACACACCTATCTGCTAGGAGTAAGGCATGAAACTGAAGCGTTTGATGGCGGCAATGACATTTGTCGCTGCTGGCGTTGCGACTGCCAACGCGGTTGCCGCTGTTGACCCTGCGATCCCGAGTTACACCAAGACCACTGGTGTGTCGGGTAACCTCTCCAGCGTCGGCTCCGATACCCTGGCCAACCTGATGACCTTGTGGGCCGAGAACTACAAGAAAGAATACCCGAACGTAAACATCCAGATTCAGGCCGCCGGCTCCTCCACCGCGCCGCCCGCGCTCACCGAAGGCACCGCCAACCTGGGCCCGATGAGCCGCAAGATGAAGGACAACGAACTGCAGGCCTTCGAACAGAAGTACGGCTACAAGCCAACCGCTATCCCGGTTGCCGTGGACGCCCTGGCCGTATTCGTGCACAAGGACAACCCGATCAAGCACCTGACCATGGCTCAGGTCGACGCCATTTTCTCCTCGACTCGCCTGTGCGGCGCCAAGGCTGACGTCAAGACCTGGGGCGACCTGGGCGTGACCGGCGACCTGGCCAACAAGCCGGTCCAACTGTTCGGTCGTAACTCGGTGTCCGGCACCTACGGCTACTTCAAGGAAGAAGCCTTGTGCAAAGGCGACTACAAGCCAAACGTCAACGAACAGCCGGGTTCGGCTTCGGTTGTGCAGTCGATCAGCAGCTCGCTTAACGGCATCGGCTACTCGGGTATCGGCTACAAGACCGCCAGCGTGAAAACCGTTGCCCTGGCCAAGAAAGAAGGCGGCGAGTTCGTTGAAGACACCGAAGAAAACGCCCTGAACGGCAAGTACCCGCTGTCGCGCTTCCTCTACGTCTACGTCAACAAGGCCCCGAACAAGCCTCTGGCCCCGCTGGAAGCCGAGTTCGTGAAGCTGATCCTGTCCAAGCAAGGCCAGGAAGTCGTGGTCAAGGACGGCTACATCCCGGTACCTGCCAAAGTCGCCGCCAAGGCACTGGCTGACCTGGGTCTGCAGGAAGGCGGCAACGTCGCCAAGCAGTAATACCTGAGCCCGGGCCAATGCCCGGGCTCTCTGTGGGAGCGGGCTTGCTCGCGAATGCGGTGGATCAGTCGGCATCCATGTCGAATGTGCTGGCCCCTTCGCGAGCAAGCCCGCTCCCACAGACACGAATTTTCCGTCCGCTGCCGCTTCTAGCTGGCGGCGGATTTGTTGCGTCACTTCACTGTCATCTTTCTGTCATACAGGATCGCTAGGGTGTGCGCATGAATGATCTGGCCAACTCCACAATGACTACGACTTCCCCTCCCAAGCGCATTGATTTCAATACGCCTGAGTTGCAACGCAAGCGCCGCATCCGCGCGCTCAAGGATCGCCTGACCCGCTGGTACGTGCTGGTCGGCGGCCTCGCCGTCCTGGCGGCCATTACGCTGATTTTCTTCTTCCTGGCCTACGTGGTGCTGCCCTTGTTCCAAGGCGCGGACCTGACTGCCAAGGACTCGATCACCCCGGCCTGGATGCAAGACGCCGGCAAACCGCTGATGATCTCTATCGAAGAACAGAACCAGGTCGCCATGCGGGTTTCCGACAAGGGCCAGGCGCTGTTTTTCGACGTTAGCAGTGGCGCCGAACTGCGCCGTGTCGACCTGCCGATCCCGGCCGGCGCCAGCGTGACCGCCATTGGCGAAGACCAGCCCGGCAGCCCATTGGTGGCGATCGGTCTGTCCAACGGCCAAGCCTTGGTGTTCCGCCACACTTATAAGGTCACCTACCCGGACGGCAAGAAAACCATCTCGCCCGCCGTCGAATACCCTTACGG
This sequence comes from Pseudomonas sp. R151218B TE3479, assembly GCF_053629195.1. NCBI lineage: Bacteria > Pseudomonadati > Pseudomonadota > Gammaproteobacteria > Pseudomonadales > Pseudomonadaceae > Pseudomonas > Pseudomonas sp. R151218B TE3479. Next base: position 1,110,455 of record NZ_JBRJHV010000001.1, read on the forward strand.
TGAGTCGCCGATCGCCTTGAACGAACAGGGCGCGGCCTTGGAGCATGTCAGCCTCAACGCCACGGATTCGACCCTGCTGTTGGCCGGCTCCAGTGGCGCCCAGCTGCAAGTGCTGTCGCTCACCAGCGAAGAAAACATGATGACCGGTGAAGTCACCAGCGAGCAGACCCGTATCGACCTGCCGCAGATGACCGAGACGGTGAAGAACATCTTCGTCGACCCGCGCCAGCAATGGCTGTATGTGGTCAACGGGCGTGCCCAGGCCGATGTGTTCAGCCTGCGGGACAAGAGCCTCAACGGCCGTTACAAACTGCTGGAAAACGCCGACGCCCAAGTCACCGCCGCCACCCAGTTGGTGGGCGGGATCTCGCTGATCATCGGCGACTCCAAAGGCGGCCTCGCCCAATGGTTCATGGCCCGGGATCCAGACGGTGAGCTGCGTTTCAAACAGATTCGTACCTTCCAGATGAGCAGCGCGCCCATCGTCGAGATCAGCGCCGAAGAGCGCCGCAAAGGCTTCGTGGCGCTCGACGCCGCCGGCAAGCTGGGTGTGTTCCACAGCACCGCCCACCGCACCCTGCTGGTGGACCAGGTGGTCGACGGCCAGGGCCTGTTCGGCATGTCGCCACGGGCTAACCGCCTGATCGTCGAACAGGGCGGCAAGCTGCAACCGTTGACGCTGGACAACCCGCACCCGGAAGTGTCGTGGAGCGCGTTGTGGAGCAAGGTCTGGTACGAAAACTACGACGAACCTAAGTATGTCTGGCAATCGACCGCCGCCAACACCGACTTCGAACCCAAGCTGAGCCTCTCGCCGCTGACCTTCGGTACCCTGAAGGCGGCGTTCTACGCGATGCTGCTGGCCGCGCCGCTGGCGGTTGCCGCAGCGATCTACACCGCCTACTTCATGGCCCCGGGCATGCGCCGCAAGGTCAAGCCGGTGATCGAGTTGATGGAGGCGATGCCGACGGTGATCCTCGGTTTCTTCGCCGGCCTGTTCCTGGCGCCGTATGTCGAAGGGCACCTGCCGGGTATCTTCAGCCTGCTGATGTTGCTGCCGATCGGCATCCTGGTCACCGGTTTCGCCTTCAGCCGCCTGCCGGAATCCATTCGCTTGAGAGTGCCGGACGGCTGGGAAAGCGCCTTGCTGATCCCGGTCATCCTGTTCGTAGGCTGGCTCTCGCTGTACATGAGCCCGTACATGGAAGCCTGGTTCTTCGGCGGCGACATGCGCATGTGGATTTCCCATGACCTGGGCATCACCTACGACCAGCGCAACGCCCTGGTGGTTGGCCTGGCGATGGGCTTCGCGGTGATCCCGAACATCTATTCCATCGCCGAAGACGCCGTGTTCAGCGTGCCGCGCGGCCTGACCCTGGGCTCCCTGGCCCTCGGTGCCACGCCGTGGCAGACCATGACCCGCGTAGTGATCCTCACCGCCAGCCCGGGCATCTTCTCGGCGTTGATGATCGGCATGGGCCGTGCGGTGGGCGAGACCATGATCGTGCTGATGGCCACCGGTAACACGCCGGTCATGGAAATGAACCTGTTCGAAGGCCTGCGCACCCTGGCGGCCAACGTGGCGGTGGAGATGCCCGAGTCGGAAGTCGGCGGCAGCCATTACCGCGTGCTGTTCCTGTCGGCCCTGGTGTTGCTGTTGTTCACCTTCGTCATGAACACCCTCGCCGAGCTGATCCGTCAGCGTCTGCGCAAGAAATATTCGTCGCTTTAAGAAAGGTAGAAGTCTGTGAAACAGAACTCCCTGAAAGGATGGTTCAAGAGCGGCGCCCCCGGCGTCTGGATCAGCGGTGGCGCGGTGTCCATCGCGGTCATCATGACCATTGGCCTGCTGGCGGTGATCGCTGTGCGCGGCCTGGGCCACTTCTGGCCGGCGGACCTGATCCACGCCAACTACAACGTGCCGGGCATGCCTGCGCACCTGGTGGTCGGCGAAGTGGTGCAGAAAGAAGAAGTACCTCGCGAGCGCCTGAAAAGCGCCGGCCTGCCGGTGCCGGACGAAGGCCCCGAGTTCATGACCCGCGAACTGATCAAGGTCGGCAACCGAGACCTGAACGGCACGGACTTTACCTGGATCGTCGGCGATTGGCTGACCAACCAGACCACGCCGCCGGAACTGATGGCCATCGAGCGTCGTGAGTGGGGCAACTTCTACGGTTACCTGGTCAACGTCAAGGAAGGCGGCAAGGTCATCGCCGAGGGCGAAGCGGCCTGGCCGCAACTGCAGGCTCGCGTACAGCGGGTCAACCAGTTGGCCGCCGAACTCAAGACCCTGGAAAAAGTCGACATCGGCGCCATCAACGCCGGCCTGGAGCGTATCCGCCTGCACGGTCGCAAGCTGGAGCTGGACGGCAAACTCGATGCTTCGGCCCAGGCCGATCTGGAAAGCGAGCGCGCCGAACTCAACGCCCGTTACAAGGACATCGAAGCGCGCCTGGCCGACCTTCACGCGCAGTTCAACCGCGACAGCCTGACGGCCCGCGATGCCAACGGCAAGGAAGTGGAGATCGAAATCGGCAAAGTGGTGCACGCCTACCAGCCAAACGGCATGGGCACGTTCACCAAGCTGGGTTTCTACTTCAGCAAGGTCTGGGAATTCCTCAGCGATGACCCCCGTGAAGCCAACACCGAAGGCGGCATCTTCCCGGCGATTTTCGGCACCGTGATGATGACCCTGATCATGGCAATGATCGTGACGCCGTTCGGCGTGCTGGCGGCGGTCTACCTGCGTGAATACGCCCGCCAGGGCCCGATGACCCGCCTGATCCGCATCGCGGTGAACAACCTCGCGGGTGTTCCAGCGATTGTTTACGGCGTGTTCGGCCTGGGCTTCTTCGTCTACGTGCTGGGTGGTTCGGTCGATCGCTTGTTCTTCCCCGAAGCCCTGCCGGCACCGACCTTCGGCACCCCGGGCTTGCTCTGGGCGTCCCTGACCCTGGCGCTGCTGGCGGTGCCGGTGGTGATCGTGGCTACCGAAGAAGGCCTGGCGCGAATCCCGCGGACCGTGCGCGAAGGCTCCCTGGCCCTCGGCGCGACCAAGGCCGAGACCCTGTGGAAAATCGTCCTGCCCATGGCCAGCCCGGCGATGATGACCGGGATGATCCTCGCCGTGGCCCGTGCCGCGGGTGAAGTGGCACCGTTGATGCTGGTGGGCGTGGTGAAACTGGCCCCGTCGCTGCCGCTGGACGGCAATTACCCGTACCTGCACCTGGACCAGAAGATCATGCACCTGGGCTTCCATATCTATGACGTCGGTTTCCAGAGCCCGAACGTCGAAGCGGCGCGACCGCTGGTCTATGCCACGGCGCTGCTGCTGGTGCTGGTGATCGCCACGCTCAACCTGTCGGCCGTGTGGATCCGTAACCACCTGCGCGAGAAGTACAAAGCACTGGATAGTTAATGGTCTGTGGGAGCGAAATTGCTCGCGAAGCTTCTGACGGCCTCGAGGGCCCCTTCGCGAGCAAGCTCGCTCCCACACTGATCGGCGTTCACTGGAATTTCATGGGGCCGCCACACGGGCGTTCCGAACCGAATTTGTTAGCACAGGGAGCCTCCCATGCAACACGAAGCACATACACACGGCATCAACATGTCGGCCTTGGGCCGCGACAAGCAGAGCCTGGATCTGGCGCAGGAAACCGTCGCCATCGAAGTACCCGGCCTGAACCTGTTCTACGGCGAGAAGCAGGCGCTGTATGACGTCAGCCTGAATATCCCGAAACAGCGCGTCACCGCGTTCATCGGTCCATCGGGCTGCGGCAAGTCAACCTTGCTGCGCACCTTCAACCGCATGAACGACCTGGTGGATGGCTGCCGCGTCGAAGGTGAAATCAACCTCTACGGCAACAACATCTATCGCAAGGGCGAAGACGTGGCCGAGCTGCGCCGTCGCGTCGGCATGGTGTTCCAGAAGCCGAACCCGTTCCCGAAAACCATCTACGAGAATGTGGTCTACGGCTTGCGCATCCAGGGCATCAACAAGAAGCGCATCCTCGACGAAGCCGTGGAATGGGCCCTCAAGGGCGCCGCGCTGTGGGATGAGGTCAAGGACCGTCTGCATGAGTCGGCCCTCGGTCTGTCCGGCGGCCAGCAGCAACGTCTGGTGATCGCCCGCACCATCGCCGTGGAACCGGAAGTGCTGCTGCTCGACGAACCCTGCTCGGCCCTCGACCCGATCTCGACGCTGAAAGTCGAAGAGCTTATCTACGAGCTCAAGTCCAAGTTCACCATCGTCATCGTGACCCACAACATGCAACAGGCGGCGCGGGTTTCCGACTACACCGCGTTCATGTACATGGGCAAACTGGTGGAATTCGGCGATACCGATACACTGTTCACCAATCCGGCGAAGAAACAGACCGAAGACTACATCACTGGTCGTTACGGCTAGTCGAGGCGCGCACTGCGTTATCAGGATCAACATTTAACTGCTTGAAGCTTGCAGCTTGAAGCTTGCAACTTTCGCGGAGCGAACAAGATGATTTCGAAGGAAGGCCTTACTCACCACATTTCCGCACAGTTCAACGCCGAGCTGGAGGAAGTGCGCAGTCACTTGCTGGCCATGGGCGGGCTGGTGGAAAAGCAGGTCAACGACGCGGTGACCGCACTGATCGAGGCCGACTCCGGCCTGGCCCAGCAGGTGCGCGAAATCGATGACCAGATCAACCAGATGGAACGCAACATCGACGAGGAGTGCCTGCGTATCCTGGCCCGTCGTCAGCCGGCTGCGTCCGACCTGCGCCTGATCATCAGCATCTCCAAGTCGGTGATCGACCTTGAGCGGATCGGCGACGAAGCCACCAAGATCGCCCGTCGTGCCATTCAGTTGTGCGAAGAGGGCGAGGCGCCGCGCGGTTATGTCGAGGTTCGTCACATCGGCGACCAGGTGCGCAACATGGTCCGCGATGCGCTGGACGCCTTCGCCCGCTTCGACGCCGACCTGGCGTTGTCGGTGGCTCAGTACGACAAGATCATCGACCGCGAATACAAGACCGCCCTGCGCGAGCTGGCGACCTACATGATGGAAGACCCACGCTCCATTTCCCGGGTGTTGAGCATTATCTGGGTGCTGCGTTCTCTGGAGCGGATCGGCGATCATGCGCGCAACATCTCGGAACTTGTCATCTACCTGGTGCGCGGCACCGATGTGCGCCACATGGGACTCAAGCGGATGAAGGAAGAAGTTGAGGGCACCCCGTCCGAAACCGCTAATGTTCCGGGCGAAACTGACGATAAGTAAGATTGCCAAGAAAAGCGCCCGGCCTTTTGGTCGGGCTTTTTTTTTGGATTTTTTTTAATCGAAAGCAGCGCCCCGCGAACGAAAAGTCCCGGCGTGACTGACGGTTTTTTTGGCAATATGCCATCAGTAAAAGCGGTATGCTTGCCGGGATTTTTTAGAGGTGTATCTGGATGAGTAAGGTCAGTGTGTTGGTCGTGGACGATGCTTCGTTCATTCGTGACCTGGTGAAGAAGTGCCTGCGCAACTACTTCCCGGGCGTGCGTATCGAAGACGCGGTGAACGGCAAGAAAGCCCAGGCCCTGCTGGCTCGCGAGGCATTCGACCTGGTGCTGTGCGATTGGGAAATGCCGGAGATGTCCGGCCTGGAACTGCTGACCTGGTGCCGCCAGCAGGATACCCTCAAGGGCATGCCCTTCGTGATGGTTACCAGCCGCGGCGACAAGGAAAACGTGGTCCAGGCGATCCAGGCCGGCGTTTCCGGCTACGTCAGCAAGCCTTTCACCAACGAACAGTTGCTGACCAAGGTCAAGCAGGCCTTGCACAAGGTCGGCAAGCTCGACACGCTGATGAACAGTGCCCCGACCAAGATGAACTCGGCGTTCGGTAATGATTCCCTCAGCGCCCTGACGGGCAATAAGGCTCCGGTTGCGGCTGTTGCTTCGGCGCCTGCGGCGAACCCGTTTGCCAAGCCGGCCGCCGCTCCCGCTCCCGCAGCTGCCCCGTCCCGTGGACTGCTCAACAGCCCTCCAGTCAAGGCACCGGCAGCTGCCGCTCCGACGACCAACCGTGGCCAAGGCCAGTTGCGCCTGTCCAGCGGCACCCAGCAATGCGTGATCAAGGCTCTGAGCCTCAAGGAAGCGCTGTTGGTGGTCAAGCGCACCGACACCCTGCCACAAGTGCTCGAAAGCGCGGTGCTGGACATGGAGCAGGGCGACAATGCCGAAACCGCTCGTCTCAACGGCTACCTGCACGCCATCGTCGCCCATGAGCAAACGCCCGACAGCGAATGGCTGCAACTGACGTTCCGCTTCGTCGACAAAGACCCGCAGAAACTCGATTACATCTCTCGCCTGATCGCCCGCGGCACGGCGCAGAAACACTTCGTGCCGGGCGCCTGATCCGGCGGCGCCTTTGAGTCCGCTATTGCGAGCAAGCTCGCTCCCACAGGGGATCTTCAGTGTTCACTGGATCGAGTGTGGGAGCGAGCTTGCTCGCAATGGGGCCATAAGATCCAACACCGATCGCTGATCCAATTTTGAAACATCCGTCGACTACGCTGGTCCATCCCAGCTGCTAGGCTGCTGTGCAGGCCTTCATTTTCGACAGAACCTTTGCCCATGCTCGTACCCCTGCTGTTTGCCTGTGGTCTTGTCCTGGCCTCCACCTCGGCCGTGGCCATGACGATCTACAAATCCACCGATGCCAATGGCGTGGTGTCCTATAGCGACCGCCCCAGCAAGGGCGCCCAGGTGTTCGTGTTCCGCGACCGGATGGTCGAGCGCCTGGAGCGCCAGGTGTTCCTGGATATCAAGAAACAGAACGGCGCGGACGCGGTGTTCGTGCGTAACGATCTGTATGCACCGGTGGAGATCGAGTTGAGTTTCGCCGGGCTGCGCAACGTCAGCGGCGCGCCGAGCCGGCCGATTCGTCGAGTGCTGCCGGCGCGCAGCAACCTGCGCCTGGCGCTGCTCACGGCCACCCGGCCGGGCAGGCCGCTGGTCTATACCCCAAGGTTCGAATATTCCCTGGGCGACCCTGCAGGTGCCGCCGAGGCCTATCGGTACCCGCTGCCTTGGCGCGGCGGGCCGTTCCGGCTGAGCCAGGGGGCCAACGGCCAATACAGCCATTACGGCCCGAAGAACCGCTACGCCATGGACATCGCCATGCCCGTGGGTACGCCGATCATCGCCGCGCGGGGCGGCGTGGTCATCAAGACCGAAAACGAGCAGACCGGCCGCGGGGACGACCCCGCGGGCAACTTCGTGCGAGTGCTGCACGATGACGGCACCATGGGCGTCTACCTGCACCTGCAGAAGGGTTCGGTGAGCGTACGGGAAGGGCAGCGGGTCGGGGTGGGCACGCCGCTGGCGTTATCGGGTAATACCGGCAACAGCTCAGGCCCGCACCTGCATTTCGTGGTGCAGCGCAATACCGGGTTGGGGCTGGTGTCGATTCCCTACCAGTTCAATCAACCGGTGGGCGACTTGCCCAACTTTGCGTTGGGCAAGCAGTAGCCTCTGCACAAGCAAAGGAGCTTTTGTGGCGAGGGAGCTTGCTCCCTCGCCACAGGGGCTGGCTGTTCCAGGCCGAAATGCGATCCCCTGTGGGAGCGAGCTTGCTCGCGAAGGCAGCACCGCCGACCTTCAGTCAACGACTCAATCGAGCATCAACACCTTCGCCAGGATGATCTTCGGCCCTTTCATTTTCTTGATGATGATCCGCAGGCCTTCGACTTCCAGCACTTCTTCCTCTTCCGGCACGCGCTTGAGGGTTTCATAGACCAAGCCGGCCAGGGTTTCGGCTTCGATGTGGTCCAGGTCGATCCCCAGCAGGCGCTCGACCTTGAACAGTGGTGTGTCGCCGCGTACCAGCAGCTTGCCCGGTTGGTAGGCCAGGATGCCGCGTTCGGCCTTGCGGTGTTCGTCCTGGATGTCGCCCACCAGCACTTCCAACACGTCTTCCATGGTCAGGTAGCCGATGATGTTGCCGTCGGCTTCCTCGACCAGGGCGAAATGCGAGCCGCCCTTGCGGAACTGCTCCAGCAACTGCGACAGCGGCATGTGCCGCGACACCCGCTCCAGCGGCCGGGTCAGTTCGGCCAGGTTGAACGACTCGGGAATGTGATCCAGGGCCGCCAGTTCCAGCAGCAGGTCCTTGATGTGCAGCAGGCCGACAAACTCCTGGCGCTCGCTGTCATACACCGGATAACGGCTGAACTTGTGGCGCCGGAACATCGCCAGGATTTCCTTGAGCGGCGCGTTGAACTCCAGCGTCACCAGGTCTTCCCGGGAGTTGGCCCAGTCCACCACTTCCAGCTCGCCCATTTCCACGGCCGAGGCCAGCACGCGCATGCCTTGGTCGCTCGGGTCCTGGCCACGGCTGGAGTGCAGGATCAGTTTCAGTTCTTCGCGGCTGTAATGGTGTTCGTGATGGGGCCCGGGTTCGCCTTGGCCGGCGATGCGCAAGATGGCGTTGGCACTGGCGTTGAGCAGGTAGATCGCCGGGTACATGGCCCAGTAGAACAGGTACAGCGGCACGGCGGTCCACAGCGACAGCAGCTCGGGTTTGCGAATGGCCCAGGATTTGGGCGCCAGTTCACCGACCACGATGTGCAGGTACGAAATGATGAAGAATGCGGTGAAGAACGACACGCCCTTGATCACTTCTGGCGACTGTACGCCGACCGCGCCCAGCAACGGCTCGAGGATGTGGGCGAACGCCGGCTCGCCGACCCAGCCCAGGCCCAGGGACGCCAGGGTGATACCCAGTTGGCACGCAGACAGGTAAGCGTCGAGCTGGCTGTGGACGGTGCGCAGGATGTGCCCGCGCCAGCCGTTCTGCTCGGCGATGGCTTCGACCCGGGTCGAGCGCAGCTTGACCATGGCGAATTCGGCCGCAACGAAAAAGCCGTTGAGCAAAACCAGGATCAGAGCGAAAAGAATCATGCCGAATTCGGCGAAGAGTGTGACGAGGGACAAGCCAGGGGAAGGGTCCATGATGGGGTTTTGCGGGTTCCGAATAGTCGTAGGAATTGGAAATGGGCGCCCGAAAAGGCAGGCGCAAGTCAGTCAATGTAGCGGCTGACTCGGCGATTGCCTAGGGGGCGTGCTCAATCAGCGGGGCGGTCGAGGCGTGCGCGAACCACCTGGGCCGGGGCGAAATGGCAGGTAAAGGTGCTGCCATGGCCGGGTACGCTGCTGATTTCCATGCGGGCGCGATGGCGCAGCAGGACGTGTTTGACGATGGCCAGGCCCAGCCCGGTGCCTCCCGTGTTGGAGTTGCGGCTGGAGTCGACGCGGTAGAAGCGTTCGGTCAGGCGCGGCAGGTGCTTGCTGTCGATACCGATGCCCGAATCGCGCACGCTCAGGTGCGCGCCTTGCTCATCGCCCCACCAGCGCACGTGGATCCGACCTTGCTCCGGTGTGTACTTGACCGCGTTGAACACCAGGTTGGAAAACGCACTGCGCAGTTCCGCCTCGCTGCCTTTGAGCTGCACGGTCGGGTCGGCTTCCAGGGTAATGGTCTGCTGCTTGGGGCCGGACAGTTCCTGCGCATCCTCGGCAATGGTTTGCAGCAGGTCGTCGATGGGCACGGGTTGGTTGTCCGACGGGTAATCGGTGGCTTCCAGCTTCGCCAGCAGCAACAAGTCGTTGAGCAGGGTCTGCATGCGCCCGCTTTGTTGGTGCATCTGCTGCAAGGCCCGGCTCCAGCGCGGGTTCACCTCCTCGACGTTGTCGAGCAGGGTTTCCAGGTAACCGCAGATCACCGTCAACGGCGTGCGCAGTTCGTGGGAAACGTTGGCGATGAAATCCTTGCGCATCTGTTCCAGCTGATGGATCCGCGTGACATCGCGCACCAGCATCAAGTGCTCGTTGTTGCCGTAGCGGGTGATGTACAACTGGATGCGCAACCGATCATTGGTGGGCGAAGGGATTTCCAGCGGCTCGGCGTAGTTGGCTTGCTCGAAATATTCCTTGAAGCGCGGATGACGCACCAGGTTGGTCACCGGCTGGCCGCTGTCCTGGGGCGTCTTGAGGCCCAGCAGGGTCTCGGCGGCGCGGTTCCACCACTCCAGGTTGCCGTCGCTGTCGAGCATGATCACCGCGTCTTTCAGCGCGGCAGTGGACTCCTGGACTCGGTCGATCACCGCCTGCAGGCGTCCGCGAACGCGCTGGTCGCGCCGTTGCAGGTGGTAGATGCTGTCGAACACCTCACCCCACAGGCCATAGCCGTCGGGTGGGGCTTCGTCGGGTTGGTGCAGACGCAGCCATTCATGCAGGCGAAGCAATTGCTTGAGGGTCCAGGCCAGGTACAGCCCCAGCCCGGCGGCCAGGCTCCAGCCGTAGTAACCGCTGATCAGGCCGATCAGCAAACAGCCGGTCACCAGCAACAACATGTGGCGAATCAGGGTGCCATGCCAGTTTTGATTCACGTGACGCGCGTCCTTGTCAGCTTGTCGGGCGGTAAGGGCTCGGATCAGGCCTTGGTCGAAAAACGATAACCGGTGCCGCGCACGGTTTGTACCAGATTCTCATAAGCATCGCCGAGGGCCTTGCGCAGGCGCCGGATGTGCACGTCCACGGTGCGTTCCTCGACGTAGACGTTGCCGCCCCAGACCTGGTCCAACAATTGGCCGCGGGTGTAGGCACGTTCCTGGTGAGTCATGAAGAATTGCAGCAGGCGGTATTCGGTCGGGCCCATCTCGGCGGGTTTGCCGTCGATGGTCACGCGGTGGCTGATCGGGTCGAGCAGCAGGCCACCGACTTCAATCGGCGCTTCGCCATCGGTCGGCCCGGCGCGGCGCAGCACGGCTTTCAGGCGCGCCACCAGTTCCCGTGGGGAGAACGGCTTGGTGATGTAGTCGTCGGCGCCGACTTCCAGGCCTTGGATCTTGTTGTCCTCTTCGCCCTTGGCGGTGAGCATGATGATCGGGATATCCCCGGTCAGCTCGTCGCGCTTGAGGCGTCGCGCCAGTTCGATGCCTGACGTGCCGGGCAGCATCCAGTCCAACAGGATCAGGTCGGGCTTGCGGTCGACGATGATGGCATGGGCCTGTTGAGAGTTTTCTGCTTCCATGCAGTCATAGCCGGCCATCTCCAACGCAACGGCGATCATCTCGCGGATGGGTGCCTCGTCGTCGACGATCAGAATGCTCCTGCCAACCATGGGGTAATCCTCTTGTCATTTAACTGTCTTGCGCCGCATTAGATAACGGAATTATTGCAGTCGTGTGACAGTTATTTCATGACCCGGCAGCGAGGGGGATCCTGGGCTACGCTTTTCAGTCCGAATCCTGACAACCACACAAGAAGGTTTCCATGAAACAAATGACTGTTTCTTTCAAAGCTCTATTGATGGCTGCTGCCCTGACGCTGCCTGGATTGGCGATGGCAGCCGATCCTGCGATGGAGAAGGACGGCATGTTCACCGACCATAAGGGCATGACGCTTTACACCTTCGCCAAGGACTCGGCCGGCAAGTCGGCTTGCAATGACAAGTGTGCGGCCAATTGGCCACCGCTGATGGCTGAGGCGGGTGATAAATCCATGGGTGACTGGACCGTGATCAAGCGGGATGATGGCTCAATGCAGTGGGCCTATCAGGGCATGCCGCTGTATACCTTCGTGATGGACAAGAAGGCCGGAGACATGACCGGCGACGGTAAAATGGATGGCGCCTGGAAAGTTGCCAAGGCCAAGTAATGGCTAAAACCCGTGTGGGAGCGAGCTTGCTCGCGAAGGCGTCTGTCAGCCGACATCATCCTTGAATGACTTACCGCTATCGCGAGCAAGCTCGCTCCCACAGGTTTGCAATCACCTCAGGGCGTAATCCAGCACAATCCCCACAAAAATCGCCAGTCCGGCCCAATGGTTGTGCAGGAACGCCTGGAAGCAACGCATCCGGTCCCTGCCACGGGTGTACCAGAACTCCCAGGCAAAGCACGCGGCAGCGGCCACCAGCCCCAGGTGGAACCAGCCCCCCAGCTGGAATTTCGACCCGGCCAGCAGCAGGCAGCCCAAGGCCAGGCCTTGCAGCGTCAGGATGATCACCCGGTCGGCATCGCCAAACAGGATCGCCGTGGATTTCACGCCGATGCGCAAGTCATCGTCCCGGTCGGTCATTGCGTAATAGGTGTCGTAGCCCACCGTCCACAGCAGGTTGGCGATGTACAGCAACCACGCGGCCGCGGGCAGATGCCCGGTTTCGGCAGTGAACGCCATCGGCATGCCCCAGGAGAATGCCGCCCCCAGCACCACTTGCGGGTAGTAGGTATAGCGCTTCATGAACGGGTAGCTGAACGCCAGCGCCAGGCCCCCGAGGGACAACAGGATGGTCGGTGCATTGGTGCACAGCACCAGCAGGAAGCTCACGCTCATCAGCATGGCGAAGAACACCAGCGCTTCTTTCGAACTGATCTTGCCGCTCACCAGCGGGCGCTGCTCGGTGCGTTTGACGTGGCCGTCGACCTTGCGGTCGGCCCAGTCATTGATCACACAGCCGCCGGCGCGGGTCAGCACTACGCCAAGGACGAAAATCACCAGGTTGGCGATGGACGGCGCGCCTTCGCCGGCAATCCACAACGCCCACAGCGTCGGCCACAGCAGCAGGTAGATGCCGATGGGCTTGTCCATACGGGTCAGTTGCACGAAGTCCCACGCCCGTGGATTCAGGCGATTCAAGGATTTGAGCAGTTGCACGTACATCAAACATTCTCCGAATAGGCGCGGGCGACGGTCCACAAGCGTGGCAGGAAGATTTCCGCCACCAGCACGCTCAACGCACCGCGATCGAAACGTGAACGGCGACCCCACAGCCCGCTGGCGCGGACGTTTTCCGGCAACCCGGCCTCGGGGTAATGGCAAACCTCGATGGCCCGGCGCTGGAACGCCTGGTCGCAAAACAGCAATTCGCCCAGGGAGCGGCTGCCCAGTTCGTCCATTTGCAACCCGTCACCCTGCAAGGCGCTGCGCGCCGCCACACTGCGGGCGAACACCCAAGGCTGGCCGCGGCCGCGCAGATACACTTCGCGTACCCAGCCCTCGCTGCCCTCGGCCAGGTCCAGGGCGGCACATTCGTCGGCGCGCAACGGCTGCCAGCCTTCGAACAGCGGCGTCACGCTGAAATGGCCGTCCGACAGGCGCGTGAGGCGCCGGGTCAGGGAGCCTTCGTCGAACAGCCAATCGAGTACACCCGCATCGGGGCGGGGCGACAGCAGGTGCTGGGGCAGCCATTGGAGTGTAGGAAATATCGAATTTGTATGCGGCACAGAGGTCTTGAATGGCAGCAAATGAGGCCGCGAGCTTACCATGTCGGTCGCGGGTTTTGACGGGCCCGGCCGGCTGCCCTGCTGATCGTGCTTGCATCTGTCGCAACCGATCAGTACAAAACGGCCCTGAGCCGGAAAATACCGGCCAAGGCCTGACATCTTGAGGAAGTACTGGAATGAAGAAGTGGCAATGTATCGTCTGCGGCCTGATCTACAACGAAGCTGACGGCTGGCCTGACGATGGCATCGCGCCAGGCACCCGCTGGGAAGACGTACCGGCAGACTGGCTGTGCCCGGACTGCGGCGTCGGCAAAATGGATTTCGAGATGATCGAAATCAACTGATCGTTTCATCAAATGGAGAGCAGCATGAGCGCACCTGTCGTCATCGTCGGTACAGGCCTGGCCGGCTATAACCTGGCCCGGGAGTTTCGCAAGCTCGACAGCGAAACCCCGTTGCTGCTGATCACCGCGGACGACGGTCGCTCGTATTCCAAGCCGATGCTCTCCACAGGCTTTGGCAAGAACAAAGACGCCGACGGCCTGAGCATGGCCGAGCCGGGGGCCATGGCCGAGCAACTCAAGGCCGAGGTGCGCACCCATACCCGCATCAGCGGCATCGATCCGGGCCACAAACGGCTGTGGATCGGCGAAGAGGCGGTGAACTACCGCGACCTGATCCTGGCCTGGGGCGCCGAAACCGTGCGCGTGCCGGTACAGGGCGATGGAGCGGACTTGATCTTCCCCATCAACGACCTGGAGGACTACGCACGCTTCAGGGCCGCGGCGGCAGGCAAGCGTCGGGTGTTGCTGCTGGGTGCTGGCCTGATTGGCTGCGAGTTTGCCAACGACCTCAGCCTGGGTGGCTACGAAGTACAACTGGTGGCACCGTGCGAGCAGGTCATGCCGACGCTGCTGCACCCGGCCGCCGCGGCAGCAGTCCAGGCCGGGCTGGAAAGCCTCGGTGCGCGCTTCCACTTGGGCCCTGTGCTTAACCGCTTGCAGAAGGTCGCCGACGGTCTGGAGGCGCATTTGTCCGACGGCCAGGTGATCGCCTGCGACCTGGTGGTCTCGGCCATCGGCCTGCGTCCCCGTATCGACCTGGCAGCCGCGGCCGGCCTGGTGGTCAACCGTGGCGTCGTGGTCGACCGTCACTTGAAGACCTCTCACGCCAATATCTACGCCCTGGGCGACTGCGCCGAGGTCGACGGCTTGAACCTGCTGTATGTCATGCCGCTGATGAGCTGCGCCCGGGCCCTGGCCCAAACCCTGGCTGGCAACCCGACTGCCGTCAGCTACGGCCCCATGCCGATCACCGTAAAAACCCCGGTGTGCCCCTTGGTGGTGTCGCCGCCACCGCGAGGCCGCGAGGGCGTGTGGAGCGTTGAAGGGCAGGGGGCGGACATCAAGGCGCTGTGCCGCGACGTTCAAGGCAACCTGTTGGGCTACGCCCTGACAGGCACGGCGGTGATGGAGAAACTGGGGCTGAACAAGGAGCTTCCAGCCCTGCTGGCGTAAATACTGGTCGTTCTGTCGCAAAAACCCTACTTTTGGTCCCACAAAGGTCGCCCGGACACTGGCGCCGTTTTCGGCACCGTGCCATCCTCACTTCCGTCTGCCGCAGAGTAGAGCCTGCGGCGCCTTAGGGGCTGTTCCAAAGAGAACAGCACGGACATAACAACAAAAAAACCGTCAAAGGGGCTTCATTCATGCGTAAACCAGAACTCGCCGCCGCTATCGCGGAAAAAGCAGACCTCACCAAAGAACAAGCCAACCGCGTCCTCAACGCCGTCCTGGAAGAAATCACCGGCGCCCTGCACCGCAAGGACAGCGTTACCCTGGTGGGCTTCGGCACTTTCCTGCAACGCCATCGCGGCGCCCGCACTGGCAAAAACCCACAGACCGGTGAGCCGGTGAAGATCAAGGCCAGCAACACCGTTGCCTTCAAACCAGGCAAGTCCTTGAAAGAAAGCGTCAACCCATAATTGCTACGAGTACCTCGGTCGGGGGAAGAAAGCGGCAATCAAAAGGGCATACCGATGAATCGGTATGCCCTTTTTTGTGCGGGGTTGCTGGCTGTGGCCAGGCATCCAATGTATGGAGCTTGCTCGCGATAGCGGTGGGCCAGCTTGCGTCAATGGTGTCGGTACTGTCGTCATCGCGAGCAAGCTCGCTCCCACACTTGTTCGTCGCTGTACATGCCATCAGGCTTGACGCAGTTCCAATGTGGGAGCGAGCTTGCTCGCGATGACATCCGCCTAGTCAGCTGAAGTCTTCGGCTGCGCCAAGACCTTCAAGGCCGCTTTGCGCTCTTCGATCGGCAATTCGCCCAGCTTTTCCACCGCCGCATAAAATGCAACCCAATCACCGCCCTCCCGCCTGAACAGCGCCGCAAACGCCGGCACCCATTGGTCGTACAGCCCGAACGGCAATAATCGCGCATTGTTCAGTGGCGCGTAGACCCAGGCGTCGTAACGTTTGTCGCCTGCCCACTGGGTGTCGCGCATTTGCACATAGTCGGCACGCAGGCGCTCGAATTCCGCCGCTTTGCGTTGGCGCATCTGTTCGGCTGTCAGGGGCTGGGCGTAGAGGGTTTCCAGGCGTTGGCGCGTGTCGAGGATCAGTTGGATGAATTGATCGCGCTGACGCACCCGCTTGCCGTTATCCGGCGCCAGCCCACGACTGGCACGCCATTGCCGGGTGCCTTCCTGTTCAACGAAGGTGGCGAAGGACTCATTGAATTCGGTGTCGTCCTTCACATAAAACCGCTGGTGCGCCAGTTCATGAAAGATCAGCGTCGCCAGGCGTTCGTCGCCCCAGTGCATCATCGAGCTCAGGATCGGATCGTTGAACCAGCCCAGCGTCGAATAAGCCTCTACACCGCCAATCGCCACGTCCATGCCCTGCAAGCGCTGCAGCGCGGCCTCGCCACGGGCCGCGCCCTGGCTGTAATAACCGCGATAAGCCACGCAACCGGCAATGGGAAAGCAATGATTCTGCGGCGCCAGGGAAAACTCTGGCGTGGCGAAGACATTCCAGACGACGAACGGCCGGCCAATGTCGGCGTACAGGCGATAGCTTCGATTGTCCGGTAAATGCAAGTGATCGCTGGCAAACGCCCGTGCCTCGCGCGCCTTGGCCAGATGTGCCCTGAGTTGGGTATCGCGGGCGGGGTCGGCGATGACTTGGTCGATAGGCTCTCGGGCCTGCAACAACCGCAGCTGCCCGCCGACGAGCTGGCTGTAGTAACCGGCGCTACTGCAACCGTTCAGTAACAAAAGCAGAAGGCCTGGAAACAAAATCTGGAAAACACGGTCGAGTAACCGACGGCTTGAACGCGGCCTGATCAATTGGAATCACCCTGGGAAGTCTGCCTCCAAGACTATCTCGCTTGCCTGGAGCTTCGCTATGCGCGTGTTGATGCTGACGAGTGGCCTGTTGCTGCTGACCGGTTGCGCCGGTTTGCCTGATCCTGATCCCTCCCAAGCGTGGATCGACCTGGGAAACCAGCAGGACACCGCGCTACAAGCGCTGGAAGTCGATGACAAGGTGTCCATTGACCGGCGTTATTTCGAAGTGCAACCCGGTAGCCATGAGCTGACGGTGCGTTATCAATTTGCCGTCGAACCCGGCAACATCGGCCCGGATGCCGAGCCGCTGTGGCGCGATTGCCGGTTGAACCTGAAATTCACGGACTTCAACGCCGGCCAGCGTTACCAGCTACAGGCCGGTAGCATTGGTTTCCGACCTTGGGCCAAGCTGTACGATCAGCAGCGCAAAGTGGTGGGGCAAGGTACGCCGGCGGGCTGCCAACAAACGTGATTGGCGCTATGCTCAGTGTCCGGTTTTAAGGAAATTCACGATGCGCTTATCCCTGCTGTTACTGGCTCTGGTCTCCATGAGCGGTTGTGCAACGAGCCCGCTGCCCCAGGTCGACCCGAACATGGCGTGGGTTGATTTCGCGACCCCCATGCCGGGCGGCAAAATGCTGATGGCTGAAAGCCTGGACGGCCAGCGATTGCGAGACGGACGGATCTTTCAGGTTTCGCCGGGCAGCCACGAATTGAAAGTGCGCTTTGACTTCGAAGTGTTCAGTGGCGGTGGCCTGGGCATGCAAGCCGAACCGCAAGAACGGCTGTGCTACATGCTCGTGCGTTACGACCATTTCGAGGCCGGCCAACGCTATCGGCTGGAGGCTCGCAACCTGGCATTCACACCCAGCGCCCGGCTCTATGACGCCAAGCGTCAAATCGTGGCCGAAGAGCGACAAGTCAACTGCGTTCCATAGGACGCCCTAGCGGTCGTTCTTCTGGTAAATGATTTTCTTCGTGCCGTTTTCGCAAGTGCCCACCACCATGTTCTGGTCGTGGACTTCATCATTCGTGACGATTTCCAGTGTGTAGGACGATACGTTATTTGCCTGGATCTTCGCTTCGATTTCCGCTTTCAGCTCTTCACAGGATTTGGGTGCGGCAAGGGCTGATGCAGCGAATGCGCAGCCGATGACCACCAGGGCTGATCGTTTCATGTTCGAATTCCTCATGGCAGCGCGCACTGCCTGTGCGCTGAAACTGCGGGCTTCATTCGATCATAATTGCGCCAGGGTAAACAGCTCGACCGCCTTCAATAAAATCGCAGCCTTCGGCAGCGCCAGCGAAGGCTGCGATCCTTTCATGCGTCAGCTCACCAGCGTTGCATCCAGGGTGATCTGAGCGTTCAACACCTTGGAAACCGGACACCCTTCCTTGGCCTTCTTGCTCAGCTCGTCGAATTGCGCCTGGCTGGCACCGGGGATTTTCGCCTTGAGCACCAGCTTGACCGCCGTGATCGCAAAACCGCCCTCGACCTGGTCCAGGGTCACTTCGGCGTTGGTGTCGATGCTGTCGGCCTTGAGCCCGGCATCGCCGAGGATCATCGAAAAGGCCATGGAAAAACAGCCGGCATGGGCCGCGCCGATCAACTCCTCGGGGTTGGTACCCTTACCGCCTTCGAATCGTGCCTTGAAGCCATAGGGCGCTTCGCGCAACACACCGGTTTCCGTGGAGATGGAGCCGATACCGGTTTTCAGGTCACCTTCCCAATGAGCCGATGCTTTCTTGATGATAGCCATGTCTGCCTCCTGAAGATTCGGCGCGAAAGCCGCGCCTGTGTGTTTTTTAGCTGTCTGGGTTGTGAGGATAGACCGTCCGTAAAAGTTCACCCTGTCGATTAGCCGACGAATTTAGTAGGAAATTTCGTCGCTGCTATTGAAACTCGGGTATATGCCCACATTGCATGGAACACACCTATAGAAACGGCAGGCTTTTGCCCATAGGAAAAGCCCGGAACGCCGTTGGAGATCCCGGCCCATGAAACAGCTGTCCGACGTGAAATTCTCAACCCTCGACCTGGTGCCTGTCCGCGCCGATGGCAATGCCGCCCAGTCCTTGCGTAACTCGCTGGACCTGGCGCAGCACGTGGAAAAATACGGCTACACCCGCTTCTGGGTAGCCGAGCACCACAACATGGACGGTATCGCCAGTTCAGCGACGGCGGTGCTGCTGGGTTATCTGGCGGGAGGCACTTCGACCATTCGCGTCGGTTCCGGCGGCGTCATGCTGCCCAATCACGCGCCGCTGATCATTGCCGAACAGTTCGGCACGCTGGAAAGCCTCTACCCGGGTCGAATCGATTTGGGGCTGGGACGTGCACCAGGCTCCGACCAGATGACCGCCCGGGCGCTGCGTCGCGAGCGTTCCGGCAGCGCGGACGATTTCCCCGAGGACGTGGCCGAACTGATGCGCTATCTCGGCCCGCGTACCCCGGATCAACGCATCATCGCCATGCCAGGCACCGGGACCAACGTGCCGGTATGGCTGCTGGGTTCGAGCCTGTTCAGTGCGCAATTGGCCGGTGAGCGCGGTTTGCCCTACGCATTCGCCTCCCATTTCGCACCGCGCTTTATGCACGAGGCGATTCGCATCTACCGTAACCACTTCAAGCCGTCGGCGGTGCTCGACAAGCCTTATGTGATGCTCGGCGTGCCGCTGGTAGCGGCGGATACCGATGAACAGGCCGAATACCTGGCAACGTCGGTGTACCAGCGGATCCTGGCGCTGATGCGTGGCCAGAGCCTGGTGCAGCGTCCGCCGGTGGAAACCATGAACGGTCTGTGGTTGCCCCATGAGAAAGAGGCGGTTGGCGATTTCCTGGGCCTGGCCATGGTCGGCGGCCCGCAGAAGATTCGCGCCAAGCTGCAAGTATTGATCGAGCAAACCCAGGCCGATGAGCTGATTTTCACCAGTGACCTGTACGAACACGCCGATCGTTTACACTCCTACGAGTTGCTGGCGCAGGTCATGAAAGGCTGAATGACGCCCATGAAAAAGCCGACGCAATGCGTCGGCTTTGATGTTCGAAAGAATCACTTTTTATAGATGATTTCTTTCGTACCGCCCTCACAGGTGCCGACGACTTTTCCGCCAGTCGCTGCGCCTTTATCGACGATTTCCAGCGAATAACCTGACACGCCCTTGGCGTCCAGCTTCCCTGCGATTTCGATTTTCAGCTCTTCGCAGGGCATACCGGCCGCAAACGCACCACCGGCAAGGCTCAGCAAACCCAGGGCCACCATCAACTTTTTCATCGCTCGCACTCCTTGGTCGGATCAAATAGGGCAGGTATTGGAAAAACGTAATGCACAGACCATAGCGCATCGCCACTCCCTATGGCACTCCGCCAGCGTGCAAGTTCAAAGAACCTCAGCTATTGGCTATCCGGAACCCGACTTTGATGGTCACCTGAAAATGCGCGGCCCGGCCATTTTCGATGTGGCCGCGGGTTTCCGCCACTTCGAACCATTCCAGATGCTTGAGGCTTTTGCTGGCCTCGGCCAAGGCGTTGTTGATGGCGTCTTCAATGCTGGTGGGAGACGAGCCGACCAGCTCGACTTTTTTGTAAGTGTGATGATCACTCATGGGGATTCTCCTTGGTTGTGTTTAACAGCCTAGCAGCGATTTTTCGCCTTACGTGTGTCGTCGTTCGCGCGCTGAAGTTCAGATTTACTGCACTTTCAGAAACGACCGGAGTCCCAATTCACACACGCCACTCAACCACTGCAGGAGAGAGCCACCATGGCCAGCAATTCGTTACGCAAAGCCTCGTTGCAAAGCATGGAAGCGGAGATCGAGAGTCTGCTCAAGTCGTTGGAAAGCCTGAAGGACGACGCTTCGGACGAGTCGCGTAAGACCCTCAAGTCGCTCAAGGCCAATGCCGAGAACGCGCTGAAACATTCTCGTCATCTGCTCAGCGACGCCTATGAAGAGGTCAAGGTGAAAACCCGTGAGACCGGGATCGCCACACGCGACTACGCGCAGGAACACCCATGGACCACGGCCGGTGTCGCGGTCGGTGCGTTGGGTCTGCTGGCTGCTTACCTGCTGTGCAAGCGCGGTGACTGAGTCGGTTGGCTCAGCTCATGCCTGAGCCACTGGGCCAATTGCCGAGCGCGCCCATCTGCGGCGCGCTTGGGCAGCCACAACGCCAGTCGCGCCGCGGTTTCATCGAAGCCCCACGGCGCGACCAGGCGACCGGCGCGTACGTCCTCGGCCACCAGCGGCTCGGGCGCGATTGCCACGCCTAACCCCGCTACGGCGGCCTCCAGCAAATAATACAAATGCTCGAATCCTTGCCCGAACTTCAGTGCCTGGGGTTCCAGGGCGTTTTGTCGTGCCCAGGTCGGCCAGGCCTGAGGGCGGGACGTGGTGTGCAGCAACGGCTCGTCCAGCAGCGCGCTGACCGGTGCGGCTTGCAAGCGGGCGAATCCGGCGTAGTGAGGGCTCATCACCGGGCCGATCCGCTCGCTCACCAGTTCGTACACCTGCATGTCGGCTGGCCACGGCGGCTCGGCGAATACCAGCAAGGCATCCAGCCCCGGTCGCCTGGGGTCCAGGTCGCCTTCGCCAGCGGACAGGTGCAGGCGCAAATCCGGCAGATCGGTATTGAGCCTGCCCAGGCGCGGAATGAACCAGCGTGCCAGCAGGCTTCCCGAGCAGCCCAGGACAAACGGGGCATCTGCCGTACTTTGCATCAGCTCCGCGCAAACACCGCGCAACCGCTCGAACGCATCGGCGCTGACGTCCCGCAGGCGCAAGCCGGCATCTGTGAGTTTCAGGCCACGCCCGTCCTTGATGAACAAGCTGACGCCCAAATGCTCTTCCAGCACCTTCAGCTGTCGACTCACGGCCCCATGGGTGACATGCAACTGTTCGGCCGCCTGGCTTACGCTGTTCAGACGGGCAGTAGCCTCGAAGGCGCGCAAGGCGTTGAGAGGAGGAAGATCGTGGCTCATTTTATCTGTGAGTTTTCCTGACAGGTTGTGGCGATCTTATCGGTTTTCACTGGGGGATGTCAGGGGTAGAGTGAGCCTCATAGTCTTTCAACGCATTTGCCTGGAGCGCCCGATGACCCAGCCTACGACCCCTTTCAACCTGCGCAGCGGCCCCGACGCCAACGGCCTGTTCGGTGCATTCGGCGGCCGCTATGTGGCCGAGACCCTGATGCCGCTGATCCTTGATCTGGCCCGTGAATACGAAGTGGCGAAGGAAGATCCGGCCTTCATTGAGGAATTGGCCTACTTCCAACGTGACTACGTCGGTCGCCCAAGCCCGCTCTACTTCGCCGAGCGCCTGACCGAATATTGCGGCGGCGCCAAGATCTACCTGAAGCGTGAAGAGCTGAACCACACCGGTGCGCACAAGATCAACAACTGCATCGGCCAGATCTTGCTGGCGCGACGCATGGGCAAGAAACGCATCATCGCCGAGACCGGCGCCGGCATGCACGGCGTGGCCACCGCCACCGTGGCCGCGCGTTTCGGCCTGGATTGCGTGATCTACATGGGCACCACCGACATCGAGCGCCAGCAGGCCAACGTGTTCCGCATGAAGCTGCTGGGTGCCGAAGTGATCCCGGTGGTCGCCGGTACCGGCACGCTGAAGGACGCAATGAACGAGGCCCTGCGCGACTGGGTCACCAACGTCGACAGCACGTTCTACCTGATCGGCACCGTGGCTGGCCCGCATCCGTATCCGGCCATGGTGCGCGACTTCCAGGCCGTGATCGGCAAGGAAACCCGCGATCAACTGCAAGCCCAGGAAGGTCGCCTGCCGGATAGCCTGGTGGCATGCATCGGCGGCGGCTCCAACGCCATGGGCCTGTTCCACCCGTTCCTGGACGACAAGAGTGTCGAGATCATCGGCGTCGAAGCCGCCGGTTATGGCATCGAGACCGGTAAGCATGCGGCGAGCCTGAACGGTGGCGTTCCGGGTGTACTGCACGGCAACCGCACCTTCCTGTTGCAGGACGACGACGGCCAGATCATCGATGCCCATTCGATTTCCGCGGGTCTCGACTACCCCGGTATCGGCCCGGAACATGCCTGGTTGCACGACATTGGTCGCGTCCAGTACACCTCGGTGACCGACGCCGAAGCCCTGGAAGCCTTTCACAAATGCTGTCGCTTGGAAGGGATCATTCCTGCACTGGAAAGCGCCCATGCCCTGGCGGAAGTGTTCAAGCGCGCACCCAACCTGCCGAAAGATCACCTGATGGTGGTCAACCTGTCCGGCCGCGGCGACAAAGACATGCAAACCGTGATGCACCACATGGAACAGTCCCAGCAGGAGAAACACTGATGAGCCGCCTGCAAACCCGTTTTGCCGAACTCAAGGAACAGAACCGCGCCGCCCTGGTCACTTTCGTCACGGCCGGCGATCCGAACTACGACACGTCGCTGGCGATTCTCAAGGGGCTGCCGGTGGCCGGTGCTGACGTGATCGAGTTGGGCATGCCGTTCACCGACCCGATGGCCGATGGCCCGGCGATCCAGTTGGCGAATATTCGTGCCTTGGGCGCCCAGCAGAACCTGGCGAAAACCCTGCAGATGGTTCGCGAGTTCCGTAAGGACAATACCGAGACGCCGCTGGTGCTGATGGGCTACTTCAACCCGATCCACCGTTATGGTGTGCAGCGTTTCATCGGCGAAGCGCTGGATTGCGGTGTCGATGGCCTGATCGTTGTGGACATGCCGCCCGAGCACAACAGCGAACTGTGCGAACCGGCCCAGGCGGCTGGCCTGGATTTCATCCGCCTGACGACGCCGACCACCGACGATGTGCGTTTGCCGACGGTGCTTAACGGCAGTTCGGGTTTTGTGTACTACGTGTCGGTGGCGGGCGTGACCGGTGCCGGTGCCGCGACGCTGGAGCATGTGGAAGAGGCCGTGGCGCGTCTGCGTCGCCATACCGATCTGCCCATCAGCATTGGTTTCGGTATTCGTACGCCGGAGCAGGCTGCCGCCATCGCACGATTGGCCGATGGGGTGGTGGTGGGCTCGGCGCTGATCGACCATATCGCCAGCGCCGAAACATCGGAACAGGCAATTGATGGGGTGTTGAGCTTGTGTGCCGCCCTGGCCGATGGTGTGCGCAAGGCGCGTCTCAGCTGATTTGATTCTGCTGACAGCCACGAAAAAAGGGTTCAGAACGGGGTTCTGAACCCTTTTTTTATTCCACCAGGAGCAGTCTTGACGCTGCTCTTTGCAGGGTCAAGGCAACTCCAACCCGCCTCCGGCCTTGTGCAGCTTGCGCAAGTGCTCGCCGATCTCTTTCACATTGGCCTCGCTCGCCGCAATTTCAGCCGCGCGGCTCGGCTCGAGCAACGCCCGGACTTCCTTGTCCAGATCGCCTGTCAGTGTTTGCAGTTGTTTCTGCCGTAAGCTGCTTTCCGATTCCAGGCGTTGCCACTCGCTGGGTTGAGGCAAGCCGTAGCCGCTGCTGCCCAGCAGTTCGGCCGGGCGGCTCAGGAAACCGCTGTTGGCGAGGATCTGCTGCAGCGTCGCATTGGCCCTTTCCATACCACCGTTCTGCAATTCACGGGCGCCGAGGTAGCGCTGTTTGACTTCATCCTGCGCCAACAACAATTGTCGGCGATAACTGGCTTGTTCCAGCAGCAACAACGCCGCGCTGGTACGCAGGTCGGCCTGTTCGAACCATACGCGGCGTTCGGCGGCGTCCAGGGCCAGCCAGTCTTCCACCGTTTGTTGCTTGATCGGCAGATATTTCTTCAGCACATCGAACATCGCCTGATACCGCTCGCGGAATGAGTCGAAGCGGTAGCCCAGCCGCAAGGCTTCCTTGGGATCATCCAGTACGCTGGTATCCGCCAGGCCCCGGCCCTTGAGTACCTCCAGCAGGCCGTTGGGCATGATGCTGTCCAGGCCCTTGAGTTGCTCGTTATTGCTGCCGCTGCGCAATAGTTTCAAGCTCTCCACGGCGCAGTTATTGGACAGGAAGTAATAGTTGCCGTCGTAGCTCCAGTGCATTTCGGCTGCATGCTCGACCGTTTCCTCGATCTCGGTGCGCGACAGGTTCAGCGGCACCGATGCCAGGCTGCGCAGTTCGGTCTTGGTGTATTCATCGATCACCTGGGCCAACGGCAATACAAACAGGCGCGACGGGTATTTGCCGACCAGCCCGTCCCAGCTCGACAACTGCACATCGCCCACGAAGGCGCGGTATGACAGCACCAGGTGTTGGTCCAGATCCAGTCGGCAGTCCGGGCCACGTGGGCGGCCCGGTGCGCAGATCACCAGCCGGAGCATGCTGTGGCCCCAGCGGCTCACCCAGTTCTGATTGGCCTCGGCCAGCAGGTAATCAATGGCATAGACCCGTTCTGGATCGACCTTGCCCAGCGGTGTCTTGGCGAAGTCGTTTCCAGCGTTGAGGAAGGCGAACGATTGGGCGCAGGTGTCCTTGGCGGCGGGGGCCCATCCGAAGTGTTCCTGGTAATAGCGATATAGGGCGGGGCGTCGGCAGGCATAGCTGGAGTCCAGGAGAAAGTACTCCATGTTGACCGCGACGAATTCCTTGGGGCTGCTCGTTTCATAGAGATCCGGGCTGCGGGCGACCTGGCGGTTGTGCTGTTCCCGTTCACCGCGACGGCCGACGTATTGTGGCCAGCCGGCGAGGTCCAACAAACGAGGATCATCGCTGAGGGTGAAACGGCGGTCGTTCTGGCCCCGGCATTCATCGGGAAGTCCGATCAACCCGGCGCTGCTGTTGCGTCGAGTGCAACGCTGGATCAGTGCGCGCTCGGCCTCTGGCCATAGACGCGAGCGGTCATAGATGTGGGTCAGTTCGTGCAGGACCGTGGCGAGCATTTCCCGGCGCACGGTGCCGTGGGGGCGATGGGTCTTTTGCGTCGCGGCGCTGCCGTCGACAAGGCTGTCGAGCAGGTTGCTATTGAGGTCCAGTTGCGACACCAGCGAGGCCTGGCCGTAGGCATTGGCGGGCATCTGGTCGGTCCAGCCGACATCGATGCGTCGGTCCAGCCGCTCGATGAAGCGCGGCGGCAGGGCCTGCATGGCTTCATCGAGCAGCGCCTGGCTGGCTTGCTGTTGCGCCGGGCTCAAGCCGTCGACGTTGAGGTGCAATTGCAGGCCGGCCTGGGCCATGCTGCCCGTGAGCAGCAAGACCCCGGCCGCCAGCCAGGCGGCGAACCGCCTCACAATGCGAGGATGGCTTCGGCGAGAACCTGGTCACTGGCGTCGCGGGCTTCCGGCACGCGGCTGCGCAAGGTGTCGAAGGCGGCCTCGAGATGAGCGCCACGAATTTCACCATTGCTGGCGACAAAACTGGCTGCATCGTCATGGGCTTCGCGGACGATTTTCGAATCACGGATGGACGTGGTGGTGTCGGAAGTGAAATCGATCGTGCGCTGGGAAGCGCGAACGATGATGTTACTGGTGGCTACCAGGGTATGTGCCTGGGCCACATCGGCCAACACCAGCAGGCCTAAGGCGGCAGCAATCAGCGGGCTACGCATGGAACGACTCCGGAAAAATAAGGATAACTATTGGACGAGAATTGCCTGTGCCAGTTCAAGGTCGCTGACGTGAAGTTTTGGTTGGGTCCGGCGCAGGTAATCCAGGGCCGATTCCAATTGTGCACCTCGCAGTTTCCCGTCGCTGGCGACGAATGCCGCAGCATCATCGTGAGCGGCGACGATCAGTTTATGGTCGAAGGGCGCGGAGGTCACCATGCTCGTGGCATAGCCGCTGACCACCACTTGCTGGGTGGACACATCGAAGGCATGGGCCGGAGCAGACCAGCAAGAAACGATGAAGAAAGACGCGATGAACAGATCTGAGTAGAAACGCATGGGACTCGACGGTTGATGGCGAGTTTGAAGGCTAGCGCAAACCTGCGGGCCAGAGCCAGCGCTGAAACATCGGAACACCATTTGGTGCCCGATGTTTCATGTTGCATCAGATCACCAGGATGGCCTGGGCCAATTGTGCATCGGTGGCGTTGAGCTGCGGTGCCTGCTGGCGGATGTAATCCAGGGCACTTTCCAGTTTTACACCACGGATGGCGCCTTCGCTGGCTACGAAGCTGGCGGCGTCATCACGGGCGGCTTGAACGATCTTGTTGTCACGCAGGGATGAGGTTGCATCGGAGGTCACGTCAGAGGTGGCCTTGAGTGCTCCGACGATGGAGTCGGTGGTGACGATGAAGCTGCTGGCGTTGGAGTGGGCGGCTACGGCCAGCAGGGCAACTGCGCTGAGCAGGCGAAGACGGATCATGATGAAACTCCTTGAATGATGGGGTGATGCCGGTGCGTGTAGCTGGAAGAGGAGACGCATGCTCGACTCG
The DNA here is from genome assembly GCF_053629195.1 of Pseudomonas sp. R151218B TE3479. NCBI lineage: Bacteria > Pseudomonadati > Pseudomonadota > Gammaproteobacteria > Pseudomonadales > Pseudomonadaceae > Pseudomonas > Pseudomonas sp. R151218B TE3479. Next base: position 1,137,392 of record NZ_JBRJHV010000001.1, read on the forward strand.
CTTCGCCACGTTCGCTTCGATATTAGGGCAGGAACGCGTTGGCCGACAGCCCTGCGACAGTCATTGGCTGCAGGGTGTCGGCCTACTGTACTGGTATGTTTTATGTGTTGTTTAAACTGTTATACCTCCAAGGTTTTCTTCAAAATCAGGCCCGGAAACGACAAGACCCGTCGCGGTTACCCGCGACGGGTCTTGTGTGTTCAATTCGGTGCTGGCGGTGGACCCGGTGGGTCAGGGCCAGCGACGCTGAGTTAGCGCCAGAACGGCTTGCTCAGCTCTTCGTAGCGTTGTGCTTCGCTGATACCGGCATCAGCCAGCAGGCGCGAATCCAGACGAGCCAGTTGGTGACGGCTGGCGATGCGGCGCTGCCACAACATCAGGTTAGCGATAACGCGAAGAGGCAGGGAAGCCTGGTTTTTTTCAGCTTTGTCTTCGAAAAACAGCTCGGAACTGAGTGTACGTTCCATGGTTGACATCCTTCCGCTTGTGGCGGGATTAGGTAGTGGTTTGACTGGTGCCCATGATCCTCTCGTTTGGCGAGTCTCTCTAGATACAGTTCACCTGTAATGTGAGAGACCAGTTAACTGTTAAAGAGCGGTGTACTGGTCAATATTGAGGCAACTGTACCTGTCCGCACAATATTAGTGCGTTTTGGCATGGTGCTGGGTGTTTTGTGGGAAAAGACTGTAAGAAAACACCGGTACAGCAGTACAGTTTTTGCTGGTTTAGGCGCGGATGAGGGCCCTCAACCAAAACTGTATTTGCGATAGCGGTGATCCAGCTGTATCAGACGGCCAACATGTATCCGGTTTCTTCGAGGTTCAGGTGCCAACTCAGTGCATCGCGCAGAATATGCGGGGTATGTCCGCCCACGGCGCACGCGGCGTCGAAATACTCATTCAAGGCCTGGCGGTAGGTGGGGTGCACGCAATTGTCGATGATCACTCGCGCGCGTTCCCTTGGCGCCAGGCCCCGCAGGTCGGCCAGGCCGATCTCGGTCACCAGGATGTCGACGTCATGTTCGGTATGGTCCACATGGCTGACCATCGGCACGACACTGGAAATGGCCCCACCCTTGGCAATCGACTTGGTGACGAAAATCGCCAGGTGAGCATTGCGGGCGAAATCCCCCGAGCCGCCGATGCCATTCATCATCCGCGTGCCGCAGACATGGGTGGAGTTGACGTTGCCGTATAGGTCGAACTCCAGTGCGGTATTGATAGCAATGATGCCCAGGCGACGTACGACCTCGGGATGGTTGGAGATTTCCTGCGGGCGCAGGACCAGTTTGTCCTTGTACCTTTCCAGGTTTCCAAACACGTCGGCATTACGTCGACCCGACAGCGTGATCGAGCTGCCGGAGGCGAAACTCAGCTTGCCGGCGTCGATCAGGTCAAATGTCGAGTCCTGCAAAACCTCGGAATACATGGTCAGGTCTTCGAACGGGGAATCGATCAGTCCGCACATCACGGCATTCGCGATGTTGCCGATCCCGGCCTGCAACGGCCCGAGCTTGTTGGTCATGCGTCCGGCCGAAACCTCCTGCTTGAAGAAATCGATCAGGTGATCCGCAATGGCCTGGGTGTCGCTGTCCGGCGGCGCGACGGTCGAAGGCGAGTCCCCTTGGTTGGTAATGACAATGGCGACGATTTTTTCCGGCGGGATCGCAATGGCGGGGCAGCCAATACGGTCGTCGACTTTCACCAGGGGGATAGGTGTACGGGTGGGGCGATAGGTCGGGATATAGATGTCGTGCAGCCCTTCCAGATTCGGGTTGTGAGCCAGGTTGATTTCGATGATCACTTGTCGGGCGAAAATGGCGAAGCTGGCTGAGTTACCCACCGATGTGGTGGGTACGATATGTCCTTGCTCGGTAATGGCCACGGCTTCGATCACGGCGATATCGGGCAGTTTGAGCTGGCCGTTGCGCAGTTGCTCGACAGTTTCCGAGAGATGTTGATCGATGAACATCACCTCGCCTGCGTTGATCGCCTTGCGCAGCGTGCTGTCGACCTGGAACGGCATGCGCCGCGCCAGTACACCGGCTTCGGTGAGCTCCTTGTCGAGGTCATTGCCCAGGCTTGCACCGGTCATCAGGCTGATCTTCAACGGGGTGATCTTGGCGCGTTCAGCCAGGGCGTGGGGCACTGCTTTCGCTTCTCCGGCGCGGGTAAAGCCGCTCATGCCGACGGTCATGCCGTCCTGAATCAACAAGGCTGCGTCGGCAGCGCTCATCACTTTATTCAATAACGAAGGCAAGCGGATGCGATCACGGTACATAGGTGGTTATCTCGGGCTGGAAAGCAAGATGCGCAGTCTAGTGAATTAGCGCTGTGCCCGACCCGCTACAAAGGTCGCATTTCAGGCGTCTATTACGGGCGTTTCGGACAAAACATCATTACCGGATCGGTAATATTTTGCCTTGATACAAATCAAAACGCCCCGACAGGTCGGGGCGTTTTGGGTAAAGCGGCGAGGGTTATTCCACCGCTTTGACCATGTCTTCGATGACCTTCTTGGCGTCACCGAACACCATCATGGTCTTGTCGAGATAGAACAGCTCGTTGTCCAGGCCCGCATAGCCGCTGGCCATCGAGCGTTTATTGACAATGATGGTCTTGGCCTTGAACGCTTCGAGAATCGGCATGCCGGCAATCGGCGACTTCGGATCGTTCTTCGCCGCGGGGTTGACCACGTCGTTGGCGCCCAGCACCAGCACCACGTCGGCCTGGCCGAACTCGGAGTTGATGTCCTCCATCTCGAACACCTGATCGTAAGGCACTTCGGCCTCGGCCAGCAGGACGTTCATGTGCCCGGGCATGCGACCGGCCACCGGGTGGATCGCGTATTTGACGGTCACCCCGTGGTGGGTCAACTTCTCGGTCAGCTCTTTAAGCGCGTGCTGCGCCCGGGCCACCGCCAGGCCATAGCCTGGCACGATGATCACGGTATCGGCGTTGGTCAGCAGGAAGGTCGCGTCGTCAGCCGAGCCGGATTTCACCGGACGGGCTTCTTTGGAGCCTGCCGGGCCAGCAGCATCTGCGGTATTGCCGAAGCCGCCGAGCAGCACGTTGAAGAACGAACGGTTCATCGCCTTGCACATGATGTACGAGAGGATCGCACCGCTCGAGCCCACCAGAGAACCGGCAATGATCAGCATCGAGTTGTTCAGCGAGAAGCCGATACCCGCTGCGGCCCAGCCGGAATAGCTGTTGAGCATCGACACCACCACCGGCATGTCCGCGCCGCCGATCGGGATGATGATCAGCACACCCAGTACAAAGGCCAGGGCCAGCATCAAGGCGAACGCGCCGAGGTTGCCGGTGAACATGAAGGTCAGGCCCAGGCCCAGCGTCGCCAGACCCAGGATCAGGTTGAGCTTGTGCTGGCCACCAAACTGTACCGGTGCGCCCTGGAACAGGCGGAACTTGTACTTGCCCGAAAGCTTGCCGAACGCGATCACCGAACCGGAGAAGGTGATTGCGCCAATGGCCGCGCCGAGGAACAGCTCCAGACGGTTACCGGCTGGAATCGAATCACCCAGTTGCTTGACGATGCCCAGGGATTGCGGCTCGACGACAGCCGCGATGGCGATGAACACCGCCGCTAGGCCGATCATGCTGTGCATGAACGCCACCAGCTCCGGCATCTTGGTCATTTCGACGCGCTTGGCCATGATCGAGCCGGCGGTACCGCCGACCAGCAGGCCGACGATGACGTAGCCGATGCCGGCGGTCGCCAGTTCGGCCCCCAGTTTGTAGATGAGGCCCACAGTGGTCAGCACCGCCAGCGCCATGCCGAGCATGCCGAACAGGTTGCCTCGGCGGGAGGTGGTGGGGTGCGACAGGCCTTTGAGGGCCTGGATGAAGCAGATCGACGCGATCAGGTAGAGCGTCGTTACCAGGTTCATGCTCATTACTTGGGCGCCTCTTCTTTTACGGCTTTCGGGGCTTTTTTCTTGAACATCTCAAGCATGCGGCGCGTCACGAGGAAGCCACCGAAGACGTTCACCGCAGCCAGGGCCACGGCGAGGGTGCCCATGGTCTTGCCCAAAGGGGTCACGGTCAGGGCGGCGGCGAGCATGGCGCCGACGATCACGATCGCCGAAATGGCGTTGGTCACTGCCATCAACGGCGTGTGCAGCGCGGGTGTCACGTTCCAGACCACGTGGTAACCGACATAAATCGCCAGCACGAAGATGATCAGGTTGTAGATACCGGGGGAGATAAGCTCTTCCATTGTCTGAATCCCTGCTTAGGCGTTTTTGCGGATGACTTGGCCGTCGCGGCACATCAGGCACGCGGCGACGATGTCGTCTTCCAGGTTCACGTCGAACTGACCTTCCTTGGTGAAGACCAGCTTCAGGAAGTCCAGCAGGTTACGGGCGTACAGCGCCGAAGCGTCGGCCGCGACTTCACCGGCCAGGTTGGTCGGGCCGCAAATGGTCACGCCATTCTCGATCACGACCTGATCAGCCACGGTCAGCGGGCAGTTACCGCCCTGGGCTGCCGCGAGGTCGATGACCACCGAGCCTGGTTTCATCTGCGCGACGGTTTCGGCGCTCAGCAATGTCGGCGCCTTGCGACCCGGAATCAGTGCGGTGGTGATGACGATGTCAGCCTGTTTGGCGCGCTCGTGCACGGCTTGGGCCTGGCGCTGCATCCAGCTGGCCGGCATCGGCCGGGCGTAACCGCCGACGCCGACGGCGCACTCACGTTCTTCGTCGGTCTCGTAAGGCACATCGACGAACTTCGCGCCGAGGGACTCGATTTGCTCCTTGACCGCCGGACGCACATCCGAAGCCTCGATCACAGCGCCCAGGCGCTTGGCCGTGGCAATCGCCTGCAGCCCGGCCACGCCTGCGCCGAGAATCAGCACGCGCGCGGCTTTCACGGTACCCGCGGCAGTCATCAGCATCGGCATGAAGCGCGGATAGTAGTGAGCGGCGAGCAACACGGCTTTGTAACCGGCGATGTTCGCTTGAGACGACAGCACATCCAGGCTCTGGGCGCGGGAAGTACGTGGCGCGGCCTCAAGTGCGAAAGCGGTAATGCCGCACTCGGCCAGCTTGGCGATGGTTTCGTTGTTGAACGGATTGAGCATGCCTACCAGAACGGTGCCGCTCTTGATCAGCGTCAGTTCGCTGTCGCTGGGGGCCACCACCTTGAGGATCAGCTCGGCCCCGAATGCATCACTGGCGCTGCCAATGGTTGCGCCCGCTGCCTCATAGGCACTGTCTATAACGCTGGCCTTGATACCGGCGCCGCTTTGGACAGTGACTTTATGGCCTTGGCCGATCAACTTCTTGATGGTTTCCGGGGTAGCAGCAACCCGTGTTTCACCCGTTTGGGTTTCGAGGGGAACACCAATGTGCACGTCAAATCTCCTGCGTGATCTTATTGAGTAAACCCAGGCACTTCGGATGGTGCGGCTGGGGCGGCCGATCAGCACGATCCCGCCAAACCAGGCGGGGCGCGGCATTTTGCAGGCGAAAATTCAGCCCTTCAAGGGATTATGACGGGTGACGGAAAATTAACTACAAGTCACCCTGTGACCGAATGTCGCAATTATCGATCGACAGCCCTTGTGGGCCGCGCTTTCCAAGGATTCAGGTTCAAATTGACAATTTTTCCCATCGGCCAGATGAATGAGCGCTGATGCGTTGCGCGATATGGCTCGAAGCCATGTATTTAGACGCTTTGGAGACTACTGCACGAACTTGATAACAGATTGACTGAATGCGACATAAACTTATATCTGTAGCGACTTTTGTTAGTTGACTACCTAAGTTGGTTTTTATTTTTTCCTTACTAATCAAGAAGATAACTGTTTGCTTGTTTCACGAGCCAATCACGAAAAGCTCGAAGGGAGGCGGATTCGACCTTTCGCTCTGGAATCATCAGGTAGTAGGCCTTGATGCTCGACAGCGCATTACGGTTGGCCACGACCAGTCGTTTCTCTGCCAATTCACGTTGAATCAAAAAGGGCGGAATCAGCGCGATACCCATGTCGTGCATAGCCGCTTGGGCGAGCATGGAGAATAGTTCATAACGCGGCCCTGTCAGGTCCCGCGCAATATTCAAGTTCTGGGCGTTGAACCACTGGCGCCACGCATACGGACGCGTGGTCTGCTGGAGCAAGGGCAGTTCGGCGATCGCCTCTGGTGTCAGGCCCTTGCGACCGTCTAGCAAGGTGGGGCTGCATACAGGCATCGGATTTTCGCCCATCAGCTTGTGGGATTCGGTACCGGACCAGTCCGCATCGCCAAAATAGATGGCGGCATCAAACTCGGTATCGGCAAAGAGAAAGGGGCGCGTGCGGTTGGTCAGGTTGACGGTAACTTCCGGATGCTGTTGCTGGAAGTCCTTGAGGCGTGGCAGCAGCCATTGGGTGCCGAAGGTCGGCACCACGGCCAGTTCGATTACGTTCGCACCGGTGTGCCCCATCACTGAAAGTGTGTCGCGCTCGACGGCATCCAGTTGGGTGGCAACGCGTCGGCTGTAGGAAAGACCTGCTTCGGTCAGTTTGACGCCGCGGCGCGAGCGTCGGAAAAGCTCCACGCTGAGGAAGTCCTCCAGGCTGGCAATCTGTCGGCAGATAGCGCCTTGCGTGAGAGAAAGCTCCTGCGCTGCCTTGGTGAAGCTTTCATGGCGCGCGGCAGCCTCGAAACTGACCAGCGCGGCGGTGCTGGGGATTTTACGGCGCATGTACGTAAGCCTCACTCAATGCCTATGTAAACGGGGTTCGTAGCGTTTACGGAGTGAGAAATTAGCACAGGTGAGTGCGTAATCCTCGTTTGCCCTTGTAGGAAACCGCGCCTAGGATCAATCCACGATTTTCATTTAATTGGCGAGGACTCTTTCATGGCCGGTAAAGCGAGCTTCAACTGGATCGATCCGTTGTTGCTGGATCAGCAGCTCACCGAAGAAGAACGCATGATCCGCGACACTGCCGAGCAGTTCGCCCAGCAGAAGCTCGCACCGCGAGTGTTGGAAGCGTTCCGTCATGAGAAAACCGACCCGGCGATTTTCCGTGAGATGGGTGAAGTCGGCCTGCTGGGGGCAACCATTCCTGAACAGTACGGCGGCAGTGGGTTGAACTATGTCAGCTATGGCCTGATCGCTCGTGAGGTAGAACGGGTCGATTCCGGTTATCGCTCGATGATGAGCGTGCAATCCTCGCTGGTCATGGTGCCGATCAACGAATTCGGGACTGAGGCGCAGAAACAGAAGTATTTGCCGAAGCTGGCGTCCGGTGAATGGATCGGCTGCTTTGGTCTGACTGAGCCGAACCATGGTTCCGACCCGGGTGCGATGATCACTCGTGCGCGCAAAGTGGAAGGCGGCTACAGCCTGACGGGCAGCAAGATGTGGATCACCAACAGCCCGATCGCTGACGTATTTGTCGTCTGGGGCAAGGACGACGCCGGTGATATCCGCGGCTTCGTTCTCGAAAAAGGCTGGAAGGGGCTGAGTGCGCCGGCTATTCATGGCAAGGTCGGGCTGCGCGCCTCGATCACTGGCGAAATCGTCATGGACAACGTATTCGTTCCGGAGGAGAACATCTTCCCGGATGTCCGTGGCCTGAAGGGCCCGTTTACTTGTCTGAACTCGGCGCGCTACGGCATCTCCTGGGGCGCCCTGGGAGCCGCTGAATTCTGCTGGCATACCGCACGCCAGTACACGCTGGACCGCCAGCAGTTTGGTCGTCCGCTCGCTGCAAATCAGTTGATCCAGAAGAAACTGGCCGATATGCAGACTGAAATCACGTTGGCCCTGCAGGGATGCCTGCGTCTGGGGCGTATGAAAGACGAGGGCACGGCGGCGGTCGAGATTACCTCGATCATGAAGCGCAACTCCTGCGGCAAGTCCCTGGATATCGCCCGCATGGCGCGGGACATGCTGGGCGGCAACGGCATTTCCGATGAATTCGGCATCGCGCGTCATCTGGTGAACCTGGAAGTTGTGAACACCTATGAAGGCACGCACGATGTGCATGCGCTGATTTTGGGGCGTGCGCAAACCGGTATCCAGGCGTTCTACTAACAGGAGAACGCTCATGGGCGCGCTTTCGCATCTGCGGGTATTGGATTTATCGAGGGTATTGGCCGGGCCGTGGGCCGGACAGATCCTGGCGGACCTGGGGGCTGATGTCATCAAGGTCGAGCGTCCCGGCAATGGTGACGATACGCGCGCCTGGGGGCCGCCCTTCCTGAAGGATGCCCGAGGCGAGAACACGACCGAGGCCGCTTACTATCTTTCAGCCAATCGCAATAAACAGTCGGTGACCATCGACTTCACGCGGCCGGAGGGGCAGCGGCTGGTACGAGAGCTGGCGGCCAAGTCCGACATCCTGATCGAGAACTTCAAAGTGGGCGGCCTGGCGGCGTATGGCTTGGATTATGACTCGCTAAAGTCGATCAATCCGCAATTGATCTATTGCTCGATAACCGGGTTTGGCCAGACCGGCCCTTACGCCAAGCGCGCCGGGTATGACTTCATGATCCAGGGGCTGGGGGGCTTGATGAGCCTGACTGGTCGCCCTGAAGGCGATGAGGGCGCGGGGCCGGTGAAGGTAGGGGTCGCGTTGACGGATATCCTCACGGGGCTGTATTCGACCGCTGCCATTCTGGCGGCGTTGGCCCATCGTGATCATGCTGGCGGCGGGCAGCACATCGATATGGCCCTGTTGGATGTTCAAGTGGCTTGCCTGGCCAATCAGGCGATGAACTACCTGACCACGGGCAATGCGCCGAAGCGGCTGGGTAATGCTCATCCGAACATCGTGCCTTATCAGGATTTCCCTACGGCTGATGGCGATTTCATCCTGACGGTGGGTAATGACGGCCAGTTCCGAAAGTTCGCTGAGGTTGCTGGTCAGCCGCAGTGGGCTGATGATCCGCGTTTTGCCACTAACAAGGTACGGGTGGCGAACCGGGCGGTATTGATTCCGTTGATTCGCCAGGCGACGGTGTTCAAGACCACCGCTGAATGGGTGACTCAGTTGGAGCAGGCGGGTGTGCCGTGTGGGCCCATCAACGACCTGGCCCAGGTGTTTGCCGATCCTCAGGTACAGGCTCGTGGGTTGGCGATGGAATTGCCTCACCTGCTGGCCGGTAAGGTGCCACAGGTGGCCAGTCCGATTCGACTGTCCGAAACGCCGGTGGAGTATCGCCATGCGCCTCCTTTATTAGGAGAGCACACGTTGGAGGTGCTGCAGCGAGTGTTGGGGTTGGACGAAGCTGCGGTGCTGGCGTTCAGAGAGGCTGGGGTCCTGTGAGTCTTCTCTTCTCTATAGAGGAGCGTGTTAAAGAGCAAAAGCAACAGGTTAGCCGGTGCTGCGCAACTTATTGATAGAAAAGCGAAATTAAGGGTTGACGGCAGATTCTGGAAGTCTATAATTCGCCCCACTTCCGGCGCAGTCGAAACGGAAAACTCCTTGAGATTCAATGAGTTAAGTAGGTTTCGAAGGTGCGGGGCTTCAGTTCATCGAAGTCCGGAAGGAGCGGGTAGAGCGGTGTTGTTTGGCTCTATCGGCGGTTCGATCTTCTCGGTCGAAAGCGGTGAAAAAGAGGTGTTGACAGCAGCGAGTAACGCTGTAGAATTCGCCTCCCGCTAACGAGAGATCGGAAGCGCAAGTGGTTGAAGTTGTTGAGGTTTCCGAAGCGAAACTTTGAAAATTTCTGAAAATAACCGCTTGACAGATGCACGGGGCGCTGTAGAATGCGCGCCTCGGTTGAGACGAAAGACTCAGCCAACCGCTCTTTAACAACTGAATCAAGCAATTCGTGTGGGTGCTTGTGGAGTCAGACTGCTAGTCAACAGATTATCAGCATCACAAGTTACTCCGCGAGAAATCAAAGATGTAACCAACGATTGCTGAGCCAAGTTTAGGGTTTTCTCAAAACCCAAAGATGTTTGAACTGAAGAGTTTGATCATGGCTCAGATTGAACGCTGGCGGCAGGCCTAACACATGCAAGTCGAGCGGTAGAGAGAAGCTTGCTTCTCTTGAGAGCGGCGGACGGGTGAGTAATGCCTAGGAATCTGCCTGGTAGTGGGGGATAACGCTCGGAAACGGACGCTAATACCGCATACGTCCTACGGGAGAAAGCAGGGGACCTTCGGGCCTTGCGCTATCAGATGAGCCTAGGTCGGATTAGCTAGTTGGTGAGGTAATGGCTCACCAAGGCGACGATCCGTAACTGGTCTGAGAGGATGATCAGTCACACTGGAACTGAGACACGGTCCAGACTCCTACGGGAGGCAGCAGTGGGGAATATTGGACAATGGGCGAAAGCCTGATCCAGCCATGCCGCGTGTGTGAAGAAGGTCTTCGGATTGTAAAGCACTTTAAGTTGGGAGGAAGGGCATTAACCTAATACGTTAGTGTTTTGACGTTACCGACAGAATAAGCACCGGCTAACTCTGTGCCAGCAGCCGCGGTAATACAGAGGGTGCAAGCGTTAATCGGAATTACTGGGCGTAAAGCGCGCGTAGGTGGTTCGTTAAGTTGGATGTGAAATCCCCGGGCTCAACCTGGGAACTGCATTCAAAACTGTCGAGCTAGAGTATGGTAGAGGGTGGTGGAATTTCCTGTGTAGCGGTGAAATGCGTAGATATAGGAAGGAACACCAGTGGCGAAGGCGACCACCTGGACTGATACTGACACTGAGGTGCGAAAGCGTGGGGAGCAAACAGGATTAGATACCCTGGTAGTCCACGCCGTAAACGATGTCAACTAGCCGTTGGGAGCCTTGAGCTCTTAGTGGCGCAGCTAACGCATTAAGTTGACCGCCTGGGGAGTACGGCCGCAAGGTTAAAACTCAAATGAATTGACGGGGGCCCGCACAAGCGGTGGAGCATGTGGTTTAATTCGAAGCAACGCGAAGAACCTTACCAGGCCTTGACATCCAATGAACTTTCCAGAGATGGATTGGTGCCTTCGGGAGCATTGAGACAGGTGCTGCATGGCTGTCGTCAGCTCGTGTCGTGAGATGTTGGGTTAAGTCCCGTAACGAGCGCAACCCTTGTCCTTAGTTACCAGCACGTTATGGTGGGCACTCTAAGGAGACTGCCGGTGACAAACCGGAGGAAGGTGGGGATGACGTCAAGTCATCATGGCCCTTACGGCCTGGGCTACACACGTGCTACAATGGTCGGTACAGAGGGTTGCCAAGCCGCGAGGTGGAGCTAATCCCACAAAACCGATCGTAGTCCGGATCGCAGTCTGCAACTCGACTGCGTGAAGTCGGAATCGCTAGTAATCGCGAATCAGAATGTCGCGGTGAATACGTTCCCGGGCCTTGTACACACCGCCCGTCACACCATGGGAGTGGGTTGCACCAGAAGTAGCTAGTCTAACCTTCGGGGGGACGGTTACCACGGTGTGATTCATGACTGGGGTGAAGTCGTAACAAGGTAGCCGTAGGGGAACCTGCGGCTGGATCACCTCCTTAATCGACGACCGCAGCTGCTTCATGAGCTCCCACACGAATTGCTTGATTCATTGAAGAAGACGATAGAAGCAGCTTTAAGCTCCAAGCTGATAGCTCACAGCTAACAGTTACAAGCTCGAAATTGGGTCTGTAGCTCAGTTGGTTAGAGCGCACCCCTGATAAGGGTGAGGTCGGCAGTTCGAATCTGCCCAGACCCACCAATTTTGTTATGGGGCCATAGCTCAGCTGGGAGAGCGCCTGCCTTGCACGCAGGAGGTCAGCGGTTCGATCCCGCTTGGCTCCACCATAAACTGCTTCTGAAAGCTTAGAAATGAGCATTCCATCAAGGTGATGGTGAATGTTGATTTCTAGTCTTTTGATTAGATCGTTCTTTAAAAATTTGGGTATGTGATAGAAAGATAGACTGAACGTTACTTTCACTGGTAACGGATCAGGCTAAGGTAAAATTTGTGAGTTGCTCTTTGAGCAAGATCGAATTTTCGGCGAATGTCGTCTTCACAGTATAACCAGATTGCTTGGGGTTATATGGTCAAGTGAAGAAGCGCATACGGTGGATGCCTTGGCAGTCAGAGGCGATGAAAGACGTGGTAGCCTGCGAAAAGCTTCGGGGAGTCGGCAAACAGACTGTGATCCGGAGATGTCTGAATGGGGGAACCCAGCCATCATAAGATGGTTATCTTGTACTGAATACATAGGTGCAAGAGGCGAACCAGGGGAACTGAAACATCTAAGTACCCTGAGGAAAAGAAATCAACCGAGATTCCCTTAGTAGTGGCGAGCGAACGGGGACTAGCCCTTAAGCTTCTTTGATTTTAGCGGAACGCTCTGGAAAGTGCGGCCATAGTGGGTGATAGCCCTGTACGCGAAAGGATCTTAGAAGTGAAATCGAGTAGGACGGAGCACGAGAAACTTTGTCTGAATATGGGGGGACCATCCTCCAAGGCTAAATACTACTGACTGACCGATAGTGAACTAGTACCGTGAGGGAAAGGCGAAAAGAACCCCGGAGAGGGGAGTGAAATAGATCCTGAAACCGTATGCGTACAAGCAGTGGGAGCCCACTTTGTTGGGTGACTGCGTACCTTTTGTATAATGGGTCAGCGACTTATTTTCAGTGGCGAGCTTAACCGAATAGGGGAGGCGTAGCGAAAGCGAGTCTTAATAGGGCGTCTAGTCGCTGGGAATAGACCCGAAACCGGGCGATCTATCCATGGGCAGGTTGAAGGTTAGGTAACACTGACTGGAGGACCGAACCGACTACCGTTGAAAAGTTAGCGGATGACCTGTGGATCGGAGTGAAAGGCTAATCAAGCTCGGAGATAGCTGGTTCTCCTCGAAAGCTATTTAGGTAGCGCCTCATGTATCACTGTAGGGGGTAGAGCACTGTTTCGGCTAGGGGGTCATCCCGACTTACCAAACCGATGCAAACTCCGAATACCTACAAGTGCCGAGCATGGGAGACACACGGCGGGTGCTAACGTCCGTCGTGAAAAGGGAAACAACCCAGACCGTCAGCTAAGGTCCCAAAGTTATGGTTAAGTGGGAAACGATGTGGGAAGGCTTAGACAGCTAGGAGGTTGGCTTAGAAGCAGCCACCCTTTAAAGAAAGCGTAATAGCTCACTAGTCGAGTCGGCCTGCGCGGAAGATGTAACGGGGCTCAAACCATACACCGAAGCTACGGGTATCACGTAAGTGATGCGGTAGAGGAGCGTTCTGTAAGCCTGTGAAGGTGAGTTGAGAAGCTTGCTGGAGGTATCAGAAGTGCGAATGCTGACATGAGTAACGACAATGGGTGTGAAAAACACCCACGCCGAAAGACCAAGGTTTCCTGCGCAACGTTAATCGACGCAGGGTTAGTCGGTCCCTAAGGCGAGGCTGAAAAGCGTAGTCGATGGAAAACAGGTTAATATTCCTGTACTTCTGGTTATTGCGATGGAGGGACGGAGAAGGCTAGGCCAGCTTGGCGTTGGTTGTCCAAGTTTAAGGTGGTAGGCTGGAATCTTAGGTAAATCCGGGATTCTAAGGCCGAGAGCTGATGACGAGTTACCCTTTGGGTGACGAAGTGGTTGATGCCATGCTTCCAAGAAAAGCTTCTAAGCTTCAGGTAACCAGGAACCGTACCCCAAACCGACACAGGTGGTTGGGTAGAGAATACCAAGGCGCTTGAGAGAACTCGGGTGAAGGAACTAGGCAAAATGGCACCGTAACTTCGGGAGAAGGTGCGCCGGTGAGGGTGAAGCACTTGCTGCGTAAGCCCACGCCGGTCGAAGATACCAGGCCGCTGCGACTGTTTATTAAAAACACAGCACTCTGCAAACACGAAAGTGGACGTATAGGGTGTGACGCCTGCCCGGTGCCGGAAGGTTAATTGATGGGGTTAGCTAACGCGAAGCTCTTGATCGAAGCCCCGGTAAACGGCGGCCGTAACTATAACGGTCCTAAGGTAGCGAAATTCCTTGTCGGGTAAGTTCCGACCTGCACGAATGGCGTAACGATGGCGGCGCTGTCTCCACCCGAGACTCAGTGAAATTGAAATCGCTGTGAAGATGCAGTGTATCCGCGGCTAGACGGAAAGACCCCGTGAACCTTTACTATAGCTTTGCACTGGACTTTGAATTTGCTTGTGTAGGATAGGTGGGAGGCTTTGAAGCGTGGACGCCAGTTCGCGTGGAGCCATCCTTGAAATACCACCCTGGCAACTTTGAGGTTCTAACTCAGGTCCGTTATCCGGATCGAGGACAGTGTATGGTGGGTAGTTTGACTGGGGCGGTCTCCTCCTAAAGAGTAACGGAGGAGTACGAAGGTGCGCTCAGACCGGTCGGAAATCGGTCGTAGAGTATAAAGGCAAAAGCGCGCTTGACTGCGAGACAGACACGTCGAGCAGGTACGAAAGTAGGTCTTAGTGATCCGGTGGTTCTGTATGGAAGGGCCATCGCTCAACGGATAAAAGGTACTCCGGGGATAACAGGCTGATACCGCCCAAGAGTTCATATCGACGGCGGTGTTTGGCACCTCGATGTCGGCTCATCACATCCTGGGGCTGAAGCCGGTCCCAAGGGTATGGCTGTTCGCCATTTAAAGTGGTACGCGAGCTGGGTTTAGAACGTCGTGAGACAGTTCGGTCCCTATCTGCCGTGGACGTTTGAGATTTGAGAGGGGCTGCTCCTAGTACGAGAGGACCGGAGTGGACGAACCTCTGGTGTTCCGGTTGTCACGCCAGTGGCATTGCCGGGTAGCTATGTTCGGAAAAGATAACCGCTGAAAGCATCTAAGCGGGAAACTTGCCTCAAGATGAGATCTCACTGGGACCTTGAGTCCCCTGAAGGGCCGTCGAAGACTACGACGTTGATAGGCAGGGTGTGTAAGCGCTGTGAGGCGTTGAGCTAACCTGTACTAATTGCCCGTGAGGCTTGACCATATAACACCCAAGCAATTTGAATGCTCCGAGCCCCAAGGCGAACGAGACCAGATTGCGGTGTGTGAAGACGAAACGAACCGAAAGTTCGAGACGCTCAACCGCAACGCACAAACTATCGCATACCCATTTGCTGGAACGTGACCGCAAGGCACGCGCCGGCTACCGAATTTCTTGACGACCATAGAGCATTGGAACCACCTGATCCCATCCCGAACTCAGAAGTGAAACGATGCATCGCCGATGGTAGTGTGGGGTTTCCCCATGTGAGAGTAGGTCATCGTCAAGATTAAATTCCGAAACCCCTATCTGCTGATGCAGGTAGGGGTTTTGTTTTTAGTAGAAGTCACCGATTTTACCGAGACGTTGTTGTTGAACGGTTCGGCTACCGAATTTCTTGACGACCATAGAGCATTGGAACCACCTGATCCCATCCCGAACTCAGCAGTGAAACGATGCATCGCCGATGGTAGTGTGGGGTTTCCCCATGTGAGAGTAGGTCATCGTCAAGATTGAATTCCCAGAACCCCTGTCTGCCTCAGCAGACAGGGGTTCTGTCGTTTTGGGCCGGTAATCGGATCGAACCCCTGATGCCCCGGCAAACCCCCAACGCCGTTGCTATGCTGTGAGAGTCGGGCTCTGGCGACCAAGAGGGCCACGACGTCACTGGTCATGGGGATTCCAATAATGAAAAACCCTTATGCTCCCGGCTTTTGGTGCGCCACTGCGGCATTGCTGCTGCTTTCGGCCACTTACTTCTATGGCGTCATGCTCACTCATCAAATCGACAAGGCGTTGCTGTTCCTCGATAGCGCGGCAGCGTTGATTGGCGTGATATCCATCGCAATCGTGGCCTGGGCTTCGTTTCAGGGCCAACGCATCAAGAAAAAACACCTCGAGCAAGGCAAGACCCTGGTGCTGATTTGGGACACCAAAGTGGCATTGCGACGCGTCGAAACGGTGTTTGACCGTTATTTCTGGGGCAGTTATTGGCAACCTGGCCGCACATTCCAGGAAGTCATGGGCGAACTCACCGGCACCCCGCTGGAAAAAAGCCTGGAAGCCCTGAAAGTCCAATGCGCGGCCCTGGACAAGCAGGTCACCCAGGACGGTTGGCACTGGCTCAACAACGCCCGTGAATTATGCGACGTGGCTAATGCCATGGCCCGGGAGCGCTATCAACTGGACTTTTGCGATTCGCGCGCAGAGTCATCGGGTGCGGCGGTGATCAATCGCGATTTCGAAGTGCTGGTGTACACCTGGACGGCCCGCCTCAAGACTTTCGACCATCAGCTCGATGAGATAGAAGTCCAATATTCGTAGACCACCTCTCAAGAAAACGTTTTTACCCCTATAAACATTGGGCCCGCAAGGGTGCCTGATGGTAATCTCCCCTCCTCTTTGCGGCGTCGAGCCACCCCCTTGGCGGGTCAGGGAAGACGACGGCTTTCTTCAACCATGGATATCGATCAGGTCACTCATGAATAAATCAGCAAGCGTACTTCTGGGAATCGTTGTGGCTGTCGGAGCTATCAGCGCGGGCGGCGCCTGGTACACCGGGACCAAACTCGAAGGCGTGTTGAAAAATGCTATTGCCGATAGCAATAAGCAGATGCAGACAGCCTTGTCCGGGTCCAACAGCACTGCCGCCCTGGAGCTGGTTTCCATGGATCGTGGCACATTCAGCAGCACCGCCCACTACCGTCTCAAAGGCGAAGGCGAGATATTCGGTGGTGAGTCGGTCGAGCTGCTCTTCGTCGACCGGATCGAGCACGGCCCGCTGCCATTCTCGCGCTTGATTACGCTCAAGTGGCTGCCGGTCATGGCCACCAGCCACACTGCGCTTGAGCGCAATCCACTGACTGACAAGTGGTTCGCTGCGACCAAGGACCAGTCCCCCCTCAAAGGTGTGGTCAACCTGGGTTACGACGAATCCATCAACGGCACCTACGAGCTGCTGCCGTTGGACACCAAGTTGGATGAGCAGTCCCAGCTCACCTTCTCCGGTCTTAAAATCGACCTGGCCGCCAGCGCCCAAGGCCAGAAGGTCAAGGCTGACGGCTATATGGACAGCTTCAAGTTGACCACCGTTGCCGAAGACCAGACGCCGGTGCAGGTCGAGCTGAACGGCCTGACATTGGCCAGTAACCTGAGCAAAAGTTCATACGGTTACTACATGGGTGACAACACCCTGCTGATGAGCAGCACCAAGGCCACGTTTGGTGAGCCGAAGTCGGTGCTGGGCCTGAAGAACTTCGAAATGAAGAACAGCAGCAGCGAGAACGGCACCAGTGCTTCGGGGCGTGCCGATTACAAGATCGGTGAGTTGTCGTTCAACGACAAGACCATTGGTTCGGCACAGATGGCGGTCAGCCTGAAGAACCTGGACATCCCGGCCACGATGTCGCTGATGCAGATCTACCAGACCAAGCTGCAGCCCTACGAAAAAGCGGCCGCCGAAGCCGCTGCAGCCGGTGAACCGGCGCCAGAGTTGAGCCTGACCGAAGCTGAGGAGGCACAGGTCAAAGCCGATCTGGAAAAACTCTTGGCCGGTGCCCCGCAGGTGGCCTTGGAAAATCTGTCGTTCAACACTGCCAACGGTGAAAGCCGCGCCAGCCTGATCGTTGATCTGACCAAGCCGCAGTCCATGGACCTGCCGCCGGATGAATTGGGACGTCAGTTGCTCGCCCTGCTGGATTTCAATCTCAAGGTTTCCAAACCGATGCTGGTGGACCTGATGACCGTGCAGGCACAGATGGAAGGCCAGACGGATGCCAAGCTGATCGCCGATCAAGCCACGGCTACCAGCGATATGTTCAGCGCCATGGCCGTCGGTACGCAATTGGCGACCCTTGAAGGCAACGACGTTGTCACCAAGTTGCATTACGCCAACAACCAGGTCGATTTCAATGGCCAGAAAATGACCGTTGAACAATTCTCGGCATTTGTGATGAGCAAGCTGGGCGGCGGCGTCGCCATCCAGTAAGCCCGTTCAGGTCACACCCAAGACCCGGCCCGTGCATGAGCACGGCCGGGTTTTTTTATGCCCACCGACCAACCCTTGGCCGAAATCTGTATCGATTCTGAAGAATTGTGGCGTTCCTGAAGATGACCCTCCTGAGAGTGCAAGACTAGGCCCATTAGAGCTTGGCTGGATTCCTTTGATCCGGCTTCCTGTTTGATGGGCAAGGGGGCACTTCGACCCGGCTGGCCATGTAAGGATGCTGACGAATGCCGCGTACTGTGGGTCCTTTTATTCAACGTGGTTTGCGCCCGTTGTTTCGTGTCGCGCTGTGCAGCCAACTGTGCTGGCCGATGCTGGCGTTTGCCGATACCGCCTATGACCAAATGGTGCTCGACGCCCGTGCAGGCCATTACACCCCTGCGCTGACTGCGTTGCGCCAGGTGCCGGCCGGCCAGGCCAGCGCCGCGCAGATCAGTGACCACCTGCAGATCGCCAGCTGGGCCGGCCTCGATACCGAGGTGGTGACGGTCTATGAGACCCAAGGCCGCAATCGAGCGCTGCCCGTCCAGGCGCTGACTGCGACGGCTCGTGCCTATCGCAACCTCAAGCGTTGGGATTCGGCGGCCGAGCTGTACCGCCAGGCTTTGGTGATCGACCCCCAGAACCCCGACTTGCAACTCGGCCTGGCCTTGACCCAGGCTGATGCAGGCCAGCCCGACGAAGCCGTCACCCGCGCCAAGGCCCTGGTCGCTGCCAAGCCGACAGATCCGATGCGTCGACTGGCACTGGGTTATGCCTTGACCCGCGCCGACAGCCCCCACGAAGCGCTGTTCGAATACGACCAGGCCTTCACGCGCGCCGGCAACAGCCCAGAGGTTGCGCGCGAATACATCTACGCCCTGCAACGGGCACGGTTGCCGGAGCCGGCGCTGCGCCTGGCGCGCCTGCAGCCGGGGCTGATCGACCGTGGCGTGCAACGACGCCTGGAGGGTGACGTCGCCGCCGAACGGGTGCGCCTGGCGGACATGGCCAGCCGCAGCGAACATGAGCGCTTCGTCATTGCCGACCGCGCCCTGGCCGACTACGACAAGTTGCTCGCCACCTGGACCCCGGTGGCCGAGGCCCATGACGACGTACTCCGTTGGCGCATCGATCGCATGGGCGCGCTCAATGCCCGCGCCCGTCGAGCAGAAGTGATTGCCGAATACCAGAAGCTGATCGCCGAGGGCGTGAGCATTCCCACCTATGCCCTGCGCTGGGTGGCCTCTTCCTATCTGGAACAGCGGGAGCCGGAGATTGCCGTCGATCTGTACCGCCGGGTCCTGACTGCGCCGGATGCCGATCCCGCGGAGCGTTTTGAAGACAGCACCGCGCTCTACTATGCGTTGCTGGAAAGTGAAAAATCCGAAGGGGCCCGTGCACTGGCCGAAGACATGGCGAAAGCCCAGCGTCCGCGCATCGAGCTCAAAGGCCTGCCGATCGGCAACCCCAACGATGAATGGATGGACGCCCAGCAACTCGCCGCCCAGGCCGGCACATACGGCGCCGATCTGCCCTCTGCCGAAGCGCGCCTGGAAACCCTGGTGAGCCAGGGCCCCGGCAACACCGGCATGCGTCTGGCCCAGGCCGATCTGTACCAGGCCCGTGACTGGCCGCGCCGTTCGGAAAACCTGCTCAAAGAAGTCGAGGCGACGATCCCGCGCAACCGTGACCTGGAAATCGCCCAGGCCCGCGCGGCCATGGATTTGCAGGAGTGGCGGCAGCTGGATGCCCTGACCGACGACGTGGTCGCCCGCTACCCGGAAAACGCCCATGTCAAACGTCTGCAGCGCCAGCGCGAGGTACACGACATGGCCGAGCTGCGCATCGAGGCCTACACCGGCAAGAGCTATGGCGGTGGCAACGGTGACGCCGGCGCAGTCACTGGCAGCCGGGACTTTGGTATCGAAACGCTGCTCTACAGCCCGCCCATCGATGAAGACTGGCGGCTGTTCGGCGGTGCCGGCTACGCCACCGGTGATTTCGAGGAAGGCACTGGCCACCACCGTTGGCAGCGCCTGGGCGTGGAGCGTCGCACCCGGGACATGACGCTGGAGGCCGAGGTCTCCAATCACGCTTATGGTTCCGGCGACAAGCAAGGCGCGCGCGTGGCCGTGGCCCGAGACATCGACGACCACTGGCAATACGGCGGTAGCCTGGATTACCTCTCGGCCAATACCCCGCTGCGGGCGCTCAACAGCGGCATCCGCGCCAACGGCGGGAGTGGTTTCGTCCGCTGGCGGGCCCATGAAAGCCGCGAGTGGCGACTGGCGGTGAGCCCATCTCATTTCAGTGACGGCAACAACCGCCTCGAAACCCAGCTGACCGGTCGCGAGGGCATCTACAGCACGCCGCGCCTGCAAGTGGAGCTGGGTCTGGAAGTCGCTGCCAGCCGCAACAGCGGCTCCAACGAAGAGCCCTATTTCAACCCGAAAGCGGATTTCAGCGTCATGCCGACCGTGAGCGCCAACCACGTGTTGTATCGCCGCTACGAAACCACGTGGAGCCAGCAATTCCAGGTCGGTGCCGGTACCTACAGCCAGCGTGACTACAACACCGGGGCCATGGGACTGCTCGGCTACGGCCAGCGTTTCATCTGGAACGACGTGCTAGAGGCAGGTGCCGCGCTGAGTTGGCTCAACCGCCCCTACGACGGCGATCGCGAAAGCGATTTGCGCCTGCTTGTCGACCTCACCTATCGCTTCTAGAAGAGTTTGAAGATGCCTGTCATTTCGCGATTCATCCTTCTGCTGGGGGTCTTGCTGATCAGCGCTTGTGCCCAGCAAGCCCCGGCGTTCACGCCGCCTTCGCAGCGTCCGCTGGCGGCCAATGACGCCCCGTGGCCGAAGAACCATGTGCTCGGCATCGCCTACCACGATGTCGACGACCGAGATCCGGACCAGGCGCTGGTGGCCGTGCGCACCGAGCGGCTGATCGAGCAACTGGCGTGGCTGCGGGAAAACAATTACCAGCCGGTCACCGTGGACCAGATCATCACCGCACGCAATGGCGGGCCGGAGTTGCCACCCCGTGCGGTGCTGCTGAGTTTCGACGACGGCTACTCGAGCTTCTATACCCGCGTCATGCCCATCCTGCGTGCCTACAACTGGCCGGCCATCCTGGCTCCGGTCGGTAGCTGGGTCGATACGCCGCTGAACCAGACGGTGGATTTCGCCGGAGTGCCGCGCAAGCGTTCCGAGTTCCTGACCTGGGAGCAGATTCGCGAGGTGTCGAAGTCGGGCCTGGTGGAGATCGCCGCCCACACCGATGCCAATCACAAAGGCATCCTCGCCAACCCGCAAGGCAACCAGCAACCTGCGGCGACGACCCGGCGCTACGACCCTACCACCGGTCGTTACGAGACCGAGGCCGATTTCCAGGCGCGCCTGCGCAAGGACGTGGCGGCCATTTCCGAGAAAATCCGCAAGGTTGCCGGTTATAGCCCGCGCGTTTGGGTCTGGCCTTACGGGGAAGCAGACGGCACCGCGCTCCAGGTGATCGGCAGCGAGGGCTATCAAATGGCCCTGACCCTGGAAGATGGCCTCGACAGCCTGGATAACCTGATGAGCGGCCCACGCTTCCTGGTGGCGTCCGATCCGGATGGCGCCCATTTCGCCGAAAGCATCGTGTCCGTACAGACGATTGACCCGATGCGGGTGGTGCATGTCGATCTGGACTACGTCTACGACCCGGACCCGGTGCAGCAAGAGGCCAACGTTGGCAAGCTGGTCCAGCGCATCTACGACCTGGGTGCCAACACCGTGTTCTTGCAGGCATTCGCCGATCCGAAAGGCGATGGCCTGGTGCACTCGTTGTACTTCCCCAACCGCCACCTGCCGGTACGCGCCGACCTGTTCGACCGGGTCGCCTGGCAACTGCGCACCCGGGCCAACGCCAAGGTCTATGCCTGGATGCCGGTGCTCAGTTTCGCCTTGGACGCGAAGCTGCCACGGGTACAACGCTGGGATCCGGAAACCGGCAAGACCGGCGTCGCCCCGGACCAATATGTGCGGTTGTCGCCGTTCGACCCGAATGTGCGCAAGGTCATCGGTGAAATTTATGAAGACCTGGCGCGGATGAGTTCGTTGGATGGCGTTCTGTACCATGATGACGCGGTGTTCTCCGATTTCGAGGACGCCAGCCCCGCGGCCCTGAAAGTCTATGCCGCCAACGGCTTGCCGACGTCCATCGCCGCCCTGCGGGACGACCCTGCGGCGATGCAACGCTGGACCCGCTTCAAGAGCCGCTACCTGATCGACTTCACCCATGAGCTGACCGCCAAGGTCAGAGCTATTCGTGGTCCGCAGGTCCTGACGGCGCGCAATATCTTTGCCGAACCGATGCTCAACCCGCAAAGCGAAGCCTGGTTCGCCCAGAACCTCGACGACTTCCTCGGCGCCTACGACTGGACGGCACCGATGGCCATGCCGCTGATGGAAAAGCAGACCCGCGCACAGTCCGGCCCATGGTTGGAACGTCTGGTCCAGACCGTCAAAAGCCGGCCCGGTGCACTCAAGCGGACGGTGTTCGAATTGCAGGCGCGAGATTGGGACAGCCAACCAGTGACCGACATCGACGGCGAACTCCTGGCCGACTGGATGGGGCGCCTCAAGCGCCAGGGCGTGACCAGTTTCGGCTACTACCCGGACAACTTCATCGAAGACCAGCCCGCCGTGAAAACCGTGCGGCCGGCGCTCTCCAACAAGTGGAATCCTTGACATGCTCGACAGACTGCTCGCCCTGCTGGTGCTGGCGATCGTCCTTGGGGTGCCCCTGGGCCTGATCTTCCTGGTCACCGGGCAATTCCTGATGGACTTCGTGTTCTTTTACCCGCTGTTCATGTCCGGGCTGTGGATCGCCGGCGGCCTGTATTTCTGGCTGCACTGGGAACGCCACTGGCCATGGAAGGACGACACCTTGCCTCCGCCCCTGGCGGGTGAGCCGCTGATCAGCATCCTGATCCCGTGCTTCAACGAAGGCGACAACGTTGCCGACACCATTCACGCGGCGCTGGGCCAGCATTATCCGAACATCGAAGTCATCGCCATCAACGACGGCTCCAAGGACAACACCGCCCAGATGCTCGACCAACTGGCAGCCGAGGACCCACGCCTGCGCGTGCTGCACCTGGCGGAAAACCAGGGCAAGGCCGTGGCCCTGCGCATGGGCGCCATCGCAGCGCGCAGCGAATACCTGGTGTGCATCGACGGTGACGCGCTGCTGGCGCCGAACACCTGTGCTTACCTAGTGGCGCCGATGCTGGACAACGCCCGCCTCGGCGCGGTGACCGGCAACCCGCGCATCCGCACCCGCTCGACCTTGATCGGCCGGGTCCAGGTCGGCGAGTTTTCCTCGATCATCGGCCTGATCAAGCGTACCCAGCGAGTCTTCGGGCGGATCTTCACCGTGTCCGGCGTGATCGTCGCGTTCCGTCGCACCGCCCTGCACCGGGTCGGTTACTGGAGCCCGGACATGATCACCGAAGACATCGACATCAGTTGGAAGCTGCAACTGGATCACTGGAGCATTTTCTACGAGCCGCGGGCGCTGTGCTGGATCCTCATGCCCGAAACCTTGCGTGGCCTGTGGCGGCAACGCCTGCGCTGGGCCCAAGGGGGCGCCGAGGTGCTGTTCAAGAACATCCGTGGCATCTGGCAATACCGCCATCGCTACCTGTGGCCGCTGCTGTTCGAATACTGCCTGTCCACCGGCTGGGCGTTCACCTTCCTGCTGTCGGTGATCTTCTGGGGTGCTGGCAAATTCGTCGAAATGCCTGCCGCCATCGCCGTCGATCACCTGATGCCGCCAGCCTTCACCGGCCTGTTGCTGGCCGTGGTGTGTCTGCTGCAGTTCGCGGTGAGCATCCTGATCGATCGGCGCTATGAAAAAGGCCTGTGGCACATCATGTTCTGGGTGGTCTGGTACCCGTTGGTGTTCTGGCTGATCAGCCTTTTCACCACCCTGGTGAGCTTTCCCAAAGTGTTGTTCGGGCAGCATCAGAAGCGTGCGCGCTGGATCAGTCCGGATCGCGGTATCAAACCGTTCGATGATCAGGAAGAGGAAGTGATCCGATGAAAATTATCAGGACCCGGCAACGGCCTTTTCTGGTGGTCATCGATGCGCTTTTCACCGTGTTGGCGTGGGTGGGGCTGTTGTATTTGCTGGTCAACGGGCTATGGCCGCTGCTCGACGGCCAGGCCGGTCCGCGCCTGGGAGGGTCGCTGTTCGACACCCTGGGGACTTTGCAGGTCTATGGTTGGATTGCGTTAGTCAACGCGGTGGTGCTGATTGCCTGGGCGCGTTATCAACAGCGCAAAAGCCGCAGCTTCGCCCAGCGCCGACTGCCGGCGCCGGTGGTGGATGACCAGGGCTTGAGCGCCAGTTTCAAGTTGACCGGCGAGCGCCTGGACACGCTGCGCCAGCCCGGCTCGAAGATCATCCACAACAACCAGGACGGCGACATCAGCCACGTCGTGCCGCATTTCCACTTGCTCAGCCCGGACTTGCAACCACCGCCCCTGGCGCCATTGGAGCGACCACGGGTAATCCACTTGCCGGCCGATCAGTCTGTGCAGTGATGCAAGCTGACCCATCGCTATCGCGAGCAAGCTCGCTCCCACAGGGGATTGGGGCGTGGCGGATATTTCGGTTAACACAAGACAAAACTGTGGGAGCGAGCTTGCTCGCGATGGCGTCGCGTCAGCCACATTGAAGTGACTGACCCACCGCCATCGCGAACAAGCTCGCTCCCACAGGGGATTTGGGTGCGGGACAGATCTACGACGAAAAATCCCGAACCAGCCGCCACGCTTCGTCCACCGGCAGCGGTTGCTTCATGCGCTGGGCCAGCGCTGCCATGGCCCGGCCTTCATCGCAGGCCACGGCGGCGGCAACGAGGCCGTCCTTGCCCAACAGGGCGATAAAGGGCGGATGCTCGGGCGTGCCCTTGAATTCCACCTCGTCCCAATGTTCAGCGTGCCCGAGGTAGTCGTAGCGTTTGCCAAAGTGATAAGTCCAGAAAAACGGCACGTCCAGATAGTGCTCGTCGCCGCCGAGCATGTTCGCGGCGGCGATGCGCGCTTGTTGCTGGGCCAGGCGCCAATGCTCGATGCGCACAGGCTTGCCGTTCAGGGGGAACGTCGCGATATCACCCACGGCCCATAAGCCATCAGCCACACGCATGCCCGCGTCAACGGACAGCGACTGGTCCTGTTCCCGTGGCAACTGGGCAAACGGCTCGGTGGCCGGGTGCACGCCGATGCCGACGATCACCAGGTCCGCAGCCAAGCGCTGGCCGTTATCCAGCACCACGGCTTCGACCTTGTGCGCTCCCTCGATCCGTGCCGCTTCGCCGTCGGTGTGGTACACCACGCCGTTGGCCCGGTGCCGGGCCAGGATGGCCTGGCCGACGCTCTCGCCCAATTGTGCGGCGAATGGCACCGGGTGCCGGGCCAGGACGGTGACGCTCAGCTCGCGTTTGCGCAGGGACGAAGCCACCTCCATGGCGATGAAACTGTCGCCAATGATCACCGCCCGTTGCCCTGGCCGGACCGTGTCGAGAATCTGCCGGGCGTGGGCGATCGAACGCAGCACGAAGACTTGCGGCAAATCGATGCCGGGCAGCGCTGGCGTCTTCGGCTCCCCGCCTGTGGCAATGAGCGCGGCGTCGTAGTCCAGGCGCCGGCCATCGGCGAGCTGGATTTGCCGGGCACTGGGGTCCAAATGGGTGACCTCGCCGTGGAGCCTTTCGATGCGTTGCTGGTTGAAATAAGTTTCATCGCGCAGCGGCGCTGTCTCGTTGACCGGCATGTCGCCGGCCAATACGTACTTGCTCAGCACCGTACGGTCG
The DNA here is from genome assembly GCF_053629195.1 of Pseudomonas sp. R151218B TE3479. NCBI lineage: Bacteria > Pseudomonadati > Pseudomonadota > Gammaproteobacteria > Pseudomonadales > Pseudomonadaceae > Pseudomonas > Pseudomonas sp. R151218B TE3479. The sequence goes on from NZ_JBRJHV010000001.1 coordinate 1,163,117, forward strand.
TAGCCGGCTTCGGCTTCGCGGTCGATCAGCAGAATTCGGCCGCCAAACCCCTTCTCCCGCAACGCCGCCGCGCAAGCCGTGCCGGCCGCGCCGGCGCCGATGATGACAAATGTGCGCGCGTCATCGGCCGGCGGAATTTTATCGGCCGGCAGCGGTTGGTCATCGACCCAGACGTCATCGCCGCGCACTTCGACGTGATAGCGCGCCAGGCTGTCGAGGGCTGGCGGCTCGCACAGGGCGCCGTCTTCAGCCCGGAACGCCGCCTTGTGCCACGGGCAAATCAGCCGTCCATGGCACACCGCGCCCTTGGCCAGTGGTGCACCGGCATGGGGGCACTTGCCTTGGAAGGCGCGCACCTGATTGCCTGAACGCAGCAGCAGGATGGACGTGTCGTTGATTTTGACTTCGAGGCCGCGGTCTTCGCGAACATCGGCGAAACGGGCGACTTGATGCACAGGCATGGTCGTTCTCCGGCAGGCGTTTCCCTTTGGAGTCGCAGGGCCGGAACGAGGTTCAGCATAATTGTCACTGCACCCTTGGCGAAGCTGCGGCTATAGTTCGCAAGCCGTCCATGGCCAGACACGCACAAGGTGCCCCCGGTATGACTCGATTGAACATTCTCACCCCTTGGCTGGCGGCCGTCGCCCTGGTGCTGTGCGCACAAGGGGCAGCCCAGGCCGAGGAGCGTTTTACCCTCAGTATCCCAGGCGTTTCGGACGACCGCCTCTTCACCGCGGCGGCGGCCAGTGACGCCAACACCTGTGGTGGCAAGAACATTTCCCCGGCCTTGAGCTGGAACGCCGGCCCACCGGGCACCCTCAGCTATGCCATCGTCATGTTGGACCCGGACGGCCAGAGGGGCCAGGGTGTCGACCACTGGATCCACTACGGCATCAAGGCCACCACCCGGCAGATTCCAGCGGGCGCCGGTACCAAGTCCTCGTTGGAAGGCATGAGCGGCATCAACAGCAAGAACACCCACGGCTACATCGGCCCTTGCCCGCCCATCGGCGACAGCGCTCACCACTACCTGATCCAGCTTTTCGCCCTGGACCTGCCGCCGGAAGCCCTCCCCGCTGGCCTCACCCGGGCCCAATTGATGGAAAAAATCAAAGGGCACGTCCTGCGCAACAGCAGCGTAGTGCGCCGCTACCACCGCTGACCCAAGCCGACACAACTCCCTGTGGCGAGGGGATTTATCCCCGCTGGGGTGCAAAGCACCCCCCGCCACAATGGCGCCGCTCAGACACAAAATTGGCATCGCGCGCCAAAAGCGAGCACTATCGAGCCCCTGTTCACTCATGCCGGAGGATGGCGATGACGCAGAAACCCGACGGCATCGCCCGCCTCCTGAACTGCCCGACCAAGGGCGACGAAATGCGCCGGGCCATCGCCCAGAGCCGCAAGGATTTCCTGCCTGCCGACGAGGCCGAAGACGCCGAGCCAGGCCAACCACCGGTTCAACCGGTGGACACTGATCGCGACGACTGAGCCGTCGCCCTCTTTCAACTTATCGTTCAAATCTGCCTATGACTGCCACCCCTGTTCTACCCGGTGACCGATTCAGCCGATCCGATTACAAGACCCTGGGCCTGGCCGCCTTGGGAGGCGCGCTGGAGATCTACGATTTCATCATCTTCGTGTTCTTCGCCCTGACCCTCAGCCAGTTGTTCTTCCCGCCGGAAATGCCCGATTGGCTGCGCCTGCTGCAAAGCTTCGGGATTTTCGCCACCGGCTACCTGGCTCGCCCCTTGGGCGGCATTCTCATGGCGCACTTTGCCGATCGCCTGGGGCGCAAGCGCGTGTTCAGCCTGAGCATCCTGATGATGGCCTTGCCATGCCTGCTCATCGGGGTGATGCCCACCTACGCGCAAATCGGCTATTTCGCCCCGTTGTTGCTGCTGGCGCTGCGTATCCTGCAGGGCGCGGCCGTGGGCGGCGAGGTGCCAAGCGCCTGGGTATTCGTGGCCGAACACGCGCCGCTGCATCATCGCGGCTATGCCCTGGGTTTCCTCCAGGCCGGCCTGACCTTCGGCTACCTGCTGGGCGCCCTGACCGCAACGGCGCTGGCGCGGATCTACACGCCGGCAGAGATACTCGATTACGCCTGGCGCCTGCCGTTCCTGCTGGGGGGCGTCTTCGGTGTGATCGGCGTCTGGCTGCGCCGCTGGCTGAGCGAAACGCCGATCTTCATGGCCCTGCAAGCCGATCGCGAAGGCGCTGCGGAACTGCCGTTGCGCACGGTCCTGCGCGACCACCGCCAGGCCTTGCTGCCCGCCGCCATCCTGACCTGCGTGCTGACCTCTGCCGTGGTGGTGTTCGTGGTCATCACCCCGACCGTGATGCAGAAAAGCTTCGGCATGTCTCCAAGCCACACCTTCGCCCTGAGCAGCCTGGGCATCGTTTTCCTGAACATCGGCTGCGTTCTGGCCGGCCTCATCGTCGACCGCATCGGCGCCTGGCGCACCGTCATGCTCTACAGCCTGCTGCTGCCCTTGGGCATCGCCGTGCTCTACGCCAGCCTGATCAGTGGCAGCGCCTGGCTGGGCCTGGCCTACGCCGTGGCCGGCCTGGGTTGCGGCGTGGTCGGCGCGGTGCCGTCGGTGATGGTCAGCCTGTTCCCGCCGAAGATCCGCGTGTCCGGGATCTCGCTTACCTACAACATCGCCTATGCACTATGGGCCAGCATGACACCGTTGATGCTGATTGCCCTGGTGCCGTGGAGCCCGTGGGTGTGCGTGGGGTATTGCGTGGTGATGGGGGCGGTGGGCGTGGCTGCGGCGGCGTATTTCCCGGGCCGCCATGGCAGGGCTGCGCAGCCGTCATTGGCCTGTGAGTCCTAGCCCGACGGTTCAAAGACGCTCGCGCAGAAAATCCACAAAAGCTCGAGTCCGTGCCGAGCGGCGTCGGTCGTGACTGAACACGGCGCTGATGGGCAGCGCCAGCGGTTGGTAATCGGGCAGCAGGGAACAGACGCTTCCCTGGCGAACATCGGCAGCGAACAACCACTGCGGTGAAAGCGAAACGCCCAGGCCCGACAGCACCATTTCCCGGATCGCCTCGCTGCTGTTGCAGGTGACGTTGCCCTTGATCGTTACGCTGTGCTGTAGGCCATCCTGCTCGAATCGCCAGACGTCGTAATGCTCCAGCAGCGTGAACGCCAAACAGTTATGGCGGGCCAGGTCGGCCGGTTCGAGGGGCGTGCCGTGCTGTTGCAGATAAGCAGGGGAGGCGTGCACCCGGCGCGGGCTATCGCCGAGGGAAATCGCCACCAACCCTTCGTTTTTCACCACGCCGATGCGAATGGCAAGGTCGATGTTTTCCTTCAGCACATCTTCGTTCTGGTCGCTTAACCTCAAGTCGATACGAAGCTGTGGGTGACGGGCCAGGAACTCGCCTACCAGGGGCGCGATACACAACCGGCCGAAACTGACGGGTGCCGCCACCCGCAGAAGGCCGGCGATCTGTTCCTGGCCACTGGCGAAACTGAGCCGTGCGGCGTCGACGCTGGCGAGTATGTCCTTGCTCTCGGCGTAGAAGCGCTGCCCCTGGTCGGTCAGCGCGAGATGGCGAGTGCTGCGGGCAAACAGCGCCCCACCCAGATGTTGCTCCAATGCGCGGATCTGCTTGCTCACCGCCGGTTGTCCCAGGTTCAGCTCCCTGGCGACCGCCGAGAACGAGCCGCGCTCCACCACGCGCACGAACACCTGCATTGCATCGAGCAGATCCATCAGCATTTAGCCTCTGTCTGGAATAAATCCTATCCATTGTTGCTCACTTATCGGAATGCGTCTTCGCTCGCATGATGAACTTGCCCACTTATTGGAGGTTTACCGTCATGAACAACACCATGCTCGCCGCCGTTGCCGAAACCGCTCAGGCGCCGCTGATTGCTCGTTCCATCGCCCGGCCCGTTCCCGGCAAAGGCCAGGTCTTGATCAAGGTGCATGCCGCCGGAATCAACCCGCTGGATACCAAGATCGCGGCGGGAGGCGGTGCCCATGCGCGGCAGCCGTTGCCCGCCGTATTGGGGATCGACCTGGCCGGGACGGTGGTTGAGCGGGGCGAAGGCGTGAATGACTTCGCCCCTGGCGATGAGGTATTCGGCATGGCCGGCGGGATCGGCGGGGCGCAAGGCGCGCTGGCCGAATACATCGCGGTCGATGCTCGCCTGATTGCGTCCAAGCCCCGCTCATTGAGTATGCGCGAAGCGGCTGCCTTGCCGCTGGCATTCATCACGGCCTGGGAAGGCTTGGTCGATCGGGCCAACGTCCGGGCCGGGCAACAGGTGCTGATACATGGCGGCGCGGGCGGCGTCGGTCAAATGGCCGTGCAAATCGCCAAGGCCCGGGGCGCCGTGGTCTACGCCACGGGCTCGGCCAGCAGCCTGGATTTCATCCGCGAACTGGGCGCCTCAGCCATCGACTATCGGACCCAGGACCCTGACAGCTACATGCGCCTGTACACCGAGGGCGAAGGCTTCGACATCGTCTACGACACCGTTGGCGGCCCGACCCTGGATGCGTCGTTCAACGCGGTAAAGCCCTACACCGGCCATGTGCTCAGTTGCCTCGGCTGGGGCCAACACAGCCTCGCGCCGTTGTCGTTCCGGGGCGCAAGCTATTCCGGAGTGTTTACGTTGCTGCCGCTGCTGACCGGAAAGGGGCGCGAGCATCATGGGTGGATCTTGCGGGAGGCCGCGACGCTGGTTGAATCAGGACAGCTGCGGATCAAGGTGGATCCGCGCCGGTTTGGCCTGGGGGACGTCAATGAGGCGTTTGCCCAGGTAGCCGAGGGGCGCGGGGCGGGGAAAACGGTGGTGGACATCGGGAGTTGAACAAGCCCCGTGCTCCGTAAGGGCCGATTGACTTGAGCGCTCGTACAAACCCCGTAGAATGCAGGCGCGATTATGCCGCTACCTCTCAAGGACGAATTCAACCATGCGCATTTTTACCCTCTTTCTGGCCCTCTGCCTTATGGCAGGTTGCGCTTCCAAGCCCGATTACTACATTTCTCCTGCGCCGGTGGCGATCCCCGAGACCGCCACCTATTGGATCGACACGTTCAACGTTGAAGTCATAGGTAAAAACGAACGTTTTCTGCCCGACGAAAAAGTCCGCGACCGGTTGCACACTGACCTGATCGTCCGCCTGCTCGACGGCGATCACTATGCCTCCAGCAAGGAAACCGCTGATTATCTGTTGGATGTCAATGCCGTCTATGCGCGCCGTATTCAAGATACCCAAGGTGGCTTCATGAGCAATATTGTTGCCGACGGTACGTATCTGGCCAGTGTCGATTTCAATTATCAGGTCAAGGTGAAGAAGGCCGGTGTCGAGGTGTTGCACTTTGCCCAGGCCCGCAAGGGGCTGATGCCAGGTGGGGCGATTGGGCAACTGGAGGTCATGCGAGGCATGGCAGGCGCCTTGACGAACAGAGGCAACGCCGATGTCGAAGACTATTACACCGGCCAGTTGAGCGGCTTCATCGCCGATGACCTGCGGGGCATTCCGTCCCGCTAGCCGTGCCTGCTGCAGCGTGCCGGCGATGGCTCCAATCGCGGTAACGGCCTGGCCACTTTGGGGTGGCCAGCCCTGTCTTTGCGGCGCTTCAAAAAAATTTTTTGGTCGTTAACCCGAACCCCGTGCGCCCTGCGTCTGACTCTGTGAACGGATCATTCATTCACGAGGTTCAGCCCATGTCCCGCCCATTTCCCTTTATGCGTCCTGCTGCCCAAGGCTTCGCCGTGACTTTGCTGGTGGCGTTGGCCGGTTGTGGGTTGTCTTCCTCCCGAGAGGCTGCCAAACCGTCCGAACCGGTGCCTGTGGCGCCCAGCGTGGTGCCGCAAGGCGAGATCGCCCAAGGGCCCCAGTCGACGGTCAAGCGCATGCTCATGAAGCCGGCATCGATGCCGGCTCCCAGCGTGGCGAACGATGCCCTTGCCGCGGGTTACCGTGCCGAACCGCGTGAGCAGTACGAAAAACTGCCGGACAACCCGATCCACAGTGTGGCCGAAACGCCAGTCTCGACCTTCAGCGTGGATGTCGATACCGGCAGCTATGCCAATGTGCGACGTTGGCTCAATCAAGGCAGCCTGCCGCCCGAAGGTGCGGTGCGGCTGGAGGAAATGGTCAATTATTTCCCGTATGACTACGCCCTGCCCACCGACGGTTCACCCTTCGGTGTGACCACCGAAGTCGCCCCCTCACCGTGGAACCCCCACACCCGCTTGCTGCGCATCGGCATCAAGGCCAGCGACCGTGCCGTGGCGGACCTGGCGCCGGCCAACCTGGTCTTCCTGGTGGACGTTTCCGGTTCCATGGACCGTCGCGAAGGCCTGCCGCTGGTCAAGAGCACGCTGAAACTGCTGGTGGACCAATTACGCGATCAGGACCGGGTGTCCCTGGTGGTCTATGCCGGTGAGTCCCGGGTGGTGCTCAAGCCCACCTCGGGTCGCGACAAGGCGGCAATCCGCAACGCCATCGATCAACTCGACGCCGGTGGTTCCACCGCTGGGGCCTCGGGTATCGAATTGGCCTATCAGATGGCACGGGAGAGCTTCATCGACAAAGGCATCAACCGCATCCTGCTGGCCACCGATGGCGACTTCAACGTCGGCGTCAGTGATTTCGACAGCCTCAAGCAGATGGCGGTGGACCAGCGTAAAAGCGGCGTCTCCCTGACGACACTGGGCTTCGGTGTGGATAACTACAACGAACACCTGATGGAACAGTTGGCCGACGCCGGTGACGGTAACTACGCCTACATCGACAACCTGCTCGAAGCGCGCAAGGTCCTGGTGGACCAGCTCAGTTCCACCCTGGCGGTGGTCGCCCGGGACGTGAAGTTGCAGGTGGAGTTCAACCCCGCCCAGGTCAGTGAGTATCGACTGCTGGGCTATGAGAACCGTGCGTTGAAACGTGAGGATTTCAACAACGACAAGGTCGACGCAGGCGAAATCGGTGCCGGGCATACGGTGACGGCCTTGTATGAAATCGTTCCGAAGGGCGCGCCGGGCTGGTTGGAACCGCTGCGCTATGCAAACACGCCCAAGTCGCAGAGCACGTCAGGCGAATTGGCGATGTTGCGCGTACGCTACAAGCCAGCCGAGGGCGGAAGCAGTCGATTGATCGAACATCCCATTGCCAGCGTGCCGAACGACCGCAAGCCCAGCGATGACCTGCGCTTCTCGGCCGCTGTTGCCGCCTTCGCCCAACAGCTCAAGGGCGATGGACGCTACACTGGGACGATGACCTTGAAGGACACTGCGCAATTGGCGCGCTCGGCCCGCGGTGATGATCCGTTTGGGCTGCGCTCGGAGTTTGTGCAGTTGGTGGAACTGGCCCAGAGCCTTGAGCCTGCGGCCAAGCGCTGAGCCTGACGACAACGAGGATCAAATGTGGGAGCGAGCTTGCTCGCGATAGCAGTAGAACGATCATGATCATCATTGACTGATCCGACGCCATCGCGAGCAAGCTCGCTCCCACAGGGTCCCCTTGTTGTCTGCCAGGACTGTGTTGCAATGACTGGAAAGGAGTTCGCCCCCTACATGCCCGCTGCGCTTGATTCTCCCAGCGACGAATCGCTGCTGGCCCGCTACCGCAATGGCGACGGGGCTTCTTTCGAAGTCCTGTACGCCCGTCATCGGCAAGGGCTTTACCGTTTCCTGCTGTCCTTGAGCAACAAAGCCGAGCTGGCCGAGGAAGTTTTCCAGGACACCTGGCTCAGCCTGATTCGCAGCGCCACCCAGCCACAAGGCCGGGCGAGTTTTCGTACCTGGTTGTTCCAGATTGCCCGCAACCGCTTGATCGACCACTGGCGCAGACAGGGTGTCCACAACCCGTTGCACGACAGTTATGACGAGCAACTGCACGTCCAGCCCGACGACACCAGCAGCCCCGAGCAACAGCTGAGCCTGAGCCGCGACCAGGCGCGTCTCGACGCCGCGTTGCAGGCCTTGCCCGAGGATCAGCGAGAGGTCTTCCTGCTGCGCCTGCATGGCGATCTGGAACTGTCGCAGATTGCCGCCCTGACCGGCGCCCCGCTGGAAACGGTCAAAAGCCGCTTGCGTTACGCCCAGCAGAAATTGCAGCGACTGCTGGCCGAGGAGGTACCCGCATGATCGACACCAAACACACCCCGGATCCCGACGACGAAGTGCTGATCGAGCATTTCCGCCAACACACCAGCGGCGAGCCGCCGGCTTCCCTGGACGCCTTCATCCTGGCCACCGCCCGTCGCGAAGCACCGACACCCACGCCGAGCCTGTGGCAACGCTGGCTGCAGGCCTGCCAACAGCCACGCTGGCAAATGGCATTCGCCACGGTCGCCGGCGTGGCGCTGATGATCGGCCTGGTAGTGCGCTCACCCGTGCCCCACGAGGAGCTGGCCTCACCCGCCTCGATGGAGTTTTCCGCCGATCGGCAAGCGCCTGCCGTTGCCGCCGCACCACCGCCGGCCATGCCCGCCCCGGTCACCCCCATGGCGCCCCAGGGCGAACTGGCCCGGGCCCCGGCAAGTCCTGTGCAATCCTTGGCGGAAAAGCCTGCGGCGAAAATGAGCAAATCCGTGCCGGCTGCACGGCCATCGCTGGAGCAAGGCCTGATGGAGATCCTGCGCTTGCGCGAGGCGGGTGAGAGCAAGGCCGCTGATGAGAAACTGCTGGCGCTGCACAAGCGCTTTCCTGAGGAAGACTTGCCGGCGCGGTTGGAGGCGTTGCGCAAGCGTTGAGTGGGATCTGCGCCCACAAAAAAGCCCCGGGTCTTGCGACCTGGGGCTTTTTATTCCGAAGATGGTGCACCAGGCGGGATTCGAACCCACGACCCCTGCCTTCGGAGGGCAGTACTCTATCCAGCTGAGCTACTGGTGCGACGCGGGCGCCATGATACTCATATGCATGGCGGGCGTCCATGCTGCTGAATCGCCTGTGTTTTTGGGCAGCTCGCCGGGTGTTGGCTACGCTGATCAGAAAAAGCGGGCAAATTCGGTTTTTTCGTTCTTTTTTTCGAACAGGCTATTGTCCTTCACCCCCATCGGCCCTAGGATTCGTTTGAGATTTCAAACGCTCTTGTCTGGGTGCTGAACCGCACGTCTGTGCTTATGTGCGTTATTTCTGTGCTTCAGCCCGGTGAATGATTTCCCTGACGGCAGCCCCCGAGGCGCCTTTCTACAAATCTAATTCGCTCCGCGTGCGCGCGGTGCTGTTAAGGAAAGCCGACATGCAGCTTAAAGACACCCAGTTGTTCCGCCAGCAAGCCTTTATCGATGGCGCTTGGGTCGATGCGGACAATGGTCAGACGATCAAGGTCACCAACCCGGCGACGGGCGAAGTGTTGGGCACGGTGCCGAAGATGGGCGCCGCCGAAACCCGTCGTGCGATTGAAGCCGCCCGACAAGGCACTGCCGGCCTGGCGTGCACTGACCGCCAAGGAGCGCGCCAACAAGCTGCGCCGCTGGTACGAATTGCTGATCGAAAACCAGGACGACCTCGGTCGCCTGATGACCCTGGAACAAGGCAAACCCCTGGCCGAGGCCAAGGGCGAGATCGTCTACGCTGCCTCGTTCATCGAGTGGTTCGCCGAAGAAGCCAAGCGCATTTACGGTGACGTGATTCCCGGCCATCAGCCCGACAAGCGCCTGATCGTGATCAAGCAGCCGATCGGTGTGACCGCGGCCATTACCCCGTGGAACTTCCCCGCCGCGATGATCACCCGCAAGGCCGGTCCAGCCCTGGCCGCCGGCTGCACCATGGTCATCAAGCCGGCTTCGCAAACCCCATTCTCGGCCTTGGCCCTGGTGGAACTGGCGCACCGTGCCGGCATCCCGCAAGGCGTGCTGAGCGTGGTCACCGGCAGCGCTGGTGATATCGGCGGCGAGCTGACCAGCAACCCGATCGTGCGCAAGCTGTCCTTCACCGGCTCGACCGAGATCGGTCGCCAGTTGATGGCCGAATGTGCCAAGGACATCAAGAAAGTCTCCCTGGAACTGGGCGGCAACGCGCCGTTCATCGTGTTCGACGACGCGGACCTGGATAAGGCCGTCGAAGGCGCGATCATTTCCAAATACCGCAACAACGGTCAGACCTGCGTCTGCGCCAACCGCCTGTACATTCAGGATTCGGTGTACGACGCGTTCGCCGAGAAACTGAAAGTGGCGGTGGCCAAGCTCAAGATCGGCAACGGTCTGGACGATGGCACCACCACCGGTCCGTTGATCGACGAGAAAGCGGTCGCCAAGGTGCAGGAACACATCGCCGATGCGGTCAGCAAAGGCGCGACCGTGCTGTCGGGCGGCAAGGCGATGGAAGGCAACTTCTTCGAGCCGACCATCCTGACCAACGTACCGAAGAACGCCGCCGTGGCGAAGGAAGAAACCTTCGGCCCGCTGGCGCCGCTGTTCCGCTTCAAAGACGAAGCCGAAGTGATCGCGATGTCCAACGACACCGAGTTCGGCCTGGCTTCGTACTTCTATGCCCGCGACCTGGGCCGTGTGTTCCGTGTGGCCGAGGCCCTGGAATACGGCATGGTCGGCGTCAACACCGGTTTGATCTCCAACGAAGTCGCGCCGTTCGGCGGCATCAAGGCGTCGGGCCTGGGCCGTGAAGGTTCCAAGTACGGCATCGAGGACTACCTGGAAATCAAATACCTCTGCCTGGGTATCTGATCGGCTTCAAGCGCAAAGGGCACGAGAGCGCTGTCCCTTTGCGTGTTTCACCCGTTCTGTTTCTTGTGGCCGGAACGCTGCGGCAGTCGATCATCGCATGCTGTCGCCGTTGTCTCCCCGCCATGTATTCCTTGAACTACGCCGACCGATGAGCGGCGAATGAGGACATTTTAATGAGCAAGACCAACGCAGACTTGATGGCCCGCCGCACCGCCGCTGTTCCACGCGGCGTCGGCCAGATTCACCCGATCTTTGCCGAGTCGGCGAAGAACGCCACGGTCACCGACGTTGAAGGTCGTGAGTTCATCGACTTCGCCGGTGGTATCGCCGTGCTGAACACCGGCCACGTGCACCCGAAAATCATCGCTGCCGTGACCGCACAGCTGAACAAGTTGACCCACACCTGCTTCCAGGTTCTGGCCTACGAGCCGTACGTGGAACTGTGCGAAAAAATCAACGCCAAGGTGCCAGGTGATTTCGCCAAGAAAACCCTGCTGGTCACCACCGGTTCCGAAGCGGTGGAAAACGCCGTGAAGATCGCCCGCGCCGCCACGGGCCGTGCCGGTGTGATCGCCTTCACCGGCGCGTACCACGGTCGCACCATGATGACCCTGGGCTTGACCGGCAAAGTCGTGCCGTACTCGGCTGGCATGGGCCTGATGCCCGGCGGTATCTTCCGCGCGCTGTACCCGAACGAACTGCACGGCGTGAGCATCGATGATTCCATCGCCAGCATCGAGCGCATCTTCAAGAACGACGCCGAGCCCCGTGACATCGCCGCCATCATCATCGAGCCAGTACAGGGCGAGGGTGGTTTCTACGTAGCGCCCAAGGCATTCATGCAGCGCCTGCGCGCCCTGTGCGACCAGCACGGCATCCTGCTGATCGCTGACGAAGTGCAGACCGGTGCCGGCCGTACCGGCACCTTCTTCGCCATGGAACAGATGGGCGTTGCCGCCGACCTGACCACCTTCGCCAAATCCATCGCTGGCGGCTTCCCGTTGGCCGGTGTGTGCGGCAAGGCCGAGTACATGGATGCCATCGCCCCAGGTGGTCTGGGCGGCACTTACGCCGGTAGCCCGATCGCTTGCGCGGCCGCGCTGGCGGTGATGGACGTGTTTGAAGAAGAACACCTGCTGGAGCGCTGCAAGGCTGTGGGCGAGCGTCTGGTCACGGGCCTCAAGGCTATCCAGAAAAAGTATCCGGTCATTGGTGAGGTACGTGCCCTGGGCGCGATGATCGCCGTGGAGCTGTTCGAAAACGGCGACACCCACAAGCCGAACGCCGCGGCAGTGGCCCAGGTGGTGGCCAAGGCACGTGACAAGGGCCTGATCCTGCTGTCCTGCGGTACCTACGGCAACGTTCTGCGGGTGCTGGTGCCGCTGACTTCGCCGGACGAGCAACTGGACAAAGGCCTGGCGATCATCGAAGAGTGTTTCTCCGAGCTCTGATCTGACGAACGCTGACTGTGCACTGATCCACAAAAAAACCCGCTTCGGCGGGTTTTTTCATGTCCGCGGGCATATCCCGCAGGTTTGAGCTGTCTGGAACGGCCTTCATTGTCTAAGGTGCATGTATGGCAAGGGAGCGATGTTGCAATGACTGCTGTGGTTTTACCTGCTGTTCCGCGTGTGTTGATCGCCGAGGCCGACCCGGCGTCCCGGGAGATGCTTGAGCAAGTGCTGTCGGGCGTGCGCTGCGATGCCCGAGTGGACACCTGCGGCGAGGGGCAACAGGCCCTGGATTTGCTGGCGCATAACGCGTACGACCTGGTCATCGCCGATTGGGAGCTGCCGGGTGTCGATGGCCTGACGATCCTGCGTGGTCTTCGCCAACAGCATCGAGCTACGCCATTGCCGTTCATTCTGATGAGTCGGCGTAACGACAGCGCCAGTGTGCGCGAGGTCGTTCCACTGGCGCCGACGGCGTATTTGACCAAGCCGTTGAACCGGGAAAGCCTGACCCTGCGTTTGCAAGGGTTACTGTTGAGTGGCACTGAAGAAACCGCCGGCGATGTGCCGGTTCCCGGCCCGGGGCTGACCCTGATAGCCTTTCTGGAACGACGGCGAGATCTGTCCGAAGGCGCACCGCTGATGACCGATGTGCAGGTGGCGGTCAAGCGCTGCCTCAACCCCACGGGCCTGGACCTGAAACTGTTGGAAGAAGAGATCCGCACCGACCCGCAAATCACGGGGGTGCTGATTGCGGCGGCCAATAGCGCTGCCCAGCATCAGGGCGGCGGCCCGGTGCAGACCGTGGCCCAGGCGCTGCATCAGCTCGGTACCGGGCAAAGCATGAACCTGATCCTCGGCCTGACCCTCAAGCGCTGCGCCCGGCTCACCGTTCCCTGTCTGGCGGACTATGCCAAGCGCTACTGGGAATTGTCCCTGCACACCGCCGAGTACGCCCGGATCCTGGCGCGTTTGCTGGATCTGGAGCCGGAGCGTTGTTACTGCGCGGGGCTGTTGCATCGCCTGGGCGATCTGGCGCTGCTGCGGTGCCTGGAAGAGTGGGCGCAGGCGGGTGGCGAACTGGATGAGCTGGAGGAAGTCGGGAACGCTCTCGATCAATACGGCGCCGGCTTCGGCTCGGCGCTGCGCACTCGCTGGCGCCTGCCGCTGGAGTTGCGTGAGTTGATCGCGGCAGCCTATAGCCTGGGTGGTGGGGTTTATTCCCGCGAGGCGCTGGTGATGAACATGGCGGCGCAGATGGCCCATCTGACCGAGCATGAAGGGCTTGAAGAACTGGCCCAGGGGCGCACGGCGCGGTTGCTGAAGATCGGGTTGCCGGAACTGATGCGGTTGCGCCGCAAGTAGCACCGCCAAACCTGCCCCTGTGGGAGCGAGCTTGCTCGCGATGGCGGCAGTCCAGACAGGCCAGAACCTGTGGCGGGGGAGCTTGCTCCCGCTCGGCTCTGTAGGAGCTGGCGAAGCCTGCGATCTTTTGATCTATTGATCTTTCGCTTGAGGCTCAAGTGTCTTGGGAAAGATCGCAGCCTCGCTCCGCTCGACAGCTCCTACCGCGCGGCCCAGCGGGAGCGAGCTCGCTCCCGCTGGATCCGTGGCATGACCGGGTTCAACTGCACTGCGATTGGCGTCAGGCCGCGATGATGCGGTTCTTCCCCTTGCGCTTGGCCTCGTACATGGCCGCGTCGGCGCGGGAGAACAGGCTGTCGAGGGACGGGTCTTCAGGGGTAATGGCGGTCAGGCCCTGGCTGACGGTGATGCCGAAGGTCTGTTCGCCGCAACGGAACACCAGGCGCTGGATTTCCCGTTGCAACCGCTCGGCCACTTGCAAGGCCATGTCGGGGGCGCAGCCCGGGAACACCGCCGCGAACTCTTCGCCACCGATCCGCCCGAACAGGTCGCCGCGCCGGAGCACGGACCGGCCGCTTTCGGCGATCTTCTGCAACACGGTATCGCCTTCCTGGTGGCCGTAGGTGTCGTTGATCACCTTGAAGTCATCGATGTCCAGCAACAGGAACGCCATGGGCGTCCCTTGTAGCCGCGCCTGCTCGAACTCACGGTGGGCGCATTCGAAAAAGTGTCGGCGATTGCTGCTCTGGGTCAGCACATCGGTGGTTGCCAGTCGCTGCAGCTCACTTTCCAACAGCTTCTTTTCGGTGATGTCCTCGGCGATGCCTACCACGATCACCGGTTGCCCAGGCTCGGCCTGGCGGTTGATGAAGCATTTGTCGCTCAGCCAGCGAACCTGGCCGTCGCCGGCGATGATGCGGTATTCACGGTCTTCGACGGCACCCTTGACCAGAACTTCGGCCAGGCTGCGTTCGGCGTACTCCAGGTCGTCGGGGTAGATCGCGTCGCGCCATTCGTTGTAGTCAGCCAGGACCAGGCCGGCGGGGCGGCCGAAGATCCGTTCGTAGGCGGGGCTGACATACAGCACTTGCCGGGTTTCCCAGTTGAACGCCCACAGCACGGCATTGACGCTGACCAGCAGCGAGCTGAACAGTTGCTCACGTTCGCTCAGGCGCGCCACTTCGCCCTGGGCGTGCATCAGCGCCATGAGCGTCTGGGCCGCCTCGGGCCAATGAGGTAGGGAGTAATCCTGTAGGTTCTTGTCGACCATCGGCACAAATCTCAAAGAACGTGCACTGCTGTTGTTTGGCACGCACTTTTCTCCAAATCCCGCCTGGATGGCGAAGTGCTCTTTGAGATAGGGGATTCGGGGCGAAGTTCCTTTTCAGGCGACGAAGGGCGGGGGGAAACTCAGCCAATCGCGTCATGAGTACTGAACCTGTGGCGAGGGGATTTATCCCCGTTGGGCTGCGTAGCAGCCCCTGGATCCTGATGGCTCGGTGGGTCAGATCAATTTGAGTTGACTGCTTTGGGGCTGCTTCGCAGCCCAGCGGGGATAAATCCCCTCGCCACAGGAGCCCTTCACCACAGTGATCTTGTCAGGCCGTGGCAGGCCGTAGCGAGTAGGTCTTGAGTTGGTCGGCGAAGTCCCGCAGGGACTGGATGCCGCTGGCCTCGGCTTCGTGGACCCATTCCTTGATGGCGGCGAGCATGTCATGGCCGTTGCTGCTGGTCTTGACCCAGATCTGCTGCAAGGCCAGGCGTTTCTCGTAGATCACCTTCAGTGCCTGGCTGTGTTCGAGCATGTTCTGGATTCGCACGTGGTGACGGTCGTCCAGCAGGCTGGTTTCCCGCGACAGCAGGCGTTTGGCCCGGTGGAACTGGTGACGCACCGAGTGATCGACCTTTTCCAGTTCCTGCTTGACCAGCGGCGCGATGACCAGCCGGCGGTACTGCGCCATGATCTGGAAGCGGTTGTTGAGGATCGCCATGGCCGTGTCCATGTCCAGGTGGCCTTTGCCTTCGACCCGGTGGGCGATCGGCGCAACGCGCTGGACCTTGGCCAGGCGCAGGAAACTGAACACCCGGATCCAGGCCCAGCCCAGGTCGAACTCCCATTTGCGTACCGACAGCTTGGCCGAGTTGGGGTAGGTGTGGTGGTTGTTGTGCAGTTCTTCGCCGCCGATCAGGATGCCCCAGGGCACCAGGTTGGTCGCCGCGTCGCGGCATTCGAAGTTGCGGTAGCCCACGGCATGGCCCAGGCCATTGACCACGCCAGCGGCCCAGACGGGGATCCACATCATCTGGATCGCCCAGATGGTGATGCCGATGGTGCCGAACAGCAACAGGTCGATGATGCCCATGATTGCCACACCCAGCAGCGGGAAGCGGCTGTAGAGGTTGCGCTCGATCCAGTCGTCGGGGCAGTTCTTGCCGTAGATGCGCAGGGTTTCCGGGTTTTCCGCTTCGGCGCGATACAACTCGGCGCCTTTGCGCAGCACGGTGGACAAGCCCTTGATGACCGGACTGTGAGGGTCATCCTCGGTTTCGCATTTGGCGTGGTGCTTGCGGTGGATGGCGGTCCACTCGCGGGTGTTCTGCGCCGTGGTCAGCCACAGCCAGAAACGGAAGAAATGTTTGAGGCCAGCGTTGAGCTCCAGGGAGCGATGTGCCGAATAACGGTGCAGATACACCGTAACGGCAATGATCGTGACGTGGGTCATCAGCAGGGTGACTGCCACCAGTGACCAGGCCGACAAACCAAGAAAACCTTCGTACCACATAGGCTGTAGGGCCCTCGATAAAGATAGAAACCGCCGTTGCATTATCACCAGCCCCACAGATAAAACCAGTCGGCCTTTCAGATAAGAGTGGCTGAATGTTTCTTCCTCTATAATCCACCTCTTTGTAGGGACATGGATGGCCGAATGCCTGCCTATCAACGCAGTGCCATGCGCGTAGCGCTGCTTTACCTCGTATTGTCAGTCGTCTGGCTGCAGCTTGTTGGTTATTTATTGAGCAGTTTCTTCGATCAATTCGCCGACCGGCAGCGTTGGCTCCTGATCAACGGGTATGCCTGGATCCTGTTTAGCGCCGGGCTGATCTTCCTGGCCCGGGCGCGGATCTCGCGGTTTTTCGCCAAGGGCGAACACGGTATCGATCGCGAGCGCCTGCGCCAGGCCGCCGCCGTTTTCGATTGCACCCGCGAAGGGGTGTTGGTGACCGACCGCAACGGCTTGATCGTGCATGTGAACCGGGCTTTCATGGCGATCACCGGTTATGCCCGGGACGAAGTGCTGGGCCAGCGCCCCAACCTGTTCAAGTCCGGTCGCCATGGACCGGATTTCTATCGCGACATGTTTGCCGCCCTGGTCAGCCTGGGCGAGTGGAGCGGCGAAATCTGGAATCGGCGTAAAAACGGTGAGATCTACCCGCAATGGCAGACGATCCGCGTCATTCACGATGACAACGGCCAAGTCAGCCATTATGTCGCGGTGTTTTCGGACATCAGCGCCATCAAGGATTCCGAGCACGAACTGGCCTACCTGGCCCATCACGACCCACTGACAGGCTTGCCCAACCGCCTGCTGTTTTCCGACCGCACCGAGCAGGCCCTGGCGTCGGCGCAGTTGCACAAGCGTGGCTGTGCGCTGTTGCTGGTGGACCTGGATCACTTCAAGAACATCAACGACAGTCTCGGCCACAACGTCGGCGACGAGTTGCTCAAAGGCGTGGCCGAGCGGTTTCGCGGGCTGTTTGCCCCGGGCGTGACCCTGGCCCGGCTGGGGGGCGACGAATTTGCGGTGCTGGTGGAAAACTGTTCCCAGCCTGGCCAGGCCGCGGCGCTGGCCCGGCGCATCCTCGACGCCTTGAAAGAACCGCTGCGGTTCGATGAGCACGCGTTGTTCATCAATGCCAGCATCGGCATCAGCCTGTTTCCCAGTGATGCCCTGAACGCCGGGCAACTGTTGCGCAATGCCGATTCGGCGTTGTTCAAGGCCAAAAGTGCCGGCCGCGACGGCTACGCCCTGTATACCGAAGAACTCACCGCCCATGCGCAGCAACGGGTCGAAATTGCTTTCGAATTGCGACGCGCGCTGCAGCAGCAGGAGTTGCGCGTTCATTACCAGCCAGTACACGACTTGGCGAGCAGCCGTCTGATCGGTGTCGAGGCGCTGGTGCGCTGGGAGCATCCCACGCGGGGGCTGGTGTCGCCGGCCGAGTTCATTCCCATCGCCGAGCGTACCGGCCTGATTGCCCAGGTCGACGCCTGGGTCATGGACCAGGCTTGTCGGCAGATGTGCCGGTGGCAGCAGGCGGGTGTGGCGTTGTCGTTCGTCGCCGTCAACGTATCGAGTCGGTTGTTTGCCCATCGCGAGTTGTACGAGCAGGTTGCCCAGGTGTTGCACGACACGGGCCTGGATCCGGCTTGCCTGGAACTGGAAGTGACGGAAAGCGCGGTGATGGAAGACCCTGAGGTGGCGCTGGAGCAGATGCACCGCCTGCGGGAGTTGGGCGTGCGCCTGGCCATCGACGATTTCGGCACGGGGTATTCGTCGCTGTTGCGCCTCAAGCGCTTGCCGGTGCAGAAGCTCAAGATTGATCAGGGTTTTGTCGCGGGGTTGCCGTGGGATGAGGATGACGCGGCGATCGTCCGGGTGATCATCGCCTTGGCCCATAGCATGGGCATGCAAGTGCATGCCGAGGGCATTGAACAGCGCGAACAAGCGGCCTTTTTGCTTGGACAGGCGTGTGAGCTGGGGCAGGGCTACTGGTTTGGCCGGCCGGTGGCGGCGGCGCAGTTGGATTGGGGGCGGGCGCCGGTTATTGCTTGATCGTCGGTGGTATTGATGGCGGCCAGACAGCTGGCCAGGATTTTGTGATCGGGTACATATCCATTTCTGCGGTAACGGCCACTTAGGGTTCCGCCCTGACGGCGGGTCACTTTTGAAAAGCGCAAAAGTAACCAAAACGCTTCTGCCCCACCACTCGGTGCCTCGCCTAGGCTCGGCATGCCCTCACTCCGGCATTGCTCCGTGGGCCCGCCGCGAAGGGCCATCCATGGCCCAGCGCGGCTATCCCGGCATCCATGCCGGGATGCCCACTCCACAATGCCTGCGTTCGGCCATCGTGGTTAACGGGGCGCCCGAGATCAATGTCCACCGCGAGGCGGCCTAGTAGCCGACCTGGCTCTGGGTGAGACCGCGTTTCCCTTGTGGGAGCGGGCTTGCTCGCGAAGGCGTCGGCTCAGCTTGCATCGATAGCGACTGATCCACCGCCATCGCGAGCAAGCTCGCTCCCACAATGGATTGGCGTTGAACTTGAGATTCGGTTCGACACAGAACCCTGTGGGAGCGAGCTTGCTCGCGATGGCGTCAGCTCAGCTTGCATCAAAGCAAAGTGCTACCCCTTGGCCCCTGGCACCGCCATCTCCTTTGTTTCCAAATGATCCAACGCCCGCTCAACCAACAACTGCACCCCATCGGCCATGCGGCTGATCGCCAGGGCGATGCAGCGGCGTGAGTCGTCCACGTCGTCAGCCAGGTCGGCGGCGATGGTGCTGATGGAGAGCAGGTCTTCGGAGGCGTTGGCCAGCAGGGTTTCGGTGTCGATGTGGGGGGAGACGATGAAGAGCTGGTTTTTGTGGGGTTCGGGCGGGGAGGGTTGGGGTTTGAGGTAGTAGTCGAGGGCGCGGGTGGCGGCGTCTTCGAGCTTTTTTTCTTCTTGCGCTTCGACGCGGGATTTGTGGCCGCTTTGCGGGGGATTCGGTGACGGCTTGAACATAGTTGTACTCCGAAGTTTTTAGGAGCCAACACCGCCTCGCTTGCACAGTCGAGAGAGGTGGCAGCTATGCATAGGTGTGCAAGACCGGTCGGAGTACCCGGCAGACCCGAAGATCTCCCATACACAGCTGCCATAACAATTCGCGAGCATAAAAAAATGCTCGATGAATAGCCATTCACAATTGTGTCCTCCGCCGGACTTGCACGTCCGTGTCACCGTTTTTTGCGATGACGAACCAAGGTTAGCGGTGCAAAACCAGGGTGCCTAGTTCATGAACAGCCCGGCGTTTTGAGGGAAATATCCGAGGGTTTGGCAGGGAAAAGCCCCCCAATCACCCCTGCCGTAGGACGTCGGCTACTTCCTGTTATTTTGGTTATATAAAAATTCTTAAATAGTCTTTTTAAGAATATTCGCACTTATCTAGTATTGCTCCCACGCCGCAAGCAGTGCCGCCCACTGCCAGGCATTCATTCAAGGAGCAGCAGCATGAGCGCATCCCTACGTAGCGTTGACGGCCAGGACGAAGCAACCATCTTGCGCGAGATCCAGAGCGCGTTGCGCGATCTGCGCTTTGGGGCAGTGGAAATCACTGTGCACAACGCCCAGGTGGTCCAGATCGAACGCAAGGAAAAATTTCGCTTGCAGCAGCCGAGTCATAAACCGTCTTGAAAACCAAAAGATCGCAGCCTGCGGCAGCTCCTACGGGGGGCTAGGTGTAGGCGCTGCCGAAGGCTGCGATCTTTTTTCTACAAGCCAAACGAATTTCCAGAAGCCATAAGAACATCAGAATTCCAGGAGCTTTCACCATGTCGTCCATTCGTCGTTATGCCCTGGCCGCCCTGGCCAGTGCTGTTTTTGCAGGTTCCGCCGTCGCCAAGGATTACGAGCTGCTCAACGTGTCCTACGACCCGACGCGCGAGCTTTACCAGGATTACAACGCCGAATTCGTCAATTTCTGGAAGAAAGCGCACCCGGACGACAGCGTGAAGATCCAGCAGTCCCACGGGGGCTCGGGCAAGCAAGGCCGGGCGGTGATCGATGGTCTGCGGGCCGACGTGGTGACCCTGGCCCTGGCCGGCGACATCGATGAAATCGCCAAGCTGGGCAAGTCCCTGCCAGCGGACTGGCAAACACGCCTGCCGGATGCCAGCACGCCTTACACGTCCACCATCGTGTTCCTGGTGCGCAAGGGCAACCCCAAGGGCATCAAGGATTGGGGCGACCTGATCAAGAACGACGTGTCGGTCATCACCCCGAACCCGAAAACCTCCGGCGGTGCGCGCTGGAACTTCCTCGCCGCCTGGGCTTATGGCCTGAAGGCCAACGGGGGTGACGAAGCCAAGGCCAAGGAA
Organism: Pseudomonas sp. R151218B TE3479; assembly: GCF_053629195.1. Taxonomy (NCBI): domain Bacteria; kingdom Pseudomonadati; phylum Pseudomonadota; class Gammaproteobacteria; order Pseudomonadales; family Pseudomonadaceae; genus Pseudomonas; species Pseudomonas sp. R151218B TE3479. Next base: position 1,183,731 of record NZ_JBRJHV010000001.1, read on the forward strand.
TACGTGCAGGCGTTGTTCAAGCACGTGCCGATCCTCGACACCGGCGCCCGTGGCTCGACCATTACCTTCGTCAACAACGGTCAGGGCGACGTGTTGCTGGCCTGGGAAAACGAGGCCTTCCTGGCGCTCAAGGAAGACGGTGGCGCCGACAAGTTCGACATCGTCGTGCCGTCGCTGTCGATCCTCGCCGAGCCGCCGGTGGCGGTGGTGGACAAGAACGCCGAGAAAAAGGGCAATGCCGAGATCGCCGAGGCGTACCTCAAGCACCTGTACAGCCCGGCCGGCCAGGAAATCGCCGCGAAAAACTACTATCGCCCGCGTGACAAGGACGTGGCCGCCAAGTACGCCCGGCAATTTCCAAAGGTGGAGCTGGTGACCATCGACAAGGACTTCGGCGGCTGGAAAACTGCCCAACCGAAATTCTTCAACGATGGCGGCGTGTTCGACCAGATCTATCAGGCGCAGTAAGCTGGGTTTTGTCTTAGTGCCTGCCAGTTAAGCCACAAACCTGTGGGAGTGAGCTTGCTCGCGATGGCGTCGGTTCAGTTTGCATTGATGTTGACTGATGCGCCGCTATCGCGAGCAAGCTCGCTCCCACAGTAAATCAAGGACTTCTATGTCGCGTCGCATATCCCCCGTCATACCCGGCTTCGGGCTGACGCTGGGCTACACCCTGGTGTACCTCAGTCTGATTGTGCTCATACCCCTGGCGGCGATGTTCGTGCATGCCGCCCAACTCACCTGGGAACAGTTCTGGGCGATCATCTCGGCGCCGCGGGTGCTGGCGGCCTTGAAACTCAGCTTCGGCACCGCGCTGTACGCCGCGATCATCAACGGCGTGATCGGTACGCTGCTGGCCTGGGTGCTGGTGCGCTACACCTTCCCCGGCCGCAAGATCATCGATGCGATGATCGACCTGCCGTTCGCCCTGCCCACCGCCGTGGCCGGTATTGCCTTGACGGCGTTGTACGCGCCGACCGGCCTGGTGGGCCAGTTCGCCACCGACCTGGGCTTCAAGATAGCCTACACCCCGTTGGGCATCACCCTGGCGCTGACCTTCGTGACGTTGCCGTTCGTGGTGCGCACGGTGCAGCCGGTGCTGGCCGATATTCCCCGTGAAGTCGAAGAAGCCGCCGCCTGCCTGGGTGCCAAGCCGTGGCAGGTGTTCCGCCACATCCTCGTGCCGGCGTTGTTGCCGGCCTGGTTGACCGGCTTCGCCCTGGCCTTTGCCCGTGGCGTGGGCGAGTACGGTTCGGTGATTTTCATCGCCGGCAACATGCCGATGAAAACCGAGATCCTGCCGCTGCTGATCATGGTCAAGCTCGACCAATACGACTACACCGGCGCCACCTCCATCGGCGTGCTGATGCTGGTGGTTTCCTTCGTCCTGTTGCTGCTGATCAACCTGCTGCAGCGGCGCATCGAAACCCCATAAGGAGGCGCGAACATGTCCCAATCGTCTATTTCCGCAGCCTCCACCAACGCTGCCCGTCGCGGCAGTGCGACGTCGCGGCGCGTGCTGATCGGCCTCGGCTGGCTGATTTTTGCGCTGTTTTTGCTGTTGCCGCTGTTCATCGTGGTGTCCCAGGGGCTGAAGCTCGGGCTGGGGGCGTTCTTCACCGCGATCTTCGAACCCGACGCGTTGTCGGCGCTGAAGCTCACGGTGATCGCCGTGCTGATCTCGGTGCCGCTGAACCTGGTGTTCGGCGTCAGTGCCGCGTGGTGCGTGAGCAAGTATTCGTTCCGTGGCAAGAGCATGCTGGTGACGCTGATCGACCTGCCGTTCTCGGTGTCGCCGGTGATCGCGGGCCTGGTCTACGTGCTGATGTTCGGCGCCCAGGGCCTGTTCGGGCCGTGGCTGTCGGATCACGACATCCAGATCGTGTTTGCGCTGCCGGGTATCGTCCTGGCGACCATCTTCGTCACGGTGCCGTTCGTGGCTCGTGAGCTGATCCCGCTGATGCAGGAACAAGGCACCCAGGAAGAAGAAGCCGCGCGCCTGTTGGGCGCCAATGGCTGGCAGATGTTCTGGCATGTCACCGTGCCGAACATCAAGTGGGGCCTGATTTATGGCGTGGTGCTGTGTACCGCCCGGGCCATGGGCGAGTTCGGCGCGGTGTCGGTGGTGTCCGGGCACATTCGCGGGGTGACCAACACCCTGCCGCTGCACGTCGAGATCCTCTACAACGAATACAACCACGTGGCCGCGTTCGCTGTGGCGAGCCTGTTGCTGATCCTGGCGCTCTTCATCCTGCTGCTCAAGCAGTGGAGCGAAAACCGAATCAACCGCCTGCGCGCCAGCGCCGCGGAGGAATAAGTCATGTCGATCGAAGTTCGTAACGTCAGCAAGAATTTCAACGCCTTCAGGGCCCTGGACGACATCAGCCTGGACATCCAGAGCGGCGAGCTGGTGGCGTTACTCGGCCCGTCGGGTTGCGGCAAGACCACGTTGCTGCGGATCATCGCCGGCCTCGAAACCCCGGACCATGGCAACATCGTGTTCCACGGCGAGGATGTGTCCGGCCACGATGTGCGTGATCGCAACGTCGGTTTTGTGTTCCAGCACTACGCCTTGTTCCGCCACATGACGGTGTTCGACAACGTCGCTTTCGGCCTGCGCATGAAGCCCAAGAATCAGCGCCCGAACGAAAGCCAGATCGCGACCAAGGTCCACGAACTGCTGAACATGGTGCAACTGGACTGGCTCGCCGACCGCTACCCCGAGCAGCTGTCCGGCGGCCAGCGTCAGCGTATCGCCCTGGCCCGCGCCTTGGCGGTGGAACCCAAGGTACTGTTGCTGGACGAACCGTTCGGAGCCCTCGACGCCAAGGTCCGCAAGGAACTGCGCCGCTGGCTGGCGCGCCTGCACGAGGACATCAACCTGACCTCGGTGTTTGTGACCCACGACCAGGAAGAAGCCATGGAAGTCGCCGACCGGATCGTGGTGATGAACAAGGGCGTGATCGAGCAGATCGGCTCGCCAGGCGATGTCTACGAAAACCCGGCCAGTGATTTCGTGTACCACTTCCTCGGCGACTCGAATCGCCTGCACTTGGGGGAGGATCGGCATGTGCTGTTCCGCCCTCACGAAGTTTCGCTGTCGCGCTCGGAGCTGGAAGATCACCACGCCGCCGAAGTGCGCGACATCCGGCCGCTGGGCGCGACCACTCGGGTGACGTTGAAGGTGGAAGGCCAGAGCGAGCTGATCGAAGCGGAAGTGGTGAAGGACCATGACAGCCTGGTGGGCCTGGCCAAGGGAGAGACGCTGTTCTTCAAGCCGAAGGTCTGGCAGAAGATTTCCAACCTTTAAGTGCAAAAAGCATCGCGAGCAAGCTCGCTCCCACACGGGGTCGGCGGTGGCTGTATCGTTGCGGTCATCCCCAGAACCTTGTGAGAGCGAGCTTGCTCGCGATAGCGACGGCACGGCTAACTTCCTCCGAATCTGAATAACACCGCTCGCCCTTGCTTCAATCGGTTCTACTTTTTCACCTGTTCTTGAATCAAACCCTACCTAGACTCTGACTTGCCAGGAGGCGAGAGAGAGTCCAACGACGGACCGGTGTTATCTCCTGGCGCCCTGATGCCAAGGAGATGAAGTATGAGAATGGAAGTCAGTCGGCACGGCCCGTTGGGCTGTGCATTGCTAAGTGCCTTGCTGGTCCCGGCCGCCAGCGCCGCCCCTTCGTTGTCCCCCCAGATACCCTTCGATGTCACGGTGACCAAACCGGTTTCACTGCCCAGCCTGCAAGCCGATTTCGATGACCTGTCATGGCAGACCTTCATCGCCCTGAACTGGCCGGCGCTGGATAACGGTGATCCGAATACCGGCACGCCCATTGGCAAGCAGGATGGCGCCACGGTGTGGGAAAGCTGGAAGGAGAGTTACCAGATCTTCCGGGCCAAGGGCCAGGCGCCGCTGCCCTGGAATGCGCCAGCAACTCTGCCTGATGCGTGCAAGTCGCTCAAGCCGGGTCGCTTGCTGCAGCAGATGGGCAAGGTTCCCGATGTGCTGGATGAGTTTATCCAACCCTTCGAAAGCGGCCCGTTGGTGGATCAGAACGGCACCTACACACGCAACGAAATCGTGGTCAATCAATCGATGTTCAACGGGATCGTCGACAACGGTCTGTACAGCATTGAAGGCCAGCAGCAGTTTTTCGCCGCCAAGCCGACCAACGCCGTGGCGTTCAGTTGCGGATCCTCCAATACCAAGCAGGTCGGTGCGCTGATGGTGAAGGCTTCGTGGAAAGTCCTGGGTGGCAATGATCGGACGCAGGATTTCCATACGGTCAATGCGCTGGTCTATACGCCGGGAAACAGCGATCCGAACAAAGGGCCGATTGTCGAAGAGTCGTGTAAGTCAGAGCCGGTCGGGCTGGTGGGGTTGCACATCGTTCATAAGACCAACAGTGCGGCGCAATGGGTATGGTCGACTTTTGAACATGTGAACAACGTGCCGGAAAAATCCACGCCCCTTGCCCAACGGGTGGGCCCGTATCTGTTCTACAACGCCGCCAGCAAGAGCGAGATCAACCAGCCTCCGCCGCGGCCGTGGAACCCGGCAGTGAAAGCGACGCCTTCGCAGATCGTGCGCGAAGTGCCGCTGACCGAGGCCACCAAAAGCCTGAACACGCGTTATCAAGCCCTGTTGCGAACGGTCAATCCGCAAAGCGTATGGGCCAATTATCAATTGATCAGTACCCAGTGGCCGTCGGCCCCATCGTCGAACTGTCAGATATCGGCTGCCAACCCGCTGGGCAGTCCGGCCCCGTTATTCCTGGCCAATGCCACGCTGGAAACCTACATCCAGGGCACCGTGCCCCAGGCGTCGTCCAGTTGCATGGCGTGTCACGGCAATGCCGCCACCCATGTCACCGAATCTCCGCGTACCAGTTTTGCGGACTTCACCTATTTGCTCGAGCGCGCACAGTCCACCGGCGCGACAAGGAGTCAGCCATGAGCAGTGATCTGGAGAATTTCATTGGCCTTTCATCGGCCCTGACCGGTATTCCCACTGATCGGCTTGCGCCGGCGATCGACCAGGTGGGACTGCCGCCGATCTTTCTTGAGTTCATCACGCCGCGAGTCACACCGGAGGTACTCGATGCGTTGCTATCCCAGTTCGCCGCGCAGGCGGCTGAAAAGTCTCATCCCGATCTGATTGCCCACAAAGTGTTGGTGGACATCGGAGTGCAGCCGGTCCTCCCGAAAACCGTGCTGGCCGCGCGTTCAATCATGAAGCTGTGGTTGCTGGGGGTCTGGTACCAACCCTATGACGCGGGGAGTTTCAAGGAGAAAGACCAGACGGTGGTCTCCGATCAGGCCTACATCCAGAGCTGGGCCTGGAAAATTGCCCAGGCCCACCCCATGGGCTACAGCGAGATGTTTTTCGGCTATTGGAACACGACGCCACCGAGCCTCGAGGATTACACCGGGGTGCCCGCTCATTCACAAGGAGCCTCGTCATGAGTACCGAACAAGCAGAGGTGGTCATCGTTGGCGCAGGACTGGCCGGCAGCATCATCGCGTATCAGTTGGGCATGGCCGGCGTGGATGTGTTGGTGCTCGAATCGGGTCCGGAGATCCCGGTCAACCGTGCGCAATACCTGGAGCGCTTCTACACCGCCACCCTGAAAACCCCGGAATCGCCCTACCCTCCGGTATCGACCTTGGACACGCCGCGAGATCCGACCAAGGAAAATGCGCCTCGGGCTACCATCGCCGACTTGATCAAGGGCTGGAACGATCACAACGTCAGCTATCTGGTGCAGAAAGGTCCGCTGCCGTTCAACAGCACCTATGAACGGGTGGGCGGAGGGACGACCTGGCATTGGGTCGGGACATGCCTGCGCATGGTGCCGAACGATTTTCGCCTGAAGACGAAGTACCACGTCGGGGTCGACTGGCCGATCGGCTACGACGACTTGCAAAGTGCCTACTGCCGAGCCGAGGCGGAAATCGGTGTGTCGGCCAATGTCAGCGACCAGGCCTACCTGGGCATGACCTTCCCCGAGGGCTATTCATTCCCGATGCACAGCATTCCGTTGTCGCTGGTCGATGGCAGTTTTGTCGCGGCCGTGACGGGGCAGAAGTTCGATGGCTTGCCGCTGGTGGTCAGCCCGACGCCGGCCGGACGCAACTCCCAACCCTACGCCGGGCGCCGAGTGTGTGCCGGCAATACCAACTGCACGCCGATCTGCCCGATCCAGGCCAAGTACGACGCCACTGTGACCATGAACAAAGCCCTGGGCACCGGCAAGGTCCGGGTCATGTACCGGACCGTGGCCAGCAAAGTGAACGTGGGTCCGGACAAGAACATCAATGGCATCGAATTCATTCAATATCAACTCGGCGAGGGACCGAAGACGGGAAATGGGGTGGCTGTCGGACAACGTTACGTGATCGCCGCCCATGCCATCGAAACCCCTAAATTGTTGCTCAACTCCAAGACCCCGGACTGGCCTAACGGTGTGGCCAACAGCAGTGGGCAGGTGGGACGCAGCCTATCCGACCATCCGATTTACCTGGCGTGGGGGCTGATGCCGGAAGGCAAGTCGGTCTTTCCGTATCGTGGCCCGGTGTCCACGGCGGGCATCGAGAGCTTGCGTGACGGTGACTTTCGCAGCCAGCGAGCGGCGTGGCGTATCGAGATCGGTAACGAGGGTTGGAACTGGCCGGTGGGCGACCCTTACGTCACCGTCGCCGATTTTATCGATGGGGATAACAACAGCCGCACCAACCCATTGCCATCGACACAGAAACCGCCGCTGCCCAGTGAAGTGCTTTACGGTACGGCACTGATTCAAAAACTCAATGACCTGTTCACCCGCCAGTTTCGGATCGGGTTTCTGGTGGAGCAGGTGGAGGACAATCCCGATCAGTCCAATTGCTACATCGTGCCTTCGACGGATGGCTACAAGGATGGGCTTGGCCTTCTGCGCCCGGAAATCCACTATGACCTGTCCGATTACACCAAGGAAGGTTTCAGGCAGGCGAAAGTGTTGGCCACGAAGATCATCACGGAGCTGCTCGGTGCCGTGGAGCTGACGGTACCCATTGGCCAAGGCAAATTCACCTACAAAGGTGACGAGTACAGTTTCCAGGGCGCGGGGCACCTGATGGGCACCTACCGCATGGGCGATGATCCGGCCAAGTCGGTGGTGGACAAGGACCAGCGCAGTTGGGACCACAAGAATCTGTTCCTGGTGGGCGATGGCGTGTTCCCCAGCACGGGCACCTCGAACCCGAGCCTGACGATTGCGGCGCTGTCGTTCCAGGCCGGGGACACTGTGGCCAACGACCTGAAGGCGGTGACGATGCAGGTCCAATCCAACATCGCCTGGCAGGGCACTGGCGTGCAGGTCAACGGCTTGGTACCGCGCCTGGTCCGCTACGTCAGTGGGCTATGGTGTGCCAGTCCGCAGGGCGGCAATGTCGATGGCAATGGTGGTTCGAGGCACATCGACTACAGCAGCTATGCCTTGCCCGGTGCCGCCGAAGGCGCCTTGATCGGACGTGTGGGCAACGGTGGCAAGCCGTTCCTGGTGGGGGATCTGGCGCAGGTGCCGGGCGACCAGCAAGGGGAGCTGCAACTGTGCATCAACGATGACCTGACCGGGCAGCACGGGTCTGGCTTGAAAGATAACACCGGCGCGCTGACGATACGGGTCGAGTTTGGTGCCCTGTAACGCTTGAGCGGTAAGGCCTGACTCCTGTGGGAGCGAGCTTGCTCGCGATAGCGGTGGATCAGTCGACACGGATGTGTCTGGCCGAGCGCAATCGCGAGCAAGCTCGCACCCACAGAGGGGCATGGTTTTTTCACACCGCCGAACGCTGGTTGCGCAACGCCACCGGCCCGACACGCTCTTCGATGGCCCGCTTCAGTTCGCCGCGAAGCCCCAGCAGGAAGCCCGCTTCCACCACCACGAACAACGGCCCGACAATCAACCCGGTGAGGTCGTCGACGAACGCCGGCTTGCGGCCTTCGTAATAGTGGCCGACGAACTGGATCACCCAGCCCACCACGAACATCCCCAGGCCACTGCTCAACCACACCGCCGTGCTTTGTGCGGCCAGTGTCTGCCCCAGCCATACCGCCAGGCCCAGCAGCACCGTCATCAGCATCCCAAGGCGCAGCTCCAGGCGCAGGTAGAACCAGGCACTGGCCACCGCCGCCAGCAGCGCTGGCGACACCAGCACCGTGCCCATTGGCCAGCCGGGGCGTGACAGCAGCACGGCGACGGCGACGAAGATCAGCGGGATCCCGATGAAATGACTGGCGATGTTGCGCGGGTCTCGGTGATAAGCAGCGTATTGGCTGAGATGATCGACGAGGCTTTTCATTGTTGTTCCTCCTGAGGTGATGCCTGCATGATGCCCGGGTACCACGAGGCGTTCTGTCAGTTAGCCGACACTTGTCCCGGAGTTTCCATGAATTCGCATCCCTGGCACTCACACCTGATGGCCGGCCACTGGTACAGCCATCTGCCTGATGAGTTACAGAATAGTCTGCTGGCCATTGCGCGGGTGCGCCGTCTGCCGCCGGGGCATCGACTGTTCCAGCGCGGCGATCCACCCTGTGGGTTGTATGCCGTGCTGGAAGGCGCGGTACGCGTCGGTGCGGTGAACGAACAGGGTAAGGAGGCGTTGCTGAGCGTGGTGGAGGCGCCTCACTGGTTCGGTGAAATCTGCCTGTTCGATGGCCAGCCGCGGACCCATGATGCGGTCGTGGTGGGTCAAGGTACGCTGCTGCACGTGCCCCAGGCGCCGTTGCTGGCCTTCCTGCAAGCGCAACCGATCTACTGGCGGCATCTGGCATTGTTGATGAGTCACAAGCTGCGCCTGACCTTCATCAACCTCGAACAGCTGAGCCTGATGCCCGCCCCGGCCCGCGTGGCCCACCGTCTGCTGATGATCGCCGAAGGCTACGGCGAAATCGAACCGCCGCGCCGGATCTTGCAACTGCCCCAGGAGCAACTGGCATTGATGCTCTCGCTGTCACGCCAGACCACCAACCAGATCCTCAAGGACTTGCAAGCCCAGGGCATTCTCCACCTCGGTTATGGCGAGATCGAAATCCTCGACATTGAGCGGTTGCGCGGGTTGACCACAATCTGAAACCGACCTGACCCCTGTGGGAGCGAGCTTGCTCGCGAAGACGACAGGTCAGTCGACATCAATATTGACTGATACACCGCCATCGCGAGCAAGCTCGCTCCCACAGGGGTTTTGTGTTGCCGCAGATATCGCGGTCACGCCGTTCCCAATGTGGGAGAGAGCTTGCTCGCGATAGGGCCAGCCCAGGCGCAACAAGTCCCTAGCGCAACCCATCCCGAAACTGCCCCGGCGTCATTCCGGTCCAGCGCTTGAAGGCGCGGCTGAAACTGCTGGTATCGGCGAAGCCCAGCAGGTAGCTGACTTCGCTCAGTGAGCATTGGGGATCGCGCAGGTGCAGCAGTGCGAGGTTTTCCCGGCACTCATTGAGCAGCGCGTCGAAGCGGCAACCTTCGTCGGCCAGGTGCCGTTGCAGGCTGCGCAGGCTCAGGTGCATGGCCTGGGCGATGCGCTCGGCGCTGGGCTCGCCTTCGGGCAGTTGGGCCTCGATGGCCGCCCGCACCTTGCGCTCCCAGGTCAGAGGCTTGAGCTGTGCGAGGGTGCGTTCGAGCACCGTTTCATTGTGCTCGGCCAGTTCCGGGTTGGCGTCGTCCAGGTGGCTGTCGAAGTCGCTGAGGTTGAACTCCAGGCAATCCTGGGCGGCGCCGAAATACACCGGCGAGCGAAACACCTTGTGCCATGGGCTAGGGTCCGCCGGTTCCGGGCGGCGCAGGTACACCGCCAGTGGCGCGTAATCACGGCCGAGGCGGTTGCGACAGGTGCGCACGTAAATCGCCGCGAATGCATCGATGGCTTCAAAGGCCGGTGACGGGCTGCCCTGGGGCACATCGAGATTGAAGCGGTAGCAGTCTTCGCCGCGGCTCAGTTGCAGGGTCAGTGCATCGCTGACCACCGGGTGATAGCGCACGATCCGCTCGAACACTTCCCGCAGGCTGCCGCTGGCCACCAGGGCATAACCCAGTGCGTGAAACGTGGTGGGGCTGACGAAGCGCGACACCCGCAGGCCGATGGCCGGGTCGCCGCTGGCCTGCACGGCCAATGCCCACAGGCGCGTGGTGGCCGAGAGCGGATAACGGGCGTTCGGGTCGTCCATCCATTGCGGGTCGAGACCCGCGTCGACGCACAGGGCATGGCTGTCCAGGCCCAATGCATCGAGCTGCTTGCGCAGGGCGCGGGTCCAGCTGGCGAGGGAGGTCGGTTCAGTCATGACGATTGGCGCTTGCGGTCAACAGGTTGGCGTTTACGGCTACCACCCCATGGGACAACGCCCGGCAGGATGAGCACATCTCTAACAGAGGATGTAAGCCATGCACGGCACTTGCGCAAGCCCCGAGCGATTGAATGCACAACAGCGATCCGCCCATATTCGCCAGGTGGTCTTGGCCCGGGGCGAGGAGTTGCGCCAGCGTTATCCGATCCTGCGCCACCAGGATGCGTTGGGCGCGGGCATCCTGGCGCTGGCCCTGGCTGGGATGATCGGTTCGGCGCTGCTCTACATCAACGGTCACCTGGCCGGGTGGGCATGCCTGTTGCTCAACGCGTTTTTCGCGTCCCTGACCCACGAGCTGGAACACGACCTGATCCACAGCATGTATTTCCGCAAGCAGCGCCTGCCCCACAACCTGATGATGGGCCTGGTGTGGCTGGCGCGGCCGAGCACGATCAACCCGTGGATCCGCCGCCACCTGCACCTCAACCATCATAAGGTGTCCGGCAGCGAGGCCGACATGGAGGAACGGGCGATCACCAACGGCGAACCCTGGGGGCTGGCGCGGTTGCTGATGGTGGGCGACAACGTGATGTCGGCCTTCATCCGCCTGCTGCGGGCCAAGACATGGGCGCACAAGCGCAGCATCCTCAAGCGTACGCTGAAGGTTTATTTCCCGCTGGCGTTGCTGCACTGGGGGGTCTGGTATGTGTTCCTCGGTTTCCACGGGGCCAACGGTGTCGCCAGTCTGCTGGGGACTTCAATTGACTGGTCGGCCACCACGCTGGCGACGATGCAGGTGATCGACATCGCGGCGGTGGTGATCATCGGACCGAACGTCTTACGCACCTTTTGCCTGCATTTCGTCAGTTCGAACATGCACTATTACGGCGACATCGAGCCGGGCAATGTCATCCAGCAAACCCAGGTGCTCAATCCCTGGTGGTTGTGGCCGTTGCAAGCGTTCTGCTTTAACTTCGGCAGCAGCCATGGCATTCATCATTTCGTCGTGAAGGAACCGTTCTACATTCGCCAACTGACGGTGCCGGTGGCGCACAAGGTGATGCGGGAGATGGGCGTGCGGTTCAATGACTTCGGCACGTTCGGGCGGGCGAATCGGTTTGTGCGGGAAGAGGCTGTGGTGCGGGAGGAGGTGGGTACGGCTCGAGTTTGAGACGCACCACTTCAGGGACAAACACACAACCTGTGGCGAGGGGATTTATCCCCGCTGGGCTGCGCAGCAGCCCCTTTGACCTGGCGCCGCGTAGTGTCAGGCCTGATCACATCCACCCTTTTTGGGGCCGCTTCGCGGTCCAGCGGGGATAAATCCCCTCGCCACAGGTGCATGCCTGGCCTGAAGAATGAGTCAGAACTGGTAACTCACCGTCGCCGCCACATTGCGCTCTTCGCCCATGTAGCAATAGCTCAGGCTCGCGCACGAGGCGACGTAGCTTTCGTTCGTCAGGTTGTTCGCGTTCAGGCGCACGTCCACGCCCTTCAAGCCGACCTTGCCCAGGTCATACCCCACCGAGGCATCGAACAACGTGTAGGACGGCACCTTCATGGTGTTCTCCGCATCGGCCCAACTATAGCCGACATAGCGCACGCCGCCGCCCAGGCGCAGGCCATCGAGGGCGCCGCTGTCGAACTTGTAGTCCGCCCAGACCGAGGCCATGTGGCGCGGGGCCTGGGTCGGTGAGTTGCCCTTGTTTTCGATGATGTCGGTGGGCGTGCTGAGGGTGCTGACCATCGATTTCGAGTATTCGATGTCGGTGAAGGTGTAGCTGCCCAGCACTTTGAATTGTTCGGTCAACTGCAGGTGCGCTTCCAGCTCCAGGCCCTGGGAGCGCACGGCACCGATGGCGCGGTAGAAGTTGTCCTGGGGCAGTTTGGTCGCCAGGTTTTCCTGGTCGATGCGGAACAGCGAGGCGGTGTACAAATCATCCGTGCCCGGCGGCTGGTACTTCAACCCCAGTTCCCACTGCTTGCCATCGGTCGGCGGCAGCGGGTTGCCGGCGCTGTCGGCATAGGAGTTCGGGTTGAACGACTCGGAGTAGCTGATGTACGGCGCCAGGCCGTTATCGAACAGGTACAGCGCCCCGGCACGGCCAGTGAGCTTGGTGCGTTTGTCGTTGATCTCGGTGCCTTCTGGACGGCCGAACTCCGCGATACGGTTCTCATCCGAGGTTTGCACCCAGTCCTGGCGCAGGCCGAGGGAGAAGCGCCACTTGTCCATTTCGATCAGGTCTTGCAGGTAGACGCCGGTCTGCTCCAGGCGCCGCAGGTAGCTGGTGGGGCTGAAGTAGCTGATGGCCGAGTTGCCGTAGACCGGGTCGAAGGCGTTGATCGGCGCCAGGCTGCCGCTGGTCCAGTCGACCACGGTTTTGCGCCGCTGATAGTCGGCGCCCATCAGTACGGTGTGCTGGGTCGCGCCAGTGAAGAATTCGGCTTGCAGCATGTTATCGACAATGAAGGAATGGAGCTTTTCTTCGGCACCGGTGTAGTAGCGGTTCAGCTCGTTGCTGGTGGGCGTGGTCCAATCGTAGGCATAGACCTGATCGTTCTTGACCTCGGAATCCAGGTAACGGAAGTTCTGCCGGGCGGTGAAGACATCGTTGAAACGGTGTTCGAATTGGTAGCCGAACGACTGCTGGTCACGCTCATAGCGGTCGATACCGGGTTCGCCTTCGAAGAAGTGCTCGGAAATCCGCCGACCGTTGCGCTGATGCAAGCTACCGTCGGCCGGCATGCCACCGTGGTAGCCGCCGTCGGGGTCATGCTGCAGGTAGGCCTGGAGTGTCAGCGAGGTGTCCTCGCTGAAGTCGATGTTCACCGTGGGTGCGAGGGCGAAGCGTTTTTCCTTGTTGTGGTCGAACTGGGTGTCGGAGCTGTCCGCCAGGCCGATCAGGCGATAGGTGATGCGTTTTTCGTCGTCCACCGGGCCGCTGAAGTCGAAGCCCATGCCGCGCTGGCCCTGGGTGCCGACCGTGGCCTGGATCTGGTGATAGGCCTCGTACAGCGGCTTCTTGCTGGTCAGCGCCACCAGGCCGCCCGGCGAACTGCGGCCGTAGAGCACCGAGGACGGGCCCTTGAGAATGTCGACCCGCTCGAGGAAGTACGGATCGACCTGCATGGAGCTGTAGGTGCCGCTGTCACCCATGGACTTGAGGCCGTCGAGGTAGATGTTATCCACCGAGCCGTCGTTGAAGCCGCGCATCGCCACATAATCGTAGCGGTGGGTGGCGCCGTAGGGGTTGGTCAGCACGCCGGGGGTGTAGCGCATGGCCTGGGACACGGTTTGCGCGCCCTGGTCGTCCATTTGTTCGCGGGTGACCACCGACACGCTCTGGGAGGTTTCCCGCAGGGCGGTACTGGTCTTGGTGGCGACCTGGCTGTGGGTGGCGTTGTAGCCTTCCATGCTGCCCAACGCGTTACCCAGGGCGAAGCCCTTGATGTCGGTGGTCGGCAATTCCAATGTGCTGCCAGCGGTCTCGGTTTGCAGCACGTAGCTGCTGCCATCCTGGCTGACGGCAACCAGTCCTGAGCCGCTGAGCAACTGGTTCAGGGCCTGGTCGGGCGAATAATCGCCCTTGAGCCCTGGGGAGTGAACGCCACCGGTTTGCGCCGGGGTGCTTGCCAGGGTGATCCCGGCCTGGCGGGCGAACTGGTTCAGCACATCGCTCAAGGGGCCTGGGGCAATGTTGTAGCTCTGACGGCTGACGGTTACGTCGTTTTGTGCGGCCAGCGCAAGCATCGGCACGACGCTGACTCCCAGCGCCGTGGAGAACAGCGCGGCGTGAATCGCCTGGCGCAACAGACGCGGTTGCGAAGAAAAGCCGAAGGGGTTCTTGAGAGGTACGCGCTCAGTCATTGTAGGTTCCGTAGGAGTCGCTGAAGGCCAATAAGCGTTGCTTACTGTCCTAGCCGGACGTCCACGCAAAACCCGCCAAAAAAAATCAAACCGCATGTTCCAGCGTGACCCACCAACGGGTTCGATAGCGCAGCTGTACCGGGAGCGTGCGGGGCAGGACGGCCAGCAATTTGTCGGTGTCTTCCAAGCGGAACACACCCGACAGGCGCAGGTCCGCAATCGATGCCGCGCAGTGCAGATAGCCCGGGCGATAGCGTCCTACTTCATTGAGAAAGTCTTCCAGGCGCATGTTGCGCGTGACGATCAAGCCGTCGGCCCAGGCGCCCGCGTCCATGTCCAGCAGCGGTGCCAGGGCCGCTGTCGATGCAGTGATCAGATAGCTTTGTCCGGCCTCGACCTGGATGGGCGTGCCATCGCTGTTGGGGTGCGAACGGATCACGACGTGTCCGCTGGTGACGCTCAAGCGCGTGCAGTCGCTGTCCTGGCGCACCACGAAGCGCCCCTCCAGCCCTTCGAACAGACCATGCCTGCTTTTCACCAGCAGCGGCCGCCCCGGGTCGCGGCCACAGGTGACCATGATTTCGTCGCGGGCCAGGGTAATCAGGCGCTGCCGGGCGCTGAAGTCCAGGTCGGCGGCGCTGTGGGTGTTGAGCTCGAGCCGCGTGCCGTCCGGCAACTGGAAACCTCGACGTTCACCGGTGGCGGTGACGAAATCGGCATTCCACGCTTGCCAGCCCAGGTCCTTGCCCAGCCATGCCGCGCCGCTCACCACGGCGACGCCCGACAGCAACTTCAGGGCCTGACGACGACTGAGGCGCTGGGCACTGTTTTCCAGGGTGTCCAGGGCGATATGGGCACCGGGCACCGCCCGCAGGTTCGAGGTCAATTCGCTGTGCAGCGATTGCACCCGTTGCCAGGCCAGTTCGTGTTCAGGGTGGGCGGCGCGCCAGGTGTCGCACTCTTGGCGCAGGGTCGGGTGAGCGGTGTGATTGCGCAGGCGCAACAGCCAGTTGATCGCCTGCCTGACCACCTGTTGCGACGGGCCGTTGCGGCGGCTCTGCAAGTGTTCCGCCAGCTCAGCTTTCATAGCGCAACACATAGCAGTGGTACAGCGCATCGGCGACGTAGCGCTCCACCGAGCGCAACGAGATGCCCATCTGTTCGGCGATCTGCTTGTATGTCAGGCCTTCGCACTGGGCCAACAGAAAAGCCCTGCGCACTTTCGGCTTGAGGCCTTCGAGCATCCTGGCAATGGCTTCGAGCAGTTCCAGGATCAAGGCCTGGGCTTCAGCGCCTGGGGTTTCGGTTTCGGGTAGGTGAGCGATGGTTTCCAGGTAGGCGCGTTCGATTTCCGCTCGCCGCCAATGGTCGATCACCAGACCTTGGGCGATGGTGCGCAAAAAGGCGCGTGGGGTCCGAAGCTCCAGGCGTTCGCTACGCTGCAACAGGCGCACGAAGGTGTCCTGGGCCAGGTCCGCCGCGTCGGCGGCATTGCCCAGCCGGGTGCGCAGCCACGTATTGAGCCAGCCGTGATGCCGGCTGTAGAGCGCCTGTACTGCAAACTCGGGAGATGACATGGACGCGACGGCCTGGATGTTACAAATGATAATAGGTCGCATTGTCATCATCGCCCGGCGAATTTGCAACCACCGTTCGCCTGCCTTGTCCTCCCGTCGTCTATTTCTTCGAATCCCTAATTATTTGTACAGGCTTGCCGACAGACTGATATGCGTGCACCAAAGTGGAGCGGATTGACAACCGCCCGCGCTGTATATGGAACGTTGCAATCTGGAATGCACCCCCACTCCTTGCATAAGAAGCCCCATAGATGAATCTAAAGTTCAGCCACAAAATCCTTCTCGCCGCCTCTGGTGTGGTGGTTCTGGCTTTTGCCCTGTTCACGCTCTACAACGATTATTTGCAGCGCAACACCATTGGCCGCAGCCTTGAATCGTCCATCGAGCAATCCGGCGACCTGACGGCCAGCAGCATTCAGAACTGGATGAGTGGCCGGATACTGGTGTTGGAAAACCTGGCGCAAAACATCGCGCATCAGGGGGCGACTGCCGATTTGCCGGGGTTGGTCGACCAACCGGCGCTGACGTCGAACTTCCAGTTCACTTATGTGGGCCAGGCCAATGGTGTGTTTACCCAACGGCCTGACGCGAAAATGCCTGACGGCTACGACCCGCGTCAGCGCCCTTGGTACAAACAGGCGGTGACCGCCGATAAAACCATGCTGACCCCGCCTTATCTGGCGGCGGTGGGTGGCCTGGTGGTGACCGTTGCCCTGCCGGTGAAGCACAACGGCGAACTGCTCGGTGTGGTGGGCGGCGACTTGAGCCTGGAAACCCTGGTGAAAATCATCAACTCCGTGGACTTCGGTGGTATCGGCCATGCGTTCCTGGTGAGCGGCGACGGTCAGGTGATCGTCAGCCCGGACAAAGACCAGGTGATGAAGAACCTCAAGGACATCTACCCCGGCACCCCGGTGCGCATTGGCAAGGGTATCCAGGAGGTTGAGCTGAATGGGAAGGACCGCATTCTTTCGTTCACCCCGGTGGCGGGCCTGCCGAATGCTGAGTGGTACATCGGCCTGTCGATCGACAAGGCCAAGGCCTACGCACCGTTGAGCCAGTTCCGTACGTCGGCGTTGATTGCGATGTTCGTCGCGGTGGCGGCCATTGCGTTGCTGCTGAGCATGCTGATCCAGGTATTGATGCGCCCGTTGACCACCATGGGGCGCGCCATGCAGGACATAGCCCAGGGCGAGGGCGATCTGACCCGGCGCCTGGTGGTGCAGGGCAAAGATGAGTTCGCGGTGCTGGGTGGTTCGTTCAACCAGTTCGTGGAGCGGATTCATGCGTCGATCTCGGAAGTGTCTTCCGCTACCCGCCAGGTGCATGACCTGTCGCAGCGGGTGATGACCTCGTCCAACGCTTCGCTCGTCGGCTCGGATGAACAGAGTGCCCGCACCAACAGCGTGGCCGCGGCCATCAACCAGTTGGGCGCCGCGACCCAGGAAATCGCCCGTAATGCCGCCGATGCCTCGCAACATGCCAGCGGTGCCAGCGAACAGGCCGATGACGGTCGCCAGGTGGTGGAAAAAACCATCCAGGCCATGACCGAGCTGTCGCAGAAGATCAGCCTCTCGTGCACCCAGATCGAAACCCTGAACGCCAGCACCGACAACATCGGGCACATCCTGGACGTGATCAAGGGCATCTCCCAGCAAACCAACCTGCTGGCCCTGAACGCTGCCATCGAAGCGGCCCGTGCTGGCGAAGCCGGGCGCGGTTTTGCGGTGGTGGCCGATGAAGTGCGCAACCTGGCGCACCGTACCCAGGAGTCGGCGGAAGAAATCCACAAGATGATCACCTCGCTGCAAGTCGGCTCCCGTGAAGCGGTAACCACGATGAACGCCAGTCAGACCTCCAGCGAAGAAAGCGTGGAAGTGGCCAACCAGGCCGGCCTGCGGTTGGTCAGCGTGACGCAGCGCATTGGTGAAATCGACGGCATGAACCAGTCGGTGGCCGCCGCGACCGAAGAACAGACCGCCGTGGTCGAAACCCTCAACATGGACGTCAGCCACATCAACCTGCTGAACCAGCAAAGCGTGGCCAACCTCAATGAAACCCTGAAGGATTGCGATGCCTTGTCCCAACAGGCCAATCGACTGAAGCAACTGGTGGACAGCTTCAAGATCTGATCCCAGTCGCAAGCCGAGCCACCGCCATCGCGAGCAAGCTCGCTCCCACAGTGGATTGGCGGTGAGCCTGGATCTTGAGTTCACTCCAACTCAATGTGGGAGCGAGCTTGCTCGCGATGACGGCAGCCCAGCCAACATCACCGGCACAGGTCCAGCGCAATCACGAGCAAGCTCGCTCCCACAGGGGATTGGCGGTGAGCCTGGATCTTGAGTTCACTCCAACTCAATGTGGGAGCGAGCTTGCTCGCGATGACGGCAGCCCAGCCAACATCACCGGCACAGAGCCACCGCTTTCGCGGGCAAGCCCGCTCCCACAGGGGATTGGCGGTGAGCCTGGATCTTGAGTTCACTCCAACTCAATGTGGGAGCGAGCTTGCTCGCGATGACGGCAGCCCAGCCAACATCACCGGCACAGAGCCACCGCTTTCGCGGGCAAGCCCGCTCCCACAGGGGATTGGCGGTGAGCCTGGATCTTGAGTTCACTCCAACTCAATGTGGGAGCGAGCTTGCTCGCGATGACGGCAGCCCAGCCAACATCACCGGCACAGGTCCAGCGCAATCGCGAGCAAGCCCGCTCCCACAGGGGATTGGCGGTGAGCCTGGAGCTTGAGTTCACTCCAACTCAATGTGGGAGCGAGCTTGCTCGCGATGACGGCAGCCCAGCCAACATCACCGGCACAGGTCCAGCGCAATCGCGAGCAAGCTCGCTCCCACAGGGGATTGGCGGTGAGCCTGGAGCTTGAGTTCACTCCAACTCAATGTGGGAGCGAGCTTGCTCGCGATGACGGCAGCCCAGCCAACATCACCGGCACAGGTCCAGCGCAATCGCGAGCAAGCTCGCTCCCACAGGGGATTGGCGGTGAGCCTGGAGCTTGAGTTCACTCCAACTCAATGTGGGAGCGAGCTTGCTCGCGATGACGGCAGCCCAGCCAACATCACCGGCACAGGTCCAGCGCAATCGCGAGCAAACTCGCTCCCACAGGGGATTGGCGGTGAGCCTGGATCTTGAGTTCACTCCAGCTCAATGTGGGAGCGAGCTTGCTCGCGATGACGGCAGCCCAGCCAACATCACCGGCACAGGTCCAGCGCAATCGCGAGCAAGCTCGCTCCCACAGGGGATTGGCGGTGAGCCTGGATCTTGAGTTCACTCCAACTCAATGTGGGAGCGAGCTTGCTCGCGATGACGGCAGCCCAGCCAACATCACCGGCACAGAGCCACCGCTTTCGCGGGCAAGCCCGCTCCCACAGGGGATTGGCGGTGAGCCTGGATCTTGAGTTCACTCCAACTCAATGTGGGAGCGAGCTTGCTCGCGATGACGGCAGCCCAATCAACATCATCGCCAACAGACCCACCGCCTTCGCGAGCAAGCTCGCTCCCACAAGGGTTGGTACCTACTTGAACATCTCCTGCACATTTCCCATCGCCGCATCGGCGAAGCCCTGGAGGAAATCCCTGAAGCCCGACGGGGTGTGGGCATCGGTATGGTCGGCGATGATGGTCCAGGTGGCGCGGCAGCGGTTGTCCGCCAGGGGGGCGACGCGCATGGCCGCCCACAGGTTGTCGATGCCCAGGGTGTTGTAGATCAGCGTCCAGGTCATGTGCATGGCCTGGTCGTCACGGCTGTTGAGTTGTTCCACCACCAGGTTCTGACCATCGCGGAAGAATTTCTTGCGCAGGGACCTCACGCCTGCGCCGGTCATTTCGATGTGCTCCAGCGCCGGGATGAAACGGTTGAATCCGCCAAAATCACCCACCACGTCCCAGACGCGTGCCGCGTCGGCCGCGACCTCCACCGAGGTTTCGACCTGGCAGGCGTGAGGGTTTTTGATCAGGGTGTCGGGTTGAAATGCACTCATGGTCTTGCTCCTTGCTTTGGGTTGAGGGTGTTTCAAATGAAGTCGATGGCCTTGAGGTAGTCGGCGCCGCGACGTAGCAGGGCCGGGGACTTTTCCGGGTAGCTGGCGCCCATCTGCCGCACACCGGCGCGGGCGTTGTCGTGGCTGATCAGCGAGATGTCGCCGATGTCTTCCTCGAAGCCGTTGAGGTAGAAACCCAGCACGCCAAACAACGCATTGTCGGCATCGACCCGAGCCAACTGCCGTTGCCACTCGGCGACGCTCACCAGCGAAAACTCCCGGCCGCTGTCGCGGAACGACGCGACGTAAGCGTCCCAGCTCAAAGGCTGCGGGTTGTGCAGGTTGAACACCGCTTGGGTGGGCTGGTAGCGGCTGGCGTGGAAGGCGATGAAGCGGGCCAGGAAATCCACCGGCATCAGGTCGAAATTGAGTGACAGGTCTGGCACCTGGCCGAGCTGGATCGAGCCCTTGAGCATCAGCATCAAGCGATTCTTGTGGGGCTGGCAGACTCCGGTCAGGCTGTTGAAGCTGATGTTGCCGGGGCGGAACAGGTTGACCCACACCCCGCGATCGCGGGCCCGTTGCAGGATCCGTTCGCCGACCCATTTGGACAGGTTGTAGCCGTTCTTGATGTAGATCGGCGGCGTCTCGGCGGCAGGCTGTTCCAGCACCTGGCCATCGGCGTCCAGGGCACTGGAGGCGGACAGCGTGGAGACGAAATTGAAGATTTTCTTGCAGCGCCCTTCACACAGGCGCAGGCACTCGAAAATCGGCTCGACGTTGTCCCGTGCCAACGACGCGTAGTCGAGTACATGGTTGACGTGGGCCGCGTTGTGCACCAGCGCGCCGAAAGTGCTATCGATGCGGGCGTAGACGTCGTCCGGCAAACCCAATTGCGGTTGGGTGATGTCGGCGGCGTACACGCTGACGCGGTCCAGGTCCAGGTGGGTCAGGTGATTGTCCCGCAGGGCCTGGGAGAAACGTTCGGCCGCGCTGTGTTCGGCGCTCGCGCGCACCAGGCACGCGACTTCGGTGGCGCCCCAAGCCAGCAGCGCTTCGACGATGTGCACGCCGAGAAAGCTGTTGGCGCCGGTCACCACCACCTTGTGCACATCGCCGCATTGGCTGATGGGCAGAGGATCGAGGTGGAGCTCGGCCTCGGCATCGATGGAGGCCTGGGGGCTGAGGGTCGATGCGCTGCTGTGTTCCGGGTCGTCCAGCAGCTTCGCCAAGGTCATCAGTGTCGGCGCTTCGATGAAGCGGTTGATCGACAGGCTGCGGCCGAACACCTGGCGGATGCTCAGCAGCAGTCGCGACAGCAGGATCGAGTGCCCGCCAAGGTTGAAGAAGCTCTCGTCGGTGGCAATGTCCTCGATCGGCAATTCAAGCAGCTCGGCCCACAGTTGCTGCAGTTGTGTTTCCAGGGCGTTCTGCGGCTGGCGCCGTTGGCCGTCGACGTGCACCTGCACCGCCATGGCGAGCAATGCCCGGCGATCGACCTTGCCGTTGCTGGTGTAGGGCAGGCTGGGCAATTCGACGTAGGCCGCAGGATGCATGTAACTGGGCAAGCTGTTCTGCACATGCTCGCGCAGCGCCTGGAGAGCAGCGCCGGGGTGCGCCTGTTCGGGGTGAACCAGGAACGCCAGGATCCGCCGCTTTTCATCGACCCCCACCGCCACCTGGCGAAACAGTTGGCTGTCGCGCAGGCAGTGCTCGATTTCCTCGGGCTCGACCCGAAAACCGCGGATCTTCACTTGGTTATCGCGGCGGCCACACAGTTCGATGCCGTTGTCGGTCCACTGGCCGATATCGCCGGTGCGATAGACCCGCAACGCTTGCCCGGTGGGCAGCGTCAGGTTGAGGTAACGCGTCGCGGTCAGCGCCGGGTCGTTCAGATAGCCGAGGCCGACGCCCGGGCCGGCGATGTACAACTCGCCGGGGACACCCTGGGGAACCGGTTGCAATTGTTCGTCCAGGATCAGGACCCGGCCATTGGCGATGGGTACGCCGAGGTTGCGGTTGTTGTCGCCGATACCGAACTGGCGTGTAGTCGCCAGCACCGTGGTTTCGGTCGGGCCGTAGATGTTGTGGAACTGGCATTGTGGCGCGAGTTGTTCGATCACGAACGGCTCGCAGACATCGCCACCGGTGATCAGGTGCGTCAGGCCCAGCGGCGCATCCAGGGGCATGACGCTCAGCAGCGCAGGCGGTAGAAAGGCGTGGCTGACATGCTGCTGGTGAATCAACGCGACCAATTGCTGCGGGTCGCGGCGCTGGTCTTCGCAGGGCACCACCAGCAGGGCGCCGTGGATGAAGGTCGGCAGGATATCCAGCAGCGACGCGTCAAAGTTGATGGTGGAAAACTGCAACGCCCGGCTGTCGCGCTGCAACCCGACGTAGTCGCCGTACCAGGCACAGAAATGGCTGAGATTGCGGTGGCTGAGCAACACACCTTTGGGCTGGCCGGTGGTGCCAGAGGTGTAGATCGCCACGGCCGGCTCGTCGATGTTCACCACGCGCCGGATCAGCGAGGCCGGGATGCTCGGTTTGAGCGCAGGCAGCCGCTGGACATCCAGGGCTGGCAATGCCACGTCATCCAGGTCGTTGTCGCCGTCGTGCAGCAGCAGATCGGCCTTGGCATTGTCCAGGATGAAGCGCCGACGCTGCGCCGGGTGCTGCGGATCCAGCGGCAAGTACACCGCACCGCAACCCAGCACCGCCAGGATCGCGGCGTACAGTTGCACGGACTTGGGCAGGCACACGCCGATCACCAACGGGCGGTCGGTCGCCGGGCGTAGGCTGGCGAGCATGGCCTGCTGTATCCCCAGCGCCAGGCGGCGCAAGGATTTGTAGTCGATGAATTGCCCATCGACCCATAAGGCTGGTTGCGTGGCGTCATCGAGCAGGCGCTGTTCGATGCTGTGCATCACCGGCACGTCGGCGGCGGCCAGCAGCCAGGGCACCGCCGGCCGATTGAGGCCATGCTCGAAGGCCAGCGGCTCCAGCGCATCGAGCCCGAGCAGGGGCGGGTCGACAGTGTCAGCGTGCACCGTTGGCCAGTGATCGAAACAGGTTTCGTCCCGGGATAACTGGCTGACCAGCCGTGCGCCGGTCTCGACCACCGTCGCCAGCGTACGCAGGCGCAACGACTGGCCATTGCCATCGCGTTGCGGCGCGATCACTTCCTGGCACAACAGCCGCTGCGCACTGTCGCGAAAAACCAGCACCGGTTGCGGCAGTGCCTCATCGGAAAGCGTGCGCAGCGCCACGCGGACCTGGAGGCATGAACGGGCTTCAATGGCTCGCGGTGTCGTCCCGTCGTCGATCAACAGGTCGACCGCGTCGTGGCCGGCTGGCGAGTGCCGAACCACTGCGTGGCCGTGCAGCTCCAGTTCCCGGGCCAGTTCGGTCATGGCCCGGCTGGTGCCAGGCAGTGCAATGTCGAGGCGTCTCATCGAAAGGTCCTCATGGGGTCAGGTAATCGGCAAGGGCGTCGCGTACGCAGGGGGACGCGAGCATCGAGCTGCCGCGGAAAAAGCGCGTGATATTGCCCACCAATGGGTGAAAACGATTGATGGGGTACGCCAGCGCACTGGCGTCTTCACGCAGCGACTGGCGTACCGATTCGTCGACGGGCAGGTGCGCGATCAGCTCGAAGTCGAACGCTTGTTGCAGGTCGCTCGCCAGGTACTGGGCGATGAAACCGGGCATCAAGCGCGCGATCGCCGCTCGATCCTCTTCGGGCGCGGTGCGCCAGTAGATCTGCACCAGTCGCGTCCAGAAACCGGAGTGCCGGCCCTCGTCGAGCAAGTGATCGGCCATCAACCCCTTGATCGAGGCCTTGACCGAATCGTCCCGGGCGAAGGCGGCCACCTCGTTGGTCACGGTGTTCTCGGCAATGGCGATGCAGATCAGCTCCACGGCGCTCAGCAAATGCTCCGGCGCTCGGGCCAGGGTCGCCGGTATGGCGCGGCTGAGTTCGATCTGCCCAGGCAATGGGATGGGCTCGATGCCGGTCATGTCGATGGTCTGCTGCATGAAGTCCATCGCCACCAGCGCGTGGTAATCCTCGTCCACCACTACCGTCATTGCGTCGTAGCGGCAGGCGAACGGGAATTCGATGCCGAAGCGGTTCTTGGCGATGCGCCGGGCGGTGTGGTCCACCAGTTCGGTCTCGAAAATCACCACGTCGTTGATGAACTTGTAGAGGCTCTGCACCAGCACAAAGTCCCGCAGTTGCGCACAGTGGCTGAGGAAGGTCTGGCTGTGCACCAGCGGTTGGCGGCTCATGGGGAAGATCAGCTTGTCGTCGTCTTCGACCCGGCGCCGTGGTCGAGTACGGATCGTGGCGCGGCTTTCCCAGGCGTCGGCGAAGGATTGGTAGGGGATGGCGTTCATGGCATCACCTGCGCAACCGGTTGGGTCATGCTCTGGCGCAGGCCGTCCCACAAGGCCGCGCGGCTGTGGACGGCGGCGAGCGCGGCGGCCAGCACTTCGGTTTCCCGCTGCGGGTCGCCATCGATCAGCCGTGCCAACAGTTTTTCTGCTGCCGGCCCGTGGTCTTCGGAATCGACTTCGATGTGCCGTTGCAGGTAGTAACGAAAGGTCGGTGCCTGATCCAGGCCAATGCCCCAGGCGTCCAACATGCGCTGGAACATCTGCGGGATGACACTCTCGCGACCATGCACGAAGGCGGCGGCCACGCTGTGGGCCGGGGCGTGCAGGGCGGTGTGCAAGGTCTGGCGGACGAACCGCGCCGCCGCCGGCTCGACCTCGACACTGTCCAGCGCGGTCTCGGGGCTGACGCCTTCCTGCTGCAGGGTGATGAACTGCTCGATGGCGCGGGTAT
Source organism: Pseudomonas sp. R151218B TE3479 (assembly GCF_053629195.1). Taxonomy (NCBI): domain Bacteria; kingdom Pseudomonadati; phylum Pseudomonadota; class Gammaproteobacteria; order Pseudomonadales; family Pseudomonadaceae; genus Pseudomonas; species Pseudomonas sp. R151218B TE3479. The sequence continues at coordinate 1,208,338 of NZ_JBRJHV010000001.1, forward strand.
CGGCGCCGATTTCCCGCATGGCGTCCAGGTACAGTTCGAAATGGCTGCAATAGCCGGCGCCGGGGCGGTCATCCGACTCTTCCCCCAGCACGATCTCATTGATCAAGCGGGCCGCGTGGGGGTCGGCCGGCGGCAGCCAGGGCAGGTGGACACAGGTGAGCTCGCGTTGCAGGCGCTTGGTCAGCGACATGAAGTCCCAGACGGCAAAGACATGGCTTTCCATAAAACGGCGTAACAGATCGATTGATGTAATCTCGGAAAAAACCGGGTGTTGGCCAAGTTCGTGTTTTTTGAGAGATAGTTGTTCTTTGGATGGCTGCATTGGAACGTCCTCATCAATGATGTTTGTTCGGAGGGCGGCTCGTTAGTTAGTGAAGGCGAGCGGGTGCCTGAACCGAAATCCATGAATTGCCAAAGTGGCTTGAGCATTCTCTTTAAATCGTGCTTTCGGCTTGCGACGCCCTTGTTTGCATGGGTTTTAGCAAGTCTGAACGGCCGGCAGTAACGCGGCGAATAAAAAACTAATACACGGAACAAGTAAGCGGCAAGTACTTTTTTAATTATTTGAAGTTGATGTTTTATTGGGCGCGAAGAGGGGTTTTAAAACTTTTAATATAAGTTTTATTGGGGCGAAGAAGCTCCTTCCGATTTAGAGGTATCAGAATCGAATAGTTCGAGTGAATGCCTCACTCGGAGCACTTCAGGGATCGGGAATAAGGAAGTTTTATGTTATGGGCAGGACGTCGGTCGGACATCCGATCATCCCGCCGGTTGGACGACGCTCCTTGCGTATTGGCTTCGATTCGCCTGGCCTCAGCCAGGCGTTGACTTCTTCAGGTCTGTTTTGAATCGACAAGCGCAAGAGTGAGCCCAAATCGATGGCAGTGCCATTGAACTGATGGGGCGACGAGCGGCGGCCACGGCCAGGCCGCGCCGTGCTGGTGATAAGTGATTCGGAAGGATATGTAAGAAATTTTTACGCCGGACGGAGCGCCGACGTGGATCACAGCTTCGACGGCTGTTCCAAGTACCGGCGCATGGTGACAGAGGCTTTTTCCAGGTGCAGTTCCAACAATACGATCGCGTTATCGATGTCTTTGGCCCGTGCGGCCTCGAGCAGCGCGCGATGATCGTCCTGGTTCAACTTGCCCAGGCCCATGGACGACAGATGAAAACGCAGGAAGCGCTCTTCTTCATTGAGCTCGCGCTCGATCAGGTCCAGCAGCTTGCCGTTGGGTGCCTTGTGATAAAGCGACATGTGGAACAGCCGGTTGAGCTTGCCGATTTCGGCGTGGTCGGTTTCCGTTTCCAGTTGTTCGATGTACTGGGCGGCCAGTGCCAGGTCGCTGTCATCGAGCAAGGGGATGGACAGGCGCAAGGCGAAAGACTCCAGGACCGAACGCAGGGCGTAGGTTTCTACCGCATTGTTGGTGATCAACGGCGCCACGACGGCGCCCTTGTGCTGAACCACATTGAGCAGCGACTGCGCTTCGAGCTGGCGCAACGCCTCGCGCACCGGCATGCGGCTCACGCCGAACAGGTCGGCCAGTTCCTGCTGGCGCAGGGCGGTACCGCAAGGCAAGCGTCCATCGAGGATGGCCTCGCGCAGAGACTCTTCGATGATCGAGCGTGCCTGGTCAGCGGGAATGGGACCGTTGATCTGGATAGTGCTAAGCGGTTTGGGCTTCTGTGTCACGACAACGCACCCTGATTGGTAGTAAAAATTGGATCCAGGCTCACGTTAGTTACAGGTTGACGAGACGTCAAAGTCTCTCGACCGGAGGTTCCTGAACTAAAGTTTAGTCTGCCTGCGGTGATTGCACCTTGCCATTGTCTTTTAGTGGGCCAGGCGTCACCATCCAACGAATTTCCAACGACCCTTTTCGGACGTATTTCCCTTGGCTGCACCGTTCCCTGTCCTCAGGTCCTTGCGCTGGCTGTGTTCGGCATTGTTGCTGGCCGGCCTGATGCTGGGCGGCCTGCGGGCCGACTGGGACTTTGCGCAGATCAGCCGGCGGGCGCAAGCGTTATATGGCCCGCTGGGCGAAGGGCAGCAACGGATCGACGCGTGGCAGCAATTGCTGGCGACCCAGAAACAGATCCCGGAACTGGAACAGCTCAAGGTGGTGAACCTGTTTTTCAACAAACAGGTGCGCTACGTGGAAGACATCGACCTGTGGCGTGAAGTCGATTATTGGGAAACGCCGATCCAGGCTTTGTGGAAGGGTGCCGGCGATTGTGAAGACTACGCCATCGCCAAGTATTTCAGCCTGCGCCATCTCGGGGTGTCCAGTGACAAGCTGCGCATCACCTACGTCAAGGCCTTGCGGCAGAACCGTGCCCACATGGTGCTCACCTATTACGCCACGCCCGAGGCGATGCCGCTGGTACTCGACAGCCTGATCGACGGGATCCTGCCGGCCAGCCAGCGAACCGACTTGCTCCCGGTCTACTCTTTCAATGCCGAAGGGCTGTGGTTGCCGGGCGCCAAGGGCAACAAGAAAGTGGGTGACACCAAGCGCCTGTCCCGGTGGCAGGATGTGTTGAAAAAAATGCAGGCCGAAGGTTTTCCGGTCGAGACGACTAACTAGGAGCGCGCGCTCAGATGTCCTTGTTCAAACAGCTGTTGATCGCTATCTGTCTGTTCCTGGTGGTTGCCTTCAGCGGCAGCTTCATGGTCAGCCTGGAGAGCTCACGGGCCCAGTACGTCAATCAGTTGCGCTCCCACGCCCAGGACGCGGCCACGGCGCTGGCGCTGTCGTTGACGCCGAACATCGACGACCCGGCGATGGTGGAGTTGATGGTCAGCTCGATCTTCGACAGCGGCTACTACGCGACCATCCGCGTGGTCGACGTGGCCACCGACAAGACCCTGGTCGAGCGCACCGGCACGCCGGACGCTGGCAGCGTGCCGCAATGGTTCGTCAAGCTCATCGGCCTGGAACCGGCCGGTGGCGACGCCATCGTCAGTCGCGGCTGGGAGCAGGCGGCGCGGGTCGAAGTGATCAGCCACCCGATGTTCGCCCTCGCCAAGCTGTGGCAGAGCGCGTTGGGCAGCCTGGGCTGGTTGCTGTTGTGTGGTGCCGTGAGCGCGGTGCTGGGGGCCTTGCTGCTGCGTCGCCAGCTCAAGCCGCTGGACTACATGGTGCATCAGTCCCATGCCATCGCCCGACGTGAGTTCCTGAGCCTGCCGGAACTGCCGCGCACGCCTGAACTGCGGCGTGTGGTGCAGGCGATGAACCAGATGGTCGAGAAGCTCAAGGCGCTGTTCCAGGAGCAGGCCGAGCGCAGCGAGAAGCTGCGGGTCGAGTCCTACCAGGACACCCTCACGGGCCTGGCCAACCGGCGCTATTTCGAAATGCAGCTCAATGCCCGGGTGAGTAACCCGGAGCAGGCTAGTTCCGGTTATCTGCTGTTGCTGCGGGTCAAGGACCTGGCCGGTTTGAACCAGCGGTTGGGCGGGCAGCGCACCGACCAGTTGCTCCAGGCCGTGGGCGAACAATTGCAGCGTGAGTGCGCCCGCTACCCGGAAACCCTCAACCTGGTCACGCGTATTCGCGGCGGCGAGTTCGCGGTGCTGGCCCCCGGGCTGGTGCGCGAGGAGGCGCTGCAACTGGCGCAGAACCTCGAAGCCGCCCTGGCGAGCCTGCATGCCACTGGCGCAACTGACGTGGCTTCGGTGGCCTCTATCGGGTTGGCGCCGTTTGTCCACGGCGACTCGCCGCAAGCGGTGCTCCAGCTTGCCGACCAGGCCCTGGCCCAGGCCGAAAGCCAGGGTGAACCCGGCTGGGCCTGCCTGGACCATAGCCTGGCGGCCAGTGTCGGCGACGATCACCATGCCTGGCACACCTTGCTCGACCAGGCGTTGAGTCATCAGCGCTTCGAGCTGTACTTCCAGCCGGTGGTGGCCGCCCAGGACATCCAGGTGGTGCTGCATTACAAAGTGTTGTCGCGGTTGTTGGACGAGCAGGGCCAGACCATCCCCGCCGGGCGTTTCCTGCCCTGGCTGGAGCGTTTCGGCTGGACCGCACGCCTGGACCGTTTGATGCTTGAACAAGTGCTCAGGCAAATGGCCGGGCATGAACAGTCCCTGGCGTTGAACCTGTCTTCGGCGACCTTGGCCGATCCTCAGGCGCTGAACAAGATCTTTGAGATCCTGCGGGCCCATTCCAACCTTGGGTCGCGCTTGACCCTGGAGATTGGTGAAGAGCAATTGCCGGAGCAGGCCGTGCTGGAGCAGTTGACCCGGCAATTGCGTGAGCTGGGCTTTTCCCTGAGCCTGCAGCGTTTTGGTGGGCGCTTCAGCATGATCGGCAACCTGTCGCGGCTGGGGTTGGCTTACTTGAAAATCGATGGCAGTTATATCCGCGCCATTGATCAGGAAAGTGACAAGCGTTTGTTCATCGAGGCTATTCAGCGTGCTGCTCACAGTATCGATTTGCCGTTGATTGCCGAGCGGGTGGAGACGGAGGGGGAGTTGGCGGTGATTCGGGAGATGGGGTTGTTTGGGGTGCAGGGGCAGTTGGTTGGGGAGCCTCGGCGTTGGGGGTGAGGCTTGCTGGCGAAGCGGTCTATAGCCTTTTGACCGAGTACATATCCATTGCTGCGGTAACGGCCACTTAGGGTTCCGCCCTTACGGCGGGTCACTTTTGGCAAACGCCCCAAAAGTAACCAAAAGGTCTGTGCCCCACCACTTGGCACCTCGCCTAGGCTCGGTGTGCCCTCACTCCGGCATTGCTCCGTGGGCCCGCCGCGAAGGGCCATCCATGGCCCAGCGCGGCTATCCCGGCATCCATGCCGGGATGCCCACTCCACAATGCCTGCGTTCGGCCAGCGTGGTTAACGGGGCCCCCAGATCAAAAGCCAGGACGAGGCGGCCTTATAGCCGACCTGGTTCTTGATGGGGACCGCGTTTCCTCTGTGGGAGCGGGCTTGCTCGCGAAGACGGCGGTACATTCAGCGTTGATGCAAGCAGACCCACCGCCATCGCGAGCAAGCTCGGCTCCCACAGTAATCGGCGGTGGAGGCTGATCTTGTAAACGACCAAAAGCCTATGTGGGAGCGGGCTTGCTCGCGAAGACGGCGGTACATTCAGCATTGATGCAAGCAGCCCCACCACCATCGCGAGCAAGCTCGGCTCCCACAGGGCTCGGCGGTGGACGCTGATCTTGTAAACGACCAAAAGCCTATGTGGGAGCGAGCTTGCTCGCGATGGCGGCGGGTCAGCTAAATAAAATGCCGGGATGTGCCCCGCTCTTGCTCTTGCTCTTGCTCTTGCTCTTGCTCTTGCTCTTGCTCTTGCTCTTGCTCTTGCTCTTGCTTTGGCTTTTGATCTTGGGCGCCCCGTTAAACCACGCTGGCCGAACGCAGGCATTGCGCAGTGGGCACCTCGGCATGGATGCCGAGGTAGCCGCGCTGGGCCATGGATGGCCCTTCGCGGCGGCCCACGGAGCAATGCCGGAGTGAGGGTACACCGAGCCTAGGCGAGGTGCCGAGTGGTGGGGCAAAGCGCTTTTGGTTACTTTTGGCGCTCTTCCAAAAGTGACCCGCTGTAAGAGCGGAACCGCCAGTGGCCGTTACCGCAGAAACGGATATACACCCCCCTCCAAAAGCAAGGTCCTAGGAGATTTCCTTCAAGTTGTAGCGAAGTTGGTGAACTTGTCCGGCACCAGACTCGTGGCTAGTCTGGGTTTGTCACTGAAAAAACGGTGACACGGACGTGCAAGTCCGAAATATCTGTTTAGGGCGAAACGGCCCATGCCATTCAGCGATCTCATTTGGACTCGCTGTGTAGCAAAGGCTCCTTACTAGTCGTTTAGGAGTTCTCCAATGACAACAGCGGAAACGAAACACACTTCACACAGTCCCAACACACTCGACGAAGCTGCCCAGCGCGCCCTCGACTACTACCTCAATCCAAAACCTACCGATGAAGCCTCGGGAAAAAACCCAACCGCCCAGCTCTTCATGGTTTCCCCAGACATCGACACCGAAACCCTCCTGGCCAATGCCTCCGAAGACTTGCTGTCCATCAGCGCCATCGCCGCCGACCTGGCTGATGACATCGACGGCTCACGCCGCAGCGTGATCCTGGCGATCAGCCGGATGGCCGATGGGGTGCAGTTGTTGGTGGAGCGGGCGATGGATCGGCTGGAGGTTCAAGCGGCGGGCTGAGAGGCCTGCGGTGAATTGAAGATTGTCATCGCGAGCAAGCTCGCTCCCACACGGGGTCTGTGTCGAGCCGAAATATCGAGATCAACACCGATCAACTGTGGGAGCGAGCTTGCTCGCGATAGCGTCAGCCCAGACAACACGACCCCCTGTGGCGAGGGAGCTTGCTCCCGCTGGCCTGCGAAGCAGGCCCCCAGCAGCTCTTCAGGCAGACCGCGTTGCCTGGTTTTGCGACTGCTGCGCAGCCGAGCGGGAGCAAGCTCCCTCGCCACAGGGATCGGGTTGTGTCATTTGAGGCTAGATCAACCCCTTCTCATCATCATCGATCAACCGGCTCAACCCACCCAAGGCTTCCCGGGCCTGGGTGCGGTCCATCAGCTTGGCCTGGGCCGCGGCTGGCAGGTCGGTGACGCGGATGACGCCTTTGCTGGTCAGCACCTGGATCAAGTCATCGAGTACCCGGATCATCTCCAGGTCGCTCTGCTTGAGTTGCTTGAGGCTGTTTTCCACCGCCTGGTTGGCGAACCAGTCCTGGATCTCGTGGTTGTCGGCCGGCAAGGTCTCGGTGGCCTCGGCGTAGGCGGTGGCTTCTACGCGCACCAGCAGGCCTTGTGCATCGCGTTGCACATAAAACATCGGGCATCCCTCATGTATGAAGCGGCGTCATGCTGGGCAGCATAGGCCAACTGTAGGGGAGTATGAACACTTATCCCGTGGCGAGGGAGCTTGCTCCCGTTGGGCTGCGCAGAAGCCCCAAAAAACAGGGCCGCTTCACGCCCCAGCGGGAGCAAGCTCCCTCGCCACGGGTTTTGTGTCAGGTTCAGCTGTTGTTGTGATCGACCTTGATGGTCGGGTCACTGCCGGCGATCAGCGAGTTCAGGTTCACGTTCGACCAGTTGTTGCCTTCGAGCTTGATCGTCACGTCCGGCGCCGCTGCGGCACCGTTGGCCCCATTGAACTGGCCGGAGGTACTGACCTGCAGCGACGACACGCCATCGACCGTGCTGATCTTCAGGAAGTGGTCGATGGTGCTGCCGGTTTCGCCCTGCAACAGATCCCGCAGGTCGATCCGGTCGCCATCGGCGGCCTTGAAGTCCTTGATCACGTCGTTGCCGGTGTCGCCGGCCTTCCAGACGAAGGTATCGCCCCCCAGGCCGCCGATCAGGGTGTCATTGCCCTGGCCGCCGACCAGCGTGTCGTTACCCGTGCCACCCAGCAGGATGTCATTGCCCTTGCCACCATTGAGTGTGTCGTTGCCGCCCTGGCCGAAAATGATGTCGTTGCCGGCGCCGCCCAGCAGGGTGTCGTTGCCATCGTGGGCACCGGACACATCGAACGCGGTGTAGTGCTCGGTGATGTACTGGTGCACGTTGCTGGTGGTGACCTTGCTGACGTCCACGCCGTTCTGCTGGGCCACGAACGCCTGGATGGCCTGGTAACCCTCGCCGGCGATGCCATTGAAGCTCACCAGGTCGCCGAACAGGATGTCATTGCCGTCGCCACCGTTGACCGTATCGGCGCCCGGCAGGGTCGCTTCGGTGTGGCCGATGATCGAGTTCGCCAGGTCTCTCGGGTCGATATTGGTTTGCGGTTTTGCATCCGAGTCGTATGGCTTGAGATCGGCCAGGGTCACATCGCTGTTGAGGCCGATGGCTTCCACGCCAGACAGCGAACTCAGGAGTGCGAAGGCACTCAGGGAGTTGCTGGTGGTGCTCGAGTCGGTGCTGTTGCCGGTACCGTCGCGATACGACAGCTCATAGGTGCCGTCACCCTGGGCATGCAAGGTGCCCAGCGCTTCGTCGCTCCAGTAGCCTCCCCAGGTTTTTTTCCAGGTTTGCAGCGTGACATTGCCAGACTCGTCGACCTTCACACGGTGTGTGCTATCCAGGTCGGCGCTGAACGTCTGGCCCAGCTTGTAGTTGGTCGTGGTAATCAGGCTGTCGAGCTTCACGTCGCCGTAAAGGGTCGGGTTGGTCTGTTCACCAGACTGATAGAAGGTCGGCTGGCCGTCAGTGATGAAGTAAGTCAGGTTTTTCGCCCCGGTGTTGTTCAAGGCTTCAGTGCTCTTGAACCAGTTGGCCGTGGTCTTGAATACGTCCTCGTAGTTGGTGCCGCCGCCGGACACCATTGAATCCAGCACGCTCTTGAGCAGCGCCAGTGCGTTCGGGTCCTTGAGGTTGACCGAAACGGTCTTGTTCACCTGCCTGTCGAAATCCGCCAGGAAGATGTTCACCGTGCCCGAGTTGCTACCCATGCTTTGCTTGAGCGTGTTGAACACCGACGTCAGCGAGGTCTTGGCTGCGGAAAGGGACGAATCGCTCATGCTGCCGGAGCTGTCGACCATGAAGGCAATGTTGTAGTTGACGCCTGGCACCACGGTCAGCCCGCCGATGTCGGCGATCACGATGTCGTTGCCGTCGGTGCCGGTGACGTTGTCGCTGCCAGACGTGGCGGTGACCGCGTTGTAGGTCGCCGGGTAGACGGTGACCGGGATCTGCGCCGTACTGACCGCCGAACCGCCGAGGGTTTCGGTAGAGGTCGATGTCACGGTCAGGTTGAACTGGCCGTTGTAGTAGGTCGGCGGCGTCAGGGTCAGGCTGCCCAGGTTCCAGCCGGTGACCGAGGCCTCGCCGTTGCTGCCCACGGTCGCGGTATGGCCCGCGCCGTCGCTCAGCACGCTGCCTTCCGGAATGCCGCCGATCTTCACGCTCAGGCTTTCGGAGCCGTCGGTGTCGGTCAGGGCGGTGGTGATCTTCGACAGGTGAACGCTGGTGCCTTCGGCGCCTTCGTTGAGCTTGAAGCCGTCGTAGTAGCCTTCGCCATTGGTGCCGTGCAGGTCGGAGACGGTCACGCCGGCGTTCGTCAGGTCGGTCACGCCGGTGTAGAGCGGCACGCCGGCACTGCTCAGGTCCACTGGCGTGCTGCCGTTGACCGACAGGTTCACGTCGTAGCTGCCCGGGCCGGTCTGGTTGTGGTGGTAGATGTCCAGGGTGTAGTAGCCGCTGGTGGTCGGTGTGAACGAGCCGTTCAGCTTGCCGCCCGCGCCCCAGGTGATGCCCGCCACATCCTTGCCGCCAATGGTCACCAGCAGGCTGTCATCGCCCGTGCCGCTGAAGGTGTAGGTCTTGCCGGCTTCGAGGAAAATCAGGCCTGAAGTTTTCGACGCGGTGCCCGGGTTCACGTTGCTGTCGGACTGCACGTTGGTCACGTTAGTGCTGCTGTTCGGCGTGCCAGCGGCGTCGATCACCGACTTGAGTGTGCCGGATGGCGCCCCATTGCCATCGGTGCCCAGGCCCGACAGGCCGGTCCAGACCTCCTTGATCAGGCCGGTGGAGGTCACGCTGTTGCCGGCCACGTTGAGGCTCGGTGCGTCGGCGACCGGTGTGATGTCGATCTTCACGGTGCTGGTATTGCCCAGCGCCTGGCCGTCGGTTGGCTGGAACTGGATCTGCGCGTAATCAGCCTTCTGATTGCCCACGCCGCTCGGGTTGCCGTTGGCGCCGGACTCGTTGGCGTCCGGGGTGAAGCGCAGCTTGCCGGCGTCGATGTCGGCCTTGGTGAAGGTCTGGTTGTTGGCCACGTCCTTCCAGGTGGCTCCGTCCAGGTACTGCAGCTTGCCGTCACCCGGCAGCCCGGTGATTTTCACACCCTGGCTGGCGGCGGCGCTGTCCACGTCGCTGATACCGAACGTCGACCAGCCGAGCACCAGTGAAGTGTCTTCGGTACCGGTCACCGCGCCACCGGTGGCCACCGGCGCATCGTTGACCGCGACCACGTTCACGGTGGTGGTGGCGGTGTTGGAGTAGCTCGCGCCGTCGGTCACCGTCACGGTGATGATGCGCGGTACGGTGCTCGGATCTTCGCTGTTGTTGATGAAGCTGATGTTCTTGATCTGCTGCATGTAGTCGGCCAGCGTCGCATTGCCCGACAGCGTCAGGACGACCTTGCCGTCGGTGCTGTTGGCGTTGATGCTGATGCCGTTGACGCTGTTACCCAGGTTCAGCGCATCGCCAGGCTGACGGTTGGTCAGCACGATGGTGGCGCCGGTCAGCATGGTGCTGTCCGGGTCGGTGATTTTCAGGTCGGTGTCGGCGATGGACACACCCGGGCCGTTGGTGCCTTCGGTGAAGGTCACCTGGTAGTCGGCACCCGTCTTGCCGCTGGAGTTGTTGGCGTCCAGGTCGAGTACCGGCGGCGCATCGTTGTCGATGATCGAGGTGCTGACGCTGCCGTTGGTGCCGCTGACTGCCAGGTGCTCGAAGTTGCCACCGGTGGCCGAGTCGATCTTGACCACGAAGTTTTCGGTGCCTTCGGTGATCTTGTCGTCCAGCGTCGCCACGTTGAAGGTAGCGCTGGTGGCGTTGGCCGGGATCTTCACGGTGTAGACACCGGTGAAGTCTGAACCGTCGGCCGCAGTGCCGCTGTAGACGATCTTGACAGTCACTTCCGTCTGCGCCGGGTTGGTCAGGCTGACGGTGTACGTCGCGGTCTGGCCTTCGGTGACGGACGTGCTGCCGGTGATGCTGACAGTGGTGTTGTCGACGGTGTCAGTGACTGCAGTCACTGCTGGCGCGGTGCTCGGGACGAGATTCTCGAAGTTGCCACCGGTGGCTGTCTTGATGGTTGCCGAGACATTACCGGCGTCCTGATAGACGTCGTCTTTCGGCGCATCGACGGTCACGGTACCGGTTTTGGCGCCGGCGGCGATGTTGATAACCGCGCCATTGCTCAAGGTGACGGTGACCGGCGAGCCGGCGGCGTTGGTCAGGGTCGCGGTATAGGTGATCTGACCACCTTCGGCGACCGTACCGGTGGCGCTCAGGCTCAGGCCGGTAGTGTCTTGGGTATCGGTGACCGAGGTATCGGCGGTCTTGCCGTCGATAGCCAGTTTTTCGTAGTTGCCACCTTTGGCGTCGTCGATCTTGACGCTCAGTTGGTTGCCGCCGGCGAGGGCGTCGTTTTGCGTGGCGAAGTTCACCGAGCCGCTGCTGGCACCAACCGGGATGGTGATGGTCTGGCCGTTCGACAGGGTGACGACCAGTGGAGCGCCAGTGACCGGAGCATTGACCGAGGCGGTATAAACGACGGTGCCACCTTCGGCGACGGTCGATGTTGCGCTCAGGCTGACAGTCGAAGTGTCGATGGTGTCGGTAACGTCAGTGACGGCTGGAGTCGTGCTCGGAACAAGGTTCTCGAAGTTGCCACCGGTGGCTTTATCAATGCTGACTTCGACTTTGCCGGCGTCTTTGTAGACGTCGTCTTTAGGGGCATCAACGGTCACTGTGCCAGTGGTGGCGCCGGCGGCGATGTTGATAACCGCGCCATTGCTCAAGGTGACGGTGACCGGCGAGCCGGCGGCGTTGGTCAGGGTCGCGGTATAGGTGATCTGACCACCTTCGGCGACCGTACCGGTGGCGCTCAGGCTCAGGCCGGTAGTGTCTTGGGTATCGGTGACCGAGGTATCGGCGGTCTTGCCGTCGATAGCCAGTTTTTCGTAGTTGCCACCTTTGGCGTCGTCGATCTTGACGCTCAGTTGGTTGCCGCCGGCGAGGGCGTCGTTTTGCGTGGCGAAGTTCACCGAGCCGGAGCTGGCGCCGACCGGGATGGTGATGGTCTGGCCGTTGCTCAATGTCACCACGAGTGGAGCGCCGGTCACCGGGGCGTTGACCGAGGCGGTATAAACGACGGTGCCACCTTCGGCCACAGTCGAAGTCGCAGTGAGCGAAACGGTGCTGGTGTCGATGGTATCGGTCACGTCAGTGACGGCAGGGGTAGTGCTCGGAACAAGATTCTCGAAGTTACCGCCAGTCGCTTTATCGATACTGACTTCGACCTTGCCGGCGTCTTTGTAGACGTCGTCTTTAGGGGCATCGACGGTCACGGTACCGGTTTTGGCGCCGGCGGCGATGTTGATAACCGCGCCGTTGCTCAAGGTGACGGTGACCGGCGAGCCGGCGGCGTTGGTCAGGGTGGCGGTATAGGTGATCTGACCACCTTCGGCGACCGTACCGGTGGCGCTCAGGCTCAGGCCGGTGGTGTCCTGAGTATCGGTGACCGAGGTATCGGCGGTCTTGCCGTCGATAGCCAGTTTTTCGTAGTTGCCACCTTTGGCGTCGTCGATCTTGACGCTCAGTTGGTTGCCGCCGGCGAGGGCGTCGTTTTGCGTGGCGAAGTTCACCGAGCCGCTGCTGGCACCAACCGGGATGGTGATGGTCTGGCCGTTCGACAGGGTGACGACCAGTGGAGCGCCAGTGACCGGAGCATTGACCGAGGCGGTATAAACGACGGTGCCACCTTCGGCGACAGTCGATGTTGCGCTCAGGCTGACAGTCGAAGTGTCGATGGTGTCGGTAACGTCAGTGACGGCTGGAGTCGTGCTCGGAACAAGGTTCTCGAAGTTGCCACCGGTGGCTTTATCAATGCTGACTTCGACTTTGCCGGCGTCTTTGTAGACGTCGTCTTTAGGGGCATCGACGGTCACGGTACCGGTTTTGGCGCCGGCGGCGATGTTGATCACGGCGCCGTTGCTCAAGGTGACGGTGACCGGTGAGCCGGCGGCGTTGGTCAGGGTCGCGGTATAGGTGATCTGACCACCTTCGGCGACCGTACCGGTGGCGCTCAGGCTCAGGCCGGTGGTGTCCTGGGTATCGGTGACCGAGGTATCGGCGGTCTTGCCGTCGATAGCCAGTTTTTCGTAGTTGCCACCTTTGGCGTCGTCGATCTTGACGCTCAGTTGGTTGCCGCCGGCGAGGGCGTCGTTTTGCGTGGCGAAGTTCACCGAGCCGGAGCTGGCGCCAACCGGGATGGTGATGGTCTGGCCGTTGCTCAATGTCACCACGAGTGGAGCGCCGGTCACCGGGGCGTTGACCGAGGCGGTATAAACGACGGTGCCACCTTCGGCCACAGTCGAAGTCGCAGTGAGCGAAACGGTGCTGGTGTCGATGGTATCGGTCACGTCAGTGACGGCAGGGGTAGTGCTCGGAACAAGATTCTCGAAGTTACCGCCAGTCGCTTTATCGATACTGACTTCGACCTTGCCGGCGTCTTTGTAAACGTCATCTTTAGGGGCGTCGACGGTGACGGTGCCAGTGGTAGCACCGGCCGCGATGTTGATGACCGCACCATTGCTCAAGGTGATGGTGACGGGCGAGCCGGCCGCATTGGTCAGGGTCGCGGTGTAAACAATCGAGCCACCTTCAGCCACGGTGTCGGTGGCACTCAAGGTGAGGCCGGTGGTGTCCTGGGTATCGGTTACCGAGGTGTCAGCGGTTTTGCCATCGATAGCCAGTTTTTCGTAGTTGCCACCCTTGGCGTCGTCAATCTTGACGCTCAGGTTGTCACCGCCGGCAAGGGCATCGTTCGTCGTAACGAAATTCACGCTACCGGAGCTGGCACCAACCGGGATAGTGATGGTCTGGCCGTTGGACAGGGTGACGACCAGTGGAGCACCGGTGACCGGGGCGTTGACCGAAGCGGTATAGACCACGATGCCGCCTTCGGCGACGGTCGATGTAGCGGTCAGACTGACAGTCGAAGTGTCGATGGTGTCAGTGACATCGGTCACTGCCGGTGCGGTACTTGGCACCAGGTTCTCGAAGTTGCCACCGGTGGCTTTGTCGATGCTGACTTCGACCTTGCCAGCGTCCTTGTAGACGTCGTCTTTCGGCGCATCGACAGTGACGGTGCCAGTGGTCGCGCCAGCAGCAATGTTGATGACGGCGCCGTTGCTCAGCGTAATGGTGACGGGCGAGCCAGCGGCATTGGTCAGGGTCGCGGTGTAAACAATCGAGCCGCCTTCAGCCACGGAGTCAGTTGCACTCAAGGTGAGGCCAGTGGTGTCCTGGGTATCGGTGACCGAGGTATCAGCGGTCTTGCCGTCGATAGCCAGTTTTTCGTAGTTGCCACCCTTGGCGTCGTCAATCTTGACGCTCAGTTGGTTGCCGCCGGCGAGGGCGTCGTTTTGCGTAGCGAAATTCACCGAGCCTGAACTGGCGCCGACCGGGATGGTAATGGTCTGGCCGTTGCTCAATGTCAACACGAGTGGAGCGCCGGTCACCGGGGCGTTGACCGAGGCGGTATAAACGACGGTGCCACCTTCGGCCACAGTCGAAGTCGCAGTGAGCGAAACGGTGCTGGTGTCGATGGTATCGGTCACGTCAGTGACGGCAGGGGTAGTGCTCGGAACAAGGTTCTCGAAGTTACCGCCAGTCGCTTTATCGATGCTGACTTCGACCTTGCCGGCGTCTTTGTAAACGTCATCTTTAGGGGCGTCGACGGTGACGGTGCCAGTGGTAGCACCGGCCGCGATATTGATAACTGCACCATTGCTCAGCGTAATGGTGACCGGCGAGCCAGCGGCGTTGGTCAGGGTCGCGGTGTAAACAATCGAGCCGCCCTCAGCCACGGTGTCGGTTGCGGAAAGCGTCAGGCCGGTAGTGTCCTGGGTATCGGTTACCGAGGTATCGGCGGTCTTGCCGTCGATAGCCAATTTTTCGTAGTTACCACCCTTGGCGTCGTCGATCTTGACGCTCAGGTTATCGCCGCCCGCAAGAGCGTCGTTCGTCGTAACGAAGTTCACCGAGCCTGAGCTGGCACCAACAGGGATGGTAATAGTCTGGCCGTTCGACAGAGTGACAACCAGCGGAGCACCGGTGACCGGGGCGTTGACCGACGCGGTGTAGACCACAGTACCGCCTTCAGCGACAGCCGATGTTGCGCTCAGGCTGACAGTCGACGTATCGATGGTATCAGTGACATCCGTAACTGCCGGTGCGGTACTTGGCACCAGGTTCTCGAAGTTGCCACCGGTGGCTTTGTCGATGCTGACTTCGACCTTGCCGGCGTCTTTGTAAACGTCATCTTTAGGGGCGTCGACGGTGACGGTGCCAGTGGTCGCGCCAGCAGCAATGTTGATGACGGCGCCATTGCTCAGCGTAATGGTGACCGGCGAGCCAGCGGCGTTGGTCAGGGTCGCGGTGTAAACAATCGAGCCGCCCTCAGCCACGGTGTCGGTTGCGGAAAGCGTCAGGCCGGTAGTGTCCTGGGTATCGGTTACCGAGGTATCGGCGGTCTTGCCGTCGATAGCCAATTTTTCGTAGTTACCACCCTTGGCGTCGTCGATCTTGACGCTCAGGTTATCGCCGCCCGCAAGAGCGTCGTTCGTCGTAACGAAGTTCACCGAGCCTGAGCTGGCACCAACAGGGATGGTAATAGTCTGGCCGTTCGACAGAGTGACAACCAGCGGAGCACCGGTGACCGGGGCGTTGACCGACGCGGTGTAGACCACAGTACCGCCTTCAGCGACAGCCGATGTTGCGCTCAGGCTGACAGTCGACGTATCGATGGTATCAGTGACATCCGTAACTGCCGGTGCGGTACTTGGCACCAGGTTCTCGAAGTTGCCACCGGTGGCTTTGTCGATGCTGACTTCGACCTTGCCGGCGTCTTTGTAAACGTCATCTTTAGGGGCGTCGACGGTGACGGTGCCAGTGGTCGCGCCAGCAGCAATGTTGATGACGGCGCCATTGCTCAGCGTAATGGTGACCGGCGAGCCAGCGGCGTTGGTCAGGGTCGCGGTGTAAACAATCGAACCACCTTCAGCCACGGTGTCGGTGGCGGAAAGCGTCAGGCCGGTAGTGTCCTGGGTATCCGTAACGGTGGTATCAGCGGTTTTGCCGTCGATAGCCAATTTTTCGTAGTTACCACCCTTGGCGTCGTCGATCTTGACGCTCAGGTTATCGCCGCCCGCAAGAGCGTCGTTCGTCGTAACGAAGTTCACCGAGCCTGAGCTGGCACCAACAGGGATGGTAATAGTCTGGCCGTTCGACAGAGTGACAACCAGCGGAGCACCGGTGACCGGGGCGTTGACCGACGCGGTGTAGACCACGGTACCGCCTTCAGCGACAGCCGATGTTGCGCTCAGGCTGACAGTCGAAGTGTCGATGGTGTCAGTGACATCGGTCACTGCCGGTGCGGTACTTGGCACCAGGTTCTCGAAGTTGCCACCGGTGGCTTTGTCGATGCTGACTTCGACCTTGCCGCCGTCCTTGTAGACGTCGTCTTTAGGGGCATCAACGGTGACGGTGCCAGTGGTAGCACCGGCCGCGATGTTGATGACCGCACCATTGCTCAAGGTGATGGTGACGGGCGAGCCGGCCGCATTGGTCAGGGTCGCGGTGTAAACAATCGAGCCACCTTCAGCCACGGTGTCGGTGGCACTCAAGGTGAGGCCGGTGGTGTCCTGGGTATCGGTTACCGAGGTATCAGCGGTTTTGCCGTCGATAGCCAGTTTTTCGTAGTTGCCACCCTTGGCGTCGTCAATCTTGACGCTCAGGTTGTCACCGCCGGCAAGGGCATCGTTCGTCGTAACGAAATTCACGCTACCGGAGCTGGCACCAACCGGGATAGTGATGGTCTGGCCGTTGGACAGGGTGACGACCAGTGGAGCACCGGTGACCGGGGCGTTGACCGAAGCGGTATAGACCACGATGCCGCCTTCGGCGACGGTCGATGTAGCGGTCAGACTGACAGTCGAAGTGTCGATGGTGTCAGTGACATCGGTCACTGCCGGTGCGGTACTTGGCACCAGGTTCTCGAAGTTGCCACCGGTGGCTTTGTCGATGCTGACTTCGACCTTGCCGCCGTCCTTGTAGACGTCGTCTTTAGGGGCATCAACGGTGACGGTGCCAGTGGTAGCACCGGCCGCGATGTTGATGACCGCACCATTGCTCAAGGTGATGGTGACGGGCGAGCCGGCCGCATTGGTCAGGGTCGCGGTGTAAACAATCGAGCCACCTTCAGCCACGGTGTCGGTGGCACTCAAGGTGAGGCCGGTGGTGTCCTGGGTATCGGTTACCGAGGTATCAGCGGTTTTGCCGTCGATAGCCAGTTTTTCGTAGTTGCCACCCTTGGCGTCGTCAATCTTGACGCTCAGGTTGTCACCGCCGGCAAGGGCATCGTTCGTCGTAACGAAATTCACGCTACCGGAGCTGGCACCAACCGGGATAGTGATGGTCTGGCCGTTGGACAGGGTGACGACCAGTGGAGCACCGGTGACCGGGGCGTTGACCGAAGCGGTATAGACCACGATGCCGCCTTCGGCGACGGTCGATGTAGCGGTCAGACTGACAGTCGAAGTGTCGATGGTGTCAGTGACATCGGTCACTGCCGGTGCGGTACTTGGCACCAGGTTCTCGAAGTTGCCACCGGTGGCTTTGTCGATGCTGACTTCGACCTTGCCGGCGTCCTTGTAGACGTCGTCTTTCGGCGCATCGACAGTGACGGTGCCAGTGGTCGCGCCAGCAGCAATGTTGATGACGGCGCCATTGCTCAGCGTAATGGTGACCGGCGAGCCAGCGGCGTTGGTCAGGGTCGCGGTGTAAACAATCGAGCCGCCCTCAGCCACGGTGTCGGTTGCGGAAAGCGTCAGGCCGGTGGTGTCCTGGGTATCGGTGACCGAGGTATCGGCGGTCTTGCCGTCGATAGCCAGTTTTTCGTAGTTGCCACCCTTGGCGTCGTCGATCTTGACGCTCAGGTTATCGCCGCCCGCAAGAGCGTCGTTCGTTGTAACGAAGTTCACCGAGCCGGAGCTCGCGCCGACTGGGATGGTGATGGTTTGGCCGTTACTCAATGTCACCACGAGTGGCGCACCGGTGACTGGAGCGTTGACCGAAGCGGTATAGACCACGGTACCGCCTTCAGCGACGGTCGATGTGGCAGTCAGCGAAACGGTGCTGGTGTCGATGGTATCGGTCACGTCAGTGACAGCCGGGGTCGTGCTCGGAACAAGGTTCTCGAAGTTGCCACCGGTGGCTGTGTCGATGCTGACTTCAACCTTGCCGGCGTCTTTGTAGACGTCGTCTTTTGGCGCGTCGACGGTGACGGTGCCAGTGGTAGCACCGGCGGCGATGTTGATCACTGCGCCGTTGCTCAGCGTCACGGTGACCGGTGTGCCGGCAGGGTTGGTCAGTGTAGCGGTGTAGAGGATCTGACCGCCCTCTGCCACTTCGGTGGATGCCGACAGACTCAGACCGGTAGTGTCGACCGAGTCAGTAATGGTGGTAACCGCAGGCGTGGTGCTTGGTACCAGGTTCTCGAAGTTGCCGCCGGTTGCACCAGTAATGGTGGTGCTGACGGTACTGCCGTTGTTGTAGACGTCGTTGGCCGGGGTATCCACAGCCACTGTGCCGCTAGTCTGGCCGGCAGCGATGGTGATGACCGAGCCATTGCTCAAGGTCACGGTCACCGGGGTCTGGGCCGGATTGGTCAGGGTCGCGGTGTAAGTGATCTGACCGCCTTCGGTGATGGTGTTGCTGGCGGTCAGCGTCAGGCCAGTGGTATCCGCCGAATCGGTAATCGTAGTGACCGCAGGTGCAGTGCTAGGCACCAGGTTCTCGAAGTTGCCACCGGTTGCACCAGTAATGGTGGTGCTGACAGTGCTGCCGTTGTTGTAGACGTCGTTGGCCGGGGTATCCACAGCCACGGTGCCGGTGGTCTGGCCAGCGGCGATGGTGATGACCGAGCCATTGCTCAAGGTCACGGTCACCGGGGTCTGGGCCGGATTGGTCAGGGTCGCGGTGTAGGTAATCTGGCCGCCTTCGGTGATGGTGTTGCTGGCGGTCAGCGTCAGGCCAGTGGTATCCGCCGAATCGGTAATCGTAGTGACCGCAGGCGCGGTGCTCGGTACCAGGTTCTCGAAGTTGCCACCGGTTGCACCAGTAATGGTGGTGCTGACGGTACTGCCGTTGTTGTAAACGTCGTTGGCCGGGGTATCCACAGCCACTGTGCCGGTGGTCTGGCCGGCGGCAATGGTGATGACCGAGCCGTTGCTCAAGGTCACGGTCACCGGGGTCTGGGCCGGATTGGTCAGGGTCGCGGTGTAAGTGATCTGACCGCCTTCGGTGATGGTGTTGCTGGCCGAGAGGGTCAGGCCGGTGGTGTTGACCGAATCAGTAATGGTGGTAACCGCTGGCGTGGTGCTTGGCACCAGGTTCTCGAAGTTGCCACCCGTTGCGCCAGTAATGGTGGTGCTGACGGTGCTGCCGTTGTTGTAGACGTCGTTGGCCGGGGTATCCACAGCCACGGTGCCGCTAGTCTGGCCGGCAGCGATGGTGATGACCGAGCCATTGCTCAAGGTCACGGTCACCGGGGTCTGGGCCGGATTGGTCAGGGTCGCGGTGTAGGTAATCTGGCCGCCTTCGGTGACGGTGTTGCTGGCGGTCAGCGTCAGGCCAGTGGTATCCGCCGAATCGGTAATCGTAGTGACCGCAGGCGCGGTGCTCGGTACCAGGTTCTCGAAGTTGCCGCCGGTTGCACCAGTAATGGTGGTGCTGACAGTGCTGCCGTTGTTGTAGACGTCGTTGGCCGGGGTATCCACAGCCACGGTGCCGGTGGTCTGGCCAGCGGCGATGGTGATGACCGAGCCATTGCTCAAGGTCACGGTCACCGGGGTCTGGGCCGGATTGGTCAGGGTCGCGGTGTAGGTAATCTGGCCGCCTTCGGTGATGGTGTTGCTGGCGGTCAGCGTCAGGCCAGTGGTATCCGCCGAATCGGTAATCGTAGTGACCGCAGGCGCGGTGCTCGGTACCAGGTTCTCGAAGTTGCCACCGGTTGCACCAGTAATGGTGGTGCTGACGGTACTGCCGTTGTTGTAGACGTCGTTGGCCGGGGTATCCACAGCCACGATGCCGCTAGTCTGGCCGGCAGCGATGGTGATGACCGAGCCGTTGCTCAAGGTCACGGTCACCGGGGTCTGGGCCGGATTGGTCAGGGTCGCGGTGTAGGTAATCTGGCCGCCTTCGGTGACGGTGTTGCTGGCGGTCAGCGTCAGGCCAGTGGTATCCGCCGAATCGGTAATCGTAGTGACCGCAGGCGCGGTGCTCGGTACCAGGTTCTCGAAGTTGCCGCCGGTTGCACCAGTAATGGTGGTGCTGACAGTGCTGCCGTTGTTGTAGACGTCGTTGGCCGGGGTATCCACAGCCACGGTGCCGGTGGTCTGGCCAGCGGCGATGGTGATGACCGAGCCATTGCTCAAGGTCACGGTCACCGGGGTCTGGGCCGGATTGGTCAGGGTCGCGGTGTAGGTAATCTGGCCGCCTTCGGTGATGGTGTTGCTGGCGGTCAGCGTCAGGCCAGTGGTATCCGCCGAATCGGTAATCGTAGTGACCGCAGGCGCGGTGCTCGGTACCAGGTTCTCGAAGTTGCCACCGGTTGCACCAGTAATGGTGGTGCTGACGGTACTGCCGTTGTTGTAAACGTCGTTGGCCGGGGTATCCACAGCCACTGTGCCGGTGGTCTGGCCGGCGGCAATGGTGATGACCGAGCCGTTGCTCAAGGTCACGGTCACCGGGGTCTGGGCCGGATTGGTCAGGGTCGCGGTGTAAGTGATCTGACCGCCTTCGGTGATGGTGTTGCTGGCCGAGAGGGTCAGACCGGTAGTGTCGACCGAGTCAGTAATGGTGGTAACCGCAGGCGTGGTGCTTGGTACCAGGTTCTCGAAGTTGCCACCCGTTGCGCCAGTAATGGTGGTGCTGACAGTGCTGCCGTTGTTGTAGACGTCGTTGGCCGGGGTATCCACAGCCACGGTGCCGCTAGTCTGGCCGGCAGCGATGGTGATGACCGAGCCATTGCTCAAGGTCACGGTCACCGGCGTCTGGGCCGGATTGGTCAAGGTGGCGGTGTAAGTGATCTGACCGCCTTCGGTGACGGTGTTGCTGGCGGTCAGCGTCAGGCCAGTGGTATCCGCCGAATCGGTAATCGTAGTGACCGCAGGCGCGGTGCTCGGTACCAGGTTCTCGAAGTTGCCACCCGTTGCGCCAGTAATGGTGGTGCTGACGGTGCTGCCGTTGTTGTAGACGTCGTTGGCCGGGGTATCCACAGCCACGGTGCCGCTAGTCTGGCCGGCAGCGATGGTGATGACCGAGCCATTGCTCAAGGTCACGGTCACCGGGGTCTGGGCCGGATTGGTCAGGGTCGCGGTGTAGGTAATCTGGCCGCCTTCGGTGACGGTGTTGCTGGCGGTCAGCGTCAGGCCAGTGGTATCCGCCGAATCGGTAATCGTAGTGACCGCAGGTGCAGTGCTAGGTACCAGGTTCTCGAAGTTGCCGCCGGTTGCACCAGTAATGGTGGTGCTGACAGTGCTGCCGTTGTTGTAAACGTCGTTGGCCGGGGTATCCACAGCCACGGTGCCGCTAGTCTGGCCGGCAGCGATGGTGATGACCGAGCCATTGCTCAAGGTCACGGTCACCGGCGTCTGGGCCGGATTGGTCAAGGTGGCGGTGTAAGTGATCTGACCGCCTTCGGTGACGGTGTTGCTGGCGGTCAGCGTCAGGCCAGTGGTATCCGCCGAATCGGTAATCGTAGTGACCGCAGGCGCGGTGCTCGGTACCAGGTTCTCGAAGTTGCCACCGGTTGCACCAGTAATGGTGGTGCTGACAGTGCTGCCGTTGTTGTAGACGTCGTTGGCCGGGGTATCCACAGCCACGGTGCCGCTAGTCTGGCCGGCAGCGATGGTGATGACCGAGCCGTTGCTCAAGGTCACGGTCACCGGCGTCTGGGCCGGATTGGTCAAGGTGGCGGTGTAAGTGATCTGACCGCCTTCGGTGACGGTGTTGCCCGCGCTCAGGGTGACGGTGGTAGTGTCGACGGTGTCGGTGATCTGGGTCACGGCCGGCGTGGTGGGCACGGTCACGGCGATGCCGGTGCCGCCGGTGGTGCCAGTGACGGTCACGCTGATTTGGGTGGCGTCGTTATAGACGGTGTCATTCGGCGCCAGCGGTACGTTGACGCTGCCGGTCGTTTGTCCGGCGGGAATGACGATCACGGCGCCATTGGACAGGGTCACGGTCAGCGCGGTCTGAGGCGCTTGGGTGACAGTCGCGGTGTACACCAGCACGCCGCCGGCCTCGGTCAGGGTCGGTGTGGCGCTCAGTGTCATCGTCGCATTGAGCACGGCGTTGGCGGTCGTATTCGTGGTATCGCCACCCAGGATGTTGTTGTCGGTGGCGGCAGCCGCAGCGAGACCTTCCGTTGGGAAACCGACGGTAGGGTCGACGCTGCCGGCGGTGGCATCCAGCACCACAAAGCTGTGGCCGCCACCAGCGGCACCCCCGGTACCTGCGGCGGTGGCGCCGGCAGCGGTGGCTTCCAAGGCGGTGGTCGGGTCGGCACCCGCGGCGATGGCTTGTTGCAGCTCTTCTACGGACGGCGCGGCCTGGGCAGTGGCTTGTGCCAGGTCCGTGGACGAGTCCGGGGCGTTGGCGCTCCATTGGGTATCGCGACCCAGGTCCAGGGTGCGGCCATCGGCCAATTCCAATGTGACGGCGCCAGCAGGCCCGGTGTCCAACTGGTCGCCTACGTTCAGACGATCACCTTCAATGAGTACGCGCCGGATGCCCTCAGGGGATACGACGAAAACCTGACCAACAATGCTTTTGACGACGGCAATAACACTGCTCATTGAAGACTTCTCCGGGTGCCACGCTCAGTAGACTTCCATGGACCCGGCGGCCTGGGGGCAGCAGCGGTCTGGACGTTTATGTTCACAAAGTAAGGTTATTTGACGCTTTTTATTGTCAATATTTTGGCTGCATTTTTCCGGGTATTTTGTTTGTGCCAAACTATTGACCTTCTGCCGGCCATCCTAAACAATCGCCGGCGTAATGTCACATTGATATTTAAGCGGCGACCTGTTCTTCCAGTGCGTGTTCCAGCTCCTGTTTCGAACTTTCCGACATACGGTCATTCCGGTTGCCATCATCCGATGCAGCGCCACCTTTCGCTGTGATTCAAGACAAGAGTTTTGGGAATAATCCAACCATGCGTTCGCACCTGCTCAAGGCTTTACCCTTCGTCCTCGCCGCCAATTTTGTACAAGCACAAACCTTGCCGCAGGCCATGCAGCAGGCTTTGGATGTCCATCCTGAAATCCAGGCCGGTGTGAGCAGTCGTCTCGCGGCGGATTACCAACTCAAGGCGGCCAAGGGCGGCTACCTGCCTAGGGTGGACCTCGCAGCCGGGTATGGCCGTGAAGGCACCGACAGCGTCACCACCCGGTCGGGCAGCAACAACCATTGGGAAACCCTGAACCGCAGCGAGTCGAGCCTGCGTCTCTCGCAAATGGTTTTTGACGGTTTTGCGACGTCCAGCGAAGTAGGGCGTCAACAAGCCACCGTCAATGCCCGTGCCTACTCGTTGCTGGATGCCTCCGAGCGCACCGGCCTGACCGTGGCCCAGGTCTACCTGGACGTGTTGACCCGTCGTGAGTTCGTGCGCCTGGCCGAGGAAAACCTCAAGAGCCACGAGCGCATCTTCGACCAGATCAAGCTGCGCACCTCCCGTGGCGTGGGCAGCGGCGCCGACCTGGACCAGGCCGAAGCGCGCATGGCCCAGGCCCGCAACAACTTGATCACCGAACAGACCAACCTGGCCGACGCCGAGACCAACTACCTCAGCGCCGTGGGCCAACTGCCCGATCAACTGGAACGTCCCGCCGACTTTCTGGCGCTGTTGCCGGCCAACCTGACCGAAGCCCGCGCTCAGATGCTGGAAAACAGCCCGGTGCTGCGTTCGGCCGAAGCCGACATCGCGGCCGCCGAGCAACAGTACGAAGCCGCCAAATCGAGCTTCTACCCACGCTTTGACGCCGAGCTGGGCCGCACGGCCGACAACGACCTGGACGGCCAGAACGGCCACAACAACGAGTGGCAGGCCATGCTGCGCATGCGTTTCAACCTGTATGCCGGTGGCAGCAACAAGGCCGACCTGGAATCCAAGTCGTACCTGTCCAACCAGGCCCTGGACATCCGCAACAACGCGCTGCGCCAGTTGAACGAAGAGCTGGGCCTGGCCTGGAACGCCTTGAACAACGCCAACGCTCAAGTCCCGATCGCTCAGCAATACGTGGATCGCAGCACCAGCGTGCGCACCGCCTACCAGAAGCAGTTCAGCCTTGGCGAGCGGACCCTGCTCGACTTGCTCGACAGCGAAAACGAGCTGTTCAGCGCTTCCCGTCGCCTGGCGGAAATCAAGAATGTGCAGTTGTTCACCCAGTACCGGATCAAGGCAACCATGGGCCAACTGTTGAAAAGCCAGGGTGTGGTCGCACCGTTGGCATCGGTTGTGCAGAACGACGTGAAACCCAAGGTCCAGTTGCCTGGAATGAATTGAGTCCTACCACCTGTTTTAATCAGTCAGAGTGCCGAGCGTGGAATCAGAAGTCAGTCCAGTCGAACTAGTTGATGACCCGCGCACGCTGCACGACGACCCGTTGCTGGACGGTCTGCTGGCGCTCTGCATGCTGCACCAGAAGCCGGCCAGCGCAGCGATGCTCACCACGGGCCTGCCACTGCCCAAGCAACGGCTGAGCGTCGAATTATTGTCGCGCGCGGCGGCTCGTGCCGGTCTGCAAGGCCGGGTGCTGCAACGCAAGCTCGAGCAGATTCCGACCATCGCCATGCCGGCCCTGTTGCTGCTCAAAGACGGCCGCAGCGCCGTGCTGCTGGGCTGGGTCGGTGACGACCAGGCGCGGCTGCTGCTCAGCGAAAGCGACGGCGGTGAGGTGACCGTCAGCCGCGAACTGCTGGCCGATGACTACAGTGGCAAGGTGTTCTTCGCCCAACCGCAGCATAAATTTGACGTTAACCATGGCACGCTCATTCCCCGGGCGCGTTCGTGGTTTCGCGACACCCTCAAGCGGTCCCGCTGGCTGTACGCCGATGCCATCGCCGCGAGCCTGCTGATCAACATCATCGCCATGGCCGCGCCATTGTTCGTGATGAACGTCTACGACCGCGTCGTGCCGAACCAGGCCGAATCGACCCTGTGGGTGCTGGCCGTGGGCATCACCGGCGCCTATGTGTTCGACCTGATCCTCAAGATGCTGCGCAGCCTGTGCCTGGACCTGGCGGGCAAGAAAACCGACCTGATCATCTCGGCGACGTTGTTCGAGCGCATCGTCGGCATGTCCATGAAGTACCGCCCGGCGCGGGTCGGCAGCTTTGCCCAGAATATCCATGAGTTCCAGAGCCTGCGAGACTTCCTCGCCTCGTTGACCCTCACCAGCCTGATCGACCTGCCGTTCACGTTGCTGATTTTCCTGGTCATTGCAATCCTCGGCGGGCACCTGGTGTGGATCCCGGTGCTGGCCTTCCCCATTGCCCTGTTGATCGGCTACGCGTTGCAGAAGCCCCTGGTGGCGACGATGGAGCGCACCATGGCCCTGGGCGCCGAACGTCAGTCCAGCCTGATCGAAACCCTGGCGGGCCTCGATGCGGTGAAGGTCAACAACGCCGAGAGCGAGCGCCAGTACCAGTGGGAACAGACCATCGGCACCCTCAGCCGCCTCGAGTTGCGGGTGAAAATGTTGTCCGGCCTGGCGATGAACATCACCTTGTTGATCCAGCAATTGGCTGGCGTGATCATGATTATCTTCGGCGTCTACCAGATCATCGCCGGTAACCTGAGCATGGGCGGGCTGATCGCCTGCTACATGCTCAGCGGCCGCGCCCTCAGCCCGCTGGCGTCGCTGTCGGGCCTGTTGACCCGTTACCAGCAGGCGCGGGTGACCATGACCTCGGTCGACCAGATGATGGAGTTGCCGCAAGAGCGCAATTTCGAAGAGCGTCCGCTGAGCCGCAAGGTACTGCAGGGCGCCATTGAATGCCGTCAGTTGAACTTCACCTACCCGAACCAGCAGAACGCCGCGCTGAAGAACATCAACCTGGTGATCAAGCCCGGCGAGAAAATCGGCATCATCGGTCGCAGCGGCTCGGGTAAAAGCTCCCTCGCCAAATTGCTGGTGGGCCTGTATCAGCCTGACGACGGTGCCTTGCTGGTGGACGGCGTGGACATCCGCCAGATCGACGTCAGCGAGCTGCGCTACAACATTGGCTACGTCCCCCAGGACATCCAACTGCTGGCCGGCACCCTGCGGGACAACCTGACCTCCGGCGCCCGTTACGTCGAAGACGAACTGGTGCTCCAGGCCGCCGAGTTGGCGGGCGTGCACGAATTCGCCCGCCTGCATCCGCAGGGCTATGAACTGCAAGTCGGCGAGCGCGGGCAGAACCTGTCCGGTGGCCAGCGCCAGAACGTCGCCCTGGCCCGCGCGCTGCTGCTCAACCCGCCCATCCTGCTGCTGGACGAACCCACCAGCGCGATGGACAACACCGGTGAAGAACGCTTGAAACAGCGCCTGGCCGCCGTGGTGGAAAACAAGACCGTGCTGTTGGTGACGCACCGGGCATCCTTGCTGTCGCTGGTGGACCGCCTGCTGGTGATCGACCGTGGGCAGATCCTTGCCGATGGCCCGAAAGCCGCTGTCATGGAAGCGCTGAAGAAGGGGCAGATCAGTGTTGCTTAAGTCAGGTTTAAAGGGCGGGGTGGGCCGCTATTTCAAAGGTTCCGACTCGCTGCACGGTCAACCGCTGCCCGAGGTCAACAAAGCCCTGATCGAAGATGCTCCCCGGGTGGTGCGTTTGACGATCTGGGGCATCATCGGCTTCTTTGTATTCCTGATGCTGTGGGCCAACTTCGCCGAGATCGACGAAGTGACCAAGGGCGACGGCAAGGCGATCCCATCGTCCAAGATCCAGAAAATCCAGAACCTGGAAGGCGGCATCGTCGCAGAGCTGTTCGTCAAGGAAGGGCAGATCGTCGACGCCGGCGCGTCGTTGATTCGCCTGGACGACACACGGTTTGTCTCCAACGTCGGCGAAACCGAGGCTGATCGACTGTCCATGCTGTTGCGAGTCGAGCGCCTGAGCGCCGAGGTCGATGACCGGCCGCTGAACTTCCCGGCTGATGTGCTCAAGGCGGTGCCAGGCCAGGCCGCCAGCGAAGAGTCGTTGTACATCAGCCGCCGCCAGCAGTTGCACGACGAAATCGGCGGCTTGCAGGAGCAGTTGATCCAGCGCCAGCAGGAACTGCGCGAGTTCGTGTCCAAGCAGGCGCAGTACCGCTCCGGCCTGGCGTTGCAACGCCAGGAAATCAACATGTCCGAGCCGCTGGTGGCCCAGGGCGCGGTGTCGCCGGTGGAAGTGCTGCGGCTCAAGCGCGCCGAAGTCGAGACCCGTGGGCAACTGGACGCCACGACGCTGGCGATCCCCCGCGCCGAATCGGCGATCAAGGAAGTGCAGCGCAAGATCGACGAGACCCGCGGCAAGTTTCGCAGCGAAGCCCTGACCCAGCTCAACGAAGCCCGCACCGACCTGAACAAGGCCCAGGCCACCGGCAAGGCCCTGGAAGACCGGGTGAGCCGGACCCTGGTGACGTCGCCAGTGCGCGGCATTGTCAATAAATTGCTGGTGAACACCATCGGCGGCGTGATCCAGCCCGGCAGCGACCTGGTGGAAATCGTGCCGCTGGACGACACCATTCTGGTGGAAGCGAAAATCCGCCCCCAGGACATCGCCTTCCTGCACCCCGGCCAGGACGCCACGGTGAAATTCACCGCGTACGACTACACCATCTACGGCGGGATGAAAGCCAAGCTGGAACAGATCGGCGCCGACACCATCACCGATGAAGACAAGAAAACCACTTACTACATCATCAAGCTGCGCACCGAACGCAGCCACCTGGGCACGCCTGAAAAACCCTTGCTGATCATCCCTGGGATGGTGGCGTCGGTGGACATCATCACCGGCAAGAAAACCGTGCTCAGCTACCTGCTCAAGCCGATCATCAAGGCCCGGTCCGAGGCGTTGCACGAGCGGTAGTGTTCAAGCCTGTGTCCTCCATAGCCGCCCATCGGTGGCTGGATAGCTTTGTGGTGCTAGCTCTTCAGCTAACCCCTGTGGGAGCGAGCTTGCTCGCGATGGCGGTGGCGGTGGGTCAGCGACAAATAGGTGTATGACCTGGAGTCATCGCGAGCAAGCTCGCTCCCACAGTTTCTGCCACCTGAGTGAAACGCCATATCGTTATTCATTAACGGTATTTAAATTTCAATTCTTATAGCTTTAAAGTCATCCCCCTGCGTACCTGCCGACCAATCGGCGCGCCGCACGACACAAACCAACACGGTAACCCCGTGAGTTTTTGATCGACTGCGCGCCCATTGAAGCGCGCCGTGCGTGGGAGTGATGTATGCCAGCCGTCTCTTTTTCTCCAGATTCAAATGCCGCGACCATCGCGCCGCAGTCGTTCGCAATCCTCCCGTTTCGCGATGCCGTCGGCGCCGAGATCGTCGGGCTGGACCTGTCCCGGCCCATCAACGACCAGGATTTCGCCCGCATCCATCGCGCACACCTGGACTATCACGTGGTGGTGTTCCGCGACCAGCGCATCACCCCCGAACAGCACATCGCCTTCAGCCGCCGTTTTGGCGTGCTGCAAATCCATGTGCTCAAGCAGTTCCTGCTGGCCGGGCATCCGGAAATCCTCATCGTGTCCAACATCATCGAAAACGGCCAATCCATCGGCCTCGGCGATGCAGGCAAGTTCTGGCATTCGGACCTTTCCTATAAGGAGCTGCCCAGCCTCGGCTCGATGCTCCACGCCCAGGAACTGCCGAGCGAAGGCGGCGACACGCTGTTCGCCGACATGCACAAGGCCTGGGACGGTTTGCCCGAAACGTTGCGTAAAGCGGTCGAGGGTCGTTCGGCGGCGCATTCCTACACTGCGCGCTACAGCGAAACCAAATTCGAAGGCAACTGGCGCCCGACGTTGACGCCGGAGCAACTGGCCCAGGTGGCCGAAGTCGTGCACCCCATCGTCCGCACCCACCCGGAAACCGGACGCAAGGCATTGTTCGTCAGCGAGGGGTTCACCACCCGCATCGTCGGCCTGCCGGAGGATGAAAGCAAAGCCATCCTGACGGAGCTGTATGCCCACAGCGTGTTGCCTCAAAACATCTATCGCCATCAATGGCAGCCCCATGACTTAGTGTTCTGGGACAACCGCTCGCTGATCCACCTGGCCGCCGGTTGCCCGAGCCATCTGCGCCGCAAGCTGTATCGCACCACCATCCAGGGCGACGCCCCTTTCTGATCGGCTGCGCCTCGCGCCAAGAGCCCGGAGAATCACCATGTCCAAACGCATTGCTTTTGCACCGCTGGCCGCTGCCATCGGCCTGGGCTTCAGTTTGCTGGCCGGCAGCCTGATCGCGCCGGCCAGCGCCCACGCCGAGGGCGAGATTCGGATCGCCGAGCAGTTCGGCATCGTTTACCTGTTGCTGAACGTGGTCCGCGACCAGCAATTGATCGAGAAGCACGGCAAGGAGGAGGGCATCGACATCAAGGTCGATTGGACCCAACTGTCCGGCGGGGCGGCGGTCAACGATGCATTGCTGTCGGGTTCCATCGACATTGCCGGAGCCGGCGTCGGGCCGTTGCTGACCGTCTGGGACCGCACCCGTGGCAAGCAGAACGTCAAGGCCGTGGCCTCCCTGGGCAACTTTCCCTATTACCTGTTGAGCAACAACCCCAACGTCAAGACCATTGCCGACTTCACCGAGAAGGACCGCATCGCGGTGCCAGCGGTGGGGGTTTCGGTGCAGTCGCGTTTCCTGCAATACGCCGCCGCGAAGCAGTGGGGCGACAAGGACTTCAATCGTCTCGACAAGTACACCTTGGCCGTCCCGCACCCGGACGCCACGTCGGCGTTGATTGCCGGCGGCACCGAGTTGACCGGGCATTTCTCCAACCCGCCGTTCCAGGATCAGGCCCTGCAAAACCCCAACGTGCACGTGGTGCTCAACTCCTATGACGTGCTTGGGCCGAACTCACCCACGGTGCTGTTCGCCACTGAGAAATTTCGCGATGAAAACCCGAAGACCTACAAGGCGTTCGTCGAGGCGCTGACCGAAGCGGCCGAGTTCGCCCAGAACGATAAAGGTGCGGCGGCGGACACCTACCTGCGGGTGACCAAGGCCAAGATCGACCGGGCGACCTTGCTGAAAATCATCGACAACCCGCAGATCGAATTCACCGTCACCCCGAAAAACACCTACCCGCTGGCCGAGTTCCTTTACCGCGTCGGCGCCATCAAGAACAAGCCAGCGTCATGGGAAGACTATTTCTTCCAGGACGACAAACCGTTGCAGGGGAGCTGATTGTCATGAACGCGCTTTTGCAAGGCCACGCGGCCAGCAACCCCACCCGCACCGACACGGCATTGTTGTCGGTGGATAACGTCAGCCTGGAATACCGCACCCCACAGCGGGTGGTACGGGCCACCCACCAAGTGAGTCTCGAAGTCGACCCTGGGGACCGTTTTGTTTTGCTTGGCCCGTCCGGGTGCGGCAAGTCCACCTTGCTCAAGGCCATTGGTGGCTTCATCACGCCGTGCGAAGGCGAGATTCGCTTGCAAGGCCAAACCGTCAACGCGCCGGGACCGGACCGGATCGTAGTATTCCAGGAGTTCGATCAACTGCCACCGTGGAAAACCGTCAAGCAAAACGTGATGTTCGCGCTGCTGGCGTCTGGCACCCTCAAGCGTCGCGAGGCCGAGGAGCGGGCGCTGCATTGCCTCGACAAAGTGGGCCTGGCGGGGTTTGCCGATGCCTACCCTCACACGTTGTCCGGTGGCATGAAAGCGCGCGTCGCGATTGCCCGGGCGTTGGCGATGCAGCCGAAAATCCTCTTGATGGACGAGCCCTTCGCCGCCCTCGATGCCCTGACCCGACGCAAGATGCAGGAAGAACTGCTGCTGCTCTGGGAAGAGGTGCGTTTCACGCTGTTATTCGTCACTCACTCCATCGAGGAAGCGTTGGTGGTGGGCAATCGCATTCTGCTGTTGTCACCACACCCCGGGCGTGTGCGGGCGGAAGTCCACAGCCATCAATACGATTTGCACAGCCTCGGTGGCGTGGGGTTCCAGCACACGGCGCGGCGGATTCATGGACTGCTGTTCAATGAAGGCCAGCCGCCTGAAACCGAGCGTGAGCTGGATTTCACCAACATCCGTATCGCCTATTGACCCCCGTAGGAGCTGCCGAAGACTGCGATCTTTTGATCTATCGCTTGTTGGCGCAAAGATCGCAGCCTCGCTTCGCTCGGCAGCTCCTACAGGTTGGTGCAAGGCATTGAGGAAGAGAGTTTTATGAGCCAGTTATCGCCTGCGCGCGAAGAGTACGAAGTCGACCTGCAACCCCTGACCCACGTGCCATTGGAGCGGGAGTTGCCCTTGGGCCAGCGCCTCTGGCAACAAGGCTGGCTGCGAAAAAGTTTGATCCTGTTATTGCTGGCGGTGGTGTGGGAGGGCGTGGCGCGTTACCAGAATAACGACCTGCTGCTGCCGAGTTTCTTGCAGACCGCCAGCGCGTTGTACGACGGTTTGCTCAGCGGCGAGCTGCTGGGCAAGGTGTGGATTTCCCTGGTGGTGCTGCTCAAGGGCTATCTACTGGGCATCGTCCTGGCGTTTGGCTTGACCACTTTGGCGGTGTCGACGCAGTTGGGCCGCGACCTGCTCAGCACGTTGACGTCGATGTTCAACCCGCTGCCGGCCATCGCCCTGTTGCCGTTGGCGCTGCTCTGGTTCGGCCTGGGGCAGAACAGCCTGATTTTCGTGCTGGTGCATTCGGTGCTGTGGGCGCTGGCGTTGAACATGTACGCGGGGTTTCTCGGTGTGTCGGAAACGCTGCGCATGGCCGGGCGCAACTATGGGCTCCGGGGCCTGCGTTTTGTGCTGTTCATCCTGATCCCGGCGGCGCTGCCGTCGATCCTCGCCGGGCTGAAAATCGGCTGGGCCTTCGCCTGGCGCACCCTGATCGCCGCCGAACTGGTATTTGGCGCCACCAGCGGCAAGGGCGGCCTGGGCTGGTACATCTTCCAGAACCGCAACGAGCTGTACACCGACAAGGTGTTTGCCGGGTTGGCGGTGGTGATTTTGATTGGGTTGTTGGTGGAGAACCTGGTGTTCGACAGTTTGGAGCGGGTGACGGTGAAGCGTTGGGGGATGCAGCGGTAAAATGGGGCTGGCGCTCATCACGGGAAAAGCTGTGATGAGCTAACTGCCGAAACTAGCCGACATTCGCAACTGGTAAACTCATTTTTCTTCTCTGATACCTCCGGCGGTTGTACTCGTGGTACGTGGAGGTTTTGTTTCTTTGGGTGGGATCGACGTTCTGTTTGCATAACCATGACCTTGAGGTTTTGGTTGGGGTTTTGTGAGCGAGGTTCTATTTGCATAACCAGAACTTCCAGAGCTTGAGGAAGAACCACTGCCGAAGGAGGAGGGCTTGTCGGAGAACATATAAAGCGATTGTTGCTTCACTTTCGGCCCCGTACCTGGGTTACTGAAAGGTATTTCGGTCACCACCTTTTTGACTCGTGTTGCAATGCCTAGGTTTTTTATACGCTGACTAATTGTCGTTATAGGGCTTGCCGACTGATCAACTGTCAATCTCGCGAAAAGGGGAATGCTATCGTCGAGACGCTGCACAACCGCGGCAGCTACCGTGGCCACTATAACCCTAAAAAAGAAATGCCCCGTCGGATCCGAATTCATCACCGGTTCCCCACCGCAATACATATACGCATTCAGCCCACCCTTACCAAACGGGCTCAAACTGTCCGGGCTATGAAAGCGCATCAGCCGTGGGTTGTAGACGCGGTAGCCATTACCCAAAAAGTACCATTCAGGTATGGCTTCGCGCCGTTCGCCATTGAACCCCAACTGGGACATGACCCCATGTTGTGCCGATTGATGACCATACGGGGAGTACGCAATGCAATTGGGATTACCCGCGTCAAGTTCAGCAAGTACCGAATTTTTGAGATCCACTGCCAGCAACACCGTCCGTTGCTGGCTTGGCTTCTCTTGATCGTTCGGTTTGCTTTGAGTCATACGAAACACTCGCAAGCGTGAGGCTCGGAACTGTTGGCCATAGTTCTACACCTCTGGCGCCGGTTGGAGAACTATCAGAACTGCTAGTCGTTCCACATCCCACCTCAGGGGCAAGCTCCTGGAGGGAAGACCCTGGCAGCTCGAACCCGTGGCGAGGGAGCTTGCTCCCGCTGGCCTGCGAAGCAGGCCCCTGCGTTTCTTCAGGCTGACCGCGTTGCCGGGTTTTGCGACTGCTGCGCAGTCGAGCGGGAGCAAGCTCCCTCGCCACGGATTCTGGGTTGTCTGGGCTGGCGTCATCGCGAGCAGGCTCGCTCCCACAGTTGACGGGTGTTGATCTCGATATCTCAGTCGACACAAACCCCTGTGGGAGCGAGCTTGCTCGCGATGGCGGTTTTCAATCCACCACAGGAATGTCAGCCCGAAGCCTGGACCTCAAGCCGATCCATCGCCCGCTCCACCAACAAATGCACCCCGTCGGCCATCCGGCTGATCGCCAGGATGACACTGCGGCGGCTGCCTTCAACGTCATCCGCCAGGTCGGTGGCGATGGCGCTGATGGACAGCAGGTCTTCGGAGGCATTGGCCAGCAGGGTTTCGGTATCGATGTCCGGGGCGACCATGAAGAGGTGGACGGTTTGGGTTTTGCCAGAGGTTTCATCGGCCGGTTTGGGATTGAGGTAATAGTCGAGAACGCGCTCGGCGGTTTCGTCGAGTTTTTTGGTATCCGGGGTTTCGACCCGAGATTTGCACGAGGATGGTGGCGGGTTGGGCGTAGGTTTGAACATGGTTTGGGCTTCCTATTCAATTTCAGAACCGCCCTGGTTCGCTTGCACGCGATCTAAGGGTGGCAGCTATGTGAGGGTGTGCAAGACCGAGTAAGACGCCCAAAAAACTCGGCAGACCCGAAGATCTCCCCGCACACAGCCGCCATAAAGTACGAGCACGAATGCTCGATATAATGGCTGGTGTCATTGTTTGGCGTTCTTTTACCCGGACTTGCACGTCCGTGTCACCGTTTTTTCAGTGACAAACCCAGACTAGCGGCGGGCCCCAAGCCGGACAAGTTCACCAATATCGCTACAACTTGAAGGAAATCTCCTAGGACCCAACTGTACGAGTGCACCCAATCCAAATAGCCAGATAAAGCCACCTCCTTTTCCATTAGACTTGCGACCCTCCAGCAAGCCTTCAGGACACGGAATGCCAGTCCCTCAAAGCACCCTTCGCAAAGCCTTGGTCAATTGGCTTTATGCCGCCGCCCTGATGCATCTGCTTGCCGGCGTCACCCTGAGCTGGGCAGGCCATTCGGGCTTGCTCGATGGCTACCTGCAAAACATCGAACAAACCTTCTGGGGCGCTGCCGTGGTACCCGCGACGGCCAGCGCGCAGCAGGTCTGGTGGCTGGCCTTGTTCGGCGCCACGTTGCAAAGCTATGCGCTGTACATGCTCGCCCTCGTGCACATCGGCAATCGATTGAAGCGCGCCATGCCCTGGGGCTGGATGATCGCCGGCATCCTGCTCTGGGCGCCCCAGGACATGCTGATTTCCGCCCAGGCGCGGGTCTGGTCGCACTTGTGGCTCGACGGTCTTGCGCTGCTGCTGTTACTGCCGCCGCTGTTCTGGCTCTATCGCCATGACCGCCGCACCTCCCTGATTGACCACGCGCCGAGTGATGCAAACCATGCCTGACTTTTCCCTGCTGGACTGGGCCATCACGCTGTTGATCGCCCAGGCGATCCTGGGCGCGCTGGATACCCTGTATCACCACGAACTCACCGTCGCCTTGCCCTATCGCCACAGTGCGCGGCTGGAGCTGTCGATCCACGCGTTGCGTTCGTGCTTCTACGGGATCCTGTTCCTGGGCATTGCCCATCTGGCCTTCAAAGGCACCTGGGCGATTGTCATCGCGCTGCTGTTCGCCTTGGAGATCGGTCTGACGCTGTGGGACTTCGTGGTCGAGGACCGCAGCCGCAAACTGCCGCCCATCGAGCGGATCATGCACACGGTACTGGCGGTCAACGGCGGTGCCTTCTTCGCGCTGTACGGAGTGCAACTGGCGCAGTGGGCGAGTTTGCCCTCCGGCCTGAGCGGGATCGACCTGGGCTGGCGCGGCTGGCTGCTGACCTTGTTCGCCATCGGGGTCACGGCCTCGGGGATTCGCGACGGCGTGGCGGCCTTGCGCATGCAACGCGCGGGCAAGCCTGCCAACCCGTTTGCCGGTGGCGCCCACAAGCGCGTGCTGGTCACGGGAGGCACCGGGTTTATCGGCGAGACGCTGGTCAATCAGCTGCTCGACGCCGGGCACACAGTCAGCGTGCTGGCTCGCGATCCGTTGAAAGCGGCCTATCTGTTCGACGGCCGCGCCCGGTGCCTGCGTTCGTTGGGCAAACTGGGCCATGACGAAACCTTCGACGTCGTGATCAACCTGGCGGGCGCCCCGGTGGCCGGGCCGCGCTGGAGCCCCAAGCGTCAGGCGCAACTCATCGCCAGCCGAGTCAATACCACCGAAGCCTTGATGACCTGGTTGAAAAACGCCCGACACAAACCGGCGTTGTGGATACAGGCCTCGGCCGTCGGTTTTTATGGCGTGCGCGACGCCAGCGAAAGCCTCGATGAACGTGCCACCCGGGGCGATGGCTTCATGGCTGAGCTCTGTGTGCGTTGGGAGGCCTCCGCCCGGCCCGCCACGGAGTTGGGCGTGCGCCAGGTGGTGATGCGCCTGGGCGTGGTGTTCGGCCCTGGTGGTGCATTGCTGCCGCTGTTGATTCCGTTTCGCCTGGGGTTCGGCGGACGGATGGGCGACGGTCGGCAAATCATGAGTTGGGTGCACCGCGACGATGTCATCCAAGTGATCGCCCGTGCGTTCGATGACGAAAGCCTGAGCGGCACCTACAACCTGGTGGCACCGGAAACCGTCAGTCAGGCGCTGTTCGCCGAGCGCGTCGGCAAGGTACTCAAGCGTCCGGTGTGGTTCCACATCCCAGCCGCGCCGGTGCGTGCCCTGGCGGGTGAGATGGCCCAGTTGTTTTTCGACGGCCAGCGCGTGGTGCCCAACCGTCTCGTCGAGGCCGGTTATACGTTCCGTTACCCAACCCTCGACGCTGCCCTGCGCGACCTGGCCTGAGGACCGTCCATGAGCAAGCCCCGGATGTACCTGCTGGCCGGCAACGGTAGCGCCGCCGATTGGTGGGACGACGCGGTACCGCATTTTCAGCACCACGACGTGGTGCCGCTGGAACTGCCCGGCTTCGGTAACAACCCTCAAGCCCCCTGCGAAGACCTGGCGGCCTACGCGCAAGCCTTGCTGGCGGCGACGGTCAAGGGCAGCGCGATCATGGCGGTGGGGGTGAGTGCGTTGCTGGTGCTGCATGCGCTGCAACGTCAGCCGGGGCACTTCTGCCGCAGCGTGTTGCTGGCGCCGGTGGGCGCGTTTTTGTGGCAGCGGCGATTGCCGGCATTGATGTCGCCGCCGCCGATTCGCAAGACCATTCACTGGCTGCTCTCGAACAAGCCGACGCTGTTCGCCCACAAATTCTCCCACCAGACCTGGACGCCCGCGCAATACCAACGCATGGGCGCCGGGTATGCCCGTTGCCGCGCCTTTGTGCCGCTCTGGGATCAACTGCGTGCGGACACCGCGTTGCCACTGCTGGAATGGATCACCGACCGGGTCGAATTGGTCTGGGGCGATCAGGACAAAGTGCTGGGCGTCGCGCAAGCGGCGGCCTGGTCCGCCATTCTGGCCCGTGCCGATCTGACCATAAGCCTGAAGCCCGGTTGGGGTCACTACCCGTGGGTCGATGCGCCGGCCGAGTTCGCCGCGTGGCTGGAGTCGGGCGAGCGTGGGTTCGTTGCGCACACCAAGGGCGGCCGTTTGCGTCTGGCGGCATTGGCTGGGCAGCCGGTGCCTGCGGCGCTGACGCTCAACGACCGCAATGATCCGCGCTTGCCGAACTTTCTGAAGAGCCAGGCGGACGCTATCTGGGCCGTGCGTTCCTCCAGTTATGGCGAAGATCAGGCCGACGCGGCGAATGCCGGCCTGAGCACCACGTTCCTGCGTGAACCGACGCACAACGTGCCAGTGCGCATTGCCGAGTTGACGGCGGCGGGTGTCGAGGAAGTGGTGGTCCAGCGTTTCATCACGCCACGGCTGTCGGGGATCGCCTTCGTGCGCCATTTGGCGGTAGAACTGGAGTGGGTCGAAGGTCACCTGGAGTCGTTGGCCGATGGTCAGGCGAGCCCCGAGCGGGCGATTCTTTCCCGCCTCGGCGAGTCATGGAACAGCGGCACATTCAAGCCCGCCCATGGCCTGACCGAAGACGTGCTATGGCGCTTCCTGCAAGGCGTGCTGCGGGTCTTCCACTACGTGCCCGGTGACGTCGAATGGGCTTGGGACGGCATCCAGCTGTGGTTGCTGCAATACCGGCCGATCAGTGACTACGGCTGGCGCCGCCACCTGACTGCCGCCAACATCGCCGAGATTCTGCCGCCGCAACCCAGCGCCTTGGTGGAGTACGCCCAGCGTCGTGCGGCGGCGAGCATCCCGGCGATCATGGCGCGCTGGGACTCACGGGGGTTGCAGGACAACGAGCCGTTCACGGCGGTGTTTGGCGGTGCTTCGTATATCAACAACGATTTGTTTCTCGCCCGGCTGGCCGACTGGGGCATCAGCGCCAGCAGCTATGCCGGCGAGGTCGGCGGCGCGACACCGCATCTGCCTTGGCGGCCACTGCGCCTGTTGCGCTCGCTGCCGTTGTTTCTGCGCATGCAACGCATCGCCCGCGGGCATTTGCTGACGTTGGAAAACGGCTTGCGGCGTTTTGACCGAGAGCTGCACGACCTGAGCGGACAAGGTGCCGACGGCCAGCAATTGGCCGACTGGTTCACCCGCTTCTACGTGTTCGTGGTGCAGGGCAACCTGTGCATCGCCAGTGCCTTGGCCAGCAGCGGTGGCGACCTGTTGGGGCGTCCGCCGACCGCCTATGACGATCTTGAACACAGCCCCCATCGCTTGCCGTGGGAAACCGATCCGGCGACGCCACGCCCGGCGCCGACCGAGTTGCCCTTGCAGGCCTTCCCACAATGGCCCCTGGCGATTCGCCTGGCTCATTCGACCGGTCTGCCGGGCTTGCGTGGTTACTACCTGCAAGTGCGCGAATGGTATCGCGATAACCTGATGCGGATGTTCTTTCGCCTGCACCACGCCATGCCGACGGCTGACCGAGCACATTGGTTCGCGCCGCACCCGGACATCCGCACCCGCGATGGCAGCTTCTGGCAGGACGGTCGTGAAGGCACCGAGCAGGCCAGCGGCTTCATGATTTATCCGGGGCAGGCCCAGGGAATTCTGGGTGAGGACATTCTGCTTGAAGACACGTTGGACCCTGGTCGCCATGCACACTATCAAAGCGCCCGGGCGGTGATTGCGCGCATGGGTGGGCGTTTGTCCCACGGCTCGACCTTGCTGCGTGAGTTGCGTAAACCTTCGGCGGTGCTGCCGCAGGTGGATGTGGGTTGGTTGGGGTGTGAGGTGGTGTATTGCGATGGGGAGCTGAGGTTGGTTACTACCAATAATCCGGCTTGATGGCGGGGGCTTTGTGCGTGGGCACTCGGTTGGGGAATTGGTGGGATTGGAGTTCGTCGCAAGTGACAACGCGGCGTATCCAGTGGGCGTGCTGCTTTAACGAACCTGGAGACGGACGATTCAGCTCAGCTCGATGAGGAAGAATAACGCCAACGGTTGTTTCGGGAAAATCCTCCCGCAACGCTCTCAAAGCGGGAGTCATATCGGTGTCGCTGGATACAAGGACCAATTGCTCCACCCGTTCATGATTCTTCAGCGTCGTTTGCTTTGCAGCGGCTCGGTACATGCTGATTGCTATGTGAACGTCCGTCTCTTTTTCCTCCAGCTTCCAGATGTCGACTTTGTCCTCTCGAGAGGCTTTTGTCTTTCTGTCAACGAAACGAGGGGCTTTGGCAGGTTCAAGTTGATGATGACCGTAATGGACACGGATATGGGTGGTCTTCAGGGCGCGGATATAAGAATCTTGCGCTTCTTTTGATACTCGACACCCGGGTGGCCAGTGATGGTTTGACCGAGGAGGTGAAGTAATCAACTGAGGCAGTTGTGCTGTGCGGGTTTTCGATATGCGCGATGTGTGACAACAGGCTTCGCAAATCCAGCCATTTGTAAGGTGTGTCTGCGAGCAGTCCATAGAACAGGTTATAGCCGTCAACAAAAAATGCGGTGCGCACAAACTTGATCCCCAGAAACGAAAAAACCGGCCTAAGCCGGTTTTTTCACCCCAACAGCCAGAGAACTGAATCTCTGCGTACGGGGTTGAGTAGGGCCATCCTAAGTTGAGCGTGTCATAACGTCAACCGTTGGCTGGATTCTCTCTCGTCACCGGCGCAACAGTGTTGAGCGTATGCATGGTGGAAGGTCAAATCCATTCTTTGCTTGATCTGTCAGCGTTTGTTACGAAATAGAGCCTCTCTTAGAGCAACGGTAGAAATCCATCACCGAAAACCATTTCCAACGAATGGAAATTCTCAATACTTTGTAGGATTTGATGTCCGTACATATCAGGATAAAACTGAGCGTTTTTTTGTCCCCTCTTCGACCTTTTTGAAACAAGAGTTTTCTCACTCCTGACGGCTACTCCCTTGACGCCCCCCACCGCTGTCGTAGACTCCGCCCATCCGTCAGGGAGTCACGGTCATGCGACGTTTGAGTAGTTGGGTTGTGGGATTGACCTTTGTAACGTGCGGCGTGCAGGCGCAAACGCCTGTCGCGGACGATCCTCTGCTGGAAAGCGGCGTCACGGCCAATGCGCCGAGAGGCAACGAGGCGCGTGGGGTGCTTCGGGCGCGAGACCAGGCGGTGCTGGCCAGCGAGTTGGCCGGGCGCATCGTCGAGTTGCCGTTCAGTGAGGGCGAGTCGTTCAAGAAGGGCGACACCCTGGCGCGTTTCGATTGCTCGGCCTATCAGGCCCAGCTCAACGCGGCCCAGGCGGCCAGCCGGGGTGCCGGTGAAGAGCTGGCGCATAACCGGCAATTGGCGCAATTGAAATCAGTCGGGCGTTTTGAGGTGTCGCGGGCCGAGGCCCGGCTCAATGAGACCCAGGCGCAGTCCCAGGTGTATCAGGTTCAGGTCAAGCGCTGCAGCGTGGTCGCACCCTTCGACGGGCAAGTGGTGGCGCGCAAGGTCCAGCGCTATGAAAGCGTGGCGGCCGGTGCGCCGTTGCTCGATGTGGTCGACAACCGCACCCTGGAAATCCATCTGTTGGTGCCGTCGCGCTGGATGAGCAAGCTCAAGCCCGGCCAGCCCTTCACGTTTATTCCCGATGAAACCGGCAAGCCATTGCAAGCGACGGTCAAGCGCTTGGGCGCGCGCATCGACGAGGGTAGCCAGACCCTGTTGCTGGTGGCGAGCGTGCCGGATGCCAGTGGCTTGCTGTCCGGCATGAGTGGTACCGCGCGTTTCGCGGAGTCGAATTGAACGCGCCGATCACCGGCAACGCCGAGCAGGTGTTCGCCCGCTTCCTCGACCTGGAGCGCCAGACGCGCGCTGCACGTACCCCGGCGCAACTGAGCTACAGCCTGGTCAACGACGGCCAGGCCCTGTTCGGCTTTCGTCATGCCGCGTTGTTGATCGCCGGCAAGGTCCAGGCGGTGACCGGCGTCAGTACGGTGGAGCCGAATGCGCCATTCGTGGCATTTGTCGAGCAGGCGGTGGCGCAGCTATTCAAACAGGGGGTACTGAATCAGGCCCGAGTGATCGCCGCCGACGGGGTGAGCGAACCCATCCGGGCGGACTGGCAAAGCCTGTCGGCCGGGCAAGTGTTCTGGCTGCCGTTGATCGATCATCAGGGCCAGGTATTCGGCGGTTTGTGGCTGGCCCGCGACCTGCCCTGGACCCCAGCCGAGCAAGTACTGTTATCGCAACTGGGCGACACTTACAGTCATGCCTGGTTGGCCTTGCAACCGCGCAAACCGTGGCGCTTGCGCTGGACCCGCAAACGCCAGGTCGCGCTGCTGGCGTTGCTGTTGCTGGGATTGCTGATCCCGGTGCGCCAGTCCGTGTTGGCCCCGGCCGAAGTGGTGCCATTGGGCGGGCAGGTGGTGGCGGCGCCGTTGGATGGGGTGATTGCCGAGTTCCTGGTCAAGCCCAACCAGACCGTCAAGAACGGCGACCTGCTGTTGCGTTTCGAAAGTACCAGCCTCAAGGCCCAGGCCGATGTGGCCGAACGTGCGTTGGGCGTGGCCGAGGCCGAACTCAAGGCCAATTCCCAGCGTTCGTTTGCCGACGCTGAATCCAGTTCGAAGATTGACTTGCTGGCCGCCCGCGTCGAACAGAAACGTGCCGAGCGCAACTACGCGTTTGAACTGCTCAAGCGCAGCGAAGTACGCGCTGAGCGCGACGGCATCGCGGTGTTCGCCGACGCCGAGCGCTGGCTCGGCAAGCCGGTGCAGACCGGTGAGCGACTGATGGAAATCGCCGACCCGAACCAGGCCGAGTTGCGTATTGAATTGGCGGTGGGCGACGCGATCGCCCTGGAACCCGGTGCGCAGGTGGCGTTGTTCCTCGACAGCGACCCCTTGCAGCGGCACCTGGCCTGGCTCGAGCGCTCTGCCTATGAGGCTCAGCCTACCGCCGCCGGGCAACTGGCGTATCGGTTGGACGCGCGTTTCGATGCCACGACGCCGCGCATCGGCCTGCGGGGCACGGCGAAGGTCTTTGGCGACCGCGCGCCGCTGGCGTTGTACCTGTTGCGGCGGCCATTGGCCGGCCTGCGCCAGAGCGTAGGCCTGTAGCATGGACTTGCCGAGCCTGCGGCCGGACCTGCAATTGTCCCCGGCGGCGCCGGACCCGGACGGCTCGCCGCAATGGACCTTGGCCGATCCGGTGCGCGGGCGCTATTTCAAGCTTGGCGCGGCAGCAATGCGCATGTTGCGGCACTGGTCCCTGGGCGATCCGGAGCAGGTGCTGCAAGCCGCGAACCGTGAGCCGGGCCTGCCGCTCAATGGCGAGTCGCTGGAGCAACTGCTGGGTTTCTTGCGCGGCCATGATCTGATCAGCGCGATGGACCCACAGCAGCGCGACAGTTACCTCTTCAAGACCGCCGCGCAGCGCCAGAGCCTGTGGCAGATCCTGCTGCATCAATACCTGTTTTTTCGCATACCGCTGTGGCGCCCGGACGCCTTTCTCAATCGGGCCTGGCCCTGGTTGGCGCGGTGCGGCCCCGGGATCCTGCGCTATGGCCTGCCGCTGACCCTGGGCCTCGGCATCTTTCTGGTGTCGCGGGATTGGCAGCGCTTCATCGCGACGTTTCCGCACCTGTTCAGCCTGGGCGGTGCACTGGCCTTCGGCACGGCGTTGCTCTTCGCCAAGCTGTGCCATGAGTTCGGCCATGCCTTCATGGCCAAGCGCGCTGGCTGTCGTGTGCAAAGCATGGGCGTGGCGTTCATGGTGCTGTTGCCGATGTTCTACACCGACGTCAGCGACGCCTGGCGGATCAACGATCGTCGCGCACGGTTGCTGATCGGTGCCGGCGGGGTCCTGGCCGAATTGCTGCTGGCGTGCATCGCGCTGCTGGCCTGGTCGCTGCTGCCCGACGGGCCGGCACGCACCGCGGCGTTCATGCTGGCCAGCGCCACCTGGATCACCACGCTGATCATCAACTTGAACCCTTTCATGCGTTTTGACGGGTATTTCCTGCTCAGTGATTTCTGGGCGGTGGATAACCTTCAGGGGCGTGCGTTCGCCCTGTGCCGCTGGCGCCTGCGCGAAGCCTTGTTCGGTTATGGCGCGGCGGCGCCGGAACCCTGGTCGCCGAAGATGCGCCGCCGTTTGCTGGTCTGGGGGTACGGCTCCTGGCTGTGGCGGGCGTTGTTGTTTTTCGGGATTGCCCTGGCGGTCTATCACCTGTTCTTCAAGGTGCTGGGCATTTTTCTGATGATGGTGGAATTGGTGTGGTTCATTTTTATGCCCATCGTGAATGAATGGCGGCAATGGTGGAGCCGCCGTGAGCAAGCCCGCGGTGGGCGGATGCTCCTGAGCGGCCTGGGGTTGCTGGCGTTGCTTTTGCTGTTGCTGTTGCCCTGGCGCAGCGCGGTAGAAGTGCCGGCCATGCTTGAGGCCGGGCGGGCCAGTGCCTTGCATGCGCCAGTGGCGGCAAGGGTCAAGCAGGTGAATGTGCACGACGGCCAGACCGTGGCCCAGGGCGAAGTATTGATTGAACTGGAATCGCCAGATATGGCCTCGCGCCTGGCCATCGTGCGCCGGGAAATCCAGATCCAGCAGTTGCAGATGCGCCGTCAGGCCGGGCGCAGCGAAACCGCCGCCGATGCAGGCATCGTCGAACAGCAACTGGCCGAAGCGGTGGCCGAGTACCGGGGCCTGGTGGCCCAGCGCGAACGCCTGCTGTTGCGTGCGCCCCATGCCGGCCAGGTGCGCGATTTGTTGCCGCAACTGTCGGTAG
This sequence comes from Pseudomonas sp. R151218B TE3479, assembly GCF_053629195.1. Classification (NCBI taxonomy): domain Bacteria; kingdom Pseudomonadati; phylum Pseudomonadota; class Gammaproteobacteria; order Pseudomonadales; family Pseudomonadaceae; genus Pseudomonas; species Pseudomonas sp. R151218B TE3479. The sequence goes on from NZ_JBRJHV010000001.1 coordinate 1,251,777, forward strand.
GGCGCTGGCTGTCGCCGACGCAGGTGCTGGCGCGGGTGGTGCAGACCGATTCGCGGTTGCGCGGCTACCTCACCGAAGCCGAGCTTTGGCGGGTCGGGCCGGGCGCCACGGGACGGTTCATCGCGGACGATCCGATGCACACGTCGATTGCCGTGCAGTTGAGTGAAATCGATACCAACGGCGTGGCCTGGGTCGAACAACAAGCGTTGACGTCCGACCACCATGGACCGATTGCGGTGCGTCGCGATTCGCAGCAACGGGCCGAGCCGGTGCAGGCCCAATACGGTGTGCGCCTGAGTGCGGTGGACGACACGTCCGCTCCGGTGCAGCCGCTGCGTGGCGTGGCGGTGTTGCAGGGCAAGGGCGAGTCGGTGTTGGGAGCGGCCTGGCGACGGTTGGCGGCGTTGGGTGTCAGGGAAAGCGGGTTCTAATCCTAGGGAGCAAGCATGGATTCAGTGGCGGCAGAGGGGTTGGTGGTGCGTCCATCGCGGGTCAGCGATGGTCCGTTCCTGCAGGGCCTGTACCAGGCGGCGCGGCCGGACCTGCAATGGATCGACGGCGACCCCGAACAGGTGCAGCAGGTGATTGCCCAGCAGTACCAGGTGCAGGAGCGAGGGTTGGGCGAGAACTTCCCCGACGCCATGCATTACGTCGTGGAAAAACTCGGCACCGCGATCGGCGCCTTGAGCACGGATTTCGGCCCCAATGAAATTCGCGTGCTGTACCTGGCCTTCATTCCCCAGGCGCGTGGGCAGGGGTACGGCCGGGCGGTGTTGCAAGGGGTGCAGAAAGCCGCGCAACAGATCCGCTGCCCGGTGGCGACCGTGGTCTGGGCCAGCAACCCCCATGCACGCCGGCACTACCTGGCGCTGGGTTTCGAAGTGCAAGAGCGCAACCCGGCGGCGGAGCGGTTGGTCTGGTATCCGAAAGGGAGCTGAACAGTGCCTGACTTGCCACCGGTTCAATGTGGGAGCGAGCTTGCTCGCGATGAGGGCGGTAAATCCAACTTGGATGCAAGCTGACCTTCCGCCATCGCGAGCAAGCTCGCTCCCACAAGGGACCATCAGTTTTTAGTTAAACGCGATGTAGAAATATCCCAGCGCCGGATCCCGTCCCATGGGCGGTATCCGTGACACGAACACCCCCTCGATCTTGCCCAGTTCCGGCACCTCCAGCCCGCAGAGACCGTCCACGAACGCGGTGCTTTCCAGACTGTTGAACTCGACGCTGAAGGGCATGCGCTCGGTGCTCGGCATCTTCGCCCGAGGTGTTTCTTCAAGGGTTTCGAAGCGCACCGGTAGGCAACTGCCGTCAGGCAGGGTCAGGCTGCCGGTCTGGCCCACCAGCGGTTGGAAATGGCGGCTATGAACCTGTTGCAGCATGTCGACACTCCAGTAGGCCGGAGGACCGCAGCCCTCCGGCGGTTCATCAGTTACGGGACGGGAAGTAGCCTTGAAGGGCGATGCTGAAGTTGATGGCCAGGAAGGGGTTCATGACGGCCAATGGCATGCCGTTGCCCGCGGGGGAAATCGTGCCGCTGACGGTCGTGCTGACACCTTGCAGCGGTACGGGCGAGGCACCGATCTGGTCGGAATAGATCGCCGCCGAGCCTGGCCCGGTGCCCGAGGTGCCGATGAATGAGTTGGTGGCCGTGGGAGTGTTCACTGGATTACTGGCCGGGTTCGCCAGTTGCAGGGTGGTCGAGGCGGTGACGCCCGTGAGGGTGTGGGTGTGGCTGGGCAGGTTGTTCAGCGTCGGGGTGACGTTTTCAGTGCCAGAGACCTCGCCGATGACGCGCGGGGTCAGGCCCAGGCCGTTGCCTTGGCCCAAGGGTAGGCGGCCTTGCAGGTTGGGCAGCATGAAGGTGGTCTGGCCATTGCCTCCGTACGTCACGCCGATCAAGGCGAACAAGGTCTGGTATTGAGAAAGGGAAAGCGTCTGCCCGTTGCACAGGGCCCAGTCCCTGGGCGCAAAGTTAAAGGCGAATGACTGGATCGTGCCGATGAATACTTCCATAGATTCCTCATCCTTCAGGTGATTGGTTTCGCAATGCCCGGCGCGTAAAGGACAAGAGTGCGATCAGCCCGACTCCTTCATTCCCTGGCCTGGTCACGCACGGCTGAGCGTAGACCGGGATGTTTGATTTTGCCGAGGGAAACGGGTGGAAAGTGTCGCGAAACGGCTTAATCGATTCAGGTTCACCGAGCGTCTCTACCGTCCATCTTTTTTACAGCTAGGGGCGAATCTGATGTCAAAGTACTACTAGGCGAAGATTGTTTCCTCGGCTACGCTTGGGCGATACGAAGGGACTACAAAACAGGTGAAGGGATTGCCGCAGTTTCACTTTATTTCCGGTTTACCGCGCTCAGGCTCGACCCTGCTTTCTGCCATTTTGTTGCAGAACCCGCGCTTTCATGCCGGCATGACCAGTCCCGTCGGTTCGCTGTTCAGCAGCGTCCTGCAGCAATGCAGCGCCGGCAGCGAGTTCGGTTCGGTGATCGACACCGACCTGCGCCGCCGTCTGTTGCGTGGCCTCTTCGATTCCTACTACGCCGACAAAGCCGATAAACCGGTCATCTTCGACACCAATCGCCAATGGTGTGCCCGTTTGCCTGCCCTGCAGGACCTGTTCCCCCAGGCCAAGACCATCGCTTGCGTGCGCAACGTCGCCTGGATCCTCGACAGCCTGGAGCGCCTTTATCGCGCCAATCCGTTCGAGAACACCAAGCTGTTCAATGACGATGACGAGCGCAACACCGTCTACAGCCGCTGCGAAACCCTGGCCCAGCGCAATCGCCTGGTGGGGCTTGCCTGGACGGCGCTCAAAGAGGCCTATTACGGCGAGAACGCCGAGTCGCTGCTGATCGTTGACTACGACCTGCTGAGCCAGGCCCCCGAGCGGGTCATGCGCCTGGTGTACGAGTTCATCGGCGAGCCCTGGTTCGAACACGACTTCAATCACTTGACCTACGACGCCCCTGCCTTCGACCAGGCCTTGGGCGTTGCCGGCCTGCACAAGGTCAAGCCCAAGGTCGCGCCGCAAGCCCGGCGAACCTTGTTGCCGCCGGATCTGTTTGAAAAGTATGCCGAGCTGTCGTTCTGGCGCGATGGGTCCGCAAGCGCCGCCAATGTCATTCGTATGAAAACCGACGCCGCTGTCAGCTGACAGCGGTTTTTTTCATTTGCGTTCAAAAAGTTCGAGTCCAGGTGATCGTCATGTGGTGGAGCAAAGGCAAATCGCGGGTAACCGAGGGCGCGCAAGCCCTGGCATCGCCAATGATCATGTCCCTGGAGCCGCGAATGCTGTTCGACGGCGCGGTGGCCGCCACCGTGGCCGACGCCGCGCAAGCGGACGCGCAACCCACTGCCGAGGCGGCCAAGACGCCCACGGCGGACCAACCGGCCGACACCCATGCGCCCCAGGGCCAGGTCGATGCCACCCAGGCTGCCGTTCCGGGCAAATCCGTGGTGTTCGTCGATTCCCGGGTCAAGGACGCTGCCAACCTGCTCGAAGGCGTGGCGCCCGGGACCCAGGTGGTGCAACTGGATGCTACCAAGGATGGCCTGCAACAAATCGCCGATTATCTGGAGACCCACCAGGGCATCAGCTCGGTGCAGATCATCGCCCACGGTAACGCCGGTGATTTGTGGCTGGGCAACAGCTACCTGTCGGCGGACAACGTCCAGGCCCGCAGCGAAGTGCTGGCGCAGATCGGCCAGGACATGACTGCCGGCGGCGATATTCTCATTTACGGCTGCTACACCGCCGAAGGTGATCGTGGCCTTAGCCTGGTGAATTCGTTGGCACAGTTGACCGGCCGCGACGTGGCGGCTTCCGATGATCGCACTGGCGTCGGCGGCGACTGGGACCTGGAGATTGCCACCGGCAACATCGAGAGTGCCAACGTGCTCTCGGCCAATGCCATGAGCGAGTACCAATGGGGCCTGGCCACCTGGACCGCCACCAACAATGCCAATTCCGGCGTGGGCTCCCTGCGCGCCGCCCTGGCTTCTGCCCAGAACGGCGATATCGTCACCTTCAACAACAGCATGACCGTCGCCTTGACTCAGGTGCTGGTGGTGAACAAGAACGTCACGATCGACGGTGACCTCAACAACGACAACGTCGCCGATGTCACCCTGGACGGGCAGTTCCGCACCCAAGTGATCAACGTGACGGCCGGCACCACGGCCACCCTCGATGGCCTGGTGATTACCCGTGGCGTTGTGTCGGGCAACGGCGGTAACGGTGGTGATGATGCGCTGGTGGCCAAGGGCGGCGGGATCAACAATGCGGGTACCTTGACCCTGCGTAACGTCACGGTCACGGCTAACGTGGCGGCGGGCGGTGGCGGCGGCGGTGGTGTGACGCCGGAATACGCAGGTGGCGGTGGCGGTGGCGGTGGTGCGCTCGGCGGCGGGATCGGCGGGCGTGGCGGCGATACGCTCAACTCCTCGGGTTCCTTGGGCTCTACCAACCAGGGCGGTGCCGGTGGCGGCTTTTTCAACATCGGTGGTCGTGGCGGCTCCACGACCGGCGGTGCCGGCGGCGCTGTCTATGCCGGCTACAGCACCGGTTCCGCCGGCGGCACGGCCAGCAGCGGTGGCTTGTCCATCGGCGGTGGCGGCGGTGGCGACGGCTATAACGACATCGGTGGTGCCGGCGGTGGCGCGGTTGGCGGTATCTACAACGACACGGGCGCAACCCTGCGGATCATCGGCAACTCGGTCATCTCCAACAACATCGGAGCGGGCGGTGGTGGCGGTGGCGGCGGTGCTGGCGGCGGCTACACCCAGGCGGGCGGTGCCGGTGGCGTCGGTGTCGGCGCCATCTGGAACAAGGGTTCGATCCTGATGACCGCGGCCAACTTCGCGGCCCTGGCCGGCAACGTCGGGGGCAGCGGCGTCGGAGGAACGAGTGCCGGCACCGCGGGCGTTACGCCGGCGTCGGTGGCCAACGTCTATGGCGACGGCGGCACCATCAATACCAACTACGTGCCGGACGAAACGCCGCCCACCGCGACTGTCGTGGTGGCCAACACCAACCTGAACTCTGGCGGCACGTCGCAGGTGACCATCACCTTCTCCGAGGCGGTGACCGGGCTGACCGCGGCGGACCTGACCGTACAGAACGGCACCATCGGCACGCTGACCAGCGGCGACGGCGGCATCACCTGGACTGGCACGCTGACGGCGGCAAGCAATATCGCCGATACCACCAACATCATCACCTTGAATAACACCGGTGTGGCGGACCTGGCCGGTAACGCCGGGGTGGGCACCACCGATTCGAACAATTACGTGGTCAACGACACCGTGGCGCCGACGGCGTCCATCGTGGTATCCGACACGGCCCTCAGGAACGGTGAAACCTCGCTGGTGACCATCACTTTCTCCGAGGCGGTCAGCGGATTGACCACGGCTGACCTGACAGTGGCCAATGGCACCCTCAGCGGCCTGAGCAGCAGTGACGGCGGTATCACCTGGACAGCAACCTTGACACCCGACGCCGCTGTCACCGACACCACCAATCTGGTGGTGCTGAACAATACCGGTGTCGCGGACTTGAGTGGCAATGCCGGTGTCGGCACCACCAACTCCAACAACTATGCCATCGACACCGTGCTGCCGACCGCCACCATCGTGGTGGCCGACACGGCGCTGAGCGCCGGTGAAACGTCCTTGGTGACGATCACGTTCAACGAGGCGGTCAGTGGTTTCACCGCCGCGGACCTGACGGTGGCCAACGGTACGGTCACCGGGCTGAGCAGCAGCGACGGAGGTATCACCTGGACCGCAACGCTGACCCCGACCGCCAGCGTGACCGATACCACCAACCTGATTACATTGAACAACAGCGGCGTTGCCGACTTGTCCGGCAACGTCGGTACCGGCACCACCAGCTCGAACAACTACGCCATCGACACCCTGCGCCCGACCGCCACGATCGTGGTGGCCGACAACGCGCTGAACATCGGTGAAACCTCCCTGGTGACGATTACCTTCAGCGAGGCGGTGACGGGGTTCACCCTGGCCGACCTGACCGTTGCCAACGGTTCCCTGAGCGGGCTAAGCAGCAGCGACGGCGGTATCACCTGGACTGCAACGCTGACCCCAAGTGCCAGCATCAGCGATGCCACCAACCTCATTGTCCTGGCCAATACCGGCGTACTGGACGCGGCCGGTAACGCTGGCACCGGCACCACCAGTTCCAACAATTATGCCGTCGACACCGCGCGTCCGACCGCGACCATCGTCGTCGCCGATAACGCCTTGAGGGTCGGCGAAACGTCCCTGGTGACCATTACCTTCAGCGAAGCGGTGACTGGCTTCACCACCGCCGACCTGACAGTCGCCAACGGCACCCTGACCGGGTTGAGCAGCGGCGACGGCGGTATCACCTGGACCGCGACACTGACCCCGAGCGCCAGCATCAGCGACGCCACCAACCTGATCACCCTGGATAACACCGGCGTGGCGGACGCCGCCGGCAACGCCGGCAGCGGTACCACCGACTCCAACAACTATGCCATCGACACGGCGCGCCCCACCGCCACCATCGTCGTCGCCGATACGGCCGTCGCCCTGGGCGAAACCTCGGTGGTGACCATCACCTTCAACGAGGCGGTGACCGGCTTCACACTGGCTGACCTGACGGTCGCCAACGGTAGCCTGAGCGGGCTGAGCACCAGCGACAACATCACTTACACCGCCACCTTCACCCCGAGCGTCGGCACCAGCGATGCCACCAACCTGATCACGCTGAACAACACGGGCGTCGTGGATGGGGCGGGCAACGCTGGCAGCGGCACCACCGACTCCAACAACTACGTCGTCGATACGCTGCGCCCGACCGCGACCATCGTAGTTGCCGACAACGCCCTGAGCGTCGGCGAAACGTCGCTGGTCACCATCACCTTCTCCGAGGCGGTGACGGGCTTCGACAATTCGGACCTGAGCGTGGCCAATGGCACCCTGAGCGCGGTCAGCAGCAGCGATGGCGGCCTCACCTGGACCGCCACGTTCACCCCGGCCCTGGGGGTCAGCGACACCTCCAACGTCATCACCCTGAACAACACCGGCGTCAGCGATGCCGCAGGCAATACCGGCACCGGCACGACCAACTCCAACAACTACCAGGTCGACACCAACGTACCGACGGCGACCATCGTGATTGCCGACAGCACACTGAGCATCGGCGAGACGACATTGGTCACTGTGACGTTCAACTCGGCGGTCAGCGGTTTCGACAATTCGGACCTGACTATCAGCAACGGCACGCTCAGCACCATGAGCAGCACCGACGGCGGCGTCACCTGGACGGCCACGTTCACGCCGAGCGCGAGCATTTCCGATACCAGCAACGTGATCACCCTGGACAACACCGGCTTGATCAACGGCGCGGGCAATGCGGGCGTCGGCACCACCGATTCCAACAACTACGTGGTCGACACCGTGCGCCCCACCGCGACCATCGTCGTGGCCGACCCAACCGTTGCCATTGGCGAAACCTCGCTGGTGACCATTACCTTCAGCGAGGCCGTGACGAGCTTCACCCTGGCTGACCTGACAGTGGCCAATGGTTCCCTGAGCGGGCTGAGTACCAGCGACAACATTACCTTCACCGCGACCTTCACCCCGAGTGCGGGGATCAGCGACAGCACCAACCTGATCAGCCTCAACAGTGGATCGATCGCCGATGTGGCGGGCAACATCAACACCGGCACTGCGGATTCGAACAACTACGCTGTCGATACCCTGCGTCCGACCGCGACCATCGTGATGGCCGATAGCAACCTCAGCGTCGGCGAGACTTCATTGGTGACCATCACCTTCAGCGAAGCGGTCAGCGGCTTCGACAATTCAGACCTGAGCGTGGCCAACGGCACCCTGAGCGCCGTGAGCAGCAGCGATGGCGGCATCACCTGGACGGCGATCTTCACCCCGGCCACCGGCACGCGGGACGCCACCAACCTGATCGTCCTGAACAACAGCGGCGTGAGCGACGCGGCCGGCAACGCCGGTACCGGCACCAGCAACTCCGCCAACTACACCGTCGATACCCAGGTGCCGACGGCGACCATCGTGGTGGCCGATACGTCCCTGAGCATCGGTGAAACCAGCCAGGTGACGATCACCTTCAACGAAGCGGTGAGCGGTTTCGACAACAGCGACCTGACCGTCAGCAACGGCACGCTGAGCAACGTGTCGTCCTCCGACGGCGGCGTCACGTGGACGGCCACGTTCACACCGAGTGCGAGCATTGCCGATACCAGCAACCTGATCACCCTGGACAATACCGGTGTCGTCAACGTCTCAGGCAACGCTGGCGTCGGCACCACCGATTCGAACAACTACGCGATCGACACCGTGCGCCCGACCGCGACCATCGTCGTCGCCGACACCGACACCGCCATCGCCGCGGGCGAGACCTCGCTGGTGACCATCACCTTCAGCGAGGCCGTGACGGGCTTCACCACTGCCGATCTGACCGTTGCCAACGGGACCCTCAGCGGGTTGAGCAGCAATGACGGCGGCATTACCTGGACCGCGACCTTCACGCCTGCCGCTGGCATCACGGACACCAGTAATGTCATTACCCTCGCCAATGGCGGCGTCGCCGACCTGGCGGGCAACGTCGGCAGCGGCACCACCGATTCGAACAACTACAGCGTCGACAGCCAGCGTCCGACCGCCACCATCGTACTGAGCGATTCGGTGTTGAAACGCGGGTGAAACCGCCCAGGTGACCATCACCTTCAGCGAGGCGGTGACCGGCTTCAGCAACGCTGACCTGACAGTGGCCAACGGCACCCTGAGCGCCGTCAGCAGCAGCGATGGCGGCCTGACCTGGACCGCGACCTTCACGCCAACCCTGGGCGTGACCGACGCCACCAACCTGATCAGCCTGGATAACACCGGCGTAAGCGATGCGGCCGGCAACACCGGGGCAGGTACCACCGACTCAGCCAACTATGCGGTCCAGACGCAGGTACCGACTGCCACGATCGTGGTGGCTGACAGTGCATTGCAGATAGGGGAAACCTCACAGGTCACCATTACCTTCTCGGAAGCGGTCAGCGGTTTCGATAACGCCGACCTGAGCGTGAGCAACGGCACGCTGAGCAACGTCTCGTCCTCCGATGGCGGCGTGACCTGGACGGCGACGTTCACCCCGAGCGCGAACATTACCGACACCAGTAACCTGATCACGCTGGACACCAGCGGCGTGGTCAACGCCTCGGGCAACAGCGGTGTCGGCGTGGTGAACTCCAACAACTTCGCGATCGACACGGCTCGTCCTGGCGCGACCATCTCCCTGGGCGATACCACCCTGGGCATCGGCCAGAGCACCACCGTGACCATCAGCTTCACCGAGGCGGTGTCCGGTTTCGACTTGTCGGACCTCAGCGTGGCCAATGGTGTGCTGTCCAACCTCACCAGCAGCGACGGCGGCCTGACCTGGACGGCGACCCTGACGCCCACCGCAGGCGTCAGCGATGCCACCAACCTGATCCTGCTGGACACCAGCAACGTGCAGGACCTCGCCGGCAACGTCGGGGCAGGCATTGCGATCTCCAGCAACTACGCGCTCGATGCCACCCGGCCGACAGCGACCATCGTGGTGGCCGATCCGAACCTGACCGTGGGCGAGACGACCCAGGTCACCATCACCTTCAGCGAGGCGGTGAGCAATTTCGATCTGTCGGACCTCAGCGTCACCAACGGCGAGCTGACCAACCTGACCAGCAGCGACGGCGGCAGGACCTGGACCGCGACGTTCACGCCCACGCTGAACCTTACTGACCCGAGCAATTTCATCGCCCTGGACACCAGCAACGTCAGCGACCTGACCGGCAACGCCGGGGCCAGCGTGGCGGTGTCCAACAACTATGCGATCAACACCGTGGTACCCAACGATGTGAAGCCGCCGCCGGAGTTCCTGACGTCCGACCCGGTCACGGTTATCCCGCCGTCCGAGGCGCCGCTGCAGCCAATCGTCTTTACCCCGCCGACCGGCAACCTCGGTTCGCCGCTGGGGTTCCCGCCGCTGTTCGAGCAACGGGACGTGGGCGGTGGCCTCAAGCCGATTGGGGATATTTTCATCAACCGGGGCCAACTGGCCCCTAGCTATATCGCCCAGGTTTTCAGCGCTGACGCCGCTGGCGATGGTTCTGGCCAGGGGTTCCTGGGTTTTGGTGGGGGCGATGGCGGGGTGTTCGGCAGCAGCACGCTTTCGACCCTGTTCACCCAGGACTCAGCTTCCGAGGGCGACTCGATGGATGCCTTCGGCAGCCAGTCAATGCAGGGCGGCGATGTATCCCAAGGGCTGCGCGGGATGTTCGGCGCTCCGACCTTGGGCCAACAGCTGCAACAGCTCAAGGATACTGAACAGCGTCAGGTCGATAGCCTGGCAACGGCATTACTACAGGTCGGCATCAGCCAAGCGCTGGCCTGAATTCTAAAAAATATTGGGGCAGCCAGGGGCAATCCAGGGAATGAATAGAAGTCAGAAGTTGTTCGGTATGAGTTTGCTGGCGCTGGTGGTGAGTGGATGTGCGGTCACCAGCGATCCGATCGAGCGCAGCGTCAGCGAACAGCGCGCTCGAACTGACCTGCAGAATATGTACAAGGATCAGGAGCCGCTGAGCGGCCCCCTGACCCTGCACCAGGCCATGGCCCGGGCGGTGAAGTACAACCTCGAAGGTCGTTTGAAGATCATGGAGGAGGCCCTGGCCAAGCGTCAGCTGGACCTGGCCAGTTTCGACATGCTGCCACGCATGGCCCTGGACGCCGGTTACGTGGGCCGTAACAACGTCAGCGCCTCCAGCAGCCAGAGCGTGGAAACCGGTACCCAATCCCTGGAACCGTCGACCTCCCAGGACCGTGACCGCGAAGTAGCGGACCTGACCATGGTCTGGAACGTGCTCGATTTCGGTGTGAGCTACATCAGTGCCAAGCAGGCCGGGGACCAGCGCCTGATCGTGCAGGAACGCCGACGCAAGGTGATCAACACCATCGTCCAGGACGTGCGTTCGGCCTACTGGCGCGCCATGGCCGCCGAGCGCCTGCTCAAGCAGATCGACAGCCTGATGGTGAGGGTCGACGCGGCGCGGGGCAACAGCCAGAGCATGAGCGAACAGCGCATCGGCGACCCGGTGCAGGCCCTGGGTTACCAGCGCTCGCTGATCCAGGCCACCCGCCAGCTGGAAGAACAGCGCCGGGCGCTGTCCCTGGCCAAGACCGAACTGGCGACCCTGATCAACTTGCCCTTGGGCACCGAGCTGACCCTGGCGACCCAGGATGAATACACCATCCCGGAACTCAAGGTCGACCTGGCCCGTCTCGAACAGGAAGCCCTGGCCAGCCGCCCGGAACTGCGCGAGCAGGATTACCAGACCCGCATCACTGCCGCCGAAACCCGCAAGGCCATGTTGCGCCTGCTGCCGGGGCTGGAGTTTTCCGCCGGCGGACACTACGACAGCAACTCGTTCCTGGTGGAGCAGGGCTGGGCTGACTATGGCGTGAAAGTCACCTGGAACCTGTTCAACGTGATCTCCGCCCCGGCGGCCATCGACGTGGCCAAGGCCGGTGAAGAAGTCGCGTCGGCGCGGCGCCAGGCGATGTCGATTGCCGTGCTGGCGCAGCTGTACGTGGCCAATGCCAACTATCGCGAAGCCCTGCGCCAGTTCAAGACCAGCCAGCAACTGTCGGACATCGACGGGCAGATCGTTGGCCAGTTGCGCAGCCGTCACCAGGCCGCGGGCATTGGCGAGCTGGACCTGATCCAGGGCGAACTGAACACCTTGCAGGCTGATCTGCGCCGGGACCTGGCCTATGCCGACCTGCGCAACGCCTACGGTCAGATCTTCGCCAGCGCCGGCCTCGATCCAATGCCGAACGAAGTGCAATCGACCGCGGTGCAATCGATCGCCACGGCGCTGGCTAACCGCGAAGCGGCCTGGGCCCAAGGCGATATCACCGTGCCGAAGACGGCCGCGGTGACTCAATGACCGGGTGCTGCCATGACGCGCCCGGCGTTTTCCCGGCTGCCGGTGGCGGTGAACCTGCCGTTGCTGTTGCAGGCACTGGCGGCCATTGAAGACACACGCTGGCAAGGGCATTTCAACCGTGCCTATTACAGCGGCGACTGGAGCGGGGTGGCGCTGATTTCGGCGGCGGATACCGTCACCGAACTGTCGCCCGGGCGTGGTCAGCCAAGCCAGCGTGCGCCTTGGCTGGCGGACGGTCGTTGGAATGAGGCGTTGCGCGACTGGCCCCTGGAGATCGTCTCGGCCCGGCTGCTGCGGCTGGGTCCCGGTGGGTGCATCCACGAGCATCGCGACTATGACCTGGGCGGGCCGGACGCCGACCTGCGCCTGCACGTTCCGTTGCTCAGCCCACCTGATGTGGACTTTTTCCTGGATGGACAAATCATTCCGCTGACGGCCGGCGAGTGCTGGTTTCTCGACTTGGTGCGGCCTCATCGGGTGGTTAACCGAAGTGCTCATTCGCGGGTTCATCTGGTGCTCGACTGTCGCCCCGGACCGTGGCTGGTCCAGCAGATTGCCGATGGGCTGCGCACCACACCCGCTGCGTGCGTCAGGCAAAGCGATTTCGCCCGTTTTCAGCAGCGCGTGGCAAGCGACCCTGACCTCGCCCGCACCTTGCGGAGCCTGCACGACCTCGACGCTTTCATTGAATCCACCCTGGCGCTGGGGGCCGAACGAGGGCTTCATTTCACCCTGGAAGAAGTGCGTGCCGCCATGCGCAACGGTCGTCAGCAGTGGAGAACCCCGTGGAAGACCTGAATCTGCACGGTTGGTTACCGATCCGCCTATGGCAAGAGGCCGGGCAGTGGTGGGTCGATTGGTGCTGGTTCGGCGACGCGCGTCTGTCACAGCCGTTCTTTGGCGATGCGGTGGAAGACGCCCTGCGCCTGCCCTTCAACCAGGCGTTCCGCCGCCGGACGCCCTTGGATGCACTTGGTCAGTGGCAACGCCAAACCCCGGGACTTGAGCCCAGCGCATTCATTTTCCATGCCTCCCGTTGCGGCTCGACATTGATCAGCCAGATGCTTGCCCAGTTGGACGACCATATTGTTATCTCGGAACCGCCACCTCTGGATACGCTGCTGCGCGGTGATTTGCCAGCGGTCCAGCGGTGTGTGGCACTCAAGGGTTTGATGTCGGCCTACGGGCAGCGCCGCCGAGGTGTGGAGCAACGCCTGGTGGTCAAGCTCGACGCCTGGAACATTGGTGAACTGCCACTGCTGCGTGAGTGCTTTCCCGACACACCCTGGCTATTCGTGTACCGCGACCCCTTGGAAATTTCAGTCTCACACCTGCGGCGTCCTGGCGTGCACATGGTACCGGGGATGATCGGAGCGACGGTTCTGGACGATGGATTGCCGTTCGGCAGCCAGGAAGATTTCATCCCCCGTCGGGTGGGTCGGTTGCTGGGAACAGGCCTGGAACACTGCCGGGCATTGGCTGGGATGGCGGTCAACTACACCGAACTGCCCGAGGCGATGACGGGCAGGTTGGCGGCGTTTTTCGGGCTCGATGATGAGCAATGCGGGCACGTGTTCGCGACGGTGGGGCAGCATGCCAAGCAGCCGGCGCAGGCGTTTGTCGGCGACAGCGAGGACAAGCGCCGGGAGGCTTCGGCGCTGTTGCGTGAGCGGGTCCTGCGCTGGGCGCAGGAGCCTTATGAGGCGTTGAAGTCACTGCCCCTGTAGAGGGTGGCGAGGGGATCTATCCCCGCTGGTTGCGTAGCAGCCCTAAAGCAGTGAACTCAATCTTCCTGGCACACCGAGTCGGCTGGTTTTGGGGGCTGCTTCGCAGTCCAGCGGGGATAAATCCCCTCGCCACAAAGACAACCCCCGAGTCCATCGGGATGTTTATTCAAAGCCCAGTCGAGTCGGGAGTTGATTGGATTTTGAGCGGTCTGGCGGTCGGCGAGGGGCTAGACTGCCCAGGAACGAACCCGCCATCCATTCATGTCCAGGAGCCCCTATGGAACCGCCGATCCACACCCTTCGCGCATTGTTCAAGCAACTGGGCTTGCCCGATGACGCCATTGGCATTGACCAGTTCATCGCCACGCATTCACCTCTCAAGCCCGGGTTGCACTTGGCCGATGCGTTTTTCTGGAATGAGGGCCAGCGGCAAATGCTGCGCGAGGAAATCCTCGAGGATGCGGACTGGGCGGAAGTGATAGACCAGTTGGATGTGTTGTTGCGCAAGGGGCGTGGCGAACGACCTGCCTGAGAGAACTGTGGGAGACCTGTGGGAGCGAGCTTGCTCGCGATAGCGAACGGTCAGTCGACATTGATGTAACAGGCACACCGCTATCGCGAGCGAGCTCGCGATAGCGGTGTGCCTGTTATTCGTTTTAAGTATTAACAAATAGCTTCTTATTCCTTAAATAATATAGCCCTCCTCCCTATACTCGTCCGGGAACAGACACGCAGGAGAGCTCCCATGCGCAACGAATCGATTCGCTACCTGATTGTGCCGGGCTGGCAAGGATCGCCGGAAAATCATTGGCAAACCCACTGGCAGAACAGCCTGCCCAACAGTGCCAGGGTCGAGCAGGCCGACTGGGTGACGCCCCGGCGTGAAGACTGGGTCGCGGCGCTGGCCGAGGCCGTGGCCGCCGACAGCACGCCGGTGATCCTGATTGCCCATAGCCTGGGTTGCATCACGGTGGCCCATTGGGCCGCCACTGCGCCGGTGCAGTTTTTGCGGCAGGTGCGTGGAGCGTTGCTGGTGGCGCCGGCGGATGTCGAGCGGCCAGCCTGCGTCCCGGCGCTGCGCAACTTCGCGCCGATTCCCAGTGATCTGTTGCCTTTCCCAAGCCAGGTGGTCAGTTCCGACAACGACGACGCCGTGAGTGCCCCGCGTGCCCTGGAACTGGCGCGCAACTGGGGGGCCGAGGCCGGGATCCTGGCGGGAGCGGGGCACATCAACGTGAAGTCTGGCCACCAGCGTTGGGAGCAGGGTTTCGCTTATCTCTATCGTCTGCAAAACCGCATGGAGCATCACGCCCTGCGTCGCGCCTGAATTTTTAGCGCCCCCCGTCTCCCGGCGGTCTGGGGCGGGAGCCTGCCATGAGTTTGCATGAAACCTTCGGTCAGCCCTTGCTGACCTTTCCCGACGCGGAAAAAAGCCCCCTGAGCATTCGCGCCAAGGCGCTGGTGTTCGTCGACCCTCGTTCACGACAGTTGCGCCAGGAGTTGGAGCAACTGGCGCCCCGAGCGATCTCGGTGCTGATACGCGGCGAAACCGGTAGCGGCAAGGAACTGCTGGCCCGGCATATCCATCGTGAAAGCGATCGCGGCGGATTGTTTGTGTCGGTCAACTGCGGCGCCATCAGCCCGACCTACGCCGACGCCGAACTGTTCGGTTATGCCGCCGGCAGCTACAGCGGCTCGGCCAGCAGCCGGGCCGGTTGGTTCGGTTCGGCCAACGGCGGCACCCTTTACCTGGATGAAATCGGCGATTTGCCGCTGCCGATCCAAATCAAGTTGTTGGCGGCCCTGGAGAACCACGAAGTCACCCGTGTCGGTGCCCACCAGCCCAGCCCGGTGGATGTCCGCCTGGTCGCGGCCACCAGCATCGACCTGGCGCAAGCGGTGGCGGCCGGGAAATTCCACGAACGGCTCTACCACTACCTGGGCGAAGGCCAGCTGGAACTGCCGGCCCTGCGCGAACGGGTGGGCGATATTCTGTCCCTGGCCGAATACTTCCTGGGCATCTACAGCCAGCGACTCGGCTTGGCCGTGCCGCTGATCAGTGAAGCGGCGCAGCATGCCCTCGAACAGCACAGTTGGCCGGGCAACACCCGCGAGTTGGAAAACGTCATTCACTTCGCATTGCTGGTCAGCACCGGTGACGAGATTTTACCCGAGCACCTGAATTTGCCGCCCCAGCCTTCAGTGCCGGAACTGATCGAGCAGCAAGTGGCGCAGGTCATCGCAGGGGGATCGGAAGGTGAGCGTGCCGCACTCAAGGAGCTGCTCAGTCGATTGGGCTCGACGCTGTAAGTGTGGCTGACCCGCTCTTGTGGCGAGGGAGCTTGCTCCCGCTGGGCTGCGTAGCGGCCCCAAGATCTTGCGGTTCCTGCGCAACCGAGCGGGAGCAAGCTCCCTCGCCACAAAAGCGGTGTTAGCTATATGAGCAAAATGAATATGAACTTGAACAAAAGATATTGTTAAGGAATAAAAAATATCGGTATTGTCCGCATCACGCCAGCGATAGCACTTCACTGGCACACCCTCATTTAGCCGTCGTCCATGACGACTGTGATTTTCGATAAGGACACTGCATGAAAAAGGTTCTGTTGTTCACCGCATTGGCGGCAGCCCTGGCGTCGGGCTTGGCCCAGGCCGCAGAGAAACTGGTCGTGGCCGCCACGCCGGTGCCCCACGCTGAAATCCTCGAGCTGATCAAGCCAACCCTGGCCAAGGAAGGCGTGGACCTGGAAATCAAGGTCTTCACCGACTACGTCCAACCCAACGTGCAGGTTGACCAGAAACGCCTGGACGCCAACTACTTCCAGACCCTGCCGTACTTGAAGAACTTCAACGAAGGCAAAGGCACGAACCTGGTGACCGTGATCGGTGTTCACGTCGAACCGTTCGGTGGCTACTCGAAGAAGTACAAGACGCTGGCTGACCTGCCAAACGGCGCGACCATCGCGCTGCCTAACGAAGGCAGCAACAGCGGCCGTGCGCTGATCCTGTTGCAGAAGGCTGGCCTGATCGAGTTGAAAGACCCGAAAAACGCTTTGGCGACGCCGAAAGACATCGCCAAGAACCCGCACAACTTCAAGTTCAAGGAACTGGAATCGGCCATGCTGCCGCGGGTGCTGGACCAGGTCGATCTGGACCTGATCAACACCAACTATGCCCTGGAAGCGGGTCTTAATCCGGCCAAGGATGCCTTGGTGATCGAAGGCTCGGATTCGCCTTACGTCAACTTCCTGGTGGCCCGTCCGGACAACAAGGACAGCCCGGCCATCCAGAAACTGGCCAAGGCCCTGACCAGCCCTGAAGTGAAGGCGTTCATCGAAAAGAAATACAGCGGCGCGGTACTGCCGGCGTTCTGATTCGCGCGGTAAACCCTTTCATGGTTTCAAACGCCGACGGCTGATACAGCGTCGGCGTTTTTTTATTGTGGGAGCTTGCTCGTGATGGCGGTTCATCAATGAGCACTGATGTGACTGACAGGCCGCTATCGCGAGCAAGCTCGCTCCCACAGGGGGTAGATCAGGCTGCCCCGCTCTTCAACGCCCTGCGCAACGCCATCAACAATTTCAATATGTCCTGCGGTTCCAGTCGCTGCGGCACTTTTACGTCAGCCATGTTTTCTTCCTTGTAATGGTGAGGGGGATGGCGAAAAAAGATCCTCCCTGCGGCGCAAGGAAAATAGTCGTCTTTGCTCTTCGCGGCAAATCCAGGGGATAGTTTTTTGCGTGATATCAATATGCTTTAACGGTATTTAAATTGCTGTTCTTATGCCATTAAAGTTAGTGTCTGCCGAGCAGCTATCCGCTGCGCATGGATTGCACGACCGCCGCTTACCGAGTGGCGTCCAGGATGTTCAATGAACTTCGATTACGCTTTTATCCTCAGCACCCTCCCGGCGTTTCTCAAGGCCGTGGGCGTGACGCTGCAAGTTGGCCTTATCGCCATCGCCACCTCGCTGCTGGTGGCGCTCGTGAACGCAACGATCCTGGTGTCGCGCACACCTTACCTGCAACGCCTGGTGGGGCTGTATGTGGAGCTGGCCCGCAACACGCCGCTGCTTATCCAGTTGTTCTTCGTCTACTTCGCCTTGCCGGCGCTGGGCATCAGGGTGTCGGGGTTTGCGACGGCGATCATCACCATGACGTTCCTCGGCGGTGCCTATCTCACGGAAGTGCTGCGTGCGGGCGTGGACGCGGTGCCCCAGGCGCAATTGGAATCCGGTCGTTCCATCGGCCTGTCCCACGGGCAGTTGCTGCGCTACGTGATCCTGCCGCAGGCCGGGATCCTCAGCCTGCCGTCGTTGTTCGCCAACTTCATTTTCCTGCTCAAGGAGACCACCGTGGTCTCGGCCGTGGCAGTGCCGGAGATTCTCTACACCACCAAAAGCTACATCGCGCTCTACTACAAGACCTACGAAATGCTCGCCGTGCTGACGCTGATTTGCGTGCTGCTGTTCTTGCCGCTGTCGCTGCTGCTCAGCCGCCTGGAAAGGAGGCTCCAGCATGGCCAGTTCGGGTCTTGAGTTGCTGTGGGTGTCGTTGCCGCAACTGGGCAAGGGCGCCGCGCAAACCTTGTCGATTTCCTTCCTGAGCATCGCCCTCAGCACCGTGGGCGGCGTGCTTTATGGGGTGTTGCGAACGTTGGGCGTCAAAGGCGTGGATGTCGTTCTGCGGGTCTACCTGGAGTTGTTCCGAGCGATTCCGGTGCTGGTCTGGTTGTACCTGCTGTTCTTCGGCCTGCCGATCTTTTTCGGCCTGAGCCTTCCAAGCTTTTGGTGCGCGGTCCTGGTGTTGTCGTTGTGGGGCGCCAGTGAGGTGGGTGAAGTGGTACGCGGTGCATTGCATTCGCTGCCGCGCGGCCAGCGCGAGGCGGGCTTGTCCATTGGCCTGAACGGTCCGCAGCTCTACGGCCATGTGCTGTTGCCGCAAGCGCTCAGACGCATGACTCCGCCGACCATCAACGTCTACACGCGCATCATCAAGACCAGCTCCCTGGCCGTGCTGATCGGCGTGGTGGACGTGATCAAGGTCGGCCAGCAGATCATCGAGCGCACCTACGAGTCCGTGCTGATCTACGGCGCGCTGTTCCTGTTTTTCTTTTTTATCTGCTACCCGCTCTCGGCCGCCTCCCGCGTGCTGGAACGGCGCTGGACGCAAGCATGAGCGCATTGATCGAGTTCAAGGGTTTCAACAAGTTTTTCGGTGAGCAGCAGGTGCTGGATGGTATCGATCTGCAAGTGCAGTCGGGCGAAGTGATCGTCATCCTCGGCCCCAGTGGTTGCGGCAAAAGTACTTTGCTGCGTTGTCTCAATGGGCTGGAAGTGGCCCACAGCGGCAGCTTGGCATTCGCCGGTCGCGAGTTGCTGGACAAGGGCACCGACTGGCGCGAAGTACGGCAGCAGATCGGCATGGTATTCCAGAGCTATCACCTGTTCCCGCACATGAGCGTGCTCGATAACCTGCTGCTCGGCCCGCTCAAAGTGCAAAAACGCGACCGCCGCGAAGCGCGCGCACAGGCCGAAGCCTTGCTGGCGCGGGTGGGGCTGCTGGACAAGCGCGATGTCTTTCCCCGCCAACTCTCCGGCGGCCAACAGCAACGTATCGCCATCGTGCGTTCGCTGTGCATGAACCCCAAGGTCATGTTGTTCGATGAGGTCACCGCCGCCCTTGATCCGGAAATGGTCAAGGAAGTGCTGGACGTCATCCAGGGCCTGGCCCGCGAAGGCATGACGCTGTTGATCGTCACCCACGAAATGGCCTTCGCCCGCGCCGTGGCTGACCGCATCGTGTTCATGGACGCCGGGCGGATCCTTGAACAAAACCCTCCCGAGATTTTCTTTACGAACCCGCAAACCGCACGAGCGCAGCAGTTCCTGGAGAAGTTCTCCTACGTCGCCGCACTACCCAAAACGACTCAAACAAAGGAACTGGAACTGTCATGAAAACTGCCAAGTCTTCTCTGCTGCTACTGCCGTTGCTCGCCGCCGCTTTGCTGGTCGGCTGCAATAAAACCGAAGAACCGCCGAAGCCGAACGTTGCCAGCCCAAGCGCCGCGTCGACCAGCTACCTGGACAAAATCAAGGCGCGGGACAAATTGATCGTCGGCGTCTTCACCGACAAGCCACCGTTTGGCTTCGTCGATGAGGCGGGGCGTTATGTCGGCTTCGATACCGACATCGGTCGTCGATTCGCCAAGGACCTGCTCGGCGATGAAAACAAGGTCGAGTTCGTCGCGGTCGAACCGGCGAGCCGGATTCCGTTCCTGCAAAGTGACAAGGTCGACCTGATCCTGGCCAACATGACGGTGACCCCGGAGCGCAAGGAAGCGGTGGAATTCACCAACCCGAACCTGAAAGTCGCGGTGCAGGCGCTGGTGCCACACGCCAGCGCGGTGAAAAGCCTCGATGACCTGGCGAGCCGCACCACCATTGTCACCACCGGCACCACGGCGGACATCTGGCTGACCAAAAATCACCCGGACTGGAAACTGCTCAAGTTCGAGAAAAATTCCGAGTCCTTGCAAGCCCTGGCCAACGGGCGTGGCGATGCCTATGCCCAGGACAATCTGGTGCTATTCAGTTGGGCCAAGCAGAACCCCGGCTATCGCGTGCTGGAGCAGACACTGGGCGCCGAAGCGCCGATTGCGCCGGCGGTGAAGAAAGGCAACATCGAGCTGCGTGATTGGGTCAATGCCGAGTTGGCGAAGTTGGGTGAAGAGAAGTACCTGCTCAAGCTGTACGACCAATACGTGCGCAAGGAACTGAGCGATGACACCAAGCCGGAGAGTGTGATTGTCGAGGGTGGCAAATGGCAGGGGTGATTCTCTGAGGGTTGTGTAGACCGTCAGAGCGCCTTCGCGAGCAAGCTCGTCCCACAGGGGGAATTGTATGTGGGAGCGAGCTTGCTCGCGATCCGGTTTACAGGCGCCACTCAATCTGGCCAGTGCCACGCCGGCTCATCCAGCGCCCGCTGCCCGACGATCCCGGTCTGTCCAAGGTCTTTCTCCAGCACGATGCAATTGCACTGCTCATCCTGTTCCAGGGCGGCGATCAGGCGCGTGGCGTGGGACACGACCCAGACCTGGCAATTTGCCGAGGCGCGGATGATCAACCGCGCCAGGGCCGGCAACAGGTCCGGGTGCAGGCTGGTTTCCGGTTCGTTGAGCACCATCAGCGAAGGCGGTCTTGGGGTGAGCAGGGCGGCCACCAGCAACAGATAGCGCAGGGTCCCGTCCGACAGTTCGGCGGCGGACAGCGGTCGCAGCAGGCCATGTTGTTGAAACGCGATGGCGAAACGTCCGCCTTGCAGTTTCTCGATGTTCAGGCGGGCACCGGGGAACGCGTCGCCGATGGCGGCATGCAGGGCTTCGTCGTCACCGATTTCAAGGATGGTCTGCAGGGCGGCGGCCAGGTCGCGTCCGTCGTGGTGCAGCACTGGCGTACGGGTGCCCAGTTGCGGTTGGCGCACCGGGGCGTCGGCGTCGCTGCGAAAATGGTCATAGAAGCGCCAGCGACGAATGAACTCGCGCATCTGCAGGACCTCCGGCGAAGTGCGCAGACTGCCGACCTGGTCGAACAGGCTGTCGAAGGTGGGCGTGTGCTGGGCCAGCACATCCCAGGAACGGCCTTCGCGGGCACGGATCATCGGCCCGTTGCGGTCCACCAGCAGGCTGGCGGGCCGAAACACCGGGCCGGCCCAGATGCATTCGCGCTTGATTTCAGGGTCCAGCGAGAACGCTGAACTGCTGGGCTCCGGCAAGCCCAGGGCGATCGAATAGCTGAAGTCTTCCCCGGCGAAGCCCAGGCGCAGGCGCTTGGTGCCCTGGCGCACAATCGCCTGGACCGGCACCTCGCCGTTACGCATGCGGCGGCTGATTTCCTCCGGGCCGGCCCAGAAGGTCGAGTCGAGTCCGCCTTCACGGGCCAGGGCATTGACCACCCCACCCTGGGCCGTTTCGGCCAGCAGGCGCAGGGCGCGGTACAGATTGGATTTGCCGCTGCCGTTGGGGCCGGTGATCAGGTTCAGCCGGCCCAGGGGAATGACCAATTTATTGATCGATCGGTAGTTGGCCACCGCCAATGTCTTGAGCATGCCTGTTTCCTTGCACGGGCGTCAGGAGCAAGTCTGCCCGATTGCTGTGCTTTCAGTGAACCCTGTTCTAAGCTCACAGTCGTATCGTCACTGGTACGTCCGTACAACGCAAAGGAGTCTGCATGACTGGTCCCGGAATCAAATGGGTTATTGGTTTGGGCGTGTGTGCATTGTTGACGGGGTGCGGTGACAAGAAGCCCGAAGAAAAAGCCCTGCCACGGGTTTTCGTGCAGCAAGCCGTGCCCAGTGAATACGCAGCCTCGGTGACCCTGACCGGCGATGTCCAGGCGCGGGTGCAGGCCGATCTGTCGTTTCGTGTGGGCGGCAAGATCATCGAGCGCAAGGCCGATGTCGGTGACCGGGTCTCGGCCCGACAAGTGCTGGCCCGGCTCGATCCCCGGGACCTGCAGACCAACGTCGACTCCGCCGAGGCCCAGGTGGCTGCCGAGCAGGCGCGGGTCAAGCAGAGTGCGGCGGCGTTCGTGCGCCAGCAGAAACTCCTGCCCAAGGGCTACACCAGCCAGAGCGAATACGACGCGGCCCAGGCTCAGCTGCGCAGCAGCCAGAGTGCGCTGACCGCCGCCCAGGCCCAATTGGCCAACGCCCGTGAGCAATTGAGCTACACCGCGCTGATTGCCGAGGCACCGGGCATCATCACCGCGCGCCAGGCGGAAGTCGGCCAGGTGGTGCAGGCCACGGAGCCGATCTTCAGCCTGGCCCGGGACGGCGAGCGCGACGCGGTGTTCAACATCTACGAATCGCTGTTGAGCGAACCATCGTCGGACCCTGCAATCACCATCAGTCTGCTGGATGACCCCGCCGTCAAGACCACCGGCACGGTACGCGAAATCACTCCCGCGGTGTCTGCCCAGACCGGCACCGTGCAGGTCAAGGTCACCCTCAAAGATTTGCCCGAAGGCATGCGCCTGGGGTCGGTGGTCAGCGCCACGGCCAAGTCCGCCGGCAAGACCGCCTTCGAGCTGCCTTGGTCGGCCCTGACCAAGAACCTCAGTGAGCCGGCCGTGTGGCTGGTGGATGGTGAGGGCAAGGCGCAGTTGCAAACGGTGACGGTCGGCCGCTATCTGACCGGCAAGGTCATCATCAGCGACGGCCTCAAGGGTGGTGAGAAAGTCGTCACCGCGGGCGGGCAGTTGCTGCACCCCGGTGTACGCGTCGAGATCGCTGAAAACACGTATGGAAAAGCCACGCCGGGAGTCCAGCCATGAAGCGTTTATGGATGGTTTTGGCCGGCCTGTTGCTGGCCGCCTGCTCCAAGGAAGAAGCACCGCCCGAACCGGTGCGCCCGGTGTTGTCCGTTGAGGTCCAGGCCCTTGACCAGCAGGCACTCGGGCGGTTCGCCGGGAATATCCAGGCGCGATACGAGAGCAACGTGGGTTTCCGCGTGCCAGGCCGCATCGCCAGCCGCAATGCCGATGTCGGTGCTGAAGTGAAGAAGGGCGACTTGCTCGCTACGCTCGACCCCACCGACCAGCAGAACCAGTTGCGCGCCGCCCAGGGCGATCTGGCGCGGATCGAGGCGCAGTACATCAATGCCCAGGCCAATGCCCGTCGCCAGCAGCAATTGTTCGACCGTGGCGTTGGGGCCCAGGCGCAACTGGACATCGCCCAGACCGATCTGAAAACCACCGGCGCCTCTCTCGAGCAGGCCCGAGCCTCGGTGGAGCAGGCCCGCGACCAGCTCAACTACAGCGAACTGCGTACCGACCACGACGCCATCGTCACTGCCTGGAATGCCGAAGCCGGGCAGGTGGTCACCGCCGGCCAACAAGTGGTGACCCTGGCCCGCCCGGACGTCAAGGAGGCGGTGATCGACCTGCCGGCCGGGCTGGTCGAGCGCCTGCCCACGGACGTGGTGTTCGAGGTGGCGGCGCAATTGGACCCGACTATCCACACCAGCGCTATCGTGCGCGAGATCGAACCCCAGGCCCAGAGCGCTACCCGTACCCGCCGCGCGCGCCTGACGCTGACTGACACACCGCCAGGTTTTCGCCTGGGCACGGCCATCAGTGTGACCCTGAGCTCGACCATCGAACCGCGCATCGAGCTGCCGTTCAGCGCAGTGCAAGAGATCGACGGCAAGGCGCGCATCTGGCTCATCGACCCGCAGAGCCAGACCGTCTCCCCCCGCGAAGTACGGATTCTCGAACGCTCCAACGATGCGGTGCTGGTGGCCAACGGCATCAAGGCCGGCGACCGCGTGGTCAGCGCCGGCGTGAACAGCCTCAAGCCGGGGCAGAAAGTGAAACTCGACGAGGACGCACGATGAAAGGGCCTTTCAACTTATCCGAATGGGCCCTGCGGCATCAGTCGTTCGTCTGGTACCTGATGTTCGTGGCGCTGTTGATGGGCGTGTTCTCGTACATGAACCTGGGGCGGGAGGAAGACCCCTCGTTCACCATCAAGACCATGATCATCCAGACCCGCTGGCCGGGCGCGACCCAGGAAGAAACCCTCAAGCAGGTCACCGACCGCATCGAGAAGAAACTCGAAGAGCTCGACTCCCTCGACTACGTCAAAAGCTACACTCGTCCGGGCGAATCCACGGTGTTCGTGTACCTGCTCGACACCACCGGGGCCAAGGACATCCCCGAGATCTGGTACCAGGTACGCAAGAAGATCGACGACATTCGTGGCGACTTCCCCCAAGGGCTGCAAGGCCCGGGTTTCAACGACGAGTTCGGTGACGTGTACGGTTCGGTGTACGCCTTCACCGGTGACGGTCTGTCGATGCGTCAGTTGCGCGACTACGTGGAGCAGGTGCGCGCCGAGATTCGCGACGTGCCTGGGTTGGGCAAGGTGGAAATGCTCGGCGAGCAGGATGAAGTGCTGTACCTGAACTTCTCCACGCGCAAACTCGCTGCGCTGGGCATCGATCAACGTCAGGTGGTGCAGAGTCTGCAATCGCAGAATGCCGTGACGCCGGCCGGGGTGATCGACGCGGGGCCGGAGCGGATTTCCGTACGTACGTCCGGGCAGTTCCAGTCGGAAAAAGACCTGGCCAATGTCAACCTGCGGCTCAATGACCGGTTCTATCGACTGGCCGACATCGCCGACATCAGCCGGGGTTATGTCGACCCCGCCACACCGATGTTCCGCTTCAACGGCACGCCGGCCATTGGCCTGGCCATCGCGATGAAGAAGGGTGGCAACATCCAGGATTTCGGCAAGGCGCTGCATGCGCGCATGAACGAACTGACCGCCGACCTGCCGGTGGGCGTTGGCGTGCACACCGTTTCAGACCAGGCCGAGGTGGTGGAAGAGGCCGTCGGCGGCTTTACCAGCGCCTTGTTCGAGGCGGTGATCATTGTACTGGTCGTCAGCTTCATCAGCCTTGGCGTACGGGCTGGGCTGGTGGTGGCCTGTTCAATTCCACTAGTGCTGGCGATGGTCTTCCTGTTCATGGAATACAGCGGTATCACCATGCAGCGGATTTCCCTCGGCGCGTTGATCATCGCTCTCGGACTGCTGGTGGACGACGCGATGATCACCGTGGAGATGATGGTCACGCGCCTGGAAAAAGGTGACAGCAAGGAACAGGCCGCGACCTTTGCCTATACCTCGACGGCGTTCCCGATGCTCACCGGGACCCTGGTGACCGTCGCCGGTTTCGTGCCCATCGGCCTGAATGCCAGCTCTGCCGGTGAGTACACCTTTACCCTGTTTGCGGTGATCGCGGTAGCGATGCTGGTGTCGTGGATCGTCGCGGTGTTGTTTGCCCCGGTGATCGGTGTGCATATTCTCAGCACCAACGTCAAATCCCACAGCGCCGAGCCGGGACGGATCGGCCGAGCCTTCAACGGCGGCCTGCTGTGGGCGATGCGCAATCGCTGGTGGGCCATCGGCATCACGATATTGCTGTTTGTGCTGGCGGTGTTTTGCATGCGCTTCGTGCAGAACCAGTTTTTTCCATCGTCGGACCGACCGGAAATCCTGGTGGACCTCAACCTGCCGCAAAACGCCTCGATGGACGAGACCCGCAAAGCCGTCGACCGCCTGGAAGCGACCCTCAAGGGTGACCCGGACATCGCGCGGTGGAGCACCTACATCGGCGAAGGCGCGATTCGCTTCTACCTGCCGCTGGACCAGCAATTGCAGAACCCCTACTACGCGCAGCTGGTGATCGTCAGCAAGGGCCTGGAGTCGCGCAACGCCCTGACCGAACGCCTGCAAAAGCGTCTGCGCGAGGATTTCGTCGGCATTGGCAGTTACGTGCAGGCCCTGGAAATGGGACCGCCGGTGGGCCGGCCGATCCAGTATCGGATCAGTGGCAAGGACGTCGACCAGGTGCGCAAGCACGCCATCGAGCTGGCCACCGAGCTGGACAAGAACTCGCACATCGGCGAAATCATTTACGACTGGAACGAGCCGGGCAAGGTCCTGCGCATTGATATCGCCCAGGACAAGGCGCGGCAATTGGGCTTGTCTTCCGATGATGTGGCCAGGCTGATGAACAGCATCGTCAGCGGCTCGCCAGTGACCCAGGTCAACGACGATATCTACCTGATCGACGTGGTCGGCCGCGCAGAGGATGCCGAGCGCGGTTCGCCGGAAACCCTGCAGAACTTGCAAATCGTCACGCCGAGCGGTACCTCGATTCCGCTGCTGGCGTTCGCCACGGTGCGTTATGAACTGGAGCAGCCGCTGGTATGGCGTCGCGACCGCAAGCCGACCATCACCATCAAGGCCGCAGTGCGCGACGAGATCCAGCCCACCGACCTGGTGAAGCAACTGCAACCGGACATCGACAAGTTCGCTGCCGGCCTACCGGTGGGTTACAAGGTCGCCACGGGCGGTACGGTGGAAGAAAGCAGCAAGGCCCAAGGGCCGATCGCCAGTGTCGTGCCGCTGATGCTGTTTCTGATGGCGACCTTCCTGATGATCCAGTTGCACAGCGTGCAGAAATTGTTCCTGGTGGCGAGCGTCGCGCCCCTGGGGTTGATTGGCGTGGTGTTGGCGCTGGTGCCGACGGGCACGCCCATGGGCTTCGTGGCGATCCTCGGGATCCTCGCCTTGATCGGCATCATCATCCGTAACTCGGTGATCCTGGTGACCCAGATCGATGAATACGAACGTGACGGCTACGAGCCCTGGGACGCGGTGGTGGAGGCCACCGAACACCGGCGCCGACCGATCCTGCTCACGGCCGCCGCGGCGAGCCTGGGGATGATCCCGATTGCCCGGGAGGTGTTCTGGGGGCCGATGGCCTACGCGATGATCGGCGGGATCATCATCGCCACGCTGCTGACACTGCTGTTCCTGCCGGCGCTGTATGTGGCCTGGTACAAGATCCGCGAGCCCAAGCGCGATTGATCGTCATTGCAACGAGAACTGCCATGCACTGCTTCTGTGGCGAGGGAGCTTGCTCCCGCTGGGCCGCGAAGCGGCCCCATAAGGGCTGCTGCGCAGCCCTATCGCGAGCAAGCTCGCTCCCACAGGGATCCCAGTGAGCACATATTCTGCGAGCAACAGAGAACCACTGTGGGAGCGAGCTTGCTCGCGATGAGGCCAGCCCGGTCACCCTGGCCTTTTACTTGCGCAACAACCGCAACCCATTGAACACCACCAACAAACTCACCCCCATGTCGGCGAATACCGCCATCCACATGGTGGCAAGCCCGGCGAAGGTGACCCCAAGGAAAATCGCCTTGATCACCAATGCCAGGGCAATGTTTTGCTTGAGAATGCTGGACGTCTGCCGCGACAGGCGAATGAACGCCGGGATCTTGCGCAGATCATCGTCCATCAGCGCGACGTCGGCGGTCTCGATGGCGGTGTCGGTGCCGGCCGCCGCCATGGCGAAACCGATTTCCGAACGGGCCAGGGCCGGGGCGTCGTTGATGCCGTCGCCGACCATGCCGACGCGGTGACCCTGAGCATACAGCGCTTCAATGGCTTGCAGCTTGTCTTCCGGCAACAAGTCGCCCCGCGCCTGATCCATGCCCACCTGCGCGGCAATCGCTTCGGCGGTGTGGGCGTTGTCGCCGGTGAGCATCAGGGTCTTGATGCCCAGGTCGTGCAATTGCCGGATGGCTTCGCGGCTGGAGTCCTTTACGGTGTCCGCCACGGCAAACAGCGCCAATGGGCCTGTAGCGTCGAGCAGCAGCACCACCGACTTGCCTTGTTTTTCCAGGGCGAAGAGTTTTTCTTCCAGCTCGGGAGAGCACAGGCCGAGGTCTTCCACCAGGCGGTGATTGCCCAAGTGATAGGTCTGGCCGCCGATGTCGCCGCGCACGCCGCGCCCGGCAAGCGCCTCAAAGTTATCCACAACCTGCGGGGCCAGTTGCTTATCCACCGCCGCATTGGCAATCGCCCGGGACACCGGGTGGTCGGAGCGGGCGGCGAGGCTGGCGGCCAGGGTCGGGGCGGTGCTTTCCACCGTCGGGTCCAGGGCCACGTAGTCGGTTTGCACCGGTTTGCCGTGGGTGATCGTACCGGTCTTGTCCAAGGCCAGGTAGTCGAGCTTGTAGCCGCCCTCCAGGTACACGCCGCCCTTGACCAGGATGCCTTTGCGCGCCGCGGCGGCGAGGCCGCTGACGATGGTCACGGGCGTGGAAATCACCAGTGCGCAGGGGCAGGCGACCACCAGCAGCACCAGCGCCCGGTAGATCCAGTCGAACCACGCCGCGCCCATGAACAGCGGCGGGATGACGGCCACGGCCAAAGCCAGGGCGAATACCGCCGGGGTGTAGATTTTCGAGAACTGATCGACGAAACGCTGGGTCGGTGCGCGGGAGCCCTGGGCTTGTTCCACGGCGTGGATGATCCGCGCCAGGGTGGATTGGTCGGCCGCCGCGGTCACGCTGTATTCCAGTTCGCCGGCCTGGTTGATGGTGCCGGCGAACACTTTGTCGCCGACGGTTTTTTCCACCGGCAGGCTTTCGCCGGTGATCGGTGCCTGGTCGATGGTGGAGCGGCCGGCGACCACGTCACCGTCCAGACCCACGCGTTCGCCGGGGCGCACCCGCACCCGCGCGCCGAGGGCGATGGCCTTGACCTCCTGCACCTGCCAGCTGCCATCGGCCTGTTGCACGGTGGCCTGTTCCGGGGCCATCTGCATCAGGCCACTGATAGCGTTACGCGCCCGGTCCAGGGATTTGGCTTCGATCAGCTCGGCCACGGTGAACAGGAACATCACCATCGCCGCTTCGGGCCATTGGCCGATCAGCACGGCACCGGTCACGGCGATGCTCATCAGCGCATTGATGTTCAGGTTGCGGTTCTTCAGGGCGATCCAGCCCTTCTTGTACGTGCCCAGGCCACCGCTGAGAATCGACACCAACGCCACCAGCGCGACCACCCAGTTTGGCGCGGCATTGGTGAAATGGATCACCTCGGCGCACACGGCCGTCACGCCGGACAGCGCCAACGGCCACCAGGGTTTGGCCGGGGCGGGCAGGTCGTTGGTTTGCGGTTTCTGGCCCGGGGCCAGCGGGTCGGCCTGCATCCCTAAGGACTCGATGGCCTGGATGATCGGCGCGTCGCTGGGCAAATCGTGAGTCACGCCCAGCACACGGTTGATCAGGTTGAATTCCAGTCGCTGCACGCCTTCGAGCTTGCCGAGCTTGTTCTGGATCAGCGTCTGTTCGGTGGGGCAGTCCATGGCTTCGATGCGGAAACTGCTCAGCCGCCCGCCGTCCGTCGGGACTTTGCCGAGGTTGACCACCGACGGTGCCGCTTTCGAGGCGCAGCAGGAATGCCCGTGGTCATGGCCGTGGTCGGGTTTGTGGGTGTGAAGGGAATCGCTCATCGGGTGCCGTCCGTGAAAAGTGCCTGTTGCGCAGTAAAGACCCTGTAGCCACTATAGGGTCAAGCACCTATTTGGGAGGCCGCATCATGAAGATCGGAGAATTGGCGAAAATCACCGACTGCCAGGTGGAAACCATCCGCTATTACGAGCGCGAAGGCCTGCTGCCGGAGCCGGCCCGCAGCGACGGTAATTACCGCGTCTACACCCAGGCTCATGCCGAGCGGCTGACGTTCATCCGCAACTGCCGCACCCTGGACATGACCCTGGAAGAAATCCGCAGCCTCCTGGCCCTGCGCGATAGCCCCCAGGACCAGTGCGAAAGCGTCAATGCGCTGATCGACGAACACATCCAGCATGTCAAGGCCCGCATCGATGGCCTGCTGGCCCTGCAGACGCAACTGATCGACCTGCGCCATCGCTGTGGCGAAGGGCCGGACCTGGATCAATGCGGGATCTTACAGCGGTTGGAGGTGAGCGGGGCGGTGGCGCCGGAGGTGGAGCATTCGCATGTGGGGCGCAGTCATGGGCATTGATCTTGACCCCATGGAGATCCAATGTGGGAGCGAGCTTGCTCGCGAATGCGGTGTGTCAGGTTGCACATTCGCTAGTTGACACACCGCTTTCGCGAGCAAGCCCGCTCCCACAGGGGAGGGTGGTGTGGCTTAGACGGCCATTGGCGCGGTCATCGGCGCGTGGTGCTGGTAGCCTTCGAGGGAGAAGTCGCCCGGCTCCACCAACTCCAGCCATTCCGGCTGGTACACGCCGGTCTTGGCAAACTCTGGCACGCGCTCGGAAATCACCAGTTTCGGCATCGGGAACGGCTCGCGCTTGAGCTGTTCGTTGAGCATGTCCAAGTGGTTTTCGTAGACGTGGGCGTCACCGATGAAATAGGTGAACCAGCGCGGCGTGTAGCCGGTCAGGCGACCGATCAGGCTCAGCAGCGCGGCGCCTTCGGTGAGGTTGAACGGCGTGCCCAGGCCCAGGTCGTTGGAGCGGATGTAGAGGGTCAGGGAAATTTCCCGGGTCTCGACATTCGGGTGGAACTGGTAGAGCAAATGGCACGGCGGCAGGGCCATTTCATCGAGCTGGGCGCAGTTCCAGCCGTGGAACAGGATACGCCGGCTGCCCGGGTCCTTGATGATGGTGTCGACGCACTGGCGCACCTGGTCGATGGCCTTGTACAGCACCACGTAGGCCTGGCCGTTTTCTTCGCCTTCGGCGATCTGCCGGTAACCTTGGGCCAGCGTCTGCTCGATGGCCGCCGGGTTGCTCAGGGGGATCTGTTTGTAGGCCGGCCATTTGCGCCATTGCACGCCGTAGATCTCGCCCAGGTCGTCGTCGCCCTGGCGGAACGGGTTGGCCAGCCATTGGGCGTTTTCGTTGGCGTTCTGGTCCCAGACCTTGCAGCCCAGGGCGCGGAACTCGGCGGCATTGTTCACGCCACGGAGAAAACCGCACATTTCGCCGATGGCCGACTTGAAGGCCATCTTGCGGGTGGTGATGGCCGGGAAGCCGTCCTGCAAGTCATAGCGCAGCATGGCGCCGGGGAAGCTGATGGTGTTCACACCGGTGCGGTTGGCTTGCTTGGTGCCGTTCTTGATGACGTGGGCCACCAGATCGAGATATTGCTTCATGGGTTACCTGTGTCCTTGAACCCGGGGCCAGCGCCCCGGGGTTCGAATTTTAAACCTTGGCCGCCGCAGCCGGCGCTCGATGATAAGCCAGCCAGATCAGCGCCAGGCCACCGACGATCATCGGCAGGCAGAGCACCTGGCCCATGGTCAGCCAGTTCCAGGCCAGGTAGCCGAGCTGGGCATCCGGTACACGGACGAATTCAACGATGAAGCGGAAGATCCCGTAGAACAGCGCGAACATGCCCGACACCGCCATGGTCGGCCGTGGCTTGCGCGAGAACAGCCAGAGGATCAGGAACAAGGCCACGCCTTCGAGGGCAAACTGGTACAGCTGCGACGGGTGGCGCGGCAATTGCGCCGGGTCGCTGAACGGCGGGAAGATCATCGCCCACGGCACGTCAGTCGGCTTGCCCCACAATTCGGCATTGATGAAGTTGCCGATGCGCCCGGCGCCCAGGCCGATCGGCACCATCGGTGCGACGAAGTCCATCAGCTCGAAAAACGACTTGTTGTTGCGCTTGCCGAACCACAACGCTGCCAGCATCACGCCGATGAACCCGCCGTGGAACGACATGCCGCCCTTCCAGACTTCGAAGATCAGCGTCGGGTTGGCCAGGTACGCGCTCAGGTCGTAGAACAGCACGTAGCCCAGGCGTCCGCCGACGATCACGCCCATGGACAACCAGAACACCAGGTCGGAGAGCTTTTCCTTGTTCCAGGTCGGGTCGAAGCGGTTGAGCCGGCGCGACGCCAGCAGCCAGGCGCCGCCGATGCCGATCAGGTACATCAGGCCGTACCAGTGGATTTTCAGCGGGCCGATGGCCAAGGCTACCGGATCGATCTGCGGGTAAGGCAGCATTGATATTCCTCGTAAACGTCAAAAATGCCCGGGCGACGCTGCCACCTCGGGATTAAGCCAGGATTGCGTCAGAACAGAAAACTCAAGCCCACGCAGAATAGCAAGGCGGCGAACAGCCGCTTGAGCAAGCGCGGAGACAGGCGATGGGCCAGCCGCGCGCCGAAACGGGCGAAGACCATGCTGGTCAAGGCGATGCCCAGCAGCGCCGGCAGATACACAAAACCGAGACTATGGGCCGGCAGCAGCGGGTCGTGCCAGCCCAGCATCATGAAACTTAAAGCACTGACCACGGCGATGGGCAGTCCGCAGGCCGATGATGTCGCGACCGCTTGCTGCATCGGCACGCTGCGCCAGGTCAGGAACGGCACGGTCAGCGAACCGCCGCCGATGCCGAAAATCGCCGAGGCCCAGCCGATCACGCTGCCGGCCACGGTCAGCCCGGCCTTGCCCGGTACGGTGCGGCTGGCCTTGGGCTTGACATCCAGGGCCAGTTGCACGGCAACGATCAGGGCGAACACGCCGATGATCTTCTGCAGGTGCGGGCCGGAAATCGCTTCGGCGGTGATCGCGCCGAAACCGGCGCCGATCAGGATCCCGACGGTCATCCAGGCGAAGATCGGCCAGCGCACCGCGCCCTTGCGCTGATGCTCGCGCACGGCGTTGACTGAGGTGAAGATGATCGATGCCAGGGACGTGCCGACGGCCAGGTGCGTCAACACCTGCGGATCGAAACCCTGCAGAGTGAAACTGAACACCAGCACCGGGACGATGATGATCCCGCCCCCCACGCCGAACAGCCCGGCCAGCACGCCCGCGCAGGCGCCAAGCAGCAGATAGAGCACAAATTCCACCAGACGCTCCCCGCCCATCCCCGAAATAAGAGCGGCATGGTAACGGATCCAGGGCCTCAGGCTCTACTGAAGGCGATGGATGTGCGGGCGATGGATGGGTAGAGTGATCTATAGCTGACTCGCAGCGGAACCTCTGTGGCGAGGGGATTTATCCCCGTTGGGCTGCGAAGCAGCCCTGAAAACCCGGCATCTCGGTGCGTCAGGTTGGTTGAGTTAGCCGTTCTGGGGCTGCTTCGCAGCCCAGCGGGGATAAATCCCCTCGCCACAAAAGCGGAGTGTTCGGTTCATTTTTTAACAGGACGACCTGATGTGCCTGATCGTATTTGCCTGGCGACCCGGCCACGCCCAGCCGCTGATCGTGGCGGCCAACCGCGACGAATTCTACGCCCGGCCGACCCTGCCCCTGGCCCAGTGGCCTGACGCGCCCCATGTCCATGCCGGGCGCGATCTCGAAGCCGGTGGTACCTGGCTCGGCATTGGCGCCGAAGGTCGGTTTGCCGCCCTGACCAACATCCGTGACCCGGGCCAGTTGCCGGCCTTCAAGTCGCGCGGTGAGCTGGTAGCTCGGTTCTTGACCGGGAATCTGTCGATTGCCGATTACCTCAGCGAAATCGTGCCCCGCGTGAACGAGTATGGTGGCTTCAACCTGCTGCTCGGCGATGGCACCGAGCTGTGGCACCACAATGCCCGAGATACCCAGCCCCAGCGGCTGGCCGAGGGTGTCTATGGTTTGTCGAACGCTGGGCTGAACACGCCATGGCCCAAATTGCTCAAGGCCCGGGCGGCCCTGGGCGAGGTGCTGGACGATCCGCAGCCCCAGGCCTTGTTGGCACTGCTGAACGACCCACAACCCGCGCCGGTGGCGGAACTGCCAGACACGGGCGTGGGCCTGGCGACCGAGATGCTGCTCTCGAGTGTGTTCATTGCCAGCCCGGCCTACGGGACGCGGGCGAGTACGGCGCTGATTGT
The DNA here is from genome assembly GCF_053629195.1 of Pseudomonas sp. R151218B TE3479. Lineage (NCBI taxonomy): Bacteria > Pseudomonadati > Pseudomonadota > Gammaproteobacteria > Pseudomonadales > Pseudomonadaceae > Pseudomonas > Pseudomonas sp. R151218B TE3479. The sequence continues at coordinate 1,285,704 of NZ_JBRJHV010000001.1, forward strand.
CCATGCCGATGGGACGCGGCACATGGTCGAGCGCAGTTTCGGGCCCCATGGGGGGCATTTGGGGGAGGTGGAGGTCAGGGCTTAGTTTTGCTGTGTCATTGCTGGCCTCATCGCGAGCAAGCTCGCTCCCACAGTAGATCGTCAGTGAACACAAATTTTGTGAACCACCGAGATCCACTGTGGGAGCGAGCTTGCTCGCGATAGGGGCGCCGCAGGATCAGAGCGTCTTGTTCGAAGCCGGATTGATCATCCGCGCCAACCCAAGGTTCTTCAGCGCCAGTTGCAGGGAGCTGTGGATCACTTGCGGGTTGTCGATGGTCATCACTTCCGCCAGCAATTCCTGGGCCTTGCTGAGGTTGATCTGGCGCAGCATCCACTTCACTTTCGGCAGGTTGGTGGCGTTCATCGACAGGCTGTCGAACCCCATTGCCATCAGCAGCACCGCGGCCGCCGGGTCGCCGGCCATCTCGCCGCAGATGCTCACCGGCTTGCCTTCGGCATGGGCGTCACGTACCACGTTCTGCAGGGCTTGCAGCACCGCCGGGTGCAGGTAATCATACAGGTCGGCGACCCGTGGGTTGTTGCGGTCCACGGCCAGCAGGTACTGGGTCAGGTCGTTGGAACCTACCGAGAGGAAGTCCACCTGCCGTGCCAGTTCCTTGGTCTGGTACACCGCGGCCGGGATCTCGATCATCACCCCCACCGGTGGCATCGGCACGTCGGTGCCTTCGTCGCGCACTTCGCCCCAGGCCCGGTGGATCAGGTGCAGGGCTTCTTCCAGTTCATGGGTGCCGGAGATCATCGGCAACAGGATGCGCAGGTTGTTCAGGCCCTCGCTGGCCTTGAGCATGGCGCGGGCCTGGACCAGGAAGATTTCCGGGTGGTCGAGCGTCACGCGGATGCCGCGCCAGCCGAGGAACGGGTTGTCTTCCTTGATCGGGAAGTAGGACAGGGACTTGTCGCCGCCGATGTCCAGGCTGCGCATGGTCACCGGTTGCGGGTGGAACGCGGCCAGTTGCTCACGGTAGATCGCCAGCTGTTCCTTTTCGCTGGGGAAGCGCTGGTTGATCATGAACGGCACTTCGGTGCGGTACAGGCCCACACCCTCGGCCCCACGCTTCTGTGCCCGGGCCACGTCGGCCAGCAGGCCGGTGTTGACCCACAGCGGCATGCGGTGGCCGTCGAGGGTCACGCACGGCAGGTCCCGCAGCGCATCCAGTCCCAGGGACAGTTGCTTCTCTTCCTCCACCACATCGGCAAACTGCTTGCGCAGGACGTCGCTGGGGTTGGTGTAGACCTCGCCGTGGTAGCCATCGACGATCATCTGGATGCCGTCGACCTTGGAGTATGGCAGGTCCACCAGGCCCATCACCGTCGGGATACCCATGGCCCGGGCCAGGATCGCCACGTGGGAGTTGCCCGAGCCCAATACCGAGACCAGCCCCGCCAGCTTGCCTTCGGGCACTTCGCCGAGCATGGCCGGGGTCAGCTCTTCGCTGACCAGGATGGTGTTGTCCGGGTAGACCAGGGTCTGCTGGCGCTCCTGCTGCAAGTAGGCCAGCAAGCGGCGGCCAAGGTCCTTGACGTCCGAGGCGCGCTCGCGCAGGTAGGCGTCGTCCATCAGTTCGAAGCGGTTGACGTGATCGGTCACCACCTGGCGCAGCGCGCCCTGGGCCCACTGGCCGGTCTTGATGACGGTGGTCACTTCGCTGCCCAGGGAGGCATCGTCGAGCATCATCAGGTAAACGTCGAACAACGCGCGCTCTTCAGGGCGCAGCTGCGTCGCCAGCTTGGCCGACAGGGCCCGCATGTCGGCCCGCACGCCTTCGATGGCGGTCTTGAACAGGCCCAGCTCGGCGTTGATGTCGGTGATGGTCTTGTCCGGCACCACGTCGAGGTCGGCGGGCGGCAACATGACCACGGCCGTGCCCACCGCCGCGCCCGGCGAACCCGGCACGCCGACGAACTTGGCTTCCTGGATGCCCTTGCCCTGGCGACCCAGGCCGCTGATCGAGCCGGTGGCCTCGGCGTGGGCGATAACGCCGGCCAGTTGCGCGCTCATGGTCACGAGGAAGGCTTCTTCACCTTCGTCGAACTGGCGGCGCTCTTTTTGCTGGATGACCAACACGCCGACGACGCGGCGGTGGTGGATGATCGGTGCGCCGAGGAACGAGGCATAACGCTCTTCGCCCGTTTCGGCAAAGTAGCGGTAGCGCGGGTGATCCGCGGCGTTTTCGAGGTTCAGAGGTTCTTCGCGCGTGCCGACCAGGCCGACCAGGCCTTCATTGGGGGCCATGCTGACCTTGCCAATGGAGCGCTTGTTCAAGCCCTCGGTGGCCATCAGCACGAAACGGTTGGTCTCGGGGTCCAGCAGGTAGACCGAGCAGACCTGGCTGCCCATGGCCTCTTTGACGCGCAATACAATAATCCCCAACGCCGCCTTGAGATCCTTGGCGGAGTTAACTTCCTGGACGATCTTGCGCAGCGTATTGAGCATGGCTCGGGGTCGAACTCCGTCGTCAGTCGCGCGTCAGCAGGCGCGGGGCAAGCTCTTTGAGAGCGCGTCGATACACTTCGCGCTTGAATGTCACCACCTGGCCCAACGGATACCAATAGCTGACCCAGCGCCAGCCATCGAACTCCGGTTTACCGGTCAAATCCATCCGCACCCGCTGCTCGTTGGAGATCAGGCGCAGGAGAAACCATTTCTGCTTCTGGCCGATGCACAGCGGTTGGCTGTGTGTGCGGACCAGGCGTTGCGGCAAACGATAGCGCAACCAGCCTCGGGTGCAGGCGAGTATTTCGACATCTTCTCGCTCAAGCCCCACTTCTTCGTTCAACTCGCGGTACAAGGCCTCTTCCGGCGTCTCCTGGGGGTTGATCCCACCCTGGGGAAACTGCCAGGCGTCTTGATTGATACGGCGAGCCCATAGCACCTGCCCAGCATCATTCGTAAGAATGATCCCCACATTGGGACGGAAACCATCGGGATCGATCACGGCAACAACCTCGCAAACGCATGTCGCCGCATTGTTCCACAAAGGTTGTGAAAGCAGCAACGAGCGCCCCTAGCTTATGTGCACTCTTGTGAAAAGTCCGTATTCTGAACGCCTTTCTTCAGATTTTTCAGCGAGTAACTGCAATGCGGCTGGCTTTATTCGACTTGGATAACACATTGCTGGGCGGCGACAGCGACCACGCGTGGGGCGATTACCTGTGTGAGCGCGGTTTTCTGGACGCTGTCACGTACAAGGCACGCAACGACGCGTTCTACCAGGATTACCTGGCCGGCAAGCTCGACAACGCCGAGTACCTGAATTTTTGCCTGGAAATCCTCGGTCGTACCGAAATGCCCGTGCTGGCCCAGTGGCACCAGGACTACATGCGCGACTGCATCGAGCCGATCGTATTGCCCAAGGCCATCGAACTGCTGAAGAAGCACCGTGACGCCGGCGACAAGCTGGTGATCATCACCGCCACCAACCGCTTCGTCACCGCGCCGATTGCCGAGCGCCTGGGCGTCGAAACCCTGATCGCCACCGAATGCGAGATGGTCGACGGGCGCTACAGCGGCCGCAGCACCGACATACCCTGCTTTCGCGAGGGCAAGGTGACTCGGTTGAACCGTTGGCTGGAAGAAACCGGGCATTCGTTGGAGGGCAGCTATTTCTATAGCGATTCGATGAACGACTTGCCGTTGCTGAAGGTGGTGACGCACCCGGTGGCGGTGGATCCGGATCCGAATCTTCGGGCCGAGGCCGAGAAGCGGGGTTGGCCGGTGATTTCGTTGCGCGACTGAAAATGGCTATCGCGAGCAAGCTCGCTCCCACAGGGGATCGGCGTCGATCACGCAATCTCTGTGGGAGCGAGCTTGCTCGCGATGAAAGCGACACGGTCCAAAACCTTAAACCGGCTTGGCCCCCATCAACCCCGCAATGGCGACAAAGCAGACAACGCTGAACAGCGCCAAGGCAAAGGTAAATTTCCCATTGCCCGCCGCTGGCAGCTTGCGCAGTCTGTTCAGCCGCACCACCAGCCAGAACCCCGCCAGCGCTGCCAGGGTGTAGAGCACGCTGGAAGCCAGCAGCCAGGTCTGGCCCAGTGGCCAGCCGACTTGATGAACCATCCACCAGCCGGTGAAGGGCAGGCTCGCCAGTGCCAGGATCATCACCAGCCAGATGAACAGCCGCGGCCGTTGCAGCGTGCGCGCGGCCGCCGTGGCATCGCCGTTGCGTCGCGTGCGCCAGACCCAGACGGCCAGCCCCAGGGCGCCAGCCAACAGCAACACCGTGGCGACGACATGAGCGATTTTTAGCGCGGTTAACGTTTCCATCGTTCGATTTCCTTATGACGTGCTCAACAGCTTAGACCCCCGTGGCGAGGGAGTTGTGGGAGCAAGGCTTGCCCGCGACGAAGCTGACGCGGTTTGCCTTGGAACCGAGACGTCTGTGTCGCGAGCAAGCTTTGCTCCCACAGCAAGCTCCCTCGCCACAGGTCCACCCAGTCCAACAGTCGCAATTATGGGATTCATCCCAAGAACAGCTGATACGCCGGGTTGTCACTTTCATCCCAGTACGGATAGCCGATTTCTTCCAGGGCGGCGGGGACCAGGTGGCGTTCATCGTGAGGCACTTGCAGCCCCGCGACCACGCGGCCGTCCGCCGCACCATGGTTACGGTAGTGGAACATCGAGATATTCCAGCGCCCACCCAGCTTGTTGAGAAAGTTGAACAGCGCGCCCGGGCGCTCCGGGAATTCGAAGCGCAGCACCACTTCATCAATGACATGGGCTGCATGGCCGCCGACCATGTGGCGGATGTGCAACTTGGCCAGCTCATTGTCGGTCAGGTCCAGCACCGGGAAGCCTTGTTCGGTCAGGCTGGCGATCAGCGCGCTGCGTGGGTCGTTTTCCGGGTGGGTCTGCACGCCGACGAAAATGTGCGCTTCACTGCCGGTGTTGTAGCGATAGTTGAATTCGGTGATCTGGCGCTTGCCGACGGCTTCGCAGAACGCCTTGAAGCTGCCCGGCTTCTCGGGGATGGTCACGGCGATGATCGCTTCGCGGCCTTCGCCCAGCTCGGCGCGCTCGGCGACGTGGCGCAAGCGGTCGAAGTTGACGTTGGCGCCGGAGTCGATGGCCACCAGGGTCTGGCCGCTGATGCCGCGCGACTCGACGTATTTCTTGATCCCGGCCACGCCCAGGGCGCCGGCAGGTTCGGTGATCGAGCGGGTATCGTCGTAGATATCCTTGATGGCGGCGCAGATTTCGTCGGTGCTGACGGTGATCACTTCGTCCACGTGGTGCTTGCAGATATCAAAGGTGTGCTGGCCGATCTGCGCCACGGCAACGCCGTCGGCGAACAGACCCACGGTCGGCAGTACCACGCGTTCGCCCGCGGCCATGGCCGCTTGCAGGCAATTGGAGTCGTCCGGTTCGACGCCGATGATCTTGATGTCCGGGCGCAGGTATTTCACATAGGCCGCGATCCCGGCAATCAGCCCGCCACCGCCCACCGGGACGAAAATCGCATCCAGGCGCCCAGGGTGCTGGCGCAGGATTTCCATCGCCACCGTGCCCTGCCCGGCAATGGTGTGGGGGTCGTCATACGGGTGAATGTAGACGTAGCCCTTTTCGTCCACCAGTTTCAACGAATAGGCCAGGGCTTCGGGGAACGAATCGCCGTGTAACACCACTTTGCCACCACGGGAGCGCACGCCTTCGACCTTTATTTCCGGGGTGGTCTTGGGCATTACGATGGTGGCCTTGACCCCCAGCACCTTGGCCGCCAGGGCCAGGCCCTGGGCGTGGTTGCCCGCCGAAGCCGTGACCACGCCGCGGGCGCGTTCTTCGTCGCTGAGCTGGGTCAGCTTGTTATAGGCCCCGCGAATCTTGAACGAGAACACCGGCTGCAAGTCTTCACGCTTGAGCAAGATGCTGTTGCCCAGTCGCTCGGAGAGCTGGCGAGCGGTCTGCAGCGGGGTTTCTACGGCAACGTCGTAAACGCGCGAGGTGAGGATCTTTTTGACGTACTGTTCAAGCATCGGAAAGCATCACTGAGCGGGTTGGGCAGGACCAAGGAGTCTAACCCGGCTTTTGGCCGGGCGACCACAGGGATCTGCGTTCAATCAAGCAATGACCGAGGCCCTTGCGGCGCCTATAATGCCGGCCTTTCGTTCCCTCTCGGCACCTTCGGAGCCCGCATGACCCAGGATCAACTCAAACAGGCCGTGGCCAAGGCCGCCGTCGACCTCATCCTCCCGAAACTGGATGACAAGAGCGTCGTCGGGGTCGGCACCGGCTCCACGGCCAATTGCTTCATCGATGCGCTGGCGCAACACAAGGGCGCCTTCGACGGCGCTGTCGCCAGCTCCGAAGCGACTGCCGCGCGGCTCAAGGGCCACGGGATCCCGGTCTACGAGCTCAACACCGTCAGCGACCTGGAGTTCTACATCGACGGCGCCGACGAAAGCGACGCGCACCTGAACCTGATCAAGGGCGGCGGCGCGGCCTTGACCCGCGAGAAGATCGTCGCGGCGGTGGCCAAGACCTTCATCTGCATTGCCGATGCCAGCAAACTGGTGCCCGTGCTCGGCGCGTTCCCATTGCCAGTGGAAGTCATTCCCATGGCCCGCAGCCACGTGGCCCGGCAACTGGTGAAGCTGGGCGGCGACCCGGTATACCGCGAAGGCGTGCTCACCGATAACGGCAATATCATCCTGGATGTGCACAACCTGCAGATCACCAACCCGGTGGAGCTGGAAAGCCAGATCAACGCCATCGTTGGCGTGGTCACCAATGGTTTGTTCGCGGCGCGTCCGGCGGATGTGCTGTTGCTGGGAACCGCTGAAGGGGTGAAGACCCTCAAGGCTTGATCCGATGTTGTGACTGGCACTCTTGTGGCGAGGGGATTTATCCCCGTTGGGCTGCGAAGCAGCCCTGAAACCTGAATAATCGGTGTGCCAGATAGATTGAGTTCATTGCTTTTGGGGGCTGCTACGCAGCCCGGCGGGGATAAATCCCCTCGCCACAGGATTTTTGATTTCTTCAATCAGGCTGTGGCTTCTTGAACACATAGAACAGATTCGGCTCGCTCACCAGGTACAGGTTTCCATCGTCGTCCATGGCCAGGCCTTCGGCCTGGGGCACGGTTTTTTGCAGGCCCTGGGCACCCTTGCTCAACGACAGCGTGCTCAACGGCCGGCCGTCGATGTCCAATTCGATAATCAGCCGCGACTCATCGGACAGCGCCAGCAAGTGGCCGCTGCGTTCGTCGTATTGCAGGCTTGAAAGGTCGCGCACGAACAGCCCGGCATCGCGCTTGGGGTTGTTGATCACATGGACCGCGTAGGACTTTTCCGGATTGTGATGGGGAAACCCATGCACTTCATAAATCAGCATCGGATCGCGTTCCTTCGCCACGAACAGGCGTTTGCCCACCGAATCGTACGCCAGCCCTTCGAACCCCTTGTTGCCGCTCATGTGCACGCCGAGGGTCATTTGCTCGGCGTCGGCGGCGTCGAGGAATTGGGTGTCGTCCTCCAGGTGAATCTTGATCAGGCGCTGCTGGCGCTCATCGGTGATGACGTAAGTGTCTTCGCTGATGAATTCCACCGCCTCTGGATCGCCAAAGCCGATCAGGGCGATGCGCCGCAAAATCTTGCCGTCCAGGGACAGCTCGATCAGCTCTGCGTTTTTATTGGTCACGGTGAACAGGCTCTTGCGGACCGGATCGAACGTCAGCGCGGAAACGTCATCGTCCAGCCCGTCGATCACCTGGGCTTCGACCGTGACGCGGTATTGGTCCAGGGCGATGGTCTCTTCGCTGACGGGTTTCCAATAGGTGTGGAGGTTGAACCAGGCGCGTTCGAACAGGCGCAGATACTGGCCGGCGGCGATCAGGCAGATCAGCGTCAGCGTCAGCAATATCAGAATCAAGGGTTTGGGACGGGCGAGTCGACGCATGTTGGGGTGGGCTCGGATGAGAACAGGTGAGTGGAAATACCACGGCTGCCTGAACTGAAGCTTAATGGCGGTGTGCCACACCCTACAACGAAAGGGAACTTATCTTACAAAGTTAGTCCTGTCAGCGCTGTTTTTCGAGACGATAGAACAGATTCGGCTCGCTGACTATGTACAGGTTACCGGCATCGTCGACGGTGACACCTTCGGCGCGAGGGATCGTGTCTTTCAGGCCGTTGAAGCCACCCAGCAAGGTCATGAAGCTGACTTGCTCGCCTTTTTCGTCCAGTTCCAGCAGCAGATGGGAGTCGGCCGAAAGGACCAGCGTATGGCCGGTGCGCGGGTCGATCGCCAATGCCGAGAGGTTGCGCAGGTCCAGTTCATTGCTGACATGGATCTGCTTGTCGCCCTTGAGCAGTTGGCTGCCATCGCTTTTCCAGGTGAACAATGCCGGCGGGCGTTCTTCGCCGAGCACCAGTTGCTGGTTGCGCGGGTCCCAGGCGATCGCTTCGAACCCTTTGTTCTGGTTCTGCGAGGTGCCCAGATCATAGTGAGGAAAGTCAGTGCTGTTCAGTTCGCGGGTGTTGGCATCCACCTGGACGATCGACAGCATGTGATTACGCTCGTCGGTAATCGCCAGCAGGCCATTGGTCATGTAGGTCACGCCTTCGGGGTTGTTCCAGCCCACCAAAGGCATCTTGCGCAGCACGTCGCCTTGCAGGGTCAGTTCCACCAGGAACGGGTTCTTGCCCATGACCGCGAACAAGGTCTTGGTTTGTGGGTTGTAGGCCACATCGGACGCCTCGTCCTTCTCCATGCCCGGTAGCGGCTTGGCGTCGATCACGGCGTGGTAGTCCGGCAACCAGATGCTTTCCTGGCGCTGGGCCGGGCTCTGGAAGTGCTCCGATAACCAAAGCAGGCCGCGGTCGTCCCAATGCATCGCAACCGCCAGGCCATAGGCTGCGGCCACCGCCAGCAGCGACCAGGCATACCAGGGCAGGGCGAAGCGCGAGCGGCGGGCAGGTTTGGCAGACAGTGCTTGGGTTTTGGCCATCGGGGAATGCGTTCCAGAAAATTCGGCTAGGGGAGTGGCTGGCTCAGATGCCGCATTCCCCGGAATTATCCGGATGGCATGTGAAAAAAACGGTAAATGATCGCAGATGCGCCATGTATACCCTGTGGGAGCGAGCTTGCTCGCGATGAGGCCATCACCTTCAACGTCGGATGTTGGCTGACACACCGCTATCGCGAGCAAGCTCGCTCCCACACGGGGGGCAAAGGTTGGCCGTTAGCGAACGCTGCTTTCGAAGCGGCTCGTCCCTGGCAGTTCCAGGATCAGTTCATCGCCCGCATTCAGCGGCCCGACGCCCGCCGGGGTGCCGGTGAGGATCACGTCGCCGGCCTGCAGCGAGAAGCAACCGGCCATGTATTGGATCATCGGCACGATGGGGTTGAGCATCAGGCTGCTGTTGCCGTCCTGGCGTACTTCACCGTTGATGGTCAGGCGCACGGGAATGTCGGTCAGGTCGGCGAACGTGGCGTTCGAAACAAATGGGGCGATCACCGCCGCGCCGTCAAAGGACTTGGCAACCTCCCAAGGCAGGCCCTTGGCCTTGAGCTCGGCCTGTTTGTCCCGCAGGGTCAGGTCCAGGGCCGGGGCGAAGCCGGAGATTGCGTCCAGTACTTCTTCAGCGCTGGGCTTGGTGGACAGCGGCTTGCCGATCAGTACGGCGATTTCCGCCTCGTAGTGCACCGAGCCACGGTCGGCGGGAATGCTGAAGCCGCCTTCCAGTGGCACCACGCAACTGCCCGGCTTGATGAACAGCAAGGGTTCGGTGGGTACCGGGTTGTCCAGTTCCTTTGCATGTTCGGCGTAGTTACGGCCAATGCACACCACTTTCCCCACCGGGAAATGAATACGTGTACCGTCGACATACTGGTGCTGATAGCTCATTACCGACTCCTGCTTCTGGGGTTCATCAGGTGTTTTAGGTATCAAATCGCGAAAATCTTGCCCGGGTTCATGATGCCGTTCGGGTCGAAGACAGCTTTCACGGCTTTCATGTATTCGATTTCTACCGGCGAACGACTATAGGTCAGGTAGTCGCGCTTGGTCATGCCCACGCCATGTTCGGCGGAAATCGAGCCGTTATATTTCTCGACGGTTTCAAAGACCCATTTGTTCACGGTCGCGCACTTGGCGAAGAACTCATCCTTGCCGAGGTTTTCCGGCTTGAGGATGTTCAAGTGCAGGTTGCCGTCGCCGATGTGACCGAACCAGACAATTTCGAAATCCGGGTAGTGCTCGCCGACGATCGCGTCGATTTCCCGCAAGAAGGCCGGGACTTTCGAGACGGTCACCGAAATGTCGTTCTTGTACGGCGTCCAGTGGGAAATGGTTTCGGAGATGTACTCGCGCAGCTTCCACAGGTTCTGCAGTTGGGTTTCGCTCTGGCTCATCACGCCGTCCAGCACCCAGCCCTGCTCCACGCAGTGCTCGAAGGTTTCCAGGGCGTGGTTGGCGACTTCCTCGGTGGTGGCTTCGAATTCCAGCAGGGCGTAGAACGGGCAGTCGGTTTCGAACGGCGCCGGAACGTCGCCACGACCGAGGACCTTGGCCAGGGCCTTGTCGGAGAAGAATTCGAAGGCGGTCAGGTCCAGCTTGCCTTGGAAAGCGTGCAGCACCGGCATGATCGAGTCGAAGTCCGGGGTGCCGAGCACCATGGCGGTGAGGTTTTTCGGCGCACGGTCCAGGCGCATGGTGGCCTCGACCACAAAACCCAGGGTGCCCTCGGCGCCGATGAACAGCTGTCGCAAGTCGTAGCCGGTGGCGTTCTTGATCAGGTCCTTGTTCAGCTCCAGCAGGTCGCCCTTGCCGGTGACGACCTTCATGCCCGCCACCCAGTTGCGGGTCATGCCGTAGCGAATGACCTTGATACCGCCGGCATTGGTGCCGATATTGCCGCCAATCTGGCTGGAACCTGCCGAGGCGAAGTCCACCGGGTAGTACAAGCCGTGTTCCTCGGCCTTGTTCTGCAGCTGTTCGGTGACCACGCCAGGCTGGCACACGGCAGTACGATCGGTCAGGTTCACGTCGAGAATCTGGTTCATATAGTCGAACGACACCACGACTTCGCCGTTGGCCGCCACGGCCGCGGCGGACAGCCCCGTGCGCCCGCCCGATGGCACCAGCGCGATTTTGTGCGCATTGGCCCAGCGCACGATGGCCTGGACCTGTTCGGTGGTCTTGGGAAAGACAATGGCCGAAGGCGCCGGGGCGAAGTGCTTGGTCCAATCCTTGCCGTAAGCGTTCAGGGAGTCGGCATCGGTCAGGACCTTGCCAGGCTCAACCAGGGTCTTCAGCTCATCTATCACGGCAGGATGGGTCATCGACAGAACTCTCGAACAATTCATGGTCATCCTGAGAACGCTTCACGTCGCAGGAATGAGTGTTTAGCGGGGTGCGTATGCTAGCATACCGACCCCGCAGCGTAGTGCCCAACGGCTGTTCTGCGGCGACGGCTGTCACGCCGGTCGGGCCAGCATGCGCTGTCCGATTCCCTGCCATTTTTCTCCGGGACACAGGTTTACGCAGATGAGCAAGACTTCTCTCGATAAGAGCAAGATCAAGTTCCTTCTTCTCGAAGGCGTCCACCAATCGGCTGTCGACGTCCTCAAGTCGGCGGGTTACACCAGCATCGAGTACATCACCAGTTCTCTGCCGGAAGCCCAGCTCAAGGAAAAGATCGCCGATGCTCACTTCATCGGCATTCGCTCCCGTACTCAACTGACTGAAGAGATCTTCGACCACGCCAAGAAACTGGTGGCGGTCGGCTGCTTCTGCATCGGCACCAACCAGGTTGACCTCAACGCGGCTCGCGAGCGCGGTATTGCGGTGTTCAACGCGCCGTACTCCAACACCCGTTCCGTCGCCGAACTGGTACTGGCCGAAGCGATCCTGCTGCTGCGTGGCATCCCTGAGAAGAACGCTTCCTGCCACCGTGGTGGCTGGATCAAGAGCGCGGCCAACTCCTTCGAAATCCGCGGCAAAAAGCTGGGTATCGTCGGCTACGGCTCGATCGGCACGCAGTTGTCGGTACTGGCTGAAGGCCTGGGCATGCAGGTGTTCTTCTACGATACCGTGACCAAGCTGCCCCTGGGCAACGCCACCCAGGTCAACGACTTGCACGAGCTGCTGGGCATGTCCGACATCGTGACCCTGCACGTGCCGGAAACCGCCGCCACCCAGTGGATGATCGGCGAGAAGGAAATCCGTGCCATCAAGAAGGGCGGGATCCTGATCAACGCCGCGCGTGGCACCGTGGTCAAGCTCGACGCCCTGGCCGACGCGATCAAGGACAAGCACCTGATCGGCGCGGCCATCGACGTGTTCCCGGTGGAGCCACGCTCCAACGACGACATCTTCGAAAGCCCGCTGCGTGGCCTGGACAACGTGATCCTGACCCCGCACATCGGCGGTTCCACCGCTGAAGCCCAAGCCAACATCGGTCTGGAAGTGGCGGAGAAACTGGTCAAGTACAGCGACAACGGTACGTCGGTATCGTCGGTGAACTTCCCGGAAGTGGCTCTGCCGGCACACCCTGGCAAGCATCGCCTGCTGCACATCCACGAGAACATCCCGGGTGTGATGAGCGAGATCAACAAGGTCTTCGCCGAAAACGGCATCAACATTTCCGGTCAGTTCCTGCAGACCAACGAGAAAGTCGGCTACGTCGTGATCGACGTCGACGCCGAATACTCGGATCTGGCGCAAGAGAAGTTGCAGCACATCAAGGGCACGATTCGTTGCCGCGTGTTGTTCTAAGCAGGCTGGCTTTGCAGTAAAAAAAACGGGAGCCTCGCAAGGGGCTCCCGTTTTTTTGTCGAGCACATAACCTGTGGGAGCGAGCTTGCTCGCGATAGCGTCGGTCCAGTTGGCCGATCTCTCCACTGACACACCGCTATCGCGAGCAAGCTCGCTCCCACCGGGTTGTGTTGTGTCAGCCAGTCATGCGTTATTTCACGTTGACAGTGATTTTCTTGGACACGATCGATGGCTCGAATGGCATGTGGCCGCTATCGCCCAGGATCAATTGCAAGGTGTGCTTGCCCGGGGCCAGTTTGATGGTGGCCTGGGTCTGTGCGTTGCCGAAGTGCATGTGGTTGGCGTCGTTTGGAATCGGTGCGCCTGCCGCAGGCAACTTGTCGACATCGATCAGCAAATGATGATGGCCCGTGTTCTTGGTCACATCGCCGGCGGGGGCCAGGGCAATGCCCTTGACGCCGAACTTGACCGTGAATTCCTGGGCGACCGTCGCGCCGTCTTCCGGGGAAACGATGAACACTTCAGCACCTTTAGGTGCCGGTGTCGCGGCGCTTGCCAGCATCGATGCACCCAATAACAGACCGGCCAACGCGGCACGAGACATAAAGCTTTTCATTTTTTTCTCCAGTTTTTCCATGAAATCCGCCTGGCCATCACAACTTCATGACCAATCGTTGTCGAAGCCTGCAACAACCATAGCAAAGCGAGCCTGAAACGAGCGTCGCTTGTATAAATACAAAGGAGTGACCATGCGTTTTCTGCCTGGCCTGATTTGCCTGCTACCCCTTTTGAGCCCCCTGGCTCATGCCGAACTGATCGATGACATCAATGACCGTGGCGAACTGCGCATTGCCCTCGAGGCCAACACCGCGCCCTTCAACTTCAAGGAAGACGGCAAACTCACCGGCTTCGAAGTGGAACTGGGTGAAATGCTCGCGGCGGAACTCGATGTACGGCCCGATTTCGTGGTCACCGATGCCGGGGATCTACTGTCCGGTGTGGAGAGTGGCAAGTACGACGTTGCCATCAACCACATAGCACTGACCCCGGAACTGGCGGAACGTTTCGACCTCAGTGCCGCTTACAGCCGTCCGGATGCACAACTGCTGGCGAGCAAGGAGGAGCCGCTGCGTCCGTTGGTCATGACGCAGTCGTTCCAGCCGGAAGAGAAGAGCGGCCCGCCACCGAGCCTGGTGATTCCGTTCCAGAAGGGCAACCCGGCGTTCAAGGCCAGCCTGGATAATGCTCTGACACGTATCAAGGATGACGGGAGGTTGGAGCAGTTGTCGCAGAAGTGGCTGAAGAAACAGGAATGAAAGCTTCCAGGCGATGAGGCAAGCCATCAAGCTTCGTTGACTGTTGGACCGCTATCGCGGGCAAGCTCGCTCCCACAGTGGAGCTGCGGTGTTCACCGAGCATGAGTTCACAACTGATCGAGTGTGGGAGCGAGCTTGCTCGCGATGGCGCCCTGAAATCCTAAGCAGGCCTACGCCAGACACTCGCCAACCAGGGTTGTTGCTCCCGTGGCAGTCCCGCCGGCCGGTAGTAATGCTCCAGCTCCACAAAACCTGCCTCGCTGAGCAGCGTGCGCCAGGCCGCGAGGTCGTGATAAGCGCCAAAGCGCTGGCCATTCCAGCCTTCCTGATTGTCGCCCCGAGGGTTGGAGCTGAACAGCACACCCCCGGGCTTGAGCGTGGCATGCAGTTGTTTCAGCACCCGAGGCAGTTCCTGGACCGGGATATGAAACAGCACGGCGTTGGCGAAGATCCCGTCAAAGCGTTCAGCCGGCAGGTCGAGTTTCAAAAAGTCCTGCTGCCACACTTCGCATCCGCTGTCCTGGCGCGCCATCCGGGCAAATTCCGCCGAGCCATCGAGGCCCACCGCCACGTGGCCCATGGCGGTGAACGTTCGCAGGTCTCGTCCGGGGCCGCAGCCGAAGTCCAGGATGTGCAGGGGTGCCTTGGCCTGAATGTGCCGCAGCAACGCGTCGATATTCTGACTGACGTCGTGATCGCGAGTGCCTTCGCGGAAGCTGTCGGCGACCGCGTTGTAATGGCCCAGGGTCGTGGCGGTGATGGTCTGCAGGTCTTCGGGCGTGTGTTTCATGGTTCGGGGACTTGGGTAAGGAGCGTCAGCCGACTATACCGCAAGCAGACTCACGCCCCCATTGGCATTAGCCAACGCGGCCTAACGCTTGTTCAAGCCCCGCGCCAATCGGTCCCCACCCAGTTGAATCACCGCCACCAACGCCACCAGCAACACGATCACCGTGAGCATGATCTGGCTGTCGAAACGCTGGTAGCCATAGCGGTAGGCAATGTCGCCCAGGCCACCGGCCCCGATCGCCCCGGCCATGGCCGAGGAGTTGATCATGGTCACCAAGGTGATCGTAAAGCCGCCGACGATGCCCGGCAGGGCTTCGGGCAGCAGCACATGCCAGACGATGTGCCAGCGGCGGCAACCCATGGCCTGGGCCGCTTCGATCAGGCCATGGTCGACTTCCCGCAGGCTCACTTCGGCGATACGGGCGAAGAACGGCGTGGCGGCGATGGTCAGCGGTACGACTGCGGCCCACACGCCATAGGTGGTACCGACGATCAGCCGGGTGAACGGAATCAGCGCCACCATCAGAATCAGGAACGGTATCGAGCGGAACAGGTTCACGAACGCGCCCAGGGCCCGGTTCAAGGCCGGCGCTTCATAGATCCCGCCCTTGCCGCTGGTGACCAGGATCACCGCCAGCGGTATGCCCGCCAGCAACGCGATCAACGACGACACGCCGACCATCAGGAACGTGTCGATGAAACCCTGCAACAACCGATCAAACCACATAACCCAGCACCTCCACCCGTTGCGCCCAATTGCCCGCCCGTTGACGCAGTTCCTCGGCGCCCCAAGACGAACCGCTCACGGCCAGCAGCAATTGCCCCAGCCCGTGGCCCTGAATCCGTTCGATGCCGCCGTGCAGCAAGCGCACCCGCCCACCGAGGGCGCTGAACAAGGCGGCAAGATCCGGCTCATCGCGATCTATGCCGGTGAATTGCAGGCGCAGCACCGTAGCCGCGTCCGCCGAGGCCGGCAGCGTCTGCAAGCGACTTTGCAGTTCTTCCGGGATGGCATGTTGCAACGGCGCCAGCAGCGTCCGACTGACCTCGTGTTGCGGGTTGCCGAAGACTTCCCAGACCGGTCCCTGCTCGACGATCCTCCCTTGCTCCAGCACCACCACCCGGTCGCAGACTTCGCGAATCACCGCCATTTCATGGGTGATCAAGACGATGGTCAGGCCCAGCCGCTGGTTGATCTCGCGCAGCAGGCCGAGGATCGACTGGGTGGTCTCCGGGTCCAGGGCCGAGGTGGCCTCGTCGCACAGCAGGATCTGCGGGTCATGCACCAGGGCGCGGGCAATCCCGACCCGCTGCTTCTGCCCGCCCGAAAGCTGCGCCGGGTAGGCCTTGTGCTTGCCGTGCAGACCCACCAGTTCCAACAGCTCGCGGACTTTGCGCTGGCGCTGCTCCTTGGGCACGCCGGCGACTTTGAGCGGCAGTTCGACGTTCTGCCACACGGTCTTGGCCGACATCAGGTTGAAGTGCTGGAAGATCATGCCGATGCGCCGACGCAGCTCCACCAGGCGGTCTTCATCGAACTCGCCGATGTCCACCCGGTCGATCAACACCCGGCCACTGGTGGGTTGTTCGAGCCGGTTGATGGTGCGGATCAGCGAAGACTTGCCGGCACCGCTGCGGCCGATGATGCCGAACACTTCGCCGCGCTGGATCGCCAGGTCGATGCCTTGCAGTGCTGTCACCGGACCCTGGCTGCCGTTGTAGGTCTTGCCCAGGCCGATAAACCGCACATGGGCACGGTTCAGCTCCGGATGCAGTTCGGTGTGTTCGGCACGCTGGGGCGCGGGGGCTTCATCTCTGAGTCGAGCGTTGACGGCGTTCATGATCAACCTTCCCAGCCGGCCTGGTAGAGCTTGCCGTGGGCCTTGTCCAGGGCGGCGCGCACGACTGGCGAGTGCTGATAGATGTCGACGAACTTGATCAGCCGTGGATCGTTCTGGCTCTTGGGCTGGATCACGAACTGAATCACGTATTCCTTGTGATCGAGGCCGTCGAACAGCAAGGCCGAGCTGGCATCGAAGGTCTTGGCCAGGCGGATGTAGGCCGGATAGCCCTGCACCAGATCGGCGTCTTCATAGGCGCGCACCAGTTGCACGGCTTCGACTTGCAGGATCTTGAGCTGCTTGGGATTGGCGACGATGTCGTCTTCGGTGGCCTTGTAGCCGACGCCCGGCTTGAGGCTGATCAGCCCGGCCTTGGCCAGCAGCTGCAGGCCGCGACCGCTGTTGATCGGGTCGTTGGCAATGGCGACGCTGGCGCCTTCGGGCAGTTCGTCGAAGCTTTTGTATTTTTTCGAATAGAGGCCGACGTTGTTGATGATCCCCGGCGCAAAGGGCACCAGGTCGAACCCGGCGGCGGCCTTGGCGTTTTCCAGGAACGGGATGTGCTGGAAGTAATTCACGTCGATGTCACCGGAAGCCAGGCTGACGTTGGGCGCGATCCAGTCGCTGAACTCCACCAGTTCGACCTTCAGGCCTTGCTTGCCGGCTTCTTCGGCCGCTGCTTCCAGGGGAATGGCGAACGCGGCGGTGGTGCCGATCTTCAACGGGGCGTCGGCGGCAAACAGCGCCGAACTGAACAGGCCGAGGGCCAGGGCCAGTGCTTTGACTGGCAGGGTCAGGAGTTGCGTGGTCATGTCGGTTATTCCAGTCATTGATTAATTGAGCCATGGGCTTTTTGACGGTAGGTCGAACCGGTGTGTTGTTCGGGCAAATGGGCCTCTGCGCGGAACAGCTTTTCCCGCAGGGTGCCGGTGTCGTATTCGATCTTGTACGAGCCGCGTCGCTGCAACTCGGGGATCACCAGGTCGATGAAGTCCACGTAGCTTTGCGGCGTCACGATGCGAGTCAGGTTGAAGCCATCTAGGCCGGTTTCGGCAATCCACGACTCCAGCTCATCGGCCACCTGTTCGGGCGAGCCGACCAAGGTGATGTAGCGACCGCCCAGGGCGTGTTGCTCCAGCAATTTGCGCCGGGTCCAGTCGTTGTTCTGCAGGGTCTTGGTGGCCGACTGGATGGCGTTGCTCTTCACGTACTGGATCGGCTCGTCCAGTTCGTACTGGGAAAAATCGATCCCCGTCGACGCGGAAAAATGCGCCACCCCGGCCTCGGCGCTGGCGTAGCCCAGGTATTCGGCATGCTTGGCCCAGGCGGCCGCCTCGGTCTCGCCGACGATCACGTTCAGGCCCATGAATACCTTGATGTCCTCGGGGTTGCGCCCGGCTTCGACGGCGCTGGTGCGGACCTTGTCCACCTGGGCCTTGGTCGCCGGTTTGTTCTGGCCACTGATGAACACGCACTCGGCGTGCCGCCCGGCGAACAGCAAGCCACGCTCGGAACTGCCGGCCTGGAACAGCACCGGGGTGCGTTGGGGCGACGGTTCGCACAGGTGATAGCCCTCGACCTGGTAGAACTCGCCCTGGTGGCGGACCTTGTGCACTTTCTCCGGTTGGGCATAGATCCGCTGCTCGCGGTCGTTGAGCACGGCGTCGTTTTCCCAGCTGCCCTCCCACAGTTTGTAGAGCACTTGCAGGTATTCATCGGCCTGGTCGTAGCGGCGGTCATGCTCGACTTGCGCCGTCAGGCCCATGGCCTTGGCGGCGCTGTCCAGGTAGCCGGTGACGATGTTCCAGCCGACCCGGCCACGACTCAGGTGGTCGAGGGTGCTCATGCGTCGGGCAAACAGGTAGGGCGGTTCGTAGGTCAGGTTGGCGGTGAGGCCGAAGCCCAGGTTTTTGGTCACGGCGGCCATCGCGGAGACCAGCAGCAATGGGTCATTGACCGGCAGTTGGATCGACTCCTTGAGCGTGACGTCCACCGACTGTTGATACACGTCATAGACCCCGACGATGTCGGCGATGAATAGCCCGTCGAACAATCCTCGCTCGAGCAATTGCGCCAGGGCGGTCCAGTATTCGAGGGTGTTGAACTGAGTCGACGTGTCCTGGGGATGAGTCCACAGGCCATGGTTGATGTGCCCGATGCAATTCATGTTGAACGCATTGAGCAGGATCTTTTTCTTGCCGGCCGCCATCAGATGGTCCCCCGCAGCGGCGGTTTTTCGTCGTTGAGGTAGAAGTTGCCCACGGCGTGGTATTTCCAGCGCACCGGGTCATGCAGGGTGTGCACCCGTGCGTTGCGCCAGTGACGGTCGAGGCCATGTTCGGCCAGGGTCGCCTGGCTGCCGGCCAATTCGAACAACGTGCTGCTGGCGGCCAGGGATATTTCGGTGCTGATGGCGCGAGCTTCGGCCACGGCAATCGAGGCGGCGGCGACCGTGTCGGCCCGGGTGTCGGCCTGGGCCCGGTCGAGGAATTCACCGGCGCGTTCCAACAGGGCTTCGGCGGCATGCAGGCGGATGCTCAGTTGGCCGAAACTCTTGAGGGTGTGCGGGTCTTCGGTGGCGACGTCGCTGGTGGCATCGATCCAGGGACGGGTTTTAGTGCGGACAAAATGCAAGGCGTCTTCATAGGCGGCGCGGGCGATGCCGGTGTCGATGGCCGCGTGAAGAATCTGCGCCAGTGGCCCCACCGGTGTGGGACGTTCGAAAGCACTTTGGAAGGGAACGATGTCGTCGGCGGCGACATGCACGTTTTCAAACACCACCGAACCACTGCCCGTGGTGCGCTGGCCGAAACCGCTCCAGTCGTCGATCACCGTCAGGCCTTTGCTGTCGCGAGGGACGAATGCCAGTTGTTGCACGCCGTTTTCATCCACCACCGAGGTGGGGATGCGCTGGGCGTAGATCGCCCCCGTGGCGTAGAACTTGCGGCCGTTGATGCGATAACCCTCGCCGTCGCGGCGCAGTTGGGTGGTGCGGTCATGGGCGGTCTTGGTGCCAAGTTCTGCCAGGGCGTTACCAAAACGCTGCCCGGCGAGCACCTCTGCGTACAGGCGTTGTTTTTGCGCTTCAGTGCCGTTTACCCGCAATACCTCCAGGGCGTAGAAATGATTTTGCGGGATCTGCCCCAGCGAGCCGTCGGCCTGGGAAATCAGCGCAATGACTTTGGCCAGGGTGACGTTGGACACACCGGCGCCACCATAGGCCTTGGGTACACTGATGCCCCACAGGCCAGAACGGGAGAAGGCCTCCAGCTCCGGGTACGGCAGGCGCCGCTCGCGGTCGCGCAGGGCACTGTCGCGCTTGAAGTCATCGGCCAGGTCACTGGCCACGATCAGGGCTTGTTCATCGCTGGTGATCACCGCGACGTGTTGAGAAAACGTCATGTACTGCTCCAGAGGTCGGGTCGTCAGATCCAGGAATGCCGGGCCGGCAAGGTGCCGTTCAGGTGGTAGGCGCCTACCGCGTGATACTTCCAGCGCACCGGGTCGTGCAGGGTGTGGACCCGTGCGTTGCGCCAGTGGCGATCAAGATTGAATTCGGCGAGGGTGGCGCGGCTGCCGGCTAGCTCGAACAGTTTTTCGCTGGCTTGCAGGGCGATCTCGGTGGTGAGTGCCTTGGCTTCGGCCACGGCAATCGAAGCGCGGGCGGACGATTGCGCGGTGATGGGGGCGGCACTGACTTGGTCCAATACTTGTCCGGCCTTGCGCAGCAATGCTTCGGCGGCGTGCAACTCGATTTTCAGCTTGCCGATGTCGGCGATCACGTAGAGGTCATCACTGGCCCGGTCGACCTTGGCGTCGATCCAGGGCCGGGCCCGTTCGCGCACGAAGGCGATGGCATCGTCGATGGCGCCACGAGCAATGCCCGCATCGATGGCGGCCTGGATCAGTTGGGAAATCGCCCCTTGCACGCCGGGCGTTTCGTTGATGCGCCAGTTTTCCAATACCAGTTCGGCATCCACTCGCACGTTGTTCAGCAGCACGGTGCCGCTGGCCGTGGTGCGCTGGCCGAAGCCCGACCAATCGTCGACGATCCGCAGGCCAGGGGTGCCGCGCCGCACGAACGCCAGCACTTGCCGGCCCTCGTCATTCAGTGCCTTGACCGCGACCCAGTGGGCGAACAGTGCGCCAGTGGAATAGAACTTCTGGCCATTGATGACGAAGCCGTCACCGTCGGCGGTGATCCGCGCCTTGAGTTCAAGGGTGTTGCGAGTGCCACGTTCGGGCCCGGCATTGCCGATGCGCCAGCCTTCGAGCACGCTCTGCAACAGGATTTTTTTCTGCCGCTCGGTACCGGTACCGAGAATCAGCTGGAGCACGCCGAACTGGTTCTGGGGGATCTGTCCCAGGGCCGGGTCGGCGGCGGAAATGATTGCGAACACGTCGGCCAGGGTGACGAACGAAACCTGCGGGCCACCGTAGGCCCGGGGAACGGCAATGCTGCCCAGTCCGCTGCGGGTGAATTGCTCGATTTCCGCCCAAGGCAGCTTGCGTTGCTGGTCACGACGTGCGGCTTGCTGACGGGCGATCTGTGCCAGCTCATGGGCGGCTTTGATCGCCTCGGCATCGTTGCGCAACACCTGTGCGGGCAACAGCAGTGGTGCGATGTCCAGGTCGCTCTGGACCTTTGCTTGCGCCAAATCCGACATTACAGCCACTCCGTGGCTGCGGGCAGTGCCTTGGCATACTGCACTGGGGCGATTGTGTTCCGTTCCATACCCACCTCACATCTCAAGAAACGCCGCGATGAAGGCGGCGAGCAAAAATCAAGAATGTCCGGTGGTCCGGTCTATATACCCTAAGCGCGTATAAATTTTTTTCAAACTAACTTTTAGGAATATTGATAGGTTGGTTTTAAATTGAAGCCCGTATGCTCCCCAGGATGAAGCAGCTTTTTGTGACGAGGGTGCTTGCTCCCGCTTGGGCTGCGCTGTAGGAGCTGCCGAAGGCTGCGATCTTTTGATCTTTCGCTTGGGACTCAAGCGGCAGGGGAAAGATCGCAGCCTCGCTCCGCTCGACAGCTCCTACAGGCCCAACGGGAGCAAGCTCCCTCGCCACAGAAGCAGGCTTGCCGCATAACTGTTTGCATCAAGGCTGTCGGCGGCGCGTTTCGGCAGCCATGAGCGCCGGTTTCGGTGAAGTGCTCAGGTACGGATTGACGCAACCGATCTTCAACGTCCGTGGCGGTGCCCAGTGAGAGTTGTTGCCCACGAGGTCGAGGATGCAGTAGGTCACTTCCAGGCGCAGGTCTTCTCCCGCCTCCAGGATGATCTGCGGCGGGACCCAGATATTGATCGGCTGGCCGACCTCGCTGACGGTGAGGGCAGGCAGGTCCATGCGCACATCGCCCCAGCGCAGGGTCACGGCATCGCCGACGGCCATGTTCAGGTAGGGTTCGATGGTCAGCGGTACGCCGCGCTTGATCTGGTTCGGGTTCACCCCGTGGCGCCGGATGGTGGTGGGAATGCGCACTGGCGCCAAGCCCTGGTTTTCATCGCCGCTCAGGGCCAACGGTTGGCCGCCGGGACAATCGAGCTTCACCCGCACCTATTGCTTGGCCGACAGCGCCGGCCCGCGTCCGACCTGCATCACCCGATAATGGATGCGCGAGGTCCCATTGACGATGAAGCTCTCCGGGACCCGCATCGTGATGTTGCCCAGTGCATCGGCCTGCGACAACACGCGCGAGCCGACGTAGCAGTTGTCCCAGAACAGTTCGATCAGGTCACCGGCGTCCATGCCGGGGTAAGGGGCAATGGCTACTTCCAAGTGAGCGGCGTTGGCGATATTGATGCCAGTAGGGTGGGCGTTGGCCAGTGTAGGGGCGGCCAGTTCAGGACTCTTCGACTTACATGTCATGGTGTTCTCCTTGATGCTTGAAAACTAAGTCCGTTTCGGGAAGATCAAAAAGCGATGGACCATCGCGATATATTTGTTATGGGTGTAGCCATAGGGGCTGTCTGCGCTTAGTCACTGCGCAAACTAAAATACGGTGCGTCGCCTGTCGGGCACTAGATAAGGGCTCTACAGTTTCAGTGTCAATAGAGCCGGTTGCTTAATAACTCGTTGTGAAAGGCTTCAGAAACATCCTACGTGTGTATGTTAAGAATGCGCAGCGCTGCAGGCCAATTTCCTAGACTCTTTGGTTTTTTTGAAAAAGGCTAGAAGCCGCGTCTGACAACTAAGTTTATGAGGCGCGCGGAGGATAAGTGTTGCGAGAGTTATATGGGTTACTTGCGATATGGGAGTCGGAGGATTTTAGTAGATGTAAGTTGCAAGTTATGTCGTTCGGATAAAGATCGCGATGTCGTGTTAGTTGTGCAGCGGTCTCACTTCCATCCCTGGAAGTGATAACACTGACTTACTGGTCGCCGTGTCCGGCGGAGAGGAACTTGCTGAGGAACTGTCGCGTGCGCTCTTCCTTGGGTGCTGCAAACAAGGCCTTGGCTTCGCCTTGTTCGACGATCACGCCTTTGTCGAAAAACACCACACGGTTGGCCACGTCCCGGGCGAAGCCCATTTCGTGGGTCACGATGACCATGGTGCGCTTTTCTTCGGCCAGGCCGCGAATGGTTGCCAGGACCTCGCCCACCAGCTCCGGATCGAGGGCCGAGGTCGGCTCGTCGAACAGGATCACCGCCGGCTCCATCGCCAACGCCCGGGCAATCGCCACGCGTTGTTGCTGGCCGCCGGAAAGGCGCCGTGGGTAGGCGTTTTCCTTGCCGGCCAGCCCGACCTTGGCCAACAGCTTGCGTCCCAAGGCCTCGGCGTCGGCGCGGGGAATTTTCTTCACCACCTGCGGGCCTTCGGTGACATTTTCCAAGGCGGTGCGATGGGGAAACAGGTTGAAGTTCTGGAACACGAAGCCCACCTGCTGGCGCAAACGGCGCACCAGGCCTTGTTGCTGGTTCAGTGGGCGGCTGCCATCGATCTCGATGTCGCCGACCTTGATCCGGCCACTGGTAGGCTCTTCGAGGAAGTTCAGGCAGCGCAGGAACGTTGTCTTGCCCGAGCCGCTGGGGCCGATGATCGCAACCACCTCGCCTTCTTCGATCTTCAGGTCGATGCCGTTGAGCACCACCTGACCCTTGAACTGCTTTGTCAGTTTTTCCACGACAATCATGGGTCAGGACTCCTGGTCATGCCGATTGACCCGGGCTTCCAGGACGTTCTGCAGGTGCGAGAGCACGGTGGCAAGAACCCAATAGATCAGCGCGGCGGCAAGGTACATGGTGAAGATTTCGAAGGTTCGCGCGGTGATCAACTGCGCCTGGCGGAACAGCTCCGGCACCTGGATGGTCGCCGCCAGCGCGGTGTCCTTGACCAGGGAAATGAAGCTGTTGCCCAGCGGTGGCAGGGCCGTGCGTGCGGCTTGCGGCAGGATGGCCCGGCGCAGGGTCTGGGCGCGGGTCATGCCGATACTCGCCGCCGCTTCCCACTGGCCGCGCTCGATGGAGCTGATGGCGGCCCGCAGGATTTCACACGCATAGGCGGCCATGTTCAACGAGAAACCGATCAGGGCCGCTGGCAGCGGATCCAGCTCGATGCCCAGTTGCGGCAACCCGTAATAGATCACGAACAACTGCACCAGCAACGGCGTGCCACGAAAGAACGACACGTAGATGCGGGCGATCCAGTTCACCAGCTTGAAGCGCGACAGGCGCATCAGCGCCAGGCCGAAGCCCAGCAGCAAGCCGAAAAACATGCCGCCCAGGCTGAGGATGACCGTGTAGTACGCGCCCTTGAGCAAAAAGGGCGCGGAGTCCAGTGCGAGTTGAAGAGCTGCTTCCATTATTTCGTGACGTCAGCGCTGAAGTATTTTTCCGAAAGCTCTTTCAGCGTACCGTCGGCGCGCAGTTTCTCGATGGCCTTGTTCACGGCTGCCAACAGCTCAGGCTCGCCTTTGCGCAGGGCGATACCGGCTTCCTGGCGGGAGAAGGCTTCGCTGGTAACGGTGGTGTCCTTGGCTTTCTTGGCGTATTCCAGTGCGGCCAGGCGGTCGATCAGGATGGTATCGATACGGCCGACGCGCAGGTCCTGGAACTTGGTGGGGTCGTCATCATAGGTTTTGACTTGGGCGCCCGGTACTTCAGCTTTTACCCATTGCTCGTAGTTGGTGCCCAAGCCCACGCCGACTTTTTTTCCGTCCAGGTCAGCGGCCTTCTTGATGTTCAACTCGTCGGCTTTCTTGGTCAGTACCAGTGCTTGAATCCCGGAAACGGTGTACGGCTCGGAGAAGTCGTACTTTTTCTTACGTTCCTCGGAGATGGTCACCTGATTGACCACTGCGTCCAGGCGCTTGGATTCCAACGCCGCGAGGATGCCGGCCCATGGGGTCGTCTGCAGCTTGACCTTCACACCCAGTTCCTTGGCCAGGGCTTCGGAGAACTCCACTTCGAAGCCGGTCAGTTTGCCGCTGTCATCAACGAAGCTGAACGGTGGATAAGTGCCTTCCAGGCCGATCTTGATTTCACCGGCATCCTTGATTTTCTGCAGTTGCTCACCGGCAACCGCTTGCCCCAGCAGCCCGGCGCTCAATGCCAGGCCCAGCGAACCCACCAACAGGTTGCGACGTAATGCGGAAAAATTCATGACAAGCCCCTGTGTTTTCTTATGAAGAGATATTTTGGCTGAGATAAGGCGTAGCCGCGATCCGAAAAGATTGCCACATCCTGCCTTAAAGCAGGCTGGGCGTCTCGCGGCAAATGCGCCTGCGGCGAGACTATAAGTTGGCTTTTATAGATTGGAAAATAATATTAAATCAACCATATATGCCTGTTTGGAATGACCCCTGTGGGAGCGAGCTTGCTCGCGATAGCAGTGGATCAGCCCATTCCAATTAGCTGACACGCCCTCATCGCGAGCAAGCTCGCTCCCACATTGAGGGTTTCCTACATCTTCAGAAGACTGTCATAGGCAAACAACGCCGGCGCGCCGCCGGTGTGCAAGAAGATGATCGGGCCTTGGTCGAAACGGTCGCGGCCAATGCCATCGAGCAGGCCGGCCATGGCCTTGCCGGTGTAGACCGGATCGAGCAACAGGCCTTCCAGGCTGGCCAGCAGCTTGACCGCCGCCAGTGTTCCGGCGTTCGGTTCGCCGTAGCGGGGGGCGAAATATTCGTCCCACAGGATCACTTTGAACGCTTCCGGAAGGGCGACTTCGAGCAACGCTGCCGTGCGCTCGGCCAGGCCTTGGACCTTCGGAAACTGGTCCTCCTCGCTGCGGGAAACGGTGACGCCAATGACCGGAAGCGCCGGCAGGCTTTCACTCAACGCCAGCGCCAGGCCGCTGTGGGTCCCGGCACTGCCCGAGGCCAGTACCACGGCAGCGAACTCGATTCCGCTGTCCTTGATCTGCTCGGTCAGTTCAAGGCCGGCGCGCACATACCCCAGCGCGCCCAAGGCGTTCGAACCGCCAATCGGCACCAGGTAGGGCTTTTTCCCATTGCTGCGCAGACGCCCGGCGAGGGCCTGCAATTGCTCATCGGCGTTGTCCAGGTTTTCCACTAGCTCGACCTTGGCGTCGAACAGCTCCAGCAGCAATCGGTTGCCGTTGCCCAGGTAATTGCTGTCTTCGGTGCCGATGGGGTTTTCCAGCAAGGCCACGCAACCCAGGCCCAGCTTCGCGGCCAGGGCGGCGGTTTGGCGTACGTGATTGGACTGGATCGCCCCGGCGGTGATGAGGGTATCGGCACCTTGGGCGACGGCCTCGGCGGCCAGGTATTCGAGCTTGCGCAGTTTGTTGCCGCCCAAGGCCAGGGGCGTCAGGTCGTCGCGCTTGATGTAGATGTCCCGGTCGAGCCAGGTGGAGAGGCGGTCGAGTTTTTCCAGCGGTGTCGGATGGCTGAGCAGGTCGAGACGGTTAAAGCGAGACAACTGTTCTTTGATCATGGGTCCGTACTGGTTGTAGGCGATGTCTGGACTATAGGCACGCGGATATTCGTGGGCAACCGGCAATCATTTGTTTGGAAGTAAACCGGCGGGGGATTGGGGGCACGAATGATGTGTGAGCGCCGAAAACCTGTGGGAGCGAGCTTGCTCGCGATAGCGGAGGTTCAGTTCGCCTCTGTATTTACTGACATACCGCCATCGCGAGCAAGCTCGCTCCCCCAGGGGGCTGTGTATATGGCTCAGTCACTGAACGAATGCTCACCAGGCAACGTCATACCCTCCCGTAGGCTAGCGTAGGAAGCATGCCGTTGAGCCCTGCGATTAGTCCTTAGCTGCCTATTCATGTTTAACTTGAACGTTCATTCAAGTTAAACCGTCGGTTTGCTGCCCGCTCACAATAAGGAGGCTTGCTTTTGCCGAGTCCGTTTTCGACCCTCGCCGTTTCGCTGCCCGGGGGGCCTCACCCATGAGTGCTTCGTCCCTGCCACCCAGCGGCCTGGTCCGCATGAATCCGCCGGTGTTTTACTTCGCCGCGACCTTCATCCTGCTGTTCGGCCTGGTGGTGATTGCCGTGCCGGAGCAAGCCGGCGCCTGGCTGCTGGCGGCGCAGAACTGGGCGGCCAATACGGTCGGCTGGTACTACATGCTCGCGATGACGCTGTATCTGGTCTTCGTGGTGGTCACCGCCTTGTCCGGCTACGGCAAGATCAAGCTCGGTGCCGACCACGACGAGCCCGAATTCAGCTATCTGTCCTGGGCCGGCATGCTGTTTGCCGCCGGCATCAGCATCACGCTGTTTTTCTTTTGCGTCTCCGAGCCGCTGACCCATTTGGTGCAGCCGCCCCAGGGCGAGGCCGGTACCGCCGAGGCGGCGCGCCAGGCCATGCAGATCCTGTTCTTGCACTGGGGCCTGCACGGCTGGGGCGTCTTCGCGTTCGTCGGCATGGCCCTGGCGTACTTCGCCTACCGGCACAATTTGCCGCTGGCCCTGCGTTCGGCGCTGTACCCGCTGATCGGCAAGCGCATCAACGGTCCCATCGGCTATGCGGTGGACGGCTTCGGCATTATCGCGACGGTGTTCGGCCTTGGCGCGGACATGGGTTTTGGTGTGCTGCACCTCAATTCCGGGCTCGACTACCTGTTCGGCATTGCTCACACCCAGTGGATTCAGGTTGGTTTGATCGTGCTGATGATGGGCGCGGCAATCCTCGTCGCGGTGGCCGGTGTCGACAAGGGCGTGCGGGTCATGTCCGACATCAACATGCTGCTGGCCTGTGCGTTGCTGCTGTTCGTGCTGTTCGCCGGGCCCACCCAGCATTTGCTCAATACCTTGATCCAGAACATCGGCGATTACCTCGGCGCCCTGCCGATGAAGAGTTTCGACCTGTACGCCTACAACAAACCCAGCGACTGGCTGGGCGGCTGGACGGTGTTCTATTGGGCCTGGTGGATCGCGTGGTCGCCGTTCGTGGGGCTGTTCATCGCGCGGATTTCCCGCGGTCGGACCATTCGTGAGTTCGTGTTCGGCGTGCTGCTGATTCCTCTGGGCTTCACCCTGGCGTGGATGTCCATCTTCGGCAACAGCGCCATCGACCAGGTGCTGAACCACGGCATGAGCGCCCTGGGCATGTCCGCCCTGGAAAACCCGTCGATGAGCCTTTATTTGCTGCTGGAAACCTACCCCTGGAGCAAGACTGTCATCGCGGTCACCGTGTTCATCAGCTTTGTGTTCTTCGTCACGTCCGCAGACTCGGGCACCGTGGTGCTTTCGACGCTGTCAGCCAAGGGCGGCAATCCCGATGAGGATGGGCCGAAATGGCTGCGGGTGTTCTGGGGTGCGATGACGGCCCTGGTGACCAGTGCGTTGTTGTTCTCCGGCAGCATCGATGCCTTGAAGTCGGCGGTGGTGCTGACGTCCTTGCCGTTCTCACTGATTCTGCTGTTGATGATGTGGGGCCTGCACAAGGCGTTTTACCTGGAGTCCCAGAAGCAGATCGCGCAATTGCATTCCTTGGCGCCGGTGTCGGGATCGCGCCGGGGCACGGGCGGCTGGCGTCAGCGCTTGAGCCAGGCGGTGCATTTTCCGTCCCGTGATGAGGTGTACCGTTTCCTCGACACCACGGTGCGCCCGGCCATTGAAGAAGTGACCGCGGTGTTCGTCGAGAAGGGGCTGACGGTGGTGACCCAGCCCGACCCGGCCAACGACAGCGTCAGCCTGGAGATCGGTCACGGCGAGCAGCATCCGTTCATTTACCAGGTGCAGATGCGTGGCTACTTCACGCCGTCCTTCGCCCGCGGCGGCATGGGCTCGAAGCAGCTCAACAACCGGCGCTACTACCGTGCCGAGGTGCACTTGAGCGAAGGCAGCCAGGATTACGACCTGGTGGGCTACACCAAGGAGCAAATCATCAACGACATCCTCGACCAGTACGAGCGGCACCTGCAGTTCCTGCATTTGGTGCGCTGAGCGAGGCAGTAGGTTTTCCATCTTTACCGGCCTCATCGCGAGCAAGCTCGCTCCCACAGGGGCAAGTGATTCCTTCTTGGAGGGCTGCCGGTTCCCTTGTGGGAGCGAGCTTGCTCGCGATAGCGGTTTGGCGGACGCCGCCGGGTGAAGCTTCAGACAAGCCCGCCATTGGCCCGCAGGACCTGCCCATTCACCCAGCCGGCGGCCGGGCTCACCAGGAACGCGATGATGCTGGCAATGTCCTGCGGCTGGCCGAGGCGTTCCAGGGGCGGCATCTTGGCGTAGTGCTGCACCTGTTCTTCGCTCTTGCCGTGCATGAACAGTTCGGTGGCGACCGGGCCGGGGGCCACGGCATTGACCGTGATCTGGCGACCGCGCAGTTCCTTGGCGAATACCTGGGTCAAGGACTCCACCGCCGCCTTGCTGGCGATGTACACCGAGTAGCCGGGCAGGTTCAGGCCTACGGTGCTGCTGGAAAAGTTCACGATCCGGCCTCCGTCGTTCAGGCGGGTCGCGGCTTCGCGCAAGGTGTTGAAGGTGCCACGGGTGTTGATGGCGAACGTCTGCTCGAACAGCTCATCGCTGTGTTGCGCCAGGGGCATTACCTGGAGGATGCCGGCGTTGTTGATCAACACGTCGACCTTGCCCAGATGGGCTTCGGTTTCGTCGAACATCCGCCGCACATCGGCGGAAGAGGACACGTCCGCCTTGATCGCTATGGCCTGGTGACCGGCCTGGCGCAGTTGAACCACCAGTTTCGAGGCTTCAGTGGCGCTGTTGGCGTAGTTGATGGCGACGGCGAAACCTTCGCTGGCCAATTGCTTGGCAATCTCTGCTCCGATGCCGCGGGAGGCGCCGGTCACGATGGCAACTTTCGAATTTTGAACAGTCATGTGAGGTTCCTTTGAGGTTGAAGTGTCGTGATTCGTTGAGGCCAGATTCACATGTTTACTCTTGGCGATAAATGTCCGAGAGTTGCCTTGACTGTTCAATATTTTCCAACAATCGGCGGGCAGGATTCAGATGGACCAAGTCAAGGCGATGAGGGTATTTGTCCGCATATACGAGCGCAGCAGCTTCACCCTGGCCGCTGAAGACTTGAATATGCCACGGGCCACGCTGACCCATACGCTCAATCAATTCGAAGCCTGGCTGGGCATTCGTTTACTGGAGCGCAGCACCCGCAAGGTTCGCCCGACCCTTGATGGCGAAGCCTACTACCCGCGCTGCGTGCATTTGCTGGCGGAACTTGAAGAGGCCGAATTGGCGTTTCGCGGTGTGGCGCCCAAAGGCAAGTTGAGGGTGGACCTGCATGGCACCCAGGCCCGGTACTTCGTGATTCCGGCGTTGCCACAATTCATGGCCCGCTACCCCGAAGTAGAACTGTTCATCAGCGAGGCGGATCGCTTCGTCGACCTGATTGCCGAGGGCGTCGATTGCGTGCTGCGTTCCGGTACGCTGGCCGATTCATCATTGATTGGCCGGCGTGTCGCCAATCTTCGGCAGATCACCTGTGCCAGCCCCGGTTACTTGCGTCAGTATGGCGAGCCGAAGAGCCTCGATGACTTGAAGCATCACAGGGCGGTGAATTACGTCTCGCGGACCACCGGCAAACTCTATCCGTTCGAGTTCATGGTCGATGGCGAACTCAAGGAGGTGCCGATCGGGGGCTCGTTGTCGGTGTCCGGCGCCGAGATCTACGCCGCCTCGGCCATCGCCGGCCTGGGTCTGATCCAATGCCCGTATTACCGAATGGAAGAACCGATCCGGCAGGGCCTGATCCAGGAAGTCCTCACCGCCACCCCACCGCCCTCCATGCCGGTGTCGGTGCTCTATCCCCACAACCGACACATGTCGCCACGGGTTCGCGTATTCGTGGATTGGGTGGCGGAGGTGTTTGCGCAGGCGCGTTAATGGGGACCGTGGTTATCGTTGGCCCTGTGGGAGCGAGCTTGCTCACGATGAGGCCTTTGCCAGTCGATATTTTCGTTGGCTGATCCACCGCTATCGCGAGCAAGCTCGCTCCCACCCTATTGCGAACTTTCGGCCTGACCGAGGCGTCTGTGAAATGTTAGCTTCTGCCATCAGCCGTCCGAACAGAGAGCTTTTTCGATGACCTACACCGCTGCGCAAAACCGCTACGAGTCCATTCCCTACCGCCGCGTCGGTCGCAGCGGGCTGGTGCTGCCGGCGTTGTCGCTGGGGTTGTGGCACAACTTTGGCGACAGTACGCCCATCGACACCCAGCGTGCCTTGCTGCGCACGGCGTTCGACCTGGGTATCAACCACTTCGACCTGGCGAACAACTACGGCCCGCCCTATGGCAGCGCCGAGATCAATTTCGGCCGGTTGCTGCGCGAAGATTTCCAGCAGTACCGCGATGAGTTGATCATCTCCAGCAAGGCCGGTTGGGACATGTGGCCAGGGCCTTACGGCCAGGGCGGTGGCTCGCGCAAATACGTGCTGGCCAGCCTCGACCAGAGCCTGCAACGCCTGGGGCTGGACTATGTGGATATCTTCTATTCCCACCGCTTCGACCCCGATACGCCACTGGAAGAAACCGCCAGTGCACTGGCCACTGCGGTGCAGCAGGGCAAGGCGTTGTACATCGGTATTTCCTCGTATTCCGGGGTGAAGACCCGGGAAATGGCGGCGCTGCTCAAGGAATGGAAAGTCCCACTGCTGATCCACCAGCCGGCCTACAACCTGCTAAATCGCTGGGTGGAAAAAGACCTGCTGGATGCCACCGACGAATTGGGTACCGGTGTGATTGCCTTCACCCCACTGGCCCAAGGCCTGCTGACTGACAAATACCTGAAGGGCATTCCGGCGGATGCACGGGTTAACCGTCCGGGGGGTGGCTCGTTGCAGGCTGCGCATTTGTCGCAGGAGAACCTCGCCCACGTGCGCGCCCTCAATGAGATCGCCCAACGTCGTGGCCAGAGCCTGGCGCAAATGGCCCTGGCCTGGACCTTGCGCGATCCCCGGGTCACCTCGGCCCTGATCGGCGCCAGCCGGCCGGAGCAGATCATCGAGAACGTCGGAGCCTTGCAGAACCTGAACTTCAGCGCCGAAGAACTGGCCGAGATCGACCGATTTGCCCAGGAGGGTGGCATCAATCTTTGGGAGAAGCCTTCGTCAGCTGAATAACCCAAACCCCCTGTGGCGAGGGGATTTATCCCCGCTGGCTGCGAAGCAGCCCCAGGAACAGCTCAGCACGGTCTGCCTTTCAGATCGTGCGTGCAGGTTTTAGGGCCGCTACGCAGCCCAGCGGGGATAAATCCCCTCGCCACAAAGGCGATTCCATCTCTATTCAGCGAAAAAACGGCACATCCCCCAACACCGTCGCCCGGTGCATCACCCGCCGGGCCGGGCGGTAGTCGTCCACGGCGAAATGCTGGGTCACACGGTTATCCCAGAACGCCACGTCGTTGACCTGCCAGCGCCAGCGCAGGGTGAACTCCGGGCGGGTGGCGTGGGCGAACAGTAGCTTCAGGATCGCCTCGCTTTCGGTCTCCGACAGTTCGTTGATACGCGTGGTGAAACCTTCATTGACGAACAGTGAACGACGTCCGCTCACCGGATGGGTGCGGATCACCGGATGAGACAGTGGCGGGTTTTTCCGCCGTGCCTCTTCCCAGCGCGCCAGGTCTTCGGCGGTGTTGCCAAAGCGCTCCAAGGGAAAGGACCGGGTAAAGTCGTGAGTCGCCGTCAGGCCTTCCAGCAAGCGTTTCAACGGTGTCGACAAGGCTTCGTAGGCGGCGATGCCACTGGCCCACAACGTATCGCCGCCAAACGCCGGCAGCAGCTTGGCGCTGAGCACCGCGCCCAGGGCTGGAGTCGGGAGAAAGGTCACGTCGGTGTGCCATACCGCGTTGTCGCGGACATCGGTGACGGCGGTATCGAGCACCAATACTTCGGGCTGCTCCGGCACGTTGGGGTAGATCGGATGAATGTGCAGGTCGCCAAAATACCCGGCGAAACGCGCCTGCTGTGTGGGTTCGATCGGCTGGTCGCGGAAAAACAGCACCTGATGTTCGAGCAGCGCCTGCTCGAGGGTGTCGCGGTCGGCCTGGCTCAGCGGCTGGCGGATATCGAGTCCTTCGATCTGCGCGCCGAGGGCGGTGCTCAAAGGCGTAATGGTCGGGCGGTTCATCGCAGTGTTCTCGTTCTGGGCGCCGAATGGTCGGCGTGGTCATTGGGTATCAATGGGTCTGGCCGTGCCACGGCACCAGTTTGCGTTGCAGGGCGCGCAGGCCCATTTCCATGGCGAAGGCAATCAGCGCGATCACCAGGATTCCCAACACCACCACGTCGGTGACCAGGAACTGCGCCGCTGACTGCACCATGAACCCCAGGCCACTGGTGGCCGCGATCAGCTCGGCAGCCACCAGTGTCGACCAGCCCACGCCCAGGCCGATGCGGATGCCGGTGAGAATGTCCGGCAGGGCACTGGGCACGATCACATGGCGAATCAACTGTGCCCGCGTGGCGCCCAACGATTGCGCCGCGCGCAGCTTGGCCCGGTCGACGGTGCGCACGCCGGTGGCGGTGGCAATGGCAATCGGGGCGAAGATCGCCAGGTAGATCAGCAGTACCTTCGACAACTCGCCGATGCCGCACCAGATCACGATCAATGGCAGGTACGCCAACGGTGGGATCGGCCGGTAGAACTCGATCAACGGATCGAGCACACCGCGCGCGATGCGGTTGGCGCCGATGGCGATACCCACCGGCACCGCCGTCAGCACCGCGAACAACAAGCCCAGGCCGATGCGTTCAAGACTGGCGGCCAAGTGTTGCCAGAGGGTGGAGTCCATGTAGCCGTGGGTCGCCAGCAGCCAGCCTTTTTTCAGTACGGCCGAGGGCGGGGGCAGGAACAGCGGTTCGATCAGGCCGCTGGCGGTGACGGCCCACCAGACTGCCAGCAACGCGACCAGGGTCAAGCCGCTGATCCAACGGGTACTCAGGTGGGGCCTCAAACCGCCGGCCGCGGGCCGGGTCGTCGCGTCACGGACCCCGGCGGGAATTTCGTAGCTGCTCATGCGCGCTCCTGGGGTCGAGTGGCGCTGCGTTGGGAAAACACTTTGGCGAGCACATGCTCGCGGGTTTCGATGAAGCGTGGGTCGGACTTGATCGACCGTGCCGATTCCCCCGCCCCGTAGCGCTGGCCGAAATCCAGGCTCAGGCGCTCGACGATCTGCCCCGGGTTCGGTGCCAGCAGAATCAAGTCAGTGGCGAGGAACACGGCTTCTTCAATGTCATGGGTGATCAGGAACACCGGCTTGGCGGTGCGCTGCCAGACCTGCAGCAACAGTTCCTGCATCTGCTCGCGGGTGAAGGCGTCCAGCGCACCGAACGGTTCGTCCATCAACAGCACACGCGGGTCGGCTGCCAACGCCCGGGCCAGGCCGACGCGTTGTTTCTGGCCGCCGGAAAGTTGCCAGACGCGGCGTTGCTCGAAACCGGCCAGATCCACCAGGGCAAGCATTTCCCGGGCGCGAGCCTCGCGTTTTTCCTTGGGGATGCCGGCCAGTTCCAGGCCGAACCCAACGTTTGCCAGTACGTCCTGCCACGGCAGCAGCGCATCGTCCTGGAACACCACGCCGCGTTCGGCGCTCGGACCCTTGACCGGCGTGCCGTCGAGGGTGATCTGCCCGGCGCTGGGCTCGACGAACCCGGCGATCAGGTTCAACAGCGAAGTCTTGCCACTGCCGGACGGGCCGAGGGCGACCAGCAACTGCTGGGGCCCCAGGGTCAGTGAAATATCCGCCAGCACGGGGTCCGTCGCACCGGGGTACTGTGCGCTGATGCGCTCCAGCTGTAGCAAGGCCATCGCCGTGACTCCTTCTAGTGTGCGATCACTGGGTGATGTATTTGGCGCTGACAAAAGGCGCGTAGTCCGGCAGCACGGCTTCGACCTTGCCTTGCTCCTTGAGGAACGCTGCGGTATCGGTGATGGCTTGGGTGGTCGGTGCGCCGAGGCTCACGACCTGATCGGCCGCCAGGGGAAAGACGTTGCCTTGCAGCAACAACGGGATATCGCTGACCTTGGCGCCGGAGAGCTTCACCAGTTTGTCGACGTTGGACGCATCGGCCAGCCAGGCTTGTGGGTCCTTGCGGTACTGGGCGTAGGCGTCCAGGGTCACTTTGGCGAAGGCGGTGACGATTTCAGGGTGCTTCTGGGCGAAGTCCTTGCGCACGATCCAGGCGTCGAACGTCGGGGCGCCGAACTTGGCCAGCTCTGCGGAGGTGATCAGCACCTTGCCATTTTCCTTGGCCACACCCAGGGCCGGGTCCCAGACGTAGGTGGCGTCGATGTCGCCGCGTTTCCAAGCGGCGATGATGGCCGGTGGCGCCAGGTTGAGGATGGTGACTTTCGATGGGTCGATATTCCAGTGCTTCAACGCGGCGAGCAGGCTGTAGTGGCCGGTGGACACGAACGGCACGGCGATCTTCTTGCCGATCAGG
This sequence comes from Pseudomonas sp. R151218B TE3479, assembly GCF_053629195.1. NCBI lineage: Bacteria > Pseudomonadati > Pseudomonadota > Gammaproteobacteria > Pseudomonadales > Pseudomonadaceae > Pseudomonas > Pseudomonas sp. R151218B TE3479. Next base: position 1,321,281 of record NZ_JBRJHV010000001.1, read on the forward strand.
TCCTGCGGGGTATTGATGCCGGAGCCGTTGCGGGTCACCAGGGCCTCGGCGGCGCCGATCTGGGTGGCGATGAGGAACGTTTCCACCGGGACCTGGCGGGTGATGGCGGCGGTCAACGGGCTGGAACCGAGGTAGCCGATCTGCACATCGCCCGAGGCGATGGCGGTGATGACGTCGGCACCGTTGTCGAACTTGCGCCAGTCGATTTTGGCTTGGGTGGCTTTTTCATAAGTGCCGTCGGCCTGGGCGACCTTGGCCGGGTCGACGGTGGTCTGGTAGGCGACGGTCAGGTCGGCTGCCTGGGCAAAAAGACTCGTTGCTGCCAGGGAGGCGGCCGCGAGAAGGCGAAGGGGGGAACGCAAAGACATGGAAAATCTCCTCAACAGGCCGCCGGATGTTCGGCGTTTGAGGAGACTAAATGATCTAAGAATTCAAAAATAAATAACTTTTTCGAATTAGCTTATTTGCGAAAAAATCTATTCGAGCATCAGCTTTTGTGGCGAGGGGATTTATCCCCGCTGGGTTGCGAAGCGACCCCAAATCAGTCGAATGAGAGTTGACCCAGACACTGAGGTGTACCGTCGAGGGCTGCTTTGCAGCCAACGGGGATAAATCCCCTCGCCACAAAATCATTCCCATGTAAGACATGGGAATGATGCATGAGGGGATCAGTTACTGATCGCCAAAATGCTCGCTTGATACGAACCCACGAATACATCGAAATCCCCCACCTCGTTCTGTTCCAGCTCAGCTTGCTGGACCAGCGACTCGCGTGCGGTCTCTTCGAATGTCGCTTGCTCCTGGGCAGGCAACGGCTCGGCGCGGAAGAATTCGGCGTGGGCCTTGCTTTGGCGCAGGGAGAACTGGGCGAAGCTTTCCTGGTGTTCGGCCATGGCGGCCAGCACCTGGGCTGAAGGCGTCAGGGACGGATCGCGAACTTTCGACAACTGCGCGTCCAGTGCCTGGCGATGGGCATCGCCACCGTGGCTCTGGTCGAGCAGCGCGGCCAGCGGAGCGATGTTTTCCAGCAATTCCACGGCCCAGGCCTGCATGTCCACCGCTTGACCCTGGCGCTGCAATTGCAGGCCTGGCTTGCGACCTTCCTTGACCACGGTCAGGAAGTTGCTCGTGGCGTTGCCGCATTCGTTGTTTTCCAGCTGCGGGCTGTCATTGAGGCCGCAATACAGTAGGAACGCATCGAGGAACCGCGCTTCGGTGAGGTCGATACCCATCGGCAGGAACGGGTTGATGTCCAGGCAGCGCACTTCGACGTACTGGATCCCCCGGGCCATCAAGGCCTGGATCGGCCGCTCGCCGGTGTAGGTCACACGCTTGGGACGGATGTTGGAGTAGTACTCGTTTTCGATCTGCAAGATGTTGGTATTGAGCTGCACCCACTCGCCGTTCTGGTGAGTGCCGACTTCGACGTACGGCGCGTAGGGCGTCGCCACCGCTTTGCGCAGGCTGTCGGTGTAGCTCGCCAGGTCGTTGTAGCATGGCGTGAGGCCGGCCTGGGCGTTGCTCTGGTAACCCAGGTCGCTCATGCGCAGGCTGGTGGCGTAGGGCAGGTACAAGGTGTCCGGGTCCAGTTGTTCCAACTGGTGCGGACGGCCCCGCAGGAAACCGACGTCCAGGGCCGGCGAGGCACCGAACAGGTACATCAGCAACCAGCTGTAGCGGCGGAAATTACGGATCAGCGCGATGTAGGCCGACGACTGGAAGTCCCGGTCGCTCACCTCGGCGGCTTCGTCCTGGCGCAACAGCGGCCAGAGCTTTTCCGGCAAGGAGAAGTTGTAGTGGATACCTGCGATGCACTGCATGGTCTTGCCGTAGCGCAGGGCCAGGCCCTTGCGATAGACGTACTTGAGTCGACCGATATTCGAGGTGCCGTAATAGGCGATCGGAATCTCTTCTTCGGCCGGCAGTGGGCACGGCATCGACGGGCTCCACAAGTACTCGTCGCCCAGTTTGCTGTAGGCAAACCGGTGGATCTTGTCGAGGCTGCGCAAGGTATCGGCCGGGTTGGCCAGGGCCGGCGTGATGAACTCCAGCAGCGACTCGGAATAGTCGGTAGTGATCTGTTCGTTGGTCAGCGCCGAACCCAGGGCCTTGGGGTGCGGAGTCTGCGCCAGGCGCCCATCGTCCGTGACACGCAGGCATTCACGCTCGATGCCGTGCAGGCACTGTTCGAGCAGGGAGAGGTTGGCGCGCTCGCCGAGCAGGGCCAGGCGGCGGTTTAAAAGGTCGCTCAAGTTGAATTCCTTCACGCGTCAGTCGCCCCAATATGGGGGTGGGCAAGACGGTCTACAAGGGTGAAGTTAAAACTGGCGTTTTCGCCTGGTTTTCATGCCAAAAGCTAGCCACCGCAACCCCACTGTGGGAGCGAGCTTGCTCGCGATGGCGGTGGATCAGCAACGTTGATCTTGACTGACCCTCCGTTATCGCGAGCAAGCTCGCTCCCACAGGAAAGCCCGACACTGCATTCATGGCGTCGAAATTAACCCAAATCGATGACAGGGAGCTATAGGACAGCGAACGTGCCTTGCGCTTTTGCGACCAGTTTGTCGCCTTGCATCACCTCGGCTTCGACCACCAGCGTGCGCCGACCCGGGTGGATGACCCGGGCGGTGCACAGGACTTCGCCGTCGGACACGGCGCGAATGTAGTTGATCTTGCATTCGATGGTCGCGCTCTGCTGGTCAAAGCCATGGACACTGGAGCAGGCCAGGCCCATGGCGATGTCCACCAGGCTGAACAGTGCGCCGCCGTGCAGCTTGCCGCCGCGGTTGCGCAACGGCGGCTCAAGGCCCAGGGCGACTTGCGCCACCCCGTCTCCCAGGCTCTGCAAGCGGCAGCCGAGCAGCTTGAAAAAGGCGCTTTCCACCAACCCGGCCGGCACGTCCATCAGCGCTTCTTCAACTGCTTGGCGTTGGCGAACAGCGAGGCCATGGCGTTGTTCGCCGGGGCGGCGGTGGCGGTTTCCTTGCGCGGTGCGGTGTTCTGCGACTGACGAGGCGTCGAGCCAGGGCGAGCACCACGGGCACCATCGACTTTCTCGCCGGGCGTGTCGCTCATGCGCATCGACAGGCCGACGCGTTTGCGCGGGATGTCGACTTCCATGACCTTCACTTTCACCACATCGCCCGCCTTCACCGCTTCGCGCGGGTCCTTGATGAACTTCTCGGACAACGCCGAGATATGTACCAGGCCGTCCTGGTGCACGCCGATGTCGACAAAGGCACCAAAGTTGGTGACGTTGGTCACCACGCCTTCGAGAATCATGCCCGGTTGCAGGTCCTTGAGGTCCTCGACACCGTCCTGGAACTCGGCGGTCTTGAACTCGGGACGCGGATCGCGGCCCGGTTTTTCCAACTCCTGGAGAATGTCGGTGACGGTGGGCAGGCCGAAGGTTTCATCGGTGAATTTCTTCGGGTCCAGGCGCTTGAGGAACGCGGCATCACCGATCAGCGAGCGGATGTCGCGGTCGGTCTGGGCGGCGATGCGTTGCACCAGCGGGTAGGCTTCAGGGTGGACGGCTGACGAATCCAGCGGGTTGTCACCGTTCATGACCCGCAGGAAGCCGGCGGCCTGTTCGAAGGTTTTTTCACCCAGGCGTGGGACTTTCTTCAACGCGGCGCGGGTCTTGAACGCGCCATGTTCGTCACGGTGGGTGACGATGTTCTGTGCCAGCGTGGCGTTCAGGCCGGAGATCCGCGCCAGCAGCGCCACCGAAGCGGTGTTTACATCCACACCCACGGCGTTCACGCAATCTTCCACCACGGCGTCCAGGCCGCGCGCCAGTTTCAACTGGGAAACGTCGTGCTGGTACTGGCCGACACCGATGGATTTGGGGTCGATCTTCACCAGCTCCGCCAGTGGATCCTGCAGGCGACGGGCGATGGACACCGCGCCACGGATCGACACATCCAGGTCGGGAAATTCCTTGGAAGCCAGTTCCGATGCCGAGTAAACCGACGCGCCGGCCTCGGAGACCATGACCTTGGTCATTTTCATGGCTGGGTATTTCTTGATCAGCTCGGCGGCCAGTTTGTCGGTCTCGCGGCTGGCGGTGCCGTTGCCGATGGCGATCAGGTCCACCGAATGCTTGGCGCACAGAGCGGCGAGCACGGCGAGGGTCTGGTCCCACTTGTTGTGCGGCACGTGCGGGTAGACCGTGGCGTGATCCAGCAGTTTGCCGGTGGAGTCCACCACCGCGACCTTGCAACCGGTGCGCAGGCCCGGGTCCAGGCCCAGGGTGGCGCGGGGGCCGGCCGGCGCGGCCAGCAGCAGGTCGTGCAGGTTGTGGGCGAACACGTTGATCGCCTCGGTCTCGGCGTTGTCGCGCAACTCGCCCAGCAGGTCGGTTTCCAGGTGGGTGTAGAGCTTGACCTTCCAGGTCCAGCGCACCACTTCGGCCAGCCATTTGTCGGCGGCGCGGTTCTGGTTCTGGATGCCGAACTGCTGGCCGATCATGCCTTCGCACGGGTGCATGGTTCCCGGCAATTCTTCACCGACCTTCAGGGCGGAGCTGAGGATGCCTTCGTTGCGACCCCGGAAAATCGCCAGAGCGCGGTGGGACGGCATGCTTTTGAGCGGTTCGTCGTGTTCGAAGTAGTCGCGGAACTTCGCGCCTTCCTCTTCCTTGCCGGCGATCACTCGGGCGCTGAGGATGGCTTCCTGTTTGAGGAAGTTGCGCAGCTTTTCCAACAGGTTGGCGTCTTCGGCGAAACGCTCCATGAGGATGTACTTGGCACCCTCCAGCGCCGCTTTCACGTCCGCCACGCCTTTTTCGGCATCGACGAAGCGCGCGGCTTCGGTTTCCGGGGCCAGGGTCGGGTCGTTGAACAGGCCGTCGGCCAGCTCGCCGAGGCCGGCTTCCAGGGCGATCTGGCCCTTGGTGCGGCGCTTTTGCTTGTAGGGCAGGTACAAGTCTTCGAGACGAGTCTTGGTGTCGGCCAGTTTGATGTCGCGCTCGAGTTGCGGGGTCAGCTTGCCCTGCTCCTGGATACTGGCCAGGATGCTGATGCGCCGTTCGTCGAGTTCTCGCAGGTAGCGCAGGCGTTCTTCCAGATGCCGCAGTTGGGTGTCATCGAGGCTGCCGGTCACTTCTTTCCGGTAACGGGCGATGAAAGGCACCGTGGAACCTTCATCGAGTAGCGCGACTGCCGCTTCGACCTGTTGTGGGCGTACACCGAGTTCCTCGGCGATGCGGCTGTTGATGCTGTCCATAAAACCACCTGACAAATTGTGAAATCAGGCTCGCCACCACAGAAACCGGGCTCGGCGAGACTGGTTGAGCGGCCTGGCATGCGCCGCTGCCTGGGTCAAAAGGCTGCCTGTTGACCCGCGAAATTCAAAAAGTTGCCTTGCCAAGGCTAAAAAATGGTACGCCGGGATCACGATCCGGTATTCCCTGGCACAAAAGGCCGCGCATTATAACCAGCGATCCGTCCCGAGGGGGGGACATGGTCTGTAGGCTTGATACCCGGATTTGTGGAGATAGAGGAAAAATCTGCTAACAATGCACACGGTGCGTATAACGGCAGCTAGGCCATAATGCGCGCCGAGATCAAAGGAGCTTCCTATGAGCAGCACTGCACAAACTGCTGAAGGCGAAAAAATTCTTATTGTTGACGACGATCCAGGGCTGAGCAGCCTGCTGGAACGCTTTTTCGTCAGCAAGGGCTACCGCGCCCGCACCGTACCGAATACCGAGCAAATGGATCGGTTGCTGGCCCGTGAAGTGTTCAACCTGGTCGTACTCGACCTGATGCTGCCCGGTGAAGACGGCCTGACCGCCTGCCGCCGTCTGCGCGGCGCCAACAACCAGATTCCGATCATCATGCTCACCGCCAAGGGCGACGAGTTGAGCCGTATCAAGGGCCTTGAACTGGGCGCCGACGATTACCTGGCCAAGCCGTTCAACCCCGACGAACTGATGGCTCGCGTCAAGGCGGTGCTGCGCCGCCAGTCGGCGCCGGTGCCTGGTGCGCCGGGCAGCGAAGATGAAAGCGTGACCTTTGGCGACTACGAACTGTCCCTGGCCACCCGTGAGCTCAAGCGCGGCGATGAGGTCCACATGCTCACCACCGGTGAGTTCGCCGTGCTCAAGGCCCTGGTGATGAACGCCCGCCAGCCGCTGACCCGCGACAAGCTGATGAACCTGGCCCGTGGTCGTGAATGGGATGCGCTGGAGCGCTCCATCGACGTGCAGATTTCCCGCCTGCGCCGGATGATCGAGCCTGATCCTTCCAAGCCGCGGTATATCCAGACCGTCTGGGGCGTGGGTTACGTGTTCGTGCCGGATGGCGCCGCCAGCAAGTGATCGGCGATTTGTAGGAGCGGGTGGCCTGACCGGTTGAAATGTCTTCTTCCAGGCGACTCGCGGTCTGTCATTGTGCGAGCATCGCTCGCTCCTGCAAGTGTGTAGCGGTTATTCATGAAAACCCCCGTTTGGTTCCCCCAGAGTTTCTTCTCCCGCACCCTCTGGCTGGTGCTGATCGTCGTGCTCTTTTCCAAGGCACTGACGTTGGTGTACCTGCTGATGAACGAAGACGTGCTCGTGGATCGACAGTACAGCCACGGCGTTGCCTTGACCCTGCGGGCCTATTGGGCGGCGGACGAAACCAACCGGGCGAAAATTGCCGAGGCGGCGACGCTGATCCGTGTCGTCGGTGCCGGCGTGCCGGAGGGCGAGCAGCATTGGCCCTACAGCGAGATCTATCAACGCCAGATGCAAGCCGAACTGGGCGCCGATACCGAGGTGCGATTGCGCATGCACTCGCCGCCGGCGCTTTGGGTACGGGCTCCAAGCCTGGGGGATGGCTGGCTGAAAGTGCCGTTGTACCCGCATCCGTTGCGCGGCCAGAAAATCTGGAACGTGCTCGGCTGGTTCCTGGCCATCGGCCTGCTGTCGACGGCATCGGCGTGGATCTTCGTCAGCCAGCTCAACCAACCGTTGAAACGCCTGGTCTACGCCGCCCGCCAACTGGGCCAGGGGCGCAGCGTGCGGCTGCCCATCAGCGATACGCCCAGCGAGATGACCGAGGTCTACCGCGCCTTCAACCAGATGGCCGAGGATGTGGAACAGGCCGGGCGCGAACGCGAGCTGATGCTGGCGGGCGTCTCCCACGACCTGCGCACGCCCTTGACCCGGCTGCGGTTGTCGCTGGAGTTGATGGGCGAGCACACCGACCTGACCGATGAGATGGTCCGCGACATCGAGGACATGGACGCGATTCTCGACCAGTTCCTGGCGTTCATACGCGACGGGCGTGATGAGTCCGTGGAAGAGGTGGACCTTAGCGAGTTGGTGCGGGAGGTGGTCGCGCCCTATAACCAGAACGACGAGAAAGTGCACCTGCGCCTGGAGCCGATTCAGCCGTTCCCGTTGCGCCGGGTGTCGATGAAGCGTTTGTTGAACAACCTGATCGGCAATGCCCTGAACCATGCCGGCGCCGGCGTCGAAGTGGCGGCCTATGTCTCTGGCGACACCAGCGCGCCTTACGTGGTGCTGAGCGTCATGGACCGTGGCGCCGGCATCGATCCCTCGGAGCTGGAAGCCATTTTCAACCCCTTCACCCGGGGCGATCGTGCCCGGGGTGGGAAAGGCACGGGACTGGGCCTGGCCATCGTCAAGCGTATCGCTTCGATGCACGGTGGCAACGTCGAGTTGCGCAACCGCGCCGGTGGTGGGCTGGAGGCTCGAGTGCGGTTGCCGCTGGGCTTGATGCTGCCTCGGGATGCGGTGTAATCGATCTGATTGCAGGAACCTGTGGGAGCGAGCTTGCTCGCGATGACGGTGTGTCAGTCAACCGATTCGGCACTGAGATACCGCTTTCGCGAGCAAGCTCGCTCCCACCGGGTTTTATGTTGGTTTAGCCTTTTCCTTTGGTCCGGGTCATGTTCGGCCCGCCATTCTTTTCCAGGTGCTCGATGATGATCCCCGCCACGTTCTTGCTGGTGGTGGTCTCGATGCCTTCCAGGCCCGGCGAGGAGTTGACCTCCATCACCAGTGGCCCGTGATTGGAGCGCAGGATATCCACGCCCGCCACGGCCAGGCCCATGACTTTTGCCGCACGCAGGGCGGTCATGCGCTCTTCCGGGGTGATTTTGATCAGGCTGGCGCTACCACCGCGATGCAGGTTGGAACGGAACTCACCGGGCTTGGCCTGGCGTTTCATCGAGGCAATCACTTTGTCGCCGACCACGAAGCAGCGAATGTCGGCGCCACCGGCTTCCTTGATGTATTCCTGGACCATGATGTTCTGCTTCAGGCCCATGAAGGCCTCGATCACCGACTCCGCTGCCGTCGCGGTTTCACACAGGACCACGCCGATGCCCTGGGTGCCTTCCAGCACCTTGATCACCAGCGGTGCGCCGTTGACCATCGCGATCAGGTCGGGAATGTCGTCGGGCGAGTGGGCAAAACCGGTCACCGGCAAGCCGATCCCGCGCCGTGACAGCAGTTGCAGCGAGCGCAGCTTGTCCCGGGAGCGGGCGATGGCCACCGACTCGTTGAGGGGAAACACCCCCATCATTTCGAACTGGCGCAACACGGCGCAGCCATAGAACGTCACCGATGCGCCAATGCGCGGGATCACCGCGTCGAACCCTTCCAGCGGCTTGCCACGGTAGTGGATCTGCGGCTTGTGGCTGGCGATGTTCATGTAGGCGCGCAGGGTATCGATCACCACCATTTCATGGCCACGTTCGGTCCCGGCTTCAACCAGGCGACGAGTGGAATACAGACGCGGATTACGCGACAGCACAGCGATCTTCATGCAACACCTGTGGCAGAGGTAGTGGACACCGGGAATGCCGGCTTTTCTTGAACATATTTGGTGCCCGGATTGACCACCAGTTGGCCGTCGATCAAGGCTTTGGAACCCAGTAACAGGCGATATCGCATGGATTTGCGGCAGGCGAGGGTGAACTCGACCCGCCAGACCCGGTCACCCAGTGCCAACGTGGTGCTGATCACGTAGCGGACCTGAGCGTGGCCGTTGGAACTCTTTATGGTCTTGCGCGCCACCAGCGGGGCTTCGCAGCGGCGATGGCGCAACTGCACCACCGTGCCAAGGTGCGCCGTGAAGCGCACCCACTTTTCGCCATCGCGCTCGAACGGCTCGATGTCAGTGGCATGCAGGCTGGAGGTGCTGGCCCCGGTGTCGATTTTTGCCCGCAGGCCCACGACTCCCAGATCCGGGAGCGCCACCCACTCGCGCAGACCGACAACGGTCAAATGGTCAAAAGTCTTCAATAAAAAAACCTGCGATCAGTGCATCGGATCGTGGACTCCGCGAATCGCGGTATTCACGCAGAATAATCACAAAATGGCGACAGTTATCTACGCACTTGTGTGTGCTTGTAACCGATTCCGGCCGAAGCGATGTGTGTGGCGTCGGTTTGGCGGGCATTCTATCCGTCGGGCCTGATTCGTGCGCTCGACAAAAACGGTAGTACAGTTCCGGCTAATGGCAGAAAGAGGAATTGCAGTGGCACAAAAAAAGGAAGAAGACGACAAGGTCCGTCTCGATAAATGGTTGTGGGCGGCACGCTTCTACAAGACGCGGGCCCTGGCCAAGACCGCCATCGAAAGCGGCAAGGTCCATCACCGGGGAGAGCGCTGCAAGCCGGGCAAGGAGCCCCGCATCGGCGATGAGTTTGTGATCCGCACCGGGTTCGATGAAAAGACCGTGGTGGTCGAGGCCCTGTCGATCGTGCGTCGCGGCGCACCTGAAGCGCAGGCGCTGTATCGTGAGACCGAAGCCAGCATCGCCAAGCGCGAAGCCGCCGCCGCGCAACGCAAGGCCGGCGCCCTGGGTGTCAGCACCGATGGCAAGCCGAGCAAGAAGCAGCGCCGGGACCTGTTCAAGTTTCATGGCAGCAATAACGAATAAAAAGGCTGGCGCAAGGCCTGTGGCGAGGGAGCTTGCTCCCGCTGGGCTGCGTAGCGGCCCCAAAATCTGACGGTCGCTGCGCAACCGAGCGGGAGCAAGCTCCCTCGCCACAATGACAATTCGGATTGAGTCATCGGTCTCTTCCCGTCAGGCAAACCCAAGCCTTGCTTGGAACCCACCCTGAATGCCCATAAAATGCCCGCCATCATTTGTCATCACCTCAGATACCAGATCCTATGACTGATTTACCGGATACCGACTACACCCAACGTTTCATCTTCGATGACAGCGACGCCCGTGGCGAGTTGGTGGCGTTGGAGCGTAGCTACGCCGAAGTCCTCGCCAAGCACCCCTATCCGGAGCCGGTCGCACAACTGCTCGGCGAGCTCATGGCGGCTGCGGCGTTGCTGGTGGGCACCTTGAAGTTCGATGGCTTGCTGATTCTCCAGGCGCGTTCCGAAGGTCCGGTCCCGCTGCTGATGATCGAGTGTTCCAGCGAGCGCGAGATCCGCGGCCTGGCCCGATATCACGCCGAGCAGATCGCGCCCGACGCGACCCTGGCCGACATGATGCCCAACGGCGTGCTGGCCCTGACGGTGGACCCCACCCATGGCAAGCGCTACCAGGGCATCGTCGATCTCGACGGTGCGACCCTGGCCGAGTGCTTCACCAACTACTTCGTCATGTCCCAGCAGACCAATACCCGGTTCTGGCTCTACGCCGACGGGCGGCGCGCGCGTGGTTTGCTGCTGCAACAACTGCCTGCCGATCGCCTTCGCGACCCGGAGGAACGCGACGCCAGCTGGCAGCACATCACCGCTCTGGCCAGCACCCTGAGCGCCGATGAACTGCTGAGCCTGGACAACGAAACCGTGCTGCATCGCCTCTATCACGAGGAGCAGGTACGCTTGTTCGACGGCCAGCCGTTGCGCTTCCAATGCAGTTGCTCTCGTGAACGTTCCGGCAATGCGCTGGTCAGTCTGGGTCTGGAAGATGCGCAGCAACTGGTGATCGAACATGGCGGTGCCATCGAGATCGACTGCCAGTTTTGCAACGAGCGCTACCTGTTCGACGCGGCGGACATCGCTCAATTGTTCGCCGGTGCGGGTGTCGACACACCGTCAGATACCCGACACTAAAACGGTTCAGCGCAGGTAAATCTCCTGGCAAACGCCGGATTTACGCCGTACTGACGGGAGGGCCCTACTTTTTTTGGGCTTTTCTGGCATAATCCGGCCCACTTTTTTCGGGTAGTAGTGCGCGACTTCCTACTACAAAACGTTTGGAGCACTCGGCCACGGGCCGACGGGGAATCTCATGACGCAAGCCAATAACGCCGTGTACACCGATCTGAGTGTCGATGATCTGGTCAAAGAAGCCCTGAATCGCGGTGAAGGCGAGCTTGCCGATACTGGCGCGCTGGTTGTCCGTACCGGTCATCGTACCGGTCGCTCACCAGTCGACCGTTTCATTGTGGAAGAGCCAACCACCCAGGACGCCATCGCCTGGGGCCCGATCAACCGCAAGTTCCCGGCCGACAAGTTCGATGCCCTGTGGAACCGCGTCGAAGCCTACCTGGGCGAGCGCGAGCGTTTTGTCTCCCACGTGCATGTAGGTTCCGATCCTGCGCACTACCTGCCAGTCAAGATGACCACCGAGACGGCGTGGCACAACCTGTTCGGCCGTTGCCTGTTCATCAACCCCGAGCAATACAACGCCGGCGGCAAGGACGAATGGCAGATCCTCAACGCGCCGAATTTCGTCTGCGAGCCTGAGCGTGACGGCACCAACTCCGACGGCACCGTGATCATCAATTTCGCGGCCAAGAAAGTGCTGATCGCCGGCATGCGCTATGCCGGTGAAATGAAGAAAGCCCTGTTCTCCGTGCAGAACTTCCTGTTGCCAGCCGTTGACGTGCTGCCGATGCACTGCGCCGCGAACATGGGCGAAGAGGGCGATGTGACCCTGTTCTTCGGCCTGTCGGGCACCGGCAAGACCACCCTGTCCGCCGATGAAAGCCGTTACCTGATCGGTGACGACGAACACGGCTGGGGCGTGGGCGTGGTCTTCAACATCGAAGGCGGCTGCTACGCCAAGTGCATCGACCTGTCCGAGAAGAACGAGCCGGTGATCTGGAAAGCCATCCAGCACGGCGCCGTACTGGAAAACGTCGTCCTGGACCCGGTCACTAAGAAAGCCGACTATGCCGACGACAGCCTGACCCAGAACAGTCGCGCTGCGTACCCGCGTGAGCTGATCGAAAAACGCGCACCGAAAAACCTCGGTGGCGAGCCCAACGCCGTGATCTTCCTGACCTGCGACCTGACCGGCGTACTGCCGCCAGTGTCGATCCTCAGCGAAGAACAAGCCGCCTACCACTTCCTGTCCGGCTACACCGCGCTGGTGGGCTCGACCGAAATGGGTTCGGGCAGTGGCATCAAATCGACCTTCTCCACCTGCTTCGGCGCCCCGTTCTTCCCGCGTCCAGCCGGTGAGTACGCTGAGCTGCTGATCAAGCGCATCCGTGGTTTCGGCTCCAAGGTCTACCTGGTCAACACCGGCTGGACCGGTGGCGGCTACGGCGTCGGCAAGCGCTTCAACATCCCGACCACCCGTGCGGTGATCGCGGCGATCCAGAGCGGCGCGCTGATCGGTGCTGAAACCGAACACCTGGACATCATCAACCTGGACGTGCCGCTGGCTGTGCCAGGCGTCGAGACTGGCCTGTTGAACCCACGCAACACCTGGGCCGACAAAGCTGCCTACGACGAAGCGGCCAAGGCATTGGCCGGTCTGTTCATCGAGAACTTCAAGAAGTTCGACGTGAGCGACGCGATCAAGGCTGCTGGGCCGCAGCTGTAAAGCTTGGTTGGTGAATAAAAAAACCGCCCTTCATGGGCGGTTTTTTCATGGGCGGCTATTTGAGGCGCGCCGATCGGCTAGGCCTCTTCCACTTCCAGCGTGTCCCATCGCTGCGCCTTGATCGCCTTGTAAAACATGCCGATGGTCAGTGGCAGCTTGTTCCCGCGGCCCTTGGCCCTGCGCTTTTGAAACACATCGAACCCTTCAGGCTGAAAATAGCGGTAGGCGTCGTAGTCGATGAGTTCGATGGCGAACCGCTCCTCTAATGCCTCCATCAGGTGCCGGGCGTCCGCGCCATCGCAACCCAGGTCGAGATTGATCGCAGTGCCCAGGCGAATCGTCTTGCGTTCAGGCAGGCCGATTTCTTCATGGAGCAGTTCCATGAGCTGGCGCATGGTGTGATCGTCGGGGAAGTCTGGAGCGAGGTGCATGATGAAATGTCCAGAATAAAAGAGGTGCGTCTGTACCGGTGGAAAGTTTAGGGGGAAATCGTTGTCCGTTGGAAAAAGAAGAACGCTGCAATCAAGAAATCGCAGGCGTCGCGATTGCGGTTTTGACCGTCGCGAGGATTGGCGGGTCGTCGGGGAATTTCATGCATCCGCCCAGTAGTAGGGACAGCATCAGGACGGTAGGTAGGTTCAGTTTGTGCGACATGGTTATTTCCTTTTTCAAGCTGCGAACCGCGGGCGTCCTGCCGTTGGTGGGCCAGGCGCAAAGTGTTCATGGGGATCGCGAGTCGATTGCTGCCAGGCTCGCGAGCGATAAGGGTTTGGGTTCAGTCAGCCATCTGTTCAGGCATGCGTAGTGCGGCGGCCTCAAGGTCCATCAATCCTCTGCCATAGGCTTCGCTGTTGGCGTAGATACCTGTGCGGTTGGCTGTCGCCAGTAGATGTTCGCGTATCTGCTGCGGGCTGAGTTGCGGGTGAAGGCTTTGTAGCGCCGCCAGTGCGCCACTGACCAACGCGGCGGCGGGAGATGTGCCAGCGGTCTGCACGTAGCGGCCGTCCTTGCCAACGGTGAGCAGGCCGGCCTGTGCACCGGCGTCGCCGCCGGGAACGGCGATGCACCAGGCGGCTGCGACGCCGCAATAGTTGGATTTGCCATTGATGGCGCTGCCGTCGTTCTTCAATGCCACCACTGCGATCCAGCCTTTTTCCAGTTCTGGCAATGCGACTGGCAGTCCTGGCTCGGCCAGGGGCTCGCGCTTGAGTTCGTTACCGGTTGGGAAGACCAACACGGCGCCGTCCGCGACCAGTTTTCGAGCGACGGCCAGGGAGTCGGGCATCACCTGGTTGTAGCGCGCTTCATTGATCTCGGTGGCGGGAATGGCGTTGGCCCACGAGTTGTTGAACAGCCGGGCACCCTTGTCAAAACCACTTTGCCAGGACCGGGCGATTTCGCTGTCGAAGAAAAACGGCTCGTTGTCGTCGCCAAAGCGAAAGGGGATCAACCGCGCATTGAACGCGATGCCGTGCATGCCCCGGTCGTCCTTGTTGGCGGCGAGAATACCGGCCATCTGCGTGCCATGACCGATGCGGTCAACGGTGCCGGGGCGGTCTTCGACATGGTCGAACCCAGGATCATCCAGTCTGCCCTCGAACTCCTCGAGGCTGGCGTTGAGCCCCGAGTCGATCAACGCCACGACAACATCCTGGCCAGTCCCGCCACGAGCGTAGAGCGCTGATGCCTTGACGACGGCCAAGCCTTGTTGAGCGTGATACTCCGGGGTTTCGAACTGGATAGGATCCACGCCGGGTGGATCGGGGATGGTCAAGCAACCGGCGAGCAATGAGGCCGACGTGATCGTCAGCGCGCGTAGAGCGGAAAATGGGTGTGGCATGGTTCGTTCCTTGAAGAATTGAAATCGAGCGTCAGCCTTCCTGGCCTTGACGTACAGCATGAGTTGTCGGCGCACCTTACCGTGGTGGCGAAGTCGGGACGAGGCATCAAATTGCCCGGATTTGTATCTGCTCGTGGCAAGGCAAAGGCGCTCGACGCTGTATCATCCAGTATCGTTTTTACCCCCGACCTTTTCTCGACTCGCCGCGTTGCCGCGCTAGGCTTTGGGCATCGCAGCAGTCAAAGGAGCGACCGCGCATGCACAGCACCCTGGAACAGGTTTTCGGTTATCCACAGTTTCGTCCCGGTCAGGAGGCGGCCATCGGCGCCGTACTGGCCGGTCGGTCGGCGGCGGCCATCTTCCCCACCGGCTCGGGCAAGTCCCTGTGTTATCAATTGCCGGCCCTGCTCCTGCCGCACCTGACCCTGGTGGTTTCGCCACTGCTGGCGTTGATGCAGGACCAGTTGGTGTTCCTCAAGCGCCACGGCATCGCGGCGGCCAGTATCGATTCGGCCCAGAGCCGTGACGACGCCAACGACGCCATGGCAAGGGCCCGTTCGGGCGAGTTGAAGATCCTGATGATTTCCGTGGAGCGCCTGAAGAACGAGCGCTTTCGCAATTTCCTGCAGCAGGTGCCGATTTCGTTGCTGGTGGTGGACGAGGCCCACTGTATTTCGGAGTGGGGGCATAACTTCCGACCTGACTACCTCAAGCTTCCCGATTACCAGCACCAGTTCAATATTCCCCAGGTATTGCTGCTGACGGCCACCGCTACCCCCAAGGTCATTGCCGACATGCAGGCGAAATTCGCCATTGCCGCCGCCGATGTGGTGACGACCGGTTTCTACCGCCCGAACCTCAACCTGTTGGTCGAGCCCGTGCCGGGTGTCGCCAAGCGCGCACGGCTGGTGCAGTGGTTGGGCGAGCGTGCCGGGCAGCCGAGCATCGTCTACGTCACCTTGCAGCGAACCGCCGAGCAGATCGCCGAACACCTGGGCCGGAACGGTATCGAGGCCGAGGCCTATCACGCCGGTTTGCCCCATGAGCAACGGGAAGCCATCCAGCGGCGATTCATGGGAGGGCAATCCAATTGCATCGTCGCCACCATCGCTTTCGGCATGGGCATCGACAAGAGCGACATTCGCAACGTCGTGCATTTCGACCTGCCCAAATCCATCGAAAACTACAGCCAGGAAATCGGTCGTGCCGGACGGGACGGACAGCCATCGGATTGCCTGGTGTTGGCCAACCGCGACAGCCTCAACGTGCTGGAGAACTTTGTGTATGGCGATACGCCGGAGCTCGCAGGTATTCGTTGCGTGCTCGACGAACTGAAGGCCGCCGTCCTCGATGGGCAATGGGAGTTCTTGCTGGGCCCGCTGGCGGACCAGAGCAACATCCGGCAACTGCCACTCAAGACGTTGTTGGTCCAGTTGGAGCTGCGCCGGCTGATCGCGCCGCGCTATGCCTATTTCGCGGAGTATCGCTTCAAGTTCCTGACCGACCCGCACGAGCTGCTGGAGCGCTTCGAAGGTGAGCGCAGGGACTTCGTCGCGGCCATCATCCAGACCTCTCGTCGCGCCCGGAGCTGGGCCACGGTGGATTTCGACGGGATGCACCGGCAGTACCAGGCTGAGCGTAATCGGGTGGTCAAGGCGTTGGATTATTTCCAGGAGAAGGGCTGGATCGAGCTGGAAAGCAAGCAGATGACCGAGGTGTACAGCGTGCTGGAAGCGGATCTGGATGTGCAGGCCTTGAGTGCCGAGTTGCATGCCTATTTCACCCGGCACGAACACGGTGAAATCGCGCGGATCCACGCCATGCTCGAATTGTTCGCCACCGACCGTTGCCTGGGTCATCGCTTGGCGCAGTATTTCGGTGACGACAGTGCGCCCCACCGGTGTGGCCATTGTTCGGTGTGCCACGGGCAGATCGCTCGCCTGCCGGAGCCGCCTGCGCTGCCGGCGCTTGTGGATAAAAGCTTCGAGGCGCTGTGTGGCGATTTTATCCACAAGCATGAGCAGCACAGCGGCAGCGTGCCGTCTGCCGAGCGCCTCACCCGCTTCCTGTGCGGGATCAGCGTGCCGCTGTTCACCCGATTGAAGGCGCGGAAGATCCCGGGGTATGCCGAACTGGAAGCGTATCCATACGCGGAAGTTCACCAGTGGACTCAAGCGCATCTGTGAGCTGCATCCATCCGCTGAATGCCCCTCATCACACGAATAAATTTCAAAAACATTCGGCGGCTGACTAAGGTGAAGGCTGTCTTCGGATCGCCAACAAGAGAGCCAACATGAGCCAGACACCTTTCGATATTCAGCGCGCCGCGGTAGTCGGTGCCGGCACCATGGGGCGGGGCATCGTGATGTGCCTGGCCAACGCCGGCGTAGCGGTGCAGTGGGTCGACAACAATCCGCAGATGCTCGAGCAGGCACTGGTTGCCGTGGCCGAGACCTATGCCCATGGTGTGCGCCAGGGCCGTATCGACCAGGGTGAGGCAGATGCGCGGATCGCCCGGGTGACACGGGCGGATGGTTACGCGGCGATCCGTGAGGTGGACCTGGTGATCGAAGCGGTCTACGAAAACCTGGAGCTCAAACAGACCATCTTTCGCGAGCTGGACGGCCTGCTCAAGCCCGAGGCCATCCTGGCGAGCAACACGTCGGCGCTGGACATCGATGCCATCGCCGCCGTCACCCGCAGGCCAGCCCAGGTCCTGGGCCTGCATTTCTTCAGTCCGGCGCACATCATGAAGCTGCTGGAGATCGTTCGCGGCGCACAAACCTCCAAAGCGGTGCTGGATGCGGCCCTGGTGCTGGGCCAGCGCATGGGCAAGGTCAGCGTGATATCGGGCAACTGCCATGGCTTCATCGGCAACCGGATGCTCCATCCCTATGTGCTGGAAGCGCGCAAGATGTTGCTGGAGGGGGCGTTCCCCCATCAGGTGGATGCGGCGTTGCAAGGCTTCGGTTTCGCCATGGGGCCGTTTCGCATGTACGACGTCGTTGGCATCGACCTGGAGTGGCGCGCCCGTGAGCTGGCGGGCAAGGGCCAGGATGCGCCCGAGGTGCAGGTGGACAATCGTCTGTGCGAGCTGGGGCGGTTCGGCCAGAAAAGCGGCAATGGGTATTATCACTACGAGCCGGGCAGTCGGCAGGCCGAGCATGATGTCGAGGTCGATGCGCTGGTGTTGCGGGTCAGTGAGGCGCTGGGTTTCCAGCGTCGCGAGATCGACCCGGAGGAGATCCTCGAGCGCTGCTTGCTGGCGCTGGTCAACGAGGGGGCGAAGATCCTGCAGGAAGGCATTGCCGAGTCGGCCCACGCTATCGACCTGGTCTACCTCAACGGCTACGGCTTCCCTGCGGACAAGGGCGGGCCGATGGCCTGGGCTGACGGGCAGGGGCTGGAAGCCATCCACGCACGCCTGCTGGAGCTCGAAACGAAGCAGGGCGACCAGTGGAAGCCCGCGCGTCTGATCGGCGAGCTGGCGGCGCAGGGCAAGGGATTCGCGCAGGCCTGAGCCCAGTGCCACGTCCAGACCATTGAACAACCATAAAGGACACCTGATGCCCCAACGCAACGAATACCCACATTTGCAGCCCATCACCACGCGCTGGCACGACAACGATGTGTACGGTCACGTCAACAACGTCACCTACTACAGCTTTTTCGATACCGCTGTGAATACCTACCTGATCGAAGTCGGCGGCCTGGATATCCATGATGGAGACGTGGTGGGGTTCGTGGTGAGTTCGGCCTGCGACTACTTCGCCTCGATCGCCTTTCCAGACCGGATTGAAATCGGCCTGCGGGTTGGCAAGTTGGGCAGCAGTTCAGTGCAGTATGAGCTGGCGGTGTTCAAGGCGGGCGAGGAGGAGGCTTGTGCGGCGGGGCGTTTTGTTCACGTATTCGTGGATCGGGCATCGAATCGGCCAGTGGCGATTCCGGATCGGTTACGTGGGGCGTTGGAGCGGTTGGTGGTTTGAAGCAAAAAATCGCAGCCTCCTGCCAGCGCTGGGCGCTGTCGGAGGCTGCGATCTTCAACGGCTAGTATCGATCAACCGTTAGTCGCGGTAGTGGCGATGATGTTTTTTGCGGTGCCCGTAGGCATGGCCGCGACCTGGGTGGCCGTCACGGTAGTAGCGGCGATCACCACGGCGATCGTCATAACGACGGTCATCGTCATCGTCCTTGCCCATGTAGTTACCCAGGGCGCCACCCGCGCCACCGCCCGCCGCCGCACCGATCAGGCTTCCGGTGCTGCCACCGACGCTACGGCCGACCACGTTACCGCCGGCCGCGCCCAGTGCGCCGCCGATCGCCGCTTCGCCGCGACTGTGTTTGTCTGCGCCGACCGCACTACCGCCCGCACCGCCCAGCGCCGCGCCGATAGTGGAGCCGGTGTTGCCGCCCAGGGACTGGCCGACGACCGAACCCAAAACCCCGCCCAATGCGCCGCCCACACCTGCTTCGGCAGTACCACCGGCGCAAGCGATGCCACTGGCCAGGCTAAGGGACAACAAGAGAATGGAGGAGAACTTCATAGAGGAGCCTCAAAGGGATGACGGCGCGATCCTGAGGCTCGCTTCGCTTGCTTACAATCGAAATCCGACGAGTAACACGACTTGTGCACAATTCTCTAAGTTATTGTTTTACGGTCGGAACTTAACGCAAATTGGTCGGTCTTTAGCTACTTCGGACAGGCCGTTTTCTAGGGAAAACGGCCTTTTTTGTGGGCGCTGGAAAGTACTTTGTAGCGAGGGGGATCGCTGGGCTGCGACTCCCTTTTCGGGTTGCTGCGCACCCAAGCGGGATCAGGCTCCCTCGCCTCTATACTGTGTCAGGCCGACTTGGCCAGGATCAGCCCATTTTCGCTCGCCGCTTCCAGGCGGATCGCGACGAATTTCGACGTCGGGGTGTGGCTGCCGTCGCCAGTGCTTTCCAGCGGCACCAACGGGTTCACTTCAGGGTAGTAGGCAGCAGCCTGCCCGGCCGGAATGTCGAACGCCAGCAGGGTAAAACCCTTGACCCGACGTTCGCGACCGTCATCCCAGAGCGAGACGATATCGGCTTTCTGCCCTGGCTTGAAGCCCAGGCGAATGATGTCCGCCTCGTTGGCGAACAACACGTCACGCTGGCCCTTGACGCCGCGATAGCGGTCATCGAGGCCATAGATGGTGGTGTTGTACTGATCGTGGGAGCGCATGGACTGCATGATCAGGTCGGGCAACTGGCCGGTGGCACGGGTGCGTTCATGCACAAGGTCTCCCGGCAGCCGGTTGGACCTGAAGTTGGCGCGGCCCGACGGGGTGTTCCAGCGTCGCGAACCGGCGCTGTTGCCCAGATAGAATCCGCCGGGGTTCTTCAGTTTTTCATTGAAGTCCTTGAAG
Organism: Pseudomonas sp. R151218B TE3479; assembly: GCF_053629195.1. Taxonomy (NCBI): domain Bacteria; kingdom Pseudomonadati; phylum Pseudomonadota; class Gammaproteobacteria; order Pseudomonadales; family Pseudomonadaceae; genus Pseudomonas; species Pseudomonas sp. R151218B TE3479. The sequence goes on from NZ_JBRJHV010000001.1 coordinate 1,341,275, forward strand.
CCGGGTATGGTATCGGCGATCAGGTCGCGGATGCGGCTGTAGTCGGCCACCAGCCAATTCCAGTCCACCGGACGGCTACCCAGCGTGGCGGCGGCAATGCCGGCGATGATCCACGGTTCGGAGCGCATCTGGTTCGACAGCGGCTGCAACTGGCCGAATGAGGCATGCACCATGCTGAAGGAGTCTTCCACGGTCACCGCTTGCGCGCCTTCGGTTTGCAGGTCGATGTCGGTGCGGCCCAGGCACGGCAGGATCAGCGCGTCCTTGCCGTGAGCCAGGTGGCTGCGGTTGAGCTTGGTGCTGATCTGCACCGTCAGGTCGCAATTGGCCAAGGCTTGGAAGGTCCGATGGCTGTCCGGCGTGGCTTGGGCGAAGTTGCCGCCCAGGGCGATGAATACCTTCGCCTGGCCGTCGGCCATGGCGTGGATCGCCTCGACCACGTTGTGGCCGTTTTCCCGCGGTACCTTGAATTGGAAGCGCCGCTCCAGCGCGTCGAGGAATGCCGCCGGTGGACGTTCGTTGATGCCCATGGTCCGGTCGCCCTGCACGTTGCTGTGGCCGCGAACCGGGCACAGGCCTGCGCCTGGCCGGCCAATGTTGCCGCGCAGCATCATCACGTTGGCGATTTCCTGGATGGTCGCCACCGAATGACGGTGCTGGGTGATGCCCATCGCCCAGCACATGATCACGTTCTCGCTTTTGGCGTACATGCGCGCCGCCTGCTCGATTTCGACCAGGGTCAAGCCCGATTGCTCGACGATCTGTTCCCATGGCGTATCGTCGACCGCCGCCAGGTAATCCAGCACGTTGGTACTGTGTTCATTGAGGAATGCATGGTCGAACACCGCCGCCGCGCCGCTGTTCTGCGCCTCACGCTCCCATTGCAGCAGGAACTTGGCCATGCCGCGCAAGATCGCCATGTCGCCACCCAGGGCCGGGCGGAAATACGCGGTATTGGTTGGCTTATCACCGTTGGTGAGCATTTCGAGCGGATGTTGCGGATGCTGGAAACGCTCCAGGCCACGCTCCTTGAGCGGGTTGATGCACACCACCTGTGCACCGCGCTTCACTGCTTCACGCAGCGGTTCGAGCATCCTTGGATGGTTGGTGCCAGGGTTCTGGCCCCAGACGAAAATCGCGTCGGCATGCTCGAAGTCGTCGAACGTCACCGTGCCCTTGCCCACGCCCACGCTCTGGGCCAAGGCTACGCCACTAGCTTCGTGGCACATGTTCGAGCAGTCGGGGAAGTTGTTGGTGCCGTAGGCGCGCACGAACAGTTGATACAGGTAGGCCGCTTCGTTGCTGGCCCGGCCCGACGTATAGAACTCGGCCTGGCTGGGGCTGGACAGCCCTTGCAGGTGCTTGCCGACCAGGGCGAACGCCGCTTCCCAACTGATGGGCTTGTAGCGGTCGGTCTCGGCGTCGTAGCGCATGGGTTCGGTCAGGCGACCCTGATACTCGAGCCAGTAATCGCTCTGCTCCAGCAGCGAGGTCACGCTGTGCTTGGCGAAAAATGCACCGTCGACGCGGCGCTTGGTGGCTTCCCAGTTCACGGCCTTGGCGCCGTTCTCGCAGAACTTGACCATACCGCTTTCGGGAGAGTCGCCCCAGGCGCAGCCCGGGCAGTCAAAACCGCCATTCTGGTTGGTCTTGAGCATCATGCGGATGTTTTTCAGCGCGTTGTCGCTGGTCAACCAGGCCTGAGCGACACTGATCAGCGCACCCCAACCACCGGCCGGGCCCTTGTAGGGTTTGTAGCGCGGTACGGGTTTCTGGTCGGCTTGTTGATGATTGCTCACGCTTGTTTCTCCATCGCAGGGCTGTAGACCCGCGGCGCACTTTTTTGCGGCAGGTGGATGAGGTTGAGGTTGTGTTGGCGGGCCCACTGCACGGCGAGGCCCGTGGGCGACGACAGGCTGACCAGGGTCTGGATGCCGGCGCGCAGTACTTTCTGGATCAGTTCGAGGCTGCAACGGCTGGTGACGATCGCCACGCCACCGGCCAACGGGACCTGTTGCCGGATCAACGCGCCGATCAGCTTGTCGAGGGCGTTGTGCCGGCCAATGTCTTCGCGGCCCAGCAGCAATTCACCCTGGGCGTTCATGAACAACGCCGCATGTACCGCCCCGCAATGTTGTCCCAGGGGTTGGAACTGGCTGATACGGTCACGCAGGCCATCGAGCCATTGCGCCGCGGGCAGTGGTGCGCCGGGCAACACCTTGAGGTTTGGCAAGGCCTGTTCCACCGCTTCGACGCCGCACAATCCGCAGCCACTGGTGCCCGCCAACTGCCGGCGTTGCTGCTTGAGGTTCCAGAAGGCGCGGTTGGCGATGGTCACCTGGGCATAGTGCGCGGCACCGGTGCCGCTCAGTTGCAGGTCATAGATGTCCGATGAATCTTCAATGATGCCGCTGCCGAGGCTGAAACCGACGATGAAGTCTTCCAGGTCGGTGGGAGTGACCAGCATGACTGCCTGGCTGATGCCGTTATAGGCAATCGCCAGCGCCACTTCCTCGGCCAGCGCAGTGCTGTCCGATTGGGAGTGGTCCAGATTGCAGTAGCCATAGCTCTGGCTGGCGACCGGCGTGGATGTTTCCATCGCTGGCGCTGGACTGACCGGAGACTTGTCGTTCATGGGCATCACTGAAAGTAGGAATAGTGTTAAGACTAAATGCGGCAATCTGCCACGTCTAATCGCTATTACTGATCTTCCAATAGATGACGTCGATCAAGAAGTCGTCGCTGATTTCTGATAAAGGGCGAAACAGGCCTCGGCCAACGCCGAGCGAGGGGCGCCGCGTCGCATGATCAGGCCCAGCGAGACCAGTGTTTGAGCGCTTTCAATGGGCTGGATGCGCAAGTCTTCGGTTAGCACGTCCAGGCCGCTGTCCAGGGGCATCACCGCGCAACACAGGCCGCCGTGCACAGCTTGTAACAATTGGTGCACCGCGTCGGTTTGCAACAGCGGTTGAGGGGTCAGGCCCCGGCTGTGGAAGTTGTGGTCGATGGACTGACGAAAATGCATGCCGCTGGTGAGCATGCCCAGGGGCAGTTCGATCAGGGCTTCCCAAGTCAGCGGTTGTTCACCGAAAAAGAAATAACGCTGGTCGTAAAGCAGGCCCATGCGGGTGGGGCTGAAGGGCAGGGCCTCGAAACGTTCGTTGTCCAGGCGTTCGAGGTAGGAAACGCCCAGGTCGATGCGGTTGTTCGCCAACTGTTCGAGGATGCGTTCGGAGCTCAGGGACGACAATTCGAAACGCAGGCTGGGGTGCTCGGTGTGCAAGCGCTGCATCATCGCCAGCGGGTCGAAGTCCGACAACGGCACCACGCCCAGGCGCAGCGTACCCACCAGGTTGCCCCGACAAGCCGCCGCTTCAGCCTGCAGCCCGTCATAGGCGGCCAGCACCGTGCGCGCCCAGGCCAGCACCCGTTCTCCCGGCGCGGTGAAGCCTTCAAAGCGCTGGCCGCGGTTGACCAGCGGCAGGTCGAGTTCTTCTTCAAGGCTGCGCAGGCGCATCGACAGGGTCGGCTGGGTGATATGGCAGCGTGCGGCGGCCTGGCCGAAGTGACGGGTTTCGTCCAGCGCGATGAGAAATTTCAGCTGCTTGATGTCCATCTTCGCTCCAGGGCGCGGGAAGATCCGGATTCTAGCGCTTGCGCGTGGCGGGGTCATTGGTCGGCTGGGAACCGGGGTCGTCTCGCCTGGTCTAGTCTTTGCGTCTGGACACTTAAATCAAGGAGCGTGTGCCATGAGTATCTTTAGCTTTGTGAAGGAAGCGGGTGAAAAGCTGATCGACCTGCTGACCCCCGGCAATGCCAATGCCAGCGAACAACTGAAAGCGCACATTGAAAAGGTCGGCCTGGGCAATCCGAACGTTCAGGCGACCGTCGAGGGCGACAAAGTCATCGTCACCGGTGAAGTCGCGAGCCAGGAAGAGAAGGAAAAGATCCTGCTGGCGGTGGGCAACATTGCCGGCGTCGGCAGTGTCGACGACCAGATTACGGTGACGGGCCCGGTCGCTGTACCGGCGAAGTTCGTCACTGTTGAGAAGGGTGACACATTGAGCGCCATTTCCAAGCGAGTTTATGGCGACGCGAACAAGTACAACAAGATTTTCGAGGCCAACAAACCGATGCTGTCGCACCCGGACAAGATCTACCCAGGGCAGGTGTTGCGTATTCCAGAGTAACTTGCAGGCCTGTGTTTTCTTCATCGCGAGCAAGCTCGCTCCCACAGGGTTTCCTGGTTCGCCGCGAAACCAATGTGGGAGCGAGCTTGCTCGCGATGAAGATGGCACGGTTCACAGCCCGGCAATCAAGTCCCGATAATCCCCCAACGCCTCGAACTCCCCCGTATCCTTCGGCCCCCTGCGACTGTCCGGTTCGCTGACCGCCAACAGGTGTGCCACGCCGAAGTCCCGGGCGCTGCGCAGCACCGGCAGGGTGTCGTCGATAAACAGGCTGCGGGCCGGGTCGAAATTCAGGTCGGCTTGCAGCGCGTCCCAGAATTGCGGATTTTCCTTGGGGAAACCGTAGTCGTGGGAACTGATCAAACGCTCAAAGTAGGGAGCCAGTTCGATGCGTTCCAGCTTCAGGGACAACGAGTCGCGGTGGGCATTGGTGATCATCACCACGCGTTTGCCGGCTCGCTGGATTGCCGCCAGGAACGTATCGGCGTCCGGGCGCAAGGCGATCAAGTGAGCGGTTTCCAACTTCAGTTCGCGTACCGGCAACTTCAGCTCAGTGCTCCAGAAATCCAGGCAATACCACTGCAACTGGCCAGCGTTGCGCTCGAACAGGGGTTGCAGTTCCATCTCGGCCATCGCCCGGCTCACGCCATGCAGTTCGGCATAGCGCTGGGGCAGGTGTTCGAGCCAGAAATGGTTGTCGTAATGCAGGTCCAGCAGGGTGCCGTCCATGTCCAGCAGAACCGTATCGATCTCATGCCAGGGCAGCAAGGCCATAAAACTTCTCCAGCGGTAATCGGATATCCGACACAAACAATCAGAATAGGCCGGGTATAGTAGCCTGCTATCGCCCAGGGAGCCGTTTATGCGCCAGAAACCCACCATACTCGATCGCCGGATCGTCGCTACCAGCCGCCTGTTCTGTGTGGAAGAACTGAAATTGCGGTTTTCCAACGGTGTGGAGCGTACTTATGAACGTCTGGCGAGTAACGGTGCGGGCTACGGCGCGGTGATGATCGTGGCGATGCTCGACGCCGACCACGCGGTGCTGGTGGAAGAGTATTGCGGTGGCACCGATGCCTACGAACTGTCCCTGCCCAAGGGCTTGATCGAGCCAGGGGAAGACGTGCTGGCGGCGGCCGAGCGGGAGCTCAAGGAAGAAGCCGGTTTCGGTGCGCGACAGTTGGAACATCTGACCGAGTTGTCGCTGTCCCCTGGCTACATGAGCCAGAAGATCCAGGTGGTGCTGGCCACCGATCTGTATGAGGAAAGGCTGGAGGGCGACGAGCCTGAGCCGATGGGTGTGGACAAGGTCAACCTGCGTGAGCTCTCGGCCCTGGCGCAGAACCCGCAATTCACCGAGGGCCGGGCCTTGGCGGCGCTGTACCTGGCCCGTGACCTGCTGGCCCAGCGTGGAGCGTTTCTGTCATGACTTTCCCTCATTCGTTGATGGCTCCCGTAGTGGAGCTGGCGCTCCAGGCCGGTGAAGCGATCCTGCCTTTCTGGCGCGCCAACGTTCAGGTCAACCATAAGGCCGACGAGTCGCCGGTGACTGCCGCTGACATGGCGGCTCATGATGTGATCGTGGCTGGATTGACGGCGCTGGCCCCGGATATTCCGATCCTCTCCGAAGAGGACGCCGATATTGCCCAAAGCGTACGCGCCGGCTGGCAACGCTGGTGGCTGGTGGACCCGTTGGACGGCACCAAGGAGTTCATCTCCGGCAGCGAGGAGTTCACCGTCAATATCGCCTTGGTGGAACAGGGCCGCGTGGTGTTCGGTGTGGTGTCGATGCCGACCAATGGACGCTTTTACGTCGGCGGCGCAGGGTTGGGTGCCTGGCGTGGCGACAAGGGCGGTGTGCCTTTGCCTATCGCGGTTCGTGATGCATTGGCGCCGGGCGAAACGTTCACCGTGGTCGCCAGTCGCCGGCATACCAGCCCGGCGCAGGAACGCCTGCTGGAGGGCTTGAGCGAGAGCCTGGGCGAACTGCAACTGACCAGTATTGGCAGTTCGTTGAAGTTTTGCCTGGTGGCCGAAGGCGCGGCGGATTGTTATCCCCGGCTGGCGCCGACCTCCCAGTGGGACACCGCCGCCGCCCAGGGTGTGCTGGAGGGCGCGGGTGGCGAGGTGTTGGACTTGAGCGGCGAGCCGTTCTGCTATCCATCGCGGGAGTCGCTGTTGAATACGTCATTCCTGGCGTTGCCGGCTAAAGCGGCGTGGCGGGGCAAGTTACTGGAACTGGCCCGTTCCTGAACCGTACCTGCTTTCCTGTGGCGAGGGAGCTTGCTCCCGCTCGGTTGCGCAGCAACCGCAAAATCTTGGGACCGCTTCGCAGCCCAGCGGGAGCAAGCTCCCTCGCCACAGGGGGCTGCGTTGCTTTAGCGGTGCAACACGTACTGCCCCTCAAACTGCACTGCCACGTCCTCGCTCCCGCTGTTCAACACTTGCGTCTGCAACGCCAGCCGCGCCCGGCCATAGCGCCGATACGTGGCCAGGAAGCGTTTCCACAGTTTTTCCTCGGGCGCATCGCAAACGACTGTCGCATCGCGGGTCACTGGCAGCGGATAGCTGATCTGCCCTTCCTGAATCACGATATGCCCGTCTTCGATGCCTTCCTCACGCAGGGCCAGATGCAGCCAGCCCCAGCCACCCAGTACGGCGCCGCAATACAGGCTGCCACCGAACATGGTGCTCTTGTGGTTGACGTTGGCCGCCAGCGGCAAGGACAGACGCAGTTGCCGGGCCTGCCAATCGAGCACCTTGAGGCCCATGTCCCGGGTCAAGGGGATGTCGTGGTGCAGGATCGATTCCAGGTAACGGCTGTCGCGGTTCATTGCGGGGCCTCTTGCTTAACGGGGAAATGACGATAATTCAATCGGACTCATCGGACGAACCCTGGCTGCTGTCGCCGAAGGTCAGGCCATGCTTGCGCAACTTGTCGTGCAGGGTCTTGCGGGGAATGCCCAGGGCTTCGGCCAGGCTGCGCACCGAGCTGTGGGGGCGGGCCAGTTCGGCGGCGATCAGGGTTTTTTCGAAATTTTCCACTTGCTCGCTCAAGCCGCCACTGACCAGTTCCACCGGTGCGCCGGGGCTGCCGTCTGGCGCGCTGTTGTCCAGGGCCAGTTCCAGCCCCAGGGCAAAACGTTCGGCGGCGTTCTGCAGTTCCCGGACATTGCCGGGCCAGCTGTGGCGCAGCAGCAACGCCCGTTGCGCCGGTTGCAATTCGTGGGGTGGCAGGCCATGGCGAGCACTGGCTTCGTTGGCGAAGTGCTGGAACAGCATGAGCGCATCCTCGCCCCGTTCGCGCAACGGCGGTATGCGCAGCGGCGCGACGTTCAGGCGGTAATACAGGTCGGCGCGAAAACGCCCCTGGTCGGCGGCCTGGCGCAGGTCTTCCTTGGTCGCGGCGATGACGCGGATATCCAGCGGGATCTGTTGATTGCCCCCCAGTCGTTCCACCATGCGCTCTTGCAGCAGGCGCAGCAGCTTGACCTGGACATCCAGGCTCATGCTTTCGATTTCATCCAGAAACAGCGTGCCACCGTTGGCGAACTCGAACTTGCCGATACGGCGTTTCTGCGCGCCGGTAAAAGCCCCGGGCTCGTGGCCGAACAGCTCGCTTTCCACCACCGACTCGGCCAGGGCTCCGGCGTTGATCGCCACGAAGGGGCCATTGCGTCGGCTAGAGAGGTCGTGCAAGGCACGGGCGACCACTTCCTTGCCCGCGCCGGTTTCACCGAGGATCAACACGTCGGCGCGGGTGGCGGCCAGTGCGCCGATCTGCTCGCGCAGGCGCAGAATGGGTGTCGATTGGCCGACCAGGCGGGCGCTGAGTTCATGGCGATCGCTCAGGGCCAGGCGCAGGCTGCGGTTGTCCAGCACCAGGCGGCGCAAGGCCAGGGCGCGGCGTACGCTGTCGAGCAGATGATCGCTGGCGAAAGGTTTTTCCAGGAAGTCGTAGGCCCCGGCGCGCATTGCTTGCACCGCCAGGGGCACGTCGCCGTGGCCGGTGATCAGCAGCACCGGCAGTTCCGGATCCTGGGCGTGGAGCTCGCCCAGCAGTTCGAGGCCGTCCATGCCCGGCATGCGAATATCACTGACCACCACGCCCGGCCAGTCACGGGGCAGTTGCCCGGCCACGCCCTTGGCTTCGGCCAGGGGCAGGATTTTCAGGCCGGCCAGGTCGAGGGTCTGGCTCAAGGCCTGACGCAGGTGGGGATCGTCATCGATCAGCACCACCTCAATCCGGTTATCGATGGTCATACACTTCGGTCCTCGGACGGTTGCAGGCTCACCCCGGGCGCGCCGGCGCGCAGCTTCAGGGTGATCAGGGCGCCGCCTTCCTTGTGGTTGGCGAACGACAGTTCGCCGCCGAAGGCGCGCATCAGGGTGTCGCAGATCGCCAGCCCCAGGCCAAGGCCCTGGGTGCGCGTCTTGGTGGTGTAGAAGGGCTCGCCGGCGCGGCCCAAGGCTTCCATGCAAAACCCCGGGCCGTTATCGCGGATGTACAGGTTGACGCCGGTGTCGGTGGCCTGGGCACTGAGCCAGAGTTTGCGTGGCGGGCCTTTCTCGGTGAGCGCGTCGAGGGCGTTGGCCAGCAGGTTGCCGAGCACCTGGCGCAGGCGGGTTTCACCGGCTTCGACCCACAGCGTGGCGGCCGGCAAGTCGCGGATCAGTTCCACTTCCATGCTGCGCCGGCGTTTGGCGAGCAGCGCCAGGGCATCGTCCAGCGCCGGTTGCAGGGCGACGCTTTCCGGGGCATGGCGATCGCGGCGGGCAAAGGCGCGCAAGTGGGCAATGATCGATGCCATGCGCCCGGTCAGTTCGCTGATCAGCTTGAGGTTGCCGCGGGCATCCTCGGTGCGTTGGTGGTCGAGCAATATCTCGGCGTTTTCCGCGTAGCTGCGAATCGCCGCCAGCGGCTGGTTGAGTTCGTGGCTGATGCTCGCCGACATGGTGCCCAGGGCCGACAGCTTGCCGGCTTGCACCAGGTCGTCCTGGGCACGGACCAACTCCTGCTGGGCCTGTTCGCGCTCCAGCACCTCCTGGCGCAGTCGCCGATTCAGGCCTTCCAGGTCGCTGGTCCGTTCGGCCACCCGGCCTTCCAGCTCGTGACGGGCTTTGGCTTCGAAAGCGATCCGATCCAGATAATGGCGCCGGCGTTGCATCATCAAGCCGAGCAACAGCATCAAGACCAGCAATGCCGCGCCACCGATGGCGACCACGGTGCGCACCGGACGGTCGATCAGCGTGCGCGGGGCGAGGATGCTCACGCTCCAGCCGGTTTCTTCGATGGATTGGGTCTGGGTCAGCCAGGCGTTGGCGTCCAGGTTCAGTGGCTTGGGGTCGCGGGTCGGATAAGGCTGTACCGCGCTGATGGCCTTGCGCTCGTCGTCACCCAGCGGCCGGGTCGCGCGAAATCGCCATTCCTGGCGCGACGTGAGGATGACCACGCCATTGTGGTCGGTCACCAGCAACTGTTCCGGGGTCTTGCCCCACAGGCTTTCGGTGTGGTCGAGGTCGACCTTGACCACCAGCACGCCGATGACTTTTTCGCGGTCGTGCACGGCGGCGGCGAAGAAATAACCGCGCTTGGCCGACGTGGTGCCCAAGCCGAAGAAGCGCCCCAGGCGCCCGGCCATGGCTTCGATGAAGTACGGACGGAAGGCGAAGTTGCGTCCGACGAAACTGTCGTGCTTGTCCCAGTTCGACGCCGCCAGGGTCTTGCCGGTGGGGTCCATCAGGTACATGACTTCGGCGCCGGTCTGGGCGCTGATGTTTTTCAGCAGCCGGTTGGCGTTGCCTTGGGTCACGCCGTCGTCCGGGGCCGACAAGGCGGCGCGCAAGGCCGGCAGGTCGCCGAGAATCTGTGGCAGCACCTCATAGCGGTGCAGCGTGCCCAACAGGTTGGCGACGTAAAGGTCCAGGGTCTGGCGGTTCTGCCCAGCCAGTTCACTGCGGTAGTAACGTTCGGCCAGATGCTCCAACGGCCACAGCAATGGCGCCAGGCACAGCGCGAGCAAAGCCAGGCTGCGCCAACGGGGTCTGCGGGGAAGGGTGGAATTCATGAGCATCGGGCGCCTGTGGTGACAGGCGTATTATGCCTAGTTGCCTCGCAAATACTATTTGTAAGGCCTTACCGGGCTTGTCCGGCAAGACACTGCTGCAACGCGTCTCGCCAGTCGGGTTGGCTCACTGCCCATTCCTTGAGCAGGCGGCTGCAGTTCAGGCGCGAGTTCAGCGGTCGAGGGGCCGGCGTCGGGTAAGCGCTGGACGCAATGGGCTCCAGCACTGCACAGGGCTTGTGTCGTTCGAGCAGGTTTTCGCCGATGGCCTGGGCGAAACCGAACCAGGATGTCTCGCCCCGTGCCGTGAGGTGATAGGTGCCCCACGCTCCGGGTTGAGCGGCCTGCCAGCGCTCGATCAGTTGGGTGGTGCTGTCGGCAATGGTGCCCGCCCAGGTCGGTGCGCCAATCTGATCGGCCACCACCCGCAGCTGCGGTTTTTCCTGCAACAGGCGTTGCATGGTCAGCAGGAAATTGCGGCCCTCGGTGGAGTACACCCAACTGGTGCGCAGGATCAGGTGCTGGCCGCCAGCCAGGCGGATGGCATTTTCGCCGGCCAGTTTGCTGCGCCCGTAGACACTCAGCGGGTTGGGCGTGTCGTCCTCGGTGTAGGGGGCGGGCTTGAGGCCATCGAAGACGTAGTCGGTGGAGTAGTGAATCAATGGGATACCCAGGTCGAGCGCTGCCTGGGCAAGGATGCCCGGTGCCGTGGCATTGATGGCAAACGCCCGCTCCGGTTCGCTCTCGGCCTGGTCGACGGCCGTGTGAGCGGCGGCATTGATGATCAGGCCTGGCCTCAGGGCCTCGATGGGCGCGCGCAGGGAGTCCGGCTGTGCCAGGTCGAGCTGGTCGCTGCCGCGTACGAGCAACTCGCCCATGCCGCTCAGGCGCGACTGGAGTGCCCGGGAAACCTGGCCATTGCGGCCGACGATCAGGATGCGCAGGGGGGTATTCATGGGAACAGGTCTGCCTCGTGCAAGGCCTTGCCGTTCTGGTCCTTGGCCGAGAGGATCGGCGCGCCTTCCAGCTCCCAATCGATGGCCAGTTGCGGGTCGTCCCAGCGAATGCAGCGCTCGGCCGAGGGGGCGTAGTAATCGGTGGTCTTGTAGAGGAAGTCTGCCGATTCGCTCAGCACGACGAAGCCGTGGGCAAACCCTGGTGGCACCCACAGTTGTCGATGGTTCTGCGCCGTCAGGCGAACGCTGACCCATTGGCCGAAGGTCGGCGAGCTGCGGCGAATGTCCACCGCGATATCCAGCACCTCCCCGGCAGTGACGCGTACGAGTTTCCCTTGGGCCTGTTCGATTTGATAGTGCAGGCCCCGCAACACGCCCCGGGTGGAGCGTGAGTGGTTGTCCTGGACGAACGGCAGGGTGCAGCCGGTCGCCTCGGCAAACGCCCGGGCATTGAAGCTTTCATAGAAAAACCCCCGATCGTCACCGAAGACTTTCGGTTCGATGATCAGGATGTCCGGCAGACGGGTGGCGATGACGTTCAACGTGTTTCTCCGGCGATCTTGAACAGGTACTGGCCGTAGCCGGTCTTGCCAAAATATTGGGCGCGCTCAAGGATATGCTCGCGGCTGACCCAACCTTGCTGGTAGGCAATTTCTTCCAGGCACGCCACTTTCAGGCCTTGGCGATGTTCGATGGTCTGCACGTACTGCGAGGCTTCCAGCAGACTGTCGTGGGTGCCGGTGTCCAGCCAGGCGAAACCGCGGCCGAAGCGCTCGACGTGCAGGTCGCCGCGTTGCAGGTAGGCATTGTTGACGTCGGTGATTTCCAGTTCGCCGCGTTTGGATGGCTTGATGCTCTTGGCGATCTCGATCACGTCATTGTCGTAGAAGTACAGGCCGGTCACCGCGTAGCTGGATTTAGGCGCGGTGGGTTTTTCTTCGATGGACATCGCCCGCCCTTCCGAGTCGAAGTCGATCACGCCAAATCGCTCGGGGTCCTTGACCCAGTAGCCGAACACTGTCGCGCCACTTGGCCGGTTGATGGCCGTCTGCAATTGCTCGCCGAAATACTGACCATGGAAAATGTTGTCGCCCAGGATCAGGCACACCGAGTCGCTGCCAATGAACTGTTCGCCGATCAGGAACGCTTGGGCCAAGCCATCGGGCGAAGGCTGCTCGGCATAGCTGAATTGCACGCCAAACTGCTCGCCGTCGCCCAATAGGTTGCGGTACTGCGGCAGATCCTGGGGGGTGGAAATGATCAGGATGTCCTTGATGCCCGCGAGCATCAGCACCGAGATCGGGTAATAAATCATCGGTTTGTCATAAATCGGCAAGAGCTGCTTGGAAACCCCGAGGGTAATCGGGTGCAGGCGGGTGCCGGAGCCGCCGGCCAGGACAATGCCTTTCATCATGCAACTGCATCCTTGTTGTCGAGCGAGCCCAGGCGCTCGCCTTGATAGCTGCCGTCCTGGACACGTTGGCACCACACCAGGTTTTCGAGGTACCACTGCACGGTCTTGCGCAACCCGGTCTCGAAGGTTTCCCGAGGTGTCCAACCCAGCTCCCGTTCGATCTTGCTGGCGTCGATGGCGTAGCGCAGGTCGTGGCCGGGGCGATCCTGGACGAAGCTGATCAGGTCGGCATAGTGCTCGACGCCTTCGGGTTTGCGTGGCGCCAGCTCTTCGAGCAGCGCGCAGATGCTGCGCACCACGTTGATGTTTTTCTGCTCGTTGTGCCCGCCAATGTTGTACGTCTCGCCGACCGCGCCCTGGGTGACGACTTTGAGCAACGCCCGGGCATGGTCTTCGACGAACAGCCAGTCGCGCACTTGCTGGCCATTGCCGTAGACCGGCAGCGGTTTACCGGCCAGCGCGTTGAGAATCACCAGGGGAATCAACTTCTCGGGGAAGTGAAACGGCCCGTAGTTGTTCGAGCAGTTGGTCAACAGCACAGGCAAGCCGTAGGTGCGCTGCCAGGCGCGGACCAGGTGGTCGGACGCCGCCTTGCTCGCCGAGTATGGTGAGCTTGGGGCGTAGGCGGTGGTTTCGGTGAACAGGTCATCCACGCCGTGCAAGTCGCCATACACTTCGTCGGTGGAGATGTGATGGAAGCGAAACGCGCGTTTCTGCGGCTCGGCCAGGGCCTGCCAATAAGCGCGGGTGGCTTCCAGCAGGCTGTAGGTGCCCACGATGTTGGTCTGGATGAAGTCTGCCGGGCCATCGATGGAGCGGTCTACATGGGACTCGGCCGCCAGGTGCATGACGGCCTCAGGCTTGAATCGCGCAAGCACCGCACTGACGGTCGCTTGATCGACAATGTCGGCCTGGACGAATTCGTAGCGGCTGTCGTGATCGATGCTGCTCAGGGATTCGAGGTTGCCAGCGTACGTCAGCTTGTCGAGGTTCAGGACCTGGTGCTCGGTATCGAGAATCAAGTGCCGTATGAGCGCCGAGCCGATGAAGCCAGCACCGCCAGTGATGAGAATGCGCATCCGGTTAAGCCTTTTTCCGTGGGACGACAAAGCATAGGAGCATAGCTTGTCGGCATGGCGGGAGCGGCGCAAGCGAATATCCCCTGGACACACCCTCCCCACACGGCGTCTCAGGAGGGCTGTGCATATTTTTGAACAGAGGGGTTGCTTATCCTCAGACTCAGTGGCGAGATAGGCATCCGAACAAAACCACCTCAGGGGTCCTTGTATGCCATTCGCTACGTTGGTTCACCGTGCCAGTTTGCCAAGCCCACAGATCAGCGCCGAGCAAGCGCTGGTGCTGTTGCGCTTGAATTACGGACTCAGCGGCGACCTGCGACCCCTTGGCAGCAACCAGGACCTCAACTACCGCGTCGACAGCGAACGCGGGCGCTTTGTGTTGAAAATTTGCCACGGCGACTACGCTGTCCCCGAAATACAGGCCCAACACGCAGCCCTCAAGCAGTTGGCCGGACACGACACGGTGAAAGTCCCGCAGGTGATTTGCGCCAGCAACGGGCTGGACCTGTTGACGTTGGACGTCGACGGCCAAGCGATTCACATGCGCCTGCTGGAGTACATCGACGGCCAGTCCCTTACGCAACTCAAGCACCTGCCCCCCGAGCTTGTAACGGGCCTGGGCCGCCTGTGCGCGGAAATGGACCTGGCCCTGGCGACATTCGACCACCCGGGCCTGGAGCGCACCCTGCAATGGGACGCGCGCCATGCCCCGGCCCTGGTCGAGTACCTGTTGCCTGTCATCGCGGATGAACAGCGGCGCCATCTGGTCGCCGAGGTCGCGCAACAGGCCGAGCGGCGCTTGCAGCCGCTCAAGGCCAGCCTGCCGGTGCAGGCGATTCACATGGACATCACCGATGACAACGTGGTCTGGCAGCGCGATGCCCAGCGCCAGTGGCAATTGCAGGGCGTCATCGATTTCGGCGACCTGGTCCGTACCTGGCGCATCACGGACTTGTCGGTGACGTGCGCGGCCCTGCTGCATCACGCCGATGGCGATCCGTTCTTCATCTTGCCGGCGATCAAGGCCTACCACGCGGTCAACCCCTTGCAGCGCCAGGAGCTGTTGGCGCTGTGGCCACTGATCGTGGCGCGCGCCGCGGTGCTGGTGCTCAGCGGTGAACAGCAGGTTTCCATCGACCCGGACAACCAATACAGCCGCGACAACCTGGCTCATGAGTGGGAGATTTTCCGAGTGGCTCACTCGGTGCCCTTCGAACTGATGGAAGCGGCGATTCTCACCGCCGTCGGCCACAGCCTGCCGGCCATTGCCAGCGAGGGCTTTGCGCCGCTGTTGCCGACTCTGGTAGGGCGTGAATTCGCCCTGATCGACCTGGGTGTGTTGAGCCCGCATTTCGAGGCCGGCAATTGGGAGCAGCCGGGGATCGACCAGCGTCTGCTGGACGAAGCCGCCGGGCTTCACGGCCTGGCCGCCAGCCGCTATGGGCAATACCGTTTGTCTCGCACCCGGCCGGACAGCGCCGTCGAACCCGATACTTATCCATTGCACGTGGCGTTGAGTGTGCCCCAGGGCACGCCGCTCGAATCGCCGTTCGCCGGGGTTGTGCACAAGGCCGCTGATGGCATGTTGCAATTGGACAGCGCGCAGCTGAGCGTGCGCTTGTGGGGCGTGACGTCGCCGCTGCATTCCGGGGCGGCGCTGGTCAAGGGGCAGGTGCTGGGTGAAGTGACGGGGCCGTTGCAGGTCCAGTTGTGCCGGGGCGCCCAAGTGAATCCGCCGTTGTTCTGCACCCCTTCCAGGGCTCTGGCCTGGCAGGCGCTTTGCCCTTCGCCAGCGGTGCTGCTGGGGCTGGCCTGCGATGCCGAGCCGGAGGTTGATCCCGAGGCACTGCTGGCCCGCCGCGATGCGAGCTTCGCCCGTTCGCAGAAACACTATTACGTCGATCCGCCGCGCATCGAGCGTGGCTGGCGCAACCACCTGATCGACATGCAGGGTCGCTCGTATCTGGACATGCTCAACAACGTCGCCGTGCTGGGCCACGGCCATCCACGCATGGCGGCGGTGGCCGCCCGGCAATGGTCGCTGCTCAATACCAACTCGCGTTTCCACTATGCGGCGATCGCCGAGTTTTCCGAACGCCTGCTGGCGCTGTCGCCGTCCAACATGGACCGGGTGTTCCTGGTCAACAGCGGCACTGAGGCCAATGACCTGGCGATCCGTCTGGCCTGGGCCTACAGCGGCGGACGGGACATGCTCAGTGTGCTGGAGGCCTATCACGGTTGGTCGGTGGCCGCCGATGCGGTGTCGACGTCCATCGCCGATAACCCCCAGGCCCTGAGCAGCCGCCCGGACTGGGTGCACCCGGTGACCGCCCCGAACACCTATCGCGGCGAGTTCCGCGGTCCCGACAGTGCGCCGGACTACGTGCGCAGCGTCGAGCACAACCTGGCGAAAATTGTCGAGAGCAAGCGTCAGCTCGCCGGCTTCATCTGCGAACCGGTGTACGGCAACGCCGGTGGGATCGCACTGCCGCCCGGTTACCTGAAGCAGGTCTACGCGATGGTGCGCGAGCGCGGTGGGGTTTGCATCGCCGACGAGGTGCAGGTCGGTTACGGGCGCATGGGCGAGTTTTTCTGGGGCTTCGAAGAGCAAGGCGTGGTGCCGGACATCATCACCATGGCCAAGGGCATGGGCAACGGCCAGCCGCTGGGTGCGGTCATCACCCGCCGGGAAATCGCCGAGGCGCTGGAAGCCGAGGGGTACTTCTTCTCGTCGGCCGGTGGCAGCCCGGTCAGTTGCCAGATCGGCATGGCGGTGCTGGATGTCATGGAAGAAGACAATCTCTGGGAGAACGCCCGGGTGGTTGGCGGGCATTTCAAGGCTCGCCTGGAAGCCTTGATCGACCAGTATCCATTGGTCGGTGCGGTGCATGGTTCCGGGTTCTACCTCGGTGTGGAACTGATCCGTGATCGCGAGACCCTGGAACCGGCCACTGAAGAAACCATGGCGCTGTGCAATCGCCTGCGGGAGTTGGGGATCTTCATGCAACCGACGGGCGATTACCTGAACATCCTCAAGATCAAGCCGCCGATGGTGACCACGCGTCAGAGTGTGGATTTCTTTGTCGATATGCTGGCGAAGGTATTGGACGAGGGGCTGTAATCGATCTGGAACACCAAGCTGTTTCCCTGTGGGAGCGGGCTTGCTCGCGATGACGGTGTCCAAGCCAGTAGTAATGTGGCTGAACGACCGCTATCGCGAGCGAGCTCGCTCCCACAGGGTTTAGCGTTGCTGTATAAATCGATTTTTGTCGATGTTTTCCGCTATTTTTTGATGGTGTTTAGTTTTTGTGGCTTTATTAGTCGATATTTATCGTTTATAAAGTTGCTACAGCCCATCGCCCAGGAGATGACCCCATGACAACGTTGCACAGCACTCCGCGCGCGGATGGTTTCCACATGCCTGCCGAATGGGCGACCCAGACCCAGGTCTGGATGATCTGGCCCGAGCGTCCGGACAACTGGCGCCTGGGCGGCAAGCCCGCGCAGGCCGCCCACGTGGCGCTCGCCAAGGCCATCGCCCGTTTTGAACCAGTGACCGTGGCGGTGTCCGCGGCCCAATACGAAAATGCCCGGGCGCGCCTCGACGTGCCGAATATCCGCCTGGTGGAAATGTCCAGCGACGACGCCTGGGTCCGCGACACCGGCCCTACGTTCGTGATCAATGACAGCGGGGAAGTGCGCGGTGTCGATTGGGATTTCAACGCCTGGGGCGGTTTTGACGGCGGCCTGTACGCGCCCTGGAACCGTGATTCGCAAGTGGCCAGCAAGATCCTCGAGATCGAACGCAGCCCGCGTTATCGCACCGAAGGTTTTGTGCTCGAGGGCGGGTCGATCCATGTGGATGGCGAAGGGACTGTGATTACCACCGAGGAGTGCCTGCTCAACCGCAATCGCAACCCACACATGAGTCGTGAGCAGATCGAGGCGGTGCTCAGCGCGCAATTGGCGGTGGACAAGGTCATCTGGCTTCCGGACGGTCTGTTCAATGACGAAACCGACGGCCATGTGGATAACTTCTGCTGCTACGTGCGTCCGGGCGAAGTCCTGCTTGCCTGGACCGACGACCCGCAAAACCCGAACTACACCCGCTGCCATGCGGCGATGGATGTGCTGCAAAACAGCACTGACGCCAAGGGGCGCTCGTTCACAGTGCACAAAATGCCGATTCCGGGGCCGATGTATGCCACCGAAGAGGAATGCGCGGGCGTGGATGCGGTGGAAGGTTCCCAGGAGCGCAACCCAACCGTGCGACTGGCCGGTTCCTATGTGAACTTCCTGATCGTCAACGGCGGCATCATCGCGCCCAGCTTTGACGACCCGCTGGATGCACCGGCCAGGGACATCCTGCAGAACCTGTTCCCGCAGCACGAAGTGGTCATGGTGCCCGGGCGCGAACTGTTACTGGGCGGCGGGAATATTCATTGCCTTACCCAACAGCAACCCGCGCCATACGTAAAATGAGTGGCGATGTAACAGCCCGCCGATAGCGCCTGCGCCGGCCCTGAGCTGGCGATTTTGGATCCATCCCGGCAAGCCCGCGGCCCGATTGGGCCGTGGGTTTTTTTGTGTCTGTTCATGGGTGGGCACGGATACATTGGCATAGCTCTTGTATCGGATCAGCGGCAGTTCCGGGGAATGGAGCTGAGTTGTTTTGTCATAAACCTTGGATAAATTAGCCGCTCATCAACCAGGAGAGGGCGCTGGAATGAATATGACAAGCGAGCGCACATGCCATCCCTTGGCCGTTAATGGTGAGTCGCTTCAAGCCTTGGCGCAGTGGTTGAAGTCCAACGGAACGCGTCAGATCAGAGAGCCTGATCCGCGCCGGATGATCGTTGAGCGTTACCCCGCTGGCCTGTTCAGCGAGGCTGAGCTGGAAGCGTTGTGGGATGTGATGCAAGGATAGAATTCGACGGATTGATAAAAAGCGCTGGCCGGGATGGCAGCGCTTTTTTTGTGCCCGCAGGTTTTCGAGTTCACACAAAATCGCTGTGGGAGCGAGCTTGCTCGCGATAGCGGTGGGTCAGTAACACGGCTGTTGACTGACACACTGCCATCGCGAGCAAGCTCGCTCCCACAGGGGGGCCTGGACGTCCGTGGCCATCGCCCCATGGCTGAAGCAAACCCTGCCGGGGCAGGCCTTTGCGCCATCAGCGACTTGCGGTTTGGATGGCTGTTCGTTCTGATCGATTCTTAGATGTTTTTCGCCTAATTACAGACGATTCACGAAATTGACACGCTGTTGAGGGCGCGACTAGGATTCGCCTTACGCCTGTGGCTGACAGCCATGACTCTTAAATAATAAAAAGGCCCGACACGCTCGCTCGTGGGCGGGCCTTTTCATTATTTTCAGGAGCAAGAGTCCGAAAAAGAGCGCAAAAAGCGCCATTTCGGCTGCTCGCCGCGTGCGTATCAACCCGTACAAGGAAAATAATCATGTTGAACAAGCGCATTAGTTTGATCGCACTGGGGATCTTGAGCACGACACACGCCATGGCCAACGACCAGGCGGAGTCAAAGGGGTTCGTTGAAGACAGCAGCTTGAAAGTGCTGTTGCGCAACGCTTATATCAACCGCGACTACAAAGACGGCAACGAGGACAAGGCCGAATGGGGCCAGGCGGCCATCGGTACGTTCTCGTCCGGTTTCACCCAAGGCACGGTGGGCGTGGGTGTAGATGCCTTCGGCCTGTATGCGTTGCGTCTGGACGGCGGCAAGGGTCGTAGCGGTGCGCAAGGCATCGATTTCTTCAAGCAAGGTGACAGCGGCAACGCGGCCGATGACTTGTCCAAGTTCGGTGCCGCGGTCAAGTTCCGCGTTTCCAATACCGTACTGGCCTATGGTGACCAGATGCCGGCCCTGCCGGTGCTGAGCTATGACAACTCGCGCCTGCTGCCGGAAAGCTACACCGGCACGCTCATCACTTCCAAGGAGATCAAGGGCCTGGAACTGAATGCCGGCCGTTTCACCGCCGAATCGCGCAAGAGCGCCGAAGGCCGTGACAGCGGTGGCCTGAAGTCGATCGACGTATTGGGCGGCAGCTACCAGTTCACCGAGCAGTTCAAGGCTTCGCTCTACGCCTCGGATGTCGAGGACGTATTGAAGAAGCAATACGTGAACGCCAACTACGTGTTCCCGCTGGCCAAGGATCAGTCCCTGACCTTGGACTTCAACGGTTATCGCACCAAGCTGGACAACAGCTACGTTCGCGAAAACAACGTCACCGGCGACGACAACAAGATCTGGAGCCTGGCCGCCACCTTCGCCACCGGCCCGCACAGCTTCACCCTCGCCCACCAGCGCAGCACCGGCGACAGCAACCTGGGCTACGCCTACGGCGGCTATCAGCGCGGGCAGAATCGTGTGGGTGACGGCGGCAACACGATCTACCTGGCCAACTCCTACTGGTCCGACTTCAACGCTGAGGATGAGCGCAGCTGGCAGTTGGGCTACGGCCTGGACTTCACCACCTTCGGCGTTCCGGGCCTGACCTACAACGTCGCTTATGTGCGTGGCGATAACATCACCACGTCCACCAGCGAAGGCGGTACCGAGCGCGAGATCTTCAACCAGTTCAAGTACGTGGTCCAGAACGGCCCGGCCAAGGACTTGAGCGTCAGGTTGCGCAGCTCCGTGTTGCGGGTGTCACAGAAGTCCAGCGAGTACAACGTCAGCGGCAATGAGCTGCGGGTGTTCGTGGATTACCCGATCAGCGTCTTCTGATGCCTGAACGGGTTACGAGCGTATAAAACCGTGGCGAGGGAGCAAGCTCCCTCGTCACAACTGATTCATACCTGCCTGAAGTGAATAGCGTTGCGACGCCAAACTCGGGTTCTTTTGGCTTTTAGCGCAAGAAAAGCCACTGAAACAGCCTGTTTTCCCGAGAAAAAGTCGTACTAGTGCAACTTTGCCCTCCGTTTCAAGCGTCGCTTGAAATGCCTCAAATACTTTCTCATGGACGTAAATCCTGCACCTACTAGATTAGGCCGCTCAATGCAGTGGAGACCTATGAAAAATGATCGTTCTGAACAGGGAAGTGGGCGAAGCGCTGAGACGTGACAAATACGTCAACGTTCGCGGTGGGGACTTCAACCTCTACGGTCATTTCGGCGATTTTGTCCGGCTGACCAAAAGCTGGGAAAACATGGAGCCCGACAGTTACTACGGCCAGGCCGAGTCAGGCATGCGTTTTCGCCGCTACAGCGACTTCGAATACAACCCTACGACCCGAGAGCTCAAGCAGCTCGAACACCGGGCCTACGTTCAGTCCAAGGCCAACAACAGCTATGTCGGCGGACTGGAGCGTCACTTCCAGGATTTCTCCAACGAAGTGATCAATTCGCCGGTGATGCGCAGCCTGATCGACACGGACTTCGAGGTGTACAAGAACGTCCTGCCGCAGGAGTTGCACGATGAAATCTGGCAGTGCCAGATCCATCAGATCCGCATCGAGATCAAGCCGGGCAAACAACTGGAAATCACCCCCGAAGGGATTCACTGCGACGGCTATCCGTTCAGCGGCGTGCACTTCTGGGGTCGCCAGAATGTGGCGGGTGCGGAGAGCCGTTTGTACAGCGCCCAGGAAGAACAGCTGGCGGCGACGACCTACGAGGACATCCTCGACACCACGTTCTTTCTGGACCGCGACATGCGCCATTACGTGACCCCGGCGCGCAACACCCATAGCCACGACATGGCCTACCGGCAGATCCTGGCCATTTCCTTCTCGCGGCCCGGGACCGCTTTCGACATTGTTCGCTGAACGGCTCGAACCCATGGACGACTCGACGCAGCAAGTCCTGTTGCGTCGGGCCATGGTCCGGGACGCCGAGCGACTGGAGCGGTTCTTTCGCGGTTTCGACGAAGTGTCGTTCTGCGAATGGCAGGACGCTCGATTCTTGCGTGGTGTGTTGTTGCAGGACACCACCACCGCGTACCTGGCCATCGATGCGAGCGGTGAGGTGGTGGGTGCGGTGATCGGCGGCGTGCTTGGTACCCGTGGCACGATCAATCACTTGGCGGTCAGCCCGCAGCATCGCACCAAAGGCCTGGGCCAGCGCCTGGTCGAGGCCGCATCGGCTGACATGAAGCGGGTAGGCGTGCTGCGCATGTTCCTTTTCGTCGACGATGCTAATCTGGCCGGCAAGCGTTTCTGGGCCGCCCAGGGGTTCTGTGAGCCCCGGGGTGAAATCACCTTCGAGAGGGATTTATGAACAAGACTTCCAGCCAGCCGCTGGCGGTCGAACCACAAGCCTCGCGTACCTTTGCTGAAGCCAGTCCGGTGGTAGCGGGTTATTTCACGGTTTCGTTTGTGTTCGGTCTGATGGCGGTCAACGCCGGGCTGCCCTTGTGGTTGCCGGTGGCGATGTGCCTGTTCGTCTACGCGGGTGCTTCGCAATTTGCGGCGCTGGCGTTGATTTCCAGCGGTGCGTCACTGACCACCATCGTGCTCACCACGTTCCTGATCAATGCCCGGCACATGCTGATGTCGGTCTACATGGCCAAGGCCCTGCGTGCGCTGGGGCTCAGTCGTTTCGAACGCTGGTGCTACGCGGCAGGGTTGACGGACGAGTCATTCGCTTTCCACAGCGTCAAGCTCGGCACCGGGGCGCCGGTGAGCGTGCGCTACCTGGTCGGTTTCAACCTGTTCTGCCATACGTCCTGGGTGCTTGGTGGCTTGCTGGGCGCGGTGTGCGCGCAATACGCGGCGCACCTCATCAAATACCAGCTCGACTATGCGCTGACCGCGATGATGCTCTATGTGCTGGTTTCGTTGTGCGACACCCGCAACAAACTGATCGCGGCCTTGGCGGCTGTCGTCTGCATGGGCGGGCTGAGCCTGCTGGGCAGCTCGCCATTCAATGTCTTCATTGCCACGTTCGTTGGCTGCGGGGTGGGCGTATGCCTGACCAAACGTTCCTGATCCTGGTCGTGGTCCTGATGATGGCCGTGACCTTTCTGCCACGTGCCCTGCCGTTGCAGGTCAATACCGAACATTGGCCGCCCTTCGTCGCCCGTGCCCTGGAATACCTGCCAGTGGCGATCGTCGCTGCCATCAGCCTGACCCCGTTATTGATCAAGGACCAGCAGATACAACTCGACCGCCCTGAGTTTTATGCCGCGATTCCGACGCTGTTATGTGCGTATTTCAGTCGCAACCTGTTTCTCAGTGTGGCGCTGGGCACGGCGGCGTACATCGCGCTCGGTTCGTTCCTGTAGCGTCAGGTCCACCACATCATGCAGCGCCTGGCCAGACAACTCCGGATTGTTCACCGCCAGGCGGACCTCAAGGAAATCCTCGAAGTCGGGGAAAATCGCCAGGCCATTGCGCAGCGCCGCCTCCCGGGACACCAGCCCCAGGCCGTCGAGCTGCGTGATCAACGACAATGTCAGCGTCTCACTGCAGGAATACACCATGCGCTGGCTCGACCCGTATTCACCCAGGCCCGCGTCGAGAAAGCGCAGGAAGCTGTGGGAATACGGACATTCTTCTGCCGGACGTACTTGAAACTTGTCACCGAGCAGGCCAAGGGAGTCGTCTTCGTCGCCACAATGGGCACCGACCACCTGCACCTGTACATCCGGCATGGCGATGCTGGTAAAACCGCCCGGTTGCTGCCCGATCAGGATTGCCAGGTCAAAATCTTCGTTCCTGAGCTTGCTCAGGTTCTCCATCGACTCGGCGTAGCTGAATTCCAATTGATACTGGGGGAACACGGCGATCAAACGATCGATCATCCGCCGGTTGAACTCCGCCGGCAGGGTGGTATTGAGCGCCACTCTGAGCGTGCGCTGTCGCGGTGTCTTGAGTGCCGCGACTTTTTCTTCCAATTGCCGGGTGGCAATCAGCACCTGATCCATGAAGGGGGTCAGTTCCGAGCCCTGGCTCGTCAACGTCAGGCCCTTGTTCGAGCGCCGGAACAACCGGAAACCGAACTGTTCCTCGACTTTGTTCAACTGCGCCGCCAACGCCTGCACCGTGAGGCACGAATGCTCGGCCGCTGCCGACAACGAGCCGGTCTGCACGATACGCATGAGGTTGCGTAGGGTTCTGCTATCCATGAGGTAATGCCCTCTGCTTAAGTGGGCTCGCTATTGTTGTGCACCTGGGCCGGCCAGGTGGTCATGCTGGCTATCATCATGCACCTTGCCACGCTTGTCGCGATTTTGTGCCGAAAAGCGCCAGGAGGCGATGGTTGGAGCTTATGCGGGATTTGAGGATTTTGCCCAGTCGATGCTGACCAAGACCCGTTAGCGGGAATCTGGTTATGTTTGTTGACCTGGCAAGACATGCCAAATGGTTCAAATAGAGTGTCGATAGAGTCCATTTGCGAATAAAAACTTAAAAATAATCCATATGTGTACTATCCTCTAAGCACCACCCGCTAAAAAGGAGCCCAAACCCATGGCGACTTCCTCCATCACCCTCAACGCGCAGCAACAATTGGATTCCGCGGATGCGGGTCGAGTCGCGTTGAAGTTTTTCTTCAACCTTATGGCACTCTGGGGCTGCAGCGTCGAGCAGCAGCGTACTTTGCTGGGCAAGGTGGGAAACACGACCTTCTACAAATACAAGCAGTTGCCGGAGAACGTGAGGCTGCCTCGCGATACGCTGGAGCGCATTTCCTACCTCATGGGTATCCACAAGGCGCTGAGCATCATCTTCAGCAATAACCGGGACCGTGCCTATCAGTGGGTCAGCAGCCCGAATACCGCGGCACCGTTCAACGGCCAGTCGGCGCTGTCCTACATGTTGACCGGGCGGGTGGTGGACATCGCCGATGTGCGGCGATACCTCGATGGAGTGCGTGGTTAATGATGCCACCACTGGCGGACCCGCAATGGAAACGGGCCTATCGGATCGTCAACAGCAGCTTCCCACCGATTTCGCTGTTTGAAGATGTACTCGACCCTGAAGACCTGCCCACGGCCTACGCCCTGGAAGCGCTGACCAATGATCGGCTGATGGAACAGGCCGGCGTGCTGTCCCGTGTCCGCCCCGAGGACCGCGTTTCCGGGCCCGGCTCCTCGCCGGTGATGGCGGCGTTTACCCACATTGGCAAAAGCAGCCGCTTCAGCGACGGCACCTTCGGTGTCTACTACGCCGCCAGCAGCCAGGAAGCCGCCATCGCCGAGACCTGTTACCACCAGGCGCGATTCCTCGGGGCGACCAACGAGCCAGACCTGGAGTTGACCATGCGCACCTACGTCAACAAGGTCGTCAAACCCTTGCACGACATCCGTCACGACTACCCCCACCTCCACAACCCGGACCCTACGGCCTACGGCCCGTCCCAGGTGTTCGCCCGGCAACTGCGTGAAACCTTGTCATGGGGGCTGCTGTACAACAGCGTCCGCCTGCCCGGTCACGAATGCGTGGCCGCGTTTCGCCCACCGGCGGTGTCGATTCCGGTGCAGGGCAAGCATATTCGCTACGTCTGGAGTGCCCAGAAGCGAGAGATTTCGTTTGTGTTCGAGGTGAGTCAGGTGTGAGTTGCCATTGACCCGGCTGTGACAAGGGGCTGCAACAGCCCCCTGGCCGGGTCGGATCAAATCTTGAACCGCTGCACCGACGACTGCATCGATCCCGCCGCATCATTCAACTGGTCAGCGGTGTGTTGCAGATTGTGGATGGAAAGCGTGTTTTCCCGCGATTGGGCAGCAATCGACTCCACCCGCTGGGCCATTTCATCACTGGCTTTGGATTGCTCGGCAATGGTCTGGGAAATTTCCTCCACCACTTCGGCCGCATGCCGGGCGCCGGTGCGGATTTCGCTGATGGACACGCCGGCCTGCTGGGCCAGGTTGACACCCTCGTCCACACGGCTGACGCAAGCCTGCATGTTCGCCACCGCATCCCGTGCGCTGGACTGGATGCGCTCGATCATCGCGGTGATTTCCTGGGTGGACTGGGTGGTGCGCGCCGCCAGGTTGCGCACTTCGTCCGCCACCACCGCAAAACCACGGCCCGCCTCGCCGGCGCGGGCGGCTTCGATAGCGGCGTTGAGCGCCAGCAGGTTGGTTTGCTCGGCGATGCTCTTGATCACCTGGATGATGGAATGGATGTCCTCGGACGAGGCATCCAGCGCGGTGATCTTGCTGGAGGACTGGTTGACCACCTCGGCGATCCGGTTCATGCCTTCCACCACCCCGAGAATCACCTGGCCGCCGCTGCTCGCCAATTGTTCGGACTGCGCCGAAATCGTCCGGGCGCTGTCGGCGTGCTGATGGATCTGGCTGATGTTCGCCATCATCTGCTCCATGCTCGCCGCCATGCTGGTCGCGCTCTGGGCCTGTTGGTCGGCACTGGAGACAATCTGCCGCGCCGTATCGCCCAGGTTCCGGGACGTGCCATGCAACTCATCGCTCTGGCCGCGGATCGTGGCGATCATCTGCCGCAGATTGGTCTGCATCTGCTCGATCACGCCTTGTAGCTGGCCCAGCTCATCCTTGCTTTGCGTGCCCATGGAGCGCTGCAAATCTCCTTGGGAAATCGCCTGGGTATTGAGGATGATCTTGTTCAGCGGCGTAAGCACCGCCTTGAGCAGGCTCCACGACAACAGCGCCAGCGCCACGCAGGTGGCCAGCAACGTCACGATCAGCCAACGCTCCGAGCTCTGAATGCTGCCGTCCTGATGCTCGCGGGATGACTGCGCCTGGTTCTCGATCAGTTCACTCACTGCCTCGTTGCGCTCCTCCAACGCCGAAAACGCCCCGTCAAACTCCGTCCGCAATGCCTGACCATCCTGGGCGCCGCTCAGTGCCTTGCTGATTATTTGCTTGGCTTTATCAATGTAGGTCTCCACCTGTGGCTTGAGCTCGCCAATCGCCTTGGCGACATCCCCCGGCAACTTCGCCTCGGCATTTTCGGCGATGACCTTGCGCATCCGCTGCGTATGCTCGTCGAACGCCTCAAGCACCTCCTTCGTCCCCTGGGCATCCCCCGGCTTGACCAGCAGAGCGGCGAGCACGTCGGCACGAATGGCGTCGTGCATCATGTCCGCCTCCATGTGCTTGCGCATGGCGGAAATGCTGGTTTCGTTCTGCACCAGAGCCTCGGTCATGGAGTGATAACCCCACAACCCGATACCGCCGAGCAGCAACGCAAAAGAAAGACTGACCAACCCCGAGCCTATGACCTTGGTGCGGATCTTCATCGCTTACTGCTCCTGGAGCGGGAGAATTCTGGAAAAGTGTAGTCGAGCGCGAACGGAGCCTTGCGGTATTCCAGGCGCTTATCTGAGGCTATCGGCGGGGGATTTGATTAGATGAATACGTTGCAAACTGTTTGGACAGGGGAGGGTGGAGGGAACACAGCCCATTCAGAAATCCCACAAACTCATTGCAGTCAGTCATTGTGTTCTGTCCCTGATCCGTGGCGAGGGAGCTTGCTCCCGCTGGCTGCGAAGCAGCCCTCCTTCAATCCTTCCCGTCATACAGAAGAAACCCAATGCTGCTCGACCCAGCGGGCAGCATTGGGCCTGCGGCCCTTAAGCGGGATTACTCCCGGGCGCCTCCAGCACCTTCACCACGTCGTCGATGACGGCCTTGCTCATATCCTGCAAATAACACGACGCCCAGGCATACCGATCCGTACCGCGAATCATCGCTGCGTCCTCGGCCAGGACCTTGGCAACGTGGAGCAGATCGGAGGCGTGGGACAGGGCTTCGCCGATGGGTATGCCGCTGTTGAAGCGGAATAAAGGGCGGTCGGAGTGGTAGCAGAAGGGGGTTAAGCCTGGGGTTTTGAGGTCTTGCGGGTTTGGCATTGTCTGGCTCCTTGACTGTGAGAGCCGCAACCGTCCTTTCCTACGGGATTGGGTGGCGGCCATGCACGGGGTAGGAAAACCGGGAATCAAGGCACCCGGCACACCCGAAGGTGTCCCGCGCACAGCCGCCATAACGCATATCGCAGACACAGAAAAAGCGCCTGCAATAGTAAGCGAGGCGCAGCTGATACGCCTTGATTTACTTCGGGTTTCCTACGCCCGGTCGCTGAATTAGCAACGACTGCTGAAGAGTAGTGGGCGATTGGAGGAGGGGCAATCGTGGCTCGATGCTGGCGAATCCAACATTACGTATCCAGATTTTACCTGGCTTGTAGCTTCTAACTGGCTGGAGTCCAGTGATCTGAAACCTTCTTTTCATGGGGCACTGGCAAAGCGATTACGGAAAATCGTCGATATCCACTCGTCGCCACTGTCAGTCCTGACAGTGGCGAATTTATCGTGGATACGTCCAAGCTAGGTTTGTCCAGTCTGGACGCAGTGTGGAAGAAGTCATTTGGCTCAAGGTGGTCTTCAGGATGAGGCAATTTATTCTTTCCGACATCTTGGCTTTTCCAGCCTCTTCCGCTCAGTCGCATGCAACGATTCCATTAATGGAAGGGCCTGGCATGGTCATTGATGGTGAAGTATTTAGAAGTGAATACGCGGATGTGAACGGCATTCGCATGCACTATCTGGTGAGCGGTAACGGTGAAAGACCGGTGCTTCTGATCCATGGCTTTCCGGGAAGCTGGAGGAACTGGGAGGCCGTGATGGGGCGCTTGGTGCGCGCTGGCTACACCCCTGTCGTTCCTGATTATCGTGGCGCCGGAGAAACGGATATTTCAGCCAGTGGTTATGACAAGAAGAACATGGCGCTGGATCTGCATGAGCTGATTAAAAAACTGCAGATGAATCGGGTTGATGTTGTGGGTCACGACATGGGTTTGATTGTCGCCTATGCCTACGGCGCACTTTATCCCTACGAAACCAAACACATCGTCTTAATGGACGGCTTTATCCCGGGTATTCCAGGGTGGGAGATTCCCTTTAATGGCAATCCCGCAACCGGTATCTCGAGCAAGTGGCATTTTCGCTTCTTTGGAAGCACCGCCGAAAAAATGATCAAGGGTAAAGAAAAGATTTACCTGGACATGTTTTTCGATGAGTTCGTTTACCCAGGAAATCCCAAGGTAACGCAAGAGGTGCGTGAGGCCTTGTTGAACGACTATTCCCGGTCAGGGCGCATGAGCGCGGCTTTCAAGCTTTATTCAGCCTGGATAGAGCATGACGCAAATGACAACCAAGCGTTCGCTGAAAATAAACTGACCCTCCCGGTGCTCACCATTGGCGGAGATCACTCAAGAGGCAAGACGTTGGCCGAGCAAGTGCAGCACATTACCTCGCAACCCCATTCCTTGATCTTGCAAAATACTGGGCATTGGGTGCTTGAGGAGAAAGCGGAGGCTACCAGTCAAGCTATGCTGGATTTCTTGCGAAATGCATAGGTCTTGGCGAATTACTCAGTTTTGGGGTGTTAGACGAATAGGCTGTGCTAATGACAACGTTGAGCCTTTGGTGTGCTCGGTAGTGGGGAAAAGGGGACGGATTTATTTCCTCGATCAAAAAATGGGGGGCCGTGCGCAGGAGTGCTAGGTTTGAACACAACATTTCCCCGACCGGTAATGCTTCAGTGCTGAACCGATCCCCATCCTAAGGGACCCCGTGATGGATCTACACAACGAGTTCGAGAACAGCAAATTCTTCCACCACGCCCGTATTGATCGACGCGCCGCCGATGCCTTGGTGGGACTGGCCGCGGGGATTACGGCGGACGGTATCGTGAACACCAACTAAGCGGTTTTCCTAAAGCAATGGTTGGAAAACAACCTCGCCCATCTAAATGACCCGGTGATCAATCTGTTGTATTCGCGTCTGGCGTTCATGCTTCAGGACGATGCTCTGGACCCGGACGAGTCTCTTGAGCTGCTTAACATCCTGCGTAGCTTTTCTGGCGTGGGCATTGAGAGGTCGAAGGTCGGCGAAGCTGTTGCCATTACTCCAACGGACCTTCCCTTCAATTCCCCAGCCCCTGACTTGGTGTGGGATGGTCGAATGTTTGTATTTACAGGCGTCATGGCCTTTGGGGCACGTAAAGATTGTCAGGCACTGGTCGAGGAGCGTGGCGGTTTGATTGGTGGTGGGGTGAGTAAGAAGGTGCATTACCTGGTGGTCGGCAGCGTGGGTAATGAGCAGTGGCGCCACAGCACCTACGGAACGAAGATCATGAAGGCAGTGGAACTGCGGGAGGCGGGGGCTTCGATTGCCATTGTGGGTGAGGATCACTGGCAAAAGATGCTGTTTGGTTGAGCCGGTCCTGGCCGTTGTCTTGGGGGAAAGATTGGCGGTGGGGTTGATGGCCTCATCGCGAGCAAGCTCGCTCCCACAGGTTTTTAGGGGTGGAGGAAAAGTGAACGCCCAGAAACAACAAAGCCCTCGCATTTCTGCGAGGGCTTCGTTTTGTATGGTGCCGGCACCAGGAGTCGAACCCGGGACCTACTGATTACAAGTCAGTTGCTCTACCAACTGAGCTATACCGGCGTGTGGGCGACGATTATAGCGATTGGGTGCGTTCTGTAAACCCCTGAATTCTGACTATTTTTGCGCAGGTCCGGCTTAGGCGCGGTGCAGCAGGTTGCGCAGTTTGTTCAGGGCTCGCCAGGTGCGGCTATTTTGGATGGCGTGGAGTTGGGCTTCGGCCTGTTCGGCGCGTTGCAGGGCGGCGCTGAGTTGTTGGTCGGTGTCGTCGATGGGGTGGCTGAACTTGTGGCCTTTGCAGAGTTGGAAGCCGTCGAGGTTGCACGGTGGGATGTCGAAGGCGGGCTTGAGGGCCAGGTGTTCTTTGGCGAGGTAGTAGGTGTTGATGCCGTCGAACAGGATGGACTGGTAGCCAGCGTCGGTGACCAGGTGCTCCCAGGTCTGGTCGCGGGCCCACGGGGTTTCGATGAGGATGATCCAGGGGCGCCAGCGGCTGAAGTCCATGCCGCGCAGCACGGTTTCTTCGTGGCCTTCGACGTCGATTTTCAGGAAGTGGATGGGGCGGTCCTGGGCGTATTGCTCGCAGATGGAGGCCAGGGTGCGGGACTGGACGGTCTGGTTGCGCACGTCCATGCCGGCGTCGCGATGCTGTTGGGCGACGCTGGCTTCTACCGTGGACAGGCCCGTGTCGGCGATGGTGTAGAAGGTCAGGCTTTCGGCGTTTTCACCGGCCACGCATTGCAGGTTGGTGTCGTGGGGGCGTTGTTGACAGAGAGCGTCGTAGTAGGCCGGCACGGGTTCGATGTTGATGCCACGCCAGCCGCGGTCGTAAAACGCTCGGGTGACCGAGTCATCTGTCGGATGGTTGGCGCCGACGTCGAGGTAAAAGCCGTTTTCCACTGATTGAAGGGCGCGCCACAGGCGTATGTCTTCGAAGTTTTGTGCGTAGGAAATGAACGTCACGGCCAGTCCTTGAGTGTGTCGGCATTGTGTCAATCACGATACGTGGGGCTGTTGTATAGCACGGGCGCGGCGGGCGCAATTATTGGCGCGGGTCAGCACTGAATTCGGCGGTTATGTCGTTTTGCTTAGACGCTTATGCACAACGGGCTGGATGAGACGCAGGGCATCTTGTGATTTTGTGACCGCTTTCGCGTTTCGTCGCAAATACCTGTTTTCATGGTTTTTTATCCATATGAACAAAAAATGACCAATGCTGATTGGGTTAGAAAATCACGGATTTCTTGGATCCGAGTTTATTTCATCAACAGAGTTATCCACAGGCTGTTTCGCTTCAGTAACGCTCTGCCAGCAACAACAGATTGCGCGGCGTCAGTGGGGTTTCGCAGAAGGTGCCGAGGCGAACGTCGTAGCCTTTTTGTGTGAGGAAAAGCGCCCGGTCGAGCACCAGCCAAAGCTCCAGTGGTCGTCGGAAAAGACCTCGCAGTAACTCCAGGTTGCGTACCTCGGCCAGGCGCTGATGGCCCGCTGCTTCCAATGCGCCCCAATCAGGCGTGCCGACTGTGGATAAGTCTTTCAGGGCTGCCAGATCGGTGCAGTACTGGGCGAAGGATTTTTCCAGCCAAGCGCTGGGGAGTGACGGCGTGGGCAAGTAGTCGTTGCACCCTCTGATTTGTCGTTGCAGCAAGTCGAAGCCCAGGCGCCAGGCCATGGAGTGGTCCCGTTGTCTTCTGACGCGTGCGCCAGCGGTGACGGTTTCGGTCAGCGGCAGGCTGAGATCGTCGAGCGACAGCTGTAGGGCGGAGCCCTTGGCGGCGTCGGACAGCGCTTGATAGCGCTCGGTGTTGATGCGGTTGTAACAGCACGGTGCGACAGCCAGTTGTGCACAGCCAGCGGCGCTGGCCAGTTGCATCAAGCGCACATGCAGGTCGCCACAGGCGTGCAGGGCTACGGGGGTGTGTTCGGGGTGGAGCGCCTGGGCGGTGTCCGCTGCTAGCACGTCTTGTTGCAGGTGCGTGGCGGCCAGGTGATGGCGCTGGCTCAGTTGTTGGCCGCTGGCGACCAGTGCGGGGTCGTACTCCAGGCAAGTCAGTTGCTGTTGGTCGTGCAGCAGGCGTCGACCGAGGTGACCTTTGCCGGCACACCAATCCAGCCAGTGGGTCGGCTGGGTGGTGAAGTGCAGGCGGCTGGCGAAGGCTTCGATCTGCTGCCATTTGCGCCCGGGTACGTCGACGTTCAGGCGATGGCTTGGCGCTTCGAGTGTGCTGGCAGGCAATTCTGCGACAGCGCTCAATGCGCGGGAGATAGCGGCCAATTCCGGGAACGGCGCGGGTGCGTCTTCCATCAACCACGGCTGATGATGATCATTTTCCGCCGCTTCCAGCGAACGCTGGCGTAGCCATTTGGCCAATTCCGGGTGGGACGTTTCCCAAGGGAGCTGCAGGTGGGTGAACGGACGTGGTTTCCACAGTGCCTGGTGCGCGGTGAGAAAAACGTCCAGTGCGGTGAAGCGGGCGAGCAATGCCTCGCCCGTCAACACGCCGCTGTCAGCGCCCTTGGCAGGCATCGACGCGCAACCAGCGCTCCAACTGCTTGAAGCCTTGCACCAACAGGAAGGACATCAGCAGGTAGAACATGCCGGCCGCGAAGAAAATCTCCACCGGCAGGTAGGTCCGGGCAATGATGGTGCGGGCCATGCCGGTGAGTTCCAGCAGGGTCACGGTGCTCGCCAGGGCGCTGGCCTTGAGCATCAGGATCACTTCGTTGCTGTAGGCCGGCAGGCCGATGCGCGCAGCGCGGGGCAGCACGATGTAGAGCAATGCCTTGGGTCGCGACATGCCCAGGGCCCGTGCGGCTTCGATCTCGCCCTTTGGGATGGCCTGGATCGCGCCGCGCAGGATCTCGGCGATGTAGGCGGCGGTGTGCAGGGTCATGGTGACCGTGGCGCACCAGAACGGGTCCCGCAGGTACGGCCACAGCGCGCTGCTGCGCACGGCCTCGAACTGCGCCAGGCCGTAGTAGACCAAAAACAGCTGGACCAACAACGGCGTGCCACGGAAAAAGAAGATGTAGGCGTAGGGCAATGCCCGCACCTGCCACAGGCGCGAAGAGCGGGCGATGCCCAGCGGAATCGCCAGCAGCAGCCCGGCGATCACGGCGATGGCCACCAGCTCCAGGGTCAGTGTCGCGCCCTGGGCCAGCTTCGGCAGCCACTTGATGATGACGTCCCAGTTCATTGGGTGCTCCTGGCAAATCCACGGGCGGCGCGTCGTTCCAGCAGGTGCATGCCGATCATGGCGAGCACCGTCAGCCCCAGGTACATGAACGCTGCGACCATATAGAAGGTGAACGGTTGTTTGGACACGGTCACGCCAATCTGTGCGTGGCGCATGATTTCTTCCAGACCGATCACCGAGACCAGCGCGGTGTCCTTCATCAGGATCATGAACAGGTTACCCAGGCCCGGCAGGGCGATGCGCCACATCTGCGGCATGATCAGTCGGGTGAAGATCCGCCACCTCGACAGGCCCAGGGCGACGCCGGCTTCACGGTGGCCCTTGGGAATTGCCAGGATCGCGCCGCGAAACACTTCCGTGGCGTAGGCGCCAAAGCATAGGCCCAGGGCAATGACACCGGCGGCGAAGGCGTTGAGGGCAAGGTCAGGCATGCCCAGGTACTCGCCCAGCGCACGCATCAGGTTGACGGTACCGAAGTAGATCAACAGCACCCAGAGCAATTCCGGAATGCCACGAACCAGTGTCGAGTAAGTGCCGCCAAGCCATTGCAATGGCTTGTATGGCGAGGTCTTGGCCAAGGCGCCGAGCAGGCCGAGCACCAGCCCTAGGCACAGGGCCGAGAGTGCCAGTTTGACGGTCATCAGTGCGCCAGCGGCGAGCGCCGGGCCGAATCCGTGGAGATCGATCATCATGGGTGTGTGTTCATATCGCGGCAGGCTTTGCTAAGGGCCGGCGCTGCGGTGTGGCAGCGTCGGCCGGGTACGTCAGCATCAATAGATGTTGAACGGAAAGTACTTGTCGTTGATTTTCTTGTAGGTGCCGTCGGCGACGATTTCCTTGAGCGCGGCGTTCAGTTTGTTGCGCAACTCGTTGTCACCCTTGCGTACGGCGATGCCGATCTTGTCGCTTTCCACCACCGGGTCGCCCTTGAATTCGTAGGCGCGGCCGGCCTCGGTTTTCAGCCAGTCATAGTTGACGTATTTGTCCGCCAGGATCGCATCGACGCGGCCGGAGGTCAGGTCCAGATAAGCGTTTTCCTGCGTGTCGTAGAGCTTGGTGGTGATGTCGCTACCCAGTTCGTCTTCCAGCCAGGTGCCGGCCAGGGTCGCCCGTTGTGCGCCGATGACCTTGCCTTTGAGCGAGTCCTTATCGGTCTTGAACTCGGCGTTTTTCGGCGCGATGAACTGCAGTTTGTTGGAGTAGTACGGGTCAGTGAAGTCCACCGCCTGCTTGCGTTCCTCGGTGATCGACAGCGAGGAAATCAGGAAGTCGAACTTCTTGGCGTTCAGGGCCGGGATGATGCCGTCCCAATCGGAGGTGACCACTTCGCACTCGACTTTCATCTTGGCACACAGGGCGTCGCCGATGTCTTTATCGAACCCCACGACCTGGCCGCTGGCGTCCTTGTTGTTGAACGGCGGATAGGCCGCTTCGATGCCCATCTTCAGTTTATCGGCCGCCATGGCGTTGGCCGAGAACACCAGGCTGACGGCTGCTGCCAGGAGGAATTTCTTGTAGGTCTGCATCTGTACTGCTCCGTTAGCGGTTGCTGGACATGAATTGTTTGCAGCGCGCCGAAAGCGGGTTTTCGAAGACCTGCTGTGGCGATCCTTGCTCCTCGACCAGGCCTTGATGAAGGAACACGACTTCGCTGGAAACCTGACGGGCGAAGCCCATTTCATGGGTGACCAGCAGCATGGTGCGTCCTTCTTCGGCCAGGGCGCGGATCACACTAAGTACTTCCTGGACCATTTCCGGGTCAAGGGCGGAGGTGGGTTCGTCGAACAGAATCACCTTGGGCTGCATCGCTAGGGTGCGGGCGATGGCGGCGCGTTGCTGCTGGCCGCCCGACAGTTCGGCCGGGTAGGCGTGGCGCTTGTCGGCGATACCGACCTTGGCCAGCAGGGCTTCGGCCACTTCGACGGCTTCGGCCTTGCTCTGGCCGAGCACCCGGCGCGGGGCTTCGATGATGTTGTCGAGCACGCTCATGTGCGGCCAAAGGTTAAAGTTCTGAAACACAAAACCGATCTCGCTGCGCAGGCGGTTGATCTGTTTGCCGTCGGCGGCCACCAGTTCACCGTTTTTCGCGGCCTTGAGCTTGAGCTCTTCGCCGGCCACCAGGATCTGGCCCTGGTTGGGATTTTCCAGCAGGTTGATGCAACGCAGGAACGTGGACTTGCCGGACCCGGAGGATCCGAGGATCGAGATCACATCGCCGTCGCGGGCGGTCAGCGAGACGCCCTTGAGCACCTCCAACTGTCCGTAGCGTTTGTGCAGGTTGCGGATTTCAAGCGCGGGCGTGGCCTGGGCCATGTGCGGTCCTCATGGTGTGTGCTCCCTTGCTGTTGGCTGCCTTCCGTGGCGAGGCGGCCAAGCTAGCATGCGTCCGAATGGCAGCCAACAGCGCTTCGGCTGGTAAACCGGGGATGTGTGGCAGGTTGTCGCATCGGCACAGCAGTCTGTCGCGCCATCAACAATCGAACGGCCGTTTGAACCCTGTCTACCGGTGAAAAGCCCGGGGGAGTCGCGTAAAAAAAGGCGCGATGGTGCCAGCTTTGGGCGGGGGTTGGAAGGGTTAATCGGATGAGCGTGTCGCTGTGCTTTGAGTGGTTACTCGGTTTCCGTTCATAGCCAATAGATCTAAACCTTGCCGCGTCATCAAGATCAAAAAAGAACTCATGAGCTGTTTCCAGTACCTGGAGTCCTCGCCATGAAGCATACCCATTACTTTTTGCTGCCCTTCCTTCTGTTCGGCGCGCTGTTGTTCCCGATCATGCTCAACGCCACGAACCTGGCGCCGGTAGACAGTGCCGGCGTGCAGGTCCAGCCACAGCAACAGAACGGCATCACTTATCTGTCCGGCGGTATCGGCGAGGACGAAGCCCGGGCCATCGGGCAGGCCCATGGCTACAACCTGCACATGACCTTCGCGATCGGCCCGGAAAACAAATACGTCCCGGATGTGGACGTGACCGTGCAGAACGCATCGGGACAAACATTGCTGACGCTCAGCGCTGCGGGGCCGCTGGTTTATGTGCAACTGCCGCCGGGCAAGTACAACGTGGTGGCGACGCGCAACGGGGAGGCGCGACGCGACACTGCTGAGGTAGGCAGCGAGGCCGCGCGCAACCTGGTGTTCCATTGGAACAGTGACGAATAGCGACCAGCTTATTCGCTGGCGGGTGCTTCCATCGACTGGCGATAACGGTCCAATGCTTCGCTGAAGTCCTTGATGAACTCCGGTGTGCTGAGCCAGCGCTGGGCGGTCTCGCGGTCCATGTCATCGACCCACATGCGATAGTCCACCAGCATGTCGGCGGCCAGGTTGGTCGCCGCCATGCTTTCGTTTTCAGCGTTTTTCAAGTCGAGCAGGCCTGGGCGTTCGACGATCATCTCGCTCAGGGATGTAAGCAGCGTATCGAGCATTTCACTGCGGCTGACGGCCTCGGCTTCGCGCAGCTTGGCGAACAGTTCCAGCACGTAGACCGGTGGCTGCGCGGTGGCGTGGGCCGGATCGCCATACATCGGGATCGATTTGCGCCCGGTCATGCGGATTTGCTTGGCTTTGTCTTTGGCGCGCTTGGCGCGTTTTTGCTGTTTGTTCAGTGAGGCCATTGGGCTTCGGTTTCCAATTCGTTAGGGGGCGGTGCCCGGCTCAGTCGATTTTCGGCACGGTAAAGCGGAATTCGCTGCCCTGGCCTGGCTGGCTTTCGGCATGCAGTTTACCGCCATGGGCCTGGACAATCCCCTTGGAAATGTACAACCCCAGCCCGGTACCGTTCGGGTTGCCCTCCTTGCTCGTCCAGTAGCGCTCGAAAACATGAGGCAACTGCTCTGGCGTAATTCCTTCACCGGTGTCGCGGACGCTGAACACGATCTCGTTCCCGACGGACATTGCACTGATGCCCACGGAGCCTTGCTGCGGCGTGAACTTGATGGCGTTGCCGATCAGGTTGGACAGCACCTGGAACAGCCGCTCGGGGTCGGCATTGATCCTCAGGTTAGGTTCGGCATTGAAGGAGATGTCGATGGCCTTGGCAGCCGCCAGCGGCGTCAGTAGCGAGCAGGCGTCCTCGAAGATCTGGCTGACGTCCATCGGCTGGGGATTGATGGTGTAGCGCCCGGCGTCGATGCGCGAGGTATCGAGCAGGTCCTCCAGCAGGGCATTCATGCGGCTGGTAGCCTGTTGCATGGTGTCGATGGCTGAGGCGATACGCTTGGAACTGTGGGAACCGTCGGAGCTGAAGGCCTTTTGCATCATGCCGCAGAGCATGGAAATGACCGTCATCGGGTTGCGCAGGTCATGAGACACCACGGCCACCAGTTCATCGCGGGCCTGCACGGCCAGGCGCTCCTTGCGCACCTGGCGGGCCAGGTCGTTTTCCAAGGCCGAGCGCCGCAAGTCGTTGGCGGCGAACAGATCGCCATGGGTCCATTTGGTACTGATGCCGGCCATTTCGACTTTCCAGATCTCGAAAGACGTCCGGGGCCGCAGGCGCAGACCGGTCTCGCTGCTTTCCAGGTCCAGGGGTTTCTGTGGGTCGCCGCTCCATTGGAGGGTTTGCTTGACCTCGGGGCGGAACCACAGCACGCCGTTTTCCACAGGCTTGGGCAAGTGGATCGCCAGCACGCCGCTCGCCACGTCCTGATACGCCTGGGCCGCAGGGAACACGCTGCTCAGGTTGTAGTGAGAGAACACCGGCTTGCCGGTTTCCAGGATCCATTTGTGCAGCTCGCGGATCTGCTCCGGTTCCGGGCACTGGCCATGACGGTGCAGTTTGTTGTCCTCGAGAATCGCGACGCCACTGGCGCCGGTCAGGTCCATGAGGCGTTGCGGCTCTTGGGACAGGCCATCGAAGACGTTGTCGTTGGACTCGGCCATCACCGCGGCGAGGACCTCGAGGTCTTCCAGTTTGGCGTCCCGTTGCCGAGTCAGTTCGAGGGCTTGCATGGCGCTGATCTGCAATGACAGCACCTGGCCAATGGTCTGGCAGGCCATGCGCATTTCATGGGGCACCAGCAGCGGCTGGCGATTGCCGCAACTGATCAGCCCCCACAAGCGTTCGCCCTCCATCAACGAGATGCTCATGGACGACAGCACACCCATGTTTTTCATGTATTGGCGGTGGATCGGCGAGACGCTGCGCAGTGTGGCAAAACTCAGGTCCAGCGGCGCCTGGGTGTCGGGGCGCAATTGCGGAACCAGCGGCACTGGCGTGTAGTCGGCGTTGGGGATGATCCGCAGCCAGTTGATGCGATACAGCTCGCGGGCCTGTTCGGGAATATCCGACGCCGGGAAAAACAGGCCCTTGTAGAGCTCCATCGACGGTGCGCTGGCCTCGGCAATCACTTGGCCGTGGCCTTCTTCCTCGAAGCGATAGATCAGCACCCGGTCGTAACCGGTCATGGCCTGGATTTCCCTCACACTGATTTCGTACAGGGCCTGGAGGGTTTTCGCACTTTGCAGGCGTTGCAGCATGCGGCCCATGTTGGCCTCGCCGCTGACCCCTTCGGGGCGATAGTCGCTCAGGTGCTGTTCCAATTCGACGATCAGGGCGCCCTGATGGCGATGCACCAGGGCGTCGAAGCGTTGCTGGTTCACGACAATGGCCACGGGCACGTTGTCGCTTTCCGGGGCGGCGCGGCAGGCGATGAGGATCGCCTCGGCCTGTTCCAGCCCCAACAGGGTGTCGAGTGTCTGGCCCAGCAGCCTGTGGGGATCCTGCGCCATCAATTGCAACACGTTGGCGCTGACCTGACGGATCACGAAATCGGGCTCGGACAGCATCAGCAACACGCCATGAGGCTGAATGGTCCCGGGAAAGCGAATCGGTTCGTCTGCACAATTGGCCAGCAGTTCTTCGAAGGCTTCCTGGTTTTCCGGGGTCATGACAATACCTTTTGGCTGTCCAGCCAGTGTTCAAAATGGGAGAACGTCGCCTTTGCGGCGCGTGTGACTTCGAACACCTGGGCCTCGCCAAGGTTCCTGTCGTCCAGGTATTGGAGGAAATCCTTCCAGCGCCGGCCGGTGAGTTCGCCATACACGTTGAGGAAGGCTGCTCCGCTAGAGGCGTCAAGCCCCAGCTTCTCGGCCACCCTGCGCCGCAGGATCTGCCCTCCGAGCGTTGCACCTTCCAGCACATAGGACACGCCGAGTGCGGCGGCACGGGAGTCGATCAGCGGCAATGCCTGGCAGGTGGGCAGCGCTTCGATAGCGGCTTCTTCCAGGCCCAGTGCCGTGAGATCCGCCCGCAGCACCGGAAGTTTGATCCGTAGGGATTGGTCCAGCCCGGTCGGCGTCAGTGCAAATACATGAAGACGTTGCTCCAACGGTTGATAGAAACCGTAGTAGGCCGCCATCAGGCGCCGATACAGATCGAAGTCCAGCTGTTCGGAGAAAAACGGCAGGCGTTTTTCCAAGGCGATGTGCAGTTCAGCGGTTTCGGTCCGCAATGCCTGGATCAGAGAAGGGTAGGGTGCGGCCGATGACATGCAGGATAGAGTTCTTTGACTGGAGCGTTGCTGAAAGAAACGCATAAATCTTACATGGGTTTTTGGGGATGCAGTCATCGGGTATCGGCCCTCATTTCCTCAACTCGCTGCGCCTACGTGCTGCCCCCCAAGTCGCGCTCGTTCGCGATCCAGTTCATTGCACAGCTCTTCTTCCGAGGGGAGTACCAGCTTGTATTGACTGGCGAACAATTGCTCATTGCCCTGCAATACGGAGTAACGCACCACCGATTCGTCTTTCTGGGCGCACAGAATGATGCCAACGGTGGGTTTGTCATCGGGGCCGCGCTTGAGGTCGTCGTAGAGGCGCACATACATATCCATCTGCCCGATGTCCTGATGGCTCAGCTCGCCACGCTTCAGGTCGACGATTACAAAACACTTGAGCAGATAGTTGTAGAAGACCAGGTCGAGGTAGAAGTCTTTGCTTTCGGTACTGATGCGTTGCTGGCGGGCGATGAAGGCGAAGCCCTTGCCCAACTCAAGCAGGAATCCCTGTAATTGGTCAATCAGGGCCTGTTCCAGTTCTGTTTCCAGAAGAGTGCCGGCATTGGGCAGCCCGAGAAACTCCAGCACCACCGGATCCCTGACGATATCCCTGGGGCCGAGGTCCAGTTCCTTGAGATTGACGAGGGCCTCCTGTTCCACCGCCGGCCTGTCGCGGCTGGCCAGCAGGCGTTCGTATATAGAAGGTGCCGATCTGGCGTTCCAGGGCGCGGGTGGACCAGTTTTGGATGGCCACTTCGTTCATGTACCAATGTCGGGCGTTGTCGTTTTCTACACGCAAAAGCGTGCGGTAATGGGTCCAGTTCAATTCGGTACGCACTGCGTTCCAAATCGGGAACTTCTGATAAAAGTCTCGCATGTGTCGCAGGTTGCGTTCATCAAACCCCTTCCCAAACCGCCCCGTCAGCACTTTCGCCAGTGACGGCAGCAGACGTTTTCCATAAGCCGCCCGTTCGGCGCCTCCTTGTTCGAACTCAATGATATGCCGCCCGATCTGCCAGCACGTTTGCACCTGCAGGGTATCGACGGCGCGCAAGACCTTCTGGCGTGCCTGCTGGATCAATTGGCCGAGTTCACTGATCAGTGGCGCGAGCTGCGGGTCGTCTTGAGGTGAAATTGAAGTCATCGATGTGTCCAGCCATTGAGAGGGGGCGGACCCAAAGCATGCTCCAGAGGAAGTTTTGATGATGCAGGACCGGGCTGATTGGCCCGGAAGAAAAAAAGCTGATTCATGCAGGACGGATTTGACGCCGCCCTATGGCGATTGACCCAGGCTTGTAGGAGCTATCCCTGAGGGTTGTCGTCCACCGCAAGCGCCTTCGTCACAAAAGCGCTTGGCGGCATGACGGTCAGATCGAGCCTTGGGCCAGCGCCTGGGACGCAGCCACATAATCGGCCTGGAATGGCTTGCTTTCCACCCAGTCCAGCGCGGTCTGCTCATCCACGCCCGTGGTCAGGCGGCGGTATTCGATCAATGCGGTAATGATGAAGTCGGTCGCTTCTTCCTCACCTTCCTGTTCCAGCACCAGCGCCAGCAGGGGGTGGGCCAGGAACGCTTCGCACATCGCCTTCTGGCTGACCTTTTCGGCGGCGCTCATGAGTTGGAACAGCTCCGTCAGGTCCACGGTTTCCAGATCGATGCGCTCGTCGTTCGGGTCCAGGAAATCGTTCGGCGCAGCAGCACGCCGAGTGCGGTTCTGCTTGGCTTTCGCCTTGGCGCGCTGGCTGCGCTTGTGCTGTTTGTTCGCCGATGACATGGTCGGATTCCTGATGGATAAGGCCATCTATCCTACAGCTTCAACGCGGACGCTTCGAATCTCAATCCACGACGAAGAGCGTAGCCCCCGATGTGGTGGAGGATCGATGAGGCTCGGCCTGGTCGGCCACCTGATAGCTCATGCCGGGCTTGAGCAAAAATTGCCGACCGTCTTCGAGTTCGGTATTGAGCTCGCCCTTGAGGCAAAACAGGATGTGGCCCTTGGTGCACCAATGGTCGGCCAGATACCCGGCGGTGTATTCCACCATCCGTACCCGAATATTCTCGAATTGCCGCGTGCGCCAATAGGCGGTTCCGGTGATGCCTTGGTGCTCGGTAGGTTCGATGGTTGACCAATCGGTCGTGCCGAAGGGGATGCCGGTGATGTCCATGTCGACTCGCTTGCCAGAGGGGAGCGGACGAATGTAGCTGAGTCGACAAGACGGAGGAAGGAAATGCCGGGCAATAAAAAACCCCGATCAATTGCTTGATCGAGGTTTTCGGTATTTGGTGCCCAGAGACGGAATCGAACCGCCGACACGGGGATTTTCAATCCCCTGCTCTACCGACTGAGCTATCTGGGCAACGGGGCGCATTAAACGGGTTTTTCAGGGGGGCGTCAAGCAAGTTTTCAAAAAATATTTAACTATTACCGTCGCTTACGATCCGCCCCCGCTCTGAACAGCTTATTCGGATGGCGGTACGTAGCCTTCGGCCTTGGCGTAATCTTCGCCGGAAAAGTACTTGTCCATCTCGCCCTGAAGGTATTTGCGATCTTCGGCGTTCATCATGTTCAGGCGTTTTTCATTGATCAGCAGGGTCTGGTGTTTCTGCCAGTCGGCCCAGGCCTTGGCCGAAACATTGTCATAGATGTCCTGGCCCTTGGCACCCGGGAACGGTGCACGTTCCAGGCCTTCCAGTTGTTCTTTGTACTTGCGGCACATGATGGTGCGGGTCATTGCAACTCTCCTGCGTTCATTACGGCGGCCGCGCGTTCGAGCAAGGTTTTGACCGGAGCGGCAAGGCCCAGGCGCGGCGGGGTGGCGAGGTTATACCAGAGCCAGTCGGCCTCGGCCACGTGATGGCCGGTTTCCCGGACCCGGACCAGCCAGGGTTCGATCGCCAACTGGAAGTGGCTGAAGGTATGCACCAGGCCTGGCATTTCGTGTTGGCTGCCCAGTTCCAGCGAATGTTGCAGGGCCAGGTGTTGCAGGTCGTCGAGGTCGTCGAGTTCCGGCAGGCTCCACAGCCCGCCCCATAGCCCGGTGGAAGGGCGACGGTAAAGCAGGATCGCGCCCTCGTGGTTGGCCAGCATCGGCATCAAGGTGCGCTTTTTCGGCACCTCTTTACGAGGCTTGGGAATCGGGTAGCGGGTTTCCAGGCCCAGCATGTGGGCCTCGCAGCCCTGTTTCAGTGGGCAGAGCAGGCAACTGGGCTTGCTGCGGGTACAGAGTGTCGCGCCCAGGTCCATCATCGCCTGGGTGTAGGCGTTGACCCGGTCTTGCGGCGTGAAGCGCTCGGCGGTGGCCCATAGCTGTTTCGCCACCTTGGGTTCGCCCGGGTAGCCTTCCTGGGCGGTGAAGCGCGCCAGTACTCGCTTGACGTTGCCATCGAGGATCGGCGCCCGCAGGCCCATGCTGATGCTGGCGATGGCGCCGGCGGTGGACAGGCCGATTCCCGGCAACTCGGTGAGCTTTTCCACGTCTCGGGGGAATTCGCCGCCGTACTGCTCGACGACGATTTTCGCGGTTTTCTGCAAGTTGCGCGCACGGGTGTAATAGCCCAGCCCGGTCCACAGGTGCAGCACTTCGTCCTCCGGCGCGGCGGCCAGGGCTTGAACGGTGGGCAGCGAGGCCATGAACCGGTCGAAGTAGTTGAGCACGGTACTGACCTGGGTCTGCTGCAACATGATTTCCGAGACCCACACCCGATAAGGGGTGATGTCTTGCTGCCAAGGCAAATCGTGGCGCCCGTGGCGGTCGAACCAGTCCAATACGGCGGTGGAAAACTGCTCGGCTCTCATCGTTTGAACAGCCCCTTGAGTGCATCTTTCAGTTCGGGGCTGACCTTGTCACCGAGCTTTTCATCGATCTTGTCGCCGAGGCGGTCACCGGCCAGTTTCGCCGCGACCTTGCCCAGCCCGTCGTTGTCCAGGCGGCAGGCCTTCGCCCCCAGCTCCAGGGGACCGCGGCAGCGCAATGGCCATTCGACGTCGACGTAGCGTTCGTTGACCTGGCAGGCCGGGTCGGGCATGTCGCTCTTGTCGCCTTCGACGATGACGCCGACGCGGTAATCCATGCCCAGCACCCGCAGGTCTACATCGCCGTTGCCGTTGACGGTCATGCCAGGGATGCGGACTTTCAGGTCCGGGTTGTGAGCAACGCCGTTGTTGAAGGTGAGGTTGCCGTTGAGTTGCTGGAACGGCGTGTCCTTGCCCCGGGGTTCGCCGCTGAGGGACTTGCGATTGAGGGTGGCGATGCCTTTGCACAATTGCTGTTCGAGGTTGGCATTGAGCAGCACACCATCGTTGATGACGAACCCGGCGTTGCCGTTGAGGCTGTCGATCAGGGCCTTCTGGCTATTACCGGTGGCGGTGATCGCACTGTTGACGGTGACCAGGCCTTTGACCGGCGGATTCTTGCCCTGGCTTTCGATGATCTTCTCGGCAGGGACCCGGTTGATACGGGTTTGCAGGCTCAACAGTGGGGTAGGGCGGCGCACATCCAGGGTGCCCTTGGTTTCGAAGTTGCCGCTGTACAAATCGCCCCGCAGGTTTTCCAAGGTCAGCAGGCCGCCCAGGCCGGTGGCCTTGAACGCGGCGTTCTGGATCGGCAGTTTATCCAGGGTCAGTTGCCCGAAGGTCAGGTCGGCATCGAGGTCCAGCTTGCTCAGGCGCTCCACCGGAAACAGCCGATCGTTGCTCCAGGCGCCCTGGGTCGGAGCGCTTGGCAGCGGTGAGTTGCCGACACCGGCCATGGCACTGGCTTCGGTGTTGCTGACTTCGGCCTCACGGGCCGCCTTGGAACTGTCGGCCTCGGCGGATTTGGGCGGCAGGTAGCGGTCGACGTT
Organism: Pseudomonas sp. R151218B TE3479; assembly: GCF_053629195.1. Lineage (NCBI taxonomy): Bacteria > Pseudomonadati > Pseudomonadota > Gammaproteobacteria > Pseudomonadales > Pseudomonadaceae > Pseudomonas > Pseudomonas sp. R151218B TE3479. The sequence continues at coordinate 1,385,842 of NZ_JBRJHV010000001.1, forward strand.
GAACGTGTCGGCCTTGAGCTGCACGCGCAGGGCCTGCTTGGCAAAGTCTTCCACGGCGATACGACCGCTGAAGTTGCTGTCATCGAGCTTCAGGTTGATGTCGTTGAATTCGACGCTGGTCGGCGTGCCGGCAATGCGGCTGGCCAGCTCGACCTTGCTCAGGCTGCCTTCGGCCATGGCCGGCAGTGTCTGGCCGACGCTGTCGACGAATTTCGCCAGGTCGAACTGGGCAATCGATAGGCCGCCGTTCAATTGTGGGGTCTTGTCGAGGTCGTTGACCTTCAGCTCGCCCAACGCGCGCAGTTGGTTGAGGGACAACTTGATGCCGGTCCATTCGGCGACGTTGGCTGCCTTGTCCAGGAACAGCTGGCCTTGGGCCGCGAAGTTCAGTGACTTGCCCTGCAAGGGGTCGCCGGTGGCTTCGCCGGACAGTTTCAGGTCTTCGAACTTGTAGCGTTGCAGGGCGCGCTCGAAGCGCAGTTCACCCGTTACTTCGGTGCGTACCCGTACGGCCGGCTGGTTGCTGGACAGGAAAGCGGTCAGGGTGACCGGGATGTTGGTGGAGTCGTGGACCGGACCGGTGCTCAGTTGGATGCTCTCGGCGGTGTACAGCTTGCCGGTCTGCTCGTCGGTGTATTCGACCCGGGCGTTGTTCACGGTCAGGCTATCGATGTCCAGGCGGGTCGGCTGGGCAGGTTTTTCCGTCGGGGTGTTGGCGGGCGGTGCCGGTTGCTCGGCTGGCGCCGGGGTGTTCGCCGTCGTCGCGGAGGCTGGCGCCTTGCCGATGTCTTCCCAGTTACCATGGCCGTTCTTGTCACGGTTGAGCCGCAGGTTCAGGCCTTCGACGCGCACATCGCTCATCTGCACTTCCCGGCGCAGCAATGGGAGCACCCGGACCGAAAGACCGAGCATCTGCAGGTCGGCGAAAGGTTGGGTCGGACTGGCCAGGGTCGCGACGCTGGCATCGTGCAATTCCAGACCCAGCCATGGAAACAGGCTCCAGCCGATATCCCCATTGAGGGTCAGCTCGATGTGGGCCTTGTCGCGGGCTATCTGGCGGATCTCTTCCTTATAGTCGTTGGGATCGAACAGGTGGGTCAGGGCAAAGCCCAGGGCCACGATGATCAGCAACAGCCCGAGAAGTACCAGACCCAGGATTTTGCCGAACGCTTTCATGGGCGAATCCTTGTAGGTTGAGTTCAAAATTTAGCCTGGGAGTATAACGCTGTGGATTGCCGGTGCGTTGGGCGATCGCTTTTCGATCCTTCGCCGCCCGCCAGGCGATGGCTGTCCCGGTGCTCTGGCTTGCAGGCGCACGCCGGGGCTCGGTGTGCAGGCGTTGCTGAAAAATAAACCGTTCGCCCCCTACAGAAAGCGAACAATAGTGCGATAAGACAGATGACACGAAAAAGGTGATATCACTTTGATTCTTCTGTCACGATCAAATGGTAATCTTTATCCGTTCGTCCGCCCTTCTGCGACTTGATGTCGCACACTATGGAGCTTCACCGGAAAATACAGCCATGCCTGCGTGCAATGAAGGCTGAGGGTGACGCGTGGCTGACGGACCATTCCAATAACTGGGGGATACACAATGAGCACGAGCATCACGGCGGGCGGCGTCGCCGACCAGCCTGCGTTCCTCTCCAAGGAACGCATCATCGCCAAGCCCGGTTTCAACCGGTGGCTGGTTCCACCGGCCGCACTGGCCATTCACCTGTGCATCGGCATGGCCTACGGCTTCTCGGTGTTCTGGTTGCCACTGTCCAAAGCCTTGGGTGTCACCAAGCCTGTGGCCTGTGCGCCGGATATGAGTTTCATCTCGCAAGTCTTTTCGTCCCAATGTGACTGGCCGATCTCGATGCTCGGCTGGATCTACACCCTGTTCTTCATCTTCCTGGGTTGCTCGGCAGCCATCTGGGGTGGCTGGCTGGAACACGCCGGGCCACGCAAGGCCGGCGTTGTATCGGCCTTGTGCTGGTGCGGTGGCCTGCTGATTTCCGCATTGGGTATCTATACCCATCAGATCTGGCTGATGTGGGTCGGTTCCGGGGTGATCGGTGGTATCGGCCTGGGTCTGGGCTACATCTCCCCGGTGTCGACCCTGATCAAGTGGTTCCCGGACAAGCGCGGCATGGCGACCGGCATGGCGATCATGGGTTTCGGCGGTGGTGCGATGGTCGGTGCTCCACTGGCCGCAGCGCTGATGAACCATTTCGCTTCGCCGACGGGCGTGGGCGTATGGCAGAGCTTCCTGGTCATGGCTGCAATCTACTTCGTGTTCATGATCGGTGGCGCCTTGTCGTACCGCGTTCCGCCGACCGGCTGGAAGCCTGAAGGCTGGACCCCGGCACCGAAGAAAGCTGCGAACGCGATGATCACCCATCGCCACGTTCACGTGAGTGTGGCCTGGAAAACCCCGCAGTTCCGCCTGGTATGGTTGGTGCTGTGCCTGAACGTATCCGCCGGTATCGGCATCCTGGGCATGGCTTCGCCACTGTTGCAGGAAGTGTTCGGTGGCAAGCTGCTCGGCAATGACCTGCCGTTCGGTCAACTGGACGCCGTGCAACTGGGCCAGATCGCGGCCATCGCGGCCGGCTTCACCGGTCTGTTGAGCTTGTTCAACATTGGTGGCCGTTTCTTCTGGGCATCCTTCTCGGATTACCTGGGTCGTAAAAATACCTATTTCGTGTTCTTCGCCCTGGGCTTTGCCCTGTACGCGCTGATCCCGAACCTGGGTCACCTGGGCAGCGTCGCGCTGTTCGTGGCGGCGTTCTGCATCATCCTGTCGATGTACGGCGGCGGTTTCGCCACCGTGCCGGCCTACCTGGCGGACCTGTTCGGTACGCAAATGGTCGGTGCGATCCACGGTCGCCTGCTGACCGCCTGGGCTGCGGCGGGCGTGCTGGGTCCGGTGTTGGTGAACTACCTGCGTGAGTATCAACTGAGCATCGGCGTTGAACGTGCCGCGGCCTATGACATCACCTTGTACATCCTCGCCGGCCTGCTGGTGCTGGGCTTCCTGTGCAACCTGATGGTCCGTCCTGTCGCCGACAAGTACTTCATGACCGACGCCGAACTGGCCGCCGAACAGGCGCTGGGCCACGACAAGGGTGCCGACAGCACCACGTCGCTGGAGTGGAAAGCCGCGCCGGGCACCAAGCCCCTGGCAATCGCCGCCTGGCTGGTGGTGGGCATTCCGTTGGCGTGGGGTGTGTGGGTAACCCTGCAGAAGACGGCGGTGTTGTTCCGCTAAGACCGTTGCCCTGACCAACAGGACAGGGCAACCCTTGTGGGAGCGAGCTTGCTCGCGATGGGGGCGTGTCAGTCGACATCATTGTCTGCTGACCCACCGCCATCGCGAGCAAGCTCGCTCCCACAGTCGTTTTGGGTGATGGCAAAGGCTTGTATGGACATGTCTATCACCGACAGCCCGGGATTCAGCCCGTCAGTGATGTCACCTCTTGTGTTTCTGTTTGCCGCTCGCGCCCCTATAATGGCTGCCTTTTTCGCCCAATGATTTTGCGGAGCTGGTGATGGCCGAACGTAAGGCGTCTGTCGAGCGCGACACTCTGGAAACCCAGATCAAAGCCTCGATCAACCTGGATGGCACCGGAAAGGCCCGGTTTGATATCGGTGTACCTTTTCTTGAGCACATGCTGGACCAGATCGCCCGTCACGGGCTGATCGACCTGGACATCGTCAGCAAGGGCGACCTGCATATCGACGACCACCATACGGTGGAAGACGTGGGTATCACCTTGGGCCAGGCCTTTACCAAGGCCATCGGCGACAAGAAGGGCATCCGCCGCTACGGCCATGCCTACGTGCCGCTCGATGAAGCGCTGTCGCGGGTGGTCATCGACTTCTCCGGCCGCCCGGGCCTGCAGATGCACGTGCCGTACACCCGTGCCACCGTCGGCGGTTTCGACGTCGACCTGTTCCAGGAATTCTTCCAGGGCTTCGTCAACCACGCCAACGTGACCCTGCACATCGACAACCTGCGCGGGCACAACACCCACCACCAGATCGAAACCGTGTTCAAGGCGTTCGGCCGCGCGCTGCGCATGGCCGTCGAGCTCGATGACCGCATGGCCGGCCAGATGCCTTCCACCAAGGGCGTCCTGTAATGCAGACGGTCGCGGTTATCGACTACGGCATGGGCAACCTGCACTCGGTGGCCAAGGCCCTCGAGCACGTGGGCGCCGGCAAGGTGCTGATCACCAGCGATGCCGACGTGATTCGCGAAGCCGACCGGGTGGTGTTCCCCGGCGTCGGCGCGATTCGTGATTGCATGGCCGAGATTCGTCGCCTGGGCTTCGACAACCTGGTGCACGAAGTCAGCCAGGATCGTCCGTTCCTCGGCATTTGCGTGGGCATGCAGGCCTTGCTCGATCGCAGCGAAGAGAACGACGGTGTCGACTGCATCTCGCTGTTCCCGGGCCAGGTGAAGTTCTTCGGCAAGGGCCTGCACGAAGACGGCGAGCACTTGAAGGTTCCGCACATGGGCTGGAACGAAGTGAAGCAGACGGTGGATCACCCGCTGTGGCACAACATTCCGGACCTGGCGCGCTTCTACTTCGTGCACAGCTACTACATCGCCGCCGGCAATGCGCGGCAGGTGGTGGGCAGCGGTCACTATGGCGTCGATTTCGCCGCGGCCCTGGCCGATGGTTCGCGCTTCGCCGTGCAGTTCCACCCGGAGAAGAGTCATACCCATGGCCTGCAACTGTTGCAGAACTTCGCGGCGTGGGACGGGCGCTGGTAATGGCCCGCAAGAAACCGCCGATCCTCACCCTCACGCCCGAGCAGGAGAGTGAAGCGAACCGCAAGATCCAGCGGTTCATGGAGGAGCGTTTCGAACTGGACCTGGGTTCGTTCGAAGCGGCGGAAATTCTTGACCTGTTTACCTGCGAAATTGCGCCGCACTATTACAACAGAGCGATTTTCGATGTGCAGACGCACCTTAAAGAAAGGTTCGAAAGCATTGAAAGCGACTTGTGGGCGCTCGAGAAAAATTGATTTTCGAGCCAAGCTGAATATTCGTATTTGAAGGTTTGCCAGATGCTGATTATCCCCGCTATCGATCTCAAGGACGGCGCTTGCGTACGTCTGCGTCAGGGCCGCATGGAAGACTCCACGGTGTTTTCCGATGACCCGGTGAGCATGGCCGCCAGGTGGGTGGAGGGCGGCTGCCGTCGCCTGCATCTGGTCGACCTCAATGGCGCCTTCGAAGGGCAGCCGGTCAATGGCGAGGTGGTCACGGCCATTGCCAAGCGCTACCCGAACCTGCCGATCCAGATCGGCGGCGGTATTCGCTCGCTGGAAACCATCGAGCACTACGTCAAGGCCGGTGTGAGCTACGTGATCATCGGCACCAAGGCCGTCAAGGACCCTGGATTCGTCGCCGAAGCCTGCCGCGCGTTTCCGGGCAAGGTCATCGTTGGCCTCGACGCCAAGGACGGCTTTGTCGCCACCGACGGCTGGGCTGAAGTCAGCACCGTGCAGGTGATCGACCTGGCCAAGCGTTTCGAAGCCGACGGCGTGTCTGCCATCGTCTACACCGACATCGCCAAAGACGGCATGATGCAGGGCTGCAATGTTCCGTTCACCGCCGCCCTGGCTGCCGCCACCAAGATTCCGGTGATCGCCTCCGGTGGCATCCACAACCTGGGTGACATCAAGGCACTGCTCGACGCCAAGGCGCCGGGTATCATCGGTGCGATCACCGGTCGCGCGATCTACGAAGGCACCCTGGACGTCGCCGAGGCCCAGGCCTTCTGCGATTCCTACAAAGGCTGAGGACTCACCATGGCGCTGGCCAAACGCATTATCCCTTGCCTGGACGTGGACAACGGCCGGGTGGTCAAGGGTGTGAAGTTCGAGAACATCCGTGATGCCGGCGACCCGGTGGAAATCGCCCGTCGCTACGACGAACAGGGTGCGGACGAGATTACCTTCCTCGACATCACGGCCAGCGTCGATGGCCGCGATACCACGCTGCATACCGTTGAGCGCATGGCCAGCCAGGTGTTCATCCCGCTGACCGTGGGCGGTGGCGTGCGCACCGTGCAGGACATCCGCAACCTGCTCAATGCCGGAGCGGACAAAGTGTCGATCAACACTGCGGCGGTATTCAACCCGGAATTCGTCGGCGAAGCGGCCCAGCACTTCGGCTCGCAGTGCATCGTCGTGGCCATCGATGCCAAGAAAGTCTCCGGCCCGGGTGAAACCCCGCGCTGGGAAATCTTCACCCACGGCGGTCGCAAGCCCACGGGCCTGGACGCCGTCGAGTGGGCGAAGAAGATGGAAGGCCTGGGCGCCGGTGAAATCCTGCTGACCAGCATGGACCAGGACGGCATGAAAAACGGTTTCGACCTCGGGGTCACCCGCGCCATCAGCGATGCCCTGGGCATTCCGGTGATCGCGTCCGGCGGCGTCGGCAACCTGCAACACCTGGCCGACGGCATCCTGGAAGGCCACGCCAGTGCGGTGCTGGCGGCGAGCATTTTCCACTTTGGCGAATACACCGTGCCGGAAGCCAAGGCCTATATGGCTCATCGCGGTATCTGCATTCGCTGACTGCTGGACACCATGGCGGGCCCAAGGCACTCTTGGGCACACCATGGATTGCGGTAGCCCGACATGCTCAAACGCCTCGTTCTTGCCTTTGCCGGTGCCACGTTGCTGCTCGCAGGTACTGTCCGCGCTGCTGATACATCGCTGGTGTTGCTGACGGAAAACTTCCCCCCGTACAACATGGCCAAGAACGGCAAGAACTTCGCCCAGGACGAGAACATCCATGGCATTGCCGTGGACATCGTCCGCGAGATATTCAAGCGCGCCGATATCTCCTACAGCCTGACGCTACGTTTCCCCTGGGAGCGCATCTACAAACTCGCCCTGGAAAATCCGGGTTACGGTGTGTTTGTCATGGCGCGGTTGCCGGAGCGTGAAAAGCTTTTCAAATGGGTCGGACCCATCGGTCCGGACGACTGGATCATGCTCGCCAAGGCCGACAGCAAGATCGCTCTCGACTCGCTGGAGCAGGCGCGTCAATACAAGATCGGTGCCTACAAGGGTGATGCAATTGCCGAGACGTTGGCCAAGCAGGGACTGAAGCCGGTTGTCGTATTGCGCGACCAGGACAACGCCAGGAAGCTGGTCAACGGCCAGATCGATCTGTGGGCCACCGGGGACCCGGCCGGGCGTTACCTGGCGCGTCAGGAAGGGGTGACCGATCTCAAGACCGTGCTGCGCTTCAACAGTGCCGAGCTGTACCTGGCCTTGAACAAGGACGTGCCCGACGACGTAGTCGCCCGGCTTCAGGCTGCCTTGGATGAGCTACGCAAGGAAGGGGCGGTGGACGCGATCATGGCGCGGTATCTCTGACCGCTGGAACAAACCTGTGGGAGCGAGCTTGCTCGCGAAAGCGGTGGGTCAGCTTGTAGAGATGTTGAATGTGTCGCCGTCATCGCGAGCAAGCTCGCTCCCACAGGGGGTCTGCTGTGAACGCCAATCTTGTGCCCGATGCAAAAGCGTTGTGGGAGCGAGCTTGCTCGCGAAAGCGGTGGGTCAGCTTGTAGAGATGTTGAATGTGTCGCCGTCATCGCGAGCAAGCTCGCTCCCACAGGGGATCTGCTGTGAACGCCAATCTTGGGCCCGATGCAAAGCCACTGTGGGAGCGAGCTTGCTCGCGAAAGCGGTGGGTCAGCTTGTAGAGATGTTGAATGGTCGCCGTCATCGCGAGCAAGCTCGCTCCCACAGGGGGTCTGCTGTGAACGCCAATCTTGTGCCCGATGCAAAAGCGTTGTGGGAGCGGGCTTGCTCGCGAAAGCGGTGGGTCAGCTTGTAGAGATGTTGAATGGTCGCCGTCATCGCGAGCAAGCTCGCTCCCACAGGGGGTCTGCTGTGAACGCCAATCTTGGGCCCGATGCAAAAGCGTTGTGGGAGCGAGCTTGCTCGCGAAAGCGGTGGGTCAGCTTGTAGAGATGTTGAATGTGTCGCCGTCATCGCGAGCAAGCTCGCTCCCACAGGGGGTCTGCTGTGAACGCCAATCTTGTGCCCGATGCAAAAGCGTTGTGGGAGCGGGCTTGCTCGCGAAAGCGGTGGGTCAGCTTGTAGAGATGTTGAATGTGTCGCCGTCATCGCGAGCAAGCTCGCTCCCACAGGGGATCTGCTGCGAACCCCAATCTTGTGCCCGATGCAAAACCACTGTGGGAGCGAGCTTGCTCGCGATGGCCGCGTCGCGGCTACCGCTATCGGTAGACCCCATCTCTCCCATGCCCAGCCATCGCCCGATTGCTGCGCAGGCTGATCATCGACTTGATGTCGATCCATTCGATGCCTTGGGCCTTGAGCTTGGGTAGCTCGCGTTCGAGTACCGCCAGGGTCTGCGGATAGGGATGGCCGATCATCACGGCCGAGCCTTGTCGGCGGGCCAGGTCGATGGCGGTTTGCAGCTGTTGGGCGATGGCGGTCTCGGTGCGCTCGTCGTCCAGGAACACATCCCGCGACACACTGGCGAGGCCGATCTTTTGCGCTTCGGCGGCGGCGACGGTCTGGGCGCTGGTGCGGCTGTCGACGAAAAACTTGTGGCGTTGCTGCAAGTTCGCCATCAGCCACGCCATGGCCTCGGGCTGGGCGGTCATGCGGCTGCCCATGTGGTTGTTGATCCCGCTGGTATAGGGCACGGCAGCGAACGCGGCGTCGAGGCGCTTGCCCAGTTCTTCGATGGGCAGTTCCGGATGCCAGGCGAACGGCCCGGTGGCCGGGTCCATGGGCATGTGCAGCATGACCAGCTTGCCGGCGCGATGGGCTTCGCGGGCGAATTCGGCGGCGTGAGGGGTGTCAGGCATGATCGCGGCGGTGACCGGGCCGGGGAGGGCCAGAACCCGGCGGTCCCGGGGCAGGTTTTGCCCCAGGTCGTCGATGATCAGGCTCAGGTACGCCTTGTGCGGCGAAGAGGGCGTGGCGGGTGCCGCTTCAACGGCCCCCGCCAGCAGGCACAGCAGGACGAAGATGAAACGCAGGCCCATCTCAGCGACCGGACGTGATGTTCAACCCTTTGAGCAAGCTCAAGGCCTGGGCCAACTGATAGTCGTCATCCTGGGGCATTGGCTTGGCCTTGGCGCCGGAACCGGTCGGTTTGTCGGCGCCGCCGTTGCCGTTGCCCAGGTGACCTTGCAGGTCGGCTTCCTTGAAGTATTCGCTGTCCTGCTCGTTGGTGATCTTGGCCTTGCGCACTTCGATGTCCGGGACAATGCCCTGGGCCTGGATGGAACGACCGTTGGGCGTGAAGTACAGCGCGGTGGTGATCTTCAGGGCACGGTCGTTGTTCAGTGGCAACACGGTCTGTACCGAACCCTTGCCGAAACTGGTGGTGCCCATGACCACACCGCGCTTCTGGTCCTGCAGGGCGCCAGCGACGATTTCCGAAGCCGAAGCGCTGCCGCCGTTGATCAGCACCACCAATGGCACGGCTTCGCTCAAGTCGTTGCCAGTGGCCGAGAAGCGCAGCTCGGAATTGGCGATACGGCCCTTGGTGTAGACGATCAGGCCCTTGGTGATGAAGTGATCCACCACTTCCACGGCTGATTGCAGTACGCCGCCGGGGTTGTTGCGCAGGTCCAGGACCAGGCCGTTGAGCTTCTTGCCGTTGTCCTTGCGCATCTTGGCCAGTGCCTTGGCGACTTCTTCGCCAGTCTTGACCTGGAACTGGGTGATGCGGATGTAGCCGTAGCCCGGCTCCAGCAACTGGCTTTTCACGCTCTTGACCTGGATGACCGCCCGCGTGAGGGTCACGTCGAACGGTGTGCCACCGTCGCGTACCAGGGTCAGGGTGATCTTCTGGCCGATCTTGCCGCGCATCTTGTCCACGGCTTCGGTCATGCTCTGGCCGCGGGTCGGTTGGCCGTTGATCTTGACGATGAAGTCACCGGCCTGGATGCCGGCCTTGGAAGCAGGCGTGTCGTCGATTGGCGAGACCACCTTGACGAAGCCGTCTTCGCTGCCGACCTCGATGCCCAGGCCGCCAAACTCGCCGCTGGTGCTTTCCTGCAGCTCGGCGAAATCTTCCGGGCCCAGGTAGGCAGAGTGCGGGTCAAGGTTGCTGAGCATGCCCTTGATGGCGTTCTCCAGCAGCATCTTGTCGTCCACCGGCTCCACGTAGGCAGCCTTGATCCGGTCCATGACCTCGGCAAAGGTGCGCAATTCGTCCAGCGGCAGCGGCGCCTTGGTGGTTGCGGCGGTGGCGGGGGCCGACGGGGCCGGTTCGGCGGCGAAAGCCAGGGGCGCACCGATCACGAGGGCGATCGTCAGGGCCAGCGAGGTAAGGCGGGACAAATGCAGCATGTCGAACGAACTCCTTAATAGGATGGGCGCGCTTATCCTTGCGCACGACACCATTGGGCCGGGTCACTGGGGCGACCCTGCTGACGAATAGCGAAATACAGTGCTGGCGTATCCTGCCCGCCACTGTTACCGACCGTGGAGATGGACTCTCCGGCCTTGACCACGTCGCCCGCCGACTTGAGCAGCGTCTGGTTGTGGCCGTACAGGCTCAAGTAACCGTTGCCGTGATCGAGGATCACCAGCAGGCCGGCACCGCGCAACCAGTCGGCGAATACCACGCGCCCGCCATGCACGGCATGTACCTGGCTGCCGGCCGAGGCACTGATCATTACCCCGTCCCATTTGGTGCGGGTGTCGTCGCCGCGGGTTTCACCGAAGCGCGCAAGCAATCGACCATTGACCGGCCATGGAAGTTTGCCTCGGGCTGAAGCAAAAGCGCCGCCAAAGGTTTCGCCGTCACTGGAAACCAGTGCGCCGGGGCTGGATTTTGCCGGTTTACGCGGTGCATCGCCGGCGTCTGCGTCGGCCTGGGCTTCACGCAAACGCTTTTTTTCGGCTTCCTGCTGGGCGATCAGCGCTTTCTGGCGCGCTTCTTCCGCCTCTCGGGCCTGGCGGGCCAGGGTCTCTTCGATGGTTTTCAACACATTGGCCAGTTCGGCCTGGTCCTGCTCGCGGGCCTTGAGCTTGCTGTCGCGGGCCTTCACGTCGTCATTGAGCTTGGCCAGGGCCACCTGGCGTTCCTTGCGAACCTTCTCGAGTTCTTCGCGCTGGGTGTCGAGGCTGCTTTTCTGCACCAGCAACTGGGCCTGCTGCAGCTCGATGTCTTTTTCGACATTGGCCAGTTGGCGCAAGGTTTCGTTGAAGCTCTTGAGTTGTTCCAGGCGTGCCTGGCTCAGGTAATCGTAATACGTGAGGGTACGGGCGAATTTCTCGGGGTTCTGCTGGTTGAGCAGCAGCTTGAGGTATTCCTGGCGGCCGTTCTGGTAGGCGGCCCGGGCCTGGATGGCGATCAGCTTTTGCTGTTCAGTGCGCGCGCTCTGGAGTTTTTTTTTCTCTCCATCGAGTCGCTGCAGCTCGGATTCGCTTTTCTTCAGTTCTTTCTGCAGGGCGTCGACCTGCTTCTCCAGCTTGCCCATCTCGGTTTCGGTGCCGCGCAGGTCTTTCTGCACGCTGGATTTTTCTTCCTGCAACTTGCCCAGCAGCTTTTTCAGCTCGGCAATGTCCTGGCGCGTGGCTTCCAACTGCTGTTGGGTTTGCGCGCGCTCGTCGGCAAAGGCCGGTTGGAGCAAGCAGGTCAGAGCGAGGGCTATCAGGACGCGAAGCATAGAGGCGGGCGACACCAGGGAAAGGGACGGCCTAGTATGCCCGGCCCACGCTGCAAAAAAAACGCCCATTTGGGGCTGTGTGATAACTGGCCCGAAAAACACCAAGAACCCATGTGGGAGCGAGCTTGCTCGCGATGGCGGTGCATCAGTCAACATCAAGGTTGGCTGATCCGGCGCTATCGCGAGCAAGCTCGCTCCCACAGGGTTTGCGGAATCAGACCAGGATCGAAGTCCCGGTCATTTCCGCCGGTTTTTCCATGCCCAGCAACATCAGCATGGTCGGCGCCACGTCAGCCAGCACGCCACCTTCGCGGACCTTGAAGTCCCGCTTGCCGACATAGATGAACGGCACCGGCTCGGTGGTGTGGGCGGTGTGGGCCTGGCCGGTGGATTCGTCGGACATCTGCTCGACGTTACCGTGGTCGGCCGTGATCAGTGCTTCGCCGCCGACCTTTTCCAGGGCCTCGACGATGCGGCCAACGCAGGTATCCAGGCATTCCACGGCCTTGACCGCCGCTTCGAACACACCGCTGTGTCCCACCATGTCGCCGTTGGCGTAGTTGACCACGATCACGTCGTAACGCTGGTTTTCAATGGCGTCGACGATGCGGTCGGTCACTTCCGGTGCGCTCATCTCCGGTTGCAGGTCATAGGTGGCGACCTTCGGCGAAGGGATCAGGATGCGTTCTTCGCCTGGGAAGGGCTCTTCACGGCCGCCGGAGAAAAAGAACGTCACGTGGGCGTACTTTTCGGTCTCGGCGATGCGCAGTTGGGTCTTGCCGTTTTTTGCCAGGTAATCGCCCAGCACGTTTTCCAGGCTGCCGGCGGCGAAGGCCGAAGGTGCGGGAATGCTGGCGGCGTATTGGGTCAGCATCACGAAACCGGCCAGTTTTGGTTGGCGGGCACGCTTGAATTCCTTGAAATCGTCTTCGACGAACACGCGGGTCAGCTCGCGGGCGCGGTCGGCACGGAAGTTCATGAATACCACGGCGTCGCCGTCTTCGACTTTGACCGGTTCGCCAATGGTGGTGGCCTTGACGAACTCATCGCTTTCGCCGCGCTCGTAGGCGGCTTGCAGGCCTTCCTGGGCGGTGGCGGCGTTGAATTCGGCGCTGCCGTCGACGATCAGGTTGTAGGCCTGGGCCACGCGGTCCCAACGGTTGTCACGGTCCATGGCGAAGTAGCGACCGACGAGGCTGGCGATGCGCCCCTTGCCGAGGGCCTGGAACGTTGCGTCCAGCAGCTCGATCGACGACGTGGCGCTTTTCGGCGGGGTGTCGCGGCCATCGAGGAACGCGTGCAGGTAGATCTTCTCGGCGCCGCGCTTGGCAGCCAGTTCGGCCATGGCGATCAGGTGGTCCTGGTGGCTGTGCACGCCACCGTCGGACAGCAGGCCCATGAAGTGCACGGCCTTGCCGGCGGCCACGGCCTTATCCACCGCGGCGCAGATGGTCGGGTTTTCGAAGAACTCGCCGTCGCGGATCGATTTGGTCACGCGGGTGAAGTCCTGGTACACCACGCGGCCTGCGCCGAGGTTCATGTGGCCGACTTCGGAGTTGCCCATCTGCCCGTCCGGCAGGCCGACGTCCATGCCGCTGCCGGAGATCAGGCCGTTGGGCACGGTGGTCCACAGGCGGTCCAGTACAGGCTTGTTGGCCGAATACACGGCGTTGGATTCGTGGCTGTCACTGTGACCGAAGCCGTCGAGAATCATCAGGACCAAAGGTTTAGGCGTGGTAGTCATGGAATCCACTCGTGGCGGGTTAAAAGAAGACGATGGAAAAGGGACGGGCAGTTTAAAGGTAAGTTCCGGCGGCGTCACCGCCGGGCGGGGTTTGGCCGGCCTTGCGTGCTGTGTATACTGGCCGACATTTTAACGCCCTGGAACCTCCTTCGATGGTTGCTCACCTGATTCAATTTGCCACTAACCACTACATTCTCGTCGGTATCTTCGTCGTGCTGCTGGCGTTGCTGGTTGCCCATACGATGCAGGGCGGCGGTCGCAGCCTGAGCACTGGGGAGTTGACCGCACTGGTCAACAAGGATGCCGGCCTGGTGGTGGACATCCGCCCGAGCAAGGATTACGCCGCCGGTCACATTGTCGGGGCGGTGAACATTCCCCAGGACAAACTGATGGCGCGGATCGGCGAGCTGGAAAAACACAAGGCCAAGACGCTGATCCTGGTGGATGCCCAAGGCCAGCACGCCGGCACCCACGCCCGTGAGCTGATGAAGTCCGGTTTTACCGCCGCCAAGCTGTCCGGCGGCGTTGCCAGCTGGAAAGCCGACAATCTGCCCCTGGTGAAGTGAATATGCCCCACGTTGTTGTCTATTCCAGCGATTACTGCCCCTATTGCTCCAGAGCCAAGTTCCTGCTCCAGAACAAAGGCGTGGCCTTCGAAGAGATCAAGGTCGACGGCAAGCCGCAACTGCGCGCCGAAATGACCCAGAAGGCCGGGCGTTCGTCCGTGCCGCAGATCTGGATCGGCAGCACCCACGTGGGCGGTTGCGACGATCTGTATGCCCTGGAGCGCGCCGGCAAGCTCGACGCGCTGCTCAAGGCCTGAATTCCCACTAAAGAACCTGAAAGTAAGAAGGATCTGCGATGACTGACCAACAGAACACAGCTGCCAGCGAAGAAGAAGCCGCACCGCAATTCTCCTTGCAGCGCATATATGTACGTGACCTGTCCTTCGAAGCCCCGAAAAGCCCGGCGATCTTTCGCCAGCAGTGGGAGCCGAGCGTAGGCCTGGACCTGAACACCCGTCAGAAAGCCCTGGAAGATGACTTCCACGAAGTGGTGCTGACCCTGTCGGTCACCGTCAAGAACGGTGACGAAGTGGCGTTCATCGCTGAAGTGCAACAGGCCGGGATCTTCCTGATCAAGAACCTGGATGCTCCTTCGATGAGCCACACCCTGGGCGCCTTCTGCCCGAACATCCTGTTCCCATACGCCCGGGAAACCCTGGACAGCCTGGTGACCCGCGGCTCGTTCCCGGCCCTGATGCTGGCGCCGGTGAACTTCGATGCGCTGTATGCGCAGGAACTGCAGCGTATGCAACAAGAAGGCGGCGCGACCGTTCAGTAAGCGTCCACTGCCAGGCACAAAACCTGTGGGAGCGAGCTTGCTCGCGATAGCGGTGCACCAGTCAACATTAAAGTCGGCTGATACACCGCCATCGCGAGCAAGCTCGCTCCCACAGGTGTTTTTGGCTAGCGGTGCCGAATCAGGCGAACCCGTTCTGCCGCCACGCCTCATAAACCGCCACCGCCACGGTATTGGACAGGTTCAGGCTGCGGCAGCCTTCGCGCATTGGCAGGCGCAGGCGTTGCTCGGCGGGCAGGGCGTCCAGTACGTCGGCCGGCAGGCCACGGCTTTCCGGGCCGAACAGGAACGCGTCACCGGCGACGAAGCTGGCGTCATGGAACGGCCGCGAACCCTTGGTGGTAAAGGCGAACAGACGCGGATGCCCGAGGCTCTCCAGGCAACTGGCGAGGTCGGCGTGACGCTGCAAGGTGGCATACTCGTGGTAGTCGAGGCCGGCGCGGCGCAGGCGCTTGTCGTCCATGTCGAAGCCCAGCGGTTCGATCAAATGCAGGTGGCAGCCGCTGTTGGCGCACAGCCTGATGACGTTGCCGGTATTCGGCGGAATTTCCGGTTGAAAAAGGATGACGTGAAACATGCACGGCTCCGCAGATAAAGATGAGCGGCATTCTACGCCGCAAACCGACCGACGTTCGAAGCTAATGCCTCGGGTGATGGGCTCTTTGGCGATCTTCGGCATGATGGTCGGGCTGATGATCGGGCGCCTGACCACGCCCGACCCGAGCGTCTTGCAACAGATCGAGGTGACAGACGGAACGCTGGTGGCCTGGTTCAACAACGAACCCAAGCTCCATGGTGAAATTGTCGACGGTTCAGTGGCGCTGCTGTTCCAAGCAGAAGGCCGGCCACAGAAGGGCCAGCTCAAGCTCAACGGCAAGGATGTAAATTGGCGGGTGCGTTTGAGTGACGAGGGGTTGTTGCTGACACTGGTGGCGGCGCGTCCATTGCGAGGGGAGTGGACCGGCAGCGAAGTGGATGATCGCTGGCGGCTGGAGGTCCGTCTCCAAGAGCAATAAAAGAGGGAATCCCCGGCCTGCCTGTACCAAGGTCCCCAAAACGGGAGGGCTCGCGCTAAGCGCATGGCCCTGGGTGTAAAGAAGGGAAACCTTGACCTGCCTGTATCAAGGCCCCCAAAACAGTGGGCTCGTTGAGCCCGGTATAAAATGGGGATTCCCCGGCCTGCCTGTACCAAGGTCCCCGAAACTGGGTAGTGATCTAGCTATTGCAGGGGGCGTGCCAGTTTTTAATTATTTGTCACAAAAACGCTTTCTGTGACGCAAAAGCCCCGTATTCCGGGGCTCTTGCTTTTGCTTGTGCGGTTTTTTTGAGCTGGGTCGATGGGTTTTGGCGGGTGGTGCATGTGCAATTGCGGTTCGTAGTGCATTGATGCGGTGCATGAAGCCTTTAAAAGCATCGCGAGCAAGCTCGCTCCCACAGGATGCACTGGCCCCCAAAAGTTGGACACCAATCTGACTTTTGAGGGCAGTCCAGGAATTGCGTTTCCCTTGTGGGAGCGAGCTTGCTCGCGATTGGACCTTCAAATTCAGCGAAGGGCTAAAGACCGATCAACCCTCATCGCCGTCATCATCATCCCCACCATCGACCTTCATCCCCAATTCCTTGATCTTGCGGGTCAAGGTATTGCGGCCCCAGCCCAGCAGCACGGCGGCGTCACGGCGGCGGCCGGCGGTGTGCTTGAGGGCGGTTTCGATCATGATCCGCTCGAAGGCCGGTACCGCGCTGTCCAACAGGCTCGACTGACCGCGGGCCAGGGCCTGGTCGGCCCACTGGCGCAGGGCTTGCTCCCAGTTGGTCACGGGGGCCGAATCCTGGGGCAGGCTCAGCAGTTCCGGCGGCAGGTCGCTGATGTGCACTTCGCGACCCGAAGCCATCACCGTGATCCAGCGGCAGGTGTTTTCCAACTGGCGCACGTTGCCCGGCCACGGCAGGTTCTTGAGGTATTCCTCGGTTTCGCTCTTGAGCAACTTGGGCTCGACCGCCAGTTCCTGGGCCGCGCGGCTGAGGAAGTGCCGAGCCAGGGTCGGGATGTCTTCGCGACGATCCGCCAGGCGCGGGATATGAATACGGATGACGTTCAGGCGGTGGAACAAGTCCTCACGGAATTTGCCGGCGTGAACCAGGGTTTCCAGGTTCTGGTGGGTCGCGGCGATGATGCGCACGTCCACCTTCACCGGCGTATGGCCACCGACCCGATAGAACTCGCCATCGGCCAGCACGCGCAACAAACGGGTCTGGGTGTCGGCCGGCATGTCGCCGATTTCATCGAGGAACAACGTGCCGCCGTCAGCTTGCTCGAAGCGCCCGCGCCGCAGGTTGGCCGCGCCGGTGAAGGCGCCTTTTTCGTGGCCGAACAGCTCGGACTCCATCAAGTCCTTGGGAATGGCCGCCATGTTCAGCGCGATGAACGGTGACGCCGCCCGTGGGCTGTGGCGGTGCAGGGCATGGGCCACCAGTTCCTTACCGGTGCCCGACTCGCCGTTGATCAGCACGGTGATGTTGGAGTGGCTCAAGCGCCCGATGGCGCGAAACACTTCCTGCATCGCCGGCGCTTCGCCGATGATTTCCGGGGTGCGGGCCAGGGCCGGCACCTCTTCCATGCCTTGTTGTTCCTGGGCGTGCTGGTTGGCGCGCTTGACCAGCGATACGGC
Source organism: Pseudomonas sp. R151218B TE3479 (assembly GCF_053629195.1). Lineage (NCBI taxonomy): Bacteria > Pseudomonadati > Pseudomonadota > Gammaproteobacteria > Pseudomonadales > Pseudomonadaceae > Pseudomonas > Pseudomonas sp. R151218B TE3479. The sequence goes on from NZ_JBRJHV010000001.1 coordinate 1,403,295, forward strand.
TTCGTCGACGTCAAATGGCTTGGGCAGGTATTCGAAAGCGCCGCCCTGATAGGACGCCACGGCGCTGTCCAGGTCTGAATGGGCGGTCATGATGATCACCGGCAGCCGCGGATGCTGTTCGCGAATCCGCGCCAACAGGTCCAGGCCGCTGGCGCCGGGCATGCGGATGTCGGAGATGATGACGTCCGGTTGCTGACGCGCCAGGCGACTCATCACCCCATCGGCGCTGTCGAAGCTCTGGGTGGTCATGCCTTCCTGTTGCAAGGCTTTTTCCAGGACCCAACGGATAGAACGGTCGTCATCGACGATCCACACGGTTTCACTACGGCTCATGTCGATGTGGCTCCTTGTTCCAGTGGCAGGAAGATCGAGAAGGTGGTGTGGCCGGGGTGGCTCTCACATTCGATCAAGCCCTGATGCTGACTGATGATGTTCTGGGTAATGGCCAGGCCCAGCCCGGTACCGTCCGGACGGCCGCTGACCATGGGAAAAAAGATGGTTTCCTGCAGTTCGGCAGGGATGCCCGGGCCGTTGTCGATGATTTCGATCTTGGTCACCAGGCGATGGCGCACGTGGCCGATGGTGAACTGGCGCATGGCGCGGGTACGCAGGCTGATGCGACCCAGGCGCAGTTCATTCTGGCTGCTGATGGCCTGCATCGCGTTGCGCACGATGTTCAGCACCGCCTGGATCATCTGCTCGCGGTCGATCAAGACGTCGGGAATGCTCGGGTCATAATCGCGCACCAAAGTGATGCAACCCTGGCTTTCCGCTTCCACCAGGCTGCTGACGCGCTCCAGCACTTCATGAACGTTGCACATCGCCAGGGACGGCAGCTTGTTCGAGCCGAGCATGCGGTCCACCAGGTTCCGCAGGCGGTCGGCTTCCTCGATGATGACGTTGGTGTAGTCCTTGAGGCTTTCTTCCGGCAGTTCGCGGGCGAGCAACTGTGCCGCGCCGCGTATTCCGCCGAGAGGGTTCTTGATCTCGTGGGCCAGGCCGCGTACCAGCATCTTGCTGGTTTCCTGCTTGGACAATTGCGCCTCTTCCTTGGTGATGCGCAGCAAGCGATCACGCGGGTGGACTTCCAGCAGCAGCAAGGTGGCGCCGTTGTTCAGGATCGGCGTGACCGCATAATCCACGGTCAGGGTCTGGCCGGTCAGGGCGGTGAGCATCGCCTCGCGCTTGGTGAACGGGTGAGCCTGCTCCACCGCTTGGCGCAGGGAATTGAGCGCTTCGGCGGATTCGGTGAATAACTCGCTGATGAACTGCCCGTGGCTGCGCTGGCCGCTGACGGCCAGGAGCATCTCCGCCGCCGGGTTCATGTACTCGAGGCGCAGTTCAGCGTCGAGCAGGATGGTCGCGGTGGTGAGGTTGTCGAGCAGCAAGCGGTGTAGTGCGTCGCTAATGGTCATCAGGACCTCTTTTGGAGCGTAGCAACTCGGGACCGGTCCCAAATTGCGCGCGCGATTAATGCGCTGTCGCAAGGAAAATGCAAAAACCAAACCAAGGCTCCGAAAAGAAGCGTTTAGAGCCTCAAAAGGGTGTTTTTCGCTCGCTTGCGTGGCGTTCTGCCAGCTTTTCCGGGTACTTTCGAACCAAAATGGGTTTTTGGACTGAGTAGCGTGCAGGCTATTGCACCAATATAGTGCGATAGCCTGGGCGGCGTTAGAAGAACGGCAAGATGCTGCTTTTTTCTTCTTCAGGCTTTTCGGCGAGAGGGCACTCCGGGCGTTGACCGTAATCGGCTGTGGCACAGGGCTTGATGCGGCGCTTCTGCGCAAGGGATATGCGTTGCATGTGGAAGGGCTGGTTGGCGGTGCGTTCGACGATACGGTCCTGCTCGTCGAGGATTTCGACCGCCAGGTGATGGGTGCCTCGATCGATGTCGCTCAAGGCGAACACCGGGCTCGGCCCCGGCGCGCCCGTTGGTTTGCCGTCGAGCAACAGGCGGTAGCGATGGCCTTTTTTCAGGCCTGGTTCGCTGGTGACACTGACGATCAATTCGCCAGCGGTGCTGCGTATCGTCGCGTCCGGCTCGGGAATCAACAGCCTGAGCATTTCGTAATGAAACAACGGTTCGGGCCGGGCTTCGGTCGCGGGCGCCGAGGTTGTATCCGTGGGCGGCGCCGGCATCCGGTTGCCGGGTGGCAGTTGGACTTTCTTTGCATTGCCGGGGCGCGGCTGATCGGTGAACACGCGATTGCCCTGGGCATCGATGTAGGTGTAGACCTGCGCCACGCCGGGCATCGCCGTCAGCGCCAGGCCCAGCGCGAGCAGCCAGCGGGTCATGGCTGGTGCACACGTTGGACGGTGAAGGTGACGGTTTCGCTTTGCTGCACGAGGTTGTCTCCGTCGATGACCTGAACCGCCAGGCTGTGCTCGCCCCGATCAATATTCACCAATTGCAGGCGCGGCACGTTGCTCGGCTGGCCGTAGGGCTGCCCGTCCAGCAGCAACCGGAACAGATGCGGGCTGCGCAGGCGCGGTTGAGCGTGCACGCCAATGGTGAAGGTGCCGTTGTTGGCGCGTAGGGCTTCGTCGGTGGGGATGTCGGTCAGTGCCAGGATTTCGTAGGCATCGCGCGGCTTTTCGCTGCTGGCGGGAGGCGTTGGTGTGTCCGGGCTGGCCGGAGACTGGCGTTCGATGCTGTTGAGCGGCGGCAACTCCACCGTCTGGGCCGGGACGCCTTGGGGCGGCTGGTTGCTGTAGGCGGTATTGCCCTCGGCGTCGGTGTACTTGTAGATCTGCGCGGCGGCGGGCAGTGCCAACAGCAACAACAGGATGATTGAAAAACCACGCCCCATAAAATCGACCGAAAACTGAAAGTGTTGAGTTGCAGCATAGGTCAGGGAGGGGCATTGGCCCAAGTTGTTGTGTGTTGGGCCATGACCTGCCCTGTGGGAGCGAGCTTGCTCGCGATGAGGCCGGCACATCCAGCATCCCTGTGCCTGACACTCCGCCATCGCGAGCAAGCTCGCTCCCACAGGGGGAGGGGGGTGTTGTCTTAGGCTTTTGTGGAGATACACAACTCTGCGGTCGCTCGGATCAGGGCGAGCCGGTGTACCGGGTGCTGCTTGTTGTGGTGGGTGGCACGGGCCAGCCATTGCGGGCACTGCGGATCGGTGCGGTAGGGGGCGAAGTCGGCCAGTTGTTGCAGCAGGCGTTTCTGCAGGCGGTCGAGCTGCGGGCGGATCTGCCCCACCAGGTCCGGGCGCGGGAGGTCCGGGGCCTTGCCGTCCAGGGCCCAGTCGGACAAGTTGATGTACTGCACCATTTTGTTGGCTTCTATCTGGGCGGCAAAAAACGCTTCCACGGTTTCGCTACTCAGCTTGTAGGCCGGTGCCTGGGCGACGGCGGCGGCAATGACCTCACGCTCGCGCTGTCGGTCCTCTACGGGTTTGCCACTGTCCCATTTACTCAGCGCCACTTGATCGGCGATGGCCAGGCGTTCGCCAATGGCGTTAAGCAACGGGGTCAGGGCCTCGGGGGCGGGAGTCGAGGCGGCTCCGGCGGTGGAGGCCAGTAGCGCGGCAGACAGGGCAAGGCAGAGCTTGAAGCGCAAAGTCATGGGCAGTCTCGTCTTCTATGGGGAGCGACGGGGCATCATGCACGTAACCGGCGCCCATAAAAAAGGCCTCCCGAAGGAGGCCTTTCTTTATTTCACGCCGTACGTGGCGGCGCTACCGGATCAGCAGCTGTAGTACAGCTCATATTCCAGTGGGTGTACGAAGGTGCGAACCTTGATTTCTTCTTCGCTTTTCAGCGCGATGTAAGCGTCGATGAAGTCATCGCTGAATACGCCGCCTTTGGTCAGGAACGCACGGCCCTTGTCCAGCTCTTCCAGGGCCTCTTTCAAGCTGCCACATACCTGTGGGATTTCCTTGGCCTCTTCAGGCGGCAGGTCATACAGGTTTTTGTCAGCGGCATCGCCAGGGTGGATCTTGTTCTGGATACCGTCCAGGCCGGCCATCATCAGTGCAGCGAAGGCCAGGTACGGGTTGGCAGCCGGATCCGGGAAGCGAGCTTCGATACGGCGGGCTTTCGGGCTGTTCACGTAAGGAATACGGATCGAGGCGGAACGGTTGCGAGCCGAGTAGGCCAGCATGACCGGGGCTTCGAAGCCTGGTACCAGACGCTTGTAGGAGTTGGTCGACGGGTTGGTGAAGCCGTTCAGGGCCTTACCGTGCTTGATGATACCGCCGATGAAGTACAGGGCAGTGTCCGACAGACCGGCATAGCCTTCGCCTGCGAAGGTGTTCTTGCCGTCCTTGGAGATCGACATGTGAACGTGCATGCCCGAACCGTTGTCGCCGTACAGAGGCTTCGGCATGAAGGTCGCGGTGCGGCCGTATGCGTCAGCAACGTTGTGTACGCAGTACTTGAGGGTCTGTACTTCGTCAGCCTTCTTGACCAGCGTGTTGAATTTCACGCCGATTTCGTTCTGGCCGGCAGTCGCTACTTCGTGGTGGTGAACTTCGACGGTCTGGCCCATTTCTTCCAGTGCGTTGCACATGGAAGTACGGATTTCGTGGTCGAAGTCGAACGGTGGAACCGGGAAGTAACCGCCTTTGATGCCTGGACGGTGGCCTTTGTTGCCGCCTTCCACGTCCTGGTCGGACATCCACGAACCTTGTTCGGAGAAGATCTTGAACATGGAACCGGAGATATCGGACTTGAACTTGACCGAGTCGAAGATGAAGAACTCAGGCTCAGGGCCGAAGAAAGCGGTGTCGCCGATACCGGTGGACTTCAGGTATTCCTCGGCGCGGTGGGCGATGGCACGTGGGTCGCGGTCATAGCCTTGCATGGTCGAAGGTTCGATGATGTCGCAGACCAGGATCAGGGTCGGCTCTTCGGTGAACGGGTCCAGGACGGCGGTTTCGTCGTCCGGCATCAGGATCATGTCGGAGGCTTCGATGCCTTTCCAGCCAGAGATGGAGGAGCCGTCGAACATTTTCCCGATTTCAAAGAATTCGTCGTCCAGCGCATCACGGGCCGGCATGGTCACGTGATGTTGAGTACCTTTGGTGTCAGTGAAGCGCAGATCAATCCACTTGACGTCATGATCTTTGATGAGTTGAACCGACTTCGACATATGTCCTCCGGGTGGCTTCGGGCGGGTAGTGGAGTGCCCTTAGATATGGGTGATGCCGGCGCGAATACTCTGCCAAGGCAACCTGCCTCACAAGGGAGCAAATTGCATGCCAGTGCCCCAGCATGGGTTTTTTGCACCAAATCCACGCTTTTAAAGGCGTAAATCAAAGATTGTCAGACAATAACGCACTGCAATGTGGCGTCGTCAATTGATAATGACCTGTTTTGGTGCGTTCAAAACCATCTGCACATTAACTGGTTAAACCTTGAGCAATTTCCGCTATAATCCGCGCCCCCCTTTTTCGGCTGGCCGTTCGCGCGCTGTTTTCATGAAACTAATCGTAAAAGTCTTCCCCGAGATCACCATCAAGAGCCGCCCGGTACGGATGCGTTTCATCCGCCAGTTGGCCAAGAACATCCGTGCCGTGCTCCGAGACCTGGATCCGGCCGTGGTGGTGAATGGCGTGTGGGACAACCTCGAACTGGAAACCCGTGTCAGCGAACCCAAGCTCCTGAAGGAAATGACCGAGCGCCTGAGTTGCATGCCGGGCATCGCGCATTTTCTGCAAGTCGATGAATACCCGCTGGGGGATTTCGACGACATCCTCGCCAAATGCATGCTCCATTATGGTGACGCACTGGCCGGCAAGATCTTTTCGGTGCGTTGCAAGCGCGCCGGCAAGCACGCGTTCAGCTCGATGGATGTGGAGAAGTTCGTCGGCAGCCAGTTGCGCCGGCAATGCGGCGCGGCCGGTATTTCGTTGAAAGACCCGGAAATCGAAGTGCGCATCGAAATTCGCGACCAGCGGCTGTTCGTGATCCATAGCCAGCACAACAGCATTGGCGGTTATCCGCTGGGTTCGCTGGAGCAGACCCTAGTGCTGATGTCCGGTGGCTTCGACTCCACGGTGGCCGCCTACCAGATCATGCGTCGCGGGTTGATGAGCCATTTCTGCTTCTTCAACCTCGGCGGGCGTGCCCATGAACTGGGCGTGATGGAGGTGGCGCACTTCATCTGGAAGAAGTACGGCAGCTCCCAACGCGTGTTATTTGTGAGTGTGCCGTTCGAGGAAGTCCTGGGCGAGATTCTCGGCAAAGTCGATAACAGTCATATGGGCGTCATTTTGAAGCGTATGATGTTGCGCGCCGCTTCACGAATTGCCGACCGTCTGCAAATCGATGCGCTGGTGACCGGCGAGGCGATCTCCCAGGTATCGAGCCAGACGTTGCCGAACCTGTCGGTGATCGACTGCGTGACCGAGAAGCTGGTCTTGCGTCCACTGATCGCCAGCCACAAGCAGGACATCATCGACCAGGCCAACGAAATCGGTACCGCCGAGTTTGCCCGGCACATGCCGGAATACTGCGGCGTCATCTCGGTCAATCCGAAGACGGCGGCCAAGCGCGGGCGGGTGGAGCACGAAGAGAAAGAATTCGACATGGCGGTGCTCGAGCGAGCGCTCGAAAACGCCAGGCTGGTGCCGATCGATCGCGTCATCGACGAATTGGGCCAGGACATCAAGATTGAAGAAGTCGGCGAAGCGCTGGCCGGTCAGATCATCATCGACATCCGTCACCCGGATGACGCTGAAGACGACCCGCTGAGTGTCGCCGGCATCGAGGTAAAAACGATGCCGTTCTATGCCGTGAACGCGCGTTTCAAGGAACTGGACCCTACTCGCCAGTACCTGCTGTATTGCGACAAAGGCGTGATGAGTCGCCTGCATGCCCACCATTTGCTCAGTGAGGGGCATGCCAATGTGCGCGTTTATCGACCGAGCTAAGTGCCCGGGGCTGTTTGCCTGTGGCCTGCGTCACCGGCCCCCCGACGCCGCCGACAGGCTGTAACGGCTTTGTCGGACTCAACGTAAATCGCTGCCACGACCTGTCAGCACACCGAATCCTCTGATCGAGATACACAAGTGATCGAAAATCTACGCAACATCGCCATCATTGCTCACGTTGACCATGGTAAGACCACCCTGGTAGACAAACTCTTGCGTCAATCCGGCACCCTGGAGCGCAACGAGCTCAACGACGAGCGCGTGATGGACTCCAACGACCAGGAAAAAGAGCGCGGTATTACCATCCTGGCGAAAAACACCGCCATCAACTGGAACGGCTACCACATCAACATCGTGGACACCCCGGGCCACGCCGACTTCGGTGGTGAAGTAGAGCGCGTGATGTCGATGGTCGACTCCGTGCTGCTGCTGGTTGACGCTCAAGACGGCCCTATGCCGCAAACCCGTTTCGTGACCAAGAAGGCGTTCGAAGCCGGCCTGCGTCCGATCGTGGTCATCAACAAGGTTGACCGTCCAGGCGCGCGTCCGGACTGGGTTCTGGATCAGATCTTCGACCTGTTCGACAACCTGGGTGCCACCGAAGAACAGCTGGACTTCAAAGTCGTCTACGCCTCGGCCCTGAACGGCATTGCCGGCCTGGACCACACCGCCATGGCTGAAGACATGACCCCGCTGTACCAGTCGATCGTCGACGACGTACCAGCGCCGAAAGTCGACCGTGACGGTCCGTTCCAGATGCAGATCTCGGCACTGGACTACAACAGCTTCCTGGGTGTGATCGGCGTTGGCCGTATCGCCCGTGGTCGCATCAAGCCGAACACCCCGGTGGTTGCCATCGACGCCGACGGCAAGAAGCGCAACGGTCGTATCCTCAAGCTGATGGGTCACCACGGCCTGCACCGCATCGACGTTGAAGAAGCAGCGGCCGGCGACATCGTCTGCGTCAGCGGCTTCGAGCAACTGTTCATCTCCGACACCCTGTGCGACCCACTGAACGTCGAAGCGATGAAGCCGTTGACCGTCGACGAGCCAACCGTTTCCATGACCTTCCAGGTCAACGACTCGCCATTCTGCGGTAAAGAAGGCAAGTTCGTGACCAGCCGTAACATCAAGGAACGCCTGGACAAAGAGCTGCTCTACAACGTTGCCCTGCGCGTTGAAGAAGGCGACTCGGCCGACAAGTTCAAGGTTTCCGGCCGTGGTGAGCTGCACCTCTCGGTACTGATCGAAACCATGCGTCGCGAAGGCTTCGAAATGGGCGTGGGTCGTCCTGAAGTGATCATCCGCATGGTTGATGGCGTCAAGCACGAACCGTACGAAAACGTGACCATCGACCTGCCGGAAGAATCCCAGGGCGCGATCATGGAGCAAATGGGCCTGCGTAAAGGCGACCTGACCAACATGGTTCCGGATGGCAAGGGCCGTGTGCGCCTTGAGTACAACATCCCGGCCCGTGGCCTGATCGGTTTCCGTAACGAGTTCCTGACCCTGACCTCCGGTGGCGGCATCCTGACCTCGATCTTCGATCGTTACGACGTGATGAAGTCCGGCGACATGTCCGGCCGTCAGAACGGCGTGCTGGTATCGGTTGCGACCGGCAAGGCCCTGACCTACTCGCTGGAAACCCTGCAAGCGCGCGGCAAGCTGTTCGTCGAGCACGGCCAGGATATCTACGAAGGTCAAATCGTCGGCCTGAACAGCCGCGACAACGACCTGGGCGTGAACCCGACCAAAGGCAAGAAGCTCGACAACATGCGTGCTTCGGGCAAGGACGAAACCATTGCCCTGGTTCCGCCGGTCAAGTTCACCCTGGAGCAAGCGCTGGAGTTCGTGCAGGAAGACGAACTGTGTGAAGTGACGCCTAAGTCGATTCGCCTGCGTAAGAAAATCCTTGGCGAAAGCGAGCGTACCCGCGCTGCCAAGAAAAGCGGCAACTGAGTTTCGACTTAGTTAGCGGCTAAAAAAACGCCCCTGATTGTGAGATCAGGGGCGTTTTTTTATGCCTGGAAGTGTGTAGCGCCTGTCAGGGCCCTATCGCGAGCAAGCTCGCTCCCACAGTGGATTTGCAGTGGATACAGATGTTGTGTCCAACATGAATCCCTGTGGGAGCGAGCTTGCTCGCGATGGCGCCGGCTCAGGCACCGCTGAACCAGCAGCCGATCAGAATTTGTCCAGCGTCCGCGGATTCCGCTCGCGCTCCACTTCCTTGGGCTTGTAGGCACAATACCCCGGTCGTGGCCCAATCCGCGGATGGTTGCGGCAGGTGTCCGGACGCTTCTCGTAAATGGTGCACAACCGGCTCTTGCGGTCCAGATAAAGGCAATCGTTGTTGCTCATGCGCTGGAGCGTGAAAATTTCCGACTTCTGGTTGTAGCGCTCGACGATCCCTTCCTTTTGCAGGCGCTTGGCGATGTTCTTCGGCGGGTCGCCCAGTTCGAACTCATCGACGATGCCGATGCGGATCAGGTCCTTGATCTTGGCTTCCACCGGCAGTGTGCAGCAGCTCGACACGCAGGAACCGCACATCGGGGCGGAGTACTTGGCCCAGGTATCGAGTCGGTCGATCTCCGCGGCGGCGATCAGGTTGGGCTTCATCATCACGGTTTACCAGCATGCATCAGGGCGCGCGATCATACCGGGACTGGTGAAATTTTGAACGACCATCTGCCGGTTTTTTTTCATTCGGGACAAACCGCTCCCGGAGCGGCACGCCCCCTGCATTCATTCGCTTATCCGGCAATTCTCTGACGACGATTCTCCGTCACAGGGAAAAACCACCGAACCAGAGCCTGTGCCGTCTGTCAGACCGACTAGGCTCAGACAATTCCATGCTCGTTCGAGGTCTCATCAATGACTCAAGAACCACTTGTTCGCGAAGCTGAAGTCGCGGCATTTCGCGACGCCGTGTTGACCAAACTCACTTATGCCGTTGGCAAGGACCCGGATCATGCGTTTGATCACGATTGGTTCGAAGCCATTGCCCTGGCCGCCCGCGACCACATGGTCGAACACTGGATGGACCACACGCGGCAGATCTACCGCAAGGGCCAGAAGCGCGTCTATTACCTCTCCCTGGAGTTTCTCATCGGTCGCTTGCTCTACGACAGCCTGAGCAATCTCGGCCTGCTGGACACCGCGCGGGAGGCCCTGACCGAGCTGGGCGTGGACCTGGAGCGCATCCGCCTGCTCGAACCCGATGCGGCGCTGGGCAACGGTGGCCTTGGCCGCTTGGCGGCGTGCTTCATGGAAAGCATGTCCACACTGGGCATCGCCGGCCATGGCTATGGGATTCGTTATGAACACGGCCTGTTTCGCCAGGCCATCGTCGACGGCTGGCAGCAGGAGCAGACCGAGCATTGGCTGGATTTCGGCAACCCGTGGGAGTTCGAGCGGCCAGAGGTGGTCTACCCGATCGGCTTCGGCGGCAGCGTCGAGACTGTGACCGACGACACCGGCAAGACCCGACAAGTCTGGTCCCCGGCCGAAACCGTGCGGGCCATTGCCTATGACACCCCCGTGGTGGGTTGGCGCGGTGCCAGCGTCAATACCCTGCGCCTGTGGCGCGCCCGGGCCGTGGAAGACCTGCACCTGGAACGCTTCAACGCCGGTGACCACTTGGGCGCCGTGGCGGAAGTGGCCCGGGCCGAAAGTATTTCCCGCGTGCTGTACCCGGCCGACAGCACCGAAGCCGGCCAGGAACTGCGCCTGCGCCAAGAGTATTTCTTTGTCGCCGCCTCGTTGCAGGACTTGCTGCGCCGCCATCGCAACATGCACACCTCGGTGCTGACCCTGGGCGATCACGCAGCGATCCAGCTCAACGACACACACCCGTCCATCGCCGTGGCCGAGCTGATGCGGCAACTGGTGGACGTCTATGACGTGGCCTGGGATGCGGCCTGGCAGATCACCCAGGACACGCTGTCCTACACCAATCACACGCTGCTGCCCGAAGCCCTGGAGACCTGGCCGGTGGGGCTGATGGAGCGCATGTTGCCCCGGCACATGCAGATCATCTACCTGATCAACGCCCAGCACATCGATTCGCTGCGGGCCAAAGGCGTGCACGATTTCGACGTGCTGCGTTCGGTTTCGCTGATCGAAGAGGACAACGGCCGCCGGGTGCGCATGGGTAACCTGGCGTTCCTCGGTTCCCACAGCGTCAACGGCGTGTCCGGGTTGCACACCCAACTGATGCGCAGCACGGTGTTCTCCGAGCTGCACAAACTCTATCCGGATCGGATCAACAACAAGACCAACGGCATCACCTTCCGCCGCTGGTTGTTCCAGGCCAACGCCGAATTGACCTCGATGATGGTCGACGCCCTCGGTCCGAGTGTGCTCGACAACCCCGAGGAGCGGCTGATCGAGCTGGAACCGTTCGCCGACAAGCCGGCGTTTCGCAAGCAGTTCGCCGAGCAGCGTCTGCACAGCAAGAAAGCCCTGGCTTACCTGATCCACGAGCGACTGGGCATCGCCGTCAACCCGGCGGCGATGTTCGACGTGCAGGTCAAGCGGATCCACGAGTACAAGCGCCAGTTGCTCAACCTGATGCACACCGTGGCGCTGTACCAGGCGATTCGTGCCGAGCCGGAAGTGGATTGGGTGCCGCGGGTGAAAATTTTCGCCGGCAAGGCCGCCGCCAGTTACCACCAGGCCAAACTGATCATCAAGCTGACCAACGACATCGCCCGGGTGGTGAACAACGACCCGACCGTGCGTGGTTTGCTCAAGGTAGTGTTCCTGCCCAACTACAACGTCAGCCTGGCCGAAAGCATCATCCCGGCGGCGGACCTGTCGGAGCAGATTTCCACGGCCGGCTTCGAAGCGTCGGGCACCAGCAACATGAAGTTCGGTCTCAACGGCGCGCTGACCATCGGTACCATGGACGGCGCCAACGTGGAGATGCATGAGCGCGTCGGCGGTGAGCACATGTTCATTTTCGGCCTGACGGCTGAGCAAGTGGAAGCGCGCAAGCAAAACGGTGAGTTCAGCGCTGCGCCGGACATCGCCGCCTCCCATCGCCTGAACGATGTATTGCAGGCGATACGGGGCGGGGTGTTCTCGCCGGATGACCCGATGCGCTACGCCGGGCTTGTCGACTCGTTGGTGGACTACGACCGCTTCCTGGTGTGCGCCGATTTCGACGCCTACTGGAACGCCCAGGCCAAGGTCGAAGAGCGCTGGCACGACCCCAAGCAATGGTGGCGTTCGGCGGTGCTCAACACCGCGCGCATGGGCTGGTTCTCCTCGGACCGGACCATCCGTGAATACGCCACCGACATCTGGAAAGCCCTGGAGTAGCATTTGCTGCAAGAAATGTGAGCGAAGCCCAACGGCGATTGGGCTTCGTCGATATACTAGGCGCCAGTTTCGCCGGGCTGTGCGGCCGGACTCAGTCATTGGCAGCCAACATTCCAATGTGGGAGCGAGCTTGCTCGCGATAGCGATGTATCAGTCAACCTTAAGGTGTCTGTCATGCCGCTATCGCGAGCAAGCTCGCTCCCACAGGGTTTGGGGGGTTCCACTAGACTGATCCAGGCATCGCATCACCCCGGTTACGCCCGCAACGGGCCGCTTAGGGATATCAACCATGCAATGGATCTTGACGTTGTTGGGCCTGGCACTCGGCTGGGTGGTGGACGCGTCGTTCGCCGATGCGCTGATAGGCGCACTGGTGGGGCTTGGCGTCGCCCAGGCATTTCGATTGGGGCGCCTGGGTGTCCAGGCGGCCAAGCAACAGATTTTGTTGCAAGAAGCTCAGCAGAGCTTGCTCACGTTGGAGGCCCGCCTGGCGCTACTCGAACGCGGCAAGGTGGCCGAACCGAGTGATCCGGCCCCCGCGCCCGAGGTTGTCGTGCCCCAGGCCGCGAAGCCCGCAACGCGCACCGAACCGGAGCTCGTCTGGGAATTGCCGTCAGACCTCGAGCCCGCTCCCGCGATGGCCACCCAGGCCAGCCAGCCGTTGCCCGATGACATTTGGAAGCCCGCGCCAGAGACGTCCAGTCGGCGTGCCGAGCGTGATTTTGCCCCTCTGCCCCTGGAGCCGATGATTGCGGAGCCGGTGGCCCCGCGTGGTCCGAATCTGTTCGACCGCGCCATTATCGGTGCGCGCAACTGGCTGTTCGGCGGCAATACCGTGCTGCGGGTCGGCGTGGTGCTGCTGTTCCTCGGCCTGGCGTTCCTGCTGCGTTATGCCACCGAAGGCATGGTGGTGCCGATCGAGTTGCGTTACGCCGGCGTCGCGGCCAGTGCGCTGGGCCTGTTGGGTCTGGGTTGGTGGCTGCGCCACCGCAACAATAACTATGCGCTGATGTTGCAAGGCACCGGGATCGCCGTGTTGTACCTGACGGTGTTTGCCGCCATGCGCCTGCATCCGTTGCTCGATTCCAAGGCGGCCCTGGGCTTGCTGGTGACGGTGACGGTGTTCTCGGCGATCCTGGCGGTGACCCAGAATGCCCTGGGTCTGGCTGCGGCGGCGGCTCTGGGCGGCTTTGCTGCGCCGATCCTGACCTCCACCGGCAGCGGCAACCACGTCGCGCTGTTCAGTTATTTCATCCTGCTCAATGCCGGCATCCTCGCGATAGCCTGGTTCAAGGCCTGGCGCTTGCTCAACCTGATCGGTTTTGTCGGCACCTTCGGCATCGGTTTCGCCTGGGGCCTGCGTTCCTACACGCCAGAACTGCTCTGGAGCACCGAGCCGTTCCTGATCCTGTTCTTCCTCATCTACCTGGCGATTGGTTTGCTGTTCACCCGCCGCAAGCTGCTGGAAATGAGCGATGCCCCCGAAGACGGCAGCCGCGACGCGTTGTTGCGCTGGTCGGCGCGCAAGGGCGATTACGTGGACGGCAGCATGCTGTTCGGCCCGCCGTTGGTGGGCTTCGGCTTGCAGTTCGCGTTGGTGCAGCACCTGGAGTTTGCCGCCGCCTTCAGCGCCCTGGCCCTGGGCATGATTTACATGGGCCTGGCGCGGCTATTGATGGGCGGCCGCGCCCTGCTGTTGGCGGAAACCTGCCTGGCCCTGGGGGTGATTTTTGCCAGCCTGGCGATCCCCTTGGGGCTCGACGCCCGTTGGACCTCGGCGGCCTGGGCCGTGGAAGGTGCGGGGATCTTCTGGCTGGGCCTGCGCCAGCAACGACCTTTCGCACGAGTCTTTGCTTTGCTGCTGCAATTGGGTTCGGCGCTGGCCTTCCTCAGCGAGTTGCGATCTGGCGAAAGCAGCCTGCTCGACGGCTCACCGTTGGGGGCGTTGATGCTCGGCGGTGCATTGCTGTTCACGTTCTACCAACTGCGCAAGGCAGCCCCTGAACACACTGCGGCTTGGGAGCGCCAAGGCCTGCCGGTGCTGGCGGTGCTGGGCTTGAGTTTCCTCTATCTGCTGGCACCGTTGTTCTTCTTCACCCACGGCACGGCCATCGCCTGGGCCCTGGCCGGATTGGCGACGCTGTTTGTCGGCCTGCGCCTGCAATCGCGCAGTTTCCTGTTCACGGCGTTCGCGGTGCAATTGCTCGGCGGCGCACTGTTCCTGTTGCGCTTGCAAGGCGCCGAGGGTGATTCGGCGGCGGTGTTCAGCGCGGGCTGGAGCGGTTTGCTCAGTGCTTCTCTGATCGGCCTGGCATTGATTGGCGGCATGTTGCTGGCGGCACGCGACGACATGGTGCGCAACGATGTCCGGTTGTTGCGCGGCTTGTCGGTGGTGCTGCTGGCGGGGTTGGTACTGATCAATCTCGCGGTGCTGTTCGTCCTGCCCTGGCAAACCGCGAGTGGTGTGTGGGCGGCCAGCGGGCTGTTGATCATCTGGCTGAGCCTGTACCTGAAACAACGCGTGAGCTTTGTCTTCGGCCTGCTGTTGCAACTGCTGGGCGGTGCGGCGTTCCTGACGGCGGGGCCGGCGTTGCTGGGGCCGCTCAATGCCGAGGATCTGCGGCCCCTGGCCCATAGCGGCTTCTGGACGCCGCTGGTCCTGGGGTTGGCAGCGCTGGTGGGTGCGTGGCGCCTGCAACGGGCGCACGCGGCGCAGGAGCTGGACGCCTTGAGCTTGCAGCGCCTGTCCGAGCTGTTGCTGATCTGGGGCGCGGGTTGGTGGGCGCTGGCATGGGTCAGCGAAGTGCTGCGTTTTGCCCCGGCGAACCTGCAAGGCAGCTTCCTGTTGTTGATCGCGGCCATCAGCGTGGCGGTGTGGAGCGTTTTGTCGCTGCGGTTGAAATGGCCGGCGCTGGGGCTGCTGTGCACCCTGTTGATCCCGGCGGCGGGCTGCGTACTGGTGGCGACGTGGCACAGCCACTATCACCCGGCCGGGAATTTCGGCTGGTTGGCCTGGCTGGCGGTATTTGCCGTGCATTTTCTCTCGCTCAAGCGCCTGGCGCCGATGCTGCCGGCCCGGGCGCGCAGTACGGCCCACGTACTCGGTTGCTGGTTGCTGATGGCGGTGTTGATGCTGGAGTTGCGTTACGGCCTGCTGTTGCTGTCCGAGCAGTACAACGCTTGGCGCTGGCTGGCCTGGGCGATCCTGCCAGGTCTTTATCTGGTGCTGATGGCCACGCCGCGTACCTTGCCATGGCCGGTTTCGGCGCAACCCCGGGAATATCGTGTCTATGCGGCGGCACCCATGGCGCTGTTGATGCTCGGTTGGTTCTGGCTGACCAACACCTTCAGCGATGGCAACTCAGAGCCACTGCCTTATGTGCCGTTGCTCAACCCCTTGGAGCTGGGCCTGCTGTTCGCCTTGTTCGGTATCTATGTGTGGGCTCGCAACGCCGTGGAGCAATCGACGAACCGCTGGAATCGCATCGGTCACATCGCTCAGTTGATCGCCGGTGTGTCGCTGTTCGCGTTCTTTACCGCCCTGGTGATGCGCACTGCTCACCAATGGATGGGGGTGCCCTACGAGCTGGACGCGCTGCTCGAGTCGATGTTCGTGCAGGCCGGGTTGTCCATTGTCTGGACCTTGATCGCCCTGGGTCTGATGATCGGCGGGCATCTGCGTCATCGTCGTGAAGTGTGGCTGATCGGTGCGGCGTTGATCGCCGTGGTCGTGGCCAAGCTGTTCTTTGTCGAATTGAGTAACCGTGGCGGTCTGGCGCGGATCGTGTCGTTCATCGGCGTGGGTGTATTGCTATTGGTGGTGGGCTACTTCGCGCCGCTGCCGCCCAAGCGCCCGGAGACGGTCGCCCAGGATGAGCCGCCTATGCCTGTCAGTGAGGGAGTGTCATCTTGAGTCGCAAGTTGAATCGGATCGGGCTGGGCGTGGTCGGATTGTGGGTGGCGTTGTCAGCTACGGCCCAGGAGCAACCGGCGGATTTCGCCCATCAAGTGCCGTTGGCCCTGAGCGGCGAAGGGCCGTGGTATCGCCTGCCGTTGCCACTGGACGTGCAGTTGCAGGCGCGGCAGACCGACCTGAGCGACCTGCGCGTCTTCAACGCCGCTGGGCAGGCCCAGGCCTACGCCTTGGTGCGCGAGTCGGCTCAGAGCCGGGAAAACCGCACCCTCACCGACGTGAAGTGGTTCCCGCTGTACAACGCCGCTGATGACCACGAGCGCGCGCCCAGCGTACGTGTGCAGTCGAACGCCAATGGCACGCTGGTGGAAGTCCAGCCATCGAGTCGGCTCGAAGCGGGGGAAGAGGAGCTGCGCGGTTGGTTGCTGGATGCCAGCGCGATCAAGGCGCCGTTGCAGCAGTTGGTCCTCGACTGGACCAGCGAGCGCGACGGCTTCCAGCGGTTCACCATCGAAGCCAGTGACGACTTGCAGCACTGGCAATCCTGGGGTGAAGGCCAGGTGGCACGCTTGACCTTTGCCGATGAGCGGGTCGAGCAGCATGAAGTGAACCTGCCGGGGCAACCGGCGCGCTATCTGCGGTTGCTGTGGGATTCGCCGTCCTCCGCGCCGGTGCTGACCTCGGCCCAGCTGCACAGCGCCAGCCGCGAAAGCCTGCCGTTGCCGCTGGTCTGGTCGCAACCGTTGGCTGGCAGCACGACCAAGGCTGGTGAATACACCTGGCAGCTGCCCATGGGGTTGAACATCGAGCAAGTGCAGGTCGAACTGAGCCAGGCCAACAGCCTGGCGCCGGTGACCCTGGCCGGTCGCCGTGAAAGCAGCCATCCCTGGCAGCCACTGGGCAGTGGCTTGCTCTATCGCCTGACCCAGAACGGCCAGGATGTGCTGCAGAACCAACTGCAGCTGTCCGGCCAGACCGTGCAGCAATTGAAACTGACCGTGGACGAGCGTGGCGGCGGCCTGGGAACCGAAGCCCCGGCCCTGCGCTTTGCCGTGCGTCCGACCCAAGTGGTGTTCCTGGCGCGTGGCGAAGGGCCTTACCGCCTGGCGCTGGGCAGCGCGACAGTCAAAGCGGCCAGCTTGCCATTGAGCACGCTAGTGCCTGACTACAAACCGTCGCGCCTGGCGACGCTGGGGACGGCGACGGTGAACGGCGCGGCCACGTCGACGCCGGCTGCGACCCCTGCAACCGCAACCGCGCCTGCGACGGTCGATACCAACTGGAAGAAAATCGGCTTGTGGGCGGTATTGCTGCTGAGCGTGCTGTTCCTCGCGGCGATGGCGTTCAGCCTGCTTCGCAAGCCGCCGGTCAAGAGCTGAGGTGCGTTCATCGCGAGCATGCTCGCTCCTACAATAGACCGCGTTCGTCGAAACAACTCGGTCAACTGTGGGAGCGAGCTTGCTCGCGATGGCGTCCTCTCCAATCACAGAAATATCCAAGCGAGCCGCCACCCCGTGAACTCAATCCTCCATTCCCCGTCTCATAGGAGGAATTAAGTCCCGACTCGCGCTAAACTGCGCTGGTTTTTCCGCCCCCTATTCTTCGGAGCCGTCCATGTCCCGCGTTACCTTGAGTCGCTATTTGATTGAGCAGACCCGCAGCAACAATACCCCTGCCGATCTGCGCTTTTTGATCGAAGTGGTGGCGCGTGCGTGCAAGGAAATCAGCCACGCCGTCTCCAAAGGCGCGTTGGGTGGTGTCCTGGGCAGCATGGGCACCGAAAACGTGCAGGGTGAAGTGCAGAAAAAGCTCGACGTGTTGTCCAACGAAATCCTGCTCGAAGCCAACGAATGGGGCGGTCACCTGGCCGGCATGGCGTCCGAGGAAATGGACAATGCCTACCAGATCCCGGGCAAATACCCCAAGGGTGCCTACCTGCTGGTGTTTGACCCACTGGACGGTTCCTCGAACATCGACATCAACGCGCCGGTCGGCACCATCTTCTCGGTACTGCGCTGCCCGAACGAGTACCTGAGCCAGAACGAAGCCCTGAATGAAAAGGCCTTCCTGCAGCCGGGCACCGAGCAGGTCGCCGCCGGTTATGCCATCTACGGCCCTCAGACCATGCTGGTGCTGACCCTGGGTGACGGCGTCAAGGGCTTCACCCTGGACCGCGAGATGGGCAGCTTCGTACTGACCCACGAAGACATCACCATTCCTGAGACCACCCAGGAATTCGCCATCAACATGTCCAACCAGCGTCACTGGGAAGCCCCGGTAAAACGCTACGTCGAAGAACTGCTGGCAGGCGAAGAAGGCCCGCTGAAGAAGAACTACAACATGCGCTGGGTCGCCGCGATGGTTGCCGATGTGCACCGGATCCTGACCCGTGGCGGCTTGTTCATGTACCCGCGCGACAGCCGCGAGCCGTCCAAGCCGGGCAAGCTGCGCCTGATGTACGAAGCCAACCCGATGTCGTTCCTGGTGGAGCAGGCGGGCGGCGCTTCCACCGACGGTCACCAGCGCATCCTCGATATCAAGCCTGAAGGTCTGCACCAGCGCGTGGCCGTGTTCCTCGGTTCGAAGGAAGAAGTGGCTCGCGCCACGGCTTACCACAAGGAGTAAACCATGGCCGAGCCCTGGCAGCCGTTGCTCGATTGGTGGTTTGGTGCAGCCCAGACACCGGACGAAATAGCGGCTGACAAGGGCAAGCTGTGGTTCGGCAAAGGCCATGATCGCCAGGCGCAAGAGCGCTTCGGCGATCGGGTCGAGCAGGCACTGGCCGGCGGATTGACCAACTGGGCGCAACGCCCGGAAGGTTGGCTGGCCCTGGTGCTGCTACTGGATCAATTCCCGCGGATGATCTTTCGCAATACCCCCAGAAGCTTTTCCGGCGACTTGCGTGCTCAAGCGCTGGTAGCCCAAGGCCTGGCGGCGGGGTTCGACCGACAGCTCAAGCCGATCCAGCGCGTATTTATCTATCTGGTACTCGAACACTGCGAAAACCTGGCGGTGCAGAACGAGGCCGTGTCGCGGTTTATCGACCTGGTCCGAGAGCAACCGGAGGCGGAACGGGCGGTGTTTGAAGACAACCTGGATTATGCCGAGCGGCACCAGAGGATCATTGCGCGGTTTGGACGGTTTCCCCATCGCAATGCGGTGTTGGGACGCGAGTCCACGGCTGAGGAAATGGAGTTTTTGAACAGGCCTGGGTCCAGGTTCTGATTCTTTCGGTGTAGCTGACGCCGCTATCGCGAGCAAGCTCGCTCCCACATTTGACCCCGTTCGCAATCATTAATGTGGGAGCGAGCTTGCTCGCGATGGGGTCTGTCCAGGCGCTAGATCCGGAAACTACCCACCAACTGCTTCAACCGCGCCGCCTGCTGCTCGAGGTCGGCACAAGCGCGCAAGGTGGCTTGCAGGTTTTCCACGCCTTCCTGGTTCAGCGTGTTGATCTCGGTGATGTCGACGTTGATCGACTCCACCACGGCGGTCTGTTCTTCAGTGGCAGTAGCCACGGATTGGTTCATGCCGTCGATTTCACCGATGCGCTGGGTCACGCTGCCCAGGCGTTCGCCGGCCTGGTTGGCGATGCCGACGCTGCTTTCGCTCTGGCGCTGGCTGTCGGTCATGGTCAGCACCGCTTCCCGCGCGCCGACTTGCAGCTCCTCGATCATCTTCTGCACTTGCTGCGCTGAGTCCTGGGTGCGGTGCGCCAGGTTGCGCACTTCATCGGCCACCACCGCGAAGCCGCGCCCGGCTTCACCGGCGCGGGCGGCTTCGATGGCGGCGTTGAGGGCGAGCAGGTTGGTCTGCTGGGAAATGCTGGTGATCACCTCGAGGATCTGGCCGATATTCACTGTGTTGCTGTTCAGGGTTTCGATGTTGCCGCACGAATCGCTGATCTTGGCCGACAACTGCTGCATGGCTGCGATGGTTTTATCCACCACTTGCTGGCCGTCTTCGGCCAGGTTGCGGGCCTCGCTGGAATGTTGCGAGGCGAGGGCGGCGTTCTGGGCGATTTCCTGGGCTGCGGCGCCAAGCTGGTTGATGGCCGCGGCCACGCTGCTGGTGCGCGACGCCTGCTGGTCGGAATTGAACATCGACGAGTTGGACGCACTGACCACGCGCAAGGCGACTTCGTTGACTTGGCCGGTGGCCGAGGCCACTTCGCGGATCGAGGTGTGAATGCGTTCGACAAAGCGGTTGAACGAGGTGCCCAGTGCGCCGAATTCGTCATGGCCGTGAATGACCAGGCGGCGGGTCAGGTCGCCTTCGCCTTCGGCGATGTCATGCATGGCGCGGCCCATGGTCAGCAGCGGTTGCATCAGCACGCGGATCAACATGCCCAGCAGGGCGATGATGAACACCACTGCGATGAACATGGCGATCAGCGCCGAGGTCCGGAATTCGCTGAGCATCGCCAGGGCGGTGTCCTTGTCGAGCACCAGCGCCACGTACCAGTCGGCACCCGGCACGCCGTTGACGTGGGTGAAGGAGATGAATTGGGTCTTGCCGTCGAGGTCGACTTCCTTCACGCCCGGGCTGATTTGCGGCGCGCCGTTGGGGTAGGCCTCGGCCAGGGTCTTGAGCACGCGCTTGCTGTCGGGGTGGATCAGGATCTTGCCATCGGCGCTGACGATGAACGCGTGGCCGTGGCCGCCGAAGTTCAGCGAGTTGATGATGGCGCTGACGCTGGACAGGTCGATGTCCGCACCGGCCACGCCGATCATCTGGCCCTGGTGCTGGACCGGCGTGGCGACGGTGATCACCAGTTTGCCTGATGAGGCGGCGATGTACGGTTCGGTGACAATGGTTTGCTGTGCGCTGTTGGCGGCCTTGTACCAGCCACGGGCGCGCGGGTCGTAGTCGGCGGCGCGATTGCCGGCCGGTACCGAGAACATTACGCCGTCGGTGCCGCCGAAATAGCTGAGTTGGAAGTTTCCGGTGTAGGCCGGCAGGCCCACGGCGCGCTTGAGGCTGTCGGCACTGCTGCCGTCCACGGCGATCTGCTGGGCCAGCGATTGCAGCAATTGGATACGGCCGTCGACCCACGTTTGGATGTTCCGGCTGGTCAGGCTGCCGAGTTCCTGCATGGAGGTCTCGGTGCTGGCATGCAGGCTCTGGCGTTGACGATAGTCGTTGAACAGGATGAAACAGGCGAATGCAACGGCCACCACGAGGGCGGCAGCCAACAGGATTTTATGGCTGAACTTCATGTTTCTGGTCATTAAGAACACTACCGCGGAGGGACGGGTCAAGAAGGGCTGTCAATTTGCCATAGCGCAGGCTTTTGCGCTGTTACTTTTTATCGGCGCAAAAGCCCGGCCCATCAGGCGTCAAGGGTCCAATCCCGACAGAAGGTACGACGGTGTCACAAACCGGGTGATTCATCGACGAAACACCTCTGCACAGCCAATAAATACTGGGGACGTCAGGGAACCAGATAGGGGTTTTCTCTTCTAAGGATCAGGTTGGCACCCTGCCACCTCCCTTCCGTTCCAGGAGTTACACCATGTCGCTGCGATCTATCGCCCTGCTGTTTATGTGCGTCGTGTTGACCGCATGCAGCAAGGTCAACCAGGAAAACTATTCGAAATTGTCGGCTGGCATGCCCAAGGCCGAAGTCGAAACGTTGCTGGGGAAACCAACCGATTGTTCAGGCGCGCTCGGCATGTCCAGCTGTACCTGGGGCGACCAGAAAAGCTTTATCAGCGTGCAGTACGCCGGTGACAAAGTGTTGATGTTTTCCGGCCAAGGCCTGAAGTAAACCGAGGCCAGAGGCCTGCGGGAGAAGAATAATGATGCGGTTAGTTTTTGTGCTTTTGGCTGGCCTGGTATTGGCCGGCTGTGCCACTTCTGGCGAAGATCCGTTGGCGCCCAAGACGGTCAACAGCGTCAATCTCAAGCGTTACCAAGGGACCTGGTATGAGTTGGCCCGTCTGCCCATGTATTTCCAGCGCAATTGCGCACAATCGGAAGCTCACTACATCCTCAAGCCAGACGGCAACGTGGCTGTGCTCAATCGCTGCCTGACCTCGGACTGGCAGTGGGAGGAAGCCAGGGGCACGGCCACGCCGCAGGTGCCGGGCAAGACCGACAAGCTCTGGGTCGAGTTCGACAACTGGTTTTCACGGATCGTGCCGGGCGTGGCGAAAGGGCAATACTGGGTGCTGTACGTCAGCGATGACTACAAGACCGCCATCGTCGGCGACCCGAGCCGTCGCTACATGTGGTTGCTGTCCCGCACACCGACCGTCAATAGCGTCGTGCGCGAGGAGCTGCTGAGCAAGGCGCGCCAGCAGGGTTATGACACGACACGACTGATCTGGCGCGCGTCGGATCGGCAGATGGCCAAGACTTCGAATTGATCGGCTCCTGAGAACCCATGTGGGAGCGAGCTTGCTCGCGATGACGGACTTTCAGCCAACCTCAGTGTTGAATGTGAAGGCCTCTTCGCGAGCAAGCTCGCTCCCACACTTTTTATCCGCGTCAGTCTAGAAGCTCGCGCAATACCTGGGTAAACGCCCGGGCGCTTTCCTCTTCGCCGGCATGACGCCCCTCCCGCACAACCCACCGGCCGCCGACCATCACATCCCGCACCTGACGATCGCCGCCGGCAAACAACCAGCGATTGAGAATCCCGTCGCCATTGGCCGTGGCCAGGTACGGATCGTTGCCATCGAGCACCAGCCAGTCGGCGCGCTTGCCGATGTCGAGGGCGCCGATCGGTTGCCCCAAGGCCTGGGCGCCGCCTTCCAATGCCGCGTCGAACAAGGTGCGGCCGACCATCGGCTGATCCGCCCGATACAGGCGGTTGCGCCGTTGGTCACGCAGGCGCTGGCCATATTCCAGCCAGCGCAATTCTTCCACCACGCTTAATGACACATGGCTGTCGGAACCGATACCCAGGCGCCCGCCCTGGGCGAGGAAATCCACGGCCGGGAAAATCCCGTCGCCCAGGTTGGCTTCGGTGGTCAGGCACAGGCCGGCAATCGCCCGGCTCTTGGCCATGAGGCTGACTTCCTGGGCGTTGGCATGGGTGGCATGAACCAGGCACCAGCGCTGGTCGACCTCAGTGTTTTCGTACAGCCATTGCAGCGGGCGGGCGCCGCTCCAGCTCAGGCAGTCATCGACTTCCTTCTGCTGCTCGGCGATGTGGATGTGCACCGGGCAATCACGGTCGCTGGCGGCCAGCACGTCCTGGATCTGCCCCGGTGTCACGGCGCGCAGCGAGTGGAAACACAAGCCCAGAGCCTGGGACGGTTGCCCGGCCAGGATCGGTTGCAAGCGTGACTGAAGCTTCAAGTAGTTTTCGGTGCTGTTGATGAACCGGCGCTGCCCGTCGTTGGGCGCCTGGCCGCCAAAACCGGAATGGCTGTAGAGCACCGGCAGCAGCGTCAGGCCGATGCCGGCAGCGCTGGCGGCGTGGCTGATGCGCAGGGCCAGCTCCGCCGGGTCGGCGTAGGGCGCGCCGTCGATGTCATGGTGCACGTAATGGAATTCGGCGACCGAGGTGTAGCCGGCCTTGAGCATTTCGATGTATAGCTGGCGAGCGATGACGCCGAGTTGATCCGGGCTGATTTTTCCGACGAGGCGGTACATCAAGTCGCGCCAGGTCCAGAAACTGTCGTTGGGATTGCCCGCCACTTCCGCCAGGCCGGCCATCGCCCGTTGAAAGGCATGGGAGTGCAGGTTCGGCATACCCGGCAACAGCGGACCGCCCAGCCGTTCGGCGCCGTCTGCGTGGGAGCCGGCCTGGATATGGGTCAGGACGCCCTGGGCATCGACCTCAAGACGTACATCATGGGCCCATCCACTAGGCAGCAGCGCGCGTTCGGCAAAGAAGGCGGACATGGTACAACCTCATTGTGCGTAATTTGTATATACATATACAGACGTTTGCCTGGCCGGTAAACTCCGGCAAGCTAGCAACCTTATTCGCAGAACAGGGAACCGCCGTGCCGACTCCGCCTGCCAAACCGCCGCTGGCCGCACACATGGGTGACAGTCCGGCGCCCTTGTACGCCCGCGTCAAACAGATGATCACCCAGCAGATCGACAGTGGAAACTGGCCGCCGCATTACCGCGTGCCGTCGGAAAGCGAGCTGGTCAGCCAGTTGGGCTTCAGTCGCATGACCATCAACCGTGCCTTGCGGGAAATGACCGCCGACGGCCTGTTGGTGCGCATGCAGGGGGTCGGCACATTCGTGGCCGAGCCCAAGAGCCAGTCCGCGTTGTTCGAAGTGCATAACATCGCTGACGAGATCGCCTCCCGCGGCCACCGTCACACCTGCAAGGTCATCACCCTGGAAGAAGAGGCCGCCGGTTCCGAGCGAGCCCTGGCCCTGGACATGCGTGAAGGCCAGAAGGTGTTCCATTCGCTGATCGTGCATTTCGAGAACGACATTCCTGTGCAAATCGAGGACCGTTTCGTCAACGCACTGGTGGCGCCGGACTACCTCAAGCAGGACTTCACCTTGCAGACGCCCTACGCCTATCTGAACCAGGTCGCGCCACTGACCGAGGGTGAGCATGTGGTCGAGGCGATTCTGGCCGAGCCGAGCGAATGCAAGCTGCTGCAGATCGAGCGGGGCGAGCCGTGCCTGTTGATCCGTCGCCGCACCTGGTCCGGGCGCCAACCGGTGACCGCCGCGCGCCTGATCCATCCGGGTTCCCGTCACAGTCTGGAAGGGCGCTTTCATAAATGAGCCAGTTGAAGGTTTTACGCGCTGCCGATTACCCACGCATGCCGTGGAAAAACGGCGGTGGCAGCACCGAGGAAATCACTCGCGATGCCGGCACTGGCCTGGACGGCTTCGGCTGGCGCCTGTCCATTGCCGATATTGCCGAGTCGGGTGGTTTTTCCACGTTTGCCGGTTACGAGCGGATCATCAGCGTCTTGCAGGGGGACGGGATGACGCTGACCGTCGATGGCCAGGCCACGCGACCTTTGCATCCGTTGGACCCCTTTGCCTTCAGTGGCGAGAGCCATGTGCATTGCACCTTGCTGGGCGGCCCCATTCGGGATTTCAACCTGATCTATGCACCGCAGCGTTACCGCGCGCGATTGCAGTGGGTGGGGGGGCAGCAGCGATTCTTCAGCGAAGCGGGGACGTTGCTGGTGTTCAGCGCGGCCCCGGGATTGACCGTCAAGATTGGCGAATCCGCCGTTGTCCTGGGCCTCTACGACTGCTTGCAATTGAGCGGTAACACCGGGCTGCTGGACATCACCAGCCACGGCCAATGCTGTGTGATCGAGCTGACGGCTCACTGATTTTCGGCGAAGCGCTCTAGTGTCGAGGGAGCTTGCTCCCTCGCCACAAAAGCCACCTCACCGTTTCCTCCAGCGCGCACCAACTTGTTACCAAACGCCCCAGCGTGGCGCAGAACCGGGCTGCCAAAACCTGCTTGTCTCCTGCATAAATCCCCTCCTTCATAAATTTCATCTGGCTCTCAAACCGCTCAACCACGGGCCTTTCAGCCAATCCTCAAGTCATCCTGCCAGCGTGTCTTCGACAAGTTGGCCGCTTGATTGCATATGCTTGTACATACAAGTAAAGACGTATGCGTATGAGTCGTCGATATTCAACGCAACGTTCGTAGAAATCGCTGCCCACTGCCCGGGCTGGTCTGGATTGATCGCTGAGGAGTTTTTGCTGTGACCGACGCTACCCGCAAACCCGAAAAATACCGTGACGTTGAAATCCGCGCCCCTCGCGGTAACACGCTGACCGCCAAGAGCTGGCTGACTGAAGCGCCGCTGCGCATGCTGATGAACAACCTCGACCCGGAAGTGGCCGAGAACCCAAAGGAACTGGTGGTCTACGGTGGCATCGGCCGCGCGGCGCGCAATTGGGAGTGCTACGACAAGATCGTCGAAAGCCTGACCAACCTGAATGACGACGAAACCCTGCTGGTGCAATCCGGCAAGCCGGTGGGCGTGTTCAAGACCCACAGCAACGCCCCTCGCGTCCTGATCGCCAACTCCAACCTGGTGCCGCATTGGGCCAGTTGGGAGCACTTCAACGAACTCGACGCCAAGGGCCTGGCCATGTACGGCCAGATGACTGCGGGTAGCTGGATCTACATCGGCAGCCAGGGCATCGTCCAAGGGACGTATGAAACCTTCGTCGAGGCCGGTCGCCAGCACTACGATTCCAACCTCAAGGGCCGTTGGGTCCTGACCGCCGGTTTGGGTGGCATGGGCGGTGCCCAACCCCTGGCCGCGACCCTGGCCGGCGCGTGCTCGCTGAACATCGAGTGCCAGCAGGTCAGTATCGATTTCCGCCTGAAAACCCGCTACGTCGACGAGCAGGCCAAGGACCTCGACGACGCCCTGGCGCGCATCGAGAAATACACTGCCGAAGGCAAGGCGATTTCCATCGCGCTGTGTGGGAACGCTGCTGAAATCCTGCCGGAAATGGTTCGTCGTGGCGTGCGCCCGGACATGGTCACCGACCAGACCAGCGCCCACGATCCCCTCAACGGCTACCTGCCGGCCGGCTGGACCTGGGACGAATACCGTGCCCGCGCCAAGACCGAGCCCGCTGCCGTGGTGAAGGCCGCCAAGCAATCGATGGCCGTCCACGTCAAAGCCATGCTGGCGTTCCAGAAAATGGGCGTGCCGACCTTCGACTACGGCAACAATATCCGCCAGATGGCCCAGGAAGAGGGCGTCGAAAATGCCTTCGACTTCCCGGGTTTCGTCCCGGCGTATATCCGTCCCCTGTTCTGCCGCGGCATCGGCCCGTTCCGTTGGGCTGCGCTGTCCGGTGACCCCCAGGACATTTACAAGACCGACGCCAAGGTCAAGGAACTGATCCCCGACGACGCTCACCTGCACAACTGGCTGGACATGGCCCGCGAGCGCATCAGCTTCCAGGGCTTGCCGGCACGGATCTGCTGGGTCGGCCTGGGCCAGCGCGCCAAGTTGGGCCTGGCCTTCAACGAGATGGTGCGCAGCGGTGAATTGTCGGCGCCGATCGTCATCGGTCGCGACCACCTGGACTCCGGTTCCGTGGCCAGCCCGAACCGTGAAACCGAATCCATGCAGGACGGCTCCGACGCCGTTTCCGACTGGCCGCTGCTCAACGCCTTGCTCAACACCGCCAGCGGCGCGACCTGGGTGTCGTTGCACCACGGTGGTGGCGTCGGCATGGGCTTCTCCCAGCATTCGGGCATGGTGATCGTCTGCGACGGTACCGACGAAGCGGCCGAGCGTATTGCTCGCGTACTGCACAACGACCCGGGCACCGGGGTGATGCGCCATGCCGATGCCGGTTACCAGATCGCCATCGATTGTGCCAAGGAGCAGGGGCTGAACTTGCCGATGATCACCGGCAAATAACCCCGGGCCCCTTGTGGGAGCGAGCTTGCTCGCGATGAGGGAGTGTCAGTCAACAGCATTGTCTGCTGACCCACCGCTATCGCGAGCAAGCTCGCTCCCACAGGGAAGCAGTAGCGCAATGAATTCCAGAACAATCCACAGAGGTTGAACCATGGCTGTCACCAGCACACGCGCAAGCAGCAAGCCGTTGATCGAGAAGCGCTCGATCGACTACATCCCGGAAGCGGAGAGACACGGTCGGCTGTTGAGCCAGTTCACCCTCTGGATGGGGGCCAACCTGCAAATCACTGCCATTGTCACCGGTGCGTTGGCGGTGGTGCTGGGCGGTGATGTGTTCTGGTCGTTGATCGGTTTGCTGATCGGCCAAGTGCTCGGCGGTGGCGTCATGGCCTTGCATGCCGCGCAAGGGCCCAAGCTTGGCCTGCCGCAGATGATCTCCAGCCGGGTGCAGTTCGGTGTGTATGGGGCGGCCATCCCGATCGTGCTGGTGTGCCTGATGTACTTGGGTTTCACCGCGACGGGCACCGTGCTTTCCGGCCAGGCGCTGGGCCAGTTGTTCGGCGTCAGCGACAGTGCCGGTATCCTCATTTTCGCCAGTGTCATCGTGCTGGTCACGGTGCTGGGTTATCGGGTGATTCACTTCATCGGCCGGGTCGCCAGCGTTATTGGTGTGATTGCCTTTGTCTACCTGTTCGCTCGCCTGATCAGCCAGACGGACGTTGGCGCACTCCTGCAAATCCGCCATTTCAGCTGGAGCAGTTTCCTGCTGGCGGTGTCGCTCGCGGCCTCCTGGCAGATCGCCTTCGGCCCCTACGTGGCTGACTATTCGCGTTACCTGCCGAGCAAGACGTCCTCGGTAAAAACCTTTTTCGCCGCAGGCGCCGGCTCGGTCATCGGCGCACAGGTGGCGATGATCCTCGGCGTGTTTGCCGCCGCCTCGGCCAACGGGCAATTCGCCGGTCACGAAGTGGCCTACATCGTTGGCCTGGGGGGCACCGGCGCCACCGCTGCGCTGCTGTACTTCAGCATCGCGTTCGGCAAGGTCACCATCTCCACGCTGAACTCCTACGGCAGCTTCATGTGCATTGCCACCATCATCAGCGGTTTCCGGGGTCACCTGAACGTCACGCGCTTGCAGCGTCTGGTCTTCGTGCTGTTCATCGTCGGCGCCGCGACCCTGATCGCGCTGCTCGGCCAGCACTCGTTCCTCGGTGCGTTCAAGTCTTTCATCCTGTTCTTGCTGGCGTTCTTTACGCCTTGGAGCGCGATCAACCTGGTGGACTACTACTGCATCACCCGCGAGCGCTATGACGTGCCGGCACTGGCCGACCCGAACGGCCGCTACGGTCGTTGGAACGCCTTGGGTATCAGCGTCTATGTCTTCGGTGTACTGGTTCAACTGCCGTTCATTGCCACCAAGTTCTATACCGGTCCGCTGGTGGGAGCCATGGGCGGTGTGGATATCTCCTGGATCATCGGCCTGGTGGTCCCGGCGGCGCTGTATTACGTCCTCGCCAACAAGTGGCACAGCGCAGTACCCGATCAATTGATCCTGCCGCTCGAGCAGGACGCGGTTGACGCACAACCGAGCAGGGCGGGCCGCATTCAAGCGGTCTGATGGGACGTTGACAGGGCTGGATGCCTCTTGACTGCCGTAAGCCAATCCAACTGATTAGGAGCGTCACATAATGAAGTCGAACAAGACCCTGCTGACCACATTGCTTTCCATGGGCCTGTTGGCCAGCGCCGGCGCCACGCAAGCAGCGGGTTGGTGCGAGTCGGGCAAACCGGTGAAGTTCGCCGGCCTGAACTGGGAAAGCGGCATGCTGCTGACCGACGTCCTGCAAGTGGTGCTGGAAAAAGGCTACGACTGCAAGACTGACAGTCTGCCGGGCAACTCCATCACCATGGAAAACGCCCTGAGCAGCAACGACATCCAGGTATTCGCCGAAGAGTGGGTCGGCCGTAGCGAGGTGTGGAACAAGGCCGAGAAGGCCGGCAAGGTGGTCGGCGTCGGTGCCCCGGTGGTGGGCGCCATCGAAGGCTGGTATGTGCCGCGCTACGTGGTTGAAGGCGACGCCAAGCGCAAGCTCGAAGCCAAGGCCCCTGGCCTGAAGAACATTGCTGACCTGGGCCAGTACGCCGCCGTGTTCAAGGACCCGGAAGAACCGTCCAAAGGCCGTTTCTACAACTGCCCGGCCGGCTGGACCTGCGAGTTGGACAACAGCGAAATGCTGAAAAGCTACGGCTTGGAAAAAACCTACACCAACTTCCGTCCAGGCACCGGCCCGGCCCTGGATGCCGCAGTGTTGTCGAGCTACAAGCGTGGCGAGCCGATCCTGTTCTACTACTGGTCGCCAACGCCACTGATGGGCCAGGTAGACCTGGTGAAACTGGAAGAAAAACCGGGCGTGGATAAAAGCGTGAGCATCAAGGTCGGCCTGTCCAAGACGTTCCACGACGAAGCCCCGGAACTGGTGGCGGTGCTGGAAAAGGTCAACCTGCCGATCGATATCCTGAACCAGAACCTTGGGCGCATGGCCAAAGAGCGGATCGAGTCGCCGAAACTGGCGAAGATCTTCCTGAAGGAACATCCTGAAGTCTGGCACGCCTGGGTCAGTGAAGACGCTGCCAAGAAAATCGACGCGGCTCTGTAGGTCGAATCTTTCCCGGCCAACCGTGGGGCTGGCCGGGACGTTCACCGCATCCACTTGATCGAGAGTCTCTTATGTTTCCCGAAAGCTTTACCTTCTCCATCGCCGATTGGGTCAACGGTTGGGTCGACTCCCTGGTGACCAACTATGGCGATGTGTTCCGGCACATCTCCGACACCCTGCTGTGGGCCATCGTCAATCTGGAAGGCCTGTTGCGCATGGCGCCCTGGTGGCTGATGCTGGCCATCGTCGGCGGCATTGCCTGGCACGCCACCCGCAAGGTCGTGGCCACGGCAGTCATCGTCGGCCTGTTGTTCCTGGTGGGTGCGGTAGGCCTGTGGGATAAGCTGATGCAGACCCTCGCCCTGATGCTGGTGGCGACGCTGATCTCGGTGTTGATCGGCATTCCCCTGGGCATTCTCTCGGCACGCAGCAACCGCCTGCGTTCGGTGCTGATGCCGTTGCTGGACATCATGCAGACCATGCCGAGCTTCGTGTACCTGATTCCGGTGTTGATGCTGTTCGGCCTGGGCAAGGTGCCGGCGATTTTCGCCACGGTGATCTACGCCGCGCCGCCATTGATCCGCCTGACCGACCTGGGCATCCGCCAGGTGGACGGCGAAGTGATGGAAGCCATCAACGCCTTCGGCGCCAACCGCTGGCAGCAGCTGTTCGGCGTGCAATTGCCCCTGGCCCTGCCGAGCATCATGGCCGGGATCAACCAGACCACCATGATGGCCCTGTCGATGGTGGTCATCGCCTCGATGATCGGCGCCCGTGGCCTGGGCGAAGACGTGCTGGTGGGCATCCAGACCCTCAACGTCGGGCGCGGCCTGGAAGCGGGGCTGGCCATCGTGATTCTCGCCGTGGTCATCGACCGCATTACCCAGGCCTATGGTCGCCCTCGGCATGAGGTGAGCAAATGAGCAACGCAGCCGTCAGCAAGATCGAAGTCAAGAACGTCTTCAAAATTTTCGGCAATCGCTCCAAGGAAGCCCTGGAGCTGATCCGCCAGAACAAGACCAAGGACCAGGTGCTGGCCGAAACCGGCTGCGTGGTCGGCGTCAACGACCTGTCGCTGAGCATCGGCACTGGTGAGATCTTCGTGATCATGGGCCTGTCCGGCTCCGGCAAGTCCACCCTGGTGCGCCACTTCAACCGGCTGATCGATCCTACGAGTGGCGCGATCCTGGTGGACGGTGAAGACATCCTGCAACTGGACATGGACGCCCTGCGCGAGTTTCGCCGGCACAAGATCAGCATGGTGTTCCAGAGCTTCGGCCTGCTGCCCCACAAGAGCGTGCAGGACAACGTCGCCTATGGCTTGAAAGTGCGTGGCGAGAGCAAGCAGGTGTGCGCCGAGCGGGCGCTGCACTGGATCAACACCGTGGGCCTGAAAGGCTACGAGAACAAATACCCGCACCAGCTCTCCGGCGGCATGCGCCAGCGCGTGGGCCTGGCCCGGGCCTTGGCGGCGGACACCGACATCATCCTGATGGACGAAGCCTTCAGCGCCCTCGACCCGCTGATCCGCGCGGAAATGCAGGACCAGTTGCTGGAGCTGCAAAAGACCCTGCACAAGACCATCGTCTTCATCACCCACGACCTCGACGAGGCCGTGCGCATCGGTAACCGCATTGCGATTCTCAAGGACGGCAAGCTGATCCAGGTCGGCACGCCCCGGGAGATCCTGCATTCGCCGGCGGATGAGTATGTCGATCGGTTCGTGCAGCGGCGAACGGCGGTGGTGTAAGGCTGTGGTGGCCGGTGTGTGCTTTGTGGCGAGGGAGCTTGCTCCCGCTCGGGCGCGCAGCGGCCGCTTTTTTGGGCCTGCTGCGCAGTCCAGCGGGAGCAAGCTCCCTCGCCACAAGGACGGCCCACTTTGGAATGCGTACCCTGTGGGAGCGAGCTTGCTCGCGATAGGGCCGGCCCAGCAGCATCAATATTCAAGTTGTACAGACGAGGTTGAGGATGTCCCAGGCTGAAAAAATCGTAATCACCGGCGCTCCGTTGCGCTGGCAGGACGTCGTCGCCGTCGCCCGCTTCGGTGCCGAGCTCGAGCTGTCGACCCAGACCTGGGCGCGGATCGACAATGCCCAGGCCATCGTCCAGCGCATCGTCGAAAGCGGCGAGCGCGCTTACGGCGTCAATACCGGCCTGGGGGCCTTGTGCAATGTCTCGCTCAAGGACGAACAACTCAGCCAACTGTCACGCAACACCCTGCTCAGCCATGCCTGTGGCGTCGGCGCGCCGCTGACTGATGAACAGACCCGGGCGATCCTCTGCGCCGCCATCCTCAACTACAGCCAGGGCAAGTCCGGCATCCATCGCCGGGTGGTCGAGGCGTTGCTCGCACTGCTCAATCGCGGCATCACGCCGCAAGTGCCGTCCCAGGGTTCGGTGGGTTACCTGACCCACATGGCCCACATCGGCATCGCGCTGCTGGGCGTTGGTCAGGTCAGCTATCGCGGACAAATAGTCCCGGCGCAACAGGCCTTGGCCGCCGAGGGTTTGCATCCGGTGCAACTGGGGGCCAAGGACGGTCTGTGCCTGGTCAACGGCACCCCGTGCATGACCGGCCTCAGTTGCCTGGCCTTGGCCGATGCGACGCGGCTGGTGCAGTGGGCCGACGTGATCGGCGCCATGAGCTTCGAGGCCCAGCGCGGGCAGATTGCCGCGTTCGATGCCGAGATCATCGCCCTCAAGCCACACCCGGGCATGCAGCAGGTTGGGGTCAACTTGCGGGCCTTGCTCGACGGTAGCGAAGTCATTGCCGCGAGCCTGGGCATTCGCACCCAGGACGCCTTGAGCATCCGCTCGATCCCCCAGGTGCACGGCGCGGCTCGCGATCAGTTGGCCCACGCCCGGCAACAGATCGAAACCGAACTCAACGCGGTCACCGATAACCCGCTGCTGCTGGGTACGCCGGAAAAATTCCGGGTCATGTCCCAGGCCAACCCCCACGGCCAATCGGTGGCCTTGGCGGCGGACTTGCTGGCGATTGCCATGGCCGAAATCGGCTCCATCGCCGAGCGTCGCCTAGACCGCTTGATCAACCCCCACGTCAGCGGCTTGCCAGCCTTCCTGGTGGCCAATCCCGGCGTGAACTCGGGGATGATGATCGTGCAATACGTTGCCGCGTCGCTGTGCGCGGAGAACAAGCAACTGGCGCAACCGGCGGTGCTGGACAATTTCGTCACCTCCGGTTTGCAGGAAGATCACCTGAGCATGGGCACCAACGCCGCCCTGAAGCTGCACCGGGCGCTGGAAAACTGCGCGCAGATCCTCGCCATCGAGTACCTGCTGGCGGCCCAGGCTTTTGAGTTTCTCAAGGCCCAGCGTTTCGGCGCCGGCACCGACATTGCCTGGAAGCTGCTGCGCGAGCGCGTTCCGGCCTACGACCAGGACCGCTGGCTGGCGCCGGACATCGCCAGTGCCGCCGGGTTGCTCAAGGATCCCTTTGTGCTGCACAACGCTTTACCTGATTTGAATTGATCAAAAAACGCCAGCGTGCCAAGACACCCATTGCCCACAAGGCATCGCCCAAAGCGAAGGTGACGGATAACGGAACATTCCGGAGCGACTGGCGGGTGAAAAAACAAAACTCTCAAAAGGAGCAATACATGACTGCCTTAAACCTGATTCCCGGCCAATTGAGCCTGGCTCAATTGCGTGACATCTATCAGCAACCCGTGACCTTGAGCCTCGACGCCAGCGCGTCGGCGCAGATCGAGGCCAGCGTCGCCTGCGTCGAGCAGATCCTGGCCGAGAACCGCACCGCCTACGGCATCAACACCGGTTTTGGCTTGCTGGCCTCGACCCGCATCGCCAGCGAGGACCTGGAAAACCTGCAGCGCTCCCTGGTGCTGTCCCATGCCGCCGGCGTGGGCGAGCCGATCAGCGATGCGCTGGTGCGGTTGGTCATGGTGCTCAAGGTCAACAGCCTGAGCCGGGGCTTTTCCGGCATCCGTCGGCAGGTGATCGATGCGCTGATTGCGCTGATCAATGCCGAGGTCTACCCGCACATTCCGCTCAAGGGGTCGGTCGGTGCGTCCGGTGACCTGGCGCCGCTGGCCCACATGTCCCTGGTGCTGCTGGGTGAAGGCAAGGCCCGCTACAAGGGCGAATGGCTGCCGGCCGTCGAGGCGCTGAAAGTCGCCGGTCTCGCGCCGCTGACCCTGGCCGCCAAGGAAGGCCTGGCGCTGCTCAACGGCACCCAGGTCTCCACTGCGTTTGCCCTGCGTGGCCTGTTCGAAGGCGAAGACCTGTTCGCCGGTGCCCTGGCCCTAGGTAGCCTGACGGTGGAAGCGGTGCTCGGTTCGCGCTCGCCGTTCGACGCGCGCATTCATGCCGCTCGCGGCCAGAAAGGCCAGATCGATGCCGCCGCCGCTTACCGCGACCTGCTGGGCGAGCGCAGCGAAGTCTCCGACTCGCATCAGAACTGCGACAAGGTCCAGGACCCGTACTCCCTGCGTTGCCAACCGCAAGTGATGGGCGCCTGCCTGACCCAGTTCCGGCAGGCCGCCGAAGTGCTGGTTATCGAAGCGAATGCCGTGTCGGATAACCCGCTGGTGTTCGCCGCCGAGGGTGATGTGATTTCCGGGGGCAACTTCCACGCCGAACCGGTGGCGATGGCCGCCGACAACATGGCCTTGGCGATTGCCGAAATCGGCTCCCTGAGCGAACGGCGGATTTCGTTGATGATGGACAAGCACATGTCGCAGTTGCCGCCGTTCCTGGTGGCCAATGGCGGGGTGAACTCCGGCTTCATGATCGCCCAGGTCACCGCGGCGGCCCTGGCCAGTGAAAACAAGGCGCTGTCCCATCCCCATTCGGTGGACAGCCTGCCGACCTCGGCCAACCAGGAAGACCACGTCTCCATGGCCCCGGCCGCCGGCAAGCGCCTGTGGGAAATGGCCGAGAACACCCGTGGGATCCTGGCGGTGGAATGGCTCGCGGCATGCCAGGGGCTGGACCTGCGCGGCGGTTTGAAGACCTCTTCCAAACTGGAGCGGGCCCGTGGTCTGTTGCGTGCAGAAGTGCCGTTTTATGAGAAGGACCGCTTCTTTGCGCCGGACATCAATGCGGCCAGTGAGTTGCTGGCGAGTCGGTGCCTGAACGAATTGGTCACGGCGCAGTTGTTGCCGAGCCTGTAAGGGCCTCATCGCGAGCAAGCTCGCTCCCACAAGGATTTCTGATGCACTCAAAACCCCTGTGGGAGCGAGCTTGCTCGCGATTCGATTTTGTACGCGACGAGGAAACCGGGATGAAAACCCTCTGGCAAAACTGCCACGCCGCCACCATGGCCCAGGGCGTCTACTCGATCATCGAAGACGCCGCCATCGTCACCCAGGACGAGCACATTCAATGGATCGGCCCGCGTGCCGAATTGCCGACGGGGGACTACCCGGCGGTCAACGACCTCAAGGGCGCCTGGGTCACGCCAGGGTTGATCGACTGCCACACCCACACGGTATTTGGCGGCAACCGCAGCGGTGAGTTCGAACAGCGCCTGCAAGGCGTCAGCTACGCCGAAATCGCGGCGGCCGGCGGTGGCATCGCCAGTACCGTGCGCGCCACCCGCGCGGCCAGTGAAGACGAATTGTTCGCCAGCGCCGCCAAACGCCTGAAAAGCCTGATGCACGACGGCGTGACCACGGTGGAGATCAAGTCCGGCTACGGCCTGGACCTGGCCAGCGAACGTAAGATCCTTCGCGTCATTCGCCGTCTTGGCGCCGAGTTACCGGTCAGTGTGCGCAGTACGTGCCTGGCGGCCCACGCCTTGCCACCGGAATACAAAGATCGCGCCGATGACTACATCGAACACATCTGCACCGAGATGCTGCCAGCCCTGGCGGCCGAGGGGCTGGTGGATGCGGTGGATGCCTTTTGCGAATACCTGGCGTTTTCCCCGGCGCAGGTCGAGCGGGTCTTTATCACCGCGCGACAACTGGGGCTGCCGGTGAAGCTGCACGCCGAACAATTGTCGTCTCTGCACGGTTCCAGCCTGGCGGCGCGTTACCAGGCGCTGTCGGCCGATCACCTGGAATTCATGACCGAGGACGACGCCAAGGCCATGGCCGCTTCCGGCACCGTGGCGGTGTTGCTACCGGGGGCGTTTTATTTCCTGCGGGAAACCCAACTGCCGCCCATGGACGCCTTGCGCAAACACGGCGTGAAGATCGCCGTGGCCAGCGACCTCAACCCCGGCACCTCGCCGGCGCTGTCGCTGCGCTTGATGTTGAACATGGCCTGCACCTGTTTTCGCATGACCCCGGAAGAAGTCCTGGCAGGGGCGACGATTCATGCGGCCCAGGCCTTGGGCATGGCCGCCACCCACGGTTCGCTGGAAGTCGGCAAGGTCGCGGATTTTGTCGCCTGGCACATCGACCGCCCGGCCGACCTGGCGTACTGGCTCGGTGGCGATCTGGAAAAACGCGTCGTGCGTCACGGCGTTGAAATCGATTGAGGAGAATGGTTGTGGAGAAGGTCCTGAATTTCAAGCAAGGGCGCGTGCCGCTGTTGGTCAGCATGCCCCACGCCGGCCTGCGCCTGACCCCGGCGGTGAAGGCCGGGTTGATTCCCGAAGCCCAGAGCCTGCCGGACACCGACTGGCACATTCCCACGCTCTATGCATTCGCCAATGAGTTGGGCGCCAGCACCCTGGCCGCCGAGTATTCACGGTTCGTCGTCGACCTGAATCGCCCCTCCGATGACAAACCGATGTACGTCGGCGCCACCACCGGTTTGTACCCGGCGACGCTGTTCGATGGCGTGCCGTTGTTTCGCGAAGGGCTGGAGCCGTCGGCCGAGGAACGGGCGACGTATCTGCAGCAGGTCTGGATGCCGTACCACCAAGCGCTGCGGCAGGAACTGGCACGGCTCAAGGCCGAGTTCGGCTATGCCTTGCTGTTCGACGCCCACTCGATCCGCTCGGTGATCCCGCACCTGTTCGACGGCAAGCTGCCGGACTTCAATCTTGGTACGTTCAACGGTGCCAGTTGCGACCCGATCCTGGCCAGCCAGCTCGAAGCCATCTGTGCCCGCCACGGCCAGTTCACCCATGTGCTCAACGGGCGTTTCAAGGGCGGACACATCACGCGGCACTACGGCAACCCGGCCGAAGACATCCACGCGGTGCAACTGGAGCTGTGCCAGAGCACCTATATGGAAGAATTCGAACCGTTCAACTACCGCCCGGATCTGGCAGCGCCGACCCAGGTGGTGCTCAAGGAGTTACTGGAAGGTTTCCTGGCGTGGGGACAGCAGGTTTACAAGAAATAAACACCGCGCGGTACTTCTGTGGCGAGGGGATTTATCCCCGCTGGGTCGCGAAGCGGCCCCAAAACGGATGTCTTCCAGCGACCTGATGGGTCGGACTGAGAGCTTTTGGGACTGCTGTGCAGTCCAGCGGGGATAAATCCCCTCGCCACAGGATTGTGTTTGTCCTTGAGCCTCGTACGGGACTGTCGCCACCGTGCAAAACCGAGTCGCCACAGTTCATCTTGACCCCTTCGACGCTGCGTAATGTTCCGGTCACGGTGCGCCAAGACACCGGCCCTACAATAATCCGCTGCCGCACGAGACCCTCGCGATGAAAAGACTGTTCAAACGCTGTCTGTCGTTCCTCTGCGGTACCGTTCTACTCAGCACCGGGGCGATGGCCGCCGAGCCTGCGTCCTGCCAGACCGTACGCATGGGCGTGGTCAACTGGACCGACGTGATCGCCACCAGCGGCATGGCCGATGTACTGCTCACCGGGCTGGGCTACGACAGCAAGCAGACCAGCGCCGTGCAACAGATCATCTTCGCCGGCATCCGCGACAAGCGGCTCGACATCTTCCTGGGGTATTGGAAGCCGGCGATGGACAAGAACATCGCTCCATTCCTGGCGGCCAACCAAGTGAAGGTACTGGACAAGCCAAGCCTGGCCGACGCCCAGGCCACATTGGCCGTACCGGATTACGTGGCGGCGGCGGGGCTCAAGACCTTTGCCGACATCGCTCGGTTCAAGGATCAGCTTGGCGGCAAGATCTACGGCATCGAGCCGGGCAGCGGCGCCAACACCACCATCAAGACCATGATCGAGACCAACCACTTCGGCCTCAAGGACTTCAAGCTGATCGAATCCGGTGAAGCAGGCATGCTGGCGGCGGTACAGCGGGCGGTGAACCGCAAGGAGTTCGTGGTCTTCGTCGGCTGGACCCCGCACCCGATGAACATCAACATGAACATCACCTACCTGACCGGCAGCGAGGACGTCTATGGTCCGAACGAAGGCGCCGCGACCGTCTCCATCGTGACCGCGCCGGACTACGCCCAGCGTTGCCCGAATGTGAGCCGGCTGTTGGAAAACCTTACCTTCACCGCCGCCCAGGAGAGTCAGTTGATGGTGCCGATCATGGAGCGCAAGACACCCCAGGACGTCGCCCGCCAGTGGCTGCGCGAGCATCCCGAGGATCTTCAGCGCTGGCTGGCGGGTGTCACGAGCTTCGATGGCAAGGATGGCGTGGCGGCGGTGCAGGCGAGTCTCAAGGACTGAGGCGATTTTCTGGGTACTGATAACCCCTGTGGCGAGGGAGCCACACCACGGCAAACCAAGATGACCTACCCACTCTCCCAGGCAATGTCAGCCTTCATCGACAAAACCCAGAGCTTCACCAGCCCGGACGACAGCCTCGTCGGTTCGCGCCAGGCCTATAGCCAGATGTGCCGGGCGTTCACTCCGCCCTGCCCGCCGACGCTGGCCATCGAGGATTTCGAACTGGCCGGCGTGGCAGTGCGGGCCTATTACCCGCAACGTGCGGCACCGCTCGCCGGCTGGCCATGCATGCTTTACCTGCACGGTGGCGGTTGGGTCGTGGGGGACCTGGATTCCCATGATTTCATCTGCATGGAGCTGGCCGCTGAGTTGGGCGCGTTGGTGGTAGCGGTGGATTACCGGCTGGCTCCGGAGCATCCGTTTCCGGCCGGTTTCGACGATTGCCTCGCGGTGTGGCGCCACTTGGCGGACGCCCCGTTTGCCATCGACCCCCGTCGTCGGCTGGTGGTCGGTGACAGTGCCGGCGGCAATTTCGCCGCTGCGTTATGCCTGGCCTTGCGCGATGCCGGGCAACCGTTGCCCCGGGCCCAGGTCTTGATTTATCCGGCGCTCGGTGGCCCCGCGGATCTGCCGTCGCGTCACGAGTGTTTCGATGCCCCGCTCCTGAGCAGTCGCGAGCTGGAGCACTATGAGGCGCTGTACCTGGGTGGCGCTCGTCCCTCGCCTTATGCCATGCCGTTACTCGCCGACAACCTGGACGGCTTGCCGCCGGCGCTGGTTGTCGTCGCGCAATGGGATCCACTGCGGGACGACGGCGTCCTTTATTGCGAGCGGCTGAACGCCGCAGGGGGAGACGCCGTGCTGTATGTCGGCAACGGGCTGGTCCACGGTTGCCTGCGTGGCCGGGGCCAGGTGCCGGAGGTCGATCGGATGTATCGCGCGCTGCTGGCGTATCTGGCTGACATGCTTTGACTGCGCAGGGGACATGCTCATTAAGGGCATTCGGGTTTATGATGCCGGACGGCAGACTAAATAGAAGTCCCTACAGGGATGACTCGACCCCTTACGGAGCGCGCAATGCAGACTTTGTACCCGCAGATCAAACCCCATGCCCGGCACGATCTGGCTGTCGATGACACCCACACGCTCTATGTCGATGAAAGCGGTTCCCCTGAAGGCCTGCCAGTGGTGTTCATTCACGGCGGCCCGGGTGCCGGCTGCGATGCGCAGAGCCGTCGTTACTTCGATCCGAACCTGTACCGCATCGTCACCTTCGACCAGCGCGGTTGCGGTCGGTCCACCCCCCACGCCAGCCTGGAAAACAACACCACCTGGGATCTGGTCGAAGATCTGGAGCGTATCCGCAAGCACCTGGGTATCGACAAATGGGTGCTGTTCGGCGGCTCCTGGGGCTCGACCCTGGCCCTGGCGTACGCCCAGACTCATCCGGAGCGGGTGCATGGTCTGATCTTGCGAGGGATCTTTCTCTGCCGTCCGCAGGAAATCGAGTGGTTCTATCAGGCTGGCGCCAGTCGCCTGTTTCCCGACTACTGGCAGGACTACATCGCACCGATCCCGTTGGACGAGCGCGACGACCTGCTCAGCGCTTTCCACAAGCGCCTGACCGGTAATGACCAGATCGCCCAGATGCACGCGGCCAAGGCCTGGTCCACCTGGGAAGGTCGTACCGCCACCCTGCGTCCGAACCCGCTGGTGGTCGATCGCTTTTCCGAGCCGCAGCGGGCGCTGTCGATCGCCCGGATCGAATGCCACTACTTCACCAACAACGCTTTCCTCGAGCCCAACCAGTTGATTCGCGACATGGGTAAGATCGCCCATTTGCCAGGCGTCATCGTGCACGGTCGCTACGACGTCATCTGCCCGTTGGACAATGCCTGGGAGCTGCATCAGAACTGGCCCAACAGCGAACTGCAGGTGATCCGCGATGCCGGCCACGCCGCCTCGGAACCGGGGATTACCGACGCGTTGGTGCGCGCCGCCGCGCAAATGGCCCGGCGCCTGCTTGACCTGCCGCCCGAAGAAGCATGAAGGGGCTGTTGCAACGGGTGCGCGGTGCCCGGGTCGAGGTGGCGGGCGAGATCGTCGGGGCCGTGGACCAGGGCTTGCTGGTGCTGGTGGCCGTCGAGCCCGGGGATACCCGGGCCAGCGCCGACAAACTCCTGTACAAGCTGCTTAACTATCGAGTGTTCAGCGACGCCGAGGGCAAGATGAACCTGTCCTTGGTGGATGTCGGTGGTGGGTTGCTGCTGGTGTCGCAGTTCACCTTGGCGGCGGACACCAAAAGCGGTCTGCGCCCGAGTTTTTCCACGGCTGCGCCTCCGGCCCTGGGCGAAGAATTGTTCAACTATTTGCTGAGTCAGGCGAAACAGGTGCATGGCACTGTGGCATCAGGTAGATTCGGCGCCGACATGCAGGTTCATCTGGTCAATGATGGCCCGGTAACCTTCCTGTTACAGTCCTGAAAGCGTTTGAAACATCTTTTCGGTTCTGTTTCGAGGTTAAACGGTGAGTTTTCTCGATAAATACTTTGTTACCCCTGATGCGTTGTCACGCGGGCTACTAGATAATCGCGCGCTACGGGGGATCAGCGTTCGCTGGTCCATTTGACTTAGGTAGAGAGTTGTCCTGGACCGTTTGGGGAATCATTTTGCCCCGTCGGAGTCGGAACAATGCTCGCCAACTTGGCAAGAGTGGTCCGCAGGAGCGGTTTTTCAGCACCGTTACCGTGCAGATACTTTATCTGGCCGTTGGTTTTTTGATCAGTTTTCGGCGAGGGTTGCTCGTGATTGTTAGTCCCTGTAATGCACCAAAAATGACTGCCAAACGGTTGAGAAGCGCCCTGGTAACGGGCTCGGCCCTGTTGTGCCTGTTCGGCGCGGGCCAACTGTGGGCATTCAGCCTGGATGATGTATCGGCGAAGGCACAAGAATTGGCCGGGCAGAAGTTCGAAGCCCCGCGCAGCAATTTGCCGAACGAATTCCGCGAAATGAAATTCGCCGATTATCAGAAAATTCGTTTCCGCACCGAAAAAGCTGAATGGGCCGACCAGAAGACCCCGTTCCGGCTGTCCTTCTATCACCAGGGCATGCATTTCGACACGCCGGTGAAGATCAACGAAATCACCGCGACCACCGTCGACGAGATCAAGTACGACCCGACACGTTTCGATTTCGGCGACGTGAAGTTCGATCCCAAGGCCACCGAACAGCTGGGCTACGCCGGTTTCCGCGTGTTGTACCCGATCAACAAGGCCGACAAGCAAGACGAAATCATGACCATGCTCGGCGCGAGTTATTTCCGCGTCATCGGCAAGGGCCAGGTCTACGGCTTGTCCGCTCGTGGCATGGCCATCGACACCGCGTTGCCATCCGGTGAGGAGTTCCCGCGCTTTCGCGAGTTCTGGATCCAGCGTCCGAAACCGACCGACAAGCACCTGGTGATCTTCGCCCTGCTGGATTCGCCACGGGCCACTGGCGCCTATCGCCTGACCGTGCGTCCGGGCACCGACACCGTTGTCGACGTGAAATCACGGGTGTTCCTGCGTGATCGTGTCAACAAGCTGGGCATCGCCCCGTTGACCAGCATGTTCCTGTTCGGCGCCAACCAGCCATCCAAGGTGCTGAACTACCGTCGTGAACTCCACGATTCCAGCGGCCTGTCCATCCATGCCGGCAACGGCGAGTGGATCTGGCGTCCGCTGAACAACCCGAAACACCTGGCCGTGAGCAACTTCTCGGTAGAAAACCCGCGTGGTTTCGGCCTGCTGCAACGTGGTCGTGACTTCAGCCACTACGAAGATCTGGATGACCGTTACGAAAAACGCCCAAGCGCCTGGATCGAACCGAAAGGCGATTGGGGCAAAGGGACTGTCGATCTGGTTGAAATCCCTACCGCCGACGAAACCAACGACAACATCGTTGCGTTCTGGAGCCCGGAAAAACTGCCTGAGCCAGGCCAGCCACTGGACTTCGCCTACCGTCTGCACTGGACCCTCGACGAAGCCAACCTGCACTCGCCAGACAGCGCCTGGGTCAAGCAGACCCTGCGTTCGACCGGTGACGTGAAGCAGTCCAACCTGATCCGTCAACCGGACGGCAGCGTGGCCTACCTGGTGGATTTCGAAGGGCCTTCCCTGCAAGCGCTGCCTGAAGAGGCCGAGGTGCGTAGCCAGGTGAGCGTTGGCGACAACGCCGAGATCGTCGAGAACAGCGTGCGCTACAACCCTGAAACCAAGGGCTGGCGCCTGACGCTGCGCCTGAAGATCAAGGACCCGAGCAAAGCGACCGAGATGCGTGCCGCATTGGTCAGGCCGCTTGTCCCTGTCGAGCTGCCAGCCACCGCACATTCCGTGACCACGCTGGCCAAGGCCGACAAGGTCGCCAAGCAGCAGAGCGAAAAAGAGCAAGCCAACGAGCAGGCCGGCGAGCAGAAAGAGGCCAAGGCCGTCAAGTCGTCCACCGCCGCCGCCGAGCCGACCCCAACCCCACAGGAACCGGAACAGACTGAACAAGTCCTGACCGAGACCTGGAGCTACCAGTTGCCTGCCGATGAGTAATACGTCCGTACAACCAGAATCTCTCAGTGAGTATCTGGCCCATTTGCCGATGACCGACGAGCAGCGCGCCGAGCTGGCGGGCTGCACGTCATTCAGCGAATTGCACAAGCGCCTGGCTTCTTCGACATTCGACGCACCCAACGAGGCGGCGCAAGCCTCGGTGGGCCGCCGCCTGACGCTGAGCACCGCCGAGGAACTCGAGGACGCCGAAATGCTGGCCCTCGATGCCAACGGCCGGGTTTGCTTGAAGGCGACGCCGCCGATTCGTCGGACCAAGGTCGTGCCGGAACCGTGGCGCACCAATATCCTGGTGCGCGGTTGGCGGCGCCTGACCGGGCGTACCAACCCGCCGAAGCCACCCAAGGATGAGCGCGTGCTGCCTCATGCACGCTGGCGTACCGTGGGTTCGATCCGCCGCTACATCCTGCTGATCCTGATGCTCGGCCAGACCATCGTTGCCGGTTGGTACATGAAAGGCATCATGCCGTACCAGGGCTG
Organism: Pseudomonas sp. R151218B TE3479; assembly: GCF_053629195.1. Taxonomy (NCBI): domain Bacteria; kingdom Pseudomonadati; phylum Pseudomonadota; class Gammaproteobacteria; order Pseudomonadales; family Pseudomonadaceae; genus Pseudomonas; species Pseudomonas sp. R151218B TE3479. Next base: position 1,447,031 of record NZ_JBRJHV010000001.1, read on the forward strand.
GTCGCTGGTGGATCTGGACGAAGTCTTGCACCAACCGCTGCTGCAGACGGCCACGCAAGTGCTGCCATATGCGTTGCAGACCAGCATCCTGATTCTGTTCGGGATCCTGTTCTGCTGGGTGTCGGCGGGTTTCTGGACGGCACTGATGGGCTTTCTCGAATTGCTCACCGGCCATGACAAATACCGCATCTCCGGCGCCAGCGCCGGCAACGAGCCCATTCCCAAGGACGCCCGCACTGCGCTGGTGATGCCGATCTGCAACGAAGACGTGCCGCGGGTATTCGCCGGTTTGCGCGCGACCTTCGAGTCGGTGGCCGCCACCGGCGACCTGGATCGCTTCGACTTCTTCGTGCTCAGCGACAGTAACGAAACCGATATCTGCGTGGCCGAACAGCAGGCCTGGCTGGATGTCTGCCGTGAAACCGGGGGGTTCGGCAAGATCTTCTACCGCCGTCGTCGCCGTCGCGTGAAACGCAAGAGCGGCAACCTCGACGACTTCTGCCGTCGTTGGGGCAGCGACTACAAGTACATGGTCGTGCTCGACGCGGACTCAGTGATGAGCGGCGAATGCCTGACCAGCCTGGTGCGCCTGATGGAAGCCACGCCGGACGCCGGCATCATCCAGACCGCGCCGCGGGCATCGGGCATGGACACGCTGTATGCGCGCATGCAGCAGTTCGCCACCCGGGTGTATGGTCCGTTGTTCACTGCCGGTTTGCACTTCTGGCAGTTGGGCGAATCCCATTACTGGGGTCACAACGCGATCATCCGCATGAAGCCGTTCATCGATCACTGCGCCTTGGCACCGTTGCCGGGTAAAGGCGCGTTCTCCGGCGCGATCCTGTCCCACGACTTCGTCGAAGCCGCGCTGATGCGTCGTGCCGGCTGGGGCGTGTGGATTGCCTATGACCTGCCGGGCAGCTACGAAGAACTGCCACCGAACCTGCTGGACGAACTCAAGCGTGACCGTCGCTGGTGCCACGGCAACCTGATGAACTTCCGGCTGTTCCTGGTCAAGGGCATGCACCCGGTGCACCGTGCGGTGTTCCTGACCGGCGTGATGTCCTACCTGTCGGCGCCGCTGTGGTTCTTCTTCCTGGTGCTGTCCACCGCGCTGCTGGCGGTGAACACCTTGATGGAGCCACAGTACTTCCTCGAGCCACGCCAGCTTTATCCTTTGTGGCCGCAATGGCATCCGGAGAAGGCCATCGCCCTGTTCTCGACCACCATCGTGCTGCTGTTCCTGCCCAAGCTCTTGAGCATCGTACTGATATGGGCGAAAGGGGCGAAGGCGTTCGGTGGCAAGTTCAAGGTGACGTTGTCCATGCTGCTGGAGATGCTGTTCTCCATGCTGCTGGCGCCGGTTCGGATGATCTTCCACACCCGCTTCGTGCTCGCCGCTTTCCTGGGCTGGGCCGCGACCTGGAATTCGCCCAAGCGGGACGATGACTCCACGCCATGGAGCGAAGCGGTCAAGCGCCACGGCCCACAGACTTTGCTGGGCTTCTTCTGGGCCTTGCTGGTGATCTGGTTGAACCCGAGCTTCCTCTGGTGGCTGGTGCCGATCGTGGGTTCGCTGATGCTGTCGATTCCGGTTTCGGTGATCTCCAGCCGCGTAGGCCTGGGCTTGAAATCCCGTGATGAAAGCCTGTTCCTGATCCCTGAGGAATACGCACCGCCGCAGGAACTGCTGTCGACTGACCAGTACACCCATGAGAACCGTTGGCATGCCCTGAACGACGGTTTCATCCGGGCGGTGGTCGATCCACAACAGAACGCCTTGGCGTATGCGCTGGCGACCTCGCGTCACGGCAAGGCCGAGCCGATCGAATGGCTGCGAGTCGAACGCGTTCGTCACGCCCTGAAGGTCGGCCCTGCCGGTCTCAGCAACGCCGAGCGGCTGGCCCTGCTGAGCGACCCGGTGGCCTTGTCTCGCCTGCACGAGCAGGTCTGGAGCGAGGCGCATCCCGAGTGGCTGGCGGCATGGCGTGAGTCGGTCAAGGCCGACCCTCATGCACCGCTGCTACCGCTACAGCCGGTGAGCGTGCAGCCTCAAGTGGCCTGATCCGCAAAAAGCCCCGCTTCTGGAAGGAAGCGGGGCTTTTTGTTGGCCTATGGATTTTGTACTTGGGACTTCCAGATTTCGAGTGACTAACGTTATTGAACAACTGGAGTGGCATTGACGTCTGGACTGAGGAAGTCAATGTGAAAGCTGCTGGAACCATCCCCGATAGCCCAGTGGACACCGTTGATGCCCTCATTCATTTGAGAGTTGACCTTGTAATCTATGCAGGCTGCTATTTCTTCGTTGACGCCGATGGCGAATTCGGTGAGTCCGAGTCCTCGAACCCCGGCAGCTAATCTCAATGTTTCGATATGCTCCTCGTTGTCGGCTTGTAAAGACGTGACCTTGTTTGCCACGACTGTCAGAAATCCTCCCGTCTTGGCTACCGAGTCTGATAACAGCTCAAGCCTGGCTCGAATGTTATTGGGTAATTGTGGGTTGGCTTTTCTTAATACCGTTAAGATTCCAGAAATCTTAAGTTTTCCGTTCAAGCAGAACGGGCAGCGTTCATGAGTGTTTATGTGGGCATAGTGCAATTCGAAAAATTCGGCTGCTGAGTGTATGAAGTTCTCTGAAATGTCCTCCTCTATCAACGCGTAGGGCTCAGCCTGGCGGTTGAGTGTGACGTTTCCGAAAGTGTCTTCGCCTGAGAGGAGAAATGAGTCATAGGAGTTAAGCATGTTTAAAAAGAAACGCTGTCTTTCTAAGGCTCTTTTGAAATCGCTGTTAAGCAGTAAGTGCAAACCGTAGTTCGCGCTACTGAAAGATGGATCGAAGACCTGTGCTGCGCAGAAAACGCTCTTCTTGACTGGGGTGGCCTTGGCAATCTCCAACGTGAGCTTGGCCGCGTTGTCGCTGAACGAGAAAATTATGCTATTTCGAGGAAGAGTCCTGAGCTCGTGAATGTGCGCAGTGTTTAATCCTTGATTACTGCATTCATCAAGGAATTCCTGTGAGTCTGCAATGACCCAGAATTCTTCCTCTCCAAAAAGTGTGTGATTAATTCAAGTATTTCTAATGTATGGAATAGGTTTTTGAGTTTTTTAGAGTGGGCTGTGCTGTTTTTTTGTTTGTTGGCTGCGAAGAGGCTATTTGTGTGGGAAGTGTCTGTAGCAGTTTTCTGAAATTTAAGTAAATGACCCGCTGGCGTTGTTTGGGTGGTCTAGTGTTGATAGGTTTTATTGCTGTTCGTTTGATGTTTTAAACTAAGGGGTCGGAAATGGCAGGTACAAAAAATATTTGTCTGATGCAGCTCTCCAGCAGGCGCTGTCCGTAACAGATCTGACGGAAACACATACACCCGTCCACGCGGTTCGGCTGATGGTCGATGAGATTGTCGAGGGATTGATTCGTAACGGCTGGCCTCGGGCACGTGTTCAGACTGGCCCGCGTATCGTGTCTGCCGAAGACAACTATGGGCTACTGGGCTACGACCCGGCAGAGATCACCTTGGGCAGTGAACACACGCGCTGGGTGAACGAACATTCGCTATTGCGCACGCAAACCACCAGCCAGATTCCCGTCGCCCTTCAACTGGCTGCTCAAGAGCGCAAGACGGGGGAAATGATCCTGCTCGCCGCTCCGGGCATCACATTTCGCCGCGACAGTCGGGATAGGTGGCATTGCGCCGAACCGCATCAAATGGATGTTTGGGTTCTGGGCGATCCAGAACTTTCGGATCGTGAGCATCTGTTGCGTCTGGTCGGCGATATTCTCGGCGCTGCGGTACCCGATAAGCCTTGGGTCTACAGCGACAGCCCGCATCACTACACCGAGGGTGGAATCGAAGTGAATGTATTGAACGACGGCGCCAATGTTGAAGTACTCGAATGCGGCCTCATCGCCACTTCGCTACTGAGGCGATTGAAAATTGATCCTCGGAGCCATGGTGGACTAGCGTTGGGAATGGGCCTGGATCGGTTGACGATGCTACGCAAGGGCATTCCAGATATCCGTTTGTTGCGAGACTCTAACGAACGGGTGCAGGCCCAAATGCAAGATCTGCGGCCATGGAGCGCCGTTTCGCGCTTGCCTTCGATTTCTCGAGATATTTCGGTGGCGGTGTCTCCTGGATTGAGCGAGGAGGTGCTGACGGAGAGGATGCTTCAGGCGGCCGGGGACTGTTCTGGCTGGATCGAGGAAATGCAGATCAAAGGACGTTGGGTTTCGTCTGAGTTGCCACCCCAAGCTATTGAGCGACTTGGCCTTCTGGCCCATCAGGAGAATGTTCTACTGCGCGTCGTACTGCGTGATTGTTCTCGGTCAATAACGACTGCGGAGGCCAATGCTTTGTATGAAAGGATTCAGTCGGCGTTGCACGAAGGCGCTCCGGGGGGAGGATACCGAATGGACTTGACGGCACGTTGATGCACTCGCCAACGTGCTGGTTCCGTCTCTCAGATAATCAAAATAGCCCCGCTTCTGGAAGAGCGCGGGGCTTTTTGTTGGGCGAGTTGTTTCTTTGTGGTCCCTGAGTTTTGTGACGATGTTGGTCAGTGCTGCGGGTTGACGTTATCCAATAGTCGATTCGCCAACAAACCACTCAGTTCGATCAGTTGCAGGATGCCGAGGGCAACATGGCGTCGTGAGCCTTTCAGGTCGAACGCAAGGTCGCTGACCATGGCATCGGCTGAAGCCAGGGTTTCGCTGAGGTTGGCCAGCAGGCTTTCGGTGTCGATGCCGTCGACGATGGTGAAGAGCTGGCCTGGCGATGGTTTATTCTCGGATTTGGCCTGTTTGGGGTTCAGGTAGTAATCGAGCGCGCGATCAGAGGCTTCCTGGAGTTTCTTGGGGTCTGCTTCTGGTTCGGGTGGGTTGGGTATGACCTTGTACATGGTTGACGCTCCTAGGGTAGTGGAGCCGCCAGATATCGCTGCTAAACGAGAATGGTGGCGACTGTACGCGGGTTAGCAGACCGGGACCCTAGAACCCGGCAGACCCGAAGGTCTCCCACGCACAACCGCCATGGCATAGATGCGCAAGCGCTGAAGCCTGCTCATGCATGTGGAGAGCGTACGTCTAGGATGTCCAGGCTGCTAAACCCGATCGCTGAACTGACAGCGACCCGCAAACGTTAAAGCCCAGGCCCAAGGCGTACAAGCCGGCGGATTCTGGCGTAGTTGTAGGCAATGGCGCAAGGTTGTGTGGCCTTGTGCTGAAGGGCGAGTTTTGGTGCCCCTAGCATTGGTGCAAACGTGTGGGGTGAGAGTCCCGCCGTAAGCTGACCCCAGCGAACGAAGTGAAGCGCAACTGCATGAGGGCGGCCGAATGGGGGAGCGTACCCGCATGCCGGGTGGCGTGGCAGGGGAACGGATGAACACGCCGATGGACTGACTTGTTTTCCATCGTCATACATTGTTGTCCTTAGGTCAGGTTGCCTCTTCGTATCTCATCAGCAGTTGTCATTACCCTCGCTTGCCCTGATGCCTGCGGGCTTGAACGCCCTGGGGTTGGAGAGGCGACGCCTGCGGAAGCGTTGGCTAAATCCCCAAGAGTTCGAGATGCCGTGAGCTGCACTAGTTCTCTCCCCCTAATAGCTGCTTTGTGCAGAGTCAACACAGTACCGCTGACAACGGAAACGGCCGTAATCCCCAAATGGATGCCTAAAGTTATGCCATAGCGAGTTTCAGTAAAAGCCACATTGTCAATCAAGCTCACGGGTATGTAACTAGCCGACGAAGAAAAACTGCTCACGTTGTGAATATGTTTAGCCCACCACCCTAACGTGGGATTTTCTATTCCCGGGATCCACCTTGTGACTCGTTGGGGGATTAAAGGGGGCAGGTAATCAGCAGCCATTTGGACAAGATTACTGGTAAACCAAGCCCATCCAAACCATCTTCCCGTGGGATCGCTACGGTTGACCGGGTCACCCCCGCAATACGCATAGCTATTCAAGCCACCTTTCCCAAAGGGGCTCAAGCTGTCGGGACTGTTGAAGCGCATGAGGCGCGGATTGAAAGCACGGTGTCCGTTTCCCAGCAGGTAGTGACCAGTGGTTGAATCAGCCCGTTCGCCGTTGAAGCCCATAATACTGGTCAAACCTCCCGCCTTCGGACGATGACCGTACGGTGTGTAAGCTGATCTCCTGCCGAAGGCTGTCAGCACAGTGCCATGTTGGTCGGTCATCAACAACGAAGTGACCTGGCTGTTGCCATTGTGGCTTTCCGCCAATAGCCCTTCCATGCCTTGAAAAATCTGAAGCTGAAGGGGGCCTTGGATTTCCGTAGTCAGCCGGTCTCGTTGATAAAAACGACTGCCCTGGGACTGATCGCTGGGCACGTAGCCGACCAAGCGATCGAGCGCATCGTATCGATATTCAATAAGAAGCCGGTCAGGAGTGGTATCCATGATCATTTTCCAGAAGCCAGACGACTCATTCAGTCTCTGTCTATATGAACAGGTTGTCTACTATCAGAACTGTTAGGTTTCTGGATGTAACGTGTCACTTAAAAATATCAAGCGCCTTCTTTGAAGATAATGGGCTGGAAGGCTGTAATGGCAGACTTCAGAAAGCTAAAGATATACAAGGTGTTGCTTTGATATATTTAGAGATGCTAACGGGGGTATTTTTTTAAAAAACTACTGTTACTGACTATATGAGTGCTGGCAAAACGCAATTGACCATAGTGTTTTAATTTCAAGGTTCGCAACTGTGCGAGCAAGCAATGTTACAAAATACATTTCTTGAGGTATTGCTCCGCTCAGGGTGGTAAAAGTAGGACATATTTAGATAACTAGTTATTGGTAGATGAACTTTACATGTAGACGTCTGGTTATTAAGGTTCGGCACGTCATGGAGGGCAAATCAGGAAACTAAGGTTAGGTTAATATTTGAAATTACCCGGTGGAAGTCTGATGAATTATTTGCCTGATTACAAAAACCAGAGCCTCACTGAACATGAGGTTTTTGGGCTGTCGGTAAAGTATAACCTTGCAGACGGTCATAGTTATATTTCCGCGAAGAAGCATTTTAGAGGCGTGTTATTCAATTTGCCGGATTTATGGGATGCTGCGGTCGAGACCTCTATCCCACAAATGGAAATGGCCTTTAAAGATATTTTTGCAGATTATTTCGCGCTGGCGGGTTTAAAGCGACACAAATATTTTTCGGTCTGTCCCACTGCGTCAAACAGTATAGATATAGTGGGTGCATGGGCGCGTTCAAAAAAGTTTAAAATCGGTTTGATCGAACCGACATTTGATAACCTCGCTCAACTACTCCGACGTAGGGAAGTCGAACTTGAAGCTCTTCCGGAAAAAATGTTCTACGACATAGAGCTATTAGAGAAAGTCATTCGAGACAAAGGTCTGAATGCTCTGTTCATCGTCAATCCGAATAATCCCACAGGTTTCGTCTTCGACGCGGTCATGATGGAAAATATCACTGATCTGTGTTGCAGGCTCAATATAGTATTAATACTCGACACCTCCTTTCGCTTTTGCCATAAAGCTCCGCTCGACGAGTATGCGCTTCTGCTTGAAAAGAATGCATCGTTTATCGTTCTAGAGGATACCGGCAAACAGTGGCCGACATTGGATGCCAAAGCCAGTCTGCTTTCATACAGCGATGATTTGGCTCAGGATATCAGAACCATATACGAGGAGATCTATCTTTGCTGTTCAAGTTTTACACTCAGAGTAATCATCGAATTTATTGAGGCGACATTGAGAAAAGGCGGCCTCGCTTACATGCATTCGATTATTACCAAAAACTCGGAAATGGTCCGCTCGCAGCTCGTAGGGACAAGGGTTTACGTTGATGCAGAACATCCGCAGTCGGTTATGACGGTCATGTGGCTTAACATAAAGCAAACGGGTCTTTCGGATCTTGAGTTGACTGACTACCTAGCAACTTATGATGTGGCCGTACTGCCAGGAAGGTATTTCTATTGGAGCAGCCATGAGGTTTCAGGGAGCGACCGTATAAGAATTGCTTTATTGAAGCCTGATGATCAGTTCGATCATTCTATTTCACGCTTGAGGCAAGCTTTACTCGAACTGGAGCCGGCCAATAGAATCAACACTGCAGAGAAGGTTTCAGAATGAAAAAGGTCCTGATTACAGGGGATTTTGACATCGATAAAGCGGTATTTCCAAACAACATCGAGCCCATCCATATTAGACGTCCTGTTAACGAGCAACAGCTTTTAGAGCTATTACCAGAGGTGCACGCTTATATTTTGGGCGGCCCGGAGTATTTATCGGTTCGATTGATTGATAAGGCCACTCAACTGAGGCACGTGGTCGTCATGGGGACGGGGATAGCAGGTTTTGTGGATATTGACTACGCTACAAAAAAATCCATACACCTGACCAATACTCCTCATATGAATGTCAAGGCGGTGACAGAATTTACATTGGCCATGCTCACCATTTGCCTGGCAAAGGTTCCTGAAAGTATTGAGGGCGTGAAGGAGGGGGGGCGCTGGATTCAAATACCCAGACCTACCCTATCAGACTTGAGCGTCGGGTTTGTGGGGATGGGGGCTATTGGCACCGAGATGGCGCATCAGCTGCACCTACGTGGTTGTTCGAGAATGACCTACTGGTCTCGAACTAGAAAGCCCGAAATTGAAAAAAATCTGAGCATGAGGTATGCATCTGTGAAGGACATTGTGGGCACTATGGACGTTGTATGCGTTCATCTTGCAGGGGGTCCTGAAACGCGATATTTGATTAATGAGGATGTATTGAAAAGTGCGAGCCCAACCATTAAAATCTTTAATGTGTCCAGTCCTTGGATCATTTGTCCAGTGGCGCTTAAAGACTTTCTTTGTACTCGCCCGGAAGCGTTTTGCTATATCGATGGTTATTACAATGAGTGGGTAGAAAATAAAGGTCAATTTAAAGATCCGTATGGCCTGCTTTCGCTGTCTACTAAAAACCTAGTGGTAACGTCTCACTTGGCCGCGCAAGAGCAAGGAACAATCAGTGCTATCTTTGCCAAGGCGGTGAGGCAAGTTATCGATTTTCCCTGAAGGTAGATACTGAAGGGCATGGGCACAGCTACCCGGCTTCGTAAGCGAGTGTTCTGATAAGAATGGCTCTAGCTGTGACTTAAACTATATAAAGGTAAACTTGGGGGCGTCGTTGACGCCCCCGATTTGTTATCCAGACTTCCTTTAACCAGCCCATGAGGTAACGCTTTCATGGGCTTGATTTAAAACCTCCGCTGTCTAATCGCTATCTGTCATCCGCCGATGCTGTCGAATCGTCTAAATAGATTGTAAACCTGCTTGATGGTAACAAAAAACGTGAGGGTTACCACCATAATAAAGGCTGATACGAACAGCGTGGGTCCATTAAACAAAGCATCTAATGCAACAGACGCAAATACGATCATTGGCAAGGCTGCGATCAAAAAATATAGCAATATCTTGGAATAGAATGTCGCGGGCAACAGCGCAAACGTAAAAATGGACGAATGAATATAGTCGACGGGTAGGTCGCGCTGGGTAACAAATGAAAAAGAGTTTAGCGCCATAATAAAGGTAACGCTTGCGACCACTCCCATCAGCATAACAAGCAAATACAAACCAGAGTTTAATGGATTCGCTAAGAATGGTGAAAAATCTATTTTATTCGAAAGCCCGCAAATGGCCGTCATGAGTAATGCGCTCCATAAATAATGAACTTGGCACCAGCGGAATAAAATCAGTGTCAGCAGGTTAACGGGTCGCACCAGCAACATGTCAATCCGGCCCTGTGTGAGCTGCCGAAAAAAACCGGCAATAGCGGAACTAAAGAAGCTGGTTAGCAAACCTCCCAACGTGTATGACATGAAGAAAATGAGTAACCAGTTGGTGTTGATTTCGTCAGTGATAACGAAAGTACTGATGACATCAAAAAAAACAAACTGTAAAGTGTAAAGTGTTACAAGCGCAAGCGTGCTGCCGAAAAGATTGGTTTTGTATTTGCCCGCTTCTTTTGCCGCGTTTCTGATCAATATGAGTACGTGCATTTAACCTCCTGCTCCCGAGTACCGGTTGCTAGCTAATTTAAAGGCGATCTTGCAGGCCGCCAACATAATCAGAAACCAGACAGCATAAAGACTTAAGAGCTCTATAAGTAATTCACTGCTTGGGCGCAGCAAGAATTCTGCTGGACCGCTAATGAGTAATCTAAATGGATTATATCGCATCAAAGGCTGAAGAAATTCCGGCCAATACGACAACGGAAGCAACGTTCCACCAATGACGTTCGCCAAAATAGCTTGGAAACTGAGTGTCATATCGGGGCGAGTTAGCCAAAACGTAGACAGAGCCATTAAGAAACCGAGTAGAAAACAGAACAACAGATTGATCAGGCTCAATATTATGAAGCCTATGACGCCTGGGCCTATAGAGCCTGAAATCATGACGAAAGCAGCGATAATCAGTATTGGAACATAATAAAGAATGCTTTCACCCAGGAAAATAAACAGGTTGTACTTAAAATAACTTATAGGCTTAATGAAAATACCTTCCAGTTGCCCCTCATGTACATTTGTGGAGACTCTAAAAATCAGGTCGTAGGTGTTGTTCAATCGATTGAGCGCTAGCACCGCAACATAATAAAGATAGGTTTCCTTTAACGTATATTGCGGAAGTGTTTCTGCGGTACCTCCGTGGTAAACAAAACTCCATATAGCAAACTGTATAAAAAATGGCACGCCCGTGGCGATGAGTAGGTCGGTTATTAACATGGACCTGTCTCGATACGCCGAGAGCAACCCCGTTTGGATGAGCTTGTAATAAGCGGTAACTTTCATGATTACTCATCAGACCAGGTTTTGAAGAGATTAACTACGCTATTCTCAAAATCCAATGAGGAGACTTCCAAGTCGTAGAGTCCTTCTTTGAATAGGCTGAAAATGGCGCTGATTGATGATCGTGGTACTATGTAGGAAATTTGGTTTGATCCATCATTAAGAATGCTGAACTCTGGAAAGTTTTCAATGGCTTTTTTGAATGCCAGAAGCCCTTTCTCGCTACTAGTCATATCCTGAGTGCTTACGGTTAGTTTTACATTAGTCCTGAAAGTCCTGCTTAATTCGCGCATGGAACCGTCAAAGCGAATGCGTCCTTTGTCTATGATAATGGCGTCGTCGCAACAGGCTTCTATATCGCCGAGGTCATGGCTCGTTAGAAAGACCGAAAGATTGTTTGTTTTTCTTTCGTGGTTCAGGTATCTGCGTATTTCATATTTGGACGTCACGTCCAGTCCGACCGTTGGCTCATCCAGAAAAATCAATTTTGGAGAATGCAAGAGATTAAGGGTTAGCTCGCATTTTACTCGTTCGCCCAAGCTTAAGTTGCGAACGGGTTTGTGAAGGATCTTAACCAGATTCAAAGCATCGGATAGTTCTGAAAGCCGACGCAGGTAGTCAGTGTCTGCAATACCATAAATTTCTTTATAGGTATCAAAACTTGTTTTGACTGGTAGATCCCACCAGAGTGATGTTTTATGGCCGAAGACCACTCCTATTTGTTTAAGAAATTTTTTTTCACGAAGACTTGGGTCGCAGCCGAGGACTCTTACTTGTCCGGATGAAGGTTTTTGTATTCCACACAGTATCTTGATCAAGCTGGATTTGCCCGCTCCGTTTGGTCCAATAAATCCAACGGCGGCGCCATTTTTAATAGTGAGCTCTATCGAGTCCAACGCCTGAAATATGTCATATTGCGGTTTTACTAATTGCTTGCTCCATGCCATTAGACCTCTAGTTTCTCTGGCTAGAGAATAATTTTTGCAGACTGACTTCAAACTGATTAAATCGTTCATAGATGATATAGGTCTGTGCTAGTGTCTAGAATGTTTAGCAGGGGCGAGGTGTGGACTACTACTCGGTGTGCTCGTGCGCTAGTAACATTCTTTAAGTACGCCATCGGTGATTTCAAAGTGGCGATTTCCAATGTTTTCAATAAGCCTGGCATCGTGGGAAACTATTATCGCAGCGGGATTCAAGCGCTGGATTTCGCTTTCCAATGCCTCCTGGGACTTTATATCCAAGTGGTTTGTAGGTTCATCAAGAATTAAAAAATTTGAGTTGTTCAAGCTCAAAGCCAATAGAGCGAGTCGACTGCGCTCGCCGTAGCTGAGTTGTCCAATTTTTTTCTGAGTATTCAGATAGGAGAATCCCGCAGAGGCGAGTTTATTGATTGCTTGCTGCTGATCAATTTCAAAATTGCTTGAGAAGAACTCCAGTGCGCTGGATGCTTTTGGTAATGCAGAGAGCTCTTGGTCAAGAGTGCCTATTCTTATGGAGGGATTGCGCTTTATCTCCGTGGCCGTGCCGTCAATAATGGCCCTTAACAAGGTGCTTTTGCCGGAGCCGTTTTTTCCAGTAATAACGATTCGATCGCCTCTGTTGATGACAAGCGATTTTACGGAAAAAAGAAAATTCCCTGTGGTTGAATATAACTTGAGGTTTTCTATCTGGAGAATTTTTTTTACATTTAATTCATCTGCGGCCAACGTAATGTCTTGTTTGCGAAAAATTTTCGCGATGGGCATGTGGGCTTCAAGGCTTTTGACCCTGCGCTCTATTTTTTTTGCCTTTTGAGAAGCATTGTCACTATGATTATTTACACCCAGTTGACGTTGGAAGTGTGCACTTTTCTTTAACCTTTGAATTTCATTGAATTTGATTGATCTGTATTCAGACAATGCCTGCTCCTGTTCTGAAAGCAGTTTTCTTGCATGAGTGAAACTGGTTTTGAAGTGAGAAAAACGCTGGTTATGAAGAAAAAGCGTACTCTTCGTAGCTAAATCCAGGAAATCACGGTTGTGGCTGACCACTGCAAATGTATCTGCAATATGTTTTTCCCTAAGCAAACGAATTAGGTTTTCTATGTGGGAACGGTCCAGATGGTTTGTTGGTTCATCCAGTAGCAATACATCTGGTTGCAAGATTGCCGCTTCGGCAATCATTACTATTTTTTTCCAGCCGCCACTTAGTTGGCCGAATGGAAGTGCTCGGTAGCCTTCTGGAAAGTTAAACAGCTCAAGGGTATAGCTGACTTTCCATTGCTCTTTCGTTGCGTCAGATAAACTATTTTCCAATATTTCAACCGCAGTTGACTCGTTCCATTGAGCTGGGTATCCCTGTTCTACGTAGAGACAGCGTAATCCTCGAGCATGTATTATGTCGCCTCCATGTTCATCTTGTTGTTTCGCGATGCTGCGAAGCAGTGAGCTTTTTCCGGCACCGTTATCTCCAACGATTCCCAGTTGGTCGCCTCTGTTAATGGTCAGGTTCAGATCCGAGAAAAGTGTTTTTGCGTGAATGGATAAAGAGGCGTTCATCACCTTGATCAGAGACATATTTAATTGATTTTCCATTCCCGAACGATGCTTCTGCGTTTGTAGGAGTTCTGCACGGGCCACTCATGTACCTCTCGATGTAGCAGCGTAATTGAATAGCCAAACAAAAAGGAAATTCGATCCCTTAGCTCCTGTAATATTTCCGGCATGTTTTTATGCGGGGCGCCTGAATATTGGGTAATCAACTCTACGGTCTCTGAGTTTTTTTGTATCAGGCGGAATTGCTTCAAGGTCTTGTCAGGTGTAATCAATATGTCATCTATAGCGGCCAACAGCGAAGCGCTTGGAACGACCTCCAATCCCCGAGTGCGAAAGGTGTCGTCGCGTCTACCATTTATTTCTTCCAAAGAGGTGCATGCGCTGCCGCATCCGCAAAGGCTATTAGAATTATTTTTTTTGGCCACATCCCCATGATCGAATCGAATCAATGGCATAAGCTCATTATTGAGATCCGTACAGATGACATTACCGAAGCCCCGGCTGTCGGCATTCACAATTTCCAAATACACACCGTCCTCAATGACGTGATAATTGCCGTGAGTGCATTGGGTCGCGATCATTCCTATTTCTTCGGAGCTGTACTCGTCATACACTGGGAGACCTAGCGCTTTAGAATAATAGTCACGCTCTTGCTGAGTACTGGACTCGGAATTAGTCAAGATAGCCTCCACCCCACTGCTTTTCACATGTTCTTTGTGTTGAAGTATCAAAGGAAGGTAGCTTGGCAGTGTTACAAGTAACCTGGGACGCAGATAGGACAGGTGTTCGCCTAACGGTGTGTCAGGTAGCAGGTCTGGTAGTTGAAACGTTCTATATTTGCCATGAAGGGAAGAGAACGCCAAGCCTTCGTGATGGAGCAGATATATCCAATCGCGCTCTTGTAACGGAGTTTTCAAGCATGAATTGTAGAAGCGGAGCACTTGTAAGTGGTCGAGGATGATGTCGTTATCATCGCTGTATACGGTGAACGGATTTCCACTGGACCCTGATGTGCGAGAGGTGTTGGCATGCTCGAGGTGTTCAGCGTCGTTGACTATCTTGCTTGGTTCAAAGCTATTGAGGAGGGCCTTGTTTACGATGGGAAGTCGTTCGAAGTCTGAGAAGCTGGAGATACTCCCAAGTTCGTAGCCGCAGGCGGTATAAAGTTCACGATAGAAGGGGACGTTTGCGAAGGCATTATCGACCAGATTTTTTATTTTCAGTAACTGATATTTTCTTATGTCCTCCACTGATTGACGCAAAAAAGTGTTCATTTGTTCTGCGTTCTTGGACCAGAGCCCCAAGGCTCTGCCTTGAAGTATTTGATTGTCGGTACCTCGCATGCGCACTTGGTGTGCCATTTTTTTTATCGTTGGTGAAGTGCCGTGTTCTCGCTTCCAGTCATAAGTTTCTTCTGTCGCGACGTAGTTGTCCATTTTCCTAGTCTGCCTGTGCTGAGTCGTAGTTTGGATTTTGGGGCTGTATGAAGAAAGTTGTTGATTCGAAGTTATTTTAGAACCGGGCGCGGAGGATGCATCGGCAATCAGTGAACATGCCAATGGGTAAAGGAGATATAGCTTTACGCTCATTCAAAACCAATCCGGTGGGTTGGTCGGAGCTAATAATAATTTCGGTCATGTTCTACTCCGTTTTTGGGCGGAGGCGAATCTAAGGAAAACTATAAATATTCGCAAATCGAAAAGTATAAAATTTATTTCAGACTTGGTTTGTAACTTTTTTGATTTGTTACATGCGATGTCAAGTTGTGTCTGTCTTAATTAGAAACAAAGCAAAGGATTTTCTTTGATTTGATAGTCGTCTACATTTTCTACCTGGGAAAAACTGACTCTTCAAGGAGTGAATTCGGTAAAAAGGGGTTTTCCTGGGTGTGGCCAATAATGGTTTTTGGCTGAGTTAATTAATTCAAGGAGGAAGGGGTTTTATGGTTGACTTCAATGCGCTTCTGCCAGAGATGATAGTCTCTGATATTAAATATAGCCTTAAGTTTTACTGCAAAGTGATCGGTTTTAATATTGAGTACGAAAGGCCGGAAGACGGCTTTGCTTTCATTTCATATCATGGAAGTCAATTGATGTTGGAGCAGGGCCGTCCCGATGTATCACCCTGGCGAGTTGAGCCGCTTGAAAAACCTTATGGACGCGGGATAAACCTTTCAATCGAATGCCCTGATGTCAACGCTTTGGCGAGAACGCTCGTGCTATCCGGGCATACGTTGCGAAAGCCCATAGAGGAATTTTGGTATAGGGAAAATAAACGGCTTCAAGGAGAGAGCAATTTCCTTGTGCAGGATCCAGACGGTTATTTGCTTCGCTTTGCTCAGGATTTAGGCTGCAGACCTTTGCCACGAGACGAACTTTGAGGTGCGAATAGGGCTGAGACATCCGAATGGGCCATGAATGGTCCTATCCGGCAGCCCGGAGCGATGCTGCAGTGAGGGCATTGCTCCGCCTAGGCGGGGGGCGAGGGGTAAACGCGTTTTGGTTAATTTCGTCGGGCCGGTATTCGAGTTTTTCGAAGTGGCCGTTACCGCAGCGGCGGATATAGACCCACCCGAATATGCAACACCCGCGAAAGGTTCCGCTAAACCTTGAACCACCCTATCAACGGCTGCAAATGCCCCCCAAGCCGAGCCAGTTCGGCGCTGGAAGCAGTCTCTTCACTGGCGGCGGAGCCCTGTTCGGACACATCGCGGACGTTCAGCACACTGCGATTGATTCCTCAACCACAGGGCTCTGCTGCTCGGCCGCGGCGGCGGTCTGCCGGTTCATCGCCTGGATCGCCGCGACCTGGCCGATTTCGTTTCACGAGTCCACGATCAGGCCGCTTGTACGCTCTCTTGGAGCTTGCCCAGGCGTTCGTTGACGGCTGCCGGTCCTTGTTCGCCCCCTAGACCCTGAATCGTCCCACCAACGTCTGCAAGTGCACGCCCAGCCGGGCCAGTTCGGCGCTGGAGGCGGCGGTTTCTTCGCTGGACGATGCAGTTTGCTCTGACACGTCGCGTACGTTCAGCACGCTGCGGTTGATTTCTTCGGCCACGGCGCTCTGCTGTTCGGCCGCGGCCGCGATCTGCTGGTTCATCGATTGGATCGCCGAAACCGTGCGAGTAATGTTCTCCAACGAGCCTCCCGCGCGGCGGGTCAGTTCGACGCTGCTGTCGGTCAGACTGCGGCTGTTGTCCATGATGGTCGCGACCTGTTCGGTGCCGCTTTGCAGGCCAACAATCAGTTCTGCGATTTCTTCGGTGGACTTCTGGGTGCGCTGGGCCAGGCTGCGGACTTCGTCGGCCACCACCGCGAAACCACGCCCGGCTTCACCGGCGCGGGCCGCTTCGATGGCCGCGTTGAGGGCCAGCAGGTTGGTTTGCTGGGCCACGGACTTGATCACGTCCAGGACGCTGCCGATCTTGTCGCTTTCACGCTTCAGATCCCCCATGGCGGCGGTGGAGTTACCCACTTCCTTGGCCAGCCGCTCGATCTGGGCGATGGCCTCGCCAACCACTTTGTCACCTTCGCGAGCCTGCTGGTCGGCAGCGAGGGCGGCTTCGGAGGCTTCCTCGGCGTTGCGGGCGACTTCTTGCACCGTGGCGGTCATTTCGTGCATGGCGGTGGCGACCTGATCGGTTTCCACTTTCTGGCTGTTGACCCCGGCGCTGGTCTGCTCGGTCACGGCCGAGAGTTGTTCGGCGGCGCTGGAGATCTGGGTCACACCTTCGCTGATGCCACCGATCAATTGTCGCAGGCCCACGGTCATGCTTTGCATGGCGCGTTGCAGTTGGCCCAGTTCGTCGCGACGGTCGGAGGTGAGGTTGTGGGTCAGGTCGCCGGCGGCGACGCGTTCGGCAACCTTCAAGGTCTGGCCGAGGGGGCCCACGATCTGCCGGGTGATGAACAGCGCAGCGATCACGCCAAACAGCAGCGCCAGGGCGGCCGCTACGATCAGGATCATCTTGGCTTGGGCGGCGTCGCGGTCACGCACGGCTGTCTGGGACACGGTCAGCTTCTGGCTGGCATCCATCAGTATCTGACCCTGCTCGCTCATGCGCTGGAGGGCCGCGGCGTTGTCGATTTGCGAGTCGCGAAACTGAGCGACCGCCGCGCGGTAGAGGTTGAACGAGTCGCTGGCCTGCTGCAGGCCGGCGGCGTGTTCCTGGGGCAATTGGTCTGGCAGGCGCGCAAGCAGTTTGAGGACGACGTCGATGGCATCGAGGGCGGGTTGCTGGGCGTCGCTCTTGCCGCTGTAGGTGTAGCCGCGAACCTGGTAGCGGGCTTGCTGGATGGCCTTGCTCAGGGTGACCACGCTGTTGAACGGGGTGACGTCGCCGGCTTGCAGCATCGACTTTTCAACTTCGGCGACGCGGGCCACGGCGTTGTCGGCGCTGGCGCCGAGTTTGCTGCGTGCATCTTCGCGGCTGACGGTGGCGCGGGTCATCTGGGCGAAGGCGCCCTTGTATTCGGCGACGGCGGCCAGTTGCGCATCGATCAGCGCCACGTCGGCCGGTTGTTCGATCAATAGGCGAGCAGTCTTCAGGCCCTCTTCGAGCTTGCCCAGCAGGTCGTTGACCGGCTGCGGTCCTTTCTCGCCCCGCGTGGTGTTGTAGTCGATGCTGGCCAGGTTCAAGTCTTTGCTCAAGTCGTTGAGACTGGCAATGAACCCCAGCTTGTCGCCCCGGCTGATGACATTGCCCAGGCCGGACCAACCGGTGAATGCAATCATCAAGGTGAGGAACAGCACCAGGCCGAAGCCTGCGCCGAGTTTGCGATTAACGCCTACGTTTCCCAGACCCTGGGCAAGCCACCGGAACATGCTGATACTCCCTTGTAGCGCTGATTGGTTTTATCTGGCCTGTATCGGCGGTTCGGGCGGGATCTGTAGAAAAATAGACGTAATGCGTTTCCGTGGCGAGGGAGCTTGCTCCCGCTCGGCTGCGAAGCCGTGGCAAAGTCTGACGGCGCTGGTGGCCGCTTCGCGCCCAAGCGGGAGCAAGCTCCCTCGCCACGGGGGTTACATTTTTAGACCTTGAAGCGTCCCACCAGCGTCTGTAGATGAACCCCCAGTCGCGCCAGCTCGGCACTGGAGGCGGCAGTTTCTTCACTGGAAGCGGCTGTTTGCTCGGACACATCGCGAACATTCAGTACGCTGCGGTTGATCTCTTCAGCCACGGCGCTCTGTTGCTCGGCCGCGGCGGCGATCTGTTGGTTCATCGACTGGATCGCCGAGACGGTGCGGGTGATGTTTTCCAGTGAGCCGCCGGCACGGCGGGTCAGTTCGACGCTGCTGTCGGTCAGGCTGCGGCTGTTGTCCAGGCTGGTCGCGACCTGTTCGGTTCCGGTCTGCAGGCCAAGAACCAGTTGCTCGATCTCTTCAGTGGACTTCTGGGTGCGCTGGGCCAGGCTGCGCACCTCGTCGGCCACCACCGCAAACCCACGCCCGGCTTCACCGGCCCGGGCCGCCTCGATGGCCGCGTTGAGGGCCAGCAGGTTGGTTTGCTGGGCCACGGACTTGATCACGTCCAGAACGCTACCGATCTTGTCGCTCTCGCGTTTTAGGTGGCCCATGGCTTCGGTGGAGCTGCCCACCGCGTTGGACAGGCGCTCGATCTGGGCGATGGCTTCGCCGACCACCTTTTCGCCTTCGCGAGCCTGTTGGTCCGCGGCGGCCGTTGCTTCGCTCGCTTGCTCGGCATTGCGCGCCACTTCCTGCACGGTGGCGGTCATTTCGTGCATGGCGGTCGCGACCTGGTCGGTTTCCACTTTCTGGCTGTTGACCCCGGCGCTGGTCTGTTCGGTGACGGCGGAGAGTTGTTCGGCGGCGCTGGCGATTTGCGTGACGCTGTCGCTGATGCCGCCGATCAGTTGCCGCAGGCCCACGGTCATGCTCTGCATGGCCCGTTGCAGTTGGCCCAGTTCGTCGCGGCGCTCGGAGCTGAGGTTGTGGGTCAGGTCGCCTGCCGCCACGCGTTCGGCGACCTTGAGGGTCTGCTCCAGCGGGGTGACAATCTGCCGGGTGATCGCCAGGGCCGCGATCACGCCGAAGAGGAAGGCCAGCGCGGCGGCCGATGCCAGCAAAATCTTGGCTTCGCTGGCTTCATGGTCGCGCACGATGGTCTGGGACTGGGTGAGATTTCCGCTGGCCTCGCGTAGCACCACCCCTAAGTCGGACATGCGCTTGATCGCGGCAGCGCTTGCGGTCTGGGCATCATGGAACTGGCCGACCACTGCACGATAAGTCTTGAACGATTCGTTGGCCTGCCGCAGGTTGGCGGCGTGTTCGTCTGGTAGTTGGGCCGGCAGGCTGGCGAGGGTTTTCAACGCGCTATCGATGGCATCCAGGGCAGGCTGTTCGGCGTCGGCCTGGCCGCTGTAGGTGTAGCCGCGAACCTGATAGCGGGCTTGCTGGATGGCCTTGCTCAGGCTGACCACACTGTCGAATTGAGCAACGTCGGCGCTTTGCCGCATGGCGTTTTCAACGCTGGCGACACGGGCTACGGCGTTATCGGCATTGGCGCCCAATTTGCTGCGTGCATCCTCGCGACTGGCCATGGCACGGGTCAAATCGGCGAACGCAACCTTGTAGTCGGCGATAGCCCCCAGTTGTTTGTCGAGGAGCACCATGTCGGCTGGCTGCTCGATCGATTGACGGGCGGTTTGTAGCCCAGGCTCCAGTTTTCCGAGCAGATCGTTGATTTCCCCTGGGCCCTTTTCACCGCGGGTCGAAAAATAGTCCATGCGCGCGGTACGCAGGTCCTTGGTCTGGTCGTTCAGGCTGGCAATGAGCCCGAGCATGTCTCCGTGGGCAATCACGCGGCCCAGGCCGATCCATCCGGTGAAAGCGATCATCAAGGTTAAGAACAGCACTAGGCCGAAACCGAAGCCAAGTTTGCGATTAACGCCTACGTTACCTAGCCATTGGAACATGCTGATACTCCCTTGAAGGGCGGAACTGCTTTGTGTAAAGCACTATCGGCCCATAAAGGAATAACAGGAGAAATGAGTTAGATGCGTTTGGAATACCGTGGTAAACCAAAGGGCTCAGAACAGTCGTGCGAGCAGGGCCGTAACGGCAGTCTCGACCCGCAGGATCCGTTCGCCCAGCTGTACCGGTTGCAGGCCGGCCTTGCCCAGCAGGTCGATCTCGTAGGGAATCCAACCGCCTTCGGGGCCGATGGCCAAGGTCACTGGTTCCGTTAGCGCTCGCGGGCAAGGCGGATGGTTGCCAGGGTGGCCAACCAGTCCGAGGGTGCCGTTCGTGATGGCCGGCAGGCGGTCCTCGACGAAGGGTTTGAAGCGTTTTTCGATGATGATGTCTGGCAGCACGCTGTCCCGGGCTTGCTCCAGGCCCAGGATCAATTGCTCGCGAATCGCCTCGGGCTCCAGGAACGGCGTCTGCCAAAAGCTCTTTTCCACGCGATAGCTGTTGACCAGCACCACCCTCGGCACGCCCATGGTGGCGACCGTCTGGAACACTCGCCTGAGCATTTTCGGACGCGGCAGCGCCAGCACCAGGGTCAACGGCAACTTGGCCGGTGGCGGCTGGTCGAGGGTCACCTGCAGTTCGGCCTCGCGAGCCTCCAGGCGCAGCACCTGGGCCGAGCCCATCAACCCGCCGATGCGCCCGACCCGCAGGCTGTCACCGACGGCACTGCGATGGACTTCCTGCATGTGGGTCAACCTCCGATCGCTCAGGATGACGCGGTCAGGCCCGATGAAATCGGCCTCTTCGAGCAGCAGCAGGTTCACGCCTGGGTCGCTGGCGGCTGGTCGTTGTGGTCGTCGACCGGCTGGTCCTCGGGTACTTCTTCCCGGCGCTTGCGCACCAAGCCGCCGAACAGGATGCCAATCTCGAACAGCAGCCACATCGGCACCGCCAGCAGGGTCTGGGAGAAAATGTCCGGCGGAGTCAGGATCATGCCGACCACGAAGCAACCGATGATCACGTAGGGGCGGATCTTCTTCAGGTAGGCCACGTCGACCACGCCGATCCACACCAGCAGCACCACGGCCACGGGGATTTCGAACGCCACGCCGAAGGCGAAGAACAGCGTCATGACGAAATCCAGGTAGCTGCTGATGTCGGTCATCATCTCCACGCCCGCCGGGGTGGCGGCGGCGAAGAACTTGAAGATCAGCGGGAACACCAGGTAATAGGCGAAGGCCATGCCGGTGTAGAACAGCAGGATGCTGGACACCAACAGCGGCACGGCGATGCGCTTTTCATGCTTGTACAGGCCCGGTGCGATGAAGCCCCAGATCTGGTGCAGGATCACCGGGATCGCCAGGAACAGCGAGACCATCATCGTCAGCTTCAATGGTGTCAGGAACGGCGACGACACGTCGGTGGCGATCATTGTCGCGCCTACCGGCAGGTACTGGCGCAGTGGCGTGGAGACGAATGTGTAGATCTGCTGGGTGAAGGAAAACAGCCCGGCGAAGATGATGAACACCGCCGCGACGCAACGCAGCAGGCGGGTGCGCAACTCGGTGAGGTGCGATACCAGCGGCATCGGCTGGTCGTTTTCAGGAATATCGCTCATGGGGCTCGCGGCGGCAAAGTAGGATCGTTAGGCGCAGTGATAGCTGGCGGCGCTGTATCCGCGACCGTCGGTGACACTGGCGCCGGTTCAGCCACCGACGCGCCACCTTCTGGCGCTTGGGGAAGCACCGTCGGTTCGGCCACAGGCTGAACTGGCGTCGGTTCCTGCTGGGTGGGCGTGAAGATTTTTCGCGCCTCCTGCTCCAGGGACAGAATGTGTTCGTTGTGCAGTTGCCGACGGATGTCGTCGGCACCGATTTCACGTTCAACTTCCTGTTTGATCGCATTGAAGCTGCGCTTCAGGCGCCCGATCCAGAGACCGGCGGTGCGCGCAGCACCCGGCAGGCGCTCGGGGCCCAGTACCAGCAGGGCGACGAGGCCGACGAGCAGCAGTTCAGTGAAGCTGATCCCAAACATTAGTCAGTGCTCACGAGTCTTTGCGGATGGGCTCTTCGACTTTTTGGGCCTGCACGTCGATGGTATTCGGCGCATTCACAGGCTGAGTGGCCTGTGGGTGTACCGGTTGGGTCGGTTGTGCGGGCTGAGCCTGGTTTGTCGTCGGATCGGCCGGTTTCTCGTCATCGTTCATGGCCTTGCGAAAACCCTTGATCGACTCGCCGACATCGGTGCCGAGGTTCTTCAGTTTCTTGGTACCGAACACCAGCACCACGACGACCAGGATGACGACCCAGTGTTTCCAGTCAAAGATACCCATGTGGCTACTCCTCTCAAAAATTGATCAGGCGGACGGGCGCGAGGCTTTCTCGACGTGCCCGGACAGACCGAAGCGACGGTCGAGTTCATCCAGTACGGCCTGCGGATGCTGCCCCAGTTGGGCCAGCATGACCAGGCTGTGGAACCACAGGTCGGCGGTCTCGTAGATCACGTCGCTGCAGTCGCCGCTGATGGCGGCATCCTTGGCAGCGATGATGGTCTCGACGGATTCTTCGCCGACTTTTTCCAGAATCTTGTTCAAGCCCTTGTGGTACAGGCTGGCGACATAGGAACTGTCGGCCGCGGCGCCCTTGCGCTCTTCCAGCACCTGGGCCAGGCGGGTCAGGGTGTCACTCATGGGTATGTCCTGAATAAATGGCATGCGGGTCCTTGAGTACCGGGTCGACGGTTTTCCAGTCGCCGTTCTCGAAGACGCGATAGAAGCAGCTTTGACGGCCGGTGTGGCAGGCAATCTCGCCGACTTGCTCGACCATCAGGATGATGACGTCGCCGTCGCAGTCCAGGCGCATCTCATGCAGGTGCTGCACATGCCCGGACTCTTCACCCTTGCGCCACAGCTTGCCACGGGAACGTGACCAATAGATGGCGCGGTTCTCGGCGGCGGTCAGGGCCAGCGCTTCACGGTTCATCCAGGCCATCATCAATACGCGCCCGGTCTTGTGGTCCTGGGCGATGGCCGGCACCAGGCCGTCAGCGTCCCACTTGATCTCGTCCTGCCAGTTTTTCATCGTTGACTCCGACCAAGGGCCGCGCACCTGACGTCGGCGGGCCCAGCGTTGAAACAGTGTGCCAGCGCGAACCGGTGCTGGCTATCGGCGAACGACCAGATACAGACCGACCGCCATCATGATGCCGGCCGGCCAGTGACCCATTTCGCTCAACGGCCCGCCGGTCGCCAGCACCGCGCCGCCGCCCAGGTGAGCCGCGCCAAGCAGGCGCAACAGCCAGTCGTCCTTGCGTCGGTGCCAGGGGGGCGCCGGGTCGTGGGCGTGGGGTTGGGACATGCGTTCGAGCAGGTCGCGGGTCATGTTGGCCAAGTGCGGGATCTGCTCGAACTGGCTCTGCACGTTGCCCAGCAGGGTCCGCGGGCTGACGCGTTCGCGCATCCAGCGCTCGAGGAACGGCTGGGCGGTGTTCCACAGGTCCAGGTCCGGGTACAGCTGGCGACCGAGGCCTTCGATGTTCAACAGGGTCTTCTGCAACAGCACCAGCTGTGGCTGGACTTCCATGTTGAAGCGCCGGGCGGTCTGGAACAGGCGCATCAGCACCTGACCAAAGGAAATATCTTTTAACGGTTTTTCGAAGATCGGTTCGCACACGGTACGGATCGCCGCTTCGAATTCGTTGAGCTTGGTCTCGGCCGGCACCCAGCCCGAATCGATGTGCAGTTGGGCGACACGGCGGTAATCACGCTTGAAAAAGGCGAACAGGTTGCGGGCCAGGTAGTCCTGGTCCTCGGGGGTCAGGCTGCCGACGATGCCGCAGTCGATGGCGATGTATTGAGGGCTCCACGGCTGCACGGTGCTGACGAAGATGTTGCCCGGGTGCATGTCGGCGTGGAAGAAACTGTCGCGGAACACCTGGGTGAAGAAGATTTCCACGCCGCGTTCGGCTAGCAGTTTCATGTCGGTGCGCTGGTCGGCCAGGGTCGCCAGGTCGGTGACCTGGATGCCGTAGATGCGCTCCATCACCAGGACTTTCGGCCGGCACCAGTCCCAATAGACCTGGGGCACATAGAGCAGCGGCGAGCCTTCGAAGTTGCGGCGCAGCTGGCTGGCGTTGGCGGCCTCGCGCAGCAGGTCGAGTTCGTCGTAGATGGTTTTTTCGTAGTCCTGGACCACGTCCACCGGGTGCAGCAGGCGGGCATCGGCCGACAACCGTTCGGCGGCGCGGGCGAGGATGAACAGCCACGCCAGGTCCTGGGCGATGATGGGCTTGAGGCCCGGCCGGATGACCTTGACCACCACCTCTTCGCCGCTCTTGAGCTGGGCGGCATGCACCTGGGCCACGGAGGCCGAGGCCAGGGGCTCGACGTCGAAACGGCTGAAAACTTCGCTGATCTTCTTGCCCAGTTGTTCCTCGATCAGGGCCACCGACAGCTTGGAATCGAACGGCGGCACGCGGTCTTGCAACAGCATCAGTTCATCGGCGATGTCTTCGGGCAGCAGGTCGCGACGGGTCGAGAGGATCTGCCCGAACTTGATGAAGATCGGTCCCAGGTCCTGCAAGGCGAGGCGCAGGCGCGCGCCACGCGTCAGGTCCAGAGTTCGTCGGGGGAACCAGCGCCACGGCAGCACGAAGCGCAGCGCCAGGAGAAACCAGGGCAGCGGCAGGGCGAACAGCAGGTCATCGAGGCGGTAGCGAATCACGACGCGCTGGATGCGCAACAAACGGCGGACGGCAAGCAGCTTCATGCGTTATCGCTTGGTTTCAAGGGATCGGGAAAGGCGCTCGAAACGCGCCTCGAGACGTTCCAGGTCAAGCTTGACCTGGTCCAGTTCATCAAAACGGGCCTGGGCCTCGCGTTGGCCTACGAGGGTACGCGATTCTTCGGCCAGGTATTCACTCAGATTCTGTCCCAGGCTGGCGAAGCCCTGGCGGTACCAGCGACGGCGGCTGTGCAGATGGCCGCTGAGCAACTGGGTCGCCACTGGGCCGATCCAGCGGGACACTTCGTATTCCCAGTCCAGTTCCAGGTCCTGGAGAATCGCCGCCAGCTCCAACAGCACGCCACTGTCGCCGTCGAGCTCGACTTCAGGGCTGTGCAGCACCGCGGTCTTGTCCTTGCCCAGGGCCAGGTTCAACAGGCTCGAGGCTGGGGCGCGCAGCGTGCAATCCGCTTCGGCTTCCCAGTGGGCGGCGAGCATCAGGCCTTCGTCGCTGGGCAGGATGAACAACTGCAACGCCGGGTTGCGGCAGTCGACGGCGATCACCTTGCCGCTCAAGTGCGCCAGGCGCGCGAGCGCCGTGCTGTCCAGGCGCAGCACCCGGTTGATACCGAGTTCGACGCTGGCGAGCAGGCCGGTGAGCAGCATCAGGGTTTGATACCGCGATGCAGGGCGACGATGCCCGCGGTCATGTTGTGGTAGGTCACGCGGTCGAAACCGGCCTCGACCATCATCGACTTCAGGGTTTCCTGGTTCGGGTGCATGCGGATCGATTCGGCCAGGTAGCGATAGCTTTCCGAGTCATTGGTGATCAGCTTGCCCATCAGCGGCATGAAGGCGAACGAGTAGGCGTCATAGGCCTTGGACATCAACGCGTTGGTCGGTTTGGAGAACTCCAGCACCAGCAGGCGGCCGCCGGGCTTGAGCACGCGCAGCATCGAGCGCAGGGCGTCTTCCTTGTGGGTGACGTTGCGCAGGCCGAAGGCGATGGTCACGCAGTCGAAATGGTTGTCGGGGAACGGCAGCTTTTCGGCGTCGGCCTGGACGAACTCGACATTGCCGGCCACTCCCAGGTCCAGCAGGCGGTCGCGGCCGACCTTGAGCATGGATTCGTTGATGTCGGCCAGCACCACCTGGCCGGTCGGCCCGACGATGTGGGAAAACTTCTTCGTCAGGTCACCCGTGCCGCCAGCGATGTCCAGCACACGATTGCCGCTGCGCACGCCCGACAGCTCGATTGCGAAACGCTTCCACAGCCGGTGCATGCCGCCCGAGAGCAGGTCGTTCATCAAGTCGTACTTGGCGGCTACGGAGTGGAAAACCTCAGCGACTTTTTCCGCTTTCTGGCTTTCCGGCACGTTCTTGAAGCCGAAGTGAGTGGTGGGTTCGGCATCGCTGCCTTTGCGCTGATCAGTCATATCGCGGTCACCAAAAAAGAATGCGGGACATTCTAATCCCGGTGGAGGGCTTTGTCTTGGCAAGGCTGCAGGTAAGATGGGCTACCGCCTGGACGTTTTGACGCAGCCAGTGTCCGAAACGTTCAGGTATGTCCCGATAAAACAGGAGTCATCCGATGGCCCGTATAACGGTTGAGCGTGCCCATGACCTGGGCAAGGAAGCGGCGCGAGAGAAAGCCGACAAGCTGGCGCAGAAGTTGTCCGACAGCTATGGCCTGGAGCCGCAGTGGGTGGGCGATACCCTGAAACTCAAGCGTTCCGGGGTCAAGGGCGAAGTGCATGTGGGCGAGGATTCGATCCGCGTCGACGTGGAACTGGGCATGTTGATGTCGGCCATGAGCGGCACGATCAAGACGGAAATCGAAAAGGCGTTGGATAAGGCGTTGGCCTGATCGAACGAAAGGGTGGGAGAACGCAAAATTGAAGTTCACCACCCACCTGTGGGAGCGAGCTTGCTCGCGATTGCATTGTTTCAGTCACATTAAGGTTGGCTGACACTCCGCCATCGCGAGCAAGCTCGCTCCCACAGGGAAAGTCATCGCCTTCAGTGTTTGTGTCAGTTGTTAGGGTGCCGTTTCTAATTATTGTCACTACTTTGTGCCTGAGCCCGTCCATGTGCGGGCAGTTCCTCAAACCTTTTTTCGAGTGAGGTGCACCATGGCCAAAGTTATTCTGAAGAAAAAAACCGACGTTGAATCTTCCACGCTCAGCGACGTGAAAACGTACGCGCGCAAGATCTGGCTGGCTGGCCTGGGCGCCTATACGAAGGTCGGCCAGGAAGGCAGCGGGTACTTCCAGGAGTTGGTAAAGGCTGGCGAAGTTATTGAAACCAAAGGCAAAAAGAAAATTGCCGGGAAACTTGAAGCGGCCAACAGCGAATTGATTGAAGCCAAGAGTGACGTCAATACTTTCAAGGCCCGGGTTGAAGTACAACTCGATAAAGTCGAGAAGGTATTCGATGCTCGTGTTGCAAGTGCCTTGAATCGTATCGGCATTCCGTCTAAACATGACGTTGAGACACTCTCTGCTAAGCTCGATGAGCTGACAGCATTGCTCGAACGTGTCGCGCGTAAACATTAAGGAGAACGGGATGGCTGGCAAAAAAATCACAGAAAAAGAGGGCAGCTCGTGGGCCGGGAAGATTGAAAAATATTCCCGCAAAATCTGGCTTGCTGGTTTAGGCGTGTACTCGAAGATCGACACTGACGGCAGCAAGCTCTTCGAGTCCCTGGTTAAGGACGGCGAAAAGGCCGAAAAACTCACCAAGACGGCGGTCGGCAAACAGGTCGATGCCGCCAAGGATTCTGCCGAGTCCGCCAAGTCGCGCATCGGTGGTGTGAAAGATCGGGCACTGGGCAAATGGGACGAACTGGAAGGGGCTTTCGACAAGCGCCTGAACAGCGCGATCTCGCGCCTGGGCGTGCCGAGCCGTAATGAAGTCAAGGCGCTGCACAGCAAGGTCGATACCCTGACCAAGCAGATCGAAAAACTCACCGGCGCCAAAGTCGCACCCGTGGCGACCAAGACGGCGGCGGCCAAACCGGCCGCTAAAACGGCAGCCAAACCACTGGTCAAAGCTGCGGCAAAACCCGCCGCCAAACCAGCGGCGAAAGCTGCGGCCAAGCCTGTGGCCAAAACCGCTGCGGCCAAACCTGCTGCCAAGGCGGCGGCCAAACCGGTAGCGGCGAAAGCGGCAGCCAAGCCCGCCGCCAAACCGGCTGCCAAACCGACTGCCAAGCCAGCGGCCAAGACTGCTGCAGCTAAACCCGCTGCGGCCAAGCCAGCGGCTAAGCCTGCAGCCAAGCCGGCGGCAAAAGCGGCAGCCAAACCCGCTGCGGCGAAAAAGCCTGCCGTGAAAAAAACGGCCGCGCCAAAAGCCGCCGCGCCCAAGGCGCCAACCGCGGCCGCCAAACCGGCAACCCCGGCGAGCACGACGAACTCCGCCGCTGCTCCGACCCCGGTCGCCACTCCAGCACCAGCGGCGGCTCCAACGACGCCTTCCACCCAGTCCTGATTCTGCGGGACATGCAAAAACGCCCGGCCTGTGAAGGTCGGGCGTTTTTGTTTGTACGCAGGTCAATCTCAAACCTTGAAATCACCCGGAAAACAATGTGGGAGCGAGCTTGCTCGCGATAGCGGTGGGTCAGCAATATTGATCTTGACTGATATACCGCCATCGCGAGCAAGCTCGCTCCCACAATGGATCTTCCACTGCTGGTCGTCAGTCATGCTCTTCCAGGTACCGCAACGCCAGTCGCTCGGTCGCCACCTTGGGCGCGGGCGGCAGGTGCGGTGCCACCAGCATCATGATCTGGTAGACCACCAGTCGAACCTCACCCTCGCGGGCCAGGATCCGCTGGTAGTCCAGGGAGAACAGCAACGTCATGGTGATCTGCTCCACCAGTTGCCCCAGGGCCTGGGTATCGCTGACCAGCAGATCCTGAGCCTTGAGCTGTGCCAGCAGCGAGGCGAGGGTTCGCTTCAGGGCATTGAGCAATTGACGGATGCCCTTGGCCAGCTTCGGCAGGCGTCCGGCCAGGTTCGACAGGTCCTGGAACAGAAACCGGTACTGGGCCAGGCGCTCGACGATCAAGTGCAGGAACAGCCAGTAGTCTTCCGGCGCCAACTGTGCGTCCGCCGGTGGGTCCAGCAGCGGCGCCAGTTCGCTCTGGAAGCGCTCGAACAACCCGAGGATCAGCGGTTCCTTGCCATGGAAATGGTAGTAGAGGTTGCCTGGGCTGATGCCCATTTCGTTGGCAACTTCCATCGTGGATACGTTCGGTTCGCCCTTTTCGTTGAATAACTGCAGGGCACATTCAAGGATGCGGTCGCGGGTTTTCATCCGGTCTTCTTAATGATCGAGTCGTGCCACGGCCAATCGCCTGACCGTGGGGTAGGGCCTTCAGCGCACGCGAACATAAGTGCCGGGGGCGGCGTCCAGAGGCGGATAGTTCGCGTTGCCCAGGGTCATCTGGGTTTCGTGCTGAGCGCCGGAGCGTTCCTGGATCCAGCCCAGCCATTGCGTCCACCAACTCCCTTCGACGTGGGCGGCGTCGTAGTACCAGGCCCGTGGGTCGCTGCTCATTTTTGCGCTTTCGATGTAGTGGGCCTTAGGGTTGCCCGGCGGGTTGAGAATGCTCTGGACATGGCCGCTGTTGGAAAGCACGAAGCGTTTGTCGCCACCGAGCAACAGCGTCGAGCGATAGACAGCGTCCCAGGGCGTGATGTGGTCGTTGATGCCGGCCACGCTGAAGCTGTCCACCGTCACTTTCTGCAGGTCGATGGGCGTGCCGCACACTTCCAGGCCGCCGGGGTGGGTCAGTGGGTTGTGCTTGAAGAAGTCCAACAGATCGCCGTGATAAGCCGCCGGCAGCCGGGTGCAGTCGTTGTTCCAGTAGAGGATGTCGAAAGCTGGCGGCTCTTTGCCCAGCAGGTAGTTGTTGATGAAGTAGGTCCAGATCAGGTCGTTGGGGCGCATCCAGGCGAACACCCGGGCCATGTCGCGACCATCGAGAACGCCCTTCTGGTAGGAGCGGCGCTTGGCGGCCTCGAGGGTCTGCTCGTCGATGAACAGCGTGGCCGGGCTGTCGATCTGGCTGTCCAGCAGGCTCACCAGGTAGGTGGCGCTGGCTACTCGGCGCAACTGGCGCTTGGCTTGCAGGTGGCCTTGCAGGGCGGCGATGGTCATGCCACCGGCACAGGCGCCCATCAGGTTGACCTCACGAGCGCCCGTGATCGCCCGACAGACATTCATGGCCTCTTCCGTGGCCTCGACATAGCTGGACAGGCCCCATTCGCGGTGGCGTACGTCAGGGTTGCGCCAACTGATGATGAACACCTGCAAACCGTTTTTCAGGGCGTACTGGACGAAGCTGTTGGAGGGGCTGAGGTCGAAAATGTAGAACTTGTTGATCTGTGGCGGCACGATCAGCAACGGCTTGGCGTATTGCTTTTCGCTCATGGGCCGGTACTGGATCAGTTCGAGCAATTCGTTGCGAAACACCACCGCGCCGGGTGTGGTCGCCAGGGTCTTGCCGACCTCAAAGGCATGGGGCGTGGTTTGCCGCGGCAAGCCGTCGTTGTGCAGCAGGTCGTCCACCAGGTGGCTGATGCCTCGAACCAGGCTGGCGCCGCCGGAGTTGAACAGCTCCTTGATCGCCAGCGGGTTGAGCAAGGTATTGGACGGCGATACGGCGTCGTTGAGCAGGGCGAAGGCGAAGTGGGCGCGGGCGCGGTCGTCCTGGCCCATGTCGCTTTCGTCAATCCAGCTCTTGACCTGTTTTTGCCAGCTCAGGTAGGCCTGCAGGCTGCGGCGATAGAACGGATTGAGCTGCCAGGTGGGGTCGGCGAAGCGCGGGTCGTTGGGGTTGGTGGGGTGCAGGGTTTCGCCCAGCAACACACGGCCCAATTGACCGCCCAGTTTCAACGCATGCC
Source organism: Pseudomonas sp. R151218B TE3479 (assembly GCF_053629195.1). Taxonomy (NCBI): domain Bacteria; kingdom Pseudomonadati; phylum Pseudomonadota; class Gammaproteobacteria; order Pseudomonadales; family Pseudomonadaceae; genus Pseudomonas; species Pseudomonas sp. R151218B TE3479. The sequence continues at coordinate 1,477,945 of NZ_JBRJHV010000001.1, forward strand.
GGGCACTGTGCACCGGGTTGCGCAAACCGTGTGCGGCCACACTGCGCAAGGTGGACAGCAGGTCCCTGCCACGCAGGCCGGTGACCGCACTTTGTGCATTGATGAAGCTGGCAGGGGCGGGCATGGAACCCTTCGCCGGTTTGTCGCGCATGAGTCAACTCCTTCGTCATCAGGCTAAAAACAAACACACCGAACCAGACAACATAGTCGCTGATTCGGGTCGCAGCGCGATCCGGCGTCCTGCCAGGCGCTAATGGGCGGTTTCAGCCGCCGCCCAGCGGCGAGGGATGCGGATGCATCACGGCACGCTGACGTTCTTCCTCCAGGAACTTCATGATGATCGGCGCTACCGCCTCGGCCCGGGTGATCAGGAACAGATGGCCGTCATCGATGATGTGCAATTGGGCGTTGGGAATGCGCCAGGCCAGCATGCGCATGTTGATCAGGGGAATCAGCGGGTCGTCATCGCCGGCCAGCACCAGCGTGGGCTGATGGATCTTGTGCAGCCAATGGATGCTGGTCCAGCCGAGGCCGGCGAACAGTTGCCAGTAATAACCCAGCTTGCCCGCCGAACGAACCTTGGCCGCGTGGCTGGCCGCCAGGCTCGGGTCCCGGCGGAACGAACCGCCATAGATCAGCGGTGCGATACGCATCACATGGGAAGGCTGAACGTAGCGCCGGGGGCTGGCCATCATCCACAGCACCTTCGGTTTGCCCGGCACCATCACCGCCCCGGCAGCCGTGGCCGCCAGCACCAGCTTCTTGCAGCGCTCCGGGTAGTCGTAGGCAAACTGCTGGGCCAGGGCGCCCCCCCACGACACGCCGATCACGTTGACCTGCCCATAATCGAGGTAATCGAGCATCCGCGCGGTGAGTTTGGCCAGGCCCGGAAAGCGATACGGCCGGTTGGGTGTCGATGAACCGCCGACGCCGGGCACGTCAAAGGCGATGACCTCCAGGTCCGGGTCCAAGGCCTGGATGAACGGGAACACCAGCTCGAGGTTGGCGCCGATGCCGTTGAAAATCAGCAAGGGCGTCAAGTGAGGCTTGCCGGGACGTACCGCGGTGCGCAAGGTCTGGCCATCCAGATCGACGGTACGAAAGATGTACGGTTGCGGCATGCTTCAAGCCCTATCAGGTGAATCGCTGTCGTTCATATGCCCCGTCCCTGTGGGAGCGAGCTTGCTCGCGATGAGGGCATCACAGCCAGCATCGCTGTTGCCTGATACACCGTCATCGCGAGCAAGCTCGCTCTCACAGGGGGTTATCAGCGTGTCGGCTGGCGGGATGTATTCGTGAGCAAGCCCACCCCGCAGCAGACGAGTTGCATCCCTTAACGCTCATGCACATAGGTGCCGGGCGCCGCTTCACCGGCCGGGTAGGCCTTGTTGCCCAGCACGGTGGGGGCTTTTTTCAGTTTGCCCGAGCGTTCGGCCTGCCAGGCTTGCCAGTGCAGCCACCAGGAGTCGGTGTGCTTGGTTGAATTCTCCTGCCAGTCTTCGGCCTTGGCCGGCATGTCATCACTGGTCATGTAGCGCGACTTGGGGTTGCCTGGCGGGTTGAGGATGCTCTGGATATGGCCGCTGCTCGACAGCACGAACTCCACCTTGCCGCCAAACAACTGCGCCGACTTATAGCAGGACTTCCACGGCGTGATGTGGTCGTTGGTGCCGGCCAGGGAGAAGATGTCGGCGGTGACCTGCTTGAGATCGATGGGCGTGCCGCACACTTCCAGTGCGTTGGGGCGGATCAGTGGATTGTTCTTGAACATTTCGATGAGGTCGCCGTGGAACGCCGCCGGCAACCGTGTGGTGTCGTTGTTCCAGAACAGGATGTCGAACACGGGCGGTTCGTTGCCCAACAGGTAGTTGTTGACCCAGTAGTTCCAGATCAGGTCGTTGGGGCGCATCCAGGCGAAGACCTTGGCCATGTCGCGGCCTTCGAGTACGCCGGCCTGGTAGGAGTGGCGCTTGGCCGCTTCCAGGGTCTGTTCGTCGACGAACAGCGCCACGTCGGTGTCCAGGGTGGTGTCGAGCACGCTCACCAGCAAGGTCAGGGCATTGACCTTTTTCTCGCCGAGGGCGGCGTAATGGCCCAGCAGCGCGGTGCAGGTGATGCCGCCCGAGCAGGCGCCGAGCATGTTCACGTCCTTGCTGCCGGTGATGGCCGTGACCACGTCCACCGCTTCCTTGAGCGCCTCGATATAGGTCGACAGGCCCCACTCGCGCTGCTCCTTGGTGGGGTTGCGCCAGCTGACGATGAAGGTCTGCACGTTGCTGCGCAGGCAGAAGCGCGCCAGGCTCTTGTCCGGGCTCAGGTCGAACACGTAGAACTTGTTGATCTGTGGCGGCACCACCAGCAGCGGTCGCTCGTGGACCTGCTCGGTGATGGGCCGGTACTGGATCAACTCCAGCACGTCGTTGCGAAACACCACGGCGCCTTCAGTCACGCCCAGGCTCTTGCCGACCTCGAACGCGCCCATGTTCACCTGGCTCGGCATCCCGCCGTTGTGCACCAGGTCCTTGGCCAGGTGGGACAGGCCGTCCAAAAGGCTCTTGCCGCCGGTTTCGAAGAAGCGCTTGACCGCCGCCGGGTTGGCCGCCGAATTGGTCGGGGCCATGGCTTCGGTCATCAGGTTGATCACGAAATGCCCGCGGCTGATGTCCGCGGGCGAGAGGCTGCTGTCGTCGATCCAGGCGTGCAGCTCCTTGCGCCACGCCAGGTAGGTTTGCAGGTAACGTTTGTAGAGCGGGTTCTGGCTCCACGCCGGGTCGGCGAAGCGACGGTCGTCGCCGGCCGGTTGCAACTCGGATTTGCCGAACAGGACATTTTTGAGTTCGACGCCGAAATGGGCGACATGCTTGACGCTGTGCAGCGGTTGCTTGATGGCCTGGGTCAGCACCATGCGGGCAGAGGCCAGCAGGTCTTTCCTGCGCAAGCCGACGACGGGATTCAACCCCAGGGTATTTTCCGAGGCCTGGTACTTCAGGTCATCGTTGTTCTTGTTGCTCATCTACGACGCTCCATTGTCCTTCAGACGAGTACCCGGTTGGTGCCATGAAGCCACACAGCCGATACCAGGTACGCTGCTCGGGTGACCATTAATTCCGCATCGAGGGCCAATGAGGAAACGTGTGCCAGGAACTCGCCGGTTCCTTTGCAGGGAACTTGCCAGCTTCATTGGTTACCCGAGTTTAATTTTTTTCGCAAGCAGGCCAGTCATTGACGTTGCTGCGCGGGCATTCAAGCAGATGAGTCTAGAAAAATCGCCCTAAAGCGCCAGCCCTTGAGCTAGAGCATCAGCTTGACGACGGACGCGTTCGGATCGCGGGTTTTTCCGGCGGCCTTGAGTTCGCCAAGATAATCGTTCCACAAGTCTTGCTGGCGCACCGCCAACTGGTAGAGATAGTCCCAGGTGAACAATCCGCTGTCGTGGCCATCGTCGAAGGTCAGTTTCAGTGCGTACTGGCCGGCCGGTTCGACCTTGGTCAGTGCAACGTTGAGCTTGCCGTATTGCAGGATGGGTTTGCCATGGCCCTGGACCTCGGCGGAAGGCGAGTGCACCCGCAGGAACTCGGCGGGCAGGTGGTACTCCTCGTCCGGCGCGTATTTGAGCGTCAGGGTCTTGGAGGCTTTGTGCAGGTTGATGGCGGTGGGGAGCTTGGTCATGGCCTGTGATCCGTCTCGGAAGGATGCCTTGATCTGCAACAACGACACGGTCAATGTGGGAGCGAGCTTGCTCGCGATAGCGGTTTGACAGTCAACACGTCGGTTGAATGGTACGCCGCCATCGCGAGCAAGCTCGCTCCCACAGGTCCGGAGAAACCTGTCGGTGGGTTACAGGATATACCGCGACAGGTCTTCGTTCTGCGCCAATTCACCCAGGTGGCTGTTGACGTACTCGGCGTCGATGAGGATCGGCGCTTCGTTGTGGGCGCTGGCCAGGTCGCCGGCGCTGAACGACACTTCCTCGAGCAAGCGCTCGAGCAGCGTGTGCAGGCGACGGGCACCGATGTTCTCGGTCTTCTCGTTGACCTGCCAGGCGATCTGGGCCAGGCGCTTGATGCCTTCTGGCGTGAACTCGATGCTCAGGCCTTCGGTCTTGAGCAGCGCGCAGTACTGTTCGGTCAGGGACGCATGGGGCTCGCTCAGGATGCGTTCGAAGTCTTCCGGCGTCAGCGCCTTGAGCTCGACACGGATCGGCAGGCGACCCTGCAGTTCCGGCACCAGGTCGCTCGGTTTGCTCAGGTGGAACGCACCGGAAGCGATGAACAGGATGTGGTCGGTCTTGACCATGCCCAGCTTGGTGTTGACCGTGCAGCCTTCGATCAGCGGCAGCAGGTCGCGTTGTACACCTTCGCGGGACACATCGGCGCCGCCGACATTGCCGCGCTTGGCGACCTTGTCGATTTCGTCGATGAACACGATGCCATGCTGCTCGACCGCTTCCAGGGCCTTGGCCTTCAATTCTTCTTCGTTGACCAGGCGGCCGGCTTCTTCGTCGCGCACCAGCTTCAACGCTTCCTTGACCTTGAGCTTGCGGCTTTTCTTCTTGCCCTTGCCCATGTTGGCAAACAGGCTCTGCAACTGGTTGGTCATTTCTTCCATGCCCGGCGGCGCGGAAATGTCCACGCCGGCCATCTCGGCCACTTCGATCTCAATTTCCTTGTCGTCCAACTGGCCTTCGCGCAGGCGCTTGCGGAACAGCTGGCGGGTGTTGGTGTCCTGGGTCGCGGCGGCGTCGGCGTTGAAGCCCATGCGCGCCGGCGGCAGCAGGGCGTCGAGGATGCGCTCTTCGGCGGCGTCTTCGGCGCGGTGGCGGACCTTGGTGATTTCCTGTTCGCGCAGCAGCTTGATCGCGGCATCGGCCAGGTCACGGATGATCGACTCGACGTCGCGGCCGACATAGCCGACTTCGGTGAACTTGGTGGCTTCGACCTTGATGAACGGCGCGTTGGCGAGCTTGGCCAGGCGCCGGGCGATTTCGGTCTTGCCGACACCGGTCGGGCCGATCATCAGGATGTTCTTGGGGGTCACTTCGACGCGCAGCTCTTCGGGCAGCTGCATCCGGCGCCAGCGATTACGCAGGGCGATGGCGACGGCGCGCTTGGCATCGTCCTGGCCGATGATATGGCGGTTGAGTTCGTGGACGATTTCGCGGGGAGTCATGGACATAATAATTGGCGGTCCTCAAGCAAGAATGAGCCGGTGCACGGGTGGCAGGCTTATTCGGCGAGGTCCTGCTCCTCAATGGTCTGGGTGTGGTTGGTGAAGACACAGATGTCGCCGGCGATGCCCAAGGCAGTCTCGACGATCTCACGGGCCGACAGGTCGGTTTTTTTCAGCAGGGCGCTGGCCGCGGCCTGGGCGTAGGCACCGCCGGAACCCATGGCGATCAAGCCATCTTCGGGCTCAACGACGTCGCCGTTGCCGGTGATGATCAGCGAGGCGTCCTTGTTGGCGACCGCGAGCATGGCTTCGAGGCGGCTCAGGGAGCGGTCGGTCCGCCATTCCTTGGCCAGTTCCACGGCGGCGCGGACCAGGTGGCCCTGGTGTTTTTCAAGCTGGCCTTCGAATCGTTCGAACAGAGTGAAAGCGTCGGCGGTGGCGCCGGCGAACCCGGCGATGACCTCGCCGTGATACAGGCGGCGGACTTTTTTCGCGTTGCCTTTCATCACGGTGTTGCCCAGTGAAACCTGGCCGTCGCCGCCCATGACGACTTTGCCATGACGGCGGACTGAAACGATGGTGGTCAAGGGAGAGTCTCCACGCAGCGGGGCGAAAATGCCCGGATGGAACTCATATGGGGGTGGCGTGGGGTTTTTCAACTGTGGGGGCGCAGAGGGGATGAGCGGTGCGCTGTGATTGTTCCGCGATCCTGTGGCGAGGGGATTTATCCCCGCTGGGGCGCGCAGCGGCCCTAAAAACCTGCCGCCTCGGTGTGTCAGGGCCGAATACATCAAGCTTTCTTGGGGCTGCTTCGCAGCCCAGCGGGGATAAATCCCCTCACCACAAGGGTTGGTGTCGCCTGGTTCAGCGGCTCTGGCGTTGTTGTAACAGCAGGTTGCTGAAACCACTGCCCGCCAATTGTTTCTGGGCCTTGGTCAGTTCCTCGCGGTTGCTGAACGGGCCGACCAGTACCCGGTACCAGGTTTCGTCCTTCACCGTCCCGGATTCCACGGACACGGACTGGCCCAGCAGAATGATCTGCGCGCGGACCTTGTCGGCGTCGGCTTCCTTGCGGAACGAACCGGCCTGCAGGAAGAACTTCGTCACCGGCGCGGCTTTCTGCACCGGAGGGGCCGGTGGCGGTGTGATGCCGGCCAGGGCCGCCTGGGCGCGAGCGGTGTCGATCTTCGCCGCTTCGGCCGGGGTTACCGGCGTGGTGGGCACTTGCGGCGTCGGCAGGGTTTTCTCCGGTACGGCATCGGGTGGCACGATGACTTCCGATTCCGGCAGCAACGTGTAGAAGTCGTACTTCGGCTTCACCGGTTGTGTCGGGCTCGGCGGGGTCTTGTTGGCCTCGGCGATGCGCGTGGCTTTCTGCTGCTCTTGCCGGACGCGCTTGACGTCATCGCCCTGGCCCGGCTCCAGCTTCATCAAGAACACAATGAACGCGCCGACGGTCAGGCCGATGGCCATCCACAACCAACCTGGAATCGGTTTTTTGGCTGGAGGCTGGTAACGACTGGCGCCGCGCTTGGGTGCAGGTTTTTTCTTGGCGGCCAACTTACATGCGCTCCAGGGTTTCCAGGCCCAGCAGTTCCAGGCCTTGCTTGAGCGTGCGCCCGGTCAGCGCGGCGAGGCGCAGGCGGCTCTGCATTTGCTCCGGGGTTTGCGCATTGAGGATCGGGCAGTTCTCGTAGAAGCTGGAGAACAGGCCGGCAACATCGTACAGGTAGGCGCACAGGGTGTGTGGCGTGCCCTTGTCGGCGACGTTGTTCAGGACCTCGCCGAACTGCGCCAGCTTCGCCGCCAGCTCCTGTTCCTGAGGGGCCTGGAGCACAATCTGGCCGTCCACTTCGTTAAAGCCCTTGCCGAGCTTGCGGAACACCCCCGCCACGCGGGTGTAGGCGTACAGCAGGTATGGCGCGGTGTTGCCTTCGAAGTTGAGCATCAGGTCGAAGTTGAAGCTGTAGTCGCTGGTGCGGTGCTTGGACAGGTCGGCGTATTTCACCGCGTCGATGCCCACCACCTTGGCGATCTTGCGCAATTCGTCCTCGGCCAGGTCCGGGTTCTTGCCCTTGACCAGGGTGTAGGCGCGGTCCTGGGCTTCGGTCAGCAGGTCGATCAGCTTCACCGTGCCGCCATCGCGGGTCTTGAACGGGCGGCCGTCGGCACCGTTCATGGTGCCGAAGCCCATGTGCTCCATTTCCATCGGACGGGTCACGAAGCCGGCCAGGCGCGCCACTTCGAACACTTGCTGGAAATGCAGGGCCTGGCGCTGGTCGACGAAATACAGCACTCGATCAGCCTTGAGCACGCTGTTGCGGTAGCGCACGGCCGCCAGGTCGGTGGTGGCATAGAGGTAGCCGCCGTCGGCCTTGACGATGATCACCGGCAGCGGCTCGCCGTCGGCGGTCTTGAACTGGTCGAGGAACACGCACTGGGCGCCGTTGCTTTCCACCAGCATGCCCTTGGCCCTGAGGTCGTTGACCACGTTGGCCAGGTCGTCGTTGTAGGCGCTTTCGCCCATCACGTCGGCCATGGTCAATTTGACGTTCAGCAGTTCGTAGATTTTCTGGCAGTGGGACAGGGAGATGTCCTTGAACTTGCTCCACAGCGCCAGGCACTCGGCATCGCCGGCCTGCAGCTTGACCACCAGGCCACGGGCACGGTCGGCGAACTCGGGCGACTCGTCGAAGCGTTGCTTGGCGGCGCGGTAGAAGTTCTCCAGGTCCGAAAGCTCATCGCTGGTGATCGGGTTTTCCTGCAGATAGGCCATCAGCATGCCGAACTGGGTGCCCCAGTCGCCGACGTGGTTCTGGCGGATCACGGTGTCGCCAAGAAACTCCAGGACCCGGGCCACGCCGTCGCCGATGATGGTCGAGCGCAGGTGGCCGACGTGCATTTCCTTGGCGAGGTTGGGGGCCGAGAGGTCGACCACGGTGCGCTGCAACGGGCCGGCCTTGCGCACGCCAATGCGTTCGTCGGCCAGGGCCGCATCCAGGCGCGAAGCCAGGGCCTGGGTGTTCTGGAAGAAATTGATGAACCCGGGGCCGGCGATGTCAGCCTTGCTGACGTTTTCGTCGGCCGGCAGCGCGGCGATGATTTTCTCCGCCAGGTCGCGAGGTTTCATGCCGGCCGGCTTGGCGAGCATCATCGCGATGTTGCTGGCGAAGTCGCCGTGGGTCTTGTCGCGGGTGTTCTCGACCTGAATCGCCGGCGACAGGCCTTCTGGCAGCACACCTTCAGCGACGAGTTGGGCGATGGCTTGCTGGATGAGCTGGCGAATGGTGTCTTTCATGGTCTTCTCTTTCAACCGCAGGCGCGGCGGCGCTTCGATGCGCTGGTGGAAAAACTGGGCATTATCCGTGGCCCGGACGAGCTTGCCAACTGTAGCGGGTCGGTTGGGGATGTGTGGTGACTATTCTTGCTGGCCTGGATGCACGCGATCCCCTGTGGGAGCGAGCTTGCTCGCGATAGCGGTGGGCCAGTGACGGTGATGTCGGCTATGCCGTCGCAATCGCGAGCAAGCTCGCTCCCACAGGGGCAGGCCTGCGGTCCATTCAATACAAATCCACCGGATCCACATCCAGCGACCAGCGCACCGCCCGTCCGCTGGGCATCTGTTCCAGCGCCAGCAGCCAGGCACTCAGCAGGCGATGCAGCGGTGCCCGGGCGTTGGCCTGCAATAAAAGCTGCGCGCGATAGCGCCCGGCCCGCCGCTCCATCGGCGCTGGCACCGGCCCCAGGAGTTCGATGCCGGTGAGGCTCTGCTCTGCCAGCAAACGCTCCGCCTCGCTACAGGCCTCATCGAGGAAGCCTTCGGCCTGCCCCGGCTTGTGGGCTTCGGCTCGCAACAGCGCCAGGTGGGAAAAGGGCGGCAGGCCGGCGCTGCGGCGTTCGCTCAAGGCCTGTTCGGCGAAGGCGAAATAACCCTGCTCGGTCAGTTGGATCAACAGCGGGTGATCGGCCAGGTGCGTCTGGATAATCACTTTGCCCGGCTCCTCGGCCCGTCCGGCCCGGCCGGCGACCTGGACGATCAACTGCGCCATGCGCTCGCTGGCGCGGAAGTCTCCGGAGAACAGCCCCCCATCGGCATCGAGGATCGACACCAGCGTGACCCGCGGGAAGTGATGCCCCTTGGCGAGCATCTGCGTGCCCACCAATATGCACGGCTGGCCCTTCTGGATCGTCGCGAACAGCTGGTTCATCGCGTCCTTGCGCGAGGTGCTGTCACGATCCACCCGCAAGACCGGGTAGTCCGGAAACAGGATACCCAGCCGTTCCTCGGCGCGCTCGGTGCCGGCGCCGACCGGGCGCAAGTCCACTTTGCCGCACTGCGGGCAATGCCTTGGCACGCGTTCGACATGGCCGCAATGGTGGCAACGCAGCTCGCCATGGCGTTGATGCACGGTCATCCGCGCGTCGCAGCGTTCGCAGCCAGACATCCAGCCGCAGTCGTGGCACAGCAGGGTTGGAGCAAAGCCGCGGCGATTGAGGAACACCAGGACCTGTTGCCCGGCGGCCAGGGTCTGGCCGATGGCTTGCTGCATCGGCCCGGAAATACCGCTGTCCAGTGGACGACTTTTCACGTCCAGGCGCAGGAACCGCGGTTGCTTGGCGCCGCCGGCCCGTTCGTTGAGGCGCAGCAGGCCGTAGCGGCCGGTATAGGCGTTGTGCAGGCTTTCCAGTGAGGGCGTGGCCGAGCCGAGGACGATCGGGATATTTTCCTGCCGGGCGCGCACCAGCGCCAGGTCGCGGGCGTGATAGCGCAGGCCTTCCTGCTGTTTATAAGAGCCGTCGTGTTCTTCGTCGATGATGATCAGGCCGGGGTTTTTCATCGGCGTGAACAGGGCCGAGCGGGTGCCGATGATGATATCGGCCTCGCCGTCGCGGGCGGCGAGCCAGGCTTCCAGGCGTTCGCGGTCGTTGACTGCCGAGTGCACCAGGGCGATCCGCGCATTGAAGCGTTGCTCGAAACGCGCCAGGGTCTGGGGCCCGAGGTTGATTTCCGGAATCAGCACCAGGGCCTGCTTGCCGGCCTCCAGGGTCTGGCGGATCAGTTGCAGGTAGACCTCGGTCTTGCCGCTGCCGGTGACACCCGCCAGCAGAAAGGCGTGATAACTGTCGAAACCTGCGCGAATCGCTTCGCAAGCGGCGCGCTGTTCGGCGTTGAGCGGCAGTTCCGGCTGGGCCAGCCAATGTTCGTGGCGGGCGCCGGGGGCGTGCCGGCGGATCTCCACCTGGACCAGGTCCTTGGCCAGCAACAGGTCGAGGCTGTCCTTGCTGAGCATCAGTTTGCTCAGCAGTTGGTGGGCCACGCCATGGGGGTGTTGGGCGAGGGTCGCCAAGGCCTCGCGCTGGCGTGGCGCGCGGGCGATGCGCGGATCGTCCAGCGAGGCTCCAGGGGCCACCGACCAGAACCGCTCCTGGCGCGCCTCGGCCAGCTCACCCTGGCGCAGCAGCACCGGCAGCGCCCAGCTCAGGGTGTCGCCGAGGCTGTGCTGGTAATACTGGGACGTCCAAAGGCATAACTTGAACAGCGAGGCGGGCAGCGGCGGCGTGGCATCGAGCAGGGCCAGGGCTGGTTTGAGCTTGTCGACCGGGACCTCGCTGTGATCGGTGACCTCCACCAGGATGCCGATCATTTCCCGCCGGCCGAACGGCACCCGCAGGCGCATGCCCGGCTGCAACTGGGCGCGCAGGACCCCGGCGGGGGCGCGGTAGTCGAACAGGCGGCGCAGGGGGGACGGCAGGGCGAGGCGCAGGATGGCGTTGGGCACGCGGGGAATCTCGGTAAGCGGACAAGTTCGCAAGGCTGAGCGCGATTCAATGTGGGAGCGAGCTTGCTCGCGAAAGCGGCGGCACAGCCAACATCACCGTAACTGACCCATCGCTGTCGCGAGCAAGCCCGCTCCCACAGGGATTGTGCTTGAGGGCGCGAGCCTAGCAGACGGTTGGTATAAGCGACAGCTTGCGCGAATGACGATGTCTGGTAGAATCCGCGGCCTAATTACGTGCGGTATTCAACAATAGTGTTGGGTGGCGGCACGCTAGCCTGAGGAAAACAGCATGAAAACCGATATCCATCCGGAATACCCAGAAATTGCCGTAACCTGCAGCTGCGGCAACAAGTTCGAAACGCGTTCGACCTACGGCAAAGCCCTGGCGATCGACGTTTGCAACGAGTGCCACCCGTTCTACACCGGTAAGCAAAAGACTCTGGATACCGGCGGCCGCGTTCAGAAGTTCGCCGATCGTTTCGGTGCTTTCGGCAAAGTTGCTCCAAAAGCCTGAGGCTGATCATTTTGGATGGTCGTCTCGACTGCTCCAGATTGATGAAGAAGGCGTCCCTTGCGGGCGCCTTTTTTGTGTCTGCGATTTGGCTCGGCGGTGCCCAGGGGGCCTGTCCTTCGCCGGGCAGCCTGCCCCAGGTGGCGGTGCAGCGTGTGGTGGACGGCGATACCTTGTACCTGGAGGATGGTCGCCGCATTCGCATGATCGGTCTCAACAGCCCTGAGCTGGGCAAGCGCGGCCGCGCCGACGAACCCTTCGCCGTGGCGGCGCGCCAGCGACTCGAAGCCCTGGTGGCCGCCAATGATGGCCGGGTGGGCGTATTGCCTGGCAAGGACGACCGCGATGATTACGGTCGTACCCTGGCCCACGTCTACAACGCCCGGGGCGAGAACCTCGAGGAGCGGTTGATTGCCGAGGGGCTGGGGTTTCTGGTGGCGGTCGCGCCGAACGTCGACCTGGTCAGTTGCCAGCAAGTGGCTGAGCGTCATGCGCGGCAAGCCGGGGCAGGCCTCTGGAAGAAATCCCCTGTCGTCCGGGCGGAACAGATCGATACCTCAGGTTTCGTGCTGATGAGCGGACGGGTAGAAAGCGTGCGGCGCAATCGTGGTGGCATCTGGATTGAATTGCAGGGGCCGGTTGTCCTGCACATTGCGCCGGGTTTGCAGAGGCGCTTCGACGCCTCGGCCCTGGAGCGACTCAAGGGTCGGAAAATCGAGGCCCGGGGCTGGGTCGTCGACCGCTCCCGGCGTGGCGGGAACAAGGCTGGCCAAGCGCGATGGATGCTGCCGCTGACCGATCCGACTATGTTGGACGCGGTCCTGTAGGAAAATAATTGTAGACATTATTAGGCTAGATTGTATGCACGTAGCCCTTATATTTCGCGGCTCTTGGTCCAAAGTCGTAGAGTAGGGCGCTTGACAGCAGTGACTGGTCAGTCTTGTAGGGACTTTGCGAGGCGCGTATCCTCGGCGGTCCGTCTGTCCAACACAGTAAAAAGCGGAATGCCCACATGTCTGATCTGAAAACTGCCGCTCTCGAATATCACGCGCATCCTCGTCCAGGAAAGCTGAGTGTCGAGCTCACCAAGGCCACCGCTACTGCTCGCGACTTGTCGCTGGCCTACAGCCCCGGCGTAGCCGAACCAGTCCGCGAAATCGCTCGCGACCCTGAACTGGCCTACAAATACACCGGTAAAGGCAACCTGGTTGCAGTCATTTCCGATGGCACCGCGATTCTCGGCCTGGGTAACCTCGGCCCATTGGCTTCCAAACCGGTCATGGAAGGCAAGGGCGTACTGTTCAAGCGCTTCGCCGGTATCGACGTATTCGACATCGAAGTCGACTCCGAGAGCCCGCAAGCCTTCATCGACACCGTCAAGCGCATCTCTATCACCTTCGGTGGCATCAACCTGGAAGACATCAAGGCCCCTGAGTGCTTCGAGATCGAGCGCGCCCTGATCGAACAGTGCGACATTCCGGTATTCCATGATGACCAGCATGGCACCGCCATCGTCACCGCGGCCGGCATGATCAACGCCCTGGAAATCGCCGGCAAGACCCTGCCGGAAGCCAAGATCGTCTGCCTGGGTGCCGGCGCTGCGGCCATCTCCTGCATGAAGTTGCTGGTGAGCATGGGCGCCAAGATCGAAAACATCTTCATGGTCGACCGTACCGGCGTGATCCACTCCGGCCGTGACGACCTGAACCAGTACAAGGCCGTCTTCGCCCACGCGACCGACAAGCGCTCTCTGGCGGACGCACTGGACGGTGCCGACGTGTTCGTCGGTCTGTCGGGTCCGAACCTGCTGAGCCCGGAAAACCTGCTGCGCATGGCGCCGAACCCGATCGTGTTCGCCTGCTCGAATCCGGACCCGGAAATCTCCCCGGAACTGGCTCACGCGACTCGCAGCGACGTGATCATGGCCACCGGCCGTTCGGACTACCCGAACCAGGTCAATAACGTACTGGGTTTCCCGTTCATCTTCCGTGGTGCCCTGGACGTTCGCGCCAAGCGCATCAACGAAGAGATGAAAGTCGCGGCCGCCAACGCCCTGCGCGAACTGGCCAAGCTGCCGGTGCCTCAGGAAGTGTGCGACGCCTACGGCGGCATCAAGCTGGAATTCGGTCGTGAGTACATCATCCCGAAACCAATGGACGCCCGCCTGATCACCCTGATCTCCGACGCCGTGGCCAAGGCCGCCATCGAGACGGGCGTGGCCACCCTGCCGTACCCGAAGAACTACCCGCTCAAGAGCGTGGATGACGTGTTCAACGGCTAAGCCGTTGTAGCGCTTCAACAAAAAGCCCCGGCTCTTGCGAGTCGGGGCTTTTTGTTGGCCGCCGCTTTTGTATGAACGCCACAAACCCCTGTGGGAGCGAGCTTGCTCGCGATGACGGTCTGGCATTCAACATCGATGCAAGCTGATCCGACGCTATCGCGAGCAAGCTCGCTCCCACAGGCAGTGGTGTCATTGAGAACAAAAGCCCCGCACTTCTTTCGAAGGCGGGGCTTCTTAATGAGGCCGGTCAGAACAGATCGATCGGCGCCGCTTCGTCTGCCGGCAATGGGCTGCCTGGCACGACGCCATTGCCCAGTTCGTTGACCGACGGTGGCGTGTCTTCGCTCTTGAACAGTTCGAAGTATGCACCCGGGGTGCCCGGCGTGGCCGCGCGGCCGCTGACCGGGTCGACCCGCAGGCTGAGAATGCCTTCCGGTTCCGGCTGGGTGTGCGGCGGCTTGTCCTTGAGGGCGGCACCCATGTAGGTCATCCAGATCGGCAGCGCCACGGTGCCGCCGAACTCACGGCGACCCAGGCTTTCGGGCTGGTCGAAACCGGTCCAGACCGTGGTGACGTAATCGGCGTTGTAGCCGGAGAACCAGGCGTCCTTGGATTCGTTGGTGGTACCGGTCTTGCCCGCCAGGTCGGTGCGGCCCAGGGCCAGGGCGCGACGGCCGGTGCCAAGCTTTATCACGTCCTGCAGCATGCTATTGAGAATGAAGGTGGTACGGCCATCGACAATGCGTTCCGCGACGGCGGGTGCTTGCGGCAGGCCTGGGGCCGTGGTGGCTTCGCCTGGCGTCGCATTGACCGTGAAAGTATCGGTGGACGGTGCGGCGACGCCATCGCTGGCCTGCTCGCCCGTGGGGACCCGTGGTGGGTTGGCCACGAACAATGTCTCGCCGTTGCGGCTTTCGATCTTGTCGATGATGTACGGGGTGATCTTGTAGCCGCCATTGGCGAACGTGCTCCAGCCCGTGGCGATTTCCATCGGCGTCAGGGTCGCGGTGCCCAGCGCCAGGGACAGGTTGCGCGGCAGGTCCTGCTTGTTGAAGCCGAACTTGCTGATGTAGTCGATGGTGCGATCCACGCCCAGTGCCTGCAACAGGCGGATCGATACCAGGTTGCGGGATTTGTACAGCGCCTCGCGCAGGCGAATCGGACCGAGGAACGTATTGGTGTCGTTCTTCGGCCGCCAGACCTTGTCCAGGTACTCATCGACGAACACGATCGGCGCATCGTTCACCAGGCTGGCGGCGGTGTAGCCGTTATCCAGGGCGGCGCTGTAGACGAACGGCTTGAAGCTCGAGCCCGGCTGGCGCTTGGCCTGAAGTGCACGGTTGTAATTGCTTTGCTCGAAGGCGAAGCCACCCACCAGCGAACGGATTGCGCCGTTCTGCGGGTCGAGGGACACCAGGGCGCCCTGGGCGGCCGGGATCTGGCTGAACTTGAGCGTGTTGTCCGCCTGGCGCTGGACGCGGATCAGGTCACCGACCTGGGCAACGTCCGACGGTTGCCGTGGGTTGGCGCCCATGCTGTTGGTATTGAGGAACGGACGGGCCCACTTCATGGTGTCCCAGGCAACGTGCTCTTCCTGCTCGCCGTTGCGGGTCAACACCTTGATGCCGTCCTTGTCCACCGAGGTGACGATCGCCGGCTCCAGGCTGCTGATGGTGCGTTGCTTGGTCAACTCCAGGGCCCAGGCTTCCTTGGTCTTGCCCGGCAGGCGCGATTCAGGGCCACGGTAGCCGTGGCGCTGGTCGTAGGTCATCAGGCCCTCGTGCAGCGCGGTGTTGGCCATTTCCTGCAGGTTGCTCGGCACCGTGGTGGTCACGCGGAAACCTTCGGTGTAGGCGTCGCTGCCATAACGCCCGACCATCTCGGCACGGGCCATCTCGGCGATATACGGGGCGTTCACTTCCGGGGTCGGCACGTGATAGCTGGCGTTCAGCGGCTCATTGATCGCGGCGGTGTAGTCGGCCTCGCTGATCTTGCCGAGCTTGTACATGCGCCCCAGGATCCAGTCGCGACGCTCCTTGCTGCGCGCCGGGTTGGCGAGCGGGTTGAAGCGCGACGGTGCCTTGGGCAGGCCGGCGATCATCGCCATCTGCGCCAGGCTCACGTCGCGGATCGACTTGCCGTAATACACCTGTGCTGCCGCCTCGATGCCGTAGGCGCGGTTGCCCAGGTAAATCTTGTTCACGTACAGCTCAAGGATTTCATCCTTGGTCAGCTGCCGCTCGATCTGCAGGGCCAGGAGGATCTCGGTGGTCTTGCGCGAGAAGCTGCGCTCGCTGGTCAGGAAGAAGTTCTTGGCCACTTGCATGGTGATGGTGCTGCCGCCGGACTGGATGTGTCCGCTCTTGACCAACTGGCTGGCGGCGCGCATCAGGCTGCCGGGATCGACGCCATAGTGGTTGGCGAAGTTGTCGTCTTCAGCACTTAGTAACGCATTGATGAAATTGGGGGGAATGTCGGCGAAACGGATCGGTGTGCGGCGCATTTCGCCAAATTCGGCGATCAGCTTGTTATCGCTGCTGTACACCCGCAAAGGAATCTGCAACTGAATACTTCTCAGCGCCTCCACGGACGGCAATCCCGGACTAAGGTAAAGAAAGGCACCGCTCAGGCCCAAGAGCAGTCCGCAGAAAACGGCGACGATGGACCATCCGAAAAATTTCAGCAGACGAATCAAGGCTTTTGGATATCCAGGCAAAGAATGAAAAAGGCGCCAGGTGCAGGGAAGGACCCGTGCTTGCAACAAAGCGAAAAAAACGCTGGGCATTATAAGCATTTTTTTTCGTCGGGAATGCCATCCGGACGTCCGTCGGACGGCTGTGATTGAACGCAATGCATATTAGAGAGTCCGTAACTCACGGATAGTCATAGGGAATTGGTAGTGCTACGACTCTTCAATAAAAAAGCCCATGCGCTTCTGGGGATCGACATCAGTTCGACGTCGGTGAAGCTGCTCGAGTTGAGTCGCCAGGGCGAGCGATACCGCGTCGAGTCCTACGCGGTCGAACCGTTGCCGGCCAACGCCGTGATCGAGAAGAACATCGCCGAGCTCGAAGGGGTGGGCCAGGCGTTGTCACGGCTGTTGGCCAAGGCCAAGACACCCTTGCGCAGCGTGGCGGTGGCCGTGGCGGGTTCGGCGGTGATCACCAAGATCATCGAGATGGACGCGGGGCTGTCCGACGACGACATGGAGAACCAGCTCAAGATCGAAGCCGATCAGTACATTCCCTATCCGCTGGATGAGGTGGCCATTGATTTCGAGGTAGTGGGCGTTTCGCCGCGCAGCGCCGAGCGTGTCGAAGTGCTGCTGGCGGCCTGTCGCAAGGAAAACGTCGAGGTTCGCGAGGCCGCGTTGGCGCTCGCCGGGTTGACAGCACGGGTGGTCGATGTGGAGGCTTATGCGCTGGAGCGAGCGTTTGGCCTGCTCGCCATGCAATTGGCAGCGTCCCAGGAACGGCTGACGGTGGCGGTCATCGACATTGGCGCCACCATGACCACCCTCAGCGTGTTGCACAATGGGCGCATCATCTATACCCGCGAACAGTTGTTCGGCGGCCGCCAGTTGACCGAGGAGATCCAGCGCCGTTACGGCCTGACACCTGAGCAGGCCGGCCTGGCAAAGAAGCAGGGTGGGTTGCCGGACGATTATCTCGGCGAAGTGCTGCAACCTTTTCGTGAGGCCCTGGTGCAGCAGGTCTCGCGGTCTCTGCAATTCTTCTTCGCCTCGGGCCAGTACAGCGCAGTGGACCACATTCTGCTGGCCGGGGGCACGGCTTCGGTCGCTGGCCTGGATCGGCTGATCGAGCAGCGCCTGGGCACGCCGACCCAGGTGGCCAACCCGTTTACCAACATGGCCCTGAGCAGCAAGGTCAATGCCGGAGCCCTGGCCAGTGATGCACCGGCACTGATGATTGCCTGTGGGCTGGCCCTCAGGAGTTTCGACTGATGGCGCGGATCAACCTGCTTCCCTGGCGCGAAGAGCTGCGCGAAGAGCGGCGCAAGCGCTTTCTGCTGGCCTTGGTAGCGGCGCTGGTCGGGGCGGTCGGCGTGGTCCTGGTCGCCGTCCGCTACTTCGACAGCGCCATCGACTACCAGGTCGCTCGCAATAGCCACCTCTCCGAGCAGATCGCCGTGCTGGACGAGCGCATCGAGCAGATCAGCGAATTGAAAGCCCGTCGCCAGCAATTGCTGGAGCGCATGCGCATCATCCAGGACTTGCAAGGGAATCGACCGGTCAGCGGGCGGATCTTCGACCAGTTGGTGAGGACTTTGCCCGACGGGGTGTATTTCACCGAAGTGAAGATGGAGGACCGGACGCTTTTCATCAAGGGGGCCGCGGAGTCGAACAACCGGGTCTCGGACCTGATGCGCAACCTGGACTCGTCGGACCTGTTCGATGCGCCCAGTCTGACGGAGGTCAAGGCCACCACCGCCGGTCAGCTCGACCAGGCCAACGTTTTCCAGCTGACGGTTCGCCAGACCCGCCCGGCCGAAGTGGAGGACGCTCAATGAAACCTGGGGAGTGGTTCGACGCGCTGCGCAAGATCGACATCAGTGACCTGGACACCAACAACATCGGTTCCTGGCCGGCACCCATCAAATGGCTGTCCGGCATCCTGCTGGTGGCCCTGGTGCTGGGGCTGGGCTATAACTTTGCCTTGAGCGACCTGGAAAACCAGTTGCAGCAGGTGCGCGAGGAAGAGAATACCCTCAAGGCACAATTCGCGGGCAAGGCCCACATGGCCGCGAACCTGGAGCGCTACACCGAGCAGATGAAGCAGATGGAAACGTCTTTCGGTGTACTGTTGCGGCAATTACCCAGTGACACCGAGGTGCCGGGCCTGCTGGAAGACATTACCCGCACCGGCCTGGGCAGTGGCCTGGAGTTCGAGGAAATCAAGCTGCTGCCGGAAGTCACCCAACCGTTCTATATCGAGCTGCCGATCCAGATTACCGTGACCGGCGACTACCACGACCTGGCGACATTCGTCAGTGGAGTGGCCGGACTGCCCCGGATCGTCACGCTGCACGATTTCGAAATCGCCCCGATGGAGCCCGAGGCAGGCACGAAGCTGCGCATGAGCATCCAGGCCAAGACCTACCGCTACAACGAGCAGGAGGCGCAGCCATGAGGCCGCTGGTGTGTCGCCTCTGCCTGCTGGCAGGCCTGGTCGCGCTGGCGGGGTGCAACAACGACAACGGTTTCAGCGACCTGGACGCTTACATGAACGAGGTGCGCCTGCGTCCGCCCGGCAAGATCGAGCCGACGCCGACGTTCAGGCCCTACGAGACCTTTACCTACAGCGCCGCGAACCTGCGCAGCCCGTTTTCCCGGCAGGTCCGCGTAGACCAGGCCGACCGGCAGCGCGGCTCTCACAACGTCCGACCCGACCCCAACCGGGTCAAGCAGTACTTGGAAGGCTTCAACATCGAGCAGTTTGAAATGGTCGGTACGATCTCCAACGCCGGTGGCTCCTTCGCGCTCCTGCGGGGCGCGGGCGGGGTGCATCGGCTCAAGGTCGGTGACTATCTGGGGCGCAATGACGGGCGCATCTTCGCCATCAGCGCCACCCAGGTCGATGTGATCGAAATCGTTCCCGATGGCGAGGGTGCCTGGCTGGAACGACCTCGGACCATTCCTTTGAAAGAGCACTCAATAGTGGAACCCCAACAATGAACAGGTTTTTGTCAGCCTTCGGTATTTCGCTATGGATAGCGCTGTTGTCGCCGATGGTTCACGCGGCCAGTCTGAAGACGCTGGATGTCGCGGCGTTGCCGGGCGACCGCGTCGAGTTGAAGCTCACCTTCGACGGGCCGCCGCCGACCCCCCGGGGCTACACCACCGAACAACCGGCCCGGATTGCCCTGGACCTGCCAGGCGTGACCAATCAACTGGCCAGCAAGCGCCGCGACTTGGGCGGGGGCAATGCGCGCAGCGCCACCGTGGTCGAGGCAGGCGATCGCACCCGTTTGATCATCGGCCTGACCCAGCTGGCGCCGTACGACACCCGGGTCGAAGGCAACAGCCTGTTCGTGGTGGTTGGCAAGGGCGCCGCTGTGAAGAACACGGCTGCGAAGAGTAATGTTCCTAGGAGCGCCGCCCAGGCCCCGCGCCCGGCGCTGGCCAGCGCTGCGCCTGCGAGGGCCAGTGCGCCAGTGGGCAAGGCGATTCGTGGGGTGGATTTCCAGCGGGGGACCCAGGGCGAAGGCAACGTGGTGATCGACTTGTCCGATCCGTCCATCGCCCCGGACATCCAGGAGCGCGAAGGCAAGATCATTCTCAATTTCGCCAGGACCCAACTGCCCGAGCCACTGCGGGTGCGCCTGGACGTCAAGGACTTCGCCACCCCGGTGCAATTCGTCAATGCCAGCGCCGGCAGCGACCGGGCGACCATCAGCATCGAGCCCAGCGGGACCTTCGACTACTCGACCTACCAGACCGACAACAAGCTCACCGTCAGCGTCCGGCCCATGACCGTCGACGACCTGCAAAAACGCAATGCCGACCGCGCGGCCTACAGCGGCGAGAAGCTCTCGCTCAATTTCCAGGACATCGAAGTACGTTCGGTCCTGCAACTGATTGCCGATTTCACCAACCTGAACCTGGTGGCCAGCGACACGGTGCAGGGCGGCATCACCCTGCGGTTGCAGAATGTGCCTTGGGACCAGGCGCTGGATCTGGTGCTCAAGACCAAGGGCCTGGACAAGCGCAAGGTCGGTAACGTACTGCTGGTGGCCCCGGCCGATGAAATCGCGGCGCGTGAACGTCAGGAACTGGAGTCGCAGAAGCAGATCGCCGACCTGGCGCCGCTGCGGCGTGAGCTGCTGCAGGTCAACTATGCGAAGGCGGCGGACATCGCCAAGCTGTTCCAGTCGGTAACCAGTGCCGAGGCTAAAGCCGACGAGCGCGGCACGATCACGGTGGATGAGCGAACCAACAACATCATTGCCTACCAGACCCAGGACCGGCTCGACGAACTGCGCCGGATCGTGGCGCAGTTGGACATCCCGGTGCGCCAGGTAATGATCGAGGCGCGGATTGTCGAGGCCAACGTCGACTACGACAAAAGCCTGGGCGTGCGCTGGGGAGGGTCGATCCAGAACAAGGGCAACTGGAACTCCTCGGGGGTGACCACTGGCACCTCCACCACCATCGGCACGCCGGGCAGTACCGGCACCAACCAGCCGTTCGTCGACCTGGGTGCCTCGGGCAATACGTCGGGAATCGGCATTGCGTTCATCACCGACAACGTCTTGCTGGACCTCGAGCTGACGGCCATGGAAAAAACCGGCAACGGCGAAATCGTCTCCCAGCCCAAGGTGGTGACGTCCGACAAGGAGACGGCAAAGATCCTCAAGGGTACGGAAATCCCCTATCAGGAAGCCAGCTCCAGCGGTGCCACCTCAGTGTCGTTCAAGGAGGCCTCGCTGTCGCTGGAGGTGACCCCGCAAATCACCCCGGACAACCGCATCATCATGGAGGTCAAGGTCACCAAGGATGAGCCGGACTACCTGAACAAGGTGCAGGAAGTGCCGCCGATCAAGAAAAACGAAGTCAACGCCAAGGTCCTGGTCAATGATGGCGAGACCATTGTGATTGGCGGAGTTTTCTCAAATACTCAGAGCAAGGTCGTAGATAAGGTGCCATTTCTTGGCGATGTGCCGTATCTTGGCCGCCTTTTCCGGCGTGATGTGGTTTCGGAGAAAAAATCCGAGCTGCTGGTGTTCCTCACTCCGCGTATCATGAATAACCAGGCGATTGCTGTGAGTCGTTGATTCTGTGCGAAATTTGATTCTTGTTGGGCCGATGGGCGCTGGAAAAAGCACCATCGGCCGTTTGCTGGCCAAAGAGCTGCGCCTGCCGTTCAAAGATTCCGACAAGGAAATTGAATTGCGCACGGGTGCCAATATCCCATGGATCTTCGATAAGGAAGGCGAGCCGGGCTTTCGTGACCGTGAGCAGGCGATGATCGCCGAGCTGTGCGCGTTCGAGGGTGTGGTGTTGGCCACCGGCGGCGGCGCGGTGATGCGCGAAGCCAACCGTCGGGCGCTGCATGCCGGCGGACGAGTGGTCTATCTGCACGCCTCTGTCGAGCAGCAGGTCGGCCGCACCGCCCGGGATCGCAACCGGCCGCTGTTGCGCACCGCCGACCCGGCCAAGACCCTGCGGGACCTGCTGGAGCTGCGTGACCCGCTGTATCGGGAGATCGCCGACCTGGTGGTGGAAACCGACGAGCGGCCGCCACGGATGGTGGTGCTGGACATTCTCGATCGCCTGCAGCAACTGCCGCCCCGTTAATGCGCCTGGCGAAATGCGCTATCCTCGACGTCCCGTCATGGCCCGCCTGTGGCGAGGGGATTTATCCCCGTAGGGTACTTTCGTTAATTGCAGGCAGGACGCCTGATTCCATCTTCACTGTGGGGACACATGCAGACACTTAAGGTCGACCTGGGCGAGCGCAGCTACCCGATTCATATTGGCGAAGGCTTGCTGGACCAGCCCGAACTGCTGGCGCCGCATATCGCCGGGCGGCAAGTGGCGATCATTTCCAATGAAACCGTCGCGCCTCTGTATCTGGAACGTCTGACCCGCAGCCTATCGGCTTTCTCGGTCATTTCCGTGGTGTTGCCCGACGGCGAAGCCTTCAAGAACTGGGAAACCCTGCAACTCATTTTCGACGGTCTGCTGACCGCACGGCATGATCGCCGCACCACGGTGGTTGCCCTGGGCGGTGGCGTGATCGGCGATATGGCCGGTTTTGCCGCCGCTTGTTATCAGCGCGGCGTCGACTTCATCCAGATCCCCACCACGCTGTTGTCCCAGGTCGACTCGTCGGTGGGCGGCAAGACCGGGATCAACCATCCGCTGGGCAAGAACATGGTCGGTGCGTTCTATCAGCCCAACGTGGTGCTGATCGACACCGCCACCCTCAATACCCTGCCGGCCCGCGAACTGTCCGCGGGGCTGGCAGAAGTCATCAAGTACGGGCTGATCTGCGACGAACCGTTCCTGGGCTGGCTCGAAGAGAATGTAGACCGCCTGCGTGCACTGGATCAAGCGGCCCTGACCTACGCCATCGAGCGCTCCTGCGCCGCCAAGGCCGCCGTGGTCGGTGCCGATGAACGTGAGTCGGGGGTGCGCGCCACGCTCAACCTGGGTCACACCTTCGGCCATGCCATCGAAACTCACATGGGCTATGGTGTGTGGCTGCACGGTGAAGCGGTTGCGGCCGGTACGGTCATGGCCCTGGAGATGTCCGCGCGCCTGGGCTGGATCAGCGAACAGGAACGCGACCGCGGTATTCGTCTGTTCCAGCGCGCCGGGCTGCCGGTGGTTCCGCCCGAGGAAATGAGCGAGGCGGATTTTCTTGAACACATGGCAATCGACAAAAAAGTGATCGACGGTCGTCTGCGCCTGGTGCTGCTGCGCCACATGGGCGAAGCGGTAGTGACCGACGATTATCCGAAAGAAGTTCTACAGGCCACGCTGGGAGCGGACTACCGCGCCCTGGCTCAGCTTAAAGGTTGATAAGATTCCGATGACTAGTTTGCATGCCGACGAGGCTTTCCTCGGCCATTTCCAATTGAGTCATGACCCTTTTGCCCCACGGGTCCCGGGCTTCAAGTTCTTCCCCGCCCAGCGCAAGCCGGTGCTGGGCCAGTTGCATCACCTGGCGCGCTACAGCCAGTTGCTGTTGGTGGTCACCGGCCCCCAGGGCAGCGGCAAGACCTTGCTGCGCCAGGCCCTGGTGGCCAGTACCAACAAACAGTCTGTGCAAAGCGTGGTGGTGTCGGCCCGTGGCGCTGGCGACGCCGCCGGTGTGTTGCGTCAGGTGGCCCAGGCGCTGAACGTCGCCCAGGCCGAAATCGGTGCAATCCTCGATCAGATCGTGCAACTGGCGCTGACCGGGCAGGAAGTCTATCTGCTGGTGGACGATGCCGAGCAACTCGACGAATCGGCCCTCGAAGCCCTGCTGGCCTTGGCGGCCGGTGCGCCGGAGGGCCGGCCTCACGTGTTCCTGTTCGGCGAGTCGTCGCTGATCGCCGACCTGGACCAGTTGAACCTCGAGGAAGAGCGCTTCCACGTCATCGAGCTGGCGCCCTACACCGAGGAAGAAACCCGTGAATACCTGGCCCAGCGTCTTGAGGGCGCGGGCCGGGGTATCGAACTTTTCACCGCCGATCAGATCTCTGAGATTCACGAAAGCTCCGACGGCTGGCCTGGCAACATCAACCAGGTTGCCCGCGATGCTCTGATCGAAGTCATGATTGCCAGCCGCTCAGCGGTGAAGCGTCCAAGTATGGGGTTCAACATGCCGAAGAAACACGTATTGGCAATTTCCGCCGTCGTCGTGGTCGCGGTTGCCGCCGCCTGGCTGATGCCGGGTCGCACCAAGGCACCTGCCACGGGGGCCCCTGCCAACGAACAGGCGCAACTGCCCCTCGGCCAAGGTACGCCGCAACCCAACGGCGGCGCGCCGGCCGTGGAATTCGCCGGTAACACCCAGCCGATGCCGCTGCCGCTGGTCGGCCAGTCGCAGCCGGTCATGCGCGGCCCGCTGGCCGAAGCGGCCGGCGGTATCACCGAAGGCGACGACGGCGCAGCGCCACCGATCGACGACAGCAGCGACACGCCGCCGACCGTGACCACCACCGCACCGCCTGTGGGCGTGCCGGCCGGCGCGGCGCCAGCGCCTGCCCCGACCGCCAAGCCGACTCCGGCGCCGACCCAGGTGGCCACCGCCAAGCCGGCACCGGTTCCGGCGCCTGCGGCCAAGCCAGTGGTGCCAGCAGCACCGGCGGCCAAGCCTGCTGCTGCCCCAGCCAAGGCCGCGGGCGGTAGCTGGTACGCCGGCCAGGCGCCGGGCAACTACGTGGTGCAGATCCTCGGCACCAGTTCCGAAGCCGCGGCGCAGAACTTCGTCAAGGAGCAGGGTGGCGAGTACCGTTATTTCAAGAAAGTGCTCAACGGCAAGCCGCTGTATGTCATCACCTACGGCAGCTTTGCCAACCGTGATGCGGCTGTTTCCGCCATCAAGGCCTTGCCAGCGAAGGTTCAGGCTGGTAAACCTTGGCCTCGCACTGTCGCCAGCGTCCAACAGGAACTGGCAGCAACTCGCTGAAGATTCGGCGGCCTTACCCAGGCCGCCTCTCCCGGCAACCTCAAAATTTCCGCAAGGGCGGGCGACCTTTCAGGCCGCGCGCCTTGTGGTGTCTGCGTCACAGTAGCGTTTGAGTCGTAGCGGTCAAACCCAAAAAAGTTTTGACTAGCACAGCATATAGCTTTAAACCTTTCACAAATGCGACATGGATTTGCGACAGTTCGTCGTCAAATTTGTGAGCCTCTGTGTCGGTGTGTACAATGACCTCCCTTTTGCCCCCGCAAAGCTGGCGTACGTTCGGCGCGGCATGCAACCGGTTGAATTGAAAAGAAATTTGCCTCGATTAGAGGCAGCCTGGTGAGAAAGTGTCTATGAAAGCAGGTCTGTACCAACCAGATGAATTCAAGGATAACTGCGGTTTCGGCCTGATAGCTCATATGCAGGGCGAGCCCAGCCATACCCTTTTGCAAACGGCCATTGAGGCCCTGACCTGCATGACCCACCGCGGTGGGATCAACGCCGACGGCAAGACCGGCGACGGTTGTGGCTTGCTGATTCAAAAGCCTGACGAGTTCCTGCGTGCCGTAGCCCAGGAAACGTTCGGCGTGACCCTGCCCAAGCAGTACGCCGTGGGTATGGTGTTCTTCAACCAGGACCCGGTGAAGGCGGAGGCGGCTCGCGAAAACATGAATCGCGAGATCCTGGCCGCCGGCCTGCAACTGGTTGGCTGGCGCAAAGTGCCGATCGACACCAGCGTCCTCGGCCGCCTGGCGCTCGAGCGCCTGCCGCAGATCGAACAGGTGTTCATCGCCGGCGAAGGCCTGAGCGACCAGGAGATGTCGATCAAGCTGTTCAGCTCCCGTCGTCGTTCGTCCGTGGCCAACGCCGCCGACACCGATCACTACATCTGCAGCTTTTCCCACAAGACCATTATCTACAAAGGCCTGATGATGCCGGCGGACCTCACCGCCTTCTATCCGGACCTGAGCGACGAGCGCCTGAAAACCGCGATCTGCGTGTTCCACCAGCGCTTCTCCACCAACACCCTGCCGAAATGGCCGCTGGCCCAGCCATTCCGGTTCCTCGCCCACAACGGCGAGATCAACACCATCACCGGCAACCGCAACTGGGCCGTGGCCCGTCGCACCAAGTTCGCCAACGACCTGATGCCGGACCTTGAAGAGCTCGGCCCGCTGGTCAACCGCGTGGGTTCGGACTCCTCGAGCATGGACAACATGCTGGAGCTGATGGTGACCGGTGGCATCGACCTGTTCCGCGGCGTGCGCATGCTCGTGCCGCCGGCGTGGCAGAACGTCGAGACCATGGACCCGGACCTGCGGGCCTTCTACGAATACAACTCCATGCACATGGAGCCGTGGGACGGCCCGGCCGGTATCGTCATGACCGACGGTCGCTACGCCGTGTGCCTGCTGGACCGTAACGGTCTGCGTCCGGCGCGCTGGGTCACCACCACCAACGGGTTCATCACCCTGGCGTCGGAAATCGGCGTCTGGAACTACCAGCCCGAAGACGTCATCGCCAAGGGCCGCGTAGGCCCGGGCCAGATCTTTGCCGTGGACACCGAAACCGGCCAGATCCTCGACACTGACGCCATCGACAACCGTCTCAAGTCCCGTCATCCGTACAAGCAATGGCTGCGCAAGAATGCCCTGCGTATCCAGGCGACCATGGAAGACAACGACCACGGCTCGGCTTTCTATGACGTCGACCAGCTCAAGCAATACATGAAGATGTACCAGGTGACGTTCGAAGAGCGTGACCAGGTGCTGCGTCCGTTAGGCGAGCAGGGCTACGAAGCGGTCGGTTCGATGGGCGACGACACGCCGATGGCCGTGCTGTCGCAGCGCGTGCGCACGCCGTACGACTATTTCCGCCAGCAGTTCGCCCAGGTGACCAACCCACCGATCGACCCGCTGCGTGAAGCGATCGTGATGTCCCTGGAAATCTGCCTGGGCGCCGAGCGCAACATTTTCCAGGAGTCGCCGGAGCACGCCTCGCGGGTGATCCTCAGCTCGCCGGTCATTTCCCCGGCCAAGTGGCGCTCGCTGACCAACCTCGACCGTCCAGGCTTCGCACGCCAGGTCATCGACCTGAACTACGACGAAAGCGTCGGCCTGGAAGCGGCGATCCGCAACGTGGCCGATCAGGCTGAAGAAGCCGCGCGCGCCGGGCGTACCCAGATCGTCCTCAGCGACCGTCACATCGCCCCGGGCAAGCTGCCGATCCACGCCTCGCTGGCCACCGGTGCGGTGCACCATCGCCTGACCGAAAAAGGCCTGCGCTGCGACTCCAACATCCTGGTGGAAACCGCCACCGCCCGCGATCCGCATCACTTCGCGGTGTTGATCGGCTTCGGTGCCTCGGCGGTGTATCCGTTCCTGGCCTATGAAGTGCTGGGCGACCTGATCCGCACCGGTGAAGTCCTGGGCGACCTCTACGAGGTGTTCAAGAACTACCGCAAGGGCATCACCAAGGGCTTGCTCAAGATCCTGTCGAAGATGGGCATCTCGACCATCGCCTCGTACCGTGGCGCGCAACTGTTCGAGGCCATCGGCCTGTCGGAGGAAGTCTGCGAGCTGAGCTTCCGTGGCGTGCCGAGCCGCATCAAGGGTGCGCGTTTCGTCGACATCGAAGCCGAACAGAAAGCCCTGGCCGCCGAAGCCTGGAGCCCGCGCAAGCCGATCCAGCAGGGCGGCCTGCTGAAGTTCGTCCACGGTGGCGAATATCACGCCTACAACCCCGACGTGGTCAACACCCTGCAAGCGGCCGTGCAGCAGGGCGACTACAGCAAGTTCAAGGAATACACCTCGCTGGTGGACAACCGTCCGGTGTCGATGATCCGTGACCTGCTCAAGGTCAAGACCCTCGACACGCCGCTGGACATCAGTGAAGTGGAACCGCTGGAATCGGTGCTCAAGCGCTTCGATTCGGCCGGTATTTCCCTGGGCGCCTTGTCCCCGGAAGCCCACGAAGCCCTGGCCGAAGCCATGAACCGCCTCGGTGCGCGTTCCAACTCCGGCGAAGGCGGCGAAGACCCGGCGCGCTACGGCACCATCAAGAGTTCGAAAATCAAGCAGGTGGCCACCGGCCGCTTCGGTGTGACGCCGGAGTACCTGGTCAACGCTGAAGTGCTGCAGATCAAGGTTGCCCAAGGCGCCAAGCCCGGCGAGGGCGGTCAGTTGCCCGGTGGCAAGGTCAACGGCCTGATCGCCAAGCTGCGTTATGCGGTCCCCGGCGTGACCCTGATCTCGCCGCCGCCGCACCACGACATCTACTCGATCGAAGACTTGTCGCAACTGATCTTCGACCTCAAGCAGGTGAACCCCAAGGCGCTGGTCTCGGTGAAGCTGGTGGCGGAAGCCGGCGTCGGCACCATCGCCGCTGGTGTGGCCAAGGCCTATGCCGACCTGATCACCATCTCCGGCTACGACGGCGGCACCGGCGCATCGCCGCTGACCTCGATCAAGTACGCCGGCGCGCCGTGGGAACTGGGCCTGGCCGAAACCCACCAGACCCTGCGCGGCAACGACTTGCGCGGCAAGGTCCGGGTGCAGACCGACGGTGGCTTGAAAACCGGCCTGGACGTGATCAAGGCCGCCATTCTCGGCGCCGAGAGCTTCGGCTTCGGCACCGCGCCGATGATCGCCCTGGGCTGCAAGTACCTGCGCATCTGCCACCTGAACAACTGCGCCACCGGCGTGGCGACCCAGAACGACAAGCTGCGCAAGGACCACTACATCGGTACCGTCGACATGGTGGTGAATTTCTTCACCTATGTGGCCGAAGAGACCCGTGAGTGGCTGGCCAAGCTGGGCGTTCGCTCGCTTGAAGAGCTGATCGGCCGTACCGATCTGCTGGACGTGATCGAGGGGCAGACCGCCAAGCAGCAGCACCTGGACCTGACGCCTTTGCTGGGCAGCGATCTCATCCCGGCGGACAAGCCACAGTTCTGCCAGGTCGACCGCAACCCCCCATTCGACAAGGGCGAGCTGGCCGAGAAGATGGTCGACATGGCCGCCGCGGCGATCAACGACCTGAGCGGTGCCGAGTTCGACCTGGATATCTGCAACTGCGACCGCTCCATCGGCGCGCGGATCTCCGGCGAAATCGCCCGCAAGCACGGCAACCAGGGCATGGCCAAGGCGCCGGTCACCTTCCGCTTCAAGGGCACCGCGGGCCAGAGCTTCGGCGTCTGGAACGCCGGCGGCCTGAACATGTACCTGGAAGGCGATGCCAACGACTACGTGGGCAAGGGCATGACCGGCGGCAAGCTGGTCATCGTTCCGCCCAAGGGTAGCGTCTACAAGACCCAGGACAGTGCCATCATCGGCAACACCTGCCTTTATGGCGCCACGGGCGGCAAGCTGTTCGCCGCCGGCACCGCGGGCGAGCGTTTCGCCGTGCGTAACTCCGGGGCCCACACCGTGGTGGAAGGCACCGGCGATCACTGCTGCGAGTACATGACCGGTGGTTTTGTCTGCGTGCTGGGCAAGACCGGTTATAACTTCGGCTCTGGCATGACCGGCGGTTTCGCCTATGTGCTCGACCAGGACAACACCTTCGTTGACCGGGTCAACCACGAACTGGTGGAAATCCAGCGGATCAGCGGCGAGGCGATGGAAGCCTATCGCAGCCACCTGCAAAACGTGCTGAACGAGTACGTCGCGGAAACCGACAGCGAGTGGGGGCGTGAACTCGCCGAAAACCTCGACGACTACTTGCGCCGTTTCTGGCTGGTCAAGCCGAAGGCTGCCAACCTGAAATCGTTGCTTTCCAGCACTCGTGCCAACCCGCAGTGATATGCGCCTGAAGAGTTTGATGAGGTTTTAACAATGGCTGAACGTCTGAATAACGACTTCCAGTTCATCGATGTCGGGCGCAAGGATCCGAAGAAGAAACTGTTGCGTCAACGCAAGAAAGAGTTCGTGGAAATCTACGAGCCTTTCAAACCCCAGCAGTCGGCCGACCAGGCCCACCGCTGCCTGGGGTGCGGTAACCCGTATTGCGAATGGAAGTGCCCGGTGCACAACTTCATTCCCAACTGGCTGAAACTGGTGGCCGAGGGCAACATCCTCCAGGCCGCCGAGCTGTCCCACCAGACCAACACCCTGCCGGAAGTCTGCGGCCGGGTGTGCCCGCAGGATCGCCTGTGCGAAGGGGCGTGCACCCTCAACGACGGTTTTGGCGCGGTGACCATCGGTTCGGTGGAGAAGTACATCACCGACACCGCCTTCGCCATGGGCTGGCGCCCGGACATGTCCAAGGTCAAGCCAACCGGCAAGCGCGTGGCGATCATCGGTGCCGGCCCGGCGGGCCTGGGCTGTGCCGACGTGCTGGTGCGCGGTGGCGTGACCCCGGTGGTGTTCGACAAGAACCCGGAAATCGGCGGCCTGCTTACTTTTGGCATCCCCGAATTCAAGCTGGAAAAGACCGTGCTGAGCAATCGTCGCGAAGTCTTCACCGGCATGGGCATCGAGTTCCGCCTGAACACCGAGGTGGGCCGGGACGTGACCATGGAGCAACTGCTCGAGGAATACGATGCGGTCTTCATGGGCATGGGCACCTACACCTACATGAAGGGTGGCTTTGCCGGTGAGGACCTGCCGGGCGTCTACGACGCACTCGACTTCCTGATCGCCAACGTCAACCGCAACCTGGGCTTTGAAAAGTCGCCGGAAGATTTCGTCGACATGAAAGGCAAAAAGGTCGTGGTGCTCGGCGGTGGCGACACGGCGATGGACTGCAACCGCACGTCGATTCGCCAGGGCGCCAAGTCGGTGACCTGCGCCTATCGTCGCGACGAAGCGAACATGCCCGGCTCGCGCAAAGAGGTGAAGAACGCCAAGGAAGAAGGCGTGAAATTCCTCTACAACCGCCAGCCGATCGCCATTGTCGGTGAAGACAAGGTCGAAGGCGTGAAGGTGGTCGAGACCCGTCTCGGCGAACCGGACGCCCGCGGCCGTCGCAGTCCCGAGCCGATCCCCGGTTCCGAAGAGATCATCCCGGCCGACGCCGTGGTCATCGCCTTCGGCTTCCGCCCGAGCCCGGCACCCTGGTTCGAGCAGTTCAGTATCCAGACCGACAGCCAGGGGCGCGTGGTGGCGCCAGAACAAGGCCAGTACAAGCACCAGACCAGCAACCCGAAGATCTTCGCCGGTGGCGACATGGTCCGTGGTTCCGACCTGGTGGTGACGGCGATCTTCGAAGGCCGCAACGCGGCGGAAGGGATCCTGGATTACCTGGGGGTCTGATCACTTCCTAACGCTGGAATGCGATCAAAATGTGGGAGCGAGCTTGCTCGCGATAGCGGTGGATCAGTCGACGAACGTGTTGAATGTGACGCCCTCATCGCGAGCAAGCTCGCTCCCACAATTGTTTTGTGGGGTCGCTGAATATTGCACGGCACCGCGACAAATTGCCCCGATAGATAAAAGGCACGGCTCTTGCCGTGCCTTTTGCGTCGCGCTCTGAGAAAATGCCCGCACTTTTTTTCCGGATGCCGACATGACTGCCCTGAAGAACGACCGTTTCCTTCGCGCCCTGCTCAAGCAACCCGTGGACGTCACCCCCGTATGGATGATGCGTCAGGCCGGTCGCTATCTGCCGGAGTACCGCGCCAGCCGCGCCAAGGCCGGTGACTTCATGAGCTTGTGCATGAACCCCCAGTTCGCCTGCGAAGTCACGATGCAGCCGCTGGACCGTTATCCGCAGTTGGACGCGGCGATCCTGTTCTCCGACATCCTCACCATTCCCGATGCCATGGGGCAGGGCTTGTACTTCGAGACCGGCGAAGGCCCGCGTTTCAGGAAAGTCGTCAGCACGCTGGCCGACATCGAGGCCTTGCCGATTCCCGATCCGCAGAAGGATCTGGGCTACGTCATGGACGCGGTCAGCACTATTCGTCGTGAACTCAACGGGCGCGTGCCGCTGATCGGTTTCTCCGGCAGCCCCTGGACGTTGGCGACCTACATGGTCGAAGGCGGTTCGTCGAAGGACTTCCGCAAAACCAAGGCGATGCTCTACGACAACCCGCAAGCCATGCACCTGTTGCTGGACAAGCTGGCCCAATCGGTCACGTCCTACCTCAACGGCCAGATCCTCGCCGGTGCGCAAGCGGTGCAAATCTTCGATACCTGGGGCGGCAACCTGTCGGCGGCGGCATACCAGGAGTTTTCCCTGGCCTACATGCGCAAGATCGTCAGCGGCCTGATCCGCGAGCACGAAGGTCGCAAAGTCCCGGTGATCCTGTTCACCAAGAACGGCGGCCTGTGGCTGGAAAGCATCGCCGAGGCCGGCGCCGACGCCCTGGGCCTGGACTGGACCTGCGACATCGGTAACGCCCGCGAGCGTGTCGGTCACAAGGTCGCCCTGCAAGGCAACATGGACCCGACCGTGCTCTACGCCAAGCCTGAAGCCATTCGCGCCGAAGTCGGGCGTATTTTGGCGAGCTATGGCAGCGGCAGCGGCCATGTGTTCAACCTGGGCCATGGCATCACCCCGGAAGTCGACCCGGAACACGCCGGCGCCTTCTTGCGCGCAGTGCATGAGTTGTCGGCGCAATACCACCTCTGATTGAAGCCCTGTCACCCAGCCTGTCCGGACCTGTGCCGGACGGGCTTTTTATTGTCTGCCCTATAACTTTCAATTTAACGCCTGATCGTAGTTGGCCAGGTGTTACTGTTTGTTAGCGTTTAATAGTTATTGCCATTTATAAGAAGTTTCTTTTTCTATGTAAGGGAAATAGATTAACAGATCATTCCTTCTGTTTTGAGAGATTTTTCCTACATAGGGGGGCTTAAACTTTCTATAAGGTTCCGGTGCTTGCAGGACGTGCGCTGAGCGATCCGGCGGGCCTTGCAAGATGACGGTAAAACGTCTTTCAATCTCGATGGATAGTCTGGAACTTATATGAAAAACAACTTCAACAAGAACGGCGTATTAACGGGATGCGCATCGTCGTTAGTTCTGTTGTCGGCCATGCTGACATCCCAGGGTGTATTCGCCCATGGGTACCTCGAAGTGCCGCCTTCGCGGGCATTTTTATGCCAGAAAGGTGAAAACAAAAACTGTGGTGGTGCGCAATACGAACCTCATAGTACCGGCGAAACGTTCAAGGGCTTCCCGAACGGAGCAGGCGGCGCCCCGCTGCAAGGCCCGATCGACGGCCAGATTGCCAGCGGCAGTAACTCGCTGTTTTCCGCCCTGGATGCGCAGTCGTCCACTCGCTGGCAACTGACTGAAATCCGCGATCGCAACATTGCGTTCCAATGGCGATACATCGCCCCACATCTGACGACCAAACACGAATATTTCATTACCCGTGAGGGTTGGAACCCGAACAAGCCGCTCGAGCGCGCATCGTTCGACAGTGCACCGTTTTGTACGGTAGACGGCGGTAATCAAGTGCCAGTAAGTGGTGTCGAGCACAATTGTGTGATTCCCGACAGCAAATCGGGTCATCACGTCATCCTGGCGGTCTGGACGGTCGGGGACTCCGCCAACGCATTCTACAATCCGGCGGATGTGAACATCCTCGCCGAAGCCGCCTTGCCGGGCGGCTGGTCGCCAGTGGGCAGCATCGCGCCGTCGGCTCCATTGCTGGCGGGGGACAAGGTCAAGGCCCGGGCATTCTCTGCCACCGGTGAAAATGCCGAATACAGCGTAGAGATCAGCATCGACAACGCCGAAGAAGGCAAGCCCGAGAACTGGTCGTTCAAACTGGCCGAGGCCATCAACAAGGCCCACCCTTTGATTCGTGCCGGTATCCGTGACGACGAGGGCAATATCACGCCGATCAAGGGTACCAACAAGCTGTATGCCCAGGACGAAAGCGGCGTCAAGCGCTATGAAGTGCAACTGGACATGAAGGAAGATCCTGGCGCCAGCATGGAGGTCGCTTCCCTGCAGCCGGAATATGTACTGGACAAAGGCCGGGTCAGCATGGCGTTCGCAGCACAGACCAACCGCAGGATGAACCTGCAGGCCACGCTCTTCGATGAAAACAACAAGCAGGTCGGTACGGTGAGCCAGACTGTGGCTGAAGGCAATACCGGCCTGAGCATTGATGTACGCAGTGCGCCGGGTGCCCACACCCTGACGCTGGTGGGTACCACTGAAGACGGACGCAGCACTCGCCAGGATACCCGGAGCGTCACCCTGACCGGTGACGGCGCGGGTATCGAGTACGACTTCGAGTTTCCTGAAGGTCTCAGCGACTACACCGCCGGCACTAAAGTGCTGCAACCCAAGACTGACGAAGTATTCGAGTGCAAGCCGTTCCCTGAGTCCGGCTACTGCAAGCAATACTCCCCGACCGCCAACGGCTTCGAACCGGGTATCGGTGCCTCCTGGCAAAGCGCCTGGGACAAGCTGTAAGTCCTGACAGGCACGGCTTCGGGCGATCCGCAGGGTTTGCCTGGAGCCTTCGAGGGAGGGTGCGTGATGCATTCCAATTATTCTCGGCCACGTGTGCTGCTGCACTGGCTGTCGGCGGTCATTATCCTGTGGACGTTGGTGTCCGGGTTTTATGTGGCTTACAACCCGGTGTCGGCTGCGACCGAACACTGGATCGGGTCATTGAATGTGTCGCTGACGACGCTGTTCATTCCGCTGTTCGTGTGGCGAGCCTGCCTGTTTGTCTGCGCGTTGGAGCCCCATGGAACAGCGCCTGCGCCAATCAAGAAGCTGGCCTTTGCGGTACACGCCGTGATCTATCTGGTCATTGCTGTCGTCCTGGTGACCGGCGTCCTGATGATGAAAAGCACGATCAGTGTTTTCGGACTCGTTCACTTCCCACAACCACTGAACGATCCGACGCTGATCGAGCTGGCCAGTACGACCCATACCTCGGCCTGCGTGGTGCTATCCGTACTCGTGGCGCTGCACCTCTGTGCAGTGGCCTGGCATGAGTTTGCCGGACGTAGGGTGGTGCGGCGAATGACCTTCGCCAAGCCCTCGGGCGCGATGATCCGGCGGGCGCAAAAGTGAGTGTTTCTTTCAAGGTTGGCAGTCGTTTGCCCACCACAATCCTGATGCTCGTACCGCTGTTGTATGGGGTATTGCTGGCCGGGCAGGAGTGGCGTTTTCGCCAGGCATTGGGCCGTGACGTGCCGGTGGTGAGCGATTCGCCGGTGGCGCCGCATCGCGACTTGCCCAACGTCCAAGCGGTGGCGACTGTGCTCGGCTTGGCGCCTGAAGGTACCCAGGCGCCAAGCGCCGAACCCATCACGTTGCAAGCCAGTTTTGTCGCTGACCAAGGTTTGTCGCGGGCCTTGCTGGCGGACGCCGCCGGCCCGCGCATTTACCAGGTGGGCGAGCGTTTGCCGGGTGGCAGCGTGCTGCGCCGGGTCGAGGCCAGCCATGTGACGTTGTGGCGCAACGGACGTGAAGAGCGCTTGGCCCTGCAACCCTCAGCCAAACCCCTGCTGCGCCAGCTGAGCCTCGAAGACGGGGGCCATGCCGCGCCGCATTCCTCGCAATACCTACGCCCGGTGGCCGGGCAATCAGAGTGATCGAATTCATGAACAGCTTTATCCGGGACCGTGTTTCGCGTGTCCTGTTCTGCCTCGCCGCGTCTTGCCTGCTGACGCCCGCCGGTTGGCTGCAGGCCGAAGAGACCCAGTGGCAACTGGCGATGAACAACGCGGAACTGCGCGACGTGGTCGAAGAGTTCTCCGCGATCCTGGGCAAGACCGTGGTGCTCGACCCCCGGGTGTCGGGGCGCATCACGGTCATGTCCCGGGAGGCGCTGGACCGCGAAGGCGTGCGACGGTTGTTCTATTCGGTACTCGATGCCCATAACTTCACCGTGATCGACGAAGGCGAGCGGATCCTGATCACGCCGGTCAGCGATGCCAAGACACGTGCCGGTGTCGCCGACGAACACAGCGCCACACCGTCGCAGTTCGTCACCCGGGTCCTTGACCTGCAATCGAGCATCGCTGCCGATGTTGCCGGGTTGATCCGCCCCTTGGTGTCGGCCAATGGTTACGTCGGCCCTTCGGTCTCGTCCAACGCCTTGGTGGTCACCGACACGGCGGCCAACGTTCAGCGCATCGCCGGCGTGGTGCAACGGTTGGATTCAGGACGCAACCGCAATCACGTGGTGGTGCGCTTGAAGCACGCCCAGGCCGGGGACATCGCCCCACTCGTGGAAGCCTCCGGCGGCAAGCGCGAGGGAGATACGGCGGGGGTGGTGATCGCCGATGCCCGCAGCAACCGGCTGGTGATCATCGGCGCGCCCGCGGTGCGTCAACGCCTGGTCGACCTGGCCCGGACTCTGGACGTGCCGGCAGCCGCTTCCCAGGACAACGCGCGGGTCATCCGTCTGCGTCACAGCGATGCCAAACAGTTGGCCGAGGTATTGGAAGGTGTCGGGCAGGATAGGAAAACCACGCCGGCCCTCGCTGGCCAGCGGGAAACCGCGGGAGCCAGCCCCTTCAGGATCAAGGCCGATGAAAGCCAGAATGCCTTGGTCCTGATCGCCGAACCGGCCCAGGTCCGCATCATCGAAAACATCGTTCGGGAGCTGGACCAACCCCGGGCCCAGGTGCTCATTCATGCGGCCATCGTCGAGGTGAGCGGAGACATTTCCGAAGCGCTGGGGGTGCAGTGGGGACTCAAGAGCGGCAGCGCGGCAGGGAGCATCAACTTTCCGGGAACCGATATCCCGATCATCGGCCTGGACTTCAACAAACTGGATAAAACCAAGGAAAGCGCATTCCTGCGGCTGGGGGGCGATCGCTTCAGTGCGCTGGTCTCGGCGCTGGCGAGCAATGCCCACAGCAACCTGCTTTCCACCCCCAGCCTGCTGACCCTGGATAACCAGGAAGCGGAAATCATCGTGGGCCAGAACGTTCCGTTCAAGACGGGTTCCTACGCCACCAGCGGCAACGGTGCGGACAATCCGTTCACCACTGTGGAGCGCAAGGACGTGGGTATCAGCCTCAAGGTCAAGCCTTACATCAACGAAGGCTCGACCTTGCGCCTTGAAGTCGAGCAGGAGGTGTCGGACATCGCGCCGTCAGTCTCCGGCGTGGACTCCTCGGACCTGATCACCAACAAGCGCGCCTTGAAGAGCACGATCCTGGCGGACGATGGCGAGATCATCGTGATCGGTGGCCTGATCCGCGACAGTGTCCGCAGCCAGCAAAGCGGTGTGCCGCTGCTGCGCAGTATTCCCTACCTGGGCGCGTTGTTTCGCTGGAACCGCGACACCCAGACCAAAAGCAACCTGATGGTGTTCCTGCGCCCGACCATCGTGCGCAGCAGCGAAGACCTGGCCGATGTGAGCCGGCAACGCTACGACGCGCTCCGGGAACTGAGCAAACCCGGCTCGCGGAAAAACAATTCGCTGCTGCTGCCCCGGGACGCCCGCCAGTTGTTCGAAACGTCTGCGCAGGAGCCGGCGGTCGACGTGCGTCCACCGCAGCCGGAGGGCCTGTGAGCGAGCCGTTGCCCTTTGGTTTCGCCAGGCGCCTGGGCGTGCTGCTGGAAGGCGCGGGGCCGACCTTGAGCCTGGCGATACGCAGCGACACGCCCCTGACTGCCGTGGCTGAAGTCCGGCGCCTGTGTGGGCGGGATCTACCTATCCAGGTCCTGGAGCCGGCGCAGTTCGCCGCGCGCCTGGCTAGCGTCTATCGCCAGGGCCAGAGCGCCGCCGAGCAGGTGGCCCAAGGCCTGGACGAGGAGCTGGACCTGATCAGCCTGGCCGACCAAATGCCGCAGACCACCGACCTGTTGGAGCAGCAGGGTGATGCGCCGATCATCCGCCTGATCAATGCGCTGCTCAGCGAGGCGGTCCGCGAGCACGCCTCGGATGTGCACCTGGAAACATTCGAGCAATACCTGTCGGTGCGCATGCGCATCGATGGGCAGTTGCAGGAAATGCTGCGCCCGCGCCGGGAACTGGCGAACCTGTTGGTGTCGCGGATCAAGGTCATGGCGCGCCTGGACATCGCCGAAAAACGCGTGCCCCAGGACGGCCGGATGGCGTTGCGCCTGGCCGGGCACGAGGTCGATGTGCGAGTCTCGACCCTGCCTTCGGCCCATGGCGAGCGGGTCGTGTTGCGCCTGCTCGACAAGCAGGCCGGGCGCCTGGATCTGCAACGCCTGGGCCTGCCCGACGACACCCTGGCGAGCCTGCGCCAGTTGCTCGGCAAGCCTCACGGCATCGTGTTGGTCACCGGGCCCACGGGGTCGGGGAAGACCACCAGCCTGTACGCGGCGCTAAGCAGCATCAACGACCAGAGCCGCAACATCCTCACGGTCGAAGACCCCATCGAATATCACCTGCCGGGCATCGGCCAGATGCCGGTCAACCCGAAAGTTGACATGACCTTCGCCCGTGGCTTGCGGGCCATTTTGCGCCAGGACCCGGACGTGGTGATGGTCGGCGAAATACGCGACCGCGAGACCGCCGAAATCGCCGTCCAGGCGTCGCTGACCGGGCACCTGGTGCTCTCGACCCTGCACACCAACACCGCCGTCGGCGCGGTCACGCGGCTGGTGGACATGGGCGTGGATGCGTATCTGCTGGCGTCGTCCCTGGCCGGCATCGTCGCCCAGCGTTTGTTGCGCTGTCTGTGCCCATCCTGCAAGACCCCGTACGTGGCCGACGCCGCCACGTGTCGGCGCCTGGGCCTCGACGCCGATGCCGCGCCCAGGCTGTTCAAGGCCCAGGGCTGCGAGCAATGCCAGAAAGGCTATCGCGGGCGCTTCGGCATCTATGAGCTGGTGCATGTCAACGCCGCCCTGTCGCAGTTGATTCACCAGGGCGCCACCGAGCAGGCGCTAGCCACCGAGGCCCGCAAGACCTCCCGGAGCCTGTTCCAGGACGGTCGCCAGCGAGTGCTGGAAGGCCTGACCAGCGTCGACGAATTACTGCGCATTACCCAGGAGGATTAGCGCCATGCCGACCTTCGATTATCGGGCCGAAAACACCCAGGGCCGACGCTGCAAGGGCCGCGTGGAAGCCGACAGCCCCCGCCATGCTCGACAGTTGTTGCGCGAGCGCGGCTTGCTGCCCTGCGAATTGGCTGAAGCCAAGGAACAGCGAGTCCTGGGCGGGCGCCATGCCGGGGGGCGCCTGGGTCCGGCGGATCTGGCCTTGCTGACGTTGCAGCTGTCCACTTTGATCCAGGCCGGCCTGCCCCTTGAGGAATCCCTGGGGGCGGTGGCGCAACAGAGCCAGAAACGGCGCGTTGCCCACCTGCTGGCGGCGGTGCGCAGCCGGGTGATGGAAGGCCACGCGCTGGCGACGGCACTGAGGGCCTTCCCTCAAGCGTTTCCCGAATTGTTCTGCGCCACGGTCGCGGCGGGCGAGCAGTCGGGTCACCTGGGGCGGGTATTGGAACAACTGGCGAGCTACACCCAGGCGCGGCAGGCCTCGCGCCAGCGCATTCAACTGGCGCTGGTGTACCCGCTGATCCTGATGCTGGCCTGTGTCGCGATTGTTGCGTTCCTGCTGGGTTATGTGGTGCCGGATGTGGTGAAGATTTTCATCGACAGCGGTCAGCCGTTGCCCTGGCTGACCCAGGCACTGATCGCCGTGAGCGACGGCTTGCGTCGCCATGGCCTACTGCTGCTCGGTGCCCTGGCCGGGCTGTTCGGGTTGTGGCGCTGGAGCCTGCGCCAACCGGCGTGGCGCCTGCGCTGGCATCGCTTGTTGCTGCGGCTGCCGCTGCTGGGCGAGGTGCTGCGGGCGATGGAGGCGGCGCGATTCGCCAGCACCTTGGCGATCCTGAGCAAAAGCGCGGTGCCGCTGGTGGAGGCCTTGCACATCGCCGCCCAGGTGATCGGCAACCTGACGATCCGCGCCCGCATGGCTGACGTTGCACGTTCGGTACGTGAGGGCGGGACCCTGACCCGTGGCCTGGAGCAGGGCGGTGATATTCCGCCGCTGATGCTGCACATGATCGCCAGCGGCGAACGGGCCGGCGAACTCGACAACATGCTGGCCCGGGCCGCCGAACAACAGGAAGCCAGCCTCGCGGCGCGCATCGCGCTGGTGGTGAGCCTTTTCGAACCGGCCATGTTGGTACTGATGGGCGGCGTCGTGCTGCTGATCGTCATGGCCATTCTCCTACCGATCCTGAGTCTCAACCAATTGGTGAACTGACCGATGAAACTTCAAAGCAACCGACCCACACGCCATCAACAATGTGGTTTTACCCTGATCGAAATCATGGTGGTGGTGGTCATCATTGGCGTGCTGGGCGCTATCGTGGTGCCGCAGTTCATGAGCCGACCCGATCAGGCCAAGGTCACGGCCGCCCGCACCGACATCCAGGCGATCGCCACGGCGCTGGAAATGTACCGCCTCGACAACTTCCAGTACCCCTCGACCCAACAAGGCCTGGAGGCGTTGAGCAAACGCCCGTCCGGTACCCCCGCGGCCAGGAACTGGAACCCCCAGGGTTATCTGAAAAACTTGCCGGTCGACCCTTGGGGTACGCCCTACCAGTACCTCAACCCCGGGCACAAATCCCTCGATGGCGGCTATGACCTCTACTCCCTGGGCGCCGATGGCGTGTCGGGTGGTGACGGGATGGCGGCCGACATCGGCAATTGGGCAGAGTGAATATGCCGCGTCGTTGCCGGGGCTTCACCTTGTTGGAGCTGATGGTCGTTATCGTCTTGATCGGCGTCCTGGCGGGCATGGTCCGCTTCGCCACGGGGCCGGGCCCGGCGCGTGAAGCCCGCCAGCAAGCCAGGGACTTCGTTGCGCTGGTGCAGCAGTTGCGCGAGCGGGCGGTACTGGACGGGCAGGAATATGGTGTGCACGTGCGGCCTGGCGGTTATCAGGCGTTGCGACTCGAAGTCCATGGCTGGACGGCCGTGTCGGTGCCGCATCGATTGCCCGAGGGCTTGACGCTCGGGTTGGAGCTGGACGGTCATGTCCTGTCGCTCGATGCCGAAGGCTCACCCCAGTTGCTGATGCTCAGCAGTGACGAGATCAGCCCGTTCAAGCTGTTCATCAACGTCGCTGGGCAGACGGTTGCCCGGGTGTCGAGCGATGGCCTGGCGGAGCCGCTGATCGATGAGTAATGCGAGCGGGCAGGCCGCCGGTTGCCAGGGTTTCACGCTGTTGGAGGTCATGATCGCCCTGGCGATTTTCGCGACGCTGGCGGCGGCCGTACTCTCGGCCAGCCAATTCGTGCTCAAGCAAAGCGCCGGGCTTGAGGAGCGTCTGTTCGGCGCTTGGCTGGCGGACAATCAACTGAGCGAACTGCGTCTGGAAGTCGTCACATCGCCTGGACAACAGCGACTGAACCGGCACCTGGATCGCCGCGATTGGGTCTTGCAACAGCG
Source organism: Pseudomonas sp. R151218B TE3479 (assembly GCF_053629195.1). Classification (NCBI taxonomy): domain Bacteria; kingdom Pseudomonadati; phylum Pseudomonadota; class Gammaproteobacteria; order Pseudomonadales; family Pseudomonadaceae; genus Pseudomonas; species Pseudomonas sp. R151218B TE3479. The sequence goes on from NZ_JBRJHV010000001.1 coordinate 1,519,138, forward strand.
TATCGCCCCGGCCCGAGATGGACGCCTGTTGCGGGTCGAGATCCAGGTCAGCCGCGACGACAGCGCAACCGTCGCGCACCGCACCATCGGGTGGATCCGCAGCCATCATGAATAAGCAATCGGGTTTCACCTTGTTGGAGCTGGTCATCGCCATCGCCATTTTTGCCTTGCTCGGCCTGGCCAGTTGGCGGTTATTCGATGGGGTCGTGCGGACCCAGCGGGGGGCCGGTCAGCATGAGCGCGACATCAGGGCCTTGCAACGCGCTGTCGGCGTGATCGAACGGGATGTGTGGCAGGCGGTTGCCGACTCGGTCGTGCTCGCGCCCGGGCATTTGCAGTTGCAGCGCAGCCATTGGCGCAACCCACTGGACCAGCCTCGCAGCGAGCGGCAGACAGTGAGCTATCAGCTCAAGGGCGGCGCGTTGTGGCGCGAGAGTGTCGGCGAAGGCATGACGCTTGTGCAGCGGCAGGCATTGCTCGACGACGTCCGCAGCCTGAGCTGGCGCGTGTTCGACCGGCAACGGGGTTGGCGGGGTGAAACCGCGAGCGGCACCGCGCCGTTGGCGTTGGAGTTGAACGTGTCTGCGGGGCGTTTCGAACAGATCCGCCGGGTGCTGCTATTGCCGGAGGCGTCGCCATGAAGCGCCAACGTGGCGTGGCGCTGATCAGTGTGCTGCTGGTGTTGAGCCTGGCATTGCTGCTGGTCGGTGGGCTGTTGCGCAGCCATCGTCTGCTGTTGCACAGCAGCGCGCAGCAACTGCAACAGGTCCAGTTGCGGCAATTGGGATTGGCTGGGGAAGACTGGGCGCGGGTGGTGTTGGAAAACAGTGGGATAACGCCGTCTGGGCCCGTTGACCTGAGCCAGGATTGGGCTCGGCTCGGGCCTGCCATGGAAATGGACGGCGCCGAGCTGCACATCGGTATCGAGGATTTGTCCGGGCGCCTGAACCTCAATGGACTGCTGGCCCAGGGGCAAATCGATCAGGTCACCCTCGGTCGCTGGACCCGCTTGCTGACCTCGCTGGATCTGCCGCCGCTGGCGTTGCCCCAGGTCGGGCCTATACAGGAGTTGAGTCAACTGCGGCTGTTGCCGGGCGTTGACGGCCCGACGCTACGGCGCCTGGAGCCCTGGGTGGCGTTGCTGCCCAAGGACGCACGACTGAACATCAATACCGCCCCGCAGCGCGTGCTGATGACCCTTGATGGCATGGAGGCCGGGGCCGCCCAGGCGTTGGTCAACCAGCGTCGCCACGGGCCATACCCCAGCGTGCAGGCGTTCACCAACGACCCGTTGCTGTCCGGCATGGGCCTCAGCAGCCATGGGCTGGGGGTGGGCAGTCGCTGGTTTCGAATCACCGTGAGCGTGACCCATGCCGACAGCCGTCTGCGCCTGGCCTCGGATATCGAGCGTGATTCTGTCAGCGGGCGCTGGACGGTTCGTCAGCGCCGTTTCTTACCGTTTAGCCCCAGTGAGCTTCCTTGATGAAAACCTGGCTTTACCTGACCGCCGAGGGCCTGACCGCGCCTTGCGCCAACTGGCCATGCTGCGTGTGGTCGCCCACCGGCGAGCGTCGTCGCCTGCCGTTGCACGAGGCGGCCGGCGAGTTGAGCGGCCGGCCCGTCGATGTGCTGTTGCCGATGGAAATGTGCAGTTGGTTGCGCAGCGATCCGTGGCCCTCCCGACGCCAGCCCCGGCCCCAGGCCCTGGCATTCGCCATCGAAGAACAACTGAGTGAAAACCTGGAGGCGCTGCACATCAGCGTCGGCCCGCGGGACCGTGAGCACCGCTATCCGCTGATGGTGACGGAGCGCGCCCGGTTCCAGGCGCTGCTGGCGCTGCTCGCCGAACAAGGCATCGATGCACGGGCGGTGCATGTCGACGCCGACCTGCTTGCCGATGAGCAGGCATTGGGCGTGCGTTGGTTCGGGCGATGGTTGTTGGGCGCGGGGCTGCCGGCGCGGGTGGCGTTGTCGGCACGGGCCCTGGCGATGCTCAAGCCCGGCTTGCCCGAGGACATTCACTGGCTGGACGAAGAGCGCGATTGCCCTGGCATCGATGAGTGGCTGCTGAGCGCGGGTGGACGCCCCATCGACCTGTTACAAGGTGAGTTCCGTCGACGTGGTCGAGCGCTGCCATGGCGTGGCGTTTCGGCGGTGGCACTGGGCATGTTGGTGCTCACCTGGATGTTCTGCGACGCCCGCGTACGTTTTCTTGAACGCGAAACCCGGCTTTTGTATGCCCACAGTGAGCAGCGGTTCAGGTCGCTGTACCCCGGGCAGGAGCGGATCGTCGACCTGGCGGCGCAGTTCCAGGCATTGCAGAGTCGGCGCGGGCAAAGCCACGACACTCAGGTCGCGCGCCTGACCCGTCTGACCGAGCAGGTCATTGGCGCCAGCAACGTCGAGGTGCAGCGCATCGATTTTCGTGAAGGCGAAGGCTGGAAGATCCAGTTGACGGCGAACAGTTTCGTCGAGCTTGAACAACTGCGTGAACGCGGGCAGCAGAACGGCTTGCCCGTCACCCTGGGCAGCGCGAGCAAACAGAACAACCGGGTGCAGGCCACCTCGCACTGGAGAACAGTTGATGAACGTCAATGGATGGCGGGTCTTGAAACAGACGTGGGGAAGCCTGTCGCGCCGAGAACAAGGGCTGTTGCTGGGGCTTGCCGGGGCGTTGTCGGTGGCGCTGGCCTATACCGCGATTTGGCAACCGACCTGGCAACGACGGGAGGTTGCCGAACGCCAGTATCAGCAAAAGGCCGAACTGAACGCCCGGATCCAGCGTGCCGAACCCACCCGGGATATGACTGTCGCCACGCGGCCCTTGTCGGTACGCGTCAATGACAGTGCGACAGCGGCGGGGTTGGACATGGCGGAAATGGAGGTCGACGGCGACTCGTTGCGACTCGCCGTCAGTGGTGACGCGAGTGCGTTGCTGCATTGGTTGGATCAACAGGAGCGAGAGGGCGCGGTGCTGCGGTCGCTGACGTTGGAAGTGGAGAATGGTGTGTTGGGCGCGCGAGTGGTTTTGCGCCAATGACACACGGCAGTTTTGATCAGGGCACAAAGTGTCCACTTTGTTCCCGATGTGGATAGCGATGGCTAGACCTGCACATTCCCCGGCAACAACGGCAATTTCGCCAGCTTCACCGCCACCCACAACGCGATCACCAGCAAGCCACCGATGAACAGGCCGATCCCGTTCCAGCCGCCCAGGTGCCAGGCCACGCCGCCGGCCGTACCCGCCACGCTGGATCCGGCGTAGTAGCTGAACAGATAAAGCGACGAAGCCTGGCCCTTGGCCCTGAGGGCGCGGCGGCCGATCCAGCTGCTGGCGACCGAATGGGCGCCGAAGAAACCGAAAGTGAACACCAACATGCCCAGGACCACTAGCCACAGCGGGGTGGCCATGGTCAGCACGAGGCCGGCCAGCATCAGCGCGATGGTCGCCCAGAGCATTTTGCGGCGACCGAGTTTGTCCGCCAGTGCGCCGACTTTGGCCGAGCTGTAGATGCCCGAGAGGTACACCACCGACAGCAACCCGACGAAGGCCTGGTCCAGATGATAAGGCTCGGCCAGCAGGCGGTAGCCGATGTAGTTGAACAGCGTCACGAACGCGCCCATCAGCACGAAGGCTTCGAGAAACAGCAGCGGCAACCCGGCGTCGCGAAAGTGCAGGGTGAAACCCTCCAGCAGGCTGCGTGGGTGCAGCGAACGGGGACGGAAGTTGCGTGACTCGGGAAGAATCCGCCAGAACACCGCCGCCGCGATCAACGCCAGACCGCCAATCACCAGCATCGCGGTGTGCCAACTGACGAAGTCGATCAAGACCCCGGTGATCAGGCGCCCGCACATGCCGCCGATGGCGTTGCCAGCGATATACAACCCCATCGCCAGACCGATGTGCTTGGGATGAATCTCTTCGCTCAGATACGTCATCGCGACCGCCGCCAACCCGCTCAACGACAGCCCGACCAAGGCGCGCAGCACCAGGACGCCTTGCCAGGTCGGCATCATGGCGCTGGCAATCGTGCACACCGACGCGGCGAACAGCGCCGTGACCATCACCGACTTGCGGCCGATGCGGTCGGAAATCGGTCCGGTGATCAACAGGCCGATGGCGAGCAGGCCGGTCGCCACCGACAGGATCAGGCTGCTCTGCGCCGCGTTGATGGAAAACTCCCTGGACAGCAGCGGCATCATCGGTTGCACGCAATACAGCAGGGCAAAGGTCGCAAAGCCTCCGCAGAACAGCGCCAGCACGGTGCGCATGAACATCGGCGTGCCTTTCTCGATGTAGATGTCCTTGAGTTCGGCGACGGCATCGTCCTGCGCACGCGGCGGGATTTCATGGGCCAATGGAGTGACAGCAGTTTTCACGGTGGACCTCGCAAGGACACGATCAGGCAGGCAATGAAAAAAGCATATAGCTGGCTAATGTTTCTATCCAATATATTATTCGACCTGTTTAAGATGTTTTACGACCTATTGGAGGGCCCATGGAACTGCGACACTTGCGTTACTTCATCGCCGTGGCCGAAGAACTGCATTTCGGCCGCGCCGCGCTGGCCCTGGGCATCTCCCAGCCGCCGTTGAGCCAGCAGATCCAGGCACTGGAACAGGAGATTGGCGCCCGGTTGTTCGAGCGCACCAATCGTCGAGTCGAATTGAGCGAGGCCGGACGGCTGTTCCTTGAAGAAGCGCGACGGGTGTTGATCCAGGTCGACAAGGCTGCCGACGTGGCCCGCCGTGCCCAACTAGGAGAACTGGGTGAGCTGAAAATCGGATTCACTTCCTCGGCGCCGTTCAACTCCACCATTCCCCAGGCGATTTTCTCGTTCCGTCAGCGCTTCCCCGCGGTGCATCTGAACCTGCGGGAAATGAGCAGCACCCAAGTGGCCGACGCATTGCTGGATGAGGCGATTGAGGTCGGCATCATGCGGCCCTTGCCGCTGCCCGACGCCCTGAGGGAAATCGAGCTCAGCCGCGAACCCCTGGTGGCCGTGCTCAGCGCCAAGCATCCCTTGGCCCAGGGCGATGAAAAAGGTCTGTTCCTCTCGGCGTTGGCCCAGGAACCGTTCGTGTTTTTCCCGCGCAGCTACGGTAGCGGACTCTACGCGCAACTCCTGAGCCTGGCCCGCGACGCCGGCTTCAGCCCGCACTTCGCCCAGGAAGCCGGTGAGGCCATGACCATCATCGGCCTGGTCGCGGCAGGGTTGGGTGTCTCGGTATTGCCGGCGTCCTACCAACGCATGCGTATCGATGGGGTGGTCTATCGACCGCTGCTCGACCCGGCGGCGGTCTCGGCCGTGTGGCTGGTGCAGCGCAAGGAACAGCGTTCGCCGATGGCGAAGGCGTTTGTGGATTTACTGACGCAAGACACTTGCCGTTAATCCCCAACCACCCGACCTCGATTCGATCGGCCTATCCTTCCCAGACCGTCGCAGGCCTATTGCCGTGGTAATCATAAAAACCCTGGAGTATCCAGGTGTCGCCCTGGCGTTCGAACGCGGCGCGCCATGCGCCTTTGCCACCGCCGGGGGACAGTTGGGCCATGGTGTACCAGTAATACCGATAGATTCGCTTGGTGGTTATCCTGCCGGCGCGGATATCTGCCAGGATTTCCCCGACCTTGGCTTCAGCCTCCTTGGGAAAGCTGGCGTATGACATCTGTGTTTCGGCCAACGCGCTGGTGCGGGTTTTGAATTTATCCGGTACAGGCTCCGGAGCGGGTGAAACCATGGGGACGGTGGGTGAGGGTGTCCCTGTCACTTTGTTGGACTTGGCCTGTGTAACGATTTCGATGTCGAAGGGCTCATAGTTTGCGAGCGAACTGGTGAAGTTTGTAATGTCTTCGCCGGTGAGCAGCATGGTATTCCGCTGGCTCTTGCCTTTGTTGAGAATGAGATAAGGCACGCGATTGTTCCTTATTTCCGTCAACAGGCCTGGCTTGTGCAGACGCTGCTTCTCTTCCAGAAGCGCAGTGATCATCTCGTTGTAATAATCCTCCGAAGCCATGTAGTTTTCTCGGGCGGCCTGCTCTTGCGGCCTGTCCCCCGGATGTAACGCCTGGGCCTTGGCATTCAATTTGGCTTCCACGGCGTGCAACATGGCCCGGGTGTCTTTGGATATCTTATCCATGGCCACTCTTTTCCTGCCTTCATGGGGCGTGAAGGTCATGAAGACCGCGCCGGTAAGGTTGTCCGTGATCAGGGTGGTGTGCACCTGGATTCGATCTTCGGTAAAGAACACGTTTTTGTGTGAAAGGATCGTGTCATATATTTTTATTTTTTGTGTTTCGCTCAGTTCGACGTCAGGCACGTTGGCTTCGATATCCTTATAGCTAAGGGTCACGATTCGCCATGTGTTCATCTTGTCCAGCAGCTCGTCGTGGGAAGCCTGATGCCGGGACAGATTGCCCCGGCCCTGGGTCAGGTCTCTTATTTTCGAGAGATAGGCGTTGATGTCGAGCGCGCCTATATCGGCCATGCTTTCGTCCAGTAGGCGTTCGAGCAGCGTGTCGGGCATGGAGTGGAAAATCTCCTTTGCCGTGTTGACGGCTTCAAGGGTGGGATAGCGATTGTTGACCAGCACCCCTTCCACCAATGCATTGAAATTTCGCTCTCGCGGCGTCTGCGGGGCTCGTCTGAACAGGCTCTGGAGCGCGCCGCCTCCGCGTAGGCGCTGCCGTTCTTCAACCTGCCAACGATCATTCTCCCAAATGACAGTCCGTTGGTTCGAGCGGTTGTTGGGCGCGTAGATGATTTGCTCGCCTGCCTGGACCGCCGTCTTGTAATAGCCGTTCCCCAGCATCAGATAGCCTTGCCCGCTTGCATCCCTGTACCGGTTGCGACCCTCGTGGATCAATCCGTGGCCGTCGAATCCTTTGAGCAGGTACGGCCACAGCTCCGGGTCCGTCATGGGGGAAAGCGCCGATAGCGTCGGGCGTGCTTGTCTGCGACGGCGCCCGGCGCGGGCCATGATCAAATCCTGTCCCGCCTCGGCGATGACCTCCCCCAGCCCGCCGATAAAATCAAGGGTCCACTGCCCCAGGCTGCCGTTCTCATCGTTTATCGCTGACACCGCGGCACCGCCGGCCATGGTCGGCAGGATCGCCCGTCCTAGCAGGCCGCCCAGCCGGCCTGCCGGGAACATCGACATCGTCCCTGTCAGCAGCATGAGGGCGCTGCGGCGTCCCTCTTGGGCGCCGGTGCTGTCGCGCTCGGCATGGGTCACCGTCAACATGTCCACCGTCTTGATCCCATGGGCGATTTGCGTCTCATGCAACGCTTTGAACACATCCCCCTCGACGATGGGCGAAGCGATGTTCTTCGCGAAGTCATCCTGTGCCCTGTCCTTGGCCCACGCGAAGACAGACTGTGTGACTTTCTTGATTTTTTCCTCGAACGTCAGGTCCTCCGAGGTCGATACCATGCTGGCAAGTTGCTCGGCCTGTTCGAGCAGCGGCAGGTGCGAAATGAGCCAACGGGTCATCTCCGGCGTGGCAGTGAGTGTTTGCGCCAAGGTTGTTTCCAACGCCCGCGCGCTTGGCGCATCCACGTCCCTGAACGTCTTGCCGTCGGGGGCGCCTGGTGTGTACAGCGTCAACGAGGGGCGGCTCGCCGTCGCCTTCACCCCAAACGCCAGCAATTCCTTCAGCACGCTGTGGCCCCATTGCAGTTGGCGGACCACAACCTGGTGCCCGTTGACCTTCTCGCGCGCCGCCGCGGTCGGGCCGTCCAGTGCCGCCAGCACCAGCTTCAAGCCGATATTGTCCCGGTCGTGCCGCAAGTCTCCCGAAATATGCGCGGCCCACACTTGGGCGCGCATCTGTTGCGCTTTCAAGGCCATCCACTGCGCCTGCTGTGCCCGGGCCACGCGTTGCAGCTCGGCCGGAAGCCGGGCGCCGATGTTCGCCCTTTCAATGACGTCCACAATTTGCGCGAAGCTCAGCGGCCCTTCCACGGTTGGGTGAGGGGCATTGCGTTCATCCTGGGTCAGGTTGGACATCGCCCACTGCGTCAGGGAGCGATGGTCATCGACGATCCCCCTCACGCTGCCTTGCGAGACCCCGGAACCAAACGGCGAGCTGCCTGTCGGTGCGTGGGGGTCGCTCACGGTTCTTCTGATGCCCAGGGACACGTCCTCAGGGTCGACCGGCGGGTATTTCGCCTTGATGACATCGGCGAGCAACTGACGGGTCCGGTCCCGAAGAGCGTCCATGGTGGCCAGCGTCACCGGGTCCGGCGGCGGGGGCAGATCCGTCAGGGCTTTGTGCAGGTCCCGCGTCGCTGCCCACCATGCCAGGCGATCGCTGGCGGTAACGTGCGGGTTGCGGTGCAGCCAGTCATTGAGTTTCTTGAGGTTTAACCGCAGTTCGCGCTCGCCCATGGCGTTCGCCAGGTCCAGCTTGTGGCCGATGTCCGCCGCCACATCGACCCTGTTCATCCAGGCGCTGATTTCTTCCGCCGCAGCGGGACCATCCAGTACGGCATCGCACACGGCGGTTTTCTGCTCCGCCCGCAGTTCCGTGACCAGGCGAGCGAGGAAGTGCTCGGTGACAGGCGCGGTGTCGACTTCATCCCCAGCGTTGCCGTCTTGCGCCAGGCCGACCTTGAGCGCCACCAGCGTGTCGTACAGTTGCAACGGCTGGCCCGGGCGGTACAGCACGGCATTTCCCGAATCGCTGGCGTTGTCATACCGCGACAAGGCCACGGCGCCCGACACCGGTACGCTGAAGCTCCACCGGCGGGGTGTGATCTCCAGGCTGAACACCCCGGGTCGGAGCCGTTCCGCCAACTGTGCACGAGACGCTGCGTCTGGCGCCGACAACGCATAGTCGGTCAGCGCCTGATGCATCTGCGGGCTCAATGTCGTGTCCAGCCGATGCAGATCGGCCTGGGCCTTGAGTTGCCTGGCGAGTTCCTCCGCCAGCCAGTCGCCGACGTTGCGGTCCTGGCTGAAGTCGGCCGGCGTGTTCCAGAACTCATCCAATGCACGGGTGAGCAGTCGTTCATAAAGCGCCGGCGTGGCGCTGATCAGCCGCTTGATTTCAGCTTTTGCGGCGCGCTCGTTCAGGGCGGCGGGCGCTGCGGTGGTATTGTCCTGGCGCGTGACAATCTCGATGTGGTCCAGGTCGCGGAAGAACGCGCGCGGATCGATCCTGCCGGCGACGACTTGCAGTAAAAGCGTTTCGAGCGAGAGGGTGTCCGTCACCGTCTTATCGGCTGCCGGCTCATCGGCTGTGCGCTGCACAGGCGCGATCGTCTCTTCTCGCCGCGTACGCACGGACAGTTCGTGTGCCGTCATTCTGCCCGCCAAGGCAGGGAAGGTTCTCCTGAACCAATAATCCAGGTGTTGCCTCATCACGTTGGATGGCCGTGGGATGGCGTCGTTCAGGCGAATCATGTGTTGCTGCGACGCCTTGAGCTGGCTGATCAGCGAGGCGTCCGGCAGCGGGGTGCTGTCGGCGAGCGGTAAGTCATGAGACGTTGTAAGGGGGGTGTGTTCCACTGCTTTTCTTCCTGGAGGAATGTTGGCAGCACAACCTATTCAGGAAAAGTTCGGGCGGGTGGTATATAGGTACCGCATGCGGGGAGGGGCGATAGGGTAGGAACGATCAATGAGCGCTATGACTTGGGCGCTTTCGGATCATTGAGTGGTTGTGAAGAAGCCAAATAATAGCTTCGCGAGTCGCCTGCGATTGTTTCTCCAGCACCCAATGCCCGATATCTACCATTATCAATGAGTGCGGCTGCGTCGCAATGTACTAGGCCTGTTCGGCCAAGGTTTTTCTCTCGAGTGGTCCCTGCCGAGGGTGAGTACTGGCTGTAGGAAAACGCGAATTTCTAGTTGCGACACTTCCTATTCGTTCCAGGTATCACGCCGTTGGGATTGCCACTCGCCTGCGCTGCGACGTCTTATTCATTATTCCGAATCGTCCGGCTCAGCGCTCCTTCCCAGCGGCAAGGGGCGCAGCCTGAAGCCCATGAATAAGGCCCCTGGAAATGCACTCATCTTTGGATGCCCTCTACACCAACGAAATCTCCCGTGAATCTCTCCGTCATTTGGATGACTTGTACTTGGAGCAACGCCACCTGGAGGGTTACGGCGAAGAAGTCGCGGCATTCGTCAATCGACAAAAAGCATTCGTCCAAGCGCATCCGCCAATCGCTATTTATCGAGTGGCCACCGAGGGCAGCCAGACGCGGTACGGCGGAACGATCCAGCAGGTGTCATCTTCGTTGACGTTCACCTTGGATAATGGCTGGAAAGTGTGCGCGGCGCAGAAAGGCGACCAGGTGGTGTACGCCGATGGCAGCACGGCACGGATCATCACTGGGGCCGGGGAAGCCAATAGCAATATCGCGCTGGTCGGCAGTCGTTTGAGCAATGGCGACGAAATCATCAATACGCTTCAGAAACGTTTCCTGATCATCGTGCGTGAAGGCGTGCCGATGGCGGAGGATTTCTTGCCTGCTCTTAAACGGGCGGATGTTCATCGCCTGCACTCGAATGCGATGAAGGAAGACAGCCAATGAACGAGGGGCTGCTGCGCAGCCCAGCGGGAGCAAGCTCCCTCGCCACAAGGTTCATGCTGAACACTCAAACAGAGTGAAGATGATCTACCTGATGCCTGTGAAAGCGAGGGTGCCGGCAACATTCGGGTCTGCCATCAAACCCTGTGGGAGCGAGCTTGCTCGCGATGACGTCAACACAGCCCACATCACCGGTACTGACCCACCGCTATCGCGAGCAAGCTCGCTCCCACAGTGGAACTGTGGTGTTCGCAATATCTGGGTACGGCACCCAACCCTGTGGGAGCGAGCTTGCTCGCGATGACGGCAGCACAGCCTGCATCACCGGCACTGACCCAGCGCTATCGCGAGCAAGCTCGCTCCCACAGTGGAGCTGTGGTGTTCGCAACATCCGGGTCTGTCACCAAACCCTGTGGGAGCGAGCTTGCTCGCGATGACGGCAGCACAGCCCGCATCACCGGCACTGACCCAGCGCTATCGCGAGCAAGCTCGCTCCCACCTGAGGGGGGCGGATGGCCTGGCATCGATCGCCAGGCTTCTCCAATGGTCCCAAAGGCGCTTTTTACTGCACCTTCGCCAAATCCCCTTTCAACGCAACACCGGCCATGATCGCGCCGGCGTGGCATTCGTAGGTGGTGGGGTCTTTGCGTTCGTTGCTCTTGTAGAAGCTGACGATGTTGGTGACGGCGTTGGCGCCGGCGTTCTTGGCGGCCTGGTGCAGGCTGATCAAGGCTGATTGCAGCACCCATTCGCAGGCCACTTCATCGGACTTGTTGAAGGCGTTGGTTTTCTTGTTGGTCACGGCGCCGGGGCTGACCACGGTGACGTTGCCAGCCGGTTTGTTGCCGGCCAGGTAGAACTTCACGCTGCCGTCGATCTTGCCGGTGCGGATGGCTTCGGCGACGACCTTGTCGAATGGCAGGAACAGCGCGGTATCACGGGCCTGGCTGAGGCTTGGCAGGGTGCTGAGCAACAGGGCGGCGGTCACGGCGATTTTCTTCAACGACATCATGGTCTCCTTGACGTAGGGATAACGGGGTTTTGAGTCCGATTCAGCGCCAGCGGCGGAAGATCAGCGAGGTGTTGACCCCACCAAAGGCGAAATTGTTGTTCATCACGTATTCGTTGCTCATCGACCTGAACTCGCTGCGCAGGTAGTCGAGCTGGCCGCATTGAGGATCAACCTCATCGAGGTTGAAGGTGTGCACGTACAGGTCGCTTTTCAGCATTTCGATGCTGAACCAGGACTCCAGCGCCCCGCAGGCACCCAGGGTGTGGCCGAGGAAGCTCTTCTGCGAGCTGATGGGCATGTGCTCGCCAAACAGGCTGCTGGTGGCCAGGGTTTCGGCAATGTCGCCCTGTTCGGTGGCGGTGCCATGGCCATTGACGTAGCCGATGGCCGAGGGTTCGAGGCCGGCATCTTCCAGGGCCAGTTCCATGGCCCGGCGCATGGTGACCAGTTCGGGGCGGGTGGCGTGCTGGCCGTCGGCGTTGCTGCCGAAGCCAACGATCTCGGCATGAATCCGTGCGCCACGGGCCAGGGCGTGTTCCAGTTCCTCAAGCACGAGCATGCCGGCGCCTTCGCCGATCACCAGGCCATCGCGGCCCTTGTCGTAGGGACGCGGGCTGGTTTGCGGCGCATCGTTTTTCAGGCTGGTGGCGTAGAGCGCATCGAAGACCATCGCTTCGGTCGGGCACAGTTCTTCCGCACCGCCGGCCAGCATCAACGGCAGGCGCCCGAACTTGATGGCCTCGTAGGCATAGCCGATGCCGTGGCTGCCACTGGTGCAGGCACTGGAAGTGGGGATCAGGCGTCCGGTCAGCCCGAAGAAGATGCTGATATTGGCCGCGGTGGTGTGGGGCATCATGCGCACATAAGAGTTGGCGTTCAGGCCCTCGGCCACGCTGTTGAGCAGCATGTTGCCGAATGCCTTGATCTCGTCGGTGCTGCCGGTGGATGAACCGCAGGACACGCCCATGCGCCCGTCCTTGATCGATTCGTCGCCCAGCAGGCCGGCGTCGGCCAGGGCCTGTTCCGCCGAGGCGACCGCCAGGCGCGAGACTCGCCCCATGCTGCGCAATTGTTTGCGGGTCCAGTGGGCTGGGACCTGGAAGTCGTCGATGGGGCCGGCCAGGCGCGTGTTCAGTTCGGTGAAACGGTCCCACTCATCCATGCGCCGGATGCCGCTGCGGTTGGCGGCGAAGTTGGCTGCGATGGTTTCCCAGTCGCTGCCCACGGAGGTGATGCCGGCCATGCCGGTGACGACGACGCGCTTCATCAGCACAAGCCTCCGTTGACGGCCAGCACCTGCCGGGTGATGTAGCCGGCTTCGGCGGACATGAGGAAGTTCACCGCGCCAGCCACTTCTTCCGGGGTGCCCATGCGTTGGGCGGGGATCATTTTCATCAGTTCTTCCACGGGTACGTTTTCATCGAGCATGGCGGTGTCGATCAACCCCGGCGCGACGCAATTGACGGTGATCTTGCGCTTGCCCAGCTCGATTGCCAACGCCTTGGCCGCGCCGATCAAACCGGCCTTCGAAGCACTGTAGTTGACCTGGCCGCGATTGCCGATCAGCCCGGAAACCGAAGTGATGCAGACGATCCTTCCGGCGGCGCGACGACGGATCATCGGCATCATCACCGGGTGCAGCACATTGTAGAAACCGTCGAGGTTGGTGCGCATCACCACGTCCCAGTCGTCTTCGCTCAAGGCCGGGAAGGCGCCATCGCGGGTCAGGCCGGCATTGAGCACCACACCGTAATAGGCGCCATGGGCTTCGACATCGGCTTCGAGAATGGCCTTGCAGGCGGCGCGGTCGGCCACGTCGAATTGCAGCACCCGGACGTTGCGGCCCAGGGCCTGGATTTGTGCCTGGACTGCCTCGGCCTCGGCGCGACCGCTGCGGCAGTGCAGCACGATGTCGTGCCCGGCCTGGGCCAGGCGCAGGGCGATGGCGCGGCCGATGCCACGGCTGGAGCCGGTGACCAGTACGGATTCAGTCATGGCGGGGTTCCTGTTGCGGACGGTTCATGAAGGTAATGGGCGGCCTGGGGCGGGCGGAATACATTGAGCCGGGCCGTGGCATGGATGCCGGGGGCGTGGATGTGGCATTCGAACACGCCCATGCCGTTGTCGTCTTCCAGGGAGCGCACGCCATGGATGCTCAGCTCGATACCGACGGGAAAGCAGTCGACGTTGCATTCGAACTTGCGGGTGCCGAGCAAGAAGCCCAACTCCACGGCATCGCCGCGTCGGCGGGCGTGGCAACCGGCAAACGCCGCGACACTCTGGGCCATCAGTTCGATGCCGACCCAGGCCGGTAGTGCGCCGTCGTCGCGGCTGAACAGACCGCCGGGCTTGACGGTGGCGTGGGTGTGGATCTGTTCGTCATCGAACGACAGGATCCGGTCGATGAGGATCATATCGCCGGCATGGGGCAGCAATTCGGCGAGCGGCCAGTCAATCATGGGGCATCTCCGATAATCAGGCTGACGTTGTTGCCGCCGAAAGCAAATGAATTGCTCATCAGGCGGCGCGGGGTGAACGGGTTCAGGCGGGTGCTGGCGGTGACCCAGTTTAGCGCTGGCAGGGCAGGATCGGCCTGGCCGTCCCAGACGTGCGGCGGTAGGGCCTGGGCGGTGTTTTGCGTGCTCAGGGCCAGCCAGCAGAACGCCGCTTCCAGTGCCCCGGCCGCGCCGAGGGTATGGCCGGTCATGGGTTTGGTGGACGAGCAGGGCACGCCCGCCGGGAACAGCCCGGCCACGGCCTGGCTTTCCATGGCGTCATTGTGTTGCGTGGCGGTGCCATGCAGGTTCAGGTAGTCGATCTGGCGAGCATCGAGGCCGGCACAGCGCAGGGCTTTTTCCATGGCCTGGCGTGCGCCGCGACCGCTGGGTTCGGGCGCGGAGATATGGTGGGCATCGGAACTGGCGCCGTCGCCGAGCAAGGCTATCGGTGTTCCCTCGCCTGGCGTCTTGCTCATGAGAAACAGCACCGCCGCTTCGCCAATGTTGATGCCGCTGCGGTTCACCGAGAATGGATTGCAGCGTTCGTTCGACACCGCTTCCAACGCGGAAAAACCGTTGAGGGTCAGTTTGCACAGGCTGTCCACGCCACCGCACAGCACCGCATCGCACAGGCCCAGGTCCAACAGGCGTCGGGCGCTCATCAAGGCGCGGGCGCTGGAGGTACAGGCCGTGGAAATCACGTAGGACGGGCCGCTCAAACCGAGCCAGTCGGAAAGAAAGTTGGCCGGCGCGCTGAGTTCCTGTTGCTGGTAGTCGTAGCCGTCGGGGAAGCGCTGCTCGCGCAGGTAGTGGGCAATGCCCTGGCTGGCCTCGTCGATGCCCGACGTGCTGGTGCCCAGGACGATGCCGATGCGAGCGCGACCGTAGGCCTGGATGGCCTGGTCGATCTCGGCGCGAATCTGCAGCCCCGCTTCCAGCAGCAGTTGATTATTGCGGCTGCGTTGCGCCGCCAGGGCAGGGGGGATGGGCGCGAGTTCACCCGGCACCGCGGCGACCGGCAAGGCCCGTTCGGCCACCCAGCCATCCTCGCTGCGCACGCCCGAGCAGTCGCCGGCAAACAGGTTGCGCGCGACAGTGTGCTTGTCGCGGCCCAGGGCGCAGATCACCCCGAGGGCATTCAGGTAGGCGGTCATGGGGCGTTCTCGGTCAACGGTGTGATGCGGTAGCGGGGGCCTTGGGGCAGGCTCATTTCGAAATCCAGCGGCTGCGTGTAGCGCACCTGCCAGCGATTATCGAGGGTCCGTTGCGACGCCTGTCGCCGGGCCGCCGGATAGTTGCCGGACAGCTCGGCTTCGGGGGTCAGGGCGAACAACAGCGCGGCGAACAACTCCCGGGCCTCGGCATTGGGTGGCAGCAGACCGTCGGCCTGCCACTGGCCGTCGACCAGGCGCTGACGGGCCACGGGAATGCCCAGGGGGTCCATCATCGACCAACGGATGCCGGTGTCTTCGCGTTGGATCACCAGCAACCAATCCTGGCGTTGGCCGGCCAGGGTCCGCTCGATGTGCAGTTGCATCGGCAACGCCAGGGTCGGCGTGCGGGCGGGCAGCGGCGCCTGGCTGGCGCAGGCGCTGAGCAGCAACACACAGGCGATCAGCAGGCCACGGATCATTCGACTACCCCTTCGCGAGGCTTGCGCGCCACCACATTGACCAGGGTTTCCTCACGCTCGCCAAATGGCTTGGGCCGGCGCAGGCCAAAGCGTTCCAGCAGGCCGAAATCCTTGGCACGGCTCCACCACAGGTACGGGTAGGAGACGTTGCGGTCTTCGAACTGGAACCCTTGATCGCGGATCATCTGCAGGTACTGTGCGGCACTTTTCTGCACATGCATGGGATGACGGAACAGCCAGCGGATCACCCAGGTATCGATGTAGGCTTCGGTGGATTCGGCGAACATCAAATAGCCGCCGGGCTTGAGTACGCGGTAGAACTCGGCGAGGGCTTTTTCCTGCTCCACCAGATGATGGAACGTCTGGTGGCAGAACAACAGGTCGACGCTGGCGTCGGGCACCGCCAAGGTCGCGCAGTCGCTGCCGATCAGTTCCACGCTCATGCCTTGGCGCGTGGCTTCCTCCCGGCACAGGTCCAGGCTGTGAGGGTCGGCATCCACGCCGATCAGGCGTTGTGGCGCGAACACCTGGCGCAGGTACTGGAACGACTTGCCCTGGCCGCAGCCGGCGTCCAGCAGCACCGGGTTGGCCGGCAGCGCGGTGCTGAACAGGCTGCGCAGGTCGTTGATCGCCACGCGCAACACGTGGTGCTGCCAGGTGTGGCTACGCAGGAACCAGAAACCGAAGCGGGTTTCTTCGACGTAGTTGTCGCTCAGGTAGCTCATGGTTGCTGACTCGGCGCCGGGCTTGCGCAGATTTCCGAGAGCATGCGCAGGCGCCGCTTGGGTTCGCTGACAAACGGGTTGCGCTGATCCCAGGCGTAGCCAGCCAGGATCGAACTGATCATGCGGCGGATGTCGTCTGAGCCTTCGGTGTAGAAAATCACGTCCTGGAAGGTGCCGGCGTACCAGCCCTCGACATAGCAGCGGAAGGTGTCGACGCCGCGCTTGAGCGGCTCGGCGAACTCGCTTTGCCAATCGACACTTTCACCTTGCAACTGACGGTGGAGCACGTCGGCGGCCATGCTCGCCGAACGCATGGCAATGGTCACGCCGGAGGAGAACACCGGGTCGAGGAATTCCGCGGCATTGCCCAACAGGGCAAAGCCCGGGCCGTGCAGGGTCTTGACGTTGGCCGAGTAGCCGCCGATGGTCCGCGCCGGGGTGTCCCACTGCGCATTTTGCAGCACGCCGGCCAGGCTTGGGGTTTCGTCGATGAAACCACGCAGGCAGGCATCGAGGTCGTCGGTGCGGCCGGCGAAATGTTCCGCCGCCGCGACCACGCCCACCGAGCAGCGCCCGCCGCTGAACGGAATGGTCCAGAACCACACGTCACGTTTGCTCGGGTGGGTGGTGATGAGGATCTTTTCCCGGTCGAACGCCGGAGCGTCGATGCGATCCTCGATGTGCGTGAACACCGCCTGGCGCAGCGGGAAGTTCGACGGCGCCTCAAGGTCCAGCAGGCGCGGCAGGACGCGACCATAGCCGCTGGCATCGAGCACGAAGTCGGTTTCGACGCGGTACTCGCTGCCGTCTTCACGCTGCACGCCCAGTCGTGGTTTGGCGAGGGTGAAGTCGGCACTGGCAATCGCTTGGCCGTAGCGGATCTCCACACCTTGCAGGGCGGCCTGATCGGCTAGCAACTTGTCGAAGTCGGCCCGTTGCACCTGGAAAGTGGTGGGCTTGCCGTTGCTGAAGGTATCGCCGAAGTCGAAGGCGCTGTAGCGCTCGCCCCAGGCAAATGCGGCGCCGTTCTTGCGCTGGAACCCGGCGGCATTCACCGCGTCGAGCATGCCGGCTTCTTCAACGAAATCCAGGCAATGGGACAACAGGCTTTCACCGATGGAGAACCGTGGGAAATGCTGGCGCTCGATGACCAGCACATCGTGGCCCTTGCGCTTGAGCAGCGCGGCGGCAATGGCCCCGGAGGGGCCGGCACCGATGATGACGACCTGGCGATATTCCGTTTCAGTCACAGGCATTGGGATTCCTTGAATATCCGTAATCATCGTTGGTCTTCTTGAGCGGGTGTGGGGTGTTCGTGACGCCCGGCCCATGGCGCCAGCATGAAACTGAAGGCCAGCCCCAGGCTCACCGCCAGGCCGAAATTACTTACGGCCGGTGTGCTGGAAAGCGCCAGCAGGCCGAACGACAGCCAGGTGGTGATCGCTGCCAGGAAAGTGCCCAGCAGGCTCACCGCCGCGCCACCAATCTGCTCGCGCATCAGGATCGCGTAATCGACGCCGATGGCCGTCACCAGCAGCAGGCCGAACAGGCTGAACAGGGTCAGTGGCTGCCCCAGCCAGCCGAGGCTCGCCAGGCTGCACAGCGCGGCCAGCAACGGCAGGGCGACGATGCGCAAGGCCGCACCGACCCCGAACGGCCAGATCAGCACCAGCACGATCAACACGCAGGAGGCCAGTTTCAACTCGGCGGCGCTGACCTGCGTGGCGGCGAAGACTCGGTTCAGGTCGCCCAGGCGATCCACCAGTTGTACCCCCGGCAGGTCCACGGCTTGCACCCGCAGCAGCGCGGCATCGTTCAAGCCTTGCAGGCTGATCATGGCGGCGACGCCTTGGGCGGTGGGGCCGAGCCAGAGCGTGCGGTACGGCTCGGCCAGAGGCCCGGCCAGCGCGGCATCGATGTCGGTCACCGGCAAGGCCTGCAATTGTGCCAGTTCCGCTTGCAGCGCGGCGACCGGCACGCCCAGGTCCAGCAACGGCTGCCAGACAGCCGGCAACCGGGCCAAGGCCTCACGCACCTTCTGTTGGTCGGCGGGCGGGCTCACCAGTTGGTTCAGCGACAGGTAGCCCTGGAGTTTTTCCAGGGCGATCAACTGATCCAGCCGCTCGTTGAGAGCGGTTTGGCGTTCCAGCAGTTGAGACTGATTGTCGGCGCGGATCAGGAAGAACTGGCTGGTGGGCTGGAAGCCGGTGATGCGCGCGATGTCGCGAGCTTCGTCGGTGAGGTGCTGAGGTGTGCCGATCCACTGGCGGATGTCGTTTTTCGTGGTCAGGTGCCAGAGGCCGCCTGCGCAGAAGCCCAGCAGCAACACCAGCAGCACTGGCGTGGGCACCCGTGCCAACAACGCCTGGCGGATCTGGAGCAGGCCTTCGCACAGCCGCAGCGGCCACTGGGCCGGACGCAAATCCGCACCGTTGAGCAGCGCCGGCAACAGGCACACCGCGGTCAAGTAGGCACCCACCAGCCCGGCGGCGGAAAATATCGCGATCTGGGTCAGGGCCGGGAACGGCGTCCAGGCCAGGGCCAGGTAGCCGATGCAGGTGGTCGCCAGGCTCAGGCTCAGCCCCGGCAGGGTCAGGCGCAAGGCCGGCCAGCTGCGCCATGGCTTGAGGCTCCAGCTCTTGGACAGGTAGTGCAGGGGGTAATCCACCGCGACGCCGATCAGGCTGGAACCCAGTACAAGGGTCATGACATGCATGCGCCCGAACAAGGCCACGCACGCCACGGCGCCGAACAGCATGCCCACCAGCACCGGCACGAACGCCAGCCACACCCGCAGGCGTCGGAAGGCCAGCAACAGCAGTAGCAAGATGCCGACCGTCGCGCCGCCGCCGACCCAGGTGATTTCCCGCGACGCCTGTTGCTGGCCGCTGGCGGCGTACAGCAGGCCGCTGGCCGCCAGCAGTTGCCCTTGGGCCTGGCCCGCCTGGTCGCGGCTGCGTTGCAGCAGTTCGGCCACTTGCAGCGGCAGGTTCATGTCGAAGGCGGTGCCCTGGGCACGGGCCCGCAGCATCACCCAGCTTTTACCGTCGGCATCGGCGACCAGGGCCCCGCTGCCGATGTCGAATTTGATCGCGCCGCGTTGGGGCTGGCTGTTCTGGATACGCCCGGTCAGGCCTAGCCAATCGTCCTGGTTCGGCACCAGGCTGAAGCCGCTGAACGGGTCGAACAGGGCCTGCACCCGTTGCTGGATGAACGCCTGGGGCTGTTCGATCAGTTGCTGCCGGTCCGCCGCCGAGAGCATCGCCAACCGCCCGTTGAGCAGTTGCGTACGCAGCGCCGGCAAGTCGGCCTGCAATGTCCACTGCACCTTGTCGAACAGGCCGCTGGCCTGCCATTGCTCGCCCAGGGTTTGCGCCAGGGCGATGGCTTGCTGGCGATCGGCATGACCCACCAGCACCAGCACCTCGCGGTTGAGCGGCTCCTGCATACGCTGCTCGGCGATCAGTTCCAGGGCATCGGGTGATGTGCCCGGCACCAGCTCCATGAGATTGGCCGACAGCGGCGCGCCGTTGCGCCACTGCCAGCCGGCGAGCGCGAGCACTGCTAGCAGCAGGATCAGGAACAGCCGTGGCAGCATCCGTTCACTCGGCAAAATCATGTTGCTCCGTTTCGCTCAAGGGCTGTGCGCTGGTGCTGTCCTGCATGTGCAGTACGGTGCTGTCGCCCTGGGTTTCCAGCAGTTCGATGCGCTGGACCAGTTCGCCGCCATCGATGTTGATCTGCTTGAAGACCTGCTTGAGCAGCACCGAGCGCGGGGTCAGGGTGAGTTTCCACTGCTGTGGCTCGCCCGACAGGCTCAGCTCGAAATCCCGCTGCAAACCACTACTGTCACCCTGCAGTACCGCCAGGAACAGACGGTTCTGCTCGGCGCCAGCGCTCTTGTTCGGCAGCATCTGCCAGGCATTGCCGTCCCGTCGGGCGATGCCTTGGGCGGTGATGCGGTAGTCCTGTTGCAGCGGGGTTTGCAGCAGCCACAGCAGGCCGTATTTTTTCGCCAGCACGAAGCGGCCCTTGCTGGTGAGGGGTTGGGGCAGGGCGCGCAGGTGTTTTTCCTGGATGAACTGGCCGTGGATCACCTCCGGGCGGGCCAGTTGGTCGCTCAATTGCTGCAGGTCGAAGGCCTGGGCCAACGGCGCCAGGCAACACAGCAGCAGGCAGATCGACAAACGTTTCATGGCAGTTTCCTTTCGACGGCTTCGACAAAGACCCGAGGCGAGGCCAGCAGCATTTCGCGGCTGGCGAGGTCCACCGCCACCTGCACCGAACTGGCGCGGGTCAAGCGTTCGCCGGTGGCTGCGTCGCTGATCAGGTAATTGATCTTCAGCCGGTTTTCCCACTCCACCAGGCTGGCACGCACGGTCAGGGCCTGGCCGAACACGGCGCTGCGCACGTAGCGCAGTTGCAGATCGATAACCGGCCACGCATGGCCGGATTCGAGCATGTCGTTGTAGTTGTGGCCGATCAGGTCGAGCAGCGCACAGCGAGCCACTTCCAGGTATTTGACGTAGTGGCCGTGCCAGACCACATTCATCGAATCGACGTCGAAAAACGGCACCACGATGTGGGTGTCGACGTGCAGAACGCCTTGGCTACGCATGCAGCCTCCAATGTTGTTCGGCGATGCGTTGCAGGCACAGGCGCAGTTCGCCTTCCAGGGCGCGGTCTTCGATGACCGGGGCGAAATCCTCGGCCAGTTGCTGGTGCATGGCGGCCAGGGCCGGCGGCAGCGGCCGCGCGTCTTCGGCACGACTGCGCAACCATACGCCTTGGTTGGCCGCCAGCAGCGTAGCGGCAGCGACTTGTTCGGTCAGCTCCAGCACGCGGATCGCGTCCCGGGCGGCGATGGTGCCCATGCTCACCTTGTCCTGGTTGTGACACTCGGTGGAGCGTGAGAACACGCTGGCCGGCATGGTGTTTTTCAGGGCCTCGGCGGTCCAGGCGCTGGTGCCGATCTGCACAGCCTTGAAGCCATGGTTGAGCATCGCCCGCTCGGCGCTGGCGCCGGACAGGTTGCTCGGCAGGCCATGGTTGTAGCGCTCGTCCACCAGCAGCGCGAGTTGCCGATCCAGCAAATCCGCGACGTTGGCCACCAGATTCTTCAGGCTGTCCATGGCGAAGGCGATATGCCCGCCGTAGAAATGCCCGCCGTGGAGCACGCGTTCGGCTTCGGCGTCGATGATCGGATTGTCGTTGGCGCTGTTGAGTTCGGTCTCGATGAACGAACGCAGCCAGCCCAGGCTGTCGGCCAGCACGCCGAGTACATGGGGCGCGCAGCGCAGGGAGTAGCGATCCTGCAGGCGATGCAGCGGCGCCGTCGGCGCATCGATCGCCAAGTCCTTGCGCAGCCACGCGGCGACTTGCATTTGCCCTGGGTGTGGCTTGGCGGCGAACAGGCGCTCGTCGAAGTGTTCCGGGTTGCCTTGCAGGGCGACGACATTCAACGCGGTGATACGGGTCGCCAGTTGCAGCAGGTAGTCGGCCCGTGCGAAGGCCAGGCAGGCCAGGCCGGTCATTACAGCGGTGCCGTTCATCAGCGCCAGGGCTTCCTTGGGCCGCAGCACCAGTGGATTCCAGCCCAGTTCACGGTGCACGTCGGCGGCCAGGCGCCGCTCGCCGCGGAACATGACTTCCCGTTCACCGGACAGCGTGGCGGCGACGTAGGACAGCGGCGTCAGGTCGCCGCTGGCGCCCACCGAGCCTTCTTCCGGGATCAGTGGCAGGATGTCGTGTTCGAGGAAGGCCTGGAGCCGCTCCAGCAGTTCCACCCGCACCCCGGACACGCCGTGGCACAGCGACTGCAAGCGCGCCGCCAGCACCGCGCGGGTGGCCTGGGCGTCCAGCAGCTTGCCCAGGCCACAGCCGTGGAACGTGTACAGGTGACGCGGCAGGGCCTCGACATGGTGCAGCGGCACCGCCACCACGCAAGAGTCACCGTAGCCGGTGGTCACGCCGTAGATCACGCCTTCCTTGTCCAGCAAGGAGTCGAGGAATTGCGCACCCTTTGCGATGCGCTGGCGGAACGCCGGGTCATCCTGCAACTGCGTCGGGGCCTGACGGTTGGCCAGGGCCAGCACATCTTCGATGCGCAGGGGGCGTTCGCCGAAGGTTACCGGCTCAAGAGTGGGCATCGTCATCGGTCTTCCAGAAAGGGTAAAAGTTGAACCACTGTTGGGGGCCCTGGAGGCAGTACTGCGCCAGGCGCTCGGCATAGTGGCCGGCCCAATGGGCGATCACTTGTTCGCGCTCGTTGCGTTTCCACACCACGGCATCGGCGAAGGGTTCGAGCGTGACGCGATAGCGCCCCTCGTGCTTGAGGCACATCAGCAGGTTGACCGGGCATTTCAGCAGGCCGGCCAGCAACCAGGGCCCCTGGGGGAATGCCGCCGGGTGGCCCATGAAGTCCACGGTCACGCTGCGTCCGCCGTGCAGTGGCACGCGGTCGCCGGCAATCGCCAGCCACTCGCCGCGCTCCAGGCGCTCGCTCAGTTGCAACATGATCACCGGGTTCAGCTCACTGACCTGGATCAGCCGCAAGTGCGTGGCACCGGCCTCGCCCAGCAAACGGTTGAACTGCTCGGCGTGCTTGGTGTGCACCAGCACGTTCATGGTCACTTTCTCGCCCAGCTCGGCCAGGGCCCGGCACATCTCCAGGTTGCCCAGGTGCGCGCCCACCAGCATTTGCCCACGGGCATCGCGCAGGTGATTGCGCAGCAGCGCCGGGTCGACGATTTCGATCTGGTCGATGCTCAGCTTGCCGTTCCAGACGTCGAGCTTGTCGAGCAAGGAGTCGGCGAACGCCATGAATTGCCCGAACACCCGCCAGCGGGTCGGGCGCAGTTCGGGGCGTGCGCTCCAGTCGGCCAGGCGTTGCTGGTATTGCCAGGCCGCCTGGCGCGCGCTGCGGCCGAAAATGAAAAAGTACAGGACGATGCCGTACAGCACCGGGGTCAGCAAGCGCCGGCCGAGCACCTTGGCGGCGAGCGCGGTGAGTTTCATCAGCCAGAAACTGCCGCGCTCCTGGCGGTCGGCCCAATGTTGCTTGTCTGCCTGAAGGCTCATGCCCGCCACCGTCGCCAGAGAATCAGGGGAGCGCGCACCAGCATGCCGAAGAACAGCCGGGTATGCATGCTGGAAATCAGCACGTTGTCGTGGAACAGGCGAAAGTGCGAAACGCCGTCCCGAGGGTAATGGACCCGGGTGTGCAGCCAGTGCATCGGCTGGTTGCGCCAGGCCAGGCGCACCAGGATGTCCGAGTCGAAATCCATGCGCTTGCCGATATTGGCCGAGTCGATCAGCGCCAGGGTCGGTGCCAAGGGGTAGACCCGAAAGCCGCACATCGAGTCGCGGATTTGCAGGGAGAGGCTGTTGATCCAGACCATGACGTGGGTCAGGTAGCGCGCGTACAGGCGACCTTTCGGCACGCTGGCGTCGTAGTGCGGATAGCCGCAGATCACTGCGTCCGGGTGGGCACGGGATTGCTCGATGAAGGTCTTCACGTCGCCCAGGTCGTGCTGCCCGTCGGCATCCACCTGCAAGGCGTGGCTGAAACCCAGGCGCGACGCTTCCCGCAAGCCGGTCATCACCGCGCCGCCCTTGCCCTGGTTGACCGCCAGCCTGACCAGATGCACCTGCTCGCCCTCGGCCAGCCGCTCCAGTACGGCGGCACATGCCCGGTTGCTGGCGTCATCCACCAGCACACAGGGCAGGCCGTTGGCGAGCAACGCCTGGACCACCGCCGAGATGGCGGTTTCGTGGTTGTAGACCGGGATGACGGCGCAGGGGTTATGCATGGTTGGCACCTGCCACTGATCTACTGTGCATCGCTCCCCTGTGGCGAGGGGATTTATCCCCGCTGGATTGCGAAGCAATCCTAAATCCTGCGCAACGACAGAGTCTGATGGCGAGCGCTTCGCACTCGAACGGGGATAAATCCCCTCGCCACATGAGGGCGGTGTGAGCATTAATCATTAGCCATCCCCAACACAATCCGCCCGCTGGAACAGGCCGCCGTGGCATTGCGGTAGGCAAAGTACAGCTTGCCGCGTTCGCGGTCGAAGCGCAGGTGCAGTTGAAGGTCATCGCCGGGGCGCACCAGTTGCTGGAATTTCAACACTTCCATGCCGACGAACCGGGGCGGCAGGTCCAGCAATTGGCGGCCGATGCTCAAGGCCCAGTCGACCTGCACCACGCCGGGCAATACCGGTGCGGTGGGGAAGTGGCCGCTGAAGTATGCAAGGTCAGGCGGCACGACCAGTTGCAGGCTCCACTCACCGTCGGTTTCGACTTTCTCCAATACGTCGGGGACTTTGGGGCGTGGTGCCATCAGCAGCGCCTCGACCTCAGCCTGGGGCAGCTTGCCCTGGGCGTTGAGCGGCAACTGCCGCAGCCAGCGCCAGCGCCGTGGCAGAGCCAGGGTTTCGCAATGTTCGCTCAGGTGGCGGCGAAGGCCCTCGGTCACGGCGCGCCGACCTTGGTTACGCAAGGCTCGCAGACCTGCGTCGCTCAGCACCAGTAGCGCGCCGAGGGAGGCGCGATTCTCCTGCACGACGCCCAGCCGCGCTTCGCTGACCCAGTCGTGGGCTACCAACGCCTGTTCGAGCATGGGCAGGGAGATGCGCTTCTCTTCGAGCTTGACGATACGGTCCAGTCGCCCCAGCAGCTCGAAGCGCCCATCTTCGGCGATTCGCGCCGCGTCGGCGGTGTGTTCCACATGCCCGGAGGGCAGATAGGGCGAAGCGATCAGCAAGGCGCCGTCGCTGTCCTGGCTCAGCTCGACGCCGGCAAAGGGCTGCCACCATGGGTCACCCTGGCGCCAGGCGATGCCGCCGGTTTCCGAGCTGCCGAAAATTTCCGTCGGCCATTGTCCCAGGCGTTGCTGCAAGCTTCGCGCGGCCTCGGTTGGCAAGGCGCCGCCGGAGGTGAACACCCGGCGCACGCTGCTCAGTGCCGGCCAATCGAGGTTATCGCCCATGCGCTTGAGCAACGCCGGGCTGGCGACCCAGGCGAACATCGGCTGCTCGCGGCTGGCGCGTTGCAGGTCTTCGGGAAACGCCAATTGCCTGCGCCCGAACGGACGCCCGGCGCACAGCGGCCACAGCACTCGAAACAGCAGCCCGTAGATATGCTGGGTGGCAACGCTGCCGATCATGCAGGCCGGGCCCAGGTCGGCGCCCCACAGCTGTTCCAGGGCCTGGACTTCATTACTCAACTGGCGCAGGGTTTTCTCGATGCGCTTGGGCTCGCCGCTGGAGCCGGAGGTGCACAGGCTCAGCCAGCAGTGATCGAGGTCCAGTACGGCGGCTTCCATCGGCGCGTGGTGCACGTCGTCGGGATGGGTGTCGCCGGGCTGGTCGGTCAGCCACAGGTCCACCTCCGACGCCCAGCGCTGGCGTGTCTGCGCTTGCAAGTCGGCGGGAAGCAGGACGCGCACCCCGGCATGCCAGGCACCGAGCAGGGCGATGGCCAGGTCGGCTGCATCTTCCAGGTGCACCGCCACATGGCGCACGCCCCGGGCTTGCAGGCCGGCCGCCAGGCGCAACGCCGCGCCCCGCAGTTGCGAATGATCCAGTGCCGGATCGACCGCGATGGCGCGTTCCGGCTGAGCCCTGAGCAACATCCGCTCAAGTGTTATCCAATTCATGGGCGGCCTCTTACCCGTTGTCGTATGAGCCATTCAATGGCAAACAGCAGCCCCATCAACCCGTAGGAAATCAGGCCGGTGTACAACATCCACCAGCTCAGCGGCGCCCAGAGGGTCAGGGCGGCGGCGAGCAAACCGTTACACAGGAAAAACACACTCCAGGCCACCGTGACCTGACGCGTATAGACCACCGCCTTGGCCGGCAGCTGCGGTTCGCGCAGGCGGGCCAGGCGTTCGATCATTGGCGGGCCGTATTTCAGGCTCAGGGCGAACAGCCCGAGCATGAACCCGCTGATCAGCACCGGGTACCAACGCAGCAGGAGCGGGCTGTCGAACAGCGCGAGCAACACGCAAAACACGATCGCCGTGGTCGCCATCCAACGGCTGCCGTCGCCGCCCTTGCCTAGCAACGCCCGGGCCAGCCACAGGCTACCGAGCAGCAACCCGAACTGCCACGGGGCGAAATGCTCCATGCCGAAATACACCGCAAAGGGGTACAGCAGGCCTGCCAGCAGCAGGCCGAGGCCAATCAGCCGAGTCATGCGGCCGGTTGAACCAGTCGATAGACCGCCTCGACCACGTCATTGACGGTGCGCACCGACTTGAATTCTTCGGCGGCGATTTTCTTGCCGGTCTGGCGTTTGATGTGGTCGATCAGGTCAACCGCATCGATGCTGTCGATTTCCAGGTCCTGGTACAGGTTCGATTCCAGCGTCACGCGCTCTGGGTCCAGCTCGAAGAGCTCGACCAGGGCGTCACGCAGGGTGTTGAAAATGTCATCACGAGTTTGCATGGTCCGGTCTCAAGGGCGTTTTGCAGTGACGAAGGCCGCAAGGCTTGCCACATTGCTGAAATGGTTACGAGTGTCCTTGGCGTCGGCGTCGATCTTGATGCCGTACTCCTTCTGGATCGCCAGGCCTAGCTCCAGGGCATCCACCGAGTCCAGGCCCAGGCCTTCGCCGAACAGGGGCTGGTGGTCGCCGATGTCGTCGATGCCAATGTCTTCCAGGCCGAGGGCGTCGATGATCAGCTGTTTGATGTCACGGTGCAGATCGCTCATCTTCGGCGAGCTCCTTGATGAAATAGTGATGCAAGAAATCGTTGAGCCTGCGCGAAGCCTGGGGAGGCGGGCCGAGCGCGGCGAACGCCTGTGGGTCTATATCGGCCCCGACCTGAAAACTGAAGTGCACGCGGCGTCGGGGGATGCGATACCAGGGTTCGGCCTTGGTCAGGGTCGTGGGGTTGACCTTGATCGTGACGGGCGTGAGGATTTTCGCACCCCGCAGGGCGATGGCCGCGGCCCCCCGATGAAAGGCCGGTACTTGGCCTGGCTGGGTGCGGGTTCCTTCGGGAAACACGATCAGCGTCTGGCCATCTCGCAGGGTATCGCTGGCGGCATCGAGCATATCCATGCTGCCGTCGTTGCTGATGTACTGGGTTGAACGCAATGGACCACGGGTAAAGGGATTGTCCCACAGGCTTTGCTTGACCACGCAGTTGGCGTTGGGCACCAGCCCGATCAGGAACACCACGTCGATCAGTGAGGGGTGATTGGCAATGATCATCTGCCCGGGGCGCCCGAGTCGTTCGGCGCCATCGATCTGGTAGGTGAGCACGCCGGTGCGGGCCATGAACCGGATAAAAAACCAGAACAACCGCCCGACGGTGCGGCGAGCCCTTTGTCGGTGGGCCTGGGCATCGCCGGGCAGCCAGGCCAGCAACGGAAAAACCAGCAAGCGCAGGCACAGCCCGCCCAGCCCGAACAGGGCGAAGCTTGCGGCGGTCGCGATCAGGCGCCAGTAATAGGCGTCGCGATGTTTATCGGTCACCGGTTGCGTTGCCAGGTCCATACACGATTCTTCCAGGCATGTTGGCAGGTGGTTTCGTTGTTCAGCAGGGTACGCAACAGGTCCAGGGCATGGGGCCAGTCGCTGCCAGATCGTTGGCCGGCCTGTGCGGACAGGTCCAGTTGCCAGTCGTCGCCCGGCGTCAGCAGCAGGCCCACGGCATAGGGGAAAGGCACGTCATCGACCCACGGTGCGTAGACTTGTGGCGGTTGTTCTTCGGTGATCACCAGCAACACCGCCGGCGAGCCTTCATTCAACAAGGCGGCGGCCTCCAGTACGCCGTGTTCCAAGCCGTCGCCGGTGGCGGCCAGGGCGGTCATTTCGCTGGTTTCGCCGCGCATGATCGACCACAGGCCGATCACGGCGTTGTGCACCGACAGGCTGAACTGGGTTGGCGACAAGGGCTGATCGGCCGCCAGGTCCTTGAGAATCTCGAACGTGCGCGGGGTTTCGCCGTGGCGGGAAATAAAGACCAACGGTAGGTCCGGCTGGCCTTCGGCCAGTGGCCAGCCGACACTGAAGGCCATCCGTGCCAGGCGGCTGAGGCGGCGACGCTGCATGGCGGGTAGGAACGATACGTCAGGGGCGGCATCGCTGGCCGGCAATACAACCGGCTGTCGGCTCCAGGCCTGCCAGTCGTCCACGCTTTCGAGCCCAGGGGCCCACGCGCGCCATTGGGCGATATTGAAATTGATCAAAACTCATCCCACCCCTGCGGGGCTTTTATTGTCACGGTTCAGTGGTTTGACCCGCGTCCTACCCTGCATGGCCTTGCGACCCAAGTGGCGCGCATTATCCCGGTGCGGTTGGCTTGTAGCAAATACTGGTTACATTTTGCCCAGCAAAATGTACGGGGCGGTCCGCTCAATGCCTGGCTTGGACCATTGTCGCGATCTTCACGGGCTTGTCTGTCGGTTGTTTCTGTCTTTATCCGGGCACAATTGACGTCTTAATCGTTGGAAAAGCCACTGCTGCTGTAGTCCTTCTGCGCAGAAGGTAGCTAAGCAGTGTCGCGGCCTACTACACTCGGGAATCTTTGATACACGGAGGTTTTGACATGCGGCGTGTGGTGTTCAATCAGAAAGGTGGCGTGGGCAAGTCCAGCATCGCCTGCAATCTGGCAGCAGTGAGCGCCAGCGAGGGCTATCGCACGCTGTTGGTGGACCTGGATGCCCAGGCCAATTCCACTCAATACCTGACTGGCCTGACCGGCGACGATATCCCCATGGGCATTGCCGACTTCTTCAAGCAGACCCTGTCGTCCGGGCCTTTCTCGAAAAAGAACAAGGTGGATATCTACGAAACGCCGTTCGACAACCTGCACGTGATCACCGCCACGGCGGAGCTGACGGACCTGCAGCCCAAGCTTGAGGCTAAGCACAAGATCAACAAACTGCGCAAATTGCTCGAAGAGCTGGAGGAGGATTACGACCGGATTTACCTGGACACCCCGCCAGCGTTGAATTTCTATGCGGTTTCAGCGTTGATCGCCGCTGATCGGGTGCTGATCCCGTTCGACTGCGACAGCTTCTCCCGTCAGGCCTTGTACGGCTTGCTGGCGGAAATTGAAGAACTCAAGGAGGACCATAACGAAGGCCTGGAAGTCGAAGGCATCGTGGTCAACCAGTTCCAGGCCCGTGCCAGCCTGCCGCAGCAGATTCTCGACGAACTGATCGCCGAAGGCCTGCCGGTATTGCCGGTGTACCTGAGCAGTTCGGTGCGCATGCGCGAATCCCACCAGGCCAGCCTGCCGCTGATCCACCTTGATCCGCGGCACAAGCTGACCCAGCAGTTCGTGGAGTTGCATGGGTTGCTGGAAAGTGCCTGACTGGCAGGCCTGTACAAATCCAATGTGGGAGCGAGCTTGCTCGCGATAGCGGTCTGCCAGTCGATGCAATATTGACTGATACACCGCCATCGCGAGCAAGCTCGCTCCCACATGAGTGTTTTGTTTCAAATTCCCTGGCTGCGCAACCAGCTCATCAACTGCGGCAACGGCAGCGCCCCACTCTGGCGCGCCACCTCCCGGCCGTCCTTGAACAGAATCAGGCTGGGAATCGAACGGATCCCCAACTGCGCCGACAGTTGCTGGTTGGCCTCGCTGTCGAGCTTGGCCAACCGGCATTTGCCCGCCAACTGCGCGGCGGCCTGTTCGAACACCGGTGCGAAGGACTTGCACGGCCCACACCAATCGGCCCACACATCCACCAGCAGCGGCAGGTCACCCTTGATCTGGCTGGCGTAGTCGCCTTGCTTGAGTTCGAACGGTTTGCTCAATAACACCTGGGCCTTGCAGCGCCCGCACTTGGGCTGGTCGCCCAGGCGTTCGGCGGGTATGCGGTTGAGCCCGTTGCAATGGGGGCAGGGGATCAGCATCAGGTCAGTCTCCCGGAAAAATCATTGGCACAGATTGAACACTATATAGAAACCACCACAAAAACCTGTGGGAGCGAGCTTGCTCGCGATGGCGGTGTATCAGTCAATACTGCATCGACTGTCAGACCGCTATCGCGAGCAAGCTCGCTCCCACAAGGGTATATCGGTGAGGCTGTTACTTGGCGTTGGTCAGCGTGTTGTAGCTGGTCATCAGGTTGCGGTAGTCAGGGATGTGGTTGGAGAACAGGGTCGCCAGACCTTCCACGTCGTTGCGCCAGTCGCGGTGCAGTTCACAGGCCAGGCCGAACCAGGTCATCAGTTGTGCACCGGAGGACGACATGCGGTCCCAGGCCGATTGGCGGGTCAGTTCGTTGAACGTGCCGGATGCATCGGTGACCACGAACACGTCGAAACCTTCGGCCAGGGCCGACAGTGCCGGGAAGGCTACGCAGACTTCGGTGACCACGCCGGCGATGATCAGTTGCTTCTTGCCGGTGGCCTTGATCGCCTTGACGAAATCCTCGTTGTCCCAGGCGTTGATCTGGCCAGGGCGAGCGATGTACGGCGCGTCCGGGAACAGGGTCTTGAGCTCCGGCATCAGCGGGCCGTTGGGGCCGGTTTCGAAGCTGGTGGTGAGGATGGTCGGCAGTTGGAAGTACTTCGCCAGGTCGGCCAGGGCCAGCACGTTGTTCTTGAAGCGGTCCGGGTCGATGTCGCGTACCAGGGACAGCAGGCCGGCTTGGTGATCGACCAGCAGAACGGCGGCGTTATCTTTGTCGAGACGGTTGTAGGAAGTGGTCATGGCGTAGCCCTCATTAAGTTTTGGTTGCCGAAGGTTTCGGCGTGGTTAAGGTTTTTAATGTCGGTGTAGCGATTGATCAGTGACTCATCCGGTCGAAGCGCCCCGGCTTCAATCCGTGTTGCGTTTCGATGGGTGTAGATTAAAACTGGCACCTTTGATGCGCTAGACTGCAAAAATCCGCCTTAGCGTTCTATTTGGAGAACGATCATCGAAGACCTCAACACGCTTTACTATTTCACCCAGGTGGTCGAGCACCGTGGGTTCGCCGCGGCGGGTCGGGCGCTGGACATGCCCAAGTCGAAGCTCAGCCGGCGTATCGCCCAGTTGGAAGATCGGCTCGGGGTACGCTTGCTCCATCGCACCAGCCGCCACTGCACGTTGACGGAAATCGGCCAGGCCTATTACCAGCGTTGCCTGGCGATGCGGGTCGAGGCCGAGAGCGCGGCCGAGGTGATCGAGCGCAACCGGTCCGAGCCCCAGGGGCTGGTGCGTATCAGTTGCCCGACAGCGCTGCTCAATAGTTGGGTCGGGCCGATGCTGACCCGCTACATGCTCAAATACCCACGGGTTGAGTTGTTCATCGAGAGCACTAATCGGCGGGTCGACCTGATTCACGAAGGGTTCGATATCGCCTTGCGGGTGCGCTTTCCACCCCTGGAAAACACCGACATGGTCATGAAAGTGCTGAGCAACAGCACCCAATGCCTGGTGGGCAGCCCGGCTTACCTTGAGCGCTTGTCTTCACCCGCTTCGCCGGCGGACCTCAACGGCTTGCGCCGAGCGTGCACTGGGGTGGGGCGCAACGGGAGTACCAATGGGAGCTGTTCGGCCCGGACGGCACCCGCGCGCTGATTCGCCATGAGCCGCGAATGGTCACCGACGACCTGCTGGCCCTGCGGCACGCGGTGCTGGCCGGCATCGGCATCGCTCACCTGCCCACCGTGGTGGTGCGTGAAGACATAGCGGCTGGCCGGCTGGTGGAACTGGTGCCGGGCTGGACGCCCAAGTGCGGGATCGTCCACGCAATCTTTGCCTCACGACGCGGGTTGCTGCCGTCGGTGCGTACGCTGATTGATTTTCTGGCTGAGGAATTCAGCCAGAGTGATATGGCGTAGCGTGGAGGCAGCCATGCCTGCGGATTCTCCTTGTGGGAGCGGGCTTGCTCGCGAAGACGGTGTGCCAGTCAACATCTATGTGTCTGATACGCCGCATTCGCGAGCAAGCCCGCTCCCACAGGGACTCACACTCCAGGCTTTTCCAAGGACGTTTATCAAGGCTGCCATTCATCAGGTGCGCCGCACTGAAAAGCTGTCAGGGCCTCAAAAAGACACCACGTATCTGTTTGCAGACTCAGGAGGTCCCATGAGCCATCCTCAAGACCCAGCCACTCCCCAAGCAGTGGACAACCCCAATGACGACGGCTTCGTCCTCGGCACCGCCGGCCGCGACGAAGACCCCAACGCCGCCCCGGCCTACGCTATCGACCGCCGCCACGACCGGGACGAGCTGACCCCCGAAGACGCCCGCGGCATGCCCGGCTATCCCGAGGAAAAACCACCGGCAAAACCGACTGACAAGGACAATGCCGAAGCGGAGCCGGGAATCGAGACGCCCGAGCAGGGGAACGATAAGGTGGGGTGAGCTGGGCTCACATCCGTTCACATTTTTTACCGAAGCCTCAAGGGTTGGCTGGCTAGGCTAATAACGCATTCAGGCAACCCTTAGTCTGTTCGTTGCTATCGCAATTTGCGATAGCTGTGATCTGTGTTTAAATCTTCCATAGCAAAATGCGATAAGGACATTGCATGCATGTGATCACCGAGAACGCATTTGGGAGGCCAAGGAGAAATGGCCACGCTCAGCCAGTGCGCTGGATCAATGGTATCGACTTATCAAGCGCAACAGCCCTGCTGACTTCGCTGCGATGGAGTCCATTTTTCCCGCAACCGACAAGGTTGGCCCGTTACATGTGTTCGATATGGGTGGCAACAAGCTGCGATTGATCGCAGTGGTCCGTTACCGACCTCAGCGCTTGTACATCAAATGCGTACTGGATCATCAGGAATACGATAGAGGTAAGTGGAAGGAGGAAAAGGGATGAGCGCACTGATTGAACAAGTCGCTGCCCATTGGGAGTTTGTATCGCCCCTGCTGCGAAAACCCAGGAGCGAAGAGGATTATGACCGATTGGCGAGTGCTCTTGATGAGCTGTTGGCGTTGGTGGGCGAAGACGAAACGCACCCTCTCATGAGCCTGGTGGACATTATCGGCGAATGGATCGAGGCATGGGACCAGCAGCGCCGGCCGATGCCCAAGGCGAGCGGTGTCGAGGCGCTGCGTTACCTGAT
The DNA here is from genome assembly GCF_053629195.1 of Pseudomonas sp. R151218B TE3479. Taxonomy (NCBI): domain Bacteria; kingdom Pseudomonadati; phylum Pseudomonadota; class Gammaproteobacteria; order Pseudomonadales; family Pseudomonadaceae; genus Pseudomonas; species Pseudomonas sp. R151218B TE3479. The sequence continues at coordinate 1,552,578 of NZ_JBRJHV010000001.1, forward strand.
GCGTGAACATGGCATGAGCCAGAGCGACTTGCCGGGCGTTGGTACCCAGTCGGTGGTATCGGAGGTATTGAGCGGTAAGCGTCAGCTCAATTTGAGGCAGATCCGCTGGTTGGCCGAGCGCTTCGGTGTATCGGTGGAAACCTTCATTTGATGGTTCGGTGTAGCGCTGTGAAATACCGACCTGCTTTTGTGGCGAGGGGATTTATCCCCGCTCGGCTGCGAAGCAGTCGTAACCCGGCTCGCGGTTCATCTGTTGCACCGCGTTGCCTGTCTTGGGTCTGCTGCGCAGCCCAGCGGGGATAAATCCCCTCGCCACAGGGTAGTCATGTCTGCGGTCCGAACAGTTATGTGTTAGGCGGGCGGTTTATTTCAGCCCTGGCACCGCGTTACGACGAACAACTGATCTCCAGATGCTTGCCCCACTCCGGCGGACGTTGCGCGTAGCTGTCCATGCCCGGTTGTTCTTCGAACGGTTTGCTCAGCACGGTGTGCAGGCGGCGGACTTCTTCGTAGTCGCCTGATTCGGCGGCGTCGATGGCTTTCTGTGCCAGGTAGTTGCGTAGCACGTACAGCGGATTGACGGCATGCATGCGCGTGCGGCGTTGGTCTTGATCGACGGGGCCTTCGCGGTTGACGCGGGCAACATACAGTTCGCCCCAGGCGTCGAAGCCCTTGAGGTCGACGAAGTCATCGCGCAGGGTGCTCACGGCCTGCTCGGGCGCCTGGTCGCCCAGTCGGCGGAAGAACAGGCTGTAGTCGACGCCGCTGTTCTGCATCAATTGCAGCAAACGCTCCAGCAGTTTCTGGTCGTCTTCTTCGGCGCGGGTCAGGCCGAGGCGGCGGCGCATCAGGTCCAGATAATGGGCCTGGTACAGCGGCAAGTACAACCCGAGGGTCTCGCGCAGGGCTTCGACGCTGATGAACGGCGTCAGGGCCTGGGCCAAGGCGCTGAGATTCCATTGGCCGATGGGCACCTGATTGCTGAAGGAGTAACGGCCCTGGTCATCGGAGTGGTTGCAGATGAAGTTGGCATCGAAATCGTCAAGGAAGGCGAACGGTCCGAAGTCGAAGGTGATGCCCAGGATCGACATGTTGTCGGTGTTCATCACGCCATGGCAGAAACCGTAGGCCTGCCATTTGGCAATCAGCTCGGCATTGCGCTCGACGATTTCGCGGAACATCGCCAGGTACGGTTCCGGTTGTTCGCGGCACTCGGCAAAGTGCAGGTTCAACACGTGCTCGGCGAGGGCCGCATGCAGTTCGGGCTTCTTGGTGTAGTAGAAGTATTCGAAATGCCCGAAGCGCACATGGCTGGGGGCCAGGCGCAGCACCATGGCGGCGCGCTCCTGCTTTTCCCGCCATACCGGGGTGTCAGAGCCGATCACGCACAAGGCCCGGGTGGTGGGAATGCCCAGGGCGTGCAGGGCTTCGGAGGCGAGGAATTCGCGGATCGAGGAACGCAGCACCGCGCGCCCGTCGCCCATCCGTGAAAACGGCGTCTGGCCGGCGCCCTTGAGGTGCAGGTCCCAGTGCTCGCCAGCCTCGTTGTACACCTCGCCCAGCAGCAATCCTCGGCCGTCGCCCAGTTGTGGGTTGTAGTGACCGAACTGATGCCCGGAATACACCATCGCTCGTGGCTCGGTTTCGGCCCAGAGCTTGTGGCCGCCAAAGATCTCGGCGAACAGCGGTGCCTGGGCTTGCGCCGGGTCCAGGTCCAGCAACGCCATGGCCGCCGGACTGGCGACCACCAAGCGTGGATTGTCGATGGGCTCGGGCAGCACATGGGTCGAGAAGCCGTCGCCCAGGCGGGCGAAACGGTTATCGAAGGTCAGGGTTTCCAGCGTTTTCATGGCCGTCTCCGGCGGGACGCCCGCAGGCAACCCGCGATCAGTCGAGTTTGCCTTGCGGTGGCTCGGACACCGGCTTGATGCTGGCGACAGCCGAAGGCACGGGCGGGATGGTCTTTTTATCAGGCTCGGCGGGTACCAGTTTGTACTCCTGGCCTTGCATGTTCTTCAGATAGATTTCCATCTGCCGGAAGGAGATGTTGATGTGTTCTTTCTTGAACTCACGGTTGATGAAGCGGTTGATCTCGTCCAGCACCGGGTTGCGGTCACCGAGGTCGCGCACATGCATGCGCAGTTCATGATCCAGGGTGCTTTCACCGAAGTTCAGGAAGTACACGATCGGTTCCGGTTCCTTCAGTACCCGTGGGTTCTCGCGGGCGGCCTTGAGCAGCAGTTCGCGTACCCGATCCAGGTCCGAGCCGTAGTCCACACCCAGTTTCAGGGTTACCCGGGTGACGGTGTCGGTCAGCGACCAGTTGATCAGTTGCCCGGTGATAAAGGTCTTGTTCGGGACGATGATGTCCTTGCGGTCGAAGTCGGTGATGGTGGTCGCACGAATGCGGATCTTGCTCACCGTGCCCGACAGGTTGCCGATGGTGATGGTGTCGCCGATGCGCACCGGGCGCTCGAACAGGATCATGATCCCGGAGATGAAGTTGGCGAAGATCTCCTGCATGCCGAAGCCCAGGCCCACCGACAGCGCGGCCACCAGCCATTGCAGTTTGTCCCAGCTCACGCCCAGGGTGGACAGGGTGGTGACGAAACCGACGCCGGCGATCACATAGGACAGCAGCGTGGTAGTGGCATAGGCACTGCCCTGGGCCAGGTTCAGCTTCGACAGCACGAACACTTCCAGCAGACCCGGCAGGTTGCGCGCCAGGGCGAAGGTGATGCCGATGATGATCAGCGCCCCGAGCATGTCGCCGATGCTGATGGGCACCATGCTCATGTTGGCGCCAGTGCCGCTGGTGTATTCGTAGAGGGTGATGTTGTCCAGGTACGAGAACACGCTGATCAAGTCCGACCAGACCCAATACAGCGCGGCGATGAAACCACCCAGCAGGGCCAGGCGGATCAGACGCAGGGACTGTTCGTTGACCTTCTCGATGTCCAGCGTCGGCTCCTCGACCACCGCTTCGCCATCGCCGGCTTCCTTGGCCGCCTGGCGCTTGGCCAGGGCGCGCTGGTAGGCCAGGCGCCGCGCCGCCACCGACAGGCCGCGGACGAAGGTCGCCTCGATCACCAGCCAGAACATCAGCAGGTACAGGGTATTGATCAAGCGGTCGCTGAGTTTCAGCGCGGTGTAGTAGTAGCCAAAGCACACCGCCACGAACAGCGCGATTGGCAGCGCGGTGAACAGCACCCCGACGGCCTTGCGGAACAGCGAAGTGTTCCTGTGCGTCGGGCTGCTGAGCAACAGGCGGCTGAGCAACCACGCCATCAGCGCGTAGCAGGTCAGTACCACCGGCATGCCGAGCACGTCATCGGCCAGGCTCGAGGGTTGCAACTCGGCCACGGCCACCACGGCCACCAACGCCAGCACCACCAGCCCGAGCCGGCGGATCCAGCCCTGGAGGAATTCGACCTGGGGTTTCTCCCAGCGGAAATGCAACTCGGCCACGCCGCCCGGCGACAACACTCGATAGGCGGTGTAGAACACCAGCCAGGCCTGGCCGATCTGCAGCAGCGCCGCGCCGAGGTTGGCGTTCTGACCGCGGGCGTCGATCTGCAAGGCATAGCCGCAGAGGGTCAGCGCCAGGGCCACCGGCATGGCCAGCAGGATATTGATCAGGATCGCCTGGGGGGTGTGCCACTGGCTGTCGCGCTTGAAGTGGCCAACGTCTTGGTGAACCTTGTTCAGGCGGGCATAGAGATGCTTGCGCCGCCACAGCAGCGCACCGATCAGCAGCGCCAGGGGCAGGAACAGCAGCGGCCGCTGCGTCAGGCCATCGGCCAGCTCGCTGAGGCTGGAGGCCCAGGGCAGCGAGTCGATCTGTTTTTCCAGGCGCGTCGGCACGGCACGCATCCATTCGAAATCCAGCGGTTTATTGCTGGGAATCCAGAACATCTGCTCTTCGAGGGTCGCCCGCAGGTTCTGGGCGGTGCTGAGCAGTTGTTTCTGGTTGAGCTGCAAGGTGATCGATTCGTTGAGCACCGCGCTCAATTCGCGGTTCAGCCGTTCCAGCAGGTCGACACGGGTCAGGGCCAGTTCCAGCAAGGTTTTGCGCAGTTGCGGGGTGACTTGTTCCGAGGGCTGGGAGGCCAGCAGGCTGTCGACGTAGGCGCTGGGGTTGTTCAGCAACTCACGTTGCTGGCTGACTTCGAACTGGTACAGGCGGATGTCAGCGATCTGGTCGGCCAGGTTCTGGTCGAGCTTCAGGCGCGGCAAGGTCTGGCGCTGCTTATAGAGAATCTTGGAGAGCAGCAGGCTGCCCTTGAGCACACTGATCTGCTCGTCCAGGGCAGCGTCGGTCTGGGTCACGCTGTCCAGCAGTTGCTTGGTCTGCAGGTTCTGTTGGGTGACCTCGTTGAGGCGGTCGGTGCTTTTGAGCAGATAGTCGGAGAGCTTCAGGTTGGCCGCGCTTTCGGTCGCCAGCAAGCTGCTGCCACCGGCCTTCTGGGCTTCGATGGATTGCTGGGTCACCGTCTCCTGGGATTGGGCCAGGCGCTTCTGGTTGATCAGGTTCTGCAGATCCTGGATTTCCTGCTCCATGCGGGCGATTTTTTCCATCAGCAGATCGTGCTGGCCGTTGCCCAGGTCCTGCAGTTGGCTGTTGCCGGCCAGTTCCTGGCGGCGCAGGGGGATCAGTGCATTGAGCGCCGCCGACTCGGCGTTGAGCTGGTCGCGCTGCTCGCCGCTCAGGGTCTTGCCGGCGTCCCGGCCGGCCTTGAGGATGGCATTGATCTGCTGGATACGGGTCTGACTGTTGGAAATTTCCGCCTGGGCACGCTCGGGACGGGTCTGGGCGGTGATGATCAGGCTGTTGGCATCGGCCAGGGCTTTTTGCAGATCACTCTGCTGGGTGGAGCGATCCGTGAGCATTTGCTCGAGCTGGGGAATCGGCAGGTTGGCGTAGCGTTGCGCCACCGGCACCACCGTGGTGCCCTTGAGCCGCGCCAGTTCGCGCTGGTTCTCGATGTTCTGCTTGGGCGCGGTGGCCAGTTGCTGCTTGAGCGCCTGCAGCTTCTGTTCGTAGTCGGCCTTGTTGTTGAGCTGGGTCAGCGTGCTCTGCAAGACGGCCTGCAGGGCTTTCTGGTCGGCCTCCGGCAGTTTGCTTTCGGCGATCTTGTCCAGGCTGGCCTGCACCGAAGCGCTGGTGGGAAGATCAGCGGCTTGCAGCGTGCAGACGGAGAGACTCAGGCCCAGCAGGGCGGTGGCGAAAAAGGAGCGCAGGGTAGGCATAGAGACCGGTCAAGCAAATGAGAGTGGGAGCAGTTTAGAGGAACAAGCCGGGACCCGGGCGACTTCCTTCGGGGAATCTGACGCCCACTTTGCCGATCTTGTTCCCGTCCATGGCCGCGACGGTCCAAAGGGTGTTGTTCCAATCCACCTGGTCGCCGACCACTGGCGCGCCGCCCACTTTCTGGGCGATGAAGCGGCCTAGGGACATGTCCGGATCGATGCCGTCCAGCTTCAACCCGTACAGCGCGGCAACCGCGGCCAGCTGGGCGTCTCCTTCGAGTACGAAGTCGCCGAAGAAACGCAAATCCAGGCCCCGTTGCGGCGCTTGGCTGAACAGTTTTCCAAGGGCCGGCAAATCGTGTTCATGGCCGATAACACACAGCAAATCATCGACTTCCAACACCGTACTACCCGACGGATGGAGCAGTTGCTGGCCACGAAACAGGGCGGCGATGCGGGTGCCTTCGGGCATTTTCAAGTCGCGCAGGGGCGAGCCGATGCACCATTTTTCCGCACCCAGGCGATAGATGAACAGCTCCCACTCGCTGGTGACGTGCACTTCCAGCGCGGCCCGGGAAATCGGCAGCGGCTCGGGCGGGACGGTCACGTGCAGCAACTTGGCGACCCATGGCAGGCTCGTGCCCTGTACCAGCAGCGAGACCAGCACGATAAAGAACGCGAGGTTGAAATAGAGCTGGGCGTGGGGCAGGCCGGCCATCAGCGGGAACACGGCCAGGATGATCGGCACCGCGCCGCGCAGGCCGACCCAGGAAATGAAGGCTTTCTCGCGCCCATGGAACGCCTTGAACGGCAGCAGGCCCACCATGACCGACAACGGACGGGCAAACAGGATCATCCACAGCGCCAGGCCCAGGGCTGGCAGGGCGATCGGCAGCAGGTCGTGGGGCGTGACCAGCAGCCCCAGCACCAGGAACATGCCGATCTGGGCCAGCCAGGCCATGCCATCGAGCATGTGCAGGATGCCGTGGCGGCTGCGCACCGGGCGGTTGCCGATCACCAGGCCGCACAGGTACACCGCGAGGAATCCGCTGCCGTGCAGGGCGTTGGTCAGGGCGAACACGGCCAGGCCGCCACTGATGACGAGGATCGGGTAGAGGCCGTTGGCCAGATTGATGCGATTGACCAGCTGCAGCATCAGCCAGCCACCACCCAGGCCGAGTACCGAACCGATGCCGAACTCACGCAGCAGGTGCCCGAGCAGGCTCCAGTGCAGGCCGGTTTCGCCACTGGCAAGCATGCCGATCAGGGTGACGGTGAGGAACACCGCCATGGGGTCGTTGCTGCCGGACTCGATCTCGAGGGTGGCGCTGACCCGCTCGTTCAGGCCCTTGCCGCCCAGCAGCGAGAACACCGCCGCGGCATCGGTCGAGCCGACGATGGCACCGATCAGCAGGCCCTGGATCAGGTTCAGATTGAACAGCCAGGCCGCCGCCAACCCGGTCAGCCCGGTGGTGATCAACACACCGACTGTGGCCAGGGACAACGCCGGCCACAGCGCCACGCGGAAACTCGAGACCCGTGTGCGCAAGCCGCCGTCCAGCAGGATGACGGCCAAGGCGAGGTTGCCGACCAGATAGGCCGTGGCGTAGTTATCGAAAAGAATACCGGCGCCGTCGACACCGGCCACCATGCCCACGGCCAGGATGATCACCAGGATCGGGATGCCCAGGCGGGATGAAAGAGAACTGACCAGGATGCTCGCACCTACCAGCAACGCGCCGATCAAGAACAGGCTGTTGATGGTCGTTGCAGTCAAAGGCGTTACTCCGGGAAAACTGAGGGGCGGGCACAGACTGACCATGCAGTCTGCGTGCCAGCGATTCTAACCTGTTGAAATGTGATGCTGTCAAAAAAGGTTTGGGGTTGGGGGGCTGAACAAGCCCCTTCACTATTGATTAACAGCAATGGATTGGACATAGCCCTTGTGGCGAGGGGATTTATCCCCGTTCGAGTGCGAAGCGCTCGCCTTCTGATTGCATGGCAGCACAGTTGGGGGCTGCTTCGCAGCCCAGCGGGGATAAATCCCCTCGCCACAGGAAGCTCTCGCCTCAAAGGCAGGTGAAGCCTTAAAGGCTGAACCGCCCGACCATGCTGTTCAAGTCCACGGCCAGGCGCGACAGTTCGGCGCTGGCGGCGCTGGTCTGGTTGGCGCCGGTGGCCGATTGCACCGACAGGTCGCGGATGTTCACCAGGTTGCGGTCCACTTCACGGGCCACCTGGGCCTGTTCCTCGGCGGCGCTGGCGATCACCAGGTTGCGTTCGTTGATCTCGACGATGGCCGTGTTGATGGTGTCCAGGGACATGCCGGCGCCACGGGCGATGTTCAGGGTCGATTCGGCGCGCTCGGTGCTGTTGCGCATCGAATCCACGGCGTGTTCGGTGCCGCTCTGGATGCTGCCGATCATGCGTTCGATCTCGCTGGTCGACTGCTGGGTACGATGAGCCAGGGCGCGGACTTCGTCGGCCACCACGGCAAAACCACGACCGGCCTCACCGGCACGGGCGGCTTCGATGGCGGCGTTGAGGGCCAGCAGGTTGGTCTGGTCGGCCAGGCCGCGGATCACATCCAGCACTTTGCCGATGTCGCGGGACTCATTGGCCAGGTTACCGATCAGCGTGGCGGTGCTTTGTACGTCGGCACTCATGCGTTCGATGGCACCGACGGTTTCCTGCACCAGATCGCGGCCGTCGCCAGCGGATGTGGTGGCGTGTTTCGACGCTTCCGACGTGCTGACCGCATTGCGTGCGACCTCTTCCACGGCGCTGGTCATCTCGTTGACCGCTGTTGCGGCCTGTTCGATTTCGTTGTTCTGCTGGGTCAGGCCCCGGGCGCTTTCGTCAGTGACGGCGTTGAGCTCTTCGGCCGCTGACGCCAGCTGTGTGGCCGAACCGGAGATCCGTTGCAAGGTATCGCGCAGTTTTTCCTGCATGGTCGACATCGCCCGCAGCAGGCGACCGGCTTCATCGCTGCCGTCAACGGTGATCGGCCGGGTCAGGTTGCCCTTGGCGATCTCTTCGGCGGCATCCAGCGCGTTGGCGATCGGCTTGGTGATGCTGTGGGTCAGCAGCCAGGCGAACAGCAGGGTCAGGCCGGTGGCGATGACCAGCAGGGTGACCACCCAGATGAAAGCGTTTGAATATTGTTGCGCCGCGCCCTTATTGAGCGCCTCGGCTTGCAGGTTGTTGATCTCCAACAAGCGGCCGATTGCGGCGTTGATGGCATCGGAGTTGCTCAGCAATTCAGTGTTGAGCAATGTGCGCAGTTCATCGACCTGATTGTTGCGTGACAGGGTTTTCATGCGCTCTTCGAGCTGACGGTACTGCCCGAGCAGTTGCACATACTGATCGTAGGCGGCCCGTTCGTCAGGGGCGCTGATGAGCTTTTCATAGGCGGCCTGGGCCGCGCGGATCTGCTGGCCGCGTTGTTCGAACAGATCGTAGGTTTTCTGCTGGATGTCCGGCTCGCGGTTGACCAGCAAGCGATAGGACAAGACGCGCAGGCGCAGGGTGAGTTGGGTGAACTCATCCAGGGCCTTGATACTGGGCACGCTGTTCTGGGCGATGATTTCGCCGGAGCCGCGGATTTTGCTCATCTGGGTCAGGGCGAATACCCCAAGGGCCAGCATCAGGGCGCCAATCAAGGCAAACCCGAGGAACGCCCGCGGCGCGATGTTCATATTACGTAGGGACATGGAAAATACCGAAAATAGATGCGTCCGTGCGGGGCTGAGACTGCTGTTAACTGACTTATCGGACATACGCCTGAAGTCTTGAGGCGTTGTGGGCTTTTGTCGCAGGGCAAGGCGTGCCACGCGACGAAGGGTAGGAACCAGATTCTTGAATCGCAGTCTCTACAGCTCGCGAGCCAAGCACCGTCACCTTGTAAAGCGTGGCATCGGCGGTGACTTTTCTTTATCGTACGCGCCCCTTGGAAAAGCCTGGAAATCAATATGTTGGAAACATCCCTCAGCCAACTGGAGCAACTGGTCAACGACCTGGTGCAACAGAACCTGCACCTCACCGGCCTGAATGAAACCCTGAGCGCAGAACTTGCCAGGGCCAAGGATGAAAACGAAAGCCTGCAACTGAGCCTGATGGAACAGGAAGAACTGCACGGCACCACAGCCGCGCGCATCCAGGCCCTGATCGAGCGCGCCAGCGCCGGTCCTGTCAGCGCATGAAGCACGGCGCCGATGGGGTGACGGTCATCTCGATCCTGGGAGAAGACTATTCAATCAAAGCGCCGACCGGGCAGGAACAGACCCTGTTGGACGCCGCTTCGATGCTCAAGGCCGCCCTGGCCGACACGAAAAGGAAATACCCGACGCTGATCGGTGATCGCCTGCTGGTATTGGCGGCCATGAACCTGTGTTCGCAACAGATCGAAATGCAGAAGAGCCATCAGGCGGAACTCGACCGTTACCAAGAGCAAGTCAGCGCCACGGTCGAGGTGATTGCCAAGACGATCCAGCAGGCCTGAAACCGTTAACGAATGTTGACTGTGGGGCTTGTGTGGGAGCGAGCTTGCTCGCGATGGCGTCAGCGCAGTTGCCTGTGTGTTGGCTGAAACACCGCTATCGCGAGCAAGCTCGCTCCCACAGTGGATCGGTGGTGAACGCAGATGTCGTGTTCACTTGGAACCCCTGTGGGAGCGAGCTTGCCCGCGATTGGTTTTTAGCCGCGCCGCAAGACTCGCCTCAGAACCACTCATCCCGCATCCCCAGGCACGTATCATCCCGCGCCTCGAGAATCGCCAGCTCATGATGACACCCCGGCACTTCCCAGGTCAGGAAGTAGCGCGCCGCTTGCAGCTTGCCTTTATAGAAGTCGCTGTCCGCGGCATTGCCCCTGGCCAGGCCTTCCTCGGCACGAATCGCCTGTTCCAGCCAGCGCCAGCCGATCACCATGTGCCCAAACACTTTCAGGTACAGCGCCGAGTTGGCGAGGCTGCTGTTGACCTTGCCCTGGGCCAGGTCCGTCAGCAGGCCCAGGGTGACGGTTTGCAGGCGCGCCACCAACGCTTCCAGCGGCTGGCGCAATGGCGTCAATGATGGGTGCGCCTGGGCCCGTTCAGTGGTGTCGGCCACCAGGCGGATCAACTGCTTGAGCCCGGCGCCGCCGTTCTGCGCCAGCTTCCGCCCCAGCAGGTCCAGGGACTGGATGCCGTGGGTGCCTTCATGGATCGGGTTCAGGCGGTTGTCGCGATAATACTGCTCCACCGGGTATTCGCGGGTGTAGCCGTGACCGCCCAGGATCTGGATCGCCAGTTCATTGGCTTTCAGGCAGAACTCCGAGGGCCAGGATTTGACGATGGGGGTCAGCAGGTCCAGCAGTTCATGGGCGCGCCTGCGCTCGGCTTCGCTGTCCAGGGTGGTGGTGTCGTCGAACAGTCGCGCGGCGTACAAGCCCAGGTCAAACGAACCCTCGACGTAGGCTTTTTGGGTCAACAGCATGCGCCGCACGTCGGCGTGCTGGATGATCGCCACCGGGGCGGTGGTCGGGTCCTTGCTGTCGGGCACGCGGCCCTGCGGACGCTCGCGGGCGTATTCAAGGGAATACAGGTAGCCGGCGTAACCCAGCATCACCGCGCCCATGCCGACACCGATGCGCGCCTCGTTCATCATCTGGAACATATAACTCAGGCCGTGGTGCGGTTTGCCTACGAGGTAACCGACACATTCGCCGTTGTCGCCGAAGTTCAACGCGGTCGATGTGGTACCGCGCCAGCCCATCTTGTGGAACAGCCCGGCCAGCAGCACGTCGTTACGCGGGCCAAGGCTGCCATCGTCGTTGACCAGGAACTTGGGCACGATAAACAGCGAAATGCCCTTCACCCCCGGCGGCGCGTCCGGCAGTTTCGCCAGGACCATGTGCACGATGTTCTCCGACAACGGATGATCACCGCCGGAGATGAAGATCTTGTTGCCCTTGAGTCGATAGGTGCCATCGGACGCAGGCTCGGCGCGTGTACGAATATCCGACAGCGAAGAACCTGCATGGGGCTCGGTCAGGGCCATGGTGCCGAAGAAGCGGCCGTCGATCATCGGTTGCAGGAAGCGTTGCTTCTGCTCATCGCTGCCGAAGCTTTCGATCAGGTTCGCCGCGCCCATGGTCAGGAACGGGTAGGACGTTGACGCGGCATTGGCCGACTGGAAGTGTGCGAAGCAAGCCTGGGACAGCAGCGTCGGCAACTGCATGCCTCCGGCGTCGAAGCTGCGCGCGGCATTGAGAAAACCGGCCTCCAGAAAGGCATCCACAGCCGGCTTTACCTCGGGAATCAGGATTGCCTGGCCGTTCTCGTAGCGCGGTTCGTTTTCATCGTTCTTGCGGTTGTGCGGCGCGAAATGTTTTTCGGCGATTGTGCGGGCCGTGGCAATGGCCGCGTCGAAGGTCTCGCGATTGTGTTCGGCAAACCGCTCGCGCTGGGTCAGGCCCTCGGCATCGAGGACTTCGTACAGCTCGAAAGCCAGATTGCGGGAACTGAGCAACGTCTCGGACATGGCGGCCTACCTTTTTTTGGAATGGGCCGAGTCTAGGTGCGAGGCAGGAGGGTGAACAGCAAGATTGATTTGGGTGATGGAGTGGCAGAACGCAGGGGGTGATCTGACGCGGATAAAATGTGGGAGCGAGCTTTCTCGCGATAGCGATTTCACACACAACAAAGATGTTGGCTGTCAGGTCGCTATCGCGAGCAAGCTCGCTCCCACAGGGTCGGTGGGCTGAGCATCTATTGCCGATGCTCAGCGAATGTCGCGCTTAACCGATAGTCATCAGACTAGCGTTACCCCCCGCCGCAGCGGTGTTGACGCTCAAGGCCCGCTCGATCACCAAACGCTCCAACGCAATGTTGGTCTCACCCTGGGACAAACCATGCACCCCGACGATGGCGCCGGCACGCTTGGCCACCTGCTGGCAAACGTCGCGCAGTTGGTCCGAATCGCCGTGGTGCAGGACCGCGTCGAACAGCACATCGTCCTTGGTCCAGTCGGCAACTCGCTGGATGCGTGCCTGAATCTCTTTCGGCAAGCGGGCGAACAAGGCCTTGCTGGTGTCGGTTTCCGGCCACACGGCCGAGCCGCCCACGGCCAGTACGGCCGCCAGTTGCGTCAGCAGGTCGCCTTCCACGTCGGCCAGGCACAGCACGTGCTCGCGTGGCAGGATGGCATAGCTGTTGCGTTCGCCGGTCGGGCCGGTCAACTGGCGGGTGATGCCGCTTTGCGATTGGGCCGCGAACTGCACGCACAGGGCGCTCAGTTCGGCGAGCTTCTGGCTGTCGGCCCAGGCTTGCAGGGCGGTCAGCGGTTTGCTCATGGCATCGCGCAAGCGCAGGTCCGGCGCAACCAAGGCGTCGCCGCGCACGAAGGACTGCTGGATCGCATCGGTAGGACGAGTCGACAGCAGGCGGTACAGGTACAGCGGGCCACCAGCCTTGGGACCGGTGCCCGACAGGCCTTCGCCACCAAACGGCTGTACACCGACCACGGCCCCGACAATGTTGCGGTTGACGTAGACGTTACCAGCATGGACGTTATCGATGACCTTGGCGATGGTCTCGTCGATGCGTGTGTGCACGCCCAGGGTCAGGCCGTAGCCGGAGGCGTTGATCTGGTCGATCAACTGACCCAGTTCCTTGCGCTTGTAGCGCACCACGTGCAGCACCGGACCGAAGATCTCCCGTTGCAGCTCGTCGAAGCTTTCCAGCTCGATCAAGGTCGGCATCACGAAGGTGCCGCGCTTGCACTCGTCGCTGTCGGCGATTGCCATCTGGTAGACGGTGCGACCTTTGTCGCGCATGGCCTGGATGTGTTTCTCGATGCCGGCCTTGGCTTCGGCGTCGATCACTGGGCCGATGTCCACCGACAGGCGCTCAGGGTTGCCGAGGCGCGATTCGGCCATGGCACCCTTGAGCATTTCGATGACACGGTCGGCGGAGTCTTCCTGCAGGCACAGCACCCGCAGGGCCGAGCAACGCTGGCCGGCACTGTCGAAGGCCGAGGATACGACGTCGATGACCACTTGTTCGGTCAGGGCCGAGGAGTCGACGATCATCGCGTTCTGGCCGCCGGTCTCGGCGATCAGCGGGATCGGCCGGCCCTGGTTGTCCAGGCGTCCGGCGATGTTGCGTTGCAGCAGGCGGGCGACTTCGGTGGAGCCGGTGAACATCACGCCTTTGACCCGCTCGTCACCCACCAGGCGGGCGCCGACGGTTTCGCCGCGACCCGGCAGCAGTTGCAGGACGCCTTCCGGAATGCCGGCTTCGAGCATCAGGCGCACCGCCTGGGCGGCCACCAGCGGCGTCTGCTCGGCGGGCTTGGCCAATACCGGGTTGCCGGCGGCCAGTGCGGCGGCGACCTGGCCGCTGAAAATCGCCAGCGGGAAGTTCCACGGGCTGATGCAGACCACCGGGCCGAGAGGGCGGTGGGCGTCGTTGGTGAAATCGTTGCGTGCCTGCACCGCGTAGTACCGCAGGAAGTCCACGGCTTCACGCACTTCGGCGATGGCGTTGGCGAAGGTCTTTCCGGCTTCGCGGGCCAGCAGGCCCATCAGTGGCTGGATCTCGCCTTCCATCAGGTCGGCGGCACGCTCGAGGATCGCGGCGCGTTCGGCCGGTGGCGTGGCCTGCCAGATCGGTGCGGCGTTGAGGGCGCACTGGATAGCGTTGTCGACGTCGGCAACCGTCGCTTCCTGCACATGGCCGACCACATCGCGGTGATCGGACGGGTTCAGCACCGCTGCCGGGGTTTCTTCGCTGGCAGCGCAACCGAGCATCGGCGCGGCTTTCCAGTCGTTATGGGCGGTGGCCAGCAGGGCGCAGGACAGCGACGCCAGGCGATGCTCGTTGGCCAGGTCGATGCCGCTGGAGTTGGCGCGGTCGCTGCCGTGCAGGTCGCGCGGCAGCGGAATACGCGGGTGCGGCAGGCCGAAGCCGCCTTCCAGGGTTGCCATCTGCTCGATGCTGGCCACCGGATCGGCCACCAGTTCCTGGATGGAAATCGACTGGTCGGCGATGCGGTTGACGAACGAGGTGTTCGCGCCGTTTTCCAGCAAGCGGCGTACGAGGTAGGCCAGCAGAGTTTCGTGGGTGCCGACCGGGGCGTACACACGGCACGGTCGGTTCAGCTTGCCTTCGGAGACCTTACCTACAACTTGTTCGTACAGCGGTTCACCCATGCCGTGCAGGCACTGGAATTCGTACTGGCCCGGGTAATAGTTCTGACCGGCGATGTGGTAAATGGCCGACAGGGTATGGGCGTTGTGCGTGGCGAACTGCGGGTAGATGACTTCCGGCACCGACAGCAGTTTGCGCGCGCAGGCGATGTAGGACACGTCGGTGTACACCTTGCGGGTGTAGACCGGATAGCCTTCCAGGCCTTCGACCTGGGCGCGCTTGATCTCGCTGTCCCAGTACGCGCCTTTTACCAGGCGAATCATCAGGCGGTGGCGGCTGCGCCGGGCCAGATCGATGACGTAGTCGATCACGTACGGGCAACGCTTCTGGTAGGCCTGGATCACGAAGCCGATGCCATTCCAGCCGGTCAGCTGCGGCTCGAAGCACAGGCGCTCCAGCAGGTCCAGGGACAGTTCGAGGCGGTCGGCTTCCTCGGCGTCGATGTTCAGGCCGATGTCGTATTGCTTGGCCAGCAGGGTCAGCGACAGCAGGCGCGGGTACAGCTCGTCCATGACGCGCTCGTACTGGGCGCGGCTGTAGCGCGGGTGCAGGGCCGAGAGCTTGATGGAAATGCCCGGACCTTCATAAATCCCACGGCCATGGGACGCTTTGCCGATCGAATGGATGGCTTGTTCGTACGAGGCCAGGTACTTCTGGGCGTCATGTTCGGTGAGCGCGGCCTCACCCAGCATGTCGTAGGAATAGCGGAAACCCTTGGCTTCGAACTTGCTGGCGTTGGCCAGGGCTTCGGCGATGGTTTCGCCGGTGACGAACTGTTCGCCCATCAGGCGCATGGCCATGTCGACGCCCTTGCGGATCATCGGCTCGCCGCTCTTGCCGATGATGCGGCTCAGGGAGGAGGTCAGGCCCGTTTCGTTATGGGTGGCGACCAGCTTGCCGGTCAGCAACAGGCCCCAAGTGGCGGCATTGACGAACAGCGACGGGCTGTTGCCCAGGTGCGGCTGCCAGTTGCCGGTGCTGATCTTGTCGCGGATCAGCGCGTCACGAGTGCCTTTGTCCGGGATGCGCAGAAGCGCCTCGGCCAGGCACATCAGGGCTACGCCTTCCTGGGACGACAGGGAAAATTCCTGGAGTAAGCCCTGAACGATACCGGCACGGCCGCCGGCGCTTTTCTGGTTACGCAGTTTTTCCGCAATCGAAGCCGCCAGCTTGTTGGTGGCTTCGGCCATTTCCACCGGCAGGCGGGCCTGCTCGATCAGCATCGGCACCACTTCCGGCTCAGGGCGACGGTAAGCGGCGGTGATGGAGGCGCGCAGGACCGATTGCGGCAGGATGCTCTCGGCAAATTCGAGGAAGCATTGGTGAGCGTGGTCGACCTGTACGTCGCCGGCATCATCGCTGTCGGCGCGGGGTGAACCGTTCAGCTCGGTCAGGGTTGCACCACCCTCGAGTTTTTCCAGGTAATTGAAAATTGCCTGCTTGATCAGCCAGTGCGGCGTGCGATCGATCGAGGTTGCGGCCGCCTTGAGGCGTTCGCGGGTCGGGTCATCGAGTTTGACCCCAAGGGTGGTGGTAGCCATATTTTTATCCTCATGTTTACCACGTATGGCGTGGCATCAGCTGGCGGCAAGATTAGCTGCGCGATGATTGAGGTGCAACCGGGTGCAACCCTTTTTTTCTTGAAATGACAGGCAGCTCATCCGGAAGCCAGCGCGCCCCCGCCAAACCTGCACCGGCTTAGTGCTTTGGCTTCTAGTGAGACGCTACGGACTGCACTAAAAGGGAGCAAAAAACGGCGATTTTGCGATAAAAACGATCAGGTGCAACTTATTCGAGCGAAACTGGTTGCACCTTATTTGATTTGTTGAATAGCATTCGCGGCCAAGGTGCAACCGGCTCCAGGCCGAGGGGCATCGGCTGATGGCTTTCCTGGGGAAACATCAGTCATAAATTCGCGGGACTGCAAATCGTCGCTACAACGTCTGCGTTGTCGGCGCTTTCAACTGCCACCGCACCATAAAAACAAAGCCAGGGCGTAACTCATGAGTGTTAGTAATCCCACCTTGATCACTTTCGTGATCTACATCGCAGCCATGGTCCTGATCGGCCTGATGGCTTACCGCTCCACCAATAACCTTTCCGACTACATCCTGGGCGGTCGCAGCCTGGGCAGCGTGGTCACGGCCTTGTCCGCCGGTGCCTCCGACATGAGCGGCTGGTTGTTGATGGGTTTGCCGGGTGCCATCTATATGTCTGGCCTGTCGGAAAGCTGGATCGCCATCGGCCTGATCGTCGGCGCCTACCTGAACTGGCTGTTCGTGGCCGGTCGCCTGCGGGTGCAGACCGAGCACAACGGTGATGCCCTGACGCTGCCGGATTACTTCTCCAGCCGCTTCGAAGACAAGAGCGGCCTGCTGCGGATCATCTCTGCGGTGGTGATCCTGGTGTTCTTCACCATCTACTGCGCTTCCGGCATCGTGGCCGGTGCCCGTCTGTTCGAAAGCACCTTCGGCATGTCCTACGAGACCGCGCTGTGGGCCGGTGCCGCAGCGACCATCGCCTACACCTTCGTTGGCGGTTTCCTGGCCGTGAGCTGGACCGACACCGTACAAGCCACCCTGATGATTTTCGCGCTGATCCTGACGCCGATCATCGTGCTGCTGGCGACCGGTGGCGTGGACACCACGTTCCTGGCCATCGAAGCGAAAGATCCTTCGTCCTTCGACATGCTGAAAAACACCACCTTCATCGGCATCATCTCGCTGATGGGCTGGGGCCTGGGTTATTTCGGCCAACCGCACATCCTGGCGCGCTTCATGGCAGCGGATTCGGTCAAATCGATCGCCAATGCCCGTCGCATCTCCATGACCTGGATGATCCTGTGCCTGGGCGGCACCGTGGCCGTGGGCTTCTTCGGTATCGCTTACTTCTCGGCCCACCCTGATGTGGCCGGGCCCGTGACCGAGAACCCTGAGCGCGTGTTCATCGAGCTGGCAAAACTGCTGTTCAACCCATGGATTGCCGGAGTACTGCTGTCGGCCATCCTGGCGGCGGTGATGAGTACCTTGAGCTGCCAGTTACTGGTGTGCTCCAGCGCCCTGACCGAAGACTTCTACAAGACCTTCCTGCGCAAGAGCGCTTCCCAGCTGGAACTGGTCTGGGTCGGTCGCGCCATGGTGTTGCTGGTGGCCTTGGTCGCCATTGCCCTGGCCGCTAACCCGGAAAACCGCGTACTCGGTCTGGTGAGCTACGCCTGGGCCGGTTTCGGTGCTGCCTTCGGCCCGGTTGTCCTGATCTCCGTCATCTGGAAGAACATGACCCGCAATGGCGCGCTCGCCGGCATTCTGGTGGGTGCAATCACCGTGATCGTCTGGAAGCATTTCGCGTTGCTGGGCTTGTACGAAATCATCCCGGGCTTCATCTTCGCCAGCCTGGCCATCTACTTTGTCAGCAAGATGGGCTCACCTACCGCCGGTATGCTGCAGCGCTTCGACGCGGCGGAAAAAGATTTTCGTCTGAACCAGTAAGGCCTTCAGCGCGGCTTCGAGCCCGCAGGTGTGATCCATTGTGGCTAGGGAGCTTGCTCCCGCTGGGCTCTGTAGGAGCTGGCGAAGCGTGCGATCTTTTGATCTTTCACTTGAGGCTCAAGTGTTTGGAGAAAGATCGCAGCCTCGCTCCGCTCGACAGCTCCTACCGCTGGGCTCTGTAGAAGCCTGCGAGCTATAGAACCTGAACATAGCGTCCTGGCCCCAGATCTCTGATTGCCACACCAGGAACCATTCGCCGCCAGATCGAGCACGTCGCAAGAAATTGCTGATTCATGTGCAGGACGGCGACGATGCTTCGAATGTCTATCGGAAAATGCATCACGCTTTGCAGCTTTTACCTTCGTGGATGTAGGGCAAATCTGTTTTTCCTGACCTCCCGTACACGTCCCCTACTGCTCGTGCAGAATCGCCCGCCTCCATTCAGCAGAGGCACATCGGATGTTCCCGCCTGCCAATCCACCGCGTTTCACGCTGACGCTCGACAGTGGGCCTAATGAACTCAAGGTGCTTGAGTTCAAGGGCAAGGAAACCATCAGCCAGCCCTATCGCTTTGACGTGGATCTGGTCAGCGAGCGCTGCGACCTCGTACTGGACGAACTACTGCATCGCCAGGCATTCCTGCGATTCGATGGCCGGGGAGGGGGTGTGCACGGTCAGGTCTATAGCGTGGCCCAAGGCGATTCGGGCAACCGCCTGACCCGTTACCAGGTCAGTCTGGTGCCGCGCCTGGCCTACTTGCGCCACCGTATCAACCAGCGGATTTTCCAGCACTTGAGCGTGCCCGATATCGTCGCCCGGGTGTTGAAGGAACATGGGGTCCTGGAGGGGGCCTTCCAGTTCATCCTCGCAGGGCACTATCCCGAGCGTGAATACTGTGTGCAGTACGCCGAAAGCGACCTGGCGTTCATCGAGCGGATCTGTGCCGAAGTCGGTATCCACTATCACTTTCGGCACCGCCCTGACGGCCATCTGCTGGTGTTCGGTGACGATCAGACCGGGTTCCCCTGCCTGCCCGACTCGACGCTGTACCTGGCGGACAGCGGCATGGCTGCCGACGCGCCGGCCATCAAGCGTTTGGCGGTGCGACTGCAGACCCGCACCACGGCCGTAACGTTGCGCGACTACGACTTCCGCAAGCCCGGCCTGTTGTTGCAGGCCCACCTCGACAATCGGCAACTGCCGGCGCTCGAAGACTATCGCTACCCCGGTGGGTTCTGCGACCGGGACGATGGCAAGCACTTGACCCGGCGTGCCCTCGAGCGTCATGGCGCCGATCATCGCGTGGCGCACGGTAGCAGCGATGACAGCGCTTTCGTCAGCGGACATTTCATGCGTATCGAGGGCCATCCCAGGGAACAGTGGAACGATCTCTGGCTCCTGACGCATATCGACCATCATGGCCGCCAACCCCAGGTGCTGGAAGAAACAGCCTCCGCCGGCCCGGATGAATTCCAGGGCTACAGAAACACTTTTCTCGCTACACCGTGGGAGGTGTTTTTTCGGCCGCCCTTGCACCCTGAAAAGCCCCGTGCCCACGGTTATCAGTCAGCGGTGGTGACCGGGCCGGTGGACAGCGAGATCCATTGCGATGAATTCGGGCGGGTCAAGGTGCAACTGGCCTGGGATCGCGACGGCCAGCGCGACGAGCATTCCAGTTGCTGGCTGCGAGTGGCCTCGGGTTGGGCCCATGATCACTATGGTGCCGTGCTGATTCCCCGGGTCGGCATGGAAGTCCTGGTGGGGTTCATCGATGGCGACGTGGACAAGCCATTGGTGGTGGGTTGCCTGCCCAACGGCGCCAACCCGGTGCCGTTGGACCTGCCGGCGGACAAGACTCGCAGTATATGGCGCAGCCAGAGCAGTCCCGGCGGGGAAGGCTACAACGAGTTGCGCATCGAGGACCGCAAGGGGGCTGAGGAAATCTACCTGCGGGCCCAGCGAAACTGGACCCAGCACGTGCTGCACGACCAGCGGGTGCAGGTCGATCACGAGCGCAGCATCGTCGTCATCGGCACCGCACGGCACGAACTCAAGGCCGATGAGCAGCGCGTTACCCATGGCCGACGCCATGCTGAAGTCCGCCAGGACGATCATTTGCTGGTGGGCGGCGAGCGACATGTTCGCGTGACCAGCCAAGTCCTGAGCGCCAGCCGGCAGTTTCATGTCAGCGCCGGCCAGCAAGTGGTCCTGGAGGCTGGCGCCAGTGTGACCCTCCAGGCTGGCGGTCATTGGATCAACATTGGCGCCGACGGAATTTTCAGCAGCGTGCCGATCGAGGTCGGTGGGGCGCCGATGGCGGTCATGGGGGCGATGGCGGGTTCGCCGGAGGGCTCCGGGACGCAGGTCGCTGCGCCGGCCCCTCGGCTTTCCCTGGCGCAAATCCTCAGCTTCCAAGGCTCGGCGCCGTTCTGCGAGGAGTGCGAGCGTTGCAGAAACGGCGTCTGCGCAGGGCCATTGGCCTTCCACAAAACGGTCGACATACAGGAGCGCCCATGAACAGTGGTCAAACGCCCCGCGTCTGGCTTGAGCACCATCCGTTGCAGGTGCCCGAGCAACTTTTCGCCATTTTCAGCAACGCCAGTAGCGCTGGGGCATTGGCGGCCTGGCGGCGTTCGATGGCCGCGACACCCACGGCGATCTGGGCCGACACGCCGTACGCCGAGTGGGAGGCGGTCATGCCCTACGTAGGGCTTGTTCGCGCAGACTGTGGGTTTCTTGATTGGATAGCGGCCACCGACTCGCTCGACTGGGGTTGGCTGGCGGTGTCGTGTGCCAGCCAGGAAACCCTTGCCGAGCATTTGCGTGGGTTGACGCAGGTGCTGTTGCCAGGTGGTAAGCCGGTTTTTCTGCGTTTTTGGGATGGGCGCTTCATGGGACAGATCCTGCGATCGACAGTGGTGGATGCCGGGGAGCTCCTGCCGGTCATCAATCGTTGCCTGATCAACGCTCAATCCCTTGAGTTCGTCGGAAACGTCCAGCGGCCGGCGCGGATTTTTCCTTGGTGGGAAGTGCCGGTGGCGCTGCTGGACGCCATGACCGAGGCCCCGACGAGTTGTCTGTTGGATAACTTGCTCACGTGGCTTGGCCAAGAGCATCCGTCTCTGTGCGAGCGGGTCGACCATCGCGTCCTGCGGTGCAAGATTGCTCACTTTCTTGAGCGATCGAAGCCGGTTGTCGCGCCAAAGGCGCCCTTGCAGGCGTACTTGCTGCGGGAGCTGGGCTGATCGTGGCGTGCCCGCCGGGCTGCCAACCCCTGACGTTCGACGCGCTTCAAGGTAAACTCGTCGCCCTTCGCAGGAGCCGCCATGAATTATCGCCACGCCTTCCACGCCGGCAATCACGCCGACGTGTTCAAACACCTGACCTTGACCCGCCTCATCGCGCTGATGTCGCGCAAGGAGCAGCCCTTCGCCTACCTCGACACCCACGCGGGCATCGGGCTGTACGACTTGCAGGGTGACCAGGCCAACCGTACCGGTGAGTACCTGGAAGGCATTGCGCGGTTGTGGGGCGAGGGCGACCTGCCGCCGTTGACCGCCGATTACATGAAGGTGCTGCACGAGATGAACCCGGACGGGCAGTTGCGCTACTACCCGGGCTCGCCGGAACTGGCGCGGCGCCTGACTCGGCCCCAGGACCGAGTGCTGCTCAACGAAAAGCACCCTGAAGACGGTGTGTTGCTCAAGGACAACATGAAAGGCGACCGTCGCGTGGCGGTGCACCTGGGTGAAGGCTGGCATGTGCCGCGGGCGTTGCTGCCGGTGGCCGAAAAGCGTGCCTTGATGCTGATCGATCCGCCCTTCGAGCAGCTTGACGAGATGCAGCGCTGCGCCGCCTCGCTCAAGGAGGCCGTTGGCCGGATGCGCCAGACGGTGGCAGCCATCTGGTACCCGGTGAAGGACCAGCGGATGTTGCGCCGCTTCTACCAGGACCTGGCCGGCACGGGAGCGCCGAAGCTGCTGCGCGTGGAACTGCTGGTGCACCCATTGGCGACGCCCAACAGCCTGAATGGCTCCGGCCTGGCGATTGCCAATCCGCCGTGGGGGCTGGAAGAAGAGTTGCGTGAGCTGCTGCCGTGGCTGTCGAAAAAGCTGGGGCAGACCCAGGGCGGGTGGCAGATGGATTGGTTGATCGCTGAGTGAGGTTTTGCTGGCGTCTGGAAGGGCGCTGTCGCGAGCAAGCTCGCTCCCACATGGGTTCTAGGGTGTACGCACCTGTGGGAGCGAGCTTGCTCGCGATGACGGCGGCACATCCAACATCACCGCCCAGGCCCACCGCTATCGCGAACAGACTTTTAGTCAGATCGGGCAGGTCACGCCGGTACCGCCAATCCCGCAATAGCCTTCCGGGTTCTTCGCCAGGTACTGCTGGTGATAGGCCTCGGCGAAGTAGAACGTCGGTGCTTCTTCGATTTCGGTGGTGATGGTGCCTTTGCCGGCCTTGGTCAACTCGGCCTGGAAGACTTGCTCGCTGTGTTTGGCCGCCGCCAGTTGGGCCGGGGTGGTGGCATAGATCACCGAACGGTACTGGGTGCCGATATCGTTCCCCTGGCGCATGCCCTGGGTCGGGTTGTGCAGTTCCCAGAACATCTTCAGAAGCTGTTCGTAGCTGACTTTCGCTGGTTCGTAGACCACCAGCACCACTTCGCTGTGGCCGGTCAGGCCCGAGCAGACTTCTTCGTACGTCGGGTTCGGTGTGAAACCACCGGCGTAACCCACCGCGGTACTGACCACGCCTTCGCGCTGCCAGAACTTGCGTTCCGCGCCCCAGAAGCAGCCGAGGCCGAAGATCGCGAAATCCACGTCCATGGCAAATGGGCCCAGCAGGGGCGCGTCGAGGACGAAGTGTTTGTCCGGCACAGTCATCGGGGTTTCACGGCCAGGCAGGGCTTGTTCTTGAGTAGGAAGCACGTTTTTATTCACCAGGATTTCCGAGCGCAAGACCATTATCAGTCCTCTCAGTCAGATTGAATTGAGCGAAATAGACCGCCAGTGTGCCTCAGAAAAGCCGCCGCAAGCTATACGCAGCTGTCAGACCAGAGGCCCGCGCGGGTAGCGCTTGAGCTTTTCGATCAGCTCCGCGCCGGGGATTGGCCGGTCGAACAGGTAGCCCTGGCCGACGTCGCAGCGGTGACGCCGCAGGAACGTCAGTTGCTGGGCGGTTTCGATGCCTTCGGCCACGACCTTGAGTTTCAGGTTATGAGCCATGGCGATCACCGCCGAGGTGATTTCCATGTCGTCCTGGTTGTCCGGGATCTCATGGATGAAGCTGCGATCGATCTTGATGATGTCGATCGGGAATTTTTTCAGGTAGCTCAGGGACGAATACCCGGTGCCAAAGTCGTCCATGGCCAGGGTCAGCCCCAGGCGCTTTAGCTGGTCGAGTTGCAAGTGGGTGTCTTCGGTGGCCTCCAGCAGCAGGCCTTCGGTCAACTCCAGTTCCAGCAGGCGGGCCGGCAGTTGTTCTTCCTTGAGGATGCTGGCGATGGAGGCGACCAGGTCCGGGTCGGAGAACTGCTTGGGCGACAGGTTGATCGCCACTTGCAGGTTGCCCAGGCCAGCCGCGGTCAGCTGTTTGCTCATCCGGCAGGCCTGGCGGGCGATCCATTTGCCGATGGGGATGATCAGGCCGGTTTCTTCGGCCACGCTGATGAACTGGTCCGGGCGGATCATGCCCTTTTCCGGATGGTTCCAGCGCAGCAGTGCCTCCATGCCCAGCAGACGGCCGCTGCGCAGGCACAACTTGGGTTGGTAGAACACGTCCAGTTCGTTCTGGGTCAGGGCGCGACGCAGGTTGTTTTCGACGAACAGCTTGTAACTCGCCTCGGCATTCAGCGCCTCGGTGAACACCTGGACCTGATGCTTGCCGTTGGCCTTGGCCTTGTGCAGGGCGAGGCCGGCGTTGCGCATCAGGGTCTGCGGATCACGGCCGTGCAGCGGCGCGCAGGCCAGGCCCACGGAGCCGGTCACGCTGATCAACTGGTTGTCGACGAACATCGGTTTATCGAGGGTCATCAGCAATTGGCTGGCGATCTGCTGCCCGGCCTCCAGGCTCGTGTCGTCCAGCAGCACGGCGAACTCGTTACTGGCGAATCGCGCCAGGCTGCCGCTGGGGCTCAGGCTGTTGCGCAGGCGCCGGGCCAGACTGATCAGCAGTTTGTCACCGGTCTGGTGACCGAGGCTGTCGTTGATGCGCTTGAAGTTGTCGATGTCCACCAGCAGCAGGCTGATGGGCGAATCACTGTCCCGGGCGAAGCGTTCATCGAGGTTGCGAATGAACGCCGGGCGGTTGCCCAGGTTGGTCAGGTTGTCGGTGTAGGCCAGGCGCTCGATGCGCTGCTGGGCCAGTTTGGTTTGGGTGATGTCTTCGTAGATGCCGATGTAGTGGGTCAGCTCGCGGTTGTCGCCGTAGACTTTGGAAATCGACAACTGGCCCCAGTAGGGTTCCAGGTTCTTGCGCCGGCTCTTGAACTCGCCCTGCCAACTGTTGCTCTGGGCCAGCGCCGAGGGCGCGTCGAACAGCAGCTCGCTGAGGTTCTCCAGGGCCGGCAGTTCCGAGAGGCGTTGGCCGTGGACTTCCTCGGTGGTGTACTGGGTGATGGCGGTGAAGCTTGGGTTGACGTACTCCACCACACCGTCGCAATTGACCAGCAGGAACGCGTTGGCGCTTTGCTCCACGGCGCGCTGGAACAGGTGCAGGGCGCTGGTGGCGGTGCGGCGGTTGTGGTTGTTGATGACCTGGGCGAACTGGTCCGCCAGCTCGCCGGCAAAGGCGATTTCATCCGACTGCCAGGCGCGGGTGGCCCCCACCTGTTCCAGGCACAGCACGCCCACCACTTGGCCGTCGATGCGCACGCTGGCGTCGAGGATGGCGTTGACGTCGCGAGCGCGCAGGCTCTCGGCCATTTCCCGGGTGCGCGGGTCGCGCATCGCATTGTGGGCGTCGATGGCACGACAGGTCTGCAGCGCCTCCATGTAGTCGGGGAACTCGTTGACGTCGATGACCGCCGGCAGGAAGTATTCCTGGGACGCGCGGTTGTAGGCGGAAATCGGCACCAGTTTGCCGTCGTCCAGGTTCCAGATACTGGCGCAGTCGATCTGATAGATGTCGCAGGCGCTGCGGGTGATGAGTTCGGCCGCTTCGAGCAAGGAGTTGTTGGCGCTGTAGCGTTGACGGGTCAGCAGCAGGATCAGGTCCTGTTGGGCCCGTACCCGGTCCAGATGCTGGAGCTGCTCCTGCTGGGCGCGCTGGTTCAGTTCCAGGGCGATCTGCAGGCGCGAGTTCTGGGTTTCCAAGTCCAGGGCCGGCATGGAGGGTTCGCTTTGCAGCAAATTGTCCACCACCAGCAGGTAACCGCGCAGCAGATGACGATTGTGCTGTTTGTAGGCTTCGCCCGTCTCCAGCACATTCATCGGGCCCTTGACGGTGTGGAGCGTGTAGCGAATCTGGTAATGCGCGGCCTGGGCCAATTGCTGCTGGATCGCGTCGTGCAATTGATAGCGCGCTTCGGGTTCCATCAGGCTGGCGTAGGGCGAGCTGACCAGCGAGCACAGTTCCACCGCCGGCAGGCCGAAGTGTCGCTCGCAGTTGGGGTCGAGAAACAACAGCGCCCAGCTAGCTTCATTCAGCCGTTCGAAACGCAGCATACCGAGCCGCGCGGGCACCGGTAACTGCGTCACTACCTCGGCCGCCATACGGCTGGCGGCATCGGGTTGGCTTTTCATGGGGAAACTCGCTTCGAAAATGCTGATCGCGCCGGGCTGACGCCCTCGTTATTACGGATTGGCGCAAGGTTGCATCATTGCGGCACTGGCTGACAAGAGAGATGAAGGCCAAGTGCTATAAACCTTTTATCGGCCGACAAAGGGATTTCTCCAGTCGCCAACCGATCAGAGGGCATGGAAGTTCATCGCAGCGCAATATCGAGTGTCTGCAAGGGCTCGCCGTCACGGTCGTGGAAGGTGACGTGAAGGCTCTGTGCCGTGACCTGCAGGCGGGCGAAGTTGTCCTGGCTCACCACTTCGCTGGTCAGTTCATAGCGGTACTCACCGCTGTCCGTGCGGGCCATGGGCCTGTGGAAAATAAAATCCGCGGCTTTTGCAAAAGGCAACAATTTGCTGTTGTAGAACGGCGAGGAAACGACGGTGTTGACCTCGAAATCAGGATCCTGAGTGTGCCGCAGGCGGCTGGTCATCGAGCCGTGGACGTCACCCGAGATGAACACCACGTTTTTGATCCGATAGCGGCGGATGGTTTCCAGCAAGCGCAGGCGTTGTTCCGGGAAGGCCTGCCAGGCATCGCCGTCATTGCGCTGGCGGTCAGGGAAAAACATCACGCTGGTAACGACGAGCTTGACCCGGGCGGGGCTGCTGACGAGCCATTCGAGCAGGGATTTTTCCTGGTCCGCGTCGAGGATGCGCCGATCGTCCGCCGACAGATTGCGTTGCGTCCGGCTGTCGGTGACGAACCAGTGGATATCGCCATGGGCAAAGGTGTACCAGTAGCGGGTCAACGACTTGTTCAATGTTCCGTCGCTCGACAGTTCATGGGCGGGCCCATGGCTGGCCTGGTAAAGCCCATAGGCGCTCATGGCATTGGCATACAGGACGTCGTCGTGGCCAGTTTTCCTGGCGGGCCAGTTGTCTTCGATTTCATGGTCGTCGAGGATCATGTAGGTCGGCGTGCCAGACATCAGCTTGCTGATGTGCGGTTGGGTAAATACCGTTCGGTATCTGAAAAGGATCTGCTTATAGGTTCGGTCCGGGCCGATGATATTCAAGTCATCGAGATAAACCTGGTCTCCGGTCATTAACACCGCGCTGATCGGTGGGGCGGCCTGTTCGACGATGCGATTGATGCCGGCAAAGGTGCGATCCCCAAGGCCGGGGAGTAGCGGGGTGCTGGCGGCGATCCGCAAGTAGCGACATGAGCCCACGATATAAGCACGTGGCGCATCGGGTTGGTCGGCCGGCGTGTGCAAACAATAGGTGTTCCGAGGCCATTGCAGTGGCAGTTCCTGGATGGTTTCCACGGTATGGGTCGGGCTCAAGGGGCTGAGCCAGCCGGCCTGGTATTCGTAGGCGGTGTCGGGCTGAAGGTCTTTCAACACGATCACATCGGACATGTCGCGGTAGGCCTTCAATTGGACAAAGTGCCCTTTTGACCAGCGTGTATCCCCTCGACGCCGGTGTCGTATACCGGCGAATACCCGGTTGTTGCCGTGATCGCCCCGCAGGAATATCCGCGCGTGGTCAGTGGTCGTGTGCCCGACAATGGGGCCGACGGTAGGTTTGTACATGTTCGAATCCATTCGAAGTTTTAGTCGGTGGGTGCAAGCATCAAGTGGCCTTGGCGGTTTTGATGCTAAAGCCCGGCGCGCCATAAATATCGACAGGGAAGGGGGCGCAAGTTGTGGGCAATGACTAACAGGGGGTGTAGTCATTTAAAACTTGCGGGGTAGGAAATACGGCTATCGCGAGCAAGCTCGCTCCCACAGGAGCACCTCAAATCCGCTGTGGGAGCGAACTTGCTCGCGATGAAGCCGCCACATCCAACATCCATGCACCTGGCTTGAATTCCAGGCAAAAAAAGCCCCGCCAAACGGACGGGGTTGAGGTACGAGCGTGGCGCTCGGAAAACAGTGCTCCGAATGGCCCTCCCCGAGGGAGGGCCGCCCGGTGTTACAGCAGGATGGTGCGAATGTCGCCCAGCAAGTCGCTCAAGCGCTTGGTGAAGCGTGCAGCGGCGGCGCCGTTGATCACACGGTGATCGTAGGACAGCGACAGTGGCAGCATCAGCTTCGGCTGGAAGGCTTTACCGTCCCAGACCGGCTGGATGGTGGCCTTGGAAACGCCCAGGATCGCCACTTCCGGTGCGTTGACGATCGGCGTGAAGCCGGTGCCGCCAATGTGACCGAGGCTGGAGATGGTGAAGCAGGCGCCCTGCATGTCGTCGGCGGTGAGCTTCTTGTTCCGGGCTTTTTCGGCCAGGGCAGCGGCTTCGCCAGCCAGTTGCAGCAAGCTCTTCTGGTCGACGTTGCGGATGACCGGTACCAGCAGGCCTTCCGGGGTGTCGACGGCAAAGCCGATGTGCACGTATTTCTTGCGGATCACAGCCTTGCCGCTTGGGGCCAGGGAGCTGTTGAAGTCCGGCAGTTCCTTGAGCAGGTGCGCACAGGCCTTGAGCAGCAGTGGCAGCACGGTCAGCTTCACGCCGGCCTTCTCCGCCACGGCTTTCTGCGCGACGCGGAAAGCTTCCAGCTCGGTGATGTCGGCCTGGTCGAACTGAGTCACGTGTGGAATGTTCAGCCAGCTGCGGTGCAGGCTCGACGCGCCGATCTGCATCAGGCGAGTCATGGCCACTTCTTCGGTTTCACCGAAGCGGCTGAAGTCCACCGCCGGGATCGGCGGGATGCCCGCGCCGCCAGTGGCGCCTTCGGCTGGTGCGTTCTTGGCCTTCTGCATCATGGCCTTGACGTAGGCTTGCACGTCTTCCTTGAGCACACGACCGTGAGGGCCGCTTGGGCCAACGGCCGACAGCTCGACACCGAATTCACGGGCCAACTGACGCACCGCCGGGCCGGCGTGTACCTTGGCACCGCTTGGCGCAGGCGCGGCGGCGGCAGGGGCAGGCGCAGCTTCGGCCTTAGCGGCAGGCGCGGCGGCTGGCGCTGCTTCAGCCTTGGCGGCAGGTGCAGCGGCCGGGGCTGGTGCGGCAGGTGCCGAGGCACCCGCCACTTTGAGCTTCAGGATCAGGTCACCGGTGCCGACTTCGTCTTCCAGCTTGATCTCGACGCTTTCCACCACACCGGCGGCCGGCGATGGGATTTCCATGCTGGCCTTGTCGGATTCCAGGGTGATCAGCGACTGATCGGCTTCGACGGTGTCGCCGACCTTGACCAGGACTTCGATGATCTTGGCCTTGCCCGACGAACCGATGTCCGGGACATGAATGTCCTGGACCGTGGCTGCGGCAGGCGCAGCGGCCGGAGCGGGAGCAGCTTCGGCGGCCGGTGCGGCGACAGGCTTTTCAGCCGCCGCCGGGGCAGCGGCGGGAGCGGCCGCTTCAGGCGCCGCAGCGGCGCCCTCGACTTCCAGCTCCAGCAGTTCGTCGCCTTCTTTCAGGCGATCGCCCAGCTTCACTTTCAGGCTCTTGATGACACCGGCCTTCGGCGCAGGCACTTCCATGCTGGCCTTGTCCGATTCAAGCGTCAGGATGCTCTGGTCGGCTTCGATACGGTCGCCGACCTTCACAAACAGTTCAATTACTTCACCTTCACCGCTGCCGATGTCAGGTACGCGAATGAGTTCGCTCACGAAAATTCTCCTCAGCAGTCCAGTGGGTTGCGTTTTTCCGGATCGATGCCGAACTTGGCGATGGCTTCGGCCACCACTTTAGGTTCGATATCGCCACGGTCAGCCAGGGCTTCCAGGGCTGCCAACACAACGAACTTACGGTCGACTTCGAAGAAGTGACGCAGCTTCTTGCGGCTGTCGCTACGGCCGAAACCGTCGGTGCCCAGGACTTTGAATTCCTTGGAAGGAACCCACTGGCGGATCTGCTCGGCGAACAGCTTCATGTAGTCGGTGGAGGCGATGACCGGACCTTTGCGGCCGTTCAGGCACTCTTCGACGTAGCTCAGCTTTGGCTTCTGGCCAGGGTGCAGACGGTTGCTGCGCTCTACGGCCAGGCCGTCGCGACGCAGTTCGTTGAAACTGGTGACGCTCCAGACGTCGGCGCCGACGTTGAACTCTTCACGCAGGATCTTCGCTGCCTCGCGCACTTCGCGCAGGATGGTGCCCGAACCCATCAACTGGACGTGGTGCGCCGCTTCGCGGGTGTCTTCCTCGAGCAGGTACATGCCCTTGACGATGCCTGCCTCGACGCCGGCCGGCATGGCTGGCTGCTGGTAGGACTCGTTCATCACGGTGATGTAGTAGAAGACGTCCTGTTGTTCTTCGGTCATCTTCTTCATGCCGTCCTGAATGATCACCGCCAGCTCGTAGCCGTAGGTCGGATCATAGGTGCGGCAGTTCGGGATGGTCCCGGCCAGCATGTGGCTGTGGCCGTCCTCGTGCTGCAGGCCTTCACCGTTGAGGGTGGTCCGGCCGGCGGTGCCGCCGATCAGGAAGCCGCGGGTACGGCTGTCGCCAGCGGCCCAGGCCAGGTCGCCGATGCGTTGGAAGCCGAACATCGAGTAGAAGATGTAGAACGGCAGCATCGGCTGGTTGTGGCTGGAGTACGAAGTACCGGCGGCAATGAAGGAGCTCATGGCGCCCGCTTCGTTGATGCCCTCTTCGAGGATCTGGCCCTTCTTGTCTTCGCGGTAGAACATCACCTGGTCTTTATCGACTGGCTCGTAGAGCTGGCCGACGGACGAGTAGATGCCCAATTGACGGAACATGCCTTCCATACCGAAGGTACGGGCTTCGTCCGGGATGATCGGGACGATGCGCTGGCCGATTTCCTTGTCCTTGACCAATTGCGCGAGGATTCGCACGAAGGCCATGGTGGTGGAGATTTCACGGTCGCCCGAACCGTCCAGGATCGCCTTGAGGGTCTCCAGTGGCGGGGTCGGAATGCTGAAGCTCTTGGCGCGACGCTGGGGCACGAAACCGCCCAGTGCGGCACGGCGCTCGGCCAGGTAACGGGCTTCGGCGCTGCCTTCTTCGGGCTTGAAGAACGGCAGGTTTTCCAGCTCGCTGTCCTTGACCGGGATGTCGAAGCGGTCGCGGAACAACTTCAGGCTGTCGACATCGACTTTCTTGGTGTTGTGCGCAGTGTTCTTCGCTTCGCCGGCACCGGTGCCATAACCCTTGATGGTCTTGGCCAGGATGACGGTCGGCTGTTCTTTGTGGTTGACCGCCTGGTGGTACGCCGCGTAGACCTTGTACGGGTCGTGGCCGCCACGGTTGAGCTTCCAGATCTCGTCGTCGGACAAGTCGGCAACCATGGCCTTGAGTTCAGGCGAGTTGAAGAAGTGTTCGCGGACGAACGCGCCGTCCTTGGCCTTGTAGTTCTGGTACTCGCCGTCGATGACTTCGTCCATGCGGCGTTGCAGGATGCCGTCGACGTCCTTGGCCAGCAGTGGGTCCCAGAAGCGGCCCCAGATGACTTTGTTGACGTTCCACTGGGCACCACGGAACACGCCTTCGAGTTCCTGGATGATCTTGGCGTTGCCGCGAACCGGACCGTCGAGGCGCTGCAGGTTGCAGTTGATGACGAAGATCAGGTTGTCCAGCTTCTCGCGGCCGGCCAGGGAGATCGCGCCCAGGGATTCCGGTTCGTCGCACTCGCCGTCACCCATGAAGCACCAGACTTTCTGCTTGCCTGGCTGGATGAAGCCGCGGGCTTCCAGGTACTTCATGAAACGCGCCTGGTAGATCGCCTGGATCGGGCCCAGACCCATGGACACGGTCGGGAACTGCCAGAAGTCCGGCATCAGCCAAGGGTGCGGGTACGAAGACAGACCGTTGCCGTCCACTTCCTGGCGGAAGTTGTTCATCTGGTCTTCGGTGATGCGGCCTTCCATGAACGCACGGGCGTAGACGCCTGGCGATGCGTGACCCTGGAAGTAGATCAGGTCGCCGCCGTGTTCGTCGGTCGGGGCCTGGAAGAAGTAGTTGAAGCCGATGTCATACAGCGTCGCGCTGGAGGCGAAGCTGGAGATGTGACCGCCCAGGTCAGAATCTTTCAGGTTGGTACGCATGACCATGGCCAACGCGTTCCAGCGTACCAGCGAGCGAATGCGGCGTTCCATGAACAGGTCGCCAGGCATGCGTGCTTCGTGGGTAACGGGGATCGTGTTGCGGTACGGCGTGGTGATGGCGTAGGGCAGTTGCGAGCCGCTGCGGGTCGCGAGTTCGCCCATGCGGGTCATCAGATAATGAGCGCGGTCTTCGCCTTCTTTGTCGAGAACCGATTCCAGGGCGTCCAGCCATTCCTGGGTTTCGACGGGATCGAGGTCTTGCATGGCTTGCTCCAGGGCGGAAAGG
Source organism: Pseudomonas sp. R151218B TE3479 (assembly GCF_053629195.1). Taxonomy (NCBI): domain Bacteria; kingdom Pseudomonadati; phylum Pseudomonadota; class Gammaproteobacteria; order Pseudomonadales; family Pseudomonadaceae; genus Pseudomonas; species Pseudomonas sp. R151218B TE3479. The sequence continues at coordinate 1,584,521 of NZ_JBRJHV010000001.1, forward strand.
CTACCAGAATCGGTTGCCTGAGTTTGCGACTGGCCTTGTGGGCAGACGGTATAAATTCTTGGATTGCCGAAGGTTGTTTCGGCGGCGTGTAGTTTTACTACAAATCGTCGGCCGTTTCAGCCTTTCGAATGTATAGACGAGTAGTGAAACTACACATGAGCGGCGTATGGCCCCTCATTTCGTTGTGAGAATAATCGTTACTGTTGGTCTTTAGCCAACTCGAACAGGTAAAAACTTGATGCCGGCTGCCAATAAAATCAGATTTTCAGCTATTTATCATCTTTGTTCGACAGTCGATCAGGTAGTGTCTTGTGAAAAAACACTACATCCAGCTTCTCCCGCGCCGATCAAGGATAGACCATGAGCCTGCCCTCGCTTGCCCCGATACCGGAAATGGTACCGGCCATTCTCCAGTCATTGGTCAGTCGTGCCGAGCAGTCGTTCCGTGCGGCGGTCGCCTCCCTCGACGACGATCGCGGGCTGTCGGCCTGGACCCCGCAACGCTGGGAAGCGTTCAACCGTATTGCCGCCGCCAGTGACTTTGTCATCGAGCAGAGTGTGCGTGACCCTGCGATGCTGCTGGAGCTGGTACGCAGCGGCGAACTGGACCGCAGCCTGGCGCCCGGTGAAATGCGCGCGCAGATTGCTGCCGCCGTGCAGGCCGCCGAAACCGAAGACGAATTGGGTCGCGTCCTGCGCCGCCAGCGTACTCGCCAGCAGGTGCGGATCATCTGGCGCGACCTGAACCGTCAGGCCGATCTGGTCCAGACCTGTCGCGATCTCTCGGACATGGCCGACACTTGCATCGACCAGGCTTATCACTGGTTGTACCAACGCCTCAGCCAGCAATTCGGTACGCCCACCGGACGGCGCAGCGGCGAGCCGCAGCAGATGGTCATCCTGGGCATGGGCAAGCTGGGTGCCGTGGAGCTGAACCTGTCGTCGGACATCGACCTGATCTTCGCCTACCCCGAGGGCGGCGAAACCGTGGGCGTCAAGCGGCCGCTGGATAACCAGGAATTTTTCATCCGTGTTGGCCAGCGCCTGATCAAGGCCCTGGACCCGATGACCGTCGACGGCTTCGTGTTCCGCGTCGACATGCGCCTGCGCCCCTACGGCTCGGCCGGTGCGCTGGTGCTGAGCTTCAATGCCCTGGAGCAGTATTACCAGGATCAGGGGCGCGACTGGGAGCGCTACGCCATGATCAAGGCGCGGGTGGTGGCGGGCGATCAGGTGGCCGGCGCGCAATTGCTCGACATGCTGCGTCCATTCGTCTATCGGCGTTACCTGGATTTTTCCGCCATCGAAGCGCTGCGCACCATGAAGCAACTGATCCAGCAGGAAGTGCGGCGCAAGGGCATGGCCGACAACATCAAGCTGGGCTCGGGCGGCATTCGCGAGGTGGAGTTCATTGCCCAGGCGTTCCAGCTGATCCATGGCGGTCGGGACTTGAGCTTGCAGCAGCGCCCGCTGCTCAAAGTGTTGAGCACCCTGGAGGGCCAGGGGTACCTGCCGGCCAAGGTGATCGATGAGCTGCGCCAAGGCTATGAGTTCCTGCGTTATACCGAGCATGCGATCCAGGCCATCGCCGACCGCCAGACCCAGATGCTCCCGGACAGCCCGCAGGATCAGGCACGCATTGCATTCATGCTGGGGTTCGCCGACTGGTCGGCCTTTCACGAGCAGTTGATGTACTGGCGCGGGCGCGTTGCCTGGCATTTCGGCCAGGTCATCGCCGACCCGGATGAAGAAGAGGGCGGCGAAAGCGAAGTGGTGGTGGGCGGCGAATGGTTGCCATTGTGGGAAGACAGCCAGGATGAAGGGGCGGCGTGCCGTCAGTTGGAAGAGGGCGGCTTCGCCGATGCGCCCAAAGCTCTCAAGGCCCTGGCCGCCTTGCGCGGCAGCCCGCAATTGCGCGCCATGCAACGCTTGGGGCGCGAGCGTCTGGATGCGTTCATTCCGCGCCTGCTGGCCCAGGCCGTGGAGCACGCCGATCCGGACCTGGTGCTGGAGCGGGTACTGCCCTTGGTGGAGGCCGTGGCCCGCCGTTCGGCCTACCTGGTGTTGTTGACGGAAAACCCCGGCGCCCTGCGGCGCTTGCTGACGCTGTGCGCGGCGAGCCCGTGGATTGCTGAGCAAATCACCCGTTTCCCGTTGCTGCTCGATGAGTTGCTTAACGAGGGTCGGCTGTTCAAACCGCCGCTGGCGCCGGAGTTGGCCGCGGAGTTGCGCGAGCGCCTGACGCGCATTCCCGAGGATGACCTGGAGCAGCAAATGGAGGCGTTGCGGCATTTCAAGCTGGCGCACCGCCTGCGGGTGGCGGCTTCGGAAATCGCCGGCAGCCTGCCGCTGATGAAGGTCAGCGATTACCTGACCTGGCTGGCCGAGGCGATTCTCGAGCAAGTGCTGGCCCTGGCCTGGCGCCAGACGGCCGCCAAGCACGGCGTTCCATTGCGCACCGACGGCAGCCTGTGCGATCCGGGCTTCATTATTGTCGGTTATGGGAAAGTCGGCGGTCTGGAATTGGGGCATGGTTCCGACCTGGACCTGGTGTTCATCCACGATGGCGACCCGCAGGCGGAAACCGACGGCCCGAAACCCATCGACGGCGCGCAGTTCTTCACCCGGCTCGGTCAACGGATCATTCACCTGCTGACGGCCCAGACCAACTCCGGGCAACTATATGAAGTGGACATGCGCCTGCGACCTTCCGGGGCGTCGGGGCTGCTGGTCAGCTCCCTCGGGGCGTTCGCCCGTTACCAGGAGAACGAGGCCTGGACCTGGGAACATCAGGCGCTGGTGCGAGCCCGTGTGCTGGTGGGCAGCCAGGATGTGGGCCAAGCGTTCGAGAAGGTCCGCGTCCAGATATTGGGACGCAAGCGTGACTTGCCAACGCTGCGCCAGGAAGTCAGCGAGATGCGCGCCAAGATGCGCGACAACCTTGGCAGCAAGGCCACCGCCGCCGGGACTGCGGAGAATGCTTTCGAGGCCACGGCGCCCTTCGACCTCAAGCAGGATGCCGGAGGTATCGTCGATATTGAATTTATGGTGCAATACGCGGCCCTGGCGTGGTCCCAAGAGCATCCATCGCTAGTGCGCTACACCGATAACATCCGCATCCTGGACGGGTTGCAAGAGCTCGGGTTGATGCCGGCCGAAGATGCCACGCTGTTGCGCGAAGCCTACAAAGCCTACCGCTCCGCCGCCCACCGCCAGGCCTTGCAGAAAGATGCCGGGGTGATCGCAGGCGACCAGTTCGTGGATGAGCGTCGGCAGGTATTGCGGATCTGGCGGGCGCTGGGGCTGAGCTGAAGCTTTAAATGTGGGAGCGGGCTTGCTCGCGATAGCGGAATGTCAGGCGACATTGGTGTTGGATGCGCTGGCCTCTTCGCGAGCAAGCTCGCTCCCACAGTGGATTGGTGGTGCTGCACGGTATTTGAAACCTATGCAGGACCCTGGTGGGAGCGAGCTTGCTCGCGATAGCGGAACAGCAGGCAGCATGGATGTTGAATGTCATGGTCCTATCACGAGCAAGCTTGCTCCCACAGTTGTAGATTAGGGCAACAGGCAACGACCTAAGCCACAGTGATTCTCGAGGCGGGGAGGCGTAGGCCTCCCCGTATCGTTTTTGGAAAGCACATGAATATTCTGATCGTTGGGCCCAGTTGGGTCGGTGATATGGTGATGGCGCAGACACTGTTCCAGTGCCTGAAACAGCGTCATCCGCAGTGCGAAATCGACGTCCTGGCCCCCGAGTGGAGCCGGCCGATCCTGGAGCGCATGCCCGAAGTGCGCAAGGCCTTGAGCTTCCCGCTCGGCCACGGCGTGCTGGAGCTGGCGACCCGTCGACGCATCGGCAAATCCCTGGCCGGTCAGTACGACCAGGCGATCCTGTTACCCAATTCGTTGAAATCGGCGTTGGTACCGTTCTTTGCCGGTATTGCCAAGCGCACCGGTTGGCGTGGCGAGTTTCGCTACGGCCTGCTCAACGACGTGCGCGCCCTGGATAAAGACCGTTACCCGCTGATGATCGAACGTTTCATGGCCCTGGCCTACGCGCCGGAGGCCGAGTTGCCCAAACCGTATCCGCGGCCGAGCCTGCGGATCGACCCGGTGACCCGTGACGCAGCGCTGGCCAAGTTCGGCCTGAGCCTGGATCGTCCGGTGCTGGCCTTGTGCCCAGGGGCCGAGTTCGGCGAATCCAAGCGCTGGCCGGCGGAGCATTACGCCCAGGTGGCCGAAGCGAAGATTCGCGACGGCTGGCAAGTCTGGCTGTTCGGCTCGAAAAAAGATCACCCGGTGGGCGAGGACATTCGCTCGCGATTGATCCCGGGCCTTCGGGAAGAGGCAGTGAACCTCAGTGGCGACACCTCCCTGGCCGAGGCCATCGACCTGCTGTCCTGCGCCGATTCGGTGGTCTCCAACGACTCGGGCCTGATGCATGTGGCCGCAGCCCTGAACCGCCCGTTGGTGGCGGTCTACGGTTCCACCTCGCCAGGCTTCACGCCGCCGTTGGCCGACCAGGTCGAAGTCGTGCGCCTGGGCATCGAATGCAGCCCGTGCTTCGACCGCACCTGCCGTTTCGGCCACTACAATTGCCTGCGCCAGCTCATGCCACCGTCGGTGAACGAGGCGCTGGAGCGTTTGCAGGGCACACCCGTGGAGGTTCGGTAACTTGCGGGTATTGCTGATCAAGACCTCTTCGCTGGGGGATGTGGTCCACACCCTGCCGGCGCTGACCGATGCGGCGCGGGCGATTCCGGGCATCAAGTTCGATTGGGTGGTGGAAGAAGGCTTCGCCGAAATCCCCACCTGGCACCCGGCCGTGGGCAAGGTCATTCCGGTGGCGATCCGGCGTTGGCGCAAGAACCTCTGGCAAACCATCAAGAGCGGCGAATGGCGACGCTTCAAGCAGAGTGTGCGCGCCGAAAAATATGACTTGGTGATTGACGCCCAGGGCCTTCTGAAAAGCGCCTGGCTGACCCGTTACGTCAAGGCGCCAGTGGCCGGTCTGGACAAAAATTCGGCACGTGAGCCCCTGGCGGCGCGCTTTTATTCCCGGCGCCTGGCGGTGGCCCGTGGTCAGCATGCGGTCGAGCGCGTGCGCCAGCTGTTTGCCGTGGCGCTAGGGTATGACTTGCCGCAGACGCTGGGTAACTATGGCCTCGATGTCGACCGGCTGGTGGAGTTGCCACGTCCCTATCCCTACGTGGTGTTCCTGCACGGCACCACTTGGGAGTCCAAGCATTGGCCCGAACTTTACTGGCGCCAGCTCACCGAACGCATGGGGCAGTTCGGCGTGGTCGTCAAGCTGCCGTGGGGCAACCCGGCCGAAAAGGCCCGGGCCGAACGCATCGCCAGCGGGCTGCGCAATGCCTTGGTCCTGCCGAAGCTGAACCTCGGCGGCATGGGCAAAGTGCTTGCCGGCGCCCAGGCCTGCGTGGCCGTGGATACCGGCCTCGGGCATCTGGCCGCGGCCCTGGACGTGCCGACCATTTCGCTGCTCGGCCCGACCAACCCGGTGCTGACCGGTGCCTATGGCAAGGGCCAGATTCACCTCGCCAGTGATTTCCCTTGCGCACCGTGCATGCAGAAACATTGCACTTATCCGCCGACCGCCGAAGATGCCCGGCGGTTTGACCTGAAACGCGAGCAGCCCTTGTGCTTCACGCGTCTGAACCCCGAGCGTGTTGCCAGCCACCTGAGCACGTTATTGGCTGAGGAGCCGCGCTGATGCAATTGGCTTTTGTCCTTTACAAGTACTTCCCCTTCGGTGGCCTGCAGCGTGACTTCATGCGCATCGCCCTTGAATGCCAGCGACGCGGTCACCAGATCCGTGTCTACACGCTGATTTGGGAAGGTGACGTGCCGCCCGGCTTCGAGGTGCTGGTGGCGCCGGTCAAGGCGCTGTTCAATCATCGCCGCAACGAGAAACTCAGTGCGTGGATGGAGGCCGATCTGGCCAAGCGCCCGGTGGACCGGTTGATCGGCTTCAACAAAATGCCTGGCCTGGACGTGTACTACGCCGCCGACGGCTGTTTCGAAGACAAGGCGCAGAACCTGCGCAACTCGCTGTACCGGCGCTGGGGCCGCTACCGGCATTTCGCCGAGTACGAGCGGGCCGTGTTCGCCAAGGATGCAAAAACCGACGTACTGATGATTTCCGAAGTCCAGCAGCCGCTGTTCATCAAGCACTACGGCACACCGTTGGAACGCTTTCACCTGCTGCCACCGGGCATCGCCCAGGACCGCCGGCGGCCCGCCGATGCCGATGAGATCCGCGCCGCGTTCCGGGCCGAATTCGAACTGGCCGACGACGACCTGCTGCTGGTGCAGATTGGCTCCGGGTTCAAGACCAAGGGCGTGGATCGCAGCCTCAAGGCCCTGGCCGCGTTGCCAGCCGACCTGCGAAAACGCACCCGGCTATTTGTAATTGGCCAGGACGACCCCAAGGTATTCCAACTGCAGAGTGCCGCGCTGGGTCTGGGCGACAATGTGCGGTTCCTCAAGGGCCGCAGCGACATCCCGCGCTTCCTGCTGGGCGCCAATCTGTTGATCCATCCGGCGTACAACGAGAATACCGGCACCGTACTGCTCGAAGCACTGGTGGCCGGGTTGCCGGTATTGGTCAGCGCGGTGTGTGGGTACGCCCATTACATCGCCGAGGCCGACAGTGGCCTGGTACTGGATGAGCCGTTCGAACAAGCCCAGCTCAACGAATACCTGGGCCGCATGTTGAACGATGCCGATGCCCGGGCGGCCTGGAGCCGCAACGGTCTGGTCTTCGCCGAGACGGCCGACCTCTACAGCATGCCGCAGCACGCGGCCGATGTGATATTGGCGGAGCACGCACAATGAAGTTGATGCTGGCCGAACCGTTCAAGAGCCTTTGGGCCGGGCGCGATGCGTTCACCGAAGTCGAAGCGCTCGAGGGCGAGGTCTATCGTGAACTGGAAGCCCGGCGCACCTTGCGCACGGAGGTGGACGGTCGCGGCTTTTTCGTGAAGATCCACCGTGGCATCGGTTGGGGCGAGATCTTCAAGAACTTGTTCACCGCCAAGCTGCCGGTCCTCGGTGCAGGGCAGGAGTGGAAGGCTATCCAGCGTTTGCAGGAAGCCGGCGTGCCGACCATGACCGCTGTCGCCTACGGCGAAAAGGGCAGCAACCCGGCGAACCAGCACTCGTTCATCGTCACCGAAGAGCTGGCGCCGACCGTCAGCCTCGAAGATTTCAGCATTGACTGGGTCAAACAGCCGCCGCAGCCGACGCTCAAGCGTGCGCTGATCGCCGAAGTGGCGCGTATGACCGGCATGATGCACCGCGCTGGCGTCAACCATCGTGACTGCTACATCTGCCACTTTCTGCTGCACACCGACAAGCCGGTGACTCCTGGGGATTTCAAACTCTCGGTGATCGACCTGCACCGCGCCCAGACCCGTCCCGCCATCACCACTCGCTGGCGCAACAAGGACCTGGCGGCGCTGTATTTCTCGGCGCTGGACATCGGCCTGACCCGCCGCGACAAGCTGCGTTTTCTCAAGGGGTATTTCCAGCAGCCGCTGCGGCGGATCCTCGCCGATGAGGCTCCGTTGCTGACCTGGCTCGAAGGCAAGGCCAACAAACTGTATGCCCGCAAGCAGCGGTACGGGGACGCGCTCTGATGTCGGGTTGGAATCTGGAACCGGAATACGTCGAGCTGGCCGAGGACTTTGGCAGCCTTGAAGCGGTGTTTGCGTTACAAGGGGAGCGTTTGACCCGTGACCCGTTGTCAGAGGTGATCCGGGTGCAGCGCAACGGCGTGAACTATTACGTCAAGCGCTACGTCGGCGCCGGCAAAGGCTTGCGGCGTTACCTGGGCAAGCCGCGGGTCAAGTCCGAATGGCAGAACCTCAAGCGCTTCGCCAAATGGGGCATTCCCACCGCCGAGGTCGTGGGCTGGGGCTTGGAGCGAAACGGTGCGAGTTACGCCCGTGGCGCGCTGATCACCCGCGAGCTGCCCCACACCGAAGACCTCTCGGCGCTCGCCGAGCGTCACGATTCGCGGCTGGCGGACCGTGCCTGGGTCGATCATGTCAGCCGGCAACTGGCCGGCTATACGCGGACCATGCACGACCACCGCTTCACCCATAACGATCTGAAGTGGCGCAACCTGTTGATCGACGACCACTCGCAGCTGTTTCTGATCGACTGCCCGAATGGGGACTTCTGGCGTGGTTTCTGGCTCAAGTACCGCATCACCAAGGACTTGGCGTGCCTGGATAAAGTGGCCAAATACCATTTATCGACCACGCAGCGCCTGCGTTTTTACCTGCAATACCGCCAGCGCGACCGACTCGATGCGTGCGACAAGAAACGCATCCGTCACGTGGTGAGATTTTTCGAGGGGCGTGAATGACTGACTTTCTGGCCGCTGAAGACCGAGCGTTGCTGCAACGCCATGGCCTGGACAGCTTCGAGGCCTTGTGGGCGCGGCAACTGGATGCGGTGGACGAACCCAACACCTCGGGCGACGGCTGGAGCAGCGTGTTCCGGCTGGAGCTGGACGGGCAGGGTTATTACCTCAAGCGCCAAAGCAATTACCTGACCCGGACCTGGTCCCACCCTTTCGGCGAGCCGAGTTTTTCCCGGGAATTTCGCAACATCAGCCGTTATCGGCAGTTGGGGATTCCGGCCTTGCAAGCGGTGTTCTATGGTCAGCGCAAGGTGGAAGGCGAGGTCCGGGCGATCCTGCTGACCCGGGCCCTGGATGGCTGGGACGACCTGGACTCGCTGTTGCAACGCTGGCCGAGCCTGACGGCGACGCAGCGCACCACCGTCCTCAACGCCTGCGGGCAGTTGGCGCGGCGCCTGCATGGCATGCATCAGGTGCACGGTTGCTTCTATCCCAAACACATCTTCCTGCGAGCTACCGCCGACGGTTACCAAGCGCAATTGATCGACTTGGAAAAGACTCGGCCGCTGCTGTTTGGTCGGCGTGATCGGGTCAAGGACCTGGAGCCGCTGTTGCGGCGCGCGTCCATCTGGAGTGATGCCGATGTACGCCAGCTGTTGTCTGCCTACCTGGCTCAACCGCTCGATGCCGGGCTGGTCGATAGCTGGATGGACCGCCTGAGCGCCCGGCGCAGCCACAAGGGAGCCCGTTGATGCATTTGTCCGAATTGAAGAGCGCCGGCCGCAGCCCCAGTCTGCCACTGAGCCTGGAATTGGCCGACGCCGCTGGCCCAGCGCAATTGCAGCTGCTTTCGCTGTTGCGGGTGTTGCCGGGGCAGCGCTATGTCGGGGCGGGCATCTGGCGTGGTCGGCCGGTGCTGGCCAAATTATTGGTGGGCAACAAGGCTGCCCGGCACTTCCAGCGGGAACTGCAAGGCGTGCGCTTGCTGGCGGAACAAGGACTGACGACGCCGTTGTTGCTCGCCGATGGCTTGAACGAGGCTGAAGGTGGCTGGTTGTTGTTCGAATTGCTCGAAGACGCCGAGAGCCTGGGGGATGCCTGGCAACAGGTCGAACACCTACCCTTACTGGCCGACGAACAAACGGCGGTGCTGGCCGAAGCCCTGGGCGCCATTGCGCAGCTGCATGGCAAAGGCCTGTGGCAGGAGGACCTGCACCTGGACAATCTGTTGCGCCACGACGGCAAGCTCTACTTGATCGACGGTGCCGGCATCCGCGCCGAAACCCCAGGGCAACCGTTGTCGCGGCAGAAAGTCCTGGAGAACCTGGGGGTGTTTTTCGCCCAGCTTCCCAAAACCCTCCAACCGTTCAACGAAGAGCTGTTGGTGTATTACCTCTTGGGCAACGCCGAACACGCGCTGCCCATGGAAGCGCTGCAAAAACAGATCGACAAGGTGCAGGCCTGGCGCCTGAAGGATTTCCTCGAAAAAGTCGGGCGTGAGTGCAGTCTGTTCAGCGTACAGCGCGGGGCGTTCGGCTTACGGGCGATCCGTCGGGATGAAGAAGCGGCCATGACGCCGGTGCTGGAGCGGGCCGATGCGCTGCTCGACCAGGGCCATCTGTACAAGACCGGCGGCGCGGCCAGCGTCGGCAAAGTCGAGGTGAACGGTCGCACCTTGGTGATCAAGCGCTACAACATCAAGAACTTCGCCCACTGGCTCAAGCGCTTCTGGCGCCCGAGCCGGGCCTGGCATTCTTGGCGCGAAGGCCATCGCCTGGCCTTCCTCGGCATTGCCACGCCCAAGCCACTGGCCTTGCTGGAAAAGCGTTTCCTGTGGCTGCGCCGTGGCGCCTACCTGGTCACCGAACACCTGTCGGGACCGGACATCATCGAGCGCTTCGGCCCTTATGTGGAAAGCGGTGAAGCCCCCGAAGCTGAGTTGCTGGCGCTGGATCGCTTGTTCGCCGACCTGATCCGCGAGCGCATCAGCCATGGCGACTTCAAGGGTCACAATCTGTTCTGGCGGCACGATCGCTGGGCGCTGATCGACCTCGACTCGATGTGCCAGCACCGCACCCAGGCCAGCTTCGCCCCGGCCTACGCCCGGGATCGGGCGCGGTTCATGCGCAACTGGCCGCAGGACAGTGCGTTGTATCGGGTGATCGATCAGCGGGTGCCCAAAACAGTCGATAGCACCTCGTAGAGTCCTGTGGCGAGGGAGCTTGCTCCCGCTGGGCCGCGCAGCCGCCCCAAAAGCCATCCAATGCGGTGCGCCAGGAAGAAAACGGCGGGCAGGTTTTACGACTGCTGCGCAGCCGAGCGGGAGCAAGCTCCCTCGCCACAGGGGCGGTGCTCTGCCTACCCAATTAACACCGGACAGCGGCCCGCACTCACCGCTAGAGGCTTAAGATCGCTTTTAAGCTATAATCCCGCCCTTTAGCTGCCCCGCACCCCTGGCGCGCGGCACATCCATTTTTCGCGGCGCTTGTCGCCCGTATGCAGACATAAGAGGCTAGACCCTGTGGCATTGACGATTCTTGGCCTGTCCGGCGCCCTTAGCCATGATCCTTCCGCAGCGCTGTACATAGACGGCAAGCTGATCGCGGCGGCCGAGGAAGAGCGCTTCGTACGCGATAAACATGCAAAGAACCGCATGCCCTACGAGTCGGCAAAGTTCTGCCTGGAACAAGCCGGCATCAAGCCTTCCGACGTCGATGTGGTGGCGATTCCGTTCGCCCCGATCAGCCTGTTCGGCGAGGCGCGCTGGCACTACGCCAAGCGTTACTGGTACGCCCCGGACCGGGCCCTCGACGCGATCCTGATGGGCAACCGTCGCTACAAGCGCTATCGCCGCAAGATCGTCTGGTGCCTGGAACAACTGGGCTTCGATCCGAAGAAAATCAAGATCGAGCCGGTCGAGCACCACTTGGCCCACGCCTCCAGCGCCTACCACTGCTCCGGCTTCCAGGAAAAAACCGCGATCCTGGGCATCGACGGCAAGGGCGAATACGCCACGACCTTCTTCGGCTATGGCGAAAACGGCAAGATCCACAAGATCAAGGAATTCTTCGACCCGGATTCCCTGGGTGGCCTGTACGGCGCGATCACCGAGTTCCTCGGTTTTGAAATGCTCGACGGCGAATTCAAGGTCATGGGCATGGCGCCCTATGGCGATGCCACCAAGTACGATTTCTCCCGCCTGGCCTCGTTCGAAAACGGCGAACTGGTGATCAACACCGACTATGCCAACGTGATCGGCCTGCGCCGCTATAAAGAGAAGGGCAAGGGCTTCTATTTCTCGCCGAAGCTGATCGAATGGCTTGGCCCGAAGCGCGAAGGCGACATCGCCGACGAGCCGTACATTCACTACGCGGCGAGCATGCAGGCGCTGTTCGAGAAGCTCGCGCTGCAAATGATCGACCACTACCTGGGCGACGTACTCAAGGAAACCGGCAAGCTGGCCTTCGCCGGCGGCTGTGCGCTGAACGTCAAGCTGAACCAGAAGATCATCGCCCGTGACGACGTCAAGGAGCTGTTCGTGCAACCGGCTTCCGGTGACGCCGGTACGGCAGTGGGGGCGGCGGCGTATGTGTCACATGCCCGTGGCGTGCCAGTGGAAAAGATGGAGCACGTCTACCTCGGCCCGGCCTACAGCAACGAAGACGTGATTGCCGCGTGCGCCCGTCATCCGAGCAAGCCTGCCTGGCGCAAGATCGACAACACCCCCGAGCGCATCGCCAAGATCATGGTCGACGGCAACCCGGTAGCCTGGTTCCAGGGCCGCATGGAGTTTGGTCCGCGTGCCTTGGGCGGTCGCTCGATCATCGGTTGCCCGAGCGCCAGCGGCGTGGCCGACCGCATCAACGAACAGATCAAGTTCCGCGAGCGCTGGAGGCCTTTCTGCCCGTCGATGCTCGACACCGTTGCGCCGCAGATGATCAAGGTCGATCACCCGGCACCGTTCATGACCTTCACCTTCGAAGTGGCCGAAGAATGGAAAACCCGCGTGCCGGAAGTCGTCCATGAAGATGGCACCTCCCGGGCCCAGGTGCTCAAGCGCGAATACAACCCGCGCTACTACGACATGATGAAGGCCCTGGAAGTGCTGACCGGCAACGGCGTGTCGCTGAACACCTCGCTCAACCGTCGTGGCGAACCGATGATCTGCTCGCCGACCGATGCGCTGAACATGTTCTTCGGTTCCGACCTGCAGTACCTGATCATGGAAGACATCCTGGTGGTCAAAGACGGCGTGGACGCTTATGACACGCTCGGCTGAGCGACATGTGCTGCAGTTCTGCCACGGTTATGACGGGCCGTTCCTGGACTGCGCCCGTCAGTACGCCAGCTTGTTCGCGGGCACTGGCTATCGCGTGACCACGGTGTTCCTCACCGGGGCGGCCGATGCCGAAGTCGCTGCCGCCTGTGCCTCGGACGAGGTGCTGTTCATGGAATACAGCTCCAGCGCCATTCGTGGCCTGAAGCTGGGCGCCATCGGCGATCTGCGCAAGATCGCTGCCTCGCGCAATTTCAGTTTCTGCATTGCCCATCGCTTCAAGCCGATCTACATCGCCCTGCTGGGTACTCGCTTGCCGGTGATTGGCGTGCACCATGCCTTCGGGGACTACCAGCGGCGCACTCGCCGGTTGTTCGCCCACGTTTACCGCAAGCGCCTGAGCCTGCTCGGGGTTTCCGATGCGGTACGTGACGACATGCGCCGCTGCCTGCCGAAATGGCCGGCTGCCCGGATCCAGACCCTCTACAACCGCATCGACCTTGATGCCGTCCAAGCCAGCCTGGTCTCCCGGGAGGAGGCTCGGCATACGCTGGGGCTGGATATGGACGCCTGGATTGTCGGCAATGTCGGCCGTCTGCACCCGGACAAGGACCAGGCCACACTGTTGCGCGGCTTTGCCGCAGCGCTGGGGCATCTGCCGGCCAACAGCCAGTTGGCAATTCTCGGCAAGGGCCGCCTGGAGCAGGACCTCAAGGCACTGGCCCGAGAGCTGGGCATTGCTGATCGTGTGCTGTTCCTAGGCCAGGTGCCCGAAGCGCGCCGTTATTTCCGTGCTTTTGATGTGTTCGCCCTGAGCTCCGACCATGAACCGTTCGGCATGGTGCTGCTCGAGGCCATGGCCGCCGGCGTACCGTTGCTGGCGACGGCCTGCGGGGGGGCCAAGGAAGTGGTCGAAGGCGTTGGCATCCTGTTTCCGCTGGGCGACGCCGAGCACATGGCCCAGGGGCTGCAGCACCTGGCGGCCATGGACGATCTGCAGCGTCGCCAATGCGCCGAGCTGATGCTCGATCGCTTGCGCGAACGTTTTTCGGATCGCGCCGTACGCGAGGCATTCTGGCGTTTGCCCCAAGTCACCGAACTGGCGCCGAGGGCCTGATGCTCAACCGATTCCAAGGCTGGCGCGAGCGTGGCTGGACCGCCGTCGATGCGTCGATTTATGCCCAGGCCTGGCAGCGTTTCGGCGGCAGCGTGGCCACTCATCCCCTGGTGGTCGAGCGCCTGGCGGCCCTGGCCGGGATTCCCGTGCGTTACCTGGCGTTCGAGCAGGACGGTGAGCTCAAGGCGGCCATACCCACCTGGGGCCGCGACCTGGCGCTGTCCAAAGACGTGCTCAAGCGCAACGGCAAGAAGGGCTTGTTCGACCTGGGCAATGCCGAGCTGATCCTGCCGGCGGCACCCGATGCGCAAGCGCCGTTGCGTCATCGTGGACGTTACCTGTCGGCCCTCAACGAGGGGCGCTTCAGCGGTTTGAAGTTGCAGCAGGAACAACTGGCCATGGCCCGTACGCCGGAAGAGCTGTCCAAGAAGTTTCGCTACAACCAGCGCCGTGAACTGCGTTTGCTGGAAGAGGCGGGCGGCGTGGTACGGCCGGTCGGCGAGTTTTCCAGCGCCGAGCTGGCCTCGATCTACTGCGACCTGTTCCTGCGTCGCTGGGGCTTTGCGGCCACCGGTGCCGAACGCATGGGCGAGGTGATCGAGCTGCTGCGCGAGTGGCTGATCGGCTCGGTGATCTTTCTCAACGATGCGCCGATTGCGATCCAACTGGTGTATCGCGTCGAAGCGCCCGAGTGGATCAGCGTCGAGTACATCAACGGTGGCGTCGACCCGCAGACTCGCGAATTCAGTCCTGGCAGCGTGTTGAGTTTCCTCAACACCCAAAGCGCCTGGGAACACGCCCGTGCCGCCGGCAAGCCGTTGCGTTTTTCATTCGGCCGGGCGGACCGGGAATACAAGGACCGTTGGTGCAACCCCGTGCCGGTGTTTACCGTATGAACCTACCCATGAGTCGCAAGCAACAGTTACTCAGGCGCCACCGGCGCAACAAGCGCGTAGGGTTGTTGCTTGCCCTGGTGGCGTTGGTGTCGCTGGGCATCGGGGTGGCCTGGTGGCTACCCCTGGTACTGGCGGTGCTGGGCTGGATCGCCCACGAGGCGTGGTTCGCCGATCACCTGTTCTATTCGCCCCGGGACGATTACCAATACAGCTTCCCGCCGTTCACCCAGCAACCCAAGGTGCATTTGAATGCCGGGCGGCTTCGGTTGGACGAAGGCGTGATTCTGGATGATGGCGCGACGCTGATCCTCGCACTGCGGATCAAGAGCACCTGGCTGGGACGCTTCATCGATCCGCTCGTCGAGTTGTCGGGTGGTGAAAGAGACCTGCAAACCTTCGAGCGCGGGGTCAATGGCCTGCGCTATCTCAACCTCAGCGAGCAGGGCCCGGCGTTGTCCCGGGGCGAGCTGCGCCTGCGCGGACGTCATTGCCGTTTGCTGGGCGAGCCGACGTTGTGGTCCTTCACGCCGCCGCCGGTGCAGCATCAGCGGGTGATGGTCATCGCTCCCCACGCCGATGATGCGGAGCTGGCTGCCTACGGTTTGTACAGCCAGGCTGACGAGGCCTGGATCGTGACGCTGACAGCGGGTGAAATCGAGGCCGGGCATTATCGGAAGATGGGCCTGGACAGCGTCGAAGCCGCGCGACTCAAGGGCCGTTTGCGAGCCTGGGACAGCATTGCCGTACCCCGCTGGGCCGGAGTGCCTGAAGCACACTGTGTGCAGTTGGGTTATTTCTGTCTGCAACTGGCGGCCATGCAAGCCGCGCCGAACCAGCCCCAGGGCTCTCGCGAGGCGGGGCTGAGCGATACCCGGCTGTTCCGCCAGTTGAACCCGTTCGCCCTGCCCGGCGATGACGACGGCGCGCCGACCTGGAACAACCTGCTGGCAGACCTGCGCGAGCTGCTGCTCATGGCGCGTCCCGAAGTCATTGTATTGCCACACCCGACCCTTGATCCGCACCCCGACCATCTCTGTGCCCATCAGGCCGTCCTGCAAGCCCTCGAAGGCCTGGAGTGGCAACCGACCACGCTGCTGGGCTATGCCAATCACCTGCACGACAATGACCGCTGGCCCATGGGTGATGCGGGTGCGGGCATTGCGTTGCCGCCGTATTTCGACCCGGCCCGGCCGATGCATCCCGTCAGCCTGCCGCTGGCATTGTCCGGCCAGCGCGACAAGGCCATGGCGTTGGGCATGATGCATGACCTGCAACCGCGCGCGCCGTTCAAGCGTCGTCTGCGCCGTGGCATCCAGCGTCTGCTGGCGGGGCGCACGGGCTCTGCGTATGGCGAGAACGAATTTTTTCGCAAGGCTGTGCGTCGTCATGAACTGTTCTGGCGGCTGTAGAGGCCCAAGGCGGGGCTTCTTTGCGCTACGGCGCAAACCGGCCTCCGGTTATTTATCAAGTCGTTCGGTGCCGCAAGGAAAACGATGAAAGTTCTGTTTCTGGTGCAGAAAGAACAGCGGGCCATCCTGGACCGACTCTACGAAGGCGTGGCCGCTCATTGCGAGTGCGACCTGCGCTGGCTCGACAGCAAGGAACAACGCAACCTGCGGGGGTATTTCCGCCACCATGTGGACGTATCGCGTTATGACCGGATCATTTTTTTCCTGCGTTTCAAGCAGGAAATTCGTCAGGCCGGCTTCATCCGCACGATCCCCAACCTGGTGATCCTCGAGCACGATGCCTATCAGAATTACATTCCGTGCAAATACACCGGAAAATTCAGTGCGCATTACCGTCGCCTGCCGTGGGTGCGGGTGATCAGTTCCGGCTTCATGGTGACCGAACGTCTGCGCGGCGAAGGTTTCGATGCGGTATTCGTGCCCAAGGGCTACGATCAGTCGTTATTGCAGGATCAGGGGCGTGAGCGGGATATCGAGTTGGCCTTCGTCGGCAGCACCAACAGTGTTGCCTATAGTGGTCGCAAGGCGCTGCTGGATGAGCTGGGCCGGGTTGAGCCACTGGTCGTGACCCGGACCAAGTCCGGCGAAGAGTATTGCGAGACCCTCAACCGTATCCGCTTTTTCGTCAGTGCCGACGTGGGCATGGGCGAATTCATGATCAAGAATTTCGAAGCCATGGCTTGCGGCTGTGTGCTGCTGGCGTTCGATCAGGGTATCGACGAGGCGCGGGCGCTGGGGTTGCAGGACATGCATAACGTGGTGTTGTACCGTGACATCCCGCAACTTCAGGAAAAGCTTTCCCGGCTGCGCGCCGACCCCGAGCTGGCGCGCAATGTGGCGCACAACGGTCAGAAGCTGGCGCTGGAACAGTTCAGTTTCGCGCGCATCGGGCAGAAAATCGTTGAAGCATTGGAGCCGCCGCTGCGGCCTCGTGCCCCGTTGAGTCTGCTGGAGACATTGCGCCTGAAGCTGGGCGTTTGATACGAACCGTTGAGCCATCCGGTGTTCAGATGGCGTTTGACTAAATGGTATTTCAGTGCAGTTTTCCGACGATAGTGACATTACCCTGGTGGTAACCAGTTGCGGCCGGCTCGATCTGCTCAAGCAGACCCTGGAGAGCTTCGACCGTTTCAACACCGCGCCGATCCGTGAGGTCTTCATTACCGAAGATGCCGGCGACGAAGGCGTGCATGCCGTCATTCCCGCTCACTGGAAGGACCGCACGACGGCTTTCGTCAATCGACCGAAGCTGGGGCAACTGGCTTCGATCGACTTGGCCTACGAGCATGTCAAGACGGCTTATATCTTTCATTGTGAGGACGACTGGGCGTTCTATCGCCCGGCCTTCGTGGAAGATTCGCGTACGATCCTGGAGCAGCGACCGGATATTCTTCAGGTGTGGTTGCGTAACTATGTCTACGATTTGTGCGTACACAGTCCCTACATTCGCTTGGGCGAACGTGAAGTCATCGGCGGCGTGCCCTGTTACCCATTGATTTCAGACAAGCCCGAATGGCAAAGCTTCTCGCTCAATCCTGGCCTGCGGCGGTTGAAGGAGTATCGGCTCTGTGCCCCTTTCGCCGGTTTCGGCGGTGAAAAAGCCTTGTCTCTTCGTTATGCCGAGTTGAACTTGACGGCAGTCACGCTCGAAGGGGATGCTGTTTTGCATACCGGATTCGGGGTCCATGTGGAAGTGCCCGTGGAGCGCCAGCGCAAGGCTCGCCGCAAGCGCCGCGAGCAGATCAAGTTGTCCTTGGTTCTCTTGCTCGGAGTCTGTATTGGTTGGCTTATCAACTACTGAATGCCGCGAAGCATGAATCCTGGTCCGCGATAAAAGGTTTGCTGCTCGATGAGCATTATCAATGTCATGTGGGCGGGCGGTGCACCGTTCGCTTCGGTACACAAGGTCCATAATCAGATTCTCTCGCGGATGGAACCAGCGATGCCTGTCAAGACATGGCTCTTGCAGGGGTCGGCGGCTGCCTGTCAGATTGATGTCGGGGCGACGCTCGAGTGGAATATGACATCGGCCCGGCTCAAGGGCCGACACGTTTGGCGCCTGCTCAAACCCCTGATGCACAGTCGTTTCCGTCGGGCGTTGCTCGACAGCGATGCACGTGTGGTATTGCTCGATGGCATCGGCGTGGCCCGTACCTTGTTGCCCGTCCTCAAGGCTATGCCGCAGATCCGCGTGGTGGTGATTTTCCATGGTGCGACACGGCTCAATCCTGCGGGTCGCGAACTGTTGTGCGGCTTTCCCGCCTCCCGCCTGACCCTGGCAGCGGTCTCCCAGACCCTGGCGACGTCGCTCCAGGACGAGTTGGGCATGCAGGTCGCTGCGCTGCGTAGCGCCTTCGATCCGGCGCAATTCCAGGCTGCGCTGTTGCCTCGCGAAGCGGCACGTGCCCGACTGGGTTTGCCTGGCCCGCAGATGCGCATATTTGGCGCGGTGGGACGGTTGGTGGACAGCAAGGGGTTCGCCTGTCTGCTGGAGGCTTTTGGCCGGGCCGCGACCCACCATCCCGATTGGCGCCTGGTGATTGTCGGCGAGGGGCCGAGGCGCGAAGCGCTGCAAGCGCGGATCGCCAGACCGGACCTGGTCGGCAAGATCTTGCTGGTCGGGCATCTGGAGGATGTGGCGACGCTCTATCGGGCATTTGACTGGGTGTTGATCCCGTCCCTGGACGAGGGCCTTGGGCTGACCCTCCAGGAGGCTGTCCTGGCTCGTGTCCCGGTGCTGGCCAGCGAACTTGCGGTCTTTCGTGAACAGTTGGGCGACACCGGCTGGTATGCGATGCCCAACGACGAAAGCGGTTGGAGCGAGGCGATCGAACGAGCGGCGCAGGCTTCGGCCGATACGGTCGCGGCGGCCCAGTACCGGGCACTGGCCCCTGACGAGGCCTGGTCGAGCTTCAGCCAGGTCGCGCGGCAGTTGATCTCAGGCAGCCAGTAGGGCGTTCTCCAATGCTTGCATCGGAAAGCTCCCGTTCAGGTTCTCTCGGGCAATGTAACGAGCGAAATGCTGCAAGTTGCGACGTGCCAGGTAGCGTGGCAGCGGCGAACGCAGGAAGCGCATGTCGGCCACGTCGATCAGCCCCAGTTGGTTTTCAGGCGTGACTACGATGTTGCCCAGGTGCAGCGAGCGAAAATAAATACCGCTGGCATGCAGGCTGCGGATCAACTCGACAAGTGCTGGAAGGGTATGCTGCCAGCTGAAATTTTCCTGATTCGATAATTGACGCAGGGTTTTACCGGGAAGCGGTCGATACAGTACGGCGGTCATCCCGGGTTTTTGCAGTTTGTAGAGGGCCAGCACTTCGAGGGTCGGTACGCCGAGCTTCTGCAGGCGGGCTGCATTATTGATGAATCGCGTTGAATAAGGCCTTAGCAGGGCCGAAGAAAAAAGCCGCTTGCGGCGAAACAGCTTGAGGATATTCCCATCCTGCAGCAGATAGACTTTTGGGCCGTAGCTGTCGGCCTCCAGAATAGTGGCGCCTTCAATCAATTGATTCAAAGCGGCTTGGGGAAGCCGTGAGGATTGCATCGTAGGGAAACCTTGTTGAAAGAACCGGTGCCGTGGCGGGCCATGATGCCCAAAAGTTTTTGTTTTCACCATGCCGGTTTGGCTGGTAGACCGATTAGGAGCGTTAGATGCAGGCAACACGTTGGGCGCAAGGCTGGATGGCCTTTGGCTTGTTATGGTTCTTGCTGGCGATAGCCCTGGCACCGACCAACAAAGTGTATCAACAAGGATTGGTTGCCTTTGTTTGGTTGCCGGCGATCATCTTCGCCTGGCCGGCGCGTCAACGACTGCTGGAGTTGTGGCGCGCACAATGGTTGATCTACGTGGCGTTGCTGGCGCTGATGGCCTGGGCGTTGATCACGCTGTACTGGGCCGACGCGGCGGAGCCGGCCCGCGAGGCCAAGCGACTGCTGTATATCCTGGTATTCCTCATATTTTTCCCGATTTTCGCCGACGGCCAGCCCGAACGGCTGATTCGCATCATGCAATGGGGGGGGCTGGGGCTGGCGCTGACGGCGCTGATGGCAATCGTTCGTTTTTACGGTATGGCAAACAATCCATGGGATGTGCGCCTGGAAGGGTTGGGGGAGCTGTCCCATCCAATCCTCGGTGGCTACGTGATCGGCCTGGCGGCGATCTGGATGCTGCATTGGATGCCGCGTCACCGCGGCCTGCAAGTGCTTTGGGCGCTGGCCCTGGCGCTGCTGGGGATCTTCGTGGTGGCGAGCCAGAGTCGCGGCGCTGCGCTGGCCTTGCTGCTCAGCGTATTGGCCATGCCGATCTATTGCCGGGACCAGCGGGTCCGGATTATCGCCGCCACGACCCTGGTGCTGGCCATGCTGACCTTCTGGTTGCTCGAGCCGTTGGTCATGGCGCGCGGTGCTTCCTATCGACCCGAGATTTTCATGTCGAGCCTGCACATGATTGCCGAGCGCCCATGGGGTGGTCTTGGTGTGGCGGCCGACTATCGGGTTATCATTCACGGCCTCAAGTTCGATCACGCCCACAATCTGTTCAGCCATGTCGCCATTCAACTCGGGCTGCCGGGGCTGCTGCTGTGGTGCATTGTCTGGTTCGGGGTGTTGCGCGAAGCCTGGCGCGCCCGGGAAAGCCTGCTGGGCCGTGGCGTGCTCGGCATGTGGGTGTTTTCGTTCCTGGCGATGCAGTTCGACGCCGCGAGCCTGACCGGAACCCCCCGCGCCGAATGGTTCATTACCTGGCTGCCGATTGGCCTGGCCAGCGTTTTGACCTGGGCGCAGGCCAATGCCGGTGGCTGTGATAAAATTCCGCGTTCTTCCTAACCAGTGAGCCCGACGATGAGTGACGCACCGCCCAAAGCGGAACAGGATTCCAGCCTGAAGATCTATTTTCGGTTGCTGGGATACGTCAAACCCTACGCGGGCATTTTTCTGCTGAGTATCCTGGGTTTCGTGATATTTGCTTCGACCCAGCCCATGCTGGCCGGGATTCTCAAATATTTCGTCGACGGCTTGAGCAACCCCGATGCGGTGCTCTTTCCCAACGTGCCGTACCTCAAGGACTTGAAACTGCTGATGGCGGTGCCGCTGCTGATCATTCTGATCGCTGCCTGGCAGGGCCTGGGGTCGTTCCTGGGCAACTATTACCTGGCCAGGGTTTCCCTGGGGCTGGTGCATGACCTGCGGGTCGAGCTGTTCAAGAAATTGCTGGTGTTGCCCAATCGCTACTTCGACACCCATAACTCCGGCCACCTGATCTCCCGGATCACCTTCAACGTGACCATGGTCACCGGGGCGGCCACCGATGCTATCAAGGTGGTGATCCGCGAAGGTCTCACCGTGGTGTTCCTCTTCGCCTACCTGGTATGGATGAACTGGAAGCTGACCCTGGTGATGTTGGCGATCCTGCCGCTGATCGCGGTCATGGTCAGCAGTACCAGCAAGAAATTCCGCAAGCAGAGCAAAAAGATCCAGGTGGCCATGGGCGACGTGACTCACGTTGCCTCCGAGACCATCCAGGGCTACCGCGTGGTGCGCAGCTTCGGCGGCGAGGCCTATGAAGAGCAGCGCTTTACCAGCGCCAGCCAGGGCAACACCGACAAGCAATTGCGCATGACGCGTACCGGCGCGGTCTATACGCCGATGCTGCAACTGGTGATCTACACCGCCATGGCGGCCCTGATGTTCCTGGTGCTGTTCCTGCGCGGTGACGCGACGGCCGGTGACCTGGTGGCCTACATCACGGCTGCTGGCTTGCTGCCCAAGCCGATTCGCCAACTCTCGGAAGTCAGCTCCACCATCCAGAAAGGCGTGGCCGGTGCCGAGAGTATCTTCGAGCAACTGGATGTAGAACCGGAGGTCGACGGGGGGACGGTCGAGCAGGAACGGGTCAGCGGTCGTCTCGACGTGCGCAACCTGAGTTTCACCTACCCCGGCGCTGAGCGCGAGGTGCTCAAGGACATCAGTTTCACCGCGGCACCCGGGCAGATGATTGCGCTGGTGGGCCGTTCGGGCAGCGGCAAGTCGACCCTGGCGAGCCTTATCCCGCGCTTTTATCACCATGAGGTCGGCCAGATCCTGCTCGATGACGTGGAAATCGAAGACTACCGCCTGCGTAACCTGCGTCGTCATGTCGCCCAGGTGACCCAGCATGTCACCCTGTTCAACGACACGGTGGCCAACAATATCGCCTACGGCGATCTGGCCGGTGCTCCGCGGGCCGACATTGAAAAGGCGGCCCGGGATGCCTATGCGATGGACTTCATCGAGCAGTTGCCCAATGGCCTGGACACCGAGGTGGGCGAAAACGGCGTGCTGTTGTCCGGCGGCCAACGCCAGCGCCTGGCCATTGCCAGGGCATTGTTGAAGAACGCACCGCTGCTGATCCTCGACGAAGCCACCTCGGCGCTGGACACCGAGTCCGAACGGCATATCCAGGCCGCGCTGGACCAGGTCATGAAAGGCCGTACGACCCTGGTCATCGCTCACCGGTTGTCGACCATCGAAAAGGCCGACCTGATCCTGGTGATGGACCAGGGCCGGATCGTCGAACGGGGGACCCATGACGAGCTCTTGGCGCAGAACGGCTACTACGCACGTCTTCATGCCATGGGGCTGGACGCTCCCGCCCAGAATATCGCCTGAGTTCGGACCCCAGGCTGTGAGCCGGCCTGTTTCTCTCGGCCGGCTTCGCTCCCATCCGGTGTTGGACACACATGTTACATGCACCTGAGAACCACTGTGGGAGCGAGCTTGCTCGCGATAGCGGTGTGTCCGGGCCAGTGATGTTGAACGTGTGCCGGTACCATCGCGAGCAAGCTCGCTCCCACTGAGTTTGTATCGAAAACTTTACCTGCGTTGACCAATCCACAATAAATCCGCGACCCGTGACTGCTAAGGTCTGGCTACAGGACTTTCCTGAACCCACTCCAGTCATCGAGGGGGTCATCCCTTCCGCGTGGGTGTTTGAATGCTGCAACGCTATCTCTGGAAGCTGCTGCCCAAGTCACAGCGCTCCTTTCTGTTGGGACGCCTGTCGGTTGTCGACCGACAGGTCGTGAACAAGTCGATGTCGGCCAATTGCCGTTTTCCCGATGCATTTGCCCAGCGCGCCTGCCTGTTCATCCACGTGCCCAAATGCGCCGGCAGCAGTGTTTGCGTGGGGCTTTTTGATGGCTATAGTCCGGGCCACTTGCCGCTGTATTGGTACGAAGAGCAGTTTGCGCAGCAGTACGCCGCCAGTTTCAAATTTGCCTTTGTTCGCGATCCGCTGGAGCGTGCTTATTCAGCCTATGCTTTCCTGCGGGGCAACACGTTGGGCGCGCGCGACCAGGCGGCGCAGAAAATGGTGGGCCAATACCGGGACTTCGATGATTTCGTCGCGCGATGGCTGCACCCGGAGAACATCACCCGGCAATTGCATTTCGCTGCCCAGACGGATTTCCTCATCGATTCCCTCGGCCACCTGGCGATGGACTTCATCGGCTACCAGGAATACCTGGACCGGGACTATCAGCGAGTGTGCGAACACCTGGGGGTGGTCGCGAGGTTGCCCCATGTGAACCACAGCTGGCAGCGCACCACGATGCCGGTCAGGGACATGTGCTCAGTACGGACCCGTCGACTGGTGCGGCGGGTGTACCAACGTGATTACGAGATGCTTGGTTATGAATGAAACGTCAAACGTACCGATGCAGCAGGCGCAGATTCGTGCTTATGCACAGGCGCTCACGCCGGCGGACCGGGCGGCCATCAAAGCCCAGCGGCCACGCTGCATCTGGCTGACAGGACTGTCGGGGGCGGGCAAGTCGACCCTGGCCAATGCCTTGGAAGTGCAGCTCAACCAGCAGGGCTTGCATACCTCCCTGCTCGATGGTGACAACCTGCGCCAGGGGTTGTGCCGGGGCCTGGGCATGGATGCCGAGTCCCGCAAGGAAAATATCCGCCGCATTGCCGAGGTCGCGCGCCTGATGGTCGATGCCGGCCTGATCGTCATCGTCGCGGCCATCTCCCCGTTTCGTGCCGACCGGGAAGCTGCCAGGCAGTTGTTTCCCGAGGGCACCTTCGTGGAGGTTTATGTGAGTACACCCTTTGACGTCTGCGCCCAGCGTGATCCCAAGGGGTTGTACCGCGAGGCCCGTGCCGGGCGGATCAAGAACTTCACCGGGCTCGACAGCCCCTACGAAGCGCCGCTTGCGCCGGACTGCGCGATCGATACCAGCGAGGTGGAGTTGGCCCAGGCCTGTACGCGGCTATCGGCGCTACTGCAAATCTGATGGGACAAACGTCCTGGCTTCGCGTTGCAGCCATGGACAAGCCTTCGCCAACCCTGTGCTAATATCGCGGCCCTGTTCATTTTGTATGTGGGATGCTCCATGAAGTTGTCCATGCCGCGATTCGATCAAGCCCCTGTATTGGTGGTCGGCGATGTCATGCTCGACCGCTACTGGCATGGCGGTACCTCACGGATTTCCCCTGAGGCGCCGGTACCGGTGGTCAAGGTCGAGCACATCGAGGATCGCCCCGGCGGTGCCGCCAACGTTGCCTTGAACATCGCTGCCCTCGGCGCACCGGCCTCCCTGGTGGGCGTGACCGGCGACGATGAGGCGGCCGACAGCCTGACCAACAGCCTCAAGGGCGCAGGCGTACGTGCGATATTCCAGCGCGTTGCGCACCAGCCGACCATCGTCAAGCTGCGGGTCATGAGTCGGCACCAGCAACTGCTGCGCATCGATTTCGAAGAACCTTTCGCCACCGACCCCCTGGCCCTCGGTGCCGAGGTCGACAACTTGCTCGAAGGCGTCAAGGTCCTGGTGTTGTCGGACTACGGCAAAGGCGCGTTGAAGAATCACCAGGCGCTGATCCAGGCCGCCCGTGCCCGTGGCATTCCGGTCCTGGCCGATCCCAAGGGCAAGGATTTTTCCGTCTACCGTGGCGCCAGCCTGATCACGCCGAACCTCAGCGAGTTCGAAACCATCGTCGGCGGTTGCGCCGATGAGCACGAATTGGTGAGCAAAGGCGCGCAGCTGATGCAAGACCTCGACCTCGGTGCCTTGCTGGTGACCCGTGGCGAGCACGGCATGACCTTGCTGCGCCCCGGTCACCCTGCGTTGCACCTGCCGGCCCGTGCCCGTGAAGTGTTCGACGTGACGGGGGCCGGCGACACCGTGATTTCCACTCTGGCCGCGGCGATCGCTGCCGGCGAGGAGCTGCCCCATGCGGTCGCCCTGGCTAACCTGGCGGCGGGCATTGTCGTCGGCAAGCTCGGCACGGCAGCCATCAGCGCCCCCGAGTTGCGCCGCGCCATCCAGCGCGAGGAAGGCTCCGAGCGGGGCGTGCTGGGCCTGGAGCAACTGCTGCTGGCCGTTGACGACGCCCGTGCCCACAACGAAAGCATCGTCTTCACCAACGGTTGCTTCGACATCCTGCACGCCGGCCATGTGACCTATCTGGAGCAGGCCAGGGCCCAGGGTGATCGCCTGATCGTCGCGGTCAATGACGACGCCTCCGTGAGCCGTCTCAAAGGGCCGGGCCGTCCGATCAACAGCGTCGACCGTCGCATGGCGGTCCTGGCCGGCCTGGGCGCGGTGGACTGGGTGATCAGCTTCAGCGAGGGCACGCCGGAAAACCTGCTGCGCCAGGTCAAGCCGGATGTGCTGGTCAAGGGCGGTGACTACGGGATCGACCAAGTCGTCGGCGCCGACATTGTCGCGGCCTACGGCGGTACCGTGAAGGTGTTGGGGCTGGTGGAAAACAGCTCGACGACGGCGATCGTGGAGAAGATCCGCAACAACTGATGTGTCAGGCAAAGCGCAGAACCTGTGGGAGCGAGCGTGCTCGCGATAGCGGTGTATCAGCCTAATCGAGGTTGAATGATCCAACGCCATCGCGAGCAAGCTCGCTCCCACAGGGCTCATTGTCCAGCCAGAAAATGGACGTCAGGCCTAACGAGCCACCTTGCGCGGCACAATCTTCTTGAGCAACTGCCGGGCCTTGCCCTTGAGTCGGGTCAGGCCCGATTCCTTGCCCGGTGGTGTCAGCCCTTGCTGGCGCAGCCAGTCCTTCCAGCGAATCCGCTCGTCACGCACCAGCCAGCCGTCCTGCCGGGCGAAACTTTCCGCCAGGTACAGCCCCCGGGTGCTAGCCGGGTACAACTGATCCTTTTTCAAGGTATACAGCTCGGGCAAGGGCTGCCCATCCTGCAGCGGCATCAGGTACAGGTCCGGTCGCTTGCGGTCCAGCCGTGCCACCAACTGGTCGCCCTCCAGGCGCTCATCGACGTGAAACAGGCTCAGGGACTTGGCTTCCTTGGGCACGTCCAGGCGCAAGTCATAGATCAATTGCAGGGATGCCGTCGGCAGGTGCACGTAGGCCCGTGGCCGTTCGATCAGTTGCAGGTTGGCGCTACGCACCGGGCGGGCCGAGCCCGACAGGGGCGTCAGGCGAAACGGCAAGGCCTCGCGGTAGTGCAAGGCCGTGGCGTAGGGGGCTGGCAGCCAGGTGTCGTTGAAGCGCCCGCCCAGCCAGCCTTCAGGGGTTTCCAACAGGCATTCTTCGGCGATCTCGCTGATGGCGGTGAGCAGCGGCAGGTTCAGTTCGTGGGCCGGGACGTAGCCGGAAATCAGCTTGAGCACCACATCGCCGCGATCTTGCCGACGCTGGCGCACCAGCACCCAATAGTCGCGGTTCTGCCAATGCAGGGTCAGGCGCACAGAAACGCCCAGGTTGGCCAGTTCCAAGGAAAAACGCTCGGGATCGGCCACCGCGACAGGGCGTCGGCGCTGCAAGGTCTGGGCGAAATTCAGCGGCATCCCGACACTCTGGTAAGTCAGGCCTTCGGGGGTCGCTTCGACGAAGAGGGGCAGGGTCTTGAAGTTACTCGGATTCTTTCTGATGAGCGTACGCGGCATGTCGGCTCCTTCCTTAAGGCCGCGTAGGGCGGCGTCAGTGTTTACGCAGGACCGTGGCTACGGTCGCGACGTTATGGGCGAGGTGCAGCGGATTGATGGTGCCGACAATAGCACTGGCGACCCCAGGATGCTCAAACAACAGTTCGAAACTGGCACGAACCGGGTCTATCCCGGGGCTCAGGCAGGCGTGGCCGCTGGCCAGGGCCTTTTTCACCAGGATCGCTTTGCCGTGCTCGTTGGCGTAGTCAATGACCGTCTTTTCGTTTCGTTCGTTCAGATTGTAGGTGACCATCGCGCAATCGCCTTGCTCCAAGGCCTTCAAGCCGCCGTCGACGGTCTTGCCGGAAAAGCCGAAGCCGCCGATCTTGCCTTCGCGCTTGAGCGCCGCCAGGGTCGGGTAGACCTCGCTGTCGTTGAGGATCGCCAGGTCATTGCCGTCGGAATGCACCAGGACCAGGTCGATATAGTCGGTTTCCAGGCGCTTGAGGCTGCGTTCCACCGAGAATCGGGTATGGGCGGCACTGAAGTCGTGGCGCGACTGGCCGTCACTGAATTCTTCGCCGACCTTGCTGACAATCACCCAGTCGTGACGTTGGCCGCGCAGCAGCGGGCCGAGGCGTTCTTCGCTGCGGCCATAGGCCGGTGCAGTGTCGATCAGGTTTATCCCCAGGTCGCGCGCGAGTTTGAGCAACATGCGCGCTTCGTCGTCATCGGGAATCTGAAAGCCGTTGGGGTATTTGACGCCCTGGTCGCGGCCCAGCTTGACGGTGCCCAGGCCCAGGGGGGAAACCCGCGGGCCGTCATGGCCCAGAGGGCGAAAGAGGTCATGCAGGGTCGCTTGGCTCATGGCAGCAGTTGCTCCCAGGCAGGTACGCCCATGGGCGGCTTCGGCAGGTCCGGCAGCGGCGCCGGGTGACTGGGCTGGATGCCATCGCGCTGCAGCGCGTTGACCACCCGATCGGCGAAGTCCGGGGCCAGGGCCAGTTTGGTCGGCCAGCCCACCAGCAGGCGATCCTGCTCGGCGAGGAAGGCGTTATCCGGGCGGGTCAGGCCCGACTGCAACGGTTCGGCGCGGTCAACCCGCAACGTGGCCCATTGCGCGGTGCTGAGGTCGATCCACGGCAGCAATTGGCCAAGTTCTTTTTGCGCGACGGCGATCTGCTCGGCGGGCTCGCGGGCGATGGCATCGCCTTCGGCGAGGTCGCCCCCCAGGTACCAGACCCATTGGCCATTGGCGGCCGGGTGGGTGGTCACGGTGACGCGTGGCTTCGGTCCGCCGCCCAGGCAATGGGCGTAAAGCGGCTTGAGGCTCGGCCCCTTGGCCAGGACCATGTGCAACGGCCGGGTCTGCATGGCCGGTTTGTCCAGGCCCAGGGCTTTGAGCAGGTCAGCGGTGCCCGCACCCGCGCTGAGGATAATGCGCTGGGCCCGAATCTCACGGCCGTCGACCTTCAGCCCGATCCATTCACCTGCTTCGCGCAGTGGCTCGATGCGCTGCCCGGCCAGCAGGCTGTCGCCGGCCAGTTCCGCCAGGCGCTCGATCAGGCTGGGAACATCCACCACCAACTCGGCCAGGCGGTAGACCTTGCCCTTGAAGCGCTTGTCTTGCAGGGCCGGCGGCAATTGGTCGCCCTTGACCTGGTCGACCCGTCCGCGCACGGCCTTGCTGGCGAAGAAACTGGTGAGGTTGCCGGCCAGGGTGCCGGGGGACCAGAGGTAATGGGCATCGGACAGCATGCGCACGCCGGACAGGTCCAGCTCGCCGTCACCCTTGAGGGCTTCGCGCCAGCGGCGCGGCATGTCGGCGATGGCTTCCGAGGCCCCGGTCAGGGCGCCATGCAAGGCATATTTGGCGCCGCCATGGATGATGCCCTGGGATTTGACACTCTGCCCGCCACCGAGGCTGGCACTTTCCACCAGCACGGTTGAAAACCCCAGGCGGCGCAAGCGCGCGTTCAGCCAGAGGCCGGCGACTCCGGCGCCGACAATCAGGATGTCGGTGGAAATAACGGATGGCATGCAGCGACCTCAGTGTTCAAGACGAGGGCGCAGTATACAGACTCGATGAGATGCGTCTGATCCCCCTGTAGTCCAACTGTGGCGAGGGGATTTATCCCCGCTGGGCTGCGCAGCAGCCCCAGAACCTGACAGCACGGTATGCCAGTTGTCTTGAAAAAGGGGGCGCTTCGCACCCCAGCGGGGATAAATCCCCTCGCCACAAGGTATTCCAATTAATGATCAGTGTGTTTTCAGTGCCCGGCGGTCTTGGAGAATAGCTGGATCACCACCACCCCCAACACAATCAGCGCCATCCCCAGCATCGCTGGCACGTCCAGTTTCTGCCCATAGATGAACAGCGCCGCCACGCTGACCATGACGATCCCCAGCCCGGCCCAGACCGCATAGGCCACGCCCACCGGTACGGTGCGCACCACCAGCGTCAGCATCCAGAACGCGGTGCCATAGCCGACAATGACCAGCAGCAGGGGCAGGGGTGTGCTCAGGCCCTTGATCGCTTTCATCGAAACAGTGGCGATCACTTCGGCGCAGATGGCGATGGCCAGGTAGTAGTAGGCGTTCATGGGCGGTTCCTCTTTGACGGTTGCGTCTTTCGATGGGGTCATTCTAGAGATCGCCCAGATGCGGTAAAGTCATTACCTATCTGTAATGGAGATAGGTTGAGCCATGAACATACAGTGGAATCTGGAGCAACTGCGGCTGTTTGTCGGGGTCGCCGAGAAACGTTCGTTTTCCGCCGTAGCCCGGGACCAGCGCAAGGCGCAATCGGCCATCAGCAGTGCGATTGCCTTGCTGGAAGACGACTTGGGGGTGAGCCTGTTCGAGCGCAGCAGCGGCCGTCAGCCCAGGCTCACCGACGCGGGTGAAGCCCTGCTCGAAGAAGCCAGGGAAGTGCTGCGCCAGTGCGAGCGCCTCAACGGTCGGGCCCTGGCCTTGATGCGTGGGCAGGAAGCGTCGTTGCGCCTGGCCCAGGATGAAGCCATGCCTTATCAACCGGTCATCGACAGCCTGGCGGCCCTGGCCGAGCAATTTCCTACCCTCGAAGTGCAACTGGCCAGCGCCGCCCAGGGCGACGTGGCGCGCAAACTGGTGGAGCGGCGTGCCGACCTCGGCTTGCTGTTCTACCACGACCAGATTCCCGAAGCGCTGGAGCGCCGGGTACTGGGCAGCGTCGAAATGGTCACGGTGTGCGGCCGGGATCATCCCCTGGCGAACCATGCTTATGTGACCTGCCGGGAAATGGCCCGGCACCGCCAGCTGTTGATGGCGACCCAGTCCAGTGTTTACCCCGGCAGTGAGCAGGCCAGCCCGCAGGTCTGGCGAGCCGACAGTTTCTATGTGTTGGCCGAATGGCTGAGGAGTGGCCTGGGCTGGGCCTGGTTGCCACGACATGTGGTGCAGTACCCGGCGTACCTGGGGGACATGGTCGAACTCAGCAGCGAATGGACCCCGCCGGCCCTGGTGGTGGAACTGGTCTGGCGCCGCGACGAACCCCTGGGGCCGGCGGCCCGTTGGCTGGCGGAACGTTTTGCCGTGCAGTTGCAGGCGATCGGCTGAAAAACCGATAAACTCCGCCGCCATGAACAGAACTCTCTATAGCGCGTTGTTTTATCTGGGGCTGCCACTGGTAGCGATTCGGCTGTGGTTGCGGGCCCGCAAGGCGCCAGCGTATGCCCGGCGCATCGGCGAGCGATTCTCCTGGGGACTGCCGGTCATGGTGCCGGGGGGGATCTGGGTGCACGCGGTGTCGGTGGGCGAGAGCATTGCCGCCGCGCCGATGATCCGCGCCTTGCTGCAACGTTATCCACAGCTGCCGATCACCGTCACCTGCATGACGCCCACCGGGTCGGAGCGGATCCGGGCGATGTTCGCCAGCGAGCCACGCATCCAGCATTGTTATCTGCCTTACGACTTGCCCTGCGCCGCCAAGCGGTTTCTCGACCGGGTTCGCCCGTCCCTGGCGGTGATCATGGAAACCGAGCTGTGGCCCAATCATATTCATCAATGCGCCAGGCGTGGCATACCCGTGGCCCTGGCCAATGCGCGGTTGTCGGAGCGTTCGGCGCGGGGTTATGCACGCTTTCCCAAGCTCACCCGGCCCATGCTCGCCGAGATGAGCTTGTTCGCCGTGCAGACAGAAGTCGAAGCCGAGCGTTTTCGTCAATTGGGCGCCCGGGCGGCAACCGTCGAGGTCACCGGCTCCATCAAGTTCGACCTGACCATCGACCCGCAACTGCTCGAAGACGCCAGCGCCTTGCGTCGCCAGTGGCAGGCAACCGAGCGCCCGGTGTGGATCGCCGCCAGCACCCATGAAGGTGAAGACGAAGTGGTACTGGCGGCTCACCGTCGGTTGCTCGACAGTTATCCCGATGCGTTGCTGATCCTGGTGCCGCGTCATCCCGAGCGCTTTGACTCGGTGCACCAGTTGTGTGAAAACGAAGGTCTGGTCACGGTGCGGCGCTCCAGCGGTCAGCCGGTTACCGCCCAGGCTTCGGTGTTGCTCGGCGACACTATGGGCGAGCTGCTGTTTCTCTACGCGTTGGCCGACAGCGCGTTTGTCGGTGGCAGCCTCGTGCCCAACGGTGGGCACAACCTGCTCGAACCGGCGGCCCTGGCGAAACCGGTGCTCAGTGGGCCGCACCTGTTCAACTTTCTCGAAATCGCCGCGCAATTGCGTGCTGCCGGAGCGCTGGCGGAAGTGGAAGATGCCGAAAGCCTGGCCCTGGCGGTGCAGCGTCTGTTCGAACTGCCCCGCGACGCCCAGCGCATGGCCGAGGCAGGGCTGAAGGTGATGCGCACCAACCAGGGCGCGTTGCAGCGGTTGCTGGAGGGGTTGGGGCGGTTGCTCGCCAGTCGGTGATCTTTGCCCTAGTGGGAACCGCTGTTGTGGCGAGGGAGCTTGCTCCCGCTTGGGTGCGAAGCGCCCACTAGAAATGGGACCGCTTCGCGATCCAGCGGGAGCAAGCTCCCTCGCCACAAAGGTATCGTCGTTATTGCGCCGGCCGCGAGCGCAACTGCTGCGAGGCTGCCTGGGCCAGGTCCGGCGGCAGGAAGTCGCGGTCGGGGTTGTAGTCGGGCTTGAGGTAGCGCGACAGGTCCTGCAGGTCCGCCGGGCTCAACGTCCCGGCCGCTTGCTTCAGACGCAGGTTGTCGAGGATGTAGTCGTAGCGTGCGTTGTTGTAGTTGCGCACCGAGGTGTACAGCTGACGCTGGGCATCGAGCACATCGACGATGTTGCGGGTGCCCACCTGGTAGCCGATTTCCGTGGCTTCCACCGCGCTCTGGTTGGAGATGATCGACTGGCGCCGGGCCTGGACCTGCTCCACATCCGTGTTCACGGCGCGGTGCAGGTTACGAGTGTTCTCCACCACCTGGCGGCGCAGGCCTTCGCGTTGCTGTTCGGTCTGGGTGAGCTGCGAGTAGGACTCGCGCACCTGGGAGCTGGTCAGCCCGCCGCTGAAAATCGGTATGTTCAATTGCAGGGCCAGCGTGCGTTGCTCTACGTCGCCGCTGTACGAGCGACCGAATGCGTTCGGGTTGCTGAAGCCCAGGGCGTCGTTGTCACCTTTTTCGTATTTCGCCACGGCATCCAGGGTCGGCGCGTGCCCGGCCTTGCGCTGGCGCAAAGTGTCTTCGGCGGCATCGACCGCGTAGTTGCTGGCCAGCAGGTTGAGGTTCTGCTTGGCCGCAGTGTCGACCCAGGCCTTGGCATCGTTCGGCGTCGGCGGCAGGATCGGCAGGGTGTGGACGATGCCCTGGAG
The DNA here is from genome assembly GCF_053629195.1 of Pseudomonas sp. R151218B TE3479. NCBI lineage: Bacteria > Pseudomonadati > Pseudomonadota > Gammaproteobacteria > Pseudomonadales > Pseudomonadaceae > Pseudomonas > Pseudomonas sp. R151218B TE3479. The sequence continues at coordinate 1,617,361 of NZ_JBRJHV010000001.1, forward strand.
CGAGTTGTACTGACGGTTGGTCAGGGTGATCAGCGCTTCGAACGCGTCCTCGACCTGGCGCTGGGCGAGGATTCGGTTGGCGCGTGCGGTGTCGTAGCTGGCCTGTGATTGCAGCACGTCGGTCTTGTCCGACAGGCCGACGTCGAAGCGTTCGTTGGACTGGTCGAGCTGGCGCTTGAAGGCGGCTTCCTCGGCCTTGGTCGAAGCCAGGTTGTCCTGGCTGCGCAGCACGTTGAAGTAGCTCTCGGCGCTTTGCAGGATCATGTTCTGCTCGGTGGCCGACAGTTGCAGTGCGGCCTGTTCATTCACCGACTTGGCGGCCTGGAACTGGAACCAGCGATCGGCACGGAACAAGGGTTGGGACAGCGTGGCCTGGTAGGAGCGGGCACTACGGCTGGCGACTGCGGCAGGCTGGTCGATATCGGTGCGCACATTGGCGACTTCCGCACCGCCGGACAGGTTCGGCAACAACCCGGCACGGGCCTGGGGCACCACTTCCTTCTGGGCACCATACTGGGCGCGGGCAGCGGCCAGGTCGGCGTTGTTGTCCACCGCTTCCTGATAGACGCTCACCAGATCGGTTTTGGTGGTCAGGGGCGCTTCGGCAGCCCAGGCCATTCCGTTGGACGCACAAGACACGGCGAGGGCCAGTGAAAGTTTGCGCAGCATGAGGCGATCCCTACTTCTCGAATGTTTGCGCACAAGAGGCGCGGCGTAGCGAGTGTAGTTGCGCCCGCGCACGGCAACAATCCTGTATATACGCCATTCATCACGCCTTTTACCCGGGTGATGGCGTTCTGTGGTGGTTGTGTCTAGACTGGCCGGGTTCTTGTCGGGGTGCCTTGCTATGAGGCTGAGATCGAATAATTTCGGATCCCGTTGAACCTGATCAGGTTAACGCCTGCGTAGGGAACAAGATTTCTCGTCACCCGGCGAGTCCTCTTGTGCTTCGTCCGGGATGTCGTTCGACCATTGAACGCACTCGAGCAGCAAGCACAGCATCCGCACTTTCGTGCAGGGATGCGTCCATTCGCTACAGGTTCGCTCCGACAAAAATCCACTGCCTGGATGTGTGTCTGGAGAGCCCGTGATGACGACAAAAGCAAAAAACGCGACCAACCTCAGTGATTCGGCCAAGGTCGATGAGCAATCGGTCCAGCCCTTTACCCGCTCGCAAAAAATCTATGTCCAGGGCAGCCGCCCGGATATCCGCGTGCCCATGCGCGAAATCAGCCTCGACGTGACCCCCACCGACTTCGGCGGCGAAATCAACGCGCCGGTTGTGGTGTACGACACTTCGGGCCCGTACACCGACCCGAACGTGACCATCGACGTGCGCAAAGGCCTGGCCGACGTGCGCTCTTCGTGGATCGAAGACCGTGGCGACACTGAGCGCCTGGCGGGCCTGAGTTCCAACTTCGGCCAGGAACGCCTGGCCGACCCCGAGCTCACCAAGCTGCGCTTTGCCCACGTGAACAACCCGCGTCGCGCCAAGCCGGGTGCCAACGTCAGCCAGATGCACTACGCGCGCAAAGGCATCATCACCGCCGAGATGGAATACGTCGCCATCCGCGAAAACATGAAGCTGGAAGTGGCCCGCGCCGCCGGTCTGCTGGACCAGCAACACGCCGGCCACAGCTTCGGCGCCAGCGTGCCGAAAGTCATCACCCCGGAATTCGTCCGCGATGAAATCGCCCGTGGCCGCGCGATCATCCCGGCCAACATCAACCACACCGAACTGGAACCGATGATCATCGGCCGTAACTTCCTGGTGAAGATCAACGGCAACATCGGCAACAGCGCGCTGGGTTCGTCCATCGAAGAAGAAGTGGCGAAACTGACCTGGGGCATCCGCTGGGGTTCGGACACGGTCATGGACCTGTCCACCGGCAAGCACATCCATGAAACCCGCGAGTGGATCATCCGCAACTCGCCGGTCCCGATCGGCACCGTGCCGATCTACCAGGCCCTGGAAAAAGTCGGCGGCGTGGCCGAAGACCTGACCTGGGAGCTGTTCCGCGACACACTGATCGAGCAGGCCGAGCAGGGCGTCGACTACTTCACCATCCACGCCGGCGTGTTGCTGCGCTATGTGCCGATGACCGCCAAGCGCGTCACCGGGATCGTCAGCCGTGGCGGTTCGATCATGGCCAAGTGGTGCCTGGCGCACCATAAAGAAAACTTCCTCTACACCCACTTCGAAGACATCTGCGAAATCATGAAGGCCTACGACGTCAGCTTCTCGCTGGGCGATGGCCTGCGTCCGGGCTCGATTGCCGACGCCAACGACGAAGCGCAGTTCGGCGAGCTGGAAACCCTGGGCGAGCTGACCAAGATCGCCTGGAAGCACGATGTGCAATGCATGATCGAAGGTCCCGGCCACGTGCCGATGCAGTTGATCAAGGAGAACATGGACAAGCAGCTCGAGTGCTGCGACGAGGCGCCGTTCTACACCCTCGGCCCACTGACCACCGACATCGCGCCGGGTTACGACCACATCACCTCCGGTATCGGTGCGGCGATGATCGGCTGGTTCGGTTGCGCCATGCTCTGCTACGTGACCCCGAAAGAACACTTGGGGCTGCCGAACAAGGATGACGTGAAGACCGGGATCATTACCTACAAGATCGCCGCCCACGCGGCCGACCTTGCCAAGGGCCACCCGGGCGCGCAGATCCGCGACAACGCCTTGAGCAAAGCGCGTTTCGAGTTCCGTTGGGAAGACCAGTTCAACCTCGGCCTGGACCCGGACACCGCCCGCTCGTACCACGACGAAACCCTGCCGAAGGACTCGGCCAAGGTGGCGCATTTCTGCTCGATGTGCGGGCCGAAATTCTGCTCGATGAAAATCACCCAGGAAGTGCGCGAGTACGCCGCCAACCAGCGCATTGAAGCGGTGGATGTCGATGTCGCCCAGGGCTTGGCGGAGCAGGCTGAGCGGTTCAAGAAGGAAGGTAGTCAGCTTTACAAGAAAGTGTGATGTGAGCTGAGGGGGCGGTGTTTTCACTGCCCTCATCGCGAGCAAGCTCGCTCCCACAGGGGATCTATTGTGGACACAAAATCCGTGTGCACCTGCGATCCCTTGTGGGAGCGAGCTTGCTCGCGAAGGCGATCATCAGAACAACAAATATTCCTCTGAGATAACACTCTTGAACATCCAACCCAGCACCTACTCCCCAGACACCGCCGTCCCCCTGGACAAGCGCGTCTTCGGCGCCCGTGATCTGTTTTCCCTGTGGTTCTCCCTCGGCATCGGCCTGATGGTCTTGCAGGTCGGTGCCTTGCTGGCGCCGGGCCTGGGCCTGAGTGGTTCGTTGCTGGCGATTTTCCTCGGCACGCTGGTGGGCGTCCTGCTGCTGGCGGCGGTCGGGGTGATCGGCAGTGACACTGGCCTGTCGGCCATGGCCGCCCTCAAGCTCAGCCTCGGCAGCCAGGGCGCGAGCGTGCCGGCGGTGTTGAACTTGCTGCAATTGATCGGCTGGGGCTCGTTCGAAATCATCGTCATGCGCGATGCCGCCAGCCTGCTCGGCGCGAGGGCTTTCAGTGAAGGCAGTCTGGGGTCGAACCCGTTGCTGTGGACGCTGTTCTTCGGCGCCCTGGCGACCCTGCTCGCCGTGAGTGGGCCGTTGACCTTCGTGCGCAAGGTCTTGCGCAAGTGGGGTATCTGGTTGCTGCTGGCGGCCTGCATCTGGCTGACCTGGAACCTGTTCGCCAAGGCCGACCTGGCGGCGTTGTGGGCCCAGGCAGGCGACGGTTCGATGCCGCTGGCGGTGGGATTCGATATCGCGATTGCCATGCCGTTGTCCTGGCTGCCGCTGATCGCCGACTACTCACGTTTCGGCCAGCGCGCCAAAAACGTCTTCGGCGGCACGGCCGTGGGTTTCTTCATCGGTAATTTCTGGCTGATGAGCCTGGGCGTGGCCTACACGCTGGCGTTCGCGCCGAGCGGTGAAGTCAACGCGTTGCTGCTGGCCCTGGCCGGTGCCGGCCTGGGCATTCCGTTACTGCTGATTCTGCTGGATGAGTCGGAAAACGCCTTCGCCGACATCCACTCGGCGGCAGTGTCCAGCGGCATGCTGTCGGGGTTGAAGGTCGAGCACCTGGCCTTGGCGATAGGCGTCATCTGCACCTTGATCGCCTGCTTCGCACCGTTGGCGCAATATCAGAACTTCCTGTTGCTGATCGGCTCGGTATTCGCGCCGCTGTTCGGCGTGGTGCTGGTGGACCACTTCATCCTGCGCAAACGCAGCAGCCAAGTGGTGTCAGCCGCGTTGCGCTGGCCGGCCCTGTTGGCGTGGCTGGGTGGGGTGAGCACTTATCATTTGCTGGCCAACCTCTATCCGGATGTCGGTGCAACCCTGCCGTCGCTGATTCTGGCAGGGTTGCTGCAACTGCTGTTGGGTCGGGCTTTCAGCTACGGCCGGGGAACAGCTCGGGCTTGAGGATGCCATTGAGGCGAGGATAGGCGATCTTCAGTTCGATGTGACCCAGGGCGTACGGCGCGATGGTGCTCACTTCGTACTTGAGGATCACCCCGCCGTAGGTCAGCGCCACGTGCGGGGTTTTCTGGAAGGACCACTGTTTCAGGAACTCGGGCTCCTGATCCAGCTTGGTGCTGATCAGCCAGCTGTTGTGGGCGACTTGCGCGGCTTTCCAGAAGGCTTCTTCCTGGCCTGGCAGCAGCATGTCCGACAGGGTCAGTACCTTGTGCTGCTGGCGCGAATAGTTGATGAAGCCGCGCCCTGGCGTGCCGTGGGCACCGCCGGTGTCCAGGTAGCTGGACAATTCGATGATCACCAGGCCGTCATGTTGCTCGCGTACCTTGGCCTGCAAATAGCTGCTGTTGCGCGGCGCGGCGTTGCGCAAAAACTGTTCGCGATAGGCCGCCAGCGTCGGTGCCACCGGGGCGTCCGGGGTGCGGGTCATTTGCAGCAGGCGTTTTTCGACGATGCCGTCCAAGGCTGGCTCGGTGGGAAAGTGCAGGGTATCGATGTTCACCAATGGGCAGTCGGCGCTGGCGCAGCCGGGTTGCAGTTGTTCCGAAGCGTCGCGGGTGGTCTCCAGCGGTGCGCGATAGTTGGGTTGGAACAGGCTTTGGCAAGCGCCCAGGGTCAGGGCAATGGCAGCCACGGAGGCGGTTTTGAAAAGCGACATGGGCGTCCTTCATGAAACACGGAAAGGCAAAAAGTTACCCGCTTCGACTGTCGGCAAGGCAATCAGTTCGCCACTAAGCTCATTAGAGTGATTTTCAGCGCAGCCGTCCATCCCGATCACCGGAAAGGGGCTGCATCAAAGGGTACGGGCGCGTTAGGATGGCGCGAAGCCGAGGTTGGAACCTCGTATTGATCCATTGCACACGAGGATTGTCATGACCGACTTCGCCAACGCCACACCGAACACCGTGGACATCGTCAAGCGTGAAACCTGCTTCAAGGGTTTCTATAAGCTTGACCGGCTCGTCTTGCGCCACGAGTTGTTTGCCGGTGGCATGAGCCGTGAGATCAGCCGTGAATTGTTCGTGCGCCATGACGCGGTGTGCGTGCTGCCCTACGACCCGCAGCGCGATGAAGTGGTGTTGATCGAGCAGTTTCGCGTGGGAGCCATTGGCAAGACCACCAACCCCTGGCTGGTGGAACTGGTGGCCGGCCTGATCGACAAGGATGAGCAACCGGAAGAAGTTGCTCATCGCGAAGCGCAGGAGGAAGCTGGGCTTGTCTTCGCTGCGCTTTGGCCGATGACTCAGTATTTTCCATCGCCGGGCGGCAGCAATGAATTCGTACATTTGTTCTTGGGGCGTTGCGACAGCACGGGGGCAGGCGGCCTGCATGGCCTTCTGGAAGAGGCCGAGGACATTCGGGTGAAGGTCTGGGCCTACGAAGATGCCTTGCAAGCCGTGCGCGACGGACGTATCTGCAACGCGGCCAGCATCATTGCCTTGCAATGGCTGGCCTTGAATCGCGATGAAGTGAGGGGGCTATGGTCCTGAACAAGCTGCGCGACCGCTATCGCGTCGATCTGGTGGGGTTGCAGGCCGCCTGCGAGGCCAATTACGCCCGCCTGATGCGCTTGTTGCCGGACATGCGCAACGACCCGTTGCCGCGCCGCATCGCCGTGACCCACGGCGACCAGATGCTCGGCGTACTGGCCCTGGAAGTGCTGCAGACCTGTCCCTACACCACCACCTTGCAGGTGCGCCAGGAACACAGCCTTCCCTGGTTGCCGGTGCCGCAGCTGGAGGTTCAGGTCTATCACGATGCGCGCATGGCCGAAGTCGTCAGCGCCGAACATGCACGACGCTTTCGTGGCATCTATCCTTATCCCAATGCCTCGATGCACCAGCCGGATGAAAAGGCCCAGTTGAACCTGTTTCTGGGCGAGTGGCTGAGTCATTGCCTGGCGCTGGGCCACGAGTTCGAAGTCGTTCGGTAGTTGTGAACCGGTTCCGGTTCGCGGGTTTCCCCTTTCGATCGTCCCCCAGCATAATTGCGGCTTCATGCAACGGCGTGATTGCGCCTGGGAGAGAGCGATTTGCCGAGCGTATCCAGCTTGACCACTGCCGATGCGGCGTTGTTGGTCCAACTGTCCGATAGCCATTTGTTCGCCGAGGCCGATGCCTCGTTGCTGGGCATGAATACCCGTGACAGTTTGCGGGCGGTCATCGATCTGGTGCTCAAGCAGCAGCCGGACATTGACCTGATGCTCGCCACGGGGGATCTGTCCCAGGACGGCACGCTGGAGTCCTACGCGGCGTTTCGGCAGTTGACTGCCCGAATCGATGCGCCGGCGCGGTGGATTCCCGGTAACCATGATGAGCCGCAGGTGATGCTCGAGGCGGCGGTCAAGAGCACGTTGCTCGATCCGGTGGTGGACATCGGCAATTGGCGGGTGACGATGCTGGACTCGGCCGTGCCGGGTTCGGTGCCGGGCTTTTTGGCCGAGGAGCAGTTGATTCTGTTGGCCAATGCGTTGAGCGAGGCGCCGGAGCGGCATCATCTGGTGTGTCTGCACCATCATCCTGTTTCGATTGGGTGTGTGTGGATGGAGCCGATTGGGTTGCGTAATCCGGAGGCGTTGTTTGCGGTGCTGGATCGGTTTCCACAGGTGCGGGCGGTGCTCTGGGGGCATGTGCATCAGGAGGTCGATCGGGTGCGCGAGGGGGTTCGTTTGTTGGCGTCGCCTTCGACCTGTATTCAGTTTGAGCCGGGGAGCGAGGATTTTGCGCTGGGCTCGCAGGCGCCGGGGTATCGGTGGTTGCGGCTTTGGCCGGATGGGCGGTTGGAGACGGGGGTTGAGCGGGTGGTTGGGTTTGCATTTACCCCAGACTATGACTCCAACGGGTACTGAGTTCGGCCCAACTGTGGGAGCGAGCTTGCTCGCGATGGCGGTCTGATTGAGTACATATCCATTTCTGCGGTAACGGCTACTGGCGGTTCCGCTCTTACAGCGGGTCACTTTTGGAAGAGCGCCAAAAGTAACCAAAAGCGCTTTTGCCCCACCACTCGGTGCCTCGCTTAGGCTCGGCATGCCCTCACTCCGGCATTGCTCCGTGGGCCCGCCGCGAAGGGCCATCCATGGCCCAGCGCGGCTATCCCGGCATCCATGCCGGGATGCCCACTCCACAATACCTGCGTTCGGCCAGCGTGGTTAACGGGGCGCCGAAATCAACGTCCACCGCGAGGCGGCCTTATAGCCGGCCTGGTTCTTGCGGGGGGTGTACACCCATCAGACTTGTTTGAGCTGGACCTGTGGGAGCAAAGCTTGCTCGCGATGGCGGTCTGATTGAGTACATATCCATTTCTGCGGTAACGGCTACTGGCGGTTCCGCTCTTACAGCGGGTCACTTTTGGCAAACGCCCCAAAAGTAACCAAAAGGTCTGAGCCCCACCACTCGGCACCTCGCCTAGGCTCGGTGTGCCCTCACTCCGGCATTGCTCCGTGGGCCCGCCGCGAAGGGCCATCCATGGCCCAGCGCGGCTATCCCGGCATCCATGCCGGGATGCCCACTGCGCAATGCCTGCGTTCGGCCAGCGTGGTTAACGGGGCCCCCAGATCAAAAGCCAGGGCGAGGCGGCCTTATAGCCGGCCTGGTTCTTGCGGGGGGTGTACACCCATCAGACTTGTTTGAGCTGGACCTGTGGGAGCAAAGCTTGCTCGCGAGGCGGCCTGATAGCCGACCTGCTCTTGCAGGTGTACTCAGTCCAATTGTGGGAGCGAGCCTGCTCGCGAAGTCGGCGGTGCATTCAGCATTGATGCAAGCAGACCCACCGCCATCGCGAGCAAGCTCGGCTCCCACCGGGATCGGCGGTGGACACTGACCTTATAAACGACCAAAAACCTGTGTGGGAGCGAGCTTGCTCGCGATGGCGGTCTGAGAGCCGACCAGGGTTTGTGGGAATGGTCGGACACACTTCCTGATTCAAGCAGATTTTTCCGACGAGTTCTGGCGGTTGCCGGGTGGGAAGGGCTGTCGCTAACCTTTTCCCGTCGCTGTCAATTCAGCGGCCGGGCCTGGAAACCTGAAAGAAAAAGGAGCTTTATTTCAATCCTAATGGAGCGCCAACATGTCTGAAGATAATTCTGGGTCAACAAAAAACGATTCCATTTCTCCCGAAGCCAGCCAGAACCCCCAAAAACTTGATGAAGCAGCCAAGCGAGCTTTGGACTTTTATCTCAAGCCAAAATCGGATACCCCGAATCGTTCGGATTCCCATCAAGTGTTCACGGTAAACAAAAAACTCGATACCGAAACCCTTCTTGCCAACCTCAGTGAAACCTTAGCCTCCGCCAACGTCATGCTCAGCGACCTGGCCTTTGACTTGGAAGGCTCGCGCCGGCATTTTGCTTTAGGTGTCCAACAGATGATCGAACTGAGTGAGTTATTGGCGAATCGGGCACTTGATGTTGTTGATCCGAAATAAAGCCGGACTCCTTGTGGCGAGGGGATTTATCCCCGTTGGGGTGCGAAGCACCCCCAAAAACTGCCGGCTGCCACAAACCCAATGTTGGAACGAAAAGGCAAGCTTATAGCCGACCTGTCTCTGGCGGCTGTACTTCAATCCAACTGTGGGAGCGAGCTTGCTCGCGAAGGCGGCGGCACATCCCACGCTGATGCAAGCTGGTCCACCGCCATCGCGAGCAAGCTCGCTCCCATAGGGGAAACGCGGTCCCATCAAGAACCAGGTCGGCTGTTAGGCCGCCTCGCGTCGGACGTTGATCTCGGCGCCCCATTAACCACGCTGGCCGAACGCAGGCATTGTGGAGTGGGCATCCCGGCATGGATGCCGGGATAGCTGCGCTGGGCCATGGATGGCCCTTCGCAGCGGGCCCACGGAGCAATGCCGGAGTGAGGGCACACCGAGCCTAGGCGAGGTGCCGAGTGGTGGGGCATAAAGCGTTTTGCTTACTTTTGCGCTTTTCAAAAGTGAGCCGCTGTAAGAGCGGAACCGTCAGCAGCCGTTACCGCAGCAATGGATATGTACCCGGTCAATAGATAAAGGCCGGCTGTAGGGGGGGGCGCTTCGCACCCCAGCGGGGATAAATCCCCTCGCCACAGGATTTTGTGTTGTCTTGTATGAACAGATCACCCCCAAATCCCCACAAACTCCCTGTAAACTCCGGCCTTTGCCCAACACCCAGGGAGTCGGCAATGTCGGGTTCTATCCTTTATATCCACGGCTTCAACAGCGCCCCAGCGTCGACCAAGGCCAGTCAGCTGATCAAAGTAATGGCGCAGTTGGGTCTGAGCGACCACCTACAAGTCCCAGCCCTGCACCACCACCCCCGCCAAGCCATCGGTCAGCTGGAACAGGCGATTGCACAACTGGGCCGACCGCTGCTAGTCGGCAGCTCGCTCGGCGGCTACTATGCGACTCACTTGGCCGAGCGCCACGGCCTCAAGGCCCTGTTGGTCAACCCGGCCGTCAGCCCGCATCGGATGTTCGACGGTTACCTGGGCACGCAGAAGAATTTGTACACCGACGAAACCTGGGAATTGACCCACGACCACGTGACGGCCCTGGCCGAGCTGGAAGTGCCGGCGCCCCAGGATCCGCAGCGGTATCAGGTATGGTTGCAAACCGGTGACGAAACGCTGGATTATCGCCACGCCCAGCAGTATTACCGTGCCTGTGCCTTGCGCATCCAGGCCGGCGGCGACCACAGTTTCCAAGGGTTTGCCCAGCAGTTGCCGGCGCTGTTGAGTTTTGCCGGCATTGGCGCCGATTTGTACCAGGCGATCGACTTCACCTCGTTGTGAGCCTTCGCCCCTTTTTCATTGAACACTGACGACGAGACCCCATGGCCACTCCCAGCGCTAGCTCTTATAACGCAGACGCCATCGAAGTCCTCTCGGGCCTCGACCCGGTGCGCAAGCGCCCCGGCATGTACACCGACACCAGTCGGCCGAACCACCTTGCCCAGGAAGTCATCGACAACAGTGTCGACGAAGCCTTGGCCGGGCATGCGAAGTCGGTGCAGGTCATCCTGCACGCCGATCACTCGCTGGAAGTCAGCGATGACGGCCGCGGCATGCCGGTGGACATACACCCTGAAGAGGGTGTGTCGGGTGTCGAGCTGATCCTCACCAAGCTCCACGCCGGCGGCAAGTTTTCCAACAAGAACTACCAGTTCTCCGGCGGTCTGCACGGGGTGGGTATTTCCGTGGTCAACGCCTTGTCGACCCAGGTGCGGGTGCGGGTCAAGCGTGACGGCAATGAATACCAGATGACTTTCGCCGACGGCTACAAGGCCACCGAGCTGGAAGTGGTCGGCACCGTCGGCAAGCGCAACACCGGGACCAGCGTGTATTTCGCCCCGGACCCGAAATATTTCGATTCACCGAAGTTTTCCGTCAGCCGCCTCAAGCACGTGCTCAAGGCCAAGGCCGTGTTGTGCCCGGGGCTGCTGGTCAGTTTCGAGGACAAGGCCACCGGCGAGAAAGTCGAATGGCATTACGAAGATGGTCTTCGCTCTTACCTGGTGGACGCGGTCAGCGGTTTCGAACGCCTGCCCGACGAGCCGTTCTGCGGCAGTCTGGCCGGTAATAAGGAAGCGGTGGACTGGGCGCTGTTGTGGCTGCCCGAAGGGGGCGAAAGCGTCCAGGAAAGCTACGTCAACCTGATCCCTACGGCCCAGGGCGGCACCCATGTCAACGGCTTGCGCCAGGGCCTGCTCGATGCCATGCGCGAGTTCTGCGAGTTCCGTAACCTGCTGCCCCGTGGCGTGAAGCTGGCGCCGGAAGACGTTTGGGAACGCATTGCCTTTGTCCTGTCGATGAAGATGCAGGAACCGCAATTCTCCGGCCAGACCAAGGAACGCCTGTCGTCCCGTGAGGCGGCGGCGTTTGTTTCCGGGGTGGTCAAGGATGCGTTCAGCCTGTGGCTCAACGCCAACCCGGAAACCGGCCTGGCCCTGGCGGAGTTGGCGATCAACAACGCCGGTCGTCGTCTCAAGGCCAGCAAGAAGGTCGAACGCAAGCGCATCACCCAAGGGCCGGCCTTGCCGGGCAAACTGGCCGATTGCGCCGGGCAGGACCCGATGCGTTCCGAGCTGTTCCTGGTGGAAGGTGACTCCGCCGGTGGTTCGGCCAAGCAGGCGCGGGATAAAGAGTTCCAGGCGATCCTGCCGTTGCGGGGCAAGATCCTCAACACCTGGGAAGTGGACGGCAGCGAAGTGCTGGCCAGCCAGGAAGTGCATAACATCGCCGTCGCCATCGGCGTCGACCCGGGCGCCGAGGACATGAGCCAGCTGCGCTACGGCAAGATCTGCATCCTGGCCGACGCCGACTCCGACGGCTTGCACATCGCCACGTTGCTCTGCGCCTTGTTCGTCCAGCATTTCCGCCCGTTGGTGGACGCCGGTCACGTCTACGTGGCGATGCCGCCGCTGTACCGCATCGACCTGGGCAAGGAAATCTATTACGCCCTGGACGAAGCCGAGCGCGACGGCATTCTGGATCGCCTGGTGGCCGAGAAGAAACGTGGCAAGCCGCAGGTTACCCGATTCAAGGGCCTGGGCGAGATGAACCCGCCGCAGTTGCGCGAAACCACCATGGATCCGAACACTCGCCGCCTGGTGCAGTTGACCCTGGATGATTTCGAAGCGACCTCGGAAATGATGGACATGTTGCTGGCGAAGAAACGTGCCGGCGATCGCAAGACCTGGCTCGAATCCAAAGGGGACCTGGCTGAGGTGCTGGCCTGATGCGCAACGGTTTCGCCCTGGTGTTGTGGCTGTGGGCGGGGGTGGTTGTCGCAGGACCTGCACCGGAGCTGAAGTTGCTGTCCGAGCACGCCGTCGATGGCATGCGCGGTGGCAACTTGTCCGGGCTGGCGCTGTGCGGCGGCGAGATGTGGACGGTGTCCGATCGCGACGATGACCGGATCTATCGCCTCGCCCCCTCCGAGGCGCCGGTCTGGCAGGCCGAGGTGGTTGAAATCGAAGTGCCGAAGGTTCCGGACAGCGGTTTGCCCTGGGGCTTGCGTTCCCGGACCTGGGCGGCGTCGTTCCTGCGTGGTGGCGAACTGGATTTCGAGGGCATCAGTTGCGACAGCGCTGGCAATCGCTATGTGGTCAGCGAGTCTCATGCCGCGGTGTTGCAAGTGTCGCCCTCGGGAGACTCATCCTGGTTGAAAATCGCCCCGACTCTGATCCGTCAGGCCCGGGGCAGCGGCATGTTGTTGCATTTCAACGCCTTGTTCGAAGGCCTGGCGATCAACCCGGCTGGCGATCAGCTGTGGCTGGCGGCGGAGCGCGAGCGTCGCGGTCTGTTGCAGATCAAGCGCCAGCAGACCGTGTGGGACTGCGATGGCAATTGCGTGTTGCTGAGCGAAGCCGGGCTGGAGATGCAGCCGGCGCAGTTCCCCAAGGCCAAGGCGGTTTCGCGGGATTTCGCTGACCTGTCATTGTTCAATGGCAAGCTGTTTACCCTGGAACGCAACGCCTATCAGATCTGCCGGCGTGACCCGCAGACTGCCCAGGTCGAGCGTTGCTGGTCGTTCGCCGCCGAGGCGTTGCAGGATAACCGCCGTTATCCCCAGGCCTATGGGCTGGCCGAAGCGCTGGTGGTGGATGCCGAGGGGGCCTGGATCGGCCTGGACAACAACGATGGCGCGCGGGCCGATGGTGAGCAGCGGCCAATCGTCTGGCGTTTCGCCTCGCCGGACGGTGGCTGGAGTGCCTCGCCGTGAGCCAGCAGTTGCCGGGCAAGCGCGCCGGCCGGGTGCTGATGATCCTGGCCTGGTGCGCCGCGCTGTTTCTGGCGACGCGGTTTTTTGCCCAATGGGAGCAGCGCCAGCAAAACCCCAATACCCAGGTGTACTCGCAAAAAGGTGAAGGTTTTATCGAGGTGAAGCTGGTCGGCAATCAACAGGGGCATTTCGTCGCCAGCGGCCAGATCAACGGCCAGCCGGTGGACTTCATGCTCGACACCGGTGCCACTGACGTGGCGATTCCGATGGAGCTGGCCGAGCGCCTCAAGCTGGAAAAAGGGTTCGGCGTGACCTTGAGCACCGCCAACGGTGTGAGCGAGGGCTACCGTACCCGCGTCGACCGGCTGCAATTGGGCGACATCGTCCTGCGCGATGTCCGTGCCCTGGTGGCGCCCGGCCTGGGTGGCACGCAAGTGCTGCTGGGCATGAGCGCCCTGAACAAACTTGAATTTACCCAGCGCGACGGCACCATGCTGCTGCGCCAGACAACGAACTGATGAGGCCCGCATGAGCGACATTCTTGCAGACAGCTTAGACGGCGTAGAACGCCGATCGCTGGCTGACTTCACCGAAAATGCCTACCTCAATTACTCCATGTACGTGATCATGGACCGTGCCTTGCCGCACATCGGTGACGGTTTGAAGCCGGTTCAGCGGCGGATCATCTATGCCATGAGTGAGCTGGGGCTGGATGCGGATTCCAAGCACAAGAAATCGGCGCGTACCGTCGGTGACGTGCTCGGTAAGTTCCACCCCCACGGCGATTCGGCCTGCTACGAAGCCATGGTGCTGATGGCCCAGCCGTTCAGCTATCGCTACACGCTGGTGGACGGCCAGGGTAACTGGGGTGCGCCGGACGATCCCAAGTCCTTCGCGGCCATGCGTTACACCGAGGCGCGGCTGTCGCGCTATTCCGAGGTGCTGCTCAGCGAGCTGGGCCAGGGCACCGCGGATTGGGGGCCGAACTTCGACGGTACCCTCGACGAACCCCTGGTTCTGCCTGCACGTTTGCCGAATATCCTCCTCAATGGCACCACCGGCATTGCCGTGGGCATGGCCACTGACGTGCCGCCTCACAACCTGCGGGAAGTGGCCACGGCGTGCGTGCGGCTGCTGGACGAGCCGAAAGCCACGGTGGAACAGCTCTGCGAGCACATCCAGGGCCCGGACTATCCGACCGAAGCGGAAATCATCACGCCGCGCGCCGACCTGCTGAAAATCTACGAGACCGGTCGCGGTTCGGTGCGCATGCGCGCCGTGTACCACATCGAAGACGGCGACATCATTGTCACGGCATTGCCGCATCAAGTCTCCGGGGCCAAGGTCCTAGAGCAAATTGCGGCGATGATGCAGGCAAAACCGTCGAAAGCGCCGCAAGTGGCGGATCTGCGCGACGAGTCTGACCATGAAAACCCCTGCCGCATCGTGATCATCCCGGTCAACAGTCGGGTCGACCACGACGCGCTGATGCAGCACCTGTTCGCCAGCACCGACCTGGAGTCCAGCTACCGGGTCAACATCAACATCATCGGCCTGGACGGCAAGCCGCAGTTGAAAAACCTGCGGGCATTGCTGGTGGAGTGGCTGGAGTTCCGGGTCAAGACCGTGCGTCGGCGTCTGCAATTCCGCCTGGACAAGGTCGAGCGCCGCCTGCACCTGTTGGACGGCTTGCTGATTGCCTACCTCAACCTGGATGAAGTGATCCACATCATCCGCACCGAGGAGCACCCCAAGGCCAGCCTGATCGCCCGCTTTGACCTGAGCGAAATCCAGGCCGACTACATCCTCGACACCCGTCTGCGGCAGTTGGCGCGGTTGGAAGAGATGAAGCTGCGCGCCGAGCAGGATGAATTGCTCAAGGAACAGGCCAAGCTGCAAGCCCTGCTGGGCAGCGAAGCCAAGCTCAAGAAGCTGGTACGCAGCGAGCTGCTCAAGGACGCCGAAACCTATGGCGACGACCGTCGCTCGCCCATCGTCGAGCGCGCCGAAGCCAAAGCGCTGACCGAGCATGATCTGTTGCCGAACGAGAAAGTCACCGTCGTGCTGTCGGAAAAAGGCTGGGTGCGCTCGGCCAAAGGTCATGATATTGACGCGACGGGGCTTTCCTATAAGGCCGGGGACGGCTTCAAGGCCTTGGCGGCCGGGCGTTCCAACCAGTTTGCAGTGTTCGTCGACTCCACTGGGCGCAGTTATTCCGTGCCGGCACATACCCTGCCATCGGCTCGCGGCCAGGGCGAACCGCTGACCGGTCGTTTAACACCACCACCGGGTGCAACTTTTGAATGCGTGCTGATGCCTGATGATAATGGACTGTACGTCATTGCATCGGACGCGGGTTACGGGTTCGTGGTCAAGGGTGAGGACCTGCAAGCCAAGAACAAGGCGGGTAAGGCGCTGTTGAGCCTGCCGAACAACGCCAAGGTGATTGCGCCGCGCCCGGTTGCCGATCGAGAGAGCAACTGGCTGGCGTCGGTGACCACCGAAGGCCGGTTGCTGGTGTTCAAGATCAGCGACCTGCCACAGCTGGGTAAAGGCAAGGGCAACAAGATTATTGGTATTTCCGGCGAACGGGTCGCCAGCCGTGAGGAATATGTCACGGATATTGCAGTGTTGCCGGAGGGCGCCACGCTTGTGCTACAGGCAGGAAAGCGTACGCTTTCGTTGAAGGCAGACGATCTCGAGCATTACAAGGGTGAACGTGGTCGGCGGGGCAACAAGCTTCCGAGGGGATTTCAGCGGGTCGATGCGCTGCTCGTCGAAAACCTCAATTAGGCGTAGTAGAGGGCTCGGTCTGCGATTAAAAGCCGCAGATCGATGCTTTCGCGCTGGAGTCGGCGCGCATATTCACGGATGATAGGCCCTTTCAAGCGCCGGCGTAGCCGAGCGTTCTTCACATTGACCGAGTATTTTTTCACTGTGGTAAGCCTTGTGGCTGCCACCTGGACGGAACGATGACTGCTCTGCGCCTCCCTATTTTGTGGCTCGCCGGCCTGCTTGGCCTGGCGGGCTGCAGCATGAACCAGCCGGTGTCGCTGTACCAACTGGACAGCGGCACCCCGGCCCAGCCTGCGCAAAGCACAGGCATGGCCGTTTTGCTCGGCCCGGTTCTGATCGCTGACTACCTGCAGCGTGAAACCTTGTTGCAACGCCAACCGGATGGCAGCCTGCAAGCCGCCACTGACGGCCGTTGGGCCGGCAGCCTGTCCTCTGACATCGATCAGTTGCTGTTGCGTCAGGTCGCCGGGCACCTGGACAGCCAGCGCGTGGTGCTGGCACCGGCGACCCAGGGTTTCACCCCGGATGTGCAGGTACTGCTATCGATTACCCGCCTGGACTCGGGTAAAGCCCAGCCAGCAGTGCTCGATGCCCAATGGCGGTTGATCGACCGCCGTGGCAAGGTGCGTGAGAACCGCATCGTTCATCTGCAAGAGCAACATGCCGGCACCACCGCGGCACAGGTCCAGGCCCAGGGCGTGCTCCTGCAACGCCTGGCCGAACAGCTGTCGGTGTCGCTCAAACCCCTGGCGAACCAGCCGCCTGTCGCCGAAGTGCCCCGCAAGGCCGCGCCAGCCCCGGCCAAACCGGTAGGGAAGGAAAAGGACAAGATTCCCATGGCCTTGCCGATTCGTACGGACATGGAAGTGTTCAGGTTCTGACGGTTGGACCGGCTACACGACAAAGCCCGCGTTGATGCGGGCTTTGTTGTTTCTGCCGGTTGGATCTCTTGTGCCTGCGCCGGCCCTATCGCGAGCAAGCTCGCTCCCACAGGAGATATTCATGGTCTACAGAATCTGAGTTCACTGAAGATTGAATGTGGGAGCGGGCTTGCCCGCGAAGAGGCCAGGACAGGCAACAAAAAAGCCCGCAGATAATCACTCATCTGCGGGCTTTTGTTCGCTTCAACTACTGGATATCAGGCCTGGCGCTCATGCATCCGCGCCAGTTGCCGCTCCAGCATCGATGGATAAGGCTCCATCAAGCGCTCCACGCAACACGCGCCTTCGGGGCTGGCGATGGGGCGGATGCGCGCGCGCTGGCGGATCAGGGCGTCGTCGTTGATCTTGCGCTCCACCAGCAGCAGGTTACGGCTGTGTTGCGACAGCGCCAGGGCGTCCTGGGCGGTTTCGGTCAGCAGCAGGTCGATCTGGCTCAAGCCGAACAAGCCATCGCCCAAGGTCAGGCCCAATTGCAGTTGCAGGGTGATGCCGCTGTCGGCGACTTCGATCTGCAACTGGTGGCCCAGGGCCCGCAGCAACTCACCGCAGCAAATCGCATTGGTCAGGTAGTCGTCGCCGCTGTCTTCGGTGTGGAACAGCATCAGCGTGCTGCCGTCGTTCAAGGTGTGCAATTCGCCCTGATAGAGCGATGCGGCCTGGTCGAGGCAGTCGCGGTAGCGCTCGAGTAACTCCTTCAGGCGCGCCTGGGGCAGGCGGCGCAGCTGATCCTGGGCGCCCAGTTGCACGGCCAGTACGGCGCTGTGCTGGGGCAGGTTCGAGGCCACAGGCTTGGCGACCGGCCGGGGTGCCCCATCGACCGACTCGTCACGCAGGTCGGCGAAGGCGTCGTCGTCTTCCTCGTCCTCTACTGCGCGCACCACGTGGCGTGGGGCCGGCTTGGAGGCCGGCATCGGCTGGCTTTCGTCGAAGCCCGGGTCCCGCAGGTTACGCACTTCGAAGCCTGGCTCGGCATCCTCGTCGTCCGTGTAGTCGAGGTCTTCAGGTTCCGGCTGGGGCTCGGGTTCCGGCGCGAAGCTGGCGTGCAGTTGCCGGGCCAGGTCGCCGATCTCGTCCTGGCGCTGGGTGGCCGGCGTGTGTTCGTCGATGTCCCGCAGCCAGACGCGCAATTGCAACAGCGGCGTGGAGATGTGCCGCCCCAGGCGCAGACTCAAGGCCAGTGCCAGGGCCAGCAGGATCGCGCTGAGGATGCCCATGCTTTGCAGGCTGATGGTCATCGGTTGCTGGAACTGGTCCATGTCCAGGCTGATGCGCAGTTGCCCGGCGGTCACGTCCTGAAAGGTGATCTTGCTCTGGTACATGCCGCCGGATTCGCCCAGCAGGCCAGGCTTGGGCCGCTGCCCGGCCTCGGCGAGGATGCGGTTGTCCACGCTGTAGATGGCGGCGTGGGCCACCAGCTTGTTCTTGGTCAGGTTGTTGAGCAGCACGTTGAGGCTGAGGATGTCGTTGGACACCAGCAGCTCCGTGGCGGACGTGGCGGTCTGGGTGGTCAGGCTTTCACCCAGGGCATCGGCCTGCTCATGCATGGCTTGCTTGAACTGCAGGCCCATTACGCAGGCATAGATGACCAGGGCCAGTGCGACCAGGATCACGTTATGGCTGGCAATGCGCAATGCAATCGGCACGCGACGGTGGCGCAGTGCACGGAAGATCAGCAGGAAGAAGTTGTCGGTTTTGACTGGCGTGGGCCGGTTCACTGAGCTCGGCTCTTTGTCCGTGAAATTGACGCGCAGTATAGCGACAGGCCCATGACCGGCAAAGCACTGGCGGTGCCCGATGGTCACTGAATGTGGGTAGAATGCGGTTTTTTTCCACCTGCGGGGGTGCGCCTTGCGCGAAATCGTCCTGATAAACATCACTGGCAGCGACCGTCCGGGTCTGACTGCGGCCATTACCGGCGTTCTGGCCCAGGGTGGTGTGAACATTCTCGACATCGGTCAGGCGGTGATCCACGACACGCTGTCGTTCGGCATCCTGGTTGAAATTCCGGACGCCGAACAAAGCAAGTCCGTGCTCAAGGACATCCTGTTCACCGCCTACAAGCTCGACCAGCAGGTACGCTTCACCCCAGTGTCGGAGGATGATTATCAACATTGGGTGGCCGGCCAGGGCAAGAAGCGCCACATCGTGACCCTGTTGACCCGCAAGGTCACTGCCGAGCAGTTGCAGCGCGTCAGCTCGATCACCGCCCAGTATGGCCTTAACATCGACCACATCGACCGCCTGTCCGGGCGCATGCCGCTGGACACCCCTGCCGACAAGGGCAAGGGCTGTATCGAGTTTTCGGTACGCGGCGAGCCGGCCGATCCCCAGGCGTTGCGTGCCGAGTTCCTCAGCGTGGCCCAGGAACTGAACGTCGACATCGCCTTCCAGGAAGATTCGCTGTTCCGCCGCAACCGCCGCCTGGCGGTGTTCGACATGGACTCGACGCTGATCGAGGCCGAAGTCATCGACGAACTGGCCAAGGCGGCCGGCGTGGGCGACAAGGTCTCGGCCATCACCGAGCGAGCCATGGCCGGCGAGCTGGATTTCCGGGCCAGCTTCAAGGAGCGCCTGGCCCTGCTTAAAGGTCTGGACGTCAGCGTACTGGATTCCATTGGCGCTTCCCTGCGCCTGACCGAAGGCGCCGAAACCCTGTTCGCCGAACTCAAGCGCCTGGGTTACAAGACCGCCATCCTGTCCGGCGGCTTCACCTACTTCGCCAAGCAGTTGCAGGCCAAGCTCGGTATCGACTACGTATTCGCCAACGAGCTGGAAGTGGTGGACGGCAAGGTGACCGGCGTGGCCGTCGAGCCGATCGTCGATGCCCAGCGCAAGGCGGACCTGCTGCGTGAACTGGCTGAAAAAGAAGGGCTGCGCCTGGAGCAGACCATCGCCGTGGGCGACGGCGCCAACGACCTGCCGATGCTGGCGATCGCGGGCCTGGGCGTGGCATTCCGCGCCAAGCCGCTGGTCAAGCAGTCGGCCAGGCAAGCGATTTCCACCCTGGGGCTGGATGGGGTGTTGTACCTGCTGGGCTTCAGGGATCGTGACGGGCAGCTCTGATTCGAGTCTGTCGCAATCTTTTGGAGGCATTCACCTGTGGCGAGGGGATTTATCCCCGCTGGGCTGCGAAGCAGCCCCAATACAGTCAACTCCAGCCAGCCTGACACAACGAGGCATTAGGTTTTGGGGGCTGCTGCGCAGCCCAGCGGGGATAAATCCCCTCGCCACAACGGGTTGTGTGCGGTTCAAAGCGATTTCCACAACGAATCAAAATTCCCTTCCTGGTCGCCGCTCTCTTCGGTGGCTCCCGAGTCTTCCGGGTGATAGGAAAACTGGTTGAAGCTGTGGGTGCTGGTCACTCGACGGTCCAGGCCGGCGCGGCGTTCCTGGCCGTTGGTATTGATCAACACCCGCTGGCCTTCCTGGAAGGGCAGGCGTGGGGCGATCATGGTCGGGGGCAGGTCAATGGCGCTGATCTCTGGCAGCAACAGCCCGCGCAGATAGTGACCGTGCTCGTTTTCCCGGACCAGTTGCAGCCCGCAAGGCTGGGCATGGGGGGCGACCAGTTCGATGCCCATTTGCATGGCGCCGTTGCGCACTTGGCGGATCCAGCGCACCACGGCGACGCTCCAGGCTTGGTCGCTGCTGTCGCGGATGCCGATCATTTCCCCGGCTTGCAGTTGTTCCGGCACCTCCTTGGGCCAACCGAGGCAATAGCCGCCAGGACTGTGGTTGATGATCGGCAGGTCGTAGGTGGGGAAGTGATGCTGGTTGTCGGAGCTGGTGCCATCGTCATCGGCCGGGTTGACCGGGTACTCGATTTCTTCATAGGGCAGCAGGTCGCTGTCGCCGGCGGGCGCGGCGTCGAACGCTTGCTTCCAGGTGTCGTTTGTCTTGCTCGGCGAGGCTTCGAAGCGGGCCTTGCGGGTGGCGGGGCTTTTCAGTATTTCATTGAACGAGCGCTCGCCGCCAAGGTAGTAGTGCAGCGCACTCATGCCCACGCATAGGGTCAGCGTGCCGTTGCCCTCGGTGCGCTGGAAGCTGCGTTCAGCCGCTTCGCCCCAGGCGGCTTGCAGGTGATGCAAAGTGTCGGCGCTCATGCCACCAGGGACTGGCAACGTATTATCGGCAGGTTGTTCCAGGTGAGTGGCGATAGCACGCACCAGTGACTGGGGATCGAAGCCCTGCAAGGTTGGCTGCTGTTCGGCCCGGAACTTGGAACGGTAGCGTGGCCCGACATCCAGCTCTGGAGCGACTGCGAACAGGCTGCTGGCAGCGGTGGCAGGGTCCAGCTTGACCCACTGGCTCCAGGATTCGAGCACTTCGGTCAGTCGCCCGATCTGGCTCTGGCGCAATTGATTGCTGCGTGACGCGCCCAGCAGCAGCGCGACGACATAGGTTTGCTCGGCGTTCAATTGATGAACCTGGCTGGCCAGCTCGTCGCTCACGCTCAGGTGTTGCAAGCGGTGCAGGCAGGCGATCCGGTACAACTGATGCAAATCGAGCCACAGCCCCTCGGGCACTGGGCTGTACAGCTGGCTGGCACGCAACAGCGGGCCGTTGAGGGCATGCATCGCCCGTTGCAGCGCGGTGCTCAGCAGGCGGGCCCGGTCCTTGGTGTATTTCGACGCGATACGCGCCACGATCTGTTTGTAGCCCATCGCCAGTTGGGTTTGCAGGGCCTGGCACAGGTTGACGATCTTGCGCGAGCGATCATCCAGCACGATGGCCTGTTGCAGGAAGTGCCGCTCCAGGTGCTTGCAGACGTAATACACCTCGGGCCGCAGCAGTTCGAGCAGTTGCAGGCGATTGTCGCTGGGCGTGAGCAGTTGGTTGAGCTCACCCAGGGCCTGGTACAACAGGCGGGCCGTTTCGCCGATGTTGGCCTTGGGCAGGTTGGCGATCCAGCGCTTGAGGTCCCGTGGCGTAGCATCGCAGAACGACAGGCGTGATTGTGTCGGGGTCAGGACGCGCAATAACTGGAGAGGGCTGGTCTCATTCATGCCGTGTACGGGCTCCGGCGGGAAATAAACGTGATGTTCCAACTCTAGCAGTTGTAGCCGAAGGAGGTGCGCTATCTATGCCGGATACCCTGTGGGAGCGAGCTTGCTCGCGATGACGCCAGGACAGTCGCCATCGAGGTGACTGTTACATCGCCATCGCGAGCAAGCTCGCTCCCACATGTGATCTTTTACTCAGCCTTTGGCAGCGCCAGGCCCTGGCCCATCTGCACTGGTGAGCCGGCTACCAGATCTTCGGCCCATTTCACCTGGCCTGGACCGAACAGTACGATGGCGGTCGAGCCCAGCTTGAAGCGTCCCAGCTCGGCGCCTTTTTCCAGATGGATCGGCGCACGGGCGGCTTCGTCATAGCGGAAGGTTTTCAGCTCACGCTTGGGTGGCGTCACCAGCCCGGCCCAGACGGTCTCGATGGAGGCCACGATCATCGCGCCCACCAGCACCACGGCCATCGGCCCGCGCTCGGTGTCGAAAATGCACGCCACGCGCTCGTTGCGGGCGAACAGCTCCGGAACGTTTTCGGCGGTGGTCTGGTTGACCGAGAAAATCCGCCCGGGAATGTAGACCATCTCCCGCAGGGTGCCGGCCAATGGCATGTGCACACGGTGGTAGTCCTTGGGGGACAGGTAGATGGTGGCGAAATCGCCGCCCATGAACGGCGCTGCGTTGGCCGCGTCACCGCCCAGCAGCTCCAGCACGCTGAAACTGTGGCCCTTGGCCTGGAACACCCGGCCGTGCTCGATCGGGCCGAGCTGGCTGACGGCGCCGTCGGCGGGGCTGAGGATCGCGTCCGGGGTTTCGTCCAGCGGCCGCGCGCCGTCTTTCAGGGCGCGGGTGAAGAAGGCGTTGAAGTGCTCATACGCGGTCAGGTCTTCCACCAGGGCCTGGGACATGTCCACTTGATAACGCTTGGCGAACCACGCGGTGAAGGCATTCTTGAACCAACGCACGCGGCATTCGGCAATGCAACCGGCCAACCGCGACAACAGGTGGTGGGGCAGCAGGTATTGAGTGAGGATGAACAAACGGTTTTTCATTAACTGTCCTTAAGAACCTTCAAAGCTCGATGGGCGTGTCGGGATGGTTGCCCCATTCGCCCCAGGAACCGGCATAGCCTTTGACTCGTGGATAACCGAGCGCCTTGGCCACCAGGTAGGTGAAGCCAGAGCGGTGGTGAGTCTGGCAGTGGGTGATGATTTCTTTGTCGGGCGTGATGCCCAATTGTTCAAGGATTTGCGGCATATCCTTGCGGATGCGCAGGTTGCGCGCCGGGTCCATGCCGGCTGTCCATTCGAAATTGACCGCGCCGGGAATGTGCCCGCCCCGGGCTGCGACGACTTTTTCGCCGGAGTATTCCAGCGGGCCACGCGCATCCCAGATGGCCAGGTCGGCGGCGCCGAGACGGCTTTGCAGGTATTCGCGGGTGGCGGTGGGGGCTTCGTGCAGCGTCAGGCTGACCGGGCCCGCGACGGGGGCAGGGACGTCGATGGACACAGGCAGGCTTTCGCCCAGCCACGACAGCAGGCCGCCGTCGAGGTAGTGGTAGTTCGAGTGGCCGATCACGTCCAGCAGCCAGATAAAACGCCCGGCCCAGCCGCCGCCTTCATCGTCATAGACCACATAGACCGCATCCGGATGGTGCCCGAGTTCGCCGAACAGGGCTTCCAGGTCGGCCTTGGCCGGCAGCAGGCCCGGCGCTGGCGGTTGGCCGAGCTGGGTGCGCTTGGGGTCGACGAAACGTGCGCCGGGGATGTGCCCGGTGCTGTAGCGCGCGGCGCTGGTCAGGTCCACCAGAATCAGTTCGCGGGCGGCGAGGCGCGGCAGCAGTTCGCTCGGCTCGATCACCAGCGGCAAGCCAGAGAAGTCAGGCATGTGAGGTCTCCAGGGGCGCAAAGGGAAAGGATTGTAGCAAGTTCAGCGACCGCGGTTGGTAAAGGTATGCAGGGCCCTTTCGATGCATTGCACGGTTTTGCCGAAGGCTTGCACGGTGATATCCGAGAACGGCCCGCCGCCCTGGTCCACCGCCACCAGCATGATCACCCGGCCATTGCAGGTCAGTGAGCGCAGCAGCAGGTGCTCACCCCGGAACAGGCTGCGTAGGCCCGGCGGCAGTAGTGCCGAAAACTGCGGGTTGTTGTCCGGGTTCAGGCGAACCTGGGCCTGCTGGGCCAGCAACCGTTGCAATATTTTGCTCTGGCTGATGGTAAAGCTCATGGCCGCGGCCTCCTTGGGCAGGCCGGCGGTCTGGTGTACGCGCACGCTGGTCTGGCTGCGGTCGGCCATCAGGATCATCACTCGGCGCATGCCACAGGCCACCAGGACGTCCCGTGCCGAGGTGGTCAGGTGCATGGCATTGCGGAAGGGGCTCGGCTCCACCAGCATGGCGGAGCATTGCTTGCGCCACTGGCTCAGGTCTTGGGCGCTGGGCGGAGCGGCGGGCAGCAAGCCGGGGTGGATTCGGCGACTGCCCGCGGGCCAGATCAACGCCACGGCTGGGTGCCAGAGGTCCGGCATGGCGTGATGATGGGCGCTGTTGGCCGCTTGTTGGTGCAGCTGTTGCTGGACCTCATCCATCGACATCTGCAGATACAAACTGGTGAGGTACTGCCAGCGTATGAGCGCGGGGCTGTCCCAGGCCTGTTGTGCGGCCAGTGCCAGGCCGTTGGCCAGCAACACGGTGTTGGCCGGCTGGTTGAGCCAGCGTCGCAGGGTCGGATCGTCGTCCAGGCGATTCTGCTGGCGCAGGGGGTGTTCGCTGTCCCGGGCGATGCGCAGGACTTTCACCAGCTCGCGGCGTTCATTGAGCAGCAGGCGGTACCCTTGTGCCACCCAGATGGGCAAGCGCCAGGTTTCCACCAGCGCCAGGCAGATTTCCAGCAGGCTGGCGCCGAACAGTTCGCGCTCCACCTTGGGCGCGGGCTCGCCTTTATGGATGACCCGCAATTCCCATTCCCCGAGCAAGCGCGGATGGGTCAGGGCCAGGGGCCAGAGCGGTGACAGGAACAACAGGCTGCCCCAGTGTATGTCTTGCCACAGCCGCGCCAGGCGGCTGGCAAAAAAACCATTGGCCTGTTGCGTGGCGTGCTGGCTGATCAACTGCAGCTGGCGCAAGGCGATGGGTATTTCATGCTCCGGCAACGATGGCAGGCGGGCGAGCAGTTCCTCGGTACGCTTGAGGCCGAGGCGGTTGATGGCCACTTCGAGGTTTTCCGCAGGTTCTGCAAGGCTGCCATGGGTGTGATGGTTGGCCTCGCGGATGACGCTCAGGGCCAGGGCGGGGCTGTCCTGCATCAGGTCGGCGATGTCGCGCAATGAGCGGCGGCTGTCGGCGAGGGCCTTGCAGACCAGGTCGTGGCTGGCCTGGGGCACTGGCAGATGCACGCCCTTGAGCAGCTTCACCCAACCTTCGAGAGTGGTCGGTCGGGGCGTTGGAAGCTTGGTTTCGTTAGTCATGGCTGGACGTGATCATCGTATGAATTCTCTACGCCCGGAACGGGGCAAATTGGCTTTTCGCCAGAACAGCCTATAGTCTGGCGCAGTTTTGCCGATAAGTAGAAGAAGAGATTTTTCAGCTTCCGAATATGACCTTGAACCCGACTTAAATAAGTACTTTCTATCTATGGCTAAAATTATCGGCATCATTGTCGTGTTCGCGAGCGTGCTCGGCGGATACGTGCTCTCCCATGGCAAGATTGCCGCCCTGATCCAGCCCTTCGAGGTATTGATCATCGGTGGCGCGGCCCTCGGTGCGTTTCTGCAGGCCAACCCTGGCTATATGACGATGCACGTGCTCAAGAAATCCCTGGGCATGTTCAGTTCGCGCTTTAGCCACACCTTCTACCTCGAGGTGCTGGGGCTGATCTACGAGATCCTCAACAAGAGCCGCCGCGAAGGCATGATGGCGATCGAAGGCGATATCGAAGACGCCGCCGCCAGCCCGATTTTCGCCAAGTACCCGGCTGTGCTCAAGGACGCCCGCATGACGGCGTTCATCTGTGATTACCTGCGCATCATGTCGTCCGGCAACATGGCGCCCCACGAGCTCGAAGGCCTGTTCGACATGGAGCTGTACAGCCTCAAGGAAGACCTGGAGCACCCCTCCCACGCGGTCAACGGCATCGCCGACGGCATGCCTGGCTTCGGTATCGTCGCGGCGGTATTGGGCATCGTGGTGACCATGGCGTCCCTGGGCGATGGCGACCAGAAATCCATCGGCCTGCACGTGGGTGCCGCACTGGTGGGTACCTTCTTCGGTATTTTGGCCGCGTACGGTTTCTTCGGTCCGCTGGCCCATTCCCTGGCCCATGATGCCAAGGAAGAGCTCAACGTCTACGAGGCCATCAAGGCGTCCCTGGTGGCCTCGGCCTCGGGCATGCCGCCATCGTTGGCGGTGGAGTTCGGTCGCAAGGTCCTGTACCCGGCGCACCGTCCAAGCTTCGCCGAGCTGGAACAAGCGGTTCGCGGTCGCTAAGTCATGGAAAATAACCAGCCGATCATCGTCAAGCGCGTCAAGCGCATCGCCGGCGGCCACCATGGCGGTGCTTGGAAAATCGCCTTCGCCGACTTCGCAACGGCGATGATGGCGTTCTTCCTGGTGCTGTGGTTGCTGTCCACGGCGACCCCGGAACAGAAGATCGCCATCGCCGGTTACTTCAAGGACCCGGTCGGCTTTTCCGAAAGTGGCACGCCCTACATCATCGACCTGGGCGGCTCACCGACCCTGGCCCCGGAAAACACACTCAACCCCGAGGTCAAGTCCCAGCCCCAGCCTGACAAGGTGACGGTGGATTCCGAGCAGGTCGAAGGCATGGCCGAACAGGTCGAGCGCGAGCGCCTGGAACTGCTGCTGCAGGAATTGCAGAACAAGGTCGAAGAGAACCCGCAACTGCAGAAATTCAAGGACCAGATCCTGTTCGAAATCACCCCGAACGGCTTGCGTATCCAGATCATGGACGCCGAGAACCGGCCGATGTTCGATTCCGGCAGCGCGCGCCTGAAGCCGTATTTCGAAGACATCCTGCTGGCCATGGCCGACACCATCAAGGCGGTGCCGAACAAGATCAGCATCAGTGGTCATACCGATGCCAAACCCTACATCGGCAAGGGTGACTACGGTAACTGGGAGCTGTCCGCCAACCGCGCCAACGCGGCCCGTCGCGCCCTGGTGGCCGGCAGTTATCCGGACGAGCAGGTGGCGCGGGTAGTCGGTTATGCGTCTTCGGCGCTGTTCGACCGCAAGGACCCGTTCAACCCGGTCAACCGGCGTATCGATATCGTGGTGTTGACCAAGAAGGCGCAGAAAGCCATCGAGGGTTCACAAACCGACGATCCGGCACCCGATCCGATCCCGGGCGAGGGCGCGCCGGGTGAAGTGCCTGCTCCGGCCGCCACACCTGGCGCGGCGGTCGATCCGAACGCGTTGCCGGCAGACCAGCAACCCGTGCCGGCCCATGAACTGCGCGAGCGGCTGAACCTGTTCGACGATGCCGCGCCCAAGCCTCCCGGAGCGCCGGCGCAGTGATCTGAAGGTTTGTCGATGGACCTGTGGCGAGGGGATTTATCCCCGTTGGGCTGCGTAGCAGCCCCCTATGCCTACAGGGGTACGAAAGGGAGGGGGGCGCTTCGCGCCCCAGCGGGGATAAATCCCCTCGCCACAACTGTGTCCGGCTTCCCTTCCTTTCAGCTCAGTAACTGCTTTCCGGCAGGCTGGCGATGATCGAGCGGTAGCTGTTCATCCGTTGCTGATGCACGCGACCTTCTTCCAGGGCCTTGAGCAGGGCGCAACCGGGTTCGCGGTCGTGCTTGCAGTCGCGGAAGCGGCAGGTGCCGATCAGTTCGTTGAATTCGATGAACCCGGCTTCGACATCGGCCCGGCTGACGTGCCCCAGGCCGAATTCACGGATACCCGGCGAGTCGATCAATTCACCGCCGCCAGGGAAGTGGAACAGCCGCGCGGTGGTGGTGGTGTGGGTGCCCTGGCCGGACAGCTCGGACAACGGCCCGACGCGCGTCTCGACTTCTGGCAGCAGGCTGTTGACCAGCGAAGACTTGCCCACGCCAGACTGGCCGACGAACACACTGATGCGCCCGTCCAGTTGTTGTTGCAATTGCTCCATGCCGTTGCCGTGATGGGCCGAGACTTCCAGCACTGGGTAACCCAAATCCCGATAGACCGACAGCAGGGCGTTCAGCGCCGGGGCGTTGTGTTCGTCGATCAGGTCGAACTTGTTGAGCAGCAACAACGGACGGATACCCGCGTGTTCGGCGGCCACCAGGTAACGGTCGATCAGGTTGGCGTGGGGTTCGGGCAACGGGGCGAACACGATGACGATCATGTCGACGTTGGCGGCCACGGGCTTGAGTTGGCCGCGGCTGTCCGGCCGGCACAGCTCGGTGTGGCGCGGCAACTGCGCGACGATCACGCCGATGCCTTGGTTGCCGGCCCGCCAGACCACCTGGTCGCCTGTCACCAGCGCCGGCAGGTTGGCGCGCAAGTGGCAGCGGAATACCTGGCCGGCCAGTTCGCCTTCCTGGGCCTCGACCTCGACCTGCACGCCGAAGTGGGCGATCACCAGGCCGGTCTGTTCAGGGCCCAGGTCGCCACCCTCCAGGGCTTCGACAGCACTGGATTCGCGTTTGGCGGCGCGGGCGGCGCGCTCGCCCTGGATCTTTTCGATGCGCCAGTTCTGACGACGATTGAGTTGGCGTTTGGCCATGGGTGTTCCGTATGAAGAAATGCAGCGAATAGGGTAAAACGGCGGCGAGTTTAGCACGCCCAAGGACCTGCCTAAGCTAAACTGCGTGGCTACGCCGAGGAGCTTCCCTATGCAAAACCCGCAGAACCTGATCTGGATCGACCTGGAAATGACCGGTCTGAACCCTGACACCGACGTCATCATCGAAATGGCCACCATCGTCACCGACAGCGACCTCAACACCCTGGCCGAAGGCCCGGTGATCGCGATCCACCACAGCGACGAAGTCCTGGCTGGCATGGACGAGTGGAACACGCGCCAGCACGGCGGCTCGGGCCTGACCCAGCGGGTGCGCGAGAGCAAGATCAGCATGGCCGAGGCCGAGGCCCAGACCCTCGCTTTCCTGGAGCAGTGGGTGCCCAAGGGCAAGTCGCCGATCTGTGGCAACAGCATCTGCCAGGATCGTCGCTTCCTTTATACCCACATGAAATCCCTGGAAAGCTACTTCCACTACCGCAACCTGGACGTCTCCACCCTCAAGGAGCTGGCCGCCCGCTGGGCCCCAGAAGTGCGCGACAGTTTCCAGAAGGGCAGCACCCATCTGGCCCTGGACGACATCCGTGAGTCCATTGCCGAGTTGCAGCATTACCGCAAGCATTTCATAAAGTTCTAACCGGCAACCCGGCGACTGGCGAGATTGCTTTTGTGGCGAGGGAGCTTGCTCCCGCTGGCCTGCGAAGCAGGCCCCGGCAGTCCTTCAGGTAGACCGAATTGTCCGGTTTGCGACTGCTGCGCAGCCGAGCGGGAGCAAGCTCCCTCGCCACAGGGATCTATTTGGACCAAGGACAGGAGGTTTAGGTCGAGGCCGTTGCTTTGCCCTCTTTTGGTGCCTGCCCGAAATGGCTAGACTGCGCGCCTTCCTGCAAGGACCGCCATCATGTTGCTGATGCTTTATCTGATCGCCATCACCGCCGAAGCCATGACCGGCGCCTTGTCTGCCGGGCGTCGGGGTATGGACTGGTTTGGCGTGGTGCTGATCGCCTGTGTCACGGCGCTGGGTGGCGGCTCGGTGCGCGATGTGCTGCTCGGTCATTACCCGCTCACCTGGGTCAAGCACCCGGAATACCTGGTGCTGACCACCGCGGCGGCGATGCTGACGGTGTTCCTGGCGCGCTGGATGCGCCATCTGCGTTCGCTGTTTCTGGTGCTCGACGCCGTAGGTCTGGTGGCGTTCACCCTGATTGGCTGCATGACCGCCCTGGAAATGGGCCATGGCATGCTGGTGGCATCGGTCAGCGGGGTGATCACCGGTGTATTTGGCGGCATACTGCGGGACATCTTCTGCAACGATATTCCGCTGATCTTCCGTCGTGAACTCTACGCCAGCGTCTCGTTTGCCGCGGCGTGGTGTTATCTACTGTGTGTCTTCCTGCAACTGCCGAACGAGCAGGCAATCCTCATCACCTTGTTCGGCGGTTTCCTGCTGCGGCTCCTGGCGATTCGCTTTCACTGGGAAATGCCGAAATTCGTCTACAACGACGAGGTCTGACGCTCGGCATGTTGGCGCAACGCCCACGCCACGTGCTCGCGCACCAGTTCCGACGGGTAGTCGCGCCGCGCCTCGAGCGCTTGCAGCACGGGAATGGTTGAAGGCGCGTTGCCCAGGCCCACCGCCAGGTTGCGCAGCCAGCGCTCGTAACCGGCTCGGCGTAACGGTGAGCCCTCGGTGCTGCTGAGGAATTTCTCTTCGTCCCACATGAACAGCTCGGCCAGCCCGGCATTGTCCAGGTTGTGCCGCGGCTTGAAGTCGCTTTCCTCGGACGGACGGGCAAAGCGGTTCCACGGGCAGACGATCTGGCAGTCGTCACAGCCGAACACCCGATTGCCGATCAGTGGCCGCAGCTCTTCAGGAATGGCGCTTTTCAACTCGATGGTCAGGTAGGAAATACAACGGCGAGCATCGAGCACGTAAGGTCCGACGAAGGCATTCGTAGGACAGATGTCCAGGCATGCGGTGCATTTTCCGCAATGCTCGGTGCCGTGGGGCGGGTCGATGGGTAGCGGCAGGTCGACAAACAGCTCGCTCAGGAAGAAATAGCTGCCGGCCTTGCGGTTCAGGACCAGGGTGTTTTTACCGATCCAGCCCAGGCCGGCCTGTTCTGCGATGGCTTTTTCCAGCACTGGTGCGCTGTCGACAAAGGCGCGGTAGCCAAAGGGGCCGATGACCGCCTGAATTTTTTCCGCCAATTGCTGCACGCGTTTACGGATCAATTTGTGGTAATCGCGGCCCAACGCATAACGCGAGACGTAGGCTTTTTCCGGTTGGGCGAGCAATTGTGCCATTTGCGTATCGCCCGGCAAGTAATCCATGCGCAGGGAAACCACCCGCAGCGTGCCCGGCACCAGTTCCTCGGGGTGCGAGCGTTTGCTGCCATGGGCGCCCATGTAGTCCATTTCGCCGTGATAGCCGGCCTCAAGCCAGCGTTGCAGGTGTTGTTCATGCTCGGCCAGGTCCAGGCCGCTGATGCCGACCTGCTGGAAACCCAGCTCGCGGCCCCATTCCTTGATGGATTGGGCGAGGGCGGGGAGGTCTGTGGGAATGGCAGGCATGAGGCGAGAGAAACCGGAGCTGAGATGCGTATAATTCTGCCAGACATCGGAGCCCGAAGACGCATGCCGCACACTAAAGATGATTTTCCCGACGCGCTGTACAGCGCTGCGCAGGCCCGGGCCCTCGATGCTCAACTGATCGCGGCAGGCACCGCCGGTTTCGAATTGATGCAGCGCGCTGCCCGTGCCACCTGGCGAGCGATCGTCCGACGCTGGCCTGACGCCCGCGAGCTGACCGTGTTGGCCGGCCATGGCAACAATGCCGGCGATGGCTACCTGGTCGCGACCCTGGCCCGACGCGCCGGCTGGTCGGTGCGGGTGCTGACAGTGGGCGAGCCCCGGCGATTGCAGGGGGACGCCGCCAATGCCCATGCCGAGGCTGTGGCAGTGGGCGTGCCGATGGAGCCGTGGTCGGATGAGGCCGAGTTGCGCGGCGTGTTGCTGGACGCGCTGCTCGGCACGGGCCTGAAGGGCGATGTGCGCGAACCTTATGTGCAGGCCATCGATACGATCAACGTCAGCGGCCTGCCTGTCGCGGCGGTGGATATCCCTTCGGGGTTGTGCGCCGACACCGGCCGGGTGCTGGGCACGGCGGTGACGGCCGACCTGACCGTGACCTTCATTGGCTTGAAACTGGGGCTGTTCACTGGCGAGGCGGCTGACCGGGTCGGTGAACGGGTGTTCAATGATTTGCACGCCGATCCGGATATTGTTGAAGCGGCACCGGCCTGCGCCCGACTGCTCCTGCCCCACAATCTGCCGCGTCTGACACCTCGCGCGCCCACTTCCCACAAAGGCAAGTTCGGTCATGTGCTGTTGATTGGCGGCGACCGGGGTTTCGGCGGTGCCATCCAGATGAGCGCCGAAAGCGCCTTGCGCTGCGGTGCGGGCATGGTTTCGCTGGCGACCCGCAGTGAGCATGTATCCGCCGCGCTGATGCGTTTACCGGAAGTGATGGTGCAGGGCACTCATTCGGCGAACCAATTGATGGGCTTGCTCCAACAGGCCAGCGTGCTGGTGGTCGGGCCGGGCTTGGGCCAGGCTGCCTGGGGGCGCAGCCTGTTGTCGGCGGCGGCCAATGCGCCACTGCCGCAAGTGTGGGATGCCGATGCCCTGAACCTGCTGAGCAGCGGCGATGTCCGTCTGCCTGAACAGTGCGTCATCACCCCGCACCCGGGCGAGGCGGCGCGACTGTTGAATATGTCCGTCGCCCAGGTGCAGGCCGATCGCCCGGCGGCGGCCCAGGCCTTGAGCCAGAAATACAGCGCCACGGTGATCCTCAAGGGCGCCGGCAGCTTGATCGCCAGCCCGGACGATCGCCTGGCGGTTTGCAGCCAGGGCCATCCGGCCATGGCCACCGCCGGTCTGGGGGATGTGCTGGCCGGTGTGGTCGGGGCTTTGCTGGCCCAGGGCATGGAAGGCTTCGAGGCCGCGTGCTTGGCGGCCTGGCTGCATGCCAGTGCCGGTGCCCAGGTCGGTCGCTCGGGCCGGGGCTTGGCGGCGACCGATCTGATCCCGGCCATTCGTCAGTTGTTGGAGGAGCATTCACCGTGTCTGAAGTAACCCTGTACGTGGCGGACGAACACGCCATGACACAATTTGGCGCCCGCATCGCGCAGATCACCGCCGGCCACGGCCTGATTTTTCTCGAAGGCGACCTCGGCGCGGGGAAAACCACCTTGTCCCGTGGCATCATTCGCGGCCTCGGGCATGTCGGTTCAGTCAAGAGCCCGACGTTCACCCTGGTCGAGCCCTATGAGATCGGCGACATTCGCGCCTTCCATTTCGATCTGTATCGACTGGTGGATCCTGAGGAGCTGGAATTCCTCGGCATCCGCGATTATTTCGAAGATGACGCCTTGTGCCTGATCGAATGGCCCCAGAAAGGTGCAGGCTTTTTGCCAAAGCCCGACCTGACCATTACCATTGGCGCGCAGAACGGCGGGCGTTCGCTGAAACTGACGCCGCAAGGCTCCCGTGGTGAGTCGTGGTGTGCCGCTTTGGCATTGGAAAACTAATTGATGATGGGGTTTGGTATGCGCTTTCGCGCGGTGGTTGCTGTCGTAGGACTGTTGCTTACGGCACTGGCCGTCGATGCTGTGGCCGAGACAAAGGTCAACAGCGTTCGCCTCTGGCGGGCGCCGGACAACACACGGCTGGTGTTCGACCTGACGGGGCCGGTGCAGCACAGCGTATTCACCCTGACCGCCCCGGATCGCCTGGTGATCGACATCAATGGTGCCTCCCTGGGGGCGCCGCTGAACGTTGCCACTGCCAACACACCGATCACCGCCATGCGTTCGGCCCAGCGGACGCCGACCGACCTGCGGGTGGTCATCGACCTGAAAAAAGCCGTGACCCCGAAAAGCTTCACCCTGGCCCCCAACGCCCAATACGGCAACCGGCTGGTGGTGGACCTGTTCGACAACCCGGCCGACGCCGCGCCGCCTCCGCCACCCCCGCCCAACGTCGCCACGGTACCGGCGGTCCCAGTGACCCCGACCGAGCCTGCGCTCAAATTGCCACCGGCCCCGGCCGGCAAGCGCGACATCATCGTGGTGATCGACGCCGGACATGGTGGCGAAGACCCGGGCGCCTCGGGCTCGCGCGGGCAACGTGAAAAAGACGTGGTGCTGTCCATCGCCCGTGAATTGCAGCGCCAGGTCAACGGCATGAAAGGCTTCCGCGCCGAACTGACCCGCACCGGCGACTATTTCATTCCTTTGCGCGGACGTACCGAAATCGCCCGCAAGAAAGGCGCTGACCTGTTCGTCTCCATTCACGCCGACGCCGCACCTTCGGCGGCGGCGTTCGGGGCCTCGGTGTTTGCCCTGTCCGACCGTGGCGCGACGTCCGAGACCGCCCGTTGGCTGGCCGACACCGAAAACCGCTCCGACCTGATCGGCGGTGCCGGCAACGTCAGCCTCGACGACAAGGACCGGATGCTCGCCGGTGTCTTGCTCGACCTGTCGATGACGGCTTCGTTGACCTCCAGCCTGAACGTCGGCCAGAAGGTCCTGAGCAACATCGGCCGCGTCACGCCGCTGCACAAGCAGCGGGTCGAACAGGCCGGGTTCATGGTGCTCAAGTCGCCGGACATCCCGTCGATCCTGGTGGAAACCGGGTTCATTTCCAACGCCAACGAAGCCTCGAAACTGTCGACGTCGAGCCATCAGCAGGCCCTGGCCCGCTCCATCAGCAGCGGCGTACGGCAGTTCTTCCAGCAGAACCCACCGCCAGGCACCTACATCGCCTGGCTGCGGGACTCCGGCAAGATCGCCCAGGGGCCACGGGATCACCGCGTCAACCCGGGCGAAACCCTGGCGATGATTGCCGTGCGCTACCAGGTGTCGCCCGCCACCTTGCGCAGCGCCAACAATCTCAAGAGCGATGAGCTCAAGATTGGCCAGACCCTGACCATTCCGGGCAATGAAGTGGCGGCCAAGCAATGAGTGACGAAGTGATTGGCAACACCGCCCGCATCGAGCTGCTCAGCCCTCGGCTGGCGAACCAGATCGCCGCCGGTGAAGTGGTCGAGCGTCCGGCGTCGGTCATCAAGGAACTGCTGGAAAACAGCCTCGACTCCGGAGCCCGGCGCATCGATGTGGATGTCGAGCAGGGCGGCGTCAAGCTGCTGCGGGTGCGCGATGACGGTGGCGGGATTCCCTCTGACGACCTGCCGCTGGCCCTGGCGCGTCATGCCACCAGCAAGATCCGCGACCTGGAAGACCTCGAGCGGGTCATGAGCCTGGGCTTCCGGGGCGAGGCGCTGGCGTCCATCAGTTCGGTGTCGCGCCTGACCCTCACCTCCCGCACCCGCGACGCCGAGCAGGCCTGGCAGGTCGAGACCGAAGGCCGCGACATGGCCTCTCGCGTCCAGCCCGCGGCCCATCCGGTGGGCACCTCGGTGGAAGTGCGCGACTTGTTCTTCAACACCCCGGCCCGACGCAAGTTTCTCAAGGCCGAGAAGACTGAATTTGATCATCTGCAGGAAGTCATCAAGCGCCTGGCCCTGGCGCGTTTTGACGTGGCGTTCCATTTGCGTCACAACGGCAAGACCATCCTCAGCCTGCACGAGGCCCACGACGATGCCGCCCGCGCCCGGCGCGTGGGCGCGGTATGCGGTGCGGGGTTTCTGGAGCAGGCCTTGCCCATTGAGGTGGAGCGCAACGGCCTTCACCTGTGGGGGTGGGTCGGCTTGCCAACGTTCTCCCGCAGCCAGGCGGACTTGCAATATTTCTACGTGAACGGCCGGGCGGTGCGCGACAAGCTGGTGGCCCACGCGGTGCGCCAGGCGTATCGCGATGTGCTGTTCAATGGCCGGCATCCGACCTTCGTGCTGTTTTTCGAGGTCGATCCGGCGGTGGTGGACGTCAACGTACACCCGACCAAGCACGAAGTACGTTTCCGTGACGGGCGCATGGTCCACGATTTCCTCTACGGCACCTTGCACCGCGCCTTGGGCGATGTGCGTCCGGAAGATCAGTTGGCGGCTCCGGCGGCAGTGGCTGGCATGGTCCGGCCAACGGGACTGGAAGCCGGCGAATTCGGGCCCCAGGGCGAGATGCGCCTGGCGGCCAATGCCCTGCTGGAGCAATCTCAGCCGCAGCCGAGCTACAACGCGGCCGGCAGCGGTGCTGGCAGCGGTTATCAGTATCAATACACCCCGCGCCCGCAATCCAACGTGCCGGCCGCCGAGGCCCAGGCGGCCTATCGCGAGTTCTTCAAGCCCTTGCCGGAAGCTGGTGCGGCGGCGCTGCCTGACGGCCAGGGCGATATCCCGCCGCTGGGCTATGCCCTGGCGCAACTCAAAGGCATCTATATCCTCTCGGAAAATGCCCAAGGCCTGGTGCTGGTGGACATGCACGCCGCCCATGAGCGGATCATGTACGAGCGGCTGAAAATCGCCATGGCCAGCGAAGGTCTGAGCGGCCAGCCGTTGTTGGTGCCCGAGTCCCTGGCCGTCAGCCAGCGCGAAGCCGATTGCGCCGAAGAGCATGTGGCCTGGTTCCAGCGCCTGGGCTTCGAATTGCAGCGCCTGGGCCCGGAAACCCTGGCGATCCGCCAGATCCCGGCCTTGTTGAAGCAGGCCGAGGCCAATCGGCTGGTCAGCGACGTGCTGGCGGACCTGATGGAATACGGCACCAGCGACCGGATCCAGGCGCACCTGAACGAACTGCTCGGTACCATGGCCTGTCACGGCGCGATCCGTGCCAACCGGCGCCTGGCCCTGCCGGAAATGAACGGTCTGCTGCGGGACATGGAAAACACCGAACGCAGCGGTCAATGCAACCATGGCCGGCCGACCTGGACCCAACTGGGCCTGGACGACCTGGACAAACTGTTCCTGCGCGGTCGTTGATGAGCCCTTTGCCACCCGCGATTTTCCTGATGGGGCCGACCGCCGCCGGCAAGACCGACCTGGCCATCGAATTGACCAAAGTCCTGCCCTGCGAGTTGATCAGTGTCGATTCGGCCCTGGTCTATCGGGGCATGGACATCGGCACCGCCAAGCCGTCAAAAGAACTGCTGGCCGAATTTCCCCACCGCCTGATCGACATCCTGGACCCGGCCGAGGCTTATTCGGCGGCCGATTTCCGGCGTGACGCCCTCCAGGCCATGGCCGAAATTACCGCGCGGGGCAAGATCCCGCTGCTGGTGGGCGGCACGATGCTGTATTACAAGGCCTTGGTCGACGGGCTGGCGGACATGCCAGCGGCCGATCCCGAGGTGCGCGCGCAGATCGAAGAGGAGGCCGCGCGCCTGGGTTGGCAAGCCCTGCACGAGCAGTTGGCGGTCATCGACCCGGAGTCGGCGGCGCGAATCCACCCCAACGATCCGCAGCGGCTCAGTCGGGCCCTGGAGGTTTATCGGGTCAGCGGCCAGAGCATGACTGCCCTGCGCCAGCGACAATCTGCGCAAAGTACTGAAGCAGCCGCTTCGGGACTGCAACAATTGCCCTATACTGTCGCGAATCTGGCCATCGCTCCGGCGAACCGGCAAGTGCTGCATCGGCGAATTGAACAAAGATTCACATTAATGTTGGAACAGGGTTTCATAGACGAGGTCGTAGCCCTGCGTGAGCGAAGTGACCTGCATGCCGGGTTGCCGTCTATACGTGCGGTAGGTTATCGACAAGTCTGGGATTACCTGGACGGCAAGCTGACGTCAGCCGAGATGCGGGAGCGTGGGATCATTGCCACGCGCCAATTGGCGAAACGCCAGTTCACCTGGCTGCGCAGCTGGACTGACCTGCATTGGCTCGACAGTCTCGATTGCGACAATCTGCCACGCGCCTTGAAATACCTCGGGACCATCTCCATATTGAGCTGAGTCCTTGCAATTGCCGTCTATCCTTGGGGGTGTGACGGCCCAAGCCATCTGATTCCGATTTTTATTATTGATCCTTAAAGGAGTGCGGCACATGTCAAAAGGGCATTCGCTACAAGACCCTTACTTGAACACTTTACGTAAAGAGAAAGTTGGGGTGTCCATCTATCTGGTCAACGGAATCAAACTGCAAGGCACGATCGAGTCTTTCGACCAGTTCGTCATCCTTCTGAAAAACACCGTCAGCCAGATGGTCTACAAGCACGCGATCTCGACAGTGGTGCCAGTTCGTCCAATTCGTCTGCCTAGCGCAACCGAATCCGAAGGCGGTGACGCTGAACCGGGTAACGCCTGATAGGAGCCTCCTTTGTTCTTTGAGCGCCACGGTGGTGGTGAACGGGCCATTCTCGTTCACTTGGATGGACAGGACCCTGAGGCGCGCGAAGATCCGCAGGAGTTTCAGGAATTGGCACTGTCGGCCGGCGCCGAGACCGTCGCGTTTTTCAACGTGCCGCGTCATCGGCCAACCGCCAAGTTCCTGATCGGCAGTGGCAAGGTCGAGGAGTTGCGCGACCTGGTCCAGGCCGAGCAGGTCGATCTGGTGATTTTCAATCACATCCTCACGCCCAGTCAGGAACGTAACCTCGAACGTGTCTTCGAGTGTCGCGTGATTGACCGCACGGGGCTGATCCTCGATATCTTCGCCCAGCGCGCCCGCACCCATGAAGGCAAGCTCCAGGTCGAACTGGCCCAGCTTGAGCACATGAGTACGCGGCTGGTCCGCGGCTGGACTCACCTCGAGCGGCAGAAAGGCGGTATCGGCCTGCGCGGCCCGGGTGAAACCCAGCTGGAAACCGACCGACGCCTGTTGCGGGTTCGCCTGCGCCAGATCAAGGGGCGGCTGGAAAAGGTCCGCAGCCAGCGCGAGCAGTCGCGACGTGGTCGCAAGCGCGCGGATATCCCGACGGTTTCACTGGTGGGTTATACCAACGCCGGCAAATCGACCCTGTTCAACAATGTCACCCAATCCGACGTCTACGCCGCCGACCAGTTGTTCGCCACGCTCGACCCGACCCTGCGCCGGCTCGATCTGGATGACCTCGGGCCGATCGTGCTGGCCGACACCGTGGGCTTTATCCGTCACCTGCCGCACAAGCTGGTCGAGGCTTTCCGGGCTACGCTCGAAGAGTCGAGCAACTCCGACCTGCTGCTGCACGTGATCGATGCCGCCGAACCGGACCGGATGCTGCAGATCGAGCAGGTGATGGTGGTGCTGGGCGAGATCGGAGCCCAGGACTTGCCGATCCTCGAGGTATACAACAAACTCGATTTGCTCGAAGGCGTGGAGCCGCAGATCCAGCGCGATGCCGACGGCAAGCCGCAACGGGTCTGGCTGTCAGCCCGTGATGGCACCGGCCTGGACCTGCTCAAGCAGGCCGTGGCCGAGCTGTTGGGCAGCGATCTGTTTGTCGGCACCCTGAAGTTGCCGCAACGTTTCGCCCGGCTGCGTGCGCAGTTTTTCGAGCTGGGGGCCGTGCAAAAAGAAGAACACGACGAAGAAGGCGTCTGCCTGCTGGCTGTTCGCCTGCCTCGGGCGGAGCTCAACCGACTGGTCAGTCGTGAAGGGCTGCAACCGATGGAATTCATCGAGCAACACACTTTGCAATAAAAGCCTGAGAAAGCGGTGTCAGGCATTCTGTAGCATTGGTCGGCGCGCCGTGGGTGCGTCTTTGCTTTATCAGATGGAGAGCGCTATGGCTTGGAATGAGCCGGGTGGCAACTCGAATAATCAGGATCCTTGGGGTGGCAAGCGTCGTAACAACGGCGACCGCAAGGGGCCGCCGGATCTCGACGAGGCCTTCCGAAAGCTGCAGGAAAGCCTGAACGGTTTGTTCGGTGGTGGTAAAAAACGCGGTGACGAGGGGGGCGGTCGTTCGGGCAAGGGCGGCGGTTTTGGCCTGCTCGGCATCGGTCTCGTCGTGCTGGCGGCTGTCTGGCTGTACAGCGCGGTCTATGTCGTGGACGAGCAGGAGCAAGCCGTGGTGCTGCGCTTCGGCAAGTACTACGAGACGGTTGGCCCGGGCCTGAATATCTATTTCCCGCCGATCGACCAGAAGTTCATGGAGAACGTCACGCGTGAGCGGGCGTACACCAAGCAGGGCCAGATGCTGACCGAAGACGAGAACATCGTCGAAGTGCCGCTGACCGTGCAATACAAGATCACCAACCTGCAGGACTTCGTGCTGAACGTCGACCAGCCGGAAATCAGTCTGCAGCATGCGACCGAAAGTGCCTTGCGCCATGTGGTGGGTTCCACCGCCATGGACCAGGTGCTGACCGAAGGTCGCGAGCTGATGGCCAGCGAAATCAAGGAGCGCCTGCAACGGTTCCTCGATACCTATCGCACCGGTATCACCGTCACCCAGGTCAACGTCCAGAGCGCAGCGGCACCGCGTGAGGTCCAGGAAGCCTTCGACGACGTGATCCGTGCCCGTGAAGACGAGCAGCGTTCGCGCAACCAGGCTGAAACCTATGCCAACGGCGTCGTGCCGGAAGCTCGTGGCCAGGCCCAGCGCATCATCGAGGATGCCAACGGTTATCGCGATGAAGTGGTCTCCCGTGCCAAGGGTGAGGCCGATCGCTTCACCAAGCTGGTGGCCGAGTATCGCAAGGCCCCTGAAGTCACCCGTGAGCGTCTGTACCTGGACACCATGCAGGAAGTCTTCAGCAATACCAGCAAGGTCCTCGTGACCGGCAACAAGAACGGCCAGAGCAATCTGCTGTACCTGCCGCTGGACAAGATGGTCGAGAGCGGTCGCAACACAAGCACGCCACCGGCCAGTTCGGCGGCGGCCAGCAATGAGGCCGGCACCCGCGCGGCGGCGGACCTGCAACAACAGCAAGCACGTACCAGGGAGAGTCGCTGATGAGCAATAAATCGCTGATCGCCCTTATTGTCGGTGTCGTCGTGGCGATCGCTGCCTGGAACTGCTTCTACATCGTTGCTCAGACCGAGCGTGCGGTGTTGCTGCAATTCGGTCGCGTGGTCCAGGCTGATGTCCAGCCGGGGCTGCATGTGAAGGTGCCGTACGTCAACAAGGTGCGCAAGTTCGACGCCCGCCTGATGACGCTGGATGCGCCGACGCAACGCTTCCTGACGCTGGAAAAGAAAGCCGTGATGGTGGACGCCTACGCCAAGTGGCGGGTGAAGGATGCCGAGCGCTTCTACACCGCGACCTCGGGCCTGAAGCAGATCGCCGACGAGCGTCTGTCCCGTCGTCTGGAATCGGGCCTGCGTGACCAGTTCGGTAAGCGCACGTTGCATGAGGTGGTGTCCGGTGAGCGTGATGCGCTCATGGCCGACATCACCCGTTCGCTGAACTCGATGGCGGAAAAAGAGCTGGGTATCGAAGTGGTCGATGTCCGGGTCAAGGCCATCGACCTGCCGAAGGAAGTGAATCGCAGCGTGTTCGAGCGGATGAGCACCGAGCGTGAGCGTGAAGCCCGCGAGCATCGCGCCAAGGGTAACGAGCTGGCCGAAGGCATCCGTGCCGACGCCGATCGCCAGCGCCGGGTGCTGCTGGCCGAAGCCTATCGTGAATCGGAAGAGGTCCGGGGTGATGGCGATGCCCAGGCCGCTGCGATCTACTCCAAGGCCTATGGTCAGGATCAGGAGTTCTACGGGTTCTACCGTAGCCTGCGTGCCTATCGTGAAAGCTTCGCGAACAAATCCGACGTCATGGTCCTGGACCCAAGCAGCGACTTCTTCCGCTACCTGGAAAAGGCCAAGCCTTGATGCGACGTTGACCTGGGGCACTCCGCCCGGCGGCTAAAGCGTCGGGCGGGGTGATCCTTTGGGAAAACGTGTGTATGATGCGGCAGCCGGGAAATTCCCGGCTTTTTTGCGTCTGCACGTTTGATTGTGGTTTTGGTTGCAGGCGTCGGGTTGAACGACTCGACAGGTTTTTCGAGGAAAGTGCTGGGCGAGGCCGATTGCTGGCCATTCGTCACGTCGCTCATGCGCGTGTTTTGCGCGTGGGCCAAGTATTTTCTGCTTCACTCAAGGCTTGCCCGAGGGCTGGCCGCCCGGACCATAGGGGAATGGCGTAATGGCAACGGTAGACCGCTGGCTGCTGCCAGATGGCATCGAAGAAGTACTGCCACCGGAAGCTGCGCGTATCGAAGTAGCGCGTCGGCAGGTGTTGGATCTGTTCCAGAGTTGGGGTTACGAGTTCGTCGTCACCCCGCATATCGAGTACCTGG
This sequence comes from Pseudomonas sp. R151218B TE3479, assembly GCF_053629195.1. Taxonomy (NCBI): domain Bacteria; kingdom Pseudomonadati; phylum Pseudomonadota; class Gammaproteobacteria; order Pseudomonadales; family Pseudomonadaceae; genus Pseudomonas; species Pseudomonas sp. R151218B TE3479. The sequence continues at coordinate 1,659,204 of NZ_JBRJHV010000001.1, forward strand.
AATCCCTGCTCACCGGCGCGGGCCAGGACCTGGATCTGCGCACCTTCAAGGTTATCGACCCGCAGTCGGGCCGGCAGATGGGCTTTCGTGCCGACATCACGCCGCAAGTGGCGCGCATCGACGCCCACACCCTGCGCCGTGAAGGCCCGAGCCGCCTGTGCTACGCCGGCAGTGTGCTGCATGCCCAGCCGCGTGCCTTGTCATCTTCGCGCAGCCCGATCCAGCTGGGCGCCGAGTTGTATGGCGATGCCAGCCCGAGCAGCGACGTGGAAGTCATCAGCCTGATGTTGGCCATGCTGCAACTGGCTGACGTGCCTGATGTCCACATGGACCTGGGGCATGTCGGTATCTATCGCGGCCTGGCCCGTGCGGCCGGTTTGTCCGGCGAAGTGGAACAACAACTGTTCGATGCCCTGCAGCGCAAGGCCATCGACGAAGTCATCAGTCTGACCGAGGGCCTGCCGGCCGATCTGTCGGGCATGCTGCGGGCACTGGTGGACCTGTGCGGCGGGCGTGAAGTATTGGCCGCTGCCCGTGAACGCCTGGCCCATGCGCCGGCGCCGGTGTTGGCCGCGCTGGACGATTTGCTGGCGATTGCCGAGCGTCTGTCGGTGCGCTTCCCCGAGTTGCCGCTGTATTTCGACCTGGGCGAGTTGCGCGGTTATCACTATCACACCGGCGTCGTGTTCGCCGTGTTTGTGCCGGGCGTGGGCCAGTCCATCGCCCAGGGCGGCCGTTATGACGACATCGGTGCCGACTTCGGTCGCGCCCGTCCGGCGACTGGCTTCTCCACCGATTTGAAAACCCTGGTGACCCTGGGGCGTGCTGAAGTCGAGCTACCGTCTGGCGGTATCTGGATGCCTGACAGTACGGATGCGGCCCTCTGGCAGGCAGTCTGTCAGTTGCGCAGTGAGGGTCAGCGTGTCGTCCAGGCCTTGCCTGGGCAGCCTTTGGCCGCCGCCCGTGAAGCGGACTGCGACCGGCAATTGATTCAGCAGAACGGGCTTTGGCAAGTATTGCCGCTGGCTTCTTGAGTTTTCCCGCCGGCCGCGGCCGGCACCAAGTTTGCGCGAATGAGGACAAGTGTTATGGGTAAGAATGTCGTAGTCCTGGGCACCCAGTGGGGTGATGAGGGCAAAGGCAAGATCGTTGATCTGCTGACCGAACATGCTGCCGCCGTAGTGCGCTACCAGGGTGGCCACAACGCAGGCCACACCTTGGTGATCGACGGTGAAAAAACCGTCCTGCACCTGATTCCGTCGGGCGTGCTGCGCGAAGGCGTCCAGTGCCTGATCGGCAACGGTGTGGTGGTTGCGCCCGATGCCTTGCTGCGGGAAATCATCAAGCTGGAAGAAAAAGGCGTACCGGTGCGCGAGCGCCTGCGTATCAGCCCGTCCTGCCCGCTGATCCTGTCCTATCACGTGGCGTTGGACCAGGCCCGTGAAAAGGCCCGTGGCGAGCTGAAGATCGGCACCACCGGTCGTGGCATCGGCCCGGCCTACGAAGACAAGGTGGCCCGTCGTGGTCTGCGCATCGGTGACCTGTTCCACCGCGAGCGTTTCGCCGCCAAGCTGGGCGAGTTGCTGGACTACCACAACTTCGTCCTGGTCAATTACTACAAAGAACCGGCCATCGACTTCCAGAAGACCCTGGACGAGTGCATGGAGTACGCCGAGCTGCTCAAGCCGATGATGCTCGATGTCACTGCCGAGCTGCACGAGCTGCGTCGCGCCGGCAAGGACATCATGTTCGAAGGTGCCCAGGGTTCGTTGCTGGACATCGACCACGGTACCTACCCGTACGTCACCAGCTCCAACACCACTGCCGGCGGCATCGCCACGGGTTCGGGTTTCGGCCCGATGTACCTGGACTACATCCTGGGCATCACCAAGGCCTACACCACTCGCGTCGGTTCGGGTCCATTCCCGACTGAGCTGTTCGACGACGTCGGTGCCTTCCTGGCCAAGCGTGGCCACGAATTCGGTGCCACCACTGGTCGTGCCCGTCGTTGCGGCTGGTTCGATGCCGTCATCCTGCGTCGCGCCATCGACGTCAACAGCATCTCGGGCTTGTGCCTGACCAAGCTGGACGTGCTGGACGGCCTGGAAACCATCAACATCTGCGTGGGCTACAAGAACGAGGACGGCGCTGTCATCGACGCACCGACCGATGCCGACAGCTACATCGGCCTGGAGCCCGTGTACGAGCAGATGCCAGGCTGGACCGAATCGACCGTCGGCGCCAAGACCCTGGAAGAGCTGCCTGTGGCAGCGCGCAACTACATCAAGCGCGTTGAAGAGTTGGTCGGTGCGCCGATTGACATTATTTCGACGGGGCCGGACCGCAACGAAACCATCGTTCTGCGTCATCCGTTTGCCTGATAAGTCTTTGATGTAAAACACAAAGGGCCCTCGTTGGGGCCATTTGTCATTTCTGCCGGCCGGGCGGCACGACACTTGCTATGCAACTCCATTAAGGCACCGCTTTCCCGAGTGCCATCAAATTAATGGCGTTTGGTAGAGGGATTTCACGTGTCGGCCGTTCTCTCACTGTTACAAAGTCGTTTATTGCGGCCTGTGTTCGTTACCCTGGGTATCGCCCTTTTGGTGCAAGTGCTGGTGGCCGTTGCGCTGACCCGGAGCACCGTCACGGCGCTGGAAGCTGACCTGGGTGCGCGGTTGGGGGCGGATAGTCAGAAGCTCTCCGCCGAGCTGGAGCAGGCCGGGCGAGAGGTCACGTCGAGCCTGGACAGCCTGTCCGCCAATACTCGCCAGCGGCTCAATGCCGGCTTGTCTGCTCGCCTGAAGGACGAGCAGGCGCAGTTGCGTGGGACCTTGGAGAAGGACTTGAGGGATTCCGCCAATGATATGGCGCAACTCCTGGCTTCCGTTGCTCCGCGTGCCATGTGGGATAACGACGTGCCCACTCTCTCTGAATTCGCCCGTCGGGCCCAGCGCAATCCCAACGTGCTGTTTGTCATCTATGACGACGCCGCGGGTGAGCACCTGACGCGCTACCTGAACCGGGAAAACCCGATCAACAAAGCGCTGCTGGAGAAAGGCAAGGGCGAGCGGGCGTTGGACAAGGTGCTGGACGCGGCGAAGAACGATCCGTCGGTGTATTACCTCGAGGCCTCGATCAACCCCAATGGCGTCGAGATCGGCAAGGTCTTGATGGGGGTTTCCACGGCGGCCGTTGAAACCGACCTGAAGGCGCTGGACCAACGCTTCTCGGCCTTGATCGCCAGCAGCGATCAGTTGGTCGGCGACAGCCTCAAGGGCGCGGCGGCTGACAGTGCCACCGCCATGCGCGGTCGCCTGGAGTCGGCCCAAACCACCGCCACGCAGATGCAGACCAACACCGCCAGCACCGTGCAGGACGCTGCGGGCACCTTGCGCTGGCGCATCGGCCTGGGCCTGGCGCTGGTGGGCTTCGGCGTGCTGGTGTTGCTGGCCGTGGTGCTGGGGCGTCGGGTGGTCAATCGCTTGAAACTGCTGATCGCGGCCATGAACGACTTGGCGGCGGGCGAGGGTGACCTGACCAAGCGCGTGCAAATCAACAGCAAGGACGAAATCGGCGACATGGCCTCGGCGGTCAATCGTTTTGTGGATAAGTTGCAGCCCATCGTGCGTGAGGCGGGCGATGTGGCGCAGCGCACCGGTGTGGAAATCGGTGCGATGACCTTGCGCAACTCCGGCGCCGATGCGGCGGCCGGGATGCAGCGTGATGAAGTGGCTGAGAGCTTGCGTGCGCTGTCGCAAATGGCGGACGAGGCTCAATCGGAAAGCCAGGCGATGCAGGCGGCCCTGCAACAGGTGGTGGAGATACGCCAGGCCACCGATGAAAACACGCGCACGTCGGCCAAGGTCAGCAGCTTGATCGAGGCCCTGGCCGGCCAGGTCGATACCGGGGCGAAAGTCATCGAACGGCTGGCGCAGCAGAGTGAACAGATTGAAGTGGTGCTGACCGTGATTCATGGCATCGCCGAGCAGACCAACTTGCTGGCTTTGAACGCGGCCATCGAGGCGGCGCGGGCCGGGGAGACCGGGCGCGGCTTTGCGGTGGTAGCGGATGAGGTGCGGGCGTTGGCGAGCAAGACCCAGAGCTCCACGGGCGATATCCAGGCGCACATCGTGGCCTTGCAGCAGGGGGCTCGCGAGGCGGTGGCCGCCATCGGCCAGGCCGGGCGCCAGGCCAGCGAAGGCTTGTTGGTGCTGCGTGACAGCGCGCGGTTGCAGCAGTCGGTGCAGGCGTCCGTCGAGCAGGTGCATGCGGCCATCGGCCTGGCGACCCAGGCGGCGGCCCATCAGGCCCAGGGCGCGCAAGCGGTGCGTGGGCGAGTGGAAACCATCCATGCCCAGGCTGAGAAAGCGGCCCAGGCCGTGGTCGAGACCACCGCCAGCGGCAAGGTGCTGGACAGCCTGGCGGCGCAACTGAAGGCAAGTTTGGGGCAGTTCAGGGCCTGATTGGATGGTTGGGCTGGACCCATCGCGAGCAAGCTCGTTCCCACATGGGATTGCAGTGAACACAAAATCTGTGTGCGCTTGAGATCCACTGTGGGAGCGAGCTTGCTCGCGATAGCGATTTCAGTGACTCAGATATATTTCCAGAACCCAGAAACGCAAAAACCCGCTTTCGCGGGTTTCTGTGAGGTTCAAGGCCATGACCTTGAAGCTTGAATTGGTGCCCAGAAGAAGACTCGAACTTCCACGACCTTGCGGTCACCAGCACCTGAAGCTGGCGTGTCTACCAATTTCACCATCTGGGCAGCATCTTCAGCGTTGCCGCTGTTGATGTGGCGCACTATACGGAGCGCGTTTTGATCTGTAAACCCCTGTTTTTGTTTTAGTAATTGCCCAGTGCAATTCCAGGGGGCGAAAATGCAAAAACCCGCTTTCGCGGGTTTTTGTTAAGCTGTCAGGTCATTGACCTGCTGCTCGAAATTGGTGCCCAGAAGAAGACTCGAACTTCCACGACCTTGCGGTCACCAGCACCTGAAGCTGGCGTGTCTACCAATTTCACCATCTGGGCAGTATCGGCAACGTGTGTGCGTCGTCGATGGCGCGCACTATACGGAGCGTGTTTTTAACTGTAAACCCCTGCGGAGAAAAAAACCGCTAAATTTCACGAGCGGTGCTTTCCGGGGGCTTCGAAGGCAGGTCAAATGATCCTGGAAACGCTATCGGATGCTTGAAATTTCCCGTTTCATTAAGCCTATGCCAAACTAACCCGCATATAGACAAGGTGAAAACTCTCTAATGGCCGATTGGCAGTCCCTCGATCCCGAGGCCGCTCGTGAAGCGGAAAAATATGAAAACCCTATTCCTAGCCGTGAACTGATCCTGGCGCATCTCGCCGATCGGGGTTCGCCTGCTAGCCGCGAGCAGTTGGTCGAAGAGTTCGGTCTGACCACCGAGGACCAACTCGAAGCCCTGCGCCGCCGTCTGCGCGCCATGGAGCGCGACGCTCAACTGATCTACACCCGGCGCGGCACCTATGCACCGGTGGACAAGCTCGACTTGATCCTGGGCCGCATCGCCGGTCACCGTGACGGCTTCGGTTTCCTGATCCCGGACGACGGCAGCGACGACCTGTTCATGAGCCCGGCGCAAATGCGCCTGGTGTTCGATGGTGACCGGGCCCTGGCCCGCGTGTCCGGCCTGGATCGTCGTGGCCGCCGTGAAGGCGTGATCGTCGAAGTGGTGTCCCGTGCCCATGAAAGCATCGTTGGCCGTTACTTCGAAGAAGGCGGTATCGGTTTTGTCGTGCCGGATAACCCGAAGGTTCAGCAGGAAGTGCTGATTACCCCGGGCCGTAATGGCGCCGCGAAGGTGGGGCAGTTCGTCGAGGTGAAGATCACCCATTGGCCAACCGCGCGCTTCCAGCCACAGGGCGATATCGTTGAAGTGGTCGGCAACTACATGGCGCCGGGCATGGAAATCGACGTTGCGCTGCGCACCTACGACATTCCTCACGTCTGGCCCGAGGCTGTGCTCAAGGAAGCCGCCAAGCTCAAGCCGGAAGTCGAAGAAAAAGATAAAGAAAAACGCATCGACCTGCGCCATCTGCCGTTCGTTACCATCGACGGCGAAGATGCCCGCGACTTCGACGATGCGGTCTACTGCGAAGCCAAGCCCGGCAAGCTGCGCCTGTTCTCCGGCGGCTGGAAGTTGTTCGTCGCGATTGCCGACGTGTCCAGCTACGTGAAGATCGGCTCGGCCCTGGATAACGAAGCCCAGGTGCGCGGCAACTCCGTGTATTTCCCTGAGCGCGTGATTCCGATGCTGCCTGAGCAGCTGTCCAACGGCCTTTGCTCGCTGAACCCGAAAGTCGACCGTTTGGCCATGGTGTGCGAGATGACCATCTCCAAAACCGGCGAAATGACCGACTACCAGTTCTACGAAGCGGTGATCCATTCCCAGGCGCGCCTGACCTACAACAAGGTCAGCACCATCCTGGAAACGCCGAAGACCAGTGAAGCCAAGGCACTGCGTACCGAATACGCTGGCGTGGTGCCGCACCTCAAGCAGTTGTACTCGCTGTACAAGGTGTTGCTGGGTGCCCGTCACGTGCGTGGCGCGATCGATTTCGAGACTCAGGAAACCCGGATTGTCTTCGGTTCCGAGCGCAAGATCGCCGCGATCACCCCGACGACCCGTAACGATGCGCACAAGCTGATCGAAGAGTGCATGCTGGCGGCCAACGTGGCCACCGCCGAATTCCTCAAGAAGCACGAGATTCCTGCGTTGTACCGCGTGCACGACGGCCCGCCGCCGGAGCGTCTGGAAAAACTGCGCGCCTTCCTCGGCGAGCTCGGCCTGTCCCTGCACAAAGGCAAGGACGGCCCGACGCCGAAGGACTACCAGGCACTGCTGGCCAGCATCAAGGACCGTCCGGATTACCATGTGATCCAGACGGTGATGCTGCGCTCCCTGAGCCAGGCGGTGTACAGCGCTGACAACCAGGGCCACTTTGGTCTGAATTACGAGGCGTACACCCACTTCACGTCGCCGATCCGCCGTTACCCCGACCTGCTCACGCACCGCGCGATTCGCAGCGTGATCCATTCCAAGCAGAACACCCCGCACGTCAAGCGCGCCGGTGCCATGACCATTCCGAAGGCACGGATCTATCCGTACGACGAGGCGGCCCTGGAACAGTTGGGCGAGCAGTGCTCCATGAGCGAGCGCCGCGCCGACGAAGCCACTCGCGACGTGGTGAACTGGCTCAAGTGCGAGTTCATGAAAGACCGCGTGGGCGAGTCGTTCCCAGGCGTGATCACTGCAGTGACCGGCTTTGGTTTGTTTGTCGAACTGACCGACATCTACGTCGAGGGCTTGGTGCACGTCACCGCCTTGCCGGGTGATTACTATCATTTCGATCCTGTGCATCACCGCCTGGCGGGCGAGCGTACCGGTCGCAGCTTCCGTCTGGGCGACACCGTGGAAGTGCAGGTCATGCGCGTCGACCTTGATGAGCGCAAGATCGACTTCGGAATGTCTGACAAGCCCGCCGAAGCACCGACTGGCCGTAAAAAACGTGGCAGCGAGACCGCAGCGCCTGCGACCAAGGGTAAAGGTAAGGGGGCTCCTGCAAAAACCGCAGAGCCTGAGCCAGCCAAGGCCGGTCGCCGTTCGTCTGTCAAGGACAAGGCTCCCGAAGCCTACCGCCCCAGCGACGCGGCGGCGAAAAACGCCGAACTGCGCAAGAGCCGCGAGTTGAAGCAGCAGTTGCTCAACGAAGCCAAAAGCGGTGGTAAAGCGGCGTCTGGGGGAAAGTCCCACGGGGCGGAAAAGCCGTCGAGCAAGCCGAGTAAACACCGTAAAGGCCCGCCAAAAGCGGGGTCGGCCCCCGCGAAAAGCGGCGGGTCGCGCAAACCTAAGGCCAAGTCATGAGTCTGGAAAAAATCTACGGCGTGCACGCCGTAGAAGCACTGCTGCGTCACCACCCCAAACGTGTCAAGCAAGTGTGGTTGGCGGAAGGGCGCAGCGAGCCGCGTGTGCAAGGGCTGGTCGAACTGGCCACCCAGAACAAGGTTGCCATCGGCCAGGCCGAGCGGCGTGAAATGGACGTGTGGGTCGAAGGCGTTCACCAGGGTGTAGTGGCGGACGTAAGCCCAAGCCAGGTCTGGGGCGAGGCGATGCTCGACGAACTGCTCGATCGCACCGAAGGCGCCCCTCTGCTGTTGGTGCTGGACGGTGTGACCGATCCGCATAACCTCGGCGCCTGTCTGCGTTCGGCGGATGCCGCCGGTGCGTTGGCGGTGATCGTGCCCAAGGACAAGTCGGCCACCCTGACGCCCGTGGTGCGCAAGGTGGCCTGCGGCGCGGCGGAAGTGATCCCGTTGGTAGCGGTGACCAACCTGGCGCGCACCCTGGAAAAACTCCAGCAGCGCGGCCTGTGGGTGGTCGGCACGGCGGGTGAGGCCGAGGTCAGTATTTATGACCAGGACCTGACGGGCCCGACGATCCTGATCATGGGTGCCGAAGGCAAGGGCATGCGTCGCCTGACCCGCGAGCATTGCGACTACCTGGTCAAGCTGCCGATGGCGGGCAGCGTCAGCAGTCTCAATGTCTCGGTGGCCACCGGCGTGTGCCTGTTCGAGGCGCTGCGCCAGCGTAGTGTCAAGGCTGTCGCCAAAAAGCCCTGATCCAGACGCTTATCAAATGTGGGAGCGAGCTTGCTCGCGATGACGGTGTTGCAGTGACGCAAAAGTCGACTGGCACGCCGTTATCGCGAGCAAGCTCGCTCCCACAGTGTTTTGTACAAGGTGAGGATTGGCGGTTGTTCAAATAATCGCCAATTGCCTTGCGCCGCCCTCGGCCCTTCTCTACAATTGCGCCCCTTGCTGTGATGGCAGGCACTTATGTGTCTAGCGTCCACAAGTCCATAAGTGTCATTCACTCCTTGTCTGACCGTTTTTGAGCGGCAGGCTACAACCCGTAAGGAGCATTCATGCGTCATTACGAAATCATCTTTTTGGTCCACCCGGATCAAAGCGAGCAAGTCGGCGGCATGGTTGAGCGTTACACCAAGCTGATCGAAGAAGACGGCGGCAAAATCCACCGTCTGGAAGATTGGGGCCGTCGTCAACTGGCCTACGCAATCAACAATGTTCACAAGGCTCACTACGTGATGCTGAACGTTGAGTGCACTGGCAAGGCCCTGGCCGAGCTGGAAGACAACTTCCGCTACAACGATGCAGTGATCCGTAACCTGGTCATCCGTCGCGAAGAAGCCGTCACCGGCCAATCCGAGATGCTCAAGGCTGAAGAAAACCGCAGTGAGCGCCGTGAGCGTCGCGACCGTCCTGAGCACTCTGACAGCGCCGATGGCGATGACAGCGATAGCGACAGCGACAACAGCGATAACGCTGACGAGTAATCCACGGACCTTTTGAGGAGCCAATCACATGGCACGTTTCTTCCGTCGTCGTAAATTCTGCCGCTTCACCGCTGAAGACGTGAAAGAGATCGATTACAAAGATCTCAACACTCTGAAAGCCTACGTATCCGAGACCGGCAAAATCGTTCCAAGCCGTATCACCGGTACCAAAGCTCGTTATCAGCGTCAGCTGGCCACCGCTATCAAGCGCGCCCGCTTCCTGGCCCTGCTGGCCTACACCGACAGCCACGGCCGCTGAGACCGGGCAGTCGACGAGTAGTAAGGGATTGAATGCATGCGCGCCTTAGCTGACTTCATCATGCGGGGACGTGTGCAGGCCACGTTGGTTGTGGCCGGATCCGCGGCATTGCCGCTGTTGTTCTGGTTGAGTGCCGCCGCTGGGTGCCTTGTGCTCCTGCGGCGCGGTTCGGACGCCTTGAGCGTCCTGGGTATCGGGTTGCTGTCAGCGTTGGTGAGCTGGTACTTCCTGAAGGACCCGACAACACTTTTGGTGTTGCTCGGGGCTGGTGGCCTGGCGTTGGTTTTGCGCGCCGGCCATACCTGGAACCGCGTGCTGCTGTGCAGCGTGGCCGTGGGGTTGTTGTGTGCGGTGAGCCTGGGAACTGTATTCAGTTCCTTCATCGAGTCACTGGCGCAGACGTTCGAACACGTCCTGCCGCTGGCGATGGGTGAGGTCTACGAGACATTCTCGGCAGACCAGAAGGCGTTTCTCACCGCCCTGAGCGCTCCGCTGATGATCATTTCGATAGCGTCTTCGCTGCAGATCTTTAGCGTGCTGTGCCTGATTCTTGGGCGCTATTGGCAGGCGTCGTTGTATAACCCCGGTGGTTTCGGTCGCGAGTTTCGCGCCATCCGATTCCCCAAGAGCGTGGCGCTGTCACTGCTGGCCGTCATGTGTGTTGCTCCGTTCTTCGGGCTGCATGCACTGATCCTGTTGCCGTTGTGCAGTGTTGCGCTGGTCTTCGCCGGCCTGGCCCTGATTCACGGGCTGGTGGCGCAGAAACGACTGGCCACGTTCTGGCTGGTGGGGATGTACGTGACGTTGTTGCCTTTCATGCACTTGCTCGGTCCGTTGCTCGTGGTCTTGGCCATCGTTGACAGCCTGATTGATTTTCGCGGTCGTATGGCGCCGAAAGACGCCGACAACGCGAACGGTGAAGGTTAAAAGTTAGAGGATTTTCACATGCAACTGATCCTTCTGGAAAAAATCGCCAACCTGGGCAACCTGGGCGACAAAGTAAACGTTAAGGCCGGCTACGGTCGTAACTACCTGCTGCCTTTCGGCAAAGCCACCGCTGCGACCGCTGCCAACCTGGCTGCGTTCGAAGAGCGTCGTGCCGAGCTGGAAAAAGCCGCCGCAGACCGTAAAGCATCGGCTGAAAGCCGTGCTGCCCAACTGGCCGAGCTGGAAGTGACCATCACTGCCACCGCTGGCGACGAAGGCAAGCTGTTCGGTTCTATCGGTACTCACGACATCGCTGACGCACTGACCGCCTCCGGCGTTGAAGTGGCGAAAAGCGAAGTTCGTCTGCCGAACGGCACCATCCGCAACGTAGGCGAATTCGACGTAGCCGTGCACCTGCACGCCGAAGTTGAAGCCACCGTACGCGTTGTCGTGGTAGCAGCCTAAGCAACACCTGTCGGCTGGCACCCTCGGGTGCTTGCCGGTAACATCGGGCACGATCCTGTTTACAGGTCGTGCCCTTTGTCTTTCTGCAATTGCTGAATTTCATAACCAGACGTGGCCATGAACGAAATCACCGCTCCCGAGCAATATGATCTGCAAACCGCTGCCCTGAAGGTGCCTCCGCATTCCATCGAGGCCGAACAGGCCGTGCTCGGTGGCCTGATGCTGGACAACAACGCCTGGGAACGCGTGCTCGATCAAGTCTCCGACGGCGATTTCTACCGGCATGACCACCGCCTGATTTTCCGTGCGATCGCCCGTCTGGCCGATCAGAACATGCCGATCGACGTCGTCACCCTGGCCGAGCAATTGGACAAGGAAGGGCAGACGTCCCAGGTTGGTGGCCTCGGTTACCTGGGTGAACTGGCGAAAAACACGCCGTCGGTCGCCAACATCAAGGCCTATGCGCAGATCGTCCGCGAGCGGGCGACCTTGCGTCAGTTGATCGGCATCAGCACCGAGATCGCCGACAGCGCTTTCAACCCGGAAGGTCGCACCGCCGCCGAGATCCTCGACGAAGCCGAACGGCAGATCTTCCAGATCGCCGAGGCTCGGCCGAAAACCGGCGGTCCGGTGAGCGTCAACGACCTGTTGACCAAGGCCATCGACCGCATCGACACCTTGTTCAACACCGACAACGCCATCACCGGCCTGTCCACCGGTTACACCGACCTCGACGAGAAGACCAGCGGCCTGCAACCGTCCGACCTGATCATCGTCGCCGGCCGTCCGTCCATGGGTAAGACCACCTTTGCGATGAACCTGGTGGAAAACGCCGTGCTGCGCAGCGACAAGGCGGTGCTGGTGTATTCCCTCGAGATGCCAGGCGAATCGCTGATCATGCGTATGCTCTCGTCCCTGGGACGCATCGACCAGACCAAAGTCCGTTCCGGCCAACTGGAAGACGACGACTGGCCGCGCCTCACCTCGGCGGTCAACCTGCTCAACGACCGCAAGCTGTTCATCGACGATACGGCCGGTATCAGCCCGTCGGAAATGCGCGCCCGGACCCGGCGCCTGGTGCGTGAGCACGGCGATATCGCGCTGATCATGATCGACTACCTGCAACTGATGCAGATTCCCGGTTCCAGCGGCGACAACCGGACCAACGAGATTTCCGAAATCTCCCGTTCCCTCAAGGCCCTGGCCAAGGAGTTCAACTGCCCGGTGGTGGCGCTCTCCCAGCTGAACCGTTCCCTGGAACAGCGCCCCAACAAGCGCCCGGTGAACTCCGACTTGCGGGAATCCGGAGCGATCGAGCAGGACGCCGACGTCATCATGTTCGTGTACCGCGACGAGGTGTATCACCCCGAGACGGAGCACAAGGGCATCGCCGAAATCATTATCGGCAAGCAGCGGAACGGCCCGATCGGCTTCATCCGCCTCGCGTTCATCGGCAAATACACGCGCTTCGAAAACCTGGCGCCGGGTAGCTACAATTTCGATGACGACGAATAACCTGTGGGAGCGGGCTTGCTCGCGAAGGCGGTGTGCCAGAAACCTCAGTGTCGACTGATACACCGCCTTCGCGAGCAAGCCCGCTCCCACAGAGGTGCCGCCGATTTCCGACCATAGCCGTCGGAATTGGTCAAAATTTGTGCTATATTCCGCGCCCGCGATTTTTCATCCTTTATACCGGTCATCGACATGCAAGCAGCCAAGCCGTTATTTGACTATCCCAAGTACTGGGCCGAATGTTTCGGCCCGGCGCCGTTCCTGCCCATGAGCAGGGAGGAGATGGATCAGCTTGGCTGGGATTCGTGCGACATCATCATCGTGACCGGTGATGCCTATGTCGATCACCCGTCGTTCGGCATGGCGATCATTGGCCGTTTGCTGGAAGCCCAGGGCTTTCGTGTCGGGATCATTGCCCAGCCGAACTGGCAGTCCAAAGACGACTTCATGAAGCTTGGCGAGCCCAACCTGTTTTTCGGTGTCGCGGCCGGCAACATGGACTCGATGATCAACCGCTACACCGCCGACAAGAAAATCCGCTCCGATGACGCCTACACCCCGGGTGGCCTGGCGGGCAAGCGGCCGGATCGTGCGAGCCTGGTCTACAGCCAGCGCTGCAAGGAAGCCTACAAGCACGTGCCGATCGTGCTCGGTGGTATCGAAGCGTCGCTGCGCCGCATCGCCCATTACGATTACTGGCAGGACCGGGTGCGCAACTCGATCCTGATCGACGCCTGCGCCGACATCCTGCTCTACGGCAACGCCGAACGGGCGATTGTCGAAGTCGCCCAGCGCCTGTCCTATGGCCACAAGATCGAAGACATCACCGATGTGCGCGGCACGGCGTTCATTCGCCGTGACACGCCGCAAGGTTGGTACGAAGTCGACTCCACGCGCATCGACCGTCCGGGCAAGATCGACAAGATCATCAACCCGTATGTGAACACCCAGGACACTCAAGCCTGCGCCATCGAACAAGAGAAGGGGGCGACTTTTTCAAGTGCGGAAGACCCGAGCGAAGCCAAGGTCGTGCAGATCCTGGCGAGCCCGAAAATGACCCGCGACAAGACCGTGATTCGCCTGCCGTCGGTGGAAAAGGTCCGTGGCGACGCGGTGCTTTATGCCCACGCCAACCGCGTACTGCACTTGGAAACCAACCCAGGCAACGCCCGCGCCCTGGTGCAGAAGCACGGCGAAGTCGACGTCTGGTTCAACCCGCCGCCGATTCCGATGACCACTGAGGAAATGGACTACGTGTTTGGCATGCCTTACGCGCGTGTTCCCCATCCGGCGTACGGCAAGGAGAAGATCCCGGCCTACGAGATGATCCGTTTCTCGGTGAACATCATGCGTGGCTGCTTTGGTGGCTGCACCTTCTGCTCGATCACCGAGCATGAAGGCCGGATCATCCAGAACCGCTCCGAAGAGTCGATCATCCGCGAGATCGAAGAGATCCGTGACAAGGTCCCGGGCTTCACCGGGGTCATTTCCGACCTCGGCGGCCCGACCGCGAACATGTACCGCATTGCCTGCAAGAGCCCGGAAATCGAATCCGCGTGCCGCAAGCCGTCCTGCGTGTTCCCGGGCATCTGCCCGAACCTGAACACCGACCATTCTTCGCTGATCCAGCTGTACCGCAGCGCCCGGGCCTTGCCTGGGGTGAAGAAGATTTTGATTGCCTCCGGCCTGCGTTACGACCTGGCGGTCGAGTCGCCGGAGTACGTCAAGGAGCTGGTGACCCACCACGTTGGCGGTTACCTGAAGATCGCTCCGGAGCACACCGAGGAAGGCCCGCTCAACCAGATGATGAAGCCTGGCATCGGCAGCTATGACAAATTCAAGCGGATGTTCGAGAAGTACACCAAGGAAGCCGGGAAAGAGCAGTACCTGATTCCCTACTTCATCGCCGCTCACCCGGGCACCACCGACGAAGACATGATGAACCTGGCGCTGTGGCTCAAGGGCAACGGTTTCCGCGCCGACCAGGTGCAGGCGTTCTATCCGTCGCCAATGGCCACGGCCACCGCCATGTACCACTCGGGCAAGAACCCGCTGCGCAAGGTCACCTACAAGAGCGATGCGGTGACCATCGTCAAGAGCGAGGAGCAGCGCCGCCTGCACAAGGCCTTCCTGCGGTATCACGACCCCAAGGGCTGGCCGATGCTGCGTGAAGCGTTGACCCGCATGGGCCGCGCCGATCTGATCGGGCCGGGCAAGAACCAATTGATCCCGCTGCACCAGCCGGCCACCGACAGCTACCAGAGCGCCCGTCGCAAGAATTCGACGCCAGCCGGCAGCCACAAGGTGGGCAAGGAAACCACCAAGATCCTGACCCAGCACACCGGCCTGCCGCCGCGGGCCAGCGATGGTGGCAACCCGTGGGACAAGCGCGAGCAGGCCAAAGCCGCGGCTTTCGCCCGCAACCAGCAGGCCGCCAAGGAGCGCAAGGACGCCGCTAAGGGCAAGGGGCCGAAGCCGGCACGCAAGCCTGTGGTGCCACGCTAACGGGTCAATCTACGATGTAAAACGCCAGCCTCAGTGCTGGCGTTTTGCTTTCTAGCGACAGTGCTGCCCATTTGCTATCTTGGCCGCCGCCGGTGCCAGCCTTGCCAATGCAATAACGCCGAGCGCAGCTCTTGTGGCGAGGGAGCTTGCTCCCGCTCGGCGGCGTAGGAGCTGTCGAGCGAAGCGAGGCTGCGATCTTTCCCCGGACACTTGAATCCCAAGCGAAAGATCAAAAGATCGCAGCCTTCGGCAGCTCCTACAGAGCCAGCAGGGATAAATCTCCCCACCATAGGGGTTCAGTGTGGATAAAGACTCACTTCCGATTCTCAAGGACGATTCATATGAGCAGCGCTACAACAGGCATCGGCATGGACCTGAGCTTCTCCCAGTTCATGGCCCGCAAACGCATCGAAAGCCAGATCAACCTGCCGCGCCTGTTTGCTGCCATTGACGCCGATCCTGGCATTGCCGGGGCGGGTGTGGTGTATGTCGATTCCGAATACAACGTCGTGACCTTGCGCGAGTTCAAGCCGATTTGCAGCATCGCGCCCAAGCGCATCATTTTGCGCGAGGCGAAAAAATACATCGCGCCGCAGCAGTTCATCGATCAGGTCAAAAGCAGCCCCCGCGAGTCCAAGCTCGGGCTTGAAGCAACCAATGCCGGCTTGTCCTGTGTCGCCGCGGTGATCGGTTGGGTGGTGGTGTTCAGTGGCAGCGTCGCGGTGCCCTTTACGGCGGGGGCAAGTGCCTTTGTCGTTGCCCTGGGTGCCGCTGCCGCGACGGCCAGTACCGCGCAATGCGTCATTGGCGGGATGCGGGTGGCCAATGAGCTGAGCAATCCGACCGGCAACGATGAGATGAACGACGCCGACTGGTACAACATCGTGTCGCCGATCCTTGACGGGGTTTCCCTGGTGGGGGTCGGTGGCTCGGCCTTGACGACTGTCCGGCTGCTCAAGGCCAACAAGGCGGCCGCCACCGGAAAGAGTTGGTATCAGTTGCTCAAGGGGCTGAATCGGCAAGAGCGCAGCAAACTGACCAAGGAGCTGTTGACGCTGAGGGACCCGAGCCTGACCGCGAAACTGCTCAAGCTGCAGCAGCGCGCGGGCGCCCTGCCCAAACGTTATTCGTCTGCCGAGATCAGGCACGCGACTCTGACGCAGATAAAGGACTCCCTCGGAGGCGCGCTGGGGGTCATTGGCAGTTATACCGGCGATGGCGCCGTGAAGACGGTTGCCGTCGGCCTGTACGAGGAGTTCACGGAATGATCGGGGGCGGATCGCTGAAGCCATTCCTCGCCCGTTATTTTCCGGTGTTCATGGGGACGATCCTGCTGGGCTGCTTTTCCGGGTCCACGCTGCTTGTGTTAGCCGGGGCCACTTATTGGCGAGCCCTGGAGCCGTCAGCCAGGACCGACTATGTCGGGCTCGGCACCTTGGCCCTGGTGCTCGTCCTGGTCCTGGGCAATCTCTTGATCGCTCGCGGGCGCGCCTGGGCGGTCTGGTGGGTGGCGGGGTATTTCCTGGCCTGTCTGGCGGCGGTGCTGCCGACGTTCGCTTATGGACCGCATCAGGGCGTGTACCTGTTCGCTGTGTTGTTGCCGCTGCTGGGGCTGTTACTGCTCAACAGCAAGCGTCATCGGGAAATGCGCAGCAAACTCGTCGACATCCGCCACCAACGCGCGATGATCATCCGGGCCGCCAAGGCCTCGCGTGCGCGTCGTTGAGTCGATTCGCGCCGCATTTATGTGCATTCCTTTACAGATGAATACGGGCATCGCGCGTTTTTAGTGCTCTACTGCCTTGAGTAGACAAAGAAAGTGTCCGGCCTGCCTGCATGGCATAAGTCTTGCGCCGCTTTCGATACCGCCCAGGCTCGCAGGAGGCACGTCGTGTCGATCCATGTCGCATTGCATCACGTCACGCATTACCGCTACGACCGCGCCGTCGAACTCGGCCCGCAGATCGTTCGCCTGCGCCCGGCAGCCCACAGCCGTACGCGGATTCTGTCCTATGCGCTGAAGGTTTCGCCCGAGCAGCATTTCATCAACTGGCAGCAAGACCCCCAGGGCAATTACCTGGCGCGGCTGGTATTTCCCGAGAAAACCCGGGAGCTGCGGATCGAAGTCGATCTGCTGGCGGAAATGGCGGTGTTCAATCCGTTCGACTTCTTTCTCGAGCCCTACGCCGAGAAAATTCCGTTTGCCTACGCGGCTGACGAACGCAAGGAGCTGGCGCCTTACCTGGAAACCCTGCCGCTGACGCCAAGGTTCCAGGCCTACCTGGACGGCATCGACCGCACGCCGTTGCCGGCGGTGGATTTCCTGGTGGCGCTCAACCAGCGCCTGAGCGAAGACATCAACTACCTGATCCGCATGGAACCCGGCGTCCAGACCCCGGAACATACCCTTGAGCACGCGTCCGGCTCATGCCGCGACTCGGCCTGGTTGTTGGTGCAGCTGTTGCGCAACCTTGGGTTGGCCGCGCGGTTTGTGTCCGGTTACCTGATCCAGTTGACCGCCGACGTGAAGAGCCTCGATGGCCCGTCCGGCACCGACGTCGACTTCACCGACTTGCATGCCTGGTGCGAGGTCTACCTGCCCGGTGCCGGCTGGATCGGCCTGGATGCGACGTCCGGGCTGTTCGCCGGTGAAGGCCACATTCCGCTGGCCTGCAGTCCCGATCCGTCCTCGGCGGCACCGATCAGTGGCCTGGTGGAGCCCTGCGAGTGTGAGTTCAGCCACGAAATGTCCGTCGAGCGGGTCTGGGAAGCGCCGCGGGTGACCAAGCCTTACACCGACGCGCAATGGCTGGCGATCCAGGCCCTGGGGCGGCAGATCGATGCCGATCTGCTGGAGGGCGACGTGCGCCTGACCATGGGCGGCGAACCGACCTTTGTTTCCATCGATGACCCGGACGGCGCCGAGTGGAACACCGCGGCACTCGGGCCGGACAAGCGCCGGCTCTCCGCCGAGCTGTTCCAGCGCATGCGCAATCACTATGCGCCCAAGGGGCTGGTGCATTTCGGCCAGGGCAAGTGGTATCCCGGCGAGCAACTGCCGCGCTGGTCGCTCAACTGCTATTGGCGGCGCGACGGGGTGCCGATCTGGCACAACAGCGCGTTGATCGCCGACGAGCAGGAGGATTACGGCGCCGATGGCGAACTGGCCGGACGCTTCCTGGCGAGCGTCGCCGAGCGTTTGAAGATTCCTGCGCGGTTCGTGTTTCCTGCCTACGAAGACAACTTCTATTACCTCTGGCGCGAAGGCGCACTACCGTCGAACGTCACGGCCGAGGACCCGCGCCTGGAGGACGCTTTGGAGCGTGCACGGTTGCGCAAGGTCTTCAGCCAGGGCCTGGACAAGGTCATCGGCCAGGTCCTGCCGCTGGCTCGCACCGCCAAGGGGGATCAATGGCAAAGCGGGCGCTGGTACCTGCGGGACAACCACTGCCGCCTGGTGCCGGGGGATTCTCCCCTGGGGTATCGTTTGCCGCTGGCGTCGCAGCCTTGGGTGACGGCGGCCGAGTACCCGTTCATCCACCCCACCGACCCGAACCAGGACTTGCCCGAACTGCCCGGCACCGAGCAACTGGCGCGTCACGGCGAGCCGGCCGCCGAGCAGGAGCGTGTCCCCGAGATCGACAAGTCCGCTGACTGGCTGACCCGTACCGCCTTCTGTGCCGAGGCCCGCGAGGGCCGGCTCTATCTGTTCATGCCGCCGCTGGAACGGGTCGAGGATTACCTGGAACTGGTCAGTGCCATCGAAGCGACGGCTGAGGAGTTGCGGTGTCCGGTGCTGTTGGAAGGTTACGAGCCGCCGAGCGACCCGCGCCTGAGCAATTTCCGCATCACCCCCGACCCCGGTGTGATCGAGGTCAACGTACAACCTTCGGCGACCTGGGATGAGTTGGTCGAGCGCACTGAATTTTTATACGAAGAAGCGCGACAGACCCGACTGACCACCGAGAAATTCATGATCGATGGCCGGCACACCGGCACGGGCGGCGGCAACCATTTCGTACTCGGTGGCGCGACACCGGCCGACTCACCGTTCCTGCGGCGTCCTGACCTGCTGCGCAGCCTGATCAGTTATTGGCATAACCATCCGTCGTTGTCCTACCTGTTTTCCGGGTTGTTCATCGGCCCGACCTCCCAGGCGCCCCGCGTGGACGAGGCGCGCAACGATGCCTTGTACGAGCTGGAAATCGCTTTCGCGCAAATGCCACAGCCCGGCGAAGAGTGTCCGCCGTGGTTGGTCGATCGCTTGCTGCGCAACCTGCTGATCGACGTGACCGGCAATACGCACCGCGCCGAATTCTGC
Source organism: Pseudomonas sp. R151218B TE3479 (assembly GCF_053629195.1). NCBI lineage: Bacteria > Pseudomonadati > Pseudomonadota > Gammaproteobacteria > Pseudomonadales > Pseudomonadaceae > Pseudomonas > Pseudomonas sp. R151218B TE3479. The sequence continues at coordinate 1,678,577 of NZ_JBRJHV010000001.1, forward strand.
ATCGACAAGCTCTATTCACCGGACGGCGCCACTGGGCGTCTCGGCCTGTTGGAGTTGCGTGCGTTCGAGATGCCGCCCCACGCCCGCATGAGCCTGGCCCAGCAATTACTATTGCGGGCGCTGGTGGCGCGGTTCTGGCGCGAGCCTTATGCGCCGGCGAAACTGGCGCGCTGGGGCACCGAGTTGCATGACCGTTTCCTGCTGCCGCACTTTATCGAGCAGGATTTTGCCGACGTCATCCATGAGCTGAACGCCGCCGGCTACCCGCTGCGGGCCGAGTGGTTCGCCGCGCATCTGGAGTTCCGCTTCCCCAAGGTGGGCGATTACGCGGTCAGCGGTATCGAGCTGCAATTGCGCCAAGCCCTCGAGCCTTGGCATGTGCTGGGGGAGGAGGGCGCGGTGGGCGGCACCGTGCGTTATGTGGATTCCTCCCTGGAGCGTTTGCAGGTCAAGCTCAGTGGCCTGGCGCCGCAACGCTACCTGCTGACCTGCAATGGCGTGCCGGTGCCGTTGCAACCGACTGGTCGGGTCGGCGAATTTGTCGCTGGGGTGCGTTTCCGAGCGTGGCAACCGGCCAACTGCCTGCAGCCGACCATCCCGGTGCATGCGCCGCTGGTTTTCGACTTGCTCGACACCTGGATGCAACGTTCCGTGGGCGGTTGCCAGTATCACGTGGCCCATCCGGGCGGGCGCAACTACGACAGCCTGCCGGTGAATGCCAACGAGGCCGAGAGCAGGCGCATGGCGCGCTTCTTCCGTCTCGGACACACGCCGGGGAAACTGCCGATACCCAGCCTGGCAGTGGATGACGAGTTTCCACTCACGCTCGACCTGCGACGTTTTCAAGGGGCACCCAAGGTCTAAGTGAACCCCGTGGCGAGGGAGCTTGCTCCCGCTCGGTTGCGCAGCGACCGTAAAATTCCGGGGCTGCTGCGCAGCCCAGCGGGAGCAAGCTCCCTCGCCACGATGATTGCAGTCCGAAAGCCAGGCCGGATCCAACATAAAACACACCTATCCGGGCGTCATGCGCTTGCGCTAGTCTCACCTTTCATTGCCGTCTGCCGAGCTTTCCATGCCTGACCTGCTTGACCGTTACCCGCTGACGACGGGCACCTATCACGAATTAATGGACGACAGCGGTGCGGTACGTACGCACTGGCAGCGGCTGTTCGACCAGTTGCAGCGCAGCACGCCGGCCCAGTTGCTCCAGCGCCAGGCCCTGCTGGCCCGGCAGATCCAGGAAAACGGCGTGACCTACAACGTCTACGCCGATCCGAAAGGCGCCGACCGGCCGTGGGAACTGGACCTGCTGCCCCATGTGATCGATCCGCAGGAATGGCAGCATCTGTCAGCCGGGATCGCCCAGCGTGCGCGCCTGCTCAACGCGGTGCTGGCCGACCTGTATGGGCCGCAGCGGCTGATCAGCGAGGGGCTGTTGCCGGCGGAGCTGGTGTTCGGGCACAACAATTTCCTCTGGCCCTGCCAGGGCATCGCGCCGCCGGACGGCAGTTTCCTGCATTTGTACGCGGTGGATCTGGCGCGCACGCCCGATGGTCGCTGGTGGGTCACGGCGGATCGGACTCAGGCGCCGTCGGGGGCTGGTTACGCGCTGGAAAACCGCATGATCGTTTCCCGCGCCTTCCCCGACTTGTATCGCGACCTGAAGGTGCGGCACTTGTCCGGGTTTTTCCGCACCTTGCAGGAAACCCTGGCGCGACAGGCACCCAGCGACGGCGAGTCGCCGCTGGTGGTGTTGCTGACGCCGGGGCGGTTCAACGAAAGCTATTTCGAACACCTTTACCTGGCGCGCCAGCTGGGCTATCCGCTGGTGGAGGGCGGCGACCTGACTGTTCGCGATGCTACGGTCTACCTCAAGACCCTCAGCGGCCTGCGCCGGGTCCACGCCATCATGCGCCGGCTCGACGACGATTTCTGCGACCCCTTGGAGCTGCGCACCGACTCGGCCCTCGGTGTGCCGGGGTTGCTGGAAGCCGTGCGCCAGGGCCGGGTGCTGGTGGCCAATGCCTTGGGCAGTGGCGTGCTGGAGTCGCCGGGCCTCCTGGGCTTTCTGCCGAAGATCAACCAGTACCTGTTCGGTGAAGAACTGCTGCTGCCGTCCATCGCCACCTGGTGGTGCGGTGAGCCGCCGGTGTTGGCCCAGGCCCTGGAAAAATTGCCGCAACTGTTGATCAAGCCGGCGTTTCCTTCCCAGAGTTTCAGCCCGGTGTTCGGTCGCGACCTGAGCGAGGCGCAGCGCGGCCAACTGGCGGCGCGCATGCAGGCACGGCCTTATGCCTATGTCGCCCAGGAACTGGCGCAACTGTCCCAGGCACCGGTCTGGCAGGCCGAAGATGGACAAATCCAGCCCCGGGCGATCGGCATGCGCATGTATGCCGTGTCCGGCAAGGATGATTATCGGGTGCTGCCGGGTGGCCTGACCCGGGTGGCCGCCGAGGCCGATGCCGAAGTGGTGTCGATGCAGCGCGGTGGCGCCAGCAAGGACACCTGGGTGCTGGGGGAGCAGGCGCCCGGCGGTGAACAATGGAAGGCCCAGCGCACCGTGGGGGTCCATGACCTGGTTCGACGTGATCCGTACCTGCCTTCGCGGGTGGTGGAAAACCTGTTCTGGTTCGGCCGCTATTGCGAGCGTTGCGATGGCAGCGCGCGGTTGTTGCGGATCATGCTGGCGCGTTATGTCGATGGCGACGACCCGCAGGCCCTGCAATCGGCGGTGGCGCTGGGCGAGAGCCTGATGCTGCTGCCCGAAGAGGGCGAACTGCCCGAGCGTTTGCTGGCGGCACTGCTGGGGGACGACTGGTCGTTCAGCCTGCGCTCCAACCTGCAGCGCTTGCAATGGGCCGCCTCGCAGGTGCGCGGCAAGCTGTCCCGGGAGAACTGGCAGGCGCTGGTGGAACTGCAGCGCGAAGCCATGGAACTGGAAACCGAGGAAGCGGACTTCGGCGAGTTGCTGGATTTCCTCAATCGGCTGGTGATGTCCCTCGCGGCGTTGTCCGGATTCGCCCTGGACGACATGACCCGCGACGAAGGCTGGCGCTTCCTGATGATCGGTCGGCGCCTGGAGCGCCTGCAGTTTCTCAGCAGCAGCCTGGCGGCGTTCCTGCGCAGCGATGCGGTATTCGATCAGGCCGGGCTGGAGTGGTTGCTGGAATTGGGCAACAGCAGCATCACCTACCGCTCGCGTTATTTGGCAGTGGCCCAGTTGATCCCGGTGCTGGACTTGCTGCTGCTGGACGAACAGAACCCTCACGCGGTGCTCTTCCAGTTGAAGCTGGTGACCCGCACGCTCAAGCGCTTGAACGATGATTTTGCCGCCCCCAGGGAAACCGCTTTGCCGGACCTGGTCGCACGCCTGTCACGCTTTGACCTGCGTTGCCTGGAAAACCCATTGTTCGGTGAAGCCAGCCTGCGCGCCGCACTCGATGGGCTGGCCGACCTGTTGCAGGAAATGGCCGATGCCAGCGGCCAGGTGTCCGATCGCCTGGCCTTGCGTCATTTCGCCCACGTCGATGACGTCAGCCAACGCACGGTGTCCGTCTGATGAACGCTCGTTACCAGATCCTCCACGACACCCATTACCACTACGACAGCCCGGTGTCCCTGGCCCAGCAGCTCGCTCATCTGTGGCCACGGGCCTGTGACTGGCAGCGTTGCACCGAACAGCAACTGTTGATCAGCCCGGAACCGACGACCCGGCGCGATGAACAGGATGTGTTCGGCAACCCGCTGACCCGACTGGCCTTTGAGCGGCCCCATGACGAGTTGCTGGTCAATGCCCGCCTGAGCGTGGAGGTGCTGGCCCGTCCCGAGCTGGATTTCAACCTGTCTCCGGGCTGGGAGTCGACCCGCAACGCGCTGACCTACAGTGGCCGGCCACTGGCGGCGCCGTTGCTGGAGGCGTGCCGTTATCGTTTCGAGTCACCGTATGTGCACCTCAAGCGCAGCTTCGTCGAGTTCTCCGAAAGCTGCTTCCCGTCGGGGCGACCGTTGATGATCGGTGTTCGAGCGCTGATGGAGAAGATTTTCGAGGAATTCACCTTCGATGCCGAGGCGACTCAAGTGGCGACGCCGCTGGTGGAGGTGCTGGAACGACGGCGGGGCGTATGCCAGGACTTCGCCCACCTGATGCTGGCTTGCGTGCGCTCTCGCGGTTTGGCGGCGCGTTACGTCAGCGGCTACCTGCTGACCCAGCCGCCGCCCGGCCAGCCCCGGCTGATTGGCGCCGATGCGTCCCACGCCTGGGTCTCGGTGTATTGCCCGGTGTTGGGGTGGGTGGATTTCGACCCGACCAACAACGTCCAGCCGGCCCTGGAACACATCACCCTGGCCTGGGGCCGGGATTTTTCCGATGTGTCACCGTTGCGGGGGGTGATCCTGGGGGGCGGAGCCCATGATCCTGAAGTGCAGGTGACGGTGATGCCGTTGGAATGAACGCTGTATGAATACTGTGGGAGCGAGCTTGCTCGCGATAGCGCCGTGTCAGTCAATGAGGAGGTTGACTGTTGATTCGCTATCGCGAGCAAGCTCGCTCCCACAGGTTGTGTGTCCTACGGATGATGAGGTTTGCCCATGTTCCCGGTGTCCATCAAAGGTGTGCTGCAATCCCCCGAAGGCCTGGTTGTGCTGATGCTCAACGAGCGCGATGAATGGGAGCTGCCTGGCGGACGGATTGAGCAGGGCGAGACGGCGCCGCAATGCCTGGCGCGGGAAATCGCCGAGGAGCTGGCGGTCGAGGTGAGCGTGGGGGCACCGCTGGATTCGTACCTGTTCGAGGTCATTCCCGGCAAGCACGTCTTCATCTCCACGTACCGCTGCCAGTTGCTGGGCGGTTTTGTGCCGACCATCAGTCATGAGCACAAGGAGATCGGGCTGTTCGCGCCGGACCAATTGCCGGTGAACCTGCCTGGGGGTTATCGCCAGTCGATTATCAAGGCGCTGGGATTGTAAGGGTCGGCAGCGGGGCTGCCGGCCCTGGACACAGAACCGGGGGGCCGGATCGGATCATCGGGCCCTGGGGGAATCAGGCGTCGGGAGCCTGATCTTTCGGTGCATCAACATCATCTTCTGCTGCTACTTCGCCTTCGGTATCGGGGCTCAGTGCGGCTTCTTCTTCAGCTGTGGCTTTCTTGCGCTGCAGCTTTTCCTCTTTCTTCTGCTCCTTGGCCAAGTCTCTCTGACGTTTGGCGAAGGAATAATTGGGTTTGGCCATGGGCGATCCTCTGGGGTCGAAGGTGAGGTTGAGCGGCGCATATTCTGCCCTGTATCGGGGCCGAGCCGTTAGCTGGGTTTTTGTTCGGCCCATTTTGGCTGTACGGACGGTTGCCATTCGTCCAGGGCATCGAGCAGGTTCTGCGGGGAGTCCCTCACTTGCAGCATGTCACGATGGGGCGCCCGGACGAAGCCTTCGCCGACGATATGATCGAGAAAAGCGGTGAGCTTGCTGTAGAAACCGTTCACTTCCAACAGTCCCAGCGGTTTGCCGTGGTAGCCGAGCTGGCCCCAGGTCCAGACTTCGAACAACTCCTCCAGCGTGCCGAGGCCGCCGGGCAGGGCGATGAAGGCATCGCTGAGTTGAGCCATGCGCGCCTTGCGGGCGTGCATGCCGTCCACCACTTCCAGGCGGGTCAGGCCGCTGTGGCCGATTTCCTTGTCCTTCAGACTTTGCGGGATGATACCGATGACTTCGCCGCCCGCCGCCAGGGCCGCGTCGGCGACGACCCCCATCAGGCCGACGGCCCCGCCACCGTAGACCAGGGTCAATTTTCGTTCCGCCAACGCCCGCCCGAGGGCCTGCGCCGCTTCACGATACGCTGGGTCGGTGCCAGTGCTGGCGCCGCAAAATACACAAACAGACGCGATGGACATGCTTTACTCCGTGGTCAGTCACCGCACCAGAGTAAAGCCTGGCCTATGCTGCGCAAAGGACTTAAACCTCGCGCCGGGGTTTTTCATAGGTACCACTGGCGCCACAGGCGTAGGCGGCGAGCAAGCTGCATAACAGGCTATTGAAGTTCATGGCGATCGCTCCAGAGGTTGATGGGCTGATCATAGGGGCGCGTCATACTTCTGGCTGGTTGATTATGTCCATCAGGCTGATAGCCTTAAGTTGTATACAATCTTTGACTCAGGTCATAGGAACTTGCCGGAAAATCAGGCAGTCTTTTCCTTTGACGGATTTTTGTTAACCATGCCTTGGAGATTCACGATGTTTGCCAAACTTGTTGCAGTATCCCTGTTGACGCTGGCCAGCAGCCAACTGATGGCAGCGGAGTGCAAGACCACCATCGACTCGACCGACCAGATGTCCTTCAACACCAAGGCCATCGAGATCGACAAGAGCTGCAAGACGTTCACCGTTGAGCTGACGCACTCGGGCAGTTTGCCGAAAAACGTCATGGGCCATAACTGGGTGCTGAGCAAAGAGGCCGACATGCAGCCGATCGCCACCGATGGCCTCGCTGCCGGTATCGACAAGAACTACCTCAAGGAAGGTGATGCCCGCATCATCGCCCACACCAAACTCATCGGGGCCAAGGAAACCGACTCGGTGACCTTCGACGTGTCGAAACTTGATGCCGCTGAAAAATACGGCTTCTTCTGCTCGTTCCCGGGCCATATCTCGATGATGAAAGGCACTGTTACGCTGAAGTAATCAATTTTCCTGGCACAAAAAAAAGCGCCCCATGCAGGGCGCTTTTTTTGTGCCAGGCAACCGCTCCTTGTGGGAGCGAGCTTGCTCGCGATGGCGATATGTCAATCGACATCAATGTTGACTGTGCCGCCGTCTTCGCGAGCAAGCCCGCTCCCACAAGGGGCAATCACGGGGCGTAGGGCATCACCCGCTTGTGTTCGGTCTTGCGATAGGTGTCGCAAATGATCCTGGCCGCCTCTTCGCGAATCGGTTGGCCGTGCAGGAACGCATCGATCTCGGCATAGGTCACCCCGTGGGAGGCTTCATCCGGCTTGCCTGGCGACAGGTCTTCAAGATCGGCGGTGGGGACTTTTTCCACCAGCGATTCCGGTGCGCCAAAGTCCCGGGCGATAGCCCTGACCTGGTTTTTTACCAGGCCGCTCAACGGCGCCAGGTCGCAGGCGCCGTCACCAAACTTGGTGAAGAACCCCATGACCGCTTCGGCCGCGTGGTCAGTGCCGATCACCAGACCCTGCTCGGCGCCGGCGATGGTGTATTGCGCCACCATGCGCATCCGCGCCTTGGTGTTGCCCAGCACGAAGTCCCGCGAGACCGCCGCCTTGCCTTCGAACGCCGCGACTTGCTCGGCCAAGGCCTTGACCGCCGGGCCGATATTGACGGTATGGCGCTCGTCGGGATCGATGAAGTCGACGCAGGCCTGTGCTTCATGCTCGTCGAACTGGGTGTCGTACGGCAGGCGCACGGCGATGAACTTATAGGCCGCGTTGCCGGTTTTCTCCCGCAGTTCGCGCATGGCACGTTGGGCCAGCAGCCCGGCGGTCAGCGAGTCGACGCCACCGCTGATGCCCAGCACGAGGGACTTGAGCCCGGAATTGACCAGGCAATCCTGGATAAAGCTCACTCGCCGGGCGATTTCGGCCTTGAGGTCGGCGTCATGGGCGAACGGTGGCTGGACCTTGAGCTGTTCAGCAATCTCACGCTGTACGGCTTGCATGAATTCACTCCTTGCGTATCAAAGGGCGGCAGGTACTTGGAAAACGTGTCGCATGTAGGCGACGAAATTCGGGTCCTTGCAGTGGGTCTTGCCGGGCTCGTCTGAAATCTTGGCCACGGGTTGCCCGTCACAGCTGATCATTTTAAGCACGATGCTCATGGGCTCGACACCCGGAATGTCGCAGGTCAGATTGGTGCCAATACCGAAGCTGACATTAATGCGACCACGCAATGCCCGAAAAATCTCCAGGCATTTGGGCAATGTCAGGCTATCGGAGAACACCAGGGTCTTGCTCATGGGGTCGATGCCGAGCTTGTGATAGTGGGCAATGGCTTTTTCGGCCCAGATCACCGGGTCGCCGGAGTCATGGCGCAAACCGTCGAACAGCTTGGCGAAGAACAGATCGAAATCCTTCAGGAAGGCGTCCATGGTGATGCAGTCGGTGAGGGCGATCCCCAGCAGGCCGCGGTACTCGCGCACCCAGCAATCGAGGGCGGCGATCTGGCTGTCGATCAGTCGCGGGCCCAGTTGCTGGTGGGCCATGATCCACTCATGGGCCATGGTGCCCAGGGGTTTCATGTCCAGCTCCCGGGACAGGTGCACGTTACTGGTGCCGACGAAACGCCCGGGGAAATCATGCTTGAGCACGTTGACCACTTCTTCCTGGACGCGGAAGGAAAACCGCCGACGGGTGCCGAAATCCGCGACTTGCAGTTCGGACAGCTCGTCGGCGCTGGCGTTGGCGCTCAGCCAGTCGAACTTGCGATACAACTGCTCGCGGGCCTGCTCCAGGACGATTTCACGGTAGCGATAGCGATTGCGCACTTCGCTGACAATGGCCAGCAGCGGCACTTCGAAGAGAATCACGTGCAACCAGGGCCCGCGCAGGCGGATGAACAGCTCGCCGTTGTCGATGCCGGTGTGGACGTAGCGCAGGTTGAAGCGAAACAGTCCCAGGAACCGCAGGAAATCCGGCTTGAGAAAGCTGATACGCTCCAGGAAACCCAACTGGTCGGCGCTCAGGCTCAGTTCCGCCAGGCGCTCGATCTGGAAGCGGATCTCCGCCAGGTACGGACGCAGGTCTTCGCTGTTGCGGCAACGAAACTCCCACTCGACTTCGACGTTGGGGTAGTTGTGCAGCACCGCCTGCATCATCGTCAGTTTGTAGAAGTCGGTGTCGAGCAGGTTCTGCACGATACGATCGGCAAATACGCTCTCGCTCATAGGGTTCTCCAGACAGGCCGCTGCGGCGGGTTGGGATGAGGGGTTAGTGGCGCATAACCTGGGTGGGTATTGCCAGTGATTTTTAGTATCCGTTGGCCTTTGTGGCGAGGGAGCTTGCTCCCGCTCGGGTGCGCAGCGCCCGCATGGAAAGGGGCCGCTTCGCGCCCCAGCGGGAGCAAGCTCCCTCGCCACAGGGCTTGGTGCTGGCTGCAGCTATTGCGACATATCGGGGCTATCGAGCTGCTCCAGCATCCACTCCACAAAAAGCCGCACCTTGGGCACTTCCGCCGAGTGTTCGGGGTAGGCCAGGTAGTAAGCATCGGTGCTCGGCATCGCATGCTGCCAGGGAATGACCAGTTTGCCGTCGGCCAGTTCTTCTTCCACCAGGAACCGTGGCAGCAGGGCAACGCCGCAGCCGACCTGGGCGGCGCGGATGCACATGTAGAAGGTTTCGAAACGCGGCCCGTGGTAGCTGTGTTCGGTGTGGTAGCCCTGGCTGGCGAACCAGTCGTGCCAGGCCTGGGGGCGCGAGGCGTTTTGCAGCAGCACCAACTCGGCCAGTTGGGTCGGGTCGGTGAAGGCCTGATCAGGCAGGCTGCCGGGCGCGCAGACCGGCACCAACTCTTCGTCGAACAGTCTCAGGGACTCGGTGCCAGGGCGTGAACCCTGACCGAAGTAGAACGCCAGGTCGCTGCGCCCCTGCTGCAAGTCGTCGGCTTCCTGCTCGCTGCACAGGTCCAGATGAATTTTCGGATGACGCAACCGCCAACCCTTCAGGCGCGGGACCAGCCAGCGGGCACCGAAGGTCGGCGGCGTGGAAACACGCAGCACTTCGGTATCGCCGCCGTAGGAGCGCAGGTAGTGGGTGGACATCTCCACCTGGGTAAGGATTTTTCGCACTTCCCCCAAGTACAGCTCCCCGGCCGGTGTCAGTTGCAAGCGGCGGCGCACACGCCGAAACAGCAGGTGCTGCAACAGTTCCTCGAGTTGGGCGACCTGTTTGCTGACGGCGCTCTGGGTCAGATGGAGTTCTTCGGCGGCACGGGTAAAGCTCAGGTGGCGAGTCACGGCTTCGAAGCACTGGAGTGCGGTGATCGACGGTAGATAACGCTTATTGAGCATGACGGGGGCCTTTTTTCTTGTTGCTCTATAAATCGAGTCAGGGGCAGCATGAATAAACGGAATGATATCTCGCTTAATGGTCGTTTGTTGGCAAGACTCGGGCCGGCTAAAACTAGAGGCCTGAGCGGACGGTGATTGTCCGTCCGCCAATCTCTTATCGCTCGTTTAGAGGAGTTACCCCATGGTTGCTGCATTGCTTGATCGTCTGGGCGTCAATCCGGCCTTGTACCAGGGCGGCACACAGCCGGTGCATTCGCCTATCGATGGCAGCCGCATCGGCGCCGTGAACTGGGAAGGCGCCGCTGAAGTCGAGCAGCAGGTCAGCCGTGCCGAACACGCCTTCGACCTGTGGCGCCAGGTGCCGGCCCCGCGTCGCGGCGAACTGGTGCGTCAATTCGGCGACCTGTTGCGTGAATACAAGACCGACCTCGGCGAGCTGGTGTCGTGGGAAGCCGGCAAGATCACCCAGGAAGGCCTGGGTGAAGTGCAGGAGATGATCGATATCTGCGACTTCGCCGTCGGCCTGTCCCGCCAACTGTACGGCCTGACCATCGCCTCCGAGCGTCCGGGCCACCACATGCGTGAATCCTGGCATCCGCTGGGCGTGGTCGGGGTGATCAGTGCCTTCAACTTCCCCGTCGCGGTCTGGGCCTGGAACACCACACTGGCCCTGGTCTGCGGCAACTCGGTGATCTGGAAACCCTCGGAAAAGACCCCACTCACCGCCCTGGCGTGCCAGGCGCTGTTCGAACGCGTGCTGAAGAACTTCAGCGACGCACCACCGTACCTGAGCCAGGTGATCATCGGCGGTCGCGATGCCGGTGAAGCCCTGGTGGATGATCCGCGCGTGGCCTTGATCAGCGCCACCGGCAGCACCCGCATGGGCCGTGAAGTGGCGCCGAAAGTCGCCGCGCGTTTTGCCCGCAGCATTCTCGAACTGGGCGGTAACAACGCCATGATCCTGGCGCCGAGCGCCGACCTGGACATGGCGGTGCGCGCCATCCTGTTCAGCGCCGTCGGCACCGCCGGCCAGCGTTGCACCACCCTGCGCCGGCTGATCGCCCACGAGTCGGTGAAGGAAGAGATCGTCACCCGCCTCAAGGCCGCCTACTCGAAAGTACGCATCGGTCATCCGCTGGAAGGCAACCTGGTCGGGCCACTGATCGATAAGCACAGCTTCGACGGCATGCAGGACGCGCTGGAGCAGGCCCTGAGCGAGGGCGGGCGCGTGTTTGGTGGCAAGCGCCAGCTCGAAGACCAGTTCCCGAATGCCTATTACGTCTCGCCGGCCATTGTCGAGATGCCCGAGCAGAGTGATGTGGTGCGCCACGAAACCTTCGCACCGATCCTATACGTGGTCGGCTACAAGGACTTCGCCGAAGCCCTGCACCTAAACAATGCCGTGCCCCAGGGCCTGTCGTCCTGCATCTTCACCACCGACGTGCGTGAAGCCGAGCAGTTCATGTCGGCCGTGGGCAGCGACTGCGGCATCGCCAACGTCAACATTGGCCCGAGCGGCGCGGAAATCGGCGGCGCATTCGGTGGCGAAAAAGAAACCGGCGGCGGTCGCGAATCCGGCTCCGATGCGTGGCGCGGCTACATGCGCCGCCAGACCAACACCGTGAATTACTCGCTGGAGTTGCCGTTGGCCCAGGGGATTACCTTCGACTGAGGCCGGATCTTCAATTCGTGGAGGTCCTTTGTGGGAGCGAGCTTGCTCGCGATAGCGGTCTGTCAGTCACATAGTCATTGAATGTGTCGCCGCTATCGCGAGCAAGCTCGCTCCTACACTGAATAGTGTGATGGTTGGGTTTCTTTTTCGGAGTCTGGCAATGCCGTTACGCGAAGAATGTCTGTGGGAAAAACTGACGCCGCAAAGGCCTGAAAACAATGCCCTCACCGGCGAAATCTCGGTCGATGTCTGTGTAATCGGCGCAGGGTTCACCGGGCTGTCGGCGGCGGTGCACTTGCTCGAACAAGGCAAGCGCGTGGCCGTGCTGGAAGCCCATCGGGCCGGGCATGGCGGATCGGGGCGTAACGTCGGTCTGGTGAACGCCGGGCTGTGGATCCCGCCGGATGACATCGAGGCCGGATTCGGCGAGGCGGTGGGCAGCCAGCTCAACCGCATGTTGGGAGCCGCGCCGGCCCTTGTGTTCAGCCTCATCGATAAATACAACATCGATTGCCAGTTGCGCCGCGAAGGCACCTTGCACATGGCTCATAACGCCCGAGGTGAGGCCGACCTGCGCAGTCGCGAAGCGCAATGGAAGCGCCGTGGCGCCCCGGTGGAATTGCTCACCGGCCAGGCCTGTGCCGAGGCGACAGGCACCTCGAAAATCGCCGCGGCATTGCTCGACCGCCGCGCCGGCACGCTCAATCCGATGGCCTACACCAGTGGGCTGGCCAAGGCCGCCACGGACCTTGGTGGCCAGTTGTTCGACCATTCGCCAGTGACGCGCCTGGAACGTCAAGGCCAGCGCTGGTCGGTGCAGACCGCCCAGGGTTCGGTACTGGCCGAGCAGGTGGTGATTGCCTCCAATGCCTATACCGAGGGTGACTGGACCGAGCTGCGGCGCAATTTTTTCCCAGGTTATTACTATCAGGTCGCTTCCGTCCCGCTGGCCGACGAGGCCGCCCAACGCATTCTGCCGGGCGGGCAGGGCTCGTGGGATACCCGCCAGGTGCTGAGCAGCATCCGCCGGGACAAGGACGGTCGTTTGCTGCTGGGCAGCCTGGGCAACGGCAACCGCAAGCCGACCTGGTTCCTCAAGGCCTGGGCTGACCGGGTGCAGCAACACTACTTTCCTTATCTCAAGCCGGTGGAGTGGGAGTGCACCTGGACCGGTTGCATCGCCTTCACCCCCGATCACTTGATGCGCCTGTTCGAACCCGCTCCCGGGCTGGTGGCCGTGACTGGCTACAACGGCCGGGGCGTGACCACCGGTACGGTGGTCGGCAAGGCGTTCGCCGATTACCTGTGTCACGGCAATGCCCAGGCCCTGCCGATTCCGTTCGCCCCCATGCAGCCGCTGGCCGGGGTGGGATTGCGCAGTTGCCTGTATGAAGCGGGCTTTTCGCTGTATCACGCGGGCCAGTGCCTGCGGATCGTCATTTGAGTGTTGAAAATTGTTGCCGGAAGCCGCGTTTTCCGGCGTAGCGTCTAGCCTGTTATGGTGCGGGTTGTAGCAGTCGCGCACCGACAGTGTGCAGTTCGGTGACGTGGGTTGTTACACAGTGGTTGCACGCCGTTTCGCGCGATGGTTGCAATGATGGCTCATGGAGGGTTTTACCCGTTTGAATAAAAGGTTGCACCTTGTGCGGTTTAGACGGTTGCACGCCCCATGAAAAAGGGCCCGAAACAGTCGAAATAACAATAAAGCAGCGACTTTTTTCAGAATAAAAAACCGATGGCACGGCCCTTGCTCTGAGCTTTTCAGTGAAATGAAGTCGCAGTGCCAACTAAAAAAAACCTTGGAGCACCACCTCATGTCCCAGACGTTTTACAAGAAAGGTTTCCTGGCCCTCGCAGTGGCAGCTGCGCTGGGTGTTTCTGCGTTTGCCCAAGCTGATGTGAAATTTGGTGTGGCGGGGCCGATGACCGGCGCCAACGCCGCATTCGGCGAGCAGTACATGAAGGGTGCCCAGGCGGCAGCCGATGCCATCAACAAGGCTGGCGGCGTCAACGGCGAGAAAATCGTACTGGTCGCGGGTGACGACGCCTGCGAACCCAAGCAGGCCGTGGCGGTGGCCAACCGCCTGGTCGACCAGGACAAGGTGATCGGCGTGGTCGGGCACTTCTGCTCGTCCAATACCATCCCGGCCTCCGAGGTCTACGACGAAGCCGGCATCATCGCCATCACCCCGGGCTCCACCAACCCACAGGTCACCGAGCGCGGCCTGAGCGCAATGTTCCGCATGTGCGGTCGTGACGACCAGCAGGGCATCGTGGCAGGCGACTACATCGTCGACGTGCTCAAGGGCAAGAAAGTGGCTGTGCTGCACGACAAGGACACCTACGGCCAAGGCCTGGCGGATGCCACCAAGGCACAGCTGGCCAAGCGTGGCGTGAAGGAAGTGTTGTACGAAGGCCTGACCCGCGGCGAGAAAGACTTCAGCGCCGTGGTCACCAAGATCCGTTCGGCCGGTGCCGACGTGGTCTATTTCGGTGGCCTGCACCCGGAAGCCGGCCCGCTGGTTCGCCAACTGCGTGAGCAAGGTCTCAAGGATGTGAAGTTCATGTCCGACGATGGCATCGTGACCGACGAACTGGTCACCACTGCCGGCGGCGCGCAATACGTCGATGGTGTGTACATGACCTTCGGCGCCGACCCGCGCCTGCTCCCAGACAGCAAGGCCGTGGTTGAAGAGTTCCGCAAAAATGGTACCGAGCCTGAAGGCTACACACTGTACGCCTACGCTTCGGTCCAGGCCCTGGCCGCCGGTTTCAATGGCGCCAAGTCCAATAAAGGCGAAGACGCGGCCAAGTGGCTCAAGGCCAACCCCGTCCAGACTGTGATGGGCAAGAAGGAATGGGACACCAAGGGCGACTTGAAAGTCTCCGACTACGTGGTCTACCAGTGGGACAAGGACGGCAAATACCACCAGCTGGAAAAACAGAAGTAAGGGCTGACGCGACCGTCAACGCCGCCTTTGGGAACCGGGCAAACCCCGGTTTCCAAAGGGCGCGCGCTGGTCGTGCCTGACATTGCTCCGACGTTAATCTGTATTTTCCTTAGAAGAACCGCGCACCCAAAGGTGTGCAGGTTCTCACTGCGTGAGATTGCGTTATGGATGGTATTTTCCTGCAGCAACTGATCAATGGTCTGACCCTCGGGTCGGTCTATGGTCTGATCGCCATCGGCTACACAATGGTCTACGGCATCATCGGCATGATCAACTTCGCCCACGGCGAGGTTTACATGATTTCCGCTTACCTCGCGGCAATCAGTCTGGCTCTGCTGGCTTACTTCGGTATCGAATCCTTTCCACTCATGATCCTTGGCACGCTCGTGTTCACGGTGGTGGTCACCGGGGTCTACGGCTGGGTCATCGAACGCGTCGCCTATAAACCCCTGCGCAACTCGACCCGGCTGGCACCGCTGATCAGTGCCATCGGTATTTCGCTGATCCTGCAGAACTACGCACAGATCAGCCAGGGTGCCCGTCAACAGGGTGTCCCGACGCTGCTCGAAGGTGCCATGCGCCTCGACATCGGCAGCGGTTTCGTCCAGCTCACCTACACCAAGATCTTCATCCTGATCGCCGCATTCGCCGGGATGGCGTTGCTGACCTACATCATCAAGTACACCAAGCTCGGACGCATGTGCCGTGCCACCCAGCAAGACCGCAAGATGGCCTCGATCCTGGGGATCAACACCGACCGGGTGATTTCCTACGTATTCATCATCGGTGCGGCCATGGCGGCCCTGGCCGGCGTGCTGATCACCATGAACTACGGCACATTCGACTTCTATGCCGGCTTCATCATCGGCATCAAGGCGTTCACCGCGGCGGTACTCGGCGGCATCGGCTCCCTGCCTGGGGCCATGCTCGGCGGGATCATCCTCGGGATTTCCGAGTCGCTGTTCTCCGGTCTGATCAACTCCGACTACAAAGACGTGTTCAGTTTCTCGCTGCTGGTGCTGATTCTGATTTTCCGTCCCCAAGGCCTGTTGGGTCGCCCACTCGTGGCGAAGGTATAAGTATGTCTGCTGCCAATAAACCGCTTGATATCAAACAGAGCGTCATCGACGCGATCCTGGCTGGCCTGATCTCGCTGATCGTGTTCGGGCCCATTGTCGGCGTGGTGCTCGACGGCTACAGCTTCAACCTGCAACCGGCCCGCGTCGGCTGGTTGGTGGCGATCGTGATGATCGGGCGCTTTGTCTTGAGCCTGTTCCTGCAAACCCCCAAGGGACTGAAGATTCTCCAGGGTTTCGAAAGCACCGGCTCCGGCGTGCACGTGCTGCCGCCGGACTACAAATCGCGGCTGCGCTGGATCATTCCGGCGCTGATCGTGATCGCCATCGTGTTTCCGTTTTTCGCCAACAAGTATGTGCTCACGGTGGTCATCCTCGGACTGATCTACGTGCTGCTGGGGCTGGGCCTGAACATCGTGGTCGGCCTGGCGGGGCTGCTCGACCTCGGCTATGTGGCGTTCTATGCCATCGGCGCCTATGGCCTGGCGCTGGGCTACCAGTACCTGGGGCTGGGCTTCTGGACGGTGTTGCCGCTGGCAGCCATCGCGGCGGCGATGGCGGGGTGCATATTGGGATTCCCGGTGTTGCGAATGCACGGTGACTACCTGGCCATCGTGACCCTGGGCTTTGGCGAGATCATTCGCCTGGTGCTCAACAACTGGCTGTCGTTCACTGGTGGGCCGAATGGCATGCCGGTGCCTTCACCGACCTTCCTGGGCCTGGAATTCGGCAGGCGGGCGAAGGACGGCGGGGTGCCGTTCCATGAGTTCTTCGGCATCGACTACAACCCCAACATCAAATTCCTGTTCATCTACATCGTGTTGTTCATCACGGTACTGCTGGTGCTCTATGTCAAGCATCGCCTGACCCGCATGCCGGTCGGCCGTGCCTGGGAAGCCCTGCGCGAAGATGAAATCGCCTGCCGCTCCATGGGCCTGAACCATGTACTGGTCAAGCTTTCGGCGTTCACCATCGGTGCGTCCACGGCTGGCCTGGCCGGGGTGTTCTTCGCCAGTTACCAAGGCTTCGTCAACCCGTCGTCGTTCACCTTCTTCGAATCGGCGCTGATCCTGGCGATCGTCGTACTCGGCGGCATGGGCTCGACGGTGGGCGTGGTGATCGCCGCATTCGTGCTCACCGTGGCGCCGGAGCTGCTGCGCAGCTTCTCTGAATACCGGGTGTTGTTGTTCGGCGTACTGATGGTGTTGATGATGATCTGGCGTCCTCGCGGCCTGATCCGTATCAGCCGTACCGGCGTGACGCCACGCAAGGGGGTAGCGCCATGAGCGAAGTCGTACTCAAAGTCGAAAACCTGATGATGCAGTTCGGTGGCATCAAGGCCCTCAGCGATGTCAGCCTGCAAGTCAAACGCAACTCGATCTTTGCCCTGATCGGTCCCAATGGCGCGGGCAAGACCACGGTGTTCAACTGCCTGACCGGTTTCTACAAGGCCTCGGGCGGCAAGATCGAGCTCAACGTGCGTGGCGAGCAAACCAACGTCATCAAGCTGTTGGGCGAAGCGTTTCGCCCGACGGACTTCGTCTCGCCAAAGTCCTTCGCCAGCCGGTTGTACTACAAGATGTTCGGTGGCACCCACCTGGTGAACCGCGCTGGTTTGGCGCGCACCTTCCAGAACATTCGCCTGTTCAAGGAAATGTCGGTGCTGGAAAACCTGCTGGTGGCCCAGCACATGTGGGTCAACCGCAGCATGGTGGCGGGCATCCTCAACACCAAGGGCTACCGCAAGGCCGAAAGCGACGCCCTGGACCATGCGTTCTATTGGCTGGAAGTAGTGGACCTGGTGGATTGCGCCAACCGTCTGGCGGGCGAGCTTTCCTACGGCCAGCAACGGCGCCTGGAAATCGCCCGGGCCATGTGCACCCGCCCGCAGATCATCTGCCTCGACGAACCGGCCGCCGGCCTCAACCCTCAGGAAACCGAAGCGCTGAGCGCGATGATCCGGCTGCTGCGCGACGAGCATGATCTGACCGTGGTGCTGATCGAACACGACATGGGCATGGTAATGAGCATTTCCGATCACATCGTGGTGCTGGACCACGGCAACGTGATCGCCGAGGGCGGTCCCGAGGCGATTCGCAACGATCCGAAGGTGATCGCGGCCTACCTGGGTGCCGACGAAGAGGAACTGGTATGAGTGGACCTATCCTCGAACTCAAGGAATTGGACGTGTTCTACGGGCCGATCCAGGCCCTGAAAAAAGTCTCGATGCACATTGGCGAAGGTGAAACCGTGAGCCTGATCGGCTCCAACGGTGCCGGCAAGTCCACGCTGCTGATGTCCATCTTCGGCCAGCCCCGTGCGGCGGGCGGGCAGATCATCTACCAGGGCGTGGACATCACCCACAAGTCGTCGCACTACATTGCCTCCAACGGCATCGCACAGTCGCCGGAAGGGCGACGGGTATTCCCGGACATGACCGTCGAGGAAAACCTGCTGATGGGCACCATTCCCATCGGTGACAAGTACGCCAGCGAAGACATGCAGCGCATGTTCGAGCTGTTTCCACGGCTCAAGGAGCGCCGCAACCAGCGGGCCATGACCATGTCCGGTGGCGAGCAGCAAATGCTCGCTATCGCCCGGGCATTGATGAGCCGGCCCAAGTTGTTGCTGCTCGATGAGCCGAGCCTGGGGCTGGCGCCGATTGTGGTGAAACAGATCTTCGCCACCTTGCGTGAACTGGCGTCTACCGGGATGACCATTTTCCTGGTGGAACAGAACGCCAACCACGCCCTCAGGTTGTCGGACCGGGCCTATGTGATGGTCAACGGTGAAATCCGCCTGACTGGCACCGGCAAGGAATTGCTCGCCAACGAGGACGTGCGCAACGCGTACCTGGGCGGGCATTGAGGCGGCTGCTGTAATGAAAAAACCGGCGAGAGATCGCCGGTTTTTTTATCCCTCCAAACCACCACCCACCTTTGTGGGAGCGAGCTTGCTCGCGATGGCGGCAGGTCAGCCGACATCGATGTTGATTGAACCAAAGCTATCGCGAGCAAGCTCGCTCCCCCAGGGGGCTTTGTATGTTTTTCAAAATTGTGGACAACAATCCTGAGCCCCTGTGAAACCGCGACATAAAGTCGCCGCAAACAGTTGTTTTGTCACGGTTTTGACTTGTCCCCGTTTGCTGTGGAACTGGCTGTGGGTAACGTGGGAGTAGCTGGCTGCAAGCCTTTTAACACGTGGCTTGCAGGGCTTTGAGTATTTTTTGATCAGGTGTTTTTTGGCAAGCGCGAGCGGCTGTTGTCAACACTTTTATGAACGCGGGAATGAGCTCGAAAGATTGTGGGCAAGCCTGTGGATAAGTCTGTGACTAAACTCTGGAAAGACCGCGCTGAGGGCCGTCGTTACTGGCTTGGAGCCATCGCCCATTTCCCTGTGGCTTATAGCAGATAACTTGCGGTGCACAACCTCTCTTGCAGGGTCAAGCGAAAAAATTTTCCAAATACCCCGAAAAGCCTTATGCACAGCGGCTTGCGGGATTTTCACTTGCCCCCGATTACTGTGGACGTGCCTGTGGATAAGGTGCGCGCAACCGGCTGCGGGCCTTGTTGGGAAAGGCCTGGCGTGGATTGGTTGTTTTATGAGCAGCCGTGGCCAAAGCTCATGGGCAAGCCTTGCCCCTGGCGTGTCAGGCCGGGCATGCTGTGGGCCGATTTCCATTCAATGGCTTTTGCAGTTCAAACAAGGAGAACACGATGTCTGACACCCTGTTTATCACCGGCGCGACGTCCGGTTTTGGTGAAGCCTGTGCCCGTCGGTTTGCCGAGGCCGGTTGGAAACTGGTGCTGACCGGTCGTCGTGAAGAACGCCTCAATGCCCTTTGTGCCGAGTTGTCGAAGCAGACCGAAGTCCATGGCCTGGTCTTGGATGTGCGTGATCGCAAGGCCATGGAAGAGGCCATCGCCAACCTGCCGCCATCCTTCGCCAAGTTGCGCGGGCTGATCAACAATGCCGGCCTGGCCCTGGGCGTCGACCCGGCCCCCAAGTGCGACCTCGATGATTGGGACACCATGGTCGACACCAATGTCAAAGGGCTGATCTACAGCACGCGCTTGCTGTTGCCGCGCCTGATCGCCCACGGCCGTGGAGCCGGGATCGTCAACCTGGGTTCTATCGCCGGCAACTACCCGTATCCGGGCAGCCACGTGTATGGCGCGAGCAAGGCGTTCGTCAAACAGTTCTCCCTGAACCTGCGTTGCGACCTGCAAGGCACGGGCGTGCGGGTGAGCAACATCGAGCCGGGCCTGTGCGAGAGCGAGTTCTCCCTGGTGCGCTTCGGTGGCGATCAGGAGCGCTACAACGTGACTTATGCCGGCGCCGAGCCGATCCAGCCACAGGACATCGCCGATACGATTTTCTGGGTGCTCAACACACCGGCGCACATCAACATCAACAGCCTGGAGCTGATGCCGGTGAGCCAGACCTGGGCCGGGTTTGCCATCGAGCGCAACAAGGTTTGATGGGATGGACATCTGTGGCGAGGGAGCTTGCTCCCGCTGGGCTGCGTAGCGGCCCCAAAAGCTGACGACTGCTTCGCAGCCGAACGGGAGCAAACTCCCTCGCCACAGGAGCCACAGGAGCGTTATGCCAGATAGTCGGCCAGCCCGCGATAGCAGGTCAGCAGGTGATACGGCGTGGTGGACGGCATGTCCTGACGGCTGACCATGCCTTCGGCGTCCAGGCATTCGTTCCAGCCCCTGGCATGCAGGAAATGCTGCTGCAGCGCCTGCAATTGACGCAGTAATACCCCCTGGTTGCCAGGGCGTAATGTCAGTGCCCGCAGGTACTCGGCCTGAGCCCAGATGCGTTGGGTGGCATCGCGCGGGCTTGCTTGTGGTTCCTGGTCCAGCATCGCGCACACGGCGCCGGATTCCGGATCGACGCCGCGTTGTTCGGTATGGTCGAAGCTGCGCTCCAGGGCAGCGTGCAGCTTGCCATTGCGCAACAGCGGCGATGAGGCCAGCAAGTAATACCATTCGAACTGGTGACCCGGCTCGAACCAGTTATCCACAGCCTTGAGCGGTTTTTCCATCATGACTCGTTGCTGCGGCTCGATGAAATGCTTGGACATCCCGTCGCACAAGCTCAGCAATGCTTGGCGGACGTTGGCGTCCTCGCGGACCGAGAGCGTGGCGAGGAAAGCTTCGGCCAAGTGCATCAAGGGATTTTGCAACGGGCCGGAGCCGGTCGTTGACCAGTCGCGCTTGAGGCTGGCTTCGTAGAGGCCCTCCGCGCTGGCAAAGCGCTGGGCGATGACCTCCAGGCTGGCGTTGAGCACCGACTCCACCAGTGGTTCGCGGACCTTGTCCCAGTAATGGGCGCAGGCGAACAGGATAAAGGCGTGGGTGTAGAGGTCTTTGCCGGTGTCCAGCGGCGCGCCTTGGGGGTCGATGCTGTAGAACCAGCCGCCGTGTTCGGCATCGTGGAAATGCCGTTGCAGCGAGCGGAACAGGGCACTGGCCCGCTCCTCGGCCTGGGGGAATTCGCCAATCAGGCTGGCGAACACATACAACTGCCGCGCACAGGCCATGGCGCGGTAGCGCTGGGGCGCCAGCGGCGCATGTCCGGCATCCAGGGATTCATAGGGCAGCGCCAATTCGGCGTTCCAACCCGGGCCTTGCCACATTGGCACGATCACATCGTGAAAATGCTGACGCACTGTTGCGAACAGGGCGATCAATTCAGGCTGGGGGGCGGGGCGGGAAGCATCAGGCATCGGCGGAGGTCGTCACGGCTGGGGGCGATTGCGCGACATGGTAGCAGAGTGACCGACTCCAGAGAGGTGGCGCTTGTATGTCCGTCATCGCGAGCAAGCTTGCTCCCACATTCGACCTCATTCTTCCTGACGAAACTCGGTCAACTGTGGGAGCGAGCTTGCTCGCGATAGCGGCCAGGCAGGCGCTAAAGAATCAGCTCGCCAACAACCACACCCCGGCCCCCGCTGAAGCCGCCCCGGCCAACCTGACCAATGGCGCCGCCGCTTGCGGCAACACCCGCACCAGCGCAAAACCTGCGCCATGCAGCGCCGCCGTGGCCGCGACGAAGCCTGCTGCATAGGCCCACGGGCTCGACATGTCCGGCAATTCCAAGCCATGGGCCACGCCATGGAACAGCGCAAACAGGGCGGTTGCACCGACCGCCAGGCTCAACGGCGGACGTGCCGCCAGTGCCACTGCCAGGCCCAGGGCGAGCACCGAGGCGGCGATGCCGCTTTCCAGCGCCGGCAGCTCCAGACCTTCAAAGCCCAGCAGGCCGCCGAGCAGCATCGTACCGACGAAGGTGCATGGCAGCGCCCAGCGCGCGGCGCCTTGTTGTTGCGCGGCCCACAAACCGACCGCCAGCATCGCCAGCAAATGGTCGAGCCCGCCGATGGGATGGCCGAGGCCGGCGATCAGGCCATTGTCGCCGTGGCCGGGGTGGGCGAAGGCCAGGGCCGGGGTCAGCAGCAGGGCGAGTGCGCCGAGAATGCGTTTGTACGTCATGGATAAGCTTCCTTGTTGTCAGTCGAAAAATCAGGCAGCGCTCAGCAGACCCTGGCGCTCGATGAAGGCGATGATGTCGTCCAGGCCTTGGCCGGTCTTCTGGTTGCTGAACACGAAAGGCTTGCCGTTGCGCATCCGCCGGGTGTCGCTGTCCATCATCTCCAGGGACGCGCCCACCAGGGGTGCCAGGTCGATTTTGTTGATGACCAGCAGGTCGGATTTGCAAATGCCCGGCCCGCCCTTGCGCGGCAGCTTGTCGCCGGCCGAGACGTCGATCACATAGATCGTCAGGTCCGACAGTTCCGGGCTGAAGGTTGCCGACAGGTTGTCGCCACCCGATTCCACCAGGATCAGGTCCAGGCCCGGAAAGCGCCGGTTCAACTGGTCCACCGCTTCAAGGTTGATCGACGCATCTTCGCGAATCGCCGTGTGCGGGCAACCACCGGTTTCCACGCCGATGATCCGCTCCGGCGCCAGGGCCTCGTTGCGCACCAGGAAGTCGGCGTCTTCGCGGGTGTAGATGTCATTGGTGACCACCGCCAAGTTGTAGCGTTCACGTAGAGCCAGGCACAGGGCCAGGGTCAGGGCGGTCTTGCCGGAGCCCACCGGGCCGCCGATACCGACGCGCAGAGGTTGTGTATTCATGTGTGTCTCCTAGGAACGGAACAGACGGCTGTACTGGCGCTCATGGGCCATGCACGCCAGGGACAGGCCAAACGCGGCGCTGCCGTAATGATCGGGGTCGATGTTCGAGGCGTCGTGCTGGGCCTGTTGCAACAGCGGCAGCAGCTCGCTGGTCAGGCGCTGGGCCGCTTGTTGGCCCAGGGGCAGGGTTTTCATCAGCACCGCCAGTTGGTTTTCCAGCCAACTCCACAGCCAGGCGGCGAGGGCGTCCTGGGGGGCGATCTGCCAGGCGCGGGCGGCCAGGGCCCAGCCCAGCGCCAGATGCGGCTCGCTGCGCTGTTCGAGAAAGCCTCGCGCGGCGCGGTCGAGTTCCGGCAGGCCCGCGAGCAATTGCTGCAACGAGTAGCCCATCTGCCGGCTCTCCTGATACAGCTCGCGGGTTTCCCGGCTGGCGCGGTGTTCTTCGCAACGTCGCAGCAGCGCGTCCCAATCGTCAGCGGCGGCTGCGGTGCAGTGCGCCAGCAGCAAGGGCGCTTCGAAGCGTGCCAGGTTCAGCAGCAATTGATCGCTGATCCAGCGCCGCGCGTCGTCGGGTTTTTTCACCTGGCCATTGTCCACCGCCATCTCCAGCCCCTGGGAATAGCTGTAGCCACCAATCGGCAGTTGCGGGCTGGCCAGACGCAGCAGCGCCCAGGCCGGGTTCATGTGCGCACGCCAAACTGATGCAGGCGCGGCGCGTAGTTGAAGTCTTCGTCGCCGTGCCGGGAATGATGATGGCCGCCGCCATAGGCACCGTGTTCTGGCTGGAACGGGGCTTCGATGGATTCGACGCTGGCGCCCAGTTGCTCGAGCATCGCCTTGAGCACGTAGTCGTCCAGCAGGCGCAGCCAGCCATCGCCCACTTGCAGGGCCACGTGGCGATTGCCCAGATGATAGGCGGCGCGGGTCAGTTCGAAGGCGTTGGCGCAGGTGACGTGCAGCAATTGTTCGGCGCGGGCGCAGACGCGCACGATGCGCCCGTCTTCGGCCTGCAGGCATTCGCCGTCGTACAGCGGCGGCTGGCCTCGTTCCAGGAACAAGCCCACGTCTTCACCTTCGGCACTGAAACAGCGCAGGCGGCTTTTGCTGCGGGCGTCGAAGGTCAGGTGCAGCGCGGCGTCCCAGTGCGGTTGAGTGTCGATTCTGCGGTGGATCACCAGCATCGGAGTGCTTCCAGCAATGAACGGTGCGGTGTTTAGAGCAAGGGGCTTGCCAATCGAAGAAGGTGTAGGAAATAGCTGGGATGGCGTTTCAGGATGGGGCGAATTGCGTGTCATATTGGTGCGAGCCGTGGTGTAGCGCACCATTTTGCGACATGCGTAAAAAGAGCCTGTGGGAGCGAGCTTGCTCGCGATTGCGGTGAGTCGGCCAGCATTGATGCCGCTGACAGACCGCTATCGCGAGCGAGCTCGCTCCCACAGTGGGTACAATCCGGGGGTTTATTCGGTACTGCCCAACCCTTGCCAATGCTTGAGCCCAATGAAGATGAACCGCAGTTGCTGGGTAATCTTCGCCTGGGGCGTGAGGTGCTCGGGGAGGGCTTGGGCCGGTGGGTCGATGATGTCCGGCAGGGTGGCGAACACGCTCTTGACGATGAGGTCGGCCATCACGCCCAGGGCGGCCAGGTCCAGGTGCTGCAGCTTGGGCATCAAGGCCAGGTCGGCGGCCAGGTCCGAGCTGATGCCTTCGCGCAATTGGGCGATGGCCTGGCGCACCGGCAGGGAGCCGCCGTATTGCTCGCGGGCCAGGAACAGGAATTGGGATCGGTTGGCTTGCACCACATCGAGAAAGATCCGCACCGACGCATCGATAATGCCGCCCATGACGAACTCGTTGTGACGTACCAGGCGGATGGTCTCGCGGAAGGTCTGGCCGACTTCGCTGACCAATGCCAGGCCCAGTTGGTCCATGTCCTCGAAGTGCCGGTAGAACCCGGTGGGCACGATGCCTGCCGTCCGGGCGACTTCCCGCAGGCTCAGGCTACCGAAGCCCCGGCCGCACTCCATCAAATGACGGGCTGCGTCCATCAGGGCAATTCGGGTCTGTTGTTTCTGTTCGGCGCGGGGCAGCATCGCAAGGCTGACTTCTGATTCACGGGAGCGACGCACTTTAGCAAATCGGCTTTGCCAACGTCGAACGATAGAGAGGGGGCGGGCGGGAAAGCGAGGGGGGTTGAAAAGTCAAAAGCCCGATTGCAGGAATCGGGCTTTTTTCTGGGCCACCATGGGCTCAGCTCACTGCGCTGTTGCGTTCGATCACACGATCACCACCGCCTTCGGCCACGGTATCGCCCATTTTAGTGCGAGAAGAACCGTCTTCGGCGAGGGTCTGGCCTGGGGTGCGGTCGGAACCGTCGGCTGCCAAGGTTTGCCCTGGGGTGCGGTCGGAGCCGTCGGCTGCCAAGGTTTGCCCTGGGGTGCGGTCGGAGCCGTCGGCTGCCAAGGTTTGCCCTGGGGTGCGGTCGGAGCCGTCGGCTGCCAAGGTTTGGCCTGGGGTGCGGTCGGAGCCGTCGGCTGCCAAGGTTTGGCCTGGGGTGCGGTCGGAACCATCAGCTGCAACGGTATCGCTTTGCTTGGTGCGGTCATAACCGTCCTCGGCCAGACCTTTTTCTTCCAGACGATCACGGCCACCTTCGGCAACAGTCTGGCTGTAGACAGAATGGCTGTCCTTGACCTGTGGGGTAGCTTGTTCGGAGGCTGGCAGTGCGAAGGCAGTGGAGGCCAGCAGTGAAAGGGACAGGCTCATCAGTAATTGGCGTTTCATGATCGTTGCTCCTTGGGAGGGCGATAAAGTGGGTACGAGGGCAATGCTACTCTCGATAAGTCGATATAAAAGTTCATAAACGCAATGGTAATAATCAACAGAATTGATTGTTCGGGGCGAAGGCTCTAGAACGGGCATTTCCGAGGTGTTGTTTTGCACCGCAGTGGGTATTTTGTACCCATCACTGCCTCGCAAATGGGCGGCCGCGGTAACAGTTTTTTGGCTGTTCGGTCAGGATCCTGGGGTTTTTTGTGCCGTTCATCGGCACCTGTTGGTGGTTCTACCAGTCCAACGTTTCATGGCGAACCGCTTACAGGTTCGTGTTTCCCAAGGCGTCGCGGTAGCGGACGCTGACTTGTCATCAGGAGCTTTGTGCATGACGCGCACCTCGAAAATCCTCGCCTGGAGCTTTGCCAGCCTTGTTGTCCTGCTGGCGGTGCTGGTCTTGGTCCTCGCTTTCTTCGACTGGAACCGCATCAAGCCCCCACTCAATGCCAAGGTTTCCGAGGAGTTGCATCGTCCTTTCGCCATCAACGGCAACTTGGCGGTGGTCTGGCAGCGCGAACCGGAGGAAGGTGGCTGGCGCGCCTGGTTGCCGTGGCCCCATGTGGTGGCCGAAGACTTGAGCCTGGGTAACCCGGACTGGTCGAAAACCCCGCAAATGGTCACGCTCAAGCGTGTCGAGCTACGCGTTTCGCCCTTGGCCTTGCTGGCCCGGCGAGTGGCGATTCCGCGCATCGACCTGACGGAGCCTAACGCCAACCTGCAACGCCTGGCGGACGGTCGTGCCAACTGGACCTTCCAGTTCGACCCTAAGGACCCGGACGCCGAGCCGTCCAGCTGGGTGGTGGATATTGGCGCCATCGGCTTCGACAAGGGCCATGTCACCCTCGACGATCAGACACTCAAGACCCGCCTGGACCTGTTGATCGATCCGTTGGGCAAACCCATTCCGTTCAGTGAGATTGTGGGCGACAAGGCCGCCAAAAAAGCCCAGGACCAAGGCGCGACGCCGCAGGACTACGCGTTCGCCTTCAAGGTCAACGGGCAGTATCACGGGCAAAACCTGACTGGCTCCGGCAAGGTCGGTGGCTTGCTGGCCTTGCAGGATGCGTCACAACCCTTTCCGCTCCAGGCCCAGGCAAAGATCGGCGACACTCGCGTCGAACTGGCTGGCACTCTCACCGACCCGCTGAACCTCGGGGCCCTGGACTTGCGCCTGAAACTGGCCGGCAAAAGCCTCGCTCATCTCTACCCGCTGACCGGCGTGACCTTGCCGGATTCGCCGCCTTACGCCACCGATGGCCGCTTGATTGCCAAGCTGCACGAGCCGGGTGGGGCGCTGTTCCGCTACGAGGCGTTCAACGGCAAGATCGGCGACAGCGATATCCATGGCGACCTGGCCTATGTCGCCAGCCAGCCGCGGCCGAAACTCAGTGGTGCGCTGGTCTCCAATCAACTGCTGTTCAGCGACTTGGCGCCGCTGATCGGTGCGGACTCCAATGCCGAGCAAAAGGCCCGGGGCGGCGCCAGCAAACAACCGACCGACAAGGTCTTGCCTGTGGAGGAGTTTCGTACCGAGCGCTGGAGCGTGATGGACGCCGATGTGGAGTTCACCGGCAAACGCATCGTCCACAGCGAACAACTGCCTTTTACCGATCTGTATACCCACTTGGTGCTCATCGATGGGCAGTTGAGCCTTGAGCCCCTGCGCTTCGGCGTGGCCGGTGGCCGGCTCGATGCGCAGATCCGCCTCAACGGGCACACTCGTCCCCTCGAAGGCCAGGCGAAGCTGACGGCACGAGGGTTTAAGCTCAAGCAACTGTTCCCGGGTTTCGAACCGATGAAAACCAGCTTCGGCGAGCTCAACGGCGATGCCGACATCACCGGGCGCGGCAATTCGGTGGCGGCGTTGCTGGGCACTTCTAACGGCACGCTGAAAATGCTCATCAACGATGGCGCCATCAGTCGGGAATTGATGGAGCTGGCAGGACTGAACGTCGGCAACTACGTGGTGGGAAAAATATTTGGCGACAAGGAAGTGAAGATCAACTGCGCGGCGGCGGATTTCGACATCAAGACGGGCCTGGCGACCACGCGCCTGTTCGTGTTCGACACCGAGAACGCGATCATCTACATCGACGGCACGGCGAACATGGCGAGCGAACAGTTGGACCTGACCATCACCCCGGAGTCCAAGGGTTGGCGCCTGATTTCCCTGCGCTCGCCGTTGTACGTGCGCGGCCCCTTCGCCAAGCCTGCCGCCGGGGTCAAGGCGGTGCCCCTGATGCTGCGCGGTGCCGGGATGGTGGCGTTGGGTGTGATCGCCGCGCCGGCGGCCGGGTTGCTGGCGTTGGTGGCGCCCAGCGGCGGTGAGCCGAACCAGTGCGCGCCGCTGCTGGAGCAGATGAAGGCGGGCAAGGCGCCGGTGACGGTCAAGCCTACCCGGTAGCCAGATTGGGGTGAGGCGGCTGGCCTCATCGCGAGCAAGCTCGCTCCCACAGGGGACTGCATTCTGTCTGAAGGAATGCGGTCAAAATGTGGGAGCGAGCTTGCTCGCGATTGGGGCCCTGAAGGCTATTACAGATCGGCCAGGATGTCGGCCATGTCATCGGCGTGTTCTTCTTCCTGGGCCAGGATGTCCTCGAAGATGCGCCGGGTGGTCGGGTCTTTTTCGCCGATGTACTGGATGATTTCCCGGTAGCTGTCGATGGCGATCCGTTCGGCCACCAGGTCCTCGTACACCATTTCCTTGAGGGTGTTGCCCGCGACGTACTGTGCGTGGGAATTGCGGGTCAACAGGTCGGGGTTGAACTCCGGCTCGCCGCCCAACTGCACGATGCGCTCGGCGAGTTTGTCGGCGTGTTCGGCTTCCTGGTTCGCGTGTTCGAGGAACTCACTGGCCGCCATGCTGGCCTTGAGGCCGGTGGCCATGAAGTAGTGGCGCTTGTAGCGCAGCACGCAGACCAGTTCGGTGGCCAGCGCTTCGTTGAGCAGGCGGATGACTTCCTGCCGATCGGCGCCGTAGCCCTCGGTCACCGCGCCGTTCTGCACGTTCTGCCGTGCACGTTCGCGCAGGGTGGTTACATCGGATAAGTGCATGTCGCTCATCTCGTTCTCCTGGAGGCTGATCCGGTTGAGGCGTCACGCTCTGCTGGCGCGATCACTTTAAATCTGAGTGACACGGTCCTGGAAAAGTTTTACTGAATTTTTCAGCGCATAACCGGACAGCCGCGCTTCCTCCCCCAGCCACTGGAAAAATGCCCGCACCGGCGGATGGCGTTCGCGGCCCGGGACGCACAGGGCGCTGTAGCCGGCGCCGCTGACCTGGACGTCCGGGCGATAGCCCACCAGCAAACCGCTGGCGATGCTTTCCGACGCCAGGATATTGCTCGCCAACACCAAGCCCTGCCCGGCAATCGCCGCTTGCAAGGCGTAATGCTCCTCGTCGTACTCGCGCATGCACGGCTGCCGGGTGAGCCAGGTTTCCCCGGCCTGGGCGCACCAGGCATCCCAACCGTGGGCGTACAGCTTGGAGTTGTGCCAGCGCACGCTGATCAACGTCGGCGGCTGCCGGGCCGCCAGGGCCACCTGCTCAGGTGAGCCGTAGACCCCGAAGCTTTCATCGAACAGGCACATGCCATACAGGTTCGGGTAGGCATCCAGGCTGTAACGCACCACCAGATCGACGCTGGCGTCCTGGTGCAGGTCGATCACCTCGCAATGGGTGTCCAGGCGCACATTGATGTTCGGATGGCGCGCATAGAATCGCCCCAGGCGAGGCACCAGCCACAAGGCGGCAAACGCGGCAGTGGTGGACAGGGTCAGGTGGGCGTTGCTGCGTTGCGGGCGCAGGGTGTCGACGCTTTGCGCCACCTCCAGCAAGGCCCCGTGCAGGCTGTGGAACAAGCGTTGCCCGCCTTCGGTGAGGCGCACCTGGCGTGGCAGGCGGTCGAACAGCATCAGCCCCAGCCAGCTCTCCAGCGCTCGAATCTGGTGGGAGACTGCCGTCGGCGTCACCGACAACTCCGCCGCGGCCGCCTTGAAACTGAGCAGCCGCGCGGCGGATTCGAAGGCGCGCAACGCGTTGAGCGGCAGGTTGGCGAACATTTGAATTCTCCCGACATGAGATGGATGAAGTCAGCTCATCCAGATTAACTAACGCTCATTTGTCTGAAGCCCGCTCTGAGCTCCAAGCTTCAAGGCACAAGCAATGTTGATTGTAGCCCGTGAGAGGAGATTCAGATGAGCAAGATTCTTGTAGTGCATGGCAGCCCTCGGGGCGAGCGTTCTCATTCCCGGCGCCTGGCCGAGACCTTTGTCTCGGCGTGGCAGACCGCCCATCCGCACCCCCAAGTGACCCGTCGTGAAGTCGGACGCACGGTGATTGCGCCGGTCAACGAAGCCTTTATCGCCGCGGCGTTCTACCCCGAGCCCCAGGCTCGACCGTTGATCATGCAAGCGGACCTGGCCCTGAGCGATGCGTTGGTCGCGGAGCTGCAAGCCCATGACCGGCTGGTGATCTCCGCGCCCATGCACAACTTCAGCGTGCCCAGCGGCGTGAAGGCCTGGATCGACCAGATCGTGCGCATCGGGCTGACGTTCAACCACAGTCTGGACAACGGCGTGTCGCACTACGAGCCGCTGGTGCTGGGCAAGAAAGCGCTGATCGTGACCAGCCGCGGCGATTTCGGTTTTGGCCCCGGTGGCCAGCTGGAGAGCATGAACCACGCCGACACGCTATTGCGCACCGTGCTGGGGTTTATCGGCATCACCGATGTGAC
Source organism: Pseudomonas sp. R151218B TE3479 (assembly GCF_053629195.1). Taxonomy (NCBI): domain Bacteria; kingdom Pseudomonadati; phylum Pseudomonadota; class Gammaproteobacteria; order Pseudomonadales; family Pseudomonadaceae; genus Pseudomonas; species Pseudomonas sp. R151218B TE3479. The sequence goes on from NZ_JBRJHV010000001.1 coordinate 1,708,999, forward strand.
GGTGGTGGCGGCCGAAGGCGAAGAGTCGGCCGAGCGCAGCTTTGCGTTGTCCTGTGCCGAGGCCGAGGAGCGCTTGCTGGCCTTGGCGCGATCTTTCTGAGAGGGGGCTGCGGCGCAGCCCAGCGGGAGCAAGCTCCCTCGCCACGGATTCATCTGGGTGTCATAGACTGGTCATCATCGGTACTGATGCTGATCCCTCTTGATCACAAGGATGTCGCCATGTCGCAACGTTGCGCCACTCGTTACCCGCTGGTACTGGTCCCGGGCATGCTCGGGTTCATACGCCTGGTGCTGTATCCGTACTGGTATGGGATCGTCTCGGCGTTGCGTCGCGGTGGGGCCGTGGTGGTGGCGGTGAAGGTTTCGCCGTTGCATTCGTCCGAGGTGCGCGGCGAGCAGTTGCTGGCATTGATCGACGACATCCTGCGGCAAACCGGTGCGCAGAAGGTCAACCTGATCGGCCACAGCCAGGGCAGCCTCACCGCCCGCTATGCCGCCGCCAAACGCCCGGACCTGGTGGCGTCGGTCACGTCGGTGGCCGGCCCCAACCATGGCTCCGAACTGGCCGATTACCTGCAGGCCCACTACCCGGCCGACAGTGCCAAGGGGCGTGTGCTCAGTGCCGTGCTGCGCCTGATCAACGCCCTTATGAGCCTGCTGGACACTGGCTATCGCGGGCCGAAGCTGCCAGTGGACATCCATGCTTCCCACACCTCCCTGACCACCGCCGGGGTGGCGCTGTTCAATCAAGGTTATCCACAGGGCCTGCCGGTTACCTGGGGCGGGCACGGGCCGGAAGAGGTCAATGGCGTGCGCTATTACTCATGGTCCGGCACCTTGCAGCCAGGCAAGACCGATAGAGGAGGCAATCTGTTCGACGGCACCAACCGCACTTGCCGCTTATTTGCCCGCACCTTTGTCAGAGAGGCGGGGCAATGCGACGGCATGGTCGGGCGTTACAGTTCACACCTGGGCGCGGTTATCGGCGATGACTATCCGCTGGATCACTTCGATATCGTCAACCAGTCGCTGGGGCTGGTGGGCAAGGGAGCCGAGCCGGTCCGGTTGTTTGTCGAGCATGCGCAGCGGTTGAAGGCGGCCGGGGTGTAGCCAGTTGGACCGCGTTATCGTTCATCGCGAGCAAGCTCGCTCCCACAGGGATTTGCTGCGCTCGGCCCATTGTGGGAGCGAGCTTGCTCGCGATGGCGATAGACCAGGCACAGGAGAACCAACGGATGAAGGTGTAACAGGCTTTGTCTACACTGCACCTCATCGCCGTCCCCTCGTGCGGCAGCCAGGAGAAACACCATGAAGATGCTTCGTGTGCCTTTGTTGACGATCGGTTTGCTGCTGTGTTCCCAGGGCTTCGCCGAGACGGCGCAGCAGACCAAGATGACCACCTGCAACGCCGATGCCACCGCCAAGGCGCTCAAGGGTGACGAGCGCAAGGCGTTCATGAGCAGCTGCCTCAAGGCTGCACCGAGCACCCCGCAGGAGCGCATGAAGACCTGCAACGCCACGGCCACCACCCAGGCCCTGAAGGGCGATGCCCGCAAGGCGTTCATGAGCGAGTGCCTGAAGAAAAAATAAGGGCTGGGTTTTTCTCCAGCCCGTGAGGGCCCTATCGCGAGCAAGCTCGCTCCCACCATGGACCGGGCACTACAAATCCACGGTGGGAGCGAGCTTGCTCGCCATGGGGGCGGCACAGCACGGCAAAAACACACCTGAACCCTGTCCAGGATCGGCCGATACAATGTCTAGTGCTGTTGGTGGATCGCTGGCAGACTGCCGATCCTTTCACGTCGTTTTGTCCTGAGGCTGTATGCCAACGTTTTCTCAGCGTCATGTATTGTTGGTGATCAGTTGGGTGATCATTTTTGGTGGGTTGTTGCTGGTGCTGCCACTGCGCCTGTTGCCGAGCCTGCTGGCCGGGTTGTTGGTGTTCGAGCTGGTCAACATGCTCACCCCGCAGTTGCAGCGCCTGATCGAAGGTCGCCGTGCCCGCTGGCTGGCGGTGGCGTTGCTGGGCACGCTGGTGGTCAGTGTGCTGACGCTGATCTTCGCCGGAGCCTTCAGTTTCCTGCTCCATGAGGCGGAAAACCCCGGGGCCTCCCTGGACAAGTTCATGACGGTGGTCGATCGCGCCCGAGGGCAATTGCCGCCGTTCATCGACGCCTACCTGCCGGCCAGCGCCGCCGAGTTCCGGGTCGCGATCGGTGACTGGGTGAGCAAGCACCTGAGCGACTTGCAACTGGTGGGCAAGGACGCGGCCCACATGTTCGTGACGTTGCTGATCGGCATGGTGCTGGGGGCTATCGTTGCCCTGCAGCGCATTCCCGACCTGACCAAGCGCAAGCCCTTGGCCGCGGCGCTGTTCGATCGCCTGAACCTGCTGGTCAAGGCGTTTCGCAACATCGTCTTCGCCCAGATCAAGATTTCCTTGCTCAACACCTTTTTCACCGGGATTTTCCTGGCGGTGGTGCTGCCGCTGTTCGGGATAAAGCTGCCGCTGACCAAGACCCTGATCGTGATGACCTTCCTGCTGGGGCTGCTGCCGGTCATCGGCAACCTGATGTCCAACACGCTGATCACCATTGTCGGTCTGTCGCTGTCGATCTGGGTCGCCGTGGCGGCGCTGGGTTACCTGATCGTGATCCACAAGCTCGAATACTTCCTCAACGCCCGCATCGTCGGCGGGCAGATCAGCGCCAAGTCGTGGGAGTTGCTCATGGCGATGCTGGTGTTCGAAGCCGCGTTCGGCCTGCCGGGGGTGGTGGCGGGGCCGATTTATTATGCGTATCTCAAGAGTGAGTTGAAGCAGGTGGGGATGGTCTGATCGGGTAGCGATGGTGCCTGATCTGGCGCCATCGCGAGCAAGCTCGCTCCCACAGAAGATATATGCGATCCCTGTGGGAGCGAGCTTGCTCGCGATTCAGGCGCTTCGGTCCTGGATCAGACCTGGGTGCCGTAGCGCTTCATCGCCTCGATCGCCAACCCACTGCCAATACTGCCGAAGATGTTGCCTTCCACATGCCGCGCCTGGGGCAGCATCGCCGAGACGCTGTTGCGCAGCGCCGGGATGCCGCTGGAACCGCCGGTGAAGAACACTGTGTCGACCTGATCGACCCGCACGTTGGCATCGCCCAGCAACTGCGTGACGCTGCCGCGCACCCGTTCCAGCAAGCCGTCGATGGCCGACTCGAACAGCGCCCGACTCAGTTCCACGCTCAGGCCCGGCTCGATCCGGTCCAGGAGCAAATGCCGCTGGTCGGTGTGGGTCAGCTCGATCTTGGTTTCTTCCACTTCCATCGCCAGCCAATGCCCGGCGCGCTGTTCGATCAGCTTGAACAGCCGGTCGATGCCGCCAGTGTCTTCGATGTCGTAGCGCATGCTGCCCAGGGCCAGGGTGGACTTTTGCGAGTACACCGCGTTGATGGTGTGCCAGGTCGCCAGGTTCATGTGGTGGCTGGTGGGCATGTAGGCACCGCTTTTCATGCGGCTGCCGTAACCGAACAGCGGCATCAGGCCGGCCAGGGAGAGCTGCTTGTCGAAATCGGTCCCGCCGATGTGCACGCCACCGGTGGCGAGGATGTCGGCGTGGCGGTTGTCGTGGGTACGGCGCTCGGGGGAGAGGCGCACCAGGGAGAAGTCCGAAGTACCGCCGCCGATGTCGACGATCAGCACCAGCTCTTCTTTCTCGATGGTCGATTCATAATCGAAAGCCGCCGCGATGGGCTCGTACTGGAACGAAACCTCCTTGAAACCGATGGCACGCGCGACGTCCACCAGGGTGTTTTCCGCTTCCTGGTCAGCCATTTCATCGTCGTCGACGAAAAACACCGGCCGCCCCAGTACCACTTCTTCGAATTCCCGACCGGCGGTGGCTTCGGCGCGTTTCTTCAACTGGCCGATGAACAACCCCAGCAGATCCTTGAAGGGCATCGCCGTGCCCAACACGCTGGTGTCGTGCTTGATCAGCTTGGAGCCCAGCAGGCTCTTGAGCGAGCGCATCAGCCGGCCTTCGTAGCCTTCCAGGTATTCGTGCAGGGCCAGGCGGCCATACACCGGGCGGCGTTCCTCGAGATTGAAAAAGACCACCGAAGGCAAGGTGATCTTGTCGTCCTCCAGCGCGATCAACGTTTCCATGCCGGGGCGCAGCCAGCCGACAGTGGAGTTGGACGTGCCAAAGTCGATGCCGCAGGCACGGGCCGGGGATGCGTTTTTCATGTCTTTCGGGTTCCAGTTGAAAAAACGGCCGCGCAGTGTATGTCAGTGCGGCGCGGATTCGAAGGCCGGTTATCTGCTAATTCTCGACCGCAGGCCTTGAAAGACTCTCTTATACCCCCAAACTTGCTGGCATGAGCCTGGTAGCGCAAGGCGGGTACAAGAACCGCCGCCAGCTGCCGATAAACTTCTGACGTGCCGCCCGGTCCCAATCTTGAGGTCGGTCAACCCGCTGTCCGGTCATCCGGGCATGCTGTGCGTGGCGGTGCGACATCGATAACGGATGGTGATGCTTAGATGGACTTCAAAGACTATTACAAGATCCTGGGTGTCGAGCCCACGGCGGACGACAGCACGATCAAGGCTGCCTACCGCAAGCTGGCGCGCAAGTACCACCCGGATGTGAGCAAGGAAAAAGACGCCGAGACCAAGTTCAAGGACGTCTCCGAAGCCTATGAAGCGCTGAAAAGTGCCGACAAACGCGCCGAATACGACGACCTGCGCCGCTACGGCCAGCACGGCCAGCCGTTCCAGGGCCCGCCGGGTTGGCAGAGCCGTGGTGGTTTCGGCGGTGGCCAGGACACTGGCGACTTCTCGGATTTCTTCAGTTCGATCTTCGGTAATCGCGGATCGGGTTTCGGTGGCGGACAGTCAGGTCGAAGTGCCGGCCGTCGAGGGCAAGACGTGGAAATGGAATTACCGATTTTCCTGGAAGAAACCCTGTCGAACGAGTCGAAGAAGGTCACGTTCCAAGTGCCGCAATACAACGCGGCCGGCCAACACGTGAGCAACACCAGCAAGAGCCTGAACGTGAAGATCCCGCTGGGCGTGACCGACGGCGAACGCATCCGCCTCAAGGGCCAGGGCGCCCCGGGTGTCGGTGGCGGTGCCAACGGCGACTTGTACCTGACCATTCGTTTCGCCCCGCACCCCAAGTTCGACGTCGAAGGCCAGGACCTGATCATTACCTTGCCCCTGGCCCCGTGGGAATTGGCGCTGGGCACCGAAGTGGCGGTGCCGACCCTCACTGGCAAGATCAATCTCAAGGTCCCGGCCGGCAGCCAGAACGGCCAGCGCATGCGCGCCAAAGGCCACGGCCTGCGCAACAAGGCTGGCGAGCGGGGCTACCTGTTCGTGCAGCTCAAGGCCGTGATGCCCAAGGCCAGCGACGAAGCGGTCAAGGCGCTGTGGGCCGAATTGGCGAAGAAAGCGGCGTTCGATCCGCGGGAGAATTTCTGACCTGTGGTTGATGACCCACTGAACACAAAACCTGTGGCGAGACTCGACAGTTAAGGCATTGGGAGAAGCAGACCATGAACAACCCGATCATTGAACTGACCCTGACGGAATTCTGCGAGGCTGCCGCGTTGGCGGATGTCCATGTGATCGAAATCGTCGCCCACGGCATCCTCGAACCCCACGGCGCGGCTCCTGCGGATTGGCGTTTTACCGACTATGAACTGGTCCTGGCCCGCCGTGCGGCCAAGTTGCGCCGCGAGCTGGAGCTGGAATGGGAAGGCGTCGCCCTGGCGCTGGACCTGCTGGAGGAAGTCCAGCAACTGCGGGCCGAGAATCGTCGGCTGCGCCAGCAATTGGGCCGTTGGGTGGACTGACCGTGGCGGTTCGTATCCATCATGTCTTGTCGAAAAAGCAATAAATAGTTACCGCACGCCTCGGCGGCACTCTGGTTAGGCTCGGGTTTTCCATCGTCAAGGATGACCCGATATGCCAGGCTTCACCCCCCGTCTCGCTACGTCCCAAGGCGAGCATTTCGACCTGCTCAAAGCCCGTATTCCCGGCTGGTACAGCGGGGCCATCGTGCAACGCCAGCAGGAACTGAGCGACCATGAACTGACGCTTCCGGACTGGTATGCGAACGCCTCCCCCGACCTCTGGAACAGCCTCAAGGACAATCATTCCCGCTACCGCGAGCGCCTGAACCAGGTCGACAACCGGCTGGGCAATATCCAGGACATCCGCGTCTTTGCCGAACCCTTGCTCAAGCAGGCGCTCCTGGATGAGTTCAACCTCGCGCTGAACGTCAACGAGGTGTATTTCGTCCGCAAGTACGGGCGCAAGACCCGCGACGATTTTTTTGGGGCGCTGGTCCTGGACAGCGAGGGCGGCCACTTCGATCGCTACCAATATCGTGGCACGTCATTGCTGGAGGCGGCGCTGGCCAATTTCGCGCCAGAGGAAGCGCGCAAGCCCGCTTGTGCCGATTGCGACCTCATTACCACGGTGCGTCCGTCCCAGGGCGGTGCAGTGGTGCCTTCCATCGACGCCGTTCGCGCAGGGGCATTGCCGATTGCCCCGCAAGCCTTCGCCACGTTGTGCCGTACCCTGGACCTGGGGCGCCAGTATCAGGAACACATCAACGCTGTCCTGCGGCCCGACGACAGCAAGATATACAACCCGCTGGATCATTCACTGGAGGAGCATCACCGGCAGGGCCTGGCGCTGAACATCGAGATCGCCCGGGCCAAGGCCGATATCAGTCCGGCGGTCTACGTGATGTTGCAGCAGATGATCGACGGTGCCAGCGACGTCACCCTCGATGGCCAGGCCGTGACCTTCACCTTCCTGAAAGTGTTCGACATCGAACTGGTCGGCCCGCTGTTGATCAGCCCCGACCTTGAGAAAAGTCGCCGGGTGGTGCCGGTGGTGGCCTACCTTCCGGGTGATCCCGAGCATCCCCTGAAAGCCTATGCCTCCAGCGCCGACTTCATGGTCGAACTGCGGCGACGCTTGCACAGTAGTGTCTACCGCCGCTTCTTCAGCCGTTTCGTGCCGCTGCGTCAGCAAGGGGTGTTTTTCCGCCAGTTCAAGCACTTTTACCAAATCTCCCCGACGGCCGATGACCAGGCCGATTACCCACTCAAATCGTCGTTGCGCAACCTGCCCATGGGCACGGCGCCGATTCCCGGCGACCTGTGGGGCTCGCTACGCCTGCGGCAGATCGAGAAGATCCAGGCTGACGCACGCGCGGTGGCGGTGCCTACCGGTGATGAAGACCAGAAAGCCCGCCTGGCGCGCCTGGACAGTTACCTGGACGCGGTGGTCGACGTGTTCAACCTGGCGGCATTCGTCGTGCCAGGATTGGGGCCGCTGATGTTGACGGTCGGGGCCGTGCAGATGTTCAACGAGGCCTTCGAAGGCATCGAAGCGTTCGAGCGTGGGGAGACCCGGGAAATGTGGGCGCATTTTTCCAGCGTGGCCCTCAACACGGCCTTCGTCGCCACCGGTGCGGCGGTGCTGCCGCACATTCGATGGTCGGGCGCGGTGGATCAGCTTGAGCCGGTGCAATTGGCCAACGGCGAATCGCGCCTGTGGCGTCCCGACCTGAGCGTTTATCAAAGTGAGCTGGCGCTTCCTCCGGCGTCGAGTCCGGATACCCGGGGCCTGTATCGGGTCGACGACCGGCAGGTTCTGCCGCTGGGTGACCAACATTATGAAGTGCAGCAGGACCCGCAGACCCTTCGCTATCGCATTCGTCATCCTTCCCGTCCGCAGGCCTACCAGCCCGAGCTGACGGACAACGGCAACGGTGCCTGGCACCATGAACTGGAGCAACCGCGTACCTGGGAAGGCTCGACACTGATGAGACGCCTGGGCCATGGCGTCAAGGACTTCAGCGATGCCGAACTGGAGCAGATTCGCCTCGCCAGCGCGACCTCGCAGGACGTGCTGCGCCGGCTGCATGTCGAGGGCGAGCCGGTGCCGGCGTTGCTGGCCGACACCCTCGATCGCTTCGACCTCTGCCGACAAATCGACACCTTCATCGGGCAACTGCAAAGCGAGGAGCCGCTGCGCCATGACTTGGCCGAGCCGATGTTGCACCTGCTGACCCAATACGGCCCGTGGCCAAGAGGGCTGAAGTTGACGGTCGTCGACGGCGCCGGTCGGACGCGCTGGGAATACGTCCGGCCTTCGGAAGGCGAGACCCCGTTTCATGAAGCCAGCCTTACCGAGGCCAAGGTCCGCACGCCTTTGTTGTTGAAAAACCTGATCGAAGCGGTGGATGCCGCAGGCGTCGATCTGTTGGCCACGGCGAGCCCGCCGATTGTGAAAACCAACATGGATGCTCGCGTCCGGCACTTGCGCCAGGCACTCGCCGAAGCGGCGGTAAACGAAAAGGTGCAGTTGCTCAACGATTACTACGCCATGGGCGAGACGAGAAGTGACCCCCATGTCACGCTGATCAAGTCCCGTTTTCCCTCGGTTCCGGCAAAGGCGATCGAGCAGATCATCACCCTGGCGGGTACCGAAGAGCTGCAGCAAATGGCCGCCTGGGATTTCGACGAGGCCGGCCAGACCAAACCCATCCCGCTGCGCATCGCCGAAGAGCTGCGCCACTATCAGCGCAGGGTGCGTTTGAACCGAGCCTACGAAGGCCTGTATCAGGACGCTTTGGCCACGGCGGATACGCCTCGATTGGTGTTGGCGACCCTGGAAACCTTGCCTGGCTGGAGCGACACGGTGCGCATCGAATTGCGCGAGGCCGATGTGTCCGGCGCCTTGATCGACAGCATCGGGCCGCAAAATGCGACGCAGACCAAGGTCGTGGTCAAGGACGATGATGTCTACCAGGCCTTTGACGACAGCGGCAATGAGTTGAGCCATTGGGGCAGTGTCTTCGATGCCTTGCAGCATGCCCTGCCGGATGCCGAGCGCCAGGCCATGGCTCGGCCCTCGAGCCATCACGGCGAGCTGTTGAGAGAGGCCATCGGCGCTTCGCCAGTGGATCGGGATACGCTGGCGAGCCGCTTGAAGATGCCTGCGCTCAAGCCCGCCTTCCAATCGCCGATGCGCCTGGCTTCGGGCAAAGTCGGTTATCCCCTGGGTGGACTGCGGGATTGGTTGCGCCTGGGCCGCTCGCCGGAGAGTCGGGTGCAGGAGTTATACCCGAGCTACACGGCGGAGCAGACCGAGGCGCTGTTGCGATCGCTGGGCAATGGCGCGGTGAGGGAACTCAAGCGACGTAAAGTCGAGTTGAAAACGCTACGTCAGGATCTGGACCGCTGGGTTGCTAGCTTTGGATGGCGTTACGAGGGCAATCAACGTCGGCAAGTACCGACGGGGATCAGAGAGATGGCGGCCGAACACATCGAGCGATGCTGGCGGCGTCAGACCCGGGTCGTTGTAGGGGCCGATGGCCGCAGGATCGGGCATGAGCTTGATTTGAGCGGATTGAACATCGGGGCATTACCGCAACTGACGGCCGACTTCAGCCATGTGGGTGTGCTCATCATGTCCAACATGGGCTTGACGTTGGACTACTGCGACAGCTTCCTCAGCGGGTTCTCTTCCCTCAAGCGGTTGGAAATGGCCAGGAACAGGCTGATGGGTACTCCCGGAACCCTGGAGGGGATGCGAAATCTGGAGACGCTTCGACTGGCGAATAACCAGATCGGCCTGACACGTCGTAGCGTTGAAATCCTGCAAAGTCTTGGCCGGCTGAAAATCCTTGACCTGGATAATAACTTGCTGCTGCGCCTGCCGGACTTCAGCAGGCTACCTGAGCTGGAACGACTGCAACTGAAGAACACCGGGATCACTGCCTGGCCCTCTGGCCTGCGCGACCAGCCGCTGGAACTGATCGACTTGCGCGACAACGGCTTGACCCAGGTCCCGGACCACCTGCTCGACCCGCCCGCCGAGCGTGCCCATGCCACCGCACGTCTGAATCGCGTGACGTTGTTGCAGGGCAACCCGTTGAGCGAGGGGGCCCAGCAGCGCATGCGTGATTACTGGGCGACGGTCTTGCGGACGCGTCCTGAGTGGGTCGTCCTGCGTTTGCCCGAGGCGTTTGGGTTTTCAGCGCCGGTCGGGCCGGCGAATATGCAGCAATGGCTGCGCGACCTGCCTGCGGACCAACTGGCGGAAAAAAGAGCCTTATGGCAAAGCCTGGCGGATGAGCAGTACTCGGGAGAGTTTTTTGAGTTGTTGCATCGGTTGGCCGACTCCTATCAGGGACTGGAAGATTATCCGGACCTCCAGGCCCGCGTCTGGCAGATGCTCGAGGCGATGGGCAACGCCACCGACTTGCGTCATGAACTGTTCGACCTGGCCGGCCGACCGGCCTGTGAAGATCGCGCAGCCTTGTCCTTCAGCTATCTGGAAATCCGCTTGATGATCCACAACGCCAGGGCCTTGGCGGTCGGAAAGGATGAGGCGGCAACGCTGGTCCATCTGGCCAAGGGGCTGTTTCGCCTCGATGAGGTAGAGCGTATTGCCCTGCAGGATATCCAGCGGCGCCGTGATGCGATCAATGCCCGCACCGACCTGACCAACGATGAAAAGCGCGAAAACCTGGCGCTGATAGAAGAAGTCGAGGTCCGTCTGGCTTACCGTGTGGGGCTCAAGGATCGACTGGGGCTACCGGGGCAACCCGTGGGCGGGGTTTTTCTCACGCTGGCAGATGTCACCCCTGCAATGCTCGATGCCGCTGCCAATGAGGTTCTGGGGCTTGACGATTCCCCCCGGCAGTTTCAGTCGCTGGTGGGCCGGGATTTCTGGATCGATTATCTGAAGCAGACGCATGGGGCCTCCTTCCAGGCGCTGAATGACACCCTTATCGCCAACCAGATCGAGCTGGATGAAGCGAAGGCAGCCGGGACCCTGGAGGAAGCCGATTACATCAGCCAGTCCGAGGCGTTGGGCCTGCAACACAACATCAAGGAAGCGGAGCTGGTCCAATCGTTGACGCGAACCGAGCTGGAGCAGTTGCCGCGAAGTACCGACCTGTAAGCTGACCCGGCTGGGGCATTCAGGCAATGAACACCCGTGGCGAAGAAGCTTGCCTCCTCGCCACAGGAACCGCGCCGGTTCAAAACAGGAAGTAACGCTGCGCCATCGGCAGCACTTCGGCCGGTTCGCACCACAGCAACACGCCGTCGGCCTTGACCTGGTAAGTCTGCGGATCGACGTCGATGCTCGGCAGGTAGTCGTTGTGGATCAGGTCGGTCTTCTGCACGTCGCGGCAGCCTTTGACCACGGCGATTCTTTTCTTCAGCCCCAATTGTTCCGGCAATCCGGCCTCGGCGGCGGCCTGACTGATGAAGGTCAGGCTGGTGGCATGCCGTGAGCCGCCGTAACTGGCGAACATCGGTCGGTAGTGCACCGGTTGTGGCGTCGGGATCGAGGCGTTGGCGTCGCCCATCAGGCTGGCGGCAATCGCTCCGCCCTTGAGGATCAGCGTCGGCTTGACGCCAAAGAACGCCGGGCGCCACAGCACCAGGTCGGCCCACTTGCCCACTTCGATGGAGCCCACTTCATGGCTGATGCCGTGAGTGATCGCCGGGTTGATGGTGTACTTGGCGATGTAGCGCTTGATGCGGAAATTGTCGTTGCCTTCGCCGTCGCCGGGCAGGGCGCCGCGTTGCTTTTTCATCTTGTCGGCGGTCTGCCAGGTGCGCGTGATGACTTCGCCGACGCGGCCCATGGCCTGGCTGTCGGAGCTGATCATCGAGAAGGCGCCGAGGTCGTGGAGAATGTCTTCGGCGGCGATGGTCTCGCGGCGGATGCGGCTTTCGGCGAAGGCCACGTCTTCGGCAATGCTCGGGTCCAGGTGATGGCAGACCATCAACATGTCCAGGTGCTCATCGATGGTGTTGCGGGTGAACGGCCGGGTCGGGTTGGTGGAGCTGGGCAATACGTTGGGAAAGCCGCAGGCCTTGATGATGTCCGGCGCATGCCCGCCACCGGCACCTTCGGTGTGGTAGGTGTGGATGGTGCGCCCCTTGAACGCGGCGAGGGTGGTTTCCACGAAGCCCGACTCGTTGAGGGTGTCGGTGTGGATCGCCACCTGCACATCGTACTGGTCGGCCACGCTCAGGCAGTTGTCGATGGCCGCGGGCGTGGTGCCCCAGTCTTCGTGCAGCTTCAGGCCGATGGCCCCGGCCTTGACCTGCTCGATCAACGGCTCCGGCAGGCTGGCGTTGCCCTTGCCGGTGAAGCCGATGTTCATCGGGAAGGCATCGGCGGCCTGGAGCATGCGCGCCAGGTGCCACGGCCCGGAGGTGCACGTGGTGGCGTTGGTCCCGGTGGCTGGACCCGTGCCGCCACCGATCATGGTGGTGACGCCGCTCATCAGCGCTTCTTCGATCTGCTGGGGGCAGATGAAGTGGATGTGGGTGTCGATACCGCCGGCGGTGAGGATCATGCCTTCGCCGGCGATCACTTCGGTGCTGGCGCCGATGGCGATGGTCACGTCGGGCTGGATGTCCGGGTTGCCGGCCTTGCCGATGGCGGCGATGCGCCCGTCCTTGAGGCCGACGTCGGCCTTGACGATGCCCCAGTGGTCGATGATCAGCGCGTTGGTGATCAAGGTGTCGACGACCTCGGCGGCCAACAGTTGGCTCTGGCCCATGCCGTCGCGAATCACCTTGCCGCCGCCGAATTTCACTTCTTCGCCGTAGGTGGTGAAGTCTTTTTCCACTTCGATCCACAACTCGGTGTCGGCCAGGCGGACCTTGTCGCCGACGGTGGGGCCGAACATGTCGGCGTAGGCTTGTCTCGAAATCTTCATGTGCTTGCCTTGGAATTCAATTGAATGTTGAAACCGTTCGCTGCGCTCACTGATCGCGAGCAAGCTCGCTCCCACATTTGATCGCGTTTCCCTGTGGGAGCGAGCTTGCTCGCGATGAGGCCAGTGCAGGCACCCTATGACTTACAGGTCGCCCATGACCCGCCCGGCAAACCCGAACACCCGCCGATGCCCGGCCAGGTCCACCAGCTCCACCTCGCGGCTCTGGCCCGGTTCGAAACGCACCGCGGTGCCGGCCGGGATGTTCAGGCGCATGCCACGGCTGGCGGCGCGGTCGAAGGTCAAGGCGTCGTTGGTCTCGAAAAAGTGGTAGTGGGAGCCGACCTGGATCGGTCGGTCGCCGCTGTTGGCGACGTTCAGCGTGAGCGTGCGGCGACCGACGTTGAGTTCGATGTCGCCGGGCTGGACCTGGTATTGCCCTGGAATCATTGCGGTTGCCCCAAAATCTTGTAGTAAATGGCGGTCGGGGTGTAGGTCCCGTCCGGGCTCTGGCAGTAGTCGGGCAGTTCACCGACGCGGGTGTAGCCCATGGCGCGGTAGAACGCCTCGGCCTCGGAACCGGCCTCGGTATCGAGGTACAACAGGCCACGCTTGTGCTGGCGGGCGCCAAGTTCCAGGGCGCTCATCAATTGCTGGCCCAGCCCGCGGCGGCGAGCCTCACCGCGGACCAGCAGTTTCTGCACTTCGGCCCGGTTGAGGCCGTTGGGCTTCTGGCACAGGGCAAGCTGGACGCTGGCCTGTACCTGTTCATCCTTGACCACCACCCACAGCAGCAGGTGGCCCTGGTTGAGGCTGGCCTGGACCTCGTCGAAATAGGCGCGGGCCTGGACGGCATCGAGATCGGCCATGAACCCCACGCTGGCCCCGTAGCCGACGGCGTCGAGCAACAGATCGATCAGGCCCTGGCGATAATGCGCAAAGCTCTCGGCGTGGACCCGACGCAACTGGGCGGCGTTCATTGGCTTTTCACTCCTTGTTGATGGCAGGCGGTAGCGCCCCGGGGTTGAGGTTCAACTGCATGAAGGTCAGGTCCAGCCAGCGGCCGAACTTGGTCCCCACCTCGGGCATCTGCCCGGTGATCACGAAACCGGCCCGCTCGTGCAGGCGAATCGAGGCCGCGTTGCCGCTTTCGATGGCCGCGACCATGACGTGTTTATCGCAGGCCCTGGCACGTTCGATCAGCGCGCCCATCAGCAGCGGGCCAAGGCCATTGCCGCGTTGATCGCTGCGCACGTACACCGAATGCTCCACGGTGTGGCGAAAGCCGTCGAACGGCCGCCAGTCGCCGAACGAAGCGTAGCCGAGCACGTTGTCTTCGGCGTCGACGGCCACCAGCACCGGGTAGCCCTGGGTCTGCCGGGCACTGAACCAGGCCTGGCGATTGCCCAGGTCCACGGCTTGTTCGTTCCAGATCGCCGTGGTGTTGAGGACGGCGTCGTTGTAGATCTCGCGGATCGCCGGCAGGTCTGTGGCATGGGCGTCACGAACGTGGGCAGTCATGACGTGGCCTCAGGCGATGGGTTGGTGGACGGTGACCAGTTTGGTGCCGTCGGGAAACGTCGCCTCGACCTGGATCTCCGGGATCATCTCCGGGATGCCTTCCATCACCTGCTCGCGGCTCAACAGCGTGGTGCCGTAGTGCATCAGCTCGGCGACGGTCTGGCCGTCACGGGCGCCTTCCAGCAGCGCGGCGGAAATGTAGGCCATGGCCTCCGGGTAGTTGAGCTTCAGGCCCCGGGCCAACCGTCGTTCGGCGACGAGGCCGGCGGTGAAGATCAGCAGCTTGTCTTTTTCGCGTGGGGTCAGGTCCATGTGCAATCCATAAGGGCAGATAAAAAAATTCGCTGTAAACCCATTCCACTGTGGGAGCGAGCTTGCTCGCGATAGCTATCGAACATTCAACATCACCGTTGGCTGGTACACCGCCATCGCGAGCAAGCTCGCTCCCACAGGAAAGCCAATTCAGGTGCTCCAGATTCTCGGTGGTACGGCCTCTCTTCCAAGCAATGCAGGCCTGAGCAAGCGCCACAATTCAATCAACCACCCCCGCGCCAGCAACGCCTCGCTCGCCAGGCACCGCGCCACAACCAGGCCGGGCAATTGGGTCAGGTCGCCGCGCACGGCATGGCCCAGGGAGCGGCATTGCTCCAGCAACTCGCTGTCGATCTCGCCGGTCACCAGCAACGTGGCAAACACCGGATCGCCGCCCAGCCCGATGGGCGAGTCCAGCAGCCCATCACCGCCCACAATGCGCTGGCGCTCATGCCACAGCAACTGGCCGTCGCGGCGAATGTCCAGTCGCGATTGAAAGTGCCCCAGGTCGAACCGCTCGCCGCTGGCCGGTCGGCCGAGGGCGACCATGTCCCAGTAGAACAGGCGTGCGTCGCCCTGCAGGTCGATACTCGTGCCGAGTTCGGCCTGGGCCGCGCTGAAGACGATGGTTTCCTGGGGCTGCCATTCCAGGGTCGCGCCGGGGGCCACGCTCAGGGTCAATTGTTGGTACGCCGAGCCGGCAGCGCGGTACCACTTGGCCGCGCCGGGGCTGGTCAGTTGCGCCCAGGCGCCAGGGCCGACATGGGCCGAGATGTCCAGCCGGTCACCGCCGGCAATCCCGCCTGGCGGGTGGACGATGATGTGCTGGCACACCTCGGGGCCTTCGGCGTACAAGTGCTTCTGCACCCGCAGCGGGCCTTTGTGGCGGCGCTGTACCGGGCGTGTGCACTCGCCGAAACGGGCGTAGGCCAATTCCAGCTCGGCGTGCCAGCTGGGGGTGAACAAGGCCGAAGGCGCCAATGAACAGACAGGTAGATTCATGATTTCTGATTATCGTCAGGACGCTACAGACTAGATCGTAACCAGTCCGCGCACACCCTCGGCTTCCATATTTTCTCCGCGCCCCTGCTGCACGATCTCGCCCCGGGACATCACCAGGTACTGATCGGCCAGCTCGGCGGCGAAGTCGTAGAACTGCTCCACCAGCAAAATCGCCATGTCGCCCCGGGCCGCCAGCTTCTTGATCACCACGCCGATCTCCTTGATCACCGAAGGCTGGATGCCTTCGGTGGGCTCGTCGAGAATCAGCAGGCGCGGCCGACTGGCCAGGGCCCGGCCAATGGCCAGCTGCTGTTGCTGGCCGCCGGACAGGTCACCGCCACGGCGTTGTTTCATCTGCAGCAGCACCGGGAACAATTCGTAGATGAAGGCCGGCACTTCCTTGGCTTCGGCGCCGGGAAAGCGCGACAGGCCCATCAGCAGGTTTTCTTCCACCGTCAGCCGTCCGAAAATTTCCCGGCCCTGGGGCACGTAGGCAATGCCGGCATGCACCCGTTGGTGCGGCTTGAACGCGGTGATGGCCTTGCCTTCCCAACTCACCGCGCCCTCCTTGGCCGGCAACAGGCCCATCAGGCATTTGAGCAGGGTGGTCTTGCCCACGCCGTTGCGCCCCAGCAGGCACGTCACCTCGCCGACCTTCACGTCGAACGACAGGCCCCGCAGGATGTGGCTACCGCCGTAGTACTGGTGCAGCTTGTCGACTTGCAGCATGTTCCAGATTCTCCTCAAGTTCCCTGTGGGAGCGAGCTTGCTCGCGATAGCGGTGGGTCAGCTTGCTTAGGTGCTGAATGTGTCGCCGCCATCGCGAGCAAGCTCGCTCCCACAGGGAACAGCATTTGCCGCGCTAGCGACCGAGATACACCTCGATCACCCGCTCATTGTCCTGCACCTGTTCCAGCGACCCTTCGGCCAGCACGCTGCCCTGGTGCAGCACGGTGACGTGGTCGGCGATCGCGCCGACGAAGCCCATGTCGTGTTCCACCACCATCAGCGAATGCTTGCCCGCCAGGGACTTGAACAGCTCGGCGGTGAACTCGGTCTCGGCGTCGGTCATGCCCGCCACCGGTTCGTCGAGCAACAGCAATTGTGGGTCTTGCACCAGCAGCATGCCGATCTCCAGGAACTGCTTCTGCCCGTGGGACAGCAAACCGGCGGCGCGGTTGACCGACGTGGTCAGGCGGATGGTCTCGAGCACTTCGTCGATACGGTCGTGCTGCTCGCCAGTGAGTCTTGCCCGCAGGCTGGCCCACACCGATTTGTCGGTCTTGAGTGCCAGCTCCAGGTTCTCGAACACGCTCAGGGCTTCGAATACCGTAGGCTTCTGGAACTTGCGCCCGATGCCGGCCTGGGCGATCTGCACCTCGCTCATGCTCGTCAGGTCCAGGGTCTCGCCGAACCAGGCCTTGCCGTGGCTGGGCCGGGTCTTGCCGGTGATCACGTCCATCAGGGTGGTCTTGCCGGCGCCGTTGGGGCCGATGATGCAGCGCAATTCGCCGACGCCGATGTACAGGTTCAAATCGTTCAGGGCCTTGAAGCCATCGAAACTGACGCTGATGTCTTCCAGGGTCAGGATGGTGCCGTGGCGGGTGTTCAGGCCCACGCCGGCTGCCTGGCCGAGGCCGATGGCGTCGCGGCTGCTGCCTTGGTCCTTGTTGGGCTCCAGGATGGGTTCGAGCATGAAGTCCGCCGTAGGTGTGATTCGCATCATTCGCTCCTTTTCTTCAGCAGCCCGATCACACCCTTGGGCAGATACAGGGTCACGACGATGAACAGGGCGCCGAGGAAGAACAGCCAATATTCAGGAAACGCCACGGTGAACCAGCTCTTCATGCCGTTCACGACCCCGGCGCCCAGCAACGGCCCGATCAACGTGCCGCGTCCGCCAAGGGCGACCCACACGGCGGCCTCGATGGAGTTGGTCGGCGACATTTCGCTGGGGTTGATAATGCCCACCTGCGGCACGTACAACGCCCCGGCCAGGCCGCACAACACCGCGCTCAACACCCAGACGAACAGCTTGAAACCACGGGGATCGTAACCGCAGAACATCAGGCGGTTTTCCGCATCGCGCAGGGCGGTCAGTACCCGGCCGAACTTGCTGCGGGCCAGGCGCCAGCCGATGAACAGGCTCGCCACCAGCAGCAACACCGTGGCGAAAAACAGCACCGCCCGGGTGCCTGGCTCGGTGATGCCGAAGCCCAGGATCGAGCGGAAATTGGTGAAGCCGTTGTTGCCACCAAACCCGGTTTCATTGCGGAAAAACAGGAGCATCCCGGCGAAGGTCAGGGCCTGGGTCATGATCGAGAAATACACGCCCTTGATCCGCGAGCGGAAGGCGAAGAAGCCGAACACCAGGGCCAGCAACCCCGGCGCCAGCACCACCAGGCACATCGCCCAGAGGAAACTGTCGGTACCGGCCCAGTACCAAGGCAACTCGGTCCACGACAGAAAGGTCATGAACGCCGGCAAGCCGTCCCCGGCGGCCTGGCGCATCAAGTACATGCCCATGGCGTAGCCGCCCAGGGCGAAGAACAGGCCGTGGCCCAGGGAGAGCAGGCCGGCGTAGCCCCAGACCAGGTCCAGTGCCAGGGCGACGATGGCGTAGCAGAGGATCTTGCCCACCAGGGTCAGGGTGTAGGCCGAGACGTGCAGCGGATTGTCCGCCGCCAGCAGCGACAGCAATGGCAGGCTCAGCAGCACGGCCAGGATCAGCGCGCCGACGGCGAGGGTGACTTTGGGACCGGCCTTTTGCGTGGCCGTGAGCATCAGGGGCTGGTTCATCAGTCGATTACCCGTCCTTTGAGCGCGAAGAGGCCTTGCGGACGCTTCTGGATGAACAGAATGATCAGCGCGAGGATCAGGATCTTGCCGAGCACGGCGCCGATCTGCGGCTCGAGGATCTTGTTGGCGATGCCCAGGCCGAACGCGGCGAACACACTGCCGGCCAACTGACCGACACCACCGAGCACCACCACCAGGAACGAGTCGATGATGTAGCTCTGGCCCAGGTCCGGGCCGACGTTGCCGATCTGGCTCAGGGCCACGCCACCGAGCCCGGCGATGCCCGAGCCGAGGCCGAAGGCGAGCATGTCCACGCGGCCGGTGGGCACGCCGCAGCAGGCGGCCATGTTGCGGTTCTGGGTCACCGCACGCACGTTCAGGCCCAGGCGCGTCTTGTTCAGCAGCAGCCAGGTCAGCACCACCACGAACAAGGCGAAGGCGATGATCACGATGCGGTTGTACGGCAGCACCAGGTTCGGCAACACCTGGATCCCGCCTGAGAGCCAGGCCGGGTTGGCGACTTCGACGTTCTGCGCACCGAACACCAGGCGCACCAGTTGGATCAGCATCAGGCTGATGCCCCAAGTGGCGAGCAGGGTTTCCAGCGGCCGCCCGTAGAGGTGGCGAATCACCGTGCGCTCCAAGGCCATGCCGATGGCCGCGGTGATGAAAAACGCCACTGGCAGGGCGATCAGTGGATAGAACTCGATGGCGTTCGGGGCGAAGCGCTGGAACAGCAGTTGCACCACATAAGTGGAATAGGCCCCCAGCATGAGCATCTCGCCGTGGGCCATGTTGATCACCCCCAGCAGGCCAAAGGTAATCGCCAGGCCGAGGGCGGCGAGCAGCAGGATCGAGCCCAGGGACATGCCGCTGAAGGCCTGGCCCAGCAACTCGCCCACCAGGAGTTTGCGCTTGACCTGGCCCAGGCTGGTTTCAGCGGCGGTGCGCACAGCGGCATCGGTTTCGACGCCGGGTTCGAGCAGGCCTTCCAGGCGAGTGCGGGCCAGTGGATCGCCGGTTTCCCCTAGCAGGCGGACGGCGGCCAGGCGCACGTTCGGGTTGGTGTCCACCAGTTGCAGATTCGCCAGGGCCAGGCTCAGGGCGGCGTGTACGTCTTCGTCCTGCTCACCGGCCAGTTGCCGATCGAGAAACGCCAGTTGCGCCGGGCGGGCACTTTTTTGCAGTTGCTGCGCGGCGGCCAGGCGTACGCGGGCATCGACGGCGAGCAGTTGATGGCTGGCCAGGGCGGTTTCGATCAGCCCCCGCAAGCGGTTGTTCAGGCGCAGGGTTTTTGGCTGGCCGTCGACGATCAACTGACCTTGTTGCAGGGCGTTGATCAGTTCGACACGTGCCGGCTCCGGCTGCGCGGCCCAGGTTTCCAGGAGTTTGGCCTGCTGGGTCGGGTTGGCGGCGACGAAGTCTTCGGCATCGCCAGCGTGGGCCTCCAGTGGCAACAGCAGCACCAGGGCGAGAATGAGGCGGTAAAGGGCGGTGGGCATATGCTAGGCCTTGCGCAGTGCTTTTTGTGGGAGCGAGCTTGCTCGCGATAGCGGTGTGTCAGTCACTGTTCTTCTGGCTGATCCATCGCTATCGCGAGCAAGCTCGCTCCCACAGGGGTTGTGTGTCGGCCCAGGGATTGGGGCCGACACCCATGGGCTCAGTTGCTCTTCACCGCATAGTCAGGCTTCTTGTCGTTGCCGGCGATGAACGGGCTCCACGGTTGCGCGCGGATCGGGCCTTCGGTCTGCCAGACCACGTTGAACTGACCGTCGGCCTGGATCTCGCCGATCATCACCGGCTTGTGCAGGTGGTGGTTGGTCTTGTCCATGGTCAGGGTGTAGCCCGACGGTGCGGCGAAGGTCTGGCCGGCCAGGGCTTCGCGGACTTTGTCGACGTCGGTTGACTTGGCTTTCTCGACCGCTTGCGCCCACATGTGGATGCCGACGTAGGTGGCTTCCATCGGGTCGTTGGTCACTGCTTTGTCGGCACCTGGCAGGTTCTTGGCCTTGGCATAGGCTTTCCAGGAATCGACGAATTTCTTGTTCGCCGGGTTATCCACGGATTCGAAGTAGTTCCATGCCGCCAAGTTGCCCACCAGCGGCTTGGTGTCGATGCCGCGCAGTTCCTCTTCGCCCACCGAGAACGCCACGACCGGAACGTCGGTGGCCTTCAGGCCCTGGTTGGCCAGTTCTTTATAGAACGGCACGTTGGAGTCGCCATTGACCGTGGAGATAACCGCGGTCTTGCCACCGGCCGAGAATTTCTTGATGTTGGCGACGATGGTCTGGTAATCGCTGTGGCCGAACGGGGTGTAGACCTCTTCGATGTCCTTGTCCGCCACCCCTTTGGAGTGCAGGAACGAGCGCAGGATCTTGTTGGTGGTGCGCGGGTAGACGTAGTCGGTGCCCAGCAGGAAGTAGCGCTTGGCGCTGCCGCCTTCTTCGCTCATCAGGTATTCCACCGCCGGAATCGCCTGTTGGTTCGGCGCGGCACCGGTGTAGAACACGTTCGGCGACATCTCTTCGCCTTCGTATTGCACCGGGTAGAACAGCAGGCCGTTGAGTTCTTCGAACACCGGCAACACGGATTTACGCGACACCGATGTCCAGCAGCCGAACACCACGGCGACCTTGTCCTGGGTCAGCAACTGCCGGCCCTTCTCGGCGAACAGCGGCCAGTTCGACGCCGGGTCCACCACCACCGCTTCAAGCTTCTTGCCGTTCACACCTCCCTTGGCGTTGATCTCGTCGATGGTCATCAGCGCCATGTCCTTGAGGGACGTCTCGGAGATCGCCATGGTGCCGGACAACGAATGCAGGATGCCGACCTTGATGGTCTCGGCGGCCTGGACGGTCCAGGCCATGCCCATCGCGGCAATGCTTGCCGAGAGTGTAAAAGCCTTGATCAAGCTACGACGCTTCATTGTGCGATCTCCATGGACTTATGAGTTTTTTTCGAGGGCAGATGCAAACGCTGAAGGTGCTTTTGCAAGGGGTGTGCCCGGTCGGAAAAAAGCCCGGAAACAGGGAAGTGGCGAGGAGGGGAGGAAGGGCGGTGCACCATGAGTGAACGCGATTCGGGGGCTGGTGCGATGGGGTGCGCTGCATTGGGGCGCCGATGTCACGGTCGCCAACGATCAACTGTGGGAGCGAGCTTGCTCGCGATAGCTGTTTGTCTGCCACATCAATGCTGGATGGGCTGACGCCATCGCGAGCAAGCTCGCTCCCACAGGGGGCTGGGGTCTGCGTTTAGATGGCAGGCGCGACAGTAGAGCGTTCGCGCCGCCTTCCGTTAGTGCACTGTCTCAGCTTGAAGATGAAGCCGCCTCAGGCTGGCGATTGAACCGGGTAACCAGCCGGTCCAACAGCCACACCACCACCAGCGACGCCCCCACCAACGGAAACACCAGCGCCAGGGCCAGCATGATGAAGACCCCGGTCTTCCAGGTCGGCAAGTCGTGACGCAACGGCGGCACGCCGAACTTGCCCTGGGGCCGGCGCTTCCACCAGATCACCAGGCCACTCACGGCGCTGAGCAGGATCATCAGGCAAACCAGCAGCACGAGGATCTGGTTCACCGGGCCGAACATCTTGCCTTCGTGCAGCATTACCCCGGTTTCGGTGGCGCGGGCCACGATGCTGTAGTGCTCCCAGCGCACATCGGCCAGGACCTTGCCGGTGTACTGGTCCACGTGCAGGGTGGCGTCGTGGCGTGGGTCATCGGCGAACACGGCGACGGTGAACACGCCGCTGGCCGTGGTGGGCAACGTGATGCTGTAGCCGGGCGTGACCTGGCGCGCGGTGGCGATATCCTGCACCGCTTGCAGGCTGACGGTTGGGGCGGCGGGGCCTTCGTGCATGCCACCGTGGCCCATGTGCTCGGCATGGTCGCCGGACATCGGCATCGGCGTATTTTCCACGGCCCAGGCCACGGTCTGGCGGTGGGCGTTGTTGAGACTGCCGGCCTCGACGTCGGACTTGGGCACGTCATTCCACATCGCCGCCGGAAAGCGGTTCCAGAGGTCTGCGTATTGCTTGCCCCAGAAGCCGGTCCAGGTCATGCCGCTGAGCAGCATCACCAGCAGGAATGCCGCGCCCCAGAAACCGACGACGACGTGCAGGTCACGCCAGAACAACCGCCCGCGGGCGCTCCAGCGCGGCCACAGCACACCGGCCGATGATTGTCCGCGCGGCCACCACAGGTACAGGCCGGAGACCACCAGTACCACGCCCCAACCGGCGGCCATTTCCACCAACCGGTCACCGACGGTGCCGATCAGCAATTCGCCGTGGATCGCCCGGGCCATGGCTTGCAGGTTGTTCTTGGCATCCTGTTCGCCGAGGACGTCGCCGTGGTATGGGTCGATGAACACATTCAGTTCCCGGCCCTGGTCGATCACCACGAACTGCGCACTGCGCTCGGCGTTGACCGGTGGCAGGTACTGTTTGACCTGGCCTTCGGGGTAGGCCTGGCGGACCTTATTGAGCAAGTCGTCCGCCGCCAGGGTGTGATGCCCGGCCGGCACATTCAGCAGGCTGCCGTACATCAGTGGATCGAGTTGTGGCTTGAACAGATAGATGATGCCGGTCAGGGCCAGCATCACCATGAACGGCGCCACGAACAGCCCGGCATAAAAATGCCAGCGCCAGGCCAGGTTGTAGAAATTCGGTTTCGGTTGGCTCATTGCAAAGCGCTCCGCAGGGCAAATGGGTTGTTATGTTGTGCCGTCAGTCCAGGTGGAAACGAACCCTGTGGGAGCGAGCTTGCT
This sequence comes from Pseudomonas sp. R151218B TE3479, assembly GCF_053629195.1. Lineage (NCBI taxonomy): Bacteria > Pseudomonadati > Pseudomonadota > Gammaproteobacteria > Pseudomonadales > Pseudomonadaceae > Pseudomonas > Pseudomonas sp. R151218B TE3479. The sequence continues at coordinate 1,732,155 of NZ_JBRJHV010000001.1, forward strand.
CGCGATAGCAATGATTCAGCTTGCATCGATGTTGAATGGACCTTCGCCATCGCGAGCAAGCTCGCTCCCACAGTTTGTGTTCTTGCTGACAGATCTCCGGTGCCGGTTAGAAACTCATGTCCACCTTGGTCCAGAGCGTGCGCCCCGGTTCGTTGATGGCCTGCGGGTCGCTCGCCGGGTAGCCGAACCCGGCGTTGCCGGCCAGGTTCAAGTGTTCGGCGTAGGCTTTGCCGAACAGGTTGTCGACACCGCTGCTGACCTTCCAGTGCTGATTGATGCGATAGGCACCGTTGAGCGAGAACACGCCGAAGCCCGAGCTTTTGCCGTAGTCCTTGCCCACCACGTTGCCCTTGTTTTCATCGACACGGTGCTGCGCCGCCACCACTCGCCACAGGGCGCCGGCGCTCCAGCGGTCTTCGCTGTAGGTCAGCCCCAGGCGTGCGTCCAGCGGCGGCATTTGCGCCAGGGCGCTGCCGTCGCTGCTGTTCTTGCCCCAGGCGTAGGCCAGGGTGGCGTCGGCTTTCCAGCGCTCGCTCAGCTTGTAGGCCGCACCCAATTCACCGCCCATGATCCGCGCATCGATGTTCTCGGCCCGGGAGGTGCTGCCCATCATGCCGGGGGTGTAGTCGAAGAGGATGTAGTCGCGGACCTGGCCGACATAACCCGATGCCCAGGCTTCGAGGCTTTCGGTCTTGTACTGCAGGCCGAAGTCGAACTGGGTGGTTTTCTCCGGCTTGATCGAGTCGAAGGCATTCAACGAGCCGCTGGGGCCGGCGTTCGGCGAGAACAGCTCCCAGTAATCCGGGAAACGTTGCGCGTGACCGACGCCTGCGTAGAGGGTGGTGGGGCTGTCGTCCAGGTCGTGCTCGTAGCGAACGAAACCGCTGGGCAGCGTGTCGGCGCGAGTGTCGTCGGCGGTGGGATTGGGGCGGGCCGACATGCCGGAACCGGTGCTCTGGCGGTAATCCTTGGCCGAGGCGCGGTCGAGCCGGGCGCCGGTGATCACTCGGTCGCGGTCGGCGGCGTACCAGGTCAGTTCGCCGAACACCCCGTAGTTGTGAAAGTCGGCGTCCTTGGTGTACGGCAGGTCCTTGTAGGTGTCCACGCCCATGCTGCTGCGTTGGCGATGTTCGTTGGTCTGGGCGTCCAGGCCGCTGATCAATTGCACATCGGCCCAGCGCCAGGTGGCCTTGATGCGCGCGCCCAGGGTGCGGCGATCGACGTTGGAAGCCATGGGGCCGGCCATCATCCCGGTGCCGGACGGCGTGCGCAGGGTGTAGTTGTCCATCACGTGGTCGGCATAGTTGTAGTAGACCTGGGCCTCGACCTTGTCCAGCACCTCGCCGATGTTCGAGCGCTCGAAACGCAGCCCGAGGCTTTCGCGCTTGAACTGTGAGCCGTCCATGCCGCGTCCGGCGTAGCGCGCTTCACCGTCGCCCTTGCCGGCCGTCAACTCCAGCAAAGTGTCGGCGTCCGGCGTCCAGCCAAGGGTGACGTCGCCATTCCACTTGTCATAGCGCGACGGCACGGTGTCGTTGTTGCCGTCGCGGTAGTCGTCCGAATGGGCGGTGTTGCCGATCACCCGTACATAGCCCAGCGGGCCACCGGCGGCGGCATCCACCACTTTGTCGAAACGGCCGTTGGAGCCGGCCAGCACACTGGCGTTGACCCTGGTGCCCAGCTCGCCGAACTGTTCCGGCTCGCGCTCGAACAGCACGGTCCCGGCCGAGGCGCCGGGGCCCCAGAGCACGGTTTGCGGGCCTTTGATGACGGTGAGCTTGTCGTAGGTTTCCGGCGAGATATAGGAGGTGGGCGCGTCCATCCGGCCTGGGCAAGCACCCAACAGCATGCTGCCGTTGGTGAGGATGTTCAGTCGCGAGCCGAACATGCCACGCAGCACCGGGTCGCCATTGGTGCCGCCGTTGCGCACCAGGGCAAAGCCCGGAATGGTCTTGAGGTAGTCGCCGCCATCACTGGCCGGCACCGGTTGGCGCGGGTCCTTGGGGTTGGTGACGACGGTCAGGGGCGAACTGGGGGCGATGGCGGTAATGACCGTCGGGCTCAGTTCGTCGACCTGATGGTCGTGATGCTCGTGCTCGTCGGCCAGCGCGAGAGGAGTGAGCAGCAGGCCGCACAGGGCGGCGATGGTTTGGCGCAAACGAACCGGTGGCTCGTTCAGGGGGCAGCGAACCTGGGCAGAGCCCAACGCGATGCCAGCAGAAAACCTGGACATGATGATTCCATCGAACAAACGTAGACGACACGGTCGGGCAGCCTGGGACTGTCTTGTACGACCGGGTGAGTGGAGTGTCGGCTTACGCGTCGAGGGGCGGTGCGCGGGTGCGGGCACCCGGGATGAACGCGGGTCGGGCATGGCCCAGGCGTGGGGACGGACTGGTGTAGGTGTCGGTATGGGGGGTGTCGAAGACGGCGAAGGTGTGACCGCCAGGCAGCGCGGGGCAATTGAACAGCAGGCTGCAATAACCGCACTTTTCCCACAACGCGTGGTGCTCGCTCTGGGGCGGGCAATGTTCGGCCGCCGGCGCTTCGTGCGCCGTCATGTCCATGCCCATCTCCATGTTCATGCTCATGGACGAAGACATGCGCTGATCCATCGGCATCGACTGGGAAATCAGCGGACCGATAAAGATCATCAGCATGGCGAACAGGCTGATCCAGCTGCCGCGTGTCAGGCTCATGGGCTGACGGCGGGGCATGGATGGCCTGGCGCGAAGGGCGTGCACGGGCGGCTACGTCTACTGGGCGTGCATGTGTGTCTTGGTGCCGTCGGGCGCTTTTTTCTGCACCGCGACGTCGACCGTGACATCCCCGGCTTTTTCGAAATGCAGAGTCATGGGGAAGCGCTTCCCGTCGCTGAGCAGGCTGCGGTCATTTAAATCCAGCAGCATCACGTGATAGGCCATTGGCGCGAAAGTGACAGTCGCACCCGGGGCGATATCGACGTCGGATACCGGTTGCATTTTCATCAGGTCGTTTTGCATCACATGCTCATGGAGCTCGGCCTTGCCGGCGATGGGCGAGTCGACGCTGAGCAGCTTGTCGGCGCTGGTGCCGCCGTTGTGGATGACGAAATACGCGGCCACGGTCGGGGCATTGGGCGGCAATTCCTGGGACCACGGGTGGGCGATTTCAAGATCGCCTGCCTTGTACTGGTGAGCTTGGGCAAAGCCGACGGGAAGCAGCAGGGCAGCCAGCAGGATAAGTCTGTTCAACATGGCGATTCTCCGGAACGATTCAGGGCGCGGGTGTGTGCGGAAAGAATCAGACCAGAGGCGAGGCGCGGGGATTGAGGCTTGGCCATTGCTGGCGGGGCGTGGGGCTGTCGAGCTTCGGGTGGACGGCACCGCGATGGGCCAGTTGCGCATCCAGATACAACTGCGGGACATGCCCGGCGAGCGCCACCAACGGCGCTGGACCTGAGCAGCACCAGCAATGCTGCATCGTCGAGTGAGTGTCTTTCTGTGGCGTGCTCTGTTCGAGCGTGCCCAGGGAAATCGCGACCATTTTCGTGCCGCTGGACGAGCAGAAACTGCCCCACAGCAGTTGCTCGGCTGGCGAATTGGCAGTCGCGCCACCGCTGTTGGAAAGCGGCATGGCAAGCATGTTGAACAGCACTGCGAAGCAGGCGATCCAGGCAAATGCAAGCCGTTGTCGGGACATGGGGCAATCCGCTCGGTTGGGCGATCAGGTGGCGGTATTTAGCCTGATCGGGGTTGAGAAGTAAAAAAGGCGTGTGCGGTATAGGGTCGCAGGGCTGGTGTTAACAGTATCAACAGATCTTCAAGTGAGTGCTTTTGTGGCGAGGGAGCAAGTTCCCTCGTCGCGTGTTTTTGATCAATCGGTATTCAATCACTCCAATACGGGAGGGAAGGGAACCTCTGTCAAATGGCCGTCGCATGTAACCTCAAGCCCAAAGCTTTCATGACTTTCATGATAGTTGTGAACTCCGGATTGCCCGTACTTCCCAGTGCTTTGTAAAGACTCTCTCGTCCCAAGCCTGCATCACGAGCAATCTGCGTCATGCCCTTTGCCCTGGCAATATCGTTAAGAGCTGCCCGAACCAGTACGCCGTCACCCGCATCCTCTTCAAAACAGGCATCCAGATAAGCGGCCATTTCCTCAGGCGTCTTGAGGTAGGTGGCTGCATCGAAACGTGTGAATTCTTCAGTCATGATTCACTCCTCATTACCCATGGTTTGCGCCATTTGAACAGCGCGTGCGATATCCCGTTTCTGAGTCGATTTGTCACCTCCCACAAGCAGCAAATAAAGCACGGAGCCTTGACGGGACAAGTACACTCTGTAGCCAGGACCCGAGTGAATACGCATCTCATACACTGCGTTACCCACCGGTTCGCAATCACCAAAATTCCCATGCTCTGCCGATCGGAGCCTGGCAATGATGCGAGCTCTCCCAGCAATGTCCTTCAACCCGTTAAGCCAGGTTGAGAATACTCGAGACTGTTCAAATTCGATCATTTGGATCGTATTCCTTGGGATACATATTGGCAAGCAGCACTTTCCTCGGCACGAGACGGGTCGCTCATGCTTAATGACTGCCAGGTGCTGTGGTGGGTATTAAGGAGCGGAACTATAGAATTGAACGTCTTGGACGAAACAGCCGGCTTCGTCTTGAAAACTTGTCAGAAATGTCGCGCGAATGCGCTGAATTCAGACCCCGTTTTGTAAGGATAAAGCGTCCAGCATTTCATTGATCTCTCCAAACTCCCGATCCACCCCCGCCAACACTGGCCGCCGCAAAACCAACACCGGAACCCCCCGCTCCCGCGCCACCTCCAGCTTCGGCTCAGTGGCCGTGCTCCCGCTGTTCTTGCTGATCAGCACATCGATCTGCCGACGTTCGAATAGCTCGCGCTCGCCTTCGAGGTGGAACGGCCCGCGGGCGCCGATGACTTCGCAGCGTTCATTGCCGGGGTAAACGTCCAGGGCGCGCAGGGTCCAGAATTGCTCTGGCGGAATTTCGTGCAGGTGTTGCAGCGGTTCGCGGCCGAGGGTGAACAGTGGGCGGCGGAAGGGTTGCAGGGCCTGGATCAGTTCAGCCCAATCGGCCACTTCGCGCCAGTCATCCCCGGCCTGGGGCTGCCAGGCTGGACGGCGCAGGGCCCAGCAAGGAATGCCGCAGGCGCGGGCGGCGTGGGCGGCGTTGTGGCTGATTTGCGCGGCGTAGGGGTGGGTGGCGTCCAGCAGCAGGTCGATGCCCTCGGCGTGGATGAATTGCGCCAGGCCTTCGGCGCCACCGTAGCCGCCGACGCGGACCTGGCAGGTGAGGTCGGTGGGGACGCGACCGATGCCAGCCAGGCTGTAGATGTGATTGGGTCCCAGGGTGCGGGCGATGGCCAGGGCTTCGGTGACGCCACCGAGCAGCAGGATGCGTTTCATTGGACGTCTCCGGCGTGACCGACGATCCCACCCTGGCGGTCGATGGCGAAGACTTCGACCTGGACCTGGGCCGGCACCACGCTGCGAGCGAAGGCCAGCGCGTGCTCGCACACCGCATCGCCGAGGGCGATACCGGCGGCGCTGGCCATCGCCAGGGCCTGTTGGCTGGTGTTGGCGTCTCGGATGCCCTGCTGCAAAACCTCATCGGCACCGATGGCGGCCGCCCATTCGGCCAGTTGCGGCAGGTCGATGCTCGAGTGACGGCTGTGCAGGTCCATGTGACCGGCGGCGAGTTTGCTGATCTTGCCAAAGCCGCCGCAGAGGCTGAGTTTTTCCACCGGTACCTTGCGCACATGTTTGAGTACGGCGCCGACGAAGTCGCCCATTTCGATCAGGGCGATTTCCGGCAGGTCGTAGACCCGGCGCATGGTGTCTTCGCTGGCATTGCCGGTGCACGCGGCGATGTGCAGGTAACCGTTGGTCTTCGCCACGTCGATGCCCTGGTGGATCGAAGCGATGTAGGCCGCGCAGGAGAATGGCCGGACGATGCCGCTGGTGCCGAGGATCGACAGGCCGCCGAGGATGCCCAGTCGCGGGTTCATGGTTTTCAGCGCCAGGGCTTCGCCGTCCTCGACATTGACCGTGACTTCGAAACCACCGGCATAACCGCTTTCCTCGGCCAGGCGGCCCAGGTGATCGTTGATCATTTTGCGTGGCACCGGGTTGATCGCCGGCTCACCGACACCCAGCACTAACCCCGGCCGTGTCACCGTACCTACGCCGCGACCGGCGACGAAACGCACGCCGGGTTCGGCGATCAGGCGCACCTGGGAAAACAGCAGGGCACCGTGGGTCACGTCCGGGTCATCGCCCGCGTCCTTGATCGTCCCGGCCTCGGCGCCTTGTTCGGTCAGGCGACAGAACTCCAGGCGCATCTGCACCTGCTTGCCCTTGGGCAGTACGATTTCCACGGCGTCGGCTTCGGTACCGCGCAGCAGCAAACGGGCCGCCGCCAGGCTGGTGGCCGTGGCGCAACTGCCGGTGGTCAGGCCGCTGCGCAGGGGGGCGGGTTGTTCGGCGGTTTCGTCACGCATCGAGAGGTTTCGTCAGGTCCAGCAATGTAATCGGCAAGGCCTGGCGCCAGGTGTCGAATTCGCCCAACGGCTGGGCCTGGGCGATGTGGATGCGGGTCAGCTCACCGCCGTGACGTTCGCGCCAGTGCATCAGGGTCACCTCGCTTTGCAGGGTCACGGCGTTGGCGACCAGCCGACCGCCGGGCTTGAGTTGGGCCCAGCAGGCCTCGAGCACGCCTTCGCGGGTGACGCCTCCACCGATGAACACTGCGTCCGGACGCTCCAGGTTGTCCAGCGCCTGCGGGGCGCTGCCGCGAATCAGTTGCAGGCCGGGCACGCCGAGGGTGTCGCGGTTGCGTTCGATCAAGCCTTGCCGGCCTTCATCGGCTTCGATGGCCAGGGCCCGGCAACTGGGGTGGGTGCGCATCCATTCGATGCCGATGGAGCCGCTGCCGGCGCCGACGTCCCAGAGAAGCTCGCCGGGGGTCGGGGCGAGGCGGGCGAGGGTGATGGCGCGCACGTCGCGCTTGGTCAACTGGCCGTCATGCTCGAACGCGCTGTCCGGCAAACCGGCCAAACGTGACAGTCGCGGTGTCGACGGTTCGGCCCGGCATTCGACGGCGATCAGGTTCAGGTCGGCGACGCTGTCATCGGACCATTGCGCGGCGCTACCGTCGATACGTCGTTCTGCCGCACCTCCCAGATGCTCCAGTACGGTCATGGCGCTTGGGCCGAACCCCCGCTCGCGCAGCAACGTCGCCACGGCGGCAGGGCTGTGACGGTCATTGCTCAGCAGCAACAGCCTGACGCCTGTGGATAAATGCCCATTGAGCGCCGCCACGGGCCGCGCCACCAGCGACAGCGTGACCACGTCCTGCAACGGCCAGCCCATGCGCGCCGCGGCCAGCGAACAAGAAGAGGGCGCGGGGATGACCTGCATCTGATCGCCCGGCAGCTGTTTCGCCAGGCTGGCGCCCACGCCGTAGAACATCGGGTCGCCGCTGGCCAATACACACACCGACTCGCCCCGTCGCGCCAGCAGCGGTTCCAGGGAGAACGGGCTGGGCCATAATTCCCGTTCGCCGCGGATGCACATCGGCAACAGCGCCAACTGGCGAGCGCTGCCAACAATGTGCGATGCCCGCAGCAAGGCATGGCGAGCCGTTCGGCCCAGGCCCTTGAAGCCTTCTTCACCGATGCCCACTACGGTCAGCCAGGGGGTCATCTCTGTTCCTCGAATGAATGGGGTTGATCGACAGGCGTGTTGCCGCCGCGAACCGGGCCGCCATCATACCGCGCCCCGGCGGATCAGGCGCCTGGCGCAACATCATTGTGGCTGCCAGACCGCTTTCGCGAGCAAGCCCGCTCCCACAGTGTTGATGGGGGGAACACAAATTTTGTACCCGCCGAAATCCCTGTGGGAGCGGGCTTGCCCGCGAAGGCGCCGGTCCATTCGACATCATCTTTTCCGGGTAGACCGCCATCGCGAGCAAGCTCGCTCCCACAGGGGATTTTGGGGTGAACACAGGGTCTGTGCATAACTTGACCAAAACTGTGGGAGCGGGCTTGCCCGCGAAGGCGCCGGTCCATTCAACATCATCTTTTTCGGGTAGACCGCCATCGCGAGCAAGCTCGCTCCCACAGGGAATTTGGGTGAACACAGGATCTGTGCACAACTTGACCAAAACTGTGGGAGCGGGCTTGCTCGCGAAGGCGGAGGAACAGACAACCTCATTGGATCAGGCCGCTCGTGTTCTTGAGCAATTCTCGCTTCAATCCGACCAGCAAGCTTTTCATGACCCCCGGCAAAGCAGGCATAATGGCGCTCCTTCGCCAATGTGGCGTTTCTTATTTGCCGGTCTTCCTTTGAACGAACGCCCATCCTCCCCCGTCGTACGCCCCTCCGGTTGCCCGGGGTTGCTGCGTGTCGTCCAGGCGCTGGACGGTGGGATCTGCCGGATCAAGCTCGATGGCGGTTCCATCCAGGCGGATCAGGCCGAAGCCGTGGCGGCGGTGGCCGAGCGGTTCGCCGGCGGTGTGATCGAGGCGACCAACCGGGCCAACCTGCAAGTCCGCGGGATCGGCCCCGGCCATGACGCGCTGATCGAGTCGTTGCTGGCCGCCGGGCTTGGCCCGCGCAAGCCGGCGGGTGATGACGTGCGCAACCTGATGCTCAGTCCCGCGGCCGGGATCGATCGGCAGATGCTGTTTGACACCCGCCCGTTGGCCGAGCGGATCCTCGTCACCCTGCAAACCCATGAACGCTTCCATGAACTGTCGGCCAAGTTCGCCGTGCAACTGGACGGTGGAGAAGCGTTGGCGATGCTCGAACATCACCACGACTTGTGGCTCTCGGTCCTTGTCTGTAAAGGCGAGCCTTGGCTGGCCTTCGGCTTGGCCGGCACCCCGCTGGATAAACCGGCGGGCAGGGTGCCCCTGGCCCAGGGGCACGCCTTGGTGGTAGCGGTGCTGGAGTCGTTCCTCGACTTGGCCCGCCCGGACCAGACCCGCATGCGTCACTTGCTGTCTGAAGTCTCTGTGGATGAGTTCATGACCCGACTGGCCCGCCGTGTGCCCCTGCACGCGTGCCTGGATTGGCAGCGGGATGCGTCCATCGATGGACTGCACCTCGGTGTTCATCCCCAGCACGACGACCGCGTCTACGTCGGTGCGGCGGCGCCCCTGGGGCGGCTCGATGCAGTCATGCTGCGGGGGGCCGCGCAACTGGCGCGGGAGAAGGGCGACGCGAGCCTGCGTTTCAGTCCTTGGCAAAGCCTGCTGCTGCCCAACGTGCGCCGCGCGGATGCCGACGAAGTGCTGGCGCGGCTTGAGGGGTTGGGGCTGTTAGGTTCGAACGATCAACCCCTGGCGCGACTCATCGCCTGCACCGGTTCCAGTGGCTGCGGCAAAGCCTTGGCCGACACCAAGGCCGACGCTCGCCAACTGGCCGAGCTGCTGCAACACCAGGGCCAAACCCTGAAGGTTCATCTGTCGGGCTGCCCGCGTTCCTGTGCGGCGGCCCACGTCGCGCCTGCCACTTTGCTGGCGGTCGCCCCCGGTCGTTACGACCTGTATTTTCGCGATGCCACGTTGCCGGGTTTCGGCGCGTTGCAGGCACACAATTTGACTATTGAAGCGCTCGGCCACTGGCTCGACGCTCGCCCCCGGAGCCCCTTTGATGCTTGATTACATCCGCGACGGTCAGGAGATCTATCGCAACTCTTTCGCGATCATCCGCGCCGAAGCCGACCTGGCGCGCATTCCGGCCGACCTGGAGAAACTCGCCGTGCGGGTGATCCACGCCTGCGGCATGGTCGAGGCCATCGATGGCTTGCAGTTTTCCGAGGGCGCGGGCATGGCCGGGCGCCAGGCACTGGCCGCCGGTGCGCCGATCCTTTGCGATGCGCGGATGGTCTCCGAAGGCGTGACCCGGGCTCGCCTGCCAGCCGACAATCCGGTGATCTGCACCTTGCGCGACGAGCGCGTACCGGCATTGGCCCAGGAACTGGGCAACACCCGTTCGGCAGCAGCGCTGGAGTTGTGGCGCCCGCATCTGGAAGGCAGTGTCGTGGTCATCGGCAACGCACCGACCGCGCTGTTCTACCTGCTGGAAATGCTCGATGCCGGCGCGCCGAAACCGGCATTGATCCTCGGTTTCCCGGTGGGCTTCGTCGGCGCAGCCGAGTCCAAGGCGATGCTGGCGGCCAACAGCCGTGGCGTGCCATTCGTGATCATGCAAGGCCGTCTGGGCGGCAGCGCCATGGCCGCCGCCGCCGTCAACGCCCTCGCCACGGAGATTGAATGATGCAGCAGCCTGGACGTCTGATCGGCCTCGGCGTGGGCCCCGGTGACCCGGAGCTGATTACGGTCAAGGCCCTGCGCCTGTTGCGCGAATCGCCCGTGGTGGCGTATTTCGTCGCCAAGGGCAAGAAGGGCAACGCCTTCGGCATCATCGAGGCCCATTTGCAGGACGCGCAGACGTTGCTGCCATTGGTCTACCCGGTCACCACCGAGGTGCTGCCTGCGCCGCTGTCCTATGAACAGGTGATCGCCGATTTCTACGACACCGCCGCCGAGCAGTTGGCCGTGCACCTGGATGCCGGTCGCGACGTGGCGGTGATCTGTGAGGGCGACCCGTTCTTCTACGGTTCCTATATGTACCTGCACGATCGCCTGGCCGAGCACTATGAGGCCCAAGTCATTCCCGGTGTGTGCTCGATGCTGGGGGGCGCTTCGGTGCTCGGCGCGCCGCTGGTCTATCGCAACCAGAGCCTGTCGGTGCTCTCCGGTGTCCTGCCCCACGACGATCTCAAACGTCGCCTGGCCGATGCCGATGCGGCGGTGATCATGAAGCTGGGACGCAATTTCCCCAAGGTTCGCCAGGTGCTTCAGGAACTGGGCATGGACGGGCGAGCGCTGTACGTCGAGCGAGCGACCATGGCCAACCAGAAAATCGTGCCGTTGGATGAAGTCCAGCCGATGTCTTCGCCGTACTTCTCGCTGATCATCGTGCCGGGCGAACGGTGGCAGGGTTGATGGCCGCCAAGACGCCGGCCATCGTCATCCTCGGCCCCGGCAGCCTGGCAACAGCCCGACGGATCCAGCAGCGTTACCCCGACGCCCCGATTCACGGCCTGGCCGGACGGGTCGAGGGTGATCGGCAATACCTCGAGTTCGGCGCGACATTGCGTGAACTCTACCAACAGGATACGCCGATCATTGCCCTGTGCGCGGCGGGCATCGTCATCCGTACCCTGGCGCCGCTGTTGCTGGAAAAAGGCGCCGAGCCGCCAGTGCTGGCCGTGGCCGAGGATGGCAGCGCCGTGGTGCCGCTGCTGGGCGGCCTGGGCGGGGTGAATGGCATGGCCCGGGACATCGCGGCCACGCTGCAAGTCGCACCGGCGATCACCACCAGCGGCGAATTGCGTTTCGGCACGTGCCTGCTCAATCCACCCAGCGGTTACAGCCTCGGCGACCTGGAGCAAGGCAAGCGCTTCGTCTCCGACCTGTTGGCCGGTGAGCCGGTGCGCATCGAAGGCGCAGCACCGTGGCTGGATCAGGCGCAGTTGCCGCAAGATCCGCAAGCCCGGCGTACGATCCACGTTAGCCATGCCGAGCGTGAGGCGAGCGCCCATGAGCTGCTGATTTATCCGCGCAGTGTCGCGGTAGTGGTGAGCGCCGAGGTGGCTGATTTGCCAAGCGCCGCTCGTGCAGCGTTGCAGCGAGCCAACGTGGCGATTGCGAGCCTGGCCTGCCTGGTGGCGGCGGATACGCTGATGGTCAGCACGGCCTTGCGTGAAGCCGCACTGGAACTCGGGGTGGCGCTGCGCTTTGTGGCGGCGACAGGCGATGCCGCCACCTTGGCCCGCAGCTCGGTGCCGGCGACGACGCTCCTTTCGGCAACGGACGACCTGGCCATCGCCGTCGCCGCTCAGCCCTTGGATGTGGCACGAATCGGTCGTCCGCGCGGCCGTCTGGCGGTGATCGGCCTGGGGCCGGGCGCTGCAGAGTTGATGGTGCCGGCGGTGAAAGCCGAACTGGCGCGGGCCACCGATGTGCTCGGTTACGAAACCTATGTGCGCATGGCCGGCCCGTTTCGCGACGATCAAGTGCTGCACTGCACCGATAACCGCGAAGAAATGCAGCGCGCTCGTCATGCCTTTGAACTGGCTGCCCTAGGTCGTTCGGTGATCGTGGTGTCGTCCGGCGACCCAGGTGTCTTCGCCATGGCGGCGGCGGTGCTCGAAGCGTTGCACGAATCCAGCGACCCGGCCTGGCATCACGTTGACCTGGAGATACTGCCCGGCGTGTCCGCCTCCCTCGCTACCGCCGCCCAGGCTGGTGCGCCGTTGGGGCATGACTTCTGCGTGATGTCGTTGTCGGACAATCTCAAGCCCTGGTCGATCATCGAAAAGCGTCTGGACCTGGCTGCCGAAGCCGATCTGGCGTTGGCCTTCTACAATCCGATTTCCCGTGCGCGACCGTGGCAATTGGGCCGTGCGCTGGAAATCGTCGCCCGGCACCGCACGCCGGAGACGCCGGTGGTGTTGGGGCGTGACATCGGTCGTCCGGGCCAGACCCTGCGTGTCACCACGTTGGGACAGCTCACGGCCGAGCAGGTGGATATGCGCACCATGGTCCTGATCGGTTCTTCCACCACCTGCGTGTTCCCACGCGCCTCCGGCGGAAACTGGGTGTACACGCCTCGATGGTATGGGGCCAAACCTGCCTGAACCGCGACCCCGTTCATTCATGGATGGCTACTGTGGCGAGGGAGCCCTGTAGGAGCTGGCGAAGCCTGCGATCTTTTGGTCTTTCGCTTGAGACTCAAGTGTCTGGGGAAAGATCGCAGCCTCGCTTCGCTCGGCAGCTCTTACCGCGGTTAAGGGGGGGGCTTTGGCAGTGCAACCCTGAAGGCGCTGCCTGGCGACAGCGCCGGTCGCAGAATAAACCGTCCTCCTTTTACGGCACCAGGTAGCCCCTTACCCCGGTAAAAATGATCTGCGCCGCCAAGGCGCAGACAAACAGCCCCATCAGGCGGCTGACGATCTGCAGGCCCTGGTCGCCGAGGATCCGTTCGATGCGGCTGGACAGGTAGAGCACGACGCCGACGGTGAGGCTTGCCAGGGCGATGCTGATGATGGCCATGAGTTTGTCGTCCCAGTGCGGCTGGCTCACGCCCATCACCAGCAGGGCGCCGATGGTGCCGGGGCCGACGGTCAACGGAATGGTCAGCGGGACGATGGTCACGTCCTGCTGCACATTGTCGGTCTGCACGGCCGACTTGCCCTGGGCCATGCCCAGGGCCGAAATGAACAGCACGCTGCCGGCGCCGATCCGGAACGCATCCACGGTGATGCCGAACACGCTGAAAATCACCCGTCCGAACAGGTACAGCAAGACGCTGGAGACCAGGGTCGCGGTCGCGACTTTCCAAGCCAGGCGGCGTTGCTCCTTTCGCGAATAGCCGCGAGTCAGGCCGATAAAACATGACAGCACGAAGAAGGGGCTGTAGAGGACCAACATCTTCAGATAAACGCTGAACAGCACGTGGAGCATGGTCGGAACTCGCGACGAATGACAATTGACGTGGAGTCTATCAGGCGCAGGGGTGTCTGTCGGCTGGCCGTGGGCTTGAGGGTTTTAATGTAGTGAAACCTTGGTTTGTTTTTTCTGTTAGTTGTTGGTTGTTGTCCTGGGATTAAGTGCGGTTACAGTTCTGTGCTTGTTGCCCTTAAGGTGGATAGGTAAGTATGGCGCTCGGGCCCATGGAGGGCTTTAATTAAATAAGGGACATATTCAATGAATGCTAAATTTGATTCGGTCATCACCTTGGCGGACCGACTGGAACGCCTGAATACCTACGATATATCGCCGGACGATGTAATTGTTTCCCCTCGGATTGCCAGATATAAAGCGGCAGGGTTTGACAACGAAATCGAAAAGCCGGACCGCGCTTCGATTGTCGGAGACGCTATCATGTCGTTCGTTTCAGGTATGACGGCGCAAAATCAAGCGGATATCCAGCATTCCTATCTATTTGCATCGCTGGTTGCCAGTAAGAAGTACCCAGGGGATGACGAAGGCGATAAATGGTATAAAACCTTCCTTGAGGTCATGCAGAGTTGTGGCTGGACCATTCTGCAACATTACTACGATAAGGTTGCCGCGTCCGGCAAGAGTTTCAAGATGGATCAACTGGTGTTGAAAGTCCTCGGGTCGGCGGTGGCCGCGGCTGCCGTTCCTGGCCCAACCTCATTGCTGATGCTTAAAGTGGCCGGTGATGCGATCGCCGCATTGCAAACCAATGACAAGTCGCTGCGGCTCTTTGACCAGAATATCCAGGAGTCCGGCACCGGGGGCTTTGGTGTGGCGTCCTGTCACGAAACCCCGCACGGTGAAATCCTCATGGCATTGGGTGCCGTGCGCTTCATCAAGCGGACGAACCAGACCAAGGTCCTGTTTGTGGATTGGGACAGCAGTTCGGTAGACCTGTATCGCGGTGAATGTCATATGACCATGGTGCCGACAATTATCAGTGCGACTCGAGAAGCTATCATTACCAAACTGGGTGATCGCGCGAAACAAAAAATCGAAGAATACGAGATCTGATTGATCTCCTGGCGACTACCGGGGTAGTCGCCATCCGTTAATGGAATAAGGTAGTTGTCATGAAAGATCATTGTTCGGTTTTTATTGATGCCGGCGCTGTTGTCCTGCTGCCTGCTGACCTGATTGGGCAAGACCGGCTCGATGTATTGAATTCGGTATTGTTTGCCCAGCTGGTAGCCAGTAAAAAATACCCCGCTCTTGTCCGGTCCAGTGACTGGTACTCAGCGTACCGGGAAGTACTGAATAATGGCTGGATGCAAAAGGCTGTCAGTTGGGACAACTTTACACTCGCTGCCTCATCGAAAACCAACCTGATGGGATGTGTCGAAGAGCGGCTGGAAGAATACGTTGAGCGAACTTTGATTACGCAGGTAACTGATGTATTGAAGCGCGTCGCCCAGTTGTCCAGCACGTTGCCCGCTATTGAATTGCTGCGTGAACATGCCCATCGGCCGAAAAGCCCGGATTCCTCCGAGGCGCCCCATAAAGCCCCCGACAGAATCAGGCTGCAAGTCATCCTGGCCCAACAGGGGCCTGTATTGAGTAGCGTCTGTCTGGAGTTTGAGCCCGAGCACGTGACGTCCAACCCTCTTGGACAACTCTTCTCCACCGATCCTGTGGTGGGCAATATTCAATTGCGCTGCTTCAAGGCGAATTTGTCCCAGGCGCTCTATGCGCCCTTCCGTGATGCGATTGTCCACAAGCTGGGGGATAGGGCCGCCAGGAACATCATCGATATTTCCGATGCGGTCGAGCAAGCGCAACCGGAAGCGGGGGCGTTATGACGGATCAAGGGTTTCGATCGGCCGACGGGCAGCGGTTGCGCCTGGATGAGGCATCGAGGGCAGCGGTGGTGGGCGGGAGTATCGTGTCCTTCGATGAGGGTTTGTCCCTCCAAGATCGCGAGGATATCTACCTGAGCAACTTGTACGCGCAGTTGGCAACCCGTTCGGCGTACAAGGACGGTCTGGTCGGTAACTGGTTCGACTATTACAAGAACAAGCTCAGGTACCTGGGGTGGGACTCGGCGCGTCCTGTCAGTGCGGGGCAGGCCGGGCAAGGATTGATGGCCGATAGCATTTCGCAGCAGATCGCCCGTTCCTTTGGCGCAGGCTATTCGCGGCAGGCTAGCCAGGCGATTGCAACGCTTGGACGAAGCCCTGCTGCGCTCGAGTTGTTTGAACGAACGAGCCTACAGCGCAATACGGGATTCTTCCAGGTGATCCCCTGCGCGGCCAAATCCCGCGGGAAAGTGGAAATCGCGTTGTATCACAAGCAGTTCCGCACCCGCAGGACGGTCTCGGGATTTCTGTTCTGGCCAATGGAGGAAGTGGTGGAAAGCAGCGTGGAGGAAATGGCCGTCGTGACATTCAGCACGCTGCATTACGCAACGTTCAGGCAAAAAGTCGCGGCCGCGGTGATCGCCGAAACGACTCGTCACCTGCATGAGCTGGAAATCTGAACGACGCTACGGGTAGTCGCTGAATGCTCTTCGCGGGTTCAGGGCGTATGCACAGCCTTGTTCTGCTGGTCGCGCTGGGCCACCCAGTGTTCGATCAACTCGCGCAGTTGCGACAGTTCCACCGGCTTGGCCATGTGCCCGTCCATCCCGGCCTGGCGTGCGCGCTCCTTGTGTTCGGCCAGGATGTGCGCGGTGAGCGCCACCACCGGCGTGCGGGTGCGCTGGTTACCCATTTCCCAGGCTCGCAGCTGCTGGGTGGCGGAAAACCCGTCGAGGATCGGCATTTCGCAGTCCATCAGGACCAGGTCGTAGCGCTGTTCCTTCATGGCCTTGAGGGCTTCCTCGCCGTTGCTGGCGGTGTCGGGTTGCAGGTTGAGCTTGCCGAGCATGCCGCGGATGACCTTGGTGGAAATGCTGTTGTCCTCGGCCACCAGAATGCGGAAATCGCTCGGCACCTTCACCGGAGCGGGAGGACCGGCGTTCACCTGTACATTTGTAGCCTGGCCCCGGTTGCGCTGGTTCAGCTCGTCCGCCAGGGTAGTCTTGAGGGTATAGCCGGCCACCGGTTTGGCGAGGATGCGCTTGACCCCGCTGTTGCGCGCCACGATCTTGCTCGGCGCATTGCTGATACCGGTGAGCATGATCAACAGGATGTCGTGGTTCAGGCTCGGGTCTTCCTTGATCTTGGCCGCCAATTGCATGCCGGTCATGCCCGGCATGTTCTGGTCCAGCAGCACCACGTCGAAGTAATCACGCAGGTGCGCCTTGGTGCGCAGCAGCGCCAGGGCTTCCTTGCCTGAAGGTACCGCGCTGACGTTCAGGCCCCAGGCGCTGCACTGCTGCACCAGCACCTTGCGGCAGGTGTCGTTGTCGTCGACGATCAACACCCGTGCCCCCTGCAGCGGCCCATCGAGGTCGGAAGTCGGGTGTTCGAGGCGATCCGGGTCCAGGGGCAAGGTCAGCCACAGGGTACTGCCCTGGTTGCTGCCGCTCTTGATGCCGAATTCCCCGTGCATCAGGATGATCAGCTGGCGGGCGATGACCAGCCCCAGGTTGCCCCCCAGGCGCGTGGCGGACAGGAAGTTCTTGCTGTGCAGCTCGGCGTGCATCAGCGTGTCGCGCTCTTCAGCGTCCATCGGCGTCCCGCTGTCCTGCACGGCGATGCGCAGGCGCGGCTGATGGCTGCGCTCGTCGAGGGCGACGACGATCAGCACTTCGCCCTCGTCGGTCTTCTTCAGGGCGTTTTCCAGCAGGCTCAGCAACGCCTGGCGCAGCCGCGTCGGGTCGCCGCTGATCACCCGCGGCACCTGGGGCTGGATGAAGCTGATCAGCTCGACATTCTGCTGTTCGGCCTTGGCGCGGAAGATGCTCAGGCAGTCCTCGATCAGCGCATTGAGGTCGAACTGTACGTCGTCCAGTTCGATCTGCCCGGACTCGAGCCGGGAAATGTCGAGGATCTCGTTGATCAGGGTCAGCAGTTCATTGCCTGCGCTGTGGATCGTTTGCACATAGTCGCGTTGTTTGACCGACAGTGGCGTGCCCAGCAGCAGTTCGGTCATGCCCAGCACGCCGTTCATCGGGGTGCGGATCTCGTGGCTGATCTTGGCCAGGAACTCGGCCTTGGCATTGATCTCGGCATTGCTCGCCGCCAGGTCGCGGCTGATGCTGAAGCGGCTTTCGTTGATCGAGCGCTGGCGCTCGCCCAGGGCGACACTCATCAACAGGCCGCTGATGCAGATGAAGATCAGCAGGGTGATGATCAAGCCCTGGGGGGGCACTTCCGTGAGCCCTTGCAGGGCCGGAAGAATGATCAGCGTGCCCAGGTTGAAGACCACCATGGCCGCGACGAACAGTCGGGCCGGGCGGTAGCCCTTTTGCCAGTGCCAGGCGCTGACGAACAGCATGCTCAGGCCGGCCAGGGCCACCAGGGCGTAGGTCATGATATTGAGTGGCAGCGTGTTGACGAACAACAGCAACAGGCTGCACAGCATGACGAACACAATGTCCCCCAGCAGCAACCGGTTCAACGGGTGCGGCCCCAGGGGCGCGAAGAAGCGGTAGGCGAACATCAGGCCGCAGGGCGCCGTCAGCAGCAACGCCAGGTAAGCCCCGGGCGTCTGCACCGCCGGCCAGTCGGGTAGCCAGGGCCCGGCCAGGTTCAGCAACAGCACCAGGCTGAGCATCAGCAGCCCTTCACAGGCGGCCAGCCACAGGCAACTGCGAGAACGAGTGTAGGCGTAGCGGGTGAGGTTATGCAGGATCAGCATGGCGATGCAGCCGAATAGCAGCCCGTAGATCAGCGTCTGGTTCTGATCGGCCGCCGCCGCGACGGCCGATTGCAGCGTGACGTAGGGGCGCAGTTCGTGACGCGAGGCCAGTCGCAGGTAGACGTCCAGGGCTTTATCGCTGCGCGGCAGCGGCAGCATGACGTCGCTGCTGGGCACCGCCGGTTCCGTATGCGGCGTGGCGTTGCCGCTGACCTGTTGCTCGACCAGGGCGTCGCCGTCCAGCACATAGAGGTTCAGGCGTGATAGGTCGGGGGCGAAGATGCGCAGGATTTGTTCGTGCCTGTCCGGGGCCAGGCGGAAGCGCAGCCACAACGCACCGCCGGGTTCGGCGGCCTTGAGGCGGTCCAGGTCGATGGGGCTGAATTGATTGGTGTAGCGAGCGGAGCGGATGTCGCTCAGCGTCAGGTCGCCCTGTTCGTCGAGCAATACCGCCCAGCCACTGCCTGGCGCGGCCTGGGCCGGGAGCATGCAGAGCAGCGTCAGCAGGGTGACGGTAAAGCCTATGGCAATCCTGAGCCAGCGCACGGCGAAATCCCTTCGTAGGTTGATGCCAGATTATAACTATGCGCGGCGCCGGAACAGTCAGGCAAGGGCCGCAGGCCCTTGCCTGACTGAATGGCCGGGTTATTCCAGATTTTCGCCACGCTCACGGGCAATGGCACGGTAGCCAATGTCCTTGCGGTAGAAACAACCTTCCCAGTCGATCTCGGCGGCAAGCTTGTAGGCCTGCTGCTGAGCGTCGTCGACACTGGCGCCCAGGGCGGTGGCGCAAAGCACACGACCGCCGGCGGTGACCACTTGCCCATCCTTCAACGCGGTGCCTGCATGAAAGACTTTGCCGTCCAGCCGGGCCGCGGCGTCCAGGCCCTGGATAACGCTACCTTTGGCGTAGTCGCCCGGGTAACCGCCGGCCGCCAATACGATACCGACGCTTGGGCGCGGATCCCATTGGGCTTCGACCTTGTCCAGGGCCTGGGCCAGCGCGGCCTCGACCAGCAGGACCAGGCTCGATTGCAAGCGCAGCATGACCGGCTGGGTCTCAGGATCGCCGAAACGGCAGTTGAATTCGATGACTTTTGGGTTACCAGCCTTGTCGATCATCAGGCCTGCGTAGAGGAAACCGGTGTAGACGTTGCCTTCCTCGGCCATGCCGCGCACGGTCGGCCAGATCACCTGGTCCATGACGCGCTGGTGCACCTGGGCGGTCACCACCGGGGCAGGGGAGTAGGCGCCCATGCCGCCGGTATTCGGGCCGCTGTCGCCATCGCCGACACGCTTGTGGTCCTGGCTGGTGGCCATCGGCAGTACGTTCTTGCCATCGACCATGACGATGAAGCTGGCTTCCTCGCCGTCGAGGAACTCTTCGATCACCACGCGGGAACCGGCGTCACCGAAGGCATTGCCAGCGAGCATGTCGCGCACGGCGTCTTCGGCTTCGGCCAGGGTCATGGCAACGATCACGCCCTTGCCGGCGGCCAGGCCGTCGGCCTTGATCACGATCGGTGCGCCTTTCTCGCGCAGGTACGCCAGGGCCGGTTCGATTTCAGTGAAGTTCTGGTAGTCGGCGGTCGGGATCTTGTGGCGCGCCAGGAAATCCTTGGTGAACGCTTTCGAGCCTTCCAGCTGCGCGGCGCCAGCGGTCGGGCCGAAGCAGTCCAGGCCCCGGGAGCGGAACAGGTTGACCACGCCAGCGACCAGCGGCACTTCCGGGCCGACGATGGTCAGCGAGACGTTCTTCTCGGCGAAGTCGGCCAGTTGCTCCAGCGCCAGCACGTCGATGGCGACGTTTTCGCACTTGGCTTCGATGGCCGTGCCGGCATTGCCCGGCGCCACGAAAACCTTCTGCACGCGGGGATCCTGGGCCACTTTCCAGGCCAGGGCGTGTTCGCGGCCACCGCTGCCAATGATCAAAACATTCATTTCAAAAACCTCGGATGACGCTGATTCTGTATGCAGCACTGAAGCTGCTTTTCTGTGGGAGCGAGCTTGCTCGCGATGGCGGTGTGTCAGCGGACTTCAATGCTGACTGATCCGACGCTATCGCGAGCAAGCTCGCTCCCACAGTCGATCGGTGTATCAGTGACGGAAGTGGCGCATGCCGGTGAACACCATGGCGATGCCGGCTTCGTCGGCGGCGGCGATCACTTCGTTGTCACGCATCGAGCCACCCGGCTGGATCACGGCGGTGATGCCGACCTTGGCCGCGTTGTCGATGCCGTCGCGGAACGGGAAGAACGCATCGGAGGCCATGACCGCGCCCTGTACCTGCAAGCCGGCGTGTTCAGCCTTGATGGCGGCGATGCGGGCCGAATTCACGCGGCTCATCTGGCCGGCGCCGACACCGATGGTCTGGCGGTTCTTGGCGTAGACGATGGCGTTGGACTTGACGTACTTGGCGACTTTCCAGGCGAAGATCAGGTCGTTGATTTCCTGTTCGCTCGGGGCGCGCTGGGTCACCACTTTCAGGTCTTCGCTGCCGATCATGCCGATGTCACGGCTCTGGACCAGCAGGCCGCCATTGACGCGCTTGTAGTCCCAGGCCGGCGCACGATCGGCCGACCATTGGCCGCAGGCCAGCAGGCGCACGTTGGCCTTGGCGGCAACGATGGCGCGGGCTTCTTCACTGACGGAAGGGGCGATGATCACTTCGACGAACTGGCGCTCGACGATGGCCTTGGCGGTCTCGGCGTCCAGTTCACGGTTGAAGGCGATGATGCCGCCGAAGGCCGACTCGGTGTCGGTGGCATAGGCCAGTTCGTAGGCCTGGCGGATGCCGCCCTCGGCGTCCGGGCTCACGGCCACGCCGCACGGGTTGGCGTGCTTGACGATCACGCAGGCTGGCTTGACGAAGCTCTTCACGCATTCCAGCGCGGCGTCGGTGTCGGCCACGTTGTTGAACGACAGTTCCTTGCCTTGCAGTTGGGTGGCGGTGGCAATGCCGACTTCGGCGGGCTTGGCTTCCACGTAGAACGCCGCGCTCTGGTGCGGGTTCTCGCCGTAGCGCATTTCCTGGGCCTTGACGAACTGAGTGTTGAAGGTGCGCGGGAATTCGCTGCGGCCTTCGGTCGACAGGGTTTCGGCGGCCTGGTTCACGGTGCCCATATAGTTGGCGATCATGCCGTCGTAGGCGGCGGTGTGTTCGAAGGCCTTGAGCATCAGGTCGAAACGCTGGGCGTAGGTCAGGCCACCGGCCTTGAGGTTCTCCAGCACGCTGGCGTAGTCGCTGGCGTTGACCACGATGGCCACGTCTTTATGGTTCTTGGCTGCCGAGCGGACCATGGTCGGGCCGCCGATGTCGATGTTCTCGATGGCGGTCGGCAGGTCGCAGCCAGGCTTGTTGATGGTGGCTTCGAACGGGTAGAGGTTGACGGCCACCAGGTCGATCGGCTTGATGCCGTGTTCGTTCATGATGGCGTCGTCGATGCCGCGACGGCCCAGGATCCCACCGTGGATTTTCGGGTGCAGGGTCTTGACCCGACCGTCCATCATTTCCGCAAAACCGGTGTAGTCCGCGACTTCCACTGCGGCGACGCCGTTGTCCTGCAGCAGCTTGAAGGTTCCGCCGGTGGAGAGAATCTCGACGCCCAGCTGTTGCAGCTCGCGGGCGAATTCGAGGATCCCGGTCTTGTCGGAAACGCTGATCAAGGCGCGGCGGATCGGCAGGCGGGTGGTCTGGTCGGTCATTTCAATTTCCATCAAAAGCAAGGGAAGTCAGCAAAAAAGGCGACCGTTTTTTATGCGGGCGCCTTTCTGGTTTGATTGAATGCTTACAGCAGATCGTACTGCTTGAGTTTCTTGCGCAGGGTGCCGCGGTTCAGGCCCAGCAGCTCACTGGCCTTGGTCTGGTTGCCCTTGACGTAGTTCATCACGCTTTCGAGCAGCGGTGCCTCGACTTCGGAAAGCACCAGGTTGTACACATCCGTGACGGCAGCGCCCTCAAGGTGGGCGAAATAATTGTGCAGCGCCTTCTCGACACTCCCGCGAAGGGTCTGACCTTCTTCGCTGGGCGTATTGAGGTGCTGTTTCAAATTCACGTTGTCGCTCACGGGTGCTGTTCCACTCACTAAAGTCTCGGTCATCATCGTCATGCGGCCACCCCTTCGTCCCCTGTCAGGCTCTTGTAACGCTCAGCGAAGAACGCCTGAACGTCGGCGCATTGTGCTTGCGTACCATCCAAACGATTGAAACGGGCGCGAAACTCCCTGGCGCCCGGCAGGGTTGCGAGATACCAGCCCACATGCTTGCGAGCGATGCGTACGCCCATGACCTCTCCGTAGAAAGCATGTAGCGCGGCCAGATGCTCTAGCAGAATACGTTCCACCTCGGACAACTGCGGCGCCGCCAGCTTTTCGCCAGTGCGCAGGTAGTGTTCGATCTCACGAAAAATCCATGGCCGCCCCTGGGCGGCCCGGCCGATCAACAGGCCATCGGCACCGGTCGCGTTCAGCACGTACCGGGCCTTCTCGGGTGAATCGATATCGCCGTTGGCAAAGACCGGAATCGACACCGCCTGCTTGATCGCGGCGATGGTGTCGTACTCGGCTTCGCCGGTGTACAGATCGGCCCGGGTGCGGCCATGGACCGCCAACGCCGTGATGCCCGCCTGTTCGGCGATCTTCGCCACCACCAGGCCATTCTTGTTCTCCCGGTCCCAGCCGGTGCGGATCTTCAGGGTCACCGGCACATCGACCGCGGCCACTACGGCCTGCAGGATCTCGGTGACCAGCGCTTCATCTTTCAACAGTGCCGAGCCTGCGGCCTTGTTGCAGACCTTTTTCGCCGGGCAGCCCATGTTGATGTCGATGATCTGCGCCCCCAGCTCGACATTCGCCCGGGCCGCCTCCGCCAGCATCTGTGCGTCGCCACCGGCGATCTGTACCGAGCGGGGCTCGGGATCGCCTTCGTGGATCATGCGCAGACGTGATTTGCGGGTGTTCCACAAACTCATGTCGCTGGTGACCATTTCCGATACCACCAGTCCTGCGCCCAAGCGTTTGCACAACTGACGAAAGGGCTGGTCGGTGACGCCCGCCATAGGGGCGAGAACCAGGCCGTTCTGCAATGTATATGGGCCGATGCGTACCGCCGACATAGGACTTCCCTGAAGTGGGGCCGGATCATGAGACTTCGAAAAAGGGTTGGCATGATACCCGCTCTCGATGACTGGATAAAGATCGAATTGGATAAAATCTGAACAGCTATTTTGTTATCGCCAGCGGTTTGGTCTGGGCGGGGTCAGTCAGAAAGCTGCCGTCAATGGGCCGACCCTGGCCGGTTTCATTCGGGGGAATGAAAGCTCAAGCTGTAGTTCACCGCCTTGGGGCCCGGATCCAGGATATCCAGCGCGATGTGGATGGGCGTTTGCGGCGGCATTTCGCCGCGGCCCTCGAGATCGCCGCCCAGGTACTCACCGGGCTTGAAGCGACGGCTGGCGATCAGGTGCCCGTTGAGGTCGGCAAAGCGCAGCTCCAGCAACGGAAAAGGTTGGGAGAAGGGCGCACGGTTGTAGATGATCGCGTCCACCACCAGGGCGCCGCTGAACTCCGGATGGCTGCGCACCACCAGGTTGCTGCTTTTGATCTTGGCAATGTCGACCTTGGACGGTACGTCGCAACCGATGGTCGGACAGATTTGCAGGAACCACGGTCGGTACTGGTCCTGGCGGGCCAGTTCTTCGAAATGGTAGGCGATGTACTGGCCACCCAGGGCCGCGGCGGCGAGCAGGATCAGCAGGGCCCACAACAGGCGTCGGCCCCAGGGCGAGCGGCGTTTGCGCCAGTCCAGTTGCAGCGGATCGTCGTCCAGGTCGTGGAGGGCTTCGGCGCGTATCCCCGGCTCCTGGCGCTCCCGTGACTTGCGCAGTGGCAGCGGTCGTTCGGGCTCGTCGTCGTGGTCATCGGTGGCGGACAGGCGCTCGAGGTGTTCGTCGGGCTCGTCGTCCGGCGCGAGGTGGAGCGGGGCGACCGGTTCGTCGTCCGGTTCCAGCGGTTCGAGGGCCAGGGACAGGGACGGCTCGGTACGCGGTGGTCGCGCCGGCTCGTGGGGTTCGAACGGTTCGAAGGGGGTATCGAGGACGGTTTCGACGCGCTCGCCCGAGGTTTCGCTGTACAGGCTGTCGGGCCAGGTTTGCTGTTCGCTGGAGAGCGAATCGCGTTGTGCGCTCAGATTGTCTTCCCGGCGCCGGCCGGCATTGCCCGGGGCGCGATTGTCGCGTCGCTCCAGGCGCGCCAGTTCCTTGTCCAGGTCATCCAGATCCAGCTCGGCGGCGCTCCACTGTTTCTGGCTGATCGCCCGGGGCGGGGCTTCGGCGGCCGGCTTGGCGGGTGGCGCGACGGCAGGCGCCGCTTGCTTGGCTGTGCGTTGCTCCAGCAACTGTTGTGCGGCATTGAACACCTGCAGGCACGAGCCGCAACGAACCACCCCGCGGGCCACGCTCAATTGAGCATGGCTGACGCGAAAACGGGTGTGGCAATGCGGGCACTGGGTGACGAAGCTGTCAGTCATGCGGCAATCCGGTGGATACAGGCGCTCATTCTAGCGCCGACGTCCGGTGATGCGCACCCAGCCATCGCGATTGGCGATCGGGTCCAGGTCAAAGTCCGCGGCATAAGCGGCGGCGACTTCTTCGCCCTGCTCGGCGAGGATACCCGACAGCGCCAGGCGCCCGCCCTGCTTGACCAGGCTCGACAGTTGCGGCGCCAGGGATACCAGCGGGCCGGCCAGGATGTTGGCCACCAGCACGTCGGCCTGGACCTGTGGCAAGTCCTGGGGCAAATACAGCGGGAACAGGGCTTCGGCGATGTTGTTGCGTCCGGCATTGTCGCGGGAGGCTTCCAGGGCCTGGATGTCGATGTCGGTGCCGACCGCTTCCCGGGCGCCCAGCAGGAGCGCGGCAATCGCCAGGATCCCCGAGCCGCAGCCAAAGTCCAGTACGTTGCAGCCCTTCAGGTCCTGGCCGTCGAGCCATTCCAGGCACAGCGCGGTGGTCGGATGGGTGCCGGTGCCGAACGCCAGGCCCGGGTCCAGCAGCAGGTTGACCGCGTCCGGCTCTGGCGCGGCATGCCAGCTCGGGACGATCCACAGGCGCTGGCCGAAACGCATCGGCTGGAAGTTGTCCATCCAGCTGCGTTCCCAATCCTGGTCCTCGATCACTTCGCTGTGATGCTCGGGCAGCGGGCTGCCGGTCAGCAGCTCGAGATGGGCCAGCACGCTGGCCGCCTCGGTGCCGCCTTCGAACAGGGCCAGCAGGTGGGTGTGGGACCACAGCGGGGTGGTATTGAGCTCCGGCTCGAAGATCGGCTGGTCTTCGGCGTCCATGAAGGTTACCGATACAGCGCCTACTTCAAGAAACGCGTCTTCGTAGGTTTCGGCTTGTTCCGGGCTGATGGCCAGGCGTACTTGCAGCCAAGGCATGGCGGGCACCTTTGAAAAAATCCACAGGGGGGCAGCGCAGGGCTGCAAAGGCGCGCAGTGTACGCCAGGTCGCCGCCAAAGTGGATAAGCGAGTCTCGCGCCGTCGGGGTGGTATTTCGATATATATATGTATGCCATGGGCCTGTCGCAGGGCGGATAAGGTGCCGGTCCACACAACAGGGAGGATTGTGCATGGACATCATTGCCGGACGGCAAGGCAACATGGAGCGCACGGGGCCGGTCGATTCCCCGCCAGTGTCGACCGCACAGGCGACCCTGGAAAAACTGACACGTTGGCAGGCGGCGATCGACGCGCGACTGCACACCCAGATGAGCCTGCTGGAGGTGCTGGAAGAATACTTGCTGGTCGAGCTGCGCACCTACCATTACCAAGGCAACATCGATCCACACTTCCTGGGCACCCTGCTCGATACCGTGCTGCAGCGCATGATCGACCAGGCGCCTTTGGTGTATGACGAGGAGCAGGACGCGCCCTACCGTTGGCCCGACGGTCCAGACTTGGGTTTTGCGGCCGAGCGCCGGGCATTCGTTGTCCAGGCGGTGGAGGGCGCGGCCTCAAGGTTCGTCGAGCACTACAAGGACTATCTGCGGCGGCATTGGCGAATGGCTGCGCCCGATGCCTCCCTCGAAGAGGTGATCAGGCAAAAACTGGATGGGCACAGGGTCGCGGTCGACGAGCTGTTTCGGCCTGACCGTCTGGTTGGTCTGGGTGTCGATGAGTTGCGAGAGCAGATCGAAGCACTCCAGGACGCTTGGCGCCGGACGAGTCGCTTGACCGTATTGGCAACCGCGGCCGAGCGCCGGGACCTTGGCGCGCTGGCGCGGTTGCAATTGCCGCATTGGTTGCGGGGGCTGAGCCCGCCAGATCTTGAATTGTTGCGGGCGTTCGAGAGCCAGGCCGCGCTGGCGCAGGCGCGGGTGGATGAGCGGGTCGATGGTCTGGGCTCGCTGCGGGCCTTCGCTCGGCAATTGGCCAGGGATCATGTCAGGCAGGAGTTGGACATGGAGGTCGAGCCGGACAGCATTCGTGTGCAGTTGCAGTGGCGAACGGTCATTGGTCAGCCCGTACGCACCTACAGCCTGAGTGAACTGGTGGCGGCAGGCCCGGTCCGGCCGGACGCGGTGTCGGTGCTGCTGGTCGAGAACGGCGGCATGCTCCGTAACCAGCCTCTTTCAGCGGCCTTCATTGCGCAGTTGTTGGCCAGTGTCGACGCGTCTGCCGGGTACTTGCCAGCCTTGGTCGAGCGGTATGAGGCGGGAGACCTGAAGGACGCCATGCTCGATTGGTTTGTGGCGCGGTTGCAGCACAGTGCGTTTGTCGCCCGTTGTGCAGGCCAGTTGTCGGTGACCAGCCATGACCACCTCGCAGCCCTCTGGGAAGGTGACATCGCGACGCCCATCGCCGGCGGGTTGCGTGTCGCCAGTCTGGTGCTTCCCAATGGCCTGAAGTGTGCCGATCTCCTGGTGTTTTATCGTGAAGACGTGGGCGGTGCTGTCAGTGATCTGCTGCTGTTTGCCCCCGGCAAACCCGATGGCCAGGAATGGATCGAATTGCCTTCGCTGCGGGCCCTGAGCGGCGAAGTCGGGGCCTGGACCCAACACCAGGCCGGTCGAGAGTATCTGTTGCAGCAACTCTCGCCGACTGATCGTGGACAGGCCCGAGCGTACTTTGCCCGTGTGATGGAAAAACCGGTCTCCTGGGATCTGGAACAAGACCTCAGGGGCGCACGGGCAAGTTTCAAGGCCTGTCTGCAGAACGCTGTCTCGACCGGCCTGGCCAATAACCTGGCACACGTGGAGCTGAACGAGTCGCCTCGCTGGTACTCGGCGTTGCCGCTTGAGTCCCGGCGCAACATCAGCGGCCTGAGCCAGGAATTCTTGGTTCAGCGGCAAGTATTCGATGAGCAGTTCGTGGGCTATGAAGTGTTCATGGACTTCGCCAAGCGTACCTTCGCCGACATGATCGGGCCCTACATGCGCAGCAAGGGGGTGCTTGAGGCGGTGGATCCGGCCACGGTCTTCATCGACTACATTCCGGGGCTGGCCGCCGAGAAAAAAACCACCAGCCTGCTGGACCTGGCCATCTACGGATACGAGCGCAACGCGGACATCGACGACCCCGCCAAGGGCGTGCGTTCCTCTGTCGGACAGGACTTGGCGCAGGTTCGCAGTGCCGATCTGGCGTCCTACATTCGCGTGGCCTACCTGGGCGAGCGATATGCCAGGCACATCCGTGCTGGATTTCTCGACGCCACGGCGCCCGAATATGCCAAGCGCCGCGAGGCTTACTGCTACATGCTGTTGGCCAGGATGGACCGCGACCTGCGTGTGGCCTACGGCAAGTCGATGTTGAGCGCCGAAGCGTTCCAGTGGCTCACCCGGCAAGTGACGCTATTGAGCGATGGGCGACCTGCAAACAGCGCCACGTACCCCGGTGTCGCCGTGACGCGTGAAGGCGTGATCAAGCTGACCGTCGCCGGTCATGTGGTGTTGGGCGTCTACGTGTTCACCTACTTCGATCCGAAGGCTTCTTACTGGATGTACACGCCCGACGCGCCGGACGGCATCCTGTTTCGCCCGTACCTGGGGTTTTCCGGGAGCATCGCCGCGCAACTGCACGATTACATACTGGAGCGGGTCGCACTCGCCGCCCGTGCCGCCGTGGGGCGGACACTGTCGGCGCTGGCGGCCGGGACCATTCGCGTCGACACATTGCGTGAACTCAATCGGCTGATTGATATCCGTGCCGAGTTCGATGCAGGCATCGAGCGCGCCGTCACCGATGTGGAGGACATCACCACCAGTCGTGCCGAAATGATCCGCAACCAGGTATTCCAAGGCCTGATCTTCGCGGCCGTTCCGGTGTGCATGGTTTATCCGCCCTTTACCTTGCTGCTGGACATCGGCTTGATTGCCGTCAGTGCCAGGCAGGCCATCCAGAGACACGTGCAAGGCGACACGGAAGGCGCGCTCGGTCACTGGCTGACCGCGACCTGGGGAACGCTGTTCGCCACGCTCGGCGCCGCCAGCATGGCCACGGCGCTGGGGCCCGCGGCCAGGTATTTGCAGCTCGCCGTGAAGCCCTTGTCATTGTCTGCGCAACGCTTGAGACGCACGCGATCGGTGGTCGCCAAAGAGTTCGGGCCGCTGGTTCCGGCCATACGCCTCAAGCCGCAGCAGGCGGTGGGCAGAACGCCAGGGGATCTGCAGTTGGTGACGGAGGAGGGGATTTTTTTCGGCACCTATCGCAGCCCGCCCAGCGCTTCGCAACCGCGGAGCACTTACTACATCGCGAGCGGAGGCAGGTACTACCAAGTGAAGAAAGACCCGTACTTTGGCGGCTTGTGTCTGGTGGATGCCCGGCGCCCCGACGCGTTTTACAAGTTGCCCATCCGCAGGATGGCGAATGGCAAGTGGACCCATACCAAAGTCGGTTTGAGCGGCGGCAATGATGAAGTGCGCAACCTGGGGCGAATAGGCGATTTGCGCGAGGTGTTTCCCGGGCATGTCTTCCCCGACGTGACAAGGGGGGCTTTGCAGGGCGAGGCCGTGGTGGCGAGGTTCAGCGAGGCGGCGGACAACTACCTGTTCTCGCTCAATGCACAGACGTGCGTGATCGCTTCGCTTTACAACCCGACCACCCGGGTCGGGGCGGTCATTCATTTCGATCACAACATCCGCGCACTGATCGAGCGAAGTGTCCGGGATGTGATCCGGCGCCTGGGGGGATCGGCCAAGGATGTTCGTGCCACTCTGGTCGGCGGGGACTGGTTGACGGGGGCCGACATCGGCGAGCCGGTCAGGCAGGTGATGAGGAGGCACGGGCTGCGACCAACCTGGGATCACTGGTCGTATTCTTCCTGCCTGGGCAATAACTATGGCGTGTCACTGGATCTGCGCACGGGTGTCACGTCGGTATTCAAGACGTCCGGCAGCCAGGTCGAACGCTTTTACATACCCGTCCTGGCGCGAGCGAAGAACAACACTGATCCGGTGTCCATGCGAGCTCGCGGATTCATGGCGCGCATACGCAGCGACATCCTGGTGGAAAATGCCAATGGCGTCGTACTCACCCAGCAGGGGAGGCGGGCGAATGCTGCGAAGGTCGAATCGCACGCGTACTCCATGGTTGAGTTGAAGTGATCCGTCACTTGCTCTTTTGAGGCACGCACAAAAAAAGACCCCGGCCAATGGGCCGGGGTCTTTTTTACATCACGTGAAGCATCAGTGCTGGTTGCCCAGCTTGTGCTCCAGGTAATGGATGTTGACGCCGCCTTTGCAGAAGCCTTCGTCACGGACCAGGTCGCGGTGCAGCGGGATGTTGGTCTTGATCCCGTCTACCACGATTTCGTCCAGGGCATTGCGCATGCGCGCCATGGCTTCTTCACGGGTCGCCCCGTAGGTGATCAGCTTGCCGATCAGCGAATCGTAGTTCGGCGGAACGGCATAACCGCTGTACAGGTGCGAATCGACGCGAACGCCATTGCCGCCCGGGGCATGGAAATGCTTGACCGTGCCAGGGCTTGGCATGAAGGTTTTCGGGTCTTCGGCATTGATCCGGCATTCCAGCGCGTGACCGCGGATGACTACGTCATCCTGGGTGAACGACAGCTTGTTGCCGGCGGCGATGCTGAGCATCTCCTTGACGATGTCGATACCGGTGACCATTTCCGAAACCGGGTGCTCCACCTGAACACGGGTGTTCATTTCGATGAAGTAGAAACGACCGTTCTCGTACAGGAACTCGAAGGTACCGGCGCCGCGATAGCCGATGTCGATACACGCCTTGACGCAACGCGCCAGGACTTCCTGGCGAGCCTGCTCGTCGATGCCCGGTGCCGGTGCTTCTTCGAGGACCTTCTGGTGACGACGTTGCAGCGAGCAGTCGCGGTCGCCCAGATGGATGGCCTGGCCCTGGCCGTCGGACAGCACCTGGACTTCGACGTGACGCGGGTTGGTCAGGAATTTTTCCAGGTAGACCATCGGGTTGCCGAACGCCGCGCCCGCTTCGGAGCGGGTCAGTTTCGCCGAGGAAATCAGGTCTTCTTCCTTGTGTACCACGCGCATGCCGCGACCACCGCCGCCGCCAGCGGCCTTGATGATCACCGGATAACCGACTTCGCGACCGATGCGCAAAGCGGTTTCTTCGTCTTCAGGCAGCGGGCCGTCGGAACCCGGAACGGTCGGTACACCAGCAGCGATCATGGCGTGCTTGGCCGAAACCTTGTCGCCCATCAGGCGGATGGTGTCGGCTTTCGGACCAATGAAGGCAAAACCGGAGTTTTCCACCTGTTCGGCGAAGTCGGCGTTTTCCGCCAGGAAACCGTAGCCCGGGTGAATGGCGGTGGCGCCGGTCACTTCGGCAGCGGCGATGATCGCCGGGATGTGCAGGTAGGAGTGCGCAGCCGACGCCGGACCGATGCAGACGGATTCGTCCGCCAGGCCCAGGTGCATCAGTTCTTTGTCGGCCTTGGAGTAAACGGCGACGGTCTTGATGCCCATCTCTTTGCAGGCACGCAGAATCCGCAGGGCGATCTCACCGCGGTTAGCGATCAGAACTTTTTCCAACTTCGCAGTCATCAAAGGCTCTCCGCGGTTCAAACGATGGTGAACAGCGGTTGGTCGTACTCAACCGGCTGGCCGTCTTCGACGAGGATGGATTCGATCACACCGCTGGTTTCAGCTTCGATGTGGTTCATCATCTTCATGGCTTCGACGATGCACAGGGTGTCGCCTTTCTTCACGGTCTGGCCGACTTCAACGAAGGACGGCGAGGATGGCGAAGACTTGCGATAGAACGTGCCCACCATTGGCGAACGAGCGACAGTGCCGTTCAGCGTCGGTGCCGCCGGTGCGGCTGGCGCTGCGGCGGCAACCGGGGCTGCTGCTGGAGCAGGCGCGGCGGCCGGAGCCTGCATCGGGGCCGGTGCATAGAACTGCTGGGCCGGGGTCTTGCTGTGGCGGCTGATGCGTACGGACTCTTCGCCTTCCTTGATCTCAAGCTCGTCGATGCCGGACTCTTCCAGCAATTCGATCAATTTCTTAACTTTACGGATATCCATGAATCATCAACTCCCAAGGGTCGGTCAGGGGCGTATAGCTTGTTGTTCAAGCTGCTCTAGGGCGGCCTCCAGGGCCAGTCGGTAACCGCTGGCGCCAAGGCCGCAGATCACTCCCACTGCTACATCGGAGAAGTAGGAGTGATGGCGGAAAGGTTCGCGTTTGTGCACGTTGGACAAGTGCACTTCGATGAATGGGATGCTCACCGCCAGCAGCGCGTCACGTAATGCGACACTTGTATGTGTAAAAGCTGCTGGATTGATCAAAATGAAATCCACACCTTCGCCACGCGCGGCATGGATGCGGTCGATCAGTTCATATTCGGCGTTGCTTTGCAGGTAGAGCAAATGATGGCCGGCGTTGCGGGCCCGCTGTTCCAGGTCCTGGTTGATCTGGGCCAGTGTCACGGCACCGTAGACGCCCGGTTCACGGGTGCCCAGCAGGTTCAGGTTGGGTCCGTGCAGGACCAATAGGGTCGCCATCTGCTGTTCCTTGTTATCTGTGAGCAGGTATCAGAACCCGGCGACTATGCCGCAAAGCCTTAATGACTGTCCAGTTCTCGGCAATAGCCAGCACGATGACCGATGTTTGCGCGAAATTTGTGACCCAGGTCTGTGATCCAGTCATGCGGTTGGAGACCGCACTTCTGTGCGGCATCAATTCCCGGGCCCTCGCCAATCGATGTGGGAGCGAGCTTGCTCGCGATGACGCCGGCACATTCGATATTGATGCAAGCTGACCCACCGCTATCGCGAGCAAGCTCGCTCCCACAGGGGATTTGCGGTGAGCATCAATTCCCGGGCCCTCGCCAATCGATGTGGGAGCGAGCTTGCTCGCGATGACGCCGGCACGTCCGATATTGATGCAAGCTGACCCACCGCTATCGCGAGCAAGCTCGCTCCCACAGGGGATTTGCGGTGAGCATCAATTCCCGGGCCCTCGCCAATCGATGTGGGAGCGAGCTTGCTCGCGATGACGCCGGCACATCCAACCTCGATGCAAGCTGACCCACTGCTATTATCGCGAGCAAGCTCGCTCCCACAGGGGATTTGCGGTGAGCATCAATTCCCGGGCCCCTCGCCAATCGATGTGGGAGCGAGCTTGCTCGCGATGACGCCGGCACACCCGACATTGATGCAAGCTGACCCACCGCTATCGCGAGCAAGCTCGCTCCCACAGGGGATCTGCGGTGAGCATCAATTCCCGGGTCCTCGCCAATCGATGTGGGAGCGAGCTTGCTCGCGATGACGGCGGTACATCCAACCTCGATGCAAGCTGACCCACTGCTATCGCGAGCAAGCTCGCTCCCGCAGTGGGTCTCGGGTGCTTAAACTCGAAACGCTTGCACCGCCGTATGCAACCGTCCCCCTAATATCAGCAAATTGTCGCCCTGTTCCCGGCCCTGGCCGATGCGCAGCAGATTATCTGCGCCCAGTTGGTGAATCCGCTCGCTGTGATCGCGGATTTCGCTGACGGCGCCGCTTTGTTGAGCGGTGACGTCGGCGATGCGTACCGCCGTGTCGGAGATGGTCTGGATGGCGCCGACGATCTCATCCAGCGCGCCGTCGGCCGCTTGCGCCTGGTTGGCGGTCGCTTCGGCATGTTCGACCTGGGCGCGCATGCCGTCCACCGATTGGCGCGCGGCCAGTTGCAGGCGGGCGATCAGTGTCTGGATTTCGGCAGTGGCACCCGCCGTGCGCTGGGCCAGGGAGCGGACTTCCTCGGCCACCACCGCGAAGCCCCGGCCCATCTCCCCGGCGCGAGCCGCTTCGATGGCCGCGTTGAGTGCCAGCAGGTTGGTCTGGTCGGCAATCGAGCGAATCACCGTCAGCACGCCGCCGATGGTGGCCGACTCCTCCGCCAGTTGTTCGATCATCTGCGCGTTGTCTTGCACTTCCCCCACCAACGCATGCAGGCCCGTGAGGCTCAGGCCGATGACTTTCTGCCCTTGCTCCACCGCTTGCCCGGCGCTGCGGCTGGCGTCTGCGGCCTGGCTGGCATCGCCGGCCACTTGCTGGATCGTCGCTTCCAGCTCGCTGAGGGAATCGCGGATCAGCGCCGTATCGCTGGCCTGATCCAGCGCACCACCGTGCAGTTCGCCGCTCAGCTCGGCCAGGGTCCGGCTGCTGCCGGCGACCTGTTCGGCGTTCACCCGAATGGTGCCCACCAGGTCCACCAGGTAAGCGCGCAGGCGATTGAGCGACGCCTCGATGTCCTGCATTTCGCGGTTGCTGGCGCCCACGTGGATGTCCCGGCTGAAGTCCCCCTCGGCCCAGGTCGACAGGGCTGGAGCCAGATGCGTCAAGGTGCGGGCCAGGCGCCTCTGCAAGGTGTCGATGAGCAGCGCGATCAGCAGGATCAGGCCGATCATCATCCCCTGGATCATGCGAACCTCCCCCTGGATCTGCCCATGCTGGGCCCGTACCGCTGGTTCCAGGGTGTCGATCGCTGTTTGCACGTCGGCGATTTTCAGGTGCGTGGCATTGCTCAGTTCGGTGCGTTTCTGGATCAGTTCACGGGTGCGGGTCAATTCCGCCGGGTAACGGCCGAGCAGGCTGTTGAGTTCGCGCTTGAGGGCGATGCCAGCATCTTCGGCGGCGGTTTTTTCTTGGGTCTCCAGGCCCATCAGCGCGGCGAAATCATCGCTGCCCGATTCGCTGCTGGCGGTGACGCCCAGCAGGGGCAGGCCGTCGAGGCGTTCGGCCTCGACACGGATGCTCGCCAGTTCCCGTTCGACATCGGCGGCCAACTCGCTGCGGCCGCTGCTGACCAGTTTGTCCCGTGTGAGGGACAAACGACCCAGGTGCTGCGAAGCGGCAAACAACGGGGGCAGGTAGGCCGGGGCGCCATTGGCGTATTGGGCCAGTTGATCGAGGCTGGCGCTCAGTTCTCGCTCGGCCTGCAGCAACAAGGCCTGCGGATCGCCAGCCAGTTTGCCGGCGGCCAGCAGATCGGTCTTGCTGAAGCCGTCGAGGTTCGACAGGCTCGGGCGTAGGGTCTTGGCCAGCTCCGGGGGAAACTGGTCGAGGTCTTTCTGCAGCGTCTCCAGGGCCTGGGTGGCCGCGCTCAGGCGCAAGGCATCGCCGCTGGCCAGGTAGTCCTCGATGTTGCGCGCCACTTCGCCCTGGAACTGCCGCGACAGGCCCAGGTAGCGCTCCATCAGCAAGTAGGGCCGTTCCAGGGCGATCTGCGACCACCACAAGGTGGCCGCGAGGCCCAGGCATACGGCAACTAAAAGAACGGTATTGAGATTGGTCAGCAGCTTCAGGCGCATCAAGGGTCTACCGAGGGCAGAATCGTAAGTGCCTGAAGTTATTGCGTTTGCGTTACAGGTTTATGACCGAATCAGTCGATTCCGATGAAAAGGTGGCACTTTGCTTTGATTGTCGGGCGCTCTGTACCCGGTTGCGTCCGGCGTGCTTGGCGCGGTACAGCGCTTCGTCCGCCTGGCTGGCCATCATCAGGCTGTCGGAATCATCGCTCATTTCCACCACGCCAGCACTGAAGGTGCACCACAAATCGTGGGGCTGGGCCGGATAGTGAATTTCGGCAAAGCGCTGGCGAATCTCATCCAGCACTTTGCAGGCGGCGTCGATGTCGGTGTCGGGCATGACGATGGCGAACTCTTCGCCGCCGTAACGGCCGATGAAGTCGGTCTTGCGCAGGCGCTGCTTGAGAAACAGCGCCAGGCTCTTGATCACCCGGTCGCCCATGGGGTGGCCGTGGCTGTCATTGACCCGCTTGAAGTGGTCGATATCGAGCATGGCGAAGCTCAGGGGCTTGCCTTCGCGACGAGCGCGGAAGCTGCAATCCTCGAGCAGTTGCAGGATATGGGTGTGGTTGTACAGACCGGTGAGGCTGTCGCGCACCATCCGCGCCTTGAGGTTGCGCGCCCGGGCGGCACGGTTGCGCACGGTGGTGATCAAGTGCCGGGGCTTGATCGGTTTGGTCAGGAAGTCGTCGCCACCTTCGCTCATGGCGTCGAGTTGCTTGTCCAGGTCGTCTTCGGCGGACAGGTAGATGATCGGCACGCTGACATAGCGGTCATTGTGACGGATTACCTTGGCCAGTTCCGTGCCGGTGCAGGCTGGCATGTACATGTCGAGGATGATCAGGTCGGGCTGGAAATCCGCCAGTTCGGCCATGGCCTGGATCGGCTCGATCAGCGTGCGGGTGATGATGCCGGCGCTGTTGAGCAGGCGCTCGGTGTGCAAGGCCTGGGCGCGGGAGTCATCGATGATCAGCACTTTGTAGGGGTCGTACTGGGCGACGCAGGTCAGCACTTCGATCTTTTCCAGCAGGCTCGAGGCTTCGAGGGTGCCGGTGAGGAATTCCTGCCCGCCGGCGCGTACCGCGGCCAGGCGTGTCGGGGTGTCGGTTTCCAGCAAGCTAAAGAACAGCAGCGGCAACGGTTGTTCCAGGCCTTCCTGGGCTTCGGCCGCCAGTTTCAGGCCGGTGCCCGGGCCGCTGAAGTCCACGTCCATGACAATCGCCGCCGGCAGGCGCTCGACCATCGAGGCCCGAAATGCCGCGACACTGTCCAGCGCCTGGGCGCTGAGGCCGAAGAACTCCAATTGCTTGGCCAGACGTTCGGCGCGGTCATGATCCTGCAGCATCACGTAGATGGGTTTGCGCAGCGGCGGCAGGAAGGTTTGTTCGAGCTGGTCGCCGTGGCGCAGGCCGGTGCGAGACAAGCGCTGCATCAAACGGTTGATTTCGGTGATCAGTTGGCTGCTCAGGCGTCCGCGATTGGCGTCCACCGCCTGCAGCGACTGGCTGATGCCTTGGGCCAGAAGGGAATGCTCGGGCTGTTCGAAGCGCTCGGCAAAGCGCAGCAAGCGCAGATTGGCTTCGCTGAGCTCCGACAGGTCGGTGCTTGACCACTCACTGCGTTGCAGGCGCTGCCATATCTCCAGGATCTGGCGAGCCTGATGAATTACCCGCTGGGCAAAGTGGTGCTTGAGGCGCTCACGGCTGGGGTCTTCTGGCTCGGTCATATCCTGACTACTAGTTAGGGTGCATGCTGAGGTCGACTGGTGGCTCTATGCTAGCACCTCTTTTCCTTCGCATGAGTGTCATACGTCAATATTCTGTCCTGTCGCCCAATTCAGTTTGTGACTGGACAGTCTCATAGGCCGATGGCAACGCTTCCTTTATAGTGCTGTTCGATTGCCCTGTCGCGCCCGGCATGATTGGCGCCGCATTATCGCGTTTCAAATCAGGCACGATGGCGTAGGGTTGTGGTCGAACCGAGAACTCAAGTGATTGAAGGAACATCGCCATGCTGGACTGGAAAAACCGCGCGGGCAGCGCGCCTGAACGTGCCGCCGAGCCGAAATCGGACACCCGCAGCTACCTGGGTGGGCTTTTTTTCAGCCGCGCACTGGCCACGCTGATCGGTCTTTACCTGCTGGTGACCATTGCCCTCGGCTGGTACTGGAGCCAGGAGCCCGCGTTGTTCCCCGTGCAGCAGAACGCCCAGGCCGCAGCCGAGAGGGATGGCCGGCAAATGGTGGTGGGCTACACCACGGTCGAGACGCTCAAGACCGTGGCCGGGACCCTGCTGACCAAGCAAGGCGGCTACATTTCCAACGACCGCTTCCCGCCAGGCCTGTGGATGGACAACATGCCGAGCTGGGAATACGGCGTGCTGGTGCAGGTTCGCGACCTGAGCCGCGCCCTGCGCAAGGACTTCGCCCGTTCCCAGTCCCAGTCCGCCGAGGACGCCGACCTGGCCAAGGCCGAGCCGCGCTTCAACTTCGACAACCGCAGTTGGGTGTTGCCTTCCAGCGAATCCGAATACCAGGAAGGCATCAACTCCCTGAGCCGCTACCAGGCCCGGCTGTCCGATCCGAACCAGAAGAGCGCGCTGTTCTACGCCCGCGCCGACAACCTGAACAACTGGCTGGGGGACGTCGGTACGCGCCTGGGCTCGTTGTCCCAGCGCCTGTCGGCCAGCGTGGGCCGGGTCAAGCTCAACACCTCGCTGAAAACCGAAGTCACGGCCCCGGGCCAAGTGCCGCAGGTGGACGAAGAGGTGGTCGAGACCCCATGGCTGCAGATCGACAACGTGTTCTATGAAGCCCGCGGCCAGGCTTGGGCACTGTCGCACCTGCTGCGCGCCATCGAAGTGGACTTCGCCGATGTGCTGGCGAAAAAGAACGCCACGGTCAGCGTACGGCAGATCATTCGTGAACTGGAAGCGTCCCAGGAACCGGTCTGGAGCCCGATGATCCTCAATGGCAGCGGCTTTGGTGTCTTGGCGAACCACTCGCTGGTCATGGCCAACTACATTTCCCGGGCCAACGCAGCGGTCATCGACTTGCGGCAACTGCTGAACCAGGGCTGATCCATGAGCGAAAGCCCCCGGGAGGTCGCTCACCGAGCGGCCTCGGATGCCGAGCTGATCGCGTGGGTCGACGAGCACGACAACCTGCTTGGCAGCCTGGTGCGTTCGCAGCTGCGCGAGCGCGGCCTGATCGGGCGTGGCACCTACATCATGCTATTCAATTCGGCCGGTGAACTGTGTGTTCATCGGCGCACCCTGAGCAAGGCCATCTACCCGGGTTTCTGGGACGTGGCGGCGGGCGGAATGGTCCAGGCCGACGAGACCTACGCCGAGTCGGCTGCCCGTGAGCTGGCGGAAGAACTGGGCGTGAGCGGCGTGGAACTGACCGCCCACGACCATTTTTATTTCGAAGACCCCGGCAGTCGCCTGTGGTGCTCGGCGTTCTCGGCGGTGTGGGACGGCCCGCTGGTGCTGCAGCCTGAAGAAGTCCTCGAAGCGCGTTTCCTGCCGCTTGAACAGGTGCTCGATGAAATCCAGCGCATGCCTTACTGCCCGGACTCCCTGGCGGCGCTTGAACGCTATTTGCGTGCCCAGGGTGGCGACGTCGCAAAGAAGCTATAAATTGGCGCTGATTGGCCCTTAGCAAGTCGGCTTTTTGCCGTTACACTGCGCGACTTTTCAAGCTGAACCGCGTCTGCGGTCCAGTAGCGCTGCCCCTGCCTGAGTGGGGTTTCGCGGTCGAGGCACATTCTCCCCTCGACCAGTCTTTGTCCTCCCAAGAGGATTGCCGGTGGCCAAAAAAGCCGCATCCTTCGCCGCCCTGGGCGGCCTGGTATTTTCTACCGACGCCGGTCGTCATTGCCCTGATTGCCGTCAACCGGTGGATGCCTGCATCTGCAAACAGACCGCCATCCCTGCCGGTGACGGCATTGCCCGTGTGCGCCGTGAAAGCAAAGGTCGCGGCGGCAAGACGGTGACCACGATCACCGGCGTGCCGTTGGCCGAAGACGCGCTCAAGGAACTGGCCACCACATTGAAGAAGCGTTGTGGCACCGGTGGTGCGTTGAAAGACGGCATCATCGAGATACAGGGCGATCACGTCGAGCTGCTGCTGGCGGAACTGGTCAAGCACGGCTTCAAGGCAAAGAAATCCGGCGGCTAGCAGCTTCTGTGAAAACCACCCTCGGCTTGACCCGGACCCGACGTTCGAGGTCGCCCGCATGGTTTTCACAGAGCCTGTTCTGAACGGGTTTCTAAACTCATCGCTGGGAGCAGGGTCTACCTTGCTAACAGGCAATTCGTCATTTTCACTCTCTAGACTGCCCCAGCCTCCGACCGGATGGTGCATTTTGACTTCTTTATAGGGGACTTCGATGTCCGTACGACGCACACGCAAAGACGATGGCAGCCAATGGACAGTTGCGGACAGCCGCAGCGTTTACGGGATTCGCCATTGGGGGGCCGGGTATTTCGCGATCAATGAAGCCGGTCGCGTCGAAGTCCGTCCGAACGGTCCCGGCAGTTCGCCCATCGACCTGTTCGAGCAAGTCGACCAATTGCGTCAGAGCGGTCTTTCGCTGCCTTTGCTGGTGCGCTTTCCCGACATCCTGCAAGACCGCGTGCGCCAGCTGACCGGCGCGTTCGACAGCAACATCGCGCGCCTGGAATACCAGAGCAAGTACACCGCGCTCTACCCGATCAAGGTCAACCAGCAGGAAGCGGTGATCGAGAACATCATCGCCACCCAGAACGTCTCCATCGGCCTGGAAGCGGGTTCCAAGCCGGAGCTGTTGGCGGTGCTGGCCCTCGCGCCGAAGGGCGGCACCATCGTCTGCAACGGCTACAAGGACCGCGAATTCATCCGTTTGGCGCTGATGGGCCAGAAGCTGGGTCACAACGTCTTCATCGTCATCGAGAAAGAGTCCGAAGTCGGCCTGGTGATCGAAGAGGCAGCGGTGCTCAAGGTCAAGCCACAGGTTGGCCTGCGCGTGCGCCTGTCGTCCCTGGCGTCGAGCAAGTGGGCCGATACCGGTGGCGAGAAGTCCAAGTTCGGCTTGTCGGCCGCGCAACTGCTGTCGGTGGTCGAGCGCTTCCGCGCCGCGGGCCTGGACCAGGGCATTCGCCTGTTGCACTTCCACATGGGCTCGCAGATCGCCAACCTGGCGGACTACCAGCACGGCTTCAAGGAAGCGATCCGTTACTACGGTGAGCTGCGCAATCTCGGCCTGCCGGTGGATCACATCGACGTCGGCGGTGGCCTCGGCGTGGACTACGACGGCACGCACTCGCGCAACGCCAGTTCGATCAACTACGACATGGACGATTACGCCGGTGTCGTGGTCGGCATGCTCAAGGAGTTCTGCGATGCCCAGAGCTTGCCGCACCCGCACATCTTCTCCGAAAGCGGCCGCTCGCTGACCGCCCACCACGCAATGCTGGTGGTGCAGGTGACCGACGTTGAGAAACATAACGATGACGTGCCAGTGATCGACAACAAGCAGGAACTGCCGGAAACCGTGCAGTGGCTGGTTGACCTGCTGGGCCCGACCGATATCGAGATGGTCACCGAGACCTACTGGCGCGCCACGCACTACATGAGCGACGTGGCGACCCAATATGCCGACGGCAAGCTGACCCTGGCGGAAAAAGCCTTGGCCGAGCAGTGCTACTTTGCCGTGTGCCGTCGCTTGCACAACTCGTTGAAGGCCCGCCAGCGCTCGCACCGCCAGGTGCTGGATGAGCTCAATGACAAGCTGGCCGACAAATACATCTGCAACTTCTCGGTGTTCCAGAGCCTGCCGGACACCTGGGCCATCGGCCAGGTGCTGCCGATCCTGCCGCTGCATCGCCTGGACGAAGAGCCGCTGCGCCGCGCCGTGCTGCAAGACCTGACCTGCGATTCCGACGGCAAGATCAAGCAATACGTCGACGAACAGAGCATCGAGACCAGCCTGCCGGTTCACGCTCTCAATCCGGGTGACGATTACCTGCTGGGCATCTTCCTGGTGGGCGCCTACCAGGAAATCCTCGGTGACATGCACAACCTGTTCGGCGACACCGACTCGGTGAACATCTACCAGAATGCCGATGGCAGCGTGTACCACGCCGGTATCGAAACCCACGACACCATCGAAGACATGCTGCGCTACGTGCACTTGTCGCCGGAGGAGTTGATGACTCACTACCGCGACAAATGCGCCAGCGCCCGCATCAGCGCCGCCGAGCGCACCCAGTTCCTCGATGCTCTGCGCCTGGGGCTGACGCGCTCGTCGTATCTGTCGTCCTGATGGAGAGATAGCGCCAATAGCCGTCCCCTCAATGCCCACCGGGACTGTCAGAAAACACACCGCACATCGCGGGTTTTTTCGGATAGTCCCGGAGGGCATTTTTGTTTACGCCACGGCTATTTCTTCACACCGATGCATTTAATCGGTGATGTCCTTATTTCGTGTAGTCCCTTTCCTAACCTGTACTTGGCCCCTCTACTCGGCCATGGCGGTCGGCGAGAATCCCCGGCCGCCCCTCCTGTAGAGAAACGCCGATGTCCGATCCAGCCTGCGAGCCAGCATTTCGTCTGGAGATAGCCGGTCTGCCCGAGCCTGTTGACGTGGTGGCCTTCACGGGTAGCGAAGCCATTAGCGAACCCTTTGTCTATGAAGTGGAGCTCCTGTTGCACGATGCGAAGCTGGACTTGGGGAGCCTGCTGTACCGCAGCGTCTGGTTGAGTTTC
The DNA here is from genome assembly GCF_053629195.1 of Pseudomonas sp. R151218B TE3479. Classification (NCBI taxonomy): domain Bacteria; kingdom Pseudomonadati; phylum Pseudomonadota; class Gammaproteobacteria; order Pseudomonadales; family Pseudomonadaceae; genus Pseudomonas; species Pseudomonas sp. R151218B TE3479. The sequence goes on from NZ_JBRJHV010000001.1 coordinate 1,774,023, forward strand.
GGGCCCCCGGGCCGGGGCATTCATGGGCAGCTCCATGAGTTGGTCCAACACCGTCATGGCGCCGGTTGCCGGGTGCGTATCGGGCCGAAGCTGGCTTATCTGGCGCAGCGCTTCAGCCAGCGGGTGTTCAGTGCCCGCTCGGTGCCGCAGATCATTCGCCAGGTGCTCAAGGCCCATGGCATCAGCGGCCGCCGCCTGTGCCTGGACCTGAGCGGCGATTATCCACCGCAGGATTTCTGTACCCAGTATCGGGAATCGGACCTGCAGTTCCTCCAGCGCGTGTGCGCCCGGGCGGGTATCCACTTTCATTTCGAACACACGCGGGACGGGCATTGCCTGGTGTTCGCCGACAATCCCCACAGTTTTCCCCCCGCCGGCAAGGCGGTCTACGTGGACGACGGGCCGCCTGCCGCGGTGCGGACCTTCAGCGTGCACACCGATGTGTCGGGGCAGCAGGTCGCCCAAGGGCGCAGCGAACTGACGAACCTGCGCAGTGGCCAGGTGCTGACGTTGACGGACCATCCGTTTGCCGGTTGGAACCGGCGCTGGCTGTTGACGAAGATCGAGCATCGCGCCCAGGCGGGTGTGTATGGCAACCATTTCAAGGCCATTCCCCGAGGCGTTCTGTTCGTGCCGGACAGCGTCCCGGCCAAACCGCGCATGGTGAGCCGGCAACGTGGCTGGGTCGTGGCGGTGGATGAGCCGCCGGAGCTGGGAGCGGGGCGCGTGGCGGTGGAATTTGACTGGGTCTACCAGGGCGAAGGTTCCAGCCCCAGTCATTGCTGGCTGCCCTTGGCGCCGGAACTGGCAGCCGGCGGGGTGGCCGCGCTGTGTGACGGTACCGAGGTGCTGGTGAGCTTTATGGAAGGTGATCCGGATCGGCCGCTGATCAGTGCCTTTCTGAATACGCCTGCCTCGGCAGCGGTCGTGGATGAGTCATCCTCAGGCGAAACACTTGGGCGGTCGGTTGTCGATCCGGTGCTGTTGTCGGCGATGCGGGAGGCCGAGCCGCTGGTCTTGTTGTGCCTGTTGCCCGAAGGCGGGCCTTTCAGCCCCTGCGCTCAACCGCTGTGCACCTGCCGTATGCTCATGGGGCGCGGCGCGGGCGTTGCTCGATGAGCGCGGCCGTGCCTGGATCAACGCCGCAGTGGTTGCTGCTGGACGCACCGAGTGCGCCTGAGGCGGTACGGCTGGTGCATGCGCAGTTCGCCGAGGCCCGGCGTTTTGCCCTGTTCGAAGGCACCGAGTTGCATGGGCTGCGCGAGCACGGCCCGCTGTTGGTGGAGCTGCGCCAATCACCCGCGCTGGTCAGCCTTTGTCACCTGGACCCGCGCGCCTGGCCGGGGTTGTTGTTGGCCAGCCCTAAGCCCGTCGTGCAATTGCTCACGCATCTGCGGCGCATGCTGACGGTGACACTGGGCCTGCATCACAAAGCCCTGTTGAATTACTACAACCCGCACACCGCAAGCTATTTCTTCGACGGTTGCGACTCCCATGAGCTCAGTTGCTGGCTCGGCCCGATCAGCCTGGCGCGCTGGTTCGGTGGCACGTGGGCCGACCGGGCGATCGGTAGCCAGGGCTGGCAACAACTGTCCAACCCGGGACTGCCGGTGGCGGCGTTGGAGAAAGAGCACGGCCTCAGCGACCGACAGCAGGGCCAGTTGCAACGATGTCTGTTGGAGCGCCACGCGTGGCAATGGTGCCGCTCCACCGGGCGTGATTACCGTCGGCTGTGGGAGGATTTGCAGCAGGGGCTGGCGTTGGGATTCACCGAGCGGACGGTGCTCGATGACTGGCTGTGGCTACGCCTGCAATACCCCGATGCCCGGCCCGTCCCGGGGCCGGAGGGTGGTTCGCAGCGCGAGCGGCTCGATCACCTGCGACGGCGGTGGCAGGGCCGCCAGGATTGAAGGTCATGGGGGCGGCGCGCCGAGCCAGCGGTCGCGCCGCTGCAAGTGCCAGGCGAACGCACCGAGGGTCAGGCTGCGCAGGGCCATGAACAGCAGGAAGGTGATCCACAGCCCATGGTTGCCCAAGCCCAGCAGCATCCAGGCGATGGGCGACACGAGCAGGAGGGTCAAGAGCATGCCGTTGCGCATTTCCCGGGCGCGGGTGGCACCGATGAACAGGCCGTCGAGCAAGTAGCTCCAGACCGCGATCAGCGGCAAGGTCGCCAGGTAGGGCAGGTAGTCGTAAGCGGTGGCGCGCACGTCGGGGATATCGGTTTGCATGTCGATGAATAAGTGGCCGGCGAGCAGAAACAGCAGGGCAAAGCCGAGGCTTGCAATCAGCGACCAGCCGCCGGCCACCACCAGCGAGCGACGCAGGGCCAGGCGGTCGCGGGCGCCAATGGCATGGCCGCACAGCGCTTCCACAGCGTGGGCCAGGCCGTCCAGGGCATGGGCGGTCAGCAGCAGGCCGTTGAGTAGCAAGGCATTGGCCGCCACGGTGGCGTCCCCCAGGCGCGCGCCTTGCACCGTGATCAGGAAAAACACCGCTTGCAGTGCCAGGCTGCGAATGAAGATGTCCCGGTTCACCGCCAACAGCGGACGCCAGTTCTGCCACACGCCCAGAGCCGCCCAGGCCATCTGTCCGGGCCAGGCCCGCAGTGTCCTGCGAGCCAGGACCAGGCCGACCAGCGCTCCGGTCCACTCGGCAATCACCGACGCTCGGGCCGAACCGCTCACGCCCCAGTCCAGGCCGATCACGAACCAAAGATTCAGGGCGATGTTGACCAGGTTGGTCGCCAACAGGATCGCCAACGGCGCCCGGGCATTCTGGGCGCCGAGGAACCAGCCCACCAGCGCATAGCTGGCCAGCGCCGCCGGCAAGCCGAAGAGCCGGGTGTGGAAGAAGTCGCGGGTCAACTGGTTGAGCTCGGCGGACGGCTGCATGAAATGCAACGCCACGTCGCTCAACGGCACGCCGACGGCACCGAGCAGCAGCGCCAGCCCCATCGCCAGCAGCAGTCCTTGCCACAACACTTGCCGCAACGCCGCCCCGTCACCTCGCCCGGCAGCCTGGGCGGCGAACCCGGTGGTGCCCATGCGCAAGAAACCCATGGCCCACGCCAACACCGTGTACAAACTCGCCCCGACCGCTACGGCGCCCAACTGATGGGCATGGGGCAAATGGCCGATGACGGTGCTGTCCACCAACGCCACCAGTGGCACGGAGATGTTCGAGAGAATCATCGGCGCAGCCAGTGCCCAGACCCGGCGATGGGTCAGGCGGTCGCGCCAGTCGGTGATCAGGTTGGACATGCGGGCTCCTTGATGGAGCGCGATTGTAGCGGGTTCTAGGGAGGATCGTTCCCTAGGGTATTCGGACTCATTGTGGCGAGGGGATTTATCCCCGCTGGGCTGCGAAGCAGCCCCAAAACCAGACACTGCAGTGTGTCAGATTCATTGAATCCAACCTTCAAGGGGCTGCTGCGCAGCCCAGCGGGGATAAATCCCCTCGCCACAAGGTTGTGTTCGGCTTGGGATCGCTGGGTGCTTTAGTGAATGATCCAACTCAACAACCACAACCCCAGCACCAGCCAGATGATGCCCATGACGATCGAGGCCCGCATGAAGGCGCGGATGGCCGAGTACAGCAGCATCAGCCCGAGGATCAGCGCGATGATGCTGATGATCGAAGTGTCCATGCCCAAGGTACGTGACAGCCCATCGACGAAGTTGCCGCCGGCGTTGGCCAGGGTGTTGAAGAGGCCGCTGAGCAGGTCGACGATGAAACGGATTACCGAACCGAGCGCTTGGCCGAGCCATTCGAAAAAGCTTTCTACCTGCATATGTGCATCCTGATGGGAGGGAATCCGAGCTGAGCCGTTGGCTCCTGATTGTAGGAGCTGTTGCGGCCGAGTTGGTTCGATTATGGGGCAAACCGTCGCTTCGCACCGAGACTCTTGCCTTCCCCGGTCATCCCCCTGAAGCTATGCGCATTCAGGAGAACCCGATGAACCTTGTTGAACTGACCGCACGCCTGCATGCCATTCGTGACCATAACGATTGGCGGCAATTCCACAGCCCGAAAAACCTCGCCATGGCCGCCAGTGTGGAAATGGCCGAACTGGTGGAGATTTTCCAGTGGCTGACCGAGGACCAGTCGCGCCAGTTGCCAGCGGACAAACTGGCCCACGCCGGGCAGGAAGTTGGTGACATCGTGTTGTACTTGTTGTTGCTTTGCAGCGAGCTGGGCCTGGACATGGACGCCGTGGTGCGCAACAAACTGGCCGACAGCGAACGGCGGTTCGGCCAATGAGCGACCGTCATTTCGATCAGCTCGCCACGCGTTTCGCGGAAAAAATCTACGGCGGGGCCAAGGGGGCGATCCGCTTGGCGGTGCTTCAGGCCGATCTGCTGGAAACCTTGCCGCAGCGTCCGTTGCGTGTGCTGGACATCGGCGCAGGCCTGGGCCACATGTCGTTGTGGCTGGCCGAGCGCGGTCACCAAGTGACCCTGGCCGAGCCGGCCGAGCCCATGCTCGAAGGCGCCCGCCAGCGCTTTGCCGAGGCCGGCCAACAGGCCACGTTTATCCAGGCACCGTGGCAGGACCTGCTTGGCCAACTGACCGAGCCTTACGATCTGGTGCTGTGTCACGCGGTGCTGGAGTGGCTGGCCGAGCCCCACGCGATCCTGCCGGTGCTGCATCAACTGACGGCGCCTGGCGGTTGGCTGTCCCTGGCGTTCTACAACCGCGACGCGCTGGTCTATCGCAATCTGCTCAAGGGGCATTTCCGCAAGTTGCGCAAAAATGACATGGCCGGCGAAAAACAGAGCCTGACCCCGCAACAACCCCTTGATCCGCGAGATTTGGCGACGCAACTTGAAGGCCTGTGGCAGGTCGAAAGCCAGAGTGGCGTGCGGGTTTTCCATGACTACATGCCGGTGGAGTTCCAGGGCCGCGTGGAACTTGCGCAGTTACTGGAAATGGAACTGGCCCACCGTCGCCATCCGGCGTTTGCCGGGTTGGGACGTTATCTGCACTGGATCTGCCGTCCCCTCTGATCCGCAAGTGCAATTGGAGCGCGAAATGAAAGGTCGTTCAGGGTTGTTGGTGCTGTGCCTGGGGCTGGTGGCCTGTCAGGGCAGCAACCCCTATGTCGCCACCTCCAATCCGTTGCCGCCAGCGCCACCGGAGGCTGCCACGGTGTTCGACCGCAGCGCCTACCCGGCAGCGCCTCGTGATTACGGGCGCTATCGCAGCTGGGCCTGGCGCGACGGGCGCCCGCCGCCGGGCACTGCCTGGGCGGATTCGGCCCAGGTGGCCGAAGCGGTTAGCAATGCCCTCGACCAGCGTGGCCTGCGGCCGCTGCATGACAACCGGTCCGCCGACCTGTTCGTCAGCGCCGACCTGCGCCTGGAGACCCGCGTGCGCCAGGTCCGGGATGATTATGATGCCGGCTATTACGGCGGCTATAACCGGTATGACCGCTACGGTCCGGGTTATGGCGTGTACCATCCGATGCCGATGGTGCGCACGTATCAGGAGCAAGTCGTGGTGGTTCGGGTGGACCTGTTCGATGCTCGCACCGGTCAGCCGGTGTGGAGCGCCAGCGCCGAGACGGGCCAGCGGGGCAGCCAGAGCGAACGCAGCGATGCCATTCGCGAGGCGGTGGAAAAAGCCATGTCGGCGTATCCCCCAAGTTGATTACGCAACGGAGAATAACCATGTTTCGCCGTCTTGCTCTATTGGCCTTCACCCTGTTGCTGGGGGCTTGTGCCTCTAACCAAGTCAACCATGACTTCGACACCAGCCGTGACTTTGCGGCGTATCGCAGTTGGAGCTGGAAAGACCCGGCGCTGCAGTATCGCCCCGATGACCCACGCATCAAGAGCGACCTGACCGAACAGCGGATCCGCCAGGCGGTGGCCGATCAACTCGAGCAGCGCGGCTTGCGCCCGGCTGCGGCGGGCGGGCGCGGCGATGTGCTGGTCCAGGCCTATTTGATCGTCGAGGATCGCCAGCAGCAGGTCACCACTCACTACGGCGGCGGTTGGGGTGGCCCGTGGAATGGCTACTGGGGTGGGCCGATGTACAACGAAACCCGCAACATCAGCTACAAAGTCGCCACCGTGCAGATCGACCTGCTGGACGGCAAGGACGGCAAGCTGGTGTGGCGTGGCAGTGATGAACAACTGCTCAGCAACTCCCCCAACCCGGCCGACCGCAACACCGCCGTGCGCGAGACGGTGGGGCGGATTCTGTCCAACTATCCGCCGCGCTGACCACGGCGAATTCAAGATGGGTGGAGACTGAGCCACCGCCATCGCGAGCAAGCTCGCTCCTACGGGGGGGCGGTGAATGCCATCGACCTGCTCAGGTCACCGGCCGCCACTCTCCCACCATGTGCTCCAGCGCCCCGGTCCCCAGCAGTTGCAGTTGCCCACTGGAGCCTGCCGCGCTGGACAGCAGGGTCACTTCGCTGGGCAGGCGCACCGGTTTCTTGAAGGTCACCTCGATCTCGATGTTGGCCTCGGGCAAATGGTCATCCAGCGCCGCCAGGGTCCTGGCCTTGTTCCACAGGCCATGGGCGATGGCGGTGGGGAAGCCGAACAGCCTGGCGCTGATGCCGCTCAGGTGAATCGGGTTGTAGTCACCGGAAACCTTGGCGTATTGCCGGCCGATGTCAGCCGGTGCGGTCCAATGCGCGACTTCAATCAATGGCAGGCTGGCCTGAGGGGGTTCGTCCACGAGCGCGCCGTCAAGCTGGACGCCTTTGCACAGCATCTGGCTGCGGGCCTCCCACAATGGCCCCAACTGATCATCGAGGCGGGTCACCAGGTCGAATACCGCGCCTTTGGGGTGGGCTTGCAGGTTCTCGACATGGACGCTGGCCCGCACCTGGCCGACCCCGCCCATAGGCCGCAATACGCGAATGCGGTTGCTCAAGTGGATCAGCCCCAGCAGCGGAAAGGGAAAGTCCCGCCCCGTGAGCAATTGCATCTGCAGGGCAAACGCCAGGACGTGGGGATAAGTCGGCGGCAGCAGTCCGTTATCGACGAAACCGCACACTTTGCGATAGGCCGCCAGCCGTTGCGGGTCGACCTGAAGCACCTGGCGCAGGCCTTCCTCGGGCAAGGTCGTTCCGGTGACCTTGCGCCGCGTTGCCGCTTTTGTATAGAGCCCGGACATGGATGGCGGGCTGCTGACCTCATGCCATTGGATCGTCATGGTCATGCTCCCAAAAGGCTTTGCCCGCATACCCGCAGGGCTTGCCCGGTCACGGCGCCCGTGCCCGGCTGCGCGAGCCAGGCCACGGCTTCGGCGACGTCTTGAGGCAGGCCGCCCTGGCCGAGGGAACTCATGCGCCGCCCGGCCTCGCGCAAGGCGAAGGGGATTTCGGCGGTCATGCGGGTTTCAATGAACCCCGGCGCCACGGCGTTGATGCTGATGCCCCGGGGTTGCAGCAGCGGCGCCCAGGCCTGGGCCAGGCCAATCAGCCCGGCCTTGCTCGCCGCATAGTTGGTCTGCCCACGGTTGCCGGCAATGCCGCTGATGGAGGCCAGCAGAACGACCCGGCCATTGTCGCGCAGGGTGCCGCTGTCGAGCAGGGCCTTGGTCAGCACTTGCGGGGCGTTGAGGTTGACGGCCAACACGGCGTCCCAGAATTCCGGGGTCATGTTGGCGAGGGTCTTGTCCCGGGTGATGCCGGCGTTGTGCACCACGATATCGACGCCGTCGGGCAGGTGCTCGATCAACTGGGCGGCGGCATCTTCGGCGCAGATATCCAGCGTGACGCTGCGCCCGCTCAAGCGTGCCGCCAGGGCGTCGAGGTCGGTCTTGGCCTGGGGGACGTCCAGCAGGATCACGTCGGCGCCATCGCGGGCCAGGGTTTCGGCGATGGAGGCGCCGATCCCGCGGGCCGCGCCAGTGACCAGCGCCTTGAGCCCCGTGAGCGGTCGGGTCCAGTCCTGGACCTGGGTGCCACAGGCGTCGAGGCGAATGACCTGCCCGGAAATGAAGGCACTCTTGGGCGACAGGAAAAACCGCAGCGCACCTTCCAACTGGGCTTCGGCACCGTCGCCGACATACAGCAGTTGCAGCGTCCCGCCGTGGCGCAGCTCTTTGGCCAGGGAACGGCTGAAACCTTCCAACGCCCGCTGGGCACTGGCGGCGAACGGATCGCCAAGGCTTTGCGGCGCGCGCCCCAGGATGACGACATGGGCGCTGTGGTCGAGGTTCTTCATCAGCGGCTGGAAAAATTCCCGCAGTTGCTTGAGCTGGTCGGTCTGCACCAAATGGCTGGCGTCGTACACCACTGCCTTGATTTTCGGGCCGTGGCCGGGGATCCACTCGGTGGCCACGGTCGGTTCGCCGCCGTAGATGAAAATGGTGTCGGTCAGGCGCTTGGCGAACGTGCCGATCTGTTCGGTCAACGGCCCGCCGCCCAGCAGCAGTGCGCCTTCGATCGGCCGCAGCCGCCCGGCCTGCCAGCGCTCCAGGCGTACCGGCGATGGCAGGCCGAGGGACCCGACCATGCGTCGACCAATGGGCGAATTGGCGAAGTCGATATAACGGTCAGACATGGAACACACTCCGGCTGATGAGGTTCCAAGTGTGGACCATGATTGGCGATCAGTCGTTCGATCGGCGAGATAAAGCCTAAGCTTGAGCTGAAGCGCTTTGTCCCGAGCACCGTATTCCTGTGGGAGCGAGCTTGCTCGCGATGCAGGCACTGCGGTTTTTCAGGGCGATCGCATCATCGTTCATCGCGAGCAAGCTCGGCTCCCACAGGGGGTGGTTGAGTTTTTCTTAGTGTATTAGACCTACAGGGGAGTTCTTCATGACACAACCACGCCGCGTCGCGATCATCGGTGGTAACCGCATTCCCTTCGCTCGCTCCAACGGGCCCTATGCCACCGCCAGCAACCAGGCGATGTTGACAGCTGCCCTCGAGGGGCTGATCGAGCGCTACAACTTGCATGGCCTGCACATCGGTGAAGTGGCCGCTGGCGCCGTGCTCAAGTTTTCCCGGGATATGAACCTGACCCGTGAATGCGTGCTCGGTTCGCGGCTGTCGCCCACCACGCCGGCCTATGACGTCCAACAGGCCTGTGGCACCGGGCTGGAAACAGTGCTGCTGGTGGCCAACAAGATCGCCCTGGGCCAGATCGACAGCGCCATTGCCGGCGGCGTCGACACCACGTCGGATGCGCCAATCGGGGTCAATGAAGGGTTGCGCAGGATCTTGCTGCAAGCCAATCGCGCCAAGACCACCGCTGAAAAAATCAAAATATTCCTGCAATTGCGCCCCCAGCACCTGATGCCGGACTTGCCACGCATCAACGAGCCGCGTACCGGCCTGAGCATGGGCGAGCACTGCGAATTGATGGCCCAGACCTGGCAGATCCCCCGGGAGGCCCAAGACCAGTTGGCCCTGGAAAGCCATCAGAAAATGGCCGCGTCCTACGCCGAAGGTTGGCAGAACGACTTGATGACACCGTTTCTCGGCCTGACCCGGGACAATAACCTGCGCCCGGACCTGACCCTGGAGAAACTCGCCTCCCTCAAGCCGGCGTTCGAAAAAAGTGCCAAGGGCACGCTGACGGCGGGCAACTCCACGCCACTGACCGACGGCGCCTCGTTGGTACTGCTGGGCAGCGAAGAGTGGGCCAAGGCCCGGGGCCTGCCGATCCTGGCGTACCTGCGCGACGGTGAAACGGCGGCGGTGGATTTCGTCAATGGCGCCGAAGGGCTGCTGATGGCCCCGGTCTACGCCGTGCCGCGATTGCTGGCGCGCAACGGCCTGAGCTTGCAGGACTTCGATTATTTCGAGATCCACGAAGCGTTCGCCGCCCAAGTGTTGTGCACGCTGAAGGCCTGGGAAGACCCGGACTATTGCAAGGCCCGTCTGGGCCTAGATGCACCGCTGGGGTCCATCGATCGCAGTCGGTTGAACGTGAAGGGCAGTTCCCTGGCCGCCGGGCATCCGTTTGCCGCCACGGGCGGGCGCATTGTCGCCAACCTCGCCAAGTTGCTGGATGCCGCCGGGCGAGGTCGCGGTTTGATTTCCATCTGCGCCGCCGCCGGCCAGGGTGTGACGGCGATTATCGAACGTTGACGAGGGGGCCCTCCTGGCGGGAGGCCAGTGCCTTGTGCTGGCTGGCGTAGCGCTCGGCCAGGATCGAGCAGACGATCAACTGCAGCGGGTGGTAGATCATGATCGGCAACAGAATCAGCCCCAGGCCGGGATGGTTGCCGAAAATCAACGCCGCCATCGGTACCCCGGCGGCGAGGGATTTCTTGCTGGCGCAGAACACCGCGGCGACTTCATCGGCGCTGTTGAATTTCAGGGCGCGGGCGGTGCGGGTGGTCGCCCACAGGATGATTGCCAGCAGCACAGCACTGCCCACCACTGCGCTGAGCAACACGCCGTTGCCTTGCTGGCGCCAGATGCCGGACACCATCGAGTTGCAGAAGGCCGCGTAGACCAGCAGCAGGATCACCAGCTTGTCGATGACGCTGGTGTAGCGTTTGTACCGACCGAAAAAACCGGCCAGCCAACGCCGCAGGAACTGCCCCAGCACCAGCGGCAGCAGCAACATCATGCACAGGTCGAGCAAGGTTGAACCCAGGTCGATGCCACCAGCGCCGCTGCCGACCACGAAACTGACCAGCAACGGTGTCAGGAAAATGCCCAGCACGCTGGACAGGCTCGCGTTGAGAATCGCCGCCGGCACGTTACCTTTCGCACTGCCAGTCAGGGCCACCGAGGAAGAAATCGTCGAGGGCAGGGCGCACAGGTAGAAGAACCCCAGCATCAGCAGCGCCGGCACATGGCTGCCCAGCAGCCAGTTGCTGAGCAGCCAGAGCAAAGGAAATACGCCAAAGGTGAAAGCCTGCACCATCACGTGCAGCCGGATGTTCTTCAGGCCATGGCGGATCTGCTCGCCGGACAGGTTGACCCCGTGCAGGAAGAACACCACGAAGATACCGATGTTGACCACCCATTCGGCATGCATGGCACCGCCCGTGGCACCAAAGGTGGGAAAGAAGTACGCCAGCAGCGTGGCGAGCACCATGCCGCACAGGAACCAGTCGGTCACCATGCGTTTGAGGTGTCTGAAGATATGCATAGGGCACCGCATGTTGTAAGAAAAGTCGACTTAGCCTAACGTCGCCCCTATTCAGTCGTCTTGCGACATAAGGCCAATCAATGCCGCCTAACGGACACCAGCAGCTGGAACGACGTATCCCCGACCTGGCGCAATTGCCGAGGCCGCTGTACGCCCGTGTCGAAAGCTTGAGTGCCGGTTCCTGGACGCAAGCCCATCGTCATGACTGGGTGCAGTTTTCCTACGCCATCAGCGGGGTCCTCGGCGTACACACCGCCGCCGGCAGTTTCTTCGCCCCGCCACAACGGGGCATCTGGATCCCGGCCGACCTGGAACATCAGGTGGTGACCTCCACCCGGGCGGAAATGCGCAGCCTGTATGTCCATCGTCATGCCTGCCCCTGGGCCGATGAGCGCTGTCGGGTGCTGGAAGTCACGCCACTGGCCCGTGAGTTGATCAAGGTGTTCTGTCAGCTGCCGGTCGATTATCCCCAAGGCGATACCCAGGAAGAACGGCTGGTGCAGGTGCTGCTGGACCAGTTGGCGACGTTGCCGGAAGTGGGGTTTTCCCTGCCGCTGCCGCGACATGCCCGCTTGCTGGCGCTGTGTAACGAATTGATCGAGCAGCCTGAACAGAACGTCACCTTGCAAGCCTGGTCTGAACGTCTGGGCACGTCGGAAAAAACCCTGATGCGTCTGTTCCAGCGTGAGACCGGCCTGAGCTTTCGTGCCTGGCGCCAGCGCATGCGCTTGTTGTCGTCCCTGGGCTCGTTGGAGAAAGGGGACAGCGTCACCAGCGCCGCGTTGTCGTGTGGGTATGATTCAACGTCCGCATTCATTGCCGCGTTCAAGGGGATGTTCGGGTATACGCCGGGGGAGTTGTTCAAGCATTGAGTTGTCGGTAGACATGCCTGTCAGCTCTTGTCGCAAATACCTGGGTATTCAGTTGCCAACGCCAGGTCTGGTCTCGGCTATGATTCGGCGCCGTCGATTGATCCGGCACATTGTGTGCATCACAGGTTCATAGGTCGGCAACCCCTCCCCGTGGAGGAAGGATTGCCGTATAACGACTGTCATTCGCGTGTTTGGTAATAAAGGACCCACAATAAAAGCTGATGAAGACTCCAAAACGCATTGAACCCCTGATCGAGGACGGTCTGGTCGACGAGGTGCTGCGCCCACTCATGAGTGGTAAAGAAGCAGCTGTTTATGTGGTGCGCTGCGGCAACGAGCTACGTTGCGCGAAGGTCTACAAGGAGGCGAACAAGCGAAGTTTTCGTCAGGCGGCCGAGTATCAGGAAGGCCGTAAGGTGCGCAACAGCCGTCAGGCCCGGGCCATGGCCAAGGGCTCGAAGTTCGGGCGCAAGGAAACCGAGGACGCCTGGCAGAATGCCGAAGTGGCGGCACTGTTCCGCCTGGCAGGCGCGGGTGTGCGCGTGCCCAAGCCGTACGACTTCCTTGAAGGCGTGCTGCTGATGGAGCTGGTGGCCGACGAGTACGGCGATGCGGCGCCGCGCCTGAACGATGTGGTGCTGGAGCCGGACCAGGCCCGTGAATATCACGCCTTTCTGATTTCCCAGATCGTGTTGATGCTGTGTACTGGTCTGGTGCACGGTGACCTGTCGGAGTTCAACGTGCTGCTGACGCCGACGGGGCCAGTGATCATCGACCTGCCGCAAGCCGTGGATGCCGCGGGTAACAACCATGCCTTCAGCATGCTGGAGCGGGACGTGGGCAACATGGCCTCCTACTTCGGCCGGTTTGCCCCGGAACTCAAGCGCACCAAGTACGCGAAGGAAATGTGGGCGCTGTACGAAGCTGGCACCCTGCACCCCGCCAGCGTGCTGACTGGCGAGTTCGACGAGCCGGAAGAACTGGCGGATGTCGGCGGGATCATGCGTGAAATCGAGGCCGCCCGCCTGGATGAGGAACGCCGTCAGGCCGTCCGCGCCGCCGACGATGCCCCACCCGGCAAGACCGAAGAACCACCGCCGCCGTGGATGCAATGATCGGTTGAACAGAAACCCGGCCAATGGCCGGGTTTTTTGTGGGCACTGCAAAATCTCCTATCCACCGCAGGCCTCCTGTGGGAGCGAGCTTGCTCGCGATAGCGGTAGGGCAGCTTGCATCGATGTTGAATGTGCCGCCGTCATCGCGAGCAAGCTCGCTCCCACATTGGTTTTTGGATGGTCCCGAGATTTAAGTCGCCGTTGATCCCTGTGGGAGCGAGCTTGCTCGCGATAGCGGTAGGGCAGCTTGCATCGATGTTGAATGTGCCGCCGTCATCGCGAGCAAGCTCGCTCCCACATTGGTTTTTGGATGGTCCCGAGATTTAAGTCGCCGTTGATCCCTGTGGGAGCGAGCTTGCTCGCGATAGCGGTAGGGCAGCTTGCATCGATGTTGAATGTGCCGCCGTCATCGCGAGCAAGCTCGCTCCCACCGGTTTGCTTCGGCTGTTCACCGCGGGTCTTTGTGGGCATCAATTCTTGCAGCACCCCGACGCCAGTTCCTTGAGGATCGGGCAATCCGGACGGTGGTCGCCGTGGCAGTGCTCTACCAGGTCTTGCAAGGTGTCGCGCAGTTCGGCCAGTTCGCGGATTTTCTGGTTCAGTTCATCGATGTGTTGCCGGGCCAGGGCCTTGACGTCGGCGCTGGCCCGTTGGCGGTCTTGCCAGAGCGTGAGCAATTTGCCGACCTCTTCCAGGGAAAACCCCAAGTCGCGGGAGCGCTTGATGAACGCCAGGGTGTGCAGGTCATCGGCGCCGTAGATCCGGTAGCCGCTGTCGGTGCGATGGGCGGGCTTGAGCAGGCCGATGGACTCGTAGTAGCGGATCATCTTCGCGCTCAGGCCGCTCTGACGGGCCGCTTGACCGATGTTCATCGCTTTTCCTCCAACTGCTTGGGTGTCCAGAACTTCAACAGTAACGCATTGCTCACCACGCTGACGCTCGACAGGGCCATGGCCGCGCCGGCCAGCACCGGGTTGAGCAAGCCGAACGCCGCCAGGGGGATGCCGATCAAGTTATAGACGAACGCCCAGAACAGGTTCTGGCGGATCTTGGCGTAGGTCTTGCGGCTGATGTCCAAGGCCGCCGGCACCAGTCGTGGATCGCCACGCATGAGGGTGATACCCGCGGCATGCATCGCCACATCGGTGCCACCGCCCATGGCAATGCCAATGTCGGCGGCGGCCAGGGCGGGGGCGTCGTTGATGCCGTCGCCCACCATCGCCACCACCGAGTGGCGCTTCAATTGCTGGACGATGGCGGATTTATCCGCTGGCAGTACCTCGGCATGGACATTGGAAATCTCCAGTGCCTGGGCCACCACCCGGGCGCTGCCTTGGTTGTCGCCGGTGAGCAGATGGCTGGCGATGTGCTGTTCATTCAAGGCCTGGACGGCGGCGAGAGCGCCGGGCTTGAGGGTGTCCCCGAAGGCGAACAGGCCCAGTACCCGTGGCGTCGCGCCTTGTTCAAGCAGCCAGGACAACGTACGGCCTTCGGTTTCCCAAGCCTGTGCGGATTCGGCCAGCGAGCCGGGGTTCAGGCCCAATTCGTCCAGCAGACGGCGATTGCCCAGGGCCAGGCGGTGCCCCGCGAGGTTGCCGGCAATGCCGCGCCCGGCCAGGGACTGGCTGTCGCTGACATCCGGCACATCCAGGCCGCGCTCGGCGCAGGCGTCCAGCACGGCTTTGGCGAGCGGGTGTTCGCTGCCGCGTTGCAGCGCGCCGGCCATTTTCAGCAACGCATCTTCATCGCCGTCCAGGGCGGTCAAGTGGGCGATGCGCGGCGTGCCGGAGGTCAGGGTGCCGGTCTTGTCGAACACCACGGTCGTGACTTCATGGGCGCGTTCCAGGGCCTCGGCATCCTTGATCAGAATCCCGTGGCGCGCCGCCACGCCGGTGCCAGCCATGATCGCCGTGGGCGTTGCCAGGCCCAGGGCGCAGGGGCAGGCGATCACCAGCACGGCGACGGCGTTGATCATCGCGGTTTCCAGTGGCGCACCGTACAGCCACCAGCCGATCAACGTCGCCAGGGCCAGCACCAGCACCACCGGTACGAAGACCTGGCTGACTTTATCCACCAGTTTCTGGATCGGCGCCTTGGCGGCCTGGGCGTCTTCCACCAGGCGGATGATGCGCGCCAGGACGGTTTCGGTGCCCAGGGCTTGCGTGCGCACCAGCAACCGGCCTTCGCCATTGATGGCGCCGCCGGTGACCTTGTCGCCGGGCTGCTTGGGCACCGGCAGGCTTTCGCCGCTGATCAGCGCTTCGTCGGCGTGGCTCTGGCCTTCCAGCACTTCGCCGTCCACCGGGAAGCGTTCGCCGGGCTTGACCAGCACCAGGTCATTCAAGCGCAGGGCGCTGATGGCAACGTCCCGCTCCTGGCCATCAATCACTTGGATCGCCCGTTCCGGGCGCAAGGCTTCGAGGGCGCGGATGGCACTGGCGGTCTGGCGCTTGGCGCGGCTTTCCAGGTATTTACCGAGCAACACCAGGGCGATCACGACGGCCGAGGCCTCGAAATACAGGTGCGGCATGCTGCCGGGACGGGCGATCGCCCATTCATAGAGGCTCAAGCCGTAGCCAGCGCTGGTGCCCAGGGCCACCAGCAGGTCCATGTTCCCGGCACCGGCCCGCACGGCCTTGAAGGCGGCGACGTAGAAACGCGCGCCGAAGATGAACTGCACCGGCGTCGCCAGGGCGAACTGCACCCAGGCCGGGAGCATCCAGTGCACGCCGAACGGCTGCAGCAGCATGGGCAGCACCAACGGCACTGACAACAGAATCACCAGCACCAGGGCCAGGCGTTCACGGTTCAGACGGTTGCTCTGCGTGTCGGCGACCTGCTCGGTCTGCCAGACTGTGGCGTCATAGCCGGCGCGCTTGACCGCATCGATCAGGGCTTGGGCATCCACCTGGCCGAGCAGTTCGAGGTGGGCCCGTTCGTTGGCCAGGTTGACGCTGACGCTGTTCACGCCGTCGACCTTGCCTAAGGCGCGTTCGACGCGGCCGACACAGGAAGCACAGGTCATCCCTTCGATGTTCAGTTCCAGGGTGTGCACCGGAACGCTATAGCCTGCCTGTTCAACGGCCTGCTTCAACGCCGGCAGGCTGCCTTCGGGGGCCTGAACACGCGCCAGTTCCGTCGCCAGGTTGACGCTGACGGCGCTGGCACCGGCGACTTTGCTCAAGGCCCGCTCGACCCGCCCGGCGCAGCTGGCGCAGGTCATGCCGGCAATGGGTAGATCGAATGTGCTGGATTCGGACATCGGTCACGCTCCCTGTAGTGAATGACTACAGGATCAACCTTGCCATGCTGGCAAGGTCAAGCGCCAATCCTCTGTGTGAGCGAGCTTGCTCGCGATAGCGGTAGGTCAGTCGACATCCATGGTGGGTGTTAGATCGCCATCGCGAGCAAGCTCGCTCCCACAGGGGCTCGCAGCCACAAGTTCGAGTGGCGTGTCAGTAACCCAGCCCAGCCTGCTTGAGGTACATACCTTGTTCATTCATCGCGATGCGGAACTTCAAGATGTCCCCGGCCTTGAGGGTGATGTTCTGCGACCCTGGCGCGAGCATGCCCGGGTTGCAACCCGGCGCCTGTCCCGGCAGCAATTTCAGGCGCAAGGAAAACTGGCCCGGCGGCAGGTTGAACGAGGTGCTCTGCTCCTGGAACAGCCTGGCCGAGAGTTGATCCTGGATGTAGATGCCGATTTCGCAACTGGTCGCCACTTCCAGGCGCTCGCGGGAAATGATCAACACGCCATAGTCTTCGCCGACGGCCGAGGCCTGGGGCGCCACCGCTGAAAAACCGAGCATGCAAAACAGGCTGAACGCTGACCAGCGCATGGCTGAACCTCCGGTGTTAAATCCTTGATGTGTGCAGCTTGGCTGAGGGCGATGCCGATTGCCAGCCCGGCAGTTTTTGTCAGAACTTGACCTTGCCATGAGGGCAAGCTTGAGACTGGCCGCAACCTCAATCCCAAGGAGTCATCCCATGCAAACATTCACTGTCCAGGGCATGTCCTGCGGTCACTGTGTCAAGGCCATCACCCAGGCTGTTCAGGCCAAGGATCCGGCGGCGGAGGTGCAAGTCGACCTGGGTGCCAAGACCGTCCGGGTCCAGAGCTCGTTGGCGACCGATGCCGTGCTCGCGGCCATCAAGGAAGAAGGCTATGAGGTGAGCCCTGCCTGAAGTTTTTTAATCGTTAGCGACCTATCGGAATGTTCAAGAGCGCCCGGCACGGCTAGACTGCCGGGCTGTCGAACGACGCCTGAGCTGGACGCCCGATGAACCTTCGCACCATTCTGATTCTTGGCGCCTTGAGCGCTTTCGGTCCCTTGGCGATCGACTTCTACCTGCCCGCTTTTCCGGCGATGGCCACCGCCTTCGGCACTGACGAAAAACACATCCAGTTGACCCTGGCGGCCTATTTCCTTGGCTTGTCCATCGGGCAATTGGCCTATGGGCCGGTAGCGGATCGCTTCGGGCGGCGCATTCCGTTGTTGACGGGCGTCGGCTTGTTCACTTTGGCGTCCCTGGCCTGCGCCTACGCACCGAGCCTCGAATGGCTGATCGGTGCCCGCTTCGTTCAGGCCCTGGGCGGATGCGCCGGAATGGTCATTTCCCGGGCGGTGGTCAGCGACAAATGCGACGCGGTGGGTTCGGCCAAGGTGTTTTCGCAGTTGATGCTGGTGATGGGCCTGGCGCCGATTCTCGCGCCGATGCTCGGTGGGCTGTTGGTGAACCTGCATGGCTGGCAGTCAATTTTCATTGCCCTGACCGTGTTCAGCGCATTGGCGTCGACGGCCGTGGCCCTGTGGCTGCCGGAAAGCCTGCCGGATCATGTCCCTCGGCAACCCTTGTCGGGCGCCTTGCGCCAGTACGGCCGGTTGTTGACCGACGCGGTTTACCTCGGGCATGCCCTGACGGGGGGCATCGCCATCGCCGGGATGTTCGCCTACATCGCCGGCTCGCCTTTTGTGTTTATCAAGCTCTACGGCGTACCGGCCGAACACTTCGGCTGGCTCTTCGGGACCAACGCAGCAGGCTTCATCCTGGTTGCCCAGGTCAACGCCCGGCTGCTGTCCAAGCGCGGCCCGGCATTCCTGCTGAGCCGCGCAGTCTGGGTCTATCTGCTCGCCGGGCTGTGCCTGTTGGCGGTCTGTGCACTGCAGCCGGAACGGTTGTGGCCGCTGCTGCTTCCGCTGTTCATCTGCATTGCCAGCCTGGGTTGCATCCTGCCCAATGCGTCGGCCTGTGCGATGAACGGGCAGGGTGCCCGCGCCGGCAGCGCGTCGGCGATGCTGGGATGCCTGCAGTTTTCAGTAGCCGCCGGGGCGGCCGCGTTGGTGGCGGCGTTGCATGACGGCACAGCAGTGCCAATGGCGCTGGTCATCAGCCTTTGCGGGCTGTTGGTGGTGAGCGCAGCGATGCTGACTCGTCGCCTGCAAAATGCCCGGGCATTGGCCCAGGCCGGTCGCGAGGGCTGACTCAGCCGGCCGCGCGCTGCTGCTGTTCGGGGAAACGATGGGGCGCGTGGATCCGCGCTTGCAAGGTTGTGGCGAAAGCCTGGGCTTCGGCCTCGGTACGGAAGGTGACGACGTGCTGGTCAAGACGCACTTGCCATTGGGATTTTGCCACTTCTTTTATCAGGATCTTCATTGCTGACCTCCTCACGAAAAGATTACGTTGCAAAGGCCTCGAGTGTAGACCCGAATACGATTGCAATTGTGACAACGGTCAATTCTCGGACTGACGGTGCGGTCCCAGATCAATGCAATACCCGTGGCGAGGGAGCTTGCTCCCGCTCGGTTGCGCAGCAACCGCAAAAAACAGGGGTCGCTACGCAGCCCAGCGGGAGCAAGCTCCCTCGCCACAGGTGAAGCATTTCAAGCTGCCGTTCGCTGCGGTCAGAAGCCTTCAAGCACAATCTTGCCCTTGGACTGGCCGCTTTCCAGCAACGCGTGGGCCCGGCGCAGGTTCTCGGCGTTGATGGTGCCGAAATGCTCGCCCACTGTGGTCTTCAGCGTACCGGCGTCGATCAGCGCGGCCACGCGGTTGAGCAGTTTGTGCTGTTCAAGCATGTCAGCCGTTTCGAACAGCGAGCGGGTGTACATGAATTCCCAATGCAACGACAGGCTCTTGCGCTTGAGCTTGGTCACGTCCAGCGCCTTGGGATCGTCGATCAGCGCCAGTTTGCCCTGGGGGGCGAGGGCTTCGACCAGTTGGTCCAGGTGCTGGTCGGTCTGGGTCAGGCTGGCGACGTGGGTCACCTGGGACTGGCCTGCTTCCTTCAGTACTTCGCTCAAGGGGCGGCTGTGGTCGATCACCAGGTCGGCACCCAGCCCGCGAACCCATTCCTGGGTTTGCGCACGGGACGCAGTGCCAATCACCTTCAGCCCGGTGAGTTGGCTGGCCAGTTGCGTCAGGATCGAACCCACGCCTCCCGCGGCGCCGACGATCAACAGGCTCTGGCCCTGGTTGTCCTGGCCTTCCTGGATATTCAGGCGCTCGAACAACAGTTCCCAGGCGGTGATGGCCGTCAACGGCAGCGCCGCCGCGTCGGCGAAACCGAGGGTCTTGGGCATGTGGCCGACAATGCGCTCATCCACTACGTGCAATTCGCTGTTGCCACCGGCCCGGGCGATGGAACCGGCGTAGAACACCTTGTCCCCGGCCTTGAACAGCGTGACCTCGCTGCCCACCGCCTTGACCACGCCGGCCACGTCCCAGCCCACCACCTTGGCGATGCCATCTTCGGGCTGGACGTTCTGGCGGACCTTGGTGTCCACCGGGTTGACCGAAATGGCCTTGACCTCCACCAGCAGGTCCCGGGGACCGGCGACCGGTTCCGGCAACTCGATGTCCTGGAGCGATTGTGGGTCGGTGATGGGCAGCGAGTGGTAGTAGGCAATGGCTTTCATGAAGTGGCTCCGTGAGGTGAGTTTCGATGAAGGCCATGTTTAGCTATTTATAGCCGAGATAAAACCGGCTAAAACAACAGGCTCTTTCAATACTTTTTTGATAATAGGCGCGTGATGCTTCGCTTCGATGACTTGCAATTGTTTGTCCGGGCAGCGGACCTGGGCAGTCTTTCGGCTGCGGCCAGGGTCATGGACCTGTCGGCGGCGGTGGCCAGTGCCGCATTGAAACGGATCGAGCAGCACCTCGGTGCCCGGCTGCTGGCCCGCTCCACCCGCAGCTTGCGCCTGACGGCCGAAGGCGAGGGTTTTCTCGAATATGCCCGGGCTGCCTTGAGCAGCCTTGACGAAGGCCGACGGTTGTTGACCAGCGGCCAGGACCAGGTCAGCGGAGTGTTGCAGTTGTCCGCGCCGTCGGACCTGGGACGCAACCTGCTGTTGCCCTGGCTGGATGCGTTCCAGCGCGAGCACCCCGGGCTGACGGTGCGATTGCTACTGGGCGATCGCATGGCTGACCTGTTCAAGCAGCCGGTGGACATCGCCCTGCGTTATGGCGAGCCGGAAGACTCGAGTCTGGTGGCCTTGCCCATCGCCCCGGACAATCGTCGGGTGCTGTGTGCATCGCCGGATTATCTGGCTCGCCGGGGCGAACCTCATCAACTGGAACAACTGGCCCAACACAACTGCCTGTTGTACATGCTGGGCAGCCGGGTCCATGACCGATGGGCTTTTCATGACGGCAAGCGGGAGGTGAGCCTCACCGTCAGCGGCGACCGTTTCAGTGACGACGCCGACGTGGTGCGTCGCTGGGCGGTGGCGGGAGCCGGGATCGCTTATAAATCGTGGTTGGATGTGTCCACTGACGTGCTGGCCGGGCGTTTGAAAATCCTCTTGCCGCACCTGCAATGCGAACGTGCGCCCCTCAATCTGCTGTGTGCCCACCGGGCGCAATTGAGCAAACCCATCAATCTTTTGCGGGACATGCTCCAGGCTCGCTGCGGTGAGTTGACGGCTCGATTTCCACTCCCGACGGGGGGCGGCCATTAGTCGCGCGCAAATAGAGACTTTTCCCTCATGAACAATCGCCTCCAAAGGTTTCCAGAGGACAGGAAAGCTCGATCGTCGCGCTTATACTAACGACCGCCTGCGCCAGAGCAGTAGACGAATGATTCAACAGGGAGTGAATACATGGAACATGCACCTTGCATCAGCCAGATCGCCACGCTGCTGGCTGACCCCAAGCGCAGCGCGATGATGTGGGCCTTGATGGACGGCACGGCCCGCCAGGCCGAAGAGTTGGCGTTGCTCGCCGGGTTGTCGCCGTCCTCGGCCAATGCGCACCTGGGACGCTTGTCCGCCGGAGGCCTGTTGAAAGTCGAAGCCCGGGGGCGCAAGCGGTTTTTCCGCCTGGCCGCGCCTGAAATCGGCGCGGCCGTCGAAGCATTGGCCAGCGCGACCCTGGTCAGTACGCCACGGCAGATTCCGGATGTCTTCAAGCGCCGTGTCATGCCGACCAACGCCCCGTCGGCCCCCGCTTCGTTGATGCGGGCCAGGCTGTGCGACGATCACTTGGGGGGAACCCTGGCGGCCGATCTCTACCAGCGCTTGCTCGACGCGGGGTGGATCGAGCAGTTCGAACAACGGGTGATCGTCACGCACAAGGGCGCCAATCAACTGGCCGAGCGTGGCCTGTTCATCCAGGCCCTGGCCTATCGCAACGCCCGTGTCGCCTGCCCTTGCCCGGACTGGAGCGAACGTCGTCCGCACCTGGGTGGCGCGCTGGGAGCGGCGTTGCTGCAACTGTTCATGCAGTCGGGTTGGCTGACTTTGCCTAACGATTCGCGAGCCTTGCAGGTGACGACGCTCGGCCAGCAGGAAATCCACCGGTTCGCCCGGCAGGATGCCGTAGAAATGGCGCTCTAGGGAACTCGCCTGGCGCGTCGCTCAGGGCTGTCGACAGGTCGTATTCAGCAATAGCCGCCTGCAAGGTTCGCGCACACTCGGTCCGGGGATTTTTTCGGATTGGGGAGGCAGCAGCATGGACATTCACGGTTACAGCGCGGCGGAACGCCTGGAGCGGTTACCCATCAGCGGGTATCACCGGGTGATTTTCATCATCATCGCCCTGGCGTTTTTCTTCGACTCCATGGACTTGGCGATGATGACGTTCCTGCTGGGCTCGATCAAGGCCGAGTTCGGCCTGAGCACCGCCCAGGCCGGTCTGCTCGCCAGCTCCAGCTTCTTCGGCATGGTGCTGGGGGCGTCGCTGTCGGGCATGTTGGCCGATCGTTTCGGGCGCAAGCCGGTGTTCCAGTGGAGCATCGTGTTGTGGGGTATTGCCAGTTACCTGTGCTCCACCGCCCAGGACGTCGAGACCTTGACGCTGTTTCGCGTCTTGCTGGGCATCGGCATGGGCATGGAGTTTCCGATTGCCCAGTCGATGCTGTCGGAGTTGATCCCGGCCAAGCGTCGAGGGCGCTACATCGCCTTGATGGACGGTTTCTGGCCACTGGGTTTCGTGGCGGCGGGGGTGCTGTCGTATTTTCTGCTGCCGGTGATCGGCTGGCGCGACATTTTCCTGGTGCTGGCGGTGCCGGCGGTGTTTGTCCTGGCGATTCGCTTCTTCATTCCCGAGTCGCCGCGCTGGCTGGAGCAGGCCGGTCGGGGGGATGAAGCGGATGCGGTACTCAAGCGAATCGAAGACAAGGTCCGGGCCTCGCTGGGACGGCGCGACCTGCCGGAGCCGATCCGCCTGCCGAGGGTCGAGAGCACACCGGGCAATTTCTTTTCGGCCCTGGCGCAGATCTGGTCGCCGTTGTATCGCCAGCGCACGATGATGATCTGGAGTGTCTGGTTCTTTGCCTTGCTCGGTTTTTATGGCCTGACGTCCTGGCTCAGCGCATTGTTGCAGCAGTCGGGGTTCGCCGTGACCCAGTCGGTGTATTACACCGTGGTGATTTCCTTGGGCGGGATTCCCGGCTTCCTGATGGCGGCCTGGCTGGTGGAGCGTTGGGGACGCAAGCCGGTGTGCATCATCACCTTGCTGGGCGGCGGTGTGATGGCGTTTCTGTATGGGCAGAGCGCGGTGTTTGGCGGCAACGTCGGCCTGTTGATTGGCACCGGTTTGCTGATGCAGTTTTTCCTGTTTGGCATGTGGGCGGTGCTCTATACCTACACGCCGGAGCTATATCCCACCTCGGCGCGGGCCACGGGTTCGGGCTTTGCTTCGGCGGTGGGTCGTATCGGTTCGCTGCTCGGTCCCCTGGTGACCGGCCTGGTGTTTCCCATCACCGGCCAGGGCGGTGTATTCGCCCTGGGTGCGTTGTGCTTCGCCGTGGCGGCGGGGGTGGTCTGGGTGTTCGGGATGGAAACCCGGGGCAAGACGCTGGAGGAGTTGAGCGAAGCGACCGCTGCCGACTAAATACTATCCCCTTGTGGGAGTGAGCTTGCTGGCGATAGCGGTCTGGCATGCAACATCGATATCGACTGATACACCGCCATCGCGAGCAAGCTCGCTCCCACAATTGGATCTGTGTCCAACCGTGGATTTGCAGGCTATCAAAAAAACTGTGGGAGCGAGCTTGCTCGCGATAGCGGTCCGGCATGCAACATCGATGTCGACTGATACACCGCCATCGCGAGCAAGCTCGCTCCCACAGGGTTGATTGTCTGGCTTAAGGTTTTACTAGCCGCGCATCCAGGCTGTTCTGGGCCAGGCGCTTGGCCTGGTCCTGGGTCATGCCCAGGTGGGTGTGCAGGGAGTGGAAGTTTTCGGTGACGTAGCCGCCGAAGTACGCCGGGTCATCGGAGTTCACCGTCACCTTCACACCGCGTTCGAGCATGTCGAGGATGTTGTGCTGCGACATGTCGTCGAACACGCACAGCTTGGTGTTGGACAGTGGGCACACGGTCAATGGAATCTGCTCGTCGATGATCCGCTGCATCAGTCGCTCATCTTCGATGGCCCGCACGCCATGGTCGATGCGCTGGATCTTCAGCAGGTCCAGGGCTTCCCAGATGTACTCGGGCGGACCTTCTTCGCCGGCGTGGGCTACGGTCAGGAAGCCTTCGTTGCGCGCGCGGTCGAAGACTCGCTGGAACTTGCTCGGTGGATGGCCCATTTCCGAACTGTCCAGGCCCACGGCCACGAAGGCCTCGCGGAACGGCAGCGCCTGGTCGAGGGTTTTCTCGGCTTGTTCTTCACTCAGGTGACGCAGGAAACTCAGGATCAGGCCGCTGGTAATGCCCAATTGCTGTTCACCGTCCTTGAGGGCGGCGGCGATGCCGTTGAGCACCACTTCGAACGGGATGCCACGGTCTGTGTGGGTTTGCGGGTCGAAGAACGGTTCGGTGTGGATCACGTTCTGCGCCTTGCAGCGCAACAGGTAGGCCCAGGTCAGGTCGTAGAAATCCTGGGAGGTGCGCAGCACATCGGCGCCCTGGTAATACAGGTCGAGGAATTCCTGCAGGTTGTTGAAGGCATAGGCCTTGCGCAGGGTGTCGACGTCGTTCCATGGCAGAGCGATCTTGTTGCGTTCGGCCAGGGCGAACAGCAGCTCGGGTTCCAGGGAGCCTTCCAGGTGCAGGTGTAGTTCAGCCTTGGGCAGGGCGTTCAGCCAGTCGTACATGGTCTTTTCTCATCAGCGAATCGATGGCGGGCATTCTACAGGGGCTGGCCGCCCTGTCGGGTAAAACCTGACCGGCTGATCCACTACACGGCCTGGGGCTCCCGTCGGTAAGCATAGGTGTCGGCGAAGCGCGAGAGCAGGAATTCGGCGCAGGTGGTGGTCGGGTACTTTGGCGGGTGGGCGTCATCCTGGCAACCGGGCAGGCATTGAATCAGCGTGTCGGGGTGCGGCTCGGCAAAGAATGGCATCGAATAACGGTCCACTCCCAACGGGCTGATCACCCGATGCGGCGTAGACAGGTAACGGTCGTTGCTCCAGCGCGCCATCATGTCGCCGAGGTTGACCACGAAGGTGCCATCGATGGGCGGCGCGTCGATCCACTGGCCGTTGACGTTGCGCACTTGCAGGCCACCGGCGGCGTCCTGGTAGAGCAGGGTGATACAACCGTAATCAGTGTGGGCGCCAGCCCCTTGCTGCTCGGTGCTACTGGCGGTCTGGCGTGGCGGGTAGTGGATCAGGCGCAGCACGCTCACCGGCTCGTTGAAGCGCGTGTCGAAAAAGTTTTGTTCGATGCCAAGGGCCAGGGTCATGGCGCGTAGCAGGATTTGGGCAAGTGCCTGCATGTCGCGGTAATGCTGCTCCATCAAGGTTGCCCAACCGCTCAGGTCGGGGTGCCGGTTGGGACCGCGCAAGGGTTTTTCCGCCAGCACTTCGGGGTGATCGGCCGGCAAATGCAGGCCCATGTCGAAGGTTTCCTTCAGGTCGCTGGGCTTGGTCGGGTCCAGTTGTTCCGTGGCGACGGCGCCGTAGCCACGATGGTGACGGGTCTGGGTGATGTCGATCTTGAGCTTTTCTTCGACGGGCAGGGCGAAGAAGCGCTGGGCGTTGTCCAGCACTTCGGCGATACGCGCGGCGCTGATGGGGTGCCCCTTGATGTAGAAAAAGCCCCATTGGCGGCAGGCGTGGTCGATTTGCCCGGCGACGGCTTGCCAGGCGTCGGGCTCATCGCCGTAGAGTGGGCTGATGTCGATGATGGGCAGGCTGTTCATGCGGCTGTCCTGAAATGGAATAGGAGCCCCATGTGGGAGCGAGCTTGCTCGCGATCGCGGTCCGGCATTCAACATCGATGTCGACTGATACACCGCCATCGCGAGCAAGCTCGCTCCCACAATAGGTATTGGGTTTGGGGACTATTTTGGAATCTCGGCCTTCATGCCTTCGACGTAATAATTCATCGACGCCAGTTCCGCGTTGGTGGCGCTCGCGCCCGCAGGGATTTTCTCGACACCGGCCTGGTCCTTGATCGGGCCGGTGAACGGATGGAAGGCGCCGCTTTCGATGTCGGCGATGATCTGCTCGGCTTCGCCCTTGACTGCTGCCGGCACCAGGTCGCTGATCGGCAGCTTCACCGTGCCTTCCTTCAGGCCGCCCCAGTAATCCTGGGATTTCCAGTTGTGGTCGAGCACGCTTTGGGTCGCCTGGATGTAATGCGGGCCCCAGTCATTGACGATGGACGTCAGCACCGCCTTGGGACCGAAGTGGGCCATGTCCGAAGCGTAGCCCACCGCATAGACGCCGCGTCGTTCGGCGGCCTGGATCGGCGCCGGGCTGTCGGTGTGCTGGAACACCACGTCCACGCCCTGGTCGATCAGCGCATTGGCGGCGTCGGCTTCCTTACCCGGGTCGAACCAGGAGTTGACCCACACCACCTTGATCTCGGTACCGGGGTTGTATTTGTTCAGGGCCAGTTGGATGGCGTTGATGTCGCGGATCACTTCCGGGATCGGGAAGGAGGCGACATAGCCGATCTTCTTGGTCTTGGTCATCTTGGCCGCGAGGAAACCGCCGACGTAGCGGCCTTCGTAGGTTCGAGCCAGGTACGTGCCCAGGTTCTTGTCCTGCTTGTAGCCGGTGGCGTGTTCGAAGATCACCTTGGGGAACTGCTTGGCGACTTTCAGCGTCGGGTTCATGTAGCCGAAGGAGGTGGTGAAGATCAGGTCGTATTTGTCCTTGGCCATGTTGCGGATGACCCGCTCGGCGTCGGCTCCCTCTGGCACGTTTTCCACGTAGTTGGTGGTGATCCGCTCACCGAATTTCGCCGCCAGCTCCTTGCGCCCTTGTTCATGCTGATAGGTCCAGCCGTGGTCGCCGATCGGGCCGATGTAGACGAAGCCGACCTTCAGCGGGTCGGCGGCACTGGCATTCAGGCCGGCGCCCAGGCCGACGGCGGCGACGACGGCGCAAAGCAACTGCTTCAAGGGACGTTTGTGCATGAACTCGAACTCCATTTTGTTGTGAGGTTGGCTGTGCAGCATCAATGCAAAATGCTGACCAACAGGACAACAAAATCTGCGATCTTTTCGGGGCAGCCATCGCGAGCAAGCTCGCTCCCACAAAGGCAATGCACAACCTGTGGGAGCGAGCTTGCTCGCGATGAGGCCCTCCAGATCGATAAAGGTGCACCTGCCAGCCACTCGCCACTCCCTGGTGCATCACACTCGAACGAAACGTTCGCCGCCCCCTACAGTCAGTAACTCATGACCCCGCTCACAGTGACAGGCCCGCGATGCTCACTTTGATCAAGCAAGAAAAACTGCTGTTGCTGGCGCTGGTCGCCGCTTGTATCGCCTATCCGCTGGAGCACTGGTTGCTGGGCAACGGGCAACTGATCGCGTTGATCGGCGGCCTGGCGCTGATCGGCTTCATCGTCGCGGCCTCCATGCGTGTGGCCCATCACGCCGAGCTGTTGGCGGAAAAGGTCGGTGACCCCTATGGCACGATGATCTTGACTCTGTCGGCGGTGCTGGTGGAGGTGGTGATCCTGGCGATCATGATGAGCAACGAAGCGTCGTCGACACTGGTGCGGGACACGATCTACTCGGCAGTGATGCTCGACATCAACGGCATCCTCGGTCTGGCGGCGCTGATGGGCGGGATCAAGCATGGCGAGCAGGCCTACAACGATGATTCGGCGCGCACTTATAGCGTGATGATCCTCACCGCCATGGGGGTGTCGATGGTGGTGCCGGAGTTCATTCCCCAGCAGAACTGGAAAATGTATTCGGCATTTACCATCGGCGCGATGATCGTGCTGTACACCCTGTTCCTGCGCATGCAGGTGGGACCCCACAGTTACTTCTTCAGCTACAGCTACCCGGAAAAACGCCGCAAGAAAGAACCGGTGGAAAACGAGCCGAAACCCATCAGCCTGACATTCTCAATCAGTGCCCTGGTGTTTGGCGTGGTGGTGATCGGTGCCCTGGCCGAGGTCATGTCCAAGGCCATCGACCTGGGCCTGGAAGGCTCGGGCGCGCCGCCGGTGGTCACGGCGATCCTGGTGGCCGCGATCTCCGCCGCACCGGAAATCCTCACCGCCCTGCGCGCCGCCCTGGCGAACCGCATGCAGTCGGTGGTGAACATTGCGTTGGGCGCTTCGCTGTCCACCGTGATCCTCACCGTACCGGTGATGGAAGCCATGGCCCTCTACACCGGCCAGCCCTTTCAGATGGCGATGACCCCGGTGCAGACGGTGATGATCTTCATCACCCTGATCGTCAGCGCGATCAACCTCAATGATGGTGAAACCAATGCCATCGAAGGCATGACCCACTTTGTGTTGTTCGCGACGTTTATCATGTTGTCCTTGCTGGGACTCTAGGCCCGATACAGCCCCCATTGTGGGAGCGAGCTTGCTCGCGATGGCGGCCAACCATTCAACATCAATGTTGTCTGATCTGGCGCTATCGCGAGCAAGCTCGCTCCCACAGGAGATTTGGGGTGGGTCAGGCGCTGGCGATCAATTCCCGCGCCGCCTGGCTGTGATCGGCAATCAGCCCCTTCAAGTCCAATCCCTCGACTTGCCCGTCGATCACTCGCCATTGCCCACCGATCATCACCCGATCCGCCCGGTCCGCGCCGCACAGCAGCAGGGCCGAGATCGGGTCGTGGCTGCCGGAGAAACGCAGCTCATCGAGCTTGAGCAGCGCCAGATCGGCCTGCTTGCCCACGGCCAGTTCGCCGATATCGCTGCGCCCGAGCAGTTGCGCCGAGCCTCGGGTCGCCCAGCCCAGTACGCGTTCCGGCGTGATCGCTTGAGCGCCATAGCGCAGGCGCTGGATGTACAGCGCCTGACGGGTTTCGAGGATCATGTTCGAGGCATCGTTGGACGCTGAGCCGTCTACGCCCAGGCCCACGGGAGCGCCAGCGGCGGTGAGCTCCAGGGTCGGGCAGATGCCCGAGGCCAGACGCATGTTCGAGCTTGGGCAATGACAGATGCCGGTGCCAGCGGCGCCGAGACGAGCGATTTCATCCGGGTTGAAATGAATGCCGTGGGCCAGCCAGGTACGTGGTCCGAGCCAGCCGACGCTGTCCAGGTAATCCACAGTGCGCAGGCCGAAGCGTTGCAGGCAGAACGCTTCTTCATCGAGGGTTTCGGCCAGGTGCGTGTGCAAGCGTACGTCGAGTTGCTCCGCTAGCTTGGCACTGGCGCTCATGATCTGGGGCGTGACCGAAAATGGCGAGCAGGGCGCCAGGGCAATCTGGATCTGCGCGCCGTCGCCGCGCTCATGGTACTCGGCGATCAAGCGCTGGCTGTCGGCGAGAATCACCTCGCCCTGCTGCACGGTCTGCTGCGGCGGCAAGCCTCCGTCGGCCTCGCCCAGACTCATGGAACCGCGGGTCAGCATCGCCCGCATCCCCAGTTCACGGACACTTTGCACTTGCACGTCGATGGCATGTTCCAGGCCTTGGGGAAACAGGTAATGGTGGTCGGCCGCCGTGGTGCAGCCCGACAGCAGCAACTCGGCCAAGGCCACTTTACTCGCCAGGGCGAGTTTCTCCGGGGTCAGCCGCGCCCACACCGGGTAGAGGGTTTTCAGCCACGGGAACAATGGCTGGTTCACCACCGGGGCCCAGGCGCGGGTCAGGGTCTGGTAGAAGTGGTGATGGGTGTTGATCAACCCCGGCAGGATCACATGCTCGCGCGCGTCGAAGATGTGGTCGCAGGGCTGGGCGGGTTGTTGGTCGGCGCTCAGCAGTTCGACGATCACACCGTCCTGCAGGACGAGACCGCCACGGGCATCGAGGTCGTTGGCGGTGAAAATGGCGAGGGGATTTTTTAACCAGGTACGGGTCGCAGGCATGGTGGCCGGCTCCTCTGAAAGTGGGTTCAGGTTAGCCAGCTCAGTGATGCCCTGTCTGCTGATCCAGGGGCGCCCGTTGGATAGGGCGAGGGATGGAGTTTACTCAGGTTGTGTTGCAGATTTCCAGGGTCTGCCGAGATCCGAATGTGGGAGCGAGCTTGCTCGCGATAGCGGTAGATCAGTCGACATCAATGTTGGATGTAAGGCCGCCATCGCGAGCAAGCTCGCTCCCACAGAGGAGAGGTGGTTACCAGGGAATCGTTTCGCCCTTGTAGTTGACGAAGTGATGCCCACCCTTGCAGGCAAAGGCATTGACCTGGTCGATTAGCCCGCGGGTGCTGGTCTCGACATCGATGTCCGCGCCTTCACCGCCCATGTCCGTCTTGACCCAGCCCGGGTGCAGCGACAGCACGGTCAATGTCTGCTCGCCCAGTTGGCTGACGAAGCTGTTGGTCATGGAATTGAGCGCCGCCTTGCTGGCCTTGTACAGCGCCAGTTCCGGCGCGTCGGGCATGGTCACGCTGCCCAGCACCGAGCTCATGAACGCCAGCACGCCGCTGCCGTCGCGGATCTGGCCCACGAAGCGCTGGGCCAGGTTGATCGGTGCCACGGCATTGGTGAAGAACAACTGGCCGACTTCCGCCAGCGTCGCGCCGCCTGGGTTCTGGTTGTCCGGGCCTTTGACACCGGCATTGACGAACAGCAGGTCGAAGGTCTCGTCCTTGAGCTGTTGGCTCAGGGCGATGACGGCTTGCTGATCGTCCATGTCGAGCTTTTCAATACGCACCGGGCCCAGCGCCTTCAAAGCTTCTGCGTTCTGCGGGTTGCGCACGGTGGCGGTCACGTTCCAGCCATCGCTGAGCAGCGTCTTCACCAGACCGAGGCCCAGGCCCCGGGAGGCGCCGATGATCAATGCGTTTCTTGCCGAAGTCATGAGGGGCATCCTTGAAAGAAAAAGGTCACGGGTTTAATGGACAACGTTGCCCGAGCCGTTGTTTCAGCTCCTGACGCAACGCGTCGAGTTCGGTCATGCGGGTTTCGATCAGGTTCAGTTTGTCTTGCAGCAATTGCGTCACCGCGCAGTCGGGGTCGGGGGCGTTCCACAGGGCGGCGACGCTGGCGCCGATCTCGCCCAGGGTAAAGCCCAGGCGTTGGGCGGTCTTGATATAGAGCACCAGTTGGACCACGTCGGCGGGGTAGTCGCGATAGCCATTGGCACTGCGCGCGGCCGCGATCAGGCCCCGCTCCTCGTAGAAGCGCAGGGTGTCTCGACTGACGGCGCAGGCTTGGGCTAATTCACCGATACGCATGGATGACTCCAGAGGGCTTGACCTTGGAGCATACCCCAGGCTTTAGCCTTTTTGCTCCCCAATTAGCTGGAGCAACGTGTATGTGGACTTCGATGCAATATCGCCGGGTGGTGCGCGGCAGCGCCTGGTACGACCTTATCGTGTCGGCCGTGCTGGCCACGCCGTGGAGCTTTGCGGCGTTGCATGGTGTGTTGATGAGCCTGACTCAGCTATTTGACCTGCCTGGAGAGCTGCCGCCGTTTGCACCGGCGCATCTGCTGATGGTGAATTTGCTGGGCTCGATCGTCTGCGTGTGGGCGGTGCTGCGGATTCGTGATCCGCAACCGCTGTACGGACGATATGACGCGGTGGGGCGGTTTCTGTTTGCGGCCTGGCTGCTGTATGCGCTGCTTCATGGGGCCAGTGCGGTGTTGTGGGTTTTCTTGTTTTTGGAAGTGGTATGGGGGTTGGTTCAGCTGTTGCCTGTTCGGGCCTCATCGCGAGCAAGCTCGCTCCCACAGGGGGCCTGAGTCAAACCTGAACTCAGTGTTCACCTGGTCTAGTGTGGGAGCGAGGCTCGCGATAGGTGCGCCGCGGTCTATCTCAATGCCCCGCCTGCCAAGGCTGCCCCAGTGACATCGGCGCATACAACCGGGTGCGCACGGCATCCCGGGACAGCAGCACCAGCACCACGATGGTCGCGGCATACGGCAGCATTGCCAGCAGACTCGATGGAATCGCCAGCCCCAAGCCCTGGGCCACCAGGTGCAGGATGCTGGCGAGGCCGAACAGGTAGGCACCCAGCAGCAGGCGCCACACTCGCCAACTGGCGAACACCACCAGGGCCAGGGCGATCCAGCCACGGCCGGCGCTCATGTTCTCGGCCCACATCGGCGTGTAGGCCAACGACAGATAGGCGCCGGCCAACCCGGCCATGGCGCCGCCAAACAGCACCGCCAGGGTCCGCACCCGCAATACCGGCAGGCCCATGGCGCTGGCGGCATCCGGATTCTCGCCGACGGCCTGGATGATCAATCCGGTGCGGCTTTTCATGATCACCCACGCCACCAGTGCAAACAGTGCGAAGGACAGGTAAACCAGGAGATCCTGGGCAAACAGCATCCGTCCGATCAAGGGGATGTCGCTCAGGTAGGGAATGGCCAGCGGCTCGAATCCCGCCAGCGGTTTGCCGACCCAGGCCGCGCCGACAAAACTCGACAGGCCCACCCCGAAAATCGTCAGCGCCAGCCCGGTGGCCACCTGATTGGCGTTGAACACCAGTGCCACCAGCGCGAACAATGCCGACAACAGCATCCCGGCGGCCATCGCCAG
Source organism: Pseudomonas sp. R151218B TE3479 (assembly GCF_053629195.1). NCBI lineage: Bacteria > Pseudomonadati > Pseudomonadota > Gammaproteobacteria > Pseudomonadales > Pseudomonadaceae > Pseudomonas > Pseudomonas sp. R151218B TE3479. The sequence continues at coordinate 1,806,395 of NZ_JBRJHV010000001.1, forward strand.
CAGCACGCCGAGCCAGAGGTTGCCACTGTTGAACGCGACGATAAAACCGATCACCGCGCCGAACAGCATCATGCCTTCCTGGCCCAGGTTGAGGACGCCGCTTTTTTCGCAGACCAATTCCCCCAGGGCCACCAGCAGCAGGGGTGTGCCACAGCGCACCATGGCGTAGAAAATATTGCTCAACAGGTCGATATCCATCACAGGGCTCCTGCCTGTACCGCAGTGGTTCGGGCGCGCCGGGTCCAGCGCAGGTTCAGGCGTGGCCGGTAGAGGATCAGCACGTCGCAGGCCAACAGGAAAAACAGCATCATCCCCTGGAACAACTGGGTGATCGCCTGGGGCAGGTTCAACGACATCTGCGCGCTCTCGCCGCCGATGTACAGCAGCGCCATCAACAGGCTGGCAAACAGAATGCCGATGGGATTGAGCCGTCCCAGGAATGCCACGGTAATCGCCGCGTAGCCGTAGCCCGGCGACACCTGCGGCACCAGTTGGCCGATCGGCCCGGTCACTTCGCAGACGCCGGCCAGCCCGGCCAGCGCACCGCTGATCAACAGCGCCAGCCATACCAGCGGCTTTTGGCGAAAGCCGGCGAAACCGGCGGCGCGGGCGTCGAGGCCCAGTACCTTGATCTGAAAACCGACGAAGCTTTTCTGCAGCAAGACCCACACCGCCACCAAGGCCAGCAGGGCGAAGTACAGCCCGGCATGGATCCGGCCGTCCTCCAGCAGCAATGGCAGGCGACTGGCCTCGCCGAACATCGCTGACTCCGGGAAGTTGAAACCCGCCGGGTCTTTCAACGGCCCGTGAACGCAAAACAGCAGCAGGTTCAGGGCGATGTAATTGAGCATGATGCTGGTCAGGATTTCGTTGGCATTGAAACGCGTGCGCAGCCACGCCGTGAGTCCGGCCCAAGCCGCCCCTGCCAGGGTGCCGGTCAGCAGGATCAGCACCAATGCCCAGCGGCTTTGCACGCCGATGATGTTCACCGCCAAGGCACTGCCGGCCAAGGCGCCCAGCAGCAGTTGGCCTTCGGCACCGATGTTCCAGATCCGCGCCTGATAGGCCACTGCCAGACCGAGGGCGCAGAGCAGGATTGGCAAGGTCTTGACCAGCCATTCGGACACGCCATAAAGATCGCTGATCGGGGCAATCAACAGGGTGTACAGCGTTTGCAACGGGTCATGCCCCAGGATGATGAACAGCAGCGAGCCGCAACCCAGGGTCAACACGGCGGCCAGTAGCGGCGAGCACCAGAGCATCAGGCGCGATTGCTGGCCGCGGGGTTCGAGAGAAAGCAGCATGTGGAACTCCGTTATACCGGCGCGGGGGCAGGGGATTGAGGGGCGTCGAACTGGCCGGCCATCCAGCCGCCGACATCGCTGAGCCGGGTCTCGCCCGTGGGGCGCAAGGCCGACAGGCGCCCGCCGCACAAGGCGCCGAGGCGGTCGCTGATCTGGAACAGTTCGTCGAGGTCTTCGGAGATCACCAGAATGGCCGCGCCCGCATCGCGCAGGGTGATCAGGGCGCGATGGATGGTCGCCGCCGCCCCGACGTCCACGCCCCAGGTCGGGTGTGCGGCCACCAGTAGTTTTGGCTGTTGGAGGATTTCCCGGCCAAGAATGAATTTCTGCAAGTTGCCCCCCGAAAGGCTGCGTGCCGGGGTTCGGGTGGAAGGTGTCTTCACGCCGAAGCGACGGATGATCTCCTCGGCCAGGTGCTCGACCTGGCGGCGTCGAATCAGTCCATGGCTGACCAGGCCTTGTTGGAAAGCGCTGAGCAAGGCGTTATCCGCCAGGCTCAATTGCGGCACGGCGCCGTGGCCCAGGCGTTCGGCGGGGACAAATGCCAGGCCGAGCCGACGACGGGCATCGGGGCGCAGGTGCGCGACGGGTTGCCCGTCGAATCGGATCGTTTCGCCTTGCTGTCGGGAAAGCTGCGTTTCTCCGCTGAGCAACGCCAGCCATTCGTCCTGGCCGTTGCCCGCCACCCCGGCGATACCGACGATTTCGCCGCTGCAGACCTCGAGGTCAATGTCCCGCAACGAGCAGCCGAACGGGTCCGGGTTGTGCCAGGACAGCTTGTTGATTTGCAGGAAGGCTTTGTCTGCGCTGACCTTGGGATAGTCTGTGATCAGTCCGGCCGCTTCGCCGACCATCAGTTGTGCCAGCTCCCGGTCCGAGCAATGCGCCGGGGTGCAATGCCCCGAAACCCGCCCGCCCCGCAGTACCGTGGCGCTGTGGCACAAGGCCCGCACCTCTCCGAGCTTGTGGCTGATAAACAAAATGCTGCAGCCCTCGCTCGCCAGGCGGCGCAGGGTCACGAACAGCTCTTCGGCTTCCACGGGCGTGAGCACCGAGGTCGGCTCATCAAGAATCAACAGCCGAATGTCCTGCATCAGGCAGCGAATGATCTCTACCCGCTGGCGCTCGCCAATCGACAGGCTGTGAACCAGCCGCTGCGGTTCCAGTGCCATGCCGTAGCGCCGCGACACTTCGCGAATCCGAGGTTCCAGCTGTGCTGGCGAACCGGCTGTCGCGCCCATTGCCAGGGCAATGTTCTGCGCAACGGTAAGGGTTTCGAACAGCGAGAAATGCTGGAACACCATGCCGATGCCCAGGCTGCGAGCCTGGGCCGGGTTACGCAGGTTGACGCGCTGGCCTTGCCAGATCACTTCACCCGAATCGGCAGGGGTGACGCCGTAGATAATCTTCATCAGAGTACTTTTGCCAGCACCGTTTTCGCCGAGCAGCGCGTGGATTTCGCCGGGCTGGATGCTCAGGTCGATGGCGTCGTTGGCCAGGCAACCGGGGTAGCGTTTGCTGATCTTGCGCAGTTGCAGGCGCGCGATGGAGTCGGGGTTGGACATGACAGGCTCGGGCCGATGGACAGGAATGCCTGTGGATAAAGCAATTTCCTGGCCATAAGGTCAGGAAAATACCTTGGCCCCACCGCCAAGGCCCTCTGTGTATGGCCTGGACACCTGCAACAGGAAAATTCTGCACCGGGTTGGAGCGCGCACGTTTTATGCAGGCATCGGTTTGCCCTGAAATGGGTGGTTAAAAATTGAACAAGCGGCCGCGAGCCGTGATCTTCTTGGGGCGGGAGGAGCCATGAACGGGTTATCCACAGGTTGCTCCACAGTTATTGTGCGCAAGCCGGACACTCAGGCATAAGCACTGCGACGCTTTCTTCTAAAGGTGATAAACCCCTGCAAGCATTTGTTTTGCAGATGGATTTGTCGGTTGGGCAGGACTTTGGACGAAAAGTGAGCAACCCTCTGAAACCCGCATGACAGAAGGGTTACAGAGGAATGTGCTCAGGTTATCCACAGTCGGGTGCACAGTGGATGTGGGCAAGTTGAACGATTGCGTGACGCCCTGAAAGGTTGCAAGCCTGCGAACTCAACGCTCCAACAGGATCCGTCCACGGCTCAGGCCGGCCAGTTGTGCTTGCAAGGTTTCGATGTGAGCTTCACCCACGGCCAATTGCAGGTCCACGCCATTGGCGGTGAAGCGTTCCTCATTTACCAGCCCGCCGCACTCGGCGACGCGCAATTTCACCAGGGGCAGTTCGGCGAACCCGCAGCTACAGTGCAGCGGCACACGGCTGATCAGTTCGATTTTTTCGGCGTTTTGCAGGCATTTGTTCGCCCCGCCGCCGTAAGCCCGGGCGAGCCCGCCCGTGCCCAGTTGAATCCCGCCGTACCAGCGAATCACCAGCACCACGACTTGATCGCAGGCCTGGGCTTCGATCGCCGCCAGGATCGGCCGCCCGGCGGTGCCACCTGGTTCGCCATCGTCGTTGCTGCGGTATTGGTCGCCGAGTTTCCAGGCCCAGCAATTGTGCGTGGCATCCAGGTCGCTGTGCTGCTCGATGAACGCTTGGGCATCGGCGGAGTTTGTGATGGGCGCGGCGAAGGTGATGAAGCGGCTTTTGCGAATTTCTTCGCGGTACTCGCAAAAACCGGCAAGGGTAAAGGACATGGCGATCTTAAAGAGTGGGGGTCAGGCCGCAGCCCTTGAGAATGATGCGGATCAGGTTGTCACCCGCGTCGATCATGTCCTGTTTGGTCAACTTGCTGCGACCGGTCACGCGACAGATCTGGGTGGCGAAGTCGGCGTAATGCTGGGTGCTGCCCCACAACAGGAAAATAAGGTGCACTGGATCGATCGGGTCCATCTTGCCCGCGTCGATCCAGGCCTGGAACACGGCCGCCCGGCCATTGAACCAGGCACGATAATCCTGGTTGAAATACTCGGTCAGGCATTCGCCACCGCTGATCACTTCCATGGCAAACAACCGCGATGCCTGGGGCTGGCGACGAGAGAACTCCATTTTGGCGCGGATATAGCGGGTCAAGGCTTCGGCCGGATCATCCTCGGCGGTGAGGGTATTGAAGGTGCTGTCCCACAATTCGATGATGTTGCTCAGCACCGCCACGTACAAGCCGAGTTTATTGGTGAAGTAATAATGCAGGTTCGCCTTGGGCAGCCCAGCCTTGAGGGCGATGGCATTCATGCTGGTGCCTTTGAACCCGTGGCGAGCGAATTCATCTTCGGCAGCCTTGAGGATCGTCTCTTCGTTCTTTTGACGAATGCGACTAGTGGGCTTGCCACTGTGGGCAGGGACTTCAAAGGTCATGGGCGTTTCCGGGCTGGGTCTGTGGGCAAGCAAATGCGTTGATAGCGCACCGGCATCGATCCGACAAGTGCCATCACACTAAAAAGACCTCCGCCGATGACCAGGCCAACCTCGACCAATGTGGGAGCGAGCTTGCTCGCGATAGCGGTTAGTCAGTCAATGGTGATGTGGATGACCTATCGCTATCGCGAGCAAGGGGCAAATGGGATCAGCGGGTTGCCGCCAGGCTCTCAAGGAAACTCTCCAGCACCAGGTGGGGTCGGCGACCCTTGCGCGTAACCGACGCCAGGCTCAGATCATAGAACCGTGCCGCGGGCTTCAAGGCCCGCAACCGACCTTGCTGGACCCAGAGGTTGGCATAGTGATCAGGCAGGTAACCGATGTAGCGTCCGGTGAGAATCAGGAACGCCATGCCTTCACGGTCCGATGCACTCGCGGTGCAGTTGAGCGCCTGGTAATGGGCCTGGATCTCGGCCGGCAGGCGGAACGTCGGTGCGATGGCGTCCTGGCTGTTGAGGCGAGCATCTTCAAGCTGTTGGTCATCGACATAAAACAGCGGATGCCCGACCGCGCAGTACAGCAGCGATCGTTCACTGTACAGCGGTTGATATTCCAGCCCGGACAGGGCACTGGCCTGGGGGACCACGCCGACATGCAAGCGCCCGTCGAGCACGCCTTGCTCGACTTCGTTGGGGGCGATCATGCGGATCTGGATCTGCACGTCAGGCCCGCGCTCTTTCAATTGCGCCAGGGCGTGGGTGATGCGCATGTGGGGCAGGGTGACCAGGTTGTCGGTCAGGCCGATGGTCAACTCACCGCGCAAGTGCTGGTGCAGGCCGTTGACCTCAGTGCGAAAACTTTCCAGTGCGCTCAATAACTGCAACGCCGATTGATACACCTCACGGCCTTCCTCAGTCAGGGAAAACCCCGCACGCCCGCGTTGGCACAGGCGCAAGCCGAGGCGTTGTTCAAGATCGCTCATCTGCTGGCTGATGGCCGAGCGGCCGATGCCCAGCACGGTTTCCGCGGCGGAAAACCCACCACATTCCACGACGCTGCGGAAAATGCGCAGCAGACGGATATCAAAGTCGCTGACCTGGGCCAGTGGATCGGGACGACGTGCGCTCATAGTTTAGTAATCCACCGACTGAAGGTTACAAAAGTTGCATTTCATCGACTTTATCGCCGTGGCAACTTAGCTGCAAGAACGCCTTTCGATCCCCTGTCGCTTATGACCTGCGAGGTTTTGTCGATGAACATGCCCGAACACGCTACCGGTTCCTTGGCCAGCCAGCTCAAGCTCGATGCCCACTGGATGCCTTACACCGCTAACCGTAATTTCCAGCGCGATCCGCGTCTGATCGTCGCTGCCGAAGGCAGTTGGCTGGTGGATGACAAGGGACGCAAGGTGTACGACTCGCTGTCGGGCCTGTGGACATGCGGCGCCGGACACACCCGCAAGGAAATCCAGGAAGCGGTCGCCAAGCAACTGGGTACCCTCGATTACTCGCCGGGGTTCCAGTACGGTCATCCGCTATCGTTCCAGTTGGCGGAAAAAATCACCAGCCTGACCCCGGGCAATCTCAATCACGTGTTCTTCACCGATTCCGGCTCCGAGTGCGCCGATACCGCGGTGAAGATGGTCCGTGCCTACTGGCGCCTCAAGGGCCAGGCGACCAAGACCAAGATGATCGGCCGTGCCCGTGGCTATCACGGGGTGAACATCGCCGGTACCAGCCTCGGCGGTGTCAGCGGCAACCGCAAGTTGTTCGGCCAGGCGATGATGGATGTCGATCACTTGCCCCACACCTTGCTGGCCAGCAACGCCTATTCCCGTGGCATGCCGAAAGAAGGTGGCATCGCCTTGGCCGATGAGCTGCTGAAGCTGATCGAACTGCACGACGCTTCCAACATTGCCGCAGTGTTCGTCGAGCCGATGGCTGGCTCGGCCGGCGTGCTGGTGCCGCCTGAGGGGTACCTCAAGCGCCTGCGGGAAATCTGCGACCAGCACAGCATTCTCTTGGTGTTCGACGAAGTGATCACCGGTTTCGGTCGCACCGGTTCGATGTTCGGTGCCGACAGCTTTGGCGTGACCCCGGACCTGATGTGCATCGCCAAGCAAGTCACCAATGGCGCGATCCCCATGGGCGCGGTGATTGCCAGCAGCGAGATCTACCAGACATTCATGAACCAGCCGACGCCTGAGTACGCGGTGGAATTCCCCCACGGCTACACCTACTCGGCGCACCCGGTGGCTTGCGCGGCTGGTCTGGCGGCGCTGGACCTGCTGCAAAAGGAAAACCTGGTGCAGAGCGTGGCCGAGATCGCCCCGCATTTCGAGAATGCATTGCACGGTTTGAAGGGCGCGAAGAACGTCATCGACATTCGCAACTATGGCCTGGCCGGCGCGATCCAGATCGCCGGGCGCGATGGCGATGCCATCGTGCGTCCGTTCGAGGCTGGCATGGCGTTATGGAAAGCCGGGTTCTATGTGCGGTTCGGTGGCGACACCCTGCAATTCGGGCCGACGTTCAACAGCAAGCCGCAGGACCTGGATCGCCTGTTCGACGCCGTCGGTGAAGTGCTGAACAAGCTCGACTGATGCGTCCTTCTCTATAGCTTTCGATAACGGGCGTCCGGTCACGGGCGCCTGTGGATAATTCCGGAGTCCCCCATGAGCCTCATCCCGCATTTGATCAATGGCGAACTGCTGAGCGACAGCGCTCGCACCGCCGATGTGTTCAACCCGTCCACTGGCCAGGCCATCCATAAGGTGCCGTTGGCTGATCGCGCGACCATCCAGCAGGCTATCGACGCCGCCAAGGCGGCTTTCCCGGCCTGGCGCAATACTCCGGCGGCCAAGCGTGCGCAGGTCATGTTTCGTTTCAAGCAATTGCTGGAGCAAAACGAGGCGCGTATCGCCCAGTTGATCAGCGAAGAACACGGCAAGACTTTGGAAGACGCGGCCGGTGAACTCAAGCGCGGCATCGAAAACGTCGAGTTTGCCTGTGCAGCGCCAGAAATCCTGAAAGGCGAATACAGCCGTAACGTAGGACCGAACATCGACGCCTGGTCAGACTTTCAACCCTTGGGCGTGGTGGCGGGCATTACACCGTTCAACTTCCCGGCGATGGTTCCGCTGTGGATGTATCCGCTGGCGATCGTCTGCGGTAACTGCTTCATTCTCAAACCGTCCGAGCGCGACCCGAGTTCGACGTTGTTGATCGCCCAGTTGCTGTTGGAAGCCGGTTTGCCCAAGGGCGTCTTGAGCGTGGTCCATGGCGACAAGGCCGCGGTGGATGCGCTGATCGAAGCACCGGAAGTGAAGGCGCTGAGTTTTGTCGGTTCGACGCCGATTGCCGAATACATCTATGCCGAGGGCACTCGACGTGGCAAACGCGTCCAGGCACTGGGTGGGGCGAAGAACCATGCGGTGCTGATGCCGGATGCCGACCTGGACAATGCCGTCAGCGCGCTGATGGGCGCGGCGTACGGTTCGTGCGGCGAGCGTTGCATGGCGATTTCGGTGGCGGTGTGTGTCGGCGACCAGGTGGCGGATGCACTGGTGGCCAAGCTGGTGCCGCAGATCAAGGCGCTGAAGATCGGCGCAGGCACGTCTTGCGGGCTGGACATGGGGCCGTTGGTGACCGGTCAGCACCGGGACAAGGTCAGTGGTTATATAGAAGAAGGTGTGGCGGCGGGTGCTTCGCTGATTGTCGATGGTCGCGGCTTGAGTGTGACTGGTCATGAGGAGGGCTTCTTCCTCGGCGGCTGCCTGTTCGATCGTGTGACCCCCGAGATGCGCATCTATAAGGAAGAGATCTTTGGGCCGGTGCTGTGCATCGTCCGGGTCAACAGCCTGGAAGAGGCGATGCAACTGATCAATGATCACGAGTATGGCAACGGCACCTGCATCTTCACCCGCGATGGCGAGGCGGCGCGGTTGTTCTGCGACGAGATCGAGGTCGGCATGGTGGGCGTCAATGTTCCATTGCCGGTGCCTGTGGCCTATCACAGCTTTGGCGGTTGGAAGCGTTCGCTGTTCGGCGACCTGCACGCCTATGGCCCGGACGGCGTGCGTTTCTATACCCGTCGCAAGGCGATTACCCAACGCTGGCCGCAGCGTGCCAGCCATGAGGCTTCACAGTTCGCGTTCCCCAGCTTGTAGTCAGTCAGTGAAGAGGCCGGCGCCCTTGGCGCCGGCTTCTGTATTTACGGGGCTTTTAAACTGATGTGACAGAATTGTGAAAATAAGGGTTGACGGCAAATTCTGGAAGTCTATAATTCGCCCCACTTCCGGCGCAGTCGAAACGGAAAACTCCTTGAGATTCAACGAGTTAAGTAGGTTTCGAAGGTGCAGGGCTTCAGTTCATCGAAGTCCGGAAGGAGCAGGTAGAGCGGTGTTGTTTGGCTCTATCGGCGGTTCGATCTTCTCGGTCGAAAGCGGTGAAAAAGAGGTGTTGACAGCAGCGAGTAACGCTGTAGAATTCGCCTCCCGCTAACGAGAGATCGGAAGCGCAAGTGGTTGAAGTTGTTGAGGTTTCCGAAGCGAAACTTTGAAGATTTCTGAAAATAACCGCTTGACAGATACACAGGGCGCTGTAGAATGCGCGCCTCGGTTGAGACGAAAGACTCAGCCAACCGCTCTTTAACAACTGAATCAAGCAATTCGTGTGGGTGCTTGTGGAGTCAGACTGCTAGTCAACAGATTATCAGCATCACAAGTTACTCCGCGAGAAATCAAAGATGTAACCAACGATTGCTGAGCCAAGTTTAGGGTTTTCTCAAAACCCAAAGATGTTTGAACTGAAGAGTTTGATCATGGCTCAGATTGAACGCTGGCGGCAGGCCTAACACATGCAAGTCGAGCGGTAGAGAGAAGCTTGCTTCTCTTGAGAGCGGCGGACGGGTGAGTAATGCCTAGGAATCTGCCTGGTAGTGGGGGATAACGCTCGGAAACGGACGCTAATACCGCATACGTCCTACGGGAGAAAGCAGGGGACCTTCGGGCCTTGCGCTATCAGATGAGCCTAGGTCGGATTAGCTAGTTGGTGAGGTAATGGCTCACCAAGGCGACGATCCGTAACTGGTCTGAGAGGATGATCAGTCACACTGGAACTGAGACACGGTCCAGACTCCTACGGGAGGCAGCAGTGGGGAATATTGGACAATGGGCGAAAGCCTGATCCAGCCATGCCGCGTGTGTGAAGAAGGTCTTCGGATTGTAAAGCACTTTAAGTTGGGAGGAAGGGCATTAACCTAATACGTTAGTGTTTTGACGTTACCGACAGAATAAGCACCGGCTAACTCTGTGCCAGCAGCCGCGGTAATACAGAGGGTGCAAGCGTTAATCGGAATTACTGGGCGTAAAGCGCGCGTAGGTGGTTCGTTAAGTTGGATGTGAAATCCCCGGGCTCAACCTGGGAACTGCATTCAAAACTGTCGAGCTAGAGTATGGTAGAGGGTGGTGGAATTTCCTGTGTAGCGGTGAAATGCGTAGATATAGGAAGGAACACCAGTGGCGAAGGCGACCACCTGGACTGATACTGACACTGAGGTGCGAAAGCGTGGGGAGCAAACAGGATTAGATACCCTGGTAGTCCACGCCGTAAACGATGTCAACTAGCCGTTGGGAGCCTTGAGCTCTTAGTGGCGCAGCTAACGCATTAAGTTGACCGCCTGGGGAGTACGGCCGCAAGGTTAAAACTCAAATGAATTGACGGGGGCCCGCACAAGCGGTGGAGCATGTGGTTTAATTCGAAGCAACGCGAAGAACCTTACCAGGCCTTGACATCCAATGAACTTTCCAGAGATGGATTGGTGCCTTCGGGAGCATTGAGACAGGTGCTGCATGGCTGTCGTCAGCTCGTGTCGTGAGATGTTGGGTTAAGTCCCGTAACGAGCGCAACCCTTGTCCTTAGTTACCAGCACGTTATGGTGGGCACTCTAAGGAGACTGCCGGTGACAAACCGGAGGAAGGTGGGGATGACGTCAAGTCATCATGGCCCTTACGGCCTGGGCTACACACGTGCTACAATGGTCGGTACAGAGGGTTGCCAAGCCGCGAGGTGGAGCTAATCCCACAAAACCGATCGTAGTCCGGATCGCAGTCTGCAACTCGACTGCGTGAAGTCGGAATCGCTAGTAATCGCGAATCAGAATGTCGCGGTGAATACGTTCCCGGGCCTTGTACACACCGCCCGTCACACCATGGGAGTGGGTTGCACCAGAAGTAGCTAGTCTAACCTTCGGGGGGACGGTTACCACGGTGTGATTCATGACTGGGGTGAAGTCGTAACAAGGTAGCCGTAGGGGAACCTGCGGCTGGATCACCTCCTTAATCGACGACCGCAGCTGCTTCATGAGCTCCCACACGAATTGCTTGATTCATTGAAGAAGACGAAAGAAGCAGCCCGAAATTGGGTCTGTAGCTCAGTTGGTTAGAGCGCACCCCTGATAAGGGTGAGGTCGGCAGTTCGAATCTGCCCAGACCCACCAATTTTGTGTGGGAAACGCCTGTAGAAATACGGGGCCATAGCTCAGCTGGGAGAGCGCCTGCCTTGCACGCAGGAGGTCAGCGGTTCGATCCCGCTTGGCTCCACCACTACTGCTTCGATTGTATAAAGCTTAGAAATGAGCATTCCATCGGTTCGATGGTGAATGTTGATTTCTAGTCTTTGACTAGTTCGTTCTTTAAAAATTTGGGTATGTGATAGAAAGATAGACTGAACGTTACTTTCACTGGTAACGGATCAGGCTAAGGTAAAATTTGTGAGTTGCTCTTTGAGCAAGATCGAATTTTCGGCGAATGTCGTCTTCACAGTATAACCAGATTGCTTGGGGTTATATGGTCAAGTGAAGAAGCGCATACGGTGGATGCCTTGGCAGTCAGAGGCGATGAAAGACGTGGTAGCCTGCGAAAAGCTTCGGGGAGTCGGCAAACAGACTGTGATCCGGAGATGTCTGAATGGGGGAACCCAGCCATCATAAGATGGTTATCTTGTACTGAATACATAGGTGCAAGAGGCGAACCAGGGGAACTGAAACATCTAAGTACCCTGAGGAAAAGAAATCAACCGAGATTCCCTTAGTAGTGGCGAGCGAACGGGGACTAGCCCTTAAGCTTCTTTGATTTTAGCGGAACGCTCTGGAAAGTGCGGCCATAGTGGGTGATAGCCCTGTACGCGAAAGGATCTTAGAAGTGAAATCGAGTAGGACGGAGCACGAGAAACTTTGTCTGAATATGGGGGGACCATCCTCCAAGGCTAAATACTACTGACTGACCGATAGTGAACTAGTACCGTGAGGGAAAGGCGAAAAGAACCCCGGAGAGGGGAGTGAAATAGATCCTGAAACCGTATGCGTACAAGCAGTGGGAGCCCACTTTGTTGGGTGACTGCGTACCTTTTGTATAATGGGTCAGCGACTTATTTTCAGTGGCGAGCTTAACCGAATAGGGGAGGCGTAGCGAAAGCGAGTCTTAATAGGGCGTCTAGTCGCTGGGAATAGACCCGAAACCGGGCGATCTATCCATGGGCAGGTTGAAGGTTAGGTAACACTGACTGGAGGACCGAACCGACTACCGTTGAAAAGTTAGCGGATGACCTGTGGATCGGAGTGAAAGGCTAATCAAGCTCGGAGATAGCTGGTTCTCCTCGAAAGCTATTTAGGTAGCGCCTCATGTATCACTGTAGGGGGTAGAGCACTGTTTCGGCTAGGGGGTCATCCCGACTTACCAAACCGATGCAAACTCCGAATACCTACAAGTGCCGAGCATGGGAGACACACGGCGGGTGCTAACGTCCGTCGTGAAAAGGGAAACAACCCAGACCGTCAGCTAAGGTCCCAAAGTTATGGTTAAGTGGGAAACGATGTGGGAAGGCTTAGACAGCTAGGAGGTTGGCTTAGAAGCAGCCACCCTTTAAAGAAAGCGTAATAGCTCACTAGTCGAGTCGGCCTGCGCGGAAGATGTAACGGGGCTCAAACCATACACCGAAGCTACGGGTATCACGTAAGTGATGCGGTAGAGGAGCGTTCTGTAAGCCTGTGAAGGTGAGTTGAGAAGCTTGCTGGAGGTATCAGAAGTGCGAATGCTGACATGAGTAACGACAATGGGTGTGAAAAACACCCACGCCGAAAGACCAAGGTTTCCTGCGCAACGTTAATCGACGCAGGGTTAGTCGGTCCCTAAGGCGAGGCTGAAAAGCGTAGTCGATGGAAAACAGGTTAATATTCCTGTACTTCTGGTTATTGCGATGGAGGGACGGAGAAGGCTAGGCCAGCTTGGCGTTGGTTGTCCAAGTTTAAGGTGGTAGGCTGGAATCTTAGGTAAATCCGGGATTCTAAGGCCGAGAGCTGATGACGAGTTACCCTTTGGGTGACGAAGTGGTTGATGCCATGCTTCCAAGAAAAGCTTCTAAGCTTCAGGTAACCAGGAACCGTACCCCAAACCGACACAGGTGGTTGGGTAGAGAATACCAAGGCGCTTGAGAGAACTCGGGTGAAGGAACTAGGCAAAATGGCACCGTAACTTCGGGAGAAGGTGCGCCGGTGAGGGTGAAGCACTTGCTGCGTAAGCCCACGCCGGTCGAAGATACCAGGCCGCTGCGACTGTTTATTAAAAACACAGCACTCTGCAAACACGAAAGTGGACGTATAGGGTGTGACGCCTGCCCGGTGCCGGAAGGTTAATTGATGGGGTTAGCTAACGCGAAGCTCTTGATCGAAGCCCCGGTAAACGGCGGCCGTAACTATAACGGTCCTAAGGTAGCGAAATTCCTTGTCGGGTAAGTTCCGACCTGCACGAATGGCGTAACGATGGCGGCGCTGTCTCCACCCGAGACTCAGTGAAATTGAAATCGCTGTGAAGATGCAGTGTATCCGCGGCTAGACGGAAAGACCCCGTGAACCTTTACTATAGCTTTGCACTGGACTTTGAATTTGCTTGTGTAGGATAGGTGGGAGGCTTTGAAGCGTGGACGCCAGTTCGCGTGGAGCCATCCTTGAAATACCACCCTGGCAACTTTGAGGTTCTAACTCAGGTCCGTTATCCGGATCGAGGACAGTGTATGGTGGGTAGTTTGACTGGGGCGGTCTCCTCCTAAAGAGTAACGGAGGAGTACGAAGGTGCGCTCAGACCGGTCGGAAATCGGTCGTAGAGTATAAAGGCAAAAGCGCGCTTGACTGCGAGACAGACACGTCGAGCAGGTACGAAAGTAGGTCTTAGTGATCCGGTGGTTCTGTATGGAAGGGCCATCGCTCAACGGATAAAAGGTACTCCGGGGATAACAGGCTGATACCGCCCAAGAGTTCATATCGACGGCGGTGTTTGGCACCTCGATGTCGGCTCATCACATCCTGGGGCTGAAGCCGGTCCCAAGGGTATGGCTGTTCGCCATTTAAAGTGGTACGCGAGCTGGGTTTAGAACGTCGTGAGACAGTTCGGTCCCTATCTGCCGTGGACGTTTGAGATTTGAGAGGGGCTGCTCCTAGTACGAGAGGACCGGAGTGGACGAACCTCTGGTGTTCCGGTTGTCACGCCAGTGGCATTGCCGGGTAGCTATGTTCGGAAAAGATAACCGCTGAAAGCATCTAAGCGGGAAACTTGCCTCAAGATGAGATCTCACTGGGACCTTGAGTCCCCTGAAGGGCCGTCGAAGACTACGACGTTGATAGGCAGGGTGTGTAAGCGCTGTGAGGCGTTGAGCTAACCTGTACTAATTGCCCGTGAGGCTTGACCATATAACACCCAAGCAATTTGAATGCTCCAAGCCCCAAGGCGAACGAGACCAGATTGCGGTGTGTGAAGACGAAACGAACCGAAAGTTCGAGACGCTTAACCGCAACGCACAAACTATCGCATACCCATTTGCTGGAACGTGACCGCAAGGCACGCGCCGGCTACCGAATTTCTTGACGACCATAGAGCATTGGAACCACCTGATCCCATCCCGAACTCAGAAGTGAAACGATGCATCGCCGATGGTAGTGTGGGGTTTCCCCATGTGAGAGTAGGTCATCGTCAAGATTAAATTCCGAAACCCCTATCTGCTGATGCAGGTAGGGGTTTTGTTTTGCCCGCAGGAAAGTTCTTACGACAAGCGCGGACAGCTCCCGGCTGTCACAGCCCCCCGACAGTGCTAAGGTTCTGCCCTAGCTTTTGCATTTTCAAGGATGCCTTTCATGCCGGACGCAACGTCCCTTAGCCCAGCTTTCATGGTGGTTCACGGGAATCGCCTTGATGAGTTGCGCAGCCTGGTGATCAGTTTGATGCGGCGCTATCCGCTGGCTCCCCTTGAAAATGAAATCGCCCTGGTACAAAGCAACGGCATTGCCCAATGGCTCAAGCTCGCACTGGCTGAAGACCCGGAAGATGATGACTCCGGCGGTTGCGGTATTGCAGCGGCTATTGATGTGCAACTGCCGGGCAGCTTCATGTGGCAGCTGTATCGAACAGTCCTGGGGCGT
This sequence comes from Pseudomonas sp. R151218B TE3479, assembly GCF_053629195.1. Lineage (NCBI taxonomy): Bacteria > Pseudomonadati > Pseudomonadota > Gammaproteobacteria > Pseudomonadales > Pseudomonadaceae > Pseudomonas > Pseudomonas sp. R151218B TE3479. The sequence goes on from NZ_JBRJHV010000001.1 coordinate 1,821,506, forward strand.
GACGAGATTCCGGCCAAGTCCCTATTGGACAAGGCTCCGCTAACCTGGCGCCTGATGCGCCTGCTGCCGCAATTGATCGAGCAGCCTCATTTCGAACCTTTGCGACGATTTCTTACCCACGACACCGACCTGCGCAAGCGCTATCAACTGTCCGAGCGCCTTGCCGATCTGTTCGACCAGTACCAGGTATACCGGGCCGACTGGCTCGAGGATTGGGCAGAAGGTCGACACCAGACACGAAATGTTCGAGGTGAAATCAAGCCGCTCGCACCGGCGAATTGCTGGCAAGCGGAACTGTGGCGTGCCTTGTTGCTGGATGTGGGTGAACAAGGCATGGCGCAAAGCCGTGCCGGCGTCCATCAGCGCTACATCGAGCGAATCAACAACCTGGAAGTCGCTCCGAAAGGCTTGCCGGCGCGGGTCATCGTGTTCGGTATTTCTTCGTTGCCTGCCCAAGTCCTCGAGGCGCTTGCCGGTCTTTCCCGGTTCAGCCAGGTTCTGCTGTGCGTGCATAACCCATGTCGGCATCATTGGGCGGACATCGTCGCCGACAAGGATCTGCTGCGCCACCAATACAAGCGTCAGGCCCGCAAGACCGGCATGCCCGCCGTCCTCGATCCGCAAACCCTGCATCAACATGCCCATCCGTTATTGGCTGCCTGGGGCAAGCAGGGGCGCGACTATATCAACCTGCTCGACAGCTACGACGACCCCAACAGTTACCGCGCGGTATTTCGCGATGGGCGAATCGACTTGTTTACGGATGGGACCCCCACGACCCTGCTCAGTCAGTTGCAGGATGACATCCTGGAGCTGCGTCCCCTGAACGAAACCCGGGAGCACTGGCCTGTCGTCGATACGCAGCGAGACGGCTCGATCCGCTTTCATGTGGCCCACGGCGCCCAGCGTGAAGTCGAGATTCTCCATGACCAGTTGCTGGCCCACTTCAGTGCGGATCCGTCTCTGCGCCCACGGGATATCATCGTCATGGTCCCGGACATCGACAGTTATGCGCCGCACATTCGCGCGGTGTTCGGCCAGCTCGACCGGGGCGACCCTCGTTTCATTCCATTCACGCTGACTGACCAGGGCCAGCGTGGACGTGATCCACTGCTGATTGCCGTCGAGCATTTGCTCAAGTTGCCGGACAGTCGTTTTCCGGTCAGCGAAATCCTCGATCTGCTGGATGTCCCGGCGTTGCGCGAACGGTTTGGCATCGATGAGGCCGACCTGCCGACATTGCACCGCTGGATCGAAGGGGCGGGGATTCGCTGGGGAATGAGCGCCGAACACCGTGCTGGGTTGGGCTTGCCCGCGGAGCTTGAACAGAACAGCTGGCGTTTCGGCTTGCGTCGCATGTTGCTGGGGTACGCTGTCGGCAGTTCGCAGGCCTATGACGGCATCGAGCCCTACGACGAGATTGGTGGCCTGGACGCGGCATTGATCGGTCCGCTGGTTGCGTTGCTGGATGCCCTGGAGGTCGCTCATCAGGAACTCACCCAGCCGGCATCGCCGCAGCAATGGGGTTCGCGCCTGCACGACCTGATGCAGCTGTTTTTCCAGGCGAGCAACGAGCATGACGACTATTTGCTGGCCCAACTCGAAGACTTGCGTGAAACCTGGTTGGAAACCTGTGAGTCGGTGGGGCTGCAAGATGAATTGCCGCTGACGGTGGTGCGTGAAGCGTGGTTGGCCGGGCTGGATCAAGGGCGGCTGTCCCAACGCTTCCTGGCGGGAGCCGTCAACTTCTGTACCTTGATGCCAATGCGCGCGATCCCCTTCAAGCTGGTGTGCCTGCTGGGGATGAATGACGGTGATTACCCGCGAGCCCAGCCACCCTTGGACTTCGATCTGATGGGCGGCGATTATCGCCCGGGCGATCGTTCCCGCCGTGAGGATGACCGTTACTTGTTGTTGGAAGCGCTGCTTTCGGCCCGGGAAAAGCTGTACATCAGTTGGGTGGGTCGCAGTATCCGCGACAACAGTGAACGACCGGCATCGGTGTTGATCGGCCAACTGCGCGATCATCTCGCCAGCGGCTGGCGGTTGGCCGATGACAGCAAGAGTCTCCTCGATGCCCTGACCCAGGAGCATCCGCTGCAACCGTTCAGTGCGCGTTATTTTCATCAAGGTGACGAGCTGTTCAGTTACGCCAGCGAATGGCGAATGCTCCACGACACCTGCGATCACACCGAAAAAACCCAGCTGCTGGCACCTTTCGTCCAGGAGGAACCCTTGGGCCTCGGTCAGTTGCAGGACTTCCTGCGCAATCCCGTCCGCCATTTTTTCAGCCAGCGGCTGAAAGTATTCTTTGAAGCCATCGAAGCGCCTCTGGCCGATGACGAACCTTTCGTGCTCGATGCGCTGCAACGCTACACCCTGAGTGACAGCCTGCTCGAGGCTGCGCTGGTACGCCTGGACCAGCCGGATCTGGCCCTGGCCGCCCACGCCCAGAGACTCCAGAACAGCGGGCTGTTGCCGATGGCCGGGTTCGGAGAGTGCATGCAGCGCGAATTGATCGAACCCTTGCCGGATCTGCTCCAGCGTTACCAACAGCTTCTGGCGTTATGGCCCACACCGCTGACCAGTGCCGTGCCCGTCAGCCTGCACTTGCAGGGCGTGAGTGTCGAAGGGTGGCTCAGTGGCCTGCACCAGCGCGCCGACGGTGCGGTCCTCGCCATCACGGCTATACCCAATAGCATCGGCTCCACCAAGACCCGCAAGTGGCATCGCCTGATACGGCCCTGGGTCAACCATCTCGTGGCCTGCGCTAACGGCTTGTCGTTGACGACAGCGCTGGTGGCCAGTGATGACAGCTTGCTGCTGGCACCTTTCGAAGAGCCTGTCGCACGAAGGCTGCTGGGCGACATGCTGCAGGCTTGGCAGACCGGTATGCGCCAGCCGCTGCCGATCGCAGTGAAGACGGCTTTCGCCTGGCTCGGCCAGAGTGATCCACTCAAGGCCGAAGCCGCGGCGCGCAAAGCCTATGAGGGCGATGGACAGACGTTTGAAGGCGAACGGCGGGAGAACCCGGCCTTGGCTCGACAGTTTCCGGATTTCGCGGCCTTGATGGCTGACGAAACATTCCCCGACTGGTGCGATGCGCTCTACCGGCCATTGCTCGAAGCCCCATGGCGTTCATCGGCCGGCGAGGAGGCCCGTTCATGAGTCGGCAGACACCATTGGCCCTCGCTTTTCCGCTACGAGGCAGCCAGCTGATCGAGGCCAGTGCCGGTACCGGCAAGACCTTCACCATTTCGGCGCTATACCTGCGTCTGGTGCTGGGGCATGGCGGTTCGGTGTCCGGTTTTGGCCGAGAACTGCTTCCGCCGCAAATCCTGGTGGTGACCTTTACGGACGCTGCCACCAAGGAGTTGCGTGAACGAATTCGCACCCGTCTGGCCGAAGCCGCACGTTTCTTTCGCGACGAGATTCCAGCCCCGGATTCACTGATCGCCGCATTGCGCGATGAATTCAGTGCCGAGCAATGGCCTGGCTGCGCGAACCGGCTGGACATCGCCGCGCAGTGGATGGACGAAGCGGCCGTCTCGACCATCCATAGCTGGTGCCAGCGCATGTTGCGTGAGCATGCCTTCGACAGCGGCAGCCTGTTTACCCAGACCCTGGAAACCGACCACGGCGAATTGCTGGGCGAGGTCTTGCGCGATTACTGGCGGCTGTTCTGCTATTCGATGCAAGGCGAGGCGCTGAATTGGGTGCGTACCCATTGGGGAGGGCCGGCTGCGCTGTTGCCACGGGTGAGAGGGTTGTTTTCCAGCGAGCGTGGCGACGGCGATGGGCTTGAGCCGGCCGAACTCATCGCGGCCTCCCTGCAAGAGCGCAGTGCTGCCTTGCTCGATCTCAAGGCGCCATGGCGACAGTGGGCCGAGGAGCTGCTGGAGATCTGCCAGCAGGGCGTCGCCAGCAAGTCTGTCGATGGGCGCAAGATGCAGGCGCGTTACTTCGAACCGTGGTTTCAGAAAATCACCGCCTGGGTCGATGACGAAAGCCTTGAGTTGTTGGACATCGGCACCGGGTTCACGCGCCTGACCCCAGAGGGCATGGCCGAAGCCTGGAAAGGTGAAGTGCCCAACCATCCCGGGCTGGACGCCATGGCCGGTCTCAAGGCCAGCCTGGATGCGTTGCCCACGCCAGATGCCGCCGTGTTGCAGCATGCCGCGCAATGGGTCGGGGCGCGGTTCGAAGCCGAGAAACGTCGCCGCGCCGAAATGGGCTTCGACGACATGCTGCTGCGTCTCGACGCGGCGCTGCAGGCCGAGGGGGGCGAGCGTCTGGCGAGCCTGATCCGCGAGCAGTTTCCGGTGGCGCTGATCGATGAGTTCCAGGACACCGACCCGGTTCAATACCGGATCTTCGAAAGCATCTACCGCATCGAGGACAACGATCCTGAGACCGGACTTTTCCTGATCGGCGATCCGAAGCAGGCGATCTACGCTTTTCGCGGTGCCGACATCTACACCTACCTGCGTGCTCGCCAGGCCACGATCGGCAGGTTGCATACCCTGGGCACGAATTTCCGTTCCAGCCATGCCATGGTGGGTGCGGTGAACCATATTTTCCAGAAGGCCGAGGCCCGTCCGAAGGGGCGCGGCGCCTTTCTGTTCCGCGAACCGTCGGGTGAGAACCCGGTGCCGTTCCTGTCCGTTGAGTCCCAGGGGCGCAAGGAGTCCTTGCAGGTGGCAGGACAGGCCGTTGCGGCGCTGAACATCTGGCACCTGCCGTCGGAGCAGCCGCTTTCCGGTGCGGTGTACCGGCAATCCATGGCGGCCGCGTGCGCCAGTGAGATTACGGCATTGCTCAACGGTGGCCAGTCGGGACGCGACGGTTTCACGGTCGATGGCGAAACGCTGCGCGGGTTGCGCCCGGCGGATATCGCCATCCTGGTGCGCGACGGTAAAGAAGCGCAGGCCGTGCGCGGCGAGCTGTCCGCGCGGGGCGTGCGCAGCGTCTATCTGTCCGACAAGGATTCGGTCTTCGCTTCGCAAGAGGCGCGGGATTTGCTGACCTGGCTCAGGGCCTGCGCCGAGCCGGATGTGGAGCGACCGCTACGGGCAGCGCTGGCCAGCATCACGTTGAACCTGCCGCTGACGGAGCTGGAGCGTCTCAATCAGGATGAACTGGCCTGGGAAGCCCGGGTCATGCAGTTTCGCGGTTATCGTACGGTCTGGCGCAGCCAGGGCGTACTGCCGATGTTGCGACGCCTGCTGCATGATTTCGAACTGCCCCAGTCCCTGATGGCGCGCAGCGATGGCGAGCGGGTGCTGACCAACTTGCTGCACCTTTGCGAACTGTTGCAGCAGGCCGCCGGTGAACTGGATGGCGAACAAGCCTTGATCCGGCATTTGTCCGAGCACCTGGCCTTGTCCGGACAGGCGGGGGAAGAGCAGATCCTGCGCCTGGAAAGCGATGAGCAATTGGTCAAGGTGGTCACGATCCATAAGTCCAAGGGCCTTGAGTATCCGTTGGTTTTCTTGCCCTTCATCTGTTCGACGAAACCGGTGGATGGCAGTCGATTGCCGTTGCATTACCACGATGAGGCCAACGAGGCGCAGATCAGCCTCACGCCCACCGCCGAACTGATCGCCAAGGCCGATGACGAGCGTCTGGCCGAGGATCTGCGGCTGCTCTACGTGGCACTGACCCGTGCACAACATGCCTGCTGGCTGGGGGTGGCGGACCTCAAGCGGGGCAACAACAACAGCTCGATCCTGCATGTGTCCGCGCTGGGTTATCTGTTGGGCGGCGGTGTGCCGTTGGCCGAGTCGGTGGAGTTGAGGCATTGGCTGGACGACCTGCAACAAGGCAATGTCGCGGTGAGTTGCCAGCCAGTGCCCGAAGCCACCGACGAGCGCTACTGGCCGCCGCGCAACGACGCTGTGCTGCTCGAACCTTTGGTGCCCTTGCGAAAAGCCAGCGAAAATTGGTGGATCGCGTCTTACAGCGCCTTGCGCATCGGTGAAAGCCTGAGCGAAGGCAGCGATACCGCGCCAGAGAATCCGCAGGCCCAGAAGCTGTTCGACGATGAGCGACTGGACCCGGACGCTCCCAGGGAGACCATCGCCATCGGTGGCGATATCCACCGTTTTCCCCGTGGCCCCGGCCCCGGCACTTTCCTTCATGGTCTTTTGGAGTGGGCCGCCGGAGAAGGTTTTTCATCTGCGCCGGCGGATATCGAGGATGCCATTGCCCGACGCTGCAATCGCCGAGGCTGGAAAGGTTGGATCACTACATTGAACGACTGGCTGCAGCACTTGATCAAAATGCCCATGCCTGTCGGCAACGACCAGGCGCCGGTGGTGCTCGAACAACTGACCCGGTTCCAGGTCGAGATGGAGTTCTGGTTCGCCAGCCACAAGGTCGATGTGCAAAAGCTTGATCAGCTGGTTTGCCGGTTCACCCATGGCGGTGTGTCCCGCGTCGCGGCGGAACCGGTGCTGCTCAACGGCATGTTCAAGGGCTTCATCGATTTGACGTTCGAGCACGACGGTCGGTATTACGTGGCCGATTACAAATCCAACTGGCTGGGTGTCGATGACATGGCCTACACCGTACAGGCCATGGAGCAGTCGATCCTGGACCATCGCTACGACCTGCAATACGTGCTGTACCTGTTGGCCCTGCATCGCCAGCTCAAGGCGCGGCTCCCTGGTTACGACTACGACCGGCATGTCGGCGGCGCGCTCTACCTGTTCCTTCGCGGCACCCGCTCAACCAGCCAGGGCGTGTATTTCACCAAGCCGCCACGGGCCTTGATCGAACAACTGGATCGGCTGTTCCAGGGCGCGCCCGAACCCAAGGCCGAGCCGGCGTGGGTACAGGGAGAACTGCTATGAGTCGTTCCTTTGCCGATCTGCTGCCCAAGGCGTCCGACGACGAGAGCCCGGTTGACCTGGCTCCCTTGAGCCGTGCCCAGGACCTGCTGTTGTTACTGACGCGCTGGGTCGAGCGCGGCTGGTTGCGAGCCCTGGACAAGGCATTCGTGGCGTTCCTCCATGAACTGGCTCCGGACGGTGATCCCTTGGTCCTGCTCGCCGCTGCGTTGACCAGTCATCAACTGGGCCACGGGCATGTTTGCCTGGATGTGTTCGAGACCCTCAAGGAGCCGGACTTCGCCCTGTCGCTGCCCCCCGAGGGCGACCTGCAGCCAGGCGTGATGCTGTTGCCCTCGCAAGTATTGCAGACACTGGACGGCGCCCATTGGTGCAAGGCCCTGGCGGTCAGTCGGCTGGTGGCCCTGGCTGCGGATGAAAGCGAAGAGGCGCAGCAACGTCCGTTGGTGTTGTCTGGCAAGCGTCTTTATCTGCGCCGTTACTGGGGCTATGAACGACGGATCGACGAGGCGTTGCGCCAACGGCTGAGTGACCATGAAGCGGCGCCTGGGGACCTGCGCGAGCGTTTGGACGGGCTGTTCGGGCCGGCCAATGCCAACGCCCCGATCGATTGGCAGAAGCTGGCCTGCGCGCTGGCGACTCGCGGGGCCTTCAGCATCGTGACCGGCGGCCCGGGTACCGGTAAGACCACCACCGTTGTGCGCCTGCTGGCGTTGTTGCAGGCTCCGGCCGTCGAGGCTGGGAAGCCGCTGCGAATTCGCCTGGCTGCGCCCACTGGCAAGGCGGCGGCGCGCCTGACCGAGTCCATCAGCCAGCAGGTCCGGACCCTGGACGTGGATGAGGCTGTGCGCGAACGCATTCCGTGCGACGTCACGACGGTCCATCGTTTGTTGGGCAGCCGCCCCGGCACCCGGCATTTTCGCCACCATGCAGGCAATCGCTTGCCACTGGATGTGTTGGTGGTCGATGAAGCGTCGATGATCGACCTGGAGATGATGGCCAATCTGCTGGATGCGCTGCCGGCCCACGCACGGTTGGTGTTGTTGGGGGACAAGGACCAGTTGGCTTCTGTAGAGGCCGGTGCGGTGCTGGGGGATTTGTGTCGAGACGCCGAGGACGGTTGGTACAGCCCCCGGACCCGGGCCTGGCTTGAGTCGGTCAGTGGTGAAAACCTGGCGGCCAGCGACCTGCGGCAAGACCTCGACGGCACCCATCCCCTGGCGCAGCAAGTGGTCATGCTCAGGCATTCCCGGCGCTTCGGCGAAGGCAGTGGGATCGGTCAACTGGCTCGCTGGGTCAATCAGCAACAGCCGGAAAAAGCCCGTCAGTTGCTGGAGCAAGGGCAATATGCCGATCTGGCCTCCCTGAAGTTGGCGAGTGAGCACGACACGAAGCTGGAAAAGCTGTTGCTCGACGGCAAGCCAGAAGGGCCCCAGGGGTATCGGCATTACCTGAGCCTGCTACGGCAGCATCGCCCGGCCATTTCTCGCCCATTGGAAGACGGTTGTTGGGCCGATTGGGCTCGGAAGGTACTGGCGGCCTTCGACGAATTCCAATTGCTTTGCGCGGTGCGTAAAGGCCCGTGGGGCGTTGAAGGGTTGAACCAACGGATCACCGCAGCATTGCTCAAGGCCCGCCTTATCGATAGCGATCATCAGTGGTACGAAGGACGCCCGGTGCTGATGACCCGTAACGACTATGGGCTGGGATTGATGAATGGCGATATCGGCATAGCCCTCAAGCTGCCCGAGCGTGACGGGCCCGATGCCGGCAAACAGGTCCTGCGGGTCGCTTTCCCCCGTAATGACGGCCAGGGCGGTGTGCGTTTCGTCCTGCCCAGCCGACTCAATGACGTGGAAACCGTGTATGCCATGACGGTGCACAAATCTCAGGGTTCGGAATTCACCCATACCGCGTTGATCCTTCCGGATGCTCTGAACCCGGTCTTGACCAAGGAGCTGGTGTACACCGCCATTACCCGGGGCAAGCAATGGTTCAGCCTGATCGAACCGCGAGTGGGCATCTTCGAGGAGGCGGTGCGGCGCAAGGTCAAGCGCTTGAGCGGGTTGATGCTGGAGTTGGAACAGGCTGACTGAATCATCAGTTTTTAATGGTTCATGCCCCTCGGCAATTTTGCCTGTTTCGCGCCGAAGTCTACGTAGCACGTGGTCTCGCTGGCTTTTTGGCACTGTGCTATCGTTCCGGCACTTATCATCTGGATCAAGAGACTTTCCATGAAGGTGCCTGTACGGGAGGCAGTGCGCAGCAAGGGGTGGGGGCAGTTTCTGCTGGCCGGCCTTTTGTGTCTGCTGTTGCCTGTCGCGATGGCCCAGGAGCAAGTCACCACGACCCAGGCCGAGCAGCGGGCCGAAGCGGTGACCCAGGTGGTATTGGGCATTCTCAGCTATGCCCGTTGGCCCGTGGAGCCTACCCAACTGCAACTGTGCATCGTCGGGCCGACCCAGTACACCGACGATCTGGTCAAGGGCACCACCCAGGCCACGGGGCGGCCAGTGACGGTGCAGCGGCTGCTGGCCGATCACCCCGATATCGCCACTGACTGCAACGCGGTCTACGTCGGCAGGCTGACCAACGATGAGCACACCCGTTTGTTTGCGTCCTTGATCGGCAAGCCAGTGCTGAGCATCAGCGAAGGCGGCGACCAGTGCACCGTGGGGAGCCTGTTCTGCCTGCGGGTCGGCGATGAACAAGTGTCTTTCGAAGTCAACCTCGACTCTGTGGCACGCAGTGGTGTGCGCATCCATCCAAGTGTGCTGCAGCTTTCCCGTCGCAGGTCGGCGACGCCATGACACAGCGCAAACCAAGGGTCCGTCCCACCCTGGGCTCGGTCATCGGTCGTGGCCATCTGATCGTCGCGTTGGTGGCCATCACCATGGCCAGTGTTTCCCTGACCTTGCTTGGCCTGCTGGCATTGCGGGTCTATGCCGATCACAACCTGCACCTGATCGCCCGATCGATCAACTACACCGTGGAAGCCGCCGTGGTCTTCGATGATTCGGCCGCGGCTACCGAAGCACTGGCCTTGATCGCTTCCACCGAGGAAGTCGCCGATGCCCAGGTGTTGAATGAACATGGCCGTCTGTTGGCGCGCTGGCAGCGACCGCAAACCGGCCTGTTGTCGGAACTGGAAGTACACATTGCCAAGGCATTCCTGGAAAAGCCCATCAGCCTGCCGATCATTCATCAAGGGCAGAACATCGGCCGTATCGTGTTGGCGGGGCATGGCGGTAGCCTGTTGCGCTTTTTGCTCAGCGGTCTGACGGGGATCATCCTGTGCACGGCGGTCAGTGCCTGGGTGGCGCTTTATCTGGCGCGGCGCCAGTTGCGTGCGATCACCGGGCCGCTGCGCAGCCTGGCCGAGGTGGCCCACGCGGCACGCAGCGAACGAGCCCTGGACCGACGCGTGCCGCCGGCCGCCATCGCTGAACTGGATAACCTGGCCAATGACTTCAACGCATTGCTCGATGAACTGGAATCCTGGCAGACCCACCTGCAAAGCGAAAACGAAACCCTGGCGCACCAGGCCAGCCACGACAGTTTGACCGGATTGCCGAACCGGGCGTTTTTCGAAGGCCGACTGATTCGCGCCTTGCGCAATGCCGGCAAGCTCAACGAGCAAGTGGCCGTGCTGTACCTGGACAGCGACCGGTTCAAAGGCATCAATGACAACTTCGGTCACGCTGCCGGCGACGCGGTGCTGACAGCCGTGGCGACCCGGGTCCGGGCCCAGTTGCGCGAGGATGACTTGGTCGCGCGCCTGGGGGGCGATGAATTCGCCGTGCTGCTGGCGCCCCTGCACAAGGCCGAGGATGCCGAGCGAATCGCTGAAAAAATCATCGCCAGCATGGAGATGCCGATCCAATTGCCCGGCAATGCTTCCGTGTTGACCTCCCTCAGTATCGGCATTGCCGTCTACCCGGATCATGGTGACACACCGGGCACCCTGCTCCACGCCGCCGACGCGGCAATGTATCAAGCCAAACGCCTCGCTCGAGGCGGTCAACATACGGCGGGGTCGGATCACTCCGTCGTCGATCTTCAAACCAGGAGCTGACTCGTGCCTTCATACCCTCAACTTTCCCTGCGCTGGTTCGCGGCGCTTTTCTTGCTTGCCATCCTGGCCCTGAGTGGTTGCCAGACGACACCGCCGAAAGGTCTGACCCCGGCGCAAATTGCCGTACTCAAGCAGCAAGGCTTCGAATTGACCGACGATGGCTGGGCCTTCGGTTTGTCGGGCAAGGTGTTGTTCGGCAGCGATGTGGAAAATCTCAACCCGCCCAGTACCGAAATCGTCGAGCGCATCGGCAAGGCGTTGCTGGGGGCGGGCATCGAGCGGGTACGCATCGATGGTCATACCGACGCCTCGGGCTCCCAGGCCTACAACGAACAACTGTCGATGCGTCGGGCCGCCAGCGTGGGCAAGGTGCTGACAAGCGTTGGCATGCGCGAAGAAAACGTCCAACTGCGTGGCCTGGGCAGCAGCAAACCGGTCGCCTCCAATGATACCGCCAGCGGCCGCACCGAAAACCGCCGCGTCGCCATCGTGGTCATCGCCGACTAGTCGGCGAACACCATCTCCCGGCTATCACCCATCAGCAGTGGCTGGTTCTGTTCAGTCACTTCGCGGATGTAGTCCCACAACAACGTAATCCGCTTGAGCTTCCTCAAATCTTCCCGGCAGTACATCCAGAACTGCCGGGTGACGGTGATTTCCTCCGGCAGCACCGGTAAGAGCCGTGGGTCCTGGGCGGCGAGGAAGCAGGGCAGGATCGCCAGTGAGCGCCCTTGCTGCGCGGCCACGAATTGCGCAATCACGCTGGTGCTGCGCAGGTGGGCATTGGCGCCGGGCAGGACGTTGGCCAGGTAGAGCAATTCGGAACTGAACGCCAGGTCATCCACGTAGCTGATGAACGAATGCTTGCTCAGGTCAGCCGGGCGCTGGATCGGTGGGTGATTGTCCAGGTAGGGCTGGGTGGCATAGAGCTGCAGCCGGTAGTCGCACAATTTGCAGCACACATACGGACCATGTTCGGGGCGTTCGAGGGCGATGACGATGTCGGCTTCGCGCTTGGAAAGGCTGATGAAGTGCGGCAGCGGCAGGATGTCCACCGAAATGGCCGGGTAGGCGTCGACGAAATGGCTCAGTTGCGGGGTGATGAAGAAGCTGCCGAAGCCTTCGGTGCAGCCCATGCGTACATGGCCGGACAGCGCCACGCCAGAGCCTGAGACCTGTTCGCAGGCCATGTGCAGGGTGCTTTCGATCGATTCGGCGTACCCCAGCAGGCGCTGGCCTTCGGCGGTCAGGACAAAACCGTTGGTCCGGGATTTCTCGAACAGCAGCGTGCCCAGCGAGGCTTCCAGCGAGCTGATGCGTCGCGACACCGTGGTGTAGTCGACAGCCAGGCGCTTGGCGGCCGTGCTGGCCTTGCGGGTGCGGGCCACTTCGAGGAAAAACTTGAGGTCGTCCCAATTCAGCGACCCCAGGGAGGTGATGTTTTTTTGCATGATGGACCGGCTTTTATGTGCATTCTTATTAGAAGTTTGCACATCTATACTCCAAAAACCGTCTCATCACCATGCGTGCCCATGCACCTTGGTCTTTGCTGAACCAGCGCTCTCTATAAGAACAATCCCGGAGGCCAGCATGAACGTTTCCCTTACGCCCAGCGATACCACCCTGCAAACCGTCAGACTGTTGATCGATGGCGAGTGGGTCGAATCCCAATCCAGCGAATGGCACGACATCGTCAACCCGGCGACCCAACAGGTGCTGGCGAAGGTTCCATTCGCCACGGCGTCGGAAGTCGATGCCGCCATCGCCGCTGCCCAGCGTGCGTTCCAGACCTGGAAGCTGACGCCCATCGGTGCGCGGATGCGCATCATGCTCAAGCTCCAGGCATTGATCCGCGAGCACTCCAAGCGCATCGCCGCGGTGCTCAGCGCCGAACAGGGCAAGACCATCGCTGACGCCGAGGGCGATATTTTCCGCGGCCTGGAAGTGGTCGAGCACGCCTGTTCCATCGGCACCCTGCAGATGGGGGAGTTCGCCGAGAACGTCGCCGGAGGCGTGGACACCTACACGCTGCGCCAGCCGATCGGGGTGTGCGCGGGCATTACGCCGTTCAACTTCCCGGCGATGATTCCGCTGTGGATGTTCCCGATGGCCATCGCTTGCGGCAACACCTTTGTGCTCAAGCCGTCGGAACAGGATCCGCTGTCGACCATGCTGTTGGTGGAGCTGGCCATCGAGGCCGGCGTACCGGCGGGTGTGCTCAACGTGGTGCACGGCGGCAAGGACGTGGTGGATGCGCTCTGCACCCACAAGGACATCAAGGCGGTCTCCTTCGTCGGTTCGACGGCGGTCGGCACCCACGTGTATGACCTGGCGGGTCGCCATGGCAAGCGCGTGCAGTCGATGATGGGCGCCAAGAACCATGCGGTGGTGTTGCCCGATGCCAATCGTGAGCAGGCCCTCAACGCCTTGGTCGGTGCCGGTTTTGGCGCGGCCGGCCAGCGCTGCATGGCCACCTCCGTGGTGGTGCTGGTGGGCGCGGCCAAACAATGGTTGCCGGAGCTCAAGGCCCTGGCGCAGAAGCTCAAGGTCAACGCCGGCAGTGAGCCGGGCACCGACATCGGCCCGGTGATTTCCAAGCGGGCCAAGGCGCGGATTCTCGAGTTGATCGAGAGCGGCGTGAAGGAAGGGGCGAAGCTGGAACTCGATGGCCGTGGCATCAGCGTGCCGGGCTTCGAGCAGGGCAACTTTGTCGGCCCGACCCTGTTTTCCGGTGTGACCACCGAGATGCGCATCTACACCGAGGAAATCTTCGGCCCAGTGCTGGTGGTGCTGGAAGTCGACACCCTGGATCAGGCGATTGCCCTGGTCAACGCCAACCCATTCGGCAACGGCACCGGCCTGTTTACCCAAAGTGGTGCGGCGGCGCGCAAATTCCAGAGCGAAATCGACATTGGCCAGGTGGGCATCAACATCCCGATCCCGGTGCCGGTGCCGTTCTTCAGCTTTACCGGTTCCCGTGGTTCGAAACTCGGCGACCTCGGCCCGTACGGCAAACAAGTGGTGCAGTTCTACACTCAGACCAAGACCGTGACCGCGCGCTGGTTCGATGATGACAGCGTCAATGACGGTGTGAACACCACCATCCATTTGCGTTAAGGAGCCGGACATGAACATCGCATTTATCGGCCTGGGCAACATGGGCGCCCCCATGGCGCGCAACCTGCTCAAGGCCGGCCATTCGCTGAACCTGTTCGACCTGAACCAGACGGTGCTGGCTGAACTGGCGGCATTGGGCGGCACGATCAGTGCCTCGCCTCGCGACGCGGCCCAGGGCGCCGGGCTGGTGATCACCATGCTGCCGGCCGCCGCCCATGTGCGTAGCGTCTGGCTGGGCGAGGACGGAGTGCTGGCCGGTATCGCCGCTGGCACGCCGGCGGTGGATTGCAGCACCATCGATCCACAAACCGCTCGCGACGTGGCGGCTGCCGCTGCCAAACAAGGGGTGGCGATGGCCGATGCGCCCGTCTCGGGCGGCACCGGCGGTGCGGCGGCGGGTACGTTGACTTTCATGGTCGGCGCCACGGCTGAGTTGTTCGCCACCTTGCAACCAGTGTTGGCGCAAATGGGCCGTAACATCGTGCACTGTGGCGAAGTCGGCACCGGGCAGATCGCCAAGATCTGCAACAACCTGCTGCTGGGCATTTCCATGGTGGGCGTCAGCGAGGCCATGGCGCTGGGCGATGCCTTGGGGATCGACACCCAAGTGCTGGCCGGGATCATCAACAGCTCGACGGGTCGTTGCTGGAGTTCGGACACCTACAACCCGTGGCCGGGCGTGATCGAAACGGCACCGGCCTCCCGTGGCTATACGGGTGGCTTTGGCGCCGACCTGATGCTCAAGGACCTTGGCCTGGCGACCGAAGCCGCGCGGCAGGCCCATCAGCCGGTGGTGCTGGGGGCGGTGGCGCAGCAGTTGTACCAGGCGATGAGCCAGCGAGGCGAGGGCGGCAAGGATTTTTCGGCGATTGTTAACAGCTATCGCAAGCCGCAATAAACCTGCGGTGCTTTGAAGCTTTTGTGGCGAGGGGATGCATTCCAGAAGTTGCTTTCCGAGAGACCATGTCGGGTGGTCTCTCGGTTTTTTGTTTCAGGCAAAGACGAAATACTTGCGCACGGTCTCGACCACTTCCCACGTGCCTTTCATGCCTGGCTCGATGACGAAGATGTCACCGGCGCGCAGATGGATCGGCTCCAGGCCCTCTGGGGTGATGATGCAGTAGCCTTCCTGGAAATGGCAGTACTCCCACTTCACGTATTCCACATACCATTTGCCGGGTGTGCAGATCCAGGTGCCCATGATCTTGCTGCCGTCTTCGCTGGTGTAGGCGTTGAGGTTGACGGTGTGCGGGTCGCCTTCGAGTTTTTCCCATTTGCAGGCATCGAGTACGGGCAGCGGATGGGTGTCGCGCAGGACGGTGATGGGGGCGGTCATGTGAACTCCGAAAGGGGCGGAAGAGAACAGGCACCCTAACGCGTGGCATGGGCGGGTAGATGCCTGTGGTCGACATCGGGCTATCCAGAAGCGCGCTTCAATCGGCCAGATGTCGAGCCAGGGCCGTAGCGTAGGCCGGCAATCCGTCGAAGTTGCGGGCGCACAGCAGCAGCGCCCGGTGGGTCCAGGCCTCTTGCAGCGTGACGCTGTGATATGAAGGCTCGGGCGGGCGCCGGTCGATGGCCGCCTTCGGCACGATGGCAATGCCTGCACCATGGGCCACCATGCGAATCATGCCGTCGAAACCATCGGCGCGAATGCGGATTTGCATGCGCGAGCCGATGTGCAGGGCCTGTTCTTCCAGGTGAATCGCCAGGGCACTGGAGGCGTTCAGGCCGACATAGTCGTGGCTGAGGGTCTCGCTGAAACGCACGGCTCGACCGTCAGCCAGTGGGTGCCCGGTCGGCAGGATCAAGACCAGTGGATCGTCGCGAAACGGCCAGGCCTGAAGGCCGTTGGTGTCCACCGCGTCGGAAACGATCCCCAGGTCCGCCGCGCCCTGGCGCAGCGCATGGGTGATCCGTGAACTGGGTAATTCCTGCAGGTCGATGTCGAGGTTGGGATGGGCCTTGAGAAAACCGGCCAGCAGTTCGGGCAGGTACTCGGTCATGGCGCTGGTGTTGCACAACAGCCGCACCCGGCCTTTGACGCCCTTGGCGTATTCCGCCAGGTCCTGTTGCAGGCGTTCGGCCTGTTGCAACAGGACTCGGGCGTGCTCGGCCAGGGCCCTGCCAGCCGGCGTCGGGGTTACGCCACGCCGTCCGCGCTCAAGCAGCTCGATGCCCAGGGAAGCTTCCATGGCCCGGACCCGCGCACTGGCCGCGGCCAGGGATAAATGGCTGCGGGCCGCACCGGCGGTGATGTTGCCGGTGTCGAGGATGTGCAGGTAGAGGCGCAGGTCGGTGAGGTCGAAGTGCATGGGCAGGTGATCCCTGTGCCGGGTTTGTCTGGTGTTTGCTAGATCGCCATCGCGAGCAAGCTCGCTCCCACAGTTTGAAATGCAATCCCCTGGGGGAGCGAGCTTGCTCGCGATGGGGTCGGCAGCATCAGCGAATGAACAGCCTATTGCTACAAGAGAGGCACCCTCAGTATATGGCAGATTTTCAAGCCAAGTCCCGGGGCGCACGATACCCCCATGAACACACTCATCGCTTTCTATCAAAATCTCGGCCTGGCCCTTTCCCTGCTGGTCATCGTCACCTTTCTGCTGGCCGGCACCATCAAGGGTGTGATCGGCCTGGGGCTGCCGACCATCTCCATGGGCTTGCTCGGACTGGCTATGGCACCGGCGCAGGCTGCGGCGTTGCTGATTATCCCGGCAACCCTGACCAATCTCTGGCAATTGGCGTTCGGCGGTCATCTGCAAGCCCTGATCCGGCGCCTGTGGCCGCTGCTGCTGGCGATTTTCATGGGCACCGGGCTCGGTACGTTGTGGCTCGGTATGACGGGTGGGGCTTGGGTCGTGCGGGCCTTGGGCGGGGCGTTGTTGCTGTATGCGTTGAGCGGGCTGTTGCTGCCAACGCTGCGGGTCGGTCCCGATGCCGAATCGTGGATCGCTCCGCTTTGTGGGCTGCTGACCGGCCTCATCACGTCCGCCACCGGTGTGTTCGTCATTCCGGCGGTGCCCTATCTGCAAGCGCTGGGCTTGAGCAAGGATGAACTGGTGCAAGCCTTGGGCTTGTCATTCACCGTTTCTACGCTGGCCCTGGCCGCCGGCCTGTTGTGGCGCGGCGAACTGGGCGGGGGCGAGTTGAGCGCTTCGTTACTGGCGCTGGCACCGGCGCTGCTGGGGATGTGGCTGGGGCAGTGGTTACGCCAGCGGATCAGCGCCGTGTTGTTCAAACGGACATTTTTCATCGGCCTCGGCGTGCTCGGCGGCCATCTGCTGATCAGCGGCTAGCCGAGGACGGGCTGAGCATGTCGACGCGGCGGATGTCGAAGTCGCGCTCCAGATACTCCATGCGTCGCTCGAAGAATTGCCGCATGTGCGGCAGGTTCGAGTGCACCTCCAGGTGCGCCTGGGAGGCCCAGATTTCATAGAAGATGAACAGCGTTGGATCCTGCTGGTCCCGCAGCATGTGATATTCGATGCAACCGGGCTCGGCACGGCTTGGTTCGACGTAGGCGCGAAACAGCGCTTCGAAGGCTTCGGCTTTTTCCGGGCGGGTCTTGGCGTGAAGGATAAAACCGTGCAGTTCGCTCATGGGGTGCCTCCTGAAATGACAGTCGGCTGAATTTTATTGCAACAATCAATGGTCGATTCGTGCGTTTTGATCAAATCACTTTTGTCGTGCCGGGCCTTATTCCGCGCGAGGCTCATCGATACTCTGCCGTCATCATTTTCAACCTTTCCATGCAGCGGCCCTCCAACGGCCCATGCCGTGGAACCCGATGAGGCTCCCCATGAAAAAAGTCCTGTTGCTCAACGGCGGCAAACAATTCGCCCACTCCGACGGTCGCTACAACGCGACCCTTCACGACACGGCACTCAGTGTGTTGGACCGTGGCGGTTTCGATGTGAAAACCACCTTCATCGACGGCGGCTACGACGTCCAGGAGGAAGTCGCCAAGTTCCTCTGGGCCGACGTGATCATTTACCAGATGCCAGGCTGGTGGATGGGCGCCCCGTGGACCGTGAAGAAATACATCGATGAAGTCTTCACCGAAGGCCACGGCAGCCTTTATGCCAGCGACGGTCGGACCCGTTCCGATGCCTCGCAGAAATATGGCAGTGGCGGCCTGATCCAAGGCAAGCAGTACATGTTGTCCCTGACCTGGAACGCCCCGCAGCAAGCCTTCGACGATCCGACCGACTTCTTCGAAGCCAAGGGCGTAGACGCGGTGTACTTCCCATTCCACAAGGCCAATCAGTTCCTCGGCATGACCGGCCTGCCAACCTTCCTGTGCGTGGACGTGATGAAGCGCCCGAACATCGAAGAGGATGTGGCGCGGTATGAGCGGCATTTGGTCGAGGTGTTCGGCCTTTCGCGGTAATCCGGCTACTATCGGGACCTACCTGAAGGCAATCATGCATCTGTGGCAAGCCCTGTCACATTGAGTTGCATGTCATGAGAGGACGCCTGTGAAAGCCAGATCCGACGAGTTGCAGATTTTCGTCTGCGTGATCGAGTGCGGATCGATCTCCGCCGCCGCCGAACAGGTCGGGCAGACGCCATCGGCGGTCAGCCGCACGCTGTCGCGGCTGGAGGCAAAGCTCGACACCACGCTGATCAACCGCACCACGCGGCGCATGGACCTGACCGAGGAGGGCAAGTATTTCTTCGAACAGGCCAAAGGCATCCTCGACCAGATGGATGAACTGGAAGAGCGCCTGTCGTCCCGCCAGAAAAATCCCGCGGGACGCTTGCGGATCAACGCGGCCTCGCCGTTCATGCTGCACGCCATCGTCCCGCACATTGAAGAGTTCCGCAGGCTTTACCCGGACATCCAGCTCGAACTCAACAGCAACGACCTGATCATCGACCTGCTGGAGCAAAGCACTGACATCGCCATCCGCATCGGCACCCTCACCGACTCGACGCTCCATGCTCGCGCCCTGGGCTGCAGCCCGTTGCACATCCTCGCCAGCCCGGCCTATTTGAAGCGGCACGGCACACCCACAAGCGTCGCCGAGCTGGCGGAGCATGCGTTGCTGGGGTTTGCCCAGAACGAGGGCCTCAATCAATGGCCGCTGCGCCACTCGCACGGTGATCGCTGGCCGATCCAGGCTGCCATCAGCGCGTCCAGCGGCGAGACCGTGCGTCACCTGGCGCTGCAAGGGCAGGGCATCGCCTGCCTGTCAGACTTCATGACCCGCGAAGACATCCAGGCCGGGCGGCTGAAGGTGCTGCTGGCCGATGCCAACAGCGGATACCGCCAGCCGATCAATGCGGTTTACTACCGCAACTCGCAGTTGGCCCTGCGGATCCAGTGCTTCCTGGACTTCATCCAGGGCAAGCTCGCCGACTACGCCGCGCGGGACTTCAAGGGCTGATTCGTGACTTCAAGGCAAGAGTGATTTGGGCAATGTGGGCTGTTTCGACAAGGGCCAGCCCTCGATACTCGTCCCATCACTCAGGTTGCCAAGGAGTTATCCATGAACGTATTCATCACCGGTGCTGCCGGTTTTATCGGCGGTTCCATCGCCACCGGCCTGGTACGCGCCGGGCATCAGGTTCGCGGTCTGGTGCGCAGTGCCGAACAGGCGAGCGAACTCACTGCGCTGGGCATCGAGCCGGTCATTGGCACCCTCGAGGACAGCGCGCTGCTCATCGAACAGGCCCGTGCCGCCGACGCCGTGATCAATGCCGCCAGCAGCGATCATCGTGGTGCGGTCGAAGCCCTGATCGAAGGGCTCGAAGGCTCGAACAAAGTGCTGCTGCACACCAGCGGTTCGAGCATTGTCGGCGATGCATCCGGTGGTCGTCACAGCGATGACATCTACCGGGAAAGCCATCTGCCGCCACCCACTGTCGATAAAGCGGCCCGCGTCGCCATCGACAATCTTGTCCTGGATGCCGCCCAGCAAGGCGTGAATTCGGCGGTGATCTGCAACACCTTGATCTACGGCCACAGCCTGGGGGTCAAGCGTGACAGCGTGCAGTTGCCTCGCCTGCTCAAGCAGGCGCGTAAAAGCGGGGTGGTGCGGCATGTGGGACCGGGGCAGAACATCTGGTCCAACGTGCACATCGAAGACGTGGTCGAGCTGTACACATTGGCCCTGACCCGTAACGTACCCGGCACGTTCTATTTCGTTGAAAGCGGCGAGGCCTCGTTCATCGAGATGACCACAGCCATGGCCCGAGCCCTGAAGCTGGGCGAGCCGCAAGATTGGCCGCTGGCCGAAGCCGAGGCCGAATGGGGCTACGAAATGGCCAACTATGGCCTGGGTTCCAACAGCCGTGTGCGAGGCACGAACGCCCGTGAGCTGCTGGGCTGGACGCCGAAGCGGACGTCGGTGGTGGAGTGGATTCTTGATGAGATGGTGTGAGTGACATCGGTAGTGCCAGCAGAATAAGCACCCTTGTGGGAGCGAGCTTGCTCGCGATGGCGCCGGGTCAGTCAGTACTGAAGTTGGCTGACCCACCGCTATCGCGAGCAAGCTCGCTCCCACAGGTTTTTGTTGGGTGTTGCTTCAGTCGTGCTGCACGCCGGCGCGCTTGAGCATTTGCTTGCAACGCTCGGACAGGTGAAACACCCGCAGGTGCTTGCCAGCTTTGTTGTAGCGCTCGCGCAGGGTCTTGAGTGCGGCGACGGCCGAGTAATCGACGAAGCGCAAATGACGGCAATCGAGGGTCACCAGGGCCGGGTCGTTGGCCGGGTCGAACTGGTTGAGGAACGGCGTCGATGAGGCGAAGAACAGCGTGCCGTGCAAGCGATAAAGCTTGCTGCCGTCGGCTTCCTCGTGGGTGTCGGCGTACAGCTCCCGGGCTTGTTGCCAGGCGAAGTTGAGCGCCGCGATGATAATCCCGCAGAGCACGGCCACGGCCAGGTCGGTGAACACCGTGATCACTGTCACCGCGATGATGACCAGCACATCGTTGCCCGGCACTTTGTTGACCACCCGCAACGAGGCCCAGGCGAATGTCTGCTGGGACACCACGAACATCACGCCCACCAGTGCCGCCAGCGGAATGCGCTCGATCAGTGGCGACAGGAACAACACGAACAGCAACACCATTACCCCGGCCACTACACCGGATAACCGTCCGCGTCCGCCCGAGCTGAGGTTGATCATCGTCTGGCCGATCATGGCGCAACCGCCCATGCCGCCCAGCAACCCGGAGGCCATATTGGCGGCTCCCAACGCCACGCATTCACGGTCCGGATAACCGCGACTCTCGGTGATTTCATCGGTCAGGTTCAAGGTCAGCAGGGTTTCCAGCAAGCCGACCATCGCCATGATCACCGCATAGGGCGCGACGATTTGCAGGGTCTGCAGGTTCCAGGGAATGTCCGGCAGGGCAAAGGTCGGCAAGCCGCCAGCGATGTGGGCCATGTCGCCCAGCGTTCGGGTCGGCAGGCCGAGCAGGTCCACCGCCAGGCCAACACCGAGGATGGCCACCAGCGCCGGCGGCACGCTGCGGGTCAGGCGCGGCAGCAGGTAGACGATGGCCATGGTCAGCGCCACCAGGCCGGCCATCAGGTACAGCGGCGGGCCGCTCAGCCAGGCCTCGCCATTCTTGAAGTGTTCCAGTTGGGCCAGGGCAATGACGATCGCCAGGCCGTTGACGAAGCCGAGCATCACCGGGTGCGGCACCATGCGCACCAGCTTGCCCAGGCGCAACAGCCCGAACGCCATCATGATCAGCCCGCCCAGTAGCACGGTCGCCAACAGGTACTGCACGCCGTGCTGGACCACCAGCGCGACGATCACCACCGCCATGGACCCCGCCGCGCCTGACACCATCCCGGGTCGACCGCCGAACAACGCGGTCAGCGTGCAGAGGATGAACGCGCCGTACAGCCCCATCAGCGGATTGAGGTGAGCCACCAGGGCGAAGGCGATGCACTCGGGGAGCAAGGCGAAAGAGGTGGTGAGGCCGGCGAGGATGTCGGCGCGAAGACGGGCTGATTTCATGATTTACCTGACTGGGCGCCGGTGGAGCGTCGGCTGCCGGGGAGTGGTGCAAAAAACAGGTGCGGATAGTACGGAATTGAGTGCGGGGCGGCCAGCCGTTGGTCGATTGTGTTGATGAATCTGGGGCCGCTTCGCAGCCCAGCGGGAGCAAGCTCCCTCGCTACAAGGCAATGAAAGTCCGGCGCTGGATTTTCATAGCGGCCGCATCGCGATGTCCATTAGCGACATTTCTTGCCTGGGGGCGAAAATTACTTTCAGTGGGTTTGAAGATTATTTGTCGAAATGATTTATGAGTTTCAGAACACATCGACGTGACCCCATTCGAGGAGTAACGCATGGCACCTGCTTTCGGTTATTGGCTACTGGTCTACGCGGCCATCGCCATCATTGCGCTGATCGTCCTGATCGCCCGCTACCGGCTCAATCCATTCATCGTGATTACCCTGGTCTCCATTGGCCTGGCATTGCTGGCCGGGATGCCGCCGTCGGGTGTGGTGGGGGCGTACGAGGCGGGTGTCGGCAAGACGCTGGGGCACATTGCGCTGGTGGTGGCCTTGGGCACGATGCTCGGCAAGATGATGGCCGAGTCCGGCGGGGCGGAGCGGATGGCGCAGACGCTGATCGAACGCTTCGGCGAGCGCAACGCCCACTGGGCGATGGTGTGCATTGCCTTCCTGGTGGGCTTGCCGTTGTTCTTCGAAGTCGGCTTTGTGCTGCTGGTGCCCATCGCCTTCACCATCGCCCGGCGTGTGGGTGTGTCGATCCTGATGGTGGGGCTGCCGATGGTCGCCGGGCTTTCGGTGGTCCATGCCCTGGTGCCGCCGCACCCCGCCGCGATGCTGGCGGTGCAGGCGTTCCAGGCCTCGGTGGGCCAGACTTTGCTGTACGCGATCCTGATCGGCATTCCCACCGCGATCATTGCCGGCCCGCTGTACGCCAAATTCATCGTGCCGCGCATCCAGCTACCGGCCGAGAACCCGCTGGAGCGACAATTCCTCGACCGCGAGCCGCGCACCAGGCTGCCGGGTTTCGGCGTGACCCTGGGGACCATTCTGCTGCCGGTGATCCTGATGTTGATCGGCGGCTGGGCCAACCTGATCTCCACGCCGGGCAGCGGTTTCAATCAGTTCCTGCTGTTCATCGGCAACTCGGTGATCGCTTTGCTGCTGGCGACCATTCTCAGCTTCTGGACCCTCGGCCTGGCCCAGGGCTTCAACCGTGAATCGATCCTCAAGTTCACCAACGAATGCCTGGCACCGACCGCCAGCATCACCTTGCTGGTGGGGGCCGGCGGTGGTTTGAACCGAATCCTGGTGGACGCCGGGGTCACGCAACAGATTGTCGGCCTGGCCCAGGAGTTCCAGTTGTCACCGCTGGTCATGGGTTGGCTGTTCGCCGCACTGATGCGCGTTGCCACCGGATCGGCCACGGTGGCGATGACCACGGCCTCGGGCATCGTCGCGCCCGTGGCGATTGGCCTGGGTTATCCCCACCCCGAACTGCTGGTGCTGGCCACCGGGGCCGGGTCGGTTATCTTTTCCCACGTCAACGACGGCGGCTTCTGGCTGATCAAGGAATACTTCAATATGACCGTCACGCAAACCTTCAAGACCTGGACTGTGCTCGAAACGCTGATTTCCGTGGTCGCGTTCGCCTTGACCCTCGGGCTTTCGCGCTTGCTTTGAGCGCAACGCACCCCAACAGGAGCCGCCATGGACATCCTCTACCAGATCCGTTCCCGCCAGGATTCCTTCAGTGCCGGCGAAGGAAGAATCGCCCGGCTGATGCTCGAAGACGTCGGCTTCGCCGCCTCCGCCAGCCTCGATGAACTGGCCCAACGGGCGGAAGTCAGCAGCGCTACCCTGTCGCGCTTCGCCCGTACCGTCGGTTGCCGCGATCTTCGCGACCTGCGCCTGCAACTGGCCCAGGCCAGCGGTGTCGGCAGCCGTTTCCTCGACCCGGCCGGTGCGCCGGAGCAATCAGCGTTTTATGGACAGATCGTCGGCGATATCGAAGCGACTCTGCGCCAGCATCTGTCGGCATTCGAAGAGTCGCGGTTCGGCGATGCCGTGCGGATGATCGGCAAGGCGCGAATGATCCATGCGTTCGGCCTCGGTGGCTGGTCGGCGCTGTGCGGCGAGGAGTTGCAGGTGCGGCTGGTGCGTTTCGGCTACCCGATCGCCGCCTGTCGCGACCCGGTGATGATGCGCATCACCGCCACTTCGCTGAGCGACCAGCATCTGGTCATCGCCTGTTCACTGACCGGTATCACGCCGGAGCTGTTGAGTGCCGTTGAATTGGCCCGCAGCTACGGCGCGGCGATCCTGGCTGTTACCCGCGCCGACTCGCCGCTGGCCCAACTGGCCGACTGCGTGCTGCCCCTGCAAGGCGCCGAAACCTCGTTCATCTACAAACCCACGGCGGCGCGCTACGGCATGCTGTTGGCCATCGATGTGCTGGCCACCGAGCTGGCGCTGGCCCATCCCGAAGACAATCAAGAGCGCCTGCGGCGAGTCAAACTCGCCCTGGACGATTACCGCGGCGGCGACGATGACTTGCCGCTGGGAGACTGACATGCTGTACGACACGCTTATTCGCAACGCGTTGGTCATCGATGGCCGCGATACCCCCGGCTACAATGCCGACGTAGGGATTCGCGCCGGGCGCATCGAGCGCATCGGCGAGCTGGGCGATGCCCAGGCGCTTGAAGAAATCGACGCCGCCGGTCGTGTGCTGGCGCCGGGTTTCATCGATGTGCACACCCACGACGACACGGTGGTGATTCGCCAACCGCAGATGCTGCCCAAGCTCAGTCAGGGCGTGACCACGGTAATCGTCGGCAACTGCGGCATCAGCGCTTCGCCGGTGAGCCTGCGGGGCGATCCGCCGGACCCGATGAACCTGCTCGGCACGGCCCAGGCATTCGCCTACCCACGCTTCGGGGATTATCGTGGGGCGGTAGAGGCGGCGAAGCCGGCGGTCAACGTGGCCGCGTTGGTCGGGCACACAGCGTTGCGCAGCAATCACATGGATGATTTGTTGCGCACTGCCTCGGCGGAAGAAATCGCTGCCATGCGTCGGCAATTGCGTGAAAGCCTGGAGGCCGGTGCACTGGGCTTGTCCACCGGACTGGCCTATGCCAACGCATTTTCGGCGTCCACCGACGAAGTCATGCAACTGACCGAAGAGTTGAGTGCATTCGGCGCGGTCTACACCACCCACCTGCGCAGCGAATTCGAGCCGGTGCTCGAGGCCATGGACGAGGCGTTCCAGATCGGCCGTCATGCACAGAGCCCGGTGATCATTTCCCACCTCAAATGCGCCGGGGCCGGTAACTGGGGACGAAGCCCGCAGGTCCTCGCGGCCTTGGAGAACGCGGCGAAAACCCATCCGGTCGGTTGCGACTGCTATCCCTACGCGGCCAGCTCCTCGACCCTGGATCTCAAGCAAGTGACCGATGCCCATCGCATCACCATCACCTGGTCGACACCACACCCGTCAATGGGCGGGCGCGACCTGACCGACATCGCCGGCGAATGGGAGGTGTCGCTCTTGGAAGCGGCGCGGCGCCTGCAACCGGCTGGCGCGGTGTACTACGGCATGGATGAGAGCGACGTCCGTCGAATCCTCGCCCATCCGCTGTCCATGGTCGGCTCCGACGGATTGCCCGAAGACCCGTTTCCCCATCCGCGCTTGTGGGGCGCATTCCCACGGGTTCTAGGCCATTTCAGTCGTGATGTCGGGCTGTTTGCGCTGCACACCGCCGTGCACAAGATGACCGGCCTTTCAGCGGCGCGTTTCGGCCTCAAGCAACGAGGGGAAATCCGTGAAGGCCATTGGGCGGACCTGGTGCTGTTCAATCCGCACACCATTCGCGACGTGGCCGATTTCAACGAGCCGCAACGAGCTGCCGAAGGGATTGATGGCGTGTGGGTCAATGGTGTCTTGAGCTACTGCGAAGGGCAGGCTTACGGGCGCCGGAAAGGGCGGTTCCTGGCGCGGGAGGGCGACCTGCGCCAGGGGTTTGGTCCAGCCAATGGCGTGTAAGCGGCTGATATTGTGTAAATTGGCGTCACAATAATGGCACTGCGACACTAAAGAAGCCGGGCCCAAGGCCGAAGCATTGGGGTCGACCCACTAAACTGGGTTTTTTCAGCCAGGGAGCAACCCATGAGCTTCGGTAAAACCACCCCGATCCTGCGGATCTTCGATGAAACCAAGGCGCTGGCGTTCTATGTCGACTTCCTGGGCTTTACCGTCGACTGGCAACATCGCTTCGGTGATAACTTCCCGTTGTACTTGCAGGTCTCCCGTGGCGACTGCGTGTTGCACCTGAGCGAGCACCATGGCGATTGCACGCCGGGCTCGGCCCTGCGGATCGAGACCGATGAGCTGGAGGCGTTCCAACAGCAATTGCAGGACAAGGCGTATCGCTACGCTCACCCCCAGATCCAGGCCATGCCTTGGGGAAGCCAGGACATGACGGTGGTCGATCCGTTTGGGAACCGGTTGGTGTTTACCAATGCGATCAATGTCTGAGTGGCGCCGCCGCTCGAACCCTCCCAGGCCAGACTGAAACCGAGCAGGTTTGAGCTGGCCAGGTGCAGTCAGGGTCTGGGACCAGGGCGCGGAGCACGATTGATAGCCAAGACATGCTTGTTGTATTCCCCATAGTCCATAGCGTGGCGCCCCGTCTGGATACTGACGCTTTCCGGGATAATGCCGCTGCAATTGAAACAGGCAATGAAAGGTTTCGGTTCGTCCACGCCGGTTATTTTGTGGGTGAACAGTTGCGTGTTCGACAGCTTCATTTCAGCTTGACCCGGGTAGAGCGCAACGACCGAGTTGATCAGGCGGACTTCTCCATGAGCCCCTGGCCCCCCGGTGCGTATGGGGATGATGTTATTGGATTGTTCAATGTGCCTGGCAATGAGGTTCTGGGTGTATTGCTGCAGTTCATGGATGTCCTCGACGGTCCTGCTCAGCGTCGGCTCGCTCTTTAACGCGTCAAGATCCAGTTCGATTTTATGGATCGGATCGTTTTTCGTCGTGCTGTATCGTTCGGCCAAGTCGGCCAGGTAATCGTGGGTATTGCCGATTCTGTAGCTTCCGAAGTTCAGGTAGAAACTTTCGCTTTGGGCGGTGCCGTCATACGCCTTGTCTACGCCGCGGTATCCCTCCGGGCCGGATTTAGGCCCGGTGAGGTTGTAGAATTCGTTGAGGCCCACGCCCAAACCCTCGACTAAGCCATGGGAGTGAACGACCAGCTCCTTGCGTTTGGTTTTGCTGAAACTGGGGCTGGCGTCGGGGTCTGGAGGGCCTTCCTGATGAGTGCCAGCACGTTTTTTAGCTTGTTTCGTCGGTGGCGGCTGCATCATTTTCAAGGAACGGGCGTGGCCATCCTCTTTCATCCATTGGATGAAATCCTCCTTCATCCACCCTTGGCGGTCGACAAACCTGAGGGGGTTGTTTCCCACCATGCCATAAAGGTTCAAGCCATCGACCGCCCCTGCCGGGTCGGGACTGATCCAGCGTTGCAACCACGGCGCGTAGTACCGCTGCCCGTAGTAATACAGGCCACTGGCATCGCGTTCCTTGCCGGAGTAGCGAAGGGTCCGGTAGTCGGCTTCCACGGCCGAGCGGGAGGCCTGCCAGGCGGTTGCGCCGTAGGGCAGGTAGCTTTCCTGGCTGAGCAGGCCGCCTTGGTCATCGAGTTCCAGTGAGCTGGAGCCCAGGTGATCGCCAAGGCCATAGCGAATCGGGTTGACGGCGATACCGGACGGTCGGCCTTCGGTCCAGTGCAGGTAGCGCACGTTGTAGCGACCGGCTTGCAGGGTGATGACTTCCAGGCGTTCATTGTCGCGCGTGCGAATTTCGAGGCCCGGCAGATAACGGACCTCCCGGGTGTGAACCCGTGTTGCGCCCAGGGTTGTCTGGAGCTTGCGTACCCGTTGGCCGCCGCTGTCGTAGCGATAGCGCTCGATGTCATCGGCAGCGTTTTCACGCCGCACCAACACCACGCCGTCGAGCTGGTTGCGCAGGTTCCACGTTAGCGCCTGGCCCGGGGCAAGCGCCTGCTGGTTGCCATTGGCATCGAAGTCCACTGCCACGTCGGGCGTCGATTGGCCTTTGTTCCAGGCGCGCAGGCGATTGCTCGCGGCGGCCACGTTCAGAGTCCGGGTGTAGTGATTGCCGTCGCGACGATGGCGCAACTCGATCAGGTTGCCGCCGGCGTCGTACTCGTAGTGTTCGGTGAAGTTGAACAGCTGATTCGGGTCGATGGGGGTTTTGCCGAGGGCTGGAAGGTCCGGGGGGCTGGTCAATCCGGCGGCCTCGCGGCCCGTCGCGCTGATCAATTGATAAAGGCTGTCGTAGGTGAATGTGCTGGCGGCTTCGACCCGCTGGTTACTGCCGAACTGCACCGGTTGGGCCTTGTCCTCGAGGTGCGTCACGTTGCCCACCGGGTCGTAGGTGTAGCGCAAATCCTGCAAGGTGCTGGCCGCCCGCGACGTACGCAGGGCGATCAATCGACCGTTGGCCGGATCGAACACGGCGCGACTGACGACCCCGTTGCCGGCGGTCTGGGACTCGAGCTGGCCGGACGCGTTATAGACCAGATCGCTCATGATGACTTTTTCGGTTGCCGTGTTGCTTATCTGCAGGCCCACGGCCTTGAGCTGACCGGCGATATCGAACGAGTAGCGCTGCAGGTGTTGGGCTGCATCGGTCTGCTGGATGAGCTCGGCGAGGGCGTCGTAGCGCCAGCTCGTGGTGTAGCCGTTCCCCTGTTCCAGCAAGCGATCGCGGTCTATCTCCTGTACTGGCCAGTCCAGGCGTTCGGCGGTGGCCAGCAGGTGCCGGGTCTGGCTGAGAGGTTTGGCGCAAAGCCCATAGTCATGGATCAGCAGGGTGCCGGCGCTGTCATCGTGACGGATCAGCGCACCGCAGCGGTTATGCACTGCGGACTCCGGCGAACTGTCGCCGTAATGCCGGCATTCGACCCTGCGCGGCACGTCGCCGGCCGCTTGCTCATGGACGGCCGTCATGCGCAGTTGCGTGTCGTAGGTGGTTCGCCAATAGGTGCCTCGCTGATCCCAGCAGTGCGATAGCTGCCCTGCATCGCCAGACAGGTACAGGCGCCACCCGGCATCGATACTGTCGAGCAACAGCGTCTTGCCGGACAAACTGAAGACCGTCCGCAGGTTCGCCCCGCCGGTCGCCATAGCAAACAGTCGAGGATCACGCTGCGCCACCGCTCGTCCCGCCGCGTCATAGTCTTGCTGGGCAATGCGCGCCTGGGAGGGGGCCTGGGCGTCGCGCCGGCAGTAAGCGATTTGCCGCACGGGCAGGCCACGGCCGTCGAGGGCATTGACCGTAGGCGTCTTGTGATGAAGGCGTGGGTTCATGCGCCACCTCCGGCCGTGGTGGCGTGTTCGGACAGGACTTCCTGCAGCGTGTCATTCTCGTCCTCGTCCACGGTGTACCAGGGGTGACGTGTATGCCGACGCATGTAGGCGAGGCCATTTTGCCTGGCGAGTAACACGTGGCTGGGGCGTCCGAGTGGGTCGTAGAAGTGTTGGTCAAAATGCCCGGACTGGCGCAAGGACGCATCGTTGATGTGGCTGTGCCGGTCGGCGAAGTAAGGGCGGTAGATACGCACCGCCAGGCCCTTGCTGTTGTATTCCACCCGTTCGCTGACACGCCAGCGCCTGGCTGCGATCTTTTGGTCCGTCAGCGTCAGGTCGCCCTTGGCGTCGACGACATAAGCCCGGCCCGGTTCGACGAGTTGCTTGCTTTGCAGGGTTCGCCCGAAGCCATCGAAGCCACTGACGGCGATGCGGATTTGTCTTCGGTCGTCATCCGGGAAGCGGTCGGCGACCAGCGTGGCGATGTGTATCGGTTCACGGGCCGCGGCTTCGATTTCGTGTTTCAGCTTGAGGTCGTCGTCGCAGGGTGTCTGAAGCTCCGCCAGGCGGGCTCGGGCCGATGCGCGGATATGGCCGCTGGGCAGCAGGTCGCCGTTGTCCACGCAACGCGCCAGCCAGTCGCTGTCCGACCGGGCAACCGTCGAAACACGTCCCATCCAACTGAAGGGCGCGTAATAGAGGGTCATGGCGGCATCTTGCAGAGCATCCCTGCTTTGGTTGATAGCGTCTGCCGGGCTGCTGAACGATGGCCGTTTGAACTGTGCGAGCGGCTTGAAACCCACGGGCGTGTGGTGCTCGTGCCCATGAAAAGAGCTGGCCAATACTTGGCCGAACGCGTCGAACAGGCCTTCTTGTACGTTACCGTTGGGGTCGATGATGCGCAGGGGCTGGAGCGAGCGGTAATCGTAGAACGCTTGGGTGGTGCAGCCGTCGGGCAGTTTGAAGGTGGTGACAAGACAAGCGTATGGGTCATGGCCTATCTCGTACACGCCTTGGCTTTTGCTCGGTTGTACGGTCCTGGTTTTGTAGAAGCCCGCCAATGGCGCGTAGGTCGTGAAAGCACTTTTGACTGACCAGAGTTTTTTCTCCTGCGGGGTGTCGAGAAGAAAATCGCTCATTCGGTGATAACCCATTCGCTCCAATAGTTTTCCTTTGGGCCGGCTGTCCTGTGGCAGTAATTGGAAAGCGCCCAAGGCCGTTTCATCCAGCTCGGCGCTTTCCAGATGATCGACCAGGGCCTGGAAATCGGCGACGCCGTCCGGCAGAGTCGCTGCGCTCGACGCGTGTCTGTAGCGCTGCACGGACAAGCCGGTCAGCACGCCTTGGGTTTTCCAGGTTGTTTGTTTCGTGAGTTCGCTGAGCGTTTCGAAAGACAGGTTCTGTGGGCTCAACCCCTCATCCTCAGGGAGCTTGGGTCGTTGCAACGCCTGGGTGCGCTGGCGATAAGGCAGGCCGAGTCGCCATTGCTGGGGCGCCTGCAGGTGGATGAATTCGGCACGGGTTTCGTTCAGGTAGTAGAGCTGCTGCGCCGGGTCATGCGCGTCGCGCCACCACTGTTGCTGTTCGGCGTCGCTGAACGGTGGTGTATCGCTGGCGGTTTTTCGTCGGGCGTAGTGGATGTCCACGCTGTGGGTCAGCGCGCCGTACCGGTCGTGTTGCAGGTTCAGGGTGTGCCGGCATTGCGGGTCATCGGTAATGCCTTCGTACTGGTAGCGGATGGACTCCAGCAGCAGGGGCAACAGGCGGGCCTGCTGGCGAACGCTGTCGGGCGTTTGCAGCAGGCGCAGCCCATAACGGTTTTCCTCCACCGAATACAGACGGGTGGTTTTCAACTGTCTGTCGATGCCGAAGACCTCGCTGCGCAGTACCCGGCCACACAGGGCGCGGGACATTTCCAGTTCGGTCGCCGCGTCTGGCGAGGCAATGATGCGATCCTGCAACGACTCTGGCGGACAGTGGCACAGCAAGGTTTTACCCAGCGGCACGGCTTGCTTGTCTGCCCGGCTGTAGCCATTGCGTGGCAGGTTCACCCTTCGTCCGGTGTGAAACCAGGTCTTTTTCAGGCAGGTGGCGGTGAAGGATTGGACGTCGGTGTCGTCGGGGCTCGTTTCAGTGTCGGTTTGCAGCAGCAGGCCAAAGCCCCGAAACTCACGTTCGATGCCGTCGTAGTAACCCTGGCGATAGGAGAATGACTGGGTCAGTCGATTGCCGGTTATTTCATCCATTTGGGTCTGAGCGCAAACCAGGTGCAGGGCCAAGGGCAAGCGACAGGTGAGGGGCTTGCCGTCCGTCATCCGCTGCAGTTTTTCATCCAGCCACTCCTGGGCCGAGCTGCGGTAGCGGATGCGCTGGTCGGCGCCCATGTTGTTGTGGATGCCGGTGAGCAGGTACGGTTTGGCGCTGACGAAGTCGTAGCGCCGATGCCGGGGCGTCATGTGCGGCGCGCTCAGGATCAGGCTGGAACAACCGAGCCCTTGCAGGTCGGCGATGCTGACTTGGCACAGAGGGTCGTAGCGCAGGCCTTCTGGCCAGGGCAGGGCAACCGCGGGGCTGAAGCCATGGCCGCAGCGGTTCATGAAAATCAGGGCCCGGTCCGCTTGCAGATAGATCAGGTCCACAGCGCCGGAGCCATCCAGGTCCGCCAGGCGGATACGCGCGGCGTCGAAGTTGTCGTAGGCCAGCCCGGGAAAGTCCAACACCCTGGCGTTGCCGAAACGCCCACGGCCGAGGTTGGGCCAGCACTTCACTTCGTTGTGACGAATGCGCACCAGATGCTGCTGGCCGCTGCCCAGTACATCGCTGAAAGCCACCAGTTCACCGGCTGAGGCGCTGAATAAGGGCAGGGCGTCTTCGTTTTCCTCGCGAGGGACTTCCACAGGGGGGGAAAAGCCGTGCTCCCGCTGGTTGGCGTACAGGCGAACGCTGCGCGGGCCGATCACCGCCAGATCGCCGAGCCCGGCGCCCATCAGGTCGGCCAATTGCCCATGGCGGCTGAAAAACTCTGGTGCAAGGGCATTGAACGTGGCGAAGCCCGACCAGCTTCGTTCGGCATCGAGGGTGAAAAAGCCGCTCACTTGCGGCTGGGCGACGAGCCAGTCCAAACGACCGTCACCCGTGAAGTCACTCAGGGCCTGGTGCACCGGTGTGGCCGTGTCGGTCGCCGGGATGTGGGGCAGCATTCGCCACGGTCCGTAGGCCACGTCGTTACCTTGGGTACTGGCCCGCACGGGCTCGCGGTAATGCCAACCGTTGTCGGTTCGATGGAGCACCCCCGGCAGGCCTTCGCCGTACAGGTCCACCAGTTGATAGGCATGGCCGTCGTTGAGCCCCGGCATGTCCTGGAAACGCCGCCAGGCAAGGGGCTCAGTCGCAAGCTGGAAGGCGCTGTAGCTGAACTCGACGGGCGGTCGGCTTTCGGCCGCTTCACCTTCGCCGAACGCCTGGTCATGGGCGGCGCTAAGGAGCGGGTAACCCAGAGATGTCTGGTGATAATCCAACAGCAAACGCCGCACCAGGACGGGGGCGGCGCCCAATTCCTCAGGGAAACGGTGAAACATCAGGACCTGGCGACACAGCCGTTCGGTGGGCAACTCAAAACCGTAGGCGAAACTGGAAAATGCATCGTCCCGGGCTTGCCACTGTTGCCCCTCATACGCCGGTTCTTCTGTGTAGGCGGTGGTCCGTTCGCCGTAGTCGAACACCAGTTCGAAGTGCCATTGCACGTTCGCGAGCCGATCCGCTGTCCACGCGTAAAGGTGTGCATCGGCCTTGAAATTGCCATAGCTGACTTGGCTCAGATAGCGTTGGGCCGTGGTGTCTGTCTTGTACTGGTAGAGGATGTGCTCTCCGTGGGCGTTCAGGCTCTCTTCCAGCAGCCATTCGCCGACACGGCTCGTGTCCTGGGGATCGGTGCGCCGTGCTGTCGGGTGTTTGCCAAACAGGTGGAGGCTGCCGTCGGCACTGTGTACCAGCCAGAAACCGGCTTTATCGTCTTGCGAGGACCAATGCTCAATTCGGTCGAAGTGGCTTTCGATCCTGGGAAAGTATTGGGTGACGGTATAGCGCGTGCCCAGGTCCAGACCGTTGTAGCGGTCGATGTAGGTGGCAGCGATGATGTCTTGTGGATCACGCTCGGGTAGCCATGTCACTCCGGTGGGGCCGACGAACTCGTCATCTTCGGTATACGCCGGTACACCCTTGCTGGTGCGTCGCGTCACGCTGGGTAACGACAATCCCCAGCCGATGCCGAACACACCGTTGCCGAGCGAGCTGAGATAGCTCAGGGTCAAGGGCGGCGCAAAGCCACGCCCAGGCGAAATGGGCAGGGCAATCTCATAGGAGGCCGTACCGTGGGCGCCGACGGGGCTCGATCCTTTGCCAATGCTTTGAATGGCGCCGCCCCCCTTGGGCAGGGACGGTGCGGTGACAGGCAGCGGGGCGTGTTCATTCATTGCACACCTCCACCGACCCTGGCGATATAGCTCACGTGCACGATGACGTCGGTCAGCGACTCCAGCAGGTCTTTTTGGGCCTCGGGGTTCGGGAAGGTCAGCTGCCACTTGGAAATCGCACCGGTGTATTCGAACGGCAGGTAGCGATCATCGTCGAAGCTCAGGGTGAACAGACCGTTGTCGTCGACACCCGTCGAAAGGGCGATCTGCTGGTTGGCGCGCCAGCTTTCCATGACCTGGCCTTGATCGCCCGGCGACAGGAACACCGTGCTGGCGGTCTGGGTCAGCGTGGCTCGAATGTTTTCATAAGGGCCAACGACGGTGGGCAAGGTCACGCTGATGGTTTTGATGCGCCGCAGGTAATGTCGCTGGCCCTTGTAGTCGTCTTCGAACAATTGATGGGTCAGCTCGAACTCGCATCCGCCCTGCTTCAAGTCGGCGTGCAACTGCGCCCACTCCTTGTTGAGAGAGCTGTCAGCGGTTTTGCCCTTGAGTTGTCGCAACGATATTGTCTTGCGGATCTCCAGCTCCCGCTCGTGACGTTGCAGGTACTCGGCGTGCATCTTCAACAGGTTCATCTTCAGCCGCTCGCCAGCGCCAAGCCCGCGATAGGTCGCATGCCAGGCGCCAGGTTGAATGAAGCGTGTGTCGAAGTCGGCGATCTCATACTGCCAACAGGCTTCGGCCGCCAGGCACAGCGACAGTGTGGCGTCGTAGGCCTGACGATAGAGCGCGGCAAATTGGCCGTTCAGCCATTGGTACAGCTGTGCCTTGGTAAAGCGCTTGCTGAGGAAGTCGTAGTTGGCCTTGGCTTGGCCCAGGGTCGATTCGGCCAGGCGCAATTGCAGGCGAGTGGCGGTTTCCTGCTCGGTGAATTGCGCCAGCTGTGCGTCGATCTGGGCCAGTTCGAGTTGTGCCTGGTCACGAATCAGGGTCCATTCCTCCCCGCGACGATTGAACTGTGCCGTGCGATCGAGATGAGCCGCCGCTGTACGATCATCGATGGCGGCGCCTTGGGCGAGTGCGGTAGCCGCGTGCATGGCACCTTCCCAGCGAATGCCGCCATTGCTGAAACCAAAGATGTTCGGAGCCATCATCAGGCCGCCAGCCGTGACCTGGGCGTCCGATGCCGAGAGCTCGGAGGCACCGCTGTTCAAATACAACTGGCAGGCCAGGGTCTCGGCGCTACTGATACCGTTGTCCAGCAATTGCTGGTAGTGATTGATCCGCCCCTGGACAATCGCCTTGCTGGCCAGTAGCGCCTGGCGATTGCGCTGGTCGATGATCAAGGCCTGGCGTTGCAGGTCGACGGAGATTTTTGCCAGGTCCCAGGCCTGCTGTTGTTGCAGCTCCTGCAGCTGGGCCTGTTCCTTGCGCTCGATCAGCGACAGCACCAGGGTGCCGAATTGGCTGAGGCTTTCCACGGCGTTCTGGGCATGGCTGTGCATGGCGGTGAAACGATAGTGGGGCATGGTGACGCTCGGCAGGCCTGTCGACGGGCTGTCCGAGAGACTCAGGGCGTTGGCGCTGGAGAGCGCTCGCGGGTCCAGCGGCGCCGCGATGATCGGCAAGTGCAGCGGCTTGCCGGCCATGTCGAGGTTATGCCGCAGGTTGTACAGGCGACTTTCAGCGAGATCCCAGCACTTGAGCAGTTGCGGATTGAATGGCAAATGCAAATACGGGCTGTCGATCGCCGGCAGGGTCAGCCGGGAGCTGCCTTCGCGAAGGGCCAGTGTGTGACTGTCGGTCAAGCCGGTCAGCGCGTATTCGAAAGTGCGCAAACTGTCATCGGCGGTGTCGCTCAGTTCTTTCAAGCTGATGGCTGTCCAGGGATCGGCCGGTTGGACGACCGGGCGTGGACCCAGCAGGTCCAGCACGCGCACGTACCACAGCTTTGCCTCGCTGAGCCCGTCAGGGGTCATCTCGCGGTACGCGGCATCGCCTCGGTGGATCAGGATGTCGAGGTACAGGAAGTACAGGGCCTTGCGAAAGTGCACCGGATGACTGCGGGCGATCTGATGCGGATCATGGGGTTCCCGGTTGGCGTAGGCAGGCGTGCCGCTATCGAGCAAAGGCACGCTCCTCCAACGGTCATCGCCCTTGCGACCCGGGTCGAAGACATAGCGCAGCCAGCGTTCCGCTTCCTCGTATTGATGTTCGTCGTTCAGCCGCTGGGCGACCAGCCAGGGCACATAGAGGAACAGCTCGGTGAAGTAACGGCCATAAGGCCCATGGAAATCCATCCGGTTGGTTGGGTCTGCGGGCACGGCGGGTTCCGGCAGGTGTTGTGTGGCCCAGTCGAACAGCTCATCGAGGCTGTTTTCGGTGCGCCGGATCAGTTCGGCGGCGAATATGGTGTTCAATCGGATGGGTTGGCGTGATTGTTTTTTGTTGTCGCTGTAATGCATAGCGGAATCGCTAAAGCTGATGATTTGAGCAAGGCGCGGGCCGTTTACCGTCTCTTCGATAATAGTCGGAGCCATGCGGCGAATGTCTACCAGAAACGGCAAGGGAAGGAAGGCTCCCAGTTTCGGGTTGGTATGACTACCCGGTAGACCAAGCCCATGACCGGTTTGAATACGTCGTTCATTAGCGTCGAAGAGCCGTTTGCGGTAATCGTCGTCGAGATCCTTGATATCGATTTGCGGATTTATCGGTGGAGTGGCTGATAAATAAGGCACGACAGCGAGGTGTTTATCGATGCAAGCCGTTTTAAGAAATTTGCAGTTATCGGCGGATGCAGGCTTTGAATCGGTCTTGGCACCCAGCGCTAGGAAGAGCAGCGCGTGGCGCTGAGTGACGTGATATTCGGCAACCGTACACAACAATGGTTTGATCGCATTCACGTCCTTGCTGGTCAGCACTTCATCCTCGCAATAGCCTTGCAAGCCGACCCGCGGCGTACTCCAACTGTCATCGTGTTTCTTGAAGCAATAGCTCAAGCGTAGTAACGCACGGTTAGCCCCTGGCGCAGCTGTGCTGGCGTCCTGAGAGACGCGGCTCGAGGCTGCGGGATCCTGATGTATGCACTCCGCCCACACAACGAACAGACGATTGTTGAACCAGACCGGTCGGATCGTCTGTTCGGCGGCGCTCTCGGGAATCGGCACATCGGCTTTTTCCCAGTCCGACCAGGCGTGTGGATCCGGCTGGTCCTGCTTGGGGGCTTTGGCTGGCGGTGACGGGGGCGTGCCATCCAGTGGGCGTTGCGCCATGTTCAGTGAACGCCAGAAGTAGCTGTTTTCGGAGCGGGATTTGGCAATGAAGTAATAGGTGCTGTTGGCAAGGTCCCAGCCATCGATGTAACCATTGAGAATGTTCAGGTTGGCGACTTCTTCGAAGCGAGTCAGGTAGGCCATGACCGCCGTTTGAACGGCATCGGGTTGAATCTGGTTCTGGCTGAGCTCGTTTTCCAGTTGCCGGAAATTCTCGCTTTTTTTGGCCCTCAGGGCGGGGTCGAGATAAGTCGCGGGGAAGTACAGCAGTTTTTGATGGGCGGCCCAGGTGGGGTACTGATGCATCTCATCGCGCCACGTTTTCAGACGCTCGGCGCCGATACTGGTCGGGTCGTAACCGGGCTCCAGGTTCATCAGGATGCGGTTGATGTACTGCTGCAGGCTGGCAATGGCGCAGGCCACTGGCGTGGTGGGCACGTCCTGGCTGACCAGCACATCGAGCAGCCAGTATTCGTAGAGGTCACGGGCTGTCTTGAGCTGGCGGGTTTTTGTCGTGGCCTGGTCGGGCGCGACCTTGTTCAGATAGAGCGCCAGCAGGGCATCGCGCAGGCTTTCATCGAGCTGCTTTTTCAGGGCAACGGTCATATTCGATCCTTGAATGTTGAAGTGAGGTGGTCAATGGCTGGCCGCGATCAGCGCTTCGCCGACGGTTTTCCAATCCGATGCAGGGCTGTGGGTGTTCAGTGCGGTTGCCTTGAGCAGCAGCTCTGCCGACAACCCTGTGCTGACGCAGCACGCCTGGCAGCGCATGACCCAGTCCACCGCTTCCATTGACGTCGCACGTCGCGGTTCCAGTTGCGCCGTGAGGCGTTGCACTTCTCTGCTGTTCCAGTTCAGGAGGCTGGCCAGCAGGCTGTTGACTTCTTTTTCCGTCTGCTGGCCGTCCTGGTTGGCGACGTGCAGGTAGTGCAGCAGGTTTTCTTCCGACTGCGCCTGGTGACGGGCGCAATGACTGAAGCGCTCGAGCAGATACAGCGTCTGGGGCGTGAGGGCTCTGGAAGTGTCCGAGGCCAGCCATGTCGGGTTTTCCATCAAGGCTTTCAGCGTGCTGCTGCCCAGGTGCAGATGCTGGCAAGCCTCGGCGGTGCGAAGCACTTTTGCCAGCGCCTGCGGCATGATGCCCGGGGCAGCCTTGATGGCCGCGACGAGCGTTTCGGCATCGGTGTCGGCCATCTGCATCACGTGGGGAACGAACTCGCTCGAAAGGTCGGCAATGTCATGCAGCAGGGTTTCAATCAGGTGCTGAGGGTCGTGCCCGGTGTCCGCTCGAAGTTTCGCCAGGCGTTGTTTCAGGTTCTGGCTCAGCGGCAAGCCCGCTTCTGGTTCAGCGAACAGACGACACCACTGCAGCACATCGAGCCCGTTTTGCCTGAGCCAGTCGACGGCCCAATCCAGGGCCACCAGTACGTCGAGAATGTCGGGCGTCGAGGATGCCGGGGGAGACAGTTGCCCGGTCACCAGCGCCTTGCCGTAATCGTCCCCTCCCAATAGTCGGGCCAGCTTGGCGCACTCCAGTGGCGATAGGCCCAGCATCCGGGCGATGCGGGCCTGGCGGTAGAGGGATGAAACCGTGGGAAGGTCGTGTTCCAACCCCGGCAGGTATTGTTCGCTCTGTTGCGCAAGCAATAGCAACGCGTCCTGGGTCATGGGCAATCCGAGGCCGGCACTCAAGTAGCTGAAGGTTTGCAGGTCGGTGACGGCCAGTCGTTTCTTGGGGTATTGCCACACGGGGTTTTCAAGCAAGCGGGTGCGATTGAACACCTGATCGAACAACGGGACTCGTTCCCCGCAGGCTTCAACCGGCATGTCGTGCAGCAAAGAAGCAAACTCTTCAGGCTCGATGCCATGACGTCGGTTCAGGTACCGGTAGACGCCAAGGGTGCGCAACGTGTTGGCACTGAGCGTGTCGCTCCCCTCGGATCGCAGGGCATTGACGATCAGCGTATCCAGTTCGGCCACGGGGATACCGGTCCAGCGATGCAGGCGGATCATGCGCTGGAGACGGTCGAAACGTTCATCGGAATAGTGCATGAAGACGCGCGACGCCCCTTGGGTTTCGATGCGCAGGGGGGGAGTACTTTCCGACCCGTTGATGTAGCCGGCGCCATAAGCGCTCTGTGTTGCGTCTGGGCTGTTGATCGAGCTGCGAGGGCTGTAGCGGCCTTGCGCCAGGAATTGTTCCACCTGGTCCGTCGTCAGCCCGGTGCGTTCCTGGAAAAAATCGAGCTGATCCAGGCGTGTGATGTCCTGGGTGCCATAGCTTTTCTTCAGAGCGTCAGGCCTGGCGCTTGAAGCGCTTGGCGCGAGCAGCAGGTTCTGTTGTTCCGGGCTGAGACCGGACAACAGCTTTTGGGCATCGACATGAGACGTCATGACGCGCCCGTACGTCGAGGGGCCTCGTGAAAATGGCAATTGCAGGCTGATCCGATAGTTCAGCTCGCCCAGCGCGGGTTTGCCTGCGCCCAAGCCAAGCCGACATTGGTGGTGATGCAGGTCATAGGGCAGCGAGAAGGGATAGTGCTCGCCGGCCAGCACCTGTTGGACGGTCTCGTTCCTGCCGGTACTGGCCAGGTGCGCCGCGATGTTGCTGCGCAGGGTGTCGTTGATGATGTCGAGCATCGGGCGTGTGGCGAAGGCGCTCTGTCGGTCGAGCATCAGCTTGCCGAGGTCCGGGCGCCGCTCCTCCAGGGTGATCCTGGCGGCTTGTACAGGGGTTGGTAGCTGCTCCAATTGCCGGGCGAACAGGTACAGGGCGCGCAGATACGCCACCGGTGAGTCGATGGCGGCGATGTCGCCTTCGTCACAGAACTGATCCCAGTTTTCTTCGAAGAGTGCCTGATAGCCGGAGGACGCTGGCGTTGAATCCGAATCCGGGCTGTACCGGAAGCTTGGCTGGGTGTCCTTTCTGGGTGATACGCGGTGCTCCTGGTACAGGCGGCTGATTTGTCCGGCATAACTCACAGCGCTGTCGTAAACCCGTCCTGCATCCGCGTCGCTGTGCTTGGCGAGTTCGAGGGCAAACTGCGCTTTGTCCATGCGCACGATGTCGAATACCGACGCCACACCCATGCCCTGCAGTGCTGTTCTGAAATGGGTCTTTGCAGTGTTCGTGCCGTCAGGGAAGGCGACGAGCCGGTGCAGCAGCGAGTCGTTGCTAACGTCCATGTGGGGTCTATCTCCTGTTCGAACGGAATGTGCGTTTCAAGAAAACCGTACAGGAGCACGCAGAAAAAAACGGTAGGACGTCAGGGGAAGATGTGTACGAAAGGGCGATACGTGGGGCGGTTTTTGATTCCCGATGGTCCCTGGGGGCTGACGGGTGAGTGGCCGCTAGACAAGTTGAGCGCTTTAAACTAGCTTGCAATCAATGATTTCATTGATTGCAGGTGTTTTATGGCCAGCCTCACTATTCGAAACCTGGACGATCAAATAAAGGAACAACTGCGTATCGCGGCAGCCCATAACGGCCACTCCATGGAGGAAGAGGCCCGGCTGATTTTAGGGCGTGCCTTGGCAAGAGTGAGTCCTGAAGGTGGATTGGGGAGTCGCATTCGAAACAGATTCAGTGCCCTGGGCGGTGTGGAGCTGGATCTGCCTGCGCGTGACGAAAAGGCCAATGCGGCGGATTTATCTGAATGATAGTGCTCGATACCAACGTGATTTCAGAGTTCATGCGTGCAGAGCCGAACGCCAGTGTCCTGGCCTGGGTTGATTTGCAGCCTGCAATGGAACTGGTCATTTGCGCTGTTACCGTGGCGGAAATTCTTCATGGTGTCGCCCGGCTACCTTCCGGCAAGCGCAAGCAAAGGCTTGAAGCCCATGCAATGGCAATGTTCGAAGAGGATTTTGCTGGCAGGATCCTGCCTTTCGATGCCCATGCGGCGGTTGAGTACGCGACCCTCGTCGCGTCATGCGAGGCGAAAGGGAGGACGGCAGGCATGGCTGATGCACAGATTGCCGCTATCTGCCGTACTCACGGGGCGCTGATTGCAACTCGCAACACCAGAGACTTCGAGTTCTCAGGGGTTGAAGTCATCAACCCCTGGAACGTTTGAAGAGTGTTTCATCCAAAACGCCCGTATCCCATCGGAACCGGGCGTTGTCCATGATCAAACCCTGAAGTGGCTGACCATCATCTGCAGCTGATTACCCAGTCGCGCCAGCTCCACGCTGGAGGCGGCGGTTTCTTCGCTGGCGGCGGCGGTCTGTTCGGAGACGTCGCGCACGTTGATGATGCTGCGGCTGATCTCCTCGGCCACGGCGCTTTGCTGCTCGGCAGCGGCGGCGATCTGCTGGTTCATCGACTGGATGTTCGACACCGTGCGGGTGATGTTTCCCAGGGATTCCCCAGCCTTGCGCGTCAGGGCCACGCTGCTGTCGGTGAGGCTGCGGCTGTTGTTCATCACGGCGGCCACTTGCTGGGTGCCGTTCTGCAGGCCGGCCACCAGACCTTCGATTTCCTCGGTGGATTTCTGTGTGCGTTGGGCCAGGCCGCGGACTTCGTCGGCCACCACGGCGAAACCACGCCCGGCTTCACCGGCGCGGGCCGCTTCGATGGCCGCGTTGAGCGCCAACAGGTTGGTCTGCTCGGCCACGGCCTTGATCACGTCCATGACGCTGCCGATCTTGTCGCTTTCCTGTTGCAGCACGGTCATGGCGTCGGTGGAACGCACCACTTCGCTGGCCAGGCGTTCGATCTGGGCGATGGCTTCGCTGACCACCTTGTCACCGGCACGGGCTTCGCCATCCGCGGCGGCGGCTGCCTGGGAGGCTTCTTCGGCGTTGCGTGCCACTTCCTGGACCGTGGCGGTCATCTCGTGCATGGCGGTCGCGACCTGGTCGGTCTCGACTTTCTGGCTGTTGACCCCGGCGCTGGTCTGCTCGGTCACGGCGGACAACTCTTCGGCGGCGCTGGCGATCTGGGTCACGCCATCGCGGATGCCGCTGATCAGGTCACGCAGGGTCACGCCCATGCGTGCGATGCCTTGTTGCAGCACGCCCAGTTCGTCACGGCGGGTGACGATGACATTCTGCGACAGGTCGCCACTGGCAATGCGTTCGACCACGGCCAGGGTTTCGCGCAGCGGGCCGGTGATCTGGCGCGTGATAATCACCGCGGCAATGACGCCCATCAGCAATGCCAGCAAGGTGCTGATCAGTTGCAGGGTGCGGGCCTCGGCGCTTTCAGCGTCGCGGCGGTCGAGTTGGATCTGGTACAGCTGCTCGCTCAAGGCCACGATGGTCGTGCCCTGGTCGGTCATTTCCTTGCGGGCCTGGACCACATCGGCGGTGGCCAGCTTGAAGGCCTGCACGGCGCTGCGGTACTGGGTCAGGGCGTTTTCCAACTGGCGCAGTTCATCCTGGCGGCTGCTGGAGAAATGTTCATTCAGCGGCTTGAGCGAAGCGATGGCGGCGTCCAGTTGAGCGATGGCCTTGCGTTCGGTGTCGGCGTTGCTGTTGGCGGTGTAGCCGCGCACTTCATAGCGGGCCAGCATGAAGGCCTGCTTGGCCTCGGTGATGGCCTGGAACTGGGCGAAACGTTCATCGCTGAGGGCCATGTGCCGCACGTCGGCGTCGATGGCCTCGATCAGCTTGTAGGCGACCTCGGCGTTCGCGCCCATGGCGTCGCGGGCGCTGTTGCCGGTGCGGTAGGCGCTGCGCATTTTGTTCAGGGAAACCTGATAGGCACTGATGACCGCGCTCTGCTCCTTGAGCAGCTTGACGTTTGCCGGGCTCTTGAAGCTGCTGAGCAGGGCATTCTGTTGCGCCACGAAACCATCGAGGGTGGTCTGCACATTTTGTGCGGCGGTTTCGTCGCCATTGGTCAGCATGTATTGCAGGCGGGTGACGCGAAGTTTGGTCAGGCCGGCGTTGAGCTGAGTGATGTCGCTCATCCAGTTGCTGCGCTGGATCAGGCCGCCCAGGCTGGTCCAACTGGTCAGGGCCAGCAGGCAGGTCAGTACCAGCACCAGGCCGAAGCCCAGGCCCAATTTCATGTTGACGCTAATGTTGCCAAACCAGCTATTCATCAAATTCCTCCAGGAACGTTGTGCTGCTTGATCGTCAGTACGCTGGAAGATTGTTGTTGTTAAGAGCCAGCAAAAACGTGTGCAGGGCTTTATCGGCGGCGGGGGCTGGATCTGAAAGATTTTTTCCGGATATCGCGGTTTCGCTGAATTCCAGGCAAAAAAAAGCCCGCTGGGAGCGCGGGCTAAAACCTTAGTTTCTTGAATGAGCGAGGGGACTTTACCCAATCCCACGCAGGCGTGGGGTGAAGAAAAGTTCATGAGGCCGCGTCCTTGTCACGACCTCATGGGCTTGGATCCTTCTCACCGCACATCGAACCGATCCAGGTTCATCACCTTGACCCACGCCGCGATGAAGTCCTTGACGAACTGCTCCTGGGCATCCGGGCTGGCATAGACTTCGGCCAGGGCCCGTAGCTGCGCGTTGGAGCCGAAGACCAGGTCAACGCGAGTGCCGGTCCATTTGACCTGGCCGGTCTTGCGGTCGCGAGCTTCGAAGGTTTCCTGGGTGTCGGAAAGGGCTTTCCATTCCACACCCATGTCGAGCAGGTTGACGAAAAAGTCGTTGCTCAACGTCCCTGGCCGTTGGGTAAAGACACCGTGCGCAGTGTGGCCGACGTTGGTATCCAGTACCCGCAGGCCGCCAATCAATGCCGTCATTTGCGGGGCGGTGAGGGTCAGCAGTTGTGCCTTGTCGATCAGCAGCGCCTCGGCGGACACGCGATACCGGCCCTTGAGGTAGTTGCGGAAACCATCGGCGATGGGCTCGAGAAAACCGAACGACTCGACGTCCGTCTGCTCCTGGCTCGCGTCCATGCGTCCTGGCGTGAACGGTACCGTCACGCTGAGCCCGGCATTTTTCGCGGCCTGTTCAATACCGGCGCTGCCGGCCAGCACGATCAGGTCCGCCAGGGAGATTTTCTTGCCGTCGACTTGGGCGGCGTTGAACTCGCTCCGAACCCTCTCCAGGGTCGCCAGCACTTGGGCCAGTTGTTCTGGCTGGTTGGCTGGCCAATCCTTCTGCGGGGCCAGGCGCAGGCGGCCACCGTTGGCACCGCCGCGTTTGTCGGAACCACGGAAGGTGGAGGCCGCGGCCCACGCCGTGGACACCAGCTGTGAAACCGTGAGGCCCGAGCCCAGCAGCTTGCCTTTGAGGGCGGCGATGTCGCTGTCGTTGACCAGCGGATGGTCGACCGTCGGGATAGGGTCTTGCCACAACAGTTCTTCGTTGGGCAGTTCCGGGCCGAGGTAGCGTGAGAGCGGGCCCATGTCACGGTGGATCAGCTTGAACCAGGCGCGGGCAAAGGCGTCGGACAACTGCTCCGGGTTTTCCAGGAAGCGCCGGGAGATTTTCTCGTAGATCGGGTCGAAGCGCAGCGCCAGGTCGGTGGTCAGCATCGTTGGATTGCGCCGTTTGGCCGGGTCATGGGCATCGGGGATGATGCCCGCGCCTGCGCCGTTTTTCGGCGTCCATTGATGCGCGCCTGCCGGGCTCTTGGTCAGTTCCCATTCGAAGCCGAACAGGTTCTCCAGGTAGTTGTTGCTCCAGCGGGTGGGCGTGGTGGTCCAGGTGA
Organism: Pseudomonas sp. R151218B TE3479; assembly: GCF_053629195.1. NCBI lineage: Bacteria > Pseudomonadati > Pseudomonadota > Gammaproteobacteria > Pseudomonadales > Pseudomonadaceae > Pseudomonas > Pseudomonas sp. R151218B TE3479. The sequence goes on from NZ_JBRJHV010000001.1 coordinate 1,866,239, forward strand.
CTTCCAGGCCACTGGTGATGGTATCGGGCCCCTTGCCGGTGCCGAAGGTGCTCTTCCAGCCCAGGCCTTGCAGCTCCAGGCCAGCGGCTTCGGGCTCGGCGCCGACATTGTCCGCAGGCCCGGCGCCGTGGGTCTTGCCGAAGGCGTGGCCGCCAGCAATCAGTGCCACGGTTTCTTCGTCGTTCATCGCCATGCGGCCGAAGGTTTCGCGAATATCCAGCCCGGCGGCGACCGGGTCCGGCTGGCCCTCGGGGCCTTCCGGGTTGACGTAGATCAGCCCCATCTGCACGGCGGCCAGCGGGTTCTCCAGGTGGCGCCCTTCGTCAGTGCGGCTTTCTTCGTTGCCGGGTTCGGCCACCAATTGGCCTTCGCCGGGCTCCTGCATGGCGGCTTTGTCGGGCTTGCCGTAGCGAACATCGCCCCCCAGCCATTTGTTTTCGGAACCCCAGTAGACGTCTTCATCCGGCTCCCAGACATCGGCACGACCACCGGAAAAGCCGAAGGTCTTGAAGCCCATGGACTCCAGCGCGACGTTGCCGGTGAGGACGATCAGGTCGGCCCAGGAGATGTTGCGACCGTACTTCTGCTTGATCGGCCACAGCAGCCGACGGGCCTTGTCGAGGCTGACGTTGTCGGGCCAGCTGTTGAGCGGTGCAAACCGCTGCTGGCCGGAACCCGCGCCACCGCGCCCATCACCGGTGCGGTAGGTGCCTGCACTGTGCCAGGCCATACGGACAAAGAGCGGCCCATAGTGGCCGAAGTCCGCCGGCCACCAGTCTTGCGAGTCGGTCATCAGCGCATGCAGGTCTTGTTTCAAGGCCTGGAAGTCCAGGCGCTTGAAGGCTTCGGCATAGTTGAAATCCTCGCCCATCGGGTCGGACAGCGAGGAGTGCTGGTGCAGGATCTTCAGATTCAGTTGATTCGGCCACCAGTCGCGGTTCGTCGTGCCACCGCCAGCGGCGTGATTGAATGGGCATTTCGATTCGTTTGCCATGAGAAGCTACCTTTGGTCGTATTCATCCAGCTATCCAGCCCGGCGGGGGCTTCGAATAGCGACAGGCGAAATAAATGACACAGGGCGCAGGGCTCACAGTTCACTCAACTGATCATGTTCGGCCACGCGGCAACGTCTAAATGCCAATACGATGGCCCACGGCAAGCCCAGTACGTTTCTGAACGCTTCCTATCTCTTGTCAGGTTTCACGGGCCGGATTGCACCAGCCTGAATTCAGGCTAGTCCCCCTTTGCCAGATAGCTAATAGGCGCAGTATTAACGGTCGATAGGAGTAATCTTTTATCGGCGCCCGGGGGGGAGGCAGATGATAGGAACGGCGCCTGCCGTGACGGACCCCATCATGAACAAATGCCCGCGCAGCACGGCCTTCCACGAAGCGGGTCATGCCCTGGCCTTCTGGTGGAATGGGCTACCTATAAAGCGCATCAGCGTGCGCACCAAGGTCGAAGCCTGCGCGGGGCCTCTGTTCGACCTGCGCGGCAACCCGCAGTACGCAGAAGGGTTGGTCGAAGCCGACTACCTTGTTTCGCGCCCGGCCTTCGACGCGCCGGGGATCGCTGAATATCTGCCCTCAATGATCGATGCCATTGAGCGTGACCTGCTCCATTGCTTCGCCGGGCCAGTGGCCGAGGCGGTCTACCGGCACCGCAGGTCCGACCGGCTGATCAGGGGCAGCGGCCGGGGTGACCTGGAACGGGGGCACGAGCTGATCAGCCTGCTGCCACCGCGCAAGCTGCTCGACGCCCAAGCCCAGGCCATCGCTCGTTGCAGCCGGCTGATGCATCGTTACTGGCCTGCCGTGTGTGCGGTGGCGGACCTTCTGCAAGCGAGCGGCAGGGTCGAAGGCAACGTCGTGACGGCGCTGTTGTGCGAGATCACTGGGGAGTCGCCCATCCGCCTTGGCAACAGAGTTAAAAGCCTTGATTCGCAAGCGGGAAGGCGCAAAGGCGCTGACCCGCTCGGGCCTTGCAGAAGGGCTTTTTCATTGTGATTGTCGACGCTGTCTGTGAGACGTGTCTCTTTTTTACGTAGAAAATCTCCGCTCCCTTGAACCGAAGGCGATATGCAGGGTCTGGTGTGCGCGCATCGCCATGCGTGCCTGCTGTCATTTCTGTATCGAGGGATCGAACATGTCCGTATTTGCCTTAGGGACGAGGCTAGTGGTTGCGTCGCTGTGTTTTCTAGCGATGAACATTGCCGTCGCCGCGCCAACCCCAGGCGACACGGACCTGATCCGTGAACGTCAGGATCGCCTGCTCGAAGAGCAGCGTCGGCGTCTGGAAGAGCTCAAGGACCTGCCCGGCAAAGACCCGAAGCCGGCCCAGCCGACCGCACCAGTCGATACCCGTTGCTTCCCGATCAAGACCTTCGAGCTCAAGGGCGCCGATGCGTTGTCCGAGGGCGAGCGCCAACGCCTGCTCAAACCTTTCCTCAACCAGTGCCTGGGCGTACCGCAGCTTAACCAATTGCTCAAGGTCATTACCGATCACTACCTGGAAAAGGGCCTGGTCACCAGTCGCGCCTATTTGCCGCAACAGGACCTGTCCAGCGGTCACCTGCAAGTGCTGGTCGTCGAGGGCCGCCTGGAAGGCCTGAAAGGTGCCGAGAACAGCCAGCTGTCGGACCGTGAATTGGCGATGGCGTTTCCCGGCAAAACCGGCGATCTGCTCAACCTGCGGGAGATGGAGCAGATGGTCGATCAACTGAACCGTTTGCCGTCCAACCGTGCGCAAATGGCGCTGACCCCCGGGCAGAACATTGGTGGCAGCGAAGTGCGGGTCGACAACACCCCGCAGAAACCCTGGCGCGCCGGCCTGTCACGGCATAACGATGGGCAGAAAAGCACCGGCGAGCAGCAATGGAGCGCTTCCCTGGATTGGGACAGCCCCTTGGGCCTGGCTGACCAGCTGGCCTTGCGCGGCGGCCACGATGCCGTCAGCGACCATCAGAAAACCTCACGCAATGGCATGCTCTATTACAACCTGCCGTTTGGCTGGTGGAACCTGAGCTACACCTACAGCCAGAGCGAGTACCGCGCGCTGGGCCAGGCCAACGGCTTCAATTTCAAGCAGAGCGGCGACAGCCAGAACCATCAGGTGCGCCTGGAGCGGGTGGTCCATCGCGATGCCGTGAGCAAGACTTCCCTCAACACCGGCCTTTCGTACCTGCGCACCAACAATTTCATCGAAGACAGCAAGCTTGCCGAAAGCAGCAATCGCATCAGCGAGGCGCAGTTCGGCATCAACCATGGCCGGCGGATCGGCAATGCCTTCGTCAACCTCGACCTGGGCCTGCAACAAGGTATCGGTGCCCTCGATGCCCAGGGCGATCATGAGCCGGGGCCTGGGCTGCCGGATGCGCGTTATCGCAAGTACACCGCCACCCTCAGCTATTTGCAGCCCTTCATGTTGGGTGGCGAGTCCTTCAGCTTCAGCAGCCTGATGACCGGCCAGCGCAGCGAGGACGTGCTGTTCAGCCCCCAGCGCATGAGCCTGGGCGGCCTGTCGTCGGTTCGCGGCTACAAGGACCAGACGCTGTCCGGCGACAGCGGCGGCTACTGGCGCAACGACCTGCGCTGGAGCCGCCCGGTGACCATGGAGTGGCTGCGCCCGGTGTTTGCCGAATATGGCACCAGCCTCGGTTATGACCAGGGCGTGATTCGTGGCGATCGCTACAACGGTGATCAGCACGGGCGCATGTCGAGCAACTCGCTGGAGCTGTTCGCCCGCGGTGAGCACCTGAACGCCAGCGTCACCTTCGCCCATTCCCTGGAACGTCCGGATGCCCTGACCGAGCGCGAAGCGCCGATCTACTTCCGCTTGGATGTATCTATTTAACGCTGCTGTAACGAGACCTGATCATGGACGACCGCCAACACGCCTTCCTGGCCCGCCAGCCTTCTGCTGCCCTGAAAACCCGCGACGCCTTCTGGGGCATGCCCAAGCGTGGCCTGGCGTTCCTGTTGGCCAACGTCATGTTCTGGCAACCGATGTGGGCCCAGGCGGGCGGCATCGTGGTCAGCGCCCCGGGCACCAGCCTCGGCCAGGCCGGCAACGGCGTGCCGGTGGTCAACATCGCCAAGCCCAACGGCAGCGGGCTGTCTCACAACCAGTTCAAGGACTACAACGTCGGCAGCAATGGCGTGATCCTCAACAACGCCACCAACCCGGCCCAGGCCACGCAACTGGGTGGGATCATCCTCGGCAACCCGAACCTCCAGGGCACGGCCGCCACCACCATCCTCAACGAAGTCAACGGCGGCAACCCCAGCCAACTGCGCGGCTATACCGAAGTGGCGGGGCAGTCGGCCCACGTCATCGTCGCCAACCCTTATGGCATCAGCTGTAACGGCTGCGGTTTCATCAATACCCCAAAGGCGACCCTGACCACCGGCAAGCCGATCATCGAAAACGGCCAGGTGGGTCGCTATCAGGTGGACCAGGGCAGCGTTGCGATTGAAGGCGCAGGCCTGAACGCGAACAACGTCGACCGCTTCGAAATCATCACCCGCAGCGCCAAGATCAACGCTGAGATTCAGGCGAAAAACCTGACCATCGTGGCCGGGCGCAATGACGTTAATGCAGGCACCCTGAATGCCACCGCCCGCGCCGACGACGGCAGTGCCAAACCTGAATTGGCCATCGATTCCTCGGCCTTGGGTGGTATGTACGCCGGGGCGATCAAGCTGGTGGGTACCGAGGCCGGAGTCGGGGTGAAGCTGGACGGCAAGATGGTCGCCAGTGGGGGGGATATCCAGCTGGATGCCAATGGGCATTTGAGTTTGGCGCAAACCACGGCGGCAGGCGCCGTCGAGATCAAGGCTCAGAGCCTGGACGCCCAAGGGACGATCTATGCCGGTAGCCGTGTCCAGGCGACGACCCAGGGCACCCTCAGCAACCAACAAGCCATCGCCGCGCGCGAGAATGTCACGCTGACCACTGACGGCCAGCTCAACAACCTTGGCATCATCGAAGCGGGTGTCAACGTCGATAACACCCGCAACCAGATGGGCGACGTGGTGCTGACCGCGGCGAGTATCGACAACCGCGGGCAGAGCGTCATCGCCAGTCGCGACCTGAAAGCCACGACCACGCAGACCCTCGACAATCGCGGCGGCACTTTTTCCGCCGGCAAGACCCTGACGCTCGACAGCAAGGCCATCGACAACCGCGCCGGCACGCTGGTTAGCCAAGGCAAAATTCAAGCGCTGGCCACTGGAACGTTGGATAACCGTGATAAAGGGATCATCGCCAGCGACGGCGAGCAAACCCTGGTCGCCGGGACGCTAAAAAACAGCGCAGGCGTCATCAGCAGTAACAACCTTCTGAAGCTCGAAGCGAAAACCTTGGATAACAGCGGCGGCAAAATAGCGTCCGACGCTGCACTAACCCTTGGAGGCGGCGATGCTGAAAATAGCGGAGGTCAAATCACCAGCCAGGGTGATCTCGTTGCGACCCTGAAAAGCTTCAATCAACAGGACGGCAAGTTGGTTAGCCAGGGGAAATTGACCCTGACCGCAGACAGCATCCGCAACGGCGACGATGGCTATATTGCCTCGGTCAAGGCCATGAGCCTGACGGCTCACCAACAGCTGTTCAATACCGGCAAGGCGATTATCAGCACCAAGCAGGGCCTGACGATCAGTGGTGGTGCTGTCGATAACGCCAATGGCAGTCTGCTCAGCCAAGGAGACCTGATAGTCGATATCACTGGCGATCTCGTCAACCAGGATGGCAGTGTCATCACCCAGGCCGGGAATGTGGATGTCGAGGCGAGCAGCCTCGATAACCGTGGTGGCGTCTTGGCAAGTGTCGATGGCTGGCTGAAAACCACCCTCGACAAGGTCCTGAACAACGGCAAGTCGCTCACCGTAGGCGGCGATGCCGGATTGATCCAGGCGCAGTCCGTCAAAGTCGGTGCAGAGCAAGCGGTGTTCAACAATGGCGGGCAGGTGTCGGCCTTGTCCGGGACCGCTGAAATCACTACTGCCACACTCGAAAACCGCAGCGGCGCAGTGCTTGCCAAACAGGCTCTGACGGTACGTGCCCATGACTTGGATAACAGCGGCGGACGGGTTGCGGCGGACACTATTGATTTCGGTCTGACCGGCGCACTGACCAACCAGGACGGCCTGGTGGAGGGCGCCAATGGCCTGCTGATCGGCGCCGCGTCGATTGACAACCAGGGCGGCAAATTGCGCTCAGTAGGCAAGTTGGGGGCCGCGACCCTCACGGTTGACCAACTGCTGGACAACCAGAGCGGCGTCATTGAAGCGGCCACCCAGGACCTGTCCTTGCAAATGGCAGGCTTCAAGAATGCTGGCGGCAACGTTCGTCATGTGGGCACCGGCACTTTAGCTGTGGACCTCGCCAGGTTCAGCAACATCGGCGGCAGCCTGATGACCTCGGGCACCCTGGCTGTCGACGCGGCGCGTTGGGACAACAGCTCGGCTATCCAAGCCAATGTCCTGAACCTGAAGGTGGGCCAGCTCAATCAGACCAGCACCGGCAAGTTGATTGCGGTGCAAAGCTTGCTGGCCACGGGCGGTACCTGGAACAACGCGGGTACCATCAGCAGCGACGCTGATTTGGATCTGCAACTGACCGGCGCTTATGTCGGTACCGAAAACAGCCGTGTCAGCGGTGTCAATAAATTCGATTTGAGCGCCGCCAGCCTCGACCTATCCAGCGGTTCGCGCCTGGCTGGCGGTGGCGCTACCACCGTCACCAGTCTCGGTGCATTGAACAATGCCGGACGGATCACCGGCGGCGGCAAGTTCTCTCTGGCCGCCACGAGCCTGGTCAATACAGGCACGTTGGGTGGCGCCGACACCGTCGAACTGGTTGCCAATGAGGCCCGCAACGATCGCGGCCTGATCTTCAGCGGCGCGGACATGGCCCTGCGTTTCAACCGCTTCACCAACTATCGCGCGGACGTCTACAGCCTGGGGGCACTTAATGTTGCGGCACGAGATGGCGTCGCTCGCAGCGTGCTGCTGGAGAACATCTCCGGCACCCTCGAGTCGGCGAAGGATATGTCGCTGCGCAGCGACACCCTGATCAATCGCAAGGACGTCTTTACCACCACCGATGAGCTGGTGTCAGGCTCCATCAGTGTCAAATGCTATGACTGCGGCGGCGATCATCACAACGTCGACTACATAGCCAATGAAACCTACCAGAGCGTAGTGCTTGAAGACTCGGCCAGTGCCACCCTGATGAGTGGGGCGAAACTGACCGTTGATGGCTCTGCGGTGACCAACCAATACAGCGTGATGGCCTCGGCTGCCGACCTGCAGATCACGGCAGACAATTTTGCCAACATTGGCGCTGCTTCCGGCACCAGCGTCAGAACGCGGACCTGGAACACCGGCAGGGTCACCGACGGAACCGACGAGCGTTTCCGGAACAGGTTCATCGCCCCCTACAACGCCCAGGGCAACCCGAAACAAGTTCCCGTCGACGCGCTCAACAGCTTCCGTCAGGTCGGTGATATCACGATCGTGACGCCAGGGACGTCGCTGGCACCGGCGGTTGTTCAGTCGGGCGGCAACATCAGCATCCAGGCTACGCAGCAGCTGGCGAACAGCAGTGTCGTGCAGTTCCAGGCGCCCCTGGCGGGCACGGCAAAATCAGCGGCAACCGATGTTGCCAACGCCGCACAGCCAGCGGTTGTGGTGCTCAACCCGCAGCTGCCGCCTGATCTGGCCCAACAACAAGTCAACCCGACCACCATGCCCGGGTTCACCCTGCCGACGGGCGAAAATGGCTTGTTCCGTGTCGTCGACAGCGCGGCCGCAGCGCAAGACAGCCACGACCAGAGCCGGGCCACTGTGCAGGGCTCGGATGCAAGCCGGGTGATCACCGGCCCCAAGTATCTGATTGAAACCAACCCCGCGCTGACCGACCTCAAGCAGTTCATGAGCTCGGACTACCTGTTGGGCAACCTGGGTTATGACCCCGACACCAGCTGGAGGCGCCTGGGCGATGGCTTGTACGAGCAACGCCTGATTCAACAAGCGGTGCTGGCCCGCACTGGGCAGCGTTTCATTGCCGGACAGACCAGCGATGAAGGCATGTTCAAGTACCTGATGAACAACGCCATCGCCAGCAAGGATGCTCTGGACCTGGCCGTTGGCGTGACCCTGACTTCGCAGCAAGTCGCCGCACTGACCCACGACATCGTCTGGATGGAAGATCAGGTCGTCAATGGTCAACATGTCTTGGTGCCGGTGCTCTACCTGGCACAGGCCAACAACCGGTTGACGGCCGATGGTGCGCTGATCCAGGGCAAGAACCTCACTCTGATTGCGGGCACCGACCTGAAGAACGCCGGGACGCTGCGTGCCAGCGAGAACCTCTCGGCGGCGGCAGGAAACAATCTGCTCAACACGCGCCTGGCCGAGGCGGGCGAGCGGCTCAAGCTGGTCGCCGGCAAAGACCTGGTCAACATGCAAGGCGGCATCCTCAAGGGCAAGGATGTCGAGCTGTCGACGTTGACCGGTGACATCCGCAATGACCGGACCATTACCACGATCGAGAACAGTGGCAACGGTTTCAGTTCGAAAACCTCGGTGGTCGACAATGCGGCGCGCATCGAGGCTGGCAACAACGTCAGCGTTCAGGCAGCCGGCGATCTATTGAACGTGGGCGGCGCCATTACGGCGGGCAATGACGTTGATTTGCGCGCAGGAAAAGACATCGTCATCTCCGCGGCCCGCGAAGAAAGCGGCTCGATGCGTAAGGACAAACGTCACTTCTGGGAGCAGAGCCAGACCGTACAGCATGCCAGTGAAGTGCAGGCAGGCGGCGACCTGAATGCCACTGCTGGCAACAACCTGACCGTGGTCGCCAGCCATCTCGGGGCCAAAGGCGACATCAACCTGAGCGGCAACGATGTCGCCCTGATCTCGGCGGCTAACCAGGACTCCAGCGAATACCGCTACAAGCGCAGCGGCAAGAAGATCAACAAGGAAGAAGACCATGTCTCGCAGCAGGCGACCACGCTCACGGCTGGAGGTGATGTAAGGGTTGGTGCACGCAATGATCTGTTGATGGTTGCGAGCAAGATTGCGGCGGGTAACGAAGCCTACTTGGTGGCGGGTAAACAGTTGAGTCTGCTGGCTGAGCAGAATCGTGATTACTCGTTGTATGACATGAAAAAGAAGGGGAGCTGGGGCAGTAAAGCCGCACGGCGAGACGAGGTGACTCAACTCACCCATGTCGGGAGTGAAATCACCACCGGAGGCGACCTGATACTGGTCAGCGGTGGTGATCAGACTTATCAAGTGGCGAAGCTGCAAAGCGGCAACGCCTTGATCATCGACAGCGGTGGGCGCATCACCTTCGAAGGGGTCAAGGACCTCCACGACGAGAGCCATACCAAGAGTAAAAGCGACCTGTCCTGGTACAAGATGAAAGGCGAGGGACGGACCGACGAAACTCTGCGACAGAGTGCTTTGGTTGCCCAAGGCAAGTTGGTAATCAAGGCCGTCGATGGACTACGCATCGACGTCAAGCAAGTCGATCAGCAGAGCGTCAGCCAGACCATCGATGCGATGGTGAAGGCTGAACCGGATCTCGCCTGGATGAAACAGGCTGAGGCCCGGGGCGACATCGATTGGCGCCAGGTAAAAGAAATCCACGACAGCTTCAAGTATGAGAACTCCGGCCTGGGCGCTGGTGCCAAGATTGCCATCGCGATCCTGATGTCGTTCATCATGGGCCCGGCAGGTTTCGGGTTATCGGGCGCCAACCTTGCGGTCGCCACTAGCCTCAGCACCACAGCGGTCACCAGCACCATCGATAACAAAGGCAATCTGGGTCTTGCGCTGAAGGAAACAGTCAGCGCCGATAGCCTGAAGAGTGCGGCCATTGCCGGTTTCACCGCCGGTGTTTTGGATTATGCGGACAAAAACTGGTTTGCCAGTTCCGACAGCGCCAGCACTACCACTCAAGGCGTCGAGCCGTCGGCAGGTTCCTCAGGTTCCGCAGGCTCGGCAACGAGCGCCAGTAATTCCTCCAAGGATATCTTCCGTTGGAGTAACGCGACTGACACGGCAATCCGCACAACTGGGCGAGCAGTGATCTCCAGCAGTATCTCCACCGCGATCGGCGGCGGTAGCTTTAGCAGCAACTTCAATGCTGCCCTGCTGGGTGAGGCCGGCAACGTGGCGATGGCGACCGGCTTCAACTGGGTGGGCGACAACATCAAGTTCTCGAATGGCGGCCCACAGAAAATTGTTGCCCACGCGATCATGGGTGGCCTGCTGGCTGAGCTGACGGGGAGTGATTTCAAGACGGGTGCAGTAGCCGCCGGTTTGAATGAAGCGCTGATTCCCGGCATGGTCAAAGTTGCGGATGGAAACGAGCATCTGCAGCTGATGCTGTCGCAACTGACGGGGCTGCTGGCAGCGGCGGCGGTCGATGGCGATCTGGAGACAGGCTCGAAGATCGCCGAGAAAGCGACCACCTTTAACTACCTGTTCCATGCAGAGCTGCTCGAAAGAGAACAGAAGCTCAACACCTGTGCCTCCCCAGCGGATTGCCAAGCCGTCAGGGACCACTACAACAACCTCGACGCGACTCGGAACAGAGAGTTCGGCCAGTACTGCCAGCAGAACCCGACGGCTTGTTTGCAAGTGACCAAGCAGTTGGTGGATGAGATTCCGGCCAATGAGAAGTTGCTGCATGACGGCAGAAGCGCCGGGCTCGATCGCTCGGCAGCACTTTGGGAGCTTACTCGAAGTAACGAGCGTGCCATCAACATCGGCATCATCGAGAAGACGCGCACCGAAAAAGGCGATGGTGCTGCCTTTCTGGAGGAGCTTGCGTCGGATGGATTGAGTCCGGACCGAGGTTTGTTCTCTTCGACTGCTGGGGGGAAGGGTGGTACAACCGGGGTTAAGGTTGGGGTTGTTGGGGATGGTCCTAAAGGGGGGGATAACCCCGTTCTAGGGAAACCAAGAGTTGGTAGTGCGAATAAGTCTCCCGATGGTCAGCATGGTTTTAGTGATATTATCGATAATTATGCAGGAGATGCTGCAAAGTTTGAAATACCAACTAAAGGTGCAGGCGGTGAGGTAGTAAGGGTTTCCGAATTGAGGCAAATTGAAGGCAGCAATAACGGAGTTGGCGGTGTATTTGAGTGGATTGTTGATGAAGGAAAGGTAACACATCGGCGTTTCATTCCCGGTGGTCAGGTCACCGGGCGACCTAACCAAACTCCAAGAAGATAAGGAGGGAAAATGTCTCCATTCAAAATTTTGTCTGAATTAGGGTTGGTGTGCTGGTCGACCATTTTTTTAGGGTTTCGAAAAGGCTGGGTGAAAAGATCAGATGTTTTCGATTATGCTATCGGTCAGTTGATGAGTGAGGATGCTGGTCAGGAAGTTGCCCTAATTGCTGGTGGGGAGTACTTAAGTGATGAAGAGCTTCTTGGGTTGATCGAGAAAAAACAACAAGGCCAAGATACTGTCTCGGATCTGGATAAGTGGCGGCTGGCATTTTTGTTATGTATTGGTCGGTCTGGTGATAGTGAGGAAAATAAGGTGTTTAGACTTCAAGAGGTTTATGCAGATTTTGACTATCCAGAGGATATGGCTTTGTGCAGCGTATATTCCCAAGGGGAAGTTTCTCCACTAGTGGCGATGAGTTGGGTAGTGAAGAAACTGCAGGGTCAGCTTTTGTCTTCATGATTTAGCAAAAAAAGGGGCCCATGTTCCTCTCCCCGACACTGTGCCGCCGGTGCGTCGCTGAATTTGAAGTTTGATATAGGTGGCATATGTACGCATTGCCTGACGATTTTGATTTCTTGCTATTATTCGCGTGTTACTTGGAAGTGGATGGTTTTCGAAAAGGGGGCAGCGAAAAGGGGGCAGATTTATTTTATGAGATCAGAGGGGGTGGGTTTATTGGCTTGCTCGGTGATCTAAAATAAATCTGTCCCCTTTTTTCCCAAAGAACTGCTTGGTGGAGGGGGCAGATGATTCTCAGATTTATTTTGTGAAACGCAGAGGGGCAGATTTGTTGGTTTTGCTCGGTTTATAAAATAAATCTGTACACTTTTCCCATTGTTTTGCTGGATCGAAATAAAAGCGCGCCTTGGAGGGCATTGATGCGTCACGATATCGTTTTACGTTTTATCGCAGTGATGTTGTTTTGCTTCACGCTGACCGGATGCATTCATTACGAGCATAAAAGCGCAGAAGGGAGGCCCTGGGACGAGGTCGCGACAATTCGGCAGTTCGACAAGAGTTTGTCTATAGACAAAATCGATGACGATACATCGTTATATTGGCTAGCCCGTCAAACCGAGTATCGACTCGGTGCAGGAAGGCATAAACTTTCCGTTAAGCGCGCCATTGGAACCGAATACACACGTCCAATTGAAATGACCGTGGATTTGGTTGGTGGCCGTACCTATGGGCTTTATGGCGTTTCTTCGATGAAGTGGTGGTACTACGAAGTTCGCGATGTCGAGACAGGGCATTCTGCGAAAGTTATAGAGCCGGCCGCCACAACGATGCCTTCTGGATCAACCGGGCAGGCGGTCCAATAGTTTTATCATGGCGAGGGAGCAAGCTCCCTTGCCACAAAAACCGGATTGTTGATCGCTCAGCATGGGCAGATTTATTTTGCTGTCCCCTGCCTTTTCTTCCTGTCGCGCCTTGGGTGTCCCAGGTTCGCGTACTAAGAGTTTACAGCGGGCACCACGGGTCTTCCCCCTTCGCGCTTTCCAGGATCTTCGGAAAGTTTCGCTCAAAGGCCCAGCCTGAAGCCACGGCAGTCATGGTGGTTTTGCAGGCGGGGTTCTTTTCCGAGACGATCACGTTCATATAGAACTGGCTGCCGTAGATTGTCGGCGCCCATAGCACCATGTCGCTTCTTTCGGCATTGCTGTCGACTTTCAATTGGATGGTATTGACGAGTCTCCCACCCGTCGTGAGCTCGGTCACTTGTGGGTGAAAGCAGTGGTTCAGGTAGCCTTGTACCCGTTCCTCCACCACTGCCCGCTCTTGCGTCAGGCAGTATTCGGGGCTGGTTTTTCCAGTGTTCAGCAGTTCGTCCTTGGTATGCGGATGCAGTGAACAGCCGCTCAATAGCAGAAAAACAATCGCTGTAAATTTCTTGTACAAAACTCATGCTCCTTCAGAGATTGTGGGCTGCCAAACCTGATTGCCGTAAGGGCGGCGGGCGGGACTATACGCAATTTGTTTCGCTGTGGAATGGTCAAACGGGCTTGTCGTAGGGATCGACGGAGCGAATATTCCCCATTGACTTGCAGTAAGGAAAAGGGGACAGATTTATTTTATGAGATGCAGAGTGTCCCCTTTTTTTGATCGGGGTGCCGAGGTCTTGGGAACCGTGATCGATTCCGGTCGTGGCGAAGGCATGGTTGTGTTGGCGCTGTTTGAGGAGATTTTGGCGCAATTGTGGCGCAGTTCTTGACGAACTGCGCCACAGCTCATCGCAGCAGATGGACTACGTTATGGCCACAAATAAAACCAATGCTACCCCGCTTAAATGGGTGGCATTGGGTTACCGACCAACCTAGCAGATTGACTCCCCAGCGCTTCCAGTCCTTCACCACATCATCGATGACAGCAGTGGCAGTGTCTCTAACGGATCGTGAAACGGGCGACCCCAAAGGTCGCCCGTTTTCATTTACTCAGCCGCCTGCGCCCGCAACCGCCTCCCAATCACATCCATCACATCACACCCATCACGCAGCGATATCGTCAGCATTTTGCAAAAGTCGGAGAGCACCAGCGTGTCGGAGCTGATTTCCGAGCGGAATGCGATGTTTTCCAGCAGTTGAGTCACGGTACGGATGCGGTAGTCGGCGGTTTCGAAGAGGACGTCGAGCGGGGCTTCGGTGTCGATGAGCAGGGTGGCGGGGATGCAGTCGATGCCGGTGATGGGCATGTATCGTTTCATCGGTAGTACCTCATTCAATTGAAAGGAGCTACCTCGTTAATCGAGTCGCCAAACCCGAATCGCCATTAGGGCGACGATGGAATATAGGCTGGCTTGTCCGGGTGCTACAAGACGCCGCTTTCCGAGCTTGATGTAGGACGTTTAGCCTGTCTGTGGTGGTATTCGTTACGTGGGGTTGGGCTGCCGGCGGCGGCGAGGTGTTTGCTTCCGTTTGGGGGCGGAGCGTTCATAGAGGGGGGTTGCTGCGCAGCCCAGCGGGAGCAAGCTCCCCCGCCACAGGGGATTTGTACAGCCTTTAGGTGGGTGAGTTGTCCTGAGGGGCGCCGTCGTTGATCTTCTGCTAGAAATCTGTAATTCGGAACAAGGCCGGGGTACCTCGTTTTCCGTCTCAACATCCTCTTCAGCAAGGCTCTTTTTTGTGCTTCCCTTATGGCCACTTTTCTCTTTCGCAGCCTGCCCAGCGCTCGCCCACTTCGGACTCACAAACCGTGCACAACCCCACCCGCAACGCGCTGACCACCCAACTCACCACCCACCCCGATGACATCACCACACGTGCCGCGCTTTACCGCGATCTGCTCGACACCGCCGAGGTTTCATTGGACGGCGTACGCCTCGCCGCAGGCCTGTGCGATCCGGCCGCTAACGTCGTGATTGCTCAGTTGAACACCACGGCACATACCAATCGCCCCGGGCCGTTGCTGGCGCAGCTTCGTAACTTGCCGGTCGATCATCTGGAGTTGGATAACGCCGAGCCGGCGTGGTGCGACGCCCTGGCTGGGCTGCCTTTACGCACGCTGGTGCTCAACAGCCCACGTTTCAGCTGCGATCAAAGTGTATGGCAACGCTTCCCAGACCTCGCTCTCGAGAGCCTGGAAATCAGCGGATTCTCCCGCGCCGATAACGCCACCAGCCTGCCTTCCCTCGAACGGCTGCGCCGGCTGAAGTTAAGCACCTACGGTGAAGACTTCGACGACAAAATCCTTCAACACCTCGGCAATAGCCCGCTGCAAGAACTGTCGCTGAACCGTTGCGATGACGTCACCGATGATGGCCTTCTCGGGCTGTCAAACCTCAGGTTGCGGTCACTTACGCTGGAACGCGTCGGCGAGCTGACGTCCCGTGGGATGGCGCACTTAGGCAGTCACCCCCTTGAGCAATTGTCCCTCGGTTGGAGCAGCGCAATCCTGAAGGACCCTGCATGGCTCTCCGGCCTGAGCGCATTGCGTTCTCTGAGCCTGGATCAATGTTACGCAACAGACGCCACGCTACACGCCCTTGCGGGTCTGCCCATCGAACGGCTTTCGCTTCCCTCTTCGTATGTTTGCGAGGACGACCTTGAGATATTGGAAGGCATGCCACTCGCCGATCTGAATCTCAAATCTTCACGTCAAACAATTGAGCGGCTCGATGTGCTGCACGGGTTTCCACTCAAGCGCCTGGGGCTCTCCGATGTGCAAGGCATCGATGCAAGTACGTTGAGTGATCTGCGTGGTTTGGAGTTGGAATCCCTGGACCTGTCATTGAACGACATCACTTGGAAGGAACTGAAACAACTCGTCGGCCTGCCACTGAAACGGTTGAATCTCAGCTTCTGTCGTGGTGTCGATGGCAAGGTTCTGCGCAAGCTCGTCGAGCTGGGCTTGCCGTTGGAGCAACTTGAAATAAGCGGCCTGGACCTGCGCGATGCTGACCTGGCCTGCCTGCGCGATCTGCCGCTGCGGCGCCTGGGTTTGTATGACAGCCCTTGGCTCACCGACGCCGGAGTGGCCCACCTTGTTCGGCTGCCGTTGAGTGATCTGACGATCTCGGCAGATCCCGGGGAGTCGCGGATTACGTCAGCCGCAGTGCCGCTGTTGGAGCAACTGCCGCTGCACACATTGGCGTTGCTGAACTGTTCCGGGATCAGTGCCGAGGGTTGGGATCGGCTGGCCAGGTTGCCAGCTCGCGTGATGGGGCCAGGTATATAGGCTGACGCTAGTCACTCATCGTCCTGGCGCAAAAAGCGCTTGCGGCAAACGCGTGGTGTCTTTGTATGCCCAACAAAAAGCCCAGCTATTTTGCTGGGCTCAAATTTCTGTTTTGTGCTGGTTATGCGCAGTGAGGAACCTTCTCCACTTCCCTGTGAATCTGTTCCCCTTTAGCAATCTCAGCTGTACGTAAATCATACGCAGTCTGCAGATTCAGCCAAAACTGCGCTGACGTTTCCAATGCGGCGGCCAGGCGCAAAGCAACATCCGCGCTGATGCTACGGCGCATCAAGACAATGTCATTTACGGTGGGGGCAGAAACGTGCAACGCCCTTGCAAGCGCAGCTGCGGTAAGGCCAAGCGGTTCCAGATACTCTTCTTTGAGAATTTCTCCAGGGTGTACGGGCCTCATGCCATTCTTAAACATGATTCACCTCAGTGATAATCTACGATTTCTACATTTTCGGGGCCGTTGGCGCCCCAGACAAAACAGATCCGGTACTGACCGTTAACTCGGATGCTGTGCTGGCCTTCCCTGTCGCCATATAGCTGCTCCAACCTGTTTCCGGGTGGGGAGCGCAGGTCGTTGAGGTCGACCGCAGCATCGAGCATGCCCAGCTTTCGTTCTGCCACTGAAAGGATGGCTGCCCAGCGCCGGGTTTTGCCGGTTTCAAAAAGAGCTTGGGTGTCGGCGCATCTGAAGCTTCTGATCATCTCTTAATGCTTAACGTTATGCGTTAAGGCGAGTCTACATTGTTTGCTGGGATACTCAACTGGTTGTTGGGACCTTCTGTCAGCAGGCTCAGCCCCTTGCGCTTCAGAACCAACTATTCAGATACAAAGTGGCAGTTGAATATTCTCTAAGTGCATGATTTTAGATGATTAATTTTTTTGAAATCGGAGGGTTTGAGCCCCTCCGACGGTTTTCGCCGTTCGATGACTGACCCACATCAGGCCGAGCCCCAATCATGACGGCCAGCTTTTACCAGTTGTAACTCAACTTCGCGGTCACTTCACGGCCCGGGTTGTAATAGTTCGCGGTCCCCGAACCGACCACATGTTGCTCATCCAGCAGGTTACTGACGTTAACCGCCAGGTCAGTGCCTTTGAAGAGTTTGTAGTTGAAGGCCGCATCGAAGAGCGTCGTGCCATCGCTGGTGCCGGTGTTGGCCGCGTCGAAGTAATAGGAGCCCACATAACGCGCGCCCAGGCCAACGCTGACATCGGTGTCGGGGATGTTGTAATAGCCCCACAGTGACGCGGAGTGTTTGGGGGCCGTGGCGAACTCATTCCCTTTGAGTGAACTGCCGTCGTACAAAGTACCGCGCAACACTTCGGACTCCATGTAGGAGTAGCCACCCACAAGGCTCAGGTTGGGGGTCAGCTCAGCCTTGGCTTCCAGGTCCAGCCCGCGTACCCGTGATTCGCCAACGGTTTGCTGCTCAATGACACCGCTGGGCAGTACGACGGCGATGCTGACGTTTTCCTGGGTCAGGTCGTAGACGGCCGCCGAGAACAGCGCGTCCATACCGATGGGGGCATATTTCACACCCACTTCATATTGCCTGCCTGTCTTGGGGACAACGCCAACCGTGGGGGGTGAGACCGACTCGACCATGCTGACGTAGGTGGACACTTCGTCGTTGACGATATAGGTCAGTGCGCCGCGATAGGAGGTTTCGGAGAAGTTATCCGATTCTTTTACGTTGTTGATGTCGGTACTGGACAGATCCAGCGAGTCGTTGCGCACACCGGCGGTGACGATAAAGCGCTCATAGAAGGACAGGTTCTGCTGCAGGAACACGGCCTTGGTTTTCGTGTCGAGCTTATCATTGCTGTAAGGCGCTACTCCGCCGGGCACACCCGTGAACACGGGGTTGGCCAGGTCGATGGAGCCTGTGGTGGCATATACGGAGCGTTCTTCGGTTGAAGAGTCGCCGTACTCCACGCCTACCAACGTACTGCTGTCGATGTTTTCGAAACGGGCATCGTATTGCAGCATCAAGTTGCCGTTCAGTTGCTCGGCGTCGCTGTCAGTGCCAAAGATATAACGCGGGACGGTAGTGCCGGTGCGGGTAGGGGAGTCGCTGAGGAACACATAGCCGAAATCATCGGTCAGTTCGCTGTAGCGCAGGTTGCTGCGCAGCACGAAGCCATTGTCGAAATCATGGCTGAAGGTGCCGCTGATGTTGGTGCGCTCGACATCGTGGAAGTTGTAGCTGGGCTCGCCGTAGAACTTGTCACGGTCGTATTCCTTGTCCAGCGGGTAACCGCCGCTGTTGGGCGAGCTTTGGGTTTTCAGGTAGTCCACGATCACCGAGGCCGAGGTGAAGTCCGTGGGGGACCAGGTCAGGCCGCCCATCAAGAACTTGTTGTCGTCCCGCGAGTGGTCGTACTCGCGATCGCTGTCTTGCATCTTTGCCGTGAAGCGACCGGCCACGGTTTTTTCTTCATTCAGCGAGTCGCCGACATCGATGCCGGTTTCGACATGGTCGAAAGAACCGTAGGTGACGTAGCCCTGGCCGAACTTGTCGAAGCGCGGCTTCTTGCTGACAAAGTTCACCGAGCCGCCCGGGTCGGCCGGGCCGAACAATGTGGAGTTGGCCCCGCGTATCACCTCGACGCGCTCATAGGCGAAAGGTTCTTCGCGCACACCGCGCATCGAACCCAGGGTCAGGCCGTCCCGATAGGTCGTGGCCTGGAAGCCGCGGATCTGAAAGTAATCGTTGCGGTCGTCAGTGCCGTAATAGTCGGTAATGACCCCAGGCGTGTATTGCAACAGTTCTTCGGTCGTGCTCGCGCTGCGTTGCTTCATTTCCTTGTCGGTGACCACGGAAACCGAGGCGGGCGTGTTGAGGATGCTGGTGGCCACCTTGCCGCCGACCCAGAGTTCCTGGGCGACCACCGAGTTGGGGTCTTCGGTTCCGTCTACCCTGGCCTTGGCGTTGACGAGGATGGGCGCGAGGCGATAGTCCTCGAGTTCGGCATCTGCCTTGGTTTGCGGCGTCAGCAAGTAAGCGTTCGGGCCTTGCTGCTGTATCTCTATGTCGCTCCCCTGCAACAACGACGACAGCGCTTCGGGCGTAGCGAGTGTGCCGCTCACGCCCCGGGTATTGCGGTTCGCTACGCTTGAAGCGTCGAAGGAAAGACTGATACCCGCCTCGCGGGCAAAGCGGTCAAGCGCCGGTGCCAGGGGACCGGCGGGAATATTCCACTGGTGCACCGGGTGGGTCTGCTCAATGGTCGAGGGCTGCGCCAGGGTGGGTAGCGCATAGCTGCTGACGATGACGCCGAAGACCGCACCGTGGATGGCACGATTCAGTAGATGACGCTGGGGAACCGGGGACGCACTCATTAACTCGCTCCGTGGAAAGGGGATCGGCAGATCGGCCTGTAGGTCGGCCTTTTCTTACATGCCGAACGAGAATGAGAAATCACCTCATTTTTATTTGATGTTGATAGGCGGCGAAGAAAACACTTAGCTGGCGGCGCTCAACGTCACCCAATATTGGGTCCGATAATCGATCCGCAGGTGCAGTGACTGCGCAACCAATGCCAGCACCTGGTCAGTGTCGGCGAGCTGAAAGGTGCCGGAAACCCGCAGGCCCGAGACTTCCTCGGCGCAGCGCAACAGGCCGGGGCGATAACGCGACAAGGCCCCAATGAAATCACCGAGGCGCATATGGCGTGCGCTGATCACCCCATCGCTCCAGCTCCATACATCCAGGCCGTTATCCTTGAACTCACGAACGCCATTTGAGGTGAACAGCCGCTGATTGCCGGCCTGGACCGTGTTGGTATCCGCAAGGGTTTGAGTGGATCCAGGAAATACGCTGACTGCGCCGCGCTGCACCGAGATGAGGGTCCCGTCGTCACGCTCATACGCGAGGAACCGGGCATCCAAAGTGCTGATCAATCCGTCGCGCGTTTGCACCCAGAACGGACGCGGTTGAGCCGAGCCCGCATCGGCGCCGGTATTGACGATGATTTCGCCGCGCCGCAGAACGATCAGTCGCCGCTGTGGGTTGAAATAGCTGTCGACCGCACTGTCGCTGTTGAGCTGGATAAGGCTGCCATCATCGAGTTGGAAGCGCTTTCGCTCGCCGGTCTTGCTGTGCTGCTGGGCCAGCATGGCCGGCAGCGGTGTGTAGTCGCGGCCCAGCCAGGTCGCACCACCCAAGGTGGCCAACGCACCCAGTAGCTTGAGGCTTTGGCGCCGATGCAGGCCTGAGCGGGCGCCCTTGAGGGTGTGCCGGGCCAAATCAGGTGGCACGCCCGCGAAGTCATCGCCAAGCGCTTCCACACGCTGCCACGCTAACCGATGTTCCGGACGCTGCTGCAGCCAGTGCTCGAAACTGCGCTGGGTCTGCTCATCGGCAGGATTGAAGCGCAGGCGTACCAGCCAGTGGATCGCCTGATCGACCACCGCCGGATCCAGCGCTTGCGCTTCACTGTTCGGCATAACGCGAGCGATAGCAGTGTTGCAGGGCCTTGGCCAAGTCGCGTTCCACCGTGGAGCGGGAAACACCCAGTTTTTCGGCTATTTGCTGGCATGTCCAACCGTCGAGCTGGGCCAACAGAAACGCCTCGCGCACCCTTGGCTTGAGCAGGTCTAGCAGGCGGTCGATCCGCTCGAGGCTGTCAAGAATCAGCAAGCGTTCTTCTTCAGAGGGGGCCGCTTGTGGAGGGAGCAGCGCGAGGCTCTCGAAGTAGGCGCGTTCGAGCTCGCGACGGCGATACCGATCGATCATCAGCCCACGGGCGATGCTGCTCAGATAAGCCCGGGGTTCGCGCAAGGGGCTCAATTGACGCGATTTGAGCAGACGTACAAATGTGTCCTGCGCCAGGTCCGCCGCGCTTTCGTGACAGCCGATGCGCCGGCTCAGCCAGCTGTGCAACCAGGAATGGTGGCTGCGATAGAGCAGGGTGAGGTCGGCATTGCCCAGTGTGTCGTTGCTGCGCATCAGCATCCCGGAAACATACATAATTGATAATGACTCGCATTATATTCAGGCGGCTGACGTCAGTGCAAATGTGTGGGAGCCGATGCGCCAGACGGGTCCTGGCATCCGAGTCCTGATAGGAATAGGCAATGCTGCAAGGCAAACCGGCATAGGTGGCGAGGTTCTGCGTCGCTAGCATGGCCTCGTTCCCACTTTATTGGAGGCTCACCATGAGCAGCAGAAAAACCCTATTCATCACCGGCGTCAGCAGCGGCCTGGGCAATGCCCTGGCGCGGGAAGCGCTTGCGGCGGGCCATCGGGTGATCGGCACCGTGCGCAGTGACGCGGCATTGCAGGCTTTCGAGGCACTGTCCCCGGATCAGGCCCATGGCGTGCTCCTGGATGTCACCGACTTCGAGCGGATCGACAGCGTCGTCGCCGCCACACAAGCCAGCCACGGCCCGGTCGACGTACTGGTCAACAATGCTGGCTATGGCCATGAGGGCATCTTCGAAGAGTCACCGTTGGAGGAGATGCGCCGCCAGTTCGACGTCAACGTGTTCGGCGCGGTGGCGGTGACCAAGGCCTTCGTGCCCTATTTCCGCGAGCGCCGCGCCGGGCATATCCTCAACATCACCTCCATGGGTGGCACCATCACCATGCCGGGCATTGCCTACTACTGCGCGAGCAAGTTTGCGCTGGAAGGTATCTCCGATACGCTGAGCAAGGAATTGCTGCCGTTCAACATCTTCGTGACCGCCGTGGCACCGGGCTCGTTTCGCACCGACTGGGCGGGACGTTCGATGCAACGCACCCCGCGAAGCATTACCGACTACGACGCCAGTTTCGACCCGATACGCAAGGCGCGAGAAGAGAAAAGCGGCAAGCAGCCGGGTAACCCACAGAAGGCGGCCGAAGCGATGTTGCAACTGATCGACAGCCCGACACCGCCGGCCCACTTGCTGTTGGGCAGTGATGCCCTCAGCCTGGTGCTCGACAAGCTGAGCCGTGTTGCCAGGGAGATCGATCAATGGGAAGCGCTGAGCCGTTCGACGGACGATTGAATGGCAAGCAAGAGGCACGTCAATGACCCAGGTTGATGCCTGCACCGCGCGCATGGTGCGGTTGATGGAAAAGCTCGCACCGGTAGAGGGCTACAACCTCAGCGCACTGGAAGACATCCGTTTTCTGCGGTCGAACCGACCGCTGACGCGCACGCCGGTGTTGTATGAGCCCGGCATCGTAATCCTGTGCCAGGGGCGCAAGCGCGGCTACCTGGGCGACGACGTCTATGTCTACGACGCCCAGCATTACCTGGTGGTGTCTGTCCCGGTTCCCTTCACCATGGAGACCGACGCCAGCGCCGCGGAACCCATGCTGGCGGTCTACATGCGCCTGGACCTGCAACTGGCCAGCGAGTTGATGTTGCAAGTGGACGAAACCCTGGGCCCCAGCGATGCACAACCCAAAGGCATGTACGCCTCGCCCATGGACGACTTGCTGCGCACCTCGACGCTGCGTTTTCTGGAGGCCATGAGTCGCCCGGGCGAAGGGCAGATCCTGGGACCTTCGCTGATACGGGAAATCTACTACCGGATCCTGACCGGCGAGCAGGGCGGCTCGATGCGCGCCGCGCTCAGTCGCCAGGGGCACTTCGGCAAGATCACCCGGGCGATACGCAAGATCCACAGCTGCTACCACGAGCATCTGGACGTCGAAACACTCGCCCACGAAGCCAACATGAGCATCCCCAACTTTCACCTGCACTTTCGCAGCGTGACGGACTCCACGCCCATGCAGTACTTGAAATCGACGCGCCTGCACCAGGCGCGATTATTGATGCTGCGCAACACCATGAGCGCCTCGACGGCGGCGTTCAACGTCGGCTACGAAAGCGCCTCGCAATTCAGCCGCGAGTTCAAGCGCCTGTTTGGCCGAACGCCCCAGGCGGAGATTGAATGGATGAAGGCGACTTATGCGTTGCCGGCGCCTGCCGGGCCGTCCATCTATGTGTCGTCGCATTAGGGGGCGCCGGTTGGTATTCGGGGAATGGGTGCTAGGGGTGGAATATCTAATGAGCGGAACTGGAGATGCTCCTATGAAAGTTCAAGGAGGCTGAAGCCATTGATTCAGTGGATTTCAGGCACAAAAAAAGACGTCCGTGGACGTCTTTAGATGATGAAATGGTGGGCCGGGGTAATTTGAATTGATCGGGTATCTAGCTGATTTTTCTGGATAAATTCAGTTGGATTGTTTTTGTTGGAATACTTTATGGAATACCTTTGCTCAAGGGGACATCTGTGTAACCAATGATGACTCGAATGGCATTCCTTGTGAAAAACTAGTTTTGTGTCTCCGTAGCCTGAAGTAGGCCTGCGCAACGGCACTTGGGTAACAGAGCGTAAATGGCACAGTCGTCGACGTTCGACTTCGTCCGCTCACGGCCAGAAGCGGACCTCCACCCTCCTAAGGGGAAGGTTGGCAGTTCGAACCTGCCCTGGGACACCATATTTTTCAATCCTTTCGGACCAGGAAGGTCGTTTTCTTCTCATGCGGTGACAGCAGCGTGACAGCAAACTAGATGCTCCTGGTTACTCCTCTCTATACTTCTGCTGAGATTTCTTCCCTATTTTCAGCTCTCAGACCCTGACGACGCTGAAATTGAATCAGTCCTTCTGCGCCGTGGCGGGATAAACAAAGCGCGCGATTCGCAGCTTGTTGCGGATTGACAGCATTACCCTACAAAACGCCTGATCCTTCCTTCTTGTGATTGCAAAAAGCCTCTATTGGTCTAGAGTTTATAAATCGAGCAAAAAAAGCGATTTTTTGTCTAGGGGGTCAAGGATGCCGAGAATTTCTCTCACCGACGTTGTAGACATTATTTCCAAGTCGGGAACTCCCAAGGCAACAAAAGTCAGTCAAATAAAATATCGCCAATCTTATTCTCCTCAGACTGACTTCTATAAGGCTCTCAGGGAAGGCATTGTTTCAGTTCACCAGAACAGTCATTCGAAAAAAGAACTTTACGAAATTCTGAAATTTCTCACTGATGAAAAAAAGATAAAAAATTATCCGAAAGCCATCCAAGGTTACGAGAAGTGGTGGGGGAAAAAGAATATTGCTTGGAGTGCGCCGTTCAGTTCGAATTATAGCTTTCAAGGTATTGATATTGGAATTAATCCGGAGCTAGGTCTCGTCATTGAAGGCGAGCCGTTTCTAATAAAACTGTATCTCAAAGATGAGCCTCTGCAAAAGCTCCGCATAGATATTGTCCTAGCGTTGATGGTGACCGCACTATCTGGGGGGGCAGTTGCAGACTGTAAAATGGCGGTGCTTGATGTCAGAAATGGAAAGTTATTTTGCAGTTCTAATGACTCGGTTTCGCAAGCGAAACTAATGAAGATGGTTAATGCGGAGCTGGCATACGTGTCTGCGCTTTGGGATCAAATATAGTTCTCAAGATTATTCAGTAGTCGATGAGTTCTCAAAAAGCGGTCAGTGTTTTCTGGTGGATTAAGGGATTTATGAAATTATCGAAGCGCTTCAGTCTTTCAAAAACTCAGTTTGAACTCGATTTTGTGGATATTGATACTGGTCTTGATACTAGGCTATTTGTTGATCCTTATTTGTTAGGACTTAGGCCGGATCGCTGGTCAATGAAGGCATCTAGTTCTGTGAGATCTTTTTTCTCACATTTTTTAGATCTTGTTCGTGAAGGAAAGGATGAAGATGCTTTTGAGTTGTTTTCCCATCTTCATGAACCAAATGAAACTTGCTTGGGGCTTTCTTCGGGTAAGCCTAGAGGTAATGGCATTGGAAGTGAAGATGCAAAAAAATTATTTGAAAGCATAATGGGCAGCAAGGCGATAAAGTCTGGAAAAATTACTGATTTAGAGGACTTCAGGTTATTCATCCCAGGCATTGGGAAAGATAAGGTATCTGACATGACTACCAACCTCATTAGGGGGAGTCTCATTGCCTACACGCAAGCTCAGTGCAAATTACACGGCATTGCTTTGACTGCTGGTGTGTCTGCGGGGCCGATCTGGGATGCCTCTAAGAAAAAATGGACTTTTTCTCATGAGGATACATTACTGGTGGAGGGGAAGAAGATCCTTCTAACACCGAAAGGTATCGTTTCTTATAGCAAGGCTTATGCACCTGAGAACTACTACAATATGCACGTGCTGGAGTATCTTCAGCACGAGCATATAAGGTCTGGCAGTATATGGGTTGAGCACCGTAAAGATGGGACTCCCTATATATCCAAAAAGAGCTTAAAAGAGAATTTCGTTAAGAAGTTCAGCAAAGAGTGGCTGTTTGAATTTACAGAAAATCATCCGTTGGTTTTTCAGTCGTTCAGAGAGCAGCAAGCGGAACAGGTAAGACCTCTACCATCTGACTCAATTGATACCGAGTTGAATTTAAATGTTGTGGTTGATCACTTGATTTCTAGACTTAACGCTATCAAGCAAGGTGCTGCAACTGCTTCGGAGTACCACAAGACCATAGTTGGTGTGCTGGAGATGTTGTTTTATCCGAGTGCATCTTCTCCAGTTCTTGAGGCCGAGATCAATCAAGGTAGGAAGAGGATCGATATATACTTTGAAAATTGTGCTAAGGAAGGCTTTTTCTACAATCTCCATATGATTAATAAAATCCCTTGTCCGTATGTGATCATCGAATGCAAGAATTATACTAAGGATATACAAAATCCTGAGCTCGATCAGATGATCGGAAGGTTGACTGTTAATCGCGGCATGCTTGGGATCATAACTTGTAGGGGAATATCTAAAAAGGATCTGTTCATTGAAAGGTGCAGGGACTCATTCAAGAATGGTCACGGCTTGATAATACCGTTAACTGACGCTGATTTTATTGTTGCACTTGAAGGTCTCAAGTTTGAAAAGAAAACTCCTCTTGAAGATATATTGAACGATATAAAAAATCGAATAATAATGTCTTGAATGTGGTAGACCCCGCAACATGCGGCATGTAATCGCTTGACGCGGGATGTTCATGATGTTGATGAGCATCCCGTAGCTGTTTTTGTTCACGCCGGGGAGGGATGTAAAAAAGCACTCACTGCAACAGCTGCAATCGAATGCTTAAAAAAAACGCCATGGAAAAGCACTTATCCCCCTCCCGCCGACGCGCTTCGTGTGAGTTTTTATTGCAAACACAGGTGTAGTGCAAACCATCCTCCAGCCCAGGCGGGCCGTGGGGCCTCCCAGGCAATCGTCAATTTCATTTTGTGCAAAGTTTTGAAAGAAAATGACAAACCATTACACAGACAGCGCCCCCTTCAAGGCGGCGTTTCAAGTCACCAAACCCAATGGCAATAGGGGGGCGGCGGAGTTTTCTCAAAGTGAACGGCTTGTTTTCTTGGGGTTCACGCTTATGAAGTGGGAGCACACGGAAAGCGTGCAGGCCTTATGGTGCAAAGCTTCCAGCCTGGTCTGGCTGGTTATTTCATTTTCACTTCTCGACATGCAAGTGCTTGCGGGGGCGTTTGCGTCATTGCATGGACGTGATCGCATATTTGCGTTTTCACTGACCAGTCAATTGCATTCGTGGCGTCAACCCTTTGCATCCCCTTAACGAGAACACGCGGTAGTAATGACTAGCAGAGAGCGGCCTGACACCGACGCTAAGTTGGCCAGTCAGCAGGCGAGCTGTCATCCCCAGGTAGGTACAACGAATGGCTTGACGGGAGCTTCGTAGGCTGAGAGCTTGCGAGCCAACACCATATGGAACGGACGCCCATGTCGCGCAAAGACCTCGAAGCCAAGAAGCGTCACCATTACGTTTGGGCGAAATATTTGACCCGCTGGGGAAGCGGCACGAATAAAGTTTTCTACACCACGAAGACTGGCAAGATTGCCCACGACAGCGTGCGAGCCATAGCTGCTGACGACTATTTCTACAAGACCACTGCGCTTACCAACATGCACGTGGAAGTGATTAAAGGCTTCTCCAGAAAAAGCCCTGACCGTCTTCATCAGCAGCATGTGTCATACCTCAATGACTTCCTGAGGATGCAGCACGCTGAGGCTATCTATCGTGAGTCTGGTGTGCAGAATCAAGAAGCCGAGCTGCATCTTCATGCCATGAAGTGCAACCTGCTGGAGAATCTTCACGCATCCCACGAAAAAGGGGCACTCACTGTGTTGTCCGCGCTTGCTGATGAGCAACTTGATGTACTGCAAGATGACCAGCACATGATTGAGTTCATGATGTTCTTTGGACACCAGATCTCCCGCACGAAGCCTTTCCGAGATGGCGTGATCAAGGCTCAACCCCGACGCAACGCTCTAGAGATTGAAGTGGCCGACGCGATGGCGCACGCCTGGTGGTTTCTAAGCTATATGTTTGGGATGAGTATCGGATTCAACCTGTACGCGAGTCGCCAGAATGATAGGCATGCGTTATTGGTAAACGACACCAATGTGCCTTTCATTACGTCAGACCATCCTGTCGTCAACGTGCACCCGTGTGTCTCAGAGACAGAGTTCGTCGCACCTGAACATGCTGATTTTTACTATCCGATCTCTCCGCGAATCGCCTACATAATTTGCGATTCCGAACGGTTCACATCGGGCAAGAATTGGGTTGATGAAGACACCGTGGTGGAGCTCAATGCCAAGGTTGCAGCTCAATCGATGGTGCATATTATCGGTGATACCGAGAAGGCCATTCGTCCCTTCCAAACGCACATCGGGAGACGGTACCGGAGAACTTTTGAGGGTCGTGTTACGGTCTGACCGACCGCACGCTTTTCCCTGATCAGGGGGAGGGCTGCGTAATTCGCATAGGATGGTTTCCCTTGATGCCTCATAAAATATCGGCGTTGTAGCGTTCGCTGTTGGTCGCTGTGATGCCGCCTGCATAGTCAATGAGATCAATCGTTGTCCATGGCCCACAGCGACCTCGGAAGAATCGGATGCCCTGTTCGGCAAGTGTCTTCTCGACATCATAGCGGCGCTGGTAGCCGGTAATACGTTGGAGATCTGCAAATACCAAGACGTTGTCCACGTGGGAACTCATAGCGTATACCTCGTATGTGAAGCGCCCCAGGCAGCCTGGCGCTGCGACTGGGGCGAAGTTATCTGGAAGGATGAGTCACAGGGCATCTATGGAGCACCACTTGCCAGGATTTTCCTGCCAAGCAATGATTGCTGACTCAAGCCATCCAACCCGACCTGGTGAGATACGGACTGGCTGCACGATACCTGCGAGAAATTGATGAAATCAGAGACCTACACGGGCTGCCTGAAGACGCACCGCGTCACCCAAATTTCGCCTCTGGTGTTCGTTGGCCGCTTCTAAACGCGTGCGAACCGGCTGAGGGAGCTACTGACGCTTCGCCCACAACTTGAACCTAAATACGTGTTCTCGATACCGAATTTGAGTCAAATGACCGCTGTGGAAGCTAAGCGCGAGTGACCGCTTCTGGCCGACAGCGGTCGCTTGCTGATGTCCACTTATGGCCGACTTCGGCCGGTCGAGAGCTGCTATTGCGAGAATCATAAGGGCCGCTGGCGGCGACTCTAGCCTTTGTCCATCCGCGGCCCCCAGCGGCGGGGGCCAGGCCGACTTCCTTCCTTTAGCCTGGTCAATCCCTGGTTGATGCTGCCCGCCTTTTCACCACATGTACCCATATACCGCTGAAGAAGTCGCAAAAAAACCACCTATCGAATGACAGGTGGTTTTGATGGTTCCAGTAATCGCTGAGGAAAACTATAAGAAGACTTTCATCGCCCCGATCAAGATGCCGATTGTGACTGCGAGCATGGAAGCCATGCGAATGGATAACTTGAGATCAGATTTAGCGATCTCTGCAGTCAGCCGGTGATCAATTTTAGATATCTCGGAAGTCAGCCGATGATCAGCTTTAGCCAACTCAGTAGTCAGTCGCTGCTCTAGATTGGTGAGATCACTTTTCGTAGCGAGTAGTGTGAGCATGTCAGATTCCAATGCTTGGATAACGGCTTCAGCTTTGAGCTCAGGCACGTCGATTGCGCGCAGTGCCTGATACATCGCCAGTTCCATTTTCATTAAGGCCTCCTGAAACAAAAAAAGGCCTTCCCCACGACGGGAAAGGCCCGTCGTGGGTGGGAAAGTCATGCTTCCATCGACATCAAGTAAAAGAAAGGGGACAGATTTATTTTTTCAGACAATAAATCTGTCCCCTTTTTTGTTTTTGCACGGCCCCTTTTTCCAGTCCCCTTTCCAAGGTCCACGATTCGGGTATGAAGAGCGATTAGTGGCGGAGCGTTGAGGTTTTTAAAATCCAGCCATTCGCCCTGCAGAAGAACGAAAAACCCGGCGCAAAATGCCGGGTTTTTCGTTGGAAACAGTTTACCTACGGCCTCGGCTCCACATTATCCAACACCTGATTGGCCAACAACGAACTCAGCTCAATCAACTGCTGAATCCCCAGCGCCAAATGGCGCCGCGAGCCTTTCAGGTCGAACGCCAGCTCAGCAACCATCGCATCGGC
Source organism: Pseudomonas sp. R151218B TE3479 (assembly GCF_053629195.1). Lineage (NCBI taxonomy): Bacteria > Pseudomonadati > Pseudomonadota > Gammaproteobacteria > Pseudomonadales > Pseudomonadaceae > Pseudomonas > Pseudomonas sp. R151218B TE3479. The sequence goes on from NZ_JBRJHV010000001.1 coordinate 1,895,608, forward strand.
TGAAGCCAGCGTTTCACTGAGGTTGGCGAGCAGACACTCGTTATCGAGGCCTTTCACGACGGTGAAGAGCTGACCCGGTTTGGGGTCGTCTTGAGATTTTTCCGATTTCGGTAGCAAGTAGTGATCGAGCACGCGTTTGGTGGTTTCGTCTTGCTGCTTAGCTTTGGATTTTGCGGATTGTGCGGTGGACCCTGATTCTGGTGGGTTCGGAGTTATTTTGAACATAAGCTTCGGTTCCTGATGTAATGCCGACACCCCGAAGCTACTAAACAAGGGGGTGGCAGCTGTACGCAGGTTAGTAGACCGGGGAACCGAAGAAGCCGGCGCGCCTAAGCGCCCTGCGTACAGCCACCATCAAGAACAGGGGAGGGCCCTGTTTGAGAAGTGCTTGTACGACTTCGATTACCTCGGGCTACTAAACCCGACCACTGATGGGCAGTGGCAGGAACGACAATAAAACCCAGGGACACGGCGCACAAGCAGGCGCATTCTGGCGTAGTTGTAGGCAAAGGCGCAAGGATGCGTAGCTTGATAGATGAGTGTAGGTGACGGCTGTAGGAGAGAGGTTTTCTAGCGAAAGCCTGATACCTTTGACGTGCCGACGGCAACCTGCACGCCTTCGATATCCAGAACGGATAAATACTTGAAAATCTCTTTTTTGGAATTCCATAGCCTTGAACCGTTGGTGCGGACTCGTAGTTGGAGGCCGTTGCCGTCGGTCAGTATGTAGTCCTTGGCTTTGGGTTTTGCGGCTTTGATTTTCAGGTCTGAAAGGCGTGTGGCTTGGGCGCCCATGGGTACTCCAACGCTGTTTGTGTATTCCAAAATTTACCAGCCGCGGGCTTGGAATACGGCTTGGAATACATTTCAAAATGGATCTGCGTGAAGTGCTATGGAGCTCGATGGGGCTGAAACCCCCGTATTTACTGGGTTTCAGGCACAAAAAAAGACGTCCGTGGACGTCTTTAGATGATGAAGTGGTGGAGCCGGGGGGATTTGAACCCCCGTCCGCCAGTACTCTGCTGTCGGTACTACATGCGTAGCCGTGTCTATTAAGTTAACCCTCAGCGACCCGACGGGCAGGGTGCTTTGGGCGAGTTGTGTAAGTTTTAGCCGCTTCGTCCACAACGTACTGCACGGCGATTCCGTTCTATATGACAATCACTTTGGGTTTACGGACATCCCCTAATGATTGCTGGACCCGAAGGTACCAGAAGCTCAGGATCTAAGGCTGCTTACGCAGCGATAGCGAATTCCTGGCCGTAGGTTTCGTCATTGGCAACTATAGAAGTTGCAACAGTGGATTTACGAGTTCTGTTACCAACTCGGCATGCACCTAAAGTTTCGCAACCGGCGTCGAATCCTAAACGGCCCCGAACCTGTCGCTCCATGAAGCGGTTGGAGCGGCAGGCATGTGCAGTGTACGCCAATCTATCTCGGAGGCCAACCCGAAGGTTGGTCTCAGGACATCTTCACTGAGGGTCACCCTTGGTATTGTTCTGAAGCTTTTGGAGGGCCTGGGTGGTTAGGCTGATGCATTCTTCCTTGCCTTCCTCGGTGCCTCTCTTATGTGCCTCCTCGGCTTGGGTTACCGTGGTGTTTAGATCGACCTTGAGGTCTTCGCTCAATTGCTGGGTACTGACGATATCATTTCGGATTTTACTCAGGTTGGTCTCGCACAGGTCCGCGGCAAACACCGGAGAGGCCAACATCGCAGCGGAAATGAACAAGCCAGCAAGTGCGGTGCGCTTCATGTGTATCTCCTTAAACGTATGGTCTCGGTGCCGCTGGACAGTCGCGGCCGGGCCGAGTCGGTAGATGGCCCAGCGGAACCGGGCCTATTCAAGTGACTACAACGAAGCGCAGGAATTCGATTTTTTAACCTGATGCCGGAAGAGCCTCTTCCTTGGTGGCGGCTTTGGGGTGTGTCACCCGGTCCACCAGATACACCAATCCGTGATAGTCGATTTCGCCATGGCGCGTCAGACCGATCTCACACGTACGGCTGGTGGAAATGCCCTCGGTGCAGTATTGAACCGCGTCCTTGAGGGTTCGCAGTGAGTGGGCGTTGAGCTCCGGCGTGGTGAAGCCCTTGTCGCCGGCGAAACCGCAGCAATGGATGCCTTCAGGGATGACCACGTTTTTACTGCATTTGCGCGCCAGGTCGATCAGCGCCTGGCTTTCGCCGAGGTGTTGCGTGCTGCAGGTGACGTGCACGGCGATGGGCGCCTCCTGGGGGATGAAGTCGAGACGCTCCATCAAATGGGTACGGATGAAGCGCACCGGGTCATACAGGTCCAGGCGCACGTCACCAAGGTTTTGGACCAACCGTAGCGTGCAGGGGCTGGTGTCGCAGTAGATGGGGTCGAGCCCGCCGCGACTGGCGTGCAGCAAGGCACCGATCAGTTCCTGGCGCTTGTGCTCGGCCTGTTCTGTGTAGCCTTTGGAAGCAAAGGGTTGGCCGCAGCAGAGGCTGTCCACATTGTCTGGAAAGACCACCTGGTAGCCGGCCTTTTCCAGCAGGCCGCGGGTCTTGTCGTACAGCGACATCTGCTCCTTGTCCGCCGCCGTCGGGCCCATGACCCGCGACACGCACGCCGCCAGGTACACCACTCTCGGGCGTTCGTCCGGCACGGTGGGGCTGAAACGGATGGCCTTTTCCGGCTGAGGCATGGCGTGGGTCCATTGCGGCACCTGGCCCTTGGACAGGCGCGTCAACGAGGTCGACAGTTTCGCCAGGCGGGGAGCCCCGAGCAACATCCGCGCGCCATTTGCGATGTGCAGGGCAAAGCGTGCGCCTTGCAGCGTGGTGGCGAAGTTTCCTTCAATCCAGTTGGCGGTTTTCATCTTCGTCGCGTCACGGCTGCGCAGTTTTTTCACCAGCTCGCCGGTATTGATGCCTACCGGGCAACGTTGCGCACACAGGCCCGTGGCGGCGCAGGTGTCGATGCCCTGGTATTGGTAGGCATGTTCCAGTTCGGTAGTGTCCGTGCCGGCGCGTTTTTTCGCCTGGATATCCCGCCAGATGACGATGCGCTGGCGCGGGCTCAAGGTCAGGTCTTTGGACGGGCACACCGGCTCGCAGAAGCCGCATTCGATGCACTTGTCCACGATCTCATCGGCGGCCGGCAGGGGCTTGAGGTGCTTGAGGTGGATCTGCGGATCTTCGCTGAGCACAACGTCCGGATTGAGGATGCCATTGGGGTCGAGCAGTCGTTTGAGCTGCCACATCAACTGGTAGGCATCACTGCCCCATTCCAGCTCGACGAACGGCGCCATGTTGCGCCCGGTGCCGTGTTCGGCTTTCAGCGAGCCGCCGAATTCCACGGCCACCAAGTGCGCCACGTCATCCATGAACGCCTGGTAGCGTGCGACTTCTTCGGCGCTGTTGAAGCCCTGGGTGAAGACAAAATGCAGATTGCCTTCCAGCGCGTGTCCGAAAAGGATCGCTTCGTCGTAGTGATGTTTGTCGAACAACTCGATCAGGCGGTTCACGCCGAGGGCCAGTTGCTCCACTGGAAAGGTCACGTCTTCGATGATCACCGTGGTTCCGGTTTTGCGTACCGCCCCCACGGCTGGAAAGGTGTCTTTGCGGATCGCCCAGAGCCGGGCGTTTTCCCGTGGGTCTTCGGTAAAGTCGACCTGTTTTTCCACCGGGAAACCGGCCAGGGATGTCATGATCCGGGCCAGCTGTTCTTGTAGTAACGACGAGGAAGCCGCGCGGGATTCGATCAGCAAGGCGCAGGCATTTATCGACAGATGCTGTACGAAGTCCGGCATGCCCGGTTTGTCCTGCACTGAGCGCAGGCTGCGGCGGTCCAGCAGTTCCACGGCCGATACCGGCTGGCTTTTCAGCACGGTGACGGCGTTGCAGCAGGTTTCCACATCCGGGAATACGATCAGCGCCGACGCCTTGTTAGGATGGTCGATGACGGTGTTGTAGGTCACCGCACTGATGAAGCCGAGGGTACCTTCGGAGCCCACCAACAGGTGGCTCAAGATATCCACAGGCTCGTCGAAATCCACCAGGGCGTTGAGTGACAGGCCGGTGGTATTTTTCAGACGGTATTTGTGACGAATTCGGGCGGCCAATTCGGTGTTGGCGCGGGTTTCGCGACCGAGGGTGGCGAGGCGTTCCAGCAGTTCGCCATGGCTTGTACGAAAAGCCGCCACGCTGTTGTCGTCTTCGGTGTCCAGGCGTGTGCCATCGGCCAGTACCAGGCGGATGCCGGCCAGGGTGTGATAGGTGTTCTGCGCGGTGCCGCAGCACATGCCGCTGGCGTTATTGGCGACGATGCCGCCGATCTTGCAGGCGTTGATCGACGCTGGGTCTGGGCCGATCTTGCGCCCGAACGGGGCCAGCCAGGCGTTGGCCTGGGCGCCGATCACGCCGGGTTGCAAACGAATCTGTGTGCCTTGCTCGCGAATCTCGCGACCGTTCCAGTTATCCCCCAGCACAATCAGCACCGAGTCGCTGATGGCTTGGCCGGACAGGCTGGTGCCGGCGGCGCGGAACGTGACCGGGACCTGATCCCGTTGGGCAAGTTTCAGCAGGGCAATCACTTCATCTTCGGACTCGACGCGTACCACCAGTTTCGGAATCAGCCGATAAAAACTGGCGTCGGTGCCGAAGGCCAAGGTCGACAAGGGATCGTCGAAACGGCGTTTTTGTGGGATCAGCTGTTGGACGTCGCGCAGGAAAGGGGCCGGAAGGGTCATTGGTCCTCCAGAATCAAGACCACCAGATCCTTCGGACCATGGGCGCCATAAGCCAGGACTTGTTCGATGTCGGCGGTTTTCGACGGGCCGGACACCAGCAGGGCATTGGTGGGCATGCCTTGGGCCCATTCGAACTCCTGTTGCACTTCATAAAAGTTGTCGCGGATCTCGCTGGCCTTGAGCAGGGCGAAATGCACCGGCGGGACCAGGCTCATCAGCCGTGGCTCTTCCCGCGTAGGCCAGAGAATCAGGCTGCCGGTGGCGGCGATGGCGCCGAGGGTTCCGGTGAGGCTGGCCGGGGTGTCGTTGAACAACTCGGCTTTCCATTCCTCTATGGGTCGGTCGTAAGCCTTGAGAGTTGGCAGGTCCGGATTGTTCGCCCAGAACTGTGCGATTTTTTTCCCGTGTGCGGTGGTCGGGGCGATGAGCAGGCTCGGCAATTGACGGTCGCGCAGCAATTGCGCGAGCAGGGCCGGCCAGCCGTCCTCGGACGTCAGATGGATTTCCGTGTGGACCGCCTCCATCAGCTTGCGCAATTGCGGGATACGTTCCTCGGGTGCATAGCGATAGGTTTGCGTCACCAGTTCGACATCGAAATTGTCGGCAACGGGTGTGGCGCCCGTCAGGCTTTTACGCAGCTTGGCGAGGATATTGTTCTTGGCGCTCATCGGCGGTCTCCCTGCTGGTTCAGGTGTTCGCGAGCCAGGTCATGCAACGAGCGGGCGGCGGGTTGGGGGGCGCTGTGGTTCTGGGTCCATGGGCCGAGGTTTTTCGGGGTCAGGGCGCGCAAGCGCGTGGCGAGGAACCCGAACACTCGGTACAGCCGCGGCGAGCTGTTGAGCCAGGCCCAGGCATTCCAGATGAAACGCTCCTTGGGCGAGTATTTACTGCCCTGGCCGCGCATCACCTGGTTAGGGCTATCCGGTGCCTTGACGTTCTCTTCCCGCAGCCGCCGCAGCAGCGCGGGGATCGGAATCTTCACCGGACACACTTCACCGCAGGCGCCGCACAGCGAAGACGCGCTCGGGTGGTCCGGCACCTTGGCCAGGCCGACCATGTGCGGCGTGATGATTTTTCCGATAGGCCCCGGGTACACCTCGCCGTAGGCATGGCCGCCGATTCGGGTATAGACCGGGCAATGATTCATACAGGCGCCGCAGCGAATGCAGTTCAGCGTCTGGCGCAGTTCGCTGTCGGCAAACGCCTGGCTGCGACCGTTATCGAGCAGGACCAGGTGGACTTCCTGGGGGCCGTCCAGCTCATCGGCCTTGCGTGGCCCGGAGATCATGTTGACGTAGGTCGTGATGGGCTGGCCGAGAGCCGAGCGGGTCAGCAGCGAGAGCAGCGGCACGACATCGCGCAGGTTCTCCACCACTTTTTCGATGCCGGTCACGGCGATGTGCACTGGCGGTACGGTGGTGGACATCCGGCCGTTGCCTTCGTTTTCCACCAGCAGCAGCGTGCCGGTTTCGGCGACGGCGAAGTTGACGCCGGAGACGCCGATGTCGGCTTCGAAGAACTTCTGGCGCAATACCTTGCGGCCGATCTGAATGAGTTGGTCGACGTCCTTGGTGTACTCCACGCCGAGTTTGTCGTGGAACAAGGACGCGACCTGACCGGCATTCTTGTGGATCGCCGGCATAATGATGTGTGAAGGCTTCTCGTGGTCGAGCTGGACGATGTATTCCCCCATGTCGGATTCGAGACATTCAATGTCCCGAGCCTCGAGGAAATGGTTCATCTCCATCTCTTCGCTGACCATCGATTTGCCCTTGATCACTTGCCGCGCCTCGTGAGCGCGGATGATCGAGAGGACGATGCCATTGGCTTCGTCCACCGTCTCCGCCCAGTGCACGTGCACACCGTTGCGGGTCAGGTTGGTTTCAAGTCGCTCGAGCAGGTCGGGCAGCTTGGATAACGCACGGGCGCGGACGGCATTGCCCAGCACCCGCAGGTGTTCTCGTTCGTGGGCATCGCTGAAGGACGCTGCCCGCTTGGTCATCAGTGAATCCATCGCGCTGCGAAAGTTGTTTCGCAGTTGCGTGTCGTCCAGGGCCTTGTGGGCCCGGGCGCGAAAATCTTCCTGCGCCTCAATCGGTACTTCAACGGTCGGGATCAGCGTCGGCGTGCTCATGCGGCACCTCCGGTACGCTGCCAGAGGAAACTCGCCAGGTGTTTGCCGCGCAACGCCTCCTGCTGTTTTTCCAGCGCGCCGTTGATGTTCATCAAGCAACCGCAGTCGGCGCTGACGACCTCATGTGCGCCGGATTCCTTCAGCGCCCGGGTCTTGTCGGCCACCATCGCGCCGGAAATATCCGGCATGCGAACGCTGAACGTCCCACCAAACCCACAGCACTCGCTTTCGTGGCTGTGTTCGACTCGCTCCACGTTACGCAACTGCGCCAACAACGCGCGGCCGTGCAAGTGGGTATTCATCTCACGCCGTGCCGAGCAAGACGTATGCAGCGCGACCTTCACCGGCTCGCCGTTGTCGTTCAACCGCACCTTGCAGACCAGCAGCAGGAACTCGGCCAGTTCATAGGTCCGGGCCGCCAGGGCCTGCACCTGTTTGAGGGTTTCCGGCTCGTCCTTGAACAGGTCGGCGTAATGCTCGCGCAGCATGCCGGCGCAGGAACCCGAGGGCACCACCACCGGATAGTCTTCGGCAAACAGGGCCAGTTGCGCCCGTGCCACCGTCCGCGCCTGCTCGGTGTAGCCCGAGGTATAGGCCGGTTGTCCGCAGCAACTTTGCCCTTGCGGGTAGTCCACCCGGATCCCTTCGCGCTCCAGCAGATGAATCGCATCCATCCCGGCTTCGGGATAGAACAGGTCCACCACGCAGGTGCCGAACAGGTAGACCCGACGCGGCTTCTCGCTGGGGTACTGCCGAGGCTCGGCCAAGGGCGGGGCGACACGGGTCGCGTTCGGTACGGCGTTGTAAAAAAGCTCGCTCATCAGGCGTGTCTCCGGGTGGTCCCGGTTATCCGTCCGCTGAGGCTGCTGAATATAGCCAGGAAATCTTTCAGCAGCCTTGCAGACCCGGTTGTGAATAGCAGACGCCGAATCACGGTTCGGCGTCGGTTTTTCCAGTATTGCGTGTAGGACTCAATGAACCAGCATGCCGGTGAACCAGTAGGCCTGGGCCAACGTGATCAGGCCGACAATCGTTGCAAAGAATAGGCTGTGTTTGAGGGTGAAACGGAACAGATCCGATTCCTTGCCCACCAGCCCGGTCGCGGCGCAGGCCACCGCGATCGATTGTGGCGAAATCATCTTGCCGGTCACGCCGCCGCTGGTGTTGGCCGCGACGAGCAGGGTGTCGTTGACGCCGATCTGGTGCGCGGTGGTGGCTTGCAGCGAGCTGAACAGCGCGTTGGATGAGGTATCGGAACCGGTCAGGAACACGCCCAGCCAACCCAGGAACGGCGAGAAGAACGGGAACGCCGCGCCCGTACCGGCCAGTACCAGGGCCATGGTCGACGACATGCCCGAGTAGTTGGTGACGAAGGCGAAGGCCAGCACCATGCCGATGGACAGGATCGGCCAGCGCAGCTCGAAAAGCGTCTCTTTAAAAGTGGTAAGACCAGTCTTGAGGTTGATTTTCAGTACCAGCATCGAGATCAACGCGGAGAAGAAAATCGCCGTGCCGGTGGCGGAAATCGGATCAAGCTTGAACACAGCCGGGATGGCGGTGGGGTTGATCACGATGGGGGCGACCTTGATCACCATCTGGTCCAGGTGCGGGATGGCGAAGTTGAACACCCAGCCGTACATCGAGCCGCCCGCGGCGAACATGGCCTTGAACGGCTTGAGGGTCCAGATCGTCACCAGCACGGTCAGGATCAGGAACGGTGACCAGGCCTTGATGATTTCCCCCAGGCTATAGGGCGAAGCCACGGTGCTGCGCGGCTGGCCGAAACCGCCGACACTGGCGATGACCGCTGCGCTGGAAGTCGCGCCGGCAATCTGGGCGCCAGCGGTGCGCTTGGGCTGCCAGACTTTCAGGAACAATGTCAGGGAAATCAGGCTGGCCAGGGCTGAGGTGATGTCCGGCAGTTCCGGGCCGATGAAGTTGGAGGTGAAGTACTGGGTGATGGCGAAGCTCAAACCTGCCACCAGCGCTGCTGGCCAGGTTTCCCGCACGCCGCGCAGGCCGTCCATCATGAACACCAGCCAGAACGGCACGAACAGCGACAACAGGGGCAGTTGACGACCGGTCATGGCGCCGATCTTGAAGGCATCGATCCCAGTGACCTGGCCGGCCACGATGATCGGAATGCCCAGGGCGCCGAACGCCACCGGAGCGGTGTTGGCGATCAGGCACAGGCCCGCGGCGTACAGGGGGTTGAAGCCCAGGCCGACCAGCAGCGCGGCGGTGATCGCCACCGGAGCACCGAAGCCGGCGGCTCCTTCCAGGAATGCGCCGAAGCAGAAACCGATCAACAGCACTTGCAGGCGTTGGTCATCGGTAATCGACAGCACCGAGCTGCGAATCACCTCGAACTGGCCGCTCTTGACGGTCAGTTTGTAGAGAAACACCGCGGCGACGATGATCCAGGCGATGGGCCACAGGCCGTAGGCAAAGCCATAGCCGGCGGCGGCGAAGGCCATGTCTGCGGGCATGTTGAACGCGAAAATCGCCACGGCAATCGCCAGGGCCAAGGTGATGCTGCCGGCCACATGGCCCTTAAGGCGAAATACCGCCAAGGCCAGGAAGAAAAATACGATGGGAATAACAGCCGCGAGTGCGGACAAGCCGAGGCTGCCGAGCGGGCTATAGAGCTGTTGCCAGGTTTGCATCATGGGTGGGCCCCTAATTGTTGTTGGTCAGGCACTGGTCAGCGGGTTTGGTTAATTGGTAATACCAATTTACAAGCGCTGTTGGCTAGGGTAAAAGCCTTGGTTGTCGTGTGTCAATTTGCCGCCCTGAAACTTTCGTCGAATAAGCGGTGCAGAGGGCATCTGATCCGTTCGAACAAATGGTTTTTGGTGGGTGTGGGCGCGGCCCGGATGGGCCAGAATAGAGAGCCCGGCGAGCCGTCGGGATCGTGGAGAGTTGAGTTATGGGGTTTGATCAGATTCGTCAGCGCCGTTTGTCTGACGATATTGTCGAGCGGCTTGAAGGCATGATCCTCGAGGGCACGCTGAAGTCCGGCGAGCGCCTGCCGGCCGAACGGACCCTGGCCGAACAGTTCGGCGTGTCACGTCCTTCGTTGCGCGAGGCGATCCAGAAATTGGCCGCCAAGGGCTTGCTCGTCAGTCGCCAGGGCGGTGGTAACTATGTGGTCGAGTCACTGGGCTCGACCTTCAGCGATCCGCTGCTGCAACTGCTGGAAAGCAATCCCGAAGCGCAACGTGACTTGCTGGAGTTCCGCCACACCCTGGAGGCTTCCTGTGCGTACTACGCGGCACAACGGGCCACGGATGTGGATCGCGAGCGGCTGACGGCAGCCTTCGACGAGCTGCAGGATTGTTACTCGCGCCACGACGAGGTCAGCCGGGCGGAGGAGGGTGCGGCAGATGCCCGGTTCCATCTGGCGATCGCCGAGGCCAGTCATAACGCAGTCTTGCTGCACACCATTCGCGGCTTGTTCGACCTGCTCAAGCGCAACGTCGTCACCAACATCGGCGGCATGTACAAACAGCGCAGTGAAACCCGCGACATGCTGATCAGCCAGCACCGGGAATTGTACCAAGCCATTATGGACGGGCACGCCGAACAGGCGCGGGAAGTGTCCAGCCGACATATCTTGTACGTGCAGGAAGTCCTGGAAGAGGTGCGTCAGGAGGTGCAGCGGGTGGCGCGGGCGGAGCGGCGCAAGGGGATGTGAGCGTGTTTGCGAAGCTTGTGGGAGCGAGCTTGCTCGCGAAAGCGGTCAGTCTGATCCATCAATGCTGAATGAGTCGACGCCATCGCGAGCAAGCTCGCTCCCACAATTGGATCTTCGGTGAACGCAGGGTTTGCGTATCGCCGTGATCCTGTGGGAGCGAGCTTGCTCGCGATAGCGGTCCCAAGGACGAAAGAATCAGTCTTCCTTGCCCTTGTTGCGCACGGCACGCTGCAGCTCGCGGCCGGCGTCGCGTTCGCGCTCGGTATCGCGCTTGTCGTACTCCTTCTTGCCCTTGCCCAGGGCAATTTCGCACTTGATCAGGTGCTTGCTCCAGTACAACGACGTGCAGACGCAGGTGTAGCCCTTCTGCTGCACGGAGGCGAAGAGCTTTTCCAGCTCGCGCTTGTTGAGCAGCAGCTTGCGCGAGCGCACCGGGTCGGCAATCACGTGGGTGCTGGCGGTGGTCAGCGGCGTGATATGACTGCCCAGCAGCCAGGCCTCGCCGTCCTTGAGCAGCACGTAGCTGTCGACCAGTTGCGCCTTGCCGGCACGCAAGCTCTTTACTTCCCAGCCGGCCAGGACCATGCCAGCCTCGAAACGCTGTTCGATGAAGTAATCGTGTCGCGCCTTTTTATTTTGCGCGATGGTCCCTGTGGGGTGTTTCTTCTGTTTAGCCATAGGGGCGGCATTATAGGCAGTTGCGGGCGTGTCGGCTACGGTGAACCTGCGTGCTTGAGCACGTTGAGTGAATCCCGGACAATGCGGCCTCTTTTTTGAACGCTTGGGCGTGATCACGATGTCGACAGACAAGGTTTCTGTCCACGGCAGTTGGGCTAGCCGCTGGGTCTTCATACTCGCGGCGACCGGTTCTGCCGTGGGGCTGGGTAGTATCTGGAAGTTTCCGTACATGGTCGGCGTCTACGGTGGCGGCGCCTTCGTATTGATGTTCCTGGCGTGCATCGCGCTGATCGGCGCACCGGTGATGTTGGCCGAGACCCTGATCGGGCGTCGGGCCCGGCAAAGCCCGGCCAATGCCCTGAAGGTACTGGCGGTAGAGGCTGGCCATTCGACCAAGTGGTCGTGGGGCGCCTTCGCCGGGATGATCACGGCGCTGTTGATCCTGTCTTTCTATAGCGTGGTCGGTGGCTGGTCCCTGGACTACATCATCGACATGGGGCGCGGGGATTTCCAAGGGGCCACGCCGGACCAGGTGGGCGCCTACTTCGGCAATGTGATCGCCGATCCCTGGAGGCTGACCCTCTGGCACACGATCTTCATGGTCCTCTCGGCGGTGGTGATTGCCCGGGGCGTGGTGGCCGGACTAGAGCGCAGTCTGCGGATCATGATGCCGTTGCTGTTCGTGATGATCCTGGTGCTGCTGGGCTACAGCATGACCACCGGGCATTTCATGGAGGGCGTGCATTTCATGTTCGATTTCCAGCCGGAGAAAGTCCTGGACGGCCTGCTGCCGGCCATGGGGCATGCGTTCTTCTCCCTGAGCGTCGGGGTCGGTTCGATCATGATCTACGGCGCCTACATGCCCAAGAACGCCTCCCTGACCCGAACCGTCTTTGGCGTCGCGCTGCTGGACACTTTCGTGTCGTTGCTGGCGGGGGTGGCATTGTTTCCAATTGTGTTCGCCGCTGGCCTGAACCCCAGCGAGGGGCCGGGGTTGATGTTTGTCAGCCTGCCCTTCGCCTTCGGCAGCATGGCTTTCGGCCAAGTGATGGGCGTGGTGTTTTTTGTGCTGGTGGCCATCGCGGCCTGGAGTTCGGCCATTTCCCTGTTGGAACCCATGGTGGCTTACCTGGTCGAGCGGACCCGCATCAGCCGCGCCTGGGTGACTTTCTGGCTGGCTTTCACTTGCTGGTTTGTCGGCCTGGGTACGGTGTTTTCCTTCAATATATGGAAGCAAGCGAAGTTTTTCGTGAACGAAGGTGGGCTGTTCCATCTCTATCAGTGGGGGGCGACCGGAGGGCTGGATTTCTTCGGCGTGATTGATTTCTTCACATCACGGATCATGCTGCCATTGGGTGGTTTGTGTTTCGTGGTGTTTGCAGGATGGGTCATGGGGCGTGAAGCGGTGCGTGATGAACTGTCGCTGCGCAGCCCGGTGTTGTTTGCCTTGAGCCTGTTCTTGATGCGCTATGTGGCGCCCATCGGCATTCTCGTAGTGTTTGCCGCCCAGCTGTGGAAGTGACGCTTACATGACGACACATATTCAACGCTCGGCCTTGCTGCCTTACCCGGCGCAGGCGCTGTATGACCTGGTCAACGATGTGGCGAGCTACCCGGAGTTCTTGCCGTGGTGTTCATCCGCCGAGGTGCTGGAAAGCTCCGAAACCCAGATGCGCGCCAGCCTCAACATAGCCAAGAGTGGCTTGAGCCAGCGTTTCGTCACGCGTAATACGCTGGTGCCGGGGCAGTCTATCGAAATGAACCTCGAAGAGGGGCCTTTCAATCAGCTCCACGGCGTCTGGGTGTTCAAGCCGTTAGGTGAAAAGGCCTGCAAGATCAGCCTGGACCTGTCGTTCGACTACGCCGGTCCGCTGGTGCGAGCGACGTTGGGGCCGCTGTTCAATCAGGCCGCCAATACGCTGGTTGACGCGTTCTGCCAGCGGGCCAAGCAGAATGCAGAGCTCAAGCGTTGATTGAGATAGAAGTGGTGTATGCCGCGGTGGACCGCCAGGTCTTGCGCACGTGTGTGGTGCAGGAAGGTACCAGTGTTCGCGCGGCACTGCTGGGCTCGGGGATTGCCGATGCATTCCCGGAGCTGGACCTGGCGACGTGCCCGGTGGGGATTTTTGGCAAGGTGGTTGCCGATCCGGCTAATCAGGTGGTGCAAGCGGCGGATCGATTGGAGATTTATCGACCTTTGTTGGCTGATCCGAAGGAAATTCGTCGCCTGCGCGCGGCCAAGGCAGCCCTGGCGCGACAATCGGAGCAATGACCTGGCCTGAATCGCAGGCAATAAAAAACCCGGCATGCCGGGTTTTTTCATGTCGCAATTTATTGCGGCGAGGTATCCAGCGGCTCTGGCGTCGGGACCGGTACGGTCTCGACGTTGTCCACGTCCTTCTGGATCTGGTCCAGTAGGGAACCTGGCTTGGCCGGTTTTTCCGGTTTCGGCTGTTCGGCATTCTGGGTCGGATCGGTCACGGTGGTGCCGCTCTCCTTACCCATGATGGCCTCGTCGCGGCTCACGCCAGGCATGAAATCGCCAGACAGGCTGACGAGCTGGTCATCAGGGCTGAAGATAACGCTGATGCGTTCCTGTTGGCGCTCACCGCCGCCTGGCTGCAAGCTGTACAGATAATCCCAGCGATCGGCATGGAACGTGTCGGTCAGCAGAGGGTTACCCATGATAAACCGTACTTGCCGGCGGGTCATTCCCGGGCGTAACTGGTCTATCATGTCCTGCGTGACGACATTGCCCTGCTGGATGTCGATTTTGTAAACCCCGGGGAATGAACAACCGGCGAGTGCGAGCAGTCCCACAAAGGTGAAACTGGTTAGCAAGAGCTTGGTGTTTTGCATCGGTGGGCGACTTCCACTATCTTGGCTGGGACAACGTAAACGCCGATCATACCCGCATTAAGAGAAGCTGCGAAGCAGCATCGCGAGAAAGCTGACCATGGTTGAAAATAGCGAACTACGCAAAGCCGGCCTCAAAGTGACCCTGCCACGGGTCAAGATTCTACAAATGCTCGATTCCGCAGAGCAACGCCACATGAGTGCCGAGGATGTCTACAAGGCGCTTATGGAGGCTGGCGAGGACGTCGGTCTGGCCACGGTTTACCGTGTTCTGACCCAGTTCGAGGCAGCTGGCCTTGTGGTGCGACACAACTTCGACGGAGGCCATGCGGTCTTCGAGCTGGACGATGGAAAGCATCACGACCATATGGTCAACGTCGAGACCAGTGAGGTCATCGAATTCTTCGACGAAGAAATCGAGCGGCTGCAGAAAGCAATTGTCGACAAGTATGGTTTCGAGATGGTTGATCACAATCTTGTACTGTACGTACGCAAGAAAAAGTAAGCATGTCGCGCGGACTTGAGGTTCGCGAAACGAACGAAGGCGACCTCAGGGTCGCCTTCGTGCTTTCTGTCGCTCTCAGATTTTCGCGGTAACAACCATTTTTTTCGCGTGGGCCAGGGATTCCTTGGTGAGGTCGATACCCCCGAGCATTCGCGCCACTTCTTCCACCCGCTCGTTTTTGTTGAGTTTGGACACGGCGGTGCGAGTAGCGTCCTCGCCACGCACTTTGTGCACGAATAAATGCTGGTGGCCCTGGGCGGCGACCTGGGGCAGGTGAGTGACGGTCAGCACCTGGCCGCGTTCCCCCAGTCGGCGCAGCAGTTGGCCGACAATTTCCGCGGTTGGGCCACCGATGCCCACGTCCACTTCGTCGAATACCAGTGTCGGCACACGGGAGGTCTGCGCGGTGATGACCTGGATGGCCAGGCTGATTCGCGACAACTCACCGCCGGAGGCGACCTTGGCCAGGCCCTTGAGCGGTTGCCCGGGGTTGGCGCTGACCAGCAGTTCCACCTGTTCCAGTCCATTGGGTTGGAGCTCGTCACCGGCATTGGGGCGCAATTCGATGGTGAAGCGTCCGCCCGGCATGCCCAGGCGCTGGATTTCCTGCTCCACGGCACTGGCCAGTCCTGTCGCAGCCTGGCGCCGCAGTTCACTGAGCTCCTTGGCCTTTTCCTGGTAATGACGGGCATAAGAAGCCAGTTCGTCCCCCAGACGCTCGATGGATTCATCGTTGGCGTTCAGGGTTTCCAGTTCTTCCAGCAGGCGCTGCTGGAGTTCGGCAACGTCGGTCGGCTGGATGCGGTGCTTGCGCGCCAGCGTATAGATGGTGTCCAGGCGCTCTTCCAAGTACTGCAGGCGCGCCGGGTCGGCATCAAAATGATCGAGGAAGCGGTTCAGTTCCCCAACGGCTTCCTCGACCTGGATCTGCGCGCTCGTCAGCAGGTTGGTCGCTTCGTTCAGGGCGCCCACCGAATTGTTCACGCTGGAGAGTCGGTTCAGGCTCGCTGTCAGGGCGTTGAGCACATTGCCCGAATCGCTCTCGCTGCATTGTTCGACCACCTGGCGGCAGATGCCCAGCAGGGTTTCGGCGTTGGTCAGGTTCTTGTGTTCCTGCTCCAGTTCTTCCAGTTCGTTTTCACCCAGGGACAGGTTTTCCAGTTCTTCGAGCTGGTAGCTCAATAGCTGGTGACGGGCACGTTGTTCGTCGCCGGAGTTGGAAAGGCGATCGAGCTCCTGCCGGGTCTGGCGCCAGCGTTGGGCGGCCAGTTGGACTTGTCGGGCCAGGTCGGTGGCGCCGGCGTATTCATCCAGCAGGCGACGATGGGTATCGGTCTTGAGCAGGGATTGGTGTTCATGCTGGCTGTGGATGTCGATCAGCAGTTCGCCGAGGGCCTTGAGATCGCCCAGGGGGCAGGGCGTGCCGTTGATGTAGCCTCGGGAGCGGCCTTCGGCGGTGATGACTCGGCGCAAAATGCACAGGCCGTCGGTGTCCAGGTCGCGTTCGGCCAGCCAGGCGCTGGCCTCGGGGATGTCGACCAGGTCGAACGTCGCCAGGATGTCGGCCTTGTCCGCTCCGGGGCGCACCACGCCGCTGTCGGCGCGGTCGCCCAGCGTCAGGCCCAGGGCGTCGAGCATGATCGACTTGCCCGCGCCGGTTTCACCGGTGATCACGCTCATGCCTCGATCGAGTTCGAGGTCGAGATGTTCGACGATGGCGTAGTTGTGTACGGACAGGTGCACCAGCATAAGGCCGCTCCCAGGCTTTAGGTCTGGTTATTTATACAGTGTTTTGTTTCGGCCTGACAATGCCTGCGCTTAGCTCGATTTGCTTGGGAAAGTGATTTTCTTAGCGCTGCGAGGAATGATTATGCAGCTGCTTTTTGTAAGGTTAATTCGTCGGGTGGCCCTTGAAGCTGGAAAACCCGGCCCCATATACCGGGGCAGAAGCGCGAGTCGAGCTCGCGGACGAAGTTGAAAGGAGAAATCTCTATGGCTGACGAACAGACGCAGGACACGCAAAATCTAGACGCCAATCAGGCCTCCCAGGATTCCGGTGAGGACCTGACGGCACGTGTACAAGTGCTCGAGGAGCAACTGGCCGGTGCGCAGGATCAGGCGTTGCGTGTAGCCGCCGACCTGCAGAATGTCCGCCGTCGCGCCGAGCAGGATGTAGAAAAGGCTCATAAATTCGCCCTGGAGCGTTTTGCCGGCGACCTGCTGCCGATCATCGACAGCCTGGAGCGCGGCCTGGAGCTGTCCAACCCGGACGACGAGAACATCCGTCCGATGCGTGAAGGCATCGAGCTGACCCTGAAAATGTTCCAGGACACCCTCAAGCGTTATCAGCTCGAAGCCCTTGATCCCCATGGCGAGCCCTTCAACGCCGAGCATCACCAGGCCATGGCGATGCAGGAAAGTGCCGACGTCGAGCCAAACAGTGTTTTGAAGGTTTTCCAGAAGGGCTATCTGCTTAATGGCCGTCTGCTGCGCCCGGCCATGGTCGTGGTCAGCAAGGCGCCGGCACCGGTTTCGCCTTCTATTGATGAGCAGGCTTGAAATCGGGCGCAGCGGCCCCATCTATAAGTCAAGCGTTTAAGTGCTACCGCAGTTAGCCACCACTGCTGCGGCAACAAAATCCAAGTTCCGGGAGAGTTAACATGGGCAAGATTATCGGCATCGACCTGGGGACCACCAACTCGTGCGTCTCCGTGCTGGAAAACGGCAAAGCCAAGGTTATTGAAAACGCTGAAGGCGCGCGTACCACGCCGTCGATCATCGCGTACGCCAATGATGGCGAAATTCTGGTTGGCCAGTCGGCCAAGCGTCAGGCAGTGACCAATCCGCATAACACCCTGTACGCGGTGAAGCGTCTGATCGGTCGCAAGTTCGACGAAGAAGTCGTTCAGAAAGACATCAAGATGGTGCCTTACAAAATCGCCAAGGCTGACAACGGCGACGCCTGGGTTGAAGTGAACGGCCAGAAAATGGCACCGCCACAGATCTCGGCTGAAATCCTCAAGAAAATGAAGAAAACCGCCGAAGACTACCTCGGCGAAGCGGTGACCGAGGCGGTCATCACAGTTCCTGCCTATTTCAACGACAGCCAGCGCCAGGCGACCAAAGACGCCGGCCGCATCGCGGGCCTGGACGTAAAACGTATCATCAACGAACCGACCGCGGCCGCTCTGGCCTACGGTATGGACAAGGCCAAGGGCGACCACACCGTGATCGTCTACGACCTGGGTGGCGGTACCTTCGACGTCTCCGTGATCGAGATCGCTGAAGTCGACGGCGAGCACCAGTTCGAAGTACTGGCAACCAATGGTGACACGTTCCTCGGTGGTGAAGACTTCGACATCCGCCTGATCGACTACCTTGTCGACGAGTTCAAGAAAGAAAGCGGCATGAACCTCAAGGGTGACCCGCTGGCCATGCAGCGCCTGAAAGAAGCCGCTGAAAAAGCCAAGATCGAACTGTCCTCGAGCCAGTCGACCGACGTGAACCTGCCGTACATCACTGCAGACGCCACAGGTCCTAAGCACCTGAACGTAAAAATCTCCCGCGCCAAGCTCGAAGCGCTGGTGGAAGACCTGGTTCAGCGCACCATCGAACCTTGCCGCATTGCCATGAAAGACGCCGGTATCGACGTTGGCTCGATCAACGACGTGATCCTGGTGGGCGGCCAGACTCGTATGCCGCTGGTGCAGAAACTGGTCACCGACTTCTTCGGCAAAGAAGCCCGCAAGGACGTGAACCCGGACGAAGCTGTTGCCATGGGTGCTGCCATCCAGGGCGCTGTTCTGGCCGGTGACGTGAAGGACGTTCTGCTGCTCGACGTCAGCCCGCTGACCCTGGGTATCGAAACCATGGGCGGCGTGATGACCGCGCTGATCGAGAAAAACACCACGATTCCTACCAAGAAATCCCAGGTGTTCTCGACGGCCGACGACAACCAGGGCGCCGTGACCATCCACGTGCTGCAGGGTGAGCGCAAGCAGGCTGCCCAGAACAAATCCCTGGGCAAGTTCGACCTGGCCGAGATTCCACCAGCGCCACGTGGTGTGCCACAAATCGAAGTGACCTTCGACATCGACGCCAACGGCATCCTGCACGTCGGCGCGAAAGACAAGGCCACCGGCAAGACCCAGTCGATCGTGATCAAGGCCAACTCCGGCCTGTCCGAGGAAGAGATTCAGCAGATGGTACGCGATGCTGAAGTCAACGCCGAGGAAGACCGCAAGTTCGAAGAGCTGGCCAGCGCCCGCAACCAGGGCGATGCCTTGGTGCACTCGACCCGCAAGATGATCGCCGATGCTGGCGAAAAAGTGACTGCGGAAGAGAAAACCGCCATTGAAGCGGCCGTGGTTGCCCTGGAAGCCGCTGTGAAAGGTGACGACAAGGCAGCCATCGAGGCGAAGATCGAAGAGTTGTCCAAGGTCTCGGCTCCCGTGGCTCAGAAGATGTACGCCGAACAGGCTCAGCCTGCCGAAGGCGCGGCTGCCCAGGGCGAGTCGGCCGAGAAAGCTGACGACGTTGTCGACGCTGAGTTCGAAGAAGTGAAAGACCACAAGTAATCGCTTGTTGGTCGGCCGGTTGACTGCACTTGTGCGGTGGCTGGTAGGATGTCGCCGCGCGGGGGCTTGCTCCCGCGTTGGCGTGTCTGGAGCTAGGGAATTTTTACAGCATGCGACAGTGTTCGGATGTTGGCGGTGCGTTCGGGAATGCTCCTGCTTTCCGGCGATGGGCACTGCGTTTTGGCCGGGGCCCTGGCTGAAATATTTAAAGACCAGGATCGTTGAATTGACGTGAGTTGGGTCCGGGCCTGTATTGGGGCTCAACGAGTTTGGCAAGGTTCAGGAGAGGTTTGCCGGACGTCCTATAAGAGTGCAAAGACTAATGGCGAAGCGTGATTTTTACGAAGTATTGGGTGTCGAGCGGGGGGCCAGCGAGGCAGAGCTGAAAAAGGCTTATCGTCGCCTGGCGATGAAGCACCACCCGGACCGTAATCCCGGCGACAAAGCGTCGGAAGAGATGTTCAAGGAAGCCAACGAGGCTTACGAGGTTCTGTCCGATTCCAGCAAGCGCGCGGCCTACGACCAGTACGGGCATGCCGGTGTCGACCCGAGCATGGGCGGCGGCGGTGCCGGTTTCGGCGGCCAGAACTTCTCCGATATTTTCGGCGACGTGTTCAGTGATTTCTTCGGCGGCGGTCGCGGCGGTGCCCGTGGTGGCGCCCAGCGTGGCAGTGACTTGCGCTACACGTTGGAGCTGAACCTGGAAGAAGCGGTGCGCGGTACCACCGTCAATATCCGTGTGCCGACATTGGTCAATTGCAAGCCGTGCGATGGCTCGGGTGCAAAGAAGGGCTCCTCGCCCGTGACCTGCCCGACTTGCGGTGGCATCGGCCAGGTTCGCATGCAGCAGGGCTTCTTCTCGGTCCAGCAGACCTGCCCGCGTTGCCATGGCCAAGGCAAGATCATTTCCGACCCGTGCGACTCCTGCCATGGCGAAGGGCGTGTCGAAGAGTACAAGACGCTGTCGGTCAAAGTGCCGGCCGGTGTCGACACCGGTGACCGCATTCGCCTGTCCGGCGAAGGCGAGGCGGGTGCCCAGGGTGGCCCGACTGGCGACCTGTATGTGGTCATCAACGTGCGCGAGCATGCGATTTTCCAGCGCGACGGCAAGCACCTGTTCTGCGAAGTGCCGATCAGCTTCGTCGATGCGGCCTTGGGTGGCGAGCTCGAGATCCCGACCCTCGACGGTCGCGTGAAGCTGAAAATCCCCGAGGGCACGCAGACCGGCAAGCAGTTCCGGATTCGTGGCAAAGGCGTCGCGCCAGTGCGTGGCGGTGGTGCGGGTGACCTGATGTGCCGTGTGGCGGTGGAGACACCGGTCAACCTGAGTCGGCGTCAACGTGAGTTGTTGGAAGAGTTCCGCAGCTCGCTGGCGGATGACAACAGTCACTCCCCGAAAACCACCGGTTGGTTCGAAGGCGTGAAGCGCTTCTTCGGCGACCTGTAAGGAGTTCGCATGCGACGTATAGCTGTGATGGGCGCTGCGGGGCGCATGGGTAAGGCGCTGGTCGAGGCGGTGCAGCAGCGCTCGCCGCTCTCCGGCCTGACGGCGGCCATCGTTCGGCCCGACAGTACGTTGGTGGGCGCCGATGCTGGCGAGCTGGCTTCGCTGGGGCGTATCGGTGTGCCGATGTCTGGTGGCCTGGAGAAGGTGCTTGACGAGTTCGATGTACTGATCGACTTCACCCTGCCGGACGTGATGCTGAAAAACCTCGCGATCTGTCGCAAGCATGGCAAGGCCATGGTGATTGGCACCACGGGACTGGATGCTGCGCAGAAGCAACTGCTGGCCGAGGCGGGCAACGACATTGCAATCGTGTTCGCGGCGAACTTCAGTGTGGGGGTGAACCTGTCGCTGAAGCTGCTGGACATGGCGGCCCGGGTCTTGGGTGACGATGCCGATATCGAAATCATCGAAGCGCATCACCGGCACAAGATCGACGCACCTTCAGGAACGGCCTTGCGCATGGGTGAAGTGATTGCCGATGCGCTGGGGCGTGATCTGCAGAAAGTCGCCGTGTATGGGCGTGAAGGGCATACCGGTGCCCGTGAGCGCGACACCATCGGTTTCGCCACTGTGCGCGGTGGTGATGTGGTAGGTGATCACACGGTGTTGTTCGCCACTGAAGGCGAGCGCCTGGAGATCACCCACAAGGCTTCCAGCCGGATGACCTTCGCCAAGGGCGCAGTACGTGCCGCGCTGTGGCTGGATGGCCGCGAGCCTGGTTTGTACGACATGCAGGACGTTCTCGACCTGCGTTGATGCCATTGAGGACGGGGTTCAGGTTATACTGCGCCCCGTTTTACACCGCTTCGCGACGACCTGTCGCATTCCCCTGCCTTTAAGGCTCATTAGCGGTGGACCAAAAAAGCCTTTTTCTGTAAGCTACAGCTTTAGTGTGTCCACTAAAAGCGCGCAGAATAATTCAGTGAACAAGCGGGGTGACGTGTCCATACGTCACTCCGCTTTTTTACAACCTGCGATCGCCCTTTCAGGCTTTATTTACGGGAGGTCTTCTTGACTAAGCCAGCCATACTCGCCCTTGCTGATGGCAGCATTTTTCGCGGCGAAGCCATTGGAGCCAACGGTCAGACCGTTGGTGAGGTGGTGTTTAACACCGCAATGACCGGCTATCAGGAAATTCTTACCGATCCTTCCTACGCCCAGCAAATCGTTACCCTGACTTACCCGCACATCGGCAACACCGGCACCACGCCGGAAGACGCCGAGTCCGATCGTGTCTGGTCCGCCGGCCTGGTCATCCGTGACTTGCCGCTGGTAGCGAGCAACTGGCGTAACACGATGTCCCTGTCCGATTACCTGAAAGCCAACAACGTCGTGGCGATCGCCGGTATCGACACGCGCCGCCTGACCCGCATCCTTCGGGAAAAAGGCGCGCAGAACGGCTGCATCATGGCTGGCGACAACATTTCCGAAGAAGCCGCCATTGCCGCTGCCCAGGGCTTCCCGGGCCTCAAGGGCATGGACCTGGCGAAAGTTGTCAGCACCAAGAAGCAGTACGAATGGCGCTCCACGGTCTGGGACCTGAAGACCGACAGTCACGCGACGATCGAGGCTTCCGAGCTGCCCTACCACGTGGTGGCGTACGATTACGGCGTCAAGCTGAACATCCTGCGCATGCTGGTCGAGCGTGGCTGCCGCGTCACCGTGGTACCGGCCCAGACCCCGGCCGCCGATGTCCTGGCCCTCAAGCCCGACGGCGTGTTCCTGTCCAACGGCCCGGGTGACCCGGAGCCGTGCGACTACGCGATCCAGGCGATCAAGGAGGTGCTGGAAACCGAGATCCCGGTGTTCGGTATCTGCCTCGGTCACCAGTTGCTGGCTCTGGCTTCGGGCGCCAAGACCTTGAAAATGGGCCACGGCCACCACGGTGCCAACCACCCGGTGCAGGACCTGGATACCGGCGTGGTGATGATCACCAGCCAGAACCACGGTTTTGCGGTGGACGAGGCGACCCTGCCGGCCAACGTGCGTGCGATTCACAAGTCGCTGTTCGACGGCACGCTGCAAGGTATCGAGCGTACCGACAAGAGCGCGTTCAGCTTCCAGGGCCACCCTGAAGCGAGCCCGGGCCCGAACGATGTGGCGCCGCTGTTCGATCGCTTCATCAACGAGATGGCCAAGCGACGCTGACCGCGTGAAGCCCGAGGGCGGCCCCGAGTGCGGCGGCCCCTTCGGGCGCTTCAAAGATTGTTCGACGGCCTAGCCGACTGACCTGCGGATTTGAGTGACAAACCCATGCCAAAACGTACAGACATAAAAAGCATCCTGATTCTCGGCGCTGGCCCGATCGTGATCGGTCAGGCCTGCGAATTCGACTACTCCGGCGCCCAGGCCTGTAAAGCCCTGCGCGAAGAGGGTTACCGCGTCATCCTGGTGAACTCCAACCCGGCCACCATCATGACCGACCCGGCCATGGCCGACGCCACCTACATCGAGCCGATCAAGTGGCAGACCGTTGCCAAGATCATCGAGAAGGAACGCCCGGACGCGCTGCTGCCGACCATGGGTGGCCAGACCGCGCTGAACTGCGCCCTGGACCTGGAGCGCGAAGGCGTCCTGGAGAAGTTCGGTGTGGAAATGATCGGCGCCAACGCCGACACCATCGACAAGGCCGAAGACCGTTCGCGCTTCGACAAGGCGATGAAATCCATCGGCCTGGACTGCCCTCGCTCGGGCATCGCCCACAGCATGGAAGAGGCCAACGCCGTCCTGGAACGCCTCGGCTTCCCGTGCATCATCCGTCCGTCCTTCACCATGGGCGGCACCGGTGGTGGCATCGCCTACAACCGTGAAGAATTCGAAGAAATCTGCGCCCGTGGTCTCGACTTGTCGCCGACCAAGGAACTGCTGATCGACGAATCCCTGATCGGCTGGAAAGAATACGAAATGGAAGTTGTCCGCGACAAAAAGGACAACTGCATCATCGTCTGCTCCATCGAAAACTTTGACCCGATGGGCGTGCACACCGGCGACTCGATCACCGTCGCACCGGCCCAGACCCTGACCGACAAGGAATACCAGATCCTGCGTAACGCCTCCCTGGCGGTACTGCGCGAGATCGGCGTGGAAACCGGCGGCTCCAACGTCCAGTTCGGCATCTGCCCGAACACCGGTCGCATGGTGGTCATCGAGATGAATCCGCGGGTCTCCCGTTCGTCTGCCCTGGCGTCCAAGGCCACCGGTTTCCCGATTGCCAAGGTCGCGGCCAAGCTGGCCGTGGGCTACACCCTGGACGAGCTGTCGAACGACATCACCGGCGGCAAGACCCCGGCGTCCTTCGAACCGTCCATCGACTACGTCGTCACCAAGCTGCCACGCTTCGCCTTCGAGAAGTTCGCCAAGGCCGATGCCCGCCTGACCACCCAAATGAAGTCGGTCGGCGAAGTCATGGCCATCGGCCGGACCTTTCAGGAGTCCCTGCAGAAAGCCCTGCGCGGCCTGGAAGTGGGCGTCTGTGGCCTCGATCCGAAGCTGGATCTGAACGACCCGGAAAGCATGAGCGTGCTCAAGCGCGAGCTTACCGTGCCGGGTGCCGAGCGCATCTGGTACGTGGCCGATGCCTTCCGCGCCGGCATGACCGTCGAGCAGATCTTCGGCATGAACATGATCGACCCTTGGTTCCTGGTGCAGATCGAAGATCTGATCAAGGAAGAAGAGAAGGTCAAGACCCTGGGCATGTCCAGTATCAATCGCGACATGATGTTCCGCCTCAAGCGCAAAGGTTTCTCCGACATGCGCCTGGCCAAGCTGTTGGGTGTGACCGAGAAGAGCTTGCGCGCCCATCGCCACAAGCTGGATGTGTTCCCGGTCTACAAACGCGTCGACACCTGCGCGGCCGAGTTCGCCACCGATACCGCCTACCTGTACTCCACGTACGAAGAAGAGTGCGAAGCCGCGCCATCGACCCGGGACAAGATCATGATCCTGGGTGGCGGTCCCAACCGGATCGGCCAGGGCATCGAGTTCGACTACTGCTGCGTACACGCGGCATTGGCCCTGCGCGACGACGGTTACGAGACCATCATGGTCAACTGCAACCCGGAAACCGTGTCCACCGACTACGACACCTCCGATCGCCTGTACTTCGAGCCAGTGACCCTGGAAGACGTGCTGGAAATCGTCCGCGTCGAGAAACCAAAAGGCGTGATCGTCCAGTACGGCGGCCAGACCCCGCTGAAACTGGCTCGTGCCCTTGAAGCCGCCGGCGTGCCGATCATCGGTACCAGCCCGGATGCGATCGACCGCGCCGAAGACCGTGAGCGCTTCCAGCAGATGGTCGAGCGCCTGAACCTGCGTCAGCCGCCAAACGCCACTGTGCGCAGCGAAGACGAAGCGATTCGTGCCGCCGCCAAGATCGGTTACCCACTGGTGGTGCGTCCGTCCTATGTACTGGGCGGCCGTGCGATGGAGATTGTCTATCAGGAAGACGAACTCAAGCGCTACCTGCGCGAAGCGGTCCAGGTGTCCAACGACAGCCCGGTGCTGCTGGACCACTTCCTCAACTGCGCCATCGAAATGGACGTGGACGCGGTCAGCGACGGCAAGGACGTGGTGATCGGCGCAATCATGCAACACATCGAGCAGGCCGGTGTTCACTCCGGTGACTCCGCCTGTTCGCTGCCGCCTTACTCGCTGCCGGCGCACATCCAGGACGAAATGCGCGAGCAGGTCAAGAAAATGGCCCTGGAGCTGGGCGTCGTCGGCCTGATGAACGTGCAACTGGCCCTGCAGGGCGAAGACATCTACGTCATCGAAGTCAACCCGCGCGCTTCCCGGACGGTGCCGTTCGTCTCCAAGTGCATCGGCGTTTCCCTGGCGATGATCGCGGCGCGAGTCATGGCTGGCAAAACCCTGAAAGAGCTGAACTTCACCAAAGAAATCATTCCGAACTTCTACAGCGTGAAAGAGGCGGTGTTCCCGTTCGCCAAGTTCCCTGGCGTGGACCCGATCCTCGGCCCGGAAATGAAGTCCACCGGTGAAGTGATGGGCGTGGGCGATACCTTCGGTGAGGCGTTTGCCAAGGCCCAGATGGGCGCCAGCGAAGTGTTGCCGACGGGCGGCACGGCGTTCATCAGTGTGCGTGATGACGACAAGCCACTGGTTGCAGGCGTGGCCCGTGATCTGATCAACTTGGGCTTTGAAGTGGTCGCCACGGCTGGTACCGCCAAGCTGATCGAAGCGGCAGGCCTGAAAGTGCGCCGCGTGAACAAGGTGACCGAGGGGCGTCCGCACGTGGTCGACATGATCAAGAATGACGAAGTCACGCTGATCATCAACACCACCGAGGGTCGTCAATCGATCGCCGATTCCTACTCCATTCGTCGCAATGCGCTGCAGCACAAGATCTACTGCACCACGACCATTGCGGCAGGCGAAGCGATCTGCGAAGCGCTCAAGTTCGGTCCCGAGAAGACCGTACGTCGCTTGCAGGATCTACATGCAGGATTGAAGGCATGAGCATAACCAAGTACCCGATGACTGTTCAGGGCGCGAAGGCCCTGGAAGAAGAACACGCTTTCCTGACCAAGGTCGAGCGCCCGCGCTTGAGCCAGGCTATCGGTGAAGCGCGTGAGCTGGGCGATCTCAAGGAAAACGCCGAATACCACGCTGCCCGAGAGGAGCAGGGGATGGTCGAGGCCCGTGTCCGTGATATCGAGGGCCGCATGCAGAATGCGGTGATCATCGATGTCACGACGATTCCACATACCGGCAAAGTGATTTTCGGCACCACGGTGGAAATCGCCAACGTCGAGACCGATGAAAGCGTGACTTACCAGATCGTTGGCGAGGACGAGGCAGACATCAAGCTCGGCAAGATTTCCGTCGGTTCACCCATCGCTCGTGCCTTGATTGCCAAGGAAGAGGGCGATGTGGTGGCGGTGAAGACACCGGGTGGTGTCATCGAGTATGAGATTGTCGAAGTCCGTCACATCTGAACGAAGGCGCCCGCTGCGAGCGGGTGCCATGATCTGGCAGCTCACCCAGATGTTGTGGGTGGGCGGCGTCTGGTTGCTGCACATCGGTTTGCTGCCGGTGCTGGGTCGAGTAGGCCTGGCACCGCTGCTCATCGATGAAATCGCAGGTATGCTGACGGCGCTGCTGGTGGGTTTTTCCGCGGCGTGCGTAATATCTCAGGCGTTGGTGCTGGTTCAGGCCGAGGGCCTTGCCAGTCTATGGCGCGACATTCGTGGGCAATTGCTGCTCATGTCGTTGTACGCGTGCGGGATGTTCTTTGCCGTGCAGCTCGGCTGGCCGGATGCGAGCCGGTGGCAGGTATTCAGTTACCTGGTGCTGGGTTTTTCCGGGTTGGTGCTGGTGTTGCAGCCGGTTCCCGGATGGAGCGGCAGGGTGTGCGAGGCACACCCTTGACCCTTTGGCATCACTTGAAGCGGTGAACGTTCGACAGTTGCTTGTTGACGCTGAAATTCTTGCGATAAATCAGCGCCATCTTGCCGATGACCTGCACCAGGTCTGCCTTGCCGGTCTTGCACAATTCGGCAACGGCAGCCAGGCGGGCTTCGCGATCGAGGATGTTGAGCTTGATCTTGATCAGCTCGTGATCGCCCAGGGCGCGTTCCAGTTCGGCGAGTACACCTTCAGTCAAACCGTTGTCAGCCACAGTCAAAACCGGTTTCAGATGGTGGCCAATGGATTTGTATTGTTTCTTCTGCTCTTGAGTGAGCGGCATAATCTGACCCCTGCGTCTGATCTTGTAAAAAGCGGCGGCCAGTTTACCCGAGCAAGTCCGGGACCGCCCACTTAATCACGACCCGTTTTATTTTTAGAGGTGGCCCGTGGCCCGTTCCAAGACTAGCCAGAACTGGCTCAGAGAGCATTTCAACGATCCGTACGTCAAAATGGCGCAAAAAGACGGCTATCGCTCTCGTGCCAGTTATAAATTGCTGGAGATCCAGGAAAAGGATCGCCTGATCCGTCCAGGCATGACCGTGATCGACCTCGGCGCGGCGCCGGGCGGCTGGTCTCAAGTCACCAGTCGTCTGATTGGTGGTCAGGGCCGCTTGATCGCTTCCGACATCCTGGAAATGGACAGCATCCCTGATGTGACCTTTATCCAAGGCGATTTCACGGAGGACGCGGTACTGGCGAAAATCCTGGAAGCCGTCGGAAATACGCAAGTCGACCTTGTGATTTCCGATATGGCCCCCAATATGAGTGGATTAGCGGCTGTCGACATGCCTCGTGCCATGTTCCTCAGCGAGCTGGCCCTGGATCTTGCCGGGCGGGTTTTGCGTCCAGGCGGTGATTTTCTGATCAAGGTCTTCCAGGGTGAAGGCTTCGACGAATACCACAAGGGCATCCGCAAGTTGTTCGACAAGGTGCAGATGCGCAAGCCATTGTCGTCCCGTGACCGTTCTCGCGAGCAGTATCTGCTGGCGCGGGGGTTTCGCGGTGTTGAAGGCGCGGCCAGTGATGAGCGTCTTTGAGCAGGGCGATAGTTTTTTTTGTCTCGCATTGAAAAAGCCGCGTAACCAAAATTATGCGGTCAAAGTTTCACAAAGGGTTACAGACGGCGCCTGCCAGAGTCGTAGGTAATGTAGTAAGTTAGGCCGGTGAATATCATGCGAAGCGCGCGCCAGTAGCGGAGCTTGCTTCAGAGGGTAGTTAATTGAACGATATGGCAAAGAATCTGATCCTGTGGTTGATCATCGCCGCTGTCCTGGTGACCGTGATGAACAACTTCTCCAGCCCTAACGAGCCGCAGACCCTCAACTATTCCGACTTCATCCAGCAGGTCAAGGATGGCAAGGTCGAGCGCGTAGCCGTTGATGGCTATGTAATTACCGGCAAGCGCACCGATGGCGACAGCTTCAAGACCATTCGTCCGGCAATCCAGGACAATGGCCTGATTGGCGACCTGGTGGACAACCATGTCGTGGTCGAAGGCAAGCAGCCTGAGCAGCAAAGCATCTGGACCCAACTCCTGGTGGCCAGCTTCCCGATCCTGGTGATCATCGCCGTGTTCATGTTCTTCATGCGCCAGATGCAGGGCGGTGGCGGTGGCAAAGGCGGGCCGATGAGCTTTGGCAAGAGCAAGGCCCGGCTACTTTCCGAAGACCAGGTGAAAACTACCCTGGCCGATGTCGCAGGTTGCGACGAAGCCAAGGAAGAAGTGGGCGAACTGGTTGAGTTCCTGCGCGATCCGGGCAAGTTCCAGCGCCTGGGCGGTCGTATTCCACGCGGCGTGCTGATGGTAGGTCCGCCAGGTACCGGTAAAACCTTGCTGGCCAAGGCGATTGCCGGTGAAGCCAAGGTGCCGTTCTTCACTATTTCCGGTTCCGACTTCGTCGAAATGTTCGTCGGCGTGGGCGCCAGTCGTGTCCGCGACATGTTCGAACAGGCCAAGAAACACGCACCGTGCATCATCTTCATCGACGAAATCGACGCCGTTGGTCGCCATCGTGGCGCCGGCATGGGTGGCGGTCACGACGAGCGCGAGCAGACGCTCAACCAGTTGCTGGTCGAGATGGACGGTTTCGAAATGAACGACGGCATCATCGTGATCGCTGCCACCAACCGTCCTGACGTGCTCGACCCTGCGCTGTTGCGTCCAGGTCGTTTCGACCGCCAGGTCGTGGTGGGACTGCCGGACATTCGTGGTCGCGAGCAGATCCTCAAGGTCCATATGCGCAAGGTGCCGATGGGCGACGACGTCGCTCCGGCCGTCATCGCGCGTGGCACGCCGGGCTTTTCCGGTGCCGACCTGGCGAACCTGGTCAACGAAGCGTCGCTGTTCGCCGCTCGTACCGGCAAGCGCGTCGTGGAAATGAAGGAATTCGAGCTGGCCAAGGACAAGATCATGATGGGCGCGGAGCGCAAATCCATGGTCATGTCGGAGAAAGAAAAGCAGAACACCGCGTACCACGAGGCAGGTCACGCGATCGTCGGTCGTGTCGTGCCCGAGCATGATCCGGTCTACAAGGTCTCGATCATTCCGCGCGGTCGTGCCCTGGGCGTGACCATGTTCCTGCCGGAAGAGGATCGCTATAGCCTGTCCAAGCGTGCATTGATCAGCCAGATCTGTTCCTTGTACGGCGGTCGTATCGCTGAAGAGATGACGTTGGGCTTCGACGGTGTGACCACGGGGGCTTCCAACGACATCATGCGCGCCAGTCAGATCGCTCGGAACATGGTCACCAAGTGGGGCCTGTCCGAGAAGCTGGGGCCGCTGATGTATGCCGAAGAAGAAGGGGAAGTGTTCCTCGGTCGTGGTGGCGGTGGCCAGCATGCAAGCTTCTCCGGCGAGACGGCCAAGCTGATCGACTCCGAGGTGCGCAGCATCATCGACCAGTGCTATGGCACTGCCCGGCAGATCCTCACGGACAACCGTGACAAGCTCGATGCCATGGCCGATGCCCTGATGAAGTACGAAACCATCGATGCCGAGCAGATCGACGACATCATGGCGGGTCGCGAGCCTCGCGAGCCTCGTGACTGGTCGGGCGGTGGTACCGGTACCTCCGGTACACCTCCGGCGGTACAGGGGGAGCGTCCGGAAACACCGATTGGCGGTCCGGCCGCTGATGTCTAAGGCTTGAAATGACTTCTGTTCAGTCCTCGACCCGGTTGCCTTGCGGCAACCGGGTTCTTGATTTGGCCCATGCACATGTCATGGGCATTCTCAATGTCACGCCTGATTCCTTTTCCGATGGTGGTCGATTCAGCCAGCTCGATGCTGCGCTACGGCATGCCGAGGCCATGGTGGCCGCTGGCGCGACGCTGATCGATGTGGGGGGGGAGTCGACCCGGCCGGGTGCACGCGCGGTTTCGCCCACCGAAGAGTTGGAGCGGGTGGCGCCGATTGTCGAGCGCATCCATCGCGAACTCGATGTCATTATCTCGGTCGATACGTCCACGCCTGCGGTCATGCGCGAGACTGCGCGACTGGGAGCGGGCCTGATCAATGATGTTCGCTCCTTGCAGCGCGATGGTGCCCTGGATGCCGCGGCGGCCACCGGGTTGCCGGTATGCCTGATGCATATGCTCGGCGAGCCGGGGACCATGCAGAACGACCCGCACTATGATGATGTGACCAGGGAGGTGGGTGAATTCCTGGCGGCGCGTCTGGACCAATGTGCTGCCGTGGGCATTCCCGCCGAGCGGATCATTCTTGATCCCGGGTTCGGCTTTGCCAAGACATTGGCGCACAACCTGAGCCTGTTCAAACATATGGAAGCCTTGCACGCCCTGGGGCGGCCCCTGTTGGTTGGGGTCTCGCGAAAGAGCATGATAGGCAATGCCCTGGGTCGCCCCGTGGGCGAGCGCCTGTATGGTGGTCTCGCCCTTGCGGCCTTGGCCCTTGCCAAAGGTGCACGCATATTGCGCGTGCACGATGTAGCCGAAACGATGGATGTCGTGCGGATGATCGCAGCTGTGGATTCAGCCGAATAAGAATGACGGAGCACTTATGAGCAAGAAATACTTTGGCACCGACGGTATTCGTGGTCGGGTCGGCGAATACCCTATTACCCCTGATTTCATGCTCAAGCTCGGCTGGGCGGCAGGCATGGCGTTCCGCAAGATGGGCGCCTGCAAGGTGCTGGTCGGCAAGGACACGCGAATTTCCGGCTACATGTTCGAATCGGCGCTTGAGGCCGGCCTGACGTCGGCGGGCGCCGATGTGATGCTGCTGGGCCCGATGCCGACGCCGGCCATCGCCTACCTGACCCGTACGTTCCAGGCCCAGGCAGGCATCGTGATCAGCGCCTCGCACAACCCCCATGATGACAACGGCATCAAGTTCTTCTCCGGCCAGGGTACCAAGCTGCCGGATGATATCGAGCTGATGATCGAGGAGTTGCTGGACACGCCGATGACCGTGGTCGAGTCGAGCAAGATCGGCAAGGTGTCGCGGATCAACGATGCATCGGGTCGCTACATCGAGTTCTGCAAAGGCAGCGTGCCCACCGGTACGAGCTTTTCCGGCCTGAAAATTGTTGTCGATTGTGCTCATGGCGCCACCTATAAAGTCGCGCCGAGCGTCTTTCGCGAGTTGGGTGCCGACGTGGTGGTGCTTTCCGCCCAGCCTAATGGCCTGAACATCAACCACAACTGTGGTTCCACCCATACCGAGGCGTTGCAGGCCGCAGTGCTGGCCGAACAGGCCGATCTCGGCATCGCCTTCGATGGCGACGGTGATCGGGTCCTGATGGTCGATCACACCGGTACGGTCGTCGATGGTGACGAACTGCTGTTCATCATCGCTCGTGACCTGCATGGGCGCGGCAAGTTGCAGGGCGGTGTGGTCGGCACCCTGATGAGCAACCTCGGGCTTGAACTGGCCCTGGCGGACCTGGATATCCCGTTCGTGCGGGCCAACGTGGGCGACCGCTACGTGATTTCGGAGTTGCTGGAGCGCAATTGGGTGATCGGGGGCGAGAACTCCGGCCACATCGTGTGCTTCGACCATACCACTACCGGTGATGCGATCATTGCCGCCCTGCAGGTGCTGATGGCGCTCAAGGCGCGCAACGAAGGGCTCGCACAGTCGCGCCAGGCATTGCGTAAATGCCCGCAAGTGTTGATCAACGTGCGTTTCGGCGGCGGTGCAAACCCTCTCGAGCATGCGCAGGTCAAGCAGGCCAGCGAGCGTGTGACAGAGGCGATGGCGGGACGTGGGCGCGTGTTGTTGCGCAAGTCCGGCACAGAGCCTTTGGTGCGTGTCATGGTCGAAGGCGAGGACGAAGCGCAAGTTCGCGGTTATGCCGAAGAGCTGGCAAAACTGGTTACTGAAGTTTCTGCCTGAATTCGGCTTGCCAGTCATGAATCGGTTGGGTAACATCTGCGCCCACTTTGACCGACGAGGTACAGCATGCGTCGCCCTATGGTAGCTGGTAACTGGAAGATGCACGGTACCCGCGCCAGCGTCGCTGAGCTGATCAATGGCCTTCGTCATCTGGCCTTGCCAAGCGGTGTTGATGTCGCGGTATTCCCGCCTTGCTTGTATATCAATCAAGTGATTGATGGCTTGAAAGGCAAGTCGATTTCGGTCGGCGCGCAGAACTCTGCGGTGGAATCCATGCAAGGTGCGTTGACCGGTGAGATTGCACCGAGTCAGTTGGTGGATGCAGGTTGCTCCCTGGTCCTGGTTGGACATTCCGAGCGTCGCCAGATCATGGGCGAGCAGGACAAGACCTTGATCCGCAAGTTTGCTGCGGCCCAGGCCTGTGGTCTGATTCCGGTGTTGTGCGTAGGGGAAACCCTCGCGCAGCGTGAAGCCGGCAAGACCCTTGAAGTTGTCGGGCGTCAGCTGGGCAGCATCATCGAAGACCTGGGTGTCGGTGCTTTTGCAAAGGCAGTCATTGCCTACGAGCCGGTCTGGGCCATTGGTACCGGGCTGACGGCTTCGCCGCAACAGGCGCAGGATGTGCATGCAGCCATTCGCGCGCAATTGGCGGAAGAGAATTCTGAAGTGGCACGAGGTGTGCGGCTTCTATACGGCGGCAGCGTGAAGGCGGCCAATGCGGCCGAACTGTTCGGCATGCCGGATATCGATGGGGGGCTCATTGGTGGAGCGTCCCTGAATGCAGATGAGTTCGGTGCGATCTGTCGCGCCGCGGGAAACTGAAAAAATGCTGGAAACAGTCGTAGTCGTTTTTCATCTGCTGGGTGCACTGGGCGTAGTTGCTCTCGTATTGCTGCAGCAGGGTAAAGGTGCGGATGCTGGTGCGTCTTTCGGTGCAGGTGCTTCAAATACTGTGTTCGGAGGCCAAGGTTCCTCTACCTTTCTTAGTAAGTTTACTGCTATACTTGCCGCCGGTTTCTTCATAACCAGCTTGGGGTTAGGTTACTTTGCTAAAGAGAAAGCTCACGAGCTGACTCAAGTAGGTTTGCCAAACCCAGCGGTACTGGAGGCGCCCAAGCAACAACCGGCTTCTGATGATGTCCCGGTGCTTCAAGAGCAAAAGTCGGCCAACCCGGCGACTGACGTGCCTCCAGCTCAAGAGCAGAAGTAAGAAGGTTTCAAACGTTGTATTGCCGAGGTGGTGGAATTGGTAGACACGCAACCTTGAGGTGGTTGTGCCCATAGGGTGTAGGGGTTCGAGTCCCCTTCTCGGTACCAATTATCAGGAGAGCCCGCAATTGCGGGCTTTCTTGTAGGTGGAAGGGTTACATTGACCCTGTAAAGGATCGGTCGTATACTTCCGCCCCAGCTTTGTCGCGGGATGGAGCAGTCTGGTAGCTCGTCGGGCTCATAACCCGAAGGTCGTCGGTTCAAATCCGGCTCCCGCAACCAGTTTCAGGGGCCCCTTCCAAGGGGCTTTTTGTTAGCTGGACACTTTATAACGCCGCTATTCGACGGCGTTTCAGGGATGGGCGATTCGCCCATTTTTTTTTATTTGCACAGCATGCACAAACATGCACGAGGGGGTTCAGGTGTCGAGCAAGCTAGAACAGTTGCAGGCCTTGTTGGCCCCGGTGGTCGTGGCCCTTGGCTATGAATGCTGGGGTATTGAGTTTTCGGCTCAAGGTCGCCACTCACTGTTGCGCGTTTATATCGATAAGGAAGGCGGCGTGTTGGTGGATGACTGCGCCATCGTCAGCCGTCAGATCAGCGGTGTACTGGATGTCGAAGATCCAATCACCTCCGAATACACCCTTGAAGTTTCCTCGCCTGGCATGGAGCGCCCCCTGTTCACACTTGAACAGTTCGCTTTGTTTGCCGGTGAACAAGTGAAGATCAAGCTGCGCTCGCCTTTCGAAGGTCGACGCAACTTCCAAGGCCTTCTGCGCGGTGTAGAAGAGCAGGACGTCGTGGTGCAGGTAGATGACCATGAGTTCCTGTTGCCGATCGATATGATCGACAAGGCCAACATTATTCCCAGTTTTGACTGATACGTGCCAGATACTGCGGATCCCGCGGATCCAATGGCTTGCGAAAGGCGAGGCGTACGATGAGCAAAGAAGTACTGCTGGTTGTTGAGTCGGTATCCAATGAAAAGGGCGTACCGGCTAACGTTATTTTTGAAGCGCTGGAGCTGGCTCTGGCCACTGCTACCAAGAAGCGGTTCGAAGACGAAGTTGATTTGCGTGTGGAGATCAATCGCCACACGGGTGCCTACGAGACTTTCCGTCGGTGGACGGTCGTCGAGGAAGCCGACCTGGACGATCCGGCTATCGAAACCTGGCCGAGCAAGGTTGCAGAAACGCATCCGGGCGCCAAGGTGGGTGATGTCGTCGAAGAAAAGATCGAGTCCATCGAATTCGGTCGCATCGCTGCACAGACGGCCAAGCAGGTCATCGTGCAGAAAGTTCGCGAAGCCGAGCGTGCGCAAGTCGTCGACGCTTATCGCGAGCGCCTGGGGGAAATCATCTCCGGCACCGTGAAAAAAGTGACCCGCGACAATGTGATCGTCGACCTGGGCAACAACGCCGAAGCGTTGCTGGCTCGCGAAGACATCATCTCTCGCGAAACTTTCCGGGTTGGCGTGCGTTTGCGTGCGCTGCTCAAGGAAATCCGCACCGAGAACCGGGGCCCGCAGCTGATCCTGTCGCGTACAGCGCCGGAAATGCTGATCGAGTTGTTCCGCATCGAAGTGCCGGAAATTGCTGAAGGCCTGATCGAAGTCATGGCCGCCTCCCGTGATCCGGGTTCGCGTGCCAAGATCGCGGTCCGCTCCAAGGACAAGCGCATCGACCCGCAAGGTGCCTGCATCGGCATGCGTGGTTCGCGTGTCCAGGCCGTATCCGGCGAGTTGGGCGGCGAGCGCGTGGACATCGTCCTGTGGGACGACAACCCGGCTCAGTTCGTGATCAATGCCATGTCGCCTGCTGAAGTGGCGGCAATTATCGTCGACGAAGATGCCCACGCCATGGACATCGCCGTTGGCGCAGACAATCTGGCTCAGGCCATCGGTCGCGGTGGTCAGAACGTGCGTCTGGCCAGCCAATTGACTGGCTGGACCCTGAACGTGATGACCGAATCGGACATCCAGGCTAAACAGCAAGCTGAAACCGGCGACATCCTGCGCAACTTCATCGAAGAGCTTGAAGTCGATGAAGAGCTGGCACAGGTGCTGGTGGATGAAGGCTTTACCAGCCTGGAAGAGATTGCCTACGTACCGGTGGAGGAAATGCTCAACATCGACGGCTTTGACGAGGAAATCGTCAACGAGCTTCGCGCTCGGGCCAAGGATCGTTTGTTGACCAAAGCCATCGCTACTGAGGAAAAGCTGGCAGACGCCCATCCGGCCGAAGACCTGCTCTCGCTTGAGGGCATGGACAAGGATTTGGCGATGGAACTGGCGGTGCGCGGCGTAATTACCCGCGAAGACCTGGCCGAGCAGTCTATTGACGATCTGCTCGACATCGACGGCATTGACGATGATCGTGCCGGCAAGTTGATCATGGCCGCCCGAGCCCACTGGTTCGAGTAATTAGGCGCGGCCTGAGGAGAGAAGTGCATGACGCAAGTCACGGTGAAACAACTGGCCGATGAGGTCAAAACACCGGTAGAGCGCCTGTTGCAGCAGATGCGTGAGGCAGGTCTGCCGCACACCGCCGCCGAGGAACATGTGACCGACAGTGAGAAGCAGTCCCTGCTGACTCACTTGAAGAGCAGTCACAAGGCTAAAGTGGAAGAACCGCGCAAGATCACTCTGCAGCGTAAAACCACCAGCACCCTGCGTGTTGCCGGTAGCAAAAGCATCAGCGTTGAAGTACGCAAGAAGAAAGTCTTCGTACAACGCAGCCCGGAAGAAATCGAAGCCGAGCGCAAACGCGAACAGGAAGAACGTCGCGCAGTAGAAAATGCTGCTCGTCAGAAGGCTGAAGAAGAAGCCAAGCGTCGCGCCGAAGAAGAAGCGCGCCGCCAGCCTGCTGCTGCGCAAACCGCTCCGGTAGAAGCCGTCGAGGCTGTTGCCCCGGTCGCCGAACCTGTGCGCGAAGCGGCTCCAGTCGTGGCACCAGCGCCGGCTCCAGCCGACACTCGCAAGCGCGACGAACAGCGTCGTCCGGACAAACCACGTGCCGACGACAACCGTCGTGGCAGTGGCGATGGCGAGCGCAAGAACGCGCCTCATCGTGCGTCGGTCAAGGAAAAGGCTCCAGCACCTCGTGTTGCGCCACGTACCACCGACGAGGAAAGCGATGGCTTCCGTCGCGGCGGTCGCGGCAAGGCCAAGCTGAAGAAACGCAACGCCCACGGTTTCCAGAGCCCTACCGGCCCTGTCGTGCGTGAAGTGAAGATCGGCGAGACCATCACTGTGGGCGATCTGGCCCAGCAGATGTCGGTCAAGGCTGCTGAAATCATCAAGTTCATGTTCAAGCTGGGCACGCCAGCCACCATCAACCAGGTACTGGACCAGGAAACTGCCCAACTGGTTGCTGAAGAGTTGGGCCACAAAGTGACCCTGGTCAGCGACACCGCCCTGGAAGATTCCCTGGCCGAGTCCCTGAAGTTTGAAGGTGAGGCGGTTTCCCGTGCACCGGTCGTGACCGTCATGGGCCACGTCGACCACGGTAAAACCTCCCTGCTCGACTACATTCGTCGTGCGAAGGTGGCAGCCGGTGAAGCGGGCGGCATTACCCAGCACATCGGTGCCTACCACGTTGAAACCGACCGCGGCATGGTGACGTTCCTCGACACCCCGGGTCACGCCGCGTTTACCGCAATGCGTGCCCGTGGTGCCAAGGCGACCGACATCGTGATCCTGGTGGTTGCAGCGGACGACGGCGTCATGCCGCAAACCATCGAAGCCGTTCAGCATGCCCAGGCAGCTGGCGTGCCGCTGGTGGTTGCAGTGAACAAGATCGACAAGCCGGGCGCCGATCTCGATCGCATCCGCAGCGAACTGTCGGTCCACGGCGTGACCTCCGAGGAGTGGGGTGGTGACACGCCATTCGTTCCGGTCTCGGCGAAGATGGGTACCGGCGTTGACGAACTGCTCGAAGCCGTTCTGTTGCAAGCCGAGGTTCTGGAACTCACCGCTACGCCTTCGGCTCCTGGCCGTGGTGTGGTCGTTGAGTCCCGTCTCGACAAGGGCCGTGGCCCGGTGGCGACCGTCCTGGTCCAGGACGGTACCCTGCGTCAAGGCGACATGGTGCTGGTCGGCTCGAACTATGGCCGCGTGCGCGCCATGCTCGACGAGAACGGCAAGTCCATCAAGGAAGCCGGTCCGGCTATCCCGGTCGAGATTCTCGGCCTGGACGGCACCCCGGATGCTGGCGACGAGATGAGCGTTGTGGCTGACGAGAAGAAAGCCCGTGAAGTGGCTCTGTTCCGTCAAGGCAAGTTCCGCGAAGTCAAACTGGCTCGTGCTCACGCCGGCAAGCTGGAAAACATCTTCGAGAACATGGGTCAGGAAGAGAAGAAGACGCTCAACATCGTCCTCAAATCCGACGTCCGTGGTTCCCTCGAAGCGTTGAACGGCGCCTTGAATGGCCTGGGTAACGACGAAGTGCAAGTGCGTGTGGTCGGCGGCGGTGTCGGTGGTATCACCGAATCCGATGCCAACCTGGCACTGGCTTCCAACGCTGTACTGTTCGGCTTCAACGTGCGTGCCGATGCCGGCGCTCGCAAGATCGTCGAGCAGGAAGGCCTGGATATGCGTTACTACAACGTGATCTACGACATCATCGAAGACGTCAAGAAAGCGTTGACCGGTATGCTGGGCAGCGACGTGCGGGAGAACATCCTGGGCGTGGCCGAGGTTCGCGACGTGTTCCGTTCGCCGAAGTTTGGCGCTATCGCCGGTTGCATGGTGATCGAGGGTGTCGTTCACCGTAACCGTCCGATCCGTGTACTGCGTGAAGACATCGTGATCTTCGAAGGCGAGCTGGAATCCCTGCGCCGCTTCAAGGATGACGCTTCCGAAGTACGTGCCGGCATGGAGTGCGGTATTGGCGTCAAGAGCTACAACGACGTCAAGGTCGGCGACAAGATCGAAGTCTTCGAGAAGGTCCAGGTTGCTCGCAGCCTCTAACTCGCGCACTTCAAGAGCCGCACCGGGCAGTCGCATGAACATGCACTGCCTGGCTGGCGGACTCTAAACGCAACGCCCGGTCTGGCTCTTGCCAGGCCGGGCGTTTGCCGCTTTCAGACCTCGCGGGTT
This sequence comes from Pseudomonas sp. R151218B TE3479, assembly GCF_053629195.1. Classification (NCBI taxonomy): domain Bacteria; kingdom Pseudomonadati; phylum Pseudomonadota; class Gammaproteobacteria; order Pseudomonadales; family Pseudomonadaceae; genus Pseudomonas; species Pseudomonas sp. R151218B TE3479. The sequence continues at coordinate 1,934,370 of NZ_JBRJHV010000001.1, forward strand.
TCACCGTGGGGCAGTAACAGGTAACAAGACATGGCAAAAGAATACAGCCGTACCCAACGAATCGGCGATCAGATGCAGCGCGAGCTGGCCCAACTGATCCGTCGCGAAGTCAAAGACCCGCGCGTCGGCCTGGTCACCATCACCGCAGTGGAAGTCAGCCGTGACGTCGGTCACGCCAAGATCTTCATGACCGTGATGGGGCAGGACAGCGCCGAAGAAATCGCCCAGAGCATCAAGGTGCTCAACTCGGCCGCCGGCTTCCTGCGTATGCAGCTGGCCCGGGAGATGAAGCTGCGCAGCGTCCCACAGTTGCACTTCCACTACGACGAAAGCGTCGCACGGGGTGCGCATCTGTCGGCACTGATCGAGCGCGCCGTGGCGCAAGACAGCCAGCACCCGGTTGCGGCTGACCCCGAAGACACCAAGGAGTAATCGGTGGCTCAGGTCAAACGTATCCGTCGTAACGTCAGCGGTATCATCCTGCTCGACAAGCCGCTGGGGTTCACCTCCAACGCGGCGTTGCAGAAGGTTCGCTGGCTGCTCAATGCTGAAAAGGCCGGGCACACCGGTAGTCTCGATCCGCTGGCCACCGGCGTGCTGCCGCTGTGCTTTGGCGAGGCGACCAAGTTTTCCCAGTACCTGCTCGATTCCGACAAGGGTTATGAAACCCTGGCGCAATTGGGCAAGACCACCACCACGGCGGATGCCGAAGGTGAGGTTTTGCTGGAGCGCCCGGTGACCGTTGGTCAGGCGGATATCGAAGCGGTCTTGCCGGGTTTTCGCGGGCAAATCAGCCAGATACCGCCGATGTACTCCGCTTTGAAGCGTGATGGGCAGCCGTTGTATAAACTGGCCCGTGCAGGCGAAGTAGTGGAGCGTGAACCGCGTTCTGTTACTATTGCGCGCTTGGAATTGCTGGCCTTTGACGGTAATACTGCGCGGCTGGCCGTAGATTGCAGCAAAGGCACCTATATCCGGACCCTGGTGGAGGATATCGGTGAGCAGCTCGGCTGTGGCGCGTACGTGGCAGAATTGCGACGGACCCAGGCCGGGCCTTTCACGTTGGCCCAGACGGTCACGCTGGAAGAGCTTGAAGCGGTGCATGCCGAAGGCGGCAACGAAGCGGTCGACCGTTTCCTGATGCCATCGGACAGCGGGTTGCTGGATTGGCCGCTCTTGCAGTTCTCGGAACACAGTGCGTTCTACTGGCTCAACGGCCAGCCGGTACGCGCCCCGGATGCGCCGAAGTTCGGCATGGTTCGGGTACAGGATCACAACGGTCGCTTCATCGGTATCGGTGAAGTGAGCGAAGACGGGCGCATTGCGCCGCGTCGATTGATTCGGTCGGAATGACCGGAACCAGCCTGCGTAACAGTAGGTTGGCGAGTGTGGCTGTTAACAGGCACGGTCACTACTCATTTATAGATACAGGGATTTGTCCCTGGCCTGTTGAAGCTGTTTCCTCGGAACAGTTTCCTGACTAGAAGGATTGCCTCATGGCTCTCGACGTTCAAGAAAAAGCTCAAATCGTAGCTGACTACCAGCAAGCTGTTGGTGACACTGGTTCGCCAGAAGTGCAAGTTGCACTGCTGACCGCCAACATCAACAAACTGCAAGGTCACTTCAAGGCCAACGGTAAGGATCACCACTCCCGTCGTGGTCTGATCCGCATGGTAAACCAGCGTCGTAAGCTGCTGGACTACCTGAAAGGCAAGGACGTGAGCCGTTACAGCGCTCTGATCGCTCGCCTGGGTCTGCGTCGCTAATAAGCGATTGCGCTAGAGGTTGGTGGTCTGTCGTGCGTCAGTGGGTTTCCCGCTGGCGCATGGCAGGCTCCCAGCCTCAAGTTTTATCTGGATACACGTTTTACCCTGGACAGGCGTCGGGCCGATTCCCGTCATTGCCCAAGAATTTCGCAAGAAGACAAGTTCCCCAAGAGCCACAAAGAAGGTAGGACACCGTGAACCCGGTAATCAAAAAATTCCAGTTCGGTCAGTCGACCGTTACCCTCGAGACTGGCCGTATCGCCCGTCAGGCCTCCGGCGCAGTGCTGGTCACCGTTGACGACGACGTCAGCGTATTGGTGACCGTTGTCGGTGCCAAGCAAGCCGATCCAGGCAAGGGTTTCTTCCCTCTGTCTGTTCACTACCAGGAAAAGACTTACGCTGCCGGTAAGATCCCTGGCGGTTTCTTCAAGCGCGAAGGCCGTCCTTCCGAGAAAGAAACCCTGACTTCCCGACTGATCGACCGTCCGATCCGTCCGCTGTTCCCAGAAGGCTTCATGAACGAAGTGCAGGTTGTCTGCACCGTCGTCTCCACCAGCAAGAAAACCGATCCGGACATCGCTGCGATGATCGGTACCTCGGCTGCCCTGGCTATCTCCGGCATCCCTTTCGATGGCCCGATCGGCGCTGCCCGCGTCGCGTTCCACGAAAGCACCGGCTACCTGCTGAACCCGACCTACGAGCAGTTGAAGGCTTCGAGCCTGGACATGGTCGTGGCCGGCACTTCCGAAGCCGTGCTGATGGTTGAATCCGAAGCCAAAGAGCTGACCGAAGACCAGATGCTGGGTGCCGTGCTGTTTGCCCACGACGAGTTCCAGGTGGTGATCAACGCCGTCAAGGAACTGGCCGCCGAAGCCGCCAAGCCAACCTGGACCTGGGCTCCGCAAGCCGAAGCCACCGAACTGCTGGGTGCGATCCGTGCCGAGTTCGGCGAAGCGATCTCCCAGGCCTACACCATCACCGTCAAGGCCGACCGTTATGCGCGCCTGGGCGAGCTGAAAGACCAAGTGGTTGCCAAGCTGTCCGGTGAAGAAGGCCAGCCGTCTGCCGCTGAAGTGAAAGCTGCTTTCGGTGAAATCGAGTACCGCACCGTTCGCGAAAACATCGTCAACGGCAAGCCGCGTATCGACGGTCGCGACACCCGCACCGTACGTCCGCTGAACATCGAGGTTGGCGTCCTGCCGAAGACTCACGGTTCGGCACTGTTCACCCGTGGCGAAACCCAGGCCCTGGTTGTCGCCACGCTGGGCACCGCCCGTGACGCGCAACTGCTGGACACCCTGGAAGGCGAAAAGAAAGACCCGTTCATGCTGCACTACAACTTCCCGCCGTTCTCGGTGGGCGAGTGTGGTCGCATGGGTGGCGCCGGTCGTCGCGAAATCGGTCACGGCCGTCTGGCCCGTCGTTCGGTCCAGGCCATGCTGCCAGCCGCTGACGTGTTCCCGTACACCATTCGTGTGGTATCGGAAATCACCGAGTCCAACGGTTCGAGCTCGATGGCGTCGGTCTGCGGCGCTTCCCTGGCCCTGATGGACGCTGGTGTGCCGATGAAGGCTCCGGTTGCCGGTATCGCCATGGGTCTGGTGAAAGAAGGCGAGAAATTCGCCGTCCTGACCGACATCCTGGGTGACGAAGACCACCTGGGCGACATGGACTTCAAAGTGGCCGGTACCGCCAAGGGCGTCACCGCACTGCAGATGGACATCAAGATCAAGGGCATCACCGAAGAGATCATGGAAATCGCCCTGGGCCAAGCCCTGGAAGCGCGCCTGAACATCCTCGGCCAGATGAACCAGATCATCGGTCAGTCCCGTACCGAGCTGTCGGAAAATGCTCCGACCATGATCGCGATGAAAATCGACACCGACAAAATCCGTGATGTCATCGGTAAAGGCGGCGCGACCATCCGTGCGATCTGTGAAGAAACCAAGGCTTCGATCGACATCGAAGACGACGGTTCGATCAAGATCTTCGGCGAAACCAAGGAAGCGGCAGAAGCAGCACGCCAGCGCGTCCTGGGGATCACCGCGGAAGCCGAGATCGGCAAGATCTACGTCGGCAAGGTTGAACGCATCGTCGACTTCGGCGCGTTCGTCAACATCCTGCCGGGCAAGGACGGTCTGGTTCACATCTCCATGCTGAGCGATGCTCGCGTCGAGAAAGTGACCGACATCCTCAAAGAAGGCCAGGAAGTGGAAGTACTGGTACTGGACGTGGACAACCGCGGCCGTATCAAGCTGTCCATCAAGGACGTCGCAGCAGCCAAGGCATCGGGCGTTTAATCACCCCGTCACCTAAGCGCTGAACAAGCAAACGCCCCGACTGGTTCGGGGCGTTTTGCTTTGTGATGAAAATCCCGGCCAGGCAGGTTGCCTGGCCACCGGAGACGGTGCTAGTTTTAGCCACCGCCCGTGTAGCTCAGTCGGTAGAGCAGCGCACTCGTAACGCGAAGGTCGCAGGTTCGATTCCTGTCTCGGGCAAGATCTCCCCCTCGTTATTTCACCTTCCTGCTCAGTTCCTCGACCGTGCGTTTGAGCTGATCCATCTCTTGATCCTGATCGCTGAGTTCCCGTTTCAGGGACGAAATCTCGCTGTTGCTTGAACTTGAGGAGCCGCTATTGCGCTTGAGTTCTTCCATTTGCTTGCCAAGGTCGTTCAGGTCGCGTTCCTGTTCCTTGATGGTGCGCTTGAGCTCGTCAATCTCCTTGCTGCTGGAGTTGGAGCTGGAGCCGCTGTTGCGTTTGAGTTCTTCGATCTGACCAGCCTGCTCGTTGAGGGTGCGCTTCTGGTTTTCCAGTTCCTCAGTGTTGTTCTTCACGCTTTTCGGCAGGTTTTCCAGGACGCTGGCGCTGACATCGGTCTTGACGAGCTTGTACTTGTCGGATTGGTCATAGTGAAGGGCGGGAATGAAGTCGTTGTAAGACGGCCCATCGGAGGAGACTTCAACCGCCGCTTGAGCAACGTCAATCAAGGTCAGGCTGCCAAGCAGCAAGGTCGCGGTGGCAAGTTGGATCGACGAGCGTTTCGAAAAGCTGCGCATCACTGGGGTTCCTTGTGAAGTGCCGGTATGGCACATGGCTATGACTGGTTATTTTGACAGATGTTCCACAGCCCACAGCGCTTCTTCTGCACAGGTTTTTTTGTGGGATAGATGTAAAGAACCGTGTAAATCGTCGGCAAAACATCCTATATTCGTTGCCTGCATGTGCATCGCCCAGCAGTTTTCAGATGATCCCCGAATGGTTCTGAAGGCCAGATAAACCGGGCTTCACACGGTTTTTTGCGTCAGAGAGATCCTTGATGATCCAGATCCATCTTCCATTCCCCCGATCAACGAGAACGCCATGACTGTTAAAGCATTGACCCAGGAAGCCAGACACGAAGAAGCGCTGAAGAAGTACGTGCTGGATGCGCCCCAGTTGCTGGAAGAGATCAAGGACTTGTCCGCCGACGATCAGAAGGACCAGATCCAATGGGCATTCGAGGACGAGGCCGAAGCCCAGGGGCTGCAACCCTGGGAGTTGACGCTCAAGTACACCAGCACGCCTGAAGAATTCGAGGCGCAGCGCCTTGCGTTGCACAAGGAAGCGGCCGAGGTGCTGGGTGTGGAATGGGATGAGTACTGCGAGATGAACAATCTGGTGGTCTGAAAAAAACGCCAGCCTTTCAAGGCTGGCGTTTTTTGTTGTCAGAGGCTCAAGCGCATCGACAGATCCACTGCCTTTACATCCTTGGTCATCGCGCCGATCGAGATGTAGTCCACCCCGGTCTCGGCGATCGGGCGCAACGTGCTTTCGTTGATCCCGCCGCTGGCCTCCAGCTTTGCCTTGCCGCCATTGAGGCGCACGGCTTCACGCATGTCGTCCAGGCTCAGTTCGTCGAGCATGATGATGTCGGCGTTGGCCGCCAGCGCTTCTTTCAATTCCGCCAGGCTTTCCACTTCGATTTCCACCGGTTTGCCCGGTGCGATCTTGTGGGCGGCCGCGATGGCCTGGGCGATTCCGCCGCAGGCGGCGATGTGGTTTTCCTTGATCAGGAAAGCGTCGTACAGGCCGATGCGGTGGTTATGGCAGCCACCGCAGGTGACCGCGTACTTCTGGGCCAGGCGCAGCCCGGGCAGGGTCTTGCGGGTGTCCAGCAGCTTGACCTGGGTCCCGGTGACAAAGTCGGCCAGGTAACGGGCACGCGTGGCGACGCCCGAGAGCATTTGCAGGAAGTTCAGGGCGCTGCGTTCGCCGGTCAGCAGCGAGCGGGCCGGGCCCTCCAAGTGGAACAACGCCTGATCGGGGCTGACCCGGTCGCCGTCGTGCACTTGCCAATGCACCGCGACACGCGGATCCAGTTGCCGGAACACGGCATCGACCCAGGCCGTGCCGCTGATGATCGCCGCGTCGCGGGTGATGATGGTGGCCTTGGCCAGGCGTTCGGCGGGGATCAGTTGCGCGGTGATGTCGCCGCTGCCGATGTCTTCAAGCAACGCGCGGCGCACGTTGGCTTCGATTTCGGCGGTCAGATCGGCGAGGCGTAGATTCGGCATAACGGGCTCCACAAACAAAGTGGCGTGATTATAGGGTGTCGAAACCTGCATTTGGTCGCGTCCTCGCAACATTTCCCTATTTTCCCGGTCACTTAATTGCGCCGTATTTCGAGCTGGTTCACAGAGTCTGCTGGTACGACAGGGTTGTTTTACCCGATAATCCGCCTTTCGATTGACGTCATAGCTTTGACGTTGCGAACCGAAAACCGTTTCAGGAGGCCAGGATGCACAACGACGGGAATGTAGTGCCTTTACACAAGGTGGCTACCGATCAGGCGAATCGTTCGCCGCTCGCCCGCCTGCCTGTGATTCTGCTTCAGGTTCGCGACAAGGCCGCTCAACAGTTGCGCCTGGGCTTGCAGGGGCTGTTCGATAACGCCGACGACACCTTGTTTGAAATGGCCGACCGGGCGCGCGACGACGTCGAGCAGAACCTGTACTTCGAGGCCATGCGGGATCTGCGCCTGAAGCGCAAAAGCATCGAGCGCGAGTTCATCGAGCAGTTTTTCGAGACCTTCGTCAGCCTGGCCCAGTACGACCTGACCCACGCCAGCCTGGCGCCCGCCCTGGCGCCGGACGGCCAGACCCAGCGCTCCCACGATGAGCTGGAACGTCATCTGGCAGTCGAGGCCATGGTCACTCGGGTGCTCAGGCGCGATGGCGTGTCGCTGGAGCAACTGACGGCCCGGCTCGGTGTACTGCTGGACCGACCGCTGGTCAACCAATACAACCCCCTCAGCCCGGCACTGCTGTGCGAGAAGTTCCTGCAGGCCGGGCGTAACCTGGGCGTGGGCATCAAGGTCAAGCTGATCCTGCTCAAGCTCTTCGAGCGTTATGTGCTCAGCGAGTGCGACCAGCTCTATACCGAGGCCAACCAGTTGCTGGCCGCCACGGGCATCTTGCCGGAGCTCAAGGTGACCCCGGCGCGCCGGGCGTCGGATCGCTCCGAGGATACCCCCAGGCCCAACGCTGAAATCGTTGCCAAGCCCAGCGATGCCGAGGTCGACGACAGCGTGCAGGAAGTGTTCGCCGCCTTGCAGAAGCTGTTGATGCAAGTGCGTGGCAGTGTGGCGCCGACCCTGGAAGCCAGCGTGCCGCCCCAGCCCATCTCGACCCGTGACCTGCTGCGGCTGCTCTCGCATTTGCAGCAGTACGTGCCAGCGCCTGCCGTGCAGGACGAATTCGATCTGCGTAGCCAGCTCGAACAACTGTTGACCCGGGTCAGCGTCAGAAGTGGCAAGTCCCGAGTGGTCGAAGGCGCCGATGAAGATGTGATCAACCTGATCTCGATGATGTTCGAATTCATCCTCGACGACCATAACCTCCCAGACTCCTTCAAGGCCCTGATCGGCCGCCTGCAGATTCCGATGCTCAAGGTCGCGGTGCAGGACAAGAGCTTCTTCAGCCGCGGCAATCATCCGGCCCGGCGATTGCTGAACGAAATCGCGGCCGCCGCCATGGGCTGGGGCGATTGCGACGATCATCAGCGCGACAGCCTGTATTTGCGCATCGAACAAGTCGTGCAGCGCCTGCTGAATGATTTCGTCGATGACCCGGCGATTTTCTCCGAGCTGCTGGCCGATTTCCTGGCCTTCACCAGTGACGAGCGGCGGCGCAGCGAGTTGCTTGAGCAGCGTATCCGTGACGCCGAGGAGGGCCGGGCCAAAGCCGAACTGGCGCGCCAGCGCGTCGAAGGGGCGCTGAACCAGGTGATGCTGGGCAAAGTCCTGCCGCAAGCCGTGGTGGAGTTCGTGCAACACGCCTGGAGTCAGGTGTTGTTGCTGACCTGTTTCAAGCACGGCAAGTATTCCGCCGAGTGGCAGGCCGACGTCCTGACCTTGGAGCAATTGATCTGGAGCGTCCAGCCGCATGACGAGCCCGACGCCGGCCTGCGTTTGCTGGCGATGGTGCCGGAGCTGCTCAAGGCCCTGCGTGAAGGCCTGAGCCGTTCGGCGTTCGACCCGTTCGCCACCAGCGAGTTTTTCAGTGAGCTGGAAGTCCTGCATGTGCAGGCGCTCGAACGCACGGGCCAGGCAACGGAACAGGCCCAGCCGTTCGATTCGCCAGCCATGGTCGAGGTGCGGGAAAAGATCGTCCTGCGCCCCCCGCAAAAATCGGCGGGGGAGAGCGTGGCCGTGCATTTGCCGGCGGATGATGTCGGCCTGCTGCAGGTCGACCAGCTGCACCTGGGTAGCTGGGTCGAGTTCCAGGAGGAGGATGACAATACCCTGCGTTGCAAGCTGGCGGCGATCATCGAGGCCACCGGCAAATACGTATTCGTCAATCGCACCGGCCTCAAGGTGCTGGAGCACAGCCGCACCAGCCTGGCCCTGGAGTTTCGTCGCGGCGCGGCGCGGCTGTTGGACGACACCCTGTTGTTCGACCGGGCGCTGGAATCGGTGCTGGGCAATCTGCGCCAGCTCAATCGCGGCAAGTGATCGCGCAGGCCGGTCCGATCACGGCATACTGACGGCATTCACCGTCGTCATCGAAGGAACCTGTATGCAGTTGGACTCCGCGAGCGGTTGGTGCGAGGGGGTGCGTCATTGCCCATCGCCCAACTTCAATGCGCGCCCCGAGGGCGAAATCTCCCTGCTGGTGATCCACAACATCAGCCTGCCCCCGGCACAATTCGCCACCGGCAAGGTGCAGGAGTTCTTCCAGAATCGTCTGGATGTCACGGAACATCCCTACTTTGCCGGTATCGCCGACCTGCGCGTTTCCGCGCATTTTCTGATCGAGCGTGACGGCGCCGTGACCCAATTTGTCTCTTGTCTGGATCGTGCGTGGCATGCGGGCGTCTCGTGCTTCGAGGGGCGTGAGACCTGTAATGATTTTTCCCTGGGCATCGAGCTTGAGGGCACGGATGATCTGCCGTTCACCGACGCGCAATATGTCGCATTGGTAGCCCTGACCCGGCAGTTGCAAGCGGCGTTCAGGGCGATCACTGTGCAGCGTATCTGCGGGCACAGCGACATCGCACCGGGGCGCAAGACCGATCCGGGACCGGCATTCGACTGGGCGCGCTATCGCGCGGCCCTGACAGAAGGGGAAGGACAATGAGTTTTCTGGTGTTGCTGCTGGCCGTCTGGATCGAGAAATTCTCGGCCTTGCGCCAGCGGGTCCAGCGCGACGGCGGTTGGCTGGGCGAGCTGAACAAGCTCGAGGCGAGCCCACGGTGGGTCAACCGACCTTGGCTGGTGCTGACGGTGATGGTCCTGCTGCCTGTGGCCCTGCTGGCGCTGCTTTTGTGGGTGCTGGAGCCAGTGGCCTATGGTCTGCTGGCGCTGCCGGTGCATTTGCTGGTGGTGATTTACAGCCTGGGGCGCGGGGATCTACTGGCCGCCCTCGGGCCGTTTCGCGACGCCTGGCGTCGGGAGGACCTGCAAGCGGCGGCCCATGTGGCCAAGCGCGACCTGGACATTGAGGCCGATGACGGTGAGCAATTGCTGGAGCGGGTCCAGGGGCATTTGTTGTGGCAGGCCTACCAGAGCTTTTTCGCGGTGATTTTCTGGTACTTCGTGTTGGGCCCGGTCGCGGCCTTGAGCTATCGACTGCTGGCGCTGGCCGCCGAGCATAGCCAGAACCCCGGTGTGGCCGAGCGGGCCGCGCAGATGCGCCATGCCTTCGACTGGGTGCCGGTGCGGTTGCTGGCGGCAAGCTTCGCCCTGGTGGGCAATTTCGTCGCGGTCAGCCGGGTCATGCTGCATGAGCTGTTGAACTGGAACATCAGCGCCGCCGACCTTATCGACAAGGTCGGCCTGGTGGCCGGCGAAATTCCCAAGCCTGTCGCCGGGCCGGATGGCATCAATAGCTTGGACCGCCTGTGGGAATTGCTGCTGCGTGCGGCGGTGCTCTGGTATTCCGGGTTTGCGTTGTGGACGGTGTTGGCCTGACAGCTGTCGTCAAGGTGCTTTCTGTGGCGAGGGAGCTTGCTCCCGCTCGGCTCTGTAGGCGCTGGCGAAGCCTGCGATCTTTTGATCTTTCGCTTGGGATTCAAGCGTCGGGGGAAAGATCGCAGCCTCGTTGCACTCGTCAGCTCCTACACCGCTCCTACGTCGTTAACCTTAAGTTACAAATCTTCCCGCCGATTTAGGCTATACAGGGACAGCGCCCGAATAGTGGCTTTCTGCTGTCTCTGTGCGCGAGCTCATAACAATAAGAACACTACCGGGAGACTTCCTTGTGAAGAGTTTGCTCTGGCCCGCCGTCGCGCTGATGAACCGCCTGAGCTTCGGCATGAAGTTCAGCCTGATCAGCGTGCTGTTCCTGCTACCGATGCTGGTGACCAACTTCTTTCTGGTGCGTGATTCCTATCGGGAATTCCAGGGCACCCAAGTGGAGCTGCAAAGCCTCGACCTGCTGGGCAGCAGCCTGACCCTGCGCCGGGACCTGGAAACCCTCAACAACCTGGTGCAGATCAACGCTAGCCTGGGCCAGTCCGGCAAGGCTGGTGATGTCGAAGCGAAGATCGGCAGCCTGGAGCAACAAGTCCTCACGCGCCTGCAAGGCATGACCGCCATGGCCATCGAGCCTGAGCAGGTCAGTGCTTTCGAGGCCAAGCGCGACGAGATGATCGGTGCTTTCAAAGCCCAGCAGGCGGAAAGCTCCCTGCAGAGCAAAAGTGCGCTGATCGGCAAGTTGCTCAACAGCGCCCAAATGTTCAGTCAGATCATCGCCAGCCAGGCGGGGCTGAGCCGCGATAATCAGAGCGACATCCGCCAACTCAGCGAATTGATCATCGCCACCACCCCCAAGGTCACCCAGATCCTCGGCGATGGTCGGGCGCTGGGCGCGTCCTCGTTGGGACAGGGGTTTCTCAATTCGGCATCGAGCACCCGCTTCGACGAGTTGCTGGCGCAGATCGAAAAGCTCCAGGGCGAGTACGACTTGAAACTGCAGGACGCCCTCGGCTCCAGCAAGGCCGCCGGGCAAACCCTTGGCGCCCAGGCCGACGGCAGCAAGAGCACCCTCAAGAAAGCGTCGGAGCTGATCGAGGAGCAAGTGGTGATGGCCGACACCCTCGATGCTCCGTGGCCGGCGTTCTTTGAGCAGGTCAGCGGCCTGATGGAGCAAACTTATCGGTTGAACGAGGCGACCCAGGGCTTTCTCGGTGTGCAGTTGCAGCAGCGGCTTGAGCAGAATCGTAGCCACATGGTGCTGCAAGCCGTGGCGCTGGTGGCGGTGTTCCTGTTGATTTTTTACCTGTACGCCGGCTTCTACGCGTCGACCCGCACCACCCTCCAGCACCTGGGCCAGATGATGGACAAAGTGGCGGCGGGGGACATGACGGTCAATTTCGTGGCGCGCAGCAAGGATGAACTGGGCGAGTTGGGTGAAGTGTTCAACGGTACGGTGGCGAAGATCCATGACCTGATCGAACAGGTCAGCCGCACCGTCGCGGAAGTCGAACGCCAGGCCGGGCAGGTGGAAACGGTATCGGCCCAGAGCAATCAGGCCGTCGCCGGCCAGCGCAGCCAGATCGAACTGGTGGCCACGGCGATGAACCAGATGTCGGCTACGGCCCTGGAAGTGGCTCGCAGTGCCGCCGCTGCCGTGAGCAGTGCCCACAGCGTGAACGACGAGACCCTCAGCGGACGCGGGCTGGTGGAGTCGCAGCAGGGCAGCATCGCCCGCTTGGCCAGTGAGATCGATCAGTCGGTGCAGGTGATCAACCAACTGGCGACCGACAGCCAGGCCATCAGCCGCGTGCTGGATGTGATCAAGAGCATCGCCGAGCAGACCAACCTGCTGGCTCTCAATGCCGCCATCGAAGCCGCCCGGGCCGGTGAACAAGGTCGGGGTTTTGCGGTGGTGGCCGATGAAGTGCGGACCCTGGCCAAGCGGACCCAGCAATCGACCGAAGAAATCGAAGCGATGATCACCCGCCTGCACGGCGGTGTCGGTGCCGCCGTCAAGGCAATGGGTACCAGTCATGAGATGGCCAATGGCACGGTCGGTCAATCGGAAAAGGTCCAGCAGGCCCTGGAAAATATCCTCGGTGCCGTCGGCATGATCGTCGACCAGAACCAGCAGATCGCCGCCGCCGTGGAGCAGCAGACAGCCGTGGCCCATGACATCGACCAGAATATCGTCGAGATCAACCGCGCTGGCGAACGCACGGCCGAAGGCGCGCACCAGACCGAAAACGCCAGCCGTGAGCTGTCTGCCCAGGTGGTGCAGCTCAAGCAACTGATCAATGCGTTCCGGGTGTAGGCCGTTGTGGGAGCGAGCTCGCTCGCGATAGCGGAGTGTCAGGCTACCTGTTTTTTCGACGGATACACCGCTATCGCGAGCAAGCCCGCTCCCACAGGTTTTTTTACCAGTTGAACAGTTGGCGGGCGTTGGCGGTGCTGGCCTCGGCCAGTCGCTCGGGCGTCACCGCCATGATCCCGGCCAGCGCCTCGCAAATCGCCGGCAAGTGCGCCGGGCTGTTGCGTTGTCCAGGAAACATGGCTGGGGCCATGTCTGGTGAGTCGGTTTCCAGCACCACCGCATCCAGCGGCAGTTTCGCCAGCACCCGGTGCATGCGCAGGGCCTGAGGCCAGGTCGCCGCACCGCCGAGGCCGAGTTTGAAGCCGAGCTTGAGGTATTCGCGGGCCTCTTCAAAACTGCCGGCGAAGGCGTGGATGATCCCCGCCCGGGTGGGGTTGATGCGCTTGAGGGTCGCGATCACGGCGGCATGGCTGCGGCGCACGTGGATCAGTGCCGGCAGTTCGAACGCCACGGCCAGTTCCAACTGCGCTTCGAACAGCGCTTGCTGGCGGTCACGGTCCAGGGTCTCGATGTAATAGTCCAGGCCGATCTCGCCCACTGCACACAATTGCCGGTGCCCGGCCAGGCGGCTCAGCCAGTCGTGCAACAGCGTCACGTCGTCGGGTCGATGCTGGTCGAGGTACACCGGGTGCAGGCCCAGGGCGGCATGCAGGTCCGGGTCGCTTTGCACCAGGTCCCAGACCCGCTGCCAATTGTCCCGGTACACGCCCAGCACCACCATTTGCCGCACACCCAAGGCGCGGCTTTCGGCCAGCAGCGCCGGGCGGTCCGCGTCAAAGTCCGGGAAGTCCAGGTGGGTGTGGGTGTCGATCAACTCCATGCATCAATCCTGAGGAAACGTCAGCCCTGGTGGATCCGCTGCTTGAACGTCCGGGCGATGGCCTGCACGCCAGGCTGGTAGTCATCGTTTTCGATGGCTGCCAGGGCCAGTTCCAGGGCTTTGTCGGCGATCAACTGATGTTGTTGGGACATGGCATTGACCGGCAGCGGCAGGAAATCCAGCAACTGCGTGTCACCAAACGTGCCCAGGCGCAATGGCCGCGACTTGAGCGGGAAATCATGCAGGGCGTCGAACACCCCTTGGAGTAGCACATAGGAGGTGGTGATCAGCGCGTCGGGCAGATGCCCCAGGCGCGCGAGCATTTCATCCATCAACTGACGGCCGCATTCACGGCTGAACGACTCGCCATGCTCGATCAACACCTGGCCCTCGAACCCGGCCAAGGCTTCACGAAAACCTGCGGTCCGTTCCTGGCTGATGCTCAATTCGGGGCGGGCGCTGATCAAGGCGATTTGTCGAGGGTGGGTCTCCAGCAGGCTGCGCGTCAGGTGCAGGCTGGCCTGGCGGTCGTCGCTGATCACCGAGCAGAAATGCGCCGGTTCCATCACCCGGTCGATGGCGATGATCGGAATGCCCTTGGCCTGCAACTGCTGGTAGCTGTCGTCGCCGGCCGGCAGGCAACTGGCGACGATCAGCGCATCGCAGCGCCGGGCGCGGAACAATTGCAATAGCTGCCGTTCACTGTCGGGCGCATCATCGGAGCTGGCGATCAGTAACTGATAGCCCCGTGCCCGGGCGCCTTGTTCCAGCAACTTGGCGATGCGTGCGTAACTGGGGTTTTCCAGGTCTGGCAGGATGAAGCCCAGGGTGCGGGTGTGCCGGCTGCGCAGCCCGGCGGCCTGGGGATTGGGCGTGAAGCCATGTTCCTCGACCACCGCCCGCACCCGTTCGACAGTGGCGCTGCTGATGCGTTGCTGTTCGGCCTTGCCATTGATGACATAGCTGGCGGTGGTTACGGACACACCGGCCAATTGAGCAATATCACTGAGTTTCAACCCGGTTTTCCTTGTTTTTTCGAGTGAGTCCCGAGGATTAAGGGCCATCCTACCCGATTCAAGCTGACGGTTACCGCCCAAGCGCTTACGACAAGTTGCACTTCAACGATGAGAGATTATCGAGTAACGTGCCAATCTTTCTAGATTAAACGTTTCAGCAAGCGTATTTTCAAGGCTAGCAGGATTTTTGGCCGTGCTGCCGCGATACCGCCCAAAGCCGCCCTGTAACGCTAAGCTGATTCATTCAAAACAATACCTGGCGCCAACCCGGACGCCAAAAAGGAGAAAGCATGCTCGAGCTCACTCTAGAGCAGATATCCATGGCGCAGACGGCTGTGGATAAAGACGCTGCACTGCAACTGCTCGCCGACAAACTGGTGGCCGATGGTCTGGTAGCCGAGGGTTACCTCGCTGGCTTGCAGGCCCGTGAAGCCCAGGGTTCGACCTTTCTTGGCCAAGGTATTGCCATCCCCCACGGCACCCCGCAGACCCGCGAGCTGGTCTATTCCACCGGTGTGCGCCTGCTGCAATTCCCCGAAGGCGTGGACTGGGGCGATGGTCAGATTGTCTACCTGGCCATCGGCATCGCCGCCAAGTCCGACGAACACCTGCGCCTGCTGCAACTGCTGACCCGCGCCCTCGGCGAGACAGACCTGGGCCAGGCCTTGCGCCGCGCCGGTTCCGCCGAAGCCTTGCTGAAGCTGCTGCAAGGCGCGCCGCAGGAGCTGGCCCTGGATGCCCAGATGATCGGCCTCGGTGTGTCGGCTGACGATTTTGAAGAGCTGGTATGGCGCGGCGCCCGCCTGTTGCGCCAGGCCGACTGTGTGAGCAACGGCTTTGCTGGCGTGTTGCAGCAAGTCGATGCGCTGCCCCTGGGCGATGGCTTGTGGTGGCTGCACAGCGAACAGACCGTCAAGCGCCCGGGCCTGGCCTTCGTCACCCCGGACAAGCCTATCCGTTACCTGGGCCAACCGTTGAGCGGTCTGTTCTGCCTCGCCAGCCTCGGCGAGGCCCACCAGGCCTTGCTGGAAAGGCTCTGCGCCTTGTTGATCGAAGGCCGCGGCCACGAACTGGGTCGCGCCACCAGCAGCCGCAAGGTGTTGGAAGTGCTCGGCGGCGAATTGCCCGCCGACTGGCCCAGCGCGCGCATCGGCCTGGCCAACGCCCATGGTCTGCATGCACGCCCGGCGAAGATCCTCGCCCAGTTGGCGAAAAGCTTCGACGGCGAAATCCGCGTGCGCATTGTCGACGGCCAGGACAGCGCCGTGTCGGCCAAGAGCTTGAGCAAACTGCTGAGCCTGGGCGCCCGTCGTGGCCAAGTCCTGGAGTTCATCGCCGAACCGAGCATTGCCAACGACGCGTTGCCGGCACTGCTGGCCGCCATCGAAGAAGGCCTGGGCGAAGAGGTCGAACCGCTGCCGCCACCGAGTGCCCCACGGGAAACCGTGATGGCCGAGGTCGCGACCGTCATGCTGGCGCCCGAATCCGGCAGCCTGATCCAGGCCGTCGCCGCCGCCCCGGGCATCGCCATCGGCCCGGCCCACATCCAGGTATTGCAGGCCATCGACTATCCGCTGCGCGGTGAATCGGCGGCTATCGAGCGTGAGCGCCTGCAGAACGCCTTGAACCAGGTACGCCAAGACATCCAAGGCCTGATCGAACGCGCCAAGGCCAAGGCTATCCGCGAGATCTTCATCACCCACCAGGAAATGCTCGACGACCCGGAGCTGACCGACGAAGTCGACACCCGTTTGAAGCTGGGCGAGAGTGCGCAAGCGGCGTGGATGGGCGTGATCGAAGCCGCCGCCAAAGAGCAGGAAGCCTTGCAGGATGCCTTGCTGGCCGAACGGGCCGCCGATCTGCGTGACGTCGGTCGTCGGGTGCTGGCGCAACTGTGTGGCGTCGAAACCCCGAACGAGCCCGATCAACCCTACATCCTGGTCATGGACGAAGTCGGCCCGTCCGACGTGGCCCGCCTGGACCCGACCCGTGTAGCGGGGATTCTCACCGCCCGTGGTGGCGCCACCGCCCATAGCGCCATCGTCGCTCGCGCCCTGGGTATTCCGGCGCTGGTGGGCGCTGGTGCGGCGGTATTGCTGCTGGCGCCGGGCACGTCCCTGCTGCTGGATGGCCAGCGCGGTCGCCTGCACGTGGACCCTGACGCCGCCACGTTGCAGCGCGCCAGGGAAGAACGCGACACCCGCGAACAGCGCCTCAAGGTCGCTGCCGAGCAGCGCCACGAGCCGGCGCTGACCCGTGATGGGCATGCCGTGGAAGTGTTCGCCAACATCGGCGAAAGCGCCGGCGTCGCCAGCGCGGTGGAGCAGGGCGCCGAAGGCATTGGCCTGTTGCGTACCGAACTGATTTTCATGGCCCACAACCAGGCGCCGGACGAAGCGACCCAGGAAGCCGAATACCGCAAGGTGCTCGATGGCCTGGCCGGTCGGCCGCTGGTGGTGCGCACCCTCGATGTGGGCGGTGACAAGCCGCTACCGTACTGGCCGATCGCGAAAGAAGAAAACCCGTTCCTCGGCGTGCGTGGCATTCGCCTGACTTTGCAGCGCCCGCTAGTCATGGAAGCGCAATTGCGGGCCTTGTTGCGCTCGGCGGACAGCCGTCCGCTGCGGATCATGTTCCCGATGGTGGGCAGCGTCGACGAGTGGCGTCAGGCCCGGGACATGACCGAGCGCCTGCGCCGGGAAATCCCCGTGGCGGACCTGCAACTGGGGATCATGATCGAAGTGCCGTCCGCTGCGTTGCTGGCGCCGGTGCTGGCCAAGGAAGTTGACTTCTTCAGCGTCGGCACCAACGACCTGACGCAATACACCCTGGCCATCGACCGGGGGCATCCGACCCTTTCGGCCCAGGCCGATGGCTTGCACCCGGCGGTGCTGCAACTGATCGACATCACCGTGCGCGCCGCTCATGCCCATGGCAAATGGGTCGGTGTGTGTGGCGAACTGGCGGCCGATCCGCTGGCGGTGCCGGTGCTGGTGGGCCTGGGCGTGGACGAGTTGAGTGTCTCCGCCCGTAGCATTGCCGAGGTCAAGGCGCGGGTTCGCGAACTGAACCTGGCGCAAGTCCAAACCCTGGCCCAGGCGGCCTTGGCCGTGGGCAGCGCCGATGACGTGCGCGCATTAGTGGAGGCGCTGTAATGGCGAAGATTCTTACCCTGACCCTCAACCCGGCGCTTGACCTTACGGTGGAACTGGCGCGCCTGGAACCAGGGCAGGTCAACCGCAGTGACGACATGCACACCCATGCCGCCGGCAAAGGCGTGAACGTGGCCCAGGTGCTGGCTGACCTCGGTCATACGCTGACGGTCAGTGGCTTTCTGGGCGAAGACAATGCCCAGGTGTTCGAGACGCTGTTCGCCCAGCGGGGGTTTGTCGACGCCTTCATCCGTGTCCCCGGCGAGACCCGCAGCAACATCAAGCTGGCCGAGCAGGACGGGCGCATCACTGACCTCAACGGGCCGGGCCCGGTGGTCGATGCCGCCGCACAGCAGGCGTTGCTGGCGCGTTTGGAGCAGATCGCCCCCGGCCACGACGTGGTCGTGGTGGCGGGCAGCTTGCCCCGGGGCGTCAGCCCGCAGTGGTTGCAGGCGTTGATCGTCCGTCTTAAGACACTCGGCCTGAACGTGGCCCTCGACACCAGCGGCGAAGCCTTGCGCGTTGCCCTGGCGGCGGGGCCGTGGCTGATCAAGCCGAACACCGAGGAACTGGCCGATGCGCTGGGGTGCGAGGTGGTGAGCGAAGCGGCCCAGGCGCAAGCGGCGCAGCGCCTGCATGCCCAGGGTGTCGAGCATGTGGTGATTTCCCACGGTGCCGATGGCGTGAACTGGTTCAGTGTCGGTGCGGCGTTGCATGCCTCGCCGCCCAAGGTCAGCGTCGCCAGTACCGTGGGCGCCGGGGATTCGCTGCTGGCGGGCATGCTCCACGGTCTGCTCAGCGCCGACACCCCGGAACAGACACTGCGCACTGCCACGGCCATCGCCGCCATGGCGGTCACGCAGATCGGTTTTGGCATCCACGACACCGCGTTGCTGGCGTCGCTTGAACAGGGCGTGCGCGTGCGCCCCCTGACAGAACAATAAGAGGGTTCGCAAGAATGAAACTAGCCATTGTGACGGCCTGCCCGAACGGCATGGTTACCAGTGTGTTGTGCGCCCGCCTGCTGGACGCCGCGGCGCAGCGCCAGGGTTGGAGCACCAGTGTCGAGGTCCATGACGCGGCCCATCCGGAACGCCAGCTGTCGGCGGCGACCCTCGAGGCGGCCGAGTGGGTGTTGCTGGTCGCCAGCGGCCCGGTGGATCTGTCGCGGTTCGTCGGCAAGCGGGTGTTCCGCAGCACACCGGCCCTGGCCCTCCAGGACGTTGATGCGGTGCTGCGTCGTGGCGCCGTAGAGGCTGAGGTTCTGGGCGAGGCAGACGCGTTCGCACAAGAGCCGGCGGCGTCGGCCGAGCGAGCCCCGCGCCTGGTCGCCATCACGGCATGTCCAACGGGTGTCGCCCATACCTTCATGGCCGCCGAGGCTTTGCAGCAGGCGGCGACGAAACTGGGCTACGACCTGCAAGTGGAAACCCAGGGTTCGGTCGGTGCCCGCAATCCGTTGAGCGCCGAGGCCATCGCCGAAGCGGACGTGGTGCTGCTGGCGACCGACATTGAAGTCGCCACCGAGCGGTTTGCCGGCAAGAAGATCTATCGTTGCAGCACGGGCGTCGCCCTGAAACAGGCCGAGGCGACGCTGAACAAAGCGCTGGTCGAAGGTCGCCAGGAAAGCGCGTCGAGCGGCGCCAGCGCCCCGGCCAAGTCGGAGAAGACCGGCGCCTACAAGCACCTGCTGACGGGCGTGTCCTTCATGCTGCCGATGGTGGTGGCTGGTGGTTTGATGATCGCCTTGTCGTTCGTGTTCGGCATCGAGGCCTTCAAGGAGCCTGGCACCCTGGCGGCCGCGCTGATGCAGATCGGCGGCGAGACCGCGTTCAAGTTGATGGTGCCGTTGCTGGCCGGCTACATCGCCTATTCCATCGCCGATCGGCCGGGCCTGGCGCCAGGCATGATCGGCGGGATGCTGGCGAGCACCCTGGGCGCCGGCTTCATTGGCGGGATCATCGCCGGTTTCCTGGCCGGTTACGCGGCCAAGGCGATCAACCGCTACGCGCGCTTGCCCCAGAGCCTGGAAGCGCTCAAGCCGATCCTGATCATCCCGCTGCTGGCGAGCCTGTTCACCGGCCTGGTGATGATCTACATCGTCGGCAAACCGGTGGCGGGCATGCTCGAAGCCTTGACCCACTTCCTCGACAGCATGGGCACCACCAATGCGATTCTGTTGGGCGTGCTGCTGGGGGCGATGATGTGCGTCGACCTCGGTGGACCGATCAACAAGGCCGCCTATGCGTTTTCGGTGGGGCTGCTGGCTTCGCAGAGTTATGCACCGATGGCCGCGGCCATGGCCGCCGGCATGGTGCCGCCCATTGGCCTGGGCATCGCCACGTTCATCGCCCGGCGAAAATTTGCCCAGACCGAGCGCGAGGCCGGCAAAGCGGCACTGGTGCTGGGACTGTGCTTCATCTCCGAAGGCGCGATCCCGTTCGCGGCCAAGGATCCGCTGCGGGTGATCCCGGCGAGTATCGCCGGCGGGGCGCTGACCGGCGCGCTGTCGATGTACTTCGGCTGCAAGCTCATGGCCCCCCACGGCGGCCTGTTCGTGATGCTGATCCCCAACGCCATCAACCATGCGTTGTTGTACTTGCTGGCGATCGTGGCGGGGAGCCTGCTGACGGCAGTGGCGTACGCACTGCTCAAGCGGCCTGAGGTGGTGGAGATGGCGTTGGAGCCGGCCAAGGCCTGATCGCTTCTTTGAAGCAATGAAATCCCCCTGTGGGAGCGAGCTTGCTCGCGATAGCGGTGTATCAGTCGACCACTTGGTTGCCTGACACTCCGCCTTCGCGAGCAAGCTCGCTCCCACAGGGGGGGCTGGGGCGGGCATAAAATCCCTGTCACACCCACTTCACACAGCCATGCTTAAGTTTTCCCATTTCAAGGGAGAACACCATGAGCGAATTCGACCTGGGACGTCGTCGGGTGATGCAAGCCGTAGGGGCGGGGTTGTTGTTGCCGGGGCTGGCGCCGGCGGTGATGGCTTCGGTCAAGGATCGTCCGGTGCTCACCGACGGTGTGCAGTCTGGCGACCTGCAGGGCGACCGGGCGATGATCTGGAGCCGCAGCGACCGTCCGGCGCGAATGGTGGTGGAGTGGGACACCCGCAGCAAGTTCAGCAATCCCCGTCGCTTCGTCTCGCCCGTGGCCGACGCCCGCAGTGATTTCACTGCCCGGGTCGAACTGACCGGGTTGCCCCGCGACCAGGCGATTTTCTACCGTGTGCATTTCGAAGATGTCCAAAGCGGGGTTGCCAGCGAGCCCTGGCTTGGCCACCTGCGCAGCGTGCCGCAGTTCAAGCGCAACATCCGTTTTGTCTGGAGTGGCGATACCGTCGGCCAGGGTTTCGGGATCAACCCGGACATCGGCGGCATGCGCATTTACGAAGCCATGCGTCTGCGCCTGCCGGATTTCTTTATACACAGCGGCGACACCATCTACGCCGACGGCCCGGTGCCGGCGCAAATCACCGTCGAGGGTGGGCGCATCTGGCGCAATATCACCTCCGACGCCAAGAGCAAGGTCGCCGAAACCCTGGATGAGTATCGCGGCAACTATCGCTACAACCTGATGGACGAAAACGTACGCCGCTTCAATGCCGAAGTACCACAGATCTGGCAGTGGGACGACCACGAGGTGGTCAACAACTGGTCGCCGGGCAAGCAACTGGACGAGCGTTACCAGACCAAGGATATCCACAGCCTGGTGGGGCGTGCGCGGCAGGCCTGGCTGGAATACGCGCCGATGCGCCGGCAGAAGGCCGACGGCGGCGGGCGGATCTACCGCAAGCTCGGTTACGGGCCGCTGCTGGATGTGTTCGTGCTGGACATGCGCAGTTACCGTGAAGCCAACGACGCCAACCTCGGCGCGGCCAAACCGTTCCTGGGGCGTGAGCAATTGAATTGGCTCAAGCATGAGTTGAAGCAATCCCGCGCCCAGTGGAAAGTCATCGCCGCCGACATGCCTATTGGCCTGGGTGTGCCGGATGGCGAGGTCAGCCCCGGCGTGCCGCGTTGGGAAGCGGTCGCCAACGGTGACCCGGGCGCGGCCCAGGGGCGTGAACTGGAGATCGCCGAACTGTTGGGTTACCTGCGCAAGCATCAGGTGCGCAACTACGTCTGGCTCACCGCCGACGTCCACTATTGCGCCGCCCATCACTACCACCCCGAACACGCCGCGTTCCAGGATTTCGAACCGTTCTGGGAGTTCGTCGCCGGGCCCTTGAACGCCGGCAGCTTCGGGCCCAACACCCTGGACAAGACCTTCGGTCCTGAGGTGGTGTTCCAGAAAGCGCCCCCGACCCAGAACAGCTCGCCGTTCGCCGGGTATCAATTCTTTGGCGAGGTGAACATCGATGGGCCGAGCGGGGAGATGAGTGTGGTGTTGCGGGATCTGGAAGGGGTGGCGGTGTTCGAGAAGAAGTTGCAGCCGGTTTGAATCTAAAGCCCGCCACAAAACCCATGTGGGAGCGAGCTTGCTCGCGATAGCAGTGTGTCAGTCAATGAAGTGTTGACTGAAGATCCGCTATCGCGAGCAAGCCCGCTCCCACAGGGTTGATGTTGCGGTCAGGATCAGTAGACATCCCGCCGATACCGCCCCTGCTCGATCAGGCGCTCCACTTCCTCGCGCCCCAGCACGTTGTTGAGCACGTGATCCACCCCGGATGCCATGCCCTGCAAGCTGCCGCAAACATAGATCGCCGCGCCGTCGGCCACCCATTGCTTGAGCAGCGCGGCCGATTCCAGCAGACGGTCCTGGACGTAGATTTTCTGCTTCTGATCCCGGGAGAAGGCCAGGTCCAGGCGTTCCAGGTCGCCGGAGGTCACCCATTCCTGCAAGTCATCGCGGCAGTGGAAGTCGTGCTCGCGGTTGCGCTCGCCAAACAGCAGCCAGTTGCGCTGCATGCCCTCGGTGACGCGAGCCTTGAGCAGGCTGCGCAGGCCCGCCAGGCCGGTGCCGTTGCCCAGCAGGATCATCGGCACGCCCTGGGGCGGCAGATGGAAGCTGCTGTTACGGCGTAGCCGCAGGCTGATGGCGCTGCCCAGCGGCGCGTGTTCGGTCAGCCAGCCGGACCCGACGCCCAGGCTGCCGTCGACGTGACGTTCCTGGCGCACGATCAGCTCCAGCACGCCGTCGGCCGGGATCGAGGCGATGGAGTATTCGCGCATCGCCAGCGGTGCCAGCGCCTCCACCAGCGCCTGGGCATGCAGGCCGACCAGGTGGGCGCGGTTTTCCGGCAGTTGGCGGGTTGCCAGGGCCTGATTGAGACTCTGGGGCAGGCCATCGACTTGCACACGCGCCTGGCCGGAGAGGCCGAGGCCATCGAGGAAATGTTCGATGGCCCAGAGGTCATTGCGCGGCAGGATTTCCACCAGGTCGCCGGCCAGCCAACTGCTCGGCCCGGGGGCGGTGAGGCCCAGCAGGTACACGCCCGAGCCGCTGCTGTCGGGGTTGAGCAGGGTGCGTTGGCTGAGGGTCCAGTTTTCAAAACTGGGGGCCTGCCAGGTGTCGGCAGGCGCCTGCCCGGTCAGCTCGGCCAGTTGTTGTTGCCAGTGACGCAGGGCGTAAGGGTCGCCGCTGTCGACTTCCACCGGCGCGAACAGCGTCTTGCCGCCGTGTTCCGCCAGCCAGGCGTGCAGGCGCCGGGCGAAGCCGCAGAAGTGTTCATATTGCCGGTCACCCAGGCCCAGCACCGAATACTGCAAGCGCTCCAGGCTCAAGGCCTGGCCCAGCACCTTGCGTTCGAAGCCGCGGGCACTGTCCGGCCCTTCGCCGTCGCCAAAGGTGCTGACCACAAACAGCGCGTGGGTGGCGGTGTTCAGGTCGTGCTCGCGAACACCGGCCAATGGCTGGACCTTCACGGGCAAGCCGGCGGCCTGGAGTTGGCCGGCAGTCTGCCAGGCCAGTCGCTCGGCGAAACCGCTTTGGCTGGCGAAGCCGATCAGCCAGGCCGGCGCATCGGTCGGGTTGGCGCTCAGGGCCTGGCGGGCGTTTCTGGCCTGGCGTTGCTTGCGGCGACGGTCCAGGTACAGCAACCAGCCGGTGATGAAGAACAGTGGCATGGTCAGCGCGGCGACGGTCACCAGGATCCGCCCGACCAGGCCGAAGTAGCTGCCGATATGCAGGGCATAGACACTGGTCAGCAACTGCGCCTTGAGGCTCTTGTCGCTGTAGCGGCTATGCCGGCTGATGACGCCGGTGGTCGGGTCGAGGATGAGCTGGTTCAGCGCCCGGTCGTGAGGTGAGTTTTTCAGCAGGTAGAACACGGTCGCCGGCTGCCCGGCCACGGGCGGCATGCGCACGTTGTAGGCGGACAGGCCCGGGCCGGCGGCGCTGTAGATGCTGCTCCACATGGCCCGGTAATCGGCCACGGGCAGTGGGCC
Source organism: Pseudomonas sp. R151218B TE3479 (assembly GCF_053629195.1). Lineage (NCBI taxonomy): Bacteria > Pseudomonadati > Pseudomonadota > Gammaproteobacteria > Pseudomonadales > Pseudomonadaceae > Pseudomonas > Pseudomonas sp. R151218B TE3479. Next base: position 1,958,347 of record NZ_JBRJHV010000001.1, read on the forward strand.
GCTTGGCGCCGGGCCGCGACTGCGTACCCGCTCCTCTTCCGGCGAATCGGAGAGCAGGCGGGTCACGCCTTTGTTGTACCACTCGTAGGACCAGGTCAGCCCGGTCAGTGCCGCCAGCAGATAGAACACCAGGCACCAGGTGCCCGCCACCGAGTGCAGGTCCCAATTGAAGCTACGACCTTTTTTCCTCCAGTCGAGGGTCAGCCAGGCGCGCCAGCTTTTCCATTGGCGCGGCCAACGCAGGTACAGCCCGGACAGGCAGAAGAAGACCAGGATCAGCGTGCAGGCCCCGGTGATTTGCCGGCCCACGTCATCCAGGGTCAGGACGCGATGCAGCCTGAGCATCAGGCCAAAGAAATCCTGGCCGGTCACCTCTCCCATGAACTGTGCGGTGTAGGGGTCGAAATAGCGCATGGCATCACGTTTTTCTCCGGGAGGCGCCGCGAAGATCACCCGCGCGGCGTTGCCGCTGTCGGTCTCGACCCAGAGCAGGGCGACGGTCTTGCCGGAGGCGGCTTCGATCTGCTCCACCAGCTCGGCGGGCGGCAAGACGCCGGCCGGTTGCTTCTCGACCGTCAGCACCTGCGGGTTCAAGGCCCGCAGGATTTCATCCTGAAACGACACCACCGCCCCGGTAACGCCCATCAACGCCAGGACCAGCCCGGCACTGATGCCGAAAAACCAGTGCAACTGGAACAGGGTTTTCTTCAACACGTCGCCCGCCTTGTTCATCTATTACTGTTCATCACGGTGCGCATTATGCCGTGTGTTATCGAGAAGCATTCATAAACACGCCTAAAAGGTGCCGATCTGTGATGAGGTGAGCGACAAAGTCCTGTGGGAGCGAGCTTGCTCGCGATAGCGGCCTGCCAGCCACATCACTGTCGGCTGACCCACTGCTATCGCGAGCAAGCTCGCTCCCACAGGGGAAACGCGGTTTCATCGAGAACAAAAACAAAAAAACGGCGCTTTCCATTTCTGGAAAAGCGCCGTTTTTCTATTACGCAGCAAGGCCGGAACGATGGACGTTCAAGCGCCCGAACGCATTACACGTAAAACGATTTCAGCGGCGGAAAGCCATTGAATTCCACCGCGCTATAGCTGGTGGTATAGGCCCCGGTCGACAACCAGTACAGGCGATCACCAATGGCCAGGTTCAACGGCAGACCGTACTTGTAGTTTTCATACATGATGTCGGCGCTGTCGCAGGTCGGCCCGGCGATGACCACTTCTTCCATCTCGCCTTTCTTCTCGGTCCAGATCGGGAACTTGATGGCTTCGTCCATGGTTTCGATCAGGCCAGAGAACTTGCCCACATCCGTGTACACCCAACGCTCGACAGCGGTACGGGACTTACGCGCCACCAATACCACTTCGCTGACCAGGATACCGGCGTTGGCGATCAACGAACGGCCCGGCTCCAGGATGATTTCCGGCAGGTCGTCGCCGAAGTCTTCCTTGAGGAAGCGGATGATTTCCTCGGCGTAGGTGTCCAGGCTGTTGGTGCGGGTGATGTAGTTGGCCGGGAAGCCGCCACCCATGTTGATCAGCTTCAAGACGATGCCGTCTTCTTCCTTCAGACGCTCGAAGATGACCTTGACCTTGGCGATGGCCGCGTCCCAGACGCTGATGTCGCGCTGTTGCGAGCCGACGTGGAACGAAATGCCGTACGGCACCAGGCCCAGGTCGCGGGCCAGGATCAGCAGGTCCATGGCCATGTCGGTCTGGCAGCCGAACTTGCGCGACAACGGCCAGTCAGCGGTGGTGGAGCCTTCGGTGAGGATCCGCACATAAACCTTCGAACCCGGCGCGGCCTTGGCGATGTTGCGCAAGTCGGCTTCGGAGTCGGTGGCGTACAGGCGCACACCCTTCTCGTAGAAGTAGCGAATGTCGCGGGATTTCTTGATGGTGTTGCCGTAGCTGATCCGGTCCGGGCCCACGCCACGGCTCATGACCTTGTCCAGCTCATAGATCGAGGCGATGTCGAAGTTCGAGCCTTTGTCCTTGAGCAGGTCAATGATTTCCACCGCCGGGTTGGCCTTGACGGCGTAGTAGACCTTGGCGAATTCGAAACCGGCGCGCAGGTCGTCATAGGCCTGGGAGATCATCGCGGTGTCGATCACCACGAACGGGGTTTCCTGCTTGTCGGCGAACGCTTTCATTTTCTGGAAAGTTTCGCGCGCGAAATAATCTTCGACCTGGATCGACATACTTGGGACTCCTACTGGCAAACATCAGGATCAATGGGTGTGAGGGCAAGCAGCCCTCGTGAACGTCCTCCGTATCCCCACTTTGGTTCGCCTACTTCCCAAGGCATGTCGCCGAAAGCAAAAAGGCCATGGGATACATGATTCCCTTGGCCTTGCTGTCTCGTCGTCAGTACTTGAGCCGGATGGATCGTTTCCAGCATGGACGTTCGGCGCGAACTTTAGGGCGTGAGGGGCCTGAGATCAACTAAAAATGTCGCGTTTTTGCACACATCCGTCGTGCGGCCCGCGACAGCTCATGATGTAACCGACCTGCGTGACAGATTGATGTTCCCGCTGGATGGAAAATCGGGGCGTTTCGGGCAGAGACATTTTGGTGACCGCCCCGGAAACTGTGGGAGCCGAGCTTGCTCGCGATAGCTGCGGCACAGCCAACACTACCGCCAACTGACCCACCGCTATCGCGAGCAAGCTCGGCTCCCACAGGGTTCGTTGGGGCGATCAGGCCTGCGCGGTCTCGGCCGGCGAGACAATGCTGGTCTTGCCGCCGCGCGAGCGTCCGGAGCTGAGGTATTCGGCGATGGATTCCTGGGTCACCTCGCCGAGGAACACCCGCTCGGCGTCCATCACCGGCAGCCACGAGCGGTTGAACTCGTACATGCGCGACAGCAGGATGCGCAGGTGTTCGTCGTAGGCCGCGGTGGCGTTGAATTCACGCAAGTACTGCGCGCAGGTGCCGCTCTGACGGTACAGGTCGCGCCGTCGCACATAACCCAGGGCCTTGTTCTCGGCGCAGGTGACCACCACGTAGCGACGGTCATGTTCGTCCATCAGCTCCAGCGCCTCGCCCACCGGGGTTTCGGGGCTGACCGAAGGCGCGTTGTCGGCCGCGTCTTCGGCCTTGACCAGCAGCAGGCGCTTGAGCGTGCTGTCCTGGCCGACGAAACTGCTGACGAACTCGTCGGCCGGATGCGCCAGCAGGGTATCCGGATGATCGAACTGGACCAGCTTGCCGGCGCGGAAGATCGCAATCTTGTCCCCCAGCTTGATGGCCTCGTCGATGTCATGGCTGACCATGATCACGGTCTTGTTCAGCGCCCGTTGCATCTCGAAGAACTCGTTCTGGATCATCTCGCGGTTGATCGGGTCCACCGCGCCGAACGGTTCGTCCATCAGCAACAACGGCGCATCGGCCGCCAGGGCCCGGATCACGCCAATCCGTTGCTGCTGGCCGCCCGACAGCTCGCGAGGGTAGCGATGCAGGTACTGCTTGGGCTCGAGCTTGATCATGCTCATCAATTCGCGGGCACGGTCGTGGCATTTCTGCTTGTCCCAGCCCAGCAGGCGCGGGACCACGGTGATGTTTTCCTCGATGGTCATGTTCGGGAACAGGCCGATCTGCTGGATCACGTAGCCGATGTTGCGGCGCAGGGTCACTTCGTCCAGGCCGGTGGTGTCTTCGCCGTTGATCAACACCTTGCCCGAGGTGGGCGGGATCAGGCGGTTGATCATCTTCAGCGTGGTGCTTTTGCCGCAACCCGACGGCCCGAGGAACACGCAGATCTCGCCTTCGTTGACGATCAGGTTCACCGAGTCCACGGCCTTGACGTCCTTGCCGTTGCTCTTGAAGGTTTTGCTGAGGTTTTGAAGTTCGATCATTTCAATAGTCCTTTTGGGGTCAGCGAGCGTTGCAGCCATTGCAGAAGCAGGTCGGCGAAGATGGCCAGGAGACTGACCAGCACGGCGCCGACGATCAGCATCGACATGTCGCTGCGGCTGATGGAAGCGAGGATGAGCACGCCCAGGCCACCGGCGCCGATGGTGGCGGCGATGGTCATGACGCCGATGTTCATGACCACGGCGGTGCGTACGCCGGCCAGGATCACCGGCACGGCGATGGGCAGTTCGACCATGCGCAGGCGCTGGGCGAAGGTCATGCCGATGCCGCGGGCGGCTTCACGGATACCCGGTTCGACGCCGCTCAAGGCCAGGTAGGTGTTGCGCATGATCGGCAACAGCGAATAGAGAAACACCGCGGTGATCGCCGGCATCGGGCCCAGGCCTTGGCCGAACTTGGAGTAGAACGGCAACAACAGGCCGAACAGCGCGATCGACGGAATCGTCAACAGCACCGTGGCGCTGGCCTGCAAGGGGCCGGCGAGCGCCGGGAAGCGGGTCATGAAAATACCCAGGGGCACGCCGACGACAATCGCCAGGGTCACGGCGATGCCCACCAGGGTGATGTGCTGCCAGGTCAGATGCAGCACCAGCGGCCAGTCCAGATGGGAAAAGGCGTCAAGAAAATCCATGGCTTTTCCTCCAGGTCATTGGGTTGAGAGCAGCGAATGTTGGCGCAGGAAATCGGCGGCAACGGCGGAGGGGCTTTCATGATCGACGTCCACGCGGGCGTTGAGCTGGCGCATGGTTTCATCGTCGAACAGCTCGGCCAGGGGCTTGAGCTGCGCGGCCAGTTGCGGGTGCGCGTCGAGGAACGCCTGGCGCACCACCGGCGCGGCGGTGTAGTCGGGGAAGTAGTGCTTGTCATCTTCCAGCAACTTCAACTTGAACGCGTTCAGCCGGCCGTCGGTGGTATAGACCAGGCCGGCGAACACCTGGCTGTTGCGCAGGGCGGTGTAGACCAGGCCCGCGTCCATCTGCCGGATGTTCTTGCGGGTCAGGTTCATGCCGTACTGCTCGACCATGCCCGCCAGGCCGTCGGAACGGTTGGCGAATTCGGTGTCCAGGGCCACCAGATGATTGTCATCGGCTTCGGCCTGCAACACCGTGTTCAACTGGCTGATAGAGTTGATCTGTGGGTATTGTTTCGCGACTTTTTCCGGCAGCGCCAAGGCGTAGGTGTTGCTGAATTTCGACGGTGTCAGCCAGACCAGGCCCTTTTGGGCGTCGAGTTCCTTCACCCGGGCGTAGGACTGGGCGCTGTCGAGTTTTTCCGTGACGTGGTTGTAGGCCACCAGCGACACGCCGGTGTATTCCCACAACAGGTCCAGTTGCCCGGTTTCATGGGCGCTGCGGGCCAGGTTGCTGCCCAGGCCGCCGGTGATCTGCGCGTCGTAGCCCTTGGCGCGCAAATATTGCGCAGTGATTTCCGCCAGCAGTGTCTGCTCGGTGAATACCCGGGCGCCGAGGCGGATCAGCGGTTTTTCAGCGGCTTGGGCGAACCCTGCGAACAGCAGGACACAGCCCAATATCAAGCTCAACTTCTTCATAAACGATTTCCTTTTTCCAGCCGGCTTATGACGGTCGCAGACCGCGTTCCAGCCAGAGGCGGCTGGCCAGTGTCACCAGGCCGTCGAGCAACAACGCCAGCAGGGCGGTGCAGGCCGCGCCGAGCAACAGCTGCGGCTGGTTGTTCAAGGCGATGCCGGGGAAGATCAGGCTGCCAAGGCTGTTGGCGCCGATCAGGAACGCCAGGGGCGCGGTGCCGACGTTGATCGCCAGGGCCACGCGCACGCCACCGACAATGATCGGTACGGCGTTGGGCAACTCGACTTTCCACAGCACCTGGCGTGGGGTCATGCCGATACCGACGGCGGCCTCCTTGAGGGAGCCCTGGACATTCTTCAGGCCTTCATAGGTGTTACGCACGATGGGCAGCAGCGAGGCAAGGAACAGGGCGAAGATGGCAGGCCCGCTGCCGATGCCCAGGATGCCCAGGGCGATGGCTAGCACGGCCAGGGGCGGTACGGTATTGCCGATGTTGAACACTTGCATGAAGCGTTCGGCGCGCCCGACCAGGCTGGGGCGGCTGAGGGCGATGCCGGCGGGGATGCCGACAACCAGGGCCGCCAGCATGGAGGCCAAGACAAGCATCAGGTGCGCTTGCAGGTAAAACAGCAGATCGTCGCGGTAGCGTTGGATCGTATCGATGCCGATCCAGTGGATCAACAGGGCCAGGAGCGCGACGACGACCGCACCCCCGATAAGCCCTTTGCCATAGCGGATAGCCACAGGCGGACTCCTTTGTCTTTCAGTCGGCGCACGCTTTCCCGGGCGGCAAACCATCACTGGTTGCCGGAAAAACGTTCGCGAGAAGCAGCTCTTTTCGAGGCCGGTAAACGGCCGTCGAAGTGAGCCATGAGCGCAGCCTCGTCAGGCTAACTTGCTGATTTTTCAGACCCTGACGGTTGCTCGTATCAGGGGGGTGGACGCCTCCACGCGGCAAAAGGTTCCCATGGAAGGGATGATCTGGCCACCTTGGATGTGCTCAACGGTTCGGTTCCTGGCACAAGTTGAGCTATAATCGCCGCCCTTTTTTGAATCACCTGCCAGGCGATTTCCCATGACCAAACAGGCCGCCGAAGTCGCGAAACGCCGCACTTTCGCCATTATTTCCCACCCCGATGCCGGTAAGACCACCATCACCGAAAAGCTCTTGCTGATGGGCAAGGCGATTGCGGTCGCCGGCACGGTGAAGTCTCGCAAGTCCGACCGCCATGCCACCTCCGACTGGATGGAAATGGAAAAACAACGGGGTATCTCCATTACCACGTCGGTCATGCAGTTCCCGTATCGCGATCACATGATCAACCTGCTCGACACCCCGGGCCACGAAGACTTCTCCGAAGACACCTACCGCACCCTGACGGCAGTGGACTCGGCCTTGATGGTCCTCGACGGCGGTAAAGGCGTCGAGCCACGGACCATCGCGCTGATGGACGTCTGCCGCCTGCGGGACACGCCGATCGTCAGCTTTATCAACAAACTCGACCGCGACATCCGTGACCCGATCGAACTGCTCGACGAGATCGAAGCGGTCCTGAAGATCAAGGCGGCGCCGATCACCTGGCCGATCGGTTGCTACCGCGACTTCAAGGGCGTGTACCATCTGGCCGACGACTACATCATCGTCTACACCGCCGGTCACGGGCACGAGCGCACCGACGTCAAGATCATCGAGAAGCTCGACTCCGACGAGGCCCGCGCGCACCTGGGCGATGAATACGATCGTTTCGTCGAGCAGTTGGAGCTGGTGCAGGGCGCCTGCCATGAGTTCAACCAGCAGGAATTCCTCGACGGCCAACTGACCCCGGTGTTCTTCGGTACCGCCCTGGGCAACTTCGGCGTGGACCATGTACTCGACGCCGTGGTCGATTGGGCCCCGCGCCCGCTGCCACGCGTCGCCAACGAGCGCACCGTGGAACCGGTGGAAGAGAAATTCTCGGGCTTCGTGTTCAAGATCCAGGCGAACATGGACCCCAAACACCGCGACCGCATCGCCTTCATGCGCATCTGCTCCGGCAAATACGACAAGGGCATGAAGATGCGCCATGTGCGCACCGGCAAGGACGTGCGCATCGGCGACGCCTTGACCTTCTTCTCCTCGGAACGCGAACAACTGGAAGAAGCCTTCGCCGGTGACATCATCGGCCTGCACAACCACGGCACCATCCAGATCGGCGACACCTTCACCGAAGGCGAAACCCTGGGTTTCACCGGCATCCCGCACTTCGCCCCGGAACTGTTCCGCCGCGTACGCCTGAAGGACCCGCTCAAGTCCAAGCAACTGCGCCAGGGTCTGCAGCAACTGGCCGAAGAGGGCGCCACCCAGGTGTTCTTCCCGGAGCGCAGCAACGACATCATCCTCGGCGCCGTCGGTGTGCTGCAGTTCGATGTGGTCGCCAGCCGCTTGAAAGAGGAATACAAGGTCGAATGCTCCTACGAGCCGATCACCGTGTACTCCGCCCGTTGGGTTGAATGCGGTGACAAGAAGAAACTCGAGGAATTCTCCAACAAGGCTGTGGAAAACCTCGCCTTGGACGGCGGCGGCCACCTGACCTACCTGGCCCCAACCCGGGTCAACCTGGCGCTGATGGAAGAGCGCTGGCCGGATGTGAAATTCCGCGCGACTCGCGAGCACCACTAAGCATCAAGTGTGACCCACTGTGGGAGCGAGCTTGCTCGCGATAGCGGTGGGTCAGCTTGCCTGGATGTTGGATGTGCTGTCGTCATCGCGAGCAAGCTCGCTCCCACATTGGTTTTGTGCCAATCCTCAATCTCTCGGTCACTCAAAGCCCTGTGGGAGCGAGCTTGCTCGCGATAGCGGTGGGTCAGCTTGCCTGGATGTCGGATGTGCTGTGGTCATCGCGAGCAAGCTCGCTCCCACATTGGTTTTGTGCCAATCCTCAAGCTCTCGGTCACTCAAACCCCTGTGGGAGCGAGCTTGCTCGCGATAGCGGTGGGTCAGCTTGCCTGGATGTTGGATGTGCTGTCGTCATCACGAGCAAGCTCGCTCCCACACTGGGTTTTGGGGGTTAGTTGGATTGGAGATAACCCTTATTCGAAACCAATCTGTCGGGCAGCGGCATTTCTGCCTGTCATGCAGCGTCCTATCTGGTGAACCGGCCTGTTCAGAACTAGATTTCTTGAGCGCCGTCGGCCTCGGCTTCATCCGGAAAAGAAGGAGTTGGCTATGAACAAGCTTCTACGCATGATGTTTTTGCTGAAGGTTTTGGTGATGCTGTCCCTGGGCTCTACCGCCGCATGGGCCGAATGCGATGAGCATGAGAAGCAGGCGTCGACTGGGCAAGTGGCGCAAGGCGAGATGATGCTTGCCGCGACCACCACACAGGAGTCGGGTGATCAGGATGGCGATGACTCGACGATCGAACAGGACCCCGACGACGGCGGGGAGAGTGGTGAGGGCGACGATGCCGACGAAGGTGATAGCCAGACGTAGACTTCTGCCCTGAAGAAAACCCCTCCAGCCCCGACTGAGACTCAGTCGGGGCTGGAGGGGTTTTTTTATACGAGTGCATAACCAAAAGCGAAAACGTACCCTTGTGGCGAGGGAGCAAGCTCCCTCGCCACAAGTGTTCTGTCTGCCTTTTGCCTTACGCCGCGCCGTCGAGGAACCGCTCGGCGTAGTGACACGCGACCAGGCGGTTATCGAGCGGCCGCAAGGCCGGTTCTTCCGTCTTGCAACGCTCGGTGGCGTACGGGCAACGCTTGTGGAAGGCGCAGCCGGACGGTGGGTTGAGCGGGTTGGGCAGTTCACCGACGATCTTGATCTTCGGCTTGTTCGGGTCCGGGTGGATGGTCGGTGTGGCCGATAGCAGCGCCTGGGTGTACGGGTGCAACGGGCGGCTGTAGATGGACTCGTTGGGCCCCATCTCCACCGGGCGGCCGAGGTACATCACCATCACGTCATCGGCCACGTGCTGCACCACCGCCAGGTTGTGGGAAATGAACACGTAGGCGGTGTTGAATTCCTGCTGCAAATCCATGAACAGGTTCAGCACCTGGGCCTGGATCGACACGTCCAGCGCCGACGTCGGTTCGTCCGCCACCAGCACCTTGGGTTGCAGCATCATGGCGCGGGCCAGGGCGATGCGCTGGCGCTGGCCGCCAGAGAACATGTGCGGGTAGCGCTGGTAATGCTCGGGGCGCAAACCCACCTGCTTCATCATCGCCTGGACTTTTTCCCGCCGCTCGGTGGCCGACAGGTTGGTGTTGATCAGCAACGGCTCGGCCAGTTGATCGCCGATCTTCTGCCGCGGATTGAGGGACGCATAAGGGCTCTGGAAGACCATTTGCACGTCTTTGCGCAATTGCTTGCGTTCGGCCTTGTTGGCGCCGGTCACTTCCTGGCCGGCGATTTTCAAGGAGCCGGAGGACGGTTCTTCGATCAGCGTCAGGGCCCGGGCGAGGGTGGATTTGCCGCAACCGGATTCACCCACCACGGCCAGGGTCTTGCCGGCTTCCAGTTCGAACGACACACCGTTGAGGGCGCGCACGGTCGCATGGCCCTTGAACATGCCACGGGACACTTCGTAATGACGGGTCAGGTCACGGGCGGTAAGTACGACGGCCATCACGCCACCTCCTGGTTCAACGGGTAGAAGCAGCGGGCGAGGCTGTTGGATTTCGGATCGAGGGCCGGGCGTTGTTGACGGCAGTTGTCCTGCACGTACGGGCAGCGCGGCGACAGCAGGCAGCCTTGCGGACGGTCGTAGCGACCGGGCACGATGCCCGGCAGGGTCGCCAGGCGCTCGGCGCCCATGCTGTGCTCCGGAATCGCCGCCAACAGCGCTTCGCTGTAGGGGTGGGCAGGAATGTCGAACAGTTGCGGCACCTGGCCCACTTCCACGGCCTGGCCGGCGTACATCACGCACACGCGTTGGGCGGTTTCAGCCACCACGGCCAGGTCATGGGTGATCAGCACCAGGCCCATGTCCTGCTCTTTTTGCAGGGCCAGCAGCAGGTCCATGATCTGGGCCTGGATGGTCACATCGAGGGCGGTGGTCGGTTCGTCGGCGATCAGCAACTTCGGCTCGCCGGCAATGGCCATGGCAATTGCCACGCGCTGGCTCATGCCGCCGGACAACTGATGCGGGTAGGCGTCCATGCGGCTGGCAGCGCCCGGGATCTCGACTTTTTCCAGCAATTCGATGGCGCGCTTGCGGGCGGCCTTGCCGGACATTTTCAGGTGCAGGCGCAGCACTTCTTCGATCTGGAAACCCACGGTGTAGCTGGGGTTGAGCGCGGTCATCGGGTCCTGGAAGACCATTGCCAGGTCTTTACCGACGATCTGCCGGCGCTGGCGGTTGCTCAGCTTGAGCATGTTCTTGCCGTCGAAGTTCAGCGCATCGGCGGTGACGATGCCGGGGTGCTCGATCAGGCCCATCAGCGCCATCATGGTCACGGATTTACCCGAGCCCGATTCGCCGACGATCGCCAGGACTTCGCCTTTTTCCACGCTCAGGTCCAGGCCATCGACTACCGGCACGGCGGTGGCATCGCCGAAGCGAACGTTGAGATTCTTGATTTCTAGCAGTGACATGGGAATCTCCTCAGGCGGCATTCTTGAGTTTCGGGTCCAGCGCATCGCGCAAACCGTCGCCCATCAGGTTGATTGCCAGCACGCTGAGCAAAATGGTCAAGCCAGGCAGGCTCACGACCCACCAGGCGCGTTCGATGTAGTCCCGGGCCGAGGCCAGCATGGTGCCCCACTCCGGGGTCGGCGGCTGCACGCCGAGGCCGAGGAAGCCCAGGGCGGCGGCGTCGAGGATGGCCGAGGAAAAGCTCAGCGTCGCCTGGACGATCAGCGGTGCCATGCAGTTGGGCAGCACGGTGATGAACATCAGGCGCGGCAGGCCGGCACCGGCCAGGCGGGCGGCGGTGACGTAGTCACGGTTCAGTTCGCCCATCACCGCGGCACGGGTCAGGCGCACGTAGGACGGCAGCGACACGATGGCGATGGCGATCACGGTGTTGATCAGGCCTGGGCCGAGGATGGCGACGATCGCCACGGCCAGCAGCAGCGAAGGCAGGGCGAGCATGATGTCCATCAGGCGCATGATGGTCGGGCCGAGGATGCGCGGGAAGAACCCGGCGAACAGCCCCAGCAGGATGCCCGGGATCAGCGACATCACCACCGATGACAAACCGATCAGCAGCGACAGGCGCGAACCCTGGATCAGGCGCGACAGCAAATCGCGGCCCAGTTCGTCGGTGCCCAGCAGGAACTGGATCTGCCCGCCTTCGAGCCAGGCCGGCGGCGTCAGCAGGAAGTCGCGATATTGCTCGCTCGGGTCATGGGGCGCGACCCACGGGGCGAAGATCGCGCAGAACACGATCAGGATCATGAACAACAGCCCGGCCACGGCGCCCTTGTTGCGGGAAAACGCGTGCCAGAATTCTTTGTAGGGGGATGGGTACAGCAGGCTTTGATCGACTGCTACCGCGGTAGTTGGAGTACTCATGGTTTTGATCTCAGCGCTGGTGACGGATGCGTGGGTTGGCAAAGCCGTAGAGGATGTCCACGACGAAGTTGACCAGAATCACCAGGCAGGCGATTAACAGGATGCCGTTCTGTACCACGGGGTAGTCCCGGGCGCCGATGGCTTCGATGAGCCACTTGCCGATGCCCGGCCAGGAGAAGATCGTTTCGGTCAGGACCGCACCGGCCAGCAGCGTGCCGACTTGCAGGCCGACCACGGTCAGCACCGGGATCAGTGCGTTGCGCAGGCCATGCACGAACACCACGCGCGACGGCGACAGGCCTTTGGCCTTGGCGGTGCGGATGTAGTCTTCACGCAGCACTTCGAGCATCGAAGAACGGGTCATGCGGGCGATCACCGCCAGCGGAATGGTGCCCAGCACGATGGCGGGCAGGATCAGGTGGTGCAGGGCATCGAGGAACGCGCCCGGCTCGTCGGCCAACAGCGTGTCGATCAGCATGAAGCCGGTTTTCGGCTCGATGTCGTAAAGCAGGTCGATCCGTCCCGACACTGGCGTCCAGCCCAGGGATACCGAGAAGAACATGATCAGGATCAGGCCCCACCAGAAGATCGGCATCGAATACCCCGCCAGGGAGATGCCCATCACCCCATGGTCGAACAGGGATCCTCGCTTGAGTGCCGCGATCACCCCGGCCAGCAGGCCCAGGATACCGGCGAACAACAGGGCGGCCATGGACAGTTCCAGGGTCGCGGGAAACAGGGAGCTGAACTCGGTCCATACGCTTTCACGGGTACGCAGCGATTCGCCGAGATCGCCGTGGGCCAGCTTGCCGATGTAGTCCAGGTACTGGGCATACAGCGGTTTATTGAGGCCAAGGCGTTCCATTGCCTGTGCATGCATTTCGGGATCGACCCGACGTTCGCCCATCATCACTTCCACGGGGTCGCCGGGGATCATGCGAATCAACGCGAAGGTCAGCAAGGTGATGCCGAAGAACGTGGGGATCAATAATCCCAGTCGGCGGGCAATAAAACTAAACATCTTCAGGTGTACCTCATCAGCCGGTTAGGCGTGCCCGGCAGCCCTTGGGTAAGGGCCACCGGGCGTTTTCTTATCTACTTCACCTGGGTGGTGGCGAAGTTATTGGTGGTGAGCGGGCTAATTACATAACCCTCTACGTTGTTGCGCATTGCTGTGAACATGCGAGTGTGGGCCATGCTGATCCACGGTTGGTCCTGGTTGAAAATCACCTGGGCCTGCTCATAGAGCTTGGTACGCTCCTCAGGGTTCACTGTGGCGCGGGCCTGGTCGATCAGGGCCTGGAATTTCTCGTTGCACCAGCGCGCGTAGTTTTCGCCGTTCTTGGCCGCTTCGCAACTGAGCATAGGCGTCAGGAAGTTATCCGGGTCGCCGTTGTCGCCCGCCCATCCGGCGGAGACCATGTCGTGCTCGCCGTTTTTCGCGCGCTTGAGCATTTCGCCCCATTCCATCACGCGAATGTCGACCTTGATCCCGACCTTCGCCAGGTCCGCCTGCATCATCTGCGCGCCGAGCATCGGGTTGGGGTTGGTCGGGCCGCCGCCGTTGCGGGTGAACAGGGTGAACACGGTGCCTTCCGGCACGCCGGCTTCCTTGAGCAGCTCGCGGGCCTTGTCGAGGTTGCGGGGCGGGTTCTTCAGGTCGTGGTTGAAGCCCAGCAGGGTCGGCGGGTACGGGTTGACCGCCACGGTGGCGTTGCCCTTGCCGAACAGCGCGTTGACGTAGGCTTCCTTGTCGAAGGCCAGGTCGATGGCTTTGCGCACCCGCACGTCGCTCATGTATTTGTGGCTGGTGTTCAGGGCGGTGTAGGAGACGGTCATCGCGTCCAGTTCAGCGACCTTCAGGTTCGGGTCTTTCTTGATGCTGGGGATGTCATCGGGTTTGGGGTACAACGCGATCTGGCACTCGTTGGTCTTGAGCTTCTGCATGCGCACGTTGTTGTCGGTGGCGATGGCCAATACCAGCGCATCGGCCGGTGGCTTGCCACGGAAGTAGTCCGGGTTGGCCTTGAAGCGCACCTGGGCGTCCTTGTTGTAGCGCTGGAAGACGAACGGCCCGGTACCGACCGGCTTGCTGTTGAGATCGCCGGCCTTGCCGGCCTTGAGCAACTGGTCGGCGTATTCGGCCGGGTAGATCGAGGAGAAGGCCATGGCGATGTCGGCCAAAAATGGCGCTTCGCGGCGGGTCAGGCTGAACTTGACCGTGTGCTCGTCGACTTTCTCGACGCTTTTTAGCAGTTCCTTGAAGCCCATGCTTTCAAAGTAGGGGAAGCCCACGCTCGACAGTTTGTGCCACGGGTGATTCGGGTCCAGCTGGCGCTGGAAGCTCCAGACCACATCGTCGGCGTTCATGTCGCGGGTCGGCTTGAAGTATTCGGTGGTGTGGAACTTGACGCCCTTGCGCAGGTGGAAGGTGTACGTCAGGCCATCGTCACTGATGTCCCAGGATTCGGCCAGGGCCGGAATCACCTCGGTGGTGCCGGGCTTGAAGTCGGCCAGGCGGTTGAAAATGGTTTCCGCCACGGCGTCGGCGGTGACTGCAGTCGTGTATTGGACCATGTCGAAGCCTTCCGGGCTGGCTTCTGTGCAAACCACCAGGGGTTTGGCCGTGGCGCCAACGGCGACACTCAGCAATGCGGCGGCGATGGCGGCGCGTAGGGGGGTCATGTTCATCGTCAATCCTCTGCAATCGGGTCAATGGCAAAAGACCGGGCGGTCAACCTTGTGAGTCGACCGCCCGGTGGCAGTTTAGAGAATGTTGAACGGGATGGTGGTAACGAGGCGGAACTCGTTGAGGCTGCCATCGGCCTGGTTTTCGCTGGCGCGGTGTGCGGTGTAGGTGGCACGGATAGCGGTGGCTTTCAGAGGGCCGCTCTGTACGGCATAGGACGCACCGACGCCGTATTCGTAGTGGTGCTCACCGTCCATCGCCCGGACATCGCTGTAGCCGGTGCTGTTGTAGTGCGTACCGTCGATACCCCAACCGCGCGCCTGGTAGATGTTGAACTTCAGGCCCGGCACGCCGTATTCAGCCATGTTCAGACCGTAGGCGATCTGGAAGGATTTCTCGTTCGGGCCGTTGAAGTCCGACAGCAGGGAGTTGGCCAGGTAGATGCCGTTGGTTTCGTGCAGGTAGTCGAAGTACTCGTTACCGTTCACTTCCTGGTACGAGAACGTCAGGCTGTGGGCCTGGTGCGTCAGGCCGAACGACAGGGAGTAGGTGTCGTTGTCGATCTCGCCCAGCTTGCTTTTGCCCGAGTCCACGGTCTTGTAGTAGTTCAGGCCGGTGGTCAGGCTCAGCACCGAGCTGTCGCCCAGCTCATGGGTGGCGCCGAAATAGTACTGGTTCCACATGTCCTCGGCCTGGGTCGCCCAGAGGCTGGTCTTCAGGCTGGCCAGTGGCTGGTAAGTGATACCGGCGGTGTTGACGTGATCGGTCTCGACGCTGCTGTCACCGTATTCGGAGCGGAACTTGCGCTGGCTCTCTTCAGTACGCGGCGAGTTGCGGTCGAAGGTGGCGATGTCAAACGCCAGGTTTTCGAATTCTTCGCTGTGCAGGCTCACACCCTGGAAGCTGGAGGGCAGGGCACGGTTGCCGATGACGTCGACCATCGGGCTGCTGAAATTCTGGCGGCCGGCGGTCAGGGTGGTATTGGAGATGCGAGCCTTGAGGTTGGCCAGGCCCAGTTTGCTCCACTGGCCCACGGCGTCGCCGCCTTCGCGGGTCAGGGTACGGTTGTTGCCGGCGCCAGGACGGGTGGTCGGTGCACCGCCGTTGTTGGACGCCAGGTCCTTGCGGTCCTGGTCCAGGGCGATGGCGTTGTAGGCGGCCAGTTCGGTGCTGAAGCCCACGGTGCCCTCGGTGAAGCCCGAGTTGTACTTGATGATGGTGCCTTGCAGCCAGTTGATCCGGCGGTCGGTCTCGCGTGCTTCACCGTTCTTGCGATAGGTGAGCTTGGTGCCGCGTTTGAATTGCTCGTTGGCGTACCAGTTGCGCGTACTGCCAGTGATCGACTGGCCGTCGATGAAACCCTTGGCTTCGCTTTGCTCGCTGGTGGTCTTGAGGGTCACTGGAGTGACCGCCTGGCTCTGGGATTCTGCAAAAGCTGTTGCGCTAATGCTGCTGATGGCCAAGGCCAGTATTGCGGTGTTGCTCAGTTTCATCGGTAACGCTCCTTTGCTTTCTTTTTCATGCCGTTCTTTTTTGGTGATACGGCTATCGGTTTTACAACTCATTCACAGCCTGCAAACGTTTGCTTGATGCCTGATTGGCGAATTACGGCAAGACGTCGGCGTGGGGCTTCCATAGGAAGCCCGCGCTGTGTGGCTAACGGTTATGGGTTCAGGCTGACGCCCGAAAAGACATTGCGACCGAAGGGGCTGACTTTGAACCCTTCGACTTTTGCACTCAGCGGCTGGTTGACCGTGGAGTGGGCAATAGGGGTGATCGGCACTTGTTGCTTGAGCAATTGCTGGGCCTGTTTGTAGAGCACGGTGCGCTGGTCGCGGTCGGTGACGACCTTGGCCTGCTTGATCAGCTTGTCGTAGTCCTGGTCGCACCACATGGAGTAGTTGTTGCCACCAATGGCGTCGCAGCTGTACAGGGTGCCGAGCCAGTTGTCCGGGTCCCCGTTATCACCGGTCCAACCGATCAGGCTGATGTCGTGTTCGCCGTTCTTCGTGCGCTTGATGTACTCGCCCCATTCGTAGCTGACGATCTTCACTTTCAAGCCGATCTTCGCCCAGTCGGCCTGGAGCATCTCGGCCATCAGCTTGGCGTTGGGGTTGTACGGACGCTGCACGGGCATGGCCCAGAGGGTGATTTCGGTGCCTTCCTTGACCCCGGCGGCCTTGAGCAACTCCTTGGCTTTTTCCGGGTTGTAGGCGGCGTCCTTGATGGTGTCGTCGTAGGACCACTGCGTCGGCGGCATGGCGTTGACCGCCAGTTGACCCGCGCCCTGGTACACGGCATTGAGAATGCCTTGCTTGTTCACCGCCATGTCCAGCGCCCGGCGCACTTCGACCTGATCGAACGGTTTGTGGCGGGTGTTATAGGCGATGTAGCCGAGGTTGAAGCCGGGCTTCTCGATCAGTTGCAGCTTGGGGTCATTCTTCAAGGCCGGCACGTCGGCCGGACGCGGATGCAGGGTGATCTGGCATTCGTTGGCCTTGAGCTTCTGCACTCGCACCGAGGCATCGGTGTTGATGGAGAAGATCAGATTGTTCAGCTTCACCCGCTCCGGGGCCCAGTACTGCTGGTTGGCGACGTAGCGGATGTTGGAGTCTTTCTGGTAGCTCTTGAACTCGTACGGCCCGGTGCCGATCGGCTTCTGGTTGATGTCGCTCGGCTTGCCGCTCTTGAGCAACTGGTCGGCGTATTCGGCCGACAGGATCGCGGCGAAACTCATGGCGATGTTCTGGATGAATGCGGCGTCCACGCTGTTGAGGGTCATGACCACGGTCAATGGCCCGGTCGCTTCCACCTTGGCGATGTTCTTGTTCAGACTCATGCCGTTGAAGTAGGGGAACTCGGTGGGGTAGGCCTTGCGAAACGGATGCTGCGGATCAAGCATGCGGTTGAAGGTGAACAGTACGTCGTCGGCGTTGAAATCCCGGGTCGGCGTGAAGTAGTCGGTGGTGTGAAACTTCACCCCTTCGCGCAGGTGGAAGGTGTACTTCAAGCCATCTTCGGAAATGTCCCAGCGGGTTGCCAGGCCTGGAACGACGTTGGTCGCGCCTTTTTCGAACTCGGCCAGGCGGTTGTACAGCGGCTCGGCGGCATCGTTGTCGGTGGCCGTGGTGTATTGCGCGGTGTCGAAACCGGCGGGGCTGCCTTCGGAACAGAACACCAGGCTACCGCCGGCGGCCTGGGCTGCGGACGTCGCGGCCAACAGGCCGGTGCCCAGCAATGCGGATAAAACCAAGGTATGGCGCATGACGCTCCCTCTCTCGTTCGGGGTGTTTTAACAGTGAACCGGCGTCCTTCCGGGGACAGGTCTGGGGCACTGGGTTCATTCCATTGCGTAGCGATGCCGCAGGGCTGGCAAGTCGTCCAAGTGCCGACGGTATGAGCCGTGGGCCGGGCGGTAAATGCGTAATGCCTGAAAGACTCGTGGGAAAAGGCGATACGTCCCAAACCAACTGCTGTGGTACGCAGTGCTTTTGGATGTAGGCGTTTTCCTAGGTCTGGCGCAAAGCAACGGTATGCCGTGGGAGCGAGCCCTGCTCGCGATGGCGTTGTTGGTACACCGCCATCGCGCTCACAGGAGAGGCCGCTACGCCCGAAGCGTCGGACCGGCCCAGCGGGAGCAAGCTCCCTCGCCACAGGTCACCTTATTTGCTGACGCTGACGCCGTAGAAGGAATTCAAGCCAAAGGGGCTGATCTTGAAGTCCTGCACGTTGGCGCGCATGGGTTGATACACCGTCGAGTGAGCGATAGGTGTCATGGGCACGGCATCCTTGAGGACGTGTTGTGCCTGTTTGTACAGTTCGGTGCGCTTGGCCTGGTCGGTGGTGCGCTTGGCTTCCTTGACCAGACCGTCGAATTTCTTGTCGCACCATTTGGAGAAGTTGTTGCCGGCCAGCGAATCACAGCCGAACAGCACGTTGAGCCAGTTGTCCGGGTCACCGTTGTCGCCGCTCCAGCCGATGATCATCGCCTGGTTCTCGCCGCCCTTGGAACGCTTGATGTACTCGCCCCATTCGTAGCTGACGATGTTGACGTTCAGGCCGATTTTCTTCCAGTCGGACTGCAGCATCTCGGCCATCAGCTTGGCGTTCGGGTTGTATGGACGCTGGACCGGCATCGCCCACAGGGTGATGTTGGTGCCTTCCTTGACGCCGGCTTCCTTAAGCAGCTCCTTGGCTTTCTCTGGGTCGTACTTGGCGTCCTTGATGGTGGTGTCGTAGGACCATTGGGTCGGCGGCATGGCGTTGACGGCCAGTTGGCCTGCGCCTTGGTAGACCGAATCGATGATCTGCGGCTTGTTGACCGCCATGTCCAGCGCCTGGCGGACCTTCAGGTTGGCCAGTACGTTCGGCTCGTTGCTGCCCTTGATCTTGTCCATCACGTTGTAGGCGATGTAGCCCAGGTTGAAGCCAGCCTGGTCAGGCATCTTCAGGGTTTTGTCTTCTTTCAGGGCCTTGAGGTCGGCCGGGCGTGGGAAGAGGGTGATCTGGCATTCGTTTTTCTTGAGTTTCTGCATGCGCACCGACGGATCGGTGGTGATGGCGAAGATCAGGTTGTCGATCTTCACGTCATCAGGCTTCCAGTAGTCTTTGTTCCCGGTGTAGCGGATGTTGGAGTCTTTCTGGTAGCTCTTGAACACGAACGGGCCGGTGCCCACTGGCTTCTGGTTGATGTCCGGTGCCTTGCCTTCCTTGAGCAGTTGGGCGGCGTACTCGGCGGACTGGATCGAGGCGAAGCTCATGGCCATGTTCTGGATGAACGCGGCGTCGACATCCTTGAGGGTGAACTTGACGGTGTGGTCGTCGACTTTATCGATCTTGGTGATGTTGGTGTCCATCCCCATGTCGGTGAAGTACGGGAATTCGGTCGGGTAGGCCTTACGGAACGGGTCGTCCTTGTTGATCATGCGGTTGAAGGTGAACAGCACGTCATCGGCGTTGAATTCGCGGGTCGGCTTGAAGTACGGGGTGGTGTGGAACTTGACGCCTTCACGCAGGTGGAAGGTGTAGGTCAGGCCGTCTTCGGAAATATCCCACTTGGTCGCCAGGCCAGGAATCACAGCGGTGCCGCCGCGTTCGAACTGAGTCAGACGGTTGAACATGGTCTCTGCAGAGGCGTCGAAGTCGGTTCCGGTGGTGTACTGACCCGGGTCAAAACCGGCCGGGCTCCCTTCGGAGCAGAACACCAGGTTAGTCGCGGCTTGGGCGAAAGGTGCGCTGGCTAATAAGCTTGCGCCGACTAAAAACGGAATGACCGCTTGTTTAAGCATGTTGGCCTCATGATTTGTTGTCATTTTTGGATTTGAGGGCGACCTCGTGAGTCGTCCTGCGGATACTTATGCAGGCCCCATACCCAATGCAAGATCCAGAGCGGTTGCAAGTCTGAAACAGTGGCACGAACGTACCTTAATGTCGCATTCGTGTAACTTCTGACGCAGTTGACCGTTTGCGGGTGTTTTTTTGGCGCCAAAAGCGCCCCTTGCCGGTGCGCCGGATAATCGTGGTGCACCGGTTTGGCGCGGGTGTTACTTCGTCAAACCCACGCCGTAGAAGGGTGTCAGTCCGAATGGACTAAGTTTGAAATCCACCACTTTCCTGTTTATTGGCTGGAAGACCGTGGAGTTGGCAATGGGCGTGATCGGCACCTGTTGCTTGAGGATTTTCTGCGCTTGCCGGTACAGATCGATCCGTTGCTGGCGGTCGGTCGAGACCTTGGCCTGCTGGATCAAGCGGTCGTAGGCCGGGTCGCACCACTTGGCGTAGTTGCTGCCCTTGACCGCCGCGCAGCTGTACAGCACCCCCAGCCAGTTGTCGGGGTCGCCGTTATCGCCGGTCCAGCCGTAGATCATTGCGTCATGTTCGCCATTTTTTGCACGCTTGATGTACTCGCCCCATTCATAACTGACGATGTTGGCCTTGATGCCGATCTTGGCCCAATCCTGCTGGATCATTTGTGCCGACATTCGTGCGTTGGGGTTGGACGCACGTTGCACCGTCATTGCCCATAAATTGACGGTGGTACCCGGCGCAACCCCGGCCTCTTTCAGTAGCGCCTTGGCCTTGGTCACGTCGTGGGGCGCGTCCTGGATGCTCGGGTCGAACGACCATTGGGCCGGTGGCAAGGCGTTCTGCGCCAACTGCCCGGCGCTCTGGTACACAGCCTTGATGATCGCCGGCTTGTCGATGGCCATGTCCAGTGCCTGGCGGACCTTGAGCTGGTCCAGGGGCGGGTGTGTCACGTTGTAGGCCAGGAAACCCAGGTTGAAACCCGGCTGCTTGAGCACTTGCAGGTTCGGATCCTGTTCGATCACTTCGATGTCGGCCGGGCGTGGGTAGCCACTGACCTGGCATTCGCCGCGCTTGAGCTTTTGCAGGCGCACGGCGGCGTCCGGGGTGATGGAGAAAATCAGATTGTCGAGCTTCACGTCCTCGGGTTTCCAGTACGCCGTGTTGGCGGCGTAGCGGATCTGCGAGTCCTTCTGGTAGCGCTTGAACACGAACGGCCCGGTGCCGACGGGTTTCTGGTTGAGGTCGCCGGCCTTGCCTTCCTTCAACAACTGCGCTGCGTATTCGGCGGACTGCACGGAGGCGAAACTCATCGCCAGGTTTTGCACGAAGGCGGCGTCGACGTTGTTCAGGTTGAAGCGCACGGTGTGCTCGTCGGCTTTCTCGACGCTTTTGATCGTGGTGTTCAGGCCCATGTCGGTGAAATACGGCGACTCGGTGGGGTAGGCCTGGCGGAACGGGTGCTGCGGGTCGAGCAGGCGCTGGAAGGTGAAGAGCACGTCGTCGGCGTTGAAGTCGCGGGTGGGAGTGAAGAAGTCGGTGGTGTGGAATTTCACCCCTTCGCGCAGGTGGAAGGTGTAGGTCAGGCCGTCGGGGGATACGTCCCAGCTCGTGGCTAATCCGGGTTCGACCTCGGTGCCGCCGCGCTTGAATTGGGTGAGGCGGTTGAAGACGGTTTCGGCCGAGGCGTCGAAGTCGGTGCCACTGGTGTATTGGCTGGGGTCGAACCCAGCGGGGCTGGCTTCGGAGCAGTAGACCAGGGTGGTGGCGGCTTGGGCCACTGGGGCGCTGCTGATCAGGGCCAGGGCGAGCAGGAAAGGCTTGAGGGTGGTTCTGTCCATGAAATCCCTTGGGGGGTGGTGAGGTTTTCAGGAGAGTAGCGTTGCGGGTGGGGGTGTTGGAAATATCGAAAAGTGAGGGGGGCTGTTGGGTTTGGGTATAGCGCTTTTCTACGAGGCGGCCTGACAGCCGGCCTGGATTTTGTTGACCGGGTACATATCCATTGCTGCGGTAACGGCCACTTAGGGTTCCGCTCTTACAGCGGCTCACTTTTGAGAAGCGCAAAAGTAAGCAAAACGCTTTTTGCCCCACCACTCGGCACCTCGCCTAGGCTCGGTGTGCCCTCACTCCGGCATTGCTCCGTGGGCCCGCCGCGAAGGGCCATCCATGGCCCAGCGCGGCTATCCCGGCATCCATGCCGGGATGCCCACTGCGCAATGCCTGCGTTCGGCCAGCGTGGTTAACGGGGCGCCGAGATCAACGTCCACCGCGAGGCGGCCTTATAGCCGACCTGGTTCTTGATGGGGACCGCGTTTCCCCTGTGGGAGCGGGCTTGCCCGCGAAGGCGGCCTGACAGCCGGCCTGGTTCTCCGGTCGTACGTCGATCCATTGTGGGAGCGAGCTTGCTCGCGAAGGCGGCCTTGTAGCCGACCTGTTTCTTTCGGGTGTACCCGATTCACCGGTTGAAGCAACACGCCTCGTCCTCGTCGAACATTAATCCCGTGGCGAGGGAGCTTGCTCCCGCTGGGGCGCGAAGCGGCCCTAAAAGCTGAGACTCCATTTATCTGACACAACGCGGCGCTTGGGTTGGGTCTGCTGCGCAGCCCAGCGGGAGCAAGCTCCCTCGCCACGGGGTTTGCGGTGGGTCGGAAGGCTGTATAAATCATTCAGAGGTGTCGGACGGATCTGCTCCTCAGAACGAAAGATCCGACAAGCTTTTAAGGTTGTCCCTCGGAAGTGGGTTCTCTAACCTTTGAACGTCGCTGCC
Organism: Pseudomonas sp. R151218B TE3479; assembly: GCF_053629195.1. Taxonomy (NCBI): domain Bacteria; kingdom Pseudomonadati; phylum Pseudomonadota; class Gammaproteobacteria; order Pseudomonadales; family Pseudomonadaceae; genus Pseudomonas; species Pseudomonas sp. R151218B TE3479. The sequence goes on from NZ_JBRJHV010000001.1 coordinate 1,981,036, forward strand.
TAATCAGCGACCGGGTGTGGAAACCTGAACCTTTTAGTAGTGGCATGGCTGAACATCGTGTTGCCGACGTCTCGTTTCGTCTGCAAACTGCGTCTTGGCGGCTGTGCGTGGGCAGACTTCGGTCTGGCCGGGTCCTGCTAACCGGTATTTCCACCCCGCGTACCGCTGCCACCTTATTGTCGCGTGGAAACGACACAGGGATGGCTCCAATTTTAAGCAGGAGAATTAGATATGGATAAGTCAGTCCCCGACCCACCGTTCAACAAAACCAATCCCCTTTCCGGCTTCGACGCCATCGAAGACCTCCTAAAAGACCGCGCCGCCGCCGAGCGCGCCCTCGATCATTACCTGAATCCAAAAAAACCAGAGCCAAGCACCGATCAGCGCATCGATAGCCTGTTTTCAGTCACCGCCAAAGCCGACCCCGATACGCTGCTCACCAGCACTTCCGAAACCCTGGCCTCGATAAAAGCCATGGCCGAAGACCTAGCTTTTGAAGTGGAGGGCACGCGTCGGAGCGTGGCGTTGGGGATTCATCAGTTGGTGGAGTTGTGCCAGTTACTGGTGGACAAGGCGTTGGATCAGATCGAAGCGCCGGCCAGTTCGGCCTGCCCGCCCACTTAACGTCGGGCACCGGCCTGTGGCGAGGGGATTTATCCCCGCTGGGCTGCGAAGCAGACCTAAACCTGACCTCGGTGCGTCAGGTTGATTGAGTCGCTGCTTTTGGGGTTGCTGCGCAACCCAGCGGGGATAAATCCCTTCGCCACAAGGGTGCTTCACTGGGCTGATGTCTCTGTCAGGCCACCATCACTGCAACAACACCTCAACCACCCCATCCGCCGTCATCGTCACCTTGCTGGTGCCCGCTTCCACGTCAGGCGTCACGGACTCCGCATCCATGGACGCGCCTTTCATCATCATTTGCGGGCGCATGTACGGTTGTGGGTAGCCGTTGGTGTTGAAGTTCAGGTTGACGATCTTGTAGCCCTTGCCGCCCAGGGCTTCGGTGGCCAGTTGAGCGCGGGCCTTGAAGGCGTTGACCGCATCCTTGAGCAAGGCATCTTCGCTGCCCTGGCGGGTGGCGGTGGCGATGGTGAAGTCCATGCCGCCCATCTTCATGTCGCCCAGCAGCTCGCCGGTGAGTTTGGACAGGGCGGCGAAGTCGGCGCTTTCCAGGCGCAGTTCGGCGCGTTCACGCCAGCCGGTGATTTTCTGGCCCTTGTTGTCGTAGATCGGGTAGCTGTTGCGGCTGCCCTGGCGCAGGGTGATGTCCTTGACCTCTTTGGCCTGGCCGATGGCTTTGTTCACCGTGGTGCTGACAGTGGCGGCGAGTTTGGCCGGGTCGGTGTTCTGTTCTTCGGTGTAGAGGGTGACGATCATCAGGTCGCGGGCCACTTCCTGGCTGACTTCGGCGCGCAGGGAAATCTGGTTGTAATGAAGCTCATCGGCGGCCAGGGCCGGCAGGCTGGCGGCGGTGCCGAGACTTAGGGCGAGCAGGGCGGCGGGACGACTGAACGTGTGCATGAAAGCTCCTTGGGATGAGGCGCAGGGGTGATGTCCGGGCCTGCGTGAAGGATAAGACTCTAGCTTTTCTGGGTGGGTTCGCACAGTTACAACTTCTATACAGAGTCCTGAAGCCAATGAAGAGCCCCGTGGCGAGGGAGCAAGCTCCCTCGCCACAAGGGGTATATGCAGCATTGAGAGCTGTGGCGCTTTGCCGCATATCTGCCGCTGCAACCCCCGCCTTGGTTATACTCCGTGCGATCCGCCTGGAGCGCTCATCAGGAGAGCTCATGCTCGCCCCTTTGCAAATGACTTCCGCTTCCCGCCAGAACCTCTGGCGCCTGACATTCATCCGTATTCTGGTCCTGGCGGCCCAGGCCGGCTCCGTGGGGCTCGCTTATTGGTTCGACTTGCTGCCGCTACCCTGGCTGCAGTTGGCGATCACCCTGGTCTGTTCCAGCGTGCTCTGCGCGCTGACGGCGATTCGCCTGCGTGCCTCGTGGCCGGTGACCGAGCTGGAATATGCCGTGCAACTGGCGTGTGACCTGTTTATCCACAGCGCGCTGCTGTATTTCTCCGGCGGCTCCACCAACCCCTTCGTCTCTTATTACCTGGTGCCGCTGACCATCGCCGCCGTGACGTTGCCGTGGCGGTTTTCGCTGATCCTTTCCGGCATCGCCCTGGCGCTGTACACCTTGTTGCTGGTGCGGTTCTACCCGCTGGAAACCTTCCCCATCGCCCGGGAAAACCTGCAGATCTATGGGATGTGGCTGAGTTTCGCCCTGGCGGCGGCGGTCATCACGTTTTTTGCCGCGCGCATGGCCGAGGAGCTGCGCCGCCAGGAAGAGCTGCGGGCCATCCGTCGTGAAGAGGGCCTGCGGGACGAGCAATTGCTGGCCGTGGCGACCCAGGCAGCCGGTGCCGCCCATGAACTGGGCACACCGCTGGCGACCATGAGTGTGCTGCTCAAGGAGATGCGCCAGGACCATCACGACCCGGCACTGCAGGACGATCTCAGCGTGCTTCAGGACCAGGTCAAGCTCTGCAAGGAAACCCTGCAATACCTGGTGCGTGCCGCCGAGGCCAATCGGCGGCTGGACATCGACATGCAGGCGGTCACCTTCTGGCTCGACGATGCCCTGAACCGCTGGCACTTGATGCGCCCGGAAGCCAGTTATCGCTTCCAGTGCCTGGGCAAGGGTGTGGTGCCGCGCATGGCACCGCCGCCAGACCTGACCCAGGCGCTGTTGAACCTGCTGAACAATGCCGCCGATGCCTGTCCCGATAACCTGGAAGTGGCGTTGGACTGGAACGCTTATGAGCTGACCATCTGCATTCGCGACCACGGCGCCGGTGTGCCGCTGGCGATTGCCGAGCAGATCGGCAAGCCGTTCTATACCACCAAGGGCAAAGGTTTCGGCCTGGGCCTGTTCTTGAGCAAAGCCAGCGTGACACGCGCCGGCGGCTCGGTGAAACTCTACCCCCATGAGGAAGGCGGCACGCTCACCGAGCTGCGCTTGCCCCATGCCGACCGAGGAGACGAAACATGAGTGACGAGATCCAAGTCGACGGCGAAGAACTGCCGCACCTGTTGCTGGTGGATGACGACGCCACGTTTACCCGCGTCATGGCCCGGGCCATGTCCCGCCGCGGTTTTCGCGTCAGCACTGCAGGCTCCGCCGAAGAGGGCCTGACCATCGCCCAGGCCGACCTGCCGGACTATGCCGCCCTGGACCTGAAAATGGACGGCGATTCGGGCCTGGTGCTGTTGCCCAAGTTGCTGGAGCTGGATCCGGAGATGCGTGTGGTGATCCTCACCGGTTATTCGAGCATCGCCACCGCGGTCGAGGCCATCAAGCGCGGTGCCTGCAACTACCTGTGCAAACCGGCGGATGCCGATGATGTTCTGGCGGCGCTGTTGTCCGAGCACGCCGACCTCGACACCCTGGTACCGGAAAACCCCATGTCGGTGGACCGCCTGCAATGGGAGCACATCCAGCGGGTGCTGACCGAGCACGAAGGCAATATCTCCGCCACGGCCCGTGCCCTGGGCATGCACCGGCGGACCTTGCAGCGCAAATTGCAGAAGCGTCCCGTGCGTCGCTGAACCTGCGCTGAACAGGTGTTGTCCACCCTCGCGACACATCGGGCCGTTGCTTTATGATCGGCCCCAGCGTCATGTATCACAAATACTGTTCCTTTTTGACGGCGTCTGTTGCCGTCATGCTGCGTTGCCGCTCCTCGCCATAGCGGGCTATGACTCGTCGCGGCGCCTTGCCTGACGACAACAGCCACTCGTCAAAAAGAAACGTATTTGCGAAACATGACACTAGTTCTTTTCTTTATCGAGCCTTAACCATGAATCAGAACGCTGAATATTCCGCGGTCAATGACGCGGTGCGCGGGCAGTTTTTCCGCCGTGTCTGGCAAATGACCACGCCGTACTGGCGCAGTGAGGAGAAGGGCAAGGCCTGGACGCTGTTGATCGCTGTCATCGCGCTGTCGCTGTTCAGCGTGGCGATCTCGGTGTGGATCAACAGTTGGTACAAGGATTTCTACAACGCCCTGCAGGAGAAGAACAGCGCGGCGTTCTGGCAGTTGATCCTGTATTTCTGCGGCATCGCGGCGGTGGCGATCCTCGGCGCCGTATACCGCTTGTACCTCACGCAGATGCTCACCATTCGTTGGCGGGCCTGGCTCACCGAGCAGCATTTCGCCCGCTGGCTGGGCAACAAGAATTACTACCGGCTGGAGCAGGGCGGCTATACCGACAACCCGGACCAGCGAATTTCTGAAGACCTCAACAGTTTCACCACCAATACCCTGGGCCTGGGGCTGGGATTGCTGCGCACCGTGGTCAGCCTGGTGTCGTTCTCGATCATCTTGTGGGGCGTGTCGGGCAGCATCGAAGTGTTCGGCTATACCATCCCGGGCTATATGTTCTGGTGTGCGTTGGTGTACGCGGCGGTGGGCAGTTGGCTGACGCACCTGATCGGCCGACGTCTGATCGGCCTGAACAACAACCAGCAACGCTTCGAAGCCGACCTGCGTTTCTCCATGGTCCGGGTGCGTGAAAACGCCGAGAGCATTGCGCTGTACAACGGCGAGCCCAACGAGAACCGCCGCCTGAGCGGGCGCTTCGGCCTGGTCTGGCATAACTTCTGGGACATCATGCGGGTGTCCAAGCGCCTGACGTTCTTCACCTCCGGCTACGGCCAGATCGCGATCATCTTCCCGTTCATCGTTGCCGCGCCGCGCTACTTCGCCGGCAAGATCCAGCTGGGCGAGCTCATGCAGATCAACTCGGCCTTCGGCAATGTGCAGGAAAACTTCAGCTGGTTCATCAGCGCCTACGCCGACCTTGCCGCGTGGCGCGCCACCTGTGATCGTCTGTTGAGCTTCCGCCAGGCCATGAGTGACAACGAAGACCGCGTGCCGGCCATCGATGTGCAGAATCAGGGGAGCGCGTTGGCGGTTCATAACCTCGGCTTGGATCTGGCCGACGGTCGTCATCTGCTCGACAACGCTGATATGAGTGTGGCGCCGGGCGAGCGGGTCATGCTCAGCGGTCGTTCCGGCAGTGGCAAATCGACCCTGTTTCGCGCAATGGGGCATTTGTGGCCTGCGGGGCACGGAACGATCCGGCTTCCGGCGGCGCGTTACCTGTTCCTGCCGCAAAAGCCCTATCTGCCCATTGGCAGCCTGCGGGAAGTGTTGAGTTATCCACAGGCTGGCGACGTTTATCCCAACGAACGTTATGCACAGGTGCTGGAAACCTGCCGCCTGCCGCACCTGATCCCGCGGCTGGATGAAAGCAACCACTGGCAGCGCATGCTCTCGCCCGGCGAGCAACAACGCCTGGCCTTTGCCCGCGCATTGCTTTATGCACCGCAATGGTTGTACATGGACGAAGCTACGTCGGCGATGGACGAAGAAGACGAGGCGACGCTGTACCAGGCGCTGATCGACCAGTTGCCGGGCTTGAGCATCGTCAGCGTCGGGCACCGAAGCAGTTTGAAACGTTTCCATCCGCGACATGTGCGTATTGAAAATGGCCAACTGGTGGAGCGCACCGTGACCGCTTAAACACCGCAAAACCTGTGGGAGCGAGCTTGCTCGCGATAGCGATGTATCAGTTGATATTGAAGCGGCTGACCCACCGCCATCGCGAGCAAGCTCGCTCCCACAAGGGTTTGTGGTGAATCGGATGTTCATGTCTATAACCGATCCAATGTGGGAGCGAGCTTGCTCGCGATGAAGGCGACTCGGTGTCAGTACCCGACACGCCACTGCACCCACGGTGATCGTACAACCACGTTGCGCTATGATGTTGTCATTCAGCCGCTTGCCGAGACACAGACACAATGGAAAACCCGATCGACGTACCCCGCCTTCCCCGCAAGCGCCGCAGCCTGGCGCAGGAGCTGGTGACGGTGCTGACCGAGCAGATTCGCGACGGCCTGCTCAAGCGCGGCGATAAATTGCCCACCGAGTCGGCGATCATGGAAGCCCATGGCGTCAGCCGCACCGTGGTGCGCGAGGCGATTTCCCGGTTGCAGGCCGCCGGCCAGGTGGAAACCCGCCATGGCATCGGCACCTTCGTGCTGGACACGCCCAGCCCGAGCGGTTTTCGCATCGACCCGGCCACCGTGGTCACCTTGCGGGACGTGCTGGCGATCCTGGAGTTGCGCATCAGCCTGGAAGTGGAGTCCGCCGGGCTCGCGGCGCAGCGCCGCAGCGAAGAGCAACTGGCGACGATGCGCGCCGCCCTCGACGCCTTGAAGGAAAGCGCCGCCCATGCCAGCGACGCGGTGGCCTCGGACTTCGCCTTCCACCTGGAAATCGCCCTGTCCACCGGCAACCGCTACTTCACCGACATCATGACCCACCTGGGCACCAGCATCATCCCGCGTACCCGGCTGAACTCGGCGCGCCTGGCCCACGACGACCACCAGCACTACATGGATCGCCTGAGCCGCGAGCACGAGGAAATCTACGAAGCCATCGCCCGCCAGGACTCCGACGCGGCCCGTGCGGCCATGCGCTTGCACCTGACCAATAGCCGCGAGCGGCTACGCCAGGCTCATGAAGAGGCGCAGGCGCAAGGCTGAAGTCGCTCCCTGTTCGGGGGGATGCTGTTGTGGCGAGGGAGCTTGCTCCCGCTGGGCTGCGAAGCAGTCCCTTGTATCTGGCATCGGAAATGAGGGGGCCGCTTCGCGCCCCAGCGGGAGCAAGCTCCCTCGCCACATAAAACATCCCTCGCCGAAGAGAAAGGTGTTCGGTTTTCGATCTGTTTGCCTGTCTGACAAATCGCAGCGCCAGCCCTACGCGCTGATCCGCAACATTTGCGGCTCGGATGTATCGGGATCCCAGCTCTCGTAGCTAACCTCATAACGAAGCTCAACCAATTGGCCGACGTAAGCTGCCAAGTCGGTATTGGTTAGCGTCATTGTCACATCCTTGCGTGGCGTACCTTCCTCGCCGTCGGTCAGAGGTGTAAACGCGCCTACCGGAGTGGGAGGCGTCGAGCCGACGCCCAGAGTCAGTCGGGCGTTCGAGTACGGGTCGAAAGCTGCATCCGGAATTTTCACGGTTAACGTCTTTGTCTTTGCCAAGCTGATCGTGACTTCCCCGGTGGCTGGAAAATCCTTGAGCATCGGTTTCGCATACGTCTTCGCCATGATGTCACTCCTTGTGAGGCGGCCTTGATCGTTGCGTACGGGCGACTCACTTTAAAGATTTCAGAAAAGGACCATAGCCGGGCGTCGCACGGCCACACTGCCGTTATGCCTCCTTCCCGCAATCTCGCCTACTGACAGAGTTGACAGTCTCGATGAGCGGTCCGGGGGACTCGCTCCCAAGTTTCATTGGCTCTCAATTTCGCCGGATGGCCCGATTTACAAGGCTTCGCGACCAACCTCCATGCCCTCACACCTGACAAAGGACGAAATACAGTTGACGTCTACATTTTAAGTTGTACGATGACCTACAACTTCTGGCCGAAGCTTAACCATCTCATACACATTTTGCGTCCCAGGGTGTTCGAATAATGAATCCACAAGAACTGAAGTCCATCCTCTCGTCTGGCCTGCTGTCGTTCCCGGTCACCGATTTCACTGCCCAAGGCGATTTCAATCGCGACAGCTACATCAAGCGCCTCGAGTGGCTGGCCCCGTATGGCGCCTCTGCATTGTTCGCAGCGGGCGGCACCGGTGAATTCTTCTCCCTGGCCGCTAGCGAGTATTCGCAGGTTATCAAGACCGCCGTCGATACCTGCGCCACCAGCGTGCCAATCCTTGCCGGTGTTGGCGGTGCCACCCGCCAGGCCATCGAATACGCTCAAGAAGCCGAGCGCCTGGGCGCCAAGGGCTTGTTGCTGCTGCCGCACTACCTGACCGAAGCCAGCCAGGACGGCGTTGCCGCCCACGTTGAAGCCGTGTGCAAATCGGTAAAAATCGGCGTGGTGGTGTACAACCGCAACGTCTGCCGCCTGAACGCCACTCAGCTGGAACAACTGGCCGAGCGCTGCCCGAACCTGATCGGTTACAAGGATGGCCTGGGCGATATCGAACTGATGGTGTCGATCCGTCGTCGCCTCGGCGATCGTTTCAGCTACCTGGGCGGCCTGCCGACCGCTGAAGTCTACGCCGCGGCCTACAAGGCCCTGGGCGTGCCGGTCTACTCCTCGGCGGTGTTCAACTTCATCCCGAAAACCGCGATGGACTTCTACCACGCCATTGCCCGCGACGATCACGAGACCGTCGGCAAAATCATCGACGACTTCTTCCTGCCTTACCTGGACATCCGTAACCGCAAGGCCGGTTACGCGGTGAGCATCGTCAAGGCCGGCGCGAAGATCGTTGGCTATGACGCGGGCCCTGTGCGCACGCCGTTGACCGACTTGCTGCCAGAAGAATACGAAGCCCTGGCCGCGCTGATCGACAAGCAAGGCAAGCAGTAACAAACCCGATAAGGCCGCTGAGTAATCAGCGGCTTTTTGCGTAAGGTTTGTTCGTTCCCGCGCTCCACGTGGGAATGCCACCAGGGATGCTTTGCGTCCCTAGACAGCTTTTGTAGAAGGAGTAGCTCCGTGGCAGATTCAAAGCGTTTCGATAACTACATCAACGGTAAGTGGGTGGCCGGTGCCGACTATTGCACCAACATCAACCCGTCTGATCTGTCCGATGTCATCGGTGAATACGCCAAGGCTGACGCAGCGCAAGTCAATGCCGCCATCGAAGCCGCCCGCGCCGCTTTCCCGGCCTGGTCGACCTCGGGCATCCAGGCCCGTCACGATGCCCTGGACAAAGTCGGCAGCGAGATCCTCGCCCGCCGCGAAGAACTCGGCCAACTGCTGGCCCGGGAAGAGGGCAAGACCCTGCCTGAAGCCATCGGCGAAGTGACCCGCGCCGGCAACATCTTCAAATTCTTCGCCGGTGAATGCCTGCGCCTGTCGGGCGATTACGTGCCGTCAGTGCGCCCAGGCGTCAACGTCGAAGTCACCCGTGAAGCCCTCGGTGTGGTCGGCCTGATCACCCCGTGGAACTTCCCGATCGCCATCCCCGCGTGGAAGATCGCCCCGGCCCTGGCCTACGGCAACTGCGTGGTGATCAAGCCCGCCGAGCTGGTGCCGGGCTGCGCCTGGGCCCTGGCCGAGATCATTTCCCGCGCCGGTTTCCCGGCCGGTGCGTTCAACCTGGTGATGGGCAGCGGCCGCGTCGTCGGCGAAGTGTTGGTCAACAGCCCGAAAGTCGACGGCATCAGCTTCACCGGTTCCGTGGGTGTGGGCCGGCAGATCGCGGTCAACTGCGTGTCGCGCCAGGCCAAGGTGCAGTTGGAGATGGGCGGCAAGAACCCGCAGATCATCCTCGACGACGCCGACCTCAAGCAAGCCGTGGAACTGGCGGTGCAGAGCGCGTTCTACTCCACCGGTCAACGTTGCACGGCCTCCAGTCGCCTGATCGTCACCGCCGGCATCCACGATAAGTTCGTTGCGGCCATGGCCGAGCGCATGCAATCGATCAAGGTCGGTCATGCGTTGAAGGCCGGCACCGACATCGGCCCGGTCGTTTCCGAAGCCCAGCTCAACCAGGATTTGAAGTACATCGACATCGGCCAGAGCGAAGGCGCGCGGCTGGTGAGCGGTGGTGGTTTGGTGACATGCGACACCGAAGGTTACTTCCTGGCGCCGACCCTGTTCGCCGACAGCGAAGCGTCGATGCGCATCAGCCGCGAAGAGATCTTCGGCCCAGTGGCCAACGTCGTGCGCGTGGCCGACTACGAGGCAGCGCTGGCCATGGCCAACGACACCGAGTTCGGTCTGTCCGCCGGTATCGCCACCACATCGCTGAAGTACGCCAACCACTTCAAACGTCATTCCCAGGCGGGCATGGTGATGGTCAACCTGCCGACCGCTGGCGTGGATTACCACGTGCCGTTCGGCGGGCGCAAAGGCTCGTCCTATGGTTCGCGTGAGCAAGGTCGCTACGCGCAAGAGTTCTACACCGTGGTTAAAACTTCTTACATCGGCTCCTGAAACACCGCAGAACCCCTGTAGGAGCTGCCGAAGGCTGCGATCTTTTGACCTTGATTTGTGAGGTGTTCGCTCATGACTCAATTGTCTGGGGAAAGATCGCAGCCTCGTTGCACTCGGCAGCTCCTACAAGGGCATACACGACATTTACCCGCATAAAAATAAATAGTGGGAGTACATCTACATGCAAGCGACCAAGCCGACACACGTCCGCTATTTGATCCTGCTCATGCTGTTTCTGGTGACGACGATCAACTATGCCGACCGTGCCACCATCGCCATCGCAGGTTCCAGCCTGCAAAAAGACCTCGGCATCGATGCCGTCACCCTCGGTTATATCTTCTCCGCTTTCGGCTGGGCCTACGTGGCCGGGCAGATTCCTGGCGGCTGGCTGCTCGACCGTTTCGGGTCAAAGAAAATCTATGCCTTGAGCATCTTCACCTGGTCGTTGTTCACCGTGCTGCAAGGCTATGTGGGTGAATTCGGCATGTCCACGGCCGTGGTTGCGCTGTTCATGCTGCGCTTCTTGGTCGGGCTGGCCGAAGCGCCATCCTTCCCGGGCAACGCACGGATCGTCGCCGCCTGGTTCCCCACTGCGGAACGCGGCACCGCCTCGGCGATCTTCAACTCGGCGCAGTATTTCGCCACCGTGCTGTTCGCACCGCTGATGGGCTGGATCGTCTACCGCTTCGGCTGGCAGCACGTGTTCATCGTGATGGGCGTGATCGGCATCGTGTTCTCGCTGATCTGGCTGAAAGTGATCTACAGCCCGCGCCAGCACCCGATGATCAACGAAGCCGAGTTCAATCACATCGCCGCCAATGGCGCGATGGTCGATATGGACCAGGACAAAGGCAAGAATAAGAAAACCGACGGTCCAAAGTGGGATTACATCCGCCAACTGTTGACCAACCGCATGATGCTCGGTGTCTATCTGGGCCAGTACTGCATCAACGGCATCACGTACTTCTTCCTGACCTGGTTCCCGGTGTACCTGGTGCAGGAACGCGGCATGACCATCCTCAAGGCCGGTTTCATCGCGTCCTTGCCGGCGATCTGCGGTTTCATCGGCGGCGTGCTGGGCGGGGTGATTTCCGACTATCTGCTGCGCAAGGGCCACTCGCTGACCTTCGCTCGCAAAGCGCCGATCATCGCCGGCCTGCTGGTGTCCAGCAGCATTGTGGCGTGCAACTACGTCGACATCGAATGGATGGTGGTGGGCTTCATGGCCCTGGCCTTCTTCGGTAAAGGCGTTGGTGCGCTGGGCTGGGCCGTGGTGTCCGACACGTCGCCAAAACAGATCGCCGGCTTGAGCGGTGGCCTGTTCAACACCTTTGGCAACCTGGCATCGATCACCACGCCAATCGTCATCGGCTACATCATCAGCGCCACCGGTTCTTTCAAGTGGGCACTGGTGTTCGTCGGTTGCAACGCGCTGGTGGCGGTGTTCAGTTACCTGGTCATCGTAGGGCCGATCAAGCGTGTGGTCCTCAAGGAACCGACGGCCAAGGATGCCGGCATCTCCAGCCTGTCTGAAGCGAAATCCTGAAGGAGCGGCGTCAATGCAACTGATTGAACATGCCGATTCGCCCCGTTACATCCGCCTGCATGAGCGGGACAATGTGGTGATCGTCGTCAATGACCAGGGCTTACCGGCCGGGACCGAGTTCCCGGACGGCCTGGTTACCGTGGACTTTGTACCGCAGAGCCACAAGGTCACCCTGGAAGATATTCCCGAGGGCGGCGAGGTGATTCGCTACGGCCAGGTCATTGGCTACGCGCTGCAACCGATTCCTCGTGGCAGTTGGGTCAAGGAAGACCAGCTGCGCATGCCCACCGCGCCGCCGCTGGACAGCTTGCCGCTGTCCACCGACGTGCCGGTGGCCGATGCGCCGCTGGAGGGTTACACCTTCGAGGGGTATCGCAACGCTGACGGCACCGTCGGCACGCGCAACATCCTCGGTATCACCACCACGGTGCAGTGCGTGACCGGGGTGCTGGACCATGCGGTCAAGCGCATCAAGGACGAATTGCTGCCCAAGTACCCGAACGTCGATGACGTGGTGGCGCTGACCCACAGCTATGGCTGTGGCGTGGCGATCACCGCCACCGATGCGTACATCCCGATCCGTACCGTGCGCAACCTGGCACGCAACCCGAACCTGGGAGGCGAGGCATTGGTGATCAGCCTGGGCTGCGAGAAATTGCAGGCTGGGCAGGTGATGCATGAGGGCGACAGTTCGGTGGACCTCAGCGAGCCGTGGTTGTATCGCTTGCAGGATTCCAGTCACGGTTTCACCGAAATGATCGAGCAGATCATGGAATTGGCCGAGACCCGCCTGAAGAAACTCGACCTGCGCCGTCGCGAAACCGTGCCGGCCTCGGAGCTGATCCTGGGCATGCAGTGCGGCGGCAGCGATGCGTTTTCCGGCATCACCGCCAACCCGGCGCTGGGTTATGCCTCGGACCTGTTGCTGCGAGCGGGAGCGACGGTGATGTTTTCCGAAGTCACCGAAGTGCGCGATGCGATCTACCTGCTGACCTCCCGGGCGCAAACCCGGGAAGTTGCCCAGGAGCTGGTGCGGGAAATGGACTGGTACGACCGCTACCTGGCCAAGGGCGAGGCTGATCGCAGTGCCAACACCACGCCGGGCAACAAGAAGGGCGGGCTGTCGAACATCGTCGAAAAATCCCTGGGCTCGATCGTCAAGTCTGGCAGCAGCGCGATCAACGGCGTGCTCGGCCCGGGCGAGCGCTTCAAGCAAAAGGGCCTGATCTTCTGCGCCACACCGGCCAGCGATTTTGTCTGCGGCACGTTGCAACTGGCGGCGGGGATGAACCTGCACGTCTTCACCACTGGTCGTGGCACGCCGTACGGCTTGGCCATGGCCCCAGTGGTGAAGGTCTCGACCCGCACCGAACTGGCCCAGCGCTGGCCGGACCTGATCGACATCGATGCCGGCCGGATCGCCACCGGACGGGCGACCATCGAAGAGTTGGGCTGGGAGCTGTTCCACTACTACCTGGACGTGGCCAGCGGCAAGGAGCAGACCTGGGCTGAGCGGCACAAGCTGTACAACGACATCACGTTGTTCAACCCGGCGCCGATTACCTGATCTGTTGACCCCTGAAGAACCAATGTGGGAGCGAGCTTGCTCGCGATAGCGGCGGCACATTCGATACCAGTGCAAGCTGAAACACCGCTATCGCGAGCAAGCTCGCTCCCACAGGGGATTTGTGGTGAATGCAGGTTCTGTGTTCACCAAAAAAATAGGGACGCGAGCGTGCTCGCGATAGCACTTCACCAGACGCCAGTGTCGTGAGTGGCTTATCATTAGCCACCTAACGACACACCCTTCTCAAGGTCCCCCGGCATGCTGGCAATTTTCCTCGAAACCCTGAACGTCACCGCGCCGGTGTTCGCCATGCTGTTTCTGGGGGTGTTGCTCAAGCGCATCGACTGGATCAACGACAACTTCATCCACATCGCCTCGTCCCTGGTGTTCAACGTCACCATGCCGGCGCTGTTGTTCCTCGGCATCCTCCATGCCGACCTGCACGCGGCGTTGCAGCCTGACCTGCTGATCTACTTCTCTATCGCCACCCTGGTGAGCTTTGCGATGGCCTGGGGCTGGGCGATCTGGCGTTGCCCGCGGGAAGATCGCGGCATCTACACCCAAGGTGCGTTTCGCGGCAACAACGGGGTCATCGGTCTGGCGCTGGCGGCGAGCATGTATGGCGACTACGGGATTTCCCTGGGAGCGATTCTTGCGGCACTGGTGATCCTGTTCTACAACACCTTGTCGACCATCGTGCTGGCGGTCTACAGCCCGGTGATCAAGTCCGATCCGTGGAGCATCTGCAAAAGCGTGATCAGCAATCCGCTGATCATCAGCGTGATCGTCGCCGCGCCGTTCGCCTATTGGCAGATCGGCGTGCCGAACTGGTTCGAGACCTCGGCCAAGTACCTGTCGCAGATGACCTTGCCCCTGGCGCTGATTTGCATCGGCGGCACGCTATCGCTGGCGGCCCTGCGCAAGAGCGGCAAGATGGCCCTGAGTTCGAGCCTGGTGAAAATGGTCGGCCTGCCCCTGGTGGCCACCCTCGGTGCCTGGCTCTGGGGCTTTCGCGGGGCGGAACTGGGGATTCTGTTCCTGTACTTCGGCAGTCCCACCGCCGCCGCCAGCTTCGTCATGGCCCGGGCGGCCGATGGCAACCATGAACTGGCGGCGGCGATCATCGTGATCACCACCTTGATGGCGGCGATTACCACCAACCTGGGGATCTTTGTGTTGCAGTGGGGTGGGTGGATCTAGGCTTGGGCTTGCGGTGTTCTGGAGGGCCAATCGCGAGCAAGCTCGCTCCCACAGTGGTTTGCAGATGCATTCAAATTCCCCCATGCCCCCTGTGGGAGCGAGCTTGCTCGCGATAGCGATCTAACGGTCACTCCGGTTTTTGATAACTATCGATCACTTCCTGCGCCGCCCGAAACGCATCGATCGCCGCCGGTACGCCGGCATACACTGCGCAATGCAGCAACGCTTCGCGAATTTCTTCCACCGTGCAGCCGTTGTTCAGCGCGCCGCGCACATGGCCTTTGAGTTCCTGCGGGCACTTGAGGGCGGTGAGGGCGGCGAGGGTGATCAGGCTGCGGGTCTTCAGCGGTAGCCCCTTGCGCTGCCAGACACTGCCCCAGGCATGTTCGTTGACGAAGTCCTGCAACGGCTGGGTGAACTCGGTGGCGTTGCCCAGGGCGCGGTCAACGAATGCGTCGCCCATGACCTGGCGACGCATGTCCAGGCCGGTCTTTGGAGTGTCGGTCATGGCAAATCCCTCTTGTGGTGTTGGCGGCGCCAGGCGCGCACGGAGGTGAACAGCAAAAACGCGAGCAGGGCCGGCAGCACATAGAACAGCATCAGCCGTTCCAGTTGGCCGGCCAGGGGCATGCCGGTGGTGAACGACACCACGTGCAGCCCGTAGGCCAGGTACAAGCCCAGGAACAACAAGCCTTCGGCGCGGGTGACGCGATAACCGGAATAGAACACCGGCAGGCACAGCACCGCCACGCCGAGCATCACCGGCAGGTCGAAATCCAGGGCGTTCGGCGAGACCGACAGAGGCATGGGCGCGGAGAGGGCGGTGACCCCCAGCACGCCCAGCAGGTTGAACAGGTTGCTGCCGATCACGTTGCCCACCGCGATGTCCCGCTGGCCCCGCAAGGCGGCGATCAGCGACGTGGCGAGTTCCGGCAGCGAGGTGCTGATGGCGACGATGGTCAGGCCGATGATGCGTTCCGAGAGCCCGAGGTCCGTCGCCACTTCCACCGCCGCCCCCAGCAACAGGTGCCCGGCGAAAACCAGCATCGCCAGGCCCGACGCGATCATCAACACACTCTTGATCCAGGACAGCTGGGCCACGTCGCCCCCCATCGGGTGCGGTCGCCCCGAATGCCGTGACTGGCGCAGCAACAGCCCGAGGTACACCGCCAGGGCCAGCAGAAGCCAAACGCCGTCCAACCGGGTCAGTTCTTCATTCCAGGCCAGCACGAACACCAGCAGGCTGGCACCGATCATCAGCGGGATGTCCAGGCGCACCAGTTGGCGCGAGACGCGCAACGGAATGATCAACGCCGACAGCCCAAGGGTGACGAGGATGTTGAAGATGCCGCTGCCGATCACGCTGCCCACGGCGATGTCGGCGTTCTGTGCCAGGGTCGCCTGCAGGCTGACGGCCATTTGCGGCGCGCTGCTGCCGAAGGCGACGACGGTCAGGCCAATGATCAGCGGTCGTACCTGCAAGCGTGCCGCCAGGCCCACGGCGGCGCGCACCAGCAGTTCGGCGCCGCCGATCAGCAACAGCAGGGCGCCGAACAATTCGATCAGGCTGAGCAGCGGTAGGGCGGTGAGTAGGGAAATGGCCGGGCTCCGTCTATCAATCGTCGAGGGCTTGCACGCGCACCCGTGCGGTGCCGCTGCGCAACATGCCCAGTCGCTCGGCGGCTTCGCGGGACACGTCGATCAAACGGCCTCGGGAGTATGGGCCACGGTCGTTGATGCGCACCACCACGCTGTTATTGTTGCCCAGGTTGGTGATTTTCACCCGTGTGCCGAACGGCAACTGGCGATGGGCGGCGGTCAGGCCGCGCTGGTCGAAACGCTCGCCGCTGGCGGTGCGTTTGCCATGGTGCCTGGCACCGTAATAAGAGGCGACGCCGGTCTGGTCGTAGCCGTGTGGATCGACCGTCCCGCTCTGGCTGGCGCAACCGGCCAGCAGGGACAGCAGGGCGCAGGCGCCGAGGAGACGCTTCATGTAGGGGATTCCCACATCAATGTGGTTGTGGAATGCGTTGTGGCGAGGGAGCTTGCTCCCGCTGGGGCGCGAAGCGGCCCCCAACAATCTGCTGCCAGATACAGGGGGTTGCTGCGCAGCCCAGCGGGAGTAAGCCCGCTCCCACAGGGAATTGAGCCAGACAGCAAGGCTGGCTCCATGTCCATCAGCCCTCGAGCTTGCTTTTGAGCAATTCGTTGACCTGCTGCGGGTTGGCCTTGCCCTTGGAGGCTTTCATGGCCTGGCCGACGAAGAAGCCGAACATCTTGCCGCGCTTGGCTTCGTCTGCCGCACGGTATTGTTCGACCTGCTCGGCGTTGGCCGCGAGCATTTCATCGAGCACGGCGGAAATGGCGCCGGTGTCGGTGACCTGCTTCAAGCCGCGCTTCTCGATGATCTCGTCGGCGCTGCCCTCACCATTGGCCATGGCTTCGAACACCATCTTGGCGATCTTGCCGGAAATGGTGTTGTCCTTGATCCGCACCAGCATGCCGCCCAGTTGCTCGGCCGAGACCGGCGACTCATCGATTTCCAGGCCTTGCTTGTTCAACAGGCTGCCCAACTCGACCATCACCCAGTTGGCCGCCAGCTTGGCGTCGCCGCCGATGCTCACGACTTTTTCGAAGTAATCGGCCTGTTCACGGCTGGTGGCCAGGACGTTGGCGTCATAGCTCGACAGGCCGAACTGCGCCTGGAAGCGCTCACGTTTCTGCGGCGGCAGCTCCGGCAGGGTGGCGCGCACGTCATTGAGGAACGAGTCCTCGATGACCACCGGCAGCAGGTCCGGGTCGGGGAAGTAACGGTAGTCGTTGGCTTCTTCCTTGCTGCGCATCGGACGGGTCTCGTCCTTGTTCGGGTCATACAGGCGGGTTTGCTGGATAACCTTGCCGCCGTCCTCGATCAGTTCGATCTGGCGCTGGATCTCGCTGTTGATCGCCTTCTCGATGAAGCGGAACGAGTTGACGTTCTTGATTTCGCAGCGGGTGCCGAACTCGACCTGGCCCTTGGGCCGGATCGACACGTTGCAGTCGCAGCGCAGCGAGCCTTCGGCCATGTTGCCGTCGCAGATGCCCAGGTAGCGCACCAGTGCGTGGATCGCCTTGACGTAGGCCACGGCTTCCTTGGCGCTGCGCATGTCTGGCTCGGAGACGATCTCCAGCAGCGGCGTGCCGGCACGGTTCAGGTCGATGCCGGTGGCGCCGTTGAATTCTTCGTGCAGGCTCTTGCCGGCGTCCTCTTCCAGGTGCGCCCGGGTGATGCCGACACGCTTGACCGTGCCGTCTTCCAGGGCGATGTCCAGGTGGCCCTTGCCGACGATCGGCAGTTCCATCTGGCTGATCTGGTAGCCCTTGGGCAGGTCCGGGTAGAAGTAGTTCTTGCGGGCGAACACGTTGTGCTGGCCGATCTCGGCGTCAATCGCCAGGCCGAACATCACTGCCATGCGCACGGCTTCGGCGTTGAGCACTGGCAGCACGCCGGGCATGCCCAGGTCGACCAGGCTGGCCTGGGTGTTGGGCTCGGAGCCGAATGTGGTGGAGCTACCGGAAAAGATTTTCGACCGGGTGGTGAGCTGGGTATGAATCTCCAGCCCGATCACGACTTCCCATTGCATGTGTTTCTCCTCAGAAGCCGGTTGGGGTGCGGGTGTGCCAGTCAGTGTTCAACTGATACTGGTGAGCCACGTTGAGCAGGCGGCCTTCCTGGAAATACGGCGCGAGCAGTTGCACGCCCACCGGCAGGCCATCGACGAAGCCGGCCGGCATGGACAGGCCCGGCAAGCCGGCGAGGTTGGCGGTGATGGTGTAGACGTCTTCCAGGTACTCGGCGACCGGGTCGCTGTTCTTGGCGCCGAGCTTCCAGGCCGGGTTCGGCGTGGTCGGGCCGAGGATGATGTCGACCTCGTTGAAGGCGGCCATGAAATCGTTCTTCACCAGGCGGCGGATTTTCTGCGCCTTGAGGTAGTAGGCATCGTAGTAGCCGGCGGACAGCGCATAGGCGCCGACCATGATCCGGCGCTGCACTTCGGCACCGAAGCCTTCGCCACGGGAGCGCTTGTACAGGTCGATCAGGTTTTCCGGGTTCTCGCAGCGATAGCCGAAGCGCACACCGTCGAAGCGCGACAGGTTCGAGGACGCTTCCGCCGGGGCGATCACGTAGTACGCCGGAATCGCGTGCTGCATGTTCGGCAGGCTGATTTCCTTGATGACCGCGCCGAGCTTCTCCAGCTCTTTGACACTGTTGTGGACCAGCTCGGCGATGCGCGGGTCGAGGCCGGCGCTGAAGTATTCCTTCGGCACGCCGATGCGCAGTCCTTGCAGCGAGCCGTTGAGGCTGGCGCTGTAGTCCGGCACGGGCTCATCGATGCTGGTGGAGTCGTTCGGGTCGAAGCCGGCCATGCCTTGCAGCAGGATCGCGCAGTCTTCGGCGGTGCGCGCGAGCGGGCCGCCCTGGTCGAGGCTGGAGGCGTAGGCGATCATGCCCCAGCGCGAGACGCGACCGTAGGTCGGCTTGAGGCCGGTGAGGTTGGTGAACGCCGCTGGCTGGCGGATCGAGCCGCCGGTGTCGGTGGCGGTGGCGGCCGGCAACAGGCGCGCGGCCACGGCGGCGGCGGAACCGCCGGACGAGCCGCCGGGTACGTGTTCCAGGTGCCACGGGTTCTTCACCGCGCCGTAGTAGCTCGACTCGTTGGCCGAGCCCATGGCGAATTCGTCCATGTTGGTCTTGCCCAGGGTCACGGTGCCGGCGGCGGCCAGCTTGGCGACCACGGTGGCATCGTACGGGGCCTTGAAGTTGTCGAGCATCTTCGAGCCGCAACTGGTGCGGATGCCCTGGGTGCAGAACAAGTCCTTGTGGGCAATCGGCGCACCGAGCAGGGCGCCGGTTTCACCGTTGGCGCGGCGGGCGTCGGCGGCCTTGGCCTGGCTCAGGGCCAGTTCCTGGGTGAGGCTGATGAAGCTGTTGAGCTGCGGGTCGAGCTGGGCGATGCGCGCCAGCAGGACCTGGGTCAGCTCTTCGGAGGAAAACTTTTTATCGGCGAGTCCGCGGGCGATCTCGGCCAGGGTCATGTGATGCATGAGAGGCTCTTTCCCTTTAGTCGATGACTTTCGGAACCAGGTACAGGCCGTTTTCGACCGCTGGTGCGATGGACTGGTAGGCCTCGCGGTGATTGGACTCGGTCACGACGTCGGCGCGCAGGCGCTGGCTGGCTTCCAGTGGGTGGGCCAGCGGTTCGATACCGTCGGTGTCGACCGCCTGCATCTCGTCGACCAGCCCCAGAATGCTGTTCAGGGCAGAAGTAATGTGTGGAAGATCGGCTTCATTGAGGCCCAGACAGGCCAGATGAGCGATTTTTTCCACGTCGGAGCGTTCAAGCGCCATGGGATTCTCCAGTGGAAAACAAAACGGACGCAGTCTGTCCGTGTGTTAGATTGTCGGAACACTACCGCATTTCTACGGTCTTACGGCCGCGATTGTGGGGTTTGGTGCACAGAAAAGCGGCCAATTTAACATATTGGCGCCTTGCCCAAAATCCCTGTCGTTGTTAGAGTTTGCCGCACTTTTTTACCCACGCGTTGCCTAGGGTCCCTTTCCCATGTTCAAGAAACTGCGTGGCATGTTTTCCAGCGATCTTTCCATCGACCTGGGCACTGCCAACACCCTTATTTACGTGCGCGAGCGCGGTATCGTCCTGAATGAACCCTCGGTCGTGGCCATCCGCACCCACGGTAACCAGAAGAGTGTCGTGGCTGTCGGTACGGAAGCCAAGCGCATGCTGGGCCGTACACCGGGCAACATCGCGGCCATTCGCCCAATGAAGGACGGCGTGATCGCCGACTTCAGCGTCTGCGAAAAGATGCTGCAGTACTTCATCAACAAGGTTCACGAAAACAGCTTTCTGCAGCCCAGCCCTCGTGTGCTGATCTGCGTTCCGTGCAAGTCCACCCAGGTAGAGCGTCGCGCTATCCGTGAGTCGGCCCTCGGTGCCGGTGCCCGTGAAGTGTTCCTGATCGAAGAACCCATGGCCGCTGCCATCGGTGCCGGCCTGCCGGTGGAAGAAGCCCGCGGCTCGATGGTCGTCGACATCGGTGGCGGTACCACCGAAATCGCGCTGATCTCCCTCAACGGTGTGGTCTACGCCGAATCCGTACGTGTGGGCGGCGACCGTTTCGACGAAGCGATCATCACTTATGTGCGTCGCAACTACGGTAGCCTGATCGGCGAATCCACCGCCGAGCGTATCAAGCAGGAAATCGGTACGGCCTACCCGGGCGGTGAAGTGCGAGAAGTCGACGTGCGCGGTCGCAACCTGGCTGAAGGCGTTCCACGGGCCTTTACCCTCAATTCCAACGAAGTGCTCGAAGCGCTGCAAGAGTCGCTGGCGACCATCGTCCAGGCCGTCAAGAGCGCCCTGGAACAGTCGCCGCCGGAGCTGGCGTCGGACATCGCCGAGCGTGGCCTGGTGCTGACCGGTGGTGGCGCGCTGTTGCGTGACCTCGACAAGTTGTTGGCCCAGGAAACCGGCCTGCCGGTGATCGTTGCCGAAGACCCGTTGACCTGCGTTGCCCGCGGCGGTGGCCGTGCATTGGAAATGATGGACAAGCACACCATGGACCTGCTCTCCAGCGAATAAGTCTGGCGCAGTGGTCTATGTTGTTCGCTCTCGGGCAGCACTTTGCAGTGCTGCCCGTTGGCGTTTATCTTCTGTCATTCGTATCCAGGCCGGTTTGATGCCGTATGAATAAAGAAAACATTTGCCTGGGAGGAGCGGCCTATTAAACCGCTTTTCGCCAAAGGCCCCTCATTGGGCGTGCGCCTGCTGGTGCTGACCGTGCTATCGGTCGCGCTGATGGTGGTCGATGCCCGCTTCACGCTGCTCAAGCCTGTACGCAGCCAGATGTCGCTGGTGTTGATGGAGTCCTATTGGATCACCGATCTGCCGCAGCGCTTGTGGCAAGGTGTCGCCAGCCAATTTGGCAGCCGGACCGAACTGGTCGCCGAAAACGAAAAACTCAAGACCGAAAACCTGCTGTTGCAGGGGCGCATGCAGAAGCTGGCGGCCCTCACCGAGCAGAACGTGCGGCTGCGCGAGTTGCTCAACTCCTCCGCGCTGGTCAACGAGAAGGTCGAAGTGGCCGAGTTGATCGGCATGGACCCCAACCCCTTCACCCACCGCATCCTGATCAACAAGGGCGAGCGCGACGGTGTGGTCCTCGGCCAACCGGTGCTCGATGCCCGGGGCCTGATGGGTCAGGTGGTGGAGTTGATGCCCTATACGTCTCGCGTGCTGTTGCTGACCGATACCACCCACAGCATTCCGGTGCAGGTCAACCGCAACGGCCTGCGGGCGATCGCCAGTGGCACCGGCAACCCGGAGCGCCTGGAGCTGCGGCACGTGGCCGATACCGCCGATATCAAGGAAGGCGACCTGCTGGTCAGCTCCGGCCTCGGCCAGCGTTTCCCGGCCGGGTATCCGGTGGCGACGGTCAAGGAAGTCATCCATGATTCCGGCCAGCCGTTCGCCATTGTGCGCGCGGTGCCGACGGCGGCGCTGAATCGCAGCCGCTACCTGCTGCTGGTATTCAGCGACACCCGGACACCCGAGGAGCGCGCCAACGAAGCCGCGGCTGCCCAGGAAGCCCAGGACCGACAGGGCGGCGAGTCGGCTGCCCCGGCGGCAGTTCCTGCAATCGTGCCCAAACCGCAAGTGGCTACACCGGCTCCGGCAACTCCGGCGACTCCGGCGGCTCCGGCAACAACGCCAACGGCCGCACCGGCCGCGCCTGCTGCGAAACCGACCCGGTCGGCCACCCACGCGCCCGCCGCGCAGCCTGCTCAGCCGGCCCGGCCTGCCGCCAAACCGCCAGCCTCCACGCCGGCCTCCGCGCCAGCCACCAGGGGAGCACGAGAAGAATGAGCAGTACCCAATCCGGTAACGGCTGGATGGTCTGGCTGACCTTCGCCATCGGCCTGTTGCTCAGCGTTTCGCCGCTGCCGCAGTTCATGGAAATCCTGCGCCCCCTGTGGCTGGCCCTGTTGCTGGCCTTCTGGGCGCTGGCCTTGCCCCACAAGGTCGGCATGGTCACCGCCTGGTGCCTGGGCCTGGCCGAGGACGTGCTTTACGGCACGCTGCTGGGGCAGAACGCGTTGATCCTGACGTTGATCACCTTCCTGGTGCTGTCGCTGCAACAACGCCTGCGGATGTTCCCCATGTGGCAGCAGTGCCTGGTGATTCTGGTGATCTTCGGCCTGGCGCAACTGGTGCAGCTGTGGCTCAGCGCGCTGACCGGCAATCGCCAGCCAACCCTGGCGCTGGTCTTGCCAGCCCTGGTCAGCGCCTTGCTCTGGCCATGGGTCAGCTTCGGTTTGCGTGGCCTGCGCCTGCGTTTCAAAATCAACTGATTCGGTCAGGCATTGGCCTTGATAGGGAGATGTCTTGATGAAACCGCTTTACCTCGCCTCAGGCTCGCCGCGTCGGCGTGAGCTGCTCACGCAGATCGGCGTACCCTTTACCGCCATCGGTGCGGACATCGATGAAACACCCCTGGATCACGAAACCCCCTCGGCTTATGTCGAGCGCCTGGCGCGCGGCAAGGCCGAGGCGGGGCGACGGGCCCTGGACACCGGTGTGGATGGCTGCGTGCTCGGTGCGGACACCGCTGTGGTGCTGGAGGGGCGGATTCTCGGCAAGCCAGTGGATCAGGCTGACGCCTTGTCCATGCTGCTGAGCCTGTCCGGTCGCGACCATGAAGTGCTGACCGCCATTGCCGTGCTGGACGGCTCGCGCTGCGAATCCCGGGTGGTGCGCAGCCAAGTGCGTTTTCGCCCCATCACCGAACAGGAAGCGACGGCCTATTGGGCCAGCGGCGAACCCCGGGACAAGGCCGGCAGCTATGGTATTCAAGGGCTGGGCGCGGTGTTCGTCGCCGGCCTCGAAGGCAGTTATTCAGCCGTGGTCGGCCTGCCCCTGTGCGAAACCGCAGAACTGCTGGGCCATTTCGGCATACCCTGTTGGCAAACCTTGAGCGCGCGCTGAGCGCCGTCTGACTTGATGCGGCCATTATCGTGAACATGCCTGAACGAGACCCTGCCATGAGTGAAGAGATCCTGATCAACATCACGCCGATGGAATCGCGCGTGGCGGTGGTTGAAAACGGTGTGCTGCAAGAGGTCCACGTCGAGCGCACGCAAAAGCGTGGCATCGTTGGCAATATCTACAAGGGCAAGGTGGTGCGAGTGCTGCCGGGCATGCAGGCGGCCTTCGTCGACATCGGCCTGGACCGCGCGGCGTTCATCCATGCGTCGGAAATTTCCATGCGCGAAGGGCCAGCCGTGGAGAGCATCAGCGCGCTGGTGCATGAAGGCCAGAGCCTGGTGGTGCAGGTCACCAAAGACCCCATCGGCTCCAAGGGCGCCCGCCTGACCACGCAACTGTCGATTCCGTCGCGCTACCTGGTGTACATGCCGCGCACCGCCCACGTCGGCATTTCCCTGAAGATCGAAGACGAAGCCGAGCGCGAGCGCCTCAAGCAGGTGGTCAGCGACTGCGTGGAAAAAGAAGGCATCAAGGAAGCCGGCGGGTTCATTCTGCGCACCGCCGCCGAAGGGGCCGGGGCCGATGAGATTCTCATGGACATCCGCTACCTGCGAAGGCTTTGGGACCAGATCGCCGCGCAGATCAAGACCATCGCCACCCCCAGCGTGATCTACGAAGACCTGGGTCTGGCATTGCGGACCTTGCGCGACCTGGTCAGCCCCAAGATCGAGAAAATCCGCATCGACTCCCGGGAGACCTTCCAGAAAACCACGCAGTTCGTCGCCGAACTGATGCCGGAAATCGCCGATCGCCTGGAACATTACCCTGGCGAGCGGCCGATTTTCGACCTGTACGGGGTCGAGGACGAAATCCAGAAAGCCCTGGAGCGCAAGGTGCCGCTCAAGTCCGGCGGTTACCTGGTGGTCGATCCGGCCGAAGCCATGAGCACCATCGACGTCAACACCGGGGCGTTCGTCGGCCATCGCAACCTGGAAGAAACCATCTTCAAGACCAACCTGGAAGCTGCCACGGCGATTGCCCGCCAGCTGCGCCTGCGCAACCTGGGCGGGATCATCATCATCGACTTCATCGACATGGAAGATGAAGAGCACCAGCGCCAGGTGCTGCGGACCCTGGAAAAACAACTCGAACGCGATCACGCCAAGACCAACATCATCGGGATCACCGAACTGGGCCTGGTGCAGATGACCCGCAAGCGCACCCGCGAAAGCCTCGAGCAGGTGCTGTGCGAGCCGTGCAGTAGTTGCCAGGGGCGCGGCAAGCTCAAGACCCCGGAAACCGTGTGTTACGAAATCTTCCGGGAAATCCTCCGGGAGGCGCGCGCCTACCAGGCGACCGGCTATAGAGTGTTGGCGAACCAGAAAGTGGTGGATCGCCTGCTCGACGAGGAGTCAGGCAATGTCGCGGAATTGGAAGCGTTTATCGGACGCACGATTCGTTTCCAGGTCGAAACCATGTATTCCCAGGAACAATACGACGTGGTGTTGCTCTGAAGAGCTTGGGAAGCGGCGGTCCCGCGGATTTGATTGCCTTTGCCAGGGGAGCTCACTGACATGGAGCGTCTGACACGCTTGATCGCGACGCTGACCCGTTGGGGGCTGGGGCTTTGCGCCCTGTTGCTGGTGTTGCTGGCGTTGTACGTCAGCCTCGGTCGCGAGCTGGTCCCGCTGGTGGCCGAATACCGCGCCGAGGTCGAGACCCGCGCGGGTGCCGCCTTGGGCATGCCGGTGCACATCGGCAGCCTCGACGGCAGTTGGGACGCGTTGGCGCCGATCCTGGCGGCGCGCGACGTGGTGGTCGGCGAGGGCCCCAACGCCTTGCATCTGGACCAGGTGCGGGCCGTGCCTGACCTGTGGGGCAGCCTGCTGGCGCGTCAGGTGCGCATCGCCCACCTGCAAGTCAGTGGCCTGAAGATCAGCCTCAAGGAAGGCGCCGACGGCAAGTGGGCTTTGGAAGGCCTGCCGGTGAAGGACGAACAGCCCCTCGATCCGCAGCAACTGCTCGAACGCATGCAAGTGGTCTCCAAGCTCTCGGTGCTCGATAGCCAGGTGACCTTGCAACCCGTCGAGCAACCACCGCTGACCCTGACCTACGTTGGCTTGAGCCTGCGTACCGGCGCCACTCGCCAGCGCCTGGATGCACGCCTGACCCTGCCTGACGGGCAGCCGGTGGCGATCAACCTGCGCACTCGCCTGCGTGCCAGCGACTGGAGGAACGGCCAGGCCGACGCCTACTTGAGCCTGCCGCAAAGCGACTGGTCCAAATGGCTGCCGAAACGCCTGACCCAGCAATGGAATTTCTCCCGGATCCAGGCCGGCGGTGAGTTCTGGCTCAGTTGGGGCGAGGGCACGGTGCAAAGCGCAGCCATGCGCCTGAACGCGCCGCAACTCCAGGGTGCCTACGGCGAACGCAAGCCGGTACAGATTCACAACTTGGCCCTCAACGCTTATTTCCAGCGCGGTAGCCAAGGGTTCACCGCGACCTTCGATTCCCTGGCGATGAACCTGGGCGAGACTCGCTGGGAATCGCGCCTGCAACTGCAACAAACCGCCGCCACCGAGCAGGCCGAGGAGCGTTGGCACCTGCAGGCCGACCGCCTCGACCTGACCCCACTTACGCCTTTGCTCAATGCCCTGGCACCGTTGCCTGAAGGCCTGGCCACGACGATTGACCGGCTCAAGGTGACCGGTGGCCTGCGCAACGTGCTGCTGGACTACCGGCCGCAGAACTCCGGTGACCAGAAAGTCAGCTTCGCCACCAACCTGGACACCGTCGGCTTTGATGCCTATCGCGGCGCTCCGGCGGCGCGCAACGTCTCCGGGAGCCTGAGCGGCGACCTGGGCGGCGGCGAGCTGCGCATGGACAGCAAGGATTTTTCCCTGCACCTGGACCCGATCTTCGCCAAGCCCTGGCAGTACCTGCAGGCCAATGCCCGGCTGACCTGGAAGCTCGACAAGCAAAGCTTCACCCTGATCGCGCCGTACCTGAAGGTGCTGGGCGAGGAGGGCCGGATTGCCGGCGACTTCCTGATTCGCCTGCATTTGGACCACAGCCAGGAAGACTATATGGACCTGCGGGTCGGCCTGGTGGACGGTGATGGGCGCTACACCGCCAAGTACCTGCCGGCGGTCCTCAGTCCGGCGCTGGATGAGTGGCTGCGCACGGCCATCGTCAAGGGCGCGGTGGACGAAGGCTTTTTCCAGTATCAAGGCTCGCTCAATCACGGTGCCGGGGACGCGGCGCGCAGCATCAGCCTGTTTTTCAAGGTGCATGACGCCGAACTGGCGTTCCAGCCGGGCTGGCCTTCGGTCAGCAAGGTCAGCGGCGATGTCTTCGTCGAAGACAGCGGCGTGCGCATCTATGCCAGCCAGGGGCAGTTGCTCGATACCCAGGTCAAGGATGTTTCGGTGAACATTCCCCATGTACCGACCGGCCAGAGCTCTCATCTGCTGCTGGACGGCGGGTTCACCGGTGGGCTGGGCGACGGTTTGAAAATCCTCCAGACCGCACCGATCGGGACCGCCGAGACGTTCGCCGGCTGGGAAGGCGAGGGCGACCTGAAAGGCAGCGTGAAGCTGGATATCCCGCTGGTCAAAGGCGAGCAACCGAAGATCCTGGTGGACTTCGCCACCGACCAGGCTCGTCTCAAACTCAGCGAGCCGGCGCTGGAACTGACCCAGCTCAAAGGCGATTTCCGCTTCGACAGCGACAAGGGCCTGAGTGGCAAGGGCATCAGCGCCCGGGCATTCGACCGGCCCGTGACCGCGCAGATTTTCGCCGAGGGCCGTGCCGGTGCGCTCAACACGCGGGTCGCTGCATCCGGGCAGGTGGAGGTCAAGAAGCTCACCAGTTGGCTGAACGTCACCCAACCGTTGCCGGTATCGGGTGTCGTGCCCTACCAATTGCAAGTGATCCTCGACGGCGCCGACAGCCAGTTGTCGGTCAGCTCCAGCCTCAAGGGCGTGGCCGTCGACCTGCCGGCCCCCTTCGGCATGGCCGCCGACGTCGGACGTGACACGGTGTTTCGCATGACCCTGCAGGGGCCGGAACGGCGGTATTGGATCGATTATGGTGACCTGGCCAGCTTTACCTACGCCGCGCCGAGCGGGAAGGTCGCCGACGGTCGTGGCGAATTGCTGCTGGGCGCCGGCGATGCGGTGCTGCCTGGGGCCAAGGGGCTGCGACTGCGGGGCACGTTGTCGGAGCTGGACGTAAGTCCCTGGCAGGACCTGGTGAACAAGTATGCCGGCCAGGATCCGGGCGGCAGTGCCAAGCAACTGCTCAGCAGCGTCGATCTGACCGTCGGCAAGCTCACGGCCATGGGCACCACCCTGGACCAGGCGTCGGTGCAACTGGATCGCAAGCCGGACGCCTGGGCCTTGCGGCTTGGCAGCCAGCAGGCCAAGGGCAATGTCAACCTGCCGGACGCCAAGGCCGCACCGATTGGCATCAAGCTTGACTACGTTCGCCTGCCGGCTACGGACCCGACGGTCCAGGCAGATGAAAACGCGCCGGACCCGTTGGTGTCGGTCGACCCCGGCAAGATCCCGGCGATGGATATCGCCATCGACCAATTGTTCCAGGGCCCTGACCTCATCGGCGCGTGGTCGTTGCAAGTGCGACCGACCGCCAAAGGCATCGCGCTGAACAACCTGGATATGGGCCTCAAGGGCATGGTGTTGAACGGCAGCGGCGGCTGGGAAGGTACGCCGGGCGCCACCAGCAGCTGGTACAAGGGACGGATCGGCGGCAAGAACCTGGGCGATGTGCTCAAGGGCTGGGGGTTTGCGCCGAGCGTGACCAGCCAGGCATTCCGCCTGGATGTCGATGGTCGCTGGCCCGGTTCGCCGGCGTGGGTCGCCACCAAACGCTTTTCCGGCAGCCTCGACGCGTCGTTGACCAAGGGCCAGTTCGTCGAAGTCGAAGGCAGCGCCCAGGCGTTGCGGGTATTTGGCCTGCTGAACTTCAACTCCATCGGCCGACGCTTGCGCCTGGACTTCTCCGACCTGTTCGGCAAGGGCTTGAGCTACGACCGGGTCAAGGGGCTGCTGGTGGCGAGCGACGGGGTGTACGTGACCCGCGAGCCCATTACCCTGACCGGGCCGTCGAGCAACCTGGAACTCAACGGTACGCTGGACATGGTGGCCGACCGCGTCGACGCCAAGCTGCTGGTGACGTTGCCGGTGACCAACAACCTGCCGATCGCCGCACTGATCGTCGGTGCACCGGCGGTGGGCGGGGCGCTGTTTCTGATCGACAAACTGATCGGCGACCGCGTGGCGCGTTTTGCCAGCGTAAGATACGACGTCAAGGGGCCGTGGAAAGAGCCGAAGATCACTTTCGACAAACCGTTCTGACAGACGATGGATAACCCCCGTGGGAGCGAGCTTGCTCGCGATAGCGGTGTACCAGTCATATTTCCTTTGCTGATCTTGCGCTATCGCGAGCAAGCTCGCTCCCACAGGGAATGATGCAAAAAATGAGGGAGGCACCATGCCAGTCGCCGTGATTCAAATGGTCAGCCAAAGTGATGTGCTCGCCAACCTGGCCCGTGCCCGGGTGCTGCTGGAGCAGGCTGCCGCCGGCGGCGCGAGGCTGGCGGTGCTGCCGGAGAATTTCGCGGCGATGGGGCGACGGGACATTGCCGATATCGGCCGTGCCGAAGCCTTTGGTCAGGGACCGATCCTGCCGTGGTTGAAACAGGTCGCCCGTGACCTCAAGTTATGGATTGTGGCCGGCACGCTGCCGTTGCCGCCGGTGGACCAGCCCGAGGCCAGGTCCCATGCCTGTTCGTTGCTGGTCGACGACCAGGGCCAGATTGTGGCGCGCTACGACAAGCTGCATCTGTTCGATGTGGATGTGGCGGACAATCGCGGGCGCTATCGCGAGTCGGATGACTACGCTTATGGTGCCAACGTGGTGGTTGCCGATACCCCCGTCGGCCGGGTGGGCCTGACGGTTTGTTATGACTTGCGGTTCCCGGAGCTCTACAGCGAGCTGAGGGCGGCCGGGGCCGAACTGATCACGGCACCGTCGGCGTTTACCGCGGTGACCGGCGCGGCCCATTGGGACGTGCTGATCCGCGCCCGGGCCATCGAGACCCAGTGCTACGTGCTGGCGGCCGCCCAGGGTGGCGTGCATCCGGGGCCTCGGGAAACCTTTGGCCATGCCGCGATTGTCGACCCGTGGGGCCGCGTGCTGGCACAACAGGATCAAGGCGAGGCCGTGCTGGTGGCCGAGCGCGACAGCAGCGAACAAGCGTCCATCCGGGCGCGCATGCCGGTGGCCAGCCATCGGCGCTTTTTCTCGCAGGGCGCTCGACAGCGGCCTGTCCAAGACGACGAATTCAAGGCGTAAAACATATGAGCGGGTTGTTATCCTCAGTCAGTGAACACCTTTTAGCCCCTGGCGGCGTGACGCTTGAAAGCCTGCAAGGCGTGCTGGGCGACCTGGCCGGCCCGGGCATCGATGCCGCCGACCTGTATTTCCAAGGCCAGATTTCCGAGTCCTGGTCGCTGGAAGACGGCATCGTCAAGGAAGGCAGTTTCAACCTCGACCAGGGTGTGGGCGTGCGTGCCCAGTCCGGGGAAAAGACCGGTTTTGCCTACAGCAACGCGATCACCCTCGAAGCCCTTGGCGCTGCGGCCCGTGCGGCCCGTTCGATCTCCCGCGCCGGGCAGAATGGCACGGTCCAGGCGTTCAGCAGCCAGGACGTGGCGCGACTCTATGCCCCGGACAACCCGCTGGAAGTCATGAGCCGCGCCGAGAAAGTCGAATTGCTCAAGCGCATTGACGTCGCCACCCGCGCCCTCGACCCGCGCATCCAGCAGGTGTCGGTCAGCATGGCCGGGGTCTGGGAGCGGATCCTGGTGGCTTCCACCGACGGCGGCCTGGCGGCGGACGTACGGCCGCTGGTGCGCTTCAACGTCAGTGTGATCGTCGAACAGAACGGTCGCCGTGAGCGCGGCGGCCATGGCGGCGGCGGGCGCACCGATTACCGTTATTTCCTCAGTGAAGACCGGGCCATGGGCTACGCCCGCGAAGCGTTGCGCCAGGCCCTGGTCAACCTGGAAGCCATCCCGGCCCCGGCCGGCACGTTGCCGGTGGTGCTCGGCTCCGGCTGGTCCGGTGTGCTGCTGCACGAAGCGGTAGGCCATGGCCTGGAAGGCGACTTCAACCGCAAGGGCAGTTCGGCCTACAGCGGGCGCATGGGGGAAATGGTCGCTTCGAAACTCTGCACCATTGTCGATGACGGCACCCTGGCCGGACGTCGTGGCTCCCTCAGCGTCGACGATGAAGGCACGCCAACCGAATGCACCACGTTGATCGAAAACGGGGTGCTCAAGGGCTACATGCAGGACAAGCTCAACGCCCGGTTGATGGGCGTGGCCCGCACCGGCAACGGCCGTCGTGAGTCCTATGCGCACCTGCCGATGCCACGCATGACCAACACCTACATGCTGGGTGGCCAAAGCGACCCGGCGGAAATCATCGCCTCGGTGAAAAAAGGCATCTATTGCGCCAACCTCGGCGGCGGTCAGGTGGACATCACCAGCGGCAAGTTCGTGTTCTCCACCAGCGAGGCCTACCTGATCGAGGACGGCAAGATCACCGCACCGGTCAAGGGCGCGACGCTGATCGGCAACGGGCCGGAGGCGATGAGCAAGGTGTCGATGGTCGGCAACGACCTGGCGCTGGACAGCGGGGTGGGCACGTGCGGCAAGGACGGACAATCGGTGCCGGTTGGCGTGGGTCAGCCGACCCTGAAGATCGATGCGATTACCGTGGGTGGCACGGGCGCATGAACATCTGTAGGGGCTTGCATGAATCATTATGGCGAGGGAGCTTGCTTCCGCTCGGTTGCGCAGCGACCGCATTGGGGCTACTGCGTAGCCCAGCGGGAGCAAGCTCCCTCGCCACAGTAATTGCTACCCAGCGAGGGATTGGTGAGCCAGTGGGTGATCAGCGCAAGCCGCGTTGAGTCTCGTCCAGCTCACGGATGTACTTGAAGATTTTACGGCTCGAGGCCGGTGGCTTGTTCTGCGCCAGTTCGTGCTGGGCCTGACGGATCAGGGAGCGCAATTGCTGGCGATCGGCCTCCGGGTAGTCGATGACGAATTTTTCCAGCACGCCGTCGTCGCCTGCGATCAAGCGATCGCGCCAGCGCTCCAGGTTGTGGAAGCGTTCGTTGTACTGCCGGGTGGAGGCATCGAGTTGATCGAGCAGCACCAGGATGGCGTCAGTGTCCTGATCGCGCATCAGTTTGCCGATGAATTGCAGGTGCCGTTTACGCGCGATATGCGCGGTGTGCTTGGGCGCATCGGCCAGGGCCCGACGCAAGGCGTCGGTCAAAGGCAGTTTGGCCAGCAAGTCAGGCTTGAGTGTTGTCAGGCGCTCGCCGAGGTCAACCAGAGCATGCAGCTCGCGTTTGACCTGGGATTTGCTTTTTTCACCCTCGTAGAGGGAGTCGTCGTAAGAATCAACCATGGTGGCAGTCCGCAAAGAAACGCCGCCATGATAACCAGTCGGGGGCCGCTTGTCCGGCCCGGTCGCTCGATGGCCATCACCGAAAACAGAATTTGAGTGGAGAACACCATGAGTGCAGTTCAAAGCGTCGGCCCGCAGGCATTGCCGGCACTGCAGGAACAAGTCGAGCAGATCCTCGCCGAGGCCAAGCGACAAGGCGCCAGTGCGTGCGAGGTGGCGGTGTCCCTGGAGCAGGGCCTGTCGACGTCGGTACGCCAGCGCGAGGTGGAAACCGTCGAGTTCAATCGCGACCAGGGCTTTGGCATCACCTTGTACGTGGGCCAGCGCAAAGGCTCGGCCAGCACGTCGGCCAGCGGCCCGGACGCTATTCGTGAAACCGTCGCCGCGGCACTGGCGATTGCCCAGCACACCTCCGAAGACGAAGCCTCGGGCCTGGCCGATGCCGCGCTGATGTGCAAGGAGTTGCGAGACTTCGACCTGTTTCACGCCTGGGACATCACCCCTGAACAGGCCATCGAACAGGCACTGCGTTGCGAAGCGGCGGCGTTCGATGCCGACTCGCGAATCAAGAATGCCGACGGTACGACGCTCAATACCCACCAGGGCTGTCGCGTCTACGGCAACAGCCACGGTTTCATCGGCGGTTATGCATCGACCCGCCACAGCCTCAGTTGCGTCATGATCGCCGAAGCCAACGGCCAGATGCAGCGTGATTACTGGTACGACGTCAACCGCCAGGGCACCTTGCTGGCGGACCCGGTGAGCATCGGACAGAAAGCCGCGCAACGGGCGGCCAGCCGCCTGGGTGCACGGGCGGTGCCGACCTGCGAGGTGCCGGTGCTGTTTTCTGCCGAGCTGGCTGGTGGCCTGTTCGGCAGCTTCCTGTCTGCGGTGTCCGGCGGCAACCTGTACCGCAAGTCGTCGTTCCTCGAAGGCGCGCTGGGCCAGAAACTGTTCCCGGAATGGATGACCATCGACGAGCGTCCGCACCTGATGCAGGCCATGGGCAGCTCGGCGTTCGATGGCGATGGCCTGGCCACCTACGCCAAGCCATTCGTGGAAAAGGGCGAGCTGGTGTCCTATATCCTCGGCACCTATTCGGGGCGCAAACTCGGCATGCCGAGTACCGCCAATGCCGGTGGCGTGCATAACCTGTTCGTGACCCATGGCGAAGAAGACCAAGCCGCCTTGCTGCGGCGCATGGGGCGGGGCCTGCTGGTGACGGAGCTGATGGGCCACGGCCTGAATATGGTCACCGGTGACTATTCCCGTGGGGCGGCTGGGTTCTGGGTCGAGAACGGCGAGATCCAGTTCCCGGTCCAGGAAGTCACTATCGCCGGGAACATGCGCGATATGTTCAAGCAGATCGTGGCCGTGGGGAATGACCTGGAACTGCGCAGCAACATTCGCACCGGCTCGGTGCTGATCGAGCGGATGACGGTGGCGGGTAGCTGACCCTCAACCGCGGAAAAAAGGCGTGTCATTCAAGCGGATGACGCGCCTTTTTTTATGTTCGCAGACCTCTGTGGCGAGGGAGCTTGCTCCCGCTCGGCTGCGCAGCAGCCGCAAAAATCTCAACAGCAGCGAAAGCATGAAGGCCCTGATAGACAGGGTCTGCTTCGCAGACCAGCGGGGGCAAGCTCCCTCGCCACGATGAATTTTGTACCGACTTACAGTTGTGTTGCTTCTTATTATCATCTAATAATGAATCTCATTCGCCGAGTGTGAGCCCCGGTCATGAGTTCTGCCCTGCACGAACAACCCTACCTTGAAAGCTGGCGCTGGATGAGCCGCCAGATTCGTTGCGCGATGAATCCGGACGAGCCGCGGCTGATCGAGCACTACCTGGCCGAGGGCCGCTACCTGGCCTGTTGCACCGCCACCTCGTCGTGGATGATCTCCGAAACCGCCTTCCGCCTGCTGCTCGACACCGCCTCGGATGTCGCGCTGCCCTGGCATTGGCGCAGCCTCTGCCTCGACCAGGCCTGGCGCCCTCTGCGTGACCTCGAACGCCAATCACTGTGCCGCTGCCGCCTCAAGCGCTGGCAGAGCCATGCCTGGGCGCTGGCGACCTGCGCCTTGGCGCCCTCGATTCCCCTTATTGAACTGGTGCAAGGATCTCCCGATGAGTAATACCCGTATCGAACGCGACAGCATGGGTGAGCTGCACGTCCCGGTGGATGCGCTCTATGGCGCCCAGACCCAGCGTGCCGTGGATAACTTCCCGGTCAGCGGCCAGCGTATGCCAGCGCCATTCATTCGCGCCCTGATCCTGGCCAAGGCTGCGGCCGCCCGGGCCAACGTGGAGCTGGAACAGATCAGTGCGGCCCAGGGCAAGGCCATCGTCGATGCCGCCCTGGGGCTGCTCGAAGGCCGTTTCATGGATCATTTTCCGGTGGATATCTTCCAGACGGGCTCCGGCACCAGCTCCAACATGAACGCCAACGAAGTGATCGCCACCCTCGCCAGCGGCCTGCTGGGAGAAGCGGTCAACCCGAACGACCATGTCAACTGCGGCCAGAGCAGCAACGACATCATCCCCACCAGCATTCATGTCAGTGCCGCGCTGGCCTTGCATGAGCAACTGCTGCCGGCGTTGTTGCATCTGGTGCAGGTGATCGAGCGCAAGGCCGAAGAAGTCCACCCATTCATCAAGACGGGCCGCACCCACCTGATGGACGCCATGCCGGTGCGCCTGAGCCAGGTGCTCGACGGTTGGGCGCAACAGCTCAGGGCCAATATCGGCCACTTGCAGGACCTGCTGCCGAGCTTGCAATCCCTGGCCCAGGGCGGTACGGCGGTCGGTACTGGGGTCAATGCCCATCCGCGCTTCGCCGAGTTGTTCAGCCAACAACTGACGCAATTGACCCACGTGCAATTCACCCCGGGCAAGAACCTGTTCGCGCTGATCGGCTCCCAGGACACCGCGGTGGCGGTTTCCGGACAGCTCAAGACCACGGCCGTGTCGCTGATGAAAATCGCCAACGACCTGCGCTGGATGAATTCCGGGCCGCTGGCCGGCCTGGGCGAGATCGAACTCGAAGGCCTGCAGCCGGGCTCCTCGATCATGCCCGGCAAGGTCAACCCGGTCATTCCTGAAGCCACCGCGATGGTCGCGGCCCAGGTGATCGGTAACGACACGGCGATCACCATTGCCGGTCAATCGGGCAATTTCGAATTGAACGTGATGTTGCCGATCATCGCCCAGAACCTGCTGAGCAGCATCGCCCTGATGTCCACCGCCAGCCGCTTGCTCGCGGACAAAGCCATCGCCACGTTCAAGGTCAACGAAGCCAGGCTCAAGGAAGCGTTGTCGCGCAACCCGATCCTGGTGACCGCGCTGAATCCGATCATCGGTTACCAGAAGGCCGCTGAAATCGCCAAGAAGGCTTATCAGCAAGGCCGACCGGTCATTGATGTCGCCCTGGAACACACCGACCTGTCTCGCAGCGAACTCGAAGTCCTGCTGGACCCGGAGAAGCTCACCGCCGGCGGCGTGTAACCCGACACCTGTGTGGAGGACTCACCATGGAACACTGGAAACGTACGATCGAACGGGCCAATCGCTGTTTCATGCTGGGCGAGCTGGTGGATGCCCGCGAAGCCTACTTGCAAGCCCTGGCGCTGGCCCAAGTGTTGTTCGAGCGCTGGGCGGATGCCGACGAGGCGGTCGCTGCTTGCGTCGTCTCCCATCACAACCTGGCGGACCTGCACTTGCGCCTGAACCAGCCGGAGGAGAGCGCCGAATACTTGTGTGCGATCCACCAACGGTTGTTGCAGGCGATGCAGGACGAACGCCTGGCACCGGCCCTGCGTGCCGCCGCCCAGCGCCAGAGCCACAAGACCTACGTCGAACTGCTGAATTTCATCAGCGAGCACGGTGAGTACCCACGCACCCAGCGCCTGCTGCATTGCAATGCCGCTACGCCCCGGCAGCGCAATGCCCCTCTTCATCATGGAGTTCATTGAACATGGCTTTTACCTTGCCTGCATTGCCTTACGCCTACGACGCCCTGGAACCGCACATCGATGCGCAAACCATGGAGATCCACTACACCAAGCACCACCAGACCTACATCAATAACCTCAACGCGGCGGTGGACGGCACCGAATACGCCGGATGGCCCGTCGAAAAACTGGTGTCCAGCGTGGAGCAGTTGCCGTCAAGCCTGAAGGCTGCGGTGATCAACCAGGGTGGTGGCCACGCCAATCATTCGTTGTTCTGGGAGGTGATGACGCCCCAGGGCGGCGGCCTGCCCGAGGGTGCCCTGGCGGCGGCGATCGATGCGCAACTGGGCGGTATCGAACGTTTCAAGGAAGCTTTCACCAAAGCGGCATTGACCCGTTTCGGCAGCGGCTGGGCCTGGTTGAGCGTGACCCCGCAAAAGACCTTGGTGGTGGAGAGCAGCGGCAACCAGGACAGTCCGCTGATGAATGGCAACACGCCGATTCTTGGCCTGGACGTCTGGGAGCACGCCTATTACCTGCGCTACCAGAACCGTCGTCCGGAATACATCAGCGCCTTCTACAACGTGATCAATTGGCCTGAAGTCGCCCGGCGCTATCAAGCGGCGCTGGCGTCGAGTCCTTCATGAACACCCTCCAAGGCTGACTATGGATACTCAAACACTGGCGATTGGAAGCGGACGGATGTTCCGCTATGCCTTGGGGTCATTGCTGCTGTTGGCCGGGATGACGTTGTTGGCGGCCCAGGGTCTGGCGTGGCTGGACCTGGAGCCCAGGCTGTTGCGAGCCCTTCAGGGCGGCGGACTTTGTGCCTTGGGCACGGCGCTGGGGGCGGTGCCGGTGCTGGTCATCCGGCGCATGCCCCAGGCCGTGAGCGATTCGCTGCTGGGCTTCGGTGCCGGGGTGATGCTCGCTGCCACGGCGTTTTCGCTGATCGTGCCGGGCATTGCCGCGGCCGAGCAGTTGGGATTCACGCCTTGGGCGGCCAGCGGCCTTATCTGCTTTGGCATTCTGTCGGGGGCATTCGGGCTGTACCTGGTGGACCGCAAGGTCTCGGCCAGCCCCGAAAGGCTGGTGGCGGCGCCAGGACGTCCGATCATTGCGCCGCGGATCTGGTTGTTCGTGTTCGCCATCATCGCCCACAACATTCCAGAAGGCATGGCGGTGGGCGTGTCGGCGGGCGGCGGCATGCCGGATGCCGACAGCCTGGCGATGGGCATCGCCTTGCAGGATGTCCCCGAAGGGCTGGTGATCGCGTTGGTGCTGGCCACGGCGGGCATGTCGCGGGTCAAGGCATTTCTGATTGGCGCGGCGTCAGGGCTGGTCGAACCCGTGTTCGCGCTGCTGTGCGCCTGGTTGGTGAGCCTGGCCGAGATGCTCTTGCCCCTGGGCCTGGCGTTGGCGGCTGGGGCGATGCTGCTGGTGGTGACCCACGAGGTCATTCCCGAATCCCGCCGCAATGGTCACGAGAAACTGGCGAGCCTGGGGTTGTTGGTGGGGTTTTGTCTGATGATGGTGCTGGATACGGCGTTGGCGTGACAGGGGGAATCTGTGGGACAGGGATCAATCTGTGGGAAGGAGCCATCTGTGGCGAGGGGATAAATCCCCGCTGGGCTGCGAAGCAGCCCTGATTATCTGTCACCGCCGAGCATCAGGTCGACTAAGCTCTTTTTGGGGCTGCTTCGCAGCCCAGCGGGGATAAATCCCCTCGCCACAGGGGGTTATTCGCCTTCGTCGAAGTAGTTGTTGATGAGCGCCACCAGCGCATCCATCGCTTCCTGCGCCTGCTCCCCTTCGGTGCTCAGGTGGATCTTGGTGCCCTTGCCGGCGGCGAGCATCATCATCGCCATGATGCTTTTACCGTCGACCGTACTCTCGGGCGTACGTCCGACCCTGATCGTGGTATCCGGAAACTTCCCCGCCACACCTACAAATTTCGCCGACGCTCGGGCATGCAAACCCAGCTTGTTGATGATTTCAATTTCCTGAGCAGGCATCGCGGTGTGAATCCTTTAGCTGAGGTCGCGGTGGCGAACCTGGACATTCTTCAGGGATTGTTGCAGGAGCTGACCCAGGCGTTCGGTCAGGTAGACGGAGCGGTGGTGACCGCCGGTACAGCCGATGGCGATCGTGACATAGGCGCGGTTGCTCGCGGCAAAGCGGGGTAGCCATTTGAGCAGGTAGCTGGAGATGTCCTGGTACATTTCCTCGACGTCCGGCTGTGCGGCCAGGTAGTCGATCACCGGTTGATCAAGCCCGGACTGCTCGCGCAGTTCCGGTTTCCAATAAGGGTTGGGCAGGCAACGCACATCGAACACCAGGTCGGCGTCTACCGGCATGCCACGCTTGAAGCCGAACGACTCCACCAGGAACGCCGTGCCCGGCTCCGGTTGGTTCAGCAGGCGCAGCTTGATGGTGTCGCGCAACTGATACAGGTTCAGGTGCGTGGTGTTGACCTTCAGATCCGCCAGGTCGGCGATCGGCCCCAACAGCTGGCTTTCATCCTCTATGGCTTCGGCCAGGGAGCGGTTGGCGTTGCTCAGCGGGTGACGCCGGCGGGTTTCGGAAAAACGCTTGAGCAGCGTCTCCTCATCGGCGTCCAGGTACAACACATCGCATTGAATATGCCGGCTGCGTACTTCCTCGAGCAACTCAGGGAAGCGCGACAGGTGGCTCGGCAGGTTGCGCGCATCGATGGACACCGCCACCAGCGGCTGCGCCAGCTCGGTGTGGATCAGGGCGCGCTCGGCCAATTCCGGCAGCAGGCCGGCGGGCAGGTTGTCGATGCAATAGTAGCCGCTGTCCTCAAGCACGTTGAGGGCCGTGCTTTTACCGGAGCCGGAGCGGCCACTGACGATGATCATGCGCATGTTTAATGACCGTTCTGCTCGTCCAGGACCACCTGGTACAGAGCTTCGTTACTTGGCGCGCTGCGCAGTTTTTCGCGCACTTCCTTGCGGTCCAGCATGCTGGCGATCTGGCGCAGCAGCTCGAGGTGCGCATCGGTCGCCGCTTCCGGAACCAGCAATACGAACAGCAGGTCGACCGGGGCGCCGTCGATGGCGTCGAAATCTATGGGGGCTTCAAGGTGCAACAGTGCGCTGATTGGCGCGGTACAACCCTTGAGGCGGCAATGGGGAATGGCGATGCCGTTGCCAAAACCGGTGGAACCGAGTTTTTCACGGGCAACCAGCGCCTCGAAGACGTCCTGCATTCCCAGATCTGGCACCTCGCGGTGGATCAGGTTGGCAATGTGTTCGAGGGCTTTCTTTTTACTGCCGCCCGGCGCGTTCACTTCGGAACGGCCGGGGGTCAGGATGGTTTCTAGTCGGATCATGGATTGGGGGGGTTAACGACCGGTCGCGCCCTGGAGGAGGCTCTGGGTCTTTTCCTTATGCTTTTTGAGTTGGCGATCCAGCTTGTCGGTCAGCAGGTCAATCGCGGCATACATGTCTGTGTGCTCTGCGTTGGCGACCACTTCTCCGCCGGGGATATGCAGCGTGGCTTCGATTTTCTGCAGCAGCTTCTCGACGTTCATCGTGACTTGCACGTTGGTGATCTTGTCGAAATGCCTCTCCAACCGGTCGAGTTTTTCGCCGATGTAGGTGCGCAGGGGTTCGGTCACTTCCAGTTGGTGTCCACTGATGTTGACTTGCATACAGCTTCTCCTTCGTTGCCAGTGCATAAAGCGGCAGGCAGAAATGCCTGCCACTGGAACGCTGTGGCGTGGCCTGTTACATCAACCGCTTGCGTTCGCTCGAAGGCGCGATCCCGAGGGATTCGCGGTATTTGGCGACGGTACGGCGGGCCACCTGAATGCCTTGTGCCTCCAGTAAACCAGCGATCTTGCTGTCACTCAACGGCTTTTTCTGATTTTCCGCGGCCACCAGTTTTTTGATGATCGCGCGGATGGCCGTGGACGAGCATTCGCCGCCTTCGGAGGTGCTGACATGGCTGGAGAAAAAGTATTTCAATTCATAGATGCCCCGGGGGGTATGCATGAATTTCTGGGTGGTCACCCGGGAAATCGTCGACTCGTGCATGCCCACTGCCTCGGCAATGTCATGCAGGACCAACGGTTTCATCGCTTCGTCGCCGTACTCCAGGAAGCCGCGCTGATGCTCGACGATCTGGGTGGCCACCTTCATCAGGGTTTCGTTGCGGCTTTGCAGGCTCTTGATGAACCAGCGGGCTTCCTGCAACTGGTTGCGCATGAAGGTGTTGTCGGCGCTGGTGTCGGCGCGCTTGACGAAGCCGGCGTACTGGGCGTTGACCCGCAGCTTGGGCACCGACTCCTGGTTGAGCTCCACCAGCCAGCGATCGTTGTGCTTGCGCACGATCACGTCGGGCACCACGTACTCAGGCTCAGTGGATTCGATCTGCGAGCCGGGGCGCGGGTTGAGGCTCTGGACCAGCTCGATGACCTGGCGCAGCTCATCTTCCTTGAGCTTCATGCGCCGCATCAACTGGCTGTAGTCGCGACCGCCCAGCAGGTCGATGTAATCGGTGACCAAACGCTTGGCTTCGGCCAGCCATGGCGTCTTGGCAGGCAACTGGCGCAGTTGCAGCAGCAGGCACTC
This sequence comes from Pseudomonas sp. R151218B TE3479, assembly GCF_053629195.1. Lineage (NCBI taxonomy): Bacteria > Pseudomonadati > Pseudomonadota > Gammaproteobacteria > Pseudomonadales > Pseudomonadaceae > Pseudomonas > Pseudomonas sp. R151218B TE3479. Next base: position 2,021,486 of record NZ_JBRJHV010000001.1, read on the forward strand.
GCCCAGGTTGCGGGCGCCGATGCCGGCCGGTTCGAATTGCTGGATGCGATGGAGGACGGCTTCGATCTCGTCCAGCTCGATGTCGAGCTCGGGGTCGAAGGCCTCGAGGATTTCTTCGAGGGTCTCGTCCAGGTAGCCCTGGTTGTTGATGCAGTCGATCAGGGTTACTGCGATCAGGCGATCGGTGTCGGACATCGGCGCCAGGTTCAGTTGCCACAGCAGGTGGCTTTGCAGGCTTTCGCCGGCCGAGGTGCGGGTGGTGAAGTCCCACTCGTCGTCGTCGCTGCTGGGCAGGTTGCTGGCGCTGGTCTGGTAGACATCTTCCCAGGCCGTGTCCACGGGCAGCTCGTTGGGTATGCGCTCGTTCCATTCGCCATCCTCGAGGTTATCCACCGTCGGGGCGGCTTCCTGGTAGGACGGTTCCGGGATCTCGGTGTTGGTCTTCTGCTCGACGTTGTCGGCCAGCGGGTCGGTGTTATCGAAGTCGTCGCCTTCTTCCTGGCGTTCGAGCATCGGATTGGACTCCAGGGCCTCCTGGATTTCCTGTTGCAGGTCCAGGGTCGACAATTGGAGCAGGCGGATGGCCTGTTGCAGCTGCGGTGTCATCGTCAGCTGCTGGCCCATTCTCAAGACTAGCGATGGTTTCATGGCAGGGGCTTAACACCTTATTCGCCGGCGCACATGCGCCATCCACTACAGGGCGCCAGAGCGCCAAACTTAAGCAAATTATATGCCTGAAACTGAAGTGTTTGCCTAGAGCGTCGCCATAATAAAATTAAACGACGCCCGGGCAATTCGCCAGACACGTGTGCTTACAGACGGAACTCATGGCCCAGGTACACTTCCTTGACCAGGTCGTTGGCCAGGATCGCGGCTGAGTCACCTTCGGCGATCAGTTGGCCGTCATTGACAATGTAGGCGGTTTCGCAGATATCCAAGGTCTCGCGCACGTTGTGGTCGGTGATCAGCACGCCGATGCCCTTGGCCTTGAGGTGATGGATGATCTGCTTGATGTCGCCCACCGAGATCGGGTCCACACCGGCGAACGGTTCGTCGAGCAGGATGAACTTCGGTGCGGTGGCCAGGGCGCGGGCGATTTCCACACGGCGCCGTTCGCCACCCGACAGGCTCATGCCCAGGTTGTCGCGAATGTGGCTGATGTGGAATTCCTGCAGCAGGCTTTCCAGTTCCTGGCGACGACCGGCCTTGTCGAGCTCCTTGCGGGTCTCGAGGATCGCCATGATGTTGTCGGCAACCGACAGTTTGCGGAAGATCGACGCTTCTTGCGGCAAATAGCCGATGCCGGCCTTCGCCCGGCCGTGCATCGGCTGGTGGCTGACATCCAGGTCGTCGATCAGCACGCGACCCTGATCGGCCTGGACCAGGCCGACGATCATATAGAAGCAGGTGGTCTTGCCCGCGCCATTGGGGCCGAGCAGGCCGACGATCTGGCCGCTGTCGATGGACAGGCTGACATCACGCACGACTTGCCGGCCCTTGTAGCTCTTGGCCAAGTGCTGGGCTTTCAGAGTTGCCATTACTGGGCCTTCTGCTCGGTTTTCTTTTTAGGCTGGATCACCATATCGATCCGCGGGCGCTGCTCGGTCACCTTGCTGCCGGTGGCGCGGCCGGCGCTGGCGAGTTTCTTGTTGGTGTCGTAGACGATTTTCTCGCCCTGGGTGACGTTGTTGTCCTTGTCGACGACCTTGGCACGGTCGATCAGGACCACGCGATCCTGGGAGGCGTGGTATTGGATGGTCACCCCGTAGCCCTGTACTGGCTTGGTGTCGCCCGCAGTCTGCATCTGCTCGAAGTAAGCCAGGTTGCCCACCGAGGTCACCACGTCGATGTCGCCGGACTGGGTGCGGGTGATGGTCACGGTGTTGCCGGTGACCTTCATCGAGCCCTGGGTGATGATCACGTCGCCTTTATAGGTGGCGACGCCATTCTTGTCGTCGAGTTGGGCGTCATCGGCCTGGATGCGGATCGGTTGGTTGCGATCGTCGGGAAGAGCCCAGGCGCTCGCGCTTCCCAGTGCTGCGCCCAGACTGAGCAAAATAGGGAGGGTTTTAGCGAGCTTCATACTGTCCTCTTACGTTCGATAGCAGGTGTATCCTGCTTTCCTTCAAATACGCTTTCATTCCCGTGCCGGTCGATACACCCCCGGCGCCGTCGATTCTAACGGGTTGCTCGGTCTGCGCATATTCTTGCTGTGGGAACACGGTCATGCGTGTGCTGGTGATGATGGTCGTGCGGTTTTTCTCGTCGGTTCGCGCGACGCGTACCGAGTCGATCAGTTCCACTTCAGTGCCGCCGGAATTGACTTCGGCGTGCTCGCTCTGCACGTGCCACGGGAATTCGGTGCCGCGGAACATGTTCAGGTCCGGCTTGGTGACCAGCGTAATGTCAGTGGCCTTTACGTGGTCAACCTTGTCGGCCGTCATCTCATACTGCACTTTGCCGTCGGGCAGGTACTGCAGGGTATGGGTGTTGGTCGCGTACCAGTCGATCCGTTCCTCGACCTGGGCCGCAGGCCGGTCGAGAAACCGTTCGGGGCTGATGTTCCAATAGCCCACCGCGGCGAAAATCGCCGCGATACAGGCAAACACCACAATGGTGCGAATCTTTTTGCTCAGCATAAATGGCTCACAGGTACGCGGCGTTGGCCGCTTCGAGGCGGCCCTGGGCGCGCAGGATCAGTTCACAGAATTCGCGTGCCGCACCTTCGCCGCCTCGCGCCGTGGTGATGCCGTGGGCATGCTCACGCACGAAGCTGGCCGCGTTGGCGACCGCCATGCCCAGGCCGACTCGGCGAATCACCGGCAGGTCTGGCAGGTCGTCACCGAGGTAGGCCACCTGTTCATAGCTTAGGTTGAGTTGACCCAGAAGCTCGTCCAGCACCACCAGTTTGTCTTCGCGCCCCTGGTAAAGGTGCGGGATGCCGAGGTTCTTCGCGCGCCGTTCGACCACCGGGGTCTTGCGGCCGCTGATGATAGCGGTCTGTACGCCGGCGGCCATCAACATCTTGATGCCTTGGCCGTCGAGGGTGTTGAAGGTCTTGAATTCACTGCCGTCTTCGAGGAAGTACAGGCGACCGTCGGTCAGCACGCCGTCCACATCGAACACGGCCAGCTTGATGGCTTTGCCACGTTGCAACAGGTCTGTGTTCATTTACATGACTCCCGCACGCAGCAAATCGTGCATGTTCAGGGCGCCCACCGGACGGTCTTCGTCATCGACGACCACCAGGGCGCTGATCTTATGGTCTTCCATGATTTTCAGGGCCTCGGCGGCGAGCATCTCGGCGCGGGCGGTCTTGCCGTGGGGGGTCATGACCTGCTCGATGGTCGCGCTGTGGATGTCGATGGTGCGGTCCAGGGTGCGGCGCAGGTCGCCGTCGGTAAAGATCCCGGCAAGCTTGCCGTCGGCCTCCAGGACCACCGTCATGCCCAGCCCCTTGCGGGTCATTTCCATGAGCGCGTCCTTGAGCAGCGTGCCGCGCATGACCTGCGGCAGTTCCTGGCCGGCGTGCATCACGTTTTCGACTTTCAGCAGCAGACGACGGCCGAGGGCGCCACCGGGATGGGAAAAGGCGAAATCTTCCGCGGTGAAGCCCCGGGCTTCCAGCAGCGCCACGGCCAGGGCATCGCCCATGACCAGGGCTGCGGTGGTGGAGGAGGTCGGTGCCAGGTTCAACGGGCAGGCTTCGTGTTCGACATTGACATTGAGGTTCACTTCGGCGGCCTTGGCCAGCGGCGAATCGGGGTTGCCGGTCACGCTGATCAACTGGATGCCCAGGCGCTTGATCAGCGGCAGCAGGGTGATGATCTCGTTGGTGGAGCCGGAGTTGGACAGGGCCAGGATGATGTCGTCCCGGGTGATCATGCCCATGTCCCCATGGCTGGCTTCGGCCGGATGGACGAAAAAGGCCGTGGTGCCGGTGCTGGCGAGGGTGGCGGCGATCTTGTTGCCGATGTGCCCGGACTTGCCCATGCCGACCACGACCACGCGGCCCTTGCTGGCCAGAATCATCTCGCAGGCGCGTACGAAATCAGCGTCGATATGGGGCAGCAAGCCTTGCACGGCTTCGAGCTCGAGGCGGATGGTACGTTGTGCCGATTGAATCAGGTCGCTGGATTGGCTCATGTCTGAAATCGTATAGCCCGATGAAAAGGCGGCGATTATAGCGGTAATGAACAATTCCCTCACGTAAGTTCGTCATGCTTTGTTCAAGGGGCCGCAACGTTTGACATAAAATGTGGCTTTTACCTTAAGCCAGGCTTAACGGGCGGGGCGTTGGCCTTGGGCGCTTGGCTGTTGCAGTGATATAGTTCGCCGCCGGTTCGCGTGCCCGGCGGTACCGGCGCTTGTCGGCTGCTCAGGGCATTCGAATGTGAGGCTGCATCGCAAGGAGTTTAGATGAGTGCCGACAACGCCTACGCGGTCGAGCTGAAGGGACTGTCCTTCAAGCGAGGGACGCGCAGCATTTTCAATGACATCGATATTCGCATACCTCGGGGCAAGGTCACCGGCATCATGGGACCCTCCGGGTGTGGCAAGACCACGCTGCTGCGGCTGATGGGCGCGCAGTTGCGTCCCAGCGCCGGCGAAGTCTGGGTCAATGGCCAGAATCTTCCCCAATTGTCTCGCGGCGACCTGTTCGATGCGCGCAAGCACATGGGCGTGCTGTTCCAGAGCGGCGCGCTGTTCACCGACCTCGATGTGTTCGAGAACGTGGCGTTTCCGCTGCGGGTCCATACCGACCTGCCGGAAGAGATGATCCGCGACATCGTCCTGCTCAAGTTGCAGGCCGTCGGGCTGCGTGGCGCCATCGACCTGATGCCGGACGAGCTGTCCGGCGGCATGAAGCGGCGGGTCGCGCTGGCGCGGGCGATTGCCCTCGATCCGAAGATCCTCATGTACGACGAACCCTTCGTCGGCCAGGACCCGATCGCCATGGGCGTGCTCGTGCGCCTGATCCGCCTGCTCAACGATGCGCTGGGCATCACCAGTATCGTGGTTTCCCATGACCTGGCCGAAACCGCCAGCATTGCCGACTACATCTATGTGGTCGGCGATGGCCAGGTGCTGGGGCAGGGCACGCCGCAGGAACTGGCGGATTCGGACAGCCCGCGTATTCGCCAATTCATGAAGGGTGATCCGGACGGGCCCGTGGCGTTCCATTTTCCGGCCACGGATTACCGTACCGATCTGCTGGGGAAGCGCTGATGCGCAAGAAATCACTGTTGGAAAGAATTCGTCTGTTCGGTCGCTCCGGCATCGATGTGGTGGCGGTGCTGGGCCGTTCTTCGCTGTTCCTGATGCACGCCTTGCTCGGCCGCAGCGCGACGGGCGGCGGCTTTGGCCTGCTGGTCAAGCAGTTGCACTCGGTGGGCGTGATGTCCCTGGTGATCATCGTGGTCTCCGGGATCTTCATCGGCATGGTATTGGCGCTGCAGGGCTTCAGCATTTTGTCCAGCTACGGTTCGGAGCAGGCCGTCGGGCAGATGGTCGCCCTGACGCTGCTGCGTGAGCTCGGCCCCGTGGTGACTGCGCTGCTGTTCGCCGGGCGGGCCGGTTCGGCGCTGACGGCTGAAATCGGTAACATGAAGTCCACCGAGCAGCTGTCCAGCCTGGAAATGATCGGTGTCGACCCGCTCAAGTACATCATTGCCCCGCGCCTGTGGGCCGGCTTCATTTCCCTGCCGGTGCTGGCGATGATCTTCAGCGTCGTGGGGATCTGGGGCGGCTCCTGGGTGGCCGTCGATTGGCTGGGGGTCTATGAGGGATCCTACTGGGCCAACATGCAGAACAGCGTCGACTTCCTCGACGATGTCCTCAATGGCGTGATCAAAAGTGCCGTGTTCGCGTTCGTCGTGACCTGGATCGCCGTGTTCCAAGGCTATGACTGTGAGCCCACTTCAGAGGGGATCAGCCGTGCCACAACCAAGACCGTGGTGTACGCCTCGCTGGCGGTCCTGGGCCTTGACTTTATTCTGACCGCCTTGATGTTTGGAGATTTCTGATGCAAAACCGCACCCTGGAAATCGGTGTCGGCCTTTTCTTGCTGGCTGGCATCCTGGCTTTGCTGCTGCTGGCCTTGCGGGTCAGTGGACTGGCGCCGACGGCAAGCACCGATACTTATAAACTTTATGCCAACTTCGACAATATCGCCGGTTTGACGGTCAGAGCCAAGGTGACCATGGCCGGTGTGACCATCGGCAAGGTCACGGCAATCGATCTGAACCGCGAGGATTTCACCGGTCGGGTGACGCTGCAGCTGGAAAAGCGCGTGGACAACCTGCCGACTGATTCCACTGCATCTATCCTCACGGCCGGGCTGCTGGGCGAGAAATACATTGGCATCAGCGTGGGAGGGGAAGACACCGTGCTCAAGGACGGCGGCGTCATCCATGACACGCAGTCGTCCCTGGTGCTCGAGGACCTGATCGGTAAATTCCTGCTCAATACCGTTAGCAAAGACGCCAAATGAGGAGCTTTGAATGATCTCTATCTTGCGACGTAGCCTGTTGGTGCTGCTCGCGGCGCTGCCGTTGATGGCCAACGCCGTGGCCGCGCCTTCGGCCCATGACATCATCCAGGACACGACCACCCGGCTGTTGGCGGACCTTGCCGCCAATAAAGAGAAGTACAAGCAAGACCCCAGCGCGTTCTATGACGCGCTGAACGGCATCGTCGGCCCTGTGGTGGACGCCGATGGCATCTCCAAGAGCATCATGACCGTCAAGTACTCGCGCAAGGCTACCCCGGCGCAGATGACCCGCTTCCAGGAGAACTTCAAGCGCAGCCTGATGCAGTTCTATGGCAACGCCTTGCTCGAATACAACAACCAGGGCATCACCGTTTCCCCGGCCAAGGACGAAAGCGGTACCCGCACCAGCGTCGACATGCAGGTCAAGGGCAACAACGGCGCGGTCTACCCTGTCTCCTACACGCTGGAGAAGATCAACGGCGAGTGGAAGGTGCGCAACGTGATCATCAATGGCATCAACATCGGCAAGCTGTTCCGCGATCAGTTCGCCGACGCGATGCAGCGCAACGGCAACGACCTGGACAAGACCATCGACGGTTGGGCCGGTGAAGTCGCCAAGGCCAAGGAAGTGACCGAAGAAGCCAAAGAGAAGCAGGAACAATGATCGAGTCGGTGAGTGAGTCGGCCGTTCGTCTGGGCGGTGCGGGCGAGCTGCTGCTCAGTGGCGTGCTGGACTACCGCACCGGCCCGGCCTTGCGCAAGCAGGGCCAGGCGCTGATCAAGTCCGTCGGTGCCGCCGAGGTGGTCATTGACTGCTCGGCGGTGCAGAAGTCCAGCAGTGTCGGCTTGTCGCTGCTGCTGTGTTTCATGCGGGACGCCCAGGCGGCCGGCAAAACGTGGAGCATCCGTGGGATGCCCGAAGACATGCGCGAAATAGCCCAGGTCAGCGAGCTGACCGAGCTGTTGGCGCACTCCTGACCACATTGTTGGAAAGGTCCCCCCGTCAGAGTCCTGCTTCGCGGGGTTCGCAGGCGCGGGGCTTTTTTGTATGATGTGCGACCCGCGCGCACAGGGCGCCGATTGAGGTTGAGCATGCAGGCTGTAGAAGTGAAGAGCTTCCTTGAAGGAAAGCTGCCTGGTACGCAGGTGGAAGTTGAAGGCGAAGGCTGCAACTTCCAGCTGAACGTGATCAGCGATGAACTGGCGGCATTGAGCCCAGTGAAGCGTCAGCAGAGCATCTATGCCCATTTGAACCCATGGATTGCCGATGGCAGCATCCACGCGGTCACGATGAAATTTTTCAGCAGCGCGGCCTGGGCCGAGCGCACCTGAGCCCAAGGGCCTCGAGATTCTTATGGATAAACTGATTATTACCGGCGGCGTTCGTCTTGATGGCGAAATCCGTATTTCCGGGGCAAAGAACTCCGCCCTGCCCATCCTGGCCGCAACCCTGCTGTGCGATGGTCCTGTGACCGTGGCCAATCTGCCGCACCTGCACGACATCACCACGATGATCGAGCTGTTCGGCCGCATGGGCATCGAGCCGGTGATCGACGAGAAGCTCAGCGTCGAGATCGACCCGCGTACCATCAAGACCCTGATCGCCCCGTACGAGCTGGTGAAGACCATGCGTGCGTCGATCCTGGTACTGGGCCCGATGGTCGCCCGTTTCGGTGAAGCCGAAGTCGCCTTGCCTGGCGGTTGCGCCATTGGCTCGCGTCCGGTGGACCTGCACATCCGCGGCCTGGAAGCCATGGGCGCGGTGATCGATGTCGAAGGCGGCTACATCAAGGCCAAGGCGCCGGAAGGCGGCTTGCGCGGCGCGCACTTCTTCTTCGATACCGTCAGCGTGACCGGTACCGAGAACATCATGATGGCCGCCGCACTGGCCAAGGGCCGCAGCGTGCTGCAAAACGCGGCCCGCGAGCCTGAAGTGGTCGACCTGGCGAACTTCCTGATCGCCATGGGCGCCAAGATCAGCGGTGCCGGCACCGACACCATCACCATCGATGGCGTCGAGCGCCTGCATTCGGCCACCTACAAGGTGATGCCGGATCGGATCGAAACCGGCACCTACCTGGTGGCCGCTGCCGTCACCGGTGGCCGCGTCAAGGTCAAGGACACCGATCCGACCATCCTCGAAGCCGTCCTGGAGAAACTCAAGGAAGCCGGTGCCGAAGTCACCTGCGGCGAAGACTGGATCGAAGTGAACATGCACGGCAAGCGGCCCAAGGCTGTCAACGTGCGGACCGCTCCATACCCGGCGTTTCCGACCGACATGCAGGCGCAGTTCATCTCCCTCAATGCCATTGCCGAAGGTACGGGCGCGGTGATCGAGACGATCTTCGAAAACCGCTTCATGCACGTCTACGAACTGCACCGCATGGGCGCCAAGATCCAGGTCGAAGGCAACACCGCCATCGTCACTGGCACCGAGAAGCTCAAGGGCGCGCCAGTCATGGCCACCGACCTGCGGGCCTCGGCCAGCCTGGTCATCTCGGCCCTGGTTGCCGAAGGCGATACCCTGATCGACCGCATCTACCACATCGACCGTGGCTACGAGTGCATCGAGGAAAAACTGCAAATGCTCGGCGCCAAGATCCGCCGCGTGCCGGGCTAGTTCCGGTTGCATGGGCACACGGATGTGCCCGTTGATTTCGTTTCAGGTCGAGGGTGGTTTCACCCTCGATGTGTGTCCGGCGCCGCTTGCGACCGGGCATGAGTACCTTGATAAGGACTGACGTTTCCCATGTTGACCATCGCACTGTCCAAGGGCCGCATCCTTGACGACACCCTGCCGCTTCTGGCTGAAGCGGGCATCGTGCCGACCGAGAATCCGGACAAGAGTCGCAAGCTGATCATCCCCACGACCCAGGCCGACGTGCGCTTGCTGATCGTGCGTGCCACCGATGTGCCGACCTATGTGGAACATGGTGCCGCCGACCTGGGCGTTGCCGGCAAGGACGTGCTGATGGAATACGGCGGCCAGGGCCTGTACGAGCCCCTGGACCTGCAGATCGCCCGTTGCAAGCTGATGACCGCGGGTAAAGTCGGTGCGCCGGAGCCCAAGGGGCGTTTGCGCGTGGCGACCAAGTTCGTCAACATTGCCAAGCGTTATTACGCCGAGCAGGGTCGTCAGGTCGACATCATCAAGCTGTACGGTTCGATGGAGCTGGCGCCGCTGATCGGCCTGGCGGACAAGATCATCGACGTGGTCGACACCGGCAATACCCTGCGGGCCAACGGTCTGGAACCCCAGGATTTCATCGCTGACGTCACCTCCCGGTTGATCGTCAACAAGGCATCCATGAAAATGCAGCATGCTCGTATCCAGGCTCTGATCGATACCCTGCGCAAGGCAGTGGAATCGCGACACCGCGGCTGATTCACCTGCGCGACCTCGAGTCGCGCCCGTCTATCCGTGTCATAGCCAATTTTCTCAGGTGCCCACGCGAATGGACTGGTAGCTTAGGGCGCCTGAGCATTTGCCATTAATGAGGCCCTCGCTATGACCGCTCCCACTTCGATTCGCCGACTCAACGCTGCCGATCCGGATTTCGCACATCATCTGGATCATCTGCTGAGCTGGGAAAGCGTGTCTGACGACTCGGTCAATCAGCGGGTGCTGGACATCATCAAGGCTGTGCGCGAGCGTGGCGATGCCGCCCTGGTGGAATTCACCCAGAAATTCGACGGCCTGCAAGTGGCGTCCATGGCCGACCTGATCCTGCCGCGCGAGCGCCTGGAACTGGCCCTGACCCGGATCACCGTGCCCCAGCGCGAAGCCCTGGAAAAAGCCGCGTCGCGAGTGCGTGATTATCACGAAAGGCAGAAACAGGACTCCTGGAGCTACACCGAAGCCGACGGCACGGTACTGGGCCAGAAAGTCACGCCGCTGGACCGCGCCGGCCTGTACGTGCCGGGCGGCAAGGCGTCCTATCCGTCCTCGGTGCTGATGAACGCCATTCCGGCCAAGGTCGCCGGCGTGACCGAAGTGGTCATGGTCGTCCCGACCCCGCGGGGTGAAATCAACGAACTGGTGTTGGCTGCCGCCTGCATCGCTGGGGTGGACCGGGTGTTCACCATCGGCGGCGCCCAGGCCGTGGCTGCGCTGGCCTATGGCACCGAGAGCGTGCCACGGGTGGACAAGGTGGTCGGACCGGGCAATATCTATGTCGCCACCGCCAAGCGCCACGTGTTTGGCCAGGTCGGCATCGACATGATCGCCGGCCCTTCGGAAATCCTCGTGGTGTGCGACGGCCAGACCGATCCGGACTGGATCGCCATGGACCTGTTTTCCCAGGCCGAGCACGACGAAGACGCCCAGGCGATCCTGGTCAGCCCGGACGCCGAGTTCCTCGACAAGGTTGCCGCCAGCATCGACAAGCTGCTGCCGACCATGGACCGCGCCGAGATCATCAACACCTCGATCAACGGCCGTGGGGCGCTGATCAAGGTCGATGACATGGCACAGGCCATCGAAGTCGCCAACCGCATCGCGCCGGAACACCTGGAGTTGTCGGTTGCCGATCCGCAAGCCTGGCTGCCACAGATCCGCCACGCTGGCGCGATCTTCATGGGCCGCCACACCAGCGAGGCGCTGGGCGATTATTGCGCGGGGCCCAACCACGTGTTGCCGACTTCCGGCACCGCCCGTTTTTCGTCGCCGCTGGGGGTGTATGACTTCCAGAAGCGTTCCTCGATCATCTTCTGCTCCGAGCAGGGTGCTTCCGAGCTGGGCAAGACCGCCTCGGTGCTGGCCCGTGGCGAATCGCTGAGCGCCCACGCCCGCAGCGCCGAGTACCGCATTCTTGATGAGAACTCCGTAGAAGGGCAGGGGAACTGAAATGAGTAAATTCTGGAGCCCGTTCGTCAAGAACCTGGTGCCCTACGTGCCGGGCGAACAGCCGAAGTTGACCCGCCTGGTCAAGCTCAACACCAACGAGAACCCCTACGGCCCATCGCCCAAGGCCTTGGCGGCGATGCAGACCGAACTGAACGACAACCTGCGTCTGTATCCGGACCCCAACAGTGACCTGCTCAAAGGCGCCGTGGCCCGCTACTACGGCGTGCAGAGCAACCAGGTGTTCCTGGGTAACGGCTCGGATGAAGTGCTGGCACACATCTTTCACGGCCTGTTGCAGCACGACCAGCCGTTGTTGTTCCCAGACATCAGCTACAGCTTCTATCCGGTGTATTGCGGGTTGTATGGCATCCAGTTCGAGGCAGTGCCGCTGGATGAACAATTCCGCATCGACCCGGCGGACTATGCCAAGCCGAACGGCGGGATCATTTTCCCCAACCCGAACGCGCCGACTGGCTGCCTGCTGGCGCTGGACGCGGTCGAGCGGATCCTCAAGGCCAGCCCGGACTCGGTGGTGGTGGTCGACGAGGCCTACATCGACTTCGGCGGCGAGACGGCCATCAGCCTGGTGGATCGTTATCCGAACCTGCTGGTGACCCAGACATTGTCCAAGTCCCGCTCGCTGGCGGGGCTGCGGGTGGGCCTGGCGGTGGGCCATCCGGATTTGATCGAAGCGCTGGAGCGGATCAAGAACAGCTTCAACTCCTACCCACTGGATCGCCTGGCGAACGTCGGCGGCGCGGCGGCGTTCGATGATCGCGAGTATTTCGACCGGACTTGCCGGTTAGTCATCGAGCACCGTGAATGGGTCGTGGCCCAATTGGAAGCCAAGGGTTTTGAAGTGCTGCCCTCGGCGGCCAACTTCATCTTCGCCCGTCACCCCCGGCACGATGCGGCAGGGTTGGCGGCGAAGCTGCGGGAGAAAGGGGTGATCGTGCGGCACTTCAAGCAGGAGCGGATCGCCCAGTTCCTGCGGATCAGCATCGGCACACCGGAGCAGAACCAGGCCCTGATCGAAGCCCTCGGCGAACTCTGAAACCCTGCATTTACCCTGTGGGGGCGAGCCTGCCCGCGAAGGCGACGTGTCAGTCACTTCAATGTTGGCTGAACCGACGCCATCGCGAGCAAGCTCGCTCCCACATTTGATCGCATTCCCCTGTGGGAGCGAGCTTGCTCGCGATGGGGGTCTTGATCAGACCCTGAACTGATTGATCAACCGCCGCTGCTGCTCCGCCAGTTTGGTCAGCCCGGCGCTGGCCGCGCTGGATTCGTCGGCGCCGCTGGCCACTTCGTTCGCCACTTGCCCGATGTTGATCACGTTGCGGTTGATGTCATCGGCCACAGCGCTTTGTTCCTCGGCGGCGCTGGCGATCTGGGTGTTCATGTCGTTGATCACCGATACCGCCTGGGTGATCGTTTCCAGGGCCTGGGCCGCTTTCGCCGCATGCTGCACGCTTTCATCGGTACGGTGCTGGCTGTCTTCCATCACCCGCACCACGTCCCGGGTGCCTTGTTGCAGCTGCTGAATCATCGCCTGGATTTCTTCCGTCGCCTGCTGCGTTTTCTGCGCCAGGTTGCGCACTTCATCGGCGACCACCGCGAAACCACGGCCCTGCTCACCGGCCCGGGCAGCTTCGATGGCCGCGTTGAGGGCCAGCAGGTTGGTCTGCTCGGCGATCCCGCGGATGGCGGTGAGGATCGCGTTGATGTTCTCGCTGTCCTTGGCCAGGGTCTGCACCACACCCACCGCCTTGCCGATTTCCACGGCCAGGGCACCAATGGAGGTGGAGGTATCCCGGACGATCTGCATGCCCTGGCTGGCGGCCTGGTCCGCATGACTGGCGGCCTGGGCCGCTTGGGTCGCGTTGCGGGCCACGTCCTGGGCGGTGGCGGTCATTTCGTGCACCGCAGTGGCGACCTGATCGATCTCGGACATTTGCTTGTGCACGCCCTGATTGGTGCGGATCGCAATATCGGCCGTGTGCTCCGATGAATCGCTGACGCTCTGCACCGAGGTCACCACTTGGGTGATCATGCCCTGCAACTTGCTCAGGAAGGTGTTGAAGCCCCTGGCGATCGCCCCCAGCTCATCGGCGCGGTCGCTCACCAGGCGACGGGTCAGGTCGCCTTCGCCCTGGGCGATGTCATCGAGCATCGCCACCATTTGCTTGAGCGGCCGGGCAATGCCATGGCCCACCAGCCAGATCACCAACAGGCCGATGCCGGCGATCACCAGGCCCACCATCGCCATGCCGAAGATATCGGCCTGGCGCTGATGGTCGAGGTCTTGCTGCAAGGCTTGCAGGTCGGCCATGACCGCATTGAGTGGCAACTGCAGCATCAGCGTCCAGCGGGCGTTGGTCTCGCCGATGCCGAACGGCATGTACACCTCGATATGCCCGTGTTCTTCGTCGATGTCGTAGCGCACCTCGCCGACGCCCAGCTTGGCCAGGTTGTCCAATTCGCTGGCATCCAGCAGGTCGCTGGCTTTTTCCCCGAGTTTGCTCGGGTCCTTGGTGAAAGCCACCAGCCGGTTGTTGCTCGAGAGCAAGGCCATTTCCCCGGCACCGTCGTACAGCTTGCCGTCCGCGGCTACGAGCATGTCCTGAATGAAGTTCACCGACAGGTCGGCGCCGACGATGCCCTGGAACTTGCCGTCGATCATGATCGGTTCGATGAACGAGGCGAGCATGGTCATCGTGCTGCCGACGCGATAGGGCGCCGGGTCGATCACGCAGGCTTTCTTGCTGTCCTGGGAGCACAGGTAGTACTCACTGGCGCGAATGCCGGTGGAGAGCAGTTTCTGGTCGGTCACGTCGGCGAGTTTTTCCAGGCCCAGGGAACCGTCCTGGTTGCGAAACCACCACGGCAGGAAACGCCCGTTGGTTTCCATGCCCACCACCGGGCTGTTCACATAGTTGGCGTCGTCGTGGTCGATGGCGTTCGGCTCCCAGGCGATGTAGGCGCCGAGGATCTTCGGGTTGCGTACCACGGTTTCCCGCAGCAGGCTGATCATCTGCTCGCGGGGCACCTTCAGTTGCGGGTTGCCGTCCGCGCCGTTGATGCCCATTAAGGCGTTCGTGGTGGCCAGGCCGCGGGCGAGCAGCAGCGGTGCTTCCAGTTCCCGCTGGATCAGGCTGGCCTGGGTGCGCGCCAGGGCACTGAGGCGTTGTTCGATGAGTTGCTCGAACTGCGCCTTGGTGCGCTGTTGCACCATCTCCTGGGTGCGGGCACCGGCAAACAGCGCGTACAGCACCAGGGCGCCAACCACACTGAGCACGATGGCGCCGGCCAGGGCGGCCACGGAAAACTGGATCGATTTGAATTTCATAAAGTCTCCGGACGCGGAAATGACGTCTGGGATCTTTATCGGCATTTCTGTGGCGCGGCATGAGACGCTGTTCGTCGGGTGACTCTAATAGCTGCGTGAGTGTCGCAAATGGACTCGGTGGAATCTGTCCGAAAAAACGCTAATCCCTCGTTGTGTATCTGGCGCCGATACAAATCAAGGCCTAGGATACGCCCACGTTTCCAGGGAGCTTCTTTTACATGAACAAGACATTGATGGTGAGTGCTCTGAGCGCGGCGCTGCTGCTCGCCGGTTGTCAGTCGGTCAACACCACCAGCGGCGGAGCCGTGGGTGTGGAGCGCAAGCAGTACATGTTCAGCATGCTGTCGACCGACCAGGTCAACCAGATGTACGCCCAGTCCTATCAAAAGACGATGGGCGAGGCCAAAGCCCAGGGTGCGCTGGACAAGACCAGCAACGATGCCAAGCGCATCCAGGTCATTGCCGACCGCTTGATTGCCCAGGCGCCGGTGTTCCGCCCGGATTCGGCCCAGTGGAACTGGGAAGTGAACCTGATCAAGAGCGATGAACTCAACGCCAATTGCGGCCCTGGCGGCAAGATCATGTTCTACACCGGCCTGATCGACCAATTGAAGCTGACCGACGCAGAAATCGCCGCGATCATGGGCCATGAAATCGCCCACGCCCTGCGCGAGCACGGGCGCGAAGCGATGTCCAAGGCCTATGGCATCGAGATGGCCAAGCAGGGCGCTGGTGCCTTGTTCGGCCTCGGCCAGGACAGCCTGGCGTTGGCCGACACCGTCGCCAACTACGGCATGACCTTGCCCAACAGCCGTGGCAACGAGAACGAAGCCGACCTGATCGGCTTGGAACTGGCCGCCCGTGCCGGCTACGACCCGAATGCGGCGATCACCCTGTGGAACAAGATGGCCAAGGCTTCGGAGGGCGCACCGCCGGAATTCATGAGCACCCACCCGTCGTCGAGCAGTCGTATCGCTTCGTTGCAAGCGGCGATTCCTAAGGTGATGCCGCTGTATCAGCAAGCCAAGAAATAAGCATCGTCATGCGGTGAGGCTGTCGGCCTCATCGCGAGCAAGCTCGCTCCCACAATGATCTGTAGCCTCTGTGGGAGCGAGCTTGCTCGCGATGAACGATGGCGCAGTATCAAACCCACCCGCTACTCTGCATCGCCTTGTACACCGCCACGATCGCCAGGACGAAGAACGCCGAGGCGGCCAGGCGGCGAATCAGGGTCAGGGGCAGCTTCTCGGCGGCGAAATTGCCCGCCAGGACCACCGGCACGTTGGCAATCAACATGCCCACGGTGGTGCCGATGATCACCAGCCACAACTCCGGGTATTGCGCGGCGAGCATCACCGTGGCGATCTGGGTCTTGTCGCCGATTTCCGCGAGGAAGAACGCAATCAGTGTGGTCAGGAACGGTCCGAACCGGCGAGCCGTGTTGGCTTCTTCATCGTCCAGTTTGTCCGGGACCAGGGTCCACAGTGCCGTGGCGGTGAAGCTGGCCGCCAATATCCAGTGCAGGACCGCGTTGGAGAAAAAACCGCTGACCCAGGCGCCGACCGCGCCGGCTGCCGCATGGTTGGCCAGGGTCGCGGCAACGATGCCGGCGATGATCGGCCAGGGTTTGCGAAAGCGAGCCGCCAGGATGAGTGCGAGCAATTGCGTCTTGTCGCCGATTTCGGCCAGCGCAACGATCGCCGTAGGTACGAGGAGTGAGTCCAGCATCAGGGATTTCCTAAAGGGGGCGGGTCGACACGGCTATGACACGTACAGCCTTCCCGCCCCGGGTAAGGTGTGCGTGTCATAGGTCTTGTCAAACCCAGCGACCATCTGCGTGGACGCTTGGGCCGCATACGCCATGGTCTGCTGACCAAGTATGTTGACGTATGCCGGGCGAGCATGGCGCTCGCGGGAGACTACTCCCCTAGGACGGAGCGGATTCTGCCTAGGCAAATCCGATTGAGCAAGTGCTGTTTCCTAAAAAATTTCAACCACGCTTGGCCCGGTAGATGCGAAAGCCCTGGCCTTCGGCCTTGATCGCGCAGACGCCCAAATGCTCCTCGATCAGCGGCTGGTACTTGAGGAAGCTATTGGCGACCAACCGGAGTTCGCCTCCGTTTTTCAGATGTTTGGCTGCTTTTCGCAGCAGGTTTTCCGTGGCGTGATAATCGGTGTGCACGCCGACATGGAACGGCGGGTTGCTCAAGATCGCGCTCAAACCCATCGGTGCAGCGTCGATGCCATCACCGGTCAGTACCTCCGCTTCCAGGCCATTGGCGGCCAGGGTCAGGCGACTGCTGGCGGCAGCGAATGCGTCCACGTCCAACAGGGTAACGGTGTTGTGCGGATAGCGCCGCTTGACCGCGGCCCCCAGCACCCCGGCACCGCAGCCGAAGTCGAGCAAGTGCCCGCTGGGCAGTTTATCCAGGTGTTCCAACAGCAACGCGCTGCCGCGGTCCAGGCGACCGTGGCTGAATACCCCCGGCAGGCTGATGACCTTCAGCGGGCCTTCGGCCAGGGGCAGTTCGTAGGTCTGGGCAAGGCTTTCCAGAGGCTTGGCCGCGGGCGCGTTGGCGACAGTGACCTGCCAGAGCTGGCAATGCCGGGCGCTGTCGAGCTTGCGCGGCTTGCCGAACGGGTTGAGCTGCTTGGATGCGCCTTCGATGCCGCTGCGTTTTTCCCCCACCAGGTACACCTCGCGTCCGGCCAGGCGCGCCGCCACGGCGTTGAGGAGGTAGTCGGTCAGGTCCTTGGCCTTGGGCAGGAACACCACGGCGGTGTCGAACGCACGCTCGGGCACGGTCACGCCAAAGTGGCTGCGCTCGGGAAAACGAGCGTCCAGCGCCGCCTGATCGCCGGCATGCCAGCACCAGCCATGGGCCTCTGGCAAACGGCCGAGCAAATCGTCGGCGGGCAGGCCGGCCAACAACACCGAACCCTGGAATAACTCGGCCTGACGAAGCAGTACTTCACTGCGCGGATCCATGGTCTGCTCCTTGATAAAGCGGGTAAAAAAAAGTGCGGCAGTTTATCAACTGACGACACGCCGCGCTGTACCGCCGAAAAAGCCTTGGGCGTTTTCGCTCATTTGGCCGACGATCCGTTGCCGCGCCTCGCGGCTGCCCCAGGCGTTGTGTGGGGTGACGATCAACCGTGGGATATCGCCGGCCAGCAGCGGATTGCCTTGGGTCGGCGGCTCCACGCTGAGCACGTCGGTGGCGGCGCCTCCCAAATGACCGCTGCGCAGTGCCTCGGCCAGGGCCTGTTCGTCGATCAGACCGCCACGGGCGGTATTGACCACGAATGCGCCGGGCTTGAGCAGCGCCAGTTCACGGGCGCCGATGAAGTTCCGAGTGTGCTCGTTGAGCGGGCAGTGCAGGGTCAGGGCATCGACTTGCGGTAACAATTGCTCCAGCGGCAAGCGGTCGGGGCGGGCCGGGCGCCCCGGGATCTGCGCCAGCAGCACGCGCATGCCAAAAGCTTCGGCCAGCCGCCCGACGGCGCTGCCCAACTCGCCATGGCCGAGCAAACCCAAGGTCTTGCCTTGCAGCTCGACAATCGGATAGTCCAGCAGGCAGAACTGCGAAGCCTGCTGCCAGCGACCTTCCCCCACCGCTTTTTGATAATCGGCCAGGCGCGTCGCCAGGTTCAGCAACAGCATGAGGGTATGCTGGGCCACCGAGGGCGTGCCGTAGCCCTGGCAATTGCACACCGTAATGCCGTGGTGACGGGCGGCCGCCAGGTCGACATTGTTGGTACCCGTGGCACTGATCAGGATCAGCTTCAGTTCAGGGCTGGCCGCCATGGCCTGGGCATCGATCACGATTTTGTTGGTGATTGCCACAGTGGCGCCCTTGAGCCGCTCGATCACCTGGTCCGGCGTGGTCCGGGCGAACAGTTGCAGTTCGCCGAAGCAACTGCGCAACGGGCTCAGGTCCAGGTCGCCGAGGTCCAGGGAAGGGTGGTCGAGGAAAACGGCGCGGGCGGTGTTCGTCATCAGCTGTACCTTTTATGTCAAGAACCGAAGGCGTAATGTGGCGAGCCTATCAGATGGTTTGTTGCTTTGGTCTGGCGCGATACTGGGATCATGAGGAACCCTGTGGCGAGGGGATTTATCCCCGCTGGACTGCGAAGCAGTCCCAAAAGCCCTGGAAATGATTTTTGCCTGACACACCGAGTGTTCAAGTATCAGGGCTGCTTCGCGGCCCAGCGGGGATAAATCCCCTCGCCACATGTCCACTCTCCAAAAAATTGATGTTCGTTTCGAGATTGAGTTAGCCAAGGAGCCCGTATGTACCTCACCGAATTCCTCACCGTCGCCCTGATCCACCTGCTGGCCGTTGCCAGCCCCGGGCCGGATTTTGCCGTGGTGGTGCGCGAAAGCGTGACCCATGGCCGGCGCGCCGGGACCTGGACGGCACTGGGCGTCGGCACGGCGATTTTTCTGCACGTGGGCTATTCGTTGCTGGGCATCGGCCTGATCGTGTCGCAATCGATCGTGCTGTTCAACGCGCTGAAGTGGGCCGCTGCCGCGTACTTGCTGTACATCGGCTTCAAGGCACTGCGGGCGCAACCGGCCAAGCCGGCCGAGGAAAACCTGCACAAGGAAGTCGGCGAGCGGACCGCCCGCGGCGCGTTCATTTCGGGTTTTGTCACCAACGGCCTGAACCCCAAGGCGACATTGTTTTTCCTGTCGCTGTTCACCGTGGTGATCAATCCGCATACGCCGTTGGCGATCCAGGCCGGTTACGGCGTGTACCTGGCAGTGGCGACGGCGGTCTGGTTCTGCCTGGTGGCGCTGTTGTTCAGCCAGCAACGGGTGCGCGCCGGTTTCGCGCGCATGGGCCATTGGTTCGACCGGACCATGGGCGCGGTGCTCGTCGCCATTGGGGTGAAGCTGGCGTTTACCGAGGCACACTGACCGCTTTGATCTTTCCTCTGATCGCTTCCATGCGCAGGTGGGGCGATCAATGCCGTTGGCGGGCGTAGTCCAGAAAAGCGTCGATGTTGTCACTGCACAGCAGGGGTGACACCGCCTTGACCTCTTCCATCGGCCATTCCCACCAGGCCGACTCCAGCAGGGCCTGACGCACCGGCTCCTCGAAGCGCCAGCGAATGAACCGGCACGGGTTGCCGCCCACCATGGCGTAAGGCTCGACATCGCGTGTCACCACCGCGCCGGCGGCGACCACGGCGCCATGGCCGATGGTCACGCCCGACAGGATCATCGCTTCAGCGCAGATCCAGCAGTCGCTGCCAATCACCACGTCGCCCTTGGTCGGGTTGCTGCCGGGAATGTGCCGGGCTTCATCGATCATCAGTGGGAATGGAAACGTGCTGACCCAGTCGGTGCGATGTCCACCGCCCAGCAGGATCTTCACCCCTTCGGCGATCGACGTATAGGAACCGACCTTGAGGACCGTGTCGTCGCCGAACTCCATCACCTCGGGAATGCCATACGTGCCCACCCCGACCTGGTATTTCGGATAACGCAGACGGATTTTTTCCGGCGCTCGTTCGAGTTTTTCCAGGCCCTTGAGGTGCTTTCGTACTTTGCGTTCCTTGAGTTTCTGCAAGAACTTCATGGTTAGGACCTTGTCATCGGCAATCGCAAGGCCAGCCGCTTGAAACGCTTGAAACTGGTTTTGTTCCAGTGGCGCCAGGGGATGCTGCGCAACAGCTGCCAGGCTTCTTTCCGGTCTTCGACCACGGCGTACTTCAGCGCTTTGTGCACCAGCACCGTACGGGCCGACTCGTAGGCGGGGTGATCCCGATAGGGCTCGATGGCCTGCAGGTCCGTCTTGAGCATCAAGCGGTATTTCCTCGACAGGTTATTGGGGTGGCGGCGATAGCGAGTGACGCAGATCGGTAACTCATGGATTTCATAGCCCTGGCGGGCGATCCGCAGGGTGATCTGGAAATCCTGGACCCTTAGCTGCGGATCATAAAAACCGGCGTCCCGCAGGGCGCTCATGCGATACAGGGCCGTGGGCGCGCCGATGACCGCGGCGTTGCGCAGCAGGTCATCGAAGGTATGCACCTGAATGTGGTCGCGTTGCTGTTCCTTGATGGTCCGGCCATCGCTGTCCATGTAGATGATCAGCGCGCCGACACAGCCCACCTGCGGGTGTTCGTCCAGGTATCGGGCGCGGACCCCGATCGAATGGGGCAACATCACATCGTCAAGGTCCGGGGTGGCGACATACGTGCCCTTGGCATACTTCAGCCCGTGGTTGAGTGCCGCGCTCACGCCCTGGTTCTCCTGGGAGTAGAGCTGGAAATCGTAGGTCTGCTGCAACTGCCGGAGCATGGCCAGGCTGTCGTCGGTGGAGCCGTCGTCGACCACGATGACCTCAACGTTCCGGTAATCCTGGGCAAAGAGGCTGTGGATCGCTTCTTCCAAGTACTTCCCGGCGTTGTAGCAAGGGGCCACGATCGACACAAGCGGCGCACCTTGAGGCGCGGTGGCCTGGGAAGAGGTCAGTTCGGTGTTCATTATTTTCTGTCAAAAAGTGGTGGCATGCTGGAGACCTGCCAGGGCATTTCCCCGCAGGCTTTTGTAACAGGCGTGACACCTATGCTCGCTGTTGGATCCCGATCTGACAAGGTTTGGTTGCACAATGCTTGCGAAACCTGGGTGCGAGATGGCTCAAGGCTAGTATTTGCGCGCGGATCAAATCATTCCTTTGGCTGATTTGATCCGTGTATAAGCGCTCTAGAGTGCTTGCTTCCAGCCAAGACCGTGCAGTCAGAAAAGGGACTCTTATGTTGCAGACTCGCGTTATTCCTCCCGCCGAAGGCGCCTATCAATACCCGCTGCTGATCAAGCGGCTGCTGATGTCCGGCACGCGTTACGAGAAAACCCGCGAGATCATCTACCGTGACCAGTTGCGCTACAGCTATCCGACGCTGATCGAACGGGTCGCGCGCCTGGCCAACGTGTTGACCGCGGCGGGGGTCAAGGCCGGCGATACCGTGGCGGTGATGGACTGGGACAGCCATCGCTACCTGGAATGCATGTTCGCGATCCCGATGATCGGCGCGGTGATCCACACCATCAACGTGCGCCTGTCACCGGAGCAGATCGTCTACACCATGAACCACGCCGAGGACCGCTTCGTGCTGGTCAACAGCGAGTTCGTCGGCTTGTACCAGGCGATAGCCGGGCACCTGACCACCGTGGACAAGACCCTGCTGCTGACCGACCTGCCGGAAAAAACCGCCGACCTGCCGAACCTGGTGGGTGAGTACGAGCAATTGCTGGCCACCGCGGCGCCCACCTACGACTTCCAGGATTTCGACGAAAACTCCGTCGCCACCACGTTCTACACCACTGGCACCACGGGCAACCCCAAGGGCGTGTACTTCACCCATCGGCAACTGGTGCTGCACACCATGGGCGTGGCGACCATCATGGGGGCCATCGACAGCGTGCGGCTGCTGGGCACCAACGACGTGTACATGCCGATCACGCCGATGTTTCATGTCCACGCCTGGGGTCTGCCCTACGTGGCGACCATGCTCGGGCTCAAGCAGGTCTACCCGGGTCGCTACGACCCCGAGTTCCTGGTCCAGCTGTGGCGCAAGGAAAAGGTCACCTTTTCCCATTGCGTGCCAACCATCCTGCAAATGGTCCTCAATGCCAAGGGCGCCCAGGACACCGACTTCGGCGGCTGGAAGATCGTCATCGGCGGCAGCGCCCTGAATCGCAGCCTGTACGAAGCGGCCAAGGCGCGGGGCATCCAGCTCACCGCCGCCTACGGCATGTCGGAAACCGGCCCGCTGGTGTCCTGTGCCCACCTCAACGACGAATTGATGGCCGGCAGCGAGGACGAGCGCACCACCTATCGGATCAAGGCCGGCGTACCGGGGCCGCTGGTGGAGGCGGCGATTGTCGACGCCGAGGGGCGGTTCCTGCCGGCCGACGGCGAGACCCAGGGCGAACTGGTGCTGCGCGCGCCGTGGCTCACCGAGGGCTATTTCAACGAGCCACAGAAGGGCGCCGAGCTCTGGGCCGGCGGCTGGCTGCACACCGGCGACGTCGCCACGCTGGACAACATGGGCTTCATCGACATCCGCGATCGCATCAAGGACGTGATCAAGACCGGTGGCGAGTGGATCTCCTCCCTGGACCTGGAAGACCTCATCAGCCGTCATGCGGCGGTACGCGAAGTAGCAGTGGTCGGCATTCCCGATCCGCAGTGGGGCGAACGGCCGTTTGCCTTGCTGGTGATTCGAGAAGGGCATGAGATCGGGGCTCGCGAACTCAAGGAACACCTCAAGCCGTTCGTCGAGCTGGGGCACTTGAGCAAGTGGGCAATCCCGAGCCAGATCGCCCTTGTTACGGAAATTCCCAAGACCAGCGTCGGCAAGCTCGACAAGAAGCGTATCCGCATCGACATCACCGAATGGCAGAGCAACAACAGCACCTTCCTGTCCACGCTTTAGGCCTTTTTGCCGTGCCCGAAAGGGCACGGCAGCCCCACCAAGCAAGCGCTTGCCTTGTCAAACCGCAAATTTCAGCCATCCTTGCCGTGCCGGCATCTGTCGGCCTGGCGAAAGGACTGTTCCAGAGTGGTCGCGGGCTGCAAATCACACTTTAGAGGGATCAAGCCGTACTACCTGCTGGCTATAGTCCGCTCACGGATTCTCAAGAACGGGGCGCACGCACGAAAGGGCGATGCGACTTCGACGGATGTCGGGACGCTGCCGCTCCCTGCCGCCGAGGTGTTTTTGAAATGTCCATTGCCATAACAATAATGCACATGGAGTAGCGTCGATGACCTCAGCAACCACGTTCTGGCGCCGGGCAAAACTGCCTCTGGCGGTCAGTCTCGCCTCTTCGCTCGCCGGGCCAGCATTCGGCGTCAGTTTCAACATCGGTGAAATCGAAGGCCAGTTCGACTCGTCCCTGTCGGTCGGCGCGAGCTGGTCCACGGCCAAGGCCAACCGAGACCTGATCGGTGTCAACAATGGCGGCAAGGGCTTGTCGCAGACCTCCGACGACGGTCACTTGAACTTCAAGCGAGGGGAAACCTTCTCGAAGATCTTCAAGGGCATCCATGACCTGGAACTGAAGTACGGCGATACCGGCGTGTTCGTGCGCGGCAAGTACTGGTACGACTTCGAACTCAAGGACGAAAACCGCCTGTACAAGGACATCAGCGACAGCAACCGCAAGGAAGGCGCCAAGTCCTCCGGCGGGCAGATCCTCGATGCGTTCGTCTACCACAACTATGCCATTGCCGATCAGCCAGGCTCCGTGCGCCTGGGCAAGCAAGTGGTCAGCTGGGGTGAAAGCACGTTCATCCAGGGCGGCATCAACTCCATCAACCCGGTCGACGTGTCCGCGTTCCGTCGTCCTGGCGCCGAGATCAAGGAAGGCCTGATCCCGGTCAACATGTTCTACGTGTCCCAGAGCCTGACCGACAACCTGTCGGCCGAGGCGTTCTATCAGATTGAATGGGACCAGACCGTGGTGGATAACTGCGGTACGTTCTTCTCCCAGCCGGACGTGATTGCCGACGGTTGCACCGATAACCTGCGGGTGCTGAACAAGCGTTCGACCATTCCGTTGCCGGGCGTCATTCTTCCAATATTGGAAGGCCAGGGTGTCGACATCAACGAAGAAGGCGTGCTGGTACGTCGTGGCCCGGACCGCGATGCCCGCGACAGCGGCCAGTGGGGCGCATCGTTGAAATACATGTTCGAACCGCTGGACACCGAGTTCGGTGCCTACTTCATGAACTACCACAGCCGTGCACCGATTTTCAGTGCCCAAGGTGCTGCGCAGCAGTTCTACACCGCGGGGCCCATCGCGGCACTGCGTCCTCTGATCGTGGCGGGTAACTCCAACTACTTCGTCGAATACCCGGAAGATATCCGTCTCTATGGCCTGAGTTTCTCCACGACACTGCCTACCGGCACGGCGTGGAGCGGTGAGATCAGCTATCGGCCGAATGCACCGGTGCAGCTGAGCACCACTGACATTCTTTTCGCCGGTGTGACGCCGCTTCCCGGATTTGGTGATGCATCGGTGCTCCAGGGCACGCCGGGTCAAGACCTGCATGGTTATCGCCGTAAAGAGATCACTCAGTTCCAGACCACCTTCACGCACTTCCTCGATCAAGTCATGGGCGCCAGCCGCCTGACCCTGGTAGGTGAAGTCGGGGTAACCCACGTCGGTGGCCTGGAAAGCAAATCCGACGCTCGTTATGGCCGTGATCCGGTGTTTGGGCCGGGTGAGCTGCCCAACGGCTTCTGCAACTCGCTCAATACGTCTACTGCGGCGGGGGGCGGCCAGACCATCAACGACGTCAACAGCAACTGCAACAACGACGGCTTCACCACCTCCACGTCCTGGGGCTACCGCGCTCGCGCCATCTGGGAATACCCGGACGTGTTCGCCGGCGTGAACCTCAAGCCCAACGTGGCCTGGTCCCATGACGTCAAGGGTTACTCGCCGGGCCCTGGCGGCAACTTCGAGGAAGGCCGCAAAGCCGTCAGCCTCGGGCTGGATGCCGAGTACCAGAACACCTACAACGCCAGCCTGGCCTACACCAACTTCTTTGGTGGCGATTTCAGCACTGTGGACGATCGTGACTTCCTGGCGCTCAGCGTCGGCGTGACCTTCTAAGCACCGTATTTCAGGACGACACACTATGAAAATAACAAAGAATCTGTTGCAGGTCGGTGTTCTGGGGTTATCCCTGCTGGCCGCCAGCGTCATGGCGGCAGTACCCGCGGCCGAGGCCGACAAGCTCGGCAAGAGCCTGACGCCGATGGGCGCCGAGATGGCCGGCAATGCCGATGGCTCGATCTCGGCCTGGAAACCCATGGCCAAGAACGCCGGTGCCGTGGACAGCAAGGGCTTCCTGGCCGATCCATTCCCGACTGAAAAGCCGTTGTTCACCATCACTGCGCAGAACGTCGAGCAGTACAAGGACAAACTCGCCCCGGGCCAGTACGCGATGTTCAAGCGCTACCCGGAAACCTTCAAGATGCCGGTCTACCCGACTCATCGCGGCGCCACCGTGCCGGACGAGGTGTTCGCCTCCATCAAGAAAAACGCGGTCAACACCAAGCTGGTCTCCGGTGGCAACGGCCTGGAGAACTTCGAGACGGCCGTGCCGTTCCCGATTCCCCAGAGCGGCGTGGAAGTCATCTGGAACCACATCACCCGCTATCGTGGCGGTAGCGTGACGCGCCTGGTCACCCAGGCCACCCCGCAGCCCAACGGTTCGTACAGCCTGGTGTATTTCCGCGACCAGTTCGTGTTCCGCGACAAGATGAAGGATTTCGATCCGGCCAACCCTGGCAACATCCTGTTCTACTTCAAGCAACAAGTGACCGCGCCGGCGCGCCTGGCCGGTGGCGTTCTGCTGGTGCACGAGACCCTCGACCAAGTGAAGGAGCCGCGTTCGGCATGGGTCTACAACGCTGGCCAGCGCCGTGTGCGCCGTGCCCCGCAAGTGTCCTATGACGGCCCGGGTACGGCGGCCGACGGCCTGCGTACCTCCGACAACCTGGACATGTACAACGGCGCACCGGACCGCTACGACTGGAAGCTGGAAGGCAAGAAAGAGATGTACATCGCCGCCAACAGCTACAAGATCGATTCGCCGCAACTCAAATATGCCGACATCATCAAGGCCGGCCACATCAACCAGGACCTGACCCGCTACGAGCTGCGTCGCGTCTGGCATGTGACTGCGACCCTGAAGGAAGGCCAGCGTCACATCTACGCCAAGCGTGACTTCTACATCGACGAAGACACCTGGCAAGCCGCGGTGATCGACCACTACGACGGTCGTGGCCAACTGTGGCGCGTGGCCGAGGCTCATGCCGAGAACTACTACGACAAGCAAGTGCCGTGGTACGCCCTGGAAACCCTCTACGACCTGCAATCCGGCCGCTACCTGGCGCTGGGCATGAAGAACGAAGAAAAATCGGCCTACGACTTCGGCTTCACCGCCACCACCGCCGACTTCACCCCGAACGCACTGCGTCAGGACGGCATCCGCTAAACCGCTCCACCCGAGGCCGCATCCTCGAAACAACGCCCCGACTGGTTCGGGGCGTTTTTTTGTTCGATCAGTCAACACAAAACCCTGTGGCGAGGGAGCTTGCTCCCGCTGGGCTGCACAGCAGCCCCAAACCAGCCTACTCATTGTGTCAGGTACAACGCAGTCGCTGCCTTGCGGGTTGCTTCGCAACCCAGCGGGAGCAAGCTCCCTCGCCACAAGAGCGGTGGCCGCCTGAATTTTTAGAGTCGGTCGGCTTGTAGTCTTTTTGTAGCCATTTGTAGCACTCCCTTCAATACCTCCTCGTTTACCGCTAGTCTGCGGACATCTGCAACGCCGCCACCCGCATTCCTACAAGAGCCGGCCATGACTGATTTGTCTTCACTTCCGGATTCTGCCCGCGCAGCCATCGCGGTACAGGACGGGCGTTTCTACCGCCCGCCCTTGCCCGACGGCCATGTCGCGCGGCCGCGGTTGTGCGAGCGTTTGAGCGCCGGGCTCGGAGGGCGGTTGCTGTTGGTCAGTGCCCCGGCGGGGTTCGGTAAAAGCTCCCTGGCGGTGGAGTTCTGCCAGAGCCTGCCGGCCCATTGGCAAAGTCTCTGGCTGGGGCTCAGTGCCCGGGACAACGATCCGGGGCGTTTCCTGGAACGCTTGCTCGAAGGGCTCCAGGCATTTTTCCCGCAACTGGGTGGCCGGGCACTGGGGCTGCTGAAAATGCGCCAGCGCCATCAACCCTTCGCCTTCGAAGAATGGCTCGATGGCTTGCTGGACGAATTGTCCGCCCACTTATCGCTCCGTAATCCCTTGTTGCTGGTCCTCGACGATTACCACCTGGCCCAAAGCCCGGTACTGGATCGCTGCCTGCAATTTTTCCTCAATCACCTGCCCGACGGTTTGCTGGTACTCGTCACCAGCCGCCAGCGCCCGGACTGGCACCTGGCGCGCCTGCGCCTGTCGCGGCAACTACTCGAACTCAACGAGCAAGACCTGCGCCTGACCCATGACGAAGCCTTGACCCTGCTCCAGCACCACAGCAGCTCGTTGCGCGGCGAGGCGCTGGAAAACCTCATCCAGCGCAGTGAAGGCTGGGTGGCCGGGCTGCGGTTCTGGCTGCTGGCCGCCTCCGAAGCCGGTAGCGAAGGCCTGCTGCCCCAGGCCTTGCACGGAGGGGAAGGGCTGATCCGCGATTACCTGCTCGAAGAGGTCATCGATTGCCTGCCCGCCGAGGTGCAGGCGTTCCTCTACGACACGGCCCCTCAGGAACGCTTTTGCAGCGCGCTGTGCGATGCCGTGCGCGAAGCCCACGACAGTGACGAAATCCTGCGTTACCTGGCGGCTCACCAGGTATTCCTGGTGCCACTGGACGAGCATGGCCATTGGTATCGTTATCACCACTTGTTTTCCGACCTGCTGCGCAGTCGCCCCAGCGCGCCGGCCATGGTCCCGGCCGCGACCCTGCACCTGCGGGCCTGTCGCTGGTTCAACGCCCAGGGCCTGATCGACGAAGCCGTGGAACAGGCCCTGCGGGCCGGGCACCTGGACGTAGCGGCGAACCTGGTGCAGAACCTTTCGGAGGAGCAGCTGCTGGCCGAGCAGAACGTCGGCATGTTGCTGCGCTGGAAAATGGATTTGCCCGACAGCCTGCTCATCAGCACGCCGCGGCTGATCGTGCTCTACAGCTGGGCCTTGGGCCTGGCCTGTCAATTGGACGCCGCCGAAGAGTTGGCCGCGAACTTGAGTCGTTTCCTGCCGGCCCCCTCGGCCACCGCGCAAAAGTCCATGCTTGCCCAATGGCTGGCCCTGAGCGGCATCGTCGCCCGTGGCCGCGGTGATCGCGAGGCCACCGTGCGTTATTGCAGCGAAGCCCTGGAGAGCCTGCCGCAAAAACGCTACGGCCAAAGGCTGATGTGCCTGTCCACCTTGTCGAACCTGGCGATTGCCGACGGCGACCTGTGGCGTGCCCGGAACCTGAACCGCGATTCCCTGGAGCTGGCACAGCGGGTCGGCAACCCATTGTTCGAGGCCCTGGCCCATTACGATCGTGCCCGGGTCTTGCAGGCGCGGGGCGAAATCCTGCGGGCGCTGGACGAAGTGCACCAGGGTTTGCAGCGTTTGCATAAATTATCGCCCCAGCGGCTTTATGCGGTGCGGGCGCGACTGATCATGTACGAGGGTTTCCTGCTGACCTTGCGCATGCAACCCCAGGTCGGCCTGGCGCGGTTGCAGGCAGGCCTCACCGAAGCCCGCGCCTGCCGCGACATCAGCGTGCTGATCGGCCATTGCGTGATCGCGCGTATCGAAGGTTATGGCGGCGAGTTCGCCCGGGCCTTTGCTGAACTGGCTGAAGCCGAGCGGCTGATGCACATCTGGGACGTTCCGCCGATCTATTACCTGGCGATGATTACCCTGGTCAAATGCGAACTCTGGCTGGCCCAGGGCCGCACCGACCTGGCCGAAGCCTGGCTGGCCCGCTTGGGCCAGACCTACACCGGCGAGCGGGCCGCCGCGCCGCCGGAATTCCATCCGCAACTGCCGCTGCATGTCGAATTGCAGCAGGCGGTGCTGGAATCCATCCGGGGTCAACCGATGCTTGCCGAAGGGCGACTCGATGCCCTGCTTGAACACGGCCAGCAAACCGGCCGGCAAATGCTCAGCGTGATGGCGCTCAACCAGAAGGTCGCCTTGCTGCTGAGCGTCGGCCGTGAGCCCGAAGCCCGCCGTACCCTGGCCCAAGCTTTCGAAGCCGCCAGCGGCGGGGTGTTGCAGCCCTTCGAGTGGTTGTTTGGCAAGCACTGTGAATGGTTTCGCGAACAACTGCTGCACGCACCGCCCAGCACCTTGCGTGAACATCTGCTCGAACGCCTACCCTCGACGGTGGCCCAGCCTGTCGACCCGGCGGCACCTGTCGAAACCCTCAGCAGTCGCGAGCGGGCGGTGTTGCAACTGATTGCCCAGGGCTGTTCGAACCAGGAGATCAGCGAGCAATTGTTCATCTCGCTGCACACCGTCAAGACCCACGCCAGCCACATCAACAGCAAACTCGGGGTCGAGCGCCGCACCCAGGCGGTGGCGCGGGCGAAGGCGTTGGGGTTGTTGGGTTGAGCGAGAATGAGATCAAAAGATCGCAGGCTTCGCCAGCTCCTACAGAACCTTGATAAGGAATCCCTCGATGCTGCCTCTGTACAAAACCATCCCATCCCCCGTCGGACAACTGATCCTCGTCGCCCGGGAGACAAGACTGGCGGCCATCCTGTGGGAAAACGAGCGCCTCAACCGGGTGCGCCTGGGACCTTTGGAAGAAGACACTCAGCATCCGGTTCTCAAGGAAACCGAACGTCAGTTGCTGGAGTACTTCGCCGGTCAGCGCCGCCGTTTCGAACTGGAGCTGGACTTTGCCGGCACTGATTTCCAGGTCCGAGTGTGGCAGGCCCTGTTGACCATTCCCTTCGGTGAAACCCGCAGTTACCGCGACATCGCCGTCCAGATCGGCCAACCGACAGCGGTCCGGGCGGTCGGCGCCGCCAATGGTCGCAACCCCATCTCGATCATCGCGCCGTGCCACCGCGTCATCGGCAGCTCCGGCAGCCTCACCGGCTTCGCTGGCGGCCTGGCGGCCAAACAATTGCTGCTCAGCCTCGAAGGCCAACAGACCCTGCAGTTGGCGTTCTGACTGCCACTTCCCTGTGGGAGCGAGCTTGCTCGCGATAGCGCCGTGTCAGCTTGCCTGGAGCTGGCTGTGCCGCCGTCATCGCGAGCAAGCTCGCTCCCACAGTTGTTTTGGTGGGACTGTAGATTTTGCATTCATCCCCAGTCCCCTGTGGGAGCGAGCTTGCTCGCGATAGCGGATTGTCAGCTTGCCTAGGTGTTGGCTGTGCTGCCGTCATCGCGAGCAAGCTCGCTCCCACAATGTTCTCAGGCTGGTGGGGATTTGGGAGGCCGCATGCGTGTCGGTGGCTGGCCGTTGGCGTTGTGCTGGTAGATCTTCGTGGGTTGTCCCTGTTCGTTGAAGAACACCTGGCCGATACCGGCGCTGTTCCACAACCGTTCGCCCGCTTCGGCGTGTTCCGGGGTGTGGGGGACGATGCGCATGCTGCGGCGCTTGGTGAACCAGTTCAGGGGCGAGCGCGGGGAGTAGAGCCAACGGTTCAGGCGGTCGAACCATTCCAGCAGCACGGGCGGGAATTCATTCTTGATGCCGCTGCTGGTGATCTGCCAGATACGCGGGCCGCCCTTGCGGTGTGGGATCAGCACCTCGTAGACGAAGGAATAATGCACATCCCCTGACAGCACCACGTAATTACCCGGTGTACGCGAGTGTCGGAAAATGTTCAGGATCACCTGGGCCGCGCCGCGATGGGCCATCCAGTTTTCCGCGTCCACCAGCAACGGATAACCGCACCAACTGAACACCCGCTGCACGGTCTCGATCAGCTTCACGCCGAAAATCGGTGCCGGTGAGACGATGATGGCCGAGGGGTGATCCAACAACTCTTGCTGCAACTCGCTCAGAGCTTCCCAATCCAGCAGGCCGGAAGGTTGCTTGAGGTTGTTCTCGCTGCGCCAGCGGCGGGTACGGGTGTCGAGCACCACCAGGGCCGGGGTGCTCGGCAGCACGTAATGCCACTGCTGGAAACCCAGCAGGGTGTCGATCAATTGGTCCTGGGGTTCGC
Source organism: Pseudomonas sp. R151218B TE3479 (assembly GCF_053629195.1). Classification (NCBI taxonomy): domain Bacteria; kingdom Pseudomonadati; phylum Pseudomonadota; class Gammaproteobacteria; order Pseudomonadales; family Pseudomonadaceae; genus Pseudomonas; species Pseudomonas sp. R151218B TE3479. The sequence goes on from NZ_JBRJHV010000001.1 coordinate 2,052,870, forward strand.
TGTCGAGGTAGCGGTCGCGGGCGGTGTCGCTCAAGGCCAGGGTCTGCGGGAGCACGTCCGCAAAGGCATCCGGGTTGTTGCCCCAGCCCTGGCAGAGCATGTAGGCGATCAAGGCATTGCCGATGATGCGCTTGGAGAACGGATGGCCGTAGGCCGTTTCCTCCCACTGCGCGGACAGGTTCCAGTCATCGGTGATGTCGTGGTCGTCGAAAATCATCAGGCACGACAAATGCGCAAATACCCGCGCCACGCCGTCCAGCCCGGTCTTGAACGCGTCGATGCGTCGCTGTTCCAGGTCGTAGCGCTGGCGCCGCTCGACGGTCAGTTCGGGGGGCTGCACAGCGAGCAGTGTCCAGGGCACCGGCGACCACACCAGCAGGTACATCGCCATCACCTCGGCGAAGGTCACCAGGTGATTGTCGGCGCTGCTGCTGGTGAAGATCGGCTTGCGCGCCCCGCCGAAAAAGCGCTCGCGCAGGGTTTCGTTGCTCTCCAATGCCGGTAGCAAATCGGCGCGATGGTAATAACTGGCCGGGTGTTGGTAGAGCTTGGCGCTGTCTTCCACGACAGCGCCCTCCAGGCATTCCTCGAACAGCCCCAAGTGTTCGATCAGCCCATGAATCGCCCGCAGCATGGGCCCGGCGACGTCGTCGGCATAGACCTGGTCGCCACTCATCATCAACAGTGCCGGGCGTTGCGCCGGGTCTTGCGCGAGCAGACGGTCGACACAGAGCAGGCCGTCGTTGGTCGGGTAGTGGGGTTTGCGGCAAGAACCGTGGACCAATTGCTCGATACGCGAATGCAGCATGAAGTTCGGACACTGTGCGCCGTCATACAACAGATGCGGCGCCCACTCGGCGATGGGCGCGCCGTCCACCAGCAGGTCGTAGTCAATCGCCACGTCCTGGGGCAGGGGAGCGTCGAGCGTCACATCGATCAAGTGCACAAACGCCCGTTGCCCGACCGGCACCACGGTGCAACGTGATGCATCGAGTGCCAGGTCGCCGACACCGTCAATGCGCAGCGTCAACGCCAACGCTCGCGTGCCCACCAACCACATCACCAGGCGCGCAGGCTCCAGGCGCCGCAACAGCGGGCCGACCAGGACAGGGGGCAGGGCAAGGGTGATATCGGGGGTGGACGACAGCATCAGCGGAAAAAGCTCTGTTCAGGGAGAGGCGGGGATCATAACGCAATGTGCTGTGCAGCTGGGGATAGGGGGGGCGGGCACTGTTGTGGCGAGGGAGCAAGCTCCCTCGCCACAGGAAAGTGTCAAGCCTGGCGATGTCACTGGGCGCTGTTGGAAGCCTCGGCGGCCTTGATCAGGTCCGGACCGATCTCTGTCTCGAACTTCGCCCATACCGGTTTCATTCGTTCGCGCCAAACACTGCGCTCTTGCTGTGTGAGGGTGATGATCTCGGTGGTCTTGGCGTCCAGGACGTGCTGTTTGTCCTGTTGGTTGAATCGTTCCGCTTCCAGGTTGGCATGGGCGGTGGATTCGATCACGATCTTGTCCAGTTCGCTGCGGATATCCGGCGGCAGGCCGTTCCAGAAATCCGACGTGGTGATCAGCATGTAGTCGAGTATGCCGTGATTGGATTCGGTGACGTATTTCTGCACCTCATTGAGCTTCTGGTTGTAGAAGTTCGAATAGGTGTTTTCCGTGCCGTGGACCAGACCGGTGCGCAGCCCCTGGTACACCACCGAGAAAATCATCGGTTTGGCCTTGGCATCCACCGCCTTGAACTGCTCCTCCAGCACCGCAGAGGTCTGTATCCGGAACGTCAGGCCACGGGCATCCTCAGGGGTACGCAATGGCTTGTTGGCCGATAGCTGCTTCATGCCGTTGTGCCAATAGGCCAGGCCGGTGACGTTCTTGCTTTCCATGGACTTGAGCAGTTTCTGGCCTTCAGGGCTTTGCTGGAAACGGTCTACTGCGGCGATGTCGTCGAATAGAAAGGGTAAGTCGAACAGCTGCACAGTCTTGGTGTACTGATCGAACTTGGCCAGTGACCGCGCAATGATCTGCACCTCCCCCAGGAGCAGGGCCTCCATCTCCTTGTCATCGCCGTACAGCGTGGAGTTGGGGTAGACCTCGACCTTCACTTTGCCCGGCAGTCGCTCTTCCGCCAGCTTCTTGAACATCAACGCGCCCTGGCCCTTGGGCGTTTGGTCGCCCACCACGTGGGAGAACTTGATAACGATCGGCTCAGCCGCCATGACCGTGCCCCACGCGCCGAAAGCCAGGGTGCAGGCGAGCGCTTTCCATACAGGTTTGAGCATTGCGAAATTCCCTTTACCTTTACATTCATCGTACGGGCCTGTTCGGAACCCGGCGTACAGCAGACAACGTCAAGTCTAGGAGAAAAACCATCCGCTGCTGGATGACGTGTTCCGGCGGGGCAAGCTATCGGGCTTCTGCTGGGTGGGAGCGGGTGTTCACTGATCCTGCCCCTGTCACAGCCCTCCTGTGGGAGCGAGCTTGCTCGCGATAGCGGTGGATCAGTCAACATTGATGTGGCTGACACACCGCCATCGCGAGCAAGCTCGCTCCCACAGTTTTTAATTCTCCCGCCTCGGTTTCCAGTCCTCCCGTCATCGTGGCCCTCCCGGGGGCGAGTCGTATTGTTTTTGCGGTGTGGTATGACGACATTTTAAATTTCTCTCAAGAAAAATAATCTCATTTCTCTATCTCGTCCTAGTTTCGTTAATTTTTATTGGTTTTGTGGGTTGACAGCCTGTGTGAAACGTCAGAATAATCCGCTACGTTGTATGACGACATACAAATAAACAATAACAACAGGGTGCTCCCTTCTATGAGAATCACAGGCGTTCACGTCGAAGTCTTTTCCACCCCTTCGCGCCGTGCTCAGGACAGCGCCGGTCACGCTCATCCGGGCGATGAGGTCATGATCAAGATGGCCTTGCTGCGAATCGGCTGCGACGATGGCAGCGAGGGTTATGCCTTTGGCCCGCCTGAGTTGATTCGTCCGCACATCATCGAATCCTTCGTGCGCAGAGTGCTGGTGGGCCGCGATCCGATGGACCGTGAAAGCATCTGGCAAGACCTGGCGCACTGGCAGCGCGGCAGTGCCGGACAGTTCACCGACCGGGCGTTGGCGCTGGTGGAGCAAGCCTTGTGGGACCTGGCCGGGCGCAAGCTCCAGTTGCCAGTGCACAAGCTGATTGGTGGTTATCGCGATAAGGTCCCGGCCTACGGTTCCACAATGTGCGGCGACGATCTGCCGGGCGGCCTGTCCACGCCGGATGAGTACGCCCAGTTCGCCGAAAAACTGGTCCAGCGCGGCTACAAGGCCATCAAGTTGCACACCTGGATGCCGCCGATTTCCTTCGCGCCGAATCCTCAAATGGACATCCAGGCCTGCGCCGCCGTGCGTGAGGCGGTGGGGCCGGACATCGCGCTGATGCTCGACGGCTATCACTGGTACAGCCGCATGGATGCGCTGACCATTGGCAAGGCCCTGCAAAAGCTGAATTTCGCCTGGTTCGAAGAGCCGATGATGGAAGACTCGGCGGAGTCCTATGCCTGGCTGGCCGCCAACCTAGACATCCCGGTGCTGGGCCCGGAGAGCATCGCCGGCAAGTTCCATAGCCGCGCCAGTTGGGTCACCCAGAAGTCCTGTGACATCCTGCGCGCCGGCGTGGCCGGGGTCGGGGGTATCGGGCCGTGCCTGAAGGTGGCGCACCTGGCCGAGTCGTTCGGCATGGATTGCGAAGTGCACGGCAATGGCGCGGCGAACCTGGCGGTGGTTGGGGCGATCAGCAATTGCCGCTGGTACGAGCGCGGTCTGCTGCACCCGTTCCTCGACTATGAAGACGTCCCGGCGCACCTCAACAGCATCGTCGACCCCATGGACGCCGACGGTTTTGTACACCTGTCCGATCGGCCGGGGTTGGGCGAGGACATCAACTTCGCGTACATCGAGGCCAACACCCTGTCCCGACATTGATCCTGTTCCACGCCTGAGGTCGATGGCTGCCCGGGCGACAAGTCTTTATAAATATAAGAAAGGACTGAACCATGAATCTCTGGCCCAAGCGCCTGATCCGGCTGCTGTGTGTCATCGTGGCCCTGTGCGCAGTGCAGGTGCCCGTCAGCCTGGCCCAAGGCGAAACGCCCCCCGACCAATTGGTGGTGGGCATGAGCATGATCAACCTGCTGTCCCTGGACCCTGCCGCGGCGACGGGGCTGGAGGTCGCCGAGGTCAACGCCAACGTCTACGACATGCTCCTGGAGCAGGACGCGGCGCAGCCGGACACGCTGATTCCGGCCCTGGCGAAAACCTGGGACGTCAGCCCCGACCGCATGCGCCTGACCTTCCAATTGCGCGACGACGTGCGTTTTCACTCCGGCGCGCCGCTCACCGCCCAAGACGTCGCCTGGTCGTTGCAGCGCGTTGTCACCCTCAACCGCGCCCTGGCTTCCACCTGGAAAGCCTACGGTTTCACCGCCGACAACGTCGTCCAACTGATGCGCGCCGAAGGGCCGCACACCTTTGTCATGGAGTTGCCACGCGTCACTGACCCGATGCTGGTGCTCAACACCCTGGCCACCTCTCCCAGTGCCTTCATCATCGATCGCTCGGTCGCCTTGCAACATCAGGTCGGCGACGATCAGGGGGCGGCGTGGCTGGCGACGCACACGGCCGGCTCCGGCGCGTTCAAGCTCGACATCTGGCGGGCCAACGACGTGATCCTGATGAGTCGCAATGACGACTATTGGCGCGGCGCGGCGAAGTTGCGCCGGGTGATCATGCGCAACATGACCGAGTCCCAGGCCCTGCGCCTGATGGTCGAGCGCGGTGACCTGGACGTCGCCCGCGGTATGGCCGCCACCGACATCAAGGCGTTGGGCAAGGTCGATGAAGTGCGCATCCAGAGCATCGCCCGCGGCACGCTGTACTACGTGGCGATGAGCATGCAGCAGCCGTTGTTCCAAGACATCCGCGTACGCCAGGCCATCCGCCTGCTGATCGATTACCAGGGCATCAACGATGTGGTTATGCCGCACTACGGTGTGATCAATCAGCGGCCCTTGCAGTTGGGGCTGCCGGCACGCCTGGACGACCCGGGCTATCGCCTGGACGTGGCCGAAGCCAAGCGCCTGTTGGCGGCGGCCGGGCATGCCGAAGGCTTCAAGGTGACCATCCGTTCGCTGACCGATCCGCCGTTCATCAACATCGCCACCAGCCTGCAAGCGACGCTGGCCCAGGCGGGGATCCAGGCGACGATCATCACCGGCACCGGCAACCAGATCTATGGCGCTATGCGCGACCGCCAGTTCGACATCCTCGTCGGGCGTGGCGGTGGCGGGGCGGAACGGCATCCCCATTCGAGCCTGCGGGCCCTGGTGTACAACCCGGACAACCGCACCGAAGCCAAGTTGAGCAACTTCCAGGGCTGGCGCACCTCGTTCTTCGACCCGCAGCTCAATCAACTGATCGAGCAAGCCGAGCGCGAACGTGACCCCGAGCGCCAGCGCGAAATCTATGGGCAGATCCAGACCCTCTACGACCAACAGGCCGGGGCGATCATGCCGGTCTCACAGATGGTGGACGAAGTGGTGATCCACGCGGATGTGCGCAACTACATCGGCCACACCGCCGCCACCACGCGTCTCCGGGACGTCTACAAGCAGCGCTGAAATCGACGGCCACAGGGCCAAGGCAGGAATGAACATGTCGACTGCATCCTTTTCAATCTGGACCACCCGGGCCGCTTCGGCGACTCGGCGCGGCGGCTCGGTGGCGGTGACGCTGCTGGGGTTGCTGCTACTGACCTTTTTCATCGGGCGAGTGATGCCCCTGGATCCGGTGCTGGCCATCGTCGGCCCGGACGCCGACGCCTCGGCCTATGCCCAGGTGTACAAAGAACTGGGCCTGGACAAGCCGTTGTGGACCCAGTTCGCGATCTACCTCGGCGACTTGCTGCACGGTGACTTCGGCATGGCCTTGCTGACCGGCAACCCGGTCATCACCGACATCGCCCGGGTCTTCCCGGCGACGTTGGAACTGGCGACCCTGGCCATCCTGTTCGGCGTGTTGGCGGGCTTGCCGCTGGGGGTCTACGCGGCGACCCATCAGGGCCGTGCCGGTGACCATGTCGCGCGGCTGATCACGCTGTTCGGTTACTCCACGCCGATTTTCTGGATCGGCATGATGGCCTTCCTGGTGTTCTATGCCTGGCTGGGTTGGGCTGGCGGCGTCGGGCGGATCGGCCTGGCCTATGACGGGCTGATCCCGAAACACACAGGATTGTTGTTGATCGATACCGCCTGGTCCGGCGACTGGGAGGCCTTTCGCAGTGCACTGCGGCACATCCTGTTGCCGGCGGTGATCCTCAGCTTCAACTCGATCGCCTACATCAGCCGCATGACCCGCAGCTTCATGCTCGAACAACTGTCCCAGGAGTACATCATCACCGCCCGGGTCAAGGGCTTGTCCCAGCGCCGCATCGTCTGGGGCCATGCCTTTGGCAACATTCGCGTGCAGTTGCTGACCATCGTCGCCCTGGCTTATGGCGGCCTGCTGGAAGGTGCGGTGCTGATCGAAACCGTGTTCGCCTGGCCGGGCTTCGGCCAGTACCTGACCAGCAGTTTGCTGCTCGGCGACATGAACGCGGTGATGGCCTGCGTCCTGCTGATCGGCCTCATCTTCGTGACGCTGAACCTGATCAGCGATGCGCTGTACAAGATCTTCGACCCGAGGACTCGCTAATGAACCTGCCCCTTGCTTCCAGCGCAGCCGGCAGTGCCGCGCTGCCCGCTTCGAGTACGGCAGCGCTGGTCGCCAGCACCGTGCGCCTGCTGCGATTTTTGCTGCGTAACCCGATGACCTTCGCCGGCCTGATCGTCGTCGCGACCCTGATCCTGGTCGCGGTCTTCGCGCCGTGGATCGCCGGCCACGATCCGCTGTTGCAGAACCTCGCCGGGGCCTTGCAGGCACCCAGCGGCGTGCACTGGTTCGGCACCGACGAATACGGTCGCGATGTATTCGCCCGGCTCGTGTATGGCTCGCGCATCACCTTGTACATCGTCTTGCTGGTGACGGTGATCGTCGGCCCCATCGGCCTGTTGGTCGGCACGGTTTCCGGCTACTTCGGCGGTTGGGTCGACAGCCTGTTCATGCGCATCACCGACATCTTCATCTCGTTCCCCAGCCTGGTCCTGGCGCTGGCGTTCATCGCCGCCCTCGGCCCGGGATTGGAGCATGCGGTAATCGCCATCGCACTCACGGCCTGGCCGCCGATTGCCCGGCTCGCCCGCGCCGAAACACTGCCGCTGCGCAACGCGGACTTCGTCGTCGCGGTGCAGCTTCAGGGCGCGTCGAGCACCCGTATCATCCTGCGCCACATCATCCCGATGTGCCTGTCGTCGGTGATCATCCGCCTGACCATGAACATGGCGAGCATCATCCTCACCGCCGCCGCCCTGGGCTTTCTCGGCCTTGGCGCCCAGGCACCGCTGCCGGAGTGGGGCGCGATGATCTCCACCGGGCGGCGCTACATGCTCGAAAGCTGGTGGCTGGTGGCGGCGCCCGGTGCGGCGATCATGCTGGTCAGCCTGGCCTTCAACCTGTTGGGCGACGGCTTGCGCGACGTCCTCGACCCACGCAGCCAATCCTGAGGAACAGCCCATGACTGAGATAAAACTTGCGGTACAGGACTTGTGCGTGGAGTTTCGCAACGCCGGCAAAACCTCGCAGGCAGTGCGTGATGTGTCGTTCACGTTGGGGCGAGAAAAACTCGCCATTGTCGGCGAGTCCGGCTCGGGCAAATCCACCGTTGGCCGCAGTCTTCTGCGTCTGCATCCGCCGACGGCGCGGGTCACCGCCAAGACCTTGCGCTTCGCCGATATCGACCTGTTGGCCGCCAGCGAAAAGCAGATCCAGGCGATTCGTGGCGCGCGCATGTCGATGATCATGCAAGACCCGAAATACTCACTGAACCCGGTGGTGCGGGTCGGCGAACAAATCGCCGAGGCGTACCTGGCCCATCACAGGGTGCCCCATCGCGAAGCGCGCGAACGGGCCCTGGACATGCTCGCCAAAGTGCACATTCGCGATCCCCGGCGGGTCTACGACCTGTACCCCCACGAGGTCTCGGGCGGCATGGGCCAGCGGATCATGATCGCCATGATGGTGATCACCGATCCCCAGGTAATCATCGCCGACGAGCCCACCTCGGCACTGGACGTGTCGGTGCGTCGCCAGGTGCTCAATGTGCTGGAAGAGTTGGTCAGCGAGCGTGACCTGGGGCTGATCTTCATCAGCCACGACCTGAACCTGGTGCGGAGTTTCTGCGACCGCGTGCTGGTGATGTACGCCGGCCGCGTGGTCGAGTCGATTGCCGCCGCCGACCTCGACCAAGCCACCCATCCGTACACCCGTGGCCTGTTGGCCGCACTGCCCAGCCTGGACCATCCACGCGCCACGCTGCCGGTGTTGCAGCGTGACCCACTCTGGTTGAACGCTTGAGGAGCCTGTCATGAGCATGATTGAAATCGCCGGCCTGAACCTCAGTTTCGGCACCGGCGCGGCACTGAACGCGGTATTGCACAACGTCGATTTGAGCGTCGCAGAAGGCGAGGCATTCGGCCTGGTGGGGGAGTCCGGTTCGGGCAAGACCACCGTGCTGCGCTGCCTGGCCGGGCAGTACCAGCATTGGAGCGGACAACTGCGGGTCGCCGGCCAGGCCGTGACGCGCAACCTGCCGCTGAACCACTACCGCACGGTGCAGATGGTGTTCCAGGACCCGTATGCCTCGTTGCATCCGCGCTACACCATCGACGCCGCGTTGCAGGAACCGCTGCGCATCCATGGCATCGATGGGCGGAGGCAGAAGGTCAGCGAGATCCTGCGTAAGGTCGGCTTGAACGACAGCTTTCGCTTCCGTTATCCGCACCAGTTGTCCGGAGGGCAGCGCCAACGGGTGGCGATCGCCCGTGCATTGATCCTGCGGCCCCGGGTGCTGTTGCTGGACGAGCCGACCTCGGCGCTGGACGTCTCGGTGCAGGCGGAAATCCTCAACCTGCTGGCCGACTTGCGTCGCCAGGAAGGGCTGACCTACCTGATGGTCACCCATGATCTGGCGGTGGTAGCGCATTTGTGTGATCGGCTGGCGGTGATGCAGCAGGGCCGGGTGGTGGAGACGCTCGACAGTCATCTGCTGGCGAGTGATGGCGCCACCCATGCGTACACCCGCTTGCTGGTGCAAGCCAGTCGGGACATACAGCGAATACCTATCGCTGTTTGAGGTAACTCGTTCGTTGCACGTGTTTTAACCCGTAGAAGACGTTGAACCGCAGGTTTCAATGCCGCGCTCGCGCTCGCCTGCGATTTGTCGTTCAACCCAACTAATGACTCAACTAACAAGAATAAAAAACATGAAAAAGACACTCGTCGTGCTGTCCCTCGCTTCCTTGTTCACTTCAGTCGTTGCCATGGCCGATACCGGCTATATCAACGTACGCCACCAGTATGCGGAAAAAACCCGCATGCACGCCGACCGCGCCAAGTTTGGCATGCGGCTGGAAAACGGCGTGGGGCTGGAGGGTGAACTCAAATACAAGACCGCCGGTGATCGCGAAGACGTTGCCTTCGACAACACCGTTGGCAGCGGCCATGAATTCACCGTCAACTACCAGCACAAGCTCAATGATCGCTGGACGCTCACGCCCTCGTTCGCCATGGAAAGTGACGAGGAGTCCACTACCTACAAACTGGGCATGCGCCTGGGCTACAAGATCACCAAGGAGCTGAGCATCGCCGGACGCTACCGTTATGACTCGTCCAAGCTCGACCGAGACAAGGTCGATCATGACGTACCGGACAACGGCCAGGACGATCAGAAGATTCATCGCTACGACGTCTACGTCAACTATGCAAACCAAGGACCGTGGGCCTACGAGTATCAATTGACCTACTTCGATGCCAACTACGTTCGTTATAACGGCGGCACCGACGACTATGAACAGAATGCCGTGGTCAAGTACAAGTGGGACAAACGCTGGGCGCCGTTCTTTGAAGTTGGGGATATCAAAGTCAACTCGGTCGACAGTGATCGCCAACTGCGGCTGCGGGTCGGTATTCAATACAATTTTTTCTAAGTTGTTGGAACACCGGGTTCAACTTGTGGGAGCGAGCTTGCTCGCGATAGCGGCGGATCAGTCAACATTAATGTGGCTGACACACCGCCATCGCGAGCAAGCTCGCTCCCACAGGGGAGGGCAGGGTTTACTCGTTGTAGAACGCCTGGCGCTGTTGCGTTTCACACAGGCGCATGCGGCTGTTGCTCAAATGCAGGTACATGGCCGCCCGCGCCGCGTCGACATTGCCGCTGGCGATGGCGTCGAAGATCTGCTGGTGTTCGGCGTTGATCCCCTGAAGATAAGCACTGCGGTCACTTTGCCCGGAATAGGCGGAGTTCATGCGGGTACGCGGGATCAGCTTCGTGCCCAGGTGCTTCATGATATCGATCAGGTAGTAATTGCCGGCGGCCTTGGCGATTTTCAGATGGAACTGGAAATCGGCATTGATGGTGGTACCGGATTTTTCCGGCCCTTGCAGCAACGCCTCCAGCGCCTGGGCCAGTTCGGCCAGGGCTTCGGGGGTTGCGCGTTGCGCGGCCATGCCCGCGGCCTGGACTTCCAGGCTCAGACGAAACTCCAGCAGGTTGAGTACATCCGACAACGTGGCAATCGTCGCCGGCCCCAAGGTGAAGCCCTCCGGCGCCGGCATGTCGAGGACAAAGGTGCCGACGCCATGGCGCGTCTCCACCAGCCCCGCCGCCTGCAAGCGCGACAGCGCTTCGCGTACCACCGAACGACTGACCCCTTCGGCCTCCATGATATGCACTTCGGTGGGAAGCTTTTCGCCACACTTGAGGGTGCCGTCGCGCATGCGCTGGGCAAAGCGATCGACCAGTGTTTCGGCGAGGCGGCGTGGCTTGTTCAGTGGAGATAACGCTTGATCCGTCATCGGCTTGCTCTTGGGTGATCAGCGGGCATTATAGTGAGTTTTAGCGCAAGGTCGCGGCTATAATGCCGCGATCGTCTGGCTTTAATGGATAGGTGCAATGGACCGTGTCACACCCGATCGACGCCTGAGCATGACTCAACAACTGGTGGTCGACCTGACGCAGCAGATATTGGCCGGCGAACTGCCCGCGGGCAGCAAGTTACCCACCGAACAAGTCATCATCAAGGAACGCGGCGTCAGCCGGACGGTGGTCCGTGAAGCCATGTCGCGGCTCCAGGCCGAAGGGTTGGTGGAAACCCGTCACGGCATCGGCACCTTCGTGGTGGACACCGCTCGCCCGGGGGATTTCCAAGGCAGCAAACACGTCAAGGGCGGCGCCTACGATGCGCTGGCCGTCATCGAACTGCGCCTGAGCCTGGAAGTGGAAGCCGCCGGCATCGCCGCACAACGGGCCACACCGGAGCAGTTGCAGGCGATGCGTGAAGCGCTCGACGCGGCGAATGCTTTTGACTCAACGGATGACGAAAGCGCCCGGGTCGATTTTGAATTTCATCTGCAGATCGCCCAGTGCACCGGCAACAGCTTTTTCATCGACGCCATGGCCCATGTGGGCAATACGTTGATAGCCGTCGTGCAACAGGCCGGGCCGGCGGTGACGGATGAAAATCGGGCGTTGGTGGTGCGTGAGCGTGAGCAGATCTACGCGGCGTTGGCGCGCCATGATGCGCAAGCGGCGCGGGCGTCGATGCGGTTGCATTTGATCAATATGCAGCAGCGGGTTCGAGGGGGGGGCGAGTTGACGGCGCAATAACCTCCACCGCAGAACCCTGTGGGAGCGAGCTTGCTCGCGATAGCGGTGGATCAGTCAACATTGATGTGGCTGACACACCGCCATCGCGAGCAAGCTCGCTCCCACAGTTTTTTGATCTCGGGTGTTTGCAAATGCTGCGTCCACCACCGCCCTCCTGTGGGAGCGAGCTTGCTCGCGATGACGGCGTTACAGCCAGGCTGTTCCTGCTAGTTACGCTTCCAGCACTCCGCAAATCTTGCACAAACCCCGTAGCGCTCATCCATTTGCGCCATCCTCTCCAAGTGATGACCCACCGCTTCGACCGTCACCCCATTCCCGATCCGGAAGTACTCCACCATCATCGCGACGTCCAGATCGATCTCGGCTTTCTCCGGCTTGGCATTGGCGGCTTTGGGCAACGCCCATTGTTCCAACTGCTCATCCTTTACCTGCCGCAGGCGTGCCTGGTATTCGTCCTTGAAGCGTTCCAGCGAACGCGCCTTGTTCTGCGCCATGTCATCGCCAAATGTCTTCAGGTTTTCCCGGTACAGCGTCCAGTAGTCAGACGGCAGGTCGAAGCCGAGCTTGGCCTTGCGTTCGCTGATCAAAGTGTCGAGTTTCTCTGGCGAATAAGTCTCGACTTTTTCCTTGGTCGGATCGGTTTTCACGGTGACGACCAGGCTTTTCTCGATGACCCGGTTCATCAGCTCCAGGCGATGGGGCGTGTCCGGGTAGGTTTGGGGAAACAGCGCGTTGCGGCCGGCGCAGGCGGGAAAATCTTTTTTCAGGATCGGGATCGGTGTGCGCACGTCCTTGCCGTCGACCCGTTGCAAGCGTTGCAACTGAGTCAGGCAGAGGTTCTTCTCGGACTTGAAGGTCACCTCGTATTCGGCATTGGCCTCGGGGGTAAAGTTGAAGCCCTTGCCGCACACGGCATAACCGCTGTTCATGTTGGTGCGCAGGTAAATCTGCTCGCCGGGCTTGAGCTTGACCTCCAGGTAGCCCTTGGCATCCTTGGGCGCTGGAACACTCATCCCCACCCGCCGTGCGGTATCGCTCAATAGCAGATTATTGAGAATGCCCGTGGTTTGCCCGTCGCAATGGGCGGCATCGAAATAGTCCAGCGTGGCGTTGCTGGTATTGGCGACGAACCGCAACTTGGCGGCGTCCGGTTCGATGGCGTCGGGGTAACTGCCGTTGACGCTGCAACCGCCGAGCAATACAAACAACGCGGACAATGCTGACAACGGGACAAGACGGCGAGGCAGGGCGAGCATGAGTCATCCTTGAAGGATCGATAAAGGGGTGAATGCTACTGAAGTGCCACTATTGCGTCCACCACCGACCTCCTGTGGGAGCGAGCTTGCTCGCGATGACGCCGGCACAGTCAACATCACCAATCCAGACAGGCCACTTTCGCGAGCAAGTCCGCACAGGGATAAAGCTCAGGGCTCCAGCGCCGGGCCCTTCAACTCGATCTGGTTGCCGTCCGGATCGAAGCAGTAGATCGACCAGCCTTTTCCCTCTGCGCCGTAGCGCATCTGCGCTTTCTCAACCGTCAGGCCAGCTGACGTAAAATGCGCGAGAAGGGCCGGTTCATCAAACGGCTCGATGCGCAGGCACAAGTGATCGACGTTGTGCCCCTGCTTTCCGGCCGCCGGTCCACCCTGGCGACCGAGGGGCCCGTCCACGGCAACCAGGTCAATCATTGAAACACCGGTGCCCAGGTGAAGCATGCCTAGATCGTCCCGGCGCTTCTTCAGCTCGCAACCGAGCACCGATGTGTAGAAAGCGAGGCTGCGCTCGAGGTCCTTTACGCGCAGGACGATGTGGTCGATGCGTTGAATCGTGAAGTTCTTCATACAGGCCTCATGTGCTCAGTGATGGACGCTACGGGTTACTTCACCTTAGCCATTCATGCTGGATGTTATTGCAACAGCAATTCCCCTGTGGGAGCGAGCTTGCTCGCGATGACGCCAGCACATTCAACACAGGTTAGACCGGCCGCATCGCGAACCGGCTCTTCCCACGCCCGGCATCCTGATGGCTAAAGTTCATCGACATGCAGTCGATAGGCTCATTCCGGAGACGTGCGCACCCATCGGTGCTTCTCCTCATTGTTCGGTGTGGAATGGAAAGGATAGGGTAATGGAGCAAAAAGTCGGCACAACGGACGAGAAACAGAAACCTGCCTCATTCCAACGGGATATCTACGCGGCCCTCAAGTTGATGGCGGAGCATTGGGGCCTGATAGGCAGCCTGGGGGCCTTACTCAGTGCGGTGATCAGCTTTGGCATCCTGATGACCTATGCAAAGGCGATCGACCGTATCGATCTGCTGCCCTTGGTGTTCGATAAGCAGCTCTCCGCATTGCTTCCGTGGATGGGGATGGTTGCCTTTGTCCTGTTTCTTTATATGGTGGTGATGGGCGTCACCACGATGTTTTACGCATTAGCCGTGTCTATGTTCAACCAAACGCCGAATCTCAGGCCAACGGTTGCCAGGTTCTTTTTCTGGGCTGCGGTGGTGGGGTCGTTGATCATCGTCGCCTTTGCGTTTCAAGGACCCAAGGTCGACCATCTCATCGTCGCTGGCGTGATTGTTCTCGGAGTGAGCGCTGTCATGGGGATGTCGTTGAAATCGAAAAAATTCCGAATGGCCCTGGAATTGGTGTCCCTCTTCAATAACTTGAAAGGGCTTGGGGTTTGGTGGCATCAGGCTGGCGTGTTCCTGTTTGCCTACCTCGTTTTGATGGTTGCCGTTTTCGCTGCCGTCTACCCGATGTTGATCTTGCTGAAGTCCTACACCGGCAAAGACACCCCGGAAGCCATCATGACACTGATGATCATTTCCATGGTCGCGGTGGTCCTCTTGTTCTTGCCGGCCCTGATCTTTTTTGTGAGCAAAAAACACATCGTCACGCGGGGACTATTGTCGGTCGGATCGGCATTGTTGGTGACCTTGGCCGTTGTCGCCATGTATCCGGGCGCAAGTTCTACCGTAGTGTTCAAGGCCGCCGGGATGATGGGCGTGCGCGAGACGAACCCGGTCAAATATCGGTTGTTGAAGAACTTCGAGGCCAAAGACTTTGATCTGGCGAGCTGGGGAGAGGTGGAGGTGAGCCGGGAGCTTCCGGTTGTGAAAGCCTTTCCGCTCTTCTCGCTTGGTGACGTCCTGCTGCTTTGCCCCAGCGGTTTGAGTGGCAAACGACTGGGCGAATGGCCGCAACATTCACATGCCTGCATCCTCACCCAACGCAGTGATGTCGTGATATTGCCTGATGCGGTCGTTATGGCCGAGCAAGCGTAAGGGCGAGCAAACCTTTCAGAAGACTGCGTCCGGACCTTGATCCAGCCTTCCCGCAGGCGTTGATTGCCACAGAAATTCCGCACGCTATCAGGCCTTCTGATACCGTGCAAAAAACACGAGTCTGCCGGGATTGACCACGCCCGACAGGGCCGTGTCGGCGCTGCTTGGTTTTTTATGTGAACATCAGGTTATTCCTTTAACTCTGATCTGGTTCGCGACGCGATTCTGCCAGAGGGATCTGAGCGCGGCGACCGACAGTGACTCCAACTTGCAGCGTTGGAGTCACTATCATTGGACGACCGATCACCAGCGGACGCCCAAACCATGAAAAAACAAGAACAAGACAACCTCATTCAAACCCTGAAAACCCGCTTTGAACAAAACCCCCAACATCATCCAGACATCGTCTGGGTCGACGTCCAATCAAGATTGGAAAACAATCCCAGGGCCCTGAAGACCCTCCAGGCCATGGAAGCCACCGGCGGCGAGCCAGACGTAATCGGCGTCGACCCGAAGACCGACGCTGTCACCTTCTGCGATTGCGCCAAAGAAAGTCCGACCGGTCGCCGGAGCCTTTGCTACGACCGCGCGGCGCTGGAAGCGCGCAAGGAGAACAAGCCCAAAGGCAGTGCCATCGAAATGGCCGAAGCGATGGGCATCGCCCTACTGACGGAAGACCAATACCGAGCCCTGCAAACCCTCGGTGAGTTCGATGCCAAGACGTCCAGCTGGCTGGCAACCCCTCCAGAGCTTCGCTCGCTCGATGGGGCGATTTTTGGCGATTACCGGTATGGCCGGGTGTTCATCTACCACAATGGCGTGCAGTCGTACTACGCGGCGCGAGGGTTTCGCGGGTTGCTGCGGGTTTAAGCCCTCAACATCACCGCTAACCCCGTGGCGAGGGAGCTTGCTCCCTCGCCACGATGAATGCGTACGTTTGAAGAACCGCTGTGTTTTTCTGAAGGCTGCAGAGATCCGTCACTGGAAAACCAATATCTCACTCCCCTTGGCCTCAACCATCTCGCTGAATGCCGGCAGCCGCGCCACAAACGCCGTCTCGAACGCCAGATAGCGATCCTGTGCCGGTACATAACGGATGTCTGGGTTGATTCGCGGGATGTCCTTGGTCGACAGCTTCACCACCTCGTGACTGTCCTGATTCCAAAACCACGCCAGCGTCTGCGACCCAAACGTATTGGCGCGGTAATTCCACACCCACCAATTCCCATGCCCCCGGGCAACATGAAGCTGCCCATGAAAGGTGCGCAACGTAATGACTTGCTTAGGTTGAGTGACGAGCAAGCGCGTGTCCTGGCGCAGTTCACTGCCGAAACCGTCCAGCGTCGCCTTGGTCTTGGCACCGGTCATGAAGTTGAAGCGCCACGCCAACAGCACCGTCTCCTGATAACCCGAATGCTCAACGTTCTGCCGCGCGCCTTCGCTGAACAGCAGGATCTCGTCACCCCCGAGGTAAGCCGTCGACGTCCTGAGTTTATAGCCCTCGGCGGGCATCGCTCGGGCGACGATGGCCTGGTGCGGCGGGTCTTGATTCCAGACCCAGCACTTCGGCCCGTTGTGCTGCATGAACAGCAAACGGCGAGGGCCGATGGGCAGGATCGTCAGTTCATCCGCGTACTCGAAAATCACTTCGCTGCTGTCCGCCGTGATCCGCCAGACCCGCGTCAAATGCTCGGGTTCGTAGATACGTTGACGTTCGAATATCTCCGAGCCCACCACCACGCAGGGCTGCTCAAACTCCGGCCATTGCATCTCGGCAGGCCCGAACGCCGCGATCTCATCGCCTTGACGAATTTCGTATTGGTAGCGGTCGTCCGCACTGTAATCGCCGCGTATGACCTGACGTTTCCACAGGCTGCGCCGGGCATCGGCATCGATGAGCTGAAGGTCCGCGCCGTCCACGCCATCGGCCCGGTGTTCGAGCATGTCCTGCTCGGCGGGCGGCCATTGGTTGTAATCGATCAGAAAGCACAACCACTGGTCGTCGTCCTGCTCGGTGATGGCGGCCCAACCGTTGCGGTAGTTGTATTCATGCACATAGGTGGCGCCGGGATAGTCATGGACTTCCTGCAGCCACTTCACCTTGCTGCGCTTGGGTTTGGCCGGTTTGCGTTCGATGGCGGCAGGCTTGGGCGGCTCGATCAAACTCGCCGTGAACCTCGGCTCGCCGCGCTGGCCCTGCCAGTGCCGGGCAAAGGCCTCGCGCTGAGCGACCGGGACAATCACCGGCCGATAATCGTCGCCACCGGCATCCAGGTTCCACAAGTCATAACCCTGACCCGCCAACACCGGCACCAGCGCCTCGAAACAGACCTCGGGCATCTCGTTGGACAACTCATCCAACAACGCCTCGAACCCCGGGCCGGCAAACACACCGATGTCGGGATAGTAATGCTGCAACAGCCCGAGCAAGTCGCCACCCGGTGTTTTCCAATCGATATGAACCAACGGATCGAATTGCGATTGCATCACGCCTGTCTTCCCTGTGGTTTCTCTGCGGCCATCTTAGCTGCACACCGCCAAAGCCCCAAAGCGATGATGGCCGGGCACAGGCCACTGTGGGAGCGAGCTTGCTCGCGATAGGGCCGGGTCAGGCGACATCAATGGTGTCTGGTTTACCGCTATCGCGAGCAAGCTTGCTCCCACAGTTTTGATCGGGGCGTGCGCAAATGCTGCGTTCGCCACAACTTCGATGTGGGAGCGAGCTTGCTCGCGATAGGGCCGGGTCAGGCGACATCAATGGTGTCTGGTTTACCGCTATCGCGAGCAAGCTCGCTCCCACAGTTTTGATCGGGGCGTGCGCAAATACTGCGTTCGCCACAACTTCGATGTGGGAATGAGCTTGCTCGCGATAGGGCCGGGTCAGGCAACATCAATGGCGTCTGGCTTACCGCTATCGCGAGCAAGCTTGCTCCCACAGTTTTGATCGGGGCGTGCGCAAATGCTGCGTTCGCCACAACTTCGATGTGGGAGCGAGCTTGCTCGCGATAGGGCCGGGTCAGGCGACATCAATGGCGGCTGGTTTACCGCTATCGCGAGCAAGCTCGCTCCCACAGTTTTGATCGGGGCGTGCGCAAATGCTGCGTTCGCCACAACTTCGATGTGGGAGCGAGCTTGCTCGCGATAGGGCCGGGTCAGGCGACATCAATGGCGGCTGGTTTACCGCTATCGCGAGCAAGCTCGCTCCCACAGTTTTGATCGGGGCGTGCGCAAATGCTGCGTTCGCCACAACTTCGATGTGGGAACGAGCTTGCTCGCGATAGGGCCGGGTCAGGCAACATCAATGGTGTCTGGTTTACCGCTATCGCGAGCAGGCTCGCTCCCACAGGTATTCCAGTGTCGAACACCCTCCAGATCAAAAAAAATTCACTCAATCCCCTCAATCAAAAGCCCTGGGTGCTCCAGCAAAGGTATCACCCCGCTTACCGCAGACATGATGGAACGGAGCACTTTGGGATTTCGAGCCGTAATCCGTCCGGATGCGGTTTTCCATTTGATTTGTTGATTGCGAACCGCCTGATCATCGTGGCGCGGCCAGCCGTATTAAGGATGAGTGAACAAAAATGAACCGAGCTTACCGAGTAGTCTGGAATGCTGTGTTGGGCGCGTGGCAGGTGGCATCAGAGTTGGTCAAAAGCCAAGGCAAAGACAAAAGCCGCAGATCCCTCAGCCTGGTCATTGGCGTGGGCGGCGGTGTCTTCGCTTCGGTTGCCACGGCGGGAGCGTTACCGTCGGGCGGCAATATCGTGGCGGGTAACGGCAGCGTTCATCAGAACGGCAACAACATGGCCATTCATCAGGGTAGCGATAAGCTCGCCATTGACTGGCAGAGCTTCTCCATCGGTAAAGGCAACACCGTCGAGTTCATCCAGCCCGGCGCAGCGTCTGTCGCATTGAACCGCGTGTTGGGCTCGGATGTGTCGGTGATTCAGGGCGCACTGAAAGCCAACGGCCAGGTATTCCTGGTCAACCCCAACGGCGTCCTGTTTACCCCCGGTGCACAGGTTGATGTAGGCGGCCTGGTCGCGTCCACGCTCAACATGACCACGGAAGACTTCCTCGCGGGCAACTACCGTTTCAGTGGCAACAGCGCCGCCTCGGTGGTCAACCAGGGCAACATCAATGCCGCGCAAGGCGGCACCATTGCCCTGATCGCCGCAAAAATCGTCAACGAAGGCAACATCACCGCGAACAAGGGCAATGTGCTGCTGGGCGCCGGCAGTGTCGTGACGCTCGACTTGGGCGGGCCGGTGCAGTTGGAAGTGAAAGAAGGTGCGCTTCAAGCGCTGATTGAAAACGGCGGCGCCATTCGTGCCGATGCCGGCCGGATCCTGCTGACCGCCCGTGCGGCGGAAACCCTGGCGAGCACCGTCATCAACAACACCGGTTTGATCGAAGCCCGTTCCCTGGATGTCGGTGAAAACGGCGTGGTAACGCTGATGGGTGATCAGGGCGGTGTGCAAGTCGCCGGGCGTATCGATGTGTCCTCCGACACCGGCAAGGGCGGTAAGATTGTCGTGACCGGCGAGCGTGTCGCGATCAACGGCGGCGCTGAGCTCGACGCCACCGGCGCCAAGGGCGGCGGCGACATTTATGTGGGCGGTAGCTGGCAAGGCAAGGACCCAGCGATCAAGCAGGCCAGCCAGACCACCATCGCCGCCGGTGCCGTGCTCGATGCATCGGCGACCGATAATGGCAAGGGCGGTACCGTGGTGGCCTGGTCGGATACCAAGAAACCGGGCAGTGTGACGCGGGTAGATGGCACGCTGAAAGCCACCGGCGGTGCCAAGGGCGGCGACGGCGGCAAGATCGAGACCAGCGGTGCCAAGTTGGCGGTGAGCAAAGCCGCCGATGCTTCGGCCAAGGACGGCAAGGGTGGCTTGTGGTTGCTCGACCCGGACAGTGTGACGGTGGGGCCGGGTAATGGAGGGTTGACGGGCGGCGCCAACGGCCAAGCCGCCACGGTCGGTTTCGACGCGATCGACACCGCCCTGGCCGGCGGCACCGATGTGGCAATCAAGGCCGACAACACCATCCACTGGAACGGCGACTACACCCCGCAGAGCGTCAGCGGTGACCGGACGCTGACGTTGCAGTCGGGACACGACGACGGCGCAACAGGCCGTTATGTCTTCGGCAATATCTTCCTCAACGGTGACATCGATGCCAGCGGCGCTGGCAATGGCAACAGCCTGGCGTTGATTCTCAACGGCAAAATCGCGCTCAACACCGACGTCAGTTTGAAGAGCAACGGCGGCAATATCGTCTTTGCCGGCGTGGTGGACTCCGATGCGGTTGCCAACAACCGCCAACTGCGCGTCGATGCCGGTTCGGGCTCGATCATCTTCAGCGACATGGTCGGCGGCAACAGCGCGCTGGGCGCCCTGTATGCGACCACCAGTGGCGCCGGCAAGACGTTTATCAACGGCGCAAAAGTCTTCACCCGCGGCGAGCAGGTCTACACCGGCGCCGTTGAGCTGGGCACTTCACAATTCCTGAACGCCGACTTCGAAAATGGCCTGGTCGGGTGGAAGACCTCCATCGACCAGTTCTTCACGGGCGTCACCGTGGTGGATGGCGTGGTGTCGCCCAATGACCCGACGTTGCCGACGACCTCGCCCACGAACGGCAATGCGCCGAGCGTTTCCCCTGGCGACCAGGGCAACATGAATTACAAACCCCTCACTCCGGTCGCCGCCGCTGGCCAAGGCAAGGACGGCGGCGCCGCGCTGCTGCTGGGGACCGAGAATACCTCCAACTGCCTCAACGCACCCGCCGGCTGCATCATGCGTGGCCCTTCGGTCGTGAGCGAGGGCACGGTCTCCCTGGCCGCCGGGGAAAAGGTCAGCTTCGATTACAAACCGGTCGCGGGTGGCGATACCTACGATGTCTTCGGCTACCTGTTGAACGTCAATACCGGCGAATACCAGATCATCTTGAATGAAACGGGTAACGGCACGGGTGCGGTGAATTGGCAAAGCCACACGGCAACGGCTGACAAGGCCGGCACGTACAAATTCGTGTTTGTCTCGGGCAGTTTCGACCAGACCGCCGGCAAGCAGGTCGGCGGCTCGCTGTACGTTGACAACATCAAGACCGACACCTCGGGCAGCAAGGGCCTGCAAGGCAGTTCCATCACATTCAACGGCAGCCTCAACAGCACCGACAACAACCTGGCCATCAAGGCGGACGACATCAACTTCAACGGCGGCGCCGGCAGTGTCACCGGCAATGGGAGCATCGCCCTTGAGACCAACACACCGAGCAAAAACATCGCAGTGGGCGGCAGCACTGGCGATGCCCCCGGTTCGTTGGAACTGACCGGCACCGACATCAGCGCATTGGGCGACGGGTTCACTTCCGTCAACATTGGCGGCGCGGACATGACTGGTGACATCAACATCATCGAAGCGACCCGCATCAACGACAACCTCGCCCTCAATGCCGGCACCGGCAATATCCACATCAACGACCAATTGACCGTGGCAGACGCCCCGGGCACCGGTAACGATGACAACAAGCCGGCCCCCGTCCTGGTGTTGCAGAGCAACGGCGGCAAGGTCGACCAGACCGCCGGTGGTGCCCTTGTCGCCGATGGCCTGGTATTGCTGGGCGATGGCGCCACCCATGACCTCGACAACGCGGCCAACGACGTCAACACCATTGCCAGCGACACCGGCACGGTCAGCTTTGCCGATGTCGATGACCTGACCGTCGGCGTTGTAACCATTCCCGATAGCCAGACCCCGACAAACCCGCAAGGCGTGCCGGTCGCCGGCATGACCCAGACCGGCGACCTGAACCTTGTCGCGGACACGCTCACGGTCGGCCAGGCCCTGCTCACCCAAGGCGATACAAGCCTGACCGTCGACGAAATCGATCTCGCCGCGAGCGTTTCCGGTAGCGGCAGTCTCACCCTGCAGCAGAAGACCCCAGGCCTGGATATCCATGTGGGTGGTAGCGATGATCCAGAGGTGACCGGGCCTAACGATCCGTTGGTGCTGTCCGGCGCTGACCTGGCCAATATCCAGGATGGCTTCGACAAGGTCGTCATCGGCAACGACAAGACCCGCAACATCACCGTCGATGATGAAGGCGCGACGTTCAAGGACGATCTGGCCCTGGCCGCCAACGGCGTCCTGGACCTGCTGGGCGATCTGATGCTCAAGGATCCCGAAGGCACCGACGAAGACGGCACGACCGGCAAGGGGCTGATGTTGAGCGTCGACGCGGGCCAAGGTGCGACTCAGAGCACTGGCGCGACCATTACCGCAGACGAATTGGCCTTGCGCGGAGACGGTGACTTCCAGCTGGGCAAGGGCGGGCATGACGTGGGTGTCATCGCCGCCGATGTCGGCAGCCTGGCATTTGCCGGCAACGGCAACCTGACGGTGGGTACCGTGGACGGTACCGTGGGGATTACCTCCGATGAGGCGGTCACCCTGAAAACCGATCACGACCTGACGTTGGTAAAAGGCATCACCATAGAAAACGGCCCTCGAGACGATGCCAGCCAGGGCCAGACCCGTGCCGACGACATCATTACCCTGGAAGTGGCGGGCAACACCACCCAGTCCGGCGACGCCGGGGCCAAGCTGGATGCCAGCGGCCTGGTGCTGCTGGGCGGCAATTACGCGCTGGGCAATACCGGCAACGTGATTGGTGATATCGCCAGCGCGGCGGGCAAGGTCCAGTTCAACAACAGCGCAGACCTCAAGGTGGGTTCGCTGACCGCGACCCATGCCGACGGCACGCAGACCACCATCACCGGGGTGAACAACACTGGCGACGTCAGCATCGGCACTCAAGGTGACTTGGCGATCAACGAAGGGCTGACCACCAGCGGCAATGTGTTCCTCAATGTCGACGGCAAGACCACCCAGAATGCCAACGGCAACATCACCGCCGACGGCCTGGCCCTCAACGGTGGCGACTTCGAGTTGCGCAACAACGGCAACGTGGTGGGTGACATCGCCAGCGAGGCGGGCAAGGTCGCTTTCAACAACACCGGTAACCTGAAAGTCGGCACGCTGACTGAAACCGACGGCAACGGCAACGTGGTGAAGGTCACCACTGGTGTGAACAACACCGGCGACGTCAGCATCGGCACCCAAGGTGACTTGGCGATCAACGAAGGGCTGGCCACCAGCGGCAACGTGTTCCTCAACGTCGATGGCAAGACCACCCAGGATGCCAACGGCAATATCACCGCCGATGGCCTGGCCCTCAACGGTGGCGACTTCGAGTTGCGCAACAATGGCAACGTGGTGGGCGACATCGCCAGCGCGGCGGGCAAGGTTGCTTTCAACAACACCGGTAACCTGAAAGTCGGCACGCTGACCGAAACCGACGGCAACGGCAATGTGGTGAAGGTCACCACTGGTGTGAACAACACCGGCGACGTCAGCATCGGCACCCAAGGTGACTTGGCGATCAACGAAGGGCTGGCTACCAGCGGCAACGTGTTCCTGAACATCAGTGGCAAGACCACCCAGGATGGCAACGGCAATATCACCGCCGACGGCCTGGCCCTCAATGGCGGCGACTTCGAGTTGCGCAACCGTGGCAACGTGGTGGGTGACATCGCCAGCGAGGCAGGCAAGGTCGCCTTCAACAACACCGGCAACCTGAAGGTCGGCACGCTGACTGAAACCGACGGCAACGGCAATGTGGTCAAGGTCACCACTGGTGTGAACAACACCGGCGACGTCAGCATCGGCACCCAAGGTGACTTGGCGATCAACGAAGGGCTGACCACCAGCGGCAATGTGTTCCTGAACATCGGCGGCAAGACCACTCAGGATGGCAACGGCAATATCACCGCCGACGGCCTGGCCCTCAACGGTGGCGACTTCGAGTTGCGCAACAATGGCAACGTGGTGGGTGACATCGCCAGCGAGGCGGGCAAGGTCGCTTTCAACAACACCGGCAACCTGAAGGTCGGCACGCTGACGGAAACCGATGGCAACGGTAACGTGGTCAAGGTCACCACTGGTGTGAATAACACTGGTGACGTCAGCATCGGCACCCAAGGTGACTTGGCGATCAACGAGGCACTGGCCACCCGCGGCAATGTGTTCCTGAACATCGGCGGCAAGACCACCCAGGACGCCAACGGCAACATCACCGCCGATGGCCTGGCCCTCAACGGCGGCGACTTCGAATTGCGCAACCGTGGCAACGTGGTGGGTGACATCGCCAGCGAGGCGGGCAAGGTCGCTTTCAACAACACCGGTAACCTGAAGGTCGGCACGCTGACTGAAACCGACGGCAACGGCAATGTGGTGAAGGTCACCACTGGTGTGAATAACACTGGCGACGTCAGCATCGGCACCCAAGGTGACTTGGCGATCAACGAAGGGCTGGCTACCAGCGGCAACGTGTTCCTGAACATCAACGGCAAGACCACCCAGGATGCCAACGGCAATATTACCGCTGATGGCCTGGCCCTCAACGGTGGCGACTTCGAGTTGCGCAACCGTGGCAACGTGGTGGGTGACATCGCCAGCGCGGCGGGCAAGGTCGCCTTCAACAACACCGGCAACCTGAAGGTCGGCACGCTGACTGAAACCGACGGCAACGGCAACGTGGTCAAGGTCACCACCGGGGTGAACAACACTGGCGACGTCAGCATCGGCACCCAAGGTGACTTGGCGATCAACGAAGGGCTGACCACCAGCGGCAATGTGTTCCTGAACATCGGCGGCAAGACTACTCAGGATGGCAACGGCAATATCACCGCCGACGGCCTGGCCCTCAACGGTGGCGACTTCGAGTTGCGCAACCGTGGCAACGTGGTGGGTGATATTGCCAGCGAGGCGGGCAAGGTCGCCTTCAACAACACCGGCAACCTGAAGGTCGGCACGCTGACTGAAACCGACGGCAACGGCAACGTGGTCAAGGTCACCACCGGGGTGAACAACACCGGCGACGTCAGCATCGGCACCCAAGGTGACTTGGCGATCAACGAAGGACTGACCACCCGCGGCAACGTGTTCCTGAACATCAGCGGCAAGACCACCCAGGATGCCAACGGCAATATCACCGCCGATGGCCTGGCGCTCAAGGGCGGGAATTTCGATCTGCGCAACGCCAGCAACTGGGTCGGCGATATCGCCAGCCGAGCGAAGGATGTCAGCTTCGTCAATCGGGCCGACGTCACCGTCGGCACGCTGACCGAGACGGCACTGGACGGCACCCGGCTGGATCAGATCGTCGGTATCGGCAACACCGGCAAAGTCCAGGTTGTGACAACCACCGGCAATATCACCCTGACCGAGAACGTCAGCACCACCAGCAATGCCTCCGATGCGGTCGTGCTCAACGCCGGTCAATCCGCTTCGGCGGGTGTGGCTGCGGGCGGTGACGTGAAGGCCGACGCGGGCGTGAAGGTGTCTACCGGCGCCGGCGGCCGGGCGGTGATCTACACCGGTAGCCTCGCTGGCAGCACCGGCATGGTGGATGTGGTCGGCAGTGGCAGCGGCAATTTCCGCTACAACAGTGACGAGCAACAGAGCAATTTCGGCAGGGCCCTGGGCAACACGGGCGTTCATGCCGTTTACCGCGAGCAGCCCGTCCTGGTGGTGTCCACTAACGGCGCGACCACCCAGACCAAGGTGTTCGATGGCCAAACCACGTTCAACGGCGGCGGTATCGCCGGTTACGACGCCAACGGCCTGTGGAATGGCGACACCAAGCCGATGCTCGGCAACCCACTGTATTCGGTAGGCACTCAAGGCCCGGGTTCGCACCTGATCAACATTGGCGGGCTGGCTGACCTCGGTTACCTCATCGTGAGCAGTCCGGCCAACGCCAATCTCACCGTGACGCCGTCGGTTGATTACGACGCCGTCCGGCAGAGCGTCGCCGATGCCACACGCGTCGGCGCAGAGGTGAGTTCGCCCCATGCACCGGAGCTCAACCCAGCCCAGCCGAAACCGGCTAATTGGTCTGACTACGGGGTCGAAGACGGCGGTCTGTTGCTGGTGGACCAGGGCGGCACTCGTGCCAACGGCAATACTGGCGACAGCGATTCGGTTGCCCAGGCCGAGGACACCGCCAGCGAGCGGGAACTGGCCGGGAACGTCTGCTCCGATGGCGGCGTATCCGAAGGCGGCGCCTGTGCGGCCTACCCACCGCAGACCGTGTTCGTCGTGCGCGGCGGCGTGCGCTTGCCGAGCCTGGCCATGCGTCCCTGATCCCTGACATCCACCTTTTCATTTGAAGGAACCCTTGGCCACGTCCCCGGACGTGGTCATGGGCTCCGGCAACCCGAATTATTCGAGATTGATCCCATGCATAACAAACTGATGTCCTGCGCGGCCGGTCTGGCGTTGTTGTCCACTTCCCCGGCCTGGGCGGCGACCCTGCCGGCTCGCCCGATCCCCGACGCCGGCCGTATCCTGCAAGAACTGCCGATTCCGCAGCAGGAGCTTCCGCAAAGCATTCGCCTGGATATAGACGCACCACAACCGGCGCAGGAAAAAGTCGGCGGCGCCAAGGTCCAACTCAACGCCGTTCACTTCACCGACAACACGCGCATCGACGAAGCCAGCCTGCAACGCGTCGTCGCCCCGGCTATCGGTCGGGCTCATGACCTGGACGAGCTGCGGGAAGTGGCCCGGCAGGTCACGCTTTACTACCGTGAACAGGGTTACCCGTTTGCACGTGCCTATTTGCCAGCCCAACGCATGGCCAACGGCGAACTGACCATCGCGGTGATCGAGGGCCGTTATGGGAAAGTCACCGCCACCAACGACGATGCGAAACTGGCCGCGCAGGCGCAGCCGTTCCTGGACGACTTGCAACCGGGCGACGTGATCGAGCGTGACCGGCTGGAGCGCAGCATATTGGTGCTCTCGGACTTGCCGGGCGTGGCTGTTCGTCCGGTGATCCGGCCGGGTGAGGCACTCGGCACGGGCGATCTCGATGCCAAAGTGAGCAAGACCGAGGCCTTCGAGGGCAAGGCCACCCTGGACAACCATGGCAATCGTTATTCGGGGCGCAATCGCCTGACGGTACAAGGCGACTGGAACAGCCCGCTGATGTTGGGCGACCGGCTCAGCGCCGCGGTGATGGCCACCGATGAAGACCTGTATTTCGGCAGCCTCGGCTACTCGATGCCATTGGGCACCTCTGGCCTGCGCGGCAACGTGGGTTACGCCCAGAGCGCTTACGACCTGGGTGCGGAATTCGCCGACCTGGGGGCCACCGGTACCGCTGAGGTCAGCAGCATCGGCTTGAGCTACCCGCTCCTGCGCAGCAACCAGGCGAACCTCATGTTGGCTGGGCAATACCAGCACAAGGAACTCGAGGATAAGTACGAAGTGCTGGGCCTCAGCTTTGAAAAAAGCAGTGACACGCTGCCCATCAGTTTGCAATTTGACGTGAGGGACACCGTATTCGGCGGCGGCATCACCTACGGCGGCGCGACGCTGACCTATGGTGACCTGAAGCTGGATTCGGCCCTGCGCGAGGGCGACCGCCAGACCGCCCAGACCGAGGGCCAGTTCAGCAAAGTGAACGTCGACCTCGCGCGCCTGCAAGCGCTGCCGGCCAACTTCACGCTCTTCGCCCGTGTCCTTGGGCAATGGAGCAGCGACAACCTGGACTCGTCCGAAGATTTCAGCCTCGGCGGCATCGACGGCGTGCGGGCTTATCCGCAAAGCGAAGCCTCGGGCGACGAAGGCATGCTGACCCAGATCGAGCTTCGTTACCCGATCGACAAGCTCACGCCCTACCTGTTCTGGGACGCCGGCAAGGTGCGCATCAACCATAACGAGTGGGCCGATGGGGAAAACACCCGCAGCATCTCCGGCGGCGGTGTGGGCTTGCGCGCTCAATATGGCCAACTCTCGTTCGACGCAACGGTCGCCTGGCGCCACTCCGGCGGCGAAGCGCAGAGCGATACACGCCAGGAAAACCCGCAACTGCTCGCGCAGATCGGTTACTCGTTCTAAACGTTTCAAGGCTACCTGAAGGCATTACTGTTCATTCAAGCCGTTCAAAAACCTGTGGCGAGGGGATTTATCCCCGTTGGGCTGCTAAGCAGCCCCAAAGCAGCAAACTCAATCTTCCTGGCACACCGAGGTGCTTGATTTGAGGGCTGCTACGCAGCCCAACGGGGATAAATCCCCTCGCCACGGTTTAGTGAATTGCATCAACCCCGTTGGCCACCGCGCCTGGGCTTTTTCCAGGCATGGCCTCCTCTCGTTCTATATCCCTCGCCACACGCCCCTGCGCCCCGCCCGTAACGCCCCGTATCGGTAGGCGCCACGAGGGGACGACCGTTTAACGCCCGTTAAAAATTTGATAGCTTCAGTTCTCGCTCGATCTGCCGCTATATCGGTTTGTTGCCGGCCCGATACGTGCTTCCTCGCCTGGCAATTGCGTGACAGCGACCTGGCTAAACACAAGAAGAGACCTGGCGAATGGACAACGGACGATACGAAAGGCAGGTATTGACGGCGGCAGGCGTGGCGGCGTCCGAGCCGTTGCCACATATTCTGCTGATCGACGATGTCCCCGAAGACATTCGCGCCACGCTCATTCTGTTGAAAGCCCAGCCCTGGCGCATTTCCCTGGCCAGCGATGCCTACCAAGGCTATCAACGCGCCCTTGCCCTGCGCCCGGACCTGATCGTCCTGGATGTGCACATGCCGCAAATGGACGGTTTCAGCCTGTGCCGGTTATTACGCGAGGCACCGGCCACCCGGCATACCCCGATCCTGTTTCTGTCGTCGGCCAATACGTCGTTGGAGCGGTTGGAAGGGTTGACCGTGGGCGCGGTGGACTACATCCCCAAATCCTGTGCCCCGGAAGAGGTCCTGGCACGCATCAGGATCCATCTGCAATTGACCTGGCGAGCGCCACCGGCCATTGCGGACAACCCGGCCGATCCGGAACCGCAAGGCGATGAAATCGTGCTGCGCGCGGCGATGCGACTGATCGAAAACCAGCTGGACGACATACCGTCCCTGGGCATGCTCGCGCAAAAGGTCGGCACTCATGAAAAGCGCCTCTCCGCCATTTTTCGCGAACACCTGGGGATGACCGTGTTTGCCTACATTCGCGACGCGCGATTGCGGCGCGGCCAGGAACTGCTCTCCGAAAGCGCCATGAGCGTGCAGGACGTCGCCGAAGTGGTGGGCTTTCGCAATGCCTGCAACTTCACCACGGCGTTTCGACAGCGAATCGGCATGACCCCCAGCCAGTTTCGCCAGCAAACCCTGGGCTTCGTTGATGCAGAGTCGGTCGGGCGCGCCTGATGCGGCTCCTACGGTTTCTGGTGCTGACGATTGCCTTGTTGTCCGCTGGCCTGCTACACGCCGCGCCCGTGGAACTGTGCCGGGCTGACCGTCTAGACCTGATGCCTGCGGCGCAGATTTTCGAAGACACCCAAGCCCGCTTGAGTCTCGAAGAAGTCGCCCGACTGCCCGACGCCCGTTTCAACCCCGCAACCCCGAGCTGGCCGAGCCAAGGCCACAGCCGCTCCGCCTTCTGGTTGAAATGGCAACTCACCAATTCCAGCGATGCGGCGTGTTCGCGCTTGCTGGTGGTCGGGGCGCCGCGCTTGGACGACATCCGCGTCTTTCAATCTTCAGCCGGGCGCTGGCGTGATGCCCACGCCGGTGGCGCCTATCCCTTGGCCGAATGGCCCCAGCCGGCGGCGCGTCAACCGGCGTTCCCGGTGTCGTTGGCGGCGGGGGAGAGCGTCACGGTGTTCGTCCGTGTGACGAGCCATTTTCAGATGTTGCTGGAACCGGAACTGTGGTCCGAACCGGCGCTGCTGCGCAGTCAGCAACGGACTTACCTCAGCGACGGACTCGCCCTCGGTATTGTCCTGCTGGTCGTCCCCTTCGGCCTGATCGTCGGCTGGATCCTGCGTTCGCGACTGCTCACCGTGAACGCGGGCGCGGTGCTCAGCTATATCCTGCTGACCTGCATCGTCAACGGCTACCTGATCTACTGGCCCACCGCCCTGGGCTGGATGCGCGAATTGCTGACCCTCGCCAGCGCGCTCTCGTTCGTCCTGTTCCTGGCCTATTTTCGCGTGCTGTTGCAGGTGTCCCGGCTGCCAAAAATCATTGGCTGGAGCTATTGGGTACCGCTGGTGGGTTGTGTCCTCGGCCGACTCTGGTGGCTGAAGGTCGATCCGGTCCAAGGCGCGTACTGGGTCCAGGTTGCCCTGTTCAGTTTCTATGGCGTGTTGCTCGCCACGTTATTCATGGCTTGGCGCAGAAGGCTCACTTACAGCTGGATGGCGTGGCTGGTGCCGGGGCTCTTGTTCGCACAATTGCTGATGCGGATGTTTTTCCCGCAAGAACAGTTGCCCTGGCAGTCGCCGGAAAGCAAATACAGCCTATCGTCTACGCTGGCGGGCGTGGCGTTGCTGGTGTGCACGCTGATCATGGAAGTGGCCCGCAGCCGCAACCGCGAAAAACATGCCCTGGCCACCCTCGAACAACAACGCCAGGCCGAGCACGAACGCCTGGAAAGCACCGTGGCCCTGCGCACGTCGCAGTTGCGCGACTCCCTGGCGGCCCGCAGCGCGTTGATGGCGCGCATCAGCCACGACCTGCGCTCGCCGCTGGTGCGCATCATCGACTATGCGCGTCTGCTGCACGCCGGGCCCAACCGTGACTATCAGGCGACCATTGAGCGCAACGCCCGCCAGCAACTGGAGCTGATCGACGAGATGCTCGAGTTCTCCCGTGGCGAGCTGGAGCAAATGCAACTGACCCTCGCGCCGGGCTACCTGTACGGATTCCTCAACGAGATTGCAGACGAAGCGGGCTTTCTCGCCGCACGCCAGGGCAACACCTTCGAGGCGGTGCTGGCCGATGACTTGCCGCCACTGGTGGAGGCCGACTTCAAACGCCTTCGGCAGGTGCTCATGAACCTTCTGGCGAACGCGGCCAAATTCACCCGCAACGGCCAGATCCGCTTCGAAGTGGATTGGGCGCCGGGCGCGACCGCCAATGCCGTGGAACTGCGCTTCAGCGTGATCGACACGGGCATCGGCATCGACCCGCAAGAATTCGAACAACTGCTGCAACCGTTCCGCCGCGGCCGCAATGCCCAGCGCTACGAAGGCAGCGGGCTGGGCCTGTCCATCGTCACCCAACTGCTGGAGCGCATGGACAGCCGCCTCGAACCCCAAGCCACCGGGCAGGGCAGCCACTTCAGTTTCCGTCTGCAATTGACATGCACCGACGAGCACGACCTGGAAAACGGCATCGTCGACAACAACGCCACGCCGTTTGATGGCCAGGGCAAACATGTTCTGCTGGTGGACGACGTCGAGCAGAACAGCGAATGGCTCTACGACTTGCTGGCCGGTTACGGTTTCGATGTCAGCATCGCAACGAACGGTCAAGACGCCTTGGCCTGCCTGGCGCAGCAGCCAATCGACCTGCTGATCAGCGACCAGATGATGCCCGGCATGGACGGTTGGGCGCTGCTGCGCCACGTGCGCGAGCGTTGGCGCCATCTGCCGGTGATGCTCTATTCGGCGGTGCCGCCACGCAGGCCGCAGGACTATCCAGACGACCTGGCCTTCGACGCGGTCCTGCTCAAGCCCGCCGACAGCCGTGAATTGCTGGCGTGGGTGAAAACACTGGCTTGCACGGACACGGTGCATCGCACGATGGCTCGGGAGTTCTAGCATGCCGGGTCTGGGTTATCGGCTGCTCTTACTCGGCAGCCTTTCGACGTTGCCCTGGGTGTCGGCCCAGGCCGAACAAACGGCGCCCAGCGCCCTCACGCTCGACGCAACCACCGTCACCGCTCGCCGCCGCGAGGAAGACCCGCAAGACGTGCCGATCCCGATCAACGTCCTCTACGGCGAGCAACTGGACGAGGCCGGCCTGCACCGCCTGCAAGACATCCAACAGCGCGTGCCCGGCCTGGTGGTGTCCGGTCACGACGCCCGTTATGCCGGCTTCGGCCTGCGCGGCTTCGGCGCGACGGCCTACAACGATGGCCTGGAAGGCAGCGTCGGCACCTACGTCGACGGCGTTTACCAGGCGCGCCAGGGCATGGCCTTCACCGAGTTGATGGACATCGAGCGCATCGAAGTGCTGCGCGGGCCGCAAGGCACCTTGTTCGGCAAGAACACCACGGCGGGCGCGCTGAACATCATCACTCGCCAGCCAACCTTTCAGCCCGAAGCCAACCTCGAAGCCAGCTACGGCGAGCGCGGCCTGCGAGAATATCGCGGCACGGTTTCCGGGCCGTTGCAGGACGACGTGCTCGCCGGCCGACTCAATATCTTCGACAGTTCCACCGATGGCGCCGTGGAAAACCTGCAAGACGGCGCCCGCCTCGGCGACGCCGACAGCCATGGCTTGCGCGGGCAATTGCTGTGGACGCCGACCCCGGACTTCAGCGCCCGCCTGATCGCCGACTATGCAGAGCAAAACGAGGCCGGCAACGTCCTGCTGGCTAATCACTACAGCCAGCAGACCCGCAAGCGCGCCCAGTTCCTCGGCTATCCGTTGTCGGAGCCCGACCCTTACAAGCGCGAGGCACGCATCGACGCGCCGGGTCGTCCGCAAACCCTGCAGAACGGTGTCTCACTGGAGTTGAACTGGGAGCTCGACGAGGCGATGCGCCTGACCAGCATCACCGCCTACCGCGACTGGGACTACCGCGCCACCCGCGACAGCGACAGCACCGCGCTGTCCGTGGCCGAGTCTGAAACCGAGCTGGGCCACCGGCAGTTCAGCCAGGAATGGCGCCTGTCCGGCACGGTCGGTTCTTCCGTCGACTATGTGGCCGGGCTGTATTACCTGCGCCAACAGCTCGACCGCGAGATCGACGCCGAATTCGGCAAGGACGCCGCGCCCTGGTTCGTCGGCGATCAGTTGGAAGCCTTGCGCAAGCTCTACGGCATCACCTTCACCGATCCGAAGCAGGTGCCGGCGATGCTGCTGGACGGCGCCCGGCAACGCTATGACGGCGAGCAGAAGGGCGACAGCCGAGCCATTTTCGGCCAGCTCTCCTGGCGCCCGATCGACCCGCTGGAACTCACCGGCGGCCTGCGTTACAGCCAGGAGCGCAAGGACGGCTGGATCTCCCGCGACGTCAGCAACCTCGCCCCGCTGACGGGGTTGCCAGCGGTGTTCCAGTCCGGTGGACTGTTGCTGCGCGACATTGCCCTGGGGGGTAGTTATTACCGCGAGGATTCGATAAAGGAAAACAACGTCTCCAGCCTCCTCAGCGCCAGCTACCGCTTCAGCGATGGGGTGATGGGCTACGTCAGTTGGTCGCGGGGCTACAAGGCCGGCGGCATCAACTTCGACGTGGTCGGCCCGTTCACCGCGCCCACCTTCGAGCCGGAGCGGGCCACGTCCCTGGAGCTGGGCATGAAGACGCGTTTCTGGGACGAGCGCGCATTGCTCGACCTCGCCGTCTACCAGACCGACGTCGACAACTACCAGGCGCTCACCTACAGCCCGCCGACATCCATGTTCGCGCCACCGCTGCGGGACAACCTGATCAACGTCGGCAAGGTCCGCCTGCGCGGCATCGAGCTGGATTCCGCCTGGCAACTCACCCCCCGACTCACCGGGCGCCTGGGCCTGGCCTGGAGCGATGCGCGCTACCGCAGCTTCCCCAACGCCCCGTGCCCACCGGCCTCGGGCCAATGGACCTGCGACCTCAGCGGCGACCGCCTCTACAACGCGCCGGAATGGAACCTCAGCAGCGGCCTCGACCACACCCATCCACTGCCCTATGGGCTGGAAGCCTTCAGCGGTATCGACTACAGCTTCCGCACCGGCTACTTCGGCACCCTCGAAGGCGGCGAAGGCAGCTATCAACCCAGCTACGGCCTGACCAATTTGCGCCTGGGCCTGCGCAGCCAGGACCGTGCCTGGGAAGTGGAAGGCTGGGTGCGCAACGTCTTCGACCGCAACTACATCACCGCCGTGTATTCACTGCTCGGCGCCGGTGACTATGGCGTCATGACCGGCAGCGAACGAACCCTCGGCACCACCGTCAGGCTTCGCTATTGAGCGAAATAAACCGCGTCGGACAAAACGCCAGACGATTGCCGCCGGCCTTTTTCGACAGGTACATCGCCTGGTCCGCCTTGCTGATCAGCCCATCGACCTCCTGTCCATGTTCCGGAAAAAACGCCACGCCGATACTGGCGGCAATCTCCACCGTTTGCGCGCCAATCAAGATCGGCGCATTGGCCGCCGCCAGCATCCGCTTGAGCAACGGCTCGCTGTCCTCCACCGCCTGCAAATCCACCAGCCCCGCCACGAATTCATCGCCACCGAGGCGCGCCAACGTATCGCCTTCACGCAACGTCGCATTGATCCGTGTCGCGACAATCTGCAACACCCGATCACCCCAGTCATGCCCATAGCTGTCGTTGAGCGCCTTGAACCCATCGAGGTCGATAAACGCGATGGCCACTTTCTGCTGATAGAGAGCGGCCTTGCCCAGGGCCTGGCGCATCCGTTCGGTCAACAGCAACCGATTGGGCAGTTGCGTGAGCGCGTCATGCCGAGCGTCACGCTCCAGTAACTGCAGACGCTGCTTCATCTGCGTCATGTCGCTGAACAACGCCACATAGTGCTGAACATTGCCATGCCGGTCATGCACCGCACTGATGCTGATGCGCGACGTCATCTCGCGGCCATCCTTGTGATTGCTTTGAATTTCACCGGACCAATGCCCATGGAAATCCAGCGCATTCTTCATCGGCGCATAAAATGCCGCGAGCCGACGCACCATGCGATGGGAGTTCAACTCCCGACCCTTTATCTCTTCTTGCCCGTAACCGGTCAGGCGGGTGAAGGCCTCGTTCACAGCGATGACCCGACCGTACGGGTCAACCAGGATGACCCCCTCCCGAGCGTGGCTGAACACCGTTGCGGCCAGTTCCGGGCGCACGGTGTCGAGACG
The DNA here is from genome assembly GCF_053629195.1 of Pseudomonas sp. R151218B TE3479. Classification (NCBI taxonomy): domain Bacteria; kingdom Pseudomonadati; phylum Pseudomonadota; class Gammaproteobacteria; order Pseudomonadales; family Pseudomonadaceae; genus Pseudomonas; species Pseudomonas sp. R151218B TE3479. The sequence continues at coordinate 2,087,904 of NZ_JBRJHV010000001.1, forward strand.
CCGGTCCAGGGCACCTTCGTCGCGGGTGGCCGGCCAGGACTTGTCGTCGAAGCCTTGTTGCGCCAGATAGCGGGCCAGGGAGGAAAACGCTTGGTGCAGGCGGGTCAGGGCATTCGTGGCGAGCCTGGAATCCAGGCAGTAGCGACGGATGAAGGTGCGTAGGTTCATGGGGGCACACGGTGCTCGGTTGCAGCGCTAGGGGGTGTGGAAAGAAGGCATTATCGAGGTAGGGATTTGTGAGGGGCTTTGCTGGAGCGGATGGGGGCTTTGCGGGGAGGGATGGAGTGGAAAGATTTTTATGCCGGGTCTGTCATACCCGTTGGACGGCCAGACTCACGAGCCGACGTCGCCTTGCGCTTTTATTTGCTCAAGCCTTCTCAGACCAGCCGCGCTTCGGCGGGAAAAGGGGGCGTGCTCAGCATCTGATGGCTGACCTTGTGCTAGGGAAAAAAATTCCCTAGCATGTCTGGCATGGCTACCGTATACAGCGACCGTAACTGGAAATAAAAATCTACCCGGACGATCACGCGCCGCCGCATTTTCATGTGCAAACGCCCGATGGTGAATCACTGGTGGAGATCGACGGGCTCCAGGTGCTTGGCAGAGGGGCCAACCCTAAGTCCCTGAAAGCCGCCTTGGCGTGGGCGGCAAAGCACACCGCTGACCTGCAGCGTGTGTGGAATGAACAGAATCGGAGGAGCTGACCCATGATCAGCAAAGCCAGAATCAGCAGCGTGAAGCCTGTCCCCGGCAAACATGCCTTGCAGGTGGAGTTTGCCAACGGTAAGCGCTACGACGTTGACCTGCAGGAACACATCCGACAATTCCCGGTACTCAAGCCCTTGGAGGTCCTGTCGTTGTTCGGCACCGCCCAAGTGGGCGAATGGGGCTTCGATGTGAGCTGGGGTGATGACTTGGAACTGGCGGCGGTCACCTTGTATCGGTTGGCGCTGGAGCAAGCCGGTGAGGTGATGCCGACCCAGGCATTCAAGCGCTGGATGACTGCCAACAAACTCTCGTTGACGACCGCCGCACAGGAGTTGGGCTTTACCCGTCGCACTATCACCGCTTACAGCAGCGGGACTTCAATGATTCCTAAGCATGTGGCCCTGGCTTGTAAGGGATGGGAGTTTGAGCACAAAGGCAAGAGAGCGACAAAGGCCAAGGGCCAAAAGACGTCTCAAATAGCTTGATGAGACTAGACCCCTTTGGCTGCACAGCCCCCGTCGGATAGCTAGACCGTCTTATCTTTGACCAGCTAAGGTCCGAGGGGCGCAGCGACGCTTCCTCGACCAAGGACTAGTCGGCACAAGTTCCGATGTAATATTCAAGCCCGGTAGGAAATTTTATATCTAGAATTTTTTCTATTTTTCTTAGCTGTTTTTCTGTTATCTCCAGCTCTCCTGGGCCAATTTCGTTGAATGGCTTGGCTTCAGTTATTTGGGCCAATGCCTCCTTTTGTTCGGCATCTTTTATGTGAGTTTCGAACTGTAATGAATCGTCCTTTTTGTCGTCTGGGTAGAAGCCTGTTATTGAGAAGAATGGCATGGTGTTCCTCTTTTATTGTCTTGGGGTTGTCCTGCCGGGTTTGGCAGGTTTTGTTTGACGGCCTGTCAAATGGTCGTACTCACCCAGATGGTTTCCTAGCTTGTCGTACTTTTCTACGGCATTACTTTTGGAATCCCATTCATAAATACGTCCCTTCTTATCCACCCAACGTCTTCTTTTTTTGCCCCCGCCTTGTACGGACGATTTTGATTTTACCCTGACGGCATCGGGGAAGGCCGGTAGCAGTATCGGAGCTTCGTAATACTTATGATCCCCCGGAACACTCAAAACCACATAAACCGGCCGAACCCCCGAATCCGCCGGAAACACCAGAATGAAATCCCTGTACTCCGGCGGATAGATCGGGTCGACGATGATGTTGTCGGCCACCGGCGTCGGCGGATAGATCCAGATGTTAGGTGCCTGTGGCGCCGCTTCCAGGGCAGGGATGCCGAGGGTGTCGGACGGGTCGGTGGCCGGGGTCCAGATCAGTTCGATGCCATCACCCAGGTCGGCGACGAATTGATCGGCCCGCGGGGTGAATTGGACAACATCGACCATTTCCCAATCGCGGTTCTGGCCGGTGTAGAAGCCATAGCCCTTGAGTCTGCCATCGGCCTGCTGCTCGATGCTCAGGCGCATGCGGCTGCGGGCCTGCTTGAGGTCGCGTAACTGGTCTTCGCTGTACAGCGCGCTGTCGCCCAGATTGGACGGCCAGAGTAGGGCGACGATGCCGGTCAGCAGGGCTGCCCCAACGGTGCCGCCGGCAGCGGCAGCCGTAGAGGTTGCCGAACCGCCCAGCGCGAGCCTGCCTAAGGTAACGGGTACCGTGCCGGTGCCGATCCGCTTGAGGGGGATTGCGCCGGATGGGTCGGTGCTCCTGCCCCCGAGCCACATGAGATCGCCGTACTGCTTGACCAGATCCGCCGGGACGTAGCCGTTGGGGTTGCTGTAATCGATGATGCCGTTGGGGAGCTTGCAGCTCTTGGCAAACACGCTTCCGGTCACGCTGGATAACGGCTTGCTATCCACCGTGGCCCAGCGCATTTGTTCGTAGGCTGCCTGGCGGGCAAGCATGGCTTCATAAGCCTGCTGTAGGGCGTCGCGCTCGGCCAGTTCACTGGCGCTCATGTCCCGATAAGTGAGGTGATGCCCGTCACCGCCGGGCGGGTTGCGAACCTGGGGGATGTCTTTTTGGCGTGTCGCCACGTGGTGAGTCTCGTCCAGTGAGTGCGGGACAGACGCTAACGTGGGAAGAGAGGGGCGCGATGTAGGAGGTTTCTTGAAGTGGTCGTTCCGGTTTCCTCAATACAGGTAGGGCTGGATGTTGAGGGGCGGAGCAATCTGAAGCGTCAGATGGGGCTGTCAGTCATTGGGCGGCCGCAACTCGCCAGCCGACATCGCCTTGCGCCTTTGCCTACAACTACGCCAGAATCCGCCGGCTTGTTCGCCTGGGGCTGCGTCGGTAGTTTGGGACCTGTCACTGCTCATCAGTGATCGGGTTTAGTCGCCCGTCGTTGCTAAGTCGCTCAAGCGTCCATCAGTCAGGTATCCCCATCCCTGCACTCGATGGTGGCTGTGCGCAGGGCGCCCTCGGGCGCGCCGATTTCTTAGCTCGTCGGTCGACTAACCTGCGTACAGCTGCCTCCCAATCGTTTAGTCGCGAGCGGGACGTAGCCCAACCCAAAGAGAGCTAAGGCTATGGTCAAAATTACCCCGAATCCTCCAGTTACAGATACAGACGAACCCACATCACGTGCCCAATCGGCTCGCAACAAAAAGCTCGACGAAGCGGCCACTCGTGCCCTGGATTACTACCTGAAGCCCAAGCCTAAGGGCGAAACGTCTGACAAGTCCGACTCCATTTTACGGATTGACCCTGGGGTTGATTCTGAGTGTTTGCTTGCGAATCTCGAGGTGAGTGAATTGTTGGCGAACCGGGCGTTGGATATTGTTGAGGTGAGATAGGGCAGCAGCGCTACGCGCCTCCTAGATGGAAGGGCTTTGTCCAGCAAAGCCCTTCATGTTTGAGAGGTATGTTGAACAGAAGTTAAATAATGACCAAAGAAGTTGCAGTGGTGTTAGTGGTAAAACTATCAAGGAGAGGGCTTTCGGATTTATGGATAAACAATACTATGTTGTCAATCTCATTTGGGGTGTGGTTATGTTCTGTGTTTGTGTATGTGCTTGGTATGGTCTACCTGGTACGGGGGGGCGCGCGCTCTCCAAAGAAATTGTATTCTATGGTGTAAGCGCAGTGCTTTATCCGTTTTCGAAAAAATTCCTAGAGGAAATAGCGTTAAGTTTTACTTCGAAAGAATTTTGGTATAGCGGTTTTTTTAAGGAAGGTACAGCCAAGAATAACGTTTATGTTATATATTATGCATTTTGCTACATTTTTGCTGTGCCTTTTTCATTTATGTTTGCTGTGCGTTTTTTACTGCAGGGGCGTCATTAAAAATAACGCCCATAAGAATATGTCTATGTGCCTAAAACATCCTTGTTGATTTTCTCTATTAGCTTTTCGTCAATATAAGCGCTTGTTGCTGCCATTAATGCAGCAAAGATAAGTATGCTAATTGGTGTTGTGGCTGCGATCCCAAATATTGCGGCAACTATGAAGGTTGCAGCTGCGCCTAAACTAATGACTTCCAGTTTGATCAGGAATGGCTTCCAATTGCCATTGTCCGCCGCCTTTACAAATTCTACTAGCAATTCTGCAAGGTCAACGCCTTTCGAAACCCCGCCCAGTCCTTTGCTGAAACGGGAAAGGTTCTTCGCTAGCGTCTCTTTGTCTAAAGAGTCTATCGCCCTGGCGATAGCCTCCCGATCTTGTTTTCCGATTTTTTTGTGAATTGAGTCTTTGTATTTGTTGAACGTGAGTATTGCTTCGTCAGCGGTTTTAATTTTATTGCTTTTAGCGCTCTCAGCTAACTCTTTAGCTAGGGCCGAGGTCTTCTCGCCAAATTTTTCCGTTACTTCTTTATAAAAATTAGTGACGAAAAGAATATCGTCCTTGATGTTGTCTGCTTCGATTTGCTTGTCTGCCTTCGCTTTGTCAGCATCGGCTTTCGCGTCGGCCGCTGCTTTATCGGCGATGGTTTTTGCAGCAGCCTCTGCAGCAGCCTTGTCGGCCGCTGCTTTTGCTGCGGCAGCTTTGGCCGTAGCAATACGAGCCTCAACAGCTTTTAGCTCTCTATTGAGAACAGTAGATTGTTCAGTTAGAAGAGAAATTTCTTCAGATAGTAATTTTGCATTAAAGGCCGCGGTGTACGAATTTGACCAAACCGCTTTAACTGTATTGAGTAGTTGCCGGGCGCGATATCGACTTGCAAGGTCGATCGGTGTTTTGTTGAGTGGGGATGACCCGTAAAAAGTATTGGCCGAATTGGTCTGGTGGGCTAGTTTGGTCGCTTTGTGCTTAATGAGTGCATCGCGTAATCCTATCTCTCGAATGATGGATTCGTTTGGAGGTAGAGCGATGAAATTGTTGCTGGTGCGAACGGAATTTAGTTCGGATTCTAATGCTTTTTTTAGGTTTTTATGTTTTTCAGAGTAGCTTTGTTGTATTTTTTTAGTTATGGCGTCATAATTTGCAAGTGCCCAATTATAAAGGGCTCCTTGAGGGCCTCTGCCAAATATACCGTCCTTTGTTGGACCTTCGCGATCAAATGTGCTGGACCCAAATCCATCCCCAGAGCCAAAGGGGCTTGCAATCGGGTCCCATTCATATGTTGTTATATGTATGGCTGGAAGATCTATTGATGTCATGTTTAATCCTTTAATGAGTGACTCACTGTCGGTTCAGTGTTTAAGTTGATAGGGCTTGCAGAGGGAGTGTAAATAGATAAAGGGGCGTAAAGGCCTACGTCGAGACCGGAAAATTATCCATTTAATGTGCCGCTCAGGAAGTTGTTTTATATTATTTATGGTGTGACTATTGGTCACCTCGCATCATGGTTGAAAGTGATTCTATTCTTAGGTTGAATATATAATGGCGGTGGGCCTGTTCGGCGTGGTATGTGTTAGCGAAGATTTCCTTGTGTTTGATTCGTTGCACAATCTCCAACCTTCGTGAGCAGAGAATCAAGCTGCTCTTATGCAGCGTGTTGGCCAAGGGAGGACATGCATCATTGTTTGAACGTCAGCCTTGACTGTCAGTCGTTGGTAGCCAGAACTTGCCAGCCCACGCTACCTTGCGCCTTTGCCTACAACTACGCCAGAATCCGCCGGCTTGTGCGCCTTGGGTTGCGTCGGTAGTTTGGGACCTGTCACTGCTCATCAGTGATCGGGTTTAGTCGCCCGTCGTTGCTAAGTCGCTCAAGCGTCCATCAGTCAGGTATCCCCATCCCTGCACTCGATGGTGGCTGTGCGCAGGGCGCCTCCGGGCGCGCCGATTTCTTAGCTCGTCGGTCGACTAACCTGCGTACAGCTGCCTCCCAATCGTTTAGTCGCGAGCGTGACGTAGCCCAACCCAAAGAGAGCTAAGGCTATGGTCAAAACTACACCGAATCCTCCAGTTACAGATACAGACGAACCCACATCACGTGCCCAATCGGCTCGCAACAAAAAGCTCGACGAAGCGGCCACTCGTGCCCTGGATTACTACCTGAAGCCCAAGCCTAAGGGCGAAACGTCTGACAAGTCCGACTCCATTTTACGGATTGACCCTGGGGTTTATTCTGAGTGTTTGCTGGCGAACCTCAGTGAGAATCTGGCGTCGGCGAATGCCATGATCAGCGATTTGGCGTTCGATCTGGATGGGTCTCGGCGGCATGTGGCGTTGGGGATTTTGCAGGTGATCGAGGTGAGTGAGCTGTTGGCGAATCGGGCGTTGGATATTGTTGAGGTGAGGTAGCCGAGGCGTTCGCCTCAATACAGGAAAGGTCTCGCACAGCTGGACCTTTCCTTGGACAAAGCGCTGCATGGGCGATCCCCACGCGAATCGGCGCAGCACCCTCCAAGCGGCTTCTGCTAGTCTGCTGGGCCAGCCAGGTAACACAGCAAGGCTCAATCAATGTTCAATATCCGTGTCATGACCATGGACGATTACGATGCAGTGATCGACCTCATGAGGCGTAGTCCAGGCGTCTCCTTCCGTGACGCTGACTCTCGTGAATCGACCGCGAAATACTTGGAACGAAATCCCGGGATGAGCTTCGTGGCTGAAGTCGGAGCCGTCCTCTGCGGTTGCGTCATGTGTGGACACGACGGCCGCAGAGGTTATCTGCAGCATTTGGTTGTTCTTCCCCAGTATCGGCGACAAGGCATAGCAAACGCGTTGGTCGAGCACTGCCTTTCGAGTCTTGAGAAACACGGAATACTTAAATGTCATCTCGACGTGTTCAAGACCAATCTAACAGCGGCCAACTATTGGCATAGCCAAGGCTGGCAGCTCAGGTCTGATATCGATCGGTATTCGTTTACCCGATCGGATAATGAGAACGTGTGAGCGGTACCTGGCCTGTGAGGGCGGTTTAGTCCTGTTACTCCAAACAATGGATATTGTTGAGGTGAGGTAGCCAAGGCGCTTGCCTCCGGACAGGAAAGGTCAACTCAAGTTGCCGGATCACACGCCGATAAGTTGCGGACGAATTTCATACGAAGGACCGGAGCATGTTTTACCCACGTGAAGCTGAAAAAGATCAACTCTATAACCGAATAGTCCTGCTTACCGTTGCGTGCTGTGTGCTGCTGTTCCTGGCCTCCCTGGCGAAACACTCCGGGTCCATTTATGGGGCGATCCGGTGGAGCGCTGTCGAGGTAAAAGGCACCGTGACGCAACTGGAAAGCATCCCGATGAATGCTAACGGCATCATCATTCACTACCGGTATGTCGACAGTGATCAACAAGTTCATGAAGACGAATACGGGGACCAACGCTATAACGAACATGATCAGTACGAGGTAGGGGGCGACGTTCCGCTGCTCTACTCACGTTGGTTTCCGCAAATCAGCAGTATCGCCACCGAGCTTCACACGTATCGCTCCGGCTTTTTCATCATGGCTGGCGGAGTCGTGCTGACATTGGTATTCCTCGGGATTTCCTTCGTAACCTTCGGAAGGATTTATCGCATGAAGGAAGAAGACCGCTTCTATTGAAACGGTTGTCGGTCATGGCGCCCAGAGCCCCCATTCATCCAGGTAATCGGTTTCCCCACCCATGAAAAAGTTGATGCTCGCGTTGCTTTCGCTCGTTCTGCTTTCCGGCTGTGTAACCAAGTCTTTGAGTGTTGAGGATCGCCACCAGATCAAAACGATCAAGATCCTTCCTGTGTACTTTGCGGTAGAAAACTTCAAGTACACGAGCATGACGCAAGCGTGGGGTGCAGGCCTGGGTGCCGGAGCAGGCGCAGCGACTGGCATGGCCGCCGGGGCATCGAACGCCGGCACGAGCGCATTGGCGGGCGCCGGTTCGGTTGCGGGCACCAAGGCGGCCGACGGCGCGACGGCGGATATTTCCCAGGCGATTCTGAACAACATGCAAGCCCACGGTATCGATGTGGGCAAACTGGTGCGTGAAAGCTTCGAGAGGCGTATCAAGCAAGAAGGGCTGTTCATCATCGTGGCGGAAGGCGAGAGAGCGGACGCCGACGTTGAAATCATGGTCATGCAGTGGGGGCTTAGCCTGAAAAACTACAGCTCCGTGCTTTACCCAGTCATCGGCGTCAACGGATTCATGAAACGTAGCGGTACTTCGGTTTGGCGCAACTTCAATACCATTTCGCCATTCAATGAAAACAACACCCTCGCTTACACCCCTGAGCAGTACGCCACCGATCCTGAAGCGCTGCGGGCGGCGTTTTCCCGGGTGTCTGATTTGGCTGTAGGTAAGCTGATAGAAGATCTGAAGCAATAAAGGTTCAGGCAAACCGGATTCTTAGGTTCCTTAAACAACCCGGGCAACGTTATTGCTATCGATAAGACCGCGCACAGCCAGCGCTCGGAGTCGCTCCGTGAGCTCTGCTCGCTCAGCCTTTGACGTGATGGGATCGACCATCTGATATTGGCGATCACACCACATATTCAACTGGCGCAGCCAAAAGGCTTGCAACGCCGGTTCTGCGTCCAGCCGAGCCAGTAAGTAAGCAGCCTGCTGCCATAGCGGCCGCAGATGGAGTATTGCGCTTCGGCGCATTGCCGAAAGGTCATGCCAATCCCGGTCTAACTTGGCATCCAGCCCGGCCTTCACCAAAGCCCATGGTTGTTTGTTCAGACGAGCGATTGCTGCGGTAAAAACCTTATCTGATGGGTCATCAAGCGCTCTGAACAGTTCGGGCAGTTGGCTATCGGGGGCTGCGATGACAGCGGCATGCCTCACCGTTGAATAAGTGGAATGCAGCGCTTCCTTTAGCCACTGCGGCTCCAGTTCGATGCTGAGTTCCGCTGCAAGGCCAAGTACCCCCAGCCAGTCGCGCTTTCGGATGGGCAAATCCTGCTTCAGCCGGTCAGACAGGACCGCAGCGGCGTCGACTTTGCTGCTTGGCGCGGCCCAGCGCGCCAGGTTACGAATCGAGGGTGACGCGTCGAGCAACGCCTCACATAAAACAGGCCTCGGATCGTCAAGCAAAGGAAGCAGCGCACGTAGCACGCAAACGCGGAATTTGGCACCGGGTTGAGACAGGGCTTCGATCAGCAATAGCCGAGTTTGGACGACCGGCAATGCCTGACAGGCAGGCACAGCCATCAAGCGTACGGTCACTTCACGATGGGCGAGGGCACTGCGTAGAAGCGCTTCAGGGGCAGGATCACTCTCAAGCAAAAGCTCGAACAAATAGCGGGCCGCTTTACCCTGTCGCGTCAGGAAATTTGCGTGGACCTCGTCTCGGATAACAGGCGACTGCAAAGCAGCACGTGCGGCATGGAGCGTCTTGCCATGGTCGGCTCTGCGCCGCGCCGCTAGAGCAATGAGGGGCTCCACTGCAAACAGCAATGCTTGGAGATGGGAGGGCGACAGGTAGTGTTCCAGGCCTGCCGTGGCTAAATCGCGAATTTGCGGAACCCAATCATTCAGCCGGTCTATCAAGGCCACTAAGGCTTCAGGGGACGGATGACTGCACAGCTCTCTAACCGCGATTTCCCGCACGAAACCGTTGTAATGGCAACTGAGTTCTATCCACGTAGTGTCAGTCCCTACGCTCGCGAGCACTTCCAACGCTTCGTTGCGCCGGTGATCGGCCCAAGTGGAAGTGGGCGTTTGCTTGTTTTTCAACCTGTCCAGCCATGATTGTATTGCGCTCACGTTCCAGTCCTTTGTATGAAAATGCCACCAGCATAAGCCGACGACAGCGGCGCAGCCAGATCCTCAACCGATCCAGCTCTACTTCGTTCCGGATAGCTAAACTCACTGCTTATCTTTAACTGGATGGGGTTTAGAGAGCGCTGTGCATAATTCAGCGCTAACGGTTAAACACGAGCGGAGCAGCGACCATGAATTACGACGACAAATTGATAGAAGAAGCTGTGCTTGCCTTGTTGGCAGCCTTCAGTTCCGACGATGGCAATGCCTGGAAAGGTTTCGACTTCGAAGTCATGAACCGATTGCATGAACAAGGTCTCATCAGCGATCCAGTAAACAGGAACAAATCGATCTGGTTGACGGCTGAAGGGCTAGAGCGAGGTCGGCAGCTTGCCGAGCGGTTGTTTGGAAAATAGACTTGAGGGTGCGCGGCGCCCCGTGATGCTGGAAAGCCACGGCATAATGCAGTGATCAGTGATCAGTGATCAGTGATCAGTGATCTGGTTCGATCTGGATGGTTCGTGGCGGCATGTGGCGAATGAACCGTTGGCGAATCGGGCGTTGGATATTGTCGAGGTGAGATAGCGGGCCGGCGGCGCTCAACAACAAGAAAAAGGTCTTGCTCAGCAAGACCTTTTTTCAATCACCCCGTGTATCTAACGTCAGACGTGCGCTGCGCGCTCAAACACCTCATCAGCCCACTGGTTCAGGCTTTTGCCGGCGGTTTGGGCTGCAATGGTAGCGGCAGCGTGCACTTCAGGACGAATGCGTAGCATCACCTTGCCGGAGGCAGGCTTCTCAGGGCTGACGCCTTGCTCGGCACAGTCCGCCAGGTAATCCTCAACAGCACTGGCAAACTCCGCTCGTAGCTCGGTCACGGAATCGGCGTGAAAACTGATGATGTCACGCACACCCAGAATTCGACCGACGAAGATGTCGTCACGCTCATCGAACTCAATTCGGGCTGTGTAGCCCTTATAAGTCATGCTGTTCATAGCTCAACTCCTGCCCGCTGGAGAAATTCGCGAGCCTCTTCTACCTGATATTTCTTGGCTTCTTTCCCAGGGTGTGGCCGATGGCAACGCCATTGAGCCTCCCCTAGGATCAGCTTGACCCGAGAACCTTCACGCTCCAGCACTTGGCCACCCAGATGAACGACCAAGGCTTCAATGTCAGCAAACACTGTCGCCGCACTCGTTGGCGTGCGTGAACGCTTCAAGGGTTTTCCGGTGTCTGTTTTTCATGCATCTGAGTGCTACCAAAAAAAGATAACACTCTCTAGCCCGCTCGGCGCGTTGCCACTCTCAGCATTTTGTCCCCCGTGCTCTTTAGTGCCGTGGCTTCTCTCTACACGCGAAGCTGGAAAACTCGCTGCTCGACCGGGAGTCATTTAATATCTCGACCTCGTCCAATACGTGGTCTCGTCTATGCAGTCTCTCGAAAATACGCTGCTGTCTTACGCCACACAGCACTTGCCATCACTTCCCCAGACCTATACCTGGACGTTCGATACCGCTCTCGTCCACGACTCATTCAAATGGGAGATCGATGGCTCGAACTGGTACGAAAAAGCGCGCGCCCTGAAGCGACATGTCGCTCAGGAATGGACCACGTCGCCCGAACAACGAATGGCCCTCGCAAACTACGCGGTGCGTGTGTGGGGAGGTATTGGGGGAAATAAGCTCGCAACGATGCAAGGCTACGTTCAGACCGTGTCACAGGGGCGGGTGCCGGACAAGCACAACGGCATCGCCTCATGGTCGAAGGTGGCGGCATTCTCGAATCCAACCGAACACGCCATCTTCGATGCGCGGGTTGCATTTTCCCTGAACGTTCTACAGATACTTCACAGCGATGAGCAACGCTGGTGGTTTCCGCATTTGGCGGGTCGAAACACCCACCTCAATGCCTGCTGGCCCCGCTTGAAAACCCAGGCGCGTGAACAGGGCTGGATTCGAATTGCAACGACCGATGTCTACCCGACCTACATCGAGTTGCTGGTGAACGTCTCCCGAAAACTGGATGTGGAGATCGGTGACGTGGAGATGCTGCTCTTTTCGAAAGCGGAAGATTTTGCCGGGGCGTTCAACGAGGCCTATCCTCCGTCCTGACGACCAAAGCCCCCCGGCCCTTATCAAAAGGGGACGGCAGGCAGTTCCCCCGTGGCGAGGGAGCTTGCTCCCGCTGGGCTGCGCAGCAGCCCCAAAACCTCCCCTCCCGGCAGACTCCGCTACGCCAGCACAACCCGACCAAACCTGGCGTTGTCATCCTGCGGCGTAATCGCCAGCAACTGATCAAGGCGAATCTCTCGGCGACCTTCCGCAGTTTCCACATCAAGAAACTCCTCCCGCGTGGTGGCGGTGCGCGTGGTGATCGCACGGGCGGTCAGGCGTTGGCCGTCAGTCAGTTCGATGTCCAGCGTGTAGCCATACAGGCAGGCGATCTCCAAGTAATCATGCAGGTCGCAGTTCAACGGTTGATAGGTCTTCATCTCAAGTGACCCCCAAGGGAGCGAGCGGACAGGTTAGGGCGCTACCTGTCCGTCGCAAGATTAGAACTCAGCGCTCTTCGCGAATCAGAGCAGTTGCTTCAACATAGTCTGCAGTTGCTCGTTACGGGCGTCATCCAGTGGAAAAACCGGCAGCCGTGGGTCGCCAACCTCCAGGCCAAGAGTTCGCAAACCGGCCTTGATGGTGGCGGGCAAACCGCCCTTGAGGATGAAGTCCAGCAGCGGCAATTGACGATAGAACAACGCCCGGGCCTGGCTCAGGTCGTTGGCCAGGACAGCGGCGTACAGGTCGAGGTTGAGCTGCGGGATCAGGTTCGGCGCGGCAGTGCACCAGCCCTTGGCGCCGGCCGCGAAGGCCTCCAGCGCCAGTGGGTTGCAACCGTTGTAGAACGGCACCTGGCCTTCACCCAGCAACTGCAGCTTGTGCATGCGCTGAATGTCGCCAGTGCTTTCCTTGACCATGGTGACGTTATCCACCGTGTTGAAAATCCGCAGGATCAGCTCCACCGACATGTCGATGCCGCTGGTGGCGGGGTTGTTGTAGAGCATGATGGGCAGGTCGATGCTGGTGCCGATGGCCTGGTAGTGCGCGAGGATTTCCGCCTCGCTCAGTTTCCAGTACGAGGCCGGCAACACCATCACCACATCGGCGCCCTTCGCCTGGGCAAAACGTGCGCGGCGTACCGCCTTGGCGGTGGTCAGGTCAGACACGCTGACCACGGTCGGCACCCGGCCGGCGACGCGGGCGATGCTGAACTCGCTGACCTGGTCCCACTCGGCGTCGCTCAGATAGGCGCCTTCACCGGTGCTGCCCAGGGGCGCGATGGCATGCACGCCGCTGTCGATTAGACGGTCGATGGACCGGCCCAGTGCGTCCAGGTCCAAGCCCTGGCCGTCGGTGGAGAAGGGCGTGATGGTGTAGCCGATGATGCCGTGGATGTTGGGGGTAGACATGGCTTCGCTCCTGGTGGGTTCAGTTCAAGCAATCGGCGTGTTGGCGCAGGGTCTGCCGGGCGTAGTAGTTGAAGGCGGCCGCGTGGCGCTTGGGGCGGGCGATCCAGTCGTGGGCTTCGCGGCCCAGGTGAGGCAGGATCGGTTTCACCTCGCCGGCGGCCATGGCCAGCAATTGCAGCTTCGCGGCGCGTTCGATCAGTTGGGCGATGTTGCAGGCTTCTTCCACGGTGGCGCCGGTGGACAACTGGCCGTGGTGGGAAAGCAGGATCGCGCGCTTATCACCCAAGGCACCGGCGATCAATTCGCCTTCCTCGTTGCCCACCGGCACCCCCGGCCAGCCCTCCAGAAAGGCGCAGTCGTCGTACAGTGGACAGAGGTCCATGTGAGAAATCTGCAGCGGCACTTCCAGCATCGACAACGCGGCGATGTGGGTCGGGTGGGTGTGAATGATGCAATTCACATCCGGCCGGGCGCGGTAGACCCAAGTGTGAAAGCGGTTGGCCGGGTTGGGCATGCCATGGCCCTCCAGCACCTCGAGGTCTTCATTGACCAGCAACAGGTTACCGGCGGTGATTTCATCGAAGCCCAGGCCCAATTGCTGGGTGTAATAGGTGCCCGGTTGCGGCCCGCGCGCGGTAATCTGCCCCGCCAGCCCTGAGTCGTGACCGTTCTCGAACAGGATGCGGCAGGTCAGGGCCAGCTTTTGTCGTACAGTCCACGTATTATCCGGCAGTGTTTTCTGCATCTGGTTAACAGCATGCTGGACCAACTGGTCCTTGGGCGTCGCCAGTGTCTTGCTCATATCCGTTCTCCTGATTCGTTCTTTGACCGTTCTTGATCCGCGTCATGGAAGCTGTGAAAGGAAGGTGCTAATGACACTAAATAGACTATATGACACAAAGTGTCATTTGCAATCGCAGATTGTCCGTTTCTCTGGAAATGTTGGTTACCTATGTCCATTCGCTTGAAATTGCTCAGGAAAAAACTCGGCATGACACTGGACGTCCTGGCCGAAAAAACCGGGATGACCAAGAGCTACCTGTCCAAGGTGGAACGGGGCTTGAGCACGCCCTCCATCGCCACGGCGCTCAAGCTCGCCAAGGCCCTGAGCGTGAAAGTTGAGGAGCTATTCTCCGAAGAAAACGTCTCCCTCGACAGCTACAGCCTGGTGCGCAGCGAAGACCGCCAATCCCTCGCGGCAAGCAGCGGCAGCTCCGAATACGCGGTACTGGCCCATCAAGTGTCCGAGCGCAGCCTGCTGCCCTTCATCCTCTACCCGGCCGCCGAATTCACGGCCCATCACGCGTTCAAGGAACACACCGGAGAGGAGTTCCTGTTCGTGCACGAGGGCCAGGTGGAAGTGGACTTCATGAACGAGCGCGTGCTGCTGAACCGCGGCGATGCCCTGCATTTCAATGCGCAGAAACCCCATCGGCTGCGTTCGGTGGGGGATGTGCAGGCGCAGTTGCTGGTGGTGGTGCACAGCGATGAGTCGTCGGAGAAGGGCGAGGGCGCCTAGTGGCTCCAATCGCAGGTAACCAACGTGGCGAGGGAGCTTGCTCCCGCTGGGCTGCGCAGCAGCCCCCTCCTATGAACGCCTCGCCACAGCTCTTCCGACAGCCTCAATTGAACGGCATCGGACCTCTGCTCAGACCAGTCGAGCGGCGTCTGTCAGTACAGACCGACAGACAACGGCGACGAAGGCCCGCCAAGCCACAGCGCCTTGCGCCTTTGCCTACAACTACGCCAGAATCCGCCGGCTTGTGCGCCTGGGGTTGCGTCGGTAGTTTTGGACCTGTCACTGATTGTCAGTGATCGGGTTTAGCAGCTCGCTGAGTTAAGTCGCACAACGCGTCATCAGACAGGAATCCCCATTCCTGCACTTGATGGTGGCTGTGCGCAGGGCGTCCTCGGACGCGCCGATTTCTTAACTCGTCGGTCTGCTAACCTGCGTACAGCTGCCTCCCAATTCGTTTAGCAGCGAACGGGTCGTGGCCTCAACCAGAGAGTTAAGACCATGGTCAAAATTACACCGAACCCTCCAGTTACAGATTCAGACGAACCCACATCCCGTGCTCAGTCTGCCCGCAACAAGAAAATCGACGACGCTGCCACACGAGCGTTGGATTACTACCTGAAGCCTAAGCCTAAGAACGAAACATCTGACAAGTCGGACTCCATTTTTCGGATTGATCCGGGTGTGGATTCTGAGTGTTTGCTTGCGAATCTCAGTGAGAATCTGGCTTCGGCTAATGCCATGATCAATGATTTGGCGTTTGATTTGGATGGTTCGAGGCGGCGGGTTGCGTTGGGGATTTTGCAGGTGATTGAGGTGAGTGAGCTGTTGGCGAATCGGGCTTTGGATATTGTTGAGGGGAGATAGGTGGGTGAGCCCAACCTTTCAAGAACATCTGTAAAAGGGCAGATTCACTTGTCGAACTGGTAAGTGAATCTGCCTATAATCTAAACGTGAATTTTATTGATTCAATCTATTACTGAAGCGATTGCTTGGCTTTCTTGATAAAAGCAGTCAGGAGCTGGGGGTTGTCATCGATCCACATTTCACAGACTGATGAAAATAAGCGATTGAAATCTATTCCTAGTGTAGCGCTAACGGAGTGAAAATAGTCGTGAAAGTCTTTGCCAGCAGCTACTGTTTTTGCCTGTACAATTCGCGGTTCGGAAGTCATTAATGATGTGGCAATTATTTTAGATGGTTTGGACTTAAAATAACCCATCATTATTTCATCAGGAGCTTTATCACCAGGCAGGAAAAAGTACTTTTCACCATTAGTGGGCAGCGTTTTCTCGCGACAGTCACCATCATATAGCCCTACGAAATTCCAGCCTTTATGAGGGAAGGTCAAGCGTTTTAGGTCGGTGGTAATTTCACTTTCTGATCCAGATTTGTGATAGTAGAAACTGTCAACAGAGAGGTCTTCAGCCTTATTGAATAAAGCTTTCGCAAAAAGTATTCCACCGACATCCTCTAGGAAAATCATACCGATTTTAGGAGTTACTAGACCCAAGCTATCCATGTGGGTGATGATTCCGCCTGAAACTGGGTAAGTACGTACTCCATCTTCAGTGCGTAAGACAAGATGCATGCGGGAGGTTGGCATGCGGCGCAAAATGTGTTCGGAGTGCGTAGATAGGACTAAGCTAGTGCCTTGTTTAGCGCAGGTCATGGCAATGAGGTTTGCTAAACGGTCTTGACTCGCAGGAGGCAAAAAGCTTTCAGGCTCTTCAATAATAAGGATCTTACAACCCTCAACTCTATCGATGTAGCCAATGAGCCACCAAAAATAAAATAGTGAAAGCTCTCCCATTCCCATCGCTGAACTATTGTAAGTTACTCCTGCAGATTCAACGCAAAAATAGGGGAATGCTGGATAATCAGAAAACTCTTCTTCAATATTGGTTACGGTAACTTTTGTATATTCATTGCCTGTTAGGTAATTTAGGGTTTTTAAGTCTTCTTCAGAAGCAATGTTTTGACCGTGCTGTTCTAGTAGTTCTAGGATGTTACTTTGTTCTAATAGCATCTGTTGGAATAGAGGTATTAATGTGCACGGATCAAACATGAAAGATGTAGCGCCGAGAGACGCTTGCTCTATGGGAACAGATGCGGCCGGTTCTAGGGCTTTTATTAACGGCTTCTTATTGACTTCCAGAGCTAATTCAATTTTTGCCTTGTTTATCATTGGAGTATCGAACGGGGCTCGATTGCTCCCTTCAGCAATTAAGCAGTTATAAATTAATCTCACTAAATTGCTTTTTCCTACTCCGTTCCTCCCTATAAATATATTTATGCCACCGGAAAGTTGGATTTCCAGATTGTCAAATACTTCATGTTCAATGAATTTTAAATGGTTTAGACTAACCCCGTAGTGGCGTCGCGAGAGATCCTTCCAGTAGTCATTTATTTTTGCTTCCTTCAGTGTCGTCACAGCACGTCCCCCCAACGCAGATCTTTAGCGATTTTGGATAGGGATGCCTCACTAAAACTAATATCCTTTTGAGAGCTGAGATAGTGGAATTGTAAGTTTAATTGCGATAAGTCGCTATTTTGCGGAGTTGTGGCCTGGTGGAATAGGGCGTATGCGCCCCATAATATTATGTCTCGTAATATTACCGAGCTGGTATCGGCTACGCGAGAACTAGCGCGGTCTTGATAAATTTGAATAGTCTTTACTAAAAAGGTCTGCGTTATGCCATTAGGTATTAGCTCTTTCCCAATTACTCCTTCATGGTTTTCTCGCAAGGTTTCGAATTGGTCGTAAAAACTAATAACGGTGTCTACGTTGATGTTTTCATTTAGCGCCTTGTAAATAAATATTAACCACGATGAAATTGTGGCCTTGTTTAACTTGCTGGCGCTGTTGCGGTTTTCCAGGCATTCAAAAAGCAGTCTAAGACATTCCACAGCTCTTGATGTTATTTCCTCGGAAAAACCAGTGGATTCTCTATACCTGCTCGTTACGGTGTTGGCAGTTATTTTTTTTGTCAGGGTTTTGCTTTCGAGAGTTAGTAGGAATTTTGCAAGTATGTCGTCATACGCCATGCGAGAGTTAGAGAAGCCCATTAGCTCTCGACTAAAACCTCCTTCCTCCATGTGCTCGGTGAGATTTTTTATTTGTTGACGTGCTTCGCCAAAGTAAGCATTTCGTTGTTCGGCAGATGTTAAGTTTGTAGGTTGATTTAAGCGGTAGAAAAGTTCGCCCGGTTCGCGTGGTTTATAATCTGAGATGGTAAGAACTCTAATGGTGAAGTCTTCGAATTTTCCTCTGATTTCTTCACTTAAGTCGCTCCAAAATAATCCATCAAGCTCCGCTATGAATTTCTCCAGTGGCTCTTGCTCACCATTTATAGGGAAACCGTCTTGCATGAAGTCTCTTATCGCGGCTAAACGTTGCTGGCCATCGAGTACTTCCTGGCGCTCGCTGTTAGGCACCTGAATAACGTGTATAGGGGGGATATGCCAACCTCTTAAAACGCTATCGACTAATCGCTGTTTTTTTCCTTTACCCCAAACTTCGCCCCTTTGGAAGTTGGGTTGAAGGTCGAGCCTATCTGCACGAATTTTTCGATATAGGGTCGCGATATCTGGGTCCGATGGAGTTAAATGCATTTCTAGTCCTTTATTTTCAGCATGGGGGTAAAGAGGCGATCCACGCTACCAAAATTTTCTTAGTGGCAAAAGGCTAGCTGGAAGTTTATTTGTCGATGGCACTTGGGGTACTCGTTCCTAGGCTCCAATAGATAGGAAAAGGGGGGTTATTTTCTTTGCCAAATCGATAGCCATTACGGCCCCACAACCACAGCTATCCAACCCCGCCCACTCTCGCCACAACCCCAATTCACGCTTACCATCCCGCCACCTCGTATTACCGCGGCTGCTGAACCCGGTACTCACGAAGAAACAATATGGAAAGAACCCGTAGCTGGAGACGCGCGCAATCCCACAAGCACAATGGACGCGGAGCGGTCAGCCCGCAGGGCTCCAAACCAGAAAAGAACTGGAAGCTGATGTACACCCGTGCGGACAAGCTGCACCGGGCGTGTCAGCTCGGTATGAGCTATCCCATCCGCACCACCCGCCAACTGTTGGATCAAGAGTGACTAATCTCCTGTTCGTTTGCAGTCGTAACCAATGGCGCAGCCCTACCGGGGAGGCGATCTGGCGGCGACGTCCTGGTTTCAGCACTCGTTCGGCGGGCACCAGCCCGAACGCACGCAAACCTATCGGCCCAGCGGATATCCGTTGGGCCGATGTCATTTTTGTGATGGAGCGCAAGCACGAGCATCGTCTACGGGCAGAGTACGCTCGGCTGCTTGAGCACAAGCAGCTGCATGTTCTGGATATTCCCGATGACTATCGCTTCATGGACCCGGAGCTGGTGGACATGCTTGAGCGAGAGGTAACGGCGTGCCTGTGTATTTGAGCATTTAGGGCAATCTTCACGAGCCGCTCCTTTCTCAATGGCTAGGCGAAACGATCACCGGTAGAAGGTTGATCCTGCCGTGCTATCCCCGTTTGAGCAGCTTGGATACGCGGCTTGCAGCGACCCATGCAGATTGGCCAAAACCGACCAGCAGGCGCTTCATCACACGGAGGCACTGACCCAAGCGATGCCGTGCTGCCCTAAGAACTCGACGCCTATCAGTCGCAGGTCGTGCATCAATCAAACACAGCTTGGTAGTCGCCAACGCCACCTTCGCTCCGACCGCCACAGCGACAGCAAGGAAATACAGCCAACGCTGATTCTTGGCTTTGTCATGTTGGCTGACTAGCGCCGACAATTGCTTCAAAGAAGGCTTGGCACCGGTGAGCCAGGGAATGATGCATTCGCTCGCCAAGGCTACGGTGTGGCTGCTGATATTTTTATCTACAAGTCCCGGCGGACCATCAGGGTTGACCGAGCAATAGCCACGGGGAACGTACTCGCAGGTGCTGGAGAGGGGCGATGAGCGCGCCATACCGTTGGAAAAGTGCTTCACGGGGCACAACCGTTGGTTGTAGTCGTTGATCTCTTTGCGGATGGCGATCACATCTTCATCGCTTAGGGTTCTTCTAGTCGCGGCGTAGAACCCCTTGGACTCGTTCGGTGCGAAATCTATGAAGTAGCTGGCTTCACCTTCCTTGATGTGAGTGAAGGTCCACTGTGAATCGCTGCTCCACTGGCACGACCTCAGGTTACCCAGGCCATTGGCCTTACAGTAATCATCGTAGCGCCTGATCTGGCCCAACAGGAACGCGCTGGCGTCCTGGATGCTCGCTGTCGCCTCCTTCAGCAATGCGGCGTCTTCATTGGCGCCGTTGTCCGCCACGAAGAACACCGCTGCGACCAATGCCAGCGGAAACCAGAAGTGATCGTATAGCTGTCGGAAGCGTTCGGTGAGGTTGAGGTTGTCATAAACAAGGACCATGACACCCCATCCGGTGAGGGCGCAAAGCATCAACAGGGGAATCAGTCCGACTTCGCTGCCCAGCTTCCCAACGCCATTGATGGTGTAGCGGATGGGCAGGTAATTGATGGTTGGGAAAAGGCCCAAGCAGTTCAACACACCGGGTAGGAACAGGAGCGCGAAGAAGATGAACACGCCTCGCTTCTTGCTCATGGTAAAGGCCGTTGCTGCCAGCAAGGGGATCAGCAGCAGTGACAGCATCATCAGATAGCCCAGCGTGATCACCATGGCTTCATCGGGCGACCAGTAAGTTCCGATGATTTGCCCGGCGTCGTTACGCCCGGTGAAGGTCGATGATACGACGCCAAGGCCTTCCAGGATCTGGTGCAGGTTGTAGGCAGCGCCGTGGAGAAATTTTACGTAAGGGTAGAAAAAATCCCCTATTGAAATTGACATCAATCTGAGTCCTTCAATTTTTTTGCCATTCCGTGGTTACGTGGAGGAGAGCGGGAAAAACGGCCAGATTATGGGTGAGTCTATCCGAGGCGGCCCAGCGGATATCCGTTGGGCCGATGTCATTTTTGTGATGGAGCGCAAGCACGAGCATCGTCTACGGGCAGGGTACGCTCGGCTGCTTGAGCACAAGCGGCTGCATGTTCTGGATATTTCCGATGACTATCGCTTCATGGATCCTGAGCTGGTGGACGTGCTTGAAAGTGAAGTGACGTTCTACCTAACTCCGTAGGTTCGATTGAGGCGTCACTTCCTTACAGCTGAGCGTTGGCTGCTTGTCTCGTTCTTAGAGGGGGTGTTGAAACAGGCACGTTCTGCTTTCGTTAGTTTTCAGTGGCGGGCGTGTAGGTGACCGTACGGATGCACAGCTTCTTTCGTCGTCCAGAGGACGGGGTGAGGTAATGGCTTTCATTCGTGGCGAAGCTGGTTTGACTTTGGAAGCGGCCGTAGTCAGGCACTCATCATAGTATGTTGGTAAGCGTTTCAGAGACAGATTGGCATATCGGGCCGGGCATAATAATAGGATGTCGCCAAAGCGGTATTGCTTGAAGGCTTGAATCGTATAGAACTTTTCGTCATTAGCGATAGGCGATGTCTCCCACAGCTTTGAATCGAAGGTTGCGAATGGATAATCAGCTTTATCTACCAAATACGGTAGAGGGCGGCTGTCCCGAAGCCTCATTAGGTTTCCAGCGGCGAACGCCCAAAGGTCGAGGACCGGTGGCAATAAGAAGGTGGTTAGGATAAATACCAATCCTAGTGCCCCGGTGGCTTTAAACAATCGATTTGTCGTAGTTCCCTGTAGTGTATAAAAGGCCATAACCGGGAACATTGAAATTAACATGAAGGCCAAGCAATATCCGATAACCACCGTCGCCTCCAAACCAGACTCGGCTCCTCGCCAAGCCCCAAGCGCGAGCTGTGCTGGAAAAACTCCTGTCATTGCAGTAAAGCCCAGGAAAACTCCAGCAGCCAAAACTTTTGCGGCGGCGGCAAAAAAACGTCTCCATGGCTTGATTGGTCCGAATCCAAGACTTACAAACCGAATTCTTTTGTCTTGGTTGCCCACAAGTACCCATGCTGCTAGCGCTGTTGATAAAGTGACGACCAATAGGAAAACTTTCCACGGTTCGAAGATGATGTCGAATGCAGAGGCCAACAGCATTCCTGCCAGCAGGGCGAAACCTAATAAAACAATGGGCACAAAACGCCTGGCCAGAATTATTTCATTCTCGCGGCTGGATGTGACTATGCTCATGCAAAGTGAAAAGCTAAGCGAAGGGATGACTGTTAAAAGCAATATGATTAGTAGTCCAAACACTACAAAAATTAGCCAGACTAAAAGATTGGGTATGCTTCCGATGGATTCAAGTAGTAGCTCGGGGTGGCCGATAACCCACAAATATTTGCAAAGTAGGAGTATTGAAAATAGCGTGGCCGCAGGTACTAACCACCATTTGCCCTCATTTAGAACGTTAAGTGCATAATTTTTAAGTTTTGATTCGCTGTCGGATACTGCTGTGGTCTCGGATGTGCTCATGCTTAATTCCTTTAATCATGATGTTTTATGGGGTGTATCGACTTAAGTGTTAGGTGTTATTCGCTCTTGCTCAACTTGATCGGTCATTGGATCTCTTTTAAATAATCCCGAAGTGCCACGAGCGGGGCCTTAAGCTCCTCCATCATTGGCGCAGCCCTGAAATCCTCTGCCAACCGTTGCAACTCCAGCCCCAGGACGGTCTCCTCGCCCCCAACTGCCTCCAGCGCCCGCCCCAAACACTGCTGTAGCGTCGCATGAATCCCAACCAAATCCTCCCGCCGCACCAACAACCCAAAAACCTCCCGATCACACCCGCCCATCAACGGATCATCCCGCAAAATCGGACTATGCCCCTCCGTCTCATAAGCCAGCTTCAGCGAGTAAAGAGCGACCGTTTCCAGCAGCAATTCCATGGGGTGAAATCCTTTGTCAGCGGGTGAGGAGGGGCGGTGGATCAACTGGGCGTCGCAAGGCGGAGCATCGGTGGGGGCTGTGACATTTTTGTGAGCGCTTTGCGCTCAAGCGGGAGCAAGCTCCCTCGCCATGGGTTTCTACTGGCCACAGATTCTTCCTTGCCAGAGGTTTGGTCGTTGGGGCCGCTTCGCGACCCAGCGGGGATAAATCCCCTCGCCACAAATGGATCGGGTGACTTTCCTGCAGACGAAAAAAAAGACCTTGAATTTCAAGGTCTTTCTTTAAGATGGTGCCCCGAGGGAGACTCGAACTCCCACTCCTTTCGAAAACGGATTTTGAATCCGCCGCGTCTACCAATTCCGCCATCAGGGCTCAATGGCGGCGAAGTATAGAGAGGTGCCTACCGTTGGTCAATCACGTTTCATGGTGAATTTTTGATATTTCCGCTAGACTTTCCGGCCCTGCTAGACGAACCCCATCATGCGTGTTGCTGACTTTACCTTCGAACTCCCGGATTCGCTGATCGCTCGCCACCCTCTGGCCGAGCGTCGCGCCAGTCGACTGTTGACCCTGGATGGGGTCAGCGGTGCCATGGCTCACCGTCAATTCACTGATTTGCTTGAGCATTTGCGCCCGGGCGATTTGATGGTGTTCAACAATACCCGGGTGATTCCGGCGCGGTTGTTTGGCCAGAAGGCCTCCGGCGGCAAGCTGGAGATTCTGGTGGAGCGGGTGCTGGACAGTCATCGTGTGCTGGCCCATGTGCGCTCCAGCAAGTCGCCCAAACCGGGTTCGTCGATCCTCATCGACGGTGGCGGCGAGGCGGTGATGGTGGCGCGGCACGATGCGTTGTTCGAGCTGGAATTTGCCGAAGAGGTGTTGCCGCTGCTCGACCGTGTCGGGCACATGCCGTTGCCTCCTTATATAGACCGCCCGGACGAAGGTTCGGACCGCGAGCGTTATCAGACTGTGTACGCCGAGCGCCTGGGGGCGGTGGCGGCGCCGACGGCGGGGTTGCATTTCGATCAGCCGTTGCTGGAGGCGATTGCCGCCAAGGGCGTGGAGACCGCGTTCGTGACGTTGCACGTTGGCGCGGGCACGTTCCAGCCGGTGCGGGTCGAGCGTATCGAAGACCACCACATGCACAACGAATGGCTGGAAGTGAGCCAGGACGTGGTCGATGCCGTGGCGGCCTGTCGCGCTCGCGGTGGGCGGGTGGTGGCGGTGGGGACCACCAGCGTGCGGTCCCTGGAAAGCGCTGCTCGCGATGGCGCGCTCAAGCCGTTCAGTGGCGACACCGATATCTTTATCTACCCGGGCCGACCGTTCCATGTGGTCGATGCCCTGGTCACCAACTTTCATTTGCCCGAATCCACGTTGTTGATGCTGGTTTCGGCGTTCGCCGGTTATCCCGAAGCCATGGCCGCCTACAAGGCCGCCGTCGAGCATGGATACCGCTTTTTCAGCTACGGTGATGCGATGTTCATCACCCGTAACCCCGCGCCACGCGGACCCGAGGAAACAGTATGAGTCGCACCTGTCGCATGTCCTTCGAGTTGCTCGCCACCGATGGCAAGGCTCGTCGCGGTCGTCTGACCTTCCCCCGCGGAACCGTGGAAACCCCGGCGTTCATGCCGGTGGGCACCTACGGCACGGTCAAGGGCATGCTGCCACGGGACATCGAGGCGATTGGCGCGGAAATCATCCTCGGCAATACCTTCCACCTGTGGCTGCGCCCGGGCATGGAGGTGATCAAGGCCCACGGCGACCTGCACGATTTCATGCAGTGGAAAGGCCCGATCCTGACCGACTCCGGTGGTTTCCAGGTGTTCAGCCTGGGCGCGATGCGCAAGATCAAGGAGGAGGGCGTGACCTTCGCCTCTCCAGTGGACGGTTCCAAGGTGTTCATGGGGCCGGAAGAGTCGATGCAGGTGCAGCGCGACCTGGGCTCGGACATCGTGATGATCTTCGACGAATGCACGCCGTACCCGGCCGATGAAGACGTGGCGCGGGTGTCCATGGAGCTGTCGTTGCGCTGGGCCCAGCGTTCGAAGAATGCCCATGGCGAAAACACCGCGGCGTTGTTCGGCATCGTCCAGGGCGGCATGCACCGCGACCTGCGCATGCGTTCCCTCGAAGGCCTGGACAAGATCGGCTTCGACGGCCTGGCGATTGGCGGTTTGTCGGTGGGTGAGCCGAAACACGAGATGATCAAGGTGCTCGATTACCTGCCGGGCGAAATGCCCGCTGACAAACCTCGTTACCTTATGGGCGTTGGCAAACCGGAAGATCTGGTTGAGGGTGTGCGCCGCGGGGTGGACATGTTCGATTGCGTGATGCCAACCCGTAATGCCCGCAATGGGCATCTGTTCATCGACACCGGTGTGCTGAAGATCCGTAACGCGTTCCATCGCCATGATGATTCGCCGCTGGATCCGACGTGCGATTGCTATACGTGCCAGAACTTCTCCCGCGCTTATCTGCATCATTTGGACAAGTGCGGCGAAATGCTCGGGAGTATGCTCAATACCATCCACAATTTGCGCCATTATCAGGTGCTTATGGCTGGTTTGCGCGAGGCTATCCAACAGGGTACATTGGCCGCCTTTGTCGAGGCCTTCTATGCCAAGCGCGGGTTGCCTGTTCCGCCTTTGGACTGAGTTTTCCGATCCCTAGATTCAATACTTGCAACTGGAGTGCTAAATGAGCTTTTTTATCTCTAACGCCATGGCTGATGCCGCTGCACCTGCTGCTGCCGGCCCTATGGGTGGCGGTTTCGAGTGGATTTTCCTGGTCGGCTTCCTGGTCATCTTCTACCTGATGATCTGGCGTCCACAGGCCAAGCGCGCCAAAGAGCAGAAGAACCTGCTGAGCAGCTTGCAGAAGGGCGATGAAGTGGTCACTACCGGCGGTATCGCTGGCAAGATCACCAAAGTGGCTGATGACTTCGTGGTACTGGAAGTGTCCGACACTGTTGAAATGAAGTTCCAGAAGGGCGCCATCGCGGCCACGCTGCCAAAAGGCACGCTGAAAGCGATCTAAAGTTTCAAACTTCTATTCAATCGACGGGGCGCGCAAGGCGCCCCGCGTCATAAGCGGGCGGCGTGATGCTGAACAAATACCCTCTGTGGAAATATGTACTGATCCTGGCGGTGCTGGCGGTCGGTCTGATTTATTCCGCTCCCAATCTATACCCGGATGACCCGGCCATTCAGGTCAGTGGCGCAAGCACTGCGCTGCAGGTCACCCAGGCCGATCTGGACCGTGCGAGCGCTGCGCTCAAGGCGGCCAATATCGAGGTCAAGGCTGCGTCCATCGCCGAAAACGGCAAGGGCGGCCTGTTGCGCCTGACCAAGGCGGAAGACCAGCTGCCGGCCAAGGACGTGGTGCGCAAGGCCATGGGCGACGATTACGTCGTAGCCCTGAACCTGGCGCAGACTACGCCGCAATGGTTGCGCAAGCTTGGCGCGCACCCGATGAAGCTGGGCCTGGACTTGTCCGGCGGTGTGCACTTCCTGCTGGAAGTGGACATGGAAAAAGCCCTCGACGCGCGGATGAAAGTCTACGAAGGCGACGTCAAGAGCTTGCTGCGTAAAGAGCGCCTGCGTTATCGCAGCCTGCCGCAGCTCGACGGTGCCATCCAGCTGGGCTTCAGCGATGAAGATACCCGCGAACAGGCCCGTGCGCTGATCCGCAAGAACTTCAACGATTTCGACATTGTGCCGGCCGACCTCAATGGTCAGGCGGTGCTGCGTCTGGCGATGACCCCGGCCAAGCTGGCGGAAATCCGCGAGTACTCCATCAAGCAGAACTTGACCACGGTGCGTAACCGCGTCAACGAGCTGGGTGTGGCCGAGCCGATCGTGCAGCGCCAGGGCGCCAACCGCATCGTGGTTGAGCTGCCAGGCGTGCAGGACACTGCCGAAGCCAAGCGTATCCTCGGCAAGACCGCCAACCTGGAATTCCGCCTGGCCGCTGAGCCGGGTGCGTCCAAGGCCACTTCCGAGAGCTTCGAGTTCCGTGAGGGCGGGCGTCCGGCGGCGCAGATCGAGCGTGGCCTGATCATCACCGGTGACCAGGTGACCGACGCCCAGGCGGGCTTCGACGAGCAGGGTCGTCCGCAGGTGAACATTCGCCTCGACGGCCACGGTGGCGAACTGATGAGCCGCGCCACGCGCAGCAACGTCGGTCGCAGCATGGCGGTGATCTTCATCGAGCAGAAGCCGACCACCACCTACACCAAGCAAGTGGTCGACGGTGTCGAGAAAGACGTCGCGGTGCAGACCTTCAAGGAAGAGAAGAAGATCATCAGCCTGGCGACCATCCAGTCGCCACTGGGCAGCCAGTTCCGCATCACCGGCCTCAACGGCCAGGGTGAATCCTCGGAACTGGCCCTGCTGCTGCGTGCCGGTGGCCTGGCCGCGCCGATGTACTTCGCTGAAGAACGCACCATCGGCCCGAGCCTGGGTGCGGACAACATCACCAAGGGTATCGATGCATCCCTGTGGGGCATGCTGTTCGTCTCGCTGTTCATCATCGCCATCTACCGCTTCTTCGGCATCATCGCCACCGTCGCTCTGGCGGTGAACATGGTGATGCTGCTGGCGCTGATGTCGCTCCTGGGGGCTACGCTGACCCTGCCGGGTATTGCCGGTATTGTCCTGACCATGGGTATGGCGGTGGACGCCAACGTGCTGATCTTCTCGCGGATACGTGAAGAGATCGCCGCGGGCATGACGATTCAACGTGCGATCAACGAAGGCTTCGGCCGGGCATTCACCGCGATCCTCGACGCCAACCTCACCACGTTGCTGGTGGGCGGGATTCTCTTCGCCATGGGCACCGGCCCGGTCAAGGGCTTCGCAGTGACCATGTCCCTCGGGATCTTTACCTCGATGTTCACAGCCATCATGGTGACCCGCGCAATGGTCAACCTGATCTTTGGCGGTCGTGACTTCAAGAAGTTGTGGATTTAAGGGGCTGCCATGTTACGTACAATCAACTTCATGGGCGTTCGCAACGTTGCGTTCGGCGTCACATTGTTCCTCACCGTACTGGCGTTGTTCAGCTGGGCCACCAAGGGGCTGAACTACGGCCTGGACTTTACCGGCGGTACGCTCATCGAGCTGACCTACGAGCGTCCGGCCGATGTCACCAAGGTGCGTGAGCAACTGGCGACGTCGGGCTACAGCGATGCCATCGTGCAGAGCTTCGGTGCGACCACGGACCTGTTGGTGCGCATGCCGGGTGAAGACCCGCAGCTGGGCCACCAGGTGGCCGAGGCCTTGCAGAAGGCGGGCGGCGATAACCCGGCCCAGGTCAAGCGCGTCGAGTTCGTCGGCCCGCAGGTGGGTGAAGAACTGCGCGACCAGGGCGGCCTCGGCATGCTGATGGCGCTGGGCGGCATCCTGCTCTATCTGGCCTTCCGCTTTCAGTGGAAGTTCGCGGTGGGGGCGATTGTCTCGCTGATCCACGACGTGATCGTGACTGTGGGCATCCTGTCGTTCTTCCAGATCACCTTCGACCTGACGGTGCTGGCGGCGGTACTGGCGATCATCGGTTACTCCCTCAACGACACCATCGTGGTGTTCGACCGGGTGCGTGAGAACTTCCGTGTGCTGCGCAAGGCGTCCTTGATCGAGAACATCAACATCTCGACCACCCAGACGCTGCTGCGGACCATGGCGACGTCGATCTCCACCTTGCTGGCGATCGCGGCGCTGCTGATCTTTGGTGGCGACAACCTGTTCGGTTTCTCCATCGCGCTGTTTGTCGGCGTATTGGCGGGTACCTACTCGTCGATCTACATCGCCAACGTGGTGCTGATCTGGCTGAACCTGAGCACCGAGGACCTGATTCCTCCTGCGGCCACCGAAACGGAAGTGGACGACCGCCCATAAGGCTCGTCGCTCCGTCCGTCACCGCTGAAAAGGCGCGAGTTGAACTCGCGCCTTTTTTTGTGCTCCAAGGCTGGGAGAAGCGCGGATTAATCCGCTTGTGATGGCCTGGAGGTTCAAGTGAACAAATCGATGCTGGTTGGTGCGGTATTGGGTGCTGTCGGTGTGACTGCCGGTGGTGCGGTCGCGACCTACAGCTTGGTAAAGAGTGGCCCTGAGTATGCGCAAGTACTGGCCGTGGAACCGGTCAAGACCCAAATCAAGACCCCGCGTGAAGTGTGCAAGGATGTCACCGTGACTCGGCAGAAGCCGGTTCAGGACCAACACCAGATCGCCGGCACCGTGCTGGGCGCCGTAGCCGGTGGCCTGCTGGGTAACCAGATCGGCGGCGGCACCGGCAAGAAAATCGCCACCGTGGCGGGGGCGGCCGGTGGTGGTTATGCCGGTAACAAGATCCAGGAAGGCATGCAGGAACGCGACACTTACACCACCACCCAGACGCGCTGCAACACGGTCAATGACATCAGCGACAAGGTTGTAGGTTACGACGTTCGCTACATGCTCGACGGCAAAGAAGGCAAAGTCCGCATGGACCGCGACCCGGGCAACCAGATCCCGGTGAGCAAGGAAGGCCAACTGATCCTGGGGCAGAACGAACCCGCCCAGTGATCCAACCGTTATGAAAAAAGCACCCTTCGGGGTGCTTTTTTTGTGCCCGGCTTTCGGGCATCCCTCAACCCCTGTGGGAGCGAGCTTGCTCGCGATAGCGATGGATCGGCTTGCATCAATGTTGAATGTGCCGCCGCCATCGCGAGCAAGCTCGCTCCCACACTGGATCTCCAGTGGATATAAAACCTGTGCCAATCCCAATTCTCCCTGTGGGAGCGAGCTTGCTCGCCACAAAGGGAGGTGCTTGCCTACATGAGGGCAGATTCCAGCAGGCATAAAAAAAGCACCCCGAAAGGTGCTTTTTCTGTAGCCGAGCGGCTTAACGCTTCAACGAAGCCGGCAGGTGCGGCTGGATAGCAGTCAGCACTGCCTTGAAGCATTTGGTGTTGCCGGCAACGATGTGGCCTTTTTCAAGGAAGTCGTGGCCGCCAGTGAAGTCGCTCACCAAGCCACCCGCTTCCTGGATCAGCAGGGCGCCCGCTGCCATGTCCCACTCGGACAGGCCCGACTCCCAGAATGCATCGAAACGACCCGCAGCCACGTAAGCCAGGTCCAGGCTCGCAGCGCCGGCGCGGCGGATGCCGGCGGTCTGGCCGACCAAGGCGCGGAACATGCCCAGGTAGTTGTCCAGGTTGTCCATCTGGTCATCACGGAACGGGAAGCCGGTACCCAGCAGGGCGCCGTCCAGGCTGGTGCGGCCGCTGACGCGCAGGCGACGACCGTTCAGTTGGGCGCCACGGCCGCGGCTGGCGGTGAATTCTTCCTGGCGAACCGGGTCCAGCACGACAGCGTGTTCCAGGCGGCCACGGTATTTGCAGGCGATGCTGACAGCGAAATGAGGAATGCCGCGCAGGAAGTTGGTGGTGCCGTCCAGCGGATCGATGATCCACAGGTACTCTTCGCCTTCGATGCCAGTACCGGCGTGCATGCCGGTCTCTTCACCGAGGATGGAGTGGTTCGGGTAAGCCTTGCGCAGGGCGTCGACGATCTTTTGCTCGGCGGCGCGATCAACCTCGGACACGTAGTCCTTGGCGTCTTTTTCATCGACCTTGATGGTATCCAGGCGCTCGATGGAGCGGAAGATCAGTTCACTGGCGCTGCGGGCGGCGCGCAGCGCGATATTCAGCATGGGCTGCATGGATGTGTCACCTAAGGTTGTTAAAGAAAGCCGCGCATTCTATCAGAAAGTTTTCCGAGGAGAAGGTTGGTGTTCGCTTTCATAGCTTAACGGTAGGTGCTTATGTAAGATTTGCTCCCTTTATCGTGTTCGAGAGCGCCTCCCTTGTTGCAGAACATTCGTGTCGTCCTGGTCAATACCAGCCATCCGGGTAACATCGGCGGAGTTGCGCGGGCCATGAAGAACATGGGCCTGTCGCGCCTGGTGCTGGTCGAGCCGCGCTTGTTTCCCCACCACGAAGCCGACGCCCGGGCCTCTGGTGCCGGTGACATCCTGGCCAACGCGCAAGTCGTCGCCACCCTCGAAGATGCCCTGGTGGGTTGCAACCTGGTGCTCGGCACCAGCGCCCGCGACCGGCGTATTCCCTGGCCGCTGCTCGACCCCCGCGAATGCGGCACCAAAGTGGTCGAGGAAGCCGCGCAAGGCTTTGAAATCGCCCTCGTGTTCGGCCGTGAAGACTCCGGCCTGACCAACGACGAGCTGCAGCGATGTCACTTTCACGTGCATATCCCTTCCGACCCTGAGTTCAGCTCCTTGAACCTGGGTGCGGCGGTGCAGGTGTTGAGTTATGAAGTGCGCATGGCTTGGCTGGCGGCCGAAGGCAAGCCCAGCAAAGTCGAAAAAACCGAGGTCACGTCGCCGCGCAGTGAGACACTGGCGACCATGGACGAGTTGGAACGATTCTATGAGCACCTGGAGCAGACCCTGGTGGACATCGAGTTCCTCGACCCGGAAAAGCCGCGGCACTTGATGGCGCGCCTGCGTCGGTTGTACGGACGAAGCTCGGTCAGCCGGGCGGAGATGAATATATTGCGCGGCATCCTCACGGAAACCCAGAAGGCGGCCCGTGGCGAGCTGATTAAGCGGAAGAAATAAAATGTTCGAACGTTTGCGTGAAGATATCCAAAGCGTTTTCCATCGCGACCCAGCGGCGCGCAACGCCTTTGAAGTGCTGACTTGCTACCCGGGCATGCACGCGATCTGGATCCACCGCCTGTCCGGCGCCTTGTGGAACATGGGCTGGAAGTGGCTGGCGAGGCTGGTCTCGAACTTCGGCCGCTGGCTGACCGGGATCGAGATCCACCCGGGCGCCAAGGTCGGCCGTCGGTTCTTCATCGACCACGGCATGGGCATCGTCATCGGCGAAACCGCCGAGATCGGCGACGACGTGACCCTGTACCAGGGTGTGACCCTCGGTGGTACCAGCTGGAACAAAGGCAAGCGTCACCCAACCCTGGAAGACGGCGTGGTGGTCGGTGCCGGCGCCAAGGTGCTGGGACCGTTCACGGTAGGGGCGGGGGCGAAAGTCGGCTCCAACGCCGTGGTGACCAAGGCCGTGCCGCCGGGTGCGACCGTGGTGGGGATTCCGGGGCGGATCATCGTCAAGTCCGATGAGGAGCAGGATGCTCGCCGCAAGGCCATGGCCGAGAAGATCGGCTTCGACGCCTACGGTGTCGGCGAAGACATGCCCGACCCGGTCGCCCGGGCTATCAACCAGTTGCTCGATCACCTGCAGGCCGTCGATGGGCGCCTGGAGGGGATGTGCGGGGCCCTGAAGGACCTGGGCAGTAATTACTGTGCCAAGGACCTGCCTGAACTGCGCGAGGAAGACTTTGCGTGTGTGAAGGACAAGGATCAGAGCCAGGCTAGCTGAAACCCTGCCGGCCTCATCGCGAGCAAGCTCGCTCCCTCAGGGATCGCATCAGCACCCGTGATCCAATGTGGGAGCGAGCTTGCTCGCGATAAACAACAACGCGGTATCACTGGTCGCCGCCGACCAGCCTTTGCTATCATGCGCGCGCTCTTTCGCGGGTAAACCTGAGTAAAGCACTAGGTCTTATACTTGACTTAAATACTCGGGAATTGCATACTCGCCCCCATTCCGAACTCCGTGGTAATTGTCCATGCGACTGACTACAAAAGGCCGATACGCCGTGACCGCAATGCTGGATCTGGCATTGCATGCGCAGCACGGGCCGGTGTCCCTGGCCGATATCTCCGAGCGCCAGGGCATTTCCCTGTCTTACCTTGAACAGCTGTTCGCCAAGCTGCGCCGCAGCAACCTGGTGTCCAGCGTTCGCGGCCCCGGCGGCGGCTACCAGCTGTCGCGGGACATGCAAGGCATCCAGGTCGCCCAGGTGATCGATGCAGTGAACGAATCGGTCGATGCGACCAAATGCCAGGGCCTTGGCGACTGCCATGGCGGCGATACTTGCCTGACCCACCACTTGTGGTGCGACCTCAGCCTGCAGATCCACGAATTTCTGAGCGGTATCAGCTTGGCTGACCTTGTAACTCGCCGTGAGGTGCAAGAAGTAGCCCAGCGTCAGGACCAGCGCCGTTGCAACAGCAAGGCGCCGCACCTGGACAAGATTGAAGCGTCCGCCGTCGAATGACCGCCGCAGAGCAAGCGGAACGCCAGCCAGCCTGATTTAGGAGAGAGTCCATGAAATTGCCGATTTACCTTGATTACTCTGCGACCACCCCGGTTGATCCGCGTGTTGCGCAAAAAATGAGTGAATGCCTGCTGGTCGACGGAAACTTCGGTAACCCGGCGTCCCGTTCCCACGTGTTTGGCTGGAAGGCCGAAGAGTCGGTCGAAAACGCCCGCCGCCAGGTCGCCGATCTGGTCAACGCCGACCCGCGTGAAATCGTCTGGACCTCCGGTGCCACCGAATCCGACAACCTGGCAATCAAGGGTGTCGCGCATTTCTACCACACCAAGGGCAAGCACCTGATCACCTCCAAGATCGAGCACAAGGCTGTCCTGGACACCATGCGCCAACTGGAGCGTGAAGGCTTCGAAGTCACCTACATCGAGCCCGGTGAAGACGGCATCATCACCCCGGCCATGGTCGAAGCCGCCCTGCGCGACGACACCATCCTGGTCTCGATCATGCACGTGAACAACGAAATCGGCACCGTCAACGACATCGCGGCCATCGGCGAACTGACCCGCTCCAAGGGCGTCCTTTTCCACGTCGACGCCGCTCAGTCCACCGGCAAGGTCGACATCGACCTGTCCAAGCTGAAAGTCGACCTGATGTCGTTCTCGGCCCACAAGACCTACGGCCCTAAAGGCATCGGCGCCCTGTACGTCAGCCGCAAGCCGCGTGTTCGCCTCGAAGCGACCATGCACGGCGGCGGTCACGAGCGTGGCATGCGTTCCGGCACCCTGGCGACCCACCAGATCGTCGGCATGGGCGAAGCCTTCCGCGTCGCCAAGGAAGACATGGCTGCCGAGAACGTGCGCATCAAGGCCCTGAGCGACCGCTTCTTCAAGCAGGTCGAGCACCTTGAAGAACTCTACGTCAACGGCAGCATGATCGCCCGCGTACCGCACAACCTGAACCTGAGCTTCAACTACGTTGAAGGTGAGTCGCTGATCATGGCGCTCAAGGATCTGGCCGTGTCGTCCGGTTCGGCGTGCACCTCGGCGTCCCTGGAGCCTTCGTACGTACTGCGCGCCCTGGGCCGCAACGACGAACTGGCCCACAGCTCCATTCGCTTTACCTTCGGCCGTTTCACCACCGAAGAAGAAATCGATTACGCCGCGCAGAAAGTCTGCGAGGCCGTTACCAAGCTGCGCGCTCTGTCGCCGCTGTGGGACATGTACAAAGACGGCGTCGACATTTCGAAAATCGAGTGGGCGGCGCACTGAAGAAGTCGCCACCAGAGCGACTCACTGATGAGGATTGAAGCAAATGGCATATAGCGAAAAGGTCATCGACCACTACGAGAACCCGCGCAACGTCGGCAAGATGGACGCGCAGGATCCTGATGTCGGCACCGGCATGGTCGGCGCGCCGGCGTGCGGCGACGTGATGCGTCTGCAGATCAAGGTCAACGAGCAAGGCATCATCGAAGATGCCAAGTTCAAGACCTACGGCTGCGGCTCGGCCATCGCGTCCAGCTCCCTGGCCACCGAGTGGATGAAGGGCAAGACCCTTGATGAAGCCGAAACCATCAAGAACACCCAGCTGGCTGAAGAACTGGCCCTGCCGCCAGTGAAGATCCACTGCTCGGTACTCGCCGAAGACGCCATCAAGGCCGCCGTTCGCGATTACAAGCAGAAGAAAGGCTTGATCTGATCCGCGTTACGGTAAGGAGTTTTCCATGGCTATCCAGATGACAGAAGCGGCAGCTAACCATATCCAGCGCTCCCTCGCGGGGCGCGGCAAGGGCGAGGGTATCCGCCTGGGTGTTCGCACCACGGGCTGTTCTGGTCTCGCCTATGTACTGGAGTTCGTCGACGAAGTGGGCGAAGACGATCAGGTATTCGAAAGTCATGGTCAGAAAGTGATCATCGACCCGAAAAGCCTGACGTACCTGGACGGCACCGAACTGGATTTCGTCAAGGAAGGGTTGAACGAAGGCTTCAAGTTCAACAACCCCAACGTGCGCGGTGAATGTGGCTGCGGCGAAAGCTTCAACATCTGAGGCGGCTTGTGGGTACTCCTTGTCATTTTGCGTTGTTCCAGATGCAGCCTGCGTTCCAGCTGGATCTCGAGCAGTTGTCCGCGCGTTATCTTGAATTGGCCCGTGGCGTCCATCCCGACCGCTTTGCCGATGCCTCCGAGGCGGAGCAGCGGCGGGCGCTCGAGCAGTCGGCGAACCTCAACGAGGCTTACCAGACGCTTAAGAGTCCTGCCAAGCGCGCGCGTTACCTGCTCGCCATCAGCGGCCATGAGTTGCCGCTGGAGGTCACGGTCCACGATCCCGAGTTTCTTTTGCAGCAGATGCAGTGGCGCGAAGAGCTCGAGGATCTGCAGGACAGCGCCGACCTGGCCGGTGTCGCGGTATTCAAGCGGCGCTTGAAAGACGCCCAGCAAACACTGAACGATAGCTTCGCAGCCTGCTGGAACGATGCCGCGCAACGCGAACAGGCCGAACGCCTGATGCGGCGCATGCAGTTCCTCGACAAGCTCACCTACGAAGTGCGCCAGCTAGAAGAGCGCCTCGACGATTAACCCAGTGCCGCTCCGGTCGCACGCCTGATTACAGATAAGTCCTGATTACGATGGCCCTACTGCAGATCGCCGAACCCGGCCAAAGTCCACAACCGCACCAGCGTCGCCTGGCTGTCGGGATCGACTTGGGTACTACCAATTCCCTGGTC
The DNA here is from genome assembly GCF_053629195.1 of Pseudomonas sp. R151218B TE3479. NCBI lineage: Bacteria > Pseudomonadati > Pseudomonadota > Gammaproteobacteria > Pseudomonadales > Pseudomonadaceae > Pseudomonas > Pseudomonas sp. R151218B TE3479. Next base: position 2,123,392 of record NZ_JBRJHV010000001.1, read on the forward strand.
GCTGCCTTGCGCAGCGGTCTTTCCGAGCCGCTGGCCGATGAACAGGGGCAGGTGATCCTGCCGTCCGCCGTTCGCTATCACGCCGATCGCGTCGAAGTGGGCGAGTCGGCCAAGCTGGCCGCCGCCACTGACCCTCTGAACACTATTGTCTCGGTCAAGCGCTTGATGGGTCGTGGTCTGTCCGACGTCAAGCAATTGGGCGACCAGCTGCCGTACCGCTTCGTCGGTGGCGAATCCCACATGCCGTTCATCGAAACCGTGCAAGGCCCGAAAAGCCCGGTCGAGGTTTCCGCCGACATTCTCAAGGTCTTGCGTCAGCGTGCCGAAGCGGCGTTGGGCGGTGAACTGGTGGGCGCGGTCATCACCGTCCCGGCCTATTTCGACGACGCCCAGCGCCAAGCCACCAAGGACGCCGCCAAGCTGGCCGGCCTTAACGTGCTGCGCCTGCTCAACGAGCCGACTGCCGCTGCCGTCGCGTATGGCCTCGACCAGCATGCCGAAGGCCTGGTCGCGATCTACGATCTGGGCGGCGGCACATTCGATATTTCGATCCTGCGCCTGACCGGCGGTGTTTTCGAAGTCCTGGCCACCGGTGGCGACAGTGCCCTGGGCGGCGATGACTTCGACCACGCCATCGCCGGCTGGATCATCGAGCAAGCGGGCTTGTCCGCCGACCTCGACCCGGGTGCGCAACGCCACCTGCTGCAAACCGCCTGCGCCGCCAAGGAAGCCTTGACCGACGCCGCCACCGTTGAAGTCGCTTATGGCGACTGGCAAGCCTCGCTGAGCCGCGCCGCCTTTGATGCATTGATCGAGCCCATGGTCGCCCGCAGCCTCAAGGCCTGCCGCCGTGCCGTGCGTGATTCCGGCATCGAGCTCGAAGACGTCAAGGCCGTGGTCATGGTCGGTGGTTCGACCCGCGTGCCTCGGGTTCGCGAAGCCGTTGCCGAGGCCTTTGGCCGCCAGCCGCTGACCGAAATCGACCCGGACCAGGTGGTCGCCATCGGCGCCGCGATCCAGGCCGATACCCTGGCCGGCAACAAGCGCGACGGCGGCGAACTGCTGTTGCTCGATGTGATTCCGTTGTCCCTGGGGCTGGAAACCATGGGCGGCCTGATGGAGAAGGTGATTCCACGCAACACCACCATCCCGGTTGCCCGCGCCCAGGACTTCACCACCTATAAAGACGGCCAGTCGGCCATGATGGTCCACGTGCTGCAAGGCGAGCGTGAGCTGATCAGCGACTGCCGTTCCCTGGCCCGCTTCGAATTGCGCGGCATCCCGCCGATGGTGGCCGGTGCGGCGAAGATTCGCGTGACCTTCCAGGTCGATGCCGACGGTTTGCTCAATGTCTCCGCTCGCGAATTGGGTTCGGGCGTCGAGGCGAGCATCCAGGTCAAGCCGTCCTACGGCCTGACCGACGGTGAAATCGCCAAGATGCTCAAGGATTCGTTCCAGCACGCCAGCGACGACAAAGTGGCCCGTGTGCTGCGTGAGCAGCAGGTCGACGCCCAGCGTCTGATCGAAGCCGTGCAGGGGGCCCTTGAAGCCGACGGCGAGCGTTTGCTGGATGCCGAAGAACGCATGGTCATCGAGCTGCAGATGCAGGAACTGTCCGAATTGATGAAAGGCACCGATGGTTATGCCATCGAGCAGCAGACCAAGCGTCTGTCTCAAGTCACCGATGCCTTTGCAGCCCGCCGCCTGGACTCGACGGTCAAAGCCGCCCTGGCGGGGCGCAACCTGAATGAAATCGAGGAATAACTGATGCCGCAGATCATTTTTCTGCCACACGCCGAGCATTGCCCGGACGGTATGGTGGTAGAGGCCGAAACCGGCAAGTCCCTGCTTGAAGTGGCCCATGACAACCACATCGAGATCGAGAGCGCCTGCGGTGGCGTTTGTGCCTGCACCACGTGCCATTGCATCATCCGCGAGGGTTTCGACTCGCTGAATGAAGCCGATGAGCTGGAAGAGGACTATCTTGATCGGGCCTGGGGCCTGGAGCCGACGTCGCGCCTGACCTGTCAGGCCAAGGTCGGCACCGAAGACCTGGTGGTCGAAATCCCGAAATATTCGCTTAACCATGCGGCCGAAGCGCCGCACTGATGGTGACACTGTCATGAGCTATGGTTGGAATGACGTACAACGCATCGCGGAAGAGTTGGCCGAGGCCCACGAAGGGCTCGATCCGTACTCTGTAGGTTTCGTCCGTCTGCAGCAGATGATCCTGGATCTGCCTGACTTCGATGCCACCTCTGGCCGAGTCGGCGAGAAGGTGTTGGAAGCGGTTCAGGAACTCTGGGCCAAAGAATTGGACTGATCGCCTCGCAGGTTAGGCAATACCCAAGAACCCGCGTATAATTCGCGGGTTTAATTTTTCGTAAATTACCGTTTCTGGAGTTACACCATGGCTGTTCAACGTACTTTCTCCATCATCAAGCCTGACGCCGTTGCTAAAAACGTGATCGGCAAGATCGTTACCCGTTTTGAAGACGCTGGCCTGCGCGTTGTAGCTTCGAAAATGAAGCAACTGTCCAAAGCCGAAGCCGAAGGCTTCTACGCTGAGCACAGCGAGCGCGGTTTCTTCGGTGAACTGGTTGCCTTCATGACTTCCGGTCCGGTTGTCGTTCAGGTGCTGGAAGGCGAAAACGCCATCGCTCGCAACCGTGAGCTGATGGGCGCTACCAACCCTAAAGAAGCCGCTGCCGGCACCATCCGTGCTGACTTCGCCGAGTCCATCGACGCCAACGCCGTCCACGGTTCGGACTCCGAAGCCGCTGCCGCTCGCGAAATCGCTTACTTTTTCTCCGCTACTGAAGTAACCACTCGCTAAGCCCAGGCTTTTGAGTGAAGGTGAATCCATGACTACATCGAACGGCAAAACCAACCTGTTGGGCCTGACCCAGCCGGAAATGGAGAAATTCTTCGACTCGATCGGGGAGAAGCGTTTCCGTGCCGGCCAGGTGATGAAATGGATTCACCACTTTGGCGTCGACGACTTCGACGCCATGACGAATGTCGGCAAGGCCCTGCGTGAAAAGCTCAAGGCTGTTGCCGAGATTCGCGGCCCCGAAGTGGTCAGCCAGGACATTTCCAGCGACGGCACCCGCAAGTGGGTGGTGCGCGTGGCGTCCGGCAGCTGCGTCGAGACCGTCTACATTCCCCAGGGCAAGCGCGGCACCTTGTGCGTTTCGTCCCAGGCAGGCTGTGCCCTGGATTGCAGTTTCTGCTCCACCGGCAAGCAAGGCTTCAATAGCAACCTCACCGCCGCCGAAGTGATCGGCCAGGTGTGGATTGCCAACAAATCCTTTGGCAGCGTCCCGGCGACCGTCGACCGTGCCATCACCAACGTGGTGATGATGGGCATGGGTGAGCCGCTGCTGAACTTCGACAATGTCGTTTCCGCCATGCACCTGATGATGGACGACCTGGGCTACGGCATCTCCAAGCGCCGCGTGACCTTGTCCACCTCCGGCGTGGTGCCGATGATCGATGAGCTGGCCAAGCACATCGACGTCTCCCTGGCGTTGTCGCTGCACGCACCCAATGACGCATTGCGTAACCAATTGGTGCCGATCAACAAGAAGTATCCGCTTAAGATGCTGCTCGAGTCGTGCCAGCGCTACATGTCGTCCCTGGGCGAAAAACGCGTGCTGACCATCGAGTACACGCTGCTCAAGGATGTGAACGACAAGGTCGAGCACGCGGTCGAGATGATCGAGTTGCTCAAGAACATCCCGTGCAAGATCAACCTGATCCCGTTCAACCCGTTCCCGCATTCCGGTTACGAGCGTCCGAGCAACAACGCGATTCGTCGCTTCCAGGATCAGCTTCACCACGCTGGCTTCAACGTCACCGTGCGCACCACTCGCGGCGAAGACATCGACGCCGCCTGTGGCCAATTGGTAGGACAGGTGCTGGATCGCACCCGTCGCAGCGAACGCTACATTGCCGTGCGTGAGTTGAACGCCGCGGACGATGCGGTGCAAAACGCTGCGAACAGTCACTAAGAGAGGAACTCTATGTCCCTGCGCTTCGCGCTCGTTTTGCTGTTGGCCGGCCTGTGTTCCGGTTGTGTCCTGTCGGGTGACTACAACCCGATGAAGACCAGCAAAGGGCGTGACGAGGCACGTGTGGCCTATGTGCAACTGGGCATCGGCTACCTGCAGCAGGGCATGACCGAACGGGCCAAGGTGCCGCTCAAGAAGGCCCTGGAGCTGGACGATTCCGACCCGGATGCCAACGCGGCCCTGGCCCTGGTGTTCCAGGCCGAGATGGAGTCGGAACTGGCCGACCAGCATTTTCGCAAGGCGCTGTCCGGCCGGCCCCAGGATGCACGGATCCTGAACAACTACGGCAGCTTTCTTTTCGAGCAGAAACGCTACAAGGAAGCCTACGAGCGCTTCGAGCAGGCTGCCGCCGATACCCTTTACCCCGAGCGTTCGCGGGTTTTCGAGAACCTCGGCATGACGGCCGCGCAGTTGGGCCAGCGCGACCTGGCCCGCCAGCAACTCGAAAAGGCGCTGCGGCTCAACCGCCAGCAACCGCGGGCGCTGCTGGAAATGGCTGAGTTGTCTTACGAAGACAGGCATTATGTGCCCGCCCGTGACTACTACGAGCGTTTTAGCCTGCTGAGCGAGCAAAATGCACGTAGTCTATTGCTCGGCGTTCGGCTGGCACATGTGTTTGAAGATCGCGACAAAGCTGCGAGTTACGGCTTGCAACTCAAAAGACTCTATCCCGGTACGCCGGAATATCAGCAATACCTGTCGGAGCAATGATGAAAGCGGCGCATCCCGAAGTTGTAGCAGCGACTCGCGTAAATCCCGGTGAGACCCTGCGTCAAGCCCGCGAAAGCAATGGTTGGTCGCTGGCCGAAGTGGCCCTCAAGCTCAATCTTACCGTGGCTTCCCTGGGCAATCTGGAAGCGGGCGCGTTCGACAAGCTGCCCGGGCACACCTTCGCCCGGGGCTACATCCGCGCCTATGCCAAGTTGCTCGGCATGGACCAGACCGTGCTGGTCCAGCAATTCGATCAATACACCGGTTCCGATGCCCAGGGCAGCAACGTGCACAGCCTGGGGCGCATCGAGGAACCGGTTCGCGTTTCCCACACCATTTTGCGAATCGTCAGCCTGTTGCTGCTGATCGCGGTGATCGGTGGCGGTTTTGTCTGGTGGCAGGACCAGGCGTCCTTGCGCAACAAGGAGCCCGTCGCCATGAACCCCGAGCACGTCGAGGTCGAGGGCGCTGACGGCACCACCCAGATCCATCCGCTGGACGAGCCGGAAGACCAGGCTGTCGTCGAAGGCCAGGCCGAAGGCGAAACCACCCTGGCGTTGCCACAAAGCCAGGACGACGCCGATGCCCAGGCGGGTGCCGAGCCGGCTGTTCCAGCTCCGGCACCGGCTGCCCCGAACACCGGCAGCGCACCGATTGCCACGGCACCGGCCGCGCCGAGTACGCCAGCACCGACCGCGGCTGCGCCTGCGACCCACGCCGCGCCGACCGCTCCAGTCGCCCCGGCAGCTCCGACGGCCCCGACCCCAGCGCCAGTCGCGGGTGAAGGCCAGGTGCAGATTCAGTTTGTCGCCGACTGCTGGACGCAGATCACCGACGGCAACGGCAAGGTGCTGTTCAGCGGCCTCAAGCGCAAGGGCGACAGCACCGCCGTCAACGGCAAGCCGCCGTTTGCCGTGCGCCTGGGGTATGCCCGTGGCGCGCAGGTCAGCTACAACGGCCAGCCGGTCGACATCGCTCCGTTCACCAGTGGCGAGACCGCTCGCCTGAAGTTGGGTCAATAAGTCATGCACGGCGAATCTCCAATCAAACGTCGCGAATCCCGAAAGATCTGGGTCGGTAACGTGCCCGTGGGCGGCGATGCGCCTATCGCTGTGCAGAGCATGACCAACAGCGACACCAATGACGTGGCCGCCACGGTCGCGCAGATCAACCGCCTGGAAGCCGCCGGTGTCGACATCGTGCGGGTTTCCGTGCCGGACATGGACGCCGCCGAGGCGTTCGGCAAGATCAAGCAACTGGTCAAGGTCCCCTTGGTCGCCGACATTCACTTCGACTACCGCATCGCCCTGCGCGTGGCCGAACTGGGCGTCGATTGCCTGCGCATCAACCCGGGCAACATCGGTCGCGAAGACCGTGTGCGCGCCGTGGTGGACGCCGCCCGCGACCGGGGCATCCCGATCCGCATCGGCGTCAATGCCGGTTCCCTGGAAAAAGACCTGCAAAAGAAATACGGCGAACCGACCCCGGCGGCGCTGGTGGAGTCCGCCCTGCGCCACGTCGAGCACCTGGAACGCCTGAATTTCCAGGACTTCAAGGTCAGCGTGAAGGCCTCCGACGTGTTCATGGCCGTCGAAGCCTACCGCTTGCTGGCCAAGGAAATCGTCCAGCCGCTGCACCTGGGCATCACCGAAGCCGGTGGGTTGCGTTCGGGCACGGTGAAATCCGCCGTCGGCCTCGGTATGCTGCTCGCCGAAGGGATTGGCGATACCATCCGCATCTCGTTGGCGGCTGATCCGGTCGAGGAAGTGAAAGTCGGCTACGACATTCTCAAGTCCCTGCACCTGCGTTCCCGTGGCATCAACTTCATCGCCTGCCCGAGCTGCTCGCGGCAGAACTTCGATGTGGTCAAGACCATGAACGAACTGGAAGGGCGCCTCGAAGACCTGCTGGTGCCGCTGGATGTCGCGGTGATCGGTTGCGTGGTCAACGGGCCGGGCGAAGCCAAGGAGGCCCATATCGGCCTGACTGGCGGTACCCCGAACCTGATTTACATCGACGGCAAGCCGTCGCAGAAACTGACGAATGACAATCTGGTGGATGAGCTGGAACGGCTGATTCGCCAGAAAGCGGCCGAAAAGGTCGAAGCCGACGCAGCGGTCATCGCGCGCGGTTAAGTCGAAAGATTAAGGAATAGACGTGAGCAAGTCTCTGCAAGCCATTCGTGGCATGAACGACATCCTGCCCGAGCAGACGCCCCTGTGGCGTTATTTCGAGGGCACCGTGGCGCGCCTGCTGGATAACTACGGTTACCGGCAGATCCGCATGCCAATCGTCGAGTTCACCGAGCTGTTCAAACGCTCCATCGGTGAAGTGACCGACATCGTCGAAAAAGAGATGTACACCTTCGACGACCGCAACGGCGATTCCCTGACCCTGCGCCCCGAAGGTACAGCGGCTTGCGTGCGTGCGGTGCTCGAACACGGCATCACCGGCGGCGGCCAGGTGCAGAAACTCTGGTACGTCGGCCCGATGTTCCGTCACGAGCGCCCGCAGAAAGGCCGTTATCGCCAGTTCCACCAGATTGGCCTGGAAGTGTTCAACCTCGAGGGCCCGGACATCGACGCCGAGCTGATCGTCATGACCTGGCGCCTGTGGGGCGAACTGGGGCTGCGTGACGCGGTCAAGCTCGAGCTCAACAGCCTGGGCACCAGTGAGTCCCGTGGCCGCTACCGCGAAGCGTTGGTGGAGTTTCTTTCCGCGCACCTGGACAAGCTCGACGAAGACAGCCAGCGCCGTCTGAAGACCAATCCGCTGCGCGTGCTGGACACCAAGAATGCCGACACCCAAGCGGTCTTGGTCGACGCGCCGAAAATGGCCGACTACCTCGACGACGAGTCCCGTGCGCACTTCGAAGGGCTAAAGGCGCGCCTCGACGCTGTCGGCATTCCCTACGTGATCAATCCCAAGTTGGTTCGTGGCCTGGATTACTACAGCAAGACGGTCTTTGAGTGGGTCACCGACAAACTCGGCGCCCAGGGCACCGTCTGTGCCGGCGGCCGCTACGACGGGCTGGTGGAGCAGATGGGCGGCAAGCCGACCCCGGGCGTGGGCTTTGCCATGGGCATCGAGCGCCTGGTGCTGATGTTGGAAGCCTTGGACAAGGTACCCGAAGAACTGTCCCGTCAGGTCGACGTCTACCTGTGCGCCTTTGGCGAGGCCGCCGAACTGGCCGCCTTGTCGTTGAGCGAGCGGATCCGCGACCAGTTGCCCAACCTGCGCTTGCAGATCAACGCCGGCGCCGGCAGCTTCAAGAGCCAATTCAAGAAGGCCGACAAGAGCGGTGCGCTGTATGCACTGATCCTCGGTGACGACGAACTGGCCCAACAAGTGGTAGGTTTCAAACCCCTGCGTGGCCAGGGCGAACAACAAAGCATTGCCTGGGATGCGCTTGCTGCACACCTGGCCACCTGCGTCGTGCAGGGTTGAAGCTGTCAAACAGCCGATTTAGCGATTAAGGAGTATTGGGGTGTCGAGTACCGAAGATGAACAGCTGGCGGATTTGAAGGACTGGTGGACGCGCAACGGCAAGCCGCTGGTCACTGGCGGCCTGTTGGCGCTGGTCATCGTGTTCGGCTGGCAGGCCTACCAGAAATACCAGAGCAACCAGTCGCAAGGCGCCTCGGTGCTCTACCAGCAATTGCTGGAAACCACCCTGACCCCGGACGGCAAGCCTGACCCTGCCCGTGTGGCGGACCTGGCCGGCAAGCTGGACAAGGAGTTCGGCGGCACTGCCTACGCGCAGTACGGTCGCCTGTTCGTGGCCAAGGTGGCGGTGGACAGCGGCAAGCTGGACGACGCCGCGACCGAGCTCAAAGGTATCGTCGACAAGCCGGCCAACCCGACCCTGGGCGAAGTGGCGCGTCAGCGCCTGGCGCAGGTGCTGGCGGCACAGAACAAGGCCGAAGACGCCTTGAAGCTGCTCGACGGCGATGCCGACAAGGCGTTCCTGGCGACCCGCGAAGAACTCAAGGGCGACCTGCTGGTACAGCTGGGCCGTGCCGATGAGGCCCATGCGGCCTACCAAAAAGCCAAGGCTGCGCTGTCGGATGAAGCCGCGGTCGGTGGCCTGCAAATCAAGCTGGACGACCTGGCCAAAGGGGATGCGTGACGTGATCCAGTGGAAACATGCAGCATTGCTGGCCCTGGCCATTCTGGCCGCGGGTTGCAGCAGCAACAGCAAGAAAGAACTGCCACCGGCCGAGCTGACCGACTTCAAAGAAGAAGTCGTGCTGCAGAAGCAATGGAGCCGCTCCATCGGCGATGGCCAGGGTGAAACCTACAACATGCTGGTGCCGGCCATCGATGGCGACACCATCTATGCCGGCGACGTCACGGGCGTGGTCATGGCGATGGATCGCAGCAATGGCGACGTCAAATGGGAGAAAGATCTCGAACTGCCTGTTTCCGGCGCCGTTGGCGTGGGTTACGGCCTGGTCATGATCGGCACGCTCAAGGGCGAGATCGTCGCCCTGGACGCGAGCAGCGGTGAAGAGAAATGGCGCGCCCGGGTGACCAGCGAAGTGCTCGCACCACCCGCCACCAACGGCGACGTGGTGGTGGTCCAGACCCAGGATGACCGTCTGATTGGCCTGGATGCCGCCACCGGCAACCAGCGCTGGTTGTACGACAGCACCCCGGCGGTACTGACCCTGCGCGGCACCAGTGCGCCTATCGTCACCGACCGCCTGGCGGTGGCTGGCTTGTCGACCGGTAAAGTGGTGGCCCTGGATGTTTCCAACGGCGTGCCGGTCTGGGAGCAGCGCGTAGCCATCCCGCAAGGTCGTTCGGAGCTGGAGCGTGTGGTCGACATCGACGGCGGCTTGCTGCTGTCCGGCGGTACGTTGTATGTCGCCAGCTACCAGGGCCGCGTGGCGGCACTGGACCTGGAAAGCGGTCGTCCGTTGTGGCAGCGCGATGCGTCCAGTTACGCCGGTGTCGCCCAAGGCTTTGGCAGCGTCTACGTGAGCCTGTCCTCGGGCACCGTCGAAGGCGTTGACGAGCGTTCCACCACCGCCTTGTGGAGCAACGATTCCCTGGCCCGTCGTCAATTGTCGGCCCCGGAAGTGTTCTCCAGCTACGTCGCAGTGGGTGACCTGGAAGGTTACCTGCACCTGCTCAGCCAGGTGGACGGTCGTTTCGTCGGCCGTGAGCGCATCGACAGCGACGGCCTGCGTGCCCGTCCGCTGGTGGTGGGCAACATGATCTATGTGTATGGCAACAGCGGCAAACTGGAAGCCCTGACCATCAAGTAAGACTATGCTTGGGGCTAGATCTCAAGCGGCCCGTCCTTTGTGGGAGCGGGCTTGCTCGCGAATACTGTGTATCAGAAGAAAATTTGTTAACTGACACACCGCTTTCGCGAGCAAGCCCGCTCCTACAGGACTGCCTCCGAGCACCAGCCGCTGCCTCGCAGCGGCTTTTGTATTTTCTGAAATAACGAAGTGGAGAGCCGCATGGTTCCCGTAATCGCCCTGGTGGGCCGACCGAACGTCGGCAAGTCCACCTTGTTCAACCGCCTGACCAGGACTCGCGACGCCATTGTCGGCGACTTGTCCGGTCTGACCCGTGATCGCCAATACGGTGAGGCCAAGTGGCAAGGGCGTACCTATATTCTGGTCGACACCGGCGGCATCTCCGGTGATGAACATGGCATGGACGAAAAAATGGCCGAGCAGTCGCTGCTCGCCATTGAAGAAGCCGATGTGGTGCTGTTCCTGGTAGACGCCAAGGCTGGTTTTACCGCCGCCGACCAGATGATCGCCGAGCATTTGCGCAAGCGTAACAAGCGTTCCTACGTGGTCGCCAACAAGGTCGACAACATCGACCCGGACATGGCCCGCGCCGAGTTCGCACCGTTGGGCATGGGCCAGGCGATCCCGATCGCCGGCGCCCACGGTCGTGGCATCACTCAGATGCTGGAAATCGCCCTGGAGAGTTTCCCCAAGGACGACTCGGAAGAGCCGGAAGAGGGCGAGGAAGAGATTGTTGCCGAGGGTGAGGAAGCCAAGCGCATTCCGGGCCCGAGCGAAAAAGACGGGATCAAGATCGCCATCATCGGCCGTCCCAACGTGGGCAAGTCGACGCTGGTCAACCGCATGCTCGGTGAAGACCGGGTCATCGTCTACGATCAGCCTGGCACCACCCGTGACAGCATCTATATTCCCTTCGAGCGTAACGAAGAGAAGTACACGCTGATCGACACCGCCGGTGTGCGCAAGCGCGGCAAGATCCACGAAGAAGTTGAAAAGTTCTCCGTGGTCAAGACTTTGCAGGCGATCAAAGACGCCAACGTGGTGATCTTCGTGATGGACGCCCGCGAAGGTGTGGTCGATCACGACCTGAACCTGCTGGGCTTCGCCCTGGAAGCCGGGCGTGCGCTGGTCATCGCGATCAACAAGTGGGACGGCATGACGCCGAGCGAGCGGGATTTCGTCAAGGTCGAATTGCAGCGCCGGCTGTTCTTCGTCGACTTCGCCGACATCCACTTCATCTCGGCCCTGCACGGCACGGGCGTGGGCAACCTCTACGCTTCGGTGCAGAACTCGTTCAAGTCGGCGGTCACCCGCTGGCCGACCAACCGCCTGACCCAGATCCTCGAAGATGCGGTAGGCGAGCACGCGCCGCCGATGGTCAACAACCGTCGGATCAAGCTGCGCTACGCCCACTTGGGCGGTGCCAACCCGCCGATTATCGTGATCCACGGTAACCAGATCGAGAAGGTGCCCAAGTCGTACGTCCGTTACCTGGAAAACACCTACCGTCGCGTCCTGAAGCTGGTCGGCACGCCGATCCGCATCGAGTTCAAGGGCGGCGAGAACCCGTACGAAGGCAACAAGAACACGCTCACCGACCGCCAGGTCAACAAGAAGCGCCGCTTGATGTCGCACCACAAGAAGGCCGACAAGAAGCGCCGCGACAAGCGTTGATCGATAGTCAGCGCAGATCCACTGTGGGAGCGAGCTTGCTCGCGATAGCGGCAGTACATCAACAGGGATGCGGGCTGATCCACCGCTATCGCGAGCAAGCTCGCTCCCACAGGGTATGAGTTGTGTCCGTGTGAGAAGGGTGCCCTTTGTGGCACCCTTTTTCATGCCCGGCGATTGGGCTATCCTCGACCTCTCCCGCGCCGCACCAGAGCCGGGTGCAGAGCAGGGACCCTTCATGATCACCAGCAAGTTGCCGAACGTCGGCATCACGATTTTCACCCAGATGTCCCAGCTCGCCGCGCAGACGGGCGCGCTGAACCTGTCCCAGGGTTTTCCCGATTTCGATGGTCCGCAGGCCCTGCGCGATGCGGTTGGCCGGCACATTGCTCAAGGCCATAACCAGTACTCACCGATGACCGGCCTGCCGGCGCTGCGCCAGCAGATCGCGGCGAAGATCGCCCGCAGCTACGGCGTCAACGTCGATGCCGATCAAGAGGTCACCGTGACCCCTGGCGCGACCCAGGCGATTTTCTGTGCCATCGCGGCGGTGGTCCACAGTGGTGACGAAGTGATCGTTTTCGATCCGAGCTATGACAGCTACGAGCCTTCCGTCCTATTGGCCGGTGGGCGCTGCGTGCACGTGCCATTGAGCCTGGATGACTTCGCCATCGACTTCCAGAAGCTCGGCGAAGCCCTGAGCCCGCGCACGCGCATGATCATCCTCAACTCGCCGCACAACCCCAGCGGTGCCCTGATCAGCCGCGCCGAACTCGATCAGTTGGCGACGCTGATTCGCGACCGTGACATCTACCTGGTCAGCGATGAGGTCTACGAACACCTGGTGTTCGACGGCATCGCCCACGCCAGTGTCCTGGCCCATGAAGAACTGTACCGCCGCGCCTTCGTGGTCAGTTCGTTCGGCAAGACCTACCACGTCACCGGCTGGAAAACCGGCTACGTGGTGGCGCCAGCGGCCCTGACGGCAGAGCTGCGCAAGGTGCACCAGTACGTCAGCTTCTGCGGCGTGACGCCGTTGCAGTACGCCCTGGCCGACTACATGGCCGAACATCCGGAACACGTCGACGAACTGCCGGACTTCTACCAGGCCAAGCGCGATCTGTTCTGCGATCTGCTGGCTCCGTCACGGTTCAGCTTCAGGCGCGTGACCGGTACTTATTTCCAGTTGGTGGATTATTCGCGGATTCGCCCGGACCTGAATGACGTCGACATGGCAGTGTGGATGACCCGCGAGCATGGCGTGGCGACGATTCCGATCTCGGTGTTCTACCAGGACCCACCCCAAGGCCAGCGCCTGGTGCGCCTGTGCTTTGCCAAACGCGAGGAGACGCTGCGCGAAGCGGCGGAAAAACTATGCGTGATTTGAGCGCGTTGCCGAACCTCGACATTGCCCTGGTCCAGACCACCCTGGCCTGGCACGACCGCGAGGCCAACCTGGAGCATTTCGAAGCGCTGTTGGAGCAGGCGCGAGGGGCTGACCTGGTCATCCTTCCGGAAATGTTCACCACGGGGTTCTCCATGGAGTCCGAGACCCTGGCGGAGCCGGAGAACGGTCCGACACGCCAGTGGCTCAAGGCCCAGGCCGCGAAGTTGGACGCGGTCATCACTGGCAGTGTGATCATCCAGGATGCTGACGGCAGCCACCGCAACCGCTTGCTGTGGGCGCGGCCGGACGGAGAAGTGTTGCATTACGACAAGCGCCATCTGTTTCGCATGGCCGGCGAGCACAACCACTACACGCCGGGCGAGCGGCAGGTGCTGTTCGAACTCAAGGGCTGGCGGATTCGCCCGTTGATTTGCTACGACCTGCGCTTTCCGGTGTGGAGTCGCGACGCCGAGGACACCGACCTGCTGCTGTACACCGCCAACTGGCCCGGAGCGCGGCGTCTGCACTGGAATCGACTGCTGCCGGCCCGGGCGATCGAGAACCTGTGCTACGTGGCGGCGGTGAACCGCGTCGGCACCGACGGCAAGGGCTTCGCCTACACCGGTGACAGCCAGGTGCTGGATTTCCAGGGTGAAACCTTGCTCAGCGCCGGTGACGCGGATGGTGTGTTCACGGTGTGTTTGCAGGCGGCGGACCTGGCGGCGTATCGCACACGGTTTCCGGCGAACCTGGATGCCGATCGCTTCGAATTCACGAATTGAAACGACTCAGCCTTAAAGAACGGTGTTGCGTGCTGATAACCGGTCAGCCAAGGAGAAGTTCTATGACCCGACTTGTATTGCCTGACAGGCCGCCATCGCGAGCAAGCTCGCTCCCACAGGGGGCTGAGGTGGGCACAGGATTTCGGCTCCACTGAAGATCCAGTGTGGAAGCGAGCTTGCTCGCGATGAGGCCAGTACAGTCAGCACCCAACCATCAGCCAAACAAAAGGCCCCAGGGTTCACACCCTGGGGCCTTTTTGCATTTCAGCCCAGGAATCAGGCCGCCTTGGCTTCCGGTTGGCTCAGCGAGCGGTTCAGTGCACTGAACAGCGCCTTGAAGCTCGCCGTGGTGATGTTCTCATCGATACCCACGCCATGCACCGCACGCTCGCCGTTGACGCGCAGTTCGATGTAGGCCGCCGCCTTGGCATTGGTGCCAGCGCCGATGGCGTGTTCGTTGTAGTCCATGATCTCCACCGGAATCGGCAGGCCGGCCACCAGCGCTTCCAGGGCGCCGTTGCCCTTGCCGCGCCAGTGCAGGTTGGTCTCGCCCTGGCCCTTGCTTGCCACTTCCACTTCTACGGCACTGTTGCCGTTCTCTTCCTGCAGGCGATGGCTGACCAGCGCGTACGGGGTGTTGGCTTGCAGGTATTCACGCTGCAACAGGCCGTGGATCTGCTGGGCGGTCATTTCCAGGCCCAGGCGATCGGTTTCGCGCTGTACCACCTGGCTGAACTCGATCTGCATGCGGCGCGGCAGGCTGATGCCGTATTCCTGTTCCAGCAGGTAAGCGATACCGCCTTTGCCCGACTGGCTGTTGACGCGAATCACCGCCTCGTAGCTGCGACCGATGTCGGCCGGGTCGATCGGCAGGTACGGCACTTCCCACAGGGTGTCCGGTTTCTGCTGGGCGAAGCCCTTGCGGATGGCGTCCTGGTGCGAGCCGGAGAACGCGGTGTGGACCAGGTCGCCGACGTACGGATGACGCGGGTGCACCGGGATCTGGTTGCACTCCTCGACCACTTTGCGCACGCCGTCGATGTCGGAGAAGTCCAGTTCCGGGTCGATGCCCTGGGTGTAGAGGTTCAGCGCCACGGTCACCAGGTCGACGTTACCGGTGCGTTCGCCGTTGCCGAACAGGCAGCCTTCGACACGGTCGGCACCGGCCATCAGGCCCAGCTCGGTAGCGGCCACGCCGGTGCCACGGTCGTTGTGGGTGTGCAGGCTGATGAGCACGCTGTCACGCCGGGTGATGTTGCGGTGGAACCACTCGATCTGGTCGGCGTAGATGTTCGGGGTGGCGACTTCCACGGTGGCGGGCAGGTTGAGGATCACCTTGCGCTCGGGCGTCGGGTTCCAGACTTCGATCACCGCGTCGCAGACTTCCTTGGCGAACTCCAGCTCAGTGGCGCTGAAGGTTTCTGGCGAGTATTCGAACTGCCATTGGGTTTCCGGCTGCTGCGCGGCGTATTTGACGAACAGCTTGGCCGCGTTCACCGCGATTTCCTTCACGCCTTCCTTGTCCTGGTTGAACACGATGCGGCGGAACGACGGGCAGGTGGCGTTGTACAGGTGGACGATGGCTTTTTTCGCGCCGCGCAGGGATTCGAACGTACGGGCGATCAAGTCTTCACGGGCCTGGGTCAGCACCTGGATGGTGGTGTCGTCCGGGATGTGGCCTTCTTCGATGAGGGTACGCACGAAGTCGAAGTCGGTCTGGGAAGCGGCCGGGAACGATGCCTCGATTTCCTTCACGCCCACCGCGACCAGGGTTTTCCAGAAGCGCAGCTTCTTGACCGCGTCCATCGGCTCGATCAGCGACTGGTTGCCGTCGCGCAGGTCGGAGCTGCACCAGATCGGCGCGGCGGTGATGGTCTTCGACGGCCAGGTGCGATCCGGCAGGTTGATGGTCGGGAAGGCACGGTATTTGGAAGACGGGTCTTTGAGCATGCTCATGGGGAAATCCTTATTGTCGTGGCCGGAAAAAGGCGGCCTGCCGGTGGTTCGAATGGGGTGGCTTCACAGCCGGGACGAGGTGCTGCGATTCACCCCGGCAGTCGTGCGCTGACGAGGCACAGGCTGCGGTGCTGGCGAAGCTGGATGAGGGTGTGAGAGGTTTTCATGCCTCAACCCTAACCGCGTGAACGGCGGATCGCAAGCAGTCGGAAAAAATTGAGAGAACTTCTGCTTTTGAGCGGGTTTGCGAGATTTAATCGCGCATGTTCGAGATGTCGATATTGGAAATTGCGTCGATGTTTTGAGCTTGGCAATTCACAGGCGGTGGCGATGCGGCTACCGTCATCGTGAGTAAGCTCGCTCCCACAGGGGATCTCTGTGGGTTGCATAGGGGTGTTCACAACACATCCCAATGTGGGAGCGAGCTTGCTCGCGATGAGGCCAGTAGCCCCAGCACACATCTCAGGGTTGGAAAGCACCGATGAAAATCGCCGGATCCACCCGCGCATCGTTCAGGCTGATGTTCCAGTGCATATGCGGCCCGGTCGCCCGACCCGTGGAACCGACCTTGCCCACCACGGTGCCCCGGGCCAGTTGCTGGCCGACCTTCACGTCGATCTTCGACATGTGGCAGAACATGCTGATGAAACCCTGGCCATGGTCGACGAACACCGTATTGCCATTGAAGAAGTAATTGCCGGTGAGGATCACCTTGCCGGCGGCCGGGGTCTTGATCGGTGTACCGGCGGGCACGGCGAAGTCCAGGCCGGCATGGGGGTTGCGCTCCTCGCCATTGAAGAAGCGGCGCACGCCGAACTTGCTCGACAGTGGGCCGTTGACCGGTTTGTCCAGCAGCAGGTTGCTGGGAATGTTCGGGCTGAAGCTGCGATAGGCCTTCAGTTGGACCGCCAGCTCGGCGTCGATGCGCTTGAGGTCCGCCGGGTTCGGGTTGACCTGGCGCTTGTTCTTCAGGGTGATGTGTTGCTCGGGGTATTTTTTGTAGCCGACCACGAACGGCTGGGTGGTGCCGCCACTGCTGATTTGTTGGGTGCCGGGCTGGACCGTCAGCGGGATGCCGACAATCGCCAGCCAGTTCTGCTGTTCCTTGACCACCAGCACCGGCTTGCCCTGGTAAGTGGCTTTGGGTGCCTGGGCCGCGCTGCCCAGGTCCACCACGGCCACGCCGCCGGGCACCGGCTTGTTCAACAAGCGAGTGATGTAACTGTCGGCGTGGGCATTGAAGGTCAGGCACAGCAACAGCAGTGGGGCGAGATAGCGCGGCATGAATCAGTCCAGTAAAGAAAGGGTGACTGGCGTCAGGTGATTGTCTTCGACCCGCACCAGCAGTTCGCCTTCGCCGAGCTTGGCGGTCAAGCGCTGGCCGGTCTGGGTTTGCCCGGCGCTGTGGATCGCATGGCCACGTTCGTCGAGCAAGATGCTGTAGCCGCGGCCAAGGGTCGCCAGGGGGCTGACGATGTGCAGCGTCTGCATCAGGTTGTGCAATTGCACGCGGCGCGCCTTGAGGCCTTCGCGCATCGCCCGGGGCAGGCGTTCGGCCAGGCTGTCCAGGCGCTGGCGCAGTAACGCCAGGTGTCGGCCCGGATGTTGCCCGGCCAAGCGGGTTTCCAGGCGGATCAAGCGTTCGCGGCGCGTATTGAGGCTGCGCTCGAAGGCCCGTCGCAGGCGCATGTCCAGGTCGTCGAGGCGCTGGGCTTGCTGGCGCAAGCGTTCGCCGGGATGACGCAGGCGTCGGGTGAGGCCTTCGAGGCGCAGTTGATCGCGCATCAGGCGGTCGCGCATGCGCATCACCAGCCGGCGATGCAGGCTTTCGACCCGGCGCACCAAGTCACCGGCGTCCGGAGCCAGCAGTTCAGCGGCGGCAGACGGGGTCGGGGCGCGCACGTCGGCGACGAAATCGCTGATGGACACGTCGGTTTCATGGCCGACGGCGCTGACGATTGGCGTGACGCAGGCATCCACCGCCCGGGCCACGGCTTCTTCGTTGAAGCACCATAAGTCTTCCAGCGAACCGCCGCCCCGGGCCAGGATCAGCGCATCGAAACCGCGGGCATCGGCCAGCTTCAGGGCGCGGACGATTTGCCCGGTGGCTTCGCGGCCTTGCACGGCGGTGGGAATCAAGGTCAGGGATATCTGCGGCGCCCGGCGGCGGAACACGCTGATGATGTCGCGGATCACCGCGCCGGTGGGCGAGCTGATGATGCCGATGCGTTGCGGATGAGCCGGCAACGGCACCTTGCGTTCGGCGCTGAACAGGCCCTCGGCGCTGAGTTTTTCCTTCAGGGCATCGAAGGCCAGGCGCAGGGCGCCATCGCCGGCCGGCTCCACGGTGTCGAGGATCAACTGATAATCGCCACGGCCTTCGAACAGCGAAACCTTGCCGCGCACTTTTACTGCCAGCCCATCCTTCAAGGCCTGGCGCACCCGCGCGGCATTCTGCCGGAACAGCGCGCAACGCACCTGGGCGCCGCTGTCCTTGAGGGTGAAGTACACATGGCCGGAGGCCGGGCGGGCAAGGTTGGAGATTTCGCCCTCGACCCAGATGTTGCTGAACACGTCTTCAAGCAACACCCGCGCACGGCCGTTGAGCTGGCTGACAGTCAGGACCTCGCGGTCCAGGCCCAGTCGGGCAAAGGGATCTTTAATCATGGGCGGCATGATAAGGGCATTCGCTGGTGAATCTCCATGTGTGCAAACAAATCGGATCGAGTTGCCTTCATCGCGAGCAAGCTCGCTCCCACATTTGATTTCCAGTGCGAGATAGGTCCAGTGTGGGAGCGAGCTTGCTCGCGATAGCGGTAGGCCGGTCACCACAAATGCTGGATATGCCCCGACACATCTGGCTAAAGTCCCCGCTTCGTCATCAAGGAAGTGCCGGATGAATCTTCTGTCGTGGTTGGGCCAGTGGGCATTTGCCCCCATGCAATGGCTGGTGATCGGCTCGGCCATTGCCCTGGCCTATATCGTGTTCGGCATCGCCGGGTTCGGCACGGCACTGGTGGCCGCGCCCATCCTGCTGCTGTTCATGCCATTGTCGAAGATCATCCCGCTGCTGGTCCTGCTGGATTTTGTCGCGGCCTTCGGCAACCTGTTGCCATCGCGACGGGACGTGTCCCGGCCGGAGCTGCTGCGGTTACTCCCGTGCATGGCACTGGGCTGCACCCTGGGGGTGATTTTCCTGCTCAGTCTCAAGTCCGACCTGTTGTTGCTGTTGATGGGGTTGTTCATCAGCAGCTATGCCATCTATAGCCTGTTGATAAAAACCCGGCCGACGCAGCTGTCATCGCGGTGGGCGTTTCCGATGGGCACGGTGGGCGGAATGTTCGGGGCGTTATTTGGCAGTGGTGGCTTTTTATATGCCATCTACCTGAACAGCCGCCTGCCCAAGGACCCGGCCCGGGCCACTCAAAGCGCCTTGATCAGTTGCAGCACGGTGGTGCGCTTGAGCCTGTTTATCGTCGCCGGTGTGTATGCCGAGCTACCCTTGCTGGTACTGGCGCTGTGTTTGTTGCCGGCCATGGCGCTGGGGCTGTGGGTGGGTCGTCGCCTGACCATGAGGTTGTCGCGCGAGGCGTTCGTGCGCTTGGTGACCTGGCTGGTGCTCGCCAGCGGCATTGCCTTGATCGGGCGTTACCTGAGTGCTTGACCTGGCTTGGCCAGGGATTAAGCTGCCGGCCTTTATTCGCCCCCATGGGAACCTCCAGGCCTCGTCATGAATTCGCAAAGCATCATCGTCCCGAAAATTTCCACCCTGCCGGTCCACGAGCCCCGGGCCCGGGCGATCGTGCGCTGGCTGGTGCGCAAGAACATCGTCGAAGAGCAACTGACCACCTGCGGGCGCACCGGCAATCGCATGGCCCACGCTATCGCCCCCGGTGCCCGCGACGTGGTAATGCACCCCGAAGCCTTGCCGTTCGGCGAAGCGATCAATGGCCTGGAGATCATCACCAAGCGCTGCATCTATACGCCGGCCAAGGGCTTTCTCGAAGAAGCCGGTTGCGCCGAGTGCCGCAAGGAAGTCGGCGAAGCGTTGTTCGAAAGCCTGGAAGACTGGATGCCCGCGCGCACCGACAACTTCACCTGCCCCGAGTGTGGGCACGAAGATGACATCAACGGCTTCCTGTTCCTGCAGCCCTGCGGCTTTTCCAACCTGGGGTTCATCTTCAATAACTGGCTGGAGGCGGGGTTCAAGCAGGACTTTCTCGATGAATTCGCCGATTGGCTGGATCAGCCGGTGAGTTGGGTGAGGGTGGAGTTGTAAGGGCGCCGATGAGCCAATGTGGGAGCGAGCTTGCTCGCGATGGCGTCTGGTCAGTTGGTACGATGTTGACTGATACGCCGCTATCGCGAGCAAGCTCGCTCCCACAGGGAACATGTGTTGCCAATCAGGCAATGATTTAGCCCGTCAATCAGCCCGCCAATAATAGACAGAGTTTTACATTGAGCCAGACGGGGTCCATGAGTATAATGGCGCGCTTCCATTTTCCCGCTCGGGAGCCCCCGCGATGCTGCGTATCAGCCAAGAAGCTCTGACCTTCGACGACATTCTCCTAGTGCCCGGTTATTCCGAAGTACTGCCTAACGAAGTCAGTCTCAAAACCCGTCTCACCCGTGGCATCGAACTGAATATCCCCCTGGTTTCCGCCGCCATGGACACCGTGACCGAAGCCCGTCTGGCCATTGCCATGGCCCAGGAAGGCGGTATCGGTATCATCCACAAGAACATGACCATCGAACAGCAGGCCGCCGAAGTGCGCAAGGTCAAGCGGTTCGAGGCTGGCGTGGTCAAGGATCCGATCACCATCGAGGCTGACGCCACGGTCCGGGATCTGTTCGAACTGACCCGCATGCACAACATCTCCGGCGTTCCGGTACTGCACGATGGCGACCTGGTCGGCATCGTCACTTCCCGCGACGTGCGTTTCGAGAACCGTCTCGATGCTTCCGTCCGCCAAGTGATGACGCCCAAAGAGCGCCTGGTCACGGTCAAGGAAGGCACCAACAAGGACGAAGTCCGCGAGTTGCTGCACAAGCACCGTATCGAGCGTGTGCTGATCGTCGACGACAAATTCGCCCTCAAGGGCATGATGACCGTCAACGACATCGAAAAAGCCAAGGCCTACCCGCTGGCGAGCAAGGACGACCAGGGTCGTCTGCGTGTCGGCGCTGCGGTCGGCACCGGCAAGGACACTGGCGACCGCGTCGCCGCCCTGGTCAATGCCGGCGTTGACGTGGTGGTGGTCGACACCGCCCACGGTCACTCCAAAGGCGTGATCGACCGCGTTCGCTGGGTCAAGCAGAACTTCCCTGACGTGCAGGTGATCGGCGGCAACATCGCCACCGGCGAAGCTGCCAAGGCCCTGGCCGAAGCTGGCGCCGACGCGGTCAAGGTCGGTATCGGCCCTGGCTCGATCTGCACCACCCGTATCGTCGCCGGTGTCGGCGTGCCGCAGATCAGCGCCATCGCCAACGTCGCCGCCGCCCTTGAAGGCACTGGCGTGCCGTTGATCGCCGACGGCGGTATCCGCTTCTCCGGTGACCTGTCCAAGGCCATCGTCGCCGGTGCCTACTGCGTGATGATGGGGTCGATGTTCGCCGGTACCGAAGAAGCGCCGGGCGAGATCGAGCTGTTCCAGGGCCGTAGCTACAAGGCTTATCGCGGCATGGGTTCGCTGGGCGCCATGTCCCAGGCCCAGGGCTCTTCCGACCGTTACTTCCAGGACTCCTCCGCGGGTGCCGAGAAGCTGGTGCCGGAAGGCATCGAAGGTCGCGTGCCGTACAAAGGCACCCTGAGCGCCATCATCCATCAATTGATGGGCGGCCTGCGTTCCTCCATGGGCTACACCGGCAGCGCCGACATCGAAGAGATGCGCACCAAGCCGGAATTCGTGCGCATCACCGGCGCCGGTATGGCCGAGTCCCATGTCCACGACGTGCAGATCACCAAGGAAGCGCCGAACTACCGCGTAGGTTAAGGCTTCCAGCAAAACGTTAATCACCGGGGCTGTTCATTCAGCCCCGAGTTGTTTCTGATTCACTACATGAGAATGAGTCATGGCCCTCGACATTCACGCTCACCGCATCCTGATCCTCGACTTCGGTTCCCAGTACACCCAGCTGATCGCCCGCCGCGTGCGTGAAATCGGCGTGTACTGCGAACTGCATCCGTTCGACATGGATGACGAAGCGATTCGCGAATTCGCTCCGAAAGGCGTCATCCTCGCCGGCGGCCCCGAGTCCGTGCACGAAGCCGACAGCCCGCGCTGCCCGCAAGCCGTGTTCGACCTGGGCGTGCCGGTCTTCGGTATCTGCTACGGCATGCAGACCATGGCTGAACAGCTGGGCGGCAAGGTCGAAGGTTCGGACCTGCGTGAGTTCGGTTATGCCCGCGTCGACGTGGTCGGCAAGAGCCGCCTGCTGGACGGCATCGAAGACCACATCGACGCCGACGGCCTGTTCGGCCTGGACGTGTGGATGAGCCACGGTGACAAGGTCACCAAGATGCCGGAAGACTTCCACATCCTGGCCAGCACCCCCAGCTGCCCGATTGCCGGCATGTTCAACGATGATCGCCGTTACTACGGTGTGCAGTTCCACCCTGAAGTGACCCACACCAAGCAGGGCGGCCGCATCCTGTCGCGCTTCATCCTCGACATCTGCGGGTGCGAAGCCCTGTGGACCCCGTCGAAAATCGCTGAAGACGCCATCGCCCAGGTCCGCGCCCAGGTCGGCACCGACAACGTGCTGCTGGGCCTGTCCGGCGGCGTCGACTCCTCGGTGGTTGCCGCATTGCTGCACAAGGCCATTGGCGACCAACTGACCTGCGTCTTCGTCGACAACGGCCTGCTGCGCCTGCACGAAGGTGAACAAGTGATGGCCATGTTCGCCGAGAACATGGGCGTCAAGGTGATCCGCGCCAACGCCGAAGAGCAGTTCCTGAACAACCTGGCCGGCGAGTCTGACCCGGAGAAGAAACGCAAGATCATCGGCCGCACCTTCATCGACGTGTTCGATGCCGAATCCTGCAAGCTGGACAACATCAAGTACCTGGCCCAGGGCACCATCTACCCTGACGTGATCGAGTCGGCCGGCGCCAAGAGCGGCAAGGCCCACGTGATCAAGTCCCACCACAACGTCGGCGGCCTGCCAGAGGAAATGAACCTCAAGCTGGTCGAGCCGCTGCGCGAACTGTTCAAGGACGAAGTGCGTCGCCTCGGCCTGGAGCTGGGCCTGCCGTACGACATGGTCTACCGCCACCCCTTCCCGGGCCCGGGCCTGGGCGTGCGGATCCTCGGTGAAGTGAAGAAGGAATACGCCGACCTGCTGCGTCGCGCCGACCACATCTTCATCGAAGAACTGCGCAAGGCCGACTGGTACCACAAGGTCAGCCAGGCGTTCGTGGTGTTCCAACCGGTGAAATCGGTGGGCGTGGTCGGCGATGGCCGTCGTTACGCCTGGGTCGTGGCCCTGCGTGCCGTGGAAACCATCGACTTCATGACCGCTCGCTGGGCACACCTGCCGTACGAGCTGCTGGAAACCGTTTCCGGGCGCATCATCAACGAAATCGAAGGCATCTCCCGCGTCACGTATGACGTGTCGAGCAAGCCGCCGGCGACGATTGAGTGGGAATGATGGGGCGTCCGGCATTGTCCGGCACCCATTAGCAGGAAATGCCCTGAAGCCCGCGTAATTGCGGGCTTTTGGCTTTTTGGGGAAATGCCCTGCTGGGTGCTCGATACCTTGTCGTCTTGGCAGGGAAGGGCCAGGGATCAAATCTCTTGATCAGCCAGGTTTCGTTGGGTTCTCTCGTGACGCATGAGTACTTTTTCGGGCATGGCGTTATTTTTCGTGCGCGGCGATGAACATGGCGACGGCCGCCCGGCAATAGGATTCGATTTCGATGTCGTCCTCTGCTCTGGCCTCATCGAAGCGCGCGATCATCAGGAGATCGGATCCCTTGAAAAGCGCGGCAAACAAGCGGGCGGACTGGAGAGGATCGGGCACGTTCAGAACCGCCTTCACGTGCAACTGACGCAACAGGGCCTCGATCTGGGCAATGACATAGGCGGGGCCGGCTTCGTAATGGCGCTTGCTTAACGATTTTTGATTCGTCTTGTCGGCCATGATCATGGCTTCGACACTGCGCACATCCGGGCTCAGCAACGTGCGAAGCAGGGATGTTCCCACCGCCATGAGCTGATCTGCCGCCGAACCGCCGACGCCTTCAATAAGGGCCTGCGGTGCAAACTGTTGGCAGTGGGCCGCAATGGCCGCACTGAACAGCGCCTCCTTGTTCTCGAAGTGCCGATAGATGCTGAGCTTGGATATCTTCGCCCGCTGGGCGACCTTGTCCATTGTCGTCGCTTGAAAACCCAATTCCACAAAAAGTTCGCCCGCGGCGTCGATGATCGTCTGGCCTAGCGCATCGTTGACGGGGCGGCCGCGTCGGCCCTGACTGTTTTCGCTCATAACATTCCAGTACTTGACAGTATCTAAATTCGTGAATTATGGTACTTCCTAGTTTCTTAATTGTGCAAGCGATCTCCCTTCATCACAGCGCGGAGCCCATCACCATGAATGACGTCATCATCATCGGCGGCAGTTTTGCCGGTCTTGCCGCCGCCCTGCAGCTTGGCCGTGCCCGCCGCAAGGTCACCGTTCTCGATACCGGCCTGCCGCGCAATCGCTTCGCCGACCACTCCCATGGCCTGCTCGGCCACGACCACAAGCCACCGCTGGAGATCCTGGCCGAGGCGCGAGAGCAGCTGGCGCGCTATCCCACGATCCAACTGGTCACTGCCCGCGCCGAGAGCGTCTCCGGCGCCATTGACGATTTCTCCGTCCTCACGGGCGAGGGCGAAACCCTCAAGGCGCGCCGCCTGATCCTGAGCTATGGCGTCGCCGACCAGATGCCTGAACTGCCTGGCTTTGCCGAAGGCTGGGGCACCTCCATCGTGCCTTGCCCCTATTGCGACGGCTTTGAAGTTGCCGGCCGGCATTGGGGGCTTGTCTGGTCCGGCCCAATGTCGCACAACTACGTCAGGCTGTACCACGACTGGACCGACACATTGACGGTCTTCGCCAATGGTCACGACATTCCACCCGACATCCGAGCCGATCTGGCGCGCCGTGGCATCCCTGTCGTCGATGGTCGGGTCACCGAAATCGACCATGACGAGAGTCATAACGCCACCGTCAGGCTCGACGCCGGCCCCTCTGTCGCGGTCGACATCCTGTTCGCGCATCCGCGCAACAAGCCGTCCGCACGCCTGCATGAATCGCTGGGTCTCGCCACGGTCGATACGCCCCAGGGCATCGTCCTCAAGGTCGACGAGCGCCGCGAAACCAGCGTGCCCGGCATCTACGCCGCCGGCGACCTCGCCAACCCCGCAATGCCCTCGGTCACCACGGCATCATGGCAAGGCGCGACGGCGGGCATCTTCGCCCAGCAGTCGATGCTGGTTTGAGATCAAGCAGCATCGATCACGCCAATTCCAACTTCACAATAGACGCGAGTGCCACCATGGAAGTCCTGAAGAAATTCAAGCCGCTAGACGATAAATTCCCGCTTGAGCGCCAACTCGGCATCTCGGCCGCGCCAATCGTACTTATCAACATATTCACGGTCGGTTCCGCCGACGAAGCGGGCTTCCTGGACGCCTTCAAGGCGGCAGGCGAAACCCTGAAGCAGCAGCCGGGCTTCATCTCCACCCAACTGCACCGAGCGATCGGTGATAGCCCGACGTTCCTGAACTATGTGGTGTGGGAGTCCACCGAGACGCTCCGCGATGCCTTCGCTCGTCCCGAATTCGTCGCGAAGGTTTCGGCCTATCCGTCATCCGTCGTAGCCACCCCGCACTTGTTCCAGAAGGTTGCCGTCCCCGGCTTTTGCACGGCCTGACTCCAGAAATATGGCAAGGCGCGATGGCGGGTACCTTCGCCCAGCAGTCGGTGCCGGCTTGAGAGCACAGATTGGAGATGAGCATGGAGGCGCACATGTCCAAGACCAGAAAAACCGAAGCCAGCATCAGCATTCTCGCCCGACCACTCTTGAAAAAAGGCTGACACACATGGAGTTCGAACACGTCACTTTCGACCTGCCACACGGCACCTTTCATGCGCTGAAGGGGGGGGATCCCGATGGTCAACCGACGATCGTCTTGCACGGTTTCCCGGATCATCCGCCGACCGCGAAGCCCTTCCTTGCTGAGCTCGGCCGCCGTGGCCGTCACGTCATCGCACCCTGGCTTCGCGGTTACTCACCGTCCCCGACTGCGGGCCCGTTCGACTTCGCAGCCCTCACCAGCGACGTGCTCGCGCTGATCGACCGCTGGTCTCCGGGGCGAGCCGTGGAGTTGATTGGCCACGACTGGGGCGCCCTGATCACCTATGACGCCTGCGTCACCGCGCCGGAGCGGATCGAACGCGCGGTCGCGCTCGCAATCCCTCACCCACTCACGTTCATGAGCCGGCTGACGCGCCCCGCTCAACTGCGTCGGAGCTCGTACATGGGGCTCTTTCAACTGCCTGGAAGCGGCTGGATCGCCACCGCCCGCGATCTCGCCTTCATCGACCGCCTCTGGCGTCAGTGGTCGCCCGGCTTCTCGCTCGATCCCGCTCTCAAGGCAGAGCTACACGATCATCTGCGCAAGAGCATGCCCGCGCCCCTAAAATATTACCGGGCGATGCTGCGCCCCGGCATGATTGGGGCGACGCGCCGCATGTCTCAGCCGATCACGGTGCCCCTGTTGCAGCTTCACGGTGCCAACGACGGCTGCATCCTCCCCGCGCAGGTCGACGACCGACATCGGTTCGCCGCCCCGCACGCGATGGAGATCGTCCCCGGCGTCGGTCACTTCCTGCACATCGAGGCCCCTGAGGCGATCGCGGAACGGATCGCGGCATGGGCCAAGTAGCGTCCTTTCCTTGCCTCGATCAAAGGGTAGCTGGTTAAGAACGAATCAAAACGAGGAGATGTCATGACAGAGCAAAAAGCCTCTCAGGTCGCCGACTGGAATGGCCAAAGCGGAGAGTACTGGGCCGCCAACCAGGCCCGGCTCGACGCCATGTTTGCGGTGTTCGGCCAGGCCGCGATCGAAGCCGCCGCGCCCGCCACGGGGGAACGCGTGCTGGACGTCGGCTGCGGTGCGGGCGCGTCGAGCCTGGCTCTGGCCGCCCGCGTCGGCGCGGGCGGCCATGTACTTGGCGTGGACATATCCGAACCGCTGATCGGCCGAGCGCGCGCACGGGCGCCCCAGGATACGTCGGCCCAGTTCCGGGTAGCCGACGCCAGCCGCGCCGAGCTGCCCGAGGGCGCGTTCGACATCTTGTTCTCGCGTTTCGGAGTGATGTTCTTCGACGATCCGACAGGGGCGTTCGCCCATATGCGACGCGCGCTCCGGCCGGGCGGGCGGGTCGCTTTCGTCTGCTGGCGCGGCGTGGCCGAGAACGATTGGGTTCGCCTGCCGATGGGCGCGATCAAGGGCATCGTCCCACTGACCGCACCGACCGATCCCGAAGCGCCCGGCCCATTCTCGTTCGGCGACCGGGGGCGGGTGACACGCATCCTGACGGCGGCCGGCTTCACCGGTATCACTATCGCGCCCTTCGATGCTTCCATCCCGTTCGGCGAGGGCGGGACGCGGGACGCGGCTATCGACGACGCGGTGAAGATGGCGTTCGAGGGCGGCCCATTGTCGCTTGTACTCGCTGATCAGCCCGACGACATCCGCGCCCGCGCCTGGGCCGCGGTTCGTGCCGCCTTCGCGGGCCTCTCCGGCGAGCGGTCGGTGATGATCGACGGCGCGGCGTGGATCGTCATGGCATGCAATCCGGCAAGCTGACAGGGTGCTGGCGGTAAAAGCCGTCATGAACCGGAGGAAAAACCTCGATGCTTACCGACACCGCACTGCGTAACTTCAAGTCAAAGTCCAAGACGCTGCCCTAGAGCTGATCGAACGGTTTTCGATCCAAGAGACAGTCGATGAACGCCCCGAGGAGGGCGGGTCGATGCTGGCGGCTCGGATAGTAGAGGAACAGCCCCGGGCGTGAAATCGACCAGTCCGGCAGGACCTGGACCAGCCGTCCCTGGGTCAAGAGCTCGCCCACGCCATCTCGCTCGAAGTGATAGGCAATGCCGAGCCCGTTCAGCGCAGCAGCAATGCCGATGTCGGCATGATTGGTGACGACGGGGCCGTCCACCGCCACTTCGAGTCGCTGCCCTCGTTTCTCGAACTCCCAACGATATTGCCTGCCGTCCATCTGGAGCCGCCAGTTGATGCATGTATGGTCATGCAAATCGGCAGGTGACTTGGGGGTTCCTCTGCGCGCGATATAGTCCGGGGAGGCCACGGCGACCATGTTCAGGTCCGGCGTGAGGCGCACGGCAACCATGTCTTTCTCGAGCTGGCCACCCACGCGGATGCCCGCATCAAAGCGGCCAGAGACGATATCGGCGAGCGCGTCGTCGACCACGATGTCGAGAACCACGTCAGGGTGTGCTTGATGGAAGCGTGAAAGCCGGGGCGCGATGATGGTCCGCGCTGCGATCCCCAGCGTGTTGATGCGAAGCGTGCCGCTCATCTGTCCTGTCGCCTCACTGGCTTGGGCGACTGCAGCAGCCATCTCCCGAAACAATGGCGCTATGCGTCTGTAGAGCAGTTCGCCACTGGCCGATGGCGCGACGCTTCGAGTTGTGCGATTCAGAAGGCGAGCGCCGATGCGGCCTTCGAGCTGCCGGATGGTCTGGCTGAGTGCCGACGGCGATAGGCCCAAATGCTCTGCAGCTCGGGCAAAGCTTTGGCGCTCCACGACGGCTACGAAAGCCTTCAGTTCAGCGAAGTCGGATCCACGCATTCTGTATCATTTCCTAAGCAACCTATAAAGATTCTAGTGTATTCACTGAATTCAGGTAGACGCGCATCCTGAGGCCTTCGCTGACCCCATGGAGCCAAAACTTGAATACCTTGACCCTTCCTGAGCCTATTGCCGCGTACTTCGCGGCCGAACACAACCCCGACGCCTTGGCGCGCTGCTTCACCGCGCAAGCCGTCATGAAGGACGACGGCCGTACCTACACGGGCGTCGACGCCATCAAGGCCTTTATGGCCGAGGCATCGGCCAAGTACAGCGCGACGAGCGTGCCGTTCGCCATTGAGGGAGAGGACGGCTTTCAAGTTGTCCGCGCCAACGTCACCGGCAACTTCCCGGGCAGCCCGATCGTTCTGTCCTACCGCTTTCGCCTTGAACGCGGCCTGATCGCATCGCTGGAGATCACGGCATGAGCTTCGACCTTCATCTGAATGGCCTGCGGACATTGGTCACCGGCGGCACGCTGGGCCTTGGCGCTGCCGTCGTGAAAACCCTTGTGGAGGCCGGCGCTCGGGTGGCGACATCCGCGCGCACCCTGCCAGCGGAGCCGGTGGCGGGCGTCAACTACGTGGCTGCCGATCTGTCGACGGCGGAAGGTGCGAATCACCTTGCTCAGACCGTCCTGCAGGACTGGGGCGGCGTCGATATCCTGATCAACGTGCTCGGCGGTTCGCACACTCCCGGTGGCGGTTTCGCCGCGATCAGTGATGAGCACTGGTTCGCCGAGCTGAACCTGAACTTGATGCCTGCCGTACGCCTGGATCGTGCGTTGCTGCCAGCGATGCTGGCTCAGGGCTCCGGCGTCATCATCCACGTCAGCTCCATCCAGCGCGTGCTGCCTTTGCCCGAGTCCACCACCGCCTACGCCGCAGCCAAGGGGGCCCTCACGACCTATAGCAAGTCTTTGGCGAGAGAGGTGACGCCGAAGGGCGTTCGCGTGTTGAGCGTTGCGCCGGGCTGGATTGAGACCGAGGCTTCCGTAGCGTTTGCGCAGCGGATGGCGGCGGACGCCGGAACGGATTACGAGGGCGGCAAGAAAATCGTCATGGATTGGCTGGGAGGAATTCCAGTGGGCCGACCGGCCACACCACAAGAGGTGGCCGATTTGATCGCTTTCCTGGCGTCCCCACGGTCTGCTTCGATCGCAGGGGCCGAGTATCGGATCGACGGCGGCACCGTTCCGACAGTTTAGCCAACAGCCGCGACCGGCTGAACACTGGCCCCGTGACCTCGCAGCATGACCCGGCGTACGCCGAGGCTTTTCCCGAACCGGACGTGGCAGATCTGCCGCGTCCGGTATCAATGTCCACCCGCAAACGCCCCCGTCGCTACAGTCAAAGCTCTGTTTTCAAACTGTCAAAGGCGTCCTGCAGGAACTTGGCCACCGGCTTTCGCTGGCCGGTCTGATCCCGCCACGCCTGAAGCGCGAGTCTCATCGCACCGACGGACACCACAGCCACCATCCGAAGGGCCAACCGCCGCTCAGGCTGCCGCCAGACCTCACACAGCGCGTTGAACAGCGCTTGTTCCTGTTGCGCGTAGTACGCCTGCTTGCGCGCAAGCAGCGATTCGCTCGAACGCATGAGATTGTCCACGGCTGTCATCTGCTCGGTCGTATAGCGCGCGATGTGCTTGACCATCACATCGCGAACAGCATCGAGTGGCGGTACGTCGGGCGATGTCTTCAGCAGATCGGCAATCAGCCTGGCCGAATCGGCGTCCTGCCAGAACAAGATGATGTCGTCCTTCGATTTGAAGTACGAGAAAAACGTGCGGCGCGAGATACCAGCCGCTGCAGCGATGGTGTCCAGCGTTGTGCCTTCGTAACCGTTGGCGAGGAACAAGCGCTGGCCGGCCTCGGCGATGCGCTGGCGTGTTTCGCGGCGCTTGCTTTCCCGCAAGCCTTCTGTGGGTGCTGCATCTGCGGGGGGAAAGGATTCTGACATTCCGATGGCCTATTGCATTTCTGCACTGAGTGCAGCAAAGTTAGCACTAAGTGCATATTTATATGCACCTAGTGTATGTTCCGACTTCTCGGCAGGCAAGGATCATGACCCACTGGACAGTTTCCGACATCCCTTCCCAACGCGGCCGTACGGCGGTCGTCACCGGTACTGGCGGCCTTGGCTTGCAAGACGCGCTGGCGCTGGCCCGTGCCGGTGCGAATGTCATCATCGCCGGTCGAAATCCGTCGAAAGGCGCCGCAGCAGTCGATCAGATTCGCCAAAGGGTTCCCGGCGCGAATGTGACTTTCGGGGCACTGGACCTCGCCAGCCTCGAGTCCATCGAGTCGTTCGGCGAGCGTCTGCGAAGTTCGCGCGACAGCCTGGACTTGCTGATCAACAACGCGGCAGTGATGGCGCCGCCGAAGCGTGAGGTGACTTGCGACGGATTCGAGTTGCAGTTCGGCACGAACTACCTGGGTCACTTCGCCTTGACTGCTCAACTGCTGCCGCTGCTGCGCAAGGGCAACAAGCCCCGGGTGGTCAGCCTTTCAAGCGTCGCCGCCCGAAGCGGCACGATCGACTTCGATGATCTGCAAGCTCAGCGCAGCTACAAGCCGATGCCGGTTTACAGCCAATCGAAACTCGCTTGCCTGATGTTCGCCCTTGAATTGCAACGCCGCAGCGATGCTGGGGGCTGGGGCATCCAGAGCGTCGCTGCTCATCCTGGCATTTCGCGCACCGATCTGTTGCCCAATGGCGCCGGCGCACGGAGCGTTCCGGGCATGGCTCGTCGTTACATGTGGTTCCTGTTCCAGCCGGCGGCGCAGGGGGCGTTGCCGACCCTCTTCGCCGCGACGTCACCGCAGGCACAAGGCGGTGGCTATTACGGCCCGGACAGGCTCGGCGAAACACGCGGCTATCCGGCCATTGCCAAGGTTCCTGCGCAAGCACTGGACACGAGCGTCGCTGCGAGGTTGTGGCTTGAGTCGCAAGGGCTTACGGAAGCGGTCTTTCGTTAAACCAACCGTGCATAAATACATTGCCTATGCTTCGCGACTGCCAATCGCGCCTACATACCGTGGCAGTACTGGGAGGGTGGTGCCGTCATCTTTCGCTACGATTACCCGCCTTGGAGCGCGCCAGGAAGCGCTTATCATCGGCTGCAGCCCTATGGGTATTTCACCGGCATGGTTCACGGAGACTTGTCGCATGCCAATCAATTTTGCCTTTTTGAGACGCTGCTGAGTGCGGCTGTTTGAAAGAAGAGTGGGTTGTCATTTGACAACTCTGCGGGTCATGCGAATACTGGAGATCACGGATGATTCGTCCAACGCACCCGAAGAAAGAGATCGAAGACGCGCTCAGGCATGCCGAAGGGCGCGGGTGGCGCATAGAAGTCGGCGGCGGTCACGCCTGGGGAAGGATTTATTGCCCCTACAACGACATGGAGTGCCGTTGTGGCGAGTTCTGCATCACATCGATATGGAGCACGCCGAAGAGTCCTGGCAACCATGCGCGAGCGTTGCGACGCGTCGTGGACAATTGCTCGACGCATCGCAATCGGCGCGATGCGGATTACGATGCTAAGGAATAGAACAATGGAATTCACCTTTACCTTGAAATATCAGCTTGCTGACGATGGCTGCGCTGCGGATGAACTGGTCGAGCGGCTGGGTGAAGCGGGCTGCGATGATGCCTTGGTAGGCATCGGGCAGCCGGGGCGGCTTGCGCTTGAGTTCACTCGCGATGCGCCTGACGCGGTTGAAGCCGTACTTAGTGCGTTGGGTGACGTTCGCCGCGCAGTGCCATCGGCCAGACTGATCGAGGTTGCGCCTGATTTAGTCGGGCTGACCGACGTAGCCGAGATTGTCGGTGTATCTCGGCAAAACATGCGCAAGTTGATGTTGGCTCATCCGGGCAGCTTCCCAGCGCCCGTGCACGAGGGGAGTACATCCATTTGGCACTTGGCGGACGTCCTGGCCTGGTTGCAGGCCAAGGGTAGCTATTCGCTGGCCAAGAACGTGTTGGACGTGGCCCAGGTGGCTTTGCAGGTCAACGTTGCGAAAGAAGGCCGGCGGTTACCGGGCTTGCCTTTCAAGGGGCTGGAAGCTTTGGTTGGATGACATGCTTGTGGCGTCGCTGACCGGGGATTCCACACGACTTCAGCGCCGCGCCACATCCGAAAAATAAAACTTATCCAGGGTATGCCGTGATTCGGTGTACTCGAACTGTCGGCCGTCCTGGAGAAAGGTCTGGTTGCTGACCACGATGACGTGGCTTTGGCCGTCGAGGTCCAGATGTTGCTGGTCGTCCTTGCCGCAGCGAACCGCTTCGATGGTGCGCTGGGCATAGGCGATTTGCAGCTGCAGGGTCTGTTCGATGAAAGCGTAGATCGAGCGCTCGGCGATGTCGCGGGTCAGGCCGGGGATCACGTCGCTGACGAAATGGTTGATGTCCAGGATCACCCGTTTGCCGTCGATTCGTCGTACCCGCTTGATGCGCGTCACCTGGCTGCCGGCGGGTGCCTTGATGTGCTCGAGCAGGGCACCTTCCAGGGGCATCTGGCTGAATTCGACCACATCGGTGCTGACGTCGTCGCCCAGGCGCGGGTACGTCTCCTGGAAGCTGACGATGCCGCCGAGCTGGAATTCGATGGGGGAGGTCGACAGCACGAAGGTGCCCTTGCCGTGGATCTTCTGGGCAAAACCACGTTCCTGAAGCTGTTCGATGGCCTTGCGCACGGTGCCTCGACTGGCCTGGTAGCTGTCCATCAGTTCGGTTTCCGAAGGCAAGCGGGCGCCACGCTCCAGGCGTTCAGTGGTAATGCTGGTCAGCAGATCGTTGTAGATCCGGTTGTATTTACTCATGGAGAGGGCTCTGTACCGCGCTGTTCACCGGGGCGGAACCTTAAGGGCCAAGTGGGGGATTTGTCCATTCGGCTGTCATTATTTGATGAGAGGAGCGTAGGACGTTTCCTTTTTTCAGGGGGGCATCATAAACAATTTCAAAACTCGTCTGTACGAGTTGTTGATTTAACTCGTACAGACGAGTACTTTCCCTTCCACGTGCTGTCGACTCTCAATAACAAGAATGACGCGGAAGAAAAAAAGCATGAGCCACGACTACTCCAAAATCGCCAGTGAGCTGCTGCAAAGCCTCGGTGGCGTCGACAATATCGAGCAAGCAGCCCATTGCGTGACGCGCCTGCGCCTATCCCTCAAGGACGCCGCCCGGGTGAACAGCGCAACGCTGAACCAGATCGACCTGGTCAAGGGCTCGTTTTTTACCGGCGGGCTGTTCCAGGTAGTCATCGGCCCAGGCGAAGTGGAAAAGGTCTACGCCGCCCTGCGGGAGCTGACGGGGCTGGCCGCCGCGACCATTGCCGATGTCAAGCGCCAGGGCGCGCAGAAGGGCAACGGCATGCAGCGCCTGGTACGGGTGCTTTCCGACGTGTTCATGCCGATCCTGCCCGCCTTGGTGATCGCCGGCCTGTTGATGGGCGTCAACAATCTGCTGGGGGCCAAGGGCATGTTCATTGCCGGCCAGACGTTGCTCGACGCGTATCCGAACCTGGACGGTGTCTGGAGCCTGATCAACCTGATGGCCAACACCTCCTTCGTCTTTCTGCCGGCCCTGGTGGGCTGGTCGGCGGCCAAGCGTTTTGGCGGCAGTGAAATCCTCGGCATCGTGCTGGGCCTGATGTTGGTCCACCCGGACCTGCTCAACGCCTGGAACTACGGCAAGGCCGTGGCGGGGCTGGACGGCCAGAGCCTGCCCTATTTCGATATCTTCGGCTGGTTCCGGATCGAAAAAGTCGGCTACCAGGGGCAGATCCTGCCGATCCTGCTGGCGGCCTATGTCATGAGCGTGATCGAGAAATGGTTGCGTGCCAGGGTGCCCAACGCCATCCAGCTGCTGGTGATTCCCATCACCACCATTGTGGTCACCGGGGTGCTGGCCCTCGCCATCATCGGGCCGGTTACCCGGCACCTCGGGATCCTGATCACCGAAGGCATGGTGGCGCTGTTCGACCTGGCGCCGGTGATTGGCGGGGTGATTTTCGGCCTGCTCTATGCGCCGCTGGTAGTCACCGGCATGCACCACATGTTCCTGGCGGTGGACCTTCAGTTGATCTCGACCCAGGGCGGGACCTTTATCTGGCCGATGATCGTCATGTCCAACCTGGCCCAGGGTAGCGCGGCGCTGGCGGTGTTCTACATGACCCGTAATGCCCGGGACAAGAGCATGGCGTCCACCTCGGCGATTTCCGCTTACTTCGGCATCACGGAACCGGCGATGTTCGGGGTCAACCTGCGCTACAAATTCCCCTTTTATTGCGCCTTGGCCGGTTCGGCCCTGGGCTGCATTTTCCTCTCGTTGAACAAGATCAAGGCCTCGGCCATTGGCGTGGGGGGCTTGCCGGGTTTCATTTCGATCATTCCCGACGCCATACCCATGTTCGTGATCGGCATGGTCATCGCCATGAGCGTGCCCTTTGCCCTGACCTGCGCGTTGAGCATGAAGATCGTCCGGCCCGGGTATCGCGTCGCCTGACCTCCATGTAGCCGGGCTGCCTGCAATGAAACCTGCGGGCCAGCATCCAACAGATTGAAGGAATCTCGCCATGCAAGACTGGCAACGCTCAGTGATCTACCAGATTTATCCAAAGAGTTTCTACAGCCACGGCGGCCAGGCCACCGGTGATTTGCTGGGCGTCGTGGACAAGCTCGACTACCTGCACTGGTTGGGAGTCGATTACCTGTGGCTCACCCCGTTCCTGCGTTCCCCGCAACGGGACAACGGCTACGACATCAGCGATTACTACACCATTGACCCCAGCTACGGCACCATGGCCGATTGCGAGTTGTTGATCGCCGAAGCCAACAGGCGCGACATCAAGCTGATGCTCGATATCGTCGTCAACCACACGTCCATCGAGCATCCCTGGTTCCAGGCTGCTCGCAGCAGCCTCGACAACCCGTACCGCGATTTCTATATCTGGCGCGACCAGCCCAACAGTTGGGAATCCAAATTCGGCGGTTCTGCCTGGGAGTACGAAGCACAGACCGGCCAGTATTACTTGCACCTGTTCGACCACACTCAGGCCGATCTGAATTGGGACAACCCGCAAGTGCGCGCCGAAGTGTTCAAGATGATGCGCTTCTGGCGGGACAAGGGCGTGGGGGGCTTCCGTCTCGATGTGATCAACCTGATCTCCAAACCGGCCGACTTTCCTGACGATCACACCGATGGCCGACGTTTCTATACCGATGGCCCGAACGTACACCGCTATCTGCAGGACATGCACCGGGAAGTCTTCGAAGGCTTCGACCTGATCAACGTTGGCGAGATGTCGTCCACCAACCTTGAGCACTGCGTTCGTTACTCGTGCCCGGAATCACGGGAGTTGTCGATGACCTTCAACTTCCATCATTTGAAAGTGGATTACCCGAACCTGCAAAAGTGGGTGCGGGCCGACTTCGACTTTTTAGAGCTCAAGCGCATTTTGTCCGACTGGCAGACCGGCATGCAGGCCGGTGGCGGCTGGAACGCACTGTTCTGGTGTAACCATGATCAGCCGCGGGTGGTGTCGCGTTTCGGGCAAGACGGAAAGTATCGGGTGGTCTCGGCGAAGATGCTTGCCACCGCGTTGCACTTTCTCCAAGGCACGCCTTTCGTGTACCAGGGCGAGGAACTCGGGATGACCAATCCGGGCTTCGATCACATCGATCAATACCGCGATGTGGAAACCCTGAACATCTACCGCCTCAAGCGCAACGCCGGAGTGCCTGAAGCCGAGGCCATGGCGCCGATCATGCAAAAGTCCCGCGACAACGGGCGCACGCCGATGCAATGGACTGCCGGGCCGAATGCGGGTTTCAGCCGTGCCGAACCCTGGATCGACGTACCCGCCAACGCGGCCTTCATCAATGTCGAACAGCAACTGCAAGACCCTACCTCGGTACTGCATTACTACCGTCGCTTGATTGCCCTACGTCGCAGCGAAGCCCTGATCCAGGACGGGGTCTATCGTCTGCTGCTGCCCGAGCATCCCCATGTGTGGGCGTACCTGCGCGAAGGCCAGGGCGAGCGCCTGCTGGTCGTCAGCCACTTTTACGGTGGCGACTGCGAAGTCCAGTTGCCCGAAGGGATTCTCTCCGGCGACACGAAGCAACGCTGGGTGATCGGCAACTACGACCGCCAACACCGTGAGCGACGATTGTTTCTACGCCCCTACGAGTCGTTCGTGCTGCACCTGAGCGACTGAATAAACGTCATTTCTGACCCAGGCATTGCCTGATAGCGATCACGTTGCGCTCGACGCACCGTGTGCCCTTTATCGCCCATTCGTTGGCAGGCGAAGGACGATTGAAGTGCATCAAAAAACAATAAAAAAGAAGGAGCGGCATATGAAAATAACAATAAATCGTGGACTTGCGGTGTCTTGTATCTGCTTGGCGTTGCCATTCCCGGCCCAGGCCCTGGAGTTCTCCGGCTACCTGCGCAGTGGCGTCGGCAGCGCCACCAATGGCCGCTCCCAATCCTGTTTCCAGTTGCCCGGGGCACAAAGCAAATACCGATTGGGCAACGAGTGCGAACAATATGGCGAACTGGAGCTGCGCCAGGATCTTTTCACCCTCGACGACGGTTCGGTACTGAGCGTGGATGGCATGGCGTCGCTGTACAACCGCTACGACCGCACGCCGACGTTCCAGGGCGAAAACGGCGCGGCGCGGATGCCGCAGATGTATGCCCAGTGGTCGAACATGCCCAGCCTGAACGGAGGCTCGCTATGGGCCGGTCGGCGTTACTACAAGCGTAACGACATCCATATTTCCGATTTCTACTACTGGAACCAGAGCGCCACTGGGGCCGGAATCGAGGATGTGTTGATCGGCGGGCTGAAATACAGCTACGCCTTTTCGCGCAAGGACAACCTGTACCAGAAAGACCCAGTCAACCGGCATGATTTCAACGTGGGCGGCTTCGATACCAACCCCGGTGGCGAGCTGGAGTTCGGCGTAAGCTTCATCGATCAGGCGAGTCGTCGTGATGCTCATCGCGGCTGGGCCTTGACCGCCCAGCATGTGCAGCAGGACTTCCTGGGTGGCAAGAATAAACTGGCCTTGCAATACGGTGAGGGGCCCGGCACCGGACTGGGTTATACCGGCGATACCGGACTGGACGACAGCAACAAGAGCTATCGTCTGGTGGAGTTTTTCGATTGGCAGGTCACGCCGCGTTTCGGCGGGCAAGTGCAGGCGGTGTACCAGAAGGACATTCGCCCTGATGGCGCCGATCAGGACTGGCTGTCGTTGGGGGTTCGGCCGGCCTACGCCATCACCGATCAGTTCAAGTTGGTGGCGGAACTGGGCCATGACCAAGTGCAGGCCAGCGATGGAACACGCAAGCTGAGCAAATTCACCTTTGCCCCTACTTGGTCGCCCAAGGGCCCGGAATTCTGGGCCCGCCCGGAAATACGACTGTATTACACCTACGCCAGCTGGAACGCGGCGGCCCAGCGCGCAGCCAATGAACTGGCGGCCGGTTCGGCGCTGTCCGACACCGGTGCATTTGGCGGCACGCGGCATGGTTCCAACGTGGGCGTGCAGGTTGAGTACTGGTGGAAATGACCCGTGTGACGCGGGTCGGTGGATGCGCTCTGCCCGCGATGCCAAAAGAACAGACAGCAGCAGGTGAAGTCATGAACACAACGCAACCTTTGCAATTGCTCGCACCGTTGTCCGGGGTCTTGATGCCCTTGGACAACGTGCCTGATCCGGTCTTTTCCAACCGTGTCGTGGGGGATGGAATCTGTATCGATCCGACTTCGCAGACCCTTTGTGCGCCGCTCTCCGGTGTTGTCGGCACGCTCCAGGACAGCGCCCATGCAGTGAGTGTCACCAGTGACAACGGTGTTCAGGTGTTGATGCACATCGGCTTGGACACGGTGAACCTGGCGGGCAAGGGCTTTACTTCCCGAGTAGAAATAGGTCAACGAGTCGAGGTCGGGCAACCGCTGATCGATTTCGATGCCGACTACATCGCCTTGCACGCGCGCAGTCTATTGACGTTGATGCTGGTGGTCACTGGCGAAGACTTCAGCCTGATACCGGCCCAGGCGTCCTGGGTGGACAGTGGTCAGCCGTTGCTGCAGGTGAGTCAAGGGACGCAAGGGCAGGACGCGCAGACGCAACAGGGCTCGGTGCGGTTTTCCAAGCCGCTGATCCTGCCTAATGACAGCGGTCTGCATGCGCGTCCCGCTGCGGTGTTCGCCCAGGCGGCCAAAGGCTTTGATGCGAACATCTGCCTGCACAAGCAGCAGGCTAGCGCCAATGCCAAATCCCTGGTGGCGATCATGGCGTTGCAGACGGTCAAGGGCGACAGTCTGCAGCTCAGTGCCGCCGGTCCACAGGCCGAACAGGCGCTCGAGGCACTGACGCAACTATTGTTGGCGGGCTGCGGTGAATCCGTCCAGGCGCAGCCGACGCCAGAAGTGCCCATGTGCGTCGAATCGCCCACGCCTGAGCGCTGGCAAGGCGTGTGTGCCTCGCCGGGCTCGGTGTCGGGTGTGGTGGTGCAGATCGCGACCCAGGCGTTGGAAGTGCAAGAGCCAGGCGCGGGAATCGAGACCGAGCAGGCCCTCCTGGACCAGGCGTTGAACCAGGCGAACCAGGCATTGAAGGCGCTGCAGAACGAGGGCGCGGGCAGCGTCCAGGCGCAGATTTTTGGCGCTCATCAGGAGCTGCTGGAAGACCCCACCTTGCTGGAGCAGGCTCGGGCT
The DNA here is from genome assembly GCF_053629195.1 of Pseudomonas sp. R151218B TE3479. Lineage (NCBI taxonomy): Bacteria > Pseudomonadati > Pseudomonadota > Gammaproteobacteria > Pseudomonadales > Pseudomonadaceae > Pseudomonas > Pseudomonas sp. R151218B TE3479. The sequence goes on from NZ_JBRJHV010000001.1 coordinate 2,162,864, forward strand.
TTGATCGTCGAAGGCAAGAGTGCGGCCTTTGCCTGGAAAACCGCGACCGAGGCGACCGCCACGCAGTTCCAGCAGTCGGGCAGTACCCTGCTGGCCGAGCGCGCGATGGATCTGTCCGATGTCGGGCATCGGGTCCTTAAGCTGATTCTCGGCGTACGGGACCACGCCTGGGATCTGCCCGAGCAGTCGATCCTGGTGACCGCGCAGTTGACGCCGTCCCAGACCGCCAACCTGGACACCTCGCGAATCGCCGGTTTCGTCACGGTGGGTGGCGGTGCTACCAGCCATGTGGCGATCCTGGCCCGTGCGCTGGGCCTGCCGTCGTTGTGTGGCGTGCCTGAGCAGGTATTGACCCTCGCCAACGGCACCCCGGTGTTGCTGGATGCCGACAGCGGAGAACTGCATTTGAATCCAGACGCGGCCCGGATTGAGCAACTCCAGGCCTCCCGTGACCGACAGTTGCGACGGCAGCGGCGCGACCTCGAGCAATCGGCCCTGGCGGCCCGTACCCTTGATGGCCACCGAGTCGAGGTGAGTGCCAATGTAGGGTCGCTCCGGGACGTGGAGCAGGCCATGACCCTGGGGGGCGAAGGGGTGGGGCTGTTGCGCTCCGAACTGCTTTACCTGGATCGCGCCCACCCACCGGGACACGACGAGCAAGCGCTCCTGTATGGCGCTGTCGCCCGGGCCCTGGGGGCTGAGCGTAATCTGGTGGTGCGTACCCTGGACGTGGGCGGGGACAAGCCGCTGGCCTATGTGCCGATGGCCCACGAGGCCAATCCGTTCCTGGGCATGCGTGGTATTCGCCTGTGCCTGGAGCGACCTCAGTTATTGCGCGAACAGTTCCGGGCAATTCTCGCCTGTTCGGGGCTGACGCGGCTGCACATCATGCTGCCAATGGTCACGCAGCTGTCGGAGTTGCGGCTGGCGCGGCAGATGTTGGACGAAGAGGTGCGCAACTTGGGCCTGCCGCAAGCGCCGAAGCTGGGCATCATGATCGAAGTGCCGGCGGCGGCGCTGATGGCCGACCTGTTTGCTCCCGAAGTGGATTTCTTCTCCATCGGGACCAACGACTTGACCCAGTACACCTTGGCCATGGACCGCGACCACCCGCGCTTGGCCAGCCAGGCCGATGGCCTGCATCCGTCGGTGCTGCGCCTGATCGCCCGGACGGTCGAGGCCGCTCACGCCCACGGCAAATGGGTCGGAGTGTGTGGCGCGCTGGCATCGGAAACCTTGGCGGTACCGGTGTTGCTGGGGCTTGGCGTGGATGAGCTATCGGTCAGCGTGCCGCTGATTCCGGCCATCAAGGCCTGTGTGCGTGAATGGGATCTGAGCGAATGCCGCACGCTGGCCCAACAGGCCTTGGCCCAGGAAAGCGCCGAGCAAGTGCGCGATCTCTTGCGTATTCATTCACCCACGGCCAGTCCGGCCACCCTGGCCATGGAGCATTGAACATGTTCGACAAATTGCAACAGGCATTCTGGAAAGCCCTGACCCCGGACCTGGTACCGGAAGAGTCCAGGCCAGCGACAGCGGTTGATGAGCTGTCACCGGCCATCGTCGCCGCGCTGGGTGGCGCGGATAACCTCAAGCACCATCAACCCGTAGCGCTGACGCGGCTGCGGGTGGAGTTGCGGGACGTGGCACGGATCGACCGGCCGGGGTTGAGCGCGGCCGGGGTGGCAGGGGTGATGACACTGGAGCACGGTGTGGTGCATCTGATTACGGGCATGCCGGCCTGAACCGTCAAGACGACTGACGGTATCGGTTGACGGGGTATACGCCGGGGAGCGTTCTATACTCACGGGCATCCAGTTACGGCAATCCGCCGCAATAAGGAGCCCGCCATGAACGACACCCAACGGCTCGCCGCCTTGCGCATCGTTTTGATCGTAGTCGGTCTGATCGCCATATTCGCGATCTGGCCGCTGATGATCCTGTGGCCGTCCGGCTGGGCGTGGCACAGCGGCCATTCCCAGTATCCGCTGATGATCGTCGGCATCTACGCGACCCTCGGCGTGTTCCTGCTGATGGCGTCGCGCGATCCGATGAAACATTTGAGCCTGATCTGGTTCACCGTTTGGTCGAGCGTCGTGCACGGCGCGATCATGGCCGTGCAGTCCTTCGGCGTCGAGGTGGATGGGACAAGCCACATCGGCCATCTGGTGGGCGACGTGCCCGCGTTGTTCATCGTTGCAGCGGCGTTGGCCTTCTTCACGCCGCGGCGCAGCAATACGTAATCAGCGAATAGACTGATCCAGAGTGCACGAAATGCCCTGTGGATAACTTCCCCAGGGCATTTTTCATTTTGTTTTTTTCATTTTCGCTGGCCTTACTGTTTCTCATCTGCGGGTGTATCGTATTCGCCTTTTGCGGGCCCAACGGTTTGCACGGATTCAATAGGTGGTTGCGTTCATGTCCTTTACCCGTCGCCAAATACTCGGTGGCCTGGCCGGTCTTGTTGTCGTTGGTGTGGGTGCAGGCGGCGCGTCGCGGTATTGGCTGGGCAAGCGGGCCGACGCTGAAGCCGGTCACGACTATGAATTGATCGCCGCGCCCTTGGACGTCGAGTTGGTGGCGGGGCACAAGACCCAGGCCTGGGCGTTCGGCCCCTCGGCGCCGGGCACCGAGCTGCGGGTGCGCCAGGGCGAGTGGTTGCGGGTGCGTTTCATCAATCACCTGCCGGTCGCCACCACCATCCATTGGCACGGAATCCGTTTGCCGCTGGAGATGGACGGCGTGCCGTATGTCTCGCAGTTGCCGGTGTTGCCGGGCGAATATTTCGACTACAAATTCCGCGTGCCGGACGCCGGCAGTTACTGGTATCACCCCCACGTCAACAGCAGCGAAGAGCTCGGCCGTGGGCTGGTGGGACCGTTGATCATCGAAGAGCGTGAGCCCACCGGCTTCAAGTACGAACAGACCCTGAGCCTCAAGAGCTGGCATGTGGATGAGCAGGGCGAGTTCGTCGCGTTCAGCATTCCCCGTGAAGCGGCCCGTGGCGGCACGGCCGGGCGGCTGGCGACCATCAACGGCGTGCCGCAGGCGGTGATTGACCTGCCGGCCGGGCAGATTACCCGGGTGCGTTTGCTCAACCTCGACAACACCCTGACTTACCGTATCAACATCCCAGGCGTTGAAGCGCAGATCTATGCGTTGGACGGCAACCCCATCGAACCGCGCCCGCTGGGCAAGGAATACTGGCTGGGCCCGGGCATGCGCATTTGCCTGGCGATCAAGGCGCCGCCGGCGGGCGAAGAATTGTCGTTGCGCAATGGCCCGGTGCGCCTGGGCACCTTGCGTTCGGTGCCCAACAGTGACGCACCGACCCAGTGGCCGCCGGCATTGCCAGCCAACCCGGTGTCCGAACCGGACCTGGCCAATGCCGAGAAACTCAACTTCAATTTCGAATGGGTCGGTTCGGTGTCGGTCAATGTCGACAATGGCAAGCCGCCAAGCCTGTGGCAGATCAACGGCAAGGCCTGGGACATCACCGACAAGACCTGCGCCGACCGGCCGATCGCCACCCTGAAGAAAGGGCAGAGCTACATTTTCGAACTGAAGAACATGACTCAGTACCAGCACCCGATCCACTTGCATGGCATGAGCTTCAAGGTGATCGCGTCGAACCGGCACAAGGTCGTGCCGTATTTCACTGACACTTACTTGCTGGGCAAGAACGAACGGGCGCAGGTGGCACTGGTGGCGGATAATCCAGGGGTGTGGATGTTCCACTGCCATGTGATCGACCACATGGAAACCGGCCTGATGGCCGCCATCGAGGTGGCGTGATGCGTCAGATTCGTCCCGCCAAAATCATCGACCGCAGCCGCGACCAGGACTTCATGCGCGAAGCTCTGGCCCTCGCCGCCCAAGGTGCCGCCCTGGGGGAAGTGCCGGTGGGCGCGGTGCTGGTGCAGGACGGCGAGATCATCGGGCGTGGCTTCAACTGCCCGATCAGCGGCCACGACCCCAGTGCCCACGCGGAAATGGTCGCCATCCGCGCCGCGGCCCAGGCGGTGAGCAACTATCGCCTGCCCGGCAGCACCCTCTATGTGACGTTGGAACCGTGCAGCATGTGCGCCGGCCTCATCGTCCACTCGCGCATCGCCCGGGTCGTCTACGGCGCCCTGGAGCCCAAGGCTGGCATCGTGCAGAGCCAGGGGCAGTTTTTCAGCCAGGGTTTCCTGAACCATCGGGTGATGTTCGAGGGCGGGGTGTTGGCCGAGGAGTGCAGTACGGTGTTGAGTGAGTTCTTCAAGGCCCGAAGAGCCAAGTCTTCAGACTGAACCCCTGTAGGAGCGAGCTTGCTCGCGATAGCGGTCTGTCAGGCAACATGGCTGTTGAATGCCCGGCCGTCATCGCGAGCAAGCTCGCTCCCACAGGGGGAGTGGTGTCTGGAGTATTTATTTACGCGCCACAATCACCGCCCGCATCGGCGCCGGCAGCCCTTCGATGGTTTTGCTGTGGTCGGCGGGGTCGAGGAAATCACTCAATGACTGATACTTCATCCACTCGGTGCTGCGCTGTTCTTCCACGGTCGTCAGGCTCACGTCCACGCAGCGCACGTCGCTGAACCCAGCGCGGCGCAGCCAGCGTTCCAGGGCCGGGACCGACGGCAGGAACCACACGTTGCGCATCTGCGCGTAGCGGTCCTCGGGCACCAGCACTTGGTGCTCATCACCCTCGATCACCAGGGTTTCCAAGACCAGCTCGCCGCCCTTGACCAGGCAATCCTTCAAGGCGAGCAAATGTTCGATCGGCGAGCGGCGATGGTAGAACACGCCCATGGAAAACACCGTGTCAAAGCCTTCCAGTTCCGCTGGCAGGGCCTCGAAGGGGAACGGCAAATGCCAGGCGTTGGGCTGCGACAGGTAGCGCTGTACCGCCTGGAACTGGCAGAAGAACAGCCAGTTGGGGTCGACGCCGATCACCGTGTCCGCCCCGGCGCCGAGCATCCGCCACATGTAGTAACCATTGCCACAGCCCACATCGAGGATGCGCTTGCCCTTGAGGTCCAGGTGCGGCGCCACCCGCGACCACTTCCAGTCCGAGCGCCACTCGGTGTCCACGTGCACGCCGAACAGGTTGAACGGCCCTTTGCGCCACGGCGACAGGCCCATCAGTGCCGTACGCATCTGTGCACGGGTTTCGTCGGAACAGTCGGTATCGAGGGTCAGGCCGTTCAGCAGGTCGATCTCGCTCGGCTGCAGCACCGGCAAGGCATCGAGGGCGCTTTGCCAGCGTTCCAGATCGCCATGGCCCTTCTCCATTTTGCTGTCGAGTTGCGCCTGCAGCGTCGCGGCCCAATCGGCCAGGGGCGTGCCGGCCAGATGGCGGGCGAGGGGGGACAGATCAATCATGGTAGGGCAATCAACGAGGCGAAGTTAAGACACTGGAACCACGGCACGACTTTCGAGAACCCGGCCGCCAGCAGGCGTTCGCGGTGCTCTTCGAGGCTGTCGGGCTTCATGACGTTTTCGATGGCGCTGCGTTTCTGGGCAATTTCCAGCTCGCTGTAGCCGTTGGCGCGTTTGAACGCCACGTGCAGGTCGGTGAGCAGGGCGTGTTCCTCTGCATCGTTGAAACGCAATTTTTCCGACAGGATCAGGGCCCCACCCGGCAGCAGGGACTGGCGGATGCGGCTCAACAGGGCGGTGCGCTGGTCCGGCGCGATGAATTGCAGGGTGAAATTCAGTGCCACCACCGAGGCTGGCTGGAATGTCAGGGCGAGAATGTCGCCTTCGATCACTTCCACCGGCAGCAGCTCCTGGAACATCGAGTCCTGGCCGTTGAGGTATTCACGGCAGCGCTCGACCATGGCCGCCGAGTTATCCACCGCGATCACCCGGCAACCGTCGGTGCGCACATGGCGGCGCAGGGCCTGGGTCACCGCGCCCAGGGACGAGCCGAGGTCATAGAGCACGCTGCCCGGCTGGGCGAATTGCGCGGCGAGCACGCCGAGGTTTTCGACGATGGTCGGGTAACCCGGCACCGAACGCTTGATCATGTCCGGAAACACCCGCACCACGTCCTCGTTGAAGGCGAAGTCCGGCACTTGTGCCAGGGGTTGGGCGAATAGGCGATCGGGGTCTTTGCTCACGGCGGTTCCAGCGGCATGGGTGGTGAAAAGGCCGGCATTTTAACCAAAAAAACAGTGGGAGCGAGCTTGCTCGCGATGGCGCTGGTTCAGCCGGCCATAATGTTGACTGACAGACCGCTATCGCAAGCAAGCTCGCTCCCACATTATTTGGCTCAGTGTGGCTTTCGGGCGAACGCCGACGCTGTAATGCCCCATTGGCCCAGCCAATAACTGACGATGATCAGGTAAGGCGCGGCATGGAAGGGTTGCACGAACCGGTTGATGCCGATGAGGCTGTCGGAAAACACAAACGCCAGCGCCCCGGCGGCGGCCAACCACGCCGAACGCTTGGGCACGTCGGTACCCAGTCGTGCCAACGCTCGCCAGAGCATGGCGCTGATGACCAGGCCATAGAGCACCACCGGCCCCAGCAATGGCCCGAGACCGCTCGACACCAGGATTGCCAGGAGCACCGCGCCGATGCCCAAGGCCAGGGCCAAGGGCAGCAGCGCCGGGCGGCGGCAATCGCTGAGGTAGGCTTTCAGGTAAGCCAGGTGCGCCAGCAGAAACGCACCAAGGCCGAACACGAACAGGTCCCCCGGCCAGGCCAGCAACACATCGCCCACCAGCGAAAAAATCAGCCCGAGGCTGATCCAGCGCCGATATTCGCTGGGCGGGGCGTCGTGCAGCCAGCCGAGCAGGGCCAGCACCGGCATGGGTTTGACCAGCAGGCACAGCAGCGTGGCATGCATGGCCAGGCCGTACAGGTAGGTGGCCGCACCCATCAGTGCGAGGATCAGCCAACCCACAGTCAGTTCACCGCGATAGCGCAGTCAAAGGTTTCCACGGGCGGCACTTCCGGTGCCCAAGGCTGCTGATAAGTCAGGCGCAAGCGCCCGGTGCCGGCGCTGAACGCCTGGAAGCGCCAGGTCGAGACACCCGCGGCGCCAACGATGCCGGCGTCTTCCGGGTTGCGATAAACCTCCGGCCCCAAGCCCTTCAACACGCCGCCCGCCGAATCCTGGATCGCCCAGCGATAACCGGTGCTGGGGTTGCTGGGCAGGCTCAGGATCAGGTTCTGTCCGTTATTGAGCCTTACGGGGCACTGGCTCAGTTTTTCCACGGTCACGTTGTTGCTGGTTTGCGTGGCGCAGGCGCTCAGCAGGGCGAGGCTGAGGGGGACGAGCAGGCGAGTGAGGGACATAAGGGCAACGGCTCCGGCATTCACGACGAACGGCGAGCATAACCGAAGATGCTACTGGATGTGTCGGGTGGGGATATGTTGTTGCTGATGGCGCCATCGCGAGCAAGCTCGCTCCCACAGTGGATTTGTGGTGTTCACAGCATTTGTGATCCACACCAAACCCTGTGGGAGCGAGCTTGCTCGCGATGAGGCCCGTGCAGGCGCTACAAGATGCTCAGAACAACACCTTCGCCACATCCGCAAACCGCTTGGCAAAGTGCACCGTCACACCTTCCTTGAGGTAGTCCGGCAATTCTTCGAAGTTGCCCCGGTTGGCTTCTGGCAGGATCAGTTCGTTGATTTTCTGCCGGCGCGCCGCGATGACCTTCTCGCGTACGCCGCCAATCGGCAGGACGTGTCCGGTGAGGGTCAGTTCGCCGGTCATGGCCACGCCTTTTTTCGGCGGCTGGTTGCGGGCCAGGGACAGCAAGGCACTGGCCATGGTCACGCCGGCGCTCGGGCCGTCTTTGGGCGTGGCGCCTTCCGGTACGTGCAGGTGAACGAAGGCCTCGTCGAAGAACTTCGGATCGCCGCCGAATTGCTTCAGGTGCGAACTGACGTAGCTGTGGGCGATCTCCGCCGACTCCTTCATCACCTCTCCCAGTTGCCCGGTCAGCTTGAAGCCGCGATTGAGGGTGTGGATGCGCGTCGCCTCGATCGGCAAGGTCGCCCCGCCCATGCTGGTCCAGGCCAGACCGGTAATCACGCCGATGCCGGACAACACCTGCTCGTTGCGGAACACCGGTTTGCCCAGGGAGGCCTCGAGGTCCTTCGGCCCGAGCTTGATCACCGCTTTCGGGTCGTCGATCAGCTTCATCACCGCCTTGCGCACCAGTTTGCCCAGCTGTTTCTCCAGCTGTCGCACCCCGGCCTCACGGGCGTAACCGTCGATCAGGGCCTTGAGGGCGCTGTCGTTGATGCTCAGGCTGCCCTTGGACACACCCGCCTTGGCCAATTGCTTGGGCCACAGGTGGCGCTTGGCGATGGCGACTTTTTCTTCGGTGATGTAGCCCGACAGGCGGATCACTTCCATCCGGTCCAGCAGCGGGCCGGGAATCGAGTCCAGGGTGTTGGCGGTGCACACGAAGAGCACTTTCGACAGATCCAGGCGCAGGTCCAGATAGTGGTCGAGGAATTCGACGTTCTGTTCCGGATCGAGGGTCTCCAGCAAGGCCGAGGCCGGGTCGCCCTGGTAGCTCTGGCCCATCTTGTCGATTTCGTCGAGCATGATCACCGGGTTCATCACTTCGACATCCTTGAGCGCCTGCACCAGCTTGCCCGGCTGGGCACCGATGTAGGTGCGTCGATGGCCCTTGATCTCGGCTTCATCGCGCATGCCGCCGACGCTGAAGCGGTAGAACGGCCGGCCCAGGGATTCGGCGATGGACTTGCCGACGCTGGTCTTGCCCACGCCCGGCGGGCCCACCAGCAGCACGATGGAACCGTTGATCTCGCCTTTGTAGGCGCCGACGGCGAGGAATTCGAGGATGCGGTCCTTGATGTCGTCCAGGCCGGCGTGGTGCTGGTCGAGCACCTTGCGCGCATGCTTGAGGTCGAGTTTGTCCTGGCCATACACGCCCCACGGCACCGAGGTCGCCCAATCCAGGTAATTGCGGGTGACGGCGTATTCCGGCGAGCCGGTTTCCAGGATGGAAAGTTTGTTCATCTCCTCTTCGATACGCTTCTGCGCCTGGGCCGACAGCACTTTGCCTTCCAGCCGCTGCTCGAATTGTTCGATGTCGGCGCTACGGTCGTCCTTGGTCAGCCCCAGTTCCTGCTGGATGACCTTGAGTTGCTCCTTGAGGAAGAACTGGCGCTGGTGTTCGCCGATCTTGTTGTTGACCTCGGCGGAAATCTCTTTCTGCAACCGCGCCACTTCGACTTCCTTGCGCAGCATCGGCAGCACTTTTTCCATGCGCTTGAGCATGGGCACGCAGTCGAGCACTTCCTGCAGCTCATTGCCGGTGGCGGAGGTGAGCGCGGCGGCGAAGTCGGTCAGCGGCGAAGGGTCGTTGGGGCTGAAGCGGTTGAGGTAGTTCTTCAGCTCTTCGCTGTACAGCGGATTGAGTGGCAGCAGTTCCTTGATCGCGTTGATCAGCGCCATGCCGTAGGCCTTGACCTCGTCGGTTGGCTCGCTCGGCTGGTGCGGGTATTCGACTTCCACCAGGTACGGTGGGCGATGGTGCTTGAGCCAGGTGCGGATGCGCACGCGGGTCAGGCCCTGGGCGACGAACTGCAGCTTGCCGCCTTCCCGGCTGGCGTGATGGACCTTCACCAGCGTGCCGTACAACGGCAGTTTCGAGGTATCGAAATGGCGCGGGTCCTCCTGGGGCGTGTCCATGAAGAACAGCGCCAGGGAGTGGTGATCGGACTTGGCCACCAGTTCCAGGGTCTCGGCCCACGGTTCTTCGTTGACGATGACCGGCAACACCTGGGCCGGGAAGAAGGGGCGATTGTGGATGGGGATGATGTAGACCTTGTCCGGCAGGTTCTGGCCGGGTAGCGCCAGGCCGGTGCCGGAGGAAGTGTGTTCGATGTGTTCGGAATCAGCGTAGTCGTTAGTGGCTTCGGTAGAGTGCTGGTCGCTCATGGGGCACCTGCGCAATGGGGTATGGGTCTTAGATGGGGCAGGTGGGGGGTGGTTTCAATGGTGGGCGATTGTTAATGGTTATTTCATTGGTGGCCGTTCAGGCTGGCGACAGGTTTGCGTGGCGAGGCGCGGAGCCTCGCCACGGGCCCGTCCTAGGCGACCCGGTTCAAGTCGTTGTGGCGCGTTTCCTTCAGGCACAGCACGGCGATGACGCTAAGCAGCGCAGCCGCTGAAACATAGCCTCCGACATAGCTCAAGCCGCCCATCGCCACCAGTTTCTGGGCGAAGAACGGTGCGGCCGAGGCGCCGACGATACCGCCCAGGTTGTAGGCCGCCGAGGCGCCTGTATAGCGCACGTGGGTCGGAAACAGTTCCGGCAGCAAGGCGCCCATGGGGGCAAAGGTCACCCCCATCAGGAACAGCTCGATGCACAGGAACAGCGCCACGCCGCCGGTCGAGCCGTGGGTCAGCAACGGTTCCATGAGGAAACCCGAGGCAATCGCCAGCAGGCCACCGATGATCAAGATCGGTTTGCGGCCGTAGCGGTCGCTGGCCCAGGCGGACAACGGCGTAGCGGCGGCCATGAACAGTACGGCAAAGCACAGCAGGCCCAGGAATGTCTCGCGGCTGTAGCCGAGGGTTGACACGCCGTAGCTCAGGGAAAACACCGTCGAGATGTAGAACAGCGCGTAACACACCACCATCGCTGCGGCGCCCAGCAAGGTCGGCGCCCAGTATTGGCTGAACAGCTCGACCAATGGCACCTTGACCCGCTCCTGGCGGGCCATGGCATTGGCGAACACCGGGGTTTCATGGAGCTTGAGCCGCACATAGAGGCCGACGATCACCAGCACCGCACTGAGCAGGAACGGAATCCGCCAGCCCCAGGCGCGGAACTGCTCGTCGTCCAGGCTCATGGCCAGGGTCAGGAACAGGCCGTTGGCCGCCAGGAAGCCGATGGAGGGCCCCAGTTGGGGGAACATGCCGAACCAGGCGCGCTTGCCCTTGGGCGCGTTCTCGGTGGCCAGCAGCGCCGCTCCGCCCCATTCACCCCCAAGCCCCAGGCCCTGGCCGAATCGCAGCAGGCACAGCAGGATCGGCGCCCAGGCACCAATGCTGGCGTAGCCGGGCAGCACGCCAATGAGCGTGGTGCACACGCCCATCAGCAGCAGGGAGGCCACCAGCGTCGACTTGCGGCCGATCCGGTCGCCGAAATGGCCGAACAGCGCAGAGCCCAGCGGACGGGCGAGGAAGGCGATGCCGAACGTCAGGAAGGACGACAGCATTTGTGCCGTGCCTGAGGTTTGTGGGAAGAACACCGGCCCGATCACCAGGGCCGCCGCCGTGGCATAGACGTAGAAGTCGTAGAACTCGATGGCAGTGCCGATGAAGCTCGCGGTCGCCACGCGAGTGGCCGAGTTGGTCGGCTGGGCAGGCACAGCCTCGTTGCAGGTAGCGGTCGTCATGCGGTTATCCCTGACAGTCATGTGCTCCGTTGGAGCGAATTATTATGGTCGAACACCCAGGGATGTGGGCGGGTATCCCGTCGCTGTTTCGGGTAGGAACAGTCCCAGGGCTGTTGCGGATTTTGTCGATGGTCTGGCCGGAACCGTTCGGATGCAGGGTAGGCACGGGGTTCGGGCGGGCTGGGTAAGCGGGTTGAGTATAGGAAGGGGGCTAATGAATCAACAATACCTGTTGACGCCGAAACGAGCTTTTGTGGCGAGGGGATTTATCCCCGTTGGACTGCGAAGCAGTCCCAAAAAGACGTTGCGCCAAATCTGAGGCAGCTGACTAACAGTTTGGGGCCGCTGCGCGACCCAACGGGGATAAATCCCCTCGCCACAACTGTGTTTCACTTTGGGACTGTTGGGAACTAAGAGGTGGCAGGCACCGAACTGTTATGCCACGCCAGCACCTGGCTGACGCGGTTGTCCACGGTCTCGATGATTTCCAGCCGATAACGCCCGATTTTCAGGCAGACCGGGCTTTCGGGGATGGTTTCCAGGGCTTCGGTCACCAGCCCGTTGAGGGTCTTGGGACCGTCGCAAGGCAGATGCCAACCCAGGGTCCTGTTCAATTCGCGGATCGACGCCGCGCCATCGATCATCAGGCGGCCATCGGGCTGGGGATGGACGTGGGGGTTGTCGAGGCTGTGCTGGCTCTCGAATTCGCCGACGATTTCTTCGAGGATGTCTTCCAGGGTGACGATGCCCAGTACTTCACCGTATTCGTCCACCACCATGCCCAGGCGCCGCTGCTGCTTGTGGAAATTCAGCAGTTGCAGCTGCAGGGGTGTGCTTTCGGGCACGAAGTAGGGTTCATGGGAAGCCGTCAGCAGCGCTTCCTTGGTCAGGCTCGCGTCCGCCAGCAAGTGACGGATCTGGCGGGTGTTGAGCACTGCTTCGACCTGGTTGATATCGCTGTGGAACACCGGCAGGCGCGTCCGTCGGTTCAGGCGCAACTGTTCGATGATCTCGCCGATGGGGTCGTCGAGGTTGATCCCATCGACTTCGCTGCGGGGCACGAGGATATCGTTGACGGTGATGTTGTCCAGGGCGTGGATGCCGGAAATCGGATGCAGCCGGCCATTGCCCTGCTCTGATTCCTGCTCGCTGCGCGGTGGGACGGGCATTTCGTCGTCGCTCTGCTGCACCATCCCGGGCTTGCGGGCAAATGGACGCAGCAACAACCGGCTGGCGCCATTCAACAGCCAGGCAAAGGGGTAGAGGATCTTCAACGGTATGCCCAGCAAGGTGTTACCCAGTGCCAGCACCGCGTCGGGCTGGCGGCTGGCCAAGGTGCGCGGCAGGTAGTCGGCGAACACCAGCAGCGCGGCGCTGGTGCCGAGCCAGGCGACCCAGGGGCCGTTTTCCAGCCAGGTAAAAATCGCCAGCAAGGTGCCGATGACCACGGCCAGGGCGCGACAGAGGGTATTGCACAGGATCAGGCTGGGCAGCGGGAAGGTCAGTGTCGCCAGTGGTTTGTCACTGGCACGCGAAGCCGTGCGCTGGGCCAGCAGGTGTTGCTGGGCGGCTTCGATGGCCGTGAACAGGGCCGACCAGAGGATCAGCACCACCAGCACGGCGAACAACGGCGCTACGGGCAACGTATCCATCAGGGCCGTCCGTCAGATATGCAGGATGTATTCACGGACCAGCTTGCTGCCGAAGTACGCCAGCATCAGCAGGCAGAAACCGGCCAGGGTCCAGCGAATCGCTTTGTGCCCACGCCAGCCGAGGCGGTTGCGGCCCCACAGCAGCACGCTGAAGACCACCCACGCCAGGCAGGCCAGCAAGGTCTTGTGCACCAGGTGCTGGGCGAACAGGTTCTCGACGAACAACCAGCCGGAGATCAATGACAGCGACAGCAGGCTCCAGCCGGCCCAGAGGAAACCGAACAACAGGCTTTCCATGGTTTGCAGCGGCGGGAAGTTGCGGATCAGCCCGGAGGGGTGCTTGTTCTTGAGCTGGTGGTCCTGCACCAGCAGCAACAGGGCCTGGAACACGGCGATGGTGAACAGGCCATAGGCGAGGATCGACAGCAGGATGTGGGCGAGGATGCCCGGTTCTTCGTCGATGATCTGCACGGTGCCCGACGGCGCGAACTGCGCCAGCAGCACCGTGGCCAGCCCCAGCGGGAACAGCAGCACCAGCAGGTTTTCCACGGGAATGCGCGAGCAGGCCAGCAGCGTCAGGGCGATCACGGCGACGGCGATCAGGCTGGCGGCGTTGAAAAAGTCCAGGCCCAGGCCGATGGGTGTCATCAGGTGGGTATAAAGGCTGGCCGCGTGGCCGAGCACCGCCAGCACGCCAAGCGTGACCAGCAGGCGTTTGTTCGCCTTGGCACCAGTGGCCAGGCGGGTGCCTTGATAGAGGGTCGCAGCGGCATAAAGGCAAGCGGCGGCGAGGGTGGCAAGCAAGCTGGGTGACAAGGGGAGCATAAATCCTGTTAGGCAAGCCCGAAAGGCGCTGAGTTTGGCATAGAACCCCCTCCACACGAAAGACCACAGCAGGTGTACGCCGCACGCTTCTTCGCTATAATCCGCGACCTGCCCACGCCGCAGGCTCGCCGAGCACATTTTTCACGGTCTGGGCCGCCATTATCCCGGTCTCATCTGGGCCTGAAAGGATCGCGCATGTTTGAAAACCTAACCGACCGTCTCTCGCAGACGCTGCGCCATGTCACCGGCAAGGCGAAACTGACCGAGGACAACATCAAAGACACCCTGCGCGAAGTGCGCATGGCGTTGCTCGAAGCCGACGTCGCCCTGCCGGTGGTCAAGGATTTCGTCAATTCGGTCAAGGAACGCGCCGTCGGCACCGAAGTGTCGCGCAGCCTGACGCCGGGCCAGGCGTTCGTGAAGATCGTCCAGGCCGAGCTCGAAAGCCTGATGGGCGCCGCCAACGAAGACCTGAACCTCGCCGCCGTACCGCCAGCGGTGGTGCTGATGGCCGGTCTGCAGGGCGCGGGCAAGACCACGACAGCCGGCAAGCTGGCGCGCTTCCTTAAGGAGCGCAAGAAGAAGTCGGTGATGGTGGTGTCGGCGGATATCTACCGTCCGGCGGCGATCAAGCAGCTGGAAACCCTGGCCAACGACATCGGTGTGACGTTTTTCCCGTCCGACCTGAGCCAGAAGCCGGTGGACATCGCCCAGGCGGCTATTAAGGAAGCGAAGCTCAAGTTCATCGACGTGGTCATCGTCGATACCGCCGGTCGCCTGCACATCGATGAAGAAATGATGGGCGAGATCAAGGCGCTGCATGCCGCGATCAACCCGGTGGAAACCCTGTTCGTGGTCGATGCCATGACCGGCCAGGACGCGGCCAACACCGCCAAGGCGTTCGGTGATGCACTGCCGCTGACCGGCGTGATCCTGACCAAGGTCGACGGTGACGCCCGTGGCGGTGCCGCGCTGTCGGTACGCGCCATCACTGGCAAGCCGATCAAGTTCATCGGCATGGGCGAGAAGAGCGAAGCGCTCGAGCCGTTCCACCCCGAGCGTATCGCCTCGCGCATCCTCGGCATGGGCGACGTGCTCAGCCTGATCGAGCAGGCCGAGCAGACCCTCGACAAGGACAAGGCCGACAAACTGGCCAAGAAGCTGAAGAAGGGCAAGGGCTTCGACCTCGAAGACTTCCGCGACCAGCTGCAACAAATGAAGAACATGGGCGGCCTTGGCGGCCTCATGGACAAACTGCCGAACATCGGTGGCGTGAACCTGGCGCAGATGGGCAATGCCCAGGGCGCGGCTGAAAAGCAGTTCAAGCAGATGGAAGCCATCATCAACTCCATGACCCCGGCCGAGCGCCGCGACCCTGAGCTGATCAGCGGTTCGCGCAAGCGCCGCATCGCCATGGGTTCCGGCACCCAGGTGCAGGACATCGGTCGCTTGATCAAGCAACACAAGCAGATGCAGAAGATGATGAAGAAATTCTCCGCCAAGGGCGGGATGGCCAAGATGATGCGCGGCATGGGCGGTATGTTGCCCGGCGGCGGCATGCCGAAAATGTAAAGAATCTGCGCCGGCTGTCATGCCGGCGTCGCCCCGCACGGATGCGGGGATCTCCAGCAAACCCGCGCTATGCGGGAGCTGACCTGCCGTTTTTCATGACGGCTCTATGGCAAATCTTGATCGCATGGCGCCAGGCGCCGGAAAAAGACATTTGCAAAAGTCCGGATATTCCTTAGAATATGCGGCCTTTCGGGCACCTATGCCCGCTGTGCATTTAGATTTGCAGCACCGACTACAGGAACGATGTTCACATGCTAACAATCCGTCTTGCCCTTGGCGGCTCCAAAAAGCGCCCGTTTTACCACCTGACCGTAACCGACAGCCGCAACCCGCGTGACGGTTCCCACAAGGAGCAGGTTGGTTTCTTCAACCCTGTTGCCCGTGGTCAGGAAGTTCGTCTGTCCGTGAACCAAGAGCGCGTAGCCTACTGGCTGAGCGTTGGTGCACAACCTTCTGAGCGCGTTGCTCAGTTGTTGAAGGAATCGGCTAAGGCTGCGGCCTGAGCAATATGAACGCGACGCCAAAAGATGCTGATGATTTGATCGTTGTCGGCAAGATCTATTCTGTACATGGCGTTCGCGGCGAAGTGAAGGTGTATTCCTTTACTGATCCGATCAAGAACCTGTTGGACTACAAAACCTGGACGCTCAAGCGCGAAGGTAGCGTGAAACAGGTGGAGCTGGTCAGCGGACGCGGGAACGACAAGTTCCTGGTCGCGAAGCTCAAGGGTCTCGATGATCGTGAAGAAGCTCGTCTTCTGGCCGGTTATGAGATCTGCGTGCCGCGCAACCTGTTCCCTGAACTGACCGACGGCGAGTACTACTGGTACCAGCTGGTGGGTCTGAAGGTCATCGACCACCTCGGGCAATTGCTCGGGAAAATCGATCACCTGCTCGAGACCGGTTCGAACGATGTCATGGTGGTCAAGCCTTGCGTCGGCAGCCTGGATGATCGCGAACGCCTGTTGCCCTATACCGAGCAATGCGTGTTGGCCGTCGACCTTGCCGCAGGCGAGATGAAGGTGGAATGGGATGCGGATTTCTAAACGTGGCTAATTTGCGCGTTGAAGTCATCACGTTGTTTCCCGAGATGTTTTCCGCCATCAGCGAGTACGGCATAACCAGCCGCGCGGTGAAACAGGAGCTGTTGCAGCTCACCTGTTGGAATCCGCGGGACTACACCACGGATCGGCATCACACTGTGGACGATCGCCCGTTTGGCGGTGGTCCGGGCATGGTGATGAAGATCAAGCCCCTGGAAGATGCGCTGGTTCAGGCCAGGACGGCAGCCGGGGAGGGTGCGAGGGTGATCTACCTGTCGCCCCAAGGCCGTCAGCTGACTCAGTCGGCGGTACGCGAGCTGGCGAAATCGGATGCATTGATCCTGATTGCCGGCCGTTATGAAGGCATTGACGAGCGTTTCATTGAAGCTCATGTCGATGAAGAGTGGTCGATTGGCGACTATGTACTGTCTGGCGGCGAGCTGCCGGCGATGGTCCTGATCGATGCGGTTACACGACTGCTGCCTGGAGCTTTAGGGCATGCAGATTCCGCTGAGGAAGATTCCTTTACGGATGGTCTGCTGGATTGCCCGCACTACACCCGACCGGAGGTGTATGCGGATCAGCGTGTTCCCGACGTGTTGCTAAGTGGCAACCACGCGCACATCCGGCGTTGGCGTTTGCAGCAGTCCCTTGGTCGGACCTACGAACGACGCGCCGATCTTCTGGAAAGCCGCTCGCTTTCTGGAGAAGAGAAGAAGCTGCTCGAGGAATACATCCGCGAGCGGGACGATAGTTAACAACGTATCGATGGTGAGTCCGACGACTCGCCTTAGGAGCACAGCATGACTAACAAAATCATCCTTGCACTCGAAGCAGAGCAGATGACCAAAGAAATCCCTACCTTTGCCCCAGGCGACACCATTGTCGTTCAGGTGAAAGTGAAGGAAGGCGACCGTTCCCGTCTGCAAGCGTTCGAAGGCGTCGTTATCGCCAAGCGTAACCGTGGCGTGAACAGTGCATTCACCGTTCGTAAAATCTCCAACGGTGTTGGCGTAGAGCGTACTTTCCAGACCTACAGCCCGCAAATCGACAGCATGGCTGTCAAGCGTCGCGGTGACGTACGTAAAGCCAAGCTGTACTACCTGCGTGACCTGTCGGGTAAAGCAGCTCGCATCAAGGAAAAACTGGCTTAAGTCCAGCTTCCGATGCAAAAAAAGCAGCCTGCGGGCTGCTTTTTTGTTGCCTGCGATTTGCGCTTTGAGCACCCTGCATAGCTTCATTTTCCATTTCGATGCCGTGTGTGCCCGCATCCTTCAAGAGTTCTTATGCCAGCCATCGATCATCCGCTGATAGACCAGTTTCTCGACACCCTATGGCTGGAGAAGGGCTTGTCCGATAACACCCGCGATGCCTACCGCAGCGACCTGGCGTTGTTCAACGGCTGGTTGCAGGAAAATCACCTGGAACTGGTCAATGCCGGCCGGGAATTGATCCTCGATCACTTGGCGTGGCGCCTGGAGCAGAACTACAAACCCCGCTCGACCGCGCGGTTTCTCTCCGGCCTGCGTGGGTTTTATCGCTATTTGCTGCGGGAAAAGCTGATCGCGGTAGACCCGACCTTGCGTGTGGAAATGCCGCAACTAGGGCGTCCGTTGCCCAAGTCCCTGTCGGAAGCCGATGTGGAGGCGCTGCTGGCGGCACCCGATCTCAGCGAGGCCATCGGTCAGCGCGACCGGGCCATGCTGGAAGTCCTGTATGCCTGTGGCTTGCGCGTCACCGAGTTGATCAGCTTGACGCTGGAACAGGTCAACCTGCGCCAGGGCGTGCTGCGGGTGATGGGCAAGGGCAGCAAGGAGCGCCTGGTGCCGATGGGCGAGGAAGCGATTGTCTGGGTCGAGCGCTACATGCGCGATGCCCGGCATGAGTTGCTGGGCGGGCGTCCCAGCGATGTGCTGTTCCCCAGCCTGCGCGGCGAGCAGATGACTCGCCAGACGTTCTGGCACCGCATCAAGCACCAGGCCAAGGTGGCCGGGATCAATAAATCCCTCTCGCCCCACACCCTGCGCCATGCCTTCGCCACACACCTGCTCAATCACGGCGCCGACTTGCGGGTGGTGCAGATGCTGCTCGGCCATAGCGACCTATCCACCACCCAGATCTACACCCACGTCGCCCGGGCGCGGTTGCAGGACTTGCATGCCAAGCATCATCCACGGGGATGACATCTGCCGCGATGTCGTCAATGCTGACGCCATCGCGAGCAAGCTCGCTCCCACATTTTTGGAGCTGTGCCAGACCGCAATTGCGCGTCCACCACAAATCCCTGTGGGAGCGAGCTTGCTCGCGATGATGGCGTGTCAGCCGACATCAATCCTGTGTGTGCTTACAAAACGTCGTGCGTCAGCGGCATTCGGCCACGCCAGCCTTATGTGGTAGGCTTTGCCGGTTTGCACAGTGGGCGGTTGGAACCCGAATCTGCGGGTCGGCGTTTCCCGTCTCATTTGTTCGCCTCAGGAGTCCCCATGCGTTTGATCCAGATGTTCACCGCCGCCGCCATTGCGTTGGCCAGTACCTTCGCCGTCGCCGATGACGCGGCCGACAAGGCTATCCGCAAAAGCCTGGAAAACCTTCAGCTCGAAGTGCCGATCGAAGCCATCTCGGCCAGCCCCATGGCCGGCCTGTATGAAGTCAAGCTCAAGGGCAGCCGCGTGCTGTACGCCAGCGCCGACGGCCAGTACATCGTTCAGGGCAACCTGTTCGAGCTCAAGGACGGCAAGCCGGTCAACCTCACCGAGATGACCGAGCGCCAGGGTATTTCCAAGTTGATCAACGGCATTCCGGTCGCTGAAACCGTGGTTTATCCGGCGATCGGCGAAACCAAGTCCCACATCACCGTGTTCACCGACACCACCTGCCCGTATTGCCACAAGCTGCACGCCGAAGTGCCGGAGCTGAACAAGCGTGGTATCGAAGTGCGCTATGTGGCGTTCCCGCGCCAGGGCCTGGGCTCGCCGGGCGATGAGCAGTTGCAGGCGGTCTGGTGCTCCAAGGACAAGAAAGCGGCCATGGACAAGATGGTCGACGGCAAGGAAATCAAGGCCGCCAAGTGCGAGAATCCGGTTTCCAAGCAGTTTGCGCTCGGACAGTCAATAGGCGTGAACGGTACGCCGGCGATTGTTTTGGCCGATGGTCAGGTAATTCCGGGCTACCAGCCGGCACCACAAGTGGCCAAACTGGCCCTGAGCGCGAAATGATCATGGGCGGTCCGCTTTTGAAGATCACGGCTCGGCGAACACATTCGTCGGGCCGTTAAACACAGAGCCGCGTTGCTGCGCGGCTGTATTTCACGGCCGACCTTGCGTCGGCCGTTTCATGGGGAGTCAAGAGTGAATCCGGTCAAAGTAGGCATCTGTGGGTTAGGTACCGTCGGTGGCGGCACCTTCAACGTACTTCAGCGCAACGCCGAGGAAATTTCTCGTCGTGCCGGGCGTGGGATCGAAGTGGCACAAATTGCCATGCGCACGCCAAAGCCTCAGTTCCAGACGACCGGTATTGCGATTACCAACGATGTCTTCGAAGTGGCCACGAACCCTGAGATCGACATCGTCATAGAGCTGCTGGGCGGCTATACCGTTGCCCGCGAGCTGGTACTCAAGGCCATCGAGAATGGCAAGCATGTGGTCACCGCGAACAAGGCGCTTATCGCTGTTCACGGTAATGAGATTTTCGCCAAGGCCCGCGAGAAGGGCGTGATCGTGGCATTCGAAGCCGCCGTGGCCGGTGGTATCCCGGTGATCAAGGCGATCCGCGAAGGCCTGTCGGCCAACCGCATCAACTGGGTCGCGGGGATCATCAACGGCACCGGTAACTTCATCCTCACCGAGATGCGCGAGAAGGGTCGCACCTTCGAAGACGTGCTCGCCGAAGCCCAGGCCCTGGGCTACGCCGAGGCCGATCCGACCTTCGACGTGGAAGGCATCGACGCAGCGCACAAGCTGACGATCCTGGCGTCCATTGCGTTCGGCATTCCGTTGCAGTTCGACAAGGCGTACACCGAAGGCATCACCAAGCTGACCACCGCTGACGTGAACTACGCCGAAGCCTTGGGCTACCGCATCAAGCACCTGGGCGTGGCGCGCAGCACCGCCAGCGGCATCGAGCTGCGGGTGCACCCGACGCTGATCCCGGCCGATCGCCTGATCGCCAACGTCAATGGCGTGATGAACGCGGTGATGGTCAACGGCGATGCCTCTGGCTCGACGTTGTTCTACGGCGCCGGCGCGGGCATGGAACCGACGGCCTCTTCGGTCATTGCCGACCTGGTGGACGTGGTTCGCGCCATGACCTCGGACCCGGAAAACCGTGTGCCGCACCTGGCCTTCCAGCCGGATTCGCTGTCGGCGCACCCAATTCTTCCGATCGAGGCGTGCGAAAGCTCCTACTACCTGCGCATCCAGGCCAAGGACCATCCGGGCGTGCTGGCCCAAGTGGCGAGTATCCTCTCGGAACGCGGCATCAACATCGAGTCGATCATGCAGAAGGAAGTCGAGGAGCACGACGGCCTGGTGCCTATGATCCTGCTGACCCACCGGGTGGTCGAGCAGAACATCAACGACGCGATTGCGGCGCTGGAAGCGCTCCAGGGTGTCGTTGGGCCGGTGGTCCGTATCCGCGTCGAACATTTGAATTAATTTAGCGGCAAGTTATAAGCTGCAAGCCGCAAGTAGAAGCCGAGCCGCTTTGACTTGTCGCGTGCAGCTTGACCTTGAAGCTCAAACCGAAGGTTTGCCAAAAATGCGCTATATCAGCACCCGCGGCCAGGCACCGGCCCTGAATTTCGAAGATGTCCTCCTGGCCGGCCTGGCCACGGATGGCGGTCTCTATGTGCCGGAAAACCTGCCGCGCTTCACCCAGGAGGAAATCGCTTCCTGGGCCGGCCTGCCGTATCACGAGCTGGCGTTCCGGGTCATGCGCCCGTTCGTCACCGGCAGTATCCCGGACGCCGATTTCAAAAAGATCCTGGAAGAGACCTATGGGGTCTTTTCCCACAATGCCATCGCACCGTTGCGTCAGCTCAACGGTAACGAATGGGTCATGGAGCTGTTCCACGGTCCGACCCTGGCGTTCAAGGACTTCGCCCTGCAACTGCTCGGTCGCCTGCTGGACTATGTGCTGCACAAGCGTGGCGAGCGCGTGGTGATCGTCGGTGCCACCTCTGGCGACACCGGTTCGGCGGCCATCGAAGGCTGCAAGCATTGCGAAAACGTCGACATTTTCATCCTGCACCCGCACAACCGGGTCTCGGAAGTGCAGCGTCGACAGATGACGACGATTTTCGGCGACAACATCCACAACATCGCCATCGAGGGCAACTTCGATGACTGCCAGGAAATGGTCAAGGCCAGCTTCGCCGACCAGAGCTTCCTCAAGGGTACGCGGCTGGTGGCGGTGAATTCGATCAACTGGGCGCGGATCATGGCCCAGATCGTCTATTACTTCCACGCGGCCCTGCAATTGGGCGGTCCGGCCCGTTCCGTATCGTTCTCGGTGCCGACCGGCAACTTCGGCGATATCTTCGCCGGTTACCTGGCGCGCAACATGGGGCTGCCGATCAACCAATTGATCGTCGCCACCAACCGCAACGACATCCTGCACCGCTTCATGAGCGGCAACCAGTACGTCAAGGAAACCCTGCATGCCACGCTGTCGCCTTCGATGGACATCATGGTGTCGTCGAACTTCGAGCGCCTGCTGTTCGACCTGCACGGTCGCAACGGCGCGGCGATTGCCGGGCTGATGGACAGCTTCCGCCAGGGTGGCGGTTTCAGCGTCGAGCCTGAGCGCTGGACCGAAGCTCGCAAGTTGTTCGACTCCCTGGCCGTGGATGATGAGCAGACCTGCGAAACCATCGCCGAGGTGTTCGCCCAGAGCGGCGAACTGCTCGACCCGCACACGGCCATCGGCGTCAGGGCGGCCCGTGAATGCCGTCGCAGCCTGGACATCCCCATGGTGATCCTGGGCACGGCACACCCGGTCAAGTTCCCGGAAGCGGTGGAGAAAGCCGGTGTAGGAAAAGCGCTCGAACTGCCTGCGCATCTTTCTGATTTGTTTGAGCGAGATGAGCGTTGCACCGTGTTGCCCAACGATTTGAAAGCCGTGCAGGCCTTTGTCAGCCAGCATGGCAATCGCGGCAAGCCACTCTGACCGGGTAAACCTGTCACATTTTGAAGCCCGTCTCCTGACGGGCTTTCTTGTTTCTGCATGCCAAACTGGCCGGGTTTTCGCCCTTGGAGGGATGGGCGAGTCATCTCGAAGGAAATGCAGATGTCGTTTTTTATCAAAGGCAAACCAGCCCTGGGCTGGGTAATGGGGCTGGCCCTGATGTACTGGACGCAGGGAGGCAACGCGGCGCCGCTGGCGGCTTTCGAAATACCACCACCCAACCCCGGCGAACGGCTGGTGCTGGACGCGCAGGAGTTGAAATGGATCAAGGAGAACCCCCGGGTCATCGTGGCCACGATGCAGTTTCCGTTGTACCTGTTCAGGGATGAACAGGGGCAGTGGAATGGGTTGAACCACGACGTTCTCCAGCGCATCGCGCACATGACCGGCCTTGAGTTCGTGCATCGGGAATCGTTCTCTCCCGGTGAGTTGCTGACAATGCTGGAGAATGGCGAAGCCGACATGACGACCCTGCTGGCGATGAATGAAGAACGTCGGGACTTCCTGAGTTTCAGCCATGCATTCGGTGGTTCCGGTTGGGTATTCGTCGGCCGTGACGGGGAATCGTCCCTGCATTCGCTGGAGCAGCTCGAAGGCAAGGTCCTGGCACTGCCGGCACGGCATGCATTGGAGGCGGAAATCAGGCGCGATTACCCGACGATCGAACTGCGCACGACCAAGACCTTTGGCGAGGCGCGGGCGCTGGTAGAGAGCCGGGAAGCCTATGCCACCATCGAAAATGAAACCGGGGTGCATCTCTATCCCGCCGGGCAGTTGCAGGTCGGCAGCGGCCTTGAGGGCAAGTGGGAACCGGACTACCTGGCGGTGCGCCAGGACCTGACCATGCTGTTGAGTATCTTGAATAAAGCGCTGGAAGCCTTCCCCGCCGAGGACATGCGTGCACTGCGTTCGAAATGGATGGCCGGTGCGACTCCCGTCCAGGCGCCATCGATCTGGGAGCGGATCTCCCGTTGGGGCTACTGGTGTGTGACCGTGGTCCTGGTGTTTGGCCTCTTGTCCCTGCTGTGGAACCGCCGCCTGCAGATACAGATCGACCAACGCCTCAAGGCCGAAGCGGTCCTCAAGGACCAGTTGATGCTCCAGCGGGCCTTGATGGATGCCATTCCCGACCCGATTTTCATCTGTGATCTGGAAGGGCGTCTGATCATGTGCAACAAAAGCTATGAAGACCAGTTTGCGACCCGCTTCGAAAAACTGCGGGGCACGCGGCTTACCGACTCGGCATCATTCCCGCCGGCCACCGCCGAGCTGCTGCATGGGGAAGTGATGGAGCAATTGCGCACCGGCCAGTCTCGATTCGTCGACCGGCAATTGATGTTCAACGGCAGATTGCGGGAAATCTATCATTGGTCGGTGCCGTTCTATGGGGCTGATGGACAGTTGCGCGGCATTCTGGGCGGCTGGACCGATGTCGGGCGGCGGTGGCGTCGTTGCGACAGGGGCTTGGCCGAGCCGGCGGTCACCCCGTAACGACTCTCGGAGAACGCTGTTGTTTGCCTGTCATATTGGACGCGCATGCTCGGTTGAACAGGTTGAAGGCATGCCGGTTCGGTGCGCTGACGAACTTTCTGCTGCGGCCCACGGTCATTTACTGTGCACATGCAGTTGTTTCGGACTATTGAAGGGTGAGCGAATGGAAAGTATCAGCCTATTGCTGAATGAAGCCTTGAGCCCGTATCAGGTCTCGCTGACTCCCTCCGGCGCCAAGGGCGAATGCCGGGTGACGCTGAAGAATGCCAGCGGGGTCATCATGGTCGAGCGAGTGTTCAATCAGGCCCAATTGACCGACAAGCGTCAGTTGACGGACGTAGTCGATGGCCTGCATCGCGATGTGCTGATTGCCGAGGGGCGCCTGGAGCCCTGTGTGATTGCGGCGCTGCGCAATCTGGCGCGCGACAAGGTCATGGTCGCGGCGAATTGACTGGGCTTTTGTGGGAACCTTCCTACGTCTTGATGAGTCAGACCCTTTACCAGCAAGAGCGAGCATTGTGCTCCGGTGCTTGTCGCTTGTTGTACGGACCTTGAGTGGTCACGTTTAACCCCGAGTCGTCTCCCCACTTCTCGGGGTTTCTTTTTGCCCGGCGTTTATGTTTGTGGCAGCGAGCTTGCGCGCGATGACGGTGTGCCAGTCAACATCAAGTCGACTGGGCCGATGCCATCGCGAGCAAGCTCGCTCCCACAGTTTGATCTCCAGCGGCTGCTCCCCTGCAGTGCCTCAAATGGCGCCATCGCTGCGCAGTTTGGCGATCTGCTGTGGGTCGTAGCCCAGTTCGCCGAGCACTTGGGCGTTGTGCTCGCCCAGTGCCGGCCCGACCCATTCGCAGGTGCCCGGGGTGTCGGAGAGCTTTGGTACGATCCCCGGCATCTTGAACGCCTTGCCGTCCGGTAGCTTGGCCTGCAGAAACATCTCACGGGCCAGGAACTGCGGGTCGCTGAACATATCCTCGGCGCTGAAGATCCGACTGGCCGGCACCCCGGCCTGGTTCAGTTGGTCGATAACGCTATCGAGCGGCAGCGCGTTGACCCAGCGATCGATGACCCCGTACAGCTCGTCACGCCGACTGTCACGGCCATCATTGCTGGCCAGTTGCGGGTCATTGGCCAGGTCGTCACGGCCGATGATCTGCATGAAGCGCTTGAAGATCGCATCGCCGTTGGCGCCAATTTGCACGTGCTTGCCATCGGCGCTGGTGTGGATGGACGAGGGGGTGATGCCGGGCATGATATTGCCGGTGCGCTCGCGGATGAAGCCGAACACGTCGAACTCCGGCACCATGCTTTCCATCATGGCGAAAATCGCCTCGTACAAGGCCACGTCCACCACTTGTCCGGTGCCGCCGTTGATCTCCCGGTGACGCAGGGCCATCAATGCGCCAATCACGCCCCAGAGGGCGGCGATGGAGTCGCCGATGGAAATCCCGGTGCGCACCGGTGGGCGGTCTTCGAACCCCGTGATGTAGCGCAGGCCGCCCATGGATTCGCCCACCGCGCCAAACCCCGGCTGGTCTTTCATCGGCCCGGTCTGGCCGAAGCCCGAAAGCCGCACCATCACCAGTTTCGGGTTCAAGGCATGCAGCACATCCCAGCCCAGGCCGAGCTTTTCCAGCACGCCGGGGCGAAAGTTTTCGATCAGGATGTCGGCTTCGCCGAGCAGTTTTTTCAGGATCGCCAGGCCTTCGGGGTGCTTGAGGTTCAAGGTCAGGGACTTCTTGTTGCGCGCCTGGACGAACCACCACAGTGAGGTGCCTTCGTACAGCTTGCGCCACTTGCGCAGCGGATCACCGCCGTCGGGCGATTCGACCTTGATGACTTCGGCACCGAATTCGCCGCAGATGCGCGAGGCGAAGGGCCCGGCGATCAAGGTGCCCAGTTCGATGACTTTGACGCCGGCAAGGGGTTTGGCAGTAAGCGACATGACGGATCCTGTAGGACAAAGGCAGAACGAATAGAGCGTTTTATCATAGGCCAGGGCCGGTCGCCGCAGGTTGATGGTCGGCAATTCGTGGATTGCCTGCGTCATCGGTTAGACTTGCCGCCTTTCCTCGTATCAAGAAGCCCGTTCATGGCCCAGCCGTCCACGACCTACAAGTTTGAACTGAACCTCACCGACCTCGACCGCAATGTGTACGAGAATGTGAAGCAGACCATCGCCCGCCACCCTTCGGAAACCGAAGAGCGCATGACCGTGCGCCTGCTGGCCTACGCGTTCTGGTACAACGAGCTGCTGGCGTTTGGTCGTGGTCTGTCAGACGTCGATGAGCCTGCGCTGTGGGAAAAAAGCCTGGATGACCGTGTGCTGCACTGGATCGAAGTCGGCCAGCCGGATGCCGATCGCCTGACCTGGTGCTCGCGCCGGACCGAGCGCACCAGCCTGCTGGCCTATGGCAGCCTGCGGGTCTGGGAAGGCAAGGTGATCCCGGCGGTCAAGAACCTGAAGAACGTCAACATCGCCGCCGTGCCCCAGGACGTGCTCGAAACCCTGGCCCAGGATATGCCCCGGGTGATCAAGTGGGATGTGATGATCAGCGAGGGCACGATTTTCGTGACCGACGACCGTGGCCAGCATGAAGTCCAGTTGCAGTGGTTGCTGGGCGAGCGCGGTTGAACCGCTCCGGCATCAAGTGAACTCATTGTGGGAGCGAGCTTGCTCGCGAATACGGTAGATCAGTTTGCATTTATGTTGAATGTGCCGCCGCTTTCGCGAGCAAGCCCGCTCCCACACAAGCTCCCTGCCAGAACTTTCACGATTATCCAGAGAAATGTCGTCACCCCATGCGCATAGAACCCCGCCAACTGCCCGACACCCTGCCATTTCTCGGTGACCTGCCGCCCCTGTTGACGCGCCTGTACGCGGCACGCGGCGTGCAGTCCGAGGCTGAGCTGGACAAGCGCCTGGCGCGCCTGATTCCCTTTGAGCAGCTCAAGGGGATCGACGCCGCGGTGGATCTGTTGGTAACGGCGTTGGAGCAACGCCAGCGCATCCTGATCGTGGGTGACTTCGATGCCGATGGCGCGACCGCCAGTACCGTGGGCGTGCTGGGCTTGCGCCTGCTCGGTGCGGCCCATGTCGACTATCTGGTGCCCAATCGTTTCGAATATGGCTACGGGCTGACGCCGGAAATCGTCGAAGTCGCCTTGACCCGCGAGCCACAGTTGCTGATCACCGTGGATAACGGCATCTCCAGCGTGGAAGGCGTGGCGGCGGCGAAAGCGGCGGGGCTCCGGGTGCTGGTCACCGACCACCACTTGCCTGGCCTCGAACTGCCGGCGGCCGATGCCATCGTCAATCCGAACCAGCCGGGCTGCGAGTTCCCGAGCAAGGCCCTGGCCGGGGTCGGCGTCATTTTCTATGTGCTGATGGCCTTGCGGGCGCGTCTGCGCAGCCTGGGCTGGTATGCCAGCACCCCTCAGCCGAACATCGGCGAATTGCTCGACCTGGTGGCTCTGGGTAGCGTGGCCGACGTGGTGCCCCTGGACGCGAATAACCGGATCCTGGTGCACCAGGGCCTGGAACGGATTCGCGCCGGCCGCGCCCGACCCGGCATCAAGGCGATCCTGGAAGTGGCCAAGCGCGACGCTTCACGGATTACTTCCACCGACCTCGGATTTATCCTCGGGCCGCGTCTGAATGCGGCAGGGCGCCTGGACGACATGAGCCTGGGCATCGAATGCCTGCTCACCGACGACCCGACCCTGGCGCGGGAGATGGCGGCGCAACTGGACGGCATGAACCAGGACCGCAAGTCCATCGAGCAGGGCATGCAGCGTGAAGCCCTGGCTCAGCTCAAGGACCTGCCAGTGGAGTCGATGCCATTCGGTTTGTGCCTGTTCGACCCGCAGTGGCACCAAGGGGTCATCGGCATTCTCGCCTCGCGGATGAAAGAGCGCTATTTCCGCCCGACCATTGCCTTTGCCGATGCCGGGGACGGTTTGCTCAAGGGCTCGGGGCGCTCGGTAGCGGGCTTTCACATTCGCGATGCGCTGAGCGTGGTGGCGGCGCAGCATCCGACCCTGATCAGCAAGTACGGCGGTCACGCCATGGCGGCGGGGTTGACGTTGCCGGAAGCGAATTTTCCGTTGTTCGCCGAAGCGTTCGACGCGGAAGTGCGCCGGCAATTGCGCGAAGAAGACCTGACCGGCCGGCTGTTGTCGGATGGCACCCTGGCGGTGGAGGAGTTCCACCTCGAACTGGCCCGGGCGTTGCGCCATGCCGGTCCCTGGGGCCAGCATTTCCCGGAGCCGATGTTCCATGGCGTGTTCCAGTTGGTCGAGCAACGCGTGGTGGGCGAACGGCACCTGAAGGTCATTCTCAAGAGCGAGTGCGGCTCGGTGAAGCTCGACGGCATCGCCTTCGGCATCGACCGCGAGATCTGGCCAAACCCTACCGTGCGCTGGGTGGAACTGGCCTACAAGCTCGACCTCAACGAGTTCCGCGGCCAGGAAACGGTGCAGTTGATGATTGCCCATATCGAACCGCGGTAGGCACAAATGCTATTGATCAAGTGATGATGTGTGGCGAGGGGATTTATCCCCGCTGGGCTGCGCAGCAGCCCCCAAAATATCCCAGCACCGTATTCCTTCAGCCAAACGGCATTGCTCGGGCTCACGGCTGCTGCGCAGCCGAACGGGGATAAATCCCCTCGCCACAAAGTCACAGGCCCGATCGAGAGTAATCTGGTCACACCGTCGGTTTTTAAGTTCTGAACCCTCCTGCCTCCCGGGTTGTCGACTAGGCTCTAAGCACTGCTTGATAGCCCTTGTGACGTCTTGTCGAATTTTTTGCCCGCGGGGGCGGGTGTTGCACCTTCTTGTCACTCGTCGACTTTTCAAACAGAACCCTGGAGCCTGCCCACTGATTCGAGAGGTGCCCCATGAGTCTGCTGCTGGAACCCTATACCCTTCGCCAATTGACCCTGCCCAATCGCATCGCGGTATCGCCGATGTGCCAGTATTCGAGCACCGATGGCCTGGCCAACGATTGGCACCTGGTGCATTTGGGCAGCCGCGCCGTGGGCGGTGCCGGCCTGGTGTTCACCGAAGCCACCGCCGTGACCGCCGACGGTCGTATCACCGCCCAGGATCTGGGGCTGTGGAACGATGAACAGATCGAACCCTTGCAACGCATCACCCGGTTCATCACTGCCCAAGGGGCCGTGCCGGGCATACAGCTGGCCCATGCCGGGCGCAAGGCCAGCACCTGGCGACCTTGGCTGGGCAAGCATGGCAGCGTCAAACCGGAGGATGGCGGTTGGGTGCCGGTCGGTCCGTCGCCGATTGCCTTCGACCCGCAACACACCCAGCCGGTGCAGTTGGACGAAGGGCAGATCGCCGGGGTAATCCAGGCCTTCGTGGATTCGGCCAAGCGCGCCCTCGCGGCCGGTTTCAAGGTGGTCGAGGTCCACGCGGCCCATGGTTACCTGCTGCATCAGTTCCTGTCGCCCTTGAGCAATCAGCGGCGCGATCAATATGGCGGCTCCTTCGAAAACCGCATCCGCCTGGTGCTGCAAGTCACCGAAGCGATCCGGGCCGTATGGCCGCAAGAGCTGCCGGTGTTCGTTCGCGTTTCCGCCACCGATTGGGTCGAGGACGGTTGGAACCCGGATGAAACCGTGGAGCTGGCGCGGCGCTTCAGGGCGCTGGGAGTGGACCTGATCGATGTGTCCTCGGGCGGCACGGCCGCCAATGCGGAAATCCCCACCGGCCCGGGTTACCAGACACGCTTCGCCGAGCGGGTGCGCAAGGAGTCGGAAATCGCCACCGGCACCGTCGGCATGATCACCGAACCGGCCCAGGCCGAACATATCCTGCGCACCTGCCAGGCCGACATCATTTTCCTGGCCCGCGAATTGTTGCGCGATCCGTATTGGGCCCTGCATGCCGATGATGACCTGGGCGGCCGCAAGGCCACGTGGCCGGCGCAGTACCAGCGGGCTACGCATCGAGACCAACCGATTCATGAATCGGATTTACGCGATTGAGTGCCCAGTAAAACAAAAAGCCCCGGTCATCATTGGCCGGGGCTTTTTCATCTCTGAAATCGCTGGTGCTTGTACTGCCGTCTTCGCGAGCAAGCCCGCTCCCAGAGGGTAGAACATCAATCTACTGTAGGAGCGAGCTTGCTCGCGATAGGGCTAGCCCAGACACCCGATCGCTATCAGGGATACTTGCGCTTATCCGGTGCCGGCGGGAAGTACTGGTACAACCAGGTTTCGCTCAAGGTGCGGTCCTTGGTGCGAATGAACAGGCGCATCTGCACCGGGTCCACCCGGTCGTCGGTCGGGTACCAGTCGAAGGTAATGCGGTAGCCCTTGATCGCATCCAGCACCAACACATTGAAGTCCTTCACTTCGCCGTGGGAGCAGGTCACCACCGGTTCGATGCCGGTGCCCGGCGGCAGTTGGTCGAGGCCGCCGCCGCTGAAGTCCACGGCGAAACGACGTGCCCAGACGGTCGGGTAATGCTCGCCCGGTGCCCAGCCTTCGATAAAACCACCCATGCCTGAACGGGTGGCGTCGACGTGGGCCAGGTCGGTGCTGACCGGCGGCAGCGCGCTCCAGTAGAGCTTGTAGCCATAGTTCAGCGAATCACCGGCGGCCACCGGTTTTTTCGGCGTCCAGAACGCGACGATGTTGTCCAGGGTCTCTCCGGTGGTAGGAATTTCCAGCAGGTCCACCGAGCCTTCGCCCCACGCCGTCGTCGGTTCGACCCAAAGGCTTGGGCGTTTGCTGTACCAGTCCACCGTGTCCTGGTAACTGGCGAAGTCGTGGTCGGTCTGCACCAGGCCAAAACCTTTCGGATTGTTGTCGGCGAAGGCATTGAATTGCAGGGTGGCAGGGTTGTTCAACGGACGGCAGACCCACTCGCCGTTGCCGCGCCACATGGCCAGCCGATCGGAGTCGTGGATTTGCGGGTGAATGGTGTCGCACATGCGCCGTTCGACGGTGCCGCAACTGAACATGCTGGTCATGGGGGCGATCCCCAGTTGCTCGATGGCGGTACGGGCATTGATGTGGGCATCGATTTCCATCACCACACGGGTCGGCTGGCAATCGATGTCGAACCGATAGGCACCGGTGGCGCTGGGGGAGTCGAGCAGGGCGTAGACTACGAAACGGGTGCTGTTCTTGTCCGGGGTTTCGAACCAGAACTTGGTGAAATCCGGGAATTCCTCGCGCTTCTTGGCGTAGGTGTCAATGGCCAAGCCCCGGGCCGACAGCCCGTACTGGCCGCTGGCATCCACGGCGCGGAAATAGCTGGCCCCCAGGAATGAAACGATGTCGTGCCGATCCAGCTCCGGCGCCTTGAAGACACGAAAGCCGGCGAAGCCCAGGTCACCCGTCAGTTGCGAGGTGTTGACCGTGGTTTTCTCATAGTTGAACAGTTCCGGACGGAAGTGCACCTCACGGGCCATACGCGTCTTCGGATCGACGCTGTACATGCGCACCGGCTGCTTGAAGCCCATGCCGACGTGGAAGAACTGTGCGTCCAGTTGCCGTCCTTCCAGGTCATTCCATAACGAGTGATTGACGTCGTATTGGATGGCGTTGAACTGCAGCGGCGACATTTGCGCCAGGGTGGGTGGCAGGACTTGCTTGGTGTCGACGTAGCGGCTCTCGGCCAGCCGCCGGGCCTGATCCTTCAAACCGTTGAAATCGAAGGGACGGGCTTCGCCGTCGGCAGTCTGATCGGCG
Source organism: Pseudomonas sp. R151218B TE3479 (assembly GCF_053629195.1). Classification (NCBI taxonomy): domain Bacteria; kingdom Pseudomonadati; phylum Pseudomonadota; class Gammaproteobacteria; order Pseudomonadales; family Pseudomonadaceae; genus Pseudomonas; species Pseudomonas sp. R151218B TE3479. Next base: position 2,194,734 of record NZ_JBRJHV010000001.1, read on the forward strand.
GCCCAGGCGCGTGCGGCCATGAGCCCTGAAGCCGACAGCCCGGTGTAGGCGGCGAAGGCCATGGAGGCCTTGAGCAGATTCCTGCGGTGCATAAATACAACCTTTCTCGAAACAATCCCGCGCCGATCCTGGCGACAGAGATTGGTAAATGAGTTCGGACATGCCTTTGGCCAAACGCGACGAACGTTAGAACAGATGCCTGAGAGCTGGATCGGTTCACCGAGGCGCAAAATCATAGGGGAAATAGGGGTTTTGAGAGAAAGGAAAGCGTGGCTTGGTCAAATTTTCTTACAGTTATTTCTTTTTTTATGTCGATTCCAACTTTTTTTGACTAATTACTCTAAAACTCCCTTTCCACGCTTTGAATCCTCCCTATTCTTTAGCGTGACAGACGAGCTAACCCGGGTTCAGACGGCGCTATCAGGTCAACCTCGACGTAAAGAAGGACAACTCATGACAAAAATACAGGGCATTACCGAAATGCTGGGGATCTTTCCAGGCCTGACCAACCCGCGCAGGACACGCCGGCTCAGCCTTGAAGAATTGAGGCTGGTGGAGCGCTATCGGGAGTTGTCGGAAAACGACCGCATCGCCATGCGCTATCTGGTGGATGCGATGAGGAGTGTTTCGCGGTTTTGAAGCGTGGCGCAGGTGAGCGGTCGGGGCAGGCGCGCCGGCCGACATCACTCCACCGACCAGTCCTGGGGACGTTCGGTGTGCTGGTGCAGTATCCGCAGGACTTGCAGTTGTCCCTGCTCGAGCCGGTACGGGGCAACGAACGGGTAGCGTGTCAGCACCAGCTCTCGAATATCGGGAACGACCGAAGGACGGCCCGAGCCGGGAAAGCGTTGCAGTTGGCGCAATGTCTCCAGGATGGCGAGGATGACCTCATCGGCGCCTTCTGCGCCGATAGCGCTTTGGTAATGTTCGTGGATCGAGTCGAGGTCACTCTGTGCTTTGTCGGTCAGTACGATGCTCGGCACGCTTTGCCCACTTAGCCTTCACGGCGTCCAGATCGGTCAGGTTTCCAGCGTCGGCATCGGCCATGCCTTCGCTGATGGCTTGCAGATGCCAGGATTCGGCTTCCACATATCGAACCAGTGCACGCTTGAGGTGATATTGGCGGTCGCGGTCGGTGGCGGCAGCCAGCAAGTCCAGCTGTTGGGCCAGACCTTCTTCCACACGAAAGGACAAAACGGGCGAGGCCATGGCTGATCTCCAAGGTGTATACGTTGTAGACACCCTAGGTGCTGCCAGGATTTCCGTCAACCGGCGGGCGTGCACCGATCGACGAAAACCTTAGCAGGACGAACGCCGGGCAGGCGCGAGCATGTGTTGCCAACGTTGTCTTGTCGTCAATGCTTGAACATCACATGCCGCACCACCGTGTAATCCTCCAGCCCATACATGGACATGTCCTTGCCATAGCCGGAACGTTTCTGACCGCCATGGGGCATTTCGCTGACGAGCATGAAGTGGGTGTTCACCCAGGTGCAGCCATATTGCAGGCGTGCCGACAGGCGATGGGCACGGCCGACATCGCTGGTCCAGACCGATGAAGCCAGGCCGTAGTCCGAGTCGTTGGCCCAGGCCAGCACTTGTGCTTCGTCAAGGAACGGGGTGACGGACACCACCGGTCCGAAGACTTCCCGGCGGACGATTTCGTCATCCTGCTGGGCGTCGGCCAGCACCGTCGGCTCGAAGAAGAATCCGTTGCCGTCCACCGCCTTGCCACCGGTGACCAGGCGGATATGCGGCTGGGCGATGGCCCGCTCGACGAAAGCGGCCACGCGGTCGCGGTGCTGGGCGGTGATCAGCGGGCCCATCTCGGTGTCGGATGCGGTTTGCAGGCCATACTTGATGCTGCCCACCGCGGCGCCGAGTTTCTCGACGAACTGCTCGTAGATGCCTTGCTGGGCATAGATGCGGCAGGCGGCGGTGCAGTCCTGGCCGGCGTTGTAGAAACCGAAGGTGCGGATGCCTTCCACGGCCGCGTCGATGTCGGCATCGTCGAAGATGATCACCGGAGCTTTGCCGCCCAGTTCCATGTGCATGCGCTTGACGCTGTCGGACGTGCTGGAAATGATGTTCGAACCGGTGGCGATGGAGCCGGTCAGCGACACCATGCGCACTTTCGGGTGGGTGACCAGCGGGTTGCCGACGGTCTGCCCACGGCCGAAGATCACGTTGAGCACGCCGGCCGGGAAAATCTCCGACGCCAGTTCCGCCAGGCGCAGCGCCGTGAGCGGGGTTTGCTCCGAAGGCTTGAGCACCACGGTATTGCCGGCGGCCAGGGCTGGGGCGATTTTCCAGGCGACCATCATCAGCGGGTAGTTCCACGGCGCGATGGAGGCGATGACGCCCACCGGGTCGCGACGGATCATCGAAGTGTGCCCCGGCAGGTACTCGCCGCCCGCCGAACCGCTCATGCAGCGGCTGGCACCGGCAAAGAAGCGGAACACGTCGGCAATCGCCGGGATCTCGTCGTTCAGCGCGGCGCTCAAGGGTTTGCCGCAGTTGTCCGACTCCAGCTTCGCCAGTTCTTCGCCGTGGGCTTCGATGGCGTCAGCCAGCTTGAGCAGCAACAGGGAACGGTCCTTGGGCGCAACCTGCGACCAGCTGTCGAAGGCGCTGTCGGCCGCACGGACGGCGGCATCGACCTGGGCTTCGCTGGCCTCGTTGATTTCCACCAGCACTCGCCCCAGCGAGGGGTTAAACACGGCCTGGCCGGGGCCTTCGCCGTCTACCAGGTGGCCGTTGATCAGCAGTTTGGTTTGCATGTCCAAGTCCTCTTGAGTTTTGTTTGTTGTCTGGGTGGGAGCGGGCTTGCTCGCGAATGCGGTATGTCATCCAATATTTGCACCGCCTGACACGCCGCTTTCGCGAGCAAGCCCGCTCCCACAGGAGATCCGGTTCCACCGTGACATTTATTTCCCGCCGCTACCGGCCACGCTCTCACCCCCGCGGGTCAGGTAATACGCGCCCAATATCGGCAACATCGTGACCATCATCACCAGCATCGCCACCACGTTGGTCACCGGCACGTCGCGCGGGCGGCTGAGCTGGTTGAGCAGCCACAGCGGCAGGGTGCGTTCGTGGCCAGCGGTAAAGGTGGTGACGATGATTTCGTCGAACGACAGCGCGAAGGCCAGCATCCCGCCGGCCAGCAGTGCCGACCCCAGGTTGGGCAGGATGATGTAGCGAAAGGTCTGCCAGCCGTCGGCGCCCAGGTCCATCGACGCTTCGATCAGGTTGTGGGAGGTGCGGCGCAGGCGGGCGATCACGTTGTTGTAGACGATCACCACGCAGAAGGTGGCGTGGCCGACGACGATGGTGAACATCCCCGGTTCGATGCCCAGGGTCTTGAAGGTTGCCAGCAGGGCAATGCCGGTGATGATCCCCGGCAAGGCAATCGGCAGGATCAGCATCAGCGAAATGCCCTGTTTGCCGAAGAAGTCGCGGCGGTACAGCGCCGCCGAAGCCAGGGTGCCGAGCACCATGGCGATCAGCGTGGCGATGGCCGCGATCTGCAACGACAGCTTGATCGCCTCCAGCACATCCGGGCGCGAGAAGGCGACGCTGAACCACTTCAGGGTCAGGCCCTTGGGTGGGAAACTGAAGGCCGCGTCCTCGGTGTTGAAGGCGTAGAGGAAGATGATCAGGATCGGGAAATGCAGGAACACCAGCCCGCCCCACGCCGCGATCCGCAAGCCCCACGAGGCTCGGTCTTGAGAGTCAGAGCGCATCGAAAGCTCCCAGTCGCTTGACGATGGATAGATAGACCGCGATCAGCACGATAGGCACCAGCGTGAACGCCGCGGCCATGGGCATGTTGCCGATGGCGCCTTGCTGGGCGTAGACCATGCTGCCGACGAAGTAACCCGGCGGGCCCACCAACTGGGGCACGATGAAATCCCCCAGGGTCAGCGAGAAGGTGAAGATCGAGCCGGCGGCAATGCCCGGGATCGACAGCGGCAGGATCACCTGCGTGAACGTCTGGCGTGGCCTGGCGCCCAGGTCCGCCGAGGCTTGCAGCAGCGAGGGCGGCAGGCGCTCCAGGGACGCCTGGATCGGCAGGATCATGAACGGCAGCCAGATGTAGACGAACACCAGGAAACGCCCCAGGTGCGAGGTGGACAAGGTGCTGCCACCCACGCCCGGGATCCCCAGCACGAACTGCAGCACCGGCCCCAGGCCCAGGTGCTGGACGAACCACTGCGCCACGCCGCCCTTGGCCAGCAGCAGCGTCCAGGCGTAGGCCTTGACGATATAGCTGGCCCACATCGGCAGCATCACCGCGATGTAGAAAAATGCCTTGGTCTTGCCGCGGGTGTAGCGCGCCATGTAGTAGGCGATGGGGAACGCGACGATGGCGCTGGCGATGGACACGGCAATCGCCATGCTCAGGGTGCGCAAAATGATGTCGAAGTTCGAGGGCTGGAACAGCGCCGCGAAGTTCGCCAGGGTCAGGTCCGGCGTGACCGCCATGGTGAAGTCATCGAACGTGTAGAAACCTTGCCACAGCAACGTCAGCAGCGAGCCGAGGTAGATCGCGCCGAACCAGAGCAGCGGCGGCACCAGCAACATCGACAGGTACAGGTTGGGCCGTCGGTACAGCAGGTTGGCAAAGCGCCGCAGCGGCGAACCGGGCGCAGGCGCTTGGGTGATGGCCAGGGTGTTCATCTCACACCTCGCCACTGACGGTGTCGTGCAGCGCGACCATCGCCTCACGGGCCCAGCGAACGCTGAGGTGCTGGCCGGTCTGGTGCTGGGCTGCGTTGTCGAGCCATTGGGTGTTGGCCTGGCTGAGGTTCAGGGTCTGGCCGTTGGCAAGTTTCAACTCGTAGCGTGTGGCGCTGCCCTGGTACTGGATGTCGTGCAGCAGGCCGTGGACCTCGATCTCACCGCTGGCCAACGGGCCCTCGGCGAAACGCACGTGTTCCGGGCGGATCGAGAACGGCTGTGGATAACCGCTCAGTTCCCGGGCCAGTTCGCCACGAATCACGTTGGAGGTGCCGACGAATTCGGCGACGAAGGTGGTCGCCGGTTTCATGTACAGGTTGCGTGGGGTGTCGACCTGTTCGATGCGCCCCTTGTTGAACACCGCCACGCGGTCGGACATCGACAGCGCTTCGGTCTGGTCGTGGGTGACGAAAATGAAGGTGATGCCCAACTGGCGTTGCAGCTTCTTCAACTCGCCCTGCATCTGTTCACGCAGCTTCAGGTCCAGGGCGCCCAAGGGTTCATCGAGCAACAACACCCGCGGACGGTTGACCAGCGCCCGGGCCAGGGCCACGCGTTGGCGCTGGCCGCCGGAGAGCTGCACCGGCTTGCGTTCGCCATAGCCACCCAAGGCCACCATCTCCAGGGCTTCGTTGGCGCGCTGGATGCGCTCGGCCTTGGCGACGCCTTTGACTTTCAAGCCGTAGGCCACGTTGTCGCGCACGTTCATGTGGGGGAAGAGGGCGTAATCCTGGAAAACGGTATTGACGTCCCGCTGGTACGGCGCGAGCCCGGTGGCTTCTTCGCCGTGGATACGAATCGAGCCGGCACTGGGTTGCTCGAACCCGGCGATCAGCCGCAGGCAGGTGGTCTTGCCTGAGCCGGACGGGCCCAGCATGGAAAAGAACTCGCCGTCCTGGATATCAATGGAGACCCGGTCAACGGCTTTCACATCGCCGAACTGACGGGATACCTGGGTGAACTGGACTGCAAGCGTCATGGTGCGGGGCTCCAAAAAGCGCGACTTCTATTGAGTCATGGCTGGATTGTCGGGCACGGACCTGTGGCGAGGGGATTTATCCCCGCTGGGCTGCGAAGCAGCCCCAAAGCAGTCGACTCAGTCTGCCTGATAGTCAGAGGCGTCAGTTTTGGGGGCGCTTCGCGCCCCAACGGGGATAAATCCCCTCGCCACAAGAGCAGATGTTCATCTGCTATGTTCATGCGACTAAAGGGACTTACCGCCCACCCATGATCGCAATGTAGTCCTGGGTCCAGCGGCTGTACGGCACGAACTTGCCACCCTCGGCCTGTGGGGTTTTCCAGAAGGCGATCTTGTCGAACTGATCGAAGCCGTTGGTCTTGCAGCCTTCGGCGCCCAGCAGTTCGCTGCCCTTGCATGCTGCCGGCACCGCAGGCAAGGAACCGAACCACGCGGCCACGTCCCCTTGGACTTTCGGTTGCAGCGACCAGTCCATCCATTTGTACGCGCAGTTGGGATGCTTGGCCTCGGCGTGGAGCATTGTCGTATCGGCCCAGCCGGTGGCGCCTTCTTTCGGAATGGTCGAGGCGATCGGTTGCTTCTCGTTCATCAGGCCGTTGACCTGATACGGCCAGGCACCGGACGCCACCACGCCTTCGTTCTTGAAGTCGCTCATCTGCACAGTGGTGTCGTGCCAGTAGCGGTGGATCAACGGCTGCTGAGCCCTGAGTAATTCCAGCACGGCCTTGTATTGCGCTTCGTCGAGCTGGTACGGGTCCTTGATGCCCAGCTCAGGCTTGGCGGTCTTGAGGTACAGGGCCGCGTCGGCGATGTAGATCGGGCCGTCGTAGGCTTGCACGCGCCCCTTGTTCGGCTTGCCGTCAGGCAGGTCCTGGGCGTTGAACAGCACGCTCCAACTGGTGGGCGCCTGCTTGAACACGTCGGTGTTGTACATCAGCACATTCGGGCCCCATTGGTACGGGGTGCCATAGGTCTGCTGGTTGACCACGTACCACGGCGCATCCTTCAGACGCGGGTCGAGATTCTTCCAGTTGGCGATCAGCGCGGTGTTGATCGGCTGCACGCGCTTGCCGGCAATCAGCCGCAACGAGGCGTCGCCGGAGGCGGTGACCAGGTCATAGCCGCCCTTGGTCATCAGGCTGACCATTTCGTCGGACGTGGCGGCGGTTTTCACATTGACCTTGCAGCCGGTTTCTTTCTCGAAACCGCTGACCCAGTCGTAGGCCTTGTCGCTTTCGCCGCGTTCGATGTAACCCGGCCAGGCAACGATATCCAGTTGACCTTCGCCAGCGCCAATGGCCTTGAGCGGTTCGGCGGCCTGGAGACTGACGCTGGTCAGCAGCGCCGTGGTGAGAGCACTGAGCAATACGGTCTTGTGCGCGTACATGGAAATCCCTCTTGCTTTAATTATGGTCGGGGCAGTGTTCGAAGCGGGTGAAACGCCATGGTTGGCCTGTTATTAGAGTAGTGCTATTGGCTACAGATGCTGGCCGTGGCGGGCCATGATGTGGCGCACCACGCTGTAGTCCTGGAGCGAATCGCTGGACAGGTCTTTCCCGTAACCCGAACGTTTCAGGCCGCCATGGGGCATTTCGCTGACCAGCATGAAATGGCTGTTGATCCAGGTGCAGCCGTATTGAAGCCGCGCCGCCACCTGCATGGCCTTGTCCAGGTTTTGCGTCCACACCGAGGAGGCCAGGCCGTATTCGGAGTCGTTGGCCCAGTCCACCGCCTGGCTGAGTTCGTCGAAGCGGGTCACGGTGACGACCGGGCCGAACACCTCGCGCTGGACGATTTCATCGCTTTGCTTGCAGCCGGCCAGCAGCGTGGGTTGGTAATAGAAACCGGCGCCGGAATGCACCGCCGCGCCAGTGATGCGTTCGATGTGCGGCTGGCCGAGTGCACGCTCGACAAAGCTGGCCACGCGATCGCGCTGGCGGGTGCTGATTAGCGGACCGATCTCATTGTCGGTGTCGCGCTTGCCGGCAAAGCGCAGGCTGCTGACCGCTGCGCCGAGCTCGGCCACCAGGCGGTCGTGAATCCCGTCCTGGGCGTAGATCCGGCAGGCTGCGGTGCAATCCTGCCCGGCGTTGTAATAGCCGTAGGTGCGCACGCCTTCGACCACGGCCTGGATGTTGGCGTCGTTGCACACAATCACTGGCGCCTTGCCGCCCAGTTCCAAGTGCGTGCGCTTGAGGGTTTTCGCCGCCGCCTGGAGGATCTTCTGCCCGGTGACGATGTCGCCGGTCAGCGAGACCATGCGCACTTTCGGGTGGCTGACCAGATGGCTGCCCACACCTTCGCCGCCCCCGCAAATGATATTGATGACGCCTCGCGGCAGGATCCTGGCCAGTGCCGGCGCCAGGGCCAGGATCGACAGCGGCGTGTGTTCCGAGGGCTTGAACACCAGCGTATTGCCGGCGGCCAGGGCTGGGGCGATTTTCCAGGCGGCCATCATGATCGGGTAATTCCACGGCGCGATGGACGCCACCACGCCAAGCGGGTCGCGGCGCACCATGCTGGTGTAGCCGGGCAGGTATTCGCCACTGAGCTGGCCGGTCTGGCAGCGCACGGCGCCGGCGAAGAAACGAAAGACATCCACCGTGGCGCTCAGGTCATCCTGGCGCGCCAGATGCAGCGGCTTGCCGCAGTTCAGGGATTCGAGGCGGGCCAGCTCATCGGCGTTCTTTTCGATGGCGCTGGCGATATCCAGCAACAGGTTCGAGCGTTGTTGCGGCGTGGTGCGCGCCCAGCCGTCGAAGGCGCGATGGGCGGCGAGGATCGCGGCTTCCACCTGTTCGGTGCTGGCCTCGGCGATGTGAGCCACCACCTCACCAGTGGCCGGGTTGAGGATCGGCTCGACAAGGCCTTCACCGGCAACGAACTCTCCGTCGATCAGCAACGCGGTGCACAACGGGGTTTGCGTGCCAGCCATGTCCGATTTCTCTTTTTTCGATTGAAACACAGAACCTGTGGGAGCGAGCTTGCTCGCGATGACGGTCTATCCGTCGACAAATGCTTTGCTGACACTCCGCCATCGCGAGCAAGCTCGCTCCCACAAGGGGTCGTGGTGATGCAGCAAGACTAGTGCTCAGCCTCAAGGCCGACAAATTCGAAATACTCAAGGCTGCATTCGATTAAATAGATGGCTTGCGCCCGCCATGAGGTTGTTCCCGGGCGACGGCCAGGAACGGGTCGACCGATGCCGGTCGCGCCGTGCCCCGGCGCCAGGCCAGGCCTACGTCGAGGGTCTGGTTGAGGTCTGCGATCGGTCGGGCTTCGATGATGTCGCCTTCCAGCGACCAGGGCCGGTAAGTCATGTCCGGCTGGATCGACACGCCCAATCCTGCCGCCACCAGGCTGCGCACCGCTTCGGTCGAGGCGGTGCGCAGGGTGACCCTCGGTTGCAGGCCGGCGCCGCGCCACAGGCGTTGGGCGTTGCGGTCCATTTCATCGACGTTCAGCTGGATCAGCGGTTCGCGGGCCACGTCGGCCAGGTTGATGCTGTCGTGTTCCAGCAGTGGGTGCTGTGCCGGCAACCACAAGCGGTGTGGCGAATGGGTCAGGACTTCGGTCTGCAAGGCGTGGCGGTCTTCCAGGTTGGACAGGATCAGCACCCCGACATCGATTTCGCCGCTGACCAGCAAATGCTCGATGTACGGCCGTTCGTCCTCCATCACGCGGATCTCCACGTTGGGGTAGGCACGCTGGAAACGGGTGAGCAGGTCGGCCAGGTAATAGCCGGCGACCAGGCTGGTGACGCCAATGGTGACTTGGCCGGCCACCTGATCGGTGCTTTGTTGCAGGCTGCGCTTGGCGTTGTCGACGGTGGCCAGGATCAAATGGGCCTGGCGCAGGAATTGATGGCCCTGGTGGGTCAGGGTCATGCCCTTGGCGTGGCGGCTGAACAGGCTGACGCCGATGTCCTGCTCCAGTTGCTGGATCGCCAAGGTCAGGGTGGACTGGGAAATGAAGGCGGTTTGCGCAGCCGCGGAGATAGAACCGGTTTCAGCCACGGCGATGAAGTGGCGGATCTGGCGCAGGGTCATCATGGGTGTGTACCCGGTGGCTGATTTTTATCGATGTGCTGGAGTGTATATCGTTTTTTTAGAAAGGTAGGTGAGTGTGTCTTCGGATGAGCCAGGCAACATCTGGAAGCAATCTCGCCTGCGGCGTCAGGGCACTTTCGATCTAGGCTGGGGGCCTTACGTTGACCCGACAATGTGGAGGCAACAAATGAACACCCGTGGATTGCTCGATCAGCTTCTCAAGTCCGGCCAGGAAATGTTGCAGAACAAGGCTGGCGGCTCACAGGGCAAGTCGTCCGGCGGCCTGGGCGGGTTGCTCGGCGGCTCTGGCAACCTGGGCGGGATGCTTTCCGGTGCGGGCGGCGGGGCCCTGGCCGCTGGGGCCATGGGCCTGTTGCTGGGCAACAAGAAAGCTCGCAGCTTCGGTGGCAAGGCCCTGGCCTACGGTGGCCTGGCTGCCTTGGGCGTGATCGCCTACAAAGCCTATGGCAATTGGCAGGCCCAACAGGGCACCGCGCCTAAAACCGAACCGCAGACCCTCGACCGCGTGCCCCCGGCGCAGGTCGAACAGCATAGCCAGGCGATCCTCAAGGCCCTGGTGGCGGCGGCCAAGGCCGACGGTCATGTGGACGAACGGGAGCGGCAGTTGATCGAAGGTGAATTCACCAAGCTCGACAACGACCAGGAGCTGCAACACTGGCTGCACGCCGAACTCAACAAACCCCTGGACCCCACCGACGTCGCCCGCGCCGCCAGCACCCCGGAAATAGCCGCGGAAATGTACATCGCCAGTGTGATGTTGGTGGACGAGGAAAACTTCATGGAGAAGTCCTACCTCGACGAACTGGCGCGCCAACTCAAGCTGGAGCCGGGGCTGAAGGTTGAATTGGAAAAACAGGTGCGCCAGGCGACTGCCTAAAACAGCCCCAATGCTATTCCCTGTGGGAGCGAGCTTGCTCGCGATGGCACCCGGTCAGTCACAGCATTTTTGACTGATACACCGCTATCGCGAGCAAGCTCGCTCCCACAGTGGTTTTGGGGTGTTTGGCAGTCCTGTGTCCAATGCTATCCCCTGTGGGAGCGAGCTTGCTCGCGATGCGCCCGGTCAGTCACAGCGTTTTTGACTGATACACCGCTATCGCGAGCAAGCTCGCTCCCACAATGGTTTTGGGGGGTGGCAGTCCTGTGTCCAACGCTATTCCCTGTGGGAGCGAGCTTGCTCGCGATGGCACCCGGTCAGTCACAGTATATTTGACTGATACACCGCTATCGCGAGCAAGCTCGCTCCCACAATGGTTTTGGGGTGTTTGGCAGTCCTGTGTCCAATGCTATCCCCTGTGGGAGCGAGCTTGCTCGCGAAGGCACCCGGTCAGTCACAGCATTTTTGACTGATACACCGCTATCGCGAGCAAGCTCGCTTCCACAGTGGTTTTGGGGTGTTTGGCAGTCCTGTGTCCAACGCTATTCCCTGTGGGAGCGAGCTTGCTCGCGATGCGCCCGGTCAGTCACAGCGTTTTTGACTGATACATCGCTATCGCGAGCAAGCTCGCTCCCACAGTGGTTTTGGGGTGTTTGGCAGTTCTGTGTCCAACGCTATTCCCTGTGGGAGCGAGCTTGCTCGCGATGGCACCCGGTCAGTCACAGCGTTTTTGACTGATACATCGCTATCGCGAGCAAGCTCGTTCCCATAGGGATGCACTCCATTGCGAGCAATCCTCCCACGCCGCCATACAGACGCCACGCCGCCCTCGGCTATACTCCCCAGCATTTCAAATGCCCGAGGTTTTATTGTGAAGAATTGGACATTGCGCCAACGCATCCTGGCGAGTTTTGCGGTGATTATCGCCATTATGCTGCTGATGGTGGTTGTCTCGTCTTCACGGTTGTTGAAGATCCAGGACAGTGGCGAAAAGGTCCGGACCGATGCGGTGCCAGGGGTGTACTTCAGTTCTATGATCCGCGGTGGCTGGGTCGACAGTTACGTCCTGACCCAGCAAATCGTCGGCCTCTCGGGCAACCGGGAAATCACCGCCGAGGACAAGGCCCGCTACCAGGGTTTCGAGCAGCACCTGCGCGAAGAGATACAGAACTACCAGAAGTTGATCCAGAACCCGGCCGACCAAGCCTCGTTCGACGAGTTCGAGGCCTTCCACCTGGCGTTCAATCAGGCGGTGGCAAAGGTCCTGGACTTGTACCAGCGCAAGGACTACGAGGGGGCACGGCTGGCGCTGGAGAAAGACCTGACGCCCGCATGGATCGGTGGTCGCGGGCATTTGAATCAGATCATTGAGCGTAATCGCGAGCTGGCGGAAAGCGCTACCCAGACCATTGGCGATGCGGTGACGGCGGCCAAGGTCGCCATGGGCCTGTCGTTCCTGGTTGCGCTGACCGTCGCCGTACTGTGCGGGCTGTTGTTGATGCGAGCGATCATGGCGCCGATGAACCGCATCGTCGAGATCCTTGCGATCATGCGCAGCGGCGACCTGAGCGGGCGCCTGAACCTGGCGCGCAAAGATGAATTCGGCGCGGTGGAAACCGGCTTCAACGACATGATGGCCGAACTGACCTCGCTGGTGTCCCAGGCGCAGCGCTCTTCCGTGCAGGTCACCACTTCGGTCACCGAGATCGCCGCCACCTCGCGCCAGCAGCAGGCCACGGCCACCGAAACCGCCGCCACCACCACCGAGATCGGCGCGACGTCCCGGGAAATCGCCGCCACCTCCCGGGACCTGGTGCGCACCATGACCGAAGTTTCCACCGCCGCCGACCAGGCTTCGGTGGCCGCCGGCTCCGGCCAGCAAGGCCTGGCGCGCATGGAGGAAACCATGCATTCGGTGATGGGCGCCGCTGACCTGGTGAACGCCAAGCTGGCGATCCTTAACGAGAAGGCCGGCAACATCAACCAAGTGGTGGTGACCATCGTCAAAGTGGCCGACCAGACCAACCTGCTATCCCTTAACGCGGCCATCGAGGCCGAGAAGGCCGGTGAGTACGGGCGCGGTTTCGCTGTGGTGGCCACGGAAGTGCGGCGCCTGGCCGACCAGACCGCCGTGGCGACCTATGACATCGAGCAGATGGTGCGCGAGATCCAGTCCGCGGTGTCGGCCGGTGTGATGGGCATGGACAAGTTCTCCGAAGAAGTGCGCAGGGGCATGGCCGAAGTGCAGCAGATCGGCGAGCAACTGTCGCAGATCATCCATCAGGTCCAGGCCCTGGCGCCGCGGGTGTTGATGGTCAACGAAGGCATGCAGGCCCAGGCCACCGGCGCGGAGCAGATCAATCACGCCTTGGTGCAACTGGGCGATGCCAGCAGCCAGACCGTTGAGTCCCTGCGCCAGGCCAGTTCCGCCATCGACGAACTGAGCCAGGTCGCCGTGGGGCTGCGCAGCGGCGTCTCGCGTTTCAAAGTCTGATGGGCGAACTCGATACCCGGCGTGGCGCTGCACCGACGGCCCGCCAGTCGTTGTTCCTGGTGTTCAGTATCGACAACGAACGGTACGCCCTGCAGGCCATCGATGTGGTGGAGGTGCTGCCGCGCTTGCCCCTCAAGCCGATTGCCCGGGCGCCGTCCTGGGTGGCGGGGGTGTTTGCCTGGCGCGGCACGATGGTGCCGGTGATCGACCTGTGCGCCCTGACGTTCGGCCAGAATGCCGAGGCCCGAACCAGTACGCGGCTGGTGCTGGTGCGTTATCGAAGCGATGGGCAACAAGCCGGGCAAGTGCTGGGATTGATCCTGGAACAGGCGACCGACACCGTGCGTTGTGATCCGGCCGATTTCAAACCCTATGGCCTGGACAATCGGCAGGCCCCGTACCTCGGCCCCGTACGCGAGGATGCCCACGGATTGCTGCAATGGGTGCGGGTCAATGACCTGCTCGACGAATCCGTTCGGGCGCTGCTGTTTCCTGCGCCGCCGCTGGGCCTCGACGACCTCGGGGCAACGCCATGAACAACGATCAACGTTTTTTCGATTTTCTCAAGGAACGCATCGGCCTCGATGTGACCTCCGTCGGCACCGCGATCATCGAGCGGGCCGTGCGCCAACGGATCAGTGCCGTGCCCGGGCGAACCGCCGATGAGTATTGGCAGGCCCTGCAGCATTCGGCCCCGGAGCAGCAGGCGCTGATCGAAGCGGTGATCGTCCCGGAGACCTGGTTCTTCCGCTATCCGGAATCCTTCGCGACCCTCGCCAGGCTGGCCGTCAAGCGCCTGGCCGAGATCAAGTACCTGCGTGCGCTGCGCATCCTCAGCTTGCCGTGCTCCACGGGCGAAGAGCCTTATTCCATTGCCATGGCTCTGCTCGACGCGGGCCTGGGGCCGCATCAGTTCAAGGTCGACGGCCTGGACGTCAGCCCGCTGTCGGTGGCGCGGGCCAAGGACGCGCGCTACGGCAAAAACTCCTTCCGTGGCGCCGACCTGGTTTTTCGCGAACGGCATTTCGACGTCGCAGACGAGGGTTACCGCCTCAGCGAACGAGTACGTGAACAGGTGCGCTTGCAGGTGGGCAACCTGCTGGATCCGGCCTTGCTGGTGCACGAGGCACCTTACGATTTTGTGTTCTGTCGCAACTTGCTGATCTATTTCGACCAGCCGACCCAGCAGCAGGTGTTCCAAGTGCTCAAGCGCCTGACCCATCAGGACGGCGTGCTGTTTATCGGCCCCGCCGAGGGCAGCTTGCTGGGACGCCTGGGCATGCGCTCGATCGGGATAGCCCAATCGTTCGCCTTCAGTCGCCACGGGGCTGTGGAGCCTCAACCGGTGCCGGCGTTGATGCCGCCGCCGTTGCCGATTCGTCAGCCGCCGCCCCGGGTCGTTGCGCCGGTGATTCGGCCGCGGCCGTTTGCCGCGAGCGTCACGCCGATTGCCCCACCCAAGAGCAGCGACGCCGCGACCTTGCTGGCTAATATCGCCGCCCTGGCCAACGGTGGCAAAAGCGCCGAGGCCCGTGGGGCGTGCGAAGAGTATTTGCGCAGCCATGCGCCGAACGCCCAGGTGTTCTACTGGTTGGGTCTGCTCAGCGACATGGCCGGCAGCGCGCTTGAAGCCCAGGGTTTTTATCGCAAGGCGCTTTATCTTGAACCGCAACACGCCGAGGCCCTGGTGCATCTGGCGGCGCTGCTGGCTTCCCAGGGAGACGCGGCCGGAGCCCGTCGATTGCAGGAACGCGCCGCCCGTAGCGGGCGCACGGCAGACAGTGAGCACAAACGATGAGCGGTTCGGCTTCTTACAACGTCACCCATGACGATGCCCGGGCAATCGATGATTGCTGGAACCGCATCGGGGTGCATGGCGATAAATCCTGTCCATTGTTGGTCGAGCATATCCACTGCCGCAATTGCGCGGTGTATTCGGCGGCCGCCACCCGGCTGCTCGACCGTTACACCTTGCCGCAGGATCAACGGGACTTGTCCCTGGCTCCGGTGGACAACGAGGTGGTCACACGCTCGCTGCTGATGTTCCGTCTCGGCGAGGAATGGCTGGGCCTGACGACGCGCAGCCTGGTGGAAGTGGCACCGTTGCAGCCTATCCACTCGTTGCCCCACCAACGCTCACGGGCCTTGCTGGGCGTGGCGAATGTGCGCGGGGCACTGGTGGCCTGCCTGTCGCTGGTGGAGCTGTTGGACCTGGAGCCCGGCGCGGCGGTTGCCGGTACACGGGTCATGCCGCGCATGTTGATTGTCGCGGCCAAGGGCGGGCCGGTGGTGGTGCCGGTGGATGAGGTGGACGGCATCCATGCCATCGATGAACGCATCCTGGCGAGCGCTTCGCCGTCGGCGGGCAAGTACACCCGTGGCGTGTTGCCCTACAAAGGCCGCAGCCTGCGTTGGCTGGATGAAGAACAGCTGCTGTCCGCCGTGGCCCGGAGCCTGTCATGACCCCTGACCAGATGCGCGACGCCTCATTGCTGGAACTGTTCAGCCTGGAAGCCGAAGCCCAGGTCCAGGTGCTGAGCACCGGCTTGCTGGCCTTGGAGCGCGATCCGACCCAGGCCGACTACCTCGAGTCGTGCATGCGCGCGGCGCATTCCCTCAAGGGCGCGGCACGGATCGTCGGGGTGGACGCCGGTGTCAGCGTGGCCCACGTCATGGAGGATTGCCTGGTCGGTGCCCAGGAGCGGCGCCTGGTGCTGGGGGCCGAGCACATCGATGCCTTGCTGCAAGGCACTGACCTGCTGACGCGCATCGCCACGCCGGGCAACAACGTCGGCGCCCCGGACATCGACGCCTATGTGGCGTTGATGGGGCGTTTGCTCGACCCCAACGCTGCACCAATGCCGGCGCCGGTACCGAAAAGCATCGAGGTGCCTGTCGACCCCATCAGTGTCGAGCTGCTCGTTCCGGAGCCGTTCGCGGCACCGGAGCCGGTTCCGAAGAATAAACGGGTCACTGAAGGCGGCGAGCGGGTCTTGCGGGTCACGGCCGAACGCCTCAACAGTTTGCTCGACCTGTCGAGCAAGTCCTTGGTCGAGACCCAGCGCCTCAAGCCCTGGCTGGCGACGCTGCAACGGCTCAAGCGCCAGCAAGGCACTGGCTTGCGCGCCCTTGAAGAGCTGAACGTGCACCTCAAGGACCATGCCCTGAGCCTCCAGGCCCAGGAAGCCCTTGGCGATGCACGCCGCTTGCTCGCCGAGACCCAGCAGTTGCTGGCGCAGAAAACCGTCGAGCTGGATGAGTTCGCCTGGCAGGCCAGTCAACGGGCGCAGGTGCTGTACGACACGGCGCTGGCCTGTCGCATGCGGCCGTTCGCCGATGTGCTGTCGGGGCAGGTACGTATGGTCCGTGACCTGGGCCGCAGCCTGGGCAAGCAGGTGCGCCTGGAGATCGAAGGTGAGAAAACCCAGGTCGACCGCGATGTGCTGGAAAAGCTCGAAGCGCCACTGACCCACTTGCTGCGCAACGCCGTGGACCACGGCATCGAAGCCCCGGAGCAACGGATACTGGCCGGCAAGCCCGCCGAAGGCCTGATCCGCCTGCGCGCCTCTCATCAGGCTGGTCTGCTGGTCTTGGAGTTGGCGGACGACGGTGCCGGGGTAGACCTGGAGCGGGTGCGCCGCAGCATTGTCGAGCGCGGTCTTTCTCCCGAGCAAACCGTCGCCAGTCTGAGCGAGGAGGAACTGCTCACCTTTCTGTTCCTGCCTGGTTTCAGCCTGCGCGACAAAGTCACCGAAGTGTCCGGGCGCGGCGTCGGCCTGGACGCGGTCCAGCATATGGTCCGGCAGTTGCGCGGGGCGGTGGTGCTGGAGCAGACGGCGGGCGAGGGCAGTCGTTTCCATCTCGAGGTGCCGTTGACGCTGTCGGTGGTGCGCAGTCTGGTGGTGGAAGTCGGCAATGAGGCGTATGCCTTCCCCCTGGTCCACATCGAACGCATGTGCGACCTGGCGCCGGAAGATATCGTCCAGGTCGAAGGGCGTCAGCATTTCTGGCACGAAGGCCGGCATATCGGCTTGGTCGCCGCCAGCCAGTTGCTCAATCGCCCGCCGACGCAGAACGGCGGCCAGACCCTCAAGGTCGTGGTGATCCGCGAGCGCGAGACGATCTACGGGGTGGCGGTGGAGCGGTTCATCGGCGAGCGAACCCTGGTCGTCCTGCCCCTGGACGAACGCCTGGGCAAGGTCCAGGACATTTCCGCCGGGGCCCTGCTCGACGATGGTTCGGTGGTGTTGATTATCGATGTCGAAGACCTGCTGCGCTCGGTGGAAAAATTGCTCGATACCGGGCGCCTGGAGCGCATCGCTCGGCAGGACCAGGCCCAGGCCCCGCGCAAGCGGATCCTGGTGGTGGACGATTCCCTGACCGTGCGCGAGCTGCAACGCAAGTTGCTGCTCAATCGCGGCTACGACGTGGCGGTGGCGGTGGATGGCATGGATGGTTGGAATGCATTGCGCTCAGAGGATTTCGACTTGCTGATCACCGATATCGACATGCCGCGCATGGACGGTATCGAGCTGGTATCGCTATTGCGGCGCGACAACCGCTTGCAGTCGCTGCCGGTGATGGTGGTGTCCTACAAGGATCGCGAAGAAGATCGTCGCCGTGGCCTCGACGCCGGCGCCGACTATTATTTGGCCAAGGCGAGTTTCCACGACGACGCCTTGCTCGACGCCGTGGTTGAATTGATCGGAGGGGCCCGCGCTTGAAGATCGCCATCGTCAATGACATGCCCCTGGCGGTCGAGGCCCTGCGTCGCGCCCTGGCGTTCGAGCCTGCGCATCAACTGGTCTGGGTGGCCGCCAACGGGGCCGAGGCGGTGCAGCGTTGCGCCGAATACACCCCGGACCTGATCCTGATGGACCTGTTCATGCCGATCATGGACGGGGTGGAGGCCACCCGGCGGATCATGGCCGACAGCCCCTGCGCTATCGTGATAGTCACCGGGGACAGCCAGCAGAACGTCCACCGGGTGTTCGAGGCCATGGGCCATGGCGCGCTGGATGTGGTCGATACCCCGGCCCTGGGCGTCGGTAATCCGGCGGACGCGGCTGCACCGCTGCTGCGCAAGATCGCCAACATCGGCTGGCTGATCGGTGAGCGCAACAAGCGTGAGCGCCCCGCGCCCGCGGCGCAGCGTGCGGCCGTGTCGCGCAAGAGCCTGGTGGCCATCGGGTCATCGGCGGGCGGGCCGGCGGCGCTGGAAGTGCTGCTCAAGGCGTTGCCGCGGGACTTTGCCCCAGCGATCGTGCTGGTCCAGCATGTGGATGAGGTGTTCGCCGCGGGCATGGCCGAGTGGCTGGGCAGTGTGTCGGGTCACACGGTGCGCCTGGCCCGGCACGGCGAGACGCCGCAAAGTGGCACGGTGTTGCTGGCCGGGACCAACCATCACCTGCGTTTGTTGAAGGACGGCACCCTGGCCTACACCGCCGAGCCGGTGAACGAGATCTACCGGCCCTCCATCGACGTGTTTTTTGAAAGTGTCGCCCAGTACTGGAGCGGTGACGCGGTGGGCGTACTGCTCACCGGCATGGGCCGCGACGGTGCGCAAGGGCTTAAACTCATGCGCCAGCAGGGCTATGTGACCATCGCTCAGGACCAGCGCAGCAGCGCGGTGTACGGCATGCCCAAAGCAGCGGCCGCCATCGATGCCGCCGTCCATATTCTTGCCCTGGACGCCATCGCGCCACGGCTGTTGGAGATTGTGACCCCATGAAGAACCCCGCGAGCCTTGCCCCAGGCCGTACCCAGGTAGGCCATCATGAATGATCTGCAGCTCGACGATTTCAAGCGCGATGAGAACGCCGCCATGGTCTTGCTCGTCGACGATCAGGCGATGATCGGCGAAGCGGTGCGGCGCGGGCTATCGAATGAAGAAAACATCGACTTCCATTTCTGCTCCGATCCCCACCAGGCCATTGCCCAAGCGATTCGCATCAAGCCGACGGTGATTCTTCAGGACCTGGTGATGCCCGGCCTGGATGGCCTGAGCCTGGTGCGCGAGTACCGTAACCATCCCGCCACCCGCGATATCCCGATCATTGTCCTGTCCACCAAGGAGGACCCGCTGGTCAAGAGCGCGGCGTTCGCCGCCGGGGCCAACGACTACCTGGTCAAGCTGCCGGACAACATCGAACTGGTGGCGCGCATCCGCTATCACTCGCGTTCCTACATGATGCTGTTGCAGCGCGACGCGGCCTATCGCGCACTGCGAGTCAGCCAGCAGCAACTGCTCGACACCAACCTGGTGCTGCAACGATTGATGAACTCCGACGGCCTGACCGGGCTGTCCAATCGCCGGCATTTCGATGAGTACCTGGAGCTGGAATGGCGCCGGGCGATGCGCGACCAGAGCCAACTGTCGCTGCTGATGATCGACGTGGACTACTTCAAGGCCTACAACGACAACTTCGGTCACCTGGAAGGCGACGAAGCCCTGCGCAAGGTCGCCACGGCGATCCGCGAGGCGTGCAGCCGTCCGTCCGACTTGCCGGCCCGCTACGGCGGTGAAGAGTTCGCCCTGGTGCTGCCTGGCACCTCGCCGGGCGGTGCCCGGTTGATGGCCGAGAAACTGCGCCAGAGCGTCGTCGCCCTGAAAATCCCCCATACCACGCCCGACGGCGGCGAGAACCTGACCATCAGCATTGGTGTCTCGACCGTCACGCCGCAGCAAGGTGGCGATTGCCGGCAACTGATCTCGGCGGCGGACAAGGGGCTGTACCTGGCCAAGCACAATGGGCGTAATCGGGTGGGGGTCGAATAATACAGCTGGGCGAGGTGGCTTTCGTGGCGAGGGAGCTTGCTCCCGCTGGGCTGCGCAGCAGGCCTGAAACCAGACGGCTCGGTGTATCAGATGAGTTGAGTCGCTCCTTTTGGGGCTGCTGCGCAACCCAGCGGGAGCAAGCTCCCTCGCCACGGGGCCGGTGTTCAGCCATATCCCTGAGTTTCATGCCTAAAGCCGCCAGGCGGGCTGCCGCTGGCGCTTGATTACGTTATACTCGCCGGCTTTCAAAAGTTCGCCAACGAGTGCTGCCCGCCATGGAAATCAACCCGATCCTTAACACCATCAAGGACCTGTCCGAGCGCTCCGAAACTATTCGGGGGTATCTTTGACTACGATCAAAAGCATGAGCGCCTGACCGAAGTCAATCGCGAGCTTGAAGATCCGAATGTCTGGAACAACCCTTCGTACGCCCAGGAGCTGGGCCGCGAGCGTTCTGCGCTGGCGCAGATCGTCGAGACCCTGGACGAGTTGTCCAGCGGTCTGGCCGATTGCCGCGACCTGCTGGACATGGCTGTCGAAGAGAACGATGAAGGCGCAGTCGGCGATGTCGTCGCCGAGCTGACACGCCTCGACGAGAACCTCGCCAAGCTGGAATTCCGTCGCATGTTCAGCGGCGAGATGGACATGAACAACGCCTACCTGGACATCCAGGCCGGTTCCGGCGGCACCGAGGCCCAGGACTGGGCCAACATCCTGCTGCGCATGTACCTGCGCTGGGCTGACAAGCGCGGTTTCGACGCCACCATCATGGAACTGTCGGCCGGTGAAGTCGCCGGGATCAAGGGCGCCACCGTGCACATCAAGGGCGAATACGCCTTTGGCTGGCTGCGGACCGAGATCGGCGTGCACCGCCTGGTGCGCAAGAGCCCGTTCGACTCCGGCAACCGTCGCCACACCTCGTTCTCGGCCG
Organism: Pseudomonas sp. R151218B TE3479; assembly: GCF_053629195.1. Classification (NCBI taxonomy): domain Bacteria; kingdom Pseudomonadati; phylum Pseudomonadota; class Gammaproteobacteria; order Pseudomonadales; family Pseudomonadaceae; genus Pseudomonas; species Pseudomonas sp. R151218B TE3479. Next base: position 2,215,606 of record NZ_JBRJHV010000001.1, read on the forward strand.
TGTTCGTTTCGCCGGAAATCGACGACAACATCGAGATCGAGATCAACCCGGCGGACCTGCGCATCGACACCTACCGTTCCTCCGGGGCCGGTGGTCAGCACGTCAACACCACCGACTCGGCGGTACGGATTACCCACGTACCGACCAACACCGTGGTCAGCTGCCAGAACGAGCGCTCCCAGCACGCCAACAAAGACACCGCGATGAAGATGCTGCGGGCCCGCCTGTACGAGCAGGAAGTGCAGAAACGCAACGCGGCGTCCCAGGCGCTGGAGGACACCAAGTCGGACATCGGCTGGGGTCACCAGATCCGTTCGTACGTGCTCGACGCCTCGCGGATCAAGGACCTGCGTACCAGCATCGAACGCAGCGATTGCGACAAGGTGCTCGACGGCGATATCGATGAATACCTGATCGCCAGCCTCAAACAAGGGCTGTAACGCGACACCCATGCGGCGGGCGAGCACGCTTCCATCAAGAAGCGCGGCTCGCCCGCAAACTCCGGCCCGGGCCGGGGGCAACGAACCTGTGATGGAATCCTTAAAGACATGAGCGACCTAGAACTCGACCCGCAAGCCCTGCAACAGGAAGAAAACTCCCTGATCGCCCTGCGCAAGGAAAAGCTTGCTGCCGAGCGCGCCAAGGGCCAGGCCTTCCCCAACGACTTCCGCCGCGACGCCTACTGCGACGTCTTGCAGAAGCAGTATGCGGACAAGACCAAGGAAGAGCTGGCCGAGGCGGCGATTCCAGTCAAGGTGGCCGGTCGTATCATGCTCAATCGTGGTTCGTTCATGGTGATCCAGGACATGACCGGGCGCATCCAGGTCTACGTCAACCGCAAGACCCTGTCGGAAGAAACCCTGGCGGCCGTCAAGACCTGGGACCTGGGCGACATCATTGCCGCCGAAGGCACCCTGGCCCGTTCCGGCAAGGGCGACCTGTACGTCGAGATGACCAGCGTGCGCCTGCTGACCAAGTCCCTGCGCCCGCTCCCGGACAAGCACCACGGCCTGACCGACACCGAGCAGCGCTATCGCCAGCGCTACGTCGACCTGATCGTCAACGAAGAGGTGCGCCAGACCTTCCGTGTACGTTCGCAAGTCATCGCTCACATCCGCAGCTTCCTGATGAAGCGCGACTTCCTGGAAGTCGAGACGCCGATGCTGCAGACCATCCCTGGCGGTGCGGCGGCCAAGCCGTTCGAAACCCACCACAATGCCCTGGACATGGAAATGTTCCTGCGCATCGCGCCGGAGCTGTACCTCAAGCGGCTGGTGGTCGGTGGCTTCGAGAAAGTCTTCGAGATCAACCGCAACTTCCGTAACGAAGGCGTTTCGACCCGGCACAACCCCGAGTTCACCATGCTCGAGTTCTACCAGGCCTACGCCGACTACGAAGACAACATGGACCTGACCGAGGAGCTGTTCCGCGAGCTGGCGCAGCTTGTTCTCGGGACTACCGACGTGCCTTACGGCGACAAGGTGTTCCACTTCGGCGAGCCGTTCGTGCGCCTGTCGGTGTTCGACTCGATCCTCAAGTACAACCCTGAGATCACCGCCGCCGACCTGCAGGACATCGACAAGGCCCGCGCCATCGCCAAGAAGGCCGGCGCCAAGGTGCTGGGCTTCGAAGGCCTGGGCAAACTGCAAGTGATGATTTTCGAAGAACTGGTCGAGCACAAGCTGGAACAGCCGCACTTCATCACCCAGTACCCGTTCGAAGTCTCGCCGCTGGCCCGTCGCAACGACGAGAACCCAAGCGTGACCGACCGTTTCGAGCTGTTCATCGGTGGGCGTGAAATCGCCAACGCCTATTCCGAGCTCAACGATGCCGAAGACCAGGCCGAGCGTTTCATGGCCCAGGTGGCCGACAAGGACGCCGGCGACGACGAAGCCATGCACTACGATGCCGACTTCGTGCGGGCCCTGGAGTACGGCATGCCGCCGACCGCCGGCGAAGGCATCGGCATCGATCGCCTGGTGATGTTGTTGACCAACTCACCGTCGATCCGGGATGTCATTCTCTTCCCGCACATGCGGCCTCAAGCGTAAGTGCTTCAATTAAAAAGCCGCCTCGATGGGCGGCTTTTTATTGCCTGTCTGGTACAAACGTATCAATTGGTTAGTTTTTCAAAGAGCGAGGAAGACCTGTCGTGAATCGTGCAATGGCTTCAGAAGGTGCAGCGGGCGTCGCCACGGCTGTCGCTGAAAGTGTTCAGTACCAGGGCCGCAAGGCCAGCCGACAGGGCAGTGAGCAGCGTCGCCAGGAGATTCTCGATGCGGCCATGCGCATTGTCGTGCGCGATGGCGTGCGCGCGGTGCGTCATCGCGCGGTGGCCGCCGAAGCGGGCGTGCCGCTGTCGGCCACCACGTATTATTTCAAAGACATCGATGACCTGCTCACCGACACTTTCGCCCAATACGTGGAACGCAGCGCAGCGTTCATGGCCAAGTTGTGGGCCAACAACGAGGGCCTGCTGCGGGAAATGGTTGCCTATGGTGACGGCAGCGCTCAGTCGCGTTCGCAACTGGCGGATGACATTGCCCGGATGACCGCCGATTACGTACGCCATCAGCTGGACAGTCGTCGTGAGTACCTGATGGCCGAGCAGGCCTTTCGCCAGGAAGCCCTGCTCAACCCGCGCCTGGCGGAGTTGGTGCGCTCCCACCAGCAGATTTTGCTGCACGGCACGTGTCAGTTTTTCCAGGTATTAGGCTCCCGCGAGCCGCAACAGGATGCCAAAGTGTTGACGGCGATTATCGGACGGATGGAATATCAGGGCTTGCTCAATGGCGCCGAGCCGGTAGCCGATGAAGACATGCTCGGCATCCTGACCCGCTACATGCACCTGGTACTGGCGTCGGTGTGACCCTTTTTGGGTTACAGCAGCCCCTTGTGGCGAGGGGATAAATCCTCTCGCCACAGATGCCATAGGGAGTTCAAATGAAAGCCTGGCGTGCCGTTGTACTGGCCGTGTCGTTGCTGCTGCTCAGTGGCTGCCTGGTGTCGTTCAAGGCGCCGTTGCCTGACAGCGAAGCCGCGCCCGCGGGCCTGCTCGGCCACTGGACCAGCACCAATGCCTGGGGCGAACCGTTGAACCTGGAGCTGACGCAGGTCGGCAAGCACCGCTACCAGGCCATCAGCTACTTCAGGGCCAGGCCCCATGAGCGCGAAGCCATTCCCCTGACCGTGTCCCGTCACGGCAGCCGGTGGTACCTGTCGGCCAAGGTGCCGGCCCGCTATGGCGGACATTTCCTGATCGCCGGTTTCGAATTGACCGATAAACAGGAGTTGGTGATCTACAACCTGGACCTGGAGCAGATCAACCAGGCCATCGGCCAGAAGCTCCTCAGCGGCCAGCCGAACCAGAGCGAGGAGGGTGAAGGGGTGTTGGTGGACAGCGACATGAACAAGGTTTTCAGCTACCTCGACGATCCGGCCAATTCCGATGTGTTCTCGGAAGCCGTGCGTTACCAGCGACTGGTCAAATCCCAATAATTGCTACAAGCGGACGTTTTTTCACAGGAGTTCCGGGTGGACGATTACCAGCAGACGATACGCACCTTGTCCGATCGCATTGTGCTGGCGCAAACGCCGATTCGCATCCTCGATGCGGTGAAGTGGGACGAGAATATCCGCAAGGGGTTTCTCAAGGCCAAAGGCAAGGAAATGCCCGCGGTGGATCGCGACTATTACCTCAACCGACCACTGTCCTTCGATTCCAGCAAAGTGAAGCTGGAGTTCCAGAACATCGAGCGTGACATCACCCGTCAACTGGGGCAGTTCAACCCGGTTGGCCAGATCATGCGCCGCATGTGCAAGGAATACCGCATGGTGGTGCGCATGCTCGAAGCCCGTGGCACCGAGGATTTCGGGCTGATCTCTCAGGAACTCTATGGCGCCGCCTCCGATGCCTTCCACGCCGGCGATCCGACCCTGGCCGACCTGGGCCTGATGCTTTCCGATTACCTGAATAACATCGATGGCCGTGGCGACCTCAAGGACGAGCCGAAAGTCCTCAGCGCCAAGGAAGCCGTCAACCTGTTGCAGCACCGCCTCAACCGGGTGTTCGGCGAAGCCGAGGAAACCATCCGGGTGTTCGAGTCCGATGGCATCGTGGCCGACGCGGCGGCGGGCGCGGACTACATCAAGATCCGCACCGATGCGATGTTCAACGAGCGCGATGTGCGGGCGCTGGAGGTCCATGAAGGGCTGGTGCACGTCGGCACCACCCTCAACGGCCTGAACCAGCCGATCTGCACCTTCCTGTCCAAGGGCCCGCCCTCGTCCACGGTAACCCAGGAAGGCCTGGCGATCCTGATGGAAATCATCACCTTCGCCTCCTACCCCAGTCGCCTGCGCAAGCTCACCAACCGCACCCGGGCCATTCATATGGTGGAGGAGGGCGCCGATTTCCTGCAGGTCTTCGAATTCTTCCGCGAGCAGGGTTTTGAAATGGCCGAAAGCTATGGCAACGCCAGCCGGGTGTTCCGTGGCTCGGTGCCAACCGGCCTGCCATTTACCAAAGACTTGTCCTACCTCAAGGGCTTCATCATGGTTTACAACTACATTCAGCTGGCCGTGCGCAAAGGCAAGCTGGAGCAGGTGCCGCTGCTGTTCTGCGGCAAGACCACCCTGGAGGACATGCGCACGTTGCGCCAGTTGGTGGACGAAGGCCTGGTGGTGCCGCCCAAATACCTGCCCGAGCAGTTCCGCGACATGAATGCCCTGTCGGCCTGGATGTGTTTCTCCAACTTCCTGAACCACCTGAGCCTGGACCGGATCGAAGCGGATTATTCCAATATCCTTTGAACACAACACCCACCCCCCTGTGGGAGCGAGCTTGCTCGCGATAGCAGCAGGACAGTCAACACAGCCGTGACTGAACCGCCCCTATCGCGAGCAAGCTCGCTCCCACAAGGGGGTTATGTTTCAACCCTGATCTTGCGAGGTTTCACCGGATGCGAATCCTCGGCATCTTTTGCCTGCTGCTGGCCCTGAGCGGCTGCAGCTCACTGCTGTTCTACCCCGAACGTGGCCTGCCGTTTACCCCCGAGCGGGCCAAGCTCGAGTACCGCGACGTCACCTTGACCACCGCTGACGGCCTCAAGCTGCGGGGCTGGTGGCTGCCCGTCAAACCAGGCGTGGAGGTCAAGGGCACGGTGCTGCATTTGCACGGCAACGGCGGCAACCTGGCCTGGCACCTGGGCGGGAGCTGGTGGTTGCCGGAGCAGGGGTATCAGGTGTTGATGGTCGATTACCGGGGGTACGGCGTGTCCGAAGGCGAGCCGAGCCTGCCGGCGATTTACCAGGACATCGACGCCGCGTTCCAATGGCTCGATCAGTCGCCCGACGTCCAGGGCAAGCCGCTCGTGCTGCTCGGCCAGAGCCTGGGCGGCGCGCTGGCGGTGCATTACCTGGTGGAAAATCCCCAGCGGCAACGGCAGCTCAAGGCCCTGGTGCTCGATGGCGTGCCGGCCAGTTACCGCGACGTCGGACGTTTTGCCCTGAGCACATCGTGGCTGACCTGGCCGTTCCAGGTGCCGTTGTCCTGGCTGGTGCCGGACGGTGACAGCGCGATCAGTTCCGTGGCGCAATTGAATGGCGTACCGAAATTGATCTACCACAGCCTGGATGACCCTATCGTGCCTCTTTCCAACGGCATCCGCCTGTATCAAGCTGCGCCGCCGCCCCGGGTCTTGCAACTGACCCGCGGCGGCCATGTGCAGACGTTCGCCGACCCGGTCTGGCGCACCGTGATGCTGCGCTACCTCGACGACCCCCAGCACTTTGACGGCCTGCGCCGCTTGGGCGAGGTCCCGAACTACCCGAAATCACCCGTTGAATCTGCTGAGAGTGCGCAATGAGCGAAGAACGTAACGCCATCCCCCTGATCATCACCGGTATCTGCAGCATCATCGGCACCGTCGCGGTGCTGTGGTACTACGGTTACCTGCACTTCGCCAAGCCCGAGGACGCGTTGCTGCTCGACCAATTCACCCTGCTCAAGACCGTGCCGGGCGAGGATTACAAGATCTCCCTGGAGCCGGCTCCACAGGTGGCCCAGTGCATCGACGGCGTGCTGGTGCTGTTTGACACCCAACAGAAAGGCCTGACCGGGGTGCTGATCAACGAGAAGAAACGCGCGGTGCGCTGCATGGGCCAGGAGACGCCGCAGAAGCTTCAGCCGTAACAATTCCCTGTGGGAGCGAGCTTGCTCGCGATAGCGGTGGATCAGTCAACACCTATGTCGACTGACCTGCCGCCATCGCGAGCAAGCTCGCTCCCACAGGGGATACGACCAGCTCAACACAATGTGTGCAGCCATTAAAAAGCCCCGCCTGATTGAAGTCAGGCGGGGCTTTTTTGTTGCACTCAGCCGATCAGTTGGCGCTCATGGTCGAGCGCGGAGCCACTGGCTGGTTGTCGTTGGAGATGGTCACTTCCACGCGACGGTTCATGGCGCGGCCCGAGACGCTGGTGTTGTCGGCCACCGGGAATTCCTTGCCGTAGCCCTGAGTCACGATACGGGCTGGGTCTACGCCCATCTTCACCAGCTCGGTGCGCACGGAGCTCGCGCGGCGTTCCGACAGCGACTGGTTGTAGGAATCCGAACCGGTGCTGTCGGTATAGCCTTCGATGATCACCTTGCGGTCCGGGTTTTCCTGGAGGAACTGCGCCAGCTTGTTCACGTTCGTGATGCCGCTGGCGCGCAGGTCGGACTTGTTGGTGGCGAACAGCACGTCGCCGAAGGTCACCAGGGTGCCGCGTTCGGTCTGTTTGGCGTTCAGGCTGTCCTGCAGTTGCTTGATCTGCGCGTTGCGAGCGTCGAGCAGCGCACGGGCGCGTTCGTCGCCGGCGTTTTTCAGCTCGGCTTCGGCGTTGCGCAGGGCGATGGTCTGCTTGGCCACTTCGACGCGCTGATTGGTCAGGTAGGCCAACTGGTCGACCTTGGCTTCGTCTTCCTTATCCATGTAAGCCTTGTCGGCCTTGGCCAGGAAGTCGGCGGCGTCTTTGGTTTCCAGCGCCGCTACCTTCGTCGCGGCCGGGTCGGCCTGCAGGCCGTTGTAGTTGGTCCGCGCCTGTTCCAGGTTCGCGTTCGGGTCATGGGAGCAAGCGGCCAGGGCTACGCAGGCTGCGAGCAGGGCGGGCATCATCAAGTGTTTGTGCATCATAGTCTGTCGTCCTTTTATCAATGAGAAGTACGTCGTGGCGTGAACGGCTTACTGAACCTTGTTCATGCCTTCCTGACGCAGTTCCTGAACCCCTTTCTGAGAATCCTTGAGTGCTTGTTCGGCCTTGGCGGCCTGGGCCTTGCGCTCGGCGACGCGGGCATCCCACTCGGCCTGTTCGGCCAGTCGCTTGGCTTCGTCGTATTTCTTGTCATGCATGGCGATTTCGGCTTGCTTCAGTTTGTCCTGGGCCGATTTCATTTCCACAGCGGCGAATTCGGTGCCGCCGGCGCTGACTGCGCTGTTGACCGCCGATTGGGTCACCGCGTACTGCTCAGACGGTGGATTACCGGCGCAACCGGCGAGAATGAAGCTGCTACCGATCGCCAGGGCAGCCAGCTTCAAGCCGCGCAGGCCAGTGGATGAGGGTTTGGCAGTGCAGGTATTCATAGGCTTCAACTCCATTGGAAAACTCCTGAAAAAACGACAAATCCATGCTGGGACCGAAACCGTGACGTCTGGTTAGGCGTTGGCGCCAAGGCGCGTTTATTTAAACAACCGTTCCAGTATGGTTACTCGGTGTGACCCGAGGCGTTTTTCAAAAGTTCAGCGAGGATGGCCATTCGCCAAAAGGAATTACTGACTGATCGGTCAGCGGCAGAAAAGCTGAACTTTCAGGGCGCGCAGCGGTATTCCCGGCGTAGGGAACGTGCGTTTTTTTGGAGGGCGCGTGCGTAGGCGCTGCCGAGCGAAGCGAGGCTGCGATCTTTCCCCTGCCGCTTGAGTCTCAAACGAAAAGATCAAAAGATCGCAGCCTTCGGCAGCTCCTACAAGATTTGCGCTATAGGGAAATCAGTGTTTGGATTTGTCGTTCTGCGAGGAAAGTTCGTGCAGATGCCGACGGGACAACGCGAGAAATCGCGGGGTCGGGCCCACGTCTTCGTACAGCGGGTCACCTTCTTCGTCGGTGGCCACGACTTGTGAACCCTTGATGTAGGGGAAGCTCGCTTCCAGCTCTTCCAGCGCGGCCCCGATCAGTTCGCCCAGTAGCTCCTCGGGGTGGCGCTTGGGGTACATGTCGCAAATCGCCGCCAGGCGAGCGGCGGCTTCCACGTCCAGATGGATCGTGTAGCCGGTCTGGGTCAGGCGACCCTTGGCGTTTTCTTCCCAATGCTGGGCAAGCTCACGAATTTTCATGATGACCTCAATCAGCCTGCTCGTGGCAGTCGCGGTGAGTGACAAGCCGTTGTGTGGCTTACTCATGAGACTAGCTTTGTTGGACAAGGTTTAAAGTCCCTTCGTCGCTTGTCATAAGCGGCGGGCATCGGCACTCTCTAAGCCAAGAGCTGTCCGGATTTTTTTGCTGGAGAAATGCTGATGACCGATATCGATGCCCGCTTGCGCGAGGATGTCCACCTGCTCGGCGAACTGCTGGGCAATACCATCCGCGAACAGTACGGGGACACGTTTCTCGACAAGATCGAGCAGATCCGCAAGGGGGCCAAGGCGGACCGACGCGGCTCCGTGGACGCCGAACTCAGCGCCAGCCTCAACCAACTGAGCGAGGACGAATTGCTGCCGGTGGCGCGAGCGTTCAACCAGTTTCTCAATCTCGCCAACATTGCCGAACAGTACCAATTGATCCACCGTCGCGACGAGTCGCAACCGGCGCCCTTCGAAGCACGGGTCCTGCCCGAGCTGCTCGCCCGGTTGCGGGCCGAGGGCCATGGCGCCGAGGCGCTGGCGCGGCAGTTGGGCCGCCTGGAGATCGAACTGGTCCTCACGGCCCACCCCACGGAAGTGGCTCGCCGTACGCTGATCCAGAAATACGACGCCATCGCTGCACAACTGGCCGCCCAGGATCACCGCGACCTGACCAGCGCCGAGCGCGCGCAGATTCACGAACGGCTGCAGCGCTTGATCGCCGAAGCCTGGCACACCGAAGAGATCCGCCGCACCCGACCGACCCCGGTGGACGAAGCCAAGTGGGGTTTCGCGGTGATCGAGCATTCGCTGTGGCAGGCCATCCCCAATTACCTGCGCAAGGCCGATCAGGCCCTGCATGCCGCCACCGGCTTGCGTCTGCCGTTGGAGGCTGCGCCGATCCGCTTTGCCTCATGGATGGGCGGCGACCGTGACGGCAACCCGAATGTCACTGCCGCCGTCACCCGCGAGGTGCTGTTGCTGGCACGGTGGATGGCGGCGGACCTGTACCTGCGTGACGTTGACCAACTGGCGGCCGAGTTGTCCATGCAAAACGCCAGTGAGGCCTTGCGTGCCCAGGCCGGCGACAGCGCCGAACCGTATCGCGCCGTGCTCAAGCAACTGCGTGAACGCCTGCGCGCCACCCGCAACTGGGCCCACGCCTCCTTGAGTGCCGCCACGCCACCCGGCGCCGAGGTGTTGCAGCACAACCGCGAACTGTTGGACCCCTTGGAGCTGTGCTACCACTCCCTGCACGAGTGCGGCATGGGCGTGATTGCCGACGGGCCGTTGCTCGATTGCCTGCGCCGGGCGGTGACCTTCGGCTTGTTCCTGGTGCGCCTCGATGTGCGTCAGGACTCGACGCGTCATAGCGCCGCCATGACGGAAATCACCGACTACCTGGGCCTGGGCCGCTATGAGGATTGGAACGAGGAGCAGCGCATCAGCTTCCTGCTCGAGGAGCTGAACAACCGGCGCCCGCTGCTGCCGGCCCATTTCAAGCCGTCGGCCGACACGGCGGAAGTGTTGGCGACGTGCCGGGAAGTGGCGGCGGCACCGGCGGCGTCCCTGGGTTCCTATGTGATCTCCATGGCCGGCGCGGCTTCCGATGTCCTCGCCGTGCAGTTGTTGTTGAAGGATGCCGGCGTGTTGCGGCCGATGCGGGTGGTGCCGCTGTTCGAAACCCTGGCCGACCTGGACAACGCCGGGCCGGTGATCGAGCGGCTGTTGCTGCTGCCTGGCTATCGCTCGCGGTTGCAAGGTCCTCAGGAAGTGATGATCGGCTACTCCGACTCGGCCAAGGATGCCGGAACCACGGCGGCGGCCTGGGCACAGTATCGGGCCCAGGAGCGGCTGGTGGACATTTGCCGCGAGCAGCAAGTCGAACTGCTGTTGTTCCACGGGCGTGGCGGCACCGTGGGCCGTGGTGGCGGTCCGGCGCACGCGGCTATCCTGTCCCAGCCACCCGGTTCGGTGGCCGGGCGTTTCCGCACCACCGAGCAAGGCGAAATGATTCGTTTCAAATTCGGCCTACCGGACATCGCCGAACAGAACCTCAATCTTTACCTCGCCGCGGTGCTTGAAGCGACGTTGCTGCCACCGCCGCCACCCACGCCGCAGTGGCGGGACTTGATGGACGAACTGGCGGCCGACGGCGTCAGTGCGTATCGCGCCGTGGTGCGGGAGAACCCGCAATTCGTCGAGTACTTCCGCCAGTCCACCCCCGAGCAGGAACTCGGGCGCCTGCCCTTGGGCAGCCGTCCGGCCAAGCGTCGAGCCGGCGGCATCGAAAGCCTGCGGGCGATCCCGTGGATCTTCGGCTGGACCCAGACCCGCCTGATGCTGCCGGCCTGGCTCGGCTGGGAAACCGCACTGAGCAAGGCCCTGGAGCGCGGCGAAGGTGAGTTGCTGGGGCAGATGCGCGAGCAATGGCCGTTCTTCCGGACCCGCATCGATATGCTGGAGATGGTGCTGGCCAAGGCCGACGCCGATATCGCGCGCTCTTACGACGAGCGTTTGGTGGAACCTGGGCTGCTGCCTTTGGGTGCGCATTTACGCGACCTATTGTCGCAGGCCTGCTCGGTGGTCCTTGGCTTGACCGGTCAGTCGCAGCTACTGGCACATAGCCCAGCCACGCTGGAATTCATTCGCCTGCGCAACACCTACCTCGACCCGTTGCACCTGTTGCAGGCCGAACTGTTGGCGCGCTCGCGGCAGCAGGATGTCGCCCAGGGCAGCCCCGTGGAACAGGCGTTGCTGGTGTCTGTGGCGGGGATTGCCGCCGGTTTGCGTAATACCGGCTAACATCAGTCAGCGCACCGAAACGGCTCGTCCGGCGTTCCCGGGCGTTGTCCGCTGGGGGAGGGAGCAGGTCGAGCAGGCGACAGTTTGTTGTTCGGTTGCGACGCTCGCCACCCCCTCCGAAGGTCGTATCGGGCGCGGGTTACTCCGACTTTCGGCGGCTTGTGTGGGTCGGGCCTGCTGTGTATCTTGATCAGCCTTTGGCCGTTTGGGCGGTCACGATCCTGTTTTTCGAAGATTGGCCCCACGAGGCGAATCCGAGCGTTTTACATAAAAAAATTGAGGAGCACATCGATGCGCGTCATTCTGCTGGGAGCTCCCGGGGCCGGTAAAGGTACTCAGGCAAAGTTCATCACCGAAAAATTCGGTATCCCGCAAATCTCCACTGGCGACATGCTGCGTGCCGCGGTCAAGGCGGGCACTCCACTGGGCGTTCAAGCCAAGAGCATCATGGATGCCGGCGGCCTGGTGTCGGATGACCTGATCATCGCCCTGGTCAAGGATCGCATCGCTCAACCCGACTGCGCCAATGGCTTCCTGTTCGATGGCTTCCCGCGCACCATTCCCCAGGCTGAAGCCCTGGTGACTGCTGGTGTCGAGCTGGATGCGGTGGTTGAAATTGCCGTCGAAGACGAGGAAATCGTCCAGCGCATTGCCGGTCGACGCGTTCACGAACCTTCCGGTCGCGTTTATCACACCGTCTACAATCCGCCGAAAACCGAAGGCAAGGACGACGTGACAGGTGAAGAGCTGGTGCAACGCAAGGACGACACAGAAGAAACCGTGCGTCATCGCCTGTCGGTCTACCATTCCCAGACCAAGCCGCTGGTGGATTTCTACCAGAAACTGTCGGCTGCCAACGGCAAGCCGAAATACAGCCACATCGAAGGTGTCGGTTCGGTCGAAGCGATCACGGCCAAGGTGCTTGCAGCCTTGAGCTGAAAAGTCTGATCAGTTGCATCAACTACGGCCCGCTTGCGGGCCGTAGTTGTTTATACTGGCGCACTTTTTTCCCACCTGATTTACGGACACATCGATGAGCACCTTGCTGGCCCTGGACACCGCGACTGAAGCTTGCTCCGTTGCCTTGCTGCACAACGGCAAGGTCACGAGCCATTACGAGGTGATCCCGCGTCTGCATGCGCAGAAACTGTTGCCGATGATCCAGCGACTGTTGAGCGACGCCGGGACGACCTTGCAGGCGGTGGACGCGATTGCCTTCGGTCGTGGGCCAGGGGCTTTTACTGGCGTGCGCATCGCCATCGGTGTGGTGCAGGGGCTGGCCTTTGCCCTGGAGCGGCCGGTGTTGCCGGTCTCGAACCTGGCGGTACTGGCCCAGCGGGCAATGCGTGAGCACGGCGTCCGCCAGGTGGCGGCGGCCATTGATGCGCGTATGGACGAGGTGTACTGGGGCTGCTACTGCGAAACCGACGGCGAGATGCGCCTGGTCGGTTCTGAGGCGGTATTGCCACCTGAGGCCGCGGCGTTGCCAAGCGGGGCTGACGGTGACTGGTTTGGCGCCGGCACAGGTTGGGGTTACGGCGAACGCATCGCTGTCAGCCTGACCGGCCAGGACGCCACCCTGCTGCCTCACGCCGAAGACCTGCTGGCCCTGGCCTGCTTCGCCTGGGCACGGGGCGAAGCCATTCCAGCCGATGATGCGCAGCCGGTGTACCTGAGGGACAAGGTGGCAACACCCAAGTCCGAGCGGTAACTCGACAGCGAAGGGTATTCAAGCGAGCACCGTTGTGGCGAGGGGATTTATCCCCGTTCGAGTGCGCAGCACTCGCTAAATAAGTGCATGGCCCAACACCGTCGGGGGGCGCTTCGCACCCCAGCGGGGATAAATCCCCTCGCCACAAAAGCATCCCCTGACACTGTCACACCCGGCACCCTCCTACCCAAAGTCATTTCCTTCCTCAAAAGTCACACCCGATATTGCCAGTCGTCACTTTTTCGCCCCGTTTTTAAACCTTTTGGATTTTATGTGTTCTAGTTATCACTTGCGCATTTGCGCGGCTGCGAAAGTGCCGCTAAATTGCCATCATTGATACCGAGCATTCTGTTATGCGTATAGACGGCTTTTCATCCCAGTCCTATCCCATCAAGCGTCGGCCTCGTGCGGGTAAAACCACTGAGCCGGAAAACTTCGATGACATCGACGGTGACCTGGAATTTCCGTCCGAGGAACAATTGGCCGCCCGCGCCGCCAAAGCTTCCGCGCAACGCCTGAGCAATCTTCCCGCCCGCCAGCAAGACATGATTTATCACCGTGCGATGAGCCGCAGCGTCGCCACGGCCCTGGCGAGCTACCTGAGCACCGCCGGTTTCGTCGATTGGGATATGGAAGTGCTGGGACTCGATCTCTACATCTGATGGTCTTGCCTTACTATCTGGGCTGTCCGTCCTGGAGCGAAAACGCCTGGCGCGATTACCTTTATCCCCAGGACGCCAAAAGCACCGACTTCCTCGATCTCTATTCCCAAGTGTTCAATGCCGTGGAAGGCAATACGACCTTCTATGCCAGCCCGTCTGCGGCCACGGTCCAGCGCTGGGCCGACATCATGCCCGAGCACTTTCGTTTCACCGCCAAGTTTCCCGGTGACATCAGCCACAATGGCGACTTGCGCGAGCGCCTGACGGCTACCGAAACCTTCCTGCAACTGCTCAGCCCCTTGGGCGAGCGCGTCGCGCCGTACTGGCTGCAACTGTCCAAGGCCTTCACTCCGAATCGGTTAGCGGAATTGGCAGGGTTCATCGACGCCTTGCAGCGCCCCTTGGCCGTGGAGGTCCGTCACGATGAATTCTTTGCCAAGGGCGACGCCGAGCGGCGGCTCAATCGTCTGTTGCTCGATCGCGGCGTCGAACGCATCTGCCTCGATCCCCGGGCCTTGTTCAGCTGCACCTCCCTTGATCCCGCCGTGCTTCACGCGCAATCGAAAAAGCCCCGCGTGCCGCCCCGGCCCGCAGCGTTCACGCAACGTCCGCAAGTGCGCTTCATCGGCCATCCAGTGCTGGAAGCCAACGAACCGTTCCTGACGCCCTGGGTGGAGAAAATCGCCGGTTGGATCGAAGAGGGACGCACGCCTTATATCTTCCTGCACACTGCCGACAACCTGCTGGCGGCCCGGCTCGCGCAACGCTTTCACGAGCGTTTGATGAGTCGATTACCTGGCTTGCCGGCCCTGCCTGCGCTATATAGAGAACCCGCCGCCGAGCAACTGGGTTTGCTCTGAGGCCCACTCCTTCTCTGCTCAGGAGCGAACTACATGGATGCGCAAACTCGTCGAGCCCAGGCGTTCAAGGCCTTGCACGAACGCGAAGGGGCCTTTGTCATTCCCAACCCGTGGGATGCCGGTTCGGCCAAGATGCTGGCCAGCCTCGGCTTTGAAGCCTTGGCCACCACCAGTGCCGGTCACGCCTTTTCCTTGGGCCGACCCGATGGCGCGCTGGGCCTGGAGGACACGTTGGCCAACGTACGGGCGATTGTGGCAGCCACTGACCTGCCGGTGGCCGTCGACCTGGAGAACGGTTTTGCCGATGCCCCCGAGGACTGTGCGCGTAACCTGCTCCGTGCGGCGCAGGCCGGTGCGGTGGGTGGTTCGATCGAGGATGCCACGGGGCGCGAAGACAGCCCGATCTATTGCTTCGACCACGCCGTGGCGCGGGTCAAGGCCGCCGCCGAGGCCGTGCGCAGCTTGCCGTATCCCTTCCTGCTGACGGCCCGGGCGGAAAACTTCCTGCACGGCAATCTGGATCTGGACGACACCCTTCGCCGCCTGAAGGCTTTCGCGGACGCGGGGGCTGACGTGCTTTACGCTCCGGGGCTGAGCAGCGCCAAGCAAGTGCTCGCGGTGGTGCAGGCCGTGGCGCCGAAACCGGTGAATGTACTGATGTCCGGGGCGCTGGACCTGACCGTCGCCCAGTTGAGCGAGTTGGGCGTCAAGCGCATCAGCGTCGGGTCAGCGCTGGCCCTGGCCGCGTATGGCGAGTTCTTCCGCGCCGCCGAGGAAATCCAGCAACAGGGCACGTTCACCTTCACGCGCCGCTCGATGCCGTTCAAGCAGGCCAACCAATTATTCAAGGGTTGATGCCCGAGGCATTGTCGTGCGGTTTTTGAAAGCTCTTGCGATCGTGGCACTGCTCGTTGGCGTCGCCGTGCTGGCGGTATGGCGCGGCTGGGTGGCACTGCCGCCCCAATGGAATCCCTGGGCGCCCTTGGACGTCAATCTCGCGCCCAACCTGCTGACCCGCTTCAAACTCATGGCCTTGCGCAACGACCCGCAGCTGTGTGACCAGGCCCTCGCCACCTCGGGGCTGCGCACCGCGCGCCAGGCCGACAGTGGCGCCAATACGTCGTGCCCGTTGACCAACGTGTTGAGGGTGCAGGGCGGTGAGGTGGCGCTGAGCAGCAGTTTCCTCGCCAGTTGCCCGCTTGCGGTGGCGTTCGCGCTGTTCGAGCGCCATGGGTTGCAGCCGGCGGCAATAGCAGCCTACGGGCAGAGAGTGACGCGGGTCGATCACCTCGGCAGTTTCGCCTGCCGCAACATGTACGGTCGCGAGAGCGGTGCGCGTAGCCAGCACGCCACCGCCAGTGCGTTGGACATCGCCGGGTTTCGCCTGGCCGATGGGCGCACGATCAGCGTGCTCAGGGACTGGCCCAAGGACAATGCCGATGCGCGCTTTCTGCGTCAGGCACGGGACGGCGCCTGCGACATGTTCAGTGTGGTCTTGAGCCCGGATTACAACGCGGCGCACCGCAACCATTTTCATCTGGACGTGGGGCCATGGTGGATCTGTCGCTGATTCAGGCGGCGATGCGCAGGTTCTGCAGCACGATCGGACGCGCCCAGCGGGTGTCGAAGTCCAGTTGCTTCTGCTGTGCTACGAGCTCTTCTTCCGGGAACGGCGGAAAGGGTTTGTCCAGCAGGTCCAGTTCGAACTCGGCGATCGGCAGGTGCAATGGGCGCGGTTGTGGTGCCGGGCCCGGCTCTGGCAGCGGTTGGCCGGCGGCGAGAACAAGTGGGCGAACCCAGTTGCTTTCGAAGGTCTGCTGTTTTTGCTGGGCGGCGATTTCTTCCGGCGGGAAGGGTGGGAAGGGCTTGTCCAGCAGGTCGAGTTCGAATTCGGCGATGGGCAGGAACAATGGTTCAGGCGGCTTGACCGGCGTTTCGGTCACTTCACAGGTACGCTGGCTAACGATGTGCGCCAGCAGCTCGGCGCCGAGGGTCGGTTCAACGGCCTCATCGAGGGGCACTGGCTGGTAGCTGCCAGGCGCCGGTGCGTTATCACCCAGTTGATCGGCCAGGGCCCGGGAAAAAAAATCCTGCCACAGGTGACTGACGCCGCTCAGCGCTTGGGTGTTACGCAGGCTGTAATCGCCGTAAGGGGAGATAACGCCTATCGATGTGGATTGAATGTCTGACATTTTTCTCGGTCGACGCTCAGCTCTGGCAAAATGCCGTTCACCGTTGTTATCGGCCGTTTTTG
This sequence comes from Pseudomonas sp. R151218B TE3479, assembly GCF_053629195.1. Lineage (NCBI taxonomy): Bacteria > Pseudomonadati > Pseudomonadota > Gammaproteobacteria > Pseudomonadales > Pseudomonadaceae > Pseudomonas > Pseudomonas sp. R151218B TE3479. Next base: position 2,232,273 of record NZ_JBRJHV010000001.1, read on the forward strand.
CCGATCCTTAATTTTTTGAGCATGTTTCCATGAGTGAGCAACCCGCGGCCTGCCGCATCCATGTCGAGGCCCTGGCCCCGGCCTTCCAACCGCAGGCCGAACACTGGGCCGAGCGGCTTGGCCTGCCTTTGCAAGTGGACGATGGCGAGTTTGCCTTGCAGGTCGGTGAGCAGGGGTTGCAATTGCAGCAGTTGGGCCCGGATGCACCAGGGCCGGTGCGCGTGGACTTCGTCGAAGGCGGTGCGGCTCACCGGCGCTTGTACGGCGGCGGCAGCGGCCAGATGATCGCCAAGGCGGTCGGCATCGCTCAGGGTGTGCGTCCGCGGGTGCTCGATGCCACGGCCGGGTTGGGCAAGGATGCGTTCGTGCTGGCCAGCCTGGGCTGCGACATGAGCCTGATCGAGCGCCAGCCGCTGATTGGCGCCTTGCTGGAGGATGGCCTGGCCCGTGGGGCCGAGGACTTCGAGGTGGCGCCGATCGTGGCGCGCATGCGTTTGCTCAAGGGCAATTCCATTGAGGTGATGCGCAACTGGGAAGGCGAACCGCCCCAGGTGATTTACCTCGACCCGATGTTCCCTCATCGTGAAAAAACCGCCCTGGTGAAGAAGGAAATGCGCCTGTTCCGCCCCCTGGTGGGCGATGACCCGGACGCCCCGGCACTGCTTGCCGCGGCCCTGGCCCTGGCGACGCACCGGGTGGTGGTCAAGCGCCCGCGCAAAGCCCCGTGCATCGAAGGGCCGAAGCCGAGCCATGGGCTCGATGGCAAATCCAGTCGCTACGACATCTACCCGAAGAAAGCGCTCAAGCCCTGAGACCGGGTCGCCTGCATCGCGAGCAAGCTCGCTCCCACATTGGATCTGTGGCTCATCAAGCCCTGTGGGAGCGAGCTTGCTCGCGATGAGGCCCTTCCAGCCAGCAAAAGGCTACCGGTCGAGCTAAGGCCTATAAGCCCGCATGAACAACCCCACCACTTCCTGCACATGAGCCTCGGCCGCTTCCGGTTTCTGGGGTTCGCCGCAGCCAGACAACAACCGGAAATTCGCCGCGCCCTTGATCAGGCAGAAAAAATGCTCGGCGGCATTGCGCGGTTTTTCGATGCTCAGGGCTCCGCTCTGGTTGACCTTGGCCAGCAGCCGCTCCATGCCTGAGAGCATCCGCTGTGGGCCTGCTTCGTAGAAGATCGTCGACAGCTTCGGGTCCTGGCTGCCCAGGGCCATGATCAGCCGATGCAGGTTCAGGGATTCGTCGCTGTTGATCAGTTGGTTGAACCCGCGGGCAATGTTCAACAACACGTGTTCGATCGGAACGCCGTCGGGCCATTCATAAAACAGCGACGGCACCTGCTCTTCGCATTTGGCGATGACGGCAGCGGAGAACAGTGTCTCCTTGTCGTTGAAATGGCTATAGACCGTCAATTTGGAAACCCCGGCCTCGGTGGCGACGGCGTCCATGCTGGTATTGGCATAACCCATGCCCAGGAACAGGCGTTTCGCCGCATCGAGAATGGCCTGGCGCTTGGCCAGGTCCTTGGGGCGACCAGGGCCGCTGGGGGGGGAAGGATTGTTCGACATTTCTTCGCTTTAATACTGGACTGGTGAGTTTGCTATTAATAACATACTCGCCAGTATAATTATTCCAAGCACCATTAGCGAAAGGTCACTCGCCATGTTCCGCTATGCCCTGCCCCTCGCCGTGCCAGTCACCCTGGTTTTTTTATTGTCTGCGTGCGGTCGTGACGAGCCGGTGCCCGTCGCCGTGCGCCCGGCCATGGTGGTCAAGCCCGAGCCGTCGGCCCAGGCGATGGACAGTTACCCTGGCGAAGTGCGGGCCCGTTTCGAGCCCGATCTGGCCTTTCGCATTGGCGGCAAGGTGAGCCGACGACTGGTGGAAGAGGGGCAGCGGGTCAAGGCCAATCAACCGTTGGCCGAGCTCGATCCCGAAGATGTACGCCTGCAACTGGAAGCGACCCGTGCCCAGGTCGCCGCCGCCGAGGCCAACCTGAACCTGGTCCGCGCCGAGCGTGACCGCTACAAAACCTTGATGGAGCGGCAAATGGTCAGCCGCTCCCAGTACGACAATGCCGAAAACCTTTATCGCTCCGGCACCGCACGGCTCAAGCAGATCAAGGCCGAGTTCGATGTCGCCAACAACCAGGCCAGCTATTCGGTGTTGCGTGCGCCCCAGGATGGCGTGGTGGCCCGGCGCTCGGTGGAAGTCGGGCAGGTGGTTTCGGCCGGGCAAACCGTCTTCACCCTGGCCACCGACGGTGAGCGCGAGGTGCTGATCAGTCTGCCGGAACAAGGGTTTGGCCGGTTCAAGATCGGCCAGCCGGTCTCGGTCGAGCTGTGGAGCCAGCCCGACCAGCGTTTCAGCGGGCGTATTCGCGAACTGTCGCCCGCGGCCGATCCCAAGTCCCGTACCTTCGCCGCCCGCGTGGCCTTTACCGCCGGCAGTGTTCCGGCCGAGTTGGGCCAGAGCGCGCGGGTGTTTATCCAGACTGCCGACAAGGTGCCGCTGTCGGTGCCCTTGTCGGCCCTGACGGCTGAGAACGGCGCGACGTATGTCTGGGTGGTCAACGCCAACAACACCTTGAAAAAAGTCCCGGTGCGGGTCGGCGCCTTCGGCGAAAAGACTGTGCCGGTGCTGGAAGGCCTGAGCCCCGACGACTGGGTGGTGGCTGCCGGCGTGCATGTGCTCCTCGACGGCCAGCAGGTGCGGCCGGTGGATCGCTCCAACCGTGTGGTCAACCTGACGGCGAAGGAGTAATCCGCGATGGGTTTCAATCTTTCCGAATGGGCGCTGCGTAACCGCCAGATCGTACTGTTCCTGATGTTGTTGCTGGCCATCGTCGGCGCGCTTTCCTACACAAAGCTCGGCCAGAGCGAAGACCCGCCGTTCACCTTCAAGGCCATGGTGATCCGGACCAACTGGCCAGGCGCCACGGCCGAGGAAGTTTCGCGGCAAGTCACCGAGCGCATCGAAAAGAAGCTGATGGAAACCGGCGACTACGAAAGGATCGTCTCGTTCTCTCGGCCGGGGGAATCCCAAGTGACGTTCATGGCCCGCGATTCCCTGCATTCGGCGCAGATTCCCGAGCTGTGGTACCAGTTGCGCAAAAAAATCGGCGATATCCGCCACACCTTGCCGCCGGGTATCCAGGGGCCGTTCTTCAACGACGAATTCGGGACCACCTTCGGCAATATCTACGCACTGACCGGCGACGGCTTCGACTATGCCGTGCTCAAGGACTACGCCGATCGCATCCAGCTCCAGTTGCAGCGGGTCAAGGACGTGGGCAAGGTCGAGCTGCTCGGGTTACAGGACGAGAAGATCTGGATCGAGTTGTCGAACGTGAAGCTGGCGACCCTCGGTCTACCCTTGGCCGCAGTCCAGCAGGCCCTTGAAGAGCAGAACACGGTTTCCACTGCGGGCTTCTTCGAGACTGGCAGCGAGCGTTTGCAACTGCGGGTTTCTGGGAATTTCCAGACGGTGGAAGAGATCCGCAACTTCCCGATCCGGGTCGGCGATCGTACGTTCCGCATCAGCGACCTGGCGGACGTGCGCCGTGGTTTCAACGACCCGCCAGCGCCACGCATGCGCTTCATGGGCGAGGACGCCATCGGCCTGGCTGTGGCGATGAAGGAAGGTGGGGATATCCTGATTCTGGGCAAGGCCCTTGAAGCCGACTTTGCCCGTATCCAGAACACCCTGCCCGCCGGCATGCAATTACGCAAGGTTTCGGACCAGCCGGCGGCGGTGAAGACCGGGGTCGGTGAGTTCGTCCAAGTGTTGGTGGAAGCGCTGACGATTGTGTTGCTGGTGAGCTTCTTCTCCCTGGGGCTGCGCACCGGGATGGTGGTGGCCCTGGCGATCCCTCTGGTACTGGCGATGACGTTCGCCGCCATGTACTACCTGGGGATCGGCCTGCACAAGATTTCCCTCGGCGCGCTGGTGTTGGCCCTGGGGCTGCTGGTGGACGATGCGATCATTGCGGTGGAGATGATGGCGATCAAGATGGAGCAGGGCTTCGACCGGATCAAGGCCGCCAGCTTCGCCTGGACCAGCACCGCATTCCCGATGCTCACCGGTACGTTGATCACGGCGGCGGGCTTCCTGCCGATCGCCACCGCGCAATCGGGCACTGGCGAATACACCCGTTCGATTTTCCAGGTGGTGACCCTGGCGTTGCTGGCGTCCTGGGTGGCCGCCGTGGTGTTCGTGCCGTACCTGGGGGAAAAGCTCCTGCCAGACTTGGCGAAAATTCATGCGGCCAAACATGGCACGACTGACGGCCAGACCGACCCTTATGGCACGCCGTTTTATCAGCGTGTCCGGCGAATGGTGGAATGGTGCGTGCGTCGGCGCAAAACCGTCATCCTGCTGACCGTGCTGTTGTTCGTCGGTTCGGTGGTGTTGTTCCGGTTCGTGCCGCAGCAGTTCTTCCCGGCATCGGGGCGGCTGGAGCTGATGGTCGACTTGAAGCTGCAGGAAGGCGCCTCCCTGAGCAACACCGCCGAGCAGGTCAAGCGCCTGGAAGCGCTGCTCAAGGACCATGCCGGTATCGACAACTACGTGGCCTACGTCGGCACCGGTTCACCGCGTTTCTATCTACCGCTGGATCAACAACTGCCGGCTTCCAGCTTTGCCCAGTTCGTGGTGCTGGCCAAGACCATCGAAGACCGCGAGCCGTTGCGCAGTTGGTTGATCGCGACCCTGAACGAGCAATTCCCGACCCTGCGCTCCCGGGTCACGCGCCTGGAAAACGGCCCGCCGGTCGGCTATCCGGTGCAGTTCCGCGTCACGGGCGAGCACATCGAAGAAGTCCGGGCCCTGGCGCGGAAAGTGGCGACGAAAGTTCGCGAAAATCCCTACGTGGTCAATGTGCACCTGGACTGGGAAGAGCCGAGCAAGGTGGTGTACCTGAACGTCGACCAGGACCGTGCCCGGGCCTTGGGTGTCAGCACGACCGACCTGGCGAGTTTCCTGCGCAGCTCCCTCACCGGCTCCAGTGTCAGCCAGTACCGGGAAGACAACGAACTGATCGAAATCCTGCTGCGCGGTGCGGTGCATGAACGCACCGAGCTGTCGCTGCTGCCGAGCCTGGCGGTGCCAACCGACAACGGCCAGAGCGTGGCCCTGTCGCAGATCGCGACGCTGGAATACGGCTTCGAAGAGGGCGTGATCTGGCACCGCAATCGCCTGCCGAGCGTGACCGTGCGGGCCGATATCTACGGCAAGGAGCAACCGGCGACCCTGGTCCAGCAGATCTTCCCGACCCTGGAGCCGATTCGTGCCGAGCTGCCGGACGGTTACCTGTTGGAGGTGGGCGGTACGGTGGAGGATTCGGCCCGCGGCCAGAAATCGGTGAATGCCGGTGTGCCGTTGTTCATCGTGGTGGTACTGACGTTGCTGATGCTGCAACTGCGCAGTTTCTCCCGCACGGCCATGGTGTTTCTCACCGCGCCCCTGGGGTTGATCGGCGTCACGCTGTTTTTGCTGGTGTTCCGCCAGCCGTTCGGCTTCGTCGCCATGCTCGGCACTATCGCGCTGTCGGGAATGATCATGCGCAACTCGGTGATCCTGGTGGATCAGATCGAACAGGACATCAAGGCTGGCCTAGCGCCCTGGCAGGCGATCATCGAAGCCACGGTGCGCCGCTTCCGCCCGATTGTGCTCACCGCACTGGCCGCGGTGCTGGCGATGATCCCACTGTCACGCAGCCTGTTCTTCGGGCCGATGGCGGTGGCAATCATGGGCGGCTTGATCGTGGCCACGGCGTTGACGCTGTTGTTCCTGCCGGCGTTGTATGCGGCGTGGTTCAGGGTCAAGAAAACCTGAACTGATCCAGCGACCAGCGCAGATCCAATGTGGGAGCGAGCTTGCTCGCGATAGCGGTGCAACACCAGCAAAGTTGTTGAAGCTGATACCGCCATCGCGAACAAGCTCGCTCCCACAGTTGTTTTGGGCCGGGGCTCAGAGGGTGCCGAAGACTTTCTTCGCCAAACTGGTCGCCGCAGCCGCCGGGTTCTGGCGAATGGTGGCTTCCTGCTTGCCGATCATCTCGAACAATCCATCCAGCGCCTGTTCGGTCACGTAGTTCTCGATGTTGGCGCTCTTGGCATCCAGCACGCCGAGCGTCGCGGCCTGGCCGGCGAAGGCATTGTATTTCTGGGCCAGGCCGACCTTGTCGGTGGCTTGTTTGACGATGGGCAGGAACTTGGCGCGGATCTGCTCGCGGCTGCTCTTGTTCAGGTATTGCGTGGCCGAATCGTTGCCGCCGCTCAAGATGCCCTTGGCATCGCTCACGCTCATGTTCTTCACGGCATTGACCAGGATCGGCTGGGCCTGGACCACGGCGGCCTCGGCAGCCTGGTTCATGCTGGTTTCCAGTTGATCGACCTGCTCACCCATGCCGAAGGCCTTCATCTTGCTGGCGACTTTGCCCAGCTTGCCTGGCAGTTCGATTTTCACATCCGGGTTGTTGCTGAAGCCGCCGGGTGTGCCCAGTTGCTTGACCGCCACCTGTGCGCCTTGGGCCAAGGCGTCCTTGAGGCCGCCCGTGGCATCTTGTTGCGACAGGTCGCCCAGGGACAGGGCCATGGCATTGGCGCAGATCAACAGGCCCGCGCACAGGCCGGTGAAACGGAGGGTAGAGCGGAGCATGATGGCGTCCTTGAAAAAAGTTGGAAAAAGCAATCAGCGTGCGGCGTTGACGCGGATCTTCAACGGCTGCGGATCCTTGCCATCGAGTTGCACGGCGTGTTGTTCGGTGGTGATGAACATCAACTGGCCATCCACTTCGATGCGGGCGCTCACGGCATAACGATGGCCGGGCTTGACCTGGGCGGGATCATAACTGAGGTGGAACGGCAGCGGGACCTGGCCTTTGATCGGGCCGCTCTGTTCATCGAGCACCACCGCAGGAGCGTCGGCCAGGGAAACGTCCTGCAGGCTAACGCTCAAGGTAGCGTTGGGCGGCAGGGCGATGCGTTGCAGATAGAAGACTTCGCCGTCGAGGGACGCGGCGGGTGGTGTTGTCGATTGGCAAGCGGCCAGCAAGGCCATGGATGCGAGCAGAGCGAGTTTTTTCATGGGGAAGCACCTGGCTCGTTGACGCCAGCCACACACCGGCGTCAACGAGCATTTAACGGATTTGCGTCCAAGCATCCCTGCGTCGCGTCGCGGATCAGGAACCGAACACGGGCGCTTGAACAGTTTCAGCCAGCGATGCTGGCGCCAGGCTCAGAGGGATGTCAACGTCTTGATCGCCGCCATCCCAGGTGAAGGCCTGTTCGGTATCAAGGAAAAGAGCGGTACCACCTTGGTACATTTGCACCTTTACCGAGAGTTTCTCGCCTACGGACGCCCTCTCGGAATTGATCTGGAAGCGATACTGCCAAGGCTGCTGGAGCGGCTCCCTTGGCGCCATGTTCGAGCCCTGGCCGCCGCTGGTGCTGATCTGCACACCGTCGGCATTTCGAACGCTGATTTCGGCACGGCCGGCTTCCGGAAGTTCGTAGCCTGCGGGCAGTTGCAGGGTGAGGGTGATGATGTTCATGTTGAATTCCTTTTCAATACGTCGACATTGACGTGACCTCATCCTAGAGGCCTGCTCCAAAGTTCTCTGTAAGTCTTTTCTTCGTTTGACGTCGCCTTGGCCGCTGCGTGGCGTCGGAGTACGCCTGCCAATTGACCGATGCACTCACCAGAACCGTTCCATGTTCAGGGTGAGTGATCGGCAAATGTCAAAGGTCGGGGCTGACGGCGATCTCCGCCGCATCTTCACTGCGATGCAACGCCACCTGGCGAATCGACAAGCGAATCTCCGCCGGCAGCACCCGCTTGGCCGCGCCTTCGGCCAGTTCGCCCAGCAATTTGTGGTAGCTGAGTTTGCCGGCCTCGTCGCGGCGTAGCACATCGAGGTCCAGCATCGTCTGGATGAAGTGGCGGAACAGGCTCTTGTCGAAGAATTCCGGTGCGTTCAGGCCATGCAGGATCGACAGGCGCTGGGCCATGACGGTACAGAGGTCTTCCAGCTCTTCGGCGCTGACGGTGTTCTGACCGCTGTTGAGCAGCAGCGAGACGGTCATGTAGAAGCGCTGCAAGGTCTGGGCAATGCTTTTGGACAGCAGGGTCAGCAGCACGAAGTGCCGTGAACTCGGCGCCGGACGCAGGTACAGGTCGTTTTCGAAACGCAGCAGGCCCTGTTCGACAAACGCCTCGAGCCATTGGTCGACCACGCTGTCCAGCTCTTCCAGCGACCAGCGAATGAACAACTCCGATTGCAGGTACGGGTACAACGCATGGGTGTAGCGCAGGATCTGTTCGCGGCTCATGCGCGAGCTGCTCTGGAAGAAGCTCGCCAGCAACGCCGGCAGGGCGAAGATGTGCAGCACGTTGTTGCGGTAGTAGGTCATCAGCACCGCGTTCTGCTCGTCCAGGTACAGAATCTTGCCCAGGGCATCGCTCTGTTCCGACAGCAGGTCCATGCCCTTCACGTGTTCGATCAGCGCTTGGCCATCGCCTTCGGGCAGGGTGGTGTGGGGCGAGTACGGGACTTTGCGCAGCAACGCCAGGTACAGGTCGAGCACCCGCGCCATGGCGCGGTCGTCCAGGGCCAGGCGGCTGGTGGACAGCAGCGCCAGGGCGACCAGGTTGACCGGGTTGATGGCCGCGGCTTCGTTCAGGTGACGGGCCACGCGCTCGCCGAGGCGATGGGTGGTTGCGTTGAGCCAGGCCGGTTTGAATTGCGGGCCCAGTTCCTGTTGGCGCCAACCGGGTTGTTCGCCGTCGAGGAATTCCGCCAGCTTGATCGGTTCGCCGAAGTTCACCGCCACCTGGCCGAAGCGCTGCTTGAGGGCGCCGATGACTTTGAAGATGTCGAAGATCGATTCTTTCTTCTTGCTGGCCCCGCGCAGTTCGCCCAGGTAGGTTCGGCCTTCCAGCACCCGCTCATAACCGATGTAGACCGGCACGAACACGATGGGCATGCGCGACGAGCGCAGGAAGCTGCGCAGGGTGATGGCGAGCATGCCGGTCTTGGGTTGCAGCATGCGCCCGGTGCGCGAGCGACCGCCCTCGACGAAGTACTCCACCGGGAAACCTTTGGTGAACAGCGTGTGCAGGTATTCGTTGAACACCGCGGTGTAGAGCGGGTTGCCCTTGAAAGTGCGGCGCATGAAGAACGCCCCGCCTCGGCGCAACAGGCCGCCGATCACTGGCATGTTGAGGTTGATGCCGGCGGCGATGTGCGGTGGCGTCAGGCCGTTGCGAAACAGCAGGTACGACAGCAGCAGGTAGTCGATGTGGCTGCGGTGGCACGGCACATAGATGACTTCGTGGCCCTGGGCGACGTTCTGCACGCCTTCGATGTGGTTGACCTTGATGCCGTCGTAGATCTTGTTCCAGAACCAGCTCAGTACAACTTCCAGGAAACGGATCGCGGTGTAGGTGTAGTCCGAAGCGATCTCGTTGCCGTAGCGCAGGGCCTGGGCCTTGGCTTTTTCCGGGGCGATCTTTTCCCGTTCGGCTTCCTCGGCGATCGCCTGCTTGACCAGCGGCTGGTTCAACAGACCCTTGACCAGGTTGCGTCGGTGGGAGATGTCGGGGCCGATGACCGCCGCTTTCAAGTTGCGAAAATGCACCCGCAGGATCCGCTGGGCCATGCGCACGGTGCGTTCGTGGCCTTTGTCGTGTTCGATCAGTTCGCGCAGGTGGATCGGTGCGGAGAATTGCACGCGGGTCTTGCGCCCCAGGATCATGATGCTCAACAGGCGGCGCAAGCGCCCGGTGACAGCCCAGCTGTCGGCGAACAACAGCTTCCAGGGGCTGGATTCGCTGTCGGGCGACTGGCCCCAGAACACGCTGACCGGGATGATCTGCGCGTCCTCGGCCGCGTTGTGGCTCAGGGCATCGACCAGGCGGGTCAAGGTGGGGGGCGCACCGCGCTTGTCCTGGCGGCCGAGCCAGTCCGGCGCGGGAGTCAGGTAGAAAAACGCCGCCGGCTCCAGCAGGTTGCCCACCGAGACCGGCAGCACCGGACGAGGCAGGCCGGCCTTGGTGCATTCGGTGTCGAGCACCGCCAGGTCGGTGAGCGAAGGGTCTTGCAGGACGTAGAACACCGGACGACTGCGGTCGAGGTTGAGGGTAAAGGACGACTGGTTGATGGTCTCGGAGCGAACCCAGAGGTACAACAGTCGGCGCAGGGTGCCAAACACAAGACGGCGGAACGGGGAGCGGGTCATACGGCTTCTGCATGAGTGGATAAAACCGAGCGGCTGCTCGGGCCCGCTAGTGTGCCGGATTCATCGAAAATCGGCAAAAAAGCGCCGAAGTAAAGTCAGTTGAGAGTTTTCCCGTGTGTCATATACTCGGCAGGTTACCGCCCCGGCCTCCCATTGACGGCCAGACGGTGGTGAAAGTTCGTACGGCTTTCCATCGAAAAGTCGACTTATAAGATAAAAATGGGAGTGAGCATCATGTCAGCACGGGAAACCGGCAGTGTGAAGTGGTTCAACGACGCCAAGGGTTACGGCTTCATCCAACGCGAAGGCGGGGCGGATGTATTCGTGCATTACCGCGCCATCCGCGGCGAAGGCCACCGTTCCCTGACCGAAGGCCAGCAGGTCGAGTACGCGGTCGTGGAAGGGCATAAGGGCTTGCAGGCTGAGGATGTGGTGGGGTTGTAAACCGCATTCACTGGCTACACAAAACCCATTGTGGGAGCGAGCTTGCTCGCGATAGCGGTGTGTCAGTCACTTCCAATCTGGCTGATCTACCGCTATCGCGAGCAAGCTCGCTCCCACAGTTTTGAACGGGGTGTTCACATATTTCGTGCCCGCCACACATCCCCTGTGGGAGCGAGCTTGCTCGCGATGATGGCGGTACTTTCAACATCATCGTCTCAGGCAGACCGCTATCGCGAGTTAGCTCGCTCCCCCATTGGTTCTTCGCGTCACGCCGTCTTCCAGGTAATCTCTTCTTCCCCGTCGGCGCTGATGCGAATCCAGCGGTCCGCCGATTCTTCTCCTTCTTCTTCCACCCATGACCCAGGCGCGCAACGCACTTCGACGTTCAGTGCGGCGAAGGCGGCGCGGGCGCAGGCGATGTCGTCTTCCCACGGGGTCTGGTCGCTTTCCAGGTACAGGCTGTTCCATTTGCCCACGGCCTTGGGCAGCCAGGTCACGGGGATGCTGCCGGCCTTGCACTTGTAGGTCTGGCCTTTCTGTACCCAGTCGCTGCACGGGCCCAGGGCCTGGCCGAGCCAGGCGGCGATGGCCTTGTGGTCGACGTCGGCGTCCTTGAGGTAAATCTCGATATCGGGTTGGCGCATGGATGTCCTCGCTGCGGTCTTGAAAAATCCATTCGCGGATTTAACTGGCCCCGAACGGTTGCCCGGGGCCCGGAATCAAAAAGGTTATTGAAGAACGAAATAATCGTAGCGCATCGACACCGTGACCTCGAAGGGCTCGGCCTGTTCGATTACGCTGGCGCGGCGTTCGGCGCTGGCGCGCCAACCGTGGGGCGTCATGGCCAGCAGGTTGGCGCGATCCTGGCCATTGTCGAGGGTCAGCTTGAATTCGAGGGTTTCGCTGTGATCCAGCACCATGCCCGACGGCACCAGGGCCAGGTGCTTGTCGTCGGTATAGGCGCGCACTTCGTCGTACAGGCGCTCGCGCAACTCCATCAGGTGGCCGGCGGTGGGGCCGACCTTCATCAGGCCGCCGCCGGGGCTGAGCAGGCGCTTGGCCTCTTGCCAGTCCAGCGGGCTGAACACGCTGGCCAGGAACTGACAGCAACCGTCCGCCAACGGCACCCGGGCCATGCTGGCGATCAACCAGGTCAGTTGCGGGTTGCGTTTGCAGGCACGCTTGACCGCCTCTCGGGAAATGTCCAGGGCATAGCCATCGGCCTGGGGCAACGCCTCGGCGATCTGTGCGGTGTAGTAACCCTCGCCGCAGCCGATGTCCAACCAGCGCCCGGGCGCGCGCTCGGCGGCCAGTTCAGCCAGGCGCCGGGCGACCGGGGCATAGTGCCCGGCGTTGAGAAAGTCGCGGCGGGCTTCGACCATCGCCTGGTTGTCACCGGGGTCGCGGCTGTTCTTGTGCTGCACCGGCAACAGGTTCAGGTACCCCTGCCGCGCGCGGTCGAAGCGGTGGCCGGCCGGGCACACCACGCCGTTATCCACCGCGTTCAGCGGTTCACTGCAGATCGGGCAGGCGAGCATCAGGCGAGCAACTTGATCAGCGTCTTGTAGTAGATCTCGGTCAGCACGTCGAGATCGGCGGCCAGCACGCGCTCGTTGACCTGGTGGATGGTCGCGTTGACCGGCCCGAGTTCCACGACTTGCGTGCCCATGGTGGCGATGAAGCGACCGTCGGACGTGCCGCCGCTGGTGGACGCCTGGGTCTCGCGCCCGGTGACATCCCGGATGCTCGACGACACCGCATCGAGCAGCGCGCCCGGTTCGGTGAGGAACGGCAGGCCGGACAAGGCCCAGTCGATGTGCCAGTCCAACTGATGCTTGTCGAGGATGTCGGCTACCCGCTGTTGCAGGCCTTCGACGGTGGACTCGGTGGAGAAGCGGAAGTTGAAGACCGCTTCCAGGTCACCGGGGATCACGTTGGTCGCGCCGGTGCCGGAATTGAGGTTGGAGATCTGGAAACTGGTGGGCGGGAAGAAGTCGTTGCCGTGGTCCCAATGCTCGGCGGCCAATTCGGCCAAGGCGGGCGCGGCCAGGTGGATCGGGTTCTTCGCCAGGTGTGGATAAGCCACGTGGCCTTGCTTGCCGCGCACGGTCAGTTTGGCGCCGAGGGAGCCGCGCCGACCGTTCTTGACCACATCGCCCACCAAGGTAGTGCTCGACGGTTCGCCGACGATGCACCAGTCCAGTCGTTCCTGACGGGCCTTGAGGCGTTCGACCACGGCTTTGGTGCCGTGGTGGGCCGGGCCTTCTTCATCGCTGGTGATCAGGAAGGTCAGCGAGCCCTTGTGGTCCGGGTAGTCGGCGACGAACCGTTCGGCCGCCACCACCATCGCCGCCAGGCTGCCCTTCATGTCCGCCGCACCGCGCCCACAGAGCATGCCTTCTTCATCGATGACGGCGTCGAACGGGTCGAGCTGCCAGGCCTGCACCGGACCGGTCGGCACCACATCGGTGTGCCCGGCGAAACACAGCACCGGGCCGTCATGCTTGCCATGGCTGGCCCAGAAGTTATCCACATCCTCGATGCGCATCGGCTCGAGCGTGAAGCCCGCGTTGCCCAGGCGCTGCATCATCAGTTTCTGGCAATCGGCATCCACCGGCGTCACGGACGGACGGCGGATCAGGTCGCAGGCGAGTTGCAGGGTCGGCGAGAGGTCGGCGTGGGCCGTCATGGAAAACTCCGGAAACATGGAAAGGAAACACGGGCTCTGTGGGAGCGGGCTTGCTCGCGAAGCTTTTAGCGTCAGTGATGATGCCTTCGCGAGCAAGCCCGCTCCCACAGGTCCTGAGTTCGGCCGTTGGATTGCATTTGGGCCAAGGTTCGCAAAATGGCGGTTATCTTATAGCAAAACGAACACCATTGGCCCCTGGTGCGGGACAGGTGGAACACAAAACCTGTGGGAGCGAGCTTGCTCGCGATGGCGGTGTATCAGTCGACATCGATGCTGGCTGATCCGACGCCATCGCGAGCAAGCTCGCTCCCACAGAGGTTTTGCTTAAATTGCCGAGACAAAGCCCTATAATGCGCGCCGGTTTTTGGGGTAATGGTCATGAGTACAGAAGATCCACGGTTTGCCGGCATCGCCCGTTTGTATGGAATTGAAGGCCTGGAACGCCTGCGGGCGGCCCATGTGGCGATCGTCGGCGTCGGTGGTGTCGGGTCCTGGGCGGCGGAAGCTATCGCCCGTTGCGGCGTGGGCGAGATTTCGCTGTTCGACCTTGACGATGTTTGCGTCAGCAACGCCAACCGCCAGTTGCACGCCCTGGACAGCACCGTCGGCAAACCCAAGGTCGACGTGATGGCCGAACGGCTGCGGGGGATCAACCCCGACTGCACGGTGCACGCGGTGGCGGACTTCGTCACCCGCGACACCATGGCCGAGTACATCACGCCGAACATCGACTGCGTGATCGACTGCATCGACAGCGTCAACGCCAAGGCTGCACTGATCGCCTGGTGCAAGCGCCGCAAGATCCAGATCATCACCACCGGCGGCGCGGGTGGGCAGATCGACCCGACGCTGATCCAGGTCTGCGACCTCAACCGTACGTTCAACGATCCACTGGCTTCCAAGGTGCGCTCCACCTTGCGCCGCGACTACGGTTTTTCCCGCACCGTGACCCGCCACTACAGCGTGCCTTGCGTGTTCTCCACCGAACAACTGCGCTACCCGAAACCGGACGGCAGCATTTGCCTGCAGAAGAGTTTTGTCGGCGACGGCGTCAAGCTCGACTGCGCCGGTGGGTTTGGTGCGGTGATGATGGTCACGGCGACGTTCGGCATGGTCGCGGCGACCAAGGCTGTGGATAAGATCGTGGCGGGTGTGCGGCGACCGGCTGACAGGGTCAAGCCTCAGGTTTGAGGGGGCTGATGGCCTCATCGCGAGCAAGCTCGCTCCCACATGGGGTCGGGCTGAATGCAGTATTTGCGTACACCAAATCCCCTGTGGGAGCGAGCTTGCTCGCGATGGCGGTTACTGAGTCAACTCAAACATCCGCTTCAACACCGCATTCAAGCCATTGCTACGCGACGGCGACAGCTGCCGCGACAATCCCAGCTGGTTGAACCAATCCGGTAGGTCCACCTGTTGCAACTCATCAGCGGACAGCCCGTTGACCCGCGCCAGCAGCAACGCCACCAACCCGCGGATCAACCGTGCATCGCTGCTGGCGCAAAACTGCCAGTGCCCGTCGTGCAAGTGACCCACCAACCACACCTGGCTTTCACAGCCGTGGACGAGATTAGCCTCGCACTTGTCCGCGTCGCTCAGGGGTGGCAGACGTTCGCCCCATTGCATCAGCAATCGGGCCCGTTGCTCCCAGCCTGACGCGTCCCGAAAGATCTGCAGCGCCGTGGCGGCATCGGCTGGCAGGTTCATCGCAACATCTCCAAGGCTTGGTCGAGGGCTTCGAAGAACCGTTCGATGTCGGCGGAATCGTTGTACAACGCCAACGACACCCGAATTGCCCCGGACAGCTTCAAATGCTTGAACAGCGGCATCGCGCAGTGATGCCCGGCGCGCACGGCAATGCCTTGCTCGGTCAGCAGGTGCGCCAGGTCGGCGTTGTGGATGCCTTCGACCACGAAACTGACCAGGGCCAGGCGCGGGTTGCCCAGCAGGCGAATGCCGTTGCGGGCCAGCAAGCCATGGCGCAGGTAGTCGTGCAGCGCCGCTTCATGGTCGATGACCGCTTGCGGATCGAGGGCGGACAGGTAGTCCAGGGTCGCGCCCAAGCCGATCACGCTGGCAATCGGCGGCGTGCCGGCTTCGAAGCCCAGCGGTGCCGGACGGAAGGTGGCGCTGTGGTAATCGGCCTGTTGCACCATTTCGCCGCCGAACTGCCAATGGTGCAGCTTGCCAAGGGCTTCGGTACGGCCGAACAGCACGCCCAGCCCGTCGGGGCCATAGAGTTTGTGACTGGAAAACACGTAAAAGTCGCAGCCCAGCGCTTCCACGTCGTGGCGGCCATGGACCACGCCTTGGGCGCCGTCGATCACCGTCAGCGCGCCGTGGGCCTTGGCCAGCGCCAGCAGCGCCGGCACGGGCTGCCAGGCGCCCAGCACGTTGGATAACTGGCTCACCGCCAGCAAGCGCGTACGGGGGCCGATCAGTTCGGCGGCGGCGCCAGGATCGATCACGCCGTCGGCATCCAGTGGCAATACCACCAGGGTCAACGAACCGCGCTCGGCCAGTTGCTGCCACGGCAGCAGGTTGGCGTGGTGTTCCAGGGCGCTGATGACGATCTCATCGCCCGGGTTGAATAAATGTTCCAGCCCGTAGGCCAGCAGATTCAGCGCCGAAGTGGCGCCGTGGGTGAAGACCACCTGCCCGCAGTTTCCGGCATTGAGCCATTGCGAAGCCTTGAGGCGGCTGTCCTCGAACGCCTGGGTGGCATGGGCGCCCGGCAAATGTTGTGCACGGTGCACGTTGGCCGCGCCGTTGGCGTAGTAATGCGTCAGGGCGTCCAATAGGGCTTGGGGTTTTTGCGTGGTGGCGGCGCTGTCCAGGTAGGTCTGGCCTTGCCGTTGCAGGGCGGCGATGGCCGGGAAATCGGCACGCCAGGGGGATTGGATCAACATGCTTTCGGGCCCTGCTGGATATACGCCGGACCTTGTGGGAGCGGGCTTTTTTGTGGGAGCCGAGCTTGCTCGCGATGGCAGCGACACGGTTTAGCTGCAAGACCGCGTCATCGTTCATCGCGAGCAAGCTCGGCTCCCACAAGGGCTCGCCCCCACAGGTGGTGGTGTGAAGCTTAGTTGTGGGCGTGCAGTGCTTCGTTCAGCTCGATGGCCGACTTGTGCGTCTTGCATTCCACCGCGCCGGTCTCGGAATTGCGGCGGAACAACAGGTCGGGCTGGCCGGCCAGATCGCGGGCCTTGACCACTTTCACCAGTTGGTTGTTTTCGTCCAGCAGGGCGACTTTGGTGCCGGCGGTCACGTACAGGCCCGACTCCACGGTGTTGCGGTCGCCCAGCGGGATGCCGATGCCGGCGTTGGCGCCGATCAGGCAGCCTTCGCCCACCTTGATCACGATGTTGCCGCCGCCCGACAGGGTGCCCATGGTCGAGCAACCGCCGCCCAGGTCCGAACCCTTGCCGACGAACACGCCCGCCGAGACACGGCCTTCGATCATGCCCGGGCCTTCGGTGCCGGCGTTGAAGTTGACGAAACCTTCGTGCATGACCGTGGTGCCTTCACCCACATAGGCGCCCAGGCGGATGCGCGCGGCGTCGGCGATGCGCACGCCGGCCGGGACCACGTAGTCGGTCATTTTCGGGAACTTGTCCACCGAGAACACTTCCAGCAGCTCGCCACGCAGGCGGGCTTCGAGCTGGTGCTCGGCCAGTTCGGCCAGGTCGATCGCGCCCTGGCTGGTCCAGGCCACGTTCGGCAGCAGCGGGAAGATGCCGGCCAGGTTCAGGCCGTGGGGCTTGACCAGGCGATGGGACAACAGGTGCAGCTTGAGGTAGGCCTCAGGGGTGGAGCTCAGTTGGGCATCTTCGGCCAACAGGGTGGCGACCAGCGGCTTGTGGCTTTCAGCCAGGCGGGTCAGCAGGGCAGCTTGTGCGGCATCGACGCCCTTGAGGGCTTCAGCCAGTTGCGAGGCCTGGGCGGTGGTGAAGGTGATGGCCTGGTTGCCTTCGCTGTAGCCAAGGATCGGCGCGATGGCTTTGACGATGTCAGCCGACGGCTTGAGCAGCGGCTGTGCGTAGAACACTTCCAGCCAGGCGCCTTGACGGTTTTGGGTGCCGACGCCGAAGGCCAGGCTGAACAGGGTAGTGGACATGAAATTACCTCTACAAAATGGACTGGGCAGGCTTACTTGATCTCTGCCGCATAAATATCTGGCTTGAAGCCAATCAGGGTTCGGTCACCGAGATCGAGCACCGGGCGCTTGATCATCGAGGGTTGGGCGAGCATCAGTTCGATGGCTTTCGTCTGGTCGAGATCGGCTTTGCGTTCGTCGTCGAGTTTGCGAAAGGTCGTACCGGCACGGTTCAACACCACTTGCCAGCCATGCTCGTTGCACCATTGGGTCAGGTGTTCACGGTCGATGCCGGCGGTCTTGTAGTCGTGAAAGTCGTAGTGCACAGCGTGATCATCGAGCCAGGTGCGCGCCTTTTTCATCGTGTCACAGGCTTTGATGCCGAAAAGGTGCAACGTTTTGCTTGAATCGGTCAAGGAACTGCCCCCTTTGCAGGTGCTGGAAATAAAAGGTGAAGGATTATGCCATGACCGGACGGTTTCGCGACGGCCCAGGTTGATGTACACCAAAACCTGTGGGAGCGAGCTTGCTCGCGATGGCGGTCTTACATCCAACATTGATGTCGACTGGCTACACCGCTATCGCGAGCAAGCTCGCTCCCACAAGGGCAGGACTGCGACATAGGTGTAACGGCCAAGTTAATCCTAGGCGGTTAATATGGCACTTCAACGGCAAGCTGTTGCCGGATGTGTGTCGCTGCCAATGGAAAACCGTTATGCAAAGCGCTTATACCGTCCTGATCCTGTTGATGCTGGTAGGCGTGTCGCGCCTGATCGGACGGTTGATCCCGCTGCCGCTGCCCCTGGTACAGATCGGCGCCGGTGCTGTGCTGGCCTGGCCGTCCCTGGGCCTGCACGTGGCCCTCGATCCTGAGTTGTTCCTGTTTCTCTTCCTGCCACCGCTGCTGTTCTCCGACGGTTGGCGCATGCCCAAACGCGAGTTGTGGCGCCTGCGCGGGCCGATCCTGACCCTGGCAGTGGGCTTGGTGTTGTTCACCGTGGTGGGCGCCGGTTATTTCATTCATTGGCTGCTGCCAAGTATCCCGTTGCCGGTGGCCTTTGCCCTGGCAGCGGTGTTGTCGCCGACCGACGCGGTGGCGGTGTCGGCGATTGCCCGCGACCGTCTGCCCGCGCCGTTGATGCACATGCTCCAGGGGGAGGCGCTGATGAACGATGCGTCGGGCCTGGTCACGTTCAAGTTCGCCCTGGCGGCGGCCATCACCGGGGTCTTTTCCCTGGCCAGTGCGAGCCTGACGTTCGTATTGGTGGCGGTCGGCGGCCTGCTGGTCGGCGTGGCCCTGAGTTGGCTGCTGGGCCGACTGCGGGCGTGGATGATTGCCCGGGGTTGGGACGACCCGGCCACCCATGTGGTGTTCATGTTGCTGCTGCCGTTTGCCGCCTATGTGCTGGCTGAGCGCTTGGGCGCCTCGGGCATTCTCTCGGCGGTGGCGGCGGGGATGATGCAGAGCTGGCTCGACCTGCTGCCGCGCCAGACTGGCACGCGGCTGCTCAATCGCAGTGTCTGGTCGCTGTTGGAGTTCGCCTTCAACGGGTTGATTTTCCTGCTGCTGGGCTTGCAACTGCCGGACATCATCAAGGCGGTGACCCACCTCGAGACCACGCTCTGGCCGACATTGTTCTACCGCTGCCTGGACGTGCTGGCGATTTTCCTGGTGCTGCTGGTGCTGCGGTTTGTCTGGGTGCAAAGCATCTGGCGCCTGTCCGGGCTGTTGCGACGCTGGCGTGGCCAGGGCGAACTGACCCCGGTACCGACCGCACGTTCTTGTTGGTTGCTGACTTTCGGTGGCGTGCGCGGCGCGGTGACGCTGGCGGGCGTGCTGTCGGTGCCGATGCTGTTGGACGCGGGCGAGGCGTTTCCCGAGCGAGACCTGCTGATCTTCATTGCCGCCGGGGTGATTCTGCTGTCGTTGATCGCGGCGTGCATCGCCTTGCCGTTGTTGCTGCGGGGCATCGAAAAGAGCCCTGATGACAAACGACGCAACGAAGTCCGCGAGGCCTGGCGCAAAACCGCTGAAGCGGCGATCCATGCGCTGGAAGTGGAAGAACCGACCGAGGCGGGCAGTACGCCGGATGCGGCCCAGGCGGCGCTGGCGACCGAGGTCAAGGCACGGCTGATGTCCGAGTATCGTCACCAGCTCGACGTGTTCAACGATTCCGCCGAAGCCCAGGCTCTGGCGTTCGAAATGGACCTGCTGGAACGCCGGCTGCGCTTGAAGGCTTTTCGGGCGCAGCGGCTGGAGTTGTATCGCCTCAGCCGTCATCACCAGATTGGCGATGATGTGCTGCGTGAGGTGCTGGGGGAGTTGGATTTGGCGGAGGCGAATTTGGGGTTGGGTAAATAGCGGTAGGGGTCAAAGCGGCAGGTATGTTTTTACAATCCTTGCCCTCATAAAAAGCAAAGCCGCCCTAGGGCGGCTTCAATCGACACGCAGTTGAGCTTGATGCCCTTCTGCGCCGCTGGGTCAACCCGAGAGGGACCCAGACTCCTGCCAGCTTCGCTGGTGACGGGGGCGATCATGGCTACTGGTATTAGCGAATTCAAGCCAGCTTGATTCTTGAAACAAAGCTGTATGAGATTTGTTGAGGTGTGAAACCAGTAAAATCAATGGCTTGCTTTAGGGAGGCGCATTTTATTTCTTTTCTTGTCTGAGCAGGCGATCGTGGTCTGTCAGACGCACCGAAGTTTCCGACAAGTTTTTAAGGTTGTCCGTCGGAAGCGAGGGCTCTAGCCTTTGGGTGTCGCTGCCAAATCAGCGACCGGACGTGAGAATCCGAACACCCACTATGCGCATAGGCGCCGGCCATATAAAGTGCTGGCGCGTTTCGTCCATACATCGTGTTATGGCGGCTGTGCGCGGGCATGTTTCGACATGGCCGGGTTTTTGGTGGGTGTTAACCCGGATTCTCACCCCGCGTACGGCTGCCACTCTCTCTAAGTCCGTGAGAAGACTTTGTGGCAGCTCCAACACCCAAGGAGCATCAAATGATCAAAGAAACTCCAAACCCTCCCAAACCCGCATCCACTTTCCCTTACGGCGATTACGCACCGGAAAAGCTGCAAGAGGCTGCTGACCGTGTGCTGGATCAATACCTCAAACCTGACGACGGCAAGTCAGAACCCAAGCCCTCAGTACAATTATTCACTGTGGCTGACGGTATCGACACCGAAGTGTTGCTGGCCAATCTCAGCGAAACCCTGGCTTCGGCCAATGCAATGCTCAATGACCTTGCCTTCGATCAGGACGGCTCGCGGCGGCATGTAGCATTGGGAGTGGCGCAGATGATTGAGTTGGGAACGTTGTTGGCGAACAAGGCGTTGGATCGGGTAGAGCTTCGGACTTGATGCAATAAATGCCGGCCTCATCGCGAGCAAGCTCGCTCCCACAGGGGATTTGTGTCGTTCACAAATATGCCAATCGACACCAAGCCCCTGTGGCGAGGGAGCTTGCTCCCGCTGGGCCGGGCTGGCGCTCCAGCGCGAAGCGCCCCCCAAACCTGACAACCCGATGTGTCAGGTAAATTGAGTTGACCGCTTTGGGGCCGCTGCGCAGCCCTGCGGGAGCAAGCTCCCTCGCCACAACAGCGGTCCTCTTCAGCGCGATACAGCCATCAACCCCGACGCTGGATGAACGCGCGGATCCGCTCCGCCGCTTCCACGCATTCGGCCAATGGCGCAACCAGGGCCATGCGCACGCGCCCGGCGCCCGGGTTGACGCCATCCACATCGCGGGACAGGTAGGAGCCTGGCACCACGGTCACGTGTTCCTGTTCGAACAGGTCGCGACAGAACGCTGCATCATCGCCGGCCACGTTTGGCCACAGGTAGAAGCTGCCGTCGGGGCGTTGCACGTCCAGCACCGGGCTGAGGATTTCCAGCACGGCGTCGAATTTCTCCCGGTACAGCGCGCGGTTGGCCCGTACGTGCACTTCGTCGTTCCACGCGGCAATGCTCGCCAGTTGGGTCTGAACCGGCATCGCGCAGCCGTGGTAGGTGCGGTACAGCAGGAAACCCTTGAGGATGTCCGCGTCGCCGGCGACGAACCCGGAGCGCAGGCCGGGCAGGTTGGAGCGCTTGGACAGGCTGTGAAACACCACGCAGCGCTTGAAATCCTTGCGCCCCAGTTCGACGCAGGCACTGAGCAGGCCCGGCGGCGGAGTCTGTTCGTCGAAGTACAGTTCGCTGTAGCACTCGTCCGCCGCGATGACGAAGTCATGTTCGTCAGCCAGGGCGATGAGTTTTTTCAGCACATCCACCGGGATCAACGCGCCGGTCGGATTGCCGGGGGAGCACAGGAACAGGATCTGGCAGCGTTTCCAGATATCCGGTGATACGGCATCGAAATCCGGGTTGAAGCCGTTCGCGTCCAGGCACGGCAGGTAGTGCGGCTTGGCCCCCGCCAGGAACGCCGCGCCTTCGTAGATCTGGTAGAACGGGTTCGGGCTGACCACTAGGGCATCGTCGCCCCGGTTGACCACCGTCTGGGTGAAGGCGAACAAGGCTTCACGGGTGCCATTGACCGGCAGTACATGGCGCGCCGGGTCCAGCCAGCCGTTCGGCACGTTGAAGCGACGCTCGCACCAGCCGGTGATGGCTTCACGCAGTTCCGGGATGCCGAGGGTGGTCGGGTACACGGCCATTTTTTCCAGATTACTGGCCAGGGCTTCAGCCACGAAGCTGGGCGAGCGATGCTTGGGTTCGCCGATGGACAATGCGATGGGGCGTTTGTCGGGGTTGGGCGTGACGCTGCCGAGCAGGGCGCGGAGCTTTTCGAACGGGTAGGGCTGCAACTGGTTCAAAGCGTTGTTCATCGAGGGCCTCGTCAATGTGGGCGCGGTCCTTGTGGGAGCGAGCTTGCTCGCGATGGCGGTGTGTCAGCAGCATCAATGCTGGATGTTCCGCCGCTATCGCGAGCAAGCTCGCTCCCACAGAGGGGGATTGTTCGTTCAGATGCTGATGCGGGTCAGGTGAGCATCGGGTTCCTGGTTGACGCTCAGGTGCTGGACGATGGCCGCCTGCAGGCGGCTGCACAGTTGCGGATCGGACAGCGGCTGGTTGTGAGCGTCGGTGATGAAAAACACGTCTTCTACCCGTTCGCCGAGGGTGGCGATCTTGGCGTTTTGCAGCGACAGATCGAACTCCAGGAAAATATGGCCGATCCGCGCCAGCAGGCCCGGGCGGTCCGGGGCGCTGAGTTCCAACACGGTGACCTGGCGCTGGGCATCGTTGTGGATCGTCACCTGGGGCGCAAAGGCAAAGTGCTTGAGCTGGCGCGGTACCCGGCGCTGGATGATGGTCGGGTAGTCCGCCGGGTTGCGCAGGGCTTCGGTGAGGCCGTCGCGAATCTGCTTGACCCGCGCCGGGTTGTCGCCAATCGAATCGCCGTCGGTGTCGAGCACGATGTAGGTGTCGAGGGTGAACTGGCTGCTGGAAGTGATGACCCGGGCGTCATGGATGTTGAGGTTGAGCTGGTCCATCGCCGCCACGGTCACGGCGAAGAAGTCGTGCTGGTCCGGCGCATAGATGAAGATTTGCGTGCCGCCCTCGAACTCGCGCTGGGTGGTTTCCTTGATCAGCACCAGCGGCCCGCCATCGGCCGGTTGCTGCAAAATCGCGTCGCTGTGCCAGGCCACGTCGCCGGCGGTGTGGCGCAGGAAATAGTCATCGCCCAATTGCGACCAGAGCTGCTCGACATCGTCTGGATCGGTGCCGCCGCGTACCAGGATGTCCAGGGCCGCGCTTTGGGTGCGACGGATCTGTTCTTCACGGTCCACCGGGTTTTCCAGGCCGCGGCGCAAGGCCCGCTTGGTCTCGGTGTAGAGCTGGCGCAACAGGCTGGCGCGCCAGGAGTTCCACAGGCTCGGGTTGGTGGCGTTGATGTCGGCCACGGTCAGCACGTAGAGGTAATCCAGGCGCGTTTCATCGCCGACGATCTGGGCGAAGTCGTGGATCACCTGCGGGTCGGACAAGTCCTTGCGCTGGGCGGTGGTGGACATCACCAGGTGGTTCTGCACCAGCCAGACGATCAGCCGGCTGTCCCACAGGGGCAGTTGATGGCGCTGGCAGAACGCCTCGGCATCCACCGCGCCGATTTCGGAGTGGTCACCGTGGCGGCCCTTGCCAATGTCGTGGTACAGCCCGGCCATGTAGATCAGCTCGGGCTTGGGCAGCTTGCCCATGAGCTTGCTGGCCAGCGGGAATTTCTCCGACACCTGGGTGTACTGCAACTTACGCAGGTGCTTGATCAGGTTCAGGGTGTGGGCATCGACCGTATAGATGTGGAACAGGTCGTGCTGCATCTGTCCGACGATGAAGCCGAACTCCGGTAAATAACGCCCGAGAATCCCGTAGCGGTTCATCCGGCGCAGGTTGCGGTGCACGCCGATCCTGCATTTGAACAACTCGATGAACAGGCTGGTGTTGCGGATGTCGTGGCGGAAATCCTCATCGATCAGATGACGGTTTTCCCGCAGCAGGCGAATGGTGTCGGCGCGCACGCCCTTGATTTCCGGCTGCTGGGCCATGAGCACGAAGATCTCAAGCATGGCGAAGGGCGTGCGGCGGAACACGTTGGCGTTGCGCGCTTCGATGTAACCGTCGTGCAATTGGAAGCGTGAGTTGATCGGCTGCGGCGGTTCTTCGTCTTCGGGGGCGAGGATGACTTCCTCGAAGTGCTGGATGATCAGTTCGCTGAGCTGGGCGATGCTCATCACTACGCGGTAGTACTGCTGCATGAAGTTTTCGATGGACTGCTTGGCATCCTGCCCTTCGAAACCCAACAGGCCGGCGATGGAGCGTTGGTGATCGAACAGCAGGCGGTCCTCGGAGCGCCCTGCGAGCATGTGCAGGGCGTAGCGGACCTTCCACAGGAATTCCTGGGACGAGGCCAGCAAGGCGTTTTCGCTTTCCACCAGGAACCCTTCGCCGGCCAGGGCGCGCAGGTTCAGCGTGCCGTACTGGCGACGGGCGACCCACAGGATCGTCTGGATGTCCCGTAGCCCGCCGGGCGAGCCCTTGACGTTGGGTTCCAGGTTGTATTCGGTGTCGTTGTACTTGTGGTGACGGGCCTTCTGCTCGGCGTGCTTGGCCAGGAAAAAGTCCTTGCTGGGCCACATGTGCTCTGTGCTGGTGACGTCGAGCATGCGCTGGCGCAGGCGCTCGGGGCCGGCGATGGTGCGGCTTTCCATCAGGTTGGTGATCACCGTCAGGTCGGCGCGGGCCTCCTCGGCGCATTCCTGCACCGAGCGCACGCTCTGGCCGACCTCCAGGCCGATGTCCCACAGCAGCGTCAGGAAACGCTCGATGGAGTCGCGGAAAACCTCATGGTCGGCGCTGTCGAGCAGGATCAGCAGGTCGATGTCGGAGTAGGGGTGCAGCTCGCCACGCCCATAGCCGCCCACGGCCACCAGGGCGATGTCGGCGTCTTCGCTCCAGTCGAACTGCTCCCAGGCCTTTTGCAGGATGTTATCGACGAACCAGGCGCGGTCCTCGATCAGCCGGCGAATGTCCCGGCCAGTGCGAAAGCGCTGGTCGAGGACCTCATGGGCCTGGCGGATCGCCTTCTTGAACGCCGAGATGGGGCTTGCCTTCAGGGCCAGTTCAGCCTGGAACTGGCCGCGGTCGAAGAGTTCGGGATCCACCTGCGGCATTGAATGGCTTTCCTTTCTATCTATATCTATCGGATCTATAGGCTGGGTTCGGATCAGGCGGAAACGCGCGCGATGGTGTCATCGCTGCGCAGGGTGAAGATTTCATAACCCGTCTCAGTGACCAGCAGGGTGTGTTCCCACTGGGCCGACAGCTTGCGGTCCTTGGTGATGGCGGTCCAGCCGTCGCCCAGCACCTTGGTATCGGCGCGGCCCTGGTTGATCATCGGCTCGATGGTGAAAGTCATGCCCGCCTGCAGTTCCATGCCGGTGCCGGCACGGCCGTAGTGCAGGATCTGTGGTTCTTCGTGGAACACCTTGCCGATGCCATGGCCGCAGAACTCGCGCACCACCGAAAAGCCGTTCTTCTGCGCGTGCTTCTGGATCACTTCGCCGATGTCTCCCAGGCGGCAGCCCGGCTTCACCAGTTCGATGGCCATGTACATGCATTCCTGGGTGACCTTGGACAGGCGCTGGGCCCACTCCGGTACGTTGCCGACATGAAACATGCGGCTGGTGTCGCCGTGATAGCCGTCCTTGATGACGGTGACGTCGATGTTCAGGGTGTCGCCATCCTTCAACGGTTTTTCGTTGGGGATGCCGTGGCAGACCACGTGGTTGATCGAGGTACAGATCGACTTCGGGAAGCCCTTGTAGTTGAGTGGGGCCGGGATGGCCTTCTGCTCGTTGACGATGTAGTCGTGGCAGATGCGGTCCAGCTCTTCGGTGGTCACGCCCGGCTTGACGTAGTCGGCGATCATCTCCAGCACTTCGGCGGCGAGTTTGCCGGCGACACGCATTTTGGCGATGTCCTCGGGTGTCTTGAGGGTAACGGTCATACAGGCTCTCTCTGCGCCCGACGGCGCTGTTCAAAACGAAATGGGCGGCGGATGATGACCAGCGCGGCCCTGAAAACGCGATTCTAACAGACGATCAGTACAATGAGCTCTCCAGGCTGGAACTCTATGGTGGGGGGAGCTCCGCTGGTGCGTGCCCGTAGGAGCTGTCGAGCGAAGCGAGGCTGCGATCTTTCTGCAGACGCTTGAGTCCCAAGCGAAAGATCAAAAGATCGCAGGCTTCGCCAGCTCCTACAAAACCTAGCGGGGTGCTGCGCCGTTTCGCTAAATCCCCTCGCTACAGAGGTTTTCAGAATCCGTGTTCCGTTTTCGCCCTTGCTGTGGTATAAAATGCGCCGCTTTCCGGGGATGACCCCGTAAGCTTAAATCCACACACGTGTCGACACGATGACCTGGGTGCCTTCGGTTTATATAGCCGCTGGTTGGTCATTGGGATACGTGGAGGCCAAACCCGACTTATCAAGGAACTATCATGTCCCAAGTCAACATGCGCGATATGCTGAAGGCCGGTGTGCACTTCGGTCACCAGACCCGTTACTGGAACCCGAAAATGGGCAAGTACATTTTCGGCGCGCGTAACAAGATCCACATCATCAACCTTGAAAAAACCCTGCCGATGTTCAACGAAGCACTGACCTTCGTAGAGCGCCTGGCCCAGGGCAAAAACAAGATTCTGTTCGTCGGCACCAAGCGTTCCGCTGGCAAGATCGTTGCTGAAGAAGCAGCACGTTGCGGTTCGCCGTACGTCGATCACCGCTGGTTGGGCGGCATGCTGACCAACTTCAAGACCATTCGCGCTTCCATCAAGCGTCTGCGTGACCTTGAAGTCCAGTCCGAAGACGGTACTTTCGCCAAGCTGACCAAGAAAGAAGCGCTGATGCGCACTCGCGATCTTGAGAAGCTGGACCGCTCCCTGGGCGGTATCAAGGACATGGGCGGTCTGCCTGACGCACTGTTCGTGATCGACGTTGACCACGAGCGCATCGCGATCACCGAAGCCAACAAGCTGGGTATCCCGGTCATCGGCGTTGTCGATACCAACAGCAGCCCGGAAGGCGTTGACTACATCATCCCAGGCAACGATGACGCCATCCGCGCCATCCAGCTGTACATGGGTTCGATGGCTGACGCTGTGATCCGTGGTCGCAACAACGTGAATGGCGGCACCGAAGTCTTCGCTGAAGAAGCTCCGGCAGCAGCCGCTGAGTAATTGACGCCCCTGGCGTTGACTCAGTAAGCAAAAAGGGGGCTTGGCCCCCTTTTTGCCACCTCGAAAACCATTTGCCGCCAGCGCAGTGACTTGTTTGTAACCTGCCGCGGCCTATAAGCAGTGGTTTTCCAGGAAGAATTGATCGCCCGTTCGATCGGGTGGAATGGTTGAAAACCTATCCAAGAGGATTTTGAAATGGCAGAGATTACTGCAGCGTTGGTCAAAGAACTGCGCGAGCGTACCGGCGAAGGCATGATGGATTGCAAGAAAGCCTTGACCAAGGCTGGCGGCGACATCGAGAAAGCCATTGATGACATGCGTGCTTCGGGCGCCATCAAGGCTGCCAAGAAAGCCGGCAACGTCGCCGCTGAAGGCGCCATCGCCATCAAGGACGACGGCAAGGCTGCCGTTCTGCTGGAAGTCAACTCCCAGACCGACTTCCTGGCTCTGCAGGATGACTTCAAGGCGTTCGTCGCTGCCAGCGTCGAAAAAGCCTTCGCTGACAAACTGACCGACGCAGCCCCGCTGATCGAGTCCCAGGAAGAAGCGCGCCTGGTCCTGGTTGGCAAGACTGGCGAAAACGTCAACATCCGTCGCCTGGTTCGCGTTGAAGGTGACGTGGTCGGTACCTACCTGCACGGCAACAAGATCGGTGTTGCGGTTGTCCTGAAGGGCGGCGACACCGAGCTGGCGAAAGACATCGCCATGCACGTGGCTGCAACCAACCCTGAGTTCCTGCTGCCTACGGACGTTTCGGCTGAAGCGATCGAGCGCGAGAAGGGTGTTTTCCTGCAGTTGAACGAAGAGAAGCTGAAAGGCAAGCCTGCTGAAATCGCAGAAAAAATGGTCAGCGGCCGTATCTCCAAGTTCCTGGCCGAAGCCAGCCTGGTTGAGCAGGCTTTCGTCAAGAACCCGGAAATCAAGGTTGGCGACCTGGCGAAGAAAGCCGGTGCTGAAATCGTTTCGTTCACCTACTTCAAAGTAGGCGAAGGCATCGAGAAGCCGGTTGATGACTTCGCTGCTGAAGTTGCTGCCCAGGTAGCTGCTGCCAGCAAGCAATAAGACGGTTTTCATAACTGTCGCCCAGAAGAGGCTGCCCGCTTAACGCGCGCAGCCTCTTTTCGGATGGGGATGCCGATTTTTATTGGTTTCCTGTCGGAACTGGCTTACAAAGCCGTGTTCCGATGGCGCTGTGTCAGCGTCAAGCTTGGCTTTGTACGAAAAGTCGCCGAGCGGCGATCAGACAAGGCGAAAACTGGCGAGGAAGCGGAGTTTACTGGTTGTAAATGAGCATTCCGAGCCAGTTTTCAACGCAGTATGATCGTCGCGCAGGCACTTTTCGTGCAAAGGCTAGAGTGAGCGCAGGCTGCAAACAGCTTGCAAAGAATTTTTTGAACACATACGCCGCAGGAGAGATTCGCAATGGCTCAGCAGGGCAGTGGTTATCAGGCTCGCTATAAACGCATTCTACTCAAGCTTAGCGGCGAGGCCCTGATGGGCTCGGAAGAGTTCGGGATCGATCCGAAAGTGCTGGATCGCATGGCCCTGGAAGTTGGCCAGTTGGTCGGGATCGGCGTTCAGGTCGGCCTGGTCATCGGCGGCGGCAACCTGTTCCGCGGCGCGGCGCTGAGCGCGGCTGGCATGGATCGGGTCACGGGCGACCACATGGGCATGCTGGCCACTGTGATGAACGCCCTGGCTATGCGCGATGCGCTGGAGCGTGCCAATATCTCGGCCATCGTGATGTCGGCCATTTCCATGGTTGGCGTGACCGATCACTACGACCGCCGCAAAGCCATGCGTCACCTCAACGCCAAGGAAGTAGTGATCTTTGCCGCCGGTACCGGTAATCCGTTCTTCACCACGGATTCGGCCGCCTGCCTGCGAGCGATCGAGATCGACGCCGATGTCGTGCTCAAGGCAACCAAGGTCGATGGCGTCTATACCGCTGACCCGTTCAAAGACCCGCATGCCGAGAAGTTCGATCATCTGACCTACGATGAAGTGCTGGATCGCAAGCTGGGTGTCATGGACCTGACAGCCATCTGCCTGTGCCGCGACCACAAGATGCCGCTGCGCGTCTTTAACATGAACAAGCCCGGTGCCCTGCTGAATATCGTCCATGGCGGCGCCGAAGGAACACTGATCGAGGAAGTTCAACAATGATCAACGAAATCAAGAAAGACGCTGAACAGCGCATGCAGAAAACCCTGGAATCCCTGGCGCACAACTTTGGTCGCATTCGTACCGGCCAGGCGCACCCGAGCATCCTGGAAGGCGTCATGGTGCCTTACTACGGCGCCGACACGCCGATCAAGCAGGTGGCCAACATCACCGTCAAGGACGCGCGTACCCTGCAGGTCGTGGCTTTCGAGCGCAACATGCTGGGCGCGGTCGACAAGGCCATCGGCAGTGCCGGTCTGAACCTGAACCCGACCAACCTGGGTGAGCTGCTGCTGATCTCCATGCCGGCCCTGACTGAAGAAACCCGTCGTGGTTTCACCAAGCAGGCCCGCGATGTGGCTGAAGACGCTCGCGTCGCCGTGCGCAATATCCGTCGCGATGCCAACAGCCAGCTCAAGGATCTGGTCAAGGAAAAGGAAATCAGCGAAGACGAAGAGCGTCGCGCCACTGGCGAAATCGACGACCTGACCAAGAAGTACGTGGCTAAGATCGACGCGGATTTGGCGCAGAAAGAAAAAGACCTGATGGCCGTATAAGGGTCTCGTTTTCATGGAAAAGACCAAGCAGGCCGTGCCGTTCGCGGTTCCGCGTCACGTGGCGATCATCATGGACGGCAACAACCGCTGGGCCAAGAAACGCTTTATGCCTGGCGTCGCCGGGCACAAGGCGGGGGTCGATGCGGTTCGTGCGGTCATCGAGGTGTGCGCCGAGGCAGGGGTCGAGGTGCTGACCCTGTTCGCCTTCTCCAGCGAGAACTGGCAACGGCCGGCCGATGAAGTCAGCGCCTTGATGGACTTGTTCCTCAAGGCCCTGCGTCGTGAGGCCAGGCGCCTCGACGACAACAAGATCAGCTTGCGCATCATCGGTGATCGCTCGCGCTTCCATCCTGAATTGCAGGCTGCGATGCGCGAGGCCGAGGCCGCGACGGCGGGCACCAATCGGTTCGTCCTGCAGATCGCCGCCAACTACGGCGGCCAGTGGGACATAGCCCAGGCTGCCCAGCGGCTGGCGCGGGAAGTCCAGGCCGGGCACTTGCGCCCGGAAGACATCACTCCTGAACTGTTGCAGACCTGCCTGGCGACTGGTGACCTGCCATTGCCGGACCTGTGCATCCGCACCGGTGGCGAGCATCGCATCAGCAACTTCCTGCTCTGGCAGTTGGCTTATGCCGAGCTGTACTTCTCCGACCTGTTCTGGCCGGACTTCAAACACGAAGCCATGCGCACCGCACTGGCCGATTTCGCTTCCCGTCAGCGTCGCTTCGGTAAAACAAGCGAGCAGATCGAAGCTGGAGCCCGGGTTTAATGCTTAAACAACGAATCATCACTGCCTTGATCCTGTTGCCTATCGCCCTGGCTGGGTTCTTCCTGCTCGAAGGTGGCAGCTTTGCGCTGTTCATCGGGCTGGTCGTGACCTTGGGTGCGTGGGAGTGGGCGCGGCTGGCGGGTTTCCCTGCGCAGTCGGCGCGCGTGACCTATGCGACGGCCGTGGCGGCCATGCTGTTCATCATGTACGTGGTGCCCGGCCTCGCGCCTTGGGTGCTGGGTGCCGCGGTGTTGTGGTGGGCGACGGCGACCTTCCTCGTCCTGACCTATCCACGGACGACGCATCATTGGGCCAATACGGCGACCAAGCTGGTGATCGGCCTGTTGATCCTGCTGCCAGCCTGGCAGGGGCTGATCTGGATCAAGCAAGGCCCGTTGGGCAACTGGCAGATCATGGCCGTGATGGTGCTGGTCTGGGGGGCCGACGTTGGCGCCTACTTCTCCGGTCGGGCCTTCGGCAAGCGCAAGCTCGCGCCGCAAGTCAGCCCGGGCAAGAGCTGGGAAGGGGTCTATGGTGGCCTGGCCTTGAGCCTGGTGATCACCACCGTGGTCGGTTTTGTGCGGGACTGGACGGTCGCGCAACTGTTCATAGGCCTTATTGGCGCCGCCCTGATCGTATTCGTGTCGGTGGTCGGCGACCTGACCGAAAGCATGTTCAAGCGTCAGTCCGGGATCAAGGACAGCAGTAACCTGTTGCCGGGTCACGGTGGTGTGCTGGATCGCATCGACAGCCTGACTGCCGCGATCCCGATCTTTGCCGTGCTGTTGTGGATGGCGGCATCGTGAGTCGCCCCCAGCAGATCACTGTTCTTGGTGCGACCGGTTCGATTGGCCTCAGTACGCTGGATGTCATAGGCCGGCATCCGGAGCGCTACCAGGTGTTCGCCCTCAGTGGTTTCACGCGTTTGAGCGAATTGCTGGCGTTGTGCATTCGCCACACTCCGCGGTTTGCCGTCGTGCCTGAGGTTGGCGTGGCGCGGACGTTGCAGGATGATCTGCGCGCAGCCGGCCTGCAAACCCGTGTGCTGGTGGGGGAGGAGGGGCTCTGCCAAGTGGCTGCCGACCCTGAAGTCGACGCCGTGATGGCGGCGATCGTCGGTGCGGCGGGCCTGCGTCCGACCCTCGCAGCGGTGGAAGCCGGCAAGAAGATCCTGCTGGCTAATAAAGAGGCGCTGGTGATGTCCGGCGCGCTGTTCATGCAGGCTGTACGCAAGAGCGGCTCGGTGTTGCTGCCGATCGACAGCGAGCACAATGCGATTTTTCAATGCATGCCGCGGGATTTTTCCCGTGGTCTCGGCGCGGTAGGTGTCCGGCGGATTTTGCTGACAGCCTCCGGTGGTCCGTTCCGGCAGACGCCGCTGGAAGAATTGGTGCATGTTTCACCCGAGCAGGCCTGTGCCCATCCGAACTGGTCCATGGGGCGCAAGATTTCCGTGGATTCGGCCAGCATGATGAACAAGGGCCTGGAGCTGATCGAGGCCTGTTGGCTGTTTGATGCCAAGCCGTCGCAGGTCGAGGTGGTGATTCACCCCCAGAGCGTGATTCACTCCCTGGTGGACTACGTCGACGGGTCAGTACTGGCCCAGTTGGGTAACCCGGACATGCGCACTCCGATTGCCAACGCCCTGGCCTGGCCGGAGCGTATCGACTCGGGCGTTGCGCCGTTGGACCTGTTCGCTATCGCTCGCCTGGATTTCCAGGCGCCCGATGAGCAGCGCTTCCCCTGCCTGCGCCTGGCGCGCCAGGCGGCCGAGGCGGGCAACAGTGCGCCGGCCATGTTGAACGCGGCCAATGAAGTGGCCGTTGCCGCATTTCTCGATGGACGTGTCCGTTACCTCGAGATCGCGAGTATCATCGAGGAAGTCTTGAATCTCGAGGCCGTGGTTTCGGTCGATGACCTCGATACAGTATTTACGGCGGATGCCAGGGCTCGTGAGTTGGCGGGCCAATGGCTGCAGCGCCACGGGCGTTGAAGCTGCGATACGTTAGCCAGGGTTGCCCTGGACAGGATTGCGGAGAAAACAGATGAGCGCGCTCTATATGATTGTCGGCACCCTGGTTGCCTTGGGGGTGTTGGTCACTTTTCACGAATTCGGTCATTTCTGGGTTGCGCGTCGCTGTGGCGTCAAGGTCCTGCGTTTTTCCGTGGGCTTTGGCATGCCATTGCTGCGCTGGCACGACAAGAAAGGCACCGAGTTCGTCGTGGCGGCCATCCCGTTGGGTGGCTACGTCAAGATGCTCGACGAGCGTGAAGGCGAAGTCCCGGCCGATCAGCTCGATCAATCCTTCAATCGCAAGACCGTCCGTCAGCGTATTGCCATCGTCGCGGCGGGGCCGATCGCCAACTTCCTGCTGGCCATGGTGTTTTTCTGGGGCCTGGCCATGCTGGGCAGCGAGCAGGTGCGCCCGGTCATCGGTGGGGTAGAGGCCGGTAGCGTTGCCGCCCGTGCCGGGCTGGGTGCTGGGCAGGAAATCGTCGCCATCGATGGCGAGCCGACATCGGGCTGGGCGGCGGTCAATCTGCAATTGGTACGTCGCCTGGGTGAGAGCGGTTCGTTGCAATTGATGGTGCGCGAGCAAGGCTCCACAGTGGATTCGCCTCGCGAACTCATTTTGGACAACTGGCTCAAGGGCGCGGACGAGCCGGATCCGATCCGCTCCCTGGGGATCCGGCCATGGCGTCCAGCCTTGCCGCCGATCCTCGCCGAACTCGACCCGAAAGGCCCGGCCCAAACGGCTGGTCTGAAGACCGGCGATCGGTTGCTGGCCCTCGACGGCCAGCCGGTCAGCGACTGGCAACAGGTCGTCGATTCGGTTCGTGTACGTCCTGATACCAAAATTGTGCTGCGCATCGAGCGCGACGGTGCTCCAATCGATGTCCCGGTGACCCTGGCCGCCCGTGGCGAGAGCAAGGCGCCGACCGGTTACCTGGGCGCGGGCGTCAAGGCGGTCGACTGGCCACCGGAAATGATCCGCGAGGTCAGTTTCGGCCCAGTGGCGGCGATTGGCGAGGGTGCGCGTCGTACCTGGACCATGAGCATCCTGACGCTGGACTCGCTCAAGAAAATGTTGTTCGGTGAGCTCTCGGTAAAAAACTTGAGTGGACCGATAACCATTGCTAAAGTGGCGGGCGCTTCTGCCCAGTCGGGCGTCGCTGATTTCCTGAATTTCCTTGCTTATCTGAGCATTAGCCTGGGGGTTCTGAATTTGCTGCCCATTCCGGTACTGGATGGGGGGCATCTGCTGTTTTATCTGATCGAGTGGGCGCGTGGTCGTCCCTTGTCGGATCGGGTGCAAGGTTGGGGGATACAGATCGGTATCAGCTTGGTGGTCGGGGTCATGTTGCTTGCCCTCGTCAACGATCTGGGTCGTCTGTAACGCTTCGCTGAATTGCGAATCTGCCGCATTTTGCGGCAGTTTGTTTATTGCCAGTTGGAATAAGAAAGGACTTCATGAAACGTCTGCTGCTAACTGCGGTTCTCACCGTATTGATGATCGCCGAAGTTCACGCCGAGTCCTTCACTATCTCTGATATTCGCGTCAATGGCCTCCAGCGGGTCTCCGCGGGTAGCGTCTTTGGTGCCTTGCCGTTGAACGTCGGCGAGCAGGCGGATGATCGGCGCCTGGTGGAATCCACGCGTGCGCTGTTCAAGACCGGCTTCTTTCAAGATATCCAGCTGGGCCGTGACGGCAATGTCCTGGTCATCACGGTTGTCGAGCGCCCGTCGGTCGCCAGTATCGAGATCGAAGGCAACAAGGCGATCTCCACTGAAGACCTGATGAAGGGCCTCAAGCAATCCGGCCTGGCCGAAGGCGAGATCTTCCAGCGAGCCACCCTCGAAGGCGTGCGTAACGAGCTGCAGCGCCAATACGTTGCCCAGGGCCGCTACTCGGCCACCGTCGACACCGAAGTGGTGCCGCAGCCGCGCAACCGCGTCGGCCTGAAGGTCAACATCAACGAAGGCACCGTGGCGGCCATCCAGCACATCAACGTGGTGGGCAACACGGTGTTCCCGGATGAAGACCTGATCGACCTGTTCGAACTCAAGACCACCAACTGGCTGTCGTTCTTCAAGAACGACGACAAGTACGCCCGTGAAAAACTCTCCGGTGACCTGGAGCGCCTGCGTTCCTACTACCTGGACCGTGGCTACATCAACATGGACATCGCTTCGACCCAGGTGTCCATCACCCCGGACAAGAAGCACGTCTACATCACCGTCAACGTCAACGAAGGCGAGAAGTACACCGTTCGTGACGTCAAGCTCAGCGGTGACCTGAAGGTTCCCGAGGACCAGGTCAAGTCGCTGCTGCTGGTACAGAAGGGCCAGGTGTTCTCGCGCAAGCTGATGACCACCACCTCCGAGCTGATCACCCGCCGCCTGGGTAACGAGGGCTACACCTTCGCCAACGTCAACGGCGTGCCGCAGCCACACGATGAAGATCACACCGTCGACATCACGTTCGCCGTGGACCCGGGCAAGCGTGCCTACGTCAACCGCATCAACTTCCGTGGCAACACCAAGTCCGAGGACGAAGTGCTGCGCCGTGAAATGCGCCAGATGGAAGGTGGCTGGGCGTCGACCTACCTGATCGACCAGTCCAAGACCCGCCTGGAGCGCCTGGGCTTCTTCAAGGAAGTCAACGTCGAGACACCGGCCGTGCCGGGCGTCGATGACCAAGTCGATGTGAACTACAGCGTCGAAGAGCAGGCTTCCGGCTCGATCACCGCGAGCGTCGGTTTCGCCCAGAGCGCCGGCCTGATCCTCGGTGGCTCCATTACCCAGAACAACTTCCTGGGTACCGGTAACAAGGTCAGCATCGGCTTGACCCGCAGCGAATACCAGACCCGCTACAACTTCGGTTTCGTGGACCCCTACTGGACCGCTGATGGTGTGAGCCTGGGCTATAACGCCTTCTACCGCACCACCGACTATGACGAGCTGGACTCTGACATCTCCAGCTATGCGGTGGACAGCTACGGTGTCGGCGCCAACATCGGCTACCCGATCAGCGAGACCTCGCGCCTGACCTTCGGCCTCACCGCCCAGCAGGACAAGATCAACACCGGTCGCTACACCGTCGACGAGATCTTCGACTTCGTGAACAAGGAAGGCGACAGCTACCTGAACTTCAAGGCGTCCGCCGGCTGGTCCGAGTCGACCCTGAACAAGGGCGTGCTGGCGACCCGTGGCCATTCCCAGAGCCTGGTGTTCGAAACAACCACGCCAGGCAGTGACCTGTCGTTCTTCAAGCTCGACTATCGTGGCCAGCTGTTCCAGCCGTTGACCGACACCTACACCATGCGCCTGCACACCGAACTGGGCTTTGGTGACGGTTACGGTTCCACCGATGGCCTGCCGTTCTACGAGAACTACTACGCCGGTGGTTTCAACTCGGTACGTGGCTTCAAGGACAGCACCCTGGGTCCGCGTAGTACGCCGAGTCAGGGCAATAACCCGGGTACCATTAGAGACCCGGACCAGGATCCACTGCCGTTCGGTGGCAACGTCCTTATCCAGGGTGGCCTTGAGGTGCTGTTCCCAATGCCGTTCGTCAAGGATCAACGCTCCCTGCGTACCTCGGTATTCTGGGACGTGGGTAACGTTTTCGATTCAAGTTGCAGTGACACCACCAACGCTAACGGCACCAAGTCCGACACAAAGTGCAACGACATCAGCCTGAGCAACCTGGCCAGTTCCGTGGGTGTGGGCGTGACCTGGGTCACCGCGCTGGGTCCTTTGAGCTTCGCGCTGGCGATGCCGATCAAGAAACCGGATGACGCTGAAACCCAAGTGTTCCAATTCTCCCTCGGCCAGACGTTCTAAGCGTCTGACCCAAGATAACGACAATGGATTTTGTAGGAGTGCATCGTGCGTAAGTTGACTCAATTGGTTCTCCTGGCGACCGTACTGGTCGCAGGTCCGGCTTTTGCCGACATGAAGATTGCCGTGCTGAATTATCAGATGGCCCTGCTGGAATCCGACGCGGCGAAGAAATACGCTGTGGATGCGGAGAAAAAATTCGGCCCGCAACTGACCAAGCTCAAAGGCCTGGAAAGCAGCGCCAAGGGCATCCAGGATCGTTTGGTCGCCGGTGGCGACAAAATGGCCCAGGGCGAGCGCGAGCGTCTGGAGCTTGAATTCAAGCAAAAGGCCCGTGACTTCCAGTTCCAGTCCAAGGAGCTGAACGAAGCGAAAGCCGTTGCCGACCGCGAAATGCTCAAGCAACTCAAGCCGAAGCTCGACAGCGCCGTGGAAGAAGTCATCAAGAAGGGTGGTTTTGACCTGGTGTTCGAGCGTGGCGCAGTGATCGATGTCAAGCCTCAATACGACATCACGCGCCAAGTGATCGAGCGCATGAATCAGCTGAAGTAATCCATGACAGCGATTATCAAGCTCGGCCAGTTGGCCGAGTTCCTCGGCGCCACCCTGCGTGGCGACCCGGAGAAGACAATTACTGGGCTAGCCACTTTGCAAGAGGCTGGCCCAGCTCAGTTGAGCTTTCTGGCAAACCCTCAATACCGCAAGTACCTGGTCGACAGCCGGGCCGCCGCGCTGTTGCTCAAGGCCGCTGATGCCGATGGGTTTACCGGCGATGCCCTGATCGTGCCCGATCCGTACCTGGCGTACGCCCGCATTTCCCATCTGTTCGATCCCAAGCCGACATCGGCCGCCGGTATTCATCCCAGCGCCGTGATCGCCGCAGATGCCGTGGTGGACCCCACGGCCAGCGTCGGTCCGTTCGTGGTCATCGAAAGCGCGGCCCGAATCGGTGCCGGCGTCACACTGGGCGCCCATTGCGTCATTGGTGCGCGCAGCGAGATCGGCGAAGGCGGCTGGCTGGCGCCACGGGTTACCCTGTATCACGATGTGCGCATCGGCAAGCGGGTGGTGATCCAGTCTGGCGCCGTGCTGGGTGGCGAAGGGTTCGGTTTTGCCAACGAGAAAGGCATCTGGCAGAAGATCGCCCAGATCGGTGGTGTCACCATCGGCGATGACGTGGAGATCGGCGTCAATACCGCGATCGACCGCGGTGCCCTGGCCGACACAGTCATCGGCAATGGCGTCAAGCTCGACAACCAGATCCAGATCGCCCACAACGTCCAGGTCGGTGACCACACCGCCATGGCCGCTTGCGTGGGTATCTCCGGTAGCACCAAGATCGGCAAGCATTGCATGCTCGCCGGTGGCGTGGGCCTGGTAGGCCATATCGACATCTGTGACAACGTATTCCTGACCGGGATGACCATGGTGACCCATTCGATTACCGAGCCGGGCGCCTATTCTTCCGGCACAGCCATGCAACCGGCAGCCGAATGGCGCAAGAGCGCGGCGCGTATCCGCCAGCTCGACGACATCGCGCGGCGCCTCAAGCAGGTGGAAAAGCGTGTAGGGGACGTGACCCCTGGCGGTAATGCTTCATCAGATGGCTGATACCATTTCCATATCAAGTGTGCACAGCCGTTAGGGCATCTTGATTTGCTAGCGGAGTGCGCGTCACTCGTGCGCTCCCAATCTTTACATAGGCTTCCCCCCGAAATGATGGACATCAACGAGATTCGCGAATACCTGCCTCACCGTTACCCGTTCCTGCTGGTGGATCGGGTGGTGGACCTGGACGTTGAAGGCAAGCGCATTCGCGCCTATAAGAATGTCAGCATCAACGAGCCGTTCTTCAATGGTCACTTCCCCGCGCATCCAATCATGCCGGGCGTATTGATCATCGAGGCGATGGCCCAGGCTGCCGGGATCCTTGGTTTCAAAATGCTCGACGTCAAGCCTGCCGATGGCACGCTCTATTACTTCGTCGGTTCCGACAAGCTGCGCTTCCGCCAGCCGGTCACCCCGGGCGATCAGTTGATCCTCGAAGCGAAGTTCATCAGTTGCAAGCGCCAGATCTGGAAATTCGAATGCCAGGCTTCGGTCGACGGCAAGCCAGTCTGCTCCGCTGAAATCATCTGTGCGGAACGCAAACTATGAGTTTGATTGACCCTCGCGCAATCATCGATCCGACGGCCGTCCTGGCCGCCGATGTCGAGGTCGGCCCGTGGTCGATTGTCGGCGCAGGTGTGGAAATCGGCGAGGGTACGGTGATCGGTCCCCACGTAGTGCTCAAGGGGCCGACCCGGATCGGTCGTCACAATCGCATCTACCAGTTTTCTTCGGTAGGCGAGGACACGCCCGATCTCAAGTACAAAGGTGAAGAAACCCGTCTGGTCATTGGCGATCACAACGTGATCCGCGAAGGCGTGACGATTCACCGTGGCACCGTCCAGGATCGTTCCGAAACGACCCTGGGCGACCACAACCTGATCATGGCTTATGCACACATCGGCCATGACAGTGTGATTGGCAACCATTGCATCCTGGTCAACAACACCGCGTTGGCCGGCCATGTACATGTGGACGATTGGGCGATCCTGTCCGGGTTCACCCTGGTACACCAGTATTGCCATATCGGCGCCCACAGCTTTTCTGGCATGGGCACCGCCATCGGCAAGGACGTCCCAGCCTATGTCACGGTGTTCGGCAACCCGGCCGAAGCCCGCAGCATGAACTTCGAAGGCATGCGCCGTCGTGGTTTCAGCGAAGACGCGATTACGGCCCTGCGTCGCGCCTACAAGGTGGTGTACCGCCAGGGCCTGACCGTCGAGCAGGCGCTCGCCGAACTGGCCGAGGCGTCGGCGCAATACCCGGAAGTCGCGATCTTCCGCGATTCCATCCAATCTTCGACCCGCGGCATCACTCGCTGACCATGGCTAACGTGCGCGTTGCACTGGTGGCGGGAGAGGCTTCTGGTGACATTCTGGGCGCGGGTCTGATGCGAGCGCTCAAGGCGCAGCACCCCGCAGTGGAATTCATCGGCGTCGGTGGGCCATTGATGCAGGCCGAAGGCCTGACCTCCTATTTTCCGATGGAACGCCTGTCGGTGATGGGGCTGGTGGAAGTGCTCGGTCGCCTGCGCGAGCTGCTGGCCCGGCGCAAGAAACTGATCCAGACCCTGATCGAAGAAAAACCGGATGTGTTCATCGGCATCGATGCGCCGGATTTCACCCTCAATATCGAACTCAAATTGCGTCAGGCCGGGATCAAGACCGTGCACTACGTCAGCCCGTCGGTCTGGGCCTGGCGGCAGAAGCGGGTGCTGAAGATCCGCGAAGGCTGCGACCTGATGCTGACGCTACTGCCGTTCGAGGCCAGGTTCTACGAAGAGAAGGGTGTGCCGGTGCGGTTTGTCGGGCATACCCTGGCCGATACCATTCCCCTGGAAGCCGACCGCGAGGCCGCTCGCCAGGCGTTGGGCTTGCCCGACGGACCGCTGGTGGCCTTGATGCCCGGTAGCCGGGGCGGCGAAGTGAGTCGCCTGGGTGGCTTGTTCTTCGACGCCGCCGAACGCCTTCGGGCGCTACGCCCTGGTGTGCGTTTTGTCCTGCCGTGTGCCAGTCCGCAGCGGCGCGTCCAGCTGGAAGCCCTGCTGGCCGGTCGCGATTTGCCGGTGACGTTGCTCGACGGCCGTTCCCATGACGCGTTGGCGGCCTGTGATGCGGTGTTGATTGCCTCCGGCACTGCTACCCTTGAGGCGTTGTTGTACAAACGCCCGATGGTGGTCGCCTATCGCCTGGCGCCGCTGACGTTCTGGATTCTCAAGCGCATGGTCAAGAGCCCCTACGTGTCCTTGCCGAACCTGCTGGCCCAACGCCTGTTGGTGCCGGAGCTGCTGCAGGACGATGCGACCGCCGAGGCGCTGGCCGCCACGCTCTCGCCCTTGATCGACGGCGGCGAGGAACAGACGCGGGGCTTTGACGAAATTCACCGCACCCTGCGTCGCGATGCCTCCAACCAGGCGGCTGATGCAGTACTGACCCTGATCGGCGCAAAACCATGAGCAACGTAAAGCTACAGATGGGCCTGGATTTCAACCTGGTCGCCGAAGTGGAAGAGCTGGTGGCCGGTGTCGATGAAGTGGGGCGCGGCCCGTTGTGCGGCGCGGTGGTGACGGCGGCGGTGATTCTCGACCGGAACCGACCGATCCTGGGGCTCAATGACTCGAAGAAACTCACGCAAGCCCGTCGCGAAAAACTCTACGACGAAATCTGCGAGAAAGCCCTGAGCTGGTGCATCGCCCGGGCCGAAGTCGAAGAAATCGATGAGCTCAATATCCTGCACGCCACCATGCTGGCCATGCAGCGTGCGGTGCAGGGGCTGCACATCACGCCGAAGTTGGCGATGA
The DNA here is from genome assembly GCF_053629195.1 of Pseudomonas sp. R151218B TE3479. Classification (NCBI taxonomy): domain Bacteria; kingdom Pseudomonadati; phylum Pseudomonadota; class Gammaproteobacteria; order Pseudomonadales; family Pseudomonadaceae; genus Pseudomonas; species Pseudomonas sp. R151218B TE3479. Next base: position 2,273,219 of record NZ_JBRJHV010000001.1, read on the forward strand.
TCGATGGCAATCGCTGCCCGAAACTGTCGATGCGCGCCGAAGCGGTCATCCAGGGCGACGGCAAGGTGCCGGCCATCGCGGCGGCCTCGATCCTGGCGAAGGTCAGCCGTGACCGGGAAATGAGCGCCTTCGAGTTGATCTACCCGGGCTACGGCATCGGCAGCCACAAGGGCTACCCGACCCCCGTTCATCTGGAAGCCCTGGCGCGCCTGGGGCCGACGCCGATTCATCGGCGCTCGTTCGCCCCGGTGCGGCTGGCCTATGAGGCCCGTGAAGGGTTGATGATAAACAGTCAGTGCCCTGTTTCTTAAGACGAACGCTGCTTTTGTGGCGAGGGGATTTATCCCCGTTGGACTGCGAAGCAGTCCCGAAGTCTATCAGGCGTAACGGGTTGTCAGGTTTAAGGGCCGCTTCGCGCCCCAGCGGGGATAAATCCCCTCGCCACAAAAGCCCTGTTCGCGTTTTCAAGACCGGACACTCATGGCTGATGTTTTACCCAAGGCCCGGTACAATCCGGGCCTTGTTGTTTTCATGACTTAACGCAGGATCACTATGCCGGCTTCATTCGTTCATCTACGCCTGCACACTGAATACTCCCTGGTCGACGGTCTGGTGCGGATCAAGCCCCTGGTCAAGACCCTGGTGGGCATGAACATGCCTGCCGTGGCGGTTACCGACCAGAACAACATGTGCTCGCTGGTCAAGTTCTACAAGGCCGCCATGGGCGCCGGGATCAAGCCGATCTGTGGCGCCGACCTGTGGCTGTCGAACAAGGACCCGGACGCGCCGCTGAGCCGTATCAGCCTGTTGGTGATGAACGCCGTGGGTTATCGCAACCTCACCGAGCTGATCTCCCGCGGCTTTATCGATGGTCAGCGCAACGGCTCGATCATCATCGAGCGCGAGTGGGTGGCCGAGGCCAGCGAAGGGCTGATCATGCTGTCGGCGGCCAAGGAAGGTGAAATCGGCCTGGCCCTGATCAGTGGCAATCCCGACGAAGCCGAGACCCTGGCCCGTGACTGGATGGCGGTGTTCCCGGACCGTTTCTACATCGAGGTGCAACGCACCAACCGCCCCAATGACGAAGAGCACCTGCATGCCGCCGTGGCCCTGGCCGATAGGATCGGTGCGCCGCTGGTGGCGACCAACGACGTGCGGTTCATCAAGCAGGAAGATTTCGAAGCCCACGAAACGCGGGTCTGCATCGGTGAGGGCCGTGCCCTCGACGACCCGCGTCGGTCGAAGAACTACAGCGACCAGCAATACCTCAAGAGCGCCGAGGAAATGGCCGAGTTGTTCAGCGACTTGCCCGAGGCGCTGGAGAACACCGTCGAGATCGCCAAGCGCTGCAACATCGAAGTGAAGCTGGGCAAGCACTTCCTGCCCAACTTCCCGATTCCCGATGGCATGACCATCGACGAGTATTTCCGCAAAGTCTCCTTCGATGGCCTCGACGACCGCCTCCGCGTCCTGTTGCCCAAGGACACCACCGAAGATTACGAAGCCAAGCGCCAGGTCTATGTCGATCGGTTGAATTTCGAGCTGGATATCATCATCCAGATGGGTTTTCCCGGTTACTTCCTCATCGTGATGGACTTCATCCAGTGGGCCAAGAACAATGGCGTGCCGGTGGGCCCTGGCCGTGGATCGGGTGCCGGGTCGTTGGTGGCCTATGTGCAGAAGATCACCGACCTCGACCCGCTGGAATATGACCTGCTGTTCGAACGTTTCCTCAACCCTGAGCGGGTATCCATGCCCGACTTTGACGTCGACTTCTGCATGGACGGTCGCGACCGGGTCATCGACTACGTGGCCGAGAAATACGGCCGCAACGCGGTAAGCCAGATCATCACCTTCGGTTCCATGGCCGCCAAGGCGGTGGTGCGTGACGTGGCGCGGGTGCAGGGCAAGTCCTACGGTCTGGCGGATCGTCTGTCGAAGATGATTCCGTTCGAAGTCGGCATGACCCTGGAAAAGGCCTACGAGCAGGAAGAAATCCTGCGGGACTTCATCAAGGTCGACGAAGAGGCCGCGGAAATCTGGGAGATGGCCCGCAAGCTCGAAGGCGTGGTGCGTAACGTCGGCAAGCACGCCGGGGGCGTGGTCATCGCGCCGACCAAGTTGACGGACTTCTCGCCGATCTATTGCGACGAAGAAGGCGACGGCCTGGTGACCCAGTTCGACAAGGACGACGTCGAGGCGGCGGGCCTGGTGAAGTTCGACTTCCTCGGCCTGCGGACCCTGACGATCATCGACTGGGCGCTGAAAACCATCAACCGCGACCGGGCCAAGGTCGGCGAAGAGCCGCTGGACATTGCCTTCATCCCGCTGGATGACAAGCCGACCTACAGCCTGTTGCAAAAAGCCGAAACCACGGCGGTGTTCCAGCTTGAATCCCGGGGCATGAAGGAGCTGATCAAGAAGCTCAAGCCCGACTGCCTGGAAGACCTGATCGCACTGGTGGCCCTGTTCCGTCCGGGGCCCCTGCAATCGGGCATGGTGGATGACTTCATCAACCGTAAGCACGGCCGCGCCGAGCTGGCGTACCCGCACCCGGATTATCAGTACGACGGCCTCAAGCCGGTGCTGGCCCCGACCTACGGCATCATCCTGTACCAGGAACAGGTGATGCAGATTGCCCAGGTGATGGCCGGCTACACCCTCGGCGGCGCGGACATGCTGCGTCGAGCCATGGGTAAGAAAAAGCCCGAGGAAATGGCCAAGCAGCGCGGCGGTTTCATCGAAGGTTGCGCGAACAACGGCATTGATGCGGACCTGGCAGGCAACATCTTCGACCTGGTGGAAAAATTCGCCGGCTACGGCTTCAACAAATCCCACTCCGCCGCCTATGGCCTGGTGTCGTATCAGACGGCATGGTTGAAGGCGCATTACCCGGCGCCATTCATGGCCGCGGTACTGTCGGCGGATATGCACAACACCGACAAGGTCGTGACCTTGATCGAAGAAGTGCGGACCATGAAGCTGCGCCTCGACGCACCGGACGTGAACGCTTCGGAGTTCAAGTTCACGGTGAACGACGAAGGCCGCATCATCTATGGTCTCGGTGCGATCAAGGGCGTGGGCGAGGGGCCGGTGGAAGCCATCACCGAAGCGCGCCAGGACGGGCCGTTCAAGGACCTGTTCGATTTCTGCGCGCGGGTCGACCTCAAACGCATCAACAAACGCACCCTCGATGGTTTGATCCGCAGTGGCGCCCTGGACCGGCTCGGGCCTTACTTCCAGGATGAGCCCAAGGCCTACCAGGCCAACATCGACCGCAACCGCGCGGTGTTGCTGGCGGCAATGGAGGAGGCGATCAAGGCCGCCGAACAGACCGCCCGTACCCACGACAGCGGCCACGCCGACCTGTTTGGCGGGCTGTTCGTCGAGGAAGACGCCGATGTCTACGGCAACCATCGCAAGGCCAAGGAGCTGACCCTCAAGGAACGCCTCAAGGGTGAAAAAGACACCCTGGGCCTGTACCTCACCGGTCACCCGATCGACGAATACGAAGGCGAGATCCGCCGCTTCGCCCGCCAGCGCATCATCGACCTCAAACCGGCGCGCGACACCCAGACGGTCGCCGGCATGATCATCGCCCTGCGGGTGATGAAGAACAAAAAGGGCGACAAGATGGGTTTCATCACCCTCGACGACCGCTCCGGGCGCATCGAGGCGTCACTCTTCGCCGATGCGTTCCATTCGGCGCAGTCGCTGTTGCAGACCGACGCGATGGTGGTGGTGGAAGGCGAAGTCAGCAACGATGACTTCTCCGGTGGCCTGCGGCTGCGGGTCAAGCGGGTTATGAGCATGGAAGATGCCCGGACCAACCTGGCCGAGAGCCTGCGCCTGAAGTTGCAGACCCAGGACCTCAAGGGCGATCAGCTACGCTGGTTGGGCGAATTGTTCAAGCGCCATCGCGGTGCCTGTCCGATCACCATGGAGTACGTACGCCCCGATGCCAAGGCCGTGCTGCAGTTCGGTGAAGGCTGGCGGATCGATCCGGCGGATGCGTTGATTCAAGCCTTGCGTGACCAGTTCGGCAAAGACAACGTCTTCCTCCAATACCGTTGACGGCCAGGGGCCACTGTTGAAACCGGAATGCCCCTGATCTCGACCTGAATTTTTAATCTCGACCTGAACGCGCCTCTCCCTTAAGGTAGGCGCGAATAGACAACCGGCCGGCCCAAGCTCTCTTGGACGTCGACCCAAGACGGACGCCTATGAACCCGAATTTTCTAGATTTCGAACAGCCGATCGCCGACCTGCAAGCCAAGATCGAAGAGTTGCGCTTGGTCGGTAATGACAATTCGCTGAATATCGGCGATGAAATCTCTCGTCTGCAGGACAAAAGCCGCACGCTGACCGAAGACATCTTCGGCAAGCTGACCAGTTGGCAGATCGCCCGCCTGGCGCGTCACCCGCGTCGTCCGTACACCCTGGACTACATCGACCACATCTTTACCGAGTTCGATGAGCTGCATGGCGACCGTCACTTCTCCGATGACGCCGCGATCGTCGGCGGCGTTGCCCGCCTGGACGAGCAGCCGGTGATGGTTATCGGCCATCAGAAAGGCCGCGAAGTCCGCGAGAAGGTGCGCCGCAACTTCGGCATGCCGCGTCCGGAAGGCTACCGCAAGGCGTGCCGCCTGATGGAGATGGCCGAGCGCTTCAAGATGCCGATCCTGACCTTCATCGACACGCCGGGCGCCTATCCGGGCATCGATGCCGAAGAGCGCAACCAGAGCGAAGCGATTGCCTGGAACCTGCGCGTCATGGCACGCCTGAAAACCCCGATCATCGCCACCGTGATTGGTGAAGGCGGTTCCGGCGGTGCGTTGGCCATCGGTGTCTGCGACCAACTGAACATGCTGCAGTATTCCACTTACGCGGTGATCTCGCCGGAAGGCTGCGCCTCGATTCTGTGGAAAACTGCCGAGAAGGCGCCGGATGCCGCCGAGGCCATGGGCATTACCGCTGAGCGTCTCAAAGGCCTGGGCATCGTCGACAAAGTGATCAACGAGCCCGTGGGCGGCGCCCACCGCGACCCGGCTGCGGCGGCGGCACTGATCCGCGCCGAGCTGAGTTCCCAGCTGTCGATGCTCAAGAAGTTCGACAACGACGCGCTGCTGGCCCGTCGCTACGAGCGGTTGATGAGCTACGGTCTCTGATCCAAGCGCTGTCCCCCTGTGTGGGAGCGAGCTTGCTCGCGATAACGGTTTAACATTCAACAGATAAGTTGACTGATACACCGCCATCGCGAGCAAGCTCGCTCCCACATTTGATTTGTGTGAAGGCCAGTTTCTATGAATCAGTCCAGGATCGATCTGCCAACCCGGCTCCTCACACAGCTATCCCCCTGGCGCAACGCCGCCACCTGGCGCATCGCCTTCTCCGGCGGCCTCGACTCCACCGTCCTGCTGCACCTGCTCGTGACCCTTTCGCAACACCACGCCTTGCCCGCGCTAAGTGCTATCCATGTGCATCACGGCCTTCAGGCGGTGGCCGAGGCGTGGCCGGATCATTGCCGTTCGGTCTGTGCCGCCCTTGGCGTACCGCTGGACGTGGTGAATGTGCAAGTGCGCCCTGGCGCCAGTATCGAGGGTGCCGCCCGGGAGGCGCGTTATGGCGCGTTCGTGGCGGCCCTCCATGACAATGAAGTGCTGCTCACCGCCCAGCATCGTGATGACCAGGCCGAAACCTTGTTGTTTCGCCTGCTGCGGGGGGCAGGGGTGCGGGGTTTGGCGGCGATGCCACGGCAGCGGCCTTTGGGTCTGGGGCATCTGCTGCGGCCTTTGCTCGAGGTGTCCCATGCCGAGCTGCAAGCCTATGCGACGCAACAGGGCTTGAGCTGGATCGACGACCCGTCCAACGATGATCACCGGTACGCGCGCAACTACCTGCGCCAGCGGGTTTTTCCAGTGCTGGCCGAGCATTGGCCGCAAGCCTCGGCGACCCTGGCCCGAAGTGCTGCGCACATGGGTGAAGCCCAAGGCTTGCTGGACGACTTGGCGCGGATCGACTTGGCCCAGGCCATGACGCCGGACGCGTTCGACTGGCTTGGGCTGCAATCGCTGGTGCTGGCGCCGTTGCGGGTGTTGTCGCCGGCCCGTCAGCGCAACGCGTTGAGCCACTGGCTGGCGCCGCTGACCCTGCTGCCCGACACCGATCACTGGGCGGGCTGGGACTCGTTGCGCGATGCCGCGGACGATGCGCGGCCCATCTGGCGCCTGGCCGGCGGCGAGCTGCACCGGGCCGCCGGGCGGGTCTGGTGGTTATCCGACCACTGGCGATGTTCGCCGCCAGGCCCCGTCGACTGGGCGGATCCGGTACTGCCGCTGCGCTTGCCGGGCAATGGCCAGGTGGTGCTTATCGGCCAGCCGCCTGCGGGGCCGCTTAGCGTGCGCTATCGTCAAGGCGGCGAGGTGCTGGCGTTAGCGGGTCGTGGTCATCGTGATCTCAAGCGTTTGCTCAATGAAAAGGGCGTGCCGGCGTTCGTTCGCGGCCGATTGCCGCTGCTCTATCAAGGCGAGCAATTGCTGGCGGTGGCCAACCTGGCCGGGCTCGATGCACAAGCTGATAGCAGTTGGCGATTGATCTGGACGCCAGGAAACCAAGATCTGGGTTTGAGCTGAAAGGGGCTTTCCGGTAGACTACGCTCCCTTCTTGATACAACTTCTGTGGATTCGCCTGAATTGCAGGAGTTGCCGATTACCAAGCAGTCTTTGCTGGGCGATTCCAAAAAATGTGTAGCGAGCAACGTACCGGTGATTTCACTTCCGGTCTGTCCCAACGCGGCGGTTTTTTTGAAAGGTGCACTGTGATTAATGCAGGTGATCGGGGGCTTCGGCCTTCCTTCGCTTTCCCCGGCGGCTCGGACCGCTTTAACGCAGACTTCTAGGGTTTTTCATGACGCGCTACATATTCGTCACGGGCGGTGTTGTTTCTTCATTGGGGAAAGGCATTGCCTCGGCTTCATTGGCGGCCATCCTGGAGGCGCGGGGACTTAAGGTCACCATGCTCAAGCTGGACCCGTACATCAACGTCGACCCGGGCACCATGAGCCCGTTCCAGCACGGTGAAGTGTTCGTCACCCACGACGGCGCCGAGACCGACCTGGACCTGGGCCACTACGAGCGGTTCATCCGCACGACCATGACCCAGAACAACAACTTCACCACCGGCCGTGTCTACGAGCACGTGCTGCGCAAGGAGCGTCGTGGTGACTATCTGGGCGCGACCATCCAGGTCATCCCGCACATCACCGACGAAATCAAGCGCCGCATCATCAAGGGTGCCGGCGACGCCGACGTGGCAATGGTCGAAATCGGCGGGACCGTGGGCGATATCGAGTCCCAGCCGTTCCTCGAAGCTATCCGCCAGTTGCGTTTCGAAATCGGCGCCAAGCGCGCGATGCTGATGCACCTGACTCTGGTCCCGTACATCGCCACCGCTGGCGAAACCAAGACCAAGCCCACGCAACACTCGGTCAAGGAACTGCGTTCCATCGGCCTGCAGCCTGACGTGTTGATCTGCCGCTCCGATCACCCGATCGACATTTCGTCGCGTCGCAAGATCGCCCAGTTCACCAACGTTGAAGAGCGCGCGGTCATCGGCCTGGAAGACGCCGACACCATCTACAAGATCCCGGGCATCCTGCACTCCCAGGGCCTGGACGATTTCGTCGTCGAGCGCTTCGGCCTGCAGTGCGCCAGCGCCGACCTGTCCGAATGGGACGCCGTGGTCGATGCCAAGCTCAATCCGGAACACGAAGTCACCATCGCGATGGTCGGCAAGTACATGGAACTGCTGGACGCCTACAAGTCGCTGATCGAGGCGATGAGTCACGCCGGTATCAGCAACCGCACCAAGGTCAACCTGCGCTACATCGATTCCGAAGACATCGAGAATCAGGGCACTGGCCTGCTCGAAGGCGCCGATGCGATCCTCGTGCCGGGCGGCTTCGGCCTGCGGGGCGTGGAAGGCAAGATCACCGCCGTGCAATACGCTCGCGAAAACAAGGTGCCTTACCTGGGGATCTGCCTGGGCATGCAAGTGGCGGTCATCGAGTTCGCCCGTAACGTGCTGGGCTGGAAAGACGCCAACTCCACCGAGTTCGATCGCGCCAGCGGCCATCCGGTCGTGGGCCTGATCACCGAGTGGGAAGATGCCACCGGCGCCGTGGAAGTGCGCACCGAAAGCTCGGACCTGGGCGGCACCATGCGTCTGGGCGCCCAGGAATGCCTGCTCGAAGCCGGCTCCAAGGTGCACGATTGCTATGCCAAGGATGTGATCGTCGAGCGTCACCGGCATCGCTACGAAGTGAACAACAACCTGCTGCCGCAACTGATCGAGGCCGGCCTGAAAATCTCCGGTCGTTCCGGTGATGGCGCGCTGGTGGAAGTGGTCGAGTCCCCGGACCATCCGTGGTTCGTCGCCTGCCAGTTCCACCCCGAGTTCACCTCGACGCCACGGGACGGCCATCCGCTGTTCAGTGGTTTCGTGAAGGCCGCTTTGGCTCAACACCAGAAAAAGGCATAAGACGATGGCCCAGAAGATCATCCGCGTCGGCGACATCGAGATTGCCAACGACAAGCCCATGGTGCTGTTCGGCGGCATGAACGTGCTGGAAAGCCGCGACATGGCGATGCAGGTCTGCGAAGAATACGTGAAGGTGACCCAGAAACTGGGTATTCCTTACGTGTTCAAGGCCAGCTTCGACAAGGCCAACCGTTCGTCCGTGACGTCCTACCGTGGCCCGGGCCTGGAGGAAGGCATGCGGATCTTCCAGGACATCAAGCAAGCCTTTGGTGTGCCGATCATCACCGACGTGCACGAGCCTGCCCAGGCCGCGGTTGTTGCCGAGGTCTGCGACATCATTCAGTTGCCGGCTTTCCTGTCGCGCCAGACCGACCTGGTGGTGGCGATGGCCAAGACCGGTGCGGTGATCAACATCAAGAAAGCCCAGTTCCTCGCGCCCCAGGAAATGAAACACATCCTGAGCAAGTGCGAAGAGGCCGGCAATGACCAGTTGATCCTCTGCGAGCGTGGTTCGAGCTTCGGCTATAACAACCTGGTGGTGGACATGCTCGGCTTCGGCATCATGAAGCAGTTCGAGTACCCGGTGTTCTTCGACGTGACCCACGCCTTGCAGATGCCCGGTGGTCGCTCCGACTCCGCCGGCGGTCGTCGCGCCCAGGTCACCGACCTGGCCAAGGCGGGCATGAGCCAGTCCCTGGCCGGCCTGTTCCTGGAGGCCCACCCCGATCCGGACAACGCCAAGTGCGACGGCCCTTGTGCCTTGCGCTTGAACAAGCTGGAACCTTTCCTGTCTCAGCTCAAGGCATTGGACGAGCTGGTCAAGGGTTTTCCGACGATAGAAACCGCGTAACGCGGTTTTCTCCGGTAAAGTACCGCTCGATTATCGCTCTGGCCCGCTGGCCGCACTGCTCTTGTGGGAGCATGGCCTGCGATGGTGCCCTTCAGGGCTCATCGTCGGCAAGCCTTGCTCTTTGTGGCGAGGGAGCTTGCTCCCGCTGGAGTGCGAAGCGCTCCCATCCAGGCGCTTGGCTGCTTCGCAGCTGAGCGCGAGCAAGTTTTCTGCAACGTTCTAGTCAACTTTGGAGTGTTTACAACAATGGCAAAAATCGTCGACATCAAAGGTCGTGAAGTTCTCGACTCCCGTGGCAACCCCACTGTTGAAGCGGACGTGCTTCTCGACAACGGTATCATCGGCAGCGCCTGCGCGCCGTCCGGTGCTTCCACTGGCTCGCGCGAAGCGCTGGAGCTGCGTGATGGCGACAAGAGCCGTTACCTGGGCAAGGGCGTGCTCAAAGCCGTCGCCAACATCAACGGCCCGATCCGTGAACTGTTGCTGGGCAAGGACCCTGCCGACCAGAAAGCCCTCGATCACGCGATGATCAAGCTCGACGGTACCGAGAACAAAGCCTCCCTGGGCGCCAACGCTATCCTCGCTGTGTCCCTGGCCGCTGCCAAGGCCGCTGCCCAGGACCAGGACCTGCCGCTGTACGCGCACATCGCCAACCTCAACGGTACTCCGGGTGTCTACTCGATGCCGGTGCCGATGATGAACATCATCAACGGCGGCGAGCATGCCGATAACAACGTCGACATCCAGGAGTTCATGGTGCAGCCAGTTGGCGCCAAGACCTTCTCCGAAGGCCTGCGCATGGGCACCGAGATTTTCCATCACCTCAAGGCCGTGCTGAAGGCCCGTGGCCTGAGCACTGCCGTTGGCGACGAAGGCGGTTTCGCACCGAACCTGGCGTCCAACGAAGACGCGCTGAAAGTGATCTCCGAAGCCGTGGCCAACGCTGGCTACAAACTGGGTACCGACGTGACCCTGGCCCTGGACTGCGCCGCCAGTGAGTTCTTCGAAGACGGCAAGTACAACCTGTCCGGCGAAGGCCAGGTGTTCACCGCCGAAGGTTTCGCCGACTACCTCAAGGGCCTGACCGAACGTTATCCGATCATCTCCATCGAAGACGGTCTGGACGAGTCCGACTGGGCTGGCTGGAAAATTCTCACCGACAAGATCGGCGAGAAGACCCAACTGGTGGGTGACGACCTGTTCGTGACCAACACCAAGATCCTGAAAGAAGGCATCGACAAGAAGATCGCCAACTCGATCCTGATCAAGTTCAACCAGATCGGCACCCTGACCGAAACCCTGGAAGCCATCCAGATGGCCAAGGCCGCCGGTTATACCGCCGTGATCTCCCACCGCTCCGGTGAAACCGAAGACTCGACCATTGCCGACCTGGCCGTGGGCACTGCGGCGGGCCAGATCAAGACCGGTTCGCTGTGCCGTTCCGACCGTGTTTCCAAGTACAACCAATTGCTGCGTATCGAAGAGCAATTGAATGGCAAGGCCAAGTACAACGGTCGCGCCGAGTTTCGCGGTTAAGCGGTAAATGATAAAAAGACAGCGGCTTAGGTCGGAAAAGTCGCCATGGCGGTGCTTTTCCCTCTAATCTGATGCCTTATCAAGCACAAGCCTGGTTCTTCCAGGCTTCGTGCTATCAGACGCTTCAAAGTTTGGCATGGCGGTCTTTTTTCACTGGATACCTGATATTCGATGCGCAGTCCCAATTGGTTGTTTCTTGTCTTGCTCCTGTTGCTGGCCGGCCTGCAGTACCGCTTGTGGGTGGGCAATGGCAGCTTGGCGCAAGTGGCCGACCTGACTCAGCAAATTGCCGACCAGCACGCCGAAAACGAGGCGCTGCTGGAGCGTAATCGGGTGATGGACGCCGAAGTCACAGAGTTGAAAAAAGGCATGGAGACCGTTGAAGAGCGGGCTCGACATGAGCTGGGCATGGTCAAGGAGGGCGAAACCCTCTACCAGTTGGCCCAATGAGTATGCGTTTGCCGGCCTTCTGGGCCGTGATTCCTGCCGCGGGCGTTGGCGCCCGGATGGCCGCCGACCGTCCCAAGCAATACCTGCAACTGGGCGGACGCACAATTCTCGAACACAGCCTCGGCTGTTTCCTCGACCATCCCACCGTCAAGGGTGTGGTGGTCAGCCTTGCACACGATGATCCTTACTGGCCGACCCTGGCCTGCGCCAGCGACACACGCATCCAGCGTGTAGACGGTGGCGAGCAACGTTCCGATTCAGTGCTCAATGCCTTGCTGCATCTGCACGGGCAGGGTGCCGACGATCACGATTGGGTGCTGGTACACGACGCTGCCCGCCCCAATCTGGCTCGGGCCGACCTTGACACACTGCTCAGCGAGTTGGCGAACGACCCGGTCGGCGGCCTGCTGGCCGTTCCGGCGCGCGACACCCTCAAGCGCGTCGACAAGCATGGCCGCGTGCTGGAAACCGTTGATCGCAGCGTGATCTGGCAAGCCTACACGCCGCAGATGTTTCGCCTCGGTGCCTTGCACCGCGCCCTGGCCGACAGCCTGGTGGCGGATGCGGTGATTACCGACGAAGCGTCCGCCATGGAATGGGCGGGGCAGGCGCCTCGGTTGATCGAGGGGCGTTCGGATAACATCAAGGTCACCCGGCCGGAGGACCTGGAGTGGTTGCGCCAGCGTTGGGCGAATCGGCATTAAGCGGGACCTGTCCCCTCGTTAGATCTTCAGCATCTGGGCCGGCGCCATCGCGAGCAAGCTCGCTCCCACAATGGACCGGTGTGGAACACTTGCCCATCATTCGACGATAAACCCCAGTGGGAGCGAGCTTGCTCGCGATAGCAATCGGTCAGGCAACATAAAATTCACTGTCATCCCCGATACTCCGGCCGCTGCGCCAACCCCTCCTTCAAATACTCCACCAACTTGCGCACCTTCGGCGACAGATGCCGCTGCTGTGGATACAACGCCCACACCGCCGTATTCGGCGGCTGATGGGCTTCCAACAGGGAGATCAACGCACCACTGTGCAAATGCTCCAGCACGTAGTAATCCGGCAACTGACATAACCCCACGCCCTGCAGCGCCGCATCGAGCACCGCTTGCCCACTGTTGCAGCGCCAGTTTCCCTGCACCCGTTGGGAAAATTCCCGCCCGTTCTGTTCCAGTTGCCAGATGTCGGAGCTGCCGATCAGGCAATTGTGGCGGCTCAGTTCCGACACGCTGTGGGGCCGGCCGTAGCGTTCCAGGTAAGAGGGGGAGGCGCACACGTACATGCGCCGGGGGGCCAGGCGCGTGGCGACGAGGCGGGAGTCCTGCAAGCGACCCAGGCGAATCGCCAGGTCCAGGCTCTCATGCACCAGATCCAGCGGGCGATTGCTCAGCTCGATGTCGACCCGCAACTGCGGGTAGAGCCCCATGAACCGCGTCACCAGTGGCACGATAAACCGTTCGCCATAGGCCACGGCACAGGTCATGCGGAGCATGCCCTTGGGTTCGCTGGTCAGGTCGCCGACGGCTCGCAGTGCTTCTTCGCGTCCATCCTGCAGACGCTGGCAATGTTGCAAAAAAGTTTGTCCGGCTTCGGTCAGGGTCACCCGGCGGGTGCTGCGGTACAGCAAGCGTGTCTGTAGACGCTCTTCGAGTCGTACGATTTGTCGACTGATATGGGAGGAGGAAACCCCGAGACGCTCGGCGGCGGCGGTGAATTGGTTGCATTCGGCCACGGCCACAAATTCGTCGATGCCTTCCCAGCGGTTATCGGACATGAAAGATTATCCCTGTGCAGCAATAATGTTTTGCTTTTGGCTGGATTATTCATTGTCCGGCGGAGGATTACACTCCCGGTCTTGTATTTATTTGCTGGAGTACCCGAATGATCAAGTCGCGCGCTGCCGTTGCCTTCGAGGCCAAGAAACCCCTGGAAATCGTTGAAGTCGACGTCGCCATGCCCAAGGCGGGCGAGGTGCTGTTGCGCGTGGTGGCTTCCGGTGTCTGCCACACCGATGCCTACACCCTGTCGGGCGCCGACCCGGAAGGGATCTTCCCGTCGATCCTGGGTCATGAAGGCGGCGCCATTGTCGAAGCCATCGGCGAAGGTGTGACTTCGGTGGCGGTGGGCGACCATGTGATCCCGCTGTACACGCCGGAGTGCGGTCAGTGCAAATTCTGTAAGTCGGGCAAGACCAACCTCTGCCAGGCGATTCGCGCCACCCAGGGCAAAGGCCTGATGCCGGATGGCACTTCGCGTTTTTCCTACAAGGGCGAGACGATTTTCCACTACATGGGCACCTCGACGTTCTCCGAGTACACCGTGCTGCCGGAAATCTCCGTCGCGAAGATTCCAAAAGAAGCGCCGTTGGAAAAAGTCTGCCTGCTGGGGTGTGGCGTCACCACGGGCATCGGTGCGGTGCTCAACACTGCCAAGGTCAAGCCGGGTGACACCGTGGCGATCTTCGGCCTGGGTGGCATCGGCCTGTCGGCCGTGATCGGCGCCGTGAAGGCCAAGGCCGCGCGGATCATCGCCATCGACATCAACCCGGCCAAGTTCGAAATCGCCAAGCAACTGGGCGCCACCGATTGCGTCAACCCGAAAGACTTCGACCGTCCGATCCAGGAAGTCATCGTCGACATGACCGATGGCGGCGTGGACTTCTCCTTCGAATGCATCGGCAATGTGCAGTTGATGCGCGCCGCGCTGGAATGCTGCCACAAGGGCTGGGGCGAGTCGGTGATCATCGGCGTAGCCGGGGCCGGCCAGGAAATCGCTACCCGTCCATTCCAGTTGGTGACCGGGCGCGTCTGGCGCGGTTCGGCCTTTGGCGGCGTGCGCGGGCGCAGCGAATTGCCAAGCTACGTGGAAATGGCCGAGAAGGGCGAGATCCCGCTGGATACTTTCATTACCCACACCATGGGCCTGGAAGATATCAACAAGGCGTTCGACCTGATGCATGAAGGCAAGAGCATCCGCACCGTTATCCATTTCTGAGGTCGGTCATGAGTCTGGAAAACATTTCTTGCCAGAAAAGCTTTGGCGGCTGGCACAAGCGCTACCGGCACCGTTCCGACGTGCTGGGTTGTGACATGGTGTTTGCCGTGTACCTGCCACCGCAAGCCGAGCAGGGCGGTAAGTTGCCGGTGCTGTATTGGTTGTCCGGGCTGACCTGCACCGACGAGAACTTCATGCAAAAGGCCGGCGCCCAGCGCATGGCCGCCGAGTTGGGCCTGATCATCGTCGCGCCGGACACCAGCCCTCGTGGTGCCGACGTGCCGGGTGATCCGGACAATGCCTGGGACTTCGGCCTGGGGGCGGGCTTTTATCTGAACGCCACGCAGGATCCGTGGGCGCGGCACTATCGGATGCATGACTACGTGGTGCACGAATTGCCGGCGCTGGTCGAAGCGCATTTCCCGGCTTCGGACAAACGCGGCATCAGTGGCCACTCCATGGGCGGTCACGGTGCGCTGGTCTGCGCCTTGCGCAACCCGGGGCGTTACCGTTCGGTGTCGGCCTTTTCGCCGATCAACAATCCAATGGATTGCCCATGGGGTCAGAAGGCGTTCTCCCGTTACTTGGGAGAAGACCGCTCGAAATGGCGGGAATGGGATGCCTGTGCATTGATTGCCGAGGCGCAGGAGAAGCTGCCATTGCTGGTGGACCAGGGCGATCGCGATGATTTCCTGGCCAACCAGCTCAAGCCCGAAGCCTTGCAACAGGCGGCCAAGTCCGCCGGCCATCCGTTGGAGTTGCGCCTGCAACCGGGCTACGACCACAGCTACTTCTTCATCGCCAGCTTCATTGACGACCACTTGCAGCATCATGCGCGCGCTCTAAACGCCTAATGCAGGTAGAATCACGCCCTGACAAAAATCGGGGCGTTTTTTTATGCGTATTGGCCACGGCTACGATGTTCACCGTTTCGCTGAAGGCGACTTCATTACTCTGGGCGGCGTGCGGATCGCACACGGCTTCGGGCTGCTCGCGCATTCTGACGGTGATGTCCTGCTGCATGCCTTGAGCGATGCCTTGCTCGGCGCCGCGGCGCTGGGTGACATCGGCAAGCACTTCCCCGACACCGACCCGCAATTCAAGGGCGCCGACAGCCGCGTGCTGCTGCGCCATGTGGTCGCGCTGATTCATGCCAAGGGCTGGAAAGTCGGCAATGTCGACAACACCATTGTCGCCCAGGCGCCCAAGATGGCGCCGCACATCGAGTCGATGCGTCGCCTGATCGCCGAGGATCTTCAAGTTGAGCTGGACCAAGTGAACGTCAAGGCCACCACCACCGAAAAGCTTGGCTTCGTCGGCCGTGAAGAAGGCATCGCTGTCCATTCCGTTGCCTTGTTGCTGCGCCCATGACCGAACTGGAACTGTTGGGGCCGCGTGCCTACGGCCCATCGCTGGGCAGCGCGGTCCTCAAGGCCACCGCTGAAGATTTCCAGGTCGACGAAGTGCTCGATATCCCGTTGACCGGCGATGGCGAGCATTTGTGGATCTGGGTGGAAAAGCGCGGCCTGAACACTGAAGAGGCCGCCCGGCGCATCGCCAAGGCCGCCGGCGTGCCGTTGCGCACCGTCAGCTACGCCGGGCTCAAGGACCGCCAGGCCCTGACCCGTCAGTGGTTCAGCGTCCAACTGCCGGGCAAGGCCGATCCGGACTTGTCAGCGGCAGAAAACGACACGCTGAAGATCCTCAAGACCGGCCGGCATCGACGCAAGCTGCAACGCGGCGCGCACTCGGCCAATGGCTTCACCCTGCGCCTGACCCAGTTCAAGGGGGACGTGGCCGCCATCGAGGCGCGTCTGCAACAGATCATGCGCCAGGGCATCCCCAATTATTTCGGCGCCCAGCGGTTCGGCCATGACGGCGGGAATGTCGCCGATGCCCGTGCCTGGGCCGCGCGCAAGGCCTTGCCGGAACAGCGCAACGTGCGCTCGCGACTGTTGTCCACCGCCCGCAGTTTCCTGTTCAACCGGGTGCTGGCGGCGCGGGTCGCCGATGGCACCTGGCAACAAGCGCAGGTCGGCGACTTGCTGGCCTTCACCGACAGCCGCAGTTTTTTCCCGGCCGATGAGGCTGAATGCAGCGATCCACGCCTGGCGATCCTCGATCTGCACCCGACCGGGCCGCAGTGGGGCGAGGGACCATCGCCTGCCGCCGGCGCGACCTTTGAGTTGGAACAGGCCATCGCCGAGGACGAGGCCGATCTGCGGGACTGGTTGATAAACGCGGGAATGAGTCACGAACGTCGCATCCTGCGACTGCCCATTGGCGGGCTGTCGTGGCATTATCCCCAGCCTGACATTCTGCAACTGGAATTCGTCCTGCCGGCCGGATGTTTCGCCACTGTCTTGGTGCGCGAACTCGTCGATCTGGTGCCGGTGGGGCAGACGGACAGCCCATGCGTATTCTGATTTCTAACGACGACGGGGTGACAGCACCCGGTCTTGCCGCGCTTTATGCTGCGCTGGCGGATTTTGCCGAGTGCGTGGTCATCGCTCCGGACCAGGACAAAAGCGGCGCCAGCAGCTCGCTGACGCTCGACCGTCCGTTGCACCCTTGCTATCTGGATAACGGTTTCATCAGCCTCAACGGGACCCCGACCGATTGCGTGCACCTGGGTATCAATGGGTTGCTGGAACGAGCACCGGACATGGTGGTGTCGGGCATCAACCTGGGCGCCAACCTGGGAGATGACGTGCTGTATTCCGGCACGGTCGCCGCTGCCCTGGAAGGGCGCTTCCTGGAAAAGCCGTCGTTTGCCTTTTCGTTCGTTTCACGGCAGGTCGATAACTTGCCGACCGCCGCCTATTTCGCCCGTAAACTGGTCGAAGCCCACGGTGAACTGGACCTGCCACCCCGTACGGTGCTGAACGTGAATATCCCGAACCTGCCGCTCGATCACATCCGTGGCATCCAGCTCACGCGCCTGGGCCATCGTGCCCGCGCCGCCCAACCGATGCACGTCGTCGACCCGCGCGGCAAGGCCGGTTACTGGATCGCCGCCGCCGGCGATGCCGAGGATGGCGGGCCGGGTACTGATTTCCATGCGGTGATGCAGGGCTATGTATCGATCACGCCGTTGCAGTTGGACCGTACCTTCAATGACGCCTTTCGAAACCTCGATGGCTGGCTGGAGGGGCTGCGCTGATGGCTCGTGAGCAAGACGATATGCTGCGCCGTGGAATCGGCATGACCTCCCAGCGCACCCGTGAACGACTGATCCAGCGTCTTTACGAAGAAGGCCTGTCCAATGCCCAGGTGTTGGAGGTGATTCGCCGCACGCCGCGCCATCTGTTCGTCGATGAGGCCCTGGCCCATCGCGCCTACGAAGACACGGCATTGCCCATCGGCCACAACCAGACCATTTCCCAGCCGTACATGGTGGCCCGCATGAGCGAGTTGCTGCTCGAGGCCGGGCCGCTGGACAAGGTGCTGGAGATCGGCACAGGTTCGGGTTACCAGACGGCGGTGTTGTCGCAACTGGTCGAGCGGGTGTTTTCCGTCGAGCGGATCAAGGTGCTGCAGGATCGCGCCAAGGAACGCCTGGTGGAGCTGAACCTGCGCAATGTGGTGTTTCGTTGGGGCGATGGCTGGGAAGGGTGGCCGGCCTTGGCGCCATACAACGGCATCATCGTGACCGCCGTGGCCACCGACGTGCCCCAGGCCCTGCTGGATCAGCTCGCCCCTGGTGGACGGCTGGTCATTCCCGTGGGCGCCGGTGAAGTCCAGCAACTGATGCTGATCGTGCGCGAAGAACACGGTTTTTCACGACATGTCCTGGGCGCGGTGCGGTTCGTGCCGTTGCTCAATGGACCGTTGGCCTGAGCATTTATAAACGGACGCTGAATTCCGTGGCCACGTCTGTGTCTTACAGCGGCACCGATTCGCTGAACAGAGCCCAATGGCGTCGAGCAAACGTGTGCGGCGGCGCGTTGCGCTTCATTAATAGAGGCGCAGTCGTTGCCAGCTATATTTGTATGAACGCTGCCTGGACAGGCAGCCTCCAATTTTTCAGCCACCACAAAGGGAGCGGCGGGTGAGTCTCACAGTCATTGCGCAGCGTATGGGTATCACGAGCTTTCAGCGCCTGGTGACTGGCCTTGTCTTGAGCACTTTGCTGGTCGGTTGTTCCAGTACGCCGTCGAGCAATGTCCGGGTTGTCGATCGCAACAGCGCAACACCTCAACGTCCTACGGTAACGACCGGCCAATATGTAGTCCGTCGCGGTGATACGCTGTTTTCCATCGCTTTTCGCTACGGCTGGGACTACAAGGCCCTCGCGGCGCGCAACAACATTCCTGCGCCTTATACGATTCACCCCGGTCAGACGATTCGCTTCGATGGCCGGAGCGGTTCAACGCCTACCGCGGTGGTGACTCAGTCGGGCTCGACGGCTTCGTCATCGAGCAAAACCACGGTCATTCGCCGGCCGGCGGGGTCTGGAACGGCGGTAATACCGTCCGTCGCGAGCAAACCGGCCCCTGCTCCGATGCCTCCTGCGGGTCCCGCCCCGACTGGCTGGGGATGGCCTTCTAATGGCGTTCTCATTGGAAAATTCTCTTCAAACGGTAGTTTGAATAAAGGAATTGATATCGCCGGGGATTTGGGACAGCCTGTTTTAGCCGCGTCTGATGGCACGGTTGTGTACGCCGGGAGTGGTTTGAGGGGCTACGGCGAACTCGTGATCATCAAACACAGCGATACCTACGTCAGTGCCTACGGTCACAACCGCAGGCTGTTGGTTCGGGAGGGGCAGCAGGTCAAGGTCGGACAGACAATTGCCGAAATGGGATCAACGGGAACGGACCGGGTGAAACTGCACTTTGAGATTCGCCGACAAGGTAAACCAGTCGATCCGCTGCAATTCCTGCCACGTCGTTGATTTGATTGTCAGCCTGTTCCGTCACGTAGAGGGAACAGGCTCCAGCGTTGCCAAGGATAAAGGCGTCGCTTGAGCTTGAGGTCGAACTCACCAAAGGACTATAACAATGGCTCTCAGTAAAGAAGTGCCGGAGTTTGACATCGACGATGAGGTTCTCCTTATGGAGACCGGCATCGCTATGGATTCGATGTCGAATGATGAAGGGGCGACTCCACCTTCCGTTCGTGCCAAATCCAGACACTCCGCTTCACTTAAACAACATAAGTACATCGATTACACCCGGGCGCTGGACGCCACTCAGCTGTACCTCAACGAAATCGGTTTTTCGCCACTGCTCTCTCCCGAGGAAGAAGTTCATTTTGCGCGGCTGTCGCAAAGTGGCGACCCAGCCGGTCGAAAACGCATGATTGAAAGCAACCTGCGCCTGGTGGTGAAAATCGCCCGACGCTACGTCAATCGCGGCCTTTCGCTGCTGGACCTGATCGAAGAGGGCAACCTGGGCCTGATTCGTGCCGTGGAGAAGTTCGACCCCGAGCGCGGCTTCCGCTTCTCGACCTACGCCACCTGGTGGATCCGCCAGACCATCGAACGGGCGATCATGAACCAGACCCGGACAATCCGGTTGCCGATTCATGTGGTCAAGGAACTGAACGTCTACCTGCGGGCCGCCCGCGAGTTGACCCAGAAACTCGACCATGAGCCTTCACCCGAAGAAATCGCCAACCTGCTGGAAAAACCGGTGGGTGAGGTCAAGCGCATGCTTGGGCTCAACGAGCGGGTCTCCTCGGTGGACGTTTCCCTGGGGCCGGACTCGGATAAAACCTTGCTCGACACCCTCACCGATGATCGACCTACCGATCCATGCGAGTTGCTCCAGGACGATGACTTGTCCCAGAGTATCGACCAGTGGCTTTCGGAGCTGACCGACAAGCAACGGGAAGTGGTGATCCGCCGCTTCGGCTTGCGGGGGCATGAAAGCAGCACACTTGAAGATGTAGGCCTGGAGATTGGCTTGACCCGTGAACGGGTCCGGCAGATCCAGGTGGAAGGCCTCAAGCGTCTCCGGGAGATCCTGGAGAAGAATGGCCTGTCGAGTGAGTCGCTGTTCCAGTAACGAACGCAAGTGCAGCAGCAAAAGCCCCGACTGGTTCGGGGCTTTTTCGTTTCTGAGCAGATGCATTGAGCACTACGCCATGCGACGCACTCTTGTGGCGAGGGGATTTATCCCCGATGGGGCGCGAAGTGGCCCTGAAACAGAAATCGCGGTGTTCAATTCAATAATTTGGGACTGCTACGCAGTCCAACGGGGCGGTGCGACGTTTCGCTAAATCCCCTCGCCACAAGAGTGCGTTCCTCAGCCTTCTCTATTTATAGATTCGGCGTGTAAGCTTTTGCCTAGTGTTGCGTAAGCGTTCGGATTCCCGTGCACGGGATAGACGACTATAAAGGTTGTCGTATCTTTTTAACTTGCTGATTTATAAGGTTGTTTTATTTGTGGCTGTATCATGACAGAGACAGTCGACGGTATCCGGTGAATTGCACTCGGCGGGTAAAACACTAATATCAGTCCTGTGTCGACGGACAGACACACCCGTCAAGGACGATGGGAAGGAAGGACATCGCAGGACGCGATTCATCAGGACGATGAATAGGATTAAAGGGATTAGGGAAAAAATGTGGGCGGGTCAAACCGCCCCTTTTTTTGCCTGCGATTTCTTGAATCCGGAAAAGCAAAAAAGGCCCGCAAGGGGCCTTTTTAGCGAACGATGGGTAATCAGCGTTCCAGGTCTGCGATCTTGCCAGTCTTGCCATCCCACTCTTCGGCGTCCGGCAGAGCGTCTTTCTTCTCGGTGATGTTCGGCCAGATGTCCGCCAGTTCGGCGTTCAGCTCGATGAAGTTCTCCATGCCGGCCGGCACTTCGTCTTCCGAAAAGATGGCATTCGCCGGGCATTCCGGCTCACACAGGGCGCAGTCGATGCACTCGTCCGGGTGAATGACCAGGAAGTTCGGGCCTTCGTAGAAGCAGTCCACCGGACAGACTTCTACACAATCGGTGTACTTGCACTTGATGCAGTTGTCGGTGACGACGAAGGTCATTTCTAATTCTCTCCTCAGGCGGCGGCAGCGAAGACCCTTCACGGTGGGCTCGCCAGGTTTGGGAGCGATAGTCTGCAAACCAGGCTAATAGTCCGCAGCATCCCAAACCGCGCGAGATTCTAACAGCTTGAAAGCCTGTGCGTTAGATCCGTGTCTTCAATGTATAGAGTAAATCCAGCGCCCGGCGTGGGGTCAGGTCGTCCAGATCGAGTTTGGCCAGCTCGTCGAGCACCGGATGTGGCAGGCTGGCGAACAGGTCGCTTTGCTGCGGTGCGGCCGGCTTGCCCTTGGTCGGGCGTGGCACTTCGTGAGGCAGGCTGGTGGTTTCCAGGCGGCTCAGGTGCTCGCGGGCACGGCTGATCACTTCGCTCGGTACACCGGCCAGTTGTGCCACCGCCAGGCCGTAGCTCTGGCTGGCCGGACCGGGCAGCACATGGTGCAGGAACACGATACGCTCGTTGTGCTCGGTGGCGTTGAGGTGCACGTTGGCCACCAGCGGCTGGCTTTCCGGCAACACCGTCAGCTCGAAGTAGTGGGTGGCGAACAGCGTGTAGGCCCGCAGGTGCGCCAACCGTTCGGCTGCCGCCCAGGCCAGGGACAAGCCGTCGAACGTACTGGTGCCGCGTCCGACTTCGTCCATCAGCACCAGGCTGCGTTCGGTGGCGTTGTGCAGGATGTTCGCGGTTTCACTCATCTCCACCATGAAGGTCGAACGCCCACCGGCCAGGTCATCGCTGGAGCCGATCCGGGTGAAGATCCGGTCCACCAGGGACAGTTCGCAACTGGCCGCCGGGACGAAACTGCCGATGTGGGCCAACAGTACGATCAGTGCGGTCTGGCGCATGTAGGTGGATTTACCGCCCATGTTCGGACCGGTGATCACCAGCATGCGGGTGTTGTCGTCCAGGCTCAGGTCGTTGGCCACGAACGGCGTGGTCAGTACCTGCTCGACCACCGGGTGACGGCCCTGGCTGATGCGCATGCACGGTTCGCTGACGAAGCGCGGGCAGTTGAGGTC
This sequence comes from Pseudomonas sp. R151218B TE3479, assembly GCF_053629195.1. Classification (NCBI taxonomy): domain Bacteria; kingdom Pseudomonadati; phylum Pseudomonadota; class Gammaproteobacteria; order Pseudomonadales; family Pseudomonadaceae; genus Pseudomonas; species Pseudomonas sp. R151218B TE3479. The sequence goes on from NZ_JBRJHV010000001.1 coordinate 2,295,600, forward strand.
CAGGTTCAGCGCACGTTCGGCCAGGTTGCTCAGCACGTCCAGTTCCGCCAGGGCTCCGGCGGTGTCCTGCAACGGTGGCAGTTGGCTGATCAGGTCTTCGAGCAGCGCTTCGTAGAGCATTTTTTCCCGGGCCAGGGCGCGGCTCTTGGCCGACAGCGCCTTGTCTTCGAACGCCTTGAGTTCCGGGGTGATGAAGCGCTCGGCGCCCTTGAGGGTCTGGCGGCGAACATAATCGGCCGGGGCTTGCTCGGCTTGCTTGCTGGGCAGCTCGATGAAGTAGCCATGGATGCGGTTGTAGCCGACCTTGAGGTTGGCCAGGCCGGTGCGGGCTTTTTCCCGGGCTTCGAGATCGATCAGGAACTGACCGGCGTTTTCGCTCAGCGCTTGCAACTCGTCGAGTTCGGCGTCGTAGCCGGTTTTCAGCACGCCGCCGTCGCGGATCACCGCCGGTGGGTTGTCGATAATGGCCTTTTCCAGCAGCGCGGCCAGCTCCGGATAAGTGCTGGTGGTGCGCGCCAGTTGTTGCAGGTGCGGCGCTTCGAGGTCGGTCATCGCCACTTGCAGCTCGGGCAAGGCGCCGAGGGCATCGCGCAGGCGCGCCAAGTCCCGGGGACGGGCGTTACGCAGGCCGATACGGGCCAGGATCCGCTCGATGTCACCGATTTCCTTGAGCTGCGGTTGCAACTGCTCGAAGCGATAACGATCCAGCAGGCAGGTAATGGAGGATTGACGCGCCAGCAGCACGGTCAGGTCCCGCAGCGGCCGATTCAACCAGCGAGTCAGCAGGCGGCTGCCCATGGCGGTCTGACAGCGGTCGACCACCGACTGCAGGGTATTGTCGCGCCCGCCGGCCAGGTTGGTGTCCAGTTCCAGGTTGCGGCGGCTCGCGCCGTCCAGTACCACGGTGTCATCCAGGCGTTCGTGACGCAGGCTGCGCAAGTGTGGCAGGGCGGTACGCTGGGTTTCCTTGGCGTAGGCCAGCAGGCAACCGGCTGCGCCAATGGCCAGGGTCAGGTTCTCGCAGCCGAAACCCTTGAGGTCCTGGGTGGAGAACTGCTGGCAGAGACTTTTCAGCGCCGAGTCACGCTCAAAATCCCACGGCGCCCGACGTCGCACGCCACGGCGTTTTTCTGCCGGCAGGTCTTTGGGCCAGTCATCCGGGATCAACAGCTCCACCGGGTTGACCCGCTCCAGCTCCGCCAGCAGATTTTCCCAGCCCTTGATTTCCAGCACCGAGAAATTGCCGCTGGTGATATCCAGCACCGCCAGGCCGAACAGGCGTTCATCCCCCAGCACCGCGGCGATCAGGTTGTCCCGGCGTTCATCCAGCAAGGCCTCGTCACTGACCGTACCCGGAGTGATGATCCGCACGACTTGGCGTTCCACGGGGCCCTTGCTGGTGGCCGGGTCGCCGACTTGCTCGCAGATCACCACGGATTCGCCGAGCTTGACCAGCTTCGCCAGGTAACCTTCCGCCGCGTGGTAAGGAATCCCACACATCGGAATCGCCATGCCCGCCGACTGCCCACGCGCCGTCAGGGTAATGTCCAACAGCTTGGCGGCCTTCTTCGCATCCTCGTAGAAGATTTCGTAGAAGTCGCCCATGCGGTAGAACATCAACTGGTCGGGATGCTGGTTCTTCAGGCGCCAGTATTGCTGCATCATCGGCGTGTGGCTGGACAGGTCGTTCACGGCGGTATTCATGGGTGTCAGGCAAGCTCGTTGAAAGATGTGGGGCAAAAGGAGGGGCATTGGCCCGGCTTTTCCGCGATGGGCGCAAGGTTAACATGGGTGGTCTGGTGCTACCCAGGGATGAGCGTCTTCCATCGCTTTGGTAAAGTTGGATTTCTGACCCTTGGGTATTTCTTGCCAGCGGAGTGCTTGCAATCGCCTTACGGAGCATGGGCTAAAGATAATAAAAAACCCGACGCTTGGTCGGGCTTCTCTTAAAATCTGGATATTAGGTTCGTTTCGCCTCGGCTTGCATCATCAACTGATTCTGCTGCTTGGTAGCTTCAGTCAAAACCTCGCTGTAAACACGCTTCTTTTGGTCCGATTTTGCATTGCGAATAAAATCGGCAAAGGTGCTTTTGGCCCCTTTAGTCAAGCCTAGCTTGATCGAGATCATAGGTGCGCTCCTAATGGTGGCCCGAGCGTGGCCTCTAGGTCGGCCCGCGTATGTCGCTCAGGGATATGGTAGTCAATTTTATCGACACCAGCTTTGTAAAGTCGTCCCGAGTTGTCGATATGCTTGAGCAATAGATCCACATGGACGTCGCCTTGATACTCTAGCTTAAGCGCGTTCACTACGTCACGTGCGGCGAAGTAATGCTCGATGAAATGTTCTTTGCGAATTCTCCGGCCTTCAGCCGCTTCACGAGCGTTGACGAATCCCCAGGCAAGCACCGGCGATTGATAGACATACAAAATTTGTACGAATCGGCCTTTTTTCAAGGAGCGATCTACGTTCCGTCTTGCTACGTCTATGTTGGAAAACGTTCCGTCAAGGATGAAGGACTGCCTTTGGTCCAACGCAAAATCCAATATTTTTTCGACCAGAATCGACACGCCACCCTGAAAAAGCCAGGAGTTAGCCCCCGTGTAAGCGGGAAATTCGTTTCGCAGCTCATCGGGATCTATGCGTAGGATGGCTGCATCCGCAAATAGATTTACCAAGGCTATGGAGGCCTCGGTTTTGCCTGCGCCCGGAGAGCCTGCCATGAAAACTGATACTGGTGCCTCTTCTGGCGGATAAATCAGCTTATCTGTGAGTCTTCTCGCGATTATTTTTTTATTAGATCGAGCGAAGCGCAGCGCGTCTTCACAAACGGCTTGGTCTGCTAGCGTCATTACCTGGTTGCGTGAATCGGCATCGTCCGTCATCAATCCAACTCCTTCTCGATAATGCTTGCTGTCTGAGCCGAGCTAGGCTGGCTAGTACTGTTTAGTGAAGTGGGTGAGCCCCTAGCGAGGGGCACGCCCCCCCTCGCCGGGGCTGCATCATGAACGCCTACCTAGGCTCAACTACATCCAACGCCCGATTCGCCAGCAATTGGCCCAGCTCAATCATCTGTTGGACCCCCAACGCGATATGTCGTCGTGAGCCCTCCAGGTCGAACGCCAGGTCACTGACCATCGCATTGGCCGAGGCCAGGGTTTCGCTGAGGTTGGCGAGCAGGCATTCGGCGTCGATGTTAGGGGCGATGATGAAAAGGGTATCGAGTGTGTCGGATGTTTCTTTGCCGGCTTTGGGCTTGAGGTAATAGTCCAAGGCGCGGGTGGCGGCTTCGTCGAGTTTCCTGGCATTGGCCGATTGGCTGCGGGAGACGTGATCGTCTGGGGGATTTGGAGTGTTCTTCGGCATTCTATGGATCCTTGAAGTTGAGCCACCACTCACTCGCGACTAAACGAGGGGCGGCAGCTGTACGCAGGTTAGTCGACCGGGGATCCAAGAAACCGGCGCGCCCGAGGGCGCCCTGCGCACAGCTACCATCAAGTGCAGGAATAGAAGTACCTGACTGAATGGAGCAATGAGCACCTTGGAATACCGAGCGACTAAACCCGATCACTGATGGGCAGTGACGAGAATCAAAGTACTGATGGGATCCAAGGTGGACAAGCCGGCGGATTCTGGCGCAGTCGTAGGCAGAGGCGCAAGGCGATGTAGCCTGGTGTCGCATATTTGAAGGACGCGGATTGAGGATTTTCCCAAGAAGTTGTAGGGGAAATTCCCCAATTCAAGGATTGGATTGAACCTGTGGCGAGGGAGCTTGCTCCCGCTGGCGTGCGGAGCGCGCCCAACAGGATTGAACTCAATCGGCCTGATGCTCAGTGGTCGGAAGTTTTTTTGGGGCTGCTGCGCAGCCCAGCGGGAGCAAGCTCCCTCGCCACGGTGGATCGGGCCGACCTTGAGTGAATGGTTTCTTCATCGATATGCACGCTTATGCAAAACAGCATTTGTCTTCTGCGAAAAGAACAAGCACTATGCGCGTTATGCAAAAACGCAACGTTTCTACCGTATTAAGAGCATTGCTCGATCAGCACGGGATCTCCCCCACGGAGCTTCACCGGCGTACCGGCGTGCCTCAGTCCACCCTCTCGCGGATCCTCAGCGGCAAGATTGTCGATCCTTCGGATAAACACATCTCGAAGATCGCCGAATATTTTGCCGTGAGCACCGACCAGTTGCGCGGGCGCGCGGACGTTGCGCCTGCCGGCAATGCCCGCCGCGATGAGCCGCATTCCGAACTCAAGGACATAAGCCTGTGGGACGACGAAACACCCGTCGAAGAAGACGAAGTGTCGGTCCCTTTTCTGCGCGAGGTTGAATTGGCTGCTGGATCAGGAAGATTCGTCATCGAGGAAAGCGAGCGCTCAAGCCTGCGCTTTGGCAAGCGTAGCCTGCGGCATAACGGCGTGCAGTTCGACCAGGCCAAGTGCGTGACGGTGCGCGGCAACAGCATGTTGCCGGTGCTGCGCGACGGTGCCACGGTCGGGGTGAACGCAGGTAAGTGTGGAATTGGCGACATCGTCGACGGTGACCTCTACGCCATCAATCACAACGGCCAACTGCGAGTGAAGCAGCTTTATCGCCTGCCCACCGGCATCCGCCTGCGCAGCTTCAACCGCGACGAACATCCGGACGAGGACTACACGTTCCAGGAAATGCAGGACGAGCAAATCGTCATCCTCGGTCACGTCTTCTGGTGGGGCATGTACGCCCGTTAACCCCTCGGCTGTCAGATAAAACCCGCCGCCGTGCGGGTTTTTTTTCGCCTCCCGAAAACCCACTACCCCCCCCGCATTTACGAGGTTTCATGCGCCTACGCATTTCTAATGCATAAATAAATGCATTTGCGCATTGACTGTATATGCATCCATGCATATTCTGTGTCCAAGCCGCTCGACAAAGCGGCTGGCAACGAAGCTCTTTAGTTCCACCAACAGGCAGCGATGAACCGGCCTTAACGGTTCAGAGGGTTGGCAACTGACCCGGGTGTGCAGCGTAAAGCACCAGAAGCAGTTATCCGGCGGGCAGGGACCGCGGCCGGAGGAACAATTTGAATGGATCCGTACCGCGCCAGTCGCGCCGAAAGATCAAGCGCATTACTGAAAAGCCTGGGCGACCGGGCTTTTTGGAATGCCTGCACCGTGAGGTGCGTTCAAACACATCACCGCCGCCAATGGAGGGCTTTCAATGCTGAAGGATTTCAGATGCGGTCACTGCAAACGACTTCTGGCCCGCATGGGCGAGAACACCGAACTCCAGATCAAATGTCCCCGGTGTGGGACGTTGAATCATGTGAAGGCCGTTGAGCCTCGAGTGAACGCCGGCGAGCGAACAGCGTGCGGAAGAGACCCTGCACTCCGTACTCAATGACATTCATCGAGGTAAAAAAATGAAATTGCTCAAAAAAATCCTCCTGGCGACTGCGTTTCTATCGTCCTTCGTATCTCTGAACACCTGGGCTGATACGGCCATGTCGTGGAACCTGGCCCGGGACATGTACCTGATGACCGAAGCCGCACCGGCCGGTTCGCCGTGGTCGTTCATGCAAAACAAATCGGGGGTGAATGCCTCGGCCAACTACACGCTCTTTCCTACGTTCCAGGCCGAGGTGTGTAACGGTAATCCAACGACTTGCTGGCGAGACGATGTCCCGGCTTCCTGGATCGCTATTCCCAAGAAAAGCTTCACCTTTACTGGCTCGGGCACCAGTTTCGTATTCAAACAGGGGGACGTGGTTGCGCATCCGGGCACCAACAGCCAGAGCATCTTCCGCTGGGCCAGTCCTGTCACCGGCAACATCAACGTGCTGGGTCGGGTCAACGACCTGCATAACGCCTGCGGGGATGGGATTGGCTGGTCGCTCAACCTGGGTGACACCGTGCTCCAGTCCGGGAGCCTAGCAAACGGCGGTAGCACTACGTTCATGTTGAACAACGTCGCAGTCACGCCGACGTCTTCGCTTTATCTGGTCATCGACAGAAAGGCTAACAACTCTTGCGACGCGACCAGCGTAGACATGCTGATTACTCGGTAGGCGTAACAAGGACTCTGGAGGTATCCAGTTAAAAGAGCTGTATTAACTCGCCTCAAAAACCTATTTATCTAAGGGAAGTAAACTAATGAAAAAATTATTCAGCATGCTGCTCGCAGCCGTCCTGGCGACCCAGGCCATCCAAGCCATTGCCGAAACCTCGCCTGTCGGTTCCTGGCAATTCGCTTCCTACCATGTTCCGGGCGGCGGTTTTTATGCCAACCAGACGATCTGTTTCAAAGAAGACAATACCTGGTACTCGAGCTCCCAGGCCGGTTGGAAGGGCGCATGGTTCCAGAATGGGGACGATCTCCAATGGAATGGGAGTGTGCCAATGCCGGGTGCAGGGAGCGCCAACAATCTCGCGACCATTGCCATGGGCAAGTTCGTTGCCGCAGGTTCGATGTCGGGTAACTACGCGGAATGGGCAGCACCCAGTGCGCTACCGCTACCCTGGGACAGGCACTACACCTACACCATGACTTACAAAGGCGCGACCTGCGCTGCGCCAAAGTGATGTCAGCCTTCAATGAGCTGATAAACGTTTGAACGCCGTTTCCAGTGACTTAATGGGTTGCAACGACCCACATCTCTTTCAACTTCAAACAACTTCCCCGCCCAATCTTAATCACCCCAGGAAACGAGACATGACAAACGAGCAACAAGCGTTGCTGGACATGCCGATCTGGCTGGTCATCGTGCTCGCCCTGGTGGGCGGGGTGTCCGGCGAGATGTGGCGCGCCGACAAGGAGGGGGCCCGTGGCTGGCCGTTGCTGCGCCGCGTGGTGCTGCGCTCCGGTGCCTGCGTGGTCTGCGGGGTTTCGGCAACCATGCTGTTGTATGCCCTCGGTATGTCGATCTGGAGTGCTTGCGCCCTGGGTTGCCTGACCGCCATGGCCGGCGCCGATGTGGCGATCGGTCTTTACGAGCGCTGGGTCGCCAAGCGGATCGGCGTTTGCGAAGTGCCACCGCGAGACCTTCCTCCCGACCAGCCGTGATCCCACATCGCTGATCCATACACAAGGAGGCGATCAATGCCCGTCCTTATCGAAAAACCGTCGCAGCTGTTCGCCGCCATTGCCCAGACGCTGCGCATCACTTATCCCACCTTGAAAGTCGGTAGCCCCCAGGAATTCGATGGCACCGATGACCAACCCTGGGTGCTGATTGGCATTGAACGCGATGCGTCAGGTAACCGCGCCAATGACGGGCGTATCGCCCATGTCCTGACGGTTTCCCTGCAAGTGGTCATGGCCGTTCCAGGCTGGGAGGCCTGCGATCTGGCCAGTGAATTGAAGCACTTGGTCGTGGATAACCGCTGGGGCCTGTCGGGCGATCAATGCGATCTGCCCACGGAGATCGATGGCATCGCATCCACGTTCATCCACGAAGCACGGGTGTACAGCGCCTGGAGCCTTTCCTTCAACCAAACCCTGTACCTCGGCCCGACGCTGCTGGAGGACCCGTTGGGCATCCCGAAATTTGCCCGTACCTGGGAAGTGTCGAACATCGACGACCCGGATCAATACACCGCACTCGAGGGCTGAGCCATGTTCGATGGGCTGTTACAGATGCATCTGGGGCCGATCATCGAGCGTCTGGCACAGATGGAAACCGAGCTGGAAGACCTGCATCGGCGTGCGGAGAGTTTCTGCCGCATCGGCGTTTGCCAGGAAGTCGATGCGGCCAGCAACACCTGCAAGGTCAGCCATGGCGGGTTGCTGACACCGGCGATCCGTTTTTTCAATCCGAGCGCCGGCGCCCAGAGCGAGTCGCGGATTCCGTCCGTGGGCGAGCAGTGCCTGTTGCTGAACCATGGCGGCGGCGAGAGCGGCGGGCAGGCGGTGGCGTTGTTCGGCCTCAACGGCGGTCAGTTCCCGCCCGTCTCGACCCAGGCCTCGCTGACGCGGCGCCTCTATCAGGACGGTACGGAAAACGGCTACGACCATGCCAGCCATGTCCTGCACTGGCAAAACGGCCCGGCGGCGTTCACCGGTTCCCGTGAATCCCTCGAGCTGAACATCGGCCCGGCGCGGCTGGCGATGACGCCCGAGACCATCGAACTGCAACTGGGCGCCGTCGGCCTGCGGCTCGACGCTTCCGGTGTGCACCTGAGCGGCCCGGTGGTGGATCACCAAGGACGCGTCATCAGTACCGCATAAGAGATTTCCTCATGATTGGAATCGATCGAAATACCGGCGCCACCGTCGACGACTGGCTGCAGTTCGTGCAGCGCGCCACCCGTGCATTGACCACGCCGTTGGGCACTCGCCAGAAGCGCCCGTTGTATGGCTGCGCACTCACGCAGTTGCTGGGTCAGAACCTCGGCGACGACCTGCTGATCCTCGCCCAGAGCCACGCGGCCCAAGCGTTCTACAACCCGGACAATGGCATCGATGATTTCGAGCCACAGGTCATTGTCGCCAGCCGGCACGGTGCCGGATTGCTGCTGCGTTTCGCCGGCACCTGGAAAAACCGCAAACAGACTTTCGAGGTGGTGACATGAGCATGTTGATACCCGGCCAGAACCAACTGGCCGAACCGGCCATCGTCACCGTCGAAGCATTCGAGGACCTTCTCGCGGAGTTCAAGACCTTCGTGGTCGAGTACGTCGCCGCACGCTCTCCCGCCAGCGCGGCGAAGCTGGTGGACAGCCTCGAAAACGAAAGCGAACTGCTGACCCTGGCGCTTGAGGCGTTCTGCGTACGGTTGCAAACCCACGAACGCAAATACAACGCTCGCATCAAGCAGATGTTGGCGTGGTGGGCCACCGGGACCAACCTTGATGCCCGCCTTGCGGACATGGGGCTTGAGCGTCAGTTGCTCGACCCGGGCGACCCGGCAGCGTTCCCGCCCATCGCCCCGGTCTACGAGAGCGATGACGATGCGCGGTTGCGCTACTACCTGGCGCCCCATGCTCCGGCGGCGGGCTCGCGCATGCAGTATCGGCGAGAGGTCTTCACCCTCGGCGAACGGCCTGCGGTGAAGGTGGAAAGTGCCGCTGGCGGTGTCGTGAACGTGACCTACACGTTCGATCCGGATGGTCTCGCCGCGCAAGTCAAGGACGGCAACGGACGCCGGACGGCACCGGGCGAAGTCACGGTCACGGTGCTTTCCCGCGAGGGCGACGGCACACCGTCCGAAGCGCTGCTGAACGGTGTTCGCCAGCACTTCGCCCGGCCTGATGTGCGGCCGGAAACCGATCTGGTCATCGTGCAGGCCGCGCAAATCAAGCCCTACAAAATCCGCGTCGTGGCGAAGATCAACGCCGGCCCGGATTCGGGCCTGACCCAGGTTGCCGCCGAACAGCAATTGCGGGAATACGCCGAGGCGTGTCATCGCTTGGAAGGTCGGGTGGACCCGAGCTGGATCGACTACACGCTGCACAGTGCTGGCGCGGTTCAGCTCCAGATTCTCGAACCACTTGCACCGATTGTGACGACGGCTTTCCAAGCCCCGTACTGCACAGGCGTTGAGGTCGAGGTGGACACGTTATGACTGACGACACACCCCGCCTGAGCCTGCTGCCGGTCAACAGTTCGCCATTGGAACGGGCGCTGGATCTCGGTTTCGCCCGGCTGCTCGAACGCATCGATCCGCCGTTTCCCGAGCTGATGAACCCGGCGGCCACGCCCCTCGCATTCCTGCCGTATCTCGCGGCGGACCGCGGCGTCGGTGAGTGGAGCTCTGCAGCGCCTGAGACTGAAAAGCGCCTGACCGTTGAACTCGCCTGGCCCACCGCGCGGCAGGCCGGGACGCGAAAGGCGCTGGAAAATGCCGCCAAGGGTTTGCAACTGATGCCTGAAGTACGCGCCTGGTATGAGCAAACGCCATCGGGTCCGCCCTACAGTTTTTCCGTCAGGGCGTTTACCGAGCAACCCTACAGCGAAGCCATCGACGCCCGTCTCGACCGTCGCCTGGCCGATGCCAAGAGCGAACGCGACACCTTGACGGTGTCTGTCGGCTTGAGGGCCTTCGGCAGGCACGTCATCGGTGCCGCGACGCTGTGCGGCGAACTGACCACGGTTTATCCGGTTGTCATCGAAGGGCTCGAAGCCTCGGGCCAGGCCTTCATGGCCGCCGGGCTCTACAGCGTCGAAACCTCCACTATTTATCCACAGGGGTCCTAAATGGCCGACTACTACACCCTGCTCACCGATGCGGGGATCGCCTACGAAACCGCCTGCAAGGCGGCGGGCACACCCATCAAGCTGTCGCAGATTTCCGTTGGTGACGGCGGCGGCGCGGTCTACAACCCAGCCGCCACCGCCACGGCGCTTAAACGCGAAGTGTGGCGCGGGCCGCTCAATGCACTGTTCCAGGATGAGAAAAACCCGAGCTGGTTGCTGGCTGAAGTGACCATCCCGCCTGAAGTGGGCGGCTGGTATGTGCGGGAGGCCGGGATCTGGACCGATACCGGGATTTTGTATGCGATTGTCAAATATCCAGAGTCGTTCAAACCGGTGTTGGCGACTTCCGGTTCGGGGAAAGAGTTTTACATTCGGTCGATTTTCGAGACCAGCAATGCTGAGTCGGTGACGTTGCTGATTGACGATACGGTGGTCAAGGCGACGCGGGCCTGGGTGCAAAGCTACGTTGCCGATGAGCTTGCCAAGCTCGACAGGAAACAGTCTGTGCGGGTGGCGACGACCATCAATGTTGTCTTGAGTGGCGCGCAAATGATCGATGGAGTGGCCGCCGTCGCTGGGGATCGGGTGCTTGTTAAAGCCCAGACGTTGGCGAAAGACAATGGAATCTATGTGGTTGCAAACAGCGCATGGATTCGTGCGAAAGATGCCGACGCAAGTGCCGAGGTTACCTCGGGGTTGATTGTCTCGGTTGAGGAAGGGACGACATTTGCTAATACGATCTGGCAGTTGATAACCGATGGTGTGATCGTGCTAGGTACTACGGCGCTGAGTTTTCAGAACATCACTCAAGGGTTTGCGCCGATTAATTCCCCAGCTTTCCAAGGAGCGCCTACAGCTCAAACAGGGGCTCAGTTTGATAACACGAACAAGCTTGCTACAAACCTGTTTGTGCAACGAGCTCTGGGTAATCTAAGTGCCGCTATAGCTATTACCGATACGATCAGCCTGACGGCTGCGCATTGTGGCTTCCTACTGGTAGGGTCCGTTGGACTTCTTGGTAAAACTGTTACGTTGCCACCCATCAGTGGGCTGCCAACCGGCGCGACGATTCATTTTTCTGCCGGTGTGGCTGATACCACTATTGCGGCGGCAGGGTCCGACATCATAGGTCCGAACGTAGGGGCAACGGGTTCAACCATCACCTCGTTTTCAATTGAGGCGCTTGATTCAGTCACTCTTGTGAACGTCGGATCAGGCTGGCGAATGGTTGGCGGTTCGCACCTTAACAAACACAGTAGCCAGTTTGGCGCTAGTCTCGTGGCCAATGGCTATCAGAGACTCCCGAGCGGTCTGATCATCCAGTGGGGCACTGCAGGGACTACAAACGGATTTGGTACATGGACTTACCCGATAGCATTCCCAAACGCAGTGTTTCGTGTGTTTGCCAGTAACGACGCCACGGCTTCTGGTGGCAGCATGTACGCATGTGGTGCTCATCCATCTGGAAGTTCTAAAGTATCAGCCAGCATCGCGAGTCAGTTGGCGACTGGGGGCGACGCCATCTTCCTGTTTGCCATCGGTTACTGACATTCAGGATAAGGAACTCCTAACAAAATAAAACTACTTTATCAGTCTTGGATACAGGGACTGTGAGTGTGAGGTGAGAACGTGACTCTTTTTTCAAGCAAGACAACGGGTGGTTTCTACGATGACTCCATTCACTCTGCTGCTCAGATCCCCGAAGATGTAGTCGAAATAACCCAAGAGCGACATATGGCGCTTCTTGAGGGACAGTCCAAAGGGAAGCGGATTTCAAGTGGCGAAGATGGTTATCCAATACTTGTCAATCCACCTGAACAGTCGCCTGAGTCTTTAGCAGCGATTGAGCGTGTATGGCGTGACGGCCAGCTTGTTGTGACCGATGGCATGGTTGCCCGGCATCGAGACGAGCTGGAGGAGGGGCAAGAGACCACTCTTTCTGTCGAACAGTACTCGGAGCTTCAAACGTATCGACGAACGCTACGCAACTGGCCGGAGCGGAAAGAGTTCCCCTTGGTCGATCACCGTCCGATAACACCGTTCTGGCTGCTTAAACAGCCCCAATAAACGCCCCGCCCCGACGGGGCGTTTTCTTATCCGTCCAACACCCAACAGCCCCTTCTCAAGGGGCTTTTTCGTATCTGGAGAACCCCAAAATGGCACCACGCCAAACCTACACCGTGCTCCTCCCATTCCCCACCGGCGGTGGTCACTGGTCGACCGCCGGCCAGGAACTCGACCTGCTCGACGTCGAGGCCAATGCCTTGCGCAGTGCGGGTCGCCTGGAGCTGAAAAAAACCGAGGCTGGTGAACCGGTCTCTGCATCCACCCCGGCCAAAAAGGCCGCCACCAAGAAGGCTGAATAACCATGGCTGAGGTTTTGAACTTCGAGCACAACGGCATTACCGTCAATGCCACTGAATCTCCCGAGGCCATGGGTGGCCTGGGTGACAACGTCATCGGGTTGGTCGGCACCGCGCCGAATGCCAACCCGCTGATTCCGAAAAACACCCCGTTCCGCATCAACAGCTTCACCACCCAGGCCCAGCTGGATCCGACCGGTGCCGAAGCGGGGACGTTGTTCCACGCCGTCTACCAGATCCTCAAAGTGGTCAAGGTGCCGGTGTACGTGGTCATCGTCGAAGAGGGCGCCACGCTGGCCGACACGCAGAACAATGTGATCGGCGGTATCGAGGCGCAGACCGGGCGCAAGCTGGGCTTGGCCGCGTTGAGTGGGGTCGCTGAAGACCTGACCATCATCGGCGCGCCGGGCTTTACCGGCACCAAGGCCGTGGCCAGCGAGTTCGCCTCGTTCGGCAAGCGTATCAAGGCCCGTGTGGTGCTCGATGGCAAGGACGTCGCGGTCGCCGACCAGGTGACCTACAGCCAGGAACTGGGCGGCGCCGACCTCGGTTTCGACCGTTGCCTGGTGGTGCACAACATGCCGGCGGTGTACTCCAAGGCCGCGAAGAAAAACGTCTTCCTGGCGCCGTCGAGCCTGGCCATCGCCGCCCTTGCCAAGGTCAAGCAATGGGAGAGCCCGGGCAACCAGGTCACCTACGCCGAAGACGTTTCCCGCACCGTCGAATACAACATCCTCGACACCTCCACCGAAGGCGATCTGCTCAACCGCTACGGCGTCAGCTACTACGCCCGGACCATCCTCGGCGGCTTCTCGTTGCTGGGCAACCGCTCCATCACCGGCAAGTTCATCAGCTACGTCGGCCTGGAAGATGCCATCAGCCGCAAGCTGGTCAAGGCCGGCCAGAAAGCCATGGCCAAGAACCTGACCAAGTCGTTCATGGACCAGGAGGTCAAGCGCATCAACGACTGGCTGCAAACCCTGGTCGCTGACGAAACCATCCCCGGCGGCAGCGTGTACCTGCACCCGGAATTGAACAGCGTCGAGAAGTACAAGAATGGTACCTGGTACGTGGTCATCGACTACGGCCGCTACGCGCCGAACGAACACATGATTTATCAACTCAATGCCCGCGATGAAATCATCGAGCAGTTCCTGGAGGACGTTCTCTAATGTTTACCAACCGCGTAAGACAGGCCATCGCGGCCACCCTGCAGGGCCTGCCGTTGTCGGCGACCGTGGAAGATTTCACCCCGCCGAAGATCGAATTCGAGATGGAAGAGATGCGTGGCGGCCGTTTCATTGGCGAGGAAATGGCCAAGGCCGGCAAAGCGCTGACGGCCAAGCTGACACTGCAAGGCCTCGGTCCGGAAGTCATGCTGGCGCTGGGCGTGAGTGTGGGCGACGACATTCTGCTGAACGTGCGTGAAGCCGGCCAGGATCAGGACGGCAACACCTGGTTCACTTACCACACGGTGGGCGGCAAGTTGAAGTCCCTTGAGGAAACGACGCTGAAAATGAACGAGAAACCCAAGACCATCCTCGATCTGTCCTGCCGCACCTACAACCGCCTGGAAAACGGCGTCCCGGTGATCGACATCGACGTGCGCACCCAGAAGTTCGTACTCAACGGCGTCGACATCCTCGGCGATGCTCGCCGTGCGGTGTTGTTGCCGTAAACGAATGCCCGTCAGTTGAACCCAATCCCTGTGGGAGCGAGCTTGCTCGCGATAGCGGTGTGTCAGCCAACATCGATGCTGACTGATCCGACGTCATCGCGAGCAAGCTCGCTCCCACAGGTTGTCCTCTGATTTATCAAGGAACTGATTCCATGTCCTGGACGCCTCCCGTTCACGTCTTGCTGTCGCCGATCACCGGTGACGACGAGTCGCAGATCAAGCAACTCCAACTGAAGCCGCTGTACTACGCCGCGCAAAAAGACGCCCTGGCCCGCGCCGGCGATGACGAAGACGATCAGTTCTTCGAACTGGCCAAACTGGCCACCGGGCTGTCGGTCAAGGAACTCGACCAGCTCACGCGCCCGGACTACGTGAGCATTGCGCAGTACGTGCATGAAATGTCTACCCGTCCGACGTCCCACTTCCTGGAACAGGTGGCCGGCTCATCCGTCGACCCTGATCAGGTACAGCTGCTGCAACCGCTCGACGTCGCGGGCCGCAGCATGACTTCGCTGACCCTGGAAATGCCGGTGCTGCGGGCCACCAAGGCGATGAAAAAACTGAAGACGGCCAAGGAACGCGCCGAGTTCATCACCGCCCATTGCGCCGGTCTGATGATCCCCGATCTCGATCGGCTGACCGTGCCCGACTGGACGCAACTGCAGGTACGCATCGACGATTTTTTAAACAAACCGGCGGACTTCTTTCGGAGCGCGACATCGAAGTGATCCTCGATGTGGTGCCGCTCATTTACTCGGTAAGTGAGGCGGAAATCCTGGAGTGGGACGCCGGCAAGGCCTTGCGCCGCTACGACATCGCGATCGCTCGCCTTGGCGTGAAACAGGAGTAGAGCGGGATGGCGGACGATAGATATTCGCTCAAATACGCAGCCTTCAACGAGAGTGGGTTGGCGTTCGGTAATACCAGCCTCACCAGTGGCATGTCGGCCCAAGGCGCGTTCGCCAGGGATCAACTGGCGAGCCTCGATCTGGCGCTGGAAACACTCGGGCTCAAGCTCGGCCTGCTGACCACGGCAATCGAGTCGCTGACCGTGAAGCTGTCGGCGCAACGATTGCTTTCCCAAACGATGGGCGCCGACGCCAAGGGCGAGTCGGCCAGTGAGCCAAAGGGCAAGCCGAGTGGCGGTATCGAACCACCGGCGCTGCTCAAACCCGCGATAGCGATGGATTCGGCCATGGCCGATCTGAAGAAGGCCACCCAATTCGGGCCGCGCCAGATTCAACAGGTGGCTGAGTCAACCCAGCAGATCGCCACCGCACCGCTGGTGGCGGCCAGGGGCACCACGGCGGTTGAAGTGGTGAGGATGCAAAGCCTGGCGGCCAGCAAAGGCATCGGTAGCGATGTGCACGATGCCTCTGAGCGACAGTTGGCACTGTCGCGTTTTGCCTCGGATGCTGGCGTCACTGCGACGGCGTTCGAGATGCCGGCCATGAAGGCCGCCGAAATGCTGGCCGACTGGCGCATCTCCATGAAGCTCAACGGCGCCGAAGCCTTTGACTTGGCGGATGCCGCCAACCAGTTGGGCAAGCTACCCAATGGTGCGAAACCGGCTGAGATCGGTGCGGTCTTGCAGCGTGACGGTGCGGCGGCGACGGCGGCAGGCCTGGCCC
Source organism: Pseudomonas sp. R151218B TE3479 (assembly GCF_053629195.1). Classification (NCBI taxonomy): domain Bacteria; kingdom Pseudomonadati; phylum Pseudomonadota; class Gammaproteobacteria; order Pseudomonadales; family Pseudomonadaceae; genus Pseudomonas; species Pseudomonas sp. R151218B TE3479. Next base: position 2,311,443 of record NZ_JBRJHV010000001.1, read on the forward strand.
CTGCACAAGCCGCCGCGTTGACGGCGGCGTTGCTCAATACCGGTACCCAACAAGCTGAAGCTGGCGTGGCGCTGGATAGTTTCACCACGGCCCTGGGCAAGGCTGACCAGACCTCCGCCACCGAGCAAACGGCCTGGAAACAGCTGGGCCTGGAGCCCAAGGCGGTGGCGAGCGGTTTGCGTGACAAGGACACCGCGCCTGGCACGGTGATGACGGTGCTGGCGGCGTTGAACGCGCAACCGGCCGAGAGGCGCTCGACCCTTGCCGCCACGCTATTCGGCAATGGCGATGAGGCGGTGCTGCGCATGGCGCAGAAACTGCCCGATGTGAACGCCGCCTTCTTGCAGGTGAAAGACCCAGGCCAATACGCCACGTCGCAATTGGGCAATGACGGCTCGGTGCGGCAGGACGCGTTGGCGCTGTCGAACACCCGGCAGGGCCAGTTGAACATCCTCAACGCCCGCAACGAGCGCTTGTCGGTGGCCACGGGAAACGCCCTGATGCCTGTGGCGGATAACTCGTTTCAGTGGCTGGGCTCGCTGACCGATGGCCTGAGTGAGTTGGCTGAGTCCTCTCCTAAAGCCACCGCGGCCATTGTGCTGCTAGGCGCGGCGATCAAACCGCTGGTGGGGGCGCTGCTCAAAGCCGTAGCGGATGAGATGTCCAATCAGGTGGCCAAGCGGGTGTTGGGCAAGGCTGCTGCGCACCTTCCCGGCCGATTGGGCGAGGTGATCTCCGAAGATTTCAGGAAAAATCCTCCAGGGGACAAGCTGGATACAAGCAATGCCAGCCAGCGTCCCGAATCCACGAGAGGGCCGAAAGTACGGGTGAGTACACGAGGCTCGCGGGGAGGCGCAGGGCGTTTTTCACTCGCGCCCACGGCCTCATTACGCTCGATGACGCGTAAGGGGCCCGGCCCATTAAAAGTGGTCGGCGCCGTCGCTGATGTGGCCGAGGGTGTGTTGACCGGCGACAAACGGATGATGGGCGCAGGTTTGGGAGCCGCGGGTGGCGGCTGGGCAGGCGCTGCTGCGGGGTCTGCGGCCGGTGCCGCTTTGGGCAGTGTCGTACCGGTGATCGGCACTGCCATCGGAGGGCTGATTGGCGGACTGCTGGGCGGTTGGCTGGGAAGCGATGCCGGCGCGTCCCTGGGTGAAAAACTCGTCGCCCCCGCCGACAGGCTCGCCGCTCCAGACCAGATCAGCAAAGACCTGGCCAGCACCCAGACAACCACACAGCAGAACACCATGACCGCGAACATCTACATCAACGGCCAGGACCAGGCCAGTGCCAGTCAGTTGGCCAACCTGGTCGTGCAGCAGCTCTCGGGCCAATTCGGCTTAACGACCATGCCCAGCTCACTGGCCATGCGCAGTGACGCCGCCCTGACCGACGGAGGTACGTGATGCGTCAACAAATGGCACTCGGCAGTTTCATCTTTGGGCTGTCGAGAAAGTTTGCGTACCACCAGTTGGTACACACGTCGGACGGTGGCTGGAAAAGCATCGACATTCTCACCAGTAAACCCAAGTCCAGCCAGATCGGCCAAGGCCTGCAAGGGCTGACGATCACGGGCAAGTCGATGTACGCGACTGCCATGGATCGTCTCGATGAGCTGCGCGCATTGCAGGCGCAGCGCATCCCGCTGCCGCTGGTCGATGGCATCGGTCGCAACTGGGGTCTGTGGCAGATCAACAAGGTCACGGAAACCCAGACCGAAATCATTGATGACGGCACGGCGATGGTGGTCGGCTGGGTGGTTGAATTGATGGAGTTCGCCAATGCGTAGGGTTCGAAGTATCGCCGGTGACTCGGTGAATCTGTTGCTGTACCGAGAGCTGGAGCGTTGTGACGATATCGTCGAGGAGGCGCTCTGGCTGCTCAATCCGGGATTGGCTGAATGGAGCCCGGTATTGCCGGCGGGCGTATGGGTTGTCTTGCCGGAAGTGGACCTCAAACCCGTGGCAAGCCCACCGGTTTCGGCCTGGGATTAAGGAGGCGACATGTCATTGGGTTTCACGCCCGCGGTGGAAATTTATGGCGCGAACGCCGCGCTGCTCAACGAACGATTGCTCAGTTGGAGCCACGTCGACGCGGCGGGAATCGAGTCTGACCAACTGACGTTGACGATCAGCCTTGAGGGGCTTGAAGGCTTGCCCAGCCTGGGCGGGAAAATCGGTCTGCGGGTTGGTTATCTGGAGTCGGGGTTGGTGGACAAGGGCGAGTTCGTCATTACCCGGCGCACGCCGACGCTGTTCCCGTTGCGCCTGACGTTGGTGGCCATGGCCGCGCCGTTCAGTGCGGCGGACCAGACTGGATTCAAGCAGCGCCGCTCCGTCAGCCATGGCCCGACGACCTTGGGCGCGCTGTTTCGTCAATTGACCTCCAGGCATGGCTTTTCTCCCCGTGTGGCGCCGGACTTGTCGCTGATTAAGATCGAACACATCGACCAGTCCAATGAAACCGACATGGGGTTCCTGACGCGCCTGGCTCACCGTTATGACGCGGTCGCCAAGCCGGTCAACGAGTTGTATGTACTGGCGCGGCGCGGTCAGGCGAAGTCGTTGTCGGGCAAAGTCCTGCCGCAAATCAAACTGTCAGTGACGACGAACAATCGTCCAGGCGATCAGGCTTTTATCTCAGCCGTCCTTGATGAAACCGCCCGGGCGAAATACCAGGGTTGCAAGACCCGTTGGTGGGACGCGGCAACCGGCACATTGCGAGTGGAGGAGAGCGGCATCGCGCCGTTCAAGACCCTTCGCCAGCGTTTCCAGAGCGCCAACGACGCCCGTGCCGCCGGTGAAGGTGAGGTGCGTCGGATGATGCGCGAAGCACTCAAGGTGAAGATCGAATGCCCGGGCAACCCGGGGCTGTCGGCGGAAGGCATCGTGCTGCTGGACCCCACCTGGCCGGACTTCATGCGTGGTCGCTGGTCGATCGATAAAGTCACCGCCTCCGGTGACCGTGCAAACAGCTATCGCTGCAAGATTGACGCGACCTGCCTGGATGCCAGGGCCTGACACCTGACCCTCAAACACCGCTGAACCCGGTGGGAGCGAGCTTGCTCGCGAAGACGGCAGCACATTCAGCATCAATGTTGCCTGACCCACCGCTATCGCGAGCAAGCTCGCTCCCACAAGTTTTGTTCGTGTTGCACATCCCCGTGTCCAACCGCCCTCCGTGTGGGAGCGAGCTTGCTCGCGATATCTCGCAGCACTTTCCATACACCTGGAGTTCCTCCATGAAGATCACTCCGATCCTCACGCAGTTGCGTGAGCAATGCCCAACCGTGGCCAATCGAGTGGCCGCCGGTATCGACCTTGGCACATTGCAACCCCCCTGCGCCTACGTAGCGCCGGTCAACGATCTGGCCAGTGCAAACACGGCGCAAAACGCCACCCGGCAAGCGATCCGCGACCGCTTCGAAGTGACCTTGGTTCTTGATTTCACCGACGTGACAACAGCGCTGAATCAATTGCACGACCTGCGTGCCGAATTTTGGCGCGCGCTGGTGGGGTTCAAACCCGCTGGCGACTACACCGGCATCGAGTACGACGGCGGTGAGCTGGTTTCCCTCAACAACAGCCGTGTGGTGTACCGGCTGCGCTTTTTCGCCGAGTTCCAGCTGGGCCGCAATCTGGCGAGCCAGCCTGCCGAAAGCTGGCACGAGCGTGAACTGGACGGCTTGTCGTCCTTTACCGGGGCCACCGTGCGGGTCGATGCCATCGACCCGGCGGACCCCAACCTGAAACATCCCGGCCCCGACGGGCGCGTGGAACTGACTTTCTCTGGAGACGTAACCCCATGAGCAAACGCATCACCGTGCTGCCGGCCCCGGGCCGTGCCGTACCGGACCCGGAAGCGGGCGATCTGTTGCCCCTCCACGGCCGTGAAGTGCCGGACAACGCCTGGTGGCGTCGACGTCTGGCCGATGGCGATATCACTACCAAAGCCGTGAAAGCGGCCAAACCACAGGGAGCCAAATAATGGCGATCGGATTCAGCAACATTCCCGCGGACATTCGTGTTCCGCTGTTTTACGCCGAAATGGACAACTCGGCCGCCAATAGTGCGTCATCGGCCATGCGCCGGTTGATCGTCGCCCAGGTCAACGACAATGTCGCCCCGGCCGATGTCGGCAAACTGGTGCTGGTGTCCAGCGTCGCGCTGGCCAAGAACATCGGCGGGCAAGGCTCGATGCTTGCCTCGATGTACGAAACCTGGCGCAAGACCGACCCGCTCGGCGAAATCTGGTGCCTGCCGCTGCACAACGTCGAAGGCGCCATCGCCAAGGGCGTGCTGACCTTCACCGGCACCGCGACTGAAAGCGGTGTGCTCAACCTGTACGTCGGCGGTGTGCGCGTCCAGGCCGCCATCGTCAACGGTGCCACGGCGGCCCAGGCCGCCACTGCGCTGGCCTTGAAAATCAACGCCGCCGCCGACTTGCCGGTGACCGCTGCGGCCGCCGAAGGCGTCGTGACTCTCAGTGCCAAATGGACCGGCGACAGCGGCAACGACATCAGCCTGCAGTTCAATCGCCTGGGCAAGAGCAATGGCGAAGACACCCCGGCGGGGCTGACCACCGCCATCAACGCCATGACCGGGGGCGCCGGTGTGCCGGACCAGACCGCTGCCGTCGCGGCCCTGGGCGACGAGCCTTTCGAATTCATCGCCATGCCCTGGTCCGACGTGGCGAGCCTCAACACCTGGCAAGCGGTCATGGACGACAACACCGGCCGCTGGTCCTGGGCCAAGCAGTTGTTCGGCCATGTCTACAGCGCCAAGCGCGGCACCATTGGCACCCTGGTCGCCGCCGGACAGGCGCGCAACGACCAGCACATGACCCTCCAGGCGCTGGAGCTGGGCGTGCCGCAACCGTTCTGGGTCCAGGCCGCGGCCTTGGCGGCTCGCACGGCGGTGTTCATCTCCGCCGACGCCAGCCGTCCGACCCAGAGCGGCAGCCTGCCAGGCTTGGACCCGGCACCGGCCAGCGAGCGTTTCACCCTGACCGAGCGCCAGTCGCTGCTCAACTACGGCATCGCCACGGCGTATTACGAAGGTGGCTACGTACGCATCCAGCGTTCCATCACCACGTATCAGAAGAATGCCTTCGGCCAGGCTGACAACTCCTACCTGGACAGCGAAACCATGCACCAGTCGGCGTTCATCGTCCGTCGTCTGCAAAGCGTGATCACCAGCAAGTACGGTCGCCACAAACTGGCCTCCGACGGCACCCGTTTCGGCGCCGGCCAGCCCATCGTGACCCCGAGCACCATCCGCGGCGAGCTGATCGCGCAATACGCCAAGCTCGAACTGGAAGGCCACGTGGAAAACGCCGAGCTGTTCGCCGAACACCTGGTTGTGGAGCGTGACAGCCAGGACCCGAGCCGGGTCAATGTGCTGTTCCCACCGGACTACATCAACGGCCTGCGGGTGTTCGCGCTGCTCAACCAATTCCGCCTGCAATACGACGCCGCCGCCTGACGGTAGCACTCAGTCGCATGCATTCAGCCCACCTTGCGTGGGCTTTTTATTTGAAGGGAGAAACACCATGGGTCAACTGATTGCGGGCACCTGCTACGTCAAAGTGGACGGCGCTCAACTGACCATCAATGGCGGCTGCGAAGCGCCACTGATGTTCACCAAACGCGAAACCGTCGTACCGGGTTTCTACAAGGAAACCGACATCGCCCCGTCCTTCAAGGTGACGGCCCTGCACACCGCGGACTTCCCGCTCAAGCAACTGGTCGCCGGCACTGATATGACCGTCACTTGCGAATTCAACAACGGCAAGGTCTACGTGCTGGCTGGCGCCTACCTGGTGGAAGAGCCGGTGTCCAAGGGCGACGACGCCACCATCGAGCTGAAATTCGAAGGCATCAAGGGGACCTGGCAATGACTGATCTCGTGACGCTGCGCGTGGCCATCGAGGCCCACGGCGAGCCGCTGAGCGAACTGACCCTGCGCCGTCCGACGGTGCAAGAGGTCCGGGCGATCAAGGCGCTGCCCTACAAGATCGACAAGAGCGAGGAGGTGAGCCTGGACATGGACGTCGCGGCCAAATACATCGCGGTGTGCGCCGGCATCCCACCGTCGTCGGTCAACCAGTTGGACCTGGCTGACCTCAACGCCCTGAGCTGGGCCGTCGCGAGTTTTTTCATGAGTGCGGCGTCGCAGCCATCGGCGACCTGATCGCCGCCGCCTATGACCTGGCCTGGTTCTGGAAGGTTGACCCCGAACAGATGATGGCCAGGCCACTGGATGTGCTCCGCGAATCTCTGGAGCACGCGCAACGGATCAATGCGATGCAGCAGGTGCAGTGATGGCAGACACACAAAAGGTAGAGAGAAAAGCGGTGCTGCTGACGGGCATCGACGAGCTGTCACCCAAGCTCGCCGGCCTTCGTGCGAAGGTCGCGAGTTTCAAGCAGAACCTCGACGCCACGGGTCTGGGCAGCCTGGATATTTCCGGTCTGTTGCCCAGCGGCGGCCTGGCCCAGCCCTTTATGGACGGGCTCAAGTCGGCGCTGGCCTTCAAGGACGAAGCGGGCGCCGCGAGCGCGGCGGCCAGCGCCGTCCAGGCCCCTGAAGCGCCCCGTGTAGCGGCACAGAACCTGGATGGATTGAAGACTTCCATCAGTAACGTGTCGGTGCAGTTCGGCTCAGCCTTGGGGCCAGCGGTCAACGCAGTGGCGGTCAGTTTACAGCCCATGGTCAGCGGCGTGGCCCAGGTGCTGCAGGACAACCCGCAACTGGTACAGGGCCTGGCGAATGGCGTCGTGGCGTTCAACGCGATTCAGATGGCGGTCAGCGGCGCGAGCCAGGCGTTCGAAGTGGTGAACCTGGCTTTGAAGATGAACCCCATCGGCTTGATTGCCATGGGCATCGCCTTGGCGGCAGGGATGATCGTCGCCCATTGGGAGCCGATTTCAGCGTTCTTCGCCGGACTCTGGCAGAGGCTTGCGCCGATCGTCCTGCCGATGGTCGAGTTCTTCAAGACGATGTTCGCCTTTACCCCGATGGGGCAGGTGATCAGCAACTGGGGGCCGATCAGCAGCTTTTTTGGCGCCCTCTGGAATGTGATCGTGGCGGCGGCAACGCCGGTCATCGGTTTCATGCAGACGCTGTTTGCCTGGTCGCCCTTGGGCTTGATCGTTGCCAATTGGGCGCCCCTGACCGGGTTGTTCGCGGCGATCTGGGACCTGCTCAGGGCCTTGACCGTGCCGGTGATGGACGCCTTGAAAGGCCTGTTCGACTGGACGCCGTTGGGGCTGATCATGGCCAACTGGGGCACGATCGGTGAAGTCTTCGCCGGGATCTGGGAGGGCGTGCGCAACCAGGTGTCAATCATGCTGGCGGTGTTCAGCGGCCTGTTCGACTGGTCACCCATCGAGGGTCTCGTCAAGCAGTGGGGGCCGGTGGGTGAGTGGTTCAGCCAGTGGTGGAACGAGTTGCAGGCGGTGATCGCGCCGATCAAGGCATTTTTCAACGGCGGCTTCGGCGAGATGATCACCTCGTTCACCGCTAAGGTCGAGGGTTTGACCGAGGCGCAGCGCGCCACCAACGCCGAAGGCAAAGGTGAGCTGGCGCCGGCGTTTTTTGGCGCGGCCAGCGAGCAGCCTCCGGGCCTGTCGTCCAGCCTGGCGCCAGCCTCCGCCAACGTTCCGGCGAAGACCTCGCTGGCGCCGGGTACGTTGCCACAAACCTCCAGCGCCCTGGTGCAACAAAGCGCCGCCAATAACCGCACGCAACTCGAAGGCGGCCTGACCGTGCGCTTCGAAAATGCGCCGGCCGGGTTGCGCGCCGATCCGCCCCAGACCAATCAACCGGCCCTGGCGGTGAGTTCGCGCATCGGCTATCGCTCACTGTCCACAGGAGGCTCCAATGAGCTGGCGTGATCGTTTGTTGCCGGCGTCGTTTCGTGGCGTCGGGTTCTGGGTCGACCAGGCGAAAACCCCGGTCGGCCACAAAGGCCAACTGCATGAATATCCCCAGCGTGACCAGCCGTTTTTCGAGGGGCTCGGCCAGCAGGCGAAAATTCATGAGCTGACGGCGTTCATCGTCGGCCCCGATTGCCTGGAGCAGCGCGACAAGCTGCTCAAGGCCTTGGAGCAGGGCAGCGGCGAACTGGTGCACCCGTGGCTGGGGCGCCTGCAGGTCAAGGTCGGCGAGTGCGACATGACCCAGACCCGTCAGGACGGCGGGTTGGTGACGTTCGCCCTGAAGTTCTATCCCGACCAGCCGCTGCAATTCCCTTCGGCCACGATCAACAGCCAGAAACTGCTGCTGGTCTCGGCCGACAGCTTCCTCGGTTCGGCGGTGCGGCGCTTCGAAGACGCCATGACCTTGATCAAGGCCGCACGGATCGGCATCGCTGACCTGCGCAACAGCCTCAAGGAGATCTACGGCGTGATCGAGCAGGAGCTCAAGCCGTTGATCGAGACCTATCGGCAACTCAGCGATCTGGTCAAGGCGGTGAAAGCGTTGCCCAAGGAGGTGGTGGCCGAGTTCAAGGGGTTGCTGGGCGATATTCGGGAACTGAAGGACTTTGCCCGTGACGGCTATCGCGGCGTGATTGCCAGCGTGTCGCAACAGGTGGAGGCCATTCGCAAGGCCGACGCGCCCAAACTCACGACGGGCAAGGACACCACGGCGGCGGCCCAGGCCGTGGCCGACCTGGTGCAGGACACGCTGTTGGTGCAGGCCGCGCAATGGATTGCGGCGATGCCGGTAGCAGCGCCTGCGGTCAAGTTGGGCACCACGCCATCGGTGGCGCAACAGGCCGTGCAACCGGTCCAGCGCCGGGACGTGCCGGTGGCCGACGATGTATTGGCCCTGCGCGATGCCCTCAACGATGTCATCTGGCAGGCCTCCCTCAAGGCTGATCCGGAGCACTACCAGGCGATGAACAACCTGCGCCAGCAAATGGCCGCGCACCTGACGGCGGTGGCGTCTTCGGGTGTCAGGCTGATCAACCTGTCGTTCAAGCAAAGCCTGCCGGCGCTGGTGGTGGCGTATCAGCAATTCGCCGATGCCACCCGGGTGACGGAGGTGACCCAGCGTAACGGCGTCGCCCATCCTGGTTTCCTGCCGCCCAATGACCTGAAAGTCTCGGGGGAATAAGCCATGAGCGAGCTCGACAACGCTGTCTCGCTTACTGTCGGCGGGTTGGATTACGGCGGCTGGAAAAGCGTGGAAATCAGTGCGGACCTGGAGCGCCAGTTTCGCACCTTCAAACTCGACATCACTTGGCAATGGCCGGGGCAGACCCAAGCCGTGCCGATCCGTCCGGGCGATGAGTGCCAGGTGCGCATTGGTGCCGATCTGGTCCTCAGCGGTTATGTGTTCAAGGCACCGGTCAGCTATGACGGTCGACAGATCAGCCTGAGCATTGAAGGCGGTTCCAAGACCCAGGACCTGGTGGACTGCGCCGCGATCAACCGCCCGACCCAATGGCGCGGGCAAACGCTGCTGAGCATCGTCCAGGCCCTGGCATCGCAATACGGCGTGGGAGTCATCAGCGAGATCCCTGAAACCGCGCGGTTGAGCGAACACAGCATCGTGCCGGGGGAAACGGTCTTTCAATCCATCGACCGTTTGCTGACGTTGTTCCGAGTGTTCTCCACCGACGACGCACAAGGACGTGTGTTGCTGGCCAAACCCGGCAGCGGTGGGCGGGCCAGTGATGTATTGGAGCTGGGCAAGAACATTCTGTCGGGCAGCGCACCTATGGACTATAGCCAGGTGTTCTCCGAATACCGGGTCATCGGCCAGCACAAGGGCAATGATCAACAGAGCGGGGCGGTGGTGAGTGAAGTCTCTGGCACCGCCACCGATCTGGGCTTCAAGCGCAAGCGGGTGACGGTGATCAGCGAGAGCGCGCAATTGACCTTCGAACTGGCCCAGCAACGGGCCGATTGGGAAAGCGCCATCCGCACCGGCAAGGCCCTGACCACCACCTACCGCGTGCAAGGCTGGCGCCAGGCCAATGGTGACTTGTGGCGGCACAACACCTTGGTACGGGTGATCGACCCGGTGCTGGGGTTCGACGGTGACATGTTGATTTCCAAAGTGACGTATTCGCTGTCGTCCCAAGGCTCCGTCACCACCCTGCAAGTCGCGCCGCCGCATACCTTCGACGCCAACCCGGTGCCGCCAAAACCCTGAGCCCCGACCCACCACAGATCCCCTGTGGGAGCGAGCTTGCTCGCGATGGCAGTGGGTCAGCTTGCATCGATGTCGGATGTGCTGCCGCTATCGCGAGCAAGCTCGCTCCCACAGTATTTCGAGAGCGACCCCAAAGTATCCGCCCACCACAAATCCCTTGTGGGAGCGAGCTTGCTCGCGATGGCGGCAGTGCAGCCAATAGAGACGTTGATCCGAACACCGCGTTCAAGTCCCCGATTCTCAAGGAAACCTCAATGAGCCTACTGACCCGCCTCCTGGCGCGCGGCACTGTCGTGCTCGCCAATTCGGCCACCAAGTTGCAGTCGCTGCAAATGCGCCTCACCGCCGGCGAAGTGAACGACGACATGGAGCACTTCGAACCCTACGGCTTCACCAGCAACCCGCTGGCCGGTGCCGAGGGCATTGCCACGTTCCTGGGGGGCGACCGCTCCCATGCCGTGGTCCTGGTGGTTGCCGATCGCCGCTTCCGTCTCCAGGCCCTGGCCCCCGGCGAAGTGGCGCTTTACACCGACGAAGGCGACAAGCTCCACTTCAAGCGCGGTCGTGTCATCGACATCGAGACTGCAACCCTGAACATCCGCGCCAGTAGCGCGGTGAACATCGACAGCCCGGTCATCAACCACACCGGCAAGATCGTCTCCCAAGGCGACCAGATCGCCGGCGGCATCAGCCAGATCAAACATGTGCATGTTGGCGTACAGGCCGGCAACGGCCAGACCGGTGCGCCGGCGGGAGGCCAATGATGTTCATCAGCCAGAACCTGCACGCCGCGCTGACCCGCTCGGTGCTGATCAGCCTGTTCACCTGGCGCCGCGCCGCCGACGACGATGCCGTCGATGATGACGAACGTTTCGGCTGGTGGGGCGACACCTTTCCCACCGTTGCCGACGACCGCATCGGCTCGCGGCTGTGGCTGTTGCGCCGGGTCAAGCTGACCCGCCAGACCCAGCTCGACGCCGAATTCTATGCCCGCGAAGCCTTGCAATGGCTGATCGATGACGGCCACTGCAGCGCCATCGACATCATCAGCGAACGCCTCGACGCCCAGCGCCTGAACCTGCGCACGGTCCTGACCCTGGCCGACGGCGAGCGCCTGGACATCAACCCCGATAACAGTTGGCAGGTGACCTATGCCGTTTGAAACCCCTTCGCTGCCGGTGCTGATCAAGCGCGCCCAAAGCGACCTGGCCAGCGATTCGCTGCGCCAGTCCGATGCCCAGGTGCTGGCCCGCACCCTTGGCGGCGCCGCCTACGGCCTGTATGGCTACCTGGACTGGATCGCCGAGCAGATCCTGCCGGACAAGGCCGATGAGTCCACCCTGGAACGCATCGCCGCCCTGCGCCTGAACCAGGCGCGCAAAGCGGCCCAAGTGGCCAGCGGCAATGTCAGTTTCAGCGCTACGGCCGGTGCTGTGCTGGATGTCGATACGCTGCTGCAATCCACCGATGGCCGCACTTATAAAGTGACCACCGCCCGCACCACCAGCAATGGCCTGAACACCGCCACCGTCGCGGCGCTGGAGGCCGGTAGCCTGGGCAATGCCGATGCCGGCCTGGTGCTGACACCGGTGCAGCCGCTTCTGGGCATCGACAATCGCTTCACCGTGCTGGCGCCGGGGCTGACCGGCGGTGTTGCCCGGGAAAGCCTTGAGTCCCTGCGGGCCAGGGTGATCCGTTCCTATCGCGTGATTCCCCACGGCGGTTCGGCCCAGGACTATGAAACCTGGGCCCTGGAGTGCCCCGGCATCACCCGTGCGTGGTGTCGGGGCAGCTACCTGGGGCCAGGCACCGTCGGCCTGTTCGTGATGCGGGACGACGACCCGCAACCGATCCCCAACGCCGAGCAACTGGAAGAGGTGCGGGCCTATATCGAGCCCTTGCGCCCGGTGACCGCCGAGCTGCACGTGCTGGCGCCGACGCAGGTACCGGTGAACTACCGGCTGCGCATCACGCCGGACACCAGCGCCGTGCGGGCCGCCATCGAGGCCCAACTGCGCGACTTGCATAACCGTGAAGCCGGCCTCGGCGAAACGCTGTTGCTCAGTCATATCGCTGAAGCCATCAGCAGCGCCACCGGCGAAACCGACCACAAACTCAGCGCGCCAGTCGCCGATGTCGTCGCCGCCAGCAACCAGTTGCTGACGTTCGGAGGCTGCACATGGCTGGAATAAGAACCGCCGAACAGTACCAGGCCCAACTGCGCAGCCTGCTGCCCAGCGGCCCGGCATGGGATCCGGAGCACGTGCCGGAGCTGGACGACGTGCTGCAAGGCATCGCCCAGGAACTGGCCCGCCTCGACGCCCGTGCCGCCGACCTGCTCAACGAGATGGACCCGGCGGGCGTGAGTGAGCTGGTGCCGGACTGGGAGCGGGTGATGAACCTGCCGGATCCGTGCCTCGGGGCCACGCCGTTGTATGACGATCGCCGTTTGGCGGTGCGCCGACGGTTGTTGGCGGTGGGCAGCCAAGCCATTGCCTATTACGTGGAAATCGCCAAGAGCCAGGGTTACCCCAACGCCACCATCACCGAACTGAAGGCGCCGCGCATGGGCCGCGCCCGGTTCGGCGAAGCGCATTTTGGCACCTGGCAGGCGCAGTTCATGTGGACCCTCAATACCGGTGGCCGGCTGCTGCTGGGGCGGCGTTTTGGCGCGAGCTATTGGGGCGAGCGTTTTGGCGTCAATCCGGGCTCGGCTCTGGAGTGCCTGATTCATCGCAGTGCACCGGCGCATACGAAGGTTCACATCAATTATGACTAAGGAATAGAAGATGGATTATCCGAAGAGTGTGCCCAGCGCCGGACTGGTGAATGGGAAGTTCGTGGATGAAAACCCGCTGACCGGGACGCCGGGGTCGTTGATTCCGGCGGATTGGGGAAATGGGGTGACGGAGGAAATTCTGAACGTCATCAAGGCGGGTGAGCTGACGCCGGACGAGCAGAAATATGATCAGTTGCTGCAAGCAATTCGCAGTGTGTCGGCCAGGGGATGGACGCTTGATTCTGCTTTGCCGATAAGTTCGCTGCCCATGCCGACCGTGGCCACTACTGACGGACGTCTGGTGGTGACTCCCTCTGCGGTTTCAACCAGCGGCGGACGCGTTTCGATTCCCGCGGGCGTATTGATTGGCCTGGGACAGGAAGTGGTGTCGGGACAGTTGGGCAGAGTGCGTACCTTTACCACTCAGGCATGGAGCAGCGGCGATCTATTGCCGACCTCTAGCTACTTCTTGCGAGCGCAGGTGAGCGGTGGAGCGCTGACCTTCTACACGCAGCGCGGAGCCCCTCATGACTCGGCCCCCGAGGGGCTGAAGGGTATCGCCAATGGGGCTGCGGGTGGGGGCTTTCAGTCGACCCCGCTAGACATTTGCATTGCCTGGATAGTGACAGCTGGACCCGGATCGGTACCTGTCGTCAGGCTGATCTACAACCGTGCCCGGTTAATGTGGACGCAGACCGTCAATGGCAGTGGCGTGGTTTCACTACCGCTTGATCCTCACGCCCGGGCGGCACGTTTGATAGTGGGTAATCCGACGCCCCACCCCACTGGCCTTACAACTGTTGGTTTTGCTCCGGGCGGATGGCTCGGTGGTAACTACTGCTCGTTGAATCCCACGGTGGGGACATCCAGTAATTGGGATGGTTGGTCCTCCGCCGGTGCGCCGGCCTTGATTTTTTCCAGCAATGTCGTTGGCGATACTACCGTTTCGACTTTGACGGCCAGTTTTGATCACTCCGAACTACGTTCGCTGTGGCAGGTATACCAAGCCGAACATACCCTTGGGGCCGCAAATGCTGCTAGTGACGAGTTGCTATTCAGCATGGGGATCAAGACCTTTGCGCAATCGGACTATTCCAACGGCATTGCAATCAACTTTTCCGCTGCTGTGAACGTTAATTTTTCCTGGGAGTTGATTCGATGAACGTCGTTCAAGAATTGCATCAGTTCGAGGAAGGGCTGCGTCCCGCGCGGCCTTCTCCAGCCCATGACTGGAACGGTGACAGTTGGGTGCTGGATGTTGAGAAAGCGGGTGTGCTTAAACAACAGGAAGGCGAACGCCTGTGCGACAAGATCGATTCCGCTGCCGACAGCGCCCGTCGCGCCTTGGCCGGTGATCCCCTGCGCGCCCTGGAATATCGACAAGCGGCCCTTGAAGCGCAGGCCTTCAAGGATCAGGGCTACCCGAAAAAAGCCGTTCCGTTGTCGGTTTCTGCCTGGGTCGTAAAAGGGCGCACAGCCAGGCAGGCGGCGGATCAGATTCTCGCCAAGGCCGCTGAATTTGAAGCGAACCTGCTGGCGCTTCGCGAACTGCGCCTCAAGGCCAAGGCACAGATTCGCGCACACATGGCCAAAGGCAAGGCGGATCTTGCCAGCCAAGTGGCTGATGAGGTGCTTGCGACTATCCGAGCGCTATCTCTTCGCGCTTGAACCCATCCATAGAGAGCAATAAAACATGGATTATCCAAAAAGTGTTCCCAGCGTCGGGCTGGTGAACGGTCGGTTCGTGGATGAAAGTCCGCTGGCGGGCACGCCTGGATCGCTGATTCCTGCCGTATGGGGAAACAGTGTCACCCAGGAAATCCTTAGCGTGATCTCGGCGGCCGGCATGACACCCTCCGAAGCAGACACCGGACAGTTGATCAAGGCGTTGCAAACCATCCTTGGACGCAGCAGCCCGATGCGTTCGGTGATTACACGGTTATCGGTTTCAAAAGTGCTGACCGCCGAGGAATTGGGGCTTGTGCTGATCGATGCCAGTGCTGGTGCGAACACTGTAACCCTGCCGACAGCCAACGCGGCGCTTGGTGTTCGCGATGTGATTGTGCGACGTGTGGATAACAGCGGTAACCGCCTGACGGTGCGCGCTGCAGGAACTGATAGGGTTAGGTTCCACACTCACTTGGCAGCCAGTGGTTATCCATTCTTAGTGTTGATGGGTAGCGGTGACTGGTGGCATTTGCGCAGCGACGAGGCTGGGGTCTGGTGGCCGGTAAATCGCTTTGATTCGACGGCGCTGGGACGCATTTCCTTCGAGAGCACACGCCAGGTTATCCCCGGCGGGTATGCAGTGCTTAACGGTAATTTGCTGGTGCGTAGCGAATGGCCGTGGCTGTGGGACTTTGCGCAAGCGTCCGGTGCGCTAGTGACCGAAGCTGCCAGAGCGGGGAACGAAGGTGCGTGGACCAGCGGTGATGGTGCGACAACCTTTCGACTTCCCGATATTCGTGGCGAGTTCTTGCGCGTGTTGGATGAGGCCCGAGGCGTAGATGTTGATCGTTCGGCGGGCAGCAGACAAATGTATGCCCTTGAAAGTCACAACCACTTTTTGCCTACCAGTTCGGGTAGTGCTAATCGTCCGGGGCCTGGTATTGCTGATGGCTCTTGGGACGTGACTCGTGACGTTAATGCTGCTCCTGCAACGGGGATAGTTGGTACGACGTATCCCAATCCACTTTTCTTTTCCAGTGGCGAACTTGTAGGCAATATCGGCACTTTCAGCACTGAAACTCGCCCTAGAAACATTGCCTATCCCGCCCGAATCAAGCTGATCTGAGGCCATTATGTATATTTATCTGTTTGACGGCTCAGGTGTTCTATCTGGCCCGATAGAACTTTTCGTCACCCCCGGCATGGGCATTCAAATCCCAAGTAACGGCATCCAGCTTTCCTTCGAATTACCCGCTGCCCAAGAGCACCATTCATGGGTCATGGTGAACGGCGTTCCGCGAGAGATGGTGGACTGGCGTGGGTCGGTTTATCGCAAGGACAACGGCGCTCATTTGCAATGGACCGAGTTCGGCGAATTGCCGGAGATGTACACCGCCGAGCCCTGGCCCGGTAACTATTACATCTGGCGTGATAACGCCTGGGTCTTTGATGAAACGCTGAAACTGGCCGACATCAAGCGCGAAGTGTTATCCAAACGCGACAAATTGCTGCGGGACGCGGTTCAGAAAATCGCTCCCTTCCAGTACGCCGAAGACATCGGCGAGGCCAGTGACCAGGAACAGCTGACGTTGCTGGACTGGAAACTCTACAGCGTCGAATTGAACCGCATCCAGCATCAAGCCGGTTTCCCAACCGACATCACCTGGCCGGTCGTGCCTGAGTCCGCTGTTTAAACCCAATACAGGTTGGACGGCTAAGAAACGTTCATTCTTCCCAGACGCTGTTGGCGCGAGTCAACAGGCGAGGCTTTCTATTGCCGTTTTCGACCGTTTGAAATTTAAAGGAGAGGAACTTGGATTATCCCAAAAGTGTGCCCAGTGCGGGCCTGGTGAATGGTCGGTTCGTGGATGAGGATCCACTGGCAGGTACGCCGGGATCATTGATCCCCGCCAGTTGGGGGAATGGCGTCACGCAAGAGGTGCTTAATGTCATTCAAGCCGCCGGGTTGACACCGTCGGAACAACTGAACAATCAGTTATTGACAGCATTGCGAGGCAGCGGGTTATTCACCACCGCTCCACAGTTCGACAACGACAGATCCGTGGCGACTACGGAGTTCGTGAGACGCAGCGGGCTCCAGTATTCCGGCTTTACTGCATACGCGACCAATACCGCGTTGACAGTGGCTCACATCGGCGGGGTCGTCAGTTTCGCTAGTGCGACACCGATCAGCGCGACGTTGCCCGATACAGCCGGAGTCATGCATGGGGCGACGCTCAACCTTATCAATGTGGGAACCGGCGTGGTGACCGTTTTGACGGCCTCGGCTGTCGATAC
Organism: Pseudomonas sp. R151218B TE3479; assembly: GCF_053629195.1. Classification (NCBI taxonomy): domain Bacteria; kingdom Pseudomonadati; phylum Pseudomonadota; class Gammaproteobacteria; order Pseudomonadales; family Pseudomonadaceae; genus Pseudomonas; species Pseudomonas sp. R151218B TE3479. The sequence continues at coordinate 2,328,353 of NZ_JBRJHV010000001.1, forward strand.
GATAGGTTCGTCAAGTGCGGCATTGGGACCGATCGATCTGGGGCGGGGTGAAACAGCGGAGTTCATTAAACTGGACAACCAATGGCGGTTGATCGGCGGCACCATTCTGCTGAAGTACACCTCGTTGTTTTCGGGCCAGCTCGGTAATCCGGGTTACCAGAAATATGCCAGTGGAAACATCGACCAGTGGGGCTTCGGTACGACCGATGCCAATGGCGAGGTCTTCGTTACTTTTCCCATTTCCTTTCCCAACGCCTTCGTCTCGGCAGTGGCGACTCACGCGGGCGGCGACTCAGCCATCGTGATTGTGGTGGGCGGGACAGCCACACGGCAAGGCGTACGTCTGAAAGTCCGAAACTATGTAGGGCAAGTAGCGGCTGGATGGGGTGTCACTTATTTCGCGAAGGGTTATTGAATGAACGAATTGAGCGTGTTGTTCAGTCCAAGTACCTGCGGAGCTTATGTTCCTGGTATCAATACTTCAGACATTCCCGAAGATGTCATAGAAATCCCGCGGGCTTATTGGCTCTCGCTGCTTCAACAACTGGCCGTTTCGCCCAAGAGAATCTCAGTCAACCCAGACAACGGTTACCCCATTCTCATAGATCCGCCTCCTATGATCGCGGCCCAGGCTACTGCGAACGAGTATGCCTGGCGCAACGGCCAGCTTACGGCCACCGACCGCCTGGTAGCCCGGGATCGCGACGAAATGGACGATGGCGGCGGTACAACCCTGGACCAAACGCAATACACAGCGCTCCAGGCTTACCGTCGCGCCCTCAGGGATTGGCCGCAGAATGAGTTTTTCCCGGCCATTGAACATCGCCCGGTCGCGCCGCCCTGGCTGGCTGGGCAACTTTAATAATCTGTTTTCTATGGTCTGAGCATGGACGTTACCCAACAGCAACTCATCAAAATCATGCCTAACGCCCGCAGCCAAGCGGGCGTTTTTGTTTCCGCGCTTAACAGCGCCATGCCCCGTCACCGTATCGAAACGCCTAAACGCATCGCTGCGTTTCTGGCGCAGGTCGGCCATGAATCGGGGCAATTGCGCTATGTGCGCGAACTCGGCGGTGATCAATACCTCAGCCAGTACGACACGGGACCGTTGGCCGTGCGCCTGGGCAATACGCCCCAGGCCGACGGTGACGGTCAGAAGTACCGAGGCCGAGGGTTGATTCAGATAACCGGGCACGACAACTACCTTCGTTGCAGCCTGGGTTTGTTTGGCGACGAACGCCTGCTGGCTTTGCCGGAGCTGCTGGAGCAACCGCAATGGGCCGCTGAATCCGCGGCGTGGTTCTGGGAGCAGAACGGCTTGAACGAACTGGCCGACCGCGATCAATTCAATACCATCACCCGCCGCATCAACGGCGGTTTGAACGGCTTGGAGGAGCGCCTGCAACTCTGGGCGCGGGCGAGGGCGGTGTTATGCCAGCCTTCGGCCTGATGCCTTTTTCTGCTCGCAGCCTTGGCATTGTCGTTTTACTGGCAGTGTTGGCGGGTGGTCCGGCAATGCTCGCGTGGCGACTCCAAGATTGGCGTTATGGCCAACAATTGGCGCAACTGGCACAAGCCCAGACTGCGACGTTGAGTCAGATAAGCCAGGCGGCCGCGATGCAGCAAAAGGCCGAGCAGGACAAACGCCTCGCCCTTGAACAACAACTCTCCACCAGCGAACAAACCCATTACCGAGCCTTGAGCGATGCCCAACGTGACCAGGATCGCCTGCGCGATCGCCTTGCTACTGCCGATGTCCGGCTGTCAGTCCTCCTCGACGCCAACGATGTTGCCGCCGGTTGTGCAGTGCCTGCCGCCACCGGCGCCGGCGGCCTGGATCATGGCGCCCCACGCGCCCGACTTGACCCGGCGCATGCTCAACGAATTATCGCCATCACCGACGCCGGTGATCGCGCACTGATTGCCTTGCAGGCCTGTCAGGCCTATATCAGAGCGCTGGGTCGGTAATCCGGCGAGCCTTGCAAGCGTCGACTGCTCGTGTACGGTAGGCCTCAATCGCGTGGAATCAGGAGAGCACCATGGACGACATTACCGAACTGGCCGCTGAATTGGGCAGACGCCTACAGTTGCTCAATGCCCACGTCACCACGGCCGAGTCCTGTACGGGCGGCGGGATTGCCGAGGCGATTACCCGGATTCCCGGGAGTTCGGCCTGGTTCGAGGCCGGTTATGTCACCTATTCCAATCGCCAGAAGAGCCAGCAGCTGGAGGTGCCGGCCGAGCTGTTCGAAAAAGTCGGGGCGGTCAGCCGCGAGGTGGTCGAGGCCATGGCACAAGGCGCCCAGCGCAAAAGCCTGGCGCGTTTTGCCGTGGCGGTCAGCGGGGTGGCCGGGCCGGATGGGGGCTCGCCGAGCAAGCCGGTGGGTACCGTATGGCTCGCCTGGGCCGTCGGCCAGACGCTGATCAGCGAACAGCGCTTCTTTTCAGGCAACCGCGACGAGGTCCGCCGACAAACGGTGAAGGCCGCGCTAGAGGGGCTGCTGCAACATGCCGCTGTAGAAATCTCAAATCAGGGGTAGGCGATCCTCAATCGCTGTGGAATAATACTGGCTACTTATACAGGTGTTGGCCGTCAGGCCTTATTGATTACGTGAGGACTTTAATGGACGACAACAAGAAGAAAGCCTTGGCTGCGGCCTTGGGTCAGATCGAACGTCAATTCGGCAAGGGTGCCGTAATGCGTATGGGCGATCAGGACCGTCAGGCTATTCCTTCCATCTCCACCGGCTCCCTGGGCCTGGACATTGCGCTTGGCATCGGCGGTCTGCCAAAAGGCCGAATCGTTGAAATCTACGGTCCTGAGTCTTCCGGTAAAACCACACTGACCCTGTCCGTGATCGCCCAGGCCCAAAAAGCCGGCGCGACCTGCGCCTTCGTCGACGCCGAACACGCCCTGGACCCGGAATACGCCGGCAAACTGGGCGTCAACGTCGACGACCTGCTGGTTTCCCAGCCGGACACCGGCGAGCAGGCCCTGGAAATCACCGACATGCTGGTGCGTTCCAACGCGGTCGACGTGATCATCGTCGACTCCGTGGCGGCGCTGGTGCCAAAGGCTGAAATCGAAGGTGAAATGGGCGACATGCACGTGGGCCTCCAGGCTCGCCTGATGTCCCAGGCCCTGCGCAAGATCACCGGTAACATCAAGAACGCCAACTGCCTGGTGATCTTCATCAACCAGATCCGTATGAAGATCGGCGTGATGTTCGGCAGCCCGGAAACCACCACCGGGGGTAACGCACTGAAGTTCTACGCCTCGGTTCGCCTCGACATCCGCCGTACTGGCGCGGTGAAAGAAGGTGATGAAGTGGTCGGCAGCGAAACCCGCGTCAAGGTCGTGAAGAACAAGGTGGCTTCGCCGTTCCGTCAGGCCGAGTTCCAGATTCTTTACGGCAAGGGCATCTACCTCAATGGTGAGATGATCGACCTGGGTGTGTTGCACGGTTTCGTCGAGAAGTCGGGCGCTTGGTACGCCTACAACGGCACCAAGATCGGTCAAGGCAAGGCCAACTCGGCCAAGTTCCTGGCGGATAACCCGGAAGTTGCCGCTGCCCTCGAGAAACAACTGCGTGACAAACTGTTGAGCCCGGTCGCAGACGTCAAGTCCGTGGCTAATCGCGAGACCGCTGACGATCTGGCTGACGCTGACATCTGATCGATCCGATGACCGCCGTACTCGATACCCTCGTCGCGGTGCGGCGAACTGCGATGGACCTGCTCGCCAGGCGCGAGCACGGTCGGGTCGAGCTGACGCGTAAACTGCGTCAGCGCGGCGCGCCCGATGAATTGATCGACACGGCCCTCGACCGTTTGACTGAAGAGGGCCTGCTGTCGGAGTCCCGTTACCTGGAAAGCTTCATCGCTTATCGCGCCCGCTCCGGCTACGGTCCTTTGCGCATTCGTGAGGAGCTGGGCCAGCGCGGTTTGCAACGCCCGGATATCGAGCTCGCTTTGCGCGAAAGCGGTATCGATTGGCAGGAGCAACTGACGGACACCTGGCGTCGCAAGTTCTCAGGGCATTTGCCCATCGATGCACGAGAGCGAGCCAAGCAGGGGCGTTTCCTGGCGTACCGAGGCTACTCCATGGAAATGATCAACCGCTTGTTCAGCGGTCGCGGCATGGATGATTGAATAAAAAACGGCCCGCTATTTCGATAGCGGGCCGTTTTTTTATGGGCTCAGGTTACCTTGATCGGCTCCCAGGTAAGGGGGTGGGTCTTTTGGGCAGGTTGGGCCCAGTTTTCCGGCAGGTTGATGTAGTCCACCAATTCCCTCAAGCGACCATGATTACGGGCGTTGAAAGTGAATGTCAGACGTGTCAGATGACTGAACCGGGCCTCGTCGTGCTCTTCACCGCTGTAGTCATGTTGATGAAAACAATCGTTCAGGCACAGGTCGGCGAAATCTACCTGCATCTGCTGCAGTGCCTGTTCGCTTAGCTTGTGATTCATGCGGATCACGAACTGATGCTTGAGCCAGCGACTGGAGTGGAAGTTGCGGTAGAACTGGTTGATCTCTTCCACGGCCTCTTCGGCGTTGTACACCAGGCGCATGAGCTTCATGTCGGTGGGCAGGATGTAGCGATTTTCCTCCAACTGCTCGCGGATAAAGTCCAGGGCGCTTTGCCAGAACTTGCCCCCGGGAACATCCAGCAGGACCACCGGTACCAGTGGGCTTTTACCGGTCTGGACCAGCGTCAGAACTTCCAGCGCCTCGTCAAGCGTGCCGAAACCGCCAGGGCAGAGCACCAATGCATCGGCTTCCTTGACGAAAAACAGCTTGCGGGTGAAGAAGAAGTGGAACGGCAGCAGGTTCGACGTGCCTTCAACGGTCGGGTTTGCGTGCTGTTCGAAAGGCAGGGTGATATTGAATCCCAGGCTATGGTCCCGTCCCGCGCCTTCATGGGCAGCGGCCATGATGCCACCGCCGGCACCGGTGATGACCATCATGTCCGAGCGGGCCAGCGAAGCGCCCAACTCTCGGGCCAGGCCGTACAGCGGATGTTCGATAGGCGTTCGGGCCGAGCCGAAAACCGTGACCTTGCGCCGGCCCTTGAATTGTTCGAGCGTACGGAAGGCGTGTTCCAATTCCCTCAGGGTCTGCAGCGTGATCTTGGCATTCCAGCGGTTGTGATCTTCCTGGGCCATGCGCAGCACAGTCAGGATCATGTCACGGTAAATGGGGAGGTTGGGGCTGTTGGGAGACACCAGGTTGAGTTGTTCTTCGACCTTGTGGGTAAGGTCGTGGCCGTGGTTCTCAAAATGACGACTGAGCAGGTCATTCGGTTTATAAGGCATTCAACTTCTCCTTCTTAACAGGACCCTGGCCCGGATGAGAGATTCATCAGGACCACGACACTTCGTGTGTCGTCGTCAGCCCAGGCAGCGGCCTGGAGGTTGACCTGGCTTGACGCGGTCTGCAGCAGGGCGACCAAGCCATCCAGCGGGTTCTGTTTTTCCCTTTTAATGAAAACAAGCACACCAAGGTGTTGGTCGGGCAGCCTCTTTCTGCCCGATGCAAATACTCAGAATACTTTTGAATCTAGCCGATCTTTGCTGTCCTGATCATGGCGCTCAAAAGTGACCGTTGGCAACCGCTGGATAAGTGCACCGCCATATCGCGCCGCTCGTCAGATTGCCGGCCGGGTGCGTGCCGCTCTGATTTACTGATAACAAGCGTGGCAATGCAATTTGGCGCTCAGGGCTGGTGCTACGTGATGGATTGAAGCGGACGGGCATGGAGGCGGGAGAGATGACCAGGGTGACTCTGGAGCTCGACAGGCAGTTGTACTTGATGTTGTTGGAATCGGCACAGGCCAATCGGGTGAGTCTTGAGGAGGAATGCTGTCGTCGACTGGAAGGGCGGGCATGGCGCTCGCGCTACCTGCAGGCGCTGGTAGCGGAATTGCGCGCCGACGATGAGCAGCGGCGCGCAAGCTCGGGTTGATTACTTCTTCGTCTTGGCGGGTTTCGGGCAATCCGATTCCTGGAAGCGCTCGGTCGCGACCGGGCGGTTGGTCTTAACCTCGGTGAATTCGTAGCGCATTGTCGCGCCCTTGGCCATCAACTTGCGGAAGCCCGGATTGGTGCACACCGTGGAGCCCAACTGGAAATACACGGCCTTGGGGTCTGCGCGCATTTTCTGGGCATGGCTGCTTTGCACGCTGAGGTGGTTGATCAGCTCGGTGCCTTCGACGGTATACCCCTGATCGAGAATGTCTTCGTTGATTGCCCGCGGCGTACCGACGCTACTTTCCTTGGCAACGTTCTGCAGCATCTTGTTCAGTTCGAGTTCTTTCAGCGAGGCAGCCTGAGCGCTGAAGGACGTCGCCAGCAGAACGGCAACGGTAGGGACGATAAGGCGCAGCATGAAACTCTCCTGGTTCAGTGACTGGTGGTTCGACCGATCACATGACTGTGCGTTCAGTGGCCGGGGATTATAGGGGAGCTCGGGTGGACGGTACAGGCTCGTGCGCTCTGGTAGACTGCCGGCCTTTATTGCCCTGCCGAGTGTTGTTCGTGTCGAGTTTTTCTGTCTGTCGGCGTCGCCCACGATGAATCACGCCCCTAACGCCGTAGCCCGCCTGCGCGACCAGCGCATCGATGAAGGGATCAAGCCGATCCAGGCCCGAGGCTGGCGCGCCCCCCGTTGCAGCGCCTGCCGGGTGATCGAGAGCCATTGCCTGTGCGCTTGGCGTCCGAGCGTTGAAACCCGTTCCGGGGTCTGCCTGATAATGACCAACAAGGAAGTGTTCAAACCGAGCAACACCGGTTGGCTGATCGCCGACGTGGTGCGCGACAACCATGCGTTCATCTGGTCGCGCACGGAGGTCGATGAGCAACTGCTGACGTTGCTGAACGATCCGCAATGGCAGCCGTACCTGGTGTTTCCGGGCGAATACGTCGAGCCATCGCGGGTCACCCACACGGTGGACCTCGATCAGTCCAAGCGCCCGTTGTTCATTCTGCTGGACGCGACTTGGACGGAGGCACGGAAGATTTTCCGTAAAAGCCCGTATTTCGATCGGCTGCCGATCCTGAGCCTGCTGCCCGACAAACTGTCGCGCTACCGTTTGCGTCGTTCGACCCGCAGCGAGCACCTGTGCACTGCGGAAGTGGCGGCGTTGTGTCTGGAGTTGGCGGGGGACAGCAATGCCGCGTCGGCCCTGGATGCCTATTTCGATGTGTTCAGCCAGCATTACCTGGGCGCCAAGGGCCAGCAGGAGGTCAATGTGTCGACCCCGGCCCATGCCGAGTTGCAACCCTTCATTCGTACGTCGCACACAGTATTGGCTCAATAGTGGCCCATACTGGACTCAGGGGCGGCCGTGCTGCTTGACCACCCCGGCTTCGCTGGGCATGCTTGGCGCCGACCAGGGCGCCGCCCGTGTTGAAACGTCATGTTTGGCATTGCACGTGCCCTGTGGATGCCGCCGCAGGGCGGTGTCTTGAGTTGTCTTGGCGAGGTGCGAATGCTTCGGGCCTGCCATTAAAAACAGGATCATTTGAAAAATGGCCACATACGAAATCCTGATTGCCGATGACCACCCGCTCTTTCGCAGCGCGTTGCATCAGGCAGTGACCCTGGGCCTTGGCCCGGATGTCCGATTGACGGAGGTGGCCAGTATCGCGGAACTGGAGGTCCAGTTGACAGCGAAGTCCGATTGGGACCTGGTGCTGCTGGATCTGAACATGCCCGGTGCCTACGGTTTTTCAGGTCTGGTGCTGTTGCGTGGCCAATACCCGCAGATCCCCGTGGTCATGGTCTCGGCCCAGGAAGAAGCGTCAGTGATGGTCAAGGCCCGGGAGTTCGGCGCCAGTGGCTTCATCCCCAAGTCCAGCTCCCTTGAAATGATTCAAAAGGCCGTGAAGGCGGTCCTGGACGGCGATGTCAGCTGGCCGCCCCAGGCGTTTGAAGCCGTGAGTGTGTCCGAGGAAGCCAAGGCCGCCAGTGCGGGCCTGGCCAGCCTCACGCCACAGCAGTTTCGAGTGTTGACCATGGTCTGCGAAGGCCTGCTGAACAAGCAGATTGCCTATGAATTGAACGTGTCGGAGGCCACTATCAAGGCCCACGTCACGGCGATCTTCCGTAAACTGAACGTACGCACCCGGACCCAGGCGGCCCTGCTGCTGCAACAACTTGAGTCAATTTCGCCGCAGGCTTAATGCGCTGCTTCACGCTTTTTTGACCGGGTTTGAATTAGTTTCTCCACTCCTTTTCGATCAGTTGCTCACTCTATGTCACCTTTTAAAGGCCAGACCGGCCTGAAACGCATCCTCAACGCCTCCGGCTATTCCTTGGACGGGCTGCGCGCGGCTTTTGTCGGCGAAGCGGCTTTCCGTCAGTTGGTGCTGCTCAACGTCGTGCTGATTCCGTTGTCCTTCTTCCTGAACGTCAGCCGTGTCGAACAGGCGCTGCTGATTGCCGTGTGCCTGCTGGCATTGATCGTGGAATTGCTCAACTCGGCGGTGGAGGCGGCCATCGACCGCATCTCCCTGGAGCTGCACCCGTTGTCGAAAAACGCCAAGGACATGGGCAGCGCTGCCCAGTTCGTCGCCCTGACGATGATCGCGTTGGTGTGGGGCCTGATCCTGCTGTAACGGCTCAGGCAATGGCCGGTAGCACGATTTCGTCGCTGCGCTGGGCCCCGGCGGTGAACGCACGGCACAATTCGAGAAATTCACGCATGGCGGAGGTCTGGTACTTCTGTTTATGCCAGATGAAGTAGAACTGCCGCGCCAGGTCCATGTCCGGTGTTTCCACTGCGACGAGGCTGCCGCGGCGGAAGGCGTCGCGCAGGGCCAGGCGTGAGATGCAGCCAATGCCCAGGCCGGATTCAACGGCGCGCTTGATCGCTTCGGTGTGTTCCAGCTCCAGGCGGATGTTCAATGCGCTGCGGTGGTGGCGCATGGCCTGGTCGAAAGTCAGTCGCGTGCCCGAACCCTGTTCCCGCAGAATCCAGGCTTCATGGGTCAATTCCTCCATGGTCGCCTGGCCGCGCTTGGCCAGCGGGTGTTGAGGAGCGCAGAACACCACCAGTTCGTCCTCGACCCAGCTTTGCACTTCGATGTCCGGATGGCTGCAGTCGCCTTCGATTAGACCCAGATCAATTTCATAGTGGGCAACCTGGTGCACGATATTGGCAGTGTTCTGCACGTGCAGCTTCACCTGGCTTTCCGGATGGCGCTGCATGAACCCGCCGATCAACAAGGTCGCCAGGTAATTGCCGATGGTCAGCGTCGCGCCGACCGCCAGTGAGCCGAAACCGGACTTGCCATTGAGCAGGTCTTCGATCTCCTTGGCCTGGTCCAGCAGCGCCACCGCCTGGGGCAGCAACTGTTTGCCCAGGGCATTGAGGCTCAGGCGTTTGCCGGCACGGTCGAACAGCTGGCAGCTCGATTGGCGCTCCAGTTCGGTGATGGAGGTGCTGGCCGCCGACTGCGACAGGTTGAGCTGGCCCGCAGCGCGAGACACGCTTTCTTGCTGGGCGACGGCGACGAAGACTTGAAGTTGACGTAGAGTAAATCGCATATCGATATAACCGATAACCCTTATCTTAATAATCCATTTAACAGATATTGTCGCCGCCATTAGAATGCGATGCAATTGCGCAGATTATCGGCGCAGGCATCATTCCCAGGAGTCCCCGTACATGAGCAACATGAACCACGAGCGTGTCCTCAGTGTTCATCACTGGAACGACACTCTGTTCAGCTTCAAGTGCACCCGCGATCCGGGCCTGCGCTTCGAGAACGGTCAGTTCGTGATGATCGGCCTGCAACAGCCCAACGGCCGCCCGCTTATGCGCGCTTACTCGATTGCCAGCCCGAACTGGGAAGAGCATCTCGAATTCTTCAGCATCAAGGTGCCCGATGGTCCGCTGACTTCCCAGTTGCAGCACCTGAAGGAAGGCGACGAGATCATCATCAGCAAGAAACCCACCGGCACCCTCGTGCTGGACGATCTCAAGCCTGGCAAGCATTTGTACCTGCTCAGCACCGGCACCGGCCTGGCGCCGTTCATGAGCGTCATCCAGGATCCGGAAACCTATGAGCGTTTCGAAAAAGTGATCCTGTGCCACGGCGTGCGTTACGTCAATGAAGTCGCTTACCGCGAATTCATCACCGAGCACTTGCCGCAGAACGAGTTCTTCGGCGAAGCCCTGCGTGACAAGCTGATCTACTACCCGACCGTGACGCGCGAGCCGTTCGAGAACGAAGGCCGGCTGACCGACCTGATGCGCAGTGGCAAGCTGTTCCGCGACATCGGTCTGCCACCGATCAACCCGCAGGACGACCGCGCCATGCTGTGCGGCAGCCCGAGCATGCTCGACGAGACCAGTGAAGTGCTCAACAGCTTCGGCCTGACCGTTTCTCCGCGTATGCGCGAGCCGGGTGACTACCTGATCGAGCGGGCGTTTGTAGAGAAGTAAGCTGTTGTGGTGACTGGTAGATCGCCATCGCGAGCAAGCTCGCTCCCACATGGGGACTTGGATTGAATCCACCTGTGGGAGCGAGCTTGCTCGCGATGGCAGCGACTCGGTCCAACTGACTGAGCATAAAAAAAGCCCGCGCCGCCTGATAAAGGCCGCGCGGGCTTTTTCGTTTCCGGGTTTTATTTAACGGCAGGAACGACTTCCAATACCCGGATCAGCCCCGGTTGCGGGTAACGCCAGCGAACGTCCACATCCCAGAACTGCGCGCCATATTCCCGTTCGGCTGTGGGAATCTGGTACGCCGGGCGTGGGTCTTGGGCCAGGCATTGTTCAATCAACTCCACCAACGGCTCTTCCAGGCGCGAGGCATGTTCGTGTGCTTGAACCCGGGCGGTGTCCGCCCATTGCACCGCGATCAACTCAGGCGCGGCGCTGGCGATGCTATTGGAGGCCGAGCCGATGATGTCGGCGTAGGGCACGTAGGGCTTGATGTCGAGCACCGGCGTGCCGTCCAGCAAATCGATACCCGAGAGCCACAGGCGCCCGGCTTCGACCCGTTCCAGCTTCACGACCGACTGGCCAATACCATTGGGGCGATGGGTGGCGCGGGTGGCGAACACGCCCATGGACTTGTTGCCGCCCAGGCGTGGCGGCCGCACTTTCAAGCGTGGCTTGTCCTCCAGGGTCTGGTGGAACAGGAACAGCAGCCAGACATGGCTGACCTGCTCCAGGCCTTGCACCGCCTCGCCCTGGTCGAACGGCGCCACCAACTCCAGCACACCGCGTGCGGCCGGAGCCAGTTGCGGTTGGCGGGGGATGGCGAACTTTTCCTTGAAGCAGGAGCGGACGAAGCCGATGGGAGAGACGCTGTAGGTCATTTTTGGCTGCTGTTTAAGCCCTGACGCGCAGCGTCAGGCCCTTGAGGAAGTTGCGCAGCAATTGGTCGCCACACGGGCGGTAGTTGGTGTGGCCGAATTTGCGGAACAGCGCGCTCAGTTCCGGCTTGGACACCGGGAACTCGGCGGCCTTGAGGATGGCGTGCATGTCGTCTTCCTTCAGCTCGAAGGCCACCCGCAGTTTCTTGAGGATGATGTTGTTGGTCACCGGCACTTCGATCGGCTGGGGCGGACGGCTTTCGTCCTTGCCACGCTTGAAGATCACCAGGCCATCGAGAAAATGCGCCATGACCTCGTCAGGGCAGAACACGAAGCCTTCTTCCTCGTCTTTCTTGAGGTAGCCCGCCAGGTCCGCCAGGGAGACGTCCAGGCCGCCCAGCTTGATGATCTCGATGACTTTCTTGTCGCTGATGTCGAGCATGTAGCGCACGCTGCGCAGTACGTCGTTGTGAATCATGTGTGCAGTCCTGATCAATCGGCAGTGGGCGCCTGCGTTCGGTGCGGCGCCGGAAAAAATTAGAATTTCTCTTTGGCGGACAGGTAGCGCCACTGGCCCAGCGGCACTTTGCCGATGGACACGCCGCCGATGCGGATACGGCGAATGGCGATGACCTTGAGCCCGACCGCCTGGCAAAACAGAGCGATCACGCCGGGCTGCGGGTTTTTCATGGCAAAGCGCAGGCGGTTCTCGTTCTGCCAGCTGGCCTTGACCGCCGGCAGCTCCTTGCCCTTGTAGGTCAAGCCATGGTTCAGGCGATTGAGGCCATGGGCGACCATTTCGCCTTCGACTTCCACCACGTATTCCTGCTCGATCTTGGCGGCGTCGGCGGTGAGCTTGCGCAAGATCTTCCAATCCTGGGTGAACACCAGCAGCCCGCTGGCGTTGGCTTGCAGGTCGGCACTGGCGGTCAGGCGCAGGAAATGGCCCTTGAGGGGCCGCTTGCCGAAGCGATGTTCTTCGCTCAGGGTCTGCGGTCCAAGAGAGGCCATCGCGGTGTCTACGTCCATGCCCGCCGGGACGTTCAGCAGGAGTGTCACCGGCTCCGGCGCGGTGGCCTTGGCCTCGGGGTCGAGTTCGACCTTCTGGGTCGTTACCTTGAACTGCGGCTCGTCGATCACTTCGCCATCCACGGTGACCCAGCCGCCCTCGATGAACAGCTCAGCCTCGCGACGGGAACAGCCGACGAGTTCGATGAGGCGTTTGGAGAGACGAATCGGGTCAGTCATGACGGGGGCCGTAACAAAAAGAGGGTGGGCATTGTACCTGCCTGGGGCCGGTTAATCGCGGGTCCATTTGCCTCATGCAACTTTTAGCCGCGTCCGGCCTTCAGGTCGGGCTGCTTGTAGCGCATGTGCAGCAGTGGGTAGGGCTGGTTCATGCCATCTTTTGCCGAGCGCCCTACCACTTCGAAGCCTTGCTTGAGGTAAAAGCCCAAGGCTTGCGGGTTCTGTTCGTTGACGTCCAGTTGGTTGGCGTTCAGGTGTTCCATGGCGTAGCGCAGCAACAGCTTGCCCAGGCCCTGGCCACGGTGTTGCGGGGCTATGAAGAGCATCTCGACCTTGCCAGCCGCGACACCGGCGAAACCGGTGATCCGCTGGCGTGCGTCCCGGGTGCAAATGAGCATCACCGCATCCAGGTAACGGGTGAGCACCAGGTTTTTCAGCAGTTCGATGTAGCTGTCCGGCAGAAACTCATGGGTGGCCCGCACCGAGGCCTCCCAAACCTGGGTCAGTTCCTGGTAATCGCTCGGTTTCGGTGTATGGATGACCGAATGCTGGCGCATGTCCGCCTGTTCCTTGTGCTGGATGTGCTGGTTTCTCCATACAATAGCCGTAAAAAAGCCCCGCATCCTGTGAGGATGGCGAGGCTTTTCAAATTTTCGGCGATCAAAGAACCACAGGTATTGCAGCAGCCTGTAAAGCGCGGCAGATCAACCGATCTGCTCAGCCCACAAGTCATACTCATCGGCGTCGGTCACCTTGCACCAGACCTTGTCCCCTGGCTTGAGGTTGCTGCCGTTGTCGATGAAGACGTTGCCGTCGATTTCCGGCGCGTCGAAGAAGCAGCGGCCCACGGCGCCTTGCTCGTCCACTTCATCCACCAGCACTTCGATTTCACGGCCGATGCGCATTTGCAGGCGCGCCGAGCTGATGGCCTGCTGGTGCGCCATGAAGCGCTCCCAGCGGTCCTGCTTGACGTCGTCCGGCACCACGTCCAGGTCCAGGTCGTTGGCCGGTGCGCCTTCCACAGGGGAATACTGGAAGCAGCCAACGCGGTCGAGCTGGGCTTCGGTCAGCCAGTCCAAGAGGTATTGGAAGTCTTCTTCGGTTTCGCCAGGGAAGCCGACGATGAAGGTGGAGCGGATGATCAGGTCCGGGCAGATTTCGCGCCAGTTCTTGATGCGGGCCAGGGTCTTGTCTTCGAAAGCCGGGCGCTTCATGGCCTTGAGGACTTTGGGGCTGGCGTGCTGGAACGGGATGTCCAGGTACGGCAGGATCTTGCCGGCCGCCATCAGCGGGATCAGTTCGTCGACATGCGGATACGGGTAAACGTAATGCAGGCGGACCCAGACGCCCAGGGTACTGAGGGCTTCGCACAGTTCGGTCATGCGGGTTTTCACCGGCGCGCCATTCCAGAAGCCGGTGCGGTATTTCACGTCGACGCCGTAGGCGCTGGTGTCCTGGGAGATCACCAGCAGCTCCTTGACGCCGGCCTTGACCAGGCGCTGGGCTTCGTCGAGCACATCGCCCACCGGACGGCTCACCAGCTTGCCGCGCATCGACGGGATGATGCAGAAACTGCAGCTGTGGTTGCAGCCTTCGGAAATCTTCAGGTAGGCGTAGTGGCGCGGGGTCAGCTTGATGCCTTGTGGCGGCACCAGGTCGATCAGCGGGTTGTGGTCCTGGCGCGGTGGCACCACGTCATGCACGGCGTTGACCACCTGCTCGTACTGCTGTGGCCCGGTAACGGACAGCACGCTTGGGTGCACGTTGCGGATGTTGCCTTCTTCCACACCCATGCAGCCGGTGACGATGACCTTGCCGTTTTCCTTGATGGCTTCGCCGATCACTTCCAGGGACTCGGCCTTGGCCGAATCGATGAAGCCGCAGGTGTTGACCACGACCACGTCGGCGTCCTGGTACGTGGACACGACGTCATAGCCTTCCATGCGCAGCTGGGTCAGGATGCGCTCGGAGTCGACCAGAGCCTTAGGGCAACCCAGGGATACGAAGCCAACCTTCGGATTGGCGGGCGCGGTAGTGGTGGACATGTCTAACCTCGGTGTAGGGGGGATCGTCTCTTGCCGAGACAGGGCGCTTGGCGCGCCTCTGATCAAAAAGTGCGCAATTCTATCCAGGGTCGACGCACTTGACCAGCTTTATACCGGGAAATGCGACGAGTGCTGCGCTATGCTTCGCGCCTTTGCGTTCTGGCGATTGCTACAGTCAATAAAACGTCTGTAACAATACGTAAAACAGCGCATGCTGCCTCAACAAAGCATAGTGCTTCGTTCAAGAAGACAGGTCTGGGAAACGGGAGTGTTGGATGGGTCATGCAAGTAGTCAGGTGGCAGGTGCCGAGCATTCGGCAGCGAAGCCGCTGAGCATGCTGGTCGCGGCGGTCGGGGTGGTTTATGGCGACATCGGTACGAGCCCGTTGTACACCCTCAAGGAAGTGTTTTCCGGTGCCTATGGCGTGCCTGTCAATCACGATGGGGTGCTGGGGATTCTGTCGCTGATTTTCTGGTCGCTGATCTGGGTCGTGTCGATCAAGTACATGATGTTCGTGCTGCGCGCCGACAACCAGGGCGAGGGCGGGATCATGGCGCTCACCGCCCTGGCGCGGCGAGCCGCGGCGGGAAGGGCGCGACTGCGGACCTTCCTGGTGATCTGCGGCTTGATCGGCGCGGCGCTGTTCTACGGCGACAGCATGATCACGCCAGCGATCTCCGTGCTCTCGGCCATTGAAGGCCTTGGTCTGGCGTTCGAAGGCATCGATCACTGGGTAGTGCCCTTGTCGCTGGTTGTGCTGGTGGGGCTGTTCCTGATCCAGCGCCACGGCACTGCACGGATCGGCACCCTGTTTGGCCCGATCATGGTGACCTGGTTCCTGGTGCTTGGCGCCCTGGGCGTGTACGGTATCGTTCAACATCCGGAAGTGTTGCAGGCGGTGAACCCGGCCTGGGCCGTGCGTTTTTTTATCGTCCACCCGGGCATGGGCGTGGCGATCCTCGGTGCCGTGGTGCTGGCGCTGACTGGCGCCGAAGCGCTATACGCCGACATGGGGCACTTCGGCCGCAAACCGATTGCCCGTGCCTGGTTCATCCTGGTGTTGCCGGCACTGGTGCTTAATTACTTCGGTCAGGGCGCGTTGTTGCTGGGCGACCCGGAAGCGGCGCGCAACCCGTTTTATCTGCTGGCGCCGAGCTGGGCGCTGCTTCCATTGGTGGGCCTGTCGACCCTGGCCACGGTGATCGCCTCGCAAGCGGTGATTTCCGGCGCGTTCTCCCTGACGCGCCAGGCGATCCAGCTCGGTTACATCCCGCGCATGTACATCCAGCACACCTCCAGCGCCGAGCAGGGCCAGATCTATATCGGTGCGGTGAACTGGTCGCTGATGGTCGGCGTGGTGTTGCTGGTGCTGGGTTTCGAATCTTCCGGCGCGCTGGCTTCGGCCTACGGCGTGGCCGTGACCGGTACGATGCTGATGACCACGATCCTGGTGTCCGCCGTGATACTGCTGTTGTGGAAGTGGCCGCCGCTGTTGGCTGTTCCTTTGTTACTCGGTTTCCTTTTGGTGGACGGCCTGTACTTCGCCGCCAACGTGCCGAAAATCATCCAGGGCGGTGCGTTCCCGGTCATCGCCGGTATTGCCTTGTTCGTGCTGATGACCACCTGGAAGCGCGGCAAGCAATTGCTGGTGGAGCGCCTGGATGAAGGGGCGTTGCCGCTGCCGATCTTCATCAGCAGCATCCGTGTGCAGCCGCCGCACCGTGTCCAGGGCACCGCCGTGTTCCTGACCGCGCGTTCGGACGCGGTGCCTCACGCGCTGTTGCACAATCTGTTGCACAACCAGGTGCTGCATGAGCAGGTGGTGCTGTTGACAGTGGTGTACGAAGACATTCCCCGGGTGCCGCCGCAGCGGCGCTTCGAGGTCGACGCCTATGGCGAAGGGTTCTTCCGGGTGATCCTGCACTTCGGTTTCACCGACGAGCCGGACGTTCCGCAGGCGCTCAAGCTCTGTCATCTCGATGACCTGGACTTCAGCCCGATGCGCACCACCTACTTCCTCAGTCGCGAGACCGTCATCGCCTCCAAGCTTGAGGGCATGGCCCGCTGGCGCGAGATACTGTTCGCCTTCATGCTGAAAAATGCCAACGGCAACCTTCGCTTCTTCAATCTGCCGTTGAACCGGGTGATTGAACTGGGGACGCAGGTCGAGATGTAGCACCAGGAAAGCAAAAGCCCTCGTTGCCTTGCGGCGGCGGGGGCTTTTTTGTGGGCAACACAAAGGCTGATGCCAGAGTCAGCCCCTGTGGGAGCGAGCTTGCTCGCGATAGTGGAGTGTCAGTTTGCAAAGATGTTGAATCTGCCACCGCCATCGCGAGCAAGCTCGTTCCCACAGGGTAATGCTGTTCACTTAAAGCAATCGACAAGCCCGTGGCGAGGGAGCTTGCTCCCGCTGGGCTGCGAAGCGGCCCCAAAACCTGCCAAATGCGGAGAATCAGACACACCGCCCCGTCGGTTTACGACTGCTTCGCAGCCGAGCGGGAGCAAGCTCCCTCGCCACAGGTCCATCATTTTTCTTGAATGAACAGTATTAGCTCCCACAGTGGGGGGCAGTCGAGCACAAAAAGCCCCGGCAACCTTGAGGCAGCCGGGGCTTTTTGTCAGGCGTGTATCGACTTACTGTTCGGCGGTCTTGTTCTGGCGCTTGTTGATCTCATCGATCAGGCGCTTGGCCAGGGCCGGGTAGTTCTCGTCGAAGTGATGGCCGCCGGGCAGCTTGATGGCTTCGCCAACGGCTGTCTTGTCGGTGCAGCCGCTTTCGTCGGCTTCTTCACCGCCGTAGATGCACACCACTTTCTCGGCTGGCAGCTTGGCCATCTCCGGGCCGGTGGCGGCTTCGGTGCCGGCGTTGCCGAGCCAGCCTTCGACTTCGATCTCGAAGCTGCCGGTGCGGGCGAAGGCCAGCAGGATGATCGCATCGACTCGTTGTTGTTCGGTGGCCGGCAGGCGGTTATAGATGGCCGGCAACACGTCGGCGCCGAAGGAGTAGCCGGTCAGGATGAAGCGCTTGGTACCCCAGATCTGCCGGTAGTGCTGCATCAGCTCGGTCAGGTCCGCCGCGCTCTGCTCCGGGCTCTTGTGTTGCCAGTAGTAGCGCAGGGTGTCGATGCCGACCACCGGGTAGCCGATCTTGGCCATTTCATCGGCCACGTCGCGGTCCAGGTCGCGCCAGCCGCCATCTCCGGAGAGAAACAGGGTGACGGTGTCCCGTGTCTGGCTGGCCGGGACTTCCACTACCGGGATGCTCAGGCCGCCCTTGGCCTTGTCAGTGCCCACCAGGATCTTGCGCAGTTCGTTGTTCAGCACTTGCGGCAGGTTGATGTCGTAGTCGCTGATGCTGGTCTCGGCATTCGATTGGTCGCGTACGAAACCGGCGCTGGTGTCGTCAGGGTTATCGTTCCAAGCCACCAGCCAATGGCCGTGGGTTGCCTTTTTAGGCAGCAGATGGGTGCAGCCGGGTTTTTCCAGGGCCAGGTCCACTGAAACGGCCTTGGCCTTGTCGTCCTTCTGTTCAGTCAGCCAACGCCAGGCCAGCACGGCGCCAGGGCCGATACCGCTGACCAGCGTGGCCGGGCCTTGGAGCTCTCTCAGGCCGGCCTGCAGGGCACGGCCTTGCAACATGCAGTCCTTGGGCAGGATCACCTGGACGATCTGCGCCGAGCCGCTGCGGCTGAGGGTCGTCAATTGCGTGTCGTTGAGTTTCTGGTCTTCATTGACTGCCACCAGCACCCGGGCACGTGCCTTGGTACCGGGAGTGACCCGGGTCAGCGCTGCGCCATCGGCGGGCGCCAGTTGTTCCAGGGTCGGTTGCGGGGCCGGGCGGTTCCAGTACCAGTAACCACCACCGAGAATCACCGCCAGCACCAGCAGGGCGGCCACTACGTATCGCCAGGAGCGTTGCATCATCAGCGTTTCACCAGTCCGGTCAGGCCGCCCGCAATCAGGGCGGCAGTATCGGCCAGCGCCACCAGCGGATCGAGTCCGGCGGGCACGGCCATGTAACGAGGTTCCCAGTCAGGCTGGAATTTGTCTTTAAAGCGGCGCAGCCCCTGGAAGTTATAGAGCTGTTCGCCACGGCGGAACACCATCGAGCCCAGGCGCTGGGTCAGCGGCGCACCGCGCCGCGGCTGCAGGCCCGACAGCGGGACCATGCCGAGGCTGAAGCGGGCGTAGTCATGGTTTTTATAATGCTGGATGAGGCCGACCATCATGAATTCCATGGTCAGTTTCGGCGCCTCGGGGTGGGCGCGCATCAGGTCGAGGCTGGCCAGTTCATGGCTGTGGGTTTCCAACAGGTTGGCGAACGCCACCGGCCGACCCTCGAAACGAATCACCGCGATGCGGAAATGCTTGAGGTAGTCATCGCTGAAACGCCCCAGGGAGAAACCTTTTTCCCGCACGTTCTTGCCAGTCAGCCAGGCATCGGAAATGACCTTGAGCTCATCCATCGGTGCCTGGCCCGGTTCGTGGATTTCCAGCGACAGGCCGTCACGGGTGCCGCGGTTCCAGGTGTAGCGCAGGTCCTTCATCTCTTTGCCCTTGGCTTCGAGATCGAAACGCTTGAGGTTGACCCGTGCTTCCTCGCCCAGCTTGATGGCCGTCAGGCCGATGTCCATGTAGTACGGCAGGTTTTCGGCGCGCACCTGATAGAACACCGGACGGGCATGGTGGATGTCGCACAGGTCGCGGAACTGCCAGATCATTTCGGCCCGTTGCTGGGTCGGACCGATCGGGTCATACAACGCCACCAGGCTGCGACCACGGCGGGCATACATCAGGAAGGCTTCGTCGTTGGGGTGGAACAGCAACGCCTTGTCACCGGTCAGGGCCAGGCCGCCATCGGGTTGCGAGGAGGTCATGAGAATCTTCTTGGCCCGCTCCAGCTCTTCGGCCGTCGGCAGATGGATCACCGGACGCGCGGTGCGCAGCAGCCAGGTCAGGGATACCACCACCAGCAGCACCGCGGCGCCCAGAAGCGAGCGCAGGCCGCGAGGGGCGTCGGCATCGAGGGTGAACTGCCACCACAGTTGATGGCTGTAGGGCACGTCCTGATAGGCAAACAGCAGCAGCCAGATCGACGCGCCGAGCACGCAAAGGCTGGCGATCAGGAACAGCGGGGAAAACGGCAGTTCAGTCAGGCGGCTCGGACGATAAAAGGAGCGCCGGAATACCGCCAGCAGGGCGGCCGTCAGGGTCAGTAGCGTGGCTTCTTCCCAGTCGAAGCCCTTGAGCAGCGAGAGCAGGGCGCCCACCAGCAGCAGAACCGTGGTCAGCATCCAGGCGGCCGACAGGCGACGGCGCAAGCCTTGGGCGAGCAACAGGCACAACACGCCCACCAGGCTGGCGCCGAAATGCGAAGCGTCCACCAGCCGATGGGGGATCAGGAAGCCGATGTGCTCCAGGCGGGTGTCGATTTCCGGTGTCACGCCGGAAAACAGCAGCACCACGCCGGAGAGAAACACCAGCACCGCCAGGATCGGCGCGGCGAAACCCGATGCCGCCCGCAGGCTCTGACGCGTCTGGAACAGCCGTTGCGCCTCGTTGATCAGCAGCAACACGCAGGCCACCAGCATCGGCAGCAGCACGTAGATCAAGCGATACAGCAACAGCGCGGCGGCCAGTGGTGCGGCGCCGAGTTTGTCGGCAAACGCGGCCAGCAGGATCGCCTCGAATACCCCGACTCCACCCGGTACATGGCTGAGCACGCCAGCGGCCAGGGCCAGCAGGTACACCAGCAGGAAAGCGCCGAACGGCGGTGCCTCGGGCAGCAACAGATACAACACGGTGGCGGCCGCGGCGACATCCAACGCGGTGATCACCAGTTGCAGGAAGGTCAGGCGTCGGCCCGGCATGCGCAGCGTGCGACGCCCGGCCTTTACCAGAAGGCTGTCCCGATGCGGCTGTTCCGGCAGGCGCCGGCGGTAAATGCCGATGGCCAATACGCTGGTGAGCAGCAGCACCGCCACGGAAATAGCCCCCAGCAAAGCGGCAGGCAAGTGCAGCGCGGCAGACGCGGCGGGCAGGTTGCTGAGTGTCGCCAGGGCTGCCAACGGCGGCAACGCGCAGCCCAGGGAAAGGCTGGCGAACAGCGTCATATGGGCGACATCCGATGCCCCCAGGCCATGGCGCGCATACAGGCGGTAGCGAACCGAACCGCCCGACAGCAGCGACAGGCCAATGGCATTACCGATGGCGAACGCGGTGAACCCGCCCAGGACCATGGTTTGTGGCGGCAGCGTCACACCGGCGTAACGGCTGGCGGACCATTCATAGCCCAAAAGAATGATGAAGCCGGCGACCGTTGCGGCGATCGCACCAAGCAGGGCGGGGCGGGGCACTTCAAGAATCGAGTCGTGCAAAGCGTATAGATCGAGCTCGCTCAGCAGATGGCGGCAGGCAATCAATGCAATCGCAAACAGCAGCAGCGTGACCGCGAGGCCAATGGGCTGGCGGTACTGGCTGATCCGATCCAGCCAGCGCAGTCGCTCGGCTTTGATCGGTTGTGTCGCAGTAACGGAGTCTTGCGGGTCAGACGAGTGGGCGCGCATCAATCACCTCTTGAGCTATGCGCGACAGGATGGGGGTATCCAGCCAAGTTACCAATCCCCGCGAAGGAAAATAATTACAAAATCTTTGTAATGTAGAGCTTTTTTCGCCAGACACAAAAAAGGCCACTCTTGCGAGTAGCCTTTCTTGATATTTGGTTGCGGGAGCCGGATTTGAACCGACGACCTTCGGGTTATGAGCCCGACGAGCTACCAGACTGCTCCATCCCGCGTCTGTGTGGCGGCATTCTACAGGCGAACGCCGGAGTGTCAACCGTTAAAAGACGCCAGGGTCAAATAAACGGCCGATCCATCCCTTGCCTTCCTAAATGCGCGGAATTAAAGGGAAATTGTCCTACAACTTGCAGGGCGCGGGGTGTCGCAGGCAGCGTGTCTCTGATCGTGTGGTCAAAAAACAAGCACGCACAAAAAAGGCCACTCTTTCGAGTAGCCTTCTTTGATGTTTGGTTGCGGGAGCCGGATTTGAACCGACGACCTTCGGGTTATGAGCCCGACGAGCTACCAGACTGCTCCATCCCGCGTCTGTGTGGCGGCATTCTACAGAGGATCGAGCCGCTGTCAACCCTTGCGTCACAAAAAACTGTTCCGCTTCAAGCGCTTAGCCTTGCGCGTGGGCATTGTGACAGCGCTGTGACGCAGGCCTGGCAAGGGCTCAAGCTCTATTGGAGGGGACGTTGCGATTGAAGAAGTAAATTTGTGTAGGTGTTTTCAGAGCCCGACGAAGGATCTTTCAAACTACTGGTGCTATATACAGGTGCCGGTGCGATACTGGTGGCCCGATTCGTCCCACACCCTGTTCTTCTATGACGCAACGTAAAATCATCCATGTCGACTGTGACTGTTTCTATGCCGCTATCGAGATGCGCGATGATCCGCGGCTGGCCGGCAAGCCCATGGCGGTGGGGGGCTCGGCGGATCGGCGGGGTGTGATCGCCACTTGTAACTACGAAGCGCGGGCCTACGGCGTGCGCTCGGCCATGTCTTCCGGCCACGCCTTGAAGCTCTGCCCGGACCTCACCATCGTCAAGCCACGGATGGAGGCCTATCGGGAAGCATCGAAGGAAATTCATACGATTTTCAGCGATTACACCGACCTGATCGAGCCGCTGTCCCTGGACGAGGCCTACCTGGATGTATCTGCCAGTGCCCATTTCGGCGGCAGTGCCACCCGCATCGCCCAGGACATTCGCCGACGTGTCTCCAACCAGCTGCACATCACTGTGTCCGCCGGCGTCGCGCCGAACAAGTTCCTGGCCAAGATCGCCAGTGACTGGAAAAAGCCCAACGGATTGTTTGTCATCACCCCGGACCAGGTCGAGGATTTTGTCTCGGCCCTGCCGGTCAGCAAGCTCCACGGTGTAGGCAAGGTCACCGCCGAGAAGCTGAACCGGCTCGGTATCGTCGATTGCCTGCAGTTGCGTCAGTGGGACAAGCTGGCGCTAGTGCGCGAATTCGGCAGTTTCGGTGAGCGGCTCTGGAGCCTGGCCCGTGGAATCGATGAACGTCTGGTGCACAACGATAGCCGACGGCAGTCCATCAGTGTGGAAAACACCTACGATGTCGACCTGCCCGACCTGGTGAGTTGTCTCGACAAACTGCCGGAACTGATGGAAACCCTCAGAGGGCGCATGGCGCGGATCGACAGCAGTTATCGACCGGGCAAGCCGTTCGTCAAAGTGAAGTTTCACGACTTTACCCAGACCACGTTGGAACAGGCCGGGGCAGGGCGGGACCTGGGCAGTTATCAGTTGCTGTTGACCCAGGCGTTCAACCGGGGCGGCAAGCCGGTGCGGTTATTGGGGATCGGGGTGCGGCTGGAAGATTTGCGGGGTGGGTTCGAGCAGTTGGAGTTGTTCGAGCGATGAGACTGCTTGGCTGAATGCCTTGTCTTGCTCTTGTGGCGAGGGAGCTTGCTCCCGCTGGGGCTGTAGGAGCTGCCGAAGGCTACGATCTTTTGATCTTTCGCTTGAGACTCAAGTGTCTGGGGAAAGATCGCAGCCTCACTTCGCTCGACAGCTCCTACAGGTTCAGTGGGAGCAAAGGGGATTTCAGTGAGCCCCCGGATCCGCCACCAACCGCCCGCCATCCTTGGTCAGGGCTTTCATGAATTCGGTCTGCAACTCCGGATCGTTGCGCGTCAGTTCGATCAGGCTCTGTTCCAGTTCGCTAGCCTCTTCTTCAAGTCCCAGCTCCGACAGGCGCTTGACCCGATGAACCCACTGGCTCACCTCGTCGTCTTCCAGATCGTCGTAGATCAGTGCGTGAGCTTCCAGCAGTTTGCTGCGCAAGGTGCTGCTGATGCTCAGGGATGAGTCGGTGTGCACTTCGTCCTGGGCATCCGTCACGCTGATCTGCAATTTGCCGAACTGGCTCAGGTCCTGTTCGGCGAACGGGCTTTCCAGCAGGTTCAAGCGCAGCACGCCGTTACGGTCAGTGCTCAGCTCGAAGGTCTGCCGGGCGGCCTTGACCTCCACCGGGCGTTCGCTCCAGGGCAGGCTCGAGTGTTCCGTGCGCTTGTCGCGCTGGACTTCGTCGATGCCCGCCAGATTCTGCTGGGCACGGCCATGGGAGGGGACGTTCATGAACGGGTTGAGCCCAGCGAAACCGTAGCTGATCCAGTCGCGGGTCGCCGTGTCTGGCAGGTTGCCGAGGGCGAACACATTGACCACGTTCGCACCGACACCGGCCACCACGGCCACCGCGCCCAGGGGGATCTCGTAGATCTCGCGCCAGGGTTGGTACGGCGTGTAGCGATCGTAATGGCGGGTGACCTCGAACTCAGTGACTTCGAAGGTCTTCTGCTCATTGATGCGCACCCGGCGCTGCGGCAGGTCGAGCACCTTCGGTTCGCCCACGTCGATTTGCAGGCTGTGGTCGAGCAGTTTGCGCTCGACCCGCTCTTCGTGCTCGCTGCGTTGTGACATTTGGTTGGCACAGCCGCTGACCAGCAGGGCGCCGCACAGGGCGGCGCCACCGAGGCCTAAGGTGTTTCGCTTGAACATGACGTCTCTATCTGGTGTCAGCGGCGGATACGGGCCTGGAGGAACGACAGCACGTCGGCGACCGGCAGCGCTTGCGGCTCGGCCTCGGTGCGGCTCTTGTATTCCAGGTTGCCTTCGGCCAGGCCACGGTCACTGACGACGATCCGGTGGGGGATGCCGATCAGTTCCATGTCCGCGAACTTGATGCCGGGGCTGGTTTTCTTGTCGCGGTCGTCCAGCAGCACTTCGAAGCCGGCGGCCGTCAGTTCGGCGTAGAGCTTATCGGTGGCTTCACGCACCAGGTCGGTTTCATAGCGCAGCGGCACCAGGGCCACCTGGAACGGCGCCAGTGTGTCGCTCCAGATGATGCCTTTCTCGTCGTTGTTCTGCTCGATGGCGGCTGCCACCACGCGGGAAACGCCGATGCCGTAGCAACCCATTTCCAGGGTGACCGGCTTGCCGTTCTCGCCCAGCACTTCGCACTTCATCGCCTTGCTGTACTTGTTGCCCAGCTGGAAGATGTGCCCGACCTCGATGCCCCGCTTGATTTCCAGGGTGCCCTTGCCATCGGGGCTCGGGTCGCCGGCCACGACATTGCGCAGGTCCGCGACGGTTGGAACCGGCAGGTCGCGTTCCCAGTTCACGCCGAAGTAGTGCTTGTCGTCGATGTTGGCACCGATGGCGAAGTCGCTCATCAATGCCACCGAACGGTCGATGATGATCGGCAGTGGCAGGTTCAACGGGCCGAGGGAGCCGGCGCCGGCGCCAATGGCGTCGCGCAGATCGGCTTCGGTGGCCATGACCAGCGGGCTGGCGACGCCTGGCTGGTTGGCGGCCTTGATTTCATTCAGTTCGTGGTCGCCACGGACGATCAGGGCAATCAGCTTGCCGGCTTCTTCCGCCCGCACGATCAGGGTCTTGATGGTGCGCTCTATCGGCAGGTTGTAGCCTTCCACCAACTGGGCAATGGTCTTGGCGTTCGGCGTGTCCACCAGGCGCAGCTCTTCGGTCGGCGCGGCGCGGGTAGTTTCCCGAGGCACGGCTTCGGCCTTCTCGATGTTCGCGGCGTAGTCGGAGCCGTTGCTGAAGACGATGTCGTCTTCGCCGGACTCGGCCAGTACGTGGAACTCGTGGGAACCGGCGCCACCGATGGAACCGTTGTCGGCTTCAACCGGACGGAATTTCAGGCCCAGGCGGGTGAACACGTTGCAATACGCCTGGTGCATGCGGTCGTAGGTGACCTGCAGCGAAGCCAGGTCGGCATGGAACGAGTAGGCGTCCTTCATGATGAATTCGCGACCGCGCATCAGGCCGAAGCGTGGACGGATCTCGTCACGGAACTTGGTCTGGATCTGGTACAGGTTGATGGGCAACTGCTTGTAGCTGCTCAACTCGTTGCGCATCAGGTCGGTGATCACTTCTTCGTGGGTCGGGCCTGCACAGAAGTCGCGACCGTGACGGTCTTTGATGCGCAGCAGCTCAGGGCCGTATTCTTCCCAGCGTCCCGATTCCTGCCACAGCTCGGCCGGTTGGGTGCCCGGCATCAATACTTCCAGGGCGCCAGCGGCGTCCATCTCTTCCCGAACGATGGCTTCCACCTTGCGCATGACGCGCAAACCCATCGGCAGCCAGGTGTACAGGCCGGAAGCGAGTTTGCGGATCATGCCGGCACGCAGCATCAACTGATGGCTGATCACGACGGCGTCGGAAGGCGTTTCTTTCTGTGTGGCGAGCAAATATTGACTGGTGCGCATGGTTGGCCGTTGTCGGTTGCTGATGACGAGAAGTGACGGAGCATTGTACGGGCGAGATGCCCTGGCGTACAGGCGCGTGGCCGGTCGCCAGGTGCGAACGCCGGTTTCCCCGGCGTTTGCTGAAGTTTCCTACGACTCTTCCGCGGGCCGGGTGGGCGCCGGTTCCTCGGTGGGTGTCGAATCCTGGCGACGGTTCTCCTGGAACCAGTGCAAGGCGATCAGCAGCAGGGTTGGCACGCCCAGCAGGGCGGTGATCAGGAAGAAATTGTGGTAACCGAACTTCTCCACCATCACCCCTGAGTAACCACCGATCAAGCGCGGCAGCAACAGCATGATCGAGCTGAGCAGGGCGTATTGGGTGGCGGAGAATTTCAGGTTGGTGAGGCTCGACAGGTAGGCGACGAACGCCGAAGTGGCCAGGCCGGAACTGAAGTTGTCCAGGGAGATGGTGACAATCAACATCTTCAGGTTGGCGCCCATGTCGGTCAGCATCAGGAAGAGGATGTTGGTGGCGGCCGAGGCGACACCGCCGATGAACAGGATGGGCAGGATGCCGAAACGTACGATCAGCAGGCCGCCCATGCCGGCACCGACGAGGGTCATGATCAGCCCGAAAATCTTGCTGACGCTGGCGATCTGGTCCTTGGTGAACCCTTGGTCGATGTAGAACACGTTGGCCATGACGCCCATGACCGTGTCGGACATCCGATAGGTTGCGATCAGCCCGAGCAGCAGCAGGGCCTGCCAGCGATAACGCAGGATAAAGTCGTTGATCGGCGTCAGAACCGGCGCCAGTCCGCGCCGACCCATGGCCGACAGGCACAGGGCGGTCAGGATGGTATAGAGGATGGCCCGCAGGAAGGCGCGGTCTTCGAGCAGCAGGTCGAGCAGGCTGACGCCCTCGAACAGCACGCTGGCGAAGTCGGTGTTGAACAGCTGGGTAAACATCGCCGGGACGGAGACCAGCAGCACGATCAGCACGAATACCGACGCCAACTGATGAACGAACGTGTAGCGTCCGGCCTGCAATTGGGTACGCAGCGGCACCGGCGGCTCGCGCATGAACAGCGAGGTGAGAAGCGCCGGGACCATCAGCACGCCGAACAACAGGTAAGTACCGGCCCATGCCGAGTGTTTGTAGTTGAAACCGGTGGAGCCAAAGCCTTCGGCGAAGAACAGGGCGCCGGCGGTGGCCAGTAGCGCGGCGATGCGGTAACCGGACATGTAGCTGGCGGCGAGGGCGGCCTGGCGGGTGTCGTCGGCGATTTCCAGGCGATAGGCGTCGACGGCGATGTCCTGTGTCGCGGAGGCGAAGGCTACGATCACGGCGATGGCGATCAACCATGACAGGTGTTTTTGTGGGTCACAGAAACCCATGCCGATCAGGCCGAGGATCACCAAAGCCTGGGAGAGCACCAGCCATGAGCGACGGCGCCCCAGTTTGCCCAGCAGCGGCAGGCGCCATTGGTCGAGCAGTGGTGACCAGACCCATTTAAAGGCGTATGCCAGACCGATCAGGCTCGCGTAGCCGATGGTTTCGCGGGCCACGCCGGCTTCGCGCAACCAGACTGAAAGCGTGGAAAACACCAGCATGTATGGCAAGCCGGCGGCGAAGCCAAGCAGCAACAGCACGAGCGTTGAGGGACTGGCATAGGCGGCGAGGGCGGCGCGCCAGGTTTTACGGGGCATGGGCTGGAGTCTGCCTCAAAAATTGCGAAAACAAAGCGCGCACTCTAACCGCTGTGCTCTACCGGGCGCCAGCCATGGCGCTGAATATCAACACGATTGTTCAGGACACTGATCCCTTCCAGGCGCAGGCGTGCGCGCTGTTCATCCCCTGAGGCGCTGCCCACCGGCAGGCTGATCCGACCACCGGCACCCAATACCCGATGCCAGGGCAGCTTGGTGTCGTTTGGCAGTTGGCTGAGGGTTCGCCCGACCCAGCGCGCCGCGCGCCCCAGGCCGGCCATTTCGGCGAGTTGGCCATAGGTGACGACTTTGCCCGCTGGCACTTGGGCCAGGGTCAGGTAAAGGGTCGTGCGGCGGATCTGGGCGGCGTTCTCGGTGTCCGCGGATCTGTCAGTCACGTAAAGGTTCCTGAATGAGGTGTCCGTCTGTAGATTAATTCCTACAGGACGGGTTGAGAAATGAACTCATCCGCCCTACACGGGTCAGTCCTTGCTGAGGTGTCATCCTGGGGGATAATGCCGCCTTTTCACTGAAAACTTGAGCCCATTATCGCTTATGTTGTCTAGAACCCTGTTGTGCCTAGCTGTTACCAGCGCCTCCATGCCCTTGCTTGCCGATACCGTCTGGTTGAAGAACGGTGACAAGCTGACCGGTAAAATCACCGTTTTCGATGGCGGCAAGTTGCTGATCCAGACTGATTACGCCGGCGCGGTTCCTATTGATTGGAAGCAGGTCAAGACCCTCGAAAGTGACCAGCAATTGCTGGTCAAGCAGGATGCCTACACCGGCGAGAAGGCCAAGGCGCTGCAGGCCGCCGAGGATGGCAAGGTCACCCTGGCCAACGGTGACGCGCCCAAGACCGTCGAGCTGGCCAGCATCCAGCAGATTCTCAAGCCCAAGCCGGTGGTCGAGGATTTGGTATGGAAGGGCAATATCGATGCCGCACTGGATTACAAGCGCGCGGAAAACGATACCGACGATTACGATGTCGACTTCAAGACCTCGGCGCGCCACGGCAGATGGCGGCATAACGCTGAAGGCGAATACAACCGTGAATTCCAGGACGACGTGGTGTCGACCGACAACTGGCGCCTGGAGTATTCCCTCGACCGGTTTTTCACTGATAAATGGTTTTGGCAAGGCCGCTTGAATTACAAGCGCGACAAGGTCGAAGACCTGGCGCGCCAGCGCGTCGTGGGTACCGGTCCGGGCTACCAGTTCTGGGATGACGAGCTGGGTGCGTTCTCCCTGGGCTCGCTGTTGAACCGCACCGACTACGAATACCGCGATGGCGGCAAGGACAACTTCTATTCTGTGGCCATGAAGTGGGACTACAACCGCTACCTGATTGGCAAGCGCGTCGAGTTCTTCACCAACGGCGAAGTGGGCAAGCCGCTGTCCGGTGTGGCGGAGTACGCCTATGACGCTGAGATGGGGCTGCGCTACAAGGTCACTGACTGGGCGTCACTCAACCTCAAGGCCGAGAAGGATGTCATTGAAGGAACTGAAGACAGTGACTTGAGCAGGACGCGGTACACGGCCGGGTTTGGCGTGACCTGGTAATTCGAGCTCACCCTCACACCTGTGGGAGCGAGCTTGCTCGCGATAGCGGTCTGTCAGCCAACGTTGTAGTTGCTGATCCACCGCTATCGCGAGCAAGCTCGCTCCCACAGTTTTTTTGTGCGCTGGGGAAAAACTGACAGGCACAAAAAAGCCCCGCTTTTGAGGGCGGGGCCTTTTACTAAAGCAAGTGCAAGTTAGATAACTTGAACTTCTTCAGCTTGCATGCCTTTCTGACCGCGGGTAGCGATGAAAGAAACCTGTTGGCCTTCTTTCAGGCTTTTGAAGCCGTCGGATTGGATAGCTTTGAAGTGAACGAACAGGTCGTCACCGGATTGTGGGGTGATGAAGCCGAAGCCTTTTTCATCGTTGAACCACTTAACGGTACCGGTTTGGCGATTAGACATGGTGTAACTCCTTGAACAAAGATAACTGCGACTCAGGAAGAACCCTGGCCGAGACTGAGTGCAAAGAGCAGGAAAAATTCTTGTAGATGGTTGGATCGAAATTCAACATATCGTGTAGAGATTCTCAGTGACACAAGCAACACAGTGGCGCCACCTTAACCCTTTTTCCAGAATGTGCCAATGGTCTTTGCGAAGGTTTCTCTTATTTGGTGACTGACGGCGCGGGCGATGGCCGGCAGGACCCGGAAATCAAGGTGGATCGGCGAGATTTGCGTGCTGCGCTTTGAACCCGGCCCCGTGCCCCGGTAAGATGCCGGACGTATTTTTTCCACCTCGCTATTTCAGGAAACCGCCATGAGCATCAAATCGGACAAGTGGATTCGCCGCATGGCGCAAGAGCACGGCATGATCGAGCCCTTCGTCGAGCGCCAGATGCGTGGCGAAGGCGCCGACCGGCTGATCTCCTTCGGTGTCTCCAGCTACGGCTACGACGTGCGTTGCGCCGACGAATTCAAGGTGTTCACCAACATCAATTCGGCCACCGTCGACCCGAAGAACTTCGACGAGAAGAGCTTCGTCGACGTCAAGAGCGACGTTTGCATCATCCCGCCGAACTCCTTCGCCCTGGCCCGCACCGTCGAATACTTCCGCATTCCGCGCAACGTGCTGACCATCTGCCTGGGCAAGAGCACCTACGCCCGTTGCGGCATCATCGTCAACGTCACGCCCCTGGAACCCGAGTGGGAAGGCCACGTGACCCTGGAATTCTCCAACACCACCACCCTGCCGGCGAAAATCTACGCCAACGAGGGTGTGGCGCAGATGCTGTTCCTTGAATCCGATGAAGAATGCGAAGTCTCCTACAAGGATCGTGGCGGCAAATACCAAGGCCAGCGCGGCGTGACGCTGCCGCGTACCTGAATCTGACGAGCTGTTTGGAATTCCTGAGCGGGCAGACACTCTATTGCGTGTACTGCCCGTTTTTGTGCGTCAGCGCAGCGGGCCTTCGCTCAGGAGTTGCTCTATGAAGATCGATCCGCGAATCAGTGCCGAGCTGGCAAGGCTTGAGCCCAACCAGATCGGCGTCATGGCCTGGTCACTGCTGGCACACCCTGCCGAAGCGGCAGGCGGCATCCCCGGCCAGCCCGATCCCGATACGCCCAATGAACAGCCTACCGAACCCGGCGAACCTACCCTGCCGGACGAGCCGCCTCCTGCGCCTGTTGCCTGATGAGACGCTGGCCCGCCAGGGGTAGCGCAGGCAGAGTGCTTCAGTTGACGGGCCATATTTCGTTATCGCCGATGACAAAAATCCTGCAATCGCTGTCTTGATCGACTCGATAACCGCCTGTGAACGCGCCGAAGGCCGGTAGCAGGCTGATTTCGCTGCCCAGCCGAAAGCAAGCCAGGCGCAGGCGTTGCCGGCCCTTGCCACTCAGGTGGTAGACCGGGTGCACGTGGCCGGCCAGTACATGGCGGCTGGGGTGGGGGGTAGGCTCGTGTTGCACGGCGAAAGGGCCCAGTAGCAACGGCTCCGATACGACGCGAATGTTCAGCGTTGGCGGTGGGTCGCCGGCGCGTTTGTCGTGGTTGCCACGAATCAGCGTCATGGCCAGGTGCGGATGTCGTTCACGCCAATCGGAAAGTGCCTTCAAGGTGCCGGGTGCGTGGGAGCCAGGACCGTGGAGAAAATCCCCGAGAAAGATCAACTGCCGACACGCCAGGCTGGCCAGTAATGCATCCAGCACCGCGATATTGCTAGCGGTGGTGCCGTGGGGCACCGGTTGCCCAAGGCGACGATAGGCGGCGGCCTTGCCGAAATGAACGTCGGCCACCATCAAGGTTTCCTGGGCGGGCCAATACAAGGCTTTTGCCGGGAGCAACCAGAGCGCTTCGCCGGCCAGGCTGACAGGATACGGCGCTGGCATCAGACGTCACCGCGATCGGCAGTCTTTTCCAGCTCGCTGACCATCCGCCGGATGCGGTCGGCGAGTTTTTCCGAGCTCATGCTTTCCCGGAACCGCTCCACCAGCAGCGGGAACCCGAGTGGGGTGGGGCGTTTGATCATGTGCAGGTCCAGCTTCAAGGTATTGAGGCGTTGCAAGGTCTGCTCCAGTCGACGGATATCCAATTCTTCACGCAAGACTTCCTCCCCGGCCTGGGCCAGCAACAGATTGTCGGCGTCGTATTGTTTGAACACCTGAAAGAACAACCCGCTGGAGGCCTGGACTTGCCGGGTGCTTTTCGGCGCACCGGGGTAGCCGGCGAAGACCAGCCCGGCGATCCGGGCGATTTCGCGAAAGCGCCTCAGGGCCAGTTCCCCGGCATTCAAGCTCGCGAGCACGTCGTTCAGCAGGTGATCGACGCTCAGCAGGCTCGGGGTCAGGTAGTGCGACCAATCCACTGCCGTGGCGCTGAGCAGTTCCAGGCCGTAGTCGTTGACCGCAATGGAAAACGTCAGCGGCTGTTGCCGACTGACGCGCCAGGCCAGCAGGCTGGCCAGACCCAGATGCACCTGGCGCCCGGCAAATGGGTACAGGAACAGATGCCAGCCTTCCCGGGACTTGAGGGCTTCGGCCAGCAAGGTATGTTGCGTAGGCAAACCGGACCAACGTTGCTGGGTCAACAGCAGAGGCTGCACGGCTTGCATCTCCGGGCCCTCGAAGCGGCCCGCGGCGGCTTCGCTCAACCGGGCCACGACAGCGGCCGCCAGTTCGCTGGAAAGCGGCATGCGCCCGCCGTTCCAGCGTGGCACAGCGGCCTTCTTGGCCTGGCTGCGTCGCACATAGGCGGTCATGTCTTCGACCCGGACCAATTCCAGCAGCCGCCCGGCGAACAGGAAACCGTCGCCGGGTCGCAGGCGAGCGATGAAGCCCTCCTCGACGCTGCCCAGGGTCTTGCCGCCGCCGCCCTTGCTCCAGAACTTCAATTGCAGACTGGCATCGCTGACGATGGTACCGATGCTCATGCGGTGACGCCGGGCCAGGCGGACGTCGGGCACGCGCCAGACCCCGTCTTCGTCCGGTTCGACCCGTCGGTAATCGGGGTAGGCGGTCAATGACAGGCCGCCGTGGCGTACAAAGGCCAGGGCCCAGGCCCATTCGGCCGGGTTGAGGTCGCGGTAGGCCCAGGCTCCCCGCACCTCCTCGAACAGTTCGTCGGGAACGAAGCCGCCGCCCAAGGCCATGCTCACCAGGTGCTGCACCAGGACATCCAGCGGCTTGTGCGGCGATTCGCGAGGTTCGATGCGCCGCTGGGCCACGGCGTCCTGGGCGGCGGCGGCCTCGATCAACTCCAGGCTGTGGGTCGGCACCAGTGTCACCCGTGAGGCCCGCCCCGGTGCGTGACCAGAGCGCCCGGCCCGTTGCATCAGCCGCGCCACCCCCTTGGCCGAGCCGATCTGCAGCACCCGTTCCACCGGCAGAAAGTCCACCCCCAGGTCCAGGCTGGAGGTGCAGACCACCGCTTTGAGCTGACCATCCTTCAAGGCTTGCTCCACCCAATCCCGGGTGTCACGCGACAGCGAGCTATGGTGCAGGGCGATCAGCCCGGCCCAATCGGGTCTCGCCTCAAGAAGCGCCTGATACCAGATTTCCGACTGTGCCCGGGTGTTGGTGAAGACCAGGCAGCTGCGGCTGGTGTCGATTTCAGTAACGACCTGGGGCAGCATTTTCAGGCCAATGTGCCCAGCCCACGGGAAACGTTCGAGGGCCGGGGGCAGCAGCGTGTCGACCTGCAGCGCCTTGCTGTTGGCCCCTTGGACGCTGATTCCGTTGCCTTGCGGGATTAGCACTTGCTCGGCGTGGGCTTGGTTACCGAGGGTTGCGGACACGCCCCAGACGATGAGTTCGGGATGCCAGTGCCGCAAGCGCGCCAAGGCCAGTTGCAACTGCACGCCACGCTTGTTGCCGAGCAATTCGTGCCATTCATCCACCACGACCATGCGCAGGGTTGAGACAGCGGCTTGCGCATCGGCCCGGGCGAGCATCAGGGTCAGGCTTTCCGGCGTGGTGATCAGCGCGGTGGGCAGGCGCCGGCCCTGGCGGGCGCGTTCGCTGGCGCTGGTGTCGCCCGTGCGCAGACCGACACTCCAGGGCACTTGCAGGTCTGCCAGGGGCGCTTCGAGGGCCTTGCCGGTGTCGGCCGCCAATGCGCGCATCGGCGTGATCCACAGGACGGTCAGCGGTTCGGCCGGCGGCTTGCGTTTGCGTGGTTTATCCGGCGGCGGTACCGGGCGGGCGAAACGGTTGAGGGCGGCAAACCACACGGCGTAGGTCTTGCCGGCACCGGTGCTGGCGTGCAACAGCCCGGACTCCCCCCGCTTGACCGCGGCCCATACCTGCTTCTGAAAGGCAAACGGCTTCCAGCCGCGGGCGCCGAACCACTGATTTGCGAAATTGTTGGATGTCGCCATGCCTGCCGCGTGCGCCCTGAAAGTCCTTCTTCAGTGACCACGGCGGGATGTGAAAGGTTTTAAAAACCCTGTGGCGAGGGGATAAATCCCCTCGCCACAAGAGCAGTACCTGGCTCCTCAATTCAGGTGTGCCGAGGTCTACTTCAGGTTGCCACTGAGAAACTGCTTGAGCCGTTCGCTCTTGGGGTTGCCCAGTACGTCTTCCGGCGCGCCTTCTTCTTCCACCAGGCCCTGGTGCAGGAACAGCACCTGGTTCGAGACTTTACGGGCGAAGCTCATTTCGTGGGTCACCATGATCATGGTCCGGCCCTCTTCGGCCAGGCCCTGGATCACCTTCAGCACTTCGCCCACCAGCTCCGGGTCCAGGGCCGAAGTGGGTTCGTCGAAGAGCATCACCTCTGGCTCCATCGCCAGCGCACGGGCAATGGCCACGCGCTGTTGCTGGCCGCCGGAGAGGAAAGCGGGGTACTGCTCGGCAACCCGTGCCGGCAGGCCGACCTTGTCGAGATAACGACGCGCACGGTCGTCGGCTTCCTGCTTGCTCACACCCAACACCCGGCGCGGCGCCATGGTGATGTTTTCCAGCACGGTCATGTGGCTCCACAGGTTGAAATGCTGGAACACCATGGCCAGGCGCGTGCGGATGCGTTGCAGTTCGTCGGCGTCGGCAACGTGCATGCCGTGGCGGTCCTTGATCATCTGGATCGGCTGGCCGTCCAGGGTCATGGCGCCGTCATTGGGTTGTTCCAGGAAGTTGATACAGCGCAGAAAGGTACTTTTGCCCGAGCCGCTGGCGCCGATCAGGCTGATGACGTCGCCGGTCTTGGCCTTGAGCGAAACGCCCTTGAGTACTTCATGTTCGCCATAGCTTTTATGCAGGCCTTCGATGGTCAGTTTGTACATGGAGCATGCATCCTCAAGGCGAAAGTAGGTAGCCGCTGCGGTAGGCCTCGGTGCCGGCGACATGGGCGATCACCATGCCGGCCGTGGCCATGCGGCGCAGCGAACGGGCGTACAGCAGCCCGGCGTTACGGCAATGAACGGGGGTGACGGTGTCGTTGACCGGGTCGATGACTTCCGCGATCAGTTGCCCCGCCTCCAGGTATTCGCCGGGCAGGGCGCTGTAGACCAGCAACCCGCCCACGGGCGTGGCCACCGGCTCGACCGCGGCCAGCGGCGTGGCCGGGTAGGGCAGTTCGGGCATGGGCATCGGTTCGCCGTCGATGGCGCCGAAGCGGATCAGGTATTCAATCAAGGCCTGGCAGTCGAGGCTCGCCAGACCATGGTTGACGTCACCCTGGCCACGCAACTCCACGGTCACCGAAAAACTGCCCAGGGGAATCTCGAAGCGTTCGCCGAAGCGTTCCTTGAGTTGCCACCAGAGCAGGGTGAAGCATTCGTCGAACGACTGGCCGCCCGAATCGGTCGCCAGCAGGCTGGCTTCGGCACCGATGTAGCGGGCCAGCGGCTCGACTTGCGGCCAGGCTTCGGGCGTAGTGTAGAGGTGAGCCACGGCTTCGAAGTCGCAATGCAGGTCCAGCACCATGTCGGCGTCGCAGGCCAGCCGTTGCAGGGCCAGGCGCAGGGATTGCAATTGCGTGCCTGGGGTCTGCCGGGCGAGGGCATCGCGCAGGCTGGTGCGGATCAGCATCAGGTTGTGCTGCGGATCGTCGGTGAGCAGGTCCTGGATTTCGTTGCCGATCTCTTCGCTCAGGTCGACGAAGCGGCGGTTGAAGTTCTGCCCGCTTTCGGTTTCGTAGCGACCCAGGGGCACGTCCATCAGCACTTGTTCGAGGCCGATGGGGTTGGCGACGGGCACCAGCACGATCTCGTGGCGCAGGTGACCCGACGCCTCGAGTTCGGCCAGGCGTTGCTTGAGGTGCCAGGCGACCAGCATGCCCGGCAGTTCATCGGCGTGCAGGGACGACTGGATATAGATTTTTCCGACGGCCTTTTCCGGGCCGAAGTGGAAGCTGTGGATCTTGCGTGCAGTCCCCGGTACCGGGGCCAGCAGGTCATGGATCTGGTGGCGCATGTGCGTGTGTGTCCTGGAACAAAAGCCCTAGTGGGTCGGCCCGAGGAAGGCCAGCCATCGGCGTTCGGCGAGGCGGAAGAGGCCTACCAGCGCAAAGGTGACGGTCAAGTAGATCAACGCGGCGATCCCGAACGACTGGAACGTCAGGAACGTCGCCGAGTTGGCATCCCGGGCGACTTTCAGCACGTCTGGAACGGTAGCGGTGAACGCCACGGTCGTCGAGTGCAGCATCAAGATGACTTCGTTGCTGTAGTACGGTAGCGAGCGGCGCAGTGCCGACGGCATGATCACGTAGGCGTACAGTTTCCAACCGGTCAGGCCGTAGGCCTTGGCCGCTTCCACTTCGCCATGGTTCATGCTGCGAATCGCCCCGGCGAAAATTTCCGTGGTGTAGGCGCAGGTGTTCAAGGCAAAGGCCAGGATCGTGCAGTTCATCGCGTCGCGAAAGAAACTGTCGAGCATGGGCTGGGCGCGCACCGCCTCGATGCTGTAGATGCCGGTGTAGCAGATCAGCAACTGGATATAGAGCGGCGTGCCACGGAACAGGTAGGTGTAGAACTGCACGGGCCAGCGTACGTAGAACTTGGGCGAAACCCGGGCGATGGACAGCGGGATCGACACCACGAAGCCGATCAGCAACGAGGCACTGAGCAGCCACAGGGTCATGGCCAGGCCAGTGATGTTGACACCGTCGCTGTAGAGGAATGGCCGCCAGTATTCTTGCAGGAGTTCGATCATCGCACCGCCTCCCGGGCTCCGGCGGCGTAGCGGCGTTCAAGCCAGCGCAGGATGAAATTGGACGCGCTGGTGATCAGCAGATAAATCAGCGCCGCCAGCACCAGGAAGTAGAACAGCTGGTAGGTGCTCTTGCCCGCATCCTGGGCCGCCTTGACCAGGTCGGCCAGGCCGATGATCGACACCAGCGCGGTGGCCTTGAGCATCACCATCCAGTTGTTGCCGATACCCGGCAGGGCGAAACGCATCATTTGCGGGAACACCACGAAGCGAAAGCGTTGGCCACGCTTGAGGCCATAGGCCGTGGCGGCTTCGACCTGGCCCCGGGGGACCGCGAGGATCGCGCCGCGAAAGGTTTCGGTGAAGTACGCGCCATAGATGAAGCCCAGGGTGATCACCCCGGCGCCGAATGGGTCGATCTCGATGTATTCCCATTCCATGAAGTCGGTGAACGAGGTCAGCCAGGTTTGCAGGCTGTAGAAAATCAGCAGCATCAGCACCAGGTCTGGCACACCGCGGATCAGCGTGGTGTAGAGCTGGGCAGGGATTCGCAGCAGTTTGACGCGGGACAGTTTGGCACTGGCGCCCAGCAGGCCGAGCAAGACGCTCAACAACAAGGACAGGGCTGACAGCTTGATGGTCATCCAGGTGCCTTGCATCAGCAGCGGGCCGAAGCCCTGCAGGCTGAAGGCGGAGAGCCCCAGATTTTGTAGGAGTTGTTCGAACATGAAAGAGGCCTTTGGCAGAAAAAAAGCGCCCACCCGAGACCGGATGGGCGCCGCGCATTATTTGCCGCTGTACAGA
Source organism: Pseudomonas sp. R151218B TE3479 (assembly GCF_053629195.1). Lineage (NCBI taxonomy): Bacteria > Pseudomonadati > Pseudomonadota > Gammaproteobacteria > Pseudomonadales > Pseudomonadaceae > Pseudomonas > Pseudomonas sp. R151218B TE3479. Next base: position 2,365,941 of record NZ_JBRJHV010000001.1, read on the forward strand.
TTCAGATCGCCAAAGTGTTTTTTCTGGATCTCGGCGTACTTGCCGTCGTCGTGTAACGCTTTGATACCTTTATCCAAAAGGGCCTTCAGCTCACTGTTACCTTTCTTGATACCGATGGCGGTCTTAGAGGGCAGCAGTTCGCTGTCCACCGGCTTGCTGATTTCATAGCCTTCGCCTTTTGGCGACTTCAGGAAGCCCAGCTCCGCCTGGAGCATGTCCTGGATCGCGGCGTCGAGGCGGCCGGAGGTCAGGTCGGCATAAACCTGGTCCTGGTTCTGGTAGGCCTGGGTCTTGACGCCGGCCTTGTCCAGCACGGCCTTGGCGTAGGCTTCCTGGATGGTGCCTTGTTCGTAGCCGACGGTCTTGCCTTTGAGCGAGGCAACGTCTTCGCTCAGGCCCGAGCCCTTCTTGAAGACATAGGCCGTTGGGCCGGAGAACAGCTCGCTGGAGAAGTCGATGACTTTTTCCCGCGCCGGGGTCACGGTCATGGAGGAGATCACACCGTCGAATTTATTGGCCTTGAGGCCCGGGATCATGCCGTCGAAATCGCTTTCGACCCATTTGCATTTGACCTTCAGCTCTGCGCAGATCGCATTGCCCAGGTCGATGTCGAAACCAACCAGGCTGCCATCGGCGGCCTTGGACTCGAACGGGGCGTAGGAAGGGTCGACACCAAAACGCAGTTCCTTGTATTCCTTGGCTGTGGCGACGCCAGCGGCCATGCACAACGCCAGTGCAGAAAGGGTCAGCAGTGCTTTTTTCATTATTGAGTCCCTAAAACCAATTTGAGCGCTTGTGGCGCGTAAGATTGTTACCGGTGAAGGTCTGAACGGTATGACGGCATAAAGGTAGCAATTTCCGAACCATAGTGCCGAACAAGTGTTTTAAAAGCACGGGCGGCAGGAGACGGAACGCAATGGTGCGCGAGGATGAGCGTACATCAAAAAGCGCACCGGGATGGAGCGCTCTTCGGTGGCGAGGGAGCTTGCTCCCGCCGGGGCGCGAAGCGGCCCCCTGCGGTGTGTCAGTCAGAACCAGGGGGGCCGCTTCGCAGCCCAGCGGGAGCAAGCTCCCTCGCCACATGTGTTTGGGCAAACTTGACGATCCCGTACATGCAGAGGGTGCTACTTCAACAGATCCTGCAGCGTCGCCAACGTGTCGGCTTCATCGACGCGCTTGTCCTGGCGCCAGCGCAACATCCGTGGAAACCGCACGGCGATCCCGCTCTTGTGGCGCTTGGACAGGGCGATGCCTTCGAAGCCCAGTTCAAACACCAGGGTGGGGGTGACGCTGCTCACCGGGCCGAACTTCTCAACGGTGGTCTTGCGCACGATGCTGTCGACCTGACGCATTTCTGCATCGGTCAGCCCTGAATAGGCCTTGGCGAATGGCACCAGGGTGCGCTCGCGACTGTCTGGCGGGTTGTCCCACACGGCGAAGGTGTAGTCGCTGTAGAGGCTGGCGCGTCGGCCGTGGCCGCGCTGGGCGTAGATCAGCACCGCGTCGACGCTGAACGGGTCTATCTTCCATTTCCACCACACGCCCATGTCCTTGGTGGCGTCCGACGCCGTACAGCGCGTTGCGGGCCTTGAGCATCATGCCCTCGACACCGAGGCTGCGAGAGGCTTCGCGCTGCCGGGCGAGGTCGAGCCAGTCCTGCCCGGTGACGATCGGCGAGGGCAACAGCACCGGGCTGTGGATACGGGCGATCAGTGCTTCCAATTGTTCGCGGCGCTCGGCCTGGGGGCGGCTGCGCCAATCCTCGCCTTGCCACTCCAACAGGTCGTAGGCCATCACCGCCACGGGGGCGTCGTCGAGGATTTTCTTGCCCAGGGTCTTGCGACCGATGCGCTGTTGCAACAGGGCGAAGGGTTGTACCGCCGGCTGCAACGGTGCCTCTGGGTCGAAGGCGTCTTCGGTGACCGACTGAGGGGCTTTCCAGACCACAATTTCTCCGTCGATCACCGTGCCGTCAGGCAACGCCTGGGCCAGTGAATGCAATTCCGGAAATCGCTCAGTGACCAATTCCTCGCCTCGCGACCAGACCCACAAATGGCCGTCGCGCTTGATCACCTGGGACCGGATGCCGTCCCACTTCCATTCCACCTGCCAGTCGCTGGCCGGCCCCAGCAGCGCGTCGAATTGCTCCACTGGCGCAGACAACGCATGGGCCAGGAAAAACGGATAAGGCTGGCCGCCGCGCTGGGCATGTTCATCGTCGGACTCGGCCGCGATCAGTTTGAGGTAGCTGGCGGCCGTGGGACGATGGGACAGGTCGGTGTAGCCCACCAGGCGTTGGGCCACCCGTTTGCTGTCCAGCCCGGCCATGGCCGCCAGGGCCCGGGTCACCAGCAGTTTGGATACGCCCACCCGGAAACTGCCGGTGATGAGTTTGATGCAAAGCATCAGGCTCGGCCGGTCGAGCTGCGCCCACAGCGCCGGAAGCCGTTCAGCCAGGACGTCGGGCGACTCACCGCGCAACGGCAGCAGTTTCTCTTCGATCCACAGCGCCAGGCCTTCATCGGAGCTGTGGGGCGATTCGGGTAATACCAGCGAAATGGTTTCGGCCAGGTCGCCCACGGCCTGATAACTTTCTTCGAACAGCCAGATCGACAACCCGGATACCTGGACCGCCAACTCCCGCAGGATTTTTACCGGCACCAGTTGCCGTGGACGCCCGCCGGAAAGGAAATACACGGCCCAGGCCGCGTCCTGGGGCGGGGCTTTGCTGAAATAGTCCTGCATGGCGGTGAGCTTGGCATTGCTGGAGGTGGTGGCGTCCAGTTCGGCGTACAACTCGGCGAAGGCTTTCATGGCGCTTCCTCACCGCTGTCGGTGGCCGTAGCGAGGTCTTCTTCGTCGTCGCCGTATTCGGTAGTGAACCCCTGGGCATCGAGGCCTTGCTCGCACAAGTGGCGCACCAGTACGGCGACGGACCCATGGGTGACCATCACCCGTTCGGCGCCGGTCTGCTCAATGGCCCAGAGCAGGCCAGGCCAGTCGGCGTGGTCGGACAGCACGAAACCCCGGTCCACGCCGCGCCGCCGACGCGTACCGCGCAGGCGCATCCAGCCGCTGGCGAAGGCGTCGCTGTAGTCGCCGAAGCGGCGCATCCAGCTGCTGCCTCCGGCAGAGGGTGGGGCGATGACCAGGGCCTGGCCCATGATCGGGTCGTTCTTCTTGATATCGCCGGCATAGATCGTTGGCGGGAGATGAACCCCGGCCTCGCGGTAGACCCGATTTAGCGGTTCCACCGCCCCATGGGCCAGGATCGGGCCGAGGCTCTCATCGATGCCGTGGAGAATCCGCTGGGCCTTGCCGAAGGAATAGCAGAACAACACGCTGGCCCGGCCGACGGCGATGTTCCCGCGCCACCACTGATTGATCTCGTCGAAAATCTGCACCTGGGGTTGCCAGCGGTAGATCGGCAGGCCGAAGGTCGATTCGGTGATAAAGGTATGGCATTTCACCGGCTCGAACGGGGTGCAGGTGCCGTCAGGCTCGACTTTGTAATCCCCCGACGCCACCCAGACCTCGCCTTGATATTCCAGCCGCACCTGGGCCGAGCCCAGCACATGGCCGGCGGGATGAAAGCTCAAGGTCACGCCATGGTGCGACAGGCGTTCGCCGTAGGGCAGGGTTTGCAGGTTGATATCCTGGCCCAGGCGTGACCGCAGGATGCCTTCGCCGGGTGCCGCTGCCAGGTAGTGTTGGTTGCCGCTGCGGGCATGGTCGCCGTGGGCGTGGGTGATGACCGAGCGTTCCACTGCCCGCCACGGGTCGATGTAGAAATCCCCGGGCGGGCAGTACAGGCCTTCGGGGCGGGCAATGACAAGATCCATGCAATCACCGGAGCGATGGGCTTGTCAGGTAGAGGCGCAGGCGAGGGGGGAAGTTCTATCGGATTTAGTGGGGGATGGACTGACGCCATCGCGAGCAAGCTCGCTCCCACATTGGCTTTGTGTCGAATCGCAATACGGATTCAACACCGGCCCCTGTGGGAGCGAGCTTGCTCGCGATCGGGTGCGCAGCGCCCGCAAAAAAGGGCTGCAGTTACTTGCCAGGCACCAACGTCAACCGCGTCTTGCCATACGCCCGATCGAAGTTCTGCGATTGCAACGGCAGGCTCTGGTACTGCCCCTTGATCCACGGATCGATGCCATTGGAATAGTGCGGGCTGACCGGGTTGCCGGACTGGCCGGCGCCGTCCTGGATCATTAACGGTTCGGGCTGGCCGAAGTCAACGATAAAGCGCATGGCCGGCGCCAGGGTGGTGGTGAAATCCTGACCCCAGGCGAACGCCGCCGTGTTGAGCGTGGTGGCGTCGCCACCGGCCGGCAGTGGGCCGCGTACGATCTGGCCGGTGCTGTTCTTCCAGGCGTAGCGATGCAATTGGCCCCATTGCCAGGCCTTGTGGTCACCGCCCAACTGGCTGTCACCGGCGTTGATGGTGGCGGCCAGGCTGCGGGCGAGGATAACGGCCTTGTCTTCTTTTTGAGGGGTGCGCACATCGTCCCAGAACGGGCTGTCTTCACGCCCCAGCAGATGATCGGCCTGGGCCGAGTAGGACAATTGGCCGTTGGCGACCAGCGCCTGCCACGCTGGGCTGCTGTCCGGGCCCAGCTCGTCGAGGAAAATCTGCTTCATGCTTTCCTGCAGGAACAGCTCATAGATCGCCGCGTCGGCGGAGGTCGGGCTGAGCCGGCCATCGAATGCCATCAAGCGGGTATAGGCCTCGCGAGCCTTGGCCCGGTCAGCCACTGGCAGGGCTTCGATGGCCTGTTTGAGCGGCTGGGCCATGCCTGGGGCTTCGAAGACTCGCTTGAGCTTGGCCGCGAACGTCGTGCTCTGGTCGTATTGCATGGCGGTCAGGCTGCGGGTGTCGTGCTTGCCTGCGCCGGCCAGCTCGGCCATGCGTTCGCCACGCTCCGGCGAAGCCCAGGAATTGGACAGTTGCATGCCGTAGCCATGGGGAATGACCCGTTGGTTGGCCGTGCCGAGCCAGCCTTGGGCCGGGTCTTGATCGTAGGGGTGCAGCATCGGGTCGGCGTAACCGTCCCAATCGTAGCGACCGTCCCAGCCCGGCGACGGCAACAGACCCTCGCCTTCACGACGGTTCGGGTAGCGACCGGTGACTTGCCAACCGATATGGCTGGCGTCGGCAAAGACCAGGTTTACGGCCATGGCGCGGATTTCCCGGCTGGCGTCGGAAGCTTTCTCGACGTTCTGCGCCCGGGACAGGTCGAAGAAGGCGTCCAGGGTCTTGTCGTCGCGGAAGCTCGGCATCTGCAAGGCCAGGCCAAAGCCGTTGGCCATGGTCGGGCCTTGGGCGCTGTTGAGCAACGGGCCGTGGCGGGTTTCGAACACCGCTTCACGAATCGGCCGCTGGCCTTTGACGAAGTAGGTTTCGTTGCGCACGATCGCCGGTTGCCATTTGCCGTTGACCTCGTAGGACAGGCCATTGCCCTGGCGGCGGATTTTTTCCAGGAACAGGTCCTGGTTGTCCCCCAGCACGCTGGTCATGCTCCAGGCCACTTTGCCGTTGAACCCGGCCAGGATCATCGGGATGCCCGCCACGGAAATCCCGGCCGCCTGGTACTTGGGCGCGCGGATCTGTACCGGGCTCCACAGCCCTGGCATGCCCAGCGGCCCGTGGCTGTCGCTGGCCAGCAGGCTCTTGCCGCTGCGGCTGCGTTGTGGCGCGATGGCCCAGTTGCTTGAAGACGCAGCACTCAACAGGTTCAGCCCGGCCAACTGGTGGGTGGCCTTGCTGATTTCGTTCAGGCCCGGGATCTGGCCATTGAGGCGCAGGCCCTGGAGCTTGTCGGCCTCGGCCACGGGCAGTTGCTCGTCCGGATAGGACGGGCTCAGCCAGGCGAGTTTGTCGTTGGTGACGGTCTGGACCAGCACCAGGTTGGCGATTTCTTCCGGCAGGTTGGCTGACTGGCTGAAGTTCAGCAGGCAGAACATCAGCGCCGAATCTTCCGGTTTCCAGTATTCCGGTTTGTAACCGGTGGCGGCCAGGTCCGACGGCAACTTGTCGCGGTAGCGGAACAGGTAGGCATTTACGCCACGGGCATAGACTTCGAAGAAACGCTTGAGCCGCGGCGAAGACGCTTTGTACAGCTCGTCGGCGTTTTTCTTCAGGTTGACGGCGCGCATGTAGCGGTCGACCTCCAGCCGTTCGGCGCCGGACATCTCTGCCAACCGCCCCTGGGCCAGCAGGCGCAGGGTCACCATCTGGGTGATGCGGTCGCTGGCATGGACGTAGCCGAGGGTGAACAAGGCGTCATGGAAGCTGTTGCTTTCGATCAGCGGCATGCCCGTGGCGTTGCGGCGGACCGAGACGTTCTGCGCCAGCCCCTTGAGCGGTTGCACACCGGACGTGGGCGGGACCGTGTCCTGGGCATTCCAGGTCTGGCATCCGCTCAAACCGAGCACACTGGCCACTGCGGCGGCAACGCCGAGCCGGGGGATGAAGGAAATAAAGGCTGGCGAGGCCATGGCAAAGCTCCTGCGGGAGGGGGTGGCACCAATAAAGGCGCTACGTTAGTGAGCAGGCGGGGGCCGCGCAAGCGGGGGCGAGGGTTATTTGTTGATTTGGCGATGAAAGCCCGGGACCGGGTCATCGCTTTTGCCCGAAGGCTTGCCTGTTGGAAGAGGTGATGCTCAAGTGTGGAACATTCAAAGACCGAGCAAGAGAAAACCGGCATGGAGCTACAGAACGACGCGGCGCTGATCCTCATCGATCAACAAAAAGGCATCCTTCACCCCCGGCTCGGCCCTCGCAACAACCCCGAGGCAGAGCTGCGCATGCTGGAACTGCTGGCTTTCTGGCGGCACACGGCGCGACCGGTGATTCACGTCCACCACCTGTCCCGCTCGCCGGACTCGGTGTTCTGGCCGGGGCAGTCGGGGGTGCAGGTCCAGCCACGGTTCGAGCCGAAGGCAGGGGAATGGTTGGTGCAAAAGCAGGTGCCGGATGCGTTCAGTGGCACCCACCTGGAGCAAGACCTGCGCAAAGCCGGAATCAGGCAATTGGTGATCGTCGGTGTGGCGACGCACAACTCGGTGGAGTCCACGGCGCGTACGGCCGGCAATCTGGGATTCGACACCTGGGTGGCCGAGGATGCCTGCTTCACCTTCGACAAGAACGATTACTTCGGCAACGGCCGTTCGGCAGCCGAAGTGCATGCCATGTCCCTGGGGAACTTGCACGGTGAGTACGCAACGGTGGTCGATGTGAAGCGGATTCTGCAGGCGGGCTGATAGATCGGTACTGAAGCGCTGGCCTCATCGCGAGCAAGCTCGCTCCCGCACGGGTTCTGCGCAATTTCCCTGTGGGAGCGGGCTTGCTCGCGAAGAGGGCGTGTCAGGTTAATCAATGCCCGCTGACCCACCGCATTCGCGAGCAAGCTGGCTCCCACACGGGTTCTGCGCAATTTCCCTGTGGGAGCGAGCTTGCTCGCGATGACGGTCTAACAGGCGAAAAGCTTGTCCGCCCAGCCCCTCAAGCCCCGTGGCACTTCTTGAATTTCTTGCCATTGCCGCACGGGCAAGGGTCGTTGCGACCGACATCCTTCAGGGCATTGCGCACCGGTTCCTGGTGGGCGTGGCCGCAGTTCGGGCCGTGGACGTGGCCGTGGTCATGGTCGTGATGATGGTCGTGATCGTGGTTGCAATCAGGGCCGTGGACGTGGGGTTGCTGGGTCATCGGGGTTACTCCGCAATTAAATCGGCGGCGATTATCACGCCATTGCGCTCAAGGTGCACGTAGTGGGCGATGAATAATCCGGTTTCCAGCTCACCTTCCAGACGATAGGGGATCTGTTCCCGGGGTTTCTCCAGCAGCTTCACCACTTCCCGCACCTGTGGCCACAGGTTGGTGCGCACCGGCACCTTGAAGTAGGCGCTGTGCTTGGGACGCACCGTGAACCAGTGCTCATGCTCGCCTTCGGTCAGCAACAGGTCGCCCAGGTGGATGCGGTAGGTCAGGCCGCGAACGGTGAGGTCGCTGTCGCCGGGGTTGTCGACGCGAAAGTGCAGCATGAACTTCTGTTCCAGCAGCCGGGCCCGCACCACCTCGACTTTGACCAGATGTACCTGTGGTTCCGGAGCTTCTTCACCTCGCCAGGATGCACAGCCGCTGAATCCAATGAACAGCAGCAGGCAGGTGATGCGCAGCAAGAATGATGGAGGGGTCATGTCCGTGCCTCTGGTTTATCCCCAGTCTAGCCCTATGGGCCTATGGACGAGCGTCGGACGTTTCCTAAATTCAGCGATTGAAGTAGCCGGCGCAGCACTTCTTGAATTTGTGCCCGCTGCCGCACGGACAGCTGTCGTTGCGCCCTGTCTTGACCGGCACGGTCGGATCGATGAAATACCAGCGCCCGTCGTTCTGCACGAACGAGGATTGCTCACGGTGGCTATGCTCGCCCTGGCCGTCATGCCAGCGTGCCGTGAACGTGACGAAGGCATGTTCCGGTTGACCGCCGAACACTTCGCTGCTTTCCACCTCCAGCCCCAACCAGGTGCTGTTGGCGCTCCACTCGCTGATGGACTGGCGATCGAGGCCTTGCTGCTGGGCGGGCAGGGTAGTGGCGACCAGGTAATCCACCAGGCCCAGCACATAGGCGCTATAGCGCGAGCGCATCAAGGCTTCGGCGCAGGGCGCCGGGTGACCGTCGTGGTAGTGGCCGCAGCAGGCCTCCAGCGAGTTGCCACTGCCGCAGGGACAAATGGGCGAATGGGAGCTTGTGTTCACAATTACCACCAATATTTTCCAAAGTTTTCCGGGTTGGCCCAGAAACGTGAGTTGAGCCAGTCGGGGACCTGTTTGTATTCAAGCAGATCGTAGGTGAACAGGGTCAGCACCTGATCTTCACGCTGGAATCGCTCGCTGGCTTGCAAGGCCAGGGAAAAAAAGTCCGTCTCTTGCCAGCCGCAGGCGTTGAGGTCGGCGAGTACGGCGATGCGGCTGGCGTTGAGATTGCGAATGCCGCCCAACAGGTTCAGACCCTCGCGCTTGGGCAAATGCTCCAGGCAATCGAGCGCCAGGGCCAGGTCAAAACGTCGCGCCGCCACGTCCGCCGGCAGCGCGCCGGGGCCGGCGTGGACCACTTCGGTGTCGGGGTGGGCCTGCTGGAATGCTTCGAGTGCGGGAAAGCCGCTGGCACCGATCAACAGCAGTTTTTGCGGGGCATAACGGTCAAGCACGGCCGCCAGGGCTTGCTGGGGCGTACGCGAAGAAATGGCAACGGTCATCGAAGTTCCTCAGTCAGAACCACCACGATAGCCTGCCCGGACAGCATGGCCTAGAGCGGTTTGTCCCTGAACGTGCGGAATCTTCGCAAACACGGGGCGAAAACCCGCGATTGCTCAAGCTGGCGCAGACTCGAAGACGGGTCTTTACTCCCCTGAATCGGCGCAAAGCCGATCCCTCAAGGAGAAACCCGATGAGCATAGTTCGGACAGCGTTACCCCTGGTTCTGCTAACCAGTGTGTTGACTGGTTGCGCAGGTTTGCAGAAAACCGACTGGCCGACCTGTGCGGCCGTCGGCGGTGCGATCGGTGCGGGATTGGGCGCCATAGAGAGCACTTCCTGGGCTGGCGGCGGCGCGCTGTACGTTGGCGGCATGGCGGCAGCTTATTGCTGGGTGCACGGCGATGGCGACGAAGACGGTGATGGCGTGCCGGACAGCCGCGACAAGTGCCCGGGCACACCGAAGGGCGTGCAGGTCGATGCCGATGGCTGCCCGCCGCCTGCTCCGGCGCCGGTGGTTGTTGAAGAAGCCGTGGTGGTCAAGGAAGAAACCATCGTGATCCGCGACGTGCACTTTGAATTCAACAAAGCCACGCTGACCCCGGCCGACAGAGATGTACTGAGCACGGTCGCCACCCGTCTGAAACAGGAAACGTCCACCGCGCAACTGCGGGTCACCGGCCACACCGACAGCGTCGGCAGCGATGCCTACAACCAGAAACTGTCGGAGAAACGGGCCAACTCGGTGGTGCAATACCTGGTCGAGAACGGCGTACCGCGCGCCAGTTTCGTCTCGGTGTCCGGTGCCGGTGAGAGCCAGCCGGTGGCCGATAACAAGACCGCCGATGGCCGCGCGATGAACCGCCGCACGGAAATCAAGATAAACCGCTGAAACCCTTGTAATCCGCGGCTTGTTGAGTTGCGGATGCGGGTCTTTACTCCTGTGTGACCGGTATGGGCCGGTGACACAGGAGCCTTCACCATGAACGTTCTAATCAGGGCCGCCTTACCGGTACTGCTGGCAAGCAGTCTGTTGTCCGGCTGCGCCACTCACAGCGACGGCAGCGCACCCCTCAATCAACGCACTTGGCCAATCTGTAGCCTGATCGGTGGCCTCGTCGGCGGCGGGTTGGGGGCCATTGAAAGCAGTGGTTGGGCCGCCGGCGGCGCCGCATTGGGGCTGCTGGGCGGTGGCTTGATCTGCTACGCCCAAGATGGCGATGAAGACGACGACGGTGTGTTCGACCGCCGCGACCGTTGTCCCGATACCCCGGCCAATACCCCGGTCGAGCATCACGGTTGCCCGGTGCCGCAATACCCGGCCAGTGCGCCACCGGTCGAACCGCAAGCACCGGCTAGCGAGGTCATCACCCTCAACGACGCGGGCAAGGTGCTGTTCGATTTCGACAAATCGGATCTCACCGCCGACGCTCGAAGCCAGCTCGATGGGCTGATGGGCAAACTCAGCCATGCCAATGTCGCCAGCATCCGGGTGGTGGGCCACACTGACAGTGTCGGCACTGATGCTTATAACCAAGGGCTGTCCGAACGTCGGGCCAGCAGCGTTGTGGAGTATTTGCTGACCCAGGGGCTGGCCCCCGGCAAAATCACCAGCGAAGGTAAGGGTGAAAGCGAGCCGGTGGCCGACAATGAGACCGATGAAGGGCGGGCGCAGAACCGTCGGGTTGAATTGCATATCCAACGCTGAGGCGCGGCCCAGGGCTGCCGGGTCGTCGGGAGGACGATCCGGTTGGCCAGGGCCCGGGTTAGATTAAATTTACCGGACCCTCTGGCTTATCCTGCGCGCAAGCCGTTACTGTGCGGGCAAAGAATAATGCTCGATCAGGGGGGCGTATGAAGGTGTTTTGGGGGCTGGGGCGCTTGCTGACCCTGCTGTTCTGGCTGGTGGTGCTGGTCAATCTGGTCGTGCCGTTCGTCCATCCGCTGCATCTGCTGGTCAATGTCGCCGGCGCGTTTTTGCTGGTACTCCATTTGCTGGAGTTGCTGTTTTTCCGGGCCAGTTTCCGTGGCCGCCCTGCGCCTGGCCGTGATCGCCTCAGAGTGCTGCTGTTCGGCATCTTCCACGTGCAAACCCTCCCGACCGCGCCAGAGGCTTCCCATGCGTAAATTGTGTCTGCTTGCCGCACTCGTATGCCCATGGGCTTCGGCCCAGGTGCTCCAGGTCGAAGGCCATTCGTTGATGCGCCTGCCCAATACCACCAGCACCCTGACCCTGGAGCGGCTGGACGTGGCCGATTACGGCACGCTACTGGTGCCTTCCAATGTCACTGAATTGACTATCGACCAGTTGCACCTGGGGCGTGAAGCACGGATCGCCATCGTGCCGGCGCAGCAGGTACTGGAAATGAAAGTGGCCCAGGCTGAATTGGCCGAGGGCAGCCAGATCACTTCGCGCGGTGCACCGGGGACCTACACCAAGGCCGCGCGGCCGGGGCGTGATCTCAACCTGCATTTCAAGGTGTTGAATGCGCCATTGTTGTCGGTGGACGCCCGTGGCGGCACTGGTGCACCGGGTTTCGTCGGTCTTGACGGTGCCAATGGCCAGGCGCCGGGTTGCACTTGGGGTTCGGCCGGTCGCGGTGCCGACGGCAGCAATGGCAGTGATGGTCAGCCGGGAGCCGCTGGCGCGCAGGTACGCCTCGAGCTGCCACGGACCTACCCTGCCGAGCAGATCAAGGTGACGGTGGACGGCGGTGCTGGTGGCGCGGCGGGACACGGCGGCAAACCCGGGGCGGGAGGCAAGGCCAAGGGGTGCCTGGTCTATACCGCGGATGGCGGCAAAAGCGGCCGTCCTGGCGCCGATGGCCAGCCAGGGCCTGCCGGAGCGGCGGGGACGGTGACGGTGCAGCGGTTCTGACGAAAAATCTGATCTGAACCTGTGGGAGCGAGCTTGCTCGCGATGGCGTTGTGTCAGTCGATCAAGTATTGCCCGACGTGCCGCCATCGCGAGCAAGCTCGCTCCCACAGGGTTTTATGTGATTTTCAGAACATCGGCCGCGCCGCACCAATCGCCACCACCAGCAACCCGATCGACAAATTGATCCCCACCAACCGCCGGATCTTCCCCAGCACCGCCGCACCCGTCAGCCAGTCCTGCGCCGTCACGGCGTTGCGCAATGCGGGCAGCTGCAAGCCCTGGATGCGGATAAACAGCGCCGTCATCACCACATACAACCCCATCATCACCTGCACGTAACGCGGCGCGGTTTCGAAACCGGCGAAGCGCAGATGGATCAGGCCGACGCCGCTGATCGGCAAAAGTACGACCGCGATCCAGACCCAGACGAAAAAACGCTGAAACACTTCTACCCACAACTTGAGCCGGGCAGGGCCCTCAAGCGCCGTCATTGCGGCGGGGCGCAGGATCATCCAGGCGAAGAACATGCCGCCGACCCAGACCAGGGCCGCCAGTAAATGCAGGGTGTAGACGAGGGCAAAGGGTGTCATTGGGTTACTCCGTTCTGCGCAGGATTCATTAGCGGGGTATGATAGCCGCCGATCCGAACCACTGAAAATTTATCCAGCGTTTTTTGCGCCCGACCATTCATGATCAGCACCGAACTCAAAACCACGATCCAGGGCGCCTATTCGCGTTTTCTCGAAGCCAAGAGCCTCAAGCCGCGATATGGCCAGCGCCTGATGATTGCCGAAGTGGCAAAAGTCCTGGGTGACATCGACACCGACGACGAAGGCCGGCGCAGCGGCGAGCCTGCCGTCGTGGCGGTGGAGGCCGGCACCGGTACTGGCAAGACCGTGGCCTACAGCCTGGCGGCGATTCCCACCGCCAAGGCCGCCGGCAAGCGCCTGGTGATCGCCACGGCCACCGTCGCCCTGCAGGAGCAGATCGTCTACAAGGACCTGCCCGACCTGATGCGCAACAGTGGGCTGAACTTCACGTTCGCACTGGCCAAGGGCCGCGGGCGTTACATGTGCCTGTCCAAGCTCGACATGTTGCTCCAGGAAGGCCACGCGCAGACCGCCACGGCCCAGTTGTTCGAAGAAGAAGGCTTCAAGATCGAGGTGGATGAAGCCAGCCAGAAGCTGTTCACCAGCATGATCGAGAAGCTGGCCGGCAATAAATGGGACGGCGACCGCGACAGCTGGTCCACGGCCCTGGAAGATGCCGACTGGTCCCGCCTGACGACCGACCATAGCCAGTGCACCAACCGCCATTGCCCGAACTTCGGCCAGTGCGCCTTCTACAAGGCTCGCGAAGGCATGGGCAAGGTCGATGTCATCGTCACCAACCACGACATGGTCCTGGCCGACTTGGCCCTGGGCGGCGGTGCGGTGCTGCCGGACCCGCGCGACACGATCTACGTGTTCGACGAAGGCCATCACCTGCCGGACAAGGCCATCGGCCATTTCGCCCATTACACCCGACTGCGTTCCACCGCCGACTGGCTGGAAACCACCGCCAAGAACCTCACCAAGCTGCTGGCCCAGCATCCGTTGCCGGGTGACCTGGGCAAGTTCATCGAACAGGTGCCGGAACTGGCGCGGGAAATCAAGACGAACCAGCAGTTCATGTTCACCGCGTGCGAGCAAGTGGCCGATTTCAAGCCCGGCGAAGACGTCGAGGGCCGGGAGCGGCCACGCCATCGCTTCGTCGGCGGAGTGATTCCTGAACACATGCGCGAAATGGGCATCGAGCTCAAGAAAGGTTTTGCGCGCCTGACCGACCTGTTCACGCGCCTGACCGACCTGCTCAAGGAAGGCATGGACGGCGAGGTCAACATCGGTATCGCCAGCAACCAGGCCGAGGAGTGGTACCCGCTGTTCGGCAGCCTGTTGTCCCGATCCCAGGGCAACTGGGAGCTGTGGACGGCATTCACTGCCGAAGACCCGGAGGACAACCCGCCGATGGCACGCTGGCTGACCCTGGCCGAAAGCGGTTCGCTATTCGACATCGAGGTCAATGCCAGCCCGATCCTGGCGGCGGAAATGCTGCGGCGCAACCTGTGGAACGTGGCCTATGGCGCGCTGGTGACGTCCGCCACGCTGACCGCCCTGGGCACGTTCGACCGCTTCCGCATGCGCGCAGGCCTGCCCAAGAAAGCCGTGACCGCCGTGGTCCCGAGCCCCTTCCATCACGCCGACGCCGGCGTGCTGCGGGTGCCCGACCTCAAGGCCGACCCACGGGATGCCGCAGCTCACACCGCGGCAATCATCCGCGATCTGCCGGAACTGGTGGAAGGCTCACGGGGCACGCTGGTGCTGTTTTCCTCGCGCAAACAGATGCAGGACGTGTTCGATGGTCTTGATCGTGACTGGCGCAAGCAGGTGTTCATCCAGGGCAACCTGTCGAAGCAGGAAACCCTGAACAAGCACAAGGCACGGGTCGACGGTGGGGACTCCAGCGTGCTGTTCGGCCTGGCGAGCTTCGCCGAAGGCGTGGACTTGCCCGGTGCCTATTGCGAGCACGTGGTGATTGCCAAGATCCCTTTCTCGGTTCCCGACGACCCCGTGGAGGCGGCGCTGGCCGAGTGGATCGAGGCCCGCGGTGGCAACCCGTTCATGGAAATCTCCGTGCCGGACGCTTCGCTGAAGCTGGTCCAGGCGTGTGGCCGCTTGCTACGTACTGAAGAAGACCGGGGCACCATCACCTTGCTTGACCGACGGCTGGTAACCCAGCGCTATGGCAAGGCAATCCTCAATGCATTGCCGCCGTTTCGGCGGGAGATTTCCTGACGGAGCCGGCCTGGCGATGAACGCTTGTCGTGGCGAGGGAGCTTGCTCCCGCTGGGCTGCGTTGTAGGAGCTGTGTAGGAGCTGTCGAGTGCAACGAGGCTGCGATCTTTCCCCAGACACTTGAGTATCGAGCGAAAGATCAAAAGATCGCAGCCTTCGGCAGCTCCTACAGACCCCAGCGGGAGCAAGCTCCCTCGCCACAGAGGCCGGTTTCGGGTTAACCAGCCGTCCCATGGCGGTTCCCAAAAACGCCAATGGCTGAAACAATGCGAGCCACTCTAAAAAGTCTTTGTTTCAAGGGAGTTGCGGGTGCAGATTCAAGGCCATTATGAACTTCAGTTCGAGGCGGTGCGTGAAGCGTTCGCAGCGCTGTTCGATGATCCCCAGGAGCGCGGCGCGGCGTTGTGCATCCAGGTGGGTGGCCGCACGGTGATCGACCTGTGGGCCGGTACCGCCGACAAGGATGGCCATGAAGCCTGGCACAGCGACACCATCGCCAATCTGTTTTCCTGCACCAAGACATTCACCGCCGTTACCGCCCTGCAACTGGTGGCCGAAGGCAAGTTGCAGTTGGACGCCCCGGTAGCCCGCTACTGGCCAGAGTTTGCTGCGGCCGGCAAGCAATCCATCACCCTGCGCCAACTGCTCTGCCACCAGGCTGGGCTGCCGGCGCTGCATGAACTGCTGCCGCCCGAAGCGCTTTATGACTGGCAAGCCATGGTCGATGCCCTGGCTGCCGAAACGCCTTGGTGGACGCCTGGCGAAGGCCATGGCTACGCCGCGATCACCTATGGTTGGCTGGTGGGCGAGTTGCTGCGCAGGGCCGACGGTCGTGGTCCGGGAGAGTCCATCGTCGCCCGGGTCGCCAAGCCATTGAGCCTGGATTTCCACGTTGGCCTGGCCGACGACGAGTTCCATCGCGTGGCCCACATCGCCCGTGGCAAAGGCAACGCTGGCGATGCAGCGGCCCAGCGCCTGCTGCAGGTGACGATGCGTGAGCCCACGGCCATGACTACCCGGGCCTTTACCAACCCACCGTCGATCATGACCAGCACCAACAAGCCGGAATGGCGGCGCATGCAACAACCGGCGGCCAACGGCCACGGCAATGCCCGCAGCCTGGCGGGCTTCTATGCGGGTCTGCTGGACGGCAACCTGCTGGAAGGTGAAATGCTCGACGAACTGACTCGCCAGCACAGCTTTGGCGAGGACAAGACTTTATTGACCCAGACCCGTTTTGGCCTGGGTTGCATGCTCGACCAGCCGGATGTACCGAACGCGACCTTTGGCCTCGGCCCACGGGCGTTCGGCCATCCGGGGGCCGGGGGCTCCATCGGATTTGCCGATCCCGAACATGATGTAGCGTTCGGTTTCGTGACCAATACGCTCGGGCCTTACGTGTTGATGGATCCGCGCGCACAAAATCTTGCGCGGGTGCTTGCCACTTGTCTATAAAGCGCCATTGAAGGCCATGGACACAGGAACCTCGTGTCCTTTCCAGTTTCAAAGCGTCTGTTTATGCGGCCAAAACATGGCCTTTTTTTTCATTTAGATCATTTTGTGGATATCCAATGTCATCGAATAAAACCCTCGCTCTGGCGCTGTGCTTCGCTATCACTGGTTGCGCACAAACCCCACAAAATGATGCCGAAGGCAGCAGCGGCTGGTGGCCGTTCGGCTCTTCCGACAAGGTGGCGGCCAAGGAAACGGCGCCAGCGGCGCCCCTGAAGCCTGCCGCTGTCGCACCGCAAGCCAAGGCCGAGGGCGCCAGCCACTGGTGGTGGCCGTTCTCTTCCGAGGAAACCGCCGCAGACGCCGCCAGAAAAGTCGAAGCAAAGGCAGAAGCCCAAGCCAAGCCTGAGGCCAAGGCGCCGACAGCTGTTGCCAAGGCCGAAGCTGAAAGCAACGGCAAGTGGTGGTGGCCGTTCGGTGGCAAGGATCAGGAAACCGCCAAGGCGGTGCCGATGCCCGATCCTAAAGTCACCCAGGCCTGGCTCGACGATTACGAGCCGAAGCTGCGCACGGCGATCCAGGACAGCAAGCTCGAACTTGAGCGCCGCGACGACGTGCTGGTGGTCACCGCGCCCGTGGATGGCTCTTTCAACCCGGACCGTCCGGCCATGCTGCTGCCCGTGACTCTCGGCCCGTTCACCCGCGTGGCGAAGATCCTTGAAGCCGACCCGAAGACTGCCGTGCTGATCCTTGGTCACGCCGACACCTCGGGCGCCGCACCGGCCAACCTCAAGCTCAGCCAGGAGCGTGCTCAGTCCGTGGCGGCGATTTTCCGCCTCAGCGGCCTGCAACGTGATCGCCTGATGCTGCGCGGCATGGGCGCAGTGGCGCCACGTGCGGCCAACGACAGCGTTGAGGGCCGCGCCTTGAACCGTCGTGTGGAATTGCTGGTCACGCCGGCCAACACCATGGTCGCGCTGCTGAGCAAATACAACATGCCAGCCCCGGCCCCAGTGACGATGGTTGCCGCCCAGGATGTGAAGCCAGCTGCGCCGGCGCCTGCGCCTGCGGCTAAAAAAGCGGTGGCCTCGACCAGCAAAGCCTCGGCCAAGAAAGCACCGGCCAAAAAGGCCGCGACCAAGGCGCCTGCAAAGAAGGCCGCGGCCAAGCCCGCTACCCCAGCGAAGAAGCCTCAACCGGCCAAAGCCGCTACCGACACCAAGAAAGTCGCGGCCACCGATACCCCCAAGCAGTGATGGGCTAACACAAGGAATGCGCCATGACCCAAGCGCTGGCTGATATGCGCCGCGACTACACCCGCGACGGCTTGACCGAGGCACAAGCCCCGGCCGAGCCGTTTGCACTGTTCCACCAATGGTTCGCCGACGCGGTGAAAACCGAGCAGGCCCCGGTGGAGGCCAACGCCATGACGCTGGCCACGGTGGATGAGCAGGGACGTCCGCACTGCCGGATCCTGCTGCTCAAGGGCCTGGATGCCCAGGGTTTCACGTTCTTCACCAACTACGACAGCGCCAAGGGCCAGCAACTGGCCGCGAATCCGTTTGCCGCCATGACGTTTTTCTGGCCGACCCTTGAGCGCCAGGTGCGCATCGAGGGCAAAGTGGTGAAGGTCACGGCGCAGGAATCGGACGCCTACTACCAAGTCCGTCCGCTGGGCAGCCGCTTGGGCGCCTGGGCGTCACCCCAGAGCCGCGTGATTGCCGGGCGCGGCGAACTGGAAGACCTGCTCAAGGCCACCGAACAGCGCTTCAGTGACAGCCAACCCCACTGCCCGGAGCATTGGGGCGGTTATCGTTTACTGCCCGAGCGCATCGAATTCTGGCAGGGCCGCCCGAGCCGCCTGCACGATCGCCTCAACTATCGCCTGCAAGGGGCGCAGTGGACTCGCGAGCGTCTGGCGCCTTAGCATCGGGATAACCTGCCGCGGCGGTCTGGAGCCACAGCGGCAGGTCACGGCGCTTGATGCCTTGTGCCTGGGCGCGGGCCAATTGTTGCAACATGTAGGTTTTCTTTTGCCCATCCGGCCCCGCCAGTGAAAGCGCCAGATCGCGATCCATCCAGCGTTTGATCCGCACGTACAGCCACCAGTGGAAGTACAAACCGGCCACGGTGGTGGCGACGATAATGAAATAATCCATGAAAAATTCCAGGGTTGATGACGCAGGTTTCGGAAATTGGCGCTACTGTTTGGTGAATTTTTCGGGCGCGCCTGTATCCCACCTGAATGAAAACAATTTTATCCCGGCGAGGCCGTGACAGGCGTCAAGCTGCGGAGTTTAATGAATCCCTGTCTTTTGGAGTTTGATGCTATGCGTAAGTCTGTTTTGCTGGTTGCTTCCTTTTCCACGATGGCGATGTTGCTCACTGGCTGTCAGTCGAGCCTGACCGGTGACTCCTACTCCCGTGACGAAGCGCGTCGCGTGCAGACGATTCGCATGGGCACGATCGAAGCCTTGCGTCCGGTCAAGATCGAAGGCACCAAGACCCCTATCGGCGGTGCGGCCGGTGCAGTGGTCGGTGGTGTAGGCGGCAGCGCCATCGGTGGTGGCCGTGGCAGCATCGTCGCTGCCGTGATCGGCGCCGTGGCGGGTGGCCTGATTGGTTCCGCTACTGAAGAAGGCCTGACGCGTACCCAGGGTGTGGAAATTACCGTTCGTGAAGATGACGGCAGCATGCGTGCCTATGTGCAGCAGGTTCAGGAAAACGAAGTGTTCCGTGTGGGTGAGCGGGTTCGTATTTCTACTGTGGATGGTACGAGTCGCGTATCGCACTAAGCTTGAGTCGGTAAGTGAAAACGGCGCTTATTCCGGGAATGGAAAGCGCCGTTTTTTATGGCTTCGTTTCGGGTGACGGATGTATATCCGTTTTTTGCGTAACGGCGGCTTATGGTTCCGCTCTTACAGCGGGTCACTTTTGAAAAGCCTGCGCGGCCCGGCGAAAGTAACCAAAACGCTCTTGCCCCACCACTCGGTGCCTCGCCTAGGCTCGGCATGCCTGAACGAAGGCCTTGCTCCGTGGGCCCACTGCGCAAGGCCTTCGTTCAGCCATCGTGGTTAACGGGGCGCCCCAGATCAAAAACAGAACCGAGGCGGCCTAGTAGCCGACCTGGTTCTGGGTGGGCGTCTCTCCTGTGGGAGCGGGCTTGCTCGCGAAGGCGGTGTGTCAGTTTGCGGTGATGTTGGATGTACCGGCCTCTTCGCGAGCAAGCCCGCTCCCACAGAGGGACTCCGGGTGCACATGAATAGGGCGCCGCGAAAGATCCAATGTGGGAGCGAGCCTGCTCGCGATGACGGTGGGTCAGTTACATGGATGTTGGGCTGCTGGCCTCATCGCGAGCAAGCTCGCTCCCACAGGAAAAACGCGGTCCCATCAAAAACCAGGTCGGCTGTTAGGCCGCCTCGTGGTGGACGTTGATCTCGGCGCCCCGTTAACCACGCTGGCCGAACGCAGGCATTGTGGAGTGGGCATCCCGGCATGGATGCCGGGATCGCCGCGCTGGGCCATGGATGGCCCTTCGCGGCGGCCCCCGGAGCAATGCCTGCGTTCAGGCACACCGAGCCTAGGCGAGGTGCCGAGTGGTGGGGCATAAAGCGTTTTGGTTACTTTTCGCCGGGCCGCGCAGGCTTTTCAAAAGTGAGCCGCTGTAAGAGCGGAACCGCCAGCCGCCGTTACCGCAGAAACGGATATATACACCATTCCTTAACCTCCCATGGCTCTCAAGACGCTAACGCAGAAGCAAGGATCAGCCAGGCAATGCAGGCTGCTTGCGACTGGCCGCCGCCGTCACCGCATAACCGAGCAACGCCGCCAGGATCGAGCCGGTGAGGATCCCCATCCGGTCCATGCCCGCGTAGTCACTTACGCCAGGCTCGAACGCCAGGGAACCAACGAACAGGCTCATGGTGAAACCAATCCCGCACAGGATTGCCACGCCCAGGACCTGGCCCCAATTGGCGCCGGCGGGCAGGCTGGCGATGCCGATTTTCACGGCCAGCCAGGTCAGGCCGAAGACGCCGACGGTCTTGCCCAGCAACAGGCCGATGGCGATGCCCATCGGCACGTGATGGGTGAAGCTCTCGACGGTGACGCCGCTCAGGGAGAGGCCGGCGTTGGCGAAGGCGAACAGCGGCAGGATGCCATAGGCCACCCAGGGATGCAGGGCATGTTCCAAGGTGAGCAGCGGCGAAGTCTCGGCGTTTTTCGTGCGCAGCGGGATGCAGAACGCCAGGGTTACCCCCGCCAACGTGGCATGGACACCGCTCTTGAGCACGCAGACCCAGAGGATCAGGCCCACCACCATGTAGGGCCCGAGCTTGACTACGCCCATCCGGTTCATCGCCACCAGCGTGGCGATGCAGGCGGCTGCCAGCATGAGCGACACGGTCGACAGGGCGCCGGAATAGAAGATGGCGATGATGATAATGGCGCCCAGGTCATCGATGATCGCCAGGGTCATCAGGAACAGTTTGAGCGACACCGGCACCCGCTTGCCGAGCAAGGCCAGCACGCCGAGGGCGAACGCGATGTCGGTGGCCGTCGGAATCGCCCAGCCGGCGAGGGCGGCCGGGTTGTCGCGGTTGAGAAACCAGTAGATCAGCGCCGGCACCACCATGCCGCCAATCGCCGCCGCGCCCGGCAAGACGATTTGCGACGGCTTTGATAGTTGCCCGTCGAGTACTTCACGTTTGACTTCGAGACCGATGAGCAGGAAGAACATCGCCATCAGGCCGTCGTTGATCCACAGCAGCAGGGGTTTGGCGATCTTCAGAGCGCCCACCTGGGCGACCACCGGGGTATCCAGCAGGCCGTTATACAACCAGGACAGCGGTGAATTGTTGATGACCAGGGCCAGTACGGCGGCGGCGATCAGCAGCAGGCCGCTGGCAGCCTCCAGTTGGAAAAAACGTGTCAGAGAATTGCGTAGAGCCACGATCGCTCTCCATGTATCGAATCAAAAAGATGGCACACCCTAACCCGTACTGTTAGTTGTTAAAACAAAAGTTATATTCTTTTTTGTTATATGTCGTTACAAGGCCTACGCCGCGTAGTCGGCAGTTACGGGTCATATTGGACCTTAGCTGTACCTGTGCGTGATGTCGGTTTTTTCCTAAGCTGGCGTCTGGTTTTTCCGAACTCCAGCCGTGGCTGCACGGTCGCGTGATCTCCCCACGCCGAACACGATCAGTGAGCAAACACACCATGAACGACCACCGCCAGTGGGCCCGTGAAGCGATCCGCATCATCGAAGCAGACTTCCAGCGCAGCGCCGATACCCACCTGATTCCGCTGCCGCTGCCTGGCCTGCCGGGCATTGAGCTGTACTTCAAGGATGAGTCCAGTCATCCCACCGGCAGCCTCAAGCATCGGTTGGCCCGCTCGCTGTTTCTCTATGCATTGTGTAATGGCTGGCTCAAGCCCGGTGCGCCGGTGATCGAGGCCTCCAGCGGCTCGACGGCGATTTCCGAGGCTTACTTCGCCAGGTTGCTGGGCCTGCCGTTCATTGCGGTGATGCCGGCGACCACCTCCAGAGAAAAAATCGCACAGATCGCTTTCTATGGCGGCCAAAGCCACCTGGTGGCTGATCCTACGCAGATCTACGCCGAATCCGAGCGCCTGGCCCGCGAGCATGACGGGCATTTCATCGACCAATTCACCTATGCCGAGCGGGCCACGGACTGGCGGGCCAATAACAACATTGCCGAATCGATCTTCCAGCAGATGCGCTTCGAGCGGCATCCGGAGCCCTCATGGCTGATCTCCAGCCCCGGCACCGGCGGTACCACGGCCACCCTGGGACGCTATGTCCGTTACCGCCAGCACGGCACCCGCGTGCTGTGTGCCGACGCCGAGCGTTCGGTGTTCTTCGATTACTACCGCACTGGCGACGCCAGCCTGCGCCTGGATTGCGGTTCACGCATCGAGGGTATCGGCCGGCCGCGAGTCGAAGCGTCGTTCCTGCCGAAAGTCATCGATGCGATGGTCAAGGTGCCGGACGCTTTATCGCTGGCGGCCATGCATTATCTGGCCGAGCGCCTGGGACGACGGGTCGGCGGGTCCAGCGGCACCAACCTGATCGGCGCGCTCATGGCGGCCCGGCAGATGGTAGATGCGGGGGAGTCGGGGTCGATCGTGGCGATCTTGTGTGACGGCGGCGAGCGCTATGCCACGACCTATTACGATCCGGCCTGGCTCAAGGCCCAAGGCTATGAGCTGAGCGGGCTGATGGACATCGTGGCGGCGAGTGTGGAGCGGGGCGAGGCACTGCCAGAGAGTGTGTTGCGGGCCAATATCTGAATCTTGAACCCTGAGATCCCCTGTGGGAGCGAGCTTGCTCGCGATAGCGGTGGATCAGTCAACATCTGTGTTGAATGCCAGGCCGCCATCGCGAGCAAGCTCGCTCCCACAGGGTAAAGCTGTTTACTTGGGCCTGTGGCTGCCTTGAGTGAACAGCTGTGTCCCCTCAGGCCTCGAGGCCAAGGATATCCCGCGCCACCGCCTCGGCAATCCGGATCCCGTCCACCCCCGCTGACAGAATCCCGCCCGCATAACCGGCGCCTTCACCCGCCGGGAACAGGCCCTTGACGTTCAGGCTCTGCAGCGATTCGTTGCGGGTGATGCGCAGGGGCGACGAGGTGCGGGTTTCGATGCCGGTCAGCACGGCGTCGTGCAGCGAGTAGCCGCGAATCTGTTTCTCGAACGCCGGCAAGGCTTCGCGGATGGCTTCGATGGCGAAGTCCGGCAAGGCCAGGGCCAGATCACCCAGGGACACCCCAGGCTTGTAGGAAGGTTCGACGCTGCCCAGTGCCGTAGACGGCTTGCCGGCGATGAAATCGCCCACTAGTTGCGCCGGGGCCTCGTAGTTGCTGCCGCCGAGCACGAACGCGTGGGATTCCAGGCGTTCCTGCAACTCGATACCGGCCAGCGGGCCACCCGGATAATCCACTTCCGGGGTGATGCCGACGACGATGCCAGAGTTGGCGTTGCGCTCATTACGCGAATACTGGCTCATGCCGTTGGTGACGACGCGGTTCGGCTCGGACGTCGCCGCTACCACGGTGCCGCCCGGGCACATGCAGAAGCTGTACACCGAGCGACCATTCTTGGCGTGGTGCACCAGTTTGTAGTCGGCGGCGCCAAGTTTCGGATGGCCGGCGTACTTGCCCAGGCGCGCGCTGTCGATCAGCGATTGCGGGTGTTCGATGCGGAAACCCACCGAGAACGGCTTGGCTTCCATATACACGCCACGGCTGTGGAGCATACGGAACGTGTCCCGGGCGCTGTGGCCAAGGGCCAGGATCACGTGTTTCGAATGAATGCGTTCACCGCCGGCCAATTCGACGCCGACCAGTTGGCCGTCCTCGATCAGCACATCGGTGACCCGCTGCTGGAAGCGTACTTCGCCGCCCAGGGCGCGAATCTGCTCACGCATGGTTTCCACCACGCCTGTCAGGCGGAACGTGCCGATGTGCGGCTTGCTGACGTAGAGGATTTCTTCCGGCGCCCCGGCCTTGACGAATTCGTGCAGGACCTTGCGGCCAAGGAATTTCGGATCCTTGATCTGGCTGTAGAGCTTGCCGTCGGAAAACGTCCCTGCGCCGCCTTCACCGAACTGCACATTGGACTCGGGGTTGAGCACACTTTTGCGCCACAGGCCCCAGGTGTCCTTGGTGCGCTGGCGCACTTCGGGGCCACGTTCGAGAATGATCGGCTTGAAACCCATCTGTGCCAGCAACAGGGCGGCGAAAATCCCGCACGGGCCGAAGCCGACCACGATCGGCCGCTCGCTCAAGTCGGCCGGTGCCTGGCCCACCACTTTGTAGCTGATATCCGGCGCTTCGTTGACGTTACGGTCATCGGCGAACTTGCGCAGCAGGCTGGCTTCATCGCGCACCGTCAGGTCGATGGTGTAGATAAAGCACAGTTCGGAGGATTTCTTGCGCGCATCGTAGCTGCGCTTGAACAGGGTGAAGTCGAGCAGGTCATCGCTGGCGATGCCCAGGCGCTGCACGATGGCAGGGCGCAGGTCTTCTTCGGGGTGATCGATTGGCAGCTTGAGTTCGGTGATTCGTAACATGGCGGGGTCCGGTTCGCGGGATGCACAACTGCACCAGGGCGTGAACCGGCGATTATAAGCCAAAAGCTGTGAATCAGTCGTCGCGCGCGCCACCGAAGTAGGCGCAGCCGCGTTGGACCTGGCCATTGACCCGTAGCTCGGCGCTCATGTGTTGCACGCTGTCGCTGACGCTGTCGACGCAACGGGCAGGTGTGACCCACAGCTCGACTTTCTGGCCGTTGGCCTCGGTGCCCAAGTTGAAGCGGCCATCGCCCAATTGTTCCTCGACGTAAGGCACCGCCAGCGGCGGCTGGCCTTCACGGTCCAGCACCAGGCCCTTGCCACTGGCCTTGAGCGTCCATTCCGGGCTGTGTCCCGCGGCGCGCAGGATCACCCGTTTGAAGTCGACGTCTTCGCAAGCCGTTCCCGAGCGTTCCAGGCGATACAGCTGTTCAACGTCCAACTGACTGTCGGTGCCGGCCGCTGCGCTGGAAACGATACGGCCACGTACATCGGCAAACAGCTTGCCCTGGTCGTCGGCCAGGCTGGCGGCCTGTTGCAGCACACTGGTGCCACCGCTGTCGTTGACGATGTAGCGGCGCTGTTCCTGGCACGGCTGGAACACCAGTTTGCCATCGGCCGCCGTGAGTTCGCCCTGCAGGCGTGTCTGGCCGGCGTGGGAGGCGCTCTGACGTGGGGTGTCGAGCAATTGGCAGCCGGTGAACAGCGGCAGGAGGGCGACAAACAGCAGGGAGCGGGCGGCACGCATCATTGGGTCTCCAGACAAGTGCCGCCACGTTACTCAGACTGATCCTGCACCACAAGGGGTGTTAGCCCACGTGAAAGGTCTGACCGGTTTGCATACCTTCGACGCTCTTGGCGTAGGCCAATGCTACATCCACTGCGGGGACGGGTTTGAAGCCGCGGAAATAGGGCGCGTATTTGTCCATGGCTTCCAGCAGCACGTTCGGGCTCACCGAGTTGACCCGCATGCCCCGTGGCAACTCGATTGCCGCGGCGCGCACGAAACTGTCCAGGGCGCCGTTGACCAGGGCCGCCGAAGCACCGCTCTTGATCGGGTCGTGGCTGAGCACGCCGGTGGTGAAGGTGAAGGAGGCGCCGTCATTGGCGAATTCGCGTCCGATCAGCAGCAGGTTGACCTGGCCCATCAGCTTGTCTTTCAAGCCCAGGGCAAAGCTGTCTTCGGTCATGTCGGCCAGGGGCGCAAAGGTGACGTTACCGGCGGCGCAGACCAGGGCGTCAAAACGGCCAGCCTTCTCGAACAGGGCGCGAATCGAGGCGCTGTCGCTGATATCCACCTGCAATTCACCACTGTGGCGGCCGATCCGAACGATTTCGTGGCGGGACGACAGTTCTTTAGCAATGGCCGAACCGATGGTGCCGTTGGCGCCGATCAACAGGATTTTCATGAGCTGTTCCTTAGTGGGTTGAACGAGTTTTCAGTCTAGAGGGGTTCTTTCCACTGATAATCGTGCTAATAGGCAACCTTTGGTTTTCATTTGGAAACAGTCCGATGAGCGAAATGGATGACCTGGCGGCGTTTGCCGTGTTGATGGAGGCCGGTAGTTTTACCTTGGCGGCCCAGCAATTGGGGTGCAGCAAGGGCCAGTTGTCCAAGCGCATCAGCCTGTTGGAGAGCCGGTTTTCGGTGGTGTTGCTGCAACGCACTACACGGCGCTTGAGCCTCACGGCGGCCGGGGCGGCGTTGTTGCCTCAGGCCCAGGCGCTGTTGGTGCAGGTGGAAAGGGCGCGTCAGGCATTGGCTCGGTTGAAGGATGACATTTCCGGGCCGGTGCGTATGACGGTTCCGGTTTCGTTGGGTGAAACCTTCTTCGAGGGCTTGCTGATGGAGTTCGCTCGCACGTATCCCAACGTGCAGATCGAACTGGAGCTCAACAACGGCTACCGTGACTTGAGCCGCGATGGTTTCGACCTGGCGATCCGTTCCGACGCCGCCATCGATGAACGGCTGGTGGCCCGGCCGTTGTTGGCGTGGCACGAAATGACCTGCGCCAGCCCGGCCTACCTTGAACACTATGGCGAGCCTGAGACGCCCCAGGCCCTGGCCGAGCACCGCTGTTTGCTCAACAGCCACTACAGCGGCCGGGAAGAATGGCTTTACCATCAACAACACGAACTGTTGCGGGTCCGAGTGTCGGGGCCGTTCGCCAGCAATCACTACAGCCTGCTGAAAAAAGCCGCCCTGGCCGGTGCCGGAATCGCCCGGCTGCCGTCGTACCTGCTGCATGAAGAGTTGGCTGACGGACGCCTGCATTGGCTGCTGCGCGACTACCAGACCCGGCGCATGCCGATGTACCTGGTGCACCCGTACCAGGGCGGCCTGCCCAAGCGCACCCAGGTGCTGGCCGACTACTTGATCGACTGGTTCAAGCGCAGCGGCGAGGCGTTGGATCGGCTACAGCGATAACCCGGTCATTGTTACGCCTTGTGGGAGCGGGCTTGCTCGCGAAGGCGGTGGTACATCCGGTATTTGTGCAAGCTGACCCACCGCTATCGCGAGCAAGCTCGCTCCCACAGAGGATCTGTGAGGGGATCTGTGTTCAGTCGTGGGCGTAACGCTTGGCGATCAGGTGATCGATCGACAACACCCCAGGTCCACGGGCCATCAGGTAGAGCAAGACCGCCGCCCAGGTGCCATGGGTCGGGTAGGCGTCCGGGTAGACGAACACCTGGATGGTCACGGTCATGCCCAGCAAGGCCAGCGCTGAAAAGCGTGTCGCCAGGCCAAACAGAAGCAGTACCGGGAATACATGCTCGGCAGAGGCCGCCAGGTGCGCGGCCAGTTCCGGTGACAGCAGCGGCAGGGCGTATTCGCTTTTGAACAGTGGAATGGTCGAGTCCGCCAGCCGCGGCAGGCCGATCTGGAAGGTGCCGTCGAACAGGTCGATGGCCAGTCCTTCGATTTTGGTCTGGCCGGATTTCCAGAACACCGCGGCAATCGAGAAGCGTGCGACGAAGGCAATCAGGCTGTGGGGGATTTTCTCCAGCCATTGAATGAAACCGGCAATCAGGGCGTTCATGGGGATACCTGTTCGGCTAGGAGATGGGTGATGGCCTGGTGGCGGATGAGCCCCGCCAGGGTGTGTTCCAGGTCAAGATCGATTGAGGCCTCGATGGCAGCCTTCAGGGAAAACCCTTGTTGCAGAGCTGCGATGAACCCATGGGCAGCGCGACTGATCGCAAACACCTCCACGTCCAGGCCGTTGCGCAGCACCAAGGCGTTTTGCGCGGGAAACGTTTCGAACGGTACGGGTGCCTGGTGCTGATGGGCGGCCCAGATCGTCACCACGGCGTAGGGGGATTGCAGCAGCCGCAGTGACGGGTGAAGCCCGATCCTCAGGTGCCCCGCCAGCGTGGGCGACGACAGCGCCGCCACGATTCGTTCTTGCGCCATGGGCTCGGCGTCGGCGGCATGCCAGGCTTGCACATGCAGTCGCTCCAGCCGAGCGACGTCCGCCAGGTAAGGCACGCTGGCGGCGGGTTCAAAGTGCTCGACGAACTCGGCAAAGTCGCCCCCGTAGTCGTTCATCACCGGGCTGCGCGGCGGCGTCGATTGGACATAGACTCCGGCCATGGCCCGGAAGAATGCCTCGCCCACCAGTTGCGCCACCACCGGATAGTTGTCGGCCAGGGCATTGATCAATGAGCTGAGCACGTTGTTGCGGTACACCGCGAAACGGCTTTCCGGGGCCGCCCCATTGTCGCTGACCAGGCCGGGCGGACACGCCTTGCGCGGGTCGAGCAGGGCGACGGCAAATGCGTGCTGGTTGCTCATGGCCGGACTCCAGCGGCGCTCAACAGTTGATCGGCCTGGCGTGCTTCGGCCAGCAGCACCTCCCATGCAGGAACGTGGTTGTCGCGTTCGATCAAGGTGGCGACCGGCCCGGTCCGCGCCAGAGCCTGGAGATACAATTGCCAGACCGCATGGTCGACGGGGGCGCCGTGATCGTCTATCAACAGGCGCTCGCCGAGGCTGTCGGAATCTTCGGCAAAGCCGGCCAGGTGAATTTCGCCGGTCGCTTGCAGAGGCAGGGCGTCGAGGTAGGCCAATGGATCGCGGCAGTGGTTGACGCACGAAACGTAGACGTTGTTCACATCCAGCAGCAGGCCGCAGCCGGTGCGACGGATCACTTCGCTCATGAACTGTGGCTCGTCGAAGGTCGAGGTTGCAAAGGCCAGGTAGGTGGCCGGGTTTTCCAGTAACAGCGTGCGCTTGAGGCTGGACTGCACCTGGTCGACGTGTTCGCAGACCCGGTCGAGGGTTGCTGCGTCATAGGCCAGGGGGAGCAAGTCATTGAGGAACACCGGGCCGTGGCTGGACCAGGCCAGGTGTTCGGAAAAGGATTGGGGCTGATAGCGTTCGATCAAGGCAGCCAGGCGCTGCACATGCGCGACATCCAGCGGCCCCTCCCCACCGATCGACAGGCCGACGCCGTGCAGCGACAGCGGGTACTGTTCGCGTATCAGCCCCAGGAAGTGATGAAGCGGCCCGCCAGCCACCATGTAGTTTTCCGCGTGCACCTCGAAAAAGCCCAGATCCGGTCGGGTCTGGAGCACCTCACGAAAATGCGCACTCTTGAGCCCCAGCCCTGCCCTTGGCGGCAGCCGGCTATCGGTGGCGAGGGACGGGGTGTTCAACATGGTGGCGGGCCTCAGGCGGATGCGATCAGGACTTGGCTTTGAATGCTTCGAGCTGGCCGAAACCGGTGGGGGAGGTTTTGCTTTCCATGGTGGTGCAAGTGCCTTTCGGGACCGATTTCCAGGCGTTGGCCTGATAGTCCATTTTTGCGGTACCGGCGCAGGTGGTGCCGGCGCCGGCGGCGCAGTCGTTCTTGCCTTTGAGGGCGACGCCGAAGCATTTTTCCATGGTGTCGTCGGCTGCGTGAGCGGTCGAGACGGCAGTCATGCTCAGGGCAGAACCCAGGGCCAGGACCAAGGCAGCGGCGGACAGGGTACGGGTCGAAGCAGTCATGGTGATTCTCCAGTCTTCAGGGAAATGAACCGGCGTTAGCGCCGGTCTGCTGAACTAGAGAAGGGAGGTGGGGAAGTGTTACAGCGGGACCTTATTATTTTTTAGATACGCGTAACCCTGTGGCGAGGGCGGCCCGGGCAAAAAAACGGCCCGAAGGCCGTTTCTTTTACTGCTACAGGACTCAACCGCCCAGATACGCCTCGCGCACTTTCGGGTCGGTCAGCAGCGCTTCACCGGTG
The DNA here is from genome assembly GCF_053629195.1 of Pseudomonas sp. R151218B TE3479. Taxonomy (NCBI): domain Bacteria; kingdom Pseudomonadati; phylum Pseudomonadota; class Gammaproteobacteria; order Pseudomonadales; family Pseudomonadaceae; genus Pseudomonas; species Pseudomonas sp. R151218B TE3479. The sequence continues at coordinate 2,395,694 of NZ_JBRJHV010000001.1, forward strand.
CCTTGCATCACCACCCGGCCGTTCTCCAGCACGTACGCCCGGTCGGCGATTTTCAGTGCCTGGTTGGCGTTCTGCTCCACCAGGAACACCGTCACGCCATCCTTGCGCAGTTGCTCGATGATGTCGAAGATCTGCTGGATGATGATCGGTGCCAGGCCCAGGGAAGGCTCGTCGAGCAGCAGCAGCTTGGGTTTGCTCATCAGCGCACGGCCGATGGCGAGCATTTGCTGTTCGCCGCCGGACATGGTGCCGCCGCGCTGGGTAAAGCGTTCTTTCAGGCGTGGGAAAAGGTGCAGGACCTTGTCCATTTGTTCCTGGTAGTCGCCCTTGTCGGTGAAAAATCCGCCCATGGCGAGGTTTTCTTCCACGGTCAGCCGGGCAAATACCCGACGGCCCTCAGGTACCACGGCGATGCTCTTGCGCATGATCTGCGCCGATTCCTGGCCCACCAGTTCCTCACCCATGTAGCGGATGCTGCCGCTGTGGGCCTGGGGCGAACCGCAGAGCGTCATCAGCAGGGTGGATTTGCCGGCACCGTTGGCACCGATCAGCGTGACGATTTCGCCCTGGCGGACTTCGACGTTGACGCTGTGCAGGGCCTGGATCTTGCCGTAGAAGGTGGAAACGTTTTCGAACTGCAGCATTTACGCTTCCCCCAGGTAGGCTTTGATCACTTCAGGATTGTCGCGGATCTGTTCCGGCGTACCGTCGGCCAGGGGCGTGCCCTGGTTGATCACGACGATGTGGTCGGAAATGCTCATGACCAGCTTCATGTCGTGCTCGATCAGCAGCACGGTGACGTTGTGCTCTTCACGCAGCACGCCGATCAGCGCTTTGAGGTCTTCGGTTTCCTTCGGGTTCAGGCCGGCGGCCGGTTCGTCGAGCATGAGGATCCGCGGACGGGTCATCATGCAGCGTGCGATTTCCAGGCGCCGTTGCTGACCGTAGGCCAGGGTGCCGGCGGTACGGTTGGCGAACTCGGTGAGGTTGACCTTGTCCAGCCAGTACTCGGCGTACTCCATGGCCTCGCGTTCGCTTTTGCGGAACGCCGGGGTCTTGAACAGGCCGGCAAAGAAGTTGGTGTTCAAGTGACGATGCTGGGCGATCAACAGGTTCTCGACCGCCGTCATGTCCTTGAACAGCCGCACGTTCTGGAAGGTGCGCACCACACCCTTGCGGGCGATGTGGTGGCCGGGCAGGCCCTGGATCGGCTCGCCGTCCAGCAGGATGGTGCCGCCGGTGGGCTGGTAGAAGCCGGTCAGGCAGTTGAACACGGTGGTCTTGCCCGCGCCGTTCGGCCCGATCAGGGCAACCACTTGCTTCTCTTTCACGGTCAGGGCCACGCCGTTGACCGCCAGCAAACCGCCAAAGCGCATGCTCAAGTTTTCGACTTTCAGGATCTCGCGGCTCATTTGCGCAGCTCCATGTGGGGGCGTTGCATAGGCAGCAGACCTTGAGGACGCCAGATCATCATCAGCACCATCAAGGCGCCGAACATCAACATGCGGTACTCGCTGAATTCACGCATCATTTCCGGCAGCAGGATCATCACGATCGCCGCCAGGATCACGCCCAACTGCGAGCCCATCCCGCCCAGCACCACGATGGCGAGGATGATTGCCGACTCGATGAAGGTGAAGGATTCCGGCGTCACCAGGCCTTGGCGAGCGGCGAAGAAGCTGCCGGCAAAACCGGCGAACGCAGCGCCGAGGGTAAAGGCCGACAGTTTGATCACGGTTGGGTTGAGACCCAGGGCACGGCAGGCGATTTCGTCTTCACGCAGTGCCTCCCAGGCGCGACCGATCGGCATGCGCAGCAAGCGGTTGATGACGAACAGCGCGGCCAGGGCCAGCAACAGGGCAACCAGGTAGAGGAAAATCACCTTGTTGATCGAGTTGTATTCCAGGCCGAAGTACTCGTGGAAGGTTTGCAGGCCTTCGGCGGCTTTACGTTCGAAGGTCAGGCCGAAGAACGTCGGCTTCTCGATGTTGCTGATGCCGTTCGGGCCGCCGGTGATGTCGGTCAGGTTGCGCAGGAACAGCCGGATGATCTCGCCAAAGCCCAGGGTCACGATCGCCAGGTAGTCGCCGCGCAAGCGCAGGACCGGGAAACCCAGCAGGAAACCGAAGGTGGCGGCCATCATCCCGGCGATGGGCAGGCAGATCCAGAAGCTCAGGCCGAAGTAGTGGGACAGCAGCGCATAGCTGTAGGCGCCGACGGCGTAGAAGCCGACGTAACCCAGGTCCAGCAGGCCGGCCAGGCCTACGACGATGTTCAGGCCCAGGCCCAGCATCACGTAGATCAGGATCAGCGTGGCGATGTCCACCGCGCCGCGAGAGCCGAAGAACGGCCATACCAGGGCCACGACGATCAGGGCCAGCACGATCCAGCGCTGGGTCGACGGCAGGGTCAGGAAGTGGCTGGCCTTGGCCGGGATCACCGGCAGGCCGGGCGAAGACTTCCACGCCGCGCTGATCTGCGTGCTGAACAGCACGCGCACGAACATCAGCAGCGAGCACACGGCGATGGTCGCCAGGATCGCCGGGCTGGTGCCGTGCACTTCCAGGTTGATGCCGACGATGGTCAGTTTAAGACCCAGTACCGGGTAGGCCACGGCCCACACCAGCAGGGCGCTGAAAAGCGCCGATTTGAGATGCCTAGTCATACTTTCTCAACCTCCGGGCGGCCCAGGATGCCGGTCGGCCGGAATAACAGAACCAGAACCAACAAGCCGAACGCCACGACGTCCTTGTACTGGTCGCCGAAGATGTCGGCGCCAAAGGCTTCCGCCACGCCCAGCACCAGCCCGCCGAGCATCGCCCCGGGGATGCTGCCGATGCCGCCCAGTACCGCGGCGGTGAAGGCTTTCAGGCCGACGAGGAAGCCGGCGTTGGGGTTGATCACGCCGTATTGCATGCTCAACAGCACCGCGGCGATGGCCGCCAGGGCCGCACCAATGACGAAGGTCAGGGCGATGATGTTGTTGGTGTTGATGCCCAGCAGGTTGGCCATCTTGATGTCCTCGGCACAGGCGCGACAGGCGCGACCGAGGCGGGAACGGGAGATGAACAGCGTGAGGCCGAGCATGGCGACCAGGGTCACCACGAACACCACGATTTGCATGTAGGAAATCAGCACTTCATGTGCCCCGCCTGGCCCGATGGCAAAGTTGCCCGGGATCAGGTTGGGAATGGATTTGTCCTTGGAGTCTTGCGAAAGCAGTACCGTGTTCTGCAGGAAGATCGACATACCGATGGCGGAAATCAGCGGGATCAGACGGTTGCTGCCGCGCAGGGGGCGGTAGGCAATCCGTTCGATGCTGTAGCCATAGGAACTGGTTACCACGATGCTCGCGATGAACGCCGCGGTCATCAACAGCGGGACACTGTCGAGTCCCATCATGGCCAGCCCGGCGATGGCGATAAACGCCACGTAGGAGCCGATCATGTACACCTCGCCGTGGGCGAAGTTGATCATTCCAATGATGCCGTAGACCATCGTATAGCCGATGGCGATCAGGGCATACGTGCTGCCAACGGTCAGACCGTTAACCAGCTGTTGGAAGAAGTGATAGATGTCAGGCATTACAGCGCTCCTAAAAACCTGATACGCATTTCACTGGTGGAGTCATTTTCCCGCCCGGGCCCCGTGGATCTGCATCCACTTCGAACACGAGGTTTGCCAGCGAACCGCTGATGACGGTTTTGAGATTTTCAGGTGGGGAGACTGGCGGATCACGCCAGCGCGGCCCAATACATTTAAAACAAAGCCCACGGCACGCCGTGGGCTTTATTGGCAGTCAGTCAGGCCAGGCCTTACTGAGGCGAAGCTTCGGTTTTAGGTTTGCCGAAATGCCACTCGTAGACCACGAACTTGAAGTCCTTCAGGTCGCCCTTCGCGTCGAAGCTCAGGTCGCCCGTTGGCGTCTTGAACGTGCCGGCGTGGATGGCTTCAGCCACTTTGCCTGCGTCTTCGCTCTTGGCTGCGGTGATGGCCTGGGCAATCACTTGGACAGCGGAGTAGGACGGGAACACGAACGGACCGCTCGGATCTTCTTTCTTGGCCTTGAACGCGTCAGCCAGGGCAACGTTGGCCGGATCCTGGTCGAAGGATTTCGGCAGGGTCACCAGCAGGCCTTCGGAGGACTCCTTGGCGATTTGCGAGATGGAGTCGTTACCCACGCCTTCCGGACCCATGAACTTGGCCTTCAGGCCTTTTTCCTGGGATTGACGCAGGATCAGGCCCAGCTCCGGGTGGTAGCCGCCGTAGTAGACGAAGTCGACGTTGGCTTGCTTGAGCTTGGCGATCATCGAGGAGAAGTCTTTGTCGCCGGCGTTCACGCCTTCGAAGACGGCCACTTTCACGCCTTTGCCTTCGAGGGTTTTCTTCACGGCGCTGGCGATGCCTTCACCGTACTGCTGCTTGTCGTGCAAGACCGCAACGACCTTTGGCTTGACGTGGTCGGCGATGTAGTTGCCGGCCGCAGGGCCTTGGGCGCTGTCCAGGCCGATGGTGCGGAAGATCATCTTGTAGCCGCGAGCGGTGATGTCCGGGCTGGTAGCCGCCGGGGTGATCATGATCACGCCTTCGTCTTCGTAGATGTCGGAAGCTGGCTGGGTGGAACTGGAGCACAGGTGGCCGACCACGAACTTGACGCCGTCGTTGACGACTTTGTTCGCGACCGCGACCGCTTGTTTTGGATCACAGGCGTCATCGTATTCGACGGCGACGAGCTGCTTGCCGTCGACGCCGCCCTTGGCGTTGATCTGTTCGATGGCCATTTTCGCGCCACTGAACTGCATGTCGCCGTATTGGGCTACAGGGCCGGTCTTCGGGCCGGCGATGGCGATCTTGATGGTGTCGGCGGCAAACGAATGGCTGGCAACCCCGGCCAGAACCATAGCGGCAAACAGTTTGGAAATCTGCTTAGTAGCCTTAGTCATAGTGCTCCACTCATGCTGTTGTAGTTTTTATAGTCCTGGCGCCGTAGCAGCAGAACCGGGTCAGATATCTTGGATACCCTCGCGGAAAATGCCCCCGGCAACTGTACCGGTACAGTGTAGAGCGCCGATTGTTGGCAAGGGAAGCTGGCGCTTGGGGGCAAAACCTGGGGGTGTCGCTTAATTGAAAGAAAAAGACAGAATAGCGGCGGGGCTTGTCCGGTCGTTTCGGCAATCCTTGGCTTTCCTGCGCTTTTCAATCGGTACCGCAATTTGCTACCGGGTTTTTCTGCCAGACCACCGACGTTATCATTCGCGCCGATTTCTTTTCCGGACAGGTCCCATGAATCAAGAACCTAGCACCCTCTATGCCAAGCTGCTTGGAGAAACCGCATCCATCACCTGGAAAGAGCTGGAGCCGTTCTTTGCCAAGGGTGCCCTATTGTGGGTCGATCCGGCACTGGATTTGATCGCCGCCGCCGAGGCCGTTGCCCAGGACGAAGGTACCAAAGTCGCCGCCTGGCTGGCCGCCGACCAGCTCGCCAAGCTGTCTGAAACGCGGGCGCTGGATTTTCTGGAGCGCGATCCGCAGCTTTGGGCGGTGGTGGTTTCGCCGTGGATTATGATCCAGGAAAGGGCGTCGAATTGATCGGTGCGCCAAGTTGGTTCGTGTTTGTGTGTTTGAAAAAGTGTGTAGGTGAGTAGCGTGATGGCACCCTGCCGTGGCGAAACGCCACAGGGCAGGGTGACGTATACGTAACGGGAACAGTTCATGGAGCAGCCTTTGGGCTGCTCAATTGTTTCTGGATGTTGTTCAGGTGCAGGATTCAGGACCGCTATCGCGAGCAAGCTCGCTCCCACAGTGGGCCTGTGTACACAAAACCCTTGTGGGAGCGAGCTTGCTCGCGATCGAGGCGATGCGGTCCCTGCACTAGCCTCAGTAAGTCCTGCCAGTATGGTTATTCAAGGAAATGACCTTGGTCTTGCCAATGCGGTGACGGTAGATCTCGCGCAGGTACTTGATGGATTTCTTCACGCAGTCGCGGGACAGGCGGATGTCGTTGATCGAGACGAACTTGTCCTTGTCACTGATCAGCTCGCGGTACTTCTTCTCGTACATCGGCTTGATCGCGTACCAGTTGGTGTCGAGGATCTTCGCCGGGTTTTCGAACTCGTTGAGCAGGTCGTCGATGCGTGCTTCGTCGAAGTCTTCATTGATGATGAAGTCCAGGATCGAGTTGTCCAGGGTGTCGTCGAATCGGTACGGGGTGCGGGCGAAGCAGCGTTTGATGAAGGCCACGATCAGGGTCAGGAAATCATCCGACAGGCACGGGCTCTTGGCGATCAGGGTGGTCAGCGACAGGTTCGCCGAGGCGCCGATCACCAATGCGTAACGCTTGAGCGTGGTGTTGGGGAACAGGCTGTTGAGGTGGGTCTTGAGCCGGTTCAGGTCCATGTAGGACAGCTTGTAGTCCTTGGGCAAGGAGACGATGGACACCACCGACGAGCAGTTCTTGAAGAAGTGCAGGTCATGCAGGGCCGCGGCGTCGTAGCCGGAATTCTTGTATTGCTCCAGCGAGGCGCGGTAGCGCTTGGATTCGATCGGCAACAGGCTGATGCCTTCGATGGCCTGGGTGACTTTGTTGAAGTGCGGCAGGTCGATGGAGCGGAAGAACAGGTCGTCGATGTTCAGGCGCGGCGGCTCTTTCTCGAATACCTTGAACTTGTCGCCGCTCGGCGCCGGGGTTTCCGGGACGACAGACTCGGCGTAGGCGATTGCCACCGGGCCGGCCAGGCTCATGAACAGGTCGTTGGCGTCCAGGCGAATGGTTTCGCCGATGTCGATGCCGGCACGGCGGAAGTAGTTCTGGTCGTAGTCGGTGGTGACGGCCTGGGCCGTCAGGATGTTGAAGATCTGCTGGGAGATGTACTGGTTGGCGTGCTTTTCCATGGCATTGACATCAATGTTCTGGATGTTGCCGTCATCGCTTTCTTCGGCGTAGCGCATGATGTCGTTGGAGATCAGCATCATCGCGTTCCACGGGCGGATACGGCCCATCACGCTGGCTTCGCTGCTGTCTTCATTGGCGAAGTTGTACGAGAAATCCCATTCTTCCGACAGGTACTTGCACAGCAGGCGCCCGGCGTTGATGTGCAAGGCTTCGGACATTTCGCTGCGGTGGTCGGAAATGTTCGGCAGTACGCAGATGCCGCTGGTGAAGATCGGCTCGAAGACGAAGGAGTGGCCGCTTTTGCTGTCGTGTTCGTCCATCGGCTTGGTGTCGAACGTCTTGTTCATGTACGAGTACTGCTGGGCCAGGCCGAACTCCGAGGCCATGCCCGAACCGGTACCGCCGCCGGCGCTGAAGATCGAGAAGTACAGGCGCGACTGGTTGGCCTTGATGCCGCAGCTGTCGATCAGGTACGAGTGGATCATTTTCCAATCGGGGCTGGAGAAGCGCTGGGTGTCCTTGTTCAGGATGATCTTGGCCAGGTACTGGCCGAGGATCGGCGCGTTACCGGCGCCACCGGCGTGGACTTCCGACAGGTCCATGATTTTCATTTTGCTGTAGTCGCGCAAGAAGCCGCTTTTTTCGCCCTTGCGCGAGAAACGGATGCGCCCGGCGATGTCCTTGTCCAGATCGCCGAGCATCACCAGCGGCTCCACCAGGAATACCGGCTTGCTGGCCTTGCTGGTGCCCAGGCGCAGGTTGTTGCGGATCCATTGTGCGGGGCTGTAGCCCTTGTCGCTGTAGCCTTTGTCTTCGGCGTTGAATTCGTTGAGGTAGAACTTGCGGGCGTTGTACACCAGCTCGGCCACGTCCAGGGCGATGTTGGAGCCGCAGCGACCCAGGCCGATCAGGCACACCGACGGGAACTCCTGCTGGGCGCGGTCGTATTCGTCGTCCACCAGGTGCGGCGGACGCGGGAACACGGTGTCACGCAGGCCGTCGAGGTTATCGAGGATACGGTCGGTGTTGGTTTCGGTGAAATACAGATATTGCTGGGTCGACAGAGGGCGCGGGGGGCTCGACGGCTTCGAGACTTCCGGGCCGTTGGCGGCGGGGCTCAAGGTCAGATCGGATACCGCAGTGGCTGTTTTTTTTGAAGTCATTGTGCGCCATGTGCCTGAACTGGTGGCTCGACGAGTGCGGTCATCGAACGCTCGCGGATGGGAATTCGCGCCTGGGTAAACGCGAAAATCGGTCCAAGCGGTCAGGACTGCGGCCTGAGCAGCGCTCGGGATATTCTTTTTCTGATCACGTTGGATCGGCCACCGGACTTCGATCTTTAACCAGCAAAAGGCAAAATGGTGGCAATTGTTACAGGAGTTTGATTGGCATCAAGAAATACGCCGCGTCCCATGGGTGGGTATCAGTCTTGCGAATGATTGGAGACAGCGCCCGTACCGCTGTCTAGATTGCATATCCAGGCCACGGACCGTTGGCCCATAACAATAAAAGAGACGGACCCATGCAGAACTCGACCCAAGCGGCGAATGCCTGGCGCATTCTGTTCCTGTTGTTCCTGGCCAACCTGTTCAATTTCTTCGACCGCACCATCCCGGCGATCATCATCGAGCCGATCCGCATGGAGTGGAGCCTCAGCGACTTCCAGATCGGCATCATCGGCACCGCCTTCACCATCGTTTATGCCATTGCCGGCTTGCCGTTGGGGCGCATGGCCGATACCGGTTCGCGCAGCAAGTTGATGGGCTGGGGCCTGGCGGCCTGGAGCGGACTGACGGCGGTGAACGGCCTGGTGGGCAGTTTCTGGGCGTTCCTGGTGGTGCGCATGGGCGTCGGTATCGGCGAGGCCAGCTACGCACCAGCCGCCAACTCACTGATTGGCGATCTGTTCCCGGCCCACCGCCGGGCTCGAGCGATGGGTATCTTCATGCTCGGCCTGCCGCTGGGCCTGCTGTTGGCGTTTTTCACCATTGGCGCGATGGTCAAGGCGTTCGACAGCTGGCGAGCGCCGTTCTTCATCGCGGCGGTACCGGGGCTGGTGCTGGCGGTGTTCATGTTTTTCATCAAGGAGCCCAAGCGCGGCGCGGCGGAAACCGTGCAGGTCTCCCAGGAAAAGATCGACAAGCCGGTTCGCCGGGTGCTGGCGATTCCCACCTTCCTGTGGCTGGTGCTGGCGGGGCTGTGCTTCAACTTCGCCACCTATGCCTGCAACTCCTTCCTGGTACCAATGCTGCAACGTTATTTCCTGATGCCGCTGCACGAGGCGGCTGTGGCCACCGGCATCATGGTGGGCGTGACGGGGTTGTTCGGGCTCACCCTGGGCGGCTGGGTCGCGGACAAGATCCACCAGCGCGTGCCCAACGGCCGCCTGCTGTTTGCAGCGTTCAGCCTGGCGATCTCGACGGTTACCACGGCGTGGGCCCTGCATGCCGGGCGCATTGAAATCGGCGTGTTCGTGGCGGTATTCAGCGTTGGTTGGCTGTTTGCCTATAACTTTTACACCTGCGTCTACACCGCCATCCAGGACGTAGTGGAGCCGCGCCTGCGCGCCACGGCGATGGCGTTGTACTTTGCCGGGCTGTATTTGCTTGGCGGCGGCTTGGGGCCGGTGGTGGTGGGCGGCTTGTCCGACTACTTCGCCCGCACGGCCATGGCCAGCGCGGGTGTCGATCAGATGACCGAAGCATTCAAGGCCATCGGCCTGCATGACGCGATGTACCTGATCCCGGTGGCGCTGCTCTTGACCATGGTGTTCCTGTTCCTGGCGTCACGCTGTTTCGTGCGCGATGCCAAGCGGATGAAGGACGGGATGAGCGTGGTGGCGGAGCCGGGGGGTGTGGCAGCGACGGCTTGATAGCATTTGTGCGAGCAAGACTTGTGTGGGAGCAAGGCTTGCCCGCGATGAAGGCGATGCGGTCTTTCAAAAAACCGAGGTGCCTGTTTCGCGAGCAAGCTTTGCTCCCACAATCCTTCTTCACCGATATAGGTTACCCAGCCTTCTCATCCCGCCCACGCAGCAAGCGATTGGGCATCGCCACCGCGGCCGCCAGCCCCAACAGCGATACCGCCGCGCTGATCACCAGCAAATGCCGGAATGTCACCTGCAATGCCTGGCGCAAGGCCTCCTGTGCCTCGCCCGGGGCGGCGTTCAGACCGTCCAGCAAGACATTGCCGCTATGCCCCTCGCCGAGCAGCGACGAGCCGGCGAGCTGGGCGAAGTTTGAATCCTGCAGCAAGGCCAGCAGCAAGGCCGACATCAACGCCACGCCCACCGCGCCGCCAAGGGAACGGAACAGGTTGGTGGTGCTGGTGGCGACGCCAATGTCCTGTTGGTGTACGGAGTTCTGCGAACCCACCAGCGACGTGGGGAACTGCATGCCCGAGGCGATGCCGCTGAGCAGCATGAACAGGCTGCTGAGCCAGAACGCGTCAGGCGCAGTGAAGGCCATGCCGAGGATGGCGAAGGGAAAGAGCAGGGCACCGCTCAGGATCATCGGTTTGTAGCGCCCCGTGACCGAGGTCCGGCGGCCAGCGAAATACGCACCGATCGGCAGCCCTATGGCCAGCGGCAACAGGTGCAACGCCGCACTGTCGGCACCGGCGCCGGTCACGCTCTGGAAGCGCAACGGCATCAGCACCGTCAGGGAAATCGCCTGGAAACTGGTGAAGAACACCGTGCACCAGCACAGCACCGCGCTACGGTTGGCGAACAGATGCATCGGCAGCAACGGTTCCCGCGCCCGGCGCTCGTACCAGGCGAACGCTCCCAGGGCTATCCCCGCGCAACCCAGTAATCCCAGCACTTCACGGCTGTGCCAGGCATGGCCCTGGCCGACCTCGGTGATCCCCAGCAGCAACGCCGTCAGGCCAATGATCAGCAACACGGTGCCCAGGTAATCGATGATCGGCGTGCGTTGCGGCACTGGCAGCCCCACCAGGGTGCGGCGGGCCACCCACCAGGCCGTGAGGCCCAGCGGCAGGTTGATCCAGAACACCCAGCGCCACGACAAGTATTCGGTCATGTAGCCACCAAGCACCGGCCCGGCCACGCTGGCCACCGCGTACATGCTGCTGAAATACCCTTGGTAGCGACCCCGCTCGCGGGGCGGGATGATGTCGCCGATGATCGCCTGGCTCACCGAAATCATCCCGCCGGCGCCGATGCCCTGGACAATCCGCGCCAGCACCAGTTGCTCCATGTTTTGCGCCAGGCCACAGAACAGTGAGGCCAGGGTGAACAGACCCATGCCGAACAGCATCAGCGGCCGGCGTCCGTAGAGGTCGCCGAGCTTGCCGTAGATGGGCACCGCCACGGTCATGGCGACCATGTAGCCGGAAATTACCCAGGCCAGCAGGCTGACGTCGGCAAATTGTGCGGAGATGGCCGGCATCGAGACGGCGACGATGGTCTGGTCCAGGGCACCCAGGAAAATCGCCAGCATCAGGGCCACCAGCACGCTGCGGATGGCCGGTTTCGGGGCTTGGAGCGTATCGAGCTGAGTCACGACAGAACCTGCGGGCATTGCGCCGAAGAGGCGAATGGGATGAAGCCCGCAGTTTAAGTCGGTAGGCGGCTATTCGATAGCCTCGTAAGGGAGTCCGACGTAATTTTCCGCAATGGTTTTTCGGCCGGCCTCGGAGTCGAGGAAGTATTCCAGCTCGGCTTCGCTGATGCGCTGGTTGAAGGCATCGTCGTCGAAGCGGTGCAGCATCGAAGTCATCCACCACGAGAACCGTTCGGCTTTCCAGACGCGCCGCAGGCAGATGGCCGAATATTGCTCCAGCAAGTCCACACGACCGTCGCGATAGACCTTGAGCAGGATGTTGAACAACGTGCTGACATCGCTGGCGGCCAGGTTCAGCCCCTTGGCCCCGGTCGGTGGGACGATGTGGGCCGCGTCGCCCACCAGGAACATCCGTCCGTACTGCATCGGCTCGACCACGAAGCTGCGCAGCGGCGCGATACTTTTCTCGATGGACGGGCCGGTCACCAAGGCCTCGGCCAGGTCGGTGGGCAGGCGGTTTTTCAGTTCATGCCAGAAACGCTCGTCCGACCAGTCGGCCACTTGCTCCTCGGCGGGGACTTGCAGGTAGTAACGGGTGCGGGTCTTGGAGCGCATGCTGCACAGGGCAAAACCGCGGGCGTGCCGAGCGTAGACCAACTCTTCGTGAACCGGCGGGGTGTCGGCCAGCACGCCGAGCCAGCCAAACGGGTAGACACGCTCGAAAACCTTGAGTTTTTCCGCCGGAATGGACTGTCGCGCCACGCCGTGGAAACCGTCGCAACCGGCAATGTAGTCGCAGTCCAGGCGCAAGGTTTGCCCTTCATGCTCGAAGGTCACGAAAGGGTGCTCGGTTTGCATGTCGTGGGGCTGGGCGTTGCTGGCCAGGTACAACGTGCGGGCGCCGGCGGCTTCGCGGGCGGCCATCAGGTCACGGGTCACTTCGGTCTGGCCGTAGACCATGACGTTTTTACCACCAGTCAGGCCCTTGAGGTCGATGTGCACCCGCCGGTCGTTGAGCACCAGTTCAAAGCCGTCATGGGGCAGGCCCTCGGCGTCCATGCGTTGGCCGACGCCGGCCTGGCGCAGCAGTTCGACCATGCCTTGCTCCAGCACGCCGGCGCGGATGCGGCCCAGTACATAGTCGGGGGTCTGGCGTTCGAGGATGACAGTGTCGATTCCGGCGTTGTGCAACAACTGGCCGAGCAGCAGGCCAGAGGGGCCGGCACCGATGATAGCGACTTGGGTCTTGAGGGTTTTCATTGTTCTTATGACTCGCACGAAGCACGCGACCAGGGTCGGTGTTGATTATTAGAAATCGAGTGCCTACATTTTTCGCTTGCGGACCTGTCAGTTGAAGGGGAAAACTGAGCCGATACCTGTACTTTCTACCAATTGGTGCGATTATCGCCCGCAACCCCAGGCCCGGATCCACGTTATGAAAAAACCTGATCTGCCTTCGATCCCGGTGTTCAAGCTCTACGGTGAGAGCCAGGAATGGCCGACCCCGGACCTGCTGCACTGCGAAACCATCTCCAAGCGCAGCCGCGAGCATCACTGGGAAATCAAACCCCATCGGCACGCCGATCTGTGTCAGTTGTTGTTTGTCTTCAAGGGCCAGGCGGAATTGGAAATCGAAGGCCGACGCACGCAGCTCACCGAGCCGGCCGTGCAGATCCTGCCGCCGCTGTCGGTCCATGGCTTTCGTTTTTCCGAGGATGTGGAAGGTTACGTGGTGACCCTGGCGGCGCCGTTGGTCACGCACCTGCAAGGGCAACTGGGGCATTCGGTCAATGTGCTGGCCCAGGCCGAAAGCTACCCCGCCCTCGAGAACGCCGAGTACCTCAACAGCCTGTTCAGCGCCCTGCAGAATGAATACATGGGGCATCAGCCGGCTCGGGAAATGCTGATGCATGCGCTGGTCAGCGTGATCATGGTCTGGGTCAGCCGCCAGGTGATGCAGCGACATACCCAGGCCCAGCGCCCGCAACGGGCCCGGGAATACCTCAACGGGTTCATTCAGTTGGTGGAAGAAACCTATCGCGAGCATGTCAAGGTCGAAGACCTGGCCCATCGCCTGGGCATTTCCGTGTCGCACCTCAACGGCACCTGCCGGGAACTGGCGGGCCAACCGGCGTTGCAGATCATGCACGAGCGCCAGTTGTTGGAAGCCAAGCGCCTGCTGACCTACACCGGCATGACTATCTACGAGATTTCCGAACTGCTCGGGTTTTCCGACCCGACCAACTTCACCCGGCTGTTCCGCCGGCGCGTCGGTATCTCGCCCAAGGCGTTCCGGGACCGGCTCAAGACCGATCAACAGGACGACTGACCACGCCTCAGCGCAGGGCGTTCAGGGTCGCGCTGTGGGGGATGCAGCGTTCGAAGTTGCAACTGGCGTATTCACGGGGCAGTTGCCTGGCCTGCTCGACCCGGTAGGCCGCAGTGCCATACAGCGCAAGCGTGGCGGCGCAGGTGACGAAAATGGCGAGGCGTCTTCTTGTTTTGATGTTCATGGCGGTGACCTCTGAACGAATACCCTGGGGTACTACTTTCAGCATAGGTCAGCCGTGGCGGGTTGCCAGCCAGGCAGTGAGTGTGTTTAACCCACTATTCAGAACATTGATAGCCCTTGTGGGAGCGAGCTTGCTCGCGATGAGGGTGGGTCAGTCACTCCGTGTCTCGGCTGATCTACCGCTATCGCGAACAAGCTCGCTCCCACAGGGGATTGGGGTGGTCTTTTAGCCGGGTTATGCCAGGTGTTCTGGCTTCATCGGATCGCCCGGCTTGACGTCCAGTTGCTTGCGCACGTCTTCGAACATTTCGTCGTAATACTTGTGCATCGAGCCGATGCTGGCGGTCTTGGGCAAGCCATATTGCTGCGCGATACGCGTGGCGTGGCGGGCGAAGTCGAAGGCCTGGTCCTTGGCCAGGAAGAAGGTCTCGTCCAAGGACTTGTCCTCCACCGTGCCATGCACCCGGAACGACATGCCGGTGCCTTCCTTGGGGTCCTGTGCGACCTCGTAGTCGATGCACAGGTTGTAGCTGAAATCTTCCTTGTTCAGCGCATGGCGTTCCATGTGCAGGTGACCGGGTTCGAACATGGCCATAAACGACTCTCCTCGAAGGCGTGGGTGTAGGGCAGACCCCGGATCCGCCCTGCAAGTTTCCTGTTATCGATAAGCGATGCCAGGTGTCGACGTGCTGATACGGGTGCCGGCCTGGCCCTGGACGATAGCATCGATGTCCGACAGCGACCCGATCACCGCGACCTTGCCAGTGTTGCGCGCGAACTCACAGGCGGCCTGCACCTTCGGCCCCATGGAGCCGGCGGCGAAACCGAGCCGTTCCAGTTCGTCGGGGTGGGCCTGGGCGATGGCTTTCTGGGTCGGCTTGCCGAAGTCGACGAACGCGGCGTTGACGTCGGTGGCGATCACCAGCAGATCGCTTTCCAGCTGTTCGGCCAGCAGCGCCGAGCACAGGTCCTTGTCGATCACCGCTTCCACGCCCTGCAGCTTGCCGTCGGCGTCGTACATCGTCGGAATGCCGCCACCGCCGGCGCAGATCACGATGCTGCCTTTTTCCAGCAGCCACTTGATCGGGCGGATCTCGAAGATGCGCTTGGGCCTGGGGCTTGCGACCACTCGGCGGAACTTGTCGCCGTCCGGGGCGATGGCCCAGCCTTTCTCGGCAGCGAGTCGTTCCGCGTCCGCTTTGCTGTAGACCGGGCCGATGGGTTTGGTAGGGTTCTGGAAGGCCGGGTCGTTGCCATCCACTTCGACCTGGGTCAGCAGCGTGGCGAAGGGGACTTCGAAGTCCAGCAGATTGCCCAGTTCCTGTTCGATGATGTAGCCGATCATGCCTTCGGTTTCGGCGCCGAGCACGTCCAGTGGATACGGCGTGACCGCAGTGTAGGCCGCCGCCTGCAACGACAGCAGGCCGACCTGCGGGCCGTTGCCGTGGGCGATGACCAGTTGGTTGCCGGGGTGGATCTTGGCGATCTGTTCAGTCGCGGTGCGGATGTTGCTGCGTTGATTGGCAGCGGTCAGGGGTTCACCCCGACGCAGGAGGGCGTTACCGCCCAGGGCAACGACGATGCGCATGGTGTTGTCCTTCAAAAAAATGGACGAACAACGCGGTCCCTTGTGGGAGCGAGCTTGCTCGCGATAGCGGTGTGTCAGTCGACATCAATGTTGCCTGTTCCTGCACCATCGCGAGCAAGCTCGCTCCCACAGTGATTCGCGTCGGGCATTCAGATATCCGCCAGCGCCGATACCAGGATCGCCTTGATGGTGTGCATGCGGTTTTCCGCCTGCTCGAAAGCAATGTTGGCCGGGGACTCGAACACCTCCTCGGTCACTTCCACGCCATTGGCCAGGTTCGGATAGCGGGCGGCGATGTCCTTGCCGACCTTGGTTTCGCTGTTGTGGAACGCCGGCAGGCAATGCATGAATTTCACCCGTGGGTTGCCCGAGGCTTTCATCATTTGCGCGTTGACCTGGTAGGGCAGCAATTGCTCGATGCGTTCATCCCAGGCTTCCACCGGTTCGCCCATGGACACCCAGATATCGGTGTGGATGAAGTCCACGCCCTTGACCGCTTCTTTCGGATCCTCGGTGATGGTGATACGCGCGCCACTTTCGGCGGCGAAAGCCTGGCACTGGTCGATGAAATCCTGATGCGGCCACAGGGCTTTCGGTGCGCCGATGCGCACGTCCATGCCCAGTTTGGCGCCGATCATCAGCAGCGAATTGCCCATGTTGTAGCGCGCGTCGCCCAGGTACGCGTAGCTGATGTCATGCAACGGCTTGTCGCTGTGCTCGCGCATGGTCAGGGTGTCGGCGATCATTTGGGTGGGGTGGAATTCGGCGGTCAGGCCGTTGAACACCGGCACCCCGGCGAACTTGGCCAGTTCCTCGACGATTTCCTGTTCGAAGCCTCGGTACTCGATGGCGTCGAACATCCGCCCCAGGACCCGGGCGGTGTCTTTCATGCTTTCCTTGTGACCGATCTGCGACGACACAGGGTCGATGTAGGTGACGTGGGCGCCTTGGTCATGTGCCGCGACTTCGAAGGCACAGCGGGTGCGAGTCGAGGTCTTCTCGAAGATCAGCGCGATGTTCTTGCCCTTGAGATGCGGCTGTTCGGTGCCGGTGTACTTGGCACGCTTGAGGTCGCGGGACAGGTCCAGCAGGTAATGCAGCTCGCGGTTGGTGTGGTGCATCAAACTCAGCAGGCTGCGGTTGTGCATGTTGAACGCCATGATATGGATCTCCTTGGGTTTCGGTTATCCCCTGGGCTGCGTTCGATAAACACTGGCCCAGGCTCGAAGGTCAGTAGTCGATCGGGTCGCGAATGATCGGGCAGGTCATGCAATGGCCACCGCCGCGGCCGCGGCCCAGCTCGCTGGCGCTGATGGTGATGACTTCCACCCCGGCCTTGCGCAGCAGCGTGTTGGTGTAGGTGTTGCGGTCATAACCGATCACCACGCCTGGCTCCAGCGCCACCACGTTGTTGCCGTCGTCCCATTGCTCGCGTTCGGCGGCGAAGCTGTTGCCGCCGGTCTCCACCACTCGCAGCGCCGGCAGCTTGAGCGCCGCGGCCACGGTGTCGAGGAAGCTGCCTTCTTCGCGGCGCACGTCGATGCCGCCGGGCTTGCTCTCGTCAGGGCGCAGGGAGAAGGCGACGATCTGGTTCACCACTTCCGGGAAAACCGTGACCAGGTCGCGATCGCAGAAGCTGAACACTGTGTCCAGGTGCATGGCGGCGCGGGACTTCGGCAAGCCGGCGACGATCACCCGCTCCACGGCCTTGTGCTTGAACAGGTTCAGCGCCAGTTGGCCGATGGCTTGGCGGGACGAACGTTCGCCCATGCCGATCAACACCACGCCGTTGCCAATGGGCATCACGTCGCCGCCTTCAAGCGTGGCGTTGCCATGCTCCAGGTCCGGGTCGCCGTACCAGATCTGGAAGTCAGCCTGAGTGAACTCGGGGTGGAACTTGTAGATGGCGCTGGCGAGCAGGGTTTCCTGGCGGCGCGCCGGCCAGTACATCGGGTTCAGGGTCACGCCGCCGTAGATCCAGCAAGTGGTGTCACGGGTGAACTGGGTGTTGGGCAGCGGCGGCAGGATGAAGCTGGAGTGCCCGAGGAAGTCGCGGAACATCTGGATGGTCTTGCCACCGAAGCTGTCCGGCAGGTCGTCGGCCGAGACGCCGCCAATCAGGAACTCGGCGATATGGCGCGGCTCCAGGCTGCGCAGCCAGGAACCGACTTCGTTCACCAGGCCCAGGCCCACCGAGTTGGCGGTGATCTTGCGCTGCAGGATCCAGTCCAGGGCTTCGGGGATGGCGACGATGTCGGTCAGCAGGTTGTGCATTTCCAACACGTCGATGTCACGCTCGCGCATCTTGGTGACGAAGTCGAAATGATCGCGCTTGGCCTGGTTGACCCAGATCACGTCGTCGAACAGCAGCTCGTCGCAGTTGTTCGGGGTCAAGCGTTGATGGGCCAGGCCTGGGGAACACACCATGACTTTACGTAATTTACCGGCTTCGGAATGAACGCCGTACTTCACTTTTTCCGTGGTCATTACAAATCCTCCTGTTAAACAATCAGCCAGCTACAAGGTCAGGAAGCCGTCGTAGAGCCCATAGGCGGCCACCAGGGCGCCTACGATCACTGCGGCGAAAATCAGCTTCTCGACAGAGGTGAAAACCGGTTTGCCCAACTCGCGCTTGGCCTTGGCGAACAGAATCGCGCCGGGGGCATAGAGCAGGGCGGAGAGCAGCAGGTACTTGATCCCGCCGGCGTACAGCAGCCACACCGCGTAGATCAGGGCGATGGCGCCGATGGCCAGATCCTTGCGCCGTTCGGCCGCGAAGCCTTCGTAGGTCTCGCCGCGCACCGCCAGCAGCACGGCGTAGGCCGCCGACCACAGGTACGGCACCAGAATCATCGAGGTGGCGAGGTAGATCAGTGACAGGTAAGTGCTGGCCGAGAACAAGGTGATGACCAAAAACAGCTGGACCATCGCGTTGGTCAGCCACAGGGCGTTGGCCGGTACGTGGTTGGCGTTCTCCCGGCGCAGGAACTCGGGCATGGTGTGGTCTTTGGCGGCGGCGAACATGATCTCGGCGCACAGCAGCACCCAGGACAGCAGGGCGCCAAGCAGCGAGATGATCAGGCCGACGCTGATCAGCACCGCGCCCCAGTGGCCCACGACATGCTCCAGCACGGCGGCCATCGACGGGTTCTGCAGCTTGGCCAGTTCCGGCTGGGTCATGATGCCCAGCGACAGCACGTTGACCAGCACCAGGAACAGCAGCACGGTGATGAAACCGATGACTGTGGCCTTGCCGACGTCGGAGCGTTTCTCGGCCCGTGCCGAGAAGATGCTGGCGCCCTCGATGCCGATGAACACCCATACGGTGACCAGCATCATGTTGCGCACCTGATTCATCACGCTGCCCAGGTCCGGGTTTTTCACGCCCCAGATGTCGGCGGTGAAGATGTCGAGTCTGAAGGCGAACACTGCGATCAACACGAACAGCAGCAACGGCACGACCTTGGCAATGGTGGTCACCAGGTTGATGAACGCCGCCTCCTTGATGCCGCGCAGCACCAGGAAATGCACCGCCCACAGCAATACCGAGGCACCGATCACCGCGGCAACGGTGTTGCCTTCACCGAAAATCGGGAAGAAGTAGCCCAGGGTACTGAACAGCAGTACGAAGTAGCCGACGTTGCCCAGCCAGGCGCTGATCCAGTAGCCCCAGGCCGACGAGAAGCCCATGTAGTCGCCGAACCCGGCCTTGGCGTAGACATACACGCCGCCATCCAGGTCGGGCTTGCGATTGGCCAGGGTCTGGAACACGAACGCCAGGGTCAGCATGCCGACGGCGGTAATCGCCCAGCCAATCAGCACCGCACCGACGTCGGCGCTGGCGGCCATGTTTTGTGGCAGGGAAAAGATCCCGCCGCCGATCATGGAACCGACAACCAGTGCAACTAGCGCACCCAATCGAAGTTTTCCGGGGGTATCAGACATTTACGAGACTCCAATGCAGGAGAAGAGAGTCAACAGACTAAGTCGATTTGAAAGTTAAATAGCTGATCTGGATCAGTACATGACAACATTACGTTGTTAATGAAGGAGTTAAATACTTTCCTTCACGTCCATAAATTGGCAGGAGCCCCGTTTTAGAGGCCCTGGAAGGCGAGGCGAGACGGGATCTGTCCCCGTAGGACTATTCAAGCTAGTTGATTTCCACTGGATCGCAACTATTTTGAAGGTGGCTTTCTGGCAAAAAAATAATCGGCTGTCTTGGTCTTTCTTATTGCTGTTCTGGACAATGATCCAGGTAATAATCCCTTGGGCTATACGCGCATGACGTTATTCAAAAACGTTATGTCGCATTATTTACTTAATGAGCGAAAAAGATGCCGCAGTCGATTGAAAAGTTACGACTCGGTGCGCTGGTCGCGCTGGTCGTGGGGTCGATGATCGGCGGCGGGATCTTTTCCCTGCCGCAGAACATGGCGGCCCGGGCCGACGTGGGGGCAGTGCTGATCGGTTGGACGATCACCGCCGTCGGCATGCTGACCCTCGCTTTTGTCTTTCAGACCCTGGCCAATCGCAAGCCCGAGCTGGACTCGGGTGTCTATGCCTACGCCAAGGCCGGTTTCGGCGACTACATGGGCTTCTCTTGCGCGTGGGGCTACTGGATCAGTGCCTGGATGGGCAACGTCGGTTACTTCGTGTTGCTGTTCAGCACCCTGGGCTACTTTTTCCCGGTGTTCGGCCAGGGCAACACGCCGGTGGCCATCGCCTGTGCATCGTTGCTGCTGTGGGCGGTGCATTTCCTGGTATTGCGCGGGATCAAGGAGGCGGCGTTCATCAACCTGGTGACCTCCATCGCCAAAGTGGTGCCGCTGGTGATGTTCATTGTCATCGCCGCGGTGGCGTTCAAAGTCGAGGTGTTCACCCGGGACATCTGGGGCGAGATGAACCCGGACCTGGGCAGCGTGATGGACCAGGTGCGCCACATGATGCTGGTCACGGTGTTCGTGTTCATTGGCATCGAAGGCGCCAGTGTCTACTCGGCGCGGGCGGAAAAACGTGCGGACGTCGGACGTGCGACGGTGATCGGTTTTCTCGGGGTCCTGGCGCTGCTGGTGCTGGTGAACGTGTTGTCCCTGGGGATCATGAGCCAGCCTGCCTTGGCGCAACTGCAGAACCCGTCCCTGGCCGGCGTGCTGGAACATATCGTCGGGCCTTGGGGCGCGGTGTTGATCAGTCTCGGCCTGGCGGTGTCGTTGTTGGGTGCGCTGTTGTCCTGGGCGCTGTTGTGCGCCGAAATTCTCTATGCCACCGCCAGGGACAAGACGATGCCGGCGTTCCTGACCAAGGAAAACGCCAACCGTGCGCCGGTCAACGCGTTATGGCTGACCAATGCCATGATCCAGTTGTTTTTGCTGATTACCCTGTTTTCCGCAGGCACCTATACCAGCCTGATCTACCTCGCATCATCGATGATTCTGGTGCCGTACCTGTGGTCGGCAGCCTATGCGGTGTTGCTTTGCGCACGGGGCGAAACCTATGGGCAGGCCTCGGCCGGGCGCATGAAGGACCTGTGCATGGGTGGCGTTGCGCTGTGCTATGCGGTGTGGCTGCTGTATGCCGGCGGCGTGAAATACCTGCTGCTGTCGGCGCTGTTGTACGCGCCGGGGGTGATCCTGTTTGCCCAGGCCAAGCGCGAGCAGCGCCTACCCTTGTTCACCCCTGTGGAGAAAGGCGTCTTTGCATGTGTGATGGCGGGGGCGGGGGTGGCGGCTTATGGGTTGTACGTTGGCGTGCTGGTGTTGTAAGGCTCGTGCGGTTCCTGTGGCGAGAGAGCTTGCTCCCGCTGGGCTGCTCAGCAGCCCCAAAAAAACAGGGCCGCTACGCGCCCCAGCGGGAGCAAGCTCCCTCGCCACAGGCCTTCTTCACCACTGCGGGCGATGGGCGCCCAGTTCTGCCGCCGGCAAGGTCCATTGCAGGGGCGTCCCGGTGATTTTCAACGGCACCTGCAAGCGGTGGGCTGGCCCCCATGGCGTTTGTTCGACCACCAGGCCCTGATCATCGTCGTTCTCGGCGCGCAATGGCGTAGGGTCTCCTGGGCCACGCTCGATCAACAGCTTCGCCGTGCGTGCCAGTGACAGGCGTGCCGAGCCGCCGTGACCGCTTTCCAGGCGCCGAGACAGCAGCACCAGGGCGCTGGCCGCCATCAGGTAGCCGGTGCCATGGTCCAGCGCCTGCACCGGCAGCGGTGTCGGTTTGTCGGTGTGTTTCCAGGCCATGCCGGCCTCGGCAATGCCGCTGCTCATCTGCACCAGGCTGTCGAAGCCGCGCCGGTTCTGCCAAGGGCCGCTCCAGCCGTAGGCGTTGAGGCTGACGTCGATCAGGCCCGGGGCCAGTTGTCGACGCTGTTCGGCGCCATAGCCCAGGTGCTCCAGGGCATCGGCACGGTAGCCGTGCAGGAGGATGTCGGTGTCTTTGAGCAGTGCCTCGAACACCGCGCGATCATCGGGCCGATGCAAGTCGAGGCGGGCGCAGCGTTTACCCAGCGTGACTTCCGGGACCACGCCGGGTTCGTTCCAGGTCGGCGGGTCGATGCGCAGCACGTCGGCCCCCAGGCCGGCGAGGAAGCGGCTGGCGACGGGGCCGGCCAGCACGCGGGTCAGGTCCAACACCTTGAGGCCCGCCAGTGGCTGGGTCACGGAGCCGAGCCAGGGCTTGCGCTGTTCTGCAGTCGTTTCACTCAGATGCACCAGCGGTTCGGCATTCACCGCCATGCCTTGGGGGTGGGCCTGCCAGGCCTGCCACGAACGCATCTGGGCGGCGCAACCGCCGGCGTCGACCACGGCCTGTTCCAGCTCGGCCTTGTTCCAACGGACCACCCTCGCCGCCATGTCGGTGCGGTCGGTGCAGGTGCCGAGGACTTTTTCCGCGGCCAGGCGATGATGCGGCGCGTTGGTGTGCAGGCGAATCCAGCCGTCGGCACTGGCGTAGTCGCCGGCCACCGGGTCCCACATCGGCGGCACGCTCCAGCCGATGGGGCGCAGGGAAGTGGAGAACCAGAACGACGCCAGGCGCCGGTCGACCTCGGCGGGCGGCAGGCGGCCGGTTTGCTGGTGGATGAGCGCGGCGGTCGCCTGGCCCGCCACGGCGATGCTGGCGCTGGCCAGCTCCGTGACGGCGAACGCCGAGGGCAGGGCGCCTTCGCCGCTGAAGGTGATTGGGGTCGTGGGCAAGCCGAGTGCGGTTTGCATGGACGTGAGCAGATCTGACATCGAAAGCCCTCCAGTACGAGAGGGCGATCATAGATCAAAAATCCGTTGGGGGCCGCTTCGCGCCCCAGCGGGAGCAAGCTCCCTCGCCACAAGTGACCTGTGCCTGTTCCGGCCGCGACCAGATCCACAGGTTGCCCAGGCCCATGCCCGCGAGCGCCAGGCAAACCGGCCAGCCGTGGTCGAGCATTACCAGCATCAGTCCGGCACACAGCAGCATGCTGACGGTGGCAGCCACCTTGGCCCGGCGCGGGATGACCTTGCCGTTGCGCCAGTTGTGCAGCATCGGCCCGAACAACCGATGGCTCTCCAGCCAGGCGCTCAGGCGCGGTGAACTGCGGGTCGCGGCCCAGGCAGCCAGCAGGATGAACTCGGTGGTCGGCAGGCCGGGCACGACGATGGCGACCAGGCCGATGGCCAGGCTGGTGTAGGCGAGCAGGGCGAAGAGCAGTTGGGTGAGTTTGGAGGGCGTGCGGCTCATGTACTTCTATCCGAAATGCACTTTACCTTGTGGGAGCGAGCTTGCTCGCGATGGCGGTGTATCAGGCGGCCAATAAGGTGGCTGAAAGTCCGCCATCGCGAGCAAGCTCGCTCCCACAGATCAAGCCGGCTCGGTCGCATAAGCCTGTTCCAGCAGCACGGTAAAGCGGTTGAAGGCGTCCAGCGCGCCTTTATCCGCCTCGGCTTCCTGCTGTTCGGTGAAGACCAGGCCGTCGAGGGTGCGGGTGAAGGTTTTCCAGCCTTCGGCGCGCCCGCCGGCAGGTTCCGCCAGGTGCCGGGCGCCGAAGGTTTCGCTCAGCCCCAGGCCCACGGCACGCTTGATCAGGAACGCGGCACCGAGCTTGGAACCTTCGGAGACGAACAGCCAGCCCAGGGCTTCGGCTTGGGTCGGGTTGTTCACCGCACCGGCCACCGGCGCCGGGACTTCGGTGTCCAGGTCGGCGAGATCCGCCTTGGCTGCGTCGGCCCGGCAACGGGCCGGCAGATCGGGAATCAGGGCGGACAGCTCGGCGTCGTTGTACAGCGCCACCAGTTCCGACTGGAACAAGTACTGGGCGACGACGAAACGGGCGAAGCTGGCCGGGGTTTCGAACGGGGCGTGGGCCTTGACCAGGGCGTCGAGCTTGCTGTGAGGCTCGTGGGTGATCTGGTTCAGGCGTTGGGAGCGTGAAGCGGGACGTTGTGTGGTCATGAACAATTCCTTTGAATTAGATCGCTGTGGCGAGGGGCTGTGGGAGCAAAGCTTGCTCGCGAAACAGGCGCCTCGATCTCTGAAAGACCGCATCGCCTTCATCGCGGGCAAGCCTTGCTCCCACATGACTCTCCTCGCCACAGGTGTTTGTGTTGCCTGGGAAATCGGGTCAGATATCCCAGATCAGGTTCACCGCGAAGTTACGCCCGGGCGCGGTCAGGCGATCGAGGTTGGCGGGGCTCAGCACCGCCGCTTCGCCCACGCTGTCGTAGCCGCGCACGTCATCCCACAGCCAGTACTTCTTGTCGGTGAGGTTGTAGAGGCCGCCGCTGACGGTCACGTCGCGGGTCACCTTGTAGAAACCCGTCAGGTCGAGGATGCCGAAGCCTGGTGTCTTGAACTGGCTGCTCACGCCATCGGGCGAGTTGAAGTTGCTGTCGTCGACGCGTTCCTTTTTCTTGACCAGGGTCCAGCTGAGCAACGTGCCGAACTGCTCCTGGTCGTAGCCCAGGCCAAACACGCCGGTGAGCGGGTTGACGCTGTTGAGCGGCTCGCCCGTGTCGTTGTTGCGACCGTAGGCGTAGGCCACCGAACCTTGGGTGTACAGGCCCTTTGGCGCACCCAGCACATCCAGCTCAAGGCGTCCCTTGACCTCGGCGCCCTTGATGGTGGCGTGCTTGATGTTGTTGCTCTGGAAGGTCAACTGGTTGGCGCCGGGGGTGATGGCGTCCTCGTTGATGAAATCGCGGTACTTGTTGTAGAACACCGCCACATCGAACGAGCCGGAGTCGAAACGCCCACGCAGGCCAGTCTCGTAGCTTTTGCTTTTTTCCGGTTCCAGGTCGGGGTTGGGTTCCACGCTATAGCCGGCGTTGGGGTTGTCGAAACGACCATACAAGGCCTTGGCGGTCGGCGTGCGGAAGCCTTCTGCGTACTGGCCATACCAGGTGTACTCATCGTTCAGGGCATAGGTCAGGCCGAATTTGGGCGAGACACGATGCCAGGTCTTGTTCTTGTCGCTGACTTCACCGCCGCCGGTTGGGTCCACGGTGTTGAGGAATTCCTCGGTCAGATGGGGCTTGAGCTGGGTGTAGTCGTAGCGCAGGCCGGGCGTGAAGGTCCATTTATCCCAACTGATCTGGTCCTGGGCGAACAGGGCGTAGCTGTTGATGGTCGGATCGGGGAAGTCACTGGCTTTTGCCAGCACGTCCCGGGTGCTGATGGCGCCCACCGCAGAGCAACCGACCCCGACCGCCAGGCACACGCCATTGCCGCTGCGCGAGCCGGTGACTTTCTGTTGCTTGATCGTGGTGCCGTAGGTCAGCGAGTGATCGGTGTCGGCGATGCTGAAGGCCTT
The DNA here is from genome assembly GCF_053629195.1 of Pseudomonas sp. R151218B TE3479. Taxonomy (NCBI): domain Bacteria; kingdom Pseudomonadati; phylum Pseudomonadota; class Gammaproteobacteria; order Pseudomonadales; family Pseudomonadaceae; genus Pseudomonas; species Pseudomonas sp. R151218B TE3479. The sequence goes on from NZ_JBRJHV010000001.1 coordinate 2,420,984, forward strand.
GTCCAGTTGCGCATCGAAGACCCACTGCTTTTCTTCGTAGAGGGTGTCCCGGGTGCGCAGGACCTGGCGGGTGATCGGGAAATAGAACTCGGCGGTGCTCTGGTCGGTCTTGGCGACCTGGTGGTTCAGGCTCCACTTGACGTGGTCGGCCAGCAGGCTGTCGAGGGCGAAGCTGTGCTCCAGGCCGAAACGCTCGCGGGTGATGGTGTCGTTGCCGGTACGCCACTGGTACATGCCGCCGGGCAGTACAAAATCGGGGATCGCCGGCTGGCCGTTCGCGTAGGGGCCGCCGTAGGCGCTTTTCAGGTCGCTGTCGCGGTCGTCCTTGTATTTCTCGTAGACCAGGCCAAGGCGTGCGTCATCGCTGTAGTTCCAGCCGAGCTTGGCCAGCACGTTGTTGGCGCGCACGTCTTCCGGGTTGGCCGCGGTGCGGTCCAGGCCGGTGCCGTTGTGGCTGCCGTAGGATTCGGTTTCGTGACCGTCGCGCTGGCTGTAGTGCAGCAGGCCGTCGAGTGGGCCGCTGCGGCCGGCGACGGTGGCGGACTTGAGCCAGCTTTCGTCGGCGGAGCTGTAGCCGGTCTTCAGGCGGGCGCCAACGTCCTGGCCGGGCTTGATGATGCCGTCCGGATCGAGGGTGAAGTAGCTGACGGCACCGCCAATGGCATTGCTGCCGTACAGCACCGAGGCCGGACCGCGGAGGATTTCCACGCGTTTGATGATTTCCGGGTCGACGTAATTGCGCTGGGTCTTGGCGTAGGGGCCGTTGAAGAAACCGCCGGGTACTTCCACGCCGTCGACCTGGGTCAGGATCCGGTTGCCGTCGATGCCGCGAATGTTATAGCCGCTGATGCCGCCGCGCTGGCCCGCACCGCCCACCGACACGCCCGGTTCATAGCGCACCAGATCCTTGAGGGTATTGACGTTGTTGCGGTCCAGTTCCTGGCGATCGTGGACGGTGACCGTGCTGGGTACGCTGGTGATGTCCTGTTCCTGGCGGGTGGCGCTGATGGTCACTTGTTGCAGCTCCATCGCGCTGCCGCTGCTGCGCCTTTCCAGCACGATGCTGCTGTCGCCCAGCTTGCGGTAGCCCAGGTGGGTCCCCACCAACAGGCGCTCCAGGGCTTTTTCAGGCGGCAGCGAGCCGTTCACCCCTGGCGACGCGACGCCTTCGGCCAGTTCCGCCGGCATGCCGACTTGCCAGCCGGTGACCGCGGTGAATGCATTCAAGGCCGAGACCAGTGGCTGCCGGGCGATGGCGAAGGTGTAATCGCCCATGGTGCGGGCAGGGGGTTGCGCGGCCGTGGCAGCCAGGGCGAGCGGCGCGGTGCCGGCCATCAGAATAGCGGCGGTGAGCAGTGACAGCGTGCAAGAGGGGGCAAGAAACCGGCAAGTAAGGCGAGAGGACATCGATAGCGCTCCGTGTCGCATCTGTTATAGGTGCAGATCGCATCGCTGGATGCGAATCAATTGCATTGGCTATAACGAGACGAACCAGCGGTGCCTATCGAGTAAAAATAATTCTCATTTAGTTCAAGATCACCAGCGCCGGGAACTCCTGAAGCCGCGCCGAGGTGATATGGGCCAGGGAGCGGACCACGTCCAACGGCTGATCGAGGCGGTAATTGCCGGTCACCGCGACATTGGCCAACTGTTCGTTACTGTTGATGATCCAGCCGGGGTAGTAGCGGCGCAGCTCGGCCAGTACCTGGCTCAGCGGCCGGTTCTCGAACACCAGTCGACCCTGGACCCAGGCCAGGTCCGTGTTGGCATCGAGGCGGGCCGGACGGTCGAAGCCGTTGGGGCCGATGCGGATGCTCTCCCCAGCCGACAGCCGCACATGGGTGTCGTTGCGATTGGCCCGCAGATCCACATCGCCGCGCTGTACCTGGACCTGGGCCACGCCGTCGAGGTAACGCACGGCGAACGTGGTGTCGCTGACGCTGGCGGTGACCGGGCCGGCGTCGATTTCCAGCGGCAGGGTGCGGTTGCCCGGGACCTCGAAGAAGGCCTCGCCCTTGTACAAGTGGGCCACGTGTCGTTGTCCGTTGAACGTGCTGGAGAACGCCGAGTCGGTGTTGAGCAGGACCTTGGATCCGTCTTCCAATTGCAGGCGCTGGCGCTCACCGACCACGGTCAGGTGATCGGCCTGCAAGCGCAGGGGCAGGTCGCTGAAGTTGAACAGGCCGAGAAACAGCACGGCGGCGGTGGCCAGCGGTTTCCAGTGGGCACGCAGGCGCGACAGCGCGGTGACCTTGGGCGCGGTTTCAAGTTGGCGGGCACTTTCCATCACCTGTGGCCCGTTCCAGATCGCCTGGGCCCGGGCGAACGCCTCGCCATGACGTGGATCGGCCGCCAGCCAGGCCTGGAACTGCCGTGTCTGTTCCTCGCTGGGGCTGTCCAGCAGGATCAGCCAATCCAGCGCCTGCTCCATGGCATGGGCGGTTTCCGGCGTCGGTGCAGGAGAAGGGGAGTTGTCCGTCACGGTGGGTTCTCGTTTCTCGGTTCAGCGGCAAGTTACAAGCTTCAAGTTTCAAGTCGCAAGCACAAGCCTGCACACAACTGCAGCTTGAATCTTATAGCTGAAGTTGTCCCACACAGATCGCCATGATCAGCTTCAGTTCCTTTTGCACCGTACTCAGGGACACGCCCAGCCGTTCGGCGATTTCCTGGTAACTGTGGCCATGCAGGCGGCTGAGGATGAAGATCTGCCGTTGTCGCGGGCTCAGGGCCTGCAGGCTGACATTCAGGCGCTCGAGCAGTTGCTGGGCATGGGCGGCGTCCTCGGCGCTGCTCTGGGGGGCGACGACGTTTTGGACGACTTCCAGCGGCACGTCATCCAGCAGGGTCCGGGCCTGGATGCGTCGGGCACGCAAATGGTCCAGCGCCAGGTTGCGGGCGGTCTGGAAAACAAAAGGTTCGAGGTGCTCGACCGTGCGTTCGGCCAATGCGCGGGTGACACGCAGGTAGGTTTCCTGAAGCAGGTCTTCGGCGGTACTGGGGTTGCTGACCATGCGCTCGAGGGTGCGCAGCAGCGGCGTGCGCTGGGCGAGGAAGACGTGATGAAAGCGCGATTGACTCACGGTAGGGCCCGATCCGGTTCGAGTTGATGATAATGCTTATCATCTGCGTCGCGGGTCAAGCCTTCATTCATTTCAAGAATTTGAAGTCTTGTGGGAGCGAGCTTGCTCGCGATGATGGCGTGTCAGTCGCCATCGATGTTGGCTGATACAGCGCTATCGCGAGCAAGCTCGCTCCCACAGAAGCTCGATACTGCCGTGTCAGTTATTCGGCATTACACAACGCCAGGCAGTTATCCAGCATGCGGTTGGAGAAACCCCACTCGTTGTCATACCAGGCCAATACCTTGAGCAGCTTGCCGCTGGCCTTGGTGTGGTTGGCGTCGAAGATCGACGACAGCGGGTTGTGGTTGAAATCGCTGGAGACCAGCGGCAGGGTGTTGTAGCCGAGGATCTTCGAATGCTGGCTGGCCTGGCGCAGCAGTTCGTTGACTTCTTCGGCCGACGCTTCGCGCTTGAGCTGCACGGTGAGGTCGACCAGCGAGACGTTGATCACCGGTACGCGCACCGCCATGCCGGTCAGCTTGCCGGCCAGTTCCGGCAGCACCAGGCCCACCGCTTCGGCGGCGCCGGTCTTGCTCGGGATCATGTTCTGGGTGGCCGAGCGAGCACGGTACGGGTCGCTGTGGTAGACGTCGGTCAGGTTCTGGTCGTTGGTGTAGGCATGGATGGTGGTCATCAGGCCGCTTTCGATGCCCAGCTCGCGGTGCAGCACCTGGGCCACCGGGGCCAGGCAGTTGGTGGTGCACGAAGCGTTGGAGATGATTTGGTGGGACTGGCGCAGGATATCGTGGTTCACGCCATACACGACGGTGGCATCGGCGCCCTTGGCCGGGGCCGAGATGATCACCTTGCGGGCACCGGCGCTGATATGGGCGGCCGCCTTGTTGCGGTCGGTAAACAGGCCGGTGCATTCGAACACCACGTCGATCTTCTCGGCCGCCCAAGGCAATTCGGCCGGGTTGCGGATGGCGCTGACCGAGATGCGGTCGCCATTGACCGTCAGGCTTTCGTGATCGTGCTGGACGTCGGCGTCGAAGGTGCCATGCACGGTGTCGAACTTGAGCAGATGGGCATTGATTGCACTGTCGCCCAGGTCGTTGATGGCGACGATCTGCAGGTCGCGACGATAGCCTTGGGTATACAGTGCACGGAGGACGTTGCGGCCGATGCGGCCAAAACCATTGATTGCGATTCGAAGAGTCATTAACTGCGCCGCCGTCGATTTGTTGTTGGAATTACAAGATTATTCGCATAAAAATAGAAAACAAGCCTTTTTAGTGGCAATATTTTGTTTTATCTACAACGAGTGACCTGAATCAACTGGTCCGAATGGTCAAAAACCGTCTGTCGCCTCGCCTTCCACACAGCGTGCAGCGGGCTTTTGACCAGCATAGACAATCAGGTCGCCACACCCGTTAGCCTGGAGTTCTACACATGCATCCCCGCGTTCTTGAGGTCACCGAACGGCTTATCGCCCGCAGCCGCGCCACGCGTCAGGCTTACCTTGCATTGATCCGTGGTGCCGCCAGCGACGGTCCGATGCGCGGCAAGCTGCAGTGCGCCAACTTCGCCCACGGCGTGGCCGGTTGCGGCACCGAAGACAAACACCACCTGCGGATGATGAACGCCGCCAACATCGCCATCGTGTCGTCCTACAACGACATGCTCTCGGCCCACCAGCCCTACGAAACCTTCCCGGAACAGATCAAGAAAGCCCTGCGCGAGATTGGCTCGGTCGGCCAGTTCGCCGGCGGCACGCCCGCCATGTGCGACGGCGTGACCCAGGGCGAGGCGGGGATGGAACTGAGCCTGCCGAGCCGCGAAGTGATCGCGCTGTCCACGGCGGTGGCGCTGTCCCACAACATGTTCGACGGTGCGCTGATGCTCGGCATTTGCGACAAGATCGTCCCGGGCCTGATGATGGGCGCGCTGCGCTTCGGTCACTTGCCGACGATCTTCGTGCCAGGCGGGCCGATGGTCTCGGGCATTTCCAACAAGGAAAAAGCCGACGTGCGCCAGCGCTACGCCGAAGGCAAGGCCACCCGCGAAGAGCTGCTGGAATCGGAGATGAAGTCCTACCACAGTCCCGGTACCTGCACCTTCTACGGCACCGCCAACACCAACCAGTTGCTGATGGAAGTGATGGGCCTGCACTTGCCGGGCGCCTCGTTCGTCAACCCGAACACGCCGCTGCGCGATGCCCTGACCCGTGAAGCGGCGTTCCAGGTGACGCGCATGACCAAGCAAAGCGGCAATTTCATGCCCATCGGCGAAATCGTCGACGAGCGCTCGCTGGTCAATTCCATCGTTGCGCTGCATGCCACCGGCGGCTCCACCAACCACACCCTGCACATGCCGGCCATCGCCATGGCGGCGGGCATCCAGTTGACCTGGCAAGACATGGCCGACCTCTCCGAGGTGGTGCCGACCCTGAGCCACGTCTACCCGAACGGCAAGGCCGACATCAACCACTTCCAGGCAGCCGGCGGCATGTCGTTCCTGATCCGTGAGTTGCTCGAAGCCGGTTTGCTTCATGAAAACGTCAACACCGTGCTCGGTCACGGCCTGAGCCGCTACACCCAGGAACCTTTCCTGGAGGATGGCGAGTTGGTGTGGCGCGACGGCCCGATTGAAAGCCTCGACGAAAACATCCTGCGCCCGGTGGCCCGCGCCTTCTCGCCAGAAGGTGGGTTGCGCGTGATGGAAGGCAACCTGGGCCGTGGGGTGATGAAGGTCTCGGCCGTGGCCCTGGAAAACCAGATTGTCGAAGCCCCGGCCATGGTCTTCCAGGACCAACAGGACCTGGCGGACGCGTTCAAGGCCGGCCTGCTGGAAAAGGATTTTGTCGCGGTGATGCGCTTCCAGGGCCCGCGCTCCAACGGCATGCCTGAGCTGCACAAGATGACGCCATTCCTGGGGGTATTGCAGGACCGTGGCTTCAAAGTGGCGCTGGTGACCGATGGCCGAATGTCCGGCGCGTCGGGGAAAATCCCGGCGGCCATCCATGTCAGTCCTGAAGCTTATGTCGGTGGTGCGTTGGCCCGGGTGCAGGAGGGCGATATCATCCGTGTCGATGGCGTCAAAGGCACCTTGGAATTGAAGGTGGACGCCGAGGAGTTCGCCGCGCGCACGCCGGCCAAGGGCCTGTTGGGCAACAACATCGGCACCGGCCGCGAGCTGTTCGGTTTCATGCGCATGGCCTTCAGCTCGGCGGAGCAGGGCGCCAGCGCCTTCACATCTGCCCTGGAGACGCTTAATTGAAACTGGCTTTGGTCGGTGACATCGGTGGGACCAACGCACGCTTCGCGCTGTGGAAAAACCACACCCTGGAAAACATCCAGGTGCTGGCAACGGCGGATTACGCCTGCCCGGAAGATGCCATCCTGGTGTACCTGGGCGGCCTGGGTCTGAAACCGGGCGCCATCGGTTCGGTGTGCCTGTCGGTGGCCGGTCCCGTGAGCGGCGATGAGTTTCGCTTTACCAACAATCACTGGCGCCTGAGCAATCTGGCGTTCTGCCAGACCCTGCAGGTGGAGCAGCTGTTGCTGGTCAACGACTTCTCGGCCATGGCCTTGGGCATGACCTGCTTGCGTCCCGATGAGTACCGGGTCGTGTGCGAAGGCACCCCGGAGCCGATGCGTCCGGCGGTGGTGATCGGGCCGGGTACCGGGTTGGGCGTCGGCACGCTGTTGGATCTGGGGGAGGGCCGTTTCGCCGCGTTGCCGGGGGAGGGCGGCCATGTCGACCTGCCCATGAGCAGTCCGCGGGAAACCCAGCTGTGGCAGCACATCTACAACGAGATCGGCCACGTCAGCGCCGAAACCGCCTTGAGCGGTAGCGGTTTGCCTCGGGTGTACCGGGCCATTTGCGCAGTGGACGGCCATGTGCCGGTACTCGATTCTCCCGAATCCATCACCGCGGCCGGCCTGGCCGGCGACCCCATCGCCCTGGAAGTGCTCGAGCAGTTCTGCCGCTGGCTGGGGCGCGTGGCCGGCAACAACGTGTTGACCCTGGGCGGACGCGGCGGCGTCTACATCGTCGGTGGCGTGGTCCCGCGCTTTGCCGATTTCTTCCTCGAAAGCGGTTTCGCCCGCTGCTTTGCCGACAAGGGTTGCATGAGCGATTACTTCAAGGGCATTCCGGTCTGGCTGGTGACCGCGCCATACTCCGGCCTGATGGGCGCGGGCGTGGCGTTGGAGCAATCCGCCGCCGCCTGAGGTTCGATAGGTACCCCACCTGTGGGAGCGAGCTTGCTCGCGATGACGGAGTGTCAGTCGCCATTGAGGTTGACTGTTGCACCGCTTTCGCGAGCAAGCCCGCTCCCACAGAGTTTTTGTGGTGTGTTTGTAGGCCTTGTCCATCAGGCATAATCGCCCCAATCCAAACAACAAGGACGAGGCCCGTGAGTTCAGTAAACAAATCGATTTTGTTGGTCGACGACGACCAGGAGATTCGCGAACTGCTGGACACCTACCTCAGTCGTGCGGGGTTCCAGGTGCGGACCACGCCCGACGGCGCCGGGTTTCGCCAGGCGTTCAACGATGCGCCGAGCGACCTGGTGATCCTCGATGTGATGCTGCCCGATGAAGACGGCTTCAGCCTGTGCCGCTGGGTTCGCCAGCACCCACGCCAGGCTCATGTGCCGATCATCATGCTGACCGCCAGTTCCGACGAGGCCGACCGGGTCATCGGCCTTGAACTGGGCGCCGATGATTACCTGGGCAAGCCTTTCAGCCCGCGTGAATTGCAGGCGCGCATCAAGGCGCTGCTGCGCCGGGCGCAATTCGGCCAGGAACGCTCCGGCGGCGAAGTGCTGGCCTTCGATGAATGGCGGCTGGACATGGTCAGCCATCGGCTGTTCCACGCCGACGGTGAAGAAGTGATCCTCTCCGGTGCCGACTTCGCCCTGCTCAAGCTGTTTCTCGATCATCCCCAGGAAATCCTTGACCGCGACACCATCGGCAATGCGACCCGTGGTCGTGAGTTGATGCCCCTGGACCGGATCGTCGACATGGCGGTCAGTCGCCTGCGCCAGCGCCTGCGTGACACCGACAAACCACCGCGGCTGATTCGCACGGTGCGTGGCAGCGGTTATCAACTGGCGGCCAGTGTGGTTGCCAGCAATGGGCATTGACTGGGTCAGGAAAATCGCCCGGCGGGTGCCGGTACCGCACTCGTTGCTGGGCCGGATGCTGCTGCTGACCTTGCTGGTGGTGTTGTTCGCCCAGACCCTGTCCAGCCTGATCTGGGTCTCGCAACTGCGCGCCACCCAGCTCGAAGGCCTGGTCACCAGCGCCCGTAGCCTGGCCCATTCGATGACCGCCAGCGTCAGTTACTTGCGTTCGCTGCCAGTGGCGTACCGGCCATTGGTGCTGGACCAACTGCGCAGCATGGGCGGTACGCGGTTCGTCGTCACCCTCAACGACAAGCCCCTGGGCATGGACGTGCTACCGGTGACGCCGCGCAAGCAAGCGGTGCTCAAGGCCGTGGATGAAGTGCTGCGTCGCTCCTTGGGCGCCAACGCCGACATCTCGGTGACGTTTGTCAGCCCCGACGACCTGCGGATTTTCAACGCCGGGCTCAAGCTCGATGAGCTGCCCCGTTCGTGGGCCCACTATGCCCTGACGTTGGAACCGGTGAATCCGCCGGTGCTGGTCACGCAAATCCAGATGGCGCCGGGGGAATGGCTGTACATCGCCTCGCTGCTGCCCGAACCCTACACCAGCCTCGAAGAACAAGACTTGCCCAAGCAACAGGTCGGTTTCATCGTGCTCACCAGCAGCCTGTTATTGCTGTTCATCGGTTTGCTGGTGCACTGGCAGAGCCGGCCCCTCAAGCGTCTGGCCCGGGCCGCGCGCGACATGTCCCTGGGCGCCGAAGTGGAACCGGTGGCCGAGGGCGGTGGCAGCGAAGTGGTGGAGGTGGGGCGAGCGTTCAATGCCATGCGCGAACGCATCAGCCGTTACCTGACGGAGCGCAGCCAGTTGTTCAGCGCGATTTCCCACGACTTGCGCACACCGATCACTCGATTGCGGCTGCGGGTCGAGCTGCTGGAGGACGAAAACCTGCAAGCCAAGTTCGGCCGTGATCTGGATGAGCTGGAGCTGCTGGTCAAAGGTGCGCTGCAATGCGTCAAGGACACCGACATCCACGAAAACATCGAGCCGGTGGACCTCAACCATGTGCTCGATTGCCTGGTCGAGCCTTACCTGGCGCCTAACGGCAACGGCCGGGTGACCCAGGATGGCCGGGCGCTGGCGCCGTATCCCGGCAAGCCGCTGGCGCTCAAGCGCTGCATCGGCAACCTGATCGACAACGCCTTGAAGTACGGACAGAACGCCCACTTGCACATCGACGACGATGAAACCGCGTTCATCCTGCACGTTGACGACGAAGGGCCGGGGGTGCCGGAACAGCGCCTGGAGCAAGTCTTCGAACCGCACTTCCGCCTCGCCGGGCAACAGCAGGGCTATGGCCTGGGCCTGGGCATCGCCCGCAACATCGCCCACAGCCATGGGGGTGAGGTGAGCCTGCAGAACCTGCGTGAGGGTGGATTGCGGGTGACCTTGCAGTTGCCTCGCAGTGTGGATTGATCGGACCGCGTTATCGTTCATCGCGAGCAAGCTCGCTCCCACACTGGATCTTCGGCGTTCACAAAACCCCTGTGGGAGCGAGCTTGCTCGCGATGGCGCCAGTCGTCTCAATCCATCTCCCTCAGTCAAATGTCACAAGTCGGTGACATAACTCGCCCCTTTCGTTACCTGTCGCCGGCCATCCCTTGTTTAGACTCCCTGCGTCAAAACAACAAAAAAGGTACCTCGATGGACACCTTCCAACCGGCCTTCAGCAGTTGGCTGAATGCGCCTGCCCACCAGCAATGGCTTGCCGATGAAGGCTTGCGGCTGCTGGCGTTCGCCAAGGCCTCGAAGCTGCCGGACGGCTTTGGCAACCTGGATGAGCTTGGGCGCCTGCCGGCCGATGCCCGGGCCGAAACCATGAACACCGCGCGCATGACCCACAGCTTCGCCATGGCTCACATCCAGGGCCTGCCAGGTTTTGCCGAGTTGGTGGACCACGGTATCCAGGCACTCAATGGCCGTTTGCGCGACGCCGAGCACGGTGGCTGGTTCGCCACGACGCGGCCTGATGAAGACGGTGCTGGCAAGGCGGCCTACCTGCATGCATTCGTTGCCCTGGCGGCCAGTTCCGCGGTGGTGGCCCAGCGTCCTGGCGCTGGGGCGTTGCTGGACGAAGCGGTACGGATCATCGATGAGCATTTCTGGTGTGAGGAGGAGGGCGCGTTGCGCGAATCCTTCAACCGCGATTGGAGCGAGGAAGAGGCCTATCGCGGCGCCAACAGCAACATGCACGCCACCGAAGCCTTCCTTGCCCTGGCCGATGCTACCGACGATCCTCGTTGGTTGGCCCGTGCCCTGCGTATCGTCGAGCGGGTGATCCACGGCCATGCCGCCGCCAATGACTACCTGGTGGTGGAGCATTTCGACCGCCACTGGCAGCCGCTGCGCGAATACAACCACGATAATCCCGCCGATGGTTTCCGTCCCTACGGCACCACTCCCGGCCACGGTTTCGAATGGGCGCGGCTGCTTCTGCACCTTGAAGCCGCGCGGGTCCAGATCGGCATGCTGACCCCAGGGTGGCTGGCCCAGGACGCGCAAAAACTCTTCGACCAGAACTGCCGCCATGGCTGGGACGTCGATGGCGCGCCGGGCATCGTCTACACCCTGGACTGGGACAACCGCGCGGTGGTTCGTCACCGCCTGCATTGGGTCCACGCCGAAGCGGCGGCGGCTGCCAGCGCCTTGCTCAAACGCACCGACGAGGCGAAGTACGAAGCCTGGTACCGGTGCTTCTGGGAGTTTTGTGACAAACATTTCATCGATCGCTGCAACGGCAGCTGGCATCACGAACTCGATCCGCAAAACCGTCCCAGCGCCGATATCTGGCCGGGCAAGCCGGACCTGTATCACGCCTGGCAGGCGGTCCTGATCCCGCGCCTGCCCCTGGCACCGAGCATGGCGTCAGCCCTGGCGCGGTTATCCAGCCCTGCGCCTGTGTAACCATGTCGTGACATTTGCACGTCCCTTCGTTACCTGCGAAGGGATTCCCTCTGATTAGAATCCATGCAGCGCAAGCACCAGACTTGCATGCATAACAACAAGAAAGGTAATTCTAGATGAATGCGATTTCTCGCCTCGCTACTGTCATTTCTCTTGCTTCCCTGCTTCCCGTCGCAGCCTTCCCTGTCACCACCCTTGCCGCCGAATCCAAAGGTTCCGTGGAAGTCGTCCACTGGTGGACGTCGGGTGGTGAAAAAGCCGCGGTCGATGTGCTCAAGGCCCAGGTAGAGAAAGACGGCTTTACCTGGAAGGACGGCGCTGTCGCCGGTGGTGGCGGTTCCACTGCCATGACCGTGCTCAAGAGCCGTGCCGTGGCCGGCAACCCACCGGGTGTCGCCCAGATCAAGGGCCCGGACATCCAGGAATGGGCGTCCACCGGGCTGCTCGACACCGACATCCTCAAGGACGTTGCCAAGGCCGAGAAGTGGGACAGCCTGCTCGACAAGAAAGTCTCCGATACCGTGAAGTACGACGGTGACTACGTCGCCGTGCCGGTGAACATCCACCGCGTCAACTGGCTGTGGATCAACCCGGAAGTCTTCAAGAAGGCCGGCATCACCAAGAACCCAACCACCCTCGAAGAATTCTACGCGGCCGGCGACAAGCTCAAGGCTGCGGGCTTCATTCCGCTCGCCCACGGTGGCCAGCCTTGGCAGGACAGCACCGTGTTCGAAGCCGTGGTGCTCTCGGTGATGGGGGCCGATGGCTACAAGAAGGCCTTGGTCGACCTGGACAACAAGGCCCTGACCGGTCCGGAAATGGTCAAGGCACTGACCGAACTGAAGAAAGTCGCGACCTACATGGACGCCGATGGCAAGGGCCAGGACTGGAACCTGGAAGCGGCCAAGGTCATCAACGGCAAGGCCGGCATGCAGATCATGGGTGACTGGGCCAAGAGCGAGTGGACCGCGGCGAAGAAAGTCGCCGGCAAGGACTACGAGTGCGTGGCCTTCCCGGGCACCGACAAGGCCTTCACCTACAACATCGACTCCCTGGCGGTGTTCAAGCAGAAGGACGCGGGCACCGCGGCTGGCCAGCAGGATATCGCCAAGGTCGTGCTGGGTGAGAACTTCCAGAAGGTCTTCAGCATCAACAAGGGCTCGATCCCGGTGCGCAACGACATGCTGGGCGACATGGCCAAGTACGGTTTCGATTCCTGCGCCCAGACCGCGGCCAAGGACTTCCTGACGGACGCCAAGTCCGGCGGCCTGCAACCGAGCATGGCGCACAACATGGCGACCACGCTGGCGGTACAGGGTGCGTTCTTTGACGTGGTGACCAACTACATCAACGACCCGAAAGCCGATCCGGCTGATGCTGCGAAGAAACTGGGCGCAGCGGTTCAGTCTGCCAAGTAATTTGCGCCGCGGTCCCGGTCCCTTGTGGGAGCGAGCTTGCTCGCGATAGCGAAGTGTCAGGCAGCAGATGAGTCACTGACACACTGTCATCGCGAGCAAGCTCGCTCCCACAAAGGGATGCCCTTGTAACCTTGTTTTGGATCTTCCCATGAGTTCTGTTGCTGTGTTCAGCAAGGCCTCGCCGTTCGATGTATTGCAGCGCTGGCTCCCGAAACTGGTGCTGGCGCCGAGCATGTTCATCGTTCTGGTGGGCTTCTATGGCTATATCTTGTGGACGTTCGTCCTGTCGTTCACCACCTCGACGTTCTTGCCGAACTACAAATGGGCCGGCCTGGCGCAATACGCGCGGCTGATGGACAACGACCGCTGGTGGGTGGCGAGCAAGAACCTGGTGCTCTTTGGTGGCATGTTCATCGGCATCACCCTGGTGATCGGCGTGCTGCTGGCGGTGTTTCTCGACCAGCGCATTCGTCGCGAAGGTTTCATCCGCACCATTTACCTGTACCCGATGGCGCTCTCGATGATCGTCACCGGTACGGCCTGGAAATGGCTGCTCAACCCGGGCATGGGCCTGGACAAATTGTTGCGTGACTGGGGTTGGGAAGGCTTCCGCCTGGACTGGCTGATCGACCCGGACCGCGTGGTGTACTGCCTGGTGATCGCGGCGGTGTGGCAGGCCTCGGGCTTCATTATGGCGATGTTCCTGGCTGGCCTGCGGGGTGTCGATCAATCGATCATCCGTGCCGCGCAGATCGATGGCGCGAGCATGCCGCGCATCTACTGGAAAGTGGTGCTGCCGAGCCTGCGCCCGGTGTTCTTCAGCGCCGTGATGATCCTGGCGCACATCGCGATCAAGAGCTTCGACCTGGTGGCGGCGATGACGGCCGGTGGCCCGGGTTATTCCTCCGACCTGCCAGCGATGTTCATGTATTCCTTCACTTTCAGTCGCGGCCAGATGGGCATGGGCTCGGCCAGTGCAATCCTGATGCTCGGTGCGATCCTCGCAATCATCGTGCCTTACCTGTACTCCGAGCTGAGGACCAAGCGTCATGACTAGTCTCGCTGCCAAACCTTCCATCAGCCTGAGTCGCATCGCGATCTACGCGGTGCTGATCCTCGCCGTACTGCTTTACCTGGTGCCATTGGTGGTCATGTTGTTGACCAGCTTCAAGACGCCGGAAGACATCAGTACCGGCAACCTGTTGAGCTGGCCGACCGTGGTCAGCGGCATCGGCTGGGTCAAGGCCTGGGCCACGGTGGATGGCTACTTCTGGAACTCGATCAAGATCACCGTTCCGGCGGTGCTGATCTCTACCGCCATCGGTGCCTTGAACGGCTACGTGTTGTCGATGTGGCGTTTTCGCGGTTCGCAGTTGTTCTTCGGCCTGTTGCTGTTCGGGTGCTTCCTGCCGTTCCAGACGGTCCTGCTGCCGGCCTCGTTCACCCTCGGCAAGATGGGCCTGGCCAGTACCACCACGGGCCTGGTGTTCGTGCACGTGGTCTATGGCCTGGCGTTCACCACGCTGTTCTTCCGTAACTACTACGTGAGCATTCCCGATGCACTGGTGAAGGCGGCGCGACTGGACGGTGCGGGTTTCTTCACCATCTTCCGGCGGATCATCCTGCCGATGTCCACCCCGATCATCATGGTGTGCCTGATCTGGCAGTTCACGCAGATCTGGAACGACTTCCTGTTCGGCGTGGTGTTCTCCAGCGGTGATTCGCAACCCATCACCGTGGCGCTGAACAACTTGGTCAACACCAGTACCGGGGCCAAGGAATACAACGTGGACATGGCGGCGGCGATGATCGCCGGGCTGCCGACCCTGCTGGTCTATGTGGTCGCAGGCAAGTATTTCGTGCGCGGCCTGACGGCTGGCGCAGTCAAGGGGTAATCATGGCAACGCTTGAACTTCGCAACGTAAACAAGACCTATGGTGCCGGCCTGCCGGACACCCTGAAGAACATCGAGTTGTCGATCAAGGATGGTGAGTTCCTGATCCTCGTCGGCCCTTCGGGCTGCGGCAAGTCGACGCTGATGAACTGCATCGCCGGCCTCGAGACCATTACCGGCGGCGCGATCATGATCGGTGACCAGGATGTCAGCGGCATGAGCCCGAAGGATCGCGACATCGCCATGGTGTTCCAGTCCTACGCACTGTACCCGACCATGAGCGTGCGCGAGAACATCGAGTTCGGCCTGAAAATCCGCAAGATGAATCAGTCGGCCATCGACGAAGAAGTCAATCGCGTGGCCAAGCTGCTGCAGATTGAACACCTGCTCAATCGCAAGCCCGGCCAGCTTTCCGGCGGCCAGCAACAGCGCGTTGCCATGGGCCGGGCGCTCGCGCGGCGGCCGAAGATCTACCTGTTCGACGAACCGCTGTCCAACCTCGACGCCAAGTTGCGGGTCGAGATGCGTACCGAAATGAAGCTGATGCACCAGCGTCTGAAGACCACCACGGTCTACGTGACCCACGACCAGATCGAAGCCATGACCCTGGGCGACAAAGTGGCGGTGATGAAGGACGGGATCATCCAGCAGTTCGGTACCCCGAAAGACATCTACACCAACCCGGCCAACCTGTTCGTGGCGAGCTTCATCGGTTCGCCGCCGATGAACTTCATCCCGCTGCGCCTGCAACGCAAGGACGGCCGCCTGCTGGCGCTGCTCGACAGCGGCCAGGCCCGTTGCGAGTTGCCGATGGGCATGCAGGACGCCGGCCTGGAAGACCGCGAAGTGATCCTGGGCATGCGCCCGGAGCAGATCATGCTGGCGGGCAGCGAGCCCAATGGCTTGCCGACCATTCGCGCCGAAGTGCAGGTCACCGAGCCTACCGGGCCGGACACCCTGGTGTTCGTCAGCCTCAACGACACCAAGGTTTGCTGCCGCCTGGCGCCGGACGTGGCGCCGCAAGTCGGGGAGACCCTGACGCTGCAATTCGATCCATCGAAAGTGCTGCTGTTCGATGCCCAGTCCGGCGAACGCCTGGGCGTGGCCGGCCAGCCGCAGACAGATGCCCGGACTGCAAACGTAGCGCAGTTCAAGGGCCGGTGAAGAATAAGTGTGGGAGCAGGTTTGCTCCCACAGGAAAGGAGTATGCGGTGGATGGGGACATTCGCCGCAATCGTTGTAAACCGCGTTAGATAAAAACAGTTAATAACAATAAATAAAGACGAGGATGTAGGGATGAAAAAGAAAAACAACGCCCAGCTTATCTGCCAGTTGTCAGCCGTTGCGGCGATGATGCTGGCCGGTAGCGCACACGCAGCCGACGCGTTCAGCGCCGACTCGCCGTGGATGACGGGTGACTGGGGTGGTAAGCGTACCGAGCTGATCGAGCAGGGTATCGACATCAAGGCCGACTACGTCGGTGAAGTCGGTGGCAACCTGCATGGCGGCTACAACAACGACAAGACCGCGCGTTACTCCGACCAGTTTGGTCTGGGCGTGGCGCTGGACCTGCAAAAGCTGTGGGGTTGGGATAACACCCAGGCCAAGATCCAGCTGACCAATCGTAATGGCGAGAACATCTCCAACGACCGTGTCGGCGATCCGCGTGCCGGGACCTTGAGCTCCTCCCAGGAAGTCTACGGCCGTGGCCACATGGTTCGTCTGACCCAGTTGTGGATCAAGCACCAGTTCCTCGACGGCAAGCTGGACGTCAAGGCCGGTTACTTCGGCGAAGGCGAGGACTTCAACACCTTCCCTTGCGAGTTCCAGAACCTGGCCTTCTGCGGCTCCCAGGTCGGTAACTGGGCTACCAATATCTGGTACAACTGGCCCGTCAGCCAGGCCGCGATCCGTGTGAAGTACAACCTCACGCCTGAGTTCTATGCGCAAATCGGTGCGTACAACCAGAACCCCTCGCAACTGGAACACGGTAACGGCTTCAAACTCAGCGGCAGTGGTACCAAGGGCACCGTGATCCCGGTTGAATTGGTCTGGTCGCCGAAGGTCAACAACCTGCCGGGTGAGTACCGTGTGGGTTACTACAAGAGCACGGCCAATGCCGATGACGTCCGTGAAGATGACAACGGTGACGATGCCGCAACCACCGGTAACGCCTATCGCAGCCACGATAGCAAGCATGGCTACTGGTTCGTGGCACAGCAACAACTCACCACCCACAACGGTGACGCGTCCCGCGGCTTGAACATCGCCGCCAACGCGACCTTCCACGACAAGGACACCAACGTCGTCGACAACTATCAGTCGCTGATGTTCGTGTACAAGGGGCCATTCGATGCGCGTCCAAAAGATGACATCGGCATCGGTTTCTCCCGCATCCATGTCAACGAAGACGTGAAGAAAAACGCCGAGCTGACCAACGATGCCAATGGTGTCAGCGACTATAACGATCCGCTGTTCGCACCGTTGCGTAGCACTGAGTACAACTACGAACTCAACTACGGTGTCCACGTGACCAACTGGCTGACCGTGCGTCCGAACCTGCAGTACATCACTCACCCGGGCGGTGTGGATGAAGTCGACAACGCGCTGGTGGCCGGCCTGAAAATTCAGTCGGTGTTCTAACGCTGTTGCGATAAGCTCCTCTCTATGTGCGCATATTTGCGGACGGCCAAGGCTGTCCGCTTTTTTTTGGGAAGCGCATGGTCAATGCGGAACCTGTGGCGAGGGAGCTGTGGGAGCAAAGCTTGCTCGCGATACAGGCGCCTCGGTTCCAAGGCAAACCGCGTCAGCTTCGTCGCGGGCAAGCCTTGCTCCCACAGCAAGCTCCCTCGCCACAAAAATAGTGTCGTACTTAGTTGAGTATTCAATGATCTCCAGGACCGCGGCCCATGCATGAGCATCCGCTACAACGCTTTTTCAGATCCTTGCGCGAACGCCCGGTGTTCGCGTGGGAGCGCTATCGGCAACGCGATGTGTTGGTGATCGATCATCCCTTGTGCCAAGCGGTGTTCAGTCGCCAGGGCGCGCAGTTGCTGCACTTCCAGCCGCGAGGCCAGAAGCCCTGGTTGTGGTGCGCGGCCAAATGGCCCCACGTCGGTGCGATCCGCGGCGGAGTGCCGGTGTGTTGGCCTTGGTATGGCCGCCATCCCAGCGAAAACGCCTGGCCGTCCCACGGTTGGGCGCGGTTGATCGATTGGAAGCTGCTCGACAGCCGCAGTGATGAAGACGGTGTGCATTTACACTGGCAACTGCAATTGTGCGACTGGCAAGTGGACCTGCACGCCGACCTGGGTGAGCGCATGGAACTGCGCTTGAGCACCGAGCACCAGGACAGCCAACCGTGTCAGTTGAGCCAGGCCTTGCACGCCTATTGGCGTATTGGTGACGTCGGTGAGGTAGCGCTGTCTGGGCTTGAAGGCGCCCAAGGTTACGACCAGTTGAGCCGTGCGGTTTGCCAGCAGGAAGGCGAGTTGCGGGTCGAGGGCGGTTGCCAGCGGGTGTTCCAGCATGAGGGGGAATTGCAGCTCAAGGACCACGCCTGGCAGCGCGAATTGCGTATCGACACCGGCGACAGTGCCGACACCGTGGTGTGGCATCCGGGAGCGCGGCCGTTGCTGGGGGTGAGTTGGGACGAGGTCAGTGAATTTGTCTGCGTCGAGGCGGCCAGTGGTGGCACTGACAGCCTTTGCCTGGCACCGGGGGAGCGGGCGCATTTGAGTTTGCAGGCGTGGGTGGGGGCTTGATGCAGGGGGCAGGGTGGTGAGACTGCTGGCCCCATCGCGAGCAAGCTCGCTCCCACACAAAACCCATGGGGGAGCGAGCTTGCTCGCGAAGACGGACGATCAGGCGGCGAGGATTCTGGATCGAATCAGTTGAACTCATCCCCCACCGGATACCGGCTGGCATTCAGGCTTTCCTTGATCTTGCGCAGATGCGGCTGGAAGTCCACGCCCCGACGCAGGGTCATGCCGGTGGCGAGCACGTCCAGCACGGTGAGTTGGATGATCCGCGAGGTCATCGGCATATAGATGTCAGTGTCTTCGGGCAGGGGGATGTTCAGGCTCAGGGTACTGGCCTTGGCCAGGGGCGAGCCTTCGGCAGTCAGGCCCAGCACCGACGCGCCGTTTTCCCGGGCGATGCGTGCCACTTCCACCAGCTCGCGGGTGCGGCCGGTGTAGGAAATGATCACGAACAGCTCGCCGGTATGGGCCACCGACGCAATCATGCGCTGCATCAGTACGTCGGCGTGCGCGGTCACTGCCAGATTGAAGCGGAAAAACTTGTGCTGGGCATCCAGGGCCACCGGGGCGGAGGCGCCGAGGCCGAAGAAGTGGATCTGCCGGGCCTGGATCAGCAGGTCCACGGCGCGACTGATCAAATTGGGATCAAGGGCCTGGCAGGCGCTGTCCAATGAGGCAATGGCACTGCCAAAGATCTTGCGGGTATAAGCTTCCGGGTTGTCATCGGCTTCTACCGCTCGGCTGACATAAGCGGCGCCGCTGGCTAGGCTCTGGGCCAATTGCAGCTTGAGTTCCGGGTAACCGCTGACGCCGAACGAGCGGCAGAAACGGTTGACGGTCGGTTCGCTGACCGAAGCCGCCTGGGCGAGGGCGGCGATGCTGAAGCGGGTCGCCTGCTGCGGATTGAGCAGGATGATCTCGGCCACCTTGCGTTCGGCCTTGTTCAGGTCTTCAAGGCGACTCTGGATCTGTTCCAGTAAGTTTCGCACGCGGTCCATACAAGATTCCTAGGAAGACGGGTCTTTGATACGACCCTTTGCGGTGGCCTATCCTACTGATGGCTCCGGCGGACCACCACTCGGAATCGGTATTTTCGAAAAATGTTGTGGTTATTACTACATTTTTCCTTGAGTGATACCTTGAAAAAAGGTATTTGTAGTTTAACTTGATAAAAGAACAAACATCATGCCTTCGATTACGGTTGAACCGTGCACCTTTGCCTTGTTCGGCGCGCTGGGCGATCTGGCCTTGCGCAAGCTCTTTCCTGCCCTGTACCAGCTCGATGGCGCCCAATTGTTGCACGAGGACACGCGGATCATCGCGCTGGCCCGTGAGCCCGGCGGCGAGCAGCAGCACCTGGCATTCATCGCCGCCGAGCTGCGCCGTTATGTTGGCGAAAAGGACCTGGACGAAGCCGTACTCGAGCGCTTCCTGGCACGTTTGACCTACCTGCACGTGGATTTTCTCAAGGCCGACGATTATGTCGCCCTGGCCGAAGCGGCCGGTTCGACCCAGCAGGTCATTGCCTATTTCGCCACCCCGGCGGCGGTGTATGGGGCGATCTGCGAGAACCTGGCGAAGGTCGGCTTGAGCGAGAACACCCGGGTCGTGTTGGAGAAACCCATTGGCTCGGACCTGGAGTCGTCGCGCAAGGTCAACGACGCCGTGGCCCAGTTCTTCCCGGAAAACCGGACCTATCGCATCGACCATTACCTGGGCAAGGAGACGGTCCAGAATCTGATCGCGCTGCGGTTCGCCAACAGCCTGTTCGAAACCCAGTGGAACCAGAACTACATTTCCCACGTGGAAATCACCGTGGCCGAGAAGGTTGGTATCGAAGGCCGCTGGGGCTATTTCGACAAGGCCGGCCAACTGCGGGACATGATCCAGAATCACCTGCTGCAGCTACTGTGCCTGATCGCCATGGACCCACCGGCCGACTTGTCCGCCGACAGCATCCGTGACGAGAAGGTCAAGGTGCTCAAGGCCCTCGCGCCGATCAGCCCGGAAGGCTTGACCACCCAGGTGGTGCGCGGCCAGTACATCGCTGGCCACAGCGAGGGCAAGTCGGTGCCTGGCTACCTCGAAGAACCCAATTCCAACACCCAGAGCGACACCGAGACGTTCGTCGCCCTGCGCGCCGACATCCGCAACTGGCGCTGGGCCGGGGTACCGTTTTACCTGCGTACCGGCAAGCGCATGCCGCAGAAGCTGTCGCAGATCGTCATCCACTTCAAGGAACCGTCCCACTACATCTTCGCGCCCGAGCAGCGTTTGCAGATCAGCAACAAGCTGATCATCCGCCTGCAGCCGGACGAAGGGATTTCCTTGCGGGTGATGACCAAGGAGCAGGGCCTGGACAAGGGCATGCAATTGCGCAGCGGTCCGCTGCAACTCAACTTCTCCGACACCTATCGCAGCGCGCGGATTCCCGATGCCTACGAGCGGTTGTTGCTGGAAGTCATGAACGGCAATCAGAACCTGTTTGTCCGTAAAGATGAAATCGAAGCCGCGTGGACGTGGTGTGACCAGTTGATTGCCGGGTGGAAAAAATCCGGCGATGCGCCCAAGCCGTATGCGGCTGGGTCCTGGGGGCCGATGAGCTCCATTGCACTGATCACGCGGGATGGGAGGTCATGGTATGGCGATATCTGAAGTGAAACTGCCCCAGGGCGTCAGCGCCCGTGAATTCAAGAACCCGGTGCTGCTGGCCGAAGGCCTGGCGCTGAACGTGGCCGAGCAGTTGCGCAATGCGATCGATGCACGCGGCACGGCGACCCTGGTGGTGTCCGGTGGCCGCAGCCCGGTGGCGTTTTTCCAGCACTTGGCCAAGCAGGCGCTGGACTGGTCCAAGGTGGTGGTCAGCCTCGCCGACGAGCGCTGGGTACCGGTTGAACACGCCGACAGCAACGCCGGTTTGCTCAAGCGTTACCTGTTGCAAGGCGCGGCGGCCAAGGCCCAGTTCCTGAGCCTCTACAGCGCCAGCGCTCACCTGGAAGCGGCTGCCGAGCAGGCCGATCGTTTGCTGGCCGAATTGCCGCCCATCGACGTGCTGGTATTGGGCATGGGCGATGACGGGCACACGGCCTCGCTGTTCCCCAACAGTCCGAACCTGGCCCAAGCCCTGGACGCCAATGGCGCACGCCGATGCTGGCCGATGCTGGCACCGACCGTGCCGCACCAGCGCTTGACCATGAGCCGCGCCTTGCTGGCTTCGGCGCAACACAAAGTACTGTCGATTTCCGGTCAGTCGAAATTGACCACCCTGAACGCTGCGGTGGCAGGTGACGATGTCGCCGAAATGCCGATCCGTGCGTTTTTGCAACCTACGTTAGAGATTTACTGGTGCCCATGAACCAAGGATCAGCCGCTATGACAAACCCATCCCCGACCGTTTCCATGGCGGACAAAGTTGCACTGATCGACAGCCTTTGCGCCAAGGCGCGGATCCTGCCGGTGATCACCATTGCCCGTGAACAGGACATCCTGCCGCTGGCCGATGCCCTGGCCGCCGGTGGCCTGACGGCGCTGGAAGTGACGTTGCGTTCTCAACACGGCCTCAAGGCCATCCAGGTGCTGCGCGAGCAGCGTCCGGAACTGGTGACCGGCGCCGGCACGGTGCTCGACCGCCACATGCTGGACGCCGCCGAGGCGGCCGGCTCGCAGTTCATCGTCACCCCGGGCATCACCCGTGACCTGCTCGAAGCCAGTGTCTACAGCTCCATCCCCCTGTTGCCGGGCATCAGCAATGCCTCGGGCATCATGGAAGGCTACAGCCTGGGCTATCGCCGCTTCAAACTCTTCCCGGCCGAAGTCAGCGGTGGCGTCGCGGCGATCAAGGCCTTGGGCGGCCCGTTCGGCGAAGTGAAATTCTGCCCGACCGGCGGCGTGAGCCCAGCCAACATCAAGAGCTACATGGCGTTGAAAAACGTGATGTGCGTGGGCGGAAGCTGGATGCTTGATCCGGAGTGGATCAAGAACGGCGACTGGGCCCGCATTCAGGAATGCACCGCCGAGGCCTTGGCGCTGCTGGACTGATTGTTTTACCGAACCTCGTTGGGTGTTCTACGGTTTTACGGTGCGCTTGGTCGGCGCACCGTTTTTTTTTTGCCTGGGTTTTTATGCTGGCACAGATTTCCTGTGGCCAGGGATCTAGGTACGGCTCAGATGGATCAGTGCCTCGGTCAACCGTTCGATATCACTCGCCAAGGTAATCAACCCTGGGGTAATGCGGATGCACGGCCCGACACTGGTATGGCGCACCACCGTGAAGATCCCGTGCTCATTGAGCAGTCGATCGGCCATCGCCTGTTGATCGGCCTGGGCGGTGAAGCGCATCGCCGTGATGCCGCAATAGAGCCGTCGGTCATCCGGGGTCATCACCTCAATGCCCGGCAGATCGCGCACGGCATTCACCCACAGGTCGCGCAGGTAGCAGAGGCGCGCGCCTTTGGCCAAGGCGCCGCCCAGGCTCCGGTGTTCTTCGAAGACCAGGGGCAGGGTGAGCAAGGCCGGGATATTGGGCGTGCTGTGGGGCGTGCGCGAGCGGACGTCGGTGGCAGGGTAGTTGTCTTCGTCCATGTCCGGGTCGATGTCGGCCAACCGCTGCGGGGCGATGTACAGGAAACCCTGGGAGAGCGGGCCGCCGATCCACTTCTGCAGGTTGAAGCCGGCAAATTCGATCCCGAGCTTCTTCAGGTCGAAATCGATCTGGCCCAGGGCGTGGGCACCGTCGAGGATGATATCGACGGCAAACTCCCGGGCGTTCTCAGCAATGGCCTGGACCGGCATCACCAGCCCGGTCAGGTGGTTGACGTAGGTCAGCGCCATCAGCTTGAGGCGAGGGTAGCGAATGAACGCTTCGCGGTAAGTGCCCACCAGGCTGTCGAAACTGGCGGGGTGCTGGTGGACGATTTCGATCACCTCCACGCCACGCTGGCGGGCCAGCCAGCGCATGGCGGTTTTGACCGAGGCATATTCCACGTCACAGATCAGCACTTGATCGCCCGGCTTGAGGCCGTTGTAGTTGCGAATCAACGTTTGCAGGGCATCCACCGCGCTGTTGGCCAGCGTCACGCTCTGGGGTGAGGCGTGGATCAGCCGGGCCACCTCTCGCCGAATGGCTTCGCCGTGTTCCCGGTCGAACCGCTGGCGGACATACACCGAGTTGCCGCGGTTGATGAATTCGATGTTGCGCTGGTATTCCTCCACCACGGTGCGGGACATGCGCCCGAAGTAGCCGTTTTCCAGGTTGAGTGGCCCGTCGGGGTCGATGTCGTAGCGGTCGACGAAGGTTCGCCAGAAGGCTTCATCGTGGGCGCGCAGGGTGTTCTCGGGCATGGTGGGTCTCAGTCAATGGCGAGGTTTGGGCAGGCCATGTTTGGCGCGCAGCGGGTCCAGCAGGTCGGACAAACCGTTATGATCGATTTCCTGCATCAATGCCAGCAAACCACCGAGTTCACCGGGGGGGAAACCCTCGCGAGCGAACCAGTTGAGGTATTGACCCGGCAGGTCGGCAAGGATTCGGCCCTTGTATTTACCAAAGGGCATTTGACGCGTGACGAGCAACTCGAGCTTTTCTGGATTCATGGCAATCGTCTTGATTCAAACCTGTCCTGAAAATACAGGCATTCTGCATGCAGGCCAAATGACAGATCATGCAAATAGCGCGGATACAGATTTCAGGATGTTTATTAACTATTTGATTTTTAAGTAATTATATTGCGATTGATGGCTGGCATGGCTGATGCAATATCCCTTGCAGGTTTTTTATTCACCAGCAAAGGAACTGAAAAATGACTGACATCAACAAAGAATCCATCTCCGTCTTGAACGACCTGATCGAGACCAGCAAGGATGGCCAGGAAGGGTTCAAGACCTGCGCTGAAGACATCAAGCATCCAGAGCTCAAGACGCTGTTCGTCCAGCGTGCCGCCGATTGCGCTACTGCGGCAGCCGAACTGCAAGCCGCGGTTCGTTCGCTGGGCGGTGATCCGGAAACCTCCACCAGCGTCGCCGGTGACCTGCACCGTCGCTGGGTGGACGTGAAATCCATGTTCACCGGGAAGGATGAAGAAGCGGTGCTCAACGAGGCCGAGCGAGGCGAGGACCATGCGCTCAAGGCTTACAAAGAGGCGCTGGAGAAAATCAACAAGCACAACCTGGTCGGTATTCGTGACTTGGTCGAGCGCCAGTACCATGGTGTGCAACGCAACCATGATCAGGTCAAGGCTCTGCGTAACCAGGCGCGTGCCCGCTCTTAACACGCCCTGAGTTAAAAAAACGCCAGCTTGCCTGGCGTTTTTTTTGTTTGGGGCTCGGATTGAAGGTGACGCTGTTGTGGCGAATCAGGTTGGCTCACTCAGCCTCAATCAGAAAAAGTGTGTTGTTGAATCCATCAATAATCAGCTCTGGACTCTAATAGATAGCTAGCTAATAATTGCGCCACCTATCCCTCCGCATTGCATCTATTGTTATTGGCGTCCCCCAAAGAGTTTTTTCGCGTGCCCATCACCTTCCAGGCCTTGTTCGCCCCCGACCGCCTCGCTGTGCAGTTCGCCATCAAGACCGTGCTCGGCGCCGGGCTGGCGTTGTGGCTGGCGTTGCGCTGGGGGTTGGAGCAGCCGTCGTGGGCGCTGATGACGGCGATCATCGTCGCCCAGCCACTGTCCGGGATGGTGGTGCAGAAAGGGTTGGCGCGATTGGTCGGCACGTTGGTGGGCACCGTCATGTCGGTGGTGTTCATGGGCCTGTTTGCCCAGGCGCCCTGGTTGTTCCTGCTGGCCTTGGCGCTCTGGCTGGGCCTTTGCACGGCCTGTTCGACGCTGCTGCGCAGTGCCTGGTCGTATTCATTCGTGTTGGCCGGCTACACGGTGGCGATCATTGCCCTGCCAGCCATTTCCCATCCGCTGGCGGTGTTTGACCAAGCGGTGGCGCGCTGCACCGAGATCAGCCTGGGCATCGTCTGTGCCACGGCGGCCAGTGCCTTGATCTGGCCGTTGCGGGTCGAGCGGCAACTGGCCGGTCAGGCCCTGGCTGCCTGGCAGAGTGGCATGCAGGCAGCCCGTGCGACCCTGGCGGGCGATGCCCAGGCCCGTAAAGGGTTGCTGGAAATTCTGGGCAGGATCGTCGCGGTGGATGCCCAGCGCGAACATGCCTGGTTCGAAGGCAGCCGTGGTCGACAGCGAGCCCGGGCCATCAGTGGCTTGAGCCAGAAATTGCTGATGCTGCTGCGTATCTCGCGCTCGGTGCGCCGACAGTGGAAGCAGCTCGAGCCCGAGGAAGCTGTGGCGCTCCAGCCGTGGATGAACGAGGTGCAGCAAGCCCTCGATGCCGACAGTGCGACCCTGCAAGCCCTGCGCCCCAGGGTGTGGGATGCGTCCCACGATCCGCAGATCAGTGCGGCGCAAAGCTACTGCCTGGCGCGGTTCGCCTTGTTACTCGATACCGCCCTGGCCGCCTGCGCAGCCTTGACGGCGGTGCAGGAGGGCAGGGAGGCGGCGGACCCACCCCGCACCTTGACGCCCCATCGCGACTTGTCCCTGGCCATGGTCTTCGGCGCGCGCAGCGCCCTGGCATTCCTGGCGGTGGCCTGTTTCTGGCTGGCGACCGCCTGGCCCGCCGCATCGGGTGCGCTGGTACTGACGTGTGTGGTGTGCAGCCTGTTCGCCAGTCGCGAAAACGGCGCGCAGATCGGCATGAGTTTTCTGCGGGGCATCTTTCTGGCCGTGCCGACGGCGTTCGTGATCGGCGAACTCGTGCTACCACAATGGAGCAGTTTCGCGATGCTGTGCCTGGCCATGGGCGTGCCGTTGTTTTTCGGGGCATTGGGCATGGCCAAGCCGCAGATCTTCGCCACGGCGACGTCGTTCTGCCTGCATTTCGTGGTGTTGATTTCACCGCTCAATGCCATGAAATACGACGTCGCAGCGTTCTTCAACAACGCCCAGGCCATGATGATCGGCGTGGGCGCGGCGGTGCTGGCCTTCAATCTGCTGATTTTGCGCAACCCGGCCTGGCATAGCCGCCGTCTGCTGGCCGCGACTCTTCACGATCTGGTGCGCCTGACCCATCGCCGCCTGCCGGGGGCCGAGAGTTGGTTCGGCGGGCGCATGGCCGACCGGCTGTTGCAACTGGCCAGGCATTACCCTGAACTGCCGGTGCAGTCGCGCAGCCGTTGGGATGATGGTTTGCTTGGCCTGGACATCGGCGATGAGCTGTTGCATTTGCGCCTGAGCCTGGCCGTCGCCCAAGTGCCCGATACCCGGGCGCAGCGCCATTATTTCGAAGCGCTGGAGCGGGTGCTCGAGCGTGGTCCGGCCGGTGACCAGGCCGATGCGCTGGCCCCGGCGAGCGCCGCATTCCTGAATGTGTTGTCGACCCAGCCGACCAGCGATGCACTGAAGCTGGCCCAGGGGGCGGTGGTGCAATTGCAAAACAGCTGGCGCGCCTGGTGCAGCCAGCACGAACCAGAACGACGGGAGCACAGCCATGGGCTTGCGTGAATGGTCGATTGGCGGGGTGTTGCTCAGCCCGTTCCTGATTTATGTGGTGCTGGCGTTGCTGGTGACCGGCGCGCTGCGCCTGTTGCTCAGCCTGGTGCCGGCCGGGCGGTGGATCTGGCATGAAGCCTTGTTCGACTGCGCCCTGTATGTCTGTGTCCTGACTGTTATTACCGTGGTCCTCGGGCCGCTATAGGAGTTGAACATGCGTACTTCCGTACGTGTCGCCGTCACGCTGTGCATGGTGGCTGTGGCGATCTTCGCCGGCTTTCACCTGTGGCAGTACTACATGCTCACGCCCTGGACTCGCGATGCGCGGATCCGCGCCGACGTGGTGGTGATCGCACCCGACGTGTCGGGTTGGGTGCGCGAGCTCAAGGCTGTGGATAACCAGCAGGTCAAGGCCGGTGATCTATTGTTGAGCATCGACCGCGAGCGTTTCGAGGCGGCGGTGGAGAAGGCCCGGGCTGTGGTCCAGACACGCCAGCAGCAACTGAGCCTGCGCGAACACGAAGCCAGTCGCCGCGCCGCCCTGGGGCCCCAGGCCATCAGTGCCGAACTGCGGGAAAACGCCCAGATCAACGCCGGCATCGCCCGCGGCGAATTGCGCGAAGCCCAGGCCGAGGCCAAGGTCGCCGAGCTCAACCTGGCCCGCAGCCAGGTCCTGGCCCCTCGCAGCGGCCACATCACCAACCTGCGCCTGGCTGAAGGCAACTACGTGAATGCCGGGCAGCCGGTCATGGCGCTGATCGACGACTCGACGTTCTATGTGCAGGCCTATTTCGAAGAAACCAAGTTGCCCAGGATTCGTGTGGGCGATCCGGTCAAGATCTGGCTGATGAGTGCAGGCCATGCGCTAGAGGGGCATGTCGAAAGCATCAGCCGCGGCATTACCGACCGCAACACCAACCCCGATGCGCAGTTGCTGGCGGAGGTGGAGCCGACTTTCAACTGGGTGCGCCTGGCCCAGCGGATCCCGGTGCGGATCAAGCTGGACAAGGTGCCGGAGGGCGTGAACCTGAGCGCCGGGATGACGGCGAGCGTGCAGGTGCAGGAGGGCCAGCAATAACTTGTGGGAGCGAGCTTGCTCGCGATGGCGGCCTGACATTCTCCATCGAGGTCGACGGTCCGACTCATCGCGAGCGAGCTCGCTCCCACAAGGTCACGCAGAAGCTGTTAGCCAATGCTGATCGCCGGCAACGTCGGCAAGGTCACGGTCTGTTGCTTGCGCGGTGCGAGGATTTCGGCTTCGCCGTCCACCACCAGCTCGTCGCGCTGGTTGAATACACGCGTGGCGATGCGTACGCGAAACTTCGGCATCTTTTCCAGGATCTCCAGGCGCACGGTCAGGGTGTCGCCGATTTTCACCGGTTTCTGGAAGCTCATCTGCTGGCCGATATAGATCGTGCCCGGCCCAGGCAGCTCGCACGCCACCGCCGCGCTGATCAGCGCCCCGCTGAACATGCCGTGGGCGATGCGCTCCTTGAACATGCTCGCCGCGGCGAATTCGGCGTCCAGGTGCACCGGGTTGTGATCGCCCGACATCGCCGCGAACAGCTGGATGTCGCGCTCTTCGACGGTTTTGCTGTAGCTGGCGGTCTGGCCGATTTCGAGGGCTTCGTAAGGGGTGTTGGTAACCTGGGTCATCTGTTTCAGATCCTGTGGAATAAAGGAAAACGCTGCAAGCCTACTCGCTGCGTGGCGGCCGCTTGTGGTCCAGGGCCTGGGCAATCCAGGCCTGCACGTCGGCGGTCACTTCATCGCGGTTGGTTTCATTGAACAATTCGTGCCGGGCCTGCGGGTAAATCGTCAATTGCAGGAGCTGGCTGCCGGCGTCGCGCAGGGCGTCGGCCAGATCCTTCAGACGCTTGCCTTCGCTCACCGGATCACATTCGCCACCGATCACCAGCAGGGGCAGGCCCGGATCGATCTGGGCGAGATTGGACGCTTTGCTGATTTGCTGCAAGCCGCCGAGCAGGTCGACCCACAGTTGATTGGTGCAGCGAAAGCCGCACAGCGGGTCCTGGACGTACTTGTCGACTTCGGCCGGATCGCGACTGAGCCAGTCGAAAGGGGTACGTGTCGGTTTGAATTTCTTGTTGAAACTGCCGAACGACAGCCACTCGATCAAGGCACTGCGCCCCGTCGCACCCTGGCGCCGGCGTTCGAAGCGAGCGATCAGGCGCGCGCTGCGGTAGAGCGCCACCGGCTGGAAGTTCGAACCACTGAGAATCGCCCCGTGCAGGCTGGCGCTGTGATGCAGCAGGTATCCCTGGGCGATGTAGCTGCCCATGCTGTGACCCAGCAGCAGGATGGGCGTATCGGGATGTTGCTGGCCGATGTGATGGTTGAGGCTGGCCAAATCACCCACGACCTTGGCCCAGCCGTCTTCGTCGGCAAAGTGGCCGAGCATCGCTTCCTCGCCGGTCTTGCCATGGCCGCGCAGGTCCATCCCATAGACACCGTAGCCTGCGTCGCACAGCGCCTGGGCCAGGCGGGCGTAGCGGCCGCTGTGCTCGGCCATGCCGTGGGCCAGCATGATCACCGCCAACGGGGCGGTTTCGGGCAGCCACTGGTTGACGAACAGGCGGCTATGGTCGGTCGCGGTCAGCCAGAACGTTTGGTGGATCATGGCGATTCCTTTGCACAAAGTCAGACGCAGCGTCGCTGCATTGTATAGCGCATCCGTTGCGTCTCGCCTGATCAGGCCACGCCATGGCAAGAAGATTCACACAATCTATGACGCAGGTTGCCATATTTGCCTGATTGGCCATAGCTGCTAGTGTCCCAAGAGCTCCGCCTCTGCAAGCGATACAGACGCGGCCCGGACATGCTCAGGTAAAGAGGACAAAAACAATGCAGCCTGATTTCTGGAATGACAAACGCCCGGCCGGCGTGCCCCTGGACGTCGACTTGGGCGCCTACAAGTCGGTGATCGAGGTGTTCGAGCGTTCCTGCAAGAAATTTGCCGACCGTCCGGCGTTCAGCAATATGGGGGTGACCCTCACCTATGCCGAGCTCGAGCGCTACAGCGCGGCCTTCGCCGGCTACCTGCAAACCCATACCGACCTGGCGCCTGGCGATCGTATCGCGGTGCAGATGCCTAACATCCTGCAATACCCGATCGCCGTGTTCGGTGCCTTGCGCGCCGGGCTGATCGTGGTCAACACCAACCCGCTGTACACCGCGCGGGAAATGCGTCATCAGTTCAAGGACTCCGGTGCCCGGGCGCTGGTGTACCTGAACATGTTCGGGCAGAAAGTCCAGGAGGTGTTGCCCGATACGGACCTGCAGTACCTGATCGAAGCGAAGATGGGCGACCTGATGCCCACCGCCAAGGGCTGGCTGGTCAACACGATGGTGAGCAAGGTCAAGAAAATGGTGCCGGCCTATTCGCTGCCCCAGGCCGTTTCCTTCAAAAGCGCCTTGCGCCTGGGACGTGGGCAGGGCATCAAGCCGCTGAACGTCAGCCTCGACGATATTGCGGTATTGCAATACACCGGCGGCACTACCGGGTTGGCGAAGGGCGCGATGCTGACCCACGGCAACCTGGTGGCCAACATGCAACAGGCCCGGGCCTGTCTGGGACAGCTCGGCGATGACGGCCAGCCGCTGCTGCGCGAAGGCCAGGAGGTCATGATCGCGCCACTGCCGCTGTACCATATCTATGCGTTCACGGCGAACTGCATGTGCATGATGGTGACCGGCAATCACAACGTGCTGATCACCAATCCACGGGACATCGGCGGCTTCATCAAGGAACTGAAGAACTGGCGCTTCTCGTTGCTGTTGGGGCTCAACACGCTGTTCGTGGCATTGATGGACCATCCGGATTTCAAGACCCTGGATTTTTCCCACCTCAAGGTCACCAACTCCGGCGGTACCGCGTTGATCAAGGCCACCGCCGAGCGTTGGCAGCAGCTCACCGGTTGCGGCATTACCGAGGGCTATGGCCTGACCGAAACCTCACCGGTGGCGAGTGCCAATCCGTATGGTGGCAAGTCTCGGTTGGGCACGGTGGGGATGCCAGTGCCGGGTACGCTGATGAAAGTGATCAACGACGATGGCGTCGAGCAGCCCTTGGGCGAGCGCGGCGAGCTGTGCATCAAGGGGCCGCAGATCATGAAAGGCTATTGGAACAAGCCCGAGGCCACGGCCGAAGTGCTGGACAGCGAGGGCTGGTTCAAGTCTGGCGATATCGCGGTGATCGACCCTGATGGATTCGTGCGAATCGTCGACCGTAAAAAGGACATGATCATCGTCTCGGGTTTCAATGTGTACCCCAACGAGATCGAAGATGTGGTGATGGCCCATCCCAAGGTGGCCAACTGCGCGGTGATCGGCGTGCCGGACGAGCGTTCGGGGGAGGCGGTGAAATTGTTCGTGGTGGCGCGGGAAACCGGAGTCAGCCTTGAAGAACTCAAGGCTTACTGCAAGGAGAACTTCACCGGCTACAAGATCCCCAAGCACATTGTGTTGCGGGACTCATTGCCGATGACGCCGGTGGGCAAGATCCTGCGGCGGGAGTTGCGGGATATCGCCTGAGGCGCCTGCCTCGTGGAAACCCTGTGGGAGCGAGCTCGCTCGCGATGGCGGTAGGTCAGTGACAGAGATGTTGGCTGATACACCGCCATGGCGAGCAAGCTCGCTCCCATGGTTTTTTATGTATTCGGGGTCATTATCCAGAGCTTAGAATTTTTACTCTAAAAATGACCATAAAATATTCAAGAGTCATGTTTATGACTGTAGGGGTTGTTTTTGGCTCTAGGCGACCCTTGGCAAAGCTGCTACTCTCGGCGCGCTTTGTGACTTCTCGGCCTTGATTCAAGCCAGATTCACCAATAAACACACACCAATAATAATCGCATCAAATGCGGTGAGAATTCGCGTTGCTGAGGAGTGGGCTTCCATGATCGAAGACTTTTGGAAGGATAAGTACCCAGCTGGGATTGCTGCCGACATCAATCCAGACGAGTATCCGAATATTCAGGCGGTGTTGAAGCAGTCCTGCCAACGCTTTGCCAACAAGCCGGCATTCAGCAACCTCGGCAAGACGATCACCTACGGTGAGCTCTACGAGTTGTCCGGGGCGTTTGCCGCGTACCTGCAACAGCATACCGATTTACAGCCGGGCGATCGAATCGCCGTGCAGTTGCCCAACGTCCTCCAGTACCCGGTGGCTGTGTTCGGTGCGATCCGTGCCGGGCTGATCGTGGTCAACACCAACCCGTTGTACACCGCGCGGGAAATGGAACATCAGTTCAACGACTCCGGCGCCAAGGCGCTGGTGTGCCTGGCGAACATGGCGCACCTGGCGGAAGCCGTGGTGCCGAAGACGGGCGTCAAGCACGTCATCGTCACCGAGGTCGCCGACCTGCTGCCACCGCTCAAGCGCCTGTTGATCAACAGCGTGATCAAGTACGTCAAGAAGATGGTCCCGGCTTATCACTTGCCCAAGGCCGTCAAGTTCAACGACGTGCTGAGCAAAGGCCACGGCCAGCCGGTGAACGAAGCCAACCCCACCAGCGACGATGTGGCCGTGCTGCAATACACCGGCGGCACCACTGGCGTGGCCAAGGGCGCGATGCTCAGCCACCGCAACCTGGTGGCGAACATGCTGCAGTGCAAGGCGCTGATGGGCTCCAACCTCAATGAAGGTTGCGAGGTGTTGATCACGCCGCTGCCGCTGTACCACATCTATGCCTTTACCTTTCATTGCATGGCGATGATGCTGATCGGCAACCACAATATCCTGATCAGCAACCCCCGCGACCTTTCGGCGATGGTCAAGGAACTGTCGAAGTGGAAGTTCAGCGGTTTTGTCGGCCTCAATACGCTGTTCGTGGCCCTGTGCAACAACGAAGCCTTCCGCAAGCTGGACTTCTCGGCACTGAAGGTCACCCTGTCCGGTGGCATGGCCTTGCAACTGGCCGCGGCCGAGCGTTGGAAAGAGGTGACCGGTTGCCCGATCTGCGAAGGTTATGGCATGACCGAAACCAGCCCGGTGGCCACCGTCAACCCGATCCAGCACATCCAGATCGGCACCATCGGCATTCCCGTACCCTCGACCCTGTGCAAGGTGATCAACGATGCGGGCGTCGAACAGCCATTGGGCGAAATCGGCGAGTTGTGCGTGAAAGGTCCGCAGGTGATGAAGGGCTACTGGCAGCGTCAGGAAGCCACCGACGAGATCCTCGACAGCGAAGGCTGGCTCAAGACCGGTGATATCGCGGTGATCCAGCCGGACGGCTACATGCGCATCGTCGACCGTAAGAAGGACATGATCCTGATCTCCGGTTTCAACGTGTACCCCAATGAACTGGAAGATGTGCTGGCAACCCTGCCGGGCGTGCTGCAATGCGCGGCCATCGGCGTACCGGACGAGAAGTCTGGCGAGGCGATCAAGATTTTCATCGTCGCACGGCCGGGTGTCACGTTGACCAAGGAGCAGGTGATGGAACACATGCGTGCCAACGTCACCGGCTACAAGGTGCCCAAGGCCGTGGAGTTCCGCGATGCCTTGCCGACCACCAACGTGGGCAAGATCCTGCGTCGCGAGTTGCGGGATGAAGAGCTCAGGAAGTTGGGGTTGAAGAAGTAAGACCGTTACCCATGAAAAGCCCCGCTGATGCGGGGCTTTTTGTTGGCTGCGATTTCCTGGGCAAGAAAGCTTGTATGGCGAGGGAGCTTGCTCCCGCTGGACGCGCAGCGGCCCCTTGCGGTGTGTCAGTCAGATCGAAGGGGGCTGCTGCGCAGCCCAGCGGGAGCAAGCTCCCTCGCCACAGGGAACCGGTGCTTCCCAGGTCCGGTTACAACCGGAACTGCGCAAAATCCAGGTTGGTGCCACCCGGCCGCATGTCCTGCAGGTAGGCGTCCTTGTCGGCGCTCAGTTCCAGGCTCAGGGCTGCCTTGCGCTTGCCTTGGTTGCGCACTTCCAGGCCTTCCATTTTTTCCCGCAGGAACACGGTCGGCACCTTCAAGTGCAGCAGCTCATCGGTGGCCGGCGTGTGCAGCAGCAGGTGGATCCATTCATATTGACCAATGGCCAGGCGCGCCACCGGGATATCGAACCAGAAGATGTTGCGGTTGCGGTTCAATTCGCTGAAGTGGCAGTTGTTGACGCCCAGTACGGCGCCGCCCAGTTCTTGGTTCCTGCGGGCGATGGCCTGTTTTTTATCGAGTTTCATAACGTTCCTACGGGGTTGGAGCTTCAAGCCGCAGCTTGAATACGTGGGGCATTCTCGGGGGTTGATCGACAAACATAAAGTGCAACCTGCATTCGACGATGAAATGTGCCGCTAAAAAAATGAAACTCCCCGCGAACGGCCCCGGTCAACCCTTATGTAATGAGTTTTCGTACTGTTTTTCACAGGAGAGACATCATGGGTAGCACGAGCGATAAAGTGAAGGGCGTTGCCAACGAAGCCGTTGGCAACATCAAGCAAGGCGTCGGCAAGGCCACCGACAATGACCGCATGCGCGCCGAGGGCGTGGTCCAGGAGAAAAAAGGCGAGGCCCAACAAGCCGTGGGCAAGGCCAAGGATGCGGTCAAGAAAGGCGTCGACGAGGCATAACCTGCCTGTAGTAACGCGATTGGAACGGTCATCTGCGGGTGGCCGTTTTCATGTCGGCTCGAACTTGCGCCGGGGAAATTGTTCCAAAGTCGCCAAACAGGTTACTTTGTCTTGGATAACAACCCCATGAGTCGCCAGGCGACCTTCCTTTTTTGCGGCGAAAGGAGACGCACATGATGTTTCCGGCCTTGAAAGGCTTACCTTTGCATCGTGTGATGATGCGTACCGTGACCGAGTTTCTCGACGACGAGATGTCGACCTACGCCTCGGCACTGGCCTACCAGATGCTGTTTTCGCTGTTCCCCTTCATTCTCTTCCTGATTGCCTTGATCGGTTTCCTGCACCTGCCGGACTTCTTCTCGTGGTTGCGCCTGCAATCGGAGCTGGTGCTGCCGCCCCAGGCCCTGGAGCAGGTCAACCCGGTGATCGACCAGCTCCAGCAATCCAAGGGCGGCTTGTTGTCGGTGGGTATCGTCATTGCCTTGTGGACCGCTTCGGCGGGCGTGCGGTTGATGATGAGCGCGATGAACGCCGCCTACGACGTGGTGGAAGGCCGTCCGGCCTGGAAGCGCTTCCCGCTGTCGATCTTCTACACGGTCGGCATTGCCGGCATGCTGCTGGCCGCTGCGGCGTTGATGGTGCTCGGGCCGCAGGTGATGGGCTGGATCGCGGCCCAGGTCGGCCTGGAGGAGTTCATCGTCACGCTCTGGACGATCGTGCGCTGGCCGGTGATCGTGTTCTTGCTGATGGTGGCTGTGGCGCTGATCTATTACGTGATGCCCGACGTCAAGCAGGAGTTTCGCTTCATCACGCCGGGGTCGGTACTGGCGGTGGTGGTGTGGATCATCGCGTCCCTGGGGTTCGCGTTTTACGTCAAGACCTTTGCCAACTACAACGCCATGTATGGCAGCATCGGCGCGATCATCGTGTTGTTGCTGTATTTCTATATTTCTTCGGCGGTGCTGTTGCTCGGCGCGGAAATGAATGCGGTGATCGAGCACATGTCCACCGAGGGCAAGAACCCGGGTGAAAAGAGCGCGGGCGAGCACGAAAAACAGCATGTGTCGGGCCTGGGGCGCGACCATTCCATTCCTCACACCCACCCTGACGAAGCCCGACCATGATCCGTGACATCCTGAAAATGGGCGACGAACGCCTGCTGCGCATCGCCCCGCCGGTGCCCGCCGAAATGTTCGACAGCCCAGAGTTGTGGCAATTGATCGACGACATGTTCCAGACCATGGAAAGCGTGGGCGGTGTCGGCCTGGCGGCGCCGCAGATTGGCGTCGATCTGCAGCTGGTGATCTTCGGCTTCGAGCACAGCGAGCGTTACCCCGACGCCGAGGCGGTGCCCCAGACCATCCTGATCAACCCGCTGATCACCCCCCTGGGCCCGCAGATGGAAGAGGGTTTCGAAGGTTGCCTGTCGGTGCCGGGCCTGCGCGGTGCGGTGGAGCGCTACCAACACATCCGCTATGAAGGCTTCGATCCCAAGGGCGAGCCGATCGTACGTTATGCATCGGGCTTCCATGCGCGGGTAGTGCAGCATGAATGTGATCATCTGATCGGGCGCTTGTACCCGTCGCGCATCACTGATTTCAGCAAGTTCGGCTTTACCGAAGTGATGTTCCCGGATCTGGACCCGGCTGCAGACGACTGATCATTCACTGCAGCATCCTGTGGGAGCGAGCTTGCTCGCGATTGCAGTGTGTCAGTTGGCATTGATGCAACAGGCCTGACGCTATCGCGAGCAAGCTCGCTCCCACATTGGATCTGTGTCAGGAAGGGCACGGCGGCTCCCACCCCATCGCAATCATCGGCTTGCTGCGGGCATACCGGCTCAGGCGTTCGGCCATCGCATAGGGCAGTTCAGGGTCGAAGCTGAAACCACGCCGCTCATAAAAGCCGCGCAAGTCCGGGTGACAGAACAGCCACACCGGCTCGTCCACACCGTTCACTGCTTCGGCGATCAATCGCGCGGCAATGCCCTGGACGCGGTACGCCGGGTCGACGAACAACCCCGTCAACCAATGCCCACCCGACACCGGCCGCAAGCACAGGGCGGCGACGATATCATCGCGCCGTGCCACCCACAGCTGCGCGTCACGCACCGCTTTCATCGAGGATTGATGAGCGCGATAGAACTTGTTCATCAGCGGCCATAGCGGTTCTTCGAGCTGTGTGTAGTGGATTTCGGACATGGCGGGGTCGCGGACGATAAGGGGAGGGCGATTATAAAAGAACGCGAGTGCGGCGATAGGTGTATACCTGACTTCACATCCCGTATGACTGGAGTACGTATCATGGCCAAAGGCATGGATTCAAAAAAAGCGGCAAAGAAAAAACCGGCGAAGACCGCCGATGAAAAGCGCGCCGACAAGAAAACCAAGAAGGTGAACCTGTTCGGTCATTGAACCGGTACCGCCTTGGCGGGCCTGAGGTTTGAGCTGGGCGGTCGCCCAGCTCAAACGCTTGGTGATGTGCCCAGGCTCAAAGCGAGGCGAGAAACATGTCCGTGGCCGAGGTTTTGTCGCCCGTGCGGCTCTCCTGGGCCTTTTCCACTTGG
The DNA here is from genome assembly GCF_053629195.1 of Pseudomonas sp. R151218B TE3479. NCBI lineage: Bacteria > Pseudomonadati > Pseudomonadota > Gammaproteobacteria > Pseudomonadales > Pseudomonadaceae > Pseudomonas > Pseudomonas sp. R151218B TE3479. The sequence continues at coordinate 2,457,859 of NZ_JBRJHV010000001.1, forward strand.
GCCATCGCCGACTTGTCCTGCATGCGCTGGGCAATCTCCTGGCTGACAGCCAACTGCTTCTCGGGCGGCATCGCCTCGAACTCCTCCTCGGTAATGCCCATCTCTTCGAGAATGCTGTCGCGCAGTCGCTCTTCGGGCGTCTTGCTCATGTAGTCCTTGAACTCTGCCGTGGCGGAGCCGCCCAGTGTCGTGGTTTCTTCAGGCATTGATGAAGCCACGGTCTGCAGTTGCACGCGCGTCTTAGCGAACGCCTCATCCACCTTGTCGCTGATGGCGGTGGCGGCATTGACCTGTTGCGTGGCTCGTTGGGTGAAGGAATCCTGGACCTGGGCACTGCCCTGGCTGGCCTGGGCCTGGACGTTATCGCGCAACGCCTGCAACGCGGCGCTTTGCAGGCCGCTGGCGGCTTCGGCGGTGGGATCCTCGCCCGGGCGTTTGAGTGGCAAGACCATCGCTTGCTGTTTGGCACTGACCAACATGATGAACACCTATAGGTAATGGCTGAGCGATGGGCAGGAGCAATTCCCATGCCGCCCGCGCGATGGCCGTATTCCAAGGGGTATGGACAAATGCGCGGCGAGCGGGGCGGCCAACCCTTGCCGTCGGACGGCATGGATCGACCGCTTGAGCGTGGCGCTTCAGGTGCTTTCGCGAACCTTGAGCTCGAAACCCATGTCCACCACCGGCTGCGCGATGCGGTTGCCAGCCATCAGCGTCAGCATCTGTTCGGCGGCGCGGCGGCCGATGGCTTCCCGTGGGGTGCTGATGCTGCTCAGGCGCGGCACCATATGGGCCGAGGCGGGCAGGTCGTTGAAGCCCAGGACCGAGACCTGTTCGGGGATCTTGATGCCGCAGCGCAATGCTTCGAACAGGGCGCCGTGGGCCAGGTCGTCGTTGCCGAAGAAGATCGCATCGACGTCCGGGTGGCTGTCGAGCAATTGCAGAAACAATTCTCCGCCCAGGCCCACCGAGGATGGACGCGGGGTCAGCAGTTCCAGGTCCGGGTCATACAAACCGGCTTGTTGCAGGGCGCGGCGAAACCCTTCGCCGCGCAGCAGGGTGCGCTGGTCCAGTTGCGCGCCGATGTAGGCCAGGCGCTTGCGGCCCTTGGAAATCAAGTGCTCGGCCGCCGTTTCGCCAGCCTTGAGCTGGGAAAAACCGACGCAGTTGAGCCCGGCGCCGGGGTCCAGTTCCATCATGTACACGCACGGGATGTTGCTGGCCTCGATCATGCGCCGGGCGCTTTCGGTGCGGTCGAAACCGGTCAGCAGCAACCCCCGTGGCTGATAGGCCATGTAGTTGCGCAACAGGTCTTCTTCCTCTTCCCGGGAGTAGTGGTAGTTGCCGATCACCACTTCGAAGCCCTTGGGCCGCAGCACCCGATGGATGGCTTCCAGGGTGTCGATGAACAACAGGTTGGACAACGACGGCACCAGCACCACCACCGAATGGCTCTGGGCCGAAGCCAGGGCACGGGCCGCGGGATTGACCACGTAGTTGAGTTCCACGGCGGCCCGGCGGACTTTTTCCACCAGTTCCGAGGCGACGGTGCTGACGCCACGCAGGGCACGGGAGGCGGTGATAGGGCTGACACCGGCCAGGCGTGCGACTTCGTTGAGCGTGGGGCGACCGGTGGTGCGCGTATTCTTATCGTTTTTAGGGACGGTCATCAGGGCGGCTTGCCAAACAAAAATCAAGGTACTAAGGTAGCGCTGTCTCGACGCCGCTGCAAATGCGTGAGCGGGGGTTGCCTGATCCCCCGTCCGTGGGTGTCGTGAACGAACATGCTGCAACCACAAAAATGACAAGAAGGCGTCGGCAACTTCTGCTTTTGCTGCGGTGTCATAACTGGCAAAGGTAGCGCTGTCTGCGCGCTGAGGTGTTACATGAACAATCCCATCACCGCCCTGGTCATCATGGGCGTTGCCGGTTGCGGCAAAACGTGTGTCAGCCAGGCCCTGTGCCAGTTGAGCGGCGCCACCGCCATCGAAGGCGACACGTTCCACCCTGCGGCCAACATCCAGAAGATGAGCGCCGGTATCCCCTTGAACGACGACGACCGTGCCGGCTGGCTCGACAGCCTGTGCGACGAGTTGCGCCGTGTCGATGCCACGGGCGAGCGCCCGGTGCTGACCTGTTCGGCCCTCAAGCACAGTTATCGCGAGCGCCTGCGCAGCGCCTTGCCCGGCCTGGGCTTCGTGTTCCTTGAGTTGACCCCCGAAGTGGCCGCCGACCGCGTTTCCCATCGTCCCGGCCATTTCATGCCGTCGACCCTGATCGACAGCCAGTTCGCCACCCTTGAATCCCCTGTCGGCGAGCCCCTGACCCTGGCTCTGGACGCGTCCAGCCACAGCGTTGACGAACTGGCACAGCAGGCTTACGTCTGGTGGTTGGCCCACGGTTTGAAGCTGGCCAGTTGAGTTTCAAAAATTTGCGTCAGAAAGATAGCGCTGTCCCGACGACTCATAAATAACTGCTTCAATAACAACAACAAATCAGGAGACACCTCCCATGTTCGGCTTGTCCCACGAGACGTTCCTACTGCTTGATGCAGTGGTCACGGTGATCGGACTCATCGTCCTCATCACCAAGTTCAAATTCCATCCGTTCATTGCCCTGACCATCGCCGCCGCGTTCCTCGGCCTGACGTCGGGCATGCCGACCGGCACCATCATCAAGGCGTTCCAGGACGGCTTCGGTGGCGTGCTGGGCTTTGTCGGCATCATCCTGGCGCTGGGTACGATGCTCGGCAAAATGATGGCCGAGTCAGGCGGGGCCGATCAGATCGCCCAGACCCTGATCCGCGCCTTCGGCAAGGATAAGGTGCAGTGGGCGATGATGTTCGCCGCCTTCCTGGTGGGCATCCCGCTGTTCTTCGAAATCGGCTTCGTGCTGCTGATCCCACTGGTGTTCATCGTCGCGCGCCGTACCGGCGTGTCGATCATCAAGATCGGTATCCCGCTGCTGGCCGGTCTTTCCGCGGTCCACGGCCTGGTGCCGCCGCACCCGGGGCCGTTGCTGGCGATTGGCATATTTGGCGCCGACATCGGCAAGACCATTCTCTATGGCCTGATCGTCGCGCTGCCGACTGCCATCATTGCCGGCCCGATCTTCGGTACGTTCATTGCCAAGCACATCCCCGGCCATCCGAACCAGGAGCTGGTGGACCAACTGGCCCGCGAGACGAGCGCCGCCGAGCTGCCAAGCTTCAGCATCACCTTGATCACCGTGCTGTCGCCGGTGTTCCTGATGCTGCTCAAGACCTTCGCTGACGTGGCGCTGCCGGACGGCAACCTCTTCCGCGCCTGGATGGACATGATCGGTCACCCGATCTCGGCTTTGCTGCTGGCGTTGTTGCTGTCGCTGTACACCTTCGGCTACAAGCAGGGCATCGGTTCCAGCCAGATGCTCAAATGGCTGGACGCCAGCCTTGCGCCGACCGCCGCGATCATCCTGATCATCGGTGCCGGTGGTGGCTTCAAGCAGATGCTGGTCACCAGCGGCGTGGGCGATGTGATCGGTCACATGGCGGTGAGTGCGCAGATTTCGCCGATCCTGCTGGCGTGGCTGGTGGCCGCAGTGATCCGTATCGCCACAGGTTCGGCGACGGTGGCGACCATTACCGGTGCCGGTATCGTGGTACCGGTGGTGGGGATGATGCCGGGTGTGAACCGTGAGCTGCTGGTGCTGGCGACCGGTGCCGGTTCGTTGATCCTGTCCCACGTCAACGATGCGGGCTTCTGGCTGGTCAAGCAGTACTTCAACATGACCGTGGCCGAGACCTTCAAGACCTGGACCGCGATGGAAACCATCCTGTCCGTGGTGGGATTGATCTTTATCCTGCTGCTGTCGCTGGTGGTATAACCGACAACACTGTAGTCAATGTGGGAGCGGGCTTGCTCGCGAAGGCGGACTGACAGTCAACAAATAGGTTGAATGTTATATCGCCTTCGCGAGCAAGCCCGCTCCCACACCGATTTCTGGTGATCAACAAATCCAGGAAATACCCACATTGGGTTTTAGGTTAGGCGTTAGGTTTGCTTACCAACCCATCCGCCCTGAACATCCCACGGATCCCACGCACCGCCTGGCGGATCCGGTCCTGGTTTTCGATCAGCGCAAAGCGCACGTGATCATCCCCATATTCCCCGAACCCCACCCCCGGCGAGACGCAGACCTTGGCCTCGGCCAACAGTTTCTTGGCGAACTCCAACGAACCCAGGTGCGCATAGGCCTCGGGAATCTTGGCCCAGACGTACATCGATGCCTTCGGGTTCTCTACCATCCAGCCCAGCTCATGCAGGCCCTTGACCAGTACGTTGCGGCGCTGGCGGTACTGCTCGGCGATGTCGCGCACGCATTGCTGGTCGCCTTCGAGGGCCGCGATGGCCGCCACCTGCAACGGGGTAAAGGTGCCGTAGTCGTGGTAGCTCTTGATCCGCGCCAGGGCGTTGACCAGTTCCGAGTTGCCCACCATGAAGCCGATGCGCCAGCCGGCCATGTTGTAGCTCTTGGACAGGGTGAAGAATTCCACCGCGATGTCTTTCGCGCCCGGCACTTGCATGATCGACGGGGCTTTCCAGCCGTCATACACGATGTCGGCGTAGGCCAGGTCGTGGATCACCAGCACGTCGTACTGCTTGGCCAGGGCGATGACTCGCTCGAAGAAGTCCAGCTCCACGCACTGGGCGGTGGGGTTGGATGGGAAGCCGAGGATCATCATCTTCGGCTTGGGGATCGAGCCGCGAATGGCCCGCTCCAGTTCGTCGAAGAAATCCACCCCTGGCACCAACGGCACCGAGCGTACCTGGGCGCCAGCGATCACCGCGCCGTAGATGTGGATCGGATAGCTGGGGTTGGGCACCAGCACCGTGTCGCCCTGGTCCAGGGTGGCCAGCATCAGGTGGGCCAGGCCTTCCTTGGAACCGATGGTGACAATGGCTTCGGTTTCCGGGTCGATGTCCACTTCGTAGCGGTCCTTGTACCAGCGCGAAATGGCGCGGCGCAGGCGCGGGATGCCTTTGGAGGTGGAATAACCGTGGGTGTCTTCGCGCTGGGCGACGGTAACCAGTTTTTCCACGATGTGTGGAGGCGTGGCGCCGTCGGGATTACCCATGCTCAAGTCGATGATGTCTTCGCCGCGCCGACGCGCAGCCATCTTCAGCTCGGCAGTGATATTGAATACATAAGGGGGGAGTCGATCGATGCGCGCAAAGCGGCGCGGCGAACCTTGTTCGGCCATTGTTGCCTCGAGATACGTGAGCGCCCGGAACCGTCCGAGCGACGTTGGCCACTGCGGTGGCCTGCGGCGCAAGATAATCGGGCGGATGTCGGATTGTCCAGTAGCCGCGCCGAACTATTTTCGACGACACTGTCGTCCTGGCCGCGGCGCCATCGACGGTCGCAGCGGCTTGTTGAACCTGTCTCACCCAATCCTGATGGAACGAATGATGGAATTTTCCAGCGGCTTCCTGCTGAGCCTTTCGCTGTGCCTGGACATTGGCGTGGCCAATATCGCGATGATCACCCTGGCGATGCAGCGCGGCTATTTCCAGGGTTTCGCCCTGGGCCTGGGCACCTGTGTGGGCGATCTGATCTACGCCGTCCTGGCCTTGGCCGGCATGACCGTGCTGCTGCAATACGAAGCGGTGCGCTGGGTGCTGTGGGTCGGCGGCTCGTTGCTGTTGCTGTACTTCGCGGCGAAGATGATCCACTCGGCGATCTATCACAGCGCGGTATTGGCCGAGGCGGGTGAAGTGCAGGGCAACTCTTCGCGCCAGGAGTTCTTGCGCGGGATTTTCCTGGCCATGTCATCGCCCAGTGCCATCCTCTGGTTCGCGGCGGTGGGCGGTACGCTGATCGCCCGTTCGGGCGGCGGAACCTTGCTCAGCTCGGCGCTGTTTCTCAGTGGTTTTCTCTGCGCCGGGCTCCTGTGGTGCGCGGCCTTGTGCCTGGCGGCGACCCAGGGCGGCAAACTGTTGGGGGATAAATTGTTGCGTTATTCCTATTGGGCATCCGCCGCGATCTTCTGTTATTTCGCGGTGTACGTGATTGTTTCTGGCTACAACGAGTTTGTAGGAAACACCGTCGCCGGGCCCCTGCCTGGCATCTGACAAGCGAAACGGCTCTGGCAATCACGGTTTGGCTTCTATACTGCCAAGCCCGACTTCACGTTTTGCTGGAGTGTTGCCGCATGGAAAAGCCCAAACGCGATTGCACAGCCGTACCACGCTTTGAACAGGGACGTTTTCAGCTCATCGCCGGCTTTGGTGCTCGGTTTACCCAGGACACCGCCCAAGACATCCCTTTGCTCTGGGAAAAGTTCCTGCCCTGGCTCGGCAAGGTGCCAGGGCAGAAAGATGAAGTGACCTACGGTGTGTGTTGCAACCCGGACGGGAAGGGTGGGTTCGAATACATCGCCGGCGTGGAAATCAGCCGGCTCGACGATTTGCCGGAGCAATACCGCTGGATCGAAATCCAGCCAGGCCATTACGCGGTCTTCGAACACACAGGGCCGTTGAAAAAACTGCCGGATACGTTCCAGTACATCTGGAAAGAGTGGCTGCCCCATTCCGGATACGAAGCGGCGGATGAGCCTGAATTCGAGCGCTACAGCGAAGACTTCAACCCCAGGACCGGCCAAGGCACCCTGGAGATCTGGATCCCGCTCAAGCCAAGCTGATTGACGCAAGTCCCCTGTGGGAGCGAGCCTGCTCGCGATAGCGTCAGGTCAGCCACTTTGATGTTGACTGAAACACCGCTATCGCGAGCAAACTCGCTTCCACAGTCCATTCAGCACCTACTGATCGTTGATTGCGTTTGTCAGAACACCAACCCCATCCGTCTCTCATAACCGATGCGCCCCTTGTAGGCCTCGCCACTGTCGACCCAACCCATTCGGGTGTACAGGTCGATGGCCGTGTCATTCGCGGCGTCGACCGAGAGCTCCAACCCGCGGATCTCCGGCCAGGCGGCCCGCGCCACGGCGGGCAGCGCCTCCAGGCACGCCTTGCCATACCCTCGGCCCTGGGCCCGGTGGTCGACTTGCAGGGCATGCAGGGTGGCGCTGTGTTCGTTGGCCCAGGCGGGCAGTGCCGGCGGGCGCTTGAGCAGCAGGAAGGCCACCGGCACCTCCCCGGCCAATAACGCAAAGCCTTTGACCCCCGGGCCGGGCCGGGACAGCAGCATGTGCAGGGCGCCATGGATATCGCCAGAGAATTTGATCTGTTCGGGGTGGAGTTCGATAGCGCTGACCTGTTCGCGTTGCAGCGCGGTCAGGTCTTCGTAGGGGATGAGTTGAGCGGTCACAGAAACGTCCAATGTTGCCGGCAGAATAGGACTGGGATTCTAGCCAATTTTTCTCCTTGAGTTATTTTTGTTGGATTGTCGATTCGCTGTTTCTCCAAACGACAAAGGGTGTCTTCAACAAAAAACTGCGGAGAATCACCATGAATACCCAAACCACTGAAACCGAAATCCAGGCCCTGATCGACACCTATCGCCAAGCCGTCATGGCCAAGGACATCGAAAAAGTCATGGCGCTCTATGACGAGAACATTGTCTCGTTCGATGCCATCCAGGCCCTGCAATTCAAGGGCAAAAGCGCTTACCGGGCCCATTGGCAAGCCTGTATGGAAATGTGCCCCGGCCCGCACAAGTTCGACTTTCATCAGGTCAAGATTACCCCGGCCGACGACATCGCCTTCGCCCACTGGCTGGCCTATTGCGGCGGCACCAACGAAAAAGGCGAGGAACAGGCCTGCTGGATGCGTGTGACGGCCTGCTACCAGCGTGTAGCGGGACAATGGCGGATCGTCCATGAACATTGGTCCGCTCCGTTCGACCCGATGGCCGGGACAGCGCTGTTCGACCTGCAGCCCTGATCGTCGGTTTTTTCACCGAGCGTCATCCTGCCGTCCATAGTTGATCAGTCCGAACACGGAGCCTTCCATGAAGTACCTATGCCTGGTGTATAGCAACGAACACACGCTGCACAACTCGCCCGACAGCCCGGAGGACGCCGAGTGCATGGCCTATGCCGAATCGATCCAGGGCAGTGGGCGCATGCTGGCCGCTGAAGCCCTGGAGTCGGTGCAGACTGCCACCACGGTACGCATGCGCGGCGGCAAGCTGTCGATCACCGACGGCCCGTTCGCCGAAACCAAGGAGCAATTGGCGGGCTTCTACCTGATCGACGCCAAGGACCTCAACGAAGCCATCCAGGTCGCCGGCAATATCCCGGCGGCTCGGGTCGGTTGCGTTGAAGTGCGTCCGGTACGCCAACTGAACCCCTGAACAACAATCACAAACAGGATTTCATTCATGAACCCCACAACTGCCTCTTACGCGTTATCCATCAGCCGGGTAATCGATCGCCAGGCACACCAAGCCATGGGTTTCCATGAGGGGTGGGGCCAGGGCCTGGGCCGGCTTGAGACGCTCCTTATCCAAGGCATGCCCGACTGATGTCGGTCGAAACGGTCAAGGCGCGGGTCGAGCAGGTTTATCGGCAAGACTCGCGGCGGATCCTGGCGACGCTGATTCGCCTGCTGGGTGATTTCGAACTGGCGGAAGAGGCCTTGCACGAGGCCTTTTTCATTGCGGTCGAGCGCTGGCAGCGCGACGGTGTACCGGATAACCCGCGGGCGTGGCTGGTGTCTGCCGGGCGTTTCAAGGCCATCGACAGTTTGCGCCGGCGCGCGCGTTTCGCCGCGTCCCAACCGATGTTGATCGCTCAACTCGAGGCGCTGGAGCAGGATCCGTGGAGTGACGAAGACGTGGAAGACGATCGCCTGCGGCTGATTTTTACCTGTTGCCACCCGGCCCTGGCGGCGGATGCCCAGGTGCCCCTGACGCTACGGGAAGTCTGCGACCTGACCACCGAGCAAATCGCCCGGGCGTTCCTCGCTGCCCCGGCGGCCATTGCCCAGCGCATTGTGCGGGCCAAGGCGAAAATCCGTGACGCCAGGATCCCCTATCAGGTGCCGTCCCGCGCGGAACTACCGGAGCGGCTGGACAGTGTGCTGCGGGTGATCTACCTGGTGTTCAACGAAGGGTATTCGGCCTCGATGGGGGCCGAGCTGACTCGAGAGGACCTGACGCGCGAAGCCATCCGTCTCGGCCGTCTGCTGATGGAGTTGCTGCCCGAGGCCGAGGTCATGGGGTTGCTGGCATTGATGCTGCTGCACGAATCCCGACGCCCGGCGCGAACGTCGTCGACCGGTGAACTGATTCTGCTGGATGAGCAGGCGCGATCCTTATGGGATGCCGAGCTGATCGCCGAGGGCTGTGCGTTGGTGGAAGCCGCGCTGAAAACCCGACGGTTCGGGCCGTACTGCCTGCAAGCGGCGATTGCGGCGGTGCATGCCGAAGCGCCGACGGCCGAGCAGACCGATTGGCCGCAGATCGTCGGGCTTTATGATGTGCTGCTGCGGGCCGTGCCGTCGCCGGTGATCGAACTCAACCGCGCCGCCGCCCTGGCCAAGCGCGACGGACCACAGGAAGGGCTGCGCCTGGTTGACGGGATACTCGCCAGGGGGGATTTGACGGACTATCACCTGGCCCACTCGGCGCGGGCGGAGTTCTGTCGGCAGTTGGGGCAGGTGGACGAGGCGAGGGCCGCGTACCGACGCGCGCTCGAACTGACGCAGCAACTGCCGGAACGGCGGTTTATCGAGGGGCGGCTTGCCGGGTTGCAGCCATGAACCACAGTGACGCCCCTTGTGGGAGCGAGCTTGCTCGCGATAGCGGAAGATCAGACATCAAATGTCGACTGATATGCCCCCAATCGCGAGCAAGCTCGCTCCCACAGGTTTTGTGGCTTGGCTGGCTGCGTTGACCCGCAGCCAGCCGGCGTTGATCAGAACTCGTGATCAGCGTTGTCCGGGTTCAGGTCGCTGATGCCCAGCTTGCCCGCAGCCTGTTCGATCGAACCGGTCTGCTTGACCAGCGCGGCGATGGCGTCGCGCACGATCTGGTTACCGGCAGTGTTGCCGGCGGCGATCAACTGGTCGTAGTGCTCACCCTTGTTGGCGTGATCGACCATGACCTGGATCTTGGCCTCGGTGTCGGCCAGGTCGGCCTTGAGCGCGGTGTCCGCGGCCGGGTCGGCCTTGGCGACCAGGGACGACAGGCTGGCGCCGGTCATCTTGGTGCCATCGACACGGGTGTATTCGCCCAGGTACACGTTACGCACGCCCTTGGCATCGTAGAAATGCGAGTTGTGGGTATTGTCGCTGAAGCAATCCTGTTCGTCTTCCGGCGAATTGGCCTCCAGGGACACCTTCATGCGCTCGCCCGCCAGTTCACCCAGGGACAGGCTGCCCATGCCGAACAGCATCTTGCGCAGGCCGCTTTCGGCCGGCTCGGCTTCCAGGGTGGCGCGGTAGTTGTCGGCCACGTTCGGCTTCCAGTTGCCGACCATTTCCTGCAGGTCATTGACCAGCAGTTGGGTCACGGACTTGAGGTAGGCACGACGACGGTCGTTGTGGCCGCCAGTGGCGCCGGCGCCTTCCAGGTAATCCGAAGCGGGGCGATTGCCGGCGCCCGGGCCGGTGCCGTTGAGGTCCTGGCCCCACAGCAGGAATTCGATGGCGTGGTAGCCGGTGGCGACGTTGGCTTCGGAACCGCCCAGCTCGTTCAGGCTGGCGAGTTTCTCCGGGGTGATGTCCTTGACGTCGACCTTGTCTTCGCCAACCTGGACTTCGGTATTGGCGATGATGTTGGCGGTGGCGCCCGGGTTACCCAAGGCGTGCTCGTAGGACTTGTCGACGTAGTCGATCAGGCCTTCGTCCAGGGGCCAGGCATTCACCTGGCCTTCCCAGTCGTCGATGATGGTGTTGCCGAAGCGGAACACTTCGCTTTGCAGGTACGGCACGCGTGCGGCGATCCAGGCAGCCTTGGCGGCTTTCAAGGTATCGGCGTTCGGCTTGGCCAGGAACGCGTCGACGGCGGTTTGCAGGGTCTTCGCAGTGGATTCGGCATCGCTGTAGACGGCATAGACGATGTCGGCATAGTGCGCGACAACGGCCTTGGCGGCAGCTTCGTCGACTTTGCCGGCAGCAGCAGGGGCGACCGGTGCCGAGGTGCTGGCGGCCGGCGTTGGCGCTTGCGGCGCGGCGGCCTTGTCTTTGCCTTCGCCGCAACCGGCGAGGGAAATAGCGATGGCCAGCAGACTGGCGGTAGCCAGGGGCATACGAATCATGGCGAACATCCTGCTTCGGTGATGGATGGGACAGGCGCGAGGGTGCGCAAAAACTGCGACATAATGCGAAAGATTTGCATTATGTGTAAAGGGTTATGGTTGTAAATATTTCTTATTTAATGAAGGAGGCGGCAGCGTCTGTAGGAGCTGCCTCGCGAAGCGAGGCTGCGTTCTTTCCACTGCCAATCGAGTCTGGAGCGGAAGATAAAAAGATCGCAGGCTTCGCCAGCTCCTACAGGAACGTGGCAGATGAGAGAGGAATCAGAGGATGGACACCTTGCTGCGCTCGGCCTGTTTCAGGTAAAGGCCCAATTCCCGTGCCGGCAGTGGTTTGCTGTAGTAGTACCCCTGACCTTCGTGGCAGCCCTCGGCGATGATGTAGGCTTCCTGCTCGACCGTCTCGACGCCCTCGGCAATGACCTGCATCCCCAGGCTCTTGCCCAATTGGATGATGGCCCGGACGATGGTGGCGTCATCTTCGTCGTCGAGCAGGTCCTGGACGAAGCTCTTGTCGATCTTGATCTTGTCCAGCGGCAGGCTCTTGAGGTAGCTCAGGGACGAATAGCCGGTGCCGAAGTCATCGATGGCAATCAGCGCCCCGGAGCGACGCAGGCTCAGCAGGTGCTGGGCCGCGGTGGTGATGTCTTCCATCAGGCCGGTCTCGGTGACTTCCAGCTCCAGGCTGCGCGGCGGCAGCCGGTACATCTGCAGGAGATTGTTCACCACCCGTGGCAGTTCGGCGTGGTGCAGTTGCACGGTCGACAGGTTGACCGCCATGCGCAGGTCGAGGAAACCCTGGTCGTGCCATTCGCGCAATTGCCTGCACGCCTGGTCCAGCACCCATTCACCGATGGCGATGATGGTGCCGTTCTGCTCGGCCAGGGGAATGAACAGGTCCGGCGGCACCAGGCCGTGCTCGGGATGGTGCCAGCGGATCAGGGCTTCAGTGCCCACCACCCGCAGGTCGCGGTAGCTGATCTGTGGCTGGTACACCAAGGTGAACTGCTCGCGGACCAGGGCCTCGCGCAGGTCTTTTTCCAGCTCGCGGCGGCGGCGCATCTCGCTGTCGACGCTGGCAATGTAGAACTGGTAGCGATTGCGCGAGCGGCTCTTGGCCAGGGTCATGGTCTGCTCGGCTTTCTGCAACAGTTTCTCGGTGCTGTCGCCGTCTTCGGGGAAAAGGGTGATGCCGATGGTGGCCCGCAGGCGGATTTGCTGATCGTCAATGGCGAACGGCGCTTCCAGGTCATCGAGGATGCTCTGGGCCAGTTCGGCGGCCTCGTAAGGCTGTTCGATGTCGGCCTGGACCAGGGCGAACTGGTCGCCCCCCAGCCGTGCCAGCGCGCCGAGCCGCCCACTGTGGGCCCGCAGTCGATCGGCCAGGGCCAGCAGCAACTGATCGCCGGTCTGATAGCTGAACTGTTCGTTGATGCCTTTGAAATCATCCAGCCCTACACACAACACCGCCACCCGGCGTTGCAGGCGTCCGGCGTCCACCAGGATCTTGTCCAGTTGTTGTTGAAGTTGCTGGCGGTTGGGCAGACCGGTGAGAAAGTCATACTGGGCCATTCGCAGCAGGCTGTTTTCCGCTTCGTGACGCAGGTGCGTGTTGCGCTCGATGGATTCGAGCAGTTGGTTGGCCGTGTTGATCCACAGGCCCAGTTCGTTTTCCTCGTGGCCGCGCAACTGCGGGATCTTGTGGGCGCTGGGGCGATCGGGATTGATTTCGGTCAGGTGCTCGATGATCCGCGACAACGGCTTGGTCAGCAGCCAGTGATAGACCAGGTACAGCACCAGGCCCATGGCCAGGGCCCGCAGCATCCCGGAGATGAAGATGATCACCGAGCTGACGATGAACCCCTCGCCGTAGGTGGCCGTGTCGAGGGTAATGCTCAGGTCGCCGTAATATTCGCTGTAGGGGCCACGTCCCACCAGTTGCGTGGTGAAGGTGCGCTCCTTGCCCAGGATCAGGTCGGTCAGCCAGCGGCTTTCGGAGTGCTGCAAGGGACGGGCTTTTTCGGCGAGCATGGTTTCACGGGGATGGCCGATGGAAGCCATGCGCACGGCCTGGTCCTGGAACAGGCCTTCGATCACTTGCATGCCCATTTCCCGGTCCAGGCTGTAGACGGCCTGGGTCGATGGATCGCGGAACATGTCGAGGATACGCTGGGCGTCACTGGCGACGGCCTGGTTGGTTTTGTAGGCATCGAACACGATCTGGGCGCAGCTCAAGACCATGCCAACGATCAATGCCGAGAGGAGCACGACCCGGAGCAACTTCACAGACAAGCTGTTCTTGAGTTCCAGCTTCAAAGAGTGGTTCCTTGTTCCGTGCGGGTAGCGTCAAGTTGCCATGAGTATTGGCAATCCTGTGATGTCAGTCAAAGGGACAATCAAACACAAGGGTTTTCGCTTGAAACCTGGTCGATGTACGTTTTTTCCAGAGTGATTGCTCTACGACCATTGTGTCGGTTGAAAGGCACCGCAACTTGAGGCCTGTCGGGATTTTTTCTTGGATTTCAGACACGAGGTATTCGGCTGGCGATCAACTTTGTCGTGCAAAAAAAACCCGGCACGGCGCCGGGTTTCCTTTGTCTGGCCTCGAGCTTAGGCAGTGAAGGCCTTGCCTTCGAACTGCTCGGCGACGAACTTCCAGTTGACCAGGTTCCAGAACGCTTCGACGTATTTCGGACGAACGTTGCGGTAGTCAATGTAGTAGGCGTGTTCCCACACGTCGCAGGTCAGCAGCGGGGTGTCGCCGCTGGTCAGCGGGTTGCCGGCGCCGATGGTGCTGGCCAGGGCCAGGGAACCGTCAGCCTTTTTCACCAGCCAGCCCCAGCCGGAACCGAAGGTGCCGATGGACGTCTTGCTGAATTCTTCCTTGAACTTGTCGAACGAACCGAATGCCTTGTTGATGGCTTCAGCCAGGGCGCCGGTTGGTTGACCGCCGGCGTTTGGCGCCAGGCAGTTCCAGTAGAAGGTGTGGTTCCAGACCTGAGCGGCGTTGTTGAAGATACCGCCCGAGGAAGTCTTGACGATTTCTTCCAGGGTCTTGCCTTCGAACTCGGTGCCAGGCACCAGGTTGTTCAGGTTCACGACGTAGGTGTTGTGGTGCTTGTCGTGGTGGTATTCCAGAGTCTCTTTGGAGATGTGCGGCTGCAGTGCATCGTGTGGATAGGGCAGCGGCGGCAATTCGAAAGCCATGGTGATTCTCCTAATCAGGTCAGTTGCGGTGAGCGCAAGGCCGATCACGGGCGGCCAGACTAGCGCCGGGGAGTTTGTACTCTTTGCGGCGCAGGAGTCGGATCATAGCACCGGGGGTGCGGCATAACCACGCAACAACTGTGTGGAATAGAGGTTCCAGAGCGGTTTGGAATAATCAGCCGGCGACAATCAATTGCATCGCCACGGTAAACATCATCACCGCCACCAACAGGTCCAGGATTCGCCAAGTGTTTGGCCGGGCCAACCAGGGGGCCAGCCATGCGGCACCGATGGCCAGGGTGAGGAACCACAGCAGCGAAGCACTGGCCGCGCCCACCACATAGGCGCCGGGCACGCTCTGCTGGGCACCGAGGGAACCGATCAACAGCACGGTGTCGAGGTAGACGTGGGGGTTGAGCAGCGTCACCGCCAGCGCGCTGAGCAGCACGGCCCGCAGCGAGCGCACGGCCTGGTTCTCACCCTGTTGCAGACTCTGCTTCGAACAGGCCCGGCGCAAGGCCAGGCTGCCGTACCAGAGCAGGAACGCCGCGCCGCCCCAACGGGCAATCGACAGCAGTAACGGACTCTGGGCCAGCAAGGTCGCCAAACCGAACACCCCGGCGGCGACCAACAGGGCATCGCAGGCGATGCACAGCGCCGCGACCGGCAAGTGGTGCTCGCGGCGCAGGCTCTGGGCCAGCACGAATGCGTTCTGGGTGCCGATGGCCATGATCAGCCCGAGGGCCACCAAGAGCCCGTTCACATAGCTTTGCCACATCGTTTTTTATCCCCGGTCAATTGATGAAGTGCTGGCCATTCTCCTGTGGCGAGTTGTATAAGAAAAACCAATATTGCTGATTGCTCATTAGGGAAACTGATGTTCGATTACAAATTGCTCTCTGCCCTGGCCGCCGTGGTCGAGCAGGCCGGTTTCGAGCGCGCCGCCCAAGTGCTGGGTTTGTCGCAATCGGCCATTTCCCAACGGATCAAGCTGCTGGAGGCGCGTGTCGGGCAGCCCGTTCTGGTGCGTGCCACACCGCCAGCGCCCACGGAAATCGGCCGTCGGTTGCTCAACCACGTGCAACAGGTGCGGCTGCTCGAGCGCGACCTGCAGAGCCTGGTGCCGGCGCTGGATGAAGAGGGGCTGCCGGAGCGTCTGCGCATCGCCTTGAACGCCGACAGCCTGGCAACTTGGTGGGCCGCTGCCGTGGGAGATTTCTGCGCTGACCATCACCTGTTGCTCGACCTGGTGGTAGAAGACCAGACCGTGGGCCTCAAGCGCATGCGCGCCGGTGAAGTGGCGGCCTGTGTCTGCGCCAGCGAACGCCCGGTGGCGGGGGCTCGCAGCGTGCTGTTGGGGGCGATGCGCTACCGGGCGTTGGCCAGCCCGGCCTTCATCGCCCGGCACTTTCCCGACGGCGTGCGGGCCGATCAACTGGCTCGTACGCCGGCATTGGTGTTTGGCCCGGATGATTTCCTGCAGCATCGCTACCTTGCGTCCGTGGGCGTGGAGGGCGGTTTCGAGCATCATTTATGCCCCTCGTCCGAAGGTTTCATCCGCCTTGCCGAGGTGGGGTTGGGCTGGGGGCTGGTGCCGGAGCTGCAAGTGCGCGAACAGCTGGAGCGAGGCGTGTTGGTGGAATTGTTGGCAGATAAACCGATCGATGTGCCGCTGTACTGGCATCATTGGCGCAATGGTGGGCAGTTGCTCGGCTTATTGACTGAGCGATTGATCGCAGCGGCAAGCAACACGCTGCAAGCGGTAAGTGAAAAGCGCTTGGCTTGAAGCTTGTGGCTTGTAGCTCGAATCTGGATTTTTAGGAGCATGCATGAAGATTTTGGTCACCGGCGCGAGCGGCTTCATTGGTGGGCGCTTTGCGCGTTTCGCCTTGGAGCAGGGCCTGGATGTCCGGGTCAACGGTCGCCGGGCCGAGAGTGTGGAACACCTGGTGCGTCGCGGTGCGCAGTTCGTCCAAGGCGATCTGAATGACCCTCTGCTGGCCCGCGACCTGTGCCTGGATGTCGAGGCCGTGGTGCATTGCGCCGGCTCCGTGGGGCTGTGGGGCCGCTACCAGGATTTCCACCAGGGTAATGTCCAAGTCACGGAAAATGTCGTCGAAGCCTGTCTCAAGCAGAAGGTGCGCCGCCTGGTTCATCTGTCCTCGCCGTCCATTTACTTCGACGGCCGTGACCATCTCGGGTTGACCGAAGAACAGGTGCCCAAGCGCTTCAAGCACCCTTACGCCGCCACCAAGTACCTGGCCGAGCAGAAAGTCTTCGGTGCCCAGGAGTTCGGCCTCGAAGTGCTGGCCCTGCGCCCGCGTTTCGTGACCGGTGCCGGTGACATGAGCATTTTCCCGCGCCTGCTGAAAATGCAGCGCAAGGGACGACTGGCCATTGTCGGCAACGGGTTGAACAAGGTGGACTTCACCAGCGTGCAGAACCTCAACGAAGCGTTGCTCAGCAGTCTGCTGGCCACCGATTCAGCCTTGGGCAAGGCCTACAACATCAGCAACGGGGCACCGGTCCCGCTGTGGGATGTGGTCAATTATGTGATGCGCCAGATGGAAGTCCCACAGGTCCGACGTTATCGTTCCTACGGCTTGGCTTACAGCGTCGCGGCCCTGAATGAAGGCTTCTGCAAGTTGTGGCCAGGTCGTCCCGAGCCGACGCTGTCGCGCCTGGGCATGCAGGTCATGAACAAAAATTTCACCCTGGATATCAGTCGCGCCCGGCATTATCTCGATTACGATCCGCAGGTCAGCCTGTGGACTGCCCTCGATGAATTTTGCGCCTGGTGGGGTGTCCAAACAGCCCGCTGATCGGGCCATCATGAACCGAGTGCCAGGTTCGGGGTCAATCGGTGCGGCGGGCGAGAGGGTTATACTCGCCGTATCAAGCCATTATCGGTTTCCCAAAGGTCGAACCATGCCCATGCGTAACGATGCCAATGACGACTTCGACGATGTTCCGAGCCTGCGGATGCGGGCCGACATTCCCGATGACGATGATTTCATGCCCAGCCGCCAGCCTCACGTGCAAGCGCGCCCGGCGCCCGTTGCCGCGGCCAAGGTCAAGGGGCCCAGCACCGGGCCGCTGTGGGCATTGGTCGGCGCGCTGCTGTGTGCATTCGGTTTCCTGGCCTGGTGGAGCTTCCAGCAGATTTCCCTGATGGAGCAGCAACTGGTGGCGACCCAGGAAAGCTTCGCCCGGATCAGTGAGGATGCGGCAGGACGTTTGCAGGACATTTCCGGCAAGGTGGTCGCCGGGCAGTCCAACGTCATGAGCGACAGTGAAGCCTTGAAGCTGCAGATCAAACAGTTGGAGAACAAGCTGCAGGAACAGGGGCGGCAATTCGACGGCAAGCTGCAGGAGCAGTACAAACTACAGCAGGCCACGTTCGGTCCATCTGCCGACCTGGACAAGGAATTGGCCCAGCTCATCGCCCAGGCCTCGGAACAGCAGAACACCAACACGCAGTTGCAAGCGTCCAACAAGGAGCTCCAAGCCCAGGTCAAGGCGCTGGCGGCAGAAGTGACCGTCCTGAAGAGCCAGGGCGAGGGTGGTGCCCTGGATGCCCAGCTCAAGAGCATCGGTGCTGACATCACCGCCCTGAAAAGAGCCACTTCCAACTCTGCCATCGACCGTCTGGAGCAGGACGTGATCGTGCTCAAGAGCCAGCAGGACAAGGGCGGCAACACGGCCGAGTTCGACGCCTTCCGCGGCCAGGTCACCCGTAACATCAACACGTTGCAGGCGCAGATCCAGAACTTGCAGCAGCAACTGCGCGCTGGGGCTCAATAAGCCGTTTGTGCGCGCATCATTTCTGAATGTGCCGCCGCTATCGCGAGCAAGCTCGCTCCCACACTGGAGGGTGCTGACCCTGTGGGAGCGAGCTTGCTCGCCATGACGTCCTGTCAGTCAATATTAATACCTCTGGCTCCCCAGGCTCCCCAGCAATCCCCTGAATACTCCAACATCACCCCACGCCGTCTACGCTCTTGAAACACCAACAAGAACGAGGGGCGCACGCATGGGTTTTTTTCACAGGATGGCCTGGCTGGGGGCAATGCTCATGCTGGGGCTGGCTCAGGCCCAGGCGGCCACTGCGGACGATGGCCAGGCGGCCCGGGCGCTGCTGGAGAAGGCCTTGGCCTATTACCACGACAACGGCGACAAAGCCTTTGCCGCCTTCAGCCGCCAAGGGGAATTCGTCGACAAGGATCGCTACGTGTTCGTGGTGGATACCCAAGGTGTGATGCTCGCCAGTGGCGGGCCGTCCTCGGCGTTGATCGGGCGGGACGTTTCCGAGGTGCTGGGGCCGGATTTGCGCAAAGCCTTCGAGGACGCCTTGAAAACCCCCGAGGCCAGTGGCATCCAGCAAGCCGAGTACCGTTGGCAGAACTGGGCGGATGGCAAGGTCGAGCGCAAGCATGTGTACTTCCAGCGTGTCGGCGAGCGAATCCTGGCTGTCGGCTACTACCTGCCCCGGGCTTCCGCCGAACAGGCCAGGGCGTTGCTGGACAAGGCCTCGAATGACCTGCTGAAGAACGAGAAGGCCACGCTGACGGCGGTCAACTACCTCAAGGGCGGTTACCTGCAGGATGACTTGTATGTCTTTGTCGTCGACCTCGATACCCGGCGCTATGTCGGCCATGGCACCAATTTGCGCTTGATCAACACCGACTTCGCCAAGGTCAAGGACCCGGATGGCAAGCCGGTGGGCGAGCCGATCCTGGCGTTGATTGGGAAACAGAGCGAGGGAGAGTACGAGTACCGCTGGAAGAATCCGGTGACCGGCAAGGTCGAGGATAAACACGCGTACCTGAAGAAGGTCGGGCATTTCCTGGTGGCGGTGGGGTATTACAGCCCTTGATACGAGGCTGGATATCGTGGCGAGGGAGCTTGCTCCCGCTGGAGTGCGCAGCACTCCCCAAAAGGGGGCCGCTTCGCAGCCCAGCGGGAGCAAGCTCCCTCGCCACAGGTGAACTCAAGCAACCTTCAGGCGGTGGCAATCAGCCCGCCACCAGCACCCGAATCGCCTCCAGGCGCAACGCCGCCTTCTCAAGCATCGCCAAGCCTTGCTCGCGCTGTTGGCGCAGGGCCACCAGCTCGCTGTCGCGCACGGTCGGGTTGACCGCTTGCAGGGCAGTCAGGCGGGCCAGTTCCTCGTCGGTATCGGCGGCCAGGCGGCGTTGGGCCTCGGCCACGCGTTCGGCGTGACGCGGGGCGATCTTCTCTTCGCCAGCATTGATTCGCGGCGTGAGCTGGTCGCGCTGGGCCTGGATGAACTTGTTGGCGCTGGCACGGGGCACGCTTTCGAGTTGGTCGTTCAGGGTTTCGAACGAGACCCGGGCGGCCAGGTCGTTGCCGTTGGCGTCCAGCAGGCAGCGCAGGGCGGCCGGCGGCAGGTAGCGGCCCAGTTGCAGCGAGCGCGGGGCGACCACTTCACTGACGTAGAGCAGCTCCAGCAACACGGTGCCGGGCTTGAGGGCTTTGTTCTTGATCAGCGCCACGGCGGTGTTGCCCATGGAGCCGGACAGCACCAGGTCCATGCCGCCCTGCACCATCGGGTGCTCCCAGGTGATGAACTGCATGTCTTCGCGCGACAGCGCCTGGTTGCGGTCGTAGGTGATGGTCACGCCTTCGTCGTCGCCCAGTGGGAAGCTGGCGTCGAGCATCTTTTCGCTCGGCTTGAGGATCAGCGCGTTTTCCGAATGGTCCTCGCTGTCGATACCAAAGGCGTCGAACAGGGTTTCCATGTAGATCGGCAGGGCAAATTGGTCGTCCTGCTCGAGAATGGCCTCCACCAGCGCATCGCCTTCACCAGCGCCTCCGGAGTTGAGTTCCAGCAAACGGTCGCGACCGGTATGTAGCTCGGCTTCCAGGCGCTCGCGTTCGGCGCGGGCCTCGTCGATCAGCGCTTGCCACTGGCCATCGTCGGCTTCTTCCAGCAAGGGCAGCAGGCGCGGGCCGAACTGGTGCTGCAAGGCGTTGCCGGTCGGGCAGGTGTTGAGGAAAGCATTCAGGGCTTCGTGATACCACTGGAACAGCCGCGCTTGTGGGCTGGTTTCCAGATAAGGCACATGCAGCTCGATGATGTGCTTCTGGCCGATCCGGTCCAGACGGCCGATACGCTGCTCCAGCAGGTCCGGGTGCGCTGGCAGATCGAACAGCACCAGATGATGGGCGAACTGGAAGTTGCGGCCTTCACTGCCGATTTCCGAGCAGATCAGCACTTGGGCACCAAACTCTTCGTCGGCGAAATAGGCCGCCGCGCGGTCGCGTTCCAGGATGTTCATGCCTTCGTGGAACACCGTGGCCGGGATGCCGGAGCGCACGCGCAGGGCATCTTCCAGGTCCATGGCGGTTTCGGCGTGGGCACAGATCACCAGCACCTTGGTGCGCTTGAGCATCTTCAGGGTGTCGATCAGCCACTCGACCCGCGGGTCGAAACGCCACCAGCGCTCCTCCTCGCTGGCGTCCGGTTGGGCCTGGAAGCTGACTTCCGGGTACAGCTCGGCGTGATCGCCCAACGGCAATTCGAGGTATTCGTCCGGGCAAGGCAACGGGTAGGCGTGCAGCTTGCGCTCGGGGAAGCCCTGCACAGCGGCGCGGGTGTTGCGGAACAGCACGCGGCCGGTGCCGTGACGGTCCAGCAGTTCGCGCACAAGGCGGGCGCTGGCTTCGACATCGCCATCATTGACGGCGGTCAGCAAGGCTTCGCCTTCATTACCCAGGAAACCCTGGATGGTCTTGTGGGCTTCGGGCGAGAGGCGGCCTTTGTCCAGCAGCTCCTGCACGGCTTCGGCCACCGGGCGATAGTTTTCGCTCTCGGCGCGGAAGGCCTTGAGGTCATGGAAACGGTTCGGGTCCAGCAGGCGCAGGCGGGCGAAGTGGCTGTCCTGGCCCAGTTGTTCCGGGGTCGCGGTGAGCAGCAACACGCCAGGGATGGTTTCGGCAAGCTGCTCGACCAGGGCGTATTGCGGGCTGACCTGGTCTTCGTGCCATACCAGGTGATGGGCCTCGTCGACCACCATCAGGTCCCAGCCGGCGGCGAACAGCGCGTCCTGGGCCTTCTCATCGTCCACCAGCCACTCCAGCGCCACCAGGGCCAGTTGGGTGTCTTCGAACGGGTTGCTGGCATCGCTTTCGATAAAGCGTTCTTCGTCGAACAGCGCGACCTGCAGGTTGAAGCGCCGACGCATTTCCACCAGCCACTGGTGCTGAAGGTTTTCCGGCACCAGGATCAGGATGCGGTTGGCGCGGCCGGACAGCAACTGACGGTGGATGACCAGGCCGGCCTCGATGGTCTTGCCCAGGCCTACTTCGTCGGCCAGCAACACCCGCGGCGCAATGCGGTCGGCCACTTCACGGGCAATGTGCAGTTGATGGGCAATTGGCTGGGCACGTACGCCGCCCAGGCCCCAAAGCGAAGATTGCAACTGGCGACTGGTGTGTTCCAGGGTGTGGTAGCGCAGGGAGAACCAGGCCAGCGGGTCGATCTGGCCGGCGAACAGACGGTCGCTGGCCAAGCGGAACTGGATAAAGTTCGACAATTGAGTTTCGGGCAGGGTGACGACTTCGTTCTGACCGTTGAGGCCGTGGTAGACCAGCAGGCCATCGACGTCATCGACTTCGCGCACGGTCATTTTCCAGCCTTCGAAGTGAGTGATCACATCGCCCGGCGAAAACCGTACACGGGTAAGTGGCGCATTCCGTAGCGCGTACTGGCGAGTGTCGCCAGTGGCCGGATAGAGCACGGTCAACAAGCGGCCGTCCTGTGCCAGAACGGTGCCTAAACCCAGCTCGGCTTCGCTGTCACTGATCCAGCGTTGCCCCGGTTGATACTGCTGCGCCATGCTGCCTGACTCCCGCCTTGAAAAAGCCGGTTATCTTAACGGAAGGATCCTTCAGACCAAAGGATTTACGTACGCTGATTCATTACCAACGGCACGGAACTTACGCTTGCCCAGCGATCAAACAAGCTCGGCCCTGGTGAACGGTGCAATTGCCAACTGGGTCACAAGTTTCGGACCGGCGGTTCAAGCTGCCACTTTAGCCGCCGACAACCTGAAGACAGGAGAACTTTATGTTGCCACCCATGCTCCCTTTGAGCGCCGTACCCATCACCGCTCAACAGGATCCGGTTCGCCAGCGACCGGACATACCGCCCGTGGTCCCGGTGCAGCAAAGCTCCAACGAAAGCACCATTGACCTGCAAAAACGCGACCCGGAAGAGACCGCGCTGCTGTTGCGCGAGGAACAGCGTCGCCAGCAGGAACGCGACCGTCGTCGCCGCGAGGCCGAGGAAGACCCAGAAGAACACCTCGCCGTACCGGGTACCGAACTCAACGCCGACAACACCGTGCCAGTGGTGCCGCTGATAGACGAAGAGACGCGCCAGGGCCTGTGGGTCGATATCCAGATCTGATCCAGGCACCTGCCTGCACGCACAGGCTGGTCAACGCCGCCAACAGCCCGCATCATGGGCGCATCCGCAATTCACTGCACGATGCCCACACGCCATGAGCCAAGACGACAAGCTGATCGACCTCAGTGCCGAGCGCGCCAAGCGCGTTCACGACCTCAACGAAAAACGCCTCAATGAAGTCCGCCAGGCTTTCGAGCAGGCCATGCCCTTGGGTAAGCCCAAGAAAAAGCCGAAAAACAAACCGAAAAAGCGCTGAACCCCCTCGATCCATTGATGCAGATCAGTTATTTCCCCACCTTTGCGCCCCGTTGCGGGCGTTATTGACCCCGGTCAATTTTCATCCAGGCCTGATTGGTTACCTTGAACCCATCGCAACAGGGGCAAGACCAGGAGGCCAGTCATGTTTTTCGATAATGTGGTGTTTGCCGGGGTGTTGACGGTCGGCCTCATGTTCGTGTTTTTCGCAGGCTTTGGATTATTCATCTGGAAAGACGCACACAAGCGCAAGAAGCCGTAGGTCTTTCTGGTTGCAACGAGCACGCAAGGCATTTTGGGCGACTTCGGTCGCCCTTTTTTTTGGGCAAATTTCTCCAGTTCCACACAAAACCATTGTGGGAGCGAGCTTGCTCGCGATAGCGGTGTTTCAGCCGCCATTGATATTGGCTGACCTGACGCTATCGCGAGCAAGCTCGCTCCCACAGGGTTGAGTGTTTTGGGCACAAAAAAAGGTGCGAACCGCAAGGGTCGCACCTTTTTTTGTGAGCCGCTGGAATCAGCTGCCCAGGGCCTTCGATGCCAGCCAGAACAGGCCGGCCGACAGGGCTACCGTAGCAGGCAGTGTCAACACCCAGGCCAGCAGGATGTTGCGCACGGTGCCACCTTGCAGGCCGCTCTTGTTGGCGACCATGGTGCCGGCCACGCCCGAGGACAGGACGTGGGTGGTGGAAACCGGCAAGCTGAAGATGTTCGCCGCGCCGATCATGCACGCTGTGGTGATCTGGGCCGACATACCTTGGGCATAGGTCATGCCTTGCTTGCCGATCTTCTCACCGATGGTCAGCACTACACGCTTCCAGCCGACCATGGTGCCCAGGCCCAGCGCCAGTGCGACGGCCAGGATCACCCAGAACGGGGCGTATTCGGTGGTGGCGGTCAGGTCCTTGCGCAGCTTGTTCAGGTCGTCTTTCTCACGAGCTGCCAGGCCTGGCAACTTGCCAACCTTCTTCGCCGTGTCGTCCAGGCAAAGCAGGTAGCGACGAACCTCGATGCGTCGTTCCGACGGCAGCGAATGGTA
The DNA here is from genome assembly GCF_053629195.1 of Pseudomonas sp. R151218B TE3479. Classification (NCBI taxonomy): domain Bacteria; kingdom Pseudomonadati; phylum Pseudomonadota; class Gammaproteobacteria; order Pseudomonadales; family Pseudomonadaceae; genus Pseudomonas; species Pseudomonas sp. R151218B TE3479. The sequence continues at coordinate 2,481,994 of NZ_JBRJHV010000001.1, forward strand.
GTCCGCCACGCCTTTGAGCGTATCGAGCAGGGCATTGATGGTCGGTTCGGTCTGCTGCGGATTGCAGCGGAATTTCTCCGGCAGATCGCCTTCCACGCTTTTGCCCAGCGCCAGGAATTCACCCAGGGACTCGTTGTTGCGTTGGTAGAACTGGCTCAGATGCAGCGTCGCGTCACGGGTCCGCTCGATCTGGTAGGTGGTGCTGCCCAGGTCGAGTACGAACTGCGCCGGCACGATACCGATCAGCACCAGCATGATCAGGCCGATGCCTTTCTGGCCATCGTTGGAACCGTGGACAAAGCTGACGGCCATGGCCGAAATCACTAGTACCAGGCGATTCCAGAACGGTGGGTGCTTTTTGTCGTCGATCTGGCGGCGCTGTTCCGGTGTCTTGTGCATCTTCGACAGCGGGCGCCACCATTTCAGGCCGATCAGCACCAGGGCGGCGATCAGGAAACCGGCCATGGGCGAGAACACCAGGGAGGCGCCGATATCGATCGCCTTCTGCCAGTTCACCCCGTCGGCCAACGGGATATCGTTGATCAGCGCGTTGGCCAGGCCCACGCCGAGGATCGAACCGATCAACGTGTGGGAACTGGACGCCGGGATACCGAAGTACCAGGTGCCCAGGTTCCAGGTGATGGCCGCTGCGAGCAGCGAAAACACCATGGCCAGCCCGTGTCCGGTGTTCACATTGATCAGCAGTTCCACGGGCAGCAGGTGAACGATGGCGTACGCCACCCCCACGCCGCCCAGCAGCACACCGAGGAAATTGAACACACCGGAAAAGAACACCGCCAGGTGAGGCGGCATGGCTTTGGTGTAGATAACAGTGGCAACCGCGTTAGCGGTGTCATGAAAGCCGTTGATGAACTCGAAGGCGAGGACAAAAGCCAGGGCGAGCAAGAGGCTCACAAGCACCCAAGCATCCAGTCCGCTGAATAAATCGATCATGAAGGTTTTCTGACCCGGTCATAAGGGGGCGCGATTATGCCAGAAAACCTCGGTAATCGATGCATTGCCTGCTCATCGGTAACATTCTTCAACGAAATAATTTGTAGGAAAGCCTCAAGCGCGAGGTTTTCCCTGGGGTGCGTAACCCCTTGATTCAGGGGCGCAAAGCACATCCACGCAGGATCGCCACCCGCTGTAGGACGCCTCAAGTAATTGTATGAAATATCTGAAGAAGTCGGCCATGACCCTTCCGATTGTCGGACGGGGAGCGGATGGCGGCCCGCTCATGGCGGGCGTGCGCTATGGCTTCCGGCCAGGGTGGCGGCCGGAGACCTCTTCACAAGAACATCGGGTCCGGAGCGTCACTGCTCTTCGGCTTTGAGTTCTTTTTCCATTTTCTGAAGTTCCTGGGTGAAGGCCTGGTCCTGAACGGTGGCGCGCTTACGCCAGGGTTTGCGTTCCGGTTCAGGTTGCGCGGCGTAGGTGGTGACTTCCCCGCCGTAAACTTCCTTGTAACGTTGTTCCTGGCGCTCAAGTTCCGCGCGCAGTTCGTCTTTCGTCACAGTTTTACCTAAATTAATTGAAGTTGAATCTGGTGATACGCACTGCATGTGGACATGCAGACGGCCACGGCACCAGAGCTGACAGCTGACGTAGCATCAGGGCTTCGCGTTGTTGCCAAACAGGGGAAGCGACCATGAAGGTGCCTCGGGCACCAGGTCGCGACCACGATGCCTGCGTACGGGAACGGTCGATTGGCCGTACCGCCGCTGTTTTGCATTATAGCGGCCCAGGCGAATAACACTATCGGGAAAAAGTAAAAGGCGTTGTTGTTGTGTGAACTCATGTTTGTATGTGCAACTTGTACTGCCGCTCGCAGAAGATACCGGCTAGTGCCGCTATCCCGATGCCGTTCCTGCCGACTAGTTCAATATTGCTAACGTTGTCACGTCAAACCGTGTGTTGTTTTTCCGTAAACTTACTATCGATCGCGTCCGCGGCAGTCCGCTATTGGATGCCTGGCCTGATTGCGATTATCGGTCGACGGTTCGATAATCGAACGATCTTGGCCGGCGGCCCTTGCTTGCCCATCGGGCAGCCGCTTGAATAGCCGTCACTCCCGGGGAAGGATCAGACATGAACGACCAATTGCGCAATGCCTTCACTTCCGTAGCGCCACCGATCGTCGCCTCGCCGGCCAAGCGGATCCAGGCCCTGACCGGTGATCCCGATTTCATGACGTCCCTGGCCCGCGGGTTGGCGGTGGTCCAGGCCTTCCAGGAGCGCAAGCGGCACCTGACCATCGCCCAGATCAGCCACCGCACGGAAATCCCCCGCGCCGCCGTCAGACGTTGCCTGCATACCTTGATCAAGCTTGGCTACGCCACCACGGACGGGCGCACCTATTCGCTGTTGCCCAAAGTGCTGACCCTTGGTCACGCCTATCTGTCCTCCACGCCCCTGGCCGTTTCTGCCCAGCCGTACCTGGACCGCATGAGCGAGCAACTGCACGAAGCCTGCAACATGGCCACGCTCGAAGGCGACGACATTCTCTACATCGCCCGCTCCGCCACCACCCAGCGCCTGATTTCGGTTGACCTGTCGGTGGGCGGGCGCCTGCCAGCCTATTGCACCTCGATGGGCAGGATTCTCCTGGCGGCCCTGGATGATGCGTCGCTGCGCGATTACCTCGACCACGCCGACCTGCAAGCCAAGACCAGCCGCACGTTGCACACCCCCCAAGCGTTGCTTGAGTGCCTGCAACAGGTGCGGCAGCAGGGCTGGTGCATCGTCGACCAGGAACTGGAACAGGGCCTGCGTTCGATTGCCGTGCCGGTGTACGACGCTTCCGGTCAAGTGGTGGCCGCGCTCAACGTCAGTACCCACGCCGGGCGGGTCAGTCGCAATGAGCTGGAGCAGCGCTTCCTGCCAGGCTTGCTGGGGGCCAGTCGCGACCTGAGCGCGCAACTGTTCACTTAAGCTGTTCGATAAACGCACACAGTCGGCGGCGATGAATTGACGGTATTTGCCTGGCCTCATTAATGTCGCGCAGCGTCATCCGGCGTGTTTCGCCGGTCTCTGAGTCGTTCGCCTGCGTTTCTTGCGTGGAATAAAAATAAAATGAACCAGCCCCAGACCTCCGTAGGCCACTGCCTCGATGTGCAGTCCTTCATCAATGCCCAACCCATTTCGCGCTATCAGTGGCGGGTGGTGATCCTCTGTTTCCTGATCGTGTTCCTCGACGGCCTCGATACTGCCGCCATGGGGTTCATCGCCCCGGCCTTGTCCCAGGACTGGGGCATCGATCGCGCCAGCCTCGGCCCGGTGATGAGCGCCGCACTGATCGGCATGGTGTTCGGCGCGCTGGGCTCTGGGCCGCTGGCTGACCGCTTCGGGCGAAAAGTCGTACTGGTGGGCGCGGTCCTGCTGTTTGGCGCGTTCAGCCTGGCGTCGGCCTACAGCACCAACGTCGATCAATTGCTGGTATTGCGTTTCCTGACTGGCCTTGGCTTGGGCGCCGGAATGCCGAACGCCACCACTTTGCTCTCGGAATACACCCCCGAACGCAAGAAGTCCCTGCTGGTGACCAGCATGTTCTGCGGTTTCAACCTGGGCATGGCCGGCGGCGGGTTCATCTCCGCCAAGCTGATACCGGCGTTTGGTTGGCACAGCCTGTTGCTGATTGGCGGGATTCTGCCGTTGATCCTGGCGGTGGTGTTGCTGTTCTGGCTGCCGGAGTCGGCGCGTTACCTGGTGGTGCGCAATCGCGGTACCGACAAAGTGCGCAAGACCCTGGCGCCGATCGAGCCATACACGGTTGCCCAAGCGACGAGCTTCAGCGTGCCGGAACAGAAAACCGTGAAAGCCCGCAACGTGCTGGCGGTGATTTTCTCCGGCACCTACAGCGCCGGCACCTTGCTGTTGTGGCTGACCTATTTCATGGGCCTGGTGATTGTCTACCTGCTGACCAGCTGGCTGCCGACCTTGATGCGCGACAGCGGCGCGAGCATGGAACAGGCCGCGTTTATCGGCGCGTTGTTTCAATTCGGCGGCGTGTTGAGCGCCGTCTTCGTCGGTTGGGCGATGGACCGGTTCAATCCGCACAAGGTCATCGGCCTTTTCTATCTGATGGCCGGGTTGTTTGCCTACGCGGTGGGGCAGAGCCTGGGCAACATCACCTTGCTTGCCACCCTGGTGTTGGTGGCCGGCATGTGTGTCAACGGCGCGCAATCGGCGATGCCTTCCCTGGCGGCGCGTTTCTACCCGACCCAAGGCCGGGCCACCGGTGTCTCGTGGATGCTGGGCATCGGTCGCTTCGGAGCGATCCTCGGGGCCTGGATGGGCGCGACCCTGCTGGGCCTGGGTTGGAACTTCGAACAGGTCCTGACGGCCCTGGTCATTCCGGCGGCCCTGGCGACCACGGCGGTGGTGATCAAAGGCATGGTCAGTCATGCGGATGCGACCTGAGCCAGAGCTATGACCCCTGTGGGAGCGGGCTTGCTCGCGAATTCGGTTTGTCAGGCAGTATTACTTTGTCTGACCCGCTGCATTCGCGAGCAAGCCCGCTCCCACAGGGATCTCTGTGTACTGGGATAAATCGATAGCCAAACAACAATCTGTTCGATAAACGAACACTCAGTCGATTATCGGATTGTTTGGCCTTTTCCCGAAGCTTAATCTTCCAGTCACTCCGGCGCTTAACCTCGCGCCTTTTTCTTCATGTCGGTCTACTGGAAAACGGGAGCCTGCCCCATGGCTGAAATCCTTTCGCTGCACGACGCGGTGAAGCAGTTCGTCAACGACGGCGATACCGTCGCGCTCGAAGGCTTCACTCACCTGATTCCTACGGCGGCGGGTCATGAAATCATTCGCCAGGGCAAGAAAGATCTGACCCTGGTGCGCATGACACCTGACCTGATCTATGACCAGTTGATCGGCGCCGGTTGTGCTCGCAAATTGATTTTCTCTTGGGGCGGCAACCCTGGTGTCGGGTCGTTGCACCGCTTGCGCGATGCCGTGGAGAAACAATGGCCGCACCCGCTGGAGATCGAGGAACACAGCCACGCCGACCTGGCCAACGCCTACGTCGCTGGCGCCTCCGGCCTGCCATTCGCGGTGTTGCGGGCCTACGCCGGCTCCGACCTGCCGAAGGTCAACCCGCTGATCAAGAGCGTAACCTGTCCCTTCACCGGTGAAGTATTGGCCGCGGTGCCTTCGGTGCGCCCCGATATCACGGTGATTCACGCCCAGAAAGCCGACCGCAAGGGCAACGTGCTGCTGTGGGGCATTCTCGGTGTGCAGAAAGAAGCCGCCCTGGCCGCCAAGCGCTGCATCGTCACCGTGGAAGAAATTGTCGACGACCTGAATGCACCGATGAACGCTTGCGTACTGCCGACCTGGGCATTGAGCGCCGTGTGCCTCGTGCCAGGTGGCGCTCATCCGTCCTACGCCCACGGCTATACCGAGCGTGACAACCGTTTCTACCAGGCGTGGGATCCGATCGCCCGGGACCGTGAGACCTTTACCGCATGGATCAACGAATACATCCATGGCACTAAAGACTTCAGTGAATTCCAGGCCAGACTGGCAGCCGCTTCGCAGGTGAAACCATGACCTACTCCACCAACGAAATGATGACCGTCGCCGCGGCGCGTCGCTTGAAAAACAATGCCGTGTGCTTCGTTGGCATCGGCCTGCCGTCGAAAGCGGCCAACCTGGCGCGGTTGACCTCGTCGCCGGACGTCGTGCTGATCTACGAATCCGGCCCGATCGGTGCCAAGCCCAGCGTGCTGCCGCTGTCCATCGGCGACGGTGAGCTGGCGGAAACCGCCGATACCGTCGTACCAACCGGTGAGATTTTTCGCTACTGGCTGCAGGGCGGGCGTATCGATGTCGGTTTCCTTGGCGCGGCCCAGGTCGACCGTTTCGGCAACATCAACACCACGGTGGTGGGCGACTACCATCAGCCGAAAGTCCGTCTGCCGGGTGCCGGCGGCGCACCGGAAATCGCTGGCTCGGCCAAGAGCGTGCTGATCATTCTCAAGCAGTCGGCGCGTTCGTTTGTCGACAAGCTGGATTTCATTACCTCGTTCGGTCACGGCGAGGGTGGCGATTCGCGCAAGCGCCTGGGTCTGCCGGGCGCCGGTCCCGTGGGCATCATCACTGACCTGTGCATCATGGAGCCGGAAGCCGACACCCATGAATTCGTGGTCACTGCGCTGCACCCCGGCGTGACCCGCGAGCAAGTCATTGCTGCCACTGGCTGGGCGATCCGCTTCGCCGATCAGGTGCAGACCACCGCCGAACCGACCGAGGTAGAGCTGCGCGCACTGCGTGATCTGGAAGCTCGCACCGCGGCGGCCCACGGCCAGGCACCGGGAGAAGCCTGATGCGCGACGTGTATATCTGTGATGCGATTCGAACCCCTATCGGCCGGTTTGGTGGCGGTTTGTCCGCCGTGCGCGCCGATGACCTGGCGGCTGTGCCGATCAAGGCGCTGATAGAACGCAACCCGTCGGTGGATTGGAATGCAGTGGACGAGGTGTTCCTCGGTTGCGCCAACCAGGCCGGCGAAGACAACCGTAACGTGGCGCGCATGGCGCTGCTGTTGGCGGGCCTGCCAGAGAGCATTCCCGGCGTGACCCTCAACCGTCTCTGCGCCTCGGGCATGGACGCCATCGGCACGGCGTTCCGCGCCATCGCCAGCGGCGAAATGGAGCTGGCCATCGCTGGCGGCGTGGAATCGATGTCCCGCGCACCGTTCGTGATGGGCAAGGCTGACACCGCGTTCTCGCGCAACATGAAACTGGAAGACACCACCATCGGCTGGCGCTTCATCAACCCGTTGATGAAAGCCCAGTACGGTGTGGACGCGATGCCGCAGACCGCCGATAACGTGGCCGATGACTACGCCGTGTCCCGCGCCGACCAGGACGCTTTCGCCTTGCGCAGCCAACAGCGCACGGCGGCGGCCCAGGCGGCAGGTTTTTTCGCCGAAGAAATCGTGCCGGTGCGCATCGCCCATAAAAAAGGCGAAACCGTGGTTGAGCAGGACGAGCACCCACGCGCCGACACCACGCTGGAGACCTTGGGCAAACTCAAACCGGTCAACGGCCCGGACAAGACCGTCACCGCCGGCAACGCGTCGGGGGTCAACGACGGCGCGGCGGCACTGATCCTGGCCTCGGCCGAAGCGGTGAAAAAACATGGCCTGACGCCTCGCGGCAAAGTGCTGGGCATGGCCAGTGCCGGCGTCGCGCCCAGGGTGATGGGCATCGGCCCGGTGCCGGCGGTGCGCAAGCTCACTGAACGCCTGGGCCTGGCGGTCGCCGATTTCGACGTGATCGAACTCAATGAAGCGTTTGCCAGCCAGGGCCTGGCAGTGCTGCGTGATCTGGGGCTGGCGGACGATGCGCCGCAGGTCAACCCGAACGGCGGCGCCATCGCCCTCGGCCATCCCCTGGGCATGAGTGGGGCGCGGTTGGTGCTGACGGCGCTGCATCATTTGGAAAAGACCGGCGGCAAGAAAGGCCTGGCGACCATGTGTGTCGGCGTCGGCCAGGGTCTGGCATTGGCCATCGAACGCGTCTGACGCGTCGCTCTACTAATAAGAAACCGAGGAATGCTTCATGACTGACAAGCCTGGTTATCGTCGCCCTCAAGCGGGCACCCAGCCGGAGTATCTGCACCCGCCGTACCAGTCCACCAACCTGCGCTCGCCGTCCAAGCCATTGGTGTTCCTGCCGCATTCGTTGTCGGAAATTACCGGCCCGACCGTCGGCGCCGACCGCTTGCAGGAAAAGGACCACGACCTGACCGCCCAGCATGCCGGCGAGCCACTGGGGGAACGGATCATCATTCACGGGCGCGTGCTGGATGAGCACGGCCAGCCGGTGCCGGGCATCCTGGTGGAAATCTGGCAGGCCAACGCCGCCGGTCGCTACAACCATGACCGTGACAATCACGACGCGCCGCTGGACCCGAATTTCACCGGCACCGGTCGCACTGTCACCGATGCTGATGGTTGGTATCAGTTCCAGACCATCAAGCCTGGCGCCTACCCTTGGGGCAACCACCACAATGCCTGGCGCCCGGCGCATATCCATTTCTCCCTGTTCGGGCCGAGCATCCTGACGCGCCTGGTGACGCAGATGTACTTTCCTGGCGATCCGTTGCTGGAATACGACCCGATCTACAACTGCGTGCCGGACACGAGTGCCAAGGAACGCCTGATCGCCCGTTTCGACCTGGAAAAAACCGTCCCTCACTACGCCCTCGGTTACCGCTGGGACATCGTCTTGCGCGGCCGCGATGCCACGCCGATGGAGAAATAAGATGACGCTCACCGCCACCACGTCCCACACCGTTGGCCCGTACTACCACATCGGCCTGACCTGGCTGAACCGCGAAGACCTGACCGTCGCCGAAACCCTCGGCCAGCGCGTGGCGATCACCGGGCAGGTGATCGACGGCAATGGTCAGTTCGTCAACGACGCGATGCTGGAAGTCTGGCAGGCCAACGCCGCCGGCAAATACGCCCACCCGGAAGACGACCAGGACAAACCCCTGGACCCGCATTTCGAAGGCTTCGGCCGAGTGCCGGTAGATGCCGAAGGGCGTTTTCGCTTCACCACCATCAAGCCGGGCACCGTACCGGGGCTGGCAGGCACGACCCAGGCACCGCACCTGGTGGTGCTGGTGTTCGCTCGCGGGTTGGTCAAGCATTTGCTCACGCGCATCTATTTCGACGGCGAACAGGCCAACGAAACCGACCCGCTGCTGGCCTGCGTCCCCGAAGAGCGTCGCGGCACAATCGTGGCCAAGCCAGATGCGTCGGGTGTGTACCAGTGGAACGTGATCCTTCAGGGCACAGATGCCGAGACGGTGTTCTTCGATTACTGAGTCATGATTTTTCCTGTGGCGAGGGAGCTTGCTCCCGCCGGTTTTGTAGGAGCTGGCGAAGCCTGCGATCTTTTGATCTTTCATTTGGGCCTCAAGCGCTTGTGGAAAGATCGAAGCCTCGCTTCGCTCGACAGCTCCTACGGGACAAGCCAGCGGGAACTCGCAGGACCACAGCAATGGCATGAACCCTGTGGGAGCGAGCTTGCTCGCGATGGCGTCAACACTGGCGCTATCGCTTCAACGTCTGTTTGCGGAACGGGTCTGTTACGAAGTGTGTCTAGACTTTGTCCATTCCCCAACGAGTGAATAATCAATGGCCACTCCAATCATCAGCCACTACACCGGTGAAGAACGCAGCAAGCGCATCTTCGCCATCGTCGGTGCTTCATCCGGCAATCTGGTCGAATGGTTCGACTTCTACGTCTATGCGTTCTGCGCGATTTATTTCGCGCCGGCGTTCTTCCCGTCCGACAACCCGACGGTGCAACTGGTCAACACGGCCGGTGTGTTCGCCGCCGGGTTCCTGATGCGACCCATCGGTGGCTGGATTTTCGGTCGGGTGGCGGACCGGCACGGGCGCAAGAATTCGATGATGATCTCGGTGCTGATGATGTGCTTCGGCTCGTTGCTCATCGCCTGCCTGCCCACCTACAAGGACATTGGCGTATGGGCGCCGGTGCTGTTGTTGTTCGCACGCCTGCTGCAGGGTTTGTCGGTGGGCGGCGAGTACGGCACCACCGCCACCTACATGAGCGAAGTCGCCCTCAAGGGCCAGCGCGGTTTCTTCGCCTCGTTCCAGTACGTGACGTTGATCGGTGGGCAACTGCTGGCGGTGTCGCTGGTGGTGATCCTGCAACAGTTTCTCAACGAAGATGAACTGCGTGCCTACGGCTGGCGGATCCCATTCGTGGTGGGTGCGGCTGCGGCGTTGATTTCCCTGTTGCTGCGGCGTTCCCTGAAGGAAACCAGCAGCAAGGAAATGCGTGAGAACAAGGACGCGGGCAGCATTATGGCGCTGTTTCGCGACCACAAGGCCGCGTTCATCACCGTGCTGGGCTACACGGCCGGCGGTTCGTTGATTTTCTATACATTCACCACGTACATGCAGAAATACCTGGTGAACACCGCCGGCCTGCACGCCAAGACCGCCAGCTACATCATGACCGGCGCGCTGTTCCTGTACATGTGCATGCAGCCGTTGTTCGGCATGCTGGCGGACAAGATCGGCCGACGCAATTCCATGCTCTGGTTCGGTGGCCTGGGGGCGTTGTGCACCGTGCCGATCCTGCTGACCCTCAAAAGCATCAGCAGCCCGTTCCTGGCGTTTGTCCTGATCACGTTGGCGCTGGCGATCGTCAGTTTCTACACCTCCATCAGTGGCCTGGTTAAAGCCGAGATGTTTCCACCTGAAGTGCGAGCGCTGGGAGTAGGGTTGGCCTATGCGGTGGCCAATGCGATTTTTGGCGGTTCGGCCGAATACGTCGCCTTGAGCCTGAAAGCCCAGGGCATGGAGAACGCCTTTTATTGGTATGTCACGGTGATGATGGTCGTGGCGTTCCTGTTCAGCCTGCGCCTGCCCAAGCAACCGGCGTATTTGCACCACGACCTTTGAATCCAGCTGATCATTTGAGGTTTGTTTGAGTCATTGTGGCCAGAGCAATCTCTGGCCACAGGACATCCACCTTCCCAAGGACTGTTTATGAGCGAACGACCGGGCAATCAGCTGTTCGATGCCTACTTCACCGCCCGCGACATGCGCGAGGTGTTCTGCGATGCGGGCCGGGTCCAGGCCATGCTTGACGTCGAAGCCGCCTTGGCCCGGGCCGAGGCGCGGGTCGGGGTGATTCCGCAAAGTGCCGTGGCGCCGATCGAGCAGGCTTGTCGTGCCCAGCTGTATGATTTTTCAACACTGAGCGAAGCGATCGCCAGCGCTGGCAATTCGGCGATCCCGTTGGTCAAGGCGTTGGGCAAGCGCATCGCCGCCGAGGACGCCGAGGCCGAACGCTACGTGCACCTGGGCGCCACCAGCCAGGACGTGATGGACAGCGGGCTGGTGCTCCAATTGCGCCAGGCACTGGGGCTGATCGAAGGCGAGCTGGCGCAACTGGCCGCCATCCTGGCCCGACAAGCCGAACGCTACGCCGCCACACCGTTGGCCGGGCGCACCTGGCTGCAACACGCCACGCCGGTGACCCTGGGAATGAAAATCGCCGGTTGGCTGGGGGCGATCACCCGCAGTCGCCAACGCTTGAAAGAGCTCAAACCGCGCTTGCTGGTGCTGCAATTCGGCGGCGCCTCCGGGACGCTCGCCGCGTTGGGTGAACAGGCGCTGCCGGTCGCCGAAGCCTTGGCCGCCGAACTGCAACTGACCCTGCCGGAGCAGCCGTGGCACACCCAGCGCGATCGCCTGGTGGAGTTCGGCTCGGTGTTGGGCCTGATCGCCGGCAGCCTGGGCAAACTCGGCCGCGACATCAGCCTGTTGATGCAGACCGAGGCCGGCGAAGCGTTCGAGCCGTCGGCACCGGGCAAGGGCGGTTCCTCCACCATGCCCCACAAGCGCAACCCGGTGGGCGCGGCGGTGCTGATCGGTGCCGCGACGCGAGTGCCTGGTTTGTTGTCGACGCTGTTCAGCGCCATGCCTCAGGAACACGAGCGCAGCCTGGGCCTTTGGCACGCGGAGTGGGAAACCTTGCCGGAAATCTGCTGCCTGGTCTCCGGTGCCTTGCAACAGGCGCGCTTACTGGCCGAAGGGCTGGAAGTCGACGCGGCGCGCATGGCCCGCAACCTGGAACTGACTCAAGGGTTGGTGCTGGCCGAAGCCGTCAGCATTGTCCTGGCCCAGCGTGTCGGGCGCGACACGGCGCATCATTTGCTGGAGCAATGCTGCAAGCGCGCCGTGGCCGAACAACGGCATCTACGCGAGGTGCTGGGAGACGAACCCCAGGTCACCGCGCAGCTATCGGCGACCGAGCTTGATCATCTGCTCGACCCGGCGCACTACCTCGGACAAGCCCAGACCTGGGTCGCCCGAGCCGTGGCCGAACACCTTGCCTTGAACGCCTGAAAGGAGATTGTTGTGGGATTCGTCAAACTCGCCGAGGGCGAACTGAACTATTGTTTTGATGAGCGGCGATTGGACGGACCGCAAGATGCCCCGGTGCTGGTGCTCTCCAACTCACTGGGCACTGATTTGCACATGTGGGACGAGCAGGTCGCGGCCTTCAGCGAACACTTTCGCGTGCTGCGTTTCGACACTCGCGGCCATGGTCAATCGCTGGTCACCGAAGGCCCCTACAGCATCGAGCAGCTAGGACGCGACGTGCTGGCGATGCTCGATCAGTTGAACATCGATAAGGTGCATTTCTGTGGCTTGTCCATGGGCGGGTTGATCGGCCAGTGGCTGGGGATCAATGCCGGCGAACGCCTGCACAAACTGGTGGTGTGCAACACCGCCGCCAAGATCGGCGACCCGTCGGTGTGGAACCCGCGCATCGAAACCGTGCTGCGGGACGGGAAAGCGGCGATGGTCGCGCTGCGGGATGCTTCGATCGCCCGCTGGTTTACCGCGGATTTTGCCGAGGCTCAACCTGCGAAGGTGAAGAAGATCACCGACATGCTCGCTGCCACCTCGCCCCAGGGCTACGCGGCCAATTGTGCCGCCGTGCGTGATGCCGATTTTCGTGAGCAATTGTCGTCGATCCGCGTGCCGCTGCTGGTGGTGGCCGGCACTGAAGATGCGGTGACGCCGCCGTCGGGCGGCCACTTCATCCAGGAGCGGGTCCGCGGGGCCGAGTACGCCGAGTTCTACGCCGCGCACCTGTCCAACGTCCAGGCCGGCGCCGCGTTCAGCGCGCGGGTGCTGGATTTCCTGCTTGATTCCAGCCGCGCCTGAGGAGTTTTTTGTGGACGAGAAACAACGTTACGACGAAGGCATGCAAGTGCGCCGCGCGGTACTGGGCGATGCCCACGTCGATCGCAGCCTCAATGCCTTGACCGAGTTCAACAGCGAATTCCAGGAGATGATCACCCGCCACGCCTGGGGCGACATCTGGACCCGCCCAGGCCTGCCGCGCCATACCCGCAGCCTGATCACCATCGCCATGCTGATCGGCATGAACCGCGCCGAAGAACTCAAGCTGCACCTGCGCGCCGCCGCCAACAACGGCGTGAGCCGCAGCGAGATCAAGGAAGTGATCATGCAGAGCGCCATCTATTGCGGCATCCCGGCAGCCAACGCCACCTTCCACTTGGCCGAATCGGTCTGGGATGAGTTGGGCGTCGAATCCCGGGCTTAAGGGCGTATCTCATTCCCTGTGGGAGCGAGCTTGCCCGCGAAAGCGGTGGGTCAGTCGGCGAGGATGCTGACTGCGCCGGCGCCATCGCGAGCAAGCTCGCTCCCACATTGGATCTGCGGCGAACGTAGATTATGTGATCACCGCCAGTCCTCCTGTGGGAGCGAGCTTGCCCGCGAAAGCGGTGGGTCAGTCGGCGAGGATGCTGACTGTGCCGGCGCCATCGCGAGCAAGCTCGCTCCCACATTGGATCTGCGGCGAACGTAGATTATGTGATCACCGCCAGTCCTCCTGTGGGAGCGAGCTTGCTCGCGAAAGCGGTGGGTCAGTCGGCGAGGATGCTGACTGTGCCGGCGCCATCGCGAGCAAGCTCGCTCCCACATTGGATCTGCGGCGAACGTAGATTATGTGATCACCGCCAGTCCTCCTGTGGGAGCGAGCTTGCTCGCGAAAGCGGTGGGTCAGTCGGCGAGGATGCTGACTGTGCCGGCGCCATCGCGAGCAAGCTCGCTCCCACATTGGATCTGCGGCGAACGTAGATTATGTGATCACCGCCAGTCCTCCTGTGGGAGCGAGCCTGCTCGCGAAAGCGGTGGGTCAGTCGGCGAGGATGCTGACTGTGCCGGCGCCATCGCGAGCAAGCTCGCTCCCACATTGGATCTGCGGCGAACGTAGATTATGTGATCACCGCCAGTCCTCCTGTGGGAGCGAGCTTGCTCGCGATAGCGGTGGAACAGCATCGAACATCTCAGCAGGCTCACCGCATCCAGGCTTTACAACAAGCTGATCGGATAGCTGACGATCAACCGATTCTCATCGAACTCATTGGTGCTGTAATCCCGGCGCATCGTCGAGTTGCGCCACTTCACGTTAAGGCTCTTCAGTGCGCCGCTCTGCACGGTGTAGGCCAGCTCACTTTCCCGACCCCATTCCTTGCCATCGTCGACCGTGGCGGTGTGCACGTTGTCACCGCTGATGTAGCGGTTCATCAGGGTCAGGCCCGGCACGCCGACGGCGGCAAAGTTGAAGTCGTGGCGCAGTTGCCAGGATTTTTCCTTGGCGTTGTCGTAGCTGGAGTTGTAGCTGTCGTTGGCCAGGGTGCCGCCGCTGGTGCCGTTGACGCGCATCCAGGCGTCGTCGCCGCCGACTTTCTGCAGGCCGACGTAGAAGGTGTTGCCGCCGTACTTGGCCGAGAGCATGGCGAAGGCGGTTTTGTTGTCCAGGTCGCCGGCCAGGGCGCTGCCGTCTTCCTTGCCGATGAAGTAGCCGAGGTTGGCGCCCAGGGTCCAGTCGCCGATGGGCTGGCTGTGGGTCAGGTTGAAATATTGCTGTTGGTAGATGTCGGACAGTTCCGCGTACCAGACACCGACCTGGGTGCGTTTTTCATTGAAGGCGTATTCACCGCCGCCGAAGTTGAAACGGTCGGAGGTGAACGCGCCGCGGCCGTTCATGGACATGTCTTCCATGCTCGCGTCATTGCGCGGGCTGTTGCCGCGGAACTGGCCGCCGTAGAGGCTCAGGCCGTTGATTTCGGTGGAGGTCACCTGGCCGCCACGGAAGGTTTGCGGCAGGGAACGGCCGTCGTCGGAGCGCAGGATCGGCAGCACCGGCATCCATTCGCCGACCTTCAACTCAGTCTTCGATACCTTGGCCTTCAGGGCCACGCCCAAACGGCCGAAATCGTCGGCCGGGCGACCGTCGTCATGCACCGGCAGCAGTTGCGTACCCGCGGTGCCACGGCCGCCGTCGAGCTTGACCGAGTACATTCCCAGTATGTCCACGCCGAAACCGACCACGCCCTGGGTGAAGCCGGACTTGGCGTCGAGGATGAAACTCTGGGTCCATTCCTCGGCCTTGCCCTGGGCATTGTTCGGGTTGGTGAAGTTGCGGTTGAAGTAGAAGTTGCGCAGGTTCAGCGTGGCCTTGGCATCTTCGACAAACCCCGATTCCGCCGCCAGGACGGGCAGGGCGGTACTGGTCAGGGCGACGGCAATGAGGCTGGGGAACAAGTGCTGTGTGGGCTTCATGGGCGTTGTCTCTATTTTTTGTGGACGAAGCGGGTCGTTGCCACAACCTTGGGCTGCAGACGGTACGGTGGAACCAGTGGCGTGAGGCTGTTGAGGATCAGCCGGGTGCGGCGGGGCGTATGGGCATGGCGTCGAACCTGTTGTTATTGGTTTTGTGCGAGGGATGGTGATGGGCGGGGCGGGGGCGGTTCAATTGCCGTTTGCGGGTTTTGGGCGATTATCGAACAGCAAAATAATCGATTGGATGGACGCAATTTCCTGTGGGAGCGAGCTTGCTCGCGATGGCGGCCTTACGGTTGATCAAGGTTTTTTGACCGTGTACATATCCATTGCTGCGGTAACGGCGGCTTATGGTTCCGCCCTTACGGCGGGTCACTTTCGAAAAGCCGGAATGCCGGCCCAGGCGAAAGTAACCAAAGCGCTTTATGCCCCACCACTCGGCACCTCGCCTAGGCTCGGTGTGCCCTCACTCCGGCATTGCTCCGTGGGCCCGCCGCGAAGGGCCATCCATGGCCCAGCGCGGCTATCCCGGCATCCATGCCGGGATGCCCACTCCACAATGCCTGCGTTCGGCCATCGTGGTTAACGGGGCGCCGAGATCAACGTCCAGAGCAAAAGCAGGAGTAGGAGATGTCCAGCATCTATGCAACTGGAACCACCGCCATCGCGAGCAAGCTCGCTCCCACATGGGGTTGCGGGTGCTCACGGTATTTGGACACAACACAAAAAACTGTGGGAGCGAGCTTGCTCGCGATGGCGATGCCACATTCAACATCGCCACAAACTGACCCTCTGCTTTCGCGGGCAAGCCCGCTCCCACAGGAGAACGCGATCATCAAAAAGCCAGGCCGGCTATAAGGCCGCCTCGCAGTGGACGTTGATCTTGGCGCCCCGTTAACCACGCTGGCTGAACGAAGGTATTGCGCAGTGGGCAACCCGGCATGGATGCCGGGTTAGCCGCGCTGGGCCATGGATGGCCCTTCGCGGCGGCCCACGGAGCAATGCCTGCGTTCAGGCATGCCGAGCCTAGGCGAGGCACCGAGTGGTGGGGCAAAAGCGCTTTGCTTACTTTCGCGCTCTTCGAAAGTGAGCCGCCGTCAGGGCGGAACCCTAAGTGGCCGTTACCGCAGGAATGGATATGTACTCGATCAACAATTTTCTGGCCGTAAGGCCGCCATCGCGAGCAAGCTCGCTCCCACAGGACTCATGGCCGGTCTGACAGACGCGGCGATTTTTCCGACGAGGTTTTAAGGTTGCTGCTCGGAAGCGGAATCTCTAGCTTGTTTGGGTCGCTGCCAATCCAGCGACCGGGACTGCAAGCCCGCCGAATCTGTTAGGCGCCAGCGCCCGGACCCACGTCTCGGGCTTCAATTGATGCAGGAGCGCCGTTATGAAAAAACATCATCTTTCTTCGCCATCAGAAAGCACCTTCCCCTACAACGACCCCGATCCAGAAAAACTCCAAGAGGCCGCAGACCGAGCACTCGATTACCATCTGGGCACCCACCCTGATCCCAAACCCAAAACCTCAACACAAGTCTTCACCGTCATCGATACCATCGACACGGAGTGTCTCCTGGCCAATCTCAGCGAAACCCTGGCCTCGGCCAATGCCATGGTCAGTGACCTGGCGTTCGAGTTGGAGGGCTCGCGGCGGCATGTCGCGCTCGGCGTGGCGCAGATGATCGAGCTGAGTGAATTGTTGGCTAATCGTGCGCTGGATATCGTCGACCCGCGTTCGCCAAGTCGGAGTTGAAGCAGGCACAAACAAAAAGCCCACCTTTCGGTGGGCTTCGTGTTTCTGCAGTCAAGCGTCAATCAGAACAATTTCATCTTCGGCGCTTCTTCTTTCACCGGCTCGTTCTTGCCCGTCTCGGCATTCCAACCACCGCCCAGTGCCTTGTACAAATTGACCTCGCTGGTCAGTTGCGCAAGGCGGTCAGTGATCAGCGACTGTTGGGCGCTGAACAACTGGCGCTGGGCATCGAGGAAGGTCAGGTTGCTGTCGACGCCGATGCGGTAGCGACGCTCGGCCAGGCGGTAGTAGTCCTGGTTGGCGGCGACGAAGTCGGTCTGGGCCTGCAACTGTTCGTTGTAGGTCTGACGCGCGGCCAGGCCGTCGGAGACTTCCTGGAACGCAGTCTGAATCGACTTCTCGTAATTGGCGACGTTGATGTCTTTCTGGATCTTGGCGTAGTCCAGGCTCGCTCGCAGGCTGCCGGCGTTGAAGATTGGCAGGTTGATTTGCGGCGCGAAGGTCCAGGTGCCCGAGCCGCCCTTGAACAGGCCGGACAGGTCCGGGCTCAGGGTGCCGGCGTTGGCCGTCAGGCTGATGCTCGGGAAGAACGCAGCCCGCGCGGCGCCGATGTTGGCGTTGGCGGCCAGCAGGTTGCGTTCGGCCTGGAGGATGTCCGGACGACGTTGCAGCAGGTCCGACGGCAGCCCGGCCGGCACTTTGCTGAGCAGGTCATCGCTCAGCGGTTGCGGGTTCAGGTTCGCCGGCAGGCCGGTGCCCAGCAGCAGGGTCAGGCTGTTTTCGTCCTGGGCGACCTGGCGAGTGTAGCGGGCCAGTTGCACGCGGGCGTTTTCCACAGCGGTACGCGCCTGACTCAGGTCCAGGGCCGAGGCCACGCCGACTTCGGCGCTGCGCGAGGTCAGCTTGAAGCTTTGCTCGTAGGCCCCGAGGGTTTCCTGGGTCAGTTTGAGCAGTTCCTTGTCGGCCTGCCAGGTCAGGTAAGCATTGGCCACGTTGGCCACCAGGCTGATCTGGGTGCTGCGGCGGGCTTCTTCGGTGGCGAAGTAGCTTTGCAACGCTTGCTCGCTCAGGCTGCGAACCCGACCGAACAGGTCCAGTTCATAGGCGCTGATGCCCAGGGTGGCCGAGTAGGAACTGCTGATGGCCGCTTCGCCGGTTTGCGAAGCCCGTGCCGGTACCCGCTGGCGGCTGCCGGCACCGGTGGCCGAGACCGCCGGGAACAGGTCAGCGCGCTGGATGCGGTATTGCGCGGCGTAGGCATCGATGTTCAGCGCCGCGACACGCAGGTCGCGGTTGTTTTCCAGGGCGACCTGGATCAGCTGTTGCAACGCCGGGTCATGGAAAAACTGCTTCCAGCCTTGCTCGGCGGCGGCCTGGCCGGGCGCCTTGGCTGCCTCGTAGGCCGGCCCTTGCGGGTATTGTGCCGCGACCGGTGCTTCGGGCCGCTGATAGTCGGGGATCAGCGAGCAACCGCTGAGCACGACGGCGGCGATGGTCAGGGAGAGGAGCGACTTGCTCATTGGCCAGCCTCTTTAGAAGTTTCAGGAGTATCGTCCTGGTCCGCATTTTTGCGACGACCTATCGACGACACGGTCACGAAGAACAAGGGCACCCAGAAGATTGCCAGGATGGTGGCGGTCAACATGCCGCCGATTACACCGGTGCCAATGGCGTGCTGGCTGCCCGAGCCGGCGCCGGTGGAAATCGCCAGCGGGACTACGCCGAGGACGAACGCCAGCGAGGTCATGATAATCGGCCGCAGACGCATCCTACAGGCTTCGATGGCGGCTTCCACCAGCGTTCGCCCTTGTTCGTGGAGTTCCTTGGCGAATTCCACGATCAGAATGGCGTTTTTCGCCGCCAGGCCGATGGTTGTCAACAGGCCCACCTGGAAGTACACATCGTTGGACAGGCCGCGCAAGCTGGTGGCCATCAAGGCACCGATGATCCCCAGTGGCACCACGAGCATGACCGCGATCGGAATCGACCAGCTTTCATACAGCGCCGCCAGGCACAGGAACACCATCAGCAGCGACAGGGCGTACAGCGCTGGCGCCTGGGAACCCGACAGGCGTTCCTCATAGGACAGGCCCGTCCAGGAAATACCGACACCGGCCGGCAGCTTCTTGGCGATGGCTTCGACTTCGGCCATGGCTTCACCGGTGGAGTAACCCGGTGCCGGAGTACCGAGGATCTCCATCGCTTCCACACCGTTATAACGCGCCAGTTTCGGCGAGCCATAGACCCACTCGCCCTTGGCGAACGCAGAGAACGGCACCATGGTCCCGGCGCTGTTGCGCACGTACCACTTCTTCAGGTCCTCGGGGCTCATGCGCGAGTTCGGCTGGCCCTGGACGTACACCCGCTTCACCCGGCCACGGTCGATGAAGTCGTTCACATAGTTACTGCCCAGTGCAATCGACAGGGTGTTGTTGATCTCCGAGAGCGTGATGCCCAGCGCGCTGGCCTTCTCGTCATCGATTTCCAACTGGTACTGCGGTTCATCGTTCAGACCGTTCGGACGTACCTGGGCCAGCACTTTGCTCTGGGACGCCATGCCCAGGAACTGGTTACGGGCTTCCATCAGCTTGTCGTGGCCGATGCCGGCACGGTCCTGCAGGAACACGTCGAAACCGGTGGCGTTACCCAGTTCCATCACCGCCGGCGGGGCGAAGGCGAACACCATCGCGTCGCGGAAGGTGAAGAAGTGTTGCTGGGCGCGGCCGGCGATCTTGAACACGGTGTTGTCGGCGTTACGCTCTTCCCACGGCTTGAGCATGATGAATGCCAAGCCCGAGCTTTGGCCACGACCGGCGAAGTTGAAGCCGGTCACGGTGAACACCGAAGCCACACCGTCGCCTTCGCCGCCGTCCTTGCTGGGGCGCAGCAGGAACTCGCGCATGTTGTCCACCACCACCTGGGTGCGTTCGGCACTGGAACCGGCCGGTGTCTGTACCTGGGCGAACAACACGCCCTGGTCTTCTTCCGGCAGGAACGCCGTCGGGATGCGGGTGAACAGCCAGACCATGCCGACCACGATGATCACGTAGGCCAGCAGGTACGGGGCCTTGTGCTTGAGCATGTTGCCCACGCCACGTTCGTAGCTCCTGACGCCACGGTCGAAGGTGCGGTTGAACCAGCCGAAGAAGCCGCGTTTCGGCGTGCCGTGCTCGCCTTTCGGAATGGCCTTGAGCATGGTGGCGCACAGGGCAGGGGTGAAGATCAGTGCCACCAGTACCGACAGGGCCATGGCCGAGACGATGGTGATGGAGAACTGTTTGTAGATCACACCGGTGGAACCGCCGAAGAACGCCATCGGCAGCAGTACCGCCGAGAGCACCAGGGCGATACCCACCAGGGCCCCCTGGATCTGCCCCATGGATTTCTTGGTGGCTTCCTTGGGCGACAGGCCTTCTTCGCTCATCACCCGTTCGACGTTCTCCACCACGACGATGGCGTCGTCCACCAGCAAGCCGATGGCCAGCACCATGCCGAACATGGTCAGGGTGTTGATACTGAAGCCGAACGCCGCGAGGATCCCGAAGGTGCCCAGCAGTACCACCGGCACGGTCATCGTGGTGATGATGGTGGCGCGGAAGTTCTGCAGGAACAGGAACATCACCAGGAACACCAGCACGACCGCTTCGACCAGGGTCTCGACCACGCCTTTGATCGATTCGCTCACCACCGGGGTGGTGTCGTACGGGAACACCACTTCCAGGCCTTGCGGGAAGAATGGCTTGAGATCGTCGACGGTCTTGCGCAGGGCCTTGGCCGTGTCGAGGGCGTTGGCGCCGGTGGCGAGCCTCACCGCCAGGCCGGAAGCCGGGAGGCCGTTGAACTGGGCGTTGATGCTGTAGTTTTCACCGCCGAGGGCAACATCCGCCACATCGCCGACGCGCACTTGCGAGCCGTCCGGATTGACCTTGAGCAAGATGGCCTTGAACTGCTCGGCGGTCTGCAGGCGGGTCTTGCCGATGATGGTGGCGTTCAGTTGTTGGCCGGGCATGGCGGGCAGGCCGCCGAGCTGGCCGGAGGCGATCTGGACGTTTTGCGCGGAAATGGCCGTGCTCACATCCACCGGGGTCAGGTTGAAGTTGTTCAGCTTGGCCGGGTCGAGCCAGATCCGCATGGCGTACTGGGCGCCGAAGACCTGGAAGTCACCGACACCGGCGGTGCGCGAGATCGGGTCCTGCATGTTGGACACGATGTAGTTGGAGAGGTCTTCCCTGGTCATGCTGCCGTCACGCGATACCACGCCGATCACCATCAGGAAGTTTCTCACTGATTTGGTGACGCGGATGCCCTGTTGCTGCACTTCTTGCGGCAGCAATGGGGTGGCCAGGTTCAGTTTGTTCTGGACCTGGACCTGGGCGGTATCGGAGTTGGTGCCCTGCTCGAAGGTCGCCGTGATGGTCATGCTGCCGTCGGAGTTACTTTCCGAGGACACATAACGCAGGTTGTCGATACCGTTGAGCTGCTGCTCGATGACCTGCACCACGGTGTCCTGCACGGTTTGCGCGGACGCACCCGGGTAGGTCACCTGGATGGCAATGGCCGGCGGTGCAATGCTCGGGTACTGGTTGATCGGCAATTTGAGGATCGATAGAGCCCCGACCAGCATGATCACCAGGGCGATCACCCAGGCGAAGATCGGACGGTCGATAAAAAATTTCGACATGGTTTACTCCCCTTTGCCGCCGGCGGCTTTATCAGCTGCCTGTGCGGGGGCCGGGTTCTTGGTGCCAACGTTGGTGGCTTCGGTGGCCTTGACTTCCACGCCTGGCCGTACGTACTGCAACCCTTCGGTGATCAGGCGATCGCCGGCCTTGAGCCCGTCTTCGATCAGCCACTGGCTGCCGACGGTGCGGCTGGCCTTGAGCTGGCGCAGCTCGACCTTATTGTCCGCACCCACCACCAGCGCGGTTGGCGCGCCCTTGAGGTCACGGGTCACGCCTTGTTGCGGTGCCAGGATCGCCGCGCTGTTCACACCGGCCTGCAATTGAGCGTGGACGAACATGCCCGGCAGCAGGGTGTGATCAGGGTTGGGGAACACGGCGCGCAAAGTCACGGAGCCGGTGGTCTGGTCAACCGACACTTCAGAAAACTCCAACTTGCCTTCGTGCGGATACTGGCTGCCGTCTTCCAGGGTCAGCTTGACCATGGCCGCGTTCTCGCCGGCCTTTTGCAAACGGCCGCTTTCCAGTTCACGGCGCAGTTGCAGCAGCTCCACCGAGCTTTGCGTGACGTCGACGTAGATCGGGTCCAGTTGCTGGATAGTCGCCAGGGCATCAGCCTGGCCGTTGCTCACCAGCGCACCCTCGGTGACCGAGGAGCGGCCGATGCGACCGGAAATCGGTGCGTAGACCTTGGTGTAGCGCACGTTGATCTGGGCAGTCTGCAGGTTGGCCTCCGACTCCAGGCGATTGGCCACGGCGGTGTCGTATTCCTGACGGCTCACCGCCTGTTCATCCACCAGTTGCTTGTAGCGGTCGGCAATCGACTTGGTAGAGCGCAGGTTGGCCTCGGCGCTCTTGAGGGTCGCTTCGTAGACCGCAGGGTCGATCTGGTACAGCTGCTGGCCGGCCTTGACGTCGGCGCCTTCCTTGAACAGGCGCTTGAGAATGATGCCGTTGACCTGTGGCCGTACTTCGGCGACGCGAAACGCGCTGGTGCGGCCCGGCAGTTCCGAGGTCAAGGTGAAGGGCTGGGTCTTGAGGGTTACGACGCCGACCTGAGGAGGGGGAGCAGCAGGTGCAGCCTCTTCCTTTTTGCATCCGCTGAGCAGCGATGCCAGGGCGATGGCGGTAACCAGAGCAGTAACAGCTGGCTTGAATTGCATGGAAATCCTCGGGTCCAGGCGCGCAACGGGCGCACTCGAAAGTGAAAGGGCAGAAAGCAGTATTAATTCAATTAGTAGGATGCTAAGAAATATACTTACGTACATGGTTGTTTGTAAACAGCCAAATTGCGTAGTATCCGGATTTACAAAAGCCTTACAAAGGCCAGCCGTAGATCGGGGACGCGTTCCAAGAGACGTCGCCTCATATTTTGTTCTGCTGATTCTTACGCATTGCTGACGCAATCCTGATTGAGGTGTTTACTGCCATGGTCCGTCGTACCAAAGAGGAAGCCCAGGAGACTCGCAGCCAGATAGTCGAAGCGGCCGAAAAGGCGTTCTTCGAGCGAGGCGTGGCCCGCACCACTCTGGCGGATATCGCGACGCTGGCCGGCGTGACGCGCGGTGCCATCTATTGGCATTTCAGCAACAAGGCGGACCTGCTCCAGGCCATGCTCGATACCTTGCATGAGCCGCTCGATGACTTGGCCCGCGCCAGTGAGAATGAAGAGGAGCTTGATCCGCTGGGCTGTACGCGCAAGCTGTTGGTGCAATTGTTTCAACAAGTTGCCCTGGACCCGAAGACCCGACGCATTAATGAGATTCTGTTCCATAAGTGTGAATTCACCGATGAAATGTGCGATCTGCGCCAGCAGCGGCGCCAGGTCAGTCTCGACTGTAACGTGCGTATTGCCTTGTCGTTGCGCAATGCGATGAATCGGGGCCAGCTACCGGCGGATCTGGAACCGGAAAGGGCAGCGATTGCCCTGCATGCCTATGTCGACGGTATTCTTTATCAGTGGCTGCTGGCCCCCGATAGCTTCCCTCTGGCCGGTGAGGCTGAGCGCTGGGTGGATATCGGGCTGGATATGCTGCGCCTGAGCCCTAGCCTGCGCAAATGAAACAAAATGCGTAATTGCTTCGGCTTGTTTCATGACAAGTGTTCGAAATAGCTTTTATAAACTGAATGCTGTCGTGGTTGAAAGGCAATCGTGAACAAATTTTGTAGGGGATTTGTTTCGTGCCCGGCAGCTACTCCGTCGGCTCCCGATCCCCACGGAGTAAGCTTGCAGGAGAACCGCAGGCTCATGCCGACGTCTTGGCGGGGCCGCAGGCTCACCGACCTGGTTCGATAATGAGGCGAACGGTGTAGTTGAAGGGGGGCTCAAGCATCTTCCGGGAAATTTCCGAGCGGCACG
Organism: Pseudomonas sp. R151218B TE3479; assembly: GCF_053629195.1. Lineage (NCBI taxonomy): Bacteria > Pseudomonadati > Pseudomonadota > Gammaproteobacteria > Pseudomonadales > Pseudomonadaceae > Pseudomonas > Pseudomonas sp. R151218B TE3479. The sequence goes on from NZ_JBRJHV010000001.1 coordinate 2,505,963, forward strand.
TGTATTCGCCATTGCCGGTGTAAGTCGTGTTGCTCTTCCAAGTCGGCTTATAGCTGGGTTCCAAAGCGCCAGGAACGATGGAGACTTGCAAGCGGGTGTGCATTTGACATTCAAAGTTGAAATGACTCATTTCATAATTAAGGACCAGTTCAACAGGTTTGACTTTTTTTAATGTCGGGCGCCAGCCGGTACTGGGGTAGGTGTAATCCCTGAAGTGCTCGATATGGAATCTATAAGTTGATTTTGGATCGATGTCATGGGCGCTCAAGGAAAAATCCTCGGCCAGGGGTGGGTCGGTTAACAGGTTGTTCATTTTCATTGTGCCGCGGGTGTGGTTGGAAATCTCCACGGTCACTTCCGTATTGGCCTGGCTGTGGGCAACCATGGCGGGGCCCAGCAGGAGGGCGAAGAGGAAATTTTTCAGGATGTTCATGGTGAGGCATCTCTCATAGATACACGGCTCGCTGGCGTTCGCCTGCAAACTGATGGTGTTTGGTTAGTGGGTGTTGCCGGAATGTCAAAGTTCTTAGTGTGGGGGTGAATGAGCTGTAAGTTCCAATCCTTTGTTTAAGTGAGCGGTGCGTTCGAGCGTTATTATTAGCGCCGTTGCGTGATTGAATCCATGCCAGATGAAAGTTGCCTTGTTATTTAATGTTGCTGTTCTCGGTCTGAGCGTGGCTGAAGTTCTGCAGGTATAAAAAAAGCCCCGGCTCTTTCGAATCGGGGCTTTTGAATAAAACGGTTGGCGCGAGCTTACATCACGGGGTAATCAATGTACCCCACTGGGCCCTTTCCATAGAAAGTTTCAGGATGTGGCTCGTTCAACGGTGCATTGGCCTTCAGGCGTGCCGGCAAGTCCGGGTTGGCAATGAACGGAACCCCGAACGCGACCGCGTCAGCCTTGCCAGCCGCCAGCCAGGCGTTGGCGCTGTCCTTGGTGAAGCGTTCGTTGGCGATGTACGGGCCGCCGAACGCCTGCTTGAGTTGCGGACCGATGCTGTCATCGCCTTCCTTCTCACGGGAGCAGATGAAGGCGATGCCGCGCTTGCCCAGTTCACGGGCCACGTAGCTGAACGTCTCCAGACGGTTTTCGTCGCCCATGTCATGGGAGTCGGCCCGTGGCGCCAGATGCACGCCAACCCGGCCGGCGCCCCAGACTTCGATGGCCGCGTCGGTCACTTCCAGCAACAGGCGGGCACGGTTTTCCAGGGAGCCGCCGTACTGGTCGGTGCGCTGGTTGGTGCTGCTTTGCAGGAACTGATCGAGCAGGTAGCCGTTGGCGCCATGGATTTCCACACCGTCGAAACCAGCAGCCTTGGCATTCTCGGCACCGACACGGTAGGCGTCGACAATGTCGGCGATTTCAGCGGTTTCCAGGGCGCGTGGCGTCGGGTAGTCGGCCAGCGGACGGACCAGGCTCACGTGGCCCTTGGGCTGGATCGCGCTGGGCGCCACCGGGGTTTCACCATTGAGGTACGACGGATGGGAGATCCGGCCCACGTGCCACAGTTGCAGGAAGATCTTGCCGCCGGCGCCGTGGATCGCCTTGGTGATATTGGCCCAGCCGCGCACTTGGTCGTTGGACCAGATGCCCGGGGTGTCCGGGTAACCCACGCCCATCGGCGTGACGGAAGTGGCTTCGCTGAGGATCAGGCCAGCGGAGGCGCGCTGCACGTAGTACTCGGCCATCAACGCGTTGGGGACGCGGCCAGCGTCGGCGCGGCAACGGGTGAGTGGGGCCATGATGATGCGGTTCTTCAGCTCGATGTCGCCGAGTTTGATAGGGTCGAAAATAGTCGCCATGAAAATACAGCCTCGAAAGTGGAAGGGTTAAAAGTCAATGAGTGGCCGGTGCCAGGTCGGCATTGCCGCCCTGGCGGAAAGTGATCAGGGTGACCAGTAGCGCCAGCACGGCCAGCGCGCCGGCGGCCAGGGGCACGGAGGTCAGACCCAGGCCATGGTCGATGACGCTGCCGCCGACCCAGGCACCCAGGGCGTTGCCGATGTTGAAGGCGCCGATGTTCAGGGTGGACACCAGGTTGGGTGCATCTTTGCCAAAGGTCACCACGTTGACTTGCAGGGCCGGCACGGCAGCGAAGCAGGCGGTGGCCCAGAGGAACAGGGTGATTTCACTGGGGATCAGCGCCACGCTGGTCCAGCTCAGTACGGTGGACACCACGGCCATGGTGAGGAAGACGCCCATCAAGGTGTTCGCCAGGCTCTTGTCCGCCAGCTTGCCGCCGATGATGTTGCCCAGGGTCAGGCCCAGGCCGATCAGCACCAGGGTCCAGGTCACGCCACGGGGCGACACGCCGGTCACTTCGCCCAGCAACGGGGCGACGTAGGTGAACAGGGTGAACACCGAGGCGGAGAACAGCGCGGTCATGCTCAGGGACAGCCACAGACCGGCGCCCTTGAGCGCTACCAGCTCCGAGCGCATGTCGAGTTTTTCTTCATCGCGCTTGGCCGGCAGGAAGCGGATCAGGCCGATCAGGGCAATCACACCGATGACGGTCACGGCCCAAAAGGTCGAGCGCCAGCCGGCTTCCTGGCCCAGTGCGGTGCCCAGCGGTACGCCGAGCACGTTGGCCAGGGTCAGGCCGGTGAACATCAGGGCCACGGCCGAGGCGCGCTTGTTGGGCGCCACCAGGCCGGCGGCCACCACCGAACCGATACCGAAGAACGCGCCGTGGCACAGGGCTGTGACGACCCGGGCGAACATCAGCACGTTGTAGTCGCTGGCGATGGCGCAGAGCAGGTTGCCGACGATGAAAATCCCCATCAACGCCACCAGGGCGGCCTTGCGGGGCAGCCGGGCGGTGGCCAGGGCCATGAACGGTGCACCGATGGCCACGCCAAGGGCGTAGCCGGTCACCAGCCAGCCGGCGCCGGGAATCGACACGCCCAGGTCGGCCGCCACGTCGGGCAACAGGCCCATGATGACGAACTCGGTGGTGCCGATGGCGAAGGCGCTCAGGGCCAGGATCAGGAGTGAGAGGGGCATGATGGATCCTTGTCGGGTCAGAGCTCTTGGCTCATTTGCTTGAGGAACTGCTGGATCACTTCCTCGTTGCGTTTGAAAAAGTGCCATTGACCGACCTTCTGGCTGGTGATCAGCCCCGCCCGTTGCAACACCGCCAAGTGCGCAGACACCGTGGATTGCGACAGGCCGCAACGCTGGTCGATCTGCCCGGCGCAAATGCCGAACTCGTGGTTGTGCAACTGCTCGGGGAACTGGACCTTGGGGTCTTTGAGCCAGTTGAGGATGTCTCGCCGTACTGGGTGCGCCAGGGCTTTTATTATTTCGTCGAGGTCGAGGGTCATGGGTGGCAAGCTCAGGGTGAGTAAAACGCTATATCGCGATAGAGCGAACCTTAAATCGTTATTTCGCGATATACAAATATGGATTTGATCTGGATGCCGAACAAATCGCTATATCGGGTTATAACGATATGGGCGCTGGGGTGCTAAGCTGCGGACCATGAATTATCTCGCGCACCTGCACCTCGGCGGCCCTGGCCGGGAACAACTGCTCGGCAGCCTCTACGGCGACTTCGTCAAAGGGCCGTTGCAAGGGCAGTACGATCCGCAGATCGAAGCGGCGATTGCCCTGCATCGGCGCATCGACATGTACACCGACCGCCATCCCTTGGTGGACATTGCCCTGTCGCGTTTTTCCACAGTGCGACGGCGCTACGCCGGGATCGTGCTGGACGTGTTTTTCGACCACTGCCTGGCCCGGGACTGGGCGTTGTACGGCGAAGGGCCGCTGGTGGATTTCACGTCCCGTGTCTACCAGGTACTGCGCACCGAACCGCAGTTGCCAGGGCGCCTGGCACAGATCGCGCCGTATATGGCGGCGGATGACTGGCTGGGGTCTTATCAGGAATTCGAAGTACTGGGGCAGGTACTGCGCGGCATTTCCCGCCGCCTGTCGCGACCCGAGGAACTGGCCGGGGCGATGCCGGAGTTGATCGAGCTTTATGAGCCGCTGAGCGAGGATTTTCGGTTGTTCTACCCTCAGCTTCAGGATTTTGCTCAAAACCAAGTCACGCCGCAGGACTAATTGTGGGAGCGAGCTTGCTCGCGATAGCGGTGTATCAGCCAACTCATCTGCTGAATGTTAAGCCGCTATCGCAAGCAAGCTCGCTCCCACAGGAGGGCTGCGCAGGGATCCGGGTCAGGCCGCAATCGCCGCAGGCCGCATCGGTGCTTGCTGTTTCTCGGGAATCGTCCCGAACAACGCCTTGTGCACCGCCTGTTGCGCCTGGAACGCCAGTGCTGCGCGTTCCTGGGCGTGGCAGGCAATCGGTTCCAGCAGATAGATGTGCACGTCGCCCCGATCGTTGGCGAACAAGCGCATCAAGTGCGACAGCAGATCATCATCGCCAATGAACGGTGCCAACGAATCCGGCTCACCATTGCGCAGGTAACGGATCGCCACCGGCTGCAACGCGACATCGGCATCGATGGCCGCCGACAACAAGCGACCGTGGAAGGTACGCAGGGATCGGCCATCGGTGGTGGTGCCTTCCGGGAACATCAGCAGCGGATGGGCCTGCTCCAGATGGCGGCTCATTTGTTTGCGGATCAGTTGGCTGTCACCCGACCCGCGCCGGATAAACAGGCTGCCGGCCTTGGCCGCCAGCCATCCGGCCACCGGCCAGGTGCGCACTTCGGCCTTGGACAGGAATGACATCGGCGTGAGCATGCCCAGCAACGGGATGTCGGTCCAGGACACATGGTTACTGACCCACAGCATCGGCCGTTGCGGCAGTTGACCGTGGACAGTGACCGAAAAGGGCAGGGCGTGGCTCAGCCGCGCCATGAAGAACCGTGACCAGCGCTGGCGACGGACCATCGAGTTGGCAACCCCCAGGCGTTCGAACAGGCCGAACACGCTGGCCATGCTCAGGCCCAGGGTCACCACCAGCAAGACTCGCGCGATACGCGCGTACACCCGTAACCGGCTCATCACACGGCTGCCTTGAAGTGGCGGGCGTAGCGCGGGCAGAGCTCGTCGCGCTTGAGCAGGATGAACACGTCGGCCACCTGGAAGTCCTCGTCCCAGCACGGCTCGCCGCAAATCTTCGCGCCCAGGCGCATGTAGGCCTTGAGCAGCGGTGGCATTTCGGCGATCACGTTGGACGGCACGTCCAGGGTCGGCAATGGTTTTTTCGGCACGGCTTGCAGGTGTTCGGTGCACAGGTAGCGTTCGCGCAGGCGCTGCATGATTGCCTGGGCCTGGATGCCGCCATCCTGCATCGGAATGCTCGCGCAGCCCATCAGGTAGCTGTAGCCGCCTTCGTTCAGGACTTCGGCCAGTTCGCCCCAGAGCACCGCGATGGTGCCGCCGTTGCGGTAGGCCGGGTCGACGCAGGTACGGCCGATTTCCAGGATCGGGCCCTTGAGATGGACCAGGCCGTGGAGGCTGAATTCTTCTTCGCTGTAGAACCGGCCCAGGCTGCTGGCGGCCTGGTGGTCGAGCAGGCGCGTGGTCGCCACGAGGCGGCCGGTGTTCAGGTCGCGTACGCCGATGTGGGCGCAGTGAACATCATAGTCATCCATGTCCAGACCCACTTCCGCGCCTTTGAGCTTGGCGTTGAATTCGCCGCTGAAGACGTTGAAGCGCAGGGCCTGGGCTTCTTGCAAGGCGTGGGCGCCGATCAGGCGTTCGGCTTGCAGGCGGCGTTCATTGCCGGTGTCGCTGATGCGGGCGATCTGGGTCATAGCGAATCTCCGTGCGGGCTGTTCAGTTGCAGCCTGTCGACTTTCTTTATGCAGCCATGTTGTGCAAAGTCAGGCTATGTAGCCCCGGTGTCATCGCCATGAAGCTTTGGTGATGCTTATATGACAGCCTTCAAGGAGCCCCTCTCATGCCCTGGCACACCCTGATCGAACGTGGCGAGCGCCTGCCCACCTATCCGGACCTGGCTGAAGGTTATGCCGCGTTGTTGCAACGCCTGGGGCCGGTGACGCCGTTCGAGTTGGCCGTGGTCGGGGCTCGGTCGATGGCCACGCCGGGGCTGGCGTTCCTGGTGGGGTACCAGGCGGCGCTGCGGGTGCTTTGGCCGAGCGCGCCCCAGAGTCTCGGCGCCTTGTGTGCCACCGAACAACGCAGCCTGCGTCCGGCGGACATGCAAACCCGCCTCGACGACTTGCGCCTGAGCGGGCGCAAGGATTTCGTCACCGCTGGCGACGCCGCCGAGTGGCTGTTGATTGCCGCTCGCAGCGAAGCACCCGGCGAAACGCCACGGCTGAACCTGGCAGTGGCCTATGCGGGCGAGCCCGGCGTGACCTTGGAAAAACTCCCCGCCATGGGCCTGATGCCGGACATCAGCCATGGCCGCGTGCTGCTCGACGGCGCGCTGTGCGAGTTGCTGGCCGGTGATGGCTGGGACGCCTACGTCAAACCGTTCCGCACCCTGGAAGACCTTTATGTACTCAGCGCGATGACGGCCTGGTTGTATGGCGTCGGACAGGAATGTGCCTGGCCCCAGGTGTTGCAACTGCGCCTGCTGGCGTTGCTTGCCGGCTGCGCGGAGGTGAGTCGCCACAACCCTTCCAGCTCTGCCGGGCATGTGCTGCTGGGCGGGTTGTTCGCCCAGTTCCAGGGGCTCGACGGCGAACTCGACGCTGCCCTGGCCGCCGGGCCTGCGGCCTGGCGCGAGATGTGGACGCGGGATAAAGGTGTGATGGACCTTGCGGCGGGGGCCCGGGCCAAGCGGTTGGCCAAGGCGTTGGGATAAGCCTCCAAACGACCAACCCTTGTGGGAGCGGGCTTGCTCGCGATAGCGCTGGATCAGCGACAACGATGTTGGCTGACACTCCGCCATCGCGAGCAAACTCGCTCCCACAGGGGGCACACACACTCAAATTGTCATCAAGTCTGCATAGGCTCTGAAGGTTAAACCCTGTGAGCCCCAAGCATGTCCAAAGGCTGGTTCCTGATCCCGTTGCTGATACTCAACCTGAGCGTCCAGGCCGAAGACTGGCCCGGCGAGCAATGGCCAAGCGGCCCGACTCCGAGCGGGCCGGCCATCGAAGCCCTGGAACAATACGCCTTCCCACCCCGGGACGATGCGAGCCGTGAGGGCATCCGCACCGATGCGCTGCTGGTGATCCAGGATGGTCGACTGGTCTATGAACGCTATGCCGGACCGACCACCGCCCAGACCCCGCACCTGACCTGGTCCATCAGCAAAAGCCTGCTGGCGGCGGTGTTCGGCGTGGCCTACGGTGAACAGCGTTTTGCCCTGGACGATCCGGCAGCCAAGTACTACCCACCCCTGAACCGGCATCCGAGCCTGACCCTGGCCGATCTTTTCCACTGGGCGTCCGGCCTGGACTGGCAGGAGGACTACGAATACGCGCCGCTCAAGTCATCGGTGGTGGCGATGCTCTATACCCGCGGGCGTCATGACATGGCGGCGTTTACCGCGCGGCATGAAAGCTTCAGCCCCCCGGGGCAGGCGTTTCGTTATTCCAGCGGTGACAGCAACCTGTTGGCGGCGGCCCTGAAAAACATCGTCGGTGCGGCACGTTATCCCGATTATCCCTGGACGGCCCTGTTCGAGCCCCTGGGCATCCGCCACGCTACCTGGGAAACCGACGTCAGCGGCACGTTCGTGGGATCGTCCTATGCCTACCTCACGGCTCGGGACCTGGCGCGTGTCGGGTTGTTGATGCAACGGGACGGCCGCTGGGGCGAACGGCAACTGATCCCCAAGGATTGGGTCGCGTTCAGCCGCGAACCGTTCGTGCACTTCCAGGCCGGCCAGGACGAAGCCGTGCCGGGCGGGCACTGGTGGCTCAACCGCGGTGTCGATCCGGAGCTCCACCCCTGGCCCGATGCGCCGCCGGATACCTTCGCCGCGCTGGGCCATTGGGGCCAGGCGCTGTACGTCATCCCCAGCGCCAGACTGGTGATCGTGCGCTACGGCGACGACCGCGACGGGAGCTATCGCCATAACGAGCTGCTCAAGCGCGCCATGGCGGCGTTCGCCGGGAAGGGGCAGCCATGAAGCGCAAAACCTTTTTTACCTTGCTGTCGGTGCTACTTATTGTCCTGCTCAGTTGGGTCTGGCTGGAGCGGGTGGCATTGCGGGCCTTTCCCGACATCATCAGTGCCTACACCGCCAAGGAGTACTGCTCGTGCCGCTATGTGATGCAGCAACCGGCCGAGTATTGCCGGGGTTATGTGAAGCAGTCAGTGCCCACCAGCGCTTTTCTCGAGACTGTTGAAGCCAAGCGCATCACCGTCAGCGGGTTGGGGCGCAGCAACAGTGCGCAATGGTTGGGAGAGCGGCAGGGGTGTCGGTTGGAGCCTTGAGATTGGCCTGCAACGACCACTGTTGTGGCGAGGGAGCTTGCTCCCGCTCGGGTGCGCAGCGCTCGCAAATTCTTTAACCTGTCGCGATCTTGGGGCTGCTCCGCAGCCCAGCGGGAGCAAGCTCCCTCGCCACGGTGTTATGTGGTGAGCAGGTACCGTTGTTGAAACAGACTGTTTGCAAGCGCCCTCGGCCCGGTTAAGGTTCGCCACAGGTTTATCTGCCCCCCGAGTGTGTATGTTCAAGCGGTTTTTCCCTCACGCGGTCGCCAGCTTGCTGCTGGCCTGCGCAGCGCTGCCGGCCCAGGCCGACTGGTACCTGGACGGCGAGTCGTCGCGGTTGTCGTTTATCAGCAGCAAAAACGGCAACGTTTCCGAGGTCCAGCGTTTCCTGGTGCTGCACGGCCAAGTCCAGCCCGACGGCCTGGCGCGCCTGGAAGTGGAGCTGGAATCCATCAACAGCGGCATCCCCCTGCGGGACGAGCGCATGCGCGCCGAGTTGTTCCAGATCAAGCAATTCGCCGAAGCCACCGTTACCGCCAAGATTGACCTGGCGCCGATCCAGGACCTGGCCAACGGCGCGCAGTTGGAGTTGCGCCTGCCGCTGACGGTGAACCTGCACGGCAAGCAGCATGAGTACCCCGTCGAACTGCTGGCGACGCGCCTGGATGAACGCCGCTTCCAAGTGGTGACCTTGGAGCCGGTGGTGCTCAACGCGGCGGATTTCGATCTGGCGCCGGGTCTGGAAAAGCTGCGCAACCTGGCCGGGCTGTCGGCCATCAGCCTGTCGGTGCCGGTGAATGCGGTGCTGATCTTCACGGCGCGCTGACATGAGCGGCCCAGTCTTTCCCTGGCGTGACGGCAATCGCTTCGAGCTGTTGATCGACGGCCCACAGTTCTTCCCACGCATGCTGGTGGAAATCGCCCGTGCCCAGGAGCAGGTCGAGCTGGAGCTGTACCTGGTGGAGGCGGGGGCCTGCGCCGAGGCGATGGTCCAGGCACTGGTCCAGGCCGCCGAGCGGGGCGTTCGCGTGCGCTGCCTGTTCGATGACTATGGCAGCCTGGCGTTTACCCTGGCCCTGCGCAAGCGCCTGACCGAGGCCGGGGTGGAGTTGCGTTTCTACAATCGCCTGAGTTGGCGCCGCTGGGTGCGCAACCTTTATCGGGATCACCGCAAGCTGCTCTTGGTGGACCAGCGCTTGGCCGTGGTCGGTGGCACCGGGGTGACCGATGAATTCTGGAACCCTCTCGACGATCACAGCGACTGGCATGAGGTGATGGTGGAAATCGTCGGCCCGCTGGTGCTCGACTGGCAGTTGCTGTTCGACCGCCAGTGGCTCGCCAACCGTCATCGACGGGCCTGGAAGCCAGCCTCCAATTTCGGCTTGCCGCGCCTGCCTCGCGTCCCGCCGGTGGGCGAAGGCATGGGCCGGGTGGCGTATGCCGACGCCCGCCAGCACCGCGACATCCTGCAATCGCTGTCCCGGGCGTTGAACAGTGGGCAGAAGCGCATCTGGATGGCGACGCCGTATTTCCTGCCGACCTGGAACGTGCGCCGTTCCCTGCGCAAGGCCGCCGCCCGGGGCATCGACGTGCGCCTGCTGCTGACCGGCCCGCGCACCGATCATCCGTCCGTGCGCTACGCCGGGCACCGTTACTACCCGCGATTGCTCAGGGCCGGCGTGCAGATTTTCGAGTACCAGCCGTGTTTCCTGCACCTGAAGATGGTGTTGGTGGATGATTGGGTCAGCATCGGCTCCTGCAATTTCGATCACTGGAACCTGCGCTTCAACCTGGAAGCCAATCTGGAGGCCCTGGATTCCGGGCTCAGCAGCGCCGTAGCGGCCAGTTTCGAGCGGGATTTCGCCCAGAGCCTGCAAGTCAGCCTCGACGCCTGGCAGCGCCGACCGCTGTGGAAGCGGTTCAAGCAGCGGGTGTGGGGGTTGGTGGATCGGGTGGTGGTGAATCTGCTGGATCGGCGGGGCTAGGCCGCACACCCCAGACACGACTGTGGGAGCGAGCTTGCTCGCGATAGCGGAGTGTCAGTCGATATCGATGCGGCTGATCTGACGCTATCGCGAGCAAGCTCGCTCCCACCGGGAGGATCAAATTGTTCTGAAGGTCAGAGCAACTCAAAACTCTGCTGCTTCACGTCCTGGGAATCCAGGCCGATCTGCACGTTGAACTTGCCCGGTTCAGCCGCGTACTTGAGTTGAGCGTTGTAGAACTTCAGGTCCTCTTCGGTGATGGTGAAGTGGATGACTTTCTTCTCGCCGGCCTTGAGCATCACCTTGCGGAAGTTCTTCAGCTCTTTCACCGGGCGAATGATCGAGCCGGTCACGTCCTGGATGTACAACTGCACCACGGTTTCGCCGTCACGCTTGCCGGTGTTTTCCAGGGTCACGCTGGCATCGAGCTTGCCGGTCTTGTTCAGCGTGGTCGATGACAGGGCCATGTCCGACAGGCTGAACTCGGTGTAACTCAGGCCGTAGCCGAACGGATAGAGCGGGCCGGTGGTGTCATCGAAATACTGCGAGGTGTAGTTGCCCGGCTTGCCCGGTGTGAACGGCCGGCCAATGCTCAGGTGGTTGTAGTAGGTCGGAATCTGTCCCACCGAGCGTGGGAAGGTGATCGGCAGCTTGCCCGACGGGTTGTAGTCGCCGAACAGCACGTCCGCGATGGCGTTGCCACCTTCGGTGCCGCTGAACCAGGTTTCCAGGATCGCGTCGGCCTGTTGCTTTTCTTCCAGCAACGACAGCGGACGGCCATTCATCAGCACCAGCACCAGCGGCTTGCCGGTGGCCTTCAGGGCCTTGATCAGCTCGCGTTGGCTGGCCGGGATGTTCAGTTCGGTACGGCTCGACGACTCATGGGACATGCCACGGGACTCACCCACGGCGGCCACCACCACATCGGCTTGCTTGGCGGCTTGCACCGCTTCGTCGATCAATACCTGGGCCGAGCGCGGGTCATCCACCACTTCCGGGGCGTCGAAGTTGAGGAAGTTCAGGTAGTCGAGCACCTTCTTGTCGCCGGTGATGTTGGCGCCACGGGCGTAGATCAGCTTCGACTCGGTCCCCAGGGCGCGGGTCATGCCATCGAACAGCGTGACCGATTGCGCAGGGCGCCCGGCCGCGGCCCAACTGCCCATCATGTCGATCGGTGCCTTGGCCAGCGGGCCGACCAGGGCGATCTTCGCGGTCTTCTTCAGGGGCAGGGTCTGGTTGCGGTTTTCCAGCAGGACCAGGCTGCGGCGTGCCACGTCACGGGCATCGGCGCGGTGCAGGCGGCTTTCGGCATAGGTGTCCGCCGGGTCGTCCTCGGCCTTGCCGATGCGCAGGTACGGGTCCTTGAACAGGCCCATGTCGTACTTGGCCGCGAGCACTTCGCGCACGGCGTTGTCGATGTCGCTCTGTTCGATCTCGCCGGCCTTGAGCAGCCCGGGCAGTTCCTTACCGTAGAGCGAGTCGTTCATGCTCATGTCGATGCCGGCCTTGATCGCCAGCTTCGCCGCTTCACGACCGTCCTTGGCGACGCCGTGCTTGATCAGTTCGAAGATGGCGCCATGGTCACTGACCGCCAGGCCCTTGAAGCCCCATTCCTTGCGCAGCAGGTCGTTCATCAGCCAGGTGTTGGCGGTGGCGGGCACGCCGTTGATGGAGTTCAGCGCGACCATCACCCCGCCGGCTCCGGCGTCGATGGCGGCGCGGTAGGGGGGCAGGTAGTCCTGGTACATTTTCAGCGGACTCATGTCCACGGTGTTGTAGTCCCGGCCGCCTTCCACTGCGCCGTAGAGGGCGAAGTGCTTGACGCTGGCCATGATGCTGTCGGCCGCGTTGGCGCCGTTGCCCTGGAATGCCTTGACCATCACCCCGGCGATGCGTGACACCAGATAGGTGTCCTCGCCGAAACCTTCGGAGGTCCGGCCCCAACGTGGGTCGCGGGAAATGTCGACCATGGGCGCGAAGGTAATGTCCAGGCTATCGGCCGCGGCTTCCTGCGCTGCAATGCGCCCGGAGTGGTAGATGGCGTCCATGTCCCAGCTCGAGGCCAGGGCCAGGGGAATCGGGAAAATCGTGCGGTGGCCGTGGATCACGTCATAGGCGAAGAACATCGGGATCTTCAACCGGCTGCGCATGGCCGCGTCCTGCATCGGACGGTTCTCATCGCGGGTGATGGAGTTGAACGTGCCGCCGATGTTGCCGGCGGCGATTTCCTTGCGAATCATCTCCCGGGGCATTTCCGGGCCGATGCTGATCAGGCGCAATTGGCCGATCTTCTCTTCGAGGGTCATCTGCTTCATCAGGTTGCTGATGAAGGCGTCCTTGTTCTCTATGGGGGCGGGCAAGTTGTCGGCAAATACGGAGTGACTGGCCAGACTGACAAACAGGCCCAGCAAACACAGCTTCTTCATGAATAGTTTTCTCGCAAGCCTAAAGGGCGGTGATCAGGACACGCCGGTCAGCCAAAATGTGAGGAGCGGCTATTGTTGTTCGGTCAAATACAGCACACTTTCGAGCCCAATGGGCTGAACTTAGTTTCGCACCGCGCATCTTTTAGCCCATCGACCCGTTTCAATCCAGTGCGGCGGCTGATTATGCCCCAGACGCCAGTGAGATAGGTGGCCGGGTTTTTCCAATGTCATGCCAGGGAGCGCTTTATCCAATGAACCCACAACTGAACCACCTTCGCAGCCTGCCGATACTGGCCTTGATGCTGCTCACCACGCTGCTGGCCGGTTGCGGCATCAATAACATCCCGACCCTGGACGAACAGGCCAAGGCCGCCTGGGGCCAGGTGCAGAACCAGTACCAGCGTCGCGCCGACCTGATTCCCAACCTGGTGGAAACCGTCAAGGGCTACGCCCAGCACGAGCAGGAAACCCTGACCGCGGTGATCGAGGCGCGGGCCAAGGCCACATCGATCCAGGTGGACGCCAGTACCTTGGACAACCCGGAAAAACTCAAGCAGTTCCAACAGGCCCAGGACCAGTTGACAGGCGCGTTGAGCCGGCTGATGGTGGTGTCCGAGCGGTATCCGGACCTCAAGGCCAACCAGAATTTCCTGGCGTTGCAATCGCAGCTCGAAGGCACCGAGAACCGCATTGCCGTGGCACGCCGCGACTTCATCCTGGCGGTGCAGAAATACAACACCGAGATCCGCACGTTTCCGGGCCGCCTGTGGCACAGCGTGATGTACAGCGACCTGCCGATCCGCGAAACCTTTGAGGCCACCAGCTCCAATGCCGAAAAAGCCCCTGAAGTGAAGTTTTGATCAATCCGGCAGTTTGAAGCGTTGTGGGAGCGAGCTTGCTCGCGATGGCGGCGGCACATTCAGCATTGCTGCAAGCTGACCCACCGCTATCGCGAGCAAGCTCGCTCCCACACAGGAGTTGCGATGCGAGTGTTGAAAATTGGCCTGGTGCTGTTGCTCTGGGTGTTTGCAGTCACGGCACAGGCCGAATTGAAGTTTCCTGCGCTGACCGGGCGAGTGGTGGACACCGCCCAGATGCTCGACCCTTCGGTGCGCGCGCAACTGGAGACGCAGCTCAAGGCCCATGAACAGGCGACCGGCGAACAGGTGGTGGTCGTGACCCTGGCGGACCTGCAAGGCAGCAGCATCGAAGATTTCGGCTATCAACTGGGACGCCACTGGGGCATCGGGCAGAAGGATAAAAACAACGGCGCGCTGCTGATCGTCGCCCGGGATGACCGTAAACTGCGCATCGAAGTGGGTTACGGCCTGGAGGATCGCCTGACCGACGCCCAGAGCTCGGTGATCATCAACCAGGTGATCACACCGGCCTTCAAGACCGGCAACTTCAACAAAGGCATCAGCGACGGAGTCGCGGCGATGCTGGTGGTGCTGGGCGGCAGCCCGCTGGACGAGCCGGCGCCGGCCTACAGTGCGAATGGACAGCAGGAGCAGGGCGATTTTGTCGAGCGCCATCCCGGGCTGTTCATCTTCCTGGTGATACTGTTTATTTTGACGATATTGGTCTGCCAGATGCTCGGTATCCTGCCGACCGGGCGCGGTGGCTCCAGCGGTTCGGGCAGCTCCGGTGGGGGTGGCTTCAGCGGTGGAGGCGGCGGTGGCGGCTTCAGCGGTGGCGGTGGCAGTTTCGGGGGCGGCGGTTCGTCGGGCGGCTGGTGACAATAATAATGAGAATGAGCAGGCACTTTTAACCATGGCATTACTGACTGAACACGAACAACGCAAGGTCGCCGAGGCCATCGCCCGGGTCGAGCGGCATACCGACGCCGAACTGGTGACGGTGCTGGCCGCCCGCGCCGACGACTACGCCTACATCCCCCTGCTATGGGCGAGCCTGCTGGCGCTGGTGGTGCCCGGCGTGGTCCATTACCTCTCCGGCTGGTTGGCCCTGCACAGCCTGTTGCTGGTGCAGTGGGTCAGTTTCATCGTGTTGTGCCTGGTGTTTCGCATCCCAAGGATCACCACCCACCTGATCCCCCGTTCCGTGCGTCACTGGCGGGCCTCCAACCTGGCACGCCGGCAGTTTCTCGAGCAAAACCTGCACCACACCGTGGGCAGCACGGGCGTGCTGATCTTTGTCTGCGAGGCCGAGCGGTATGTGGAAATCCTCGTTGATGAAGGCATTTCCAAACACCTGGACAACACATGCTGGGACGCCATCGTCGCAACGTTCACCCAGCAGGTTCGCCAGGGGCAGACCTTGCAGGGGTTCGTGACGTGTATCCAAGCCTGTGGCGAATTGCTCAAGGAACATGTGCCGCTGACTCATGAGCGCAATGAGCTGCCGAATCGGTTGGTGGTGCTGGGCTGAGATAAATTTCTGCCGGACACCGTTGTAGCGAGGGAAATTTATCTGTGGCGAGGGGATTTATCCCCGTTGGGCCGTAGGCCCCCTAAAAAAGCCGACAATCGGTTATGCAGGGATACCTTATTGCCTGGTTTGGGTCTGCTGCGCAGACCAGCGGGGATAAATCCCCTCGCCACATGAATTTCCCCGTGCCCTCGCACTTCATCCCCCCTAAAATACCGGCATTCCCGATCCGCCCGCCCCGAGGCCGCTTTTCCATGTCCGCCACCGCAACTCCAGCCCGTCCCGCGCCGGATCACCACGCCCAGTTCATCGAGCTGCTGCACACCAGCCTTGAACAAAACGCTTTCATCAAACTGGTGCTGGCCAAGTACGTCGGGGATGAGGCGGACCTCCAGCGGCTGATCATCAAGCAACTGACGGTCAAGGACCAGCCGTGCCTGTCCTTCGTCTACCGCTACAAGACCCGCGACATCACCAAGAATTTCCCGCTGGCCGAAGGCGTGGACACCATCGCCACGTTGTTGCCAGCGTCGTTCAAGAACGCGCATTTGCTGGCGGTCACTGACGAAGCGCAGTTGGAGTACAGCAAAAAGGGCAAAAGCTCGCTGTTCAAGAGCAAGCCCCAGCAGCTGCGGGAAGTGCCGTCTGCCGAGCACAATCGCGAGAAAAGCCGCTTCCTCGACCTGAGTCGGCCATTTTTGGCCGACCTGGGCGTGACCAACCACAAGCACGAGCTGATTCCGGCGATGTCGCGCAAGTGGAAGCAGATCAACAAGTTCATCGAGGTCTTCAGCCACGCGCTGACGTCTTCGCCACTGGCCCTGGACAAACCGGTGCGAGTCTCGGATTTCGGTTCGGGCAAGGGCTACCTGACCTTCGCCATCCACGATTACCTGCGCAACACCTTGCAGGCCGAAGGCGTGGTGACCGGTGTCGAGCTGCGCGAAGACATGGTCAAGCTGTGCAACGAAGCCGCCGCGCGGCTGGAGCACCCGGGCCTGAGTTTCCAGCACGGTGACGTGCGCAGCGTGGCGCCGAGCGCGGTGGATGTGATGATTGCCTTGCATGCCTGCGACATCGCCACCGATTACGCGATCCACATGGGCATTCGCTCGGGGGCCTCGATCATCATGTGCTCGCCGTGCTGCCACAAGCAGATCCGCCTGCAGATCCAGAGCCCGGCCTTGCTCAAGCCGATGCTGCAATACGGCCTGCATCTGGGCCAACAGGCGGAAATGGTCACCGACAGTTTGCGGGCGTTGTTCCTGGAAGCCTGTGGCTACGAGACCAAGGTCTTCGAGTTCATCTCTCTGGACCACACCAACAAGAACAAAATGATCCTGGCCGTCAAGCGCGCCGAACCTGTGGAGCCCACCGAGCTGCTGGCAAAAATCGAAGCACTCAAGGCCTTCTACCACATCACCGAGCACTGCCTCGAAACGCTGCTGCGGGCGGATGGTTATCTCTAGCACCGAGCCCCTGTGGGAGCGAGCTTGCTCGCGATGGAACGATGACGCGGTGTGCCTGAAAGACCCCATCGCCTGAATCGCGAGCAAGCTCGCTCCCACAGACTGTCCTGTCACTTCCTTTTTATGCAGCCCGTCAGGTAATCACCGCTTATCCCTCATCCGCCGGCTTACCGGACTACCTTTAATGCGTTCACCTCTCACGCATTTCCAAAGGAGCCCAACCCATGGCCGCCAAGAAAATCCTGATGCTGGTCGGCGATTACGTCGAAGATTATGAAGTCATGGTGCCATTCCAGGCCTTGCAGATGATCGGTCACACCGTACACGCCGTGTGCCCGGGCAAAAAGACCGGGCAGACGGTGCGCACGGCGATCCACGATTTCGAAGGCGACCAGACCTACAGCGAAAAGCCGGGGCACTTGTTTGCCCTCAATCACGATTTTGCCAGTGTCCAGGCCGTTGACTATGACGCGCTGCTGGTGCCGGGTGGGCGTGCGCCGGAGTACTTGCGCCTGGACGAAACGGTTCTGCAACTGGTGCGTGATTTCGATCTGGCGGGCAAGCCGATCGCCGCGGTGTGCCACGGTGCGCAATTGCTGGCCGCGGCGGGCATCCTTGAAGGGCGCGAATGCAGCGCCTACCCGGCGTGTGCGCCGGAAGTACGCCTGGCGGGCGGGACCTATATCGACATTCCGGTGACCGAAGGCCATGTCCAGGGCAACCTGGCGACCGCACCGGCCTGGCCTGCGCACCCGAACTGGCTGGCGGGGTTCCTGACCTTGCTGGGCACGGCTATCACTTTGTAGTAACGCACTGGCAAGGTAAGCGCAGCGGGTCTTTACTCTCGGGGCATGCCCTTCATTGCCTGGAGAACAATCATGTCCGGATGGTACGAAATCAGCAAAAGCAGCAGTGGCCAGTTTCGGTTTGTACTCAAGGCGGCCAACGCCGAGACCATCTTGACCAGCGAGCTGTACACCACCCGCGGTGGCGTCGACGGTGGCATTGCTGCGGTGCAGAAAAACAGCCCGTTGGCCGAGCGCTATGAACTCAAGAACACCAAGGACGGCCATCCGTACTTCAACCTCAAGGCTGGCAACCATGAAGTGATTGGCAGCAGTGAGGCATATTCATCGGACGCTGCCCGGGACAAAGGCATCGCCAGCGTCAAGGCCAACGGACCGACGACGGTCATCAAGGACAAGACCGTGGCTGCGCTCTGACGGCAAACCGACAGATGCAGTAGCGAGGTCTTTGTGGCGAGGGGATTTATCCCCTCGCCACAAGTCCACCCTGTTTCCGATCCAAATAGTCATGCCCAATGCTGACTTACCCTAGACCTCCACCGGCACCGACAGCGCCGGATCGCCCAGCGGATGGCTCTTGGCATCGAAGAAGCGCAATTGCACCTCCAGCCCCTGGAATACCTTGGCGTAATGGCGCTTCTGATGCTGGATGAACGCCTGGCTGCGGGGATAGATCGAAATCGCCACGGTTTTCGGTGCGGCCAGGCGCAGGGCATGGACGATGTGCCGGTCCTGCTCGCCCAGGGCATGGCCGAACAGGCACAGGTTGTCGCCATGGCGCAGCAACTGGTCGTAGCAGAACGACAGGTAATCGCTGCTGCGAATGGTCTTGAGCTTGTCGGCACTGGGGC
Organism: Pseudomonas sp. R151218B TE3479; assembly: GCF_053629195.1. Classification (NCBI taxonomy): domain Bacteria; kingdom Pseudomonadati; phylum Pseudomonadota; class Gammaproteobacteria; order Pseudomonadales; family Pseudomonadaceae; genus Pseudomonas; species Pseudomonas sp. R151218B TE3479. The sequence continues at coordinate 2,524,223 of NZ_JBRJHV010000001.1, forward strand.
CTTCATTGACGAACAGCGGCACGTCGTCGAGGGTCTTGATCGTGTTGTTGATGGCGAAACTGCCCAGCAAGGTGCCTTCGGTGGACGTGAGCTTGCGCGCCGTGCCGTCCTGGTTGCGCACCAGGTGCAGGCCGCCGTGCAGGTACAGCAAGCGCGGTTTGTCCGTGGTCACCTGGCTCAGGTCGAAACTGTGATCATCGCCGAAGAACAAGTCGCTGATGGTCTCGGCCCCATGCTGGATCGCCCAGTAGTTGAGCAGGTCGTAGTTGGTGGTGAACACCGTGCGGTAGCGGCTCAACTCCTGGTTGAGCGTCGCCAGGGTCGACGCTTGCACCAGCCGCCATGGGATGTGCACCGCGTGCACGGTGTTGATCAGCGCTTCCTTGATCGCGTAATAGCGGTTACGCGGGGCGGCGGAGCTGACGGCCAGGGCCTTGTTGACCCGACTGGTGGTTTTCAGCGCCCCGAGTACCTGTTCGAAACTGCGGGTCTGCATCGCGTCGAATACGCTCAGTTCCGACGGGCTCAAGGGTTTCTCCTCGACAGTGCGGGCGTTTTCGAACAGCGAGTCATAGCCGAAATCGTCCCACACCGCGCGGCTGGCCCCATTGCCCACCAGCAGGCCGCTGAAGGCGGTATCGGCGCGCACGGCCTCCCAGTCTTCGAGCCGGGTGTCGTATTCCTGGAAATCGGTCATCGCAAGGATCATCTCAAAACATGGCAAAGGCAGGCCGCGACTTTATCACGCCCCAGTCTTGAGCCAGATCAAGATGCGTCGTGACTACTGGGTCATTCTGTAGGTCCTGCCGATCCGGCCTCTACCAGGAGTGTGACCCCATGAGCAGTACTTTTTTCATTCCCGCGGTGAACATCATGGGGCTCGGTTGCCTGGATGAAGCGATGACCGCCATCCGCAACTACGGCTTTCGCAAGGCGCTGATCGTCACCGACGTGGGGCTGGCCAAGGCCGGCGTCGCTAGCAAGGTGGCCGAACTGTTGGCGCTGCAGGACATCGATTCAGTGGTTTTCGACGGTGCCAAGCCCAACCCGAGCATTGCCAATGTCGAGCTCGGGCTGGGTTTGTTGATGGAGAGCCGGTGCGATTTCGTGGTGTCCCTGGGCGGCGGTTCCCCCCACGACTGCGCCAAGGGAATCGCGTTGTGCGCCACCAACGGCGGGCAGATCCGTGACTATGAAGGCGTCGACCGTTCGAGCAAGCCGCAATTGCCGCTGATCGCCATCAACACCACGGCTGGCACCGCCAGCGAAATGACCCGCTTTTGCATCATCACCGACGAGACACGCCACGTGAAAATGGCGATTGTCGATCGCAATGTGACCCCGCTGATGTCGGTGAACGACCCGGCGCTGATGGTGGCGATGCCCAAGGGCCTGACGGCCGCCACCGGCATGGACGCGCTGACCCACGCGATCGAGGCTTATGTATCCACTGCCGCCAATCCGATTACCGATGCCTGCGCCCTGAAGGCCATTACCCTGATCAGCAACAACCTGCGCCTGGCCGTGCGCGACGGCAACGATCTGGTGGCGCGGGAAAACATGGCCTACGCGCAGTTTCTCGCGGGGATGGCATTCAACAATGCGTCGTTGGGTTTCGTGCACGCCATGGCCCATCAACTGGGTGGTTTTTACGACTTGCCTCACGGGGTGTGCAACGCGGTGTTGTTGCCCCATGTACAGAGCTTCAACGCCTCGGTATGCGCCGCTCGCCTGAGCGACGTGGCCCATGCCATGGGCGCCGATACACGTGGCTTCAGCCCGGAAGAGGGCGCACGGAGCGCTATTGCGACGATCCGCAGCCTGGCCCATGACGTGGACATTCCGGCCGGTTTGCGTGACTTGGGCGTGCGCCTCAACGACGTGCCGTTGCTGGCCGCCAACGCCTTGAAAGACGCGTGCGGCCTGACCAACCCACGGGCGGCGGACCAGCGGCAGATCGAAGAGATTTTCCGCAGCGCGTTCTAAGCGACCCGGGGCGGCACGAACCTCACACAGAGCATCGCCGCCGCCCCCAGCAGCGCGCACAACGCCGCCAACGGCCAGGCCTGTTGGTTCAACAACAGGCTGGCCATGGCGCCGATCACCGAGGCCATCAGTTGATGCAGGAACCCGCTCAACGCCATGGCATAAGCGCCGGCCACCGGTGAGCCTTCGTTGGCCAGGGACAGGCTGATGGGGTAGATCAACGATTGGCCAAACACCGCGAAGCAATACGGCAGCCAGAAGAGCAGCGCGATGCTGCTCAGGGTAAGGCTGCCTGCCAGCATGGTCATGCTGCCGCCCAGCACCAGCGCGATGCCCCAGCCCATCATTCGCCGTTGACCGGTGCGCAGCACAAACGCGTTCACCACCAGCGCCCCGAGCAGGTACGCCGCACTGATCGGCCAGCCCAGCAGGCCGTACTCGATGGCCGACCAGTGGAAGCTTTCCTGCAGGATCAGCGGGGCGGCGGTATTGAAGGCGACGATCACGCCGTAACCCAGCCCACCGGCCATGGCCGGCAGCAGGAACGCGCGTTGCCGGAATATCTGCCCGTAGATCCTCCACGCCGATTGCCCATTGCCGGCGTGCACCAACATCGGGAACCTGGCCTGGGACACCGCCGCTGCCATGGCCAGGCTGACGGCGCCCAGACCATGGAAAATCGCCTCCCAGCCGAAAGCGGCCTGGATCAACGAGCCCAGGTATTGGCCGATACCGAGGGCAATCACAAAAGCAATCGATATCCAGGACAGGGCCTTGGCCAACAGGTCGCCGCTGAAACTGTCGCGAATCAAGACCCGCGCCATCACCGAAATACCGCTGGCACCGATGCCCTGAATCAACCTGAGCGTCAGGAACGCCTCCACGGTTGTGCCCAACGGCAGGGCCAGGTTGCCCAGGCCATACAACCCCAGTGCGGCCAGCAAGACCGGCTTGCGCCCCAAGCGCTGGCTCAGGCTGCCCCACAGCAACATGGGCAGCGCCATGCCGACCAGGTACACCGACAGGCCCCAGGAAACCAGGGACGCATCGGCACCCAGATCCCGGGCGATGCCGGGCAGGGCCGGCAAGTAGATGCTCATGCCCAGTTGTGCCAGGAAAACGGTGGTGCAGGTGAGGATCAGGGTTGTACGGTTTTTCATCGAGCGTCTTGTCTCAAGGGCGGAGGTCACGCCCGTGGGTCAGCAGCAGTTCGGTGATCTTTTCGCAAAACGAGCGAATCACGTCCGGCTCCATGTCGGCGCGCAGGGTAATGCGAATGGCAGCCTTGCCTTGCGGCACCACGGGAAAAAATACCGCCGAGGTGAAATACCCCCGTTCGGCCAGTTCGACCGCCAGGCTGTTGGCCAGGGCCGCTTCACCGCAAGGCACCATACGGATCGCCATGGGGGTGCCGCGCTGTCCGGTCCGCACGAGGCTGTCGAAGAGGCGGATATTAGCCTGCAAACGCTCCTGCAAGGCATTGAATTCGCGGCTGCGGTGCAGGCGGATCGACGCCATGCCGGCACCAATGGCCGCCGCGTTCAGGCTCTGGGACCAATTGCTCGGCCCACCGTAGCGCTGCACCAGCGCCTTATGCCGTTCACAGCCAAACATGACCAGCCCGCCACTGGCGCCGAATGACTTGGCCAGGGAGGCAACGATCAGGGTGCGCTCGTCCACCGCCGGGATGCGCGAGCGCACCAGGCCGGCGCCGGATTCCCCGACGGCAGACAGGGCGTGGGAATCGTCCAGGTAAAGAAACAAGCCATAGCGCTGCTTGAGATACATCAGGCTGTCCAGGTCCGCCATCCCGCCCATGCTGTAGGCGCCGTCGGCCACATACGCCACATCGCGCTGACGTTTGCACACGTCTTCAAGGAAATCCATGTCGTTGTGCGGGCAGGTGATGACCTGGGTTTCATCGGCGCAGGCGGCCTTGCTGTGGTTCATCGAATAATGGGCATGTTTGTCGAACACCATGACGGGCACGCGATGGTGGGTGAATGCACCGCTGGCCAGCAACGGCAGGATCCCCGCGCTTGCCGCACTGCAGGACAGGGCACTGAGGCAACTGGCGCCGAACAGCTCCGACAATTGGCTTTCGTACTGGTCCAGGATCGCCAGCTTGCAGCGATTCCTTGAGTTGGCGACCCGCAGGGTCCCGGTTTCCCACAGGGCGGTCATGGCGCCGTCCAGCAACGCGGGGTGATAGTCCAGGCCCAGGTAGGACGTGGTACAGAAGTGATGAAAGGTCCGACCGTATTGGTCGACCAGCACATTGGGTGTCTTGACCTCGACATTCAGCCCTGAGATTTTTCCGGCCTCGGTGCCCTGCCAATCCTGGTCAGCGAGGGAAATGAGCTTGCGGTAGTTGGTGAAGTAATGAGGTGGTTGAGCAGTCTGGTCCATGGCGCGATTACATTCCTTGGTTAATGGTGCTGTCCGTGGGGTGTTGCGATAGTGGTGTGTTTCCAGACTTTACAGATTGTTGTGCAGGGCTTTGAATCGGCTGTTTCCGGCGTGTTTGAGTGTCACTGGAGAGTTCTACGTAAGACTTTGCCTAGGACCCTGGCCGGGGAATCCATCGACGCTGTCGGAGCTCGGGAACACCACGGATTTTCCCCAAGCCCGCTGGGTTATCACTCTTTTCTGAAGGTTGCTTGCTGATGCTCTCAGGCCTCAATCATCTGACCCTTGCCGTCACCGATCTGGATCGCAGTGTGGTTTTTTATGGCGAGCTCTTGCAGTTGCGTCTTGAGGCCAAGTGGAACAGCGGGGCGTATTTGTCGCTGCCGGGTTTCTGGTTATGCCTGTCTCTCGACCCGTTGCGCAGGCCTGAGCCGACCGCGGACTACACCCATTACGCATTCAGCATCAGCGCCGAGCATTTTCCCGTGCTGGTGGCGCGGCTGAACGCGGCCCAGGTGCCGTCGTGGCGAGACAACCGCAGCGAGGGTGATTCGTTCTACTTTCTCGACCCGGACGGGTACAAGCTGGAAGCCCATGTGGGCGACCTGGCGTCGCGGCTGAAGGCCTGTCGACAGGCACCGTATGCCGGCATGGTGTTTTTTACGGAGCCGTGATGGGCTGTGTCGAGCCGAGGGGCAGCGCCTGCCAAGCGTTTCATCCCCTTAAGTCTGATCGCCTGCGCTATCCTCATCGGTATTGGACGCCTGGGTCTCGCTCGTTGTACAGCGTCACGAACTGACCATCGCCCGCTTCGCTCACCGCTGCATTATCCGGATGACCTCCAGCCCCATGGACACTTCAAGTTCCGCGCCGCTGGCCAGCTACATCGACCTTCTGCTGGATGCCGTGTGTGCCGTCGACGGTCAAGGGCGTTTCGTGTTTGTCAGTGCCGCCTGCGAGCGCATTTTCGGCTACACCCCGCAGGAGCTGATCGGCCAGGCGATGATCGATCTGGTGCACCCTGCCGACCGCCAGCGGACCCTCGAGGCGGCGCGGGAGATCATGGAGGGCGAGCCCAAGCTCAATTTCGAGAATCGCTACCTGCGCAAGGATGGGCGGGTGGTACACATCCTGTGGTCGGCGCGCTGGTCGCCGGTGGACCAACTGCGCATCGCCGTGGCCCGGGACATCACAGAACGCAAGCAGGCCGAATCCCGGCAGGCGGCGTTGTATGCGATTTCCGAGGCGGCCCATGCCGCGGCTGACTTGCTGGCGTTGTTCAAGCGCATCCACCTGATTATCGGCGAGTGGCTGCCGGCGCTGAATTTCTCGGTGGCGCTGTATGACGAACAATGTTCGCAGCTGAATTTCCCCTATCACGTCGATGATCGGGAAGGGCAGCCAGAGTTGCCGGGCACGGTCACCGGGCGTTTGTGCGCCGAGGTGATTCGCAGCGGCCAGCCGATCCTGCTGACGCCCGGTGGCACTTCGCTGCCAGCGGGGTTCGACGACCTGATGGCGCAACCGGACGCGCCGTGTTGGCTGGGCGTGCCGCTGAATTCGCAGAGTGGCACGATTGGCGCGTTGATCGTCAAGAGCGCGCCGGACAACGAGCGCTACACCGAACAGGACAAGGAACTGCTGCAATACGTCTGCGCACAGATCACCATTGCCATCGAGCGCAAGCAGTTGCACGCCCGGTTGCAGCACATGGCTCAGTACGATCAGTTGACCCAGGTGCCCAACCGCGAATTGCTCCGTGAACGTTTCAAGTGCGCACTGGCGACCGCCCGCGCCGCATCAGGGCGCATGGCTTTGCTGTATATCGACCTGGACCGTTTCAAACAGATCAACGACACCTATGGCCACGGAGTGGGCGACATGCTGTTACAGGCGGTGGCCAATCGTATCAAGGGCTGTATCCGCGACACCGACACCGTGGCGCGCATCGGCGGAGACGAGTTCGTGGTCCTGCTGCACAGCATTCAGGCCTTGGAGGATGCCCACAGCGTGCAGGAAAAAATCCACCACGCACTGGCCCAGCCGCTGCGTCTGGACGGGCACTGCCTGAGCATCGAGCCGAGCATCGGCGTGGCCTGTTTTCCCGACCATGGCACTGAAGATGTCGCGCTGTTCCGCCACGCCGACGAGGCGATGTACGCCGCCAAACGCCAAAATCACCAGATGTCTGGTATTTGATAGCGCGTCACCGTTCGTCGTGGCGCCAGTACCTTTCTCAAACCTTCAGCTCGTATCCCATTCGAATACAAGACAGGGCCTGCGTGCCCGGTACTCACGAATATGGAGGGCTGAACCATGCCTGGTTCAAGCAATGTTTATCCGACAAACATTGCTCACGATCGAACGAAGGTGTCCGAAACAGGTCGCAAAAGTGGGAGAACCACCATCACGATCGTCGATAAAAACCCGTGGAAAGCCGAAATTGGCCGAAAGCCGGGTCGGACGTCTCGCTGAATTTTCATGGCTGGTTCTGATTCAACGGTGGATAACCCACCAGAACTTTATATCAGAGGAGGGCGCGACCATGAGCCGTATGGCCAGCTTTTTTCGCACCACCAGTCTCGTCGTGCTGATGGGCCTGGGTGCCAACAGTGCCTGGGCCCAATCGCCTGCCGAATTCATCAACGATGCTTCCGCCAAGGGCATGGCCGACATCGAGACAAGTCGCATGGCCCACGGAAAAGCCGAAACCAGGGAGGTCAAGGACTACACCATTATGGTGATCAACGACCGCACCACTGCCAATCAACATCTGGCGAAGATCGCCAAAAAGCTCGACTTGCCTGTCGCGCCTCGTGAGGAAGTGGCCGACAAGGCCAAGGCCTTGATGCCACAGGTCAAGGAAGGCGAGTCGTTCGAAGCCGCGTATGCCGCCACCCAGGTCAAGGCTACCGAGGAGGCCATCGCGCAAATCCAGCAGCAGGCCCAGACCACCGAAGTGCCAGAGATCAAGGCCTTCGCTGACGAAACCCTGCCCAAGTTGCAGACCCATCTCGAAATGGCCAGGGCACTGCAGGCCAGCCGTTGATCTGCCGCATCTGTTTTTACATTCAGGACCGGGGCGTCAGCGTCCCGGCTGATTTTGCCCGCCGAAAAGGAGAAACTCGATGTCCACACGCCGAGAACCCAACCAATACGCGATGCAGAACCCACTGACCCAGTATCCGCGTCCACCCTTTCCTGACCAGCCGCAGTCGCCGCCGGGTATTGACCAGGACATGGTGCCCAAGCCCGATCATGGTGAAAAAAGTTACCAGGGCTTCGGACGCCTGGAAGGACGCAAGGCCCTGGTCACCGGTGGTGACTCAGGCATCGGTCGTGCCGCCGCCATCGCTTATGCCCGCGAGGGCGCGGATGTCGCGATCAACTACTTGCCCAGCGAAGAGCGGGATGCGCGTCAGGTCATCGAACTGATCGAAGCCGAAGGCCGCAAGGCGATTGCGATTCCCGGCGACCTCAAGGACGAAACCTTTTGTGTGCAATTGGTAAAGAGTGCCCACGAGCAATTGGGCGGCCTGGATATTGTGGTGAACGTTGCCGGTAAGCAGGAAGCGCAAAAAGACATTGCCGACATCACCACTGCGCAATTCGACGACACCATGAAAACCAACATCTATGCGATGTTCTGGATCTGCAAGGCAGCGGTGCCGCTGATGCCGGCGGGGGCGACCATCATCAATACCGCATCGATCCAATCCTACGACCCGTCCGCGACGCTGTTGGACTACGCCACCACCAAAGCGGCCATCGTCGCGTTCACCAAGGCGCTGGCCGGGCAGGTCATCAGCAAAGGTATCCGGGTCAATGCCGTGGCACCGGGGCCGATCTGGACCGTGCTGCAACCCAGTGGCGGCCAACCGCAGGAGAAAATTCCCACCTTTGGCGCCCAGGTGCCGATGAAACGTCCAGGCCAACCGGCCGAATGTGCGCCGCTCTATGTATTGCTGGCATCTCAGGAGTCGAGCTACATCACTGGGGAAGTGTTTGGCGTGACGGGCGGTAATCCGCTGCCCTGATATTTTACCGAAGCGCGCGAGTGGCATGTCACCCACTCGCGCATCTCTCAGCACTGGTTCAGGTCGATCTTGCTTTTCGCTTCCAGGCCTTCAAGGCTTTTGACCTCGTCGTTGCCCATGGCTTGGTAGTGCTTCCTCAACGCCTCCAGTTGCTTGAGGTCCAGGGATTCGAGTCCGAGCATCGCGTTTTGTGCCTCCTTGGTCGCTCGCAACAACTCATCGATCTTCAGGTGCAGAATGTCTGTATCGCGGTTTTGCGTGTTCTGGATCAGGAACACCATGAGGAAGGTGATGATGGTGGTCGAGGTGTTGATGATCAATTGCCAGGTGTCGTTGAAACCGAAGAAAGGTCCGCTGGCTGCCCACAGTGCCAACAACACGATGGCCCCCAGGAATGTCTTGGGGCTCCCCGCCCAGAGGGCCAGTTTTTGAGCGATTTTTGCGAACGTCATTGCCGTGTTTCCTTATTAGATGCACCTGTCTGGTGTGACAGCAACGAAGCGATGAAAATTCTACTTACATTTCAGTCGCCAACCTCCGTCGACGTTCATCGTCCGGCACGATGACAGGCGCAACCATTGCCGCTCTCGCAGGTCACTCCTGAAAGCCCTCGGCATCGGAGTACATCATGAATCTCGCCCGCACTTTTTGCCTCGCCTGCTGCTTGTTCGCCCTGCAAGGCTGTTTCGACAACTCGGATAACGAGACCAAGGACAACACCGATGGCACCAAGTCTTCGGTGCAGATGCAGGAGTCCGGGGCGGAGAAGAAATAGACGGCCCGCAGCCATCTGAGGAGTGATTGCAAAACCTCTGTGGGAGCGAGCTTGCTCGCGATCGCGCCAGATCAGCAGTATCCATGTTGGCTGACAGGACGGTATCGCGAGCAAGCTCGCTCCCACATACGTTCACCGCCATTAGGACGTCAGCAGCACGCCCTAGGTACCGGACCTCTTGTGTAAAGAGATATTGTCGTGCTATCACTCACGCAAGGACGCTCAGTGCCCAGTTAACTTCCCCCAATGGGAAGAAGGGCCTTGATGGAGCTCAGCATGGATCGGCTGCGCCAGCACGCAATTGATCGTAAAAAAATCAAACCTATCCCGTTTTTTTAAATCGGGCGGTTATGTCGTACCTGAAATTCAATAAATGACACCTTACTCACCTATTTTTCTGGACGAAATGTCGGCTCAAGCTTCACTTGCCACAGCCGAAAAACATCGCAGAGATTTCTTGCCTCAGTTTTGTAAACAAACACTGATTTTACGAAACCTCCTCTACCATCCTTAAGCAGGGAAGAAAAATGGCCGTTATCAATGGAACAGCTGGCGCAGATGCACTAATTGGCACCGCAGGGGATGATGAGATCAACGCCCTGGGCGGGAACGATGTAATCAAGGGCACCGCTGGCGCAGACAAAATTGATGGCGGTGCTGGTATAGATACTGTTGATTATTCGGCATCGACTGAAGGTGTCAGTATAGATTTGCGCCAGGGAACTGGACTTGTTGGACGGGGTGGCGATGCAGAGGGGGATACGCTCATTGGTATCGAAACCGTCATAGGCTCTGCCTTCAACGACGTGCTCTCCTCTGGCCCGTACACCGTAATCCCAACGGTACGGCTGGAAGGGGGGGCTGGCGACGACATCTACAACATCAATCTGGGGCTGACCCCCTACATCATCGAACAGGCCGGTGGCGGCAACGATGAAGTCCGCGTGTCGGTGATCAATGCCAACGGCACGGTCCTGGCGGCAAACGTCGAGCGCCTGACCTACGTCGGCACTGGCGCATTCACCGGTTATGGCAACGACAGCGACAACATCATTACTGGCGGTTCGGGTAACGACACACTGTACGGTGGCGCGGGAGCGGATCAGTTCATCGGCGGTGCCGGGTATGACATAGCGGGTTATACCGACAGCAAAGAAGCTGTGACCATCAATCTCAAGACGGGTGTGCATACCGGGATCGCGGCAGGTGATACCTACACCGGTATCGAGGCGATCAGAGGATCGAATTTCAACGACACGTTCGTTGGCGATGGTAGCGGTATGGATTTCGACGGCGGTGCCGGAATCGACACGGTTGACTACTCGGGCTCGACTGCGGGGGTAAACGTCGATATCCGTACCGGGACGGGAACCGCGGGAACGGGCGGAGATGCCGAAGGCACCATTTTAGCGAATGTCGAAACCGTCATAGGCTCTGCCTTCAACGACGTACTCTCCGCTGGCCCGTACACCGTGGCCCCAACGGTACGGCTGGAAGGGGGGGCTGGCGACGATATCTACAACATCAATCTAGGGCTGACCCCCTACATCATCGAACAGGCCGGTGGTGGCAACGATGAAGTCCGCGTGTCGGTGATCAATGCCAACGGCACGGTCCTGGCGGCAAACGTCGAGCGCCTGACCTACGTTGGCACTGGCGCATTCACCGGTTATGGCAACGACAGCGACAACATCATTACCGGCGGTTCGGGTAACGACACACTGCACGGCGGAGGGGGAGCGGATCAGTTCATCGGCGGAGTTGGCTACGACGTAGCGGGGTATATCGATAGCAAAGAAGCTGTGACCATCAACCTCAGGACGGGCGTGCATACCGGGATTGCGACAGGTGATACCTACACCGGTATCGAGGCGATCAGAGGATCGAATTTCAACGACAGGTTCGTTGGCGATGGTAGCGGTATGGATTTCGACGGCGGTGCCGGGATCGACACGGTTGACTACTCGGGCTCGACTGCGGGGGTAAACGTCGATATCCGTACCGGGACGGGAACCGCAGGAACGGGTGGAGATGCCGAAGGCACCATTTTAGCGAATGTCGAAACCGTCATAGGCTCCGCCTTCAACGACGTACTCTCCGCTGGCCCGTACACCGTGGCCCCAACGGTACGGCTGGAAGGGGGGGCTGGCGACGATGTCTACAACATCAATCTAGGGCTGACCCCCTACATCATCGAACAGGCCGGTGGTGGCAACGATGAAGTCCGCGTGTCGGTGATCAATGCCAACGGCACGGTCCTGGCGGCAAACGTCGAGCGCCTGACCTACGTTGGCACTGGCGCATTCATCGGTTATGGCAACGACAGCGACAACATCATTACCGGCGGTTCGGGTAACGACACACTGCACGGCGGAGGGGGAGCGGATCAGTTCATCGGCGGAGTTGGCTACGACGTAGCGGGGTATATCGATAGCAAAGAAGCTGTGACCATCAACCTCAAGACGGGCGTGCATACCGGGATTGCGACAGGTGATACCTACACCGGTATCGAGGCGATCAGAGGATCGAATTTCAACGACAGGTTCGTTGGCGATGGTAGCGGTATGGATTTCGACGGCGGTGCCGGAATCGACACGGTTGACTACTCGGGCTCGACTGCGGGGGTAAACGTCGATATCCGTACCGGGACGGGAACCGCAGGAACGGGCGGAGATGCCGAAGGCACCATTTTAGCGAATGTCGAAACCGTCATAGGCTCCGCCTTCAACGACGTACTCTCCGCTGGCCCGTACACCGTAGCCCCAACGGTACGGCTGGAAGGGGGGGCTGGCGACGACATCTACAACATCAATCTGGGGCTGACCCCCTACATCATCGAACAGGCCGGTGGCGGCAACGATGAAGTCCGCGTGTCGGTGATCAATGCCAACGGCACGATCCTGGCGGCAAACGTCGAGCGCCTGACCTACGTTGGCACTGGCGCATTCATCGGTTACGGCAACGACAGCGACAACATCATCACCGGCGGTTCGGGCAGCGACACACTGTACGGTGGCGCGGGCGCGGATCAGCTCATCGGCGGTTCGGGTAACGACACATTGTACGGAGGCGCGGGAGCGGATCAGTTTATCGGCGGTGTTGGCTATGACATAGCGAGCTATCTCGACAGCCAAGAAGCCATGACCTTCAACCTCAAGACGGGTGTGTATTCCGGGACCGCGGCAGGTGATACCTATACCGGTATCGAGGTGATCAGGGGATCGAATTTCAACGACGTTTTCTATGGCGGTAGTTCCTCCATGATGGAAGATGGCGCGGGTGGCGTGGATCTAGTCACTTATGAACAGTCTGACAGCGGGGTGACGATCGACCTGACCAACGGCACTGACATAGGGGAGGCTGCTGGCCACACCTACGCCAACATTGAGTTTTTTCAAGGCAGCAATTTTAACGACACGCTATCAGGCTCTGGTCTGAAGGAGATCTTCATTGGTGGAGCCGGGGCAGATGTCATCGATGGTCGCGCAGGTTTCGACAGTGCTTTTTACATTACAAGCACAACAGGCGTCTCGATCAACTTGCAGACTCAAATCAATCAAGGTGGCGATGCCGAAGGTGATGTATTGCTCAACATCGAACACGTGTTGGGTAGTCATTTCAACGATGTCTTGGTTGGAGACGCGGGTGTCAATTACCTGGAGGGGGGATTGGGCAACGACGTCATCGACGGCGGGGATGGCAATGATTTCCTCTATGGTGGGCTGACTTCGTGGATAGAACCTTTCAAAGTCGATAGCTCGGCGAATGGGCCGCAGGCAGACATCTTGTACGGCGGCGGCGGCAACGACACCATCGTCACGGCTGCCAGCGACGAGGGTACTCAGGCCTACGGCGAGGCCGGAAGTGACACGATCACTGTGATACATGGCATGGCTGATGGGGGGGAAGGCAACGACCTGCTGACCGGTAGAGGCGTGGGCTTTTCACTGTCAGGAGGTCAGGGGGATGACAGACTGATATTGCAGACTGGCGGTTTTGCTAACGGTGGTGAGGGTGACGATATCTACACCATCGATACTCCAAAGTTAGTGACGATTCAGGACGACGGCATCAGCAGCGGCGACAAATTGATTTTGTCCTATATTGGTAGCGATGAACTGTTGGCTGATCGCATCGGTGATGACCTCTATCTGCACCGATCAAGTTTCACTCCGGGACAGACACCGCAAGAAGGTGTGCGCCTCCAGGATTGGTTTGCAGGTTACGACACCATCGAACAGATCCAGACAGCGGATATGCAGCTCGTCAGTCTGGTGGGCATTAAGGAACATGCCAATGATCTGTTTTCCTAAACAGCTGAGCCGGCGTTTCTTGCCGCTTCATACTGGTCACGGTAGGGAAATGCATTCAATGGCAATCACGCTTTCATAAACATTCTTGAATGTGTCGCTTTTGCCCGGTATTGCTTGAGCCGGGCAAAAGTTTTCAACCCTGCACTCGCCGAATAATGCCACGTGGTGAGGGAGCTTGCTCCCGCTGGGCTGCGTAGCAGCCCCCGGTTCGCTCCAGGTGTCCGTCCGACCAGCTTATCCACAAGCACTAGGCCTGCTGCACAAACGTCAGCCGCACCGCAAACCCAATCAAAAGACTCCCAAACAACCATTGCTGAACACGCTGGGCCGAAGGGGAGCGTTGAAGCCAGCGCCCAAGCGCGACACCTACCAGTGCATAGGCGCTATCAAACGCCAAGCCCACGCTGACCAACACCACACCCAGGGTCGCAAACTGTCCCAACACCGGTCCGCCCTGTGGATCGATGAATTGCGGCAACAGCACCGAGCAAAACAGCAGCGCCTTAGGGTTAAGCAAATTGGTTAGCAGCCCCCGCCGAATCGCCTGATACCAACGCCGCTTTCCGGCCTCGATACCGGCTCCTTCAAAACTCGGCAACAACGTGGTCCTTAGGCATTGAAAACCGATCCATAACAAATAGGCAGCCCCGGCTAGGCGTACCGCGTCGAAGGTCCAGGGCGCAGTCTTGAACAATGCCGAAAGCCCCAATGCGGCCAGCGCGACATGACATCCCCGGGCAACGCCCAAGCCCACCGCCGTCGCCAGCGCCGCGCCCTTGCCCTGACGGGCACCGGTTTGCAGCAACAGAATCATGTCCGGCCCAGGCAGCACATACGCCACCATCAAGGCCATCAGGAACAACCAGAGCTCTGCCATGCCACACCTCCCTTCATCGACGATTCGGTCGTGCCAGTCTAGGGCCGAGGGGCAGGGCAGGTGGTTGCGAAGTCAGCTTCTAAGGCTTATGAAATTGGCATAATCTGCCAGGTATTAGCCCCATTGAATCGGAAAATGCCAATCCATGAAACTCGACGCCTTCGACCGCAAAATCCTCGCCGCGCTGCAACGCGACGGTCGCCTGAGCAACGTGCAACTGGCCGAAGAAATCGGCCTGTCCGCCTCCCCGTGCCTGCGCCGCGTGCGGATGCTCGAAGAAGCCGGAGTGATTCGCGGCTATCAAGCCGTCCTCGACCGCGACGAAGTGGGCCTCGGGCTGACGATTTTTGTCGGGGTCAAGGTGGAACGGCACAACGACGAACGAGCCGAAGCATTTCGCCAGGCGGTCACGGCATTGCCGGAAGTGATTTCGGCGTTCCTGGTGTCAGGCGAGTCGGATTTTTTGTTGCAAGTCGTGGTGCCGGACTTGCGCGCCTATGACCGGTTCGTCACCGGGCATTTGTTGAAGCTGCCGGGCATAAGTGACATCCGGAGCAATTTTGCGATTCATACGGTGAAGACGCCGGGGGCGTTGCCGTTGGGGCATTTGCCTGGCGGCTGAGCAATGAACGACACAAGTAGGCAGCCAACATACAAAAAGCCCCGCTGCGAAAAACGCCGGGGCTCTTTGGTTTGTCGTTAGGTGGGAGTCTGCGGCTCCCATTCTCAAACGTACGGTCTATCTATTGTTTCTCGGCTTTTTTTCTAACTTCAACTTCCGATCTAGGCGTAATGACTTTCACAACGTCATCAATTACTGCCTTGCTCATCTCCAACAAAAAATGCGCAGCCCAGGCGTAGCGGTCGGTGCTCTTCTCAAACGCCGCGTCTTCGGCAAGCCGGTGAGCCAGATGCAAAAGATCCGATGCTCGTTCCAATGCTTCTTGGCTGGGAACGCCGCCGTTGACTCGGAACAGTGCTCGATCAGCGGAATAGTTGAAGGGGGTGTAGCCGATGGTTTTGAGCTCAGTGTTTTCGTTCATGGTCTGCCTCCGTTGATCGAGAAGCAGTAAATTCGAGGCCTGAGATTTGGCTGGTTTAAAAATGATCTGTTTTGCTGCGAGGTACGCATTGTCTAGCTCCCGTGAAGCGCGGTTGCATGACTCACGGGTTCCCAAGCCCGATCGCTGATTTGCAGCGACGTCTGGAGAGTAGCCATCGAAGGACAAGGGCGGCAAGGCGAAAACTCGCCAAAAAGTAAGGTAAGCGCACCCCCTACGCAGTTTTCGGATTCTGCCTACAAATTTCCCGGGGCGTACGCAACTCTCTGAGTTTGCCTACAAATTCAGGAGGAACCGCCCGCTATCTACAACTGCGCAGATAGGAAATAGTGCTCCCTACGGACTATTCGATTGGCATTGCGATTGACGTCCGACAGATTTTGCCGGTTGCGCAGAAAGCGACGCTTAGGGCGATGGCTTAAACCCTGGAAGGATGATCAATGCTTCAGAACGACCGCGATAATTTAGAGCTCGATAAACTACTGGTCGAAACCCGAAAGTTATTGGCTGAGACTCGCAAGCTTACGGCTGAAGAAACGAAGCTGAAGCACGAAGCTTTCTGGTATCCATACGCAGTAGGAGCTGGAGTAGTGACCGCCATTGTCGCCTTTACGAGTGTTTGGATTAAGATCTGAATACTGGTTCGCGACAATGCGTCAAGAGTCACACGGTTCAGGATTGCTGGAAATGTTTCACAGACCCAGCAGAGCCTCGCGATCTCGGAGGAGAAAAAAGACATGTCCACACATCGAAGTCATCAAGCAAGCATTGAGCAATTGCATCGAGAGGTAGAGGCTTTGGCAGAAGAAATGAGGCGCCCGGCCCCGACCACATTTCGCGTTACGTGGTTGCCGTTCAGCATCGGTGCAGCGTTCGCTCTGACCGTATTTGTCGTCGTCGCTTTTGTCGCTAAGCATGTTTGATGCTCTATAGCTGAAGTACCTTTTTTCGGCGGTGCCTAGCGGTAGCCGGTTCAAGGCGTATTCGGCTTGCAAGAGGGGGCTTCCTCGATGACATCGAGGGTGTGGAAATGGAGACGTATTTATTTTGGACGTAGACGGGGAGCCCTCTATCTACGCTCGGAAATCACCTCACACTTCCCCGAATATCAGCCATAAAAAAACCGGCCACCATGGGCCGGTTTTTTAATCCCCCCGTCAAAAAACATACGAAAGGGGACCAGAATTCGATTGGAGCGGGTGAAGGGAATCGAACCCTCGTTATCAGCTTGGGAAGCTGGAGTAATGCCATTATACGACACCCGCTCAGAGCGGCTGACTTTGTACCAGATGTGGCCACGGATTTGAAGTTTTTCTTTACGTACGGCGAGGTCACTCGTCTATGCAAGGCTCAAACCAGAGCGGTCGTTCGCGGGCAAGCCCCATTTGCCAAAAAGCGCAGGGTGGGGCTTGCTCGCGAGGACTCGGTTTCAGATAGCCAGTGCATGGTAGCCCTGCACGTAGTTGTAGCGTGGTCGACTTTCGTGGTGGGTTGGTTTCAGGAAGTCCAGTAAAGCGTTGCGGCTGTCGCGGCAGGCGGCTTTGTGTTCCATGTCCAGGAAGTGCCCGGTGGCTTGCAATGTGCTGAAGCTGCTGTGCTGCACATGCTCGGCAAAAAGCTTGGCGTCAGCGGCTGCGGTGTACTCGTCCCATTCGCCGTTCAGGAACAGCACCGGCACGTTGATTTTTTTCGCCGCGTTCACGTAGCACAGCCGGTCGCTGTGGAGCACATCGCTGATATGAAAATGCATCTGCCCGTACTCATGTTCGGCCAGGCTGCTGACGTGGCGATAGTTGAAGCGCTTGAACAGCGGCGGCAGATGCTTGCCGATGGTGCTGTTGACCAAGTGCCCGACCCGGTCGCCGTCCAGGCTGCCCAGGTAATCCACGCCGCGTTCCAGGTAGTCGCGCATCGGCGCATTGAGCACCGGTGAGAACGAGCTGATCACCGCTTTTTCGATGCGCCTTGGCCGATGGGCGAGGGCGCTCAGTGTGGCGGCACCGCCCCAGGAAAACGACAGCACGTGCTCGGCGGCGAAGTGGTCGATCAGCTCCAGGAGGATCTGCCCTTCGATCTCCTTCGTCAGCATTTTCTCGTGACGATTGTGAGCTTTGGACTTGCCCGCGTAGGGCTGGTCGTACAGCACGACATTGAATTGCGGGTAGAGGTTTTTGGTGGTCTGTGCAAACGACGCAGTGGTGGCCATCGAGCCGTTGACCAGAATGATGGTCTTTTGTGCGGCGTCTGCGCGATAGAACTCCGTGTAAACCCGATACTGACCCTGTATATCCAGCACAGCGATTTCTGGCCTCATGTCATAAGACTCCTGGCAAGCGGGTATGCGCGCAATGAGATTGCACGGGCAATGTGACAGGTAGGCATACGCCTGGAAGATAAGGCCCATGTCGATCCAAGGAAGACGGTCGACGGGTGTTGTTATGGCGGGCAGTTTGCCGGGCGGACAAGGCGGAACCTGAGGGTTCCCGCCGGCAAAAAGTTTCTTGGAAGTATGTGGTGACTCATCGGTCACATTTCGGCCGACGGTTTGATTCAAGCAGGGGGGCGACCGTTGCGCAAGTACCTGTCGGAAAATTGTTCGACACTTCTGCCCGACGGTCATCGACTCAGATCAGGCTGACTTCCTCAGGCGTCAAGGCGCGGTACTGACCGGGCTCGAGGCTGGCGTCCAGCAGCAGTGGCCCCATGCATTCTCGGTGCAGGCGCAGCACCTTGTTGTCGAAGTGGCCGAACATGCGCTTGACCTGGTGATAGCGCCCTTCAACGATGCTCAGTCGCGCTGATTTCGGCCCCAGCAACGTCAGCTCGGCTGGCTGGGTGGTGAGGTCTTCGAAGGCGAAATACAGGCCTCGGGCGAAGATGTCGGCGTATTCGGCCGTGATGGTTTGCTCGGTTTCGATGTAGTAGACCTTGGGCAGCTTGGTCTGCGGTTGGGTCAGGCGCCGCGACCAGCTGCCGTCATTGGTGATCAGCATCAGCCCGGTGGTGTTGAAATCCAGGCGCCCGGCGATGTGCAGGTCGTCCTTGTCCGGTTCGTCCAGCCAGTCGAGGACGGTGGGGTGTTGCGGATCGCGAGTGGCACTGACGCAGCCGGGCGGCTTGTGCAGCATGAAGTAGCGCGCCGGTCGGCCGGCTTGCAGCACTTCGTCGTCGACTTCGACGCGACTGAATTCACGTACCGGTGCATGGGGATCGTTGACGGTCTGGCCGTCGATTCGCACCCGGCGTTCCACCAGCAACAGGCGCACCTGTTGGCGATTGAATCGCGGCAGATTGCTGAGAAAACGGTCGACGCGCATGGGCAGTTCAGGCAGGGCAGCGGAGGGTGGGCATCTTACGCGATCGGCTGGGGCTTGGCGCGCAACTGGGCTTGGACCTGGGCGCAGCGTGGGCACAGGCAGGACTGATCACGCAGTTCGGCCGGCAATGCTTCAAGCACCGCCGGGTCGATGCTCACGCCATAACACCAGCAGGCCCGGTCGGCGGTTCGTGGATCGGCCAGGGTGCAGTCGTTGGTGCCGCCGCAGGCCGGGCAAAGATTGGGTTTATTCATAACTGGAGTGAGGCATGTCCACGCAGGTTCGGTTGCGCCCGGTCTGCCGAGCGCGTTGCAACGCATGATCGGTCCGCGACAGCAAGCTGTGCAAGGTGTCTTTGTCCTGCAAGGTGGTGAGGCCGAGGCTGACGGTGACCAGCAATTGTTTACCACTGCAGAAATAGCGTTGCTTTTCGATGTGCTGACGAATTTTCTCGGCGATTTTCAGACCGGTCTGTCCGTCGGTGTCCTTGAGCAGGACGACAAAGGCTTCGGCGCTCCAGCGACAGACGATGTCCGAATGCCGCAGGCTCTCAGTCAGGCTGCGGGCGAACCCGGTCAACAGTTGATCGGTGGCGATATGACCGTGAGCGGTGTCCAGCCGCTTGAAGTCGTCCAATTCCACCAGCAGCGCCGTCAAGGGCCTGGGCTCGCGCTGGGCTTCGTGCAGGGCTTGCACGGCCAGCAGGTCGAAACCACGGCGGTTCGGCAGCTCGGTCAGGCTGTCGAGGGTGGCCTGGGCGTCGATGCGTTGCTGGTAGTTGTTGATCAGCCGATAAAAAATGGCCAGGACCGCCAGCGTCACGAGCAGGCCGACCAGCAGGTTCACGTACAGCGTCTTGAGAATGTGATCGCGTATCGAGGTATGGGCTGCGTAATAGCCCAACAATGAAATGATCAGGAAGCTTGTACCAAGCAACGCCACCACGACCAGCAGCGGCTTGCGCTGGGAATACAACGGCGAACGAAGCGACATGGCGATTCCCTTGGCTAGGACCCAATGGAGTCAGTTTAGTGGCCTTGTGGGAAAAGACAGTCGAATTTGCAGGTTTGCAAGATTGTGGCGAGGGGATTTATCCCCGCTGGGCTGCGCAGCAGCCCCAATACCTGACAGCGCGGTGTATCAGACAGAGTGCATTGGGGCCGCTTCGCGGCCCAGCGGGGATAAATCCCCTCGCCACAGGGCAGTGTTTACTCAAGGGTCGTTAGATAAGCCCGCCATCCCCCCAGATGGCTGATGTCCTGAGCGCCCACCAGGCCATACGACTCACAGATGAATCCGCTTTCCCAGCGCCCATCGGCCAGTTGCACCTTGCCCAGCCCCAACGGTGCAGGAATGCCGGTCAGGAACGAACCCAGTTCGCTGCTTGGCAGTTCCCAGACCTCGACCTCGATCGCCACACCACCTTCACTGACCCGAAGCATGCCGGGGCGCAGGGGTGGGCCGCCGGCCAAGGCATGGAGGCGGTAGTCCGGCGAGCTTTGGGTGGCCTCGATCAGCCGGGCACCGCGTTGCTTGAGCTGCCAGTTCAGCGCCAACCCGTCCAGGTGTGCGCCGCACACGACCAGCCGTGCCCGGTCGTGGCGCGCCGGGTGGGCGGGCACGGGCAAGGTCTTGTCCTGTTGACGCTGCAAGGCATCGGCCAGGCTCAAGAGGTATTGATCGGTGAACGCTCGACCGAACAGCGTTACACCCCAGGGCAAACCGTTGGCCATGAACGCGCTGGGCACGGCGACGGCGGCGTAGTCCAGCAGGTTCATGAAATTGGTGTAGTAACCCAGTTCCGAGTTGCGTAGCACCGGTTCGGCAGCCAGTTCGGCGAGGGTCACTGGCCGGCCGGTGGTCGGTGTGAGTACGCAATCAAGTGCGTCCATGGCCCGGTCGCATTGGGCTTTGAGTGCTTGCAGACGGTAGCGGGCGCGGAAGGTTTGTACGCCATCCACCGTAGGTGCTTTCGCCAATACGGCACGGATGACGGGTAGGACGGCGTCGGGCTCGCGCTCCATCAATGGGCCGGCAACGCTGTAGCGTTCGACCACCCACGGGCCTTCATAAAGCAGTCGAGCGGCTTCCAGGAACGGCGACAGGTCCAGTTCCACGGCTTCGCCGCCCAGACATTCGAGTCGCTCGATGGCATCCAGAAACAGGTGCGGACCTTCAGGGCAGCCGAAAAACGCCAGGTCCTGCTGACGAGGTACGCCGAAGCGAAAGCGCCGCGGCGCGCCGAACGCGGCGCCATCGTTCCACTGTGGGTTGTGGCGGCTGTAGTCGTCACGAGGGTCTCGACGGGCCGTCAGCGCCAGCAGCTGGCTGGCTTCCTTTGCGGTCGCCGTGAAGGTCGTGACGCAGTCCAGCGTGCGACAGGCCGGGACCACGCCCGCCGTGGAGATCAACCCCAGGGTGGCTTTCAAGCCCACCAGGTTGTTCAGCGCAGCTGGCACCCGTCCGGAGCCGGCGGTATCAGTGCCCAAGGCAAAACTTGCCACGCCCAAGGCCACGGCCAGCGACGAGCCAGCGCTCGAACCACCGGCCGGATAGTCGGGCAACACGCTGTTGCGGCAGGCGCCGTAGGGCGAGCGAGTGCCATTGAGCCCGGTGGCGAATTGGTCGAGGTTGGTCTTGCCCAGGGGGATCGCGCCCAGTGCCAGCAACTGCTCGACGATGGTCGCCGAACGTGGCGGCACATAGGCAAACGCCGGGCAGGCTGCCGTGGTCGGAATGCCGGCCAGGTCGATGTTGTCCTTGATGGCAAAAGGTACGCCGTACAGCGGCAGGCTCTCCAGGTCGCGGCCTTCCAACGCGGCCAGGTAGGGCTCCAGTTCCTCGACCGTCAGCAGGTGGATGAACAGGTGATAGTCCGGGTTCAGCGCCGCGGCTTTTTCCCGCAGGTCCAACAGCAATTTGCGAGGCGTCAGTTCGCCGCTGCGGTAGGCATTGCGCAGGTCGTCCAAGCGAAGCGAAAGGTTCATGGGGTTAATCCTTTGATTGAGTTCAGTCACGTTCCAGCACCACGACGCGCTGTCCGGCGCGCACCGCCGAACCGGGCTGCACGCGCACCTCGCGCACCACGCCGGCCGAGGGCGCAAGCACCGGGATTTCCATCTTCATCGACTCCAGGATGACCAGCACATCACCGGCGGCCACCCGCGTGCCAACGTCGACCTGCACTTGCCAGAGGTTGCCAGCGATGTGGCTGTCGACGCTCAGTTGACCGTCAGTCAACTGCGCATCTTCGCTCGGCGCGATAGACGGTTCTTCACTGTCGAAGTGCGCCTGGCCACTGGCGATCCAACGCTCGCGCTCGGCGTCGAAGGCGCCTTGTTGCTGGCGGCGGAACGCGGCGATGCTGTCAGCCTCCTGCGCCAGGAAACGCTGGTAGTCAGCGAGATTGAGCTGGCTATGCTCGATCTCCACGTCGAAGCGGCCCAGCGGGAAGTCCCGGCGGATGCGCAACAGTTCATCGGCGCTGACCGGGTAGAAGCGGATCTGGTCGAAAAACCGCAGCAGCCAGGGCTTGCCGTCGAATGCGGCGACGTCTCGATAACGATTCCACATCTGCAACGTGCGCCCGACGAACTGATAGCCGCCCGGGCCTTCCATGCCGTACACGCACATGTAGGCGCCGCCGATGCCCACCGAGTTTTCCGCGGTCCAGGTCCGGGCCGGGTTGTATTTGGTGGTCACCAGCCGATGCCGTGGGTCCAATGGAGTGGCGACCGGTGCGCCGAGGTAGACGTCCCCCAGACCCATGACCAGGTAGCTGGCGTCAAACACGGTGCGTTGCACCTCGTCGAGGTTGGGCAGGTCGTTGATGCGTCGGATGAACTCCAGGTTGCTCGGGCACCAGGGTGCGTCCTTGCGCACCGTGGTCATGTATTTCTCGATGGCCAGTTGACAGGCCGGATCATCCCAGGACAGCGGCAGGTGAACGATGCGCGACGGCACTTGCAGATCCTGCGCGGCGCACACGGCATCCCATTCCCCGGAAACGATGGCCAGTAGATCGGCCAGGGACAATTGCTCGGGTTGGTAATGCACTTGCAGTGAGCGAATGCCCGGCGTCAGGTCGATCACACCGTGCAGTTGTTTGTGTTCCAACGCCTGCATCAAGGCATGGGCACGAAAGCGCAGCACCAGGTCCAGTTCGGGGGCGCCGATTTCCAGCAGCAGATGAGTGTCGCCGGCTAATCTCGCCACCATCCGGTTATCGTCCTGCCCGATATCCAATACCACAGGCGACACCATCCCCTGTGGGAGCGAGCTTGCTCGCGATAGCGGCGGGACATCCAACATCGAAGTCACTGACTGACCGCTATCGCGAGCAAGCTCGCTCCCACACTGATCCCATTTCACGGCCAGTGAGCGGGCGGTCGATATATCCACCGGCACGAAGCGCACCTTGTCCCCCGCCTTGAGCTGCCCCAACTGCCAGAGATCCGCTTCGATCACCGTCACCGGGCAGACGAAACCGCCCAGGCTCGGGCCGTCGGGGCCGAGGATGACGGGCATGTCGCCGGTGAAGTCCACAGCGCCGATGGCGTAGGGATTGTCATGGATGTTGGAAGGATGCAGCCCGGCCTCGCCGCCGTCGGCGCGAACCCATTCAGGTTTCGGCCCGATCAGTCGGACGCCGGTGCGGCTGGAGTTGAAGTGCACTTCCCAGGCGGTGTCGAAGAACGTCTGGATGTAGCGTTCGGTGAAGTATTCGGGCGCGCCGTGGGGGCCGTAGATCACACGGATCTGGCGCACGCTCGGCAGTTCCAGGATCGGCGCGCTGGTTGGTGCCGGGGGCGTGTGCTCCTCCAGCGGCGCCAGGTGCAACACATCGCCGGTGCACAACGCCCGTCCGCCATGGCCGCCGAACTGACCGAGGGTAAAGGTGCTTTTACTGCCCAGGTAATCCGGTACTTGTACGCCACCTTGCAGGCACAGGTAGCTGCGTGCCCCGGCACCAGAAATGTTGCCGATGGCGAGGGTGGCGCCGGCAGCGATCGACAACGGGGTGTTCATCGGGACGGCTTCACCGTCGAGCGTGAGGGCAACCACCGCACCGGTCACCGCCACCCGGGCATCGCAGTTGAAACGCAGCAACGGCCCGTTCATGGTGATTTCCAATGCCGCCGCACCTTCTTCGTTGCCCAGCAGGCGATTGCCCAGGCGTAACGAACGGCTGTCCATCGGCCCCGACGGTGGCACACCTACCGCCCAATAACCGAGGCGGCCGGGATAGTCCTGGACGCTGGTCTGGGTGCCGGGGCTGAGCACTTCAACGGTGTGGGCACGGTAGACCAACGCGTCCAGGCAGCGGGTCCAGGGCTGGCCGTTGGCAAACGGTGCATCGAGAAGAATCTGTTGCAGGTAGTCGCGATTGGTTTCGACGCCGTATAGCAGGCTTTCATCCAATGCTTGATAAAGGCCCAGGCGCGCTTGCTCGCGGGTTGGCGCCCAGCGAATGACCTTGGCGATCATCGGATCGAAGTAGGGCGGGATCTGGCAACCGGCCTCGACCCAGGTGTCGATGCGTAGCCGTTTGCCGTCGGCGTCCGGGAATTTCACGGCGGTCAAAAGCCCTGGGCTCGGTTGGAAATCCCGGCCTGGATCTTCGGCGTACAGGCGCGCCTGAATCGCGTGGCCCTCGGCTTTTAAACCCTCGCTCAACTCGTTCAGCGGCGGCAGGTCTCCGGCAGCCAGTTGCACCATCCAGCGCACCAGGTCCACGCCCCACACCTGCTCGGTGACGCCATGCTCCACTTGTAGACGGGTGTTCACTTCCAGAAAGTAAAAGCGCCCGGCGTCGCTGTCGAACACGAACTCCACGGTGCCGGCGCTGCGGTAGTTCACGGCCTGGGCCAGTTGGATCGCTGCTGCGCAGAGTTCGTCAGCCATGCCCTCGGGCAGGTTGGGCGCCGGAGTTTCCTCGAGGACTTTCTGGTTGCGCCGCTGCACCGAGCAGTCGCGCACGCCCAAGGCGATCACCTGGCCCTGGCCGTCGCCGAACACCTGTACTTCCAGATGCCGCGCGCGTTCGATGTACTTCTCGATGAATACTCCGGCGTCGCTGAAGTTGTTCTGGCCCAGGCGCTTGACCGCTTCGAAGGATTCGCTCAGCTCGGCGGCGCTGCGGCACACGCGCATGCCGATGCCGCCACCGCCGGCGGTACTTTTGAGCATCACCGGATAACCGATCCGGGTGCCGGCCAACAATGCGGCGTCGAGGCTGTCGAGCAGTTCGGTGCCTTCGAGCAGCGGCACGCCGTGTTGCCGCGCCAGGTCGCGGGCGGTGTGCTTGAGGCCGAACACGCGCAGTTGTTGTGGCGTCGGACCAATGAAGGCGATCCCGGCCGCTTCGCAGGCTTCGGCGAAGGCTGCGTTTTCCGAGAGAAAACCGTAGCCGGGATGAATCGCCGTCGCGCCGCTGCTTTTGGCGATCGCCAGGAGTTTGTCCACCGCCAGATACGTATTGGCCGCCGCGCCTTCGCCCAGGCTGTGGGCTTCGTCGGCTTGCAAGATATGCAGGCTGGCGGCGTCGGCTTGGGAATACACCGCGACGCCTTGGACTTTCAGTTCGCGCAGGGTCCGCAGGATGCGGCAGGCGATGGCGCCACGGTTGGCGATGAGGATTTTTTCGAACATGGCATTGCCCCCTCAGGCTTGCGTGCTGCCTGAACTGGGATGCGGGCCGTCCCGCAGTTTTCGATGGCCGCCGGGGTCGTCCCTGGCGGCGAAATAATCAAGTTCAAAAGCACCATTGATACCTGTGGGAGCGGGCTTGCTCGCGAAGACATCGGCACATCCGACATCGCCGCCAACTGATCCACCGCTTTCGCGAGCAAGCCCGCTCCCACAGGGCATTGAGGGTGTTCATGAATCTGTGTTTATTTGATGCACTGCCCCGACCGGCTCTGGCACAGCATGAACAACCAGCGCCGCAGGCGGGTGAGTTTCAGTTCCATATCAACAGCTCCGCTGGCGTGGGGTTGTAGGCGTTGCACGGGTTGTTCAGTTGCGGGCAGTTGGAGATCAGGACGATCACGTCCATCTCGGCCCGCAGGTCGACGTATTTGCCCGGCGCCGAGATCCCGTCTTCGAAGGTCAGCCCGCCGTCGGCGGTTACCGGCACGTTCATGAAGAAGTTGATGTTCGGCCCGATATCGCCCTTGCCCAGGCGACCATCGTGGGCGCAGGCCCGCAGGTAATTGTCACGGCAGCTGTGCATGTAGCGTTTTTCCAGGGCGTAGCGCACGGTGTTGCTTTCCTGGGCGCAGGCGCCGCCGAGGGTGTCGTGGCGTCCACAGGTGTCTTCGACGATGGTCAGCATTGGGTGGCCGAGGTTGGAATACAGCACGCTGCCGGTGCTCAGGTAAACGCTGTTTTGTCGACGCAGGGTGCGCTGCACGTCGTAGCGTTCCTTGGGGTTGGCCAGGCTGTAGAACAACGTATCGACCGCCTGGTTGCCTTCCAGGTCGAGAATGCGCAGGGTCTGGCCGGCCTTGACCTCCACCAGCCAGGGTTCCCCGGCAGGAATCGTGGCACGGTAGACGGCGGTATCGGGTTGCTTGTGTGCGGTGGCGATGGCGAGTGACATGGCAGCGATCCTCAGGCGAACAGGCGGTCGGTGTTGATGAAGCCGCGCTGGTTTTCCGGGCGCGAAAGGCGGCAGTGCTCGGCGACGCTGGCGTCGGCATTCATCCAGCTGAGCTTGAGCGGTTGCGGGGCGTATTGCGGGTTGGGGTCCATCGGATGTTGCAGCGCGGTCAGCACCACCAGGGTGTCCATCGGCGCGTACAGCTCGATGTAGTCGCCGGTCAGGGAATTGCCCTCGACGAAGTGAAAGTTTCCCGCCTCATCGACATCGACCCGGCTGAACAGGTTGAGGGGCATCAGCAGGTCGGACAGGCCCAGGCCCCATTTGCCCAGTTCCACCAACAGGTTGTCGGTGCCGTTGCGAAAGAAGCCGTTGCGCAGTTCCTGATAGCGGCCCTGACCGTATTTTTGCGCGACTTCCTCGGCGCAGAGCACGCCGCCCAGGCTGTCGCTCCAGCCGCAGGTGTCGGCGGTGATGGCCGCCAGCACCCGGCCCATGTCCGAGTAAAGGCAGTGGCCGGCGGTGAGCTTGGCGGTGTGTTGGCATTTGAGGCTGTCGGGCAGGTTCAAGCGTTCGGTTTTCTCGTTGGCATTGAGCAATGTCAGGCTCACGTTGGCGCCGCCGCGCAGATCGGTCAGGCGCAGCAGCTGGCCGCGCTTGAGCACGAACGAACGGTGGCCGCCGCCGGGCAGCAGTTCTTCGGCGAAGGGCGTAAACAAGCGGGTCGAGTCGGTCATGGAAAAACTCCTTTCAAGCGATACGCAATGTGCCGGCCAGTTCGGCGGGCAGGGCGTCGACGGCGGCACGGGCGGTGCGGCGGTCGCTGTTCAATGGAATGTCGTAGGTGATGCGTGCGCCATAGGCGCCAGGGGCGTGCGGGTCGACACGGACTTTGTCGAACACCAGCAGGCGCGTGCCGAGGCTGAACCCTTCGGACAGGTCATGGGTGACCATGAACACGGTCAGCCGGGTTTCGCGCCACAGCTCCAACAACAAGGCATGCATGTCTTTGCGAATACCCGGGTCGAGGGCGCCGAAGGGTTCGTCCAGCAGCAGGACCCGCGGTTTCATGATCAGTGCCTGGGCGATGGCCAGTCGCTGCTGCATGCCCCCGGACAGTTGCGCCGGGTATTTATCCTGCGCATGGCCCAGGCCGACCTTCTCCAGCAGTTGCGCGGCGTCTTCCCGGGCCTGGCGCTTGGCGTTGCCGAACAGACGGCCCAGCAGCGGCGAGCGCGGCAGTTCCAGGCCCAGGGCGACGTTGTCCAGGACGGTCAGGTGCGGGAACACCGAATAACGCTGGAACACCACGCCCCGGCTGGCATCCGGCTCGCCGGCCAAGGGCTCGCCATCCAGGAGAATCTGCCCGCGACTGGCGCGTTCCTGGCCCAGTAGCAAGCGCAGGAAGGTCGACTTGCCGCAACCCGACGCCCCCACCAACGTGCAGAACTCACCCTCGGCGACACTCAGGTTCAAGCGCTCGAGCACCACCTGATCGCCGTACTGTTGCCAGACGTTGTTCACGGTAATGAAACTCATGCCTTCGCCCCCTCATACCAGGGGAACGCTTGCCGGGTCAGGCGTTTGAGGCCCCAGTCCATCAGCCAGGCGAGCAGGGTGATCCACACCACGTACGGCAAGATCACGTCCATCGCCAGGTAACGGCGCACCAGGAAAATTCGATAGCCCAATCCATCGGTGGAGGCGATGGCTTCGGCGGCGATCAGAAACAGCCAGGCCGAACCGAGCATCAGTCGCAGGGAAATCAACAAGCGCGGCAGTAGTTGCGGCAGCACTACCCGCAGCATCAGGGTCCAGGTCGAAGCGCCGAGGGTCTGGGCCTTGATCAGCAGCTCGGGTGGAATTTCCCGGGCGCGCTGTTCCAAGTCCCGGGCCAGGCACGGTGTAATACCGATGACGATCAGCATCACTTTCGACAATTCCCCCAGGCCGAAGACGATGAACAGGATCGGCAGGATGGCCAGCGGCGGCACCATCGACACCACGGTAAGTAGCGGCGATAACGGCGCGCCCAACAGCGGCAACGTGCCGGCGGCAATGCCCAGGCACAGCCCGGCCAGGGCGCTGATGCCCAGGCCGATGGCCAACCGGCGCAGGCTTGAGGCGGTGTCCTGCCAGAGCAGGTAATCGCCACTGCGGGCGTCAGCGGTGAAGGCCAGGCGTTTGACCGCATCGGCCATTTGCACGGCGCTGGGCAGCAGTTTGTCGTTGGGGTTGTCCGTCAACCGTTCGGCCGAGCCCATGAAGTAGGCGAACAACACCAGCGCGAAGGGCAGGATCACCAGCAACAAGCGGCTGGGACGATCCGGGTAGCGGTTGATCAGGCGCATGCCAGGTCCTCCGGTTTACAGCTTGGCGTCGGCGGCCAGCTGTACGTAGGTCGGGTCAAAGCGCAGCTTGAGATTGGCCTTGTCGCCACGGACTACGCCGTTGGCGAACGCCATGCCGACTGCGTTGGCGTCCTTGGCGCCTTCGCCCAGCAAGCCGTGCTGGAACGAGAACTCGGCGACTTTGCCCATGGTGGCGGGCAGTTGCTCGCTGGTGGCGAAACCCAGGGCTTCCTTGGGCGTGGCGAACAGCTTGGTGGTGTCCAGTTGCGACTGGAACCCGGCCAGGTCGGTGCCTGAGGCCTTGGCCATGTGTTCCAGCGCGGTCTTGCTCGCGGCGTTTTTCGCATTCATCAACGCCACCACTTCAAACCAGGCGCCGGTCAACGCTTTGCCCAGGGCCGGGTTGTCCTGCAGGGTCTGGGTGTTGACCACCATCATGTCCATGATCTCGCCGGGAACCTGGCTGGAATTGAACACTTCGCTCACGCCGGGCTGGGCCTTGATGTCCGAGAGCATCGGGTTCCAGGTGGTGACGGCCTTGACTTGATCGGTGTTGAAAGCGGCGGAGATGTCGGCGTCGGAGGTGTTGACGACTTTCAGGTCCTTTTCGGCGAGGCCCACGGAATCCAGGGCGCGGGCCAGCAGGTAATGGGACACCGACAATTCCACCAGATTGACGTCCATGCCCTTGAGGTCGGCCACTTTCTTGCCTTCGCCCTTGAGGACGATGCCGTCGTTGCCGTTGGAGAAATCGCTGACGATCAGCGCGGTGCTGTCCACGCCGCCAGCGGCGGGAATGGTCAGGGCGTCCATGTTGGTCATGGTGCAGCCGTCGAACTGACCGGCGGTGTACTGATTGATGGATTCGACGTAATCGTTGAGCTGCACGACATCGATCTTGATGCCGTATTTTTTCGCCCATTTATCGACGATGCCTTGGCTGCCGGCGTATTCCCAGGGCATCCAGCCGGCGTAAATGGTCCAGCAGACGCTGAAGTGGTCTTTTTGTGCGGCGGCGGATGAAAAGCTCACGAGGGCCGAGAGGGCGGCGAGGAGCAGGGCGGACAGACGAAGCTTGAGCATGGGTGGTTCTCCAGTTGATCAAGGGCGGACAGGAGCAACGCGGCACCGCGAACGGTGGCTTGTCTCCCGGGCTTTTGTCCCGCCGTGTAACCTCAACTGGAGGTCGCCAACTCTCGGACCAGCCACTCGCCAGAAGCGAGCCGGAACCCTAGTCAGCCATTGCAAATTGTGGTGCCGCGAACCTGTGATGACTCCTGCACGGGGTTTGTTAAAGCGAGAGCCGTGCCAATTCCGGCAAAGGCCCGGGCCAGAGAGGGCAGGTGTCGGGGAAGGAGGATTGAGGGCGGATTTGTGCTTGCTTGTGGTGCTATCGCGCACCGGAAGAGGGCGACGAGCGACATGTTTCCAGTTGTTGCCAGGTCGCACCAGATTCCGATTTTGCTGTCTGAGTAGTTGTCAGTCACACCATGTTGACTGCCGCCCATCAGCGTCGCTGATGTGGCTCATTCGCGGTCCAGGAGGCCGCCATGTATCGACGACTGCTCCTCATTGCGTTTCTCGGTTTGACTCTTTCGGCATGCGTGCCTTACTACGACGGAGACTCGAGCTACTACCGTTCCGAGGTCTACACCTCACCGGCACCGGTCTATTACGGTGGCGGGAGCTACTATTCGGCACCGCGTGGCTACTACGCACCGCGGTATTACCAACCGGCGCCACGCTACTACTCGCCGCCGCGCTACTACCAACAAGGCCCACGCTATTATTCGCCACCGCGCGCGGCGTATCGGTCTTATCCACATCGGGGCGGCTGGGACGGCCGTGACCGGGGCGGTTGGAATGACGACCGACGGGGTCGAGGCGGGCGTGATCATCGAGGACGCGGTGGTCATGACGGGAGGGGCGGTCACCGCTGATTCCAGGCAACAGAAAGCGGCGCATAAAGCGCCGCTTTTTTTGTGCCTGCCATAAACCCGATGGGATAACCCTTGTGGGAGCGAGCTTGCTCGCGATGACGTCGGGTCAGCCGACATTGAGGTATCTGATATACCGCTATCGCGAGCAAGCTCGCTCCCACAGGGAACTCTTTCTGGCTCGTTACTCGTTGGACAAGTCCGCCAATGGATGTCGACCTTCCCACGCCTTGTGGAAATGCGCTTCGACTGCCGCTTCGGGAACGTGATTGATATCCGGCCAGTGCCAGCGAGGCTTATGGTCCTTGTCGATCAATCGCGCCCGCACGCCTTCGCTGAATTCCGGATGACGGCAGCAATTGAGGCTCAGGGTGTATTCCATCCGGAATACACCGGCCAGGGACAAATGCCGCGCCCGGGCGATCTGCTCCCAGACCAGGTGAGCGGTCAGCGGCGAGCCTTCGGTCATGGTCTTGGCGGCCCGGGCGATCAACGGGTCCGGGTGGTCCACCAACAGGCTGAGGGCTTTCCAGGCGCAGCGCACATCGCTGACATCCAACCACTCGTCGATTTTCGGCCGTCGCGGCAGCCATTGGGCCTCGGGCAGTTGGGCGATGGCTTCCTGTTGCAAGGCCTTGAGCAGGCTGTTGAGCTGCATCTCGGTCTGCTCCTGCCAGTTGAGTTGCAGCAGGCCTTCAATCAGATCGTCCTGTTGTTCATCCAGCAAGAAGCGGTCGGCCAGGCCCAGGTCGATGGCGTCCCGGGCATTCATGTGGGCGCCGGTCAGGCCGAGAAACAGCCCGAGCTTGCCGGGCAAGCGTGACAAGAACCAACTGGCGCCGACATCCGGGTACAGGCCGATGCTGATTTCCGGCATGGCCAGGCGGCTGCTTGGCGTGACGATGCGGGTACTGGCGCCTTGCAGCAGCCCCATGCCGCCACCCAGTACATAACCGTGGCCCCAGCACAGCAAGGGTTTTGGGTAGGTGTGCAGGTTGAAGTCCAAGCGGTATTCCGCCGCGAAGAATTGTGCCGCCAACGGCGGTACTTCGCCGGGATGAGCGCGGCAGGCCTCCACCAGGCTGCGCACTTCACCGCCGGCGCAGAAGGCCTTGGCGCCATTGCCGCGCAACAGCACACAAACGACCTGCGGTTCCCGGGCCCAGGCATCGAGGCGATCGCGCAAGGCGTTGATCATGGGCAGGGACAGGGCGTTCAGGGATTTTTCGGCATCCAGGGTGGCGATGCCGATACGGGCACCGTCGATGCCGGTGAGTTCTTCGAAGTGCAGATTCATCGTGACCTCGATCAGAAATTTGAATGTTCAGTATGACCGCTGCGTAGGAAAGTGCCGGTTCTGCGTCAGATCAATTGACAAGCCCCGTAGGCTTTCCTAGGGTGCGCCCATTGTTTTTGCCGGATGCAACCATGACTGCTGACGACCGTATCAAACTCGAACCGAGCTGGAAGCAGGCACTGCGTGCCGAGTTCGACCAGCCCTACATGGCGGAGTTGCGTGAGTTCCTACGCAGTGAATACGCCGCTGGCAAGGAGATCTATCCGCCGGCTCCACTGATTTTCAACGCCCTCAATTCCACGCCGCTGGATAAGGTCAAGGTCGTGATTCTCGGTCAGGATCCTTACCACGGTCCAGGCCAGGCCCATGGCTTGTGCTTCTCGGTACAGCCGGGCGTGCCGACACCGCCGTCCCTGGTGAACATCTACAAGGAATTGAAGCGCGATCTGAACATCGACATCCCCAATCACGGCTACCTGCAAAGCTGGGCCGACCAGGGCGTGTTGCTGCTCAACACGACCCTGACCGTGGAGCGCGCCAATGCCAACGCCCACGCCAAAAAAGGCTGGCAGCACTTTACCGACAGGATCATTGAAGTTGTCAGCGAACACCAGCCGCACTTGGTGTTCCTGTTGTGGGGCGCCCATGCCCAGAGCAAGCAGAAGCTGATCGACGCGACCAAGCATTTGGTGCTGACTTCGGTCCACCCGTCACCGCTGTCGGCCCACCGAGGTTTCATCGGCTGCGGGCATTTCAGCCGGACCAACAAGTTTCTCCAGCAGCAGGGCGAGACGCCGATCGATTGGCGGTTGCCGCCGGTTTGAACGGTCGGCAGTCAGGGCCCCATCACGAGCAAGCTCGCTCCCACAGGGTTCAGGGCAACACAAACCCCTGTGGGAGCGAGCTTGCTCGCGATGAAGGCCCCGCGGACCATCAGGCCGAATTCGGCTGGCGCATCCAATACCTGAACAACGGCTCCGCCAGAAACAGCACGAACAGCAACCGCATCACCTGCAACGCCGTCACCAATGGCACCGACAGTTGCAGCGTCTCCGCCGTCAGGCTCATTTCCGCGATGCCGCCGGGCATCATGCCCAGCGTCAACGAACGCAGATCCAGATGGGTCAAGGTGCTCAAGCCTAGGGCCGCAAGCGTGGCGATCAGCATCGTCAACACCGTGCCAACCAACGTGCGGCCCATGAACGACGGTGCCCGACGAAAGAACTGCCGGTTGAAATGACAACCCAGCCCGCTGCCGATCAGCCATTGGCCGACCTGGCTGGCGCCGTTGGGCAGGCCGATGTGCAGGTCCCAGCCGACGCTCACCGCCGCGCTCACCAGCAACGGCCCGAACAACCAGGGATTGGGTTGGCGCAAGCGCTCCCAGACCCAGGCGAGCAGGGCACCCGCTGGAAACAGGAGCGCCAGCCACAGCCAGTCCACCGTCGTGGCGTGTTGCGTCGGCGCACCTTCGCCCAACAGGTACTTGAAGGCTGCAGGCACGCACAGCACCACCACCAGCACCCGCAGGCTCTGGCCCGCCGCGACACGGCTCAGGTCCGCGCCGTTGCGGGCACCGAGGTTGACCATTTCGCCGGAACCGCCGGGCATGCTCGAGAAAAACGCGGTAGCACGGTCCTCGCCGGTGCGACGCATCAGCCAGACACTTACCACGCTGGACACGCTGGTGATCAGCGCGCCAAAAAAAATCAAGCCGAAGTGGCTCAGGACTTGTTCCATCACCACGGGGGTGAAGTGCAGGCCGATGCCGATACCCACCACCCATTGGCCGCATTTACGGCCACCGGGGATTTCCATCAGTTGCCACGGCGTCAGGCAGCGCACCAGGATGATCGCCAGCAACGAGCCGACCATCCAGGGCAAAGGCCAGCCGATCAGGCTGGCCAGGTAACCGCCGGCCAGGCCGACCAGCGGTGTTCCCCACCATTGTTTGAAAGTCGCTTCAGACATTGGCCAGGGCGCGACGTTGTGCGGCGCGGCGACGCCAGATCCGCAGCAATGGCATGAACAGCATGATCGCCGTCAGGATCCAGCAACCGAAGGTGATCGGGCTCGACCAGAGGATTTCCAGCGCACCGTTGGAGATCGACAGCGCACGACGCAGGTTCTGTTCCATCAGGCCGCCGAGGATGAAACCCAGCAGGACCGGCGACAGTGGGAAATCCAGCTTGCGCAGGATGTAGCCGAAGATGCCAATGCCGATCATCAGGAACAGGTCGAACGTGGTGGCATGCACGGCGTAGACGCCGATCCCGGTGATGATCGCGATGACCGGCACCAACGCCCAGTTCGGCACGGCCAGGATGCGGGTGAAGACGCGGATCATCGGGATGTTGAGGATCACCAGCATGACGTTGGCGATGAACAACGACGCGATCAGGCCCCAGACGATGTCCGGCTGTTGCTGGAACAGCAGGGGGCCGGGGGTGATGTTGTACAGCGACAGCGCGCCGATCATCACCGCCGTGGTGCCCGAGCCGGGTACGCCGAGTGTCAGCATCGGCACCAGCGCACCGCAGGCTGCGCCGCCGATGGCGGTTTCCGGAGCGGCGAGGCCACGCTTGTCGCCCTGACCGAACTTGCCACTGGCTCCGGCCATGCGTTTTTCAGTCATATAGGCCACGGCACTGGCCAGGGTCGCACCCGCGCCAGGCAATACGCCCATGATGAAACCGAGCACGCCGCAGCGGATGTTCACCCAGAACACCGAGGCCGCTTCCTTGAGGTTGAACATCATCCGCCCGGTGGCTTCCACCGCTTCCTGGCCGCGATGGGTTTTCTCCAGCAGCAACAGGATTTCACTGATGGAGAACAAACCCAGCACCAGCACGACGAACTGAATGCCGTCGGTCAGGTGGATGTTGTCACCGGTGAAGCGGTAGACACCGCTGTTGGCATCGATTCCGACACTGGACAGGAACAGCCCGATCAGCGCCGCGATGAACGTCTTGAGTGGTCGGTCGCCGGCCATACCGCCGAGGCAGACAATGGCGAATACCATCAGCACGAAATATTCCGCCGGCCCGAACGCAATCGCCCATTTGGCCAACAACGGCGCGAACAACACCATGCCGCAGGTGGCGATGAACGCGCCGATGAACGAACTCCACGCCGACAGCGACAGCGCCACCCCGGCCAGGCCCTGGCGAGCCATCGGATAGCCGTCGAGGGTGGTCATCACGGTTGAGGCTTCCCCCGGGATGTTGAGCAGGATCGAGCTGATGCGCCCGCCGTACTCACAACCCAGGTACACCGCTGCCAGCAGGATCAGCGCTGATTCCGGCGGCAGGCCCAGGGCGAAGGCGATCGGGATCAGCAACGCCACGCCGTTGATCGGGCCCAGGCCCGGCAGCAGGCCGACCACGGTGCCGATCAGCGTACCGCTCAGCGCGGTGACGAGGTTGTAGGGGGTCAGTGCAACGCCAAAACCCTGGCCGAGATAATTCAGGGTATCCATATCAATTCTCCAAGACGTCGAGCAGGCCCAGGGGCAGCGGCACGTCCATCAGCTTGTCGAACAACAGATAAAGACCAATGGCCATCAGGCTGATGATCACCACGCTGGGTACCCAGCGACCGCCATACAGGCGCGCCATCGGCACACCGATCAAGATGCTGGCGACGATGAAGCCCAGGGGTTCGAAGGTTCCGGCGAAGACCAGTAGCAGTGCCACGCAGATACCGATCTTCTGCAGGGTTTCCCGGTCCAGTTGCGGGTCTTCATCGCTGTGCACGATGGGGGTAGGACGAAACAGCATGTACAGCAGCGCCAGCCCCATCAGCCCGAGCATCAGTAGGGGGAAGGCCCGCGGGCCGACCGGTTCGTAGGAAAAGGCTGCCTGATACGGCCAAGCCATCAGCGCCAGGCCGATACAAACCAGCAGCAGCACCGCGGCAAAAATACGTTGGATGGTGAGCATGACTAACTCCTGGGCGACGCCGGTGATGCCAGCGCCGCCGTGAGAACAGAGACGGTTACTGGATCAGGCCGAACTCTTTGGCCAGCATCTTGTAATCAGCCACTTGCTTCTTCACGTAGGTGTCCAGCTCCGGGCCGGTCATGGCAAACGGGAATAGCTCGCGCTGGTCACGCAGCTTGGCGAACTCTTCGGAAGCCAGCAGCTTGTCGAACGCATCTTTCCACCAGGCGTAGTCTTCATCGCTGACCTTCGGCCCGAGGTAGAAGCCGCGAACCACCGGCCAGACGATGTCGTAGCCTTGTTCTTTGGCGGTTGGAATGTCTTTCATTTCCGGCTCGTCGATGCGTTTCTCGGCAAACACCGCCAACAGGCGCATATCGCCGCTCTGGATGTGGGGCATGGAGTCGGAAATGTCGGTACTGCCGACCTGGATGTGGCCGCCGAGCAGCGCCGTGGCGATCTCGCCGCCGCCTTCGAGGGCCACATAACGCAGGTCGCGCGGGTTGATGCCGGCGGCCTTGGCGATGAGGGCGGTCTGCATCCAGTCCTGGCTGCCGACGGTGCCGCCGGAGCCGATCACCACGGAGCCTGGATCTTTCTTCAGGGCCTGTACCAGATCGTCGAGGTTCTTGTAGGGCGAGTCGCTCTTCACCGCAATGGCGCCATAGCTGGTGCCGACGGCGGCCAGCCAGCGCACGGCGCTTTCATCGAAACGACCGAACTTGCCCTGGGCCAGGTTCAATAGCGAACCGCTGGACCAGGCCACCAGGGTGCCGGCGTCGGCCGGGCGCTGGGCGACCACTGCGTTGTAGGCTACTGCGCCGACGCCGCCGGGCATGTAGGTGACGCGCATCGGCTTGGTCAGCAGTTTCTGGTTGACCAACGCGCTTTGCACCAGCTTGCACGTCAGGTCGAAGCCGCCGCCAGGGGAAGCCGGGGCGATGCATTCGGGGCGCTTGGGTTCTTTGGACGGATCAGCGGCGAGCAACTGCCCGGCGAACATCAGGCATCCGGCGGCCAAGGCTACTTTACGCAGTGATAGGTTCATCGTTATCTCCACAGGAGTTGTTGTTGTGTGTGGTGTAGATTCGGTGTTGCTGGCCCTCGGCCCTCGCGTCGATGGTGGGCGCAGGTTGTTGCCGAACGTATCGGGATTGAGGGCGTGGGAGGACACCAGACCGAGGCGTGATGGCGCTGGCCAGGGTGGTCTGATTGAAACGGGAAAGGCGGGCAGGCATTGGGGCCTGGAGCTGTAGGGACAGCATGTGAGTACTCCGCTTTTATTGTTTTTATTCGGCGAAAACGCTTCGAGGCGTTTTTCGTTCGCGATGTGCGTCGCGGCGGGCAGTCGAAACCGTCCGTGGGAGGACTCTAACGGTCCAACCTTTCGCTAACCTTTCAAAATCTTTCAACGCGTTTTTGGCTTCACAGTGGCGGATGCGGCTGTAAACTCCGCGCCAAAGAATGGCGTCGACCATCCCTGAATCGAGGAATAACCCATGCGTGTTCTGCTCGTCGAAGACCATCTGCAGCTCGCCGAAAGCGTTGCCCAGGCGCTCAAGAGCACCGGCTTGACCGTGGACGTGCTGCACGACGGCGTCGCGGCCGACCTGGCCTTGAGCAGCGAGGAATACGCCGTGGCGGTCCTCGATGTCGGGCTGCCGCGCATGGACGGTTTCGAGGTGCTGGCGCGCCTGCGGGCTCGCGGCAAGACTTTGCCAGTGCTGATGTTGACCGCCCGCAGCGACGTCAAGGACCGCGTCCATGGCCTCAACCTCGGTGCCGACGACTACCTGGCCAAGCCATTCGAGCTCACGGAGCTGGAGGCTCGGGTCAAGGCCCTGTTGCGCCGCAGCGTACTGGGAGGCGAACGCCAGCAACGTTGCGGCGGGCTGGTCTATGACCTGGACACCCGTCGTTTTACCCTCGACGATGAATTGCTGACCCTGACCTCCCGCGAGCAAGCCGTGCTGGAAGCGTTGATTGCCCGGCCGGGGCGGGTGATGAGCAAGGAGCAACTGGCGGCCCAGGTGTTCGGCCTGGACGAAGAAGCCAGCCCAGACGCCATCGAAATCTACGTCCATCGCCTGCGCAAGAAGCTCGACGGCCATGCGGTCGCGATCGTGACATTCCGCGGCTTGGGCTACCTGCTGGAAAACCGCAATGCATAAGCCCGACAGCCTGCGCTGGCGGCTGCTCAGGAACCTGGCATTGCTGTTGGTGGTGCTGATGCTCGCCAGCGGCCTGAGCGCCTACTGGAATGGTCGCGAAGCGGCGGACACCGCCTATGACCGGACCCTGCTGGCCTCGGCCCGGACCATCGCCGCGGGCCTGTCCCAGCGCGATGGCAGCCTCAGCGCGGATGTGCCCTACGTAGCCCTGGACACCTTTGCCTACGACAGTGCCGGACGCATTTATTACCAAGTCAATGACATCGACAAGAAGTTGATTTCCGGCTACGAAAACCTTCCCGGCCCGCCGCCCGGGACGCCCCGCACGGACGATTACCCGGCCCTGGCGCGCTTCTATAACGCACAATACCAGGGGCAGAGCGTGCGGGTGGTGAGCCTGCTCAAGGCGGTGAGCGAGCCGAACATGAATGGCATGGCGGAAATTCGCGTGGCCGAGACCGAAGAGGCGCGGGTCAGCATGGCCCGTAGCCTGATGGCCGACACCCTGTTGCGCCTGGGCATGCTGGCCGTGGGCGCGTTGCTGTTGGTGTGGTTTGCGGTCAGTGCGGCGTTGCGCCCGTTGGAGCGCTTGCGCACCGCGGTGGAGGAGCGCCAGCCGGACGATCTGCGGCCTTTGCCGCTGGTGGAGGTGCAGCACGAATTATGGCCGCTGGTGCGAGCCCTCAACCATTTCACCGAACGCCTGCGTGGGCAGTTCGAGCGTCAGGCTCAGTTCATCGCCGATGCCGCCCATGAACTGCGTACGCCGCTGGCCGCGCTCAAGGCGCGCCTGGAGCTGGGTTTGCGCGCCAGCGAGCCGGCGACCTGGCGTGAAACGCTGGAAACCGCGGCTCAGGGGACCGATCGATTGACCCACCTGGCCAACCAGTTGCTGTCCCTGGCGCGAGTGGAAAATGGCGCCCGGGCCATTGCCGAAGGCGGCGCTCAGTTGCTCGATCTCAGCCAGTTGGCCCGTGAGCTGGGTATGGCCATGGCCCCGCTGGCCCATGCCCGAGGCGTGGCGCTGGCTCTGGAAGCCGACGAGCCGGTATGGCTGCGGGGTGAGCCGACCTTGTTGAACGAGTTGTTGAGCAATCTGGTGGACAACGCCCTGGCCCACACTCCGTCGGGCGGGAATGTGATCCTGCGGGTGTCTGCACCGGCCGTGCTGGAGGTCGAGGACGATGGACCTGGCATTCCGCTGCATGAGCGGGACCGGGTGTTCGAGCGCTTCTATCGACGCAATCAGCAAGTGGCCGGTTCCGGATTGGGGTTGGCGATCGTCGGCGAAATCTGCCGCGCGCACTTGGCGCAGATCACCTTGCACGACGGGCAGGAGCGCGGGCTGAAGGTGCGGGTGAGCTTTATTTCAGGTTCAGATTAAGTCAGTGTCTGATCCAGGTTTTGGGCTCAATAAAACATCGACCGCGCTTCTTCGATATCCGCGCACCGGGCCTTGTTCTCCGGGTCGATGCCCAGTTTCTTGAAGGCTGGGACGCCGAAGACATCAATCTTGCTCAGGGGGTGGTCGGTGTCCTTGTAGCAATACAGCGCAGCGACCTGCACCAGGTCGATATAATCGAGTTGCTTGGAGTCGCGGTTGAAATCCAGATACAGCCCCGGCAGCTTCACCAACCGCTCCGGAAATTCCCAGACGCTGAGCAATTTGTCCCCCAGCACCGGGTGAATCGTCTCGATGACATGGTTGAGGCTGACCGGGTCCGACAGCAACTCATTATTGTCCTGTGCGTACGTGAGGATCGGCAGCACGCCGATCTGATGCACCAGCCCACCCAGCGCGGCCTGGTCGGGCTTGAGTTGGGTGTAGCCGCGACACAACGCATAGCTGACGCCAGCGATCTCCAGGCTTTTGCGCCAGACTTCGCGCATCTTCAGTTCCACCACCTCGGAACGAGCATGGAAAATCTGCTCCATCACCAAGCCAATGGCCAAGTTGCTGCTGTAGTTGACGCCCAGTCGAGTGATGGCCGTGTGCAGGTCAGTGACTTCCTGGGTGGCGCGCAGCAGCGGGCTGTTGACCACTTTTATCAGGCGTGCCGAAAGCGCCGTATCGCGGCCGATCACTTTGCTCAGGTTGCTGACGCTGATTTCCGGGTCTTCGGCGGCCCGGCGAATCTGCATGGCCACTTCCGGTAATGTTGGCAGAACCAGGTCATCGTTATCGATGGCCTGCACCAAATCCCGTTGGACCTTATCCGCCAAATCGCTCATTTCGATTCTCTAGGGTGTTGCGACAAATGCTGCGATCAGCGCTGGATTTCGCGGTCGCGGTCCAGTTCGTAAGGCAGGTCCAACAATTGAAGGCGAGGGCCTTCCAAGGCACCGAGGTGCAGATTGTCATCTTCTGCTGCTTCGGCCTGCAATACCGCCAGCAGTTCAATGTTTCCTTCGCCGCGGGCGGCAATCACCACTTCGCCGATGGAACTGCCGTGAGTGGGGGAGAACAGCGCCGTGCCGGGTTCCGGCAGTTCGCTGGCGTCCAGTTGCAGGCGATACAGGCGCCGCTTGAGCTTGCCCAGGTATTGCATGCGGGCGACGATTTCCTGGCCGGTGTAGCAGCCTTTCTTGAAGCTGACGCCGCCGACGGCTTGCAGGTTGAGCATCTGTGGGATGAACAGTTCGCGGGTGGTCGGCATGACCTGGCCGATCCCGGCGCGGACCTGGCCCAGCAGCCAGGGGTTCAGGTCCGCCTCGGCCAGTTCTGCCCCCAGGCGGGTTCGCAGTGCCTGTGCCTGTTCGGCGGGCGCCCACAACTCGGCGCGGCCGGGAGAAACGCGGATGGCGATCAAGGCTTCATGGCGCACCACGCTGTCGGTGTCGCTCGGCAGTTCGAGGCCCAGGCCAGCCAGGGCATTGTCGGCATTTTCCAGGCCGAAGCGAACCCAGGCAGCGCTTTCGTCGGTGAGCTTGGATTTGGAGAACACGGCGTATTTTTTCAGGTCCGCCAATTGCGGTTCGAGCAGTTCGGTGGCCATGGCCATCAACACGCCGTCGCCTTCGAGCAGGATGCGGAAGCTTGATTGCATCCGGCCCTTCTGCGTGCAGCGGGCGCCGAGGCTGGCCCGGTTGTCGCTCAGATAGTCGAGGTTGCAGGTCAATTGGCCTTGCAGGAATTTGCTGGCATCCACGCCGCGGACCGCGAGGACGCCTTCGTGGGACAGGGTGCAGAAAAAAGCGAAATCAGCCATGGGTCATCGCAGGGTAAAAAGTCTGGTGGACATCATAAGGGGACGCCCTTGAAATGGGTAGTTCACAAAGGATCGGTGGTGTCTGACCAAAGCCGTCTGTTGCGCTGTGGCGAGGCCTGTATACTTGCGCTCTATTTGAGGAGCGCTCCATGGTCGAAGATGTTGAACTGAACCGCCTCTACTGGCACAGCCGCCGCGGCATGCTTGAGCTGGACGTGTTGCTGGTGCCGTTCGTGAAAGAGGTTTACCCCCATCTCAATGAAGTGGACCGTGCGTGCTACGTCCGCCTGCTCGAATGCGAGGACCAGGACATGTTCGGCTGGTTCATGGAGCGCAGCGAATCCGAAGACCCTGAGTTGCAGCGCATGGTCCGGATGATCCTGGACCGTGTCCAGCCCAAGTAATCGCTTCGAATGCCGCTGGCAGGCCTCTGGGCAACTGCTGGCGGCCTATCTGCTGGCCCAGGTGTTCGCCCTGGGTTCGTTGTTGCTGTTGTCCATCACGTCCTGGTGCGCCGCGCTTGGCGTTATCGTGTGCATGGCCCATGGCGCCTGGGTGATCCCCCGTCATGTCGTGCTGACCCATCGCCGGGCCTTTTGCGGGTTGCGTTGCAATGCCGCGGGCTGGCAGCTCTGGAGCCGGGCCGATGGCTGGCGGGCTGTGCAGCTGCGCCCCGATAGCCTGGCGCTGCCGCTGATCATCGTGCTGCGTTTCCGATTGCAGGGTGAGCGGCGGGTCCGATCGCTGTGCGTGTTGCGCGACGCGCAGGCGCCGGATGTCCATCGGCGCCTGCGGGTGCGGCTCAGGTTCAGTCGGCGTAGGTGGGCGGCACCAGGATAGTGTCCAGGGCCTCGGGCAGCAGGTTCGGATAGTCGAGGGTGTAATGCAGTCCCCGGCTTTCCTTGCGTTCCATGGCCGAGCGAATCATCAGTTCCGCCACCTGGGCCAGGTTGCGCAGTTCGATCAGGTCGCGGCTGACTTTGTAGTTGCTGTAGAACTCGTCGATCTCGTCCAGCAGCAAGCGCACCCGGTGCTGTGCCCGTTGCAGGCGCTTGTTGGTGCGCACGATGCCCACGTAGTCCCACATGAAACGCCGCAGTTCGTCCCAGTTGTGGGCAATGATCACGTCTTCGTCCGAGTCGGTGACCTGGCTGGCGTCCCACGAGGGCAGGGTGGCCGCCATGGCGATCTGCGGCAATTGCTCGAGGATGTCTGCCGCCGCTGAGCGGGCGTAGACGAAACATTCCAGCAGTGAATTGCTGGCCATGCGATTGGCGCCGTGCAGGCCGGTGAAGCTGGTTTCGCCAATGGCATACAGGCCAGGCACGTCGGTGCGGCCGTGTTGGTCGACCATCACGCCACCGCAGGTGTAGTGCGCCGCCGGCACCACCGGGATCGGTTGTTTGGTGATGTCGATGGAGAACTCCAGGCAGCGCTCGTACACCGTCGGGAAGTGGCTCTTGATGAACGCTTCGGGCTTGTGGCTGATGTCCAGGTAGAC
This sequence comes from Pseudomonas sp. R151218B TE3479, assembly GCF_053629195.1. NCBI lineage: Bacteria > Pseudomonadati > Pseudomonadota > Gammaproteobacteria > Pseudomonadales > Pseudomonadaceae > Pseudomonas > Pseudomonas sp. R151218B TE3479. Next base: position 2,567,008 of record NZ_JBRJHV010000001.1, read on the forward strand.
GCAATCGATGCCCAGGCGCTTCATTTCATGGTCGATGGCCCGGGCGACGATGTCACGCGGCGCCAGTTCGGCGCGCGGATCGAAGCGTTGCATGAAGCGTTCGCCGTTGGGGAGCTTCAAATGGGCCCCTTCGCCACGCAGGGCCTCGGTCACCAGGAAACTCTTGGCCAGCGGGTGATAAAGGCAGGTGGGGTGGAACTGGTTGAACTCCAGGTTCGCCACCCGGCAACCCGAACGCCAGGCCATGGCGATGCCGTCGCCGCAGGCGCCATCAGGGTTACTGGTATACAGGTAGACTTTTGCCGCGCCACCGGACGCCAGGACGACGAAGCGCGCGCCGTAGGTGTCGACTTCGCCGGTGCCGCGATTGAGCACGTAGGCGCCGAGGCAGCGGTCACCGTCCAGGCCCAGGCGTTTTTCGGTGATCAGGTCGATCGCGACGCGCTGTTCCAGCAATTCGATGTTCGGCCGTAATCGCGCCTGGGCGAGCAGGGTCTTGAAGATCGCCGCGCCCGTGGCGTCGGCCGCATGGATGATGCGCCGATGGCTGTGGCCGCCTTCGCGGGTCAGATGGAACTCGAAACCGCCGTCTTCGGTGCCCGATTGTTCGTCACGGGTAAACGGCACGCCTTGGTCGATCAGCCACTGGATGGCTTCCCGGCTGTGCTCGACGGTGAAACGCACCGCTTGCGGATCGCAAAGGCCGCCGCCGGCGTTGAGGGTGTCGTCGACATGGGATTCAATGGTGTCGGTGTCGTCCAGCACGGCGGCGACACCGCCCTGGGCCCAGAAGGTCGAACCGTTGGCCAGGTCGCCCTTGCTCAGCACTGCGACGCGCAAATGCGCAGGCAAGGTCAGTGCCAGGCTCAATCCGGCGGCTCCGCTGCCGATTACCAGAACATCGTGTTGAAACTGTTGGCTCATTCGAATGGTTTCCGCTCAAGGCGACCCGGGTCGGGGTTGGCGCCAGACACCGCTTCAACGGGTCGGACAGCCACGCAGCCCACTAGTATATAGAGGGGGGGATCGGCACAATAGCCGGGCATACATGGCAATGTGAAACCAGCGTGACAGAAAAGCGACACGCTTCGTCGGATCATCCGCTTGGCTTTGAGTCGACAAAGGCGGCCGTTTCGAGGACAGAACGCTGTTTATCACGTCATGGTTGCCTGATATTCAGTTCATAGCGATGTAAATAGCGGGAACTTTTGCCAAGCGCCTACGTTCAATAGACGGTTGTCTGCAAAAGGGAGCAGCGTCGGGTTGGTGCAAGATTTCGATTGAAATCGCTGCCGACAGACCCGATGACAGATTATTCGCGCAGCCGGGGAATCTCCTGCTGCGTTTTTCGTGCGTGCCGAGATCAGAGCGCGCCGGAAACTTGCTTGGAAGGGGGAGAACTTTTGCGAAAAGCCCGAGTCTATGTTTGCAAGCCCGGTCAATTAGTAATGCAAGCCTCCTTCGAGCTTATCGAGGAGTGTTCATGCTAACCCAGGAAGAGGATCAGCAGCTGGTCGAGCGGGTCCAACGCGGCGACAAGCGAGCTTTCGATCTGCTAGTGCTGAAATACCAGCACAAAATTCTCGGGTTGATCGTGCGTTTCGTGCACGACACCCATGAAGCGCAGGATGTCGCTCAGGAAGCCTTCATCAAGGCCTACCGCGCACTTGGTAATTTCCGCGGGGACAGCGCGTTTTATACGTGGCTTTACCGCATCGCCATCAACACGGCGAAAAACTATCTGGTTTCACGCGGCCGCCGGCCGCCGGATAGTGACGTAAGTTCTGAGGATGCCGAGTTCTATGATGGCGATCATGGCCTCAAGGATCTCGAATCACCGGAACGTGCGTTGCTGCGGGATGAGATTGAAGGCACCGTCCATCGAACCATCCAGCAACTGCCTGAAGATTTGCGTACGGCTTTAACTTTACGTGAATTCGACGGTCTGAGTTACGAAGACATTGCGAGCGTCATGCAATGTCCTGTGGGCACCGTGCGCTCCCGGATTTTCCGCGCTCGGGAGGCCATTGATAAAGCCCTGCAACCCTTGTTGCAGGAAAACTAGAGACAGCGGCGACAGCCAAGAGAGGAACGCCATGAGTCGTGAAGCCCTGCAGGAATCGCTGTCCGCAGTTATGGACAACGAAGCGGACGAACTTGAATTGCGTCGGGTATTGAATGCCTTCGACGATGTTGAAACACGTGAGACCTGGGCTCGTTACCAGATCGCCCGGGCTGTTATGCACAAGGATTTGCTGCTTCCACGCCTGGACATCGCCGCGGCCGTTTCTGCTGCATTGGCTGACGAAGCCGTACCGGCAAAAGCTTCACGCGGACCATGGCGCAGCCTGGGTCGTCTGGCGGTAGCCGCGTCGGTCACCGTTGCCGTATTGGCCGGTGTGCGCCTGTACAACCAGGATGAGATTGCCGGCGTGCAAATGGCGCAGCAGTCCAACCAGCCTGGCTTGGCCGCTCCACAGGTCAAGGGTCCAGCGGTATTGGCCGGTTACAGCGAAGGTTCGGAAACCGCTGGCCCGATGGTCAACGGTGTTCTGCAAGGCCAGCCCGGCTGGCATGATCAGCGTCTGCCCAACTACCTGCGTCAGCATGCCCAGCAAGCTGCCTTGAAAGGTACCGAAAGCGCGCTGCCTTACGCCCGTGCCGCCAGCCTGGAAAACCGTTAATAAGGAAAACCATTGCGCGCCATACCTCTATTCACGCTTCTGCTTGGTGGCTGGTGTGCGATTCCAGCCCATGCCGATGAGGCTCAGGACTGGTTGAACCGCCTGAGTCAAGCCGAGCTACAGCAGAGCTTCCAGGGCACTTTCGTTTACGAGCGCAACGGTAGTTTTTCTACGCATAACATCTGGCATCGCGTCCAGGCAGGTAAGGTCCGCGAGCGGTTACTCCAGCTCGACGGCTCGGCACAGGAAGTCGTGCGCATTGATGGGCATACTCAATGCGTCAGCGGCTCCTTGATCGCGGGGCTGGGCAATGCGCCGGATGGCACTTCACGTGCGCTCGATCCGCAAAAACTCAAGAATTGGTATGATCTTGCTGTCATAGGCAAGTCGCGCGTGGCCGGGCGTCAAGCGGTCATCGTGGCGTTGACGCCCAAGGACCAGCATCGTTATGGCTTCGAGCTGCACCTGGACAAAGAAACCGGCCTGCCGCTCAAGTCCTTGTTGCTCAATGACAAGGGCCAGTTGCTCGAACGTTTCCAGTTCACCCGCTTGAACGTAGCCGCCCCCGCGGACGCTGACTTGCAAGCCAGCGCCGAATGCAAGGTTGTCGCGCAGGATCCCGGCAAGGCCGTTGCGGTGAAAGCTGCCTGGCGCTCGGACTGGTTGCCGCCCGGCTTTGAACTGACCAGCAGTGCCGTGCGCAAGGACCCGGACACCCAGGTCCAGGTCAGCAGCTTGATGTACGACGATGGCCTGGCGCGCTTCTCGGTGTTCCTGGAACCGTTGAACGGTGCCAACGCTACCGAATACCCGTACTCAACTCGGTCCGACGGCTGCCGTCTCCCGCAGGCTCACGACGCCCCAGGGCGAAATGATGGTCACGGTGGTCGGTGAGATTCCTATCGGTACGGCGGAACGGATCGCGCTTTCCATGCGCTCCGACGTCACCGCGACTCAATAGCCGGTTGACGGCGCGGGTGGTTCGATTGCGCGAGAGGCTGATGACGCCAGGGCTTGATCGAAATGCCGAAACTTCCTGTCAGCATTTTCATTTGCAAAAAACCAGCTTTTTTTCTATAGGTCAGAGCCGCTCGGCTCTGGCCTTGTCTGTTCCCGGAACAAAAATACCGGCGTATCTTTTCCTGGTATTCCTTGCTCCATATCGCTTAACCATGCTCGTCGTAACGGGAGCCGTATGTCGATACCACGCTTGAAAACCTATCTCTCCATTTTTGCCACCGTGCTTGTGCTCGGCCAGGCCGTTCCTGCCGTGGCGGTCGAATTGCCTGATTTCACGCAACTGGTCGAGCAGGCTTCACCCGCCGTGGTGAACATCAGCACGACCCAGAAGCTGCCGGATCGCCGTGTATCGGACCAGCAGATGCCAGACCTGGAAGGCTTGCCGCCGATGCTGCGGGAGTTCTTCGAGCGTGGCATGCCACAACAACCCCGTTCGCCTGGCGGTGGTCGTCAACGCGAGGCCCAGTCCCTGGGTTCGGGCTTCATCATTTCGCCTGATGGCTACATCCTGACCAACAACCATGTGATCGCCGATGCCGACGAAATCCTGGTTCGCCTGGCCGACCGCAGCGAGCTCAAGGCCAAGCTGATCGGCACCGACCCACGTTCCGACGTGGCGCTGTTGAAGATCGAGGGCAAGGACCTGCCGGTGCTCAAACTGGGCAAATCCCAGGATCTGAAAGCCGGCCAATGGGTCGTTGCCATCGGTTCGCCGTTCGGCTTCGACCATACCGTGACCCAGGGTATTGTCAGCGCCATCGGTCGCAGCCTGCCGAACGAAAACTACGTGCCGTTCATCCAGACCGACGTGCCGATCAACCCGGGTAACTCCGGTGGCCCGCTGTTCAACCTCAACGGTGAAGTGGTTGGCATCAATTCCCAGATCTACACCCGGTCGGGCGGCTTCATGGGAGTGTCCTTCGCGATTCCGATCGACGTTGCCATGGACGTGTCCAACCAACTGAAAAGCGAAGGCAAGGTCAGCCGGGGCTGGTTGGGCGTGGTGATCCAGGAAGTGAACAAGGACCTGGCCGAGTCGTTCGGGCTGGATAAACCCGCCGGTGCGCTGGTGGCGCAGATCCAGGAAGGTGGCCCGGCTGCCAAGGGCGGTCTGCAAGTGGGTGACGTGATTCTGAGCATGAATGGTCAGCCGATCATCATGTCCGCCGACCTGCCGCACCTGGTGGGGGCCCTCAAGGCTGGCGCCAAGGCCAATCTGGAAGTGATTCGCGAGGGCAAGCGCAAGAACGTCGAGTTGACCGTCGGGGCCATTCCTGAAGAGGGCAAGGAACTGGATTCGCTGCCCAAGTCCGGCGTCGAGCGCAGCAGCAATCGCCTGGGCGTGGCGGTGGCCGAGCTGACCGAAGAGCAGAAGCGTACCCTGGAGCTCCAGGGCGGCGTGGTGATCAAGGAAGTGCAGGACGGTCCTGCCGCGCTGATCGGTCTGCAGCCGGGCGATATCATCACGCACCTGAACAACCAGGCCATTGGTTCGGCCAAGGAGTTCACCGACATTGCCAAGGCATTGCCGAAGAATCGTTCGGTGTCGATGCGGGTCCTGCGTCAGGGGCGTGCGAGCTTCATCACCTTCAAGCTGGCCGAATGATCGGTTAACCGCTGAAAAAAACCGCCTCGAAAGAGGCGGTTTTTTTATGCCTGGCGAATGCTCAGCCCATCATGTCCTTGACCATGCGTTCCTGCTCCATGAGTTCCCGCTGGCGGGCATCGATGCGCGATGACAGGGGGAAATTGGTGCCGGCGCGCCGTTTGGCGAAGTCCAGTTGCTGAATGGCCTGACGGTAATCGCCCACCAGGGCGAAGTACTCGGCACGGGCCTGATGCAGGCCAATGATGTTGCCTGACAGCCCACGGGTCTCGGCCACCATGTACCAGACGTCCGGATCGTCCGGGCGCGACTTGAGCAAGGTTTCCAGGGCTTTCTCGGCATCGGCGGGGCGGTTCTGCTTGAGCAGCAGGTCGACGCGTACCTGGTTCAGCGGATAGTTGCCCGGGTACTGGCTCAGCATCCGGTCGACGCGGGATTGAGCGTCGGCCAGTTTGTTGCTGGTGATGTCCAGGTCCACCTGGGCGAGGTTGTAGATAATCTCGTTGGGCGATTTGGCCAGCAACGGCTTGAGATTCTCCCGTGCGTCATTCAATTGGCCGCCCTTGATCTGCGCGATCGCCAGGCCATAGCGGGCCACGTCGTTCTTCGGATTCTCATCCAGCTGTGCCCGGAAGCGTTTGGCGCCCAGGCCCGGGGTTTCTTCGTAGATCAACTGGACTCGCGCGCGAATCAATTGATAGCGAACACTGTCTTCGATGCCGCCGGGCTTGGCCTGTTCGGCGCGGTTGCGGGTGTCGGCGATCCGCGATTCGGTCACTGGGTGAGTCAGCAGGAATTCCGGAGGCCTGGCGTCGAACCGATACTGGCGCATCAGGCGCTCGAACATGGTCGGCATGGACCGCGGGTCGTATCCGGCCTTCTCCAGGTTCTGGATGCCGATGCGGTCGGCTTCCTGTTCGTTCTGGCGAGAGAAGCGCCGTTGTTCCTGGATGGCGGCAGCCTGGGTCCCGGCGATGGCCGCGATCCCGGCGTCACCGCCACCGGCGGCGGCAATCACGATGCCAGCCAGCAGCGCCGCCATCATCGGTACCTGCATGCGTTGCTGGGCTTCGACGCCGCGGGCGAAGTGGCGTTGTGATAAGTGGGCCAGTTCGTGGGCCATGACGGAGGCATATTCGCCTTCGGTCTGTGCGTTGAGGAACAGGCCGCCGTTGACCCCGACGATCCCGCCCGGCGCGGCGAAGGCGTTGAGCTGCGGGCTGTTGATCAAGATGAACTCCAGGCGCCGGTCGTTGACCTGGCTGGTTTCCACCAGCTTGTAGACGCTGGTTTCCACGTAGTCCTTGAGCTGTGGATCGTTGAGCTGTGAAACCTGGCTGCGCAGCAGGGCCAGCCAGGCGCGGCCCAGTTGGTGCTCCTGTTCTGGCGAGACGATGGCAGAACTGGCATCGCCAAGTGACGGCAAGTCGTCGGCGAAGCCCGGTGAGGCAAGCAGGCAAGCGAGCGTCAGCAGGGTGGGGCGCAGAAATGTCATGCACGAAGCCTTAGTTGACAAAGACCCTACTGTAGCCGGACACCGGGCCCGGGACCAGATATTCTAGGCCGCTCAACGACCTGCCGCGGAGCGAACCCATGACTGATGCTGTAGCCCACGATGCCGAACTGGACGCCAGCGGCCTGAACTGTCCGTTGCCGTTGCTCAAAGCCAAGCTGGAACTCAATCGCCTGGCCAGCGGCAGTGTGCTCAAGGTCATCGCCACGGATGCGGGCTCGCAACGTGACTTTCGCACCTTCGCCCGATTGGCCGGTCATACGCTGCTGCGTGAAGAAGACGAAAATGGCGTCTACCGTTACTGGCTGAAAAAGGCCTGAAAAAACCGATAGCGTCTCTTAAGGATTTTTAATGTTCAAAGTGTTACGCGATTGGATTCAGCGCTACTTCTCCGATGAAGAGGCGGTGGTTCTGGCAGTGCTGCTGTTCCTGGCGTTTACCGCCGTGCTTACCTTGGGCGGCATGCTGGCGCCAGTGCTGGCGGGCATGGTGCTGGCGTATCTCATGCAGGGGTTGGTCACGACGCTGGAGCGTTTGCGGCTGCCCGGCACTGCGGCAGTCGGGCTGGTGTTTGCCCTGTTCATGGGCGTGCTGGTGGTGTTTATCGTGGTGATCGTGCCGTTGCTCTGGCACCAGTTGGTGACCTTGTTCAACGAATTGCCGGGGATGCTCGCCAAGTGGCAGTCCCTGCTATTGCTGCTGCCTGAGCGTTATCCGCACCTCGTATCTGATGAGCAGGTGTTGCAGACCATCGAGGTGGTGCGCGGCGAGATCGGCAAGTTCGGCCAATGGGCGCTGACGTTCTCGCTGTCCAGCCTGCCGCTTCTGGTCAACATTATGATCTACCTGGTGTTGGTACCGATTCTGGTGTTCTTCTTCCTCAAGGACCGGGAAATGATCGGGCGGTGGGTGCGTGGCTACCTGCCTCGTGAGCGGGCGCTGATCACCCGAGTGGCCCAGGAGATGAATCGGCAGATCGCCAATTACATTCGCGGAAAAGTCATCGAGATTTTCATCTGCGGCGGCGTGACCTATATCGGTTTCGTGACCATGGGGCTCAATTACGCCGCCCTGCTGGCGCTGCTGGTGGGCATTTCAGTGGTGGTGCCTTACGTCGGCACCGTGGTGGTGACCGTGCCGGTGGCCTTGATTGCGTTGTTCCAGTGGGGCTGGAGCGATCAGTTCATCTACCTGATGGCGGTCTACGGGATCATCCAGACCCTGGACGGCAATGTGCTGGTCCCGCTGCTGTTCTCCGAGGCGGTGAACCTGCATCCGGTGGCGATCATCTGTGCGGTGCTGCTGTTTGGCGGGCTGTGGGGATTCTGGGGGGTGTTCTTTGCGATTCCCCTGGCGACGCTGTTCAAGGCGGTGCTGGATGCGTGGCCGAGCAAGGAGCCGGTTGTAGCGCCGTTGTTGTAGCTTTGACTAAATAGGGGAGGCCGATGGCCTCATCGCGAGCAAGCTCGCTCCCACACTGGATTGAGCAACACCACCAATCCCGTGTGGGAGCGAGCTTGCTCGCGATAGCGCCAATACAGGCAGCGAAAATTTCAGCCCTTGTTGAGGGCCTGGGCCGCCGCCAGCACTGCATCCACATGCCCTGGCACCTTCACGCCACGCCATTCCTGGCGCAGCACGCCGTTCTTGTCGATCAGGAAGGTGCTGCGGTCAACGCCCAGGTATTCCTTGCCGTAGAGCTTTTTCAGCTTGATCACGTCGAATAGCTGGCAGACCGCTTCATCCTTGTCGCTGATCAGTTCGAACGGGAACTCTTGCTTGCACTTGAAGTTCTCGTGGGACTTGAGGCTGTCCCGGGAGACGCCGAACACTTCAGTGTTGGCGGCCTGGAATTGCGCGTACTGATCGCGAAAGCCCTGGCCTTCGGTGGTGCAGCCGGGGGTGCTGTCCTTGGGGTAGAAGTAGATCACCACCTGCTTGCCCTTGAGGGCGGCGAGGCTGATGGTCTGCCCGCTGGTGGCGGACGCTTGGAAATCGGTAACCGGCTGGTCGACGGCAACGGCCATGAACGCTTCCTTACATTGGGTTTTGTGGGCGCCACGGTTCGATCAGCGCATCCAGGTTCATCGCGTCGGCGAAGTCCAGGAACTGATCGCGCAGCCAACTGATCTGGGTGCCGGCGGGCAGGGTCACGGTGAACGTGGCGTTGAGCATGGTGCCGCCGGTCTGCGGGGCCTGGTAGGTGTCGCAGGTCAGGTTTTCCAGCTCGACGTGGTGGTCCATGAAGAACTGGCACAGCTCGTTGATGATGTCCGGACGGTAGGCCGAGCTCACGTAGGCCACATAGGGCAGGGCCTGGGGACGGTTCTCCAGGGCGGCGCTGCGCACGACGTTGACGGTAAAGGCATGCTTCTTGGCCAGCACCGGCAGGCTGCCTTCCAGGCGCGCCAGGGCGTCCCAGCTGCCGGAGATCTCGAGCACGAGTGCACTGCATTCGCCATGACGGGTCAGGCGTGAGGTCACGACGGCGCAGCGATTTTCATGGCTGGCGCGGCACAGGACGTTAGTCAGCTCCATGGGGTTGGCGCCAAGGGCACTGATAACAAGGAATTGTTCGCGGACTGTGGGGGTGGACATGCAGCATTCCTAAAGCGATGAGCGGTCGGTACCTTTGCCGCTCGACACGGCGCCCGGCCCGGGAAAACGAACGGCTCAAGCCTTGTGCCCGGGGTTGCGCTGCATTCCGCGACAGCAGGAATGCACCAGGACAAACCCGGGATCGGGGCTCGTGGCGTCGAAAACGGAGGCTGGAAACCGGCGTATGAGCTTGTCGGTACCGATCAAAGCCTGAAGGGTAGCGAAAACCATCGCCCAGGGGAATGGTAGTTCGCTTGTACAAGCATCTTGGCGCCAGTACCATTACCGCTCTCTTTTTCCGGCAGGAGCGGTTTCATGATTGCGGGCAGTATGGTGGCACTGGTCACACCCATGGATGCACAAGGGCATCTTGACTGGGCCAGCCTCAGCAAACTCGTGGACTTCCACCTTGAGAACGGCACCCATGCCATTGTCGCCGTCGGTACCACCGGCGAGTCGGCAACCCTCGACGTCAATGAGCACATCGAAGTCATCCGTGCCGTGGTCAATCAGGTCAACGGTCGCATCCCCGTCATCGCCGGTACTGGCGCCAACTCGACTCGCGAAGCCGTCGAGCTGACCCGCAACGCCAAGGAAGCCGGCGCCGACGCCTGCCTGCTGGTCGTCCCGTACTACAACAAGCCGACCCAGGAAGGCTTGTACCAGCACTTCAAGCACATTGCCGAAGCCGTCGACATCCCGCAGATTCTCTATAACGTTCCCGGCCGCACCTCCTGCGACATGCAGGCCGAGACCGTGATCCGCCTGTCCACCGTGCCGAACATCATCGGCATCAAGGAAGCCACCGGCGACATGAAGCGCGCCAAGGCCATCCTCGATGGCGTGAGCAAGGACTTCATCGTGCTGTCCGGGGATGATCCGACCGCGGTGGAGCTGATCCTGCTGGGTGGCAAGGGCAACATCTCCGTCACCGCCAACGTTGCCCCGCGCGAAATGGCCGACCTGTGCGAGGCCGCGCTCAAGGGCGACGCCGAGACCGCTCGGGCCATCAACGAAAAACTGATGCCGCTGCACAAGGACCTGTTCATCGAGGCCAACCCGATTCCGGTGAAGTGGGCCTTGGTCGAAATGGGCCTGATGCACGAAGGCATCCGCTTGCCACTGACCTGGTTGAGCACTCCCTGTCACGAACCGCTGCGACAGGCCCTGCGCCAGTCCGGCGTCCTGGTTTAATTGAGGAAGTACAACGCATGAAGCGAATGGCCGGACTTTCCGCACTTGCCTTGATTATCTCCAGCACCAGTGGCTGCGGGTGGATCTGGGGACCGGAAGGTTACTTCCGCGACCGTGGTAGCGATTACCTGCAAGCGCAACAGACTGCACCGATGCAACTGCCGCAGGACGTCAACGTCGCCAAGCGCCTGGATCCGCTGCTGCCGATCCCGCGCAACGTCGCGGACGACAGCGTCAAGGGCGAATACATCGTTCCACGTCCGCAGCCGCTGTCGGCCGTGGCCGACGCCAGCGACTACACCCTGCAGAAGAGTGGCGATTCCAGCTGGGTCATGGGCCAGCATCCGCCGGCCGAAGTCTGGCCGGTGGCGATCCAGTTCTTCCAGGACAACGGTTTCCGCCTGGACGAACAGCGCCCGCAAACCGGCGAGTTCACCACCACCTGGCAGCGCTCCGATGAACTGTCCGCCGCCATGGCCAAGCGCCTGAGCGCCGCCGGTGTCGCGGCCGACAGCGAAACCCGCGTTCGCGTGCGTATCGAGCCGGGCGTGCAGCGCAACACCAGTGAAATCTACGTGGTCAGTGCCGAGCGTCCTGCCGGCAGCACCGCCGACGTGGCCTTCACCAACCGTTCGGTCAATACCGGCCTCGACGCTGCGTTGGTGGACGACATGCTTGCCAGCATGAGTCGTACCGCAGAGCAGGGCGGTTCGGTCTCGATGCTGGCATCCAAGGAATTCGATGCGCCGAGCCGCGTCAGCCTGAGCGAAGACGGCAGCGGCAACCCGGTGCTCAACGTCGGCTCCGACCTGGACCGTGCCTGGTCGAGCGTTGGCCGTGCGCTGGAACAGGGTGAGTGGCGCGTTGAGGACATCAACCGCAGCCTGGGCCTGTACTACATCAACCTCGCCGAGAAGGCCGAGAAGAAAGACGACAAGCCTGGCTTCTTCAGTGGCCTGTTCGGCAGCAAGCCGGACAAGGAAGAGATCGAAGCCCGCGCCGAGCGTTACCAGGTTCGCCTGAGCAAGGTCGGCGAAAACGTCCAGGTCACTGTCGAGAAGAACATCAACACCGTGGCGCCGGCCGATGTGGCCCGCAAGGTATTGAGCGTGATTCAGGATAACCTGGGCTGATCCGATGCGTTTTGCCGTTCTCGGCAGCGGTAGCCAGGGCAACGGCACGCTGGTCGCCAGTGCTGGCACGTACGTGTTGGTCGATTGTGGTTTCTCCCTGCGGGAAACCGAGAAACGCCTGTTGCGCCTGGGTGTGCACCCGGCGCAACTGAGCGCGATACTTGTGACCCACGAACATGCCGACCACGTGCATGGCGTGGGTTTGCTGTCTCGGCGCTACAATCTGCCGGTGTACCTGAGTCGTGGGACACTGGCCGGCCTGCGCAAGCCCATCGAGCCAGCCGGCTACGTGGTCGGTGGCGAGCAACTGCGTATCGGTAGCCTGGACATCAGCGTGGTCAGCGTGGCGCACGATGCCCGGGAACCGACGCAATATGTGTTCAGCGACGGCGAGCGGCGCTTCGGGCTGCTCACCGACCTGGGGTCGTATTGCGACAGGGTGATGGACAGTTACCGGGACCTCGATGCGTTGATGATCGAGTCCAACCACTGCCGTGACATGCTGGCCCGTGGTTACTACCCGTACTTCCTCAAGCAGCGGGTCGGCGGGGAGCACGGACATTTGAACAACCACCAGGCCGCGTTCCTGGTGGCCGAGTTGGGCTGGCAAGGCCTGCAACACCTGGTCCTGGCCCATCTGAGCAGCAAGAACAACCTGCCGCAGCTGGCCCGGCAATGTTTCGTCGACACCCTAGGGTGCGACCCGGACTGGCTGCAACTGGCCGATCAAGATTCAGGGCTCGACTGGCGACATATCGCCTAGCCCACTACTTAGCAAGCGGAGCCCATCATGGAAAAACGTGAAGAACTCTACCGCGGCAAAGCCAAGTCGGTTTACAAGACCGACGACGCTGACCGCTTGATCCTGCTGTTTCGCAACGACACCTCGGCGTTCGACGGCAAGCGCATCGAACAGCTGGACCGCAAGGGCATGGTGAACAACAAGTTCAACGCCTTCATCATGCAAAAACTCGAAGCCGCCGGCGTGCCGACCCAGTTCGACAAGCTGCTGGGTGACAACGAATGCCTGGTCAAGAAGCTGGACATGATCCCGGTCGAATGCGTCGTGCGTAACTACGCCGCCGGCAGCCTGGTCAAGCGCCTGGGCGTGGAAGAGGGCATGAAGCTCAACCCCTACACCTTCGAGCTGTTCCTGAAGGACGACGCCAAGGGCGACCCGTTCATCAACGAATCCCACGTCGTGGCATTTGGTTGGGGCACCGCCGAGCAACTGGCCCGCATGAAGGAACTGTCCCTCAAGGTCAATGAAGTGCTGACCAAGCTGTTCGACGACGCCGGCCTGCTGCTGGTGGACTTCAAGCTTGAATTCGGCGTGTTTAGCGACGGTTCCATCGTCCTGGGTGACGAATTCAGCCCGGACGGCTGCCGCCTGTGGGACAAGGACACCAAGAAGAAGATGGACAAGGACCGCTTCCGCCAGGGCCTCGGTGACGTCATCGAAGCCTACGAAGAAGTCGCCCAGCGCCTGGGTGTACCGCTGTAATCGACGCAAGCATCTGATAGCACGGAAAAAAATTCGCTCGGGGGTTCGCTTCCGGCGAATGTGCTGGTATGATGCGCGCCACTGGAGAGATGCCGGAGTGGCCGAACGGGACGGATTCGAAATCCGTTGTACTGGCGACAGTACCTAGGGTTCAAATCCCTATCTCTCCGCCATTATTGAATACGACTAAGCCTCTGAAATGGTTGAACATTTCAGGGGCTTTTTCGTTTTTGGCGTTTGTCGCGTATGGCGAACGCGGCGACATGGATTGTGCGGCAGTACTACGAGCGTGAACGTCGGGGCGCGGATCGCCTGACCTATGATTTGCGCCGCGATTTAAAGACTGGGACAGGCCACAGTTTTGAGTTCACTCATCATCAGATCGTGATCTGTTCCCATTTCTTCCCCCGCCCTCGGATTGAGAATACGGAGGGATGACCGGCATCAGTATCTTGACTTCTAGTATCCAGCTGGATACGGTTTGCCCATGAATTATCTCATTCAGCAAACGCAGACGTTTACTGCTTGGCACTCATCGGTTCGTGATCTGCGAGCAAAAATCGCTATCGCCCGCCGCATTGATCGCGCCGCAGCAGGTAACCTGGGCGATGTGAAACCTGTCGGTGATGGTGTTTCAGAGTTGCGTGTGGATGTAGGCGCTGGCTACCGGGTTCTATTTCACCAGGCGCGGTGGAGTGGTCATCGTGCTACTGGCTGGGGGTGACAAGTCTTCACAGAGTGCTGATATCCGGCGAGCGAAGAAATTGGCAAAGGAGATTTGAGCATGAGCCAACACCTGACGACATTTGACATGGCGGCACTACTCGATAGCGACGAAGCGATCAGTGAATACCTTTCCCAGGTGTTGGCTGATGGTGACAGCGAGGAGTTTCTCCGAGCGATCGGCTATGTAGCCAAGGCCCGAGGCATGGCGCAGATCGCTAAAGACTCCGGCATGGGACGAGAAAGCTTGTACAAGGCGTTCGCCCCCGGATCAAAACCGAGATTCGATACCGTACTCAAGGTCATTCATGCGCTAGGCATCGATCTTCATGCGCAGCCTGGGCATGCGGCTAATCATTCACCTGTCTGAAGAGTGGATTAGAGCGGAGACTGGGAATAGGCCACGATCGTGTGTTTATCTGTAATCAGCCTGCCTCTAATCGTGGTCTGTCCCCGCTTTCTTGTGTCCCCGCTTTCTTGCGTAAGAAGATTCCCTGAATTATGTGGGCGGGAAATGTCGGAAAATTCCCTGCTGCAATTTGCGTTCAAGCCAGTCATCTGCTTGGCTTGCCCATGGCCACCGGGGCAAGGCGGGCAGTCTCATCGGCAACTCCCTCCGTTAACGGACAACCGCCCGGCAAGGTGTTTTCGACGGTCTAAAAGGATTTTCCTGGAGGCTTGACGATGATTTATGGAGTTTTGGCCTACGTACAACAGTTCTATAACTGGCTGACGACGGGCAATAACATGACCCCTCCAGAAAATGCCGGTGGCGCGGCGCCCGTACGTGCCCAAGTGGTCCAAGGTGGGGGCCCTCCAAATATCCAGCAGCAAGCCCCGGGTGTTCAGCAAAATGCGGTCATACCCCCGCAGAATGCGGGGCTCAATGGTGTTCCGTTTCCGCCTCCGCCGCCCATGAACGGGCTTAACGTCATGAACATGAACGTGGTTCCTGCTGCTCTCAGCTTGCAGGAGGCTCTCGTCAGTCGAGAGGTCAGGGCGCTGCGCGTGCGTGCCAACGTGCGGGCCCGACAGGGCGAGAGCGGTCATGTCCTGGCCCGGCATCATCCATCCCTGACGGACCAGCAACTGATGGACAGGTTGTTGACTGGCCTCGACCCTGAAGGTGAGCCAGCTCCGACCAGTGGTGTCAGTTCGCGTTTTGCCTCCGAGGATGTGTTTTTCGAGTCGTTGCGGATGGTCCATATCACAATGACCAACGCGCTCGTCAATACGCGTCGCTTGCTCAAGCCTAACCTCGATGCCTGTGCCCAGGCCGAAGCGCTGTTCCTTCATGCCGTGGGTGTTCAGCGGGGGCTTGCGCAAACGCAGCGGACAGAGGCCTATAGCGATTTGCGGTTGGCGATTCAGTCACTGACAACCTTGCCTGATCATCTTCCGGTGGAGTGGGATAACGTTCGACGCTGTGTCGTCCTGTATCCCAAATATGTCATCAACCTGCATCAGCGCGTGCAGGCTGGAACGGGGTTCTATGGCACCGGCCCGTTACCCAATACGGTCGTCAATGGTCGACTGCCCAAGGGGCTTGGAAAGCAACGAACGATGCAAATCTATGCGCGTGTTCAGCCGTTCAATGGCCCTGCCGACAACACTCTCACCGTCTTCGTCACGCCCGATTCGCCGATGAATGCGTTTGGCCGCAAACACAACGTCGAAAGCTGGGGATTGATTACTCATTACCCCCAATATCATGAGGAGGGTAACGTTCGCATCACGGGTAGCAATTGAATTCAAATGTGGTGCGGGCGATGTCAGGAAATCCCCCTGTACGCCTGCGTCCCACCCCCTTTCTTATCCAGCCCACCCCACTCCGCGACCTGCTTGACCACAGCCTTTCCAGCACCCAAAGCTTTGTAACAATTGGACTAATGGTCTATAGCTCAAGGCATGGCTGCCGATAGGTAAGTTAATCCCCATGAAAGGAGTGACACCCCATGCTGCGGTTTTTTGCCGATCTGGGCTTTCGTTGGAAAATCACTCTGCCCATTGCGTTTCTCGCGCTGTTGTTGGTGCTGATGGGGTGGACGGGCATGCGTGGCATCGGTCAGGTGACTGAATCGAGCACGCAATTGACCAAACGTAATCTGCCGGCCATCAGCCTGTTGCTCAACGCCGACCGTGATCTTTATCAAGCTTTCGTCGCCGAGCGCAGCCTGCTGGATGGTCATGCGAATGAGCATATTCAAGCGCTGAGCACCAGTCACAGCGAGAATGCGAAGCAGGCTTATGACCGCGTGCAGCAATATGCCGCGATGCAGCCCGGTGCCGAGGCGCAGGCGTTGGTCAGTCAGTTCAATGACAGCTTCGGGAAATGGATGCAGGTTTCGCGGCGGGTCCTCGAGCAGTCTGTAAGCGATCCGCAGGGCGCCAGCGCCCTGAGCTTCGGTGACAGTGAACGCCTGTTCGAAACCATGCGGGACTCCATCGACAAGCTGGGTGACCTTGAAGATGCGGCGTCGCATCGCGAAGGCGACGCAGCGATTGAAAACGGCAAGGCGGTCGGTGTGCAACAGGGTGTGATTCTGTTGATCGGCCTGCTCTGTTGCGTCCTTGTGCTTATTGTCTTGCCGTTGGTGGTGCTGAGCCCTATGCGTCGATTGCTGCACCGCGTCGAGCAGATTGCCGAGGGCGGCGGCGATTTGAAAGGGCGTCTCGAAGTACGCTCCGCTGACGAGTTGGGCCAATTGGGCGGTGCCTTCAATCGTTTTCTCGACAAATTGCAGCCGTTGATTGCCGAGGTTGGACGGGTAACCGGGGAAGTGGACTCCGCGGCGCGCGCCATGGCCGATATGGCCGCGACGAATGACCGCTTGATCAGCAGCGAACATGCGGCGCTCGATCAGGTCAGTACCGCCGCCACCCAGATGAGCGCGGCGGTGCATGAAGTTGCGCATAACGCGGTGAGCGCTTCGGATGCCGCGCAACAGGCGAGCAGTCAGTCTCGGGACGGTGCCGAGGTGGTCAGCAGCACCATCGAGTCGATTCGCCAGTTGGCCCAAGAGGTCGAAACCGCCTCGGATACGATTGAGGCATTGGCCCAGGAAACGTCCAGCATCGGTGCGGTGCTCGAGGTGATTCGGGGTATCGCCGAACAAACCAACCTGCTTGCGCTGAACGCTGCCATTGAAGCCGCGCGGGCCGGTGAACAGGGCCGTGGTTTTGCGGTGGTGGCCGATGAAGTGAGGGCCCTCGCGGCCCGCACCCAGGACTCGACCAAGGATATCCAAGTGCGCATCGAGCGCTTGCAAAGCGGGGTCGCCAAGGCTGTACAAGCCATGCATGTGGGCAGCAGCAAGGCCCGGGACAGCGTCGAGCGCGCCGCGGGGGTCGATGAGGTGCTCAGCGGTACCAGCGGCTCTATCCAGCGGATCAATGACATGGCTGCACAGATCGCCAACGCGTGTGAAGAGCAGAGCAGTGTCACCGAAGAGATCGCCCGCAACATCTCCGACATCCGTGACTTGTCCAACGAAGCGGCATCCAATTCCGCCCAGAGCATGCAGGCCAGTCAGCAGCTTTCGAGCCTGTCGAGAAACCTGGCGGAACTGACCGGCCGCTTCCGTACCTGAAGCCCGTGGGCGTCGTGTCTACTGACGACCTCCTGGGAGCCCTGCAGCAGCACGGCTTTGTCCTGATGCCCGGTGTGTTGGATGCCGGGCAGATCGCCGACCTGCGCCATGCCATCGACCAGTTGACGCCCCAGCATTGGGACTACAGCGGCGTCCTCGATCATTACAAATGTGTGTTCAATCGCGACCCGTTCTGGCTGCCGTTCCTGGATGTGGCCGGTGTGATCGAGCTGGCCGAGGCAGCCCTGGGCGATGACTGTCATGCCATTGGCCAGACGGCCTGGCGTTGTCATCCCGGTTTCACAGGGGCGCCGTTGCACCTGGATTACCTGGTGATGGCGTTGCCGCCAGACCTGTTGGCCGATCCGGCCTTTGACCTGCCGATGCAGGTGTTCACCGCGCAGTTTTACCTGGATGACATCGACGCTGCCTTGAGCCCGACCCAGGTGATTCCTGGCAGCCACAAGGCCGGTCGGGCGCCTGTAGCGGGCGAAACGCAATGGCAAGGGCGCCCCGCGCAGCCAGTACTGTGCAGGGCGGGCGATGTGCTGATTCTGCGCAGCGAACTGTGGCACGCCGGCAGTGACAACCAGACCACCGACCGCACGCGGTACATGCTCCAGGTGCACTATGGCCGACGCATGGTTGCGCAGAAGTTCTCGCCCTATCTGCACTGGCAGTTCAATCCTGAGGTCCTGGCAGCCGCAACACCTCGCCAACGGCGGTTGCTGGGCGACCACCAGGAAGCCGAATACGATTGAGCCTGGCTCAGTCAGATCCAGACATCGTTGACCGCCGTTCGCTCATTGGTTTCTTCACCGGTATTGATCACGCCGCGAGGCTCGATCAACAGCAGTTTCACTTCCCGGGCGGCGCTGGGCTTGTGCTCCACACCTTTTTTAACCACGTACATCTCGCCCGGACCAATCGTCACCGCGCCGTCGCGAAAGTCGATACGCAGCTCGCCCTCCAGCACGATGAAGGTTTCATCGGTATCGGCGTGGGCGTGCCAGATGAAGTCGCCTTCGAGCCGGGCGATCTTGAATTGGTAGTCGTTCATTTCGGCCACGACTTTCGGCGTCCACTGTTCCTGGAACAGGGTGTATTTCTGGGCGAAGTTGATGGGGGCGTAACGGGTCATCGAGGCATCTCCTTGGTGGGGTGGTGCGTCCTACTTTATTGTTCTAGTCAGCGTGCGTATTGGATGATCGTGCAGCTTTTTGCGCTGCGCAGTCGCTGTCTTAGCGCAGCATGTTCAACCAGCGTGCCGGTGAAATACCGAAGGCCTGGGTATGCAACCGGGTCATGTGGCTCTGATCGAAAAAACCACAGGCCAGGGCCACTTCGCTCAATGGCGTACCGTGGAAGGCCAGGCGCCGGGCTTCATTCAAGCGACGCTGGGTGATGTAACGATAGGGGCTGGTGCCGTACAGCGCCCGGAAATCCCGGGACAGGCTCCATCGGTCCCTGCCGCTTGCCTGCACCAGATCGTCCAGGGTGATCACCTGGTCGAGGGCATCGTGGATGAACAGACGGGCACGTTCTGCCGCCGGGTAGTCGATCAGCCGCCGTCCGCGCCTGTTGCCCGCCGCAAGGTCGAGGGCCTGGGCCACATCGTAGATGGCGTCATCTTCCTCCAGCGGGTCGAGGGGATGATCCAGGCTGTTCAACAATCGACGGGTTGCGATGTTGAGGCGAGGATCGTTGGACAATCCACCTTCGATAAAAGGCAGCGGCTTGCCCCCCAACACCTGCTGGATCACCGACGGTTCTATGTAGAACATCCGATAGCGAAAGCCATCGCGGGTCCCGGCTTCGCCATCGTGCACCTCGTCCGGGTGCAGGACGATGGTGCCGCCGGGCTGGCTGTGACGCTTGCTGTGGCGATAGTTGAAGCTCTGGACGCCGGAAAGCGTGATGCCGATGGCGTAGGTGTCATGGCGATGGGTGTTGTAGCCGTGCCCACTGAAATAAGCCTCGATGCGTTCCATTTTCCTCGAATCGGGTGCCCGCACCAGCCAGTCGCGATTGTGGATGGATCGAGTCATTGCACCGGCCTCCTGCTTTTGTCCGTATACCCTACCTGCCTGGAAACCATCGTCACAGCAAAAAAAGCAGAACCGCTGTAGGCGCTGTCGAGTGCAACGAGGCTGCGATCTTTTCCCCTGACACTTGAATTTCAAGCGAAGGATCAAGATCAACAGATCGCAGGCTTCGCCAGCTCCTACGGTTCCGCTTGGCGGTGTTCAGATCTCTTTTACGGGCGTCTCGTCATGAACGTTCTTGATCAACCTGACGGCGTGAAGGCAGTCATTCTTGTTCACATAGGATTCGCCACTGGCGATTGTTTCGTGGTTGCCGGCTCTCAAGCGCCAGCGCCATTGGCCTTTGCCGGTGCTCGGGGTGCCTCGGGTCTGTCGATAGATTTCAAAATACATCGGTTCGCTCCCTGCGATTCATTCACTCAAGACATGCGTTGAACATGTGGCTGCCAGCCTAGCCAAGTGGTCGGTTTTGGCTATGGGAAATTCGTTTCCATTGGTTATCAGATATTGCTGGGCATGGGCCCTGATCGGCAGTTCGACCGTTTTCAGAAGGAAAGTCATGTTGCGAATATATAGTCGGCTGAAGTTCTGACTTGATCCTTGCGTTGCCCTGCCTGGTCCTGCTTAATACGGTTCGACGCCTAGGGCCGGAAGCCCGATGGGACTGAAAACACTATAAGAAAAAGAGCCATCAAGTGACTGAATATCCAGGAGCGGATCTGCAAGGTCGTCTAGCGCTTTCGCTTGTCATTCCGGTCTATAACGAAGCCCAGTCCATCGATTTGTTCATGGCCAGGATCGACCAGGTCTTTGCCCATGAACCGCTGGTGAGCCTGGAGCTGGTGTTCGTCAATGACGGCAGCGTGGACGATACGTTGGCGCTGCTGCTGGACAGGCAGGAGGCCGACCCGCGTATCCGCATCGTCGACCTGAGTCGCAACTTCGGCAAGGAGGCAGCGTTGAGCGCCGGCCTGCAAGCCGCCCGTGGCCAGGCGGTGGTGCCGATCGACGTCGATTTGCAAGACCCTCCCGAAGTGATCCTGGACATGATCGCCCATTGGCGCAACGGCGCCGAAGTGGTGCTGGGGCATCGGGTCAATCGCGATTCCGACTCCTGGGCCAAACAGGTTTCCGCCAACGGGTTCTACCGGCTGCACAACAAAATCGCCGACCACAAGCTGCCGGAGAATGTCGGCGATTTCCGCTTGATGGATCGCTGTGTGGTCGATGCCCTTCTAACCCTGCCCGAATCGCGCCGCTTCATGAAAGGGCTGTTTGCCTGGGTGGGGTTCCGCACCACCCACGTGGACTACGTCAGGCCTGAACGGTCCGCCGGTGAAAGCAAGTTCAACGGCTGGCGCCTGTGGAATTTTGCCCTGGAAGGCATCACCAGCTTCAGCACCGAACCGCTGCGTATCTGGACGTACCTGGGGCTTTGCGTCTCGCTGGTGTCCTTTGCGTTCGCCATGTACATCGTGTTGCGGACCCTGATTTCCGGGGTCGACCTGCCGGGCTATGCCTCGCTGATGGTCGCGGTCACCTTCCTGGGCGGACTGCAACTGATCGGCATCGGCGTGCTGGGGGAATACCTGGGCCGCACCTACATCGAATCCAAGCGTCGGCCGGTTTTCCTGGTGCGGCGCGTCTATGACCCCAAGGACTGACCATGGACCTCAAGGAAACCGACATCCTCGGTCCCGATATCGAGCAGCATTGGTACTACCGATCGAAAGCGCGGGCCATGCTCCATATGCTCAAGGGTATTTCGGCCAGTACGTTGCTGGACGTGGGCGCCGGGTCGGGCTTTTTTTCCCATCACTTGCTGACCCATACCGCAACGGCCCAGGCCTGGTGCGTGGACATCAGCTATCCGGCCGACTCCGACGCCAGCACCGCCGGTAAACCGGTCCGCTACCGACGCGCCATCGACACCTTGGACGCCGACCTGGTGTTGCTGATGGATGTGTTGGAGCACGTGGATGATGACGTGGGCCTGCTCAAGGCCTACGTCGACAAAGTGCCGTCCGGCAGCCGCTTCCTGATCACCGTGCCGGCGTTCCAGTTTCTCTGGAGCGGGCATGACGATTTTCTCGAGCACAAGCGCCGCTATACCCTCAAACAGCTGGAAGGCGTCGTGGCGCAGGCCGGTTTGCAGGTCCAGCAAGGGGCGTATTACTTCGGCCTGGTATTTCCCATTGCCGCCGGTCTGCGCCTGTTGCAGCGCCAAGGCTCCGGGGCTCCGGCCAAGTCGCAGCTTGCGCGGCATCATCCGCTGGTCAATGGCGTGTTGAAGACATTGTGCAGTCTGGAGCGTCCGTTCATGGGGGCCAATCGTATCGCCGGCCTGACGGTGTTCTGCCTGGCCCAGAAGCCGTGACCTGGACGCACTCGCCGCTGCTGCGACGTGCCTTGCGCTTTGCCATGACCGGCCTGCTCGTCACCGCTGTCCATGTGGTGGCTGCCGTGCTGTTTGTGCACCTGATCCTGGCCAACCCGCCACTGGCCAACGGTTTCGCCTTTGTCGTGGCGACGGTGGTGTCGTACCTGATCAACACCCTCTGGAGCTTTTCCAGCCGCTTGCATGGCCGCACCCTCGGCCGTTTCGTGGTGGTATCGATCGGCGGATTCTGGCTGGCGATGCTGGTGGCATGGGTAGCCCAACGTGTCGGCCTGGATTACCTGGCGGGCATCGCGGCCGTGGCGCTGATCATCCCGGTGTTCACTTTCATCCTGCATAATTTCTGGACGTATCGATGACCGTTCGCGGCAAGCATTACCTGGTTTCCTTGTTGCCCATACTGCTGGGGACGCTGGCGTTCCTGCTGGTGATCGGCCCGCGGGTGCTGGACCCGACGAACATCGCCTGGTTGGGGGAGGGCGATGCGGCGACCCATTACATGGGCTGGGCGTTTTTCCGCAGTTCGCCCTGGACCTTTCCGTTGGGCATGAACCCTTCCTATGGGTTGGAGTTGGGCAACGGCATCATTTTTTCCGACTCCAATCCGCTGCTGGCATTTGTGTTCAAACCCTTCAACGCCTGGCTTCCCGAGACGTTCCAGTATTTTGGCCTGTGGTTGCTGGCCTGTTTCATCCTGCAAGCCTGGTTCGGCTGGAAACTGGTCGGCCTGCTGACGCCATCGCTGTGGATCAGGCTGTTGGGTACCGGGTTGCTTGTGTTTTCGCCGCCGATGTTTCTGCGTATGGGCGGGCATCTGTCGCTGTCCGGGCATTTCCTGATCCTCGCGGCCTTGTACCTGGCGCTGCGGCCCGGTCTGCAAAAACGCCGGCTGGCCTGGGGCGGGCTGTTGGCCGCCACAGCGTTGGTACACGCTTACCTGTTGGCCATGGTGGCGTTGATCTGGCTGGCCGACCTTGCCAGCCAGGCCAGCAAGGGCCGGTTGTCTCGGCGCCATGCCTGGATCGAGCTGGGTGGCTTGTTTTTGCTGGTTGCCTTCTGCTGCTGGCAGGCGGGTTATTTCAGCGTGGGTGGCGGGACCGTGGCGGGTGGTTATGGGCTGTATCGCCTGAACGTGATGTCGCTGGTCAACCCCAGCGGCTGGTCACACACCTTGCGCGACATGCCCCAGGGCCCCGGGGACTACGAAGGTTTCAATTACCTGGGATTGGGCGTCATCATGCTGGCGATCTGCGCTGGCGTGGCATTGCTGCAAGGCAACACCGGTTTGGCGAATGCCGTGCGCCACAGGCGACTGTTGCTGTTGGCATTGATCGGGCTGACGCTGTTTTCGCTGACCAACCACGTTGGCATCGGCATGCTGAATATGCACTACTGGCTGCCCAAACCCCTTGAGCTTCTGGCAAACGTCTTTCGCGCGGCCGGTCGAATGTTCTGGCCAGTGTTCTACGCCATCGAATTTGCCGTCATCTTCGCGGTGATCCGCGGCAACAAGCCACGGGCCGCGGCGTGTCTGCTGGCCATCGCCCTGGTGGTGCAAGTGCTGGATACCCGCGCGGGATGGGCCGGCCTGCGCCAGAGCCGGATGGTGCCGGCGGCCTCGAGTTGGCCCACGGCCATGACCGATCCGTTCTGGGCCAGCGCGGCCCGTCAGTATTCGAAAGTCCGGACGCTGTTGCCGCAGAACCAGCCGGACAACTGGCTGCTGACCAGCCAGTACGCCCTGAACCATGGCCTGGAAACCGATGGCGTGTACCTGGGACGCATGAGCGACCGGGCGATCGAGCGAGCCCAGGAACACGCCGATCAGATGCTTGCCAGCGGCCAGTACGCAGCCGATTCGCTGTACATCCTCGACCCTCGCGCCGCGCTCCAGGCGGCGAAAACCGTCAATCGCCAAACCGACCTGTTGACCCGTATCGACGGCCTCGTGGTGTTGGCGCCGGGCTGGAAAACCTGCGCCCAATGCCCGCCGTTTGCCGACGAGACGCTGGACATGCAGGTCAAGCTCGGTGAGCGCCAGGTGTTCAGCCGAATCAACGCCATGTTGGCCGAGGGTTGGGGGCGCGTCGAGGAGTGGGGCACCTGGTCGGAAGGGCCCGAGGCGGAGGTTGTTTTGCGCATACCACCAGAAGCGCGCGCCATTTCGATCGAAGCGGCGGCGTTCGTGCAGCCCACGCACGCGCGCCAGCGGGTGGAGGTCTTGATTAACGGTGTTGAGGCGCTGTCGACGCAGTTCACGCGCCTGCAGGACAACACCCTTGAACTGCCGCTGACACCGGCCATTCGTGAAACGATTGGCGCGGATGGACGGTTGCGCGTGCATTTCCATTTGCCTGATGCCATCAGTCCCAAGGTGCTGGGGTTGGGGAGCGACGAGCGAGTCATGGCGCTGGGACTGAAATCATTGACCGTAAGGTAGGTCTTCTTCACTTGGGTCAGCGATTGCTTCACTGGACCGCGCCCGTAGGAGCTGTCGAGTGCAACGAGGCTGCGATCTTTCCCAAGACGCTTGCGTCTCAAGCAAAAGATCGCAGCCTTCGGCAGCTCCTACAGCCCCGCGTGGAATCAAGGACCAACTCTTTGGCGGTATTACACAGGTGCTTCGCCTTTTTGCGCATAGACGCGCAGCCCCCGGCGTTTCTACACTGCAGCCAGTGAAGGAATCGGGGGCAGGGGATGAACCGCAACGAATTGCGCAAGGCCGACATCAACCTGATGGTGGTTTTCGAAACGTTGATGCTTGAGCGCAACGTGACGCGGGTAGCGGAAAAATTGTTCCTGGGCCAGCCGACTATCAGCTCGGCCCTCAATCGCTTGCGCAAGATGTTCAACGACCCGCTGTTCATTCGCGTCGGCCACCGCATGGAGCCGACGGCCCGGGCCGAGGAAATCATCCAGCATCTCTCGCCGGCGCTCGATTCGCTGTCGGTGGCTTTGAGCCTGACCCACGATTTCGATCCCGCCAACAGCACCATGACGTTTCGCATCGGCCTGTCGGACGACGTCGAGTTCGGCCTGTTGCCGCCGCTGTTGAGCAGCTTGCGGCAAGAGGCGCCGCAAATCGTGTTCGTGGTCCAGCATGTCGATTACTGGCGTATCCCTGATTTGCTGGCCTCAGGCGACATCACCGTGGGCATCAGTCAGACGCGCGGCCTGCCGGCCAACGCCAAGCGCAAACTGTTGCGACACATTCAACCCCGTGTATTGCGTGCCGATGCATCGGACACGCCGCTGACCCTGGACGAATACTGCTCGCGACCTCATGTGCTGGTGTCCCATACCGCCAACGTCGCCGGGTTCGCTGATGAATGGCTGGCCGAGATCGGACGCACCCGCAAGGTCGTGCTGTCGGTGCCGCAATACAGCGCATTGCCGGCGTTGCTGGCCGGCACCGACTTGATCGCCAGCCTGCCGGACTATACCGCCGTCGCCATGGCCGCTTCGGGGCATCTGTTCAACGAACCCTTTCCTTTCAAGACCCCGACCCTGGATTTGTCCATGGTCTGGCTGAGCCATGTCGACAGTGACCCGGCCGAGCGCTGGTTGCGGTCGCGGCTGGAGGCCTTCATGGGCGAACGCATGCCCCTGGAAGAGCCCTGACACCGGCCTGGGACGAAACAAAACCTGCCTGAACGAATAAAGTCGAGGTAAGGTTGTGACGGCTGAAACACCCTCGTCATATTTTCGAATCGGAGTCGAACACATGCCTCACCTGCACATGGAGTACACCGCCAACCTGCCCGAGCTGAAGGCCGAGGTCGCACTGCTGCGCCTGAACAATGCACTGGTGGCCTCCGGTCAATTTGCCGCCGAGCACGACATCAAGAGCCGGGCCGTGAAGCTCGAGACTTTTCGAGTGGGTACAGGGATAGGCGAGCGAGGTTTCGTGCACGTGAAGCTGGCCTTGCTCAGCGGACGCTCGCCGCAAATCAAGAAACAATTGGCCGATAGTCTGCTGGCGGTGATCCAGGACCTGGGGCCATGGCCGGCCGAGGTCAGCGTGCAGCTATGCGTGGAGATCCTCGACATCGATCGCGAGCCGTATGCCAAGGCCTTGATCGGTCAATGACGATCAGGCGTCGCTTGGGCGCAGGCCTTGATGATCTGTTCGCGTAGCCAGGCGTTGGCACTGTCCTGATCGAGGGCCAGGCTCCACTGCATGTTCAAGGTAAACCCTGGCAGCCCCCTGGGCGCTTCGTGGTGATTGAAAATCGCCTCGTTGGCCAGCAGTTTCTGGATGCGGCGGGGCAGGGTCAGGATGAAGTCGGTGCCGGTGATCATCTTCAGTGCGGCACTGTAGCTGTTGGCGCGAGCGGCGATTTGCCGGTGATGCGCCTGCTGCGACAGCCAGCCATCCACCATGTTGGTCGCTGACGCCCAGGGCGTCGGAAACACGTGTCGGCGCTGTACGAACGATTGAAGGCTCAGTTGCGTCTCAAGCGGTGTCGCCCGTTTATCCACGACGCAGACCAGATCCTCCTGCAACAGCTGCCGGGATTTGAAATCGGTATGGTTGCTGTGGAAGTTCGGGCCGAAGCAAATCACCAGGTCCAGACTGCCATCCCGTAGCTCTTCGGCGGGAATGTCGGCTTCGAGCTTGTGCACGTTCACCACCACCGGCAGATTGGCGTAATCGAAGCCTTGCAGCAGTTGCGGCAGGATCAGGTGTTCGAAATATTCCGGTGCGCAGATATTGAAGGTGATGGCTTGCCGGGTCGGATCAAAGGGCGGCCTACCGGCATGGCACAGGTTGATGCTTTGCAAAATGCCGCGCACATGATCGTACATGCCCTTGGCCTTATAAGTGGGGCGCATGCCGGTGCGGGTGTTGATAAACAGTTCGTCTTCGAAACAGGTTCGCAGTTTCTTGAGGCAATAACTGACGGTTGACTGGCTGACGCACAATGCCTCGGACACGCCGGTGACACTGCTTTGCTCATACACGGCGCTAAACACCATGAGGTCCTGCATGTCGAGCTTTCTGAGGGAGTTACTGTTCAGCATCCGTTCTGTCTCTCGCTATGCTCCTTGCGCGATCTTGCGCAAACCAGGCTGACGATCCTAACGGAACGATCGTGCCAAGAGAATGCCAGGCAGGCGCTTTCATGGTCGGGAACGGGACAGATAATGTAGGGAACACGACGTGTCGATCAACGACCGATTCGTTTGCCTATGTTTAGTATGCGCCGATCCAAGCTCCATCAAATCCAGGTTTAACCGTCCAGGGTGCCGTGGGACGCTTGCCCAATGTGTTTCCTGTGATGCGCTCATGGACGGTTCGCCCCTGGCATTCCAATACCCTTCATACGCCGCAGTCGATCCGGTCGGCCGGTTCACGCCTGCCATGGCCCCAGCCCTTAGTGCGTTGCCTTCCGAGCTGGCCTTTTGGGCACTCTGGCATTGCCGTCATGCGCGTCCTCCAGATACCCGTATTTCCTGTTGATCACTGATCGTGCTCGCACAACGGCGAGCATGCATTGACGGCGCTTTGTCGCCCGTCCGACATGGAAATACGAGCCTTCTCATGAGCCATGCGAAAATTTCTTTTGCACCCGTGCAAGACGCCCTGGCGTTCCTTGCACAGAATCCCGATATCGAGCTGTTCGAGTTGTTCATCCTCGATAACAACGGCGTGCCTCGGGGCAAGTTGTTGCATCGGGACGAGTTGCTGGCGGTCTACGAAAGTGGCCGGCCACTGCCCAGTACGATTCTCGGGCTGACCCTCAATGGCGACGATGTGGAAAACTCCGGGCTGGTGTGGGACGTCGGAGACATCGATTGCCGCGCCTATCCCATCAGTGGCAGCTTGCAACGCATGCCGTGGCGGTTGATTCCCACGGCCGCGGTGCAGGTCAGCATGCATCCCCAGGAAGGCGGACCGGCGACCATCGCCGATCCGCGTTATTTGCTCAGCCAGGTGATCGAGGCCCTGCAGGCCGACGGTTATTACCCGGTGATGGCGGCGGAACTGGAGTTCTATCTGCTGGATGCGCAACGCGACGACCAAGGCCGGCCGCAGCCAGCGCGGGACGCCGACGGTGGACGACCGCATGCCACCCAGGTCTATGGTTTGCGCGAACTGGAGCAGATCGAGCCGTTCCTGGCCGACCTGTACGCCGCCTGCAAACTGCAAGGCATCCCGGCCCGGACCGCCATTTCCGAATACGCCCCAGGGCAAGTGGAGATCACCCTCGAACATCGCAGCGATGCCTTGCAAGCCATGGATGAAGCGGTGCGCTACAAACGACTGGTCAAGGGCGTGGCCCACAAGCACGGCATGCAGGCGTGTTTCATGGCCAAGCCGTTCGATCACTTGGCGGGTTCCGGCATGCACATGCATGTCAGTCTGGCGGACCGCGATGGCCACAACCTGTTTGCCAGTGAAGCCGGCGACGGCACGCCGCTGCTGCGCCATGCGGTGGGCGGGATGCTCGATACCCTGCTCGATTCGCTGTTGATGTTTTGCCCGAACGCCAACTCCTACCGGCGATTCCAAAGCAACAGCTATGCACCGCTGGCAGCGACCTGGGGCGTGGACAACCGCACCGTGAGCCTGAGGGTGCCGGGTGGTCCGGCATTCTCGCGGCACATCGAGCATCGTATCTGCGGCGCCGATGCCAACCCTTACCTGGCTGCGGCGGCGATATTGGGCGGCATTCATCACGGCATACGTGAACAGTGCGATCCCGGGAAACCTGTGGAAGGCAACGGCTATGCCCAGGTGATCGAACCGCTGCCCACCGACTGGCTCACCACCCTGCGTGCGCTCGAGGCTTCGGCCTGGGCACGGCAAGCGTTTGGCGAGGCGTTTCTGGGTGTTTATCTGGCGGTCAAGCGCGCCGAATACCGTCAGTTCATGGGAGAAGTCGGAGAGCAGGATTGGCGCTGGTATCTGCATCAGGCCTGAAACAGGTGCTTGGCGGGCTCCTTAAATAATTATTTAACAGCAACTTTTTCACGAAAAATTGATGGAGGGCTACCTAAAGTTTGTGTTGCCGTAGGAAACGATTTTTTCACATGTTTGCTGCGGCAATTCTTTTTCAAAGAGCAACTTCAGGAAACCGTCAACCATCATGCTGACTATTAAAGCCGTGCGCCCCGAGTGGGTGACGCTGGCCGCCAGTGCCTTTTTGTTAGTGGGCTTCAACATCGTGCTCTGGCAACACTTGCTGGCGATCACCACGGCTGACGCGCGGGGCTTGCTGATGTGCGCGGCGTTTGGCCTGATGATTTTCTGCGCGTTCAACCTGGTGTTGACGCTCATGGCCTTCCGTCCGCTGCTCAAGCCTGTGCTGATGTTGCTGTTCTTGATCAGCGCTGGCGTGGCGTATTTCATGGCCCAATACGGCGTACTGATCGACGCCGGCATGTTGCGCAACTTCGCCGAAACCAATGCCACGGAAGTCCGCGACCTGTTGTCACTGAAGTTGTTTGTCTATATCGGCTTATTAGGTGTCTTGCCATGCTGGTTGTTGTTCAAGACCCCGATCAACTACCGTAGTTGGCCTAAAGAATTATTAAGTAAGTTGCTGGTCGGCGTGGCCTCGGTCGCCGTGATCGGCCTGGTCGCCCTGGCCAACTACCAAGGCCTGTCTTCGTTGTTTCGTAACCACCACGAATTGCGCTTGATGGTCGTGCCGAGCAACTACATCGGTGCTTCACTCGGGTACTTGCGTGAGCAGGTCGCGTCGGCCAAGCAGCCGTTCATCACCGTGGGCGAAGACGCGAGCCGCAACCTGGCCTGGCAAACCCACGGCCGCAAATCCCTGACTGTCCTGGTGGTGGGCGAGAGTGCCCGGGCCGAGAACTTCGGCATCCTCGGTTATAACCGCGACACCACGCCGACACTGGACAAAGAGGCCGGCCTGATCGCTTTCACGGACGTGCATTCCTGCGGTACCGAAACCGCCGTGTCGGTGCCCTGCATGTTTTCCAACATGGGACGCAAAAACTACGACGCCAGCAAGGCGAGGAATGAAGAGGGCTTGCTGGATGTGCTCAAGCGCGCCGGGCTGGAGGTGATCTGGCGGGACAACCAGTCCGGCTGCAAAGGCACCTGCGATCGGGTCACGCTGCAGGATGTCAGCAATCTCAAGGACCCGGCCCTGTGCGCCAACAGTGAGTGCCGCGACGAGATCCTGCTCCAAGGCCTGCAGCACTTCATCGACACGCTCGACAAGGACACGGTACTGGTGCTGCACCAGATGGGCAGCCACGGGCCGGAGTACTTCAAGCGCTATCCCAAGGAGTACGAGCATTTCACCCCGGTGTGCGAAAGCAACGCGCTGAACAATTGCAGCCGCGAGAGCATCGTCAATGGCTACGACAACACATTGGTGTACACCGATCACGTGCTGTCGACCCTGATCGACCTGTTGCGGGCCAACCAGGACAAGGTCGACACGGCCATGCTGTACCTGTCGGACCATGGCGAGTCCCTGGGCGAATACAACCTGTTTCTCCATGGCACGCCCTACATGCTCGCCCCGGAGCAACAGAAACACGTGGCGATGCTGGCCTGGTTTTCCGACAGCTACCAGAAGTCCTTTTCGGTCGATACCCATTGCCTGCAACTGAGCCGGGAAAAGCCCTTGAGCCAGGACAACCTGTTTCACTCGATGCTCGGGCTGCTGGAAGTCAACAGCCAGGTCTACAACCGGGACCTGGACCTGTTCGCCAACTGCCGCGGTGCGGTCATCGACGGAGTGCTCGCCCGGGAATGATCGCCTCCACCTTTTTTTCACGCCGGGTTGTTTAACCTGTCCCCATTCATTCCCCAAGAGCCGTTTGTATGTCCGGGCAGCCCCCTTCTACCGTCGAGCTTGAGTTCGCCAGGCAACACGACCGGGAACACGCGCAAGTGTGCTGCCAGCCGGCGCCTCGGCGTTTGCGCCTGGCGTTCTGGCGCGACGAGCACATGGTGCGCAATGCCCTGAAGATGGCGGGCGAGCCGGGGCTGGTGCTGGATGTGGCTTGTGGGGCGGGGCGGTTCTGGCCGGTATTGGCCGAGCATGCCAACCGGGTGATCTTGGCGGCGGACCCGTCGCCGGACATGCTCGAACATGCGCTCACCCACCATGGCGGCGCGTTGCTCCAGCGGGTCAAGACCTTCCCGAGTTCGGCCTTCACCCTCGGGCTGTCGGCCAACGCGGTGGATTGTATTCTCTGTCTGCAACTGTTTCGCCACGTCAGTGCCAGCGAACATCGTCTGGCGCTGTT
The DNA here is from genome assembly GCF_053629195.1 of Pseudomonas sp. R151218B TE3479. Lineage (NCBI taxonomy): Bacteria > Pseudomonadati > Pseudomonadota > Gammaproteobacteria > Pseudomonadales > Pseudomonadaceae > Pseudomonas > Pseudomonas sp. R151218B TE3479. The sequence continues at coordinate 2,598,256 of NZ_JBRJHV010000001.1, forward strand.
GCGCGAGTTTCATCGGGTAAGTCGCGACACGGTGATCGTTTCGGTGCACATCGAAGGACGCCTCAAGATCGGCCAGACCCCGCGACGGAGCCTGGCCGACAAGGCTGATGTGGAAGCCGAGTTCCGCCAGGCCGATTTCAGCGTGCTTTGGTACCAGGATTTCCTGCCCGGTTTTGCCCTGACGCGTGTTTATGTGTTGCGTAAGACCGGTTAAGTCTTGATGTAGGACTATTCTTGCTTTTTCGCAGGCGATTTCTCTCAGGCGGCTGCTCTATGGATGCTCGCAATCGCCGGCGGCGATATATACTGCGCGCCATTCTTCAAGGGAGAGCCGTGTGGCCATCGATATTCACTGGATTCGCGACAACGATAGCCTCGGTCAGTTTTGCGCCGAGTGGCAGCAATTGCCATTCGTCGCCCTCGACACCGAATTCATGCGGGTCGACACCTTTTACCCCATTGCCGGTTTGCTGCAGATCGGCGACGGCAAGCGTGCCTACCTGATCGACCCCTTGACCATCGACAATTGGCAGCCCTTGGCCGCCCTGCTGGAAAACCCGGCGGTGCTCAAGGTGCTGCACGCCTGTAGCGAAGACCTTGAAGTGCTGCTGCGCCTCACTGGCAGCCTGCCCGCGCCGCTGTTCGATACTCAACTGGCCGCCGCCTACCTGAACCTGGGTTTTTCCATGGGCTATTCGCGGCTGGTGCAGGAAGTGCTGGGTATCGAATTGCCCAAGGGCGAGACCCGTTCCGACTGGTTGCAACGGCCTCTGTCCGAGACGCAGATCAGCTACGCGGCAGAGGATGCCGTGCATCTGGCAGAGGTTTTCGTACAACTGCGCCCGAAGCTTTCCGACGAAAAATGCCGTTGGGTCCTGGAGGATGGCGCCGAACTGGTGGCCAACCTGCGTCGCGAAGTCGACCCGTACGAGGTCTACCGCGAGGCCAAGCTGGCCTGGAAACTGTCCCGCGCTCAATTGGCCGTGCTGCGCGAGTTGTGCGCCTGGCGCGAACGCGAGGCGCGGGCCCGTGACCTGCCGCGTAACCGCATCATCCGCGAGCATTCGCTGTGGCCCCTGGCCCGTACCCAGCCGGATAACCTCGGCGCGCTGGCGAAGATCGAAGACATGCACCCGCGTACCGTGCGCCAGGACGGCCAGTTTCTGCTGGACTTGATCCAGCGCGCCGCCAGCATTCCGCCCGAGCAATGGCCGCCGGCCGTGGCCGAGCCGTTGCCCATCGAGGCTTCCGCCCTGGTCAAGCGCCTGCGGGCGTTGGGGCAGGCTGAAGCCGAGCGCCTGGAGATTGCCCCGGAGCTGATGCTGCGCAAGAAAACCCTCGAAGCGCTGATCAAGAGCGGCTTTCCCGAGGGCCCTTATCAATTGCCCGATTCGCTGCGTGGCTGGCGCCGCGAATTGATGGGCCAGGCGCTGCTCGATAGCCTGGCCACTGCCGGAGAACAGCCTTGAAACGTATCTGCTCCATCTACCGCAGCTCGAAGAAAAACGAGATGTACCTGTATGTGCTCAAGAGCGATGCCTTGAAGCGTGTTCCCGAACCCTTGATGGCCGCCTTTGGCAAGGCGATCCATGCCTTCGACCTGGTGCTGAGCCCTGAGCGGGAGCTGTCTCGGGAAGACATCAACAAGGTGCTGGAAAACCTCGACACCCAGGGCTATCACTTGCAGATGCCGCCGGCCGAAGACGAGTACATCGAGCATTTGCCCGAAGAGTTGCTGCGCCGCAACGACCCGGTCTGACGGGAGTGGGGGCACCTGTCCTGGGTGCCTTTTGTAACACTGGAATGGTTTATTGACGACGATCGCAGGGATGGAGCGACACTCTGCCGGCGCTCGTCTGCACTGTTTTTGAAAGGTTTGATTCATGCGCGTTCTGATTGCCGAACACGATCACGCGGTGTATGCCCAGCTTCTGCGTCAGGCTGCACCCGATATTGAAGTCCTGACCAGCGGCGATTCCGCCGAACTGTCGCGACTGGCCACCGATTGCCCGGTCTGGCTCGGCCAGCCTGATCTGCTGGCCACCCTGTTGCGTCAAGGCCACCAGCCGCGTTGGCTGCAATCGACCTGGGCGGGCATCACGCCGTTGCTGGCCGATGGCTTGAGCCGCGATTACCGCCTGACCCGTGCGGTGGGCATTTTTGGCCAGGTGATGGCCGAGTACGTGCTCACCTATATGCTCGGCCATGAGCGCGAGGTGTTGGCCCGGTTGGTCAGTCAGGTTGAGCGCAAGTGGGACAACCGCCAGGGGCAAGGCCTGGCCGGGCGCAAGGTGTTGATCGTCGGGACGGGGGATATCGGCCAGCGTGTGGCGCAGTTCCTGGTACCGTTCGGCGTGCAGCTGTATGGCATCGCCAGCGAAGCCAGGACGTTGGCACCGTTTATCGAAGTCGGGGCGTTGAAGGATTTGCCTCGTCTGGTGGGCGAAATGGATTACGTGATCAATTTGCTGCCCAATACGCCGGATACCCATGACATCTACGACGCGGCCCTGTTCAAGCAATTCAAGCCGAGCGGGTTGTTCATCAACGTCGGTCGTGGCGTGGCGGTGGTGGATGCGGACCTGGTGCAAGCCCTGAAGGACGGGCACTTGGCCGGTGCGGTGATCGACGTCTGCCGCCAGGAGCCATTGCCACAGCGCCATCCGTTCTGGACTGCCTGGGGGCTACTGCTGACCGGCCACAGCTCGGCACCGACCTCGCCACCGATGATGGTGCAATTGTTCCTGGAAAACCTGCGGGCCTACCAGGCCGGCGAAGCGCTGCGCGGGGAAGTGGATTTCAGCCGGGGTTACTGAAGCCCATTTCAGTGCTCACAAAAAATGAGTTCGCCACAGATCAAAATGTGGGAGCGAGCTTGCTCGCGATAGCGGTGTATCAGTCAACATCAAAATGGCTGACCTGACGCCATCGCGAGCAAGCTCGCTCCCACAATGAGTTCTCAGTGCTCACAAAAAATGAGTTCGCCACAGAGCAAAATGTGGGAGCGAGCTTGCTCGCGATAGCGGTGTATCAGTCAACATCAAAATGGCTGACCTGACGCCATCGCGAGCAAGCTCGCTCCCACAATGAGTTCTCAGTGCTCACAAAAAAATGAGTTCGCCACAGAGCAAAATGTGGGAGCGAGCTTGCTCGCGATAGCGGTGTATCAGTCAACATCAAAGTGGCTGACCTGACGCCATCGCGAGCAAGCTCGCTCCCACATGAGTTTTCAGTGCTCACAAAAAATGAGTTCGCCACAGAGCAAAATGTGGGAGCGAGCTTGCTCGCGATAGCGGTGTATCAGTCAACATCAAAATGGCTGACCTGACGCCATCGCGAGCAAGCTCGCTCCCACAATGAGTTCTCAGTGCTCACAAAAAAATGAGTTCGCCACAGAGCAAAATGTGGGAGCGAGCTTGCTCGCGATAGCGGTGTATCAGTCAACATCAAAGTGGCTGACCTGACGCCATCGCGAGCAAGCTCGCTCCCACAATGAGTTCTCAGTGCTCACAAAAAAATGAGTTCGCCACAGAGCAAAATGTGGGAGCGAGCTTGCTCGCGATAGCTGTGCTTCAGTCAACATCAAAGTGGCTGACCTGACGCCATCGCAAGCGAGCTCGCTCCCACAGTGGGTTTTCAGTGGTCACAAAATAGGGTTACAGGGTGAAGTCGCCTTCCGCCACCAGTTCGCTCAATGGCCGGCGCGGGCTTGGGACTTCGCGGGCCTGGAGGTATTCGGCCAGGGTCGATTTGTCCCCCAGCTTGCCAATCGCCACCGCGGCGTGGAGGGCGTAGCCTTCCGGGATCTTCAGTTCCTTGCGGGTCAGTTCCTGGTCGAAACCGGCCATGCCATGGGTGTGCCAGCCGCTGAGGCTGGCTTGCAACGCCAGGTGGCCCCAGGCCGCGCCGGTGTCGAAGGTGTGGGTCTGTGCCGGGGTTTCCTCGGTGGCACCGGGCACCGCGAAGGTGGTTTTCGAGACGACGATCACCAGCGCCGAGGCGTGTTGGGCCCAGCCGCGGTTGAACTCGTTGAGCAAACCCAGGAAACGCTCCCAATTCGGCGTGTCGCGCCGTGCATACAAGAAACGCCATGGCTGTGAGTTGTAGGCTGAAGGGGCCCAGCGCGCGGCTTCGAAGAAGCTCAGCAAGGTTTCTTCGGCGATGTTTTCGCCGGTAAACGCGCGGGGCGACCAGCGTTCGATGAACTGAGGGTGGATCGCGTAATCGGCAATGCGGGAATTGGCGCTCATGGGCTCACCTGGCTCGAGTTTGGAAAGACAATGCAGCAACCTACGTCCCGCCGCCCGGCCTGACAAGCCCCTGCCTACCGACAGTCGCCAATGCTTGGCCTGGGGAGGTCCCGGCACTAGACTGTCGGCCTTTCACCACCTGATGTTGATGCTTGAGCCATGGCCGCCAAAGTCGAACCGTTCTGGATACGCAAAACCCTCGATCAGCTCGATCCACAGGAGTGGGAATCGCTGTGTGACGGCTGTGGCCTGTGCTGCTTGCAAAAGCTCGAAGACGAAGACGACAACAGCGTCTACTACACACGCATCGCCTGCAAACTGCTGGACCTGAAAACCTGCCAGTGCACCGACTACCCTAATCGCCGTGAGTTCGTGCCCGATTGCATCCAGCTCACGCCGGGCAAGGCCGATGAGTTCAAATGGCTGCCGCCGACCTGCGGTTATCGGCTGGTCAGCGAAGGCAAGGACTTGCCGTTGTGGCATCACTTGGTCTGCGGTGATCGAGAGGCCGTGCACCACGAACGCATTTCCCAGTCCGGGCGCATGCTGGCCGAAGGCAGCGTGTCGGAAGACGATTGGGAAGATCATCTGATTTTCCGCGCCGGCTGAACCACCGGGCGGCGGACCAGCAGGGAGAACCCATGGCTGCAGGATTGAAACGGATGCTGGCGGCCGGGCTGCTGGCGGTGTGCGGGCCGCTGTGGGCGGCGCAGAAAGTTGACCTGGATTATCACGTGCTCCTGTTGCCACAGAGTGATCAGGCCGAAGTGCGCCTGACCCTGGCCCGGGGTTCGGCGGTGCGCAGCCTGGATTTCGACCTCGGCGACGGCAGCCGCTACAGCGATTTCAAGGCCGACGGCCAATGGCAGCTCACCCCTGGCAAGGAGGCGCGTGGTGTCTGGCGTCCGGCCACCGACAAGGCCAGCCTGAGCTACCGTGTGCGCATCAGCCATGCCCGCAAGAACGCCACCTTCGAAACCCGCATGACCCCGACGTGGGCGTTGCTAAGCGGCGACGATCTGGTGCCGGCGGCCAAGCTCGACCAGCAGGATGGCGTCGAACTGGTGGCCCGTCTTGAGGTGGAGTTGCCCGACGGCTGGAAAAGCATCGAGACCCCTTGGCCGCGCATCGGCAAACAACGCTTTCGCATCGACAATCCCTCACGTTTGTTCGACCGCCCCACCGGCTGGATGCTCGCCGGCAAACTGGGCAGCCGCCGCACGCGCCTGGGCGAAACCGAAGTGACGGTGGCCTCGCCCCAGGGCCAGGGCATGCGCCGGATGGATGTGCTGACGCTGCTGACGTTCGTCTGGCCGCAGGTGCAAGCGTTGGTGCCGCGTCATCCGGCCAAGTTGCTGATCGTCGGCGCCGGCGATCCGCTGTGGCGGGGCGCCCAGGCCGGCCATGATTCGATTTACCTGCACAGCCGTCCGCCGCTCATCAGCGAGCGGGGCAGCAGCCCGTTGTTGCGGGAGTTGGTGCAGGCGCTGGCCCGGGTCAACGATCAGGATCGTAGCGATTGGATCAGTGAGGGGCTGACCGAGTACTACGCCATTGAACTGCTACGCCGCGCCGGCGGTATGAGCGACGAACGCTATCAGGTCCTGAATGACCGACTCGCCCGGGACAGCCGCAGTGTCACGACTCTGCGTGGCGAACAGGTCAATCCCGCGGCGGTGGCCAAGGCGGTGTTGCTGCTGCAGGAGCTGGACCGCGAGATTCGCCTGAAAACCCGCAACAAGCGTTCGCTGGATGATGTGTTGCAGGGGGCGATGCGGTTGGAGACGGTCGATACCAAGGAGTTTGTGCAGCTCAGTGAGAGCGTTCTGGGTGGGGCCTCCACTGTGCTGGATAGCCGGTTACTTCAGTGATCCGCCATCGCGAGCAAGCTCGCTCCCACATTGGATTTTCGGCGTTCACAAAACCTGTGGGAGCGAGCTTGCTCGCGATGAGGCCATCAGCGGCGCTGCAAAAATCAGAGCCCAACCTTCGGCGAAACCAGCGAGTCATTCCCGGTCACCGTCGCCGTGCCAGTCGCCGCCTCGGCATTGGCCTTCAAGCGACTCAGTTCCTCACCGGCCTCCTCGATACGGGCGCGGGCGCTGTGCAGATTCTGGCGATTCTTTTCCAGCAGGCTCTTGGCCGAGCAATGCCCGGTGATCCCCCGCGCCAGTGCCAGGCCGCCGATTGCCAGTTGAGCCAGACCGATCACCCCGCCACGCCGCAAGCCCTTGCCCATCATCAGCACACCTCCGGCCAGTGAGCCAATGCGTTCCCAGCCGTGCACGTTTTGTGGCGGATGGGATTGGAAAGGGGTGCTCTCGATCGGCTCGAACGGATTGTTATCGCTCATGATCTGTCTCCAGTATGGGGTTGGTATAAAACTGACTGCCCGAGCGATTGCCTTGTTCAATCGAGTTTTGCACCGATCAGCGGAATTGCGGCCCCGAACGGGTGTTGTTGCCTTTGGCCATGCGGTCGTACAGCACGACGTTGACGGTGGCGGCCAGGTTCATGCAGCCGGTGGTGGGGATGTACACCACGTCCTCGCACCAGTCGCGGATGTCCTTGTCCAGCGAGCCGTCCTCGGGACCGAAAATGTACAGCGCCCGGTCCGGGTGGGTGTATTCGGGCAGAGGGCGAGCGCCTTCCACCAGTTCCACAGCCACTGGCACACAGCCCAGGGGCAGGATTTTCTTCAGGTCGTCGATACCGATCAGCGGGATGTCGTAGTGGACTTTCTTGGTATCGGTGACGAAGTCGGCGGCGCGCTCATAGCGCTTGCCGGTGTAGAACACCGACGCCACGCCGTAGCAACCGGCGGCACGCATGACCGAACCGACGTTTTCCGGTGACTTGGGGTTGAACAGACCGATGCAGCTATAGCGTTTGTTGGCCACGGGCGGGGTGCCTTTGGGGAAAAGGCGCGATTATACGGGGAATGGGGGAGGGTGGTCAGGTTCGAGATGTGTGGTGTTTATTTGACCGCCTTCGCGAGCAAGCTCGCTCCCACATTGGAGTTTCGGCGTTCACAAAATCCTGTGGGAGCGAGCTTGCTCGCGATGGCGGCCTGACAGGCTGTAAATTACTCGTCTTTCTTCATCAACCCGGCCAGCGCGGCGAAGGGGTTGTGGGTCGCCTTGGCGATTTTCGGGGTGCTCAGGGAGCCGTCGCCGAAGTATTGCTGGTCGGTGTAGCGCGAGTGCTCGTTATCGTGGCAGTACAGGCACAGCAGTTCCCAGTTGGAACCGTCCTGGGGGTTGTTGTCGTGGTTGTGGTCGCGGTGGTGAACGGTCAACTCGCTCAGGCGCTTGCCGGAAAACTCACGGGCGCAGCGCCCACAGACATGGGGGTACATTTTCAGGGCTTTGTCGCGGTAGCCCATCTCCCGGTCGCGCTGGGCATCGGCGAGGATGCGATCCAGCTTGGCGGTGTTGGACGGTGGCGTTGACGAACTCATGGGTTCACCTTTGTAAAAAAAGACTGATGACGGTTGGGCACAGTTTAGCTTAGCCCTTGAGTTTCTCGGCAATCCAGATGGTGTGGCGAGTGCCTTTGTTGCCGTGGGCGAAGACTTGCACTTCTTCGGCCTTGAAGCCGGCTTTCTTCAGTTTGTCGGAAAACTGCCGGTCAGCGCTGGCCGACCACACCGCCAACACGCCCTTGGGCCGCAGGGCCTTGGCGCAGGCAGCCAGGCCACCGGCCGAATACAGCCAGCTGTTGGCTTTCTGGGTCAGGCCTTCCGGGCCGTTGTCGACATCGAGCATGATCGCGTCGAAACCCTGGGGCTCGGCTTGCAGCACCTTGGCCACGTCTTCCAGGCGGATCACCGTGCGCGGGTCTGCCAGCGGTCGTCCGGCCTTTTCACCCAAGGGGCCACGGTTCCACTCCACCACACCGGGCACCAGTTCGGCCACCACCACTTCGGCGGTCTTGCCCAGGTGCTTGAGGGCCGAGGCGAGGGTGAAGCCCATGCCAAGGCCGCCGATCAGCACGCGCGAGCCAGGACGACCGGCGACCTTGCGGCAAGGAATCTCTGCCAGGGCGTCTTCGGAACCGTGCATGCGGGTGTTCATCAACTGGCCACCGTCGCCGCCCTGGATCTTGATCACGAAGTCTTCGCCGTACTCGAACAGGCACAGGGCACCGCCGTTATCAGGGATGGGTGTGGTGTCGAGCAGAACGAAACGTTTCATGGAAATCTCGTAGGAGGGCAAACCGCGCAGTAACGACTAGCCTTAAAGCAGACAATAGCCACGGAGCCATTGATGAAGTGCATCATTCTAACGGCCATTGCCCTGGCGGCGCTCTCAATAAGTTGCGCCCAGGCTCAACAGCCGACGATTCCGGTCAACCCGCCCAGCATCCCTGGGTCGCCGGGCACAGCCACCCCCATGCCGTACCCCCCGGTCATGCCCAACGGTGTGCCCAAGGCGGGCACCGGAAGCGGTGGGCCGCCCTTGCTGCCGCCCATTGAAATGCCCAAACCGCCCAAGGACCAGCCGATACCGGGCATGGAGCCGAAGCCGGTGAAGGCCAAGTCTCCGGGGGGATAAATCGACAAGACGACGCAATAACCTGTGGGAGCGAGCTTGCTCGCGATAGCGGTGTGTCAGTCGACTTCAATGCTGGCTGATCCGCCGCCATCGCGAGCAAGCTCGCTCCCACAGGTATTGTGGTCTGGCTGTCAGACCTGCTGCGACAGCAACTGCCCATCGGCCATGCGCAGGCGCTTGGACAGGGAGACGGCGAGGGCGCGGATGATCTTGGCGGCGATCTTGGGGGCGTCGTTGAGCATTTTTTCCAGGGAGTCCTTGCCCAGATTCAACAACTGGCAATCACTGGCGGCGATGCAACTGGCCGAGCGCCGTTCGCCGTCGAGCACGGCCATTTCACCGAAGGCCCGACCGCTGCGCAGTGTGGCGATGGTCACGGGTTGGCCGTCGGGACCGGTTTTCTGCACGGCCACCTGGCCGGTGTGGATGATGCACATGAAGCTGCCGGCATCGCCCTCGCGGAAAATCGCTTCGCCCTGGGCGATGGCGCTGATGCTGAAATAGCCCGACGCGGCGGCGAAGTCGACGGGCAGCAACTGGTCGAACAGACCGCAGTCCATCAGCCAATCGCGGATTTCTTTGTTCAGTAAGGTCGGTTCTGACATGTTGGCACGGTCTTTTTCTTGTGTCTGCTACGGGTTTGGATTGAAGAAGAACCCTTGTGGGGGCGAGCTTGCTCGCGATGGCGATGTGTCAGTCAACATCAATGCTGACTGATCCGACGCCATCGCGAGCAAGCTCGCTCCCACAATTATCTGGGATGCCCAGCGCATGGAGCTAAGACCCGGCCATCCCACGGAGTTCCTCAATCCAATCCCAAAACCTTCAAGATAAATGCATATTCGAGCGCTACGTCACGCAATCCCTGGTAGCGCCCGCTCATTCCGCCGTGGCCGGCGCCCAGCTCGGTCTTGAGCAGCAGGGGGTTGTCGTCGGTCTTGGTGGCGCGCAATTTCGCCACCCACTTGGCCGCTTCCCAGTACTGCACGCGACTGTCGTTGTAACCGGCGATCACCAGCAGCGCCGGGTACGCCTGGGCGCGGACGTTTTCGTACGGGGCGTAGGCCCGGATCCGATCATAAACGTCCGGCTCCTCTGGATTGCCCCATTCGTCGTATTCGGTGACGGTCAGCGGCAGGTCCGGGTCGAGCATGGTGTTGAGCACATCGACGAACGGCACCTCGGCAATCGCGACCTTGAACAGCTCCGGGCGTTGGTTGAGCACTGCGCCGATCAGCAGGCCACCAGCGCTGCCGCCGCTGATCGCCAGTTGTTCGGCGGTGGTGAAGCCGTTGGCGATCAAATGTTCGGCACTAGCGATGAAATCGCCGAACGTGTTGTGCTTGTGTTCCTGTTTGCCGGCGCGATACCAGGCTTCCCCCAGCTCGCCGCCGCCTCGCACATGGGCGATGGCAAACGCCACGCCGCGATCGAGCAGGCTCAGCCGCGCATGGGAAAACCATGGGTCGAGGCTTTCGCCATAAGCGCCGTAGCCGTACAGGTACAGCGGCACCGGCCGGCCGAGGGCCTCGCGCTTGACCACCAGGCTGATGGGCACCTGGGTCCCGTCCGCTGCCGTCGCCCAGAGCCGCTGGCTGACGTAGGCATCGGCATCGAACGGCCCCAGTACCGGGGTTTGCTTGAGCACGACCTGAGTACCGCTGGCCAAATCCAACTGACGGATCTGTGCCGGACGGTTCAGGGCCTCGTAGCGCAGGCGGATGCGATCGCTGACGAATTCCAGGCTGTTCTGCACATGCAGGCTGTAGGCCGCATCCGGCAACTGCACCCGATACGCCGGCAAGTCCTGGGGATGCACCTCGATGATCGGCAGGCCGCCCTCACGCAGGCTCAAGGTCATGGCCCCGGCGTTCAGGCTCAGGCCGTCGATCATCACCGTGTCGCTGTGGGGGATCAGGTTCTGCCAGTCGGCCTCGGTCGGCGCCACGCCGGTGTCGGCGGCCTGGTACAGGGCGAAGTTGATCCCGTCGCGGTTGCTGCGGATCAACCAGGTCCATTGGCCATTGAGCAGGCCGTGGTCGACATCGTATTCGTGGTTTTCCAGGCGTGGCGCCAGGCAGGTGAAGGGCTGTTGCGGGTGCGCGGCGTCCAGCACCCAGACTTCGCTGGTGGTCTTGCTGCCCAGGGACAGGATCAGTTGCTTTTCCGAGCTCGAACGATAGCAATGCAGGAAGAAACGCCCGTCCGGCTCATGGAACACTTCTTCGGCGGCGGTGCCGTCCAGGCGATAGCGCCAGAGTTTGTGGGGGCGGTGGGTGTCGTCCAGTTCACCAAAAAACAGCGTCAGGCTGTCGTTGGCCCAGGTCATGCTGCCGTCGCAATTGTCGAAGGACAGTTCACTGACCTTGTCGTTGGACAATTCCTTGACGAACAGGGTGTAGATCTCGTCGCCGGTGGTATCCAGGCTGTAGGCCAGGCGCTGGTGGTCGGGGCTGATGCTGAAGGCGCCCAGGGCAAAGAATTCGCCGCCGGCCAGCGCGTTCGGGTCCAGCAGCAGCTGTTCGTGGCTTTCGTCCACGCTCAGGCTGTCGTCGGCCGGGCGTGGGCAGCGGTAGTGGCGCGGGTATTCGTCACCGGCCGTGGTGCGGGTGTAATACAGGTATGGGCCCCAGGGTGAGGGCAGTGACAGGTCGGTCTCGAGGATCCGGCCCTTGATTTCCTGGAACAGGGTTTCGCGCAATTCGGCCTGATCGGCGAGTTGCGCCTCTTGATAGCTGTTTTCCGCCTTGAGGTAGTCGAGCACGGCGTCGGTGTCGCGCTCCTGCAGCCAGGCGTACGGGTCAACACCGGCGTCCCTTCGGGCAATCGGGGCGTTGGAAACGTGGGCAGATAGGGACATGAAAGGCTCTCAAACGTTGTACGAAAAGGGACACGCGGCCTGGACAGAACCCACCACACAGGCCATTCGCCAGATGCCGGGGCAGCCTGACGCGTGAAAAGCCGTTACTATAAGCGTCTCTTTGCCTGCCTTGCCATGGACACCATGACCGAGAATGACTATCTGATCGCCTGGGGCCTCTACGCCTTCGCTGCCCTGGGCTGCCTGTTGGTGTGGATGCGCATGACCCGCTGGATGTGGCGTTGGTTGCGCGAACCGCTGCGCTTGCTGATGGCAGTGTTGCTGTTCAGCCCCACCGTCGTCGACCCGGTGAAGGACAAAGTTGCCCCGGCCTTGGCCATTGTCGCCCTGGACATCTTGTTCAAGGTCGGCAACAACGTCTGGCGGGCGGCGTCCGATCTGCTCATGTACGGCATGATCGCCTTCGGCCTCTATTTGGTGGTCGTGCTGATCCGCTTCCCCATCGAGCGCGCCGCCAACGCGCGCAAGGAACGGGCTGCCGCCGCCAAAGCCGCCGCCGCGGCCGATGAGCCAGAGGACGAACCACCGTTCGGCGTGGCCGGCGACGACCGCTACGGTCGCCCGCCCGTGCCGAGCAACCCCCAGCGTTCGCGTATCGAACCGCGCCTGTAAGCAGGCCTGCCCCTTGAAGCGAGAGTTCGAGCATGTGTGAGTTACTGGGCATGAGCGCCAATGTGCCGACCGACATCGTGTTCAGCTTCACCGGGCTGATGCAGCGCGGTGGCAAGACCGGGCCGCACCGGGACGGGTGGGGCATCGCCTTCTATGAAGGTCGTGGCCTGCGCCTGTTCCAGGACCCGGCCGCCAGCAGCGAATCGGAAGTGGCGAACCTGGTGCAGCGTTATCCGATCAAGAGCGAAGTGGTGATCGGGCATATTCGCCAGGCCAATGTCGGCAAAGTCTGCCTGTCCAACACCCACCCCTTCGTGCGTGAGTTGTGGGGCCGCAACTGGTGTTTTGCCCACAACGGTCAGCTTGCCGATTTCCAACCGGGTGTGAGCTTCTACCGCCCAGTGGGCGACACCGACAGCGAAGCGGCCTTTTGCGATTTGCTCAACCGCGTGCGCCAGGCTTTCCCGGAGCCGGTGGAGGTAGAACAGCTGCTGCCGTCGTTGATCGAGGCCTGCACCGAATACCGCAACAAAGGCGTGTTCAACTGCCTGCTCAGCGATGGCGACTGGCTGTTCTGCTATTGCTCGACCAAACTGGCCCAGATCACCCGTCGCGCGCCGTTCGGCCCGGCGCGGCTCAAGGACGTGGATGTGATTGTCGATTTCCAGGCGGAAACCACGCCCAACGACGTGGTCACGGTGATCGCCACCGAGCCTTTGACCGAAAACGAAACCTGGACCCGCTACGAACCGGGCCAATGGAGCCTGTGGCGACGCGGCGAATGCGTCAGCCACGGCCGGACCGAATAAGGACGTCACGTTATGTTGCTCAGTTATCTACGGCTGGTGTTGTTCGCGGTGGGCCTGTTGGTTGGTGTCCAGGTGCCGGGCTTCATCAATGATTACGCCAAGCGGGTCGAGGCTCACCTGATCGAGGCGCAGACCGGCCTGCAAGGTTTCCAGGGCACCGCCAACCAGTTCTTCAAGGGCGACATGCAGGCCCTGGTGGCCCATTACCGCGCCAGCGAAGATCCGATCTTTCGCAGCGATGCCGACAGCCTGAACACCTTGCTCGTGCGCCAACAGGCTCTGGACAAGCAATTCCAGGCCATGCAGGGCCCGTGGTACATCCGCCTGCTGCAAGTGGCGCTGGCCGCCGATCCGGACATTCGCAAGGAAACCTGGAACGGCTACAGCTACCAGATCCTGTTGACCCCCGAAGCCATGGTCTGGGGCATCAGTGGCGCGATGTTGCTGTCGTTCGGCCTGGAATGCCTGTTCCGCCTGATCGACTGGGTGGTGCTGGGTGGCAAGCGCCTGCGCCAGGGGCGGCCGATTGAAGAGCGGGACCTGCGAGGGCTGTAAAGCCGCAGCCGGCTTCTGTGGCGAGGGAGCCAGCTCCCGCTGGTCTGCGCAGCAGACCCAAACCTGCTGGATAACATCAACCTGACACTGCGCAGTGCCTGGTCTTGGGGCCGCTTCGCGGCCCAGCGGGAGCAAGCTCCCTCGCCACAACGGTGTTCAGCCAGGCCCTGGGTCTTACCCAATCAAATTTTTCTTATGACCCAGCCAAGGTTTTATTCGTTGGACGGGATCGGCCGCGCGCTCAAGAATCGGGGCAACGGTCTCCACGTCAGCGTCGTCGAGACTCACAACAATAAAACCGTGGAGAACCCCCATGAGTGCACCCGACACGCTCGGCGTCCCCCAACCCCAGGCCCGTTCTGGCCCGTTCGATTGGTATCGCAACATCAACCAGCAGGAACGTCGCACTTTCTGGAGCTGCAAGATCGGTTACGCCTTGGACGGCATGGACACCCAGATGCTCAGTTTCGTGGTGCCGACCCTGATCGCAATGTGGGGCATCACCACCGGTCAGGCAGGCCTGATCCATACCAGCACCTTGATCGCTTCGGCCATTGGCGGCTGGGTGGCGGGCATTCTCTCCGACCGGATCGGTCGGGTGCGCACCCTGCAGCTGACGGTGCTGTGGTTTGCCTTCTTCACCTTCCTGTGCGGCTTTGCCCAGAACTACGAACAACTGTTGATCGCGCGCACACTGATGGGCTTCGGCTTTGGGGGCGAATGGACCGCCGGTGCGGTGTTGATGGGCGAGGTGATCCGTGCCAAGGACCGTGGCAAGGCAGTGGGCATGGTGCAGTCGGGCTGGGCGCTGGGCTGGGGCATGACGGCGATCCTGTATGCGCTGCTGTTCTCGGTGCTGCCGCCGGAAGACGCCTGGCGCGCACTGTTCATCCTCGGCATCGTGCCGGCGGTGTTCGTGATTTTCGTCCGTCGGCTGGTCAAGGATCCGGACGTCTATAACCAGACCAAGGCCCGTCTGACGCCGGAAAACCCAGCGAAGTTCTACGAGATTTTTGCCCCCGGCATTCTTTTCACCACCCTTCGCGCCTCGCTGCTGACCACCGGAGCCCTGGGCGGTTACTACGCCATCACGTCCTGGCTGCCGACGTTCCTGAAAAATGAGCGCGGCCTGAGTGTATTGAGCACCGGCGGTTACCTGGCGATGGTGATTGTCGGTTCCTATGTGGGCTACGTCATCAGTGCCTATTTGAGTGACATCCTCGGCCGCAAAAAGAACTTCGTCCTGTACGCCGTCGGCTCCTTCACCATCGTCCTGCTGTATACCCAGCTGCCGGTGAGCAATAACGTGATGCTCTGGCTGGGCTTCCCCTTGGGGTTCTTCGCGTCGGGCATGTTCAGCGGCATGGGCTCGTTCCTCACCGAACTGTTTCCTACGCGCATTCGTGGTTCGGGCCAAGGCTTCTGCTACAACATTGGCCGGGCGGTGGCGGCATTGTTCCCGCTGTTGATCGGTATTTTGAGCCAGAAGGTGCCGCTGAGCGTGGGTATCGGGGCATTCGCGGCGGTGTCCTATGGCGTGGTGATCCTGGCGGCCCTGAGCCTGCCGGAAACCCAAGGCAAGCAGTTGGAAGCCGAGTAACTGATAACCTGTGGGGTACGTGCCCCACAGTAAAATAAAGAAAGAACCTACAGGAGCGTTCACCGTGAACCGCCTGCTATTGAACTGCGACATCGGCGAAAGCTTCGGCAACTGGACCATGGGTCTGGACGCCGAGGTGATGCCCTTCATCGATTGCGCCAACATCGCCTGCGGCTTCCACGCCGGCGACCCGAGCATCATGCGCAAGACCGTCAGCCTGGCCCTGAGCCACGGCGTGCGGATCGGTGCGCACCCGGCCTATCAGGACCTGGCGGGCTTCGGCCGCCGTTCCATGGCCTATGGCGCCCAGGAATTGCAGGACTTGCTGCATTACCAGATTGGCGCCCTCGACGGCATCTGCCGGGCCCAGGGCGGGCAGGTCAGCTACGTCAAACCCCACGGCGCGATGTACAACGACATGATGGCCAACCCGGCGCAGCTGCGCACGGTGATCCAGGCTGTCGCGGCCTATGATCGGCAACTGCCGCTGATGCTCATGGCGACCCGGGACAACAGCGCTGCCCAGGCCTTGGGCGACGAGTACGGTCTGACCTTGTGGTTCGAAGCCTTTGCCGATCGCGCCTACGACAGCGCCGGCCGCCTGGTTTCGCGGCAAGCGCCGGGCGCAGTGCACCACGACCCCGAGGTCATTGTCGGGCAGGCCCTGACCATTGCCCGCGGCGATGCGTTGATCGCCAGTGATGGCAGCGCCTTGCACCTGAAGGCCAATACCTTATGCGTACACGGTGACAACGCCAGCTCCGTGGCGGCCGTGCAACGGATCCGCGAAGCCCTGGACCGGCAGCGTGCGCCATGAAGCCACGCTTGGAAGTGGTGGCGGTGGACTGCCTGATGGTGCGCCTGTTCGACGAGATCGCCGAGGCCAACATGCCCTGGATGCTCGCCGCCAGCGAGCGCCTGCGAGCGGTGTTTGCCGAGCATTTGATCGACTTGGTGCCGTCCTACACCACCTTGATGGTGCACTACGACTTGCTCGCCCTGGACCCGGTCCAGGCCCGCGAATTGATCGACGAGGCGCTGCATAACCTCTCCCCGGATGCCCAGTCCGCCGGCCAATGCCACGTGTTGCCGGTGTGGTACGACCTTAGCGTCGGGCCAGAACTGGCGCTGTTGGCGAGCCGCAGCGGCTTGACGGTCGCCCAGGTGATCCGTCGCCACAGCGAACGCGAGTACCAGGTGTTTGCCCTGGGCTTCGCTCCCGGCTTCGCCTTCATGGGGCTGGTGGACGAAGCATTGGCTGCACCGCGCCTCGACACGCCGCGCAAGCGCGTGGCCGCGGGCAGTGTCGGCATCGCCGAACGCCAGACCGCGGCGTATCCGGTGGTGTCGCCCGGCGGCTGGAACCTGATCGGTCGCACCCCGGCCAAACTGTTTGATCGTGAGCGCGACGGCTACAGCCTGATGCAGCCGGGGGACACGGTGCGTTTTGCCCCCGTGGACCATGCTGAATTCATCGCGCTGGGTGGCGACGATACACCGCTGGAGACCCAGGCATGAGCCGGTTGTTGATTGAGGCCAGCACACCGCTGTGCCTGTTGCAGGACGCTGGCCGTTTCGGCGTGAGGCACCTGGGCGTGACCCAGGGCGGGGCGGCGGACTGGCTGTCGATGGCCTGGGCCAATTGGATGCTCGGCAATGGCCTGGACGCGGCGGTGGTGGAGATTACCCTCGGCGGCTTTGCCGTGGTGGCCGAAGAGGATTGCGTGCTGGCGCTGGCCGGGGCGGACCTGGGCGCGCGAATAGACGGCCAGGGCGTGGCATCGTGGCGCTTCTTCAGCCTGCGCAAGGGCCAGGTGCTGGCGCTCACCCAGCCTGTGCTCGGTGCCCGGGCCTATCTGGCGGCCCCTGGCGGTTTCAATGCGCCGGCGGTGCTGGGCAGCCGGGCGACGGTGGTGCGCGAGGAACTCGGTGGCGTGGATGGACGGGGGCGGGCGCTGAGTCGCGGCGCGTACTTGAGCTACTCAGGCACGGCGACGCCTCGGCCCATGCCGCACACGCGGATTCCGGATTTCCAGCAAGCGCAGCCGCTGGACCTGATCCTGGGGGCGCAGAATGGTGCTTTTAGCGGGCAGAGTCTGTTCGACGCGTTCAACACCCCGTGGACGCTGGACAGTCGCGCCGACCGCATGGGTATGCGGTTGCTGGGCACGGCGCTGGAGTATCAGGGGGCGGCGATGATTTCCGAAGGTATTCCCCTGGGCGCTGTGCAGGTGCCGCCGGACGGCCAGCCGATCGTGCTGCTCAACGACCGGCAAACCATCGGCGGTTATCCACGGCTGGGCGCCCTGACCCCATTGGCCCTGGCCCGGCTGGCGCAATGCCTGCCGGGGGCGCAGGTGCGGTTGCGGCCGGTGGTGCAGGAGGTTGCGCATCGGCAGCAGGTGGAGTGTCTGCGGGGGCTGTTAAACCGCTAAAAGCATCGCGAGCAAGCTCGCTCCCACAGGGGATCTCAGTGTGACGAAGATCCAGTGTGGGAGCGAGCTTGCTCGCGATGAGGCCTGAACAGGCAACCAAAATCTTACTTGGACAGAAACCGCATCCCTTCCTCCAACCCCCGCAAGGTCAGCGGATACATCCGGTCTTCCACCAACTCGCGCACGATGTTGGTCGAGGCGGTATAACCCCAGGTGTCCTTGGGGTACGGATTGATCCAGATGAGCTTCTTGTACTTCTCCATGAAGCGCTGCATCCACACATAACCGGCTTCCTCGTTCCAGTGTTCGACGCTGCCGCCGGCCTGGGTGATTTCATAGGGGGCCATGGCGGCGTCGCCGATGAAGATCACTTTGTAGTCGGCACCGTACTTGTGCAGCAAATCCTGGGTCGAGGTGCGTTCGGAAGTGCGGCGCAGGTTGTTCTTCCACACCGATTCGTAGACGAAGTTGTGGAAGTAGAAGTACTCCAGGTGCTTGAACTCGGTCTTGCAGGCCGAGAACAGTTCTTCGCAGATCTTCACGTGGGCATCCATCGAGCCACCGATGTCGAACAGCAGCAACAGCTTGACGGTGTTGCGTCGCTCCGGGCGCATCTGGATGTTCAAGAGGCCGGCGTCCCGGGCGGTGTGGTCGATGGTGCCGTCGATGTCCAGCTCTTCGGCCGCACCCTGGCGGGCAAACTTGCGCAGCCGGCGCAGGGCGATCTTGATGTTGCGGGTGCCCAGTTCCACCTGGTCGTCGAGGTTCTTGTACTCGCGTTGGTCCCAGACCTTCACCGCCTTGCCCTGGCGCTTGCCGGCGTCGCCGACCCGAATGCCTTCGGGGTTGAAGCCGCCGGAGCCGAATGGGCTGGTACCGCCGGTGCCGATCCACTTGTTGCCGCCGGCATGGCGTTCCTTCTGTTCTTCCAGGCGTTTCTTGAATTCTTCGATCAGCTTGTCCAGGCCACCCAGGGATTGGATCTGCGCCCGCTCTTCGTCAGTCAACGAGCGCTCGAACTCCTTGCGCAACCAGTCTTCTGGAATCAGCGCCTGGAGATGATCGTCGAGTTTCTCCAGGCCGTTGAAGTAGGCGGCGAACGCCCGGTCGAACTTGTCGAAATGCCGTTCGTCCTTCACCAGGATCGCCCGGGACAGGTAATAGAACTCGTCCATGTCGGCGAAGATCACCCGCTGTTTCAGCGCGTTGATCAGGTCCAGCAGTTCACGCACCGACACGGGCACCTTGGCGGCGCGCATTTCATTGAACAGGTTAAGCAGCATGGCAATCGCCCTCGCTCTTGATAAACGAAGAGGATCAGCGAGTGCCGCGGCGGCTCATGAACGCCAGGCGCTCGAGCAGTTGCACGTCCTGTTCGTTCTTGACCAGGGCCCCGGCCAGCGGCGGAATGGCCTTGGTCGGATCGCGCTCGCGCAGCACCGCTTCGCCGATGTTGTCGGCCATCAGCAGCTTTAGCCAGTCCACCAGTTCGGAAGTGGAGGGTTTTTTCTTCAGGCCCGGCACCTTGCGCACGTCGAAGAACACGTCCAGCGCTTCGCTGACCAGGTCCTTCTTGATGTCCGGGTAATGCACATCGACGATTTTCTGCAGGGTGGCGCGGTCAGGGAAGGCGATGTAGTGGAAGAAGCAGCGACGCAGGAAGGCGTCCGGCAGTTCCTTTTCGTTGTTGGAGGTAATGATGATGATCGGGCGCTGCTTGGCCTTGATGGTTTCGTCGGTCTCGTAGACGTAGAACTCCATCTTGTCGAGTTCCTGCAACAGGTCGTTGGGGAACTCGATGTCGGCCTTGTCGATTTCGTCGATCAGCAGGATCACCCGCTCCTCGGATTCGAACGCTTCCCAGAGCTTGCCCTTCTTCAGGTAGTTGCGCACGTCGTGGACTTTGTCCACGCCCAACTGCGAGTCCCGCAGGCGGCTGACCGCGTCGTACTCGTACAGGCCCTGGTGAGCCTTGGTGGTGGACTTGATGTGCCAGGTGATCAGGCGCGCACCGAAGGATTCGGCCAGTTGTTCGGCCAGCATGGTCTTGCCGGTGCCCGGTTCGCCCTTGACCAGCAACGGCCGCTCCAGGGTAATGGCGGCGTTGACGGCCAGTTTCAGGTCATCGGTGGCCACGTAGGCGCTGGTGCCTTCGAACTTCATCTGCAATTCCTCGAACGGTGTCGCCGGCCTGGCGAGGCGGGGCGCGCGAAATAGATAGCGTGCCCGACTATAACGCGAGGCCCCGCCGACTGTGAACGCAGACGCTGTATTCAGTCTCTGAATGGGGCGTCACATGTTGACTCAGGCTGTGGCGAGGGAGCTTGCTCCCGCTGGGCTGCGCAGCGGCCCCAAAAAAGCCTGCGAGCGCTGCGCCCTGGAGCGCCAGCCCGGTCGAGCGGGAGCAAGCTCCCTCGCCACAGGCCTAGTCGGTCGAAGGCGGTGGCTGTTCATAACGGGCGTTGAACGCCTGGACGAAACCGTTGCGCAGGATCTGCAGGAAGGCTTCGAAGGCGCTGATGTCCTGCTGGTGAACATTGCCGCTGAGTTCCACCCGGGTGGCGAACTGGTTCTTGCGCTGGTTCTTGAGGGCTGTCTCACCCGTGCCGACCAATGCCTCCCAGACGGAGCGGAAGATGTTTTTGTTCTTGTTTTCCACGTCCTGTTGCCAGTCGAACACGTCGACATCACGCAGCAGTGGCTTGATGTAGCCGCTGAGTCGGGCGTTGTCGGCTTCAGCCTCGACCACCAGGTCGCCGTGGCCGGCATTGAAATCGAACTTGCCATAGGCAGCGGCGAAGTCGTTCAGGCGCTTGAGTTCGATGTTCGTGGCTCGCAGGCGGAAGTCGAAGTCCTCGAAGTTGCTCAACGGGTCAAAGGTAGCCTGCATTTCCAGGGGCGCATGTTCGGCCACCAGGGCCTTGCCCTCGAAACGGGCGTCGCGCTTGCCTTCGGTGTCGACCACGTTGGTCAGGTTGTAGAAGCTGGCGTTGACGTCGGTGGCCCGCAGGTTGACCGGTGGCTTGGAGTTGAAATTGCGAAAGGTGACCTTGCCATCCCTGATCCGCACTTCGTTGAAGGTGATGGGCAGCAGTTTGCCCAGTTGCTCGCGCCAGTTGGTGCCCCGGCCGGTCTGGGAGTTCTGCCGGTTGGCTCCGCCGTCGACGAAGTTCACCTCTGGGCGGGCGAATTCCACCTCGGCCACCACCGCATGGTCGTACCACAGCGAGTGCCAGCTCACCGACAGGTCCACCAGCGGGGCGGTGACGAACGGCACCGGGACCTTGCCGTCGACCTTGACGATTTCCAGGCCGTTGATCCGGTAGGCACCGCGCCACAGGGCCAGGTCCACATCGGTGATCTGGCCGCGATAATCGCCCATGTTGGCCAGTTTATCGTTCAGGTAGTCGCGTACCAGGTAAGGCAGGGCGAAGTGCAGGGCCACCAGCACCGCGACGAGGGTGGCGAACACCCACAGTGGCCAGCGATATCGACGCTTCATGTCAGTCAGTCTCCAGCGTTTGTTGGGGGAGCGCCTCCTAATGCCATTGACTGTCGCAACCACGGGAACGTTCGGTGCAACTGGACGCCTGTGGGCAACAGGCATACCTTTAAAGGCTTAAATTCTCGCCGCATCAAGGACCCAGCCATGAGCCGTATATTCGCTGACAACGCCCATTCCATCGGCAATACGCCACTGGTACAGATCAACCGCATCGCGCCGCGCGGTGTGACCATCCTGGCCAAGATCGAGGGGCGCAACCCAGGGTATTCGGTCAAGTGCCGGATCGGCGCGAACATGATCTGGGACGCTGAAAGCTCGGGCAAACTCAAGCCGGGCATGACCATCGTCGAACCGACCTCGGGCAACACCGGAATCGGCCTGGCGTTCGTGGCCGCCGCCCGTGGCTACAAACTGATGCTGACCATGCCGGCCTCCATGAGCATAGAGCGCCGCAAGGTGCTCAAGGCTCTGGGGGCGGAGCTGGTGCTCACCGAGCCGGCGAAGGGCATGAAGGGGGCCATCGAGAAGGCCGCCGAGATCCTGGCCAGCGACCCTTCCAAATACTTCATGCCGCAGCAGTTCGATAACCCGGCGAACCCGGCGATCCACGAAAAAACCACCGGCCCGGAAATCTGGAACGACACTGACGGCGCGGTGGACGTGCTGGTGGCGGGCGTGGGCACCGGCGGAACCATCACCGGGGTTTCGCGGTATATCAAGAACACTTGCGGCAAACCGATCTTGTCGGTAGCGGTCGAACCTGAGGTTTCGCCAGTGATCACCCAGGCGATGGCGGGCCATGAGATCAAGCCCAGCCCCCACAAGATCCAGGGAATCGGTGCCGGGTTCGTGCCGAAGAACCTCGACCTGTCGATCGTCGACCTGGTCGAGCGGGTCACTGACGACGAGTCCAAGGCCATGGCCCTGCGCTTGATGCAGGAGGAGGGCATCCTCTGCGGCATTTCCTGCGGGGCGGCGATGGCCGTGGCTGTGCGCCTGGCGGAAAAACCGGAAATGCAGGGCAAGACCATCGTCGTGATCCTGCCGGATTCGGGCGAGCGGTACTTGTCGAGCATGTTGTTCAGTGATTTGTTTACCGAGCAGGAGACTCAGCAGTAACCGTGAATTCATAGGTGTAGCGAGACGCTTTTGTGGCGACGGAGCAAGCTCCTTCGCCACAAAAGCCCTCGCCATCGTAGGTTGAATGATTGTTCGATGCGTCAGCCAAGGTTCAGGCGACGCATGTTAGAAAGTGTTTATTGCGTTTCACTCAACAGAGAATGTTGCGTCAGACGGTTTTTACCCGGGCCTGGAGTGGTTAACATGGCCCTCGGCTACGTCGGGCAGTAGGCGTCGCGTCAGTTGTTTTGGACAAGGAGTTGTAAAATGACCGTTTCGTTTGTCGCCAAGGCCTCGCTGTTGCTGTTGTTTTTGGGCAGTACGCTTTATGTGCATTTGCGTGGCAAGGCGCGTTTGCCGGTATTGCGGCAATTCGTCAATCACTCGGCGCTGTTCGCCCCCTATAACACCTTGATGTACCTGTTCTCCGGCGTGCCTTCGAAGCCGTACCTGGATCGCAGCAAATTTCCCGAACTGGATGTGCTCAAGGACAACTGGCAAGTCATTCGCGACGAGGCCATGCACCTGTTCGACGAGGGCTACATTCGTGCCGCCGAGAAGAACAACGACGCCGGTTTCGGCTCGTTCTTCAAGAAGGGGTGGAAGCGCTTCTACCTCAAGTGGTACGACAAACCGCTACCGTCGGCGGAGATGCTGTGTCCGCGCACCGTCGAGCTGGTCAACCAGATCCCGAACGTGCGCGGTGCGATGTTTGCCCTGCTGCCCGGTGGCAGTCATCTGAATCCACATCGAGACCCCTTTGCCGGTTCGTTGCGTTATCACCTGGGGCTGTCCACGCCCAATTCCGATGACTGCCGGATCTTCGTCGACGGTCAGATCTATGCCTGGCGCGACGGCGAAGACGTCATGTTCGATGAAACCTATGTGCACTGGGTCAAGAACGAAACCCCACAGACCCGCGTAATCCTGTTCTGCGATGTCGAGCGGCCCCTGAAAAGCCGGCTGATGACCCGCCTCAACCGTAGCATCAGCGCGTTTCTCGGCCGCGCCACCGCGCCGCAGAACCTGGAGGATGAACACGTCGGCGGCATCAACCGGGCCTATGCCTGGAGCAAGTCGTTCAGTGACGGCATCAGTGGCCGGGTCAAGCAGTTCAAACGCAAGTATCCCAAGGCCTACCGGGTGATGCGGCCGGTGTTGGCGGTGGCGGTGCTGACGGCGCTTGGCTATTGGTTGTTCGTTTAAACATTGCGTAGTCCATCGAGCGCTGGTTATAGTCAGCGCTCTTCGGTTTTCGAACCCACCCTTCAAGAGATCGGCTCATGCCTGTATCCCCTGTCATCGCGGTCGTGGTTCCAGCGTTCAACGCTGGCGTCGTGCCGTGTGGGAATCAGCAGCCTGCGCAGATCGGTCAATACCCCCCACCTGTCAGTAGCTCATCGGTGTACGCCGTCGTATCACCGCCGGGTGTTGGCATTCAGGGCTGATCGGCAACGGTTGCCATCCCCTGCGCCCGCCTGAAAAAAACTACTGGACTTCAGCTTCGGCTGAGTTGGCTTTTTGCCTGACTACAGGTGGTATCCATGTTTTCCCTTTCCAAAAACGCCTTATTGGCGGCGGCTTCCACGAGCCTGTTCGTTTTGCTGTGGAGCAGCGGGGCGATCTTTTCCAAGCTGGGCCTGGCCCACGCTTCCCCTTTCGCCTTTCTGCTGATCCGTTTTGCCATCGCACTGTTCGCGTTGGTGCTGTTGATACCCATGCTCAAGTTCAAGTTGCCCAAGACCGGCAAGCCGATGCTGTACGCGGTGACCACCGGCTTGGTGCTGCTGGGCGCCTATCAGATTTTTTATCTGCTGGCGCTGCAAATGAGTGTCACGCCCGGGGTCATGGCCACCCTGATGGGTGTGCAGCCGATCCTGACCGTGGTGCTCATGGAACGTCAGCGTTCCTGGTCGCGGATGTTCGGCCTGGTGCTGGGCTTGGTCGGGTTGGTCATGGTGGTGTACCAGGGCATCGGCCTGGCCGGCATGTCCCTGGCGGGGATGGTGTGCGGGTTGCTGGCACTGGTGAGCATGACGGCCGGTTCCATCATGCAGAAGCGCATCACCGATAACCCACTGGGCACGCTGCCGGTGCAGTACCTGGCCGGGTTGGTGTTGTGCGCGGTGCTCGTGCCGTTCCAGCCGTTTCACTTCGAATACAGCACGGGGTTCTTCGTGCCGGTGTTGTGGATGGGGTTGGTGGTGTCGGTGCTGGCGACGTTGCTGCTGTACCGTTTGATTGCCCGTGGCAACCTGGTCAATGTCACCAGCCTGTTCTACCTGGTGCCGGCGGTGACGGCGATCATGGACTACCTGGTGTTCGGCAACCGGCTGGCGTTGTTGAGCTGGCTGGGGATGGCGCTGATCATCGTGGGGTTGGTGTTTGTGTTTCGTAAAAGCCGTTAGCCCTTAGCTATTCGCTGGTTGTACCACCGCCATCGCGAGCGAGCTCGCTCCCACAGGGTTATGCGCAGCCCTCTGTGGGAGCGAGCTTGCTCGCGATGGCCCATTCAGCCACACCGATGAACTACCGGGCAGGCGCTTCAGCCGGTTTCACCACCCCAGGCTTCAACACCAACCACAACGCCGCCGCAATCAACACCCCGCCATACAAATGCGCCATCCCCAACGGCTCATCCAGCAGCAACGCCCCCCACAACACGCCGAACGGCGGGATCAGGAACGTTACGGTCATGGATTTGACCGGGCCGATGGAACTGAGCAAGCGGAAGTAAAGAATGTACGCCAGGGCGGTGCACACCAGGCCCAGGCCCAGCAGTGACAACCAGACGCTCCAGCCACCCCAGCTGGCCGGCGGTTGGCTGATGACGCTGTAACCAAACAGCGGCAGCAAGAACACCGTGGCACCGAACATGCTGCCCAGGGCCGAGAGGCGGCTGTCCAGGCCTCCTTGGTGATCGAGCCAGCGCCGGGTGAGGAAACCGGCAAAGCCGTAGCAGGTCGTGGCCAGCAGGCAGGCGAGGGCGCCCATCAGCAATTGCAGGTCGAAGGCCACCGGGCCGGCGCGGGTCAGGATGCCAACGCCGAGCAGCCCCAGGAAGACACCGCTGACCTTGGCCAGGGTCAGTTGTTCGCTGAAGAACAAGCCGCCGATCAACACCCCCATCAATGGCGTGGTGGCATTGAAAATCGCCGAGTAACCGGCTGGCAGCACCTGGGCCGCCAGCGAATAAAACGTGGCCGGAATACCCGAGTTGATCAGGCCCAGCACCATCACGACTTTGAGTTTGCCGCGAAAATTCCAGTCGACGCGCATCAGGGCCAGGATCGCCAGCAGCCCGACGAAGGCGATGGACACGCGAAAGAATGCAGTGGGGAGGGTGCCAATGACGGGAGCGATGATGCGCATGAACAGGAAGCTGGCCCCCCAGATGGCGGCCAATGACAGTAAACGCAGGATATCGACGAGGTTCACGAGCCACTCCTTCCTTGATGGGGTGGCAAGTGTCGCCGCCCTGCATAGCGATGGCAATGGTTGCGTTGGCGCGTGATTGGCCTCTAAGCTCAGTCGCCAATAACAAGCATGACCCGCCGAGGTTTACCCTATGACGCAGCCATGGCCCGCCCTCGAAATCGCCCGTTCGATCCTCGACGGCTTCGACGATTATCGTGAGCATTTCCGGCAGATCACCGACGGCGCTCGCGCCCGGTTCGAGCAGGCACGGTGGCTGGAGGCCCAAGCGGCGTCGGCGGCGCGGATCAATTTGTATGAAGAAAAAGTCTTCGAAACCGTCGCCAGGCTGCACAAGGCCTTCGATGACGAAACACTGATGGACGTGGGCTGCTGGCCACTGGTCAAAAGCGCCTACATCAGCCTGATCGACCTGCGTTTCGACGATGAGCTGTCGGAAACCTGGTACAACTCGATCTTCTGCGGGCTGTTCAGTCATGACCTGATCAGCGACGGCACCATGTTCATCCACACCACCCGACCCAGCCTGCGCCGCGCCCGCGCTGCCCAGACCCGCACCTACAAACCCCAGGGGCAGTTGGATCGGATGCTGGCGAGCGTGTTCGCCGATTACCGGTTCAGCGAAGACTACGGCGACTTGCCAGGCGACCTGCAGCGCCTCGAAGCCCAGCTTCGGGAGAACCTGCCGGACTGGGTCTGCAAGGACCCGGAACTGACGGTGGAGTTGTTTTCCTCGGTGCTCTACCGCAACAAGGGCGCCTACCTGGTGGGCCGGATCTTTACCCGCGACGACCAATGGCCGCTGGTGATCCCGCTGCTGCACCGCGAGGGCCGGGGTATCCAGATCGATGCGCTGATCACCGACGAGGCGCAGGTGTCGATCATCTTCTCGTTCACCCGCTCGTACTTCATGGTGGACGTGCCGGTGCCGGCGGAATTCATCGGCTTTCTCAAGCGCATCCTGCCGGGCAAGCACATCGCCGAGTTGTACACCTCCATCGGTTTCTACAAGCACGGCAAGTCCGAGTTCTACCGGGCGCTGATCAACCACCTGGCGAATACCGACGACCAGTTCATCATGGCCCCCGGCGTGCGCGGCATGGTCATGAGTGTATTCACCCTGCCGGGCTTCAACACGGTGTTCAAGATCATCAAGGACCGCTTCTCGCCGTCGAAAAACGTCGACCGTGCCACGGTGATCGAGAAGTACCGCCTGGTGAAAAGCGTCGACCGGGTCGGGCGGATGGCCGATACCCAGGAGTTCGCCGATTTCCGCTTTCCCCTGAGCAAGTTCGAGCCAGCCTGTCTGGAGGAACTGTTGGAAGTGGCGCCGTCCACGGTGTCGGTGGAAGGCGAGACGGTGCTGATCCGGCACTGCTGGACCGAACGCCGGATGACGCCCCTGAATCTCTACCTGGAAAACGCCAACCCGGACCAGGTGCGCGAGGCGCTGGAAGACTACGGTCTGGCGATCAAGCAACTGGCGGCGGCCAATATCTTCCCCGGCGACATGCTGCTCAAGAACTTCGGCGTGACCCGCCACGGTCGTGTGGTGTTCTACGACTACGATGAAATCTGTTTCCTCACCGAAGCCAATTTCCGCCATATCCCCGAGCCCCGTACCCCGGAAGACGAAATGGCTTCCGAGCCCTGGTATTCCATCGGACCGCTGGACGTGTTCCCCGAAGAATTCCCACCGTTCCTGTTCGCCGACGCCGGGCAGCGCAAGCTGTTCGACCAGTTGCACGGCGAGCTGTACAACGCCGACTACTGGAAAAGCCTGCAAGAGGCGATCCGGGCGGGGAAGGTGATCGACGTGTTCCCGTATCGGCGTAAAGACCTGGACAACGAATAACCCGGCAGGCAAATGAAGACCTCCTGTGGCTTGCCACAAAAGCAGCCTTGACGCACATCCCCCTGTGGGAGCGAGCTTGCTCGCGATAGCGGTGTATCAGTCAACATCCATGCAGGCTGAACCACTGCCATCGCGAGCAAGCTCGCTCCCACAAGGGTATGGCGGTGGGCTGCTTCGCGTGTTCGGCGCAATGGCCGCAAATCTGCGACAATCCGCCCCTGCATAAATCGACGACCCTTGCGTACCTGATGACTGACCAAGCCCCTGCTATCGACAAGCTGCTGAAAAACCTCGACCACGCCATGCTCGCCGACCGTCACCGGTTGCGGCGCCAGTTGCTCGAGCTGCGCAAGAAGCCCGACGAGGCCAAGCTGGCCCAGTGGGTGACGCGCATGCAGGCGTCGTGCGACCAGGTGCTGGCGCGCAAGGCGAGCCTGCCGGTGATCCGCTATGACGACAATCTGCCGATCGCCGCCAAGCGTGACGAAATCAAGCAGGCGCTGCTCAAGCACCAAGTGCTGATCATCGCCGGCGAGACTGGCTCGGGCAAAACCACGCAGTTGCCCAAGATCTGCCTGGAAATCGGTCGCGGCCAGCACGGTTTGATCGGCCACACCCAACCGCGCCGGATCGCCGCCCGCAGCGTCGCAAGCCGTGTCGCCGAAGAACTGGCCACGCCGTTGGGGGCGCTGGTGGGTTATCAGGTGCGCTTCGAGGACCAGAGCGACGCCAACACCCTGATCAAACTGATGACCGACGGCATCCTGCTGGCCGAGACCCAGAACGACCGCTACCTCGAGCGCTACGACACGATCATCGTCGACGAAGCCCACGAACGCAGCCTGAACATCGATTTCCTGCTGGGCTACCTCAAGACCCTGCTGCCGCGCCGCCCGGACCTGAAAGTCATCATCACCTCGGCGACCATCGACCTGGAGCGCTTTTCCAAGCATTTCGACGACGCACCGATCGTTGAAGTCTCGGGCCGCACCTTCCCGGTGGAAACCTGGTATCGCCCGCTGACCCTGGAGCAGGACGAGGAGGGCAACCGGGTCGAGGACGACTTGACCGTTGACCAGGCGATCCTCGCCACCCTCGATGAAATCGCCGCCTATGAGCGCAGCGAGCGCCGCAGCCCTGGGGATGTGCTGGTGTTCCTGCCGGGTGAGCGGGAGATTCGCGACGCGGCGGAGATGCTGCGCAAGGCCCAGCTCAAGCACACCGAGATCCTGCCGCTGTATGCGCGGCTGTCACCGGCTGAGCAGCAACGGATCTTCCAGTCCCACCCGGGCCGTCGTGTGGTGCTGGCGACCAACGTCGCCGAAACCTCGCTGACCGTGCCGGGTATCCGCTACGTGATCGACAGCGGTACCGCGCGCATCAGCCGCTACAGCTACCGGGCCAAGGTCCAGCGCTTGCCCATCGAGGCCATTTCCCAGGCCAGCGCCAACCAGCGCAAGGGGCGCTGCGGGCGGGTCGAGCCGGGGATTTGCGTGCGGTTGTACAGCGAGGAAGATTTTCTTGGGCGGCCGGAGTTCACCGATCCCGAGATCCTGCGCACCAACCTGGCGGCGGTGATCCTGCAGATGCTGCACCTGCGCCTCGGCGAGATCACCGATTTCCCGTTCATCGAGCCGCCGGATGGCAAAGCCATCAGCGACGGTTTCAACCTGCTGCAAGAACTCTCGGCGGTGGATCGCAACAGTCAGCTGACCCCGCTCGGTCGGCAGTTGGCGCGCCTGCCGGTGGACCCGCGCATGGGCCGCATGCTGCTGGAAGCGGCGAAGCTGGGCAGCTTGCAGGAAGTGCTGATCGTCGCCAGCGCCATGTCGATCCAGGACCCGCGCGAGCGTCCGCCGGAGCGTCAGCAGGCGGCCGACCAGGCCCACGCCCAGTGGAAGGACCCGGATTCGGACTTCGCCGGGTTGGTCAACCTGTGGCGCGGTTTCGAGGAGCAGCGCCAGGCCCTGACCGCCAGCCCGCTGCGCAACTGGTGTCGCAAGAATTTCCTCAACTACCTGCGCCTGCGCGAGTGGCGTGATTCCCATCGCCAGTTGAGCTTGATCTGCCGCGATATGCAGTTGAGCCTCAACAAAGACCCGGCCGACTACCCGAAACTGCACAAAGCGGTGCTCTCGGGCTTGCTCAGTCAGATCGGCCAGAAAACCGAAGAGGGTGATTACCTCGGTGCTCGCCAGCGGCGGTTCTGGGTCCACCCCTCGTCAGGCCTGGGCAAGAAGCGCCCGCAGTGGCTGATGACTGCCGAGTTGGTGGAAACCACCAAGTTGTACGCGCGCATGGTGGCCAAGATCGAGCCGGACTGGATCGAACCGCTGGCCGGGCACCTGATCAAGAAAAACCACTTCGAACCCCATTGGGAGAAGAAGCGCGGGCAAGTGGTGGCCTATGAGCAGATCACCCTGTTCGGGCTGATCGTCGTCGGTCGGCGGCCGGTGCACTACGGACCGGTGGACCCGGTGGTGTCCCGTGAGCTGTTCATCCGCGAGGCGCTGGTGCGCGGCGAGATCCAGTCCAAGGCCAAGTGCCTGGGCGCCAATACCCGCTTGCTGGAGCAACTCGACGAACTGGAAGCCAAGGCCCGCCGCCGCGACATCCTGGCGGACGAGGAAACCCTGTTCGCGTTCTACGATGCACGTTTGCCGGCGGAGATCCACCAGACCGCGACGTTCGACAGCTGGTACCGGATCAACAGCCAGAAAGACCCGCAATTGCTGATCATGCGCGAGGAAGACGTGTTGGCCCGCGAGGCCAGCGAGGTCACCGCCACCCAGTACCCCGACACCTTGCGTGTCGGCGACCTGACCTTGCCGCTGAGCTACCACTTCGAGCCCAACCATCCCCGCGACGGCGTGACCTTGCGTGTGCCGGCGCCGTTGTTGCCGATGCTGCCGCCGGAACGCCTGGAATGGCTGGTACCGGGGATGATCGAGGCCAAGTGCATCGCCCTGGTGCGCAACCTGCCCAAGGCACTGCGCAAGAACTTCGTGCCGGTGCCGGACTTCGTCAAGGCGGCGCTGCAACGCATCACCTTCGCCGAGGGCTCGTTGCCGCAGTCCCTGGGCCGTGAGCTGCTGCGCATGACCGGTGCGCGGGTCAGCGACGAAGCTTGGGCGGAAGCGGCCCAGCAGGTGGAAAGCCATCTGCGCATGAACCTGGAAATCGTCGACGGCCAAGGCAAGTTCCTCGGTGAGGGCCGCGACCTGGCCGAGCTGACAGCACGCTTTGCCGAGGCCAGCCAGGCGGCCTTGGCCGTGCCGCAAACGGCAAAAAGCCAGGCACCGGTGGAGGCGAAGGTCTTCGCGCCGGTGGCCGAGAAAACCCAGCAGAAGATCGCCGGGCTGTCGATGACGGTCTATCCGGCGCTGGTGGAAGAGGGCGGCGTGGTCAAGGAAGGGCGTTTCCCGACTCCGGCCGAAGCCGAATTCCAGCATCGCCGTGCCTTGCAACGCTTGCTCATGCAGCAATTGGCCGAATCGGCCAAGTTCCTGCGTGGCAAGCTGCCGGGGTTGACGGAGTTGGGCCTGCTGTACCGCGACTTGGGCCGCATCGACGGCCTGGTGGAAGACATCCTGCTCGCCAGCCTCGACAGCTGTGTGCTCGAAGGTGAAGCGAGCCTGCCCCGCGACGGCGCCGCCCTGGCTGCCCTGGCCGAGCGCAAGCGCGGCGGCTGGACCGAACACGCCGAACGCCTGGCGAAGCTGACCCTGGACATCCTCAAGCTCTGGCATGGCCTGCAAAAACGTTTCAAGGGCAAGATCGACCTGGCCCAGGCCGTGGCGTTGAACGACATCAAGCAGCAACTCAGTCACCTGGTGTACCCGGGCTTCGTGCGGGAAACACCGCATCAGTGGCTCAAGGAGCTGCCGCGCTACCTCAAGGCCATCGAGCAACGCTTCGAGAAGCTGGGCAGCCAGGTGCAGAAAGACCGGGTCTGGAGCGGCGAGCTGTCGAACCTCTGGGCCCAATACCAGGCCCGCGCCAGCAAACACGCCCAGGAAGGCAAGCGCGACCCGCAACTGGAGTTGTACCGCTGGTGGCTGGAGGAATACCGGGTGTCGCTGTTCGCCCAGCAACTGGGTACCAAAGTGCCGATTTCCGACAAGCGCCTGGGCAAGCAGTGGAGCGTGGTGGAAGGTTGATCGCAGAAGTCAGATGATACTCATACCCCCTGTGGGAGCGGGCTTGCTCGCGAATGCAATTGCACATTCAACATTGATGCAAGCTGATCCACCGCTTTCGCGAGCAAGCCCGCTCCCACAGGGTTTTGTGTTGTAAGTGAGGGAGAATGGGCCAAACGCCAGCGTTTATGGCAAACTTCGCGCCTATAAATGCCGGTTCCGTGGTTTTGAGCTTCAATGCCACGGGCGGATCCGGAATAAAGCGATGCCAGGGCTGCTTCCCCGGATGGGAAAAGTCCCTTTGTGTATTGGTACGTCGGTGCCAATACTTTCTGCCTGAACAGATCAGAGACACGACCCATGCATAATGTCGTCATCAGCGGCACCGGCCTGTACACCCCGGCCAACAGCATTTCCAACGAAGAGCTGGTGCAATCTTTCAACACCTATGTCGCGCAATTCAACGCCGACAACGCCGATGCCATCGAGCGGGGTGAAGTCGAGGCATTGACCGAGTCCAACGCCGCGTTCATCGAAAAGGCCTCGGGCATCAAGAGCCGCTTTGTCATGGACAAGGATGGCATTCTCGATCCGCACCGCATGACCCCACGCCTGCCCGAGCGCTCCAACGACGAGTGGTCGGTGCTCTGCGAAATGGCCGTCGGCGCTGCGAAACAAGCCCTGGAGCGCGCCGGCCGCACGGCCGCCGACATCGACGGGGTCATCGTCGCCTGTTCCAATCTGCAGCGTGCCTACCCGGCCATCGCCATCGAAGTCCAGGAAGCCTTGGGCATCGAAGGTTTCGGTTTCGACATGAACGTGGCCTGTTCCTCGGCGACCTTCGGTATCCAGGCCGCGGCCAACAGTGTGCAACTGGGTCAGGCCCGGGCGATCCTGATGGTCAACCCGGAAGTCTGCACCGGTCACTTGAACTTCCGCGACCGCGACAGCCACTTCATCTTCGGCGACGCGGCCACTGCCGTGATCATCGAGCGGGCGGACCTGGCGACCTCGCCGTACCAGTTCGACGTGGTCAGCACCAAGTTGCTTACCAAGTTCTCCAACAACATCCGCAACAACTTCGGTTTCCTCAATCGCGCCGCGGAAGAGGGCATCGGCAGCCGTGACAAGCTGTTCGTCCAGGAAGGCCGCAAGGTGTTCCGCGACGTCTGCCCGATGGTGGCCGAACTGATCGGTGCCCACCTGGAAGAAAACCAGCTGAACGTTGGCGACGTGAAACGCTTCTGGCTGCACCAGGCCAACTTGAGCATGAACCACCTGATCGTGCGCAAACTGCTGGGACGCGAAGCCACCGAAGCGGAAGCCCCTGTCATTCTCGACCGCTACGCCAACACCAGTTCGGCCGGTTCGGTGATCGCGTTCCACAAATACCAGGATGACCTGCCCAGCGGCTCGGTCGCCGTCCTCAGTTCCTTCGGTGCCGGGTATTCGATTGGCAGTGTGATTTTGCGTAAGCATTGATGACTGGCAATGGGATGTATTGTGGCGAGGGGATTTATCCCCGCTGGGCTGCGTAGCAGCCCCAAAGCAGGCAATGAATACATCCTGCTGCACCGCAATGGCAGATATCAGGGTCGCTTCGCAACCCAGCGGGGATAAATCCCCTCGCCACAAAAACATCGTCAGTCTTGCAAGGTAATGGGGTTTGAATGACGGTCACCGACGACACCCTCCTGCTCCAACGCCTCCTGGCCGGTGAGCAGCAGGCCTACAGGGAGCTGGTCAGCGCCTACCAGAGCCCGATGCGTGCCGTGGCCTATGCCATCGTCGGCAGTCGTCATGCCGATGAAGTGGTGCAGGACGCCTGGCTGTCGGTGGTGCGCAATCTCAATGGTTTCCAGGGGCGTTCCAGTCTCAAGACCTGGCTGCTGACCATCACCGCCAACGCCGCCAAGGGGCGCTACAAGCAGAACCGTCGGGAAGTGCTGCTCGATGACCTTCCGGCCCCCCACGGTACCCTCGGCGATGACCGTTTCGCCGCGGACGGCCATTGGCTGCTGGCGCCGTTCGCCTGGCACCAGGACACGCCCGAAGCGTTGCTCACGATGAGTGAGTTGCGTGATTGCCTGGTGCACACGTTGCTCAGCCTGTCGGAGCTGCAAGGCAGTGTATTGACCCTGCGGGAACAGCAAGACCTGGAGTTGGACGAGATCTGTAATCTGCTGGGTATTTCGCTCTCCAATGTACGCGTGCTGTTGCATCGCGCTCGGCTTAAGGTCTTCGCGACCGTAGAACATTTCGAGGAAACCGGCGAATGCTGACCTGCAAGGAACAAGTGGCGCGCTCCAGCGATTATCTCGATGGACAACTGAGCTTTCGCGAGCGCCTGATGGTGCGTCATCACTTGATGTTCTGCCCCAATTGCCGACGCTTCATCCGTCAGATGCGCCTGATGCAGGCGACCCTCAAAAAGCTTCCTGAAGCCCCCATTCCCGACTTGGATAACCTCGCCGAGAAACTCGCCGCCGAGCGTCGCAAAAACCTCCGCTAATACCTGAGACATCACCCCCAATGTGGGAGCGAGCTTGCTCGCGATGGCGGCGCATCAGGCATCAAATCTGTCACTGACATACCGCTATCGCGAGCAAGCTCGCTCCCACAAGGGGCTTGCCATTGTGCTGGTTATTCCCATTCGAAGTAAAAAGTTCCGTTGTCATAAAATCTTTATGTGATAGCAACTCGCCTGACACAACCGGTCGCCAACATCCCCTCCCAACACCAGCGGGCCCAGTTCCGCGTGTTTTCTAACGCATAGACTACCAACAGGGGAATTCTTCGATGATCCGTAAGCACTTCGCAGGTGTTGCCGCCAGCGCACTGGCAATGGCAGTAACCGCCCAGGCTTTCGCCGGCACCGTCACCACCGATGGCGCCGATATCGTGGTCAAAACCAAGGGCGGCCTCGAGGTCGCTACCACTGACAAAGAGTTCAGCTTCAAGCTCGGCGGTCGTTTGCAGGCTGACTACAGCCAGTTCGATGGCATCTACACCGACAACGGCAACTCGGCCGATGCCGCTTACATCCGCCGCGCGTTCCTGGAACTGTCCGGCGTGCTGTACACGGATTGGGCCTACACCATCAACTACGACATGTCCCACAACAGTGGCGACTCCGATAACGGCTACTTCGACGAAGCGTCCCTGGCCTACAACGGCTTCAAGCCGGTGTCGATCAAGGTCGGTCGCTTCGACCCCGACTTCGGCCTGGAAAAAGCCACCAGCTCCAAGTGGGTGACCGCGCCTGAGCGTAACGCTGCCTACGACCTGATCGACTGGACCAACAGCCACCAGAACGGCCTGGGCATCCAGGCCTCCAGCACCTTCGCCGATTCGTTCTATGCTTCGGCCGGTGTGTTCAGCAAGGACACCGACGACACCGACGGCGACAGCGTCAAGCAAGTCAACGGTCGCTTCGTCTTCGCTCCGATGCACGAAGCTGGCAACGTGCTGCACTTCGGTCTGAACGTAGCCTCCCGTGACGTGTCGGACACCGCGTTCGATGCACGTTATCGCTCCCGCCTGGGCATGCGTGGCGTTGAAACCCTCGGCGGCAACGATGCCGGTCCTAACGGCAACCGTCCGGTCCTGGGCGGCGCCAACAACTCGCCGGCCGGCTCGTACGACACTGACACCGCCTTCGGCCTGGAAGCCGCTTTCGCCATGGGGCCAGCGTCGATCCAGGGTGAATACATCTCCCGCAAGACCAAGGCTGACAGCGACGCCTTCGAAGACCTCAAAGGCCACGGCTTCTACGTCCAGGGTGCCTACACCATCACCGGTGAGTCCCGTGGTTATAAGGTCGGCAAGTTTGACGCGATCAAGCCTCAGAACAAATCCATCGGCGCCTGGGAAGTGTTCTACCGCTTCGACAGCATGACCGTCGAAGACGACAACATCACCACTGCCTCGGCGACCCGTGAAGTGGGCGATGCCGAAGCCAAGGTACACAACCTGGGCGTGAACTGGTACGCCAACGAAGCGGTGAAAATCACCGGTGCCTATGTCAAGGCCAAGACCGACAAAGTCACCAACGCCAATGGCGATGACGATGGCGACGGTTTCGTGGTTCGTGCCCAGTACGTGTTCTGAATCGCGCTGACTTGATACACCGCTGCACTTTCATCCGTTAAAGCTCCTTTCGACCCCGCCCCTGGCGGGGTTTTTTTTAACGAATTTCCTGAATGCACTGTACGAGCAACCACCTGTCAACCCTGACAGTTTCGCCGCATCCAGAAAGAGTGCTTACTTCGGCCAGTCACAATGGCTCATCTGGAGAGTTCACATGGCTGGTTCAAATAAAGCAGAGCCTCCCGTGTTCAATGAACCCATCGCTAACTCAGGCGCTTCGCCCGGCGCAACGGCTACGGTGTTTCACTATGACGCACTGGATACCTTGATTGGCCGCGCTACGTCTGCCGGTAGAGAACAACGGTTTTACCGAAACGATGAGCTGGCAACCGAGGTTCAGGGAGCTGCCAGCAGTTCCTTCGTTCGGGCCGGAGGCGTAGTTCTCGCCGAACATCGGTCGGGTGCTGGCATTCAGTCCCTGCTGCTGGCGGGCAATGACAAGAACAGCGTGCTCTGCGAGGTCAGCCAGGAGGTGATCAGGGGTATTGCTTATTCACCGTACGGCCATCGGGTAGCGGGCAGCCCCGTGAACAGTCATTTGGGCTACAACGGTGAGCGGCGCGAAACGCAAACCGGTTGGTATGTGCTGGGCAATGGCTACCGGGTCTTTAACCCGTTGTTGATGAGGTTTCACAGCCCGGACAATCAGAGCCCGTTTGGCAAGGGCGGGTTGAATGCCTACATGTATTGTGCGGGGGATCCGATTAATAATGTGGATCCGACGGGGCATTTTTTTCTAAAACCGATGTTTAGGGTTAGGGGCTTTTCTGTTATACCTCAATCACCTAAGGCTCTACCTAGCACTGAAGGTTTACCATCGAGTTTTTTAAGAACTAAGCCGGGAGAAACTGGGCTGGTATTTATGGACAACATAACGCCTGAGGATATCAAGCATCTCGTGCGAAGAAGGATGTTTTATGAAATTGATTTTGCTCGTCAGCAAAAGGATTATGTTCTTTTGTCAACTGGCGGTGCACCGCAAGTTAAGATTCCGCCAATGGCACATTCTCTTAGTCGGAAAGTGTTGGATTCGGCTGCTAGTGATCTAAAAGCCGCGCAAGAACGTTTAGGTAACCCTGGTATTACCAAGACTAGTAAAAGAGATTTTAAAATAATATCAGAGGCTTTTAAGAAAGGCATCGCAACGCAAAGCTTGGAAGAACGGATAAGATATTTTGAGAGGTTGCAGCTCGGAGAGGATGAAATGAAAAAAATTCGTGGTATTGATTCCTAATGATGAGGTGACTTCTTGAGCTGTAAAAGACAAGCCGTGCTGTCGATATCCATTTTCGGATTGGTTCAAGGCCACAAAAAACTAAT
The DNA here is from genome assembly GCF_053629195.1 of Pseudomonas sp. R151218B TE3479. Taxonomy (NCBI): domain Bacteria; kingdom Pseudomonadati; phylum Pseudomonadota; class Gammaproteobacteria; order Pseudomonadales; family Pseudomonadaceae; genus Pseudomonas; species Pseudomonas sp. R151218B TE3479. The sequence continues at coordinate 2,635,476 of NZ_JBRJHV010000001.1, forward strand.
CTGTTCCTCGTCCCACGCGGCCTAGATCGGCGATACTCGCTACATCCATCGTCCGGCTTTTCGAGGAACCGCATGCCGCTTCACGTCTTGAACAGCCTGTCCGCCATCGCCCCACACGAGTGGGACGCGTTGGTGCCCGCCAACCAGCCTTTCCTGCGCCACGCCTTCCTCAGCACCTTGGAAGACAGCGCCAGCCTGGGTCCGCAATCCGGGTGGCAAGCCGAGCACTTGTTGCACATTGAAGACGGTCGTCTGCTGGCGGCTCTGCCCAGTTACCGCAAATGGCATTCCTACGGTGAATACGTGTTCGACCACGGCTGGGCCGACGCTTGCGCCCGCGCCGGCATCGACTATTACCCGAAGCTGTTGACGGCGGTACCGTTCAGCCCGGTCAGTGGGCCACGACTGTTGGCGGCACGGGTGGAGGACGGTCTGGCGTTGCTGGGCAGCGTGCCCGGATACCTGGAAATCGAAGGGCTTTCCAGTGCCCACATCAACTTCACCGATGCCTTCACCGACGCGGCACTTGCCGGGCAAGAAGGCTGGCTGCAGCGGATCGGCTGCCAGTATCACTGGCAAAATCGCGGTTATCGCGACTTCCAGGATTTTCTCGATGCCCTCAGTTCCCGCAAGCGCAAGCAGATGCGTAAGGAACGCGAACAAGTGGCGGGGCAGGGGATCGAGTTCGAATGGCTCGAAGGCCAGCAACTGGACGAGGCCCAATGGGATTTTGTCTACGCCTGTTACGCCAACACCTACGCCGTGCGGCGGCAGGCGCCCTACTTGACCCGGACATTCTTCAGCCTGTTGGCCGAACGCATGCCCGAGGCCATTCGCGTGGTGCTGGCCAAGCAAGGTTCACGGCCGGTGGCGATGGCGTTCAGCCTGGTGGGCGGCGACAGTTTCTATGGCCGTTACTGGGGCTGCCTGGCGGAGTTCGACCGGCTGCACTTCGAGACCTGTTTCTACCAAGGCATGGACTACGCGATTGCCCACGGCTTGCAGCGCTTTGACGCTGGCGCCCAGGGTGAGCACAAATTGATTCGCGGCTTCGAGCCGGTGATTACCCGCTCGTGGCATTACTTGCGTCATCCGGGGCTGAAAGCGGCGGTGGCGGATTTTCTCGTGCGCGAGCAGGAGGGGGTGTTGGCGTACGCCGAGGAGGCCAGGACGGCACTGCCGTATCGGCAGGGCTGACACCGAACCCTGTGGCGAGGGAGCTTGCTCCCGCTGGGCTGCGCAGCAGCCCCGACAAGGCTGGTTGTCCAACCGATTGATTGCATTGGAGCGCGGATTTGGGGGGCGCTTCGCGCCCCAGCGGGAGCAAGCTCCCTCGCCACGGGGTCAGCTGTGTCAGGTAGGAATCAATCGATCCCCACGAACCCACCCGTCTGATGCTGCCACAGCCGCGCATACAACCCGCCGTGGGCCAGCAATTCGGCATGGCTGCCGGTTTCGGCGATGCGGCCATTTTCCAGCACCACCAACCGGTCCATCCGGGCGATGGTGGAAAGGCGGTGGGCGATGGCGATCACGGTCTTGCCTTGCATCAGGGTCTCGAGGCTTTCCTGGATCGCCGCCTCGACTTCCGAGTCCAGTGCCGAGGTCGCTTCGTCCATGATCAGAATCGGCGCGTCCTTGAGCAGCACTCGCGCGATAGCGATGCGCTGGCGCTGGCCGCCGGACAGTTTCACCCCGCGCTCACCCACATGGGCATCGAAGCCGGTGCGGCCTTCGGCGTCCGACAGCAATGGGATGAATTCATCGGCCCGGGCCTTGTGCACGGCTTCCCAGAGTTGCGCATCGGTGGCGTCGGGTTTGCCGTAGAGCAGGTTGTCGCGAATCGAGCGATGCAGCAGCGAGGTGTCCTGGGTGATCATGCCAATGCGCTCGCGCAGGCTTTCCTGGCCGACTTCGGCAATGTCCTGGCCGTCGATGAGGATGCGCCCGCCTTGCACGTCATAGAGACGCAGCAGCAGGTTCACCAAGGTGGATTTACCCGCGCCGGACGGGCCGATCAGGCCGATTTTCTCGCCAGGCTTGATGGTCAGGTTAAGGTCGCCGATGACCCCGCTTTTCTTGCCATAGTGGAAATCCACATGCTCGAAACGCACCTCGCCCCGGGCCACCGCCAGGGGCTTGGCCTGGTCGCGGTCGGTGACGCTGACCGGCTGGGCGATGGTCTGCAGGCCGTCCTGGACCATGCCGATGTTTTCGAAGATGCCGTTGACCACCCACATGATCCAGCCGGACATGTTGACGATGCGGATCACCAGCCCGGTCGCCAGGGCAATGGCGCCCACGCTGATCAGCGACTGGGTCCACAGCCACAAGGCCAGCGCCGTGGTGCCGACGATCAGCAGCCCGTTCATGCTAGTGATGACCACGTCCATGCTGGTCACCACCCGGCCGGCCAGTTGGGCTTTTTCGGTCTGCTCCTGGATGGCTTCGCGGGCGTATTGCTGTTCGAAATTGGTATGGGCGAACAGCTTCAGGGTGGTGATGTTGGTGTAGCCGTCGACGATCCGCCCCATGAGTTTGGAGCGGGCATCGGACGACACCACCGAGCGCTCCTTGACCCGTGGCACGAAATAGCAGAGTGCGCCGATGTAGGCGGCAATCCACGTCAGTAGCGGGATCATCAGGCGCCAGTCGGCTTCGGCGAACAGCACCAGGGAACTGACGGCGTAGATCAGTACGTGCCACAGGGCATCCACCGCCTGGACCGCCGAGTCGCGCAGGGAGTTGCCCGTCTGCATGATGCGCTGGGCGATGCGCCCGGCGAAATCGTTCTGGAAGAAATTCAGGCTCTGCTTGAGCACATAGCTGTGGTTCTGCCAGCGGATCAGGCTGGTCATGCCGGGGCTCAGGGTCTGGTGCACCAGCAGGTCATGCAGGGCCACAAAGATGGGCCGGAAAACCAGCGCCACCACGGCCATCCAGGCCAGCTCCAGGCCGTGGATCTTGAAGAAGTCCACATTGGGTGTGCCCTGGGTCAGGTCGATGATGCGACTCAGGTAGCTGAACAGCGCCACTTCGATCAGTGCGCCGATCAGGCCCACCACCAGCAGCACGACGAAGCTGGGCCAGACCTGTTTCAGGTAATAGGTGTAGAAGGGCAGGACGCGGTTCGGCGGGGCCGAGCTCGGGGCGTCGCGGAAGATATCGATCAGTGTTTCGAAGCGGCGAAAAACCATCTGTAAATGCCCTGGCAGGGGCTCTCCTTTTTGCTAATGGGCGGTGCAGGATGGCCGCGCCGCCCAGGCTTGCCGTGTGCCGCTTCAGTCGATGCGCTTGGCCGACTTGATGAGCACAGGGTCGATCGGCACGTTTTGCATGCCTTGCTTGGTGGTGGTCTGGGAGTTGACGATGATGTCAACCACGTCCATGCCCTTGACCACCTTGGCGAACACCGCGTAGCCGGCGTCACGGCCCGGATCGAGGAAGGCGTTGTCGGCCACGTTGATGAAGAACTGGCTGGTGGCCGAGTCCGGGTTGGACGTGCGCGCCATCGACAAGGTGCCGCGAACGTTGTGCAGGCCATTGCTGGCTTCGTTCTTGATCGGTGCCTTGGTGTCTTTCTGTTGCATCTGTGCGGTGAAGCCGCCGCCCTGGGCCATGAAGCCCGGAATCACACGGTGGAAAATCGTGTTGTTGTAAAAACCACTGTCCACATACTCGAGGAAGTTCTTGGTACTGATGGGGGCCTTGACCGGGTCCAGTTCGATTTCGATCAGGCCGTTGGTGGTGTCCAGCAATACATGGGGTGCCTTGGCGGGAGTCGCAGCCATCAGGTTGGCGGCAAACAATACGGTGCCGGCGGCAAGGGCGATTTTTTTCAGCATGGGGTCAGAGATCCTGAGTGGTGGAATCGGTTGCGGTCAAAAAGTCGAGCAGGGTTTGGTTGAAGCGTTCGGGTTGATCCAGCGGGGTAGCGTGCCGTGAATCGGCGATGACCACCAGGTGTGCATTGGGCAGCCGCTTTACATAGGCTTCTTTCAGCGCCACCGGGGTGTAGTCGTGGTCGGCGCAGATGACGAGGGTTGGACAGGCGACCTGTGAAAGTCGTTCCTGAACGCCCCACCCCACGATTGCATCGAAGCTGGCGAGATAAGCACGTTTGTCGTTTTTTGCCCAGCGCCGGGCCATTTCCAGGCGTAACTCGGTTTGCTCAGGCTTGGGAAACAGCTTGGCGCCCAGGGCCTTGCCGATGGTTTCCAGGCTGAGCAGGCGCATCAGGCTCCAGCGCTTGAACCATTGCCAGCAATCGTCGGGCGTGCGGACCTTGACCTCCGGCGCGCTGTTGACGATGCACAGGCTCCTGATCCGTTCGGGCTCATCCACCGCCAATTGGAAACAGATCATGCCGCCCATGGACCAGCCCACCAAATGCACCGGGCCCAGGTCCAGGTGATCGATCAGGGCGCTCAGGTCGGCGCTGAAACCTTTGATGCTGTAGCGCTCGCGGGGTTTGTCGGAACGGCCGTGGCCGCGCACATCCATCACGATCAGGCGGTAGCGGGCGGATAATACCGGGATCTGCTTTTCCCAGTCGCGGGTGCTGGAGCCCAGCCCATGGACCAGCACCAAAGGCGTGCCGTGGCCGTATTCCTCGTAGTGCAGGTCGCATCCTTCGTGTGCAAAATAGGCCATCGGCGAAATCCCTATCAGGCTTGTTCTGGGGCGGCGAACGGCGCATCCAGCGGCGCGGTGTCGAAGGTGCGCAGCAATTCGATCAGGATTTGCGTGGCCGGCCCAAGGGGTTTTTCCTTGTTTGAGAAAAGATAGAAGGTCGAGTTGCGGCTGCCTCCCTGTTCCAAGGGTAGACGCTTGAGCACGCCTTCCTTGAGTTCCCGTTCGATCATGTGCCGGGGCAGCCAGGCGAAGCCCAGGCCGCTGCCGACAAAACTCGCGGCGGTGGCAAGGCTGCCCACGGTCCAGCGCTGTTCGGCACCGAGCCAGCCGACGTCGCGAGGCTGCTGGCGGCCGGAGTCGCGGATGACCACTTGCAACTGGCTTTCCAGGTCCTGGAAGTTCAGTTCGCGATTGAGGCGGTGCAGGGCATGCTCGGGATGGGCCACCGCGATGAACTCCACGTCGCTCAACTCCGCCCCCAGGTAACCGGGAATGCTGAAGCCGCTGATGGCCAGGTCGGCCACGCCTTCGAGCAGCACTTCTTCGACACCCGACAACACTTCTTCGCGCAGCCGCACCCGGCAGCCACGGCTTTGCGGCATGAACGCGGTCAAGGCGCGAACGAGGCGGGCGTTGGGGTAGGCCGCGTCGACCACCAGGCGCACTTCCGCTTCCCAGCCCTGCTCCATGTGGTGGGCCAGGTCTTCCAATTGGCTGGCCTGTTTCACCAGTTGCCGCGAGCGGCGCAGCAGCACCCCGCCGGCTTCGGTCAACACGGCCTTGCGTCCATCGATGCGCAGCAACGGCACGCCGAGCTGATCCTGCATGCGGGCCACGGTGTAGCTCACGGATGACTGGGAGCGATGCAGCACGTCGGCGGCCTGGGCGAAACCGCCGTGGTCGACCACTGCCTGCAAGGTTCGCCATTGATCAAGGGTCACGCGGGGCGCTTTCATAATGAGCTCCTCTTGTCCTAAGCTGGCGGTCCCTTGGTGGAGACTGCCGAATGAAGAAAATCTGTTGTGTGGTGCTGGCCTTGCTGCCACTGACTGCGTTTGCCTATCCGATCGACGTGGAAAAACACCTCAACGGCCTGAGCATCGACTACACCGCCTATGACACCGATGCCGACATCGGCTCTATCCAGGTCAACAACTACGGCAGCACCGACGCGGCCTGCACCGTGGTGTTCAACAACGGCCCCGAGGCGCCGCGCACCCGCAAGATCGAAGTCGCCGCCGGCAAGTTCAAGAACGCCACGGCCAAGTTCAACCGCAACATCATCAAGCTGCGCATCAAGCTGACCTGTCAGCCGAAATAGCCCGGCAACAGAGCAGGTGATCGTGCCTGCTCCGCTTATAAACGAAAATATCGATGCATTACAGCAGTTATTTGCGCTTTTTCATCGATATGCTCACGTTTAACCTCCACTCCATCGACTGACAACATTCTCAGATGGAGCCTACAAGCCATGTCCCGCGTTCTGATCATCGAAAGCAGTGCCCGCCAGCAAGACTCGGTTTCCCGTCAACTGACCCAGACCTTCATCAGCCAGTGGAAAGCTGCGCACCCGGCCGACGACATCACCGTCCGCGACCTGGCCATCAACCCGGTGCCACACCTGGATGCCAATCTGCTGGGCGGCTGGATGAAGCCTGTCGAGCAGCGCAACGACATCGAAAACGCCTCGCTGGAACGCTCCAACCAACTGACCGATGAGCTGCTGGCTGCCGACGTACTGGTGATGGCAGCGCCGATGTACAACTTCGCCATTCCCAGCACTTTGAAGGCGTGGCTCGACCATGTGCTGCGTGCCGGCGTGACGTTCAAATACACCCCCACCGGCCCCCAGGGCCTGCTGGCCGACAAGCGCGCCTTCGTGCTCACCGCTCGGGGCGGCATTCACGCCGGTGGCAGCACCGACCATCAGGAACCCTACCTGCGCCAAGTCATGGGCTTCATCGGCATCCACGACGTGACCTTCATCCATGCCGAAGGCATGAACCTGGGTGGCGACTTCCAGGAGAAGGGCCTGAATCAGGCCAACGCCAAATTGTCCCAGGTCGCCTGATCCGTTAATCCTCGGGTAATCGCCAGGTGGTCTAGTGACCTGGCGCTTCCCTTCAAACCGTTTTGCGCATCGAACCTCCCTTTGCACTTATTGCTCCTGAGTGCATCAGCCCGATTGAACGCTTTAGCGAGATCGGGCTTTTTTTTTTCTGATGAGGGGCACAGATGTCTTGCAAAAAATGAAGCGGGCAAACTTGAGCTAAAGCCTTGTGTGTTCGAATGCAGAGCCTTGGTTTCATCCAGCACTACCGGCAGCAGCGCCAGGCTCGTGCTCCGGTAGTGGCTGAAATTTCAAGTTGAGGTGAGTTCAGGGTACAAATGCCATGACGGAAACAGGAGAGCCCGACCCCTCTTTCAAGCGAAGTACTCCAATGACCAGTGTCGTGCCTTTCGCGGGTAACTGATCGAGATTGGTCAAGCACTCCAGGACAATCCCATTTTTAGCCAGGATTTGACTGTTGGTGGCATAAACCGTGTCTTGGCCCGGATCAGCACCATGTGTATCGATACCGATTCCTGCTATCCGGCGTTCTTCAAGCAAAAACGTTGTGGCAGCAGCACCAACACCCGGGAAGTGAGGACCTTTCTCATCCTCATTGATAAAGCGCTTAGGATCGTTCCAGAGCTCTTGCCACCCTGTATAAAACAGCACGACAGATCCCTGATCAATGTGTCCATGGGTCTGTTCCCATTTTTCTATATCCTGGATGCCAATTACATAATCTGGATTGTCTTGAGTCAGGGGACGTATATCGATCACGACAGCAGGCCGTACCAGTGACGCCGGTTCATAGGCATCAATCCCAATGGCATTGGGGTGAAAACTATTTGGAGCGTTCATATGAGTCGCGCTGTGCTCACCAATGCTAAAGCGCCGCAAGTAATAACCGTCTTTTTCCTGCGAAGCCACCACATCGAATGTCATTGGGGGATCGTTAGGCCACAGTGGAATGGTCGGGCTGATGATGTGGCTCAGATCAATGACCTTTTGGAACTGAATACTCTGCATTTCTTTGACTTCCTTATCCTCTGCGAAACTGTTGGCAATGCCAGCCGACAGCAGAGCGGTAAGCATGCCTATAGATAACCGGTTAAAACAGCTCTTGTTCCGATTTGACGTCGCCACAACGTTTCTCTTCCTTTCGATCATGAAGTACTGCTTTTTTTGCCTGCTGCGACGGGGCTAGCCAGTTTCTATTATCTGCTCGTTACAGTCCTCAAAAACCGCTATCTTCGCCGCCATCCGAAACGAGGGGCGATATGGGCTATCTACTTTTTGTGACATTGATCCAGGCATTTTCCTTCAGCCTGATCGGCGAGTACCTGGCAGGGCATGTCGACAGTTACTTCGCTGTACTGGTACGGGTCCTGTTGGCCGGGCTGGTGTTCATTCCGCTGACCCGCTGGCGCCAGGTGGAGCCGTCGTTCATGCGCGGCATGCTGTTGATCGGTGCCTTGCAGTTCGGCGTGACCTACGTCTGCCTGTACCTGAGCTTCCGAGTATTGACGGTGCCCGAGGTGCTGCTGTTCACCATCCTTACGCCTTTGCACGTGACCTTGATCGAGGATGCGCTGAACCGGCGCTTCAATCCCTGGGCGTTGATCGCGGCGCTGGTGGCCGTGGCCGGCGCGGCGGTGATTCGCTACGACCGGATCAACCCGGATTTCTTCATGGGCTTCCTGCTGCTGCAACTGGCCAACTTCACCTACGCGGCCGGGCAGGTGCTCTACAAACACCTGGTGGCCCGACACCCAAGCGACCTGCCGCACTACCGGCGCTTCGGCTATTTCTATCTCGGTGCGTTGATGGTGGCGTTGCCGGCATTCCTGTTGTTCGGCAAGACTGATTTCTGGCCAGAAGCGCCGTTGCAATGGGGCGTGCTGGTGTTCCTCGGCCTGGTTTCCACCGCGCTGGGGTTGTACTGGTGGAACAAAGGCGCCTGCCTGGTCAACGGCGGGACGCTGGCGGTGATGAACAACCTGCACGTGCCGGTGGGGCTGCTGGTGAACCTGCTGATTTGGAACCAGCACGAGGACCTGGGGCGCTTGTTGCTCGGTGGGTCGGTGATATTGGCGGCGGTGTGGATCAGTCGGTTGGGGGTACGCCAGCCTCAGCCGTCACCCTGAACACTGTGGGAGCGAGCTTGCTCGCGATGGCGGAGCATCAGTCAGCATTTATGTTTCTGACACACCGCTATCGCGAGCAAGCTCGCTCCCACAGGGGATCTACCACAGGGGAACAGTGGTGGTTTCAGATCACTTGCTTCTGCGGTTCCGAAATTGAGCTCGCCCCCAACACCGCCGGCAGCAACCCTGAACGCAAGTCCGTGCCGCTCGGCTGCTGGTACAGGCTCAATCCGAACTCCGGCATCACCGCCAGCAGGTAATCGAAAATATCCCCCTGGATGCGTTCGTAGTCGGCCCATGCGGTGGTGCGGGTGAAGCAGTAGATTTCCAGCGGGATACCCTGGGCGGTGGTTTGCATCTGCCGGACCATGCAGGTCATGTTCGGTTGGATCTCCGGGTGGCTCTTCAAATAGGCCAGGGCATAGGCGCGGAAGGTGCCCAGGTTGGTCATCCGCCGGCGGTTGGCCGACATCGCCGCGACGTTGCCCTGGGCCTCGTTCCAGGCCTTGAGCTCGGCCTGCTTGCGGCCGATGTAGTCGGTCAGCAGGCGCACCTGGGTCAGGCGCTGTTCTTCCTCGTCATGCAGGAAGCGCACGCCGCTGGCGTCGATGAACAGGCTGCGCTTGATCCGTCGCCCGCCGGACTGCTGCATGCCGCGCCAGTTCTTGAACGACTCGGACATCAGGCGCCAGGTCGGGATCGAGACGATGGTCTTGTCGAAGTTCTGCACCTTGACCGTGTGCAGCGTGATATCCACCACATCACCGTCGGCGCCGACCTGAGGCATTTCGATCCAGTCGCCGACCCGCAGCATGTCGTTGCTGGTCAGTTGCACGCTGGCGACGAATGACAGCAGGGTGTCCTTGTAGACCAACAGGATCACTGCCGACATCGCACCCAGGCCCGACAGCAGCAACAGCGGCGAACGGTCGATCAGCGTGGCGACGATGATGATCGCGCCAAACACATACAGCACCATTTTCGTCAGTTGCACGTAGCCCTTGATCGAGCGGGTACGCGCATGTTCGGTGCGGGCGTATACGTCCAGCAGGGCGCTGAGCAGGGCACTGAGGCTCAGCACCATGAACAGGATGGTGAACGCCAGGGCGACGTTGCCCAGGAAAATCATGCTGGTCTTGCTCAGTTCCGGCACCAGGTGCAGGCCGAACTGGATGATCAGTGACGGCGTCATCTGCGCCAGGCGATGGAAGACCTTGTTCTGGCGCAGGTCGTTGACCCAGTGCAGGGCCGGTTGACGCCCAAGCAGCTTGGCCGCGTGCAGGATCAGGTAGCGCGCCACCCGTCCCAGCACCAGGGCGATGACCAGCAGCAACATCAGGGCGAGGCTGGAATGCAGGAGCGGGTGCTGGTCAAGGGCACCCCAGAGGTCTTGGATGTTGACCCAGAGTTGTTTGATGTCCATGGACGAAACGGTTCTTCTATAAAGACGCGACGGGACGATTAGAGCATTTAAGCCCGGTCAGGTGACCGTTGATGACAAATCGGCTTATAAAAATGCACTGATTTACCGCCGTTTGTATAAAGAAACTCGGCCTTCGCGCTCGAAACCGTTACCCTATGCAGCTGTTTTTTTGCATTTCTTCGAGGTAGCACCCGTGTTTTCCCAATTCGCCCTGCACGAACGCCTGCTCAAAGCCGTGGCCGAGCTTAAATTTGTCGAGCCAACGCCGGTGCAGGCAGCGGCTATTCCGCTCGCGCTCCAGGGGCGTGACCTGCGGGTGACGGCGCAAACCGGCAGCGGCAAGACCGCCGCGTTCGTGCTGCCGATCCTCAACCGCTTGATCGGCCCGGCCAAGGTCCGCGTCAGCATCAAGACCCTGATCCTGCTGCCGACCCGCGAACTGGCCCAGCAGACCTTGAAGGAAGTGGAGCGCTTCTCGCAATTCACCTTCATCAAGTCCGGCCTGATCACCGGCGGCGAGGACTTCAAGGTCCAGGCCGCGATGCTGCGCAAGGTGCCGGATATCCTGATTGGCACGCCGGGGCGGATGATCGAGCAGTTGAACGCCGGCAACCTCGACCTCAAGGAAGTCGAGGTGCTGGTGCTGGACGAGGCCGATCGCATGCTGGACATGGGCTTTGCCGAAGACGTGCAGCGCCTGGTGGACGAATGCGTCAATCGCCAGCAGACCATGCTGTTCTCCGCCACCACCGGCGGTTCGGGCTTGCGCGAGATGATCGCCAAGGTGCTGAACAACCCCGAGCACTTGCAGCTCAACGCGGTCAGCCAGCTGAATTCCACCACCCGCCAGCAGATCATCACCGCCGACCACAACCAGCACAAAGAGCAGATCGTCAACTGGTTGCTGGCCAACGAGACCTACGAAAAAGCCATCGTGTTCACCAACACCCGGGCCATGGCCGACCGTATCTACGGTCGCCTGGTGGCCCAGGAATACAAGGCGTTCGTGCTGCACGGCGAGAAAGACCAGAAGGACCGCAAGCTGGCCATCGACCGCCTCAAGCAGGGCGGCGTGAAAATCCTCGTCGCCACCGATGTCGCCGCCCGCGGCCTGGACGTGGATGGCCTGGACATGGTCATCAACTTCGACATGCCCCGCAGCGGCGACGAATATGTGCACCGCATCGGTCGCACCGGCCGCGCCGGCAATGACGGCCTGGCGATCTCGCTGATCTGCCACGGCGACTGGAACCTGATGTCGAGCATCGAGCGCTACCTCAAGCAGAGCTTCGAGCGCCGCACCATCAAGGAAGTCAAAGGCACCTACGGCGGACCGAAAAAGGTCAAGGCCTCGGGCAAGGCCGTGGGTGTGAAAAAGAAAAAGGTCGACGCCAAGGGCGACAAGAAGAAAACCGGCGCCAAGGCCCCGACCAAGCGCAAGACCGCCAACCGCCCGAAGACCGACGCCCCGTCGCTGGTCAGCAAGGACGGCATGGCCCCGCTCAAGCGCCGCAAGCCAGAGGCGCCTGCGGCTGAGTGAAGCCGCGGTAGTGCTTCATAAAAAAACCGGACCTTGGGTCCGGTTTTTTTATGGGTGAAACTCAATCTGCAATTCGGCCAGAACCTGTGGCAAGGGAGATTGGTGGGAGCAAAGCTTGCTCGCGACACAGACGCCTCGATTTCTGAAAGACCGCATCGCCTTCATCGCGGGCAAGCCTTGCTCCCACAAATGTACCCTCGCCACAAAAGCAGGCTGTGGTTAATCACCCAGCCTTCTTCTCTGCTTGCTTCAGCTCTTGCAGACGCTTATCGATCAACTGGCACTTGTCTGGCACATCCTTGCTGGCAGTCTCCAGGTCCATGGCCTGCAACTCATCGTTAATTTCCTTGGCCTTGGTTGGGTTCTGCTCGGTGAGCTTGGTCACTTCCTGGGCCAGTTGTTCACGTTTGAGGGTGGCTTCGTCAGGTGTGCAAGTAGCCCAGGCGGGCAGGGCGAAGGTAAGGGTGGCTGCGAGGGTGAGTTTCAAGAGGGTTTTCATGGCAGGGCCTCGTATTCCTTGTTGGGCAGGTAAAGGGTTGAGGCCGGTCTCGGGTGGAAAGTTCATTGGCCACCGTCCTGATGGCTTTCTTTTTCGCAATTTCCCTAGCCGATATTAAACCGTCGTCTACCATGGAAAATGTGACACGCAGCGCTGTACCTGCAACGCTGGAGTGCTCCTATCAGGATGTTGGATCTTCATTAATTCAAAGGAATGAAAGCGATGAGCCTTAGAGCGATATCCAGTCGGCTGGTGTTGTGCCTGTGTAGTTTATTCGCGGTCTCATCAAGTTATGCAGAAAGTGTGGTCATCGCCACTCCGCAAAGAGGTGTGGGGATCGAGGTGGACGTATTCGACAATCCTGATGCCCTCAATGGAAAACCGTCTGCAACCAGCAACGTGCCATCCACTTCGGTTGGGTTGTTTACACCCGCAGTGCAATCGTTCAAAGGCAAGATGTATATGTTCTGGGTCAGCGACAGTGATACCGCTCATATCTATTTTTCCACTTCGGCGCAGGGAAATAACTGGTCTGCTCCACAGTCCATTCCCGTCGCCAGTATCTTGGGTAATGTTTCAGTCACGGTGTTCAAGCAAAAGCTGATACTGACGTTTACCGACCAGGCTCAAATAAATAGCATCAGTTCCGAAGATGGCATGACTTGGTCCAATGCTAGCCCTGTCACGGCCTCCAGTGATGCTGCCTATAACAGTCCTGTGGTGTACAACGGACAGTTGTTTGTCTTCTACTGCGAGGAGGACGACGACACTGTTTACTACGTGACCTCGGACGATGGTCTTCAGTGGAGCCAGCCAAATCTCGGGTTCAAGGCCAACGCTTACAGGGTCTTGAGCATAGTGCCGGTGGTTTATAACGGTGAGCTGTTGCTTTACTACTCTTATGACGTTGGCCATTTGGCCGTGCGTGCTTACGACCGCAGTGCTCATTGGGGCGATGAGCAAACGCTGTCGGGAATCGCCAATGAGCTTCTCCTGAGCCGTGCAACGATGATCGGCAACCGCATTTTTATCAGCAGTGGCACTAATACGTTTGCTTCAACCGACGGAGTCAACTGGAGCCCCTATTTTTCCAAGACATTCCCCGGGAATCTGACGGGCGCGCCGGGGCTGGGCGTTTCCTATGCCATTACCACGAACGATCTGACAGCAGACAACCCACAACTGCCTGCGGACCTGGCAACGGGTCTTAGCCATACCGACTATGCAACGTTCGCCTGGCGGAGTTTTTTCGCACTGAACAATACGGCCAAGACCCCGTTGCCGGCTAACCGTGGTGTGGGCAATCCCGCCGGCAGCTTTGCCGATTCGGGCAAGGCCTCACAATCTCCCAATCCGTTGTTGTGGCAAACCTTTGCTCACCGTACCGAGCTGTTTCCGGCGGGAAAACAAAAAAATTCCGCGGGCGGTCCTATACGTCCGTTTGGTTCCGACCCGCAATACAGCTACATCAATTTCCCCACAGGGGCGCCTTTGGCGGCTGGCGCCACCTATGCTCATTACAACAATCTGGACGAGGCGACCCAGATAGGTCAGAACGCAATATTTTTCCCGGTCAACCCGCCGAATGCGGCGAAGACAGGAAACGACTATGCACCTTCAAACGACAGCCAGATCCTGTTCGAGGCCAAGGCCAACCCTGTCGTTTACGAGTACGCGAGTACCCTGAGCAGTTTTATGGACCCTATCGTACTGCCCGACGGCGCGGTGGAGGTCAAGGCGGCATGGCGCAAGCTGGCAGACATTCCGGTACAGAATCGCGGGCGCTACCATACAGCGACGGTGGTGACCTATCAGGGCAAGGACGATGCGCCGGTGGCGCACAATGAAGACTACGCGCTGGTCGCCCTGCATATCATCCACAAGACACCCAACTACCCGACCTTCATATTCGCCACGTTCGAGCATGAGGATGCCCTGACGTTGTCCGATGGCAAGTCGCCGAGCGGACTTTACTACATCGCCAACTACAACGAGATTGCCTACCCCGGTTCCGATACAAATCCCCCAACGGCCACTTTCTCTGACGGCAGCACAACCCATACGGTTTCTTTACCCGAGGCGGGACCAGTCGCCAATTCGGACCTCGATCCCCCCGTCTACTCCAACAGTAACGGGATCCCCGAGGGGCAGGCCGGCCCGATTCGTGTCGTGCAACCGCTGACCGTTTATTCCGAAGTCGCAGCGGTGAACAATCAGGTCAAGCAACTCATGGATGGCAGCAGCGAGTTCGATAATTCGGTCTGGAAGCACTACCGGCTCAAAGGCGTGCAGGCCATCCCGTCGAGCACTCAAACCGATCCGGATTACTACCTGGCCAATATCATGGTCGAAAGCAGCCAGCCGGGGATTCAGCTATTTCGTGGGAGCAACGTATTCCCCATCCCGAACAACAACACCCTGACCAATGCGCGCAACCAGCCGAATATCAAGGTACCGGATTACGCCCACAGCACCCAAAGCCTGACCATGGGCGGTTGCATGGGGTGTCACGGCATCGCCCAGAGCTCGCTCAAACAAGGTTTCAGCTTCCTGTTCGATGCGATCAATCCCACGTTCAACAACGGTGTCACTGGCTTTGCGGGCCCGGAAACCGTAGGTTTGCCTGATCCGCGCACCATGAAGGCACGGGCCCTGAAATATTCTTTCGGTCCTCGGAACACGGCAGCCGTTGAGGAGGCAAGCAAGTAGTCGTCAAACCTCTGCCCAGCAGGGTATCCGTGCTTTCCGAGGCGAATGCCTAGCTCTTTCATAAAAAACCGGACCTTGAGTCCGGTTTTTTAATACAAAATCACCCCCCGGCGAACGCTGCTTGTCTGTTTTGTAGGAGGTTTCCAGGTCTGCCTCGGGACCTTTCGTACCCCCGTACCGGAGCCATCTGATTTCAGATGAATGGTTCCAGCAATAAACAAACAAAATCACCAACGGTGTGGAGCGCCCATTCTCCACCGGCATAACAACGTCGTCTCGCAACACCACAACCGCCGCCTCAGGCTCAGGCAAAACCACGGTCGTGACCCTGAACAGCCAACTCCCACCGGACTTGGCCCAACAACAAATAAACCCCCTGACACTCCCCGGTTTCAGCCTCCCCACCGGGCAAAACGGCCTGTTCCGGCTGAGCGGGCAGGGCGCCAGCGACGCGTCATCCTCCCAGACGCCGGTCGTGTCGCAGAACTGGACAATCGGCGGCGCCAGCGTGAGCGCATCGAATCGATCCACCGCCACTCCAACCGCCAATGTCCGCGACATCCAGATCGCCGATGTCACCCAGGTCTCCACCGCCGAACGACAGGTGCAATTGCTGAATCGTGAAAACGGCGGCGTTACGGCTGGCGCGTCCGCCATTCAGGTCACCGCTCCAACGGACTCGTCCACAGGCACGCCGCAACTGCCAGGGCATTCCCTTGACGGCACCATCACCCGTGGCGTCGACATTGCACTGGACACTTCGAGCACGCCGTCGATCGGCGTAAGTCGCCCAACCGACGCCTCGGTAAGCGCGCCAACGCCTGTCAACGGCCAAACGGTGGCACGGGTAACGGGCCTGCCAAGCACGACGGTTGCCTCGACGCCACATAAATACTTGATCGAGACCAACCCGGTCCTTACCGACCTCAAGTCATTCACCAGCTCGGATTATTTGCTGACGAAACTCGGCTACGACGCCGACACCAGCGCCAAGCGCTTGGGCGATGGCTTGTTTGAACAACGTCTGATCCAGCAAGCCGTCGTCGCCCGCACCGGCCAACGCTTCATCGACGGCCAAACCTCCGACGAGGCGATGTTCAAGTACCTGATGAACAACGCCATCGCCAGCAAGGACGCCCTCAACCTGTCGGTAGGCGTCACCCTCACCGCCCAACAAGTCGCCGCCCTGACCCACGACATCGTCTGGCTCGAAGAGCACGAAGTGAACGGTGAAAAGGTGCTGGTGCCGGTGCTGTATATGGCCCAGGCCAATAATCGCCTGGCGCCTAATGGTGCGTTGATTGCTGGTCAGAACGTTACGTTGATTGCCGGCAAGGATCTAGAGAACGCCGGTACGCTTCGGGCTACGAATAACCTCTCCGCATCCGCTGGTGAGAACCTGACGAACAGCGGATTGATTGAAGCCGGCAACCGTCTTGACCTGTTGGCCGGCAACGACATCGTCAATAAATCCGGCGGCATCATCGCCGGGCGTGACGTCAGCATGAATGCGATCGTTGGCGACATAATCAACGAGCGCACGTTGACCTCCGCAAGTATCAGCAACAAGGGCTACACGCAGCGGCAGGACTATGCGGATAACGCCTCGCGTATCGAGGCGGCCAACGACCTGACCATGGGGGTTGGTAGAGACGTCAACAGCGTTGGCAGCGTCATGGTCAGCGGACGCGACACCCAAATCAATGCAGGGCGGGATGTCAATATCGTTTCTGCGCAACAACAGACCGCTAACACCGGTGGTCCCCGTAGAAGTTCGATCACTCAATTGGGCTCGGAGGTGGATGCAGGGCGCGACGTTGTTGTGAATGCCGGTCGAGACTTCAACGCCATCGCAAGCCAGATCAGTGCTGATCGCGATGTCGCGCTGGCCGCCGACGAGAACATGACAATCTCCTCCGGTGCCAACGAAACCCACTCTTACTACAAGTCGAAAAAGGTCACGGCCCAAGAGGACCACGTCAAACAGATTGGCAGTGCTATCAGTGCTGGAGGCGACGTGAGGTTGGATGCCGGGAAGGATATGGCGCTTATCTCCAGCCGTATCAACGCCGGTGATGAAGCTTATCTGGTGGCTGGAGAAAGCCTGGCGCTTCTGGCCGCGCAGGACAGCGATTATTCGCTGTATGAGAAAAAGAAGAAGGGGAGCTGGGGGAAGAAACAGAGTCGGCGTGATGAGCTGACCAAGGTGACTCATGTGGGGAGTGAGATTACCACTGGGGGCGATCTGACCTTGGTTTCCGGTGAGGATCAACATTATCAGGTAGCCAAGCTGAACAGTGGCGATGACCTGACGATACAAAGTGGTGGCTCGATCACCTTCGAAGGTGTGAAGGATCTGCATAAAGAAGACCATTCAAAAAGCAAAAGCAGCATGGCCTGGAGTTCGATGTCGGGCAAAGGTCACACCGACGAAACTCTGCGTCAGACACAGATGGTCGCTGCCGGTGCCATCACGATCAAAGCAGTCGATGGGTTGAACATTGATCTCAAACAGGTCAACCAAGACACCGTCCACCAGTCGATCAAGGCAATGGTCGACGCAGACCCGCAACTGGCCTGGTTGGCGGAAGCTGAGAAACGCGGTGACGTGGATTGGCGGCAGGTCAAGGAAGTCCACGACTCTTATAAGTACAGCCACTCAGGCATGGGGCCGGCTGTGCAGATGATCATTGCGATTTTGGTGGTCTATTTCACTGCAGGTGCGGCCAGTGGCTTGATTGGCAGTATGGCTGGTGCCACCGCAGGTTCAGGGACCGCCATGGCAGCCGGAACAGTGGCCGGATCGACAGTGGTCGGTGGCACAGTCGCCACATCGACTGTGGCCGCAGGTTGGGCGAACGTGGCGCTCACGGCTATCGCAACGGGCGCTGCGAGCAATGCGACCGTGAGTTTCATTAATAACGGCGGCAACTTGGGAGCGGTATTCAAGGATTTGACTTCTGCGGACGCTTTGCGTGGTTATGTGGTGTCCGGTGTTACAGCAGGATTGACCTCCAGCATCTTCGACAAGATGACCAATACCACCACCACTGTGGAGGGCGCATTGCCGAACGCCGGCAAAGTCATTGCGCAAGGCGGTTTAGGGAGTCTGGAAGGCATCGGTCGGTTTGGCGCCAACCAACTGTTGCAGAACGGTACGTCAACCTTATTGGACCGGGCGCTTGGTGGTGACAGCCAGTTCGACGATGCCTTGCGTTCCAGTTTGGCGAACACCTTTGCTGCGGCGGGATTCAATCTCGTTGGGGATCTTGGCAAGAAATTCGATTTGAAAGAAGGGGGGCTGGCCAAGGTTGGCTTGCACGCGGTCATGGGCGGACTGGCCGCTGAGGCGGCTGGCGGTGATTTCAAAACCGGTGCGCTGGCTGCGGGTGCCAACGAGTTGTTGATTGATAGCTTGGCCGAGCAGTACACCAAAATGACCAAGGAGCAAAAGGACAAGCTTCTGGTGATGAACTCCCAGTTGATTGGCGTGCTTGCAGCCGCCGCACAGGGGGGAGATGCAAAGAGCCTTCAGACCGGGTCATGGGTTGCGGGGAGTGCGACTTCCTATAATCGGCTGTTGCATTCGTCGGAGAAGAAAGCGCTTGCTGATGAGGCCAAGGCTCTTGAAGAGAAGGGCAAGCCTCAGTCGGATATGTCTTGGGAAGAAGTACTGCTTCTTGCTGCCAATGCTCAAGTTGACGCTACCGAAAACGCGCGGTTGCAGGCACTTGTGAAGAGCTTCCCCCCGGGCAACCCTGAAGGTCAGCACCTTGCGCAAGACTTGTTAACGGCGACCAAAAGCATCCAAGGTTTGGCATCTCAGAACACTGTCCTTACCTGGAGCGACGGGCGCACTATCGTTGCCAATGGCGCTGAGGTGCACGCGTTTCAGGCGACGACGACTCAGTTCGTTGACCCCACCTTGTTCAATACCGCTTCCCAATGGTCCAGCAACAACAACTGGGCCAATGACCCTGAGATCGTTCCCACAGCTTGGAGGGAGCAATTCGGCGGAGACGCCGTCACTTACCTGAGGGAAATCGCTGGAGTTTCCAGCAGCAGGGACGAGTTCAACGACTTGGTGCAAAGGGTTTCTACCATCGTTGGCGGTGGGATCGAAAGCGTCACCTGGGATTTGGATGCTGCGCTTGCGGCTACGGGCGCGCCTGCGGTATTAAGGGCGTTGCTGGCTAGGCGGCTTGCTGCGGCAGGTGTAGTTGATGCTGGTGTAATTGGTACTACGCCACGGTTACCACTGTCTGGGCCTACTGAGAATTGGAAAACCTTCGTTAACGCTGAAAAGCAGATCCAACTGGACGCAGCTGCTAGCCAGCGCGTAGATCAAGTTATCAATGAAACGTTATCGGGTAAGAAAAATTTCACGAGCTCTATGACGCTAACAACCGATGAGGCACTATCAGCAGGACAGCAATATCTGGGTTCTGGGTATAGGGAAATCGGTAAGCCTGGTTCTGGTGTGTTCCATAGCGCGGATGGTACAAGAGAATTCCGTATCGATTCAGGATCTATATCAGGAGCACACGCTCCAGGAGTTCCGCACGTGCATTTTGGAGTTAAAAATCCTGTGACTGGAAGTTATATATCTAATAATCATGTTCCCTACGTGGATTAGGATGTAATTATGCCTATAATTCGAAAGGGTGTAGTTGTTAGTGGTGAGTATCTAGGTTGGAAAATATTTGTTGATGATGATCGCGATGGAGGCACCGGTGGGTATTATTTATTCTTGGAAAAAAATGAAGGTGAAGGATTCGACTATTGGTTTGAGCATGAAACGGGACTTCAAGCCCAATTAGTCGATTTTGATGTTGAGTGGATGGCCTCATCCTCCTGAAAAGAGGAAAAGGGGACAGATTTATTTGATTTTTTGCTACGCTGAAAGCTTCCATGGAGG
Organism: Pseudomonas sp. R151218B TE3479; assembly: GCF_053629195.1. Taxonomy (NCBI): domain Bacteria; kingdom Pseudomonadati; phylum Pseudomonadota; class Gammaproteobacteria; order Pseudomonadales; family Pseudomonadaceae; genus Pseudomonas; species Pseudomonas sp. R151218B TE3479. The sequence goes on from NZ_JBRJHV010000001.1 coordinate 2,655,397, forward strand.
AGGAATCAAATATGCCCAGGATGGGACGTATTGTTTTACCGAATTACCCGCATCACGTAGTGCAGCGAGGCCATAACCGTCAGGTGGTGTTTGCGGCGGCAGAGGATTATCAGCGTTATCTCTCTGATCTGCGCGAGCTGAAAGATGCGTTCGGGGTGAAGGTCTACGCCTATTGCTTGATGACGAATCATGTCCATTTGTTGCTAGCTCCTGGGGAGTCAACCGCTGGATTGGGGCAATTAATGAAAGCACTGGCTGCCCGTGCGACGCGCTATCGCAATCGATTGGAAGGGCGCTCAGGCACCTTGTGGGAAAGTCGTTACAATCCAGCGTGGTGCAGTCAGATTCATATTTGCTCGCTTGTAGTCGTTACATTGAATTGAATCCTGTGCGCGCTCGCATGGTCGCCAACGTCGCAGACTATGCATGGTCGAGCTATCGAAGCCGGGTAGATGATGAGTCTGGTGGGGGCTGGTTGGATGCTGATCCCTGTTTCATGGCTTTAGGTGATACCCCGATGGAGCGGTGGCTTCGTTATGAAGAGTTTGTGCGCCAGGCTATTCCGGCTGATCAGCTTCGATTAATCCGCGATGCTTTGCAGCGAGGTCAACTGACGGGTACAAGCCGTTTCGTAGATGAGGTCGAGCGGATTGTGGGTGTGCGGGTAGAGCAGCGAGGGCAGGGGCGGCCGAGGACTGAGCCGGGAAAATAAATCTGTCCCCTTTTCTGTCTATTTGCTCGCTTGTAGTCGTTACATTGAATTGAATCCTGTGCGCGCTCGCATGGTCGCCGATGTCGCAGACTATGCATGGTCGAGCTATCGAAGTCGGGTAGATGATGAATCTGGTGGGGGCTGGTTGGATGCTGATCCCTGCTTCATGGCTTTAGGTGATACCCCGATGGAGCGGTGGCTTCGGTATGAAGAGTTTGTGCGCCAGGCCATTCCGACTGATCAGCTTTGATTAATCCGCGATGCTTTGCAGCGAGGTCAACTGACGGGTACAAGCTGTTTCGTAGATGAGGTCGAGCGGATTGTGGGTGTGCGGGTAGAGCAGCGAGGGCAGGGGCGGCCGAGGGCTGAGTCGGGAAAATAAATCTGTCCCCTTTTCTTGCGGTATGAAGAGTTTATGCGCCAGGCCATTCCGACTGATCAGCTTCGATTAATCCGCGATGCTTTGCAGCGAGGTTAACTGACAGGTACAAGCCGTTTCGTAGATGAGGTCGAGCGGATTGCGGGTGTGCGGGTAGAGCAGCGAGGGCAGGGGCGGCCGAGGGCTGAGTCGCGAAAATAAATCTGTCCCCTTTTCTATGTGTCCCCTTTTCTATGCAGATGGGTGTGTCGGAGGCTCAGATCCCGGAGGTCGTAATGAGAGCGGTGTCTGAGGGCAAGCTCATTGGTTATCAAGGCACCGGAGCTGGACGCCCGATTTATGAGTTAAATATTAACGGGCAAACACAACGAATTGCTGTCACTGTTAGTAATAATGGCTTTGTTGTCGGTGCAAACCCAAGGGGGAGTGTTAAGTGAAATATATAAAGCTGATGGCGGACTATCAGTGTTTTCCTATTTGGGATATGTCGCCTGATGAGTATGGAGATATTGATCCTTGTGAGCTTCCCATATCTAAAGAGCTTCAGGTGCGAATATTAAAATGGGCTGCCATTTATGATGAAACGTTAGATGTTGATTATCCGCCAAACTCCGGATTCAAGAGTGAGGAGGCGGAGCATGAATTTAGGCGGGAGGGGGAGCGGTTAGCCATTATGTTGAGAGAAGAGCTGGGGGCGGATTTCTCTGTTGTGCTCAAAGTTTAAAAGGAGGCGAAGGAAAAGAAAGGAAAAGGAATTAATCGGGCCGCTTAAAAAGCTCCTGGAATACACTAGTCTCAAGTCGGCACGACTGTTACCTTAGGGTTATTATGTGTAAGAAAAGGGGGGCACCATTAGCCGGTCTCAAGTCAAGGCTAAAAGCCAACCCGCCCTGAAGAAGAAAAGGGAAGAAGAAAAGAGAGAAAAGGGGACAGATTTATTTTTTGATTTATTGCCACGCTGAAAGCTTCCATGGAGGAGGAATCAAATATGCCCAGGATGGGACGTATTGTTTACCGAATTATCCACATGGATCCCTCAGGGACAGACCACGGCCTCGGAGCTGAGCAAAGGTCGCAACCTGTTTCAGGAAAATGGGGACAGATTTATTTAGGTCAGGAAAATAAATCTGTCCCCTTTTTCAGGACAACCTACGGCTTCGCTGAACATTGAAGGGATTAAGAATCCGGTAACGAAAATTAGATTTATTGGAGAGTAAAATTGACAGTTCGGAAAGTTGATTTTGTTGAGTTGTCTCGCTTAATTGGTGAGCTGTCAGGAATGGTTGATTTTAAAAAGGATCTGCCTACGAATTTGTTTGTTGGAAATGGCTTTAAGTTTTGGTTTTTTGAGAGGCCATTGCTAGATTTTGTTGACGCGTTTAGTGAGTTGGTTTCAGAAAGTCTCTCAAGTTTTGGGGGGGATGTATTTATAAAATTTTCAGGAGAGGAGTTTTTGGTCGATAGCTGTTTTGCTATCAATGGAGATACTGTTGATGCGGACGCCTCTTGGGTTAGCGATAATTTTGAGGATTTTTTTGGTGGTAGGGTTGGTTATCCAGTGGTTTTGTTTAATGGGGCATTTGACTGGGTCGCTTTTGAAAGTTTGCGTGAAGAGTTTGGCGTGATTGCTGTTAAGGTGTCGAGTTTTCAGAATGGCTTTTTCGAATATTTGGAATCAAATTTCATTTCCTGTGATGGACTTTCAAAAATGTCATCCTCTAGCTCTGTAGAGGGTTTGATTGCAAAGGCCTTTGAGTTTTCATATTGCCGAAAAAAATGAGATTGCGGTTCTTCAGGGGCAGACCACAGTTCTGTGTAGGTTTTAGATCTAAGGCTTGGTTTGTACCCAAAAGGAAAATGGGGACAGATTTATTTAGGTCAGGAAAATAAATCTGTCCCCTTTTTTGTCCCTTTTTTGGTCCTTTTTTGTAGGAATACGAAACGGGCGACCCTCAAGTCGCCCATTTTTCATTATTCTGCCGCTTGCGCCCGCAGCCGCGTCCCAATCACATCCATCACATCACACCCATCGCGCAACGCTATCGTCAGCATTTTGCAAAAGTCGGAAAGCACCACCGTATCGGAGCTGATATCTGAACGAAACGCGATGTTTTCCAGCAATTGGGTTACGGTGCGAATGCGGTAATCAGCCGTTTCGAAAAGGACATCGAGCGGGGCTTCGGTGTCGATGAGCAGGGTAGCGGGGATGCAGTCGATGCCGGTGATGGGCATGTATCTCGTCATAATCAGAGCCTCGAAAATTAATGAGTCTCTCTGTTGAGCAGGTCGCCAAACCTGGCCGCTTTTTAGGGCGACGAGGGACTATAGGCCGACCCATTCCCGAGCCACAAGACGCCACTTTCCGAGCTTTGTGTAGGACCTTTAGCCCTGCATTCGTCGGCTTTTGGGCTGCTGCGGGTCAGGCAAAGCAGGCGACTGCTACGCAGTCGAGCGGGAGCAAGCTCCCTCGCCACAGGGATCGCGCTCGACTTGTGCGGGTTGGCGCGTCAGCCGTGGCAGCAGCTGTGTGGCTTGGCCTCGTCGTATTTATCGTGATGGCGCACCCAGTCCATGATTTCGTCTTCGTTGCGGCCCTTTGGCGTCAGGTCGAGGTAGTTGTAGGTGCCGACCAAAATGTCCAGGCCGCGGGCGTAGGTAGAGTAGGTGTGGAAGATGTCGCCGGCTTCGTTGCGATAGAAGACGCTCAGGCCGGGGAGTTCGCCTTCGGTGGTGTCGGTTTTTTCGTAGTTGTAGGTGGCTTTTCCACCGGCGGTGTCTTCGGTTTTGAAGCTGACGCCGAAGTCGTAGTTGAAGTCGCAGCCGTTGGACGATACCCAGTCGAACGCCCAGCCCATGCGCCGTTTGAACGCCTGGAACTCGGTAAAGGGTGCGCGGGAGACGGCGACCACGGCCACGTCATGGTGGGCCAGGTGTTGGTTGGCGCCGTCGATGTGGTCGGAGAGGAAGGAGCAGCCCTGGCAGCCTTCTGTCCAGCCAGGGCCGAACATGAAGTGGTAGATGATCAGTTGGCTGCGGCCGCCGAACAGGTCGCCCAGGCTCAGTTCGCCGTTGGGGCCTTGGAAGCGGTAGGGTTTGTCGATTTTTACCCAGGGCAGGGCGCGGCGTTTGGCGCTGAGTTTGTCCCGTTCGCGGGTGAAGGCTTTTTCGTGGGCCAAGTGTTGGCGGCGGGCGGCGAGCCATTCTTCCCGCGAGACGACCGGATGATTCTCTACGTTCATGGTGATTTCTCCTGCATGGCAGAGCTGCTGAGTGGACGCTTCAGCAACTGGTCGTTTGGCCTTCGATGAATTCGACAGGCCGTTGGTCGGCTCAAGGCAGAGACCACCCGGAAACCCGGCTGAACGGCGGCGCAGCGTCTCGGTCACAACCTAGGTAGGCATCTCACTCTTTAGAGGATGGACCAGGATGACGACTTACAACTGGGACTTGATCGAAAAGTTGTTGCACGAAGTGCAGAACGGCGCCGGCCACAGTTTTACGCCTCGGCCTTATGCGGAGGAATACGCGGCTCGGAAGGCGGCGGCGGGTGAGGAAATCGAGAACCTCGATCATCTGAAAGCGGTCGCCGGGGAGTATGAAAAGTTGCTGCTGGAGCGTGGTTATATCGAGCCGCGACCGGAGGAAGAGGGTGGTAATGGCGAGAACTTCGTGCTGACGCCCCGTGGCTCGCGGTTGCTGAGCCTGATCGACAGCAGCATTCCGGGCAATGACCATCCGCGCCAGGTGTTGGATGAGCAGGAAGATGCATTGGATGAGTTTACCTTTGATGATTTGGCGTCCAAGGCGCAGATTGCCTGACAGGCCCTGCACCGAGCCCTGTGGGAGCGAGCTTGCTCGCGATAGCGATTGAACAGGCAACACATCTGTTGAATGCCAGACCGCTATCGCGAGCAAGCTCGCTCCCACATTTCCACATTGGATCCCCCACATTGGATCTTCAGTGGTTTTAAGACCGTGCTGCTTTCAGGCACTTCAAATCAGTGAAGTCCTTCTTCACCCCGTCGATTTTCTTCAGCAGCCGTTCGCGCTGGGGCGGGGTGCTTTCGGCCATCAGGTCCACCAGCAGGCTGCGAGCCTGGGCTTCGGTCTTGCTGAAGGCCTCGCGATAGGCAGGGGTCCAGAGGCTTTCGCGGTTGACCAGCAACTGCTCGATGCGTTTGGGAAAGTCTGGGCTGTGGCGTTGGGCCACGGCTTCGCTGAACTGGTTTTGCCAGTGGGCGCGGTTGGCGATCCATTGCTGGTTCTGATCGCCCAGGGCGGTGGACCAGGCCGTTACCCGTTGGCGCTGGGCGTCGTTGAGCGGGCCGAGCCAGTCGTCAAGGCGTTTGACCATGCGTTCGCTGCGTTCCTGGATCTGCTCCTGCAACGTCGGCTTGAGGTATTGCTGCTGACGTTTGCGCTGGTCCTTGACGAAGGCGGCGTCCATGTCGGCGACTTGGTCGTCGCTCAGGCCTTGCAGCAGTTCGATGGCCGAGGGGGTGATTGCACGGGCGGTTTCGGCGATAGCGGCCTTGGCTTCCCGGGTGCGCTGTTGCAGGGCTTGGTCGGTCACCTGATTGGTCTGCACCATGGTTTCCAAACGGTCTAGCCAATCGAGGTAGCCGGGCAACTGGGTGGTGCAGTGCCAGGTCAGGTGTTCCTTGAGGCGTTCGTTGAACCAGTCTTTCTGTTCGCCGTTGATCTCCAGGTAATCGTTCAGGGTCCAGGGGATGATCAGGTCAAGGTTGCGGTAGGCCAGACCTACGCGGCTGCAGGCGGTGAGCGTCAGCAACAGGGCGATGAACATGGCGATGCGTGTGAACCAGCGCGACATGAGCGAGTCCTTGCAAAAACGTAAGTGTCTTGTTTGAGCATGGCAGGCGCGCGGCAGTTCAGCCGATTAATGCGTAACGTTTAGTAAAAAGGGTGGGCCATCTTGAGGGTCAGCAGGCTGTCGCATTCGCTGTTGTGGCCGGAATACGCCGAGCAACTGCTGCCGCTGAGGCTTGAGTCGCTGTAGATCAGGTCCAGGTCGAGGCCCTTCCACGGACGGGAAATTTTCAACGACCAGTCGCTGAAACTGCCTACATAACCGTTCCCGACCGAGACCGGCGTATTGAGCTGGTGGGTGGTGTATTTGGCGCTGATGCCAATGCCGAACGGCACGTTGCCGCCCAGGTCGGCGAACAGCGTGCTGTTCTGTTTGTCCGGGTCGTTGCTCAGGGCCGCGCCGAAACGGCTGCCGAGCACGGTCAGGCCGCCGTAGAACTCCTGGCTGTCGAGGGTATCGACGGTAGGGTAGCTGTAGTGGATCAGGCCGACTTCGTAGCCCAGGGTCTGGTCGAAGGGTTGTTTAAAGCCTATGTAGGAATCCACCTCCAGATCAGCGGACACGCCTGCGCTGGGTGACCACTGGCCAACGTACCAGCCGCTGTCGTGGCTCAAATCCAGGCCACCATGAAACGAACCGGTGCTCGACGGCGTGACCAGGCCTTGGGCCATGCTGCGGCTGGGGGTGGTGCCCAGCTTGAGGTCGAAGTCGCCGAGTTCGCGCTGGAACACCTGCCCCTGGGCGAGGGAGCACGTCAGCAGGCTGATCGCCAGCGCAACAATAGGAATACGCATGCTTCACTCCATGAAATAGCGAGGAGCAGGAACTAAGCTGAAACGCTTGAGCTAGAGAGGTGCAAGGATACCGGCGAATGATCGGCAGCGAAGGCCGTTCGTCGATTCATACGAAATGGATAGGACGGGGAGGGTTCCAGTCCAAGCGCTTCGAAGCTCAAAGCGCTTTGGGACCAGGTGACGCGCAGGTTACTTCTTGCCCAGGCTGATCTGCTTGGATGGGCCGAATGTCTGGCCGCTGACGCCTTTGGCAATTTGCTGGATCTCGCCGCCGGACTTGAGGAACGCAGCGATCTGGTCGTTGATCGACTCGCTGGTTTCAACGGCTGGAGCTGGCTTTGATTTGCTGTTGGATGCTTTTACGCGCATGACGGCCATTAACCTGTAGATAATTAATTGGGCCAGGCATCGTACAGGAAATACTTGACAATTGCTTGGCAAATATTCTTCTGAATTATCGCTAACGTGACGGAAATAATTGGCCGTTATCCGGCAATAATTGCCCTAAGCCTCTGTTTTAAATAACAACCGTGTGAAGAATATTGCGCCGAGAACGGATGACACGCACCGTTACCGGCCTGACGAATGGCTATGCCTCGGACGAAAACCCAGGAAAATCAACGCTTGTGCCGGCCTTCCAGGCAAACCTTGCTGGCGGCCACGAATCGCGCCGCAAAACCGGGTAGAATGCCGCCCACGCAATGAGGGTATTGGAAATGGCTTTAGTCGGGCGCTACAACAGTTTGCAAGTGGTTAAACACACTAACTTCGGTTTATATCTGGACGGCGGTGCGGACGGCGAAATCCTGCTGCCCAATCGATATATTCCCAAGGATATTCCCAGTGAAGATGAAGACTGGCTCAATGTTTTCATTTATTTGGACAGCGACGATAAATTGATCGCCACCACGGAAAAACCCAAGGTTCAGGTCGGTGAATTCGCCAGCCTGAAAGTGGTTGAGGTCAACAGCATCGGCGTGTTCCTGGACTGGGGCCTGCCCAAGGACCTGTTGCTGCCGTATTCCGAAGAAAAGCGCCAGATGACCGCCGGCGAATACTGCGTGGTGCACGTCTACCTCGACAAGCACACCCGCCGCATCACTGCCACGGCGCGCCTGGATCGTTATCTGGACAAGACCCCGGCCAACTACACGCCGGGCCAGGAAGTGGATTTGCTGGTCGCCGAAGCCACCGACATGGGGTTCAAGGCGATCATCAATAACAAGCACTGGGGCCTGATCCACAAGAATGAAATCTTCAAGTTCATGCGCGCCGGCATGCAGGAAAAAGGCTTCATCAAGGAAATCCGCCCGGACGGCAAGATCAGCCTGAGCCTGCAGCCGGTGGGCCAGGAAGCTGCCACCAGCCTGAACGCCAAGATCCTCGCCAAGTTGCGTGAGAACAACGGTACCCTGGCGGTCAGCGACAAGAGCGACCCGGCGCTGATCAGCAGCCTGTTTGGCGTGAGCAAGGGCAACTTCAAGAAGGCCATTGGTGCGCTGTACAAGAATGGGCAGATTGTCATTCATGCCGATCGCATTGAATTGAGCTGATCTCAGCCGAGCCCAGCTTTGTGGCAAAAAGGACTCTGTGTGGCCAGGGGATTTATCCCCGCTGGGGCGCGGAGCGGCCCCAAGATGGCTAACTTGCTCTGCCTGGCACACCGAGGCGCCAGGCTCAGGGGCTGCTTCGCAGCCCAGCGGGGATAAATCCCCTCGCCACAGGAACTGCGCCCGCCTTTAGTCTGTATACAAACTCCTGCACCTTTAGCATGCACCCGCGCCCTGTTCGTGGGCGTATGCCTGTTCCTGCGCGGCGTTACGCTGCGCCACACACCCCGGTTTGTCTCACATCCTGCGCCTATGGCACGCATTCTGCGTAGCAACGCGTATACAAACCATGCCGGCTCCCGTGCGCAGTATGGTGAGCAGGTCGCTACGGGGGCACGGCGGTACTCAAAGGAGCCCCGCAATGTCCGAGCAATTGCCCAACGGCTACAGCCCCCGCCTCTATAACGAGGACCTGGGCCCGCTGCCGCAGAAATGGAATTGGTACAACATCTTCGCGTTCTGGATGAGTGATGTGCACAGTGTGGGCGGTTATGTCTTCGCCGCCAGTCTGTTCGCCTTGGGTCTGGCGAGTTGGCAGGTGCTTATCGCCTTGCTCGGCGGGATCTGCATCGTGCAGTTGATCGCCAACCTGGTCGCCAAGCCGAGCCAACAGGCGGCGGTGCCGTACCCGGTGATCTGTCGGCTGGCGTTCGGGGTGTTCGGGGCGAATATTCCTGCGGTCATTCGCGGTTTGATCGCCGTGGCCTGGTACGGCATTCAGACGTACCTGGCCTCCAGCGCGCTGATCATCGTGGTGCTGCGGTTTTTTCCTTCGATGGAAGTCTACGCGACGCCGCATTTTGCCGGCTTGTCCTACCTGGGTTGGTTCGGTTTCCTCAGCCTGTGGTTTGTCCAGGCGCTGGTGTTCTGGACCGGCATGGAATCGATCCGCCGTTTTATCGACTGGGCCGGGCCGGTGGTGTACGCCGTGATGTTCCTGTTGGCCGGCTGGATCGTATGGAAGGCCGGTTGGAGCAACATCAGCTTCACCTTGGCGGAAAAGTCCCTGTCCGGCTGGCAGGCGTTCGGCCAAGTGATCATGGCGACGGCCCTGGTGGTGTCGTACTTTTCCGGCCCGACCCTGAATTTCGGCGATTTCAGCCGTTACTGCCGGAGTATGTCTGACGTGCGCCGGGGTAATTTCTGGGGGCTGCCGGTGAATTTCCTGGCGTTCTCCCTGGTCACCGTGGTGATTGTTTCCGGGACCTTGCCGGTGTTCGGTGAAATGCTCCACGACCCGATTGCCACCGTGGCGCGCATCGACAACGACGTGGCGGTCTTGCTGGGTGCCTTTGCTTTTGTGACCGCCACCATCGGCATCAACATTGTCGCCAACTTCGTCTCGCCGGCCTTCGACTTCGCCAACGTCGCCCCCAGCAAGATCAGTTGGCGCGCCGGCGGCATGATCGCGGCGGTGGCGTCGATTTTCATCACGCCGTGGAACCTGTTCAACAACCCCGAAGTGATCCACTACACCCTGGACGTGCTGGCGGCGTTCATCGGCCCGCTGTTCGGGATCCTGCTGGTGGATTACTACCTGATCAAGAAACAGCAGATCGACGTCGATGCGTTGTTCAACGATGGGCCCAGCGGGCGCTATTACTACAGTGGCGGCATCAACTGGACGGCGGTCAAGGCGTTGATTCCGGCGACGCTGATGGGCGTGGCGATCACCTTCACCCCCGTGCTGCAACCGATGGCCAACTTTGCCTGGTTCACCGGTTGTTTCCTCGGCGGGGTGTTGTATTTCGCCTTGGCGCGACGCGAGCCGGCCACGCAGTCGAGCAAGGCGTTCAGCCCGGCCGGCCAGGCCTGATCAACGCAGGGCGGTCTGGGTGCAAGGGCTCGCCGCGCCCCGGCTGGCGGGCCGCAGCAACAGCCCGCCGGCCAGCACCAGGCCGCTGCCGGCAATGATCAGTGCCGGTTGCAGGCCGCCGCTGAAATGGCTGCTCAGCGCCGCCAGCAGGGGGCCGCTGAGTTGGCCCACGGCAAAGCAGGCGGTCAACAGGCCCGCGTTGCGCTGGGTGGCGTGGGGCGCCAGTTCCCGGGAGCGCAGCATCACCAACTGCATGCAGGCCAGGAACGGTGCACCACACAGGATCACTCCCAGCGCCAGCCCCGGCCCGCTGCCCAGCAGGCAGGCAAATACCCCGGCGGCTTGCAGCCAGAGCGTACCGATCAGCCAGCGGCCCGTGGTGTTCGGGTTCGGCCGCCGCCGGCTGACCAGCAACACCCCGCTGGCGGCGGCCAGGCCGAAGCAGGGCCAGAACAGATCGGCCAGCCATTGGCCGTGGAACTGCGCCGAGGCCATTTGCGACAGGAACGTCGCCGGAATGATGTAGCCCACGCCGTACAGGGCGTACACCACGCCCAGTCGTGCGATGCCCGCGTTCGGCGAAGGGGCGGTCGGCCCTGCGACAGCTGTTGCGACGGCCGGCTGCGGCAGGATCGGCAAGATCACCAGCAACATCGCCAAGGCCACACCGGCATACACCAGCCACAGGGTGGCGGAGGTCTGGCCCAGCAGGTTCGAGCCGAGGGCGAGCAGGCCGGTCAGGAAAATCCCCAGGCCCGGCCCGGCAAACACCAGGGCACCGAGCCGTGGTCGTCCCACCGCCGCGGCCAAGGGTTGGCTCAGGGCGGTGATCATCACCATCACCCAGGCGCTCGCCACGCCGGTGCCGAAGCGCAACGCCAGGTGCGGCCAGAAGCCCCAGGCCCAGAACGACGCCAGGGTCAGCAGCACGCACAGCCACAGGCCGCCGAGCAACCGCCGCCGCCGCACCTGTTCCGGACGACGGGCGAACATCGCATCGAGCGCACCGATGAAGTATCCCAGGTAGTTGGCGGCGGCAATCAGACCGGCGGCGGTCAAGTCGACCTGACCTTCGCCGATCAAGTGAGGTAACTGGGGCGTCAGGGCGAAGCGGCCAATGCCCATGGCCATCATCAGCGCGATGAAACTGCCGAGCAGGCGAATAAGAGGTGACATGGTCGTTCTCCGGTGTCGGGGCGAATGACCGTCAGGCTAGGACTGATTGACTTTCATTAAAAATGAATAATAGTGAGTAACTTGTTCTTTTTTGGAGAGGGTCATGGAGTTCAGCCAACTGCGGATTTTCCAGGCCGTGGCCGAGGAAGGTTCAATCACTCGGGCCGCCGAGCGCCTGCACCGGGTGCCGTCGAACCTGTCGACCCGGCTCAAGCAGCTTGAAGAACAATTGGGTGTGGACCTTTTCCTGCGGGAGCGTCAGCGTTTGCAGTTGTCGCCGGCAGGAAAAGTCCTGCTGGACTATGCGGCCAAGCTGTTCGCCTTGCACGACGAGGCCCATGCCGCCGTGCAGGGTGGGCAGCCGGCCGGGGATTTCCTGCTGGGCACCATGTACAGCACGGCGGCGACGCATTTGCCGGACCTGTTGGCGGCTTATCACCGGGCGTACCCGGCGGTGAACCTGCAAGTGCAATCGGGGCCCAGTGGTGAGCTGCTTGAAGGCCTGCTCACCAACCGACTCGACGCGGCACTGGTGGACGGCCCGCTGGAGCTCGCGGGGCTGGATGGCGTGCCGTTGTGCGACGAGCGGTTGGTGCTGATTACCGAGGCCGATCACCCGCCGGTACGCAGTGCCCTGGATGTGCAGGGCCGTGCGGTGTTCACGTTCCGGCGTGGTTGTTCGTATCGGATGCGATTAGAGGCCTGGTTTGCCCATGATCACGCGACCATGGGCCGGGCGATGGAAATCGAGTCTTACCAGGGGATGCTGGCGTGTGTGATCGCCGGGTCCGGGGTGGCGTTGATGTCCGAGTCGATGCTGGCGAGCCTGCCGGGCCGCGAGCGGGTGACGGTGCATCCGCTGGCCGAGCCGTTCGCCAGTGCCACCACCTGGCTGATGTGGCGCAAAGGCATGGTCGGAGCCAACCTGAACGCCTGGATTGAGTTGCAACAACAGGCCTGGCCGCGGGGGCCAATGCTCACGGCGCAATCGGCTTGAACTCCGGGAGGTGGATTTGGATCAATTCAGTAACAGATCATTGCAAACTGAGACGAGCATTGCGTAGAACATCGGACTATTATCAGTGCGAAGGGGCCACAGAAATCTGCCGCTCGCACCACCCTGAGGGGGCACCACGATGAAAGAGAAAATCCAGAACTGGCTTCACGACTTGGGTGTCGCGCTTGGCCTGATCGAACCGCCGATGCAACCGGTACCGATCCGCACCGATGACGAGCAACGCCGCCGCCAACCGCGCCGCCGGTAAATACACCGCAGAATTTACAGAGATCGCAGTTCCGGACCATTCAGTGAGATGGCCCGGAACTGCGATCTTTTTATTGGCGATGTGAACCCTGTGGCGAGGGAGCTTGCTCCCGCTGGGCTGCGAAGCAGACCCAAATCAGTCTCCTCAGCCCTTTCTGACACACCGAGGCGCCTGGCTTTGGGCGCGCTTCGCGCACCAGCGGGAGCAAGCTCCCTCGCCACGGGTACTGCGTCGTACCGGTTAGATCGCCTTGGCCACCGCACTCGGCCGTGGCGACAACACACTCACCAGCACAAAACTCACCAGCGCCACGCTCAGGCTGTAGTAGATCGGGGTGTTGGCGTCCAGGCCGTCCTTGAGCATGAAGAACAGCGCGGTCAAGAAGCCCAGCGACATGCTGGTGATGGCGCCGGCGGTGGTGGCGCGTTTCCAGTAGATGGCGCCGATCAGCGGGATCAGCATGCCGCCCACCAGCAGGTTGTAGGCCAGGGTCAGGGCGCTGATGACGTCGCTGACCACCAGGGCGATCACCAGGACTACCGCCCCCATCAGCAGGGTCGCGATGCGGTTCTCGTGGACGTCGCCACTGCCGCCCTCACGGCCCTGGCGCAGACGGGGCAGCAAGTCCTGGACCACCGTGGTGGATGCGGCGAGCAGGCCCGCCGCGGCGGTGGACATCAAGGCCGCCAGGGCCGCGGCGATCACCAGGCCGCGAATGCCGTTGGGGAGGCTGGTCTGCACCACGCTGGCGAAGGCGTTGTTGACGTTTTCCAGGTCCGGCAGCAAGACCTTGGCCGCCATGCCGATCAACGCCCCGGCCAGGCCATAGAGCACGCAGTACAGGCCGGCGGCGGTGCCGGCCACTTTGGCCACGCCTTCGCTGCGGGCGGTGAACACGCGCTGCCAGATGTCCTGGCCGATGAAGATGCCGAAGAAGTAGATCAGGAAGTAGGTGAGGATGGTGTCCCAGCCAATCGCGGTGAAGTCGAAGTAGCTGGCCGGCAGTTTAGCCACCATGGCATCCCAGCCGCCCGCGTCACTGATGGACATCGGCATCAAGAGGAACACCAGGCCAACGGTCATGATCAAGAATTGCACGATGTCGGTGAGAGTCAGCGACCACATGCCGCCGATGGTGGAATACAGCACCACCACGCCACCGCCCACCAGGATCGACACCCAGAACGGCAGGCCGAACAACACCTGCATCACGGTGCCGATGGCAATGGTCGAGGTGGCGCCGATCATCAGTGCGTAAACCAGCATGATCAGTGCACTGGCCTGGCGCGCCGCCGGGTTGTAGCGGCGTTCCAGCACTTGGGTCACGGTGTAGATCTTGAGCTTGAGCAACGGCTTGGCGAGGAACAGGCTCAGGCCGACGATGCCCAGGCCGATGGCGCCGCACAGCCAGAACCCGGAAATGCCGTAGACGTAGCCCAGGCGCACGGTACCGATGGTGGACGCACCGCCCAGGACGGTGGCGGCCATGGTGCCCAGGTAAAAGCCCGGGCCGAGGTTGCGCCCGGCCACGAGGTAGTCGTCACGGGTCTTGGCGCGGCGCATGCCGTACCAGCCGAGGGCGATCATGCCGGCGGCGTAGATGAGAACGACGATTAAGTCCAAAGCCATGATGGCGTGTCTCCGATTGTCTTTTTTATAGGAAGGTCGGGATGAGTGATGCCCTTGTGGCGAGGGGATTCATCCCCGTTGGGCTGCGAAGCAGCCCCAAAATAGTCAACTCAATCTGGCTGGCACACCGAGGTGTCAGGGTTTGGGAGCGCTGCGCGCCCCAGCGGGGATAAATCCCCTCGCCACAGGTTCTGCGCTCGACTGGCTTTTGCTCCGCGGATCATCTGGCCCATAAACCGCCGCCGGTTCTGGAAACAACCCAAGCAGCACCAGGTACACCACCGAAGCCAGGCCCAGGGTCACCGGCAGGCTGATGTCGATCCCGCCGGCCAATTCCCCCAGCGGCCCGACGAACTGCCCCGGCAGGTTGACGAAGCACAACCCCACCAGCGCACTGGGGATCCACGCCCCCAGGCCGCGCCAGTTCCAGCCGTGGCTGAACCAGTAGCGCCCGCCGGTTTCACCGCGGGTGAACACTTGCAGGTCATCCGGGCAGTAGAAGCCGCGGCGCACCAGCAGACCGATGATCATGATCACCATCCACGGTGTGGTGCAGGTGATGATCAGCACGGCGAATGTGGATACGCTCTGCACCAGGTTCGCCGCGAAGCGCCCGATGAAGATGAAGGCAATCGACAGCACGCCGATCAGCAGCGTGGCCTTGACCCGTGACAGCACACGTGGGAACACGCTGGACATGTCCAGGCCGGTGCCATACAGCGATGTGGTGCCGGTGGACATGCCGCCGATCACCGCGATCAGGCACACCGGCAGGAAGAACCAACCCGGCGAAACCGCCAGCAGCCCGCCCACGTAGTTGTTGGCCGCGATGTAGTCCGGCGCCTTGATCGCCACGATGGTGGCGGTGGCGAGGCCGAACAGGAACGGGATCAATGTCGCCAGTTGTGCCGCGATCACGGCCAGCATGATGCGGCGCTTGGGCGTATTGCGGGGGATGTAGCGCGACCAGTCGCCCAGGAACGCTCCGAAGGAGATCGGGTTGCTCATGGCTACCAGCGCCGCGCCGATGAAGGCCGCGTAGAAGCCCGGCTGGCCGAGGCTGACCGTGCCGGCGAACTGGCTGTCGAAGGTCGGTGCGAAGGCGAAAATGCCCAGCAGGAACAGCAGGCTGGCGGCCCACACGGCAATGCGGTTGACCCACAGCATGAAGCGGAAGCCGTAGATGCACACCGTCAACACCAGCAGGGCGAACAGGCCGTAGGCCAGGCCCAGGCTCAGGTCGGTTTCCGGCACGCCGACCAGCCGCTTGGCGCCGCCGATCAACGCATCGCCCGAACTCCACACCGACAGCGAGAAAAACGCGATGGCGGTCAGCAACGAGAGGAACGAGCCGACGATGCGCCCGTGCACGCCGAAGTGCGCACCGGAAGACACCGCGTTGTTGGTGCCGTTGAGCGGGCCGAACAGGCCCATCGGCGCGAGAATGATCGAACCCACCAACACGCCCAGCACAATCGCCCAGACTCCGGCCTGGAACGACAAGCCGAACAGCACCGGGAAACTGCCGAGCACGGCGGTGGCGAAGGTATTGGCGCCGCCGAAGATCAGGCGAAACAGGTCGCCCGGGCCGGCGGTGCGTTCGTGGTCCGGGATCTGTTCGACGCCGTTGGTTTCAATGTGCGTAAGGCTTTTATCGTTATTGTTATGCATGATCTGCTCCGATCATCGAGGCGCATTCATCGAATGTGAATGTCGCCTGTTGCTAAGGGGATGGCAGCCCTTCCGGTATTGCGGACAAATGTTCGTGACAGGCCAGCCATAGGCCTTGTTGTTCTTGGCGAAACACAATGGTTTCGCGCTCCTGGCTACGGTGAAGCTCCCCTTGCATGCGCAGCTCGGTGGCCACGTCATGGATGAAAATCGCCACGTCCCCTTGCAGGCTGACGAAGGCGTTGCTCGAGGTGCAGTTCAGCACCTCGAAGCCATCCTCGGACCGCCAGCGATCCCACAACGCCTGGTAGGCATCGCGTGACAGCAGGGGCTGTTCAAGGGTGTAGAACACGAAACTCGCATCGGCCGTGAACGCACCGAAGTAGGCGTCGCGGTCATTGCGGGCGAAGGTCGACACCAGCTCAGCGGCGGCCTTGAGGATTTGATCTCGATCGTTCATGACCGCACCTCAGCGATGAACCACGCCGGGCAGTACGCAGAGCATCTCGTACAGCAGGTTGGCGCCCAGCAGCGAGGTGTTGCCGGTGGTGTCGTACGGCGGCGAGACTTCTACCAGATCGCAACCGACCAGGTCGAGGCCCTGGCAGCCCCGCACGATTTCGATCGCCTGGATGGTGGTCAGGCCGCCGATTTCCGGGGTGCCGGTGCCGGGCGCCCAGGCCGGGTCGATGCCGTCGATGTCGAAGCTCAGGTACACCGGGCCGCCGCCGACTTTCTCGCGCACTTCGGCCATCAACGGCGCCAGGGATTTGTGCCAGCACTCTTCGGCCTGGACCACGCGAAAGCCCTGGTTGCGGCTCCAGTTGAAATCATCGGCGGTGTAGCCCTGGGCCCGCAGGCCGATCTGTACTACGCGGTCGCAATCGAGCAGGCCTTCTTCCACGGCGCGGCGGAAGGTGGTTCCGTGGGCGATCTTCTCGCCGAACATGTGGTCGTTCACATCGGCATGGGCGTCGATGTGCACCAGGCCGACCTTGCCGTGTTTCTTGTGGATCGCCCGCAGGATCGGCAGGGTGATGGTGTGATCGCCGCCCAGGGTCAGGGGGATGACGTTGTGTTCGAGGATCTTGTGGTACGACTCTTCGATGATCCGCACCGCGTCCAGCAGGTTGAAGGTGTTGATCGCCACATCGCCGATGTCCGCCACCGACAGTGAGTCGAACGGCGCGGCGCCGGTGGCCATGTTGTAGGGGCGGATCATCACCGATTCGGCGCGGATCTCGCGAGGACCGAAACGGGTGCCGGCGCGTAGAGAGGTGCCGATGTCCAGCGGTACGCCGACGAAGGCCGCGTCCAGGCCAGCAGCGGTTTGCAAATGGGGGAGTCGCATCATGGTGGCGATGCCGCCGAAGCGCGGCATTTCGTTGCCGCCCAGTGGTTGGTGAAGAGTCTTGTCCACGGGTAGGGCCTCATCGCTGTTTTATTTATCAGGGGCCGATTCTGCGAAAAGCCGTTGCCGTGAAGAATCGCTGCCGGCAAATACTTAGTTCAGATTTTTCTAAACTAATGACGGACGGGGCGATAGACTTCGCGTCAGCGCAGTCCCCCTGTTTGGATTGGGAAGTAGTGGCCCCTGTGGCGAGGGGATTTATCCCCGCTGGGGCGCGAAGCGGCCCTAAAATTTGAAAGCCCGGTGTGTCAGGAAAATGATATTGGGGCTGCTTCGCAGCCCAGCGGGGATAAATCCCCTCGCCACAAATGTGCAGTGACCCGCCTGTATGGAGACCCCCAATGGCCAACGCTCTACCCGACCTGAAACTGCTGCGCATTTTTGTCAGCGTGGTCCGGCACCAGGGTTTCGCCAATGCCCAGCATGAGCTCAACTTGTCCACGTCGGCCATCAGCACCTACATGAGCCAGCTGGAATCGGCCCTGGGCCTGGTGCTGTGTCATCGCGGCCGGGGCGGGTTCAGCCTGACCAGCAAGGGCGAGCTGTTCCATCAGGAAACCCTGCGCCTGTTGGGCGAGCTCGAAGGGTTCGAGCAATACGCTGCGGCCCTCAAGGGTGAGTTGCGTGGCACGCTGAACCTGGGAGTGATCGACTCCACGGTCAGCGACAAGGCCTTGCCGTTCGCCGAAGCCATCGGTGCCTACAGCCAGGAACATCCGGCGGTGCATTTGCACCTGTCGGTCATGAGCCCTTACGAGCTGCAACTCGGCGTGCAGGACAACCGCCTGGACCTGGCCATCGGTGCGTTTTCCACGCGCATGAGCGGGCTGGTCTACATGCCGCTGTACCGTGAGCAGCACTGGTTGTATTGCAGCAACCGCCACCCGTTGTTCAACGAGCGGCGCATTCCCGAGCAGGTCATCACCCAGCAACGCATGGTCGGACGCGGTTACTGGAGCCAGGCCGAACTGGCCCGCCACGGCTTCAAGCACAGCGCGGCGACGGTGGAGAGCATGGAGGCGCAGTTGATCCTGGTGCTGTCCGGTGCCTACGTCGGCTACCTGCCTGAGCACTACGCCCAGGCCTGGGTCGACAAGGGCGACTTGCGCGTGCTGCTGCCAGCGACCTTCGGCTATCAGGCGCCGTTTTCAATGATCGTGCGCCGTGGTCGCAGCCGCGAGCCGCTGATCCAGACGTTCCGTGATTTGCTCAAAGCTCAACTGAATCAGGCCTGACCATGTCCAGAATCCAATGCCCGCGTTGCCACAGGCCACAAAGCCATTGCCTGTGCCCGCTGATCCCCAGCCTCGACAGCCGCACCCGCGTCTTGCTGTTGCAGCATCCCAGTGAAGTGAACCACGCTTTGAATACCGCCCGGCTGGCGGCGTTGGGGCTCAATAATGCCGAGTTGATCGTGGGCGAGGTGTTCGAGGATTTGCCACGGCTGCTCGATCAACCGGGTTATCAGGTGCGGTTGTTGTTTCCCGGTGACGAGGCTCTACCGTTGCAGGCCCGCGCCCCGTCCGATGAGCCGATCCTGCTGGTCGTTCCGGATGGCACCTGGCGCAAGGCGCGCAAGTTGCTGCACCTAAACCCCTTGTTGGCGGCGCTGCCGAGGGTGACGCTGGCTGAAAGCGGGGTGTCCCGTTATCGCTTGCGCAAGGCGCCGGGGCCGGGGGCGTTGTCGACGGTGGAGGCGATTGTCCAGGCGTTGCAGACGCTGGAGGCGCCGACGAGTTTCGAACCGTTGTTGAGGCCCTTCGAAGCGCTGATCGAAGGGCAGATTGTGGCGATGGGGGAGCAGACGTTTCGACGTAACCATGCTGAGAAATGAGTGCTGTCTTCGCTGGCCTCATCGCGAGCAAGCTCGCTCCCACATTGGATATGTGTAGAACACAAGCCTTGTGCGCGCTGGAGATCAACTGTGGGAGCGAGCTTGCTCGCGATGACGGCCTTATTGACCAGAGAAGATTCCAGTCAGGAACTACCGCTCACGCATCGCCTCGGTCCGCGCCTTCAACACCGGCTTTAGCAGGTAATCCAGGACACTTTTCTCCCCAGTAATGATGTCCACCGTCGCCACCATCCCCGGGATGATCAGCAATGGTTTGGCATCTCCACCCAAGTGGTTTTTATCCGTGCGCACCTGGATCAGGTAGAAGCTGTTGCCCTTGTCATCGGTGATGGTGTCGGCGCCGATCAGTTCGAGTCTGGCGCTCAGCCCGCCATAGATCGTGTAGTCGTAGGCGCTGAACTTGACCATGGCTTTCTGACCCGGGTGCAGGAACGCCACGTCCTGGGGGCGGACCTTGGCTTCGATCAGCAGGTTGTCTTCCAGGGGCACGATTTCCACCATGTCGTTGCCCGGCTGCACCACACCGCCGATGGTGTTGACCTTCAGTTGCTTGATCACCCCATGCACCGGCGAGACCACCGTCGTGCGGGTCACGCGGTCGTCGATGGCGATGCTCGAGGCGGTGATTTTCGACAGTTCGGTGCGTTTCTCGTTGAGGTCCTTGGCCGCTTCGGAGCGGAAGGTCTGTTCCGATTCGTCGATCTTGCTCTTGATCTCGTTGATCGCCGATTCGGCCCGGGGAATCGCCAGGGTGGTGGCGTTGAGCGAACCGCGGATTTCCACCGCGCTGCGCTTGAGCCGCAGGATCTCCACCGGCGACACGGCCCCGGTGCGCACCAGTGGCGCGGACATGTTCATTTCTTCCTGCAACAAGGCCAGGGCGGAGCTGAACTGGCCTTGCTTGGAGCGAAACTCCGCCAGCTCCTGGGTCTTCTGCCGCAGCTGTTCGGTCAGGGTCCGTTGTTCGCTGGCCAGGCGCCGCTGGCGTTGTTCATACAGCGAGCGCTCGTCCTCGGCCACTTGCGGGGCCTTGGCGATCACCTCCGCTGAAAGCTTGAAGGGCCGGCCCTCGGCCTCGGCCGACAGGCGCTCGACCTGGGCGGTCAAGGCATAGCGGTCGGCCTCGCTCTCGCCCTTGTTCGATTGATAGCGCGTGTCGTCCAGGCGCAGTAGGGTATCGCCCTTGTTCACCATCTGGCCTTCGCGCACGAATATCTCGGTGACGATGCCGCCCTCCAGGTTCTGGATCACCTGGATCTTGCTCGACGGAATCGCCTTGCCTTCGCCGGTGGTGACTTCCTGCAAGACCGCCAACTTCGCCCAGACCAGCCCGGTGATGATCAACCCGGCGGCCAGCCATACGGTAACCCGCGAGCGCCGGGGCGAATCCTGCAGCGTGGCGCCAGCGGTTTCCGGCATGAACTCGCTTTCGGCGCTTTTGCTGAAACTGCCGAAGTAGCTTCGGGCGGCTGAATCCGGTGTTTGAGCAAACATGGGCGGTACCCGTCAGTGAGAGAAAATAGAGCCGAAAAGAACCTGTGAGAGCGAGCTTGTGTGGGAGCGAGCTTGCTCGCGATAGCGATGTAACAGTCACACCTGTGCCAACTGATCCAACGCTATCGCGAGCAAGCTCGCTCCCACAGGATGCGGTGTTGCGCTTAAACAGCCGCGGAGCCTACCCGTCCCTTGCGCAACGCATCGATGACGGCATCCTTCGGCCCATCCGCCACGATCCGGCCGTTATCCAGCACCACCAACCGGTCCACCAGGCTCAGCATCGAGGTGCGGTGAGTGACCAATAGCACCGTCTTGCCCTGTACATGGGTGTGAAGCTTCTGCCGCAGGACGTCTTCGCTGCTGTTGTCCATGGCGCTGGTGGGTTCGTCCAGCAGCAGGATCGGCGGGTCGAGCAACAAGGCCCGGGCCAGCAGCACGGCTTGGCGTTGGCCGCCGGACAGCAACTGCCCACGCTCGCCCACCGGACGGTCGAAACCTTGAGGATGTTGGCGCGCCAGTTCGGTGACACCGGTCAGTTCCGCCACTTCCAGCATGCGCGCATCGCTGATGTAGCGCGCGCCGAGGGTGAGGTTGTCCCGCAGGCTACCGGCCAGCAACGGCAGGTCATGGGCGACGTAGCCGATCTGTTGGCGCAGGTCGGCGACGTCCAGTTGCCGCAGGTCCAGGCCGTCCAGCAGTAACTGGCCTTCCTCCGGGGCATAGAAACCCATCACCAGCCGTGCCAGGGTGCTCTTGCCCGAGCCACTGCGGCCGATGATGCCCACCCGCTCGCCGGGCTTGAGGCTGAAACTGATATTGGCCAGCGCCGGGGTGCTCTGGCCGTTGTAGTGGAACGTCACGCCGCTGACGTCCAGGGCACCCTGCAATTGGGTACGGTCCAGGGGCCGCTGCTTGGCGTCGCGCTCCTGGGGCAGCGCCATCAAGGCATCGGTGCTGCGCATGGTGAGCTGGGCCTGCTGGTAGCGGGTGATCAGCCCGGCGATCTGCCCGAGCGGGGCGAGCACCCGGCTGCCGAGCATGTAGGTCGCCACCAGCGCGCCGACGCTGAGGTTGCCGGCAATGATGCTGTAGACCCCGGCGACAATGGTCGCCATGCCCGCCAGTTGTTGCAGGAACAAGGTGCCATTGGTCGCCAGTGCCGAGAGGTTGCGCGTATGGCTGTCCAGGCGGGTGAGGGCGCCGTGGGTGCTTTCCCATTGATGCTGGCGCTCGCTTTCGGCGCTGCAGGCCTTGAGGGTTTCCAGGCCACCGAGGGTTTCGATCAGCAGGGCCTGGCGCTGGGCGCCGAGGGCCAGGCTTTTTTGCACGGTGTCGCGCAGGCGCACCTGGATGACCATGGCGAAGACGATGGTGATCGGAAATGCGATCACGGGAATTACCACCAGCCAGCCGCCCAGCAGGCCGATCACGACCAGCATCAGCAGGGCGAAGGGCAGGTCGATCAGGCTGGTGAGGGTCACCGCCGTAAGGAATTCGCGCAGGCCCTGGAAGTCGTGGATGCTCTGGGCGAAGCCGCCGATGGTCACCGGCTTGGCCTTCATCGCCATGCCGGTGATGCGTTCAAACAGGGTGGCGGACAGAATCACGTCGGTTTTCTTGCCGGCGGTGTCCAGTAGATGGGCGCGCACCACCCGCAGCACCAGTTCGAAGCCGGTGCCGATCAACAGCCCCACGGCCAGCACCCACAAGGTGGACGTGGCCTGGTTCGGCACCACGCGGTCGTAGGTCTGCATGACGAACAGCGGCACCATCAGCCCCAGCAGGTTGATCAGGAAACTCGCCAGGATCGCGTCGCTGTACAGCCAGCGCGACAATTTCAAGGTGTCGCGAAACCACGCCTCGACCCTCGGCACCAAGGGCGCGCGCAGGTCTTCGAGTTCATGGCGCGGCCGGGCGAATAGCGCCTGGCCGCTGTAATCGGTGGTCAGTTCCTCGCGGCTGACCCATTGCTCGCCACCATCGGCTTCGCTGGGCAGGATCAGCGCCTTGCCATCCTCGCCCCAGCGCCGCAATACCGCGCAGCGCCCCCCCGCCAGGATCAGCATCACCGGCAGGTTCAGGGGTGAGATGTCCGCCAGCTCACGACGCAACAAGCGCGCCTGCAAGCTCGCCCGGGCCGCTGCGCGAGGCAGCAGGTCCAGGCTCAAGCGTTGGTGCGCCATAGGGAGCCCGGCGCTGAGGCTGGCGCGGCTGACCGTCGCGCCATGGAGTTTGCAGAGGATCAACAGGCCGTCCAGCAAGGGATCATCGAAGTTCAGGCGCGGATCGACGCCAGGGGTTGTGGGTTCCATGCTGGTCACAGTGTTCGCTCCCATTTTTTTTCGAGGGGGCTACTTCAGTTCCGGCAGCCGTGCCTGGTTCTTGACTTCGGTTTGCGCGACCGCATCGGCCGGCAGCACGATCCGTTGTTTGTGCAACAGCAGGCCCATGTTCGCCAGCACCCGGTACATCGAGTATTCCTCGGTGTAACGCACTTCGGTGTAGCGGCGGTTGGCGTTGTACAGCTCGTTTTCGCTGTCGAGCAGGTCGAGCAGGGTGCGCTGGCCGAGACCGAACTGATCCTGGTACGCGGCGCGCACACGGGCGGTGGTGTCGGCGTACTCGCGGGCGGTGGGGGTCTGTTTGCGGGCGTTGAGCATCGCGTTCCAGGCCAGGCGCGTGTCTTCGTTGAGCTGGCGCAGGGCGTTGTTGCGGATGTCCATGGCCTGGTTGATCTGGTGGGCGTTGGACGCCAGCCGTGCCTTGTCGCTGCCACCGCGGAACAGGTTGTAGTTCATCACCACCCCCACGCGCCAGTTGTTGTCGTGGCCTTCTTCGCCGCCGAGGTTGTTGTTGGCGCCCACCGCTGCTTCGGCATCGAAGCGCGGGTAGAACGGCGACTTCGCCACTTCATATTGGCTCTCGGCGGACTGAATGTCGGCCTGGGCCGATTTCAGGTACGGGTTGTTATCCACCATGCTTTGCTGGGCTTCGCGCAGGTCGGCGGGGATTTCGCCTTTGGTCGAGGGCGGCGCCTCCAGCTCATCGGGCATGCGTCCGACCACGCTGTAGAAGTTCGCCTCGGCGTCAGCCAGGTCCACCTGGGCGGTGTCGTAGTTGTTTTCCGCCAGGGCCCGACGGGCATTGGACTGGTCGGAGTCGGCCGTACTGCCCACCCCACGCTCGGTGCGCAGGCCGATCTGGTCGTTGACCCGCAGGTGTGCCTGCAGATTGTTCTTGGCCAGCGTCACCAACTCACGACGCTTGAGCACTTCCAGGTAGACCTCGATGGTACGCAGCGCCAGATCCTGGGCGGTGCCCTGGGCGTAATAGGCCCGGGAATTGACCACGCCCTGGGTGCGTTGCACTTCATTGGCGGTGTTGAACCCGTCGAAGATCATCTGCCGCAGGCGCAGCTCCGATTGGGTGTAGGTCAGGATATTGGTGTGGTGGTTGCCCAGGGCACGGGTGTTGGTGTTGTCGCTGTAGCCACGGCCGTAACCGGCATTCAGATCCACCGATGGGAAAAAGCCCCCTCTGGCGACCTTGACGTCTTCATTGGCCGACAGACGGCTGTCCACCCGTTGTGCCAGTTCCGGGTGAGTCGCGATGGTGCTCTGGATCGCCTCGGTCAATGACATGGCCTGCGCCTGAGAAGAGCAGGCCATGGCCAGCAAAACCGCGCTGCAGAGGGGGGTTAGAACGCGCATGGGGTGCATCTCCTGAGGTCTGTAGTGCTTCGCTTGTCGCCAAAATATTGACGTGTTTAAGATCAAAACCGTTTCAACCTTGTAACAACACAGCTAAGAACATCCTGAGCAAAACCTAAGAAGAATTTCTCATAAGGCTTATGCCGAAAAAAACTTATGAGCTTGAAAAAAACCGGCACATTGTTCAAAGCGAAAGCCTTTGAATCTGCGGGTTCTGACGGCTTTTAGGCGTCAATAAAAGTTCCACGCAGATTTTTACGCAATGTGAAGAAGTGCCGAAGGGGCGATGTGAGAAGTGGTTTTTGGTGACGGTTTTTTGTCGTTTAGGCTAATTGCCAGCACCTTCTGCTTTCGCGAAAGCTGGCAGATTTTCCAGCTTTTTGGGTCGCCAACCTGAGGACGAGTTCTTCACCCAGACAGGTGCCGATTGCGGTCGGCAACGGAGGAAATGCACATGGCAGCGCTCATCGGTATCGTCAGCAAAGTGGTCGGGCAAGTTTTCGCAGAAGCGGCTGGTGGCCTGCGGCGGCCTTTGGTCGAAGGCGATCGGCTCTATGCCGGCGAACACTTGGTCACCGGTGCCGAAGGGGCCGTGGCTGTTCATCTGCAGAACGGCCAGTCGTTGACCCTGGGCCGCGAAAGCAACCTGACCCTGACCCCGCAGCTGCTGGCCAACCATGCGCCTCATGTCGACACGCCCGACACGACGACGCCGAGTGACGCGCAACTGACCGATGTACAAAAACTGCAGCAAGCCATCGCCGCCGGTGCCGACCCGACCCAGACCGGCGAAGCCACGGCCGCCGGACCCGAAGGTGGCAATCCGGGGGGCGTGGGCGGTGGGCACAGTTTTGTGCTGTTGGAAGAAGTCGGCGGGGAGGTCGATCCGCTGATCGGTTTTCCGACGGCCGGGTTCAACGGGATTCCCGAATTTCCCCAGCTACGCTTGGCCGGTGACCCGGATAATACCGGCGATGATGCAACCCCACCGGTAACCCCTGAGACGCCGGACAACCCCGTGACCCTCGACGGGGTCAATGTCGAGGGCGGCGAACTGACCACCAACGAGGCCAATCTGGCCGATGGTTCGGCCAGCAATCCGGGGGCGCTGGTGCAAAATGGCACCTTCACGGTTTCCGCGCCTGACGGGCTGAGCAGCCTGAGCATCGGCGGCATCAACGTGATCAGTGGCGGCGTGCCCGCAGGCTTTCCTCAAACCATCACGTCGGCGCTGGGCAACACGTTGACCATCACGGGCTATGACCCGACCACGGGGGTGGTCAGTTACACCTACACCCTGACGGACAATGAAACCCATCCTGCCGGCGGTGGTGCCAACACCATTACCGAGCAGTTCCCCGTGGTGGCCGTCGACACCGACGGCGACACGGCCACCGGCACCCTGGACGTCAACATCACCGATGACGTGCCCCAGGCGATCGACGACAGCCACGCGAACACGGCGTCGGAAACCCTGGTCACCCTTGCCGGCAACGTATTGCCCAACGACCACCAGGGCGCCGACCGGATTCCCACCGGCCCCGACAGCGGGCCGATCATTGGCGGGACGTTTACCGGCACCTACGGCACCCTGGTGCTCAACCCCAACGGCACGTACACCTACACCCTGAACACCAGCGATCCGCAATTCGTCGCGTTGCATGGGGGGGGCAGCGGTACCGAGACGTTCACCTACACACTGACCGACGCCGATGGCGACACCAGCACTGCGAATCTGGTGCTGCAAGTGCATAACAATGATGATCCGGTGGTGTTGGTGGGCCTGGATGCTGAAGGTGGCGAGCTGTCGTTGCAGGAGAAAAATCTCAACGATGGCAGCAGTCCGGACTCGTCCGCCCTGACTCAAAGCGGCACGTTCACCGTCACCGCGCTGGACGGGGTACAGACCCTGAGTGTGGGTGGGATCAATGTGGTGACGGGCGGTGTGGCGGCCAGTTTCCCACAGTCGATTACCACCGCGCTGGGCAACACGCTGACCATCACCGGCTACAACGCCAGCACCGGCGTGGTCAGTTATAACTACACGCTGCTGGACAACGAAGCCCACCCAAATGCCAACGGCGCCAACAACGTTAGCGAGCAATTCGCCGTAGTTGCCACCGATGACAATGGCACCACCGCCAACGGTAACCTCGACGTGAACATCGTCGATGACCTGCCTAAAGCCGTGGACGACAGCAACTCCGGTACCGCCTCGGAAACCAACCTGACCCTGACCGGCAGCGTACTGACCAACGACACCCAAGGCGCGGATCACGTGGCATCCGGCCCAATCACCCCCGGCACCTTCACTGGCACTTACGGCACTCTTGTGCTCAACGCCGACGGCTCCTACACCTACACCCTCAACACTGCCGATGCCGATTTCAAAGGTTTGCACGGCGGTGGCAATGGCAGCGAAACCTTCACCTACACACTGACCGACGCCGATGGCGACACCAGCACTGCGAACCTGGTGCTGCAAGTGCACAACAACGACGACCCGGTGATCATCACCGGCCTCGACACCGAAGGTGGCGAGCTGTCGTTGCAGGAGAAAAACCTCAGCGACGGCAGCAGCCCGGATGCATCGGCCCTGACTCAAAGTGGCACGTTCACCGTGACCGCGCTGGACGGTGTGCAGACGCTGAGTGTTGGCGGCATCAACGTCGTCACGGGCGGCGTGGTAGCCGGTTTCCCACAATCGATTACCACTGCGTTGGGCAACACCTTGACCATCACTGGCTACAACGCCAGCACTGGTGTGGTCAGCTACAGCTACACCTTGCTGGACAACGAAGCCCATCCAAACGCCAACGGCGCCAACAGCGTTAGCGAACAATTCGCTGTTGTGGTTACCGACGATAACGGCACCACAGCCAACGGCAACCTGGACGTGAACATCGTCGACGACCTGCCCAAGGCCGTGGACGACAACAACGCCAACACGGCCTCGGAAAACCACCTGACCCTGACTGGCAGCGTGCTGACCAACGATACCCAAGGTGCGGATCACGTGGCATCCGGCCCAATCACGCCCGGGACGTTTACCGGCACCTACGGCACTCTGGTGCTCAACGCCGACGGCTCCTACACCTACACCCTCAACACTGCCGATGCCGATTTCAAAGGTTTGCACGGCGGTGGCAATGGCAGCGAAACCTTCACCTACACACTGACCGACGCCGATGGCGACACCAGCACCGCGAACCTGGTGCTGCAAGTGCACAACAACGACGACCCGGTGATCATCACCGGCCTCGATACCGAAGGTGGCGAGCTGTCGTTGCAGGAGAAAAACCTCAGCGACGGCAGCAGCCCGGATGCATCGGCCCTGACTCAAAGTGGCACGTTCACCGTGACCGCGCTGGACGGTGTGCAGACGCTGAGTGTTGGCGGCATCAACGTCGTCACGGGCGGCGTGGTAGCCGGTTTCCCACAATCGATTACCACTGCGTTGGGCAACACCTTGACCATCACTGGCTACAACGCCAGCACTGGTGTGGTCAGCTACAGCTACACCTTGCTGGACAACGAAGCCCATCCAAACGCCAATGGCGCCAACAGCGTTAGCGAGCAATTCGCCGTAGTTGCCACCGACGATAACGGCACCACCGCCAACGGTAACCTCGACGTGAACATCGTCGATGACCTGCCTAAAGCCGTGGACGACAGCAACTCCGGTACCGCCTCGGAAACCAACCTGACCCTGACCGGCAGCGTGCTGACCAACGACACCCAAGGCGCGGATCACGTGGCATCCGGCCCAATCACCCCCGGCACCTTCACTGGCACTTACGGCACTCTCGTGCTCAACGCCGACGGCTCCTACACCTATACCCTCAACACTGCCGATGCCGATTTCAAAGGTTTGCACGGCGGTGGCAATGGTAGCGAAACCTTCACCTACACACTGACCGACGCCGATGGCGACACCAGCACCGCGAACCTGGTGCTGCAAGTGCACAACAACGACGACCCGGTGATCATTACCGGCCTCGACACTGAAGGTGGCGAGCTGTCGTTGCAGGAGAAAAACCTCAGCGACGGCAGCAGCCCGGATGCATCGGCCCTGACTCAAAGTGGCACGTTCACCGTGACCGCGCTGGACGGCGTGCAGACCCTGAGCGTGGGCGGTATCAACGTCGTCACCGGCGGTGTGGCGGCGGGTTTCCCACAATCGATTACCACCGCGCTGGGCAACACCTTGACCATCACTGGCTACAACGCCAGCACTGGTGTGGTCAGCTACAGCTACACCTTGCTGGACAACGAAGCCCATCCAAACGCCAACGGCGCCAACAGCGTTAGCGAACAATTCGCTGTTGTGGTTACCGACGATAACGGCACCACGGCCAACGGCAACCTGGACGTAAATATCGTCGACGATTTGCCGACCGCCCACGCTGATTCCGCCTCGGTGGATGAAGGCGGAACGGTCAGTGGCAACGTCCTGAATAACGACGAAGGCGGCGCCGACGGGCCGGCCATGAGTGGTGCCGTGATTGGCGTGCGCGCTGGCAACGACACCTCGACCCCGGCGATTGGCGGCCTGAATACCCAGATCAACGGCACCTACGGCTATCTGACCCTGGATGCCAACGGCAACGCCGTCTACCACAGCAACCCGGACACCGTCAGCGCCCCGGGTGCGACCGACGTCTTCACCTACACCGTGCGCGACGCCGATGGCGATGAAAGCACCACGACCATCACCATTGATGTTCATGATGTCTGCCTCGTCGCCACGCCGGACCACGAAATCAGCGTCTACGAAAAAGCCCTCGACCTGAACCAGGACGGCCAGGACCTGGCCCCCGGCACCGTCACCGGCAGCGCCCCGAGCGCCACCAGCGAGACCGCCAGCGGCAGCCTCGTCGGTTCGATCAGTGGTGCCGTGGGCGCAGTGACCTTCACGCTGGTGGGCAATGCCACGGGTGCCTACGGTCAACTGTCGCTTCAGCCCGACGGTTCCTATACCTACACCCTGACGGCGCCAGCCACGACCACGCCTCACGCCAACGACGGTCCGAACGTGCTGAGCGAAAGCTTCACCTATCAGGCCACGGATTCCTTGGGCAATACCGTCACCAGCACCATCGTCATCGACATCGTCGACGACGTGCCCAACGCCCATGCCGATTTGGCCTCGGTGGAGGAAGGCGGCACGGTCAACGGCAATGTATTGGACAACGACGTGCTTGGCGCGGACGGTGGCATGGTGATTGGCGTGCGCGCCGGTAACGACACCTCGAACCCTGTCGTCGGTGGACTCAACAGTCAGATCAATGGCACCTACGGCTACCTGACCCTCGACGCCAACGGCAACGCCGTCTACCACAGCAACCCGAACACCGTCAGCGCCCCAGGTGCGACCGATGTGTTCACCTACACCGTGCGTGATGCCGACGGCGATGAAAGCACGACGACCATCACCATCGACGTGCATAACAGCTGTCTGGTCGCCGCACCGGATCATGAAATCAGCGTCTACGAAAAAGCCCTCGACCTGAACCAGGACGGCCAGGACCTGGCCCCCGGCACCGTCACCGGTAGCGCCCCGAATGCCACCAGCGAAACCGCCAGCGGCAGCCTCGTCGGCTCGATCAGCGGTGCTGTGGGCGCAGTGACCTTCACCCTGGTGGGCAATGCCACGGGTGCCTACGGTCAACTGTTGCTGCACTCCGACGGTACCTACACCTACACCCTGACGGCGCCAGCCACCACCACGCCCCACGCCAACGATGGCCCGAACGTGTTGAGCGAAAGCTTCACCTATCAGGCCACGGACTCGTTGGGCAACACAGTCACCAGCACCATCGTCATCGACATTGTCGACGATGTGCCCAAGGCTCACTGCGATGTCGCCTCGGTGGTGGAGGGCGGGACGGTCAATGGCAACGTGCTGGACAACGACGTACTCGGTGCCGACGGCGGTGCAGTCGTCGGTGTGCGCGCCGGCAACGACACTTCGAACCCCGCCATCGGCGGCCTCAACAGCCAGATCAATGGCACCTACGGCTACCTGACCCTGGACGCCAACGGCAACGCCGTCTACCACAGCAACCCGAACACCGTCGGCGCACCGGGCGCCACCGATGTGTTCACCTACACCGTGCGCGATGCCGATGGCGATGAAAGCACGACGACCATCACCATCGACGTGCATAACAGCTGCCTCGTCGCAGCAACCGACCATGACGTGACCGTCTACGAAAAAGCCCTCGACCTGAACCAGGACGGCCAGGACCTGGCCCCCGGCACCGTCACCGGCAGTGACCCGAGCGCCACCGGTGAAACCGCCACGGGCACCTTGGTGGGGTCTGTCACCGGGGCAACGGGCGCCGTGTCTTTCGCCTTGGTGGGCAATGGCGTCGGTGCCCATGGCCAACTATTGCTCAATCCGGATGGTTCCTACACCTACACGTTGACCTCGCCGGCCACGACGACGCCCGCCGCCAACGACGGCCCGAACGTGCTGAGTGAAAGTTTCACCTACCAGGCCAAGGACTCCCTGGGCAACACCGTCACGGGCAATCTGGTGGTGAGTATCGTCGACGACGTGCCTACCGCCATCGCGTCCGAGCGTTCGGTGACGGCGGTGGAGATCGATTCGAACCTGCTGATCGTGCTTGATGTCTCCGGCAGCATGAAAGACGATTCCGGCGTGCCAGGGCTCTCGCGTATGGATCTGGCCAAACAGGTGATCAGTGCCTTGCTCGACAAATACGACGACATGGGCGACGTCAAAGTCCAGCTTGTGACCTTCAGCGGCAGTGCCACCGACCAGAGTGCCGTGTGGGTGGACGTGGCAACCGCCAAGACGTTGATAGCCGCGCTGAACGCGCACGGTGACACCAATTACGATGCGGCCGTGGCGATGGCCAAGACGGCGTTCGCAACCCCCGGACAACTGACCGGTGCCCAGAACATTGGTTATTTTTTCTCCGATGGCAAGCCGACCTTGGGCGAAATCGGCTCGGCGGACGAGGTTGCGTGGAAAGCCTTTCTCGATGCCAACAGCATCAAGAATTACGCCGTCGGCCTGGGCAGCGGCGCCAGAAACGTCAATCTCGACCCGCTGGCCTATGACGGCAGCACGCACACCAACACCAACGCAGTGGTGGTCACCGACCTGAACCAGCTCAACTCGGT
This sequence comes from Pseudomonas sp. R151218B TE3479, assembly GCF_053629195.1. Taxonomy (NCBI): domain Bacteria; kingdom Pseudomonadati; phylum Pseudomonadota; class Gammaproteobacteria; order Pseudomonadales; family Pseudomonadaceae; genus Pseudomonas; species Pseudomonas sp. R151218B TE3479. The sequence continues at coordinate 2,686,908 of NZ_JBRJHV010000001.1, forward strand.
GCTTTCCGGCACCGTGCAAGGCACGCCGGTCACCGGCAACCTGCTGGGCGAGGGGGGCTCGTTCGGCGCCGATGGCGGGTTTATCAAAAGCCTGGTGGTCGATGGCACTACGTACAGCTATGACCCGGCGGCCAACGGTGGCCATGGTGCGCTGACCGCCAGCGGCGGGCTCAACCATGGCTCCTTCAATACAGCGACCAACACATTGAGCATCGCCACCGACCACCACGGTACTTTGGTGGTCAACCTGGATACCGGTGCGTTCACCTACACCTCGCAGACGACCACCAGCACCTTGATCAGCGAGCACATCGGCTACACCGTCAGCGACCATGACGGTGACCTGGCGAGCTCCAACCTGGTGATCAACGTCGTGCCCAACAGTCCACCGATCGCTGGCGACGACAACATCATCACCAACGTGCTGTCGGGCAACATCGTGATCCCGGGCGAGTTGCTGCTGGGTAACGACAGCGATGCCAACGGCGATCCGCTCACCGCCTCACCCACCAGTTTCAATACCGGTTGGGTCGCCAAAGGCGCGGACTTCACCGGCAGCACTGGTACGGCCAGCTTCACCGGCAACAACGTGCAGTCGATCAATCTCAGCCGCAGCGCTTTCGTCGCCAATACCGCGAGCATGACGGCGATGTTGGTGGTCAGCGGTGCATTGGGGATGGTGTCCAATAACAACACCAACGATGAAGACCGGCTCAACATCAGCCTCAAACAGGGCGAAACCCTCACCCTGGACCACAACCTGTCGGCCGGTCACATTGCGATGGAGTATTCACTCAACGGCGGGCCATTCATTGCGATCAACGACGGGGCTTCTTTCACTGCGGCAGCGGATGGCAATTACCAGATCCACTTCACCAACATCGCCAATCCCGGCGGCGGTAATTCCAACGCGGCGGAGAACTATCAGCTGACCCTCACCGTCGACTATGCCGGGGCGCAAGATAAAACAGCGGATTACCACGGCAGCTACACCGCCAGCGACAACCACGGTGGCAGTGACAGCGCAGCGGTAGGCATCAGCTATCAGGCGGGCCATACCCTGACGGGCACCAGTGGCGACGATGTGCTGTTGGCTGGCAACGGCGACAACATCCTCAACGCCGGCGACGGCAATGACGTACTCAGCGCCGGTTCGGGCAACAACACCCTGAACGGTGGGGCAGGCAATGATCTGCTCTACAGCGGCACGGGCAACGACCTGCTCGATGGCGGTACGGGCAACGACACCGTCAGCTACGCCCACGCCACGTCGGCAGTCACGGTGAACCTGGGTCTGTTGGCGGCGCAGAACACCCTGGGTGCGGGCACCGATACATTGAGCCACATCGAAAACCTCGTGGGCTCGAACTTCAACGACACCCTGACTGGCGACGGTGCCAGCAACCGCCTCGACGGTGGTCTGGGCCATGACGTGCTCAATGGCGGTGGCGGCGACGACCTGCTGATCGGTGGCCTGGGCAACAACACCCTCACCGGCGGCAGCGGCGCCGACACCTTCCAATGGCAGGCGGGCAACAGCGGCCACGACGTGATCACCGACTTCGCGCCCGGCGTCGACAAACTCGACCTGTCCCAACTGTTGCAAGGGGAGAACGGCAGCGCGGCGTCACTGGATGACTACCTGCATTTCAGTGTGAGCGGCAGCGGCGGGTCGGTCGTCACCAGCATCGATGTCAGTGCCATTGCTGGTGCCACGCCGAACCAGACCATCGACCTGGCCGGCGTCAACCTCGCCAGTCACTACGGCGTCGCGCCAGGCGCGGGGGGAATCATCGGCGGGGCGGACACGGCGACCATCATCAATGGGATGTTGAATGATCATTCGTTGAAGGTGGACACGGTGTGAGGTGAGCTGGATCGCGGCGTTCGTCTGGGGCTGCCGGGAGCAAGCGCCTGCTGCAGGATATGAGGGCGGCTGAAGCGGACTGACGTTATCCCGGCGTTCAGGTCGCCCCACTGCCAGCGCCTGACGACGATTTCCGGGCGCTGGCCCTCGCGCGCTCATATCGTGCCGACAATGATGATGAACGTCGCCGCCTTGTCATTGGAGGTCGCGGTTATCGTCACGAAACCAGATTTGTTCCCGGCGATCAGCTTCGGCGACACTGCCTCACCATGGCTATTGGTCGTCGCTGTCGGCGTCTGATCGGTCCCGACGAATCGGGTTCCAGTCTCCCCGGCATCGGTAATCGTGTAGGTGACCCATGCATCCTCTACCGGATCCCGACCTTCATCCAATGTCCGTGCCGTGAGGGGAAGAGGGAACTCGGTACCCTCTGGCGCGATCTGTCCTTGCCCCGTTATCACCGACAGATGCTCCACAGCATCCGTCGGGTCACCGTCTTGCGACACCACCCGCAAGTGGAACGTGGCCGTCCTGCCGCTCGACATGGCAGTAACCTGCAATGTACCGGCCCTGGAGTCGGCGACCAGCGTTGGCGACGTCGCGTCACCCACGGTGTTCGTCTGCACGGTGGGTGTCTGATTGTCCCCTTCGAACCGCGTCCCTGTTCCACCGTCATCAGTGACCGCGAAGGTGACATCCGCGCCCACGACAGCCGCGTCCATCGGGTCTTTCGCCCGTGCGGTCAAGGGTTCCGGGAGCCGGCTGTGCAGTGGGGCGGCCTGAAAATTCCCCGCCTGTGCTCGTAGTGACTGAACCTCGCCTGGGCCTCGCGACATCACGTTCAGGGCGAGGTTGTTCGCTCCGCGGATCTGTCCTGTATCGGACAATAGTCGTACCCGGCCATCGCTGACCAGGCCGTCGGGGGCGGTGTTATCCACGCGCAGCGCCACCGACTGTGCCGTGGTCCAGTTCGCTGCGCCTGACAAGGTGCATGACGCGGCCTTGCCGTTCTCGGCGATCCATTGGGTGGTTCCGCTCTGGCAGGACACGTCGGTGATCGTGGTATGTGTGGGGGCGTGATAATACAGCTGTTCACCGGGTGCCCCGGCCACCGGGGATTGCCCATCCACCTGCGCCACGCGCACGTTTACCTGTACGCCCACCGCTCCCGGCTTGGCCATCGGCACGCCCGGCTGCTCCACCGGGACACTGCCCTCAGGCAACTTCTCGTCGAAATATCTCGCGATAGCGGGCCAGATGCTACTCATCTGCGCGCCACTGTTGTACCCCGAACTGAAGCCATAGTTCAGGGCGATAACCGTATTGGTTCGTGCATCGATCACGGGCGATCCGGAAGACCCTGAGTCAGTATCGCAGTTGTATTTTGCGAAATCAGCGAGGCCGTTGTTGCGTGCTTCGGTTACCCAGCAAGGATGTCCGTCATCGTGGAGGCGCGAAATCCGCTTCGGCCCCGCCAGGGGATGCCCTGCAATGTAGACCGGGTCGCCAACCTCCGAGATGCGGGTATCCAGGCCCAGATAGCCGAAGGAGTCCAATACGCCGCTGTCGATAGCCTCCTGATCCAAGGCAAGTAGCGCAAAGTCGGTCGTCCCATCGGAAGCCACGACCCGCTCGACTGTCACTCGAACAGCAGGCCGCACAGCCTCCGAGTCGCAGCTGGGCTCCTCGTAATCGAACTCCACGATCATCCGGGTCGGGTCTGGATCCGAACCTACGACATGCAGGTTGGTGATTACCAGGTTTGCAGGTCCTATCCGCCACGCCGTTCCATAACTGCGCCCGGCATAAATCCGGCCCACCGCGCGTGAGCGCTGGTACTTTGCCGGATCCGACGCCTGTACACACCGAGCCTTCTCGAGCTGACTCTCGCCGATGATCTGGCCCGGAGTGATCGGGATGGGAGGCGCAGGCTGCGCGGCGGCAGCGACGGCCGCCCCCGCGACCATTACCAGCCCAACACAGGCCTGTATCAACCCATGGGCAGCCGACCGCAAGGCCAGCGGCACCGGAGTTTTTTTCAGTCGGGTCAGCATGGCAGACGCTCCGTTCGCGTAGGGACGATGGAGCGATTTATGCGGTGGAATGGGTTGACTGCCTACTGTCAGAGCTGACAGGGTTAAGCAGGTCACAGACGGATGGTCGGGGCTTGCTTAAGGTTTGCGCAGGGTTTTTTGCTTGAGGATGTAAATTGTCACCAGCACTGCGCTGGTGAGCATGAACCCCCGCGCCCATGGCAGTGGCACCAGGTAGCAGGACAACAGGATACTCGCCCACATCAGCCCGATGGCATAGGCCTTGCCCTTGAGCGGGATACCGTTGCCGCTGAGGTAGTCGCTGATCCATGGGCCGAGGCGGGGATGTCCAACCAGCCATTGGTAGAAGCGCGGCGAACTGCGGGCGAAGCAGGCCGCGGCCAGCAGCAGGAAGGGAGTGGTGGGCAATACGGGGATGAAAATGCCGATGACCCCCAGCACCACGCTCAGCCAGCCGATGGCCAGTAGAGCGTAACGCAGGATCAGCGGACGGTTGCCGACTGGCGAGGGCACCCGGTCACTCAGTGGTGGCGAGGCTTGAGGATCGCCGGCTTCTCGTCCGGGGCGTTGCACAGCAGGTACAGGGCGGTGAGGGCTTCGGGGATCTGGACGATCATGTCGTCCATCAGGTTCGCGTCGGCGGCGATGTCGGAAAATTCCGGTTGCTCGTCGAACAGGCCGGAACCCACCATGATCGGCAGCAGCATTTCGCTGACTTCCTCTTCGGCGGTTTCGAACCAGGCGGCTTCGCGCAGGAACACGCCTTCCATGAAGCCGATGCACCAGCCACGCAGCTCTGAGTCGTCCGGGTCATCGCCCAGGTCCAGTTCGCACGGCAGTTCGAATTCTTCGTCGGAAGCCAGTTGACGGGCGATGTGGGCCTTGAGGCCGACCAGGGTGGCTTCGATTTCGGCGCGCTGGGCTTCGTCGCTGTAATGCGGCTCCTCGGCGAACAGGGCGTCGATCCACTCACGATCCGGTACCGTTTCGGCGCAGATCGACAGGGCGGTCAGATAGCCGTGAGCGGCCACGTAGTCCAGCGCTTCCTCGTGCAGCTCATCGGCGTCGAGGAAGACTTGCAGGCGGGTCAGTTGCTCAGCGAAGGACATTACGGGCTACCTTGGGGAATAAACAATGCGGGAATTCTAGGCCTTCTTGAGCGTACAGGCCAGCCGCGTGGCGTATTTGCCTCTTGGAGGCCCGGGGGCGGACACAAGTGCGGGGGGCACCGCAAAGCAAATGTGGGAGCGAGCTTGCTCGCGATGAGGGCGTTACATTCCACATCTTCTCAAAATGACCCACCGCTATCGCGAGCAAGCTCGCTCCCACAGGGGCTTGTGACAACAGAAGCCATGTGTTGGCCATCCCAGCCGCACGCACCTCTTGTCAGCAGCGCCCTTCGCAGCGAAGGCCTCGGGTATACTGCCGCGTTTTGTGATGCCCTGCGGCGTCCCGCCGGTTCGAAACGCGCACTTACGATTTGCCGGTGCAGCGTTTGCGATTCTGAACCAGCCTTGCAGGGATGTTTCGGTGATTTTTGGAGTTTCTATGCTCGAACAGGCTCAACGCGTCCTCAAGGACATCTTCGGCTACGACAGTTTCCGTGGCCGCCAGGGTGCCATTATTGAGCGCGTGGCCAACGGTGGCGATGCCTTGGTACTCATGCCCACCGGCGGCGGCAAATCCTTGTGCTTCCAGGTGCCGGCGCTGCTGCGCAACGGCCTGGCAGTGGTGGTTTCGCCGCTGATCGCGCTGATGGACGACCAGGTCGCGACCCTTGAGGAACTGGGGGTTGCCGCCGCTTCGCTGAACTCCACCCTCAGTGCCGAGCAACAGCGGGACCTGGCGACGCGGATCAAGGGCGGCGAAGTGAAAATGTTGTACCTGGCCCCGGAACGCCTGGTGCAGCCGCGCATGCTGGCGTTCCTGCAGAGCCTGGAAATCGCCCTGTTCGCCATCGACGAAGCCCACTGCGTATCTCAATGGGGCCACGATTTCCGGCGTGAATACCTGCAACTGGGGCAATTGGCGGAACTGTTCCCCGACGTGCCGCGCATCGCCCTGACCGCCACCGCCGACAAACGCACCCGCGAGGAAATCGTCGAGCGCCTGCACTTGCAGGAGGCCGAGCGGTTCCTGTCCAGCTTCGACCGTCCCAACATTTTCTACCGCATCGTGCCCAAGGAGCAGCCACGCAAGCAACTGCTGGCGTTCCTCGCCGAGCGCCGCAGCGATGCCGGCATTGTCTATTGCCTGTCGCGCAAAAAGGTCGATGAAGTGGCGGCATTCCTGTGTGAGCAGGGATTCCCGGCGTTGCCGTATCACGCCGGCCTGCCCAACGACCTGCGGGCCTATCACCAGAAGCGCTTCCTCAATGAGGAAGGCCTGATCATGGTGGCCACCGTGGCGTTCGGCATGGGCATCGACAAGCCCAACGTGCGTTTTGTCGCACACCTGGACTTGCCCAAGTCCCTCGAGGCGTACTACCAGGAAACTGGGCGTGCCGGCCGTGATGGCTTGCCGGCCGACGCCTGGATGGCCTACGGTCTGCAAGACGTGGTGATGCTCAAGCAGATGCTGCAGAACTCCGAAGGCGATGAGCGCCACAAGCGCCTGGAGCAGCACAAGCTCGACGCCATGCTCTCGCTGTGCGAAGAAACCCGCTGCCGGCGCCAGACCCTGCTGGCCTATTTCGACGAAGACATGCCCCAGCCTTGCGGGCACTGTGACAACTGCGTCGATGGCGTGGAAACCTGGGACGCCACCGAACCGGCCCGCCAGGCCTTGTCGGCGATTTTCCGTACCGGCCAGCGCTATGGCGTCGGGCACCTGGTGGACGTGTTGCTGGGCAAGGACAACGAGAAGGTCCGCAACTTCGGCCACCAGCACCTCTCGGTGTTCGGCGTGGGCAAGGCGCGCACCGAGAGTGAGTGGCGCTCATTGTTCCGACAGCTGGTAGCCCGCGGCCTGGCAGACATTGACCTGGAAGGCTACGGCGGCCTGCGCTTGTCCGAGACCTGCCGGCCCTTGCTCAAGGGCGAGGTTACCCTTGAACTGCGCCGCGACCTCAAGCCGGCAACGGCGATCAAGAGCAGCAAGAGCCAGGCCAGCCAATTGGTCCGTGGCGAAGAGCGCGATCAATGGGAAGCCTTGCGCGCCTTGCGTCGCAAGCTGGCCGAGGAACACGGCGTGCCGCCGTACGTTATCTTCCCCGATTCGACGCTGCTGGAAATGCTCCGCAGCCAGCCCACCTCCCTGGCGGAAATGGCCCGGGTCAGCGGCGTGGGAGCGCGCAAGCTGGAGCGTTATGGCGAAGCCTTCCTCCAGGTCCTGGGGGGCGAGGTCGAAGCGCCGAAAGCCGTGGCCGATGTGCGCCACGAGCTCATCACGCTGGCCCGGGCCGGCATGACACCGTTGCAGATCGCCGGGCAATTGCAGTGCTCGGAAAAAAACGTCTACACGATGCTGGCCGAGGCCATCGGCAAACAGCAGTTGTCCCTGGAACAGGCACTGGACTTGCCCGAGGAACTGATGGGCGAGGTACAGGACGCATTCCTGGACGGCGAAGGGGAATTACCGCCGGTGTCCGAAGTCGCCGCGTTGTTTGTCGGACGGGTGCCCGAAGGTGTGCTGTATTGCGTCAGGGCTGCGTTGCAGTCGGAATTTGAAGTCTGATCAGTGAGTTGCGCTCCTTTAACGATTCAGTACAAGGCGAACCTTGCTTGAATCCAAAGCTCATGCTTAGCTGACTAATAATTAGTTTTTCTCTATTTCAGATCTGATGAGTTTTTTATGCCGTTAACCGATCAACACCGTTTTGGCATGCAGTTGGCGCAAATGTCTCGAGGCTGGCGCGCCGAACTGGACCGCCGCCTGGCCGGGCTGGGCCTGTCACAGGCGCGCTGGCTGGTGCTGCTGCACCTGGCCCGTTTCGAACAGGCGCCGACCCAGCGTGAACTGGCCCAGAGTGTCGCCGTCGAAGGCCCGACACTGGCCCGGTTGCTCGACAGCCTGGAGACCCAGGGGCTGGTGCAGCGCCAGGCTGTGGCCGAAGACCGTCGGGCCAAGAAAATCGTGCTCTGCGCACCGGCGCTACCGTTGATCGAACAGATCGAAACCATTGCCACGCAATTGCGGCGGGAGCTGTTCGAAGGTGTCGACGAGGCGGACATGCGCGTGTGCATGCGGGTCCACGGCACGATCCTGGCTAACCTGGAAAAATCCTGAGGCAGATCCCTGGCGTCAGACTTTTGAGATTCGCCGGTTAGCGAACTATAACCAGTAGTAAGCGTTCCTAAGGGAAGCGTTTACGCCGCGGTTGGTTCTGGTAATCGAAAGGGATGCCCATGCTTGAAAGTTTGCAGTCCACGTTGCGCAGTTGGGTCAACGTGTCGATCGTCGTGGGTGCCTTGGGGTTTCCGGCCTTGGCGTCAGCACTGGGCCTTGGCGAGATCACGCTTCATTCCGCCCTGAACCAGCCGTTGCGCGCCGATATCGCCCTGGTCGATGTGGCCGGGATCGGTGAAGGGGATCTGTCGGCCAGCCTGGCGAGCCCGGACGACTTCAGTCGTGCGGGTGTGGAGCGGGTGTTCTTTCTCAGCAACCTGCGGTTTACGCCAGTATTGCGTGGTGAGCGCAGCTTCATTCGGGTGACGTCCAGCAAACCGGTGGAAGAACCCTTTCTCAATTTCCTGGTGCAGCTCAATCAGCCCAATGGGCGCCTGCTGCGCGAATACACCGTGCTGATCGACCCACCGGGCTCGCCGGGTATCGTGCCAGCCCGTGACGAACCGTCCACGGCCCCGCAGTCTGCGACGCCGAGCCAGGCCACCCCGGCCATCAAGCCGCCCCCGGCGGTACAGGGCAAGCGTTATACGGTCGTGCAGGGAGACAATCCATGGGTGATTGCCCAGCGCCTGCATGACGCCGGCAGCAACGCTTCGGTCAATGAGTTGATGCAAGGGATCCAGGCCCTGAATCCCGGCAGCGACCGGCTCTCCATCGGCCAGCGCCTGTTATTGCCCGACTCGGCCGTGCTGCCGACATCGGCGGCATCCACCGCTGGCCAGGCCTCCGCCGCGTCCGATGAGCCGTTGGCCGCCAGCGTGCTGCAGAACCAGGAACAACAGAAGACCATCGAGGCTCTGCAGGCGCGGCTCCAGGCCCAGGACGAGGAAATCGCCGGCCAGCGCAAGCAGATCAGCGAATTGCAAACCCGGCTGGCCGAGACTCCAGCCCCTGTTGCGTCGGCGCAACCGCAACCGACGCAGCCTGTGTCGGAGCCGGCTACGGACGTCTCCCCCGTGACCGAACCGGTTGCAGAGCCAGAGGGCATCGATTGGACATGGGTGGCGGGGTTGGTGGCCCTGTTGGGGTTGCTCGCATTGTTACTGTTCATTCGGCGTCGCCAGCAGCAGGGCGAGTTGGAGCCGATGACCGAGCGCCCCGAGCCGATGCTGGAAGCGGGTGACGAAACCTTCGCGTCAATCCCCGACACGGAGCCGTCCGAGGCCGCGCACTCGTTCAACAACGGTGATGCGCCCCAGGGGGATGTGCTGGAGGGGGTCGGGATCTACCTGACCTACGGCCGTTTCACCGAGGCCGCCGGGCTGTTGCGCGCGGCATTGCTGGCCGAACCGGAACGCACCGACCTGGGCCTCAAGTTGTTGGAGGTATTGGGCAAGCAGGGCGATGTCATCGGTTTCCAGGCCCAGGAACATCATTTGCTGGCACAAGGTGTCGATGCCGGGACGCTGGAAGATATCCGCGGGCGCTATCCCAAGGTTGCCTTGATCACCGCACCGATAGTGGAACAGGCGCAACCCCAGGTACCGGTTCTTGCGCCTGAACGTGAACAGGCACCCAGTGACGAGTTCGAGCTGGACCTGGACGCATTGTCCATGGACACCAGCTGGGACTTGGCGGATGACCAGGGCACCCTCGTCGAAGAGAAACGTGCGACGCCACTGGCCGACAACAGTGTCGAGGGCTTGTCGCTTTCAGGTTTCGACGAACCGGAGTTGCAATGGGAAGCGCCCCTGGAAACCGAGTCGCTGGACGATGATTTCCTCGATGGCTTTGCCGATGAAGAACAGGCGTTGGAATTTGAGCCGCTGGCCCTTGAACCTGCTTCCCCGGATACCCTGTCCCTTGAACCCCAGGCCCCGGAACATTCGTTCAAGCTGGAACAGGCACAGAACTGCATCGACGATGGCGACCTTAAGACCGCTGTCACTCTGCTTGAAGAGCTGCTCGAAGAGGGAGACGAACCGCTCAAGCAGACCGCCCGGGTGCTGCTGGCGGGAATTCGCTAAGGGCCATCGAGGGTTGTAGCGGCTGGCCTCATCGCGAGCAAGCTCGCTCCCACAGCAAGCTGCGCCCCCTATGTGGGAGCGAGCTTGCTCGCGATGACGGCCTGTCAGGCTATCAACCCAGCCCAGGCAAACACCCAACCCCTCAAAACGTCTGTCCCAGGTTCAGGTACACCGCCTGTTCATCGTCGTCGTTAAAGCCATAGCTAAAGTTCAATGGCCCCAGCGGTGTGTCGAAACCGAGGAAAATGCTGGCGGCGTTGATGTAGCCACTGTCGAATTCGTTATCGTTGTTCCAGGCCCGGCCGCGCTCCAGCGAACCGCCGATGTACAACGGGAAATCCAATGGCAGGTAGGCCCGCGGTGTGAGGCGGCGGTAATACACGGCACGCATCAGGCTCATGTTCTGTCCGGATACACCATCTTCGCGAAAGCCCGACAATTGCCGCGCGCCACCGAGCACAAAGCTGGAGGTCACCACCTCCGCAGTGTCCAGGGTGCGGCCGTAACGCCCGCCCAGGATGAAGGTGTCCGGGCCGCTGCTAAGCGCCTTGTCCAGTTTGAATTCCCACTGGCGGTAGCGCTGGTCGGATCCCAGCCCCGGTTCATATTGGCGCCAGCTCAGGCCGATGTCTTCCCCTTCATGGGGGAAGTACACGCTGTCGAGGGAGTCGAACGAATACTTGAGTTCGTAGAAGCCTTCGTTGAAATTCTCGCTGGGCTGGTCGTGGTCGCCGATGCGTACATCGGCCTTGCCCCAGGCCTGGCCGACACCGAAGCGGATTTCGCCGCTGTTGCCGATCTGGCGGCCCACGTTGAGCCCGAAGCCATAACGTTCGACGCGATACTGGGCCACCGGATCGTTGTCCAGGATGGACTCCACGTTGCGCGATTCGAATTGCCCATAGGGGGCGATGAAGTAGCGCGAGCCGACGTCCAATGGCTGGTAGAACTCGCTGTACAACTCCTGCTTGTCGCCGATCTGCGCCCGGGTCAGCCACTCGGCCCCCAGGCGATTGATGCCGTTGACCCGATAGCTGGCCCCCAGGTTGAAAGCACTGTCGCCGCGCATATCGTCCGACAGGCTCAGCCCCAGCCGCAGATAGTCGGTGCCGGTGCGTCGGCCCCGGGCGCTGATCACCAAGGTGTGGTCCGGGCCCTTGTGGACCACGCGGTATTGCACCTGTTCGAAGTAGTCCAGGCCGTACAGCGTGCCCATGTCGGTCTGCAGGCGTCCCAGGTCCAGCGGCTCGCCGATCTGCTGGCGAATGTAGTAGCGAATCACATCATCGCCGACTTTCGAGTCGTTCTCTACGCGAATGGCAGTGATGACCGGTGTGCGTTCGCTGGGGGCGCGCGCGGCCATGAGTTCGGCGTCGGGCGCCTCGGGCGGGCGTAGCGGGGCCAGGCGTGCCTCCAGTACCCGGGTGGCGCGATAGCCAGCGTCGATCATGTCCCGGGCCCGGCCGAAGTCGGTGGAGCCGAAGCTCGCCAGGGCCGGCTGGATCAATACGTCGCTTTTTTTCAGGGTAGCCAGTTGTTCTTCGGAGTTGCGCCGGGTCATCAGGGTGGTCGACTGATTCAGCACGTCGACCACCGTGACCAGTTGCTTGCGGGTGCGCAGCGGCGTACCGATGTCGACCACGATGGCCACGTCCACGCCCATGTCCCGGGCCACATCCAGCGGGATATTGTCGGCCATGCCGCCGTCCACCAGCAGCCGACCGTCCAGCTCCACCGGGGCGAACACCGCTGGGATCGACATGCTGGCGCGAATGACCTTGGGCAGGTGACCTTTGCGGAACACGACTTTTTCGCCGGTGGCGATGTCGGTGGCGACCGCGCGAAACGGGATCGGCAGTTTGTCGAAGTCCCGCGTGTCGCTGGCGTGGGCCAGCAGGCTTTCGAGCAGCAGGGCCAGGTTCTGGCCCTGGATGACCCCCAAGGGCAGGCCGAGGCTGCCGTCGTCACGAAAGCTCAGTTTCTGTTTCACCAGGAAGTCGCGGTCATCCTGCTTGCGCCGGAACGGCACGTCCTTGCGTGGCGGCGCATCGGACAAGGCCTGTTGCCAGTCGATGCCCAGGGCGAGCTTTTCCAGTTCGTCGATCTTGTAGCCCGAGGCATACAGCCCGCCGATCACCGCGCCCATGCTGGTGCCGGCGATGGCATCGATCTTGATGCCTTGCTCCTCCAGGGCTTTGAGCACGCCGATGTGGGCCAGGCCCCGCGCCGCGCCGCCGGACAGCACCAGGCCGATTTTCGGGCGTGGCGCTTCGACGGCGGGTTCGTTGGCATGGCCGGACAGGGGCAACAGCAACAGAAGCAGGAGGGGGAGCAGGCGGCGCATCGTCTATCTCGGGGCGGGCGATCAAAGGCAGGTATTATAACGACGCCTTCGAACCCAGGAGTTCACCCGCAATGACCGAACACAAGCCGGAAGTCGTCATCACGTATTGCACCCAGTGCCAATGGCTGCTGCGCGCCGCCTGGCTGGCCCAGGAACTGCTCAGCACCTTCGGCGACGACCTGGGCAAAGTGTCCCTGGTGCCGGGCACCGGCGGTGTGTTCCACATCAGTTGCGACGATGTGCAAATCTGGGAGCGCAAGGCCGATGGCGGTTTTCCCGAGGCCAAGGTCCTCAAGCAGCGGGTCCGCGACCGGATCGACCCGGAGCGGGACCTGGGCCACAACGACCGGGTTCAGTGAGACGCGGCTTGGGCACCGACACCCGGTTTCTTCGAACCGCCCAGCTGGCTCGAGATCACGATGGCCGCGATGATCACCACGCCGCCCAGCAGCATGCGCAGCGTAGGGCGTTCGTCGAACAGCCACCAGGCCATGGCGATGCCGTAGACCGGTTCCATGGCGAAGACCACCGCCGCCGTGCGGGCCTTGATCACCGCCAGGCTGGCGACGAATAGGCTGTGGGCCAGGCCGGTGCAGAACACGCCGAGCAAGCCGATCCACAACCAGTCGAGGGGGCGAACGTCGCTCAGTTGTGGCGCGGCCATCGGCAACAGGCACAACCCGACCACCACGTTCTGGCACAGCGCGGCCTGCACGGGCGGTACATGCGCGGAGCCGGCACGGTTGGTCAATGACAACAGGGAAAACAACAGCCCCGACGCCACGGCCCACAGCAGGCCGGTGGTGGCACCGCTGGCCAGGTCGAAGTTCGGCGTGACCAACACCAGGCCGACGCTTACCAACACCACCAGCCAGATTTCATTGGCGCGAATCCGCTCGCGGAAGATCAGCCCCTCGAGCAATACCGTGAAGGCCGGGAAACTGGCGAACCCCAGCGTGGCGACCGCCACGCCGGCCACTTTCACGGCGATGAAGAAACTCACCCAGTGCCCGGCCAGCAACAGGCCGCCCAGCAGCAATCGCCGGCCATCCTGTGCCCGCAGTTTCTGCCAGCGACTGCTGCTGGCGAACCGGGCGAACACCGCCAGGGCCAGCACGGCGAAGATAGCGCGACCGAACACGATGACCGCTGGCGAAGCCGCGGCGAGTTTGCCGAAGACACCGGTCAGGCCAAACATGAGTGCACCAATGTGCAGGGCGCCGAGGGCGGTACGGGGCGTCATTTCAATCCTTTCAACAGACAGTGGGGCAACTGGCGAGTGTCTTCTGTGGGAGCGAGCTTGCTCGCGAAAGCGGTGGTTCAGGCAATGCAGATATTGACTGACAGATAGCAATCGTCGGATTGCCGCCCGGAGCAAGCTCCCACAGGACCGCCGCGTCACGGATGTCAGTATTTAAGCGTGGGTGAGACGGCTATGTCTGTCGCGATCCTAGCGATTTTTAGCGCGCATTTAGCGCTGACGCCGCAGCTTGCCCGGCGAGGCGCCGAATTCCCGCAGCACCGCCGCGGCGAAAGCACTCTGGGAGTTGTAGCCTACCCGGTGGGCGATTTCGCCGATGGGCAGGTCCGAATCGCGCAGCAACGTCACCGCCTGGTGCAAGCGGCGGCTGCGGATGTACTCCATCGGGGTTTGCCCGCATTCGGCGACGAAGCGTGCGTGCAGGCGGGCGCTGGAAAGGCCGGCGACCCGCGCCAGGTCCGCCACTTGCAGCGGGTAGGCGGCGTTCTGGTCGATGTGGGCGTTGAGCGCGGCGTAGGGCAGGCGCCGGCCCCCGAGGGAGCGCTGGCTAACGCCATTGAGACTCGCCAGCAGCAGCACCGCGCCTTGCTGGGCGATCACCGGGTCGTCCACCGGGCTGCCCGCCAGCCAACTGACCAACTGGCTTTGCCCCGCGTCCAAGGGCAGGCGAGCGGTGTCGTCGAGCAAGCGGCGGCTGGCGTCGGCGTGATCCCCCAGGCATTGCCCGACCCAATCGTCACTGGGCACATCCAGCACCAGGCAGCGACTGCCCTGGGGACTGCCGCAGGCATGATGGGCACCGGCGGGTATTACCACGAAACTCTGCTGCACCACCTGGCTGCCACGCCCTTCGACCTCGAAATCCAGCGCGCCGGACAACCCGAACACCAGCTGCGCGTGATCGTGGCTGTGGACAATCAAATCGTGGCTGTAGTGGCGTAGCGTGAGGATCGGTCTCATCGCGGTCTCCCGTGTCAGGCCGCCAGCATACACCGAGGGCACACCGCCCCGCGCTGTCATGTAATGGACTTGTGTTTGTCATGGGCCATTAACCACTGGCGTGCACAGTGGCGAAAACGATAGAGGGTTGCCCGATGACCAGCGCCGAGCTCGCCAAACCCAGCCGCAAGCAGCGTGTTCGCACCCTGTGGATTTCCGATGTGCACTTGGGTACCCGGGATTGCCAGGCCGAGCACTTGTCGCAGTTTCTCAAGGGCTACCACGCCGACAAGATCTACTTGGTGGGTGACATCATCGATGGTTGGAAACTGCGCGGTGGCATGTATTGGCCCCAGGCCCACACCAACGTCATTCGTCGCTTGCTGACCATGAGCAAGCGCGGTACCGAAGTGATCTACGTCACCGGCAACCATGACGAATTCCTGCGGCGTTATTCGAAGCTGATCCTGGGCAATATCCAGTTGGTGGACGAAGCGGTGCACGTCACCGCCGATGGTCGGCACTTGTTGGTGATCCATGGCGACCAGTTCGATGTCATCACCCGTTACCACCGCTGGCTGGCGTTCCTTGGGGATTCGGCCTACGAGTTCACCCTCACGCTGAACCGCTGGCTCAACCATTGGCGTGCCCGTTATGGCTATGGCTACTGGTCGTTGTCGGCGTACCTCAAGCACAAGGTCAAGACCGCCGTCAGTTTCATCAGCGATTTCGAAGAAGCCATCGCCCACGAGTGTGTGAAGCGCGAACTGCATGGTGTGGTCTGTGGGCATATCCACCACGCCGAGATACGCATGGTGGGCGAGGTGCAATACCTCAATTGTGGCGATTGGGTCGAATCCTGCACGGCGCTGATCGAGCATTGGGATGGGTCGATCGAGTTGTATCGGCTGGCGGAAGCCCAGGCGCGCGAAGCGTTGCTCAAGGCTGAGTTGAAAGTGGCCGAGCCGGTTTAGACCGGTCTGATGATTTCGCAAGCAAACATATAACCCCCTGTGGCGAGGGAGCTTGCTCCCGCTGGGCTGCGCAGCAGCCCCCAAAAACAGGGCGGCTTCGCCACCCAGCGGGAGCAAGCTCCCTCGCCACGGGTTTTGCTGTGTCTGTCAGGCCGGTATGTCATCCATCGCCGCCTTGTAGATCGATTGCTTCGGCGTGGCAAAGACCCTTTCCAGCATCGGCTCGAAGAAACTCAACGGCAGGGTGTCGTATTCGGCATCGAAGGCCGCCGCGTCGTACTTCGCACAGAAATCAATGGTCGCCTGGTATTGCGGATGGCCACTGAATTGCTCGCGCAGGTGCCGGTCCATGCCCAGGTGATGGAAGAAGTAATAGCCCTGGAAAATCCCATGCTTCTCCACCATCCACAGGTTTTCGGCGCTGACGAAGGGCTTGAGGATCGCCGCGGCGATGTCCGGGTGGTTGTATGAACCCAAGGTGTCGCCGATGTCGTGGAGCAGGGCGCAGACCACATATTCCTCGTCCCGCCCGTCACGGTAGGCGCGGGTGGCGGTTTGCAGGGAATGAGTCAGGCGATCCACCGGGAACCCGCCGAAATCGCCGTCCAGCAGCTTCAAGTGGGCCAGGATCCGGCCCGGCAATTGTCGCGCGTAGGCGCTGAAGTCGGCCGCGATGATCGCCCAGTCTTGCTGGGTGCCTTCTTCCATGTGGGTAAAGCGCGCGTGGTTGCTCATCGGCAGTCCTTATTAGAACGCGACCTTGCCTAGCAGCATGTCGCGGTACATGACGAAGTCGCCGAGCAGGCTATAGAGCGGATGCTGGAAGGTGGCGGGACGGTTCTTTTCGAAGAAAAAGTGCCCGACCCAGGCGAAGCCGTAGCCGGCCACGGGCAGGGCGAGCCACAGCCACCCGTTACCCATGACGAGAGCGAGGGCGAACACCAGAATGACCAGGGAGGTGCCGATGAAATGCAGTCGCCGGCAGGTGCTGTTGCTGTGTTCGCTGAGGTAATGCGGGTAGAACTCGGCGAAACTATTGAATCGTTTAGGGTTTTCCACAACGGCTGGCTCTGTGGTTATTGTTCTGCTACTTGAAGTCTAGAGCCATCAACCGCTACGGCCAGTGACAATCAGCGCCACTCTAGTGTCCGGTCTTACCAATAACGCCCCTTTTGGACGGCTTCTGTTGCCGTCATGCTGTGTTGCCACTCCTCGCCATAGCGGGCTATGACTCGTCGTGGCGCCTTGCCTGACAACAACAGCCGCTCGTACAAAAAAGGGGCGTTATTGATAAGACCGGACACTGCTATCCTTCGCAAATCCAGCCGTACCCTGCGGCTCGTCATGCAAGTAAAACGTCATGAGCGAACGAACCACTTCTTCAAGCTGGGCGATGGGGATTGTCAAGGCGTTGGAAATGGACGGCCTGGATTGTCGGGTGCTGTTCAAGCAACTGGGGCTGGACTTCGATGCGCTGGAGGATCCGGATGCGCGTTTCCCCCAGGACTCGATGACCCGGCTCTGGCAACGGGCCGTGGAATTGTCGGGTAACCCGGCCATTGGCTTGAACATGGGCAAGGTGGTGCGCCCGGCCTCGTTCCATGTGGTTGGCTACGCCTTGATGTCCAGTAGCACCCTGGTGGAGGGTTTCCAACGGCTGGTGCGTTACCAGCGGATCATTGCCGAAAGCGCCGATTTGAGTTTTCGCCAGCTGGAGGGGGGCTACGGGCTGATCCTGACGGTGCATGGCGACCATCTGCCCCCAACCCGTCAAAGTGCCGAAGCGTCCCTGGCTTGTGCGCTGGCCCTGTGCAGTTGGTTGACCGGGCGCACCCTGCGCCCGGTGAAGGTGTTGTTCCAGGGCGCGGAGCCGTTGGACCTGGCGCCTTATCACCGAGCCTTCCCCGCGCCGCTGGTGTTTGGCGCGCCTTATGACGCGCTGATCTTTGAGCGGGCCGACATGGAGGCACCGCTGCCGACGGCCAATGAAGCCATGGCACAGCTTCACGACCGGTTTGCCGGGGAGTACCTCGCGCGTTTTTCGGAAAGCCGCGTGACCCACAAGGCGCGACAAGTATTGTGTCGGCTGTTACCCCAGGGCGAACCCAAGCGAGACGTGGTGGCGCAGACGTTGCACCTGTCGCAGCGCACCTTGCAGCGGCGCTTGCAGGAAGAAGGCACCAGTTTCCAGAACCTGCTCGAAGACACCCGTCGTGAACTGGCCGAGCAGTACCTGGCGCAGCCAGGCATGACGCTGCTGGAAATCGCCTACCTGCTGGGGTTCGCCGACCCGAGCAATTTTTTCCGGGCCTTTCGCCGCTGGTTTGACACTACGCCCGGCGAATACCGGGCGCGCTTGACGAGCCAGCCCGAACCGGTCAGTGGCGCCAGAACGCCGGGATACACAGCACGAACACCGTGATGATCTCCAGCCGGCCCAGCAACATGCCTCCAGACAGAATCCACTTGGCCGCGTCCGGCAGCGGTGCGAAGTTGCCGGCTGGCCCGATGGTTTCCCCCAGCCCCGGGCCGACACCGGACACGGTACTGGCTGCGCCGGTCAGGGCCGTCATCCACTCCACGCCCAGCAGCGACAGCAGCAGGGCGATCACGCAGATGGTGATGGCGAAGAAGAACGAGAACGTGAGGATCGAGCGGACGATTTCTTCGTCGAGGCGATGACCGTTGTACTTCTGCTTGATCACCGCACGGGGGTGGATCAGTTGGTTGAGGTTGGCCCGAAGCAGGATGTAGGCGACCTGGAAGCGGAAAATCTTGATCCCGCCAGCCGTCGAGCCCGAACAGCCGCCGACGAACCCCAGGTAGAAGAACAGCATCAATGAGAAATTGCCCCACAGGCTGTAGTCGCCCAGGGCGAAGCCAGTGGTAGTGACGATGGACGTCACGTTCAGCGCCACGTGCCGCAGCGCATCCAGCCAATGCAGGTCGGTGGTCGCCCAATACCAGGTGCCGAGCACCAGCCAGGTCACCAGTAGCACACCGATGAGCCCCTGGACCTGCTGGTCCTTGATCAGCGCCCGGCGATTACCGCGCAGCGTCGAGACATACAGGGCAAACGGCAGGCTGCCGAGGATCATGATGACGATGGCAACCCAGTGCACCGCCGGCTGGGTCCATTTGGCCAGGGACAGGTCCGAGGTGGAGAAACCGCCGGTGGAGATCGCCGACATCGAATGGTTGATGGCATCGAACAGGCTCATCCCGGCCCACCAGAGCGCCAAGGTGCCGAGGATGGTGATGCCCACGTAGGACGCCACGATCAGTCGCGCCACCATATGGGACCGGGGCATGACTTTTTCCGAGCGGTCCGACGACTCGGTCTGGAACAGCCGCATGCCACCGATGCGCAGCAGCGGCAGGATCGCCACCGCCATGCCGATGAAGCCGATACCGCCGAGCCAGTGCAGCAGCGAGCGCCACATCAGGATGCCCGGGGACATGGTGTCCAGGCCGCTCAGGACGGTGGCGCCGGTGGCGGTGATGCCCGACATGCTTTCGAAGAACGAATCCGTATAGCTGATGTGCTGGGTCAACAGGAAGGGCAGGGCGGCGAAGATACACACCACCAGCCAGCTGCTGACGGTCAGCAGGTACATGTCCCGCGGACGCAGGTGGATGTGTTCCGGGCGCCCGGGAAGCACCAGCGCCAGGCCGGCGACGAAGGTAATCATGCTCGACCAGAGGAACGACGGCAGGTCGCGGGTGCGCTCGAAGACCAATAGGGTGGCCATGGGCACGACCATGAAGATCGCCAGGGTGATCAGGAAGATGCCGATGATGAAACCAATGATCCGCAGGGTCGGCAACGCCATGAAGTCCGCTCGGGCTGTAAAGGGAAGGGCGCCATTCTACCCGCGACAAGCGGCATGTAAACCGGCAGCCGGCCGCGCTTCCCGCTAGAATAGCCAAACATTTTTTCAGGAGGTGGCCGATGCAGGCTCTCGACGCTTTGCTCAACCGTGTTTCCGTCCCGCGCCTGGTGGAGCCGGCACCCACGCCGGAACAGCGCGAGGTCATGTTCGCCGCGGCCATGCGGGCGCCGGATCACGGCCAGTTGCGGCCATGGCGTTTTCTGACGGTCGAGGGGCAGGCGCGGTATCGCATGGGCGAACTGCTGGCCGAAGCGGCGAAGTTCAATGACCCGCTGGTCCCCGAAGCCGTCGTGGAAAAAGCCCTCAACGGCCCATTGCGCGCGCCGCTGGTCGTGGTGGTGATTGCCCGTCTGCAGGACCATTTCAAAATCCCGAAATCCGAGCAACTGCTGGCGGCCGGCTGCGCGGCCCATGGCATCTTGCTGGCTGCGTATGCCCAAGGGGTGGGTGGGGTGTGGCGTACTGGTGAGCTGGCGTATTCGCCGCATGTGGCCAGGGGGCTTGGCCTTGAAGAGGGGGAAGAGGTGATCGGTTTCCTCTACCTGGGCACACCGCAGAAAGAAGCGCGCACGGCGCCGCAGGAAGATCTCGGGCAGTTTGTCCGGGAGTGGACGGGCTCGTAGGAGCTGCCGAGCGAAGCGAGGCTGCGATCTTTGCCCAGACACTTGAGTCCCAAGCTAAAGATCAACAGATCGCAGGCTTCGCCAGCTCCTACAGGGAACGGGAGCAAGCTCCCTCGCCACAGGTGTTATCTGCACGCATCCGCAATCGCCTCGGCCAGCAGGTCCAGGCGCGTGGCGTCGATGCCGGCCACGTTGGCCCGGCCGGTGCCGACCATGTAGACACTGTGGCGCTCGCGCAGGTGCTTGACCTGTTCCGGCGTCAGGCCAGTGTAGGAAAACATCCCGCGTTGCACGCCGATATGGGCGAAGCGCTCGCGCAAGCCATGGGATTCGAGGGCTTCCAGCAAACCGCTGCGCAATTGCGCGATGCGCAGGCGCATGGCCTGGACTTCATCGGCCCACAGGCGTTTGAGTTCCGGGTTGCCGAGGATGGTCGCCACCACGGCCGCGCCATGGTCCGGCGGTGTCGACCAGAGGTTGCGGGCGATGTTTGCCAGTTGGCTGCGGATGTCCACCAGCTTCTCGCCATCCTGGGCGCAGACGATCAACGCACCGGTACGGTCGCGGTACAGGCCGAAGTTCTTCGAACAGGAACTGGTGACCAGCACTTCCGGCAGGGCCTGGGCAAACAGCCGGACCGCCCAGGCGTCCTGCTCCAAGCCATCGCCGAAGCCCTGGTAGGCGAAGTCGATCAGCGGTAGCAGGTCGCGGCTGCGCACCACCTCCAGCACCTGACGCCATTGCTCATGGGACAGGTCGAACCCGGTGGGGTTGTGGCAGCAGGCGTGCAGCAGCACCACATCGCCTTTGGGCGCCTGTTTCAAGGTCGCCAGCATCGCCTCGAAATCCAGGCGATTATCGGCGCCCACATACGGGTAATGGTTGGCCTTGACCCCGGCCGCCGCGAAAATGGTTTCGTGGATCGGCCAGGTCGGGTTGCTCAGCCATACGCCACGGCCCGGCAGGCACTGGGCGATGAAGTCGGCGCTCAGGCGCAGGGCACCGGTGCCGCCCGGTGTCTGGGTGGCGCCAGCACATTTTTCACTGATCAACGGTGAGTCGGCGCCCAGCACCAGCTCATTGATCAGTTGGCCGAACGCGGCGTCGCCATGACCGCCGATGTAGGTCTTGGTGGTCTGCCGTTCCACCAATTGCTGCTCGGCCTGTTTCACGGATTGCAGTATCGGCGTCAGGCCCTGGAAGTCTTTGTAGACACCCACGCCCAGGTCAAACTTGTTCGGGTTGCTGTCCGCCCCGTAGGCCTCCATCAGGCCGAGGATCGGGTCGCCGGGGACCCGGCCGATGGCGTCGAAGTGCATTACTTGCGGCCCTCGGCGGTCTTGGCCACGTCATCGGTGCGGGCGGCCATGATGAAGTCGTTGCGGTGCAGGCCCTTGATGGAGTGGCTCCACCAGGTCACGGTGACTTTGCCCCATTCGGTGAGCAGGCCAGGGTGGTGGCCTTCGGCCTCGGAGATCTCGCCGACGGCGTTGGTGAACGCCAGGGCGTGCTTGAAGTTCTTGAACAGGAAAACTTTTTCCAGCTGCATCACGCCGTCGCGCACTTCGATGTTCCAGTCGGGGATCTGCTTGATCAGCACCGGCAGTTCTTCGTCGCTGACTTGCGGGGCATCGGCGCGGCAGGCTTCGCAATGGGCTTGGTTCAGAGTGTTCATGGTGTGTTCCTGGATCGAATATTTGGAAAACGTCGATGCACCCACGCTAAAGCAAAGCGGCGTCGTGCAACAGACTCAATTGGGATTAAAAGAGGCGGTTCACGCCGCTTTTGGTGGGAATTTCGGGGCATGCAAGCCCAGCTCCCGGCCGCGCTTGACCATGCCCATGATGTCTTCGTGAGCCAGGTCGAACAGACGCTTGAGTTCGGGCAGCACGAAATACACCGGCTGCAGGATGTCGATGCGATATGGCGTGCGCATGGCTTCCAGCGGATCGAAGGCCTGATGTTCTGGCTCGTCCGACAGGCAGTACACGGTTTCCTTGGGTGAAGACAGGATGCCGCCGCCATAGATGCGTCGGCCCTGCGGGGTCTGCACCAAGCCGAACTCGATGGTCATCCAGTACAGGCGCGCCAGGTAAACCCGTTCTTCCTTGGACGCTTGTAGGCCGAGTTTGCCGTATGTGTGTGTAAATTCAGCAAACCAAGGGTTGGTCAGCAGCGGGCAGTGGCCGAAGATCTCGTGGAAAATGTCCGGCTCCTGCAGGTAATCCAATTCCTCCCGGGTGCGAATAAAGGTCGCCACAGGAAACTGCTTGCTGGCGAGCAATTCGAAGAAGGTCTGGAAGGGAATCAGCGCCGGCACCCGGGCGACTTGCCAGCCTGTGGTCTCGCCCAGCACCTTGTTGATTTCGTCCAGTTGCGGGATACGGTCGTGGGGCAGGCCCAGCTTGTCGATGCCATTCAGGTATTCCTGGCACGCACGGCCTTCGATGACTTTCAGCTGGCGGGTGATCAGCGTGTTCCACACCGCGTGTTCTTCAGCGGTGTAGTGGATAAAACCTTGCGCATCGGGCTCGCGAGCCACGTACTGCGTCTGCTTCATGCTGCTCTCCTGCTGATTTCCCTCAGGGGGATGATGTGTTTGTTGTTATGTCCAGCGATGCAATAGAGATAACGCGAAGCAGCGGCATGTGCAGCACGCTGACAAAGGTGGGTCAGGAGAAAGAAAGTCAAATTTGTAAAGTTTTCGTTACGAATTGAGCCGGACTATGATGTTCTCGGGATTTCCCAGTGGGAATCGGCCTACAACTGTCACATAATCTTGACGACTATTTGCGCTGCCACGCAGAAACCTTTGTGGGCCTCGCCACGCGGGGCTTGAATGGCGCGCCTTTCTATCTCATACGCACCCGGGCCTATCCATGCGCATCAAAGTCCACTGCCAGAACCGCATCGGCATCCTGCGAGACATCCTCAACTTGTTGGTGGAGTACGGCATCAACGTCGCCCGAGGGGAGGTCGGTGGTGAGCATGGCAACGCGATCTACCTGCACTGCCCAAACCTGATCAACATCCAGTTCCAGGCATTGCGTCCGAAATTCGAAGGCATCGCCGGGGTATTTGGCGTCAAGCGCGTAGGACTGATGCCCAGCGAGCGTCGGCACATGGAACTCAACGCCTTGCTCGGCGCCTTGGAGTTTCCGGTGCTGTCCATCGATATGGGGGGCTCCATCGTCGCGGCCAACCGGGCGGCGGCGCAGTTGCTCGGGGTGCGTGTCGACGAGGTGCCGGGCATTCCGCTGTCCCGTTACGCAGAAGATTTCGACTTGCCGGAACTGGTGCGCGCCAACCAGTCGCGCATCAATGGCCTGCGGGTCAAGGTCAAGGGCGATGTGTTCCTGGCGGACATCGCGCCACTGCAATCGGAACACGACGACAGCGAAGCCATGGCCGGTGCGGTACTGACACTGCACCGGGCCGACCGAGTGGGGGAGCGGATCTATAACGTGCGCAAGCAGGAGTTGCGCGGATTCGACAGTATTTTCCAGAGTTCGAAAGTGATGGCGGCGGTGGTCCGTGAGGCCCGGCGCATGGCCCCGCTGGACGCGCCGCTCTTGATAGAGGGCGAAACCGGCACTGGCAAGGAGTTGCTGGCGCGCGCTTGTCACCTGGCGAGCCCCCGCGGGCAATCGCCATTGATGGCGCTCAACTGCGCCGGGCTGCCGGAGTCCATGGCCGAGACCGAACTGTTCGGCTACGGGCCGGGGGCCTTCGAAGGCGCCCGGGCCGAAGGCAAGCTCGGCCTGCTGGAACTGACCGCGGGGGGAACGCTGTTCCTCGACGGGGTCGGGGAGATGAGCCCGCGCCTGCAAGTGAAATTGCTGCGCTTCCTGCAGGACGGTTGCTTCCGCCGAGTCGGCAGCGATGAAGAGGTGTACCTGGACGTCAGGGTGATCTGCGCGACACAGGTCGACTTGTCCGAACTCTGTTCACGGGGCGAATTCCGTCAGGATTTGTACCACCGCTTGAACGTGCTTTCCCTGCACATTCCCCCCCTGCGCGAATGCCTCGATGGCCTGGAACCGCTGGTGGAACATTTCCTCGACCAGGCCAGCCGCCAGATCGGTTGTGCACTGCCCAAGCTGGCCCCGGCGGCGATGGATCGCCTCAGTCACTACCATTGGCCGGGCAACGTCCGACAGCTGGAAAACGTGCTGTTCCAGGCCGTTTCCCTGTGCGACGGCGGGAAGGTGAAGGCCGAGCATATCCGTCTGCCGGACTACGGTGTGCGTCAGCCCCTTGGCGATTTTTCCCTTGAGGGGGGGCTGGACGACATCGTCGGACGCTTCGAGAAAGCTGTGCTGGAGCGCTTGTACACCGATCATCCCAGCAGCCGGCAATTGGGCAAGCGGTTGGGGGTCTCCCATACCACCATTGCCAATAAACTGCGGGAGTATGAGGTGGGTAAAACCGAGTCATAGCTATTTATCTGTTGCGTTTTTACGGACCTCATCGCGAGCAAGCTCGCTCCCACATGAATCTTCAGTGTTCACTGGATTTGTGGGCATCCAGATAACCTTGTGGAAGCGAGCTTGCTCGCGATGGCGGCAGTGGCCGTTATCGAAGGACAAGCATTGCCACCAACCGGCACGACACCGCCGGTTTTTCGTCTTCGATACATTTCAAAAGTCCCTTCCACAATCCTAAACCCCTTGTTTGCCGGGGCGCGGGGCGCCAGAAAAAAGTTGGTCTGCAAATTGCTTAAGGCTGTGCAACACAGCAGTGGGCGGCAAACGTCCGGCATGCAGAGGAACGACAGTGGACAAGTACCTTTATGTGGCAATGACCGGCGCCAGCCAGAACGCACTGGCGCAGCGGGCCCATGCCAACAACCTGGCGAACATCTCCACCAATGGCTTTCAGAAAGACCTGGAGCAGGCGCGCTCGATGCCGGTGTTCGGCGACAGCTTTCCGGCGCGGGCCTTTGCCCTGTCGGAGCGTCCCGCTACTGACTTCACTCCGGGCGCGCTGGTGGAAACCGGTCGTGACCTCGACGTCGCGGTGAGCGGGCCGGGCTGGATGGCTGTGCAGAACCCCGACGGCGGTGAAAGCTACGTGCGCACCGGCAGCCTCAATGTCGACGCCTTGGGCGTGCTGCGAGCCGGCAACGGCATGCCGGTGATGGGTAACGGTGGTCCGATCGCCGTGCCGCCGGAGCAGAAAATCGAAATCGGCCAGGACGGCACCATCAGCATTCGCGCCATGGGTGAAGGCCCGCGGGTGATGGCTGAAGTCGACCGCATCAAGCTGGTCAACCCGGACCTCAAGAACATGACCAAGGGCCTGGACGGTTCGATCCGTACCAAGGACGGCCAGCCGGCGCCCATCGATGCCAACGTGCAGTTGGTGTCGGGTTTCCAGGAGGCGAGCAACGTCAACGCCGTGGATGAAATGACTTCGGTGCTGGCCCTGGCCAAGCAGTTCGAGCTCCACGTCAAGATGATGAACACCGCCAAAGAAGGCGATGAAGCCATGGCTCGGGTCTTGCAGATCTAATCATTAATTACAGCGCTGCGCCGAAAAACAGGCGTACGAGGAGAATCGAATGCTTCCGGCTCTTTGGGTTGCCAAAACAGGTCTGTCCGCCCAGGACACCAACCTTTCTACTATTTCCAACAACCTGGCGAACGTCTCGACCACGGGTTTCAAACGTGATCGCGCCGAGTTCCAGGACCTGCTCTATCAGGTAAAACGCCAGCCTGGCGCCCAGTCGACCCAGGACAGCGAACTGCCGTCGGGCCTGCAAGTGGGTACCGGTGTACGCATTGTCGGCACCCAGAAAAACTTCAACGCCGGCAGCCTGCAGACCACCGAGCAGCCGCTGGACATGGCCATCGACGGTCGCGGTTTCTTCCAGATCCTGCAGCCGGACGGCACCACTTCCTACACCCGTGACGGTACGTTCCACCTCGACTCCAATGGCCAGATCGTCAACGCCAGTGGTTTCGCCCTGGAGCCGGCGATCATCATTCCGAACGATGCCCAGACCTTCACCGTGGGCCGCGACGGCACCGTGTCCATCACCATTGCGGGCAACCCAGCCTCACAGGTGATCGGCAACCTGCAGACCGCTGACTTCATCAACCCGGCCGGCCTGCAAGCGGTGGGCAACAACCTGTTCATGGAGACCGCCGCCAGCGGCGCGCCGCAAGTCGGCACCCCGGGCCTGAACGGTTTCGGTACCACGCTGCAGAACACCCTGGAAACCTCCAACGTGAGCACCGTCGAGGAGATGGTCAACATGATCACCACCCAGCGTGCCTACGAGATGAACTCCAAGGTGATCTCCACCGCCGACCAGATGCTCTCGTTCGTTACGCAGAATCTGTAATCGTCACAACGCCCGTCATTACGTAGACAGGGCGGCCCCAGGGTCGCCTGCAACACCAAGAGGTAGGGTCATGAAACGCTTCGTATCTGTTCTGGCACTGAGTGGCATCACCGCACTCGCGGGCTGTGTCGCGCCGACACCCAGGCCCAATGACCCGTATTACGCTCCGGTGTTGCCACGCACGCCGTTGCCGGCTGCCGCCAACAATGGCTCGATCTACCAGGCCGGCTTCGAGCAGAACCTCTACAGCGACCGCAAGGCCTTCCGGGTCGGTGACATCATCACCATCACCCTGAACGAGCGGACGCAGGCCAGCAAGAACGCCAACTCGCAGATCGACAAGACCAGCGAGACCAGCGTCGGCCTGACCTCGTTGTTCGGCTCCAGCCTGACCACCAACAACCCGATCGGCGGCGGTGACCTGAGCCTCAACGCCGGTTACGGTTCCGACCGGGCCAGCAAGGGCGACAGCAAGTCCGGCCAGAGCAACAGCCTGACCGGCTCGATTACCGTGACCGTCGCCGATGTGTTGCCTAACGGCATCATTGTTGTGCGCGGCGAGAAGTGGCTGACCCTCAACACCGGTGACGAACTGGTGCGCATCGCCGGCATGGTTCGCGCCGACGACATCGCCACTGACAACACCGTTTCGTCCACCCGTGTGGCCGATGCGCGCATCACCTATTCGGGCACCGGTGCCTTTGCCGATGCGAGTCAGCCAGGCTGGTTCGACCGTTTCTTCCTCAGCCCGAAGTTCCCTTTCTAGGTGGCCCAGTTGAATCTTAAGCAGCTGTTGATCGGTGCCCTGGTGATGTCCGCAGCCTTTACCGCTCAGGCCGAGCGTTTGAAGGACATCGCCAGCATTTCCGGTGTGCGTTCCAACCAGTTGATCGGCTACGGCCTGGTCGTGGGCCTGAACGGCACTGGCGACCAGACCACCCAGACCCCATTCACCCTGCAGACCTTCAACAACATGCTGTCGCAGTTCGGCATCAAGGTGCCGGCCGGCTCTGGCAATGTGCAGTTGAAGAACGTTGCGGCGGTGTCGGTCAGTGCCGATCTGCCGGCGTTCGCCAAGCCCGGTCAACAAGTGGATATCACCGTTTCGTCCATCGGTAACTCCAAGAGCCTGCGTGGCGGAACGTTGCTGCTGACGCCGCTCAAGGGTATCGACGGCAACGTCTACGCCATCGCCCAGGGCAACCTGGTGGTAGGCGGTTTCGATGCCGAGGGGCGCGACGGTTCGAAGATCACCGTCAACGTTCCGTCGGCCGGTCGCATCCCCGGTGGTGCGTCGGTGGAACGTGCGGTGCCGAGCGGTTTCAACCAGGGCAACAGCCTGACGCTGAACCTCAACCGTTCCGACTTCACCACCGCCAAGCGCATCGTCGACAAGATCAACGACATGCTCGGCCCAGGCGTGGCCCAGGCCATCGACGGCGGCTCGATCCGTGTCACCGCGCCGCTGGATCCGAGCCAACGGGTCGACTATCTGTCGATCCTGGAGAACCTCGAGGTCGATCCGGGCCAGGCGGTGGCGAAGGTCATCATCAATTCGCGCACCGGCACCATCGTCATCGGCCAGAACGTCAAGGTTTCCCCGGCCGCCGTGACCCACGGCAGCCTGACCGTGACCATCACCGAAGACCCGATCGTCAGCCAGCCGGGGCCATTGTCCAACGGTCAGACCGCCGTGGTCCCGCGTTCGCGGGTCAATGCCGAGCAGGAAGCCAAGCCGATGTTCAAGTTCGGCCCGGGCACGACCCTGGATGAAATCGTCCGGGCAGTGAACCAGGTCGGCGCGGCGCCGGGCGACTTGATGGCCATTCTTGAAGCCTTGAAGCAGGCCGGCGCGTTGCAAGCCGACCTGATCGTGATTTAAGGACCGCGGCCATGGTGGATATGCGCAAAGGCGCCTTGATCAGCGGCGATTCAGGTTCCTACTCGGACTTGAATCGCCTGAACCAGCTCAAGGTCGGCGACAAGAACAGCGACGGCAACCTGCGTAAAGTGGCGCAGGAATTCGAATCGCTGTTCCTCGGTGAAATGCTCAAGTCCATGCGTTCGGCCACCGAGGCCTTGGGCAAGGACAACCCGATGAACACGCCGGAAGCCAAGCAATATCAGGAAATGTACGACCAGCAGTTGGCCGTTTCCATGTCCCGCGAAGGCGGTGGTATCGGTCTGGCCGATGTGCTGTTGCGCCAGATGTCCAAGAACAAACCGCTGGCTTCCGGCGAAGCCGCCACGTTGTCGGCCGCCAAGCAGCAGGAGGCGCTGGAAAAGGTCGCCAAGGCACCGGTACCCACGCCAGTGGCCGCCGGGACACTGCCCGACGGACCTTTATCGCGCAGCAACGGCCAGCGTCCGCTCTGGGCTTCGCGGGCCGTGAGCGCGCCGCAAGGGGCCGAGGGCGTGCACCGCAACGACATGGAGCTGCTCAACCAGCGTCGCCTGGCCCTGCCGCCGAAACTGGCCGACCGCTTGCTCGCCGGGCTGGTGCCTTCGGCTTCGGCCAATGCCGATGTCCCTGCGCAGAACCTGCTGCCGGATCGCGCCATCGCCGCCGTCAAGCCGGCCACCGGCGAACTGGCTAACGGTGACTGGCTGGCCGCGCTCAAGGCTGCCGAGCCGAAAGGGGACATGCAGGTCTATGGTCGTGCCGTGGCCCAGCCACCGCTGGCACCGGCGCGCAAGGCCTTCCGCGATGCGGATGAATTCGTCAACGCCATGCTGCCAATGGCCAAGGAAGCCGCCGACCGCATCGGTGTCGATCCACGCTACCTGGTGGCCCAGGCCGCCTTGGAAACCGGTTGGGGCAAGTCGGTGATGCGCCAGCCCGATGGCAGCAGCAGTCATAACCTGTTCGGCATCAAGGCCAGCGCCAACTGGAAGGGCGATTCGGCACGGGCGATCACCAGCGAATTCCGCAATGGCGCGATGGTCAAGGAGACGGCCGAGTTCCGCTCCTATGCCTCGTACCGCGACAGTTTCCATGACTTGGTCAACCTGCTGCAAAGCAACAGTCGCTATCAAGATGTGCTGAAGTCGGCCGATAACCCCGAACAGTTTGTACGCGAGTTGCAGAAGGCCGGTTACGCCACCGACCCGAACTACGCCAATAAGATTTCGAACATAGCCCGGCAGATGACGAGTTACCAAAACTACGCGTCGGCTGGTGCCACCACGACTTTATAAGGTCTGAACCATGAGTTTGCTCAATATCGGGATGTCGGGTCTGTCCGCAAGCCAGACCGCACTGGTGACCACGGGTAACAACATCGCCAACGTCGATACCGCTGGGTATTCGCGTCAGCAGACCGTGCAGACCACCAAGGCGTCGAACCAGTACGGCAACGTGTTCATTGGTTCCGGCACGACCCTGGCTGATGTGCGCCGGGTGTATAACTCGTATCTTGAAGCGCAACTGAAAACCACCACCTCGCTCAACAGCGATGCGGCGGCCTACCAGGGGCAGATCACCCCGCTTGACTCCCTGCTGTCGGACAGCGGCACTGGCCTCAACGGCGCGCTGACCAAGTTTTTCGCTTCGGTGCAGAACGTCAACGCCAAGCCGGGTGACGATGCATCCCGGCAGTTGCTGCTCAGCGATGCCCAGGCCTTGAGCAACCGTTTCAATTCGATTTCCAACCAGTTGACGGAGCAGAGCCAGAATATCAATGGCAACCTGTCGAACATGGTCGACCAGGTCAATAACCTGGCGGTCACCGTTGCGCAGTTGAACAAGAAAATCGCCGAAGTCTCCAACGCCGGCGGCGCCCCCAACGACCTGCTCGATGCTCGCAGCGAAACCATTCGCCAACTGTCGACCTTCACCGGCACACAGGTTGTCGAGAACGGCAGCAGCCTGGACATCTATCTGGGCTCCGGCCAACCGCTGGTCATGGGCAACATCGTCAATACCCTGGAAGCGGTGCCGGACAAGAACGATCCGGGGCGCATGGGCATCCAGCTCAACAGCGGTTCCAGCTCCATGGACCTGACGTCGGTGCTCACCGGCGGCGAGATCGGTGGCCTGATGCGCTACCGCAGTACCGTGCTCGACCCGGCCATGAACGAGCTGGGGCGCGTGGCCCTGGTGGTCGCCGACCAGATGAACAGCATCCAGGCCTCGGGCATCGACATGAACGGGGCCTTCGGCTCCAACTTGTTCACTAACATCAACAGCGCCACGCAGATCAGCCAGCGCAGCGTTGCGTCGTTGAACAACAGCGCCGGCTCCGGCAACTTCAACATCGCCATCAAAGACTCCGGCAAGCTGACCACCAACGACTACAAGGTGACGTTCACCAGCGGCACGGACTACACCGTCCAGCGCCTGCCAGACGGCACCTCGATGGGCGCGTTCAACACCGCGACCACGCCACCGCCGGTGATCGACGGTTTTTCGATGACGTTCGCCAACGGCACCGCCGCCGCCGGCGACTCGTTCAAGCTCACGCCTACCCGCAACGCGGCGGGCAACATCAAGACCGAGATGACCGACTCCAAACGGCTGGCGATTGCCGCGCCGTTGGGCGCCGCCATCGTGCCAGGGGGTAGCGGCACGCTGACCATCCCGGCCAGCGGTCAGCCGAGCATGACCACCAAGCTGGATATCTACGACTCAGCCACCACGACCATCATCCAGAACGGCATCAAGAATTCCATGCCGGTCAAGGTGGTGTTCGGCGCGACGTCCGCCGATGGCACCAGCCAGGCTTATCAATTGCTCGATGCCAAAGGTGTCCAGATCAGCAATGGCACGATCAAGCCCGGCGAAAGCAACACCTTGAGCCTGAGTGTTCCGCTCAAGGACGCCAGTGGCAACCCGATCATGGATTCGTCCGTGCCGCCGGTACAACGCACCGTCACGTTTGACATGTCCATTGCCGGTGCTCCATCCAACGGCGCCTCGATCAATGTCAGCCTCAGCCAGGCCGGCAGCCTGGACAACCGTAACGGCACTGCCCTGGCCGGCTTGCAGACTGCCAAGACCGTCGACACCGGCTCCAGTAGTAAAGGTATTTCCCTGAACGATGCCTACGGCAAGCTGGTGGAAGGCGTCGGCGCCAAGGCCGCCCAGGGCAAGCTCGACAGCGCCGCCACTGGCGCGATCCTGGACAACGCCAAGACCGCCCGCGATTCGCTGTCGGGCGTGGACCTGGATGAAGAAACCGGCAACCTGGTCAAGTTCCAGCAGTACTACACCGCGTCTTCGCAGATCATCAAGGCGGCGCAGCAAATCTTCAGCACATTGATCAACAGTCTTTAAGGAGCCGTAGCCCATGCGCATTTCTACCTCTCAGTTCTACGAAAGCACGGCTGCGAACTACCAGAAAAACTTCGCCAAGGTGGTCAAGACCAGCGAGGAAGCCAGCAGCCTGGTGCGCGTGAACACCGCTGCTGATGATCCGGTGGGTGCTTCACGCCTGCTGCAACTGGGCACCCAGGCTTCGATGCTTTCCCAATATGAAGCCAACGTCACCACCATCAAGGCGACCCTGGGCACCACCGAAGCGGTGATGACCAGCATCGGCAACGTGTTGCAGCGTGCCAAGGAACTGGCCGTGAGCGCCGGTAACGCCGGTTATACCGATGACGACCGTAAAGCGGTTGCTTCGGAGTTGGGGTCGATCGAAGATCAATTGCTGAGCCTGATGAACACCAAGGATGAAAACGGCAAATACATCTTTGCCGGCTCCAAGGGCGACGTCGTACCTTTCACCCGCAACAGCGATGGCACCTATAGCTACAACGGTGACCAGACCACGCTTGACCTGCCGATCGGCGACACCATGTCGATGGCCACCAACAGCACCGGCTGGGAAGTGTTCCAACAGGCTGTCAACACCAGTCGCAGCCAGGTCACCATGACCGCGCCGGCGGTGGATGATGGTCGCGTCGTGTTGAGCAACGGCCAAGTGTCGTCCAGCGTGACCTACAACAGTCAGTTCCGCAGTGGCGAGCCATACACGGTGGAATTCGTCAGCGGCACCCAGTTGAAAATCACCGATTCGGGTGGTAACGATGTGACCGCCGAAGCCAGCAGGGGCGGTGTCATCGACCCCAGCAGCCAAGCCGGGCAGAATGTGAGTTTTCGCGGCGTCGACCTGACCTTGAACGTCAACCTGAAAGCCGGTGACGCCGCAGGCACGGTGTTGCCTGGCCATACCTTTACCCTGGCTGCCAAGCCCGATACGTTCACCCCGGCCCGCAGCCCGGGCAACACCACCGCGACTCAGATCATCGGTAGCGAAATCACCGATCCGGTGGCCTACCACGCCAGTTTCCCGACGGGAGCGGCGGTGTTGAAGTTCACCAGTGCCACGGATTTCGACCTGTACGCAGCGCCCTTGAACGCTGATAGCAAGCCGGTGTCCAGCGGCACCTTGGCGGGTAATGTCGCGACCGCATCCGGTGTGAGTTTCACGCTCAATGGTGCCCCGGCCGCCAATGATCAATTCAGTATTTCGGTTAATACTCACGAGACGCAGAACATTCTGGACACGGTGAGTCAGTTGCGGACAGCGTTGAACACCCCGGTCGATGGCGATGCCATCGCTGGCCAGAAGCTGAATGCTGCGGTGGCTTCGGGTATCAGTAACCTGGCCAGTGGCACTGATCAATTGACCAGCGCGTTGAGTTCAGTCGGCGGGCGCGGCCAGTCGCTCGAGACCCAGAGCGATACCAACCAGAGCTTTGTCCTGGCCAATACGCAGACCCAGTCGGCGATTCGTGACTCGGACCCGGCTGAGGTGATGACTCGTCTGACGCTGCAGCAGACCATGCTGCAAGCTTCGCAACTGGCGTTCAGCAAGATCACCCAGTTGGGCCTGTTCAACAAGATCTGATGGGTTTGGGGGTTATGTCGAAATGAGGTAGCCCCCAGCCTCCGTTTTTTTACGGCTCAGGAGGTCGGCTCTTGTGAGAGGCGGCACCGGCCAGCCGAGAGTCTTTCGCGTGAAACCTACTCCTCTTGTCAGCATCGTCGTCCCCGCGTTCAACCCTCGCTTTTTCCGCGAGGCGCTCAAGAGTGCCCTGGATCAGGATTACGAAAACCTGGAAGTCATCGTGTGCGATGACTGCCCTGGTGACGACATCCGCCAGATCGTCGACTCATTGCGTGATCACTCGGATATTACCGTGCGCTACCTGCGTAACCCGCAGCGGCTGGGTTTCCAGCAGAACATGTTGCGCTGCCTGGAAGAGGCGGGCGGTGAGTTCATCAAGTTCCTGTGTGATGACGATAAGTTGCTCCAGTCCTGCGTGAGTCAACAGGCACAGGTCCTCGCAGCGCATGACGACGTTCAGTTGGTCATCAGCAAGCGGCACTTTATCGATGCTGACGGTTATGTACTGCCGATTCGCCTGGAGAACGTCGGCATCGCCTTGTTCGAAGGCTTGTACAAGGGCGAAGACCTGTTGGCGTCCGTCGAGGCCACGCCGCGTAATATCTTCGGTGGTTTCACTGGTGCCTTGATGCGTCGGGCCGACATCGTGGCCTTGCTGCCCGCTCTGGCCCAGGTTGGCCAAGGGTTTGTCGCGTTGCTTGATATGGCGTTGTTCATTTGCCTGTTGCGACGCGGCAACCTGGTGGAGTTGTGCAGCCTTGGCAGCCTTGAGCGGTTGTACCCGCAAAGATTGTCTCACCGTCCCGACACCGTCGATGCCTCGATTATCGAATGGACATGGCTGGCCCAAATGCTGGCCCAGCGCAGTGGCGAGCCGGCACCGGCTTCGGGTTGGGTGCGTTATCTGAACCTGGATCAGGTCAAGCCGAACCAGCCCCATGAGTGGGAAGAGCTGAACCTGTATTCGTTGATGGCCAGTCGGCAGGCCATTGTGGCGTATCAGGTCGGCACCGATGCCGAGAGCTACGACGAAGTTTACCGGCAGTGGCTGGACTACCGGCGGTTCGAAAAACCGCGTCAACGGGTGATCCTGCGACAGGTCGAACTCTGGGCTCAACGTCCGGGTATTGTGCCGGTGGTGTTCGACTTTGGCGCAGACACCGAGGCGGTGGCACTGACGCTGGAGAGCATTGCCTCGCAGATCTATACCAGCGAACCGGTGGTGCTGTTTTCCAATGGCCGAGGCGCGATCGAAGGCAATGTGATGCGTGTGGCGCTGCAACCCGACTGGTTGCGTGCGCTCAATGAGCTGTTGCCTCGCCTGGAGGGGGGCCATTGGTTCTATCTGCTGCGCGCCGGGGATCGGTTGAGAGAGTCGGCATTGCTGGTGCTGGCCGAACGGATCAACGCGATGCCCGGCATTGCCTGTGTCTACAGCGACGAGGGCGCACTGGAGGACGGTAAATCGTTGGAACCGATCTTCAAGCCTGATTTCAATCTCGACCTGATGCGCGCCTATCCTTATGTGGGCAGGGCCTTGGCCTTCTCGCGCCAGCGCGTGCTGGAACTGGGTGGCTTTGACACGGACCTGGGCGAGCTGGCGCCCCATGATCTGATCTGGCGCCTGGTGGAAACCGACGGCCCGCAGACCATCGAGCACTTGGCGGAGATCCAGGTGGAGTCGACCCTGGCCTTCGCCCAGTGGCTTTCGCTGCCACAGGTGATCGAGCAGAGTCCCAGGTTGCTGATGACCCATTTGCAACGTATCGGTGTGGAGCATCTGCTGCATCCGGGGCCATTACCGTTGATTCCGCGGATCGAGTATCTGCACCCCGAGCGTCCGTTGGTCTCGATCATCATCAGTGTCAAGGATCAACTGGCGGCGCTGGAAAGCTGCATCAACAGTTTGTTGACCACTACCGACTATGGACATTACGAAGTCATCATTGTCGACAATGGCAGCGAAACCGATGAAATGCGCAACTGGCTGGCGGCCATGGCCGAGTTGGGCAGTGACAAGCTGCGAATAGTGGCGGTCGCCGGACAGAGCAACGAAGCGCAGGTGAAGAACTTTGCCGCTGGCCAGGCTCGCGGTGATTACCTGCTGTTGCTCAGCCCATTTTGTGTGATTCACGACGCGGCCTGGTTGGACGAATTATTGAACCATGCCCAGCGCCCTGAAGTGGCCATCGTTGGCCCGCGAACCCTGAATTTGCAGGGTCAGGTGATCGACACCGGTCTGGTGCTCGGGCTCGATGGCTTGGCCGGTCGGCCGTTTGCCAACGAGCAACCCACCACCGGCGGTTACATGCAGCGCTTGCAGGTCGTGCAGAACTGGAGCGCGGTGAGTGGTCATTGCCTGCTGGTGCGCAGGGCCGTGTTCGATAGCGTTGGAGGCTTGTCGCCTGCCATTGACACGCCAGGCATCAATGCCCTTGAACTGTGCCTGGAAATTGGCAAGCAAGGTTATCTGGTGGTTACGACCCCCTATGCGAACGTGATCCTGAAGCCTTCCGCCGGGTTTGCCCGCGAGGCATCCTGGAAGCGGCGCCTGGAGCAGGAGCAAGAGTCGTTTTATCAGCGCTGGTTACCAAAGATCGCCAATGACCCGGCCTACAACCGTAACCTTAGCCTGACCGGTAACAGCTTCAGCCTGGCACCGGGCCAGCGCACTGGATGGAACCCCTTATGCAGCCAGCCGCTGCCGTCGATCCTGGGCTTGGCCCTCAACAGTTCAGCCATCGGCCACTATCGCATCAGCCAGCCGCTGATTGAGTTGCATAACGCTGGACGGATTTTCGGACGGGTGTCCTATGAAATGCCGTCGATCATCGAAGTCGAGCGCGAAGCGCCAGATGTGATTGTGTTCCAAGGGCGCTACAACACCAGTAAGTTCAACGACCTCGTCCAGGTGAAGACCTATTCGAATGCCATGCGCATATACGAACTCGATGATTATGTTGCGCGGATCCCCGTAAAGAATGATCACACCCGCAACATGCCGGACAATATCCAGGATCTGTTGGAACGCGGTATCGCCTTGTGCGATCGGGTAGTGGTTTCGACGTTTCCTCTGGCTGACGCGCTGTCGAACCTGCATCACGATATTCGTGTGGTGCCGAACATGCTGGCGCCGCATCTGTGGAACCGAATCTCAAGTCAGCGCCGCACCTCGATCAAGCCTCGGGTCGGTTGGGGCGGCGGCACCAGCCACCGGGGTGACCTGGAGGTCATCGCCGAGGTGGTGCGCGAGCTGGCGGATGAAGTCGAATGGGTCTTTTTTGGCATGTGTCCGGATTCGCTCAGGCCCTATGTGCATGAATACCATGCTGGCGTCGCGCTCTCTTCGTACCCGGCCAGGCTGGCGAGCCTGAACCTGGACCTGGCCTTGGCACCGCTGGAACTTCATATTTTCAATGACTGTAAAAGCAACCTCAGGTTGCTGGAATACGGTGCTTGCGGTTATCCGGTCATTTGTACTGAAACCGAAGCCTATCGCGGTCATCTACCCTGTACTCGGGTGAAGACCAACAGCACGCAGGAGTGGCTGGAGGCGATTCGCATGCACCTGTCAGACCCGCAGGCCAGTTATCAAATGGGGGATCAGCTACGTGAAGTGGTGCTGCGCGACTTCATGCTGCGTGGCGATAACCTGCGCTACTGGGCCGATGGCTGGTTGCCGGATTGATTGACAGTGACCGTGCAGGACCTAGTCTGACCGACAGAACGAGGACCGGACTTCGACCGGGACGCCATGAACATGATGCCGCCGATCAGGCGACGTGCTCGTTATAGGAATTCATATGCAACGCAGTATTGCCAATGATTCATCCGCTCCGTTGAACGAGCGTTTCACCTTAGTGCTTTTGGCCCATGAGCAACCTGAAGCCTTGCGCAGGGCATTGCGTTACTACGCGGCTTACCCGTGTGCTTTGCTTGTCCTCGATTCGTCTACCGAACCGGATGCCGACAGTGTGGCGACGTTGACCGGCGTGCGTTATGTGCATAGGCCCGACACTGGTCACTTCGCCAGCAAGCTGCGTCAGGGGCTGGAGTTCGTTGCGACGCCTTACCTGGCCATAGTCGATGTCGATGCCTTCCTGCTGCCCGAAGCGCTTGATCAGTCGTTGGAATTCCTGGCTGCCCACAGCGATTATTCGGCATGCCAAGGTTATGCGTTGACCTTCGAGGCCCACGCCGCCCGTGTCGATTACTATCGCCTTGACCGCAAGGGCGTCGAGGATTTTGCCGAGTCTTGTGCCGTGGAGCGCTTGGCGACATATGCCAGCCATTGCCCGTCGTTGATCAATGCTGTCGCTCGGACCGAGATCGTGCGGCGTTGGTACGCTGTATTGCCTATGGATCTCGACCAGGCTTGGCAAGAACTTGGCCATGGTTGTGCGTTAATGACGGCAGCGAAGGTGCGTATCCTGCCGACTCCTTACGCGGTGCACGCGCTGCAAATCCCATCGACTCTTGAAGCCGGCCAACTGGCGGCCGTGCTGAGCTATCGCGATGCGAACACTGCGGCAATTCGTGAGCGCCTTGTGGCGACGCTGGGTTCGATTTTCGAGATGGGCCAGGACGACTCATCGCAGGCTGTCGAAAGCCTGGTGGGGATTGGCGATTATTTGAATCAGCGCGCAGCTTTCGCTCGGGCCAAGCTGTTCGAGTCGGGCTGGCTTTCGCAGTTGGAAGGGCCGGTCTGCCGTTTCGAGCCTACGCAGTTTGTCGAACTGCCGTTCTATAACCAGCCGTTTTTCGAATGCCTGTCCAGGCTCGAGTTTCTGATGCATGCGATGCCTGCCGGACGCGTGCAACTGCAAGGGTTGGAGGCGGTGCTGCTCAAACAAAAAGAACTGGCGCGACCACAGCGCAACACCGGCGCCGAACCGCTTAACGAACGCTTGCTCAAGGCTTTCGAGCTCAACGCTTTCAACCTCGATGTGGTGCAACAGTTGGCCGCCATCCTCGAAGAAGGCGGCGCCGAAGCAGTGAGCCTGAAGTTGAAGGAATGGGCGCAGCGTCTCCAGGACGTCATGGTGCAGGATCATGCCAGTCTTTTCGAAACCATGCGGTCCGGTCAGTTGCTACGCTGGTTGGATGGGCGTGAGCCGAGCGCGGACCAGGTCAAGGACATCACCCGATACCTGGCTCGCCATCAGGGTGGACCGACGTTCGGCATCCTGCTGCTGGACCTGGAGGCGGATTTCACCCGCTTGCAGACAACTTTCGACAGTGTGATCAACGGGGCTTGCAGGGCGTTCAAGATCATTGTGTTCACGACCGGTGACCTGCCGGCCGAAACCACCCTCCAGAACACCCTGCATTTCGTCAAGGTCAACGAAAGCAACTATGTGGATCGGATCAACCAGGTCGTCAGTCAGAGCGATTGCGACTGGGTGGTCCTGGCCGAGGCGGGAGATGAGCTGACGCCATCCGGTCTGTTGCACGCCAGCCTGGAACTGCTCGACGCACCGCAATGCCGAGCGGTGGCCATGGATGAATTCCAACGCCAGCCCGATGAAACCCTGAGCGATGTGTTCCGTCCCGGCTTCAATCTCGATCTGTTGTTGAGCGTACCGTCGTTGATGGCGCGGCACTGGTTGGTGCGTCGTGAGGTGCTGGTGCAGGCCGGTGGTTATTCGCGCGATTTCAAGGACGCCTTGGAGTTCGAATTGCTCCTGCGGTTGATCGAACAGGACGGCATGGGCGGCCTGGCGCATCTGGACGAGCCGCTGCTGATTTGCAAGGCGCAGCCGGACGGCGACAACGCCGACGAGCGCAAGGCCCTGCTTCGCCACCTCGTGGCGCGTGGCTACAAGGCTGACGTCAGTTCGGCGGTGCCGGGAGTCTACAAGATCGACTACCGCTTTATCGAACGGCCGCTGGTGTCGATCATTCTGCATGGCGACGGCGACCTGGTAACCCTGCAGCGATGCATCGTCAATGTGCTGCAACGTACCCGCTACCAGCGCTTCGAACTGCTGGTGGCCGAACATCCAGTCCACGGCGCAGCATTGAAGGACTGGCTCCGCAGCCAGGGCCATCAGGCCAGTCGCGTACGGTTCATCGATGTCGAGCCGGGACTTGCCACGGCGGTCGTGATCAACCAGGCCAGCCAGCAGGCCAAGGGTGAGTATCTGCTCACTCTGGCGGTGGACAGCGAAGTGGTGAACGTCAACTGGATCGAACTCCTGCTCAACCAGGCCCAACGTCCGGAAGTCGGCGTGGTCGGCGCCAGATTGATCGACCGTCAGGGGCGAACGACCCAGGCGGGCCTGATGCTCGGGTTCAACGGTGTGGTGGGCTCGGCGTTCGTCGGTGAGGCTGCGGATGCGCGGGGCTACATGAACCGCCTGGTGGCCGAGCAGGATTGCTCCGCGGTGTCCTTTGCTTGCCTGATGGTCTCCGCGCAGTTGTTCCAGGCGGCCGATGGCGTGGATGATGCCTTGTTCGCCGAGGGGCTGGGTGACGTGGATCTGTGCCTGCGAATCGCACAGGCCGGTTACCTCACGGTGTGGACGCCGTACGTTCAGGTCGTAAATCCGGGCATCCTGTCGTCTTCGGACGAAGCCCGCCAGGCCCTGGTCGGAAAATGGCAGGATGCGCTGTCCCATGATCCGAACTACAACGCCAACTTGGCGACGACCGGTCC
The DNA here is from genome assembly GCF_053629195.1 of Pseudomonas sp. R151218B TE3479. Taxonomy (NCBI): domain Bacteria; kingdom Pseudomonadati; phylum Pseudomonadota; class Gammaproteobacteria; order Pseudomonadales; family Pseudomonadaceae; genus Pseudomonas; species Pseudomonas sp. R151218B TE3479. The sequence continues at coordinate 2,727,038 of NZ_JBRJHV010000001.1, forward strand.
GGGCTTTACCCTTGGGCCGGTGGTATCGGTGCCGTGGTCGAAGCTCATTGGCCGGACGGGCGTGTAAGAGCCCTGGCTATGGCTGAACCACCGCCATCGCGAGCAAGTCCGCTTGCGATGGCGGTGGTTCAGCTTATGGAGAGGGTCACTATGTTGCCGTCATCGCGAGCAGGCTCGCCCCCACACTTTCCCCCCTGCGGACGCACCGGCCGCGCTTATTTCCTTCCCTGTACACGTCAGCCAATCCTGAAATCCTAGCGAAACGAAGCCCAAAAAAACGGCGCTTTCTCTTTCCAGAGCAAGCGCCGTTTTTTCTTCAAGGCCCAGTAAATACGGGCTTCCAGCCAGTGGCACCATAATTGCTTTCTAGGTATCAGCGCCTGTATTACCGATGGGGACGCCGAATAATTGGCGTCTCTTGTGAGTAGTCCGAGCGTCTTTGACGCTGATGCGGTTCACCTTTTGAGAGAGATATATGAAGGCAGTAATTCTGGCTGGAGGATTGGGCACTCGTATCAGTGAGGAGTCGCATCTCAAGCCCAAGCCGATGATTGAAATTGGTGGCAAACCCATCATCTGGCACATCATGAAAATCTACTCTCATTACGGCATCAACGACTTCGTGGTCTGCCTGGGCTACAAGGGCTACGTCATCAAAGAGTATTTCGCCAACTACTTCCTGCACATGTCGGATGTCACATTCGACCTGGCTGAAAACAGCATGCATATCCATCAGGGCAAGGCCGAGCCGTGGCGCGTGACCCTGGTGGACACGGGCGAAGTCACCGGCACCGGCGGGCGACTCAAGCGCGTGCGCAACTACCTGGGCGACGAAACGTTCTGCCTTACCTATGGCGATGGTGTGTCGAACGTCAACATTCGTGAGCTGGTGGCGTTCCATCAACAGCACGGCAAGCTGGCGACGGTCACGAGCGTCCAGCCACCGGGTCGCTTTGGCGCGATGGAACTCGAAGGCGCGTGCGTCAGGGGGTTCCAGGAAAAACCTCAAGGCGATGGCGGTTGGATCAACGGTGGCTTTTTTGTGCTGGAGCCCGCTGCGCTCGATGGCATTGAAGATGACACGACGACCTGGGAATACGAGCCGATGCGCAACCTGGCCCGGCAAGGTCAATTGATGAGCCACTTGCACCATGGCTTCTGGCAGCCGATGGACACGTTGCGAGACCGTGTATTGCTCGAAGAGCGTTGGAGTAGCGGTCAAGCCGAATGGAAGCTCTGGTCGTGAACGCATTCTGGGCAGGTAAAAAGGTTTTCCTGACTGGCCACACGGGCTTCAAGGGCGGCTGGCTGGCGTTATGGTTGCGTCAGTTGGGGGCCGAGGTCCGTGGCTTTGCCTTGCCGGTCGACACCACGCCAGCCTTATGGTCTGTCGCGGGGTTGGAGAGCCTGGTTCCCGGGGATCTGGCGGACATTTGCAATGGTGCGGCGTTGTCGTCGGCGCTCCAGGCATTCCAGCCGGACGTGGTCCTGCACTTGGCCGCACAGCCGTTGGTTCGCGAGGCCTATCGCAACCCTGTCCAGACCTATGCCACCAACGTCATGGGGACCGTCAATCTGCTCGAAGCCGTTCGCCACTGCCCGGGCGTGCAGGCGGTGGTCGTGGTGACGACCGATAAGTGCTACGAGAACCGCGAGTGGGTCTTGCCTTATCGCGAGTATGACGCCCTGGGCGGGTTCGATCCCTATAGCAACAGCAAGGCCTGTGTCGAGTTGCTCTGCGCTTCTTACCGCCAATCGTTCCTGAACGAGTCTGGCGTGGCACTGGCGACCGCTCGGGCGGGCAATGTCATCGGTGGCGGCGACTGGTCGCCGGAGCGCCTAGTGCCGGATATTTTTCGCGCCTGGCAAAACAACGAAGAAGTGGTCCTGCGTTATCCCCAGGCGACCCGTCCATGGCAACACGCGCTCGAGCCGTTGATGGGTTACCTGATGTTGGCCCGGGCGCTGGTGGAGGAGGGCGAACGTCACGCCGGCGCTTGGAACTTCGGGCCTGAGAGCGGCAACGTCGCTTCGGTGGAAACCATCGTTGGCCTGCTTGCCGAGCAATGGCCGGTGCCGGTGCGCTGGTCGGTGGATCTCCAAGCGCAACCCCACGAGGCCGGTTTACTGGCACTCGATTCCAATAAGGCACGCGAAGAGCTTGGCTGGAGGCCGCGCTGGTCGCTGGCAACCAGCCTTGAACGTACGCTGGCCTGGCACCTGGCCTGGCAGAGCGGTCAGGACATGCACAACTTTACCCGCAACCAGATCGCGGATTACCAAGGCGATACCCATGAGTGAAACTACTACGCAGTTGCGCCAACAAATTGTCGAGCTGGTGGGGCGCTACGCGCAGTCGGCGCTTGCTCCACAGGTATTCGTTGCCGGCCAGAGCAGCGTACCACCGGCTGGCAAGGTAATCGGTGCCGCTGAGTTGCAATCGATGACGGAGGCGGTGCTGGACGGTTGGTTGACCACCGGACGGTTCAATGAGGCCTTCGAAAAACGCCTGGGCAAGTACTTGGGGCGTCGCTGTGTGCTGACCACCAATTCGGGGTCGTCGGCCAACCTGCTGGCATTTTCTGCCTTGACCTCCCCACGCCTGGGCGATCGCGCGATCAAGCCCGGCGATGAAGTGATCGGTGTTGCCGCCGGCTTTCCGACCACCGTCAATCCAATCCTGCAGTTCGGTGCCGTGCCGGTGTTCGTCGACGTCCAGATGGGCACCTACAACATCGACCCGGCCAAGATCGAAGCGGCTATCGGGCCGAAGACCAAGGCCATCATGCTGGCGCACACCTTGGGCAACCCTTATGACCTGGGGGTCGTGCGGGCGCTGTGCGACAAATACAAACTGTGGCTGATCGAAGACTGCTGCGATGCACTGGGCTCGACCTACAAGGGCCAGATGGTCGGCACGTTCGGCGATATCGGGACCTTGAGCTTTTACCCGGCGCACCACATCACCATGGGCGAGGGCGGGGCGGTGTTCACTGACAGCCCGCTGCTCAAGCGCATCATGGAGTCCTTTCGCGACTGGGGCCGCGATTGCTACTGCGAGCCTGGCCAGGACAACACCTGCAAGCAACGCTTTTGCAAGCAGATGGGCGAACTGCCGGAGGGTTATGACCACAAGTACACCTATTCGCACCTGGGTTATAACCTGAAGATTACTGACATGCAGGCTGCCTGTGCACTGGCGCAGATGGACCGTGTGGAAGACTTCACGGTTGCGCGCAAGCGCAACTTCCGCTGGCTCAGCGAGCGCCTGGCTAATTGCGCCGATTTCCTCATCCTGCCCGAGGCGACCGCGGACAGCGACCCGTCGTGGTTCGGTTTCCCCGTGACCCTGCGCGACGGCTGCGGCATCCAGCGTGTCGAACTGCTGCGTTACCTGGATAGCCAGAACGTTGGCACGCGCTTGCTGTTCGCCGGCAACCTGGTGCGTCAACCCTACATGCTAGGCCGCAACTTCCGCATCAGTGGCGAGTTGACGGTAACCGACAAGATCATGAACGACACCTTCTGGATCGGTGTCTGGCCGGGCCTGGGTGAAGAGCACCTGGCCCACGCGGCACGTTGCCTGGAACACTTTTTCGGGCTGGATCGCTGATGCGTGCCTATGTCCTCTGTGGAGGTTTCGGTACTCGCCTGAGTGCCGTGCTTCAAGGCTCGCAAAAAGCTGTCGTGGATATTCACGGCCGGCCATTCCTGGCGCTGGTGCTGGCCGAGCTCAAACAGGCGGGCATCACGCAGGCGGTTTTGTGCGCACATTATCGGGCCGATCAATTGGCCGAGCTGCTGCCGTCGCTGATGGCCGAAACGGGGCTGGACCTGCAGATTGTGGTGGAAAAACAACCCATGGGCACCGGTGGCGCGATCCTGCACGCCTTGCATCAAATGCCACCCGAAGGTCGCTTCCTGGTACTCAACGCCGATACCTGGCTCGACCGCGAGGCCTATCGATTGGCCATGGCCGCCACCGGCGACGTGCTGGTGGGGGTGCAGGTTGAGGATCGTTCCCGCTACGGCAGCCTGGACTGCTCCGAGGATCTGCGATTGCTGGCGCTCAACGAAAAGGGACTGCGCGGACCAGGCCGAGTCAATGCTGGCGTCTATGCCTTCGCCGCCAATTCCCTGCAGGCATGCACCGTCCACGCCTGCTCGATGGAGCAAGACATCCTGCCGATGCTTATCCGCCGCCAGTCACTCAAGGTCTGTGCCTATACCGGGCCCTTTATCGATATTGGAACGCCTGACGCCTTGAGCGCATTCAAGTCGGGGTTCAAGGAGGCCGTCAACTCATGAATCAATTGGCCAGAACACAAACGGTCTACCTGAACCAGACCATTCTCGATGCCGTTGAGTGCATCGAGACGGGCGATTTGCAAATCGTCTTTGTGGTCAATGAACAGTGGCACCTGGAAGGCGTGTTGACCAACGGCGACTTGCGTCGTTACCTGCTCCAGGGCGGGGCGACGAACGTGCCGGTCACCGAGTGCATGAACACCGCTTACCGTTCGGTAAAAGTGGGTGCGTCGCGCGAGGAAATGCTCAAGATCTTCGACCTGAGCTACAACGCCATTCCGGTCGTGGACGAGTCCGGCTGCCTGGTGGATGTCGTCACGCCCGCACGGCTGGCGGCCAACCAGGAAGTGCCGGTGCTGGCTCGGGCAAGGGCGCCGGTGCGCATGAGCTTCAGTGGCGGTGGTTCGGACCTGACCTATTACTTCGTGGAAAACCCGGCCGCTGTACTCAGTTGCACGGTCGGGCTGTACTCCCACGCGACATTGATCCCGCGTACCGACAATGTGATCCGGATTTTCTCCGAAGACCTGGGCACACGCGAGTCCTATGAGTCCTTGGACCACCTCATGGACCATGCCGACAAGGGGCTGCTGGCGACCATCGTTTCGGTCATCCAGCCCAACTACGGGCTGGATCTGTATATGCGTTCCGATTTTCCCGTGGGCTCTGGGTTGGGTGGCTCGTCAGCGGTCGCCACGGCGGTCATTGCCGCGTTCAATGAACTGCGCCGCGATCGCTGGAGCACCTATGAGGTCGCGGAACTGGCGTTCCAGGCTGAGCGCCTGTGCTTTGGCATCGCTGGTGGCTGGCAGGACCAGTACGCTTCGGCGTTCGGTGGTTTCAATCTGATCGAGTTCAAGGAAGGCCGTAACCTGGTGCACCCTATCCGGCTTGAGGATTCGATTTGCAATGAGTTGGAAGAGTGTCTGGTGCTCTGCGATACCCGTATCTCCCATGACTCCGGCAAGCTCCACGTCCAGCAACGCGAAGAAATGAGCAGCAAGGGCGAGCAAAGCCTGCTGCTGACAGAAAGCGTGTCGCTGTGCCGCCGCATGCACCACCACTTGATCCGGGGCGAGTTGCATGATTTCGGGCGCTGCCTGCACGACGGCTGGATGCTCAAGAAACAGTTTTCCCAAGCCGTGAGCGACGGAGTGCTCGACCAGATTTATGAGTGCGCCCTTAACGCGGGCGCCCTGGGCGGCAAGTTGCTCGGTGCCGGTGGCGGTGGCTTCTTCCTGTTTTTCGTACAACCCCAGCACCGTCAAGCCGTGACCGAAAAGGTCAGAGCGCTTGGCTGCCGAACCACCGATTTCCGCTTTGAATCCAGCGGTGTCACTTCCTGGCGGACCAAAATTCAATGAGCAAACAGATATTCACCATCGATGGGATCACCATTGGTGAGGACCACACTTTTGTCATCGCGGAAGTAGGCAACAACCATAACGGCTCGGTGGAGCTGGCCCGGCGACTGGTGGACGCCTCCATCGACGCGGGCGCCGACTGCGTTAAGTTCCAACTGCGCAACCGCGAAGCCCTGTACCGGCGCAAGGCCGATGGCTCGCGCGCTGAAGACTTGGGCGTGGAATATATTCAAGACCTGTTGGATAAAGTCGAACTGAGCGTGGATGAGCATCGGCTGATCCGCGACTACTGCGCACAAAAGGGTATCAGTTATATCTGCACCCCTTGGGACGAGCCGAGCGTGGACATGCTGGCCGGTTTCGATGTGCCAGCGCTGAAAATCGCCTCCGCCGACCTTTGCAACCCTTACCTGATTGCCAAGGCCGCGTCCCTGGGCAAGCCTTTGATCCTGTCGACCGGAATGTCGCTGGAGCACGAGATCGAGCGCGCCATCGAGCAATTGAATGGGTTGGGCGTACCGTTCGCATTGCTGCATTGCAACAGCACCTACCCGGCGCCGGAAACCGATATCCAGCTCGGTTACCTGGCGCGCCTTCGTGAGCTGCACGGCCTGATCGGTTACTCCGGTCACGAACGTGGCACTGCCATCAGCATCGCCGCCGTTGCGCTGGGCGCCAAGCTGATCGAGCGCCACATCACCCTTGATCGCGGCATGGAAGGCCCGGACCATCTCGCAAGCCTGGAACCGGAAGAATTCCGTCAATTGGTCGAAGGCATCCGCCAGGTCGAGAAGGCTCTGCCGTGGACCGGGCCAGGGCGCCACGCCAGCCAGGGCGAATTGCTCAACCGCGAAAACCTCGGCAAAAGCGTGATCGCGACCCGCGCCATCGAGCCTGGCGAAACGTTCACCCAGGACATGTTGCGCGTCGCCAGTCCGGGCCAGGGCCTGCCGCCGTATCGATTGGCCGATCTGCTGGGCAAGCAAGCCGGACGGGCTATTGCCCAAGGCGATTTCCTGTTCGACAGCGATCTGGTCGCCCAGCAAGTGATTCGCCGCGAATACACCATGCCGATTCTGTGGGGCGTGCCGGTTCGTTATCACGACTTCCTGCAATACGATCAGTGGATCAAACCCGATCTGTTCGAATTCCATTTGTCCTACCGTGACCTCAGCGTAGCGCCGCACGCGTACCTGCGTACCGTGGAGTGCTCGCGCCTGGTGGTCCATGCGCCCGAGTTGTTCGAAAACAGCGAACTGTTGGACCTGGTGGCCGATGACCTGGATTACCGTCAGCGCTCCATTGCCAACCTGCAACGGGTGGTGGATGCGACTTTGCAGATTGCCGAGTTTTTCCCCAACGCCGATTCGCTGCTGATCGTGGCGAATATCGGTGGATTCTCGGCTGACGAACCTTTCCCGGTCAGTCATCGGGCCGAGCTGTATCGACGCTTTCGCGAGTCCTGCGCCCAGATCGATTTTGGTCGTACCGAGCTGATCCCGCAGAACATGGCGCCGTTCCCCTGGCACTTCGGCGGGCAGCGTCATCAGAACATTTTCATGATGCCGCAGGAGCTGGCCGAGCAGGCCAAGGCCATGAACATGCGCCTGTGCCTGGATCTCTCGCATCTGCAAATGGCCTGCTTCCATTTCGGCCTGGACTTCCAGGCAGCATTGGCCCTGTTGCTGCCGCATTCGGCGCACCTGCATGTGGCGGATGCCAAGGGCAGTAACGGCGAAGGTGTCCTGATGGGTACCGGGGACGTGGACTGGCCGGCCACTTGGGCGCAGCTCAAGGATTATCCACAGGTGAGTTTCATTCCCGAAGTGTGGCAAGGCCACAAGGATCATGGTGCCGGATTCTGGTCGGCACTTGAGTTCCTGAACAAATTGAATTGAGCCGAGCGCTCGGCGAACTGAGGTCTTGAATAATGAGTACCAAAATGCGTGTAGCTGACTACATCATGAATCGACTGGCGGAACTGGGCATCAAACAGGTGTACTTCCTGCCAGGTGGCGGCGCCATGCATTTGAACGATGCTCTGGGACGTCATCCGGACCTGGAGCCGATCCTCTGCCTGCATGAACAGGCCGCTGGCATCGCAGCCGAAGCGGCGGGCAAGCTGACCGGGGGGCCGAGTGCCTGCATGACCACGTGCGGTCCGGGCGCCACCAATGCGGTAACGGCGACCCTGGGCGCCTGGCTCGACTCCACGCCGGTATTTTTCATTTCTGGCCAGGTCAAGACCGCCGATTTGAAAGCCGGCACCGGCTTGCGCATGTTGGGTGTGCAGGAGGCCGACATCGTCTCCATCGTCTCCTCGATTACCAAGGGCGCCGTGACCCTGACCGACCCACTGGCGGTGGCTGAAGTGTTCGATGAACTCGAACATGCTGCGCTGACTGGCCGTCGTGGTCCGGTCTGGCTCGACGTACCGCTGGATGTGCAAGCGGTCCAGATCGATCCCGCTCAATTGCGCCGTGCCAAATTGCCGCCGGTTGCCGCAGCCGTCGACGTCAGCGAGTCGGTGAGCCGCACGCTTGAGTTGCTCAAGACCGCCAAACGTCCGGGCATCATTGCCGGTAGCGGTATTCGCATGGCCGGTGCTGTCGAGGCCTTCAATGCACTGATCGAGTCTGCGGGTGTCCCCGTGATGCCAACATGGCTGTCCATGGACTTGATCGAAGATGATCATCCACTCTTCGGCGGTCGTCCTGGCTCGATCGCGCCGCGCTGGGCGAACTTTACTCTGCAGAATTGCGATCTGTTGATTGTGTTGGGCTCACGCCTGGACATGGCGCTCACCGCTTACAACCACGCGCATTTCGCACCCTATGCCAAGAAGGTCGTGGTCGATATCGACCCGGCTGAAATCGCCAAGCTGCAAATGCCGGTTGAAGTCAAAGTCGTGGCTGACGTCAAGCCGTTCATTGAAGGGCTCGTGGCGGGTATCAAGGCCGCCGCGCTGCCGGATTATTCCGCCTGGCGTTCGCAGATCGCAGCCTGGCGCGAGCGGTATCCGTTGCTGCAACCCGAGCACGCCGACGACAGCGAAGGCGTGAGCATGTATCACTTCACCGATCGTCTGTCGGAGCTGTTGAGCGAAGGCGATGTGATTGCCCCGGGCAGTTCCGGTTTCGCCTCGGAACTGTTCCTGCTCAACCTGCGCCTGAAGAAAGACCAGCGCTGCTTCCACAACCGCGGGACCGGATCGATGGGCTTCGGCGTGCCGTCGGCTATCGGCGCCTGCCTTGCCTCGGGTCGTAAACAGACGATCTGCGTGGAGGGCGATGGCGGCGTGCAGCTCAATATCCAGGAACTGGCCACGCTGGCCGCGCAGAACCTGCCGATCAAGTGTTTCGTGATCAACAACCAGGGTTACGCCTCCATCCGGACGTCGCAGAACATGCACTTCAAACTGCTGGTCGGTGCCGATGACACCAGCGGCCTGAAGCTGCCCGACCTGCAGCAATTGTCCGCCGCCTATGGCGTGGGCTATGCACGCATCGATGCTCACGAGGGGCTGGACGCCGCATTGAGTGAAGTACTCGCGCGCAGTGGTCCGGTGATCTGTGAAGTGCTGGTCCAGGTCGAAGAGGCGCGTGTGCCGCGTGTGATGACCCGCATCAACGAACAGGGCAAACCGGAGACCGGAGCACTGGAAGACCTTTATCCATTCCTGCCGCGCGACGAATTCAATGCGCAGATGGCGATTTCGGAGCGCAACTGAAATGGCCTGGCTGAAGAGAAAATTGACCGGCCTGAGCTACCGCTACTTGCGTGGTACGGTTTCCTGGGCGCATGCCAAGTCGCCTGAAATTCGTCATGAGCGGTTGTTGCCGTATTCGAGCTATGCGCCGTGGTGCGGCGATAAGTCCTTTGAGCAAGCGCTCGCGCTGGTCGAACGCAATACTCTCGTGGATAAATACCGGCTGTATGAGCTGTGGTCGCTGGCCCGGCAGTTGGATTGCGTCGATGGCGACTTTCTTGAAGTGGGTGTATGGCGCGGTGGTTCGGGTTGCTTGTTGGCGCTGGCTAGCCAGCGGCCTGGCCGCAAGGTGTTCCTGGCTGATACGTTCACCGGTGTGGTCAAGGCGGGCAGTCTTGATACCCGCTACGAGGGTGGGGAACACAGCGACACGAATATTCAACTGGTGGAGGCCCTCGCCGCCCGTTGCGGTGTGATCGATCGTGTCCACCTGCTGGAAGGGATGTTCCCGGAGCATAACGCCGAACATGTCGGTCCACGGCTGGCCTTTCTGCACATTGATGTGGACGTGTATGAGTCCGCGCGCAGCGTGCTGGAATGGGCGTTGCCACGCCTGGTGGCCGGTGCTGTCGTGGTGTTTGACGATTATGGTTTCTTTGGTTGCGAAGGTGTGACCCGATTGGTGAATGAGTTCACTGCCGCGAACCAGGATTTCCGCTTCTTGCACAACCTCAACGGGCATGCCGTGTTGGTGCGGATCGCGTCAGGAGACCGACATGCTTGATGAGCAGAACTTCAAACATGTGCTGGTTTATGGCGCGCGCTTGGCTGGCCAGCGGGTCCAGGCTTATTTGGCGGATCGAGATGTCAGGGTCAGCGCTTTCCTGGATCGCGATGCGTCTCTGGATCAGGTCGATGGCATCCCTGTCGCCAGTGCCCAGGACTGGGCTGCCAGTCATGATCCGGCCAGTGCCTGCGTAATCATCGGCTTGTTCAATAATTACGTGGATGTCGGCGAAGTCGTGGCCCAATTGCAGCAGTTGGGTTATGGCCGTGTTGTCAGCCTTGTTGAGTTCGTTCGTCATTTTCCCGAAGGGCAGCCGTTTCGTTACTGGTTGGTGGACCCGCGTTACTACGAGGCCAATGCTGATCGGATCGCCCATCTGCGCGAGAACCTGGCCGATGAAACCAGCCGGGAGCTGCTGGATCGCATCGTTGATTTCAGAATTACCGGTGACTATCTACGCTTACCTGCGCCTTCGCCGCGACAGTATTTTCCTGAAGATTTGCCGACTTGGCCGCAGCCGTTGCGTTTTATCGATTGTGGCGCTTATACCGGCGATACCGTGGAAGAGATGCGCGCCGCTGGCCTGATTTTCGAGGGCGTCGCTACTTTCGAACCAAACCTTGAAAACTATGCGGTGCTCGTCAAGAGCCAGGGCAATCTCAACGCAGTCAACTTTCCTTGCGGTGTGTCCGATGGCAATCGTCAGGTCGGCTTCGATGGCGCGTTGGGCGCTGGCGGCCATCTTGTCGAATCGGGCGGCGAGACCGTGACCTGCGTTCGACTGGATGACGCACTGCCGGGCTTTGCGCCGACACTGATCAAGATGGACATTGAAGGCGAAGAGCCTGCTGCGCTGGAGGGGGCCTTGCAACTTCTTCGTCAGTACCGTCCGAACCTGGCCGTCAGCATCTATCACCGCGCCGAACATCTGTGGAGCATTTTTGAACAGATAGACGAATACGGCCTGGGTTATCGCTTTTTTCTGCGCTGTCATGCCCATAGCTCGTTCGATACGGTGCTTTATGCGGTCGCGCCCAATGACTTTGAACGCTGCAATGAGGTAGCAACGCATGCGTAACTATGAAAATGCCGATCTGCTGCAAAGTGAAGCGCTGACGGAAGGCCATACCTATCAGTGCACGATTTCCCTTGATGGACAATCCTCGATCCTGAAGTTTCGTTTCGATCCGCAGGCGAGCATTGCTGCCGAACAGGAAGTGGTGCTGCGCTCGCGCCATCATTTGGATGTCCTGAAACGACTCGGCACCTATCCCGCCATGGCCAGGTTGCTTTGCGATAGTGCCTCCGACTTTTCCTATGAACCATTGGAAAGGCAACTTGATGCGCCGGTCTATGTCTTTGGCGCCCATCAAGTGGGGGTGCTATTGGCGCGTCTTTACGCCAACCGCGGTGGGAGTGTCCAAGCATTCTTCGATAACGATGCGAGCAAACACAACACAACGCTCGATGGGATACCGGTGAAGGCGTTCGACCTTTCCAGCCTGCCCGACAATGCACTTATTGTCTTGGGCAGTGGCCGCTACAGTGCGGTCATTCAACATGACCTGGAGGCCAAGGGTTGGGGCAATTTCATGACCATGCAGCAATTTCTTGTTGCGATGGATGCGCCTTATATCACTGAGGCCAGTTTCCGCAACTACAGGACTAAGGTCATCGATGAACGCTTGGCTTTCATCTCCGCATTTCTATGCCTTGATGATGAGCGCTCGCGACAAGTATTCGATGGCTTAATGGCCATGCGCCTTGATCTCGGCCATGCTAACTCGAAGATTCGTTCCGACTTCATGGATGAATATGTCGAACCCGAATTCATCCGGGCTGAAGACCTTCGTCATTATGTAGATGCCGGTGCCTATAACGGCGACACATTGAGCAAAATCGAATCACGTTTCGGTCCGGTGGAAAGTGCCTGTCTTTTTGAACCAGAGCAACTGGCATTCCTGGAATGCCAGAGTAAGTTCGACGGGCGCTCCGAAGTGAGGGTGCTTCAGGCGGCCATGACTGAAGTGGCTTGCCAATTATCGGCGCCCGAATCCAATAGTTGTGATGTGCTCGGTGCGTTATCTTCCGAGCAGCCGGCGACAGCGCTTGCGCATGTACCTGGCATCCCGCTGGACGAGATCATGTCCGGCGACGTGACCCTGATCAAGCTCGACATCGAAGGCGCCGAACAAGGCGCGCTGCGTGGCGCTCGCCAAGTCATACAACGTGAACGACCGAAGTTGTGCGTGTGTGCCTATCACCGTAGTGATGATTTATGGAAATTGATCGATACGGTTCTTTCCATTCGTTCGGATTACAAAGTCGGTGTTCGTCATTATTCGGATATTGTCGACGACACCACGCTCTATTTTTATTAATACCTCGGCTCGTGAGACAACTTCACGATTGATTAAAAAGAATTTTAAGGGATGTACGTCAATGAGTTTCAATCCCACCCTGGCTGATCGCTTGGAATACTGGAACGGCTTTTATAGTCGTCAAGATACATCGGTGCCGCAATTGCCTTCTCAGTTTTCAGTGTTCTCTGCTGGCGAGTTCATTGGCGTGGACGCGGTCGTTGAGTTTGGTTGCGGCAATGGGCGCGACAGTGAATTTTTTGCGCTCAACGGTTTTCAGGTGTTGGCATTCGATGCTTCCAGCGAAGCCATCGCTTTATGCCAACAGCGCACAAAAAGTGCCAAGGTCCAGTATTTGCTGAGTAACGCCGAGGGCAGTACCGAACACCTCCAGGATTTCCTGCAAGGCAAACGTCGCGTTGCGGTCTATGCGCGTTTCTTTTTGCATGCGATCGACGCCGAGGTGGAAAAGGCATTCTTTGACATGCTGGAAAATACGCTTGCACCCGGCAGCCTGGTTTTCCTGGAATACAGGACCAAGGAAGATGAAAGCGGGGCGAAACGATTTGGTCAGCACTACCGTCGCTATATCGACCATGAAGCATTGATCGATACGCTACAGGGGACGGGATTTTCAATTGCCTACCAGATACAGGGGCGAGGTTTTGCAAAGTACCGCGATGAAGATGCTCTAGTTGGGCGTTGCGTTGCTGTAAAGGGGTGAACATGGTACCTGAACAACTTAAACAAAAACGTTTGGTACTGTTTGGTGCCGGGCGAGTGGCGCGACTGATGTTTGCCCGGTTTCCCGAGTTGAATGTGGTTGCATTCGCTGACAACGATCCGCTCAAGGAGGGGACCAACGTCGGCCGGGTGCCGGTCGTTCTGCCGTCGACCTTGCATGCCTTGGAGTACGATCTGGTCGTTATCAGCACCGGTTGGTGGGAAAGTATTACCGCTCAACTGACGGAACTAGGTGTTCCGGCAGAGAAAATCGTTCTTCCTCCGAAAAGCATGCTAGCGGTCAATAATGGGGCCAAACCGTTTTCTCACGATTTCACCAAGGCGCTGGCCGTGGAAGCCATTCAACGGGTCGGTGATTTTGCAGAGGCGTTCAACATACCCGTCCTGATGGATTTCGGCACGCTTCTGGGAGCGACGCGTGATGGTGACCTGATCCCGTGGGATGACGATGTCGACTTTTCTATCAATGACGACGAATTTCCCCAACTGCTTGACCATCTATCCGACCTCAAGTCGCTCCTTCCGCAGCGACCGGCCGTTTGCATCGAAATCATCATTCTCAAGTCGGGCGATTTCGTCACGGGTGTATCGGTTACATTCGAGAATGCGGTTGATTGCGACGTCATCGTCCCGTTTGAACTGGGTTTCATGCGGCGCATTTTTGAAGATGGGAAATCGGTCACCAAGTCATCCGGTCCGGAGTTTATCGCCCCTGAAGTGCATTTTCGTTCGGCCGATACAATGAGCTTCCTGGGGCGACAGTTTTTCACTCCGCATGATGTACCCGGTTACCTGACGTATGTTTATGGTAATTGGCAGGCGCCTAAGCAGGATGTCACGTTGGCTGACTATCCGATGCAGGAGTCCGATTATCGAGAAACATTGAGGTCAGTTTTCTGAAGAAGAACGTGCACATTTGTCCGTCAAGCGCTGCATTCGGGGTGCCTGACGATCTGCAACCGATTCTGGCCGGGCTGAGCCTGCAGGATGAACTGTCCGGTGCTCATCTTTTGCTGACCGGCGGGACGGGTTTCTTTGGCCGCTGGCTACTGGCATTGCTACACGAGCTCAACAGTCAAGGGGCCTCCATCACGGTGACAATCACCTCGCGCAATCCGTCGCGCTTTCTGGCGGCACATCCCGAGTATCGGGAATGCGATTGGGTCAGTTGGTTCACGGGCGACATTCGTGATCTCGTTGAGTTGCCGGGGCGTGCGCCTGACTTGATTTTGCACGCCGCGGCAGATACGTCGGCGGCGGCGAACGCACATCCATTGGAGCTGTTCAATACACTCGTCGATGGTGCAAGACGGGTATTTGACCTTGCTGCGCGTAGCACCTCTTCACGCGTGTTGTTAACCGGCTCGGGCGCCCAGTACGGAAGCCTGCCTTTCACTACCGGTGTTTGTGAGTCGTATAGCGGAGCCTGTGCAAGTAATGCCGTTAGCAGTGCCTACGCCGAAGGTAAGCGGGCGCAGGAGACATTGGGAGCATTGTATGCGCAGCGTCATGGAATCCAGGTTGTGATGACTCGCTGTTTTGCTTTCGCAGGGCCAGGGTTGCCGCTGGATGGTCACTTTGCCATCGGCAACTTCGTTCGTGATGCCCTTTATGGCGATGAGATTGTTCTCAACTCCAGTGGCCAGGCCATTCGTAGTTACTTGTACGGCGCGGACCTTGCGGTCTGGCTGTTGACCTTGCTTGTGCGTGGTGAGCCGGGGGTTGCGTACAACGTGGGTTCGGACCAGGCAATCAGCATCGCTGACCTGGCAAGGCGAGTCGTCGCACGGATAGCGCCGGAGAAGCCAGTGACCGTATTAGGGCGCCCTGACGATGCGGGGCGCTCGTTTTATGTACCGGATATCAATCGCGCCAGAGGCCTTGGACTGGAGGTCTGGACCTCTGTGGATGCCTCTATCGACCGCATGGTGGATTGGGCTCGTGACCAGGACCGCGGGCTGATCGAGCTTGATAATTCACCCCATTCGACAAGAGATTAAGTGTTGATGCGCAAACTGTTTTCCAAGCGACCACAGCCTTACTACATTTATGCGCCGAACTATCGTCGCAGTTCCGCCGGCATTCGCGTACTGCACATGCTGTGCGACGCACTCAACCGTTCCGGCCATGAAGCCTATGTCGTCTCTCGGGTGCTTAATCCGAATCTGATTACGCCCTACTTGAGCAATGATGTCATCGCCTTGCACCGGTCCCAGGGCCTGGAGCCTATTGCGGTTTATCCGGAGATCGTCGACGGTAATCCACTCGGGGCGGGGATCGTTGTACGTTATCTCCTGAACCAGCCAGGGTATCTGGGGGGCAGTGGTATCTATGAGCCGGATGACCTGCTGTTCGCCTATTCGCGAGGACTGCTGCAGCCTGGGACGCCGGAGGACAATATCCTCCATCTGCCAGCGATTGACCTGAGTATCTTTTGCCCGCCGGCCAATCCTGCCAAACGGATACCGGGAAAAGTCTGTTACTACCAAGGGAGGGCCGCGCAGGCGAAAGTCGACCCTGGGCTATTGCCGCCGGATGCAATAGAGATAACCCCTGAGTTTCCAGATTCTTGGGAGGGGCTGGCCGATCTGTTCCAGCAGTGCGAGTATTTTTATCTTGCCGAGCGCTCGGGGTTGGCCGCTGAAGCGGCGCTTTGTGGGTGTATCAGTATTGTGTTGCCGGGCAAATATGCACAAGGGCAGCTTTCCGAGTTCGAGAATAAGAATTACGGAACGGCCTGGGGCAATACTCCGGAGGCCATCGAACGCGCCCGGCAGACCTTACCCTTGTTGCGCCAGGCTCAGCTTGAGCATCAGGCGAAATTCTGGTCTGCGCTGGACCATTTTATCGACGTGACCCAGCAAGCGGTGCGTACCCTGCAGGAGCAAAGCAAGGGAGGCGAAGGTGGCCGGTGGCTGGCTTCGCGAGTGTTGAGCGATGTGCAAAAAAATGTACTCAAGGAATATTTGAGCGATAAAACCGTGCCGGTATTCGAGATGTTGGTGCTCGATGACAGGGGAGACCCGCAGGGGGTGGCTCGCACGATCTACAGCATTAACGCCCTTGGTGCCACTTACGCCTCGATTCGAGTGACGGTACTGGCACTTGATGTTGCTAGCGTCGCTCCCCAGCCCAATCTTGAAGCTTTTCAGATTACCGCGGGCTCGCAATGTCTGGAACTCATCAATCAACGGCTTTTCGAGTCGAGTGCCAATTGGTTCATGATACTCAGGGCCGGAGATGAATTGACGTCCAGTGGTTTCCTTATCGCCGCTCTGAAGCTGATCAATGCGCCAGCGTTGCGGGCAGTGTATGCCGACGAAGTGATGCGCCAAGCCAACGGCAACCTGGATTTGATGCTGCGTCCGGATTTCAACCTTGACCTACTGCTGAGCCTGCCTGCCACCATGGCTGGGCACTGGCTGTTCCGTCGGGATGTCTGGCAGGGAATGGGTGGTTTCGTGACCAATTACCCGGATGCCTTCGAGCTGGAGTTCATTCTCCGCATGATCGAAACAGTTGGCCTTGAGGGGGTGGGGCATATCAGCGAGCCCTTGGTGATCAGCGATCTCCTTACGTTGCAGGATAGCTCGCAACAGCGGGCACTTCTCGAACAGCACTTGCGCGTACGGGGGTTCCCAGCGGCGCAGGTTGATACGCAGATAGCGGGTTGTTACGAACTGAATTACAACCATGACGATGCGCCGATGGTGAGCATCGTGATTGTGATTGATGGCCAATTAGCTCACGCACAACGTTGTATTGACAGTCTGTTGGAACAAACGCGGTACAGTCGTTACGAATTACTGTTGCTGGATCGTGGTAATGAAGAACCGAGCCTGTGTGAGTGGTTGTCGGGCATTGAGCAATTGGGTGTCGACAATATCCAGGTACTGCGTTTTTCTTCCACCGCATCGGTCGAAGCTATTCGCAACCAGGCCGCCAGTGAAGCGAGGGGCGAGATGCTTTTGTTCCTCGATTGTGCCATCGGTGTGATCGAGCAAGACTGGCTACAGCAATTGCTTAACCATGCCATGCGCCCGGAAGTGGGGTGTGTCGGAGCGAAGTTGATTGATGCTGACGGTAAGCTGCGCCATGCCGGGCTGTTGATGGGGCTGGGCGGTACCGTGGGCAGGCCATTGTTAGGCCAGAGCGCCGACACGGCAGGTTATATGCTCCGGGGACAAGTTGATCAGAACTACAGCGCGGTGAGCGGTCAGTGCCTGATGCTGCGACAGGAACTCTTCCTGGCGTTGGGGGGCTTTGATGAAGACCTTGCACCTTGGGCGGATGTGGATCTTTGCTTGAAAGTTCAGCAAACCGGCTATTTAAACGTCTGGACGCCGCGGGTGAAGTTGCTAGTGAGTGAGTCGGAACGTTCCGCGGCGTCGTCGGAGCAGCAGTACCGCTTATTTGAGCGATGGTTGCCTCAACTGGCTCGGGATCCGGCATACAACCTCAATTTTTCGCTTGCGGCTGGTGCGGCATTCAAGCTGACGGACTCGAAGCTGTCCTGGCGTCCCTTGGCAGCTTGTAACGCCCTGCCGAGTGTTTTAGCTCATCCCGGGGCCCAAGGTGACGTTGGCGGGCATCGAGTCATCCAGACCTTCAACGCGCTGCGTGAGGCTGGATTGATCGACGGTCGGTTGTCGTCCGCCTTGCTTACCGTGGTGGAACTGGAGCGCTATGCTGCGGATGTCATCGTGTTTGCACAGTCGGTCAGCAACAGCAACCTTGAGGCGATGCGGTACATGGGGGCTTTTTCCAAGGCCTTCAAAATCTACGATATGAGTGAATATCCATCGTTGTCCGAGCACGGGCTTGCGATGTTAAGCCAGGGCCTGTCCTATATGGATCGGCTGGTGGTGAACAGCGAGGCGATGGCGCAGGCATTCGAAGGGAGCCATCACGATATCCGGGTCTTTGCCCCCCATCTGTCTCCCAGAGACTGGGGCGGCTTGGGCAGTAAACGCCGTTGCGCAGACCGGCCACGTATCGGTTGGGCTGGTGGCATAGGTGACTCCGGTGAACTTGATATGCTTGCCAACGTGGTCAAGGACCTTGCTGATGAGGTGCAATGGGTGGTGCTTGGCCCATGCCCGGATCATCTGCGCCCCTTCGTTCATGAATGTCATGGGAATGTTGACATCGCTTCCTATCCAAGCAAGCTGGCATCTTTGAATCTTGATCTGGCATTGGCGCCGCTGGGTGACAGCCCCGCCAACCGCTTTAAGACCCACCTGCGGTTATTGGAGTATGGGGCGTGTGGCTATCCGGTCATCTGCAGCGATGTCGAGGCTTATCGAATCGACCTGCCGATTATGCGCGTCAACAATAGTTACGAAGCGTGGATGGATGGTATCCGGGCTTTCCTGGGTGATCTTGATGCGGCGGCACAAGTTGGGGATGCCCTGCGCGAACGTGTGGGTCGCACCTGGACTCTATCAGGCTCCGCATTGCTGGCTTCACGCGACATCTGGCTGCCTGATTGAATATGAAAAACATGACGGTGTTGCATGGCCGCGCGAGGATAAATTGTTTTCCAGTAGAAAACGGCGTGACGCATAGGTCATAAAGTGCATCTTCAATGTATTGTGTTCTCCGGACCGGAGGCGCGTTCAGATCATCGAACGTCGTGTTCGGAGCCGCGGTTCAATTGTTGGAAGCACCCCCACCGCGTTTCTGGGGTACATATTCAGTAGCTATTTATGATCGGGAAGCCATGATGATTGGCATAAAAAGCATAGCGAGTTACGTGCCGACCGCTGGTGTGGATAACTACGCTCAGGGTGCCAAATTCGAGAAGGATGAAGAGTTCATCCTTGGAAAGATCGGTTCGGCGTTCTTGCCGCGCAAAGACGCTGACCAGGAAACCTCGGATCTGTGTGTACAAGCAGTGAACGCGTTGTTCGCCAACAACCCGGAGCTTTCGCGCGATTCAATCGATGCGCTGATCGTCGTTACCCAAAACGGTGACGAAGAGGGGCTGCCGCACACGGCCGCTATCGTGCAGGACAAGCTTGGGCTGCCGACCCATGTGGCGGCGTTCGATATATCGCTCGGCTGCTCGGGCTACGTGTACGGCATCTATGCCCTGAAAGGCTTCATGGAGGCTGCAGGGCTGAAGAATGGATTGCTGGTCACCGCCGACCCGTATTCGAAAATTGTCGACCCTGAAGATCGCAACACCACCATGTTGTTTGGCGATGCGGCCACGGCCACTTGGATGGCGGAGGGTGCCAGCTGGCAGTTAGGCAAATCCAAATTTGGCACCGACGGATCCGGCGCGCCACACCTTAAGGTCAGCGACGGTGTGTTTTTCATGAACGGTCGCCAGGTGTTCAATTTTGCCTTGCTGAAAGTGCCGGCTCATTTGCACGAACTGCTGAATGAGTCCTCACTGCAGGCGAGCGATATCGATGCGTTTTGCATTCACCAGGGCAGTGCGGCGATTGTCGATGCCGTGGCACGGCGTTTCGAGGGAGATCCTGAGAAATTCATCAAGGACATGGTCGAGACCGGTAATACCGTGTCGTCGAGCATTCCGTTGCTGTTGGAAAAGCACGTCCTGGACGCCGACTGGAAGCGCGTGGCAATCAGCGGTTTCGGTGTAGGCCTGTCCTGGGGATCGGCGATTCTTTATCGTGATTGATTGATTACCTCCTTCCCTATTAGCGCTTCAGGTCAGCCTGTGGCGCTATTTTTTTGCCTGCGGTTTTGTTCTGCGGTTTCTTGACGCCATTTTTCGGGCCTTTGCCCAACGCTAAACCCTTGTTTCACAAGGGGTGGCAGTCTGCTAGCAAATTTTTTGAAAAAAGCCCTCAAGCAAGTTCCCAACCCGACGATAACTATTACGAAGGTTCTCTAGGCCACACCCGGCGGTTGCCAGGGCCGGAAGCCGCAGTACCCAACCAACGAGGAATTCGTCATGGCTTTAACAGTAAACACTAACGTCACATCGTTGAACGTTCAGAAGAACCTGAACAAGGCTTCCGATGCTCTGTCCACTTCGATGACCCGTCTGTCTTCCGGCCTGAAAATCAACAGCGCCAAAGACGACGCCGCCGGCCTGCAGATCGCTACCCGCATGACCTCGCAAATCCGCGGTCAGACCATGGCGATCAAGAACGCCAACGACGGTATTTCGATGGCGCAGACCGCTGAAGGCGCGATGCAGGAACAAACCAACATCCTGCAACGTATGCGTGAACTGGCTATCCAGTCCCGTAACGACAGCAACAGCGCAACCGATCGTGACGCTCTGAACAAAGAGTTCTCGCAGATGAGCGACGAACTCACCCGTATCGCCAACAGCACCAACTTGAACGGCAAGAACCTGCTTGACGGTACCGCCAGCACCATGACCTTCCAGGTCGGCTCCAACGCTGGTACCTCCAACCAGATCACGCTGACCCTGAGCGCCAGCTTCGACGCTGATACCATGGGTGTAGGTTCGGCAATCAACATCCAGGGCTCCACCAGCGCCCTTGCTGAAACCAACTTCTCGGCTGCCATCACTGCGATCGACGCTGCACTGGCAACCATCAACAGTGCCCGTGCCGACCTCGGTGCTGCACAAAACCGTTTCGCCAGCACCATCTCCAACCTGCAGAACATCAACGAAAACGCCAGTGCTGCACTGGGTCGCGTACAAGATACCGACTTCGCTGCTGAAACTGCACAACTGACCAAGCAGCAGACTCTGCAGCAAGCGTCTACTTCGGTTCTGGCCCAGGCCAACCAACTGCCATCCGCTGTACTGAAGCTGCTTCAGTAATAGCCGGATGAGTTTTAGCGGGGGAGTGCGCTTGCGTGCTCTCTCGCTTTTTCCGTTCAAGAGGTGATGGACATGGATATGAGCGTGAAGCTGAACTTGTCTTATCCAGCGGCGAAGCCGGCACCCACGGTGGTCGACAAGCCCGTGGAGAAGCCTCAGGCCGAGGTTGCTACCGTAACCCCGGTCAAGCAAGCGCCTAAAGACGCTGCCGCCGAGCAGGACAAACTCAAGAAAGCCGTTCAGGAAATCGAGAAGTTCGTCCAGTCGGTCAAGCGCAACCTGGAGTTTTCTATTGATGAGCCTTCAGGCAAAGTAGTGGTCAAAGTGATTGCCAGCGGTTCCGGTGAGGTCATTCGCCAGATCCCGAACGAAGAAGTTCTGAAACTGGCGAACAGTTTGAATGATGCAAACAGCTTGTTGTTCAGCGCCGAAGCCTGACAACCGGCACGAATTCTGTTGTTATGTTCTTTTGGGCGTTGTAAAGGTCAAAAGGCCGGCGACACACTGAAGGGAGTCCCACATGGCAAGTCCAATTCTACCTGGCTTGGGTTTAGGCTCCGGCCTTGATACTGGCGCGATTGTCAAGGCGCTGGTCGATTCCGACAAGGCCGCCAAGCAAGGTCAGATCACCCGAGCGACGACGACGACTACCAACAGTATCTCCGGGGTCGGAACCCTGAAGTCATTGTTGGCGGCCTTCAATACCGCCATGAAGGACTTGGCCAGTACCACGAACCCGCAATTCTCGGGTTTTGCCGCGACATCTTCCACCCCTGGTGTCCTGACGGCTACCGCCAGCAACTCTGCGGTGGGAGGTACCTATTCGATCAAGGTCGATAATATTGCAACGTCTTCCAAGGTCACCACGGCGGCCTTTGCCGGCGGTGCGAGCAGTGCCATCCCGACTGGCACGCTGACCATCAAGCAGAACGGCGTCGACTACAACCTCAGTGTGGGGGCTGGCGCGACCCTGCAATCGGTTCGTGACTCGATCAATGCTGACTCGGCGCTGAAGGCGGCGGGCTTCAGTGCCAACATCGTGACCGACTCCTTTGGTTCGCGCCTGGTACTGGGTTCGACGACTACGGGTGCCGGGTCCGACATCTCGGTCAGCGGCATAGCTGGCCTGGAGATTGACGGGACGAACGTTGTGGGTGCTGGCGGTGCCGCCTTGACGGCAACTTCGGCGGGCGCGATCGGTGCTTTGGCGCAGGATGCCAAGTTCTCCATCGACGGCATGGTGCTGACCAGCAAAAGCAATACTGTAAGCACGGCTATTTCCGGGCTGACGTTGAATTTGCTTAGCGGGGGGGCTAGCTCTACTTCAACCATTACCGTCGCGCCGAACAATGATGGCCTGAAAGCTTCCATTCAGAAATTCGTCGACGCCTATAACGCCATTGCCAACAGCATCACTGCATTGACCAAGCCTTCGCTCGATGCTGACGGTAACCCGACCGTGCCGGCAAAACTGACCGGCGACGCGTTGCCTCGCTCGTTGCTGGCGTCGATTCGTGGTCCGCTGTCGGAGACCGGTTCTGGCGACAAGCTCACCGTACTGGCGCAACTGGGTATCACCACCAATCAGAAGACTGGTGCCCTGGATTTCAACACCACCAAGTTCACCGCGGCGATGAACGACAAGAAGCTCAGTGGTGAAGTCCAGACGCTGTTCACCGGGACTAATGGCCTGCTGGAGCGTATGGGTAAGGCCATCGAACCCTACACCCAGACCGGCGGCATCCTGGATCAACGGACCACAGCGCTGAACAAGGCTCAGACCCGGCTCGCGAACGATCAGGCGGCCCTGGATCGCCGGGTCGAGACCCTCACCGCCGTGCTGACCAAGAAATACAACGACATGGATACCCTGGTCGGCAAGTTGAAGGCCACTGCCAGCAACATCACTTCGATGTTCGAGGCGATGACGGCGCGGCAGAAAAACAGCTGATATTCGACCGATGCAAAAAAGCCCGGCAACGTTTTGGCAACGTTCCGGGCTTTCCGCTTTTCGACCTAAAGTTTTTTGACGCAGCGTCGATACGCTGTTTATACGAACCGAAGTTTTTTTGATGAGGTAGAACATGAATCCGATGTTAGCCCTTCGCCAATACCAGAAGATTGGCGCCCAGGCGCAAACCTCCGAAGCAAGTCCCCATCGTCTTGTGCAGATGCTCATGGAGGGCGGCCTGGATCGTATCGCTCAGGCAAAAGGGGCGATGGAGCGCAAGGACATTGCCAGCAAAGGCATATTCATCAGCAAAGCCATCGGCATCGTCGGCGGTTTACGTGAAGGACTGGACCTGGAAAACCAGGCCGAGTCAGTAGCCGAGTTGGATGCTCTCTACACCTACATGACGAAACGCCTGGCCGAAGCCAACGTCAAGACCGATCCGAAGATCCTCGACGAAGTCGCCGATCTGCTTCGCACGGTCAAGGAAGGCTGGGACGCCATTGCCGCACCTGGTCCGCAATTCTAAGGAGTGCTCTCATGAGTCTTGTCCTGCAGCGAATCGAATACACCCGTGATGCCCTGGTCGATGCCTTGGCTGAGCGCAATTGGGAGGCCATCGGACAATTGGACCTGGCCTGCCGTTCCTGCATGGAAGACGTCCTGAGCGAGTCCGAGGTGGATGAGGCGGCGTTGCGTAATAATCTTGAGGAGTTACTGGGGGTGTACCGGCAATTGCTGGAGGCGGCCACAGGAGAGCGTCAGGCGATCGTCGACGAGATGCAACAGATCCATCAAGCACAGAACGCCGCAAAGGTTTACCATCTGTTCGGTTAATGCTCAGTTAATCCGAGTCCGTTGCGCCATAAATTTGACTGTGCACGGTTTTTTGACTTAACTAGTATCTGTTTACAGATTTAAGGCGTCTACAGGCATGACAAGTCTGCAAGCGTCTAGCTTGCCCCCTATTTCGGGCATTGGGTTGACTAGGGAAGTTGCTATTGCATGTGGCGTGAAACCAAAATTCTCCTGATCGATGACGATAGCGTCCGCCGCCGCGACCTGGCGGTGATCCTGAATTTTCTTGGCGAAGAAAATTTACCCTGCGGAAGCCATGATTGGCAGCAGGCTGTCGGCTCATTGTCGTCCAGTCGTGAAGTCATCTGTGTCCTTATCGGGACCGTAAATGCTCCCGCAACGCTTTTGGGCTTGCTAAAGACACTCTCAACCTGGGATGAGTTCCTTCCGGTTTTGTTAATGGGCGAAAATTCTTCCCTTGACTTGCCTGAAGACCAGCGTCGCCGGGTACTTTCCACGCTCGAAATGCCGCCCAGCTACAGCAAGCTGCTCGATTCGCTGCACCGCGCGCAGGTTTATCGCGAGATGTACGATCAGGCCCGCGAGCGCGGCAGGCATCGCGAACCCAACCTGTTCCGCAGCCTCGTCGGCACCAGTCGGGCGATCCAGCATGTGCGCCAGATGATGCAGCAGGTCGCCGATACCGACGCCAGCGTGCTGATCCTGGGCGAGTCGGGCACCGGCAAGGAAGTGGTCGCGCGCAACCTGCATTACCACTCCAAGCGCCGCGAAGCGCCGTTCGTGCCGGTCAACTGTGGCGCGATCCCGGCCGAGTTGCTGGAAAGCGAACTGTTTGGCCATGAGAAAGGCGCCTTCACCGGCGCGATCACCAGCCGCGCCGGGCGTTTCGAACTGGCCAACGGCGGTACGCTGTTTCTCGATGAAATCGGCGACATGCCGTTGCCGATGCAGGTCAAGCTGTTGCGGGTCCTGCAGGAGCGCACCTTCGAGCGCGTGGGCAGCAACAAGACCCAGAGCGTCGATGTGCGGATCATTGCCGCCACGCACAAGAATCTCGAGAGCATGATCGAGGTCGGCAGTTTCCGCGAAGACCTCTATTACCGCCTCAATGTTTTCCCGATCGAAATGGCACCGCTGCGTGAACGCGTCGAAGACATCCCGTTGCTGATGAACGAACTGATCTCGCGCATGGAGCACGAAAAGCGCGGTTCGATCCGCTTCAACTCGGCGGCGATCATGTCCCTGTGTCGCCATGGTTGGCCGGGCAACGTCCGCGAACTGGCCAACCTGGTGGAGCGCATGGCGATCATGCACCCGTATGGGGTTATCGGCGTGAATGAGTTGCCAAAGAAATTCCGCTACGTCGACGACGAAGACGAGCAAATGGTCGACAGCCTGCGCAGCGACCTGGAGGAGCGGGTGGCGATCAACGGTCACACGCCGGACTTTACCGCCAATGCCTTGTTGCCGCCCGAAGGCCTGGATCTCAAGGATTACCTGGGAGGCCTTGAACAAGGGCTGATCCAGCAGGCGCTGGACGATGCCAACGGTATCGTGGCCCGTGCGGCAGAACGCCTGCGCATCCGTCGTACCACCCTGGTGGAGAAGATGCGCAAGTACGGCATGAGCCGTCGCGAAGGAGATGAACAGGCGGATGATTGACGCCGGTTTTCCAACCGCCTGATTTTCAGGCGGTTTTTTTTCGGCACGGGTATTGCTATAGCTCTCGCAACGTTCCGTTTAACTGACGGTCAGCCAAGCGAGAGAGCACGATGACCCAAGCCGCCCAGATGTCTCCTGTCTCCGAACCGGGACACATGCCGTCCGCCGAACAGGCAAGCCGGCTTGGTCTTGAGCAGGCATTTTCGCTGTTCAGCCAGATGTCCAGCCAACTGACGGATTCCTACAGCCTGCTCGAAGCCCGGGTCACCGAGCTCAAGGGCGAGTTGGCCGTGGTCAGCGCCCAGCGCATGCAGGAGCTGGCGGAAAAGGAACGCCTGGCCAATCGTCTGCAAAATCTCCTCGACCTATTGCCCGGTGGCGTGATCGTCATCGACGCCCATGGCCGTGTGCGAGAAGCCAACCCGGCGGCCTGCGAGTTGCTCGGCCTACCCTTGGAAGGTGAGCTGTGGCGGCACGTCATTGCCCGTTGCTTTGCGCCCCGGGACGACGATGGCCATGAAGTGTCCCTCAAGGACGGTCGGCGCCTGTCCATCTCGACGCGCTCGCTGGACGCCGAGCCTGGGCAGTTGGTGTTGCTCAATGACTTGACTGAAACCCGTCACCTGCAAGACCAGTTGGCTCGCCACGAGCGCCTGTCTTCCCTGGGGCGGATGGTGGCCTCGCTGGCTCACCAGATTCGTACGCCGCTGTCCGCCGCGCTGCTCTATGCCAGTCACCTGACCGAGCAGCAATTGCCGATGGAAACCCAGCAACGCTTCGCCGGACGCTTGAAAGAGCGCCTGCACGAACTGGAGCACCAGGTGCGCGACATGCTGGTGTTCGCGCGCGGCGAGCTGCCGTTGACCGACCGCGTCACCCCCAAGGCCTTGTTGCAATCGCTGCAGGCCGCGGCGTCGACCCATGTGCAGGAGCTGCCGATCCGCTGGCAGTGCGATAGCCATGTCGGTGAAGTGTTGTGCAACCGCGACACACTGGTGGGCGCGGTGTTGAACCTCATCGAAAATGCGATCCAGGCCAGCGGCGGCGACGTCCGACTGAAAGTGCACTTGTACACACGCGACAACACCTTGCGCCTGTCTGTCAGCGACAGCGGCAGCGGTATCGAGCCGGCCGTGCTGGCACGCCTGGGCGAGCCGTTCTTTACCACCAAGACCACCGGCACGGGCCTGGGGCTGACCGTGGTCAAGGCCGTGGCCCGTGCTCATCAGGGAGAATTGCAGTTGCGTTCGCGGCTGGGCCGTGGCACCTGTGCGACGGTGTGCTTGCCGCTGTTTTCCAATGCTCCGGGAGTGGAGTGAAAGCAATGGCGATCAAGGTGTTGCTGGTTGAGGATGACCGGGCCCTGCGCGAGGCGCTGGCCGATACCCTGGTGCTGGCCGGGCACGATTACGCCGCCGTCGGTTCGGCGGAGGAAGCGCTGCTGGCGGTGGGCCGGGAAGCGTTCAGCCTGGTGGTCAGTGACGTCAACATGCCGGGCATGGACGGCCATCAATTGCTCGGCCTGTTACGTGCCCGTCAGCCCCAACTGCCCGTCTTGCTGATGACCGCTCACGGCGCCGTCGAGCGAGCGGTGGACGCCATGCGCCAGGGCGCGGCGGATTACCTGGTCAAGCCGTTTGAACCAAAAGCGCTGCTGGACCTGGTCGCGCGCCATGCCTTGGGCAGTCTCGCGGTCGAGGGCGAAGGCCCGGTGGCCATCGAGCCGGCCAGTGCGCAACTACTGGAATTGGCCGCACGGGTCGCTCGCAGTGATTCAACCGTATTGATTTCCGGCGAGTCCGGTACGGGCAAGGAAGTGCTGGCCCGCTACATCCATCAACAATCGCGGCGTGCCGGGGAGCCGTTCATTGCCATCAATTGCGCGGCGATTCCCGACAACATGCTCGAGGCGACGTTGTTCGGCCACGAAAAGGGTTCCTTCACCGGCGCCATCGCGGCCCAGGCCGGCAAGTTCGAGCAGGCCGAAGGTGGCACGATCCTGCTCGATGAAATTTCCGAAATGCCGTTGGGCCTGCAAGCCAAGCTGCTGCGGGTATTGCAGGAGCGGGAAGTGGAGCGGGTGGGGGCGCGCAAGCCCATCAGCCTGGACATTCGGGTGGTGGCGACCACCAACCGCGACCTGGCCGGCGAAGTGGCGGCGGGGCGTTTCCGTGAAGACCTCTATTACCGTTTGTCGGTATTCCCGCTGGCCTGGCGTCCGTTGCGTGAGCGTACCGCCGATATCCTGCCGCTGGCCGAGCGCCTGCTGAACAAACACGTCAATAAAATGAAGCACGCGGCGGCCCGGCTTTCAGCCGAGGCCCGGGCCTGTCTGGTTGCCTATCCGTGGCCGGGCAATGTCCGAGAGCTGGATAACGCCATTCAGCGGGCCTTGATCCTGCAACAGGGCGGACTGATCCAGCCGGAGGATTTCTGTTTGGCCGGCCCGGTGGCCTGCGCGCCATTGCCCGCATTGGCACCGGCGCCGACCGCAACCCCTATGCCGCCGATGGATGTCGAGGGCGATTCGGTCGGCGCCCTGGGCGATGACCTGCGGCGTCGCGAGTTCCAGATGATCATCGACACCCTGCGCGCCGAACGCGGTCGTCGCAAGGAGGCCGCCGAACGGCTGGGAATCAGCCCGCGCACCCTGCGCTACAAACTGGCGCAAATGCGTGACGCTGGCATGGATGTCGAGGCTTATCTGTTCGCCAGTTGAACAAGCATCAAAACCCCCTGTGGGAGCGGGCTTGCTTGCGATAGCGGTAGGTCAGTCAAGTTGAGGTCGGATGTGATGGGCTAGCTCGCTCCCCAAATGGGGTAGTGCGCGCATTTGTTTTCTATCGCCATGGAGCTGGCACCCTTGTTGCTAATACCTGAATACCCGCTGAGTAAGTGTCAAAAAAATGCGGGCCGCCAGAGAGAGTAGACCATGAGCCAAGGTATTGAATTTAATCGGTTGATGTTGGACATGCGGGCCATGCAAATGGACGCCATGGCCCAGCCTAAATCGGTCGCGGTCCCCCAGGTGGGTGGCAGCAGCTTTTCCGACATGCTCGGTCAGGCCGTCAATAAAGTGAACGATACCCAGCAGGCGTCGAACCAGTTGGCCAGTGCTTTCGAGATTGGCAAAAGTGGCGTCGACCTGACGGACGTAATGATCTCCTCGCAGAAAGCCGGTGTCTCGTTTCAGGCGCTGACCCAGGTTCGCAACAAACTGGTTCAAGCCTACCAAGACATCATGCAGATGCCGGTTTAAGGAAATTATTGAGTCATGGCAGAAGCAGCCGTTGATAACGTTCCAGCCAAGGCCACTCCGGTAGACGGCAAACCGCCGTTGTTCGGCCTGTCCTTCCTGGAAAATCTCTCCGAGATGACCATGCTGCGTCAGGTTGGCCTGTTGGTCGGCCTGGCTGCCAGCGTGGCGATTGGTTTTGCCGTGGTGCTGTGGTCCCAGCAACCGGACTACCGTCCGCTGTATGGCAGCCTGGCGGGCATGGACGCCAAGCAAGTCATGGAGACCCTGGCTTCCGCCGACATTCCTTACACCGTCGAACCCAATTCCGGCGCCTTGCTGGTCAAGGCCGATGATGTCGCTCGTGCGCGCCTCAAGCTCGCCGCGGCCGGCGTGACGCCGACCGACGGCAACATCGGTTTCGAGATCCTCGACAAGGACCAGGGCCTGGGCACCAGCCAATTCATGGAAGCGACCCGTTATCGTCGCGGCCTGGAAGGCGAACTGGCACGCACCATCTCCAGCTTGAACAACGTCAAGGGTGCCCGCGTGCACCTGGCGATTCCGAAAAGCTCGGTGTTCGTGCGCGATGAGCGCAAGCCCAGTGCTTCGGTATTGGTCGAGCTGTATTCGGGCCGCTCCCTGGAGCCAGGCCAGGTGGTAGCCATCGTCAATCTGGTGGCGACCAGCGTACCCGAACTGAGCAAATCGCAGATCACCGTGGTCGACCAGAAGGGCAACCTGCTGTCCGACCAGGCGGAAAACTCCGAACTGACCATGGCCGGCAAGCAATTCGATTACAGCCGCCGCATGGAAGGCATGCTGACCCAGCGTGTGCACAACATCCTGCAACCGATCCTGGGTAACGATCGCTATAAAGCCGAAGTGTCGGCCGATGTCGACTTCAGCGCCGTCGAGTCCACTTCCGAGCAGTTCAACCCGGACCAGCCGGCGTTGCGCAGCGAGCAGTCGGTAAATGAACAACGCACCGCCAGCAATGGCCCGCAAGGCGTCCCGGGTGCCCTGAGCAACCAGCCGCCGTCGCCGGCCAGCGCGCCGCAAACCACCGGTGGCGCCACGGCGGCTGCCGGTATGGTGCAGCCAGGCCAGCCGCTGATCGATGCCAATGGCCAGCAGATCATGGACCCGGCCACCGGCCAGCCGATGCTGGCGCCGTACCCGGCCGACAAGCGTCAGCAGTCGACCAAGAACTTCGAGCTCGACCGTTCCATCAGCCACACCAAGCAACAGCAGGGCCGTTTGAATCGCTTGTCGGTCGCGGTGGTGGTGGACGATCAGGTCAAGGTCAACCCGGCCAACGGCGAAACCAGCCGTGCGCCATGGAGCGCCGACGAATTGGCGCGCTTTACTCGCCTGGTACAGGACGCCGTTGGTTTCGACGCCAGCCGCGGCGACAGCGTCAGCGTGATCAACGTGCCGTTCTCCCTGGAACGCGGTGAAGTGATCGCCGATATTCCATTTTATTCGCAACCCTGGTTCTGGGATGTGGTCAAGCAAGTACTGGGTGTGCTGTTCATCCTGATACTGGTGTTCGGCGTACTGCGTCCGGTGCTCAATAACATCACCAATGGCGGCAGGAACAAGCAGTTGGCCGGCTTGGGTGATGTGGAACTGGGCGGCATGGGCGGCCTGGATGGCGAATTGGCCAATGATCGCGTCAGCCTCGGCGGGCCGCAGAGCATTCTGCTGCCAAGCCCGAGCGAAGGCTATGACGCTCAGTTGAACGCTATCAAGAGTCTGGTGGCAGAAGACCCGGGTCGTGTGGCCCAGGTCGTGAAAGAGTGGATTAACGCAGATGAGTGATAATCGAGCCGCTGTTGCCAAATTGTCCCGGGTCGACAAAGCCGCGATCCTGCTGCTGTCCCTGGGCTCGACCGACGCCGCCCAGGTGCTGCGCCACATGGGGCCCAAGGAGGTCCAGCGCGTGGGCGTGGCCATGGCGCAGATGGGCAACGTGCACCGTGAGCAGGTCGAGCAGGTGATGAGCGAGTTCGTCGACATCGTCGGCGATCAAACCAGCCTGGGCGTGGGTTCCGACGACTACGTGCGCAAGATGCTCACCCAGGCGCTGGGCGAGGACAAGGCCAACGGTCTCATCGACCGGATCCTGCTGGGTGGCAATACCAGCGGCCTGGACAGCCTCAAGTGGATGGAGCCGCGGGCGGTTGCCGACGTGATCCGTTACGAGCACCCGCAGATCCAGGCGATCGTGGTGGCTTACCTCGACCCGGACCAGGCCGGCGAAGTGCTGGGCAATTTCGACCACAAGGTGCGCCTGGACATCATCCTGCGCGTTTCTTCGCTCAATACCGTGCAGCCGGCGGCCCTGAAAGAATTGAACCAGATTCTCGAGAAGCAGTTCTCGGGCAACTCCAATGCCTCGCGCACCACCCTGGGTGGTATCAAGCGTGCGGCGGACATCATGAACTTCCTCGACAGTTCGATCGAAGGTCAGTTGATGGACTCGATCCGCGAATTCGACGAAGACCTGTCCGGTCAGATCGAAGACCTCATGTTCGTGTTCAACAACCTGTCCGATGTCGACGATCGTGGCATCCAGGCTCTGTTGCGCGAAGTCTCGTCCGACGTGCTGGTACTGGCCCTCAAGGGCTCGGACGAAGGCGTCAAGGAAAAAATCTTCAAGAACATGTCCAAACGGGCGGCCGAACTGTTGCGCGACGACCTCGAGGCCAAGGGCCCGGTGCGCGTCAGCGATGTGGAAACCGCGCAGAAGGAAATCCTCACCATCGCCCGCCGCATGGCCGAAGCCGGGGAGATCGTTCTCGGTGGCAAGGGCGGCGAAGAGATGATCTAAGGTCGTTATGTCTGCCAAGAGTGATGAAGCCCCCAGCGACCTGATCCGCGCCCGGGACGTCGGTGGTTTCGACGTCTGGTCGCTGCCCAGCTTCGACCCCCACGTGCCCGAGCCTGAGCCGGCGCCGGTGGAAGAGCTGCCGGAAATGGAGGAGGTGCCGCTGGAAGAAGTCCAGCCACTGACCCTCGAGGAAGTTGAGAGCATTCGCCAGGAAGCCTATAACGAAGGCTTTGCGGTGGGTGAAAAGGAAGGCTTTCACAGCACCACGCTCAAGGTCCGCCAGGAAGCCGATGTGGCGCTGACGGCCAAGCTCCGTGCGTTGGAATCGCTGATGCTCAACCTGTTCGACCCCATCGCCGAGCAGGACACCCAGATCGAGAAATCCCTGGTGGGCCTGGTGCAACATATCGCCAGACAAGTGATCCAGCGCGAACTGGCCATCGATTCGAGCCAAATCGAACACGTTATGCGTGAAGCGCTCAAGTTGTTGCCGTTGGGCGTGGGTAACGTGCGGCTGTACATCAATCCCCAGGACTTCGAACTGGTCAAGGCCCTGCGCGAGCGCCATGAAGAAACCTGGCGTATCGTCGAGGACGCGGCGCTGCTGCCGGGCGGTTGTCGGGTGGAAACCGAACACAGCCGCATCGATGCCACCGTTGAAACCCGTATCAGCCAGATCATGGCCAAGTTGTTCGACCAACTGCACGAACAGGCCCTGCACCCGGCCGCAGCCGATCTGAGCCTGGAGTTGCCGGACGATCCCTTGATCAGTGCCGATGCCGCGCCGGCCGATGTGGAGCTGGAGATGCCTGAATTGGACGCTTCTGTACCGGACAACCGCGATGCGCCTTGAGCGAACCAGCTTCGGTAAGCGCCTGGGCAGCTACGCCGAGGCCAGTGAGCTGGCCGGCCAACCGATCCTGGAAGGTCGCCTGCTGCGCATGGTTGGCCTGACCCTCGAAGCCGAGGGGCTGCGTGCCGCCATGGGTAGCCGCTGCATGGTGATCAACGACGACAGCTACCATCCGGTGCAGGTCGAAGCCGAAGTCATGGGCTTCTCCGGCAGCAAGGTCTTCTTGATGCCGGTGGGCAGCGTCGCCGGTATCGCGCCCGGCGCGCGCGTCGTGCCCCTGGCCGACAATGGTCGCCTGCCCATGGGCATGAGCATGCTCGGGCGCGTGCTGGACGGGGCCGGGCGCGCCCTGGACGGCAAGGGCGGCATGAAGGCCGAAGATTGGGTGCCGATGGACGGCCCGACGATCAACCCCCTCAAGCGTGACCCCATCAGCGTGCCGCTGGACGTAGGTATCCGTTGCATCAACGGTTTATTGACGGTCGGCCGCGGCCAACGCCTGGGCCTGTTTGCCGGTACCGGGGTGGGCAAGAGTGTGCTGTTGGGCATGATGACCCGCTTCACCGAAGCCGACATCATCGTGGTGGGGCTGATCGGTGAACGGGGCCGTGAGGTCAAGGAATTCATCGAGCACATCCTCGGCGAGGAAGGGCTCAAGCGTTCGGTGGTGGTGGCTTCGCCTGCGGACGATGCGCCGTTGATGCGGCTGCGGGCTGCCATGTATTGCACACGCATCGCCG
The DNA here is from genome assembly GCF_053629195.1 of Pseudomonas sp. R151218B TE3479. NCBI lineage: Bacteria > Pseudomonadati > Pseudomonadota > Gammaproteobacteria > Pseudomonadales > Pseudomonadaceae > Pseudomonas > Pseudomonas sp. R151218B TE3479. The sequence goes on from NZ_JBRJHV010000001.1 coordinate 2,760,183, forward strand.
AGTATTTCCGCGACAAGGGCAAGAACGTCCTGTTGCTGATGGATTCGCTGACTCGTTTCGCCCAAGCCCAGCGGGAAATCGCCCTGGCCATCGGCGAACCGCCGGCTACCAAGGGCTATCCGCCGTCGGTGTTCGCCAAGCTGCCGAAACTGGTGGAGCGCGCCGGCAATGCGGAGAAGGGCGGCGGTTCGATCACCGCGTTCTATACCGTGCTGTCCGAAGGTGACGACCAGCAAGACCCCATCGCCGACTCGGCCCGGGGGGTGCTCGACGGTCACATCGTGCTGTCCAGGCGCCTGGCCGAAGAAGGTCACTACCCGGCCATCGACATCGAGGCTTCCATCAGCCGGGTCATGCCGTCGGTAATCAGTGCCGAACACATGAAGCGGGCGCAGCAGTTCAAGCAGTACTGGTCGCGCTACCAGCAGAGCCGTGACCTGATCAGCGTCGGTGCCTATGTGCCCGGCGGTGACCGCGAGACCGACACCGCCATCAGTCTTTACCCGGCCATGGCCGTGTACCTGCGCCAAAGCTTGAACGACAACATCGGCATGGGCGCCAGCGAGGCGCACTTGCAGACTATTTTCGCGCCGGTCTCAGGCACGTAACCGGCCATGGCCACGAGTCGTGCGGCGCGCCTGGCACCCGTAGTGGACATGGCGGAAAAGGCCGAGAAGACCGCCGTCCAGCGGCTGGCGTATTTCCAGGGGCAAGTGGCCGTTGCCGAGAGCAAACTGGCAGACTTGGAGAACTTTCGACTCGAGTACCAGGAGCAGTGGATTGCCCGAGGCAGCCACGGGGTCTCCGGGCAATGGTTGCTGGGTTACCAGGGGTTCCTGGCACAGCTGGGCACCGCCATCGATCAGCAGCGCCAGAGCCTGGTCTGGCACCAGAACAACCTGGAGAAGGCTCGCCAGAGCTGGCAAGAGGCGTTTGCCCGAGTCGAAGGGTTGCGCAAACTGGTGCAGCGTTATATCGATGAGGCGCGACAGTTGGAGGACAAACGCGAACAGAAACTGCTCGATGAATTGTCCCAGCGTCTGCCACGGCAGAACCCCTACTGATGCGAAATGAGGATTTTGTCGGATGAATGAGGCAAAACCTTGCTCAGAGCTGTACCAGATGCTACACCTTGTACACGTATGTCCATGACAAGGAAGCCGATCATGTCAGTCGTTACCGAAGTATCCCCCGATGGGCATAAGCTGACGATTTCGATCAAAGGTCGATTCGATTTCGGGCGGCATCAGGAGTTTCGTGAGTCCTATGAGCGGCTCAATACGAAACCCGAGTCCATCGTGGTGGATTTGAAAGAAGCCACTTATCTCGACAGTTCCGCCTTGGGCATGCTCCTGCTGTTGCGCGATCATGCCGGCGGCGACGAGTCGGATATCCGGGTCGTCAACAGCAGCTCCGACGTCAAGAAAATCCTCGCGATCTCCAATTTCGACAAGCTGTTCGACATCAGTTGATCGCCATGCAATCGTCGTCGGAGCCACTGACGGTCTTGATTGCCGAAGACAGTGCCGCTGATCGACTGCTGTTGTCGACCATTGTCCGCCGCCAGGGTCACCACGTGCTCACCGCGGCCAATGGCGCCGAAGCGGTCGACGCCTACCTGGAACAGCGTCCGCACCTGGTGCTGATGGACGCGATGATGCCAGTGATGGACGGCTTCGAAGCCGCACAGAGAATCAAGCAACTGGCTGGGGACCAATTGGTCCCGATCATTTTCCTCACCTCACTGACTGAGAGCGAAGCGCTGGCCCGTTGCCTGGAAGCGGGCGGCGATGACTTCCTGGCCAAGCCCTACAACCAAGTAATCCTGGCGGCCAAGATCAAGGCCATGGACCGCTTGCGCCGGTTGCAGGCCACGGTGGTGGAGCAGCGCGACCAGATCGCCCGGCACCATGACTATCTACTCAACGAACAACGGGTCGCCAAGGCCGTCTTCGACAAGATCGCCCACTCCGGCTGCCTGAGTGCACCCAACATCCGATACCTGCAATCGCCCTATGCCCTGTTCAATGGCGACTTGCTGCTGGCGGCGTTCAACCCGGCCGGTGACATGCACATCCTGCTGGGGGACTTCACCGGCCACGGTTTGCCGGCTGCGGTCGGTGCGATGCCGCTGGCGGAAGTGTTCTACGGGATGACGGCCAAGGGCTACGGCTTGGCGCAGATCCTGCGGGAGATGAATGCCAAGCTCAAGCGCATCCTGCCAGTGGACATGTTCTGTTGTGCAACGCTGTTGTGCCTCAGTTTCCAGCGTTGCACGGTGGAGATCTGGAACGGTGGCATGCCCGATGGTTACCTGCATGACAGCCTCAGCGGCGAGCGTACGCCTTTGCCGGCGCGGCACTTGCCGTTGGGCGTGCTCGCGCCGCACCTGTTCGATGACCGCACCGAGGTGCATTCGATGTCGCTGGGGGATCGGGTGTTCCTGCTGTCCGATGGCGTAATCGAGACCAGTGACCGCGATGACCGGCCGTTTGGCGTGGAGCGGTTGCAGCAGGTATTTTCGGCCAACCGTGAACCTGACCGTCTTTTTGAGGACATTCAGCAGGCCCTGCGGGATTTTCGCGGTGAGGCCCGTGACGACTTCAGCATGGTCGAGGTGCGACTGGTCGCACCGACGCAACTCAATCCGCCACCACCGGTCTATTCCGATAGCGGGCAGTCCAGCCCACTGGACTGGTCGGTGAGCTTCGAGTTTCGGGCGCAGACGCTCAAGCGCTTCAACCCGATGCCCTACCTGTTGCAGTTGCTGCTTGAGGTCCATGGGCTCAGGGCGCAGAGTGGTGCCCTTTATAGCGTGATGTCTGAGCTCTACTCCAATGCCCTGGATCACGGGGTGCTGGGGCTCGATTCGAGCCTCAAGCGTGATGCGGCGGGTTTTGCTCGCTACTACAGCGAGCGCAATACACGCCTGGATGAACTGAGCGACGGTTACGTGCGGGTGCACTTGCACGTTTCGCCAAACGGCGAGGGTGGTCGCTTGGCCATTGAGGTCGAAGACAGCGGCGAGGGTTTCGATGTCGCCCGGGTGCTGGCACGGCCCGTGGACAGTGATCGGTTGTCGGGACGCGGCGTGAGCCTGGTACGCCAGTTGAGCCATCAGGCCAGTTGGTCAGACGATGGTCGTAGTGCGCGCGTGGAGTTTATCTGGGAGGCTCTGGCATAATTGGTGCCATTCTTGATCAGGGAGCGAACAAGTGAACGAGATTCATCTGGACCGCGACGTGCTCAGCACGTTGAAGGAAGTCATGGAGGAGGGGTATCTGGAGTTGCTGGATACGTTTCTCAACGATTCCGAGGCTCGCCTGCGCGTGCTGCATGAAGCACGGGACGCTGAAAAATTGAGCGCCACCGCCCACAGCTTCAAGGGCAGCAGCAGCAACATGGGCGCCATTCGCCTCGCCGAGTTGTGCGGCGAACTGGAACAGCGTGCCAAGCAGCCGTCATTGGGCGGTATCGAGAACCTGGTCAACGAAATCGACAGCGAGTTCGCCCATGTCCGCAAGCTTTGCCGGGAAGAGCGTGAAGGCTTCCACTGCTGAGATTTGACGGCCGGGCAAACGTTGGCCCGTGCCTTGCATTGCTTAGTCTCGACTGTGCAAATGATTCCAGTGCAGCGGAGACCTTTTTATGCCCGTTACCCCCAATTCACTGCTTCAGGCCTCTGTCCAGGCCAAGCCCAAGGTCGCCGTCAATTCACCGGCAGCGACCCCCGACCTCGGGGATAGAGCCTCCAGCTTCGCTCAAGTCTTCGCCAAGCAGGCCCCGGCCAAAGCCGCAGCGGCCCCGGAGCCCGTGGTGAAATCGGCGCGCGACAAGGCCGCCGATAACACCGTCAAAAAAGACACCGGCAACGAAAGTCCTGCCGCCCCGGAGCCGGCGGTTGCCGATAGCGGCAAACCCTTGCCCGCGGACAAACCCGCCAGCACCGACGACAAGGCTGCCAGCGATACCAGCGCCGACTCGGCTGAAACGCCCGTGGCGGAGGCGGCACCGGTCGATCCAAGCCTTGACCCTGGTGTGCTGCCGGAGATGACGGTGCCGGTCGCGACAGCCCCGGTGGAAACTGCCCCCGTGGCGGTCACGACTGAGGCCCAGGTCGCCACCGCAGTCGCGGCGCCCGTTGTCCCATTGGCCGCCCCGGCCCAGCCTGCAGTCCCGGTCGTCGATCCAACCTTCGACCCACAAGCCGACCCTCTCGACGCATTGCCCGCCTTGCGCTTGGCGATGGAGCAGGGCGGTCATGTTTCCGCTTCCAGCCAGGCGCAGCCCAAGAGCGCTGCCCCGGTGTCGCTCGACGGTGAGCCGACGTCGGCGCAGACCTTTGCCGCCGGTATGGCCAGCATGCTCAGCGTGCAAGCCGATCAGAACAGTACCGAGTCCGGTAGCCAGGGGGGCGACAAGGCCTTCGGCGGCTTGATCAGCGAGGGTCTCAAGGACTTGGGCGCCGCGTCCAGCGACACCCGCGTGGATGATTTCGCCAACCGCCTGGCCGCACTGACCCAGGCCGCTACGCCCAAAACCGCCAACACAGTGCCGGTCAACCAACCTATCGCGATGAATCAGAGCGGTTGGACCGAAGAGGTGGTCAACCGGGTGATGTACCTGTCCAGCGTCAATCTCAAGGCGGCCGACATCCAATTGCAGCCCGCTGAGCTCGGACGCCTGGATATCCGGGTGAACATGGTCCCGGACCAGCAGACCCAGGTCACGTTCATGAGCGCCCACTCCGGCGTTCGTGAAGCCCTCGAAGGCCAGTTGCATCGCTTGCGGGACAGTTTTAGCCAGCAGGGCATGGGCCAGGTCGACGTCAGCGTGTCGGATCAATCCCGGGGGTCGCAGAACCAGGAGCAGCAAGCCCAGCAGCAGGCCCGGGCCGGGCGCACGACGTCATCTGGCGGGCGGGTGGATTCAGCGGATGAAGCTGGCCCCGCCGGCATCGCTGAAGTGGCCGCCAGCACGACCAGCGTCATTGGCACCAGCGCGGTCGACTACTACGCCTGATCCAACGATGCTCACCCCTGTGGGAGCTAGCTTGCTCGCGATAGCGGATTGTCAGTCACTTTTGCAGGGACTGGTTCATCGCTATCGCGAGCAAGCTCGCTCCCACATTGGTTTTTATGGGGACTGAAGATCCTATCTGCCTGTCGTGCTGGGTACTGACACTTCTGGCATAACACTTGCTCCTGCCTTGCCGTGCAACAGTGAAAACCCCGATTAGTGACGGATTATTGGCATGGCGAAGAGTGAAGCAGCAGCTGTAAAAGACCCTGCAACCAAAGGCAAACTCAAGCTGATCATCATGATCGTGGTGGGTTTGCTCCTGGCGATCGGCGTGTCCGTAGGGGCGACCTGGTATTTCATGCACAGCGCTCAGAGCAAGCCGGCAGTGGCGGTCGAGGCTGCGCCGGTGGGCAAGCAGCCGGCGATTTTCGAACCGATGGCGCCCGCCTTCGTGGCCAACTACACCGTGAACGGTCGTCAACGCTACATGCAGGTCAGCATTACTTTGCAAGGTCGCAACCAGGCGGACCTGGAAGCGCTGCGGGTACACATGCCGCTGATCCGCAATAACCTGGTGATGCTCTTTTCCGGACAGAGTTTCGACACCCTGGCCACGCCCGTCGGCCAGGAAATGCTGCGTCAGAAAGCCACGGCCAGCGTGCAGGAAGTGGCTCAGAAAGAGCTCGGCAAAGTGGTGATCGAACAGTTGCTCTTCACTAACTTCGTATTGCAGTAGGAACACGACATGGCCGTGCAGGACCTGCTGTCCCAGGACGAAATCGACGCGCTGTTGCATGGTGTCGACGATGGTCTGGTACAGACCGAAAACGCTGCTGAACCGGGCAGCGTCAAAAGCTACGACCTGACCAGCCAGGATCGCATCGTTCGCGGACGCATGCCGACCCTGGAAATGATCAACGAGCGTTTCGCCCGGTACACTCGCATCAGCATGTTCAACATGCTGCGCCGCTCGGCCGACGTGGCTGTTGGTGGCGTGCAGGTGATGAAGTTCGGCGAGTACGTGCATTCGCTGTACGTGCCCACCAGCCTCAACCTGGTGAAGATCAAGCCGTTGCGCGGCACCGCGTTGTTCATCCTCGACGCCAAGCTGGTGTTCAAGCTGGTGGACAACTTCTTTGGTGGCGACGGTCGTCACGCCAAGATCGAAGGTCGTGAATTCACCCCCACCGAGCTGCGGGTGGTGCGCATGGTGCTGGAGCAGGCCTTCATCGATTTGAAGGAAGCCTGGCAGGCGATCATGGAAGTGAACTTCGAGTACATCAACTCGGAAGTGAACCCGGCCATGGCCAACATCGTCGGGCCGAGCGAAGCCATCGTGGTCTCGACCTTCCACATTGAACTCGATGGCGGTGGCGGCGACCTGCACGTGACCATGCCGTATTCGATGATCGAGCCGGTGCGCGAAATGCTCGACGCCGGTTTCCAGTCGGACCTCGACGATCAGGACGAGCGCTGGATCAACGCCTTGCGCCAGGACGTGCTCGACGTCGATGTGCCGATCGGCGCGACGGTTGCCCGGCGGCAGCTGCGTCTGCGGGACATCCTGCACATGCAGCCGGGGGACATCATCCCCGTCGAGATGCCGGAAGATATGATCATGCGCGCCAATGGCGTGCCGGCCTTCAAGGTCAAGATGGGCTCTCACAAAGGCAACCTGGCGTTGCAGGTGATCGAGCCGATCGAACGCCGCTGAGCGGTGTCAGCTTCTTAAGTTTGTAACGGATTTTACGTTTTTTACTGATTTTTGCCCGCCGAGGACAAATGATGGCTAACGATATGAACACCCAGGATGACCAGGCGCTGGCCGACGAATGGGCTGCGGCCCTGGAAGAAACCGGCGACGCCGGGCAGGCTGATATCGATGCCTTGCTGGCCGCCGACAGCGGTAATCACGGGTCCAACCGCCTGCCGATGGAAGAGTTTGGCAGCGTGCCCAAGAGCAACGAGCCGGTCACGCTGGATGGGCCGAACCTGGATGTGATCCTCGACATCCCGGTGTCGATCTCCATGGAAGTGGGCAGCACCGACATCAACATCCGCAACCTGCTGCAGCTCAACCAGGGCTCGGTGATCGAACTGGACCGCCTGGCCGGCGAGCCGCTCGATGTGTTGGTCAACGGCACCTTGATCGCCCATGGCGAGGTGGTGGTGGTCAACGAGAAGTTCGGCATTCGCCTGACGGACGTGATCAGTCCGAGCGAACGCATCAAGAAGCTGCGCTGAGTGAAAGGTTTCTTCGCCGCAGCGTCGATGCTGCCATTGAGCGTACTGGCGGCCGAACCGGTTGCCACGGCGGCCGTTGCGCCGGTGGCAGGCAGCGGGGTCGCCGGGCAACTGGCGCAACTGGTGCTCGGCTTGCTGTTGGTGCTGGGCTTGATCTTCTTTCTCGCCTGGTTGTTGCGCCGCGTGCAACAGGCGGGACCAACCGGCAAGGGCCAGGTCATCGACATCGTCGGTTCGCGCGCGCTCGGGCCACGCGACCGGCTGGTGCTGGTGCAGGTCGGCAACGAGCAGATCCTGCTGGGCCTGAGCCCGGGCACCATCACCGCCTTGCACGTCCTCAAGGAGCCGGTGCAGGTACCCTCCACCGAGCCGGCAAGCCCCGAATTTGCCCAGCGCCTCATGGAGCTGCTGGGGAAAGACCAGAAGGATAAAAAGTAATGCCGTTGCGCATTCTGTTGGCATTGGCCCTGATGCTGGCCGCACCGTTGGCGTTCGCCGCCGATCCGCTGTCGATCCCGGCGATCACCCTGGGGACCAACGCCGAAGGGGCACAGGAGTATTCGGTCAGCCTGCAGATCCTGCTGATCATGACGGCGCTGAGTTTCATCCCGGCGTTCGTCATGCTGATGACCAGTTTCACCCGGATCATCATTGTCTTTTCGATCCTGCGCCAGGCCCTGGGCCTGCAACAGACTCCCTCGAACCAGATCCTCACCGGCATGGCGCTGTTCCTGACGATGTTCATCATGGCGCCCGTGTTCGATCGGGTGAACCAGGATGCGCTGCAACCGTACCTGGCGGAAAAGCTCAGCGCCCAGGATGCCGTGGCCAAGGCCCAGGTGCCGATCAAGGATTTCATGCTGGCCCAGACCCGCAGCAGTGACCTGGAGCTGTTCATGCGCCTGTCCAAGCGCACCGATATCCCCAGTGCCGACCAGGCGCCGCTGACCATCCTGGTGCCGGCGTTCGTGACGTCCGAACTGAAGACCGCGTTCCAGATCGGTTTCATGATTTTCATCCCGTTCCTGATCATTGACCTGGTGGTCGCCAGCGTGCTGATGGCCATGGGTATGATGATGCTCTCGCCGCTGATCATTTCCCTGCCGTTCAAGATCATGCTGTTTGTGCTGGTGGACGGCTGGGCGTTGATCATCGGTACGCTGGCGGGCAGTTTCGGCGGTGTTTAGGCCTTTTGTGCGGGTAGGACGATATGACGCCTGAAGTAGCGGTAGACCTGTTCCGTGAAGCGCTCTGGCTGACGACCATGATGGTCGCCATCCTGGTGATCCCCAGCCTGTTGGTGGGGTTGCTGGTGGCGATGTTCCAGGCCGCGACCCAGATCAACGAACAGACCTTGAGCTTTCTGCCGCGCCTGCTGGTGATGCTGGTGACGTTGATCGTCGCCGGCCCCTGGATGGTACAAACCTTCATGGAATACATCCTGCAGCTGTACGGCAGTATTCCGCAGTTGATCGGCTGACCCCATGTCGATGCTCGAGTTGACGGACACCCAGATCAGTTCCTGGGTGGCATCGTTCGTCCTGCCACTGTTTCGCGTCACTGCGGTGCTGATGAGCATGCCGGTCTTCGGCACCACCCTGTTGCCCCGGCGCATACGCTTGTATTTCGCCCTGGCGATCACGGTAGTTATCGCCCCCGGGCTACCACCGATGCCGCCGGTCAATGCCCTGGACCTCAGCGCGCTGATGCTGGTGGCCGAGCAAATTCTCATCGGCGCCTTGATGGGATTCTCGTTGCAGCTGTTCTTTCAGGCATTCGTGGTGGCCGGGCAAATCATCTCGATCCAGATGGGCATGGCCTTCGCGTCCATGGTCGACCCCACCAATGGCGTGACGACGGCGGTGATCGGTCAGTTCCTGACGATGCTGGTGACCCTGTTGTTCCTGGCCATGAATGGGCATCTGGTGGTGTTCGAGGTGTTGACCGAGAGCTTTACCACCATGCCAGTGGGCAGTGCATTGCTGGTCAATCATTTCTGGGAAATCGCCGGCAAGCTCGGCTGGGTCCTGGGTGCGGCGATGGTGCTGGTATTGCCGGCGATCACCGCGTTGCTGATAGTCAACATCGCGTTTGGCGTGATGACCCGCGCGGCGCCGCAATTGAATATTTTCTCCATTGGCTTCCCCCTGACCCTTGTACTGGGCATGGTGATTTTCTGGGTCAGCCTGGGGGATATCCTCAATCAGTATCAGCCGCTGGCCACCCAGGCCTTGCAGCTTTTACGCGACATGGCACAGGCACGCTGAGCCATGGCCGAGAGCGAGAGTGGCCAGGACAAGACAGAAGACCCCACGGAAAAACGCCTGCGCGAATCCCGGGAAAAGGGCGAGATCGCCCGCTCCAAGGAGCTGAACACGCTGGCGATCATGCTGGCCGGGGCGGGCGGGTTGCTGATTTATGGCGGCGGGTTGGCCCTGGACCTGCTGGAAATCATGCGCCTGAATTTCTCCCTGCCCCGCGAGGTGCTGCTGTCTCCGGGGGCGATGTCCCAGTATCTGCTGCACTCGGGCAAGATCGCGATCCTGGCGGTGCAGCCGGTCTTGATCTGCTTGCTGCTGGCCGCTTTCATCGGTCCGATTTCCCTGGGGGGCTGGTTGTTCGCCGCCGGGAGCCTGGCGCCCAAGTTCAGCCGGATGAACCCGGCCGCCGGTCTCAAGCGCATGTTTTCCACCTCGGCGCTGATGGAGCTGCTCAAGGCGTTTGGGAAATTCCTCCTGGTCCTGTTCGTCGCGCTGACGGTGTTGCAGGCCGACATCGACGATCTGCTGCGCATTGCCCACGAGCCGCTGGAGCAGGCGATTATCCACAGCGTGCAGTTGGTGGGCTGGAGTACGTTGTGGATGGCTTGCGGCCTGATCCTCATCGCCGCCATCGACGTGCCGATCCAGCTGTATCAGAGCAAGCAGAAGCTGATGATGACCAAGCAGGAGGTGCGCGACGAGCACAAGGATGCGGAGGGCAAGCCGGAGGTCAAGCAGCGTATCCGTCAATTGCAGCGCGAGGTCTCCCAGCGGCGGATGATGGCGGCCATCCCCGATGCCGATGTGGTCATCACCAACCCGACTCACTACGCCGTCGCCCTCAAGTACGACCCCGAAAAAGGCAACGCGCCCGTGTTGCTGGCCAAGGGCAGTGACTTCCTGGCGCTGAAGATCCGTGAGATCGCCGTAGCCAATGAAGTGATGCTGCTCGAGTCCCCGGCGCTGGCGCGATCGATCTATTACTCCACCGAACTCGATCAGGAAATCCCTGGAGGCCTGTACTTGGCCGTGGCCCAGGTATTGGCCTACGTCTACCAGATCCGCCAGCACCGCGCGGGCAAGGGCAAGCGCCCCGAGCCGCTCAAGGATTTGCCGATTCCTCCGGATTTGCGGCGTGATTCCTGAGTGAGCTTTGTTCGCGAAGCATGCTATGTGTCGACTAAGGCTGGAGCTCAAAGGCAGGAAGATTTGCCGATTTGCGGCGTCACTCGAGTCCCGTTCTGTATAAAAGCTCATCCAAAGACGTAGACGGAATCTCTTTCGCTTTTATATCCTCAATTGAAGTCGGGTCGACTCCCGGTAAGCGTCCGGACTTTGCGTCGTGTAGTACTGCGTTGAATGCAAGACGGTGATCAAGTTCTCTGTATGGGGCTTTTGAAATGAGTTGTTCTGCTGCGATCTTATTTTCAATGTGATTTTGAAAGTTAATTTCCGAGTAATTACGTATCGCTTTCTTGTCCTTTATTCTCAGCTGTTGGAACTTGGCTTCGTTGTAATTAGTTAGCTTGGAAAAGGCTAGCTCTTGAAGCGTCGGATTCTTGGGGACTTGTATCTTTTTTTCGACTTCAAATGTGTGAGTTAATTGATTGTCGGTGTTAAATATTCGTCTGGTTGTGGTTGTTTTTAATATGTCATGGCTTTGCTTGCCTATGATGCGTTCCACGACATTTGTATCAATGGTTGTGTGTTGCACCTCGCGCGGAGTCGTGCCAGATCTCGCTTTTGAAAAAAATTTTATAATCCTTGTAAAAAAACCAGCCGTCCCGTTCGGATCTCTCCTGTTTATCGGGTCGCCAGTACAATACGCATAAGTGTTCACACCACCGACGCCAAACGGACTAAAACGATCCGGGCTATTAAATCGCATCAACACCGGGTTAAAAGCCCGATAACCATTTCCCAGCAAATAATGCCCCGTCACCGAGTCTGCTCTTTCTCCATTGAAACCGAGCAGGCTCAGCAAGCCGCCGCCAGCAGGGCGATGGCCATAGGGTGAATAGGCGAAGGACTGCGATTTGTTGGCGGCGAGGGCCTGTAATACCGAGCGATGTTGATCGGTCGCCACCAGCGTTGCTTGTCTTATGTTGCCCAAGGTTTCGGTCAGGGCCAGCAGGTGCTCATCGTGCTGAACAATTGATCGGTTGATGGCGCCTTCGATTTCCGTAGCCAGGCGGGACTTACAATAAAAGCGCTGGACAGGCGCATGAGTTGACACGGATTGGCCGGTGAGGCGATCCAAGGGGTCATAACTGTAAACGCAGAGACGCGTGGCTGGCATGATCGACACTCCGTTCGGATGAGGTCCAAGAGGATTGTCGAGGCTCGACGTAGAAAGGGGAACTGGCAGAACTGTTAGTGGTATTTGCTGCATCCTGCCGATTGCGCCGGATTTGCGGCGTGATTCCTGATGAGCGTAGCGGCATGACCGAGCGGTTAATCTCCCTGGTCCAGGGAATTAACTTCCGGGAGGTTTTAGCAATTTCCGATGGGAAAGACTGCTTCAACGAAGCTTGTATTCCCGAGCCTTGTGGCGAGGGGACTGTTCCCGCTGGGCTGCGCAGCGGCCCTGAGCTTCAAGCGGTTGCTGCGCCCCCGTCTATTCCAAATGCCAATAGAGTGATGCTTGACCCTGGCACTGGCGTAACGTCTATCAGGTCCGCCATCACTGTACCGGCAAGGCAAGCGCCCCGAGCCGCTCAAGGTGATCTGCGAATCCCGCCGGATTTACGGCTTGATTGGTCGAAACTCTCAAAACGTCTAATTTTTTCCCTTAACTTGGCAACATTTTCGAACTTCGCAGGTTGTAGGTAATTAATCATAGCGGGATCAACTCCTGGTAGCTTTCCTTTTTTCGCGTTGCTTAATACGGTGTTGAATATGAAGCGTTCATTGATGGGGTAGCCGGAATGAATAATTCGGTCCCTTTCTTTCTCAAGATGATTGTTGAGATTGGTGTGAGAATAGCGTTCATCGAATGAAATATTTTCAAGTGGTTTGAAGTCGGTTATTTTTGAGTAAGCTATTTCTTTTAATTTAATATTTTTGGAAGTTATTATCCACATATCATTGTGTGTTGTTATGGGGGGCAAGAAGTCGGAGGAGGGTGCGACGTCGGGCGTCCAAGTGTAGTGGTCGTGGTATTTTCGTTGGGTAGTATGAATTATATGAATGTTTGTGTTGTCTGAAAATGACTTGGGGGCGAATTTTAGACTCTCGAACGTGCAGTAGGTGATGAACGACATTTTTTTTTCAAAAACAGCTGTGGGGCCACTGAGCTTATTTGGAGTGCGAAGTAAAACGCCTGCCGTCCCGTTTGGGTCGATCATGTTGATCGGGTCGCCTAAACAATAGGCGTATGGATTTATTCCCCCTTTTTTGAATGGACTAAAACGATCCGGGCTATTAAATCGCATCAACACCGGGTTAAAAGCCCTATAACCATTTCCCAGCAAATAATGCCCCGTCACCGAGTCTGCTCTTTCTCCATTGAAACCGAGCAGGCTCAGCAAGCCGCCGCCAGCAGGGCGATGGCCATAGGGTGAATAGGCGAAGGACTGCGATTTGTTGGCGGCGAGGGCCTGTAATACCGAGCGATGTTGATCGGTCGCCACCAGCGTTGCTTGTCTTATGTTGCCCAAGGTTTCGGTCAGGGCCAGCAGGTGTTCATCGTGCTGAACAATTGATCGGTTGATGGCACCTTCGATTTCCGTAGCCAGGCGGGACCTACAATAAAAGCGCTGGACAGGCGCATGAGTTGACACGGATTGGCCGGTGAGGCGATCCAAGGGGTCATAACTGTAAACGCAGAGACGCGTGGCTGGCATGATCGACACTCCGTTCGGATGAGGTCCAAGAGGATTGTCGAGGCTCGACGTAGAAAGGGAAACTGGCAGAACTGTTAGTGATATTTGCTGCCTTCTGCCGATTGCGCCGGATTTGCGGCGTGATTCCTGAGTCCGGCCGATAGCCGAAAAAGATCGCTCTTGGGTCGTATGCCCCCTGCACCTGTTAGTTCTGACAGTAGACGGACCTCTTCCCTGGTCATCTAATTTGGATACCTCCATTGACTTCATCTCTGCTGTCGAGTGAGGCGAAGCGCGGTGGAGCTGCGTCTGTTCACTGTCGAGGGCACGGGCATGGCAAGGCTAATGTACAAGCATCTTGAAGGCATGAGCCTGGAGTTTCTTTCAGGAACGGTGGAGGCAAATGCTGGCGAGCGGGCCATCCGCTGTTCGTTCACGTTCGACATGAGGCTCGACTACACGCGCTTCGTGAAGCTGGCGAACGAGTACATCCCGGGCTATCTGGACAGCCCGATCAACGCTATCCGGCCTGAGTTGGAAGGTTTGGCCTACCACGTTTCATTCAATTATCTGGGCGGCGCGGCGGGCAATATCGGCAGCAACGCTGCGTTGTTCCGTCTCTTCGTCAATCCCAATGATTACCAGAACAATTGGTCAAGTGGCGAGCTGCAAAGGCGCTATGGCAAGCCTGAATTTGAAATCTTTGGTTCGCGCTTGCGCATGAACGCGCGCACAGACTTTCGATGGGAAGATCCCAAGCGGATGATCGAAATCGCCGATTTGCCGATCATTTGGTTCCAGTGGGCCCTGGGACTGATGGAGGGACATGACGTTTCGCCTGATTCGCCGCCCTCTGATACCAAGGCGCCTGCGACGAAAGTCGTCGGCATGTATCCCAGTGACGAACTGGTTGATATCGGAGAAGGGCTTCAGATCTTCAAGGGCATGCGATATGTCCGGGGCTCAACGCTGAATTTTGGTCGAATTCTGCAGGAACAGATGCTTATAGCGTAGTGATCGGCATGGCGTGGTGGGTCGTCAGCCTCTGACAGGCGCCATTGCGCCATCGCGAGCAAGCTTTGCTCCCACAGCCTGCGTGCAACGCTTCTATGCCAGCCTCCGGCGAAAGTTGGAAGGCTTCTTGCAATACCCCGTCTGCGCCCCCTTCGGGCGTCAAAAGTTTGCTTCACAGGAACGGGGAAAATCGGTGGATCGCTCACAGTTACTCAGCACCGCGCGCAGCAATGTCGTAGACCTCAGCCGGGGCAATCTGGGCGTGCCGCTGTTGCTGCTGGTCATGCTCGCCATGATGATGCTGCCGGTGCCGCCGTTCCTGCTGGACGTGTTCTTCACGTTCAACATTGCCCTGTCGATCGTCGTGCTGCTGGTGTGCGTCTACGCCCTGCGGCCACTGGATTTCGCCGTCTTCCCCACCATCCTGCTGGTGGCCACACTGTTGCGCCTGGCGCTGAACGTGGCGTCCACCCGTGTGGTGATGCTCCACGGCCAGGACGGGCACGCCGCCGCCGGTAAGGTGATCCAGGCCTTCGGTGAGGTGGTGATTGGCGGTAACTATGTGGTCGGTATCGTGGTTTTCGCCATCTTGATGATCATCAACTTCGTCGTGGTGACCAAGGGCGCCGGGCGGATTTCCGAGGTGAGCGCGCGTTTCACCCTCGATGCGATGCCCGGCAAGCAGATGGCGATCGACGCCGACCTTAACGCCGGTCTCATCGACCAGAGCCAGGCCAAGCTGCGTCGCCTGGAAGTGGCCCAAGAAGCCGAGTTCTACGGTTCCATGGACGGTGCCAGCAAATTCGTGCGCGGTGACGCCATCGCCGGCCTGCTGATTCTGTTCATCAACCTGATCGGCGGCATGGCTGTCGGCATCTTCCAACACAACATGTCGTTTGGCGACGCCGGCAGGGTTTACGCCTTGTTGACCATTGGTGACGGTTTGGTGGCGCAATTGCCATCACTGTTGTTATCCACAGCGGCCGCGATCATGGTGACCCGTGCTTCGGGCTCCGAAGACATGGGCAAGCAGATCGGCCGGCAGATGTTCGCTTCGCCCAAGGCCCTGGCCGTCGCGGCCGGTCTGATGGCCGTGATGGGCCTGGTGCCGGGGATGCCGCACATTTCCTTCCTGACCATGGCCGCCGCCGCCGCGGGTGGTGCCTACCTGTTCTGGAAGAAGCAGAACGTGCAGAAAGTCCAGGCTCTGCAAGAGGTCAAGCGCCAGCAGGAACTGCTGCCGTCGCCGGCCCGTGCCATGGAAACCAAGGAGCTGGGCTGGGATGACGTGACCCCGATCGACATGATCGGCCTGGAAGTCGGCTATCGCCTGATTCCCTTGGTCGACCGTAACCAGGGTGGTCAGTTGCTGGCGCGGATCAAGGGGGTGCGCAAGAAGCTCTCCCAGGACCTGGGCTTCCTGATGCCCACTGTGCACATTCGCGACAACCTCGACCTGGCGCCGAGTGCCTATCGCCTGACCTTGATGGGGGTGATTCTGGCCGAAGCCGAGATCTACCCCGACCGTGAATTGGCGATCAACCCGGGCCAGGTCTATGGCAGCCTCAACGGCATCACCGCCAAGGATCCGGCTTTCGGCCTGGAAGCGGTGTGGATCGAAATCAGCCAGCGGGCCCAGGCCCAGTCCCTCGGTTATACCGTGGTGGACGCCAGTACCGTGGTGGCGACCCACTTGAACCAGATCCTGTACAAGCACTCCAGCGAGCTGATTGGCCACGAAGAAGTCCAGCAACTCCTGCAAGTGCTGGCCAAAGGCTCGCCAAAACTGGCTGAAGAGCTGGTGCCGGGCGTGGTTTCGTTGTCGCAGTTGCTCAAGGTGCTGCAGGCGCTGTTGGCCGAACAAGTGCCCGTGCGCGACATACGCAGTATCGCCGAGGCCATCGCCAACAACGCCTCCAAGAGTCAAGATACCGCCGCCTTGGTGGCTGCGGTTCGGGTCGGCGTGTCCCGCGCAATCGTCCAAAGCATTGTAGGCACTGAGTCTGAGCTGCCTGTGATCACCTTGGAGCCAAGGTTGGAACAGATATTGCTCAATAGTCTGCAGAAGGCAGGACAAGGCTCGGAAGAGGGTGTTCTGCTGGAGCCAAGCATGGCCGAGAAGCTGCAGCGTTCGCTGATCGAAGCAGCCCAGCGGCAGGAGATGCAAGGCCAACCGGTGATCCTGCTGGTGGCCGGTCCGATTCGCGCGATGCTCTCGCGATTCGGTCGCCTCGCGGTCCCGGGGCTGCATGTGTTGGCGTACCAGGAAATACCGGACAACAAGCAAGTGACCATCGTTGCGACAGTAGGGCCCAACGGCTGAGGTAGTGGTTTATGCAAGTGAAGCGTTTTTTCGCCGCCGACATGCGTCAGGCCATGAAACTGGTTCGTGACGAGCTGGGCGCTGAAGCAGCCATCATTGGCAACCGTCGTATCGCCGGCGGTGTCGAGCTGACGGCGGCCCTGGATTACAAACTGTCTGCGCTGGCCCCGCGGGTTCCGAACATGGAACTCGAAGACGAGCTGCGCAAGACCCAATCGCGCATCGCCAGCGCCCAGGCCGAACTGAGCCTGCGCAGCAGCGAAGGCGAGGGTGCCGCGGGCACCAATCGTCAATTGTTCGCCGGCCAGCCGCTGACCGCGGGCCTGCCGTTGACCGCTGCCGAGCCGCTGATCGAGCAGGCCCAGGCCGAACCGCGTCGTCCTGAGCCGGCACCCGCCGCGCCTGCCCGCGGGCTCGACCCGCGCGCCCTGGACTCGATGCGCTTCGAACTCAACAGCCTGCGCGAACTGATGGAAGTCCAACTCGGCTCCCTGGCCTGGAATCAGCTGCAAGGCAGCCGTCCGGCCCAGGCCAACCTGTGGCGTCGCCTGCAACGCATCGGCTTGTCCGGCCCGTTGTCCCGGGACCTGCTGGCGCTGATCAATGGTATCGAAGAGCCTCGCCAGGCCTGGCGCATGTTGCTGGCGCACCTGGCGCGGATGATCGCCACGCCGGAAGTCGAGCCGCTGGAGGAGGGCGGGGTGATTGCCATGGTCGGTCCTGCCGGCATGGGCAAGACCACCACCCTGGCCAAGCTCGCCGCCCGTTATGTACTCAAGTACGGCGCCCAGAGCATCGCCCTGGTGAGCATGGACAGTTTCCGCATCGGTGCCCAGGAACAACTCAAGACCCTGGGCCGGATCCTCAATGTGTCGGTGACTCATGTGGATCCGGGCCAATCCCTGGCCCAGGCGCTCGAGCCGCTGCTGCGCAAGCGCGTCGTGCTGATCGATACCGCAGGCCTGCAAGCCAGCGATCCGGCCCTGCGCATGCAGCTCGAAAGCCTGGCCGGACGCGGTATCAAGTCAAAAAATTATCTCGTGTTGGCAACCACCAGCCAGAAACAGGTTCTAACCGCCGCATACCACAGCTACAAGCGCTGCGGACTGGCTGGCTGCATCCTGACTAAGCTGGACGAAACGGCAAGCCTGGGCGAGGTGTTGAGCCTGGCGATCGGTCATGAACTGCCGGTGGCCTACCTGACCGATGGGCCGCGGATCCCGGATGATTTGCATCTGCCGCGCCGTCATCAACTGGTCAGCCGTGCCGTGAGTGTGCAAATGCAGGAAGAACCCAGCGAAGAAGCCATGGCTGACATGTTCGCTGACATCTACCACAGCCCGACCAAACAGGTCGGCTGAGGTAATCATGAATATTTTTTGTACCTACATCGATGGTCTGCCATGCATTGTTCCTTATGCGAACGCGCAGCCAGTAATGTGGCCTCCGTCTAAGAAGACAAGGTAAAGAACGAACATGGGCAGCATGCATCCCGTACAGGTGATCGCGGTGACCGGCGGCAAAGGTGGCGTCGGGAAGACTAACGTGTCAGTGAACTTGTCCCTGGCTCTGGCAGAGCTTGGCCGACGGGTCATGCTGCTGGACGCCGACCTGGGCCTGGCGAACGTCGACGTGCTGCTGGGGCTTACCCCCAAACGCACCCTGGCGGACGTGATCGAGGGCCGTTGCGAACTGCGCGACGTGCTGTTGCAGGGGCCGGGCGGGATTCGCATCGTGCCGGCTGCCTCCGGTACCCAGAGCATGGTTCACCTGACCCCGGCCCAGCACGCGGGCCTGATCCAGGCCTTCAGCGACATCGGCGACAACCTCGATGTGCTGGTGATCGACACCGCGGCCGGCATCGGCGACTCGGTCGTCAGTTTCGTCCGCGCCGCCCAGGAAGTGCTGCTGGTGGTCTGCGACGAACCGACGTCCATCACCGACGCCTACGCCCTGATCAAACTGCTGAACCGCGACTATGGCATGAACCGCTTCCGCGTCCTGGCCAATATGGCCCAGAGCCCGCAGGAAGGGCGCAACCTGTTCGCCAAGTTGACCAAGGTCACCGATCGTTTCCTGGACGTCGCCCTACAATACGTCGGCGCCGTGCCGTACGACGAAAGCGTACGCAAGGCCGTCCAGAAGCAACGTGCCGTTTATGAAGCTTTTCCTCGTTCCAAATGCGCGCTGGCGTTCAAGGCGATCGCCCAGAAGGTCGATACCTGGCCACTGCCGGCCAACCCCCGCGGGCATCTGGAATTTTTCGTCGAGCGTCTTGTGCAACAAACAGCAGGGCCCGTGCTATGACAGCCAGCGGTTACAACCATCTCTACAAAAAATCGGCACGGGACGCCCAATACGAATTGATCGAGCGTTATGCGCCACTGGTCAAGCGTATTGCCTACCACTTGCTGGCGCGGTTGCCGGCCAGTGTCCAGGTGGAGGACTTGATCCAGGCCGGCATGATCGGCCTGCTTGAAGTGTCGAACAAATACGACGCCAGCAAAGGTGCCAGTTTCGAGACTTATGCCGGTATCCGCATTCGCGGGGCGATGCTCGATGAAGTCCGCAAGGGCGATTGGGCGCCGCGTTCGGTGCACCGCAATACCCGCATGGTCAGTGACGCGATTCGGGCAATTGAAGCGAAAACCGGGCGTGACGCTAAAGATCATGAAGTTGCGGCCGAACTCCAGTTGAGTCTCGACGATTATTACGGGATTTTGAACGATACCTTGGGCAGTCGCCTGTTCAGTTTCGACGACCTGTTGCAGGACGGCGAACACGAAGGGCTGCACGAGGATAACGCGAGTGCTCACATGGAGCCGTCGCGTGACCTGGAAGATGAACGTTTCCAGAGTGCGCTGGCGGATGCGATTGCCAATTTGCCGGAGCGTGAGCGGCTGGTCTTGGCGCTGTACTACGACGAAGAGCTGAACCTCAAGGAAATCGGTGAGGTCCTGGGGGTCAGCGAATCGCGGGTCAGCCAGTTACACAGCCAGTGCGCGGCCCGTTTGCGGGGGCGTTTGGGGGAGTGGCGAGCGCGTTGACAGGCAGTGTGGGGACACTGCGACGAGGCTGGCCTGGCAGGTGCTGCGCCAGTCTCCATCCGTTGTGCTCCAGACCGTTGTCGAGTGTTGTGCCGGATTTGATTGAAATGGCGCGTCCAGGTGCTGGGCGCGTTTAAGACTGCTTGGAGGTCGAATTGGACAAGAACATGAAAATCCTCATCGTTGATGACTTCTCAACGATGCGGCGGATCATTAAAAACCTGTTGCGTGACCTTGGGTTCACCAACACGGCCGAAGCAGATGACGGGACCACTGCGCTCCCGATGTTGCACAGTGGCAACTTCGATTTTCTGGTCACCGACTGGAACATGCCGGGCATGACCGGTATCGACCTGCTGCGCCAAGTGCGTGCCGACGAAAAACTCAAGCATCTTCCGGTGCTGATGGTCACTGCCGAAGCCAAGCGCGAGCAGATCATCGAAGCGGCCCAGGCCGGTGTGAACGGCTATGTGGTCAAACCCTTCACGGCCCAGGCGTTGAAAGAGAAGATCGAAAAAATCTTCGAACGCATCGGTTAACGGCGCCACGGGGGAGCTATGGACAACGAATCTTCAATGGGCGATTTCGAATCGACCCTGAAAAAACATGCCCGCGAACTGGTCGACAGCCTTGAAAAAGGCCGCTTTGGCGATGCGGTTCAAATGATCCATGAGCTCAACCAGACCCGTGACCGCGGTCTGTATCAGGAAGTGGGCAAGCTCACGCGTGAACTGCACAGCGCGATTGTCAATTTCCAGATCGACCCGCACATGCCGCAGGCCGAGGAAGTCTCGCAGATCACCGACGCCACCGAGCGCCTGGGGTATGTGGTCAAGCTGACCGAAGCCGCGGCCAACCGCACCATGGACCTGGTGGAGAGCGCAACGCCGCTGGTCAATGGCCTGAGCGAAGACGCCCAGGCCTTGAGTACCGACTGGGGCCGGTTCATGCGTCGTGAAGTCGGTGCTGAAGAGTTTCGGGAGCTGGCCCGTCGGGTCGACGGTTTCCTGACGCGCAGCAGCACCGAGAACCGCGCCGTGGCAAGCAACCTCAACGACATTCTGCTGGCCCAGGACTATCAGGACCTGACCGGTCAGGTGATCAAGCGCGTGACCCAGTTGGTCACCGAAGTTGAAAGTAATCTGCTCAAACTGGTGTTGATGGCCAGCCAGGTCGACCGCTTTGCAGGTATCGAACACGACCGTGAAGCGATGCTCGCTGAAAAAGATCCACAAAAACATCTCTCTCAGGGTGAAGGTCCGCAAATTCATGCCGATAAAAGAGAAGACGTTATGTCCGGTCAGGACGATGTGGACGATTTGCTGTCCAGCCTTGGATTCTGAGTTTTAGCCCTGTTTTAGGAGCAGCCATTAATGAGCTTCGGCGCCGATGAAGAGATCCTTCAGGATTTCCTGGTTGAGGCCGGCGAGATTCTAGAGCAACTATCCGAACAACTGGTCGAGCTGGAAAGCCGACCTGATGATGCGGATCTGCTCAATGCAATTTTTCGCGGTTTCCACACTGTAAAAGGAGGCGCCGGCTTCCTCCAGCTCAACGAGCTGGTGGAGTGCTGTCACATTGCCGAGAACGTGTTCGACATCCTGCGCAAGGGTGAGCGTCGTGTTGACTCGGAGTTGATGGACGTGGTGCTCGAAGCGCTGGATGCGGTCAACAGCATGTTCAGCGAAGTGCGCGAGCGCTCG
Organism: Pseudomonas sp. R151218B TE3479; assembly: GCF_053629195.1. Taxonomy (NCBI): domain Bacteria; kingdom Pseudomonadati; phylum Pseudomonadota; class Gammaproteobacteria; order Pseudomonadales; family Pseudomonadaceae; genus Pseudomonas; species Pseudomonas sp. R151218B TE3479. Next base: position 2,781,621 of record NZ_JBRJHV010000001.1, read on the forward strand.
CCGATTACCCCTGCTACCCCTGAGTTGCTCGCCGCGCTGGCACGCCTGGCCGAGCCGCAATCGGCTGACGAAGCGGCGCCGGTTGCCGAAGCGGTGGTTGAAGAGCCGGTCGCCGAAGAATCGGGTGACATTACCGATAATGAGTTCGAACAGCTGCTGGACTCCCTGAATACCGTCAAGGCCCAGGCCGAGGCGCCGGCCGCTCAGGTCGCACCTGCTGCGCAGGGCGCCGGGGCTGGCAGCGATGAAATCACCGATGCCGAGTTCGAGTCGCTGCTCGACCAGCTTCACGGCAAGGGCCAGTTCGCGCCGGATGCGGTCGTTCCGCCGACGGCCCCCGCCGCCCCGAAAGCGGCTGGCGACAGCTCCGACATCACCGACGACGAATTCGAAGCGTTGCTCGACCAGTTGCACGGCAAGGGCACCTTTGCCGTTGACGCGCTGGATTCGGCCATCGCTTCGGCGCCGACGCCGGCCAAGCCTGCCGCCGCTGCCGCTGGCAGCGATCTGATCAGCGACCACGAATTCGAATCGCTGCTCGATGAGCTGCATGGCAAGGGCAAGTTCAGCGAAGTCGGTACGGCGTCTGCCGCGCCTGCCGCCACCGCGGCGGCACCGGCGGCCAAGGCTGCTGCGCCCAAACCCGCAGCCAAGGCACCGGAACCCAAGGCCGAGCCCGCCAAGCCTGCCGCTGCCGCCCCGGCGCCAGCCCGGGCTCCGGCGGCTGCGCCAGCGGAAAAACCGGCCAGCGAAGCCGAGACCACCGTTCGGGTCGACACCGCACGCCTGGACGAGATCATGAACATGGTCGGCGAACTGGTGCTAGTGCGTAACCGTCTGGTGCGCCTGGGTCTCAACAGCCAGGACGAAGCCATGTCCAAGGCCGTGTCGAACCTCGACGTGGTCACGGCCGATTTGCAGACCGCGGTCATGAAGACCCGGATGCAGCCGATCAAGAAAGTCTTCGGGCGCTTCCCGCGCCTGGTTCGCGACCTGGCTCGCCAGCTCAAGAAAGAAATCAACCTGGAACTGGTGGGTGAAGAGACCGACCTCGACAAGAACCTTGTCGAGGCCCTGGCCGACCCGCTGGTCCACTTGGTGCGCAACGCGGTCGACCACGGCATCGAGTCGCCGGAAGAACGCGAAGCCTCGGGCAAGGTCCGCAGCGGCAAGGTGATCCTGGCCGCCGAGCAGGAAGGTGACCACATCCTGTTGTCGATCTCCGACGACGGCAAAGGCATGGACCCGAACGTGCTGCGTTCCATCGCGGTGAAACGCGGCGTAATGGACAAGGATGCCGCCGACCGCCTGAGCGACACCGAGTGCTACAACCTGATCTTCGCCCCGGGTTTCTCGACCAAGACCGAGATTTCCGACGTTTCGGGCCGTGGCGTGGGCATGGACGTGGTGAAAACCAAGATTTCCCAGCTCAACGGTTCGATCAACATCTATTCGACCAAGGGCCAGGGCTCGAAGATCGTCATCAAGGTCCCGTTGACCTTGGCGATCATGCCGACCCTGATGGTGATGCTGGGCAACCAGGCCTTCGCCTTCCCGCTGGTCAACGTCAACGAGATCTTCCACCTCGACCTGTCGCGCACCAACGTGGTGGACGGCCAGGAAGTGGTGATCGTACGGGACAAGGCATTGCCGCTGTTCTACCTCAAGCGCTGGCTGGTCAGCTCCGCAGCTCATGTGGAGCAGGGCGAGGGCCATGTGGTGATCCTTTCGGTGGGCACTCAGCGGATCGGCTTCGTCGTCGACCAGTTGGTGGGCCAGGAAGAAGTGGTCATCAAGCCGTTGGGCAAGATGCTCCAGGGCACCCCGGGCATGTCCGGCGCCACCATCACCGGCGACGGCCGCATCGCGTTGATTCTCGATGTGCCAAGCATGCTCAAGCGTTACGCCGCCCGGCGTATTTGATTCTGGAGGGGGGCGGCCCAGAGCCGCGCCTCGTCTAACGGAGTGTTTATGGTAGTTAAAGTCCTGGTGGTGGACGATTCGGGTTTTTTCCGTCGCCGCGTCTCGGAAATTCTTTCGGCGGACACGAGTATTCAGGTCGTCGGTACCGCGACTAATGGCAAAGAGGCGATCGATCAGGCCCTGGCACTCAAGCCGGACGTGATTACCATGGACTACGAGATGCCGATGATGGACGGCATCACGGCCGTGCGGCATATCATGCAGCGCTGCCCGACCCCGGTGTTGATGTTTTCGTCCCTGACTCACGAAGGCGCCCGGGTAACCCTCGATGCGCTGGACGCCGGGGCGGTGGACTTCCTGCCGAAGAATTTCGAAGACATTTCGCGCAACCCCGACAAGGTCCGGCAGTTGCTGTGCGAAAAGGTCCACAGCATTTCCCGCAGCAATCGTCGTGTCGGTGCCTACAGCACTCCGGCGCCGGCCCCGGTTGCGGCGCCAAGCCCTGCGCCAGCGCCGACGGCATCGGGCAGCTTCAATCCGGCCCCGGTACGCAGCGCCCCGGCACTTGCGCCGACGCGTTCGGCACCTGCCAGTGCAACGTCGCCGGCACCCAAGCGCAAAGCCTACAAGCTGGTGGCGATCGGTACGTCCACAGGCGGCCCGGTGGCGCTGCAACGGGTCCTGACCCAGTTGCCGGCCAACTTCCCGGCTCCCATCGTGCTGATCCAGCACATGCCCGCGGCGTTCACCAAGGCGTTTGCCGAGCGTCTGGACAAGCTGTGCAACATCAGCGTCAAGGAAGCCGAGGATGGTGACATCCTGCGTCCGGGGCTGGCCTTGTTGGCGCCGGGTGGCAAACAGATGATGATCGACGGCCGTGGCGCGGTGAAAATCCTGCCGGGCGATGAGCGCCTGAACTACAAGCCTTGCGTGGACATTACCTTCGGTTCCGCGGCCAAGTCCTACGGTGACAAAGTTCTGGCGGTGGTGCTCACCGGCATGGGCGCCGACGGTCGCGAAGGCGCACGGCTGCTCAAGCAGGGCGGCAGTGCGATCTGGGCCCAGGACGAAGCCAGTTGCGTGATCTACGGCATGCCGATGGCCATCGTCAAAGCCGATCTTGCCGACGCGGTGTACGGGTTGGACGACATCGGTAGACACCTGGTCGAGGCCTGCCTGTAATGGATGTGCTCAGCCTGATTGGCATCATCATGGCGTTCGTCGCCATCATTGGCGGCAATTACCTGGAAGGTGGTCATCTGGGCGCGTTGGCCAACGGTCCGGCGGCATTGATCGTGCTCGGTGGCACCATTGGCGCGGCGCTGTTGCAGTCGCCCATGAGCGCTTTCAAGCGCGCCATGCAGGTGCTGATCTGGATTCTGTTCCCGCCCCGTGTCGACCTGGCCGGTGGCATCGACCGCGTGGTGAACTGGAGCCTGACCGCTCGCAAGGAAGGCCTGCTGGGCCTGGAAGGGGTGGCCGACGCCGAACCCGACAGCTACTCGCGCAAAGGCCTGCAATTGCTGGTGGACGGCGCCGAGCCGGAAGCCATCCGTAGCATCCTGGAAGTGGATTTCTACACCCAGGAAAGCCGCGACATCGAGGCGGCCAAAGTATTTGAAAGCATGGGCGGTTATGCGCCGACCATCGGCATCATCGGTGCGGTGATGGGCCTGATCCATGTGATGGGCAATCTGGCCGATCCATCGCAGCTGGGCAGCGGTATCGCCGTGGCGTTCGTCGCCACGATCTACGGCGTGGCGAGTGCCAACCTGGTGCTGCTGCCCATCGCGGCCAAGCTCAAGGCCATCGCGTTGCGCCAGTCGCGCTATCGCGAAATGCTGCTGGAAGGGATCCTGTCGATCGCCGAAGGTGAAAACCCGCGCTCCATTGAGTTGAAGCTCCAGGGCTTCATGGATTAATGGGGGATATGGCGCATGGCACGTCGCAGGCATCGTGAAGAACACGTCAACCATGAACGCTGGCTCGTTTCCTACGCCGACTTCATCACGCTGCTGTTCGCTTTTTTCGTGGTCATGTATTCGATTTCGTCGGTCAACGAAGGCAAGTACAAAGTGATTTCCGAGGCGTTGATCGGGGTCTTTACCGATTCCGACCGAGCCCTCAAGCCCATCCCTATCGGCGAGGAGCGGCCCAAGACCACCACCCCGGCCAAACCCTTGGTCAAGGACAGCGAGCAGGTCGATGCCGGTATCGCCGGCAGTAGCGATCCGTTGAAAAGCATCGCCGACGACATCAGCGCGGCGTTCGGTGACCTGATCAGCTCCAACCAGATGACCGTGCGCGGCAACGAGCTGTGGGTCGAGATCGAACTCAATTCCAGCCTGTTGTTCGGCAGCGGCGACGCCATGCCCAGCGACATGGCGTTCAACATCATCGATAAGGTCGCGGCGATCCTCAAGCCCTTCGACAACCCGATCCATGTCGAAGGCTTCACGGACGACCAGCCGATCCGTACCGCGCAATACCCGACCAACTGGGAACTGTCCTCGGCCCGTTCGGCGAGCATCGTGCGCATGCTGGCGATGCAGGGCGTGAACCCCGGTCGCCTGGCCTCGGTGGGCTACGGTGAGTTCCAGCCGGTGGCCAACAACGCGACGGCCGAGGGGCGTGCGCGCAACCGGCGGGTGGTGCTGGTGGTGTCGCGTAACCTCGATGTACGTCGTAGCCTGACCGGTACCGGTACGGCCAATGCAACCCCGGATGCGGCATTGAAGCGGGCTGGCACACAAACTGCACCGGCTCCGGTCAAGTCGCCGGGAAGACAGAGTGCCGTCAATTCTCCGTCACCCGCTTTATAACCGAGCTATTTCTCGGTCGAGCCTGTTTCGGCCGGGAGGAACGATCCGAATGAGAGTCTGGGCAGTCGCCAATCAAAAAGGTGGTGTGGGCAAGACCACATCTTCCATCGCTTTAGCCGGGTTGCTGGCCGAGGCGGGCAAGCGCGTGGTCATCGTCGATCTGGACCCCCATGGCTCGATGACCAGCTACTTCGGCTACGATCCCGACAGCTTGGAGCACAGCAACTTCGACCTGTTCCTGCACAAGGGCGTGGTGCCCGAGGGTTTGCCGGGGCAATTGTTGTTGTCCACCAGCGACGAGCGGATTTCCCTGTTGCCGTCGAGCACCGCCCTGGCCACCCTGGAGCGACAATCGCCCGGGCAGAGTGGCCTGGGCCTGGTGATCGCCAAGAGTCTGGCGCAGCTGTGGCAGGATTTCGATTACGCGATCATCGACAGCCCGCCGTTGCTGGGGTTGCTGATGGTCAATGCTCTGGCCGCCAGTCAGCAATTGGTGATCCCCGTGCAGACCGAACATTTGGCCGTCAAGGGGTTGGAACGCATGGTCAATACACTGGCGATGGTCAACCGCTCGCGCAAACAGACGCTGGCCTTCAACATCGTGCCGACGCTGTTCGACCGTCGCACCCAGGCGTCCCTGGGGACCCTGCGGGTGTTGCGGGACAAGTACCCGGATGACATCTGGCAGGGCTATATTCCCGTCGACACCCGCCTGCGGGATGCCAGCCGCGCCGGTGTGACCCCTTCGCAATTCGATGGCAAGAGCCGTGGCGTGCTGGCTTACCGAGCGCTGCTCAAGCATCTGCTGGCCCAACAGCTTGTTTCGCAGCAGGTGGCTTAAGGTGACGAGGCTTTCCACTGGCAGTGTGTTCGCTTGCGAACGCTCAAGTCCTGCCGCATTCATGCCGATAACCTCTTCAAGTGGCGCACTGTTCCTATGAGCCGCCCAGTAAAGACAACCTCGCGTCCGCAAATGGCCCTGCAGTCCTATCTGGATGGGCTGTTGCAGGAAGCGACCGAAGAACTGCCACCGCCGCCAGGCGTGATCGAGGCGTTGCCCGAACACGTCGAAGCCGAGGGTGTGCTGGATGAATTTCAAGCGGCCGTGCTCGAAGAGCAGGCCCGTGACGCACAGAAGTCAGTGGTGGCCGCGGCGGTCGAAGCGCCGTTCATCAAGCCACAACTGGCGGTAATGGAGGCACCTGCTCCGATCCTGGCGCCGGTCTCGACCGTTGCCCCGTTGCTGCAGGGGCTGGTGACGCCGGTGGTGGAAGTTCACTTGCCGCCGAGCAACCCACCGCCACCAGTGCCGGGCGACGACCGTCCGGCCTGGGCCGCCGAGCCGTTCGAGTGTTTGTTGTTCGATGTGGCCGGGTTGACCCTGGCGGTGCCGCTGGTCTGCCTGGGATCGATTTATTCCCTGGCCGGGCAGGAACTGACGCCGTTGTTCGGCCAGCCGGAATGGTTCCTCGGGATCCTGCCGAGTCAGGCGGGCAACCTGAAGGTACTGGATACGGCACGCTGGGTGATGCCGGACCGTTATCGCGATGATTTTCGCCAGGGCCTGCAATACGTGATCTCGGTGCAAGGTTATGAGTGGGGATTGGCGGTGCACCAGGTCAGCCGTTCGCTGCGCCTGGATCCGAACGAGATCAAGTGGCGCAGCCATCGAGGGCAACGGCCATGGCTGGCCGGTACGGTGATTGAGCATATGTGCGCCTTGCTGGACGTTTCCGAGCTGGCGGAGTTGATCGCCAGCGGCGGGGCAAAACACCTGGGCGGCAGCAAGAAGCCGGTCCAGAAACCGAAATAAGACAACCGGCGCCGCACAGCGTCGCCGGACAGAATACACGCCGCCACAGGCGGTTTTTCGAGGGGTCAAGGTATGAATGATAAGGCGTCGTCTCAAAAGGGTTCTGAAGATCCGATTCTGCAATGGGTGACCTTCAAGCTCGATAACGAAACCTACGGCATCAACGTGATGCGCGTTCAGGAAGTGCTGCGCTATACCGAGATCGCCCCGGTACCGGGTGCACCCAGCTACGTGCTGGGCATCATCAACCTGCGTGGCAACGTGGTCACCGTGATCGATACCCGTCAGCGCTTCGGCCTGATGAACGCCGAGATCAGCGACAACACCCGGATCGTCATCATCGAAGCCGACAAGCAAGTGGTTGGCATCATGGTCGACAGCGTCGCCGAAGTGGTTTACTTGCGTCAGTCGGAAATCGAGACGGCGCCGAACGTGGGTAACGAAGAATCCGCCAAGTTCATTCAAGGCGTGTGCAACAAGAATAACGAGTTGCTGATTCTGGTTGAACTGGACAAGATGATGAGCGAAGAAGAGTGGTCGGAACTGGAGAGTATCTGATTGATTCTTGAGGTAGCAGTCATTGTCCTGTTCCTTTTCTGGGCAGGTACGCTGGCGATGTTCTTGGCATACATACGTGGCCAGCGGCAGATTGCCGCTCAGCAGGCCCAGGGCGATGCGCTGCGCGACCAGCGCATCAAGGACCTGGCCAAGCGCGTCGACGATTACCAGAACGGCACCGTGCGCATGGGCGAAGCGCTCCATGAGCTGCGTGCCGTGGTTGCGCCGTTGCCGGACAAACTCGCCCAGTTGGAACAGCGTGACCCCTCCAGCCTGTCCTTCGCCCAGGCCGCCCGCCTGGTGGGCATGGGCGCCAGCGTCGACGAACTGACCCAAGCCTGCGGCCTGACCCAGGCCGAGGCGGAGTTGATGAGCAAGCTGCACCGAGGCGGCTGATCGCTTTCTTCGCAGCATTCATGTGGGAGCGAGCTTGCTCGCGATAGCGGTGTGACCGTCAACAGCGATGTTGAATGTGAGCCCGTCATCGCGAGCAAGCTCGCTCCCACAGGTTTTTTCTGGCGTTCACACTGATCGTTCCAGCCAGCCCATAACCCCTGTGGCGAGGGAGCTTGCTCCCGCTGGCCTGCGAAGCAGGCCCCAGCATTTTGCCCGCACTCTGTCGCAGCATTCATGTGGGAGCGAGCTTGCTCGCGATAGCGGTATGACCGTCAACAGCGATGTTGAATGTGAGCCCGTCATCGCGAGCAAGCTCGCTCCCACAGGTTTTTTCTGGCGTTCACGCTGATCGTTCCAGCCAGCCCATAACCCCTGTGGCGAGGGAGCTTGCTCCCGCTGGCCTGCGAAGCAGGCCCCAGCATTTTGCCCGCACGCTGTCGCAGCATTCATGTGGGAGCGAGCTTGCTCGCGATAGCGGTGTGACCGTCGACAGCGATGTTGAATGTGAGCCCGTCATCGCGAGCAAGCTCGCTCCCACAGGTTTTCTGGCGTTTACACACTGATCGTTCCAGCCAGCCCATAACCCCTGTGGCGAGGGAGCTTGCTCCCGCTGGCCTGCGAAGCAGGCCCCAGCATTTTGCCCGCACGCTGTCGCAGCATTCATGTGGGAGCGAGCTTGCTCGCGATAGCGGTGTGACCGTCGACAGCGATGTTGAATGTGAGCCCGTCATCGCGAGCAAGCTCGCTCCCACAGGTTTTTTCTGGCGTTCACGCTGATCGTTCCAGCCAGCCCATAACCCCTGTGGCGAGGGAGCTTGCTCCCGCTGGCCTGCGAAGCAGGCCCCAGCATTTTGCCCGCACGCTGTCGCAGCATTCATGTGGGAGCGAGCTTGCTCGCGATAGCGGTGTGACCGTCGACAGCGATGTTGAATGTGAGCCCGTCATCGCGAGCAAGCTCGCTCCCACAGGTTTTCTGGCGTTTACACACTGATCGTTCCAGCCAGCCCATAACCCCTGTGGCGAGGGAGCTTGCTCCCGCTGGCCTGCGAAGCAGGCCCCAGCATTTTGCCCGCACGCTGTCGCAGCATTCATGTGGGAGCGAGCTTGCTCGCGATAGCGGTGTGACCGTCGACAGCGATGTTGAATGTGAGCCCGTCATCGCGAGCAAGCTCGCTCCCACAAGTTTTCTGGCGTTTACACACTGATCGTTCCAGCCAGCCCATAACCCCTGTGGCGAGGGAGCTTGCTCCCGCTGGCCTGCGAAGCAGGCCCCAGCATTTTGCCCGCACTCTGTCGCAGCATTCATGTGGGAGCGAGCTTGCTCGCGATAGCGGTGTGACCGTCAACAGCGATGTTGAATGTGAGCCCGTCATCGCGAGCAAGCTCGCTCCCACAGGTTTTCTGGCGTTTACACACTGATCGTTCCAGCCAGCCCATAACCCCTGTGGCGAGGGAGCTTGCTCCCGCTGGCCTGCGAAGCAGGCCCCAGCATTTTGCCCGCACTCTGTCGCAGCATTCATGTGGGAGCGAGCTTGCTCGCGATAGCGGTGTGACCGTCAACAGCGATGTTGAATGTGAGCCCGTCATCGCGAGCAAGCTCGCTCCCACAGGTTTTTTCTGGCGTTCACGCTGATCGTTCCAGCCAGCCCATAACCCCTGTGGCGAGGGAGCTTGCTCCCGCTGGCCTGCGAAGCAGGCCCCAGCATTTTGCCCGCACTCTGTCGCAGCATTCATGTGGGAGCGAGCTTGCTCGCGATAGCGGTGTGACCGTCGACAGCGATGTTGAATGTGAGCCCGTCATCGCGAGCAAGCTCGCTCCCACAGTTTCTTCTGGCGCTCTCGTGGCTGTGATCAGTAATCGTCGCCGCGGTCGGTCACGTCCTTTTCGACACTCGGCGCATTCGGGTCATGGCCTTGGGGGAACTTGCCCTTGAGGTTCCAGGCGAACGCGATGATCTCGGCAATCGTGCGGTACAGCTCTTCCGGGATGCTGTCCCCCAATTCCATGCGTGCCAGCAGCTTCACCAGCTCGGCATTCTCGTAGATCGGTACTTCACTTTCCCGGGCGATGCGCAGGATTTCCTCGGCCAGGGCTTCGTCGCCCTTGGCGGTGAGGGTGGGGGCGTGGTGGCCGTCGTATTTGAGGGCGATGGCCTGGCGAGGTTCGGTGTGGGTTGTCATGCGGTTTCGTCCACCCAGCGTTGTTCCAGGCGAGTCTTGGGGCCTTGGGGCGGGGTGCCGAGGTGGCAGTCCAGGTCGCCGACGGTCAGGCCACAGGTTACCAGGCGCTCACGCAGTACTGTCAGGTTGCTTTCGATCAGGCTCGCGGTGTACGGCCGTTCTGCCCACAATTGGCTGGACAGGCTGCCGCTGAGCAACTGGGCTTGAATCTGCAGCGGACCGAGCGGTTCCATGTCGAACGCGAGTTCGACCCGCCAGAGCTGCTGTTTCGGCTCGCGTTCTTCACGGCGTTCGTCCGGTTGTTCCCGGGGCGGGGTTTCCTCGCGCTGGAACTTGACCTGCAACGGCACGATGTCCTGCAGGTTGCGCATCGGGATTTCCAACTGCCAGGTGCTCATCAAGCGTCCGTCGTCGGTCAGGCCGGTTTGTTCCAGGCTCGACAACTGATGGCTTTGCAGGCGTGACACGGCAGCGGCGGCCAGACGCAGCAGGTGCTCCAGATCGCCGCCTTCGTCCTGGTCTTTCAACTGGCGCGAGGGCAGGGGAAAACTGGTGGGTTGCGGCTTGGCGCTGACTTGGCCGAGCATCCCCAGGGCGCTGCGCACGAAACTCGGCAGGACCTGGGCCAGCGTATTGGCGGCAATGATGGCGCTCAGGTTGGTGGAGGCGGGCAGGGCCGGTGTCAGTTGGGCTATCAGTTTCAGCAGGTCGCCTTTCATGTCCGGCGCCAGGCTCGGTGGCTGGCCCGCGAGCAGTTTGCTTTCCAGGAACACCCCGCTGGCGACCATGGCCTGGGCCAAGCCCTTGGGCGTGCCCAGTTGCTGGACATCCGGCAGTCCAGCCAGCAAGCGATTCACCGCGGCGCGCAGCTCGGTGCCGGTGTCGTCGGTGACCGGCAGGTTTTGCAGGGCAGTGATCAGGCTGTCCAGCGAACCCTGGCGGCTCACTTGGGTGAGCAGTTGCTGGCTCACCGCCAGTTGCTCCTGGCGGTTGCTCAGGGGAACGAATTTCAGCGTCTGGGCATCTTGCACCTGGGCGCTCAAGAGCGTGCCGATGCGCAGCGGTTGAGGGCTGTCGATGTCCAGGGTACTGCCGGCCTGGGCGGTGTTGAGCAGGCTCACCAATGACCGATAGACCGCCGGCTGCCCGGGCAAGGACGGCAATGCCTGGCTGGTCAGCACCTTGCCTTGCAGCAGCGTGCCGACCGGCATCTGCGCCGTGTCGATGCGCGTCAAGGTGGCGACGCTGGAGGCAACGGCCTGCTGCACGGCAATCGTCAGGTTGCTGGGGGACGGTTGGGTCACGGCCAGGCTGGTGCCCTGGGGTAGCGGCTGGGTGCTGGTGGCTTGCACGGTGGTCTGGCGGCCGCTCTCCAGGGTGACCTTGAGCAACAGCTGGAAAGTCTGGTCGGCTTGCTTGAGCGACAGCACTTCGGCCTGGGCGGTCTGGCCGGGGCCGATCAGCCCTTCGGCCGGTGCCAGCAATTTGAGCAGCTCGCCCGTCACCGCTGGCATACGCGTCGTTGCCGTGGCCTGGGGCAGCGGCAGGATGTTGATGTCGCCTGTCATCTGCGGTCTTACCCTGGGAAAATAAGCCCTCTTGAGAGTAGGGCATCACATGTATAATGCCGCCCGTCTTTCAGGGAGTGGCGAAAACCTTGCAATTGTTTGACGCAGCTCTGTGGAACAGGCCGTTAAAGCATCTATGCTGCACCTCTTTAACGGCCGCTGCACCGCCGACTTGAACCGTATAAGGCCCGCGATCCCTTGACCAGTCCTCTCCTGCAAACCGTCGGCCTCGCCTGTGAGCGAGACTTGCGGCTGCTTTTCGAAAATCTCGAATTGAGACTCTCGCCGGGCGATATGGTGCAGATCAGTGGCCCCAACGGTAGCGGCAAGACCAGCCTGTTGCGCCTGCTCGCCGGATTGATGCAGCCCACCGCGGGCCAAGTATTGCTCAATGGCCAGCCCTTGCACAGCCAGCGCAGCGAGCTGGCCCGTAACCTGCTCTGGATTGGCCATGCCGCCGGCATCAAGGACTTGCTGACCCCCGAGGAAAACCTCAGCTGGCTCTGCGCTCTGCATACGCCGGCCGGCCGCGAGGCGATCTGGCAGGCATTGGCGGCGGTCGGGCTGCGCGGCTTCGAGGATGTACCGAGCCACACCCTGTCCGCCGGCCAGCAGCGCCGGGTGGCCCTGGCCCGGTTGTACCTGGACGGTCCACCGCTGTGGATTCTCGACGAGCCGTTCACCGCCCTGGACAAGCAGGGTGTCGCGCAGCTCGAGGAACACCTGGCCCGGCATTGCGAAAACGGCGGCATGGTGCTGTTGACCACCCACCACACGCTGGCGCGGATGCCGTCCGGCTATCGCAATATCGATCTGGGGAACTGGGCCGTATGAGTGTGTTTGGCCTGTTACTGGCCCGCGAGGCGCGCCTGCTCTTTCGTCGTCCGGCCGAATTGGCCAATCCGCTGGTGTTCTTCGCGATCGTCATCGCACTGTTCCCGCTGGCGGTCGGTCCGGAGACTCAATTGTTGCAAACCTTGTCTCCGGGACTGGTCTGGGTGGCCGCGCTTTTATCGGTCCTGCTCTCGCTGGACGGGCTTTTCCGCAGTGATTTCGAAGACGGTTCCCTGGAACAGTGGGTCCTTTCGTCGCACCCCCTGGCCCTTCTGGTTTTGGCCAAGGTACTGGCACACTGGGTTTTTTCCGGGTTGGCGCTGGTGCTGCTCTCGCCGCTGTTGGCGATGATGCTGGGTTTGCCCGCCGCGTGCATGCCGGTGCTGCTGGTGTCGCTGCTGCTGGGCACGCCGGTGTTGAGCCTGCTCGGTGCGGTGGGCGCGGCGTTGACGGTGGGGTTGAAGCGCGGTGGCCTGTTGCTGGCGTTGCTGATCCTGCCCTTGTATATCCCGGTGCTGATCCTGGGCAGTGGTGCCTTGCAAGCGGCGTTGCAAGGCATGCCCGCGACCGGTTATCTGCTGTGGCTTGGGAGCCTGACCGCCCTGGCGATAACCCTGACACCCTTTGCAATAGCCGCTGGCCTGAAGATCAGCGTCGGCGAATAATAATGAGGCCTGGTCAAGAATTGACCACTTCTGCGGAAGTTAAGGCAGACCTGGCTGCTCGTGATGACGAGCCGCAACCGTGATGGAAACTGCAATGAACTGGACCTGGTTTCATAAGCTCGGCTCACCCAAGTGGTTCTACGGCATCAGCGGCAGACTGTTGCCCTGGTTGAGCCTCTTCGCACTGCTGCTGATTGGCGTCGGCGTGGTCTGGGGCCTGGCCTTCGCCCCACCGGATTACCAGCAGGGCAACAGCTTCCGCATCATCTACATCCATGTTCCCACCGCGATGCTGGCCCAGTCCATCTACGTGATGCTGGCGGTGTGTGGCGTGGTCGGGCTGGTGTGGAAAATGAAACTGGCCGACGTGGCCCTGCAATGCGCCGCGCCCATCGGCGCCTGGATGACCGCCGTGGCGCTGGTCACCGGGGCCATCTGGGGCAAGCCGACCTGGGGTTCCTGGTGGGTCTGGGATGCGCGACTGACGTCGATGCTGATCCTGCTGTTCCTGTACTTCGGTCTTATTGCGTTGGGCAACGCCATCAGCAATCGTGACAGTGCCGCCAAGGCCTGCGCGGTGCTGGCGATTGTCGGCGTGATCAACATCCCGATCATCAAGTATTCGGTGGAGTGGTGGAACACCCTGCACCAGGGCGCGACGTTCACCCTCACCGAAAAACCGGCGATGCCCGTCGAAATGTGGCTGCCACTGTTGCTGACGGTGCTGGGCTTCTACTGTTTCTTCGGCGCGGTGCTGTTGTTGCGCATGCGCCTGGAAGTGCTCAAGCGCGAATCCCGGGCCAGTTGGGTGAAGGCCGAAGTGCAGAACAGCCTGGAGGCCGCTCGATGAGTTTCGCTTCATTCGGCGATTTCCTCGCCATGGGTCATCATGGCCTGTATGTCTGGTCAGCCTATGGCATTTGCCTGGTGGTGCTGGCCCTCAACGTGGCGGTGCCGATCCTGGCCCGCAAGCGGTATCTGCAACAAGAGGCGCGTCGTCTGCGCCGGGAGAACGGTCAGTGAATCCGCTGCGCAAAAAACGTCTTGTCATCATTCTGGCGATCCTGGTGGGTGTCGGTGCCGCGGTCGGCCTGGCCTTGAGCGCCTTGCAGCAGAACATCAACCTGTTCTACACCCCGACCCAGATCGCCAGTGGCGAAGCGCCCAAGGACACCCGCATCCGCGCTGGCGGCATGGTGGAGAAAGGCTCGCTGGTGCGCTCCGGAGATTCCCTGGACGTGAAATTCAATGTCACCGACTTCAACAAGACCGTGACCATCACCTATCGCGGCATCCTCCCGGACCTGTTCCGCGAAGGGCAGGGCATTGTCGCCCTGGGCAAGCTCAACGCCGATGGCGTGGTGGTGGCCGACGAAGTGCTGGCCAAGCACGACGAAAAATACATGCCGCCGGAAGTGACCAAAGCCCTGAAAGACAGCGGCCAGTCGGCGCCCGTCCCCGTGAAGGAGGGTTGATCGATGACCGGTCTCTTTGTTCCCGAACTGGGCCATCTGGCGATGATCCTGGCCTTGTGTTTTTCCATCGTTCAGGCGGTGGTGCCTTTACTCGGTGCCTGGCGCGGCGATCGTTTGTGGATGAGCCTGGCCCAGCCAGCGGCGTGGGGGCAGTTCGCCTTCATGTTGTTCGCCTTCGGTTGCCTGACCTACGCCTTCATGGTTGACGATTTTTCCGTGGCGTACGTTGCCGGCAACTCCAACAGTGCCTTGCCTTGGTACTACAAGTTCAGCGCGGTGTGGGGCGCCCATGAAGGGTCTCTGTTGCTCTGGGCATTGATCCTCGCCGGCTGGACCTTCGCGGTCTCGGTGTTCTCCCGGCAGTTGCCCCAGGTGATGTTGGCCCGGGTCCTGGCGGTGATGGGGATGATCAGCATCGGTTTCCTGTTGTTCCTGATCGTGACCTCCAATCCGTTCGAGCGCATCCTGCCCCAGGTGCCAATGGACGGTCGCGACCTCAACCCATTGCTGCAAGACATCGGCCTGATCGTTCACCCGCCGATGCTCTACATGGGGTACGTTGGATTCTCCGTGGCCTTCGCCTTCGCCATCGCCGCGCTGCTGGGCGGTCGCCTCGATGCTGCGTGGGCACGCTGGTCGCGCCCGTGGACTATCGTCGCCTGGGCCTTCCTCGGTATCGGCATCACCCTCGGTTCGTGGTGGGCCTACTACGAACTCGGTTGGGGCGGCTGGTGGTTCTGGGACCCGGTGGAAAACGCCTCGTTCATGCCCTGGTTGGTGGGCACGGCGCTGATTCACTCCCTGGCTGTCACGGAAAAGCGCGGTGTGTTCAAGAGCTGGACCGTGCTGCTGGCCATCGCCGCGTTCTCCCTGAGCCTGCTGGGAACGTTTCTGGTGCGTTCCGGGGTGCTGACGTCGGTGCATGCCTTCGCCTCGGACCCTGAGCGTGGCGTGTTCATCCTGATGTTCCTGCTGTTCGTCGTCGGCGGTTCGCTGACGTTGTTCGCCTTGCGTGCGCCTGTGGTCAAGAGCCAGGTCGGCTTCAACCTCTGGTCACGGGAAACCCTGTTGCTGGGCAACAACCTGGTGCTGGTGGTGGCCGCGTCGATGATCCTGCTGGGGACGTTGTACCCCCTGGTGCTCGATGCGCTGTCCGGCGCCAAGCTGTCGGTTGGCCCGCCGTATTTCAATGCGTTGTTCATCCCGCTGATGGCGATCCTGATGGTGGTGATGGCTATCGGTATGCTGGTGCGCTGGAAAGACACCCCGGTCAAGTGGCTGCTGGGCATGTTGACGCCGGTGCTGCTGGGCACGGCCGCCCTGGCCGTGGTGGCCGGCGTGGCCTATGGCGACTTCAACTGGGCGGTGCTGGCGACATTCGTGCTGGCGGCCTGGGTGTTGTTGGCCGGTGTCCGGGATATCTTCGACAAGACCCGCCACAAAGGCCTGATCAAAGGCCTGCCAACCCTGACCCGCAGTTACTGGGGCATGCAGATCGCCCACCTGGGCATCGCCGTCTGTGCCCTGGGCGTGGTGCTGTCCAGCCAGAACAGCGCCGAGCGCGACCTGCGCCTGGCGCCGGGGGAGTCCATGGACCTGGGCGGTTATCAGTTCGTGTTCGAGGGCGCCAAGCATTTCGAGGGACCGAACTTCACGTCCGACAAAGGCACTGTGCGGGTCATTCGCAACGGTCAGGAAATCACCGTGCTGCATCCGGAAAAACGCCTCTACACCGTGCAGAACTCGGTCATGACCGAGGCTGGGATCGATGCCGGTTTCACCCGCGACCTCTATGTGGCCTTGGGCGAATCCCTGGGCGACGGCGCATGGGCGGTGCGGGTCCACGTCAAGCCGTTCGTGCGCTGGATCTGGTTCGGTGGCTTGCTCACTGGCCTGGGTGGGGTACTGGCGGCGCTGGATCGTCGTTATCGGGTCAAGGTGAAAACCCGGGTGCGTGAAGCCCTGGGCGTGACGGGAGCCACTGCATGAGACGTTGGTTGATGGTGTTGCCGCTGGCGCTGTTCCTGTTGATGGCGGTGTTTTTGTATCGGGGGTTGTACCTGAACCCGAGCGAATTGCCCTCGGCGATGATCGGCAAGCCGTTCCCGGAGTTTTCCCTGCCTTCGGTGCAAGGTGACAAGACCCTGACCCGTGCCGACCTGCTGGGCAAGCCGGCGCTGGTCAACGTGTGGGGCACCTGGTGCATTTCCTGCCGGGTCGAACACCCGGTGCTGAACAAGCTGGCCCAGAACGGCGTGGTGATCTACGGCGTCAATTACAAGGACGTCAATGCCGACGCCTTGAAGTGGCTGGCCGAATTCCACAACCCGTATCAATTGGACATTCGTGATGAAGACGGCTCCCTGGGCCTGAACCTGGGTGTCTATGGCGCACCGGAAACCTTCTTCATCGATGCCAAGGGCGTGATCCGCGACAAGTTCGTCGGCGTGATCGACGAACAGGTCTGGCGCGAGAAACTGGCCGCCAAGTACCAGGCCCTGGTGGACGAGGCCAAGCCATGAAGCGCTGGTTAGCCGCCGCCATCCTCGGTTTGAGCCTGGTCAGTGTGGCTCACGCTGCCATCGACACCTACGAATTCGCCAACGATGGCGAGCGCGAGCGGTTTCGCGAACTGACCAAGGAACTGCGCTGCCCCAAGTGCCAGAACCAGGACATCGCCGACTCCAACGCGCCGATTGCTGCTGACCTGCGCAAGGAAATCTTTCGCATGCTCGGCGAGGGCAAGGACAACCAGCAGATCATCGACTTCATGGTCGATCGCTACGGTGAGTTCGTGCGCTACAACCCCGCCCTGTCCTCCAAGACCGCGCTGCTCTGGTTCGGTCCCGCCGGGCTGTTGCTCGGTGGTTTCGTGATCATCGCGGTGATCGTGCGTCGGCGCCGGGTCCAGCGTTCGGCCGCCCCGGACACGCTTTCTGTCGAAGAGCGCCAGCGCCTCGACCAACTGTTGGATAAAACCAAGCATGATTGATTTCTGGCTCGCCGCAGGTCTGCTTCTTCTGATTGCCCTGAGTTTTCTGTTGATCCCTGTTCTACGTGGTCGTCGCGCTCAACGCGAAGAGGACCGGACTGCGCTCAACGTGGCGCTGTACCAGGAGCGCGTGGCCGAATTGCAGGCCGAGCGGGAGGAGGGCGTGCTCAACGCCGCGCAACTGGACACCGGTCGCGCCGAGGCGGCTCGTGAACTGCTCGCCGACACCGAGGGCGCCGATGCGCCGCGCGAATCCCGGCTGGGCAAGCCCTTGCCGTTGCTCGCCGCCGTGCTGGTGCCGGTGTTGGGCCTGGCGCTGTACCTGCATTTCGGTGCCAGTGACAAGGTCGAGCTGACCCGTGAATTCGCCCAGGCGCCGCAGTCGATGGAAGAGATGACCCAGCGCCTGGAGCGCGCGGTGGCGGCGCAGCCGGACAATGCCGAGGGCCTGTATTTTCTCGGGCGTACCTACATGGCCCAGGATCGGCCGGCGGACGCGGCGAAGATCTTCGAGCGCACCGTGGCCGTCGCCGGTCGTCAACCGGAACTGTTGGGCCAGTGGGCCCAGGCGCAGTATTTCGCCGATGGCAAGAAATGGTCGGATAAAGTCCAGGCCTTGACCGACGAAGCGCTCAAGCTCGATCCGAAGGAGGTCACCAGCCTCGGCCTATTGGGCATCGCCGCGTTTGAAGGCGAGCGTTATCAGGATGCGATCGACTACTGGGGGCGTCTGCTCGCGCAACTGCCGGAAGGCGACAAATCTCGCGAGGCGTTGCAGGGCGGCATTACCCGTGCCACCGAGAAGCTGCAAGCCGCCGGTGGCAAAGTCGTCCAGGCCCCGGTGGCCAAGACCGGGGCATTGCTCAAGGTCCGTGTCGATCTGGCGCCGGCACTCAAGGCCAAGGTGCAGCCGGGCGACAGCGTGTTCATCTTCGCCCGTGCCGTTTCCGGCCCACCGGCGCCGCTGGCCGCCAAACGCCTGACGGTGGCCGATCTGCCGGTCACGGTGGAACTGGGCGACGCGGACGCCATGATGCCGCAGTTGAAACTGTCGAACTTCCCCGAAGTCCAACTGATGGCGCGCATCTCCCGGGCCGGTCAGCCGACCGCCGGTGAGTGGATCGGCCGCAGCCAGCCCCTGGCGAGCAGCACCACGGCGCAACAACAATTGACCATCGACAGCCCGGACAAATAACAGGAATTCGCACCATGACCGCCATCGCTCGTATCACCCTGCTCACGCTCGTCATGGGCCTGAGCGCTTGTGCGGTCCAGCGTCCGTCGGAGCCCTCGGCGCCGCTGCCACCGATCCCACCGTCGACCCCAACCACCAAACCGGTCCCGTCCACGCCGCCAGGCAAGCCGGCCATCCCGAACAAACCGGCCAAGCCGCTGCCGCGCACTTCCGCCAGCTTCGCCCCGCCACCGGGTGGCAACAGCCATTGGGACGCCAAGCTGGGGGTCTATGTGCTGGACAACCAGACCAATACGTTCTATCGCCAGCGTACCTATTACCGCTGGAACAACGGTTGGAGCCGTTCCGTCAGCCCGAATGGCCCGTGGGAAGACACCACCATCGAAGGCGTGCCGGCGGGCCTTGGACGCCAATTTCACTAACCATTAGGTCCCTGTGGCGAGGGGATTTATCCCCCGCTGGGTTGCGAAGCAGCCCTAAAACCTGATGACTCGGTATGTCAGGCAGATTGAGTCCACAGTGATGGGGCCGCTTCGCGACCCAACGGGGATAAATCCCCTCGCCACAGCTTTCCGGGGCAGGCCGGGATTTTTGTGTTTCTGGATATTCTTTGAACGAAATTTTCACTAAATCTTGCGGACAATCCCCCGCGCTCATATCGCCGTCGGTTATTTAATGGCAATGCCATAGCCGTTCGTGCAACATTTGCGCACTCGCGCAAGCCCCGGGGCCAGACTTTGGCCAACAGAGGGCGCGCCGTTGTTTCTCTTTTGTCACTCCAATTCCAATAGGGTCCTTAAACGACATGGCAATCCCGGACGCCCTGAGTCAGCAGCGCACCACGCATCGCCTGCTGCAACCGACCGTCAAATCGCACCTGGCCTACACGTTGCTTTGCGCCCTGGTGATGATGGTCATGTTAAGCCTGCTGCGCGTGGCGCTGCTGGTCTATAACCGCGAGATGATTCTCGACACCCCGGCCTCGACCTTCGTTGAAGCGTTCGCCAACGGGCTGCGCTTCGACTTGCGCCTGGTGGTCTACCTCTGCATCCCGTTGCTGCTGGCGTTGTTCAGCGCAAGGGCCATGGCTGCCCGTGGTTTTTTTCGTTTCTGGCTGACCGTCACCTCCAGCATCGCGCTGTTCCTCGGCTTGATGGAGATGGACTTCTACCGTGAATTCCACCAGCGCCTCAACGGCCTGGTCTTCCAATATGTGAAGGAAGACCCGAAAACCGTGATGAGCATGCTCTGGTACGGTTTCCCGGTGGTGCGCTACCTGCTGGCCTGGGTCGGCGGTACCCTCATCCTCGCCTTGGCGTTCAAGGGCGCCGACCGCGCCACCCGTCCCCGTGGGCCGTTCAGTGGCGGGACTATCGGCACCCGGCAGATCGCCCCGTGGTATGGGCGTGTCGCGGTGTTCTTGGTTTGCCTGCTGGTGGCCGTGGCCGCTGCGCGCGGCACCCTGCGCCAAGGTCCGCCGCTGCGTTGGGGGGATGTCTACACCACCGATTCGAACTTCGCCAACCAATTGGGACTCAATGGCACGTTGTCGCTGGTGGCGGCGGCCAAGAGCCGGATGTCCGAAGACCGTGACAACATCTGGAAAGCCACCCTCGAGCAGCCGCTGGCACAGCAGACCGTGCGTGACATGCTGGTGATGCCTGACGACAAGCTCGTGGACACCGAGACAGCCGCCGTGCGTCGCGACTACACGCCACCGGCGGACAAGACCCTGCCGATCAAGAACGTGGTCGTGATCCTCATGGAAAGCATGGCCGGTCACTCGGTGGGCGCCCTGGGCGCGCCGGGCAACATCACGCCTTACCTGGACAAACTGTCCAAGGAAGGCCTGCTGTTCGACCGTTTCTTCTCCAACGGCACTCATACCCACCAGGGTATGTTCGCCACCATGGCGTGCTTCCCGAACTTGCCGGGTTTCGAATACCTGATGCAGACGCCGGAGGGTAGCCACAAACTGTCAGGCTTGCCGCAATTGCTCAGCGCCCGAGACTACGACGACGTGTATGTCTACAACGGCGATTTCGCCTGGGACAACCAGTCGGGGTTCTTCAGCAGCCAGGGCATGACCAACTTCATCGGGCGTAACGACTTCGTGAACCCGGTGTTTTCCGACCCCACCTGGGGTGTGTCCGACCAAGACATGTTCGACCGTGGCCTGATCGAACTCAAGGCGCGGGAAAATGGCAAGCCGTTCTATGCCTTGCTGCAAACCCTGTCCAACCATACGCCTTATGCGTTGCCGACGCCGTTGCCGGTCGAGCCGGTGACCGACCGTGGCAGCCTGAACGAACACTTGACGGCCATGCGCTACGCCGACTGGGCGCTGGGCCAGTTCTTCGAGAAAGCCCGCAAGGAGCCTTACTTCAAGGAAACCCTGTTCGTGGTGGTGGGCGATCATGGCTTTGGCAACGAACGCCAGATCACCGAAATGGACCTGGGCCGTTTCAATGTGCCGATGCTGTTGATCGGCCCGGGCGTCCAGGAAAAATTCGGCCAGCGCAGCCACACCGTGGGGACCCAGGTCGACATCGTGCCGACCATCATGGGCCGGCTCGGTGGGCAGGTACGCAACCAGTGCTGGGGCCGTGACCTGTTGAACCTGCCGGAAGGCGACACCGGTTTTGGCGTGATCAAGCCGTCGGGCAGTGAACAGACGACGGCGATCATTCGCGACGACAAGATCCTGGTCCTGCCAAAGGAGAAGGAAATGCCGCCGAAGATGTACCGCTATGAACTGGGCACCAACCCTCATGCGCAAATCATCCCGGACGCACCGGACACGGCCGAGATGAAACTCAAGCTCGAATCGTTCCTGCAAACCGCGACCAAGAGCCTCTTGGATAACACCGCCGGCGTCGTTGACGGCAAGCCGGACTGATAAACGGCGAGCATAAAAAAAGAGGCCTGCAAAGGCCTCTTTTTTTTTGCACTTACTTAGCGGTTATATCTTGCCCAGTAATAGCAGGACCAACAGCACCACCAACACTACACCAATGATACCGGACGGACCGTAACCCCAGCTTCTGGAGTGCGGGAAGACCGGAAGACCACCGATCAGCAGGAGGATCAGGATGATGATAAGTATTGTGCCCATTGTAGATTTCCTTATTGGTCAGTTTTGGAGTGTTGCAACTTCCAACTACCAGCACGCATGTGTTAAATCCGGGCGGCTTAATAAGTCCGACCGTAACGTCTGGTAAAAAATTCAAAGTTTTTGTAGCGGCTACGGTTTGCCCTCGCCATTCAGCAATCTGATGGAGCGTGGGTCCGGCAGGCGCCTTCGCTACACTCGGCCTATCTCTCCCGGAACAAGGCTGTTTGCTATGCAAAATCGCATGATGATCACTGGTGCCGGCTCCGGCCTGGGTCGCGAAATCGCGCTGCGCTGGGCCCGCGAAGGCTGGCGCCTGGCCTTATCGGATGTCAGCGAACCAGGCCTTGTGGAAACCCTCAAACTCGTGCGCGCGGCGGGTGGCGACGGCTTCATCCAGCGCTGCGATGTGCGCGACTACAGCCAATTGACTGCGTTCGCCCAGGCTTGCGAAGAGAAGCTCGGCGGCATCGATATCATCGTCAACAATGCTGGCGTCGCCTCGGGCGGGTTCTTCAGCGAACTCTCCCTGGAGGATTGGGACTGGCAGATCGCGATCAACCTGATGGGCGTGGTCAAGGGCTGCAAGGCGTTCCTGCCGCTGCTGGAAAAAAGCCGCGGCAAGATCATCAACATTGCTTCCATGGCCGCCTTGATGCAGGGACCAGCCATGAGCAACTACAACGTGGCCAAGGCCGGTGTGGTGGCGTTGTCGGAAAGCCTGTTGGTGGAATTGGCGCAGCAGGAGGTAGGCGTACACGTAGTGTGCCCCTCGTTCTTCCAGACCAATCTGCTGGACTCCTTTCGCGGTCCGACCCCGGCCATGAAGGCCCAGGTGGGCAAATTGCTGGAAAGCTCGCCGATCAGCGCCGCCGACATTGCCGACTACATCTATCAACAAGTCGCCCAGGGCCAGTTCATGATCCTGCCCCATGAACAGGGGCGCATGGCGTGGGCCCTCAAGCAGAAGAACCCACAGTTGCTGTACGACGAAATGACCGTCATGGCCGACAAGATGCGCGCCAAGGCCCGGCAGAACCTGAATTGACCTGGCTGCCCGATGTCCTCAGGATGGCGCCATTCGGCCTTCCTGATGGACATCTGCATGCTCAATTACTTGTGGTTTTTTCTCGCCGCGCTGTTTGAAATCGCCGGTTGCTACGCCTTCTGGATGTGGCTGCGCCAAGGCAAGAGCGCCTGGTGGATTGCCCCGGCGCTACTCAGCCTGACCTTCTTCGCCCTGTTGCTGACTCGCATCGAAGCGACGTACGCCGGGCGGGCCTACGCCGCCTATGGCGGCATCTACATCATTGCCTCGATTGGCTGGCTGGCCGTGGTGGAGCGGGTCCGGCCACTGGGTTCCGACTGGATTGGCGTGGCGCTCTGCGTGTTGGGGGCGAGCGTGATTCTATTCGGCCCGCGGCTCTCGGCGTCCTGAAATCACCTACGGTCCGGGAGGGTTTTGCAGGAAGTTTCCTTCAGTCGCAAGAACTTTGCTTGTAGGGCCTTACTGAATTCTCGTCGGTGTCTTGAGAACGAGAGGCGGGCCGGGCATGGTCAGGGTCCAGACATTCTTAAGGACAAGGACCATGCTCGTATTAAGCCGCGCTGTGGGTGAGTTGATTTCCATCGGTGACGATATTTCCGTCCGTGTGCTGTCGGTCAGCGGCACCACCGTGCGTTTTGGCGTGGAAGCGCCACGGCACGTCGATGTCCATCGCTCCGAAATCTACGAAAAGATCCAGAGGAAAAAGGCCCACGCCGCCCGCAAGGCGTGTTCAGTCGAATAGGTGCTTGGGCACATCGTGCTTGAGCATCAGTTGGCACTGTTCGCTTTCGGGGTCGAAGACGATCAACGCCTGGCCTTTGGTCAGTGCTTGCCGGACCCGTAGAACCCGCGTTTCCAGGGGCGTGTCGTCACCGTTGTCGGTGCCGTCGCGGGTCACGAAATCCTCGATAAGGCGAGTGAGTGTGTCGACTTCGAGTTGGTCGTGGGGGATGAGCATGGGGTACCTCGGCTAGACAATGAGGCGATGCTACGGCCAATGGGCTTTTGCGGCTAGCCTGGGGTTTCGGTTTGTGGTTGCTTGTCTTGGCCTCATCGCGAGCAAGCTCGCTCCCACAGGGTTCTGAGCCGCACTGAAGACTCAATGTGGGAGCGAGCTTGCTCGCGATGGCGATATTCCAGGCAGTGAAATGCTTGGATCAGCTATCCGACCGCTGCCCCACCAGGCTGTCCACCGACGGCACCCGAGTATCGCTTTCCATTTGTGCATCGTGCTCGATCTGGTGACTGAAGCGGTCCAGCGAGCCTTGGGACGGTTGTGCGTCGCTGGCGAACACCGGTGGGCTGAGAATGTAGGCGCCGAGCAGGCGGCTGAGGGCGGCCAGGCTGTCGATGTGGGTACGCTCGTAGCCATGAGTGGCGTCGCAGCCGAAGGCGAGCAGGGCGGTACGGATATCGTGGCCGGCGGTGATGGCCGAATGAGCGTCGCTGAAGTAGTAGCGGAACAGGTCGCGGCGTGCCGATATGTCGTTCTCCTTGGCCAGTTTCAGCAAGTGCCGCGACAGGTGATAGTCGTAGGGGCCTCCGGAGTCCTGCATCGCCACGCTGACCGAATGTTCGCTCGAGTGCTGGCCGGGGGCGACGGGGGCGATGTCGATGCCGACGAATTCGCTGACGTCCCAAGGCAGCGCGGCCGCGGCGCCGCTGCCGGTTTCCTCGGTGATGGTGAACAGTGGGTGACAATCGATCAGCAGTTCTTCACCGCTGTCGACAATCGCCTTGAGCGCCGCCAGCAGCGCCGCGACCCCGGCCTTGTCGTCCAGGTGCCGGGCGCTGATGTGGCCGCTTTCGGTGAATTCCGGCAGGGGATCGAAGGCCACGTAATCGCCAATGCCCACCCCCAGGGTTTCGCAGTCGGCGCGGGTGGCGCAATAGGCGTCCAGGCGTAATTCGATGTGGTCCCAACTGATGGGCATTTCGTCCACGGCGGTGTTGAACGCGTGCCCGGACGCCATCAACGGCAGCACGCTGCCGCGAATCACGCCGGTGTCGGTGAACAAGCTGACCCGGCTGCCTTCGGCGAACCGGCTGGACCAGCAACCTACCGGGGCCAGGGTCAGGCGACCGTTGTCCTTGATGGCCCGCACTGCGGCACCGATGGTATCAAGGTGCGCCGAGACGGCCCGGTCGGGGCTGCTTTTGCGGCCCTTGAGCGTGGCGCGGATCGTGCCGCGACGGGTCATTTCGAACGCGATACCCAGCTCCTCGAGCCGCTCGGCGACGTAGCGCACGATGGTGTCGGTAAAGCCGGTGGGGCTGGGAATGGCGAGCATTTCCAGCAGGACCTTCTGCAGGTATTCGAGATCCGGTTCGGGAATTTTACTGATCATGGAAACTCCTGATGGGTTAAGCGCATCGATGGTTTCGATGAGTGAGTCCGACTGTTGGATGACGGTGCCTGCACTGGCCTTATCGCGAGCAAGCTCGCTCCCACAGGGTTTCTGCAGTGAACACAGAATGTATAAACACCAAAAATTCCATGTGGGAGCGAGCTTGCTCGCGATGGGGACTGTTCAGGCACCACACTTCTGCTAGGCCACCGTCTGGCTATGAGGAAACAACAAATCCACAAAGCGCTCGGCGGTGGGTTGGGGTTCGTGGTTGGCCAGGCCGGCGCGTTCGTTGGCTTCGATGAACACGTACTCGGGTTGATCGGCCGCCGGCACCAGCAGGTCGAGGCCGACCATCGGAATGTCCAACGCCCGCGCGGCGCGCACCGCCGCATCGACGAGGGTCGGATGCAGGATGGCGGTGACATCCTCCAGCACGCCGCCGGTATGCAGGTTCGCTGTACGCCGGACGAACAGGTGTTCCCCGGCCGACAGCACGCTGTCGTAGTCGAACCCCGCCGCGTTGAGTGTGCGCAGGGTCTCGGCATCCATCGGGATCTTGCTTTCGCCGCCCGTGGCGGCCTGCCGTCGGCGGCTTTGGGCTTCAATCAGCGCGCCGATGGTGTGCCGGCCGTCGCCGATCACCTCCGCCGGACGCCGGATTGCCGCCGCCACCACTTCAAAGCCGATCACCAGGATGCGCAGGTCCAGCCCTTCGTGGAAGCTTTCCAGCAACACCTGGCTATCGAACTGCCGAGCCGTCTCGATGGCGCTCTGCACTTCCTCGATGGTGCGCAGATCCACCGCCACGCCTTGGCCCTGTTCCCCGTCCAGCGGCTTGACCACCACCCGTTCGTGCTCATCGAGGAACGCCAGGTTGTCATCGGCATTGCCCGCCAACTGTTGGGCCGGCAGGTTCAGGCCGGCGCTTTTCAGCACCTTGTGGGTCAGGCTTTTGTTCTGGCACAAGGTCATGCTGATGGCGCTGGTCAAGTCGCTCAGGGATTCTCGGCAGCGCACCCGGCGGCTCCCGTGGATGAGTGTGAACAAGCCGGCCTCGGCATCGTCCACCTGCACTTCGATGCCGCGACGGTGAGCTTCTTCGACAATGATTCGAGCATAGGGGTTGAACTGCGCCTCGGGGCCCGGGCCGAGGAACAACGGCTGGTTGATGCCGTTCTTGCGTTTGATGGCGAAGGTCGAGAGATTGCGAAAACCAAGCTTGGCGTAGAGGTTTTTCGCCTGGCGATTGTCATGCAGTACCGACAGGTCGAGGTAGCTCAAGCCCCGGCTCATGAAATGTTCGATGAGATGGCGCACCAGTACTTCGCCCACACCGGGCCGTGAACATTGCGGGTCTACGGCCAGGCACCAGAGGCTGCTGCCGTTTTCCGGATCGTTGAAGGCTTTCTGGTGATTCAGGCCCATGACGCTGCCGATCACCGCGCCAGTGTCGTCGTCTTCGGCCAGCCAGTACACCGGACCACCCTCGTGACGCGGGGTCAAACGGTGCGGGTCGATGGGCAACATGCCCCGGGCCTGGTAGAGCTGGTTGATGGCCTGCCAGTCGGTCTCGCTCTGGGCCCGGCGAATCCGGAAACCGCGAAACACCCGGGTGGACTGGCGATAGTCGCTGAACCACAGGCGCAAGGTGTCGGATGGATCGAGGAACAGTTGCGCCGGTTCCAGCCCCAGCACTTGCTGGGGCGCGGCCACGTACAAGGCAATGTCGCGTTCACCGGGTTGTTCGTTGAGCAGTTCCCGGGCCAGGCTCGCCGGGTCCGGGAAGGTGTGGCCGATCAGCAGTCGGCCCCAGCCGCAATGCACCGCGATCGGGTCGGCGCCCAATTCGCTGCCGTCTTCGGCCAAGCGTGCCTGCAGGCGTTCATAAGAAGGCGCCTGGCCGCGCAAGAGGCGTTGGTTGTGAACGGTTGCGTGAGGTTTCATCGATCAGATTCCTTGCTCGCTGAGCCACAGGTTCAGCGCCGCCAGTTGCCACAGCCGCGAACCGCGCAACGGCGTGAGCTGTCCGTTGGGGTCGGTGAGCAGGCGGTCGAGCATGGCCGGGTTGAACAGGCCGCGATCCTGGCTCGGATCCAGCAGCAGTTCGCGGACCCAGGCCAGGGTGTGGCCTTCCAGATGCTTGAGGCCTGGCACTGGGAAATAACCTTTCTTGCGGTCGATCACCTCGCTGGGGATCACCCGTCGGGCGGCTTCCTTGAGCACCTGCTTGCCGCCATCGGGCAGCTTGAACTGCGCCGGGACCCGGGCCGAAAGCTCCACCAAGCGGTAGTCCAGGAACGGCGTGCGCGCTTCCAGGCCCCAGGCCATGGTCATGTTGTCGACGCGCTTGACCGGGTCGTCCACCAGCATCACGGTGCTGTCCAGGCGCAGGGCCTTGTCCACCGCGGCATCGGCCCCGGGTTGGGCGAAATGCTCCTTGACGAAGTCACCGGCCGCGTCATTGGCCGTCAGCCAGTTGGGCTGCACAGTAGCGGCATATTCTTCGTAGCTGCGGTCGAAGAACGCAGCGCGATAGGCGGCGTACGGATCGCTGGCGCCATCGACCTGCGGGTACCAGTGGTAACCGGCGAACAGCTCGTCGGCGCCCTGGCCGCTTTGCACGACTTTGCAATGCTTGGCCACTTCCCGCGACAGCAGGTAGAAGGCGATGCAGTCGTGGCTGACCATCGGCTCGCTCATGGCGCGGAACGCCGCGGGCAGTTGCTCGATGATCTCTTTTTCGTCGATGCGCAATTGGTGGTGGCGGGTGCCGTAGTGCTTGGCGATCAGGTCCGAATATTGGAATTCGTCACCGCGCTCGCCACCGGCATCCTGGAAACCGATTGAGAACGTGGACAGGTCTTCCACACCCACTTCCCGCAACAGACCCACCAACATGCTTGAGTCGACGCCCCCGGACAGCAGCACGCCGACATCCACGGCGGCACGCTGGCGAATGGCGACGGCTTCACGGGTGCTGTCGAGCACACGGTCGGTCCAGTCTTCCAGGTTCAGGTGCTGTTCATCGGCCCGAGGGCCGTAGGGCAGGGTCCACCAGGTTTTCTGCTCAGTGGTACCGTCGGCTTCGATCCGCATCCAAGTAGCGGGCGGCAGTTTTTCAACACCGGCCAGCAGGGTGCGTGGCGCCGGGACCACCGCGTGGAAATTCAGATAATGGTTGAGGGCCACCGGGTCGAGCATGGGGTTGATGTCGCCGCCTTTGAGCAGGGCCGGCAATGCCGAGGCGAAGCGTAGACGCTGGCCGGTGCGCGACAGGTACAGCGGCTTGACGCCGAGGCGGTCGCGGGCGATGAACAGCCGCTTGGCATCGCGCTCCCAGATGGCGAACGCGAACATGCCGTTGAGCTTGGGCAGCAGTGCTTCGCCCCAGGCGTGGTAGCCCTTGAGCAGCACTTCGGTGTCGCCACCGGAGTAGAAGGTGTAGCCCAGGGCTTCAAGTTCGGTGCGCAGTTCCGGGTAGTTGTAGATCGCACCGTTGAAGGCCAGGGACAGGCCCAATTGATTGTCGATCATCGGCTGGGCCGAGCCGTCCGACAGGTCCATGATTTTCAGGCGTCGATGGCCCAGGGCAATCGGCCCCTGGCTATGAAAACCCCACGCGTCAGGGCCGCGAGGGGCCAGGTGATGGGTGATTCGCTCTACGGCCGCAAGGTCCGCAGGTTGTTGATCGAAACGTAACTCTCCAGCTAATCCGCACATAAGTCCTTACCGGTTTTTCCGTTGGGGAGGGGTCAAGCAGCACGCGCCAAAAGGGCAGGTACCCTGAAACTGACCGGAGGGATTGCTGTGAGTTTTAGATCGATGCGTTATAAGCAGGCGGGCGGGGTTGGGTTGAATGTTGCGCGGCCCTTGCGGGAGCGAGCTTGCTCGCGATAGCGGTGGATCAGTTGGTCGCTGAGTTGACTGACCGTACGCTATCGCGAGCAAGCTCGCTCCCACAGGGGGTGTGGGAAGTCTTAAGAAGTCGGTGCTAAGCCTTGCCCCGAATCAAGGCCCGTAACGCAAACCGGTTCGGGTGGCAGGCCTCGGCCACGCTGCGAGGCAGTGGCAGTGGTTCGTTGTCCAGCCAGGCGGCGATCAGTTCGCCCGACAGGGGCGCGGTGATCAGGCCTCGGGAACCGTGGCCGCTGTTGATGTACAGGCCCTCGAGCCACGGGCAGGGGGCGTCCGGTACTTGGCGGGCGTCTTTGCCCAGGGCCGCATAGGCGTCGGTAAAGGCCTCGCGGTCGGCCAACGGTCCGACAATCGGCAGGTAATCCGGGCTGGTGCAACGAAACGCCACGCGGCCTTGGAGGTGCTCCGGGTCCAAGGTAGCGGCGTTCAAGCGCTGCACCAGATCTTGGGAGATTTCTTCGAGCATCCGCAGGTTGCCGGCGTGCTCGGCGGCGGTGGGGGTCAGGTCGTCGCTGTTGAAATCGAAACTGGCACCCAGGGTGTGTTCGCCCTGCCGCGGCGGCGCCACATAACCTTCGGCGCAGACCACCGTCGCCAGGCTCTGGCTGCCACGGGTTTGCGGCAGACAGGTGATCTGCCCGCGAATGCGCTTGAGCGGCAAGTCGGCAGCCGGTTCGAAGCGTTTGATCTCGGCAGCACTGGCGAGGATCACTACCGGCGCACTGGCCAGGCAGCGTTCGCTGTCCCACGCCTGCCATTGGCCGTCGACGCGGCGCAGGTGTAGCACGTCATGATGGGGTTGCACATCGATCGCCGGTCCCGAGGCTTGCCAGCGACACAACGCCGGCGGATGCACCCAGCCGCCCTCGGGATAAAACAAGCCTCCACAGGCCAGGCCGATGCCGGATCGGGCCTGGGCCTCGGACTGATCCAGGGTGTGCAGTAACTCCGGTGGGAATGCCTCGGCCAGTTGTGCCTGGCGTTCGGCTTCCTTGCTGTTGAAGGCCAACTGCAAGACGCCACAGGCATCCCAGTCAACGCCGCGTTGCAGTTGCTCCAGCACGCGTCGGGTGTAGCCGAAGCCGCTGAGGATCATCTGCGACAACGCGGTGCCGTGGGCCGACAACTTGAGGTACAGCACGCCCTGGGGGTTGCCGGAGGCCTCCTCGGCCAACCCGGCATGCCGCTCCAGCAGCGTCACCTGCCAGCCACGGGCGGCGAGGCTCGCCGCGCTGGCACAACCGGCCAGGCCGCCCCCGATCACCAGGGCCCGGCGCTCGCCAGTGGGGGGCACGGGGCGGGCGTACCAGGGTTTTGCCGGGGATGGCGCCGCTGTCTGCTCCGGCCAGCCAAGAAACACGCCGCGCAGGATTTCCCACTTATGGCCGATGCCCGGCGTGCGCTTCATCTTGAAGCCCGCCGCGTTCAGCAAACGCCGGACCCAGCCGGTGCTGGTGAAGGTGCTGAGGGTGGCGCCGGGTGCGGCGAGCCGGGCCAGTTCGGCGAACAGCTCGGCGGTCCACATCTCGGGGTTCCGGGCCGGTGCGAAACCGTCCAGAAACCAAGCGTCGATCTGCCCGTCCAGTTGCGGCAACTGCTCCAGGGCGTCGCCGATCAACAGGGTCAGTGTCACCCGCCCATTGGCCAGGACCAGGCGCTGGAAACCCTGATGGATCGCCACGTATTGCCCAAGCAGTTGCTCGGCCTGGAGGGCGAGCTGCGGCCAGAGGGCCAGGGCCCGACACAAGTCCTGCGGGGTCAATGGATACTTCTCGACGCTGACGAAATGCAGTCGCGCCCCGGTCGGTGCGCATTGTTCGAACAACTGCCAGGCGCAGAGGAAGTTCAAGCCGGTGCCAAAGCCGGTTTCGCCGATCACCAGGCGCCCGTCGGCGGGCAGCGCGGCAAAGCGCTCGGCCAGGTTGTTCTGCTCGAGGAACACGTAACGGGTTTCTTCCAGCCCGGACTGATCGGAGAAATACACGTCGTCGAACACCCGCGAACGCGGGCGACCCTGATCGTCCCAGTCGAGTTGGGCGTGGTGCTGTACGGGCGTCATGGCAGGCTCGGTCGAAACAAGGCAGCCATTCTAGCCGATCGATTACCGATTGCTCCTGTGCATACGCATCCGTAGGAGCTGGCGAGTGCAACGAGGCTGCGATCTTTCGCACGAGACTCAATTGACTGGGACAAGATCGCAGCCTCGTTGCACTCGACAGCTCCTACACAGCTCCTACACGGGCCGCATCCAATCCGCTAGTCTTGCCCCAAGCCTTGGAAGGAGCTGTCCATGTTTGAATCCGCTGAAATCGGTCACGTCATCGATAAAGACACCTTTGAAGCCGAGGTGCCGGCCCTGCGTGAAGCACTGCTGGAAGCGCAGTTCGAGTTGCAGCAGCAGGGTCGGTTTCCGGTCATCGTGTTGATCAACGGCATCGAAGGTGCGGGCAAGGGCGAGACGGTGAAGTTGCTCAATGAATGGATGGACCCGCGGCTGATCGAAGTGCGCACCTTCGACCAGCAGACCGACGAGGAACTGGCGCGGCCTCCCGCGTGGCGTTATTGGCGGATGCTGCCGGCCAAGGGGCGCATGGGGATTTTCTTCGGCAACTGGTACAGCCAGATGCTGCAAGGCCGGGTCCATGGCGAATTCAAGGACCCACGGCTCGACCAGGCGATCGCCGGTGCCGAGCGCCTGGAAAAAATGCTCTGCGACGAAGGCGCGCTGATCTTCAAGTTCTGGTTCCACCTGTCCAAGAAGCAGATGAAGGCCCGGCTCAAGGGGCTCAAGGATGACCCCTTGCACAGTTGGCGCATCAGCCCGCTGGATTGGCAGCAGTCCCAGACCTATGACAAGTTCGTCAAATACGGCGAGCGTGTGTTGCGCCGCACCAGTCGCGATTACGCGCCGTGGCATGTGATCGAAGGCGTGGACAGCTGTTATCGCAGCCTCACCGTCGGGCGGATCCTGCTCGACGGTTTGCGCCAGGCCCTGGACCGGCCGAAGATCAAGCCGCAAAAGGTCAGCGTGGCGCCGCTGGCCGAGTTGGATGGCCAGATCACGTTGCTCGACAGCCTGGACATGACCCGGCGCCTGGACAAGGCCGACTACGAAGAACAACTGATCACCGAGCAGGCGCGCTTCGCCGGGCTGCTGCGGGACAAACGCATGCGCCAGCATGCCCTGGTGGCGGTGTTCGAAGGCAATGACGCGGCGGGCAAGGGCGGGGCGATCCGGCGGGTCACGGCGGCCCTGGACCCGCGCCAATACAGCATCGTGCCCATTGCCGCGCCCACGGAAGAAGAGCGCGCCCACCCCTACATGTGGCGGTTCTGGCGGCATATTCCCGCACGCGGCAAGTTCACCATGTTCGACCGCTCCTGGTACGGCCGGGTGTTGGTGGAGCGGGTCGAAGGGTTTTGCAGCCAGGCCGACTGGTTGCGGGCCTACGGGGAAATCAACGACTTCGAGGAACAGCTCGCCGATGCCGGCGTGGTGGTGGTCAAGTTCTGGCTGGCCATCGACAAGGAAACCCAGCTGGAGCGTTTCCAGGAGCGCGAGGACATCCCGTTCAAGCGCTTCAAGATCACCGAGGATGACTGGCGCAACCGCGACAAGTGGGAGGCCTACCGCGCCGCGGTGTGCGATATGGTCGACCGCACCAGCACCGAGATTGCCCCCTGGACCTTGGTGGAGGCCAACGACAAGCGCTGGGCGCGGGTCAAGGTGTTGCGCACCCTCAACCAGGCGCTGGAGACGGCTTTCGAACGCAGTGCGAAACAGGCTCGCAAGAAGAAGCGCTAGGGCGATGGGCGCGCATACGCGAGGTGAATGATTGTCGCGGTCGGTTATCCAGTGGATCTATGCTCGATCCACTCTCAACCGACTACAACAATGAGGTACAGCCATGCGTGAAGTGGTGATCGTCGACAGCGTACGGACCGGCCTGGCCAAGTCCTTTCGTGGCAAGTTCAACATGACCCGTCCGGATGACATGGCGGCCCATTGCGTCAATGCCTTGCTGGCGCGCAACGACATCGACCCGGCCAGTGTCGAGGACTGCATCGTCGGGGCCGGGTCCAATGAAGGTGCCCAGGGCTACAACATCGGGCGCAATGTGGCGGTGCTCTCGAAATTGGGCATCGGCACGGCCGGCATGACCCTCAACCGTTTCTGTTCTTCGGGCCTGCAAGCCATTGCTATCGCCGCCAACCAGATCGCTTCCGGTTGCAGCGACATCATCGTGGCCGGCGGAGTGGAGTCCATCAGCCTGACGATGAAAAGCGTCAACACCGACAACCTGATCAACCCGCTGCTCAAGGAGCAGGTGCCCGGGATTTATTTTCCCATGGGCCAGACCGCCGAGATCGTCGCCCGTCGTTACCAGGTCAGCCGCGAGGAGCAGGATCGCTACGCCTTGCAGAGCCAGCAACGCACCGCCAAGGCCCAGGCGGCCGGGTTGTTCGATGACGAAATCATCCCGATGGCGGTCAAGTACCGGGTCGAGGACAAGAACACGGGTGCCGTGCAGATGCTCGATGGCGTGGTCGATCGTGATGATTGCAACCGTCCCGACACCACCTATGAAAGCCTGGCCGGCTTGAAGCCGGTGTTCGCCGAAGACGGGTCGGTGACGGCGGGCAACTCCTCGCAGTTGTCCGACGGGGCTTCGATGACCTTGGTGATGAGCCTGGAAAAGGCCCTAGCCCTGGGGCTCAAGCCCAAGGCGTTTTTCCGCGGCTTTACGGTCGCCGGTTGCGAGCCGGACGAAATGGGCATTGGCCCGGTGTTTTCGGTGCCCAAGCTGCTCAAGGCCAAGGGCTTGCAGATCGCCGATATCGACCTGTGGGAACTCAACGAGGCGTTCGCTTCCCAGTGCCTGTACAGCCGCGACCGGCTGGAAATCGATCCAGGGAAATACAACGTCAACGGCGGCTCGATCTCCATTGGCCATCCGTTCGGCATGACCGGTTCGCGACAGGTGGGGCATCTGGTGCGTGAGCTGCAACGGCGCAACCTGCGTTACGGCATCGTGACCATGTGCGTGGGCGGCGGAATGGGGGCTACGGGGTTGTTCGAGGCGGTGAGATAAGCATGGTACAGCGCTTTTGTGGCGACTGGACTGCGTAGGAGCTGTCGAGTGCAACGAGGCTGCGATCTTTTCCCAGACGCTTGAATCTCAAGTGAAAGATCAAAAGATCGCAGGCTTCGCCAGCTCCTACAGAGCCCAGCGGGAGCAAAAGAGTGGTGCGCTAGCTGGCGACCTGCGTCAGTTGCAACATTCGCTGTACATACGCCTCCACCTCCCGCAGCGCATCCTCGCGACTGGCGAACGGCCCTTCCTGGGTGCCTTCCCGGGTGTTGAAGTAAAATTCGCCGTTTATCCGGCAAATCCGGTCACTGGGAAAGACCATCGCAGGGGCGAGGTCCTGGGCGCGTTTGCCGAGCATGAGGGGCTCCAAAAGAGGCGGCGGAATCTGGTTGAGTGAAGTTTAGGAGCTGACGCTGACGGCTGCTTGGCGAGCCGATAGGCGGCCATGTGCCATATCCGTACCCGGTTCAAATAATCCCCAACTGTTCCTGTGTTGCTGGGCGATAGACGCCTAGAATGGGCATTCTTTGTCTTGGGCTTCGAGGGTTGCATGCACATATCGTCCGGTCGCTGGGTCTACGGCTTGTTCCTTGCCCTGTTGACCGCCCTGCTCTGGGGAATCCTGCCGATCAAGCTCAAGCAAGTGCTGCAAGTGATGGACCCGGTCACCGTGACCTGGTTTCGCTTGCTGGTGTCCGGCGGTTTGTTGTTCATCTATTTGGCGGCCACCCGGCGCCTGCCCAGTCGCAAGGTGCTCGGCCCTCGCGGCGGCTGGCTGGTGGCGATGGCGGTGCTCGGGCTGGTGGGCAACTACGTGCTGTACCTGATGGGCCTGAATCGCTTGAGCCCCGGCACCGCGCAACTGGTGGTGCAGATGGGGCCGATCATGTTGCTGGTCGCCAGCCTGTTCGTGTTCAAGGAGCGGTTCAGCGTGGGGCAGGGCATCGGCCTGCTGGTGCTGCTGATCGGTTTCACGCTGTTTTTCAACCAGCGCCTGGGCGAGTTGCTGACGTCCCTGAGCGACTACACCGCCGGGGTGCTGATGGTGTTGCTGGCGTCGACGGTCTGGACGTTCTATGCCCTGGGCCAGAAGCAATTGTTGACGGTGTGGAATTCGCTGCAGGTGATGATGGTGATCTACCTGTTCTGCGCGCTGCTGCTCACACCCTGGGTGCACCCGTTGGAGGCGCTGCAATTAAGCCCATTGCAAGGCTGGTTGTTGCTCGCTTGCTGCCTCAACACCCTGATTGCCTATGGCGCGTTTGCCGAAGCGTTGGCCCATTGGGAAGCGTCGCGGGTCAGCGCGACCCTGGCGATCACGCCGCTGGTGACCTTCGCCGCAGTGGCGATGGCGGCCTGGTGGTGGCCTGATTATGTCCATGCCGAGCAGATCAACCTGCTGGGCTATGGCGGGGCGGTGCTGGTGGTACTGGGTTCGGCACTGGTTGCCTTGGGGCCCTCGCTGATCGCCGGGCTCAGGGCCCGGCGCGAGCGTTTGGCTGTCGGGCGTTAGCCCGCCGTGGGAGCGAGCTTGCTCGCGATAGCGGCTTGTGAGGCTACAATGATGTCGAGCTTGCCGGCCTCATCGCGAGCAAGCTCGCTCCCACAAGTGGATCTTCAGTGGATGTAATATCGCGGTTCACGCTGCCCCTGTGGGAGCGAGCTTGCTCGCGATAGCGCACTAATCGATCAACGCAAAACTCAGCCCTGGCTACCCGCTTCCAGCATATTCTCCGGCCTCACCCAGGCATCGAACTCTTCATCGGTCAGGTACCCCAGTTGCAACGCCGCCTCGCGCAAGGTCAGCCCTTCACCGTAGGCTTTCTTGGCGATTTCCGCTGACTTGTCGTAGCCGATGTGCGGGTTCAGCGCGGTCACCAGCATCAACCCACGTTCCAGGTGCGCGGCCATCTGCTCGGCGTCCGGCTCGAGCCCGGCGATGCAGTGCTGCTGGAAGTTGCTGCAGCCATCGGCCAACAGGCGAATCGATTGCAGCAGGTTATGGATGATCACCGGTTTGAACACGTTCAACTGCAAATGCCCCTGGCTGGCGGCGAAACCGATGGTCACGTCGTTGCCCATGACCTGGCAGGCCAGCATCGACAAGGCTTCGCACTGGGTCGGGTTGACCTTGCCGGGCATGATGGAACTGCCCGGTTCGTTGGCCGGCAATTTCACCTCGGCGAACCCGGCCCGTGGCCCGGAGCTCAGCAGGCGCAGGTCGTTGGCGATTTTCATCAGGGTCACGGCGAGGGTTTTCAGTGCGCCGGACAACGAGGTCAGGGGTTCATGGCCGGCCAACGCGGCAAACTTGTTGGGGGCGGTGACGAACGGTAGGCCCGACAGCGCCGCCAGTTCAGCGGCAATCGCTTCGCCGAACCCATGGGGTGAATTGAGCCCGGTGCCCACTGCCGTGCCGCCCTGGGCCAATTCGCAGACCGCCGGTAGCGCGGCGCGTATCGCCCGTTCGGCGTAATCGAGCTGGGCAATGAACGCCGACAGTTCCTGGCCAAAGGTGATCGGCGTGGCATCCATCATGTGGGTGCGGCCGGTCTTGACCAACTTCATGTGGCGTGCGGCCAGTTCCGCGAGACCGCCGGACAGCTCGCCGATGGCCGGCAGCAATTGCTGATGGACGGCCTGGGCGGCGGCGATGTGCATGGCGGTGGGGAAGCAGTCGTTGGAACTCTGCGAACGGTTGACATGATCATTGGGGTGCACCGGGCTCTTGCCGCCACGGGGGTTGCCAGCCAGTTCGTTGGCGCGTCCGGCGATCACTTCGTTGACGTTCATGTTGCTCTGGGTCCCGCTGCCGGTCTGCCAGACCACTAGCGGGAACTGATCGTCATGCTGGCCGGCCAACACTTCGTCGGCGGCCTGTTCGATCAAGCGGGCGATGTCGGCGGGCAGGTCTCCGTTGCGGTCGTTGACCCTTGCGGCGGCTTTCTTGATCAGCGCCAGGGCGTGCAACACCGACAGCGGCATGCGTTCGTTGCCAATGGCGAAGTTGATCATGGAGCGCTGCGTCTGCGCGCCCCAGTAGGCGTCGTCCGGGACTTCAACCTGGCCAAGGCTGTCGGTTTCGATACGGCTCATCGGGTCAAACTCCTTAAAGGCTGAATGCGCAGTTTAGGCCCAGATGGGCGGCTCCGGTTCCCTCAATCATCCCTCGATCCAGCAACGCTGGCTTCGGCCCGTCAATCGGACCCAACAACCATCGGGGTTGAGCCCCGGCGTTTTTTAGGCGCAGAATGGTCGCCCTTGGGGTTTTACCTCGCCTGTAATGAAAGGAAACTCGATGACCCGTCTTCGTGCCATCTGTACCGCAGTTGCTCTGGTGTGTGCCAGCGGCCCTGTTTTCGCCGATACCGCCAGCCACAACGCCAGCGCCGAAGCGTTCCTGACCCTGGCGCACGCTGACAAACTGGGCACTCCGGTGTACATGCAAGTGCAGCAGATGTTCGCCCAGCGCTTTGAACAGACCAAGGCCCCCGAGTCGAAGAAAGCCACCCTGGAAACCTACCAGGCCAAGGCCAATGCCGCGCTGGACCAAGCCATCGGCTGGAACAAGCTCAAGCCGGACATGGTCAAGCTCTACACCAGCAACTTCAACGAATCGGAGCTCAAGGACCTGGTCGCTTTCTACCAGTCGCCATTGGGCAAGAAAGTCCTGGAAAAAATGCCACAGTTGACCCAGCAATCGGCCCAACTGACCCAGGCCAAGCTTGAAAGCGCGGTGCCGGTGGTCAACAAGCTGCTGGCCGACATGACGGCCGAGCTCGAGCCAAAAGCCGCTCCAGCCAAGAAAAAGCCGTAAGCGGAGCCCGGTATGAGCATGCAACAACGCATCGAATCAACGCTAGGGCTGTTGCAGCCCGAGCATCTGCAAGTGCTGGATGAGAGCCACATGCACAGCCGGGGCCTGCAGACCCACTTCAAGGCCGTGGTGGTCAGCCAGCAGTTCGAAGGGCTCAATCGCGTCAAGCGTCACCAGAAGGTCTATGGCACGCTGGGCGAGCTGATGGGCGAATTCCATGCGTTGGCGCTGCACACCTACACCCCCGAGGAATGGGCCCGGATCGATGCGGCCCCGGCTTCGCCGACCTGTGCCGGTGGCAGCAAGCACTGATTTGCTGAGGGGCACTGCTGCTGGTGAGGGTTTTATCGGTGGCGAGGGGATTTATCCCCGTTGGGCTGCGAAGCGGCCCTGAAAGCCGTCACCCAGATGTATCAGGCTGATTGCCTGCAGCTGGCTTAACCCAGCGTGGATAAATCCCCTCGCCACAGGAAGGCCTTCGAATCGCAGTCCTGTAACCCACCGGTTTTTGTTAGAATCCCCAACGCGCCGCTCACCCGGCGCGTTTTTTTTCGCATCCGGTTCACCCTTTACGAGGGTAGCCACCTGGAGAAACACCCATGACACAACCCATTGTCGTGGCGGCACTGTATAAGTTCGTCACCCTGGAAGATTACGTCGAGCTGCGTGAGCCCTTGCTCAAGGCCATGCTCGACAACGGTATCAAAGGCACGTTGCTGATCGCCGAAGAAGGCATCAACGGCACGGTCTCCGGCACCCGTGAAGGCATCGACGGCCTGCTGGCCTGGCTCAAGAACGATCCGCGCATGATCGACATCGACCATAAAGAGTCGTATTGCGATGAGCAGCCGTTCTATCGCACCAAGGTCAAGCTCAAGAAAGAGATCGTCACCCTTGGCGTCGAAGGCGTGGACCCGAACAAGCAAGTTGGCACCTACGTCGAACCGCGGGACTGGAACGCGCTGATCAGCGATCCGGAAGTGCTGCTGATTGACACTCGCAACGATTATGAAGTGTCCATCGGCACCTTCGAAGGCGCCATCGACCCCAAGACCACCAGCTTTCGCGAGTTCCCCGAGTACATCAAGGCCCACTTCGACCCGGCCAGGCACAAGAAAGTCGCGATGTTCTGCACCGGTGGCATTCGCTGTGAAAAAGCCTCCAGCTACATGCTTGGCCAGGGGTTCGACGAGGTCTATCACCTCAAGGGCGGCATCCTGAAATACCTCGAAGAGGTTCCTCAGGAAGAAACCAAGTGGCGCGGCGACTGCTTCGTGTTCGATAACCGCGTGACCGTTCGCCACGACCTCAGCGAAGGGGACTACGATCAATGTCACGCTTGTCGTACCCCGGTGAGCGTAGAAGACCGCGCTTCGGAGCACTATGTGCCTGGCATCAGTTGCCCGCATTGCTGGGATAAGCTGAGCGAGAAAACCCGCCGCAGCGCCATCGACCGGCAGAAACAGATCGAGTTGGCCAAGGCGCGCAACATGCCGCACCCGATCGGCTACAACTACAAGCAAACATCTTCCGAGGCTTGAACCATGACGTCACGCCTGCTCTATGTGATGGACCCGATGTGTTCCTGGTGCTGGGGCTTTGCACCGGTGGCCGAGGCGTTGGTCGAGCAGGCGCACGCCGCGGGTGTGGCGTTGCACCTGGTGGTGGGCGGTTTGCGCACCGGCAGCGGTTCGGCGCTGGAGCCAACCACCCGGCGCTACATTCTTGAGCACTGGCAGGCCGTGACCCAGGCCACCGGCCAGCCCTTCAAGCTTGAAGGCGCGTTGCCGGACGGTTTCGTCTACGACACCGAGCCCGCCTGCCGGGCAGTGGTGACGGCCCGCAGCCTGGCCCCGGACCTGGCCTGGACGCTGTTGAAGCTGATCCAACAGGCCTTTTATGTAGAAGGCCGTGACGTCACCCACGCCAGCGTGCTGGTGGAGCTGGCCGAGCAGGCCGGGCTGCCACGCATCGAATTCGCCGCGGCCTTCGACCGCGCCGACCAACATGCGGCCACCGCGGCGGATTTCACCTGGGTCCAGGATTTGGGCATTGCCGGGTTTCCCACGCTACTGGCAGAGCGTGACGGCCAGTTGGCCTTGCTGACCAACGGTTACCAGCCCCTGAGCCAGTTGTCGCCTTTGCTTGGCCGCTGGCTGGAGCGCGCGACCTGTGCCTGAGCGGCCGTCAGCCCCATCGACCTCGCAGCGCATCGACCGGTTGAGCTGGGCGGAGATCCGTCGCCTGGCCCTCAAGCATAAAAAAGCCCTGTGGATCGCCAACGGCGTGGCCTTGCTGGCGACGCTGTGCAGCGTGCCGATTCCGTTGCTGTTGCCATTGCTGGTGGACGAGGTCCTGCTGGGCCACGGCGATGCGGCCCTGAAAGTCATGAACCATGCCTTGCCAGCGGCGTGGCAGAGCGCGGCGGGCTATATCGGGCTGATGTTGCTGGCGACCCTGACCCTGCGCTGTGGTGCCTTGCTGTTCAACGTGGTGCAGGCGCGCCTGTTCGCCAGGCTGGCCAAGGACATTGTCTATCGCATTCGCATCCGCTTGATCGAACGCCTCAAACGAATCTCCTTGGGCGAGTACGAAAGCCTGGGCAGTGGCACCGTGGCGGCCCACCTGGTCACCGACCTGGACACCCTCGACAAATTCATCGGCGAGACCCTCAGCCGTTTCCTGGTGGCGATGCTGACCCTGGTGGGCACCGCCGGGATCCTGGTGTGGATGCACTGGGAACTGGCGCTGCTGATCCTGCTGTTCAACCCGCTGGTGATCTACGCCACGGTGCAACTGGGCAAGCGGGTCAAACACCTCAAGAAACTGGAGAACGACAGCACCTCGCGCTTCACCCAGGCCTTGACCGAAACCCTGGATGCCATCCAGGAAGTGCGCGCCGGTAACCGCCAGGGTTATTTCCTTGGCCGATTGGGGATGCGTGCCAAGGAGGTCCGCGATTACGCCGTGAATTCGCAGTGGAAAACCGACGCCTCGAACCGCGCCAGTGGTTTGTTGTTCCAGTTCGGCATCGATATTTTTCGCGCGGCGGCCATGCTCACCGTGGTGTTTTCCGACCTGTCCATCGGCCAGATGCTGGCGGTGTTCAGCTACCTCTGGTTCATGATCGGCCCGGTCGAGCAGCTGTTGAACCTGCAATACGCCTATTACGCGGCCGGCGGCGCCTTGAACCGGATCAACGAACTGCTGGCCCGGGCCGACGAGCCCCAGTACAAGGGGGGCGTCGATCCGTTCAAGGGCCGTGACACCGTGGGCATCGAAATCCAGGGGTTGAGTTTCGGTTACGGCGAGGAGCTGGTGCTCGACCAGTTGAACCTGTCCATTTCGCCGGGCGAGAAAGTCGCCATCGTCGGGGCCAGTGGCGGCGGCAAGAGCACCTTGGTGCAATTGCTGCTGGGGTTGTACACGCCACAGTCGGGCAGTATTCGTTTCGGCGGCGCCACGCAGCAGGAGATCGGTCTGGAAACCATTCGGGAGAATGTTGCAGTGGTGTTGC
Organism: Pseudomonas sp. R151218B TE3479; assembly: GCF_053629195.1. NCBI lineage: Bacteria > Pseudomonadati > Pseudomonadota > Gammaproteobacteria > Pseudomonadales > Pseudomonadaceae > Pseudomonas > Pseudomonas sp. R151218B TE3479. The sequence continues at coordinate 2,822,896 of NZ_JBRJHV010000001.1, forward strand.
AACATCCGGCGCTGTTCAACGACACGGTACGGGCCAACCTTGCCATGGGCCGTGTGTGCAGCGACGACGACTGCTGGCGGGCACTGGAAATCGCCCAGCTCGACGCCACGGTCCGGGCGCTGCCCCAGGGCCTGGAAAGCGTAGTCGGGCGTTCCGGGGTTCGGCTGTCGGGCGGGCAGCGCCAACGGCTGGCCATCGCCCGCATGGTACTGGCCGATCCTCGGGTGGTGATTCTCGACGAAGCCACCTCGGCATTGGACGCGGCCACCGAGTACAACCTTCACCAGGCACTGGCGCGTTTTTTGAGCGCACGCACCACGTTGATCATCGCCCACCGGCTTTCGGCGGTTAAGCAGGCTGATCGGGTATTGGTGTTCGACGGTGGGCAAGTCGCCGAAGACGGCGACCATTTGCAGTTGATTGCCGACGGGGGTCTCTACGCTCGACTCTATGGCCATTTGCAACAGATACAACAGCCTTGAGTTTCCCGCCGTTTTCTGTGCTTAGTATCGGAAAAAAACAGGCAAACACGCCGATTCTTCCAAATTCCACGCAAAGATCTCTTCATCCATTCATTCGATGGGTCGAAAACTAGCCTAGGCTGTTGAGTCAGGAGCGGAATTCTGGCGGGTGTTCGTCCGGCAGTACCTGTGCAAGGGACCTCATGAAGCAAAAGCAGACTCTCGGAACACCACGGCTGCTGGGCATCGTCTGGCCCTTCATTGCCGTTGTGCTATTTCAGGCATTGCTTGGCGGTGTCAGCCTTTACGTGCTGTCCGCGGTTCGCGGCTATGTAGCGGGGGAGAGCCTCTGGTCCAAGGGCCAGAAAGACGCCATCTATTACCTCAACCTCTACGCCGACAGCCGCGACGAGGTGATTTTCCGCAAATACCAGCAAGCCATCGCCGTGCCCGAGGGCGGTCATGAGCTGCGGGTAGCGCTGGACCGCGAACCGCCGAACCTGGAAGCGGCACGGGCCGGCATCCTCAAGGGCGGCAATCACCCGGACGATGTGTCCAGCCTGATCTGGCTTTATCTGAATTTCCGTCACTTCAGTTACCTGGAAGAAGCCATCGATCTCTGGACGGTGGGCGATGGCTACCTGACCGAACTGGATAACGTCGCCCGGCAGATGCACAGCAGCATTGCTGCGGGCCAGGCGTCAGAGGTGGATATTCGCGGCTGGAAGGCCCAGATCTTTGCGATCAACGATTCCGTCACTCCGGCTGCCAAGGCGTTCAGCGACGCGTTGGGCGAGGGCTCGCGTTTCATTCTGCGGCTCTTGCTGGTGACCAATTTCGCCACAGCCCTGGGGTTGATCGTCCTGGCGTTGTTGCGTACCCATAAACTGTTGGCCCAGCGGCAGGTGTTCGCCAATGCGCTGCAGATGGAGAAAGAGCGGGCACAGATCACTCTGCAATCCATCGGTGATGGGGTGATCACCACCGACGTGGAGGGGGCCATCGCCTACATGAACCCCGCCGCCGAAGCGATGACCCATTGGAAAGCGGAACACGCCACGGGGTTGCCCCTGGCCGCGCTGTTCAATTTGCTCGATGACAATGCCCAGACCGAAGGACTGACCCTGATCGAGCACATCCTCAGCGGTCGGCTCAGCGGCGCCAGTGAACATTCGAAACTGATCCAGCGCCTGGATGGCAGCACCGTGTCGGTCACCCTGGTGGGCGCGCCGATCCGCCATGCGGGCAAGGTCAGTGGCGCCGTGCTGGTGCTGCATGACATGACCCAGGAGCGGCAATACATCGCCAACCTGTCATGGCAAGCCACCCATGACGCCCTGACTGGCCTGGCCAACCGCCGGGAGTTCGAGTATCGCCTCGAGCAGGCCTTGCACAACCTCACTCGCCAGATCGGGCGCCATGCCTTGATGTTTCTCGACCTGGATCAGTTCAAGCTGGTCAACGACACCTGCGGTCATGCGGCGGGTGACGAATTGTTGCGGCATATCTGCGCCTTGCTGCAGTCAGGGTTGCGGGAAAATGACACCCTGGCCCGGCTGGGTGGCGATGAGTTCGGGATCTTGCTGGAGAACTGTTCACCGGAGGCGGCGGAAAAGATCGCCGAAGGGCTGCGCCAGACCGTGCAGAACCTGCATTTTGTCTGGAAGGGCCGGCCGTTCGTGACCACCGTGAGTATCGGCCTGGTGCATATCGCCCAGACCCCGACGACCCTGGAGGCTTCTCTGCGGGCCGCCGACATGGCCTGTTACATGGCCAAGGAAAAAGGACGCAACCGGGTTCAGGTCTATCACGCCGACGACTCGGAGTTGTCCCTGCGCTTTGGCGAGATGGCCTGGGTCCAGCGCTTGCACATGGCCCTGGAGGAAAACCGCTTTTGTCTGTACGCCCAGGAAATCGCCGCGCTGGGGCCGGGCGATCATGGTGGCGGGCACATTGAAATCCTGTTGCGCCTGCATGACGAAGCCGGGCGGATGATCCTGCCGGACAGCTTCATTCCCGCGGCGGAACGCTACGGGCTGATGACGTCCCTGGACCGTTGGGTGGTGGAGAATGTCTTCAAGATCATCCGCCAGTGCCTGAATGAATCGCGGCAGGGGCCCATGGCGATGTGTGCGATTAATCTGTCAGGCACAACTATCGGAGATCAGGCGTTCCTCGACTTCCTGCGTAAACAGTTCGCGGCTTACTCGATTCCCCCGGAAATGATTTGTTTTGAAATTACAGAGACCAGCGCTATTTCGAATCTGGGCAGTGCGATCCGCTTTATCAATGAACTCAAGAGCTTGGGCTGCTATTTCTCGCTGGATGACTTTTGCGCCGGAATGTCTTCATTCGCTTACCTGAAACATTTACCTGTAGACTTCTTGAAGATCGACGGGAGTTTCGTAAAGGATATGCTGGACGACCCGATTAACCGTGCAATGGTCGAAGTGATCAATCACATCGGTCACGTCATGGGTAAGCGCACGATTGCCGAGTTTGTTGAAACCGCCCAGATCGAGCAGGCATTGCTGGAGATAGGGGTGGACTACGCTCAGGGGTATGTGATCGAACGCCCGCAATTGTTTACCTGCGACACGTTGCAATGTCGGCCGGCCCGGCCCCAGCCGCTGTTATTCAAGGCCCCCGGCACGTTCCGCTGAACCTCTTGTTGATCCGAGAAAATCACAATCAAAAGGAGCCCGACAGTGATCGACACATTCAACCGAACAGGCCCGCTCATGGACGCCACAAGCTATCCGAAATGGGCACAGCAGCTCATTACCGATTGCAGCGAGAGCAAGCGCCGGGTTGTCGAACACGAACTGTATCAGCGCATGCGCGACAATAAGCTCAGCGCCAAGACCATGCGCCACTACCTCATAGGTGGTTGGCCGGTCGTCGAGCAGTTCGCTTTATACATGGCACAAAACCTCACCAAGACCCGCTTTGCCCGCCACCCCGGCGAGGACATGGCGCGTCGCTGGCTGATGCGCAACATTCGTGTCGAACTCAACCATGCCGACTACTGGGTCAACTGGAGCGCCGCCCATGGCGTGACCCTGGAAGACCTGCAAGCCCAGCAGGTACCGCCTGAGCTTCATGCCTTGAGCCACTGGTGCTGGCACACCAGTTCCTCGGACTCGTTGATCGTGGCCATCGCCGCGACCAACTACGCCATCGAGGGCGCCACGGGAGAGTGGTCGGCGCTGGTGTGTTCCAACGGTGTCTATGCGGCCGCCTTCGCCGAGGAAGACCGCAAGCGGGCCATGAAGTGGCTGAAGATGCATGCCCAGTACGACGATGCCCATCCTTGGGAAGCCCTGGAAATCATCTGTACGCTGGCAGGGATGAATCCGAGCAAGGCCCTGCAAACGGAGCTGCGCCAGGCCGTGTGCAAGAGCTATGACTACATGTACTTGTTCCTGGAGCGTTGCATGCAACTGGAACAGGCGGAGCCTGCCAGCAGGGCGGCATCTACCCGTGAGCGTCTGGCACTGGCCGGGAGCTGATTACTACCGCTACAGATAGCCACAACCTGTGGGAGCGAGCCTGCTCGCGAAGAGGCCTGACAGTCGACGGGGAGGTTGACTGCCAGGCCGCTATCGCGAGCAAGCTCGCTCCCACAGTTGTTTCGGATGAGCGCTGGCTTCAGGTCCACCCCAAATCCCTGTGGGAGCGAGCTTGCTCGCGATGGCGGTGGGTCAGCTCGCGCAGATGTTGGATGTGCTGCCGTCATCGCGAGCAAGCTCGCTCCCACAATTGTTTTCAGCCGGCCATCGCCAGTCGGTTGCGGCCTTCGCGCTTGGCTACGTACAGCGCGCTGTCGGCCCTGCGCAGCAGGCTTTCCGAGGATTCCCCCGGTAGCAGGGTGGCGCACCCCAGGCTGACCGTCAGCTCGATCCTTGTGCCTGCGGCGAAGTAATCCTGGGTCTGGGCGGCATAACGCAGTCGTTCACCGACCATCGCCGCGGCATCCCGGCTGGTATTGGCCAGCAGGATGAGAAATTCTTCACCACCGAACCTGAAAACCATGTCCACATTGCGCAGTTGGCCCTTGATCGACTCGGCCACGGCCTTGAGCACGTCGTCGCCAACGCCGTGACCATGGTTGTCGTTGATGCGCTTGAAATGATCGATATCGAGCATCAGTACCGACAAGGGTTGCGAATGACGCTTGGCCATATCGATTTCCCGCATCAGGGTCTGGTCCATGGCGATGCGGTTGCCGGTCCCGGTCAGCGGATCGCGCAGGGCGCTTTGGGTCGCGGCGCGGTAGAGCAGCGCGTTGCGCAGTGGATACAGCAGCGTCGACATGATGGATTCAAGGTCGCTCTGTTCCGCCTCGGAGAAACGTTGGTTACGACGGAATACCAGCTCACCCAGATGTTCGCCTTCATGGCTGAGGTTGTAGCTGAGGGTGTGATGCCCGCGTTGCCCGAACTCCAGGCGCAGGTCACTGGCCTTGTGCTGATAAGCCAACGCATCCAGGGGCACCAGTCGCTGGATTTCCCGGAAAAACAGGCCCAGGATCCGCTGCGGCTCCAGGCTGGTCTGTAGTTGCTGGCTCAGTTGCTGGCGCAATTGCGACAGACTGACGGAGCGTGCAGGGAGCGGCGATGGCTGGGACAGGCCCAAACGCTGCAATTTGGCGCTGTCGAAGTCGAACGCGTTGATCTGGTTGGGCGTTTTCATTTGGCGTTAGCCCCTAAGCTAAATCTGTCCCGCAGGTTGGGTGCGGCGGCTTTGGGCTGCACGTCGTACTGGTCCTTCAGTCCCGTAGGACAACTGATTTGAGTTTAGTCCGCTTCCATGGCAGGCATAAGTCTCGTCTCACCGTCCATTACCTGCCGAACATGGCATGTTTGAAGAGGTTAGAGCGAAAGTCGTGCCATTCGGTTCACTTCCGTAAAAACCGATTAGGAATCAATGAATTGATAGCGAGTCGCGAAAGCAGGGGCGACGTGGACTTGGCGGTTCGCTTGGTTTGGCGTCGACCGGGCCGGCATCGCGACGGTAAATCGTCGCGATGCCGGCTTCATTATTGTGCGTTGAACGCCTGTCCGTTGACGCCGGTGCTGTCCGGGCCCATGAGGTACAGGTAGACCGGCATGATCGCCTCGGGCGTCGGATTGTTGAGTGGGTTTTCTCCCGGATAGGCCTGGGCACGCATGCTGGTGCGGGTGGCGCCGGGGTTGATGCTGTTGGCGCGCACGGCGGCGACGGTATCGACTTCGTCCGCCAGGGTCTGCATCAGCCCCTCGGTGGCGAACTTGGACACGCCATAGGCGCCCCAGTAGGCTCGGCCCTTGCGGCCGACGCTGCTGGAGGTGAACACCACGGACGCATCCTTGGACAGCTTGAGCAGCGGCAGCAAGGTGCTGGTGAGCATGAACATCGCGTTGACGTTGACGTGCATCACCCGCATGAAGTTCTCACCGGACAATTGTTCCAGTGGGGTGCGTGGGCCGATGATCGAGGCGTTGTGCAGCAAGCCGTCCAGATGACCGAATTCGGTTTCGATCATCGCCGCCAGTTCATCGTACTGATGAGGCAGTGCGGTTTCGAGGTTGAACGGGATCACCGCTGGCTGCGGATGACCGGCCGCTTCGATTTCATCGTAGACCTGGGTCAGGTTGGCTTCGGTCTTGCCCAGCAGCAGTACGGTGGCACCGTGGGCGGCGTAGGTTTTCGCCGCTGCGGCACCGATCCCGCGACCAGCGCCGGTGACCAGGATCACCCGGCCATTGAGCAGGTCGGGACGGGCGGAATAATCAAACATAAAAAAACCTCAACAAATCAATCTGTTGGCAGAAGCTGTAGTGGCGAGGGGATTGAGCCCCGCTGTTGGGAGCAGGCTGTGGGAGCAAAGCTTGCTCGCGAAACAGGCACCTCGATTCCTGAACGACCGCATCGCCTTCATCGCGGGCAAGCCTTGCTCCCACATAAATCCCTTCATCACAAGACCGTCACATCAGCAACTGCACAACGCGTTATCCAGCACTTCACGTAGTGCCGAAGGGTGGTCGATCACGACATCCGCGCCCCAATGATTCGGGTTGTCGTCCGGGTGGATGTAGCCGTAGGTCACTGCGCAGGTCTTGGTGCCGGCACTGCGGCCGGACTCGATGTCCCGCAGGTCATCGCCCACGAACAGCACGCTGGCCGGATCCAGGTCGAGCATCTTGCAGGCCAGGGTCAGCGGTTCCGGGTCCGGTTTGCTGTTTTTCACGTGGTCAGGGCAGATCAGCACTTTCGAACGCTCGGCCAGGCCCAGTTGCTGCATGATCGGTTCGGCGAAACGCACTGGCTTGTTGGTGACCACGCCCCAGATCAGGTTGGCCGCTTCGATATCGGCCAGCACTTCGGCCATGCCGTCGAACAGGTGGCTGTGGACCGCACAACCTTTGAGGTAACGGTCGAGGAACTCCTGGCGCAGCTCCTCGAACCCTGGTGATTCCGGGTCCATGGAAAAGGTCACCGCGACCATCGCCCGGGCGCCGCCGGAAATCTCGTCGCGAATGTACTGGGTGTTCATCGGTGGCAAGCCACGGTCGGCGCGCATGGCCTGGCAGATGGCGATGAAGTCCGGCGCGGTGTCGAGCAGCGTGCCGTCCATGTCGAAGAGAACCGCTTTGAGACGCATCGCCTTACTCCTCGCGCAGGGTCTGGATCATGTAGTTGACGTCAACGTCGGCGGCCAGCTTGTAGTGCTTGGTCAATGGGTTGTAGGTCAGGCCGATGATGTCCTTGACCGTCAGCCCGGCCGCGCGGCTCCAGGCGCCCAGTTCGGAGGGGCGGATGAATTTCTTGAAGTCGTGAGTGCCCCGTGGCAACAGCTTCATGATGTACTCGGCGCCGATGATGGCGAACAGGTAGGCCTTCGGGTTGCGGTTGATGGTGGAGAAGAACACCTGGCCGCCCGGCTTGACCATGCGGAAGCAGGCGCGGATGACCGAGGACGGATCCGGCACGTGTTCGAGCATTTCCAGGCAGGTGACCACATCGAATTGGCCGGGCATTTCTTCGGCCAGGGCTTCGGCGGTGATCTGCCGGTATTCCACGCTGACGCCGGACTCCAATTGATGCAGTTGCGCCACCGCCAGCGGCGCTTCGCCCATGTCGATGCCCATCACCGTCGCCCCACGCTGGGCCATGGCTTCGCTGAGGATGCCGCCGCCGCAACCGACGTCGAGGACCTTCTTGCCGGCCAGGTTGACCCGTTCGTCAATCCAGTTGACCCGCAGCGGGTTGATGTCGTGCAGCGGTTTGAATTCGCTTTCACGGTCCCACCAGCGATGGGCCAGGGCTTCGAACTTGGCGATTTCGGCGTGGTCGACGTTGCTCATGTGCAGATCCTCGAAAAGCTTGAAAAATCAGATGCCCCGAGCCGCGGCTCCAGGGGCGTGGTCATTCGTTGTGGCCGCTGATGCGCCGACCCCAGGCCTGGGCCGTGGCGATCAGTGTCGCTTCGTCCATGCGGGTCAGCCGGCCATCCTCCAGTAACGGCTTGCCGCCTACCCACAGGTGTTTGACGCAATCGCGGCTGGTGGCGTAAATCAGTTGCGACACCGGGTCGTAGATCGGCTGTTGGGCCAGGCCTGACAGATCGAAGGCCACCAGGTCGGCGGCCTTGCCGACCTCCAGGGAGCCGACGGTCGCTTCGATGCCCAGCGCCCGGGCACCGTTGAGCGTGGCCATGCGCAGCGCCCGATGGGCATCCAAGGCCGTGGCCGAACCGGCGACGGCCTTGGCCAGCAGGGCGGCGGTGCGGGTTTCGCCGAGCAGGTCCAGGTCGTTGTTGCTCGCCGCACCGTCGGTGCCGAGGGCGACATTGACGCCGGCTTGCCACAGGCGCTCCACCGGGCAGAAACCGCTGGCCAGCTTCAGGTTCGATTCCGGGCAATGGATCACGCTGCAATTGTTTTCTACCAGCAGGGCCTGGTCCTCGTCGCTGATCTGAGTCATGTGCACGGCCTGGAAGCGTGGCCCCAGCAGGCCAAGGCGTTCCAGGCGAGCCATTGGCCGCTCAGCGGTGTTATCCACAGCCTGCTGCACTTCGAAGGCGGTTTCGTGAACATGCATATGAATGGCCGCGTCCAGTTCCTCGGCGATCACGCGGATTTTCTCCAGGTTCTCGTCGCCCACCGTGTAGGGCGCATGCGGGCCGAATGCGACTTTGATCCGCGGGTGGTGCTTGAGGTCGCCAAACAATTCGATGCCCTGACGAATGGCGTCGTCGGCGCTGGCGGCACCGGGGATCGGAAAGTCGAGGATCGGAATGGCGATTTGCGCGCGAATACCGCTGTCGTGGACGCACTCGCTGGCGATCTTGGGGTAGAAATACATGTCGGAGAAGCAGGTGATGCCACCCTTGATCTGCTCGGCGATTGCCAGGTCGGTGCCATCACGGACGAAATCTTCATCGACCCATTTGGCTTCAGCCGGCCAGATGTGCTGTTCCAGCCAGGTCATCAAGGGCAGGTCGTCGGCCAGGCCGCGAAACAAGGTCATGGCTGCGTGGCCGTGGGCGTTGATCAGGCCGGGGCTGAGCAGCATGCCGGGCAGTTCACGGACCTCGGTGGCGTCACACTTGAGGGCTTCTACCCGTGGACCGATGAACACGATGCAGCCGTCGCGAATGCCCAGGCCATGGTCCTTGAGCACTACACCGGCGGGTTCGACAGGTACCAACCAGGTCGGCAGCAATAATAAGTCGAGCGCAACGGCAGGCTTGGGCATCGTGGAACGGTTCCATGGGGTATAAAGGATGGCGAAGTATACCCGAGCGTCTTCGCGGAGGGATCGCTATAATCGGCGGCTTTTGTTCATGAGTACGGGGTGAAGGATGCGCGATCGACTATTGGCTGCGGAGAAGGTGAAGGCCATCGATTGGCGTGATGGCGTCCTGTACCTGCTGGACCAGCGTAGCTTGCCGTTCGAGGAAAGCTGGATCGCCTGCACCCGTGTCGCCGATGTGGCCGAGGCCATTGGTTCGATGGCCGTGCGCGGTGCGCCGGTCATCGGCATCAGTGCGGCGTATGGCGTGGTGCTGGCGGCGCGGGCCAGGATGGCCGAAGGTGGCGATTGGCAAGCGGCCCTGGAGGCCGATTTTGCCTTGCTGACCGCGGCCCGACCGACGGCGGCGAATCTTTTCTGGGCGCTGGATCGAATGCGCGACCGGCTGGGGCGCTTGAAAGAGCATGCCGAGCCGCTGGCGGTACTCGAGGCTGAAGCCATCGCGATCCACGTGAGCGATCGCGAAGCCAACCTGACCATGGCCCAGTTGGGGGTCGACCTGATCCGCAAGCACCAGGGCAACGCCCAGGCCATTCTCACCCATGGCAACACCGGCGCCCTGGCCTCCGGCGGTTTTGGCACGGCCTTGGGGGTTATTCGAGGTGCGTATATCGAAGGCATGGTGGAATGCGTCTATGCCGATGAAACCCGGCCGTGGCTGCAAGGCTCGCGCCTGACGGCATGGGAACTGGCCCGGGAAGGCATTCCGGTGACCCTCAACGCCGATTCCGCCGCTGCCCATATCATGAAGACCAAGGGTGTGACATGGGTGATCGTCGGTGCCGATTGCATCGCCGCCAATGGCGACGTGGCGAACAAGATCGGCACTTATCAGTTGGCGGTCTGTGCCATGCACCATGGTGTGCGCTTCATGGTGGTGGCGCCGAGCTCGATCATCGACATGAGCCTGGCCAGCGGTGAAGACATCCCGGCGGAGGAGCGCGACGGGCGCGAACTGCTGGAAATGGGCGGCAGGAGGCTCGGCGCGCAGGTGGGCGCCTTCAACCCGGTCTTCGATATCACCCCGGCGGACCTGATCGACGTCATCGTCACGGAAAAGGGCATCATCGAGCGCCCGGACACCGCGAAGCTGGCGCAACTGATGTGCCGCAAGCGGTTGCACTGATGGTTGGCGCTGTCTGTCCTGCCGCCATCGCGAGCATGCAAAGATCCCTGTGGGAGCGAGCTTGCTCGCGATGAGGCCCTTGAAGGCAACAAATCCCTTGCATTTTGCCCCTGAATCTCTATCCACAGCGCTTCTAAGCCCCTCTGGTCCCATATCAGCCTGTCACCGGTCAACTAACTACGCACCATGCGCATCTGGGGGATAGGTGCGTGGCGGCTCTTGTGATAACATCCGGCGGTTTCCAGGGCTGCCTCGCGAGGTGGCCTTTACTGCGCAGATCCATGGCATAACTCGTTGATTTGTCGTAAGTCGCTGCACGGCATTTGTTCTGCAGCGGCGAGCTTCGTTCGTCCCATCTGGATGTGACGAGGTTTCACCAGAAAAAGGAATCAGGCTTCTCATGGGCGAACTGGCCAAAGAAATCCTCCCGGTCAATATCGAAGACGAGCTGAAACAGTCCTACCTCGACTACGCAATGAGCGTAATCGTCGGGCGGGCGCTGCCGGATGCGCGCGATGGCTTGAAGCCCGTGCACCGGCGCGTGCTGTTCGCGATGAGCGAGCTGGGCAACGACTTCAACAAGCCGTACAAGAAATCCGCCCGTGTCGTCGGCGATGTGATCGGTAAGTATCACCCCCACGGCGACACTGCCGTGTACGACACCATCGTTCGTATGGCGCAACCCTTCTCCTTGCGCTACCTGCTGGTAGACGGCCAGGGCAACTTCGGTTCGGTGGACGGCGACAACGCCGCGGCCATGCGATACACCGAAGTGCGCATGACCAAGCTGGCCCACGAGCTGCTGGCCGACCTGCACAAGGAAACCGTGGACTGGGTGCCGAACTACGACGGCACCGAAATGATTCCGGCGGTCATGCCGACCCGTATCCCGAACCTGCTCGTCAACGGCTCCAGCGGTATCGCCGTGGGCATGGCGACCAACATCCCGCCGCACAACCTCGGTGAAGTCATCGACGGTTGCCTGGCACTTATCGACAATCCCGAGCTGACCGTCGATGAGCTGATGCAATACATCCCCGGTCCGGACTTCCCGACCGCGGCGATCATCAACGGTCGCGCCGGCATCATCGAAGCCTACCGCACCGGCCGTGGCCGCATTTACATGCGCGCCCGTTCGACGGTGGAAGACATCGACAAGGTCGGCGGCCGCCAGCAGATCGTCATCACCGAACTGCCGTACCAGCTGAACAAGGCTCGCCTGATCGAGAAGATCGCCGAGCTGGTGAAAGAGAAGAAGCTCGAAGGCATCACCGAGCTGCGTGACGAGTCCGACAAGGACGGCATGCGTGTCGTGATCGAGCTGCGCCGTGGCGAAGTGCCTGAGGTCATCCTCAACAATCTCTACGCCCAGACCCAGCTGCAAAGCGTGTTCGGCATCAACATCGTTGCGCTGATCGACGGCCGTCCGCGGATTCTGAACCTCAAGGACCTGCTGGAAGCCTTCGTGCGTCACCGTCGCGAAGTGGTCACCCGCCGCACGGTATTCGAACTGCGCAAGGCTCGCGAGCGTGGTCACATTCTCGAAGGCCAGGCTGTTGCCCTGTCGAACATCGACCCGGTGATCGCCTTGATCAAGGCCTCGCCAACTCCGTCGGAAGCCAAGGAAGCGCTGATCAGCACCCCTTGGGAGTCCACTGCGGTGATGGCAATGGTAGAGCGCGCTGGCGCCGATTCGTGCCGCCCGGAGAACCTCGACCCGCAATACGGCCTGCGCGAAGGCAAGTACTTCCTGTCCCCGGAGCAGGCGCAAGCCATCCTGGAACTGCGCCTGCACCGCCTGACCGGCCTTGAGCACGAAAAGCTGCTGGCCGAGTACCAGGAAATCCTCAACCAGATCGGCGAGCTGATCCGCATCCTCAACAGCGCTACGCGCCTGATGGAAGTGATCCGCGAAGAACTGGAAGTGATCCGCGCCGAATACGGCGACGTGCGCCGCACCGAGATCCTCGATGCGCGCCTGGACCTGACCCTGGGTGACATGATCCCGGAAGAAGAGCGCGTGGTGACCATTTCCCACGGCGGCTACGCCAAGACCCAGCCGCTGGCCGCCTACCAGGCCCAGCGTCGCGGCGGCAAGGGCAAGTCCGCGACTGGCGTCAAGGACGAGGACTACATCGCTCACCTGCTGGTCGCCAACAGCCACACCACGCTGCTGCTGTTCTCCAGCAAGGGCAAGGTGTACTGGCTCAAGACCTACGAAATCCCGGAAGCATCCCGTGCCGCTCGCGGCCGTCCGCTGGTCAACCTGTTGCCGCTGGACGATGGTGAATACATCACCACCATGTTGCCGGTGGAGGAGTATACCGAGGGTCACTACATCTTCATGGCCACCGCCAACGGAACCGTGAAGAAGACCCCGCTGGAGTCCTTCAGCCGTCAGCGCAGCGTCGGTCTGATCGCCCTGGAGCTGGATGAAGGTGACGTGCTGATCTCCGCCGCCATCACCGACGGCGAGCGTGAAGTCATGCTGTTCTCCGACGGCGGCAAGGTCACTCGCTTCAAGGAGTCCGACGTTCGTGCCATGGGCCGTACCGCTCGCGGTGTGCGCGGCATGCGCCTGCCGGAAGGCCAGAAGCTGATTTCCATGCTGATCCCGGAAGAAGGCAGCCAGATCCTCACCGCTTCGGCCCGTGGTTATGGCAAGCGCACGGCCATCAGCGAGTTCCCAGAGTACAAGCGTGGCGGCCAGGGCGTGATCGCCATGGTCAGCAACGAGCGTAACGGTCGTCTGGTCGGTGCGGTCCAGGTGCTCGATGGCGAGGAGATCATGCTGATCTCCGACCAGGGCACCCTGGTGCGCACGCGAGTCGCCGAAGTGTCGAGCCTGGGTCGTAACACCCAGGGCGTGACGCTGATCAAGCTGGCCAGCGACGAAACGCTGGTTGGGCTTGAGCGGGTCCAGGAGCCGTCGGAGGTTGAAGGCGAGGAGTTGGAAGGCGAGGAAGGCGTGGCGTTCGACGGCACCCTCGGTGCCGATGTCGACGACGCTGTCGGCGACCAACCGCTCGACGCTGCCGCAGACGAAGAAGAACCGCAGGACTAAGCGGACACGCAGGGGGCGGATGAAGATTCGCCCCCTTGTTGTTTGTCCCTTTTGAAAATTTGCGACACTGCGCATTTCCCTGTGGGGGTAATGCTGCTCACTTAAGGTTCGTTTGATTCAGTGTGGCGAGGGAGCAAGCTCCCTTGCCACGGATTCATCCATACCTGGAGTGAACGATGCCTTTTGTGGGAGCGAGCTTGCTCGCGATGACGGACTGACATTCAACATCACTGTTGACTGTTACATCGCTATCGCGAGCAAGCTCGCTCCCACAGTGCAGAACACAAGATTTAAGTGACCACCAGATCAGAGCGAGATTGGATGTGAGCAAGAGAGCCTATAACTTCTGTGCCGGCCCGGCGGCGCTTCCTGAAGCGGTCCTGAAGCGTGCCCAGGGTGAACTTCTCGACTGGCACGGCAAGGGCCTGTCGGTCATGGAAATGAGCCATCGCAGCGATGAGTTCGTGTCCATTGCCACCAAGGCCGAGCAGGACCTGCGTGATCTGCTGAACATCCCGTCCAACTACAAGGTGCTGTTCCTGCAAGGCGGCGCGAGCCAGCAGTTCGCTCAGATCCCGCTGAACCTGCTGCCGGAAAGCGGCAAGGCCGACTACATCGATACCGGCATCTGGTCGCAGAAAGCCATCGAAGAAGCTTCGCGCTACGGGCACGTCAACGTGGCCGCCACCGCCAAGCCCTACGACTATTTCGCGATCCCCGGCCAGAACGAGTGGAACCTGTCCAAGGACGCGGCCTACGTTCACTACGCACCGAACGAAACCATCGGTGGCCTGGAATTCAACTGGATCCCGGAAACGGGCGACGTGCCATTGGTGGCCGACATGTCCTCGGACATTCTCTCGCGCCCTGTGGATATTTCCCGTTTCGGCATGATCTACGCGGGTGCCCAGAAGAATATCGGCCCAAGCGGCATCCTGGTCAGCATCATTCGTGAGGACCTGCTGGGGCGTGCCCGCTCCCTGTGCCCGACCATGCTCAACTACAAGGTCGCGGCCGACAACGGCTCGATGTACAACACCCCGCCGACCTTGGCCTGGTACCTGTCGGGCCTGGTGTTCGAATGGCTGAAAGAGCAGGGCGGTGTCGAAGCCATCGGCAAGCTCAACGAAGTGAAGCAGCGCACGTTGTATGACTTCATCGACGCCAGCGGCCTCTATAGCAACCCGATCAACAAGACCGATCGCTCGTGGATGAACGTGCCGTTCCGCCTGGCCGATGACCGTCTCGACAAACCATTCCTGGCCGGTGCCGACGAACGTGGCCTGCTGAACCTCAAGGGCCACCGTTCGGTCGGTGGCATGCGCGCCTCCATCTACAACGCCGTCGACATCAACGCCGTCAATGCGTTGATCGCCTACATGGCAGAGTTCGAGAAGGAACATGGCTGATGTCTGAGCAAGAACTCAAGGCGCTGCGCCTGCGTATCGATGCCCTGGACGAAAAGGTCCTGGAGCTGATCAGCGAGCGCGCGCGCTGCGCCCAGGAAGTCGCCCGGGTGAAGATGGCCTCCCTGGCCGAAGGCGAAGTGCCGGTGTTCTATCGCCCCGAGCGTGAAGCGCAGGTGCTCAAGCGTGTCATGGAGCGCAACAAGGGGCCGCTGGGCAACGAAGAGATGGCGCGTCTGTTCCGCGAAATCATGTCTTCGTGCCTGGCGCTCGAGCAACCGCTGAAAGTCGCTTACCTGGGCCCGGAAGGTACCTTCACCCAGGCGGCGGCCATGAAGCACTTTGGTCACGCCGTGATCAGCAAGCCGATGGCGGCCATTGACGAAGTGTTCCGTGAAGTGGCCGCCGGCGCGGTGAATTTTGGCGTGGTGCCCGTGGAGAACTCCACCGAAGGCGCGGTCAACCACACGCTGGACAGCTTCCTCGAGCACGACATGGTGATCTGCGGCGAAGTCGAATTGCGCATCCACCACCACCTGCTGGTGGGCGAGAACACCAAGACCGACAGCATCAGCCGGATCTATTCCCACGCCCAGTCGTTGGCCCAGTGCCGCAAGTGGCTGGACGCCCATTACCCGAACGTCGAGCGCGTGGCGGTATCGAGCAACGCCGAGGCGGCCAAGCGGGTCAAGGGCGAGTGGAACTCGGCGGCGATTGCTGGCGATATGGCGGCCGGCCTCTATGGGCTGACGCGCCTGGCGGAAAAAATCGAGGATCGCCCGGACAACTCCACGCGATTCCTGATGATCGGCAGCCAGGAAGTCCCGCCGACCGGCGACGACAAGACCTCGATCATCGTTTCCATGAGCAACAAGCCCGGCGCGCTCCATGAACTGCTGGTGCCGTTCCATGACAACGGTATCGACCTGACGCGGATCGAGACCCGTCCGTCGCGTAGCGGTAAATGGACCTACGTGTTCTTCATCGATTTCGTCGGCCACCACCGCGATCCGCTGGTAAAAGGTGTGCTGGAGAAAATCAGTCAGGAAGCAGTGGCACTCAAGGTGCTGGGTTCCTACCCCAAAGCAGTTCTTTAAGGGCGGATAGCAAATGAGTGGCAACTTCCTCGCCCTGGCTCAGCCAGGCGTGCAACAACTCTCGCCTTACGTTCCGGGCAAGCCCGTGGACGAACTGGCCCGCGAGCTGGATCTGGATCCGGCCAGCATCGTCAAGTTGGCGAGCAACGAAAACCCGTTGGGTGCGAGCCCCAAGGCACTGGCGGCGATCCGCGACGAACTGGCCGAGCTGACCCGTTACCCCGATGGCAATGGCTTTGCACTCAAGAGCCTGCTGGCCGAGCGCTGTGGTGTCGAGCTGAACCAAGTGACGCTGGGCAATGGTTCCAACGACATCCTTGAGCTGGTCGCGCGTGCCTACCTGGCGCCGGGCCTCAACGCGGTGTTCAGCGAGCACGCGTTCGCGGTCTACCCGATCGCGACCCAGGCCGTCGGCGCGGATGCCCATGTGGTTCCCGCCAAGGACTGGGGGCACGACCTGCCAGCCATGCTGGCCGCCATCGACGCCAACACCCGCGTGGTTTTCATTGCCAACCCGAACAACCCGACCGGCACCTGGTTCGAGGCCCAGGCCCTGGATGACTTCCTGCAGGACGTGCCCGCGCACGTGCTGGTGGTGTTGGACGAGGCTTACATCGAATACGCCGAAGGCAGCGATTTGCCCGATGGCCTGGATTTCCTCGCGGCCTACCCGAACCTGCTGGTTTCGCGCACCTTCTCCAAAGCCTATGGCCTGGCCTCGCTGCGGGTCGGCTACGGCCTGTCCAGCGCCGTGGTGGCCGATGTGCTGAACCGCGTGCGTCAGCCGTTCAACGTCAACAGCTTCGCCCTGGCCGCCGCCTGTGCGGCCTTGCAGGATGAAGCCTACCTGGCTGAAAGCCGTCGGCTCAACGCGGCCGGCATGCAGCAGTTGGAGGCAGGGCTGCGTGAGCTGGGCCTGGGCTGGATTCCATCCAAAGGCAATTTCATCTGCATCGACCTGGGGCGTATCGCCGCGCCGGTGTACCAGGGGCTGTTGCGCGAAGGTGTGATCGTGCGTCCGGTGGCCAATTACGGCATGCCGAACCACTTGCGCGTCACCATCGGCCTGCCGGCGGAAAACAGCCGTTTCCTCGAGGCGTTGAGCAAGGTCCTGGTTCGTGGTTGATGTCACTTCGCTGCAACCTGCTGCCCCTATGATCGGTCGCCTGGTGGTGGTCGGCCTGGGGTTGATCGGCGGTTCGTTCGCCAAGGGCTTGCGTGAAAGCGGCCTGTGTCGCGAGGTGGTCGGTGTCGACCTGGATCCGCAGTCGCGCAAGCTGGCCGTGGAGCTGGGTGTGGTCGATCGCTGCGAGGACGACCTGGCGATCGCTTGCCAGGGCGCGGACGTGATCCAGCTAGCGGTGCCGATCCTGGCCATGGAAAAACTGCTGGCCCGCCTGGCGGGTATGAATTTGGGGCAGGCGATCCTGACCGATGTCGGCAGCGCCAAGGGCAACGTCGTGCGCGCCGCCACCGAGGCCTTCGGCGGGATGCCGGCGCGCTTCGTGCCCGGTCATCCGATTGCCGGTTCCGAGCAGAGCGGGGTGGAAGCTTCCAACGCCGAACTGTTTCGTCGTCACAAAGTGATTCTCACGCCGCTGGACCAGACGGATCCAGCCGCGCTGGCGGTGGTGGACCGTTTGTGGCGTGAACTGGGCGCCGATGTCGAGCACATGCAGGTCGGGCGTCACGATGAAGTATTGGCCGCCACTAGCCATTTGCCGCACCTGTTGGCGTTCGGCCTGGTGGACTCATTGGCCAAACGCAATGAAAATCTTGAGATCTTCCGTTACGCTGCCGGCGGTTTCCGCGATTTCACGAGAATCGCCGGAAGCGACCCGGTCATGTGGCACGACATCTTCCTCGCCAACCGCGAAGCTGTCTTGCGCACACTCGATACATTTCGCAGCGACCTCGACGCCTTGCGCGACGCGGTCGATGCAGGGGACGGGCACCAATTGCTGGGCGTTTTCACACGCGCCAGGGTGGCCCGCGAGCATTTCAGTAAAATCCTGGCCCGTCGGGCCTATGTGGACGCTATGAACTCCAACGATCTGATTTTCCTGGCACAACCTGGTGGCTCCCTGAGTGGGCGTATTCGTGTACCGGGCGATAAATCGATTTCCCACCGTTCGATCATGCTCGGCTCCCGTGGCCGAAGGCGTGACCGAGGTGGAAGGCTTCCTTGAGGGCGAAGACGCCCTGGCGACGCTGCAAGCGTTTCGCGACATGGGGGTGGTCATCGAAGGTCCGCACCACGGCCGCGTGACCATCCATGGTGTCGGCCTGCATGGTCTCAAGCCTGCCCCGGGGCCGATCTACCTGGGTAACTCCGGGACTTCGATGCGTCTGTTGTCCGGCTTGTTGGCTGCGCAGGACTTCGACAGCACCCTGACCGGTGACGCCTCGCTGTCCAAGCGCCCGATGAACCGCGTCGCCAACCCGTTGCGGGAAATGGGTGCGGTTATCGAGACTGCCGCCGACGGTCGTCCGCCGATGACCATTCGCGGTGGCAACAAGCTCAAGGGCCTGACCTACACCATGCCGATGGCCAGCGCCCAGGTGAAATCCTGCCTGCTGCTGGCCGGTCTCTATGCCGAGGGCAAGACCACCGTCACCGAGCCGGCCCCGACCCGCGACCACACCGAGCGCATGCTGCGCGGCTTCGGCTACCCGGTGACGGTGGATGGCGCCACGGCATCCGTCGAGTCTGGTAATAAGTTGACCGCGACCCACATCGAAGTGCCGGGCGATATCTCGTCGTCGGCATTCTTCCTGGTGGCCGCCTCCATCGCGGAAGGTTCCGACCTGGTGCTCGAGCACGTCGGCATCAACCCGACTCGTACCGGCGTGATCGACATCCTGCGCCTGATGGGCGCTGACATTACGCTGGAAAACCAGCGTGAAGTCGGCGGCGAACCCGTAGCGGACCTGCACGTACGAGCAGCTAAACTCAAGGGTATCGAGATTCCGGAGGCACTGGTTCCGCTGGCCATCGACGAGTTCCCGGTGCTGTTCGTGGCGGCCGCCTGTGCAGAAGGGCGCACCGTGCTGACTGGCGCCGAAGAGCTGCGGGTCAAGGAGTCGGATCGCATCCAGGTGATGGCTGATGGTTTGCTCACCTTGGGCGTCAAGTGCCAGCCGACGCCGGACGGCATCATCATCGACGGCGGCCAGATCGGCGGCGGCGAAGTCCATGGTCACGGTGATCACCGCATCGCCATGGCCTTCAGTGTTGCGTCTTTGCGCGCCAGCGCGCCGATTCGCATCCATGATTGCGCCAACGTCGCCACGTCGTTCCCGAACTTCCTGGTGCTGTGCGCGCAGGTCGGTATTCGAGTAGCACAAGAGGCGCAGTCGTGAACATCAAGGCACCGGTCATCACCATCGATGGCCCAAGCGGTTCGGGCAAGGGCACCGTCGCCGGGATCCTGGCCAGGCAGTTGGGCTGGAACCTGCTCGATTCGGGTGCCTTGTACCGTCTGCTGGCGTTCGCCGCCGCCAACCATGGCGTCGACCTGACCAACGAGGAATTGCTGAAGGCGCTGGCGGCTCACCTGGACGTGCAATTCATTGCGGCGACCGATGGCCAGCTCCAGCGCATTATCCTGGAAGGTGACGAAGTCAGTGATGTCATCCGTACCGAAAGCGTGGGCGCCGGGGCCTCCCAGGTCGCCGCGCTGCCAGCGGTGCGCGAAGCGTTGCTGCAACGTCAGCGCGCTTTCCAGGAGCCGCCGGGGCTGGTGGCCGATGGTCGCGACATGGGTACGGTGGTCTTTCCTGACGCGCCGTTGAAGATTTTCCTCACCGCCAGCGCCGAGGAGAGGGCGCGTCGCCGATATTTGCAGTTGAAGGGCAAAGGCGAGGATGTTAGTCTGTCGAGTCTGCTAGATGAGATCCGTGCACGCGACGAGCGTGATACCCAGCGCGCAGTAGCCCCGCTCAAGCCGGCGGCCGACGCGATACAGCTGGATTCAACGGAGTTGTCCATCGATCAGGTGCTGCAACGCATCATGAGCGAGATCGCCATTCGCGATATCGCCGGGTGACAGGAGGCTCCGCAGGGGACCAGTCATAGTCCTGCGGCGCTTCTTTTATATGAAACTAACCCACACCGTCTGGGGTGTGGAGATGGGCGTTTACTTCGCCCTAATCAACAGGAATTAAAATGAGCGAAAGCTTTGCGGAACTCTTTGAAGAAAGCTTGAAAACCCTGAACCTTCAGGCAGGCTCCATCATCACCGGCGTTATCGTTGATATCGATTACCAGGCTCGCTGGGTAACCGTTCACGCTGGTCTGAAGTCTGAAGCGCTGATCCCGCTTGAGCAGTTCTACAACGACGCTGGCGAACTGAACATCAACGTCGGTGACGAAGTTCACGTTGCGCTGGACTCGGTTGAAGATGGCTTTGGTGAAACCAAGCTGTCCCGTGAAAAAGCCAAGCGCGCTGAATGCTGGATCGTTCTGGAAGCGGCTTTCGCAGCTGAGGAAGTGGTCAAGGGCGTTATCAACGGTAAGGTTAAAGGCGGCTTCACTGTCGACGTTAACGGCATCCGTGCGTTCCTGCCAGGTTCCCTGGTTGACGTCCGTCCAGTGCGCGACACCACGCACCTGGAAGGCAAAGAGCTGGAATTCAAGGTCATCAAGCTGGACCAGAAGCGCAACAACGTTGTCGTTTCCCGTCGCAGTGTCCTGGAAGCCGAGAACTCCGCCGAGCGTGAAGCTCTGCTGGAATCGCTGCAGGAAGGCCAGCAGGTCAAGGGTATCGTCAAGAACCTCACCGATTACGGCGCATTCGTCGATCTGGGTGGCGTCGATGGCCTGCTGCACATCACCGACATGGCCTGGAAGCGTATCAAGCATCCTTCGGAAATCGTCAACGTTGGCGACGAGATCGATGTCAAGGTTCTGAAGTACGATCGCGAGCGCAATCGTGTTTCCCTGGGCCTCAAGCAACTGGGTGAAGACCCATGGGTTGCTATCAAAGCCCGTTACCCAGAAGGCACCCGCGTCACCGCTCGTGTTACCAACCTCACCGACTACGGCTGCTTCGCTGAGCTGGAAGAAGGCGTTGAAGGCCTGGTACACGTTTCCGAAATGGACTGGACCAACAAGAACATCCACCCTTCGAAAGTCGTACAAGTCGGCGACGAAGTGGAAGTCATGGTTCTGGACATCGACGAAGAGCGTCGTCGTATCTCCCTCGGTATCAAGCAGTGCAAGTCCAACCCATGGGAAGACTTCTCTGGCCAGTTCAACAAGGGCGATAAAATCTCCGGCACCATCAAGTCGATCACCGATTTCGGTATCTTCATTGGTCTGGACGGCGGCATCGACGGCCTGGTTCACCTGTCCGACATCTCCTGGAACGAAGTGGGCGAAGAAGCCGTACGCCGTTTCAAGAAGGGCGACGAGCTGGACACCGTTATCCTGTCGGTTGACCCAGAGCGCGAGCGTATCTCCCTGGGTATCAAGCAACTGGAAAGCGATCCGTTCTCCGAGTACGTTCAAGAGAACGACAAAGGCGCAATCGTTAAGGGCATCGTGAAAGAAGTTGACGCCAAAGGCGCCATCATCACCCTGGCCGACGATATCGAAGCGACTCTGAAAGCCTCCGAAATCAGCCGTGACCGCGTTGAAGACGCGCGCAACGTTCTGAAAGAAGGCGAAGAAGTAGAAGCCAAGATCATCAGCGTTGACCGCAAGAGCCGCGTAATCCAGCTCTCCATCAAGTCGAAAGACGATGCTGAAGAGAAAGAAGCAATCCAGAGCCTGCGCGACAAGCCAGCCGCTGACATTGCTGCTGGTCCTACCACTCTGGGCGACCTGCTGCGTGCACAAATGGAAAAACAGAACTGAGTTCTGTCAGACCATAGAAAAAGGGCGACTTCGGTCGCCCTTTTTTGTGGGCGCGATTTGGGAAAGCCAGACTTTGCTCGTTCCAGATGCGCTGTCTGGTCTCGCTGTGAAACCAATCCTGCAGCCTGGCTGTCTCTTCTTTAAGCGGATCAACCATCTATCAAGGTTGGACCACAGATGTCCTGGTTTTCTTGGAGCAATGTGGGAGCGAGCTTGCTCGCGATAGCGTCAGATCAGGCGCCACCCAGTCGAGTGATGGATATTTAAGGAGATGAATGAACAGACTCATCCTGATGTTCGCAATACTGGCATTGGCAGCTTGCACCACAAGTGCCAAGACCCACGCAGTGCGTGGTGTCAGCGGTATCGAGGTCGACTGCTCAGGGTTGGGCTCTGGCTGGGAGAAGTGCCATAAGAGAGCCGCAAGAGAGTGCAAGGGCGCTGGCTACAAGGTCATTACCCGATCCGACGACGCGAAGGATGATGATCAATACCCCTTTGGTTTCAATCCGGCTGGCTATCTGACTCGAACGATGCTGGTCATCTGTCGATAGTTTGAGAAAGTCTCCCTGTCTGCCTGGAAAGAAGCGACAGGGGAGCAAAGAAGAATGTCAATACTTGGGCTGTTCAAATCCCTCCGGTCATGCTAAAACCTTTTCAAGCGATTTTCCTAGCTGCTTGAAAAAGAAGGGAAAAATATGACGAAGTCGGAGTTGATCGAACGAATTGTCACCCATCAAGGGCTACTCTCATCCAAGGATGTGGAGCTGGCCATCAAGACCATGCTTGAACAAATGTCCCAGTGCCTGGCGACGGGGGATCGTATTGAAATCCGTGGTTTTGGCAGCTTTTCCCTGCATTACCGTGCCCCGCGGGTTGGGCGCAATCCCAAGACCGGTCAGTCCGTCAGTCTTGATGGAAAGTTTGTCCCTCATTTCAAGCCGGGCAAAGAGCTCAGGGATCGTGTGAATGAGGAGGAGGGGGATGAGCTCTGACGCAGCACCTAATCTAAGGAGTTTTCATGCGGAACTTTAAGCGCTTGGCCCTTGTCGTACTGGCGCTGCTTGTGGCCTCGGCTATCGTCCTGTTTGTACTGGAAAACAACCAGCCGGTCGCACTCCTGTTTCTGGGCTGGTCAGCTCCTCAGCTTCCCGTCTCGGTTTTCGTGATCCTGGCGCTTCTCGCTGGTATGATAGTCGGGCCGTCGCTCGCGTGGTTCTTGGGAATGCGTAGACGGCCGAAATAATGGATATGTGAGCCCAGTAGTCTCTTGGTGTAAGGATCACGGCCAACAATTTTTTCTGACTTTGGGTGCGTTTTGTTCAAATTTAACTTGATTCAGTCTATCGCTGTGCCCGTCTTGCCTTTTAGTGAGTTCGATGTGTCTGTAGACGCAATGCCAAAAAAGGGAGGCGGGATCACCCATGTCCAATAATCGTATTGAAACCCAGGGCGTCGATGAGATCGATCTGATCGCACTAGCGCGCGGGCTATGGGGTCAAAAGTGGTTGATCCTTGCGGTCACCTTGCTGGTTACCGCGGGTGCAGCTGCTTATGCATACCTCAGCAAGCCGGTTTATCAAGCCCAGCTTTTTATCATGCCTCCTACTCAGAACGGTATTGCTGAGTTGAACTATGGCCGAGGGAAAAGCACAGAGCTGGATCCTTATTCCATCAAACATGTCTATGACGTATTTGCCCGAAATCTACAGGGTGAGTCTCTTCGTCAGACATTCTTCAATGAGGTTTATCTTCCTTCACTTGATGAGTCCCAGCGAAAGGGCGCGCTTGACCGTTTGTATGAGCGTTTCTCCCGAGAGCTCGTGATAAAGGGACCTGGTAAAGATACGCCGGACCGCTATTCGGTAACGGTCCAGGGTGGAGATCCCGTTCGAGCCACGGAATGGGCGAAGGCTTATGTGGCGCGCGCCAGTGAAGCGGCTGAGTCAGAGCTGATCAAGAACGTTACGGCTGAGGCTGCGGTAAGAGCGCGTAATCTGGAGCAGCGTATCGTCGGTTTGCGCGAGACTGCGCAGCGAATACGTGAGGATCGGATTCAGCAGTTGCGCGAAGCGTTGAAGATCGCGGAGGCAATTGGTCTCACCAGCCCGAGTATAAACTCTACGGCGGCTGTTGATATAACGGTAGAAACTGGCAATAAAATGGATTACCAGCGAGGCAGCAAAGCCCTGGCTGCGGAAGTGAAGGCGCTGGAGTCGAGGGCTTCTGACGATGCCTTCATATCGGATTTGCGTTCGCTCCAAATGCGATACAGTTTCTATCGTAAATTGAATATTGATCCAGAAAGCATTTCGGTTTATAGGCAAGACGGTAGCGTTGAGGTGCCGCAAAGCCCAATTAAACCAAGAAAGGCTTTGATTTTGCTGCTAGGAATTATTGCGGGTGGAATGCTGGGTGGTTTCATAGCGTTAATTCGATTTGCAGTTATCCGGAGTAGGGAGCAATAATTGCAGAATTGAGATGATCAGTCTCTCGATTCTGAATTATTTTCGTCGCTCTTTAGAGGCAATTCAATGCTTGTTTAGGCCCGTCTTTATGAAGTTATCTTCGTAAAGATGGGCTTTTTACTGTTGTGAAGAATAACTCTAAGTGAGAGTTGGTTTAAATTAGGCTGAGCTGGCAACGAGATTGATGTGTATGGTTTTTAACGTGGGCCGAAGCTCTGTCTGTTGTTGTGACGAGGTGCGCCGCTGGGGTGGGCCTCAGTGGTTAGATGTCAGAATGATGGCAAAAAGCGAGCGATTTAACTGAAGCAAGCCCTGCAAAAACTAATCAGAACTCAGTAAAGTGCGATCCAGGAAAGCCATTTTGCTACACAACAGGCATAATGGCGGGATGGCCGTCTCGTTCGGAGGCCGGTAGCGACAGGTCTGTGGTGTAGCGAAATTAGCGCATGGTGGGGCATCTGGAGAGTCGGTGGTAGGCGCCGGAGGTGCTGCTCCATAATGAGTTTGGCAAGAGCTGCAGTGAAAAGCGTCCAGCACCCGTTCGGCGGGCTGAGACGGAGGTTTGCCAGTTGTGCAATGGTAGGGGTCAGGCCGATTCAGGCCTGATTCATAGCTCTGATGAATTAGATGGTTTTGACAAGTTAAATGGAGAGTTGGATGTCGAGCATAAAGCAGGCGAGCGTCGCCAAATTTAAAGCAAAAGAGGCCGTCATCGGTATCGTCGGTCTTGGATACGTCGGCCTGCCTTTGATGCTGCGTTATAATGCGATTGGGTTTAAAGTCATTGGGCTTGATATCGATAGTTCAAAAGTTGAACTTCTGAATTCAGGTAAAAGCTACATCGAGCATATTCCTGGCGAAAAAATCGAAGCCGCTTGTCGAAACGGCTTTGAAGCCACTACCGATTTTACTCGTGTGCCGGAATGTGATGCGCTGATTCTCTGCGTGCCGACACCATTGAATAAATATCGCGAACCCGATATGAGTTTCGTAATAAATACGACTGATGCGATAAAGCCCTATTTAAGGGCTGGTCAAGTCGTTTCTCTTGAAAGTACAACCTATCCGGGCACTACAGAAGAAGAACTGCTGCCACGTGTCCAAGAGAATGGATTGCGTGTTGGTGAGAATATCTTCCTGGTCTATTCTCCGGAGCGCGAAGATCCGGGCAATCCCAACTTTGAAACCCGTACCATTCCAAAAGTAATCGGTGGGCATACGCCTGAGTGCCTCGAGGTCGGTGTCGCTCTCTATGAACACGCGATTGACCAAGTTGTACAAGTCAGCTCTACCAAAGCAGCTGAAATGACCAAGCTGCTGGAAAATATCCACCGTGCGGTCAATATCGGCTTGGTGAATGAGATGAAAGTGGTCGCTGACCGCATGGGCATCGACATTTTCGAAGTGGTCGACGCCGCTGCAACCAAGCCCTTCGGTTTTACTGCCTACTACCCTGGCCCTGGTCTCGGTGGTCACTGCATTCCAATCGACCCCTTCTACCTGACTTGGAAAGCCCGTGAGTATGGTTTGCATACACGGTTTATCGAGCTTTCGGGAGAGGTCAACCAGGCCATGCCGGAGTACGTCCTGAGCAAGTTGATGGACGGCTTGAATGAGCGCGGTAAACCTTTGAAAGGCAGCAAGATTCTAGTGCTTGGTATCGCCTACAAGAAGAACGTAGATGATATGCGTGAGTCGCCTTCGGTTGAAATCATGGAGCTGATCGAGGCCAAAGGGGGCGTTGTAGGGTACTCCGACCCGCACGTCTTGAAGTTTCCGAAGATGCGCGAGCACCACTTTGACCTTTCCAGTGAGCCTCTGACGGCTGAAGTTCTAAAAGCTTATGATGCTGTCATCCTGGCCACTGACCACGATAAGTTCGACTATGAGCTTATCAGCCAACATGCTCAACTGATCATCGATAGTCGTGGTAAATATCGCGCCCCTCAATCGAATATTATCAAAGCTTGATGACAGGAGAGTTCTGGATGAAACGTTTTGCTCTAATTGGTGCTGCCGGTTATATCGCCCCTCGCCATATGCGCGCCATTAAGGATACCGGCAATACATTGGTGTCCGCTTATGACATCAATGACTCGGTAGGCATCATCGACAGCATTTCACCGCAAAGCGAATTCTTTACCGAGTTCGAGTTCTTCCTTGATCATGCTCACAGCCTCAAGCGCGACCCAGCGAACGCCTTGGATTACGTGTCGATCTGCTCGCCCAACTACCTGCACCAACCGCACATTGCCGCCGGTCTGCGCCTGGGCTGTGACGTTATCTGCGAAAAACCGCTGGTGCCGACCCCGCAGCAGTTGGACCAGTTGGCACTGATCGAGCAGGAAACCGGCAAACGCCTGTTCAACATCCTGCAACTGCGCCATCACCAGGCAATCATTGCCTTGAAGGACAAGGTTGCCCGCGAGAACAACCCGCACAAGTACGAAGTCGACCTGACCTACATTACTTCTCGTGGCAAGTGGTACCTGCAAAGCTGGAAAGGTGACCCACGCAAGTCCTTCGGCGTAGCCACCAACATTGGCGTGCACTTCTACGACATGCTGCACTTCATCTTCGGCAAGTTGCAGCGCAACGTTGTGCACTTCACTTCCGAACACAAGGCGGCCGGTTATCTGGAGTACGAGAAAGCACGTGTACGCTGGTTCCTGTCGGTCGACGCCAACGACCTGCCGGAATCGGTAAAGGGCAAGAAGCCAACTTACCGTTCGATTACCGTCAACGGTGAGGAAATGGAGTTCTCCGAAGGCTTCACTGACCTGCACACCACCAGCTACGAGGAAATCCTGGCTGGGCGTGGTTATGGCATCGAGGATGCTCGCCACTGCGTGGAGACGGTCAACACCATTCGCAGTGCGGCCATCGTCGTTGCAGCGGACAACGAAGCGCATCCGTTCGTCCAAGCCCTTTCTCGCTGATCGGCGAGACAACACGGGTGGCCTTGCGCCACCCGTTTCAAGTTTCCCAAGCAGGATCGCAAGCCAGCGTGTCGAACGATAATTTCAACAAGCCAAACGAAGCGGGTGCGATGCGCCGCGTGCGCAGCATTCGTCTCGATATTCAGGGCTTGCGTGCAATCGCGGTGCTGGCGGTCATGCTTTATCACGCCAATAGTGGCTGGCTGAAAGCCGGCTATGTCGGCGTCGACATCTTTTTTGTCATCTCTGGCTTCATCATAACGGCATTGTTGACCGAGCGAAGCGACAAGGTCGATCTCGTTTCATTCTATGCCAGCCGCATCAAGCGCATTCTGCCGGCGTATTTCGTCATGCTGGTGGTGGTGTCAGCGCTGTCCGCGCTCCTGTTTCTGCCTGATGACTTCGCATTTTTCCTCGACAGCCTGAAGTCCTCGGCGTTGTTTACCAGCAACCAGTACTTCTCTGGCTTCGGCAGTTATTTCGCGCCGCGGGCCGATGAATTGCCGCTTCTGCATACCTGGTCATTGGCCATCGAGATGCAGTTCTATCTGTTCTTCCCGGTGCTGGTCATTTGCTTGCCAAAGCAATGGCGTCTCATAACGTTTGCCTTGCTAGCCGCCAGTCTGTTTGCCTGGAGCGGCTACCGTGGACTGGGCGAATCGCAAGAAGGGATGTACTTTGCCCTGTCGGCGCGGATTCCCGAATTCATGGTCGGTGCCATCGTTGCCTTGCTGATGCGCCAGCGCGAGCTGCCCATGTTACTTGCAAGCGTATTCGGTGGGCTGGGCGCAATCCTGCTGGCTTGGGCGGTGCTGGCTATCGATAAGCAACACTTTCCAGGCTTCTGGTCTATCCTGCCTTGTGTCGCGGCAGGGCTGCTCATCGTTGCCCGGCGTGGTCCGGTCAGCGCGTTGCTAGCCACTCGGCCGATGGTCTGGATCGGTGGTATTTCCTATTCGTTGTACCTGTGGCATTGGCCGGTGCTGGCGTTCATTCGCTATTACACGGGGCAGTACGAGCTGACGGCTGCATGGTTGCCGATTTTCGTGGCCAGCTCTGTACTGCTGGCATGGCTTTCCTATCGCTTGGTCGAAACACCCGCCAGAAACGCTTCCGGCATGATGCGCCAGCTGCCCAAGTGGGCTGTAACCGGTGCTGTGGTCGTGCTGGTGGCGTGGGGTGGACAACGTGTCAACGCCTCGCTGGTCGCTCCGTTGTCTGTGGAACTCACCCGTTATGCTGCTCCAGAGCTTATGTGCCATGGCACCCAAGTGGGCGCGTGCAAGCGAGGCAAGGCGGATGCCGAAGTGTCCGTTCTGGTAATTGGCGATAGCCATGCCGCCCAATTGAACTACTTCTTCGACCAAGTGGGCGAAGAGCAGGGCGTTGCTTACCGTGTGCTCACCGCCAGCAGTTGCGTGCCTGTCCCCGGCTTTGACATTGAACGCCTGCCAGCCTGGGCGCAAAAACCTTGCCGCGCGCAGATCGAGGCCGTGGCTCGTGAGTTGCCGAAGGTGGAGCGGGTGATTGTCGCAGGCATGTGGCAGTACCAGATGCAGAGCCAAGCATTCGCCAGGGCGTTTGCTGAATTTCTCGTCGATACTGCAGGAGCTCATAAACATATCGTGGTGCTTGCTCAGGTACCAATGTTTGAAACAGACGTGCAGCGGGTAAGGCGCTTTACCGAGCTTGGCCTGCCGGCGCCATTGACATTCAATCGTGAGTGGCAGGTTGCCAACCAGCAAGTGCAGGCCATTGTCGACCGCACGCCGGGCGTGCGTTTCCTGGACCTTTCCAATAGCAGCTTCTTTGCCGCTGCGCCTTACCAGCAAGGTTTGCTCATCTACCGTGACAGCCACCACCTCAACGAGGTAGGTGCACGTCGTTATGGGCACTATGCTGCCGAGCCACTGCAGCGTGCTTTCGATCAACCTCAGTCTAATGTGAGTCTGAAGCCATGAGTTACTATCAGCACCCAAGCGCGATCGTCGATGAGGGCGCGCAGATCGGTGAAAACTCCCGTGTCTGGCACTTTGTCCATGTTTGCGCGGGCGCCCGCATCGGTGTTGGCGTTTCGCTCGGTCAGAATGTGTTCGTGGGCAACAAAGTCGTGATCGGCGACCGCTGTAAAATCCAGAACAATGTTTCGGTCTACGACAATGTCACGCTGGAAGAGGGCGTATTCTGTGGCCCCAGCATGGTCTTCACCAATGTCTATAATCCGCGTTCGCTGATCGAGCGTAAGGACCAGTACCTCGATACGCTGGTAAAAAAGGGCGCGACGCTTGGCGCCAATTGCACCATCGTCTGCGGCGTTACCATTGGTGAATATGCCTTCGTCGGTGCCGGCGCGGTCATCAACAAGGATGTACCGGCCTATGCATTGATGGTGGGTGTGCCCGCACGGCAGATTGGCTGGATGAGCGAATTTGGCGAGCAATTGCAGTTGAACGAGCAGGGTGAGGCCTTCTGCTCGCATACGGGAGCGCGCTACGTGCTGAACGGAAAACTTTTGAACAAGACGGATGCCTGAGCATGATTGAATTCATTGACCTGAAAAGCCAGCAAGCACGTATCAAGGACAAGATCGATGCCGGCATCCAGCGCGTCTTGAGCCACGGCCAGTACATTCTCGGCCCAGAAGTGCAAGAGCTGGAGGAGCGTCTGGCCGCCTTTGCCGGCGCTAAGTTCTGCATCAGTTGCGCCAACGGCACCGATGCTCTGCAGATCGTGCAGATGGCCCTGGGCATTGGCCCAGGTGACGAGGTGATCACTCCGGGCTTCACCTATATAGCCACTGCCGAAACAGTTGCGTTGCTGGGTGCCAAGCCTATCTACGTAGACATCGACCCACGTACCTACAACCTTGATCCACAATTGTTGGAGGCGGCGATTACTCCTCGCACAAAGGCGATCATCCCGGTCTCGCTGTATGGCCAGTGTGCTGATTACGATGCGATCAACGCCATTGCGGCCAAACATGGCATCCCTGTGATCGAGGACGCGGCGCAGAGCTTTGGTGCTTCATACAAAGGCAAGCGTTCGTGCAACCTCACGACTGTTTCCTGCACCAGCTTCTTCCCTAGCAAGCCGTTGGGTTGCTATGGCGATGGCGGCGCGATCTTTACCAATGACGAAGCGCTGGCTACTGTCATTCGCCAAATTGCCCGGCATGGCCAGGATCGTCGTTATCACCACGTCCGGGTTGGGGTGAACAGTCGACTGGATACCCTGCAAGCGGCCATTCTGTTGCCTAAGCTTGAAATCTTCGAAGAGGAGATTGCTTTGCGTCAGCAAGTGGCGGGTTGGTACGACGTAGCCCTCAAGCAGACTGGTGTCGACACTACCCCTTTTATCGAGGCAGGCAATATCAGCGCCTACGCTCAATATACCGTGCAAGTGGACGATCGGGATGTTGTCCAGAAACGATTGCAGGCCGCCGGCGTTCCGACTGCAGTGCATTATCCTATCCCACTGAACAAGCAACCTGCAGTGGCGGACGAAGCATCGTCGTTGCCAGTTGGTGACAAGGTTGCCACTCGCGTGATGAGTCTGCCTATGCATCCCTATCTGGACAAAGCTTCCATCGATACCATTTGTGCTGCGTTGACGAGCTGACGGATGTGCATACTTGCTCGGGCCGACAGGTCTGTCCTGCGGGATACCGTTTTGGTTTTCGCCTGCTTTGCCGTTGCTCTGTGGGTGAACACCTATTCCATGGTTTTTCTTCTTGAGTATATGGGCGCAGCCAACAAGTCTGTCGATGTCGGGCTGTATCTGTTGATTCTGGCATTTGCCAGTGCGGGGCTGTGTGGCGGAGGGATTCGCAGGCTAGGCCATTCTTCGTGCTTATTTCCTTCCCGTTCAAGATATCTTGGAGTGTGAAGCGATGAGCGCAATCTTCATCCAGCGCGTGGCGCGAGTATTGGTGGGCACACTTGGCGCTCAACTGATTACCATCGGCGTCACCCTGCTGCTGGTTCGTCTGTATTCCCCTGCCGAAATGGGTGATTTTAGTGCCTGGCTTTCGTTCGCTACCATTTTTGCGGTGATGGTCACCGGGCGCTATGAGTTGGCAATCTTCGCCACCAAGGCGGAAAACGATTTTCATGCCGTGATCAAGCTCGTATTGCTACTCACACTATCAATTACCATTTTAGTGGCTGGCGGTCTTGCATTGGCAGCGCCTTTTATGGACGCACTGCCTGCTGTAGTGGGTGATTATTGGTTGGCCCTGGCAATCGTTTCGTTGGGCTTAGGTGCAAACAAACTGGTCCTGTCCCTCCTAACCTTCCAGCAGTCCTTTAACAGGCTGGGAGGCGCGCGTATCAGCCTTGCTGCCTGCATCGCAGTCGCCCAAGTGTCCGCCGCTTATTTACTAGGCGGTGTCTCGGGTCTTATCTACGGCCAATTGTTCGGCGTCATCGTTGCCACGGCGCTGGCGGCTATCTGGGTTGGAAAACCGTTGATCGTAGCCTGTGCCGCGACGCCTTGGCGCGCGGTGAGGCAAAGCGCGGTGAAGTATATAAACTTCCCCAAGTTTTCCTTGCCCGCAGACCTGATCAACACGGTCGCCAGCCAGATTCCGATCGTGCTGTTGGCAGCGAAGTTCGGCGGGGAGAGTGCGGGCTGGTTCGCTTTGACACTGAAGATCATGGGCGCTCCTATCTCCCTGCTAGCCGCCTCGGTACTGGATGTCTTCAAGGAGCAAGCTGCCCGTGACTATCGGGAGACGGGAAGCTGCCGCGGCATCTTCATCAAGACCTTCAAGCTACTCGCAGTGCTGGCGCTCCCCCCCTTCGTAGCCTTCTGGTTCGTAGGTGAATGGGCGTTCGGTTTCATATTTGGCGACGCCTGGGCTGAATCAGGGCGCTATGCCGTGTTGATGGTTCCGCTGTTCTACATGCGGTTCGTCGTCAGCCCCCTGAGTTACACGATCTATATCGCGCAGCGGCAGAATCTGGACTTGGTGTGGCAGCTGACCCTGCTGGCCTTGACGTTTGCCTGCTTCACCCTGCCGGATACCGTGGATTCGGTGTTGTGGTTCTACTCCATGGGCTATGCAATCATGTATTTCATTTATTTCTGGATGTCCTTCTACTGCACCAAGGGAGATGCCAAGTGATCGTTGTTGTGGATTATGGTGTAGGGAACATCGCCTCGGTCTTGAACATGCTGAAGCGAGTGGGCGCCAAAGCCAAGGCATCGAACAGTCGTGAGGATATCGAGCAGGCGGACAAACTCATTCTGCCAGGGGTGGGCGCTTTCGACGCTGGCATGCAGACACTGCGAAAAAGCGGCCTGGTCGAGGTGTTGAATGAGCAGGTGCAGGGCAAGCAAAAGCCGGTAATGGGTGTATGCCTCGGCAGCCAGATGCTTGGCAATGGCTCTGAGGAGGGCAGCGAGCCTGGCCTTGGTTGGATCGACATGGACATAGTCCGTTTCGAGAAGCGTGAGGGGCGCAAGGTGCCGCACATGGGTTGGAACGAAGTTACTCCTCAGTTGCAGCACCCAATTCTGACGGGGCTCAATCAACTGAGCCGTTTCTATTTTGTCCACAGTTATTACATGTTGCCGCGACATGCGGAGAACACCTTGCTGACCGCTAACTACGATCAACAGTTTACCGCCGCAGTGGTCAGGGACAATATTTTGGGCTTTCAATTCCATCCGGAAAAAAGCCACAAATTTGGTATGCAACTATTCAAGAATTTCGTGGAGTTGGTCTGATGGTCAGGAGGCGCGTAATTCCCTGCTTGTTGCTTAAAGATCGCGGCCTGGTCAAGACCGTGAAATTCAAAGAGCCGAAATACGTCGGCGATCCCATCAATGCCATCCGGATCTTCAACGAGAAGGAAGTTGATGAGCTGGTGTTGCTCGACATTGAGGCTTCAAAACTCAATCGTGAGCCCAACTACGAATTGATCGCCGAGGTGGCGGGTGAGTGTTTCATGCCCATTTGTTATGGGGGGGGGATCAAAACCCTGGAGCATGCCGAGAAGGTGTTTGCCCTCGGTATCGAGAAAATTTCCATCAATACGGCTGCGCTCGCCGACCTTTCGCTGATCCGTCAAATCGCCGACAAGTTCGGGTCGCAAAGCGTCGTGGGGGCCATGGATTGCCGGAAGGGCTTCTGGGGCGGGTATTCTGTATACTCGGAAAATGGCACAAAAGATACCAAGCGCTCCCCGGTCGAATGGGCACAAGCGCTTGAGGTGGCAGGAATTGGCGAAATCTTTCTGAATTCAGTTGACCGTGACGGCACACAGAAGGGTTTCGATATTGCGCTGGTAGAAAGCGTTGTTTCCGAGGTGCACGTACCTGTCATCGCTTGCGGTGGCGCTGCTTCCACGGCAGACCTGATCGAGCTTTTTGACCGTACTGGCATTTCTGCCGTGGCGGCAGGCAGCCTTTTTGTGTTCCACGGTAAGCATCGCGCCGTACTGATCAGCTATCCAGACATCAACAAGTTGAGTGCTGGATAAGCAAAAAATGAAATTTCTTAAAGGCAGCGTCTCTTTGAAGCCCTTCGGCTTTACAGGTTCTTCGCTGCCTTGATTGTCATACATATCGGGCCTGCCGCTGGGTTGTCCAATCAGGCAGGCCGATGAAAACGTTTTGGAGGTGGGTAGTGGTGAAGGTCTGTTCGCGCTGTGTCATGGATACATCTGACGCTGAAATCGTGTTCGATGATGCGGGAGTGTGCAATCACTGCCACAAGTTCGACAATGTCCAATCCAAGCAACTGTTTACCGATGCTAGTGGTGAACAGCGTCTCCAGAAGATCGTCGATCAGATCAAGAAAGAGGGCGCCGGCAAAGAGTACGACTGCATTATTGGCCTTAGCGGCGGAGTGGACAGTTCCTACTTAGCCCTGAAGGTCAAGGACTTCGGGTTACGCCCACTCGTGGTGCATGTGGACGCAGGCTGGAATAGCGAGCTGGCTGTCAGCAATATCGAAAAAATCATCAAGTATTGCGGCTACGATCTACACACCCATGTGATGAACTGGGAAGAAGTTCGCGAACTGCAATTGTCTTACATGAAGGCTGCCGTTGCCAACCAAGACGTGCCGCAAGATCACGCATATTTTTCTAGTATGTACCGTTTTGCCGTGCAGAATAATATCAAGTATATTTTGAGTGGTGGGAATCTCGCGACTGAAGCGGTGTTTCCTGATACTTGGCATGGCAGTGCGATGGATGCGATCAATCTCAAGGCAATTCATAAGAAGTATGGTGAGCGGCCGTTGCAAGATTATAAAACCATCAGCTTCTTGGAGTACTACTTCTGGTATCCGTTTGTCAAAGGTATGCGGACTGTGCGACCGCTTAACTACATGAATTATCACAAGTCCAAGGCGGAGCTGTATTTGCAGGAGACGATTGGCTATCGCTCGTATGCGCATAAACATGGAGAGTCTATTTTTACGAAGCTGTTCCAGAATTATTATCTCCCCAAGAAATTTGGTTATGATAAGCGAAAGTTGCATTACTCCAGCATGATCCTCTCTGGTCAGCTGACTCGTGAAGAGGCCCTTGAGAGATTGGCGCAACCATTGTATGACCTTGATGAGCTGCAGTATGATATTGAGTATTTTTGCAAAAAGATGCGAATTTCCACTTTGGAATTTGAAGCGCTGATGAGTGCGCCCATACATGATTATTCGGATTTTAATAATTGGGATTCACGCAAGAACTGCATGAAGAAACTTCAGAATATAGTTCAGCGGATTCTGGGTAGGCGCATAAATGTTTACTCTTGAGTTGAAGGATAAATAACATGGCTAGAATTGCTCATGTGTCATCCGTTCACTCTCGTTACGATGTGCGTATCTTTCAAAAGCAATGCAGAACTCTTGTCGAGGCAGGGCATGAGGTATATTTTCTTGTTGCGGACGGGAAAGGTGATGAGGTCAAGGAAGGCGTTGCTTTTATCGATGTTGGAAAGTTACAGGGTCGCCTAAATAGAATATTTAAGACCACCCAAATCATCTGCAAAAGAGCAGCGGAACTTAATGCTGATGTCTATCATTTGCACGATCCTGAGCTCATCCCCGCTGGGCTGAAATTGAAAACACTTGGAAAGAAGGTGATTTTCGACGCGCATGAAGATGTTCCCAAGCAGATATTGGGTAAGCCTTATTTAAATAAGGTTTCAAGAGTCCTTATATCGAAAATCTTCGCTGCTTACGAAACATGGGCCTGTCGAAAGCTTGATGCAGTTTTGGCGGCGACGCCCTACATACGCGATAAATTTTCGGCTATCGGTGTTCGTACACTTGACATCAATAACTATCCTATTATAGGGGAGTTGTCTGGTGGCAGCGTGGACTGGTCAAATAAAAAAGCGCAAGTCGTTTATATTGGCGGGCTGGGAGAGATTCGCGGTATTCGGGAGATCGTCCAAGCGATAGGGTTAGCCTCACCCAGTGTATCCCTTTCAATCGGCGGCGTTTTCACTGAGTCTGCCTTTGAGTCGGCAGTTAAGACTGAGCCAGGATGGCGCAAGGTTATCCATCTCGGATGGCTGGATCGTCAAGGTGTTAAAGAGATACTTGATGGTTCAGTGGCGGGCCTCGTGACACTTCATCCTACCCCGAACTATTTGGATGCATTGCCAGTAAAGATGTTCGAGTATATGGCTGTTGGATTACCAGTGATTGCCTCTAACTTCTCTCTCTGGCGAAATATCATTAACTCCAGTAAGTGTGGCATTTGTGTTGATCCACTAAACGCTCAGGAAATAGCCGAGACAATCGACTATCTGGTTGCGCACCCTGCGGAAGCGGAAGAGATGGGGCGGAATGGCCAGCGAGCTGTTCTTGAAAAATATAACTGGGGCGTCGAGGCGAAAAAGCTTTGCCTATTTTATTCCGATTTGTTAGAGGTTAAGCAGTAGATGAAGATTTTGACAATAATTGGAGCGCGCCCCCAATTTATCAAGGCAAGTGTCGTTTCTCATTTCATTTCCACGTTGCCGGGAGTCGAAGAAGTTGTCGTTCATACGGGTCAACATTTTGACTTTAATATGTCTGATGTATTCTTTCATGAGCTGGGTATGAGTGCGCCTGCCTATCATTTAGACGTTCATGGTGGTAGTCACGGTGATATGACTGGGCGGATGCTGATTGAAATTGAAAAGGTTTTACTTCTCGAACGCCCTGATATCGTACTTGTGTACGGCGACACTAACTCCACATTGGCGGGAGCGTTGGCCGCCGTAAAGTTGCATATTCCCGTTGCGCATGTGGAAGCGGGACTGCGGTCTTTCAATATGGCGATGCCTGAGGAAGTTAACCGTATTCTGACCGATAGGGTTTCTCGTTGGATGTTTACCCCTACCGCAACGGCGGCAGAGCATCTAACAACAGAAGGTGTAAGTAGAGCCAACATAATTCCAGTCGGAGACGTCATGTATGACGTCGCGAAGTTCCATGGCAGACGTGTTGACGCTAGCGGGCGTGTAATGTCTAAACTCGGCCTCAAAGAAGCTGGCTTCGTACTGGCGACAGTTCACCGGGCAGAAAATACCGATGATCCCGCTCGGCTTACCTCGATCGTCGAAGCATTCCGTGACCTGTCTACCGATTTGCCGATCGTGTGGCCTGTGCATCCTCGTACCAGAGCGGTTTTGGAGAAGCGTGGGCAACTGGATGATATACCTCAGCACCTGCATCTGATCGACCCAGTTGGTTATTTGGATATGGTTCAGCTCGAGAAGCATGCCGCACTCATTGCCACTGACTCCGGCGGAGTTCAGAAAGAGGCATTCTTCTATGGCATTCCCTGCGTCACGTTACGGGATGAAACTGAGTGGATAGAATTGGTCGAAGCCGGATGGAATCGCTTGGTATCACCGAAGTCGTCGCAAGAAGTTGCAGCAGCTATTCGCGCAGCGGTGGGCACTAAGGGTCTAGCTGTCCAGCCTTACGGTGACGGCAATGCGGCAGAACTGATCGTACGACGCCTTGTAGAGGATCTTTCGGCATGAAGAATGTCTGGATTCTTAACCACTACGCTCAAGAGCCGGGTGGTGCAGGTGGCACGCGTCACTATCAACTGGCGAAGAATCTGCCTGCGCATGGTTGGGAGGCTTCGATTGTCGCGGCCAGTGTGGAATACCAGTCTGGTCGGCAGCGTCTTGCAAATTCGGAGTCTGCCAGGCTTGATCAGTATGGCGGCGTTCCATTCCTGTGGTTGCGAACATCAGGATATGAAGGAAACGGTGCTGCGCGCATGCGTAATATGCTGGAGTACACTTGGCAGGTTGTTAAGCCCGGTAAACTTACTGCATTGAAAAAGCCCGACGTCATCATTGGCTCGAGTGTTCATCCGTTTGCGGCAGCCGCGGGGGCAGTGCTTGCTTGGCGATATAAAGTGCCTTTCGTATTCGAAGTGCGAGACCTATGGCCGGAAACGCTTATCGATATGGGGCGGCTAGAGCGCAAAAGTATAATTGCTCGTTCGCTTCGCGTATTGGAAAGGTGGCTCTACAAACGTGCCAAGCGGATTATCGTGTTGCTGCCTAAAGCGCATGAATACATCGTCCCTATGGGAATCGATCCTAAGAAGATTGTTTGGATTCCAAACGGGGTCGATCTTGAAGATTTTCCTCGCCCTGAGGAAAAGGCCGTCGGTGATGAGTTCACGATGATGTACTTTGGGGCTCATGGCTCAGCCAATGGGCTCGATAATGTGTTGCGCGCGCAGAAAATCATTGAAGCCGATCCCGAAATGTCGCATGTTAAACTGCGAATTATTGGCAACGGGCCGTGCAAGGTTGACTTGCTTAACCTGTCCAATGAGTTGGGCCTTAAGCGTGTGAGTTTCGAAGATCCTGTTCCTAAAAGGCAAATTCCGGCATTGGCCGCGCAAGCGGATGCCTTTGTCTTCAATCTAATCAATGCACCAGTGTTCAAGTATGGGATTAGCTCGAACAAACTGTTTGATTTCATGGCGGGCCAGCGTCCAGTTCTTTTCTGCTGCGACGCAGGTAATAACCCTATAGAAGACTCTGGTGCCGGATATACGGTTGAGCCAGGTAACCCCAAGGCGTTGGCTGACGCGATTGTCAGAGTGTCTAGGCTTTCAAGCGCCGAGCGGATAAAGATGGGGTGTGCAGGGCGTCACTACGTCGAAATCGAGCATGGTTTCGATAAGCTTGCCAGAAACTTGGCAGAGTGCCTCGACGAAGCATGTGAGCCCACCAGATGAAGAGAGTAATCGACTTCGTCGGTGCCCTGGTGGGCTTGATCGTTCTGTCTCCGATAATAGTTATCGTGGCAATCCTGATCAAGCGCCGGTTAGGAGGGCCAGTGTTATTCCGACAGGTTCGCCCTGGGCGTGGTGGAAAGCCTTTTGAAATGGTCAAATTCCGTACCATGCGTGATGCATATACTCGCGATGGCGCACCCTTGCCTGATGCGCTACGGATGACCCCGTTTGGTAGCTTCCTACGCTCCAGCAGCCTGGATGAATTGCCGGAGCTTTGGAATGTGCTTAAAGGCGAGATGAGTCTAGTAGGGCCTAGGCCGTTGTTGATGGAGTATCTACCGCTCTATAACACGCGTCAGTACCTTCGACATCAGGTCCGGCCAGGCGTTACGGGCTGGGCGCAAATCAATGGGCGTAATGCGCTGGATTGGCCGGAGAGATTCGAACTAGATGTGTGGTATGTCGAAAATCGCTCCCTTTGGCTAGATTTGAAAATTATCGCTATGACGATCAAGAAGGTCGTAAAAAAAGACGGTATCAGCGCTAGCGGAGAAGCCACCATGTCCAAATTCACGGGCAATCAGGAATGAAGAAACTTGCGATACTTGGCGCAAGTGGTCATGGCAAAGTAGTCGCCGATACTGCGGAATGTTGTGGCTGGTCGGATATTGTTTTCTTTGATGATGCATGGCCTTCACGAACCACCAATGGTTCCTGGAAGGTAGTAGGCACAGGCAGCGAGTTGTTTGAGCGAATCGGTGAATTCGAGGGTGTTGTTGTCGCTATTGGCAATAACAATATTCGCCAACAGAAGCTTATCGCACTCACTCAGCGAGGAGCTGTTTTGGTGACGCTCATTCACCCTGCAGCTCAGGTCAGCCGCCACGCCAGTGTGGCAGTGGGTACAGTGATTTTTGCCGGGGCTGTAGTAAATGCCGGCGCCAGCGTGGGGTTGGGCGGGATTTTAAACACCGGATGCAGTGTCGATCATGATTGTGTCCTGGCGGAAGCCGTTCATATCAGCCCAGGTGCTCGGCTTGCCGGCGGGGTCGAGGTGGGTGATCGCACATGGGTAGGAATAGGCGCTTGCGTAAAGCAAATGGTGACACTCGGCGCTGATGTATTGATCGGCGCCGGGGCGGCAGTCGTGGCTGATGTTGTAGGAGGCTGCGTAGCGGTAGGCGTTCCTGCGCGGGTCTTATAGAGTTCCATCCATTTAGTGATGTGGCGGTAGAACGCGTTTTGAAGCCGTTTGCATCCTTGCCAGTTTGACGAATTAGGAATAGTTCAATGCTGAATACCCCCTTTTCTCCGTGGCCATCTTTCTCTGAAGAGGAGGCAAATTGCGCTCGCGATATCATTCTGTCCAACAAGGTGAACTATTGGACCGGGCAGGAGTGCCGCCAATTTGAGCGAGAGTTCGCCGATTGGGCCGAGACTGATTATGCGGTCGCAGTGGCCAATGGTACGGTAGCGCTCGACTTGGCGCTTCAGGCACTGGGTATTGGCGCTGGTGATGAAGTGATTGTGACTTCCCGAACCTTTTTGGCCTCTGTTTCCAGCATCGTTAATGCTGGCGCCATCCCTGTGTTCGCGGATGTAAATGCGGATTCGCAGAATATTGATGCGTCAACCATCAAGGCAGTCCTGTCTCCTCGTACCAAAGCCATCATCTGTGTTCACCTTGCCGGATGGCCTTGTGATATGGACCCGATAATGGCCCTGGCGACTGAGCACGGGATACGAGTAATTGAAGACTGTGCGCAGGCGCATGGCGCTCGATACAAGGGCAAGGCGATCGGGTCGATAGGCCATATCGGTGCTTGGTCGTTCTGTCAGGATAAGATAATGACCACTGCCGGTGAAGGTGGCATGGTTACGACGAATGATCGTGAACTTTGGGCCAAGATGTGGTCATTCAAGGATCATGGAAAGAGCTGGGAAGCCGTGTATGAGCGACAGCATGCCCCAGGATTCCGTTGGCTGCACGAGAGCTTCGGAACCAACTGGAGAATGCTGGAGGTACAGGGCGGGATTGGCAGGATTCAGCTGAAACGGATGCCCCAGTGGCATCAGTCGCGGTTGGCTAACGCTCGCCGTATCTGGGATTGCGCCAAGGCTTTGCCAGGGTTGCGTGTGCCACGGATTCCCAACGATATCGTGCATGCAGCGTATAAGTGTTACGTCTTCGTAGAATCGGACCAACTCGCAGAAGGATGGGATCGAGACCGGATCCTTAACGAGATCGGCGCCTGCGGTGTGCCTTGCTTTTCGGGTTCATGCTCAGAGGTCTATCTTGAGAAGGCTTTCGACAATACTCCGTGGCGACCCGAGGGGAGCTTGCCAGTGGCAGCGCGACTCGGAGAAACAAGTCTAATGTTCTTGGTTCATCCAACGCTGACGGACGCCGAAATGGCCAAGACTTGCGAAGTGTTGACAAGGGTTATGCACGACGCGACTGGAAAATGAAATCCTGGGTGGTATCTAGCGCATGAGAAAGTTTGATACCGCCCAAGTCGACTTCTCTGTTTTTAGTGAAATTGCACCGCCCAGGCAGAACGAATGCATTGAATGGGATAGGACGGGGTCTGGTTTGGGGCGGAGTCAGAAGAGTAAAAATGGACGCAAGGCATGTATGACTAATGATTATTAAACTGCGCTCTTTAATGGTTTCGCAATGTTTGTTTGCCTTGTTATTTCCAGGTACCATTCTTTATTATGTTGCTGTTACAAGTCATGTTATACCCCCTCTTGTGGGGGGGTACTTTGGTGCGATTTGCGCTTTGTCATTGCTCATGCTGTTTCCATTAAGCGTTTGGGACGTGCTACGAAGGGGTAGAATAGAGCTCGTAGAGTTTTCATATGTGCTATTTTTATTGTTTTTCACCGCAATTGTGATCTGGAATGGGTTGTTTGGTAATTCTAGCTTTATGGTTTGGCATTTGGTGTCAGTTCTACAAAGTTTGACGGTGTTTGTATTGTGTAAACGAGTCTTCTCAGGGGCGGTAGAAGGGTCTCGCATTGTTTTGTTCTGTTGGCTGGCAGCTTCTATATGCATACTTACATTCACCGTGGATGGCCGATTCATGCTTCGTGGAATGGCCGATGACGTTGGTCAGATCCCTAGCTATCAGACGTTCGCGCTTTGCTATTTCATTGCAACAGCATTCATTGTTAGGTCTGCAACAAATCGACAGCTACGCATGGGGGTTCATATTATTGCGTTAGCCTGTCTATACATTAACTCCGCCAGAAGTGAGTTTGCCGGATACGTTTTTTTTGCCTTGTTGTTGGAGTTTCTTTCTTACAGGAAAAAATCCACGCCGATCATTATTGGCGCAATAGTTATAGGTTTGTCTTCTGTCATGCTGGCTACTGGTGGTATCACCATTCCAGAAAGCAGAGTCGCAACCTTGGTTAACTTGCAGGAAGATAATTCGAACAATGAGCGAGGTAGAATGGCTCGCGAAGGTATGGAGAAAATATTTAATAGCCCTATAGTTGGCGCATACGGCGAATACGAAGAGGGCGGATACATCCATAATGTAATGTCGGTATGGCAAGAAACAGGTGTCGTTGGTATGATATTCTTCACTCTATTGGCTTTCCTTCCGCTTATTCAAGGGTGTGTGAGTTATAGTTTTAGAGACTCAACGCACCAATCAAATATTGCTATTTCATTGCTTGCAACATCAATACTGCTTTTGATTGTAGGGAAATATTTTACATATTTGATGTTTCCCGCAGCGTTGGCTATCTATGCATCCTCTAAATCTTTGAGCCTCCGTAATAAAGTGAGTCTAGACTCTGTACGAAAATAACTCTCGTGATTGCCGCAGGGCGCATGCCAGTTAAATCATCGAAAAGCCATGTCGCAAATGGTATGCAACCTGCTATCTTATCGGTAGCTATTTTCGTTAAAGGCGAGATCCTAGCAGAATGAATTTTCAATTTCGCAAGTGCATCTATACTAAGTGTCAATGGCATGAAGGGCTTGTGAACAGGACATAGGCGACCGATGAATCGAAGAGACTTACTCATTTCTGCAGGAGTGGTCGCCGCTTTTTCGGCGATTCCTTTCATACGTAGATTAAACCCACCAGCACCTCTTACGATTCAGAACGCGTATAGCTTATGGTACAACCGACCTGCAGTAGCAGAGCTTACTGGCGGATTTTGTTTCGGCTATATTACCTCAGGTGGAGAGGTCTCTGTCGCAGAAATAACGAATGACCTATTGGTTCGTAGAGTCAATGTAATGGCTCGTTTCGAAGGAGCGAGTGATCACGGATCGCCTGCCTTGATCAGAATTCCGTGTGGAAAATTCGAAGGGCATATTCTTGCTTGCTTCAGTAATCACGCTTCTCCATTGTATTGTATGCGAACTAAGCGTCCTGAAGACATTGGTGAGTGGGAGGATATCCGAGTATTGGATACCGGACGATCAACTTATGCGTCTGTAGCGGGGCTACCCAATGGACGAATAGTCCTCATGCATACGCTACAAGAGCGCATCGGGAATAGCAGCGCGGGTGAGTGGCGCAGGACGGTTGCAAGATCCAGTGATGATGGCGGAGGGACTTGGTCTACGCCTGTACAGATTGCAGGCTACGGGGCGGGAACCTTTCCATATTCGACCCCTTTGGCATTATCGTCTGAGGGACGCTGTGCGATGTCATATGCCATTTACAGGTCGGAACATAAGCGTCACGAAGGACTGTAGGTAGTCATTTCGGAAGATGCCTTCCTTTCGAAGATTGAGATCCCCATAAGCCTGGGTGATGATCAAATTTACGACACCATCCCCTATGAAACGAGGTGGGTAGAAAATGACACCGTTGCAGTGTCATATAGCCAAATGAGCCAAGACGGCACGCGCGGAGTCGGCAAAATTGCTTTTGTCGACGTCGAGAATCGATCAGTAAAGTCAATCGTCACGCTGACCGAGGCAGCCGTCCACACGTACGCAGGCGGTGCCGCACTCGATGGGAGTGGCTCGTTCGCAATCAGCTCGCCTCCCGGTGGTGGCCTGATCATGCAGGACATTCGTAACGTGAATTCGCAAGCCATTATCGAGCGGGGAAGCTTCTCATCACCATGGATTTTCACTT
The DNA here is from genome assembly GCF_053629195.1 of Pseudomonas sp. R151218B TE3479. Lineage (NCBI taxonomy): Bacteria > Pseudomonadati > Pseudomonadota > Gammaproteobacteria > Pseudomonadales > Pseudomonadaceae > Pseudomonas > Pseudomonas sp. R151218B TE3479. The sequence continues at coordinate 2,866,443 of NZ_JBRJHV010000001.1, forward strand.
TGCAAGGAAAGCCCATGATTTCTGCGCTGAAAAATCCGTCCATTGAGACGACTCGGCGCTTCTCCTCAGAGCTTTTCGTTATGCCCTTGGTATAGCGTAGAGCATCGCTCGGGCGGTTTAGATCTAAGAAATCTAAGAAATCCTGCGAGCCTCAGGGGGCGCCCTCTACCTGTCCTGCGCCTTGCCTACCTTCAGGAGCCCATCATCACTGTGACCCAACACCAGCGTCGAAAGTGTTTGCTCTGCATTGTCCTGGGCTTGTTATTGCTACAGGCAGCTTGGGCGTCATCCAGGCTGCTTTGGACCTGGTTGATCCGCTGGGTGTCTTTAGTGTCGGTGCAACCGTTACTTTATTACGACGCCTGCTGCGAGGCGAAAGTCTACGAGGCTCATCGTAGCCATGCTTAAGTTTGCTTCGCGTCAATATGATCGGCATTTGGCAGTGACGTTAGCAGTGGTGGCGATTAATATGTTCTGGTTGTTGCCGCTGGCGGCATGTGCCGTATTGTGGAATTTGGGTGGAATGTTGACTTTAATCATTGCCTGCGTGCGTTTGTACTGCTCTCCGTCAGATTTCATGCTGGTGAGCTTGAGAAGGCCTGGTTTAAAGGTAAAAATTCGCGCTTTGTTTATCGGTTGTCCAACGGTCGATGATGGAGCCGCGTTTATCAGGAATGGATTGGGTTTAGGAGTTGGCCGAGGTGCGTGAAGGGTTTATGGATAAATTAAGAACAGCGTTGCTGGGGCTGCCACGACGCCACAAACGCGCGATCCAGGTGGCTATGGACATCCTTCTCGTATGGCTCGCTTTGTGGCTGGCGTTTGTTGTTCGGCTGGGCGTCGACGCATTGGCAGCCCCGATTGAGACGCACCTTTGGCTTTTCACATTCGCACCGGTGATCGCAATTCCGATCTTCATCCGCTTCGGGATGTATCGTGCCGTCATGCGTTATTTCGGCAACGACGCGCTGATTACCATCTGTAAGGCGGTCAGCCTTTCGGCCTTGTTACTGGCGCTTGTCGTGTATTGGTACAGCAATCACACCAACGTGGTCCCACGCTCCATCATCTTCAATTACTGGTGGCTCAGCCTGATAATGATTGGCGGGATGCGCCTGATGATGCGGCAGTATTTCCTCGGTGACTGGTTCACCGCCGCCCAGCATGTGCCCTTCACCAACCGTGACGACGGCTTACCCAAAGTTGCTATATACGGTGCCGGTGCTGCAGGTAACCAGCTCGTGGCCGCGCTACGCATGGGGCGGGTGATGCGTCCGGTCGCGTTCATCGATGATGATCGCAGCATTGCAGAACGGGTGATTGCCGGGCTGCAGGTCTATCAGCCCAAACATATTCAAAGGATGATCGATGCGACCGGTGCCCAGGAGATTTTGCTGGCGATCCCGTCGTCGTCACGAGGTCGTCGGCGGGAAATATTGACGTTGTTGGAAGGTTTCCCGCTGCATGTGCGCAGTGTTCCAGGCTTCATGGACTTGGCGAGTGGCCGGGTCAAGGTGGACGACATCCAGGAAGTGGATATTGCGGATCTTCTCGGGCGCGATCCTGTGCCTGCACAGGCTGACTTACTTGAGCATTGCATCGCAGGGCAGTCGGTATTGGTTACCGGTGCGGGAGGCTCGATCGGTTCTGAACTTTGTCGGCAGATCCTGTCACTTAAACCGACAACGCTGCTGTTGTTCGAGCACAGTGAGTTTAATCTCTACAGTATTCTGTCTGAACTTGAACCGCGAATCGCTCGGGAATCATTGTCTGTTCGTTTGCTGCCCATCCTGGGTTCTGTACGGGACCAGGACAAGTTGCTTGATGTAATGAAGACCTGGAATGTCGACACGGTCTATCACGCCGCCGCTTATAAGCATGTGCCGATGGTTGAGCACAATATTGCCGAGGGTGTCTTGAACAACGTGATCGGGACGTTGAACACCGCGCAAGCCGCGTTGCAGGCCGGTGTATCGAATTTTGTGTTGATCTCCACCGACAAGGCCGTGCGCCCCACCAATGTGATGGGCAGCACCAAGCGCCTTGCAGAACTGACCTTGCAGGCCCTGAGCCGTGAACTGGCGCCAGTGCTGTTCGGTGATAAGGCCAATGTCTCGCGAGTTAATAAAACCCGTTTTACCATGGTCAGGTTCGGCAATGTCCTGGGTTCGTCTGGGTCGGTTATTCCGCTGTTCCATAAGCAGATCAAGACCGGTGGCCCGTTAACCGTTACGCATCCCAAGATCACGCGTTATTTCATGACCATTCCCGAGGCCGCACAGTTGGTGATTCAGGCGGGCTCCATGGGCTTGGGCGGCGATGTGTTCGTGCTGGACATGGGCGAGCCGGTGAAGATTGTCGAGCTGGCAGAGAAGATGATTCACCTGTCTGGCTTGAGTGTTCGTTCGGAAAAGAATCCTCATGGCGACATTGCAGTGGAGTTCACAGGCCTGCGCCCTGGCGAGAAGCTTTACGAGGAGTTACTGATTGGCGATAACGTTGTCGCGACCTCGCATCCGATGATCATGAGCGCTAACGAAGATCATCTGCCGTGGGATGTGCTCAAGGCCAGATTGGCTGAGTTGCTGGTTGCCATCGAACACGATGATTATGCGAGGGTCCGCCAGTTGCTTCGCGATACCGTCAGTGGCTACGCCCCGGACGGTGAGATTGTCGACTGGATCTACCAGCAGCGCCGCCTCGAACCGTGATTGTTACACAACCTGTAACGTACACGCTTTTGACAGCGCTCCATCATCGCCTAAGTTTGAGAAGCAGCTTCGGAAAAGCTGTTTCTCTCTTAACGATGTCATGGAGCGTCATTTATGCGTACAGGTTATTTCTACTCTCTGGTTTTTGCCTTCCTCACCAGCGTTTCTATCGCCGCAACTGCTGCGCCTGTAGAAAGTAGCGGTACGAAGGCTGCGCCGCAGATTATGGCTCAGACGTCGAAACCGCAGGCTCCCAAAGTGGATCTCAACGTGGCGGATGCTACTACGTTGGAGCACGAGATGGCCGGAATAGGCAGAATCAAGGCCGAGGCGATTGTTGCATATCGTGAGAGTAATGGCCCTTTCTCCTCAGTAGAAGAGCTATTGGAAGTAAAGGGGATCGGCAAGGCGATCTTGGACCGAAACCGTGACAAACTTGAAGCAAATTGATTTGATGCACTGAAAGACCGGTCATATGACCGGTCTTCGCATATTGGCGATGGATACTCCATTGCATGATGTGCTGATCAATCATGGATTTAACGTACGCTCAGCCTAACGGGTCTGGGGTTTGAAGGGCTGGATTCTAGGAAGATATAAGGCAAGCGTCGTGCGACCTATGTAGGCAGGAAGCTGAACGGAAGACCTTGATTCTCTAGCCTCTCTGTCCAGACCTGCACGCTATCGAGGTTTCCTTAATGTCGTGGTTAGCTTTCCCACTTATCATAACTGCGGCTTTTATGCTGACGTGGATCCTGCGTCGCTATGCGCTGTCGCATAGTCTTATCGATTTACCTAACGCGCGCAGTTCCCATACGGCTCCCACCCCTAGAGGGGGAGGCCTCGCCATCGTCTTGAGCTTTCTGACGGCCTTGCTGGCTTTGTTTCATTTAAATCTCCTATCTCCCGAGTATTTAGCCGCGTTGCTTGGCGCTGGCTCATTCGTAGCCATCAACGGCTTTTGGGATGACCACCGTGATATTCCTGCAAGGTGGCGACTTCTGGGCCATTTTCTTGCCGCATTCTGGGCGTTGTACTGGATTGGTGGTCTTGCTCCTATTTCCATTTTTGGACTGATTGTTGACCTGGGCATGATTGGTTACGTCGTCGCTGCGTTTTTTTTGGTGTGGATGCTCAATCTTTATAACTTCATGGATGGGATTGACGGCATCGCCGGGATTGAAGCGATATCCGTGTGCGCTAGCGTCGCCGTGTTGCATTGGCTGAAGGGGGATTCTCAGATCGAGGTGCCGCTCTTGCTTGGCTGCGCTGTCCTGGGGTTTCTATGCTGGAATTTTCCACCCGCCAAGATATTCATGGGCGACGTGGGGAGTGGCTTCCTAGGCATGACGTTTGGGATTTTCACGCTTCAGGCTGCGTGGGTATCGTCCGATTTGTTTTTTGCGTGGCTGATCCTCCTTGGTGTTTTCATTGTGGACGCTACTCTGACGTTGATACGTCGTTTACTGCGAGGAGAGAAAGTTTATGAAGCTCACCGCAGTCATGCTTATCAATTTGCCTCACGTTATTACGAACGGCATTTACCTGTGTCATTGGCGGCCGGAGCATTGACCATGATGTGGTTGTTGCCAGTCGCTTTCCTGGTAGTTGATGAGAAGCTGGAAGGTATTGTCGGATTGCTTGTAGCGTACTTACCTCTGGTGCTGCTGGCGTTAAAGTTCCGAGCCGGTGATGTGGAGGTTCGTTAACTGCCGGTTTTTTCGGCAAGCCCATCATTAAACTAGAGCGCTTCTCGCCCAACCGTTGGATATGAGGAACGATGCCATGCACAAAGACTACCCAGCCGCCTACCAAGTCAGCAAAGGCTCAGCCCTGCAAGTGGACAAACCCTTCTACGACCGCATCCGAGCGCAGCAGGACAAACGCACCCTGATCGAACAGTTCGAAGTGCCAATCCGCACCGGCCGCGCCTGGCACGTACCCGCCGGTCATGTGTTCCGCGTCACGACCCCGGTGGGCCCGCAGGTGGGGGACTTCAACGTCTGGAACGCCCACGACCCACGGGAGCGCCTGTGGGCGGCGCGTACTCGCCAGCTTCAGGGCGCCCACGTCACCACCCATGATCGGTTGTGGTCTAACCTGCCGTTCCTGCGACCGCTGGTGACCATCACCGATGACAGCCTGGCCGGCTATGGCATCGACGAGCATGGCGGGCGGCTGCATGATTTACTGGGAACACGCTGTGACCCGTACGTGAACAAAATGCTCACTGGCGAAGACTTTCATCACCATTGCCACTCGAACCTGACCCGTGCGGTCTTGCCCCACGGCCTGACCGAGTTCGACGTGCACGACGTGCTGAATATTTTCCAGTGTACCGGGCTCAATCATGACGACATGTACTTCATGAAGGCCTGTCCGGCGCAGAAGGGCGATTATCTGGAATTCTTTGCCGAGATCGATCTGTTGTGCGCCCTGTCCACCTGCCCAGGGGGTGACCTGTCGCTGGCCATGTGGGGGCCGGATGCGCAGGATCCTCTCAGCGTCTGTCGTCCGCTGGGTGTGGAGATCTATCGGTTGGAGGATTCATTGCTGGAGGGCTGGAGCCAGCCTGAGCGGGCGGCGTACAACGGGTTGCATGGGTTGCATATTGCCAAGGCGGATTGGGAGAAGTAACGCAGTAGGCGGACAGGACGTGGCCTTCTGTGGCGAGGGGATTTATCCCCGCTGGGGCGCGCAGCGGCCCCTTTTAAAACCCACCCAGTCGATCAGATAGACCGCGTGACAGGTTTTGGGGCTGCTGCGCAGCCCAACGGGGATAAATCCCCTCGCCACAAAAGTGTTGTGTCAGGCACTACTCCACAGTGTTGTGCCAGCCAGCCAGCACTCAACGATCCTTGGCTTCCTTCGCATCCATTTCCGCGTTGCGCTCGGCAACACGCTTGCGCTGCTCGTCCGTCAATTCGACCTTGTTGGCGGTGTCGCGCAGCATCATCAGACCACCAACGATCGAGCCGATTGCAACAATCAGAATCAACCAGGCATACCAGGGCATAAGGTTCTCCTTGAGGGGGCGAGGGACGGACGAACATTCGCCGATCCATCGCACCTACCACTTATGAGCGAAGGTTGTTCGCAGTGGTTCCATACTACGCCCGTTCGGCCGGCTTCACCTCAAAGCCCGGTCAGCATCGCATCGGCGGGCGCGTCCGCACGCAGTTGTGCGGTGAGGATGAAGTAGACGAAGCCTACCGCCATGAACCCGAGGAAGATCAGCCCAATCAGTGCGTTGAACCAGGCCATCGCCACCAGGCACACCAGCGCCAGCAACAAGGCGATCCCCGGCACGATCGGATAACCCGGTGCGCGGAAAGTACGTTCCAGGTTGGGCTCGGTTTTACGTAGCTTGAACAGGCTGAGCATGCTCATGATGTACATGACGATGGCACCGAACACGGCCATGGTGATCATCGCCGCGGTCAGGGTCATGCCGCCGAGGTTGATCAGACCGTCGCTGTAGATCGCGGCAATGCCGATCAGTCCACCGGCGATGATCGCCCGGTGCGGGGTCTGGAAACGCGACAGTTTGGCCAGGGAGGCGGGCAGGTAGCCGGCGCGGGCCAGGGCGAAGAACTGCCGCGAGTAGCCCAGGATGATCCCGTGGAAACTCGCCACCAGGCCGAACAGGCCGATCCAGACCAGCATGTGCAGCCAGCCGGAGCTTTCGCCGACCACGGTTTTCATGGCTTGTGGCAGGGGATCGTTGATGTTCGACAGGGTGCGCCAATCGCCGACGCCGCCGGCCAGGAACATCACACCCATCGCCAGGAACACCAGGGTCAGGATGCCGCTGATGTAGGCCTTGGGAATCGTGCGTTTCGGGTCCTTGGCTTCTTCGGCGGCCATGGCCGCACCTTCGATGGCCAGGAAGAACCAGATGGCGAAGGGAATCGCGGCGAACATTCCGGCAATGGCTGGCGCGCCGAACACATCCGAACCGGCCCAGCCGTTAAGGGCGAAGCTGCTGAAACTGAATGCCGGGGCCACGACGCCCATGAACACCAGCAGTTCGGCCACCGCCAGGACGCAGACAATCAGCTCGAACGTCGCCGCCAATTTGACCCCGAGGATGTTCAGGCCCATGAACACGATATAGGCGCCGACCGCCGCGTGTTTCGGGTCCAGCGCCGGGAACTGCACGTTCAGGTAGGCACCGATGGCCAGGGCAATGGCCGGCGGCGCGAAGACGAACTCGATCAGCGTCGCCAGCCCGGCAATCAATCCGCCTTTCTCGCCGAAGGCGCGACGGCTGTAGGCAAACGGCCCGCCGGCATGAGGGATGGCGGTGGTTAGTTCGGTGAAACTGAAAATGAAGCAGGTGTACATGGCCGCCACCATGAAGGACGTCACCAGGAAACCCAGCGTTCCGGCCACGCCCCAGCCATAGCTCCAGCCGAAATACTCGCCGGAAATCACCAGGCCGACGGCAATGCCCCATAAATGCAGGGTGCCCAGGGTGGGTTTGAGTTGTGTGTTCATTGGTGGCTCCCCTCGATCCATAGCAAAAGCGCTGGGGAGTGGCAGTGCAGTGGGCGTGCCAGTGTGGCGGGAGCGGTCGTAATGGGTGAAATCGTGTCGTATCGGGGATGTTCGCTGCCGGATGCCCTGGTTTTGTGCCCCAGTTCGGAGCGTCGGCGCCTATCCGGGCCTCATCGCGAGCTAGCTCGCTCCCACAGGGGAGACACAGATTCTGTATTCACAACAGATCAAAATGTGGGAGCGAGCTTGCTCGCGATACGGCCAGCCCGGCCAACCAACCGCTCATTTTTTACACTTTCTTTATCCCCCAAGCCCTCTTTCGATCTCGTTCCTTTACAGCCTCCCTGCCGACAATCACCCCACACACGGCACGACGCCGTACCACGGAGAAATCCCATGACTGTTCTGGACGGGGTGTCGCTGCTGCTGGCAGTGGCGCTGTTCATTTATCTGCTGGTTGCGCTGTTGCGCGCCGATCGGAACTAGGAGCGGCTATGCACGGTTATGACTACGGGCTGATCTTCGCCTTTTTCGCCCTGGTGCTGATTCCGGCACCTTTTCTGGGGCGTTTTTACTACCGGGTGATGGAAGGCCAGCGCACCTGGCTTTCCCCGATCCTCGGCCCGGTGGAGCGCGGTTGCTATCGCCTGGCCGGTGTCGATTCCAGCGCTGAGCAGAGCTGGCAGAAATACACCCTGGCCATGCTTGCGTTCAATCTGGCGGGTTTTGTGTTGCTATTTGCGATTCTGCTGCTGCAGGGCCATCTGCCCCTCAATACCGAGCAACTGCCCGGCATGGAGTGGACCCAGGCCTTCAACACGGCCGTGAGTTTCATGACCAACACCAACTGGCAGTCCTACAGCGGTGAAGCGTCCCTCAGCTACCTGAGCCAGATGGTCGGCCTGACCGTGCAGAACTTCGTCAGCGCCGCCACCGGCCTGGCCGTGCTGGTGGCGCTGTGTCGCGGAATCGGGCGCAAGTCCGCCACGACATTGGGTAATTTCTGGGTCGACATGACCCGCGCCACTCTCTACGGGCTGTTGCCGCTGTGCCTGCTGTTGGCGTTGTTCCTGGTCTGGCAGGGCGTGCCGCAGACCTTCGCGCACTATGCGCACGGGGTGACCATGCAGGGCGCCGACCAAGTCATCCCGCTGGGGCCGGCCGCCAGCCAGATCGCGATCAAGCAACTGGGTACCAACGGCGGCGGTTTCTTCGGCGTCAACTCGGCGCACCCGTTCGAAAACCCGACGGCCTGGAGCAATCTGTTTGAGCTCGCGTCGATCATCCTGATTCCCGCCGCGCTGGTGTTCACCTTCGGGCATTACGTCAAGGACCTGCGTCAGAGCCGCGCGATCATCGCTTGCATGCTGGCGCTGTTCCTGATCGGTGGGGCGACGTCGCTGTGGGCCGAATACCAGCCCAACCCGGCCCTGAACGACCCTGCCATCGAACAGACCGCGCCGCTGGAAGGCAAGGAAACGCGCTTCGGCACCACCGCCACGGTGCTGTGGTCGGTGACGACCACGGCAGCGTCCAACGGCTCGGTCAACGCCATGCACGACAGTCTCAACCCGCTCAGTGGCCTGGTATCGCTGGTGAACATGATGGTCGGCGAGGTGATCTTCGGCGGCGTCGGGGCCGGGCTCTACGGCATGCTGTTGAACGTATTGATCGCCGTGTTCCTGGCCGGCTTGATGATCGGTCGCACCCCGGAATACCTGGGCAAGAAGCTGGGCGCCCGAGAGGTGCAACTGTTGGTGGCAACCCTGCTAGTGATGCCCGTCAGCGTGCTGGTGTTGGGAGCCGTCGCCGCGAGCCTGCCGGGGCCTGCCGCAGCGGTGAGCAACCCGGGTGCCCACGGCTTCAGCCAGTTGTTGTACGCCTACACCTCGGCGGGGGCGAACAACGGTTCGGCATTCGCCGGGTTCGGCGCCAATACACCCTTTCATAACCTGATGCTGGGCCTGGGCATGTTGATCGGCCGGTTCGGCTACATCCTGCCGGTGCTGGCATTGGCTGGCAGCCTGGCCTTGAAGAAGACCGCGCCGATTGGCCAGAACAGTTTTCCCACCCACGGCCCGCTGTTCGTGACCTTGTTGACCGTGACCATCCTGCTGGTGGGCGGCTTGACCTTCCTGCCGACCCTGGCGCTGGGGCCGATTGCCGAACACCTGAGCATGGGCTTCTGAGGATCTGATGATGAATATGCCGATGAGCAAAACCGTTGCCGCCAAGGCGCCGGAACAACCGAAGACCCACCTGTCGGCCCTCTGGCGGCCAGCGTTGGTGCAAGCCTTCGTCAAGCTCGATCCTCGCCAGTTGCACCGTGCCCCGGTGATGCTGGTGGTGGAACTGACCGCGATCCTCACCACCGTGTTGTGCTTCATTCCCGACACTACGGTGCCGACCTTCGTCGCCGCGCAAATTGCGCTGTGGTTGTGGTTCACCGTGCTGTTCGCCAACTTCGCCGAAGCCTTGGCCGAAGGGCGCGGCAAGGCCCGGGCCGACAGCCTCAAGGCCGGCAGCGAAGGTCTCAACGCACGTCGCCAGACTGCCAGCGGGTTTGAAACAATCCCCGCCACCCGTCTGCGCAAAGGCGATGTGGTACGCGTCGAGGCCGGCGATATGATCCCCGGCGACGGTGAGGTGATTGAAGGCATCGCTGCGGTCAACGAGGCGGCGATCACCGGTGAATCGGCGCCGGTCATCCGCGAGTCCGGCGGAGATCGCTCGGCCGTCACCGGCAATACGCGGCTGGTCTCCGACTGGCTGCTGATACGCATCACCAGCAATCCAGGCGAGTCCACCCTGGACCGCATGATCGCTTTGGTGGAAGGTGCCAAGCGCCAGAAAACGCCGAACGAGGTGGCGCTGGATATCCTGCTGATCGGCCTGACGCTGATCTTTCTGCTGGTGGTGGTGACGCTGCAACCGTTCGCCCATTTCGCCAATGCCAGCCTGCCGCTGGTGTTTCTGGTGGCGCTGTTGGTCACCTTGATTCCCACCACCATCGGCGGGCTGCTGTCGGCCATCGGCATCGCCGGGATGGACCGGTTGGTGCGCCTGAACGTGATCGCCAAATCCGGCCGTGCGGTCGAGGCGGCGGGGGACGTGCATGTGCTGATGCTGGACAAGACCGGCACCATCACCTTTGGCAATCGGCGTTGTACGGCGGTCTATGCCGCCCCTGGTGTGAGTGCCAAGGAGCTGGCCGAAGGCGCGCTGTTCGCCTCGTTGGCTGATGATACGGCCGAGGGCAAGTCCATCGTCGAGTATCTGCGAGGTTTGCACCCACAGTCCGAGCCGGGCGTCGACGCGCTGACGGCCGTGCCGTTCAGTGCCGAAACCCGTTTGTCCGGGGTGGACTATCAGGGGCGCATCTACCGCAAGGGCGCCGTGGACTCGTTGCTGGATTTCATCGGTCTTGCACGCAATGAATTGCCGCCGGCCCTGGCGCGGGAGGTCGACAAGATCGCCCAGAGCGGCGGTACGCCGTTGCTGGTGTGCGCGGACGGCAAGCTGCTCGGCGCTATTCATCTCAAGGACGTGGTCAAGCCCGGCATCCGTGAGCGTTTTGCCGAGCTGCGCAAGCTGGGGATTCGCACGGTGATGGTCACCGGCGACAACCCGCTGACTGCCGCCGCGATTGCCGCCGAGGCTGGTGTCGACGACGTGCTGGCGGAGGCCACGCCGGAGAAAAAACTGGCGCGTATCCGTCACGAGCAAAATGACGGTCGGCTGGTGGCCATGTGCGGCGACGGCGCGAACGATGCCCCGGCCCTGGCCCAGGCTGATGTCGGCATGGCGATGAACGACGGCACCCAGGCCGCGCGGGAAGCGGCCAACATGGTCGACCTCGACAGCGACCCGACCAAATTGCTCGATGTGGTGCAGATTGGCAAGGAACTGTTGGTGACCCGTGGGGCGCTGACCACCTTTTCCATCGCCAACGACATCGCCAAGTATTTCGCCATCCTGCCGGCACTGTTCGCGTCGATTTATCCACAGCTCGGCGTGCTGAACGTGATGCACCTGAGCAGCCCGCAGAGCGCGATTTTGTCGGCCATTGTCTTCAACGCCTTGATCATCGTCGTGCTCATCCCTCTGGCCCTGCGCGGCGTGCGCGTGCAAGCGGCAAGCGCGGCGGCACTGCTGAGGCGCAATCTGTTGATCTATGGGCTGGGCGGGATCCTGGTGCCGTTCGTGGGGATCAAGGCGATCGATATGTTGCTGACGGCATTGGGGCTGGTTTGACGTAGTTATCGAGATGCACCGCTGACCTTGTGGCGAGGGGATTTATCCCCGCCGGGCTGCGCAGCAGCCCCCAAGCCTGATACCTCAGTGTGTCAGGCAAACGAGAACGACTGTTTTTGGGGCTGCTGCGCAGCCCAGCGGGGATAAATCCCCTCACCACAAATGTGTTTTCAAACCGAGGATATTTGGATGTCCACTCTGATTCGCCCGGCCTTGAGCCTGTTATTGCTGATGAGCCTGATCACCGGTGTCGCCTACCCACTGGTGGTCACCGGCGTGGCGCAGGTCGCCTTTCCCACCCAAGCCAACGGCAGCCTGATCGTCGATGCCGCCGGCAAAGTTCGTGGCTCGACGCTGATCGCCCAGGACTTCACCGGCGATGCCTGGTTTCATTCACGGCCATCGGCCGGTGCCTTCGCCACGGTCGCCAGCGGCGCCAGTAATTTCTCCCCGAGCAATCCGGCCCTGGCCACACGGGTGATCGATGACGCCCGCAAACTTCAGGTGCCGGGTCAGGGGCCGGTGCCGCTGGCATTACTGACCACCTCCGGCAGCGGACTGGATCCGCACTTGCCTGCGGCGGCAATTGCCTATCAACTGGCGCGTGTCGCCGCCGCGCGCAACCTGCCGGCCTCGACCTTGCAGCAACTGCTCGACGACAACATCGAGCAACCCCTGGTGGGCCCACCGGTGGTGAATGTGCTGGCGCTGAACCTGGCCCTGGAAAAACTGTAGAACCTGTGGGAGCGAGCTTGCTCGCGATAGGGGTACATCAGTCACCATCAAGGTTGGCTGGCCTGCCGCTATCGCGAGCAAGCTCGCTCCCACAGGGTGTTCGAACCATCTGAATAAGAGAATCCCCAGCATGAGCGACTCCGGCCGCGCCGATGCACTGTTAGCCAATCTGCCCCGTAACGGCCGTGGTCGGCTCAAGGTCTTTCTTGGCGCGGCTCCGGGTGTCGGCAAGACCTACGCCATGCTGCAAGCGGCCCATGCCCAACTGCGCCAAGGCGTGATAGTCATCGCCGGGGTAGTGGAGACCCACGGTCGCAGCGAAACCGAAGCGCTGCTCGGCGGTCTGGCACAGCAGCCGTTGGTGCGTTCGGAATATCGCGGCGTGATGCTCGAGGAAATGGATCTCGACGGCTTGCTCGCCGCCCGGCCGCACCTGGTCCTGGTGGACGAACTGGCCCACAGCAACGCCCCCGGCAGCCGCCATGCCAAGCGCTGGCAGGACATTCAGGAACTGCTCGCAGCGGGCATCGACGTCTACACCACGGTCAATGTCCAGCATCTGGAAAGCCTCAACGACCAAGTACGCGGCATCACCGGGGTGCAGGTACGCGAGACGTTGCCGGACTGGGTCCTGCAGGAAGCCGATGAACTGCTGCTGATCGACCTGCCACCCCGTGAGCTGCTGGAGCGTCTGCGCGATGGCAAGGTCTACGTGCCGGAACAGGCCCGGGCGGCGATCGATGCGTTTTTCTCCCAGACCAACCTGAGCGCGTTGCGTGAGCTGGCGATGCAGACCGCCGCCGCCCAGGTCGACAATGACCTGGCCCTGGGCTATCGACAACTGGGCCAGGCCGCGCCGGCGGTGCGCGGGCGCTTGCTGGTGGGGGTGGACGGTGATGTGCAGGCTGAACGCCTGGTGCGCCATGCCAGTCGCGTCGCCCAGCGTCGGCATCTGCCGTGGAGCCTGGTGCATGTGGATAATGGCAGCGCCCGTGACGAGGCCTCGCGCCAGCGCTTGCAGAGTGCCCAGCAATTGGCTGAACGCCTCGGCGGCGAAGTAGTGCTGCTGCGGGCCGGCGAAGTGGCCAGGACGCTGATCCAGCACGCCAGCGAACGTCGCGCCACGTTGGTGCTGGTGGGCCAGTCCCGGCCGCGCCTGCGCCGACGGCTGTTTGGCGGCGGCCTCGCTTCGCGCCTGCTGCGCGATGCCCGGGGCCTGGAAATCAACGTGCTGGACAGCGATGAGCAACCGCGTCCCGCCCGTGTGCACTCAGGCGCCGTACAGACCAGGTTCGATTATGTGCTGGCGTTGCTGGCGACCGTGGTGGCCAGCGCATTGGCCTGGGGAATCTCGGGATTGCTGGCCTTGCCCAATATCTCCCTGGTGTTCCTGATGGCAGTGTTGCTGGTGGCCGTACGCAGCAGCCTCGGCCCGGCGCTGGCCTGCGCGGCGCTGTCGTTCCTGGCCTACGATTTCCTGTTCATCCCGCCGAATTTTTCCCTGACCATCCAGCGCGAAGAAGACGTGCTGACGTTGGTGTTTTTCCTGCTCATGGCGGCCCTGACCGGCAACCTGGCCGCTCGCCAGCGCCGCCAGTTGCAGGCCCTGCGCGACACCCAACAGGAAACCGGCGAACTGCTGGACCTGTCGCGCAAACTCACTGCCGCCACTGACCGCCAGGCCGTGATCAGCGCCGCCGCGCAGCACCTCAACGGTTGGCACGACTTGCAGCTATGCCTGCTAAACCGCGATAGCCAGGGCGGTTGGAAGGTCGAAAGCGGTGAGCCGTTGACCTTCACCGAAGCCGAGCGCGCGGCGGCCGATTGGTCCTGGCAGCACGATCAGTCGTCCGGCGCCGGCACCGGGACACTGCCCTCCGGGCGTTGGTGGTGGTGGCCGTTGTCGGCGGAAGGCGGGCCGCTGGCGTTGCTGGGTGTCTGCCCGAAAGAAGGCCAGCCCCTGAGTGGTCAGCGTCGCCGTTTGCTGGCGGCCCTCAGTCAGCCATTGGCCCAGGCGCTGGCCCGTGCGCAACTGGCCCAGGACCTGGAAGCGGCGCGTCTGCACGGCGAGACCGAGCAACTGCGTAGCGCTTTGCTGGCTTCCGTGTCTCACGATCTGCGTACACCGCTGACCGCCATGCGCGGCAGCATCGACAGCCTGTTGGCGCTGGGGGAGGCGATCCCGCTGGCTGATCGTCGCGAGCTGCTCGAAGGCACTCGCGATGAAGCCGAGCGGTTGGATCGCTACATCCAGAACTTGCTGGACATGACTCGTCTGGGCCACGGCGCTTTGAAACTGGCGCGGGACTGGGTGGCCCCGGCCGATATCGTTGGCAGTGCGCTGAATCGCCTGCGAGTGGTGTTGGCGCCCCTGACGCTCACGGTCGAAGTGCCGGCTGAATTGCCCTTGCTGTATGTGCATGCGGCGTTGATCGAGCAGGCTTTGGTGAACGTGCTGGAGAATGCGGCGCGGTTCTCGCCAGCCCAAGGACGCCTGCTGCTGGGCGTCGGGGCGACCGACAACGAGGTGTTTTTTGCCGTGGCCGATGAAGGCCCCGGCATTCCTGAAGAGGAGCGGGAGAAAATCTTCGATATGTTCTATACCGCCGCGCGCGGTGATCGGGGCGGGCAGGGCACAGGGTTGGGATTGGCGATCTGCCAGGGCATGGTCGGTGCCCACGGCGGGCGAATCAGCGTGGCCGATGGCCTCGACGGACGCGGCACTTGCATCACGTTGCACTTGCCGTTGCAGGCGCAACCAGGCATGGACGATGAAGCTTGAGCCTGGCTGAGATACTCTCTTGTCACTTGCGTGCCTTTCCACTGGATTGCAACGAACGAACCTCATGAGCCAGACCGCGACCCTTTTGGTCATCGATGACGAACCGCAGATCCGCAAACTCTTGCGCATCAGCTTGAGCTCCCAAGGCTACAAGGTGCTGGAAGCCGGCACCGGTGCCGAAGGGCTTGCCCAGGCGGCGCTGAACAAGCCCGATCTGCTGGTACTCGACCTGGGCCTGCCGGACATGGACGGTCAACAGGTGTTGCGCGAGTTTCGTCAATGGTCGACGGTGCCGGTGCTCGTGCTCTCGGTGCGGGCCAGCGAAGCGCAGAAAGTCGAGGCGCTGGACAACGGTGCCAACGATTACGTGACCAAGCCGTTCGGCATTCAGGAATTCCTCGCCCGCATCCGTGCCTTGTTGCGCCAGGCCCCGGCCGGCGAGCCACAGGAGGCCGCGCTGAAGTTCGGCCCGCTGACGGTGGACCTGGCCTATCGACGGGTGCTGCTGGACGGCACCGAAGTGGCCCTGACCCGTAAGGAGTACGCCGTCCTGGCGCAACTGGCGCGACACCCGGGGCGGGTCATCACCCAGCAGCAATTGCTCAAGGACATCTGGGGCCCGACCCACACCGAAGACAGTCATTACCTGCGGATCGTGGTCGGTCACCTGCGCCAGAAGCTGGCCGACGATCCGACCCGACCGCGGTTCATCGTGACCGAGGCGGGGGTGGGGTATCGGTTGTTGGGGGAGGGTGGGCTTTAGTTCTGTGTTGTCCGGGCTGCCGCCATCGCGAGCAAGCTCGCTCCCACAGGGTTCACCGCAGACTCAGCGTGGGAGCGAGCTTGCTCGCGATGAGGCCCCCACAGTCAGCGCAAATGCCTAGTTCTGTTCACGCTCATAGCGGTCCAGGGTATCGCTGGCAATCTCCCGCCCCAAGGCGATCAACTCCGGCGCTTTGTAGAACTCGAAAAACCGGCACACCCGTTTCGGCACGTTGATCAGCACATCCGGCGGGTAACCGGCGATCTTGTACTGGGCCAGCGAGGTCTGCATCACTTCGAAACTCTGGTTGATCAAGTCCAGCAACGAAGCCGGGCCGACGTTATCGATGATGAATGAACCGGTGGCGGATTTCGGTGCGCCTTCGTTCTCTGGCGCGGCAGCCGGTTGTTGGCCCTCGGGCTCGGCCGAGTCGATCCACGGGTTGATGTCGGCGGCCTCGGCCTTCAAGGCTTCCTGCTCCAGCAGCAACAACTGCTCGGCCTGCTTGCGGCGAAACGGCAGGCGCGAGCCCAGGGAACTGACCAGGGTGTCGAAGCGGCGCCTGAACGCGGCGGGGCGCGGGATCACCGGTAATCGGTACTGTTTCTGGTTGGTGGCGTTGAGGTTGACCGCGATGATCAAATCGCAGTGGCTCGACACCACCGGCACGATCGGCAACGGATTGAGCAGGCCGCCATCCACCAGCATGCGATTGCCTTGCATCACGGGTGTGAACAGGCTGGGAATCGCCGCCGAGGCGCGCATTGCCTGGTGCAGACAGCCTTCCTGGAACCAGATTTCCTGCTGGTTGGTCAGGTCGGTCGCGACGGCGGTGTAGGGGATACGCAAGTCTTCAATGTTGAGTTCGCCGACGATCTTGCGGATCTGCCCAAAGACCTTCTCGCCGCGGATCGCCCCCAGGCGAAAACTGACGTCCACCAGGCGCAGAACATCCAGGTAATCCAGGCTTTCGATCCAGTTGCGGTACTCCTCGAGCTTGCCCGCCGCATAGATCCCTCCCACGACAGCCCCCATGGAACAACCGGCGATGCAGGCAATGTCGTAGCCACGTCGTTCGATTTCTTCGATCACCCCGATATGGGCATAGCCCCGGGCGCCACCCGAGCCCAATACCAATGCGACACGTTTTGTCATGACCCGGCCTCTTGTCGAACAGACTTCAACAATGCACTCATCGACGGCTCGGCTCAATCGTTGTGGCGAAGACGTCGTTTTTTGACACGCTGCGACGGCATTTGCGTATGCTCGGCCACGCTTGAATTTACGCGGTCAAGCAAGGCACTTTTCGCCGTTGCCACCGTCTTAACAGCACGACTGTTGACCTGACCTGAGGTGTTATTGATGAAAGCCCGGATCCGCCTGCCCTTGGTGGCATCTTTGATGATTTTGGCCCTGGCCGGTTGCGCAGGCAAAACCGCTTACCGCGACAGTTGTGGCAGCCAGCTCGACAGCGCCTGGCGTGAACTGGACCTGGCCAAGGCCGAAGGCTTTGCCGGCACCGTCAGCTACTCCAAGGCCTTGTCTCTGCTGACGGGCGCCAAGACCCAGCAGCAATTCGAAGCGTTCGAAGGCTGCTCCAAGAAAGCCGAGAAGGCGCGTTTCTACATTCGCGAATCCCGCGCGGGACGATAAAGGCAGCCGCAAGCTACAAGCTGCAAGAGGGCGATACCCGCTGCTTCCACTTGCAGCTCAAAGCTGCGTACGGAGTACGTTCCATGATCGATCGGCTGGTGGCCCGCATACTGGGCCTGGAAGTCCGCCTGTTGGCCTGTCAGGCCCGCTTGAATGCCCACACCGACAGCGAAGCGCTGCATGACCTGCGGACCACGGTACGCCGTTTGCGCAGCCTGCTTCGTCCGTTGCGCGGATTGCCCGGCGTCGAACAACTGGAAGCAGCGGCTTCGGCGGTGGGCACCCTGACCACGCCCCTGCGCGACCGGGAGGTGTTGGCGGCTTACCTTGAACAACATGGCCAGGCCGAAGCGGCGCGGCGACGCCAGATACAAATGGCCGATGCCTATCCCGCCGTGGCCGCGAGTGTTGAACTGGCCCAGTTGCTGATGATGCTCGATGCCTTCCCGCGCTTCGTTCGCGCCGCCCAACGTGAGGGGCTGCTGAAGGGCTTGCGCAAACGCATCGAAAAGCGCCTGGACAAACAGTGGAAGAAACTCGGCGAAGCCCTGCGTGATCCCGCCCATGACCGCCACCGGTTGCGCCTGCTGATCAAGCGCGTGCGCTACGCCATCGAAGCTTACCCTGAGCTCGACCGCCTGCCCGAAGCCGCCATGCCACGGCTCAAGTCCGCCCAGGGCGCGCTGGGCGACTGGCACGATTGCTGGCAATGGCTGGCCAGGGCCAAGGAAGAAACCGACCTGCAAGCTTGCGTGCCCACCTGGCACGCCACGATGGAAAAGGCCGAGGCCAAGTCCGACAAGGTGCTCGACAAGCTGATTGCCAGTTGCTTCGAAAAATCCTGAATCCACTCCCTTTCCCCTTGTGGGAGCGAGCTTGCTCGCGATGGCGGTGGGTCAGTTTGCATACAGGTTGACTGATACACCGCCATCGCGAGCAAGCCCGCTCCCACAGTAGGGCGGGGGTGGATTCGAGATCCTCGGCTTTTCTGTCAGCCTCTTTGGCCGGAATGAGCCCTGTGCCGCCTGCCTGGGCTGGTTAAGATGCCGTCATCCTTTTTCCCCGTTTTCGAGGTCGTCATGCGCTTTTCCGAGTTGATCGATGCCGTGCGCCGGCAGCCAGGTGCGGTGACCATCGCGCCCGAATGGGGCCAGGGCCGGGCCACTTTTGGCGGTTTGGTGGCGGCGCTGCAATATGAGGCGATGCGTGCCCAAGTGCCGGCGGATCGCCCGGTGCGTTCCCTGGCGATTACCTTTGTCGGCCCGGTCGAGCCCGACGTGCCGGTCAATTTCGAAGTCGACGTGTTGCGAGAAGGCAAGGCGGTAAGCCAAGTGTTGGGACGCGCGGTGCAGAACGGTCAGGTGGTGACTGTGGTGCAAGGCAGCTTTGGTGCCTCGCGCTCGTCCGTGGTGGCGGTACAGGCCGATCCCGCGCCGGAATTCAAGAGCGTGGAGCAATCCCAGGAGCTGCCTTACGTCAAGGGCATGACCCCGGAATTCATGCGGCACCTGGCGATGCGCTGGAGCGTCGGTGGCGTGCCGTTCAGCGGCAATAAATCCCGGAGCATGGGCGGCTGGGTGCGCTTGCGCGGCGATGTGCAGGATGAGCCGCTGAACGAAAGCCATATCCTGGCCTTGGTGGACGCCTGGCCCCCGGCGTTGTTGCCTCACCTCTCGCAAATGGCCCCGGGCAGCACGCTCACGTGGACCATCGAGTTCGTCCAGCCGCTGCTGGACCTCACGACGCTGGACTGGTGCAAATACCTGGCCGAGATCGAACATGCCCAGGACGGCTACGGCCATATTGCCGCGAAGTTCTGGAGCGCCGATGGCCGCTTGATCGCCCTGAGCCGGCAGACGGTAACGATCTTCGGGTAAGGCCGCTTTGGCTAAGGTTTACGGTGGTGACGGTGGCGATCACGCCAGGCGCGCCACCAGCCCCCGCTGAGAAAGAACCGTGGAAAAGTCAGGAACTGCTCCACTAGCAGGCGTGACACGGCATCCTTGCGATCGCTGAACGGCTCGGAGGCCTGGGCCTCCAGGCTGTGTCCGTGACGCTGCAATCCGAGTGCCGCGAGCAGGCCGATGACGCCGATGGCGATGTCCCCCAGGCTCAAGCTGAACACGCCCGTCACAATCAGCAGAAACGCGATGATGAACAGCGGCACGGCAATCAGGTGCAACACCAGGTTGGTGGGGTGGCGATGATTGTCGGGGTAGGCGCGCCATTGCCAGGCTGGAAGATTGGGATGACGTTTGCCCATGATGCTATTCCCTCTATTCGTGTGCACTTATGCTTGAAGAATAGGTGCCTGCCAGGGCGCCTGCGAATCGAGGTTGGTTATCGGGGCGATAGAGTTTCAAAAATTACATTTGGGTTGACTGTACTGGCCTCTTCGCGAGTGAGCTCGCTCCCACATGGGGTCTGTCGGGTTCACAAACTTTTGTGTCCGACTCGATCCGATGTGGGAGCGAGCTTGCTCGCGAAGGCCACCTCAAAGTTTGAGCTGCCCAATCGCCTTGCTCAGCTCGCCCGCCAACGTTGCCAATTCATCGCTGGTGGTGGCTGAATCGACGGTCTGGCGCACAGTGTTTTCGGTCACGTCGCGAATGCTCACCACCGCCCGGTTCATTTCCTCGGCGACGTGGCTTTGTTGCTCGGCCGCGACCGCGATCTGGGTGTTGCTCTCGCGCATTTGGGCCACCGCTGCGGTGATCTGTGCCAGCGCATCGCCGGCCTCGCGGGCCTGTTGCACGCAATCGTCGGCCTTGAGCGAACTCTCCTGCATGAAGTCCACCGCGTCCCGGGTGCCGGCTTGCAGGGCCGAGACCATGGTGGTGATTTCATCCGTGGAGGCCTGTACCCGCTTGGCCAGGTTGCGCACCTCGTCGGCCACCACGGCAAAACCTCGGCCCATTTCCCCGGCCCGCGCCGCTTCGATGGCCGCGTTCAGGGCCAGCAGATTGGTTTGCTCGGCGATGCTGTGTATTACATTGACCACGCTGTTGATCTTCTGACTGTCTTCGGCCAGGCGCTGGATCATTTCGGCAGTCTGCTGCACCCCCGCCGACAACCCGGTGATCGACTGTTGCACCCGGCCGACCACTTCGTGACCGTTGCCGGCCAAGGTGTCGGCGGTTTTCGACAGGTCGCGGGTGGCGCCGGCGTGCTGGGCGATGTGATAAACCGTGGCGGACATTTCGTTGATCGCCGTGGCTGCCTGATCGGTTTCGCTTTGCTGGCCGAGCATGCCGTGGCGAACATCGTTCATGCTCGACGCCAGGCGCGCCGCACCACTGTCCAACTGCCGGGCAGTGCTGGCAACGGTGTCGACCACCCGTTGATAACCGGCCTGCATGGCGTTGAACGCCGCCGCCATCTGGCCCACTTCGTCCTTGCAGGCCAGAGGCACACGGGCGGACAGGTCACCGGTTTTTTCCACATGCAGCATTACGTCCTTGAGCGTGTTGAGCTGGCTGAGCAAAAAGCGGATCAACAGCTGCGATGCGCCCAGCATTGCCAGCATCAATACGAACACGGCCATGGCGTATTGGCTGAAGCGTTCACCGAACACTTGGCTCAGGCTTACCCCTTGGGCCAACACCGCGAGTGATTGTCCGTCAGCTCGACGGATTACTTGGGCACCCAGCAACGGATCGTCGCCAAGCAGCGGCCCGGCATCGAGTTCGATCCAGCCATCAACCTGAGCCAGCGAAGGCAGCGGTCGTTCGTTGAACACCGGGACCTGGTCGCGCCGGAATGCCAAGAGATCGCCAGCCCTGGGCAACGGTTGCCCGGCAGGCCAGGCATTGAGCACCTGTGCTTGGGCCTGGGCGTTTGCCTGGGCTGCGTGGTTGCGCGCCTGCTGTTCGAGGTGCACCGCGTAGAGCACCAGGAGCAAGGTGGTGATAAAGGCGACCGCATTGACCGCCCAGAATTTGTATTTCAACGAGATATTGCTAAGCCAGGCACCCATGGAAGGTTTTCTCTGATAGCGGAAACAGCATTGGCAAGGTGCCATTATTCTGCCGCTATTCAGGCGCCGGGATTTTGATGTGGGTCAACAGACAACAGAGTCCCTGTGGGAGCGGGCTTGCTCGCGAATGCGGTGGATCAGCAAATACAGCGGTGATTGACCCAACCCATTCGCGAGCAAGCCCGCTCCCACAGGGAATCTGTGTTTATTCGGTAATGGCGGGCAACCCGAAAAACGCTCGGGCGCAGGCGCTGCTGTGGGCTGCCAGGTCTTCCTGGGTTTCGTCCCGGTGCAAAGCCACTTCGCGCAGGACTTCCGTCAGGTAGGCCGGCTCGTTGCGCCCGTTCTTGGGTTTGGGCCGCAGCGTGCGGGGCAGCAGGTAGGGCGCGTCGCTTTCGAGCATCAGCCGGCCACGGGGTATTTCGCGCACCAACGGGTGCAGGTGCGTACCCCGGCGTTCGTCGCAGATCCAGCCAGTGATACCAATATGCAGGTCGAGATCGAGGTAGCTGAACAACGCTTTTTTTTCCCCGGTGAAGCAGTGCACCACCGCCGCCGGCAATTGATCGCGAAACTCCCGGAGAATGTCCAGCAAGCGCTGGTCGGCGTCGCGCTCATGCAGGAAGACCGGTAATTGCAGCTCGACCGCCAGGGCGAGGTGTTCCTCCAGGACCTTTTCCTGCTGGGAGCGGGGCGAGAAGTCTCGGTTGAAATCCAGTCCGCATTCACCCACCGCGCGCACGCGGCTGTGCATCAGCAGGTCCTTGAGGTGCCGGGCGCTATCGGCGGTCCACTCGCTGGCGCTGTGGGGGTGAATGCCAGCGGTGGAAAACAGTCGTTCCCCGGTCTCGT
Source organism: Pseudomonas sp. R151218B TE3479 (assembly GCF_053629195.1). NCBI lineage: Bacteria > Pseudomonadati > Pseudomonadota > Gammaproteobacteria > Pseudomonadales > Pseudomonadaceae > Pseudomonas > Pseudomonas sp. R151218B TE3479. The sequence continues at coordinate 2,888,669 of NZ_JBRJHV010000001.1, forward strand.
CGAGGTGTTGGCACAATTGCAGGGCCTGTTCGCTGCCCTCGATGCTGGTGCCGGTCAAGACCAGTTGGCAGACCCCGGATGCATAGGCGCGCTCAAGCACCGCCTGGTGTTTGTCGGTGAAACTGGGGTTGGTCAGGTTGACGCCGATATCGATGAGTTGCATGGTGCTACCTCGGCCCAAAGGCCGGAAAGCATATCAGAGCTGTAGATTTATAAGAAAAGCCAAGAACTACAATGAGTTGAGGCTGTCTGTTAAGGCCGCGAGACACATAGGGTTGGTATAAAAGCCATCACTGTGCCAGTCTTCCGCACTTTTTCAGCGCCCCTGGCGCTCTGTTTCTGTCGACTCAGTCTCGTGTTTCATGGGGGCGGTCCGCAGTGGTCCTTCCGGAGAGTGGATGACACGTCCCCAGGTATTGTTACTGTTGTGTTGTTCGCTGCTGTTGCCGATACCGGCCGAAGCACGGCTGCCCGGGCCGGTGCAGGCGGCGCCGGGCACGGTGCGCGACCTGGCGCAGATCCGCAGCAGCCGTGTGTTGAAGGTTTTGGTCAACCAGAGCCGCAACAGCTCCGGTGAAGTCCAGGGGCAACCCATTGGCGTCGAATACCATCGGCTGCGTGCTTTCGAGCAATATCTCAACGGCCATGCCCGGGACGGCCAGGAAATCACCCTCAAGATCATTCCCAAGGCCAAGGACCAACTGCTCGGTGCCTTGCAGCGCGGGGAGGGCGATCTTGTCGCGCCGGGTGAGCTGCTTGAGCCTCAGGCCGGCCATGCCGTCAGCGCCAGCAATCCGATCCGTACCGATGTGCCTTTGCTGTTGGTGGGCATCAAGGGAGAGAAGCGTTACACACGCGTGGAGCAACTTTCCGGCAAGACCCTGGCCCTGCCCAACGGCAGTGCGGCCGGGGATGCCGTGAGCCAGATCAACCAGAAACTGGCGCTGCTCAAACTGCCGCCAGTGAAGATCGAATGGGTCGATCCTACCCTGGCCGTGGAAGATGTCCTGGAGATGGTCCAGGGCGGGATTTTCCATTTGACCATCGTCGAGCAACCCATTGCCGAGCGCTGGGGCAAGATTCTGCCCAAGCTGCGCTTCGACCGCCAGGTGCTGATTGGCGAGCCGGGTGACGAGTATTGGTTCGTTCGCCGTGACGCCGCCATGCTGCGGGCGAGCATCGACCGGTTCCTGGCGACCTATAAGGTGCCCGACAATCAGGACGCGGCATTCCTGCGCATCTACCGGCGTTTGTACCAGGTTCACTATCCGCTGGCCCGGGCCAATCGCCAACGCTTGGAAAAGCTGCGCCCGGTGCTGCAAAAGCATGCCGATGCCCAAGGCATGGACTGGCTCAACCTGGCGGCCCTGGCTTTCAAGGAATCCGCCCTGCAACCCAATGCCCGCAGCGGTGCAGGCCCCACCGGCCTGATGCAGATCACCCCGGCGGCAGCCCAGCGGGTCGGAGTCGATAACATCCAGAACGTGGACGCCAACGTGCAGGCCGGCGCCAAGTACCTGGCCCTCATCCGCCGCAAGTTCTTTGCCAGCCCCAAGCTCAACGATCGCGAACGCATGGCCTTCGTCCTGGCGGCCTACAACATGGGCCCCGAGCGCGTCCAAGGCATGCGAGCCGAGGCCCGGCGGCGGGGGCTGAACCCCAACCAATGGTTTTTCCAGGTCGAACGTATCGCCATGGAGCAGGTAGGAATGGGCGCCGTCAGCTATGTTAATAGTGTGAATAAGTACTACCTGGCGTTTGATCGTGAACGGGAGTCCCTGGAACCGAAGGAGCAAAAGGTTGCATTGCGTAAGTGATCGAATAAATTGATTGGTATTACGGATTTTTTCCGCTTTTAACATGAATTTTATTGATTAATATAGCGGCCAACTCTACTACTCCCAAGGAATGACCTTATGAGCACTCTCATCAACAAAGTTCTGTTCACCCGCGCCGGCTATGGCTTGACTGTCCTGCGCATCGCCGTCGGTGTCATATTTGCCGCCCACGGCGCGCAGAAACTCTTTGGCCTGTTCGGTGGCTACGGCCTTGCAGGCACGGCGCAGTGGATGGAAAGCATCGGCCTGACCCCGGGCTATGTGATGGCGACACTGGCGGGCGGTACGGAGTTTTTCGCCGGGCTGGCGCTGATCGTCGGTCTGCTGGCGCGTCCTGCGGCACTGGGCCTGGCCTTCCTGTCGCTGGTGGCGATTTTCTCCGTGCACATCGGTAACGGCTTGTTCATGGCCAACAACGGTTATGAGTTCGCCCTGGCGTTGCTGGCGGGCAGTATGGCCGTGCTGATTGAAGGGGCGGGCAAGTTGTCGGTCGATCGCGCCATCGCGGGTTGAGTGCACGATTGGAACCCGAGGCCCGTCTTGTACGGGCCTTTTTATGGGGAGTGATTCTTGACACTGGCCGGTCAGCTTCTCTAGGATGCCGCTCATGCGCCGATTTAAACAGCTACTTGCGGGGCGCCAGGTGACTCATCCCGTTGCCGATAGAAGCCGGAAAGACACGGCTTCGAAATACCGCTAAAGCGCTGGTTCGGTGTTGCCTCTCACCTGCCATGCAGACTTTCGAGGCAGAGACACGACACGATGAACGCACCCAGCCCCCTTGTACGTCTTGCGCCGATCACGGCGAACCTTGTGCAACGCAACCCGAAAATTCTCCTGGGCGGCACTCACCAGCCAACACTCTTGCGTTACCTCGACGGCTGGCCGCGTCGCAACCACGGGCCTGCCGCTTTCCTGATCCAGTTTGTCGAAGACGGTGAGTCACTGGCGCGTTTTGCCAATGACAGCTTCGACCTGGCTGTCATCCAGTCCCCCAGCGCAGCGGACGCTCCTGAAATGATCCGGCAACTGACCCGTGTCGCACGGCAGGGCTTGATCACGCGCCGTTGAGGTGAGGTTACGGATACGCGATGTCCACGATGTAGACCCGTTTTTCGCCCGTGGGCGTCTGGACGCTGACCTCGGCGTCCAGGGCCTTGCCGATCAGCGCCCGTGCCAACGGCGAGTCGATGCTGATCAGGTTCTGTTTCAGGTCCAGCTCGTCCGGGCCGACGATGCGGTAGCGTGATTCCTTGCCGTCCTCATCTTCAACCGTGACCCAGGCGCCAAAATACACCTTGTTCGGATCGCTGGGTTTCTCACTGACCACTTTGAGCGCTTCGAGGCGCTTGGTGAGGAAACGCACGCGACTGTCGATTTCCCGCAACATTTTCTTGCCGTAGGTGTATTCGGCATTTTCCGAACGATCACCCTGGGCCGCCGCCTCGCTGACCGCCTGGGTCACCTGGGGACGGCGCACATGCCACAGCTCATGGAATTCAGCGCGCATCCGCGCTTCACCCTCGGGGGTGATCAGCGCGGTGCCTGCGGTGCGGGGTGGGCGATAACGGCTCATGGCAACTTCTTGTGATAGCGAAGCCGGGAGTCTATCAACCCTCGCGCAATACTGTCAGCGGGCTGGCGTTGAGCGCCCGGCGGGTGCCGAACACCCCGGCCGCGCCGATCAACAAAGCCCCCAGCAACGGCAATACCAACAGCCATGGATGCGGATGCCAGGGCAGGTCGAAGGCGTACCGGTAAAGCACCAGGCTCACCAGTTCCGAACCCAGGGCCGCAAGCAGGCCACTGACGGCGCCCAACAGGCCGAACTCGATGCGCCGGGCCTTGACCAGCAGGGGCCGTTCGGCGCCCAGTGCGCGCAACAGCGCGCCTTGGCGGATTCGTTCGTCGAGGGTCGCCTGCAGGCCGGAGAACAACACCGCCATTCCCGCCGCCAGCACGAACAGCAACACGTACTCCACGGCCAGGGTCACCTGGGCCAGGATGCTGCGCAGTTGTTCGAGCAAGGCCTCGACTTGCAGGATCGTCACCGCCGGAAAGGCCCTGGACAGGTCGACGATCTGTTGGTCGTGTCCCGGCGCCAGGTAGAAACTGGTGAGGTAGGTCGCCGGCAGGTCTTTCAATGTACCGGGTTGGAAGATCATGAAGAAGTTGGGTTGGAAATTGTCCCAGTTGATTTCCCGCAGGCTGGTGACCTTGGCTTCACGGTTGACGCCGCCCACGCTGAAGACCAGGCGGTCACCCAACTTGATCTTGAGGTTATCGGCCACTTTGCCTTCCACCGAAACCCCCGGGACATCGTCCGCAGGTTGCTGCGGCCACCAGGTCCCTGCGGTGACGACGTTGCCCGCTGGCAGCTCCGCGGCCCAGGTCAGGCTCAGGTCGCGCTGCAGCGCCCGGTCACCCGCCGAGTCCTTGGTGACGAACTCCGTGGCCGGTTCGCCATTGATGCTGATGAGGCGTCCGGGCACCACGGGGTAGAGCGGGGCCGAATGTGCGGACAATTCCAGCAGTTTGTCGGTGAAGGCCTGCTTGTCGTTGGGCAGGATGTTCAGGGCGAAGTAGTTCGGCGCGTTTTTGGGCAACTGGTTTTGCCAGGTGTCCAGCAATTCACCACGCAGCAACGCGATCAACGCCATGGACAACAGGATCAGGCCGAACGCCAAGGCTTGACCGGCGGCTGCCAAGGGATGGCGCAGCAATTGGCCGAGGCCCAGGCGCCAGGGCAGGGCGGCGCGGGCCAGCAGGCGACGCAGGCTCTGGAGCAGCAGCAACAACAAGCCGCCGAGCACCAGCGCGGCAACGACGCCACCGCCCAGCAGGGCGAAGGTCAGGACCAGGTCCAGGCTCAGGCGCCACATGATCAGGCCCAGGGCACCCAATGCGGCACCGTAGATCACCCAGGAGCTGGAGGGGATCGGCAGCATGTCCCGGCGCAGCACGCGCAACGGTGGCACTCGTCCCAGCGCAGCCAGTGGCGGCAGGGCGAACCCCGCCAGCGCCACCAGCCCGGTGCCGATCCCGGCGATTGCCGGCAGCAGACCACCCGGCGGAACGGTGGTGGGCAGCAGGTCATGCAGCAGGGCGAACAGGCCGAGTTGGGCGACCCAGCCGAGCAGGGCGCCGCTGATACTGGCGAGCAGGCCCAGCACCGTCAATTGCAGGCTGAACAGCACCATGGTTTCCCGGCGTGAAAGGCCCAGGCAGCGCAGCAGCGCGCTGGCATCGAAGCGTCGGGTGGCAAAGCGGTTGGCCGAGAGCGCGACGGCGACCCCGGATAGCAACACCGCCACCAGACTGGCCATGTTCAGGTAGCGCTCGGCCTTGCCCAGGGCGCCGCCGATCTGACGGTTGCCGTCGCGGGCATCCTGCAGGCGCTGGTTGGCTTCAAGGCCAGGCTTGACCAGGTCGCGGTAGGTTTGCAAGGCCGGTGCCGGACCGCGCCACAGGTCGCGATAGCTGACACGGCTGCCCGGTTGCACCACGCCGGTGGCCTCCAGGTCCTTGAGGTTGATCAGCACTCGCGGGGTGAGGCTGTAGAAATTGCCGGCGCGATCCGGTTCATAGGTCAGCACTCGGGCCAACCGCAGGGTTTGGTTGCCAACGTCGATGCTGTCGCCGATCTTCAGGTCCAGTGCCGTCAGCAGCCGTGCCTCGACCCAGGCCTCGCCAGGGTTCGGACGTCCGCCGGTTTCTTCCGGCGCGAACGGGGCGGGGCTGCTTTTCAGCTCGCCGCGCAATGGGTAGCGGTCATCGGCCGCCTTGACGCTGGACAACTGGATGCCATTGTCGGTGGCCACGACACTGGAGAACTCCACCACCCGGGCGTGTTCCAGGCCCAGTTCGGTGCCGCTACGGATCTGCTCAGGACGGGCCGGCGAGCTGCCTTCGAGCAGCAGGTCGGCACCGAGGAATTCGGTGGCGCGCATCATCATCGCGCCGTTGAGGCGGGCACCGAAGTAGCCGATGGCGGTACTTGCCGCCACCGCCACCAGCAGGGCGAAGAACAACACCCGCAACTCACCGGCGCGGGCATCGCGAAGCAATTGACGGACAGCGAGACTGAACAGGCGCAACAGCGGCAAACGTGCCATCAAGGCTCCAGAGGGGCGACCATCTCGCCGGCTTCAAGTCGGATCAGGCGCCGGCAGCGATGGGCCAGGCGTTCATCATGGGTGACCAGCACCAGGGTCGTGCCGCGTTCCTTGTTCAGTTCGAACAGCAGGTCGCTGATGCGCTCGCCGGTGTGGCTGTCGAGGTTGCCGGTGGGCTCGTCGGCAAACAGCACGTCGGGCTCGGCGGCAAAGGCGCGGGCAATCGCCACCCGTTGCTGTTCGCCGCCGGAGAGCTGGCGCGGTGAATGGGTCAGGCGCTGGCCCAGGCCGACGCGCTGCAACAGTTGTGTGGCGCGTTCACGGGCATCCTTGCGGCCGTCCAGTTCCAGCGGCAGCATGACGTTTTCCAGTGCATTGAGGCTGTCGAGCAACTGGAACGACTGGAACACGAAACCGACATGCTCGGCGCGGATCCGCGCACGCTGGTCTTCATCCAGTGCGCTGAGGGCCTGGCCGGCGAGTGTGACCTCGCCGCTGCTGGGCAGGTCGAGGCCGGCCAGCAGGCCCAGGAGGGTGGATTTGCCGGAACCGGACGCGCCGACGATGGCCAGGCTGTCGCCTTTGTTCAGTTCCAGGCTGAGTTCGTGCAGGATGGTCAGTTCACCTTCCGCGCTGGCGACCACTTTGCTAAGGTCCGTCGCGGTGAGAATGCTTGAGCCCATGGAGAATCCGATGCGTGTGTGGTTTTTGAGTGCCGGCCTGGCCTTGATGTGCATGGTCCAGAACGCAGCGGCGGGTACAGTCCTGATCGTTGGCGATAGTATCAGCGCGGCTTTCGGCCTGGATACCCGGCAAGGTTGGGTAGCGTTGCTCGAGCAACGGCTCAAGGCCGAGGGGTTTGACGATAAAGTGGTCAATGCCTCCATCAGTGGGGACACCAGCGCCGGAGGCCAGGCGCGGCTGCCGGCGCTGCTTGCAGCCCATAAACCGGACCTGGTGATCCTGGAGCTGGGTGGCAACGATGGCTTGCGCGGGCAACCGCCAACGCAATTGCAACAAAACCTTGCAGCGATGATCGACAGTTCCCGGGCAAGCGGTGCCAAGGTGTTATTGCTGGGCATGCAACTGCCGCCCAATTACGGGCGCCGATACACCGATGCCTTCGCCCGGGTCTACAGCACCCTGGCCGAGGAGAAAAAAGTGCCGCTGGTGCCGTTTTTCCTCAAGGACATCGGAGGTGTTCCCGGAATGATGCAAGGCGACGGATTGCACCCGTCCGTCGCCGCCCAGGGCAAGTTGCTGGAAAATGTCTGGCCGACGCTGAAACCGCTGCTTTGACGCTTTTCTACCAGCGGGCTTTCGGCTAATGTGGCGCCCCCGATTTGGAGCCCCCGATGCCGCGTCCCGCCTGGTCCCTGTTTGCCTACCAACTGATCGAGCCCGACGAGCAGCTGGATCTGTTCGCCTGCCAGGAAGTACGGGTGCATCTGGTGACCCGGCAGTTGGAACTCGGTGGCTCGGCCGACCGGACCCTCTGCGGTAGCCTGCTGCCGGCCCAGCCGCGCTGGTCGAGCGTCGATCGCAAGATTTTCCAGGATCATCGCCTGTGCTCGCTGTGCCGGGCGATCCTGGAATCCCAGAAGCGCGGCACCTCGCCGATCTGGCCGGAGCTGCGGTTCGAGTTGTAATCCCTCAGCGCGTGCCATGACCCGCGCCCCTGTGGGAGCCGAGCTTGCTCGCGATAGCGGTGGCACTGCTTGCATCGAGGGTGAATGTACCGCCGTCATCGCGAGCAAGCTCGGCTCCCACAGGGCGCGGGGTGAATGCCCCAAAAAAACTGCTGTGCATCGGACGCCGCCTTGCCGCTCTCCCCGAAATAACGGGTGGCAGTGTACAATCGCCGCTTTCATACCCCTTGTTCGATCTGCGAAGGATTTCCCGGATGTTGCCGCGCTTGTCTGCCGTCGCCCGCTGCCTGTCTCTTGCCGCCCTGTGTATGGCGGGCCCCGTTGCCGCACTCGAACTGCCTCTGCCACCGCCGGGTGAAGACATCATTGGCCAGGTGCAAGTCATCAAGGCCAAATACGAAGATACCTTTGCCGACCTGGGCACCACCTATGACCTGGGTTACAGCGAGATGGTCGCCGCCAACCCTGGAGTCGATCCCTGGTTGCCGGGCGCTGGCACCGAGATCGTGCTGCCCACTCGCTTCATCCTGCCGCCGGGCCCGCGCGAGGGTATCGTGATCAACCTGGCCGAGTACCGTCTCTACTATTTCCCCAAGGGGCGGAACGTGGTGTACACCTTCCCGTTGGGGATTGGCCGTGAGGGCTGGGGGTCGCCGATCGCCCACACCAGCATCATCGCCAAGACACCGAACCCGACCTGGACTCCGCCCGCATCGATCAAGGCCGAACACGCTGCCGACGGCGACCCGTTGCCGAATGTCGTGCCCGCCGGGCCTGATAACCCGCTGGGCCCTTTCAAGTTCACACTGGGCACCCCGGGCTACCTGATCCATGGTTCGAACAAGAAGTTCGGCATCGGCATGCGGACCAGCCACGGTTGCTTCAGGATGTTCAACAACAACGTACTGGAAATGGCCAGCATGGTGCCGGTGGGCACGTCGGTGCGGATCATCAACGACCCCTACAAGCTGGGCTTGAGTGGCGGCAAGGTGTACCTGGAAGCGCATACACCACTGGACGACAAGGGCAACCCGTCGGTGGTGGACAAGCACACCGCGGTGATCAATGCGATGCTCAAGCGCGAAGACATCACCAGTAACCTGCGCATGAACTGGGATGTGGTGCGGGACGTGGTGGCGGCCGAAGATGGCCTGCCGGTGGAGATTGCCGTTCCCAATACCTCGGCACCGATGGTCTCGAGCGCGCCGATCGACTTGCAGCAGTAAAACTCGAAAGCAACCCGCCGACGTTTCGCGATGTCGGCGGGTTTTTTATCGCCTGCTTAAACGCCAAGCAATAAAAAAGCCGACCCAAAAATGGGTCGGCTCGATAACAATCCCGAAGGACTATTACTTGCGGCTAGCTTTTTCCAGCATGCGCAGAGCACGCTCGTTAGCTTCGTCAGCAGTCTGTTGTGCTTTTTGAGCAGCAGCCAGAGCTTCATCAGCTTTACGGTAAGCTTCGTCTGCACGAGCCTGGGAACGAGCTGCTGCGTCTTCGGTAGCAGTCAGACGTGCTTCGGTTTCTTTCGATGCGCTGCTGCAACCGGTAGCCAGAACTGCGGCCAGGGCCAGAGCAGAGAATTTCAGAACGTTGTTCATCGGTTTCCCCTTCAAGGACTTTCTATTAGTGACTGTCTCCCCAGACTGAGGAGTTAGCCGGCGTACATACTACCCATTACTTGTAGTAAGTAAACTGACGTAGCGCAAGAAGCAAAAAAATTGTAGGCGGTGATTCTTTTTCGAGCAACTTTTCTTAGGGTTGTTGAAAAAATATACAGCCCCAAGCCCTTGGCAGGAGCGCGTCGACGAAGAAAAGTTCCGCGGCGGGGGAGAACTCTTGCAGCCCTCGCTAACGTCGTTGTTTATTGATTCACCTACACTTTTGTACATTTTTTGTGCAACGTCCCAGGCATCTTTATTGGTATTGGCGGTGACTTTAACTACGCGCGCTCGTCTCAAGACTCAACAACTGGCGATGTTCAGCTATTGCACCGTGACCGACTACCGCTCGACGATGGCGCTCAATCGATAAACCCGACCAGGTTTACCCCTTCGATGACAGGCGTGCCTTGAGCATTTGCGTCATTGGTGCCTACTATTCACGACGTGCTCGGGTTTGAGCGGATCGATTTTGGCGCTCGGTGACCAGGAAGGCACGGGGTGGCGTAGATGTTCCTTCGCCGGAAAAACATCGGTAAGGTAGGGGTCGGCATTCAGACCCGCGAGGAGTAGTGATGAGCGAGGCGGTTACCATCCACCATGACCAGGCTGGTCATCAGTTCGAGACCAATGTGGACGGTCATCGTGCCTATCTGACCTATATGGACCTGGGCAAGCAGACCCTGGATATCTATCGCACCTTCGTGCCCAACGCCTTGCGCGGCCGGGGCATCGCGGCAGCGCTGACCGAAAGGGCGCTGCAGTACGCTGAAGAGATGGGCTACACGGTGATCCCGTCCTGCTCTTACGTGGAGCGTTACATGGAGCGTCACCAGCGGCACGCGGCGAAGCTCTGAGAAAACGGATTCCCCATAAAAAAACGCCAGACTGAAAAGTCCGGCGTTTTTTTATGCCTTAAAGAGAGCAAAAGATCGCAGGCTTCGCCAGCTCCTACATCCCCAGCCCAAATACATGTAGGAGCTGTGCAGGAGCTGTCGAGTGAAACGAGGCTGCGATCTTTTCAACTACGCTGCCGCTTCGGCAACACGTCCTTGAGTTTGGCGTGCATGCTGCGCAAGGTGTTCTCGGTCGCGCTCCAGTCGATGCAGGCATCGGTGATGGAGACGCCGTACTGCAAGTCGGCGAGGTCTTTCGGGATTGCCTGGCAGCCCCAGTTCAAGTGGCTTTCGACCATCAGGCCGATAATCGACTGGTTGCCTTCCAGGATCTGGTTGGCCACGTTCTCCATCACCAGCGGTTGCAGCGCCGGGTCCTTGTTGGAGTTGGCGTGGCTGCAATCGACCATGATGTTCGGCTTGATCTTGGCTTTGTTCAGCGCCTGCTCACACAGCGCGACGCTGACCGAATCATAGTTCGGCTTGCCGTTGCCGCCGCGCAGCACCACGTGACCGTAGGCGTTGCCCTTGGTGGTGACGATCGACACGCCACCCTCCTGGTTGATGCCCAGGAAGCGGTGTGGGCTGGAAACCGACTGCAAGGCGTTGATCGCCACGGTGAGACCGCCGTCGGTGCCGTTCTTGAAGCCCACCGCCGACGACAGGCCGGAGGCCATTTCGCGGTGGGTCTGGGATTCGGTGGTGCGCGCGCCGATGGCCGACCAGCTGATCAAGTCCTGCAAGTACTGCGGCGAGATCGGGTCCAGGGCTTCGGTGGCGGTGGGCAGGCCCATTTCCGCCAGGTCCAGCAGCAACTGGCGACCGATGTGCAGGCCGTCCTGGATCTTGAAGGAGTCATCCAGGTATGGGTCGTTGATCAGGCCTTTCCAGCCGACGGTGGTCCGCGGTTTCTCGAAATACACGCGCATGACCAGGTACAAGGTGTCGGAGACTTCCGCCGCCAACACTTTCAGGCGCTCGGCGTATTCGTGGGCGGCCTTGATGTCATGGATCGAGCAGGGGCCGATGACCACGAACAGGCGATGGTCGGTGCCGTCCAGGATGTTGCGAATGACTTCCCGGCCCTTGGCCACGGTGCGCAGGGCAGCGTCGCTCAGGGGGATATCGCGCTTGAGCTGGTCAGGCGTGATGAGGGTCTCGTTGGAGGCGACGTTAAGGTCATTGATCGGTAAATCAGCCATCGTGTTACTCGTCAGGTCACGGGTGCCGGCCGCCAGCGATCCCCGCGCGGCGGTGCACAGCGAATTTTAAGCGCGTCGGGGAGCCGAACCTTATCGCGTTACGAGGTGGCTCGACAATGGGCTGGGCCCGGTTTAATTGCGGCAAGGGAGCTTGCTCCCGCTGGACTCGTAGGAGCTGTCGAGCGAAGCGAGGCTGCGATCTTTCCAAAGCCGATTGAGTCGTGAGCGAAAGATCAAAAGATCGCAGGCTTCGCCAGCTCCTACAGAACCAGGCTGTGTAATGATGTGCAGGGGCTTTTTACCAGGGGAGTTGAAACGATGCAGGCAGGGGTTAAACCGCGGATCGGGATGATCGGCACCGGGGCGATTGGCGGGTTTTATGGCGTGATGCTGGCGCGCGCCGGTTTTGACGTGCACTTTCTACTGCGCAGCGAGTTTGCTGCCGTGGCCGAAGCCGGTTTGCGAATCGACAGCGCGGTCCATGGCGCGCTGGCCCTCGACCCCGTCCAGGCCTATCGCTCGGCAGCCGATATGCCGCCCTGTGACTGGCTGCTGGTCGGCGCCAAGACCACCAGCAATGCCGACCTGGCTCCGGCCATTGCCCAGGCTGCCGCTGACGGGGCAAAAGTCCTGTTGCTGCAGAACGGCCTGGACGTCGAGGACGATCTTCGACCGTTGTTGCCCGATTCGCTGCATCTGCTGGGTGGCCTGTGCCTGATCTGCGTGCATCGCGTCGGCCCTGGCGTCATCGCCCACCAGGCACTTGGCGCGGTCAACGTCGGTTATCACAGCGGTCCCTGTGCCGATCAGGCGCAACGCATGGCGATCGTCGAAGAGGCGGCGACGTTGTTCCGCAGCGCCGGTATCGAGGCCCAGGCCATGCCTGGCTTGCAACAGGCGCGCTGGCAGAAGCTGGTGTGGAATGTGCCGTACAACGGTCTTTCGGTTTTGTTGGGCGCCAGTACCACGCCGTTGATGGCCAGCGACCATAGCCGCGAATTGATCCAGGCGCTGATGGCGGAGGTGGTCCGCGGTGCGCAAGCCTGCGGGTATCACATTGCGCCGGGTTATGCCGAGTACCTGTTCGCGATGACCGAGAAGATGCCCGACTACTGGCCGAGCATGCACCACGATTACTCCCACAAGCGGCCGCTGGAGCTGGACGCGATCTACGGCCGGCCATTGGCGGCGGCGAAAGCGGCAGGGTGTGAGCTGCCGAAAATCGAAGCTTTGTATCAGGCGTTGGCGTTCATGGATCGCTGTAACCGCTGAGCGGGGCGAAAGGGGAGTGGCATGGCAAACAACATCGACGACAAACTGGTGCTGGCGATTTCGTCGCGGGCGTTGTTCGACCTGAGGGAAAGCCACAAGGTGTACCTGTCGAGTGGCGTCGAGGCTTATCGGCAATACCAGATCGAGCATGAAGACGAAGTTCTGGCGCCCGGTGACGCGTTCGCCCTCGTGCAGAAACTGCTGGACCTCAACGAGCACCTGGGGCGTGCCCGGGTCGAGGTGATCCTGGTGTCGCGCAACAGTGCCGACACCGGCCTTAGGGTGTTCAACTCGATCCATCATTATGGGCTGGCGATTTCGCGCGCGGCCTTCGTTGGCGGCCGCAGTCCTTACCCGTACCTCAAGGCATTCGGCTGCGACCTGTTCTTGTCCACCCACGCTGAAGACGTGCGCAGCGCCCTGGACGCCGGATTTGCCGCGGCGACTATCCTGTCGGGTGGGGCCAGTCGCGCCGCCAGCTCAGAACTGCGCATTGCCTTCGACGGCGATGCCGTGCTGTTTTCCGATGAGTCGGAGCGTGTCTACCAGGCCGGTGGTCTGGAAGCTTTCCAGGCCAGCGAGCGACAGGCTGCCCGTGAGCCGCTGCGAGGCGGGCCGTTCAAGGGCTTCCTGGCGGCACTCAACGCGCTGCAGCGCGAATTTCCCGAGGACGCCTGCCCCATCCGTACGGCCTTGGTGACCGCCCGTTCGGCACCGGCCCACGAGCGGGTCATCCGGACTTTGCGTGAGTGGGATATCCGTTTGGACGAGTCGCTGTTTCTCGGCGGCCTGACCAAATCGGCTTTCCTGGAGGCCTTTGCCGCCGATGTGTTTTTCGATGACCAGACCGGCCACTGCGAATTGGCCCGGGAGGTCGTCGCCACCGGTCACGTGCCCCATGGCATCAGTAACGAAATAAAGCCCTGACTGCCTCTGAGTCGGGACGTCAGGCCGCACGTCGCAGTCCCCAAGGCGCTGCTAAGCTGAATCAATCTCCGCCATTCTGGCACGTGAGGAGGTCACATGATTCGTTCGATGCTGTACGCCACAGACCTGGGCCTTTATGCCCCTTATGTGATGCAGCATGCCTTGGCGCTGGCACGGACGTTTGAAGCCGAGTTGTATGTGGTGCATGCGGTAGAACCGATGGGGCTGTTCGCCGAATCGGTGTTGCAAAGCTATCTCGATGAGCAGGCGCTGAACGAATTTCATCGCCAAGGTCTGAATACGGTGATGGCCAATATCGAACAGCGGGTGCTCGACAGTTTCCGTGAGGAATTGGGGGAAGGGCAACAGGACTTGAAACTGATCAGGTCGGTCAGGGTGTACCAGGGCGATCCTTCCCAGGTCATCCTGGAGCAGGCTGCGAAACTCTCCGTGGATTTGCTGATCGTAGGCAGTCATTGCCAAGGGGCGAACGGTGAAACCCCTTTGGGCAGGACCGCTGCCCGGGTATTGCAGTTATCCCGGGTACCGGTCTACCTGGTACCGCTGGTCCAGCGTCGACGTCAGGGCGAGGCTTGAGGCTAAATGATGGCGTTCTATAAAAAGTTCTAGATTTATTGTCGAAACCTTCCATATAGTTATATACCGTCGCTGATGCCCGTGGCGTCCAACTGCTTTGAGGGATACATATGAAGCTTCAACAACTGCGCTACATCTGGGAAGTGGCGCACCACGACCTCAACGTTTCCGCTACTGCCCAAAGCCTCTACACGTCGCAACCCGGCATCAGCAAGCAGATCCGCCTGTTGGAAGACGAACTGGGCGTCGAAGTCTTCGCCCGCAGCGGCAAGCACCTGACCCGCGTGACACCGGCCGGTGAGCGAATCATCACCACGGCTGGCGAGATCCTGCGCAAGGTCGAAAGCATCAAGCAGATCGCCCAGGAATTCTCCAACGAGAAAAAAGGCACCTTGTCGATCGCCACCACCCACACCCAGGCCCGCTATGCGCTGCCGCCGGTGATCAGCAACTTCATCAAGCAATACCCCGATGTGGCGCTGCACATGCACCAGGGGTCGCCGATGCAGATCGCCGAGATGGCTGCCGACGGCACGGTGGATTTCGCCATTGCCACCGAGGCCCTGGAGCTGTTCGGGGACCTGGTGATGATGCCGTGCTACCGCTGGAATCGCTGCGTGGTCGTGCCCCAGGGGCATCCGTTGACCAAGCTGCCGAAGCTGACCCTCGAAGCCCTGGCCGAATACCCGATCGTCACCTACGTATTCGGTTTCACCGGTCGTTCCAAGCTCGACGAAGCCTTCAGCCATCGTGGCCTGACGCCGAAAGTGGTGTTCACCGCCGCCGACGCCGACGTGATCAAGACTTACGTCCGCCTGGGCCTGGGCGTGGGCATCGTCGCGAAGATGGCCGTCGATACCAAGCTCGACAGTGACCTGGTGGTGCTGGATGCCAGCGAACTGTTCGAATCCAGCGTGACCAAGATCGGTTTCCGTCGTGGCACTTTCCTGCGCGGTTTCATGTGCGATTTCATCGAGAAATTCGCGCCGCACCTGACCCGGGAAGTGATGGCCAAGGCCATCCAGTGCCACAACAAGCAGGAACTCGAAGAGTTGTTCGACGGCGTCGAACTGCCGGTGCACTAAAAAACGTGACCTGCCTAGATCGCCTCGGTGACAGTGAACTGTTGCCGGGCGCCTGCGACCACGATCTCCACCTCATCCCCTTCGAACTTGCCCAGCAGGCCTCGGCCCAACGGTGAGCGAGGGGTGATGACGGTGATCGGCTGACCTACCAGCGAGACCTTCAAGCCTGCCGCATCCGGCCCGAGGAAGAGCCATTGCTGGCGGCCATGCTCATCTTCCAGTCCGATCAATGTGCCGACCTGAACGCCGCGCTGCTCGTCGTAAGGCCTCAATGTCAGGTTTTGACAAAGGGTGAGCGCCTGGCGGATTTCTTCCACGCGCCGGGCTTGTCCGGCGGCGAGATAGGACGCCTCGAGGCCCAGGGTGTCGTATTTGTTCTCGGCGATGTTTTCTTCGTGGGTCGCGGTTTCGTAGGCGGTTTGCGCGGCGCGTTCGGCGATATCGAGATCAATCTCGAGCTTGTCGAGAATCAACTGGTGGACGGTCTGTTTGTTCATGTCATTCGCAGAATTGCAGCACGTTGGCGCGACTTTTTTCACTGGGCGCAGTCTGGTCCTGTTGCAGCCAGAACTGGCACTTGGGGTTGGACAGGTTGCGAGGATTGCTGCGGGCCTGATCAAGCGCCTGACGCTGCTCGTTCCTTTGCAGGTTCTGCTGGTATTGCTCGAACATCGGCGTGGGCGGCTCGGGGGGCGGTTGTACCACCGGTGGTTGCGCCAGTTGATGGACGGCGGCGGCCACCGGTGCCAGCTGTTCGTTGAACAGGAATCTGGACAGTAGCCAGCCCGTCAACACGATGGCCAGGAACCCCAGCCACAAGCCCAGGGCAATGCTGAGGGTCAATTGCAAAGCCGTAAGGCGCGAGGGTATCGAGTGATCGGGCATGGCTGCTTCCTGGCAGGGTCATGGGCAGGCGCTGATTGTCGCATGAAGATTAATCGCCGTCGGCTCTTCTGCGCGATCGGTTTATTCGGGACAATCAGGCCTTTGTCACAGGGAGTCGGGAATGGCTGTGCGCTGGGATATTTTTTGCACCGTCGTCGATAACTATGGCGACATTGGTGTCACTTGGCGCCTGGCTCGGCAATTGGTGGCCGAGCGCCAATGCGCGGTGCGCCTGTGGGTCGACGACCTGCGAGCCTTCGAACGGCTGTGTCCGCAAATCGATATCACCCTGTCCGAGCAATGGCAGCAAGGCGTGCAAGTGTGCCACTGGCCTGCGCACTGGCAGCCCACCGAGGCCGCCGAGGTGGTGATCGCCGCGTTTGCCTGCCAGTTGCCGAGTGCCTACATGGAGGCGATGGCCGAGCGCCAGGCGACGCCCTTGTGGATGAACCTCGATTACTTGAGCGCCGAGGACTGGGTGATCGGTTGCCATGGCTTACCGTCAGTCAAATACAAACACGTGCAGAAATATTTCTTTTTCCCAGGCTTTCGGGAAGGAACGGGTGGCTTGCTGCGTGAGGCCGGTCTGCTGGAGCGCCGTCGGCAATTCCAGCTGGATGCCGAAGCGCAACGCAGTTTCCTGCAGGGATTGGGCGTCGAGCGGGCGCCGCAAGCCTGTCTGATCTCGCTGTTTGCCTACGAGAACGCCGGGCTGGCGAGCTGGTTTGACGCTATGGCAGCCGATACCCAGGCATTTCATGTGCTGGTTCCCGAAGGGCGAGTGCTGGGCGACGTCGAGCGTTGGCTCGGTGTCGAAGGCCTGAAGGTCGGTGCGCTGCATCGCCGCGGCGCACTGACGGTGCAGGTGCTGCCATTCGTTCGCCAGGATCAGTACGACCAGTTGCTGTGGTGCTGTGATTTCAACGCCGTGCGTGGCGAAGACTCCTTCGTGCGCGCGCAATGGGCCGGTCGGCCGCTGCTCTGGCATATCTACCAGCAGGAAGAAGACGTCCACCTGGAAAAACTCGAGGCGTTTCTCAGGCTCTACAATCAGGGGCTTTCACCGGCCGCGCAAAAAGCGACCAGTGGTCTCTGGCGGGCCTGGAATGCCGGCCAGGACATGGCCGAGCATTGGAAAACCAGCCGCGAACAGCACCGGGAACTGGCCGAACATGCCCAGGCGTGGTGTCTGGAACAGGCCTCGCGACCCGATCTTGCCGCAGCGCTGGTGAAGTTTTATGTAAATTGGATATGATACGCGGCCTAGATTTTTGTAAATCCCATCCAAATTCGGATATTCGCAATGAAAACTGGTAAAGAACTGAAACCCGGGACCGTGATCCGTCTCGAAAACGATCCTTGGCTGGTTCAGAAAGCTGAGTTCACCAAGTCGGGTCGTAACAGCGCGATCATGAAGACCAAGCTGAAGAACCTGCTGACCGGTTACAAGACCGAGATCGTCTACAGCGCCGACGACAAACTGGACGACGTGATCCTCGACCGCAAAGAAGCGACCCTGTCCTTCATCAGCGGTGACACCTACACGTTCATGGACACCACTGACTACACCATGTACGAGCTGAACGCCGAAGACATCGAAAGCGTTCTGCCATTCATCGAAGAAGGCATGACCGACGTCTGCGAAGCCGTGTTCTTCGAAGAGCGCCTGGTTTCCGTAGAACTGCCGACCACCATCGTGCGTCAGGTTGACTACACCGAAGGTTCCGCTCGCGGTGACACTTCCGGCAAGGTCATGAAGCCTGCCAAACTGAAGAACGGTACCGAACTGTCGGTCGCTGACTTCATCGAAATCGGCGACATGATCGAGATCGATACCCGCGAAGGCGGTTCCTACAAAGGTCGCGCCAAGTAAGCGAAGCCTTTTGTATGAAAAAGCCCGACCATTGAGTCGGGCTTTTTTATTTCAGGACTGAATACCAGATCCCTTGTGGTTCCATCATCACTTGAGGTGCTGCTTGAGCTCTTCGGACACCTGCAACATCGCCGAACGCACCGCTGGCACCTGGCTGACCACGTTGAGCAAGCCATAGTCGTGGATCATGCCGTTGTAGCGCACGGCCGTGACAGGCACACCGGCCGCGTCCAATTTGCGGGCATAGGCTTCGCCTTCATCGCGCAAGACATCGGCCTCGGCGGTCTGCACCAGCGCTGGCGGCAGGCCCTTGAGTTGTGCGGTGCTGGCCCGCAGCGGCGAGGCATAGATCTCGCCGCGTTGCCCGGCATCGGTGGTGTAGTTGTCCCAGAACCACTTCATCATGTTTTTACTGAGGAAGTGCCCTTCGGCGAACTGGTTGTAGGACGCCGTCTCGAAGCTGGCATCGGTCACCGGCCACAGCAATGCCTGGAAACGGATCGCCGGCGTACCTTTGTCCTTCGCCATCAAGGCCACGACCGCCGCCATGTTGCCGCCGACGCTGTTGCCCACCACGGCCAGGCGCTTGCCGTCGACGTTGATTTGCTTGCCGTGTTCGGCCACCCACTTCGTCGCGGCGTAAGCCTGGTTGATCGCCACCGGGTAATGTGCCTCGGGTGAGGGCGTGTAGTTGACGAACACCGCGACGGCACCGGACCCCGCCACCAGATCCCGGACCAGTCGTTCGTGGGTCGGGAAGTCGCCCAGTACCCAGCCACCGCCGTGGAAGAACATGAACACCGGCAACTCACCCTTGACCCCGGCGGGGCGAACGATGGTCAGGCTGATCGGCTGGCCATCGACCTGGATGGTTTTCTCGCTGACGTCGGCCTTGGGCAAGGTCAACTTTACTCCCGCTTGGGCGCCTACCAGGACGGCGCGGGCGTCCTTGGGCGACAGCTGCTCCAGTGGCTTGCCGGTGCCGGCATTGAGCGCGTCGAGAAACGCCTGGGTGTTGTGTTCGACGATGCCGTCGGCGAAGGCGCTGCTGACGCTGAGGGCGAGAAGGGTGCCGGTCAGGGCTTTGCTGAATGTGTTCATGTGCATCTCCTTAAGTTCGGGGCCAGGGTTGGTGGTCAGACGGTCACGTGCAGACGCACATCCACGTTGCCGCGGGTGGCGTTGGAGTACGGGCAGACGTGGTGAGCCGCTTCCACCAGGCTTTGGGCGTCGGCCTGGTCCAGGCCTGGCAGGCTGATGTGCAGGTCGATGTCGAGGCCGAAACCACCGGGGATCTGGCCGATGCCGACGTGGGCGGTAATCGAGGCGTCGTCCGGGATCTTGCGTTTGCTTTGGCTGGCCACGAATTTCAGGGCGCCGATGAAGCAGGCCGAATAGCCAGCGGCGAACAATTGCTCAGGGTTGGTCGCCGCACCGCCCGCACCGCCGAGTTCCTTGGGCGTAGCGAGTTTGACGTCGAGGATGTTGTCACTGGAAATCGCACGACCGTCACGGCCGCCAGTGGAAGTTGCGATTGCGGTGTAGAGCGTTTGCATGATGGGAGCCTCGCTTCTGGGTTGATTTTGTTGCGCTAAATGTTTGCGCGCCAAGTAGGTGTGAAGCGAATGTATAGCGCTAATATTTTGTGCGCAAGATAAATTTTCGAGGTGAGTAAGAAAAAGCAAGCTGAAAAGGCTTGTAACCCCTGATATAGAGCGGTTTCTTGATGTTTAAAATTTTTCAGCTGTGGGCTGGTAGGGAGGCCGCTATCGCGAGCAAGCTCGCTCCCACAGGGAAGTTGTGAGCGTCGCAAATCCAATGTGGGAGCGAGCTTGCTCGCGATAGCGGTGGGTCAGTTGGCAGAGATGCCGGATGTACCGGCGCCTTCGCGAGCAAGCCCGTTTTCGCAGGGGGAGTCAGAGGCTGTCTTGCAAATGCCCGCGTAGCGCTTGCAGGTCAAGCTGCAGCTTCTTCAACTGTTCCAGGGTCTGGCCGCTGGCGGCGAGGATGCATTGGGGGATGTCGAGGGCTTTTTCCCGCAGGGCACGGCCTTGTTCGGTGAGTTCGACAATGACCACACGTTCGTCCTCACGGCTGCGGGTCCGGCTCAACAGGCCTTCGGCCTCCAGGCGCTTGAGCAATGGGGTCAGCGAGCCGGGGTCGGTAAGCAGGCGTGTGCTGATTTCACCGACGGTCAATCCATCCTTTTCCCACAGCACCATCATCGCCAAGTATTGCGGATAGGTCAGGCCCAGGGCCTGTAGCAGCGGCTTGTAGACCTTGGTCATCAACAGCGACGTGGAGTGCAGGGCGAAACAGACCTGGTTGTCGAGCAACAGGGCTTCGCAGGCTTCGGGGGTGTCGCGCAGGGTGTTCATGGCAAAACCTTCAATCAATGATCGTTACGAATCTAGCGGGCGAATCTTTAATGCGCCAGATAATTCTGACATTTCGGATAGATGTTACGTTTCCCCGCTGGCGCCGACTGCGTAGGATAGGCGCCTGAGGAAAAGGGGAGTCTTCTGTGTTCGAATTTGCACTGTTCTTGGTGTTTGGTGCCGTGTTGGGCACCTTGGGGGGATTGTTCGGGATCGGTGGCGGCCTGATTGCCATTCCGGTGCTGGGTGTCTGGTTCGGCCTCGACCAGCAAATGGCCCAAGGGACGGCGCTGGTCATGGTGGTGCCCAATGTAATGCTGGCGTTGTGGCGCTACCACCAGCGCAATCGCATCGAATTGCGCCATGTCCTGCCGTTGGCTTCCATGGGGTTCTGCTTTGCCTGGCTTGGCTCGATCTGGGCCGTGGGAATCGATGCCGATAGCATGCGGATCGGCTTCGTGGCGTTCCTGATCGCGCTGACGCTCTACAACCTGGTCCGCATGTTCGCCGCCACCGCTCCTGCTTCGGCGCAAATGCGGTATGGCTGGCCGTGGCTCGGCGTGCTTGGGGCCGCATCCGGTACCATGGGCGGTCTGTTCGGTGTCGGTGGGGCCGTTGTCGCCACCCCGATCCTGACCAGCATTTTTGGCACCAGCCAGGTGGTTGCCCAAGGCTTGTCCCTGGCGCTGGCCTTGCCCAGTACCGGCGTGACCCTCGCCACGTACGCGTTTCACCACGAAGTGAACTGGAGCATCGGCCTGCCGCTGGCCGTCGGTGGCCTGCTGAGCATCAGTTGGGGGGTGAAAGTCGCCCACGCCTTGCCGGAGCGGCTGCTGCGCGGGCTGTTCTGCGGTTTCCTGGTGCTGTGCGCGGTGTTGCTCGCCTTTAAAGTTTGAAACCTTCGACGATGTGTTCGGCCAGGCACTCGGTGATCGGCGACGGGTTATGCAGGTTGCGGATCAGCATGATGCTGGCCTCGGGCAGTTCCGGCAGGTCTTCGGCCTCGCCCAGTACGCGCATGTCCGGGGTCAGCAGGCTTTCCAGTTGCGCCGTGATTGCCAGGCCGGCGCCCACCACCGCCATGAGCGCCGACAGGCTCGAGCTGTTGTACGCCACGCGATAA
The DNA here is from genome assembly GCF_053629195.1 of Pseudomonas sp. R151218B TE3479. NCBI lineage: Bacteria > Pseudomonadati > Pseudomonadota > Gammaproteobacteria > Pseudomonadales > Pseudomonadaceae > Pseudomonas > Pseudomonas sp. R151218B TE3479. The sequence continues at coordinate 2,910,170 of NZ_JBRJHV010000001.1, forward strand.
TCGCGGCCCATGGCATCCAGCGCATTGCAGGCCCATTGCCGGCAGAAACAATCGCTGTTGAACATTGCCAGCGGCAGCGGCGTTTGTTCATGGACGTTGAAGCAGGCGGCTTCGGCCCAGACAAAACGCTCCTTGCGCAGCAATTGGCCGATTTCGTCCCCCGGTTTACGGGTGACGATGGACAGGTCCAGGTCCTGGCGCAGTAGCAACTGCTTTGACGACTCGCAATGCACTTCGATTTCGATCAGCGGATAGAACTGGGCGAAGCGTTGCAGGATGCCCGGCAGGAAACGCATCACGTAATCGTCCGGCGTGCCGATGCGCACCGTGCCGACCATGTGCGGTTCGCGCAGGGTATTGAACACCTCACTGTGCAGCTTGAGGATCCGCCGGGCGTAACCCAGCAGCACCTGGCCTTCGGCGGTGAGCTTGACCTGGCGCCCGTCACGCTCGAACAACCGTCGCTGCAAGACGTCTTCCTCCAGCCGCTTCATTTGCATGCTGACGGCAGACTGAGTGCGATTGACCAATTCCCCGGCCCGAGTGAAACCGCCCTGGTCGGCGATGGCGACAAAGGTACGCAGCACTTCCGTATCGATGCTCGGGTAACTCGACAATTGATCAATCTCCGAGATGTATTGCATAAGAAACATTCGTTGGATTGATCTTAGCGTTAGCGCGAGACTTGAGCCATCCCCAACGGAGGACATCACGATGAAAGGTCAAAAAGGTTATCTGCTGATAGACAAACTCTCCCACGGCTTTTCGGTCAGCGCCTTGCTGCACAAGTTTAGCCGCTGGTACGAATTGCACCACGAGCGCGAACTGCTGGCCGGGATGAGCGACGAGGCGCTCAAGGACATCGGCGTGAGTCGTGCCGACGTGGAGAAGGAAGTGGTTCGGCCATTCTGGGATGACCCCATGCACAAATGAGCCATCCTTCCCTACACAAACCCCTTATTGGTGAGGTAGGTTGCGAGCAGACAAGGAGATCTCCATGCCCGCGACTGTGTCCTTTACCCTCAAACAGGCCCGGCGTCTGGCGTTGGCCGCCCAAGGATTCGATGGGCGTTCATCGCCAGCTTCGGTGCAACCCGCGCGCCTCAACCGTCTGATCGAACGCCTCGGCGTCTTGCAGATCGACTCCGTCAATGCGCTGGTGCGCTCGCATTACCTCCCGTTGTTCTCCCGCCTCGGTCACTACCCACGCGATTTGCTCGATCAAGCTGCCTGGAGCCTGGGCCGACGCCGCACGTTGTTCGAATATTGGGGCCATGAAGCATCGCTGCTGCCGATGTCCATGTATCCATTGTTGCGCTGGCGCATGGATCGGGCGGCGCGTGGCGAGGGCATCTACCAGCAATTGGCGCGTTTCGGTCATGAACGCCAGGATGTCATCCGTCGAGTCCTGACGTCGGTCCAGGAGCAGGGCGCCCTGGGCGCCGGCAGCTTGTCCACGCGCCAGGAGAAGGCCGGCCCCTGGTGGGACTGGAGTGCAGAGAAACATGCGCTGGAATGGCTATTCGCGGCGGGCGAAGTCACGGTGGCGGGGCGGCGAGGGTTCGAGCGGCTCTACGACTTGCCGGAGCGGGTACTGCCGGCTTCGATCCTGCAGCAACCGTTGCCGGACGAAGCCCAGGCCCAACGCGCCTTGCTGGTACATGCCGCCAACGCCCTGGGTGTCGCGAACGAGAAAGACCTGCGCGACTACTTTCGCCTCGATCCGACCGACAGCCGCGAACGGCTGGCCGAGCTGGAGGAGGCCGGGGAGCTGCTGCGTTGCCAGGTGCAGGGCTGGAAGCAACCGGCGTGGTGCCGACCCACGGCGAAAATCCCTCGCAAGGTCGCCGCCAGTGCCTTGTTGTCGCCGTTCGATTCGCTGGTCTGGGAGCGTGGTCGTACCGAGCGACTGTTCGATTTCCGCTATCGGTTGGAGATCTACACCCCTGTCCACAAGCGGATGTACGGCTATTACGTATTGCCTTTCTTGCACAATGAACGCATCGCAGCTCGAGTGGACCTGCGGGCGGAGCGGGCCCTGGGGCGGTTGGCGGTGCATGCGGTGCACGAGGAAGAGCCGGGGCTGGACGAGGAGGGGCTGCAGGCCTTGGCGGTGAACCTGCGGCGCATGGCCCAGTGGTTGGGGTTGGAGCGGGTCCAGCTTAACTGTCAGCGGGTGGGTGGGGTTCGGTTGGCGGTGGCATTGGCTCAGCCCGGTGGTGACTGAGCGGGCCCTATCGCGAGCAAGCTCGCTCCCACATTGGGTCCGCTGTGAACACAAAACCTGTGGTCACCCGGGACCTCTTGTGGGAGCGAGCTTGCTCGCGATAGCAGTCTAACCGGCGAAGAAGAACCTACCGCCGAACCTGCTTCAATGTCTCGGCAATCAAAAACGCCAGCTCCAGCGATTGATCGGCATTCATCCGCGGATCGCAATGGGTGTGGTAGCGGTCCGAGAGCCCGTCCTCGGTAATCGGTCGTGCACCGCCAATACATTCGGTGACGTTTTGCCCGGTCATTTCGATGTGAATCCCGCCGGCATAGGTGCCTTCGGCTTCGTGGACCTGGAAGAACTGCTTCACTTCGCCGAGGATCTGCGCGAAGTCCCGGGTCTTGTAGCCGCTGCTGGCCTTGATGGTGTTGCCGTGCATCGGGTCGGAGCTCCACAGCACCTGCTTGCCTTCACGTTGTACGGCGCGCAACAGCGGCGGCAAGTGTTCGCCGACCTTGTTGGCGCCCATCCGGGCGATCAGGTTCAGCCGGCCGGGGTCGTTGTCCGGGTTGAGCACGTCGATCAGGCGGATCAGGTCGTCCGGGTCTATGCTCGGGCCGACCTTGACTCCGATCGGGTTGTTCACCCCACGCAGGAACTCGACATGGGCACCGTCCAACTGACGGGTGCGGTCGCCGATCCAGAGCATGTGGGCCGAGCAGTCGTAATAGTCGTTGGTCAGGCTGTCACGGCGCACGAAGGCTTCTTCGTAATTGAGCAGCAGCGCTTCGTGGGCGGTGAAAAAACTGGTTTCGCGCAGTTGCGGCGAGCTGTCCATGCCGCAGGCGCGCATGAATGCCAGGGTTTCGTCGATGCGGTCGGCCAGGTGGCTGTATTTTTCCGCCAGGGCCGAGTTGGCGATGAAGTCCAGGTTCCACTTGTGCACCTGGTGCAGATCGGCGAACCCGCCTTGGGCGAAGGCGCGCAGCAGGTTCAAGGTGGCGGTGGACTGGTGGTAGGACTGCAACAGCCGCTCCGGATCCGGTACGCGGCTTTTTTCGTCGAAACCGATACCGTTGACGATGTCGCCCCGGTACGCCGGCAGGGTCACGCCGTCGATGGTTTCGTCGTTGGCCGAGCGTGGCTTGGCGAACTGTCCGGCCATGCGCCCGACCTTGACCACCGGGCAGCCGGCGGCAAAGGTCATGACGATCGCCATCTGCAAGAGCACCTTGAAGGTGTCGCGGATCTTGGCCGCCGAGAACTCGGCAAAGCTTTCGGCGCAGTCGCCGCCTTGCAGCAGGAACGCCCGGCCCTGGGTGACTTCGGCGAACTGACGGCGCAACTCCCGGGCTTCACCGGCAAACACCAAGGGCGGATAACTGGCCAGGGTCTGCTCCACCTGCAACAGGTGCGCGGCGTCGGGGTAACGGGGTTGCTGCTGGATCGGCAGGGCGCGCCAGCTGTCAGGGCTCCAGGGTTGGCTCATCATGATCTCTAGGTGATTTACGCTCGGACGGCCATGTTATCAGCAAATTAGTACGTGACCTGTTCCGGTTGCTTCGCGGACAATCGCGCCCTTGTCCCGTATCCGCAGGCTCATGCCGGCACGGCAACCATCAGGAGATGAAATGACAGAGGAGCGCGTCGAGCATTTGCTCGCCGAGGTGCACGACGAGTTCGGCATGATTCGCGTATTCGAAGTGGCCGATTACCGGTTTCTGGAGTTTGGCGATGCCATCGAGCAAAGCTGCGTGTTCACAGCCGATCCGAGCTGGCTCGAATATGACTACACCCGCGCCATGCTCATCGGTGCGCTGTGTCACGAGCAGCCGGAAAGCGCGCTGTTCCTGGGGCTGGGTGCCGGTACGCTGACCCAGGCCTGCCTCAAGTTCCTGCCGCTGGAAGACGTCGAGGCCATCGAACTGCGTCCCGACGTGCCGCGCCTGGCCATCGAATACCTGGGGCTGGACGACGATCCGCGACTGTACATCCGCGTTGGCGATGCCTTGCAATTGCTTGAAACGGCGGAGCCGGCGGACCTGATTTTCGTCGACCTCTATACCGATGTCGGCCCAGGCGTCGGGCACCTGGCCTGGGGGTTCCTGGAAAACTGCCAGAAGCGCCTCAACCCGGGCGGCTGGCTGGTGATCAACCAATGGGCCACCGACGACGGCAAGCCATTGGGCGCGGCGCTCTTGCGCGGTTTGTACCACCGGCATTATTGGGAGCTGCCGGTGAAGGAGGGCAATGTGATCCTGATTGTGCCGGCGGACCTCGATCAGGACCTGGACATGCAAGGTCTGGTCGCCCGGGCCGAAGGGCTGGCGCCGCGGCTGGGCTATTCGTTGCAGTCGTTGATCAAGGCCATTCGCCCGGCGACATGACACAAACCCAGAGCACGACGAAGATCCTGTGGCGAGGGGATTTATCCCCGCTGGGGCGCGCAGCGGCCCTATCGAGGTTGAGTCATTCGCAAATGTCTCAGATAAGTCGGGGGGCCGCTTCGCAGCCCAGCGGGGATAAATCCCCTCGCCACAATGAAGTTTGTGTCGTCGGGAGGTGAACCGTTTTAGCTGGCTGCCCCAAGGCCTTGTGACAGCGAGCCCCATAACGGGGTTTGGCAATAAAAAAAGCTCCCTTTTCGGGCGAATTCCGGTATAGTGCGCGCCGGCCTTTAGCCGGGCCGCGTCAAGGTAGCGCAATTCTCCGAAGTCAGCTTCGGTTGCATGTCCGCACAACGGATGCTTCCACGACGTTCTTTTTCCATTCATTCGTTTTCGCAAATCCCCGCCGACAAAGCAGCCAGGGCGACTCTTGAGTCTCAACACGGCATGCGCAGCTTTGGAGCATGGGTCTTTGCGGATGCACTTAGAGGCAGACCCATGACCCAGGAAACCGGCGGCTTCGCCGCTTTTAATCTCAACCCGAACATTCTTGCTGCCGTCACCGCGACCGGCTACGAAGAACCTTCGGCGATTCAGCAGCAATCGATCCCGATCATCATGGCCGGCCACGACATGATCGGCCAGGCGCAAACCGGTACGGGTAAGACCGCTGCGTTCGCCCTGCCGATCCTGCATCGCATCGATCCTGCCAAGCGCGAACCGCAAGCCCTGATCCTGGCGCCAACCCGTGAGTTGGCGCTGCAAGTAGCCACCGCTTTCGAAACCTACTCCAAGCAAATGCCTGGCGTTACCGTTGTGGCCGTTTACGGCGGCGCCCCGATGGGCCCACAACTGAAAGCTATCCGTAATGGCGCGCAGATCGTTGTCGCCACTCCGGGCCGTCTGTGCGACCACCTGCGTCGTGACGAAAAAGTCCTGGCTACCGTGAACCACCTGGTTCTCGACGAAGCCGACGAGATGCTCAAGCTGGGCTTCATGGATGACCTGGAAGTCATCTTCAAGGCTCTGCCAGAGACCCGCCAGACTGTATTGTTCTCGGCCACCCTGCCGCAATCGATCCGTGCCATTGCCGAGCGCCACCTGCGCGATCCGCAACACGTGAAGATCCAGACCAAGACTCAGACCGTCACCGCGATCGAACAAGCTCACCTGCTGGTTCACGCCGACCAGAAGACTTCCGCCGTTCTCAGCTTGCTGGAAGTGGAAGACTTCGATGCCCTGATCATGTTCGTGCGCACCAAGCAAGCGACCCTGGACCTGGCCAGCGCTCTGGAAGCCAAGGGCTACAAAGCCGCCGCGCTGAACGGTGACATTGCCCAGAACCAGCGTGAGCGCGTGATCGACTCCCTCAAGGATGGCCGCCTGGACATCGTTGTGGCGACCGACGTCGCTGCCCGTGGCCTGGATGTTCCGCGCATCACCCACGTGTTCAACGTGGACATGCCGTACGATCCGGAATCCTACGTTCACCGTATCGGCCGTACCGGCCGTGCCGGTCGCGAAGGCCGCGCGCTGCTGCTGGTTACTCCTCGTGAGCGCCGCATGCTGCAAGTGATCGAGCGTGTGACTGGCCAGAAGGTGGCTGAAGTTCGCCTGCCGGACGCCCAGGCCGTTCTCGATGCCCGCATCAAGAAACTGACCAACAGCCTGTCGCCCCTGGTGGCTGACGCCGAATCGACCCACGGTGATCTGCTCGATCGCCTGACTGCCGACATCGGTTGCACCCCGCGTGCCCTGGCCGCTGCTCTGCTGCGCAAGGCCACCAATGGCCAGGCGCTGACCCTGGCTGCAATCGAGAAGGAACGTCCCCTGGTGCCGAACAGCGCACCGCGTGGCGATCGTCCCGAGCGTACCGGTGATCGTCCAGACCGTGGTGATCGCGAGCGTCGTGCACCGATCCCGCTGGCCGAAGGTCGTGCGCGCTGCCGTACTGCGCTGGGTGCCCGTGACGGCATCGCCGCCAAGAACCTGCTGGGTGCCATCCTCAACGAAGGCGGCCTGGCCCGCGAAGCGATCGGCCGCATCCAGGTGCGTGACAGCTTCAGCCTGGTCGAGCTGCCGGAAGATGGTCTGGAGAAGTTGCTGACCAAGCTGAAAGACACCCGCGTCGCTGGCAAGCAGCTCAAGCTGCGTCGCTATCGCGAGGATTGATCGGCGCTTGGGCTGATTGATCTAACATGAAAAATCCCCGACTGGTTCGGGGATTTTTTTTGCCTGTTGTTTGGTGTGCTTTCAGGGTGGAGGCCAATCGCGAGCGAGTTCGCTCCCACACTGGACTTGCGGTGCTCACAAAACCCTGTGGGAGCGAGCTTGCTCGCGATTGAAGCGACGCGGTCCATCGGTCAATCGAACCGATAAATGTCCATCCCCAGCGTCCCCATCGTGAATCCCGCATGGGCAACACTGAATGTCCCACCGGCACCCCGGGCAAAATACAGCGGCAACAGGTGCTCATCGCTGGGGTGGCTGCGCACGGCGTTGGGTGCCTGGCGACGGTAATCGTGCAGCGCGGGCTCGTCGTCGGCCGCCAGATGCTCGACCATCCAATCGCGAAAGGCCTTGGCCCAGGGTTCGATGCTTTCAGGGCCGGCGTTCCAGTCCAGGTCGCGCAGGTTATGGGTGATGCTGCCGGAGCCGATCAGCAAGATGCCCTCTTGGCGCAGGCTCGCCAGGGCCTGGCCGACCTGTGTCTGCAACACCGGTCCCTGATGGCTGGGCAGGGAAACCTGCACCACCGGAATGTCGGCCTCGGGGTACATCAACGACAATGGCACCCAGACGCCATGGTCGAACGGCCGTTGAGGGTCGAGGCGGGCCGGCAGGTGCGCGGCGTTGAGCATGTCCGCTACTTGCTTCGCCAGTCGCGGATCGCCAGGTGCGGGGTACTGCACCTCGTACAGCGCCGGTGGAAAGCCGCCGAAGTCGTGCCACGTGCGCGGCTGCGGATTGGCGCTGACCAGCAGTTCGTTGCTTTCCCAGTGGGCGGACACGATGACGATGGCCTTGGGCTTGGGCAACTGACCGGCCAGGCGAGCCAGTGCCGGGCCGCTGGCACCGGGTTCCAGGGCGAGCATCGGTGAGCCATGGGAGATAAACAGGCTGGGCAGCATGAACGGACTCCTGAGCGTTAAGATGGCTCATCTTCCGTCAGGTCTATGATCTAAATCTAATATAAGTTTTAGCCTGTTTTGATCGAATTTTTGGAGCGAATCATGGAGCCCGAGTTTTGGCACAAGCGCTGGTCATCGAACCAGATCGGTTTTCATTTGCCGGAGGTGAACCCCTACCTGCAGCATTTCTGGCCGCAACTGGGGTTGGAGCAGGGCAGTCGGGTACTGGTGCCGTTGTGCGGAAAAAGCCTGGATCTGCTGTGGCTTGCCCATCAGGGGTATTCGGTGCTGGGCGTGGAATTGTCGGAAAAAGCCACAATCGATTTTTTCCTTGAGCATCAGCTTGAGCCGAGTGTGAGCGAGGAGGGCGTATTCAAGGTCTTTCGTGCGGCTGATATCGAGATTCGCTGCGGTGATTTCTTTGCCCTGGATCGGGAGGATGTGGCCGATTGCACGGCGTTGTACGACCGCGCGGCGCTGATCGCTTTGCCGGCGCCGATGCGGGAACGGTACGCGGCTCATCTGCAGAGGATCTTGCCCAACGGCGTCGGGTTGTTGATTACCCTGGATTACAACCAGGATGAAATGCCTGGTCCGCCTTTCTCCGTGGGAAATGATGAGGTGCAGCGGCTACTGGGGGATGTCTGGCGGCTGGAGGTCTTGCAGGAGCAGGACGTGTTGGGTGAAAGCTGGAAGTTCTTGCAGGCTGGGGTGACGCGGTTGGATGAGCGGGTGTATCGGATTTCCAGTCGTTGATGCTGTGCGTCTATGCCGGCGCCATCGCGAGCAAGCTCGCTCCCACAGTTGATCGGCAGTGAATAAAGAGTTTGCGTCCACCGAAGGTTCCTGTGGGAGCGAGCTGGCTCGCGATGACGCCAGACCTGACAGCGCATAAACCTGCAGATAAAAAAAGCCCGCATCTCTGCGGGCTTTTCTTGACGCTCGAACCTGTCAGCCGCGACGACGCAGTGCGTCGATACGCTCTTCCAGCGGCGGATGGCTCATGAACATGCGTGCCAGGCCCTGCTTGATGCCGCCGTTGATGCCAAAGGCATTCAGGGTATCGGGCATGTGCACCGGCAGGCCTTGCTCGGCGCGCAGGCGTTGCAGGGCGCCGATCATGGCGCTGGTGCCGGCCAGGCGTGCACCGGCGTCGTCGGCGCGGAACTCGCGTTTGCGCGAGAACCACATGACGATGGCGCTGGCGAGGATGCCCAGTACCAGTTCGGCGAAGATCGTCGCCACGTAGTAGGCGATACCCTGGCCTTCTTCGTTCTTGAAGATCACCTTGTCGACGAAATTACCGATGATCCGGGCGAAGAACATCACGAAGGTGTTCACCACGCCCTGGATCAACGCCAGGGTCACCATGTCGCCGTTGGCAACGTGGCCGATCTCGTGGGCCAGCACGGCCTTGACTTCATCGGGCGAGAACCGCTCGAGCAAGCCCTGGCTGACGGCGACCAGGGCGTCGTTCTTGTTCCAGCCGGTGGCAAAGGCGTTGGCCTCGTAGGCTGGGAAGATACCGACTTCCGGCATCTTGATACCGGCTTCGCGGGACAACTGCTCGACGGTCTGCAGCAGCCATTGTTCGTGACGCGTGCGCGGCTGGCTGATGATCTGGGTGCCGGTGCTCATCTTCGCCATCCACTTGGAGATGAACAGCGAGAACAGGGAACCGGCGAAACCGAACACCGCACAGAAGATCAGCAGCTGATTGAGGTTGAGGTCAACCCCATTGGCCGCCATGAACCCGTTGAAGCCAAAGAGGCTCAGGGTGATGCTGGCAATCAGCACGACCGCCAGGTTAGTGGCCAAGAACAGCAGGATGCGCATCATGGTTGTGAAAATCTCCTCATGCTAAAGATGTAGCGTTATGCGGGGTATATAAGGTGCTGCCGCAGGCTATTCAACTCGCCGACTATTTCAAACTGTGTCCTACAGGCGTCCTAAATGTTTGAAAGACTTTTCTGAAAGTGACCAGGGAAAAGAAATGCGCTGCTTGCCCCCCGTGAACGTTGAGCCTGGATGCACGTTGACCGTCCAATCCCCAGTGTAGAAGGCCCGACGGAGTCGGCGGAACGGATATGTTGCTGAATCAAACAGCGTGCGAGGTGAGGACGCCTCGCACGCTGCCCGGCTTATTGACGGTAGGACTTGAGGAAGTTGCCGATCCGGCCAATGGCCTGGTCGAGGTCATCGACCCGTGGCAGGGTCACGACGCGGAAGTGGTCCGGCCATGGCCAGTTGAACGCCGTACCCTGGACCACCAGCAGCTTCTCGGACAGCAGCAGGTCGAGGACGAACTTTTCATCGTTATGGATCGGGCAGACCTTCGGGTCGATCCGTGGAAAGGCATACAGCGCGCCCATCGGTTTGACACAACTGACGCCGGGAATGTCGTTGAGCAATTCCCAGGTCCGATTGCGCTGCTCCAGCAGCCGGCCCTGGGGCAGAACCAGGTCATTGATGCTCTGGTAGCCGCCCAGCGCCGTCTGGATCGCATGCTGGCTCGGCACGTTGGCACACAGGCGCATGTTGGCCAGCATGTCGATGCCTTCGATATAGCTCTGTGCATGGTGCTTGGGCCCGGAGATGGCGATCCAGCCGGAGCGGAAACCGGCGACCCGATAGGACTTGGACAGGCCGTTGAAGGTCAGGCACAACAGGTCCGGCGCCAGGGAGGCGGTGCACACGTGCACGGCGTCGTCGTAAAGGATCTTGTCGTAGATCTCGTCGGAGAACACCACCAGGTTGTGCTGGCGGGCCAGTTCCAGCATGCCCAGCAGCACTTCCCGGGAGTACACGGCACCGGTCGGGTTGTTCGGGTTGATGATCACCAGTGCCTTGGTATTGGGCGTGATCTTGGCCTTGATGTCCGCCAGGTCGGGAAACCAGTTGGCCTGTTCGTCGCACAGGTAATGCACCGGGTTGCCGCCGGACAGGCTCACCGCGGCGGTCCACAGCGGATAGTCCGGTGCCGGCACCAGCACTTCGTCGCCGTTGTTGAGCAGGGCCTGCATGGACATCACGATCAACTCGGACACGCCGTTGCCCAGGTAGATGTCCTCGATGCCGATCCCTTCGACCTGCTTCTGCTGGTAATACTGCATCACGGCCTTGCGCGCACTGAACAGGCCCTTGGAGTCGCTGTAGCCCTGGGCGGTCGGCAGGTTGCGGATGACGTCCTGGAGAATTTCATCGGGCGCTTCGAAACCAAAGGGGGCCGGGTTGCCGATGTTCAGCTTGAGGATGCGATGACCTTCCTCTTCCAGGCGCTTGGCGTGCTTGAGCACCGGGCCGCGAATGTCGTAGCAGACGTTGGCGAGCTTGTTCGATTTGCTGACCTGCATGGCGATGTGTTCCCGAAAATGAACGATCCAGGCGGCGTATGAACTACCGTACTGGGAATCCTGCGTCTGTGCCCAGGCCTGACGCGGTATAGGCGCCACAATCCGTTTGAATGCGCGTGACGTGACTGCCAGACTGGCATCTGACGAGGCGCAATCATACGTGCCGCCCGATCTGCGGAAAAGCGCCGGATCGGGCTTTTTCAATTGCCGAGGTAGGACGATGGAAAAGTTGGAAAAAACCCTTGAAGAATGGCGCGCCATGCTTGACCCGGAGCAGTACAACGTCTGTCGGTTGAAGGGCACCGAGCGGCCATTCTCTGGTAAATACAACGCCACCAAGACCGACGGTGTGTATCACTGCATCTGCTGCAACGAGCCGTTGTTCGATTCGCAGACCAAATTCGATTCGGGCTGTGGCTGGCCGAGTTTCTACGCGCCGATCGAAGGCAGCGCGGTGGTGGAGGTGCGGGACGTCAGCCACGGCATGATTCGCACCGAGGTGGTCTGCGCCAAATGCGATGCCCACCTGGGCCACGTCTTCCCCGACGGCCCGCCGCCCACGGGGTTGCGCTACTGCATCAACTCGGTGTGCCTGGATCTCGTGCCTCGGTAGGGACTGTTCACCGCCATCTCCCTATGGCAAGGGCGCTTGCTCCCGGTGAGCCTGTAGGAGCTGCCGAGCGAAGCGAGGCTGCGATCTTTCCCCAGGCACTTGAGTCTCAAGTGAAAGGTCAAAAGATCGCAGCCTTTGGCAGCTCCTACAGTGCCGCCGAACGGAAGCAAGAGCCCGGAGGTTCTACAGACCATGGTTTCGAATTATTAAATTGCACACAATTGAATCGCTCGCTATCTTCACCGCCTGTCCAACACATTCGGAGCCTTGCCATGAGCGACAACCTGCTGAGCATCCCGTGCACCACCATCAAGGGTGAGCAAAAGACCCTCGCCGATTTCGCCGGCAAGGCCGTGCTGGTGGTCAACACGGCCAGCCAGTGCGGGTTCACTCCGCAATACAAGGGACTTGAGACGTTGTGGCAGACCTACAAGGACCAGGGCCTGGTGGTGCTGGGCTTTCCCTGCAATCAGTTCGGCAAGCAGGAGCCGGGCAATGAAGGGGCGATCACCGAGTTCTGCGAGCTGAACTTCGGCGTGAGCTTTCCGCTGTTCAAGAAAATCGAAGTCAACGGCGCCAACGCCCATCCGCTGTTCGTCCAGCTTAAACAGCGTGCACCCGGCGTGCTGGGGTCCAAAGGCATCAAATGGAATTTCACCAAGTTCCTGATCGGCAAGGACGGTCAGGTGGTCAAGCGGTTTGCCCCGACTACCAAGCCCCAGGACCTGACCGGCGAGATCGAAGCGCTGCTCAAATGAATGACCTATCAGCCGATTCGCTGAAGCTCGACAGCCAGTTGTGCTTCAAGCTGTACGCCGCTTCGCGTGCGGTGATTCGTGGCTACAAGCCGATGCTTGATCAGCTTGGCCTGACCTATCCGCAATACCTGGCCATGCTGGTGTTGTGGGAATGGCAGGACACGGCTCCGTCACAACCGACGGTCAAAGCCCTGGGTGACCGTTTGCTGTTGGATTCCGGCACACTGACGCCGCTGCTCAAGCGCTTGGAACAGTTGGACCTGGTCCAACGCCAGCGTTCGGCCCGGGACGAGCGCGAGGTACACTTGAGCCTGTCGGCTGCGGGGCGGGCTTTGCGCGAACAGGTCGGTCCGCTCAAGGCCCGCCTGTTATGCGACAGCGGGGTCGATCTGGACCGCCTAGGCGCGTTGCGAGACGGTCTCGATCATCTGCTGGGCCAGATCAAAGCGCTGACGTAGTGGGCACCCACTGGTCCAGCACGGCTGCCAGCTCTTCGCGGCGGAACGGCTTGGACAGGTAATCGTTCATGCCGGAGGCCCGGCAGCGCTCGCGTTCTTCGGGCATCGCGTTGGCCGTCAGCGCAACGATCGGCAGGTCCGACCAACGCCCGCTGCGGCGAATCTGCCGGCTGGCTTCGTAACCGTCCATCACCGGCATATTGCAGTCCATCAACACCAGGTCGAACGCTCGCTGTTCCAGTTGATCCAGGGCTTCGACGCCGTGGGCCGCGACGGTGACTTCGCAGCCCAGTTTCACCAGCATGCCCTTGGCCACCAGTTGGTTGACCGGATTGTCCTCCACCAGCAGCACCCGTCCACGCTTGGACGGCGTCAGGGTTTCGATCTGTGCGTCGTTGATGGTGGTCGCCTCGCTTTGCATGGAGCGCCGCACAATCTGGTACAGCGCATGGCGCGCCAGCGGTCGGGCCTGTTGTATCAACGGGGCGAGGGCGGCGGCCTCTTCGCCGGGCATGAAGCTGCCATAGGCGGTCACCAGCAGGATCGGTGCGTCAAAGGTCGGCCGCAGGTTGAACAGGCATTCCGGGCAGTCGGTGATCAGCACGTCAGGCTTGAGTCCCAACAGCCCGTCATCGATGGAGCGCTGCACATAATCCAGACCCCATCCCGGCAACAACATACCCAGCAACTCGGCCAGGCCGCTGCTGCTGGCGGTGATAGCGACGACGTTGCCGCGCAACGGTTCGACCGGTGTGGCAGGGAGATGGCAGGGCAGGGGCAGGTCTGCGCAGAACTGACTGCCAAAGCCCGCTTCGGAACTGATCGTCAATCGGCCCTGCATGGCTTCGCAGAGATTGTAGGTCAGTGCCAGGCCCAAGCCGGTGCCACCAAACTGGCGGGTAATCCCGGCGCCGGCCTGGGTGAACGGCTGCAGGATTCTCGCCTGGGCTTCCTGGGGAATGCCGATACCGGTGTCGCAGACTTCGATTCGCACGCCGCCTTCGTAATGGCTCAACTTCACGTCGACCCGGCCGAAACGTGTGAACTTCAGTGCGTTGGACAGCAGGTTGCTGACGATCTGGCGTACCCGGGTCGGGTCGCCGAGCACCTGCGCCGGGAACCGGGGATCGATCAGGCAGGCCAGCTCGACACTGGGGGCCGCGTTCTGGGAAAGCAGGTTGGCGGTATCCTCCACCAGGGCGCCGAGGTCGAACGGGATGCGTTCGAGCTCCAGTTGCCCGGCGTCGAATTTCGACAGGTCGAGGATGTCGTTGAGCAACTCGACCAAGACCTTGCCCGAGTCATGGGCGATCGAGAGCTGTTGCTGTTGTTCGGCCGTCAGGGGACCGTCCAGGGACAGCGCGATCATTCCCAGCAGGCCGTTGAGCGGCGTGCGGATCTCGTGGCTCATGTTGGCGAGGAATACGGAGCGGGCTTCGGCCATATCCAGGGCCGTGCGCCTGGCCACCTCCAGCTCTTCGTTGGACTGGCTGAGGCGGGCGTTGATGGCCTTGAGTTCGGCAGTGCGTGCCGAGACGATGTTTTCCAATTGCGCCAGGTATTCGGTGAGGCGATTTTCGGCGGTGCGCCGCTGTTGGATTTCCGTGGAGATATTTTCGAACTGCTGGTTGGCGACGGACACCAGCACGCCGATTTCATCGGACTGGTGGCCGGAAGGGCATTCCAGGCGGTTCTGTTCGCTGCTGCTGGGGTCGCGGCTGCTCAGTTCGCGGATGACCCGCACCAGAGGCTTGGTCAGCATCACGTAGAACAGCGCCAGCAGCAGGCCGGTCAGAATCAGGCTGCGGGCGAAGCCGTTGAGCAAGGTGACCTCGGCGCGGCGCAGGAAACGACTGCCGAACGCATAGGTGTCGACGTCCAGTCGCAGCAGGCCCAGGGATTCGCCGGGCAAGTGGTCCAGGTAGAGCCGGTCCTCGAACTGGCGCTGGGCACCGAACAGGAAGTCGCTGATGAACCGGTAGCTGCTTTGCAGCTCGGGCCGCTTGACGCTGGCCAGCACGGTATTGTTGTTGTCGATCAGCTCGGCGCCGATGATGGCCGGTGAGCGCAACAGGCCCATGGCCAGTTCCTGGGCGAGTTCGGCGTCGATGTTGTAGGCGATGCGCGAGGCCGGGTTGTGGCTGATTTCCAGCAGCGACAGGATTTCACGGTTGATCGACGCGTCTTCGCTGGCATAATCGATGCCGATCTGCATCAGGCTGAGCAAAGTGCCCAACACGAAGCCCACGAGGACAGTCAGGCGGGCCTGCTTATAGGAAAGCCGTTGGGTGAATCTGATGTCCATTGAGTGATGAACCACTTACGTTTCCCTTCGCCGGTCAAGCATAGCTGATCATCTCTGAATTCCGGTGCGGCCGGTGTGTATTGTGTGAAGTAGACCCGCCATTGGATAAGGCGTTTCGTTGTTGGAGCGCCATCATTACTGTGAACCTTTCCGAGGAAAAGACGTGGACTCGCGATTGAATGCTTTTCTTGAGCGTGCCGATGCCGTGCTGGCCCGGATCGAGCCTTTGCTGCCGGCGCCCCGGCCCGCCATCGATTGGACCCAGACCCTGGCCGCCCGCTGGCAGCGTGACGGGCGCAGTGGCTACCTGTTGCCGCTGCACGTCAGCCTCGATATGCGCCTGTCGGACCTGATCGGCGTGGATCGCCAGGTCGAACAACTGGGCCGCAACACCCGGCAGTTCATCGATGGCATGCCCGCCAACCATGCCTTGCTCTGGGGCTCGCGTGGCACCGGCAAGTCGTCCCTGGTGCGCGCCCTGTTGGCCGAACATGCTTCGCATGGCCTGCGGTTGATCGAGATCGAACGCGATCACCTGGCCGATCTGCCTCGGGTGGTCGAGCAGGTTGCGAAACTGCCGCAGCGCTTCGTGTTGTTCTGCGATGACTTGTCGTTCGAGTCCGGCGAAGGCGATTACCGCGTGCTCAAGAGTGTGTTGGATGGCTCCTTGGAGCAGGCGCCGGACAACGTGCTGCTGTATGCCACTTCCAACCGTCGCCACCTGGTGCCGGAAAAGGAGAGCGACAACGAGAATTGGAAACGGGTCGACGGCGAACTTCACCCCAGCGAAGCGGTGGAGGACAAGATCGCCTTGTCCGACCGCTTCGGCTTGTGGCTGTCGTTTTATCCGTTTACCCAGGAGCATTTCCTCAACGTCGTGGAGCACTGGATCGGCGAACTGGCGGCCAAGGCCGGGTTGGCCTGGCAGCGCGACGAGGCGCTGGATGTGCTGGCGGTGCGCTGGGCAACCGGTCGCGGCAACCGCAACGGACGTTGCGCTTATCAGTTTGCCCGTTATTGGGTAGGCCTGAAATTGTTGGAGCACAAGGCATGATCGATTTGAAGGGCACCGGTGCAGGCCTCGATGGCTACGACTTGTTATCGGCACAGTTGGAATCCTTGCTGGCCGATGAGCGTGACTTCATCGCCAACGCCGCGCAGTTCTCGGCCTTCCTGTCCAGTCAGTTGGACGACCTGAACTGGGCCGGCTTCTATCTCAATCGCAACGAAGAGCTGGTCCTGGGGCCGTTCCAGGGCCAGATCGCCTGTGTGCGGATTCCCTTTGGCCGTGGCGTGTGTGGCACGGCGGCAGCGACCCGGCAGACCCAGCGCGTCGAAGATGTCCATGCCTTCGCCGGGCACATCGCCTGCGACAGCGCATCGAACAGTGAACTGGTGGTGCCGCTGGTCAAGGACGGGCGCCTGATCGGCGTGCTTGACCTGGACAGTCCGAAACTGGCGCGTTTTACCGAGCATGATCAAGCTGGCATTGAAGCATTGGCTGCGATATTCCTGCGCCTGACGGATTGCTGATCATGCCTTCAGCCCGGCCTTGACCAGCAGGCTGTCGGGGTCAACCTCGTCGATCTGGTGCGGGTCGAGGAACTGCTCGGCGTAGCTCAGGTAGATCTTTTCTTCGATGAACAGCCAGAACAGTTCGGGATCGATATGGGCGTCACGGCACATGGTGGCCATGATGCCCAGGGCCTCGCTCAGCGTCTTGGCTTTCTTGTAGGGCCGGTCGGCCGCCGTCAGTGCTTCGAAAATGTCGGCGATGGCCATCATCCGTGCCGGCAGGCTCATCTCCTCGCGCTTGAGGCGCTTGGGGTAACCGCTGCCGTCCATTTTCTCGTGGTGACCGCCGGCGATCTCCGCCACGTTGTTCAGGTGGCTGGGGAAGGGCAACTGACTGAGCATCAGGATCGTCTGCACCATGTGATGATTGATGACGTAGCGTTCCTCGCGAGTCAGCGTGCCTCGCGTGATGCTCAGGTTGTAGAGCTCGCCTCGGTTGTATTTCCAGGCCGGCACATCGAGCTGGAAGCCCCATGGGTTGTCCGCCGGGATCAGCTCGGCCGCGTGGCGCTCGAACAGGTGTTCGGGCTTGTCCGCCAACAGCGGCTCGGTGACCGGCAGTGTCGGCTTGGGCGTGCGGGCCTGGCGCCGGTTTTCTTCCCAGGAAACCCCCAGGCGATCATCGAGGGTCCGGGTCCACGGGCGTTGCGCGATGTGTCGCAGGCGTTGCAGATCGGCCTCGGCCATGGTTTCGGAGCCCAGGTTGCAGCGGGCGACGAAAGCAAAGTCGTCATCCAGGGCCGTCAATGTCGCGTCACGCTGTCGTGCCAGGGATGACGACTCGCCGCCGTTTGCCACGGCCTGCCAGTAATCGACCCAGGCGTCGCGCTTGAGCACTTCGAAACGGGTGCGTATCTCGTGGATCCGGTCGTTCAGGGTTTCCAGCTTGGTGGCTTTGTCGACGACGTACTCGGGGGTGGTGACCTTGCCGCAATCGTGCAGCCAGGCGGCGATGTGCAGGGCTTCCCATTCATCCTCCGTGGGCCGGTAGGCGCTGAACGCCGGGGCCTGGCTGGCAGCGGCGGCCTGGGCGAGCATCAGGGTCAGGACCGGCACTCGCTGGCAATGGCCGCCGGTGTAGGGACTCTTGGCATCGATCGCGCCGGCCAGCAGTTGGATGAAAGCGTCCAGCAGTTGCTTTTGCTTGGCTTGCAGGCGCTGGCCCTCGATGCTCACGGTGGCGGCGCCGGACACGGCTTGCAGGAAGGCGATGCGGTCGGGCTGGAGTTTTTCCAGGTCGGCTTCGGTGCCGCTGTCGGTAATCAGCAACACCAATACGCCGACGGTTTCCTGGTGGCGATTGCACAGACGGATGCCGATCAGGTGGACCCGAGGCGAGTCCAGTGCTTGCAGGATGCCTTGCAGGTCCGCCGCCTGCTCGAAGCCCAGGGAGGTCACGAGATTGTCCGAGACGGCCAGTTGTTGGAGCCATTGCGGGCTATCGCCTGCCTGTAGCTCATGACTGCGCAGCTTGAAGGCGTCTAGGTCCCTGGGGGTTCCATCGATCACCAGCCCATAGGGCTTGAGCCGGTTTTCGTCGTTCTCGCGCAGGTAGATCAGGCCGGCCTGGGCCTGGCCGATTTTCACGGTTTCGAACAACACCCGCTCCAGCAACGGGGCGAAGCGGGTTTCGGCGCGCAGGCTGGCGGTGATTTCAAAGAAACTTGCCAGGGTCTCTTTCATGCGTGCCATCGAGACGCTCAACTGATCGACCTCCAGCACCGGGGAGCGGCGGGACACCGGGTAGTTGAAGTCAAAGCTGCGAATGGCGTCGGCCTCCCGCACCAGTTCGCGCAAGGGCTTGACCAGGATCCTGGACGTCAGCCAGCCCAGGGGCAGGCACAGCAACAGGGTGGCAAGGGTGATGAGCGCGCCTTGCCAACGTATGCGATAAGCGTCGTCCAGCAGCTCGTCCTCAGGCACCAGCAACGCCAGTTCCAGGCCTTGGGGCCCGCCTTCCTGCATGTGGCTGCGCGAAACGATCCACTGGCGTCCGGCCGCTTCCAGGCGGGTCGTGTCAGTGTTGTCGTCGAGGACGGCGGCGATGGCCGGGTTGAGGTCGCGGGCCTTGATCAGGCGCGCCGACTGGGCATCGGCGAGCAGCCGGTCGCTGTCGGGATAACCCACCGCGTTGCCCTTGGGATCGAGCAACACGATCTCGGTGCCGGTGGTCACCTTGTGCTTGGCCAGGGTCTGGGACAGGGCCGCCAGGGTCAGGTCGGCGCCGATGACCGCCTGCTCGCCGCTGCGCCGGGCCAGGGTGGTGCCGACGTTGTGCGTGGAGAAGAAAACGTAGGGCTCGGTGGTGATCTGCTCGGCGCTGCCGACGGCGCTGCGAAACCAGGCGCGGCTGCGCGGATCGTAGGTTTCGTCGGCCATGTCCCGGCGATCGATGAGTGTCAGGGTCTCGTCGTAGAACAGTGACTGGGAATGGACCGGGCCTTGCTCGGTGGCCCGCTCGACGGTCCAGACTTGATAGGCCGCCTCGGCGGGGGCCCGCAGGGCGGTTTTCAGGGCGGGGGTGCGCAATGGCCGGACCATCAGGAAATTGCCGCGCTGATCGCCCAGGTACAACGACGCCAGGTTCGGGTTGTCCCGCAATGCCTGGCTGAAGGGCACGAGCAGGGCCATGCGTTGCGCCATCTGCGGCGTGCGTATCGCCGGGTAGTCGGCCAGCAGGCCCAGCAGGTGGCGGATGGGTTCGTAGGTGTCATACAAGTCCAGGCGCACTTCCTGTTCAATGCGGTTGAACAGTTTTTCACTGCTGGACAGGATGATTTGCGTGGTTTGCCGGTAGTTGAAAATACCCAGCACCACCCCGGTCAACAACAAAAGCAGGGTAAACATCACGCTGATGTGGACATGCAGGGGGAACCGGCGTTTGTCCGGACGCGGTGCGCTGGGCATTGCAGTCACTCCAAGTGTCAGGGGGCTCGATGGGTGTTTCCGCGTGCAAGGGAAACCGATCGAGACCCCCCCAGGTACGCACTGCTGAGCGAATAGCATAGTAAACGCTGGATTATTTTGCCTTGGCGATCTCCGTTTCCAGGGCCTGCTCCAGTTCGGTCATGGCGCGGTCGAGGGCGTCGATGCAGGCGCTGATTCGTTCAGGTGCCTGTGCCAGACGACATGCCTGCTCCAGCGCCTCGCACCGCTGGATCAGGGTGGTCGCCTGGACGATGCGGGCGACGCCTTTTATCTTGTGCGCCGTTTCGGTCAGCGCTTGGCGATTTGCACCCTGGGCGACGTCGAGCAACTCCTGGCGATCCGCGCGGCTGCTGCTGAGTAACTCCGCCAGCAGGCGCCGGTTGGACGAAGGGTCGCCGCCGGTCAACGCCTGGAGACTGTGCACGCTGAAAGCCGCTGGGTAAGCGACGGGTTTGACCGTCTTGATCCACTGGCTCAAGGCGCTCAGGCTGATCGGTTTGAACAGGCAGTCATCCATTCCAGCGTCCAGGCAGCGTTGTTTTTCCTCCGGTTGAGCATTGGCGGTGAACCCCAGGAGGGTGCAGGGCGGCCGTCGCTGTTCGGACTCATCGCGACGAATCGATCGGGCCAGTTCGTACCCGCTCATGATGGGCATGTTGCAATCGGCAATGACCAGATCGAAATGGCCTTTGCGCCAGACCTCGAGCCCGTGGGCACCATCGTGGGCGACCCGGTAGTGATGGCCGAGGTATTCCAATTGCTGGGACATCAGCAGGCGGTTGGCGCAATGATCGTCCACGATCAGGACGTTCAAGGCGGCCTGGGCCGTTTCGATGACCGGTTCGAGTGGAACGCCAACCGGCGCCGTCGACAGGACGGTCAGTTGCAGGTGGACCTGGACCTGGGTGCCGACGCCGGGTTGGCTACTCATATGCAGGTCGCCGCCCATCATCCGGCACAGGTTGCGACTGATCACCAGCCCCAGTCCCGCGCCTTTGCGGACCATTCGGCTGGTGTTATCGACCTGGGCAAACGGCTTGAACAAGCGTTGCAAGTCTGCCGGGCCGATGCCGATACCGCTGTCATTGACCTCCAGATGCATGTGCAGGACGTCGTCCCGCTCGGTTGGCGATAGCCGGACCTTGACCACGACCTGGCCCTGCTCGGTAAATTTGAGGGCATTGCTGATCAGGTTCGACAGCACCTGCTTGAACCGCAAGGGGTCCATCAACACGTCACGGTCGCCCTCGACGGCATCGAGCTGCAGCGACAACGCCAGGTTCTTCTGCCGGGCCACGCCCTCGAAGACCCGTATGACCGAGTGCAGCAGGGTCCTGAGATTGACGCGTTCGGGAGCCAGGCTCAGATGGCCGGATTCGATACGGGCGATGTCCAGGATATCGCCGATCAGTTCGAGCATGCCGGAGGCCGATTCGTAGGCGACTTCGATGGTCGAACGGTCCACGTGGCCCTTGTCGGCGTGTTTCAGGGCCAGCTCGAGCATGCCGATCACTGCGTTCATCGGGGTGCGGATTTCATGGCTCATGGTGGCCAGGAACGTGCTTTTGGCGCGGTTCGCGTCATCGGCCCGTTGCTTGGATGCGCGCAGTTCCTCGAACAGCTGCCGTCGTTCACTGATGTCGATCCAGCCGCCGATGATGCCTTGCACTTGCGCGGCGGAGTTTCGGTAGGGAAGGATCCAGTGATAGATCGTCAGTTTCCGGTCGCCGATGTGCAGGGGACGGTCCACGATCAGGGCGGTGCCTTCGGCCATGACGCGCTGGTAGTCCGCCTGGTACTCCTGCGCTTCGAAGGCGTTGCTCATGGAACCTGGCATCAAGTCCTTGCCGATGACGTCTTCGCGCCTGGCGTTGAACGCTTCCAGGTAACTGTCGTTGCAGCTCTGCAGGATGCCGTTGCGATCCCTCACGTAGATGGGGTGGGGGGTGCCATTGAGCAGCGAATGCATGAATTCGAGTTGATCGTTGAGGGCCAGTTCCGCCCGTTGACGTTGCCTGATCTGGCGCTGCATGTAGGCGTTCCACGCCAGGGAAAGCAGCAGTAACAGGCCGACGCCCGCGACGACCTGGAAGAACAGGCGGTTGTAAGTGCGCCAGGTGTGTTCCGAGGGCGAGACGTAACCGCGCCAGCGGCTGTTGATGATGCCCAGTTCGTCGGGGTCGATGCTGGTCAGGGCCTTGTCGAGGATGGCGTTCAACTCGCTGGCGTGTTTGGCCGTGGCGAGCGCGAACAGTGCCTGTTGGGTGCCCACCGTGCTGCTGATCTGCAACCTGTCCCGCCACGCATGGGAGGAGATGAAGTAGTTGGCCATCACCTGCGAGTTCACGCTGCCGTCGACCTGGCCATGGGCAAGCATTTCCACGGCGCGCAAGGGACCGTCCGTTTCGATGATCCGGATGCTCGGGTACTGACTGCGAAGCCATTCAACGAGCGGATTGCCGGTGGCGATCGCCAGGCTGGCGTGGCCGAACTGATCGAGCGTGGTAGGCGTGTCGGACGCCTTGCGGGTCAGCAGGACGAACGAGCTGTCGACGTAGGGGCGGCTGAATTTCAACTGGCGTTGCCGCTCACTGCTGGGCAACAGCGCCGCGATCATGTCGGCTTGATCGTCGAGGACCGCGGCAATCATTTCACTGTCGTTCTGGCGGCGCTGGATGTCCAGGCGCAGGCCGGTGCGCAGCCGGATCAGCTCCAGCAGGTCGGCGCTGATGCCGCGAAGATCGCCGTCCGGATCGAAGAAGGTGAAGGGGGCAGAGGTTTCGTTCACCACCACCCTGACCACCGGATGCCTGGCCAGCCAGCGTTGCTCGCGGTCGGTCAGTTGTACCCGGTGGTCCGTGAGGTACAGGTCGCTGCCTGCGCTCCAACGCTTGGCAATGGCTGTCTGTTCGGCGATGGGGACCTGGTTCAGCGTCGCGTTGATGATCTCCAACAAACGGGTATCGCCACGGCGTACGGCGAAGCCGAATCCATAGGATTCATGTTTGCCGAAGCTGGCCATGCGAATGTTGCTCAAGTAACCCTTGTTGATCATGTAGTGGGTGGACAGGGTATCGCCGAGAAATACATCGGCCTGGCCAAAGGCGACGGCATTGATAGCGTTCTGGTAGGACGGATAGGTGGTGATGATTGCCTTGGGGTAGAGTTTTTCGATTTCCCGCAGCGGCAGGTAGTGATAGACCATGCTCAGGCGCAAACCCTTGAGGTCTTCGTTCAGGGATCGGCTTTCATTCGTTCGGGTAACGAGAACGGGTTGGTCCACTGCGTACGGCGTCGAGAGCGTAATGTCGGGGTCGCGGGCCTCGAAACCGTTGGCGGTGCCAAGCATGTCGATTTGCCCGTCCTTGAGCGCCGCCATGGCTGCCTCACGGGAGGCGAAACGCAGGACTCTCATGGGCAAGCCGGTGGACTTGGCGAGGATGTCGGCATAGTCGGCGGTCAGGCCTTCGTAGTCGCGTCCGCTGGCGGAGAGATCGAAGGGCGGGTAATCCGGTGCGGAAGTGCCCAGGACCAGTTCCCGCCGGCTTTTTAGCCAGGCGCGGTGAACATCATCGAGCTTGATCTCGGCCTGGGCCATGGACGAGCGCCCCAGCAGCGTGTATTGCCCGGGCGCATCCGGTGTCGCCGCGAGCACTCCTGTATATAACGCTGCGCTGATCAGCAGGAGACATTCGGTTATGCGTCTGAGCATCCTGTTTTCTCACACCAGCGCGTTGCGCTTCGCCATTTCGATCAGCTCGACCAAGGACTTGACCTTGAGTTTCTGCATCAGGCGTTTTTTATAAGTACTGACGGTTTTATTGCTGAGAAACATCCCCTTGGCTATTTCCTTGTTGGTTCGGCCCTGGGCAAAAAGTTGCAGTACCATCAGTTCGCGGTCATTGACGCTTTTGAAAAGGTCCAGCTCTATACTGCGTGGATCATCCGGGCGTACCGGGTTCAGCGCCTGGCTGGGGAAATAGTTATAGCCGGACAATACCGCTTTGATCGCGCTGACAAGTTCGCTGAGGTCTTCCTGTTTGCAAACGTAACCCGAGGCACCGGATTGCATGCATCGGATACCGAAGAGCGTCGGCGACTGTGCCGTGAGCACCAGTGTCTTGAGCGGCGTGGTCATGGCGTTGAAGCGGGACAGAATTTCCAGCCCGTCAAGTTTGGGGATGCTGATGTCCAGGATAACCAGGTCTGGCATGCATTCGCGCACCATTTGCATCGCGTCGACGCCGTTGTCAGTTTCTCCCACGACCTTATAGCCTTCATGTTCCAGAAGCATGCGAACGGCGAGGCGGATGACCGGATGATCGTCGACAATGAAAACGGAGTTCATGAATAAATTACCCTGCGAACTTGAATAAAGCGCGCACCTTAGCCCACTTATAGCCAGGGTCGTACGAAGAGACGGGCATGCAACTTCAATTTCAGAAGTTTCCTACAAAAAAAGAGGCAAGATATTACGATGTAATCGGTTTTTTAGTAGGTGGATGACAATAAGAGGTGGGAGGTGTTGGCTGTGTGTGAAGGGATATTTCTTTGATTGTGTTGTTTGTGCAAACAGAGGAAGCGTTTTAAGCGAGGTTTGTGTAAGCCATACATTATTTATCTACTTCAAACTTCTTCTGGGGTGACGCTACAAATCGACATGCACCGCCCCCCTGTGGGAGCGAGCTTGCTCGCGATGGCGATGGATCGGTGCGCATCGGTGCAGGATGTGCATCCGTCATCGCGAGCAAGCTCGCTCCCACATTTTTCGAAATGCTGCCAACGCTGCCTTTTATTGGCGCGTGCGGCCTGTCATCTCCTGGGCCATTTCGCTGGCGTAGCTGTCGGTCATGCCGGCGATGAAGTCGATCATTCGCAGGAATGCGCCATGCAAAGGGCCGTTGGGATCCGGCGCATTGTTCCCCAGCAGGTCGAGAATGCGGCGATTCTTGAACGAAGGCGTGCGGCCGCCGTGCTGTTCGAGGGCTGCGCCGCAAAAGCCGTTGAGCAGGATTTCCAACGTGGTGTAGGCGCCGATTTCGTGCAGGGTCTTGCGCTTGTCCTGGAAGATTTTCCGGCGCGCCATGTCCTTGGCATTCAACACGCAGCGTTTTGCCGGGCCGTGCATATGTTCCACCAAGTCCCCTGGCAGCGTGCCGGCAAGCAACGCTTCCTGCTGCTCGACAAACGCCCGGGCGGCGGCGTTGGTCAGGTGTTCTATGGCCTTGCCTCGCAGGATCGCCAGTTTGCGCCGCCGCGAGTCCAGCGGCCCCAGTTGCCGGTAGGTGTCCGGAAGATCGTCGCCCACCAGGTCCAGGAGCAGCGATTCCACCTGTGGGTACTCCAGAAGATCCATCTCCACGCCATCTTCCAGGTCGATCAGCGCGTAGCAGATGTCATCGGCGGCCTCCATCAGGTACACCAGTGGATGCCGTGCCCAACGTTGATCCTCGATCTGTGGCAAACCGAGCTTGTGGGCAATCTGCTCCAGCAGTGGCAGTTCGCTCTGGTAGCAACCGAACTTGTGCTTCTTGTAGCCCAGGGAATCGGCGTGGCGGGCGGTCCATGGGTATTTCAGATACGTACCGAGGGTGGCGTAGGTCAGCCGGGTTCCGCCGTCGAACTGATGGTATTCAAGCTGGGTGAGGACGCGGAAGCCTTGGGCGTTGCCCTCGAAATTGAGGAAGTCGTTGCGTTCGGCTTCGCTCATCGCATCAAGCCAGCCCCGCCCGGCGGCCTGCTGGAACCAGTAGCGAATGGCGTCCTCGCCGGAATGACCGAACGGCGGGTTGCCTATGTCGTGGGCCAGGCAGGCCGATTGCACCACCATGCCCAGGTCGCTCGGCTCGCACCAGTCGGGCAGGGCATTGCGGATGGTTTCTCCCACGCGCATGCCCAGGGAGCGCCCGACGCAACTGACTTCCAGGGAATGGGTCAGGCGCGTGTGGATGTGGTCGTTGCTGGAAACCGGATGCACTTGCGTCTTGCGCCCCAGACGGCGGAAGGCACCGGAAAAGATGATGCGGTCGTGGTCCTTGTGGAAGGGACTACGGCCGAGCTCTTGCGGACTGTGCAGCGGTTTTCCGAGACGTTCGCGAGTCAGCAGGGTATGCCAATCCAAGGCCGGTTGCTCCGTTCGATAATGTCGATGCCCTAGCTTCCCGGTTCGTGGGTCGCCCTGCAAGGGCTATGGGCCTGCACAGACCGGATACATCACCCTGTGGCACTCGCCACAGGGTGTCGGTCGTCAGGGTTTGCGCAGGTCCTTGGCCAGCTTGACCAACGGCAGCAATGTCGTTGCCAGACGGATCAGGCCTGTCAAGCCACCGCCACCGCCATGGCGGGTCCGTTTGCCGGTGAGGAAGCCGAGCAGGGACACTGCCGCCACGCCCCACAGTGGCGCATGCTTGATGCCGAAACCTTCGTGCCAGCTTTGCGTCAAGCCGCGCACCCGATGCAGGGGTTGCAGCAATTGGCGTGTCTCCTGACGGATTTCCTGGCGATGCATTTCCATGCGCAGGCGCACCAGGGCCTTGCGCATTTCCTGTCGTGTCCGGGCTTGAGGAATATCAGGCAGACTCATGGCAGTAGGCGCTCCCGGTCATTGGCCAGTTCTTCGAGGGTGGCGTTGAAAGGAGAGGACTCGTCGTAGATCGCCGCCTTGAGCCGAAGACCGCAGAACAGGGCCGCCAGCAGGTAGAACAGGCACAGGCCGATAATGCCCGACA
The DNA here is from genome assembly GCF_053629195.1 of Pseudomonas sp. R151218B TE3479. Lineage (NCBI taxonomy): Bacteria > Pseudomonadati > Pseudomonadota > Gammaproteobacteria > Pseudomonadales > Pseudomonadaceae > Pseudomonas > Pseudomonas sp. R151218B TE3479. The sequence continues at coordinate 2,936,618 of NZ_JBRJHV010000001.1, forward strand.
GACGATAGGTGTCCCATACCAGGATCAGCACCAGCGCCGAAAGCCCGACCAGCAGCAGCAAACCGAACACCAGCGCAAGGCCGGCGAACAGCAGGAGGCTGACGGTGCGTGCCTTCTGTTCCTGCAACTCCATGCCGAACAATTCGACGTGGCTGTGCAGCAAGCCAAGAAACGCTGCGCCCAAGCGGCGCGCTGTGGGTTGTGTGCCCGCTTCGGACGAGCCGGATTCGTCGATACCCATGATCAGCGCCGTGTCGCCAACAGACCAATCAGAAAACCAACGCCCGCGGCAATGCCTACCGATTGCCAAGGGTTGGCCTGTACGTACTCCTCGGTGGCGACTACGGCAGCCTGGCCGCGTTCGCGCATGGAGTCTTCGGTCAGCTTGAGCGTTTCGCGGGCGCGCAGGAGGGTTTCGTGGATCTGGCCGCGCAGCGCATCGGCTTGATCGCCTGCCAGCGTCGCGGTGTGATCGAGCAAGCGCTCCGTGTCGCTGACCAGCGTCTGAAAATCTTCCATCAGGATTTCTTGAGCAGTCTTTGCCTGGGTTCTGGCCATGGGTGAATCTCCGTAAGTGACGTCTGAAACGTTCGAGTATGAGCCTTGCCGGAAGGTTCAGTGCAAGTGACTGGTACAACTTTTGCTCAGGCTTCTGCCATGTACTGGTGCGTCAGCCTGTGCCGGTGCGCTGAAGCTGGGCGAAAGCCCGTAAAACCTTAACCAAATAATCAAAACCCGCGAAGCACCACGAAGCGGGACTTTGTTTTATCCGCTCTGACGCACCAAAAAAGATCATTGGCCTGCTTGCGGCCAATGAGTCGTTTCAACTTGGTGCGTCCGTGGGATGAGCGAGCCGGTTTGGTGCTTTTTTCAACTTTTCAGGTCTGCCAACACCATGGAAAATATGCAAAGTGCCGTGGACAGTCTGGTCCACAGCTCCAACACGCTGTTCATCCTGCTCGGCGCGGTCATGGTCCTGGCCATGCATGCCGGCTTCGCGTTCCTTGAAGTGGGGACGGTCCGGCAGAAGAACCAGGTCAATGCGCTGTCGAAAATCCTCAGCGATTTCGCGGTCTCGACCCTGGCCTATTTCTTTGTCGGTTATTGGATTTCCTACGGCGTGACCTTCCTGCAGCCGGCGACGGTACTCAGCACCGATCATGGCTACAGCCTGGTGAAGTTTTTCTTCCTGTTGACCTTTGCCGCCGCGATCCCGGCCATCATTTCCGGCGGTATTGCCGAGCGCGCGCGGTTCGCGCCGCAGTTGTGCGCCACGGTGTTGATCGTGGCGTTTGTCTACCCGTTATTCGAAGGCTTGGTCTGGAACGGCAATTTTGGCGTGCAGGCTTGGTTGCAAGCTCGGTTCGGCGCCAGTTTCCATGACTTCGCCGGTTCCGTGGTGGTGCATGCCATGGGCGGCTGGCTGGCGTTGGCCGCGGTGCTTTTGCTCGGGCCGCGTAATGGCCGCTACCGGGACGGTCGCCTGGTGGCGTTCGCGCCTTCGAGCATTCCATTCCTGGCCTTGGGTTCGTGGATCCTGATTGTCGGCTGGTTCGGTTTCAACGTGATGAGTGCGCAGACCCTGCCTGGGGTGAGCGGGCTGGTGGCGGTCAATTCGTTGATGGCTATGGTGGGCGGTACCGTGGCGGCATTGATTGTCGGGCGCAATGACCCCGGCTTCCTGCACAACGGCCCGCTGGCCGGGTTGGTGGCGGTCTGTGCCGGTTCCGACCTGATGCACCCGGTGGGTGCGCTGGCCACCGGTGCCATTGCCGGTGCCTTGTTCGTCTGGTGCTTCACGGCGGCCCAAGGCAAGTGGAAGATCGACGACGTGCTCGGCGTCTGGCCGCTGCACGGGCTGTGCGGGGTCTGGGGTGGCATTGCCTGTGGCGTCTTTGGCCAGGGTGCCCTGGGCGGCCTGGGCGGGGTCAGCCTGATCAGCCAGTTGATCGGCACGGCGTTGGGCGTTGTCGTCGCCTTGGCCGGTGGGTTCGCGGTCTATGGCGCGATCAAGGCCGTGCTGGGGCTGCGCCTGACCCAGGAAGAAGAGTATTACGGCGCCGACCTGTCGATTCACAAGATCGGTGCGGTCAGCCAGGACTGATCGTTGCACTAAGGTTCCTTGTCCTGGTTGCCTGGGTAAAAACCGTGGAGCAGGCGATAACGATCATGACGGACCTGATCCACATGATGCCGGACTTGTTGTTCGGGCAGGCCGAGCATGATCAGGGCGTGGGACGCCAGCATCAGGCTCGATTCCAACAGTTCCGGGACCACTTCGCTGGCCCCGGCTGCCTGCAACTCGGCCAATTGGCTGTCGTCACGGGTGCGCACCAGGATCGGTACCTGTTGGTTGACCCGCCGGGCTGCCTTGAGCACGGCGATGGCGATGTCGGTCTTGTCCACTGCGATCACCAATAGCCTGGCGCGGCTCAAGCCAACGGCGGCGAGCAGGTCACCCCGTCGCGAATCGCCGTAATGCACGCAGTTTTCCCCGACGGTGGCTTCCTGGATGATCACCGGGTCGTCATCCAGGGCGACGAACGCCTGGCCTTCACGGCGCAGGAAGCGCCCGATGGACTGGCCGACGCGCCCGTAGCCGCAAATCACCACGTGATCCGACAAGCCGGCATTGAGTGCGCTGATCTGGTCCAGTTGCGCCTCTTCGTTGGGTTTGCGATGCAGGCGTGCGGCGATGCGTGGTGCCGCACGTAGCAACAGCGGGGTCAGCAGCATCGAGCAGAACGTCGCGGCCAGCAGCAGGCCGCCGATGTCGGCGGGCATGAGGCGGTTCTGCTGCATCAGCGCCATCAAGGCAAAACAGAATTCGCCGCCCTGGGCCAGGGCCAGACCACTGCGCCAGGCGGTTTCCCCATCACTGCCGCGCCATTTCACCAGGGTGGCGACCACGCAGCCCTTGAGGAGCATCAAGCCGAGGGTCAATCCGAGGATCAAAAGGCCGTCATCGCGGAACAGTTGCAGATCGATCAGCATGCCGATGCTGACGAAAAACAGCCCCAGCAGGATGTCGCGAAACGGGCGTATGTCGGCTTCGATCTGATGCCGGTAGTGGCTTTCCCCCAGCAACATGCCCGCCAGGAAAGCCCCCAGGGCCGGGGACAAGCCGAGCAAGTGGGTCAGCCATGCCGTCAGCAGCACGATCACCAGGGCCAGCAGCACGAACAGTTCTGCGGACCGGGACGCCGCCACTTCATGGAACAGCCGGGGCAACAGCAGCCGGCTGGCCAGCAGCAGGCCACCGAACAACACCAGGGTCTTGCCCAGGGTCAGCGGTAGCGCCCAGTACCACGGGTGCTCGCTGCTGCCGGCGAAGACCGGCACCAGGGTCAACAGCAGCACCGCGACGACGTCCTGGAACAACAACACGCCAATGGCGTTCTGGCCGTGGCTGCTGAAGATCTCGCCCAGGCTGGTCAACTCCTTGCTGACAATGGCGGTGGAGGACAAGGCCAGCCCCGCACCGAGCAGCAGCGCGGCGATCACCGGCGCGCCGCACACGGCCAGCAATCCCGCCAGGAGCGCTCCCGAGCACAACACCTGCAGGCTGCCGAGGCCGAACACGACCCGGCGCAGCTCGAGCATTTTCGACAGGGAAAACTCCAGCCCCAGCGAGAACAACAGGAACACCACCCCGAGCTCGGCCAGGTCTGGCAGTTCTTCGCTGTCGTTGACCCAGTCCAGTGCGGTAGGCCCGACCGCGAGCCCGACGCAGAGATAACCCAGCACAGGTGGCAGGCGCAGTCGCCTGAACAGGGCGATGACCACCAGGGACGAGGCAAGGATGATCAGCAGGTTGGCAAACAAGGGGAACTCCGTTTCAAGACTGCAACGCACAGCGTAGAGGGGAAAACGCGATCAGCGTCGCTGGAAAAGCATTTATGTTCAGTGATTTGCATCAGCGTTTTACCGAAACCCCCGGAAGCGAACCAGCGACTCGACGATTTTTCGAGGCGGGCCTAGAATGACCGTCTATCTTTTTTGGGTCTACCCGCCATGCTTCCTGAATGCCAGTTGTTCGGCACCCTGGGGTGTCATCTTTGTGAAGTTGCCGAAGGGGTGCTGATGCCTTTCGTCGAACATGGATTGTTGGTGGAGCTGGTGGATATCGCCGAGAACGAGTCCTTTTTCGAAGCCTATGAGCTACGTATCCCGGTTCTGCGCAGGATCGATACTGGTGCGGAGCTGGACTGGCCTTTCGATGACTCCGACCGGGTCGCCGCATTTCTGCGGTGATCCATTTTCCGGCTTGCCTTCATACGAGGCCATTAGCGAAAATCGCGTTCTTCGGTTACTGTATGTTCATACAGCTATCTGGAGTGCATCCCCTTGGTCAATGTCGAACAACTGAAAAGCAGCGTAAACAGGATGTCCGCGGACGTTGTGCGTGAGGCGGTCCTGGAGCTGCGCCTGGATGGCCTGGTGACCGAAGGCAAGACGCCTTTCAATAAACTGCATTTCAACACCTGTTTCGCCGAGATCGAAGCATTGTTCCAGCGTGCCGGTTATCACAAACAGTTGGACGTGGTGGGTTACCAGGGGTTGCTGTACGCGCTGTACGATCCCGGTCGCTGGGAAGCGGTGGACGTATTGCGCTGGCTGAAGGAGTTCACCGAAGCGGCGGCCAAATCGACGTCAGTCACGGCGTAAAGCAATCATCGCTGGGCTGGACCGGTGCGACTGTCGGATAATGCCGCCCTGCAAAACGCCTAAGAGTTTTCAATGTCCGGTTCATCGTTTTCCGCCGCTCATCATCAGGCCAGTACGCTGTATCTGCCGCCCGGGTCATGGCCGACGGTGCTGGAGTGCCTCTGCGAGCATTTCAGTACCATCAGTCGCGAGCAGTGGCTGGACCGGATCGCCCGGGGCCGGGTATTGGACGGGGAAGGCAGGGCCATTGATGTCGACTTGCCGTACCGCGAAGGCCTGCGCATCCACTACTTTCGTGAAGTACTCGACGAGAAGCCGATCCCGGTGGTGGAGTCGATCCTGTACGCCGACGAGCATCTGGTAGTGGCAGACAAACCGCATTTTCTGCCTGTCACTCCGGCGGGCGAATACGTCGAGCAAACCTTGTTGCGACGGCTGATCCGGCGGTTGGACAACCCGCATCTGGTTCCCCTGCACCGCATCGACCGGCACACGGCCGGGCTGGTGTTGTTTTCCGCCAACCCGCACACCCGTTCGGCGTATCAGTCGTTATTCCCGACGCGGCAGATCGAGAAACGCTACCAAGCCATTGCCCGCGCGTTGCCTGGGTTGACCTTTCCCCGGGTGCATAGAAGTCGGATGATCGATGGTGAGCCGTTCTTTCGGATGCAGGAAGGGCCGGGCGAGCCCAATACCGAAACGGCCATCGAAGTGCTGGAAAGACACGGTGACCTGTGGCGCTACGGGTTGTCTCCGGTCACGGGCAAGAAACACCAGTTGCGAGTGCATATGAATGCCCTGGGAGCGGGCATCTGCAACGATCCGTTTTACCCTGACGTGCTCCGGGACGCCGAGGATGACTACGCCAACCCGCTCAAGCTACTGGCACAAGGGCTGCGTTTCATCGACCCGGTCACTGGCCAGGAGCGTGTATTCCAGAGCGAGATTACATTGCAGTGGTAGTGCCCATGGTTTTGGACCAGGCATAAAAAAGCCCGCAAATGTTGCGGGCTTTTCGTATCTGGCGGTAGCGTTGAAGATTACAGGTCTTTAACGGTACGAACCTGATCCTTGTTCACGCGAGTCTGCTTGCCATCCAGTTGTTCGAATTCGTAGAAGCCGCTTTCTTCATCGTAATGGGGGGTATCGACGGCCTGGATTTCGCGACCGTCATTCAAGGTGATCACTGTTGGCGAAGCGCACCCGGCGAGGGTGGCGAGGCCCAGAGCGAGCATGAACGTGGCGAGGGTCCGTTGTGTCATGGTGTTTCTCCGAATGGATTCTTCAAGTTACTGACCTTCAGACGTATACATTGCGCGCAAGTTCCTGGCTAGTGTCAATCTGACACGCCTTTATGTCGCGCCAGCAACTCCGGGGTGTTCAGATTGGCCAGCCGCGGATCGTCGGCAGGGCATTGCAAGGCAACGGCGTGCAGCGCGCGCATAACCCGACCGGGGCTGCGTTCACCTTCGCTCCAGGCTTTTTCGAAGCTCGCTGCCAGGGCCAACGGGATGACACACAGCAGCGGTTCCCAATGCTCGCCGTGCCGCACCATCAATGGCTGATCGGGGTGCTGGCTGGCCGTCCTGCGCATGTTGTCGAGCAGGTTTGCATCGACTTGCGGCACGTCGCACGGCAGCACCAGCAAATACGGGTGCCTCGCAGCCTTGAGACCTGCCCGGATGCCCGCCAGTGGCCCGGGAAAGTCGCCTTCCTCGTCATGCACCAACTGATCGGCATACGGTGCATAACGTTGCGCATTACGGTTGCAGGAAATGATCAGGTCATCGCTCATGGCGCGGGTCTGGCGATGGATATGGGCAATCAGCGGTTCGCCTTGCCACTGCACCAGGCCTTTGTCCTGGCCGCCCATGCGTTGCCCGCGGCCACCCGCCAAGAGCAGAATGGAACAGGATGGCAGCGGCGTAATCGAGGTCATGGCGTGTCTCCGCACGGGCGAAAAAATGAAGCGCTGTGATATAACACCGGGCTGTTTCCTCCACAACTGGACGAGCCTATGAAAGCCAAGGCTGATGTACCTTTCGTGCCGCTCAATATCGCGGTGCTGACAGTCAGTGACACCCGAACCCTGGAAACCGATACGTCCGGGCAGGTCTTCGTCGATCGGCTCACGGCGGCCGGCCACAATCTGGCGGCGCGGGTTCTGCTCAAAGATGATTTGTACAAGATCCGGGCGCAAGTCGCGACCTGGATTGCCGAAGACGTAGTGCAAGTGGTGCTGATCACCGGCGGCACCGGCTTCACGGGGCGTGACAGCACGCCGGAGGCCGTCACGTGTCTGCTGGACAAGCAAGTCGATGGGTTTGGCGAGTTGTTCCGGCAAATATCAGTGGCCGACATTGGCACTTCCACTGTGCAGTCCCGGGCGCTGGCGGGCTTGGCCAATGGCACGCTGGTATGTTGCCTGCCAGGGTCGACCAACGCGGTGCGTACCGGATGGGATGGGATCCTGGCCGAACAATTGGATGTGCGGCATCGTCCGTGCAACTTCGTGGCCCATTTGAAACAGGCAGCCCCTTGTGAATCCCGTGGGTAAACCGGGCAAGGCCGGCGCCTTGATGGCCGTTGAGGTGGCGTTGGAGCGACTGCTCGAGATGGCGGCGGCGACGCCGATCGTTCAGCGTGAACATTTGCCTTTGGCCGCGGCGTCAGGGCGAGTGCTCGCCGAGGATCTGGTATCGACCCTTGATTTGCCGCCATGGCCCAACAGCGCCATGGATGGCTATGCCTTGCGGCTGGCGGACTGGAACGGCGAGCCGTTGGTGGTCAGCCAGCGGATTTTTGCCGGCCAGGCTCCGGAGCCGCTGGCCGTTGGTACCTGCGCGCGGATCTTCACGGGAGCGCCAGTCCCTGCCGGAGCCGATTGCGTCGAGATGCAGGAAAACGCCGTGGTTGAAAGCGACCAGCGGGTGCGGTTTACCGAACCCATGGTCAGTGGGCAGAACATTCGCCCCCAGGGACAGGAGACCACCGTTGGCGAGCAAGTCCTCTCCGCCGGGACTCGCCTGGGGCCGATCGAGCTGGGTTTGGCGGCATCTTTGGGCTGTGCATCGCTGGATGTGGTGCGCAAGGCCCGCGTCGCCGTCCTGTCCACGGGAGATGAACTGGTCGAGCCCGGTCAGGCGTTGGGTCCTGGCCAGATCTATAACAGCAACCGCGTGCTGCTGTGTGGCTGGCTAAAGCGTATGGGCTGTGAGGTGGTTGACGCGGGTATCCTGCCCGACGATTTGTCGGCCACCCGTGAGCGCCTGGCACAGTTGTCAGATGTCGATCTGATCCTGTCCACCGGGGGGGTATCGGTGGGAGAGGCGGACTTCCTGGGTATCGCCTTGCGCGAGGACGGCGAGCTGGCGCTGTGGAAACTCGCCATCAAACCGGGTAAGCCGTTGACGTTCGGGCACTACCGTGGCGTGCCGGTCATAGGCCTGCCTGGAAACCCCGCTTCGACCCTCGTGACGTTCGCCCTGCTGGCAAGGCCTTACCTATTGAGACGCCAAGGCGTTCAGTCGGTGGCGCCGCTCAAGTTCAAGGTGCCGGCCGGTTTCGCCTGGCCAAAGGCGGGCAGTCGCCGAGAATACCTGCGAGGCCGTATGGAGAATGGTCGAGCGATCATCTACCAAAATCAGAGCTCAGGTGTCCTGCGCAGCGCGGCCTGGGCCGACGGGTTGGTCGAGGTGCTCGAAGGACAGACGCTGGTGGAGGGCGACGAGGTGGGCTTCATTCCCTTGAGCGAAGTTCTGGGCTAGCACCTGGCAGGTGTTCTCCGGCCCGAGTTGGACGCCCGGGCCTTTGCGCGCCTCACCTTTATCGCGTGAGCAGCATCACCAACTGATCGAATCGATTATTGGCAATCCAGCCCAGCAGACCGAGCACCACCGCCGCGGCGCCAGCCGAATAGGCAAGCCTGTGGCGGATCACCTTGACGTCGGTGCGTATTTCTTCCATGTCTTTGCGGATGTATTTGAGGTGGGTTTCCAGTTCAACGACGCGCGGTTCCAAATCAATTCCTCCAACGGGATTACTGCAACTTTTGCATTCGTTTCGAGTATCGGCCCGCCCGCTTCCAAAGGACGCGAGCTGCCCGGGCGACAGCTTGTATTCACGGTTATGCATGGGACGGTCCATCCCCTTGGCCATAACTGTTCGAGCGACTGTTCCGGCCCCTGCGGGCCGTGACGTATCCATCCATGGGAGAGTGCTTCCTTGTGTGATGAGGGTTTAAATGATCCAGCAAAACATGAAGCCAAGGTGTCTTAATACCGCTAGAGGGTCAATTGAGCTGATTCGCCAGATCTTGTAAGAAAACTCTTCGAATCAGGCCGTGTCGATCAGGCGAGCAGTCCTGCTCTTCTAATAAATTGATGTCCACGGGGCTTTTTCGCTCGAATGAGCGGTCCCATGCCTGAACCTTCCAATGACGGAGACCACGATGAGCAAAGGCAAGGCGCTGTTGATTTTGCATGGCAAGCAAGCGCTCAACGAAGAGGTTCGCTCGGCAGTGATGCTCAAGCGCGAACAGGGCTGGGAGCTGGCGGTACGGTTGACCTGGGAAGCCGGTGATGCCCAGCGATGCGTCGATGAAGCCCTGGATGCCGGTTATACGCGACTGATCGCCGGTGGCGGTGATGGAACCTTGCGTGATATCGCCGAAGCGATCGTCCACAAGTCCAGCGATGCCAGCCTGGTACTGCTGCCGCTGGGCACGGCCAATGATTTCGCCCGGGCGGCTGGTGTTCCGTTGGAACCTGCGCAGGCCCTGGATCTATTGGACGTTGCGCCGCAGACCGTTGATGTGGGTGAGGTCAGCGGGCGGATTTTCCTGAACATGGCCACCGGCGGTTTTGGCAGCCAGGTGACGGCGAACACCTCCGAGGATCTCAAGAAGGTCTTGGGCGGCGCCGCCTACCTGTTCACGGGCCTGTCTCGATTCAGTGAACTGAGTACCGCCTATGGTGAGTTGCAGGGCCCCGATTTTTACTGGCAGGGCGATTTGCTCGCGCTGGGCATCGGTAATGGCCGGCAGGCGGGGGGAGGACATGTGCTGTGCCCGCAAGCGTTAGCGGATGATGGCTTGCTGGACATCAGCATCCTGCCGGCGCCCCAGGAAGTAGTCAGTACGTTGAAGGACTTGCTCGCAGGCGGCCTGGGCATCGACAACATGTTTGTCCGTGCGCGCTTGCCATGGGTGGAAATCAAGGTCGCGCAAGGCCTGGACATCAATCTCGATGGCGAGCCGTTGCAGGTCGACACCCTGCGCTTCACTGTCCGCCCTAAGGCGCTTCGGCTACACCTGCCGTCCGATTCGCCGCTGTTGGGCGGCGCGACGGCGCTCAGTCATCCAGGCTGATGATTTGCTCACGCACCGCGAACAGCACAAGACCGGCCACGTCATGGATCTGCAAGCGCTTCATGACTTGCGCCCGGTGGGTTTCCACGGTCTTGACGCTCAGGTTCAGCCCATTGGCAATTTCCCGAGTGGACTTGCCTCGTACGATCAGCCGCAGAATTTCCAGCTGGCGTGCCGTCAGGTTATGGGCCTGGGCAGGGTCTGGCTGATGTTTCTGGACGCGGGTCAGCGCCTGGTTGATCACCGTGTGGGCGATGGCCGGGCTCAGGTAGCGTTCGTCATTGCGCAGCGCTTGCAGGGCGTGTTTCAGCTCAGTGGCGGTGGTGTCCTTGAGCAGGTAGCCATGGGCGCCTGATTCCAGCGCCTGCATGATCAGCGCAGGATCCGTATGCATCGACAGGATCAGCACCTTGCTGTGGGGGCGCACCCGCTTGAGCTGTTGCAAGGCATCCAGGCCGCTGGTGTCCTTCATGGAAATATCCAGCAGCACGATGTCGGGGTTCAGTCGTTCTACCAGCTCCACCAATTGTGTGCCGTCATTGGCTTCGCCGATCACGGCATAGTCTGGGATATCCATGACCAGGGCTCGTACGCCGGCCCTGATCAGGGAGTGGTCATCGACCAGGAGCAAATTACAAATCAAAGGAAAACCTTATTCTTACTGGCTCGCTCCAGGGCACGCGGTGCCCAGGGAAAGCGTGCTTCGATGTGCGTGCCTTTGCCGGCCTCGCTCACGACCTTGAGGGTGCCGCCCAATTGTTCGACCCGCTCCGACATGCCGGCCATGCCCCGTTGACCTTCGCGAGCGGGGTGGCTGGCCGGGACAAATCCCTGGCCGTCGTCGCTGATCAGCAGGGTCAGGCCGTCGGGCAGGCGTTGCAGGCGTACCAGCAGATTCGTCGCCCGGGCATGGCGCAAGATGTTGGTGACCGCTTCCTGGGTGATCCGGAACACCGCGACCGACATCTCCTCCGGGATACCCGTCATGCGCTGCTGGCAATCGAGGCTCCACTTCACCGGGACGTTGGCCAGGGTCTTGAGCAGGTGCGCCCGCAGGCTGGCCTCAAGCCCGAGGCTGGCCAGTTCCCTGGGGTTGAGGATCGCCGATACGTCACGGACCTTGTTGAGGGTTTCGTCCAGGGTCTCGCACAGGAGCGCGCACTGACCTTGCAATTCCTCCGGCATCCGCCGCTTGAGCCATTCGCCTTGCAGTTTCGCCGCGGTCAGCAATTGGCCAATGTCGTCGTGCAATTCGCGGCTGAGCCGATGGCGCTCATTCTCCTGGACCTCGAGCAACCGGTCGGCCAATTCTTGGGGCTGGAACTTGATGGACTTGCGCGACAATCGATGGTGGATCCAGACACAGCTCAGGGCCGCGACATTCACGGCCAGCAGGCCCAGCGGCACCGTGTGGGCGTACAGGTAGGTCAGCAGGCAGCCGAGGGTCGAGCACATGCACAGTGATAATGTGAAGCGACGGGCGTTTTCTCGGGAGGGAGGCCAGGTGATGAATGACTTGAGGCTGGCGTGCATAGCGGATGGAGCCAATGAATGTTCGCTGCGGGCAGGCCGGTCAGCGCATCTGACAGGCCGGGTCGGGTAAACGTTTCAGGTCGAAGGCAGCTTCGGTTGGCAGCTACTACGGCGCTGCCTGGAAGTGGCTGACGCGGGAGATAGTACCACTTCGCCTATCGTTGGTCGCGCTCGGCATGGTGCCGTGAAAGCAACTGGGGAGCAGGCGCATTGCCATCGTATCAGGCTTGTTTCTGGGGGTAAGACACCAACGCCAGCGGACGTGACGCGGCCAATGCCTGGTCGGGACTCTGGCCGACCTGGAAAGCGAATGCCTCGATCAAGGACGTTTGTTCGCTGTTGTCCAGGCTCAACTGGCCGGTGGTGTGATCGACCAGTTCCAATTGCCAGGCCATCAGGGTGAAGCAATCCTTCAAGGCATCCAGGGCCTGGTCATGCAATTCCATGTGGTTTTGCGCATGGCTGAGCAAGCCATGGATATGCAGGGAAAACTCCGAAACGGCTTCCAGCGCCAAGGCATTGGCCTTGTTTGCCAGTTTCAGCAAGGTGCTGAGCATGCAATCGATTGCGTCCTTGTCATTGTTGATCAATTGCAGATGGCTCAGGCACTCCTCCGACTTGGCCAGCAGTGTCTCGGCCTCGATCAGAAATTCGGGAAGACGTTGATTCCAGTTCCTACGATCGTTCGGCATGCTTATCTCCACAACATCATGTCAGGCGAAAGGAAACCGCGTATGGCGAACGGCTGGATCTCAAGGTCGACCGCGGACGGACGCGCGACGACACGCCCGTGCTGTTTAGCGAAGGTGAATTCGTAAACGATTACACGGGTGGAATCGGCCGAAAGGCTGCAGGTCCGATGTCCTGTGGTCGCGTACAAAAGCCTGACTCCGTTCAGCAATGAGAATGGCGTCACATTAATGGCTATTGGATAACGGGAATATCAGGTTGGACCTGATTGTGCCTAGGGGAATCCCTTAGGCAGGGGAACTTAGTGCGCAAACCGAAGTCGCGCGGCGGGGTAAATGGCAGATGAAATCGTGAAGCCAGTAAAGCATGATGTTAATGTGATATCAATTCCCTGTGTGTATTTTATCCGGGGTCAAGATTCGGCTCGTGCGGCCGATATCGGTTTTATTGGATTCATCCGAACAAGCCCAGGAGTCATCGATGGCCGGCATTCTCGACACAGTAGATCAACGAACCCAACTGGTGGGTGAGAATCGCCTGGAAATTCTCATGTTTCGCCTGGCGGGTCGGCAGTTGTTTGCCATTAACGTGTTCAAGGTCCAGGAAGTCCTGCAACTGCCGAAGTTGACCCTGATGCCGCAACGCCACCCGTTCGTGTGCGGCGTGGTCAACCTGCGAGGCCAGACGCTGCCGGTGATCGACTTGTCCCAGGCCATTGGCATGCGTCCGCTGGTGCCGGGCGCCAACAGCACCATTATCGTGACCGAATACAACCGTTCGGTTCAGGCGTTCCTGGTGGGCGGCGTCGACCGCATCGTCAACATGAACTGGGAAGCCATCCTGCCACCGCCGACCAGCGCTGGCCGCGAGCACTACCTGACCGCCATCAGCAAGGTGGACGATCAGTTGGTGGAAATCATCGACGTGGAAAAAGTCCTGGCCGAAATCGTGCCGTACAACGCCAAGGTCTCCCGGGACAAACTCGAAGACCCGGTGCTGGAACGCGCCCGTGGCCGCGAAGTGCTGCTGGTGGACGACTCCAACGTTGCGCTCTCGCAATTGCGCGACACCCTGGGTCAACTGGGTGTGAAAATGCACATCGCCAGCGACGGCCTGAAGGCCCTGAACATGCTCAAGGCCTGGGCCGATACCGGCGAGGTCATGACCGACAAATTGCTGATGATCTTCACCGATGCGGAAATGCCGGAAATGGATGGCTACCGCTTGACCACCGAGATCCGCAACGACCCGCGTTTGCGTGGGCTCTATGTCGTGTTGCACACCTCGCTGTCCGGTAGCTTCAACGATTCGATGGTCAAGAAGGTCGGTTGCGACAACTTCCTCTCCAAATTCCAGCCGGACAAGCTGGTCGACGTGGTGCGCCAGCGGCTGATGCTCGACTGAAACCAATGGTGGTTTGCTTCAATGGCCGGCTCGTATAAGGTGGCATTTTTTTGCCACCGGGGAAGTTGACCATGTTGCGGCTGAGCGCGCTGTATCGGTATCCGTTGAAGTCCGGCAAGGGTCAGCCCCTGCAGCAAATCGGCCTGGACAAGCTAGGGCTGGACGGTGATCGGCGCTGGATGCTGGTGGATGAGGGGACGGGACGGTTCCTGACCCAGCGCGCCGTGGCGAAGATGAGCCAGCTTTCTGCCTTGTGGAACGAGGCGGGTGGCCTGACGCTCAGCGCGCCGGGCCATGGCGCCATCGACGTGCCGCTGCCACCCACCCAGCAAGAGCGACGGCGCGGCGTGATCATCTGGCGTGACACCTTGCGTGTGCCGGATGCCGGTGATGAGGCTGCGGCCTGGGTCAGCGAATTCATCGGCAACCCCACGCGGCTGGTGCATGTGCCGGTGGAACTGGCGCGTACCACCGCCGCCGGTTATGGCAAGGATGACGACAAGGTCGCCTTTGCCGATGGTTTCCCTCTGCTGCTGATTGGCCAGGCCTCATTGCAGGACCTGTCGAGCCGGGTCGGCCGCTCGCTGGAGATGTTGCGCTTTCGTCCCAACCTGGTGGTGGAGGGCAGCGAGGCGTTCGCCGAGGACGGTTGGAAGCGTATTCGTATCGGCGCGGTGGAGTTCCGGCTGGTCAAGCCCTGCTCGCGTTGCATCATGACCACGGTCGATCCGCACACCGGCGAGCGCGATCCGAATCGCGAACCCTTTGCCACGTTGCAGCAATACCGTTCGACGCCGGACGGTGCGATGTTCGGCCAGAACCTGGTCAACGACAGCGACGGTCGGCTTGAAGTCGGCATGCCGGTTGAAGTGCTCGAATAAAAAGAACCGTGAATAAAAATGCCCGTGTCATTGGACGCGGGCATTTTTGTTTATCAGGCAACAGCTTTTCTAGCTTTTTGTGGCGAGGGAGCTTGCTCCCGTGAGCAGCACTGTAGGAGCTGCCGAAGGCTGCGATCTTTTGATCTTTCGCTTGAGACTCAAGTGCTCGGGAAAAGATCGCAGCCTCGCTTCGCTCGACAGCTCCTACATCCATGGGCTGTGTGGGCAGGCTCAGCCGCGGTATTCACACAGGTAAGCGGTGTCGACAGCCACTTTGAGCTGGAACTTGCTGTTGGCCGGTACATTGAACTGGCTGCCGGCCGCGAAGGTTTCCCAGTCGGTGCTGTCGGGCAGCTTCACGGTCAGGGCGCCGGAGACGACGTGCATGATTTCCCGTTGGGCCGTGCCGAATTCATATTCGCCCGGTGCCATGACGCCGATGGTCGCGGGGCCTTCGGCAGTGCCAAAAGCGATCGACTTGACGGTGCCGTCGAAGTACTCGTTGACTTTAAACATGGGCGATTCCTCGAAAAAGGGGCTGAAAAAGGCCGGCCAGTATGCACAAGGCTGCAACATTCGTCATCTGCCGCGCCGGGAGGCGAGCGCCGCTCAACCCGGGAGCACCAGGGGCAACAACCGCGCGGTATTGCGGGCGTCTTCCAAGGCGCGGTGCTGTTGCCCGCAAAATTGCAGGCCGGCCAGTTGCAACGCGCCATTGAGCCCCAGCGGTCGTTCCAGCCGACGGGCCTTGGCGAAGCGTTGCTTGAGGTTCATGTGCGGCACCTGGGCGAGGACACTGTGCAACTGCTGGCGCTGCCATTCCTGAAGCAGTTGCTTGCGGTCGTAGTCGCCCCAGCTGACCCAGCTTTCCAGCTTCGGATGATACGGCGCCAGCCAGCGCTCGAACGCCGGCCAGACCTCGGTCAAGGGCGCGGCGCCGTCGATATTGGCTTGGGTGATGTGGGTCAATTCGCGACAGAAAGGCGTGAGCAGTGGTCGTCTCAGGGGACGCACGAAGCGCTGGAAATGATCCACTTCGCGGCCGTCACGACTCACCAGCGTGGCGCCGATCTCGATAATTTCCATTTCGGTTACCGGCCAGCCACCTTCATCGGTGGTGGCCTCCAGATCAATCACCAGCCAGTGAGGCATTGCAATGTTCCCGGTATCGGCGTGCTGATGGGTTTGAGCGTAGTCAAACCCCAGGCATCCGACTAGTGGGCTGTTTCAACGCGCAACAAAACCTGGCGTTTTCTCACCTGATCGCCCTGTGTGACCTGCAATTGCCTGACCACCCCATCGATGCCTGCCTTGAGTGGGTGCTCCATTTTCATCGCTTCGAGCACCATCAGCAGTTGGCCTTGGCGCACCGGACTGCCTTCGCTGACCAGTACCTCGACAATGGCACCGTCCATGGGCGCCAAGAGCGTACTGGCACCGGCGCTGGCCTTGCTGGCGACGGGTGCCAGGGTCCGGTCTTGCAGGTGCAGGCCGCCGGGGCGGGTGGACAGCCAGAGATCGTGGCCTTCGAGGCGCCAGGCATGGCCCTGGCGAATCCCGTCGATGACCAGCGTTGCGCCCTGGGCACCAACGTCGAGCAGCCTCAGTTCGATCAAGCGCCCGGCACTGTGGATGTTCAGTGTCCCGTCGGTTTCGGTTTCAAGGCTCAGCATCCAGTCGCGCTCCCCGACGCCGATCCGATACTGCAGCGCTGTGCCGATGCTGTTGCGCCATCCGCCCAGGCCGGGTGCATGCCGTGCCTGCGATGCCTGATAAAACGCCGCCGTGGCGATAGCCAGTTGTTCGGGCGAGGGCTCAACGGGCAGAAGCGCCGCATGATTGACAAAATATTGGCCGATGAAGCCGGTGCTGAAGTCGCCGTCGATGAACTGCGGATGCGCCAGCAAGCCGGCGAGCAAGCGCTGGTTGCTCTGGACCCCAAGCAGCACACAATCCTCCACCGCTCGCAACAGTTTGCGGCGTGCTTCGTCGCGGGTGGCGCCGTGGACGATGAGTTTGCCCAGCATCGAATCGTAGAACGGCGTGATGGCCTGGCCCTGCAGCAGGCCATGGTCGACTCGCACACCGTCGTGGATGGGGGGCTCCCAGCCAACCACGCGCCCGGTCTGAGGCAGGAAATCCGCCGCTGGGTCCTCGGCGTACAACCGCACTTGCAGGGCATGGCCGCTGAGCGTCACCTGCTCCTGGCGCAGGGGCAGCGGCCTGCCGGCGGCGACGTCCAATTGCCAGGCCACCAGGTCCAGGCCGGTGATCAACTCGGTGACCGGGTGTTCGACCTGCAGGCGTGTGTTCATTTCCAGGAAGTAAAACCGACCGTCGGCCGCGAGCAGGAATTCCACGGTCCCGGCACCGACGTAATTCACGGCGCGTCCCGCCTTGAGTGCCGCCTCGCCCATGGCCCGGCGCAGGTCGGCGGTCATGACCGGGCAGGGCGCTTCCTCGATGATTTTCTGGTGGCGCCGCTGGATCGAGCAGTCCCGTTCACCCAGGTGGATCAACTGGCCGTGGTGGTCGCCGAAGATCTGCACTTCCACATGCCGCGGATCGATCAAGGCTTGTTCGAGGATCAACTCGTCGCTGCCGAAGCCGTGCAGGGCTTCCGAGCGTGCGCTGCGCAACTGCTCCAGCAGGTCCTCGGCGCGCTGGACCAGGCGCATGCCGCGGCCGCCGCCACCGGCACTGGCCTTGATCATCAGCGGGTAGCCGATGCACCCGGCTTCGCGCTGCAGCGTGTCGTCGTCCTGGGCGGCGCCCTGGTAACCGGCGATGCAGGGAACACCGGCTTGGATCATGGCGATTTTTGCCCGGCGCTTGCTGCCCATCAACTCGATGGCCTCGGGGCTGGGGCCGATGAAAATCAGGCCGGCCTGCGCGCAGGCGTGGGCGAACCCCGCATTCTCCGAAAGGAAGCCGTAGCCGGGGTGGATCGCATCGGCGCCGCTGCGCCGGGCCGCCTCGAGAATGGCCAAGGGGTCGAGGTAGGACTGCTGCACCGGGGCCGGGCCGATCAGCACGGCTTCATCGGCCAGGCGCACATGCAGCGCATCGGCGTCGGCCTCGCTGAACACCGCCACCGTGCGATAACCCAGGGCCTGGGCGGTGCGCTGGATGCGACAGGCGATTTCGCCGCGGTTGGCGATGAGGATTTTGCTGAAGGCGGGCATGGGGTCATTCCTGGGGGGGTGTTTGTTCGGGCCTCATCGCGAGCGAGCTCGCTCCCACAGTGAACGGTGAAAATGTGGGAGCGAGCTTGCTCGCGATAGGGGCCTGTCAGGCAAACCGCTCATTTGTTCTTCCCCGGCAAAATGCCCATGAGCTTGCAGATGATGCCCAGCATGATTTCGTCCGCGCCGGCGCCGATGGATACCAGCCGCACGTCGCGATAAGCCCGGGCCACCGGGTTGTCCCACATGAAGCCCATGCCGCCCCAGTATTGCAGGCAACTGTCGGTGGTTTCCCGGGCCAAGCGCCCGGCCTTGAGCTTGGCCATCGAGGCCAGTCGCGTGACATCCTGACCGTGGATGTACTGCTCGGTGGCCTGGTAGACCAGCGCCCGCAGGCATTCGATTTCGCTGGCCAGTTCCGCCAGGCGGAAGTGGATCACCTGGTTGTCGATCAGGGCCGTGCCGAAGGTCTTGCGCTCCTTGCAGTACGCGATGGTGCTGTCGATGCAATGCTCCAGGCCCTTGAGCATGTTGGCCGCGCCGAACAGGCGTTCTTCCTGGAATTGCAGCATCTGCATCATGAACCCGGCACCTTCCTGGCCGATGCGATTGCGTTGTGGCACCCGCACGTCGTCGAAGAACACCTGGGCGGTTTCCGAGCTGCGCATGCCGAGTTTGTCCAGGTGCTGGCCGAGGCTGATGCCGGGGCTGCGCATCGGCACCATGATCAGCGATTTGTTGACGTGGGGCTTGTCGTCCGAGGTGTTGGCCAACAAGCAAATGAAATCAGCGCTCGGCGCATTGGTGATCCACATCTTGCTGCCGTTGATGACGTAGTCGTCGCCGTCTTTGCGCGCCGTGGTCTTGAGGCCGGCGACGTCGGAGCCGGCACCGACTTCCGAGACGCCGATGCAGCCCACCTGTTCGCCGCGAATGGCCGGGCGCAGGAACGCTTCACGCAACTCGTCAGAGCCGAAACGGGCCAGGGCCGGGGTGCACATGTCGGTCTGCACGCCGATAGACATCGGCACGCCGCCGCAATGAATCGTGCCGAATTCCTCGGCCGCGACGATCGAATAGCTGTAGTCCAGGCCCATGCCGCCGAAGGCCTGCGGCTTGGAAATACCCAGCAGGCCCAGCTCGCCGGCCTTGCGGAAAATCTCGTGGATAGGGAAACGCCCGGCCCGCTCCCATTCGTCGACGTAGGGATTGATGTCGTGGTCGACAAACTGGCGGACGGTGCGCCGCAGTGCTTCGTGTTCCTGGGTGAAGATCATTTTTATTGTTCTCCTGGATCATTATTTCCCTGGGGGCTGCGCTCAGAAACGGGCCACGCCGAAGCTGTTGGCTTGCAAGGGGCGCTGCTCGGCTTCGTGACAGATGTCCAGCAGGTAGCCCAGCAGTGTGCGGGTGTCACGTGGGTCGATGAGCCCGTCGTCCCACAGGTTGGCGCTGCCGTAGAGGGCGGTGGATTGGCTGTCGAGTTTCTGCGCGGTGGTTTGCTCGAGCAGGTCCAGCATCTTCGGGTCGGGGCTCAGGCCGTTCTTGAGTTGCGTGGCCTCGGTGACCATCCGCAGGACCTTGCCGGCCTGGGCGCCGCCCATCACGGCGGTGTGGCTGTTGGGCCAGGCGAAGATGAAGCGCGGGTCAAGCCCGCGGCCGCACATGGCGTAGTTGCCGGCCCCATAGGAGCCGCCCACCACGACGGTCAGCTTGGGCACCCGGGCATTGGCCACGGCCTGGATCATCTTGGCGCCATGCTTGATCACCCCTTGTCGCTCCGACTCGGTGCCGACCATGAAGCCGGTGGTGTTGTGCAAGAACAGCAACGGCGTGCGGCTCTGATCGCACAACTGGATGAATTGCGCGGCCTTGGCCGCGCCCTGTGGCGTGATGGGGCCGTTGTTGCCGATCAGGCCGCAGGCGTGGCCGCGAATGTGCAGGTGGCCGCAAATCGTCTGGGTGTCGAATTCGCTTTTGAAGGCCAGGAAATGCGAGCCGTCGGCGATGCGGGCGATGATTTCCCCCACGTCATAGGGCTTCTTCGGGTCGTCGGGCACCAGTCCTAATAATTCCTCGGCGGGGTAGAGCGGCTCCGTCCAGGTCCGTTCGGGCTGGGGCGGCAATTGTGCATTCCAGGGCAGCGAGTCGAGGATTTCCCGGGCCAGGCGTATGCCATCGGCGTCGTTCTCCGCCAAGTATTCGGCGGTGCCGGCCACCTGCACGTGCATCAGCGCACCGCCCAGTTCTTCCTCGCTGGCCTCTTCGCCGGTCGCGGCCTTGAGCAACGGCGGCCCGGCCAGGAACAGCCGCGCCTTGTCGCGCACCACCACCACGTAATCCGACAAACCCGGCTGATAAGCGCCACCGGCCGTGGCCGAACCATGCACGACGGTGATCTGCGGCAGGCCCATGGCCGACATACGTGCCTGATTGGCGAAGCTGCGCGCGCCTTCGACGAAAATCTGCGCAGCGTAATTGAGATTGGCGCCGCCACTTTCGGCAAGGGTGATGACCGGCAGTTTGTTTTCCATGGCGATCTGTTGCAAGCGCAGAGTCTTGTGCAAACCGCTGGGGGAAATGGTGCCGCCCTTGATCGCGCTGTTGTTGGCCACCACCAGCGCCCGCACTCCAGACACGTAGCCGATCCCGGCGATCAGGCCGCCGCCGGCCTGGCTGCCGTCCTTGTCGTCATGGAGTTTGTAGCCGGCCAGGCTCGCCAGCTCGAGGAACGGTGCGCCAGGGTCCAGCAGCAGGTTCAGGCGCTGGCGTGGCAACAGTTGGCCGCGCTGGTCGAACTTGCCCTGGGCCTGGGCGGCTTTCGCCAGCATGGCCCGTTCGAGTTGGCGCAGTTGTTCGACACCGGCCAGCATCGCCGCGTGGTTGCGTGCGAAGTCAGCGCTGTGGGGATCCAGGTGCGATTCGATGACCGGCATGCAGACTCCTCGTGTTGGACCGGATTGGCGTAGAACCCTGTGGCGAGGGGATTTATCCCCGTTGGGCTGCGAAGCGGCCCCAAAATGCGTGCGACCTGGTGTGTCAGGCAAAAATGAGTTGACTGCTTTGGGGCTGCTGCGCAGCCCAGCGGGGATAAATCCCCTCGCCACAGGTTCAATTCAACAGGTTGGTCATTTGCTCGACTGACTAGCATGGCGACCGCCCTTAGCCGACCTCATCGGCAATGTGTTGCGGCACCGGTATCTGAATCTCCAGCAACTGCTGGGCGAACGCCTTGCCTTGGGGGTCGATGCGCAGGCTGGCGACACCGCCGCCACCGAGGGCGTTTTCCAACAGGAAATTCAAACTGTGGGTGCCCGGCAGGTACCAACGTTCCACCCGGCCCAGCAGCGGGTCGAGCACGTGGCTCATCCAGTCGACCATCACCTCCGGGGTCAGCGCCTCGGCGATCCAGGGCAGGTATTCGGGGGCTCGGGCGATCACGCCAATGTTGCTGTGGTTGCCCTTGTCGCCGGAGCGCGCCACCGCCAGTTTGATCAGTGGCACGCTGGCGTCGGCCCGACCCTGGGGTTTGGGCGGGGCCGGGGCGATCGGCAGATCGGTGGTATGCAGCGGTTCGAAAGCGGGCAGGGGGCAAGGGTGGCGCTGGCCGTCGAGTTCGATGTCGAGCCGGCAAGTGGTTTTGTCGATCAGGAACGAGAACAGGCGAATCAACGGCGACACCGTCGGCCGGCCACCGACCAGGCCGGTCAGTCCCGGCGCCATGCCAGTGGCGGCCTGGGCGATTTCCCTGGAAAACAGCACCAGCGGCTGTTTATCCGGGTGCCGTACCGCCAGCTTGATCACCACCTCACGGCTGTCCCGGCGCTGGCTGTGCTGGCCATAGGTGGCTTCGCTGCCCAGCAGTTCGACGTTCACTTCGCTGTAGGGCGCCCAGCCACGTTGGTGCAACAGCTGAGAGGTCTTGGCGATGATCGCCTGGCTGACCCGTTCGGCCTTGGCCACCGCATCGATGCCGGCGATCAGGCAGGTGGCGGTGCAGCGCCATCCGTCCAGCCAGGTGGCGCAGACCTTGTACCGATCGCTGGGCGGCAGGCCCCTGGCCCCTTGGACGCGCACGGCGTGCTTGCCCTGCTGGATCAACCTGACCTGGCTGAAATCGCAGATCACGTCGGGCAGCAGGTAGCCTTGCGGGTCGCCGATTTCGTAGAGCAACTGCTCGCCGACGGTCAGCGGCGTAACCAGCCCGCCACTGCCTTCGGTCTTGGTGACAATGAACTGGCCATCGGCGCTGACTTCGACGATGGGAAAGCCGATGTGCTCGTAATCCGGCACTGCCTGCCAGTCGGTAAAATTACCGCCCGTGCACTGGGCGCCACACTCGATGAGATGCCCCGCGAGCGCGGCTTGGGCCAATCTGTCGTAATCGTCCCAGGCCCAGCCGAACTCATGCACCAGAGCGGCGCTGACCACGGCACTGTCCACCACGCGGCCGGTGATCACCACATCGGCGCCCAGGCGCAGCGCCTCGACGATGCCGGGCGCGCCGAGGTAGGCGTTGATGGACACACACGCGGGAGGCAGGGGCTCGCCGCTGAACATCTCGCCGATGCCCTGGGCGGCGAGCCGTTCACGTTGCGGTTGCAGGTCATCGCCCAGCAGCACGGCAATCCTCAGTGCTACGCCGGCCTGATCGCAGGCGGCTTGCAGAGCCTTCGCACAGGCCTGGGGATTGACCCCGCCGGCGTTGCTGATGACGCGGATCCCATCGTTTTGCAAACGCTGAAGCAGCGGGGTGAGGACCTCGACGAAGTCCGTGGCATAGCCGCTCGAAGCGTCTTTCAGGCGCGCCCCGGCCATGATCGACATCGTGACTTCGGCCAAATAGTCGAACACCAGGTAATCCAGCGCACCACCCTTGACCAGTTGCGCCGCCGCCGTGCAGGTATCGCCCCAAAAGGCGCTGGCGCAACCGATTCGGATCGTTTTGGACATGGCGTTCCCTCCGGCAAAGGTGATTCGAGACTACCAAGCAAGCGCTTGGTTTGTAAATGGCCGCCAGTTCTTCTGGCCGAGCGCTTGCTTGGCTGCTTCGCTCGGCTTAAATTGCCCGCGCCACCGATGGTTTGCTGTGCAGTGGCGGCGCGTTGGTTGATCGACTGTAGGAGAGAATGGGTGGACGAGCAAAAAGCCCAGGGCGTGATGCGTGAGCTGGTCGACAACGGGCAACTGACCGACCCGGACAGTGCACGCGGCAAACTGCTCCAGACCGCCGCCCACCTGTTTCGCAACAAGGGCTTCGAGCGCACCACGGTACGCGACCTGGCCAGTGCCGTGGGCATCCAGTCGGGTAGCATTTTTCACCATTTCAAGAGCAAGGACGACATCCTGCGGGCGGTGATGGAAGAAACCATCTGCTACAACACCGCATTGATGCGTGCGGCCCTGGCCGAGGCCGACAGCGTGCGCGAGCGGGTGCTGGCGCTGATTCGCTGCGAATTGCAGTCGATCATGGGCGGCACTGGCGAGGCCATGGCGGTGCTGGTCTATGAATGGCGTTCGCTCTCGCCGGACGGACAGCGGCACGTGCTGGCCTTGCGTGATACTTATGAAGACTTGTGGCTCGAGGTCCTGGGCCAGGCCAAGGAGGCCGGGTATATTCGCGGGGACGTGTCCATTACCCGGCGGTTTCTCACGGGGGCGTTGTCCTGGACCACCACCTGGTTTCGCGCCGAAGGCAGCCTGAGCCTCGATGAGCTGGCCGAACAGGCCCTGATCCTGGTGCTTGAAGAAAAACAATAATCGAGCGGCGCTTTAAATGGTCGCATGGCTGGCTAAGCGGCTGAAACCGCCTAGCTTGATTGTAGTGATGGGGACTTTTGGGGAGTGGGTTATCTTGACGTTTTCGCCGATGGGGATGACCTCCCGTGTGCTGCTGGCCACTCTGGCCGTTTTCCTGGCGTTGCCGATCGAGGCGGCGCAATTGGTGCGGATCGGCGCGGCACATTTTCCACCCTATACCGTTCGTCCCGAAAACGGTGCCGACACTGGCCTGCTGCCGCAGATGGTGGAGGCCTTGAACCAGTCGCAAAGCGACTATCAGTTCGTCCTGGTGCCGACGTCGATCCCGCGCCGGTTCAATGATTTCAAGCAGGGCCGGGTGGACATGGCGATTTTCGAGAACCCCGAATGGGGTTGGCAGGATGTGCCGCACACGTCGGTGGACATGGGCCTGGAAGATGCGGAGGTCTTCGTCGCCCAGCGTCAGCCGGAGCGCCAGCAAAGTTATTTCGCCGACCTCAGGGGCAAGCGCCTGGCGCTGTTCAGCGGTTATCACTACGCCTTTGCCGAATTCAACGCCGACCCCAAGTTCCTCACCGGGCAATACAACGCCACGCTGACGTATTCCCACGACAGCAATCTGCTGATGGTCTTGCGCGGGCGGGCGGATATCGCCCTGGTGACCCGTTCGTACCTCAACGATTACGTGTTGCGCAATCCCGAAGTCGGCCCGCAATTGCTGGTGTCTGAACGCATCGATCAGATTTACCACCATTACGCGCTGATCCGGCCACGGGCGCCCATTTCCAGTGAAGCGTTCGCACAGTTGCTGCAAACGCTGCGGGATAACGGTCAGATGCTGAAGATTTTCCAGCCCTATCAGATCCAACTGGTCTCCACGCATTCCCATTGAAGGCGACACTAAATTTCCCGTCCCGGCTCACGTCACAGGTTGACTACCGACGAATACGCGAGCCACTCCCATGTCCAACCTCAACCACCCGACGACGCTGCCCTTGCCCGGTGGCCGTCGCCTCGGCGCCGATGAAACCGAACGCCACCTGAGCCTGATGCTCGAAGGCGCGCCGCTGATCCGGCTGCGCCTTGTGCGCGGTCCCGAGTTGCATGTGCATTTGCAGGAAATCAACGACCGCCCGGTGGGGCCGGCGCTGTGGGCGGCCTGCTATTGGCTGTTTGCCCGCGATCCCGAGTGTCGGCACCTGACCTGGCACCTCGGCGAGCGTCCCGGCGAAGCCTTGCTCAGCGGTTTATTGACACTCACGGAGCGTGCAGGTGAATACCGTTGCGAGCGCACGATGTTCTGGCAATTGCCGCAGCCCTGGCTGGGGGAGTCGTTCAGCGGCAGTTACCCGCAACAGATGGTCATCACCGATGGCCGCCGCCATCCACGCCGGCCCATGAAGCCGCGTGGCGAGGTGTATCGACGTTTCGATGCGCGGCTGGGGGCCTGGGTGTCTTTGCGCACCCTGGAGATCGAGCAGGACTTGGAGCGTTTCAACCGCTGGCAGAACAGCCCGCGAGTGGCGAGCTTCTGGCAAGAGGAGGGCAGCCTGGAACAGCATCGCGAGTACCTGGACAAGCTGCAGGCCGATCCCCGGGTCTTGACCCTGATCGGTTGTTTCGATGACCAGCCGTTCGCTTACTTCGAAGCCTATTGGGCCAAGGAGGATCGGATCGCGCCGTTCTATGAAGCCGACCACTACGATCGCGGCATCCACATGCTGGTGGGCGAAGAGCAGCACCGCGGGCCGCACAAGGTGGCGAGCTGGTTGTCGGCACTGGTGCATTACCTGTTCCTGGACGATCCGCGCACCCAGCGCGTGGTCGCCGAGCCCCGGGCCGACAATGCGCGGATGATCGGGCACCTGCACAACCAGTGCTTCCATTGTGAAAAGGAATTCGATTTCCCCCACAAGCGCGCGGCGCTGATGATCCTGGGGCGTGAGCGGTTCTTTGACCGGTGTGGGTTGATGTAAGGCCTTATTGCCTTATCGCGAGCAAGCTCGCTCCCACAGTGGATCTTCAGGACCCCAATACTGTGGGAGCGAGCTTGCTCGCGATAAGGCCGGCAGAACCACCGCCAGTTACCGCCGGGCGAAAGTATCCCCCCGAACCCCCGACACCTTGCGGCAATGCACCAGGGCGTCGCGAATCATGAAGTTCACCAGGGTCGGCGAGACCCCCAATTCCTTGGCGATGTCTTTCTGTGGCACGCCGTGCAGGCGGTACATCTCAAAGGCATAGCGGGTGCGGCTGGGCAGTTCGGTCAGCGCGTCGGCGATGTGCTCCAGCGTGGAGAAGTTGATATGGGAGGTTTCTGGCGAAGCACCCTGGATCACCACGTTCAACCCTTCCTCCTCCGGCCCCGAGTATTTCTGTTCCAGCGCCTGCTTGCGGTAGTGGTCGATCGCCAGGTTACGCACGATCTGGAACAGATAACTGAGCTGCGCCTTGAACGAGGAGGTGATCTGTGGTGCCGATTGCAGCCGGAAAAAGGCGTCCTGCACCACATCTTCCGCGCGGGACCGGCAACCGGTAATGCGCGCCGCGATCTTGACCAGGATCAGTCGGTTATCGACGAACGCCTGGAGTAACGGTGAGTCGCACCTGCTTGTGGATACTTGTTCCGTCATGGAATTCACCTTGCTGCAAAAAGTTAGCGGGACGTCCAGATGCCGGACCCGTCCTACACATCGAGCGCCAAATTAGGCTTAATGATAATGATTGTCAATTGAGAAGAAGAATTATTGATGCAATAAAGTCCAGCCTCGGCGCCGCGACCCATTGCCGCGGTGCCTGGTAGCTGGCTGCTTGACTGCATGCCTCGGTGAGTCGCCTGCCGGACTAATTATTTGCCGCGGCTATCCGTTCCATGGGGGACAACTTGCAAGCCGAATTCAGGCAGGAACCCCCCATGACCGACGCGTTCGAACTCCCCAGCACCCTGGCTCATGCCCTCCAGCGCCGCGCCGCGTTGACGCCGGACCGGGTGGCCCTGCGCTTCCTTGCCGACACCCCTGGGCAGAGTGTGGTGTTGAGTTATCGCGACCTGGACCTGCGCGCCCGGACCATCGCCGGCGCCTTGCAGGCCGAAGCGGCGCTGGGCGATCGCGCCGTGCTGTTGTTTCCCAGTGGCCCGGATTACGTCGCGGCGTTCTTTGGCTGCCTCTACGCCGGGGTGATCGCAGTGCCGGCCTATCCGCCGGAGTCCGCCCGTCGCCACCATCAGGAGCGCCTGCTGTCGATCATCGCCGACGCCGAACCGCGCCTGCTGCTCACCAGCAGCGATCTGCGCGAGCCGTTGCAAGCTATCGAATCGGCACCGCCGGTGTTGTGCGTCGATACCCTCGACCCGGCCCACGCCGGGCAATGGCGGATGCCGACACTGCAGGACGATGACATTGCCTTCCTGCAATACACCTCCGGCTCCACCGCGCTGCCCAAGGGTGTGCAGGTCAGCCACGGCAACCTGGTGGCCAACGAACTGCTGATCCGCCATGGCTTCGGCATCGACCTGAACCCCGACGACGTCATCGTCAGCTGGTTGCCGCTGTACCACGACATGGGTCTGATAGGCGGTCTGTTGCAGCCGGTGTTCAGCGGCGTCCCCTGCGTATTGATGTCCCCGGCTTATTTCCTGGCCCGGCCTCTGCGTTGGCTCGAAGCGATCAGCGAGTACGGTGGCACCATCAGCGGCGGCCCGGATTTCGCCTATCGGTTGTGCAGCGAACGGGTCAGTGATTCGGCCCTGAACCGTCTCGACCTGAGCGGCTGGCGCGTGGCCTATTCCGGCTCCGAGCCGATCCGTCTCGATACTCTGGAACGTTTTGCCGAGAAATTCGCCCCGTGCGGCTTCACGCCGGACAATTTCATGGCCTCCTATGGCCTGGCCGAAGCGACCTTGTTCGTCGCCGGCACACCGCGCCGCCACGGCATTCCTTCGTTGCGAGTGGATGACGCGGCTTTGGCGCAGAACCGGGCCGAACCGGGGCAGGGCTGCGCGGTGATGAGTTGCGGTGTCAGCCAGCCCGGGCACGCGGTGCTGATCGTCGAGCCCGCCACGTTGCAGCCGTTGGTCGACAATCAGGTCGGTGAAGTCTGGGCCGCCGGGCCGAGCATCGCCCTGGGTTACTGGCGCAACCCTGACGCCAGCGCCAAAACCTTTGTCCAGCATGACGGCCGGACCTGGTTGCGCACCGGCGACCTGGGTTTCCGGCGCGGCGGCGAACTGTTCATCACCGGTCGCCTGAAAGACCTGCTGATCGTGCGCGGGCACAATCTCTATCCCCAGGACATCGAGCAAACCATCGAGCGCGAAGTGGAGGTGGTGCGCAAGGGCCGGGTGGCGGCGTTCGCGGTCAACGACAACGGCGAGGAGGGCATCGGCATCGCCGCGGAAATCAGCCGCAGCGTGCAGAAAATCCTGCCACCCGAAGCCTTGATCAACGCCATTCGCCAGGCCGTGGCCGAGGCCTGCCAGCAAGCCCCGAGCGTGGTGGTGCTGCTCAATCCCGGCGCATTGCCCAAGACCTCCAGCGGCAAGTTGCAGCGCTCGGCCTGCCGCATCCGGTTGGCCGACGGCAGTTTGGACAGTTACGCACAGTTCCCGTCAGCCCAAGCAGATGTGACTGACGAACTCGCCCCGTCCTCCGAGTTGCAGGCCCTCATCGGGCAGGTCTGGCGGGAGCAATTGCAGGTCGAGCAGGTCCGGGCCGACGATCATTTCTTCCTGCAGGGCGGCAACTCCATCGCCGCCACCCAGGTGATCGCACGTTTGAGCGAAACCCTCGGGCTGGCGCTCAACCTGCGCCTGCTGTTCGAAGCGCCGACCCTGGCTGCGTTCGCGGCCGCGGTGGCGAACCAGCAGCAGGACGGCGGCCAGGCCCAGGGCGCGATCAGCCCATTGCCGCGTCATGCGCCACTGCCGCAATCCTTGGCGCAGAACCGTTTGTGGATCACCTGGCAGCTCGACCCGACGAGCCGTGCCTACAATATTCCCGGTGCCTTGCACCTGCGCGGCGAGCTGGACGAAGACGCGCTGCGTGCCAGTTTCCAGCAACTGATCGAGCGTCACGAGTCCTTGCGCACGCGGTTCCTGGAGCGGGATGGGGTGGCCTTGCAACGGGTCGATCCGGCCGGCGAATTCAAGCTGCAGGTGGTCGATCTCAGTGACGAACCTGTCAACCGGCGCGAAGCCCGGGCGCGGCAGGTTCGAGAAGACGAGGCGGCCACGCTGTTCGATCTGGAGAAGGGGCCGCTGCTGCGGGTCACCCTGTTGCGCCTCGACGAGGATGACCATCAACTGCTGGTGACGCTGCACCACATCATCGCCGACGGCTGGTCGATGAATGTATTGATCGAAGAGTTCTCCCGCGTGTACGCCGCCGCCTCCCAAGGCCAGGTTGCTGAACTGGCGCCATTGCCTTTGCAATATGCCGACTACGGCAGTTGGCAACGCCAGTGGCTCGCCCAGGGCGAGGCCGAGCGCCAACTCAGCTACTGGAAGCAGCAACTGGGCGCTGAACATTCGGCCCTGGTGCTGGGCATGGATCATCCACGCAGCGCTCAACGCCAGCGCAGCGCCGCGCGGCACAGCCTGCGCCTGGACAAGGACCTCGGCGAGGCCCTGCGCCACGTGGCCCAGGCCCATGATACAACGCCGTTCATGCTGTTGCTGGCAGCCTTCCAGGCGCTGTTGCAGCGTTATACCGGGCAATCCGACATCCGCGTCGGTGTGCCCAACGTCAACCGTCCGCGCCTGGAAACCCAGGGGCTGATCGGCTTCTTCATCAACACCCAGGTGCTGCGCGGGCAGGTCGATTCCCGTCAACCGTTCGCCGCGCTGCTGGCCCAGGCCCGGGAAGCCACGCTCGGGGCCCAGGCCCACCAGGACCTGCCATTCGAACAACTGCTCGAAGCGTTTCCCGAGGCGCGCGAGCAAGGCCTGTTCCAGGTGATGTTCAACCACCAGCAACGCGACCTGAGTGCCTTGCGCCGTCTGCCGGGGCTGCTGGCGCAGGAGTTGCCGTGGCACAGCCGCGAAGCCAAGTTCGACCTGCAATTGCACAGCGAAGAAGATCGCAACGGCCGGTTGACCCTGTCGTTCGACTACGCCGACGAACTGTTCGAGGCGGCGACCATCGAGCGATTGGCTGCCCATTACTGCAACCTGTTGCGGGCGGTCTGTGCCGATCCGCAGCAAGCCATCGGCGATGTACCGTTATTGACCGCCGATGAACACAGCCAACAGCAGCAGTGGGGCGCGGCCCCGTGCGCGCCGGCCAACCAATGGCTGCCGGAGCTGTTGAACGAGCAGGCCCGCCGCACGCCGCAACGGATCGCCCTGCGCTGGGACGGTGGTCAACTCGATTATGCCGAGCTGCACGCCCAGGCCAATCGCCTGGCCCATTACCTGCGGGACAAGGGCGTTGGCCCGGACGTGTGCGTGGCGATTGCCTGCGAGCGCTCGCCGCAGTTGCTCGTTGGTGTACTGGCCATCATCAAGGCCGGCGGTGCCTATGTGCCGCTGGATGCGGACTACCCGGCCGAACGCCTGGCCTACATGCTCGACGACAGCGGCGTCGACCTGCTGCTGACCCAGACCGCGTTGCTGGAGCGTTTGCCAACCTGCGACGGCGTCAGTGTCATCGCCATGGACGCCTTGCACCTGGAACAATGGCCGAGCAACCCGCCGGGCCTGCACCTGCACGGCGATCACCTGGCCTACGTGATCTACACCTCCGGCTCCACCGGCCAACCCAAAGGCGTCGGTAACACTCACGCGGCCCTGGCCGAGCGCCTGCAATGGATGCAAGCAACCTATGGGCTGGATACCACCGATGTGCTGATGCAAAAGGCCCCCATCAGTTTCGACGTGTCGGTCTGGGAATGCTTCTGGCCGCTGATCACCGGCAGTCAACTGGTCCTGGCGGGCCCCGGCGAGCACCGTGACCCGCACCGCATCGCCCAGTTGGTGCAGCAGTTTGGCGTCACCACGCTGCACTTCGTGCCGCCGTTGCTCAGCCTGTTTGTCGAAGAGCCGCTGAGCGCCCGCTGCACCAGCCTGCGCCGGCTGTTCTGCGGTGGCGAAGCCTTGCCGGCCGAGTTGCGCAACCGGGTGTTGGCGCAACTGCCGTCGGCGCAATTGCACAACCGCTACGGCCCGACCGAAACCGCGATCAACGTCACCCATTGGCATTGCACCGAAGCTGATGGCGAGCGCTCGCCCATCGGTCGACCCCTGGGCAACGTGCTGTGCCGGGTGCTCGACAGCGACCTCAATCCCGTGCCGGCCGGTGTGCCGGGCGAGCTGTGCATTGGCGGCCTGGGCCTGGCCCGGGGTTACCTCGGGCGTCCGGGCCTGAGCGCCGAGCGTTTCGTCGCCGACCCGATGGGGCCGGCCGGTGCGCGGTTGTACCGCACCGGCGACCGGGCACGTTGGGGCGCCGACGGCGTGATCGAATACCTCGGTCGACTCGACCAGCAGGTCAAGCTGCGGGGCTTTCGGGTCGAACCGCAGGAAATCGAAGCGCGCCTGTTGGCCCAGGACGGCATCGCCCAAGTGGCGGTGCTGGTGCGCGACACCTCGGCCGGCCCGCAGTTGATCGGTTATTACACCGCGCCGGAGGTCACCCACGGCCAGGACGAATTGAACACCCGGCTCAAGGCCGCCCTGGCCGCCGAACTGCCGGACTACATGGTGCCCGCCCAATTGCTACGCCTGGACGCCATGCCCTTGAGTCCGAGCGGCAAGCTCGATCGTCGCGCCTTGCCTGAACCGCAATGGCAGGTGCGCGAGCATGTCGAGCCGGTTAGCGCCCTCGAACAGCAAGTCGCCGGCATCTGGCGCGACGTGCTGGGACTGGCGCGCATCGGCCTGCGGGACGATTTTTTTGCCCTCGGCGGCCATTCGCTGCTGGCGACCCAGATCATTTCCCGCACTCGCCAGGCCTGTGACGTGGAACTGCCGTTGCGGACGCTGTTCGAGGCGAGCGAGCTGGGTGCTTTCGCCGAGCAAGTGCGCTTGATCCAGGCCAGCGGCCAGACCAACCGCCAGCCGCCCATCGAGAAGGTCGACCGCAGCCAACCGGTGCCGCTGTCGTATTCCCAGCAGCGCATGTGGTTCCTCTGGCAGATGGAGCCGGACAGCCCGGCCTACAACGTCGGCGGCATGGCGCGGTTGCGCGGGGTGCTGGATGTCGGGCGCTTCGAGGCGGCCTTGCAGGCGTTGATCCTGCGCCACGAAACCCTGCGCACCACGTTCCCGAGCGTCGACGGCGTGGCTTGCCAACAGGTGCACGGCGAGACGGGCCTGCGCATGGGCTGGAAGGACTTCTCGATGCTGGCCGCCGACATTCGCCAGCAGCGGGTGCAGCAACTGGCGGACAGCGAGGCCCACCAGCCCTTCGACCTGGAAACCGGGCCGTTGCTGCGGGCCTGTCTGGTCAAGACCGCCGAGCATGAACATTACTTTGTGCTGACGCTGCACCACATCGTCACCGAAGGCTGGGCGATGGACATTTTCGCCCGTGAACTGAGCGCGCTGTACGAAGCCTTTGTCGACGACCGTGAATCTCCGCTGGAGCCGTTGCCGGTGCAGTACCTGGACTACAGCGTCTGGCAGCGCCAGTGGCTGGAGTCCGGCGAGCGTCAACGGCAGCTAGACTACTGGACCGCGCAACTGGGCCGCGAGCATCCGCTGCTGGAGCTGCCCGGCGATCGCCCGCGTCCGTCGGTGCAAAGCCATCGCGGTGAACTGTTCCGTTTCCATCTCAGTGATGAGCTAGCTGCGCGGGTCCGCGCCTTCAATGCGCAACAGGGCCTCACCCTGTTCATGACCATGACCGCTGCCCTGGCCGTGCTGCTCTACCGCTACAGCGGCCAGACCGATCTGCGTATCGGCGCGCCGGTGGCCAACCGTATCCGCCCGGAAAGCGAAGGGCTGATCGGTGCGTTCCTCAACACCCAAGTGCTGCGTTGCCAGCTCGACGGGCAGATGTCGGTGGGCGAACTGTTCGAACAGGTGCGCCACACCGTCATCGAAGGCCAGTCCCATCAGGACTTGCCGTTCGATCATTTGGTGGAAGCCCTGCAACCACCGCGCAGTGCGGCCTACAACCCATTGTTCCAGGTGATGTGCAACGTGCAGCGCTGGGAATTCCAGCAGAGCCGCACCCTGGCCGGCATGACCGTCGAATACCTGGTCAACGACGCCCGGGCCACCAAGTTCGACCTCAACCTGGAAGTCACCGACCTGGATCAGCGGCTGGGTTGCTGCCTGACCTACAGCACCGACCTGTTCGACGAACCGCGCATCGCGCGCATGGCCGGGCACTGGCGCAATCTGCTGCAAGCGCTGCTGGACGATCCGGCCCGACGCCTGAGCGAACTGCCGTTGCTCGATGCCGGCGAGCAGCAACAACTGCTCGACAGCCTGGGCGTCGAGCCCGGTGAGCATCGCTTGGACCAATGCATTCACCCACTGTTCGACGAACAGGCCCGGGCGCGTCCCGACGCGCCGGCCCTGACCTTCGCCGGGCAGACCCTGACGTACGCGCAACTGGACAGCCGCGCCAATCGCCTGGCCTGGCGCCTGCGCGAGGTAGGCGTCGGGCCGCAGGTGCGGGTGGGCCTGGCCCTGGAGCGCTCGCTGGAAATGGTCGTTGGCCTGCTGGCGATTCTCAAGGCCGGCGGTGCCTACGTGCCGCTGGATCCGGAATACCCGCTGGATCGCCTGCACTACATGATCGAAGACAGTGGCATCAGCCTGCTGCTCAGCGACCGGGCGATGCTCCAGGCCCTCGGTGCACTGCCCGAAGGCGTGGGCTGCTGGTGCCTGGAAGACGATTCGCCGGCCTTGGCGCAGTACCCGGATCACTCGCTGCCGTTGATCAACCTGCCGCAACACCAGGCCTACCTGATCTACACCTCCGGTTCCACCGGCAAGCCCAAGGGCGTGGTGGTGTCCCACGGTGAAATCGCCATGCATTGCCAGGCGGTGATCCAGCGTTTTGGCATGCGCCCGGACGACTGCGAGCTGCATTTCTATTCCATCAACTTCGATGCGGCCACCGAACGCCTCTTGGTGCCGCTGCTCAGTGGTGCCCACGTGGTGTTGCGGGCCCAGGGCCAGTGGGGCGCCGAGGAAATCTGCGGGCTGATTCGCCAGCATCGCATCAACATCCTTGGTTTCACCCCCAGCTACGGCAGCCAGTTGGCGCAATGGTTGGCGACCCAGGGCCAGACCTTGCCGGTGCGCATGTGCATCACCGGCGGCGAAGCCCTGACGGGCGAGCATTTGCAGCGCATTCGCGCGGCGTTCAGCCCGAGCCTGTTTTTCAATGCCTATGGCCCGACTGAAACCGTGGTCATGCCCCTGGCGAGCCTGGCCCCCGAGCAATTGGAGGAGGGCGCGGCCAGTGTGCCGATTGGCAGCGTGATCGGTGCCCGGGTGGCCTACATCCTGGATGCCGACCTGGCGTTGGTGCCGCCGGGTGCCACGGGCGAGTTGTATGTGGGCGGCGCCGGTCTGGCCCAGGGCTATCATCAGCGTCCGGGGATGACCGCCGAGCGTTTCGTCGCCGATCCGTTCGCCATCGACGGTGGGCGGCTCTATCGCACCGGCGACCTGGTGCGCCAGCGTGCCGACGGGCTGGTGGAGTACCTGGGACGGATCGACCATCAGGTGAAGATCCGTGGTTTTCGCATCGAACTGGGGGAAATCGAAACCCGCCTGCTGGAACATGAGGCGGTGCGCGAGGCCGTGGTCCTGGCCCTCGACACGCCCGGCGGCAAGCAACTGGCCGGCTACCTGGTGAGCGACATCGCCAGCCAGGACGACGAGCGACAAACGGCCCTGCGCGACGCCTTGAAAAACCACCTCAAGGCCCAGTTGCCGGACTACATGGTACCCACGCATCTGATCCTGCTGGCGAGCATGCCGCTGACCGCCAACGGCAAGCTCGACCGCCGCGCCTTGCCGCTGCCCGATCCTGAACTCAATCGCCAGCACTACGTGGCGCCGAGCAATGCCCTGGAACAGACCTTGGCGGCGATCTGGTGCGACGTGCTGAACGTGGCGCAGGTGGGCCTCAACGATAATTTCTTCGAGCTGGGCGGTGATTCGATCCTGTCCATCCAGGTGGTCAGCCGCGCCCGGCAGCAGGGTATTCATTTCACGCCCCGGGACTTGTTCCAGCACCAGACCGTACAGACCCTGGCCGCCGTCGCCACGCGTAGCCAGCAAGTGCATGCCGAGCAGGGCCTGTTGCAGGGCGAGTCCGGGTTGACGCCGATCCAGCACTGGTTTTTCGACCGCCCGATCCCCAACCGGCATCACTGGAACCAGGCGTTACTGCTGGAGCCGACCACGGCCTTGGACCCGCAACGGCTGGAGCAGGCGCTGCGCAGCGTCTTCCAGCACCACGATGCCTTGCGCCTGGGCTTCGACGAAAGCGCCGGACATTGGCGCGCCGAGCACCAGTCGCTGGCTGACGCTGTGTTGTTGCAGCAGGTCTGCGTGGACACTGCCCAGGCGTGCGAAGCGTTGTTTGCCGAGGCGCAGAGCCGTTTCAATCTAGCCACCGGGCCGTTGCTGCGTGCCGTGCTGGCGCAGTTGCCAGATGGCCGGCAACGGTTGTTGATCGTCATTCATCACCTGGTGGTGGACGGTGTGTCGTGGCGGGTGCTGATGGACGATTTGCAAACCGTCTACCGCCAGCTCGTCGCCGGGCAGGCGGCGCAACTGCCGGCCAAGACCAGCCCGTTGCGCGATTGGGCCGGGCGTTTGCAGGCCTACGCCGGCAGCGAGTCCCTGCGCGAGGAACTGGGTTGGTGGCAAGCGCAACTGAGCGGTGCGCCAGTGCAACTGCCGTGCGCGAATCCTGACGGCGGGCTGCAGGAGCGTCACGGGCAAACCGTCAGCGTGCGCCTGGACGCCGAGCGTACCCGGCAACTGCTGCAACAGGCGCCAAGCGCTTACCGCACCCAGGTCAATGACCTGCTGCTCACGGCGTTGGCCCGGGTGCTCTGCCGTTGGAGCGGCCATGATTCGGCCTTGGTCCAGCTCGAAGGCCACGGCCGCGAAGCGCTGTTCGACGACCTCGACCTGACCCGCACCGTCGGCTGGTTCACCAGCGTCTATCCCGTGCGCCTGAGTCCGACGGTCGAAGATTTCAGCGTATCGATCAAGGCCATCAAGGAGCAACTGCGCGCGGTGCCCCACAAGGGCCTCGGTTATGGCGTGCTGCGCTACCTGGCGGACGCGACGACTCGCGAGGCGATGGCCGGCCTGCCGCACGCGGCGATCACCTTCAACTACCTGGGTCAGCTCGACCAGACCCTGGGCCAGGAGGCGCTGTTCCAGCCGCTGGATGGGCCCCTGGGGGCCATCCACGATCCCGATGCGCCGCTACCCAACGCGTTGAGCGTCGACAGCCAGGTCAGCGGCGGCGAACTGGTGCTGCGCTGGACTTTCAGTGCCCAGCGCCATGAGCGCCAGGCCATCGCCTCCCTGGCCGAGGCTTACCTCGATGAGTTGCAACGCCTCATCGAACACTGCCTGACGGACGAGGCGGGCGGGCTGACGCCATCGGACTTTCCCCTGGCGAAGCTGACCCAGGGCCAGCTCGACAGCCTGCCCGTGCCGGCCGCGCAGATCGACGACGTCTACCCGTTGACGCCCATGCAGGAAGGCATGCTATTGCATACCCTGCTGGAGCCGGGCACCGGTCTGTACTACATGCAGGATCGCTACCGCATCAACAGCGAACTGGACCCACAGCGTTTTGCCCAGGCCTGGCAGGCGGTCATCGCCCGTCACGAAGCCTTGCGCGCATCGTTCTGCTGGAACGTCGGCGAAGACATGCTGCAAATCATCCATAAGCCAGGCCGCACGCCAGTGGATTACCTCGACTGGTCCGAGGTGCCTGAAGACGCCCAGGAAGCCAAGCTCCAGGCCCTGCTCAAGGATGAACGCGAGGCCGGTTTCGATCTGTTGAACCAAGCGCCATTCCACCTGCGGCTGATTCGGGTCGGCGCGGCGCGCTACTGGTTCATGATGAGCAACCACCACATCCTCATCGATGCCTGGTGCCGTTCGTTGCTGATGGACGACTTCTTCGAGATCTACACCGCTCTGGGCGAGCAGCGCGAGCCGCAGTTGGCCGTGCCGCCGCGTTATCGCGACTACATCGGCTGGCTGCAACACCAGAGCCTGGACGCAGCCCGGCAGTGGTGGAAGCACAACCTGCAGGGCTTCGAGCGGACCACGCCGATCCCTGGCGACCGGCCGTTCCTGCGCGAGCACGCCGGTGACAGCGGCGGCATGATCGTCGGCGACTGCTACACCCGCCTCGATGCCCGGGACGGCGCACGGCTGCGGGAACTGGCCCAGGCCCATCAATTGACGGTCAACACCTTCGCCCAGGCGGCGTGGGCCCTGGTCCTGCGCCGGGTCAGCGGCGACCGCGACGTGCTGTTCGGCGTCACCGTGGCCGGGCGTCCGGTGGAGCTGCCGCAGATGCAACGCACCGTCGGGCTGTTCATCAACAGTATCGCTTTGCGCGTGCAGATGCCCGAGGACCATCAGCGCTGCAGCGTGCGCCAGTGGCTCAGCGATTTGCTGGACAGCAACATGCAACTGCGCGAGTACGAATACCTGCCGCTGGTGAGCATCCAGGACGTCAGCGAACTGCCCAAGGGCCAACCGCTGTTCGACAGCCTGTTCGTATTCGAGAACGCGCCGGTGGAAGTCTCGGTGCTGGACCGTGCCCAAAGCCTCAATGCCACCTCCGACTCGGGCCGTACCCACACCAATTTCCCGCTGACGGCGGTCTGCTACCCGGGGGATGACCTCGGGCTGCACCTTTCCTACGACCAGCGCTACTTCGATGAAGCCACCGTTCAGGGCTTGCTGAGTGAATTCAAGCGGCTGCTGCTGGCGCTGATGGAGGGCTTGCACGGTGACATGAGCGAGTTGCCGCTGATCGGTGCCCAAGAGCAGGACTTCCTGATCGAAGGCTGCAACCAGAGCGAGCATGCCTATCCGCTAGAGCAGAGCTACGTCGAGCTGTTCGAGGCACGGGTCGCGGTCCATCCGCAACGTCTTGCGGTCAGTTGCCTGGACACGACCTACAGCTACGCCGAGTTGAATGCGCGCAGCAACCGCCTCGGCCACGCGC
Source organism: Pseudomonas sp. R151218B TE3479 (assembly GCF_053629195.1). Taxonomy (NCBI): domain Bacteria; kingdom Pseudomonadati; phylum Pseudomonadota; class Gammaproteobacteria; order Pseudomonadales; family Pseudomonadaceae; genus Pseudomonas; species Pseudomonas sp. R151218B TE3479. Next base: position 2,974,287 of record NZ_JBRJHV010000001.1, read on the forward strand.
TGATCGCGGCCGGGGTCGGTCTGGATCAGCCGGTGGCGTTGCTGGCTGAACGGGATGCGCAACTGCTGGGCATGATCATCGGCAGCTTCAAGGCCGGTGCCGGCTACTTGCCGCTGGATCCCGGCCTGCCGAGCCAGCGCCTGAGTCGCATCATCGAATTGAGCCGCACGCCTTTGCTGGTCTGCACCCAGGCCTGCCAGGCCCAGGCCCAGGCGTTGCTGGACGAGTTCGCCTGCTCCGCACGGCCGAAGTTGCTGGTATGGGAAACCGTCCAGGCCGGCGACTTTTCGCCGCAAAACCCTGGCGTCTACAGCGGGCCGGACAACCTCGCCTACGTGATCTACACCTCCGGCTCCACCGGCCTGCCCAAAGGCGTGATGGTGGAACAGCGGGGCATGCTCAACAACCAACTGAGCAAAGTGCCGTACCTGGCGCTGAGCGAGGCGGATGTCATCGCCCAGACGGCGTCTCAAAGCTTCGATATTTCGGTCTGGCAGTTCCTGGCCGCGCCGTTGTTCGGCGCCCGGGTCGACATCGTGCCCAACGCCATCGCCCACGATCCGCAAGGGTTGCTGGAGCATGTGCAGCAGCAGGGCATCACCGTGCTGGAAAGCGTGCCGTCGCTGATCCAGGGCATGCTCGCCCAAGAGCGCATCGGTCTGGACGGCCTGCGCTGGATGCTGCCCACCGGCGAAGCGATGCCGCCGGAGCTGGCCCATCAATGGCTGCTGCGCTATCCGGACATCGGTCTGGTGAATGCCTACGGGCCGGCGGAATGCTCCGATGACGTGGCGTTCTTCCGGGTCGACATGGCTTCCACCCGTGGTACTTACCTGCCGATTGGCACGCCCACCGACAACAACCGTTTGTACCTGCTCGACGGCGCGCTGGAGCTGGTGCCGCTGGGGGCGGTGGGTGAGTTGTGCGTGGCGGGTACTGGGGTCGGGCGCGGGTATGTCAGCGATCCGTTGCGCACCGCCCCGGTCTTTGTGCCGAACCCGTTCGGGGCACCGGGAGAGCGGCTGTACCGCACCGGCGACCTGGCGCGGCGGCGCAGCGACGGGGTGTTGGAGTACGTCGGACGCATCGACCATCAGGTGAAGATTCGCGGCTACCGCATCGAGCTGGGGGAAATCGAAGCGCGCTTGCATGAACAGCCGGAAGTGCGCGATGGGGCGGTAGGCGTGCAGGAGGGCGCCAATGGCAAGCATCTGGTGGGCTACCTCGTGGCCACCGACTCGGCACTCAAACCCGCCGAACGCCTGGAGCGCATCAAGCAGCGCCTGCGGGCCGAACTGCCGGAATACATGGTGCCGCTGCACTGGCTGTGGCTCGATCGTCTGCCCCTCAACGCCAACGGCAAGCTCGACCGCAAGGCCCTGCCGGCCCTGGAGATCGGCCAGTTGCAAGGCCAGGACTATCAGGCACCCGGTAATGAACTGGAGCAGACCCTGGCAGACATCTGGGCCCAGGTGCTGAAAGTCGAGCGGGTGGGGGTACGGGACAACTTCTTCGAGCTGGGTGGTCACTCCTTGCTGGCGACGCAAATCGCCTCACGGGTGCAAAAGGCCCTGCAACGCAACGTGCCGCTACGGGCGATGTTCGAGTGCAGCACGGTGCTGGAGCTGGCCGACTACATCGAAGGACTGGCGGCCAGCGAAATCACTGAGGAGAAGGTGGATCGGTTGAATGATTTGATGGCGGAGTTGGAAGGCATGTAGTTTTGCGGCGTCTAACAAGACCATCGCGAGCAAGCTCGCTCCCACAGTGGATTTGTGTACGACGCACATTTTCTGTGGGAGCGAGCTTGCTCGCGATGGCGGCTGCACAACCAGCGCAAACCCAAGGTTGACGCCTCGCGCTTCGCGGCTCAGTCTTCCCAAGCTTTTTTCCAGACTCAAACAAGGAGGTCACCCATGCCCTTTGCAACGATCGACGGACAACCCCTTTACTACCTGGACCAGGGCCAGGGCCCGGTGGTGTTACTGGGCGGCAGCTATCTGTGGGACCACGCCATGTGGGCGCCGCAGATCGAGGTATTGTCCAGGCATTACCGGGTGATCGCTCCGGACCTTTGGGGTCACGGCCAGTCCGGGCAGATGCCGGAAGGCATGAGTTCACTGAACGATCTGGCCCGCCAGATGATGGAACTGCTGGATTATTTGAGCATCGACTGCTTCCACCTGGTGGGGCTTTCGGTGGGCGGGATGTGGGGGACGCGGCTGGCGCTGGCGGCGCCTACGCGGATCCAGTCGCTGGTGCTGATGGACACTTATGTGGGCGTCGAGCCGGAGCAGACCCGTCAGTACTACTTCTCACTGTTCGACAAGATCGAAGCCAGCGGCAGCGTCCCCGAGCCGTTGCTGGACATCATCGTGCCGATCTTCTTCCGGCCGGGTATCGACCCGCAATCGGCGCTCTACCAGCAGTTTCGCGCCACATTGGCCGCGCTGCCAAGCGATCGCCTGCGCGCCAGCATCGTGCCGCTGGGGCGGATCATTTTCGGTCGGGACGACATGCGGGGGCGCCTGCATGAACTCAACGCGCAGCGCACCCTGGTGATGTGCGGCGACCAGGACAAACCAAGGCCACCGTCCGAGGCACTGGAAATGGCCGAACTGATTGGTTGCCTGCATGTGCTGGTCCCAGAGGCGGGGCACATTTCCAATCTTGAAAATCCGGAGTTCGTGACCGAGGCGTTGCTGAAGGTCTTGCGCAGCTGATCCACCGCATCGCGAGCAGGCTCGTTCCCACTGGGATTTTGTGACCGATGCAAATCCACTGTGGGAGCGAGCTTGCTCGCGATTGCAGTGTGTCTGTCAATCAATGCTGACTGATCTGCCATCATCGCGAGCAAGCTCGCTCCCACAGGGGGCTGCAGTGGAGGTCGGTCACTTCGGCCCGAGAATTTTCACCAGCTTGTCCGGCGATGGCGCGCCTTGCTGCTGTTGCAGGTCGCCTTTTTCATCCAGATAGAAAATCGCCGGGGTGGCGGACAGTTCCAGTTCGTCCATCAACTGCTGGTTGGCGTCCAGTTTGGCCTGGATGGCCGGCGGTATATCCTTGAGCGGTTTGAGCGGGCTGCCCTTGCCGGCCTTTTCATGCTCGGCCAGGGTTTTTTCCGGGTCCTTGGCGGCCAGCAAGGCGGCGGATTTACCCGGGCTGTCTTCGCGGATGATGCCCACCATGATGTGGCGCAACTGCACCTTGCCGGCCTTGACCCAAGGTCGGGCCTGTTCCCAGAACATGTTGCAGTACGGGCAGTTCGGGTCGCTGAACAGGTACACCGTGCGCGGTGCATCCTTGTTGCCGTCGGCGATCCAGTTGCTCGCTTCCATCTTCGTCCAGATGGCCTTGGCCATCGGTGCATAGACCAGTTTTTGCAGCGGTTCGGCGCTCAGGTCCTTGCCGTCGGCGTCGTACAGGTTGCCCAGCAGGACGTGCTGCCCATCCGGGGTCAGGTACAGCGCCATGCCGCGGTTCTGGTATTGCGCCGCGTAACCGCGCAACCCGTCCGGGGCCTCGAAAGTGCCGACGATTTTCGCACCCTTGGCTTCGATCTTCTTGATGGCCGCAGGCAATTCTTCGGCCTGGAGCAGCGGGGCCTGCGACAGTGCGGCGGCGACGGCCAGGGTCAGCAGGTGGCGGAGGCGGGGCATGGCGGTTTCCTTGTGGCGGAGTGGGGCGTCGTGGACGAATCCGGCGTTTCGAAGTTTTCCAGGGCGCGGGCCAGGCTCGCTTCCGACAATTCACCCAAGTGGCTGCCCAGCAGGCGGCCGTCGGCACTGTAGAACAGGGTGGTCGGCAGGGCCATGGAACCCACGGCCTGGCCGAGGCGGCCGCTGCCATCGAACAACACGTTGGTCAGGCTCAGGCCCTGGGTGGCCAGGTAGGTGCTGACGCTTTGCATGCTTTCGGCCTGGTTGACGAACAGGAAGGTCAGGTCCGGACGCTGTTGCTGGGCTTCTTCGAGCACCGGCATTTCACGTCGGCAGGGCGGGCACCAAGTGGCCCAGAGGTTGATCACCAGGGGGCCGCCCTGGTAGTCGGTGAGCTTCACGGTCTGGCCGTCGGCGGTGCGCAGGTTGATGTCCGGCAGCCGGGTGCCTTGTTCATAAATCGTCAACGACAGGGTCGCCACCAGCCAGAACAGCAAGCCGCTGCCGACGCCGAAGCCCAATGGGCGGCGCAGGGCCGGGCGGCGTCGAGCCCACCATAACGCGCCCATCAGCAGCGCCACGATCCCCGGCCAGGCGAGGAAACCGCCGTCACGCAGGTCGACGATCTGCCACGGGTCGTCCCGGTAATGTTGCCAATAGGCGACGACGAAGCCGATCCGTGCGGCCAGAAGCCCCAGTAGAAACAGCACGAACAGCACCGACTCAGGGTTCTCCCCACCGCGCCTGGCCACCCGCCAGCCGACAAAGGTCGCCAGGGCCAGGGCGCTGATCAGCAACAGATGGTTAAGGGCGATGGCGAAGGTGCCCAGGGTGAAAGTCAACATCAGCGCGCATCCCGGGTGAGGTTCCAGCGCTCCAGGAACGCCTTGGCGTCGACTTCCCCGGTGATCCGCTGGCTGCGGCGCTCTTCACCGTCGGCGCCGATCCACAGCAGGCTCGGCGGCCCCGGTACCTGGTAACGGTTCAGCAACTCGCGGCTGGCGGGGCTGTCGGCGGTGACATCGAGGCGCAGCAGGCGCACGCTTTGCAGGGCGTCCAGCACCTCGGCGCGGCCGAAGACCTGTTTTTCCATGATCTTGCAGGACACGCACCAGTCGGCGTAATAGTCCAGCAGCACCCACTGGCCCTGGGCCTTGGCGGCGTCCAGCTCCCGTTGCAGGGCGGCGGGCTCGCTGACGGTCACGAATGTATCGTGGGCGCTGACGGTCGCGCTACCCTCGCTGCCAGCGTAGACCTTCAGGGGTTGGAAGAGATCATCGCCACCGCCCGCTGCGCCAATCACCAGCAGGCTGCCCCACAGGCCGAACAGCAACGAAGCGCTGCCGCAGAGGTAGGCCATGCGGCCGAAGCCTCCGGTCTGGCGCCAGGCGCTGTAGGCGGCGATCAACAGCAGCACGCCCCACAGTCCGATCCACAGCGAGCCGTCGATGATCGGGCGAATCATCAGCAGTGCGGTGCCCAGGAACAGGAAGCCGAACACGCCCTTGAGCAGGTTCATCCAGGCGCCGGGCTTGGGCAGGAAGCGGTTGCCCACGGTCACCAGGAGCAACAGTGGCAGGCCCATGCCGATGCCCATGGTGAACAGGATCAACCCGCCGTGCAGCGCATTGCCGCTCTGGGCGATATACAGCAGGGCGCCGGCCAGCGGGGCGGTCATGCACGGGCCTACCAACAGGCCGGACAGGGCGCCGAGCACGCCGGCGCCCACCAGGCTGCCACCGCGTCGCTGGCGTCCGGCGTTTTCCAGGCGATCACGCAGCGCCGCCGGCAATTGCAATTCGAAGAAGCCGAACATGGGCAGCGCCAGCAACACGAATACGGCCGCGAAGCTGCCCAGCAGCCACGGTTGTTGCAGCAGTGCCTGGAGGTTGGCCCCTAGCAGAGCGGCGAGCACGCCCATGGCCGCATACACCAGGGCCATGCTGATCACGTAGCTGCCGGCCAAGGCCAGGCCGCGTCTCGGCCCGGCGCCGCTGCCCACCACCAGCCCGGCCAGGATCGGCAGCATCGGCAGCGAACAAGGGGTGAACGCCAGCAGCAGGCCCAGGCCGAAGAACACCAGCAAGCTCCAGCCCAAGGCCCGTTGCTGCAGGCCGCTGGCCAAGGCCTGGTCCGGCGCCTCGCCAATGGCTGCCGCCGGTGCGCTGCCGCCCAGGTCAATCACCTGGGTCTGGGGTGGATAGCACAGGCCGGCGTCGGCACAGCCCTGGAAGCCCACCTTGATCTTGCCCGTGGCATCGGCTGGAATCTTCAGTTCCAGCGCCTGGCGATAGACTTGCTGGTCGCCGAAAAACTCATCGCTGTGGGCCTCGCCCTCCGGCAACTTGGGTTTCTGCGCCTCGGCCAGGCCATCGAACTTGAGCCGCTGCTTATACAGGTAGTACCCATCGGCGATCTGCCAGAACAGCTGCGTCTCACCGGAGTCCAGGCGTTCGGAGGTCAACACGAACGCCTTCTCCACCGGCAGGAAATCGGGTTTGGTTTCGAAGGGATTGGCGGCCTGGGCCAGGCCCGAGATCAGGAACAGCCACAGCAAAAACAATCGACGCATGGATAAAGCCTTAGAACGAAGCGAGTGGAAAACACAATGGCGACTGGCGATTAACCGTCGATTAACCCGGCGGCGACCGGCAGGCCGTAATGATCGCCCATGTTTGCCGTACTCGTCGCATAATGTCGGCTTAATCGGCCGGCGGCCTAATGTACCTTTTTCCACGGGGCTTACCATGCGCGTACTGGTCTGCGAAGACGATGAGTTGATTGCCAGCGGGATCGTTGCCGGCCTCACGGCGCAGGGCCTGACGGTCGAGCACGTGGCCACCGCATCGGCGGCGCGGGCGATGGTCGGCGTGGCGGAGTTCGACGTCATGGTGCTGGACCTGGGATTGCCCGATGAGGACGGTCTCAAGCTGCTCCGGCAACTGCGCCAGCAAGGGCTGGAGACGCCGGTGTTGATCCTCACCGCCCGAGATTCGGTGACCGACCGGGTCGACGGCTTGCAGGCCGGGGCTGATGACTATCTGCTCAAACCCTTCGACCTGCGCGAGCTTGCGGCGCGCCTGCACACGTTGCTGCGGCGCGTGGCGGGGCGCAGCGTCAACCTGATCGAGCACGGTCGCCTGACCTACGACCCCAGCAGCCGGGAAACCACCCTGGACGGCCAGCCGGTGGATCTGTCCCGGCGCGAACAATCGCTGTTGCAGGCGCTCTTGCACAGTCGCGGCCGGGTGCTGTCCACCGAGCAACTCAAGGACAGCGTCTACGGGTTCAGCGACGAGCTGGAAAGCAATGCCCTCAACGTCCATATCCATCACCTGCGGCGCAAGCTGGGTAACGGCATTGTCGAGACCGTGCGCGGCCTGGGCTATCGCCTGGGGCCGGCCGACGGCGGAGAACCCTCCAAGTGATGAGCCTGCGACTGCGCCTGAGCCTGACCCTCGGCGCGGCCTTCGCCCTGATCTGGGCCTTGGCTGCGGCGTGGATGCTCAGTGATCTGCGCAACCAGATGATGTTCTCCCTCGACCAGCGCCTGGTGGCCTCGGCGCGGATGGTTGCCGGGTTGCTGGAACAGATGCCGCCATTGCCCAGCAAGGGCGACGGCACACACTTGAGCTCCGAGCAATTGAGCGTTCCCGGTGGCATGGCCTGTCAGGTCAGTTCCTTGCGCGGCGAGATTCTGGCCCGCAGCCACGGCACCCCGGAACAGGCCCTGGAAGCCGAGAAAATGGGCTTCCACGACCAGATGATCGACGGTGCGCCCTGGCGCAGCTTCACCCTGGCCCGAGGCGACTTGCGCATCACCACCGCCGACCGCCAGATCGAGCGCGAAGCCTTGAACATGTCGATATTGCTGGCCGCCTCGGTACCGGTGGGCGTGGCGTTGCTCGGTTGCCTGTGCCTGTTGTGGCTGGGCATCGGCCAGGGCCTGGCGCCGCTCAATCGCATGCGCGATGCGCTGATGCGGCGCAATGCCGATTCCCTGGAGCCCTTGCAGATCCATCCGCTGCCCAGCGAGTTGCGTCCATTGCTGGAGACCCAGAACCAGCTGTTCCAGCGCATCGGCAAGACCATCGAGCGCGAGCGACGGCTGACCGGCGACGCCGCCCACGAGCTGCGCAGCCCGTTGACCGCCATCAAGACGCACCTGCAAGTGGCGCGCATGACCGAGGGCGCCGCCCGCGACCAATCCCTGGCCCGGGCCGAGGAGGGCGCCGACCGCATGCATCGCACTCTCGAACAGTTGCTGCTGCTGGCTCGGGTCGAAGGCAGCCTGTCGTTCGACGATGGCGTGCACTGCAACGCCGAGCAGGTCGCGCGACTGGCGATCCAGGACGCGGCCAGCAGTGAGTCCAGGCGAATCAAATTGCACTTGGCCCCTGGGGTGTCCGACGCGCCGGTGCAGATGCCGGCGGTGCTCTCTATCGCCGCCTTGCGCAACCTGCTGGATAACGCCCTGCGCCATACCCCGGACGATACCGATGTGGAACTGAGCCTGGAAATGATCGGCCAGCGCGTGCGTTTCCAGGTCCGCGACCATGGCCCTGGCATCGCCGCCGACGACATCCAGCACTTGACCCAACGCTTCTGGCGCAACGGCCAGAGCACCGGCTGCGGGCTGGGGCTGGCGATCGTCCAGGCCATCGTCCAGCGTTGCGGTTGCGGTCTGCATTTCGACAGCCGCCCGGATGGGCTACGGGTCGAATTGACCATGCCGGTGCAGGTAGTGGTCGGCTAAGTGGATGAACCTGTGGCGAGGGGATTTATCCCCGCTGGGCTGCGCAGCAGCCCCAAAAGCTGCGAACCGGCTGTGTCAGATTGAGTGAGTTGTCTTCTCGAGGGCTGCTGCGCAGCCAGCGGGGATAAATCCCCTCGCCACACAGGTTCAGGCAAGTTCTAAGAACAGCGTTGTGCTCCCATACCAGGGATTTGCGTACATCTGCTGTAACGACCTGTCATTGGCGCCCCGGCCTTAACCGGGTCTATGTTTTTTTCAGCTCGACTCAAGGACTGAGGAAAACCGCGCCATGGACACCTTCATCGAAATCTGCACGGCCACGCCCAGCGATGCCGGCATCATCAGCCGGATCGCCGAACGCTCCATCCGGGTCGGGTGTGCCGCCGAACATCGCAACGACCCCACTGTCGTCGCCGCCTGGGTACGCAACAACACCCTCGCGCATATCCGCCCCTGGCTGGTCGATCCCCGCTTGCGGCTGACCCTGGCACGTTTGCAGGGGCGGCCGGCGGGTGTCGCGATGGCCTCGGCCAGTGGCCGGATCGCCTTCTGCTACGTACAGCCGGAGTCCTTCCGCCGGGGTGTCGGCCGGGCGCTGGTGCGGGACATCGAGGCCTGGCTGCGCGGGCGCGGGGTGGCCCGGGTGCGCCTCAACAGCACCCGTAGCAGCCAGGCGTTCTATCGACACCTGGGGTTCGAGCAAAGCGCTGACGCTTTCGCCATCGGCGGGGTCAAGGCCATTGCGATGCACAAGCCACTGATCGCGCCACAGGAGAAAGTGCTGCCCGCGAGTAAATCCCCCCGCAGCTGATGCGTTTCCACAACAGGAAACCTGCATGTGCGCCCCGACCGGATGCGCACCTGCCCGGTGTGTCGTTTTGGGTCACTACGTACTGCGGGGTCGAGAGATGTCAGTCGCCAACAGCCTTATCGAAGCACAGCCGGCCCGGGTCAGCCCCGTGCCGGCCGAGACGCTTTACCAGTTCAATGAGTCGCCGCTACTGGCTCGCCAGAGTCGGCAGGAGTCCAATGCCCGCAGCTATCCACGGCGCATACCCCTGGCTCTCAAGCGCGCCAAGGGGTTGTATGTCGAGGATGTCGAGGGCCGCACCTTCATCGATTGCCTGGCCGGCGCCGGCACGCTGGCGCTGGGGCACAACCACCCGGTGGTGATCGACGCGATCCAGCAGGTGCTGGCCGACGAGCTGCCGCTGCATACCCTGGACCTGACCACGCCGGTCAAGGACCGCTTCGTCCAGGACCTGTTCGGCCTGTTGCCGGTGGAACTGGCCGCCGAGGCGAAGATCCAGTTCTGCGGCCCCACCGGTACCGACGCGGTGGAAGCCGCCCTCAAGCTGGTGCGTACCGCCACCGGACGCAGCACCGTGCTGTCGTTCCAGGGTGGTTATCACGGCATGAGTCAGGGAGCATTGAGCCTGATGGGCAGCCTGGGGCCGAAGAAACCCTTGGGCGCCTTGCTCAGCAGCGGCGTGCAGTTCATGCCATACCCCTACGATTACCGCTGCCCGTTCGGGTTGGGCGGTGTCGAGGGCGTGAAGGCCAACCTGCATTACCTGGAAAACCTGCTGAACGACCCGGAGGCCGGCGTGCAATTGCCGGCGGCGGTCATCGTCGAAGTGGTGCAGGGCGAGGGTGGAGTCATACCCGCCGACCTGGACTGGCTGCGCGGCTTGCGGCGGATCACCGAGCAGGCAGGGGTGGCGTTGATCGTCGACGAAATCCAGAGCGGCTTCGGCCGCACCGGCAAAATGTTTGCCTTCGAGCATGCCGGGATCATCCCGGACGTGGTGGTGTTGTCCAAGGCCATTGGCGGCAGCCTGCCGCTGGCGGTGGTGGTTTACCGCGACTGGCTCGACACCTGGTTGCCGGGTGCTCACGCCGGGACCTTCCGTGGCAATCAGATGGCCATGGCTGCCGGCTCTGCGGTCATGCGCTACCTGCGTGAGCACGACCTGCCGACCCACGCCGCCGCCATGGGCGAACGCCTGAGTGAGCACCTGCACATCCTGCAGCGGGACTTCCCGCAACTGGGCGATATCCGTGGTCGCGGGCTGATGCTCGGTGTCGAGTTGGTGGACCCGGCGGGCAAGCCGGACGCCCTGGGCCATCCGCCAGTGCATGCCCAGCTGGCGCCACGGTTGCAACGCGAATGCCTCAAGCGCGGGCTGATCCTGGAGCTCGGCGGTCGCCAGGGCGGCGTGGTGCGGTTCCTGCCACCGTTGATCATCACCCGGGCCGAAATCGATCAGGTCGCCGAGATTTTCGGGCGAGCCCTGCATGCGGCGGTCAAAGACAGCTAATTTTCACCCGGCCCCGTACGTTCCTTTCATATCCTGGCTGCGCATGTGACGCAGCGAACCTCGAGCAAAGATGGAGAGACACCCATGACTTCAGTATTCGACCGCGAGGACATCGTCTTTCAGGTCGTGGTCAACCACGAAGAGCAATATTCGATCTGGCCAGACTACAAAGCCATCCCCGAGGGCTGGCGTACCGTCGGTAAAAGCGGCTTCAAGAAGGAGTGCCTGGCCTACATCGAAGAAGTCTGGACCGACATGCGCCCGCTGAGCTTGCGCAAGAAAATGGACGAGCAGGCGGCTGCGACCCACTAAATGTAGAGCCTGTGGCAGCAAGAAAGCTTTCCACAGCAAGGCTGCGGGAGAATACAAATCTTGCAGTCACATCAGAACCACTGTGGGAGCGAGCTTGCTCGCGATAGCGATGGATCGGCAACATTAATGCCGGCTGACACTTCGCAATCGCGAGCAAGCTCGCTCCCACAGAGGCAGGCCGGCGTCACCCGCTATTGCTCGATCAAAAAATCAATCAACGCCCGTGCCGCCGCCGGCAATTGCCGATGGGGCGGGTAGATGATTGAAAATGGCCGGCTGCGCCCGCCAAAGTCCTCCAGCAAAGCCACCAGTTCCCCGCGCTCGATTCGCTCCCGGACAATGAATTCATAGGTTTGGCAGATCCCCATCCCGGCCTGTGCCAGGGACACGATGCCCAATACATCATCGGACACCTGCACATTGCCCGCCGGCAGCCATTCCCGGTCTTCATGATTGTCGCGAAACAGCCAGGGTGCGATGCGTCCGCTGCTGGGCATTACGAAGGGCAGGCAGGCGTGGGCAGCCAGTTCATCGACGTGCCGGGGTATTCCGGCGCGCTCCAGGTAATGCGGCCCGGCCACCAGGCAAAGGCGGGCGTCTTCGAGCTTGCGCCCGACCAGGCCGCTGTCCGGCAGCGGCCCAAGGCGGATCGCCAGGTCATACCCCTCGGCCACTAGATCGACGTTGCGGTTGGTGATACTCAGCTCGACCCGAACTTGCGGGTAAGCCTCGGCGAAACGCGACAGCAGCGATGGCAGGCGGTAATGACCGTAGGTGGTCGGCACGCTCAAGCGCACGCGACCGGTCAAGACACCGTCCTGGCCCTGGATTCGCCGCTCGGCGTCGTCAATCAGGGCAAAGGCCGAGCGCGACTGTTCCAGGTACAACGTGCCGGCATCGGTCAGGTTCAGCCGCCGGGTCGTGCGTCGCAACAGTTGCACCCCGAGCCGGGCTTCGAGGCGGGAGATGGCGCGGCTCAGGACCGAAGGCGTGGTGCTCAGCGCCACGGCACCGGCGCTGAGCGTGCCTTTTTCCACGACCGTGACGAAGGCTTCCACGTCGGCCAGATAATCGAATCGACGGGCCATTGTTGCCTCCAGGGGCCAAGTGATGTTCCGGTACGCCAGTTTATCGCCGGTGAACGCATCAATACAGTGAGCGCATCTTTTATCGAAACATCCTGGAGTCATCATGAAAAAGCTCACGACCTTGGCAACGTCTGTTGTTCTGGCGGGTATTGGCGTCGCGGCCCATGCCGATAACGTGCTGGTGGTCCTGTCGGATTCCGATCATCTGGATCTGAACAAGGGCAAGGTCTTTTCCACCGGGTTTTACCTCAACGAATTGCTGCAACCGGTGAAGCTGTTGCTGGATGCCGGTCACCACGTGACGTTCGCCACCCCGGAGGGCAGGGCGCCGACGCTGGACCGGTCCTCGGTGGACAAGATGTACTTCAACAATGATCCGGCGGAGCTGGAGCGCTACCAGGCGTTGCTGGCTCAACTGAACATCACTTCGGCCAAGGACTCACCGGTGATCAGCCTGGCCCGTGTCGAGCAGATCGGTCTGGAACAGTTCGATGCCCTGTACATTCCCGGCGGGCATGCGCCCATGCAGGATTTGCTCACGAGCGCACCGCTGGGGCGGGTATTGACGCATTTCCATGACAAGGGCAAGACCACCGCGCTGGTCTGCCACGGGCCGATCGCGTTGCTGTCGACCCTGCCTGACGCCAAGGGCTTCGTTGGCCAGTTGACTACCAAAGGCCAGGCCTCGGCCAAGGCCGACTGGATCTACGCCGGGTACAGGATGACGGTAATCAGCAATCAGGAAGAAGAGTTGGCCAAGGGGCTGCTGGGCGGCGGGAGCATGAAATTCTATCCACAGACCGCGTTGCAGCAGGCTGGCGGGCAGTACAGCAGCAACACCACGCCGTGGACTGCCCATGTGGTGGAGGATCGGGAATTGATCACCGGCCAGAATCCGGCCTCGGCGCTGGCGGTGGGGCAGGCGTTGGTTGAGCGGTTGAAACCCTAGGCCGGAAGAGTTCCTATCCCTTGTGGGAGCGAGCTTGCTCGCGATTGCTGTGGGTCAGCAAGATCAATGTTGGCTGACACTCCGCAATCGCGAGCAAGCTCGCTCCCACAGGTTTTCCGGCATACCTTCTGGTTATTTGAACCGCCGCTCCACCCCTTTCTCCACCAGGATCTTCGCCGATATCTCCTCCACGGAAAAATGCGTGGAGTTGATATGGGGAATGTTCTCCCGCCGGAACAGGTTTTCCACCTCGCGCACTTCGAACTCGCACTGGGCGTAGCTTGAATAGCGACTGTTGGGCTTGCGCTCGTTGCGGATCGCCGTGAGGCGGTCCGGGTCGATGGTCAGGCCGAACAGCTTGTGCTGGTGGGCACGCAGGGCGCTGGGCAGTTGCAGGCGCTCCATGTCGTCTTCGGTCAGCGGATAGTTGGCCGCGCGGATGCCGAATTGCATCGCCATGTACAGGCACGTCGGTGTCTTACCACAACGCGACACGCCCACTAGGATCAGGTCGGCCTTGTCGTAATAATGCGTGCGGGCGCCGTCATCGTTGTCCAGCGCGAAGTTGACCGCCTCGATCCGCTCCATGTAGTTGGAGTTGTGGCCAATGGAATGGGACTTGCCGACCGAGTAGGAAGAGTGCTCGCTCAGCTCCTGTTCCAGGGGCGCCAGGAAGGTGGAAAAAATGTCGATCATGAAACCATTGGACGTTGCGAGAATCTCACGGATGTCCTGATTGACGATGGTATCGAAGATGATCGGGCGGAAACCGTCGGTTTCGGCGGCTTTATTGATTTGCTGTACCATGGCCCGCGCCTTGTCGACGCTGTCTATGTAAGGACGTGTCATCTTGGCGAAGGTAATGTTTTCGAACTGTGCCAACAGGCTTTGGCCTAGCGTTTCGGCCGTGATGCCGGTGCCGTCGGAGATAAAGAAAGCAGATCGTTTCATTTGCGCCTTGGGCCTTAAGCTAGTGAGCTAGTGACGATTCTTGGATATGATAGGCGCGATTTGCCGGCCGCCAGTGGCCAGCATTCTCACTTATTTTCCAGGTCCAGGCCATATCGCCGGCAGGCGCTCCCCTGGAGCCGCCGGTGCCTTGAGCTTTTCCAACACAGTTAGTGGAGAGATCACCTTGGTAGAGTACGTAGTTTCCCTCGATAAGCTCGGCGTCCATGATGTGGAGCATGTGGGGGGCAAGAACGCATCCCTGGGCGAGATGATCAGCAACCTCGCCGGTGCCGGCGTATCGGTGCCAGGTGGCTTCGCCACGACCGCCCAGGCTTATCGTGATTTCCTGGAACTGAGCGGCCTGAACAAGCAGATCCACGATGCGCTCGATGCCCTGGACGTCGATGACGTCAACGCCCTGGCCAAGACCGGTGCCCAGATCCGTCAATGGATCATGGAAGCCGAGTTTCCCGAGAAACTGAACGCCGAGATCCGCACCGCTTTCGCCAAACTGTCCGAAGGCAATCCCGATATCGCCGTCGCCGTGCGTTCCTCGGCTACCGCCGAAGACTTGCCGGATGCCTCCTTCGCCGGCCAGCAGGAAACCTTCCTGAACATCCGTGGCGTGGAAAACGTCATTCGTGCCGCCAAGGAAGTCTTCGCCTCCCTTTTCAACGACCGTGCCATTTCCTACCGCGTGCACCAGGGCTTCGACCACAAGCTGGTCGCCCTGTCCGCCGGTGTGCAGCGCATGGTCCGCTCCGAAACCGGCACCGCCGGCGTGATGTTCACCCTCGACACCGAGTCCGGCTTCCGTGACGTGGTGTTCATCACCGGCGCCTACGGCCTGGGTGAAACCGTCGTGCAGGGCGCGGTGAACCCGGATGAGTTCTACGTTCACAAGGGCACGCTGCAAGCCGGTCGTCCGGCCATCCTGCGCCGCAACCTGGGCAGCAAGGCCATCAAGATGATCTACGGCGACGAAGCCAAGGCCGGTCGCTCGGTGAAGACCGTCGACGTGGACAAGGCCGAGCGCGCGCGCTTCTGCCTGAGCGATGCCGAGGTCAGCGAGCTGGCCAAGCAGGCAATGATCATCGAGCAGCACTACAAGTGTCCGATGGACATCGAGTGGGCCAAGGACGGTGACGACGGCAAGCTGTATATCGTGCAGGCCCGTCCGGAAACCGTGAAAAGCCGCACCCAGGCCAACGTCATGGAGCGCTACCTGCTCAAGGAAACCGGCACCGTGCTGGTGGAAGGCCGGGCCATTGGCCAGCGCATCGGCGCGGGTAAGGTGCGGATCATCAAGGACGTCTCGGAGATGGACAAGGTCCAGGCCGGCGACGTACTGGTCTCCGACATGACCGACCCGGACTGGGAACCGGTGATGAAGCGCGCCAGCGCCATCGTCACCAACCGCGGCGGGCGTACCTGCCACGCGGCGATCATCGCCCGTGAACTGGGGATCCCGGCAGTGGTGGGCTGCGGCAACGCCACCCAACTGCTCAAGGACGGCCAGGGCGTGACCGTTTCCTGCGCCGAAGGCGACACCGGCTACATCTTCGAGGGCGAACTGGGCTTCGACATCAAGAAGAACTCCGTGGACGCCATGCCGGAGCTGCCGTTCAAGATCATGATGAACGTCGGTAACCCGGACCGCGCCTTCGACTTCGCACAGTTGCCGAACGCCGGTGTGGGCCTGGCCCGCCTGGAGTTCATCATCAACCGCATGATCGGTGTGCACCCCAAGGCACTGCTGAACTACGACGGCCTGCCTCAGGAAATCAAAGACAGCGTCGACAAGCGCATTGCCGGCTACAACGATCCAGTCGGTTTCTACGTCGAGAAACTGGTGGAAGGCATCAGCACCCTGGCGGCGGCGTTCTGGCCGAAAAAGGTCATCGTGCGCCTGTCGGACTTCAAGTCCAACGAATACGCCAACCTGATCGGCGGCAAGCTCTACGAGCCGGAAGAAGAGAACCCGATGCTGGGCTTCCGTGGTGCGTCGCGCTACATCAGCGAATCGTTCCGAGACTGCTTCGAACTCGAGTGCCGCGCCCTCAAGCGCGTGCGCAACGAGATGGGCCTGACCAACGTCGAGATCATGGTGCCGTTCGTGCGGACCCTGGGTGAAGCGAGCCAGGTCGTCGACCTGCTGGCGGAAAACGGCCTGGCCCGTGGCGGCAATGGCCTGCGCGTGATCATGATGTGCGAACTGCCGTCCAACGCCATCCTGGCTGAAGAGTTCCTCGAGTTCTTCGACGGTTTCTCCATCGGTTCCAACGACCTGACCCAGCTGACCCTGGGCCTGGACCGCGATTCCGGGATCATCGCCCACCTGTTCGACGAGCGGAACCCGGCGGTCAAGAAACTGCTGGCCAATGCCATCGCCGCCTGCAACAAGGCTGGCAAGTACATCGGCATCTGTGGCCAGGGTCCTTCGGACCACCCGGACCTGGCCAAGTGGCTGATGGAGCAGGGCATCGAAAGCGTTTCGTTGAACCCCGACTCCGTGCTGGAAACCTGGTTCTTCCTGGCTGAGGGTCAGGCAGCGGGCTGATCGAGTGAAGGGGTCCCACCGGTAATGTAAGCCGGGTAACCTTTGTGGGAGCGAGCTTGTTCGCAATAGCGGAGTGTCAGCCAAGATTATTTTGCTGATCAACCGCAATCGCGAGCGAGCTCGCTCCCACAGTCGTCTTTTTTTGTGCAAGAGCATTATGCAAAGCAGCAGCAATCTATTTCCTGTCGCCCTGATCAGCGCCGAGCGGCGCGGTGATCTGAGCGAAGATGTCTATCGCTTGAAACCCGGCAACAGCCCGGACTACAGCGTCGAACTGGCCGTCACCCGGCTGGGCATGGCCGACGCCACCGAAACCCGTGGCGTTCCCGTGATCTTGTTGCACGGCAGCTTTTCCAACCGACGCTTCTGGTATTCGTCCAAGGGTTTGGGCCTGGGGGCGTACCTGGCACGCCTGGGATTCGACGTGTGGATCCCCGAGATGCGCGGCCATGGCCTATCTCAGCGTAACCAGGGCTACCGCCACAATCGGGTGGCCGACTACGCCCGCTATGACTTGCCGGCCATTGGCGCCTTCGTGCGTGAGCAGAGCGGGCAGGTGCCCCATTGGATCGGCCACTCCCTGGGGGGAATTACCCTGGCGGCAGCCTTGGGCGGCCACTACCTGGGCGAGCCTGCCGTGGCGTCGGCGGCATTTTTCGGCACCCAGGTCAGCCGCACCTACTGGCCGCTGAAGATCCCTCCGGTGGAATGGAGTGGCCGCTTCATTCTCAAGCGCTTTGCCCAGTTGTCCGGCGCAAGGCTCAAGCGCGGCCCCGAGGACGAGCCCATCGGCCTGGCCCTGGAAAGCATGCGTTGGTACGGTTTGTTCGGACGTTTCGGCGATGCCGAGAAGAACTGGTGGGCCGGGTTGGCCGATGTCCAGTTGCCTGTGCTGGCGGTGAGTGCCGCGGGTGATCACCAGGACCCGACCTGGGCTTGCCGCAAACTTTTCGATCAGATCGGCTCGGTGCACAAGCAGTTTGTCTGCCTGGGCCGGGGACAGGGTTTTACCGATGATTTCGGACATGTGGAGATGCTGGTCAGCAAGGCCGCTCACCTTGAGGTCTGGCCGTTGGTGGCGCGTTGGCTCGAGGATCAACAGGCCTCCCTGGTGGCAGGGCAGCCCCAGTTGGCCGAGGCGGTTTGAGGCGAAGGCTCTGACAAGGGCATTTCGCTCTGGTCGGCTTGCGGCTAAGATATGACGCTTCAAGCAGTTCCAGTCACAAACGGTTGCTCATTCAGTCTGACGTTCCAGCCTTCAGGAGTTGTTCGATGAACCATTACCTCACGCCCGACCTGTGCGACGCCTACCCGGAACTGGTGCAGGTGTTGGAACCGATGTTCAGCAATTTCGGTGGCCGCGATTCCTTCGGCGGCGAAATCGTGACCATCAAGTGCTTCGAGGACAACTCGCGGGTCAAGGAGCAGGTTGAACTCAAGGGCAACGGCAAGGTGCTGGTGGTCGACGGCGGCGGTTCCCTGCGCCGGGCACTGCTGGGGGACATGCTGGCGGAAAAAGCCGCGAAAAATGGCTGGGAAGGGCTGGTGATCTACGGTTGCATCCGCGACGTCGACGTCATCGCCCAGACCGACCTCGGGGTCCAGGCCCTGGCCAGCCATCCGATGAAGACCGACCGGCGTGGTGTCGGCGAGCTCAATGTGGCGGTGACCTTTGCCGGCGTGACGTTCCGCCCGGGCGAGTATGTCTATGCCGACAACAACGGCGTGATCGTTTCGCCAAGCCCGCTGAAAATGCCTGAATGAAGTGCCACAGCCATAAGGGATGAGGATGTTCGAGGAAGAAAACGCGCAATGGGGGCTGGTGCATGCCCTGGTGCTGGACGGTAAAGGCGGCGCGCGTTCCATAGCCCGGACCGAACTCGACGATTTGCAGCTGCAGGCCCACGAAAGCCTGTGGCTGCACTGGGATCGCAGTCATCCGCAAACCCACACCTGGCTGCGTAAATCCAGCGGCCTGAGCGAATTCAACTGCGACCTGCTGCTCGAAGAGAACACCCGGCCGCGCTTGTTGCCGTTGCCCAATGCCGAGCTGCTGCTGTTCCTGCGGGGGATCAACCTCAACCCGGGTGCCGAGCCAGAGGACATGGTGTCGGTACGGATCTTCGCGTCCGCCCAGCGAGTGATCTCCCTGCGCCTGCGTCCGTTGCGCGCCACCGATGAACTGTTGGCGCAACTGGCCGAGGGCAAGGGGCCGAAAACGGCCTCCGAACTCATCCTTTACATGGCGCAATACCTCACCAACAAGGTGCAGGACCTGGTCACTTGCCTCTCCGAAATCGTCGATGGCGAGGAAGAAAAGCTTGATACCGACGAACGGTATACCCCCGAGCACGACGCCATTTTGCACATCCGTCGAAGGGCTGCCGCACTCAAGCGATTCCTGGCGCCACAGCGGGACATCTTCGGCCAGATGACACGGCTCAAGCTGCCCTGGTTTTGCGATGACGACGGCGACTATTGGAACGAATTGAACAACAGCCTGACCCGTTACCTCGAGGAGCTGGAATTGACTCGAGAGCGCGTGGGGCTTGTGCTGGAGGCCGAAGACCGGCGCCTTTCGGTACGCATGAACCGCACCATGTACCGCTTCGGCATCATCACCGGGATTTTCCTGCCGATGAGTTTTCTCACCGGCCTGTTGGGTATTAACGTCGGCGGTATTCCGTTTTCCGAAAGCCCCTACGGTTTCATGGTTGCGTGCCTGCTGATGATCTGCGTGGCACTGGGGCAGTGGTGGTTGTTCCGTCGTTTGCGCTGGGTATGACAGGGGTTTCATGTGACCCGACGAAATTTGATCGCGTCTTCCACAGACATCACGAGAGGTGCGTATGCACGATCCGTTTGAACAGTCTTTGCGCGACATGCTCAAGGCTTCGCCGTCCAGCCGGGACGACGATGCATGCCTGGGACGTGTACTGAAAACCGCCAACCGCCAGGTCGGCGCGGGCGATCTGTTCAGCCTGCTGGGCCGCTGGTTGCCCGCGCTGATGATCGCCCTGAATAACGGATCGGCCCATGTCTCGCCGGTTTCCCGCCGTAAACCTGTTACTCGCACCGCTGATAAGGCTGATTGAATATGGAACTTGATCTCTGGACCCAGAGCCTCGTCACGGCAATGACTGCATTGTGGACCAAGGTAGCCAACTTCATCCCGAACCTCTTTGGGGCTCTGGTGGTGCTGTTGCTGGGTTTTGTCGTGGCCAAGCTGCTGGATACGCTGCTGTCCAAGTTGCTCGCCAAACTGGGTCTCGATCGCCTGATGGGGGGCACCGGCCTGACCAAGTTGCTGTCCCGTGGCGGCATCCAGGTGCCGATCTCGACCCTGGTCGGCAAGATCGTTTATTGGTTCGTATTGTTGATTTTCCTGGTTTCCGCAGCAGAATCCCTTGGCCTTGAGCGAGTTTCAGCTACGCTCGATATGCTTGCATTGTATTTGCCGAAGGTTTTTGGTGCCGCGCTGGTGTTGTTGGTGGGTGTCCTGCTGGCCCAACTGGCCAATGGGCTGGTACGCGGGGCGGCCGAAGGCGTCGGGCTGGACTATGCCGCTGGCGTGGGGCGTATCGCCCAGGGCCTGGTGATTATCATCAGTATTTCGGTGGCGATCAGCCAGTTGGAGGTCAAGACCGACCTGCTCAACCACGTGATCGTGATCGTATTGATTACCGTTGGTCTGGCGGTTGCGCTGGCAATGGGATTGGGAAGCCGGGAAATCGCCGGTCAGATTCTTGCGGGAATCTATGTGCGTGAATTGTATGAGGTTGGGCAACAAGTGCGTGTTGGCGAGGTCGAAGGCCAGATCGAGGAGATCGGCACGGTGAAAACCACATTGCTGACCGAGGAGGGCGAGTTGGTGTCGCTTTCCAATCGGATCCTGCTGGAACAGCATGTGAGTAGCCGCTAACCCGGCAAATCCTGCTAATGTATGCCGCCGCGAAATGCCTGATAACACAGGCTGCGGCGCACATTGACCTAGACTGTCGGCCCGACTTGTTTTGAACAAACCCCAATCGCTATCCACGCGCTACGACCCCCGTGATCTCTCCGATGAGGAGTTGGTCGCGCGCGCGCATACGGAGCTGTTCCACGTAACACGCGCCTATGAAGAGTTGATGCGTCGCTACCAGAGAACTTTATTTAACGTTTGTGCGCGTTATCTCGGGAACGATCGTGATGCTGACGATGTCTGTCAGGAGGTGATGTTGAAGGTGCTGTATGGCCTGAAGAACTTCGAGGGGAAATCGAAGTTCAAGACCTGGCTCTACAGCATCACGTACAACGAATGCATCACGCAGTATCGCAAGGAACGGCGAAAGCGTCGCTTGATGGACGCGTTGAGCCTGGATCCTCTCGAGGAAGCGTCGGAAGATAAGGCGCCCAAGCCCGAGGAAAAGGGTGGGCTCGATCGCTGGCTGGTCTATGTAAACCCGATCGACCGGGAGATTCTGGTGCTACGATTTGTCGCAGAGCTGGAATTCCAGGAGATCGCAGACATAATGCACATGGGTTTGAGCGCGACAAAAATGCGTTACAAGCGCGCTCTTGACAAATTGCGTGAGAAATTTGCGGGCATTGCTGAAACTTAGTTCGGCGCAAATATCTCTTACGCGTAGGCAAGTTCTGATAGACTTGCCGCCGAGTTGTCCCCCGGTTTGCGGGACTGCTTCACAATCACCAGATGGGGATTTAACGGATGAAACTGAAAAACACCTTGGGCTTTGCCATTGGTTCTTTGATTGCTGCCACTTCGTTCGGCGCTCTGGCACAAGGCCAAGGCGCAGTTGAAATCGAAGGCTTCGCCAAGAAAGAACAATTCGACAGCGCTCGTAACTTCAAGAACAACGGCAACCTGTTCGGCGGTTCGGTTGGTTACTTTCTGACCGACGACGTTGAACTGCGTCTGGCCTATGACGAAGTGCACAACGCACGTACCGACGACGGCACTAACGTCAAGGGCGCCAACACCGCTCTGGACGCTCTGTACCACTTCAACAACCCAGGCGACATGCTGCGTCCTTACGTTTCGGCCGGTTTCTCCGACCAGAGCATCGACCAGAATGGCAGCAACGGTCGTAACCGTTCTACCTTCGCCAACGTTGGTGGCGGCGCCAAGCTGTATTTCACCGAGAACTTCTACGCCCGTGCCGGCGTTGAAGCTCAGTACAACATCGACCAGGGCGACACCGAGTGGGCGCCAAGCGTTGGTATCGGTGTGAACTTCGGTGGCGGCTCCAAGCCTGCTGCTGCTCCAGTTCCAGCTCCGGCTGAAGTCTGCTCCGACAGCGACAACGATGGCGTCTGCGACAACGTCGACAAGTGCCCTGACACCCCAGCCAACGTAACTGTTGACGCTGATGGCTGCCCAGCAGTTGCCGAAGTCGTTCGTGTTGAGCTGGACGTCAAGTTCGACTTCGACAAGTCGGTCGTCAAGCCTAACAGCTACGGCGACATCAAGAACCTGGCTGACTTCATGAAGCAGTACCCATCCACCACCACTACTGTTGAAGGTCACACTGACTCCGTCGGTCCTGACGCTTACAACCAGAAGCTGTCTGAGCGTCGTGCAAACGCCGTTAAGCAAGTTCTGACCAACCAGTACGGTGTTGAATCGTCCCGCGTTCAGTCTGTTGGCTACGGTGAAACCCGCCCAGTTGCCGACAACGCTACTGATGCTGGTCGTGCAGTTAACCGTCGCGTAGAAGCGCAGGTTGAAGCTCAAGCTAAGTAATTAGCCCGCAGCTTTGGAAAAGCCCGGCCTAGGCCGGGCTTTTCTTTGCCTGGGATTTATGAAAATGAGGGGGGGGTTGCCGCAAACAGTTGGTTAAACACAACACCTGTGGGAGCGAGCTTGCTCGCGATAGCGGTATGTCAGCCAGTATTGATGCTGCTGACCCACCGCTATCGCGAGCAAGCTCGCTCTCACATTAGGTTGGGTGCTGTTGGTTACAGCGCCGAAGCCTGAACCCACGCAGGCTGTGACGCGGTGAGTTCGGCAGCACCGGCCACCGCACCGATCACCAGGATCGCCGGGCTCTTGAGCTGGAAGGCGCTGGCATCGGCTTCCATCGAGGCCAGGTCGCTGCGGCAATCACGCTGGTGGGGCAGGGAGGCGTTTTCGATCATGGCCACGGGCGTGTTCGCCGCCAGGCCACCGGCCAGCAACTGCTCACGGATCTCGCTCAGTTTCGCCACGCCCATGTACACCACCAGCGTCGTGCCGCTTTGGGCCAAGGCATGCCAGTTCAGGCGGCTGCCGTCCTGGGTGTGGGCCGTGACGAGGGTCACGCCCCGGGCAATCCCGCGCAGGGTCAGTGGAATATCGCACTGGGTCGCCCCCGCGAGGCCGGCGGTGATGCCGTTGACCAGCTCCACCTCGACGCCATGCTCGCGCAACCACTGCGCCTCTTCGCCGCCGCGGCCGAAGATGCACGGGTCGCCGCCCTTGAGGCGCACCACGCATTTGCCCTGGCGGGCATAACGCAGCATCAGCCGATGAATGAAGGCCTGGGGGGTGGAACGGCAGCCGCCGCGCTTGCCCACGGCAATGATGCGCGCAGCGGGGCAGTGTTCCAGCACTGCGGCATTGACCAGGTCGTCGATCAACACCACGTCGGCCTCGCCCAAGGCGCGCACGGCTTTGAGGGTCAGCAATTCGGGGTCACCGGGACCTGCACCCACCAGCCAGACTTTTGCGTTCATAGTGTTTTCCTCACGAGATAGCCGCCAGCGGTTGCGCAGTGGCAACCAGCAGGCGTTTGATTTCCGGTACGCAAGAGCCGCATTGCGTGCCACAGCCCAGTTCCTGTTTAAGCCCCTGCAAGTCCAGGCCACGTTCAATGCCTGCGCAGATCGCACGCTGGCTGACGTTCATGCAGTTGCACAGCGTTTTGCTGCCACCCGTTGCGGCGCCAACATTGCCCGGCGGCGCGCTCAAAGGTGCCAGCAGCCAGCGCCGCAGTTGTTCATCGGCACGCCCTTCCAGCCACAGGTTCTGCAGCCAGTGGCGTGCCAGGGTTTCGCCGGCCAGGCGAATGGCGGTGATGCGGCCGTTTTCGATGCGCACCCGTTTGCCGATGGCGCGGCGCGGGTCGTCATAGGCCAGCACCGGCCCGTCGATCAGGCCCAATTGCTCGTCGATGGCCTGGAGCAGTTGCGGTTCGGGCGCGACGGCGCTGGCAGCGCGAATCAGCAACGCGGGACGTTCACGGCCGGTCAAGCTCAGGCTGACGTAGGAAAACGCCTCGCACAGGGGGCGCAGCGCTTCCAGATGCTGTTGAACGTCGCCTTCGATCAAGGCGAAAAGCTGCCAAGGCAGGTTCACCGGCTCCAGGCGCACGCCGCTGTGCTTGAGTTCCGGTTGTTTCGACAAGGGGTCGAAAGCCGGTTGAGTCAGGGTATTCACGCCGCCCTTGAGAAATCGATCCCCCCAGTGCATGGGCAGGAACGCCTGGCCGGGGCGCACGCTGTCGTCGCTGTCCACGGCCACGATCACGCTGCCGCGACGGCTCTTGAGGCTGACCAGGTCGCCCGCTTGCAAGCGATGCCGCTGCAGTTCATCGGGATGCAGGCTGAGTACGGCTTCGTTCACATGACCAAACAGCTGCGCGGCGGTACCGGTGCGGCTCATGCCGTGCCACTGGTCACGCAAGCGGCCAGTGTTGAGGGTCAATGGGTAGCGGGCGTCACGCAGTTCCTGGGCGGCGCGATAGGGATCGGCCACGAAGCGCGCTCGGCCACTGTCGGTCGGGAAAATCCCGTCCACGTACAGGCGCGTCGTTCCGACCGTGGCGCCATCCGGGAAGGGCCACTGCTGAGGGCCGAGCCGGTCGATCAGGGCATGGCTGATGCCGGACAAGTCCAGGTCGCGGCCACGGGTCAGTTGCTTGTATTCATCGAACAGTTGGGCCGGGGTGTCGAAGGCGAACAGGCTGGGTTGGCCTGGGCGCAGACGTTTCTCCAGGCGTTGTGCGAAATCCACTGTGATCGCCCAGTCCGGCCGTGCTTCACCCGGTGCGCCGATGGCCCGACGGACGTGGGAAATACGCCGTTCGGAGTTGGTCACCGAGCCTTCTTTCTCGCCCCAACTGGCTGCCGGCAGCAGCAGGTCGGCAAAGGCGGCGGTTTCGGTGGTCCGGAAGGCTTCCTGCAACACCACGAACGGGCAGGCTTGCAGGGCCTCGCGTACCGCTGTCTGGTCCGGCATCGATTGGGCCGGGTTGGTGCAGGCGATCCACAAGGCCTTGATCTTGCCGCTGCGCACCTGCTCGAACAGCTCGATGGCGCTCAAGCCGGTGGTGGCGGGCAATTGCTCGACCCCCCAGTAACGGGCGACGTCGGCGCGATGCTCCGGGTTGGCGGCTTCGCGGTGACCCGGCAACAGGTTCGACAGGCTGCCGGTTTCCCGTCCGCCCATGGCATTGGGTTGGCCGGTCAGAGAGAAGGGGCCAGCACCCGGCCGGCCGATTTGCCCGGTGGCCAGGTGCAGGTTGATCAGTGCGCTGTTCTTGGCGCTGCCAGCGGTGGATTGGTTCAGACCCATGCACCACAACGACAGGAAACTCGGCGAGGTACCGACCCATTCGGCGCACTGGTGCAGTTGTTCGACGCTGATGCCGCACAACTGGGCGACCATCGCTGGGGTGTAGTCGCGTACCAGGTTCTTCAGGTCCGCCAAACCTTCGGTGTGGGCCTTGATGAAGGCGCGGTCGACCCAGTCTTCCCACAGCAGCAGGTGCAAAATCCCATGGAACAAGGCGACATCGGTGCCCGGCAGGATCGCCAGGTGCAGGTCCGCCAGGTCGCAGGTGTCGGTGCGCCGGGGATCGATGACGATGATTTTCATCTGCGGCCGGCGGGATTTGGCCTCTTCGAGGCGGCGAAAGAGGATGGGATGGGCGTAGGCCATGTTACTGCCGACGATCATCACGCAGTCGCTCAGCTCCAGGTCTTCATAGCTGCAGGGCGGGGCGTCGGCGCCGAGGCTGCGTTTGTAGCCCACCACGGCGGAGGACATGCACAGCCGGGAATTGCTGTCGATGTTGTTGGTGCCCACCAACGCCCGGGCGAGTTTGTTGAAAGCGTAGTAATCCTCGGTCAGCAGTTGTCCGGAGATGTAGAACGCCACGCTGTCGGGGCCATGCTCGGCTAGGGTCTTGGCGAAGACACTGGCGGCGTGATCCAGGGCGCTGTCCCAATCGGTGCGGGCCCGGGCCAGGCTTTTGCCCAGGCGCAGCTCCGGGTATAGGGCGCGGGCGGCGAGGTCGCCGGTCAGGTGCAGGGTGGAACCCTTGCTGCACAGTTTGCCGAAGTTGGCCGGATGGGCGGGATCGCCACTGACGCCGAGAATGCGCTCGTCGTCATGCTCGATCAGCACGCCGCAACCGACCCCGCAATAACAGCAGGTCGAGGCCGTGGTCTGGCGGTTCATCAGCTTGCGTCCCGCAGGGCCAACTGCACCCGGCCGTTTTCGACCCGGGCCGAATGATGATGGGCGCAGCCCACGTCGGGGGCTTGGGCCTGGCCGCTTTCCAGGTCGATCTGCCAGTTGTGCAGCGGGCAGGCCACGCGTTTGCCGTAAACCAGGCCTTGGGACAACGGGCCGCCCTTGTGCGGGCAACGGTCATCAAGGGCGAACACTTCATCGTCGCTGGTGCGGAAAATCGCGATATCGCCTTTGGGGCCATTGATGATGCGCGAACCCAGGATGTTGATCTCTTCCAGTGCGCAGATATCCAACCAGTTCATGCCGGCACCTCCAGGTTTTTCACGGGGATGACCTCGAACTCTTTCTTCAACTGAGGCTGTTCCAGGCGTTGCTTCCAAGGGTCCTGCTCCAGCGACAGGGAAAACTTCAGGCGTTCGTGAAGGGCCTTGCGCCGCTCGGGGTCTTCCAGCACGGCCTTCTTGATGTGCTCCATGCCAACCCGCTGCATGTAATGCACAGTGCGTTCGAGATAGAAGGCTTCCTCGCGGTACAACTGCAGGAAGGCGCCGTTGTATTCACGCACTTCCTCAGCGGTCTTGAGCTTGACGAAAAACTCGGCGACTTCGGTCTTGATCCCGCCGTTGCCCCCGATGTACATCTCCCAGCCGGAGTCGACGCCGATAATGCCGACGTCCTTGATGCCGGCTTCCGAACAGTTGCGTGGGCAACCGGAGACGGCCAGCTTCACCTTGTGGGGCGACCACATGTTGAACAGGTCGTGTTCCAGCTCGATGCCCAGTTGAGTGGAGTTCTGCGTGCCGAAGCGGCAGAACTCGCTGCCCACGCAAGTCTTCACGGTGCGGATGGATTTGCCGTAGGCGTGGCCGGACGGCATGTCGAGGTCTTTCCAGACGCCGGGCAGGTCCTGCTTCTTGATCCCCAGCAAATCGATACGCTGCCCGCCAGTGACCTTGACCATGGGCACGTTGTACTTGTCGGCCACGTCGGCGATACGCCGCAGTTCCGAAGGATTGGTCACGCCGCCCCACATCCGCGGGACGACCGAGTAGGTGCCGTCTTTCTGGATGTTGGCGTGGGCGCGTTCGTTGATCAGGCGCGACTGCGGGTCGTCCTGGGCTTCGCCGGGCCAGGTGGAGATCAGGTAGTAGTTCAGCGCCGGGCGGCAGGTGGCGCAGCCGTTCGGGGTGCGCCAGTTCAGGTAGCTCATGGCCCCGGCGATGGTCAGCAGGTGCTGGTCGCGGATCGCCTGGCGGATCTGGCCGTGGTTGAGGTCGCTGCAACCGCAGATGGCTTTTTCGCTTTTCGGTTTGACGTCCGCCGCGCCACCCACGGTGTTGATCAGGATCTGCTCCACCAGGCCGGCGCAGGAACCGCAGGAGCTGGCGGCTTTGGTGTGTTTCTTCACGTCATCGACGCTGAACAGCCCGTGTTCCTGGATCGCCTTGACAATGGTGCCCTTGCACACGCCGTTGCAGCCGCAGACTTCAGCGCTGTCGGCCATGCTCATGGCTTTATCCTGGCCTTGGTGGCCGACGTCGCCCAAAGCGTTCTCGCCAAACATCAGGTGATCGCGGATCTCGCTGATGCCGTGGTTTTCACGGATCTGGCGGAAGTACCAGCCGCCGTCCGCGGTATCGCCGTACAGGCAGGCACCGACCAGCACGTCGTCCTTGATCACCAGCTTTTTGTAGACGCCGCCGATGGGGTCGGAAAGGGTGATGGTCTCGGTGCCTTCACCGCCCATGAAGTCCCCGGCGGAGAACAGGTCGATGCCGGTGACTTTGAGTTTGGTCGATGTGACCGAGCCCTTGTAAGTGGCGAAACCCAGTTGTGCGAGGTGGTTGGCGCAGACCTTGGCCTGTTCGAACAGCGGTGCGACCAAACCGTAGGCGGTGCCGCGATGGTTGGCGCATTCACCGATGGCGTAGATGCGCGGGTCGTAGGTTTGCATGGTGTCGTTGACCAGGATCCCGCGGTTGCATGGGATGCCGGATTTTTCCGCCAGCTCGGTGTTGGGGCGGATGCCGGCGGCCATCACCACCAGGTCGGCGGGGATGATGTCGCCGTTCTTGAACTGCACCGAGCCGACCCGACCGTTGCCGGCGTCATGCAGGGCCTGGGTCTGCTCGCTGAGGCGGAATTTCAGGCCACGGTTTTCCAGGGCGGTCTGCAGCAATTGGCCGCTGGTCTTGTCCAGTTGCCGTTCCAGCAGCCATTCGCCCAGGTGCACCACGGTTACGTCCATGCCCCGCAGCTTCAAGCCATTGGCGGCTTCCAGGCCCAGCAGGCCACCGCCGATGACCACGGCATGCTTGTGGGTCTTGGCGGTGTCGATCATCGCTTGGGTGTCGGCGATGTCGCGGTAGCCGATCACGCCCTCCAGGGTGTTGCCGGGAATCGGCAGGATGAACGGGGTGGAGCCGGTGGCGATGAGCAGGCGATCGTATTCGGCTTCGCTGCCGTCTTCGGCGATGACTCGGCGCTTGACCCGGTCGATTTCCACCACTTTGCGGTTGAGCAGCAGCTTGATGTCGTTGTCCAGGTACCAGCTCAGGTCGTTGAGCACGATCTCTTCGAACGTCTGCTCACCGGCCAGTACCGGCGAGAGCAGGATGCGGTTGTAGTTGGTGTGGGGCTCGGCACCGAAGACCGTGATGTCATACAGCTCGTTGCTCAGCTTGAGCAGTTCCTCGAGGGTTCGAACCCCGGCCATGCCGTTGCCGATCATTACCAGTTTGAGTTTTTTCATCAGGGTTCTCCGCAAGCCAGGCCCGTTTCGTCACGGCGATCGGACTGGCTCGGCAATTTTTACGAAAACAAAAAAAGGCGTCCCGCTAGCAAGCTAGCGAGGACGCCTTTGTCCTGGTCCCGTTCTCTCGGGAAGCACCGCCTTCATCGTTGGAGGCGTTGCTTTATGTATGGTGAGAGAGGTTATGCAGTGGTTGTGCCAAGTGCCGCGAGGACGCGGATCTATTGGGGGACGCGTGGGGTGGGGAGGGTTGGGGAGGATTTATTGCACCGAATCAAAGCGTGTTGCTCGGTAATGGAGCATCTTGCAGGAGCAGTTGTATGGACGATCAGGCCGCCATCGCGAGCAAGCTCGCTCCCACACTGGATCTGTGGTGGACACACAACCTGTGGGAGCGAGCTTGCTCGCGATAGGCGCGACCGGGTCTCAGCCGTGAAATACCAAAAACAGCAGCACAACATTCGCCACCAGCGACACCAGCGCCAAGGTCCGCCAGACCTTCAGCGGCTCGCGCTCCAGCAACGGCCTGGGCCTTACGCTCAAGCTGCGGCGTTCACCCTGCTCCAGCAGCAACAACCACTCTTCGGCGGTTTCAAAGCGTTGCTCCGGGTCCGCCGCGACGGCGCGTTCCAGGCTTTGCCCGAGCCATTCGGGCAGGTCCGGCCGATAGCGGCTGGCACTGACCGGCACACCGAAGCGCGGGCGTTGGAAAGCTTCGATTTCGCCGTAGGGATAATGCCCGGTCAGCAGGAAATACAAGGTCACGCCGACGGCATACAAATCCTGTTGGGCCGTGGGCGCGGTGCCGCCGAAGGCTTCCGGGGCGATGTAGCTGGGGGTGCCGGGCAGCACGTTGGCCTGGTCTTCGGACAGGCCCGGGCAATACGCCAACCCAAAGTCCAGCAAGCGCAATTCCCCGTCGTCGCCCAGATGCAGGTTTTCCGGCTTGATGTCGCGGTGGTAGATCTGCCTTCGATGCAGCAGGCCCACCGCCCGCACCAGCCGTTGCGCCAGGTCCAGCCATTGCGCCAGGGGCAGCGGCCCGCCCTGGTTGAACAGCGCGGCCAGGGTCGCACCCGGGTATTCCCGCATCACATAGTACAAATGCTGCCGCTGGGGTACGCCATGGACCTCGGGAAACTGCCGCCCGGCGACCCGCTTGAGAAACCATTCTTCCGAAAGCAAGGCCTGTCCGGCCCGGCTGTCGTCCCGTAGCTGCACGGGCAGGGTTTTCAGCAGCCAGGGTTGGCCTTGGCCGTCATGTACCCGGTAGAGCAACGATTGCTGGCTGTGGCCAAGCAGGCTTTCGATCTGCCAGCCCTCGAAGACTTGGCCCGATTTCAGCGCAGGCGGCAGGGGCCATTGCTGCAACTGGATCAGGGCATCGCCGATGCTGGCTTCGCCCAGTGCATCGACCCGCACCAGTAAGGCGCTGGCGTTGTCCTGGCTACCGGCCAGGTGCGCGGCATTGACCAGCGTCTGCGCGGCCAGGTCCAGGTCCGGCTGGTCGCGCAGGATGCCGGCGATGGCCGTGTCCCCCAGGACCGCCCAAACGCCGTCGCTGAGCAATACGAAGGTTTCGTCGGTGCGCAGTTCACCGTCGAGAAAGTCGAGGATCAGGTGTTGATCCAGGCCCAGAGCGCGCTTGAGCACATGTTGCATGCCCCGCTGTTCCCAGACGTGATCCTCGCTGACCCGTTGTAGATGATCGGCGTGCCAGCGGTAAACGCGGCAATCGCCGACATGAGCGAGGGTGAAGCGCCGGCCGCGCAGGACCAGCGCACTGACGGTGGTGAGCAGCGGTTGCCCGCCACCGTTGGCCTGCAGCCAGCGATTCTGTGCCAGTAGCAACCGGTCCAGTGCCTGGGCCACGCCCCAGGTTTGCGGCGTGGAGTAGTAGTCCAGGGCCAGGGCCTGCAAGGTCGAACGGGCGGCGAGCCCGCCATCGGCGCATTGGCTCACGCCGTCGGCGATGGCGAACAGGTAACCCTTGCTGGCGGCCAGGGCCGGGGCGGGGGTGACCAGGCGCAGGGCGTCCTGGTTTTCCTCCCGCGGGCCGATGGCACTGGCTTCGGCGAAGCTCAATTGCAGGCTCATGGTTGCAGGTTATACCCGAGCAGCGGTGACGGCGGCCGAACCCCAAGTGGTTCTCCAGCGACGCTTGACGCCGTGCAGGCCGAACCAGGCCAGGACACCAAGGCTGGCGAACATCCACAGGGCCAACTGATAGCTGCCGGTGCTTTGCTTGATCGCCCCCATGCCGGCCGCCAGGACGAAGCCGCCGATGCCGCCGGCCATGCCGATCAGCCCGGTCATCACGCCGATTTCGCGACGGAAGCGTTGTGGCACCAGTTGGAACACCGCGCCGTTACCCGCACCCAAACCGAGCATGGTGCAGACGAACAGGGCCAGGGCGGCATAGGAACTTGGCAGGTTGAAGCCCACCGCCGCGATGCAGACCGCCGCTACGGTGTACATGCCCAGCAAGGTGCGGATGCCGCCGAAACGGTCCGCCAGGGCACCGCCCAAGGGACGCATCAGGCTGCCACCGAAGACGCAGGCGGCGGTGTAGTAGCCGGCGGTGACCGGGCTCAGGCCATATTGGTCGTTGAAGTAGCCGGGCAGGGCGCTGGCCAGGCCGATGAAACCGCCAAAGGTCACGCTATAGAAGAACATGAACCACCAGCTGTCACGATCGCCCAGGGCCTTGAGGTAGTCGGCCATGGATTTGGCTTTCGGCCGCTCGGGGGCGTTCTTGGCCAGCCAGGCGAAGAGGACCAGGGTCAGCACCAGGGGGATCAGCGCGAAGCCGAACACGTTGGTCCAGCCGAAGGCCACCGCCATCACCGGAGCGATCAACGCCGCGAGCACGGTGCCCGAGTTACCGGCGCCAGCGATGCCCATGGCCTTGCCCTGATGTTGTGGCGGATACCACTGGGACGCCAATGGCAGGGCCACGGCGAACGACGCGCCAGCCACGCCCAGGAACAAGCCGAGCAGCAGGGCTTGTTCGTAGCTGTGGATGCCCAGTTTCCAGGCGCAGAACAGCGCACCGATCACAATCACCTGGCCGACCATGCCGGCGGTCTTCGGTGAAATCCGGTCGGCCAGCAGGCCCATGAACAGGCGCAGTACGGCGCCGGCCAGGATCGGCGTCGCCACCATCAGGCCGCGTTGTTGGGTGGTCAGGTGCAGGTCGGCGGAGATCTGCACCGCCAGTGGACCGAGCAGGTACCAGACCATGAAACTCAGGTCGAAATAAAGGAAGGCCGCGAACAGTGTCGGGGTGTGGCCGGATTTCCAGAAGCTTGAATTCATCGCGCACCTCAGCTGTAAAAGTCTCGAGAAATGAGTCAGTGCTTAGAGCAGTGCGCCGCCTGTGGTCGCACCACCGGCTCCGAAGAGCCAAAACAAAAAAACGCCGCAACCCGGATCGCCAGAGAGGCAAGGAGGGTGTGCGACGTCTTTGTCGTAGGTGGGGCAACCGCCGTTGGTTACCTGTGGGTTTGTCTTAAGCGAGATCTGTGCCAACAGTAGGGATTGGCGTGAGGGCTATCGCGAGCAGGCTCGCTCCCACATTGGATTTCAGGGGCCATGAAACCTGTGGGAGCGAGCTTGCTCGCGAAGACGGTGGGTCAGTCGATATTGATATTGGAAGTTAGATTGCTATCGCGAGCAAGCCCGCTCCCACATTGGATTTTCAGGGCCATGAAACCTGTGGGAGCGAGCTTGCTCGCGATGGCGCCAGGCCAGGTGCTACAAGGTTTTCAGCCGAGCAACTCGTTCATGGCGATGATCTGCTCCGCCACTTGGATCAGCTTCTGTTGGCGGCTCATGGCCTGGCGGCGCATCAAGGTGTAGGCCTGTTCTTCGTTGCAGTCCTTCATCTTCATCAACATGCCCTTGGCCAGTTCGATGCGCTTGCGTTCGGCCAGTTGCTGGTCCCGGGCCAGGAGTTGGGCGCGCAGGGCCTGGTCACTTTCGAAGCGGGCCATGGCCACGTCGAGGATCGGTTGCAGGCGCGCGGCGTGGATGCCTTCGACGATGTAGGCACTGACGCCCGACTTGATCGCCTGACGCATCACATTGGGGTCGTGCTCGTCGGTAAACATGACGATCGGTCGTGGTTGGTCGCGACTGACCAGCACCACTTGCTCCATCACATCGCGACCGGGTGACTCGGTATCGATCAGGATCACATCCGGACGCACCGTTTCGACGCGCGCCGGCAGGTCGATGGTCAGGCCGGATTCGTCGATCACTTCGAAGCCGGCTTCAATCAGGGCGGCCTTGAGGCGGCCGACTTTTTTCGCGGTGTCGTTGATCAGCAGGATACGCAGCATGGTCGTGGCTCCTGTCAGCGGCTGGCGAGAAGGGGAGCCGCATCGCTCAAGGCGTGCAGTTTGAAGCTGCGGGCGTACCCGACCGGGTCCGAGCCGTCCCAGGTGATGCCGTCGATCAGTTGGCTGCTGCGCATATCCTGGCCCGGGGGCGTTATATCCAGCGCCGCACAGGCTTCACGGTACAACTTGAGCTGCTGGACGTCCCGGGCCACGGCCAGGTAGTCCGGGTCTTCGCGCAGTAGGCCCCAGCGACGGAACTGGGTCATGAACCACATGCCGTCGGACAGGTACGGCAGGTTCACTTCGCCGCCGCCATGAAAACGCATGGCGTGGGGATCCTGCCAACTGTTGCCCAAGCCATCGGCATAGATCCCCAGTAGACGCGGCTCGATGCAGTCCAGCGGGGCGTCGAGGTATTCGGGTGCACTCAACAGTTGCGCAGTGCTGCGACGGTTTTCGCTGCTTTGTTCGATGAAGCGGCTGGCTTCGAGGATCGCCATCACCAAGGCCCGGGCGGTATTGGGGTATTGCTCGACGAACGCCCGGGTGCAGCCCAGGACTTTTTCCGGGTGGTCGGGCCAGATGGTCTGGGTGGTCGCCAGGGTAAAACCGAGGTTCTGCTTCACCGCGCTGGCACACCACGGTTCGCCGACACAAAACCCGTCGATGCGCCCGGCTTGCAGGTGCGCAATCATTTGCGGCGGCGGCACCACCACGCTGTCGACGTCCGACAAGGGGTGGATGCCCTGGGCGGCGAGCCAGTAATAGAGCCACATGGCGTGGGTGCCGGTGGGGAATGTCTGGGCGAAGGTCAGTTTCGGGCGAGTTTGGTGCACGTGCCGTTCCAGTGCTTCAGGACTGGTCACGCCCTGGGCCTGCAAGCCATGGGACAGGTTGATGCTCTGGCCGTTCTGGTTCAGCCCCATCAGCACCGCCATGTCGGTCGGTGCGACCCCGCCGATGCCCAGATGCACGGCGTAGACCAGGCCATACAGACTGTGGGCGGCATCGATTTCACCGCTGACCAGTTTGTCCCGCAGGTTGGCCCAGGATGCCTGGCGCTTGAGGTTCAGGGTCAGGCCGTAGGGTTGGGCGAAGCCCTGAGTGGCGGCGACCACCACCGGGGCACAGTCGCTCAAGGCCATGAAACCGAGGTTGACCGCGCTCTTTTCCGGGGCATCGCTGCCGTTGACCCAGGCCAGGGGGTTGGCTGGAACTTCATTCATCGCGCTTCACCTTTGCACATAAAAAAGCGCCGTGTCCGGACGATTGCCAAGGCAAGCCGGATGACGACGCCGTTGTCCTTTAAAACAGTGTGGCACTCATTCCGCCATTGGCATGGGCACCGATGAACGAAAAGGGTGCAAGGCATATGCCAGTGCGTGCCCCATCCACCTTTGCATCAAGATTCAAGACGCCGAGTCTTTCATCTTGTCGGCTCTTCCAAGGCTACGCAGCAAAGGAAACCGGTGTGCAGGACAATTCATTCATGCTCGTTCCCACCCACTCCTCCGCCCCGGCTATAATCCCCGCCTCATTTCGTCGAACGAGTCACCCCCGCCCATGTACACCCTGGCCCGTCAGCTGTTGTTCAAACTTTCCCCGGAAACCTCTCACGATCTGTCCCTGGACCTGATCGGTGCGGGTGGGCGTCTAGGGCTTAACAGTTTGCTGTGCAAGGCCCCGGCGAACCTGCCGGTAACGGTCATGGGCCTCGAGTTCCCCAACCCGGTCGGGTTGGCGGCGGGTCTGGACAAGAATGGCGCGGCCATCGACGGGTTCGCCCAGTTGGGTTTCGGTTTCGTCGAAATCGGCACCGTTACCCCACGACCACAGCCGGGCAACCCCAAGCCACGGATCTTTCGCCTGCCGCAAGCCGAGGCGATCATCAACCGCATGGGGTTCAACAACCTGGGCGTCGACCATCTGTTGGCCCGTGTGGCCGCGGCCAAATACAAGGGCGTGTTGGGCATCAACATCGGCAAGAATTTCGACACGCCGGTGGAGCGGGCCGTCGACGACTACCTGATCTGCCTGGACAAGGTCTATGCCCACGCCAGCTATGTGACCGTCAACGTCAGCTCCCCCAACACTCCGGGGCTGCGCAGCCTGCAATTCGGTGATTCCCTCAAGCAACTGCTGGCCGACCTGGCCGGGCGGCGCGCGGAACTGGCATTGATCCACGGCCGGCATGTGCCACTGGCGATCAAGATCGCCCCGGACATGACCGACGAGGAGACCACCCAGGTAGCCCAGGCCCTGATCGAGACGGGCATGGACGCGGTGATCGCCACCAACACGACCTTGGGGCGCGAAGGTGTCGAAGGGCTGGAGCACGGTGACGAGGCGGGTGGTTTGTCTGGCGCGCCAGTGCGTGACAAGAGCACCCACACCGTGAAGGTGCTGGCCGCTGAATTGGCGGGGCGCTTGCCGATCATCGCGGCGGGCGGGATTACCGAAGGCAAGCATGCCGCCGAGAAGATCACCGCCGGGGCGAGCCTGGTGCAGATCTATTCGGGCTTTATCTACAAAGGGCCGGCGCTGATCCGTGAGTCGGTGGATGCCATTGCGGCGTTGGGTTGATCAGCCGCGCCTGTAAGGGGGAGTGCAGTACCCCTGTGGCGAGGGGATAAATCCCCTCGCCACAGGAATGTTTGCAGCTTGAGTCCTGCGCTAATCACCCCCCGATATTCACGAAACCCCAGGCATTAAAAAGGGCTCCTCGAAGGAGCCCCCTGGGCCGTAGCCCGCCGTCCGGATGGGACGTGCGTGGTTAAATCGATATGGGTGTCAAATTGTCGAGTTCTTGAGTATTAAGCCCTGTGTCAGCCGACGGCGTGAAGTTCGTTGAGTCTGTGGATACCCGCAGTGCCGGTCATACCGTCCCAGTTGTCGCCGCGTCCTTCTCGCCAGCCATTGATCCAGGCTTGACGTACCGACGGTAGAGTAAAGGGGCAAAGCTCACGGGATTTACCACCAACGCCATATTGGTAACCACGTAAAAATGCTCTTTCCAACGGATCACGCTTAAGTCTTCTCATAGGGTGTTGCCCTCACTTGTTGACTGTTACTTAGCGTCGACCTCTATCGAGGCCGGGGCAGAATCATTCTGCCGTTGGTGGCTCGTTGCCGGCGTGACGAGCCGAGGTGTTGACGCCGTTGCGACGTCAACCTGTGTTGAGTTCTAACCAAAGCGTCACATGGATGGAATGATCGTTTTGTCATAAGCACGTAACAATAAAGATGTTAGGGCGATAAGTAACTTCATGTTCGTTGACCGCTTTTGAGCAAGACCCCTGTATGATCGGCCCTGCGCCAAAGGGGACTGGCTTTCCTTGAATGAGAATGTCCTCCCGTTGCACTCGGGTACTATTCGACGAAAGGGTCGAGTTTTCACAATTTGTTGCACAGAATTTTTTACCTGCCTTCGCATCTAAGCTCTTTTAACCTGAGCGGCGAGGGCGGCACGGCACACTTTCGTGCCACGCGGGTGCTCTTGAGAAAAGCACCTGACTGAACCCGGCCTGGCAATGCGTTGCCCGGTCCACTTAGCCAAAGGCTCTGGAAATCCCATGTCCGATCGTTTCGAACTCTTCCTCACCTGCCCCAAGGGCCTCGAAGGCCTGCTGATCGAGGAAGCCGTCGGGCTTGGCCTTGAAGAGGCGCGCGAGCACACCTCGGCCGTGCGCGGCATGGCCGACATGGAAACGGCCTATCGCCTGTGCCTGTGGTCGCGCTTGGCCAACCGCGTGTTGCTGGTGCTCAAGCGCTTCCCGATGAAGGACGCCGAAGATTTGTACCACGGTGTGCTGGATGTCGACTGGCAAGACCATATGCTGGCCGATGGCACCCTGGCGGTGGAGTTCAGCGGCCATGGCTCGGGCATCGACAACACTCACTTCGGCGCCTTGAAGGTCAAGGACGCCATCGTCGACAAGCTGCGCACCCCGACGGGCGAGCGGCCGTCCATCGACAAGCTCAACCCGGACCTGCGCATCCACCTGCGCCTGGACCGCGGCGAAGCGATCCTCTCCCTCGACCTTTCCGGCCACAGCCTGCACCAGCGCGGTTATCGCCTGCAGCAAGGCGCCGCACCGCTGAAGGAAAACCTCGCCGCCGCGATCCTGATCCGCGCCGGTTGGCCGCGCATTGCCGCTGAAGGCGGCGCGCTCGCCGACCCGATGTGCGGTGTCGGCACGTTCCTGGTGGAGGCGGGCATGATCGCCGCCGACATGGCGCCGAACCTGCGTCGTCAGCAGTGGGGCTTCACCGCCTGGCTCGGCCATGTGCCGGCGTTGTGGAAGAAACTCCACGAAGAAGCCACCGCCCGCGCCGCCGCCGGGCTGGCCAAGCCGCCGCTGTGGATTCGCGGCTACGAAGCCGACCCACGGCTGATTCAGCCGGGCCGCAACAACGTCGAGCGTGCGGGCCTGAGCGAGTGGATCAAGATCTATCAAGGCGAAGTCGCCACCTTCGAACCGCGTCCGGACCAGAACCAGAAAGGTCTGGTGATCTGCAACCCGCCGTACGGCGAACGCCTGGGCGATGAAGCCAGCCTGCTTTACCTCTATCAGAACCTCGGCGAGCGCCTGCGCCAGGCCTGCCTGAACTGGGAGGCGGCGGTGTTCACCGGCGCGCCGGACCTGGGCAAGCGCATGGGCATTCGCAGCCACAAGCAGTATTCGTTCTGGAACGGCGCCTTGCCGTGCAAGCTGCTGCTGATCAAGGTCCTGCCGGATCAGTTCGTCACCGGCGAGCGTCGCACCCCGGAGCAACGCCAGGCCGAGCGCGAACAGGCCGTCTACGATCAGGCCCCTGAAGTACCGCAAGAGCGCCAGTACAACAAGAACGGCAACCCGATCAAACCGGCTCCGGCACCGGCCCCTGTGGTCGAGCAGGCGCGGTTGAGCGAAGGCGGGCAGATGTTTGCCAATCGCCTGCAAAAGAACCTCAAGTTGCTGAGTAAATGGGCCAAGCGTGAAGGTGTGGACTGCTACCGGGTCTACGATGCCGACATGCCGGAATATTCCATGGCCATCGACCTGTACCACGACTGGGTTCATGTCCAGGAGTATGTCGCGCCCAAGTCCATCGATCCGGAAAAGGCTTCGGCCCGCTTGTTCGACGCCCTGGCGGCCATTCCCCAGGCACTGAACGTCGACAAGAACCGTGTGGTGATCAAGCGCCGCGAGCGTCAGAGCGGCACCAAGCAGTACGAGCGCCAGAGCGCCCAGGGCAAGTTCACCGAGGTCAACGAAGGCGGCGTGAAGCTGCTGGTCAACCTCACCGACTACCTGGACACCGGGCTGTTTCTGGATCACCGGCCGATGCGCCTGCGGATCCAGAAAGAAGCAGCCGGCAAGCGCTTCCTCAACCTGTTCTGCTACACCGCGACCGCCAGCGTCCACGCTGCCAAGGGTGGTGCTCGGAGCACCACCAGTGTCGACCTGTCGAAAACCTATCTGGACTGGGCGCGGCGTAACCTCTCGCTCAATGGTTTTTCCGACAAGAACCGTCTGGAGCAGGGCGACGTGATGGCCTGGCTGGAAGCCAGTCGTGACGAGTACGACATGATCTTCATCGACCCGCCGACCTTCTCCAACTCCAAGCGCATGGAAGGCGTGTTCGATGTGCAGCGCGACCACGTCCAGTTGCTGGACCTGGCCATGGCACGCCTGGCTCCGGGCGGTGTGCTGTATTTCTCCAACAACTTCCGCAAGTTCCAGCTCGAGGACAATCTCGGCGAGCGCTACGCGGTGGAAGAGATCACCGCCAAGACCATTGATCCGGATTTTGCCCGCAACGGCAAGATCCACCGTGCCTGGAAGATCATGGCACGTTGATCGAAGCCTGATTGGATCCATGAAGCCTTGTACTTCAAGGCTTCCAGCCGCATTTGGGACTGGCTAAAGTGATGGCTAATAGCTATAACTTAGGCTGTGTCCAGGGCTGTACCTATGCCTGGCTCCATTCTGAGTTGCGTTTATGGCTTTGCATCAGGTGCGCCCCAGGATCCTGGGCTTTATCAGCGAAGATGTGTCGGCCTGGCTGGTGGCTTTGCTGGTGCTGCTGGCTGGCGCCTTCCTGACCGGCTTGCTGAGCTGGGCGATGACGAACCTGTTCGATCAGCAATTGCGCCAGCGCTTCGAGTTGCAAGCCGAGGAGCGCTTCAGCCGTATCGAAGAACGATTCCAGGACGAGGAAGAACGTCTCGATGGCTTGCGGCGGTTCTTTGTCAATTCGGCAGGGGTTTCCAACGCGGAATTTCACGGCTACGTCGAACCGCTGTTGCGGCGCACCCTGGCCTTCGCCTGGGCGCCACGGATAGCTGGGCACCTGCGACAATCCTTCGAACAAGAGACGCGAGGTCGGGGGGACGACGCCTTTGCCATCCGCGAGGTCGACGATAGCGGCGGCCTGCGGCGTGCCGCCGAGCGGGACGAGTATGTGCCGGTGTTGTACCTCCAGAGCCAGCCGCTCTCAATGTCCCCCCTGGGGTTCGATCTGCTTTCCCATCCATTGCGTCGAGCCGCGCTTGAGCGCGCACGTTTGCTTGGTACGGTGGTGGTCTCGCAGCCGTTGGACCTGATGGGTGTCGGACCGGACTTCGCCCGGGGCGTGTTGCTGGTGGCGCCGGTCACCCGAGCGTCGGCCAAGGAACCGTTCGGGTACGTGGTGGCGGGTATCAACATGCGTCAGCTGGTGGGCGATGGCTTGCCGGCCGCAGGTCATGACAATCTTTCGATGCGTGTTCTGGACCAGTCCACGGACGACCGGGGGGAAGTGCTGTTCGATTCCCTCGACGCGCCGGGTGACAGTGATTTGTCGGCGACCCGCCTGTTACGCCTGGCCGATCGCGACTACCGGGTGGAGTTGCGGCCCAGCCAGATGTTCCTGTCCACCAATCGCTCTTCGGTCATGGGCACGGTGGTACTCGGCGGGCTGCTCAGCCTGCTGCTCAGCGCCTTGCTCTATGTGCTGGTCAGCCAACGGCAGCGGGCCTTGAAGCTGGTCGAGCAACGTACCCGTGAATTGCGCGCCCGGGAGCAGGAGTTGCGCGGTACTCATGGCCAATTGCGCGGCGTGCTGGACGCCGCGACCCAGGTGGCGATCATCGCCACTGACCTGCGCGGGGTCATCACCACCTTCAACGTCGGCGCCGAACAGATGCTCGGCTACCCGAGTTGCGAGGTGCTGCAAAGCATGACCCTGGAAAGCCTGCATGTGCCGCGGGAGCTCCAGGCCCGGGCCGCCCAGCTCGGCGCGCGTTTTGGCAAACCGATTCCCACCTGCCATGCGATGCTGCTCGAGGGCGGTGAACAGGGTGGGCAACAGGCGCGGGAATGGACCCTGGTACGCCGCGATGGCAGCCACCTGACCGTGAACATGCTCGCCACACCCATGCTCGATGAGCAGGGGCTGTGGGTCGGGCACCTGGCAATCTGTATCGACGTCACCGAACGCAAACGCGTCCACGAG
The DNA here is from genome assembly GCF_053629195.1 of Pseudomonas sp. R151218B TE3479. Lineage (NCBI taxonomy): Bacteria > Pseudomonadati > Pseudomonadota > Gammaproteobacteria > Pseudomonadales > Pseudomonadaceae > Pseudomonas > Pseudomonas sp. R151218B TE3479. Next base: position 3,014,917 of record NZ_JBRJHV010000001.1, read on the forward strand.
GCGCTGGCGGCCCGTGACCTGTTGTTGAAAAAGCTCAGCGCTCATGTGCCCGGGGGGATCTACCAGTTCAAGATGGACTTCAATGGTCGCTTCAGCGTGATCTATGCCAGCGACGGCATCCGCGACATCTATGAGTTGGAACCCGATGTACTGGTGCAGAACGCCGAGGCGATTTTCTCACGTATTCACCCCTTGGACAGTACGCGCGTCCGCGCTTCGATCCGTGCTTCGGCCCACACCTTGAGCCCATGGCGTGAAGAGTACCGGGTGCAATTGCCTTTGCGCGGCCTGCGTTGGGTGCGCGGCGAGGCCACGCCCGAGGAGCTGCCTGGCGGCGGGGTGTTGTGGCACGGCTATATCTCGGATATTTCCGACCTCAAGCGCGTGGAAGAAGAGCTGCGGGCCTTGTCCGTGACCGACGCCCTGACTGGCATTCGCAATCGCCGTTATTTCCAGGAGCGCCTGACCTCGGAGATGGCCCGGGTCGAGCGCGGTTCCGGTGGGCTGGCGGTCATCATGCTCGACATCGACCACTTCAAGCGCATCAATGACCAACATGGCCATGCGATGGGCGACCGGGTGTTGCAGGCGGTCTGCCAGCGCATCGCCCAACGGTTGCGCCGCACCGATGTGTTCTGCCGGTTGGGCGGGGAAGAGTTCGTGGTGCTGTGCCCGGACACTGACAGCGACAGCGCCTATTCCCTGGCCCTGGAACTGTGGGGAGGCTTGCGAGCTGCGCCGATCGAGGATGTGGGAGTGGTCACCGCCAGTTTCGGCATCGCCACCTGGCGCGCCGGGGAGGGCGCCGATGCGTTGCTGCTCAGGGCCGACTCGGGTGTGTACGCGGCCAAGCAGGCCGGGCGGGATCGGGTCGAGACGCAGCTGGGTTAGCCGTTTTGGCGGGGTGTATCGGGCAAAATGTGGGAGCTGGCTTGCTCTCACACTTGACCTTCAGTGGACACAAATCCCCTGTGGGAGCGAGCTTGCTCGCGATAGCGGCAGGTCAGTCACATCCCTATCGACTGGCCGACCGAATCGCGAGCAAGCTCGCTCCCACATTGGTTTTTGCGCTGGGTCAGAGCACCGAAGCCGTCTGCGGCAGTTTCGGCTGGCGGTACAGGTCCAGCAGCACCTGGTCCAGCACTGACGAAGCGCCCCATGGCTTCGGATCGTTGAGGATCGCTACCACCGCCCAGGTGTTGCCATTGATGTCGCGGCTGTAGCCGGCGATGGCGCGGACGGTGTTCAGGGTTCCGGTCTTGACGTGGGCCTCGCCGGCCATGGCGGTGGTTTTCAGACGTTTGCGCATGGTGCCGTCGGTGCCGGCAATCGGCATCGAACTGATGAACTCCGCCGAATACGGGCTGCGCCAGGCAGCTTGCAGCATCGCCGCCATTTCCCGGGCGCTGACCCGTTCGGCGCGGGACAGGCCGGAGCCGTTCTCCATCACCAGGTGCGGCGCGGTGATGCCTTTCTTGGCCAGCCACTGGCGTACCACCCGTTGCGCCGCCTTGGCATCATCACCATCGGCTTCGTTACGGAACTGCGCGCCGAGGCTCAGGAACAGCTGCTGGGCCATGGTGTTGTTACTGTATTTGTTGATGTCGCGGATGATCTCCGCCAGGTCCGGGGAGAACGCCCGGGCCAGCACCTTGGCGTTGCTCGGGGTCGCGGCCAGGCGGTCCTTGCCCTGGATGCTGCCGCCCAGCTCCTTCCAGATCGCCCGTACCGCGCCAGCGGTGTAGGTGGCATGGTCCAGCAGCGACAGGTAGGTCTGGGAGCTGCAACCGTCACCGAGCTGGCCGCCGACGGTCACCGTCACGCTGCCGTCTGCCTGTGGGACCGGGTTGTAGCGCACGCCGCCGGCGCATTGCTTGGAATTGACCGCCTTGACCTGGTTTTCGATGCGAATGCTGGCAATCGGCGGTTCCACCGACACCAGCACCCGGCCGCCGTCATTGCGGGCGACAAAGCGCAGGGCCTTGAGGTTGACCAGCAGCGAGTCGGGCTTGACCAGGAACGGCTTGTTTTCGTCGTTGCCGTCGTCGTTGAACTCGGGCAGTTGCGGCTGGATGAAGAAACTGCGGTCCAGTACCAGGTCGCCGGTGATCTGCTGTACGCCGTTGGCCCGCAGGTCGCGCATCAGCAGCCAGAGTTTTTCCATGTTCAGCTTGGGATCGCCGCCGCCCTTGAGGTACAGGTTGCCGTTGAGAATCCCGCCGCTGAGGGTGCCGTCGGTGTAGAACTCGGTTTTCCACTGGTGATTGGGGCCGAGCATTTCCAGGGCCGCGTAGGTGGTCACCAGTTTCATGGTGGAAGCGGGGTTGACCGAAACGTCGGCGTTGTACAGCGTCGGGGTGCCGGGGCCGTTGAGCGGCACCATTACCAGGGACAGGGCGTCGTTCTGCAGTTTGCTGGCCTTGAGGGCCTTTTGCACGTTCGGCGACAGGGCAGTGTTGATCGTGGCGGCGTGGGCGGTGACAGGGAGGGCCAGGGGAAGAAGAAGGCTGGCCAGAAGCAGTGGGCGCAAAGATTTGATCATTTGAAATAGAACCCTACGGGCGAGGGGGAAAAAACGAGGACATGAAAATGAACGTCCTCAACGGTCATGAAAGTGTCGGCATTATGCCCCAAGCCGCAACGGCTTGGGCCGTGCCTGAGCCCTTCGGCTGCTATTTTTTACCGACGGTAGGCCGATACGCCCGATCAGTCGGGCAATCGACGCATCAAACTGGTAAAGTGCCGGCCGTTATTACTTATGAGGATTGTTCCAATGGCGACTAACCGTTCCCAGCGTCTGCGCAAAAAACTGTGCGTGGATGAATTTCAAGTTTTGCTAATTAGCAAAAAATAGTCGGTTGGTTGTCAAAAATCCCCACCCCTTCCCTAGTACGCCCTCTACGCCCTCCAGCCCCGTAAGCTCAGCAATTAATACGTAGTTCGCCTGTGTACCCAAGTGACCTGGGGTGGCCGTGCGGAGGAAAGCGCGGTTCCTGACATCCCTGCCATCAGCGTTGCATGCGAAGCCTGGCGTTGCCCTTCGCGCCTGCCGGAGAGCGCCCAGTCTCACAAGCCAACCCCAACAGAGATCCGGCTAGCTAAAGCTCGGGTCGCAATGTGCAGGGATTTGTCCGGTAGCGAATGGATGAGGTATAGTGCGGATGGCGGTGCGGTCTCGGTAGAAATCATGAAACATGGATCATATTTCGTCCCGAGACTTCAGAGGGAACATAGCACCGGATGACCATTCGGGCCTTCTGCTGACATGGTAGCGCGGTATAGGGATTGACTCCTATTACTGGTCTATTGTCTATTACGGATTTAACTTACTAATTTGGCTAAGCTAAAGCTAAAGCTAAAGCTAAAGATGGTAGGAAAAAAATAAGGCTCGCCCATCGGCGAGCCTTTCTAATTTTGCAAGGACGAAGAATGCAGTCAACAGAAGAAATTGACGCCGCAATCAATCTGCTCAAGGCCTCGCTCGAAAGTCGTAGTGATAAAAAGATCACTGGAGCAGTCTTCGGTGAAATGGTTCGTAAAGCCACACCTGAATTAGACATAAAAGCTTTGGGGCTTCCGACTAAAGCTACGTTTTCACGGTTCATCGAAAAGTACTTCGAAGGGGTTCTCTTCCGATCGCATGCTCAGGGCAAAGATTCGGTCTACAACATTGGCGCCCCGACTGCCGATACCGGTGTTGAGCCTGATTATGCCCTTTGGAAGGCTTTTGTCCGGCCTCAATCTAAATACCAAGTCGGACTAATTACAGCCAGTAAATCCTTGATGCTTTTTGGCGCTGACAGCAACGTTGATGCGGGTCAGACGGAAGTTGTCCTTATTCCCAGCGTCACTCAAGATGAACTGAGCGGGATAATGAATGGATTTGTGCAGGCCGAGCAAGCTGCCTTGGGTAGTGCTCTTCCTGATACCCAACTGCCTTATGCACACTGGACTGCCAGCCTTCGCGAGCGCGACAGGCCCGCCTACCGGAGATGGATAGACTTCCGTATTGACCGTCTCCTGCAGTTGTTCAACCAAAGGTTAGAAGCTGCTGATGTTAATGAGCATGACCGCAAGAGTCTTACAGACTTCATGAACCGCTCGCGCAGTGCCCGTCTGCCCAAGACGCCCCCCAAAACGGCGGGTAATACATTCGAAAGCAGAAATGCCATCGGATGCGCGGAAGTGCTGGTCTCAGCGTCATGTGCTGCCAATAAAGACGCTGACCTTCGTGACTTGGTGGTACGGGCGGTGATGAACCTTTCAATCGCTGAGCTGCGCGAACTGAGGTTGCCGGTGGGCGCAGTAGCTGATGCCCTAGGGATACTCGGTAAGAAGTGACTGCGGGCTCGGCTCTGGGCGGATTCTGAACTGATATCATGGAGTAGTCGTGCAAGGATACCTGAGGGCTAACCACCGCCCGTGCATCCTCGTCGTGGTGCGTGAAGCAGATGCTGCCAGCTTGAAGCGGAAGATAGCGCTTATGTGTGGGCTTGGCTGGGAAGAACAAGTTAGGTTCAAGGTTGTAGCTAAGCAATTTTCCCTGGATGACCTCACCGAGTATGTAATTGATGATCACTCCGAATCCGATTTCCGGAAGGTTTACTTTCAAAAGGGATTGTTGGATCAGGAGGTTCTCCAGGAGGAGGGCATAGATTTCACCGTACGCCCGTCCGCTGAGGCGCTGAGCCGTGAGATCAAGAAATCGCTGATGGACTTCGGAATTCACTGGGAAAGACGTGCTGAAGAGGAGTGGGCGAAAAGCTCCCTGGGTCACCTCACACCCAAGGAGTGGGTGACTCAGTTTGGCAAGCTTGGCCACCCCGGTACGGGCCGGAGCCTGTTGAAGGCCCTGCGCGTGATAACGGATGCTGAGTTGCGTACAGCCTTCAAGCTTTCTGATGCTGAAGGTATCGGTTACACGATCGCTCACGCCTATTTTCATGACAATGAACCGGGCTCAAGCTGTATCGCGGTGAAAAACATTCTTGAGCACATGCTGCCCGAAGGGGCTGTTACGGCTCTGGATGTTGCTGATTTATCCTACTTTCAGGATCTGAAAGCGGATGTCCTCTACGTGTATGAGGACGGTTTGTGGAGTGGGGTCGAGATCGTAAAGCGTTTGAAGGCGCTGTCCGAAATTGAGGCGCTAGCCCAGTCCAAAACGAAAATTGTATTCAGATACTGCGTGACCTGTGATGCAGGCCTCGCTGCCGCACGGCATGCTAGCAGCAAGCTTGATCATCGCCTGTTCGACATTCAGCCTGCCGCACCCGGTTATCACTTTTCATTTGTGCCGGCGGGGATCGATCTTCAGTTTCCTGACCTGATCGACAAAGGTGACGCAGCCGTCCGCGCGGCCATTGACGCCAATATTGAGCCATATGTGTTTGGTGTAGCTGGGGTTTGGGGGGAGGAGTGCGACGATGCTAGAAAGGTGTGCTCTGACATAGGAGAGCAGCTCGTAAGGCCGTATCTGGCTCGGAAGGCACGAGAAAAGCGCCAGGCTCAAGCGATGCAGGAAGGAAACGCTGCGGACTTTCCAGAAATCGACTTGGCATCAGTATCACAAGAAGATGTTGATCGGTGGAAGCTAGGAGCGATGAAATTTGGCTCGACCATCGTTTTCGCGTCAAGTATTCCGAAGCCGGTGATACCGCTGATGTGGTTGAAAGGCGAGGTGACCATTGACGGTACTACAGTGGATTGGAAGCCACTTTTCTGGGACGCGAGGCGCATCGCCGAAGCTGCCAGGTAGCGCGGTCATCAGCTTCAAGCAAACTGTAATCAGGCCGGATGCTTGCTGTCCCGCGCCGCACGGTAGCCCAAAAAAAACCACCCCGATGGGGTGGTCTTTTCACAAGCTAGCAGTTATTCACTGCAGCTAAGCGCGATCACTTTGCAGCGTTGACCGGCTTCTCGGGGTACCAGGCGTCGAGCAGAGGGCTGACTTCAACCTTGGTCACTTCGCTACGGCCTTTGAGCCATGCTTCGACGGTTGCGCGTTGCTCTTCGGTAACCGAGCCACGTTCTGCCTTGCAAACCAGGCCGAAATCGTCGCCGCCGACGTAGTCCAAGCCATTGGCATCCATCGCTTCGCTCAGGAAGGCATCGAGGAATGCATCGACTGCCTCATCATCCAGGTCTTCCTTAAATTCCAGGTTCAGCTCAAAGCCCAATTCCTGAAACTCGTCCACACAAAGCTTTTTGCGAAGACGACGGGAGCGGTTAGTGGCCATCAAAAAAATCCTCTAAGTAATTACGACGCGCAGTCTATCAGCTAACACCACCAATTGCGTGACCGTCTGATTGACCTCCCCAGCAGGGCCTAGGTCTAACCCTCGATCTGATCTAACCGACGATGGCTGTCGGGGGGGTAGCACCTGAGCGAGTTTGCCTGGATATCCGAGCTTGCTGGAACCTTGGCCATCCAAAACCAGAATTGGCATGAGCTTACCCGGGCTGGTTTTCGGCTCGCTCTGAATCAGAAGCTACCTGACTATCTTCGGGACATGTACTTTGCTGGTGACTTGGGGATCTAGCATGGCGCGCCCCTTTCCTGACTAACCTCCACGTAACGAAATATTTCTCATCCAAGTGCACTTGTAGGTGGTGGCCACTGGCCCAGTGCAAAGGCTACTATGACGCGTTGTTGCCATTGCTTCACGCTGACAACTTTCACTCGGAAAGCTTTCACGCTGAAGACGTCCAAGGAGGGTTGTCATGTGGGTAGATAACGAGACGGAAACAGACTTCCTCAATTTCTCTGGGGTGGCTGACACGGTTGCCGAGATCGTTTACCAAGCTAATGGCCGTCCGATCTCCATCGGCGTATCTGGAGCGTGGGGCGCGGGCAAGTCGTCCATGATCAAGCTGATCCAGGCGTCGCTGAAAGATCCTCCCCAAGGCGAGGAGAAGCCAAAGAAGGACTTTGTGTTCGTCGAGTTCAACGCCTGGCTCTATCAAGGTTACGATGACGCCCGCGCTGCCCTGATGGATGTGATTGCCACGCGGCTGGAGGCTGAGGCCAAGAAACGCGCGAAAGGCCTGGATAAGGCCACGGAGCTTCTCTCACGAGTAAACTGGCTTCGGGCAGCGAAGCTTGCTGGCAGCACAGCAATGTCCTTTGCGACGGGCGTACCTGCTCCCGGCTTGCTGAGCGAGGTCATTGGGCTTATCGACCGAGTTCGAAATGGCCAGGTCGATCAGGACGCGATCGAGGCGCTGCACGACACCGCCGAAAAAGCTAAAGACGAGGCCGGTAAGCTATGGAATAGCGCACCTGCCAAAAAGTCTCCGCCCAAGGAAATCCAGGCACTCAGGGATAACTTCGAGGCCATCCTGGAGGAGCTTGGAGTCACGCTGGTCGTCTTAATCGACGACCTAGATCGCTGCCTGCCCGAGACCACCATCTCCACGCTGGAAGCCATTCGGCTCTTCTTGTTCCTGCGCAACACGGCGTTCGTGATCGCTGCGGACAACGAGATGATCAAGCACGCGGTGCGAAAGCACTTTAGCGGCGTGCCTGACGATGTCTTGGTGACCAGCTACTTCGACAAACTGATCCAAGTGCCGATTCGTGTGCCTCCGCTGGGTACCCAGGAAGTCAGGGCGTACATGATGATGCTGTTCCTGGAGAACAGTAAGCTGGAGAAAGATGTGATCGAAGACATCCGGATCAAGGTACGCGGGCAGCTTCGGTCGACATGGCAGGGCAACCGAGTGGATCGCGCGTTCATGCAGAGTTTGTACGATAGCTTCCCCACAGATCTCATCGGCAAGTTCGACACCGCTGAGCGCCTGGCTGCAGTCATGACATCCGCCTCAGGTATCCAGGGAAACCCGCGACTCATCAAGCGTTTCCTGAACGCCTTGTCTATCCGGATGAGCATTTCTCGTGCCCACGGGGTGGGTGTTGACGAAGCGGTGCTGGTCAAGCTGATGCTCTTTGAGCGTAGCGGCAACCCCAAGGCATATGAAGAGTTGATGAAGGCCGTGGCTGCCCATAAGGATGGTAAGCCGACCATGCTTGGCGATTGGGAAGCGGATGTGAAGGTAGGCAAAGCCCTGACGCTTCAGCAGCCCTGGGATCTGCCTTTCGTAAAGGAATGGCTGGCTCTGCCACCGGCGTTGGCGGACAAGGATTTGCGGGGAGCCATCTACGTCAGTCGTGAACACGCCCCGATTATCACGGACGAAGACCGGCTGTCTTCCGAGGCCGCCGAGCTGCTCACTGCACTGCTCGCTACCCCTGACATGGCCGGGCAGTTGAAAGATCGGCTGGCTCTCATTGCGCCCGTAGATATCAACGTGGTGATGGATCGTTTGCTGGATAAAGCGGGTGCTGAGCAAGAGTGGGGCGTGCCGGACATCTTGGAGGCCTTACTCGTGGTTGGGCGCCTTGACCCTCAGCAAGGGCTTCGACTGGCTGCGTTTCTCAAAGATCGCCCGCCTGCACAAATTCAGGCGGCCATTGTGCCGAAACTGACCGACGAGCCATGGGCTAGGTCAGTGTACGAATTCTGGATGACCGCTGAAGTGAGCGGGCCTGTGAAGGCTGCGATAAGGAGATTCGATGGGCACTTCGCAAAATAATGACGGGCCTGGTAAAAACCGACCGTTCGTTCCCCCTTGGACTCCTCCGCTGCCGCCGATGCCGCCTGCGCCGCCTGTGCCTCCAACACCGCCTGAACCGCCTGAGCCGGATCCGAATGACGACGGGCCATCCGAGCCAGACAAAGACAGGCCTGAGGACGGTGACCAAGCTGATGACCCGAGCCAGGCGCCTCAAGCACCGTCGCCGCTAGCGCCTCCTGGACGATTTGCGGGCGCGCGGCGGGGGCTTGGTGACTATGCGAGCAGTGGTAATCGCGACAGCTTGCGCAAGAGTCTGCGGGAATATGTCCGGCATGGGTACGGCGGGGCCAAAACAACCACTGCTCGCTTTGGGGGCACTGCGTCGATCGCAGGGGTCTTCGGCAGCGCCCTTGAGGCGGTTGCTGAAGGTAACCCGCAAGCCGGCCCAGGTGTGCTTGATCGCGCGCTGTTGCAGGGCCGTTCGGCCTCTGAGGTCATGGATGCACTGGTCGAAGCGGTGCGCCCTGTTGATGGCTCCCAGGATGCGGAAGCCGAGCGTGCATCGATTCGCGGTTCGCTGTCTGACGTTCTGCTGCGTTACCCGGACGCCGACTTGCTTAACCTGTCGGTCGAGCAGCGGGCGTTTGCTATCGAGCGCTTTACCGCCATGGACGTGTTTCACCGGTATGAGCTGGATCTGGGAAAAACTGTTCAGGAGAAAGCTCCGTCGGCGACTGTGGCCATGCGTCGTTTAAAGGAAATTAAGGATTACATCAAAGAATGCGTGAGCGCGTCGTTCCGCAAGATCGCAACCGCCAGAAGGCCCCTGACCACAGGGAAAATTTCTCAGGTTGTCGCACAGGCGTTGAAAGACACCTTTGAAGTCTTCGAGGGGTACGTAGAATGAGATTCGTGTGCGGCCCAGCTGGTTTCAAAGTGCCGGGTGTGGAAGACGCCATGCAAGTGGTGATCTACGGCAAAGCTGAGGATGGGCAAGTCAGCGTTGGTGGCTACGCCAGGGAACTGCTGGACAAGGCCCATTTGGAGATCAGCCCTCAAGCCTGGGACTTCCTGAACATCGCCCTTTCGGTGGTAGCTGCGGATTTCACTGCTTTGAGAGCAAAAAGTGCTGATGCCTGGACTCGCCAGATCAGCCTTGAAATTGCTGTGAAGGATTCGGTGTTTTGGAATACGCAAGCGCGTGCCTTGGAGGCGGCTTTGCGGTTCCTCACAACGGATCAGTGGACGCTGGCATTTCATCCTGGTGGTTATGGGCCGCCGGCACAGATGGAGGCATTGCACCCTATCGAAGACTCCGTTGTGCTGCTCTCGGGTGGCCTGGACAGCTTGATTGGTGCTATTGATCTGGTCGAGCAGGGGGTAAAGCCCTACGCAGTGAGTCAGATTGTCCGAGGTGATGGCGAAAAGCAGAATCTCTTCGCCAAGAGCCTTGGACTGAGCCGAATCGGTTTAAACCATGTCGCCAAGTCTCCGGGGGAGCAGGAGCCGTCTCAGCGTGCTCGCTCGATCGTATTCTTAGCATTCGGCCTAGCGGTGGCGACATCGCTTGATCGCTACCATCTCGGCGAGACTGTACCGCTTTATATCTGCGAGAACGGATTCATCGCTATCAATCCACCACTGACTATGTCCCGATTGGGAAGCCTCAGCACGCGCACCGCACATCCTGAGTACCTTGGGCGTCTTCAGCAGATCTTTGATGCTGCAGGCATCAACGTTCAGATTCGTAACCCCTATGCCTTGGTTACGAAAGGGGAAATGATGGTGGGATGCAAAAACCAGGATTTGCTCAAGCAGCATGCTGTGGCATCCACAAGTTGCGGGCGTTTCCAGCGGTTCGGCTACAAGCACTGTGGCCGATGCGTGCCTTGCCAGGTGAGACGCGCCTCGTTTAAGCGTTGGTCGGCGCTCGATGATGATACTTGGTACGTCTACGACAACCTGAGCAAAGATGACCTGCAACATGGGCGATTTGAAGACGTGCGGTCGGTTGGAATGGCGCTGGCAAACGTCGCCGAAAATGGGTTTGAGCAGTGGCTAGGGCACAGTCTTTCATCCTCCTTCATCCATGATCGCCAAGGGTACAGTCAGATGCTTGCGCGAGGGCTTGATGAGCTGGGCGTTTTGCATCGTGACTATCGGCTGATCTAGTCGTGGGGTGCGTGCGTCGAATGGCTACGCGGCGTGGCCTGGTGCATAGCCATAGTCTATGTGTGGTTATAGGCATGGGCCGAGCTAGGCCAATCCAGGCTCTTTTCGCAGATCTGTGGCATTCAGAATTGGGAAGCCACGCCGTGAGTCGAGGGGCCTTGATCGAGGTCTTATCTGGCCAATTCTGAATTGACGGTCGCGATCAGCCCATGTCATCCATAAAGTCTGGTGACTTTGCCTTCCTGATCAACCTTTCGATGACTCAGTAATCCAGCCTCACCATCGATTTTACGATCCTTAGTTGAAGGTTTTTATCAGGGCGACTCTGCTTCCATTGAAAGTTCGTTTTAGCCTTATATTGTTGCTGCGAACTCCGGGTTCAACATAATCCGCGCCCCTTCAATCTAACGCCATCGACGGAATGTTGGCCGGCTCACAAAAATGGTGAGTACCTCACATTTTTTTGTGGGATAGCGGTAGAGTTAACCCATCTGTTAATTGAATAGAGGGCTGATATGGGCTGTCTTCAAGAGTTCGCTTGTCTGACTGAGTTAGTGCATACGCTGGAAAAACAGAAAGAGCATATGCTTCAGGATGGAGAGCTCGTTCGGGCGTTGGAATTCGAAAGGAAATTGAACGAGCTTTTGGACGAATCTGGCGTTCCTAGGGAGCGCTTGTTGGAGATTTTACTGGGCCGTCCCGATGCGCCCCGCGCAATTCGAAAGGAGCTAGCTGATGTGGGGAATTTGAAAAGCGAATCCCCGGCTCCAACCCCTGCTAAGCAGGCTGCTGCGAGCACAGCACCTGAATCTGGTTTGCGACCTGCCAGCTCAAATGCTGCTGCATGGAGGGAAAAATTTGGGCACCGAAGCTTTGAGTCTTGGTTCAATCAAGCGAAGCCTGAGCGCAGCTGAGTTAAGTAGCATTTTCAAAATATCAACTTAGCGGCTGATTTTGAATTTTCCAGATTCTGAATGGTTAGTGTCGGCGAGATAGTGAAGTTCGATGCTAACTCAATTCTGAATTGAGATACTGCTATGATCAGATGGCTCCCTGTATGGCTAGGAGCTGTTTCATTTCCGAATAGGCTCTTGCGACCGGGGTGTCTTTGGTCAAGAGCTTACCAAAGAATGAAGCTGTAATTACATAATCCTGATCAATCAAGTCGTTTGTTATGCGAGCGGCGGGGCGACTGTCGATCCCACCCTTGCTGACCCATTCCATATTGTGCCAAAAGCAAGATATGAAATACCTCAGAACCAGTGGCTTAGTTTTCAGAAACCCTTTGATGCGGACGTCCGAAAATCCTTTTTTCCTGAGAAATACTGTCACACACTCAAAGGCCATTGAATAAATGGCCCCAAGCCGATGCTCATCCGGTGGGGTTTGCCGTAGTTCTTTGGATGCGGTCGGCCCCAGAACAGTTTTCAGCAGGCCGTCTCTTTTCAAGAACTTTTCTTGGTTTTTGACATGATTTAGCTCGTGCTTTTCAATATCTGGCTGAATTTCCTCGATATGTGCAGCGATGAGGCCTAGCCCGGCAGGTGAATCAGATCCTGCTTTCAAATCGTTCATCGCCCTTCGAACGACCTTGGTGAAAGCTTTGTCGACCAAGCGTCCTTCCATGCTTTTCAGCTCGGCGCACTCCATTTGAAACGCGACGCCGACAGAAAGCGAAACCGACACGCGACCGGGGATAGACGACAGGGTGGCCAGTGATCCGCGCATGGTTTCGCGCCATTGGGGGCCTTTGCACATTTCGAGGAGTGCAGCGTCCGGAATTAGAAACTTGGCCTTGGGCCTGTCTTCAATTAATTGCTTCAGCTCCTCCGAGCGGAAGTAATTCTGATCCAAGGTGTAAATTTCTGTCATGGGGAGACCTGAGTTACGCAATCGCTTGTGGAGCAGCCGCAATGGTTCGGGTGGTTATCACATACAGGCCATCAACACGGTTTTTGGATCACGGACGTAGGCGATTCTGGTCGTTTGTCTCAGATGCATCAGCCATCTCATCCTGAATGGCTGAGTCTTCCGCCGTCATGAGGCGTAGATACCATTCCCATCATTCTTGAGCTATTGGCGCAGGCTCCTCGCTACCCTCAGCCCGACTACCGCTCTCATTAGTCTCAACCATGCGCAGCATCTGCTCCCTTACCAGGGGCTCACATTTGTGGCAGGCAAAGTATTTGATTCTCTCCATATCCCCAGTGACGAATTCACCGCATCGCTCACACGTGACAGCACCCCAGCCCCGGTCGAAGCACGATACACAGCTCCACATCCCGTCGATAAAGAATACTGAAGGCTCAGGGTGCTCGCACTCGTGGCAGGACGCGATATGCTCCTGTCCTTCCTCACACCACTCATCTCCCTGAGGATAATGCTTGGCGCAGAGGTTGGTCAGGACGTCGATGGTGATGCCGTGGCCGCAGTTTGGACAAGCGTTTAAACCCTTTTGGAAGAATTTAAATGGAGCGTTGCAGGCGGGGCAGGGCAGCTCTGCGTTGCACTCTTCCACAACGGTGTCATCGACGCCACACACCATGCAGGTGTAGTCAGTACCCCATGAGTGGGTCTCGCCAACAATAGCGGCGGGCATGTGGCAATGGCCGCAGGGGACGATTTTTTTGCCTTTCTTCTCTTGGATTTCGATTTGAGGCTTCAGGATTTCGAATCGGGTTTTGATGAATTCGCCCTGGCGCATCATGCGCTGGTTGAGCACTTGTAGCTCTACTGCATAGGGTTGAAACACGCCTTCCCATAGCCCGGTCAGGAGCGCATGCAGGTAGTGCCAAGATGCCCATGCTTCGGCAATCACCCCGGCCTGTGTCTTACTCGGATTATCCATACCTGAATGAGCGAAATGGACGATCTGATTACGGTGCTCGCCTAGGGCCTTGAAATTGTCCGAGGCGTTCTTGTCGATTCTCTCGCCAAGAATGGATGGGATTCGGTTAAGCGCGTCATCGAGATAGACGGAGAGAAAATCACCTACGGCGAGATTCTGAAGATCGCCGGTCTCGGGCTTTGAAAGCATGAGCGTCCAATGCTCTTTCATTAGCCGGGCTTTCAGGAACAACTCGACCGCCGTGTACAGATCGACGATGGCATTCTTGGGTTTGGTTTGGAGATGGTCGATAGAGCTATTCACGAAGCCCAGGGCGTTTCGTACCAAGGCGTCGAAGAGCTCTTCTTTCGTCCGGCGTTCCTGCTTCAACCATCTGCGTGCCATAACGCTTTACCGCCTCTGTGTTGATTACTTGCTGCGATTGTAGAAGCGAATGCACCTCGACGGTTCCCCTTCCGTAACGCTCGTTACGGCCCAGGCGGGAGCCTAGGCCAAGTATTGGCTATTCCTGGAGGGTGACTGTGATGGCAGTAGAATCTACGCCATAAAACCGGGCCATGGCGTCTTTGGCCCCTTTGATCGCTAGGTAAGGCTCGCCCTTCGTCTCTGCTACAAAGCCTTCGACCTCAATGGGAGTCCCCCTGCTGAATAGCTCTCTCACTCCGCGAGCTAAACCTACGTTCTCATTGTATTTGAACAAACCACTGACGGATCCAGAGACCTCGATCGCTTTTCTGAATTTCACATCCCATTGCTTCTCGCCGTCAGGGGATAAGGCCTTGCACCACTCACAGATTTCGAAAATCAAACCACCTGGATCATGCGCAGATCCATCGGATCGGCCCTTAGGCCAGTATACGAACGATACTGCCAACGCCTCCGCGTCATCTACCACGGGCAAGCGTAAAGAGGCGCCATCAGTTTTGCTCCACGGAGCGGCGGTCTGATGTCGATAAATAAATTCTCTGTCATTCATGGCAGTTCCTAAAAGATTGCGTTGATTCTTAGACGGCTCGTTGTCGAGACCTTGTCCCGCGATGGCTCGGGAGAGCATTTCACTGGTAGTGAAGGGGGGCTGGACTACGGGTCAGGTGTTGAACAAATGGGGCAAAACTGAGGCGATCGAGTCACACCTTGGCGATCTGCTTACACGGCCAGCGTCAGAGTTAACCGCCGATTGGTATACGTTTTGAAGAAACCTCTCCTTCGTGGCTGAGCCGGTGCTCAGGTAAACGGCGATCGAGGCAAGCAGTCTACTGGCCTGAGCGCTGTTGCGACAGGACGCTTTTTGGGTGTCTGGAAGAGAGCAAGCTTGAGGGCATTTTCGGGTTGATTAGGACGGCGGGCCTGTACCTTCGCAATGAACGTTGCGCTATGGGAAGCGTGCGTACCTATCGTGAGCTGGAAAAGTTTTGAATAGGTACCGACTCTGCAGGTGCCGAACGCTAGCCTATGCAGACATAAATCAGACAGGTATCACTGAGTGCCCCACGAATCTACCGAAGCGGTACAAAAATGCGAAATCCTACTGCGCACTATGATGGAGGATCTTCAGGCCAAGCGAATCTGGCCGAACATGTCCAGCATCATCGACGGCATGCTCAAACGCCGCATAGAGCTTGCGGAGGTGTACCAAGAGGTTCATGCCTCCCTGGCGCACGCACCCAGAGCCCTCTCCATTTTCTGGGATGTCTTCCTCCATACTGCTGATGGTTGGAACCTCCAGAAGAATCGAGCTGCGCGGCAAGCCCGTGAGGAATTGGTTGGTGTAAACCGGCGGATTAGCGAGCTCGCTGACCAATTGGCAGCATTGCTGGATCGGCGTGATGCCATTCATAACTACTCAGGTTTTCGTTCCAATACCCACTATCACATCTTGGATATCGTGCACGAAGCGTCTGAGCACAATGGTCTGTATGAGAGCTATGTGAAAGAAGATCTGGATCGTCTTCAGTACCAATTCGACCTGAAATATTGGCCGCCGCTGAGTGATGTGCTTCAGGCAATCGGCACTGACGCCGAGCGCGCAGAGGTGACTGCCACCGACCCAGCTACTGCAGCTGCCACCGCAAGTAGGAAATCAGGGCGTTCAGATTTCGTGAGGGCGTTTATGACGCGGATCGACGGCAGCAGAATTAAAAATTGTGGCTTCATCCCTGATGAATTCACGCTGTCTGATAGCGGCATGGCCTCGCTCGTCAACTGTGGCCTTGATTTGGCTGTCGATGAACTGGTAAATGCCGAATTCATCAAGCGATTTCGGCAGCGACAGCGTCAAGCGAGTAAGGCCTGAACGCACCTGGGCCAGCGTAGCGCAACAGTGGGTGGCACGATCCTGACCCTGTCAGCTGTGGGCCAAGAGGGGAGCTAGGACTTCGCCGCGTCCATCCAGCGCTGATAGCTCTGCTCGGCGTGAACCGGGTTATCGAGCTTCGGTTTTGAACGCAAAGCGAACGTCTTTTCAGCCAAGGCCTCCAGCCGCTCTGCTGCTTTCGGCAGCCAGCCATTCTTGATCGCCCAAAGCTTGATGTTCTCTGCGGGCTCTTGGTGGTTACGCGAGCGCAGGATTCTAAGGATGCGTTTGGCGTGATCATCATCGGAGGCGTTCAGGACGGCGGTGCCCAGGTTGATCACTGAGGTCAGGGACTTCATCGCTTGCTCAACGATTGGATCGGCGATGAGCTTGAGCGCCGGGGCAGCAGACTTCCCGGATTTTGTGGGCTTACCCAGCACTTGGGGTGACCAGGTTCTATTCCAATTTTCAATTGCATCGGGCGTCCATGGGACAGCCACGACAGCGACCAGATTTTGCAGCGAATCGATTTTGTCCATCATGTCCTGGCCGGCAAAGATGGCGATCAGCACGGATGGTTTGGATACCCATTTCAAGGTCTTCATCGTTTCGCAGCGCATCTGGGCGCCGCTAGGCAATGTCACAGGCACTCCTTTGACTAGCTTCGTGTGAATCGTCGCCCCTAGCGCCTCATGGAGGGCGCCAGAGGTGAGTGATGCTTTGGCAGGTACCAAGAAAATGACTTCGAGCGTGCCGGAGGTTTCGCAGAGGCGGTCTGCAACTTTGACACCTGCCAAGATGTGCACAGGGCTCTGATTGGTGTCGGGCAGGAGTATCCGTTGTACGTTGGGCATGCAGTCGTCCTTGTCAAAAATGGTCGTCACGGGTGTGGGCCGGATCAGGGTTTCGGAGCTTGTCTCGCTTCCTCTGATAGATCAAGTGATGGGGTTGAATGCCCCTCGGTTGTCGCTAGCTCAATTAACACGCTCCTGCGCAAGAGCGAGGTGTGAGCCGTCAATTGAAAGGTGGTAGTGGCAAGCAGCGTCTGACCTTACACTGGGCTTCCCTTTGACGCGCTTGGACTGTTCAATGAGTTTTCCATCCGACATCAAGCTGGCCATGCGGCAGTGTATTCTCAACGTGCTTTGGCCAAAGGACGACATCCTGAGTTTTTTTGGCAGCAACAGCTGTACCAAGGCAGATATTAACGCCTTGGGTGATTACAAGGCGCTCTCCCGCTCAGCGATCGTTGACGCGATGTTTACTCACTTAAGCCAGAAGCCAGATGAGGGACTGGGTCAGTTTAGGGCGATGTTACAGACGCTTGTCACGTGGACGCATTTTGACGAGTACTACTTTGATCGGCTGCAAAAGTTGGATCGTGTGCATGCTCAGAATGCGATCACGCACCTTAAGCAATTGCAGGAAATTCGTGACCATAAACTCCAGGAACTCAGAAAAGAGCGGGAGCGGCGTGAGTCGGAAAATCGAACAGCCAAATCTACCCTGCCAGACCTCCAGAAGCAGTTCATTTCGCTGCTTCAGGGCGAGCAAACTGGAAGTAAGCGCGGGTATGCTTTGGAGCGAATACTTCATGAGCTCGCTCGCGTCTCTTCGTTGGAGGTGACCGAGGCATTTCGAGAAAGGGGTGAGCAGATTGACGGAGCCATCAAATACGACGGGGAGCACTACCTCATCGAGGCGAAGTGGCAAGAAAAGGCGGCTGCAAACGAGTCGGTGTACCAGTTTGCGGGCAAGGTTGAAGGCAAGATGTATGGCCGAGGTCTCTTCATCTCGATCCACGGTTTCAGTGAGCAGGTTGTGAACTCGCTGATCGCCGGAAAAGCTATCAAGACGGTGTTCATCGACGGGGCCGATCTCATACTCGTATTAGAAGGATTGCTGACGTTCACACAGATGCTGGATTGCAAGATCAAGGCTGCTCAAACACGAGGCTTGATCTACGTTGACGCCATGTCCGGAAGGGCAAAGCTGTAGAGCCCCAGTTCACTGGCCTAAACGGCTCTCACGGCATGGGCTCTGCCCAATGCGAGTCGTAAACCTATCGCCCAAAAAAGGTTCTCTCCGGTGCTGCTCCGTGCATGGAGTAGGGTGCCGTCTGGACGATGGTAGTTAATTACCAACAAAGTGCCGAGTGGTCGGAAAGGTATTGAGGAGTTGAGCATGCGGTGCAACTGAGCTCTTCTGATCTACACGAAGTTGACGATTGAATCGTCCCCAGGCGGGACTACACCGAAGCCGCATGGCGAAGCGTCCATCGCTGACGCCCTTGCATTCATCGTCCGAATTTGGGGTTTTGCGCCGCTATTCGCGCTGTGGTGTAAGCGTTGGCGAACTCGTACTGGTCAATCGTGCCCCTCGTTAGGCTCTCATTGAGCTCAGTAAAGATTCGTAAACCTTCGCCAGCCTCTACGGATTCCAACTGAGCACATTTTGAACCTAGCAGCTGGATGGCGACCATCTCTAGACGTTCGTCCATGTAGTCACCATGGTGGGACTCGACCAACAGCCTGTAAACCGCCCAAAGTCGTTTGGCGCAAGCCTTCGACAAATGGCCCATGAGTGCCGAGGTGATGATCAGAAGGACTATGGTCTCAAGGGCCTGATCAGGAGCATCCTTTTTCATGGCTGCTTTGATATGCCAGTGCCGCATCAGCGAAGCTAGTCCAATCTCAGGAAGCTGAGCATGCTCCACCAGTACATGCAACGCCGATGCTGCATGCCCCAGCGATTTTTCAAAGGGTACGCGGTAATCCCAGAGCGCCGAGATCATTGAAATGAACCCAGGTTCTGCATCAAGGATTGCTACGCCTTGACGTACGGTTCGTGCAGTAAAGACATCCGGAGGAAGTAACTGCACAATTTCGGATAGCTGTACGATTATCCCGACCCGCCATTCGCACAGCTGGGCAATTTTGCCCGCTTTTTCAAGTGGTGAAAGCTGCCCAACTTCTGTCAGGGCGTAAAGGACGTCAAGTGTGCAGAAGTCATCCACCTTGGAACCTGCGGCGCAAAAAATGCGCAGCGCTTCGTCATCAGAATAGAGCCGGTACCGTTCTGGCTCTTTGGCGCATATCTCCGCCATTTCGCTGTTGCTTCGCCCAATGACTTTTGAAGGCAGTGCTTCGTTTGCTTCTTCTGACGAGGAGGGCTGGAGGATGGAAGCGAGATGGGCTTTCAAGGCGTTCTGTAGTGCCAAGCACTTGCTTCGCATCGGGCTTCCGAATACAGGATTCGTGAACTCGGCAAGCTCCTCCATTGTGGCTCTGGCCACTGCAATTTGACCGAAGAAAGTGATGACGGCGTCGATGAGCCCCAAATCATTGAGGACTAGCAGCGCTGTCCAATCCAGCAGAGGCACACGCTTGCGCAGGGAATCGGCACCGGCGGGTTGCCAGCCAATATCGTTGACCATCGCCAAGTGATACTGGCGATCATCGCGGCTGGACACTTTGGCAACTTCCCACAGATGCACGATATCGCAAATGCAGGACAGCACCAGTCGCGGGCGCCATGAGAAAGGGATGGTGGATAATCCCTGCCGGAGGGAGCGCTCCAACCGTTTCTGGAACGCTTCTCTGTCGGGCGTCAGCCCAGTCAGTGCTTTTAGGCTTTCAACCAGCTCCCTGCCAGAGGCGCCATCTCGAACCTCGCCTCTCCAGAGCATCCGGGAATTCGGAAAATTTCTGAAGAATGCATCAGCGCGTGTTCGGAATTGCTCCCTATCCTTAGCAAGGTCGATGTCACTGCGTCCACCCAGGGTACCGCTCAGGTGCATCATCAAATAGGTGCCTTCCTGGCTCTCTACGCTCTGATCCACCAGTTCGCCTGCTCGCAGGGCCAGCTCCAATAGTCTGTCGCTCGTTGGGTCGGAAAACTGAATGAGAAAGAACAGTAACTTCACGAACTCCAGCTGTTCTCCTTTGGACTTTGCAGTTTCGAGAGCCCTCTCCGCCGCCTCTACGGCGTCATCGAGGTAGCCGCAGCGAGTGGCGATCGTGGCATAGGTGTTCAGAGCCAGTGGGTCGTCGGATCCTGTAGCAACAATTTTCAACAACCGATCGCGCGCTTTTTCCGTTTCGCCTAGATGATCAAGTGCCAATGCCTCGAAGGCCCCCATTCGATCACCCGACTCAACGCGGACTTTATTGCTTTGACACAGTTCTACGATGCCCTGCCAATCTTTCAAAGCTACCAACGCCATCCCGAGGCGCGCCGCCATCGCAGGCGAGAGTACGTAGTGCTTTGTTATTCTTTCGGCGAGTCGAACACACTCCATCGCACTGTCTGAATCGGTGGGATCAAGCTCGTGGATGAGTGTGAGTGCAATGCTCACGGGCTGATCCAATTCCTCATACCGTGCCTGCAGCGTCTTCAAAGCTTCATCTTTGGCCAACCTGCTCATCTCCAACTGGAGATAAAAATGTGCGAGGGCGGCTTGGGGAGCTAAATCAGGATCTGATTCGAGCAGACTCATCCACTGTTTCACTAGGCCAGGCTGAACTGATTTGTGAGCAGAAATCGAGGCGGCGGTGACAGCCGAGCCAAAAAGGGGATGGCTGCGTTCCACGGTGCCGACGTATGTGCCAAAGCTTTGGTAGCATGCCCGGAATTTACGGGTCTCATATAGCAAGAGCGTGTTCCAGAGATGCTTGTCAGGTGAGTCGGGCAACTGATCATTTGCCGACAATGCGAGGGTGAAGTCCGATAACTGACCCGCAATGCCCCGTAAGACCTCATGGATATGAGGCAAGTCCGGGCGCTTCTGCACAGCATCCTTCAGGTCTGCAAGTATCGACTCTGCCTTTCCGAGTGCCGACGCTGTAGCCCCCCATATGTCGACAAGCTGCTCTATGTTGGAATCCCACCCTGACGCCTTTATAGATAACACCGCGTCGTTAATCGCAGCCCAAGCCTCCTCAAGCTTCTGAAGGTTTACACCCGGAAGACCTGCGGGTGGGATAGATTCACGTCGCTGCGTACTGGCGGTGGCCAAAGCTAGGGAAAATTTGGCTCGGGCCCTAAGCAAAAGTAACAGTTCACGTATGTCATCGGATGCCTCGCAGGCTGCAAGGCCCGCTTCGCAGTCAGTCAGGGCATCTGCAGGCTGCTCAGACAACCAATGTGCAAACGCTCTAGCGAAAGACCGTTGAGGTTCTGGCAGCAAATCAGCCAGCTCAATGGCCAGCTCATAATGCCCTTGCACAGCATGGAGTCGGGAACGAACGGCGATGACTATTGGGTCTTCACCCTCCAGCAGATCATGCAGCTCAGCAAGCGATTCGTTATCGTGTTCGAATCTGATGCGGATCTCTGCTTCCACCAAAGCGGCTCGGTACTTGGGCAAAGGCGTTGCCTCATACGCGTTCTGGTATGAAGAGGCTGCCGCTTCGTTATCCCCGGTTTGAACCTGCCAGTTGCCACGTAGACGCCAATATTCTGCGCGCTCCAGCGTGGTCGAGTTTTCGAGCTTTGGCTCTGCCTCGTCGAGCTGTATCTTCGCTCGATCCAGCGCAGTTACTTGGAGATCCGCTTTGGCCTGAGTCAAATTCCAGGCAAGCGTGCCCCGAGCTGGGTTAACCCAGTAGTCTTCCGTTGAGCCTGCCAAGGCGTTCATCAGCGCAGGCCCTCTTGCAGCCACACCTTCTACCACCCCCTGAACCAAGGTTAAGCGGTCATCTGCTTGCATCCCAGGGTGGGTTTGCTGAGCGCGCTGGCTAAGGACGTGCCCTACGCGAGACAGTTCGTTCTGGTGACGAATGCCCTCAGAGAGATCCGTAGTCCTTTTCAGAATGTTTTTTGTTGGCGCGCGAAGGGTGACGTATTTCTGTTCGGCAGATAGATCATCGACGGTGATGCGGATCAGCTCATCCCTAAGCCAAACGTAGTAAAGAGGGCAGTCAACAGGATCTTCATTTACCGAAAGGTCGCAGATCACTAGGAGCACCGGTTCAACGGCTCTGGCGTAATAGCGGACAGTGGTGGCTTTCAGAGTCACCGAAATGTATTCGCCATCCGCCGTCAGGCTAGGAGAGCGGGTGCCTTTAAGTTGGATACGAAAAATATCCGTCGCGCGTTGATTCGGCGTGGTCTGCACTTGGAAGTCATAGCCATAGTCGTCAGTCCCTTCTAGGCTTTGCACCCGCCAATCCTTGGGATGACGAGCCATCAGACAACGTGTTGCATCTGCATTGATGTCGTGCTGATCACCCGTCCCTGGTAAAGGCCCATCAACTGGCATGGTGCTTCCTCGGCATAATCAAAAGGGCGCAGATGGCGTAAAAAAGGCGTTCTCGGTGCATTTTGTTTAGGAGTATACAGCCCTCTAAACGGGGCTTGGGGTCACCTACGTGATCAATATCTCTGTGTCTGGACTGATAGGCAGGTTGGGCGCATACCTGTCTCGCACAAGACTGCCCAAGGTTATCCGAGTTCCGGCCTTTCCAAAGCGCCTCGTAATGGCTTCTGATGCTAGCCCGGTCAATGCATGCCGGCGGAACGATACCCTACCTAAAGCATCCGGCTAGGTGGGCTCTCACTGGGCCCATCCGCCCCTGTCACTCCCAATTGTCCCCCGGGCCTATCTACGCCTTCGATGTGCCAAGCTCCTCAAAAGGCCGGATAGCCCGTGCGTTATCGAGCCAGTCCTCAGGGTCTTCAAGTTTCTCTCTGATGTAGTCGCCGTCGCGATTGCGGTAGCCGAAGGCCAAGTACCGAAGATTTTCACGGTGGATCATGTAAGCCGCCGTGACCCTAGCCTCGCAGGCATACTCTGCTCCATCGAAGACGGGGGCGAGCAGGCCCATTCTGGCCAGCGTGAGCTCAATCTGCTCTCGCACAAATTCGACGAAAAGTTGCTGTGGGTCTACCACCTCTGCTTTGAGCTCCTTAGGCCTGCCATCTTCATGTTCGAGGCCGTATAGGTAAGCCGTCCCCTGAGATTCCACAAACAACACATTCTTGAAAACCCGACATGCCCCTCCAGGCTCGCAAGCCTTAATGTCAGCGAGCCAAAGCTCGTCATGCTGCGAGTCTGGGAAACGCCCAGCGAAACGCGGGTTTGAGGCTGAGTAGATGGTGGCTGGTGTGATGCTGTCCTGCATGGCTGCGCTCCCAAAAATGCCGTCGAGTGTCGTCCGTCATCGAGTGTAGTCGCTCACGGTGACGATCAATGACGACTATTCTGGCCATGGACTTGGGCGTTGAGGTGTAGGCTAGAATCTGCCCCGTCACGAACGAGGAGTGTCGATGGCATGCTAGGCGTTCACTTCTAGGGTTTGCTGGCTTGGAGCTTTCGAGCAGGACAGCCCATTCGCGCAGCACAATATAGGAGATAAGCCATGCCGCTCGGCTACGATCCAAATGCCCCCAAACAGGCTGTCAGTGTTCTCGTGAACGGTGACCTTCTGGAGAGGGCAGCGCTCATCGACCTGAACCTCTCCGCCGTTTTAGAAAGCGCCATAGCTGAAGCTGTCGATCGGTTTCATGAAGCTGAGCAGGGCCTTGGAGAAAACCGAGACGTCATACTTGACGAATCAGTAGGTCAGATTGACCCCAATGTGCTGGGGGCAGCTATTGGTGTTTTCGGTAACGCGACTCTCGCGAAAAAATGGCTGATCACTCCAGCGAGAGCGCTGGGCAACAAGCGCCCAGTAGAGGCGGATATTGAACAGGTCATGGATCTGATAGCGCGAATAGAAAACGGCTTTGGTGCCTAGTAAATCGCGTCAGTTTGCCGCCTGGAACCATGCCCGAAATCACCTCAAGCCCACTCCTTTATCAAAGCTCATGCCAATGCCGCTGAACGGTGGATCTTGGAAGCCCCAGTTCTTTCGCTACCTCGACCTGCGTCAGCCCCTGGCTTTTGAGCTTCTGGACGTCCGCGCGCGTAGCCGCAGCGCGGATGCTTGTTGGGTGAGTGCTATCCACGGCCAGTGCCGATGCTGGTGGAGTTTGATCCGCCAGCCCGAGGGCCTCCAATTCGCCGAGTGCCTGGAGCAGCACCGCTCTTGGTGAGTCACGTGAATCAGAGGCAGTAGCAACGGCTATTAGAGCAGAGGGTGAGAGGCCCAGCGTATGGGCTAGGTCTGCTGCTACTTTGAGTGTCGGTGTGGTCTTCCCGCTTTCTAGCTGGCTGACGTGCGACGCGGCCACCGTGCCGCTGAGGTCTTTTTGCGTAAAACCTTTGGCCAGGCGAATGACGCGCAGCGCGGCGGCGAAGCCAGTTTGAATCGACATTAGGCCTTCTCAAAAGGAGACGGTATGCCTCGTTTGCCTGCGCCCGAACAAATCTATATATTGAGCCGAATGGGTTTCGCTCGTCTCCATGGCTAGCTCCTGGCATGCCGCACGGCGCGGCATTTCAGCAACATGCCTGCGATGGATTCCATGGTGAGGGGTGGCGCGCCCTCCTGGGCTCGTGCCCAGGCGCAATTAAGACTCAAATCGCTTTATGTACAGGGTAGGTACTAAGGAACGCTAGGATGTCAGATCTGAAGAAAGTAACTGTCACTGTTAAGAATTTTGAGTCCAGCTCTTCCGACGACTATGCGCGTCTTTACAAAAAGGTTCGTCTTTTAGATTCGTCTGGGAAAAATGTTTATTTTAAAAATCTAATTGTTCCAAAGTACCTTGAGCGTCGAGGTGCATTTGCACAGGACGTGTTGAGAACTTGGTATATAAAAAGCTTTCATAAATCCGCAGTGGTATTGGTAGCGTTTGAAGCCCAGAACGGTACGGTTGAATATGACCTTGATGAAGTTCGAAACTTGTCCCGCAGGGGCCTCTGGTGGGGAGTCCTGATTGGTATCGCCGCAATTCCTGCTGGATGCATTGTGGCAATTGCGACTTATGGGGTCGGCCTAGCGTTAATCCCTTTTGCTTTTTATCAAGCATATATGCAGGTTTTCAAAATTCCGGCTCGGTTGAGTCGTGAGCAATTGCTTCGAGACTTTTCTCTGCACGGCATTCGCGTAGATGAGGGTTGGTCTCGTTAAGTATTTGGGGCGAAGGTGCTCAAACGGCCTAAAGTTATGAGCAGGTGCTCGTATCGCTGCTCAAAGTCAGTCTGCTCCGAGCTTCAATATACTGATAAAGCGTCAATTAGAAGACCCATACACCGCCAAGCGGCTGTTCTAAGGTTGGCCAAAAATGCCGTCCCGGCTCGTTACCTGGGAGGCAAGGGTTCCCTGATGAAGATTTTGATTTACTCGGATCTGCATAACGAATTCGACTGCTTTGCCCCACCCGATATCGATGTTGACCTGGTCGTCCTGGCTGGGGATATCGATCTCCTGCACCGAGGGGTGAGGTGGGCAAATGACGCGTTCACGAGTGATGTGATTTATTGCAGCGGTAACCACGAGTTCTACAAAGGTCATCTCACTCGTACTCGTGAAAAAATGGAGGCAGCAGCGGCCTCCCATGTGCATGTCCTGGACAACCAGGTCTGGACGTCGGGCAGTGTCCGATTTCTTGTCGCGACCGGTTGGACAGATTTCTCCGGAACTGGTGATGTGATGGCTGCTTCCAGCGCGTGCGTGCGGGAAATGAATGACTTTCGAATGATCCGTACGGGTAGCGAATACCGTCGCATTCGTCCTACGGATCTCATTGAGAAGAATCGAACAACTTACGAGTTTCTGCGCGAGCAGCTCGCGATTCCCTATGTCGGCAAGACGGTAGTCATCACTCATCATTGCCCTATCCAAGAGGCCTCTGGGTCAGAGCATTCAGGACATTTGAGCGCCGGCTATTTCAATCGCTGGCACCAGTTAGTTGACCAAGCCGACGTCTGGATCTTCGGGCATACCCACCATTCGCTCGATCAGTTTTTTGGGCAGTGCCGGCTGATCTCGAACCCTCGGGGATACCCGTCCGAAGAAACGGGCTTTGACCCTAGCAAGATTCTGGAGATTTAAAGTGTCGAAAGTAGTGAGGAGCTCGGCGGGTGACGTGACTCCCATCCCTCTACAAGTCTTAGCTGCGAAGCGTATCAAGTGGGGCGTTGTCATCGATGCATACCTTACCGACGTTGCGAGGGTAGGATCACGATACTCGGCCATGGTCTTCTCGGATCGTGCGGGTCTGATTGAGGACGGAGAGACCGTCGCCACTCCCCCCGCCAAGCCTGTCGCTGAGCAGCAGGGCTTCGTATTGCTCCGGAGCATTAGTGGTCGTGATCATTACGTCGTTGTGAATTGGCTCGAAGCCGATGAGGCCAGCACTCCTGCCAGTCCATGAAATGATCCGGATCATGAGTCTTGGGGCGGTTTATGGCGGGGACTGTATGCCCCCGTATGAGGCAATCGCTTTCGCGCAGGCGATGTCCGGATCACTGCCTATGAACTGTCGATACCCAGTTCAGGATGCTTTTGAAGCTTTTCTAGGTGGTCGCTGAGGCGTTAACAGGGTAGTGCACGCGGTCACTTATGCTGCTTGCCAGCAACGTTGGCTTTCCATTTTTGGACAAAATATCACGCTCATGATCGCAGCTATCATTTGGCAGAAGCGGCTTGGAAAACACGCATCTCAGAAAGTTGTAAACCTCTTTTTTGACGTGTTAACCACCTCGGTTTACAAGTCGGAAAACCGGTTTACAGTCCTATGGTTCCTAGGGTACGTCCTGATTGGAGTCATTGGCGGAACAGACTCGGGTGGCGTTTAGCGACTTTTTGCGCCGAGCACTCATGGCGTTTGAATGAGGTTGGTCAGGAGAAAGAGCATCATGATTTCAGCCGCCGTATTCGATGCATTTGGTACCGTTGTTCGTATTCGCCGACGCACCAACCCTTACGGTGCTCTGTTCAGAGAAGGCCGTCGACAGGGGGTGATGCTCGCACCCAACAGCGCTCATTTTGCGATGACGACAAACCTCACTTTTGATCAGATGGCTGATCACCTGAGTATTGAGCTTTCTCCCTACAAGCGAGCCGAGCTGAATGATGCGTTGGGGAAGGAGCTGGCATCCATAGAGCCATACCCAGATGCACTCGAAGCGATTTCCAGGCTCCAGGAAGCCGGGGTCATGGTTGGCATCTGTTCGAATCTGGCCCAGCCCTTCGGCCCTGTGATCAGGAAGGCCCTTGCGCATGTGCAGTGCCACGCGTTCAGTTACGAGCTTGGAGTTATGAAGCCCACTCCTGAGATCTATCTGGCCGTATGCCGAGAGATGGGCGTGGAGGCCGGTTATCGCGACGATGGAAAAGGGCAGGTGGTGATGATTGGTGATTCGAGGAAGTGCGACAGAGATGGCCCTGGCGGTGTGGGGATAATGGGGTACCACTTAGATCGGTCAGGTTCGGGACAGATCAGCGACCTCATGCAATTCGCTAACCGGGTCATCGGGCACGACTGTGCTGGGTAAGTGGTAAGCATCCTGAATGGCGGCCAGCCGACTCATTCAAGGGATGCCTCAGGGAGCCGTTGAGCCACCTAAATACCGGAAAGACTGTCCTTGGCACGTTCCTAATGAACACCTACGGCAAGCACATTTAGCGTAGGAGAATGGATGGTTCAACGGCTAGAAAGACGGCCAGATACAGCGGCCTGTGGGAATCCCAAGTGTTCGAACAGCAATCTTGATCTTTCAAACTACCGTAGTTCGTATCCTCGCGACGAGGTAGAGCAGGTACGTATCCATTGGTGCGCGTACCCTGTCCTGGACGGTGATGTACTGTTTTGCACATGCGGGCATTACACGATTTTCTACAGCCCAGCTTTCCGGTCTCCGCCCGCTTAGTGAGGCGGCTATCGCCGCCAGGGGTGGTTATCCCCTGTGGCGGGTCGCTGACCGCTATGGAGCCACTTGGCTGGATTCTTCTATGAGGGTGTCCAGGAAAACGAGCACATTTTCGGAAGATATGAGGTGCAAATGCGGCGGCGTTCCTCCGCCCCGTATGCACATTCCAACGAAGTGAAACTTTTCACCAAACCTCGAAAACACAGGCCCTCCGCTCATCCCATTCAGGTCAACAGACGGAAGGTGTTGGTCAAGCTTCATCGAGTAGATATCGTCCGTGAGCGGACGGTCGGTTAACAGCCCGGACGCTACGAATGGGTGTTCCTCAATGTCGAAATTCTCGGTGTCAAAATTGTCCTCAAACTCTGGGTAGCCTACGGCATAGACGCGTTGACCGGGACTTATGTCCGAGACCTTTCGGCATAAACCATCGAGATTCCATGACCACCACTCGATACCAGGAGCGGTACTGGCAACATCGATCTGCCATACGAAGACATCTTCTGAGTCGTCTTGATGGTCTTCTGACCCTGCGAGCGGATGTCGTCCTGCATGGACTGGTAAAATGTCCTTGGACTCAGCCAGCACTAGCCTGAAAATCGCAGGATCTACTCCGCCAACGACGTGCTTAGCAGTAATCGCGAATTGTTTTCCTTTGTAGGTAACTACAAACAGCGATCCTTTACCAAATCGGGCGTTATGCATGCATGGCTTTCCCGGCAGCGTTTGCCACAAGACCGGACGCGTGCCTGTCAGCAATGCGCTCTCTATGTCTGTCCACGCAGCTTTTTCCGCCAGCTCTCGCCAATAACGTGCCTCACTCTCAAACTCTTCATCACTCATAAGCAGTTCGTCCGCATTACTGGATGTGAGTAATCGGTCGAGTTCGAAGATGGCAGGGCAGTACAACCAATCCGCCGCGTTTTTGAGGTCGTTGAAGGCTAACCGATCGGCCCTCCCAACCCATCGCATGGCTTTGCCGTAAGCGTCGATGCCCAATCCTGCCTGCTTACCAAGTAGAACGGTTCGGTAGGCCTCGTCGCCTGATTTTTCTACCTGCTCTGCCAAAAAGGGCAGTGATGCTTCGTCTATGATCCTGTATCGCTCGACATAAACTTCCGGCTCTTCCAAGATGTAATTGCGCTGCGGAAGAAATTGCGGGGTGCTCAAATTTAGACTCCTGATCCTCCCTCATGGATCACTGAAAGGGGAGGATTTCCTCGGTTCTGGTTATGCGTGCTCAGTGCAGGGGTGATTGTACTCAGGTCGGGGCTAGTTGAGACCAGCCCCAGCCATGCAGACTGGGGCACTATGCTGCACCTCTTTGCCAAGTTGATCCTGGCTTACCTCAGTCTTAAGAGGCTGCGGCGAAAGCATAATGACAGCAGCAGTCATACTGCCATGCCTCCCCGATTTCAGATCAGTCGGCGGTTGAAATGCCTGATTCTCTGCGCCAGTCCATCGTGTATAGAAGCTTCTGAGCGTTTAAGTATAAAACGGCGCATGACTCGACAAGCGTCTTCGCCGAGTTTGACTCTACTATTTCTCCATCAAGCGAAATGAAGCTTTGCTGGTTGAGAGACAGATACACGTGCAGTATATTCTCAATCGCCTTGTTTTCGATGTTTTTGAAAAGAATGGAGTCATGAACTAAGTAGGGAATGGTTGTATGTCTGAGTAGTGAGGTGTCTAGAAGGATTAAGTTCGAATAGGCCTTGCCAGTGCCGGTGTCTTCCGGTATTTCATAGCTGTATTTTTCTGGCTTAAGTTCGAGCTTTGGCGACGCTCGCATCTCTCCATAAATAAAGTTGACAAGTCCTTCGATGTCATTATTCAGGCTTTTTTCAAGTTCCGATAATATGAATAATTTATCTTCTTTTAACTTGTCCTTGAGTCTTTTAATTGTTTTTTTAAGTTCGGTGAATTTATCGTATAACTCATTTTCTTTGGTTAATTTGGAAAGCTCCAAAGAGATATCAATTACCGAGTCGACGATGAAGGCAGGATTGCCGGAGTTTTTTAGTGCCTTGGCGATGGCGGCGTTGCATGAGGCAATTTGCACATCAACTAATGCCAGTTGTTCGGATAGCTCCTGCTCTTTTGCTTTGATTTCTTTCCGTAGGATTCGGGTCAGTCCGTTATGGAAGGATTCGATGTTGTCCAGTTTTTCCAGGTTGAGTGAGGGTATTATTTCAAGCAAGGGCTGGAAGCTTCTTTGGGTAATATTTTTATTATTTTCTAGGTTGGCCTTCACTCGTTCAAGTTCGCTGGAGATAGACATCCTGATTTCGAGCAGCTGATTTTTTTGAGTTTTTTGCTCTAGCACAGAGTCGTCGATCAATTCGTTGATGGACATCGCTAGGCTAGAAATTTCATTTCTGATGTTGTCTAGGCGGGATTCATTAGTAGCGATGTCTTCAGCGTTTTTGGTGTATCTGGTCTTGTTGATTTTTGGAATGATGCTCTGTTTGGCTGCAGCATTAAGAGATTTTTGCTCAGCAAGCAAATTAGACTGTCGAATTGACATATCTTCAAGCGGGCCAAAGCGGTTGAATACCTTGATCAGCCAATCAATACATTGAGATCCGCTCTCCTGCGTGAAATCATGCAGCGGTCTCCTGACGTCCAGGTTGTCCCGGCCCCACACACGTGTCACTAAAGACACCACGGATCGGAAACTCAGACTTTCAATTGTGCTGGTGTAGTGGTTGCGCAAGAAACCAAGGTAGTCCGAAATGCTTATTTCTTGCTTGCCTCCGTCTAGCCCATGAATATATACCAATGTCGGGCTGCCAGTATTTCTTTCAAATGTGTATTCTTGATCCAGGCGAAGTTGGAAAACGTAGCTATGGTGCCCTAGTTTCTCAGCCACATCTTTGCCATGGGTTATCAGCGTATCACCGCCATACACAAAATCGATAATTTTAAGAAGCGTTGATTTGCCTATCGAGTTGGAGTTGGCGCGATCTCCCACGACGATATTGAGCTTTTCCTTGAATGTGATGCGCTTTTCAGTGAACCACTCGCACTCGATGTATGTCAGCATCTTGAAACGATCCCTGTTGTGAGGTTTACCTGGAGAGCATCACTTAGATATAAGATTTCTACGGCGTAAAGAAAGATCTCAATGGAGCCAATGCTTGAGGTTTTTTTGTACAGCTCTACAAGCGACATGGGTTGCTCAACGGCGGTGTACACTTTTTCTGCATGACCTAGAGATGACTTCGTGAATGGTATAAATTTATTTGGTGTGATCATTCGAAAATCTCGCAGTTCTGAATGAAAAATGACGCGATTATTTCCGAGGCTTCATTGGAATCGGATCCAGAGCGGTGACAAATCCAATCCACAATGTTCTTGAATATTACTTGTTGGTTCTGTGTTTGCTTTTTTTGCAGTAGGTAGTAGGTTTTGACCTGTAGGGAAATCATGATGGAGGAGTCCGGGGACTCTGCCTCCACCAGTTGAAGTTTCTTTCGAACGAACGAAAAATAATTGCTGACGTTTTCCTTGATACGATTCTTAGTCAGCCGCGTCATGGTCTCATTGATCTTGTAACTCAACTCTTTCGGCTCAAGACTTAGCTCTACGTCCTCGTCTGAAACATGTTCGAGCGCGTCAATTATTTTCGCGATTTCGTTCTCGATAGCATACTCATCCATGAGCTTGGCCTGGCGGTTGTGCTCCATGATTGATTGTTTTAATGCGACCATCTCCCGATAGCCTTCTACTGTTCTCGGGTTGTCGAATTCAGTATGGCACAGGATGCAAAGGGCGATGAGGTTGTCCGGATGATCCACGTTCTCGTGAAGTCTGAATTCGTCCTTGAGAAGCTCCAATTCTTTAGGCTTGGGATTCAATGGGTAGATATGCGCAAGTTCATACTTTTTATTTGAAGTCTTGGCTTTCTCGTACATCAGAGGTTTTCGGCATTTAGGACATTTGGCCGAAACCTCGCCCACCAACATGATGTTGGTGTTCTCGGAGAAACTCTTGCGTTTGTTCGTGGGCATGCTCTGTTCCTTGAGAGCGGGCGAGCAAAAGGAGCTCTGCCGAATGATAGCGGAATGAGATCGCGCGACAAAGTGTCTTGGGTGGGAGGTGGGATACGCATGGCTGGCGCGCAAAGATGCTGCCTGAAGTGCGAAGCATGAAGAGGGCTTGGTTGCGGCTTTTCCCGGAGCGCGATTCTGCGGCTTCCAGAACGCCAATCAAAGCAGCGATGATCATACGAGGCATCGCTGGCGTAGTACGCGTATACCAGCTGTTGAGCCAGAGCCTTGCTGTGGTGGGCTAGATCGTGGCGTGCAGATCTAGTGCTCACTTACATTCCCCTCGCAGGCCGTTATGGAAATAGCCGAACATTCGACTGGACTAATGCTAGCCTCCAGATATCTCCCAAGGCCTCTGGCTGAGGTAGCTTAATCAATAGATGATCTGCCAACCCAGCAAGCTGTTAACCCAGGCTGACGCAGGGCGGAGGCCTTTACGGCGTATACCAGGGGCATGGGCATCAATGCATCTATCCTCGGAATAGCAGTTCACAGCGACGATTGTCGAATCAGGGTGGGTAGGTTCGTTGGAGCTTTACGAATGAGCATGATGCAAAACGCTGTCACATCCATTCAGCTTGGCGTGGAGGATTTTCATAGCGACGACCCGAGAAGGGTTCTCTCGGCGATCCGCAACCTCTACGCGGGTTTACTGTTGCTGTTCAAATGTAAGCTGCAGCAACTCAGCCCATCTGGATCGGATGAAGTTTTGTTGAAAACGGATATCAGCCCTGTCATTGACGCTGAGACCCAGGCCGTCATCTGGAAGGGCAAGGGCAAGAAAACCGTTGACTACATGGAGATCCAAAATCGGCTTACATCGCTCGGCATTGCGGGGGTTGAGTGGAAGCTGCTTGAAAATCTTCAGAAAATCCGGAATTCAACTGAGCACTATTACAGCCTGGTCTCGCACTCCCAGATGCAGGAGGCCATCGCTAATTCGTTGCAGCTTATCATCCAGTTCTGCCAGCCCCACTTGGGCGAAGACCCTGCGAAGCTGTTGGGGCGGTCATGCTGGCAATCTCTAGTAGAGGTCGAGCAGGTCTACGCTCGACAATACGAAGCGTGCTTGAAATCGTTGGAGCAAGTTGACTGGGTTTTTCCCGAGCTTGCCGATGCTGTTGACGAAGTGCGCTGTCCCCAGTGCGACTCTCAGCTGGTTCGGGTCGGCGATCCGACGCTCGATCCTGAGAGCTTAGAGTTCGACTGCATGGTGTGTCTGGAATCCAGCAGCTACGAGGCGGTCATGGTGCCTGCCTTGGCGGAATCGCTAGCTGGCATAAATTACGTGAACGTAAAAGATGGTGGGGATGCGTGCAGCGAAACGTGCCACGAGTGCGGTAACGACACCTTCCTCGTGGAGCATGGGCAATGTGCAATCTGCTTTGCTGAACTGGACTACACGGAGTGCGCTATGTGCAGCACTAGCCTAGGCGTCTATGACCAAGATTCTGGCGGCCTATGTAGCTACCACCACCATCTTGCCCTCAAAGACGACTAAGCCGGCTACCGGGCTTTCTTGAACGGTTTGAAAAGCTTGTCGGGAACGATGTAGAGGTCTCCATTTGCGCGCGAGCAAGCCACGTACAGTTTGTTTCGAGTCTGTGGATTGGCTTCGTGTAAGTTGCCATTCTGGTATCGTTTCCAGGTGTCAGAGCCCAATACGACACACACGTGCCCGAAGTGATCCATGCCTTTGCTCGCTCCCCAGTTGAGCGAGTGGCAATCGTATTTATCGTGTTCTTTCAAGAAGAGCTTCACGACGTTTGGATCGGCGTAAAGGGTTGCGGCTTGTTCAGGTTTTTCGATCGTAATGATCTCACTGACCCGCTCCTGCTGCGCGCCGATGGTGATCTGCAGCTTCGCATTGATGAAATCGCAGACGGTTGTTGAGCACCGCCAGCTGTGCCCCAGAGTGGTTTTGTCCACCTTGATTCCAGCCTCACGGAATCGTTTCTCGTACTTGGTGATGTCGTCATGCAGCGATTTGTTAACCGAACCGTCCCGACTGGTATCGTAAGTATGCTGATAGAAGTCTCCAACAAAGGTCATACTGGCCTTTGCTTTCGAGATATCCAGCAGTAGGTTGAAGTCGTGGCCGGCGAAATCCTGCACCTCGTCGACGTAGACACAGTCATAGAAACGCTCGACCCGCGCGCGTATCGCCGGTATGCATTTTCTCATCTCCAGCAATTTAGCCAGGCGGTTGTAGTAGAGCCTTCGACTGCTATCCCTAAAACGCGCCATATCGCTGAGCGGCGTCCGAGGGTTGGTTGGCAGTCGAAAGTTCATGCCCCGAGTATTGAGCTCTAATTGCAGCAGTGGCCGGTAACAAAAACCATGCAAAAAGGAGAAGTACGTCATGACGGTGATGTTGGGCGGAATCGTCCCGAATTTTTGGATGATGCGGTGTCGAAGGTGGCGATAGTTGTTCTCGGTATAGGTGACGATCAGGGCGCGCTGGTCAAGGCTCAGGCGATCAATCACCAGGCTGGTTTTGCCGGATCCGGCGACCGCGAAAATCACGCTCTTATCCACTTGATCGCCTCCTGGATGTAGGCCGGTGCGACAAGTTCTTCTGGTTTCTTCGTAAGTAGCTCGAACGCCACATCCGCCTTGTTTTTAAGCATGTAATCCTGAACCGTCAGGGTCTTGCGCGCTCCCCCGAATAGATCGTCACAGATTTTTTGGTTGTCGAGATAAAGGCCGATCTCGAACGTAGAGCGCTCATTGTTCCCGTCAGCGAAAATCCGGGCACCGTCGTACAGGCAAGCCTTGTAGTTCTCGACGCAATTTTGCTGATGGTCATGGTCGTTGTCCCGGATTGCTGCGACTCTGATCCCAAGGAGATTGCCGAGCTCTAGATAGCGTTTGAAGCTGGTACCACCGATCGAGATGATGTGGACGTTGTCTGACTGCGGAGTGGTTCCAGCGTGCTTGTTGTAGAAGTGTTCCAGAAGGATGAATTCGGCATCCCCCTCGACCAAAATGACCCGATTCGACAACGAAAACTCAAGCACATTGTTGTCCGGGGCCTTCATGAAGAATTCGGCAGTGGACTCCGTCAGATCCTTGAGTCGGCCTGCCTTTTGTTCGGTTCCCAGGAGCAGGGCTCGACGAAGATCGAGTCGTGAGCACATGTGGCTACTGTGGGTGGCGATGAAGAGTTGAGTTCCCTGGGTGCGGGTCAGACGCTCTACCAGGCGCTTCATGTTCGTGTGGCTCAGATGGTTCTCGGGCTCTTCGAGCAACAACGCGTGTAGACCACCTCTGGCATCATGTTTCTGCAGCGCAAAATTGGTCTTGATGAAACACTGCTCGCCCTTGCCACGGTTTTCGATTGGGATCCCTTCCTTGGTGATCACCAGGTCAGATTCCAAATTCGAACGCACGCTGGTTCGCAATGCGAACTGGTACTCGCCCAGCTTGGCATTCAGCTCCTTGAGACTGTCTCTTTGGAAGCCTTCCTTGCCCTGACGGTATTGGTTTTCGAGCCGATGGCGGTCTGGCACCTGGGTGTGGAAGCCGAACACCGTACGTGTGTACTCCCGCGCGGCGTACTCGGTGTCGATTCGAGAGCTGTCGATGAGTAGGTGCTTCACAGGCCTTCGATAACTGACGTGGGGTGCCCCGGAAAAAGTGGAGAACTGCACCGCGTAGTATTCGTATGGAAAGCTCTCTTTGTTATCCCGAAGCAGTTCAAGAATGGTTCCGCCGAAATCCTCCACCAAGGGAACGATGGCCATGCGCAGGCCATCACTGTCTGCCCCCGTCGAGTTCTGGCGTCCGTACAAACCCTGGTCATCACCCGCTTCAAGAAAAACGTCCACTATCACCTCAGGCAGCAAATCGAGGCGGGCAGGGCCTGCCAGGAATTTCCTCACTGCTGATTGGTTCAGTAGCGCTTCGTAGCCAATGGTTTCGACCCGGCTGCGACTCGCACTTAATGCGAGGTCAAGGGCCAGTAGGACGCTACTCTTGCCCGTCTCATTGTCCCCGATCAATACGTTGGTGCCGGCATCAAACTGAAGAGTCAGATCGCCAAAGCTTTTGAAATTGTGCAGCACGAGTTTGGTGATGGCCGGCATGAGCGTTTCCTGTTTGACCTTAGGCAGGGGAGCAAGCGTTCATCAGTCGATTTTGGAGACTTGGGCCTTCAGAACCAAAGTCAACGTGAGTCTGCGTTTAGTGAGGGTCTTGAAGCGCCCCTCCCTAGGGGCTTTCTCGGGTGCGGTTGTGGAGTGTCTCCACATGCCCAGAACTACAACCTCATCGTCCTTTTCAATGCCTTTGAGCCATGCTGGATCCCTGGCCCAAATGCTCACTTCCAGGCCAATGCCATTTTCTGCGTCATCCGGATCGGCTCGGAACTTGTTCATCTGCAGGTTGATAACGTTTTTGGTTTTATCACCCCTGATTTCAGTCCTGACGCTGCTCACAGCACCCTGAATCGCGACGGGGTGTTGAATGGCGTTGTGCGACACAGCGTAATACGCCTCCCCGTGGCGTTCCGGCTCGAAATAGAACTGATTCCAGGCGACCTTCACGTTGCCCTCAAACACCAGCTCCAGATGCTGTTCGATGTCATGGTCTTTGTCACAGAGCGCGCGGAGCTTCAGGGCTCGCTTGGCGGAATTGATGTACGCAGGAAGAAGATTTGGGTTGTGGGTGTAAGTCCGACCCGCTGTCGCCCGAGTGCCCCCATCATCCTCGAAATTACGACCACCTTTTTCCAGGGCTTTCTTGATCATGACCAGGCGCATCCGATAACGATTGTGCTGGATGCTCTCGATCAGGTCTTCGGAGGTGCTGGCGATCTCGTTAATTTCCTCGTCCACACCGAATCGACAGTTCGCGGCATGGGCACCTTTGGGATAGAGGCGAAAATAGCCCTGGACGAAAACAGATTTGTCATACATTTCCCGGGTGTACGGTGGGTTGTGAGCGACTGGCGTTCCGCATTTGCATTGAAGAGGTTCTGCACCTGTGCCCTTGGTGTATGTGTCTGCTTCCCATCTATCGCCATTCTGGTCAAAGGCATGATCCATTTTGATGCCCATAATCACTCCTCATGTCAAAGCCGGATCTGATCCCAACGCATATCGAGCCAGCAGCCATGGTCGTTCTGCCGGCGACTGCGTGGTATCCGATACGGTTGCGCTCCTGATCTTGCGAATAGTTCTAGCGTCCGGGCGTCCAGTTGTCTGGCTATGGGCCATCAGTGTACTGATCGAGGGCTAGCCTGCAAGCATGGGGTCTCTTCATTCGGAGCTGCTGTCCGTCCCCGCAATGCTTGGTTTGATGACATCAAGACGAGGCTGAGTTCGGGCATGTGTTCGGCTGATTGCTTGTGTGGTAACACCTGCCTCGCCTCGCACTGCGACCCCCACCCAGTCGTTGACATCCATCCGCCTAATCACCTCGTGAATTGATCTCAATGTGTATGGGCTTCAAGCGTTGTGGTGGCGCCTGATGACGTTCGGCCTCTGATAAACTCCCTGTTTTTTTGCGGTGTGGTTAGCGGATGACAATGGAGTGGCAACCTTCTTTTCTATCGCGTTTATTCAGAAGAGCTGCTTCTTGGCGTCTGACGATCGAGAATGACGAGCTGAGCGTCAAGCTGGACGACCAAATGTATTCGATACCTCTCGAAGCGTTCTCCTCGCTGCGCTTTCATCACCGCCTGCTGTGGACGAATGTCACTGTCTGGATTGGTCATGAAGTTCATCTCGTTGGTTTGCCTCACGCAGCGCGCAGCACCCTTGATCATCAGCTTCGGGCTGTAACGAGCCGGCAGCATTTTCGGGCTTGCTACGCCAAAATCATGGCTTGGCTGAAAAAGGTCGAACAGGTCGCGGTTACAGCGGATGCAGAACACCGCTGGCTGACGCACGACATGCAGCAGGAGCTTCTCTCCAAGCGGGATGCCCTAGAGGTCGACGATGCAAAGCTCAAGGCGTTGTTTGATTCTCCAGTGATCCAGGCAGCGATGGGGGATAACAAGCCGCGAATACAGGAACGGTTGCGCTTATGGTCTCAGGACTGGATAGAGCATTGGAAAGCTCGTAATCACTTACACATGATCCGGGAGCTTGATGCTTGCTCAGATCTTCTGGATAACGTTGAGTCCAGAGAGCTCAATGATGAGCAAGCAAAAGCCGTTGTTTGCTTCGACAACCGGGTTCAGCTTATTGCCTCCGCCGGCTCCGGCAAGACGTCTACGATGGTTGCCAAGGCTATCTACGCGGTTCATCGCGGTTTTGTAGCCCCATCCGAGATCATCATGCTGGCCTTCAACAAGGATGCTGCGCAGGAGCTGCAGGAAAGAGGCGCTCTGTCTCTCGCACGGCTCGGCATGGCCGGTGTCACGATCAATGCGCTCACATTTCACTCACTGGGCCTCAAAATCATTGGCGGCGCTACGGGCAAAAAACCAAGCGTCCCTAAGTGGGCTACCAAGGCGGATCTTGGGCTGGAGAAGCTTGGGGTGATTGTCGATACGCTTAAAGACAGGTCAGATGAGTTCCGCACCAAGTGGGATCTTTTCCGGTTGGTCTTTGGGCGGGATCACTCCGCTACGCCGCTGAGAGATGTAGCGGAGGCCTTCGACGGTGAAGGGGAGGCTCGGCTAATTACACTCAATGGTGAGCATGTCGCGAGTCAAGAAGAGCGCTTGATTGCCAACTGGCTTTTCTACAATGGTGTTGAGTACGCCTATGAACGGCCCTACGAACACGACACTGCAACCGCCGATCACCGTCAGTATGTGCCTGACTTCTATTACCCGCAGTTAAACCTTTACCACGAGCATTTTGCTTTCGATGCAGAGGGGCAGGCACCCGAGCATTTCGTGAATTATGCAGAAGGCGCTGAATGGAAGCGGAAGACCCATGCCAGCTATGGCACCCAACTGATCGAGTCGACTTCACACCAATTGCGCACGGGTGAAATCTTCAATCATCTATCCCGCGAGCTAACGTCGCGAGGCGTGGAGCTAGATCCAGACCCCGACCGTCCGATCCCGGACTCCGGCCTGGTACCGCTGGATCATATTGACTTGGTGAAGGTGCTCAGATCATTCATCTCGCACTACAAGAGCAATAGCCTGACGGCGGCAATGCTGTACGAACGGTACGACGCTCTTCCGATCGGCGTCTTCAAGTTCCGGTACAAAATGTTCCTGGAGCTCGCGATCCCGGTGATCGAAGGCTGGGACGCTGCCCTAAAAGAAGACCGTGGGATCGATTTTGAGGACATGATTAACCTGGCCGCTGATTGCCTGGAACGTGGCTACCCGTCGCCTTATCGCTTGGTCATGGCTGACGAGTACCAAGATGCCTCGCGCGCGCGAGCTCGGCTGTGCCGGGCGTTGGTTCAAGAACCCCACAGTCACCTATTCGCAGTGGGTGATGACTGGCAATCGATCAACCGGTTCGCCGGCGCCGATGTAAGTGTTATGACTGGCTTCGTGGAATGGTATGGCCATGGAGAGGTGTTCCGGCTTGAGAAAACTTACAGGTGCCCACAGGCCATCTGTGATGCCTCCAGCCAGTTCGTGGCTAAAAACCCGGCTCAGTTGCAGAAGACTGTGATCTCTGTGACGGAGCCCATCGGCCCCGCATTCCAGGCGTTTCAACTGTCTAGTAGGGATCAGGTTCGGGATGGCTTGCGACAGTACCTGGACGACCTATATCAGCAGTTGTCGACCGGCGTCACCCCAGGAGCCAGCGATAGATTGATATCGGTCTTCGTCCTTGGGCGCTACAAATCTGACGCCCAGTTCATCCCCCAAGGATGGGAGCAGCGCTACGGCGACAAGCTTGAGATCAGATTCAAAACCATCCACACCTCAAAGGGCGACCAAGCCGACTACGTATTGCTGCCAGGGATGATGATTGGAGGGTTCCCAAGCTTGAAAGGGGATGATCCAGTCTTCGGCCTGGTGATGCCAGAAGGTGACACCTATCTGCATGGAGAAGAGCGCCGGCTTTTCTATGTTGCGTTGACTCGGGCGCGTAGGTCGGTTGCCATGTTCACCGTAACTGCCAGAAATTCGCCGTTCTTGACCGAGCTGGCGAAGGACGGTGTGGTCATGGTTACGGACATGAAGGGTGAACCGATCCAAGAGGAACGTTGCCCCGTCTGTCAGCATGGGGTTGTGCTTCAGCGCACGGGTAAGTTCGGTGATTTCAAATCCTGCTCGGGCTTTCCTCGTTGCAAATACAAGCCTGGGAAGCCGAGACGGCAGGGAGCCCGACAGCCAAAGTTGACCCGTCGTCGGTATTGATTCCGGCGGCTGGATCTTGGCTTGATCACCATGGTACATACATAAGCGTCTCTCTGGACGCTCTGTACAAGGCAGCACTTTTGGCTGGGCGGCAGCTCTCTGCATGCTCGTCCTGTTTAACCTCGTCATGGTTGATGTGATGGAAGAAGAGCTTGTTGGCACCGCTTCGTTCTCTGAAGCGCGCGCGTCATCGTCCCTCAGGCCACAGGTTGTACGGTGGGACGAAAGATGTCACGGATGAAATACAGGCGTTCGTTCACTTGATGCAGCCGAGCTAAAAAGGTATCCATGAACTCATCGGTAACCTCGAAGTGCTTCGCCGGTTTGCCGAAGGTTAGCGTCTGGCCCTGACCTCTGGGCTCAGTCGCATCCTGGCGTCGATGCAGAATTTGGTTACCAGCCGTGCTGGTGATCGGGTAGGAGTGGATGATGTCCGATCGCTCATCGTTGAGTGTCCTGAACAGCTCATAGGCTTGTTGTCCGGCGGCGAAGGCTTCCGGTTCCAAATGCTCGATCTTTGCCACCGTTTGCTTAAACGCGTCTGCAAGGCGACCGCCCGTTTTGGCTTCGAGCTCGGTACGAGACTTCTCGGGATCCATATGGCAGATCACCTCCGCCATAAAACTGCTGACCGAAGCGAATCCGTAGACAGCGGCCCCCAGACGAAATACATAGCGGTCACTCTCGGGCAGGGCGATTCGAGTCAGCCGCCTGACATCTGCGAAATCCTTTTCGATGCTGGTCATTTCTCATTCCCTTGCTGGGTCGTGGGTAAAGCTGCACGCTTGCCGAGGCCGAACACGGCGCGTTGCGCGCAAGCTATTCGGATCATCGCCTAAATTTGTTGCATCGAGTAGAGTCTGGCGCATGTTCCGCCTGCGCCCTTTCCGATGCGAGGCCTGAGGCGGCTAAGGCAGATCACGACGCTGGCAGCTGGAAATCCCGGGCAGCCTTGTCATCGATGGAATGTGAGGGCGTGAATGCAAATCAGCCGAAAGCTCAACCTCTACGAGATTGAGGATCTTTATCAGTCGCTAGGCACTGATCCCAACCTCAGGCTTCCCCGCAGCATGAGCCACGGCGGTGGGCTGGGTGTTGATGCAGCACTGGCTCAGTTCATCGTGACCTGGGCTCGTGCCTACGATAAGACCGTCCTTCACCTGTACTCGCCTGCTGATGAAGCGATCGCCCAAATCACGCAGTTGGCTCACAGCGCCGCCGGATTCTTTGCCTTGATCATGTGCAGTGAAGTGCACGCCCAGGATCATCAACTGATTGATCGGCGAGAAGCCCTCATGGCGATCAGACCCCTGGTCGATGCAATGTTTGCAGGTGATCTGCGCAACACTTCGAACCTGAGAGGCGCCCGCCCAACTGCCATCAACCTATTCTGCGTGAACAATGCAAAGCGTGAATTCATCAAGCCGTTCTACTTCGATCACTCCGTCCCAAAAGTCCAGCCCAGGACGTGGTTCTCAACGCTCGTAGAGACGTCGTCGAAGCTGATGACCACTCGCAGTGACCAAGGTGCATTGCTCAGATCAGGCCTCCCTGCACTGGGCAGCGTACTCTGGGAGCTGATCTCGAACGCTGACCAGCATGCTGTCACCGACGTTGACGGGAACAAGTATAAGAAGGCGCTGCGCGGCACCTCGATCAAGCTCAACAGGATGAGTCGTCAGGATGCGCTGGATTACTCCGACGTTGAGCCAGAACTTGCTCGATTCATTCTGAAGCGTTTTGTCAAAGCTGAGGTACTGGAATTCCTGGAGATCTCGGTCATCGATAGCGGGCCTGGCCTGGCCCGGCGATGGCTAACGGTCAAGGAGGAACGACCAGTCGAATCGTTGGAGGGGCTGAGCTTAGAGGCTGAACTTGAGGCCACGCTCGACTGCTTCAAGAAGCACGTCACTTCCAAGACACAGTCTCCGAATTCGGGAATGGGCCTGCACAACGCTGTTCAGGCACTCAACAAACTTAAAGCTTTTGTACGTGTCCGGACGGGGCGGCTTTCATTGCACCAGGCCTTTCATGGAAGAGATGAGGTTATGGAATTCGAACCGTCGACTCGATTTGGTGGCCGAGTATTGGCTGCTGTCGAAGGCACTGTCTTCACGATCTGCATTCCGGTGAATTGACATGTTCGATCTCGTGGATTTTGAAGTCGAATTGAGTCACGCCGGGAAGCCGGTTCACGCGGTGGTGTTTTTCACCGGCCCTGATCTCCTGACCGAGACGCAAGCAGCGCACGCGCTCCAGCACCAGCTCGCCGGCTATGTCATGCCCGACCTCCTGATGTTTCTTATGCCGGCCTACACCTTGGCCGAATTTCGCACTCAGCAAGCAGACACAACATCCCCGCTCATGGCGGAGCTAGGCCGCAAAGGCCCGGGGTCGCCGCGCACCTATGCGTGTGCGTTCTACGACGTAAAGGGTGTCATAACAGAGTATGTCCACATCTCAGGGCCTGAGGAGGGCTTGGCAACGCTCATCAAGGACAAATCCAGGGCCATTGCCAAAGCCGGTCTGACGAACCTTGTCGAGCGCTCCAGTGTTCTAAAGAAAGCGCCTGCGGGTTTCTTCTATTCAAAGCCTTCCTCTCGGGCCTCAAATTATTTCATCCGCGCTGAAGACCTCCTGTCCGAGACGTTGCACGCTTATTACCTGGCATTCGCATGCCTGCCCTTGATCGAAAAGGCCACGGACGAGGGCGCGTCTTGCCCTGATACCCTCTACCTGGACACGATTGCCTTGCTGCCCCTGGCGATGTGCATGCAAATGTACCTCATGAAATTCGGGCTGCCAGGCTTCGC
The DNA here is from genome assembly GCF_053629195.1 of Pseudomonas sp. R151218B TE3479. Taxonomy (NCBI): domain Bacteria; kingdom Pseudomonadati; phylum Pseudomonadota; class Gammaproteobacteria; order Pseudomonadales; family Pseudomonadaceae; genus Pseudomonas; species Pseudomonas sp. R151218B TE3479. The sequence continues at coordinate 3,057,720 of NZ_JBRJHV010000001.1, forward strand.
CAACGTCCGTTCATTCCACTCGCACGAGGGACTGATCAAAGACGGGCCTTTGCCCAAGGCGGTTTCCGCCTTGTGCCTCATCTCTGCCTCAACCCAGTGCGGCCTCGCGCAACAGTGGGTAAAAGTGAACAGCGCTCCTCCAGAGCGTGTGGCGACCATCCTCTCCTTCGAGCGGTCATCGGATTCCTGTTCTGTCCTGTACACACTCAAGCAGCCAGACGACTTCGAAATACTGGGGGAGGGTGAAGCGGGCGGTATCCGTCTGATTCGGATCCATGGTGAGCGATTCGTTGCAGAGCACAGCGAAACTAAGGCGCTGAACATCGGAACCGATCATGCGCCGGCCTTGCTGCAAAAACTGTTTCACTCCTTCATGGGGGCGAACCTTTTCAGCTGCTACGCCCATGATCGGCCAGGGCTCAGGCCTCGGACGGTGTGCATCGATAAAGACAATCTGGTCGCTGCCGAGGACTTCGTGGAATGGTTCGAGCGGGTGTTATTGGAGGAAGCGGTCGCATCGACCCGGTGGATCATTCACGATGACGACAGGGCCAGCGAGGCTTTGGCCGACCGGGCAATCGCGTACCTTGCGTCCTGTGGCGTGACGGTCGAGAGCAAGGTGTCATTTGATAAATTTGATGCCAGTGTGGATTTTGACGGGTCTGTCATTATCATTGCAGCTGCTGCTGAGCGTGGGTCGCGCCTACAGAGCGTAAGCCGTCGCCTGCGCACCGCGCAGCAGTCCGGCACCCGGTTGTACATCACTGGGGCACTTTTCGGGCGCAGCTTTGCGCTGATGAAGGATCTGCAGAGCAACCTGACCCAGCCCGCCAAGGATCACAGTAGGTACGTTTTCAAGACCTTCATGGAAATCCCTGCGGCGGAGCTGGCCTGCACGAACCACTGGGCCGAAGAGCAGCGCCTGCTCGACTCTTTGCACTCAGTCGTCGACACATTCTCAGCGCCAATAACGCAGCGCATGGAGGTGTTTGATAACGCAGGCACAGGTGGGCTCGGGCAGCACCCTTTCTGGCCCAGTAGCAACACCAGTGAACCGATGACCCTGAGCCGAGGTTTCGCATTTGTCGACGGTACGCAAGATGTGAGGATCGCGACGTCGACTGACATCTACCTCACCATCCTGTGGATTCTGCAGAATGCCCGGCATAGCGATAAAGTGCAGAACGCCAAGCGACTGGAGTCCGGGGAGCTTCAGCAAGTGCTCCTCTCGCCCGACGTGTTCTCCCGGTTCGACGATGGTGTTATCCAGGCTGCGTTCTTGCGTGCCGCGCTACCTGCCGAGCTCGATTACCGGGCTCAGGAAACCCACAGCTTGTCGATGAGCGATATCATCAAGCGTGTCGCCGCAGGGTATGGCCAAGAGCGGGGAGAAGCCGCCTTGGAGTTCGTGATCGCGCTGGCGATCGGAAAGATCCGCCTGCATAAAGACATTGATAGCCGACTGCGCGCTAGCTTGATCGAAACGCTCTCGCCGCACCTTCCAGAAATCCCTTATTTGCTCGATCCAAATTATGAACCGCCGTTGTGATCAACTTGAGGTAAGTGTGATCGCGTCCGCTAAAAATGGGCGGACACCATTGCCCTTAACAATGGATTTCATAAGGTGTGTTGAGCATCCGCTTAAGAAGCACATGCGCTCACACGCAGGTGGATCCGCGATTGCACCAGATGAAAAGTCCACCTGAAAGCCGGTCGGGATTGGTCATGGCATTGTGCCCCAGGTTAGCGGTCGGTCATGCAGCCTCCAGTGCGCGATCCATAGCGCTCGACAAAGCCTCCTCACGCTCAATGTAGTCTTCTTTGGTGAGCTTCCCTTTCTTGAAGTCCTCCAAAAGCCGTTTCCTACGCTTTTCGAAGCTCTCGTATGCCCTTGCCATATCGACATTTCGAATGATCTGCTCGTATTTGGATTTTTTTCTGAAGGCTGCGTCAACGTAATCCAGCAAGCTTTCCAATGTCGCGTGTCCGGTTTTGGCCATGGCGCGTTCTGCCAACATCTTGTTGGTCATTAGCGTTTGCCTAAACGAATTGGGGCTGAGCGCCTCGGTCTCGGCAATTAGCTGGGCGACGATGTGCGTACAATAGGCGTGTCTGAATAGGTGCGCGCATGCCTGCTCCTCAATACCCGCTGCACGGCGAATATTCGAGAACTCCGTCGTGATGGTGTCGATCCCAAGAGGCCGACCACCTCGCTCAGTGACAAACAGGAAGTCGTGATCCGGGATTCCTTTGAAGCGTTTCATGATCGAGCGCCGGTCAATACGGATGTAGTCCATCAGCTCGTCGATCAATAGCGGGCTGAGCTCAAGCTCCCGTGTGACACCTGTTCCTCCCTTCTTCAGGGTCTGGACATGAACCACCGGCATCTTGGCCTTGCTGGCTGCAATCACCTGAGACACTGTAATCGGCTGGACTTCGGCCCGACGGGCGCCCATCTCTTCAAACAATGAGATCATCACATGCCGGCGGCGGCAGAGAAATTCTGATGTGGACATCTCGTCAATAGTGTTCCTGAGCTTTTCGACCGTGGCTTCACCGATAGGGCTACGACTCTTTCTCGCACCCGGCGTCCTGAATGACCTATGGTGAACGCTTGAGTGTTTATAACTTTTACCATTCCGATAACTTGTCGAGTCCACCATTTCAACCGAAATGGTTCCTCCGACGCCCACAAAATTGTGAATACCGTGCATTTCTCCTACGTGGGCAAGAAAGCTCAAACATCTACGTCCAATATCTGTGATGGTTCGCTCATTCCGCTTGCGCTTGGCGGGATTGTTTTTCCAAGTTTCCTTGCGAAGGCCGTATATGAAATGGCAAAAATCGTCGTCAGATAGCGCGATGAAATTCAAGCGATTGTAGTAGCAGAATCTGATTAAATGACTCAACTGGCCAGCGTACTGTCCAAACGTGCCTCCTTTGGTTCCTGACCTCGAAGGGCCATGCCCCCCACGGCCAGACTGCATGCGTAACTGGATCATATAGGCATTGGCTTGTAGGCAAGGCGAACCGTCGGGCCAGGACATGAACGAAATCATGTTGCCGTTCACGGTCTGTAGCGTGTCATTCGACATATAGTCATAAAGCCTCAGCTCAGGGATGGGCGTGAACAGCTGAGACGATTCCGGGTAGTTAACGATTCGTTTTGCCATTGGGCACCACCTGCAAATGCTTCTGCATGGATAGAATTGTCACATCGTCGAATGGGGCAGGATTAATGCTCAAAATCTTTATTATTCGATCGATGGCTTTCTGAGTTTTAGACTGGCGCAGGCCCACGTTGGTCATACTTAAGAGACTAATCAGGTCTCTGCGATTAACCTCCAACGCCTGTACCAACACCATATTGACAGCGTGAAGAGAAGCGACAGACGCTTCGAGATCAGCAATTTGATCCTCCAAGCCCTTGAGTGATCGCTTCTTTGGTTCTGCCTGTTTATCATTGACCCCGAGGATAGCCTGTTGAGCATGCACCCTCAGCTTGTCCAAGAGTGCGAAATCCCGATCAGGCCCATTGTCGGAAAGCCTCTTTTTGAGGGTATTCAAACTGATAGGCTGAATACGCAACGGCTTACCCTGAATCTCCGACTCCATGTCCAGGGTGCACAGGTTGCCCTGGCTTTTGAGCGCTTCAAGAATTTGCTCGTTGCCAACGTAGCTGGCGGGCGTGCGGGCTATTTCGTAAAGAAGGGCAAAAATACCTTCGATGGATCGGTCGATTAGCTCGCGTTTGCTCAATGTAGTCATTTCTTTCTCTCCGACACATCTACTAGGTACAGCGGTGCCGTAATCTGCTTATCTCACCAGTCTTGTCCCTGGCTGGCTGGTCATGTCAACAGTGGGGCGGATTACTGATTGTCTCGATAACTGTTCCGCCCAACTGTTGACCCTCCACTTAGCTGACGATGAAAAGAACCTTCATGGCCTGGCCGCTCTCGTCGTTGAAGAAGTGAGGCTCGATTCGGGCTTTTCCCTCTTCGAGCATGGCCTGTAGATAGTCCTCAATCCTCTTTTCATCCACGAGCTTGAACGACGTTGTGCCAAACTCGGCAGCCAGCAGTTCCTGCAGCGTTTGGTAGTTTTCAAGGCGGTCGTTTTTCGCCAAATCCGTGAAATAACGTGCGCCCGCTGCCCGTATGTCGCCGGGCTCCAAGCATTCGGTCAAATAGTGCCAGACATGCTCGATGTCTCGGTGGCCTAGCATCCAACGCAGCGTATCCAGCTCGCCGAAGCTGTTCGTGTAGAAAAACATGATCGCGAAAAAGCGTCGCAGTTGATGCTGGCGCACGTAGTAGCGTTGCCCCTCGGCGTTGAGGTCGCTTTCGAAGTAATCGCAAGCAAAATCAAGGTGGCGGTTGTAAAGGTAAATCGTGCAGTCCTGCAGACCCGAGAATCCCATCGAGGAAGGGGTAGCGAACAGATCAGTCATGTCATCGATAACGCCAAAGCGCTTGAGAAGCCTTTGGAAGCGACGCAGCTCTTCGATCATCTCCACCGCAATGGCTTCGATGGGCCGTGACTCCCGTTGCCGGATGCCCAGGGCACGACGTGACGATTTAGCAAGGTTGAACATGAGCCAGGATTTGCTCGCGTCAAGGCACTTCGAGGCATCCAGTGTCAGCAGTTCGTCGACACGCCGAGCCATGATTGTCCCTATAGTCAGCTGAACACTGCCTAGGTATACGTATACCAGCTCTAGCAATCCTCGATTCGCCCGCAAGCTATGGAAGTACTTATCTCGGCTGGATTTGCGTATCAGACTTGGCTTGGAAACACGATTGCTCGAAAGGCCCAGACGCCTCACGCCTAGGTCAACGAGCTCCGGGCCGATGATCTGCTGTAGCTCCGCATCAGTTAAATGCGACATGGGCTTGTTCTCTCGCTGACAGTGAGCCGCCACGCGAATGAAGCCGTTCAGGATCTTCCTGCCGTGCTCCACGTGAAATTCCATGCTCTTGCGGAAAAGCTTCAGCAAGTTTGCTGAGGGAACACTTCTGAAGCGTGCGGGAGTACTCAGCTGTGGCACGTAATCGGCGATTTGATCGATATCGGTCGGAGAGGGCAGGCCCAACGTACTGAGGACGGCACTGCCAACTAAGGTGTAGCGGTAGTTGTTATAAGTGGTGGTGCTAAGCGTTACAGCCTCCCCGGTCGTCACACGAACGCCCGGAAATTCACGCTTATACGCTTGTTCGTGGGGATAAAACGCCAATACCTCCAGGGCAGATTTCGGAGTCTGGCGGCCTCGAAGCGTACCCGTATAGATACGATCCGAAATCGCTTTTGAGCTGGCCCTGTATCCTTGATTGGAGTTGCCGTAATACATGCCCTCGTGCATGAGCGCCGCACGCAGGCGTGGAATGTCAGACGCAGCAACATCGATTCGCATGTCTTCCGCACTGTCGTCGCTCACCACCAGCATGCTCGGATATTTCGCATACATTGCATGCTCCACCGACTTGGTGAGCTTGCTGAGTTCAGCCACGCAAAACGCCGATGCGCGCTCGCGCCATGCGTAGATGGACTCCTCAGACCACGGAGACTTGGACAGGTTGTTCAGGATGCCCTTGAGGCTATCGCGATCAAGGTCGCCCAAGCCGAAATCCACTAAACCTAGATCCTTCGCGTTGATCAACAGGTAGTCGATCAGCTTCAGGGTGTACGAGATCTTCACCGTCATACTCTGCGGGGCCAACGAGGAGAACTCCTGGTTGACACCGTTGGCGCCGATAATCAACAGATGCTTGAGTGACCGTAACAGCACATCATTCTCAGGATCGGTCAGTACACTGTCGTTCCACAGCACGACTGACCAATCGAGCTCCATCGCCTTTTCAGAAGCGGCCTGAATCTTCCATACAGGCTCATCGAAATCGCTGTGCAGCCAGGGCGCGGTGGTATGAGGGGCAACAGTCCCTTCCGGATCGTCTTCATGATCCATATCGTCCAGAAATTCGTACCCCGTCCTTTGCAGCATGATTGCTGCACTGGGATGCTGGTTGGGCGGCTGATGGTCTGTGGAGATTTGCCGGTCTTTAGAGATTTGAGCTTGGTTAGAGGTCTTACGACCAATGCGCAGGGACATAGATCAAAGCCTCCATCTTTCTTGGGTCAACGAGCTTCATTGCTGCTTCCAGGTATTTCTTGAGTTCACCTCTGCGGCCACCGAGAATTTCAGTTTTGATCTTGTCTGCTAGGGACGCCCAGTACTCGGCCTTACCACACACGCGGGCGCGATCAAGGGACGCCGAAACGGCGGCCTCCAGGGAGAGCAGCGATGCGAGAAACGGAACCCCAACCGAGAGTATGGCCTCGCTCTTCTCTACCTGTTCAACCTGTGCTTTACGCTCGGGATCTGCGGCCTGGGAGGGGATTTCTTTGATTCGATGGTTTTCCAGGAAGGTGTCGAGCTCGTCCATGGTCGCGAACTGAGTAACACGGAATAAGTAAGGGCTATCCTTCATCGCCTCGCATACGAGCGCTTTCTGGAAGACCCTGATCCAGCGCGCCTTGATAAACGCGAGCAGGGCATCAGGAAGATAGTGGCTCAGCAAGTCCGGATAGTAGCGCTCATGCCCCAGAGCTTTGGACATTTTATCGGTGCTCTTTGTCTGAAGGAACACCTCCACAGCTCGCGACGCCCTGATACTTGTGAGGCGAATCCTCTTGATGAATTCGACCAACTCCCCCTCTGGTAGGTCGCTGTGAGGACTAAATTCCTTGATCAACCGCTCACGGAGCCCGCTAACACCTTCGAGCTCGGTTTCATTCCAGCCTGGAATGCCCGCAATCTTAAAGGGTTTGAAGGCTCTTCCAGTTGTCAGGAACAGGTACCTCCACGCGTCGTCATTATCTGCGCGGAGGCCGCGACGAGGCAGGGCGGTGAAGTTAATGATATCCGTCACGATGGTATACGAGTAGTCATTCAGCTCAATGATTTGCTCTCGAACTTCAGGTTGCTTCCGATCTTTATAGCCAATCAGTAAGCGGTTTTCCTTATCGAAACCAGTTAGTTTGCCTTGATCATTATAAAGCTCAAAGCTCTTCAGGAATTCGGTTGTGATTTCCGGGTGCTCAAGCACAAGCAAGCACTGTAATGGGAGGAGGCTGTGAGCGGTGGGGAAACCGAAAGTATGGGCGAGCTTTATTGCGCCGAACTTTTCCCCGGTTTGGTAGTTGTAAATTTTGCAAAGGTATTCTTGGCGCACCGTGGAGGCAGTGTCTTCCAGTGTGGTGCAGATATCGGCTAGGCTATAATTTTTATAGGCGTTATCAGCGTGTGGCCGCAAAATAGGCTGGCCTTCCCGAGCAAGCGAGATTCGACGTGTATACCGGGCTTTCAGATCTTCATATTGCGCAGCTGCCCACCCACGGACTGTGGCTACGTCTCGTTTGATATGGAAAAACAAAATCTCTACAGCTTCCGCATCAGTAACATGCAGCGGAATGTCGGTAAGAAGTTTTTCCTGAACGATCATTCCATTGTCGTGTTGCTTGGTTTTAGTCTCTGACGGATGTTTTTTTAGCGGTGGCGGACGTTTGATTGGTGCTGTCAAATTACACCAAATATTAGTCTTGCAGAGACATGCTTCAACCGAATTTAGGAATTTTCCCCAGTTTTTGATTTGAGTCTTGCCGTCTTTATTTGCCTTTTTTGCTGCGGTAAAATAAGCGCGAGTGAACGCAGCCATAAAACTTCTTACGCCTGATTCATTCTGGAGTTTATGCAGTGGCCAGCTAGAATGATGTTTGCTCAAGTAGTCAAACATATGATTCCATTCTACGCTGAATGAGTTGGTGCGATCGAGATAATGATTCTGGAGCTCGGCATCAACCGATTTAATGAATTCGTGGCCGTATGGAATCACTAGCTGAGCCAGGCGCGGGTATACATTGTCCCTACCGTCTAGTTTACCTTTAAGGTACCAGCCCTCCCAGTACCAACGTTTATCACCACTGGCTGATGCGATCGCATGACAGATTGCAGGATCTGGATGGTATTGAGCGAAGTCCCACTCGACAGGATGAAAGTCAGGGTACTTCTTTCTCGCAGCATTCAGTGCGTAGTAGATCTTCCGGCAGGGCTTGCGCCCAGCTTTTATTGACAGTTCGATCAGCTCCTTCCCCGCAACAGCTTTCGTGAAGCCCTGCATGATTGTCTCGATCGCTGGGCTTCGTAGTGTCTCCATCGTAATCCGCTGGTCAGTCAGGTCGCAGTAGCCTTCCAGCAAGGTCAGATCGAGGGAGATCGTGTAGCTCTTCTTGGGGTTCTTCACCGTGCTGCGTACCATTTCCTGGCCTTCGAGGATTACCTCGACTACTGCGGCATCGATGGCGTTGAAAGGGTGATGGCGGATGCCGAGTAGGTTTTTGATAATTGTCATTTTTTTTATCGTACAAAACAGAGTGAAAGGCCCGGTACAGAGCGGTTAGGACGATAATGACATGCGACGCTAAATAGTCAAAGGAAGGAGCTGGGTTTCGAACTGAACCTGGATTTCAAAGAAGATCTGGCCGATGAGGCTATTGACGCTTTCCTCGACGCTTTCCTGAAAGAAGCCATGGAAGCCAACGGCCTGGGCTATGTCGGCGGCGACGACTACGGTCTGGTTTGCCTGCAGAAGCGTGGCTCGGTCACCGAAGAGCAGCGCGCTGCCGTTGAAGCCTGGCTCAAGGCCCGTCCTGAGCTGACCAGCGTGGAAGTCAGCCCGCTGATGGACGTCTGGTATCCGGAAAAGCCGATCAATCCGGTCGCTTGATGTTCCGAAACCGGCAGCCCTTATGGGTGCCGGTTTTTTTGTGCCTGCCTGTTGGGTATTGAGTGACCTTCAGGACGCCTTCGCGAGCAAGCTCGCTCCCACAGGAGGTCTGGCGTTCATGCTCCCTTTGTGGGAGCGAGCTTGCTCGCGATGCTTTCAAGCGCTACGCCAGTTCAGAATCACCAGGGTCAACACCCCCGCCACAATCCCCCAGAACGCCGAACCGATGGAGAACAGCGTCATCCCCGACGCCGTGACCATGAAGGTGATCAGCGCCGCTTCTCGTTCCTTCACTTCGCTCATGGCGATGCTCAAGCCATTGATGATCGAGCCGAACAGTGCCAAGGCCGCGATGGACAGCACCAGTTCCTTGGGCAGTGCCGCGAACAACGCGGCCAGCGTCGCGCCGAACACCCCGGCAATCCCGTAGAAAATCCCGCACCAGACCGCCGCCGTGTAGCGCTTGTTGCGATCTTCGTGAGCGTGGGGGCCGGTGCAGATGGCCGCGCTGATGGCTGCCAGATTGATGCCATGGGAGCCGAACGGCGCCAGCAGCAGCGAGGCAATGCCGGTGCTGGTGATCAGTGGCGAGGCCGGCACGTTGTAGCCGTCGGCCCGTAGCACGGCGATGCCGGGCATGTTCTGCGAGGTCATCGCCACCACGAACAACGGAATGCCGATGCTGATGGTGGCCGCCAGGGAAAAGTGCGGTGTGGTCCACACCGGTGTCGCGACTTCCAGGGTGAAGCCGCTGAAGTCCAGCAGCCCCAGCAGCCCGGACAGCGCCGTGCCGATCAGCAGCGCTGCCAATACCGCGTAGCGAGGGGACAGGCGCTTGACGATCAGGTAGGTGAAAAACATCCCCAGCACCAGGCCGGTGCGATGTTGGGTGGCGACGAAGATCTCGCTGCCGATCTTGAACAGGATGCCCGCCAGCAACGCCGCCGCCAGTGAGCCCGGAATGCGCTTGACCAGGCGCTCGAAACTGCCGGTCAGGCCACAGATCGTCACCAGGACTGCGCAGGTTATATAGGCACCGATGGCCTCGCCGTAACTCACACCGCCCAGGCTGGTGATCAGCAGCGCCGCGCCGGGTGTTGACCAGGCGATGGTGATCGGCGTGCGATAGCGCAGCGACAGCCCAATGGAGCACACGGCCATGCCAATGGAAATCGCCCAGATCCACGAGGAAATCTGCCCGCTGGTCAACCCGGCCGCTTGCCCGGCCTGGAACATCAGCACCAGGGAGCTGGTGTAGCCGGTCATCATGGCGATGAACCCGGCGACGATGGCCGAGGGCGTGGTATCGGCTAATGGACGAAGTGGCGTGGTCGTGACTTCGGTCATGGTGGGCGATGTTCCTTGTTATAGGTTATGCGTCTGTGGGAGCAAGGCTTGCCCGCGATGAGAACGCCTCGATTCCAAGGCATAACGCGTCAGCTCTATCGCGGGCAAGCCTTGCTCCCACAGATGTCACAGAATGGTGGGTTTAAGCCTAAACTCAACCCCGTGTGCGATTGCAATACAGCCATGCCCGCAAACAGCCGTACAGTCGTGTTGCCATTAGAGGTTGTGTACAATCGAGCTGTTTTTTACGCGATACTTGCCAGCGACCCGCTGTGCCGTATTACAGTCACGGTCAATTCGCCGCAGTTCTCCCGACTCGAGTGCCCATGAACGAACAGTTGCAGCCCCTCAAGAAACAACCGCGAGCTGGTAAAGCCGGCCGCAGCGGAACCCAGGACGATATTGTCTATGCGCATATCTTCGAGGCCATCCTCGAACAACGCCTGGCGCCCGGTACCAAGTTGAGCGAAGAGGCGCTGGGGGAAATTTTCGGGGTCAGCCGCACGATCATCCGCCGGGCGTTGTCACGCCTGGCCCACGAAGGCGTGGTGTTGCTGCGGCCCAATCGCGGTGCCGTGGTGGCGAGCCCCAGTGTCGAAGAGGCTCGCCAGGTGTTCATGGCCCGGCGCCTGGTGGAGCGGGCGATCACCGAACTGGCGGTGCAGCATGCCACGGCCGAACAACTGGCTGAGCTGCGGCAGATGGTCAGCGATGAGCGCGACAGTTTTTCCCGTGGCGACCGCGGCGCCGGCATCCGTTTGTCGGGCGAGTTCCACCTCAAGCTGGCCGAAGCGGCGAAGAACGCCCCGCTGATCAGTTTCCAGCGCAGTCTCGTGTCCCAGACGTCGCTGATCATCGCCCAGTACGAAAGCGGCAACCGCTCCCACTGTTCCTACGACGAACACACCCAGTTGATCGACGCCATCGAGGCGCGCGATGCGACGTTGGCGGTGGACCTGATGATGCATCACATGGACCACATCGACAGCAAACTCAACCTCGACGAAGAAAGCGCGTCGGATGATTTGCACGCGGTGTTCTCGCATTTGTTGCAGAGCAAGAAACCGGGGCGCTCGACCGCCAAGCTTTGATGGGGTGAATCAGTCATACCGTCAATCGCGAGCAAGCTCGCTCCCACAGTGGATTTGTGTTGTTCACATAACCCTTGTGGGAGCGAGCTTGCTCGCGATGGCGATTCAACAGGCAATAAAAATCTAGCGCTGATGCACCAATTTACCGGCCGCATAAGTCTGCGCCACCGTCCGGTCATCCCCCAGCGTCATCAACACGAACAACCGCTCGGCAATGTCCTTGGCCTGCTTGAGGCGATAGCTCAGCAGCGGTGTGGCGTTGTAGTCCAAAACCAGGAAGTCCGCGTCCGTCCCCGGCTGCAACGTGCCGATCCTGTCTTCCAGGCGCAGGGCCCGGGCGCCGCCGAGGGTGGCCAGGTACAGCGACTTGAACGGGCTCAGCCGCGCGCCCTGCAACTGCATCACCTTGTAGGCTTCGTTCAGGGTGTGCAGCAGTGAAAAACTGGTGCCGCCACCGACGTCCGTGCCCAACCCTACGTTCACCTTATGCTTCTCGGCCATCGGCAGGTTGAACAGGCCGCTGCCGAGGAAAAAATTCGAGGTGGGGCAGAAGGCGATGGCCGAACCGGTCTCGGCCAGGCGCGCGCATTCGTCGTCGCACAGGTGCACGCCGTGGGCGAACACCGAGCGCTCGCCGAGCAACTGGTAGTGATCGTAGACGTCCAGGTAACCCTTGCGCTCCGGGAACAGTTCCTTGACCCACTGCACCTCCTGCAGGTTCTCACTGATGTGGGTCTGCATGTACAAGTCGGGGTATTCCCCCAGCAACTGACCGGCCAGGGCCAGTTGTTCCGGGGTGCTGGTGGGCGCGAAGCGTGGGGTCACGGCGTAGTGCAGCCGGCCCTTGCCGTGCCAGCGCTCGATCAGCGCCTTGCTCTCGGTGTAACTGGATTCGGCGGTGTCGGTCAGATAGTCCGGGGCGTTGCGGTCCATCATCACCTTGCCGGCGATCATCCGCAGGTCGAGCTTCTGGGCCACTTCGAAAAACGCATTCACCGACTGCGGATGCACGCTGCCGAACACCAGCGCGGTGGTAGTGCCGTTGCGCAGCAATTCCTTGACGAAAATATCCGCCACCGCCTCGGCGTGGGCCTTGTCGGCGAACTGGCTTTCGCAGGGGAAGGTGTAGGTGTTGAGCCAGTCCAACAGTTGCTCGCCATAGGCGCCGACCATGCCGGTTTGCGGCAGGTGGATGTGGGTGTCGATCAAACCTGGCGTAATCAGCGCGTCCGGGTAATGGGCGATTTCGATATCCGCCGCCAGGGTCGGCAGCAGGTCATGGGCGTGGCCGATGGCGCTGATCTGGCCGTTCTCCACCACCAGCAAACCGTCTTCGAAATATTCATAGGACGCTTCGATACCCACTTCGGCCGGGTCGGCGAGGCTGTGGAGCAGGGCGGCGCGGTAGGCTTTGCGTGTCAGGGGCATGGGAATTCTCAACGAATGTTCAACGGTTCGCCTGGCTGCGGCGCGAGGCCGGCAGCAGCTTGGCAATCGGTTCGGCGCGCACGGTGTGCTGGCCGAAATCGGCGTTATAGGTGGCGATGATTTCGCCGGCGATGGAGATGGCGATTTCCACAGGCAACTTGCCTTTGACTTCACCGATGCCCATCGGGCAACGCATGCGTTGCAAGGTGGTGCTGTCGAAGCCACGATCGCGCAGGCGATGTTCGAACTTGACCCGTTTGGTCTTCGAGCCGATCAGGCCGAAATAGGCAAAGTCGTTGCGCTTGAGGATCGCGGCGCTCAGTTCCAGGTCGAGCTGGTGGTTGTGGGTCATGACGATGCAGTAGCTGCCTGCGGGCAATTCGTCGACTTCATCCCGTGGTTCTTCGGTGACGATCTTGCGTACGCCGTGGGGCAAGTGTTCGGGGAATTCCGCTTCCCGCGAATCGATCCAGCGCACCTTGCAGGGCAGGCTCGCCAGCAGTGGTACCAGGGCGCGGCCGACATGGCCGGCGCCGAATACGGCGATCTGCGCCTGGACCTGGCCCATGGGTTCGAACAGCAACACGGTGACGCCGCCGCAGCACTGGCCCAGGCTCGCACCGAGGCTGAAGCGCTCCAGATGGGTATTCTGCTGGCCACTGGCGAGCATGTTCCGGGCGATTTCCATGGCCTTGTATTCCAGGTGCCCGCCACCGATGGTGTCGAACGTCTGGCTGGCGCTGATGACCATCTTCGAACCGGCGTTGCGCGGGGTGGAGCCGAGTTCTTCGATGATCGTCACCAGCACACAGGGTTCGCCGCGGGTTTGCAGGTCGGCGAGGGCGCTGATCCAGTTGTACATATTCACCTCGACATCTCTTTTGTCTGTTCCGGCCTCATCGCGAGCAAGCTCGCTCCCACATTGGGGCGGTGTTCACAAATCCCCTGTGGGAGCGAGCTTGCTCGCGATCGGCCGCGCCGCGGTCTAGAGCGAAGCCACTTCGACTTCAGCTTCCTCCGTCTTGACCGCCTTCAACCCGCGCATCTGCTCACACCCCCACAACACCCGCTCCGGTGTCGCCGGCGCATCGATGTTCGGTTGGTGCCTATAGTCCCCCAAGCTCGCCACGGCGTCCTTGATGGCACACCACGCGGCGATGCCGAGCATGAACGGCGGTTCACCCACCGCTTTGGAGTGGAACACCGTGTCCTCCGGGTTCTTGCGGTTTTCCACCAGCCTGACCCGCAGGTCCAGCGGCATGTCGGCCACGGCGGGGATCTTGTAGCTGGCCGGGCCGTTGGTCATCAGCTTGCCCTTGTCGTTCCACACCAGCTCTTCCATGGTGAGCCAGCCCATGCCCTGGATGAAACCGCCCTCGACCTGGCCGATGTCGATGGCCGGGTTCAGCGAGGCGCCGACGTCGTGGAGGATGTCGGTGCGCAGCATCTTGTACTCGCCGGTGAGGGTGTCGACGATCACCTCGGCACAAGCCGCGCCAAAGGCGTAGTAGTAGAAGGGGCGGCCACGGGCCTGGCTGCGGTCGTAGTAGATTTTCGGGGTCTTGTAGAAGCCGGTGCTCGACAGCGAGACCTGGGCGAAATACGCCTGCTGCACCAGCGTCTCGAAGCTGAGGATGTGATCACGTACGCGCACATGGCCGTTATGGAACACCACATCTTCTTCGCTGACCTTGTATTGCCGCGCCGCGAATTCCACCAGGCGTCGCTTGATGGTTTCGGCGGCGTTCTGCGCCGCCTTGCCGTTCAGGTCAGCGCCGCTGGAGGCGGCGGTGGGCGAGGTGTTCGGCACTTTGTCGGTGTTGGTCGCGGTGATCTGCACGCGGTCCATTTCCACCTGGAACACCTCGGCCACCACTTGGGCGACCTTGGTGTTCAGGCCCTGGCCCATTTCGGTGCCGCCATGGTTGAGGTGGATGCTGCCGTCGGTATAGACGTGGATCAGCGCGCCGGCCTGGTTGAGGAAGCTGGCGGTGAACGAAATGCCGAATTTCACCGGGGTCAGCGCCAGGCCTTTTTTCAGGATCGGGCTGTTGGCGTTGTAGCGGCGGATCGCTTCACGGCGCTCGGCGTATTGGCTGCTTTCTTCAAGCTCGGCGGTCATTTCCTCGAGCATGTTGTGCTCGACGGTCTGGTAGTAGTGGGTGACGTTGCGTTCGGTCTTGCCGTAATAGTTGGCCTTGCGCACCGCCAGCGGATCCAGGCCCAGGTGCCGGGCGATGGCATCCATCACCTCTTCGATGGCGACCATGCCTTGGGGGCCGCCGAAACCACGGTAGGCGGTGTTCGACGCGGTGTTGGTCTTGCAGCGGTGGCCGTTGATGGTGGCATCGCCCAGGTAGTAGGCGTTATCGGCATGAAACATCGCCCGGTCGACGATGGAGGCCGATAGGTCCGGCGAGCAACCGCAGTTGCCGGCCAGTTCCAGGGCGATGCCGTGCAAGCGCCCGCGGCTGTCGAAGCCTACGTCGTACTCGATGTAGAAGGGGTGGCGCTTGCCGGTCATCAGCATGTCTTCGACCCGGGGCAGGCGCATCTTGGTCGGCTGCCCCGTGAGGTGGGCGATGACCGCGCACAGGCACGCCGGGCTGGCGGCCTGGGTTTCCTTGCCGCCAAAGCCGCCGCCCATGCGACGCATGTCCACCACGACTTTATTCATCGACACGCCCAGCACTTCGGCCACCAGCTTCTGCACTTCGGTGGGGTTCTGGGTCGAGCAGTAGACGATCATGCCGCCGTCCTCGGTGGGCATCACCGAGGAAATCTGGGTCTCCAGGTAAAAATGCTCCTGGCCGCCGATGTGCAGCGAGCCCTGGATGCGATGTTCGGCGCTCGCCAGTGCCGTGGCCGAATCGCCGCGCTGATGGGTGTGGCTGTCGAGCACGAAATGCCGCTTGCGCAGGGCTTCGACCACATCCAGCACCGGTTCCAGGTCTTCGTATTCGACGATGGCGGCCATCGCCGCCTTGCGGGCGGTTTCCAGGTCTTTGGCGGCGACGGCCAGCACCGGTTGGCCGACGAACTGCACGTCATCGATGGCCAGCAGCGGGTCGCCGGGCAGCAGCGGGCCGATGTCCTTCAGCCCCGGAATGTCGGCATGGGTAATGGCGATGCGCACGCCTTCGAAGGCGTAGCAGGGCGCGGTATCGATGCGGATGATCCGGGCGTGGGCGCGGTCCGATAGCCGGGCGTAGACGTGCAACTGGTTCGGGAATTCCAGGCGGTCATCGATGTACTGCGCTTCGCCGGACACATGCTTGGCGGCGCTGTCATGCTTGACGCTGCGGCCCACGCCAGAGGTCAGGTCACGGGCGAACAGCTCGGCCAATTCGGCCTGGGTCTTTTCTACGGCGTGATGGTTAGACATAAGCGGTCACCCGAGTCTCGATGTGCGGCGTTTGCAGTTCGATGAAGTACTTGCGCAACAGGTTGCGGGCGCTGAGCAGGCGGTATTCCTTGCTGGCGCGGAAGTCCGACAATGGCGTGAAGTCCTCGGCCAGGGCGGCGCAGGCGCGCTCGACGGTGCTGTCGGTCCACGGCGCACCGATCAATGCCGCTTCACAATGCTTGGCGCGCTTGGGAGTGGCGGCCATGCCGCCGAAGGCGACGCGGGCGTCGCTGACCACGCCGTTGTCGATGCGCAGGTTGAACGCCGCGCACACCGCGGAAATATCATCGTCCAGGCGTTTGGACACCTTGTAGGCGCGGAACGCCTGTTCGGCACTGGCCCGGGGCACGATGACCTTCTCGATGAATTCGCTTTCGTGGCGCGCAGTGACCCGGTAGTCGATGAAATAGTCTTCCAGGGCCAGGGTGCGCCGGGTCTGGCCCTTGCACAGCACGATTTGCGCGCCGAGGGCGATCAGCAGGGGCGGCGAGTCGCCAATCGGCGAGGCGTTGCCGATGTTGCCGCCGAGGGTGCCCTGGTTGCGGATCTGCAGCGAGGCGAAGCGTTGCAGCAGGTCGCCAAAGTCCGGGTATTCGGCTTTCAGGGCTTCGTAGCAATCGGAGAGGGCGGTGGCGGCACCGATCTCCAGGCAATCGTCGAAACGCTCGATGCGCTTGAGTTCGGCGACGTTGCCCACGTAGATCATCACCGGCAGGGTGCGGTGAAATTGCGTGACTTCCAGGGCCAGGTCCGTGCCGCCGGCCAGCAGACGCGCCTGGGGATAGGCGTCGTAGAGATCGGCCAGGTCGGCCACGGTCAGCGGCACCAGGCAGCGTTTGTCGCCGCTATTGAGCTCGCCGGTCTCGGTCGGTGCGATGGCTTTGAGGCGAGCGATGGTCTCGGCCTCGCGGGCGTCGAACTGGTCCGGTTGCTTGCCGCAGCAGGCCTGCTCGGCGGCCGCCAGGATCGGCCGATAGCCGGTGCAACGGCACAGGTTGCCGGCCAGGGCTTCGTGGGCTTTGTGGGCGTCGGGCTGCTCGCTGTTTTTTTGCAGGGCGAACAGCGACATGACGAAGCCCGGTGTGCAGAAGCCGCACTGCGAACCGTGGCAATCGACCATCGCCTGCTGGACGCTGTGCAGTTGGCCCTGGTGCTTGAGGTCTTCGACGCTGATCAGTTGCTTGCCGTGCAGGGACGAGACGAAGGTCAGGCACGAATTGAGGCTGCGGTAGCGAATGCGTTCGCGGCCATTCGCGTCCGTTTCCAATTCGCCCACCACCACAGTGCACGCACCACAGTCGCCGCTGGCGCAGCCTTCTTTGGTGCCCGGTTTGCCAACGTGTTCGCGCAAATAGTTGAGCACGGTCAGGTTCGGGTCCAGGGCGTGCTCGCTACGGAGTTCCTGGTTGAGTAAAAACTGGATCACGGAAGGCCTCGCAGACTCATTATTGTTGTATCGACATGGGCCTGAATTTATCAGGTCTGACTTTTCGGTCAATGATTTTCTGACTTAAAGGTCAGGAAAAGTTGTTTTGTCGATGAACAACGGTTTCGGGTATTGATCCTCGAGGGATGTCCTATGTCTATCAGTTAAGCGCAAATACCTGTGGGAGCGGGCTTGCCCGCGAAGACGGTGTTTCTGCCGGTAGATTTCTTGCGGATGGGCTGGCCTCTTCGCGAGCAAGCCCGCTCCCACAGGGGGCGCAGCACTGAAAAAAATTGCTTATATCGTGCCAAAAACCCGCTGCAGGCCCTGCGCCATGACGTATCGAGTGCGCTACACTGCGCCGCTTGTGCAAATCGAAGAGTTTGAAGGACAACCATGACGTTCAAGGCCCCGGACAGCCTCGCCGAGCAAATCGCCCATCATCTCGCCGAACGCATCATTCGCGGCGAAATGAAGCCGGGAGAGCGCATCCAGGAACAGAAGGTCACGCTGGCGCTCAATGTCAGCCGCGGCTCGGTCCGCGAGGCCTTGCTGATCCTGGAACGACGCCATTTGATCGCGATCCTGCCGCGCCGTGGCGCCCATGTCACCGAACTCACCGAGCACAAGGTGCGTAGCCTCTGCGCGCTGATGAGCGAGCTGTACATTCTGCTGGGCAACGCCGTAGCCCATGGCTGGAAAGAACAGGCCGACATGGCGCCGTTCGTGGCGATCCAGCAGCGCCTCCAGGACGCCTACGCGCGCCAGGACATCCGCACCTTCGTCGATGAAAGCTTCAGTGTGATGCGCGCGGCCTATCCCTTTGCCAACAACCCGTACTTGCAGGAAACCGTCGAGAACCTGCAACCGGCCATGAGCCGTGCCTATTTCCTGGCCCTGGAACAGCGCAAGGCGGAAATGAGCGAATTCCTCGACCTGTTCCAGCGCCTGCTCGCCGCCGTGCTGGCCCGTGATCTGCCGCAGATCCGCATTGTGCTCACGGCCTACGCCCAGCGCAGTTGCGATCTGGTGGTTGCTGCCCTGACGGCGGCCTGACGTGCGGCTCAAGTGCATCAAGTTGGCGGGGTTCAAGTCCTTCGTCGACCCGACCACGGTGAACTTCCCCAGTAACATGGCGGCGGTGGTCGGACCCAACGGTTGCGGCAAGTCGAACATCATCGACGCCGTGCGCTGGGTGATGGGCGAGAGCTCGGCCAAGAACCTGCGCGGCGAGTCGATGACCGACGTCATCTTCAACGGCTCCACCAGTCGCAAACCGGTTAGCCAGGCGAGCATCGAGCTGGTGTTCGACAACTCTGACGGCACCCTGGTTGGCGAATATGCGGCTTATGCGGAGATTTCCATTCGGCGCAAAGTGACCCGCGACAGCCAGAACAGTTATTTCCTCAACGGCGCCAAGTGCCGGCGTCGCGACATCACCGATATTTTCCTCGGCACCGGCCTGGGCCCGCGCAGCTACTCGATCATCGAACAGGGCATGATCTCCAAGCTGATCGAAGCCAAGCCTGAGGACCTGCGCAACTTCATCGAAGAGGCTGCGGGGATCTCCAAATACAAGGAGCGGCGGCGCGAGACCGAAAACCGCATTCGGCGCACCCATGAAAACCTGGCGCGCCTGACCGACCTGCGCGAAGAGCTCGAGCGTCAGCTCGAACGTCTGCACCGCCAGGCCGAGGCCGCGAAGAAGTACCAGGAATACAAGGGCGAGGAGCGCCAGCTCAAGGCCCAGCTTTCGGCCCTGCGCTGGCAGGCGTTGAACGAGCAGGTCGGCCAGCGTGAAGCGATCATCGGTAACCAGGAAGTCAGCTTCGAAGCCCTGGTGGCCGAGCAGCGTAATGCGGACGCCGCCATCGAGCGCCTGCGCGACGGCCATCATGACCTGTCCGAGCGCTTCAATCTGGTGCAAGGACGCTTCTATTCCGTGGGGGGCGACATCGCCCGGGTCGAGCAGAGCATCCAGCATGGGCAGCAACGGCTGCGGCAGTTGCAGGATGATTTGAAGGAAGCCGAGCGGGCGCGCCTGGAAACCGAATCGCACCTGGGCCACGACCGCACACTGCTGCTGACCCTCGGCGAAGAGCTGGACAGGCTCACGCCGGAGCAGGAAATCACCAGTGCCGCCGCCGAAGAGGCCGCCGCGGCCCTGGAAGAAGCCGAACTGACCATGCATGGCTGGCAAGAGCAGTGGGACAGTTTCAACCTGGCCTCGGCCGAGCCGCGGCGCCAGGCTGAAGTCCAGCAGTCGCGCATCCAGCAGCTGGAAACCAGTATGGAGCGCCTGGCCGAACGTCAGCGCCGCCTGTCCGAAGAGCGCGCCTTGCTCGCGGCGGACCCGGAAGACGCAGCGATCCTGGAACTGAGCGAACAACTGGCGACCAGCGAAGCCACCCTCGAAGACCTGCAGGCCAGCGAAGACGCCCAGGTCGAACGCCTTGAACAACTGCGCCAGGCCTTGCAATTGGCCTTGCAGAACCAGCAGCAGGGCCAGGGTGAGCTGCAGCGGCTCAATGGGCGCCTGGCTTCGCTGGAGGCCTTGCAGCAAGCGGCGCTGGACCCGGGCACCGGCACCGCCGAATGGCTGCGCGACCAGCATCTGGCCGAGCGTCCGCGGCTGGCCGAGGGGCTGAAGGTCGATGCCGGTTGGGAGCTGGCGGTGGAAACCGTGCTGGGTGCCGACCTGCAAGCGGTGCTGGTGGATGACTTCGGCGGCTTCGACCTGTCGGGCTTCACCCAGGGCGATCTGCGCCTGCTTAGCCCGGCCGGCGACGGTGTACGCGTGCCCGGCAGCTTGCTGGATAAAGTCGAGGCCCAGGTTGACCTGTCGCCCTGGCTGGGGCAGGTCAAGCCGGTGGACAGCCTTGAACAGGCCTTGGCCCTGCGCGGGCAATTGGCGGCCGGCGAAAGCCTGATCAGTCGTGACGGGTATTGGGTCGGCCGGCATTTCCTGCGGGTGCGCCGGGCCAGCGAAGCCGAGAGCGGCATGCTTGCCCGTGGCCAGGAAATCCAGCGCCTGGGCGCCGAACGGGAAGAGCGCGAAGCCAGCGTTGAAGCCCTGGAAACCGAATTGCAAAACCTGCGGGCGCAACAGCGTCAACAGGAAAACGGTCGCGAACACCTACGGCGGCTGTTGCAGGATGAAGCGCGCCAGCAGGGCGAGCTCAAGGCGCAGTTATCGGCCGGTAAGGCCAAGCTCGAACAACTGGCGCTGCGCCGCACCCGCCTGGAAGAAGAGATCGCCGAGTTGGGCGAGCAGCGGGCCTTGGAGCACGAACAGATCGGTGAGGCGCGCTTGCAATTGCAGGAAGCCCTCGATGCCATGGCGCTGGACACTGAACAGCGTGAGCTGCTGCTGGCCCAGCGTGACAGCTTGCGTGAGCGCCTGGATCGGGTGCGTCAGGAAGCACGCCAGCACAAGGACCACGCCCATCAGTTGGCGGTGCGCCTGGGCTCGCTCAAGGCTCAATACGATTCCACGCGCCAGGCCTTGGAACGGCTGGAAATGCAATCCGAACGCCTGACCGAGAAGCGCGAGCAGTTGAGCCTCAATCTGGAGGAGGGCGAGGCACCTTTGGAAGAGCTGCGCCTCAAGCTCGAAGAGTTGCTCGACAAGCGCATGAGCGTCGACGAAGAGCTCAAGACGGCGCAGATCGCCTTGGAGGACGCCGACCGCGAACTGCGCGATGCCGAGAAGCGCCGCAGCCAGGCCGAACAGCAATCGCAACTGATTCGCGGCCAGATGGAACAGCAGCGCATGGAGTGGCAAGCCCTGACGGTGCGGCGCAAAGCCTTGCAGGACCAATTGCTGGAAGACGGCTACGACCTCGACGGTGTGCTCGCCACCCTGGTGGCCGGGGCGAACGAGAAAGACGCCGAGGAAGAGCTGGAGCGCATTGCCCAGCGTATCCAGCGCCTGGGGGCAATCAACCTGGCGGCCATCGACGAGTACCAGCAGCAGTCCGAGCGCAAGCGCTACCTGGACGCCCAGAACGATGATCTGGTGGAAGCGTTGGAGACCCTGGAAAACGTCATTCGCAAGATCGACAAGGAAACCCGCAACCGCTTCAAGGATACCTTTGATCAGATCAACGGCGGTTTGCAGGCACTTTTTCCAAAAGTTTTCGGTGGCGGCAGTGCCTACTTGGAACTGACGGGCGAAGATTTACTCGATACAGGGGTGACAATCATGGCGCGTCCTCCTGGCAAGAAGAACAGCACCATCCATTTGCTCTCCGGTGGCGAAAAGGCGCTGACCGCGCTGGCCCTGGTCTTTGCCATCTTCAAATTGAACCCGGCGCCGTTCTGCATGCTCGACGAGGTCGACGCGCCACTGGACGACGCCAACGTAGGCCGTTACGCACGGCTGGTGAAGGAGATGTCTGAAACGGTGCAGTTCATCTACATCACCCACAACAAGATCGCCATGGAAATGGCCGATCAGTTGATGGGGGTGACCATGCATGAGCCTGGCTGTTCGCGACTGGTGGCGGTGGATGTGGAGGAGGCCATGGCCATGGTGGATGCCTGAACAACCGGTTGTAGGGCTTCTACTTCGACCGTTGTAGGTATTTTTTACCCGGGGGGTTGATGTTCAATTCACAGATTGGGCACAAGCCTATGCGACAGACGGTGTAAAGTTATCTTTGGTCGTGCTAGTTTAATGTCAATTTTTCGTATGCGTGGGCAAAACGCCATTCAGAACATAGAGTTGGCGCCACGTTTTAAAGCGGTTTGCAAATAGCTAAGCCCCTTATTTTTCAGCATTTTTATAGAGGCACGGGATTACATGGAAATCGGTCTGCGCGAGTGGCTGATCGTCATCGGCATCATTGTCATTGCCGGTATTCTTTTCGACGGCTGGCGTCGCATGCGCGGCGGCAAGGGGAAACTGAAGTTTCGCCTGGATCGCAGCCTGTCGAACCTGCCTGATGAGGATGACAGCGCCGAACTGCTGGGCCCGCCGCGGGTGCTGGATACCCACAAGGAACCGCAACTGGACGAACACGACTTGCCGTCGATGAGCGCACCTGTCCGTGAGCCACGGGAGTCGGGCTCCAAGCGCGGCAAGCGCAACAGCGAGCCGTCCCAGGGTGATTTGAACCTGAACCTCGACCTGGATGGTGGGCCGAGCTTCAGCAGTCGCGACGGCGACTTCCCGGACGAAACCAAGACCCCGAGCGCCGACAAGGACCAGGCCCAGGCTGAAGAAGTGCTGGTGATCAGCGTGATCTGCCGCGACCCGGCCGGCTTCAAGGGCCCGGCGTTGTTGCAGAACATCCTCGAAAGCGGCCTGCGTTTCGGCGAGATGGACATTTTCCATCGCCACGAAAGCATGGCCGGTAACGGCGAGGTGCTGTTCTCCATGGCCAACGCGGTCAAGCCCGGTGTGTTCGACCTCGACGACATCGATCATTTCAGCACGCCGGCGGTGAGTTTCTTCCTCGGCCTGCCGGGCCCGCGTCATCCCAAGCAGGCCTTCGACGTGATGGTGGCCGCGGCTCGCAAGCTGTCCCAGGAACTCAATGGTGAACTGAAGGATGACCAGCGCAGTGTGCTGACCGCCCAGACCATCGAGCACTACCGCCAGCGCATCGTCGAATTCGAGCGTCGGGCGCTGACCCAGAAGCGCTGAGGCCAAGGATCGCTGGCCTGTAGGAGCTGCCGAAGGCTGCGATCTTTTGATCTTTCGCTTGAGATTCAAGTGTCAGGGGAAAGATCGCAGCCTCGTTGCACTCGTCAGCTCCTACAGCTCCTACACGCGATCAAAGTATTGAGAATGAGCAGCCCAGGCTGCTCTTTTGCTTTATGAGAGAACATCCATGAACGCCGTTGAAACCCGCATCCAAAAGCTGCGTACCGAGCTGGATCAGCACAACTACCGCTACCACGTCCTCGATGAGCCAAGCATTCCCGATGCCGAGTACGACCGCCTGTTCCACGAGCTCAAGGCCCTGGAAGAGCAGCATCCGGAACTGGTCACCAGCGACTCCCCGACCCAACGGGTCGGCAGCGTGGCGCTGTCGGCGTTCAGCCAGGTGCGCCACGAGATCCCGATGCTCAGCCTGGGCAATGCCTTCGACGAAACCACCATGCGTGAATTCGACCGGCGGGTGACGGAAGGTCTCGACCTGCCCATGGGCGACTTGCTGGGCGGTGGCGCGGCGGTGGAGTACAGCTGCGAGCCGAAGCTTGATGGCCTGGCGGTCAGCCTGTTGTACCAGGACGGCATGCTGGTGCGCGGCGCCACGCGCGGTGACGGCACCACGGGCGAGGACATCAGCGTCAATGTGCGCACCGTGCGCAACATTCCCCTCAAGTTGCAGGGCACTGGCTGGCCACCGCTGCTGGAAGTGCGCGGCGAGGTGTACATGTCCAAGGCCGGCTTCGAGCGTCTCAACGCCACGCAGTTGGAGGCGGGCGGCAAGACGTTTGCCAACCCGCGCAACGCGGCGGCCGGCAGCCTGCGTCAGCTCGACTCCAGGATCACAGCCAACCGTCCCCTTGAGTTCTGTTGCTACGGCATCGGCCAGGTGACGTCGGACATCGCCGACACCCACATCGGCAACCTCAAGCAACTCAAGGCCTGGGGCATGCCCATCAGCCGTGAGTTGAAGCTGGCCCACGGTATCGATGAATGCCTGGATTACTACCGTGACATCGGCGAGCGGCGCAACGCGTTGCCCTACGAGATCGACGGCGTGGTGTTCAAGGTCAACAGCATCGCTTCCCAGCGCGAACTCGGTTTCCGCGCCCGGGAACCGCGTTGGGCCATCGCCCATAAGTTTCCCGCCACTGAAGAACTCACCGAGTTGCTGGACGTCGAGTTCCAGGTCGGCCGCACGGGGGCGGTGACTCCGGTGGCCCGCCTCAAGCCGGTGAAAGTCGCCGGCGTGACCGTGGCCAACGCCACCCTGCACAACATGGACGAAGTGGCGCGCCTGGGCGTGATGATCGGCGACACCGTGATCATCCGCCGCGCCGGGGATGTGATCCCGCAGGTGGTGCAGGTCGTCACCGAGCGCCGTCCGGAAAACGCCCGCCCGGTGGAGGTGCCCCAGCAATGTCCCGTCTGCGGCTCCCATGTCGAGCGCACGCAATTGATCAAGCGCAGCAAGGGCCGCGAAACCGTCAGCGAAGGCGCGGTGTACCGCTGCGTCGGTCGCCTGGCCTGTGGCGCGCAACTCAAGCAGGCGATCATCCACTTCGTCTCGCGTCGGGCCATGGATATCGAGGGCCTGGGCGAGAAGAGCGTCGAGCAACTGGTGGATGAGGGGCTGGTGGGTTCGCCTGCCGATCTGTATGCCTTGACCTTCGAACAGGTAGTCGATCTGGAAGGCTTTGCCGAACTGTCGAGCAAGAACCTGCTGGCCGCCATCGTCGACAGCAAAAAACCAAGCCTGGCGCGGTTTATCTACGCCCTCGGTATTCCGGACGTGGGCGAAGAGACCGCCAAGGTCCTGGCGCGCTCCCTCGGTTCGCTGGAGCGTGTGCAGGCGGCCTTGCCTCAAGTGCTCACGTACTTGCCGGACGTCGGTCTGGAAGTGGCTCACGAGATTCACAGCTTCTTTGAAGACCCGCACAACCGCCAGGTGATCAAGGACCTGCTGCGCCATGGCCTCGAGATCCAGGACCAGGGCGAGTTGGGCGCCGAGTTCTCCGCCAGCACCACCCTGGGTGGCTTTCTCGACAAGCTGCACATTCCTTCGGTGGGGCCGGGCGGGGCGCAGAAACTGGCGGACAAGTTCGGCTCGCTCGAAGGGGTGATGGACGCCGATTGGCTGGACATGCGCCAGGCGCTGCCGGAAAAGCAGGCCAACTCTGTACGCGAGTTCTTCGCCATCGCCGCCAACCGTCAGCAGGCCGAAGCGGCGCAACAGCAGTTGCGCGACTTCGGTATGCACTGGCAAAGCGAGAAGAAAGTCGTCGAAGGCTTGCCCGAGGCCGGGCACACCTGGGTGCTGACCGGTTCGCTGGAGCTGATGAGTCGTGACGTCGCCAAGGACAAGCTGGAGAGCCTGGGGGCCAAGGTCGCCGGTTCCGTGTCGGCGAAAACCCATTGCGTGGTGGCCGGGCCGGGGGCGGGTTCGAAGTTGACCAAGGCCAATGAGCTGGGACTCAAGGTGCTCGACGAAGCGGCGTTCGTGGCTTTTTTGAGTCAGCATGGCATCACGGTTCAATCGTGAGGGCATCCTCTGTGGCGAGGGAGCTTGCTCCCGCTCGGCGGCGCAGCCGTCGTAAAACCTCCTGACGCGGTCCGTCTGATAGGTTGAGTCGTTCCGATTGGGGCGGCTGCGCCACCCAGCGGGAGCAAGCTCCCTCGCCACGGTTTATTCGGTGTTGTGACGCAGTGCGGGGGAACGATCCGACACGGAGCATGATCTAGTCTTGCA
The DNA here is from genome assembly GCF_053629195.1 of Pseudomonas sp. R151218B TE3479. Classification (NCBI taxonomy): domain Bacteria; kingdom Pseudomonadati; phylum Pseudomonadota; class Gammaproteobacteria; order Pseudomonadales; family Pseudomonadaceae; genus Pseudomonas; species Pseudomonas sp. R151218B TE3479. The sequence goes on from NZ_JBRJHV010000001.1 coordinate 3,083,606, forward strand.
GGCTCCAGGGAGAGATCGCCATGTACCGCTTCTTCGAACAATTGAGTTCACGCATCGCCGCACCGTTCATGGGCGACCGGTCGCGCAACAGCAAGGTGTGGTCGTGTCGTTGCGGCCAGTCCCTGTTTTTTCGCAACAGCCAGTGCCTGGCCTGCCTGGCGGCCCTGGGGTATCAACCCGAGCAGAGTCGCCTGTCGTCCTTGCAACCCGCTGAGCAACCCGGCACCTGGACACTGGATGCCGACCCGCAAGCCGGGCTGTTCCGCCGTTGCGCCAACCTCGACACCCCGGCCGCCTGTAATTGGCTACTGCCGGAGAATGGGCGCGATACCCTGTGCATCGCCTGCAGCCTGAACCGCACCATCCCCGACCTGTCGATTCCGGAAAATCCTGAGCGCTGGCGCAAGGTCGAGACCGCCAAGCGTCGGCTGGTCGCGCAACTGATTACCTTTGGCTTGCCGGTCATCCCGAAAACGGTCGACGAAAACATCGGCCTGGCCTTCGACTTCATCGGCGTCGACCCCGACGGCAAATCGCCGATGACCGGCCATGCCAGCGGGCTGATCACCCTCGACATCAAAGAGGCGGACGATGCCCATCGTGAGTACGTGCGCCAACAGATGCGCGAGCCGTATCGCACCTTGCTCGGGCATTTTCGTCATGAGGTGGGGCATTACTACTGGGATCGGCTGATTGCCAACAGCCACTGGCTCGAGGCGTTTCGCGAGTTGTTCGGCGACGAGCGCGCCAGCTACGCCGAAGCCCTGGAACGCCACTACCAGCAAGGCGCGCCGCTGGATTGGCAAACCCGCTACGTCAGCGCCTACGCCACCATGCACCCTTGGGAGGACTGGGCGGAAACCTGGGCCCATTACCTGCACATGATGGACGCGGTGGACACGGCCCTGGGCTTCGGCATGAGTGCCCGGGAGATGGATTTCGACTACCAGCCGTTCCCGCCCGAGACCTTGTACGATGCCGAGCATGCAGGCGGTGCGGCTTTCCTCTCGTTCGTCAACGCCTGGATCGAACTGGCCGGCATGCTCAACGAATTGTCCCGCAGCATGGGCCAGCCGGATTTCTACCCATTCGTCGTACCGGCGGCGGTGATCACCAAACTGCATTTCATCCATCTGGTGATTCAGGAAGAGGGTGGGCGGGCGGATGAAGTGCTGGCATAACATCGCTCTTGCGATCAATGTTGCTCGCCAAAGATAGAGTCGATTATCGATAAGAAGTCGAGGCGGTTAAAGTAATGCCATTTGTTTTGAAAGTGGTTTTGTATTCACGCTTTGTTTTACCCTGAAGTCGCCATGGATGATGGCTGATTTTATTAGGGAGAATATTATGCAATACAATGAGATGGATAAAACGACGACAATTCCCAATGCGCCCCGCAGGCTTTCCCAGGCAGGGCAAAGTCGATACAGCATTATATTGGCTTGGCAAATCTCGGATAACGTCCGGCCCGACCAGGTTGCAGCTCATGCGTTCAAAGTGACTGCAGCGGCAAATGGGCAGGCGCAGTTTGTTCCTGCAACCTCAGTAAAACCAGACGGGCGCGGCTGGTATCGGCATGAAATAAGGGTCAGTGGGGGTACCCAGCCAGTATCTTTCAATGTTCAAGTTCGGGCTCAGGCCCTGAACGGCGAGTATGGGCCGTTCTGTCCAGTGGTTGTCTGTAATACTTCGTCGTGATTGGAAGATAGGCAAGAACGCCTGCTGTTTTTAAGAGTCGTCATTGCTTTTGTCGCTATATATTGAAACTGAAAGTGATCAATGGTTACCAGCGTATGTACTTGGCTGTTGCCGATGATTTAATCTCGACAATGTTTGAGGGGCACCCTTGCGGTGTTCCTCACGGACCTGCTTGGGGGAGCGAGCATGCTCGCCAAGCGGTGGCCAAGCCCGTCCCCCTGTCCGAATGCCCCGACATTCTCGCGAGCGAGCGCTGCTCCCACAGCAAGTGCTTGAGCGCCTTCAGTTTTTATCCGTCGTGAACGGTTGTAACTTCTTGTCAGATAGGTACAATGGCGCGGCTCGCCGTCAGGCGGGCGTCGTTATGGTGACCCCATCGGTCCCCCCGCAACGATTACCCGTGAACCTGGTCAGATCCGGAAGGAAGCAGCCACAGCGGGAACATTGTGTGCCGGGGTGTGGCTGGTGGGGTTGCCTCCATAACGCCCAAGCCTTCATTCGCAAGGTTTGCCAACTTCAAAATTTCTTGTTGTTTTGCTGATCGATACCGATCGGTCCTTTCTGCTGCCCAGGCTTTGGCCGGACAAGGCAATCGAGCGTCAACGTCAACAAGCAGGCCGGTCCTGTGCGCCGACAGGACCGGATCCTATAGTCAGTACTGAGCCTTCACATACTCGGCAATCGGTTCTTGCAAAAGATCCTGTGGATGATCCCCGCCGAAAGTCGCCCATTTGCTTTTACCGGACAAGATCGCAGACCCCAGCGGCTGTGCGCCAGTCGGGCCATAAATAGCGAGCTTCACTTCAATCTTGTCGGGGAGGCCCGACCATTCCGTGGCGCGTTCTTCCCAGTGCAGGATTTCCGGGATGACGTAGTAGCCCGAAGGACTGTTTTGTCTCAGGCAGCTCAATTCACGGCACGCGCCCACTACCGTCACACGGTTGGTGTAATAAGAGAAGGCCGTCTTGACAGCGGCGGCTGTCATATCGCCGGAGGCAGGGTAGGGCGTCGTTTCGTAGCGGCCGTCGACCGGTATGGCGATGGTGACGGGCAATTGCCGATCAAGTTTCCCCGGGTTGGGGAACACGTCTTGTTGCGCGTATTTGGCGGTGCAGCCGGTGGCGAGTATCGAGACAAGAATGATCGAAAGTTTATGCACGGAGTCCCCTGGGATTTTGTTGTGTCGACGAGTCGGTAGGCGTCATAGGGACGCAGGAATCAGCGCGTTGATAGTCCGGGTTCGCGGCAAGCGATGTCAACGTGGCATTATGTCTTGCGTCACCCTCGGAATTGGGCAAGCGGGCAAAGAGAAGCCCAGCCGGTCTCCCATCGACAGGCCAGGCTTCTCTTTCACTGCGTCAAGGCTTGGACAAGGCCTGGTCGACCGCTGCGATCAGCTTTCCCAGGTCCTTCGGGGTGGCTTTGTGTATGACACCGAACAGGTACGCCCGCTGTTCGTCCTCATCGGCCATGTCGGCAAAAAAGGCCTTCAGCTGCACATCCAGCACGTTGGCAAGCAGGAACAAGGCTTCGACGCTGGGGGTGTAGGTGCCGGTTTCGAAGCGGCTGATGGTTTTAGGATCAAAACCGGTTTTTTCGCCAAGTTCAGCCTGAGTAAGCCCCGCTACTTTGCGGTAGCGTCTGATGGCCGGACCCAAACTTGAAATTTGCATCGCTTAATTCCCATTTAGAATCAAGAACTTAACGATAGATTTTCGCATTAGGCAACCGCGTGATCCATCACCTTGCTTTGCAAAATGTGATGTGTTTCGTAGAATCGGCCTTTGGCACGGGTATTTGGTGACCTGCTTTTCGAAGCCGAGGTGTGTGCAGGAGCCGGGCCTTGTGTTCTTGCCACGATACAAGGCAAGGGCTGAAGCTCTCCTTTGGCATCGCCAGGGCCCGCGCTCCAGCTTCTCTCAGAGTGTTTGAGCCTAGTTGATTTTCGCCTGTCCTGAAGGCGGTGCAACCGCGCGCGACAAATGAGCCTGACTCATGGATGACTGCTTCGATGGATAAGAAGTACCGCAGGGCTGTTGACGCCGCCGCGATTTTTTCCGAGACCGATCTGAGCGGGCGCATCACCTACGTCAACGATCAATTTTGCAGTCTTTTCGGTTACCGGCGCGATGAGCTGCTGGGCGCGAACCATCGCCTGCTCAATTCCGGCCAGCACCCTGGCGAGTTCTTCAGCGCCATGTGGCGCACCATTGCCCTGGGCCAGGTCTGGAAAGGGGAGATCTGCAACCGGGCCAAGGACGGTACGCTGCACTGGGTCGACACCACCCTGGTGCCGGTGGTCGACGACCAGACAGGCCAAATCGAGCGTTATCTGGCGATTCGCTTCGACGTCAGCGAAAAGCGTCGCCTGCTGCATTCGTTGCAATGGCGGGTCGGTCACGATGTGCTGACCGGTCTGCCCAATCGTACTTACCTGTCGGATCTGCTGGACCAGGCCCTGGAGTTTTCCCGAGCGGAAAACCTGCCCCTGGCGGTGTGCATGCTCGATCTTGATGGCTTCAAGGCGGTCAATGACGGCTATGGTCACGCCAGCGGTGATCGACTGTTGGTGGAGGTCGCCAGGCGCCTGCGCAGCATTGTGCGTGGCGAGGACGTGGTGGCGCGGCTGGGCGGGGACGAGTTCGTGCTGGTGCTGCGCCATGTGCGTGGGATGGAAGAGCTGCATGCCGCGTTGAACCGGGTGTTGATCGCCGTCTCACTGCCGTATGCCATTGACGGCAAGGACATCAAGGTCTTCGCCAGTATTGGCGTCACGTTGTTCCCGTGGGACAACGAAGACGCCGAGACCTTGTTGCGTCACGCCGACCAGGCGATGTACGTGGTCAAGCAAAGCGGTCGCAATCGTTTCCACTTGTTCGATGTATCCCGGGACAAGGAGGTACGGGCCACTTACCAGACGGTCGAGCGAGTCCGCCAGGCCCTGGCCGATAACGAACTGCGGCTGCATTTCCAGCCCAAGGTCAATATGCGTCATGGCACCGTGGTCGGCCTGGAGGCGCTGCTGCGCTGGAAGCATCCGCAACGTGGCCTGGTGCCGCCTCGGGAGTTCTTGCCCCTGGTGGAGGAGACTGACCTGATCGTCGAGATCGGCGAGTGGGTCATGGAACAGGTCTTGACCCAGTTGCAACAGTGGCAGCAAGCGGGGCAGGGCTGGCCGGTGAGCATCAATATCTCGGCGCGGCATTTCCAGCGGGCGGATTTTGTCGAGCGGCTGCGACAGGTGTTGGAGCGGCATTCGGCGGTGCCGCCACGGCTGTTGGATCTGCAGATTGTCGAGTCCGTCGCCGTGGAGAACCTGGCCCATGTCAGCGCCTGCCTCCAGGCATGCCAGGCGCTGGGCGTGGGGTTTTCCCTGGGCGGTTTCGGCACCGGCCACTGCTCGCTCAACGACCTCAAGCACCTGCGCACGCAAACCATCAAGATCGACAAGACCTTCGTGCGCGACATTCTCGATGACCGCGACGACCTGGCGCTGACCGAGGCGGTGATCGGCCTGGCTCGGGCATTTGGCCGCGAGGTGGTCGCCGAAGGGCTGGACAGCCTGGAGCATGGCCAACTGCTGCTGAGCCTGGGCTGCGAGGTGGCACAAGGTTATTTCATCGCCCGGCCCATGCCGCCCGAACAGGTGCCCGGCTGGGTACAGGGGTTCGTCCCGCCGTCGCAATGGCAACAGCGGCCAGGCGATCAGGGCGAGGACGCCTCGCTCTCGGCGCGCGATGCTTCACTGCGGCCGGTGTAGAGCTGGATGATCGCGTCGATTTCCCCGGACGTCTTCATGTTCAGCAATGTCCTCAAAATTCGCTGTGCGGGAATGTTCGGATCGTTGCGTACATAACAGCTCAACAGCTGTTCCTGCAGGACAGCCACCTCATGGAGTTGGCGATCAGCGGTATGGCGTTGATTGAACCAGTCCAGCGCCCATTGGCTACTGATCCCATAGCGATAACGCCCGGCCAGCAGTTTCGCCAGCACTTGTTCCTGGCTGCGGGCATCGTCGCGGTGCAGTTGACCGGCGTCGAACAAGGGTTGCAAGGTCGGATAGCTATAGCCGAGCACTGTGCCGATGGGTTGGGGCGATAGCGTTGTTGGCGTTACCGTCGCGGGTGTGCTGGTCGTGGCGACGAGCAGGTCACGTTGGAAAAACAACGGGATGCTCCACAGATAATCACTATTGTCCTTCACCCAGTCAGGGCTGACATAGCAACGCAAGTCGATCTCGCCGTGTTTCATGGCGCCGTCGAGCCGGGCGCGGGAGAGAACGTGGAATTGCGCCGGCTTTCCTATCTGGGTAGCCAGGCTGGTCATGATGTCGGGAATGATGCCCTGGGTCGGGCGGCCTCGTTCGATCTGCACCAGGGGCATCGCCCAGCCATCGGTAATGGCGAAACGCAAGGGGCCTTCCTCGGCAAGACAACTGGTACTCAACAACAGCAAAGCCCCCATGGCTGAGCGCATAAACTCTCCTGACTGTGTAAAACCCTGTCGACAACGAGGCCCTTGGCCTAGCTTAGTCACAATAGACGAGCACACCGGATGCAATTTCGCCCCTGCTCCGCTAGCATTAGCCGCTTATGTTCCTTCGTTGCGACGGTTTTCGATGAGTTATCAGGTTCTTGCACGTAAATGGCGTCCGCGCTCGTTCCGCGAAATGGTCGGCCAGACCCATGTGCTCAAGGCTCTGATCAATGCCTTGGACAGCCAGCGGCTGCATCACGCCTACCTGTTCACCGGTACCCGGGGCGTGGGCAAGACCACCATCGCGCGGATCATTGCCAAATGCCTGAACTGTGAAACCGGTATTACTTCGACACCTTGTGGCGAGTGTTCGGTCTGTCGGGAAATCGACGAGGGCCGCTTCGTCGACCTGATCGAGATCGACGCCGCCAGCCGCACCAAGGTCGAAGACACCCGCGAACTGCTCGACAACGTGCAGTACGCCCCGAGCCGTGGGCGCTTCAAGGTCTACCTGATCGACGAAGTGCACATGCTCTCCAGCCACTCCTTCAATGCGCTGCTCAAGACCCTCGAAGAACCGCCGCCCTACGTCAAGTTCATCCTGGCGACCACCGACCCGCAGAAACTTCCTGCAACGATTCTGTCGCGGTGCCTGCAGTTCTCCCTGAAAAACATGACGCCGGAACGGGTGGTCGAGCACCTGACCCACGTATTGGGCGTCGAGAACGTGCCATTCGAAGACGATGCGTTGTGGCTGCTGGGCCGCGCCGCCGATGGTTCGATGCGCGACGCCATGAGCCTGACCGACCAGGCTATCGCTTTCGGTGAAGGCAAGGTCATGGCCGCCGATGTTCGAGCCATGCTCGGCACCCTTGACCACGGCCAGGTCTATGACGTCTTGCATGCACTGATCGAAGGCGATGCGAAGGCGCTGCTCGAGGCGGTGCGTCACCTGGCCGAGCAGGGGCCGGACTGGAATGGCGTACTCTCGGAAATCCTCAACGTGCTGCACCGTGTCGCCATTGCCCAGGCTCTGCCTGAAGGCGTCGACAACGGCCATGGCGACCGTGATCGCGTACTGGCCCTGGCCCAGGCGCTGCCGGCCGAAGACGTGCAGTTCTATTACCAGATGGGCCTGATCGGCCGTCGTGACCTGCCCTTGGCACCGGATCCGCGAGGCGGCTTCGAAATGGTCCTGTTGCGAATGCTGGCGTTCCGGCCAGCCGACACGGCGGACGCCCCGAGGCAAACGCTAAAGCCAGTGGGGATCAGCCAGGCCACAGCTGATTCCGCCAAGCCAGTGGCTGCCGCGCCCGTCGTTGCGCCGGCAGCAGTGGCACCTGTAGCCCAGCCGGCGCCTGTCGTCGCGACGCCCGAGCCGGAACCCGAGCCGGTCGTCGAGGCGCTGCCCGAGCCCGTCGCCGAAGAAGTCGTCGACCTGCCTTGGAACGACCCGGTCGAGCCGCAAGTGGTCCAGCAGCCGGTCGTCGAGCCCGTATTGGAAACCGTCGCCGAGCAGCCTGAGTTGCCGCCGATGCCCCTGCCGACGCCCGACAGCGTGGTGCCCGATGCGCCGGAATGGGTCGCAGCGCCCGTGCCCGAGCCGACGGTGGCCGACGTCTATATCGCTACGCCGGGCATCGACCTGGACGACGAGCCGCCGCTGGATGAGGATTACATCGAACCGGATATGGATTCGGCGTACAGCTACCTGGACGACCTGGCCAGCGAGCACGCCGCTGAGCCGGCCCCGGAGCCCGAGCCGGAGCCGGCGGCGATGCCGGCCACTGGGCTGGCCCTGCAATGGCTGGAACTGTTCCCTAAACTGCCGATCAGCGGCATGACCGGCAGCATCGCCGCCAACTGCACGCTGATGGCCGTGGAAGGCGACCACTGGCTGCTGCACCTGGACCCGGCCCACAGCGCACTGTTCAACGCGACCCAGCAACGTCGCCTCAACGATGCGCTGAACCAGTACCATCAGCGCACCCTGACGCTGACCATCGAGCTGATCAAGCCCGAGCAGGAGACTCCGGCCCAGGCCGCATCCCGCCGCCGTGCCGACCGTCAGCGCGAAGCCGAGGAGTCGATCCACGGTGATCCATTCATCCAGCAGATGATGCAACAGTTCGGCGCCGTGGTCCGTCACGATACTATCGAACCTGTCGAGGCCCCGGTCACCCAGGGCTCATAACTGAAGGCGCCGGGCCGAATGGGCCGGGCGTGTTGTTTATCCAAGTACTTTCGAGGTGATTCCCATGATGAAAGGTGGCATGGCCGGCCTGATGAAGCAGGCGCAGCAGATGCAGGAAAAAATGGCCAAGATGCAGGAAGAACTGGCCAACGCCGAAGTCACCGGCAAATCCGGTGGCGACATGGTGACCGTGGTCATGACCGGTCGTCACGACATCAAGCGTGTCAGCATCGACCCAAGCGTGGTCGAAGGCCTGAGCGAAGACGACAAGGAAATGCTCGAAGCCCTGTTCGCCGCTGCCGTCAATGACGCGGTGCGCAAGATCGAAGCCAACAGCCAGGACAAGATGTCTGGCATGACCGCTGGCATGCAACTGCCACCGGGCATGAAACTGCCGTTCTGATTCGCCATCCCGGTCGGGATGGGCTACACCCAATGCCAGGCATCGCGCCTGGCATTTTTATTTCTGGCCCAGATACAGCGTTGGATGTCCGGCCGCTATCGCGAGCAAGCTCGCTCCCACACTGGATTGAAGTCTTCCTCAATTGTGAGGTGCGTCGCAGGTCCTATGTGGGAGCGAGCTTGCTTGCGATGCGACCATTGCGGTCCAACCGAACAAACATCGAACGCCGCCCCCTCGGCCATGGTCTGCTCCCTATACGTGCCACTCAACGATCAAGGAGACGCTTCCATGTCACAAGCATCGACCACCAGCCAACGTATCGTCCTGGCCTCTCGCCCCCATGGCGCCCCGACCCCGGACAATTTCCGCCTTGAACAGGTAACGCTGCCTGACCTGCAGGAGGGTCAGATCCTGCTCAAGACATTGTTCCTGTCCCTGGACCCCTACATGCGTGGGCGAATGAGCGACGCACCTTCCTACGCCGCGCCGGTGGAAATCGACGAGGTGATGACCGGCGGCGCTGTCAGCCGTGTAGAGCGTTCCATGCACCCGAAATTCCAGGAAGGTGATCTGGTGGTGGGCGCCACGGGTTGGCAGAGCCACAGCATCAGCGATGGGCGCAACGTGATGCCCATCCCGTCCGGGCTGCCTAGCCCGTCGATGGCCTTGGGTGTATTGGGCATGCCGGGTATGACCGCTTACATGGGGCTGATGGACATCGGCCAGCCCAAGACCGGGGAAACCCTGGTGGTCGCGGCCGCCTCGGGTGCCGTGGGCTCGGTGGTCGGCCAGGTGGCGAAGATCAAGGGCCTGCGTGTCGTCGGGGTCGCGGGCGGCAGCGAGAAATGCAAATACGTGGTCGATGAGCTGGGCTTTGATGCCTGTGTCGATCACAAGAGCGCCAATTTTGCCGAGGAACTGGCGCAGGCTTGTGACAAGGGCATCGATATCTATTACGAAAACGTCGGCGGCAAGGTCTTCGATGCCGTCGTGCCGTTGCTCAACGCCAAGGCGAGGATCCCGCTCTGTGGCCTGATCGCCTCCTACAACGATCATCAAGCACCGAGCGGTCCGGATCGCTTGCCGCAGCTGCAGCGTACCTTGCTGACCAAGCGCGTGCGGATCCAAGGGTTTATTGTGTTCGACGACTACGGTGACCGTCAGCCTGAGTTCATCAGTGCCATGGCCCCTTGGGTGCGCGATGGCAAGATCAAGTTCCGTGAAGACGTGGTCGATGGTTTGGAAAATGCGCCGCAGGCGTTCATCGGCCTGCTGGAAGGGCGCAACTTCGGCAAGTTGGTGGTGCGGGTCGCGCAGGATTGAGTATTTGACGCTAATCGGAGGCGCGGGTATAAACCGCGTCTCGTTGTTATGTCGGACATTTCCTCCATGAGCTTCAGCCCTTTGATTCGCCAACTGATCGATGCCCTGCGAACGTTGCCGGGTGTGGGTCAGAAAACTGCCCAGCGCATGGCGTTGCAATTGCTCGAGCGTGATCGCAGCGGCGGTTCGCGCCTGGCCCAGGCCTTGAGCCAGGCCATGGAAGGTGTAGGGCATTGCCGTTTATGCCGCACCCTCACCGAAGACGACCTCTGCCCGCAATGTGCCGACCCGCGTCGGGACGACACCTTGCTCTGCGTAGTGGAGGGGCCGATGGATGTGTATGCGGTAGAGCAGACCGGTTTTCGTGGCCGTTATTTCGTGCTCAAGGGCCATTTGTCCCCGCTCGACGGCTTGGGGCCGGAAGCCATCGGCATTCCACAGTTGGTCGCGCGGATCGAAGAAGCGGGCACGTTCACGGAAGTCATCCTCGCCACCAACCCGACGGTCGAAGGCGAAGCCACCGCCCATTACATCGCCCAACTGCTGAACAACAAAGGCCTGGTCGCCTCCCGCATCGCCCACGGCGTGCCTTTGGGCGGCGAGCTGGAGCTGGTTGATGGCGGGACGCTGGCGCATTCGTTCGCGGGGCGCAAGCCGATCGCCTTGTAACAGCTACCCATACCCTGTGGGAGCGAGCTTGCTCGCGATAGCGGTGGATCAGTCAATATCCCTGCGACTGATAAACCGCCATCGCGAGCAAGCTCGCTCCCACAGGCTCGATGGTTGCCTGCCCATTATTTTTCGCTGAGGGAGAACTGCGTCAGGCAGAACGTCGGGATCCCCATGTCTTCCAGGCGTTGGGAGCCGAGCAGTTCCGGCAAGTCAATGATCGCTGCGGCCTCGTGGACCTTGGCGCCCATGCGGCGGATCAGGTTGGCGGCGGCGATCAGCGTGCCACCAGTGGCGATCAGGTCATCGAACATCACCACCGAATCCCCCTCGCACAGGCTGTCGGCATGCACTTCAAGGAAGGCTTCGCCGTATTCGGTCTGGTACCCCTCGGCCAGTACATCGGCCGGCAGCTTCCCTTGCTTGCGGAACAAGACCAGCGGTTTATTCAACTGATAGGCCAGGATCGAACCGATCAGGAAACCGCGGGCATCCATCGCGCCAATGTGAGTGAACTCGGCCTCGACATAGCGGTGGGCGAAACTGTCCATGACCAGGCGCAGGGCAGTCGGGGATTGGAACAGTGGGGTAATGTCGCGAAAGATCACGCCGGGCTTGGGGAAATCGATCACGGGGCGGATCAGGGATTTGATGTCGAAGGAGTCAAAGACCATCGTGGAGGTGTCCTGGCAGGGCTGCAAACGCGGCAGTATAGCGCGGCGAGGAAAATCCCTCAGCCGCGCTGGTTCATCAACCGTCGATCGAGCCGCCGGCCAGGGCGCAGAGCTGGATCGGGTCGAGGATGTGAATTTCCTTGCCTTCGGCGGCAATCAATTCGTTCTGCTGGAAACGGGTGAACACCCGGGACACGGTTTCCACCGCCAGGCCCAGGTAATTGCCGATTTCGTTGCGCGACATGCTCAGGCGGAACTGGTTGGCCGAGAACCCGCGGGCGCGGAAGCGTGCCGAGAGGTTGACCAGGAACGTGGCGATGCGCTCGTCGGCGGTTTTTTTCGAAAGCAGCAGCATCATCTGCTGATCGTCACGGATTTCCCGGCTCATGACCCGCATCAACTGACGACGCAGTTGCGGCAATTGTATGGCCAACTCATCCAGGCGGTCGAAGGGGATTTCGCACACCGAGGTGGTTTCCAGCGCCTGGGCCGAGACTGGATGGCTCTCGGTGTCCATGCCGGACAGGCCCACCAGTTCGCTGGGCAGGTGGAAACCGGTGAGCTGCTCTTCGCCGCCATCGCTCAAGTTAAAGGTTTTCAAGGCGCCCGAGCGCACCGCGTAGACGGAATCGAAGGTGTCACCCTGGCGAAACAGGAATTCACCTTTTTTCAACGGACGGCCCCGTTTAACGATTTCGTCCAGCGCCTCCATGTCCTCCAGATTCAATGAAAGTGGCAGGCACAGGGGAGCCAGGCTGCAATCCTTGCAGTGGGCCTGGTTGTGGGCGCGCAGTTTGACTGGCTCGGACATTTCTTCAATCCTTGTGGGAAAACACACATAAGCCGTAAGGGTACCCCAGCGTAGACACTCCGGCCAGTGCGGTTTCGTCGTCAAATTGTCGCGCTCAGATAACCCGAGAGAAGCGCTGCCGGTTGTGCTGCTCCAGATAGGCATCGAAGACCATGCACACGGATCGCACCAGCAGGCGCCCGGCGGGCAGGACTTTGATGTGCGTGTTGTCGAACTCGATCAGACCGTCCGAGGCCATGGCCCGCAATTGCGGCCATAACGGCGCAAAATATCCGCCAAAATCGATATTGAAGGTTTGCTCGATCTCGGCGAAGACCAGGTTGAAATGACAAATCAATTGCTGGATTACCGCACGCCGCAGTCGGTCGTCGGCGTTGCATACCCAGCCGCGACTGGTTGCCAGCTGCCCGTCGGCGAGGGTGTTCTGGTAATGGTTCAGGTCGCTGCTGTTCTGGCAGTACAGGTCGCCGACCTGGCTGATGGCCGATACGCCGAGGCCGATCAGGTCGCAATGGCCATGGGTGGTGTAGCCCTGGAAGTTGCGCTGTAACGTGGCCTCTTCCTGGGCGATGGCCAGCTCGTCGTCGGGCAGGGCGAAGTGGTCCATGCCGACGTAGCGGTAGCCGGCGGCGGTCAGTTGTTCGATGGTGCCCTGCAGCATCGCCAGTTTCTGCTCCGGGTTCGGCAAGTCCTGGCTGTTGATGCGTCGCTGGGGCATGAAGCGTTCCGGCAAGTGGGCGTAATTGAACACCGAGAGCCGGTCCGGTTGCAGGCGGATGACCTCCTCGACGGTGCGGGCGAAGTTGTCCGGAGTCTGCTTGGGCAGTCCGTAGATCAGGTCAATGTTGATCGACCGGAATTGCAAGGTTCGGGCGGCCTCGACCACAGCGCGGGTTTCTTCCAGGCTTTGCGGGCGATTGACGGCACGCTGCACCGCTGGGTCAAGGTCTTGCAGGCCGATGCTGACCCGATTGAACCCCAGTTCACGCAATAGCCCCATGGTCGACCAGTCGGCTTCCCGGGGATCGATCTCGATGCCGTAGTCGCCGGAGTCTTCGTCCAGCAGGTTGAGGTGCTTGCGCAGCGTGGCCATCAGTTGGCGCAGCTCGTCGTGGCTGAGGAACGTCGGTGTGCCGCCGCCAAAGTGCAACTGTTCCACGGGCTGGGTCGGGTCCAGGTGGCAGCCGATCAACTGGATTTCCTGTTCCAGGCGTTGCAGATAGGCGTGGGCGCGGCCACGATCCTTGGTGATGACCTTGTTGCAGGCGCAGTAGTAGCAGATGTTCGCGCAGAACGGCACGTGTACATACACCGACAGTGGCCGCCGGGCCTTGCGGCTGTCACGCAGGGCATGGAGCAGGTCGAAGGTGCCCACCTGGCCGCCGAACTGCGCCGCAGTCGGGTACGAGGTGTAGCGTGGTCCCGCCAGGTCGTAGTGGCGGATCAGGTCTGAATCCCAACGGATGGCGTCGAGCATGCGGGTGTTCCCCGGGTAGGCTGGCATGGGGCGAGTCTAGGGGGGGAGGTGCGGGGTGGTCTTGATTTGTGTCAACAGGCTCGCTGCGCAGAAGGGTGTGCAAGGCTTTTGAAGACGATACATGACCTGTGGGAGCCGAGCTTGCTCGCGATAGCGGCGGCACATCCAACGCGGATGTCAGCTGAACCACCGCCATCGCGAGCAAGCTCGGCTCCCACATTCAGTGGCCCATGAGCCAATGTTGATGCGGCCCCGGCAGTGTCCAGATCCCGAAAACAATCACCAACAGCCCACCGGCCATGCGCACGCTGCGTTTACGCAGCAGGGCGGTGATACGCTCGGCGGCCAGGCCAGTGGCGAGCAACACCGGCCAGGTGCCCAGGCCGAAGGCGAGCATCAGCAGGGCGCTGTCCAGGGCATTGCCCTGGCTGGCGGACCATAGCAGGGTGCTGTAGACCAACCCGCACGGCAGCCAGCCCCATAGGGCACCCAGCAGTAAGGCCCGGGGCAGGCTCGACACCGGCAGCAAGCGGTTGGCGACGGGTTGGATGTGCCGCCACAAGCCACGCCCCACACTTTCAATGCGGGTCAGGCCGCTCCACCAGCCCGCCAGGTACAGGCCCATGGCAATCAACAGCAAGCCGGCCAGCACCCGCATGATCATCGCTGCTGGACTGTTGGACACGGCCCAACCGGCCAGGCCGATCAGCAGCCCGGCGGTGGCATAGCTCAGGATTCGCCCCAGGTTGTACGCCAGCAGCAACCGAAAGCGCCGGCTGCGCTGTTCCTTGGGAATCGCCAGGGTCAGGGCGCCCATCAGGCCGCCGCACATGCCCAGGCAATGGCCGCCGCCCAATAGGCCAAGGATAACGGCTGAAACCAGCAGTGGCGCCAGGTCAAGCATGGGGTGGGGCCTTGTCGTCCGGCTTGCGGACCTCGCCACTGGCTTCGTCCACCGCCGCCTTGTGGTTCGGATCCTGATCGTCGAACAGGATGCTATGGGCCGGACCGTCGAGGTCGTCGTACTGTCCGCTGTCCACGGCCCAGAAGAAAATGTACACGGCGATGGCCACGATCAGCAGCGCGGCCGGGATCATCACGTAAAGAGCTGGCATGTTGGAACTCCATGCCCGCGCGGCTCAGGCCGGCAGCGGGCGGGTATCGGGCGTGGCGGTGAAAACCTGCGCCCTGGGCTGACGCGTCAGCCTCAGGGCATTCAACACCACGGTCAACGAACTGATGGACATGCCGATCGCGGCCCACACCGGTGTAATCCAGCCGAGGGCGGCGAACGGCAACATGAGGCCATTGTACAGTCCTGCCCACACCAGGTTCTCGACGATCACCCGGCGAGTGCGTCGAGCCAGGTCGAAGGCGTGGATCAGGGCGTCGAGGCGGTTGGACAGCAGCACGGCGTCGGCGCTGGTCTTGGCCAGATCGGTGGCCGAGCCCATGGCGACACTGATGTCCGCCGCCGCCAGCACGGGCACGTCGTTCACGCCATCGCCGAGCATCAGCACCTTGCGGCCCTGTTGGTGCAATTGCTGCAACACCGCCAGTTTGTCGTCCGGGCGCAGGCCGCCCCGGGCCTCGTCGATGCCCAGTTCGGCGGCGACGCTGGCAACCATCGGCGAACTGTCGCCCGACAGCAGCAGCGTTCGCCAGCCCCGCGCCCTGCAGGCCGCCAGCAGGGCCGGGGCGTCGGCGCGCAAGCGGTCATCGAGGACGAACCAGGCCAGCGGCCCGAGCTCATCGCCCAGCAACAGCCATTGCCCGGCTTCGTCCGGCATCTGCGGTATGGCGGCGCCACTCAGTTCGCAGACAAAACCGGGCTGGCCGATGCGCAGGCGTCGTTCGGCCACGAGGCCTTCCAGCCCCAGCCCCGGGGTGCTTTGCACCTGCTCAGCGGCCATTGGCGCGCGGCCAAAAGCACGGGCGATGGGATGTTCCGAGCGGTTTTCTAGGGCCGCCGCCAAGCCCAGGCAGTGATCGCTGTCGAGGGCCGCCAGTGGCCGAATGGCGCGCAACGCCAGGCGGCCTTCGGTGAGGGTGCCGGTCTTGTCGAAAATGACCGTGTCGATCTGGTTCAGGCCCTCCAGTACATGGCCGCGCGTGAGCAGCAGGCCAAGTTTGTGCAAGGTGCCGGTGGCTGCGGTGAGGGCGGTCGGCGTGGCGAGGGACAATGCACAGGGGCAAGTGGCGACCAGCATCGCCAGGACGATCCAGAAGGCCCGCGAGGCATCCAGTTGCCACCACAACAGGCCGATGGCCGCCGCCGCGACCAGGGAGAACAGCAGGAACCACTGGGCGGCGTGATCGGCGATCTCCGCCAATCGCGGTTTCTCGGCCTGGGCCCGTTCCAGCAGGCGAACGATGGCCGACAACCGGGTGTCTTGCCCGAGGGCCAGCACCTCGACGGTCAAGGCGCCTTCGACGTTCAGTGTGCCTGCGGTGACCGCATCGCCCACCTGCCGAGGTTGGGGCAGGTATTCACCGGTCAGCAGGGATTCGTCGATGCTGGACTGCCCCTCGAGGATTCTGCCGTCAGCCGGCAGGACCGCCCCGGGATGCACCAGCACCCGGTCACCGGTGCGCAATTCGCTGAGCAGGATGCGTTCGCTCTGGCCATCGTCCGCCAGGCGCAGGCACGAGGCCGGTAACAGATTGACCAGCTGGGCGGTGGCGGCGGCCGTGCGCTCCCGGGCCCGGCGCTCCAGGTAACGGCCGGCCAGCAGGAAAAGGGCGAACATGCCCACGGCATCGAAGTACAACTCGCCAACGCCAGTGATCGATGTCCAGATCCCGGCAATGTAGGCGCTGCCAATGGCCAGGGACACCGAAACGTCCATGGTCAGGTGGCGGGTGCGCAGGTCGCGCATGGCACCTTTGAAGAACGGCGTGCAGCTGTAGAACACGATGGGCGTGGTGAGAAACAAGGCGACCCAGCGCAGGATGGTGTGCATCTCCGGGCTCAGGTCGATGTTGAATTCCGGCCAGGTGGCCATGGTCGCCATCATCGCCTGAAACCACAGCAACCCGGCCACGCCCAATTGGCGCAGGGCCAGGCGGTTTTGCGCGGCGAGTTGCTCGCACGCCTGGTCGGCCTGGTACGGGTGGGCGACGTAGCCGATCTGGCGCAACTCGGCGAGCAGCGTGCTCAGCGGCAACTGGGCGTCGGCCCAGCGCACGTGCAGGCGATGATTGGACAGGTTCAACCGCGCCTCGGCCACGGCCGGTAGGCTGCGCAGCTGTTTTTCGATCAACCAGCCGCAGGCGGCGCAACTGATGCCTTCCATCAACAGAGTGGTTTCGGCCAATTCGCCCTCATGACGCACGAACGACTGCTGCACGTCAGGGCGATCGTACAGCGCCAGTTCGTCGATCAACTGGACGGGCAGGGTCTCGGGATTGGCCGACGCTTCACTGCGATGCAGGTAATAGCTTTCCAGGCCACCGGCGACAATGGCCTCGGCCACCGCCTGGCAGCCCGGGCAGCACAGCTCGCGGGTTTCACCGAGGACAACGGCGGTGAAGCGACTGCCAGGGGGGACGGGCAGGGCGCAGTGGTAGCAGGGCTGTGGAGTGGTCATGGTTGTGGCATGAAGGCCTGGCATAGTGGGCTTGCAAGGGGTACACGAACTGTAGGGACTGCCGAAGGCTGCGATCTTTCCCTTGGCACTTGAGTCTCAAGCGAAAGACCAAAAATCAAAAGATCGCAGCCTTCGGCAGCTCCTACAGGGCTGTGAGCAGCTTATTTTTTCAGGTCTTCAGCGCCTTGCAGCGGTTCATCACCGAGCAGGATGGCCTGGTCGTGGTTGATCTGTTCTTCTTCGAACAGGCGCCAGGTCTTGTCGTTCTCCACCCCCAGCAATTCGACAAAGCGCCGGCCTTCGACCTTGTCCGTCAACTGGCCGACATAGCGCCCCGGTTCGCTATCGTTGCGGGTCAGGACGATTTTGCGGTCCTTCTCCGGCTGGGTCGGCGAGATCAGGCTCAGTTCCACGGTCTGGGGGCGACTGTTGCCGTTCAGGCGCAGGTTCACTTCGCCGGTCACGTCATCCAGTTGCACGTTGGCATGCAGTTGCAGGGTCTGGGCCAGCAGTTCGCGCTCCAGCGAGCGGTTGATGCCCTTGCCGGCTTCGTAATAGTTGTCGTTGACCAGGTTGTCCGGGTTCTTCACTGCAATGGTCACCATCGTCAGGCTCAGTGTCACCGAACAGCTCAGGATCGCGATGATGATCCACGGCCAGAGGTGCTTGTACCAAGGGCTGGTGGCGGTTGCTGCAGGCATGTTCATTTCTCTCAACGAGTTTGTGGGCCGATGAACCGGCTCTTGGCTTCGACATGTACGCTTTCGTCATCGGCGTCCTTGAGGGTGAAGGTCACCTCGTTGGTGCTCGATGGCAGTTGCTCCGGTGCGCTGGATAGTTCAACCGGCTGGCTATAGATCTCGCCGGCCGCGACCTTGATTTCCCGCCGGCCTTGCAGCTTGAGGTCGGGCAGGCCTGAGGCTTCCAGGACGTACGTATGGTCGCGTTGGTCCTTGTTCATGATCTTCAGGCTGTAGACGTTCTCGATCCGGCCTTCGGCGTTTTCGCGGTACAGCACGCGGTCCTTGCTGACGTCGAACCCCACCAGCGAACGCATGAAGAATGCCGCCGCCAGCAAGCTGATCATGGTCAGCAGCACCAAGGCGTAACCGATCAGGCGTGGGCGCAGTTTATGGGTTTTCTGCCCCGAGAGGTTGTGTTCGGTGGTGTAGCTGATCAGGCCGCGCGGGTAGTCCATCTTATCCATGATGCTGTCGCAGGCGTCGATGCAGGCTGCGCAGCCAATGCACTCGACCTGCAAGCCGTCGCGAATGTCGATGCCGGTCGGGCAGACCTGGACGCACATGGTGCAGTCGATGCAGTCCCCAAGGCCCAGGGCCTTGTAGTCCACACCTTTCTTGCGCGGGCCACGGCTTTCGCCACGACGCGGGTCGTAGGACACGATCAAGGTGTCCTTGTCGAACATCACGCTTTGGAAGCGCGCGTAAGGGCACATGTAGATGCACACCTGCTCACGCAGCCAGCCGGCGTTGCCATAGGTGGCGAGGGTGAAGAAGCCGATCCAGAAATACGACCAGCCATCGGCCTGGCCGGTAAAGAACTCGAACACCAGTTCGCGGATCGGCGTGAAGTAACCGACGAAGGTCACGCCTGTGGCGAAGCCGATCAGCAGCCACAGGCTGTGCTTGGC
Organism: Pseudomonas sp. R151218B TE3479; assembly: GCF_053629195.1. Lineage (NCBI taxonomy): Bacteria > Pseudomonadati > Pseudomonadota > Gammaproteobacteria > Pseudomonadales > Pseudomonadaceae > Pseudomonas > Pseudomonas sp. R151218B TE3479. The sequence continues at coordinate 3,102,572 of NZ_JBRJHV010000001.1, forward strand.
GAACTTGCGCAGGAATTTGTTGGCGCCCATGGGGGCCTTGTCGAGCTTGATGCGCTGGTTGCGATCGCCTTCAGTGACTTTTTCGCACCACATGAAGATCCAGGTCCACACGCTTTGTGGGCAGGTGTAGCCGCACCACACCCGTCCGGCATAGACCGTGATGAAGAACAGGCCAAATGCCGCAATGATCAGCATCCCCGACAGCAGGATGAAATCCTGGGGCCAGAACGTCGCACCGAAAATGAAGAACTTGCGTTCCGGCAGGTTCCACCAGACGGCCTGGTGGCCGCCCCAGTTCAACCAGACCGTACCGAAATACAGCAGGAACAAGAACGCTCCGCCCAGCATCCGCAGGTTACGGAACAGACCGGTGAAGGCGCGGGTGTAGATTTTTTCCCGAGAGGCATACAGGTCGACGCTTTTGTTCGCGTCCTTGGCAGGCGGGGTAACGTCATGTACCGGAATCTGGTTGCTCATCAATTGCATCCCACGGCAGTGGAAAAGTGCCGGGGTCAGTACGTGCCGACCACGGTCAGAAAGGGTATTGCAGTGGCGCAATGATACGCCTGTCGCTCTGGCTCAAGGGTGCGACCTTTGGTCGCGTTGGGCGTCTGCCCAGAATGGTGTAGCGGATGTAACAAGTCATGACCCAGATCAATTGACTATTGTAGGAGCTGCCGTCTCAAGCGGGTGGACGGGATGACCATGGGTTGAGCACCGCCACGCCGCTGCTCTGGAAATCACTCACGTTGCGGGTGACTACGGTCAGTCCGTGGACCAACGCAGTGGCAGCAATCAGTGCATCGCATTCATTGCTGCGATCCGGAACGTGCAGGCGAGCACAGCGCAGCGCGACGGCGCGGTCGACCGCCAGGATTCTTCCGGCGAATGCGGGCATGACATGGTTGTCCAGCCATGCACGCAGGTGGCTGCCTTGCACCGGGTCCTTGCGTTCGAAGCGCAACACGCCGGTTTCCAATTCCAATACGGTAATCGCCGAAAGGTAAAGGCTGGGGGCGGGCACGCCACGCGCCCAGGCCTGTACGTTCTTATCGGCTTGAGGCTTGCGCAGTTCCGAGATGACGTTAGTGTCGAGCAGGTACATCAGGACAGGTCCACCGGTCGAGGAGAGATGACGGCACGTTCGGTATCGAAATCAATATCCGGCGTGTCGGGCATGACCAGCAACTCGACGATGCTGGTGCCGATGCCGGTCAGTTTCTGGTACTCCTCAATGCTTAGCAGCACATGGGCCGGCTTGCCACGGTCGGTAATGATGACCGGCCCCTGGCGGGTGGCTTTTTTGGCACCACTTGTGTCGTGGTTGAATTCGCGGCTGGAAATAGTGGTGATGGACATGGCGGCGTCCTCGATAGAACTGAATGTAGGCACGTTACTACCACGGCTGTTTGCGGGCAAGATAAAACAATTTCGTCCTGTCGCACCGGCAAACAAAAAGGCCCCGTCAATGTTGGTTGACGGGGCCTTTGGTGCATCAGGCGTTGGCTTTACTGGGCGTCAGCCGCAGGTGCCTTTTCGCCGTGAGACAGGCTGTAGACATAGGCGGCCAGCAGGTGGACCTTGTCGTTGCCTTGCAGGTCGGCCTGGGCCGGCATCTGGCCCTGGCGACCGTAGCGGATGGTCTGCTGCAGTTGGGCGAAGCTCGAACCGTAGATGAAACCGGCCGGATGCGTCAGGTCAGGTGCGCCCATGGCGGGCGTGCCCTTGCCGGCAGGACCGTGGCAGGCCACGCAGTTGGCCGCGAACAGTTTCTGGCCGTTGGCCGGGTCGGCCTTGGCGCCTTCCGGCAGTTTGCGACCGTGCAGGCCGGTCACCAGGTAGGAGGCCACGTCGGCCACGCCTTGTTCGCCCACCACGGCAGCCCAGCCCGGCATCACGGCGTGACGGCCGCCCATGATGGTGGTCTTGATGGTTTCCGGCTCACCGCCCCAGCGCCAGTCGGCATCGGTCAGGTTGGGGAAGCCATAGGCGCCCTTGGCGTCGGAACCGTGGCAGACCGAGCAGTTGGAGGCGAACAGGCGGCCACCCATCTTCAGGGCTTGCGGGTCCTTGGCGACTTCTTCGATCGGCATGGAGGCGAACTTGGCGAAGATCGGACCGAACTTGGCGTCCGAGCGAGCCATTTCCTTTTCCCACTCGTGAACGCCTGTCCAGCCGGTCTGGCCGTTGGCGAAGGCGGTCTGCTTTTCATTGTCCAGGTAGTTATAGCCTGGCAGCAGGCCTTTCCAGTTGCCCAGGCCAGGGTAGAGCACCAGGTAACCGAGGGCGAACACGATGGTGCCCACGAACAACATGAACCACCATTTCGGCAGCGGGTTGTCGTACTCTTCGATCCCGTCGAAGGAGTGGCCAACCGTCTCTTCGGTGGCTTCGCTGCGCTGGCCCTTGCGGGTCGACAGCAGCAGCCAGGTCAGGGCGAAGATCGTACCCAGACTGAGGACTGTGACGTACAGACTCCAGAACGTAGTCATTCTTTGTTACTCCTAGAAGCTTGCTCGACGTGCTTGATGGCCTCGGGATCATCCGCGAACGGCAGCAAGGTCGCGTCGTCAAACTCCGACTTGCGCTTGGGGCTGAACACCCACAAGGCCAGGCCGATAAAGGCCACCATCACGACGACGGTGCCCAGGCCACGAATCATCCCGATATCCATCCAGATCACCGTTTGCTTTTGATGATGGTGCCCAGGCCTTGCAGATAGGCCACCAGCGCGTCCATTTCAGTCTTGCCCTTGACGGCATCCCTGGCACCGGCGATGTCTTCGTCGGTGTAAGGCACGCCCAAGGCCCGCAGGACTTCCATTTTCTTGGCGGTGTCTTTGCCGTCGAGCTTGTTTTCTACGAGGAACGGGTAGGCCGGCATTTTCGACTCAGGCACAACGTTGCGCGGGTTGTACAAGTGCGCACGCTGCCAGTCGTCGGAGTAACGGCCGCCAACGCGGGCCAGGTCCGGGCCGGTCCGCTTGGAGCCCCACAGGAACGGGTGGTCCCAGACGCTTTCACCGGCAACCGAATAGTGGCCGTAGCGTTCGGTCTCGGCACGGAACGGACGGATCATCTGCGAGTGGCAGCCGACACAGCCGTTGGCGATGTAGATGTCGCGGCCTTCCAGTTCAAGGGCGGTACGCGGCTTCATGCCTTCGACCGGCTTGTTGGTCACGTCCTGGAAGAACAGCGGAACGATCTGGGTCAGGCCGCCGATGCTCACGGCGATGACCATGAAGAAGGCCAGCAGGCCGATATTCTTCTCTACTGCTTCGTGCTTCATCAGTGAGCTCCAACTACGGCGATCTTGGCGGCGGCTTCAGCTTCAGCCGGGTCAGAGGCACGAACGGTGCGGTACACGTTGTAGGCCATGAACAGCATGCCGCTGGCGAAGAACGCGCCGCCCAGGGCTCGAACGATATAGCCCGGGTGGCTGGCTTGCAGGGCTTCGACGAACGAGTAGGTCAGGGTGCCGTCGTCGTTGATTGCACGCCACATCAGGCCTTGGGTGATGCCGTTGACCCACATCGAGGCGATGTAGAGCACGGTGCCGATGGTCGCGAGCCAGAAGTGCGCGTTGATCAGGCCGGTGCTGTGCATCTGCGCACGACCGAACAATTTCGGGATCATGTGGTAGATGGCGCCGATGGAAATCATCGCCACCCAGCCGAGCGCACCGGCGTGTACGTGGCCGATGGTCCAGTCGGTGTAGTGGCTCAGGGAGTTGACGGTCTTGATGGCCATCATCGGGCCTTCGAAGGTCGACATGCCGTAGAACGCCAACGACACCACCAGGAACCGCAGGATCGGGTCGGTGCGCAGCTTATGCCAGGCGCCCGACAGGGTCATCATGCCGTTGATCATGCCGCCCCAGCTTGGCGCCAGCAGGATGATCGACATCGCCATGCCCAGGGACTGCGCCCAGTCTGGCAGTGCGGTGTAGTGCAGGTGGTGCGGACCTGCCCAGATGTACAGGGTGATCAGCGCCCAGAAGTGCACGATGGACAGGCGATAGGAATAGATCGGACGCTCGGCCTGTTTCGGCACGAAGTAGTACATCATCCCCAAAAAGCCGGTGGTCAGGAAGAAACCCACGGCGTTGTGACCGTACCACCACTGGATCATCGCGTCGGTCGCGCCCGAGTAGGCCGAGTACGACTTGAAGAAGCTGACCGGCAGGGAGGCGTGGTTGACGATGTGCAGCATGGCGGTCACGACGATGAAGGCACCGTAGAACCAGTTACCGACGTAGATGTGCTTGGTCTTGCGCTTGACGATGGTGCCAAAGAACACCAAACCGTAGGTCACCCAGACGATGGCCAGCAGGATAGCCAGGGGCCATTCCAGCTCCGCGTATTCCTTGGTGGTGGTGAAACCCATTGGCAAGGTCACGATCGCACCGACGATGACCGCTTGCCAGCCCCAGAAGGTGAAGGCGGCGAGGCTGTCGGAGATCAGTCGCGTTTGGCAGGTTCGCTGCACGACGTAGTAAGAAGTGGCAAACAACGCACAACCACCGAAGGCGAAGATCACCAGGTTGGTGTGCAGCGGGCGCAGGCGTCCAAATGTCGTCCATGGCAGATCGAAGTTCAACTCCGGCCAGACCAGTTGCGAGGCGATGAAGACACCGAGCCCCATGCCAAGGATCCCCCAGACCACCGTCATGATGGCGAACTGGCGGACTACCTTATAGTTATAAGCAGTCGGACTGATTGCTGTGCTCATTCTAAGGTTCCACGGTTTGGGTGTTTTATTAGGATAAAAATCGGTCGCAAGTATGGAGAAAGCGGGGGGTCATTGCAACGCGCCATGACCTGGGTCAATGCTTTCCAAAGCTGATTCTGCGGCCTTTCCATGTGCCGAGTAGGGACAAAATTGACCCTCGGCAAAATGTCGCAACGAAGGAAAGAGGCGAGGGGGTCAGGTCGGTTGTAACGGGGTGTGTTCGAACACGGCGTTCGGGTGATGCCAGGCAACTGTCGCAACAGCCGGTATTCACCTGCCTTTGCGGCCTTTTTGTCGAACGATTGTCGAACGCATCGGGTCGGGTCGACCTGAAACCGGCAGTCGCCAGCGCACGCAGAGGCAAGCTTAGACCTGATTCCGGGGAACCGAAAGGAAGACGATAGGAGGGTGCGACAATGCGTCGCGCAGGGGCACGAAACAGCCGCATCCAGGTGAATGCGGCTGTTTGTGCGGTCAGGATTTATTCGCTTTTGTGTTCCGCTTGCAGGCGCTCGGTGCGGGCGCCCTGAGACAAGCTGTAGACGTAAGCCGCGAGCAGTTGCACCTTGTCATTGCCCAGCAGTTCATTCTGCGCCGGCATGTGGCCCTGGCGACCATGGCGAATGGTCTGCTGCAACTGGGCCAGGCTGGTGCCGTAGATGAAACCGGCCGGTTGCGTCAGGTTTGGCGCGCCCATGGCTTCGGTCCCTTGGCCGTTGGCGCCGTGGCAGGCCACGCAGGTGGTGTTGAAAGCCTGTTGGCCGGCTTGCAGATCGGCACCGCTGTCTGCCGGCAAAGGCAGACCGGCCAGGTCGTGGCGTACGTATGCGGCCACGTTCTTGACCCCGGCGTCCCCCAGCACTTCGCCCCAGGCCGGCATCGCCGCCATGCGGCCGCCCATGATGGTCGCCTTGATGGTGTCGGCGGCGCCACCCCAGCGCCAGTTGCTGTCAGTCAGGTTCGGGAAGCCGAAGGCACCCTTGGCATCCGAGCCGTGGCAGACCGAGCAGTTGGAGGCGAACAGGCGCCCACCCATCTTCAAGGCTTGTGGGTCCTTGGCCACTTCTTCCACGGGCATGGCGGCGAACTTGGCGAAGATCGGCCCGAACCTGGCGTCGGCCTTGGCCATCTCCTTTTCCCATTCATGGGCGCCGGTCCAGCCGTTCTCGTAGCCGGGCAGGATGCCTTTCCAGTTGCCCAGGCCCGGATAGAGGACCAGGTAACCGACGGAAAACACCAGGGTGCCGGCGAACAGCAGGAACCACCACTGCGGCAGTGGGTTGTCGTACTCCTCGATGCCGTCGAAGCTGTGGCCCATGGTCTGGTCGACGCTGCCCTTGGTTTCGCCCTTGCGGGTGCCGATCAGCAGCCAGGTCAGGCCGATCAGGCTGCCGATGGTCAGTACGCAGATCCACGTACTCCAGAAGGTGGTCATGGCCGGGTACTCCTTGTCGCAGGGTCTTGTGGGGTGATGTCGGCGGGTGGTTCGTCGGCGAACGGCAGCAGGCGCGCCTGGGCGAATTCCGGGCCACGCTTGCTGCTGAATACCCACAGGGTCAGGCCGATGAAGGCGATGAACACCACGACGGTGCCCAGGCCACGGATCATTCCAGTGCTCATTTCAAAGAACATCAGGCTCACCTCTTGCTCTTGATGGCGGTGCCGAGCACTTGCAGGTAGGCCACCAGCGCGTCCATTTCGGTCTTGCCCTTGAGCGAGGCCACGCTGCCGGCGATGTCGTCGTCGGTGTACGGCACGCCGAGGGTGCGCATGGCGCGCAGCTTGCCTTCGGTGTGGCTGCTGTCCACCGCCTGGGCTACCAGCCATGGGTAGGCCGGCATTTTCGACTCAGGCACGACGTTGCGCGGGTTGTACAAGTGGGCGCGGTGCCAGTCATCGGAGTAGCGCGCGCCGACCCGTGCCAGGTCCGGCCCGGTACGCTTGGAGCCCCACAGGAATGGGTGGTCCCAGACGCTTTCGCCGGCGACGGAGTAGTGGCCGTAGCGCTCGGTCTCGGCGCGGAACGGACGGATCATCTGCGAGTGGCAGCCGACGCAGCCTTCACGGATGTAGATGTCGCGGCCTTCCAGTTGCAGGGCGGTGTAGGGCTTCATGCCGTCCACCGGCTTGTTGGTCACGTCCTGGAAGAACAGCGGCACGATCTGGGTCAGGCCACCAATGCTCACGGCCAGGACCATCAGCAGCATCAACAGGCCGACGTTTTTTTCGATTGTTTCGTGTTTCATGGTGGACTCCTCAGGCCATCTGCGCGGCAGCGGCGGCTTCGGCAGGCTGGTAGGCCCGCACGGTGCGCCAGGTGTTGTAGGCCATCAGCAGCATGCCGAGAAGGAAGATCGACCCGCCCGCCAGCCGCACGACGAAGCCTGGGTGGCTGGCCACCAGGGTTTCGACGAAGGAGTAGGTGAGGGTGCCGTCCTCGTTCACCGCGCGCCACATCAGGCCCTGGGCGATGCCGTTGACCCACATCGAGGCGATGTACAGCACCGTGCCGATGGTCGCGAGCCAGAAGTGCGCGTTGATCAGGCCGATGCTGTGCATCTGTGGCCGGCCGAAGACTTTCGGGATCATGTGATACAGCGCACCGATGGAAATCATCGCCACCCAGCCGAGCGCACCGGCATGTACGTGGCCGATGGTCCAGTCGGTGTAGTGGGAGAGGGCGTTGACGGTCTTGATCGCCATCATCGGACCTTCAAAGGTCGACATGCCGTAGAACGCCAGGGACACCACCAAAAAGCGCAGGATCGGGTCACTGCGCAACTTATGCCAGGCACCCGAGAGGGTCATCATGCCGTTGATCATGCCGCCCCAACTGGGGGCCAGGAGGATCAGCGACATCACCATGCCCAGGGACTGTGCCCAGTCCGGCAGCGCGGTGTAGTGCAGGTGGTGCGGACCGGCCCAGATGTACAGGGTGATCAACGCCCAGAAGTGCACGATGGACAGGCGATAGGAGTACACCGGGCGCTCGGCTTGCTTGGGTACGAAGTAGTACATCATCCCCAGAAAGCCCGCGGTGAGGAAAAAGCCTACGGCGTTGTGACCGTACCACCATTGCACCATCGCATCCGTGGCCCCGGCATACACCGAGTAGGATTTGGTGAAGCTCACGGGCAGTTCCAGGTTGTTGACGATGTGCAGGATCGCCACGGTCAGGATGAACCCGCCGAAGAACCAGTTGCCGACGTAGATGTGCTTGGTGTTGCGCTTGGCCACGGTGCCGAAGAACACGATGGCATAGGCGACCCAGACGATGGTAATCAGGATGTCGATCGGCCATTCCAGCTCGGCGTATTCCTTGGAACTGGTGTAGCCCAGTGGCAGGCTGATGGCCGCCAGCAGGATCACCAATTGCCAGCCCCAGAAGCAGAATGCGGCGATTTTCGGCGCAAAAAGCTGGGTCTGGCAGGTGCGCTGCACCGAATAGAACGAACTGGCAAACAGGGCGCAGCCGCCAAAGGCGAAGATCACCGCGTTGGTGTGCAACGGGCGCAGGCGGCCGAAGCTGGTCCAGGGCAAATCGAAGTTGAGCTGCGGCCAGACCAATTGGGCGGCGAGAAAAACCCCGAGCCCCATGCCGACGATGCCCCACACCACCGTCATAATGGCGAATTGGCGGACCACCTTGTAGTTGTAGGCGGTACTGATAGAAGTGTTCATGGTTCCCCATCCACGGTTCAGCCGAAGTGAGCGCCTGCGCAAGGCAGTGCGGCGTTCTTCGCCTGGAGTTATAGGCAGACTAAAAGCGAGGCAAGCATGGACAAACAGCACAAGGCCAGTATTGACGGGGATCAATGGGCGCGGTGCGTGGCCGAACACGGTTGGCTATGGACGGTCGCGCAACCGGGTATCGTTGCCGAGCCCCCGACCCTCATCCTGGCCCACGGTGCCGGTGCACCGATGGACAGTGGCTTCATGGAGGAAATGGCCGCGCGCCTTGCCGTACGGGGCGTCAACGTGTTGCGCTTCGAGTTTCCCTACATGGCCCAGCGGCGCCAGGATGGGGGTAAGCGCCCTCCAAACCCGGCACCGAAACTGTTGGAATGCTGGCGTGCGGTGTACGCCACGGTGCGGCCTTATGTCGCTGGGCGGCTGGCCGTTGGCGGCAAGTCCATGGGCGGGCGGATGGCGAGCCTGTTGGCCGATGAGCTGGGGTGTGACGCGTTGGTGTGCCTGGGTTATCCGTTCTATGCAGCAGGCAAGCCGGAGAAACCGCGGGTCGAGCATTTGGCCGGGTTGAAAACCCGGACCTTGATCGTCCAAGGCGAGCGCGATGCGTTAGGCAATCGGGAGGCGGTGCGGGGCTACACCTTGTCACCGAGCATTGAGGTGTCGTGGCTGGTGGCGGGGGATCATGACCTCAAGCCGCTGAAGGCTTCAGGGTTCAGTCATGAGCAGCATCTGGAGGCGGCGGCGGGCAAGGTGGCGGCGTTTCTTCTTCAGGATTGATAGCGCCTGTCCCGGCCTCGTCGCGAGCAAGCTCGCTCCCACAATTGGAGTGCATGAAGGAACAACCTTATCCCCTTGTGGGAGCGAGCTTGCTCGCGATAGCGGCTGCTCAGGCAACAAAAAAACCGGAAGCTTTCGCTGTCCGGGTTTTTGGCAAGCCAACTGACATCAGCGGTTGAACCGCTCCACCAACGAATACTGCGAATTCGCCGTGCGGGTCAGCTCTTCGCTCAGCAGCGCCGAGCTGTGGGCCTGGCCGGAGGTCTGGTCGGCCAGGTCCGAGATGTTGCTGATATTGCGGCTGATCTCCTCGGCCACTGAGCTTTGTTCCTCGGTGGCAGCGGCGATCTGGGTGGTCATGTCGGTGATGTGGGCCACCGCTTCGCTGATGCCCACCAATGCCTGGTCCGCTTCCATCACCCGTGCCACGCCTTCTTCGGCCTGGCGGTGGCCGGCCTCCATGGTTTGCACGGCATTATTGGCGGTTTGCTGGAGCTTGGCGATCAGGGCATGGATCTGCCCGGTGGATTCGCTGGTGCGTTGTGCCAGTTGCCGTACTTCGTCGGCCACCACGGCGAAGCCGCGGCCCATCTCACCGGCACGGGCCGCTTCAATGGCGGCGTTGAGGGCCAGCAGGTTGGTCTGGTCGGCGATGCCTTTGATCACGTCGACTACGCCACCGATCTCGTCGCTGTCCTTGGCCAGCTGAGTCACGGTGTTGCCGGTCTCGCCGACCACCACCGACAGCCGCTCGATGGCTTCGCGGGTTTCCCCGGCGATGTCGCGGCCGCGGCTGGTCAGGCGATTGGCTTCCTGGGTGGCATCGGCGGTGCGCTGCACGTGACTGGCGACTTCCTGGGTCGTTGCCGCCATCTGGTTGACGGCCGTGGCGACCTGTTCGGTTTCCACCCGCTGGCGCTCAAGGCCGCTGGAGCTGTCATGGGCCAACGTGTTGGACTGGCGAGCCTGGTCGTTAAGGTGCTCGGCGGTGTCCTGCAGGCGCGTCAGGCAGGTTTTCAGGCGCGCTTGCTGGCTGAGGATCGACATTTCCAGGCGAGCCTGGACACCGCGGCTGTCGGTGTACATCCGGGCGATCAGCGGGTCGGAGGTGGTTTGCTCGGCCAGGCGCAGCAGGCGCTTGATCCCGCGTTGTTGCCATTGCAGGCCCATCAGCCCCAAGGGCACCGACAGCAGGGCGGCCAGGGCAAAGCCCCAGTGGGAGTTCAGGAACGCGCCGACGACGAAACTGAGTTGGCTGACCAGGATGAACGGCAGCCAGTCCTGCAGCATCGGCAACCATTTGTCGCTGGCCGGAACCGCGGATTTGCCCTGGTTGATGCGTTGATACAGGGCTTCGGCGCGGGCGATCTGCTCGGCGGAGGGCTTGACCCGCACCGACTCGTAGCCGACCACCTGATTGCCCTCGAACACGGGCGTGACATAGGCGTTGACCCAGTAATGGTCACCGCTCTTGCAGCGATTCTTGACGATGCCCATCCATGGCAAGCCTTGTTTCAGCGTGCCCCACATGTGCGCGAACACGGCGGATGGCACATCGGGATGGCGCACGAGATTGTGCGGCGAACGGATCAGCTCTTCCTTTGAGAACCCACTGATTTCAACGAATGCGTCGTTGCAGTAGGTGATGACGCCCTTGGCGTCGGTAGTGGAAATCAATCGTTGCTGGGCCGGAAAGGTCCTTTCGCGTTGTGTGACGGGTTGGTTGTTACGCATGGTGGTGTAGATCCGCAAGGCTTTGAAAGGTTGTCGGCGCCGTCAGGTTTTAGTTGAAGTTATTTTTGCCTGTCGCTATCACGCCAGCATCGGGTAGGTAAAGAGGGCGAAATGAAGCAGGTTGAGCAGGAAGTGCGTGGCAATCGCCGCGCCCAGGCCGCCAAATCGATAAGCGAGACCGTAGCCAACCCCCGCCAGGCCGGACAGCAGCACCCATTGCCAGCCCGCGCCCGCGTGTACAAGGCCGAACAGCAACGAAGCCAAGAGCAACGCCAGGTTATCGCCCTGGCGCAGGTGTTTGAAGCGTCGGCTCAAGCCACCCTGAATGTAGCCACGAAACAGCGCTTCCTCTACCAGCGTTACCAATAAAAGATTATTCAGCACCCACAGCCACGCATGATCCGGCCATTTCGGCGCCCACTGAATCATGCCCAGTAGCAGCGCCCCGCCGAGGGCCAGTACCGTACTTAGCGCCAAGCCCATCGCCGTGGCCTGGACCGACAGGCGCAACGAGCGCCGGCCGACGATCCAGGGACAGGCCAACAACAGCCAGAAGCCGATCAGCGGTTTGTCCTGGTTCAGGTACATGGCAAACGACACGGCGTCATTGGTCAGGCGTTGCGGCGCGATCGCCCGGCCGTTGAAGAAGCCAGGCATCCAGTGCAGGGCCAGTGCCAGGGCCATGACCAAGAACAGGGCATGCCCGAGAAACCGGCCAACCGGCGTTTGTTGCTGGCGAACCGCATACCCGGCGAACAGCAGCAGCCCGATCGAGATGAGCGCGGTCCAGGCCAGATGGCCATAGACCAGCGCCAGACCATAGCCTGTGGAAAGAAGGGCCAGGTGAAGCCAGGGTAAAGCGGGCATACAACATCCTTTTAACGGGAAAGCTCTGGGCGAGGGCGGCTGTCGGGTCTTCGACGCCACCGTGTCGCGCAAAGAGCACATTTGTGTCCATGCAGATTCATGCGCAGGAGGGGCAAGCAGTTGGCTGACGCGGTTGCGTGAGTGTCGGCGGAGGGATTATAGGCGGGCTCGTACAAAAACAGCGCCTGTTAAATAACTGTGGGAGCGAGCTTGCTTACGATTGGGGCAGGTCAGCCAACACTGATGCTGGCTGATCCATCGCTATCGCGAGCAAGCTCGCTCCCACAGGGGGGCGGGGTCGAACGCTGCGTCTGTGAACAGCCAGAATCTACTGTGGGAGCGAGCTTGCTCGCGATGACGGCGGAACATTCAGCACAGGTGCAGGCTGACCCACCGCTATCGCAAGCAAACTCGGCTCCCACAGAGGGACTGTTTTAGCCTGCAATCAATTGCCGCAAGACGTAGTGAAGAATCCCGCCGGCCTTGAAATACTCCACTTCATTCAAGGTATCGATCCGACACAACACTTCGATTCGCTCTTGGCTGCCATCCTCCCGGGTGATGACCAGGGGCAGGTTCATGCGCGGCGTCAGTTCGACGTCATTAAGCCCCAGGATGTCCAGGGTTTCCTTGCCCGTGAGGTTCAGACTCTTGCGATTCTGGTCGAGCTTGAACTGCAGCGGCAGCACGCCCATGCCCACCAGGTTGGAACGGTGGATACGCTCGAAGCTTTCGGCGATCACCGCCTTGACCCCCAGCAGGTTGGTGCCCTTGGCCGCCCAGTCCCGGCTCGAGCCGGTGCCATACTCCTGGCCGGCGATCACCACCAGGGGCGTGCCCGTGGCCTGGTACAGCATGGCGGCATCGTAGATCGGCATTCGTTCGCCGCTGGGGATATAGATCGTGTTGCCGCCTTCTTCGCCGTCGAGCATTTCGTTGCGGATGCGGATATTGGCGAAGGTGCCACGCATCATGACTTGATGGTTGCCGCGCCTGGAACCGTAGGAGTTGAAGTCCCGTGGCTCCACGCCCTGTTCGCGCAGGTAGCGACCGGCCGGGCTGTCGGCCTTGATGTTGCCGGCCGGGGAGATGTGGTCGGTGGTCACCGAGTCGCCCAGCAGGGCCAGGACCCGGGCGCCCTCGACGTTCCTGACGGCCGGTGGCGGCCCGCCGATGTCGTCGAAGAACGGTGGGTGCTGGATGTAGGTCGAGTCATCCTGCCAGACGTAAGTCGCCGCTTGCGGCACGTCGATGGCTTGCCATTGCTCGTCGCCGGCAAACACGGCGGCGTATTCCTTGTGGAACATGCTGGTATTGACCTGGGCCACGGCGGCGGCCACTTCCTGGCTGCTGGGCCAGATGTCCCGCAGGTACACCGGCTTGCCGTCCCGGTCGTTGCCCAGCGGCTCGCTGCTGATGTCGATGCGCACCGTGCCGGCCAGGGCATAGGCGACCACCAGGGGCGGCGAGGCCAACCAGTTGGTTTTCACCAGTGGATGCACCCGGCCTTCGAAGTTGCGGTTGCCCGACAATACCGAGGCCACGGTCAGGTCGGCTTTCTGGATGGCTTTTTCGATGGGGTCCGGCAACGGCCCGGAGTTGCCGATACAGGTCGTGCAACCATAGCCCACCAAGTCGAAACCGAGTTTATCCAGGTACTCGGTCAGGCCGGCCGCGTTGTAGTAATCGGTGACCACCTTGGAGCCCGGCGCCAGGGAACTCTTGACCCAAGGCTTACGGACCAGGCCTTTTTCCACGGCTTTTTTCGCCAGCAGCCCGGCGGCCATCATCACGCTGGGGTTGGAGGTGTTGGTGCACGAGGTAATGGCGGCAATCACCACCGCGCCGTTTTTCAGACGATGGGTGTGGCCTTCGAATTCGTACTCGGCTTCGCCCACCTGGTCGGCATTGCCCACCGCGACGCCACCGCCGCCTTCACTTTCCAGACGGCCTTCTTCTTTACTGGTGGGTTTGACCTGCAATCCCAGGAAGTCGCTGAAAGCCTGGCCGACATTCGGCAGCGAAACCCGGTCCTGAGGGCGTTTGGGCCCGGCGAGACTGGCCTCGACGCTGCCCATGTCCAGCTCCAGGGTGTCGGTAAACACCGGTTCCTGGCCGGGCAGGCGCCACAGGCCCTGAGCCTTGCAATAGGCTTCCACCAGCTTCACGGTTTCGGCTGGACGCCCGGACAGGCGCAAGTAGTCCAGGGTCACCTCGTCCACCGGGAAGAAACCGCAGGTGGCGCCGTATTCCGGGGCCATGTTGGCGATGGTGGCGCGGTCGGCCAGGGGCAGGTCGGCCAGACCGTCGCCATAGAACTCGACGAATTTGCCCACCACACCTTTCTTGCGCAGCATCTGCGTGACGGTCAGCACCAGGTCGGTGGCGGTGATGCCTTCGCGCAGTTTGCCAATGAGTTTGAAACCGATGACCTCGGGAATCAGCATCGACACTGGCTGGCCGAGCATGGCCGCTTCCGCCTCGATCCCGCCAACGCCCCAGCCCAATACGCCGAGGCCGTTGATCATGGTGGTGTGGGAGTCGGTGCCCACCAGGGTATCGGGGAAGGCGTAGGTGCGGCCGTCTTCTTCTTTGGTCCACACGGTGCGGCCCAGGTATTCCAGGTTGACCTGGTGGCAGATACCGGTGCCTGGCGGCACCACGCTGAAGTTGTCGAAGGCGCTCTGGCCCCAACGCAGGAAGGCGTAGCGTTCGCCGTTGCGCTGCATTTCGATGTCGACGTTCTGCTCGAACGCCTGGCTGCTGGCGAACTTGTCCACCATCACCGAGTGGTCGATCACCAGGTCCACCGGTGACAACGGGTTGATCCGTTGGGGATCGCCGCCGGCCTTTTCCACGGCGGCGCGCATGGCGGCCAGATCGACCACGGCGGGGACACCGGTGAAGTCCTGCATCAGCACCCGTGCCGGGCGGTATTGAATCTCGCGGTCGGAGCGGCGCTCCTTGAGCCACCCGGCCAGGGCCTTGAGGTCGGCGCCGGTGACGGTTTTTTCATCTTCCCAGCGCAACAGGTTTTCCAGCAGCACCTTCAAGGACATGGGCAGCTTGTCCAGGTCACCCAGGCTTCGGGCGGCATCCGGCAGGCTGAAGTAATGGTAGGTCCTGGCGTCGACTTGCAGTGTTTTAAGGGTTTTCAGGCTATCGAGGGACGGCATTGAAATCACTCCTTTGAGTCCGCACGGCTACGGACGGAGGGGGACGGACAGAGCCTTTAACCTAGCCCTGTTTTGAGCGTATGACTAATCACTGGACTCTATAGCAAGGTTCGCGGTTCCGAACTCCGCTATCATGCGGCGGTTTTCGTGACAGGCTTTGCTACGGAGTTTCAATGAACACGCTTTTTATGCACTGCCGGCCAGGCTTCGAAGGCGAGGTCTGTTCCGAGATCGCCGAGCACGCGGCCCGGCTCAATGTGGCCGGCTACGCCAAGGCCAAACCGGCCAGCGCCTGCGCCGAATTTGTCTGTACTGAAGAGGACGGTGCCGAGCGGCTGATGCGCGGGCAGCGTTTTGCCGAGCTGATTTTTCCGCGCCAGTGGGCGCGGGGCTCGTTCATTGAATTGCCGGAAACCGACCGTATCAGCGTCATCCTGGCTCAGATGTCGGCGTTCCCGACCTGCGGCAGCCTGTGGCTGGAAGTGGTCGACACCAATGACGGCAAGGAGCTGTCGAACTTCTGCAAGAAATTCGAAGGCCCGTTGCGCAAAGCGCTGAGCGGGGCCGGCAAGCTGGTGGACGACCCGCACAAGCCGCGCCTGCTGTTGACGTTCAAGAGTGGCCGTGAAGTGTTCCTGGGCCTGGCGGACGCGGATAATTCGGCGATGTGGCCGATGGGCATCCCGCGCCTGAAGTTCCCCCGGGAAGCGCCGAGTCGCTCCACACTCAAGCTCGAAGAGGCCTGGCACCATTTCATCCCCCGGGACCAGTGGGACGAGCGCCTGCACAGTGACATGACTGGCGTGGACCTCGGCGCCGCGCCAGGCGGCTGGACCTGGCAACTGGTCAACCGTGGCATGCTGGTGACGGCTATCGACAACGGCCCGATGGCCGAAAGCCTGATGGACACTGGCCTGGTGCAGCACCTGATGGCGGATGGTTTCACGTTCAAGCCCAAGCAGCCGGTGGACTGGATGGTCTGCGACATTGTCGAAAAGCCCGCGCGCAACGCGGCGATGCTGGAAGAGTGGATTGGCGAGGGCCATTGCCGCGAGGCCGTGGTCAACCTCAAGTTGCCGATGAAACAGCGTTATGCCGAGGTCAAGCGCCTGCTCGAACGCATCGCCGACGGTTTCAAGGCCCGGGGCATCAAGGTCGAGATCGGTTGCAAGCAGCTGTACCACGACCGTGAGGAAGTGACCTGCCATCTGCGGCGGTTGGACACGAAAAAGCCGAAGTCCCGCTAGCCCTCGGAGTTGATGGAGTTCTCTGTGGGAGCGAGCTTGCTCGCGATGACGTCGGTACATTCAACATGGATGCAAGCTGACCCACCGCTATCGCGAGCAAGCTCGCTCCCACAGGAGGCAGTGCGAAGCCAGGGGTGACCGAGCGCCGACATTGCGCGACAATGCCGGCCAGTTTCAGGAGTAGAACATGAGTGAAATGAACAACACGCCGGTCGACGGCACGCTGGATGCCACCGGCCTCAATTGCCCGGAACCGGTGATGATGCTGCACCAGCACATCCGCGACCTGGCTCCCGGTGGCCTGCTGAAAGTCATCGCCACCGACCCTTCGACCCGCCGCGACATCCCCAAGTTTTGCGTGTTCCTGGATCACGAACTGGTGGCCCAGCAGGAAGAGGCGGGCACCTACCTCTACTGGATCCGCAAGAAACTCGCTTAACCCGTCGAGCGGCTGATGCGGATCTGCTTTCGCGCGCTGCGGGCCAGACGGATCGACAGCATCAGTGCCGCGCAGCTCAAGCCCACGATCAGGCCTTGCCACAAGCCGCTCGGGCCGCTGGCCGCGCCGAGCCAGTCGGTCAGGCCCAGGGCGTAACCCACCGGCAGGCCGATGCCCCAATAGGCGAACAGGGTCAGGATCATCGTCACCCGGGTGTCCTGGTAGCCGCGCAATGCGCCTGCCGCCGTAACCTGGATCGCATCGGAAAACTGAAACAGCGCCGCGTAGACGATCAGCATCGATGCCACCTCGATCACCACCGGGTCGGCGGTATAGATCGCCGCGATTGGCCCGCGCAGCGCGAACATCAGGCTAGCCGAGAGGCAAGCGTAGGCCAGTGCGGTGCCCATGCCCACCCCGGCGGCGAAGCGCGCTTCGCGAGGCTGCCGCCGCCCCAGGGCCTGGCCGACCCGCACCGTGACGGCCATGCCCAGGGAGTAGGGGATCATGAACACCAGGGAACTGAAGTTCAGCGCGATCTGGTGCCCGGCCACCACGGTGGCGCCGAGGCTGCCGATCAGCAGGGCGATCACCGCGAAAATACTCGACTCGGCGAACACCGCAATGCCGATCGGCAAGCCGATGCCCAGCAGGCGCTTGATGACCGCCCATTGCGGCCAGTCGAAGCGGCTGAACAACCGGCTCGACTGATAGGCCGGTGCCCACCGTGCCCAACCGGCCATGCCCAGGGCCATGACCCACATCACGATGGCCGTGGCCCAGCCGCAACCGACGCCGCCCATGGCGGGCACGCCCAGGTGCCCATAGATAAAGATGTAATTGAGTGGAATGTTCAGCGCCAATCCGCACAAGCCCAGCACCATGGCCGGTCGCGTACGACCCAGGCCATCGCTGAAGCAACGCAGCACGTGATACAGCGCCACGGCCGGCAGGCCCGTGCCAATGCCCCGCAGGTATTCCATGCACGGACCGATCAATTCGGGATCGACTTTCATGATGTGCAGGATCGGTTCGGCGCTGAACAGCGCCAGTGTCGCGATCAACCCCACCACCAGCGCCAGCCACAATGCCTGACGCACCAGCGGCCCGATCTCGTCGAACGTACCGGCCCCGAAGCGCTGGGCAACTTTCGGGGTAGTCGCCAGCAGGGTGCCAGTCATCAACAGGAACACCGGCACCCAGATCGAGTTGCCCAGGGCCACGGCCGCCAGGTCCCGTGGACCGACCCGACCGGCCATCACCGCATCGACAAAGCCCATGGCGGTGGTCGCCAGTTGCGCCACCATGATCGGCAAGGCCAGGGCCAGCAACGTCTTGAATTCCAGGCGCACCCGGGCCGGGCGGGAGAGGGGAGTGGAGGTGTCGATGACAGGATTCACAGAGCAAACGTCCGAAAGGGTTAAGCGCAAGGCGGAGAATTCTACGCCTTGACGCAGTGGTCAGGAAAAAACCTGTGTTGTGGATTTGTAATCGTTCACTCAGCTCGTGAATGCTGTTGTGGCGAGGGGATTTATCCCCGTTCGACTGCGCAGCAGTCGCAATAATCATAGGGGGTGCTGGCGCACCCAACGGGGATAAATCCCCTCGCCACAACATCATTCGCTCCTGGTAATGCGTAGACCCACTGGAACGCCTACACTGCCTACCCCGCCAAAGGAGCTCTGCCATGCTGATCGTCGCCGACGAAAACATCCCCCTGCTTGATGCGTTTTTCCAAGGCTTCGGCGAAATTCGCCGGGTACCGGGCCGGGGCATCGACCGGACGATGGTCGAGCACGCCGATGTACTGCTGGTACGTTCGGTCAGCCAGGTCAATCGGGCCCTGCTGGAAGGCAGCAAGGTCCGCTTCGTCGGCACTTGCACCATCGGCACCGACCACCTGGACCTGGATTATCTTGCCGAGGCGGGGATCCGCTGGGCCAGCGCACCCGGCTGCAATGCCCGTGGCGTGGTGGACTACGTGCTGGGCAGTCTGATGACCCTGGCAGAAATCGAAGGTGCGGCGCTGGAGCAGCGGACCTTCGGCGTGGTCGGCGCAGGCCAGGTGGGCGGGCGGTTGATCGAGGTGCTCAAGGGGCTGGGCTGGGCCGTGAAGGTCTGCGATCCGCCGCGTCAGGCCGCCGAGGGCGGCGACTATGTGAGCCTGGAGCAGATCATCGAGCAGTGCGATGTGATCAGCCTGCACACCCCGTTGACCCGCGACGGCGAGCAACCGACCTGGCACCTGTTCGACGAAGCGCGCCTGAACCAGCTCAAGCCCGGGACCTGGCTGATCAATGCGGCTCGAGGCCCGGTCATCGATAACGCCGCGTTGCGCGAGGTGTTGCTGGAGCGTGAAGACCTGCAAGCGGTGCTGGATGTCTGGGAGCATGAGCCCACCGTGGATGTGGACCTGGCCGATTTGTGCGTGATCGCCACCCCGCACATTGCCGGTTACAGCCTCGATGGCCGGCAGCGTGGCACAGCCCAGATCTACCAGGCCTTGTGCGCGTTCCTGGAGCGACCGGTTGAAGTCAGCCTCAGCGACCTGTTGCCCCGGCCCTGGCTGGGTGGCATCACCCTGGATGCCGAAACCGACCCGGCCTGGGCCTTGGCGGCGCTGTGCCGGAGTGTGTACGACCCCCGTCGTGACGACGCGGATTTTCGCCGCAGCCTGGTGGGCACCGTGGACGAGCAACGCCGCGCGTTCGATGCCTTGCGCAAGCATTATCCGCCACGCCGGGAAATCGACAGTTTGAAGGTGCGTATCGACGGGCAGTCGGCGGCCTTGCAACAGATTGTCACGGCGTTGGGCGCCACTCTCGTCTAGACGCCGTCGTTTTGTGGCGAGGGGATTTATCCCCGCTGGGGCGCGAAGCGGCCCCGAAATCTGAAGATTGCGGTGTGTCAGTTTGAACCAATGGGGCTGCTGCGCAGCCCAGCGGGGATAAATCCCCTCGCCACAAGTGAGTGCCAAGCCAGAGATCAATGGCAGCCTTGTTCTTTCAGGCATAAAAAACCCGACATCAACGTCGGGTCCAATTGAAGACGGGCTGTATCACTTTTGTTCGGCAGGCTTGACCAGTCGTTTTTCCAGCTCGCTGCAGGCTTTCTGGATCATGTCTTCGGTGATCGGTACTTCGCGCCCTTGGGCATCGATGAACGAGCAGCCCAGAGACTGGTCCGGTTGCGTGCGGATTACTTGAATCTTGTCGTCGCTGCTGTGTTGCAAGGACATGGCCTGTCTCCTCATCAGGTTGTATGTCTACTTTAATGTCGCCAGGTGACCGAGCCATGACACTCCTTGTAGGTTCATGGCGACACCTCCACTCAATCAGAAACACAGTTGCGTTTCCAGCCAGACTTTAGACCGATAACATCTAGCTGCTAGTCATAGTGGTCATATTTAACCTGACTCATTGCGATTCAACTTGGTTCCGCTGCGTTTCGGCGTCGCGAGCTGGCCTTTTTCCTGCTGCATTATCGGACGCCTTTGATGCTTTCTTCCCGACATCGCCGTGCCATACGCCTGGCCAGCGGCTTCATCGCCCCTTATCGCAAACAGGTCGCCGGCGCTTTGCTGGCGTTGATTGTCACCGCCGGCATTACCTTGTCCATGGGCCAAGGCATCCGCTTGCTGGTGGACCAGGGCTTCATGACTCGCTCGCCGCACCTGCTCAATCAATCCATCGGCTTGTTCATGGTGCTGGTGGTGGGGTTGGCGATCGGTACGTTTTCGCGTTTTTACCTGGTGTCCTGGATCGGTGAGCGGGTGGTGGCGGATATCCGACGGCAGGTGTTCAACCATCTGGTGTACTTGCACCCGGGTTTCTACGAAAACAACCGCAGTTCGGAAATCCAGTCACGGCTGACCACTGATACGACCTTGCTGCAATCGGTGATCGGTTCGTCGCTGTCGTTGTTTTTGCGCAATGTCTTGATGGTGGTGGGCGGCATCGTGCTGCTGTTCATCACCAATCCCAAGCTGACCAGCATCGTGGTGATTGCCCTGCCGCTGGTATTGGTGCCGATCCTGCTCTTCGGGCGTCGAGTGCGCAGCTTGTCGCGCCAGAGCCAGGACCGCGTTGCCGACGTCGGCAGCTACGTCTCCGAAACCCTCGGCCAGATCAAGACCGTGCAGGCCTACAACCATCAGGTCCAGGACGAACAACGTTTTTCCGTGACGGTGGAGCAGGCCTTCGACACCGCTCGCAAGCGCATTGTCCAGCGGGCGTGGTTGATCACCCTGGTGATCGTGCTGGTGCTGGGGGCGGTGGGGGTGATGCTCTGGGTCGGTGGCATGGATGTGATCGCCGGGCGGATTTCCGGTGGCGAGCTGGCGGCGTTCGTGTTCTACAGCCTGATCGTCGGCAGTGCCTTCGGGACCCTGAGCGAAGTGATTGGCGAGTTGCAGCGGGCGGCCGGTGCGGCAGAGCGCATTGCCGAGCTGCTGCGTTCGGAAAACATCATCCAGCCGCCGGCTTCGGGTCTTGTGACCTTGCCGGCGCGGGTCCGCGGCGATCTGCGTCTCGAAGGCGTGCGTTTTTCCTATCCGTCCCGGCCGGACAGCTATGCGGTCGACGGCCTCGACCTGAGTATCAAGGCCGGTGAGACCCTGGCCCTGGTCGGGCCTTCCGGCGCGGGCAAGTCGACGGTCTACGATTTGCTGCTGCGTTTCTATGATCCTGTGCAAGGGCAGATCCTGATCGACGATGTGCCGTTGACTCGACTCGATCCGCTGGACCTGCGCCGGCATTTCGCCCTGGTTTCACAAAGTCCGGCGCTGTTTTTCGGCACGGTCGAAGAGAACATCCGCTATGGCAACCCGCAGGCGACGTCGGAGCAGGTGCGCGAGGCCGCGCAGATCGCCCACGCCCACGACTTCATCGAAAAAATGCCCGACGGCTACCAGACTCACCTGGGCGACGGCGGCCTCGGGTTATCCGGCGGCCAGCGCCAACGCCTGGCCATCGCTCGAGCGTTGCTCGTGGATGCCCCGATCCTGCTGTTGGACGAAGCCACCAGCGCCCTCGATGCGCAAAGCGAACACCTGATCCAGCAAGCCTTGCCCAGCCTGATGAAAAACCGCACGACGCTGGTGATCGCCCACCGCCTGGCCACGGTGAAAAACGCCGACCGGATTGCGGTGATGGACCAGGGCAAGGTGGTTGCCGTGGGCACTCACCAGGAGCTGGTCGCCAGCAATGCGCTATATGCGCGGTTGGCGGCGTTGCAGTTCAATGTGGGATTGGAGCCGGCAACCGACTGATACCACGTCCACAGGGGATGTTGTGTTTGACACAGGCCCTGTGGGAGCGAGCTTGCTCGCGATAGCGGTGAGTCAGCTTGCATTCATGTTGCAGGTGCCGACGCCATCGCGAGCAAGCTCGCTCCCACAAAGAAGAGGGCTTTGTGGGGGTGTTAATCACTGATCATCGAAATACCGCTCATGCCAGTCCACCAGCGGTTGCGGCGAGTTGAGTTTCTGCCCGTAGATCACTGAATAAGACAACACGTTCTGCACGTATTGGCGGGTTTCGTCGAAAGGGATGCTCTCGACCCAGACGTCGAAGCTCAAGTGATCGGCCCCGCGCAGCCATTGGCGCACGCGACCGGGGCCGGCGTTGTAGGCCGCCGAGGCCAGGACGCGGTTGCCGTTGAACTGGCTGTGAACCTGGCTCAGGTAGGCCGCACCCAACTGGATGTTCTTGTCCGGGTTCAACACTTGTTGTGGCGAGGCCAGGGGAATGCTGAACTTGCGCGCGGTTTCCTTGGCGGTGCCAGGCATCAGTTGCATCAGGCCGGCGGCGCCGACGCTGGAGCGGGCATCATCCATGAACGCACTTTCCTGGCGGGTGATGGCGAACGCCCAACTTGGATGCAAGCCGCGGATCTTGGCTTCGCGCACCAGGGTCTCGCGATGGGCCATCGGGAAACGGATGTCCAGGTCGTCCCAGTACTTGGCCTGGCTGATGGTGCGAATGGCCGGGAAATACCATTTCAGGTCGTAAGCCAGTTTCGCCTGGGCGACCATTTCGTCCCGGTTGAAATGACGGCTGACGTGATACCACTCGCGGCGTCCGTCGACGATGTCCCCACGGGCATGGAATTCCAGCGCCCGACGCACGCCAGGCGTATTGCGCACCTTGTTGATCAGCGCCTGGCTCATCACCAGCGGCTTGTTGACGAGCGAATAGGGAGACTGGGATCGGTCGGCGGCCAAGAAGCCATAGAAGTCCCGCTCACGGGCCAGGTGCTTGTAGAGCGTCAGGGCTTCCGGGTTCTGCGGCTGCGCCAGTTCCAGCGTGCGGGCTTGCCAGTACCGCCAGCGGTTGGTGCTGGCCAGCGACTCGGGCAGGCGGCGGGTCAACTGATAGGCATCGTCCCAACGAGCGAGGCGCAACAGCAGGCGCAAGCGCCATTCCGAAACCGTGTCGTCGCGCAACTCCGGGTCGTATTTCGTCATCACGTCCAGGGCGCGGCTGTCGAAGCGCTTGGCCAGGGTCAGGCCGATTTCTCGGGCGATCGCGACTTTTTCATCCCGGGAAAAATGCATGGTGCTGGCGTAGCCATCCAGCAGCGCCATGGCTTTTTCCGGGTCCTGACGGGCCAGGCGACGCAGGCCGAGGCTGACAATATCGGACATCGGTTCATCGGCTGGGACGAAGCGCGAGGGCTGGTTGAGCAACTCGGGCTTTTGCGCTACGTCCACCAACAAGTTGCCACGGGGAGCGAGGGTGGTCAGGCCGCTGACCAGGCTGTTGGCCAGTGGGTAGTTGCGCGCCTGGGCGGCCAGCTTGGCGCGCTCCCAGCGCTTCTGCTCGGTCAACTGGCCCTGGGATGCCCACAGGCCGAATAACGTATCGCACGCCTGAGGCTGGGACTTGCCGGTGAGCCACAGCTTTTCGGTGTTGGCATAGCCCTCGGCCTTCAGGCCATGGCTGAGTTGGTACTGAGCGTTAAGACAATCCAGCTCGGTGAAGTTGAGCTTGGGGTCGTAATACTTGACGAAGGTCTCCCAGTCGCCGCGCTCGGTCAGCCAACGCAGCCAGCGCAGCTTCATCCAGTTGGCCTGGGGCAGGTCACCGTGCTCGGCGAGGAATTTCTCGATTTCGGCGTTGCTGGCGCTCTTGAGGCGAGCGGTCAATTCGTCGTAGGCCAGGTACGGCTCCAGTGGATAATCCCGCAGGGCCTGGCTGTAGCGAAAGTAGGGACCGGAATCACCCTTGGCCAAGGCACGCTTGGCCTCGTCGTAGTATTGGCGCTGAGTGGAGATATCCACCGCCTGAGCGGATTGAACGGCAGTGGCACATACAAAAAGACACGATAAAACACTGAAAAGGCGACTGCGCATGAGACGTCCGGGCAGAAAAAACATGACAAGCCCAAGGGTTAACCCAGGGTAACTGTCTGTAGCTTAGCCTTTTGCCAGCAGCCGGCGAAAGCTTTGCGGGGCCGTCGGTGCAAGTTCGCAACATTTGTTATGCAGAGTGCTTCAGTGGCGAAATTGGCGGACCCTTGAGGCCTCATCTCAGGTAGAATGCGCGCCCGGTTTTTGGAGAAGCTCATGACCCTGCTCAAATTCAGCGATGTGTCCCTTGCTTTCGGCGCTATGCCGTTGTTGGACAAGGTGTCCTGGCAGATCGCCCGTGGTGAGCGGGTGTGCATCATCGGCCGAAACGGCACTGGCAAGTCCAGCATGATGAAGCTGGTCAAGGGCGATCAAAAGCCCGACGACGGCTCGGTCTGGCGTGCGCCTGGCCTGAAAATCGGCGAATTGCCCCAGGAACTGCCGGTGGCCGACGAGCGGACCGTGTTCGATGTGGTTGCCGAGGGCCTGGACGGTGTCGGCGCGCTGTTGGCCGAGTATCACCACCTGAGCCAGAACATCGTCACCGATGCCGACCTGGACAAGTTGATGCACGTGCAGCACGACCTTGAGGCCCGAGACGGCTGGCGCCTGCAGCAGTTGGTCGACAGCACCCTGAGCCGCCTGCAGTTGCCGGCCGACAAGACCCTCGCCGAGTTGTCCGGCGGTTGGCGTCGCCGCGTCCTGCTGGCCCAGGCCCTGGTCTCCGAGCCAGACCTGCTGCTGCTCGACGAGCCGACCAACCACCTGGACATCGGCGCCATCGCCTGGCTCGAAGAGGCCCTGAAAGACTTCCAGGGGGCGGTGCTGTTCATCACCCACGACCGTTCCTTCCTGCAGAACCTGGCGACGCGCATCCTTGAATTGGACCGCGGCGGCCTGATCGATTGGAACGGCGACTACGCCAGCTTCTTGGTGCACAAGGAAGCGGCGCTGGCAGCGGAAGAAACTGCCAATGCGTTGTTCGATAAGAAGTTGGCCCAGGAAGAGGTCTGGATTCGCCAGGGCATCAAGGCCCGTCGCACCCGCAACGAAGGCCGTGTGCGGGCGCTCAAGGCCTTGCGCATGGAGCGCAGCGAGCGTCGCGAGCGCACCGGCAAGGCCAACATTCAGTTGGACACCGCTGACAAGTCCGGTAAGCAGGTGATGGTCCTGGAGAACGTGAGTTTCGCCCACCCTGGCGGCCCGTTCCTGATCAAGGACTTCTCCATGGTGCTGCAGCGAGGGGATCGCATTGGCCTGCTGGGTGCCAACGGTACCGGCAAGACCACTTTGCTCAAGCTGATGCTCGGCGGCCTGGTGCCGACCAATGGTAAGGTGGAGGAGGGCACGAAGATCGACGTGGCCTACTTCGACCAGTTGCGTCATCAGCTGGACCTGGAAAAAACCGTGATCGACAACGTGGCCGAAGGCCGCGATTTCATCGACATCGATGGCCAGAGCCGCCACGTGCTGAGCTACCTCGGCGATTTCCTGTTCAGCCCCCAGCGTGCCCGTACGCCGGTCAAGGCGTTGTCGGGTGGTGAGCGCGCCCGTCTGTTGCTGGCCAAGTTGTTCAGCAAGCCGGCGAACCTGCTGGTGCTCGACGAGCCAACCAACGACCTGGACGTGGAAACCCTGGAATTGCTGGAAGAGGTGCTGCTGACCTTCAACGGCACTGTCCTGATGGTCAGTCACGACCGGGCATTCCTCGACAACGTGGTCACCAGCACCCTGGTGTTCGAAGGTGAAGGCCTGGTTCGCGAATACGTCGGTGGCTATCAGGACTGGCTGCGCCAGGGCGGCTCGCCGCGTCTGCTGGGGGTCACCGAGAGCAAGTCCGGCAAGGCCGACCTGAACTCGGCCGTGGTCAAGGCCGAGCCTGCGCCGGTTGCCGCAGCAGCCCCGGCCCCAGCGAAGAAAAAGCTCAGCTACAAGCTGCAGCGTGAACTGGAAGCCTTGCCGGGTGAGATCGACGCGAAGGAGCAGCAGATCGCAGCGGTAGAAGCCGAAATGGCCGACACCGGGTTCTACCAGCGACCTGCTGCCGAAACCGCCAAGGTGATTGCGCACCTGGAGCAATTGCAGGCCGAGCTGGACGCATTGGTCGAGCGCTGGGCTGAACTGGACGCTTGATCCACTGTCGAGAAAAATCCCGGCGTTCAGCAATGAGCGCCGGGATTTTTACTTGAAACGCCATCCCCTTGTGGGAGCGAGCTTGCTCGCGATAGCGGTGTGACAGTCAGCATCAATGCTGCTGATCTACCGCGATCGCGAGCAAGCTCGCTCCCACAGGTTTAGGTTTATGTGCGCTTGACCAGGTGTACTGCCAATACATCGCAAGGCGCGCCATGCAGCACATCGTTGGCGGTCGAGCCCAGCAGCAGCGCCAAGCCGTGGCGACCATGGCTGCCGACGACAATCAGGTCGCAACCCTGTTCCTTGGCCAGGTGATGGATCTCCTGGCGCGGCTGGCCGTAGGTCAGGTGGCTGAATTCCTTCTTCAGGGCCGGGTATTTCACGATCAGTCGGTCAAGGCGTTCCTTGGCCTGGTCGAATTGTTGCTGCTGCAACTGGGAAAGGTCCATCGGCACGTCGCCGCCGAAGGCCATGGCCATCGGTTCGACGATATGCACCAGTGACAGCCGGGTGTCTCGGCCTTCGCAGAGGGCGAGGGCGCGCTTGACGACCGGATCGCATTCTTCAGTGAGGTCAACGGCGACCAGAACGTGGTTGTAGTACATGGAAGGCACTCCAGAGAATTGCGATACGGTAAGTATGGCTGGTTTCAAGCGCATTGACGCGACCTGGGTCAATGGGCTCATCAGAATCGGGGAGTACGAATATGACGGTCTGGATAGTGCTGTCAATCCTGTTGGTGGTGTTAAGTCCGCTGGCATGGTTGCGTCCGTCCCGGGTACAGAGCGGTCGCATGGCCCTGCGCATGGAAGCGCGACGCCTGGGCCTGGCCATGCAACTGGCGCCACAAGAGTGGCCGCACTGGCTCGGCCAACAGCCGCCAAACCCCTGTGCCCAGTACTATCGGCCTCGGCGCGGCGGCCAGCCGGCCTGCTGGAGCTACTGGCAAACTGCGCCGGGCGTCTGGGTCAATCAGTGGCGGGAAGTGTGCCTGGATGAGTCCCTGCTCGATCATTTCGAAAAATTGCCGGCCAACGTCTACAAAGTTGAAGCCGACCGGCAAATGATTGCCTTGTATTGGGGCGAAAAAGGCGAGGCGAGTGTTTTGCAGGAGATTTCCTCGGTGCTGAAGGCGCTGGCCTGACGCGCTTTAGACGCTGTCGAGCACAGCGAGGCTGGGATCTTTCCAGGCTCAATTGAATCTTGAGTGAAAGTTCAAAGATCGCAGCCTTCGGCAGCTCCTACATTCGGGCATAAAAAAGCCCGACAGTCTCATCGGGCGGGTTGGCCAGGCAGGCCGGTAATCCATCTCGTATCAGGGCGTGCGTTCGCAGCGCCCTTCAATGCGCAAAATTCAATCGCATTCCCGACAGCGTAGTCGGCTGGATCCGGTCTGTCTGGAATTAGGGCGATTTTTCTAATGATTGATTCTATGAATGGCTACTCATGCGGCGCCGTGTTGCGGATCCGCAGGGTACGAAAATGACCGTAAAGTCGCGTTCACGCCTGTGTTTAGGGCGATTGACAATTGTCGGAAATTCCGTGAAGGTGACGTACCCAAATCAAACGGGCGTATGAATTGAGCGTTTGTATTTTCAGACGGCTCCTACAGACCCCGACTATCGCGTTGACGGGTGTGCCTGGCGGATTGGCGTAGCATCGACGGTAACGTCAGTGTCGAACCAGTGGGTCAGCGTCCAACGTGTACTGTTCAGCTTCCATATCGTGGAGATCAGTTGATGATTTACGAAGGTAAAGCCATCACGGTTAAGGCTCTTGAAAGTGGCATCGTCGAACTGAAATTCGACCTCAAGGGTGAGTCCGTCAACAAGTTCAACCGTCTAACCCTGAATGAATTGCGTCAGGCCGTAGACACTATCAAGGCAGATGCTTCGATCAAGGGTGTGATCGTCAGCAGCGGCAAGGACGTGTTCATCGTTGGTGCCGACATCACCGAATTCGTCGACAACTTCAAGCTGCCCGATGCCGAACTGATCGCTGGCAACCTCGAAGCCAACCGTATTTTCAGCGACTTCGAAGACCTCAACGTGCCGACCGTCGCGGCCATCAACGGCATCGCCCTGGGTGGCGGGCTGGAAATGTGCCTGGCGGCGGATTACCGCGTCATGGCCACCACGGCCAAGATCGGCCTGCCGGAAGTCAAGCTGGGCATCTACCCGGGCTTTGGCGGCACCGTGCGCCTGCCGCGCCTGATCGGTGCCGACAACGCTATCGAGTGGATTGCCGCCGGCAAGGAAAACCGTGCCGAAGACGCGCTGAAAGTCGGTGCCGTGGATGCCGTGGTCGAACCTGGCAAGCTCCAGGAAGCGGCCCTTGAAACCATCAAGCGTGCCATCAGCGGCGAATTCGACTACAAGGCCAAGCGCCAGCCGAAGCTGGAAAAGCTCAAGCTCAACGCCATCGAACAAATGATGGCCTTCGAAACCGCCAAGGGTTTCGTGGCCGGTCAGGCAGGCCCGAACTACCCGGCGCCGGTCGAAGCGATCAAGACCATCCAGAAAGCCGCGAACTTCGGTCGCGACAAAGCCCTGGAAGTCGAGGCCGCCGGCTTCGTCAAGCTGGCCAAGACCTCGGCTGCACAAAGTCTGATCGGTCTGTTCCTCAACGACCAGGAACTGAAGAAAAAGGCCAAGGCCTACGACGAAATCGCCCGTGACGTGAAGCAGGCCGCCGTGCTCGGTGCCGGTATCATGGGGGGCGGCATCGCCTACCAGTCGGCGTCCAAAGGCACGCCGATCCTGATGAAGGACATCAACGAACACGGGATCGAGCAGGGCCTGGCCGAAGCCGCCAAGCTGCTGGTCGGCCGCGTCGACAAAGGTCGCATGACCGCCGCGAAGATGGCCGAAGTGCTCAACGGCATTCGTCCAACCCTGTCCTATGGCGATTTCGGCCATGTCGACCTGGTGGTCGAAGCGGTTGTCGAGAACCCGAAGGTCAAGCAGGCGGTACTGGCTGAAGTCGAAGACAAGGTCAAAGAGGACACCATCCTCGCCTCGAACACCTCGACCATCTCCATTTCGCTGCTGGCCAAGGCCCTCAAGCGTCCGGAAAACTTCGTCGGCATGCACTTCTTCAACCCGGTGCACATGATGCCGCTGGTGGAAGTGATCCGTGGTGAGAAGTCCAGCGAACTGGCCGTAGCCACCACCGTGGCCTACGCCAAGAAAATGGGCAAGAACCCGATCGTCGTCAACGACTGTCCGGGCTTTTTGGTCAACCGCGTGCTGTTTCCGTACTTCGGCGGTTTCGCCAAGCTGGTCAGCGCCGGTGTGGACTTCGTGCGCATCGACAAGATCATGGAAAAATTCGGCTGGCCGATGGGCCCGGCATACCTGATGGACGTGGTCGGCATCGACACCGGCCACCACGGTCGCGACGTCATGGCTGAAGGCTTCCCGGACCGCATGAAGGACGACCGTCGTTCGGCCGTCGACGTGCTCTACGAAGCCAAGCGCCTGGGCCAGAAGAACGGCAAGGGCTTCTACGCCTACGAGACCGACAAGCGCGGCAAGCAGAAGAAAGTCGCCGACTCGTCGGTACTGGAAGTGCTCAAGCCGATCGTCTACGAGCAGCGCGAAGTCACCGACGAGGACATCATCAACTGGATGATGATCCCGCTGTGCCTCGAAACCGTGCGCTGCCTGGAAGACGGCATTGTCGAAACCGCCGCCGAAGCCGACATGGGTCTGGTCTACGGTATCGGTTTCCCTCCATTCCGTGGCGGTGCGCTGCGTTACATCGATTCGATCGGTGTGGCCGAGTTCGTTGCCCTGGCTGACCAGTACGCTGATCTGGGCGCGCTGTACCACCCGACCGCGAAGCTGCGTGAGATGGCCAAGAACGGCCAGCGTTTCTTCGGTTAAGCGCCCAACGACTAGAGCGAGAGAACATTTATGAGCTTGAATCCTAGAGACGTCGTGATTGTCGACTTCGGTCGTACGCCGATGGGCCGCTCCAAGGGCGGCATGCACCGCAACACCCGCGCCGAAGACATGTCGGCGCACCTGATCAGCAAGCTGCTGGAACGCAACGTCAAGGTCGACCCCAACGAAGTCGAAGACGTGATCTGGGGCTGTGTGAACCAGACCCTGGAGCAGGGCTGGAACATCGCCCGCATGGCCTCGCTGATGACCCAGATTCCTCACACCGCGGCGGGCCAGACCGTCAGCCGCCTGTGCGGTTCGTCCATGAGCGCACTGCACACCGCCGCCCAGGCGATCATGACCGGCAACGGCGATGTGTTCGTCGTCGGTGGTGTCGAGCACATGGGCCACGTGAGCATGATGCACGGCGTCGATCCGAATCCGCACATGTCGCTGTACGCGGCAAAAGCCTCGGGCATGATGGGCCTGACCGCGGAAATGCTGGGCAAAATGCACGGCATCACCCGCGAACAGCAGGACGCCTTCGGCGTGCGCTCCCACCAGCTCGCCCACAAGGCGACCGTGGAAGGCAAGTTCAAGGATGAGATCATCCCGATGCAGGGCTACGACGAGAACGGTTTCCTGAAGCTGTTCGACTACGACGAAACCATTCGTCCGGAAACCACCCTGGAAAGCCTGGCGGCCCTCAAGCCGGCCTTCAATCCGAAGGGTGGCACCGTGACAGCGGGTACTTCGTCGCAGATCACCGACGGTGCCTCGTGCATGATCGTGATGTCGGCCCAGCGTGCCCAGGACCTGGGTATCCAGCCGATGGCGGTGATTCGTTCGATGGCCGTGGCGGGTGTGGACCCGGCGATCATGGGCTATGGTCCAGTACCGGCCACGCAGAAAGCCTTGAAGCGCGCAGGCCTGGGTATTGCCGATATCGACTTCTTCGAGCTCAACGAAGCTTTCGCCGCACAGGCCCTGCCCGTGCTGAAAGATTTGAAAGTGCTCGACAAGATGAACGAGAAGGTTAACCTGCACGGCGGCGCGATCGCCCTGGGTCACCCGTTCGGTTGCTCCGGTGCGCGTATCTCCGGCACGCTGCTCAACGTCATGAAGCAGAATGGCGGCACCTTCGGTGTGTCCACCATGTGCATTGGCCTCGGCCAGGGCATCGCCACTGTCTTCGAACGCGTCTAAGCGTTGCGTCGATGGAAGCCGGGGCCAAGTGCCCCGGTTTTTGTTTTTTCCGGGTTTAGTAGAAAAATTTTGTTTTTATTTTGAAAAGATTTGAGTGAGGGCCAAGACATGCCGATACAACCTGGGCTCTACCAGCATTACAAAGGTCCGCAGTACCGCGTATTCAGCATCGCGCGGCATTCCGAGACCGAAGAAGAAGTGGTGTTCTATCAAGCCCTGTATGGCGATTACGGCTTTTGGGTGCGTCCCTTGAGCATGTTCCAGGAGTCCGTCGAGGTTGACGGCGAACAGGTGCCACGCTTTGCTTTGGTGCAGGCCGAGGAGAGCATTTTTTCCAAGCCTTGAAGCCGATATGCGGGCAACCCTGCGCTTGACCTCACCTTTCAGCCACTATATATAGCGGTGCCGCGTCAGGCGCCAACCGCCTTTCACTTTTTAGAATTCAGGAATTTTCTGATCCATGGGCAAATCGCTGGTCATTGTGGAATCCCCGGCTAAGGCCAAGACCATCAACAAGTATCTGGGCAACCAATACGTGGTGAAGTCGAGTATCGGCCATATCCGAGACCTGCCCACCAGCGGTTCGGCTAGCGCCAGCAAGGAGCCTGCCGCCAAGCGCGGCAAGGCTGCGGCTGGTGAAGCGCCGGCGCTGTCGCCGAAAGAAAAGGCGCGCAAGCAGCTGGTCTCACGCATGGGGGTCGATCCGGAACACGGCTGGAAAGCCAAGTACGAAATCCTCCCGGGCAAGGAAAAGGTCATCGAAGAGCTGCGCCGGCTCGCCAAGGATGCCGACACCATCTATCTCGCGACGGACTTGGACCGCGAAGGGGAAGCCATTGCCTGGCACCTGCGCGAAGCCATCGGTGGGGATGACAGCCGCTACAAGCGCGTGGTGTTCAACGAAATCACCAAGAAGGCCATCCAGGAAGCCTTCTCCCAACCGGGCGAGCTGGATATCGATCGGGTCAACGCCCAGCAGGCGCGTCGCTTCCTCGACCGCGTGGTGGGCTACATGGTCTCGCCGCTGCTGTGGGCCAAGATCGCCCGTGGCCTGTCGGCCGGGCGAGTGCAGTCGGTCGCCGTAAAGCTGGTGGTGGAGCGCGAGCGCGAGATCCGCGCGTTCATCCCTGAAGAGTACTGGGAGGTCCACGCCGACCTCGGCACTGCCAAGGGCGCGACCGTGCGCTTCGACGTGGCCCGCGAGAAGGGCGAGGCCTTCAAGCCGCTCAACGAAGCCCAGGCCATGGCTGCGCTGGAGAAGCTCAAGGCTTCCAGCTACAGCATCGTCAAGCGCGAAGACAAGCCGACCAGCAGCAAGCCGTCGGCACCGTTCATCACCTCCACGCTGCAACAGGCCGCGAGCAACCGCCTGGGCTTTGGCGTGAAGAAAACCATGATGATGGCCCAGCGTCTGTACGAAGCCGGCTACATCACCTACATGCGTACCGACTCGACCAACCTTTCGGCCGATGCCGTGGCGATGGCGCGCACTTATATAGAAAGCGAGTTCGGCAAGAAATACCTGCCAGACACGCCGAACGTCTACAGCAGCAAGGAAGGCGCGCAGGAGGCTCACGAAGCGATTCGTCCGTCCGACGCCAACACCGAGCCAAGCAAGCTGTCGGGCATGGAGCGCGATGCCGAGCGTCTCTACGAGTTGATCTGGCGCCAGTTCCTGGCTTGCCAGATGCTGCCGGCGCAATACCTGTCGACCACGGTCAGCGTCGGTGCCGGTGACTTCGAGTTGCGTGCCAAGGGTCGCATCCTGAAGTTCGACGGCTACACCCGCGTCATGCCGCAAATCACCAAGCCTGGGGATGACGACGTCCTGCCGGATATGGCCCAGGGCGACGTGATGAAGCTGATCAAGCTCGATCCGACCCAGCATTTCACCAAGCCGCCGGCCCGTTACTCCGAAGCCAGCCTGGTCAAGGAAATGGAAAAGCGCGGCATCGGTCGTCCTTCGACCTACGCCGCCATCATTTCCACCATCCAGGACCGCGGTTATGTGGCGCTGCACAACCGTCGTTTCTATTCGGAAAAGATGGGTGACATCGTCACCGAGCGTTTGTCCGAGAGCTTCTCGAACCTGATGGACTACGGCTTCACCGCCGGCATGGAAGAGAACCTCGACGATGTGGCCCAGGGCGAGCGGGACTGGAAAAACGTTCTCGACGAGTTCTACGGCGACTTCAAGAAAAAGCTCGAGGTGGCCGAAAGCCCTGACAGCGGCATGCGCGCCAACCAGCCAGTCATGACCGATATCCCATGCCTGACCTGCGGCCGTCCGATGCAAATCCGCACTGCCTCGACCGGTGTGTTCCTCGGTTGCTCGGGCTACAGCCTGCCGCCCAAGGAGCGCTGCAAGGCGACGGTCAACCTGGTCCCAGGCGATGAAATCGCAGCCGACGACGAGGGCGAATCGGAATCCCTGGTATTGCGTGGCAAGCATCGCTGCCCTATCTGCAGCACGGCGATGGACGCCTACCTGCTGGATGAGAAGCGCAAGCTGCACATCTGCGGTAACAATCCGGACTGTGCCGGCTACGAGATCGAAGAGGGCACTTATCGCATCAAGGGCTACGAAGGCCCGAGCCTGGAATGCGACAAGTGTGGCAGCGAGATGCAGCTCAAGACCGGCCGTTTCGGCAAGTTCTTCGGTTGCACCAACCCGACCTGCAAGAACACCCGCAAACTGCTCAAGAGCGGTGACGCGGCGCCGCCGAAGATGGATCCGGTGAAAATGCCGGAGCTCAAGTGCGAGAAGGTCAACGACACCTATATCTTGCGTGACGGCGCTTCCGGCCTGTTCCTGGCAGCCAGCCAGTTTCCGAAAAACCGTGAGACCCGTGCGCCATTGGTGATGGAGATCGTGCCGCACAAGGACGAAATCGATCCGAAGTACCATTTCCTCTGCGAGGCACCGCAGAAGGATCCGGACGGGCGTCCTGCGGTCATTCGTTACAGCCGCAAGACCAAGGAGCAGTACGTGCAGACCGAAGTCGACGGCAAGCCGACCGGCTGGAAGGCCTATTACGACGGCGGTAAGTGGACGGTCGAAGACAAGCGCTGATTGTGGCGCTTGCTTGAAGATGCGGGGTTAAGCGAGGGGCCCTGTGGCAAGGGAGCTTGCTCCCGCTGAATGGCGCAGCCGTCCCCAGGCAGGACCCGACTGAACAAAAGGCCGCATGACAACCCATGGGTTTTCATGCGGCCTTTTTGTTTTTGGCTTGCAGTGGCCGCGGTTCATCCACGACACTGTCGCACTTGCGTGAAGCTTTCATTTCGTTGGGGAGATGCCGCCATGGCCCACGAACTCTATACCCGCACCAATCAGAAAATCTATTTCGCCGGCCTATCGCTCGAAGCACTGACCAGGGCCGAGGACGGGCGTGCGATGAACTCCCCGGCGCTGCTCCAGGCAGGCCGTGAGTCCGCGCTGTTTCACCTGTACGGTGCGTTGTTGGGGTTGTGCCATGAAATCGCCGGTTTCTATCGCCTGCCACAAGCGAATGCCCCGCGGGCCGAGCTGCTGTTGACCCGCGAAGTGCTGGAAACCATCGCGATTCCGGAGCTGGCCGAAATGGTCGAGCTGGCGCATAACCCGGAAACCTGGCTTGCGAAGTTATTGGCGGCCCATGCGGCGCTGTTCGAGCCGCCCCGGGCCCCGCGCAAGCCCAAGGGGGACGTGACCCAACCGTTGATCGTGGCGGTCAATCTGGATGAGCAAGACCCAGAGCAGGAGTTGAGCCGGGAGGAGCTGGAGAGCTGGCGCCAGAACCTCAAGAGCCTGGCGATACGCTTTCGTGACGGGTTGAACGAGTGCTGAGTTTCCCCTCGGCCCGTTACGTTCGTTGATAACGCTTGGTCAAGATCCCGAGCGGAGCCTGGCCGATGACTATATAATCCTCGCCTTTCGTGGAGAACAGACTTTTATGCCTACGTCCTTTCTAGAAATTGTCGAACTTCCTGATGGCCGCATCGAGCTGCGCAGGGCCGAGGACGAGGGTTCTCTGGTTACCTTGAACTTCTCCGAAGATGCCAAGGTATTCCTTCAGGGCCAACACGTCGAAGTCGCCAAGGCGATGCTGAGCGTGGGCGTCCAGATGGCAGGTCGCCTGGTTGAAGGCGAATTCAACAAGGAAGAGGGGCCGCGGGTTCTTCACTGATCCCGTCTGTCGGCTTTTTTGAATAGTGTTGCTGGTCGGCTTCTCTACTTTGGAGAAGCCCCGCGTTTGTCTTAGCCCAATCGAATATTCAGGCTTTGTGCGTCCCCGGTGCGGGCGGCGCTGATCAACTGTTGCCGTGCGGCCGTGGTCAATGGGTTGAGCCAGCTGACCACGGTGTGGCTACGGCCCAGGCGCAAGGCCTCGCAAGTCAACTGTTGGGCGCTTTGGGTGCCACGCGGCTGCAGCAACAGAATGCGCTCACGGTTCAGGCCGGCGTCCCGCAGCCAGGCCTGGGTAACGCTCGCCGGTGGGGCGATCAGCGTCAACCAGCGAGCATTCTGGTCCTGGCTGAGTTCTCGCAGAATCGGCGCCAGCAGGTTCAGGCAGTTTCCGGCCGCACCACGTAACGACAGTTCGCTGAAGGCCTCGGGTTCGACGCCCCAAGGCGACTCGATGACCTCTTTCAGGACTGGAACCAGCGGTTGGGCCATGAATGCCTCGAACAGCGGAAGTTGTGTGTGTTGTGGTGTGTGAGGGAACTGCATAAAGCCTCCTTTAGCGGCGAATGACGCCGACGCTCAAGCCTTCGATGACCAGGTCCTGATCTTTCAGGTTCACTTCGATGGGGGCGAACTCGGGGTTCTCGGCAATGAGCCAGACCTTGCTGCCGTCGCGCTTGAAGCGCTTGACGGTCACCTCGTCGCCGATTCGCGCTACCACGATCTGGCCATTGCGGGCTTCGCGGGTGGTGTGGACGGCCAGGAGGTCACCGTCGAAGATGCCGATGTCCTTCATGCTCATGCCGTGTACACGAAGCAGGTAATCGGCCCGGGGATGAAAGAACGAAGGGTTGATGTTGCAGGATTCCTCGACGTGCTGCTGGGCAAGGATCGGTGCGCCCGCCGCGACCCGGCCGATGATTGGCAGGGTAGTTTCGTCGGCCTTGGCTTCGAAGCCGGGGATACGAATGCCACGGGATGCGCCCGGGGTCATTTCGATAGCGCCCTTGCGCGCCAGCGCCTTGAGGTGTTCTTCAGCCGCGTTGGGCGACTTGAAACCCAGTTCCTGGGCGATTTCCGCACGGGTCGGTGGGTAGCCGTTGTCTTCGAGGCAGCGTTTGATGAAGGCCAGAATCTCTGCTTGGCGTGGCGTCAGCTTTAGCATATTGATCGCTCTGTCTTTTTATACAGTGACTGGGATTATATACAGTGGGCGCCACTTGGCAATCCTCCTTTTTCCACAGGCCGCTGGACGGTCGGTCAGGTTGTTGGATGGGGCAGGGCTACCCCCTGTGAAAAGGTGTGGTTAAATACGTGACCGGGCGTTCGCAAAACGCCCCGGCAGGCTTGACAACCCCTAGGCTGAAACGTATGTTTCAAACAAGTGTTTGTCAGGCGGAGTAACCATGGCCCAGTCGGAAACCGTTGAACGCATTCTCGATGCTGCCGAGCAGTTGTTCGCGGAAAAAGGTTTCGCCGAAACCTCATTGCGTCTGATCACCAGCAAGGCCGGGGTCAACCTGGCGGCGGTGAACTATCACTTCGGCTCGAAAAAGGCCTTGATCCAAGCGGTCTTCTCGCGCTTCCTCGGGCCTTTCTGCCTCAGCCTCGATCGTGAACTGGAGCGGCGCCAGGCCAAGCCTGACGTCAAGCCTACCCTGGAAGAGCTGCTGGAAATCCTGGTCGAGCAAGCCCTTGTCGTGCAGCCGCGCAGCGGTAATGACCTGTCCATTTTCATGCGCCTGCTGGGCCTGGCCTTCAGCCAGAGCCAGGGCCACCTGCGGCGTTACCTGGAAGACATGTACGGCAAGGTGTTCCGTCGCTACATGCTGTTGGTCAACGAAGCCGCACCGCGCATTCCTCCCATCGAGTTGTTCTGGCGGGTGCACTTCATGCTCGGCGCCGCCGCGTTCAGCATGTCCGGGATCAAGGCGCTGCGGGCCATCGCTGAAACCGATTTTGGCGTGAACACCTCGATCGAGCAGGTGATGCGCCTGATGGTGCCGTTCCTGGCGGCCGGTATGCGTGCCGAAAGCGGCGTCACCGATGAGGCCATGGCGGCCGCTCAACTGCGTCCACGCAGCAAATCGACGCCGGCGGTGGCCAAGGCTTGAGTGCGCGGGTGGGCGCAGCTGCCCACATCCGCTAAGCTAGCCGCCCATGCCGACTCTCGTTTCGAACCCGTTCCATTCTTTAGTGCATGACCGCGACCTGCCGGGCCTTGGGCCTGGCAGTTTGCTCATGCCTGTGTCACCGCGCGGGTTCATCGTTATTAAGGAAATGCTATGACTGCTGGCCTGCAAGGCTCGTTGATGGTGGACGTCGCCGGTACCTGGCTGACGGCCGAAGATCGCCACCTGTTGCGCCAGCCAGAAGTTGGCGGCCTGATCATTTTTGCTCGCAATATCGAGCATCCGCGGCAAGTGCGCGAGCTGAGCGCGTCGATCCGCGCCATCCGTCCCGATCTTTTACTGGCGGTGGACCAGGAAGGTGGTCGCGTTCAGCGGCTGCGCCAGGGCTTTGTGCGGTTGCCGGCGATGCGTGCGATAGCCGACAACCCGAACGCCGAATACCTGGCTGAGCAGTGCGGCTGGATCATGGCCACCGAAGTGCTGGCGGTCGGTCTCGACTTGAGTTTTGCCCCGGTGCTGGATCTCGACTATCAGCGCAGCGCTGTCGTCGGCAGTCGTTCCTTTGAAGGCGACCCCGAGCGCGCGGCGTTGCTGGCCGGTGCCTTCATCCGTGGCATGAGCGCCGCCGGCATGGCAGCCACCGGCAAGCACTTCCCGGGGCATGGCTGGGCCGAGGCCGATTCCCATGTGGCGATTCCGACCGATGAACGCAGCCTCGAACAGATTCGGGCCAACGACCTGGTACCGTTTGCCAGGCTGAGCAAGCAACTGGCCGCCGTGATGCCGGCCCATGTCATCTATCCGCAGGTTGACGCCAATCCAGCCGGGTTTTCCCGCCGCTGGTTGCAGGACATCCTGCGCGGCGAGTTGCAATTCGAGGGCGTGATCTTCAGTGATGACTTGTCGATGGCCGGGGCGCATGTGGTCGGTGATGCCGCCAGTCGTATCGAGGCGGCGTTGACGGCGGGTTGCGACATGGGGCTGGTCTGCAATGATCGCGCCGCCGCGGAGTTGGCCTTGAGCGCTGCCCAACGCCTGAAGGTCAAGCCTTCGGCGCGGATCGCCCGTATGCGCGGCCAGGCCTATTATGCTTCCACGGACTACCGGCAGGACCCTCGCTGGCTGGCGGCGCTCGGCGCGCTGAGGGCTGCCCAGCTGATTGATTAGCGCTGAGCAATGTGGGAGCTCGCTCCCACATTGGAAGTGTGGCGGCCCCAGGTTTTGTGAACACCGCAACTCCCCTGTGGGAGCGAGCTTGCTCGCGATGACGACAGTCCAGTCAACATCTGCGCCAACTGAACCACCGCCATCGCGAGCAAGCGCGGCTCCCACAGGAATTGAGCGGGTCAGCGCTTTTCCAGTTTGTCCGGCAGTGGCGCGAACAACGCTTCGATATCGTCGCTCTGCAATTTCCAATCTCCGGCCACGCGTCCGTCCAGCACACCGGCCGCGAGGTCGGACTTTTCCTTTTGCAGCAGCTGGATCTTCTCTTCCACCGTGCCTCGGGCTATCAGCTTGTAGACGAACACCGGTTTTTCCTGGCCTATGCGGTAGGCACGGTCGGTGGCCTGGTTTTCGGTGGCCGGGTTCCACCATGGGTCGTAGTGAATCACCGTGTCGGCCTCGGTCAGGTTCAGGCCTACACCACCGGCCTTCAGGCTGATCAGAAAGATCTGACGCTTGCCGCTCTGGAATTCCTTGACGGGCGTGCGACGGTCCCGGGTCTGGCCGGTCAGGATGGCGTAATCGACGCCGCGTTTCTTCAGCTCATCTTCAATCAGCGCCAACATGGACGTGAACTGGGAAAACAGCAGCACCCGACGGCCTTCTTCAAACAGCTCGTCGAGCATCTCCATCAGGCTATCGAGCTTGCCCGAGGTGCTGCCTCGGGCGGGCAGGGTGGCGTCGTTGATCAGGCGCAGGTCGCAACACACCTGGCGCAGCTTGAGCAGTGCCTCAAGAATGATGATCTGGCTGCGGGCCACGCCTTTGCGAGTGATCTCGTCGCGGACCTTCTTGTCCATCGCCAGGCGCATGGTTTCGTAGACGTCCCGCTGGGCATCGCTGAGTTCGACCCAATGAATGATCTCGGTCTTGGGTGGCAGCTCTGTCGCCACTTGTTCCTTGGTCCGACGCAGCAGGAAGGGTTTTATCCGACCGTTGAGGTGCTGCAGTCGTACATCGCTGCCGCGCTTTTCGATCGGTACGCGGTAATCGCGATTGAAACTCTTGACGTCCCCGAGCCAGCCCGGCAGCAGGAAGTGAAACAACGACCACAGTTCGCCCAGGTGGTTTTCCAGGGGCGTACCGGACAGGCACAATCGCTGGCGGGCGTTCAGCTCGCGGGCGGCCTGGGCGGCTTTGCTGGTAGGGTTCTTGATGTACTGGGCTTCATCGAGGATCAGTACGTGCAATGGCTGCGCGGCCAGGCGCTCGACATCCTTGGGTAGCAGGGCATAGGTGGTGAGGACCAGATCGTAATCGGCCAGTCGTTCGAAATGCTTTTTGCGCCCGGCGCCATACAGGGCCAGTACCTTGAGTTGCGGCGTGAAGTGAGCGGCCTCGTCGAGCCAGTTGGGAATCAGGCTGGTGGGCATCACCACCATGCACGGGCGATCGAGGCGCCCGGCATTTTTTTCGCTGAGAATGTGCGCCAGGGTCTGTAGGGTTTTACCCAGGCCCATGTCGTCCGCGAGGATGCCGCCGACTTCCAGCTGTCGCAGTGATTGCATCCAGCTCAAGCCTTCGAGTTGATAAGGCCGTAGCGTCGCGTTCAGCCCTTCCGGCGCGGTGGTGGTGTAATCCTTGATGTCCCGCAGGCGCTGGGCCAGGCCGCGAATGTGTTCGCCACCTTCCCAGGTCAGTGGCATGTCCTGCAGCGGGTTCAGGCGCAAGGCGTCCGCGCTGTTGAGGCGCAGTTTGGTGGTGCCGGGTTCTTGCAGGTAGAACTCGCCCAGGGTCGCCAGCACCGGTTTCAGCCGGCCATAGGGCAGGGCCACTTGCTGCGGGCCGAATTCGGAGTTCGGACGGTTGGGCAGGTTGACCAGAATCAGTTCATCGTCCCGGCGCCTGGCCAGGCGTTCCGGGTTGAACAACTCGATGTGCGAGCGCATCAGGTTCAACAGGATCGGCAGCAGGCTCAGGCGCTCGCCGTTGACGATGATCCCCAGCTCCAGGTCGAACCAATCCCGTTCCGGTGTTTCCTCGACCGTGACGTACCACTCGTCCACGGCCGTCAGGTCGAAGCCGAAGTCCTCGTCGATCTGCAATTCCCAGCCCTGGGTGCGCAGTTTCGGCAGGTCGTTGAGGGTGAACGTCAGCCAGGCACTGTCGTTGACCATTTCATACAGTTCGCCAGCGCTTTCCGGCAGGGCCTTGCTTTGGCGGGTCGCGACCTTGAAGCCGAGGATTCGCAACTGTTCGCGGTAGGACTGTTCCACATCGGTGTGGCGTTTTATCCGCAGCGTCTGGGTTTCCTGGCGAATCAGCACGTCGGTGTTGCGCTGGCCGCTGACGTACTCGTCCAGATAGCTGAAGGACAAGGCGGCGCGGTGCTGGATGTAGCGTTGCATCTTGCCGTTGCGCGGTTCGAAGGCACTGAACTCGATACTGGCCAGCCACAGGCGCGGCACCGGTTGTACGTTGTCCACCAGCACTTGCGGTGGGGCCTTGGGGCTGCGGTTGTCCAGCACGGCCTGGAGTTTTTCCAGCAATTGCGCGTCTTTTTCGGCGGCCGGATAGGCCAGGGTTTCCTGGACTTGCAGCAACACCGCCGCGCAGTGCTTGCAGTTGATGCGCACCGGGCAGGAGCAAGCGGCTTCGAGCAGAATCAACGCGCCCTTGGCTGACTCTTTAAGGCGAATGGTCTGACGGTAGACGTTGCCGCCAGAGCCTTCGCAACTGGCGGTGATGGTGCTGTCGCCGGCCTCGACGATCCTGACGCGGTTTTCCAGCGCATAACGGCGCCCGCGCTCCAGGCTCTGTTCCTTGAATCGA
Organism: Pseudomonas sp. R151218B TE3479; assembly: GCF_053629195.1. Taxonomy (NCBI): domain Bacteria; kingdom Pseudomonadati; phylum Pseudomonadota; class Gammaproteobacteria; order Pseudomonadales; family Pseudomonadaceae; genus Pseudomonas; species Pseudomonas sp. R151218B TE3479. The sequence continues at coordinate 3,144,111 of NZ_JBRJHV010000001.1, forward strand.
TTGACCCAGGAAGGTGCCAGGGGTTTGCTCAGGGGCGAGGGCATAGGCGCGCCAATCAGTCCGGAATGACTTCAGGTGCCTGCCGTGGCGCGGGCGCGGTCAGCGAGGTGATCTTGATCAGCAGGCCGAGGTGACCGTTATCGAGGAAATTCAGTTGGCCATTTTTGGTATGGCTCTGCTGTTTGAGGCGCTCGCTGGCGGTGACCAGGCCATTGGCGTCGATCTGGTTGATCCAGAAATCGGCATCCACGTCGGTGAAACGGCCCAGTTTCAGTTCCAGGGTGCCCTCGATGGGGAATTGTCCGAACTGTTCGGCACCGTCGCTGATGGCGACTTTGCGGCCCTGTTCACCGAGCGTCTGCTGCCAGGCCTTGTGCATCAATACCGTGTACTGGCCGCTGGCGGTGAGTTTCTCGACGATGTTGCCCAGGGCCGGTGTGCGCTGGCTGTCCGCGCCCAGGCGTTGCGCGCCGGCGTCCCAGTCTTCCGGTGCGGCGCGGCTGACAATCGCCGGCTCGGCGTTCTGGCGGACTAGAATCATTTCAACCTGATACAGGTCGTCGGCAAACGCCAGGGGAGCGACCAGGGTCAACAACAAGGTCAGTGAGCGAAACAGGCGCATGGGGCGTCCTTCAAGCAGTGGTCGGAGTGAGGCGCTCGAACAGCGCCTCTACGGTATTGAAACGCTCTTCCGCGCGTTCCATGGGCACCATGAATTTGAACATCGTGGCCCCTTCGAATTTGTAGCGTTTGGGCTGGCCTTGGATCAACTTGATCAGCACCAGCGGGTCGACCGGAGTCTGGGCTTCGAACTCGATCCGGCCACCGTTGGGGCCGCCATCGACTTTCTTGATGCCCAGTTGCTCGGCCTTGAGCTTGAGCAGCGTGGTGCGCACCAGGTTCTTGGTCGGTTCCGGCAGCAGGCCGAAGCGGTCGATCATCTCCACCTGCAGGTCCTTGAGGCCTTCCTCGTCGCTGGCGGAGGCGATGCGTTTGTAGAGGATCAGCCGTGCGTGGACGTCCGGCAGGTAATCTTCCGGGATCAACGCCGGCACTCGCAAATTGATTTCCGGCCCGCCGCCCAGGGGTTGATCGAGGTTCGGCTGCTCGCCCTTGCGGATCGACTTGACCGCGCGTTCGAGCATTTCCATGTACAGGGTGAAGCCGACGGCCTGGATCTGGCCACTCTGGCCGTCGCCGAGCAGTTCGCCGGCGCCACGGATTTCCAGGTCGTTGGTGGCCAGCACGAAGCCGGCGCCGAGGTCCTGGGTGTTAGCGATGGCTTCCAGGCGCTTTTCCGCATCCGGGGTGATCTGCTGGCGCGGTGGCGTCAGCAGGTAGGCATAGGCTTGGTGGTGGCTACGACCGACCCGGCCGCGCAACTGGTGCAACTGGGCCAGGCCGAATTTGTCGGCGCGCTCGATGATGATGGTGTTGGCGCTCGGCACGTCGATGCCGGTCTCGATGATGGTCGAGGCGATCAGCACGTTGAAGCGCTTGTGGTAGAAGTCGCTCATCACCTGTTCGAGTTCACGTTCGCGCATCTGCCCGTGGCCGATGCCGATGCGCGCTTCCGGCACCAGTTCGGCCAGGTCGGCGGCGCATTTCTCGATGGTCTTCACGTCGTTGTGCAGGTAATAGACCTGGCCACCCCGCAGCAGCTCACGCAGCAGGGCTTCCTTGACGGTGCTTTTGTTCTGCTCCATGACAAAGGTGCGCACCGACAGGCGCCGGGCCGGTGGCGTGGCGATGATCGACAGGTCGCGCATGCCCGACACCGCCATGTTCAGCGTGCGGGGGATCGGCGTGGCGGTCAGGGTCAGGATGTCGACTTCGCTGCGCAGGGCCTTGAGCTGTTCTTTCTGGCGTACGCCAAAACGGTGTTCTTCGTCGATGATCACCAGCCCCAGGTTCTTGATCTTCACGTCGTCCTGCAGCAGCTTGTGCGTGCCGATGACGATGTCGATCTTGCCCTCGGCCAGTTCGGCCACGGCGGCGTTCACTTCCTTGGTGGATTTGAAACGGCTCATCACTTCCACGGTCACCGGCCAGTCGGCGAAGCGGTCGCGGAAACTGTTGTAGTGCTGCTGGGCGAGCAGGGTGGTCGGGACCAGGATCGCCACCTGCTTGCCACCGTGCACGGCAATGAATGCGGCGCGCATCGCCACTTCGGTCTTGCCGAAGCCCACGTCGCCGCACACCAGTCGGTCCATGGGCTTGGGCGCGAGCATGTCGGCGCGCACGGCTTCGATGGTGGTCTGCTGGTCGACGGTTTCTTCGAACGGGAAACCGGCGCTGAAGGTTTCGTAGTCGGCTTTCGGATCGGCGAAGGCGTAGCCCTCGCGGGCGGCGCGACGGGCATAAATGTCCAGCAGTTCGGCGGCCACGTCGCGCACCTGTTCGGCCGCCTTGCGCTTGGCTTTCTGCCAGGTTTCCGAGCCCAGGCGGTGCAGCGGGGCGAGAGCGTCGTCGCTGCCGGTGTAGCGGGCGATCAGGTGCAGGTTCGCCACTGGCACGTAGAGCTTGGCGCCCTCGGCGTATTCCAGGGTCAGGAACTCGGCGGCCTGGTTGTCGATTTCCAGGGTCGCCAGGCCCAGATAGCGGCCAACGCCGTGGTCGATGTGCACCACCGGCGCGCCTTCGCGCAGCTCGGTGAGGTTCTTGATGACGGCGTCGTTGGCGGCGTCGGCGCGTTTCTCGCGACGGCGGCGCTGCATGACGCGCTGGCCGAACAAAGGACTTTCCGCCACCAGCGCCAGGGCCGGGTCATCCAGGACCAGGCCGTCGTTCAACGGCGCGATCGTGATCGCCAGGCGATCCTTGCCGGCGACGAAGTCCGGCCAGCTGTCCACCGTCTTCGGCCGCAGCTTCAGGCGTTCGAGCAGTTCCAGCAGCACTTCGCGACGCCCCGCGGATTCAGCGGTGAACAGGACGCGACCGGGGAATGCGTCGAGAAAGCCCGCCAGTGCCGCCAATGGCTGCGTGGCCTTGGCTTCGATGGCCAGGTCCGGCAACGCCTTGGCCGGGAAGCGTTCACGGCCAACGCCGGTTTCCACGTCCTGCTGGCTTGCCACCACCCGCGGCCAGCTCTTGAGGCGGGCAAAGCAGTCTTCCACCGGCAGGAACAGTTCGGCTGGCGGTAATAAAGGCCGGGAAGGGTCGACGCGACGCTCTTCGTAGCGGTTGCGCACGTCGTTCCAGAAGTTTTCCGCCGCCTGCTCGATGCCCGGCAGGGAAAACACCTGGGTGTCCTGGGGTAGGTAATCGAACAGGGTGGAGGTTTCTTCGAAAAACAGCGGCAGGTAATACTCGATACCGGCGGGCGTGATCCCGCTGCTCAGGTCCTGGAAGATCGGGCAGCGGCGGAAATCCACATCGAAGCGCTCGCGAAAGCGCGCCTTGAAACGGGTCACGGCGTCTTTCTGCAGCGGGAATTCCTTGGCCGGCAACAGGCGGATCGACTGCACTTTGTCGATGGAACGCTGGTTTTCCGGGTCGAAGGTGCGCAGGGTCTCGATTTCGTCATCGAACAGGTCGATGCGATACGGCAGTTTGCTGCCCATCGGGAACAGGTCGATCAAGGCGCCACGCACCGCGAACTCGCCGTGCTCGTACACTGTGTCGACACAACGATAGCCACTGGCCTCGAGGCGGGTGCGCATTTGTTCGACGTCGAGCTTCTGGCCGATGTCCAGCACCAGGCTGCTGCCGAGCAGGAATTGGGTCGGAGCCAGGCGATGTAGGGCCGTGGTGATCGGCACTACCAAAACGCCATGACTGAGCTCCGGCAGCCGATAAAGGCTGGCGATTCGCTGGGAAATGATGTCCTGGTGCGGTGAAAACAGATCGTAGGGCAGGGTTTCCCAGTCCGGGAAATGCAAGACCGGCAAATCCGGAGCGAAAAAACTCAGCTCCTGTTCCAACCGTTCGGCGCTTTGGCTGTCGGCGGTCAGCAGCAGAGTGAAACGCTTTGCAGCGCTGGCAGCCTCGGCGATGGCCAGGCTCAGGGCGGCACCGGGCAGGTTGCCCCAGTGCTGTTTACCTGCCGCGGCAGGGAGAAGCGGAAGACGCAGAACGGGCACGGAAGATTGAGCTCCAGCATTGCGACAAAGTCGACAATTGTAGCGGGGGAAGGGGGCTGCTGTCAGTCGCAGACTACCCAGGCCGGCAGGAAAACCACGGCGCGACGGGCGCGCATTGCTCCGCCGAGGACTCGGCGGCATAATGTAGCCCCTTTTTTCAGCCCCTACATGTGGAAGGTTACCGTGACTCAGAAGCCCGACCAGTGTCTTGGTGAATGGATTGATCGTGAAGCGCTCGCCGAAGCGATGATCCCTCTCATCGGTCAGCTCTACCGCAATAACAACGTGGTGAGCTCGATCTATGGCCGCAGCCTGATCAACCAGTCTGTCATCGCGATCCTCAAAGCCCACCGCTTTGCTCGCCACCGTTCTTCCGACGACAGCGAACTCTCCGTCCACGAAACATTCCCCCTGCTCAAGGCCATGAGCGAGCTCAAGCTCGGCGCGGCGTCGGTGGACCTGGGCAAGCTGGCGTTCAAGTTCCGCAACGAAGGCAATGGCCGTAGCGCCGAGCAGTTCGTGCGTGAAGAGATGGCTGATGTGGTTGGCCAGCAGAACGCTTCGCCTCGCAAAGGCACTGACGTGGTCCTGTACGGTTTCGGCCGTATCGGCCGTCTGCTGGCGCGCATCCTGATCGAAAAAACCGGTGGTGGCGACGGCCTGCGCCTGCGGGCCATCGTGGTGCGCAAGGGCGCCGAGAACGACCTGACCAAGCGTGCCAGCCTGCTGCGCCGCGACTCGGTCCATGGTTCGTTCAACGGCACCATCACCATCGACGAAGAAAACAACACCATCACCGCCAACGGCAACCTGATCCAGGTGATCTACGCGAAGAACCCGACCGAGGTGGACTACACCCAGTACGGTATCAAGGATGCGCTGCTGGTGGACAACACCGGTGTATGGCGTGACGCCGACGGCCTGGGCCAGCACCTGGCCTGCCCGGGTGTCGATCGCGTTGTCCTGACCGCGCCAGGCAAGGGCAAGCTGAAGAACATCGTTCACGGCATCAACCACGGCGACATCACCGCTGACGACAAGATCGTTTCCGCCGCCTCTTGCACCACCAACGCCATCGTGCCGGTGCTCAAGGCAGTGAACGACAAGTTCGGCATCGTCAACGGTCACGTCGAAACGGTTCACTCGTACACCAACGACCAGAACCTGATCGACAACTTCCACAAGGGCGATCGCCGTGGCCGCAGTGCCGCGCTGAACATGGTCATCACCGAGACCGGTGCCGCCACCGCCGCCGCCAAGGCCCTGCCTGAACTGGCCGGCAAGCTGACCGGCAATGCGATCCGCGTGCCGACGCCGAACGTGTCGATGGCCATTCTCAACCTGAACCTCGAGAAAGCCGCCACCCGTGAAGAGATGAACGAGTACCTGCGCTACATGGCGCTGCACTCCGACCTGCACAAGCAGATCGACTTCGTTAACTCGCAAGAAGTGGTGTCCACCGACTTCGTGGGCTCGCGCCACGCCGGTGTCGTGGATGCCGAGGCCACCATCAGCCAAGACAACCGCGTTGTTCTGTACGTCTGGTACGACAACGAATTCGGTTACAGCTGCCAGGTGGTTCGCGTGATGGAAGACATGGCCGGGGTAAACCCGCCAGCGTTCCCGCGCTAAGCCTTAGCCGTTTGTGAAAACGCCCCGACTTGTCGGGGCGTTTTTTTTGTCCGGGTTTTGGGGTGCCTGGGTTGGCCTCATCGCGAGCAAGCTCGCTCCCACAGGATGTACACGATCAAACTGTGGGAGCTCGCTCGCGATGGCGATCTGTCAGGCGCCGCCGATGACTGAAGCCTGCGCGGTCCGCAGTTCATGCCGATTGCCCTTGAACAACACCAGGGTCGCAATCAACCCCAGCACCGCCGCCCCACTGAGCCATATCCCCGGTGCAGCCTTGTTGTCGAGCACATGGATCAGGTAGGTACAGGCCGCCGGAGTAAATCCGCCGAACGTCGCTGTCGCCAGGCTGTAGGCCAGGGAGAAACCGGTGGTGCGCACTTCAACCGGCATGATTTCCGTCAAGGCCACCACCATGGCACCGTTGTAGGATCCGTACAGGAACGACAGCCATAGTTCGACGATCAGCAAGTGGCTGAAACTGGGATTCGCCACCAGCCAGGCCAGCGCCGGATAGGCGGTCAGGATCGCCAGGATCGTCGCACCGAGCAGCAGGGGTTTGCGTCCGATCTTGTCGGAAAACGCCCCCATCACAGGCAGCCAGAAGAAATTCGACAAGCCGATGCACACCGTGACCAGCAGCGCATCCAGGTCCGACAGGTTCAACTCGGCCTTGCCGAAGGTCGGTGTGTAGGCGGTGATCAGGTAGAACGACACGGTGGTCATCACCACCAGCGCCATGCCGGCCAAGACAATGCCGAAGTTCTGACCGATGGAGCGGACAATTTCCGACAGGGTGGGGCGGTGTTTTCTTGCTTGGAATTCAGGTGTTTCTTCCAGCGAACGACGAATCATGAAGATGGCCGGGACAATCATGCACCCCACCAGGAACGGTACGCGCCAGCCCCAATCGCCCATCTCCTGGGGGCTCAGCCAGTGATTGAGGCCAACCCCCAGCAGGCCGGCAAACACCACCGCCGCCTGTTGGCTGGCGGATTGCCAACTGACAAAGAAACCCTTGCGCCCCGGCGTGGAGATTTCCGCCAGGTAGACCGACACCCCACCCAGCTCCACACCCGCGGAGAAGCCTTGCAGCAATCGGCCCAGCAGCACCAGCAAGGGGGCCGTCACGCCGAGGACGGCGTAGCCTGGCACGCAGGCGATCAGTAGGGTGCCCATGGCCATCATCGCCAGGGTGATGATCAAGCCTTTGCGGCGGCCATGGCGGTCGATGTAGGCACCAAGAAAAATCGCCCCCAGGGGACGCATCAGAAACCCGGCACCGAACGTGGCCAGGGACAGCATCAGCGAGGCGAACGCACTGTCGGCGGGAAAGAACGTCTTGGCGATGGCCGTGGCGTAGAAGCCGTAGACCATGAAGTCGAACATCTCTAGGAAGTTGCCGCTGACAACGCGAAAAATCGCCTTGCCGTTGCTCGTGGTGGAAGACATGGGTAGGTACTCACTCTGGCAAATCTTGTATGAGGGCGCTGTATCCCCTGTGGGAGCGAGCTTGCTCGCGATAGTGTTGGATCAACCAGTATCGATGTAGCTGACACACCGCCATCGCGAGCAAGCTCGCTCCCACAGGTTCGCGCACGCACGCGCTGAAGCTCATAATGGCCGGCGCGGTTTTGAGGGGAGATGAAGATTTGTTAACTGGACGGTGGGGAAAGCTTGTGGTGCTGGCCGTTATGTTGTCCGGTTGTGGCATCGGCGACACCCTGGAACGTTTCGACGGTCCGACCATGGGCAGCCATTATTCCATTCAATACGTCAGGCATTCCGCCGGGCCCGCTCCGAAAACGGTGCAGACCGAGGTGGAAAACATCCTTGCCGAAGTGGATCGGCAATTCTCGACCTATCGCGGCGATTCGGATGTGGAGCGCTTCAACGCATTGCCGGCCAACAGTTGTCAGGTCATGCCTGGGCCGGTCCTGGCGTTGATCCGCGTGGGCGAGCAGTTGTCGGTTCAAAGCGATGGGGCCTTTGATCTGACCGTGGAGCCGCTGTTGAACCTGTGGGGCTTCGGGCCCCAGTCCCGGGAAGAGAAAGTGCCGACTGCAGAAACCTTGGCCTTGGCGCGCCAGCGCGTCGGTCATGCTCATTTGCGTATTGAGGGCGACCGGTTGTGCAAGGACGCAGCGGTGGAAGTCGATTTCAACAGCATCGCCGCCGGTTATGCCGTCGACCGCATCGCCGCCAGGCTCCAGGCCCTGGGCATCGACAGTTACCTGGCCGAAGCCACCGGGGAACTCAAGGCCTTCGGGCGCAAACCCGATGGTTCGGCCTGGCGCATCGCCCTGGAAGAGCCCCGGGATGACCAGCAAGTGGCGGAGCGTGTCATCGAGGTCAACGGCTACGGCGTTTCCACCTCGGGCGACTACCGTAATTACTTCGAACAGGGCGGTCAGCGTTATTCCCACACCTTTGATGCACGCACTGGTGCGCCGGTCCTACATAACCTGGCGTCAGTCACGGTGATTCATCCTTCGGCGCTGATGGCCGATGGACTATCGACGCTGTTGCTGATTCTCGGCCCCGAACGGGGTTGGGACTATGCCGAAAAACATGGTGTCGGGGTATTTTTCGTGCTCCGGGACGGCGAGCGGTTCATCACGCGCACCAACGATGCGTTTGAACGGATCAGCGGCGGGAAAACCCAATGATGACAGTCTTCAGGATGTAGGCGACCTGTGGCGAGGGAGCTTGCTCCCGCTGGGCTGCGCAGCAGACCCGTTTCTGTGAGCGCTTCGCACTCAAGCGGGAGCAAGCTCCCTCGCCACATTGATTAAGGCAAACCTTGAATAGTAGCGACGACAGGCTGGTGAAAGCGTAGATGTGGCGAAATAGCGCAGGCAAAACTAGCCTACGACGCGACCAAGGGGTAATGTGCGCGGCGTTGACGCTTCTATAGACTGTGGCCGGGCTCGTGAACCGGCCCCAAATTGTTCCTTCATGCCGCAGGCCGGCATGATTTAGCCGTCGATGCCTAGTGAGGCGTCGCGGCCTGTTCTGAGGAGTACGCATGGCTGTCTACAACTACGACGTGGTGGTACTGGGCTCCGGCCCGGCGGGGGAAGGCGCGGCAATGAACGCGGCCAAGGCAGGGCGCAAGGTGGCGATGGTCGACAGCCGTCGGCAGGTCGGCGGCAACTGCACCCACTTGGGTACCATCCCGTCCAAGGCCTTGCGTCACTCGGTCCGGCAGATCATGCAGTTCAACACCAACCCGATGTTCCGGGCCATCGGCGAGCCGCGCTGGTTCTCCTTCCCGGACGTGCTCAAGAGCGCCGAGAAGGTGATCTCCAAGCAAGTGGCCTCGCGCACCGGTTACTACGCCCGCAACCGTGTCGACGTCTTTTTCGGCACCGGCAGTTTTGCCGACGAGCAGACGGTCGAAGTGGTTTGCGGCAATGGCGTGGTCGAGAAGCTGGTGGCCAAGCACATCATCATCGCCACCGGTTCGCGCCCGTACCGCCCGGCCGACATCGATTTCAACCATGCGCGGATCTACGATAGCGACACCATCCTGAGCCTGGGTCACACCCCGCGTAAGCTCATCGTCTACGGTGCCGGCGTGATCGGTTGCGAATACGCCTCGATCTTCAGCGGCCTGGGTGTGCTGGTGGAACTGGTGGATAACCGCGGCCAGTTGCTGAGCTTCCTGGACTCGGAAATCTCCCAGGCCCTGAGCTATCACTTCAGCAACAACAACATCACCGTGCGCCACAACGAAGACTACGACCGGGTCGAAGGCGTCGACAATGGCGTGATCCTGCATCTCAAGTCCGGCAAGAAGATCAAGGCCGACGCCTTGCTCTGGTGCAACGGCCGTACCGGCAACACCGACACCCTGGGCCTGGAAAACATCGGCGTGAAGGTCAACAGCCGCGGCCAGATCGAAGTCGACGAGAACTACCGCACCTGCGTGCCGAACATCTACGGTGCCGGTGACGTGATCGGCTGGCCGAGCCTGGCCAGTGCCGCCCACGACCAGGGCCGCTCGGCCGCCGGCAGCATTGTCGACAACGGCAGCTGGCGCTTCGTCAACGACGTGCCGACCGGCATCTACACCATTCCGGAGATCAGCTCGATCGGCAAGAACGAGCAGGAGCTGACCCAGGCCAAGGTGCCGTACGAAGTGGGCAAGGCGTTCTTCAAGAGCATGGCGCGCGCACAGATCGCCGGCGAGCCGCAAGGCATGCTGAAGATCCTGTTCCATCGCGAGACCCTGGAAGTGCTGGGCGTGCACTGCTTCGGCTACCAGGCGTCGGAGATCGTGCACATCGGCCAGGCGATCATGAACCAGCCGGGCGAGCTGAACACGCTGAAGTACTTCGTCAACACCACGTTCAACTACCCGACCATGGCCGAAGCCTATCGGGTAGCGGCCTATGACGGGCTCAACCGGCTTTTTTGAGCGGCTCCGGCCGGTGGCCTGAGCCGGCCGGGGAGACCGATTTCAGCCTTTCCCAAGGGTGGCAGTGGCCAAACCGGGAAAGTCTGTAATCAGGCTGTCAGCGCCAAAGTCGGCGAGCCTGCGCATCAGCGCGGGTTCGTTGACGGTCCACACTGACACATGCAGCCCCTGGCGCTGCGCCTTGATCAGGCGTTCCGGCGTGCACAAGGTCCAGTTCAACGCCAGAATCTCGCAGCCGTAGCTCTGGGCGACCTTCAACGGGTCGAGCCAGGCGTATTCGGCCACCAGTCCGCGGGAGATGTCCGGGGTCAGGTCCAGGGCCGCCTTGAGTACTTCCCGGGAACTGGACGTGATGGTGATCTTGTCCAGCAGCCCGAAACGCTGGGCCATTTCGCGGATGCCCAGCACCGTGGCCGCAGCGCGGGTGCGCGAGGCACTCTTGACCTCCAGCTGCCAGTGCTCGAAATCACACTTCTCGAACAGCTCCTCCAGGCGTGGGATCGGGCACGGCTTGATCCAGCCCGGGCTGCCTTTGCGCGCATCGTAGGTCACCAGCTCGGCGGCGGAGTGTTCCACCACCTTGCCGCGGCGGTCCGTGGTGCGCTTGAGTGTTGGGTCGTGGATGACCATCAACTCGCCATCCATTGAAAGATGCAGGTCCAGCTCGCAACGGCGTACGCCGTGCTTGAGGCACTCCTGAAAACCGGTCAGGGTGTTTTCCGGCGCTTCGCCCTTGGCGCCGCGGTGGCCATAAATGAGGGTCACGGTTCTTCCTTATTGATACCTGATTCGTTCAGTTCCCGGGCCAGGCGCCGTTCTTGCGCCTGTTTCTGCAGGATGTAGCGAGCCAGCAACTGGCGCTGGGCGTCGGTGGGGCGTTCGAACTCGGTGCCCACGTCGTAGCCGTCGCCTTTGGGGTCACAGTGGGTGACCCGCGCCCGCAGCAGCAAGCCAAGGGCCTGGGGCATCAGCACCAGCTTGATCGACAAGTGGGCGCCGACGGCGATTGGCGTGGGGTATTGGAAGTCCACGCCGCCTTCGGAAATGATCACCGGCTGTGGCTCGCCGATTTCGCCGAGCACCGTCAGGGCAATGACCTGGCTGAGCAGGTCGATGCGTTTGTTCATCGCCTTGAGGTACGCCGCGACGCTGCGTTCGCGCTCGCTGATCTGGCGCAGCAGGTGCTGTGACTCGAATTCGCTCAGGTGCAGTTCACTGAGCAGGTTGAACAGTGGAGAAGCATCCTGCAACACTTCCTGGCCAGCAGCTTCAGGAATGGAGAGGGGCCGAATTTCCAGTGCGATCGTGTCCTCGATACGGTAGTATTCGCGGCGATCTTCTTCATCTAATGTCGACATGGCGAACCCATGGTAGCGGCGGTGGTCTGAGTGTAAAGCTGGTTTGTGACCCCCGCCACAAGGACGTTCCTTTTCCCTCCGAACAAGCCCCGACATGTTCAGACCTCTCTTCGTATTTATCGGCACGCGTTATACCCGTGCAAAACGTCGCAATCATTTCGTATCGTTCATTTCCCTGACGTCCATCATCGGACTGGCCCTTGGCGTGGTCGTGATGATCGTCGTGCTCTCGGTGATGAATGGCTTCGACCATGAGATGCGCACCCGCGTGCTGGGCATGGTGCCCCACGCGACCCTCGAAACCGGCGAAGCCATCAGCGACTGGCCGAGCCTGGCCGCCAAGGTCAAGCAGAACCCGCAGGTGCTGGCCGTGGCGCCATTCATCCAGATGCAGGGGTTGCTGACCAACGACGGCAAGGTGTCCAAGGTGTTGCTCAATGGCATCGACCCCGGGCTCGAGCGGCAGGTGTCGATCATCGATAACTTCATGCAGCAGGGCAAACTCGACGACCTGGCGCCCGGCAGCTTCGGCATCGTCATCGGCGACAAGGCCGCGGCCAAGCTTGGCGTGGCCATCGGCGACAAGCTGACCTTCGTCGCCCCGGAGGTCACCGTGACCCCGGGCGGCATGTTTCCGCGCATGAAACGCTTTACCGTGGTCGGCATCTTCCATGTCGGCGCCGGCGAGCTGGACGGTTACCTGGGGGTCACCAACCTCCAGGACCTGGCCCGCCTGCATCGCTGGAAACCGGACCAGGTCCAGGGCCTGCGGCTGAAGTTCGACGACCTGTTCCAGGCCCCGCGTGTGGCCTGGACCATCGCCCAGCAGCTTGGCGAAGACCGCTACTACGCCCGGGACTGGACCCGTACCCACGGCAATCTGTACCAGGCGATCCGCATGGAAAAAGCCATGATCGGCCTGCTGCTGTTGCTGATCGTCGCCGTGGCGGCATTCAATATCATCTCCACGCTGGTGATGGTGGTGAACGACAAGAAGGGCGATATCGCGATCTTGCGCACCCTCGGTGCCACACCAGGGCAGATCATGCGGATCTTCATGGTCCAGGGCACGGTCATCGGCGTGATCGGTACGTTCGTGGGGGCCCTGGTCGGGATGTTCGCCGCACTGAATGTCAGCGCCGCGATCGCCGCCCTCGAAGGCCTGATCGGGCACAAGTTTCTCAACGCCGACGTGTACTTCATCGACTACCTGCCATCGCAGTTGCAGTCCGATGACGTGTTGATGGTCTGCGCCGCCGCGTTGGTCCTGAGTTTCCTCGCCACCCTGTATCCTGCCTGGCGTGCCGCGCGCACCCAGCCTGCGGAGGCGTTACGTTATGAGTGAGTCGGGCATGAGTGAAAAAGCAATCTTGAGCTGCCGCAACCTGGGTAAATCCTACGAGGAAGGCCCGGAGTCGGTGGTGGTGTTGTCGGGCCTGCAACTGGAACTGCACCCGGGCGAGCGCGTGGCGATTGTCGGCACCTCCGGGTCCGGCAAAAGTACCTTGCTCAACCTGCTGGGCGGCCTGGATACGCCGACCGCCGGCAGTGTCTGGCTGGCCGGCGAAGAACTGTCGGCACTGAACGAGAAGGCCCGTGGCCTGCTGCGCAACCGTTCCCTGGGTTTCGTCTACCAGTTCCACCATCTGCTGCCCGAGTTCACCGCGCTGGAAAACGTCTGCATGCCGCTGTTGATCGGCCGCACGGCGATTCCCGAGGCCCGTCAGCGCGCCACGGCGTTGCTGGAGCGGGTAGGGCTGGGGCATCGCCTGGAACACAAGCCGGCCGAACTGTCCGGTGGCGAGCGCCAGCGCGTGGCGATTGCCCGGGCCCTGGTCAACAAGCCTGGCCTGGTGATGCTCGATGAGCCGACCGGCAACCTCGACTCCCACACCGCCCAAGGCATCCAGGACTTGATGCTGGAGCTCAGCACCTCGATGCGCACGGCGTTCCTGGTGGTGACCCACGACATGAACCTGGCCCGGCAGATGGACCGCGTCCTGCACTTGCAGGAAGGTTGCCTGACGCCCATCTGACCGACCGAAACCCGACACTTGAAACCAGTGTCGGGTCTTTTATTTTCATACGGTGCCCCGCGAATGTTCAGACCGTTATCGATCTTTATCGGCACGCGCTATACCCGCGCCAAGCGCCGCAATCGCTTTGTTTCGTTCATCTCCATGACCTCGATGATCGGCCTCGCCCTGGGTGTGCTGGCGATGATCGTGGTGCTGTCGGTGATGAACGGCTTCCAGCGCGAAATGAGCTCGCGCATCCTCGGCATGGTGCCCCACGCCACGATCGTCGGTGTGAACCCGATCGACGACTGGCAGCCGGTGGCCGCCGCGGCACTGAAGAATCCTGAAGTGACCGCTGCCGTGCCGTTTACCGAGATGGAAGGCATGCTGAGCCATAAAGGTTCGATGCAGCCGATCCAGATCAGCGGCATCGATCCGGCCCAGGAAGGCAAGGTGTCCATCGTTGCCCAGCATATCGTCCAGGGGCGTCTCGATGCCTTGAAACCGGGCGAATACGGTGTGGTCATCGGCGAGATCACGGCCCGGCGTTTCCGGTTGAATGTCGGTGACAAACTGACGTTGATCGTGCCGGAAGTCAGCACCGCGCCGGGGGGCATCACGCCGCGGATGCAGCGCTTGAACGTCGTGGGTGTGTTCAAGGTCGGCGCCGAACTGGACGGCTCCATGGCCCTGATCCACCTGGCCGACGCCGCGCAGATGCAGCATTGGCAGCCGAACCAGGTGCAGAGCGTGCGCCTGGCAGTGAAAGACTTGTACGCAGCGCCGAAGGTCTCCGGTGACATCGCCACTGGCCTTGGCGCGGATTACAAGGCTGACGATTGGACTCATACCCAGGGCAGCCTGTTCAGCGCCATGAAAATGGAAAAAACCATGATTGGCCTGCTGTTGCTGATGATCGTCGCGGTGGCGGCGTTCAACATCATCGCCACGCTGATCATGGTGGTGAACGACAAGGGCGCGGACATCGCGATCCTGCGTACCATCGGCGCCACACCGCGGCAGATCATGGCGATCTTCATGGTCCAGGGCACGGTGATTGGTGTCGTCGGCACGCTCATCGGTGGCGTGCTGGGGGTGATCGCGGCGTTGAACGTCAGTGCGCTGGTGGGCTGGCTGGAACGGGTCAGCGGCCAGCACATCTTCAGTTCCGATGTGTATTTCGTCAGCAACCTGCCGTCTGAGCTGCAGCGTGGTGACGTAGTGCTGATCTGCTCGGCCGGGTTCATCCTGAGTTTCCTCGCCACCGTTTACCCGGCATGGCGCGCGGCGAAGATCGAACCGGCCCAGGCGTTGCGGTATTCCTGATAGCCCGTAGGTCTGGATGCTTGCCAGGCCTGTGGCGAGGGAGCTTGCTCCCGCTGGGCTGCGCAGCAGCCCCAAACGCTTTGGGCTTACCCATGATGATAGGCAGGCCTCCGGCTTTTTTTGGGAGCGCTTCGCGCTCCAGCGGGAGCAAGCTCCCTCACCACAGGGGTTGCGTCGGGCTTAATCCCCCTTCGGCAACTCGATCAGGAACCGCGTCCAGCCATCGGCCGATTCACAACGGATCTGCCCCCCATGGGCGCGGATGATCGAGCGGGTGATGGCCAGTCCAAGCCCCGCGTGTTCGCTGCTGCCTTCCTGACGGGCCGGGTCGGCGCGGTAGAAACGGTCGAACAGGCGCAGCAGCAAGTCCGCTGGAATCCCCTCGCCACTGTTCTCCACGCTGACCCTCACGCCTTGAGTTCCCTCGACCACCCGCACCCGCACTTCGCCGTCGACGGGGGTGAAGCGCAGGGCGTTGTCCAGCAGGTTGGAGAGCGCCCGGCGCAACATGTTGCGGTCACCCTCGATGCGGCCGTCGCCTTCGCGTCTCAAACGGACCCTGGTGTCTTCGGCCAGGGGAGCGAAAAATTCCAGCAGCACGTCCACTTCCTCGCCCAACTGCAGTGGTTCGCGATTGAGCGCCAGCAGGCCATGGTCGGCCTTGGCCAGGTACAGCATGTCGTTGACCAGTTGCGCCATCCATTGCAGTTCTTCGAGATTGCTGTGCAACGCCTCGCGGTAATCCTCCAGGGAGCGTTCGCGGGT
Source organism: Pseudomonas sp. R151218B TE3479 (assembly GCF_053629195.1). Classification (NCBI taxonomy): domain Bacteria; kingdom Pseudomonadati; phylum Pseudomonadota; class Gammaproteobacteria; order Pseudomonadales; family Pseudomonadaceae; genus Pseudomonas; species Pseudomonas sp. R151218B TE3479. The sequence continues at coordinate 3,159,712 of NZ_JBRJHV010000001.1, forward strand.
GAGGGTGACCTGGGTGTGGGTCAGCAGGTTCGACAGCGGCGTGCGCAACTCATGGGCGATGTCGGCAGAGAACGCCGAGAGCCGCTGAAACGCATCGTCGAGGCGTCCGAGCATGGCGTTGATGCTGTGGGCCAATTCCGCCAGTTCGGCGGGCATTTGCTCTTCGGGTAGGCGGGCGTTCAGGGAGCGGGCCGAGACGTTGCCGGCGATGGCGCCCATGCGTCGCAACGGCCGCAAGGCCCGCCGGGCGGCCCAGGCACCGAGCAGGGCGGTGGCCAGGGCCGAAAGGCCGACAGTCAGCCAGATCAGCCTTTGCATGCGTTGCAGGAAGTGCTGGTGATGGGTGATGTCCAGCAACAGGGTCAGTTGCGGTGAGTCGGCTCGGTCGGGATACAGCGGCGCGTTCAACACCCGGTAATCGTTGTCGGCATCGCTGAGGGTCGACAGGCCGGGCCGCTCCGGCAACTGAGCCGGAATCCGGATCGAACTGTCGTACCAACGCACGCCATCGCTGCCCTTGATGCGCAGCGCCAGGTCGGCCTGACGGCTCAGCTCGTCCTCCAACCGGCGCTGGGTCTGTTCGGCGTTAAGGTCTTGCAGGGCTCGGCGCAGGCCGATCAGCTTGCCTTCGAGCAGTTGCTGGTCCAGCTCGATGAAGTGTGCCTCGCTGCCACGGCTGAACAGCACGCCGGCAAACAACGACACCACTGCCGTGCAGGCGGCGAACAGCAGCGCCAGGCGGCTGCTCAGCGACCAGCGGCCCCTCACAGGCTGCGCTCTTCAAGCACATAGCCCATGCCCCGCACGGTGTGGATGAGCTTATTGGGGAACTCATCGTCGATCTTGATGCGCAGGCGCCGGATGGCGACTTCGATGACGTTGGTGTCGCTGTCGAAGTTCATGTCCCAGACCTGGGATGCGATCAGCGATTTGGGCAGCACTTCACCTTGGCGGCGCAGAAGCATTTCCAACAAGGCGAACTCCTTGGCGGTGAGGTCGATGCGCCGACCGCTGCGTTCGACGCGACGGCGGATCAGGTCCAGGCGCAAGTCTGCCAGTTGCAGGCTGGTTTCCTGTTGCGTCGAACTGCCTCGGCGTAACAGGCTGCGCACCCGCGCCAGCAACTCGGAAAAAGCAAAGGGCTTGACCAGATAATCATCGGCGCCCAATTCCAGCCCGTGGACTCGATCCTGTACCGCGTCCCGCGCGGTGAGGAACAGCACCGGGGTATCCAGGCCAGCCCCGCGGACGGCTTGCAGAATCTGCCAGCCATCGCGGCCTGGCAACATCACGTCGAGAATCAGCAAGGCGTAGTCACCGCTCAAGGCCAGCTGCTGGCCACTGACGCCGTCGGCCACCAGGTCGGCGTTGAACCCGGCTTCGCCCAGGCCTTGGCGCAGGTACTGGCCGGTTTTGGTTTGGTCTTCGACGATCAGCAGTTTCATGGGCGGCTCAAGGCAGGGTTGGGACGAGGGCGTTATACCGTGGCAGGCGGGCTCGTGGCGCAACCTGACAAAGTTGTAATCGAGCGGTCAGCCGACTGGCAGGCCTGCAGCGATAGAGTTTCCCACACGCTGAATCCGATTGGAGTATGGATATGTTGATGGAAACCCGCTTGATCACAGCGTGTTGGTGAAGCCGGGCAAGACCGCCGAGCCGACCTGGGCCTTCAGCAAGGCCGCGCGCCTGGCATTTGCCTGCAATTTTCCCGGCCACTACCAGGCCGGGATGAAGGGCGACCTGACAGTCAGTCAGTAAGCACTCAAAGGCTGCGGCAAAGGCTGATAGAATCCGCTGATTCTTCAGTCAGGTTTCCGTCATGCATCCCGCAGCCGAACATTCGCCGCTGGGCAAATCCAGCGAATACATCGCCACGTACACGCCGTCACTGCTGTTCCCGATCCCGCGCACCGCGAAATGGGCGGAACTGGGCCTGACGGCCGAGACCCTGCCGTACAAGGGCGTGGATTTCTGGAACTGTTTCGAGCTGTCGTGGCTGTTGCCGTCCGGCAAGCCGGTGGTGGCCATCGGTGAATTCGCGATCCCGGCGGACTCGCCGAATATCATCGAATCCAAATCCTTCAAGCTGTACCTCAACTCCTTGAACCAGACGCCGTTCGCCGACACCGCAAGCCTGGAAGCCACCCTGCGCCAGGACCTGTCGGCCGCGGCCGGCAAGGCGGTGGGTGTGCGAATCCGCAGCCTCAAGGACGTGGAGCGTGAAGGCATCGTAGCGTTGCCCGGTACCTGCATCGACGATCTGGACATCAGCGTCGACTCCTACGCGCACCCGCGCCCGGAACTGCTGCGTTGCGACGCTTCGCGCATCGTCGAGGAAAGCCTGCACAGCCATCTGCTCAAGTCCAACTGCCCGGTGACCAGCCAGCCAGACTGGGGCAGCGTGGCGGTGGAATATCGCGGCGCTGCCCTGGACCATGCCAGCCTGCTGGCCTACATCGTCAGCTTCCGCCAGCATTCGGATTTCCATGAGCAATGCGTGGAGCGGATCTTTCTCGACCTGCAGCGCTTGCTCAAACCGGAGAAATTGACGGTGTATGCGCGGTATGTACGGCGTGGTGGGCTGGACATCAACCCGTATCGCAGTACTGAAGACGTCCAACTGCCGAATCACCGCCTGGTGCGTCAGTAAACTTTTCTTGTGGAGGTGAGCTCTTGTGGGAGCGAGCTTGCTCGCGATGAGAGCAGCACATCCAACATTGAGGTTGGCTGACACACCGCTATCGCGAGCAAGCTCGCTCCCACAGGGGACGCATTGCAGGCACGTGAAACTAAAAAGCCCTGCTAGCGATAGCAGGGCTTTTTGCATGCGAAGGGTTCAGATCCCCATATTGCCCAAGGCTTGCACGATGTTGCGCAAGGTCCCGGCCAGCGTGGGGTGCTCCAGCTCGAAGCGTTCGACGGCCAGGTTCACATTGTCCGCGAGGTTGGTGTCCGGTGTTTGGGTTTCCAACTCAAGCTCAAGTTCGATCTGTTGCATCAGCGCGTGCAGGTCATCGCGCTCGACTTCGGTAAGCGGTGGATTCTGTTCCAATTGCTCGCGCAGGGTATTGAGCTGATCTTGCAATTCGCGGGCAGGCATTGGCGTACTCCCTTTATTGATAGGCACAGCCATGGACCGCGACGCTGCGTCAAAAGTCCATGGCCTGCCTTAAGAGTAATCCACACTCGCACGCCCTGCATGATCCCGGTCAGGGCTTCTCGCCTTTAATGCGGCGCAGGCAGATATCGGCCAGGCAAGTGTCGAGTTCGCCCAAGTGATCGATCACTGAATGCACCCCAAGGCCGAACAATTGCACGGTGGCCTTGGCGCGTTTGGTTTCCCGCGCCTGTTGACTCAATGCCTGCCACTCGGCGGGCGCCAGGCCACACAAAGAGCCGCAGGATGCCAGTCCGATAGTCCACAACCCCGCGTTGAGTCCTGACTGCAACAACCGTGGTTCGCCGCTGACCAATACGCAGCCGTCCAACTGCTGGACGTTCAACGCCATCAGCGCTTGCCAGCAGGCATGCGGCGCTGGCCATGGATAATTTGTTGCAGGAAGTTGCGGCGCTTTGATGGAGGTGGGCAATGAAGCCGCCAGGCTATGGCTGATGGCGGGAGGCAATTCGTCGAGCCAGGCGCAGGGGATATTCAGATGTTGCAAGCGTTGCAGGCTTTCCAGGGCGCCGGGTGTCGGGTGGGCGTGATCCGCTGGCGCTGCCCCTGGCTGACGAATGCGCGCCCCGAAATCCACCAGGCATCCGCTGAGGCCAAACAGTACGGCGGTCAGGCTGGGGGCGGGGAGGGGCAGGGCTTCGGCGCGGGGCATGGGAACGTCCTTGAAATAACCAGCAGCCTAATGGGCTCCGATGACAGTCCGGTGACAGTGAGATGAAGGGTGCCAGTCGCGGAAAAGTCCTACGGCCTGGGTGTTTTTCGGTGCTGCCTATCCACGCGTTCCGTCTTATACTAGCCAGCTTACCGCCTGGGCTCGGCGCCCTTGCCTGAATAATCCAAGGAGTTTTTCCCTATGCGCTGGAGCCATCGTCTAGCTCAGCTGTGTCTTTCCGCTTGTGTCCTGCTGGTTCCGTTCGCCACTCAGGCCGCGACGGAAGAAGATCCTTGGGAAAGCGTCAACCGTCCAATCTTCACCTTCAACGACACCCTCGATACCTATGCGCTCAAGCCACTGGCCCAGGGTTATCAATATGTGACGCCGCAGTTCCTCGAAGACGGCATCCACAACATGTTCCGTAACGTCGGCGACGTCGGCAACCTGGCCAACAACGTGCTGCAGGCCAAGCCGGCCGCCGCTGGGGTCGACACTGCCCGGTTGATCTTCAACACCACCTTCGGCCTGCTGGGCTTCTTTGACGTGGGCACCCAGATGGGCCTGCAGCGCAGCGATGAAGATTTCGGCCAGACCCTTGGCTACTGGGGCCTGGGCAGTGGTCCGTATGTGATGCTGCCGCTGCTGGGGCCAAGCACCCTGCGTGACGCGCCGGCCAAGCTGGTCGATGACTACACCGCGCCTTATCGTTATATCGATAACGTCTCGGTGCGTAACTCCATTCACGGCCTGAACATCGTTGATACCCGCGCCAGCCTGTTGTCGGCCGAGAAGATGGTGAGTGGCGACAAATACGTCTTCATCCGCAATGCCTACCTGCAGAACCGCGAATTCAAAGTCAAGGATGGCCAGGTCGAAGACGACTTTTGATTTCGACCCGTAAAACCACGAAGGCGGCCCAAAGGCCGCCTTCTGTGCTTTGGCGTCGTGTTTGTGCGGGTTTGATCCTTCCATTGAGTTACGCTTCGCTCGGTTCTTATAACTCTCTGTGCTTTGACAAATAAAGACGGCAAGCGGCTATCTGCATGAGCTTGAAACGCCCCGCGGATGGGAGTACCGTCTGCGCCTTAGAAGGGCACCTCTGATGTAAGGGCGTGTAGGGCAAAGGCCTGAAACCGGTACGACAGAGAGGCTAGAAAGCGAATCCAGTAGTGCGTGCCAGGCCAGACCGCCCAGCCCGCTACGCCAACCTAATTCTGGCGCCGTTTGCCCACATGCCAAAAACCAGTGCCACGCTGCTGATAATCGATGATGACGAAGTGGTGCGAGCCAGTCTCGCAGCCTACTTGGAAGACAGTGGTTTCAGCGTCCTGCAGGCCAGCAATGGCCAACAGGGTCTTCAGGTATTCGAGCAAGACAAGCCCGACCTGGTCATCTGCGACCTGCGCATGCCGCAGATGGGCGGACTCGAACTCATTCGCCAGGTGACCGAGATTTCCTCGCAGACCCCGGTGATCGTGGTGTCGGGCGCGGGCGTGATGAACGATGCGGTCGAGGCATTGCGCCTGGGCGCGGCGGACTACCTGATCAAGCCCCTTGAAGACCTTGCTGTGCTCGAGCACTCGGTGCGCCGGGCCTTGGACCGTTCGCGGCTGTTGGTGGAAAACCAGCGCTACCGCGAGAAGCTGGAAACCGCCAACCGCGAGCTGGAAGCCAGCCTGAACCTGTTGCAGGAAGACCAGAACGCCGGGCGCCAGGTGCAGATGAACATGCTGCCGGTCAGTCCCTGGACCGTCGACGATTTCCGTTTTGCCCACCAGATCATCCCGTCGCTGTACCTGTCGGGCGATTTTGTGGACTATTTCCGCGTCGATGAGCGGCGAGTGGCGTTCTACCTGGCGGACGTTTCCGGCCATGGGGCGTCCTCGGCGTTCGTGACGGTGCTGTTGAAGTTCATGACCACGCGGCTGCTGTTCGAATCCAAGCGCAACGGCACGCTGCCAGAGTTCAAGCCGTCGGAGGTCCTTGGGCATATCAACCGAGGCCTGATCAGTTGTAAGCTGGGCAAACACGTCACAATGGTCGGTGGAGTCATCGACGAGGAGACGGGTTTGTTGACCTATAGCATCGGCGGTCATCTGCCGTTGCCTGTGTTGTATACGCCAGACAGTGTTCGTTACCTGGAAGGGCGTGGTTTGCCGGTTGGCCTGTTCAACGAGGCCACCTACGAAGACCACGTACTGGAATTGCCACCGACATTCAGCTTGACGCTGATGTCTGATGGCATTTTGGACCTTTTGACAGAACCTACACTCAAAGAGAAAGAAGCGGCCTTGCCTGAACGGGTAAGCGCAGCGGGCGGTAGCCTGGAAGGCTTGCGTCAAGTGTTTGGATTAGCCACGCTCGGGGAGATGCCGGATGATATCGCCCTGTTAGTGTTGAGCAGGAACCTTTGATGAGTACCGGTAGAATCCAGTTCGCCGAGCAGGACGGCACCTTCGTCCTGAAGTTTGTCGGTGAAGTGCGCCTGACCCTGTGTTCGGCGCTGGATGCGACTATTGAGCGGATCTTCACTGCGCTGAACTTCAGCGCCATCGTGATCGACCTGACCGAAACCCGCAGCATCGACAGCACCACATTGGGCCTGTTGGCCAAACTGTCGATCCTGTCGCGGCAAAAGGTCGGCCTGCTGCCGACCGTCGTCACCACCCACAACGACATCACCCGTCTGCTGCAATCGATGGGCTTCGACCAGGTGTTCAACATCGTGGGCGACCCTGTGCCGTGTCCGGAGTGCCTGGACGACCTGCCTGATCAGGATCAGTCCGAAGAGGAAGTGCGGATCAAGGTGCTTGAAGCCCACAAGATCCTCATGGGGCTCAACGATTCCAATCGTGAAGCGTTCCATGATCTGGTGAATGCACTGGAGCGGCCTTGAGCCTTGGGCTTTGCGTAGGCTGCACCGGCTTCATCGCGAGCAAGCTCGCTCCCACAGGTTTTGTGGCGTTCTGACATCCCCTGTGGGAGCGAGCTTGCCCGCGATGGCGTTTGTCGACCCGCCACATCCCTTAAGCCAAGCCGCATAAAAAAGGGCGAACCCAACCAGGTTCGCCCTTTTTGCATGCCGGCTGAATCAGCTCAAAGCTTGGCTTGCAGCAATGCCTCCAGCTTCTCCTGGTCGCGGGCGAACTGACGGATACCTTCGGCCAGTTTCTCGGTCGCCATGGCGTCCTCGTTGGACAACCAGCGGAACTGCGCTTCGTTGAGGATCAAGCGTGCCTCCCCGGCTTGCCCTGGCGCCAGCTTGCGCTCCAGCTTGCCTTCGTCGGCGGCGAGTTTTTCCAGCAGGTCCGGGCTCACGGTCAAGCGGTCGCACCCGGCCAGTTGCTCGATCTGGTTGAGGTTGCGGAAGCTCGCGCCCATGACCACGGTCTTGTAGTCATTGGCCTTGTAGTAGTTGTAGATGCGCGTCACCGACTGCACGCCCGGATCATCCGCGCCGGTGTAGTCGTTGCCATTGGCTTTCTTGTACCAGTCGTAGATACGGCCCACGAACGGCGAAATCAGGAACACCCCGGCATCGGCACAGGCCGCGGCCTGGGCGAAGGAGAACAGCAGCGTCAGGTTGCACTGGATACCTTCACGCTCCAGCTGTTCGGCGGCACGAATGCCTTCCCAGGTGGAGGCAATCTTGATCAACACCCGATCCCGGCCAATGCCGGCCTTTTCGTACAGGTCTATTAAACGATGCGCACGTTTCAACATGGCTTCGGTGTCGAACGACAGGCGCGCATCCACCTCAGTGGAAATACGTCCAGGGATCACTTTGAGGATTTCTTGCCCGACCGCTACGGCAAAACGGTCGCTGGCCAGGCCCACATCGCCCTTGCAGTCCGCCACGCAGGCGTTCAGTTGCTCGGCGTAGCCCTGAATGGCCGACGCCTTGAGCAGCAGGGAAGGGTTGGTGGTGGCGTCCACGGGTTTGACGCGGGCGATGGCCTCGAAGTCGCCGGTATCGGCCACGACGGTGGTGAATTGTTTGAGTTGTTCCAGCTTGGAAGTCATGAGCGTGCTCTGTCCTATGGGTCCGTTGACATTACCCGAGGGCCGGCAGCCACTCAAGGGCGTGAAGAGGTATCGACGGCCCCAGCAGCAACAACCTGAAAACGGCTGTTTGAAAGGCCGGGGCGGTATCGGTAGATACGATGCCAAAACAGCGTGCAGGTTCAAAGCAAGTGACGGTTAACGCCCTTCCAGCAGTTGCCCCGCCTGATCCAGCAACGCCAGCGGATCCTTGGTTTTGTGGATGTCCACCGACAACAACTGCCGAAACCGCCGCGCCCCCGGAAACCCGGTGCCCAGCCCCAATACGTGCCGGGTGATGTGATGCATCGCCCCGCCAGCGGCCAGGTGATCGGCGATGTAAGGCCGCAACTGCGCCAGCGCCTCGGCCCGGGTGATGATCGGCGCGGTGCTGCCAAACAACTGCTGATCCACTTCGGCCAGCAGATATGGGTTGTGATAAGCCTCGCGCCCCAGCATCACACCGTCGAATGTCTGCAGATGCTTGTGACAGGCCTCCAGCGTCTTGATCCCACCGTTGAGCACAATCTCCAACTCCGGAAAATCCGCCTTCAACCGCGCGGCCACGTCATAACGCAGCGGCGGAATGTCGCGATTCTCCTTCGGCGACAGCCCCTCGAGGATCGCAATCCGCGCATGCACGGTAAAACTCGTGCAACCGGCCTCACGCACCGTCCCGACAAACTCACACAACTGTTCATAACTGTCCCGCCCATTGATCCCGATGCGATGCTTGACCGTCACCGGAATTGATACCGCGTCACGCATCGCCTTCACACAATCGGCCACCAACCCCGGATGCCCCATCAGGCACGCGCCGATCATATTGTTCTGCACCCGGTCGCTGGGGCAGCCGACGTTGAGGTTCACCTCGTCGTAGCCGTGCTCCTGGGCCATACGGGCGCAGGCGGCCAGGTCGCCAGGGACGCTGCCACCCAATTGCAGGGCCAGGGGGTGTTCGGATGAGTGATGGCGCAGGAAGCGTTCGTGGTCACCGTTGAGCAGCGCACCGGTGGTGACCATTTCGGTGTAGAGCAAGGCGTGTTTGGAGAGGATGCGTAGGAAGAAGCGACAGTGGGCGTCGGTCCAATCCATCATCGGGGCCACACTGAAGCGGCGGGACAAGGATTGCGGGGGAGCTGGGTAGAGAGACATTGGAGATCTGGATGGGGAGGCTGAGGGACGCAGTTTATCAGGAATGGGGTGGGGGAGGTTTGGGGGGCTGCATAAGTGTTTACCCCAGGAGCGTTTGGCTAAACCCTTGGGCTAGCTCGCGGTTCTGTAGTCCAGAATTTTGAGGGCTTAGGTACGTCTGGTTACGTTAGCTGCTGTGGACTACGCTCACTAGCAGGCTGTACTCGGCAAGACCCAAGGGAGGGGTGATGGCTATGCTTACTGAAGCCAAAAGGAAATGGATTGTTTGTGCCTTCCATGCTTGTCCCAATCCTGAAATCTTTGAAGGTTCTGACAACTTTAGAGACCTGCAGGATGCGATTATCCAGTCAGTTTTCAATATGCGGTCAAATCAACCCATTGAAAGTTTTAGCTTCCTTGAACAGTGGGCGATGCAGACCTATTGGACGTACCCTGAGCGTGCTGATGGGGACATATTGGGGGACTTTGAAGCGGGATCGGAGCTGGCACAGTACGCGGTCGACCTCTACAAACTGCATAAAGATGGGATCTTCGAGCCCCACGTGGTTTTAGACTTGATCGGCACCGATCATGTTCATCCCGCCCTTGGGGTAGTGTTGCTAAAAGGCCCGGCATTGCCGCTGCAAACCCAAGCCAAGCTTGCCATGACTTGCAAGGGGTTTCGTGACGGATTTGGCTACGATCCTTTTGAAGGGGGGCATAGGAAGATTGAATCGACAATTGCGATGGATGATGTGGTCAATCAGCTGGCATTGCACGCCTATCGATTTATTTTCAATGCGATAGCGCCCGCTGTTTCTAATGCAAAATTGCGCGCCGGTGACCTTGAGGTCAAGAAAATATCTTCAGAAACGGGCTATTCAACAAAGAGCGGTGACCGGACATTACTGTATACCAATTGTCTGGCCAAGACTGAAGAGGGCAGTTTTGCGGTTAACTTTCTCGATGGCTTCGGAGCCTTGGCTGAAAAGTTTAAGCTTGATAAAAAGCAGTATTCAGGAAGGAATTCACTTGTGCACGCTGAAATTCGACATCTTGAAACTCAGCTTCAAGCAGGAAAGCGGACGTTCATGAATGTCTACGTTGATAAGTTTTGTTGTACCTTCTGTGCGATCCAGTACATAGTTTTTGGAGCTATGGATAAAACCGCTGGGGCGGTGTTCAATACGACGTTGAACTGGTATACCTTCTCGCCCTATGTTGTCTATTTCAAATCAAATAGAACCAAGATGTGGGGGGCGGATGTGGAGAGGATATTCGCTATTTTGCCGGCCGGTGAGAAACTGAAATTTCTCAAATGTTTGTTCGTGGCATCTAAGAGTGGAAGCAGTCCGCAGGCCCCCATGATAAATCTGAGTGTTATCGAAGACACGATTATTGGTTATATTGAATTTACTCGGTCATGAATGATCAGGTCCCCTATCCCCTTGGCGGGGGTGGACTCCATCGGTGCAGGTAAAGAGTAAGGGATTCAGTTCTGATTTGAAACGACAAGGACAGTTGAGAGTGAAAGTAGGCTTCATCGCATCCCGGGGGATTTTATCGCTCATTCACCATTACTTTCCTTCGCGGACATGGCCAACGGGAAGACGCTCTATTCACAACGATGTGCCATGTGCCACGGAGCGGATCTCAAGGGCACAGGCCCCTTGGCCAGGAAAAGCAATCCGCCCTCGCCTGACCTGACGACGTCTTCTTTTCAGAAAAGACTGAAGGGTTATCCAGGCGTTATCGTCTCGTCGATCATACTTCGTCCAAATGGCGACTTGATTCCGAGAACGTTAAAAGAGAACGGAGTGAAGCTGCCACCGTTTGCCTGGAAGGTTCAGGATCTGCGCGATCTGAACCAATACATGGTGGGTGCGATTTCAAGGTAGGAGAGGGGGCGAGTCCATCGACCTGATCGGATAAACCTGTAGTCATTGGCTCATGGTCAGGTGGGTGATGGTTTCGCTATTGAGCTCCACCAGGCTCAAGGCGCCATCCCCAAAGGAACAGCCGGTGTCGATATAGACAACGTTGCCCAGGCGCGTGACGCTAGGCACCGTCGAATGACCGACATAGAGCCGGTGGATGCCCTTGATTGGCTCGTGGTTTTGCTCCTCGATTTTTCCCCTGGCATACAGGGCCATGCTCAGCGCGCGCAGGCGGCAAATTTCTCCCAGTTGCCCTGACAAGGCTTGTTTGGCTTGCTGCCAGTCGTCACCTTTTTGGGTCAATGGGGCTTCGGCGTGCACGATGCCGACGGTTTCGCCGTCCGGTAAGTCGACTTCAATGATCCACGGCAGCGCCTGGAGGGCCTTGGCGAGTTCTTGTTGAAGCATTGGTGCAAGTTCATAGAGCCAGGCCCCGCCGTTTCGGATGTGCCGGGGTATGTCGCCGTCCCCGGAGACGCCATCGATGAGCATCTGTTCGTGATTGCCTCGCACGGCATGAAACCAGGGTTGCGAGAGCCAATCGAGCACTTCCACGGAGTCAGGGCCGCGATCAATCAGGTCGCCGACGGAGAAAAGGCGATCCCGTTCACCCTCGAACTTCGAACGCTGCAAAAGTGCGCTCAGAAGTTTGAAATGGCCATGAACATCACCCACGACAAAGTCACGGCCTTCTGGGTTGGAGGGGAATGTGTTTAGTATATTCATGCAGGTGTTCTAGGGGTCGAAAGTGGTGAAGACACGGATGGCGAGTATCAGCTGCCGCTATCTTACGGACTAAGCGGGTTGCCAATACATTTTTCAAACACCTGCTGCATGGGGCCGAGGGTGCAGTGGTAGGCCGCGATGTTGGCGTCGATCCACTCTTCTTTCTCAATACCCCACCAACTGATCTCAAAACCGGCATTCATGATGAGATGCTCGAAGAGAATCCGTTGGGCGCGGCCATTTCCTTCGCGAAAGGGATGGATCACATTGATATCTGAGTAAGTTTCCGCAACGGCACTGATCAAGTCTGTGCGGCACAGGCCCTCGAACCAGTTCTGCGCCGCCATGCCTTTGAAGATCTTCCCGGCTTGCGCTTCCATGAATTGCGGTTGGCAGAAACGGGTGTCCTGCTTGGCCATTCCAACGGTTCGCAATTGTCCGGCCCATTCATACAAGTCGCAAAAGAGCACCTGATGAATGCCTTGAAGATAGACCAGGCCGTAAGGAGGAGGGCTGAATTCTACGTTGTCCGCTGCGATGGCGGAGAGTTGCTGTTCGGCTTCGCTTAGGGTCGGTTCGTCACGGATATCGAGTTTGTTGCGAAGGACCGCGGAGCCAGGGTAGCAGTAAGCGTCTTCACCGACTCCATATTTGTCAGGCATCAGGTTCAGTTCGGGTGAAGGCCTTCAAGACCTCTTCGCGCGTTGGCATTTTGCGTTCGCCGTCCGCGAAGGTCGTTTTGAAGCCTTCCAGGCGCAGGCTGGCCGCGTAGTTGGATCTGCGCGTCCTGGCGGCATAGGCCTTTTTGGTTTCAAGGCTGACATTGCCCATGGGGCTGGACCTCAATCGCGTTGGTTGGCCGATTATAGCCCATCCCACTGGCATGGCCTGCGTCACGGCCTGGGCGACTCATGGCAGGTGTCGAATTGACCAATGGCGCTTGCATCGCGGCGCTTCTCAAAATACTGTGTTTATATCCAGTATGTGAGTTCACTTCATGCAGCTTATCGCCAAGCTCGGCATTCTCGCCGATGCTGCCAAGTACGACGCTTCCTGCGCCAGCAGCGGTGCCCCCAAGCGTAGCTCCCGTGGTCGTGAGGGGTTGGGGGCCACCGATGGCATGGGCATTTGCCATAGCTATACGCCGGATGGGCGCTGCGTTTCGTTGCTGAAGGTGTTGCTGACCAATTTTTGCCTGTACGACTGTCAGTATTGCGTCAACCGTCGTTCCAGCAACGTGCCGAGGGCGCGCTTCACGCCGGAGGAGGTGGTGCGGCTGACCTTGGATTTTTATCGCCGCAACTGCATCAGTGGGTTGTTTTTGAGTTCGGGCATCATTCGCTCGGCCGATTACACCATGGAGCAGTTGATACGAGTGGCGCGGTTGTTGCGGGAGGAGCACCAGTTTCGTGGCTATATCCACCTCAAGACCATTCCCGATGCCGATCCGCTGTTGATCGAGGAAGCGGGGCGGTTGGCTGATCGCTTGAGCGTGAATATCGAACTGTCCTCGGATATCAGCCTCAAGCGCCTGGCACCGGAAAAGCAGTTGACGACCATCCGCCAAGCCATGGGCACCATTCATCAGGGACAACAGGCGGTGGCCGGCGAGCCACGGGCGCCTCGCTTCGCCCCGGCGGGGCAGAGCACGCAGGTGATTGTGGGGGCGGATGCGACTGATGATCACGCCATCCTGAGCAACGCCGAGTCGCTCTACCAGGGGTACGGTTTGCGGCGGGTTTACTATTCAGCGTTCAGCCCGATTCCCGACAGCCCCGCCAGCGTGCCCCTGGCGGCACCGCCGTTGCTGCGCGAGCACCGGCTTTATCAGGCCGACTTTCTCATGCGCGGTTATGGCTACAAGGCAGGCGAGCTTTTGAGCGAAACCCACAACCTGGACTTGGACATCGACCCCAAGCTGGCGTGGGCGCTGGCCAATCGCGAGGTGTTCCCGCTGGATATCAATCGTGCCGAACCCGCATTGTTGGCGCGTATTCCGGGGATTGGCCTGCGTAGTGTGCAACGCCTGGTTGCACTGCGCCGGGAGCGGCGGGTGCGTTATGACGACCTGGTGCAGTTGCGGTGCGTGCTGGAGAAGGCGCGACCGTTCATTGTCACCAGCGATTACCGGCCTGCCGACGCCCAGGTGCGCAGCGGTTTGCTGCGGGCGCGGTTGCGTGACCCCCAGCGGCCTGTACAGATGGGGCTTTGGTCGTGATTGCCCTGGATTGCGAGGATGATTTCGCTACGTGGCGGGACCAGGCTCGAACGCTGCTCGGCCACGGCATCGACCCGAGCGATGTCACATGGGCCCAGGGCCCGATGGCCGACTTGTTGGCCGTGCCGGCGCCGCTGCCCCAAGGGCCGGGCCCGTTCCGTACGCGGGTTCCCGCGGCCTTGCTGACCCAACTCGAACAGGCTGGCCGCTACCAGGGCGAACAGCGCTGGAACCTGCTGTACGAAGTACTTTGGCGGGTTGCCCATGGCGACCGCACCGCAATGCTCGCGGGCGACCGCCTGGGCAGTGAGCTGCAGCGGCGGATCAAGCAGGTCCAGCGCGAGGCTCATCACCTGCATGCCTTCGTGCGCTTCATCCCCTTGCCGCAAGCATTGGCCGAGCGACTGCAACTGGATTTGGTCGCCTTTCACCAGCCGGCCCATGACATCCTCGAAAGTGCCAGCGGCCATTTTGCCGAGCGATTGGGGCAACAACGCTGGCTGATCGCAACGCCTCGCGACGGTATCCGTTTCGATGGGCAGTCGTTGGATTACCAGCGACGTTGTCCCGAGCAGTGGCAGCATTGGGCGCGTCACGCTGAAGATCCCGGCGCTGAGCTGTGGCGAACCTATTACAGGCACATCTTCAACCCGGCGCGGCTCAATCCCCAGGCGTTGCGTCAGCACATGCCGGGGCGATTCTGGCAGCACTTGCCGGAGGGAGAGTTGATTCCGCGCCTGGTGGGTTTGGCGCGGCGGGGAAAGCAGCGGGATGGGCAGGCGTTGGAGGTGGGGGAGAAAATGGGCAAGCGGATCATTGTGGGTGAAGGCACTGAGGTAAGACAGTGCCTTGCTCCTGAGTAAATCGATCTTCTCGGTTCATACCGACGCTTTGGCTTTACCGGGCTTGGATGCGTCCACCATCTTGTGCAGCTCCTCAGTCATGGCGGCTAGGCGCTTTTCCAGATCCTTCACGTCGGACCGGGTAATACCGTTTGCATAGGGTTTAACTGTTCGGGTTCGCTTTTGGGCTGCCGGTGACAGATTGTGGGCAGTTTCAGATATCAAAGCCTGACGCAGTAGATTGTTGATGAGTGTCTGATATCCAGTACCAGCACTTTCGGCGCGTTCGCGAGCGGCCTCGATCACGTCCTCATCAAGCATGATGGTTATGCGGGTTTTGCCTTTGCTGCTTGCAACCGCCCCACGCTTGGCTGTGCTGAAATCGTATTCTTCTTTCATGGGTTCAACCTCCCAGGTACTGACGTAGTTCTTTTTTGGAGGCTAGTCGTGCGCTGATAAGACGAACGAAATCTGGCTCACGGTAGGTGTATGCAACGACGAGTACACGACCGCAGGCGTCTTGCCCCATGATAATCCACCGCTTTTCATCATGATCATTATCCTCACGCTCAAGAGCCATTTCGTCATAAAACACAGCTTCGGCATCGGCCAGGCTCACCTTGTGTAGGACGGGTGCGCTCAACAATACGATGAAACCTCAGCCCTTGCTTATGGCGTTGAGCGCTCATTCGTATCGAAATCATTCTTTGCATCCCACCGCCTGAACTGCTGAGTCCAGCTCCGGACACCTCCATCGGAAATTTCCCTCAAGCTGCGTCGCTCCCGCTGACTATCCACCCAATCACCTCGTGCGCTAAGTTTTCTCCGTCGCTGCAAATTCAGCGAGAGGGTGTGGAAGCCCTTGTGAAAACCTAGCGCGTTGCACCGCTAAATTAAAAAGCAGACGCTTTTCCTAGGTCTGCTGTTAAATTACGGCGGCTGTACGCGGGGCGCCTTCGGGTGCGCCGGGTCCTAGGTTCTCGGTCTTCCACACCCGCGTACAGCTGCCACCCACCAAGTGGAAGTGGTGAAGGCAGTTCCTTTACATAACCTAGGTACAAGCCAATGAAAAAACTCACCCCCAATCCTCCGAAAGCCACAGCCAATCCAAGGTGGCTTTCGTCTAGCGTCACCCACGAACATTTCCTGCCAAGTATCCGAATCTCAATCCCGGATTCGCTCCCTTCGCCAGTGGCATCCCAATCCGCCACTGACCTCCCATTCCCGCAGGAGTAACCCCATGTCCCGCCCCATGCCCATCACCGGTATCGAAAACAATTTCCACGCGCTCTTGATCGACACTGAAGCACCGTTGGACGTGTTGCACGACACCGCCGCTTACCGCATCGCCGCTGTCACCCAGTTACTGGAAAACCTCGCCATGCGTTCCGACATCAGTACGGACGCGGTGGTACTCCAGGATTTTGCCCAAGTGCTGGCGATTCCCCTGCGCGACGGGTGTGATTTGCTGGATGTGATCGGGCGGCGATTGCAGGCGCAGGTTTTGGCGTCGTAATGGAAGTGGGTGACCTCACAAGGTCGCCCGCATTGCCTTGCTCATCATCCTGTGCAGCCTGGAACCTGTGGGAGCGAGCTTGCTCGCGATAGCAGTGGGGCAGTTGATGGCGATGCTGGATGTGATGCCGTCATCGCGAGCAAGCTCGCTCCCACAGTTTTTTCCGAGTTGTTCATAGATACTGCGTTCACCACAAATCCCTGTGTGGGAGCGGGCTTGCTCGCGAAAGCGGTGTGTCAGTTTGCAGGATGCTGGTTGTGTTGACGTCTTCGCGAGCAAGCCCGCTCCCACAGGGTTTGGTGGGTACACAAATGTTGCGTACACCCTCAATTCACTGTGGGAGCGAGCTTGCTCGCGATAGCGGTGGGTCAGTTGATGGTGATGCTGAATGTGATGCCGTCATCGCGAGCAGGCTCGCTCCCACAGTTTTTTCCGGGTTGTTCACAGATAGTGCGTTCACCACAAATCCCTGTGTGGGAGCGGGCTTGCTCGCGAAAGCGGTGTGTCAGTTTGCAGGATGCTGGATGTGCTGCCGTCTTCTTGAGCAAGCCCGCTCCCACAGGGTTTGGTGGGCACACAAATGTTGCGTACACCCTCAATCCGCTGTGGGAGCGAGCTTGCTCGCGATAGCAGTGGTTCAGTCGATGGCGATGCTGGATGTGATGCCGTCGTCGCGAGCAAGCTCGCTCTCACAGTTTTTTCCGAGTTGTTCATAGATACTGCGTTCACCGCAAATCCCTGTGTGGGAGCGGGCTTGCTCGCGAAAGCGGTGTGTCAGTTTGCAAGATGCTGGATGTGCTGCCGTCTTCTTGAGCAAGCCCGCTCCCACAGGGTTTGGTGGGTACACAAATGTTGCGTACACCCTCAATTCACTGTGGGAGCGAGCTTGCTCGCGATAGCGGTGGGTCAGTTGATGGTGATGCTGAATGTGACGCCGTCATCGCGAGCAGGCTCGCTCCCACAGTTTTTTCCGGGTTGTTCACAGATAGTGCGTTCACCACAAATCCCTGTGTGGGAGCGGGCTTGCTCGCGAAAGCGGTGTGTCAGTTTGCAGGATGCTGGATGTGCTGCCGTCTTCTTGAGCAAGCCCGCTCCCACAGGGTTTGGTGGGCACACAAATGTTGCGTACACCCTCAATCCGCTGTGGGAGCGAGCTTGCTCGCGATAGCAGTGGTTCAGTCGATGGCGATGCTGGATGTGATGCCGTCGTCGCGAGCAAGCTCGCTCTCACAGTCAATCGGTGTGTACCTACCCTTTGCGAACAACGCTTGGGTGGTGTTGATCAGTTCGCACTCGGTGCGCTGCCCAGCCGATGCAACGAAGCACCCTCCAACGTCTTCCACAACTTGCGCATCGTCGGATTGCGATTGGCAATCGCACAGTACGAGCGAATCTCCAATCGCGTGCTCCATTGCTCGCCGCCGGCCCGAACCAACAACCCACGCTCCAACTCGTCGGCCACCGCACTCTGCGGCAACCAGGCCACGCCGTAGCCCTCGATGGCCATGCGCATCAGCAGCATCGCCATGTCCGCCTCATAACAGCGCTCCAGCGCGATCGGTTCAGGGCCGTTGTTGATGACGATGTCGGCGACGCGCCCGAGGAATGTCGTTGCCGTGTAGGCCAGGTAGGGCACCGGTTTGCCGGCGCGACCGGGCAGGCGGAACAGCGGTTCGCCCTTGCGGTTGGGCGCGCATAAGGGGATGAACGCGTCGTGGCCGAGCACCAGGCTGCCAAAATGCTCGGCGTCCAGCAGGATGGGGGCAAGCGGGTGATGGTAGACCATCATCAAGTCACAACTGCCTTCCTCCAAGGCAATGACGGCGTCATGAATGTTGGCGGCCACCACCCGGGCGTTGAACTGCTCGTTGTGTTGCTGGAACTGCGAGAGCCACTTGGGCAGGAAGGTCATCGACAGGCTGTGGCCGGCGGTGATCTGGATGGAGCGTCCCGGCATTCGTTCCACGTCCCGCAGCGTCGAGCGCAACCTCATTAATCCGGCGAGGGCCTCTCGGCTTTCATCGCAGAATGTGACGCCCGCGGGGGTGAGCTGGACAGGGTAGGTGCCCCGGTCCACCAGCTTGACGCCCACCCATTCCTCAAGTGAGCGGATACGCCGGGACAAGGCCGATTGTGTTACGCATCGAACCTCGGCCGCGCGGGAAAAGTTATTCCATTCGCCAATCGCCAGAAGATCATCCAGCCATTTGAGTTGCATATCGAGAAACTCCCCCTGTGAGAGCGCGATTTTAGTGGGAAATCCCCCGGTATAGCGCGGCCTTTCGCTAACTATTCTGAAAGCGCATGGGGTTAGCCGGATTACTCATCATCCTCCCGGATCCGCTCCTTAGAATCGATCCTGCCAAGTAAAAAATTCCAAGAACTACTTGAGGACAGCACCGTGAAGAAGAATAAGCTCCCACGTCGAATTGCAATGGGCATTGCCCTGGGCGTGCTGGTCGGTTGGGCGTGTCACCATTTCGCAGGGAGCGAGCAAAGTGCCAAAGAGATCGCCAGTTACTTCTCGATAGTCACTGATATTTTCCTGCGCATGATCAAGATGATCATCGCGCCCCTGGTATTCGCAACGTTGGTGGGCGGTATCGCCAGCATGGGCAATTCTCGCTCTGTCGGCAGGATCGGGGTCCGAGCGATGGCCTGGTTTGTCACCGCCTCGGTCGTCTCGCTGCTGATCGGAATGGGGCTGGTCAACCTGTTTCAACCTGGTGCGGGGCTGAACATGGACGTGGCCCAGCACGCAACGGCGGCCGTGCCGGTCAATACCGGCGACTTCAGTCTCAAGGCGTTCATCGGCCATGTGTTTCCCCGCAGCATCGCCGAAGCGATGGCCAACAACGAGATCCTGCAGATCGTGGTGTTTTCGCTGTTCTTCGGCTTTGCGTTGGCGGGGGTGAAGCGGGCGGGTTACACCCGGATCAGCGATTCCATCGAAGAGTTGGCGAAGGTGATGTTCAAGATCACCGACTACGTGATGGCTTTCGCGCCGATTGGGGTGTTTGCCGCCATCGCCTCGGCAATCACCACCCAGGGGCTTGGCTTGCTGGTGGATTACGGCAAGCTGATCGCCGAGTTCTACCTGGGGATCCTGATTCTCTGGGCGTTGCTGTTCGGTGCCGGCTACCTGTTCCTCGGCCGCTCTGTTTTCCACCTCGGCAAGCTCATCCGTGAACCGATTCTCCTGGCCTTTTCCACCGCCAGCAGTGAGTCCGCCTACCCGAAAACCATCGAGGCGCTGGAGAAATTTGGCGCGCCAAAACGTGTGTCCAGCTTCGTATTGCCCTTGGGCTATTCGTTCAACCTTGACGGTTCGATGATGTACCAGGCGTTTGCCATCCTGTTCATCGCCCAGGCCTACAACATTGATCTGAGTTTCACTCAGCAGTTGCTGATTCTTCTGACACTGATGATCACCAGCAAGGGCATGGCCGGTGTCGCCCGGGCTTCGGTGGTCGTGGTCGCCGCCACATTGCCGATGTTCAATCTTCCCGAGGCGGGACTGCTGTTGATCATCGGCATCGACCAGTTTCTCGACATGGCCCGCACGGCCACCAATGTGGTGGGTAACAGCATTGCGACGGCGGTTGTCGCCAAATCCGGACCCCACGAAGAAGCCGGCGAGGAAGAGGGTGGACATGCACTGGATCGGTCACGATCCGAGCCAGTGCCGGTGGCTTGAGGAGAGACTCATGAAGGCTAAAGCGAAGTCCAGCCACAAGGCTTCTGTGGTGCGCAAGTTGGGGATCGTCGGTGGGCTT
The DNA here is from genome assembly GCF_053629195.1 of Pseudomonas sp. R151218B TE3479. Taxonomy (NCBI): domain Bacteria; kingdom Pseudomonadati; phylum Pseudomonadota; class Gammaproteobacteria; order Pseudomonadales; family Pseudomonadaceae; genus Pseudomonas; species Pseudomonas sp. R151218B TE3479. The sequence goes on from NZ_JBRJHV010000001.1 coordinate 3,179,735, forward strand.
GGGTCGCTGGCCGGGGGCGATCTGTTCTACAAGTTGGTCAAGTCCCGGGCGGTGCTCGAGGATCAGGGGCGCTACCATTTCCTGTTCGAGCAGCACCCTTTCAAGGATGTGCTGCTGCCGCTGGACCAGGGCGCGAACATGACGTCGCGCAAGTTCTATGTGTTCCAGGTGTGCAAGTCGTTCGAGGACAGTGGCTTCGATGCGGTGATGCTTCCATGCTTCGCCAGCCACACCTTTCGCGCTGAAATCGAGGAGGCGCTGGCCATTCCCGTGCTGGACATGATGGCCGCCTTGACCCAGCACGTCAGCCACACGGTGCCGTCCCAGGCGACGTTGGGAGTGATCGCCTCCGACTTTGTGCGCCATTGCGGATTGTTCGAGCGACATTTCGGCAAAGACTTTCAGATCGTTTACCCCGATGCAGACGCTCAAGCAGGGTTGATGGAGGCGATGTACGGCCTCAATGGCATCAAGGACGGTCATCTCGAAGGCGTGCCGCTTGAGGCGGTCTATCGGGCGTGTCTCTCATTGCAGGCCCAGGGTGCGACGGTGACCCTGCCTGGCATGACCGAGCTTTCCCTGGTCTGTGCCGACTTGCAACGTCGCGGGGTCACCGTGCTGGACATCAATGAGATCTATGCTGACTTCGCGACGCTGAACCAGCAGCCCAGGCGCCCACCCTTCAAGCTGGGCATCGTGGGGGGCGTCGGGCCTGCCGCCACGGTGGATTTCATGGCCAAGGTGGTGGCCAATACGCCAGCGGGAAAGGACCAGGACCATATCAAGATGGTGGTCGAGCAAAACCCCCAGATCCCGGATCGGACGGCGAACCTGTTGCGGGATGAGGCCGATCCGACGATGGCGATGTACGCCACATGCAAACGTCTCGAAAGTGCCGGTGCCAACGCCATCGCAATTCCCTGCAACACCGCCCATGCCTTCGTTGAGCGGATCCAGGCGCACCTGAGGGTGCCCATCGTGAACATGCTGAGCGAGACGGTGGCGTGGATCGCGCGCACTTATGGTTCGGGAAAGGCGATTGGCCTGCTGGCGACGTCCGGTACGGTGCAGAGTCAGGTTTATCACCAGGCGGCGCGTCATGCCGGGCTCCAGCTCCTTACGCCAGGTGTCGATTACCAGGCGATGGTCATGGACGCCATCTACGGACCGCGGGGTATCAAGGCTGGCTTCACACAGGGGCTCTGCAGGGAGCAATTGTTGCTGGCGGCTGAGCACCTGTGCGAGTTGGGGGCGGGGGTGTTGATCCTGGGGTGTACGGAGTTGCCGCTGGTGCTGGAACATTGCGAAGCGTTCGATATCAATGGGCACAGGGTGGCGCTGGTCGATCCGACGATGATCTTGGCGTTGAGGTGCGTGACGTTGGCGCAGAGGGCTGACAAGCCGATGAGCGTTCTGAAAACGTCGAAGGATGTTGCTGCTATCTGACGGTTGAAATTTGGCCATTGTGGCGAGGGAGCAAGCTCCCTCGCCACAATGAGTCAAACCTGAATCTATCAAACCGCCTTGGTGTGATTGGCCGGCCCACGCATCGCCGCAATGTCCCGCTTGGGCGGGACGCCAAACAAGCGGGCGTATTCGCGGCTGAATTGCGAAGGGCTTTCACAGCCCACCTTGAAGGCCGCACTTGCCACGTCCATGTATTCGTTGAGCATCAAGCGTTTGGCTTCGTTCAACCGCAGCCACTTCTGGTATTGCAGCGGGCTCATCGCCGTGAGCTGGCGGAAGTGGTGGTGAAACGTCGTCGTCAGGAAGGGCGACCGTTGGGCGCCTGGAGTTGGTGGCACATTGATGGCTTGTTATGCTTTGGGTTTGTTATCCATCACGTTGGTTCATTGTGACGACCGAGCGAATTTCCCAATTAGAGCAAGCCCTTATGGCCGTGATCGCCGCGGCCGGGAAGATGGGCATCAGCAGCGATGAATTGTGCGCACAGGCCGTGGGCGGGCTGATATCCGATCCGTACTGGAGCTGGGCGGATGTTCGATACGCGCAAGGTGCGGCTGACGAAATCGACAATGCCTTGAATGGACTTGTGGGAAGGCCGGCCCAAGAACTGACGCTGCCGGTGCCCGGAGGCGATCCAGCACTCGAATCAGCGCCGCAGATCTAGCGTGCTCTCCAATGAAAATGGGCGACCAAGGGTCGCCCATTTGCGTTACAGGCCAAGGCCTTCTTCTACCAGCGAGAGCAAGGCGTCTTCGTCCAGAGTGGCAGGTTCAGGGCGCTCTTGCCCCGTCGAGCGCAGGGCCTGGATATGCCAGCGCGATTCACCATGCTCGCCAAGCGTGCGCACGATGCAGTGTTCCTGCCCCTTCATATGGACTTCAATGCAGCCCTCTCCCTTGGCCGAGAAGCGCGCAATCGGGTCGAATGAAATGCGGCGATGATTGCCTTCGATCATCAGTTGGTCGATGGCGTAGTTGTACGTCGAACCGCTGGAATGACTTTCAAAGACGTGGGTGGGGTTGCGCCGGATGTCCAGGCCCGCCTCGCACACGGGCGCCAGCCAGGTTTCGATCTGGCGATACAGCTCGTAGACCTGGGCCGGCCAGTGCTCGATCGCCAGGTCGGCGCAGTTGTCGGTATCGGCGCGGGTCTGCTGGGTTTTTCTCAGTTTGGCCGCTAGCTCGTCTGCCTTGCTCATGTCGATTCCCTGTCGTGATGATAGGTTGAGCTTAGCTGATGGGCAGAGGTGTCCATTTGCGCTGGGTCATGGGAGCAAGCGCCTTCGCCACATGAAAGCATTGCCTGAGCGTTCTGTTCATTTCGGCAATGCTTAAACGGCTAAGGCGCTGATCACGTGTTTCGGATCATTATGAATCGCCCGCAGCAGCGCTTTAGCGGGGCCGGTAGGCTCGCGTCGTCCCTGCTCCCAGTTGCGAAGCGTGCCCAGTTGGACATCGATCAATGCTGCGAATTTGGCTTGGGTCAGGCCGGTAGCCTTGCGTATCTCTTTCACTTGCAACGCATCGACGATGAATTCCCGTGACGGCTGGCGCTCGCCTCGGACGATTTCATCCATCTGTTGTACGCTTTCCATCAGCTCATCGAAAAATTTGCTCATGGTTATCTCCAGTGCTCGACAATCAATTTCAACGCTTTTCGTTGATCGACAGTCAAGTCTTGCTGTTCATTTTTCGGATATATCATCAGTAACGCGATCCGCGAAGCATGGACGAAGTGGTAGTAGATCACCCTGGCTCCCCCCCGTTTGCCATGGCCTTTGGCTGCGATACGAATCTTTCGGATCCCCCCGGTGGCTTCCATAACCTCACCAGCGGAAGGATTGCAGACCAGTATTTTCTGTAGGACAGCGAAATCATCGTCATCCATCAGTTCTTTGACCCGACGGGTAAAAATTGGAGTTTCAATAAAAATCATTGCTAATGTACGCCAGTGGCTTACTTTCGAGCAATCCTATTGAACCCCGCTCTCCGATGCACCCCGTGGGTTGTAACCAAATTCGGGGTGCCCGATGATCAAGGCAAGACATAGACGAGCACCCACCATGCACATGACAGCTCTAAGCAATAACGACCTGGGACCCTTGCGCGATGCGCTCACCCAGGCCGGGCTACCCGTGGACGACCTGTCATATTCCGGTCGACAGTTCTTCAGCTTCAACCACCAGGGTGTCGACGTGGGGTTTGCTGGCATCGAGGGGGAGGGGGCCGAGCGGTTGCTGCGTTCGTTGGTTGTCCTTGAGGGGCAGCGGGGCCGGGGGGCTGGTGTGGCGGTGCTGGCCGCTGTCGAAGCGTTTGCAAGACGCGAGGGGGTGGAGCGGCTCCATCTGTTGACCGACAGCGCCGCCGCGTTTTTTACCGGCCAGGGCTATCTGCCGGAGGATCGCTCGCTGGCGCCCGCGTCGATCAGCGCGACGGCCCAGTTCAAGACCTTGTGCCCGGCCTCGGCGACGTACCTGAGCAAGCGCCTCGTTTAGCGCAGCAAATGCACCGCCAGCCCGGCCAGCCCACACGCCAGCAACACCTGGATCACCCCGCGCTTGTAGCGAAAGAGCGCAACGGCCGCAGCAATCGCGATAATCGCTGACGGCCAGTCCAGGGCACCTGCAAAACCGTTGGGCCAGAGCACGTGATAACCGAAGAAGCAGGCCAGGTTGAGGATTACCCCGACCACCGCCGCGGTGATCGCGGTCAGCGGTGCGGTGAATTTCAACGAATTGTGGGTCGATTCCACCAGCGGGCCGCCAGCCAGGATGAACAGGAACGAGGGCAGGAACGTGAACCAGGTCACCAGCGTGGCCGCGACGGCCCCGGCGAGGAAGGCCTGCTCGGGGCCGAACACCTGCATCACGTAGCCTCCGACGAAACCGACGAAGGCCACGACCATGATCAGCGGCCCGGGCGTGGTTTCGCCCAGGGCCAGGCCGTCGATCATTTGGGTCGGCGTCAGCCAGCCGAAGTGCCCGACGGCGCCCTGGTACACGTAGGGCAAGACCGCATAGGCACCGCCGAAGGTCAGCAGCGCGGCCTTGGTAAAGAACCAGGCCATTTGCGTCAACGTGCCGCCCCAGCCGAACACGGCGGTCAGCAGGCCCATGGGCACGATCCACAACAGGGCACCGACGACCACCAGGCGAGCCAACCTGGCGGCGCTGAACCGGGCGTGGTCCGGGGTCGGCGTGTCGTCGTCGATCAAGGCGGGGCCGAAGGATTTGTGCTGGGTATCGTGACCGCCCAGGCTGAATTTTTCCGGTGCCCAGCGACCGCCGAAATAACCGATGGCAGCCGCACCCAGCACGATCAGTGGGAAGGGGAGATCAAGGGCAAAGATCGCGATGAACGATGCCGCCGCAATCGCCCACAGCCAATTGTTCTTGAGTGCGCGGGAGCCGATTCGGTGGGCGGCATGCACCACGATGGCCGTCACGGCCGGTTTGATGCCATAGAAGATACCCGCCACCACCGGCACTTCGCCAAAGGCGATGTACAGCCACGACAACGCGATGAGGATGAACAGCGAAGGCAGTACGAACAACGCGCCGGCGATCACTCCACCCCAGCTTCGGTGCATCAACCAGCCCAGGTACGTCGCCAATTGTTGGGCCTCAGGCCCCGGCAGCAACATGCAGTAATTGAGGGCGTGCAGGAAGCGCCGCTCGGAAATCCAGCGCCGCCGTTCCACCAACTCCTGGTGCATGATCGAGATCTGCCCCGCTGGGCCGCCGAAACTGATGAAACCCAGTTTGAGCCAGAACCAGAACGCTTCGCGCAGGCTGACGGCGCCGGGTCGGGTCAGGGCTTGTTCATCAGCGATTCGGGTCGGTTGGCTCATGGTCGACGTTGCACCTGGAAGTCAAAGGCGACCATACGTTATGGTGCGTTACGCAATTTAGATAGCCCCCAGGAAGGTTTGTTTGTAAAGAGGATCGGTAGCGAGGGGAGCTTGCCCCGTGTAGGAGCTGTCGAGTGCAACGAGGCTGCGATCTTGTCCCAGACAATTGAGTCGAAAGTGAACCATCAAGATCAAGATCAAAAGATCGCTGCCTTCGGCAGCCCCCTTCGACAAGCGGAAATTTCTTCGTTCTGAAGCGGGCATTTTTGCTGGCACAGGGGCGGTTTTTTGGATCCACTCCAGCCACCCATCGGCTCCACTGCACAGGCAAATTGCCGCCTCACAAGCGGTAGGCTAAGCTCACGAATATTGGGGGTTATGCGCGAATTCGCGCATGCTTTGCCCTCTTCAGGAATTCGCTTGCCAATCTCCATCTACGATCCTTTTCATATCCCTGCCGATGCCCTGAAACGCCTGCCGCTGCTCAAAGCCGCAGTTACGTTTATCGCGGCAGTGTGCCTGTGCCTGTGCGGTTTGCTTTACCTGCAGTTGGAGCAATCTCGCAACCACGACGTGGAGTCGGCCCGCATCGCCTCGGCCACCCTTACCCGGGCCATGGCCCAGCAGGCCCAGGACACCTTCCTCCAGGCCGATCTGGTCCTGGCCAGTCTGGCGGATTGGATGCAGGTCGACGGTTTTGGTCCTGCGGTTCAGCCACGTTTGCAGCAAACCTTCGCCCGACGCGTGCAATCGCTTGAGCAGTTGCATGGCCTGTTCCTGTTCGACAAGCACGGCCACTGGATCACTACCTCCTTCGACGACCTGCACAGGGGCGCAGGAGTGGCGGATCGAGACTATTTCGTTTTCCACCAGCAGAACGCCTCCCTGATCGCCCATATCGGTCCGGCGATCCGCAGCCGGCAAAACGGTGAGTGGATCATCCCGGTTTCCCGGCGCTTGAATGACCGCGACGGCAACTTCCAGGGCGTGTTGCTGGCCGGCATCAAAATGTCCTACTTCGACCGGTTCTTCAAAAGCTTCAGCCTGGATGAGCAAGGCGAGATGGCCCTGGCTTTGGCCGACGGGACGCTGTTGGCCCGGCGCCCCTTCGATGAGGCGCGGATTGGTCGCCCGTTGGCCGAGGAACATATCTACAACCATGCCCTCTCGAGAGGAATGTCTGGCGATGCGATCATCCGTTCAGATGTCGACGGTGTCGTCAGGCTGTATGGGCATCAACATTTACAGGCTTACCCGTTGGTGGTCACCGCCGCGCTGTCCGAAGAATCGATCCTGGCGGGCTGGCACGACCGGGCTTTCCAATCCAGCCTCATCGTGGGCCTGGTGGTCCTGGGCATTTGCTTGTTCGGCTGGGTCTTCGTGCGCCAGGTACGCAACAGCGAAAAGATCGAAGCGGACTTGCGCAAGGCGCAGGAGGCGTTGGAACTGATCGCCACCCATGACAGCCTCACCGGGCTGGCGAACCGGCGTCTGTTCGAACGGGCCCTGGATATCGAGTTCGGTCGGGGCGCTCGTCAGCGCAGTCCCTTGAGCCTGATCATGCTCGACATCGATTTTTTCAAACGCTACAACGACGCCTATGGGCACGTGGCCGGGGATCACTGCCTGGCGGAAGTGGCCAAGGTGCTCAAGGATTGCTGCCATCGCAAGGCCGATCTGGCGGTACGGTATGGCGGCGAAGAATTTGCCGTACTGCTGCCCGACACCAACCTTTCGGGGGCCATGGCGTTGGCCGAGCAGATCCGCCGCAGCGTCATCGACAAGCACATCACCCATTCCGGCTCCCCGACCGGCTTTCTCACGGTGAGTCTGGGCTGCTATGCCTTTGTGCCCAGCAGCCTGGACAACATCGAAGTCTTCATCCAGCGCGCCGATGCGGCGCTTTACCAGGCCAAGCACAATGGCCGCAACCGGGTGGCGGTGTTATCGACAGAAAACGGGCTCGATACGTTGGCGCGCTCGGATCGTTGAGATCGATTGGAATCATCGGCCGTGGGCCACGGTCAACTATTCAGGCATCGCGCTGGTGACCTTCAAAAGGTGTGTAGGCTCTTTCGCAAAAGACCGTGGGCTCGCCAACTGATCGAGTAGTGGCTGCTAAGGTTGGGAGTGACTGGCCTCGGTCCTCACCTTTCCAGGTATCGAAGCCAGCGTTGACAGGATAGGAGCAGGTCAATGGATTCCACTGCCGATACCCCTTCGAGCACTGCACGTCATACCCCGATTACCCGTCGCCTGGTCGTGGCCGTCGCGGGGCTGTTTGTCCTGGGTGTCCTGGTGGCGATTGCCGCGCTGTTCAACATTGCGCAAAAGCTCGACGCGGAGGATGTGCGCAAGACGCATTTCTATATCGAACGCGCCCTCGAGAATCGCATCACTGCTTCGAAAAACTACATCGCCAGTTATGCCTACTGGACCACGGGCTACGAGCGCCTCAACGGTGAAGTCGATGTGCAATGGGCCTACGCCGAACAAAACATGGGCAAGACCCTGTTCACCAACGATGAGTACGAAGGCGTGTTTGTCATCGATCGGCAACGCACCAAATATGCCGTGGTGCGTGGGCGCAATGTCCAAGGTGATGCCGGGGTTTACGTGAACGCACCGCTCACGGAGCTGGTGGACCAGCTCCAGGCGCAGCCCGACCTGACAATGGCGACGATCCGTTACACGTTGTTCGAGGGCTGGCCGGCCGTCGTTACTGCTTCGGTGATTCTGCCCAACGATGAACGGCCCCAGGTCGAGGCCAAAGGCACCTCGGTCCTGTTGTTCGTCGACCAGCTGACGCCCGTCAAGCTACGCAAACTGGGCAAGAGCTATGGCCTCATCGATTTGAATCTGAAGAAGGATACCGAACTTGAGCCCGGCCAGCCCGCCGTGCCGCTGGACAGTACCGGCTACAGCCTGGTGTCCCGACTGGAACGTCCGGGCCAGCACTTGCTCTGGTCCCTGGTGCCGCCGCTGGGGGGCGCATTGCTGATTCTGGCACTGCTGACCGCTTACTTTTTTCGCTATGCATTGCGCACGGCACGGCACGTGGACGCCAGTTACGACAGCCTGGAAAGATCGGCGCACGCCCTTGAGGCCAGCGAAGAGCGCTTCCGGGCCGTGGCCGAGGCCGCCTCCGACTGGATCTGGGAAATCGACGGTCAGCAGCGCATCACTTATCTGTCGGGGCGCTTCAGTACGGTCACCGGGTTTTCCGACCAGCAATGGCTGGGGCAGGACATCGAGCAGTTGTTGTATTGCGACACCACGCCAATCGCCCTCTGGTTAGGCAAGCTGACGGAAGAACAGAGCGCCAGCAACTTGCGCTGCTCCTACCGCGATCATTCCGGGCAGTTGCGCTTCTGTCGGGTGTCGGCGCGCCCGATCTACAGCAAGGCCGAGGTGGTGGGTTATCGCGGCACCGCCAGTGACATCACCGACGAAGTGGCGGCCCACGCCCAGGTCCAGCATCTGTCGATGCACGATGCGCTGACCGGTTTGCCAAACCGCAACAAGCTGGCGCGGCACCTGGATGATGCGCTGGTGGCCAAGGAGCATTCCGCCCCCCTGGCGTTGCTGATGGTGGACCTGGACAACTTCAAGCCGATCAACGACTCCCTCGGTCATCCGGCCGGCGACGCGGTATTACTGGAAGTGGCCCAGCGGTTGCGCGACGGTACCCGCGAGCAAGACCTGGTGGCGCGCCTGGGGGGCGATGAGTTCGTGGTGGTGCTCAGCGGAGTGGAAAACACCAACGAGATCGATCGATTCTGTGAGCGGCTGATCGACAGGCTGCAGCAACCGATCCTCTACGAAACCCATTCGCTGCACATTGGCGCCAGCATCGGTATCGCGGTGAGCCGCCGCCAGGGTTATGTGCCCGGTGAACTGATCCGTTGCGCCGACATTGCCTTGTACCAGGCCAAGTCCGAGGGCAAGAAAACCTGGTGTTATTTCGCCTCGCAAATGAACGATCAGATTCAGCAGCGTCGCCAACTGGAAAGCGATTTGCGCCAAGCCGTGAAGAACAACGAATTCATCCTGCATTTCCAGCCGCGCTACACCGTCGATGGGCGCAATATCGTGGCGGTCGAGGCCTTGGTTCGCTGGCAGCATCCGACCCAAGGCATGTTGGGCCCTGATGCCTTTATTCCTTTGGCCGAGCAAACCGACCTGATCGTCCCGCTTTCTCGTTGGGTGTTGCGCGAGGCCTGCGAAACCGCGCTGACCTGGCCGGGGGAACTGATGGTTTCGGTCAACCTGTCGCCGGCGCAGTTCGAGCGCAGCGATGTGGTGGAAGATGTGCGCAAGGCGCTGATCGAAACCCGTTTCCCGGCGAGCCGCCTGGAGCTCGAGATCACTGAAAACGTCATGCTCAACGACGTGGATGGGGCGCTCCAGGTCATGAATGCCCTGAAGGAGCTGGGCGTGCGCTTGAACATGGACGACTTCGGTACCGGTTATTCGTCCCTCGGTTACCTGCGCACCTATCCATTCGACGGCATCAAGATCGACAAGCGCTTCATCGCTTCCATGAGCAACAGCAGCAACGACCGCGCGGTGGTGCAGGCGATCATCAACCTGGGCAAGGCCATGGGGCTGACGGTCACCGCCGAAGGCGTGGAGACCCTGGCCCAGCTCGGTTCATTGGGCTCGGACCAGTGCCATGAAGTGCAGGGATATTTCCTCAGTCGGCCGATCGACAAACACGCCTTCGCGCAGTTGCTGGAGAACGGCAAGCCCTTGCCGAAAACAGGCTCATGAAGATCGTTGCAACCACCGCGTCCGGTTGCCGGTCACAGCTAGTGACGTGGCATTTCGAGTGTTGGCCCTATGAAAAACCTGCGGATCGCGACCTTCAACATCAATGGCATCCGGGCACGGCTGCCCAACCTGCTGGAATGGCTAGAGCGGGAAAAACCCGACATTGTCTGCTTGCAGGAACTCAAGGCAGTGGACAAGGATTTCCCGGCGGCAGAGCTGGAATCGGTGGGGTACGGGGCAATCTGGCACGGGCAGGCGTCCTGGAACGGTGTCGCGATCCTGGCCCGTGACGCGCAGCCGTTGGAGAGCCGCCGTGGCCTGCCCGGCGGGGATGACGACAGCCACAGTCGCTATCTGGAGGCGGCGGTGCACGGTGTGCTGGTGGGGTGCCTTTACTTGCCCAACGGCAATCCGCAACCGGGTCCCAAGTTCGACTACAAGTTGGCCTGGTTCGAACGGCTGATCGAATACGCCCAGGGGCTGCAGGCCAGTGACCATCCCGTGGTGCTCGCCGGTGACTATAATGTGGTGCCCACCGACATGGACATCTACAACCCGCGCTCCTGGCTCAAGGATGCGCTGTTGCAGCCCGAAAGCCGCGAGTGTTACCAGCGGTTGCTGGACCAGGGCTGGACCGATTCGCTGCGCCATCTGTATCCGGACGAGCGCCTCTATACCTTCTGGGATTATTTCCGCCAGCACTGGCAAAAGAACTCCGGACTGCGCATCGATCATCTGCTGCTCAACCCGGTCGCCAGCGCCTACCTGAGCGAAGGTGGCGTGGATGCCTGGGTCCGGAACCAGCCCCACCCCAGCGACCATGCGCCCACCTGGATCCGGCTGGCTTCGCGTAAACGGCGCTGACGTGGCAGGGTGTCCCGGTCGATTGTTGTCTCTGTGAAGGGAATGCCTTATACCTGCGCCCATGAGCCGTGCGCTTGTTGTGAGCGCTGGCCGACCCCGGAAAAGGACACCCGCCATGAGTCATCCCCAACTGAGCGATACGACCCGTTATTTGCGGCGTCTGGGTTTCGACGCGCCGCCGGCGCCGACGCTCGACACCTTGCGCCAGCTGCAATGGCGCCACACCGCTGAATTCCCCTTTGAAACCCTGTCGACGTTGCTGCGTCAGCCTGTGCCCATCGACCTTGAATCGGTCGAGCGCAAGGTTTTTGAAGAGGGGCGTGGTGGCTATTGCTATGAACTCAACCAGTTGTTCCTGGCGCTGTTGCAGGCATTGGGTTTCGATGCCCGCGGTATCACTGGGCGCGTGGTGATGAATGCGCCTGAGGGCGCCTGGCCTGCCCGGACCCATCGGCTGAGCCTGGTGACGATCGGTGGTGTGCGCTACATCACCGACGTCGGTTTTGGCGGCATGGTGCCCACCGCGCCGCTGCTGCTGGACAGCCGTGAGACCCAGTTAACGCCCCATGAACCGTACCGCATCGAGACCCCTGCGGACGGCTATCTGTTGCGCGCCAACGTTGCTGGCGAATGGCGGCCGATGTACCTGTTCGACCTGCAACGCCAGGAAGACATCGACTACATCGTCGGCAATTGGTACGTCTGCAACCATCCGGAGTCGCCGTTCATGGGCCGGTTGATGGTGGCCCGCACGGGTGACGGATTGCGCAAGACCTTGAACGGCAACAGCTACGCCGTGCACCGCATGGGGCAGGAGAGCGAACGGCGGGTGATCATCGATGCCGATGAGTTGATCGATCTGCTGGAACAGGAGTTCAGCCTGCGCGTGCCGCCACGGGAGCTGTTGCGGCCCGCGCTTGTGGGGTTGCTCCAGGAATAAAAAGGCGGTTGGCCGCAGGCCTGTTCCGGATGTGCATACTGTAAGTTGTATACAACTCTATGGACATTTGTCCTAAGTTTTGAATACAGTGTGCCCATAACAAAAAACAGGGAATCCCCGAACCATGAAAACGCCCCATGTTTCACTCCCACGGCCCGAGGACGAAAACCTCGGCGTCGGCGCGAATATGGCTTACGGCCTGCAACATGTGTTGACCATGTACGGTGGCATCGTCGCCGTACCGTTGATCATCGGCCAGGCGGCCGGGCTTTCGCCGGCGGACATCGGCCTATTGATTGCCGCATCATTGTTCGCGGGGGGCCTGGCCACGTTGCTGCAAACCCTCGGCCTGCCGTTTTTCGGCTGCCAATTACCCTTGGTGCAGGGCGTGTCGTTTTCGGGCGTCGCGACCATGGTGGCGATTGTCGGCAGCGGAGGGGAAGGGGGCTTTCAAGCCATCCTCGGCGCGGTGATCGCAGCGTCGCTGATTGGTCTGCTGATCACCCCGGTGTTTTCACGCATCACCCGGTTCTTTCCGCCACTGGTCACTGGCATTGTGATCACCACCATCGGCCTGACCCTGATGCCGGTGGCGGCGCGTTGGGCGATGGGCGGCAACAGCCACGCCGCCGATTTTGGCAGCATGGCGAACATTGGCCTGGCCGCAGTGACCCTGGTGCTGGTGCTGCTGCTGAGCAAAATGGGCAGCGCCACCATCTCCCGGTTGTCGATTCTGTTGGCGATGGTCATGGGGACGGTCATCGCGGTGTTCCTCGGCATGGCGGACTTTTCATCGGTCAGCCAAGGCCCGATGTTCGGCTTCCCGACACCGTTCCATTTCGGCATGCCGACGTTCCATATCGCCGCGATCCTGTCGATGTGCATTGTGATCATGGTGACCCTGGTGGAAACATCTGCCGACATCCTGGCGGTGGGCGAGATCATCGACACCAAAGTCGACTCCAGGCGCCTGGGTAACGGCTTGCGGGCTGACATGCTGTCGAGCATGATCGCGCCGATCTTCGGTTCCTTCACCCAGAGTGCCTTTGCCCAGAACGTCGGGCTGGTGGCCGTGACGGGAATCAAGAGTCGTTTCGTGGTGGCGACCGGTGGGGTGTTCCTGGTGGTGCTCGGCCTGTTGCCGTTCATGGGCCGGGTGATCGCCGCAGTGCCGACCTCGGTGCTGGGCGGTGCCGGTATCGTGCTGTTCGGCACGGTGGCTGCCAGCGGCATCCGCACGCTGTCGAAAGTTGATTACCGCAACAACGTCAACCTGATCATCGTCGCCACCTCCATCGGCTTCGGCATGATTCCTATTGCCGCGCCGAATTTCTACGACCATTTTCCGAGCTGGTTCGCGACCATCTTTCATTCGGGCATCAGTTCTTCGGCAATCATGGCGATCGTACTGAACCTGGCGTTCAATCACTTCACCACGGGCAATTCCGACCAGCAGTCAGTCTTCGCCGCCGGCACCGAGCGAGTGTTGCGCTACCAGGACCTGGCGGCGCTGCGCGAAGGCGACTATTTCAGTGACGGCAAGCTGCATGATTGTGATGGCAACGAGATTCCCGTGGTAGAACCTGTTCACGAGCCGGTGGAGCATGGGCCGATCCGGTTGAAAAGCAGCGAGCACGTCTGACGAATACCGGTTTATCCAGCGGACATGAAAAAGCCTGTGATCAATGATCACAGGCTTTTTTGTGCAGCCCGGGAACCGTTTACCAGCGGCCGTAATGGCCCCGAGGTGGGCCGTAGTAATAGCCCCGTGGTGGCCCGTAATACACCGGCGCCGGACGATAGTAGATCGGTCGCTCTACATACACCGGCTGCGGCTGGTAGTAGACCGGTGGCGGGGCCTGGTAGTAGACCGGCTGCGGCTGGACATAGACCGGTTGCTGCACATACACCGGCCGATCACGGTTGATGATGGCTGAGCCGACGATGGCCGAACCGACGATGGCACCAAAAACGGCGGGCCCCTCCCAACCACCACGACCGTGGGCGGATGCCTGGCCGGTGACCGCGAGTGCCCCCATGAGCAGGGCGATGATGGGAAGTCTACGATTCATGGCTGTTCCTCGTTTCGGCCCCGGCGCCTGTGGTCTGCAACAGACCCGATGAGGGTCGCGGGGATACTTGCTATGACAGCGATTTTTTCAGGATTTGCGACGCCGTTGGGTAAATATTGTGTAAGGTCTGTAGCGCTTTTCTTTACCGCGCCGCGTCATCCAGCGGCCTGAAATCGGGCCGGGCCTGGCGGTATCATCATCGAATAAACCTTTGGCGGCGGTGCTTCCGTCTGTCCGAAAGTGAATGCAAGGAGACACGCATGCAGATCAATCCCAATAAAGACACCCAACTGTGCATGTCGCTCTCGGGGCGTCCCGGAAACTTCGGCCTGCGCTTTCATAATTATCTGTATGAACAATTGGGGCTGAACTTCTATTACAAGGCGTTCAGCAGCCAGGACCTGGCTGGGGCGGTGGGCGGCATCCGCGCGCTGGGCATTCGCGGTTGCGGTGTGTCGATGCCGTTCAAGGAAGCCTGCATCGCCCTGGTGGACGAGTTGGATCCTTCCGCCGCCGCGATCCAGTCGATCAACACGATTGTCAACACCAACGGCCATCTGAAGGCCTACAACACGGACTACATCGCCATCGCCCAGTTGCTGCAAAGCCATGCCGTGCCCCAGGGTTCGACCTTTGCCCTGCGCGGCAGCGGCGGTATGGCCAAGGCGGTGGCCAGTGCCTTGCGCGATGGGGGCTACCAGAACGGGCTGATCGTTGCCCGCAATGAAGCCACCGGGCGAGCCCTGGCCGAGTCCTTGGGCTATGAATGGCAAGCGCAACTGGGTGCCCGGCGGCCGCAGATGCTGATCAACGTCACGCCGATCGGCATGACCGGCGGCCCGGAAGCCGATCAGTTGGCGTTTGAACCCGAGACCATCGCCGCGGCCGAGACCGTGTTCGATGTGGTGGCGATCCCGTCGGAAACGCCGCTGATCGTACGCGCCCGGGCCGAAGGCAAACGGGTCATCACCGGGTTGGAAGTCATTGCGATCCAGGCCCTGGAGCAGTTCGTGCTGTACACCGGTGTGCGGCCCAATCTGGAGCAATTCGAAAAGGCCGTGGCCTTCGCCCGGTCGGCGTAAGCGCTGCTATTCCAGCCGCGCCAGGCGTTCTTCCAGTGCCGCTATCCGCGCTTCGAGCTCTTCGATGCGTTCCAGCGAGACACCGCCGCCGGCGCCACGCTCCACCGGGTGCTGGCGGGCGGCGAGAATCGCTTCGATGTCCGCCGGGTCGCCCATGGCGTGCACATAGCGGTCTTCGCGCTGGCCGGCCTGGCGTGGCACCAGCAACGCCAGGCCGCGGGCAATCAGACGTTCGAGCTGGTGGACCACTTGTTCGGCGTCTTCGAAGTCGTGCATCCGTCCGCTGCGGGTCAACAGCTCATTGACCGTTTGCGGGCCACGCAGGAACAGCAGGCCCATCAGGACCACTTGGGCCGGTACCAGCTCCAGGGCTTTGTCGACCCGATGCTCCCAGCGATCGGCGCGGCTGCCCATCACCAGCTTGGTAAAACCGCGACCTTCCAACGCCCGCAGGCTCTGGCCGACCTGGCCCGGGTTGAGGTTCATCACCGGTTCGCGGCTGGTTTTCTGGTTGCAGGCCAGTACCAGGGCGTTGAGGGTCAGCGGATAGGTCTCGGGGTTGGTGGCCTGTTTCTCGACCAGCGCGCCGAGAATGCGGATTTCCGTGCTATTGAGCCGTGGTTCTTCAGCCTGCTGTTGTTCTTCGATGCTCATCGCGCGTTCCCTATGCTGTGGAAGCCGCCTAGCCTAATCCTTGCGCAATAAAAGACAAGCCGCGCAACAAGGCGTGGCTATAATCGCAGCCGTTTGATTCATTCTTTCCTGCCACCTGCATGAGATTGCCATGACTATTTCCCTGTACGCCGCTTCCGTCCCGGTTTTCAAGCAGATGCTCAACGCGTTGAGCGACGTTCTGAACAAGGCCGAAGCCCACGCCACCGCGAAGAACATCGACCCGAACGCTTTCCTGCAAGCCCGCCTGTACCCGGACATGTTCCCGCTGGTGCGCCAAGTGCAGATCGCGGTGGATTTCGCCAAGGGTGTGTCCGCACGCCTGGCCGAGGTCGAGGTGCCGAAGTATGAGGACAGCGAGACCACGTTCGCCGAGCTGCAAGCCCTGATCGCCAAGGTATTGGCCTTTATCGACGGCATCAGCCCTGCGCAGATCGATGGCAAGGAAGGCATCGAAATCGTTACCCGTCCGGGGACGCCGAAGGAAAAACGCTTCAGCGGCCAGAATTATCTGCTGACCTACGGCTTGCCGCAGTTCTTCTTCCACGTCACCACCACTTATGCATTGCTGCGCCACAATGGCGTGGAAGTGGGCAAGCGCGATTACATGGGCGCGTTCTAACCCCGCGGGCATGAAAAAGCCCGGGACGGTGTGGGCCGTTCCCGGGCTTTTTTGTGGCTGTCTGTTACATCCTCGGCGGGTTTGCCGCCGCTATCGCGAGCAAGCTCGCTCTCACAGGAGCTTGCTCCGGGCGGCGATCCGACGATGGCGACCAAACAGCCGCCACAGTCGTTAAGCCGTACGTGCGAGCTTCTCTTCCTCACCCAGGCATGCCGCTGCCGTGAACAGCACATCCGTCGACGAGTTCAACGCTGTCTCCGCCGAGTCCTGCAGGACACCGATGATGAAACCCACCGCGACCACTTGCATGGCGATTTCACTGGGAATGCCAAACAGGCTGCACGCCAGGGGAATCAGCAACAGCGAACCGCCAGCCACCCCGGATGCACCGCACGCGCAAATGGCGGCGACAACGCTCAGCAGCACGGCCGTTGGCAGATCCACCGCAATACCCAGGGTGTGCACGGCTGCCAGGGTCAGTACGGTGATGGTGATGGCGGCGCCGGCCATATTGATGGTCGCGCCCAGGGGGATCGATACCGAATAGGTGTCTTCGTGCAGGCCCAGGCGTTTGCTCAGTTCCAGGTTCACCGGAATATTCGCCGCCGAGCTGCGCGTGAAAAACGCCGTGATGCCACTTTCGCGCAGGCAGGTGAACACCAGTGGGTAAGGGTTGCGACGCAGTTTCCAGAACACGATGAGTGGGTTGACCACCAACGCCACGAACAGCATGCAACCGATCAGCACGGTGAGCAGTTGCAAGTAGCCGAGCAGGGCGCCGAAGCCGGAGGTGGCCAGGGTCGAAGCCACCAGCCCGAAGATCCCCAGCGGGGCGAAGCGGATGACCAGGCGCACGATCACGGTGACACCGTTGGACAGGTCTTCGAGCACGGTGCGCGTGGTCTGGCCCGCATGGCGAATGGCGATGCCCATGCCGATGGCCCAGGCCAGGATGCCGATGAAGTTACCGTCCATCAGCGCCCGGACCGGGTTATCCACCACGCTCAGCAGCAGGCTTTGCAGCACCTCGCTGATGCCACCGGGCGCCGTGACCGCGACGTCTTGGGTCGACAGCACCAGGCTGGACGGAAACAAGGTGCTGGCAACCACCGCGACCACCGCCGCGGCGAACGTGCCCAGCAAGTAGAGGAACAGGATGGGACGGATATGGGTTTCCTGGCCGTGTTTATGGTTGGCGATCGACGCCATGACCAGCACGAACACCAAAATCGGCGCCACAGCCTTGAGCGCGGACACGAAGACCTTGCCAATGAATGCGGTGGATTTCGCCAGGTCGGGCGCCAGCCATGCCAGGACAATACCGGCGATCAGGCCAATGATGATTTGCGTCACCAGGCTGGTGCGTTTGAGGCGTTGCAAAGGGGTAACGGACGAAGCTGTCATAGCGGCATCTCTGATTTTATTGTGTTCAACGGTCGACCAATCAGGGCAACAAGCGGGCAGGCCACATGAGCGGACCGAGAGAAAGTACGGCATTTGCAGGCCGCGGACTTTATCACAGCCGATGAAAAATCTGACGGACCTGTGACAGTCCGTCACCCTTATCCGGGCCATGCCAAGCGTTTGTATGAGGCGCGCATTCTGTTAGGCTTTGTCGTTCTCACTTTCTTTCCGCCAGCGGGCCTTTAGTGGCCTGTGTGGTCAGTTCTGTTAGTCAAGTTCGGCGCCAGAAGCCCATATCCTGCGTTGCTGCTCCTCGCCATAGCGGGCTATGACTCGTCGCAGCGCCTTGGCTATGGACTCCTGTCATCCGAACTTGAACTAACGAACTAACCACACAGGCCACTCGCGCTGGTGTCGTCGTTTTGCTGGAGTTCTGCATGTTGTTACCCATTTTCCTGTTGTCGGCCGCCGGTTTTACCGTGCTGACCACGGAATTCGTCATCGTTGGCCTGTTACCGTCCATCGCCCGCGATCTGCACGTCACCATTCCCCAGGCTGGGCTGCTGGTGACGTTGTTCGCGTTTACGGTGGCGGCATTCGGGCCCTTCCTGACGGCGTGGTTCGCTCGCTTCGAGCGGCGCAAGCTGTTTATCAGCGTGCTGGTGATGTTCGGCCTGGCCAACCTGCTGGCCACCTTCGCCCCCAACATCTGGGTGATGGCCATTGCTCGGTTGATCCCCGCCCTGGGCCTGCCGGTGTTCTGGGCGCTGGCCAGTGAAACGGCGGTGGACATTGTCGGGCCGCAGTTGGCTGGGCGAGCCATCGCCCGGATCGGCTTCGGCATCGTCTGCGCCACGGTGTTTGGCATCCCCGTGGGTACGTTGATTGCCGATGCGTTTGGCTGGCGCAGCGCGTTTGCGATCCTGGCGGTCATTGCCTTCGCCAAGGCCTTATTGCTGTTTATTTATTTGCCGAAAACCAATTTGCACCAGCATCAGGTGAGCTTCCGCTCCCAATTGAAGATCCTGCGCAGCCCACTGATGCAGGGGCACGTGCTGTTGTCGATCCTGGTGTTCAGCGGCATGTTCACCGCCTACACCTATCTGGCGGATATCCTCGAGCGCCTCGCCGGATTCGATGGCACCCTGGTGGGCTGGTGCCTGATGGGCTTTGGCGCAGTCGGGTTGTTGGGCAATTCCCTGGGCGGCCGTGCGGTGGACCGGCATCCGTTGATTGCGTCGATGGTGTTCTGCCTGTTCCTGATCGGCGGCATGGTGGCGTTGGTGCCGAGCATTCATTCGCCCCTCGCGCTGGCGGCGGCGATGGGCATCTGGGGCGTGACCCAGGCCGCGTTGTTCCTGGTCAGTCATGTGCGGCTGATGAAGGCGGCCCCGCAGGCCCCGGCGTTTGCCGCCTCGTTGAACATTGCCGGGGCCAACCTGGGGATTGGCATGGGGGCGATGGTCGGTGGCCGAGTCATCGATAACCTGGGCCTGGGCAGTGTCGGGTTCGCGGCAGCCGGGTTCATCTTTGTATCGATTCTGCTGGCGTTGCTGCTGATGACCGTCAAGCCCCGCGCGACTTGCATGGATGGCTAAGCACTGAACAACTCGCGACGCGCACCTTCGGCAATCGCAACGATGCCGGGATGGCTGACCTTGCGTTCCACGGAAATGGCGTAGAAGGATTCACTCACCGCATCGGTCTGGCCGATCACTTCTACGCCGTATTGGCGCTTGACCTCTTCGGCGATCACGCTCGGGCCGATGAAAATCCCGCTGCCGGATTGACCGAAGGCCTGCATCAGTGCGCTGTCGTCGAATTCACCGACGATGCGCGGCTGGATCTGTTGTTCGGCGAACCAGCGTTGCAAGCGGCTTCGCACCACGGTTTCCGGCCCGGGAATCAATAGCGGAGCGTCATGCAGGCCATGGGGGAAATCCTGCCCGTAGCGTTTGGCCAGCGCGGCGGTGGCGAAAAAACTGATCCCGCATTCCCCCAGTTTCTGGCTGTAGCCCTTGATGTCCAGGTGAGTCGGCATCGGGCTGTCGGAAATCACCAGGTCCAGGCGCTGGATCGCCAGGTCCGCCAGGAGCCGTTCGAGCTTGTCCTCGCGGCAAGTGATGCGCAGCGGCTCACTCAATTCCATGGTCGGTGCCAGCAGTCGATAGACGATGGATTTGGGCACCACATCCGCCACCCCGACCCGGAACAGGGTTTGCTGTTCGTTGGGCTGGGCCCGCAGCATCAGTTCCAGCTCACCGCCCAATTGGAACATGTGTTCGGCGTAGGGGAGCGTCTGGCGGCCGGCTTCGGTCAGTTCCAGTTGCCGCCCGACACGACGAAACAATTTGATGTTGTACGTCTGCTCGAACAGGGAAATCTGGCCGCTGATGGTCTGTGGCGTCAGGTTCAACTGTTCGCACGCGCGCACGATGCTGCCGGTTTTCGCCACCACCCAGAAGTAATGCAGTTGCCGATAATTGAGCATGGGTTCACATTGATTCGTAAAAACCGAAGTATAACCGCTAAAAATACGAATTTTCCTGAAGTATCCGCGTCTCTAGAATGCCTCGCCATTGGTGGGCCACTTTCGTGCTCCTTTTATTCTCCCAAGAGGCATTCATTCCATGACATACAAATCCCTGGGGCTGGCAGCCCTGTTGGTGATGTCCGTAACGACACTGGCGGGTTGTGAACAGGCTGAAAAAAGTGCCCAGCAACTGATGGGACAGGCAGCGGAAACCGCCAAGCAGGCCATCGACGATACCCACAAGGCCGCCGAACAGGCGATCAGCGAAGCCACCGGTGGCTTGATCAGCCCGAAGAAAGAGCCGGCGGAAGAAGCTGACGAAACACAAACCCCTACCAAAACCATCTAACGCGTCACATCAGTCAGGACTGACCCATGGATTATCTTTTACAGCTCGCCGCCAGCCCCACCGCGTGGATCGCCCTGGCGACTCTGGTCGTGATGGAAATCGTGCTTGGCATCGATAACCTGATCTTCATTTCGATTCTGACCAACAAGCTGCCCGTACAGCATCGTGCCAAGGCGCGGCGGATCGGTATCGGCATGGCGCTGATCCTGCGCCTGGGCTTGTTGAGCACCATTGCCTTCATTGTGCAGTTGACCGAACCGGTCATCGAAATCCTGGGCCAGGCGTTCTCCTGGAAAGACATGATCCTGATCGCCGGTGGCCTGTTCCTGCTGTGGAAAGCGACCACTGAAATCCACCACAGCATGGACCCAGCGCCAAATGATCCGAAGTCGGCCACGTCCGGCGTGACCCTGGGCTTTGCCGCGGCCATCGGTCAGATCCTGATGTTGGACCTGGTGTTTTCCATCGACAGCATCATCACCGCTGTGGGCATGACCGAGCATCTGCCGATCATGATCATCGCCGTCGTTGTATCGGTGCTGGTGATGCTGCTGGCGGCTGAACCGCTGGCCAAGTTCATCAATGACAACCCGACCGTGGTCATGCTGGCCTTGGGCTTCCTGATCATGATCGGCATGACGCTGATCGCCGAAGGCTTCGGTGCCCATGTACCGAAAGGTTATATCTATGCGGCCATGGCGTTCTCGGCGGCGATCGAGGTGTTGAACATGTTGTCCCGTCGGGCCAGGGAAAAGGCACTGGCCGACAACGCCTGATTCCAGGCACACAGAAGCCACCCGGGTCCAGGCCCGGGTGGCTTTTTTTTTGGATGAGCGCTACGGGTTTGAAAGTGAAAGGTCAGTGTGCGGCGGCGTGGCGCCGGGCAGGTTTGGCGGCTTTTTCCGATGGCGAAGGTGGTGCATGATGATGGCGCCGAGCGATTCGAAGCACCCCCCACAGCATGGCCGTGGCTACGCTCAGCCAGCCGAATATCAGCATCAGGATTGTCGTCGTCAGGCTCATTTGTGCCTCCTTCTATCCCCGGTTCGGGATATCGCACCTAGTACAATGGACAGTCTAGTCGCTCAAGTGTTGCAGCTAATCGATCCATGGCGTTGGGGTTCGGATCGGTTCGTTCTATTGCCGCCGTAAAACGATGGTTATGGCTATACCCAGGGCTGTGCGCACCTTATGATCGTCGACCCAAGCCCGGCCCGGATGCCGGGTGCCTGAACAAGAGAGTCGTCATGTCGCCGGTCATTTCATCGTTTCGATCACTGGTACTGGCGGTGTCCTGCCTCGTCGCCCTGGCGGGTTGCGCGGGCAGCGTATCGCCGCAGATCCAGCGCCTGCCCGAGCGGGTGGAGCTCAACAGCGTGCCGTTCTATCGTGGCGAAATGTACCAGGGGGCTCCGCAGTCCCTGGCCGCCTTGCTGACGTTGCAAGGCACTGTCATCACCCCGGGGCTGCTGGAAAAACCATTGCACCTGCCCGGTGGCGAAGCCGGTTTGCAGCAGAATATGCCCACCCTGGCGCGGGAGTACGGGTTGCTGGTGTATCCCCTGGACGCCAAGCTGCCTGCGCTGTTGGAGCAGGTCGCGGCGGGCTATCCGGTGCTGGTGCGCTATATCGACGGTTCGGCGTTCTGGGCCGCGCCTCGGTATGGGATTCTCGCCGGCTACAACCGGCAGAAGCAGACGGTGTTGCTGCGTGCCGGCATGAACCGCCGACAGTTGATGAGCTTCAGTGCTTTCGAGTCGGCCTTCCAGAGCGCGGGCGGCTGGGCGGTGCTGGTCCAGCGACCCACGCAGCTTCCCGCCAATGTCGACGCGCAACGTTGGCTGAAGGCGGCGGCTGATCTGGGTGGGGCAGGGCAGGAACAAGCCGCGGCGCGGGCCACCAAGGCTTTGGGCGCAGCGCATTGATCGATCGCCCCGTTCGTCACTTGCCGGGCACAACCCGGCAGGCCTGAGGCTCCTATCCTCAGGGTTGGGCATTTTTCCGACCGTGATTGGAGGAGGCACGATGGCACAGTCGAAAACACCTACGGGGCCACATTCATCAGAGCATTCCAGCGGTGATGACCTGGGATTCGATCCGGACTCGCCGGACCTTGAGGATCCTCAGGTCGACCCGGTAGGGCCGGCCAAGGCGCCCCTGGACAAGAAGGATGAGCGCAAGCCCAAGTCCTATGATCCGCTGGGTGACTTGAAGCCATAAATAAAAAGCCCCGACGAGTCGGGGCTTTTTATTGTGCCGTTGGATTACTTGGATGCTTCCACCACGCCACTTTGGCGGCTCTTGAGATTCTTGGCGGCCTTGTATTGCAGGGCCACCGCTGGCACGGCGACGCTTTTTCCGGTTTCCACCCAGCTACGAATCCGGCTGGCATCGGCGAAGTGCGTGTACTTGCCAAAGGCGTCGAGGATCACCAGCGCCATCGGGCGATTGCCCATTTTCGTCACCAGCACCAGGCAGTGGCCGGCTTGGTTGGTGAAGCCGGTCTTGGTCAGCTGGATATCCCAGTTGGCCTTGTGGACCAGGTGGTCGGTGTTGCGAAATCCCAGGCTGTACACAGGCTTGCGGAAGGTAACGGTCTTTTCCTTGGTCGTACTCAGTTCGCTCAGCAGTGGGTACTTGCGGGCGGCGATCAACAGCTTGGTCAGGTCCCGGGCGGTGGAGACGTTGTTGATCGACAGGCCTGTGGGTTCGACGTAATGGGTGCTGGTCATGCCCAGAGCCTTGGCCTTGGCGTTCATGGCGGCGATGAACGCCGCATAGCCGCCCGGGTAGTGGTGGGCGAGGCTGGCGGCGGCGCGGTTTTCCGAAGACATCAGGGCGATCAGCAGTACATCGCGGCGCGACAGTTCGCTGTTGAGCTTGACCCGGGAAAACACGCCCTTCATCTCTGGGGTATTGGCGATGGTGATGGAAATGTATTCGTCCAGGTTCTGTTTGGCATCCAGCACAATCAGGCCGGTCATCAATTTGGTCACCGATGCGATGGGCACTACCACGTCCGGATTGCTCGAATAAACGACTTTATCCGTCTGCAGGTCCAACAGCATCGCGCTGCCCGAGGCGACTTGCAGCTTGGCCGCATCCCGAGGGGCCGCGATGGTTTCCTGTGCAACGGCATTTTGCGTGATGAAGGGGCCTGTGAAAGCGATGAACAGGCTGATGATCGAAAGGCGGATTTTCACGCGAGTAGACTCGATGGAGTTGAAGGTGCCGTTGAGCAACGACTTTTAAAAAAAACGTCGCATTTTAGGAGTATGGGCGATGGCAGCGCTATATGCCTGTATCGCCAAGGCTTGTGAATAAATAAAGTTTAATGAAGGGGGATTCTGGCGAATCGAATCTGAAAATTTTGTAGTTTGCGCGATCGATACCTGGCGACTAAGTCCGGACCCCGGAAACACCTGTGGGAGCGAGCTTGCGCGCGATAGCAGTGTGTCAGTCAACTTGGATGTTGGCCGGTGCACCGCTATCGCGAGCAAGCTCGCTCCCACAGAGTCTTTGTTGGCGCGTCGATCAGCTATGCAGCGTCTCGGCCGCGTACAACGTGTTTTCCAGCAGGCAGGCGCGGGTCATCGGGCCTACGCCGCCGGGTACCGGGGTGATCCAGCCAGCGCGGGGCAGGGCGGTCTCGTAGACTACGTCACCCACCAGCTTGCCGTCGTCCTGGCGATTGATGCCCACGTCGATGACGATGGCGCCTTCCTTGATCCATTCGCCCCTGACCAGCCCGGGTTTGCCGGCGGCCACCACCACCAGATCGGCACGGCCGACATGGCCGGCCAGGTCCTTGGTGAAGCGATGGGTCACGGTCACGGTGCAGCCGGCCAGCAGCAACTCCATGGCCATCGGGCGGCCGACGATGTTGGACGCCCCCACCACCACGGCATCGAGGCCATACAGGTCCACACCAGTGCTTTCCAGCAAGGTCATGATGCCTTTGGGGGTGCAGGGACGAAGCAGTGGGATACGCTGGGCCAGGCGGCCGACGTTATAAGGATGGAAACCGTCGACGTCTTTGTCCGGGCGGATACGCTCCAGCAGCTTGGAGGCGTCGAGGTGTTCAGGCAGCGGCAACTGGAGCAGCACGCCGTCGATGTTCGGGTCGTCGTTCAGGCGATCGATCAGATCGGCCAACGCTTGCTGGGTGGTTTCGGAAGGCAGGTCGTAGGCCTGGGAAAGGAAGCCGACCTCTTCACAGTCTTTACGCTTGTGCGAGACATAAACCTGAGAGGCAGGATCGCTGCCGACCAGGATCACCGCAAGGCCGGGCGTACGCAGGCCTTGCTGGCGGCGCTCGGTGACTCGTTGGGCGATCTGCTGGCGCAGGCTGGCGGCGATCGATTTGCCGTCGATAAGTTGTGCAGTCATTGCGCGTGGTTAACCATCGAGAGGGGAAAAAAAGAGAACGCATTCTCGCATGCCGGGGCGTGAGGGCAAAGGCGCTTGGTCTGCAAATTCCCCTAACCCCTTTAATTAAATGAATTTTTTTTAAAAAAGAGTTGACGACCTATCAGGCCGTCTATAACATTCGTCGCACTTGTCGGGCACAGCCTAGCACTGGTTAAGAAGGTGGAGCGGAGTTGGTTGTTTCAACTCGGCAAAACTGAAAGCACTTAGTTTGTAATCGTCCAAGAATACAGATTAAAAAGGCGCCCGTAGCTCAGCTGGATAGAGCATCCGCCTTCTAAGCGGATGGTCGCAGGTTCGAGTCCTGCCGGGTGCGCCAATTAGGCAGCTTTGGCACAAGTAAGGCAACAAGGCAATATGGTGGGCGTAGCTCAGTTGGTAGAGCACGGGATTGTGACTCCCGTTGTCGTGGGTTCGATCCCCATCGTCCACCCCATATTCTAGAAAGGCGCCAGATCTAACAATCTGGCGCCTTTGCTTTAAAAGCTTGATACGCGGATGTGGTGGAATTGGTAGACACACTGGATTTAGGTTCCAGCGCCGCAAGG
This sequence comes from Pseudomonas sp. R151218B TE3479, assembly GCF_053629195.1. Classification (NCBI taxonomy): domain Bacteria; kingdom Pseudomonadati; phylum Pseudomonadota; class Gammaproteobacteria; order Pseudomonadales; family Pseudomonadaceae; genus Pseudomonas; species Pseudomonas sp. R151218B TE3479. Next base: position 3,205,338 of record NZ_JBRJHV010000001.1, read on the forward strand.
TGTGAGAGTTCGAGTCTCTCCGTCCGCACCATACAAGTGGCTATTTAAATAGCAGAAAACGGCGCAGTACCTGAAAGGGGCTGCGCCGTTTTTGTTTCCAGTGGTTCTGTGTTTGGCGTCGATACTGTTTTTGCGGTTGTGCGCAGCGGTCGGTTTGTCGCGAATGTGTTTCGTGATGATGCGCGGTATGCCCGTTGGTCTCCTTGTGGGGCGGGGCGCTGCGCGACCGGACAAGCCGCTTCTATATATAGAAGCGTTGGCGCAGAGCCTTGGACTGAATCGACGGTATTTGCAATCCGGGTGGGGCATGACCGTTTGCCCCAGCCTAAATCCGGCGCCTGTTTCCAGCGCGTTTTCAGTAGGGTGACTTCTTGAGTTTGACCTACTAGAATGCATGCCCTTGATTCTGGGGTCGGAAACGCCCGGCCAACGTCTGTGCAACGAGGAATATCCATGCAAGTTTCTGTTGAAAATACTTCTGCTCTTGAGCGCCGCATGAGCATCACCGTGCCGGCTGAGCGCATCGAGACTCAGGTCAACAAGCGTCTGCAGCAGACTGCCCAAAAGGCCAAAATCCCAGGTTTCCGCCCAGGCAAAGTGCCAATGAGCGTGATCCGTCAGCGTTACGAAGCTGATGCGCGTCAGGAAGCCGTGGGCGACGTGATCCAGTCTTCGTTCTACGAAGCGGTCGTCGAGCAGAAGCTGAACCCGGCTGGCGCACCGTCCGTCGAGCCTAAAGTGCTGGAAAAAGGCAAGGACCTGGAATTCGTCGCCACGTTCGAAGTGTTCCCGGAGTTCACGGTTGCCGGTTTCGAGTCCATCGCTGTCGAGCGCCTGAGCGCTGACGTGTCGGATGCCGACCTGGACAAGATGCTGGACATCCTGCGCAAGCAGAACACCCGTTTCGAAGTGACCGAGCGTGCTGCCCAGAACGAAGACCAGCTGAACATCGATTTCGTCGGCAAGGTCGACGGTGAAGTGTTCGCTGGCGGTTCCGCCAAGGCCACCCAGCTGGTGCTGGGCTCCGGTCGCATGATTCCTGGCTTCGAAGACGGCCTGGTTGGCGCCAAGGCTGGTGAAGAGCGCGTTCTGAACGTGACCTTCCCCGAGGATTACCAGAATCTGGACCTGGCTGGCAAAGCCGCCGAGTTCACCGTGACCGTCAACAGCGTTTCCGAGCCGAAACTGCCTGAGCTGAACGAAGAGTTCTTCGCTCAGTTCGGCATCAAGGAAACCGGTCTGGAAGGTTTCCGCGCCGAAGTTCGCAAGAACATGGAGCGCGAGCTGCGCCAGGCCATCAAGTCCAAGGTCAAGAACCAGGTCATGGACGGTCTGCTGGCTTCCAACCCGATCGAAGTGCCAAAGGCCCTGCTGGACAACGAAGTGAACCGTCTGCGCGTGCAGGCTGTGCAGCAGTTCGGCGGCAACATCAAGCCGGACCAACTGCCGGCAGAGCTGTTCGAAGAACAAGCCAAGCGCCGCGTCGTGCTGGGCCTGATCGTTGCCGAGGTGGTCAAGCAGTTCGAGCTCAAGCCTGACGAAGCCCGCGTTCGCGAGTTGATCCAGGAAATGGCCTCGGCCTATCAAGAGCCTGAGCAAGTCGTGTCCTGGTACTACAAGAACGACCAGCAACTGAACGAAGTCCGTTCGGTTGTGCTGGAAGAACAAGTTGTGGATACTGTTCTGCAGAAAGCTAGCGTGACCGATAAAGCGGTCTCTTACGAAGAAGCGGTCAAGCCGGTGGAAGCTCCACAAGCCGATTGATGGTTCTGCGGTAAGAAATAAACACCCATAAGCCAGCCTTCGCGCTGGCTTATGCGTATTCAAGACATAACTATTTGGGAGTGACTGCGAGACATGTCCCGCAATTCTTTTTATCAGCAGAGCTCTGACATCCAGGCCGCAGGCGGCCTGGTCCCGATGGTTATCGAGCAGTCCGCCCGCGGCGAACGTGCCTATGACATCTACTCGCGCCTGCTCAAGGAACGCGTCATCTTCCTGATCGGCCCCGTTGAAGACTACATGGCCAACCTGGTCGCGGCGCAGCTGTTGTTCCTTGAAGCGGAAAACCCGGACAAGGATATCCATCTGTACATCAACTCACCTGGCGGTTCGGTGACTGCGGGCATGTCGATCTACGACACCATGCAGTTCATCAAGCCTGACGTCTCCACCATCTGCATCGGCCAGGCCTGCAGCATGGGTGCCTTCCTGCTCGCCGGCGGCGCAGCGGGCAAGCGTCACTGCCTGCCTAACTCGCGGATGATGATTCACCAGCCATTGGGCGGCTTCCAGGGCCAGGCGTCGGATATCGACATCCATGCCAAGGAAATCCTCCACATTCGTTCGCGCCTGAATTCGTTGCTCGCCCATCACACCGGCCAGAGCCTCGAAACCATTGAGCGCGACACCGAGCGTGACAACTTCATGAGCGCCGAGCGTGCAGCCGAATACGGCCTGATCGACTCTGTGATCAACAAGCGTCAAATGCCTGCCTAAGCCGCTCAAAATGCAGGTGGTTGGGATGACCGGCCGCCTGCGGGCTTGAAAAAGCCCGCAATTGCCTTCATCTTGTGTTGCAAGCCTATCGGATTTGGATCGATCGAATGACTGACACCCGCAACGGCGAGGACAACGGCAAACTGCTCTATTGCTCCTTCTGTGGCAAAAGCCAGCATGAAGTGCGCAAATTGATTGCCGGCCCCTCGGTCTTCATTTGCGACGAGTGCGTCGACCTGTGCAATGACATCATCCGCGAGGAGGTGCAGGAAGCCCAGGCCGAGAGCAGCGCGCATAAATTGCCTTCGCCTAAAGAAATCAGCGGCATCCTTGATCAGTATGTGATTGGTCAGGAACGTGCGAAAAAGGTACTGGCCGTAGCGGTGTACAACCACTACAAGCGCCTGAACCAACGTGACAAAAAGAATGACGAGGTCGAACTCGGCAAGAGCAACATCCTGCTGATCGGCCCGACAGGCTCGGGTAAGACCCTGCTTGCCGAAACCCTGGCTCGTTTGCTGAACGTTCCGTTCACCATCGCCGACGCAACCACCCTCACCGAGGCGGGTTATGTAGGTGAAGACGTCGAGAACATCATTCAGAAGTTGTTGCAGAAGTGCGACTACGATGTGGAAAAAGCCCAGATGGGTATTGTCTACATTGATGAAATCGACAAGATTTCCCGCAAGTCCGACAACCCGTCCATCACCCGGGATGTTTCCGGTGAAGGCGTGCAGCAGGCCTTGCTCAAGTTGATCGAAGGCACGGTCGCTTCCGTTCCACCCCAAGGTGGTCGCAAGCATCCGCAGCAGGAATTCCTGCAGGTCGACACCCGTAACATCCTGTTCATCTGCGGTGGTGCGTTCTCCGGGCTGGAAAAGGTTATTCAAAACCGTTCCACCCGTGGTGGCATCGGTTTCAATGCCGAAGTACGCAGCAAGGAAGAGGGCAAGAAGGTCGGTGAGTCCCTGCGTGAAGTCGAGCCTGACGATCTGGTCAAGTTCGGTCTGATCCCGGAATTCGTCGGTCGTCTGCCAGTCCTGGCGACGCTGGATGAGTTGGATGAAGCGGCGTTGATGCAGATTCTGACCGAGCCGAAAAACGCCCTGACCAAGCAGTATGCCAAGCTGTTCGAAATGGAAGGTGTAGACCTGGAATTCCGTTCCGACGCGCTGAAATCGGTCGCCAAACGTGCCCTGGAGCGTAAGACCGGTGCCCGTGGGTTGCGCTCGATTCTCGAAGGCGTATTGCTCGACACGATGTATGAAATCCCCTCGCAGTCCGAGGTGAGTAAAGTCGTGATCGACGAAAGCGTTATAGAAGGCAAGTCCAAGCCACTGTATATCTATGAAAACAGTGAGCCGGCTGCCAAGGCCGCACCGGACGCATAAGCGTCCCGCTGCCGGAATAAAGAAGGGGCCTTCGGGCCCCTTTGCTTTTAGCGTGTTTTAGACGTGTCTTAGCGCTTGTTTTTTTTCAAGGCTGCCCCCATCTTGGTTTCAAGCTTACTTCCATCTGTTTCCGGCCCTAGGGCCGCCGTAGAGGCGAAATCATGAAGACAACCATCGAATTGCCTCTCCTGCCATTGCGCGATGTCGTGGTGTATCCGCACATGGTTATCCCGCTGTTCGTGGGGCGCGAGAAGTCCATCGAAGCCCTCGAGGCTGCGATGACGGGTGACAAGCAGATTCTTCTGCTGGCTCAGAGAAATCCAGCCGACGATGATCCCGGCGAAGATGCACTGTATCGCGTAGGTACGATTGCAACGGTTCTGCAATTGCTCAAGTTGCCCGACGGTACCGTCAAGGTCCTGGTCGAAGGCGAGCAGCGCGGTACTGTCGAACGTTTCAGCGAAGTGGACGGCCATTGCCGGGCCGAAGTGTCGCTGATCGAAGAAGTCAATGCGCCCGAGCGTGAATCAGAGGTATTTGTCCGCAGCCTGCTGTCACAGTTCGAACAATACGTGCAACTGGGCAAGAAGGTGCCTGCAGAGGTCCTGTCGTCGCTCAACAGCATCGACGAGCCTGGGCGGCTGGTCGATACGATGGCGGCCCACATGGCCCTCAAGATCGAGCAGAAGCAGGAAATCCTCGAGATCATCGACCTGTCGGCCCGTGTCGAGCACGTGCTGGCATTGCTCGACGGCGAGATCGATCTGTTGCAGGTCGAGAAGCGCATTCGCGGTCGCGTCAAGAAGCAGATGGAGCGCAGCCAGCGCGAGTACTACCTGAACGAGCAGATGAAGGCCATTCAGAAAGAGCTGGGCGATGGCGACGAAGGTCACAACGAAATCGAAGAGCTGAAAAAGCGCATCGATGCCGCTGGCTTGCCCAAGGATGCCTTGGCCAAGGCTCAGGCTGAGTTGAACAAGCTCAAGCAAATGTCGCCGATGTCTGCCGAGGCCACCGTGGTGCGCTCCTACATCGACTGGCTGGTCCAGGTGCCGTGGAAAGCCCAGAGCAAGGTGCGTCTGGACCTGGCACGCGCCGAAGACATCCTCGACGCCGACCATTACGGCCTGGAAGAGGTCAAGGAACGCATCCTTGAGTATCTCGCCGTACAGAAACGCGTGAAAAAGATTCGCGGCCCGGTCCTGTGCCTGGTCGGTCCTCCCGGGGTCGGTAAAACCTCCCTCGCGGAGTCGATTGCCCATGCGACCAACCGCAAATTCGTCCGCATGGCCTTGGGTGGCGTGCGTGACGAGGCGGAAATTCGTGGTCATCGCCGGACCTACATCGGTTCGATGCCAGGAAGATTGATTCAAAAAATGACAAAGGTCGGCGTGCGCAATCCGCTGTTCCTTTTGGACGAAATCGACAAGATGGGCAGCGACATGCGCGGCGATCCCGCCTCTGCGTTGCTCGAAGTGCTCGATCCTGAGCAGAATCACAACTTCAACGATCACTACCTCGAGGTCGACTACGACCTGTCGGACGTGATGTTCCTCTGCACCTCCAACTCCATGAACATTCCGCCGGCATTGCTGGACCGGATGGAGGTGATTCGTCTGCCGGGCTACACCGAAGACGAGAAGATCAACATCGCCGTGAAGTACCTTTCGCCCAAGCAGATCCAGGCCAACGGCCTGAAAAAAGGCGAGCTGGAATTCGACGAGGAAGCGATTCGCGACATCATCCGCTACTACACTCGCGAAGCGGGCGTGCGTGGCCTGGAGCGACAGATTGCCAAGGTCTGCCGCAAGGCGGTCAAGGAACATGCCCTGGAAAAACGCTTCGCGGTCAAGGTCACTGCGGACCTGCTGGAGCACTTCCTGGGTGTGCGCAAGTTCCGCTACGGCCTGGCCGAGCAGCAGGACCAGATCGGCCAGGTGACTGGCCTGGCGTGGACTCAGGTCGGCGGTGAATTGCTGACCATCGAAGCGGCCGTGGTGCCGGGCAAGGGGCAACTGATCAAGACCGGTTCCCTGGGCGACGTGATGGTCGAGTCGATCACCGCAGCGCTGACGGTGGTGCGCAGTCGTGCCCGGAGCCTGGGCATTCCCCTGGACTTCCATGAAAAGCGCGACACGCACATCCACATGCCTGAAGGGGCTACGCCCAAGGACGGCCCAAGCGCCGGCGTAGGCATGTGCACTGCGCTGGTCTCGGCATTGACCGGCATACCGGTGCGCGCCGACGTCGCCATGACGGGTGAAATCACGCTGCGCGGCCAGGTCCTGGCGATTGGCGGCCTGAAGGAAAAACTGCTGGCGGCACACCGTGGCGGGATCAAGATCGTGATCATTCCTGAAGAGAATGTCCGCGATCTGAAGGAAATTCCTGACAACATCAAGCAAGATCTTCAGATCAAACCGGTTAAATGGATTGACGAAGTCCTGCAAATTGCGCTGCAATACGCGCCGGAGCCCTTGCCGGATGTGGCTCCGGAGATTGTCGCAAAGGAAGAAAAGCGAGAGTCTGACTCTAAGGAAAGAATTAGCACGCATTAATACGCATTTGTCTGGGGGGCCTTCCTTGACAGTTTTTTAGAGCCCTTGTTATAAAGCGGCTCTTAAGTGTCTGCAGGCCATTCAGCACTCGTTTTTGCTTTCACCAAAAAAACTTAGAATCATCTCAAATAGATATAAGGGGACTTAGAGTGAACAAGTCGGAACTGATTGATGCTATCGCTGCATCCGCTGATATCCCGAAAGCTGCTGCTGGCCGTGCGCTGGACGCTGTAATCGAATCCGTCACTGGCGCTCTCAAGGCTGGCGACTCCGTTGTTCTGGTTGGTTTCGGCACCTTCTCCGTGACTGATCGCCCAGCTCGTACCGGTCGCAACCCGCAGACCGGCAAGACGCTGGAGATTCCTGCTGCCAAAAAGCCAGGTTTCAAAGCTGGTAAAGCGCTGAAAGAAGCCGTTAACTAAGGTTTCATTGAGTTTATCCGGGTCGGGGTCATGCCTGGCTTGGCAGCGGAGCGGTAATGCGACCGGTTGCTACCGGTTTGTGACGCCAGGGCTTGCAGGTTCGAGCCCGGTCCGCTCCGCCAGTTACGAGAAGGCGCATCCTCGGATGCGCCTTTCTTCTATCCGGATTCTACCCACGCTCCACGGTTGCCTAAATTTGAAGTTCAACCGTTTCTGGGGGACGCATGCTGCAGAATATCAGGGACAATTCACAAGGCTGGATTGCCAAGACCATCATCGGGGTCATCGTCGCATTGATGGCGTTGACCGGTTTCGATGCCATTTTTCAAGCCACCACCAACAGCAATGACGCGGCCAAGGTCAACGGCGAAAAAATCAGCCAGAACGAGCTGAGCCAGGCGGTCGACATGCAACGCCGTCAGCTCATGCAACAGTTGGGCAAGGATTTCGACGCTTCCCTGCTGGACGAAAAAATGCTGCGCGATTCGGCGCTCAAGGGCCTGATCGATCGCAAGTTGCTGCTGCAAGGCGCGCACGATGCGAAATTCGCTTTCTCGGAAGCTGCGCTTGATCAAGTCATCCTGCAAACGCCTGAGTTCCAGGTCGATGGCAAATTCAGCGCCGAGCGTTTTGATCAGGTGATCCGCCAGCTGGGTTACAGCCGTATGCAATTCCGCCAGATGCTGGCTCAGGAAATGCTGATCGGTCAGTTGCGCGCCGGCCTGGCGGGCAGCGGTTTTGTCACCGATGCCCAAGTGTTGGCATTCGCGCGCCTGGAAAAGCAGACCCGTGATTTCGCCACCTTGAACATCAAGGCCGATCCTGCGTCGGTCAAGCTGACCGATGATGAGGTCAAGGCTTACTACGACCAACACGCCAAGGAATTCATGACGCCTGACCAGGTGGTCATCGATTACCTCGAGCTGAAGAAAGCCTCTTTCTTCGATCAGGTCAGCGTCAAGGACGAAGACCTGCAAGCGGCCTATCAGAAAGAAATCGCCAACCTGTCCGAACAGCGTCGCGCTGCGCACATCCTGATCGAAGTGAACGACAAGGTGACCGAAGCCCAGGCCAAGGCGAAGATCGAAGAGATCCAGGCTCGCCTGGCCAAAGGCGAGTCGTTTGAAGCCCTGGCGAAGGAGTTTTCCCAGGATCCGGGTTCGGCGAACAACGGCGGCGATCTCGGCTATGCCGGCCCAGGCGTCTACGATCCGGAATTCGAAAAGGCCTTGTACGCTTTGAGCAAGGACCAGGTCTCAGCACCGGTCCGCACCGATTTCGGCCTGCACCTGATCAAGCTGCTGGGTGTCGAAGCGCCTGAAGTCCCGACCTTTGCCAGCCTCAAGGACAAGCTGACTCGCGAACTGAAGACTCAGCAGGTGGAGCAGCGCTTCGTGGAGGCGACCAAGCAACTGGAGGATGCCTCGTTCGAAGCGTCCGATCTGGCGCAGCCGGCCCAGGACCTGAAGCTGACCGTTCACACATCGGCCCCGTTCGGTCGTGAAGGCGGTGAAGGGATTGCGGCCAATCGCGCCGTGGTCACTGCCGCGTTCAGCCCGGAAGTGCTGGATGAAGGTGCCAACAGCACCGCCATCGAGCTGGACCCGGAAACCGTCGTGGTGCTGCGTGCCAAGGAGCACCGCAAGCCTGAGCAATTGCCGCTGGAAAAAGTGGCCGGGCCGATTCGTGCTCAACTGGCCAAGGAACATGCTAGCGCAGCGGCCAAGACCCGCGCCGACGAGCTGATCGCTAGCCTGCGCGACGGCAAGACAGCATTGGACAAACCGGTTGACGGCCAAGGCTGGAAAGCCACCGAGGCGGCCACCCGCAACCAGGAAGGCATCGACCCGGCGGTGCTGCAAGCACTGTTCCGCATGCCCAAGCCTGAGTCCAAGGACAAGCCGACGTTCAGCAGCGTGACCTTGCCTGACGGCAGCCTGGTGATCGTGCGTCTGAACGGCGTGAACGAAGCGGCGGCACCGACTGACGAAGAGAAAGCGGAGTATCGTCGTTACCTTGCGTCCCGTGTGGGTCAGCAGGACTTCGCGGCCTATCGCAAGCAGTTGGAGAGTCAGGCGGATATCAAGCGTTTCTAATCGCTTGATGTTTTTTCAAACCTGGCTGTGATGCAGCTGACTTAAAAACGGCGCTTCTTCAGAAATGGGAAGCGCCGTTTTTTTTGGTTTTTTGGGGGGGTATCCATTTCTTCGGCAACGGCTCAACTGAGCGGCATCGGGCCAAAACGCCAAGGTTTTTGTATCTGCTTGTTGCCCAAAAGCGGGTGTTCGTCGATCTACCGGATTAGTGTCTTTTTCCTGCAAACAACCCCCAGTAAACTTGTAACCCCCTTGAAACAAGATTAGCCACGCTGCCAGGTCGCGTTCTGTTGCACAATACGCCCCGGACCGTTTCTCTCAGGATGTTCAATGTTCAAATCATTTCACATGCGCACCGTCGGGCTTGCATTGGTGCTGGCCGCCGCAGCCGGTTGCTCGTCGAAGAAAGCCGCCATCTACGAGCACGAGAACTTTGATGATTCCGGCACGTTCTCGCGCACGTACGCAGTGAGCGACACGGCGACCTGCGAGGCCGGACGCCGTGCGTTGCTCAGCCAGGGCTACATCATCACCAGCAGCGATCCGAAGCTGGTCAGTGGCCACAAGAGTTTCCAGCAGACCGGCGAGACCCACATGGAGATCAGTTTCAACCTGGTCTGTGCCGAGGACGGCGGTGCCGGACACCGTGCGACCATGTTCGCCAACGCCTTGCAGGACCGTTATGCCCTGAAGAAAACCAACAACTCCGCCAGCCTGGGTGTGGGCGTGCTGGGTTCGGTGTCGATGCCTATCGGCTCTTCGGATGATTCGATGGTCAAGGTCGCCAGCGAAACCGTGTCGGCGGCCAAGTTCTATGAGCGTTTCTTTGCCTTGGTGGAGCTGTTCCTGCCCCCCGAAGCGAAGAAAACTGCCGAGAAGGCTGAGAATACCGATAAGCCAAAAACGGAGCTGGGCGTCCCGGAAACCAAGGTTGAGCCGGCCGCCTTGATGCCGGCTCCGGCTCCAGCTGCAGCACCTGCGTCGGAGCCGGTTGCGCCTGCGCCCGCCGCGGTCACGCCGGTAGGGGAGGCTGCGCCGGCCCCTGTCGAAACCGCCCCTGCGGTGTCGGAGCCCGTCGCACCGCCGAGCGAGCCAGCGCCGATTGCGCCAGAGTCGTTCGAGTCCGCGCCGACGTCGGAAACCGTGACACCGCCACCACCACCGTCCAGCTCGTTACCGGCCCCGAGCGAGCCGATCCAGCCGCTTCCGGCTTCCTGAGAGCCCCGTGGCAGGGTGTTACGCCCTGTCACACTTCACGCGGTAATTTCCCGACCCTGTGCTACGTTTAATTCATGAAGCCTTTGCTTCATGTTTTGTTCATAAAGCAGCTTTATGCTGATGCCAGCGCCATCAGGCATTGGATTCAATGACAGGGGAAGGACACGTAATGGACGATTATCAGGAAGAGCTGCTGGAATACCAGGCCTATGAACTGGACCCGCTGGAACCCGCCGAAGATGCAACGGAGTTGTGAGAGCAAGCTAGCGCTTGAAGCTCAACGCCCTCTGTGACTGCGACGAAATTCCCCAGGCGTCTGGTCGTTCCAGCGCTTGAAGGCTCGTTGAAAGGCCTCGGCTGAGGCAAACCCCAACAAATAGGCGATTTCGCCGAACGCCAGTTCGGTATCGCGTATGTAGGTCATGGCCAGGTCGCGGCGGGTGTCGTTGAGGATGGCGCGAAATTGCGTGCCTTCCTCGGCCAGCTTGCGCCGCAGGGTCCACGTCGGCAGTTTCAGGCGGGCCGCCACTTCTTCCAGGTCGGGTTCCCGGCCTCCGCTGAGCAACGGTCCCAGCAGTTGGATGATGCGCTCACGCAGACTGCGGGTGCGCGTCAGTTGTTCCAGTTCCCGTTCACACAATTGAACCAGGTGGTGCCAGGTGCTGGGGCAATGCTGTGGGTTGCGCTGGGCGAGGCTGTCCAGGCCCAGTCGCAGTTGATTCTGTTCGGCGCCAAACTGGATCGGGCAGTCTCCGAGCGTGCGGTAAGCCTCCAGGTACGCCGGTTCCTCGAATTCGATTTCGATGCGTTCGGGCCGCAGCGCGATGCCGCTGACACTGGACAGTTGGGCCAGCCAGCCGGCGATGATCGAATCCACCACGAAGCGGTTGTAGGCGTTGTACGGGCTGATGGAATAGAACCGTAGCCAAGCGCCGCGGGCATCCTCATGAAAACTCGATTGGCCGCGGTAGTTGGAGCCATACAGCGGCTCGAAGCGGATCATGCAGCGGGCCGCCTCGCGCACGGTCGGCGCCTGGGCAGCGGTAACGCCCGCCAGTCCGGCCTGGCTCAAGCGCCCGAGCTGGCCCATGCGCAGGCCCAGGGCCGGGTCCCGGGTCTGTTGAATCGCGGCGTGGCCCAGGCGCATGTAGCGTGGGATCGACAGGCGTGCGCCGGGCTCGGCCAGGCGCGCGGCATCGAGGCCGTACTGCTCCAGCAGAGGCTTGGGGTCTTGCCCATGGCTGGCAATTGCCTCAGCCAGGCTGTGGACGAAGCCTACTGACAGGTCCCCCAGGCGCATCGGCTGCGGCTTCATGGTCATAACCACAGGTTAAGCAGGCGCGCGCCCCGGGCTTCGCCATCGGGGAAGTGCTGGCCGTTGTGGCTGATGAAACTCTGGCCGGCGCTGCCGCTGTCCCAGAACTGGCCACGCAGGAATACGCTGACACCGCCCCGGGCCTGGCTAATGGGCAATTGGCCGGTCAGTGTCAGGCGATGCCAGGCTTGCCCCTCGCTCACTTCACCGGGCTTGAGGCTCACTTCGCTCGGTGTGGACAGGCCTTTATAACCGCTCCAGGGTTTTTCCCAGGCGCCGCGACCGATGACGAAGGCGGGCACCGCGATCAGTTGCGCCCCCTGTTCGTTGAGCTGCCGGTAGTGGAGCGGGTACCAGCTGTCGCTGCCAATCAGCACGCCCAGGCGCCCGGCAGGGGTGTCGATGACGAGCGGGGGGACCGGATGGTCGGCGCCCAGCACATCCTGCTGTTCGAATACCGGATGTCGTTGGCGTTGCGGTTGGCCGATCGGCCGGCCATCGCTGCTGAACACCAGGCTGCTGTTGTACAACGCGCCGCGGCCAATCTTCAGCTCGCCGTCGCTGACGCTGGGCTCGGGCAGCACGATGGAGCCGGCCACCAGGGTGATGCCGAACTCCTTGGCCAGTCCGCCAAACAGCGCTTGATAGTCGCGGGCCATGTTATCGGCCTTCATGCGCAGGTAGGCATCCTCCAGGCGGTTATCGCCTTGAGCGCTGACGAGCGCCTGGATAAACGCCAGCGGATTGCTGACCGCCAGCCAGTGCATGGCTTCCTTCAGGGTGGTGGCCTGGTACAACTCGTCTTTTTCGCCACCGACCATCAGCCAGGTGCCGATGTGCTCGGGCAGGACCACCACGGTCTTGGCATTGAGAAAACCCTGGTCGCGAGCCGCCTGTAGGTAGGCCGCCAGTTTGCGGTGCAGGCGCTCGGGGCTCTGGTAGTCGGTGGGGAACAGTTCGGGCTGGATGCCCAGCAGATTGCCGCGGTCGGCGGGCGTGCCCTGGTCGACCGCCAGGTTGATACGCAGGTCTGATAGGTAATGACCCACCGGACGATCGGTCGTCCACAGTGCGTAGGTGACCAGGGCGGCAATCAAGGCCAGTGAAAACAGCAGGTACAGAAATTTGCGCATGGGGGAACAGTCAGCGGCCGTGTGCAGGTTCGTGATTTTTCATCAGAAGCTACGGGGCAGGGTACGGTAAAACAAGGGATTAGCGAAGGGCGGGCGTTGATTTGTACGCACGGCAAGCACACACAGAGGGTGTCCAAGGCGTCTTGGACACCCTCTGTGTTGGCAAGGCGCGCTAGTGACTTTTGGCCTTTCTGATTCGGATCAGAATCAGCAGCATGATCAACAGCACCGGCGGCGTCATGCCCAGCAGCGCGTCACGGGCCGAGAGGTTTGCGCCCAAGGTATGCAACCCGCTGTAGACCAACTTGAACAGGTTGATCAGGTAGTAGGTGATGGCAATGATCGACAGGCCTTCCACCGCACGCTGGATCTTGATCTGTGCATCGGCACGGGCATTGAGGCTGCGCAGGATCTCGGCGTTCTGGTCTTCCATCTCCACTTGCACGCGGGCTTGCAGCAGATCACCCAGGTTGGCGACGCTCATCGCCAGTTGTTCGAGGCGCTGTTCGGTGGCTGCGCAATAACGCACCGTGGGTTTGAAACGCCGTTCGATGAACACGCCCAGTCGCTGGCAATCCCCCAGGTGACTTTCACGCAACTCCCCCAAGCGTTCGAACACCAATTGTGCGTAGGCGCGGGTCGCGCTGAAACGGTGGCGATTCCTGACCGTGCTGCTGACCACCTGGCGCGACAGCAGGGCGATATCCTCCAGCAGGGCCTTGGCATGTACGCCGCTGGCATTGGCGTTGCGTTCGGACAGGCTCACCAGGGTGCGATCGAATTCGTTCAGTTGCGGGTCCAGTGCCTTGGCGATATTGAGCGACAAGGACGCCATCATGCGATAGGTCTCGATTTCCAGCAGGCGCCGGATCATGCGCCCCTGGCGATACGCGTTGAGTCGTCGGTTGATGAACAGCAGGCGATTGGTGCCGTCCTCGGTCAGGCGAAAATCGCTCCAGACCACGGCATCGCCACCACCCACGCATGAACCGCAAGGATCCCTGAAACTGTAGCTGGGCAGGTCGAGACCAGCTTCTGCGCGCACCACCACCTGAACGGCATTGATGAGGTGCTGGGCGTGACCTTCGATCCCCCGGGCAAGGCTTTCCGGCAGCGTCGTCCATTGCAACTCATTGCTGCTGGCCGGCACGACCAGGGTCAGGGTGAAGAACTCGGCGTGGCGTTCCCACTTCAGCGGATGTCCTTCCAGGCGGGTGATGCCTTGTGCGGCCTGCGCGGTGACGGTATCAGGGCACAGTCGCTCGAGCAGCGCGTCGCACTGGGCGTTGTCGCCCAGAAACGCCAAGTGAAAGACGTGAGCCGGTTCGTCGAAATACAGCGACGGGCGGGCGTGCAACTCGTTGTGCAGCATTTTTCGTTGGGGATGCATGGGAGGCGACCGTGTTATTAGGGTTATTTCAGGATTGAGCACCTGGGCCAGCGTTGATAGGACTGGTGCATTGCGCTGAGAGTCACGCCCAGCTGATCGGCGCTCTGCACATTTGGATCATTAACTTGTCAGTTACGGTCATTGAGCGCCTGCATCCGGACTCTTACGCTGTGGGTCATGACAGACGCAAGCCGCAGAGCTTGCGCTTTTTCCGTGATCGCCCGTTGTGGAGTTACCGATGACCGCCTCCCATTACCCGCATCTGCTGGCCCCGCTGGACCTGGGTTTCACCACGTTGCGCAACCGTACCCTGATGGGCTCGATGCACACCGGCCTGGAAGAGAAACCCGGCGGCTTCGAACGCATGGCGGCGTATTTTGCCGAGCGCGCCCGGGGCGGCGTGGGCCTGATGGTCACCGGCGGGATCGGGCCGAACGACGAGGGCGGTGTCTACTCCGGCGCGGCCAAGCTGACCACGGAAGAAGAGGCGCTCAAGCACCGGATCGTGACCCGGGCCGTGCACGAGGCCGGTGGCAAGATCTGCATGCAGATTCTTCACGCCGGGCGCTATGCCTACAGCCCCAAGCAAGTGGCACCGAGCGCGATCCAGGCGCCGATCAACCCGTTCAAGCCCAAGGCACTGGACGAGGAGGGTATCGAGAAGCAGATCAGCGATTTCGTCACGTGCTCGGTCCTGGCCCAGAAGGCCGAATACGACGGCGTGGAGATCATGGGGTCGGAAGGTTATTTCATTAACCAGTTCCTGGCGGCCCACACTAACCACCGCACCGACCGTTGGGGCGGCAGCTATGAAAACCGCATGCGTCTGCCGGTGGAAATCGTCCGTCGGGTGCGCGAAGCGGTGGGCCCGAATTTCATCATCATCTTTCGCCTGTCGATGCTCGATCTGGTGGACGGCGGCAGCACCTGGGACGAAATCGTCCACTTGGCCAAGGCCATCGAGCAGGCCGGCGCGACGATCATCAACACCGGTATCGGTTGGCACGAAGCACGAATTCCCACCATCGCCACCAAGGTTCCGCGGGCGGCGTTCAGCAAAGTCACGGCCAAGCTGCGCGGTTCGGTGAGTATCCCGCTGATCACCACCAACCGCATCAACACCCCGGAAGTGGCCGAGCAGATCCTGGCCGAAGGCGATGCCGACATGGTCTCCATGGCGCGGCCGTTCCTGGCCGATCCAGAGTTCGTCAACAAGGCCGCTGCCGGTCGCAGCGATGAAATCAACACCTGCATCGGCTGCAACCAGGCGTGCCTGGACCACACCTTTGGCGGCAAGCTCACCACCTGCCTGGTCAACCCACGGGCCTGCCATGAAACCGAGCTGAACTACCTGCCGGTGACCCAGGTGAAGAAAATCGCCGTGGTCGGTGCAGGCCCCGCCGGGTTGTCCGCGGCCACGGTGGCGGCCGAGCGTGGGCACCAGGTGACGCTGTTCGATTCGGCCAGTGAAATCGGTGGTCAGTTCAACATCGCCAAGCGTGTGCCGGGCAAGGAAGAGTTTTTCGAAACCCTGCGCTACTTCAAGCGCAAATTGCAGACCAGCCATGTCGAGCTGTGCCTCGACACCCGGGTGGATGTGGCGCAATTAGTGGCTGGCGGTTACGACGAGATCATCCTCGCCACCGGCATCGCCCCACGCGTACCGGCGATTCCCGGGGTGGAGCATGCCAAGGTCTTGAGCTATCTGGACGTGATCCTCGAGCGCAAGCCGGTGGGCCGCAGCGTCGCGGTGATCGGTGCCGGCGGTATTGGCTTCGACGTGTCGGAGTTCCTGGTTCACCAGGGCGTCGCCACCAGCCAGGACCGTGAGGCGTTCTGGAAGGAGTGGGGCATCGACACCCACCTTGAGGCCCGCGGCGGCGTGGCCGGGATCAAGGCTGAACCCCATGCACCGGCGCGCCAGGTGTTCCTGCTGCAACGCAAGACCTCGAAGGTCGGTGACGGCCTGGGCAAGACCACCGGCTGGATCCATCGCACGGGCCTGAAGAACAAGCAGGTGCAGATGCTCAACAGCGTCGAATACCTGAAGATCGACGATGACGGACTGCACATTCGCATCGGCGAAACCGGCGAGCCGCAAGTGCTGGCCGTGGATAACATCGTGATCTGCGCCGGCCAGGATCCGCTGCGCGAGTTGCAGGAAGGCCTGGAAGCGGCGGGGCAGACCGTTCACCTCATTGGCGGTGCCGACGTGGCGGCGGAACTGGATGCCAAGCGGGCGATCAACCAGGGTTCGCGGTTGGCGGCGCAGTTGTAAGGCTCAATCCCAGGAAAACCCTTGTGGGAGCGAGCTTGCTCGCGAATGCGGTGAGTCGGTTGCATGGATGTTGGCTGATCTGCCGCTATCGCGAGCAAGCTCGCTCCCACAGTGGGGAGGGGTGAACCTGAAGTCACCTGCCACCAAGCTGTTAAGATACCGGCCTGTTTCCACCCGGCCTGCCGCCATGCTGCTTTCCGCCCTCGACTGGCATCCCCAGCCCCGACTCGAACCCCTTCACCTGGACTGGCTCGCCCGTGCCGGTGTCGAAGTGGCGGTGTTGCGCCTGGACCGGATCGATCCGCTGATCAGCGGCAACAAGTGGTTCAAGCTGGCCCATCATCTGAGCGCCGCCCATGAGGCCGGTGCCCAAGGGGTCATGAGCCTGGGCGGTGCCTATTCCAACCATTTGCATGCGTTGGCGGCGGCCGGCAAGCGCTTCGACTTTCCCACGGCCGGGCTGTTGCGCGGTCATCCCCAGGACACGCCGACGGTGCGCGACCTCAAAGCGTTTGGCATGGACCTGCACTGGTTGGGGTATGGCGGATACCGAGAGCGGCACGCCGCGGATTTCTGGGAGCCGTGGCAGATTCGCTATCCACATTTGCATCCGGTGCCCGAGGGCGGTTCGGGATTGCCTGGGGCGCAAGGTTGCATGACGTGGGTGGCCAGTGTCCGTGAACAACTGGCGGCGCTGGGATGGGCGGATTATCACGGCTGGTGGTTGGCCTGCGGCACCGGGACGTCGCTGGCCGGACTGGTGCTGGCCGAAGCGGGCGAGCGCCCGGTCTACGGCGTGCTGGCCGTGCCCCCGGACCATGGCGTGGCCCGGCAGGTCGAGCGCATCGTGGGGGAAGCGGGGCTTTGCAGCCCGCGTCATGAGTTGTTCGACGGCAGCCGTGGCGGGTTCGCCCGGGTCGATGCCGAGCTCACGGCCTTCATCGAAACCACGACGGCCATCGAACTGGAGCCGTTGTACACCGGCAAGGCCTTGATGGTGCTCAAGGCGCGGGTCGAGGCGGGGGACTTTGCCCCCGGTATGCGCCTGGTCTTTGTCCACACCGGCGGTTTGCAAGGCCGCCGAGGGTTCGATTGACGGGCAATCAGCCGCGTTTGGGCATCATCCGCAGCAGCGTGTTGTCCCTTACCACGTAGTGGTGATACAGCCCCGCCAAGGCATGCAGGCCAATCAACCAATAGCCGATGGTACCGCCCAGCACGTGCCAGCCTTCCAGTTGCTTGGCGAACTCCTTGTCTTGATTGATGGGCAACGGCAGATCGAAACCGTAGAACATCACTTGGTGCCCTTCGGCGCTGGTGATCAGCCAGCCCAGCAGCGGCATGGCGATCATGAACAGGTACAGTGCCCAGTGCATCAGGCGAGCGAGGACGGTTTGCCAGGCTGGCGATGCCGGGAAAATCGCCGGTGCCTTGCCCATGCTGCGGGCGAACAGGCGCAGCCAGACCAGCACGAACACCGTCAGGCCGAGCATGAAATGCGCTTCCTTGATCAATGTCCGGCCGCCGCTGCCCTTGGGAAAAATTCCCCGCAACTCAATGCAGGCATAAACCACGGCCAGCAGGACCAGCATCAGCCAATGCAAGGTTACCGTGACGGTACTGTAGCGGTTTTCCGAGTTTTTCCAGGGCATCGCGGGTATCTCCAACATCAGGGTAAAGCGCCGTCTAGCGCGGCGTGCCTTTACTGTAAGCCCGTTTCGCTGGGTTTGCATGAGCCAGATCAGGTTTGCCGGCAAGAAGCCAAAGGGCAGGATCAGGGTGTGAAGTCTGGTGGGTTCAGCAGCCAGTCCAACAGCAGCCCGGCATCGTGATTGCCAGGGGACGGTTTCGGTGGGGCGGCGGGTCCTGCGTCGATATCGACCGCCCCTGGGCACAGCACCGGTCGGTCGGGGTCGCCATCGAGAAAGCTCACCAGCACTTCGCTGCCGGCCATCAGGGGAGGGCTGTCGCCCAGCGTCAGTCGCGACACGGGCAGCGTGATGCCTTCCTGGTCCGGTGCCCAGAGGCTGACACTCACTTGGCCGCGCTCATCGAACGGGGCCGGCTGGCCGGTGCGACCGAGCACATGGGCCAGGTGATACCCGGGAATGGACGGTTTGGGATGCTTGAGGGCCGGCCTGAACACGGTGGACCAGGGAATGGCGGTGAACCGGTTGCGGTAGTTACGGGCCGACGGTGTGGTGGGCAGGTCCGGTTCAAGGATCGAAAACTGCCGCCCGCGATGCTGGACCTCGGTGATCAGCCATTGATCGTTGAAGGTGGACACCGGGTGTTCGCAGATCTGCACGATGTCGCCGCTGTGCAGGGCCGGTTGATCACTGTGGCCATGGATTTCCCGTTGTCGACAGCGCAACCGTTCCAGATGGCGGCGTCCGGCTTGGTAACGGTGAGTCAGGGCCGGGTCGCCGTGCATGGCCTCATGGTCGATCTGCTCGAGGGGGTGATTCGCCGCCTGGGCCTCGGTTTCGGTCACCGCCCGGTCACGGAACCCGACAGGCACGCCAGGCACCATCGCGTGATGGCGTAAATACAAGCGCTTGATGGCCGGTATCGAGTTGTCGTTCGGTCGCAGAGGCAGTTCGACGGGGCGCGCGGGGAAACTCTTCGGGTCTTCGGCAAACACCAGGACGTGGCCCTGGGGAGTGTGTTCGAAGTGGTAATGAATACCTTCTTCCTCACACAGCCGTTGCAGGAGCGCCAGGTCGCTTTCGTCGTACTGGATGCAGAATGGGCGACACGGATATTGCCCATGGGGCAGCTCGAAACGGTAACTGTCGGCGGGCAGAGCGTTGTCTTCCAGTAGGCGTTGCAGCAGTTGCACCACGCTGAGCCGATGGAAAACCCGACGCTGCTGACCTTGTTCCAATCGCAGCAGATAGGGAACCAACGTCACGCGATAGCCGATGCGCCGCGGTGCCGAGGCACTCAGGCTGACGCTGTGGATCATCCCATGGATGCCCGACTCGCCGTCCAGGCGCAGGAACGCCGGATGCCCCAATAGCAGGTCGGGGTTTATCGGTGGGGCCAGGCCGATCAGTTCGAGGTCAAAGCGGTATGGCTGGTTGAGGGCTTCGCGGCCATTGAAGCGCAAGACTTGCAGTTGCAAGTCGTTTTGCGTGAGCGTCAGGCTGAAGGGACTTTCCATGTCGTTGCGCATCGCGCCTCCTACTGGCAGAAACAGAGGCCCAGAGGGTACGAAACCGCGGGAGGGAACGGTGCTTGCGAGCCGCTATTTCAGAAAAGCCCTACAACACACTGTGAAAATGTCGATCCGGCGGGGTGAATTTTTTGGTCGATCAGCCGGTTTAGGCCGTATAAACTTGCGCCACAGCGCCGGCCGGCAGATGTCTCGGCGCGTCAGACAAGAGAGTGAGTAATGGGCGCACAGTGGAAGGTTAAACACAAAGAAGCGGCTGCCAACGCAAAGGGCAAGATCTTCGGCAAACTGGTGAAAGAAATCACCATTGCCGCACGCAACGGTGCTGATACCGCTACCAACGCGCATTTGCGTCTGGTGGTCGAGCAGGCGAAGAAGGCCTCGATGCCCCGCGAGACCCTGGAACGTGCGATCAAGAAAGGTTCTGGCCAGCTCGGTGAAACCGTGCAATACCACCGCGTCACCTACGAAGGGTTCGCGCCGCACCAGGTGCCGCTGATCGTTGAATGCGTGACCGACAACATCAACCGTACCGTCGCCGAAATTCGCGTCGCGTTCCGCAAGGGCCAACTGGGCGCCTCGGGTTCGGTGGCGTGGGACTTCAACCACGTCGGCATGATCGAGGCCGCGCCGGACAGTCCGGACGCCGACCCGGAAATGGCCGCCATCGAGGCTGGTGCCCAGGATTTCGAGCCGGGCGAAGACGGCGCGACGTTGTTTCTCACCGATCCTGCCGACCTCGATGCCGTGCAGAAGGCTTTGCCGGAGCAGGGCTTCACCGTGTTGTCGGCCAAGCTGGGCTACCAGCCGAAGAACCCGGTCAGCGGCTTGACCGACGAACAGATGGCTGAAGTCGAAGCCTTCCTCGAAGGCCTCGACAACCATGATGACGTGCAGGACATGTTTGTCGGGTTGGCGGGTTAAGCACCACGCTGTTTGGGTCAGGGACATGATGGAGATGTGGCGAGGGGATTTATCCCCGCTGGGCCGCGAAGCGGCCCTAAAACCAGACGACTTGAGTATGTCTGGCTGACTCTGCAGGGTTTAGGGGGCTGCTGCGCAGCCCAGCGGGGATAAATCCCCTCGCCACAATAGGTGGTGTGCTTGACAGGTTGGTGCTGCTGGCTCAACCGCTGTGTTTGAACTCGCGCAGTAAGCTTTCGATTTCATCGAACCCTGGCCGTGCCAGCACCTCCGGCTGACAGCAACGCGCCTCCAAATCCAGCAGCCATGCAAGATCCTGCGCACTGAGTGTCGGTTCGATCCGCGCCAGCAATTCCCCCAGCAAAATCCCGAAGGCCCGTACCTCGATGCGTTGCAGCGCCCGGGTTTGCACGGTGTCTGCAGTGGCGTGAAACGACGCCGCGCCAAAGTCCCCCAGCAGGCAATCGCCCTGGTCATTGCACAGGATATTGTGCCCGTACAGATCCCCATGGGTGATGCCCTGGCGGTGCAGGTGCGCCGCCACCGAGGCGATGCCGTGGGCGATGCGCAAGGCCACCGGGGCGCTCAGGCGCAGTTCATCGGCATACACGTCGCGGGTGCATGACGCCAGGCTCGGCAGCCCGGCGAGGTTACGATAGCTGGGCTCGATCAGTGCCATGACCAGCCCGGCCTGTTGCTCGGGGTGCCCGCGGACCTGGCCCAACACGTCAATCAGGTTCGGGTGTCGACCGGCCGTGATGCAGGCATGCATTTCATGCAGGGGTGAGCCGTCGCTGGTCATCTGGCCTTTGTACAGTTTGACCGCGACGTTTCGTGCCACCTGGCCGGGCGCCTGCCAGAGCGCTTGGTGAATCACCCCGGAGGCGCCTTCGCCCAGTGGTCGTTGCAGCGTCAGTTGCGACCAGTCGATGGGGTGCGCGGTGTTCAAGGCTGCGGCATCGGCCTGGGTTTCCAGTGGGTTGCCGGCGTAGGCCAGCCAACTGAGGCTTGGCAGCTCCAGCAACCATTGCGGCAGTTCGGTCAGTTGGTTGGCGGCGATGCGCAGCAGTTCCAGACGATGACACTGGCCCAGGCTCGCCGGCAACTGCTGCAAACGGTTGCCGGCCAGCATCAGTTTTTGCAGGTGCGGGCGTTGGCCCAGCTCGTCCGGCAAGTGGCTGACGTCGTTGTCGGTCAGGATCAGCCAGCGCAGCTGTGGTGGCAGCGCGGCGCCCGTGACGCGGGTGATGCGGTTGGCCTTGAAACCGACCATGGTCAACGCGTTGCAACGGCCCAGGCATTCGGGCAGTTCAGTGAAGCGGTTGTCGGAACAGAACAGCACGCGCAGGCGAGTCAGTCGATGCAGGTCGTCGGGCAGCTTGTCCAACTGATTGCCGCTGAGGTTGAGGATCTCGAGGGAATCGGCCAGCTCGAAGATTTCCCGGGGAAACTCCGTCAAGCCGCAGGCCAGGTCCAGCCGGGTAATGCCCGAGAGCTGGCCGGCGCGTAATTGGGCGAGGGTGTGCATGGCAGGGTTCGCTGTTGATCAAGGGGGGGCTGGCGCCTGTAGCCAGACAGTTAACCAATAATCAGCTCAGTACAACACCCTGTGGCGAGGGGATTTATCTGTGGGAGCAAGGCTTGCCCGCGATGAAGACGACGGGGTCTCTGAGAAAACGAGGCGCCTGCATCGCGGGCAAGCCTTGCTCCCACAGCAGTTTTTCCATAACAGTGCTGCTCCGCTGGCCACAGTCAATCGGGCTAGCGCTCGATGCTGCGGTTCCAACGGGCGTTCCAGGCCGGGCGTTGTTCGTTGACCTGGTCCCAATCCACGGCAATCGCTGTTTCCAGGTATTGCTTCATCGCCTCCACCTGGCCACGGGTCTTGTCGGTGGTCGGGGTGTTGGGGTTGGAAGGGATCTGGTCGCCTTCTTCCAGGGCAATGGCCTGGGCTTGCGGGGTCAGCAGGAAAGCGGCGAGCTTTTGCGCCAGTTCCGGCTGGGTGTTTTGCGCGATGGTGCATTCGGCGACGTTGAGGACCACGGCGCCTTCCTTCGGCTGGGCATATTCGACGGGCATGCCCTTGAGTTTCAGCGCGGTCACCTGGGTCGGTGTCAGCGGGAACAGCGCGGCTTCGTCGGTCTGCAGCATTTCGGATATCTTCGCCGAGCTCGGTATGTACTCCAGCACGTTGCGCCCCACCGTGTTCGGCCACGCCTTGAAACCTGGCTCGACGTCGGTTTCGCTGCCGCCCTGGATCCGGTTGAACATCAAAAAGCCGTGCAGGCCGAAGGTGGACGAGGCCATCGACTGGAACACCACTTTGTCCTTGAAGCGCGGATCGGCCAGGTCCATCCATGAAGTGGGCGTATTCCAGCCTTTTTCCTTGAACAACCGGGTGTTGTAGGCCAGCCCCGTTACCCCGAGGCTGACGGCCACGGCCTGATCCTTGATTCGCCCCTTGGCCGGGATCTGCGCCAGGGTCGGGCTGTCCTCGAGCTTGTCGCACAGTCCCATGGCGATGGCGCGGTACATGATGCCGTCATCGAGGAACATCACGTGCATCTGTGGGTTGCCTTTGCTGGCCTGGACTTTCGCCAGGATGTCGGCGGAGGTACCGGGCACGATGACCACTTTGACATTGTTGGCTTTCTCGAACGCCGGCAAGACTTTGTCGGCGTAGAGCCGCTCCATGGTGCCGCCGTTCATGCCCAGGTAAAGCGTCGGCTCGGCCAACGCCTGGGTGACCGGGAGCAGGGCGCCCAGGCAAGCGGAACCCAGCGAGCAGAAACCGAACAGTGCACTGCGTTTGACGTTATTCATTGGCGCGACCTTCCTCTATCAAGCAACGGAGATGGAGTGAAACCGGGTGATGGAAAACGCATCCAGCGGCGTGGTCGAAGCCCCGCTGCAGATGATCTCGGCGAGCGCCTGGCCCACCGCCGGGCCGATCTGGAAGCCCGCGCCGGCAAAGCCGAACGCGTGCAATAGACCGGGCTGGGTGCTGCTGTGGCCGATCACCGGTTGGCGATCGGGCAGGTAACCTTCGGTGCCGCTCCAGGTACGAATCGCCTGGGCGCCTTCCAAAAACGGGTAGAGCTCGACGGCCTGGCGCAGGATTTCCAGCACGGCGTTCTGGCCGGGCCGGGCGCGAGCGGCATCCAGGGCAAAGCCTTGGCCGCCTCCCAGCACGCAATTGCCGCGCGAGACCTGGCGGGCATAAATACCGCCACCCTCGACGCCGGTGCTGGCATCCATGATCAGGGGCAAGGGTTCGGTGACCAGCATCGCTGGGTGCCCGGCGTGCATCGGCACCGCTTCGCCGAATTGCGCGGCGAACTGGCTGGCCCAGGCTCCGGCGCAGTTCAGCAGCCAGGGCGCGTGGAACGTCAGGCCCGTTGCGGTCTGTACGACAAAGCGCTGGCCGTCGTGCACCGCGCTGCTGACGGTGCATTGTTCATGGACTTGCGCACCCTGCCGGCGAGCGGCCTGGGCAAAGGCTGGGGATACCAGGCGCGGATTGGCATGGCCGTCATCCGGGCACAGCGACGCCCCGACCGCGACGGCGCCGACCCACGGAAAACGCGCGCGCAGGGCGGTGCGATCGAGCAGTTGCAGATCCAGGCCGAAGCCTTGGCTGGCGACGGCGTAGTCGTGCAGCGCTTGCAGGTCTTCAGCGCTGCGGGCCAGCTTCAGATGACCGCTGCGCTGATACTCGCCGTCGATGCCGATCAACTGGGGCAACTGGCGCCAGATGTCATGGGCCCGTTGCGACAGGGGCAGTTGCGACAGGGGGCGGCCCTGGCGGCGCACACCACCGTAGTTCACGCCGCTGGAGTGCGAGCCGCAGAAGTCGCGCTCCAGCAACGCCACCCGGCGTCCGGCCTGGCTCAGGAACAACGCGGCCGAGGCGCCGACGATACCGCCACCAATGATCACTGCATCCACTTCGATCATGGCTCGACCTCCAGGCCGAACGGCACGGGCTTGATCGGTGCCTGGGCCCGCAAACGGCCGATGCTGGCGACGGTGCGGCCACTTTCGCAAGCAATGATTTCCGCGGCAGCGGCGCCGCACATCCGTCCCTGGCAGCGGCCCATGCCGACCCGGCAATGGGCCTTGACCCGGTTGATCTCCCAATGGCCTTCGCCCACCACCCGGCGGATATCGCCGGCGCTGACTTCTTCGCAGCGGCAGATCATCAGATGATCGGCAGCGTCGGCGGCCCAGTATTCAGGAAAGGCAAAGGCGCGCTCCAGGCCTTCCCGGAATCGGCCGATGCGCTCAAGGGCTTCTTCCAGTTGCGTGCAACGCTGCGGGTCGGTCGAGTAGCCGAGGTCTTCGAGCAAGGCCAGGGCCGCCCGTTCACCGGCCATTTCCGCCGCGTCGGCACCCATGATTCCGGCACCGTCACCGGCCAGGTAAACCCCCGGTACGCTGCTGCGTCCGGCGCGGTCCCGTTGGGGCAGCCAGGTGCGGTTGAGGGCATTCCAGGCAAACTCGCAGCCCAACAGGTCGGCCAGCTGGGTTTCGCTGCGCAAGCCATGGGCGAAGGCCACTGCGTCACAGTCGAGGGTGTGCTCGCCGCTTGCGTTGCGCCATCGCAGCGACTGCACTCGCCGTTGTCCGTCGAGACGCGTCAGGCTTGCGCCTTGATGCACGGCGATGCCGCGGGCGGCCAGCCAGGCGCGGTAGTAGAGGCCCTTGGCGAGGGTGGCCGGTTGTGCCAGCAGGCCGGGCAGGGCACGGACTTGGGCGCTGAAGGGCGAACTGTCGAGGACGGCGACCACATTGGCGCCGGCCCGGGCGTATTGATAGGCCACCAGATACAACAAGGGACCGCTGCCAGCGAACACCACCCGTTCGCCGATGGCGCAGCCCTGGAACTTCAGGGCAATCTGCGCCGCGCCCAGGCTGTAGACCCCGGGCAGGGTCCATCCCGGCACGGGCAGGATCCGGTCGGTGGCGCCGGTTGCGACGATCACGCTGGCGTACTCGAGGCGGTCGACGCGGCCTTCATGCAGGGTATCGAGCAAGCCGGCCTCGGCGTTCCACACCAGGGTGTCGGGGCGGTAATCGAGTTGTTTGCGCAATGCGTCGAGCGTCTGGTGGATGGCGTTGGCCTTGTGTGCTTCGAAGCCATAGAGCTTGCCAGGCGAGCGCTTGAAATTGGCCGGTTGGCGCCGATAGATCTGGCCGCCACCGCGAGCGGCTTCGTCCAGCAGGACCGGGTACAGGCCATAGGTGACCAGGGTCTGCGCGGCGCGGATACCGGCCGGGCCGGCGCCGATGATGGCTATCGGTTTCATCGCCACCTCACGAGCAGGGCCGGGGGATTTTTGGGGTTGTCGAAGCCGCCATCACGAGCAAGCTCGCTCCCACAATAGATCGGTTGTGGCGTCTGGTTTTGTGCACGCCACGGTCCCCCCGTGGGAGCGGGCTTGCTCGCGATGACGGCGGCACATCCAACGACGGTTTCGGTAGATAGACCGCTTTCGCGAGCAAGCCCGCTCCCACATTTGATTTGGGGTGATGCTTTATCTTGTGCACGCCGCAAATCCCCTGTGGGAGCGAGCTTGCTCGCGATGAGGCTCGGCCTGTCGACAATGTTCATACCTGGCGCCCCGGTTCGCGGCTGACGTGTTGCCCGGCTTCCAGCAGGGTCGAGCAGGCGCGCACGCGGCGGCCATCGCCCAGGCGCACCCAGCAGTCTTGGCAGGCACCCATCAGGCAGAAGCCAGCCCTGGGCTCGGCGCTGAAATCACTGCCGCGCAGGTGTTCGCTGCAGGTCAGCACGGCGGTCAGCAGCGTGTCCCCCTGCAGGCCGGTAGCGGGCTGGCCGTCGAGGGTGAAGTCCAGGGCCGGGCGGTCGCCTTCGGCCAGTCGTTTCAGCAGTGCCATGACACCCTCATTGTTTGCCTACCAGGACCCGATCCAGGCCATAGACCCGGTCGAGTAGAATCATGGTCAGCGCGGTGAGCCCGATGACCAGCGCCGACACCGCCGCCATCATCGGGTCGATGGATTCGGTGGCGTACACGTACATGCGCACCGGCAGGGTTTGCGTGGCCGGCGAGGTGACGAAGATCGACAGCGTGACTTCATCGAAACTGTTGATGAACGCCAGCAGCCAGCCCCCGGCAACCCCTGGCAGGATCATTGGCAAGGTGATTTGCCGGAACAGCGTGAAGCGCCCGGCCCCCAACGATTGCGCGGCCTGTTCGGCGCTGCGGTCCAGGCCGATGGCCGAGGCCAGCACCAGGCGCAGCACATACGGCGTGATCACCAGCACATGGGCGAAGATCAGCCAGGCGAAGCTGCCGTTCACGCCCATCAGCGCAAACAGGCGCAGCAAGGCGACCCCCAGCACCAGGTGCGGAATGATGATCGGTGACAGGAACAAGCCGTTGAAGAAATCCCGGCCCGGGAACTCCAGCCGGGTGATCGCCAGGGCCGCCGGCACCGCAATCAGCGTCGCCAGGGAGGCCGCGCAGAACGCCAGGACCAGGCTGTTGTAGAACGCGTCGACAAAATCCGCGCGTTCGAACACCGCGCGAAACCAGCGCAGGGAAAACTCGGTGGTCGGCAGGCTCAGGGTGTTTTCCGGGGTGAAAGCGACGAGGCAGACCACCACCAGCGGCGCGAGCATGAAGACCACCACCAAGGCGTGGAATAGCAGCGCGAAAGGACCGTTTCTGGACATGACGAATTATCCCAATGACTTCTTGTAGCGGCCTTCGATCATCCGGTTCCACGACAGCATGATCAGCAGGTTGAGTAGCAGCAGCGCGACGGCAATGGCCGCGCCCATCGGCCAGTTCAGCTCCGAGAGGTACTGGTCGTAGATCAACGTGGCGACCATCTTCAGGCGCCGTCCGCCGAGCAGGCCGGGGATCGCGAAGGAGCTGGCGGCGAGGCCGAACACAATGAGGGTGCCGGACAGCACGCCGGGCATGATTTGCGGCAACACGACTTTGCGGATCACTGTGAACTGGCTCGCCCCCAGGGACAGCGCGGCCTGTTCGGCGGCCGGGTCGAGTTTCTGCAACGAGGTCCAGACCGGAATGATCATGAACGGCAACATCACATGGACCAGGGCGATGACCACGGCGAACGGTGTATAGAGCAGCTTCACCGGCGCACCGCCGAAGGCTTGCAGGGCCTGGTTGATCAGGCCGTCGGCGCCGAGCAACAGGCTCCAGCCGAAGGCTCGCACTACCACCGAAATCAGTAGCGGCGTGAGAATCAGAATCAGGAAAATCGAGCGCCACGGCGCGCCCATGCGGCTGAGGATGTACGCCTCGGGCACGCCGATCAGCACGCACAAAACAGTGGTCAGGGCGCTGATCCAGAATGTGCGCAGAAAGATCTCGTAGAAGTACGGGTCACCCAGCAGGCTGGTGTAGTGCTCGAGGGTGTAGGCGTCGCCGTCGATGCCCGAACTGTAGTCGAAGACGTTGAACGACAGGACCACGGTCAAGCCCAAGGGAATCACCAGCAAGCCGAGGTACAAGGCCAGGGCCGGCGCGGACATCAGATAGCCTTGCCGACCGCGGCGCATCGCATCGATCAGTTTCATGCCGGCACCTCGTCCACGCTCAGCACCCGCAGCAGTGCCGGATCCCAGTCCAGGCCCACCGCCGTGCCTTCGACCAAGGGCGCCGAGCCGTCGTTGCGGCGTACCACGCAGAGTTCACCCAGGCAGGTGGACACGCCGTACAGCCATTGGCTGCCCAGGAAAAAACGGCTGACAAGGGTGCCTTGCAGTCGCCCTGAACCGGCCTCGCACACGTCGATTTTTTCCGGGCGCAGGCTCAGGGTCAGCTCGCCATCGGCCTGGCTGCAGACTTGAACGACGCCCGCACTGTCCCGAACGCCGGGCAACAGGTTGGCTTTGCCGACGAAGCTTGAAATGAATTCGGTGCGCGGGTGCTCGTAGAGGGTGTATGGCGCGTCGATCTGGGTGATGCGCCCGGCCTGCATCACCACGACCCGGTCACTGATCGACAGGGCTTCGGATTGGTCGTG
Source organism: Pseudomonas sp. R151218B TE3479 (assembly GCF_053629195.1). Lineage (NCBI taxonomy): Bacteria > Pseudomonadati > Pseudomonadota > Gammaproteobacteria > Pseudomonadales > Pseudomonadaceae > Pseudomonas > Pseudomonas sp. R151218B TE3479. The sequence continues at coordinate 3,233,768 of NZ_JBRJHV010000001.1, forward strand.
GGTCACCATCAATGTGGTGATTCCGACTTCGCGCTGGATGCGGCGAATTTCGTATTGCATCTCTTCGCGCAAGTTGGCATCGAGGTTGGACAGCGGCTCGTCGAGCAACAGCACCGGCGGTTCGATCACCAAAGCCCGGGCCAATGCCACGCGTTGGCGCTGACCGCCGGAGAGTTCTCGCGGGTAGCGGTCGGCGTGGCGGTCCAGGCGGACCAGTTTCAACACCCGGTCCACCCGTTGTTGTAGTTCGGTGCTGGCTACTTTGCGCATGCGCAGTCCGAAAGCGACGTTGTCCTTGACGGTCATATGGGGGAACAGCGCGTAGCTCTGGAACACCACCCCCAGACCACGGCTGGCGGGCTTGGCGTGGGTAATGTCGCGACCGTCCAGCAGGATGCGCCCGCTGCTGACTTCGACGAAGCCGGCAATCATTTGCAGGGTCGTGGTCTTGCCGCAGCCGGAGGGCCCCAGTAGCGAGACAAACTCGCCTTTTTCCACCGACAGGTTGGTGGCGACCACGGCGTCGATGTCGCCGTAGCGTTTGCCAAGTCCTTCAAGTTGCACAAAAGCCATCGCTGCGCTCCACCTGGGATTGTTATGCGTCGCCGCAAGGGCGCGCTTTTTTATATGGGCAGATACGAAAGGGTGCTGCTGGGGTGCGTTGGCGCTCGACCTCGAGTCGGCTGCCGCTGTTGTTCGAATCGCCCCTGTCTGGACGAAGAGTAGGACGAAGAATAGGATGGGCTCAATGGACTATTTCACTGAGATGAAGACTATTTTCAGTTTTATTCAGTGGTTAAATTTAATAATGAGAAATAGCATGATTGATTCCACTGAGCGGAATAACGAGCGAGGCGAAGTCGGTGTCGGAGCGGTCTCCAGGCTGTTTGCCGTGTTGCGCAGCTTGGGTGACACCGCCGAAGGCGGCGAGCGAGTGACGCAATTGGCCCAACGCATCGGCCTGTCCCAGCCCACCACGCATCGCTTGCTGCGCAGCCTGATGGACGAGGGCATGGTCGAGCAGGATGCCCGCAGCAAACGTTATCGCTTGAGCCTGGAGTTCTTCGCCCTGGCGGCCCGCGCCGGCAATACCGGCAACCTGCGCGACCTGATGCGCCCGGCCATGCTGCGGTTGTCAGCGTCGTTGGGGGACTCGCTGTTTTTGCTCGCCCGCAGTGGTTTCGATGCCATCTGCCTGGACCGCAGCGAGGGGCCGTTTCCGATCCGCACGTTCACCGGTGACATTGGTGGCCGCGTGGCGTTGGGCGTGGGGCAGGGCAGCCTGGCGATCCTGGCCTTCCTGCCGGAAGAGGAGCGCGACACGGTGATTCAATACAACCTGCCACGGCTCAAGGATTTCCATCTGTACGACGAAGTCTTCCTGCGTTCGGAAGTGGAGAACGTGCGCGCGCTGGGCTACGCCGGGCGCAACACCGGTGTATTGCAAGGCATGGCCGGGGTGGCCGTGCCGATCCTAGACCGTGATGGCCGGGCCGTGGCCGCCTTGAGCGTGGCAACCGTGAGCGACCGGTTGGGGCCCGATCGCCTGCCGACGGTGGTGGACATGCTCAAGCGGGAGGCGGCCCTGATCGGGCCGCGGATCAACCCGTTCGACCCGTTGCTGCGCAGGCCTTCGCAGGTGTTTGGGCAGGGGTGAATACTGCCTCAAGACCACCGCTGATCCCCTTGTGGGAGCGAGCTTGCTCGCGATGGCGGTCGTTCAATTAGCAATGATGTTGACTGACACACTGCTATCGCGAGCAAGCTCGCTCCCACAGGGATCTGCGCGGATCAGAAGTCCAATGTCTGCTTAAGTCTTTGCATCGTCGGCGTGTCACTGGGTATGACCATCGCATAGTTGTAGCCCGGCCCAGACCAGTACTCGGCTTCCAGCTCGCCATCGCGGCGACTGCCCCGGGGCAGCAGGAAGTTTTTCGGGCCGGGTGGGCGCACGTAGAAGCTGATTTTCTGACCGCCCGGGTCCTGATAGACCACCATCGCCGCCGCGCCTTGCTCGGTGCTGAGCAATCGCCCGCTGACCGGTTTGAAGCCGGCGCTGGACAGGTTGGGCAGCCGGTCGGCCTGGGTGAAGTAGCGGTCGAGCCAATCTTGCATGTGCTGCTCGTCGCCGCTCTGGTAATCGGCTGGAAGGATGCCCTGCTGGGCAATCAACCGGTATGCCTGGAGGGCATCGGCCATGGGCGCAACGGCGCTGAGCAGGGTCATTTGCCGCGCCTGCCAGCCACCGAAGCCTCCCACGCTGACCGCCAGCAGCAACACCGCGGCACTGGCCAGGTGGCGATGGGCGCGATGTTTCAGGCGTTGGCGAATCATGGCCGGGTCGAGGTCCGGGTTGGGCGGTTGTTGCAAGGCTCCGCTCAGGGCCGTGCGCAGATGCTGTGCGTCCTGTTGCCAGGCCCGGATGCGGGCGGCGACTTCGGGCTGGTTGGCCAGGTAGGTCTCGACCAGGCGCTGGTCGGCCTCGCTCAGTTGACGATCCACGTAGGCGTGCAGGTCGCTATCGCTGGGGGGCATGCTGATCATTTGAGTATCCGCAGGGTGGGGCGGGTGATTTCGCCGTCGCTGAGTTGGCGCAGGGCCTGGCGGGCGCGGGACAGGCGGGACATCACCGTGCCGGTCGGTACGCCGAGGATGTCGGCGATTTGCTGGTAACTCAAGCCTTCCACCGACACCCATAACAACAGCGCACGCTGTTCTGTGGTGAGTTGATCGAAGGCCTGCAAAGACGACTGTGCGATCACGCTGCGCTCGGCCGAAGGGTGGGCATCGTCGCGGCCGGTGAAAAACTCCAGCATGCGCGCGTACCGGCGGGAGCGGCGATGGCCGTCGAGAAACTGCCGATACAGGATCGAAAACAGCCAGGCTCGCAGATCACTGTCCGGGCGCTTGTCGTGCCATTTGGACAACGCCCGTTCCAGGCACATCTGCACCAAGTCGTCGGCGTTGCTTGGGTTGCGCGTCAGCGATACGGCAAAACGCCGTAGTCTGGGGATGAGTTCGCGCAACTGTTCGTCGAGTGCATTCATGGAAGGTGGCTTCTGTAGGCAATCACTGCGCCGGGACTGGAAAGACGATCCGCGAACGAGATTATTCCAGAGCAGCAAAAATAAATACGGAGCGTGGGAATAAACCTGCCAGGCCTTCGTCTGACAGGTCCTTTCCAACAAATGGCCTCGAGCCCTGGAGCTTTCTTATGGTTGATCCTTCACCCTCGACGGGCCGGCCGCCCTTGAGTGCCGCCGCCCTGACACTGCGCCTGAGTGGCATTGCCGTGATTGTTGCCGCGCTGGCCGGGCTGTTTGCCTACGTCAATGGCAGCCTTGACCCACAGCGCCTGACACCGGAAGCGTTGGTCAACGTCTTGGAAAAAAATAACGGCGTTCACCCGGGCTTTCGACGCAACCACTCGAAAGGGGTCTGCGTCGCGGGTTATTTCCAAAGCTCGGGCGAGGCCAGCGCCTATTCCAGCGCCCAGGTGTTCTCGCTGCCGCAAACGCCCGTGGTTGGGCGTTTCGCCTTGCCCAGCGGCAACCCTTATGCACCGGACGGCAGTGTGCCGATTCGCAGCCTGGCGCTGCGTTTTACCCAGGCCAACGGCCAGCAATGGCGCACCGGCATGAACAGCATGCCCGTATTTCCGGTGGGCACCCCCGAAGCCTTCTACCAACTCCAGCAAGCCCAGTCGCCGGACCCTGCCACAGGGAAACCGAATCCCGCGGCCGTACCGGCGTTTTTTGCCGCGCATCCCGAGGCCGTGCCGTTCCTGCAATGGATCAAGACCGCCAAACCGTCGGCCAGCTACGCCACGGAAACCTACAACGGCATCAACGCCTTCTATCTGGTCAACCCCGCCGGGCAGCGCCAGGCCGTGCGCTGGAGCGTGGTACCGCTGAGCCAGGACGCTGCCGATGCGACGCCACCCCAGGGCGCCGACTTCCTTGAGCAAGACCTGGCGAAGCGTCTCGCCGCCGGGCCGTTGCGCTGGCAACTGAACATCACCTTGGCCAACCCGGGGGACCCGGTGAACGACGCCAGCAAGGCCTGGCCCGCTGACCGCAAGGTGCTCAACGCCGGCACGCTGGTGCTGGAGCGCACTCAGGCGCAGGACAACGGCGAATGCCGCGACATCAACTATGACCCGTTGATCCTGCCCCAAGGGATCGAAGGGTCTGACGATCCGTTGTTGGTCGCACGTTCCGCTGCTTATGCCAGTTCCTATCTGCGTCGTACCAGCGAAGTGAGCCAATTGCCCGCCACCCAGGAGTCCCGCCCATGAGCGCCCCTCGTCACTTCGCACCGCTGGCTCGGCTGCTGCACTGGCTGATGGCATTGATGATCATCGCCATGCTGTTTATCGGCGCCGGCATGGTCGCTTCGGTGTCCGCACGCCATGAATGGCTGCTGCAGTTGCACAAACCATTGGGCATCGCGATTTTGCTGTTGGTGATCGTGCGCCTGGTGGTGCGTTTTACTACCCGCCAACCGCCGCTTCCGGCCGATCTGCCGGGCTGGCAGGTACTGGCGGCAAACGCCTCCCATGTGCTGTTGTACGCCTTGATGCTGGTTTTGCCATTGTTGGGTTGGGGCATGATTTCGGCGGCGGGGGATCCAGTGATGCTCGGTAACTGGCTGCAACTGCCTTCGATCCTGCCCGCCCACGCTCAGACGTTCGCACTGCTGCGCAAGGCCCACGGGTACCTGGCTTACTTGTTGTTCCTGACTGTGCTGGTGCATCTGGCGGCGGCGCTGTTTCACGCGTGGGTGCGCCGGGACGAGGTGTTGGGCAGTATGTTGCGCGGCAAGGGCTGAAGTTGGTGCACGACTCAAAATACTGTGGGAGCGAGCTTGCTTGCGATGACGGCAGCACAGCCAACATCTCTGCAAGCTGATTCGCCGCTATCGCGAGCGAGCTCGCTCCCACAGGGATTCAGGGGACTTAGATAATGGTGGGAGCAAAGCTTGCTCCCACCCAGCGTGTCCACTTTGGATAGGGTTGATCAGGTCGTTGGATCAGCGCAATTCATCAACCATGGCCTCGATGGTGCTCAACACATCCTTGCCCAGCTGCATCGAGCGTTTGCCAGACCAGCCGGTGATCGGGTTCGGGTGATCGTCATGGTCCTTGAATGGCATTTCCAGGGTCAGGGACAGGCAGTCATATTTCTGCCCGACCGCGTTACAGGCCAGGGTCATGTTGGCCTGGCCCGGTTCGTCGCGGGTGTAGCCGTGAGCGGTCTGGAAGTCTTTGGTCTGGTGCTTGAGATGGTTGCGAAAGCGCTCTTCGAGTTCGGCGATGCGCGGCGTGTAGCCCGGGTTGCCTTCGCAACCGGCGGTGAAGACATGGGGAATTTCCTCATCGCCGTGAGCGTCGAGGAACAGATCGACGCCGTACTTTTCCATTTGCTGCTGTACGAAAAAGACTTCGGGGCTGATTTCCGGACTGGCGTTCTGCCAGGCACGGTTGAGGTCCTGGCCCATGGCGTTGGTCCGCAGATGACCGTGGAACGCGCCGTCCGGGTTCATGTTCGGCACCAGGTACAGGTCGGCCTTGGCGAGCAACCGGTTCAGTTGCCCATCGTCATGCTGCTGGAGGCGTTCGATCACGCCTTCCATGAACCACTCGGCCATGTGCTCGCCGGGGTGCTGCTGGGCGATGATCCAGATTTTGCGCCGGCCTTCGGCACCGTTGCCCTTGCGCAGCAGTTGAATGTCACGGCCTTCCACACTTTTACCAACGGCCAATAGCTCAGTGCCGGCCTTGCGCTGCGCTTGTTCGATCAGCCAGTCATGACGGCCACGGCTGTAGGGTTCGAAGTAGGCGAACCAGGCGTGGGGTTGTTCGGCTTCCAGATGAAAGCGCAGGGCGTCGCCTTCAAACTGGGTCGGAATGCGGAACCAATTGACGTGATCGTAGGAGGCGACGGTCTGGTAGCCCGACCAGGCCTTGTTGTAAGACGATTGACTGGCGTTGAGCAGGCGGAACGAATGCTCCTGGCCGACGTGCAAACCGCTGGCCTTGAAGTGAAACCACTGGAAATGGGCGCTGCGGGTGTCGGGCCTGATCTTGAGCAATGACTGCAACGGGTTGCTGATGTCGACGACCTCGATGTTGCCGCTGTCGAAATTGGCGCTGATATCAAAGGAAGATTTAGCCACGGTCACGATTCCAGGAAAGGATTTTCATGGCCGTTACTTTACACGCAAGAAACACGCAAGAAAGGGGAAACCGGGACGATTTACGTCACGTAAACGAGGGGACGTCCTCCCTGGACGCCGAGTCAGCTTAGAGAGTCTGCAATTGATTCTCAAGTGCTGGTTGTCGATAGTTTTCGCCCGTGTGGCGGGGGGACGCTTGTAAACGGATATTCATTTGCTATCATCGCCGCCAACGAATTGGCAGCACCCCAAAAGACTTCATTAGCCTGAAGACATAAGCCTAAAAATCGGCAAAAAAAAGACCCGGCAAAAAGCCGGGTCAAAAACCGTGATTAGCCTGATGAGGAGATATTCCAGAAGTCCGACCTAAGGTCTTCTGGTCTATCGACTGATCTCGCGACCAGCTGATGCAATAATAATCATTATCATTTGCAAGTCAAATGGTTTTATTGCATCGATTGGAAAAAATTTTCTCGTCGTCCGCGTTCGCCACGACATTCCCAAGGGTTACCGCTAGCGAGTAGGGTAGCCATCTAAGGATGGGTCAAGCATCACCTTGACCAGATCGATCATATGCACCACCGAGAATGCCAGGTCACGGCTCGAACCTTCTAACTGGTTGGCCGACTCATGGGCGGTCGCCGCTGCACAGCGCAGCAGGTCGCAGGCATGGACCAGGGCTTCTTCCGCGCTGACGCTGTGGCTGACCTCGAAAAAGCGATGTTCTGTCTGGGCTGGCGAAACACCTGGTTTCAAGTAGTAATCGAGGGCGCGTTTGGCCGCCGGACAATCCTGCAGTGATGGGAACGTGCCGTCGAAAGGGCTGCTGGGCTGGTCTGTATTGGGTGTGTCCATGATGATGAAAATCTCCGTGTGAGGGGCTGAACGCCTGGATCCAGAATAGTACTTACCGTAATTGTGACGACAATTTAAATACTACAATTTGTGTTTTGCGGGTCGGAGTCACCCACGTATCGTGCCGCACATGGATAAATGGATAGAGTTGGTCAAGGCCAAGATGAAGGAGCTGCGCATCACGCAAGTGGTGCTCGCAGAGCGGTTGGGAATGTCCCAGGGCGGCGTCGGCCATTGGTTGACCAAGCGCCGGCAGCCCAGTGTCGACGACATGAACCGGGTCCTGCGGGAGCTGGGGCTGGAGTTTTTGGAAGTGGCCATGGTGATCCGCGAGCCGGACACCTCCACCGAAGAAGGCATGGCCCTGGCGCAGAAGTACAACCCGTACTTCCGTTACCCGGTCAGTGAGTGGCACCAGGTTGGCGCGGTTCGCGAAGGCGATCCCGGCGCCTACGGCCAGGCGCGCTACGAACTGACGGACTACCATGCCCTGGGCGACGCATTCTGGCTGGTGGTGGTGGGCGATGCGATGACCGCACCCAGTGGGTTGAGCATTCCCGAGGGCATGTCGATCCTGGTGGATCCGGCCATCGAGGCGGTGCCCGGCAAACTGGTGGTCGCCTGCCTGCCCGGTAGCAGTGACGCGACCTTTCGCAAATTGATCGAAGAGAGCGGGCAACGTTACCTGGTTCCGCTCAATCCGACTTACCCGAAAAACCTGTACACCGAACAATGCCGCATCATCGGTGTGGTGGTGCAGGCCACCATCAGGTTCTGACTGGATCGGCCCTGGGGGCGGGCCGATGCCTATTCTTCGAACGCCACCAGGGCACTGCCCTCGCTGACCATTTCGCCTTCCTGGCAATACAGCGCCTTGACCACACCGGCCTTGGGCGCACGAATGCTGTGCTCCATTTTCATGGCCTCCAGTACCACCAGTTGAGCTCCGGCTTCCACTGTCTGGCCGACACTCACCAAGACTCTCACGATGCTGCCGTTCATGGGCGCAGCCAGGCCGCCTTGATGGCTGTGGCTGGCTTCGGCGGCGGCCAGCGGGTCGTGCAGATCGATCCGGTGCAAGTCCCCTTCCCATTGCAGGTACAGGCTGTTGCCCTGGCGAATGGCCCGATGGCTGCGGCGCACACCGTGGTGTTCGATCGTCAGTCGCTCACCCTTGAGTTCCGCGCCATGGCCTGTGACGTCCAGCGTCAGCGCACGATCCTGACCATTACAGCTCAGGTGCAAGGTGGTTTCCCTCGGCAACCCCAGGCGCATCCCGGTGGTGCTGGCCCACGGTGAGCTGGCGTCATCGCCGCGTACATGCGGTGCCAGGCTCAAGGCGACCCCCTGGGCGGCGGCGAACCAGAATGCGTCATCCAATTCGCCGGGCTCTGGCAGTAATTGCGCCTGGTAACGTGGGATAAATCCGGTGTCCAGCTCTGCCGCCGCGAAGGCGGGATGGGCGACGATTCGGCGCAGAAACCCGATATTGGTTTTCAGCCCGCCAATGACAAATTCATCGAGCATGCTCAACAACCGCAAACGCGCCTGCTCACGGTCTTCACCCCAGGCAATCAGCTTGCCGAGCATCGGGTCGTAGAACGGCGAGATTTCATCGCCTTCTTCAACCCCGCTGTCGATCCGCCGACCCGGCCCCTCGGCCGCCTCGCGATACAATGACAGGCGCCCGGTGGCCGGCAGGAAATCGTTGCCCGGGTCTTCGGCATACAGCCGCACTTCGATGGCGTGACCGAGCAGCGGCACTTGCGCTTGAGTGATGGGCAATGGCTCGCCTTGGGCGACGCGGATCTGCCAGGCCACCAGGTCCAGCCCGGTGATCGCCTCGGTGACCGGATGCTCGACCTGCAATCGAGTGTTCATTTCCATGAAGAAAAACTCGCCCCGGGCATCCAGCAGGAACTCTACCGTACCGGCCCCGACATAACCGATCGCTTGGGCCGCGCGTACGGCGGCTTCCCCCATCGCCCGGCGAAGTTGCGGGGTCAGCCCGGGGGCGGGGGCTTCTTCCACGACTTTCTGGTGGCGGCGTTGGATCGAGCAATCGCGCTCGTTGAGGTACAGGCAGTTGCCGTGTTGATCGGCAAATACCTGGATCTCCACATGGCGCGGCTTGAGCAGGTATTTTTCCACCAGCATCCGTGAATCGCCGAACGAGGACTGTGCTTCGCGCTGGGCCGAGGCCAGGGCTTCGGCCAGTTGGCTCACGTCCTCGACGACTTTCATGCCCTTGCCGCCACCGCCGGCAGTGGCTTTGAGCAATACCGGGTAGCCAATGCGCTCGGCGGCGTCGCGAAAGGTCTCCAGGTCCTGGGCTTCGCCATGATAACCGGGCACCAGGGGCACGCCGGCGGTTTCCATCAGCGTCTTGGCCGCCGATTTGCTGCCCATGGCGTCGATGGCCGAAGCCGGTGGGCCGACGAAGATCAGCCCGGCATTTTCAATCGCCCGGGCGAACCCGGCGTTCTCGGACAGAAAACCATAACCGGGGTGGATGGCTTGGGCGCCGCTGGCTTTCGCTGCGGCGATCAGTTTGTCGATTTGCAGGTAACTGTCGGCGGCCTTGCTGCCGCCCAGATCGACGCGAATGTCGGCTTCACGACTGTGGCGGGCATCACGGTCGGTGGCGCTGTGTACCGCAACGGTGGTCAGGCCCATGGCCTTGGCGGTGCGCATTACGCGGCAGGCGATTTCGCCACGGTTGGCCACCAGCAACGTGGTGAGGGCAGGGGCGCTCATCGACGCGGCTCCTTGTTATTGTTCGACTCGGCTTGCCAGTTCGGCGCACGTTTTTGCAGGAAGGCGCGCAGGCCTTCCTGGCCCTCCGGACTGACGCGGATGCGGGCGATGGCGTTTTCGGTGTAGCGTCGCAGCGCCGGGGTAAGGGCGCCGTTGCCGACTTCACGCAGCAGTTCCTTGCTCGCGCGCATGGCGGCCGGACTGTTGAGCAACAGGTTGTCGATCCACTGTTCGACCTGCTGGTCCAGGGTCTCGACCGGATAACTTTCCGACAGCAAACCGATCTCTTTCGCACGTTGCCCATCGAAGCGTTCAGCCGTCAGGGCATAACGACGCGCCGCCCGCTCGCCGATGGCTTGCACCACGAACGGGCTGATCACCGCCGGTGCCAGGCCAATGCGCACTTCCGACAGGCAGAACTGTGCTTCATCGGCGCCTATGGCCATGTCGCAAGCACTGATAAGCCCCAGCGCGCCACCAAACGCGGCACCCTGGACGACGGCCAGCGTAGGAATTTTCAGTTTGGCGAGGTTGTACATCAGCTCTGCCAGTTCCCGGGCGTCATCGAGGTTGGTGTGGTAGTCGAGCTCGGCCGATTGCTGCATCCAGGCCAGGTCGGCACCGGCGCTGAAATGCTTGCCGCGACCGCGGATCAGCAGGAAGCGCAGGTTTGGATCGCTGCTGACGTGGTCCAGGGCGAGGATCAGTTCGCGGATCATTTCGGCGTTGAACGCGTTGTTTTTCGACTCGCGGCTGAGCCACAGGGTGGCAACGCCCCGTGGGTCGCTGTGCAGTTCGAGGGTGTTGAAATTATCCATGGGCATTCCTCGTTTACATCCGGAACACGCCGAAGCGGCTCGGTTCGATAGGCGCGTTCAGTGACGCGGACAAGGCCAGGCCCAGTACATCGCGGGTCTGGGCCGGGTCGATGACGCCGTCGTCCCACAGTCGCGCGCTGGAATAGTAGGGGTGCCCCTGTTCTTCGTACTGATCAAGGATCGGTTGCTTGATCTCGGCTTCCTGCTCGGCGCTGAAGGGGTGGCCACTGCGTTCGGCCTGTTCACGCTTGACCTGCACCAGCACGCCGGCCGCCTGCTCGGCCCCCATTACGCCAATCCGCGCGTTTGGCCACATCCACAGGAATCGCGGGTCATAGGCGCGGCCGCACATGCCGTAGTTACCTGCGCCGAAACTGCCGCCGATGATCACGGTGAATTTCGGCACCTTGGCACAGGCCACCGCGGTCACCAGTTTTGCGCCATGTTTGGCGATGCCGCCGGCTTCGTATTTCTGCCCGACCATGAAACCGGTGATGTTCTGCAGGAACAGCAGCGGGATCCCTCGCTGACACGCCAGCTCGATGAAATGCGCGCCTTTCTGCGCGGCCTCGGCGAAGAGGATGCCATTGTTGGCCAGGATCGCGACCGGGTAGCCGTGCAGATGGGCGAAGCCGCACACCAATGTCGTCCCGAACAGCGCCTTGAACTCATCGAACACCGAACCGTCCACCAGGCGTGCGATCACCTCCCGCACATCGAACGGCTGCTTGGCATCGGCCGACACCACACCGTACAGCTCGTCACTCGAATAAAGCGGGGCGATGGGCTGGCGTTGCTGCAGCTCACCGAGTTTGCGCCAGTTGAGATTGGCAATGCTGCGGCGGGCGATGGCCAGGGCGTGTTCGTCGCTCTCGGCGTAGTGGTCGGCGACCCCGGAAATCTTGCAGTGCACATCGGCGCCACCCAGGTCCTCGGCACTGACCACCTCGCCGGTGGCGGCCTTCACCAGCGGTGGGCCGGCGAGGAATATCGTCGCCTGCTGGCGGACCATGATCGCCTCGTCCGCCATGGCCGGCACATAGGCACCGCCGGCGGTGCAGGAACCCATGACCACGGCGATCTGCGGGATGCCCTGGGCACTCATGTTGGCCTGGTTGAAGAAGATCCGGCCGAAGTGCTCGCGGTCCGGGAACACTTCATCCTGGCGCGGCAGGTTGGCGCCGCCGGAATCCACCAGGTAAATGCACGGCAGGCGATTCTGCTGGGCAATGGTCTGAGCGCGCAGGTGCTTTTTCACCGTCAGTGGATAGTAGGAGCCTCCTTTGACCGTCGCGTCGTTGGCGACAATCATGCATTCGACGCCTTCCACGCGGCCGATGCCGGCAATCACGCCAGCCGCCGGCACGTCTTCGCCATAGACTTCGTGGGCCGCCAATGGGCTGATTTCCAAAAACGGCGAGCCCGGATCCAGCAGCCGGTTGATACGTTCACGGGGGAGCAACTTGCCCCGAGAGGTGTGCCGCTCCTGGGCCTTGAGGCCGCCGCCCTGGCGGATTTGCGCGAGCAAGGCGCGCAGGGCCTCGACGTGCCCGAGCATCGCCTCGCGGTTGGCGATGAACTCCGGCGAACGTGGGTTGAGCTGAGTGTGCAGCGTGGCCATGGTCAGCTCCGTTAGCGGGTTTCGTTGAACAGTTCGCGGCCGATCAACATCCGACGAATCTCACTGGTGCCGGCACCGATTTCGTACAGCTTGGCGTCACGCAGCAGACGACCAGCGGGGAATTCATTGATGTAGCCGTTGCCGCCCAGAATCTGGATGGCGTCGAGGGCCATTTGCGTGGCGCGTTCGGCGCTGTAGAGGATCACCCCGGCGGCGTCCTTGCGGGTGGTTTCACCGCGCTCGCAAGCCTGGGCCACCGCATACAGGTAGGCGCGGCTGGCGTTGAGCTGGGTGTACATGTCCGCGACCTTGCCCTGGATCAGCTGGAATTCGCCGATGCTCTGGCCGAACTGTTTGCGGTCGTGGATGTAGGGCACGATCAGGTCCATGCAGGCCTGCATGATCCCGGTCGGGCCGCCCGAGAGCACCACGCGCTCATAGTCGAGGCCACTCATCAGGACTCTCACGCCACCGTTGAGCGTGCCGAGGATGTTTTCTTCCGGCACTTCGACGTCATCGAAAAACAGCTCGCACGTGTTGGAGCCGCGCATGCCGAGCTTGTCGAATTTGTTGCTGCGGCTGAAACCTTTCCAGTCGCGCTCGACGATGAAGGCGGTGATGCCGTGAGGACCCTTTTCCAGGTCGGTCTTGGCGTAGATCACGTAGGTGTTGGCATCGGGACCGTTGGTGATCCAGGTCTTGCTGCCGTTGAGCACGTAACGGTCGCCACGCTTGTCGGCTCGCAGTTTCATCGAAACCACGTCGGAGCCGGCGTTCGGTTCGCTCATCGCCAGGGCGCCGACGTGTTCGCCGCTGATCAGCTTGGGCAGGTACTTGGTTTTCTGTTCGTGATTGCCGTTGCGGTTGATCTGGTTCACGCAGAGGTTGGAATGGGCACCGTAGGAGAGGGCGACCGAGGCCGAGCCGCGGCTGATTTCTTCCATCGCCACCACGTGGGCCAGATAGCCCAGGCCAGCGCCGCCGTATTCTTCCGGTACGGTGATGCCCAGCAGGCCCATGTCACCGAACTTGCGCCACATGTCGGCGGGAAACAGGTTGTCGATATCGATCTGCGCTGCCCGGGGGGCCAGCTCGGCCTTGACGAAGGCCTGCACCTGATCGCGCAACATGTCGATGGTTTCGCCGAGGGCAAAGTTCAGGGATGGATAACTCATGGGACACCTTTGGCTTTTTTATGGGGTGCGGAGAGCGGGGAGTGGTTCTCACCTTTACGTTAACGTAAGCCTGAGGCGAGACGCTGTCAATCGCCCTTTACGTTAACGTCAACTTGGGCCAGAGTAAGTGCCCACCAAGGCATGTTGTTGCATCAGGTTACCGCTACACCCACTAATAAAGACAAGAGGGGGCGTCATGGATCAACCCGGTTCGCATTCGCAGCTCAGCTATACCCGTGGTTCCGTAGCCAAGGCCTTGCTGGCCCAAACCATCGGCGAGGTTTTCGACCAGACGGTGGCCCGTTATCCGGAGGGCGAGGCGTTGGTGGTTCGTCATCAATCGCTACGCTATACCTGGCAACAACTGGCTGAGGCCGTCGATCTGCATGCCCGAGCCTTGTTGGCGCTAGGCTTGAAAACCGGTGATCGTCTCGGCGTGTGGGCGCCCAATTGCGCCCAGTGGTGTATCAGCCAGTTCGCCAGTGCGAAGCTCGGCGTGATTCTGGTCAACATCAATCCGGCCTATCGCGTTTCCGAACTCGAATACGTGCTCAAACAATCCGGATGCCAATGGCTGGTGTGCGCCGGCGCGTTCAAGACCTCGGATTATCACGCCATGCTGCAAGCGCTGGCGCCGGAGCTGGCAGAGCAATCGATCGGCCAGATGCAGAGCGAGCGCCTGCCGGAGTTGCGCGGTGTGATCAGCCTCGATTCCCAGCCACCGTCAGGCTTCCTGCCCTGGTCGCAACTGGCCGCCCTGGGGGCGGCGGTGACGCCTGGACAACTGGCCGAGCGCCAATCCAGCCTGCGGTTCGATCAGCCGGTGAATATCCAGTACACCTCCGGCACCACGGGCTTTCCCAAAGGCGCAACCCTCAGCCATCACAACATTCTCAACAACGGGTACATGGTTGGCGAAAGCCTGGGCCTGACGGCTGGTGACCGGCTGGTTATCCCGGTGCCGCTCTACCATTGCTTCGGCATGGTCATGGGTAACCTGGGCTGCATGACCCATGGCAGCACCATGATCTACCCCAACGATGCCTTCGACCCGTTGCTGACGCTCAAGGCCGTGGCCGAGGAAAAAGCCACTGCGTTGTATGGCGTGCCCACGATGTTCATTGCCCTGCTGGACCAGCCGCAGCGGGGCGAATACGACCTGTCCAGCCTGCGCACCGGCATCATGGCCGGGGCCACCTGTCCCATCGAAGTGATGCGACGGGTCATCAACGAAATGCACATGGCCGAAGTGCAGATTGCCTACGGCATGACGGAAACCAGCCCGGTGTCGTTGCAGACCGGGCCTTCAGACGAACTGGAACTGCGTGTAACCACCGTCGGCCGCACCCAGCCGCAACTGGAAAGCAAGATTATCGATGAGGCGGGCAATCTCGTTCCGCGTGGCGCTGTCGGCGAATTGTGTACCCGTGGCTACAGCGTGATGCTCGGCTACTGGAACAACCCCAAGGGCACCGCCGATGCCATCGACCGGGATGGCTGGATGCACACCGGCGACTTGGCGACCATGGATGAGCAGGGCTACGTCTGCATCGTCGGGCGTAACAAGGACATGATCATCCGTGGCGGGGAGAATATTTACCCGCGTGAGCTGGAGGAGTTCTTCTTCACCCATCCGGCGGTGGCAGATGTGCAAGTGATCGGCATCCCGTGTTCACGCTATGGCGAAGAAATCGTGGCGTGGATCAAGTTTCATCCTGGCCACAGCACCACCGAGCAAGAGCTGCAAGCCTGGTGCAAGGAGCGCATCGCCCACTTCAAGACGCCACGACATTTCAAATTCGTCGAAGAGTTTCCAATGACCGTGACCGGCAAGGTCCAGAAATTTCGCATGCGCGAGATCAGTATCGAAGAACTGCGCGATAGCGACGGCTGAGGTATATCTGTGGGAGCGGGCTTGCTCGCGAAGACGGCGGCATGGTCAACATTTATGTCGCTTGGTACACCGCTTTCGCGAGCAAGCCCGCTCCCACAAGAAAATCCAAACGGTAGAAAGCACAAAGGGGAGCCGAAGCTCCCCTTTAATTTTGTCGTCGCGTGCTCTTTTTTATTATTGAGGGGCGGCCTGTTGTTGTTTTTAGTAGCCGTGGCCCTTTACCACTGTTTTTGGCGATCCCCATCCGGGATCAAGAGCAAACGTATTTTTTTGAGCGCTGATCTGCTTTTTCGCCTCGCGATCCAACCGATTCGGGAGCTACCTGAAGGTAGTTTTATTGTTCTCTGCCCGGTTGCGGGTTGCTTCTGGAAGCACCCTGAAAAGCACATCTTCTCCAAAAAAATCTGTTAGCTGCGTCTCTGCCGTGTTGTTTTTGTTATGTCAGAGTCGTTTCGTCTTGTTTTTATTGGGTTTGCTGCGTTTTTTTTATTCTTGTTATGCAAGAGATATAGCAGGTGGCGTGCCAACTTTTTAAAATCTATATAAATCAAGTGGTTGCGATTTTTGGCTAAAAAGTATGACCGACCAAACCTGACAAATTGTTTCCGTGTTACTCGTTTCGCCGCTGTTACAAAGCCGGCGGTAACACCTCACTGTGCGTTGCGGGCCTTGGCCACGCGCGAACCGCTCGGGCGGCCGAGCACATCACAAATCTGCCGGCCCGCGGCGATCAGTGCGTCCAGGTCGACACCGGTTTCGATACCCAACCCATCGAGCAGGTACAGCACGTCTTCGGTGGCGACGTTACCGCTGGCGCCCTTGGCGTAAGGACAGCCGCCAAGGCCGGCGATGGAGCTGTCGAACACCGCGATGCCTTCCAGCAGGCTGGCGTAGACATTGGCCATGGCCTGGCCGTAGGTATCGTGGAAGTGTCCAGCGAGTTTGTCCCGGGGTACCTCGGCGCCCACCACTTCGAATAGCCTGCGTGTGGCGCCAGCGGTACCTGTGCCGATGGTGTCGCCCAGGGATACCTCGTAGCAGCCCATCGCATACAGCTCCCGGGCGACCCACGCCACCTGCTCAGGCTTGACCGCCCCTTCATAGGGGCAACCCAGCACGCAGGACACGTAGCCGCGCACACTGACACCGTGCTGTTTTGCGGCCTCCATGATCGGCGCGAAGCGCTCCAGGCTTTCCTTGATGGAGCAGTTGATGTTGCGCTGGGAAAACGCTTCGGACGCGGCGGCGAATACCGCCACCTCTTTCACGCCCGCCGCCAGTGCATCTTCAAACCCCCGCAGGTTCGGCGCCAGGGCGCCATAGGTCACACCCGGCTTGCGCTGGATCTGCGCGAACACCTCGGCGGACCCGGCCATTTGCGGCACCCACTTGGGCGAGACAAAACTGCCGACCTCGATGTAACCCAGGCCGGCGGCGCTCAGGGCATCCACCAGGCGCACCTTGTCGGCGACGCTGATGGGTTGTGCTTCGTTCTGCAGCCCGTCGCGGGGGCCGACTTCGATCAAGCGTACAAAGGAGGGGAGGGACATGGGGATTGACCTGTAGTGAGTTGCCAATATGTCGAGCGCGATGATGAACCCATTGTGGGAGCGAGCTTGCTCGCGATAGCGGTGGATCAGCTTGCATTGATGTTGAATGTGCCGCCATCGCGAGCAAGCTCGCTCCCACAGGGAGAGTGTTACTGGACGATTTCCTCGCCCTCGATCGTCTGCTCCAACGCCTGGATGCAGCGTTCTTCGGCGGTGTCGAGTTCCAGCTTCATCTGTTCGATGTCCAGCAATTGCTGTTCGAGCTGTTCACGGCGCTCGGCGATTTTCGCCAGCATGCTGTGCAACTGTTTCTGATTGCCGCTGGAGGGGTCGTAGAGTTCGATCAACTCGCGGCACTCGGCCAGGGAAAAACCAATGCGCTTGCCGCGCAGGATCAGCTTCAGGCTGACCTTGTCCCGCGGCGAATAAATGCGCTCCTGGCCCCGTCGCTCAGGGCTCAACAGGCCTTGTTCTTCATAGAAACGGATGGCCCGGGTGGTGATGTCCAATTCGCGGGCGAGGTCGGAGATGCTGTAGGTCTGGCTGCTCATGGAAGCGCTCGAAACGAAAGGGGCTGGCGCTAAGCTAAAGGCAGGTTGACGTTCGCGTCAAGCAATGGGGGTCCGCACACAAAACCTGTGGGAGCGAGCTTGCTCGCGATGGCGTCGGACCAGTCGCCATTGATATTGGCAGGTCTACCGCTATCGCGAGCAAGCTCGCTCCCACAGTTCTGATGTTTTAAACCTGATCGAGCTTCTTCTCATGGGCCGTCACCTGTTGGCACAGCTCGATCATCTGCTCGCGCATCCAGCGGTTGGCCGGGTCCTGGTCGGTGCTTTCGTGCCAGTAGAGATGGGTCTCCACCGGCGGCACGTCGTTGACCGGGAGCAGGAAGGCATGCAAATCGTGACGCCGTGCAAAGCGCTCGGGGACGGTCATGACCATGTCGGTCTGCTGCAGCACCTGGGAGGCCATCAGGTAATGCTGGGAACGCAGGGCGATCTTGCGCTGGATGCCCATCTTGCCAAGGGCCAGGTCGACGTAACCCAGTCCGTTGCGGCGGCTGGAAATGTGCACGTGGGTCTGGGCCAGGTAATCATCGAGGTTGATCTTTTCCTTGCCCGCCAGCGGATGGCCCTTGCGCATGGCGCACACGTAGCGATCTTCCATCAACTTGACGTGGCGCACCTGTGGGTCGGTGTTGAGCGGCGCGTCCACGGCGAAGTCAAGGCGGCCTGCGGCCAGTTCCTTGGTGGTTTCACGACGCTTGGACAGGAAGCTCTCGATCGCCACGGTTGGCGCCAGTCGGCGCAAGCGCTGGAACAGCAGCGGCAGGATCACGCCTTCGGTGAGGTCGGTCATGCTGATGCGGTAGGTCTTGACGGCCTGCAGCGGGTTGAAGATCCGGCTTTCCTGTACCGACACCCGCAGCAACGACAAGGCGTTGCGCACCGGGCCGATGATGTTCTGGGCCATGGGCGTCGGCACCATCCCTTGGGCGGTGCGCACGAAGAGCGGGTCGTTGAAGGTCTCGCGCAGACGCGCCAGGGCATTGGACACGGCTGGCTGAGTGATGCCGACGATCTGCCCGGCGCGGGTCAGGTTGGCTTCGGTGTAGATCGCATCGAAGACAATGAAAAGGTTGAGGTCGACCTTGCTCAGATTCATGGCGCTGCACTCTTGTTCTTGGGCTTGTTGTGAGGTGCCGGGTGGCGATGCGAATCAGTGAAACATATATCGGTGATGAATGTTAATACACGCCGAGAATAGGTTAGGTAAATTTTCGTAGCTGAACTAGCATCGATTTCATGACCTAAAACAACCTCTGCCAAGAAGGTGCTGCTCATGGATTTTGCCTATTCCCCCAAGGTTCAGGAACTGCGTGAACGCGTCACGGCGTTCATGGACGCCTACGTCTACCCGGCCGAAGCGGTGTTCGAACGACAAGTGGCCGAGGGCGACCGCTGGCAACCCACGGCTATCATGGAAGAGCTCAAGGCCAAGGCTAAGGCAGAAGGCCTGTGGAACCTGTTTCTGCCGGAATCCGAGCTGGGCGCCGGCCTGACCAATCTGGAATATGCGCCGCTGGCAGAGATCATGGGGCGCTCGCTGCTGGGGCCGGAGCCGTTCAACTGCTCGGCGCCGGACACCGGTAACATGGAAGTGCTGGTGCGCTACGCCAACGAAGAACAGAAGCAACGCTGGCTCGAGCCGCTGTTGCGCGGCGAGATTCGTTCGGCCTTTGCCATGACCGAGCCGGACGTGGCCTCTTCGGACGCCACCAACATGGCTGCCCGCGCCGAGCGTGACGGCGACCAGTGGGTGATCAACGGCAAGAAATGGTGGACCTCGGGCGCCTGCGACCCGCGCTGCAAGATCCTGATCTTCATGGGCCTGAGCAACCCCGATGCGCCGCGCCATGCCCAGCATTCGATGATCCTGGTCCCGGTGGACACCCCCGGGGTCAAGATCGTCCGACCGTTACCGGTGTTTGGCTACGACGATGCGCCTCACGGGCATGCCGAAGTGCTGTTCGACAACGTGCGAGTGCCGTACGAAAACGTCCTGCTGGGCGAAGGTCGCGGTTTTGAAATAGCCCAGGGTCGACTCGGCCCAGGCCGGATTCACCACTGCATGCGTTCCATCGGCATGGCCGAGCGCGCACTGGAATTGATGTGCAAGCGTGCCATCAGTCGCACCGCTTTCGGCCAGCCGTTGGCGCGCCTGGGCGGTAACATCGATAAGATCGCCGACTCGCGGATGGAGATCGACATGGCGCGCCTGCTGACGTTGAAGGCGGCGTACATGATGGACACCGTCGGCAATAAAGTGGCCAAGAGTGAAATCGCCCAGATCAAGGTCGTCGCGCCGAACGTGGCCTTGAAGGTCATCGACCGGGCGATCCAGATCCACGGTGGCGCCGGGGTTTCCAACGATTTCCCGCTGGCCTACATGTACGCCATGCAGCGCACCCTGCGCCTGGCCGACGGCCCGGATGAAGTCCACCGCGCCGCCATCGGCAAGTTCGAGATCGGCAAGTACGTGCCCAAGGAGATGTTGCGTAGCGGCCGCTGAAGGCCTGTTTCACCCTGGCAACGCCATCGCGCTCACAAAAATCCCCTGTGGGAGCGAGCCTGCTCGCGATGGCGTTGGCACATCCAACACTCGTGCAAGCTGAAGCACCGCTATCGCGAGCAAGCTCGCTCCCACTGGGAGTGTGGGGTGTGCCCGAGATAGACGTCGCACCGCAAACCCTGTGGGAGCGAGCTTGCTCGCGATGGCGGTTTCCAGGACAGTGAGCCTTACTCCTTGACGCTCATGTACTCCTCGGCCCAACGGATGTAGTCCTCGGGCTGGGTGTAGGTGTGGGTCAGTTCGGTGGCGCTGAGGTCCGACGCCTGGGTGAAGATCTGCCGTTGTTCGCGAAGGCTGTCATAGGTGGCCTTGATCGCGGCGAAGTAGGCGCCGTGGCCATCGATGGTCACGCGTACGCCCAGGTCGGCCAGGCGCTTGTCGTCGCGCAGCAGTGGATTGCCGTAGGTGACAAGCATCAACGGCACCGTCAGGTTTTCACTGATTTTTTCCAGATGATCGAAGTCTTGCACGCCCACCATGCAAATCCCGTCGGCCCCGGCACGCTCATATTGCTGGGTCCGGCTGATGATTTCCTGGACCGGCAAGATCCCGGCGTTGGTCCGGGCGATGATCGCCATTTCCGGATCGACGCGTGCCTCCAGCGCTGCCCGAATCTTGCCGACGCCTTCGGCTACACCGATCAGGTCGGTGGATTTACGTCCGAACTGGGCCGGCAGCAAGGTGTCTTCGATGGTCAGCGCCGCGACGCCGGCCCGTTCCAGTTCGATGATGGTGCGCATCACGTTCAGGGCATTGCCGTAGCCATGATCGGCGTCGGCAATGACCGGCAACTGGGCCACGCGACCGATACGGGTGGCCTGTTCGGCAAATTCGCTGAGGGTGATCAGGGCGAAGTCCGGCGCGCCCAATACTTGCAACGACGCGACCGAGCCTCCCAGGATGCCTACTTCAAAACCCAAGTCGGCGGCGATGCGCGCTGACATCGGGTCAAACACCGAGGCGGTGTGGTAGCAGGTCTTGGAAGCCAGCAGTTGACGAAAGTTACGACGCAAATCTTGATGGGAAAGCCTGGACATATGAGTTCCACCAATGGAATGGAAAGGCTTGAACAAAAGTGTCAACGCCGAAAGAGCCAAAGGCTATCACGTGGCAAGCGTAAAGATGATGACGAATGTGTATGGGCGATGCTTTGGCTGCATGGGAAAAGGTCGTCAACCCGGTAAGTCTGCGGCCAGCGAAAGCGTCCTTTGTGTATCGCTCTGTCTGCACTCTTCACCCTGGAGCGGTTTCTTATTCTTTTGCAGCGGTAGGTCGTAGAGTATCTCGCGGGTGATAGTGGTATAGCTGTCACCGCTGTAGCCAACGGCATGTATCTCGAAGTCGTGGCTGTGGTTCAAGGTTATAGATGAACGTTTCTGCGCTTTTGGCAGGGCGATGGGACCGGCCGCCGGGCGGCGGTGATCGGATATCGATGTACGAGGCGCGAGAAAGGCTATGCCGCCACTGCCTGCTGCCCCTGCTTGAGCAGCGCCACGGCGCGCACCGTATCACCCGGTTGCACCTGCAGGCGTTTGGCGGTGAGGCGATCGACGAGCAGGCTGTGGCCATGCAAGTGTGCGCGGGCGCTGGTGACGCGGCAGTTTTCCAGACGCCTGTTGTGGATCAGCCACACCGGCGCCCGTTCGTCCGGGGTGCCAATGGCCAGGGTCAGCGCCTGGCTGTCGCGTACGCTGCGGATTTTCGACACCGGCGCTTCGATCACCGGGCCGCCGTCGAAAATGTCGATGTAGCCCCTATGGCTGAAACCTTCGGCACTGAGGATCTTCAGGGCCGGTTCGGTGTTCGGGTGAGCCTTGCCGATCACCGCCTGGGCCTGTTCGGTAAGCAGGCAGGTGTACAGCGGCTGGCGTGGCATCAGCTCGGCGATGAACGACTTGTTGCCCATCCCGGACAACTGGTCGGCATAGCTGAAATCCTTCTGGAAAAAATGCCGTCCCAGGCTGTCCCAGAACGGCGAACAGCCTTGTTCGTCGGCATGGCCCCGCAGCTCGGCAATGAGTTTTTCGCCGAACAGCTGGGAAAACTCGGCCACGAACAGCAGGCGCGCCAGGGACAGCAGGCGTCCGTTGTACCCGTGGCGTTGCTCGGGGTGCAGGAACAACGAGCAGATTTCCGATTGCCCGGACATCTCGTTGTTGAGAAACAGCGTCGGGATCTGCCGCTGGATTCCCAACTCCGGCGCCGAGCTGACCGTGACCCCGACCCGATAGTTGTACCAGGGCTCACGCAGTCCCACCGCCCCGGTCAGGGCGCTGATCCCCACCACCTGCCGATCATCGTCTTCGAGCACGAACAGGTAGTCGGCGTCGGCACGTTCGACTTGGCCGGCGAAGGTCCGCTGGGCCCAGCGAATGCGGTGGGCCAGACGCTCTTCGTTGGCCGGCAGGCTGGTGAACCCCGGGCCCGCGCAACGGGCCAGGTCCAGCAAGGCAGGCAGATCGGTGATGGCCACCGGACGGACAATCATGATGCAGCTCCTTCATCGTGTCGGTCCAAACGTCGGTGCAGGCCATGGGATCGAGTGAGGTTCATAGGGCAATCACCCGGATCCGCGCGCCATCCTGAATGTCCAGGGCCGTCAGCATGGCGGGCGATAGGTCCACAGGGCCGTCGGCGCCGACGTCCAGCTCGGCGACGATGGCCCGGTAGTTGCCAAGGCGCTCGTTGCTCACCAGGTAAAGGCCCCGTGCGTCGATCTGCGGGCTCTGCCTGGCCGTAGTGGTGCGACTCTGGGTGATGGAGCGGATATTAGCGATACGGGCATGCAAGGTCGGCCCGCCGTCGAAGATGTCGACGTAGCTATTGGTCTCGAAACCTTCGCGCTCGAGGATGTCGAAGGCTTCCTGGCCGTCGGGATGCACCCGGCCGATGCAGGCCTGGGCTGCGGGCGGCAGCATGGGCACGTAGATCGGGTACTGCGGCATCAGCTCGGCGAGAAAGGTCCGGCTTTGCAAGCCACACAACCGTTCGGCTTCGACGTAGGGCAGGTCGAAGAAATGCTGGCCGATGGCGTCCCAGAAGGGTGACTGGCCGTCTTCGCTGCTGAAGCCGACGATTTCGGTGATGACCGATTCGGCAAAACGCTGGGGGTGGGCGGCGATGAACATCAGCCGGGCCCGGGACAGCAGCTCTGATTCCGGCGTGCGCACCCGTTCGGCGTCGATGTGGAAGCCACGCAGCAATGTTTGCCCGTTGAGGTCCTGGCACAGTGACAACGCGGGTACGCCGTGCTGGATGTTCAATTCCCGGGATTCGCTGGAAAACGGCCGGTTGCGCAGGCTGTAGAACGGTTCGTTGCAACCGGTGCTGGAGAGGATTTCCGAACAACCGACCAGGCGCCCGGATTCCAGGTCCTGCAAGACGAAAAAGTAATTCTCCGCCCCCGGCCCTTGCGCATCGGCTGCGAACGAGGCGCACGAGTCGAGGATTTTTTCCTCCAGCCGCCGGGTATCGTCCGGCAGCGACGTGACGCCCACCAGGCTGTCACGGGCCAGTTGTTGCAGTTGCGGCAGATCGGCTATTTGAACTGGACGTAAGGCCAGCATGGATTGCACTCCTGTTCCCAGAGAGCCCGGTAACCGGCACCGGGCTTGACGATCACTGTCGATGTCCACGCGTTACAGCCACGGCTGGCCGAACCCTTCGACCGCCGCTTTTCATTGACCCGCCGGATCGGGCAGGACGGTACGACTGCCGAATTTGTTGAGCAGGCACAGATAGACCACACCCGCGGCGATCCAGATCAGGCCGAGTTTCTGCGCGGCCACGCCCATGTTGTACATGATGGCCGCGACGATCACGAAGCCCACCAGCGGGCAGATCAAGTGACGAATTAATTGGCCGGACCGCTGGCGGCGCCAGTAATGGTTGATGACCGTGATGTGCAGCAACATGAAGCCGCTCAGGGCGCCGAAGTTGACCAGGGAGGTCAGGGTGTCCACGGCGTTGATGAACAGGTAGCAGATCAGCAACGACAGCACCGCCACCAGGTAGATGCTCATGTAGGGGGTGTTGTGTTTCGGATGGACCTTGGCCAGCACCATGGGCAACTGGCCGTCCCGGGCCATGCCGAACAACAGGCGCGACACCGCTGCCTGGGAGGTGATCGCCACCGCTACGCCCCAGGCCAGGGCGGTGGCCACCGCGGTCAAGGTGGCCAGCCAACTGCCGGCCGCCAATTCGGCGATTTCATAGAAGGCGGTATCGGCGGACTTGAAGCCCATGCCGGCCGCCAGATCGGTGGCGATCCAGGTCTGCACCACGAAAATCGCCCCCATCACCAGCAAGGTCACCAAGGCAGCCTTACCGACGCTGCGGCCCGGGTCGCCCTTGATTTCTTCGGCCAGGGTGGAAATGGCGTCGAAGCCCAGGAACGACAGGACCGCGATGGACACGGCTTGCATCAGCAGGGCGAAGTTGAAGTGTTCCGGGCTGTACAGCGGCGCCAGGGTCAGTTGGCCGTGACCGGCCCCACCGTGCAGGGCAGTCCAGGCGTAGAACAGGAAAATCCCCAGCACCACCAACTGTGCCAGCAGGAAAATGATATTCATCCGTGCGGTGAACGTGATACCCCGCAGGTTGACGAAGGTCGCGCTCACCAGGAATGCCAGGATGAAACCGACCTTGGGAATGTCCGGGTACAAATGGTTCAGCGCCATGGCGGCGTAGACATAGAGCAGCGGCGGGATCAGCAGGTAGTCCAGCAGCATCAGCCAGCCAGCGATGAACCCGACGTGTGGGTTAAGGCCTCGTTGCGCGTAGGAATAGACCGAACCCGCCACCGGAAACGCCCGGGCCATGCTGCCGTAGCTCAAGGCGGTAAACAGCATCGCCACCATACCGATGATGTACGCCAGCGGCACCATCCCCGGTGCCTCGGCGTTGACGTAGCCAAACACGCCGAACGGTGCGATGGGGATCATGAAAATCATCCCGTATACCACCAGGTCTGTCAGCGACAGGCCGCGTTTCAATTCCTGTTTGTAGCCAAATGCCTCAATGCTCATGAGCCGTTTTCCTTTTCAGCTGTGTGGGTTGCGCTTGCTTGCTGTCTGTCGCTGGAAACTTGTCGCTGCCGCTACAGCAAGGGCGCCAGGTAGGCGCTCCAGGTCCGTACCCCTTCGGGGCTGCGCAGCTGGTCGTTGCGCACTTCGATCAGCACCGAATCCAGGCCGCGGCCATCGCCGTGCACCGGGACCGTCATGTCGGTCAGGGGGTTGATCTTGTAGGGCTGGTTGCCCGCTGCCCGCAGCGAATGCCGGCTCAGTCCGTCGACGATGCGCTGGGCGTATTCCTTGGCTTCGCCGAACAGCACGCCGGCCTCCAAGGCGCGTGGCTGGCCATAGAACACCGGGGTGAAACTGTGGATGCCCACCACGCGCACCGGCCGATTGGCGGCCAGGCGGCGGTCGATCAGCGCCCGCAAGCGATCATGGAAAGGATGAAACAGGCACTGCTGGCGATATTCGCGCGTGGCTTCGTCCAGGTCGTGGTTGCCCGGGACCTGGTAGATCTCGCTCTGGGCCGGAATGCTGTCCGGTACGTGCAGCGGGCGGTTGAGGTCGATCAACAGCCGTGAGTAATTGGCCGACAGCAAGGTCGCGCCGAGGGTTTCGGACAGGCGTTCGGCCAGGAGCAGGGCACCGATGTCCCAGGCGATGTGTTCCTGGGACGCGGTTTCATCCAGGCCCAGGTCATTCAGCGCCACGGGAATGAAACGGCTGGCGTGTTCACACACCAGCAGCACCGGGTGGTCGGACTCCTCCCGGGTCAGTCGATAGGCCGGCCTGGTGTAGAGGCCCGATTCAGCACATTCAATAGATTCGTGCATAGTGCTCGCAACGTTCGGCAGGTGAAAGCGCCTGGGTCAAGGCCAACTCCTGGGCCTTCAAGGCGAAATAGGTTTCGACCAGCGGGCCGGGCAGGGCCTCGAGCAGCGCCTCGCTGTGGCGCAGGCAGTCCAGTGCCTGCGCCAGGGTTGTCGGCAGGGCGATAATGCCACGGGCGCGACGTTGTGTTTCATCCAGCTCATCGGGTATTTCATCGGTGACAGCGTTCAATGCCCATCGGTGCTGGATGCCCAGTCGCCCGGCAATCAACAGCGCGGCCATCGCCAGGTGCGGTGAGGCGGTGGCGTCCATGGCGCGAAACTCCAGGTTGTACTGGTTCGCCAGCGGCTTGTCACCCAGGCTCACGGTCGGGCAGATGCGCAGCGCCGCTTCGCGGTTGCGCTGTCCCAGGCACGCATAGGATGCGCTCCAATGATGAGGTTGCAGGCGCTCGTAGGACAACGGCGTCGGCGCGGTCAGCGCGCACAGCGCCGGCAGATAATGCAGCACACCCGCGGCCCAATGCTGGCCGAGGCTGGACAAGCCATTGCTGCTGGCGGCGTCATGCAGTACCGGGTTTGCGCTCAGGTCTTGCAGGCTCAGATGCAGATGCACGCCGTTGCACACGGCATTTTCCGAGGTCTTGGGGGCAAAGCTCACGTCCAGGCCCATCTGCCGGGCGATCTCGCGGGTGATTTCCCGTACGTTCACTGCTCGATCGGCAGCGGCCACGCCCAGGGTGGGGCGGCAGGTGATCTCGTATTGCTGCTTGCCGTATTCCGGCAGGAACATTTCCGGTTCGACGCCGCCAGCCCGCAGGGCACTGAGCAGCCACCCGGCGAACCCGGCCCGCTGGCGCTGGGCCTGGAGGCTGAAGGCCAGGCGATCAGGCTGCGCAGGCGTGGCAGTCAGGTTGAACTCATGCTCGAACGCGGCGAAAACCTGTAGGCCCAGTTCGCTGCGATAACGCTCCACTTCGTCCTGCAGCAGCGTGCGCGGGCAGGCGCTCCAGGGCCGGCCGTCGGTCTCCCGAATATTGCAATGGATGAAGTCCAGGGCAGGCGCCTGGGTGTCGGGGCCATTGTTGACGGTCACCCGACTGGACAGGTCCGGGACCAGTCGCAGGTCACCATAGGCGCCCCAGGGGTTGGTCGAGGCGATGACATCCTGGGGCGTCAACGCGCTGTTGGCCGGCACCCAGCCGCACCCGGCGGTGATGTAGTGGGGCAACTCATCGCTGGGAAACGAGCGCCCGCGGGTCACGCCGATCAGGTCGGTGGTCACCAGGGTCGTGACCGGCAGCGGCGCGAGGAGGGCAGCGGCATCGAGACGGCTCATGGCTGCATCTCCTGCAAACGAGCGAGTACGGTGTCGGTGTCGGTGATCCAGCAATAGCCCTTGATCGCGTTCAGGCACGCCAGGTGCCGTTGTTCGGTGTAGGTCGCACAGGCGTCTTCCACCAGCGTGACCAGGTAGCCGTGGTCGGCGGCGTCACGCACGGCCATGTCGACGCACTGGTCGGTGACGATTCCGGCGACGATCAGGTGCCGGGTCTGCAGGTTGCGCAGCACGTAATCGATGTTGGTGGAATTGAACACCCCGGAGGAGGTCTTGGGCAGCACGATTTCGTTTTCCCCCGGCGCCAGTTCGGCAATGATCTGCGCCTCGGGGCTGCCCTTGGGCAGGTGCATGTCCGACAGCTTGTGATCCAGGGAGCGGTCGCGGCCATCGGCGGTGAGGCTTTCGATGTGGGTGTGCAGTACGTTGTGCCCCGCGTCTCGCATTGCATCAAGCAAGCGCTGCTGGTTGGGAATGACCTGCTGGCGGGCCCGCTGGAGGAAATACTCGGCCTCGGGGCTGTGCAGGTGAGCATCGAATTGCGGTTCCAGCCAGGCGCGTTGCATGTCTACCAGCAGCAAGGCCGTGTGCTCGCGAACGAACGGTAAATCCCGGGGCGAGCGGTGGGGGAGCGAGAACATCCTTATTTTTCCTCCAGCAGGTGCGTGTTGAATTCCGTGCGCAGGGCGTCGATGCCTTCCAGGCGTTCGGCCAGCTCGGGGCATTGCAGGGTCAGGCAGGCGATCAGGGCCTCGACCTGGGCCAGCGCTGGCACCAGGCTGTCGAAGGCCGAAGCCGATTCCACCGGGGCGCTGATGATCAGGTCGGCCAGCTCGCGCAACGGCGAAGCATAGACGTCGCTGAACAGGACGACCCGGGCGTGCCGCGCCTTGGCCGCGCTGGCCACGCGCAGGGCCTGGGCCTGGTAGCGACGGTAATCGAAAATCAGCACCACGTCCTGGCGCTGCACATCGAACAGGCGGTCAGGCAGTTGGGCGTTATCTTCCAGGGCAAAACAGCCGGCGCGCAGCAATCGCAAATGGTTGAACAGGTAGTGGGCCAGGAAGCTGCTGAAGCGCCCGCCGAAACAATGCACCTGGTGGCGGCTGTCGAGCAACCACTGCACGAGAATGCGCACGTCTTCGGGTTGGGTCAGGGCCTGGGTGTCGACGAGGTTGCGTTGGCTGGCGGCCAGGTACTGACTCCAGGTATCGCCTTGCTGCAATTTGGCCCGCGGTTGCAGCAACGTGCGAGGGGAGCGCAGGCGATGGTCCATGTCACTGAGCAGCGCATCCTGAAATTCGGCATAACCGCCAAACCCGAGTTTTTTCACCAGCCGCACGATGGTCGGGTCGCTGACGCCGGCGTGGTCTGCTAGGCGTGACATCGGACCGAGGCCGTTGCGTGGGTAGTGATCGAGCAGGGCACGTACGACCTTGCGTTCCGACGGCGTCAACACCAGGCCGGGATCGGTGATCAGGTCTCTGAGGGGCGGCATCCGTGCTCCTTGCTGGATGAATGTTGAATTTCTTTCATAACTCCTAAAAATAGTATTTATGTAGCTGGTGCTACATGTCCAGTGGTTTTTACGTTCCGTTTAAAATGCCCCAAAGTTGTGCGAAAAGCCCGTGGGAGTTGGTCTCGGCCAGATGGAATGAGTATGTCAGTCGTTGCCTCTTGGACATGTCGGACATAACGCCTTTTTGTCTCACTTATTTGATTTCGTATAAGGTGCTGTACAACTAAACCCGTGAATATCCCGTCCATGCGACCCGTTCGATTACCCGAGAACCCAGTGTGCAAACCACTCGCCTGACGTTGATCTGCCACGCCCGCACCGTTGCCCAGAAACAAGCGCGCTTCAGTACGGACGAGGCGCTGGACGCTGACTGGCTGAGGCGACGCGGGCAGGTCGAGCATGGCTATCGAAACGTCCGGCAACTGCTGTGCGGGCCGGAACTGCGCACTCGCCAGACGGCCGCGCTGTTCGGCGACGAGTCCCAGGTGGACCCGGCCCTGGCCGATTGCGATCTGGGACGCTGGCGCGGGTTGTCCATTAATGAATTACTCAAGGTGGAGCCACAGGCCCTGCAAACCTGGCTCGACGATGCCGAGGCGGCCCCCCATGGCGGTGAATCCGTCGCCCGGTTGTGTCGCCGTGTCGGGGATTGGCTGGTCAGCCTGGAAACCCGACCGGGGCATCTGCTGGCCGTCACCCACCCCTTCGTGATCCGCGCAGCCTTGATGAACGTTCTGGGCTGCCCGGCCGCCACATTCAATCGAATCGACATTGAACCGTTGTCCACCCTGGAGTTGCGTTTCAACGGCGTATGGCGCTTGCGCACCCAGGAACCTGGCCAGGAGTCGCCGCAATGAAGATGTTGTCAGTCATTGGCATTGGGGCCGGCGATCCGGATCACCTGACGATGCAGGCCGTGAAAGCCTTGAACCGTTTGGACGTGGTCTTCCTCATGGACAAGGGCCCGGCCAAGGACAAACTGTTGGACCTGCGGCGCGAAATCTGTCGACGCTATATCGTGGATCGCACCTACCGTTTCGTCGAAACCTACAGCCCGGAACGCCAACGCGGCGACCTGGACTACAAGGACAGCGTCGAAGCGCTGAACCATGCGAAACAGGCCACCTTCGAACGGTTGATCGATGAAGAACTGTCCGACGGGCAGCGGGGCGGTTTCCTGGTGTGGGGCGATCCGGCGTTGTACGACAGTACCGTGCGCATCCTGCAGGCTATTCTCGACGGGGGCCGTTGCGCCTTCGAGTTCGAGGTGATCCCCGGCATCACCAGTGTCCAGGCCCTGGCCGCCCGGCACAAAGTGCCGTTGAACAGCATTGGTGGTGCGCTGGAAATCACCACCGGACGCCGTTTGGCGGCGGGTCAGGTGGGCGACGCGGCGAGCATGGTGGTGATGCTCGATGCCGAGGATGCCTATCGTCAGGTGAGCGATCCCGATACGCAGATTTACTGGGGCGCCTATGTGGGGACGCCGGATGAAATCCTGATCGCCGGCCGGCTGGGGGACGTGGCCGATGACATCGAACGCACCCGCAAGGCCGCGCGAAAAGCCAATGGGTGGATCATGGATACTTATTTGTTGCACAGGCCTCAATGACGCTTGCGTATCAACCTGTGGGGATAAATCCCCTCGCCACAGCAGCCCTATTGTTTGGCACTTGATTTCACCCCCGCCCAAACCGCTCCCGATACACCGACGGCGCCAACCCCACGACGCTGCGAAACGCTACGCGAAAGCTCTCCACCGAGCGGTAGCCACACAGTTGCGCGATGTTGTCGGTGTTGTCGCCGGTGCTTTCCAGCAGCTCGCGGGCCCGGGCCAGGCGTTCGTGTTGCAGCCAGGCCTTGGGCGACACGCCGCAGGCCTGGGTGAAGTGGCGCAGGAAAGTACGTTCGCTCATGGCCGCCTGGCTGGCCAGTTCGCGCACACCGAGGGGTTCGTGCAGGCGCTCGCGGGCCCATTGCATGACGCTCGACAGGTCGCTGCGTGGCGTACGGCTGACCGGCGAGGGAATGAACTGCGCCTGGCCGCCCGTACGTTGCGGTGACATCACCAACCGGCGCGCCACGGTGTTGGCGACCTGGACGCCATAATCCCGCGCCACCAGGTGCAGACAGGCATCGATCCCGGCGGCGCTGCCCGCCGAAGTAATGACCTGTCCTGAGTCCACGTACAGCACATCCGGGTCGACCCGGACGGCGGGAAAGCTCTCGGCCAGTTCGTCGGTGTAGCGCCAGTGAGTCGTGGCGCCCAGGCCATCGAGCAGCCCGGCGGCGGCCAGTACGAAGGCCCCGGAGCAGATCGACAGCAGGCGCGCCCCACGGGCGTGGGCCCGGCGTAGAGCATCGAGCAACGCCTCGGACGGTGGCTCGCTGCGGCTGCGCCAGCCTGGCACGACAATGGTCCGGGCGGTTTCGAGCAGTTCCATGCCGCCATCGGCCAATACCTGGAAGCCACCCATGGCGCGCATCGGGCCGTCATCGATCGCGACGATCCGATGCTCGTACCAGGGGAAATCGAATTCCGGCCGCTCCAATCCGAAGATCTCGACGGCAACCCCGAATTCAAAAGTACATAGGCCGTCGTAGGCGAGGATCGCGACCAAACCCGGGAGAGGCTGCATTTGTCGGAAAATTCCCACAGAGTGTCTTGTACGCCACTGTAGCCGCAAGCATCGGGGGGATAAAGTCTCTTCACGCCTTTATCTACCCTTGGAGTACACCCCATGACCAGCCTGGTTCGCGAAGTGCCTGCTGCCCCTTCCGATATCGCCCTACAGCATTTCAGCCGTCGCCTGTCATTCGAAACGGATTGTTCCGACGTTCACGCCAGCCAACAGGCCGGCAATGTCGACTTTGTGCTGGTGGATGTACGCGGACCGCTGGCTTACGAACGCGGCCACGTACCCGGAGCGATCAACCTGCCGACCCGCACGCTCACCGCCCAGGCATTGGCCGCTTATGCCAAGACCACCCTGTTCGTGGTGTATTGCGCCGGCCCCCATTGCAATGGCGCGAACAAGGCGGCGGTGCGCCTGGCAACCTTGGGTTACCCGGTCAAGGAAATGATCGGCGGCGTCATGGGCTGGCTCGATGAAGGCTTTCGCCTGACCGGCTCGGTGGAGCGTGTGACGGATCAGGCTATTCGTTGTGACTGCTGACTTGGTTTTTATAGTTTGTGTGTATATCCGTTGCTGCGGTAACGGCTACTTAGGGTTCCGCCCTTACGGCGGGTCACTTTTGGAAGAGCCGGGAGCCGGACCAGCCAAAAGTAACCAAAAGCGCTTTGCCCCACCACTCGGCACCTCGCTTAGGCTCGGTGTGCCCTCACTCCGGCATTGTTCCGTGGGCTGACCGCGAAGGGCCATCCATGGCCCAGCGCGGCTATCCCGGCATCCATGCCGGGATGCCCACTCCACAATGCCTGCGTTCGGCCATCGTGGTTAACGGGGCGCCCCAGATCAAAATCAAACGCGAAGCGGCCTTATAGCCGGCCTGGTTCTGGGGGAACGTGTTTCCCCTGTGGGAGCGAGCTTGCTCGCGAAGGCGATGTCACTGTCGATGAGGATATTGAGCAAGCTCGCTTCTCAGGGAAGCTTTATTACCCTTCGAGCCCGCGCTGCTCAATTACCCCAAAAACATCCGCAACATCCTGGACCATGATCCGAGCGATGTTGGCGATGGTGTTGATGTCGGTCTCGGCTGAATCACGCAGGGTAGTACAGGCCATGAGCGTCAGGTAGTCGAGGGTGGCGTGCAGGCGTTCGCTGACGCAGGCATGGAGTTCGGGTAATGGGGCGGTGCGGTCGATGAACAGGATGGGTTGGGTGGTGGCGATGAAGGTTAGCGGGGTAAAGCGGTTAGATGATTGATTTGTCGTCATAAGGTTGGGCTCTATCAAGGAAAATGAATTGCCACCTTGTTTGCTGCGAATCAAACGGGTGGCAGTTGCGCGCGGGTTCGCAGACCGAGGAAGAGACCAAACCCGGCAGACCCGAAGATCTCCCACGCGCAACCGCCATAAAATGAACGCGGGCAAGTTTGCCTGAGTTTTCATTCGACGGTGCAAAGTCTCATCCGTTGTTAGGGCTGCGAAACCCTCCCCACTGACCAAAGCCAGCAGGTGAACCAGACTATAGAAGGGGATTTTTGAGGCAACAACCGACCTGTAGGACGCCCACAAACCCCGTGGCGAGGGAGCTTGCTCCCGCTCGGTGGCGCAGCCGCCGTAAACCCTGGGCATGGGGTTGGTCTGACGAAAAGAGGGGCTGCTTCGCAGCCCAATGGGGATAAATCCCCTCGCCACAAAGGGAGGGACTCCTACGAGATTTTCAGAAGGCCAGGGGGAGCAATTGATTTCAGAAACGGAACGCGGAGCGTCAAAAACTTGTGGGAGCGAGTACGACAAAGAGGCAGGTCGGCTATAAGGCCGCCTCACTTTGGCCTTTTACCTGGGCAGAGCGTTTTTGGTTACTTTCGCCTGGGCCGGCATTCCGGCTTTTCGAAAGTGACCTGCCGTCAGGGCGGAACCCTAAGTAGCCGTTGCCGCAGCAATGGATACACACAAAAACCAAGCTATTTTTATAACTAATTGTCGCCTCTACACAATTCCCCTCCTGAGCGCCCCTCTAGACTCCCGGCCACTTCGGTTCTTCGCTGACCGAACGCTGCCTACGAATCTGCCAATAATGACCCATAAAACCCCTGCACACTCAGGAGCGAAAATGAAGAAGCTAGCCATGTTCGGTGCCCTGGCACTGTCCGTGTTGTCCCTGTCGGCCATGGCCGAAGACGCCAAGCCGATCCGCCTCGGGATCGAAGCCGGTTACCCGCCTTTTTCGATGAAAACCCCCGACGGCAAGCTGGCCGGCTTCGATGTCGATATCGGCGATGCGCTGTGTGAACAGATGAAGGTCAAGTGCGTCTGGGTCGAGCAGGAGTTCGATGGCCTGATCCCTGCGCTGAAAGTGAAGAAAATCGACGCGATCCTGTCGTCCATGACCATCACCGACGACCGCAAGAAAAATGTCGATTTCACCATCAAGTATTACCACACCCCAGCGCGCTTCGTGATGAAGGAAGGCACCAACGTCAAGGACCCGCTGACCGAACTCAAGGGCAAGAAAGTCGGTGTGCTGCGCGCCAGCACCCATGACCGTTTCGCTACCGAAGTGTTGGTGCCCGCCGGTATCGACCTGGTGCGCTACAGCTCCCAGCAGGAAGCCAATCTGGACATGGTCGCCGGCCGCCTCGATGCCATGCTGGCCGACTCGGTGAACCTCGACGAAGGTTTCCTGAAAACCGACGCAGGCAAAGGCTTCGCCTTCGTCGGCCCGACCTATGAAGATGCGAAATACTTCGGCGGCGGTGCCGGCATTGCGGTGCGCAAGGGTGATAAGGCCCTGGCCGATCAATTCAACGCGGCCATCACCGAAATCCGCGCCAACGGCACGTACAAGAAAGTGCAGGACAAATACTTCGCCTTTGACGTCTACGGGCATTAATCGTTAGGAGCTGCGGTAGGAGCTCCTACACAGCTCCTACACCGGGTCATTCGGAGATTTCATGCAACGCATCGACCATACCCTGCCATGGAGTCACCTGGGCACCGAGCGCCGGCTCAGTGTGTTTCGCTACGGCCATGGGCCGCGCAAGGCCTATATCCAGGCCAGCCTGCACGCCGATGAATTGCCGGGCATGCGTACTGCCTGGGAGCTGAAGCAGCGGCTCAACGATCTTGAGGCCCAGGGCATGCTCAAGGGAGTGATCGAGCTGGTGCCGGTGGCCAACCCTATCGGTCTGGATCAACACCTGCAAAGTGCTCACATGGGGCGTTTCGAACTGGGCAGCGGCAAGAATTTCAACCGTTCCTTCGTGGAGCTCAGTGCACCGGTGGCGCAACGCATCGGTGATCGCCTGGGGGACGACCCGGCCGCCAATATCACCTTGATCCGCCAGACCATGGCCGAGGTCCTCGATGACCTGTCGCCACCCCCTTCGCAACTCGAAGCGCTGCATCGCCTGCTGCTGCGCCATGCCTGCGACGCCGACATCACCTTGGACCTGCATTGCGATTTCGAGGCGGCGATCCATTTGTATGCCTTGCCACAGCAGTGGCCGCAATGGCGTTCTTTGGCCGCACGCTTGAAAGCCGGTGTGGCGTTGCTGTGCGAGGATTCGGGCGGCAGTTCTTTCGATGAGTCCTGCTCCTCGCCCTGGTTGCGCCTGGCCAAGGCCTTTCCTGCGGCGGCGATCCCACCGGCGAACCTGGCGACGACGCTGGAGTTGGGCAGCATGGGCGATACTCGGGTGGAGCAGGCCCAGGCCAATTGTGAAGCCATCCTCGGGTTTCTCGCCGAGCAGGGACTTATCGCTGGGGACTGGCCGCCCGCACCCAGCGAATGCTGCGAGGGCTTTCCGTTCGAAGGCACGCAATACCTGTTCGCGCCGCACCATGGCGTGGTGAGCTTCCTGCGGGAGGCTGGTGAATGGGTGGAGCGGGGCGATCCGCTGTTCGAAGTGGTCGACCCGCTGAATGATCGGGTCACTACCGTGCGGGCCGGCACCAGTGGCGTGCTGTTTGCCCTGGACCGTGGACGCTACACCCAGCCAGGGATCTGGCAGGCAAAAGTCGCCGGGCGTGAACCGATTCGTACGGGGAAATTGATCAACGACTGATAACTGCTGTCTACCTCACCGCACGCGCCTTGCCGTGCGGCTATCGAAACGATGGAGGAAGATCGATGTTCAAAGCGCTCGCCCTGTTCCTGTTGCTGGTCTCGTCCGGGTTGCAGGCCCAACCTTTGCACACGGACTTGCCACTCAACTACCTGGCCCAAGTCGATGAGCAGGCGCGGAACCGACCGCTGGTGATCTTCCTGCACGGTTCCGGCAGTAACGAGCAGGACCTGTTCGCACTGAAGGACGAGTTGCCGCAGGATTACAACTACCTCTCGGTGCGGGCGCCGAAGAGCATGGAGCAGGATCGTTACCAGTGGTTCGCCAAGAAGGGCGAGGGCGCCTACGACGGTGACACCTCCGACCTGAAGGCCAGCGGCCAGATGCTGTTGGAGTTCATCGACAAGGCGCGGGCCAAGTATTCGACCGACGCGAGCAAGGTCTATCTGGTGGGGTTCAGCCAGGGAGCGATGATGAGCTACGAAGTGGCCTTGCGACACCCCGAAGCCGTCGGCGGCATCGCCGCGATGGGCGGACGGGTCCTGTCGGTGCTGCGGGCGGAACTGACCCCCGACGAGT
The DNA here is from genome assembly GCF_053629195.1 of Pseudomonas sp. R151218B TE3479. Taxonomy (NCBI): domain Bacteria; kingdom Pseudomonadati; phylum Pseudomonadota; class Gammaproteobacteria; order Pseudomonadales; family Pseudomonadaceae; genus Pseudomonas; species Pseudomonas sp. R151218B TE3479. Next base: position 3,269,728 of record NZ_JBRJHV010000001.1, read on the forward strand.
CACGACGGACACTGGCGGTGTTCATCGGCCATGGCACGGCAGACCCGATCATTCCCTACCACGATGGCACCGAGGCCAACACCTTCCTCAAGACCCTGGCGCTGGAGCCGGAATTCCATGCCTACCCCGGGGTCGGCCACAGCATCAGTGCCCTGGAGGTGCAGGACTTGCGGGCCTGGCTGGAGCGGCTCAATCCCCGATCACTCTAAATCCCTTTGGGAGCGGGGGGCTCGCGATAGGGAAGAGTCAGCTTGCATCGATGCCAGGTGTGCCGACGCCATCGCGAGCAAGCTCGCTCTCACATTTTGACGGCGGTTGTCCTCGATTTTTCGGCGAATACAGAACCTTGTGGGAGCGAGCTTGCTCGCGATAGCGGTGGTTCAGCTTGCATCAAAGTTGGGTGTGCCGACGCCATCGCGAGCAAGCTCGGCTCCCACATGTTCTGGGGGGCTTATTGACCGCTGGCGATCTGTTTCACCAAGGCTTCATGGCCGGTCTTGTCGCTGGCCCGGGAGATGATCTGCACCACCGCCATGCGTGTGCCGGAGGCACCCAGCAAGGTGGTGTCGAGGGTCGGCCCACCGCCCTGGGTCGCGCGGGTGTCGAGCTGGCGCAGGCCCAGGCCGGTGCCTTTTTGCTTCAGGCTTTTTTCGCTGAGGATCTTGGCATCCGGCAGGGACTTGAGGCGCTGGGCGGCGAAGTCGGCCATGGTGGTGTCGAGGAACGCGCCATCGTCATCTTTCACGTTCGCACCGTCGATGATGATGTTTTCCGCTGCGATCACCACGGTCTTGCTGGTGGCATTGCTGTACATCGTTCCCGTCGCCCCGGCGGTGCCCTGGGCGGCTTCACCGGCGGGCAATGGCGTCGCCGTAAACCCCTTGGGCAAGGTGAAGGTGAACTTGCCGCCCAGCATCGACACCTTCTGCGCCGGTGCATCGCTGGCAGGTTTGGCCGGGGCCGCCAGGGCGGATACCACGACCAGGCTGGCGAAGGCCCCCAGCAACAGGGCGGCGGCTTGTTTAGTCAGCAATGACATTGAAAATCTCCACAGAGGGTCGCGCTTGAAGGCCGATCATCCCATGGGCGTCCTACCGGACTCCAGCAAGAGACCGTCATTTTGGCGATGCCGCCTGCACCAGCAGGCGGCGGGTCACCAGCAACATGGCCATCGACACCGCGACGCCCAAGGCAAAGGCCGGCATGCCCAGCACCGGCAGGGCGAGAGCCAGGGTCAGGCAGAAGGCGGCGAAACAATACATGCCGGTGGCCGTGGCCCGCAGCAGCGCAGCGGTGAAGGCCGGCCCGCGGGTTTGTTGAGAGAACACCGCCATGACACTGCCCAGCACCGGGAACACCGCCAGCAGCCCGCTCCAGCGTTCGCCCACGGTGCTGGCCAGCATCGTCACTGCCAGGGTCAATAGTGCGCCAGCGATCATGCGTAGCAGCAGTTTGTCGGATTTGGCCGTCGGCCCTTTCATCATCGGCCGGACCGTCGGGAACAGATACGGCGCCCCCAGCAGCGCGACCAGGGCGATCAAGCTCGACAGCGGCAGCGAAGCCGGTAGCCAGGACAGGATCAACGCCACCAAGGCCCAGACGCCTAGCGCGATGCCCAGCGCCCAGGGCCAGTTGCGATACTGGGCGACCTGGGCGTACACCACGCAGAAGGCAATCATCGCGAACATCGCCGCCAGCGCCGCAGTCGCCGACTGCGCGGCGAACACCTCGCCTTGCTCCAGGGCCAGGAACAACAGAATCGGCCCCACCACCACTGGCAACCCCGAGAGCCAGCCGGCCACGCTCGGTCCCCAACGCCTGCCCGCCCGGGAAATCAGCAGCAGGAAGGCGGGAATCACCAGCAGTTTGAGCAGCAGCACGCGATCATCCTTGTCGGAAATGGGCCGTCACGTTAGCACCGCCTCGCCCAGGTCATCCACCGACAGCCGACGCGCCATCAATGCCGTGTCGCCGATATTCAACCCGGCCCGGCCCTGAAGCGCCGAGCCAACGCCTCGCGCTCGAAGTGCTCGGTGATGAAGTCGATAAAGGCCCGGGTCTTGGCCGGCATCAGCGTGCGACTGGGGTAGTAGAGGGAAATCACCCCCAGATCGACGTACCAATCCGGTAACAGCCGCACCAGTTCGCCACGTTCCAGCCAGGGCAGCGCGTCGGGCACCACCAGCAGGGTCACGCCCAGGCCGAGCAAGGCGGCCTCTCGCATGGCAACGGGATCATTGAAGATCATGGATTCGGCCAGTTGCACGGCGCACTCGCACCCGGCGGCGTTGCGCAGCACGGTCTGGCGCACCCGGCCGGTGCGGCTGGCCCGCAGCACGATGTTGTCCAGGCCGGCCAGGTCCTCGGGTTGCCGGGGCAGGGCGCGTTCGGCCAGGTAGGCGGGGCTGGCGACGGCAATCAGGTGAGCGGGCGCCAGGGTGCGCGATACCACCCCGGGCGTCAGTGCGAAGCCGCCTCCAATGGCCGCGTCGAAACTTTCGGCGATCAGGTCCACCGGGCGGTTTTCGAAGTGCCAGTCCGGACGGATCAGCGGATACCGAGCCAGCCATTGCGGCATCAACGGCAGTACCTGACCGATGCCAAAACTTGGCGAGAGGCTGACGCGCAAGACGCCGGCCGGTTCGCCGCGCTCTGTGGTCACCGCACCAATGGCCGCTTGCAGGGCGTGCAGGTTGCCACCGATGCTGGCCAGGAAATGTTCTCCTGTTTCGGTCAGGGACAGCTTGCGGGTCGAGCGCTGGAACAGCCGCACCCCCAGGTTGCGCTCCAGCATCGCCACGTTGCGGCTCACGGCCGCGGGCGTCAGGGCGAGTAGTCTCGCGGCCGCCGAGAAACTGCCGGTTTCGGCGCTGCGGACAAAGCATTCGAGGTTGGCAAGGCTTTCCATGGCATGGACCTGATATTAAGGCTTGAAAATGATTCACCATATTACCGACTAATCAGAAGGTAATGGCAAGGGCACTATGCACCTCAACGGCGGACATCACCGCCAGGCTTATCCAACCTTGAGGACACAAAACATGAGCAGCATCGACACCATCGGCATCATTGGCGCCGGCGCCATCGGCAGTGCTTTCGCCCGCGCCCTGGCCCGCCAGAACATCAATGTAGTGATTGCCAACAGCCGTGGCCCGCAAAGCCTGGCCGAGCTTGTGGCTGACCTCGGTCCAAGCGTGCGTGCCGGGACCGTGGAGGAGGCCGCCGCCCAGCCGATGGTGCTGGTGGCGGTCAACTGGTCGAAGTTGCCCCAGGCGCTGGGCGGTTTGCCGGATTTTGCCGGGCGAGTCGTGATCGACGCCAACAACGCGATCGAAGTGCCGGGGTTCAAGGCCGTGGATCTCCAGGGCCGGGCCTCGACCGAGGTGTTCAGCGAGTGGGTGCCGGGCGCACGGGTGGTCAAGGCCTTCAATCATCTGCTGGCGCGCCTGCTGGAGGCAGACCCGGCGTCCGAAGGCGGCAAGCGGGTGCTGTTCCTGACCGGTGACGACGCGCAGGCACGGAGTGAAGTCGCGCAGTTGATCGAGCGCCTGGGCTTTTTCGGCGTGGACCTGGGCCCTTTGAGTGTCGGCGCACGCTTGACCCAATTCCCGGGCGGCCCGCTGCCGGTACTGAATCTGGTCAAGTTCGACTGAGGCCGCGCCGTGTTCAGCGATCCCAGTAGGGCACTTCGCCAAAACACTCGAGGAAGAAATCGATGACCGTGCGGACCTTCACCGACAGGCGTCGACTGCCCGGCCAGAGGATGGCGATCTGTTGCGGTTCGAGGCTGTTGGACGCCTGGTAATCCTGTAGCACCGGGACCAGCGTGCCGTTACGCACGGCTTCGCCGATCAGCCACGACGGGAACATCACCAGCCCCAGGCCTTGTTCGGCGGCCTGGGTCAAGGTATCGGCGTGGTTGCCGGTGATCGGGCCGCTGACGCTGTAGGGTGTCCAGGCCTGGCCCGGGCGGCGGAAGAACCAGCGCTGCTGACCGGTCACGCCTTTGTAGGCCAGGCACTGGTGGTGAGCCAGGTCTTGGGGCTTGAGTGGCGCGCCGTGGCGAGCCAGGTAGCTCGGGCTGGCGGCGATCTGGAAACGATGGGGCGCGAGGATCCGTGCCTGCATGCTCGAATCGTGCAGCGCACCGATGCGGAACAGCAGGTCGGCGCCTTCTTGCAGGGGATCGACGTAGCTGTCGGTCTGCTGGATCTCCAGTTGCAGCTTCGGATAACGCTCGCATAGCTGCCCCAGCCACGGTGTCAGGTGGCGCTGGCCAAACACCACCGGGGCGTTGATCCGCACCAGTCCGGACGGTTCGCTGTGTTGCTCCTGCAGCGCCTGCTCGGCTTCCTCCAGTTGCACCAGCAGCAGCCGTGCATGATGCCCCAGCAGGCGGCCAGCCTCGGTGGGTGAAACGGCGCGGGTGTGGCGATAGAGCAACTGTTGGTTCAGGGCCTGTTCCATCAACTGTATCTGCCGGGAAATCGAAGACGGCGCCAACCCTTCGCGCCGTGCGACTTCCGAAAAACTGCCGTGATCGAGCACGGCGACGAACAATCGCAATGCCTTGAAGCCCAGTTCAGTGAGGCCGTGCATGGTGCGGGGTTTTCCTGTGCGCGTTACGCAAAAGTGTTATCGGGATACTCACATTTATCGCACAGCGACACCAGCCGATAATGCCGGCCATCCTTCAATGAACAGGTTCCGATCATGCAAGCATCTTCACTCAGCGAGGCCGCGCCGGTATCGGCTCCCTCCAGACCCCGGACATTGCTGCACTGGCTATTGCTGCCCCTGGTGATCCTGGCCGGCATGGGCTTATCGGTGGAAGCCGGCCTGCTCGGGCCGCTCGGGGCCCAGGTCGGGCATCTGTGGGCCACGCTGAGCATCTTCGGCGTCGGTTCGGCGATTCTTTTCCTGCTGTTGTTGCTCAGTGGCCGGCAGCAAGGCCCAGCCTTGCATGAGTTGCCGCGCTGGCAATTGATCGGCGGTTTCCTCGGTCCGATCTATGTGGTCGTGCTGACACTCGCCACGCCGCATATCGGCATCGCCATGACCATGATCGCGATTCTCTCCGGACAGGTGGGCAAAAGTGTCCTGATCGATCATTTCGGCTGGTTCGGGACGGCCCGCAAGCGGGTCAATAGCGAACGCTGGCTGGCGTTGGCCTTGATTGTCATCGCCCTTGTCCTGATTGCCCGAGGTTGAACATGAACCTGTTTGTGTTGTTGCTGCTGGTCGTCGCGGCCGGTGCGGTATTGAGTGTGCAGGCGGCTATCAACGGGCGCCTGGGCCAGACGGTCGGTGTGTTGCGCAGCAGCTTGCTGACGTTCACGGTGGGCACGGTGACCACCGGGCTGCTGATCGTGTTTTTCGAACCGGCCCACGGGTTGACGCTGTTGGACATGCCGAAATGGCAACTCAGCGGGGCCTTGTTCGGTGTCGTGTACATGATGGTGATGGTGGGCGCGGTGCCCAGGGTCGGCACTGCCGTGGCCACCGTAGCGGTCATTGTCGGGCAACTGGGCATGGGCATGCTGATCGACAACTTCGGCTGGCTGGGCAACCCGGCCATCGAATTGTCCGGCAGTCGAGTCCTCGCCATGGCCTGCCTGGCATTGGCGCTGGTGTTCATGTATCGCAGCAATGCCCGTCAGGCCTGAACGGTTCAGTCGGGTTCCACATTGAGTTGCAGGCTGCCATCGGCCAGGCGTTCAGTGCTGCGGACGATGCCGCTCAGGCGCCGGCCCTCGGCGCTGAACACCACGATTTCGGCCTTGTCCAGGTCGTCCGGCATCGGCGGTTGAACGTGCAGCGCGAACCACACCGGCTTGTCCTCGTCGAGGCGCTGGACGGCGTATTGGCAGTCGATACTTTTGGTCTGGCGGCCGAACAGGGTGTCGAGACCGTAGTCCAGGTGAGTTCTGTCGGCGGCGGAGGGGGTGAGAGGCATCGGCGGTCTCCTGGGGGCGCGCGGCTGATGTTCAAATGATCCTGCCCGGGACGGAAAATTCCATTGGCTGAGCCGTTGGGAACAGCCCTGGGGTTCAGCTCGATAGCCCCGTGGCGAGGGAGCTTGCTCCCGCTCGGGTGCGCAGCAGCCGCTAAGAGCCAGGGGCCGCTGCGCAGCCCAGCGGGAGCAAGCTCCCTCGCCACGGAGGAGCAATCAGAGGCCTGGCACCCCGTTCTTCCACGCCGACCAGTTCTTCACGATGTCCTGCACCAGCGGGTTGCCGGTGCGGAACAGGTTTTCCAACGCAGGGACGAACGCGCCCTGGTCGGCGTACTTGAGCAGATTATCCACTTCATTGCCACCGGGTTCGGGGCGGTCGAAGTCGGACCCGGCCCGCAGCACTGCCAGCCGGTTGATGTCCACCCGACCTTCACGGCTGGCCCGTAGCAAGGCCTCGTAAGTCGAGTTGTCTTCCTGTTGGGTCGTGCAGTAGACGCCTTTGTTGTCGGTGAGCAGGCGGGTCCAGACTTCGGCACGCTCGCTCAGGCGCGTGCCGGAGAACCAAGTGTTGCCGGCCAGGGTGTCACAGCGGGTCACCACCGGCGGCTGGTTGGCCGGGGCATACGGATACTTCAAGCGCCAGGCTGCGGACTCCTTGCTTTCGGCCAGGGTCACCTGCTGGCTGAGGGCAAAGGCCTTGGCTTGCAGGGCCGGGTTGAGTTCGAAGACTTCTGTCTTGTAGTCCAGCGGCGGCTTTTCGTTCGGCCCCTTGGTGTTGATGCCCAGGTAGCCGGTGGGCCAATCCTTGGGCGCATCCCGCGAATCCAGCTCCCATTGAGTACCGAACTCCACCAGGTAATGGGCCCAGGCGGTTGTGCCCAGTGTGCCGTGGTGCGGGTTGATGCCGGCGATCCCGGCCACCAGGAAATAGCTCTTGCGCAGGTCGAAGGTCGGGGAGAGCGCCAGGGCCAGGGTCGAAGCCGCCGCGTTGGTCTGGCCCATGCCGGTGATCAGCAGGCAGACCCGTTCGGCATTGCAGCGGATCGTCGGGTACTCGGCGGACAACCCTGGTACGCGGATTTCATCCTTGAGCTGCAAGCGATCGATCCAGTTCTGCGCTTCGGGGGCGAACATCGTGATCAGCATCACTTTGGGTTGAAGTGGCGGAGCGGCCCCGGCGCTTGCCGCAAAGAGTGCAGTACTTGCCAGGCCGATTGAAGCAAACAGGCGATTGATCATGTGTTCGTGACCTCCATGGATTCGAAAGGGTGCTGCGACGATGTGCTCAGAATTGATAGCCGACCCCGGCGTAATACCCCCACCCATCGGAGCGGGCGCGGAAGTTGCCATCGCCAAAGTTGAGTTCACTGCCATCCTGCCAGTTGCCGCCGTTGTGGAAGTAGCGGCCCACCAGAGTGAAGCGCACGTGGGTGAACGCGTACAGCAAGACATTGGTGGCGACCGTGGCGTTGGCGGTGCGGGCCGGGTTGTCCTTGTGCAGGTCCGAACCGAAGTCGAAGTTGGTGAAGCCAATGTACGTCAGCGAGGCACCATTGCTGAACTGGCTGATCGGCACGATGTACTTGAGTTGAGCGCGGTAGCCGTCCCAGGAATATTCATTGCTGGCGCCATAGTTTTCCCATTGATAACGGCCATAGAAGTTGGCCGACAAGTTGACCTTCGAGTGAGTGTCGATGTCGGTGCCCAGGCCGCTGTACAGGGTGTTCGCGCGATTGGCGCTGTTGCTGCCGTGGTCGTAGATCCAGTCGAATGCCACATACCATTCCTTGAACGGCCCGATGGCCAGGCTGCGGCCGGCCAGGTAGTCGATGGAAATCCGCGGTTCGTGTTCCATGAACACGGGTGAACCGTGGTCCCACGCACCTTTGTCGTGGCTGTTGCCAATGTTGAAAATCTTCGGGATGTCGACGTAGCCATAGAGCTCGAAGGGCCCCTTGCGTCCGAAGTATTCATATTCCAGATAGATATCGTCGACCGGTTGCGGGCCGAAGCTGATGTCCTTGCTGCCGATGAGCGTCAGGTCCTGGTTGTACCAGTCCGACAGGTAGGCGCCTTTTTTCGACGGGGTGGCTTCAGGACTGAGGGTTTCGCCTTGGGCGGACACCTCGGTGGGTTGGGCGTGGGTCGTGGCGCTGAGTAGTCCGGTAACGGCGGTCAGTAGCAGGGTGGTTGCCCATACGCCGGGCGTGGCGCGACACCGGGAAGTGAAGTGCATGGAAAGTCCTTGTTCGTGCGGGCCGAAGCCCGTGTTCCGTGATTGAAAAAAACGTCGATCCGCTGGAGGTGAGCGAATGCGCAAACGTTTGCACATCCCATACCAATTTTATGCAGTGGCTTGAAAATCTTGGGTTTAAGGCGGTTTTCCTGTCCTTTTGGTCAGGCCAGGTGCGCCGAATGCTTCACGCCCGCCTGAAGCAGCACCAAAGTGTTGCACGGGCGAATGCTCGGCACGGCACTGAGTCGGCGACGTTGCTGTTAGAATCGATCCCCTTGACTGACCGGAGATATGCCCATGAGCGAGCCGATTCGCCTGACCCAGTACAGCCACGGCGCCGGTTGCGGCTGCAAGATTTCGCCCCAAGTGCTGGAAGTGATCCTGGCCGGCAGTGGTGCGCAGAACCTCGATCCCAAGCTGTGGGTCGGCAATGCTTCTCGCGACGACGCTGCGGTGTATGCCATCGACGAAGAGCGTGGGGTGGTCTCGACCACCGATTTTTTCATGCCGATTGTCGACGATCCCTTCGATTTCGGTCGCATCGCCGCCACCAATGCCATCAGCGACATCTACGCCATGGGCGGTGATCCGCTGATGGCCATCGCGATTCTTGGCTGGCCGGTCAACGTATTGGCCCCGGAGATTGCCCGGGAAGTGATTCGCGGCGGTCGTTCCGTGTGTGACGAGGCCGGTATTCCCCTGGCTGGCGGGCATTCGATCGATGCGCCTGAGCCGATCTTCGGCCTGGCGGTCACGGGCCTGGTGCAAAAGCGCCATATGAAACGCAACGACACGGCCACCGCCGGTTGCCGCCTGTACCTGACCAAGCCTCTGGGCATCGGCATCCTCACCACGGCGGAAAAGAAAGGCAAGCTGCGCGCCGCCGATGTTGGCCTGGCTCGTGACTGGATGTGCACCCTCAATAAACCCGGCAGCCGCTTCGGCAAGCTCGATGGCGTGACGGCGATGACCGACGTCACCGGTTTCGGCCTGCTCGGGCACCTGGTGGAAATGGCCGACGGCAGCCAGTTGACCGCGCGCATCCGCTATGACGCGGTGCCGCGTCTGCCGGGCGTCGAATACTACCTCGACCTGGGCTGTGTGCCGGGCGGTACGCTGCGCAACTACGACAGCTACGCCAGCAAGGTCGGTCGGGTCCAGGAACTGCATAAGCGAGTGCTGTGCGACCCGCAGACCAGCGGCGGCCTGTTGATTGCCGTCACCTCCGAAGGCGAGGACGAATTCCTGCGAATGGCCACTGAACTCGGCCTGGCGCTGGAGCCCATCGGCGAGTTGGTCGAACGACAGCGTTACGCGGTCGAGGTGTCTTGATGAGCCATGACATCACCGATTACCGCGACATCTTCCTCCATGACCGACCGATGATGGACACGCGCGCCCCAGTCGAATTCATCAAGGGCGCTTTCCCCGGCGTGGTCAATTTGCCGTTGATGACCGACAACGAACGGCAACGTGTCGGGACCTGCTACAAACAACAGGGGCAACAGGCCGCTATCGTCCTGGGGCATCAACTGGTGTCCGGTGAGACCAAGGCCCAACGCATCCAGGCTTGGGCGGCGTTCGCCAAGGCCCACCCCGGTGGTCTGCTGTATTGCTTTCGCGGCGGCTTGCGTTCGCAGATCGTCCAGCAATGGCTCAAGGACGAAGCGGGCATTGATTACCCTCGGGTCGGCGGTGGCTACAAGGCCATGCGCACGTTCTTGCTGGACACCATCGAACAGGCGGTCGCCGAGTGCGACCTGGTGCTGCTGGGCGGCATGACCGGTACCGGCAAGACCGAAGTGCTGGGCCAACTGGGCAACAGCCTGGATCTGGAAGGGTACGCCAACCATCGCGGTTCGAGCTTCGGCAAACGCGCCACCGGCCAGCCTTCCAACATCGATTTTGAAAACCGCCTGGCCGTGGATGTGCTGAAAAAACGCGCCGGCGGCATCGAACAGTTTGTGCTGGAAGATGAGAGCCGTGCGGTCGGCAGCTGCGCCTTGCCGCTGTCCTTGTACCAGCGCATGCAGCAGGTTCCGATGGTCTGGCTGGAAGACAGCCTGGAGGGCCGGGTCGAACGGATCCTGCAGGATTACGTCATTGACCTGTGTGCGGAATTTGTCGCGGTACATGGCGACGAAGGTTTTTCGCTGTTTTCCGAGCGATTGCTGGCAAGCCTGGACAACATTCACAAACGCCTGGGTGGCGACCGTCACCGGCGCTTGAAAGACATCCTGGAAACCGCCCTGGCCGAGCAGGCCCACAGCGGCGCCGTCGATGTGCATCGCGGTTGGATCGAGGGTTTGCTGCGTGAGTATTACGACCCGATGTACGTGTTCCAGCGGGAAAAGAAGGGCTTGCGGATCGAGTTCTCGGGAGAGCAGGCGGCGGTGCTGGAGTACTTGCGCGAGCGGGAGGCCCGGGGACGGTGACCTGTGGGAGCGAGCTTGCTCGCGATGGCGGCGACACAGGCACCCTTGATGCAAGCTGACCCACCGCTATCGCGAGCAAGCTCGCTCCCACAGTGATGATCAGGTCGGACAGGTTTGCTGGCCGTTGTCCAAACCTTGCTTGTAGCTCTGGCTGGTGAGGCTGGCCTTGCCGTTGTGCCAGGTCAGGGTCAGCACATACAGCGAATCGAAGTCCCCGGAGGCCCAGTCTTCGGTAATGGTCTGCTTCTTGCCCACCGCCTCTGCGGCGACCTTGTTGATCAGCTCCGGCAGGTAGCCATGGGACCAGGCGGTATAGATGGTGGAGTTGTGATACTTGTCGTGCAGCAACTCGTCAGCCAGGTCGCTGGTGTCGTTGGCTGAAAAATTGATGTTTACCGGCAGCCCGAGCTTGATGGCGCTGGGGCTGATGGTCATCAGCGGGCGAATATAGCTGTAGGAGTTGTCCAGCTCACCCTCTTCGACATTGCGGGTCGGGTTGGCCGCGAACACGTAGTCGGCCTTGCCGAATTTTTCCGGCAGCAGGGTGGCCAGGTCGATGGCGCGGTTGAGGCCCTGGCAGTTGAGCTGGCCCAGGCCTCCGGCGGGTTTCTCGGCGTGGCGCAGGAACACCAGGGTCTGTACGCCGTCGGCTGGCTGGGCGCGGCTGACGCTGGATTCCAGCGACAGCACCAGGCCACAGACCACAAGCAGCGTTGGCAGCATCAGCCACGAACGGTGTTTGAAGCGTCTGGCGAAATTCAGTGGGTTCATCATCGAATAATAGTCTTCAGCACGCTTGAGTCAGGCTGACAAACCCTGGCACCGCGAAGCGCTTGGCCTCGGGTGTTTTCCCTGTCGTTACGCCTCGTTGGTTCTTTGGGGGCATTGCTCAGAGTCCCTTCGAGCACTTTGGTTCGATTCCGGTGCACTGTAGCGATCTCCGTCAGGAGATGGGACGAACGTTAACGACAGGATGTTGCTGAATTAAGAAGGGACGACGTGAATTGTGTGACGGGCAGTGATGTCGTCCTCAACATCTTGGATTATCCTCGGGGTTTCCTTCATTTCCGAGCCGACCCCATGCCCGACTTGACGCCATACCTCGTCACCCAAAAATGGCCCGCCCAATACCCGGAGTGGATCCAGCTCTACTCCCTGCCAACCCCCAACGGCGTGAAGGTCTCGATCATGCTGGAAGAGACCGGTCTGCCCTACGAGCCCCACAAAGTGGACTTCGCCAGCAACGACCAGCTGTCGCCCGAGTTCCTTTCCCTGAACCCCAACAACAAGATCCCGGCGATTCTCGACCCCCATGGGCCGGGGGACCAGCCGTTGGCGTTGTTCGAGTCGGGGGCGATCCTGATTTATCTGGCGGACAAGAGCGGACAATTACTGGCCCAGGAGTTGGCGGCGCGCTACGAGACGATCCAGTGGCTGATGTTCCAGATGGGTGGTATCGGGCCAATGTTCGGGCAGTTGGGGTTCTTCAACAAGTTCGCCGGCAAGGACTACGAGGACAAGCGGCCACGCGATCGTTATGTCGAAGAAAGCAAGCGCCTGCTCAAGGTGCTCGATGGCCGTCTGCAGGGGCGGGACTGGATCATGGGCGAGCGCTACACCATTGCCGATATCGCCACGTTTCCTTGGGTGCGCAATTTGATCGGTTTTTATGAAGCCGGTGATTTGGTGGGTATCCAGCACTTCCCCAATGTGACGCGGGTATTGGAGCGCTTCCTGGCGCGACCGGCCGTGGCCCGTGGGTTGAAGATTCCGGAATGAGCAAGCCGACGACCAGCCGATTCGATTACAAGCAACTGGATGTGTTCAGCGATGTACCGCTCAAGGGCAATCCGCTGGCGGTGGTGCTGGGAGCCGATGGGCTCAGTGACTCGCGCATGGCCGCTTTTGCCAACTGGACCAACCTCAGCGAAACCACGTTCCTGCTGGCGCCGCGGCACCCGGAAGCCGATTACCGGGTGCGTATTTTCACCACTTCCACCGAGTTGCCGTTTGCCGGGCATCCGACCCTGGGCAGTTGTCACGCCTGGCTGGAAGCCGGAGGCGTGCCCAAAGGGCAGGAGATCGTGCAGGAATGTGGCGTCGGCCTGGTCAGGGTGCGCCGCAGCGATCATGGGTTGGCGTTCCTCGCGCCGCCCTTGCTCAAGTCCGGTCCGCTGGAGGCCGAGCTGCTGGAGCGGGTGCGCAAGGGGCTGGGGCTCGCAGCGCAGGCGATTGTCGAGGCGCAATGGGTCGATAACGGTGCCGGCTGGCTGGCGGTGATGCTCAAGGATCGCCGGCAAGTCCTGACGCTCGAGCCTGATTACCAGCAGTTGCTGGACCTGGCCGTGGGCGTGATCGCACCCTGGGATCGGGCCGTGGATGGCGATGAGGCCCACTTCGAGGTGCGGGGCTTCATCGCCGGTGATGGCATGCCCGAGGATCCGGCCACCGGCAGCCTGAACGCCGGGCTTGCGCAATGGATGCTCGGCAAAGGGTTGGCACCTGCGTCCTACGTGGTCAGCCAGGGGCTGACGATGGGCCGGGCCGGGCGAATTCATGTCGAGCAACTGGGGGAAGAGGTCTGGATTGGTGGCGCGGTGGTGACGTGCATCAATGGCTCGTTGACCTTGTGAGGCGATTATTACCCGGCTGGTAACACTCTGTTTTCCAGCTGGCGTTTGTGCCCCGGCTGGCCTGGGCATAAGCTTCGCTCCCTGTGATCGAGCCGCATTTTTTGCCCAGGAGTCCCATGTCCAGCCAGTTCCCCGAAGCACGTCCACGCCGCCTGCGCCGCAATGCAAGCCTGCGCAGCCTGTTCCAGGAAACCGAGTTCACCCTGAACGATCTGGTGCTGCCGATCTTCGTCGAAGAAGAAATCGACGATTTCGTACCGATCAAGAGCATGCCCGGCGTGGTGCGCATCCCTGAGTCGAAGCTGGCCGGTGAGATCGAGCGCTATGCCCGTGCTGGCATCAAGTCGGTGATGACCTTTGGTGTGTCCCATCACCTGGACAATGATGGCAGCGACACCTGGCGTGAGCGCGGCCTGGTGTCACGCATGGCCGGGATCTGCAAGGACGCGGTGCCGGAAATGATCGTGATGTCCGACACCTGCTTCTGTGAATACACCGACCATGGTCACTGTGGCGTGCTCCACGGCGATGAAGTGGACAACGACCGGACCTTGATCAACCTGGGCAAGCAAGCCGTGGCGGCGGCCCGCGCCGGTGCCGATGTGATCGCGCCGTCGGCGGCCATGGACGGCCAGGTGCAGGCGATTCGCAAAGCTTTGGATGAAGCCGGCTTCAGCCAGACGGCGATCATGGCCTATTCCACCAAATTCGCCTCGGCGCTGTATGGGCCGTTCCGCGAGGCCGGCGGCAGTGCGCTGAAAGGTGACCGCAAGAGCTACCAGATGAACCCGATGAACCGCCGCGAAGCCCTGCGTGAATCCCTGCTCGATGAGCAGGAAGGTGCCGATGCGCTGATGGTCAAGCCGGCCGGTGCCTACCTCGACATCATCCGCGATATTCGCCAGGCTTCGAACCTGCCGCTGTCGGCTTACCAGGTCAGTGGCGAATACGCGATGATCAAATTCGCCGCCCAGGCCGGCGCCATCGACGAAGCCCGTGTGGTTCGCGAGAGCCTTGGCGCAATCAAGCGGGCGGGGGCAGACCTGATCTTCACCTACTTCGCCATGGACCTGGCGCTGAGCGGGATCTGATCCCTGTGGGAGCGAGCTTGCTCGCGAGAGCGGTGGATCAGCTTGCATAGAAGGTGCCTGTGCTACCGTCATCGCGAGCAAGCTCGCTCCCACATGGGTTTTGGATTGGACGGAAGATCCGGGTACACCGCCATTCTCCTGTGGGAGCGAGCTTGCTCGCGAGAGCGGTGGATCAGCTTGCATAGAAGGTGCCTGTGCTACCGTCATCGCGAGCAAGCTCGCTCCCACATGGGTTTTGGATTGGACGGAAGATCCGGGTACACCGCCATTCTCCTGTGGGAGCGAGCTTGCTCGCGAGAGCGGTGGGTCAGCTTGTATCGAGGACGCCTGTGCCACCGTCATCGCGAGCAAGCTCGCTCCCACATGGGTTTTGGATTGGACGGAAGAACCGGGTACACCGCCATTCTCCCGTGGGAGTGAGCTTGCTCGCGATAGCGGTGGGTCAGCTTGTATCGAGGACGCCTGTGCCACCGTCATCGCGAGCAAGCTCGCTCCCACATGGGTTTTGGATTGGACGGAAGAACCGGGTACACCGCCATTCTCCCGTGGGAGTGAGCTTGCTCGCGATAGCGGTGGGTCAGCTTGTATCGAGGACGCCTGTGCCACCGTCATCGCGAGCAAGCTCGCTCCCACATGGGTTTTGGATTGGACGGAAGATCCGGGTACACCGCCATTCTCCTGTGGGAGCGAGCTTGCTCGCGATAGCGGTGGGTCAGCTTGTATCGAGGATGCCTGTGCCGCCGTCATCGCGAGCAGGCTCGCTCCCACATTGGGCATAGCCCGCATCCGCTTTTGATCGTATGGTTGCTCCGGAATAACGAACGCGATGGAGCACCATGCAATTCAACCAGTTGATGATCAGCCTCGCGGCGTTGCTGGCCCTGGCCGGTTGCGGCAGCCGTCAGTTGCAGGAGCCCGAGCGCCAGCCCGCCGAGGTCAAGAAGCAGATCGTGCAGTTGTTGCCGGCCAAGACGGCGGATCGTGAAGGTTGGGCGACTGACATCTACGTGGCCTTTGCGGCCCAGCAGATTCCGTCCACGACGCAGAATATCTGTGCGGTCCTGGCGGTGACCGAGCAGGAGTCGACGTTCCAGGCCGACCCACCGGTGCCGGGGCTGGGCAAGATCGCCCGTCAGGAGATCAACCGCCGTGCGGCGAAGGTGCACATTCCGGAGCTGTTGGTCAGCGGCGCGCTCCAGGTGCGCTCGCCCAATGGCAAAAGCTACAGCGACAGGCTCAACGCGGCCCGTAGCGAGAAAGAGCTGAGCGGGATCTTCGATGACTTCATTGGCATGGTGCCGCTGGGCAAGACGCTGTTCGGCGGTTTCAATCCGGTGCACACGGGTGGGCCGATGCAGGTCAGTATCGCGTTTGCCCAAGCCAATGCGCGGGATTATCCCTACACGGTGGATGGCTCGATTCGTCGCGAAGTGTTCAGTCGCCGTGGCGGGATGTATTTCGGTATCGCGCATTTGCTGGGCTATCCGGTGAACTATACCGAGCCGTTGTATCGTTTCGCCGATTTCAATGCCGGGTGGTACGCCAGTCGCAACGCGGCTTTCCAGCATGCGGTGAGTGTAGCGTCGGGCATCTCCCTGGCGCTGGATGGCGATCTGGTTGCCCATGATTCAATCATGCCGGGCAGCACGGAGTTGGCGGTACGCACGCTGGGCAAGTCGTTGGGAATGCGCAACCCGACCATTCGCGATCAATTGGAGCAGGGCGACAGCCTGGCCTTCGAGGACAGCACGCTCTACAAGCGTGTGTTCGAACTGGCTGAGCGGGCCGAGGGCAAGCCGTTGCCGCGGGCGGTATTGCCGGGGATCGTGCTCAAGAGCCCGAAAATCACGCGCAAGCTGACCACGGCGTGGTTCGCCAAGCGGGTGGATGAGCGTTATCAGCGCTGCATGGCGCGGGCGGCGGGGCGCTAGCCAGGCGTTGAGGCATGAAAAAGCCCGGCGGATGAGGCCGGGCTTTTATTGTGATGGGTTTGGGTTGGGAGTGTTCTGCAACGGTGCATCGGGTGAACTGCGCAGCGGCTGTGTGAAGGTTGCGGCCGCTGCGCGCCCGAGCGGGAGCAAGCTCCCTCGCCACGGGGTGTGTTGCCCATCATTTGCGATATTTCCAGGCATTGCGGTCAAGCAACTCATACGCGGTTTTCGATCAGACGATCGGAGCCACCTTCGGCAACGCGGCGTTCCAGCAAACGATCGGAGCCACCTTCGGCGACACGGCGCTCCAGCAGGCGGTCAGAGCCACCTTCGGCGACACGGCGTTCCAGCAGGCGGTCAGAGCCACCTTCGGCGACACGGCGTTCCAGCAGGCGGTCAGAGCCACCTTCGGCGACACGGCGTTCCAGCAGGCGATCGGAGCCACCTTCGGCGACACGGCGTTCCAGCAGGCGATCGGAGCCACCTTCGGCGACACGGCGTTCCAGCAGGCGGTCAGAGCCACCTTCGGCGACACGGTTTTCGATCAGGCGATCAGAACCGCCTTCGGCGACGACGGGTTGCGAGGAGGCGGCAAATACGTTGGCGGCCAGTACGGAGAAAGCGAGGCTGAGGATGACTTGGCGTTTCATGATGGTGTGCTCCGGGGGTGCAGTGGTTTTGTGTGGGGCCATTGTTGTCCCGGGCGACCATCAAGAGAACTTCATTGGCATGATGGTGAACATCGACGGCAGTGATAGCTCGTCAGTCCATCGATGTCGGTTGATCCAGCGAGGCTGGGCCACAACGTGCGTGTCGTCCTCCGGGTGGAACACGGCCAGGTTTGTGGGCTCTACCGGGTAACCCACAGGCAGGAGGCAAGTTCATGTATCAGTTATTCGGTTACAGGCAATCCGGTTCTGCGGCGGTGGAGATTGCCCTGGATCTTTGTGATGTGGCGTATCGGCGGGTCGATGCCTATTCGACCCAGGACAGCGACGCCGCGAAAGCACTCGAGGCACTCAACCCTCAGAAGCAGGTCCCGACCTTGCAGTTGCCGGACGGCTCGGTGCTGACCGAAGCGGCGGCGATCCTGATTCACCTCGGGCTGACCTTTCCGGCGTCGAAGCTGCTCCCTGATGACCCAACCCAGCGTGCGCAAGCCATACGGGGGCTGGTCTATATCGCAGCCAATTGCTACACGCCCATCGGCATCATCGACTTTCCGGAACGCTGGCTGGACGATGCGGATGAAGCGACTCGGCAGCGCTTGGTAGCGGGCACCCAGCAACGGCTGTACCGAAACTGGGCGCTGTTTGCCGATCAGTTCCCGGCCCGGCCGTTTCTCGGCGGTGCCGAGCCAGGGGCGATGGATATCCTGGCGGCGGTGATCACGAAGTGGAGAAACACGCGGGAGGCAATGCTGAACGCCCGTCCGGAGTTTTACGGATTGTTGGAGCGCATCGATCACCATCCGCGCGTTGCACCGATGCTGTCGTTGCATTGGCCTTTGTAGGCGCTGCCGAGCGAAGCGAGGCTGCGATCTTTGCGCTAACGCTCGAATCTCAAGCGAAAAATCAAAAGATCAAAAGATCGCAGCCTTCGGCAGCGCCTACAGGTCAAGGACAAGCCTTGCGTACAGCCGCCTGCTCAACCAAGTCGACAAATTGCTGGACGTTGTGCTGATGCGCCGTCACCAGTTCGTCGATACTGGCCCCCGCTGGCGTTTGCAGGCTGCTGCGACAGGTGAGGAGGCGGGTGTCGCCACCCAGGTTGCGCAGGCGCCATTGCACGTCCATGCGGGCATAGCGGCCGGGGATCGAATCAAAGCGCTGCACGTCCACCCGCAGCGATGATTTCGGCGCGCCAGGGTTGTTCAGTTGTTCGTCCAGGCTGCTGTGCAGTTCATCTGCCAGGCTGGCGCCCCACCATTCGGTTTCCAGGATCGCCAATCCGCTGTTGCCCTGGCGAATGACCATTTGGGTGCGATCCACCTGGGGTGGGACGCTCACCTGTTCGATCTGGATATCCACGCCGGAGCGTGACGGGCCTGTCGGCTGAGCCGGGCTCAGGGTGTGGTAATGAATCGGATCGCTGCGACAGGCGCCGAGCAGCAGTGCCACGGCGACCAAGGTGAATTTCAGCGTCAGTGGCATGGGACGGGCTCCTGTACTCATTCTTTTACCGGCAATATGAGGTTCTGTGCCGGTGCGTCCTTGGGACGACCGCGAAGCAGCGATTCGGGATGCCGGCTCAGGTAGTCCGACAGCTCGCGCAGCGAGCGCGACATGCGCCCCAGGTCGTCCAGGGTCTGGGTCAGTTGTTCGCGCTGGGGTGAATCTTCGGCCAGGGTCGAATTGGCCGATTGCAGGGTCTTGCTGACGTCTTGCAAGGTGTGTTGCACGCTTGGCAGGGTCTTGCTGTTGAACTGGGCCAGGCCTTTGCGCAGTTCCACCAGATTGCCATCCAGGTTGCCGGCGATACTCTCCAGTGGCAGCTTGTTGATCCGCTCGACCATCGTCTGCAGTTGTTCCTGCAATTGCTGGAGGCTGCCCGGGAGGGTCGGGATACGCACGGGGCGGGCGCTGGGGTCGAAGGCCACTTTTTCGGCCTTGGGGTAGAAGTCCAGCGAGATGTACAACTGCCCGGTCAGCAGGTTGCCGCTGCGGGCCTGGGCGCGCAGGCCGCGCTCGACGAAGCTGCCGATCAGGCGGGCACCGGCCGCTTCGTCTTCGGGATCATGATTGAGCGACTTGAGCAGTTTTTCATGGGCCTTGCCCAGGCGCTGAGGATAGATCACCACGCCGACGTTGACCGGAAAGCTGCGTTGCTTCTCATCGAAATCGAGGTTGATGGCCACCACCCTGCCGACTTCCACGCCGAGGAACTCCACCGGCGCGCCGACGCGCAACCCGCGCAGGGCCTGGTCGAAACGCAAGGCCAGGTATTGGCCCTTGCCATCGGGTGGGGCGAGGGCGCTCTGCTGGTCGGCAAACAGCTCGAAGGTCTTGTCTTCACTGGCGGCGCTGTCATTGGGACTGTACTCCGGTGCCCGGAACGCGATGCCGTCCAGCAACAAGGCCGAGAGCGATTCGGTCTTGACGGCGAAACCGTTGGCGCCGACGTTCACGTCCACGCCGCTGACGTTCCAGAACCGGGTGTTTTCGGTGACATACACATCGTTGGGCGCGTTGATGAACACGTCGATGTTGACGCCTTTGCCGTCGGCGTCCAAGGCGTAGGACACCACCTGGCCCACCGGGATCTTGCGCAGGTATACCGGCGAGCCGATGTCCAGCGAGCCGAGGTCCTGGGCGTGCAGGGTGAAGCGCTTGCCCGGTTCGCCATAAGTGATCGGCGGCGGGTTCTCCAGCCCCGTGAAGGATTTGGCACGTACTTTCGACTGGCCGGCGTCAGCGCCGATGAAATCACCGGACAGCAATGTGTCGATCCCCGAGATCCCGCCGGCCCCGATGCGCGGCCGTACGACCCAGAACACCGAGTCTTCGTGGGTGAAGGTGTCGGCGGTCTTGGCGAGCTTGACCGTGGCGGTGACGTTCTTCTGGTCCTGGCTCAGTTGCACGTCGGTGACCTGGCCGATGACCACGTTGCGGTATTTCACCTGGGTCTTGTTGGCGGTCAGGCCCTGGCCGGTCTTGAAGGTGATGGTGATGGTCGGGCCTTCCTGCAGCCAGTTGTGGACCACCAGGGAAACACCTACCAGCACCGCGATGATCGGCACGATCCACACCAGCGACACCGTCCAGCGCCGGGTGGTGACGTGGGCCCGGCCGGGGGCGGGTTGTTGCCCGTCAGTGGCTTGCGACTTCATTCATGACCTCCTCGGATGGTTGAGTGTCCCAGATCAGCCGGGGGTCGAAACTCATGGCCGAGAGCATGGTGAACAGCACCACGAGGCCGAAGAACAGGATACCCGGTCGAGGCTCGATATCGCTCAGTGCCTGGAACTTGACCAGGGCGGCCACCAGGGCCACCACCAGCACATCGAGCATCGACCAATAGCCGATGACTTCCACCAGCCGGTACAGCTTCGCCCGCTGGACCTGGGCCCAGGTACTGCGTCGTTGTACGGTCACCAGCAGCAGGGTCAGTACCACGAACTTGATGCCGGGTACCGCGATGCTGGCGATGAAGATGATCAGCGCGATGTCCCAGGCGCCGCTGTGCCAGAACTCGATGACCCCGCTGATGATGGTGCTGTCGGCGCCTTCGCCGAGCATCTGGGTATTCATGACCGGCAGCAGGTTGGCCGGGATGTAGAACACCAGCGCCGCGAGCATATAGGCCCAGGTGCGGGTGATGGCGTCGGGTTTACGGCGGTGCAGGGCGGCGTCGCAACGCGGGCAGGTCTGGGGGCCGTCGGCCATGTCGCAGGCCAGGCCGCAACTGTGGCACAGGCAGAGGTTCAGGTCGCGGGCCTCTGGCGGGGTGTCCTGCGGCCGGCCGTTCATAGGCTGTCCCACAGGTCGCGGACATCGCGCCCGGCAATACGGATCATCAGCAGGCTCAAGGCCGCCAGGGCGAACAGGCCGATACCCGGGAGCACATCCAGCAGGCCGGCGAGCTTGATCACCGCCACCAGCGCGCCCAGCAGGCACACCTCCAGCATGCTCCAGGGCCGCAGGGTTTCCAGGCTGCGCATGCACAGGCTGAACCCAGGCGCCCGTCGCTGGAGGTAGGCATGGCTCAGTACCCAGAGCAGCAGCGCCAGTTGGAAGGCCGGTGCAACGATGATCGCCACCGCTGTCACCAGGGCGATGAAGGTGATGGGGCCCTGGCTCAGCGCCACGATGGAGTCCCACAACGTCGCGCTGTTGCTCAGGCCCTGGAGACGGATGCTCATCACCGGGTAGAGGTTGGCGAACGCCCACAGCACCGCGGCCGTCACGCTCAAGGCCAGGCGCTGTTCGATGGTCAGGCCGTTGTAGCGCTGGATCACCGCGTGGCAGCGCACGCACGTGGCTTTTTGATGCGGGGCGAGCACAATCGGCTCGTACACCGCATCGCAATGTTCACAAATGATCAGTCGGTCGGTGGCGGCCATCGGGATGCTCGCAGGAACAACCCCTTCAATATAGAAGTGTGTTGAGAATGAGCAACCCGATGGAAAGGATCATTCGCCGCGAATGTATTGCTCCAGTTGTCGGATCAGGTCGGCCTGTTCGGCGATGGCTTCCTTGACCAGGTCGCCAATGGACAGCAGCCCGACGAGCTTGCCGTCTTCTACCACCGGCAAATGTCGCAAGTGCTTGTCGGTCATGATGCTCAGGCAGGTCTCGACATTCTGATGCGGGTCGATGGTGATCACGGGGGATACCATGATGTCGCTCACTTTCGTGCCCACTGACGAGCGACCGTGCAGGACCATTTTGCGTGCATAGTCGCGCTCGCTGATGATCCCCAGCACTTTTTCGTCCTTCACCACCAGCAAGGCGCCGACGTTCTTCTCGGCCATGCGCATCAGCGCCTGCAATACCATGTCGTCCGGTGAGATGGTGTGCACTTGCTGGTTCTTATCGTCTTTTAGCCGGAGCAACTGCGCGACGGTTTTCATGGGGAAGCCTCGGGTCGGGGTGTTGTTTTTGCTGGTTGTTAAAGCATCGTAGACCCAACGGCGCAGAGCAAGCGGTAAAGCGGCGGCCAATCGTCCAAAAGCGTCATTGCCCGGGAAATTACCACCCATCTCGTGGTCAGGCGCTGTTGTGGCGAGGGGATTTATCCCCGTTGGGCTGCGCAGCAGCCCCAATAAGCTGATGACATCGACCTGACACACCGCGCTGGCAGGTTTTTGGACTGCTTCGCAGCCCAGCGGGGATAAATCCCCTCGCCACAGGTAGAATCGTCGCCTACGCAAAATTCGAGGTTTCAGCGGTGGATTTACAGCAGGGCTTCGTCCTGACCCGGCATTGGCGCGACACCCCGGCCGGCACCGAAGTCGAATTCTGGCTGGCGACCGACGCCGGTCCCCGGCGGGTACGCCTGCCGGTGCAGACGTCGGTGGCCTTCGTGCCGCAGATCCAGCGTGGCCAGCTCGAAGCCTTGCTGCAAGGGGAGAAGGAGATAGAGCTACGCCCCCTGGACCTGCTGGATTTCGAGCATCGCCCGGTGCTGGGCCTGTATTGCCAGCAACACGCCCAACTGATGCGCCTGGACGGCACCTTGCGCCGCGCCGGTGTGGAGGTGTTCGAAGCGGACATCCGGCCACCGGAGCGCTACCTGATGGAGCGCTTCATCACCGCCCCGGTGTGGTTCGGCGGTACGCCGGCCGCCGATGGCCTGCTGGTGGATGCCCAG
Organism: Pseudomonas sp. R151218B TE3479; assembly: GCF_053629195.1. NCBI lineage: Bacteria > Pseudomonadati > Pseudomonadota > Gammaproteobacteria > Pseudomonadales > Pseudomonadaceae > Pseudomonas > Pseudomonas sp. R151218B TE3479. The sequence goes on from NZ_JBRJHV010000001.1 coordinate 3,292,322, forward strand.
ATGAAACCGGCGCCCGACTACCGTCCACCGTTGCGCCTGGTGTCCCTGGACATCGAAACCACTGCCCAGGGCGATTTGTATTCCATTGCCCTGGAAGGCTGCGGCGAGCGCCAGGTCTATATGCTCGGCCCCCCTAATGGCGACGATAGCGGCGTGGATTTCCAATTGGAATACTGCGAATCGCGCACGCTGCTGCTGAAGAAACTCAACGACTGGTTCGCCCGTTTCGACCCCGACGCGATCATCGGCTGGAACCTGGTGCAATTCGACCTGCGGGTGCTGCATGAACATGCCCGGCGACTGGCGGTGCCGTTGCGCCTGGGGCGCGGTGGCGAAGAAATGCAATGGCGCGAGCACGGCGCGCGCAACAATCACTTCTTCGCCTCGGCGGCAGGCCGGTTGATCATCGACGGGATCGAGTCCCTGCGCTCGGCGACCTGGAGCTTCCCGTCGTTCAGCCTGGAAAACGTCGCCCAGACGCTGCTGGGGGAGGGCAAGTCCATCGACAACCCGTACCAGCGCATGGACGAGATCAACCGCATGTTCGCCGAGGACAAGCCGGCCCTGGCCCGCTACAACCTCAAGGACTGCGAGCTGGTGACGCGGATCTTCGCCAAGACCGAGCTCCTCAAGTTCCTGCTGGAACGGGCCAGCGTCACCGGCCTGCCAGCGGACCGTAGCGGTGGTTCGGTGGCGGCCTTCACGCACCTGTACATGCCGCTGATGCACCGCCAGGGTTTTGTTGCCCCCAATCTCGGCCAGCGTCCGCCCGAGGCCAGCCCGGGTGGTTTTGTCATGGATTCCCAGCCGGGGCTCTACGAGTCGGTGCTGGTGCTGGACTACAAGAGCCTGTATCCGTCGATCATCCGCACCTTCCTGATCGACCCGGTGGGCTTGATCGAAGGGCTGCGCCACCCGGATGACCGTGAGTCGGTGCCGGGCTTTCGCGGGGCGCGCTTTTCCCGGACTCGGCATTGCCTGCCGGCCATCGTCGCGCGGGTGTCCGAAGGCCGGGAGATCGCCAAGCGCGAACACAATGCGCCGTTGTCCCAGGCGTTGAAAATCATCATGAACGCCTTTTATGGCGTGCTCGGCTCCAGTGGTTGTCGCTTCTTCGATCCGCGCCTGGCCTCGTCCATTACCCTGCGCGGCCACCAGATCATGCAGCGCACTCGCCAGTTGATCGAAGCCCAGGGCCATGTGGTGATCTATGGCGATACCGACTCGACGTTCGTCTGGTTGCGTCGTGCCCATGGTCAGGAGGAAGCGGCCAGGATCGGTCGCGAGTTGGTGGCACACGTCAACCACTGGTGGCGTGAGCAGGTGCGTGCCGAGTTCGGGTTGGAGAGCGCGCTGGAGCTGCAGTTCGAAACGCACTTCAAGCGCTTTCTGATGCCGACCATCCGGGGGGCCGAGGAGGGTAGCAAGAAACGCTACGCCGGGCTGGTGACCCGCGCCGACGGCAGCGATGAAATCGTCTACAAAGGCCTGGAAACCGTGCGTACCGACTGGTCGCCGCTGGCCCGGCAGTTCCAGCAGGAGTTGTACGAGCGGATCTTCCACCGCAAGCCCTATCAGGAGTATGTGCGCGATTATGTGCAGCAGACCCTGGCCGGTGCGTTCGATGATCGGTTGGTCTACCGCAAGCGCCTGAGACGGCCGCTGGAAGATTACGAGCGCAACGTCCCACCTCACGTGCGGGCCGCGCGGCTGGCCGATGAGTTCAACCAGCGCCAGGGCCGCCCGCGGCAATACCAGAATGGCGGCTGGATCAGCTACGTCATCACTGTCGCCGGCCCCGAGCCGCTGGAAATTCGCAGTGCGCCAATCGATTACGACCACTACGTGACCAAACAGCTGCAACCGGTGGCGGATGCGATCCTGCCGTTTGTGGATGATGATTTTTCGACATTGGTGGGAGGGCAGATGGGGTTGTTCTGACGGGAGGAGGCCCTGTTATTGGCAGGACGCCTTTGTGACGAGGGAGCTTGCTCCCGCTGGGCTCTGTAGGAGCTGGCGAAGCCTGCGATCTTTTGATCTTTTGATCATTCGCTTGAGATTCAAGTGTCAGGGGAGAGATCGCAGCCTCGTTGCACTCGACAGCTCCTACACAGCTCCTACACCATCGCCAATCGCTGCTTGCTCTGGGGCTGGGGAAATATCAGGTCCAGGGCGGCCAGATCCTGAGGTTCGAGCCTGAGACTGGCCGCTTCGGCATTCAGGCGCACATGTTCAGGTTTCACCGCCTTGGGTATGGCGATCACATTGTCCTGGCGCAGCAACCAGGCCAGTGCGACCTGCGCGGGTGTCGCCCGATGGCGTTCGGCGATTTTTCCCAGGGTGTGATCCTTGAGCAGGTGCCCGCCCTGGCCGACCGGGCAGTAAGCCATGATCGGCATGCGCCGTTGCTGGCACCAGGGCAGCAGGTCGAATTCGATGCCGCGCTCCTGCAGGTTGTACAGCACTTGGTTGGTGGCGCAGGCCGGCGAGGCCAACTCCTCGAGGTCATCGACGTCAAAGTTCGACACACCCCAACGGCCGATCTTGCCTTCTTCGCGCAGGCGTTCGAACGCTTCGACGGTTTCTGCCAAGGGGTACTGCCCGCGCCAGTGCAGCAGATAAAGGTCGATGTAATCGGTGTCGAGCCGGCGCAAGCTGCGTTCGCAGGCCAGGGGGATGCCTTTGCGACTGGCGTTGTGGGGATAGACCTTGCTCACCAGGAACACCTGGTCGCGCAGGCCGGTGATCGCTTCGCCAACGACGGTCTCCGCACCGCCTTCGGCATACATCTCCGCCGTGTCGATCAGGGTCATGCCCAGTTCGATCCCCAACCGCACGGCCGCTACTTCTTTCTTGTGATGGGACGGTTCTTCACCCATGCGCCAGGTGCCCTGGCCGATTACCGGTACGGACACACCCGCCAATTCCAGCGTCCTCATGCCTATCTCCTGTTTTTTGCTTTGACGTGTGGCAGCAGGATAGACCAAGTGTTCCCGCATGGATCGTTCCCATGCTCTGCGCGAGCCCGCAGCATCCGAACGCAACACCAACCCGTGGGAGCGAGCTTGCTCGCGAAGGCGTCGGCCCATCCAGCTTCATCACTGGCAGACACACCGCTATCGCGAGCAAGCTCGCTCCCACAAGAGCATGGGAACGATTCGGCGGGGGAATTACTTCGCGGAGAACTTCAACACCATGGTCTGGGTGTAGGTCTGGCCCGGATCAAGTCGCGTCGAAGGGAAGTTCGGCTGGTTGGGCGAGTCGGGGTAGTGCTGGGTTTCCAGGGTGAACGCGCCCCAATGCGGATAGACCTTGCCTTGCTTGCCCTTGACGGTGCCATCGAGGAAGTTGCTGGTGTAGAACTGCACGCCAGGCTCGGTGGTGTACAGCTGCAGGCGTCGTCCGGACTCCGTGTCATACACCTCGGCGGCCAGTTTGGTCACGTCACCCTTGGCGTCCAGTGCCCAGTTGAAGTCGAAGCCGCCCTGTTTCGGTTCGGCGAACTTGAGTTGTGGGTGATCAGCCTTGATATGGGTGCCGATGGCGGTGGGTTGGGTGAAATCCATCGGTGTGCCGGCCACCGGGGCCAGTTCGCCGGTGGGAATGAGTTTGCCGGTGACCGGCGTGTAGTGGGCCGCGTGCAGGGTCGCGACCTGCTCGAGTATGTCGCCGTTGCCTGCGCCGGCCAGGTTGAAATAGCTGTGGTTGGTCAGGTTCAGCACCGTGGGCTTGTCGGTGGTGGCCTTGTACTCAATGCGCAACTCGTTCTGTTCGTTGAGGCTATAGGTGACGTCGGTTTTCAGTGCACCGGGAAAGCCCATCTCGCCATCGGGTGACAGGTAGGTCAGGGTGACGCCCACCGAGTCCTTGGCATTATGGGGTTGGGCCTTCCAGACACGCTTGTCGAACCCTTGCGGCCCGCCGTGCAAGGAATTGCCATGGTCGTTCTGTGGCACTTGGTAACGCTTGCCGTCCAGCTCGAAAGCCCCGTCGGCCAGGCGGTTGCCGAAACGGCCGATGGTCGCGCCGAAATACACGCTGCCATTCTTCTGGTAACCCTGCACATCGTCGAAACCGAGCACGATGTCGGCGACCTTGCCGTTTTTGTCCGGCACGCTCAATGACTGGAGGATGCCGCCATAGGTGATGACCGTGGCCTCCATGCCATGGCTGTTGCGCAGTACGAATTTTTCCACCGCCGTGCCGTCGTCGGTCTTGCCGAACGCGCCGCGTTCATTGGTCAGGCCGGCAGCCTGGGAAGCCGAGGTGGCGATCATCAGAGACACTCCGAGGGCCGTGAGCAGTTGTTTTGATTCAAGCATGGTGACCTTCCTTCCTGTTGTTTTGTTGTTGTTTTAACGCGGGTCGAGTCCGTTACTGGTCGGACAGCGATGAAGGCTTTTGTGTCTAGTAGTCTTTCTATTTAAAGGATGAAAAGGGATTTATAGCCATAAATGAAGATTTATCAATTAAAAAGTAAGACTAATTAGGCAAAAAAGACTTTGCTAAAGGGCGAGGATTTTCTCTGGACACTGCACTTTTGCGATTTTTGCCGCTCTATCCATGGCCTGGAAGCGGCGACCCCCGTCGCTTCCCCCTGCCCAGATTGAGACTCGATGGCCGGTGTTTTTTCTTCTGTGACGAGGTTGCACCGTGCCTGCATGGCAGGGTTGGTCGGTGTGTCGATGCTGCTCAGCGGCGGCTGCAGCCATCAGCAGGGGCAGGACATGGTCACGCAGTTCAGCAACGCCAAGCCCCAGGAGTTCTTGCAGACCAGTGTCGACCGCATGGCAACGTTGGCCATGCACGACAACCTGCAAAGCCTCTACCTGCTGATGAGCAAGCTTTATCTGCGCAACCCCGAGGAGTTGCGCAAATCCGGCTTTCTTGACGCCCGCACCGCGGAAAAACAGGTGCGCATGGCCATTGAGCAGCAACAACCCTTGCCGACCCTGGGTGGCAAGAAGGATCTGGCCGCCCTGAGCTATGCCATGAGCCCGGAGTTTCTCGGTGATCGGGTCGGGGCGTTCATCTATGCCATCGGCAGCATGTTGGTCACCGCTCATGGCAATCGCCTCGAGTTCTACATGACCGACACCATCGACCCGCGTTTTGTCAGCAATGCGGCGCGCAACATCGAAAAAGCCACCTGGCTGCTTAGCCAGCGGCAGAACAAGGACGGCAAGCCGCTGCTGTTTTCCAATGAGATTTCGGAGGAGGGCAGCAACCTGAGTTTTGCCGTCGAGTTCGGGAAAATTGTTGCCCGATTGGACCTGCTGACCCAGATGCTCGACGAGCGCTACCGGCGTATCGGTTTGAATTACGCCCAGAGCCTGCTGTTCCTCAATTTCCTGCCGGTTCAGTGATTAGTGGTGAAAAGGAATAAAGATAGATCATATCGATATAGGGAGTTATAAGAAAAATCGCTATGCTCGCGGCCAGATTTTTCATGCGGTCGTGCTGAGACGGGTTTAATGGATTTCGGTAATGTCGGTTTAGTCGTTGCGGGCCTGGTGGTCGGCTTCATCGTTGGAATGACCGGCGTCGGCGGTGGTTCGCTGATGACCCCGATCCTGTTGTGGTTTGGTATCAACCCGGCGACGGCAGTGGGTACGGACCTGCTGTATGCGGCCATTACCAAGTCTGGCGGTGTGTTGGTTCATGCCAAGAACCGCAACATCGACTGGGCCATCACCGGCTGGTTGACGTTGGGCAGCGTGCCGGCGGTCGGCTTGACCTTGTGGTTCCTCAGCAGCCTGCACAGCTCGCCCGACGCCATGAACGCGGTGATCAAGCAAGCCTTGGGCTTCGTGTTGTTCGCCACTGCCCTGGCAATCCTGTTCAAGAAACGTCTGCTGCAATTCGCCCACGACCGTGCCGGTGGTCATTACAACCCCTCTGGCGCGCGTCTCAATGTGCTGACGGTCATCACCGGCCTCGTGCTGGGGACTATGGTCGCGTTGACGTCCATCGGCGCCGGCGCCCTGGGCACAGTCGCGCTGTTCATTCTCTACCCGTTCCTCGTCACCAAGCGCCTGGTGGGCACAGAGATCGCCCACGCCGTGCCGCTGACCCTGGTCGCTGGCCTGGGCCATGCGAGCATGGGCAACATGGACTGGCACATCCTGGGCTTCCTGCTGATCGGTTCGTTGCCGGGGATCTACCTGGGCAGTCATTTGTCCGGACGTATCTCCGACGAGTTGCTGCGCCCCTGCCTGGCGGTGATGCTGGCGATGATCGGGTTCAAGCTGGCGTTCTAGAACGATCACTCCCGTTCCACTGTGGGAGCGAGCTTGCTCGCGATAGCAGCATGACAGTCAACACCGAAGTCGACGGGGCGATCGCTATCGCGAGCAAGCTCGCTCCCACAGTGGTCCCCGTTCCAACTCTCGCGCCGAACTCTCCTCACGGTTGCGCGATGATCCCCCTGGCCTAAGCTTCAAGGCAGGCAGGCGCAGTATCGAGCGACTCTCGCGGAACAATCGCCGCCCTGTGCAATCAGTACAGCGTAAATATCAAAAGGAGAGGCGCATGCTCATTCGGTCGTTGACCTTCGCTACCTTGCTGGCCATCGCCGGCCCCCTGTTCGCTGCCGATGGCGACTCCCCCCTGGTGGCGGATGCAGGCAAGGCTCGTCCCCTGATCGTCATCGCGCCCAGTACGGTCGACCCGGCCTGGGTCAGCCTGAAAAAGGCCTTGGATGAACCGGCGGGCAAGCAGGGTTTTTCCGAGCGCAATATGGTCCTCTACACCGTGCTCAATACCATTGGGCAGCGTGATGGCAAGGACCTGGACCCGCAAAGCACCATGGCGCTGATCCGCTCCCTCAAGTTGGGTGCCGGGGCCCAGACCAAGATCATCCTGGTGGGCAAGGACGGGGAAAAGAAGCTTGAGCATTCCGGGGCGATCGAATTGAAAGACCTCTTCGACACCGTCGATAAACTCCCCGCCGCGGAAAAGGAAGCGACGCCCCCGGCGCCACCTCCCGCGCCGGAGCCCGCACCGGCCAAGGATGCGAAAGGCACCAAGCCTGGTAAGGCAACCAAGCCGGCGGTGGCGAAGCCATTGGAGGATTGATTTCCAATAGCTCCGAAAGCCCTTGTGGCGAGGGGATTTATCCCCGCTGGGGCGCGAAGCGGCCCTGGAATTTTGGCAATCTGGCGTGTCAGACAGATCGGGGTGACCGCTTAGGAGGGCTGCTGCGCAGCCCAGCGGGGATAAATCCCCTCGCCACAGCGGGACTTGTCGCCCTTGTTATTGGCCATCCAGCGCCATCAGGATCTGGTGCGCCGCCTTCACCCGTTCCTCGATCGGGTAGTTCCTGTTGGCAAGCATGACGATCCCCATGTCCTTCCCGGGCACGAACGCTGCGTACGCGCCGAAACCGTTGGTGGAGCCGGTCTTGTTGATCCAGGCGCCGTCCGGCGCCGGGCGGGGCGGGTCGAGAGGTTCGGTTTTTTGTGGGGCCAGGGCCATCTGCGGTGTGTTGCCGGCGAGCAGGTCGTCCAAGGTGAACGGCGCGGGGTAGAACTCCCATCCGAGCCCCTGATTCATTCCGCCAACCTTATAGAAACCCGTATGCGTCGTGGCGATGGCTTGCTTCAGGTCCGCGTCCAGTTTTTCAGGTCGCAGGTTGGCCTCGACGAAACGAATCAGGTCCGTTGAACTGATCTTGACCCCGTAGGCTTCGGAATCCAATGCGCCGGCGCCGACTCGCACAGGCTTGCCGTCCTTTGCATAGCCTTGGGCGTATCGGCCCATCTGATCCTGCGGTACCCGCACATAGCTGTGCTTGAGGCCCAACCCAGGCATCAGCGTGCGCTCCATCACCTCGTCAAATGGCCGGCCCAGGCTGCGGGCCGCCAGATAGCCGAACAGGCCGATGCTCGGGTTTGAGTAGAGCCGCTGGGTGCCGGCCGGGTAGAGCGGTTTCCAGTTCTTGTAGTAACTGAACATCCGGTCCGGATGATCCGCCTCGTCGGGAAACTGCAATGGCAGGCCGCCGGCGGTGTAGGTGGCAAGGTCGAGCAGGCGGGTGCCCTCCAAGGCGCTGCCGCGCAGCTCCGGGGCAAAGCGACTGGCCGGATCCGCCAGGGACAGTTTGCCCTGGGCCTGGGCATAGGCGCCGAGGGTAGCGGTGAAGGTCTTGCTGACCGAGCCGATTTCGAAAAGGGTCTGGTCGGTGACCGGCTTTTTCGTGTCCTTGGAGACCACGCCGTAGTTGAAATAATGGCGTTGACCGTTGTAGGTGATCGCCACGGCCATGCCGGCGATGTCCTGTTGTTTCATCAAGGGCTGGATGACGGCATTGACCGTGTCTTCAATGCGTTCCTGAGCAAAGCCTACGGGCATCCCGCAGACCAGCAAAAAAATCCCCGCGATTATCGATCTGGCAATTGGCATGGTGCAGCGTTCTCGTTGGCCTTCCTGGAGGGGGCTCAATCTAGGGCGTTTTTGGCGGCCCGGCAATCCGAGGCTATCGGGCCGGGGGGATGTTTCTGAGTTGTCTGACGGGGCCACGGGAACCTTCCCACAAAACGGTCGGGTTGCCCGACGCGACCGGACCTCAAGCCAAACCACACAAAGCGGCGGCCGCCGGGTAAACTCGCGGCTCTTTCTAAAGGAGTTCACATGAGTTACTACCAGCCCGGCATTCTCGCCACCCCTGTTCCGCCTCAGGCCCGTCATTTGTTTTTTGCCTTGGAATCGGTCGAGGCATTGCCGGCTGCGCTAGACAAACTCCTGTTGTCGCTCGATGGCCGGGCCGTGATCGGCTTTGGCGAATCGCTGGTCCAGGCGCTGGGTGCCCAGGTCGCTGGCCTGCGGGCTTTTCCGGCGTTGACGGGCGTAGGCGTGGACAACCCCTCGACCCAACATGCCCTGTGGTGCTGGCTGCACGGTGAGGACCGCGGCGAGCTGATGCACCGCAGCCGCGTCATCGAAGCAGCACTGGCCCCGGCGCTGCGCCTGGTGCAGATGAACGAAACTTTCCGCCACATGACCGGCCATGACCTGACCGGCTATGAAGACGGCACCGAAAACCCCCACGACGAAGCGGCCATCGCCGCCGCCCTGGCCCAGGGCGCCGACGGGGTCCGCGGTGGCAGTTTCGCCGCGATCCAGCAGTGGCAACACGACCTGGACGGTTTCGCAGCGATGCAGCCCCATGAGCGCGACAACATCATGGGCCGGCGCCTGAGCGACAACGAAGAAATCGACGACGCGCCGGAATCGGCCCACGTCAAGCGCACCGCCCAGGAAAGCTTTGCCCCGGAGGCATTCGTGGTCCGTCGGTCCATGCCCTGGATCGAAGGCGACCGTGCAGGGCTGATGTTCCTGGCGTTCGGTTTCTCCCTCGATGCCTTCGAGGCCCAATTGCGGCGCATGAGCGGCCTGGAAGACGGCATCACCGACGGCTTGTACCGCATGAGCCGACCGATCACCGGCGGCTATTACTGGTGCCCGCCGTTGCGGGACGGACGCCTGGATCTGCGCGCCTTGGCCCGGTAGGCGCCGCGGTTTGTGCAAAGCGTGACGTGAACGCTATCCTTGGGCCGGACGTCTATCCGTGGAATGGGAGAAGCAAGCGTGGATAAAGTCATCGTCATCACCGGTGGCGGCCGCGGAATCGGGGCGGCCACGGCGCTGTTGGCTGCCGAGTTGGGCTATCGGATCTGCATCAACTACCAGTCCGATGAAAGCGCCGCGCAAGAGGTGCTCGAACAGGTCCGGGCCAAGGGGGCGCAGGCGATTGCCGTGCGCGCCGATGTCAGCATCGAGGACGAAGTGATCGCCCTGTTCAGTCGGGTGGATGCCGAGCTCGGCCGTGTCACCGCCCTGGTGAACAACGCTGGCACGGTCGCCCACAAGTCCCGGCTCGATGAGATGTCCGAATTTCGCATTCTCAAGATTCTGAAGACCAACGTGCTGGGCCCGATTCTCTGCGCCAAGCACGCGGTGCTGCGCATGTCGCCCCGGCATGGCGGGCAGGGCGGCAGCATCGTCAACGTCTCGTCGGTGGCCGCTCGCCTGGGCTCACCCAACGAGTACATCGACTACGCGGCCTCCAAGGGCGCCTTGGACACGTTCACCATTGGCTTGTCCAAGGAAGTGGCCGGCGAAGGCATTCGCGTCAACGCGGTGCGTCCCGGCTACATCTACACCGACTTTCATGCCCTGAGCGGCGATCCGGACCGGGTCAGCAAGCTGGAATCGGCGATTCCCATGGCCCGGGGCGGCCGGCCGGATGAAGTCGCCGAGGCGATTATCTGGCTGCTGTCGGACAAGGCTTCCTACGCCACCGGGACATTTGTGGACCTGGGGGGTGGGCGCTGACCCCCGGGTTGTCTGGTCTGGCCCCATCGCGAGCAAGCTCGCTCCCACAGGGGACGGTGTTCCAATGTGGGAGCGAGCTTGCTCGCGATGGCGTCCTGACCGACAACCCCTATCAAAACGATCGAATAATCCGCCCCAACGTCTCCATGGCTTTTTCCGAGGTCTCGGTCCACGGGCTGCCGTAATTCAAGCGAATGCAATTCCTGAAACGTCGGGTCGGTGAAAAGATCGGCCCCGGGGCGATGCTGATGCCTTGGGCCAGGGCCATCTGGAACAGTTTCAGCGAATCCATCCGTTCCGGCAGCTCCAGCCACAGGAAGTAGCCGCCCGCCGGCTGGCTGACCCGGGTCTGGGCCGGGAAATAGCGGGCGATGGCGGCCAGCATCGCGCTTTGCTGTTCTTCCAGGGCGTAGCGCAGTTTGCGCAGGTGGCGGTCGTAGCCGCCGTGTTGCAGGTAGTCGGCGATGGCGGCCTGGGCCGGCATCGAGGCGCACAGCGAGGTCATGAGCTTGAGCCGTTCGATTTTCTGCGCGTAGCGCCCGGCCGCCACCCAGCCGATGCGATAGCCCGGCGCCAGGCTCTTGGCGAACGAACCGCAATGCATCACCAGCCCTTCGGTGTCGAACGCCTTGGCGGGTTTGGGGGCCTGCTGGCCGTAATAGAGCTCGGCGTACACGTCATCTTCGATCAACGGCACCTGGTGGCGGCGTAACAGTTCCACCAGGGCCTTTTTCCTTTCCTCGGGCATGGTCGCGCCTATGGGGTTCTGGAAACTGGTCATGCACCAGCAGGCCTTGATCGGATGGCGTTCGAGGGTCTGTTCCAACACCTCCAGGTCGATGCCGTCGCGTGGATGGACGGGGATTTCCACGGCTTTGAGCTTGAGTCGTTCCAGCACTTGCAGGCTGGCGTAGAACGCCGGTGCCTCGATCGCCACCAGGTCGCCGGGTTCGGTCACGGCTTGCAGGCACAGGTTCAAGGCTTCCAGGGCGCCGTTGGTGACCAGCAGTTCCTCCATGGGCAGCATCAATCCGCCGACCATGTAGCGCAACGCGATCTGTCGACGCAATTGTGGATTACCTGGCGACATGTCCGTGACCACTACCCGTGGGTCCATGTCCCGTGTGGCGCTGGACAGCGAGCGAGACAAGCGTTGCAACGGAAACAGCATCGGGCTGGGGAATGCCGAGCCGAACGGTACGGTGGCCGGGTCCTTGATCGAGTCCAGCACCGAAAACACCAGTTCGCTGACGTCCACTTCGGTGGATTCGTGCACCTGGGGGCTGATGGCCGGTTCGGAAAACGGGCTCGGCGCATGGGTGTTGACGAAATAGCCCGAGCGTGGCCGGGCGCGGATCAGGCCGCGGCGCTCCAGCAGATAATAGGCCTGGAACACGGTGGACGGGCTGACGCCGTAGGTCTGGCTGGCATAACGCACCGAGGGTACGCGCTGGCCGGGCCCCAGCATGCCGGAGCGGATCAGTTCAGCGATGTCGTCGGCGAATTTTTCATAGCGTTTCATGGCGGGCCCAGTCTTGGGTGGCATGTGTGGACTTCACTGTGGGGCGAGCTTGCTCCGGGCGGCGTTCCGACGATGACGGAGGCACATGAACCACCGCTATCGCGAGCAAGCTCGCTCCCCACAGGGCGCACGGCATCTTAAAGCTTCAACGATTCATTGGCGCGACAAAACGGCTCTTGGCCAGGCTGTAGATGCCGGGTTCATCGCTGTCGGCTACCTTGAAGGTCATTTCCTGGGAGCCGCTGCGAGGCCGCTCGCTGAGCATCGCCACCGACACCGGCACATCGACGATTTCCCCGGGTGCCAGGCTCAGTTGCGTCTTGCCTTGCAGGACAAAACCGTCACCGTCCACCAGGGACAGCTGATAGTCCTGGCGTTGCTGGGTCTTGTTGATGATTTTCAGGCTGTAGATGTTTTCGATCTGGCCCGCGCTGTTTTCGCGGAACAGGCCGCGGTCCTTGCTGACGTCCAGTGACACCATGGGCCGTTGCACCAAAGCCAGGGCCAGCGCGCCGATCATCACCAGGAGCACGGCGGTATAGCCGATCAGCCGAGGTCTGAGCAGATGAGTCTTGCCCCCCTGCAATTGATGCTCCGAGGTGTATTTGATCAGGCCACGGGCGTAGCCCATCTTGTCCATGATCGAGTCGCAGGCGTCGATGCACGCCGCGCAGCCGATGCATTCCATCTGCAAGCCGTCGCGGATGTCGATGCCGGTGGGACAGACCTGCACGCACATCTGGCAGTCGATGCAGTCCCCCAGGCCAATATTGGCCGGCTTCACCTCGCGCTTGCGCGGGCCGCGGATTTCGCCACGGGCCGTGTCGTAGGAGATGGTCAACGTGTCCTTGTCGAACATCACGCTCTGAAATCGTGCATAGGGGCACATATGCATGCACACCGCTTCCCGCAGCCAGCCGGCGTTGAGGTAGGTGGCGGCGGTAAAGAACAGCACCCAGAACAGGCTCACGCCAGCCATTTGCAACGTCAGCAGCTCTTCGGCCAAGGGGCGGATCGGCGTGAAGTAGCCCACGAACGTCAGGCCGGTGAGCAGGCTGATGGCCAGCCACAAGGTGTGCTTGGCGCCGCGGCGCAACAGTTTGTTCAGGCCCCAGGGGGCCGCTTGCAGCTTGATCCGCTGGTTGCGTTCGCCTTCGGTGATTTTCTCGCACCACATGAACAGCCAGGTCCAGGAGCTCTGTGGGCAGGTGTAGCCGCACCACACACGCCCGGCGAACACGGTGATCGCGAACAGGCCGAAAGCGGCGATGATCAACAGCGCCGACAGCAGGATGAAATCCTGGGGCCAGAAGGTTGCGCCAAAAATGTGGAATTTGCTTTCGGAAAGGTCCCAGAGCACCGCCTGGCGGTTACCCCAGTTCAACCACACCGTGCCAAAGAACAGCAGGAACAGAACCCCCGCACCGCTGATGCGCAAGGTGCGGAACAAACCGGTGAAGCTGCGGGTGTGGATCAGGTTGTCGGTGGTCCTGGCCTTGATCTTCGTTGGCGCAGGTTCGAACGTCTGTATCAACTGGACGGGGATTCTATCGCTCATGGTCGGTCGCTCATCAGCCTCTATCTGGCCGGCGCACTATGACCATGGAACTGTTTGCATAACAGACTCAGGTGTTTCGATAAAAACCGGATCAGATGCCGCAAAGCCCAAGCCCTGCGACACTTTGATGCATCGGGGGGCGAGCGAACAACACCTTGCCCCCGTTGGGCTCTGTAGGAGCTGGCGAAGCCTGCGATCTTTTTATCTTGATCTTTCGCTTTGGACTCAATGAGGAATGGAAAGATCGCAGCCTCGCTTCGCTCGACAGCTCCTACTCAGTTCGTACAGTCGCAGTTGGTGGGTGGCGTCAGATCGCCGAGCCGCTGTCGCTGGCCTTCAGATGCTTGCGCCCGTCGACTGCGCCGGCCACGGTCAGTGCATCGGCCTCGGCCTCGGTGATATAGAACCGGTCGCCATTGAGCTCCACGACTGACATGGCCTTGTCCGGGTCGGTGATGATGGTCAGCTCGCTGGCGGGGCGCTGTTCGGTGCCGTCGGGGGTTTCGAAATGGCAGGTCTGGTTCTCATCGATACGGACAGTCATGGTGTTCCTCCTTCAGGGGTCATGAACGTTAGGTCGCGCGGCCAAGCCAGGGTTCGTTGTGGCTGATCAGCGGTCGGGTGCACCTCTGGCTTCGCTTGCGGTCCATCGTTTATCCAATGAGAAAGAGGACGGTCCATGGAAGCTTGGTGGCATGAAGTCTGGATAACCCTGCAAGCGGAATTCGCCGACATCACCGATGCCCAGCAGATGACCCGGGTCACGGTGCGGCTGGTCATGGCCGCGCTGTTGGGCGGCATCCTGGGTTTCGAGCGTGAACACAAGGGCAAGGCTGCCGGCGTGCGAACCCACATGCTAGTGGCCTTGGGAGCGGCGTTGTTCGTGTTGGTGCCACAGATGTCCGGGTCCCAGGCCGACGCCATGAGCCGGGTGATACAAGGAGTGGTCGCTGGCATCGGTTTTCTCGGTGCCGGCACGATCCTGAAAAACAGCGACGGCGATGAAAGTCATGTCAAAGGCCTGACCACCGCCGCCGGCCTGTGGATGACCGCGGCGATCGGCGTCGCCGCCGGACTGGGCCGGGAAGCGACTGCGGTACTCAGTACGGTGTTGGCCCTGGCCATCTTCAGTGTGATGCCGGTCATTGTTCGGGCGCTGGAGAAGGACAATAAGCCATCAGCCTGAACATAAGACCTGTGGGAACAAGCTTGCTCCCACAGGTCTTGGGAATGACACCGAGTCGCTGCATCACACCCGCTCCGGCGGCGCCTCGCTGGGCGGGTCACCCTTGGGCGGTTGTGGAGCCAACGGCGGGTCTTTCTCTGGAATCGGTTCCGGATCAGGACCGGGCGGAGGCAAGGTGGGGTCGTCGATGTTCGGATCGGGTGTTTCGGCCGGGATGGGAATATTCATCAGGAACGGATCTCCGTAACGCACATGGCTTGAGTCGTGCTTATTGTTGTTGACCACCCTGTACCGGGTTTGATCCCGATACATCGAGGGCAAAATCCCGCTGAACTTTTAGCCGTCGCCCCGGTTCGGAGTTTAAGTGAGTTTTTTCAGGGACCCGTTGGGCCTTTACCGCCACAAGCGCGTCCATGGGGCGTAAAAGGAGCGATGCTCGATGACTGCTGAACACCCGTCTGACCTGGCCTACAACCCGCATTTGCCGTTGTCTCAAGCCTTGTTGTTACCGCGTATCGCGATTGAAAACACCATGCCGGTGATCGACGGCGGGCAATTTGCCGTCAAGGCCGTGGCCGGGCAGGACGTGACGGTGACCAGTAAAGTGTTCGCCGACGGTCACGACAAGTTGGCGGTGCGCATTCGCTGGCGTTCGCTGCAGGATGAGGTATGGAACAGCGAGGTCATGAGTGAACTGGGCAATAACGGCTGGCGCGGCCAGTTCAACGTGCCGGAGCAAGGACGCTATGTCTTTTGCATCGAGGCCTGGATCGATCAGTTCGCCAGTTTCCGCTACGAACTGGAGAAGAAATTCGGTGCCGGGGTGCCGATCAGCCTGGAGTTGCAGGAAGGACGCAACCAAGTGCAAATGGCCGCCGAGCGCAGCACGGGGGAACTGAGCGAGCAATTGGCGGCCTTGCACCACGAACTTTCCGGCCTGTTGCCAACGGAGCAGGTGGCGCTGTTCCTGGCGCCGCACAGTGCCGACCTGATGTCCCTGGCCGATCATCGACCTTACTTGAGCATCAGCCCCGAGTACCCGTTGGATGTGGAGCGCAAGCTGTCCGAGTTTGCCAGTTGGTATGAGCTGTTTCCCCGCTCGATCACCGACGATCCCCAGCGCCATGGCACGTTCAATGATGTGCATTCGCGCCTGGCGGTGATCCAGGACATGGGGTTCGACGTGCTGTACTTTCCGCCGATCCACCCCATCGGTCGCAGTTTCCGCAAGGGCCCGAACAATTCCCTTACTGCCGGTCCCGACGACCCGGGCAGCCCCTATGCCATCGGCAGCGAGGAGGGCGGGCACGAGGCCATTCACCCGCAATTGGGCAGCCGCGAGGACTTCCGGCGCCTGGTGGAGGCCGCCGCGCAGCACGGCCTGGAGATTGCTCTCGACTTCGCGATCCAGTGTTCCCAGGATCACCCTTGGCTCAAGCAGCACCCGGGCTGGTTCAGCTGGCGGCCGGACGGCACGATCAAATACGCGGAAAACCCGCCGAAGAAATATCAGGACATCGTCAACGTCGATTTCTACGCGGCCGACGCGATTCCCAGCCTGTGGATGGAACTGCGGGACATCGTAGTGGGCTGGGTCAAGGAAGGCGTGAAGATATTCCGCGTCGACAACCCTCACACCAAACCCCTGCCGTTCTGGCAATGGCTGATCGCCGATGTCCGGGCCCAATACCCCGAAGTGATCTTCCTGGCTGAAGCGTTCACCACCCCGGCCATGATGGCGCGACTGGGCAAGGTCGGTTATTCCCAGAGCTACACCTATTTCACCTGGCGCAACACGAAGGCCGAGCTGGCGACTTACTTCAGTGAGCTCAACGAATCGCCTTGGCGTGAATGCTACCGGCCGAATTTTTTCGTCAACACGCCAGACATCAACCCGGCCTTTCTCCATGAGTCGGGGCGCGCGGGCTTCTTGATCCGCGCAGCCCTGGCCACCATGGGCTCGGGTCTGTGGGGCATGTATTCGGGCTTCGAACTGTGCGAATCGGCCCCGGTACCGGGCAAAGAGGAATACCTCGATTCGGAGAAGTACGAGATCCGTCCTCGCGACTTCACCGCGCCGGGCAACATCATTGCCGAGATCGCCCAGCTCAACCGCATCCGCCGACAGAACCCGGCGCTGCAGACCCACTTGGGCCTGAAAATCTACAACGCGTGGAACGACAACATTCTCTATTTCGGCAAGCGCACCGCCGACGGCAGCAATTTCATCCTGGTGGCGGTGAGCCTTGATCCGCACAACCCGCAGGAAGCCAATTTCGAGTTGCCGCTGTGGGAGATGGGCCTGCCCGACGACGCCCAGACCCAGGGCGAGGATTTGATGAACGGGCATCGCTGGACCTGGTACGGGAAGTACCAGTTCATGCGCATCGATCCGGCGTACCAGCCGTTCGGTATTTGGCGGATCAGCGTGGCGTAACGCGCACTCCCACAGGCGCTGCCTGGGAGCTGTGTAGGAGCTGTCGAGTGCAACGAGGCTGCGATCTTTCCCCAAACACTTGAATCCCAAGCGAAAGATCAAAAGATCGCAGGCTTCGCCAGCTCCTACAGGGGGATAAAGCCCTCCGCCACAAAAAGACCTCTCAAGCCTTGTATACGCGGCTTTAATGACTTATCAGGAGTTGCAAATGGCGAAGAAACCCCGGTCTGCCACCTTCATCAAGGATCCGCTCTGGTACAAGGATGCGGTGATTTACCAAGTCCACGTTAAATCCTATTTCGACTCCAATAACGACGGAATCGGCGATTTCCCCGGCCTGATCGAGAAACTCGACTACATCGCCGACCTGGGCGTCAACACCATCTGGCTGCTGCCGTTCTATCCTTCTCCCCGGCGCGACGACGGTTATGACATCGCCGAATACCGTGGCGTCAGCCCCGACTACGGCACCATGGCC
This sequence comes from Pseudomonas sp. R151218B TE3479, assembly GCF_053629195.1. Taxonomy (NCBI): domain Bacteria; kingdom Pseudomonadati; phylum Pseudomonadota; class Gammaproteobacteria; order Pseudomonadales; family Pseudomonadaceae; genus Pseudomonas; species Pseudomonas sp. R151218B TE3479. Next base: position 3,309,838 of record NZ_JBRJHV010000001.1, read on the forward strand.
GATGCCCGGCGGTTCATTGCCGAGGCCCACAAGCGCAACCTGCGGGTGATCACCGAGCTGGTCATCAACCACACGTCGGACCAGCACCCCTGGTTCCAGCGCGCGCGCAAGGCCAAGCCGGGTTCAGCGGCGCGGGACTTCTACGTCTGGTCCGATGACGACCATAAGTATGACGGCACGCGGATCATCTTCCTCGACACCGAAAAGTCCAACTGGACCTGGGACCCGGTGGCGGGCCAGTACTTCTGGCACCGCTTCTACTCCCACCAGCCCGACCTCAACTTCGACAACCCGCAGGTCATCAAGGCCGTGTTGTCGGTGATGCGCTACTGGCTGGACATGGGCATCGACGGCCTGCGCCTGGACGCGATCCCGTACCTGATCGAGCGCGATGGCACCAATAACGAAAACCTGCCCGAGACCCACGACGTCCTCAAGCAGATTCGTGCCGAGATCGATGCCAACTACCCCGACCGCATGTTGCTGGCCGAAGCCAACCAGTGGCCGGAAGACACCCAGCTGTACTTTGGCGATGTCGATGCCCAGGGTATGAACGGTGACGAATGCCACATGGCGTTCCACTTCCCGCTGATGCCGCGTATGTACATGGCTCTGGCCCAGGAAGACCGCTTCCCAATCACTGACATTCTGCGCCAGACCCCGGAGATACCCGCCAACTGCCAGTGGGCGATCTTTCTGCGCAACCACGATGAGCTGACCCTGGAGATGGTCACCGACAAGGAGCGCGACTACCTGTGGAATTACTACGCGGCCGACCGTCGGGCGCGGATCAACCTGGGGATTCGCCGGCGCCTGGCGCCGCTGATGGAACGCGATCGTCGTCGCATTGAATTGCTCAACAGCCTGCTGCTGTCGATGCCTGGCACGCCGACCCTGTATTACGGCGATGAAATCGGCATGGGCGACAACATTTACCTCGGCGATCGCGATGGTGTGCGAACGCCCATGCAATGGTCCATCGACCGCAACGGCGGCTTCTCGCGGGCCGACCCGGCCAGTCTGGTGCTGCCGCCGATCATGGACCCGCAATACGGCTATCAGTCGGTCAACGTCGAGACCCAGGCCGGCGACCCGCACTCGCTGCTCAACTGGACCCGGCGGATGCTGGCGGTGCGCAAGCAGTCCCAGGCCTTCGGCCGGGGCACGCTGAAAATGCTGTCCCCGAGCAACCGTCGGATCCTGGCCTATACCCGGGAGTACACCAGCCCGGAAGGCAAGCACGAAATCATCCTCTGCGTGGCCAACGTGTCCCGCAGCGCCCAGGCGGCCGAGCTGGACCTGTCGACCTACGCGGGCATGGTCCCGGTCGAGATGCTGGGTGGCAATGCTTTCCCGCCCATCGGCCAGCTGAATTTCCTGCTGACCTTGCCGCCCTATGGCTTCTATTGGTTTGCCCTGGCGACGGAAAACCAGATGCCGAGCTGGCACGTGGAGCCGGCTCAGAGCCTGCCGGACTTCACGACCCTGGTACTGAAAAAACGCCTGGAAGAGTTGCTCGAAGTGCCGTCGCGCACCACGCTGGAGCAAACCATCCTGCCGAGCTGGTTACAGAACCGGCGCTGGTTCGCCGGCAAGGACAGTGCGATCGAGAAGGTCGACATTGTCTATGGTGTGCGTTTCGGTGATCCGCAGCATCCGGTGCTGCTCAGTGAAATCGATGTCACCAGTGGCGGCCAGACCCTGCGTTATCAGTTGCCGTTCGGCTTGCTCGCCGAAGACCAGGTCGGTGCGGCATTGCCGCAGCAACTGGCCTTGTCGCGGGTACGTCGGGGGCGTCAGGTGGGGTTGATCACCGATGCATTCAGCCTGGAAAGCTTCGTGCGCGCTGTGCTGCACAGCATGCAGACCGCCACGGTGCTGCCGTTCGCCGAAGGTGAGTTGCGTTTCGAACCGACCGAAGGCCTGGCTGCGTTGAACCTGGGAGACGAGCCGGAAGTACGCTACCTGTCCGCTGAACAGTCCAACAGTTCGGTGGTGGTGGGGGGGAGTCTGGTACTCAAGCTGATCCGCAAGGTGGCCTCGGGCGTACACCCGGAACTGGAAATGAGCGCCTACCTGACCGCCGCGGGTTTCAGCAATATTTCACCGTTGCTGGGTTCGGTGGTTCGCCGCGATGCCGAAGGCGAAGATGCCTTGCTGATGATCGCCCAGGGCTACCTGAGCAATCAGGGCGACGCCTGGGAATGGACCCAGAACAACCTCGAACGCGCTTTGCGCGATGAGTTGGCGGACGCCGTTTCCGAGCAGGAGCAGCATTACAACGCCCTGGGTGAATTGAAGGATTTCGCCGGCATGCTCGGCCAGCGCCTGGGGGAAATGCACCAGGTGCTGGCCCAGACCACCGACGATCCGGACTTCGCGCCGCAGGCCACCAACGCCAAGGAAGCCCAGGCCATCGGCAAGGACGTGTCCGGCCAGGTGGAAAACGCCTTGCGCCTGCTCAAGCAGAACCAAGCCCAATTGAACCCCGCGGACCAGGCCATGGTCGCACGCTTGTTGGAGCACAAGAAAACCGTCCTGGCCCATGTCCAGACGTTGGCCGGCAAGGCCGTCGGTGGCTTGCGTATCCGCGTCCATGGCGACCTGCATCTGGGTCAAGTATTGGTGATCAAGGGCGACGCCTACCTGATCGACTTCGAAGGTGAGCCGGCGCGGCCATTGCATGAACGACGGGGCAAGCACAGCCCCTACAAGGACGTCAGCGGCGTGTTGCGTTCCTTCGATTATGCGGCGGCCATGGCGATCCACTTGAATACCGTCGACAGCACGGCCGATGCCGATGCGGCGCGGCAACGGGTCGCCGAGCGTTATTTGAAAGAGGCCCGCCAGGCATTTGCCGAGGCATATCGGCTGGCGGCAGCTAGTCTTGCCCATGAGTGGAAGGATGCTGAAGGCGAAGACGCCGCGCTGGCGTTGTTCGGCCTGGAGAAGGCGGCCTATGAAGTGGCCTATGAAGCCGAGAATCGCCCCGCCTGGCTGCCCGTGCCGTTGCACGGTCTGGTCGGGTTGTTGAGTGGGCTGCAACCCTTTTCCGACTTAGCCGGACCGATTTAGTGGAGAGAATCATGAGCGTCTCGAATAAAGAACCCCAGGGCCAGGCCAAGGAATCCTTGCTGCCGGCCCCCCATGACATCGACGCGCTGGTGCGCGCCGAACATCACGATCCCTTTTCCATCCTGGGGCCACATGGCGACGGTGCTGGCGGTCAGTTCATCCGCGCCTACCTGCCTGGTGCGCTGAGTGTGCATGTGCTGACCCGGGAGGGCGGCGAAGAGTTGGGGGAACTGCAACCCACCGAAACCCCGGGATTGTTCGTCGGCCATTTCGATCGCGCCCAAGCGTACTTGCTGCGCACCCGTTGGGCCGGCGGCGAGCAGGTTGCCGAAGACCCGTACAGCTTCGGCCCACTGCTGGGGGAGATGGACCTTTACCTGTTCGCCGAGGGCAATCACCGCGACCTCAGTTCCTGCCTCGGTGCACAGCTGACCACCGTCGACGGTGTCGAGGGCGTGCGCTTCGCCGTGTGGGCGCCGAATGCACGACGCGTCTCGGTGGTGGGGGACTTCAACGTCTGGGACGGGCGCCGGCATCCGATGCGCATTCGTTATCCATCCGGCGTGTGGGAGTTGTTCATCCCGCGGCTGGGGGCGGGGGAGGCCTACAAATATGAAATCCTCGGCGCCCACGGCATCCTGCCCCTCAAGGCCGACCCGGTGGCGCTGGCCACGCAAATGCCACCGGACACCGCCTCGAAAGTCGCCTCGCCATTGAAGATCGAGTGGCAGGACGACGAGTGGATGCAGAGTCGTCGCGAACGCCAACTACCGGGCGCGCCCTTGTCGATCTATGAGTTGCACGCCGGCTCCTGGCAGTGCGAAATCGACGAGGCGGGCGAGGTGGCCCGGCAATACAACTGGCATGAAATGGCCGAGCGGCTGATTCCATATGTCAAGGATTTGGGTTTCACTCACATCGAGCTGATGCCGATCATGGAACACCCGTTCGGCGGCTCTTGGGGCTATCAGCCCCTGTCGCAATTCGCGCCAACGGCACGCTTCGGATCGCCCGACGATTTCGCCGCGTTCGTCAATGCCTGCCACCAGGCCGATATCGGCGTCATCCTCGACTGGGTACCGGCGCATTTCCCCACCGATACCCACGGCCTGGCCCAGTTCGATGGCACCGCGCTGTACGAATACGGCAACCCGCTGGAGGGTTTCCACCAGGATTGGGACACGCTGATCTACAACCTGGGCCGCACCGAAGTGCACGGCTTCATGCTGGCTTCGGCGTTGCACTGGCTCAAGCATTTCCACGTCGACGGCCTGCGGGTGGATGCCGTGGCCTCGATGTTGTACCGCGACTATTCGCGCAAGGCCGGCGAGTGGGTGCCCAACCGTCACGGCGGTCGGGAAAACCTCGAGGCCATCGATTTCCTGCGGCACCTCAACGATGTGGTGGCGCTGGAAACTCCCGGCGCGCTGGTCATCGCCGAAGAGTCCACCGCGTGGCCGGGGGTCAGCCAGAGTACCCAGCAGGGCGGCCTGGGTTTTGCCTACAAGTGGAACATGGGCTGGATGCACGATTCGCTGCACTACATCCAGCAAGATCCGGTGTACCGCGCCCATCACCACAACGAACTGAGCTTCGGCCTGGTGTATGCCTGGTCCGAACGCTTCGTACTGCCCATTTCCCACGACGAAGTGGTCCATGGCAAACGCTCGCTGATCGACAAGATGCCCGGTGACCGCTGGCAGAAATTCGCCAACCTGAGGGCCTATCTCAGCTTCATGTGGGGCCATCCCGGCAAGAAGCTGTTGTTCATGGGGTGTGAGTTCGGCCAATGGCGGGAGTGGAACCACGACCAGCAGTTGGATTGGTACCTGCTGCAATACCCTGAGCACCGGGGCGTGCAGAAACTGGTGAGCGATCTGAACCGGCTGTACCGCGAAGAGCCGGCGCTGCATGACCAGGATGACGCGCCGCAGGGCTTCCAGTGGCTGATTGGCGACGATGCGGTGAACAGCGTTTACGCCTGGCTGCGCTGGAGCAAGGAGGGCAAGCCGGTGCTGGTGGTCGCCAACTTCACCCCGGTGCCGCGTGAGGCCTACCGGGTCGGCGTGCCGTTCGCCGGGCGTTGGGTGGAGTTGCTCAACAGCGACGCCGACACCTACGCCGGTTCCAACTACGGCAACGGCGGCGGCGCCTCCACCGAAGAAGTGCCCAGCCATGGTCAGGCCCTGTCGCTGGAACTGAACCTGCCGCCGTTGGCGGTGTTGATCATGCGACCGGAGGGTTAGGTTTTACAAAAGCCTGAAGGCGAATGATGACTGTGGCGAGGGAGTAAGCTCCCTCGCCACAGTCATTTGTGGCGCTCATAAAAAGCTAAATCCAAATGTGGGAGCGAGCTTGCTCGCGATATCGGAGTGTCAGTCAACATCAATGTGGCTGACCCAGCGCCATCGCGAGCAAGCTCGCTCCCACAAGGGATATCGGTCGCTTTAACGAACCAGGCACGGCTGCTTGTTGTTGAACGTCCAGCCCGGAATCAGGAACTGCATCGCCACCGCATCGTCCCGCGCCCCCAGGCCCATGCCTTTGTACAACTCATGGGCCTTGGCCAGTTGGTCGGTGTCCAGCTCGATCCCCAACCCCGGTTTTTTCGGCACCTGTACGCAGCCGCCCTGAATCTGCAAGGGCGCCTTGGTCAGTCGCTGGCCGTCCTGCCAGATCCAGTGGGTGTCGATGGCAGTGATGTCGCCCGGTGCCGCGGCGGCCACGTGGGTGAACATTGCCAGGGAAATGTCGAAGTGGTTGTTGGAGTGCGAGCCCCAGGTCAGGCCCCACTCATTGCACATTTGCGCCACCCGCACCGAACCCTGCATGGTCCAGAAATGCGGGTCGGCCAGGGGAATGTCCACGGACTGCAAGGTGATAGCGTGACCCATTTCGCGCCAGTCGGTGGCGATCATGTTGGTCGCCGTCTTGAGGCCCGTGGCGCGGCGGAACTCGGCCATGACCTCGCGCCCCGAATAGCCGTTCTCGGCACCGCAAGGGTCCTCGGCATAGGCCAGCACCTTGTGTTGGTCGCGGCACAGACGGATCGCTTCCTTGAGTGACCAGGCGCCGTTCGGGTCCAGGGTGATGCGGGCCTGGGGAAAGCGCTCGGCCAAGGCCGTGACCGCTTCGATTTCTGCGTCGCCTTGGAGCACGCCGCCCTTGAGCTTGAAGTCCTGGAAGCCATAGCGGGCCTGGGCCGCTTCGGCCAGGCGGACCACGGCGTCGGCGTCCAGGGCCTTTTCGTGGCGCACGCGGAACCAGTCGTTGTCGGCGTCCGGTTCGCTGCGATAGGCCAGGTCGGTCTGTTGGCGATCACCGACATAAAACAAATAGCCGAGCATCTTCACTTCGTCCCGCTGCTGGCCTTCGCCGAGCAGGGCGGCGACCGGTACGTCCAGGTGTTGGCCGAGTAGATCCAGCAACGCCGCTTCCAGCCCAGTGACCGCGTGGATGGTGATGCGCAGGTCGAAGGTCTGCAGGCCACGGCCGCCGGCATCGCGGTCGGCGAAGGCGTGGCGCACCGTGTTGAGGATCTTCTGGTACGTGCCGATGGGGCTGCCGACCACTAGCGAGCGGGCGTCTTCGAGGGTCTGGCGAATGCGCTCGCCGCCGGGCACTTCGCCGACGCCGGTGTGGCCGGCGTTGTCCTTGAGAATGACGATGTTGCGGGTGAAGAACGGGCCATGGGCGCCGCTGAGGTTCAGCAGCATGCCGTCATGGCCGGCCACTGGCACGACCTGCATGCTGGTGATGATCGGGGCTTTGCTGGTTTCTGGAAGGCTCATCTGTACTAATCCTTGGACAATCGAATGATCAGACGTGGCTGACAGCCGGATCGACCGGCGTCGTCACGGCTTTGGGCTTGGGCGTGTTGCGTGCGGCAAACACGATGATCGCGGCAATGATCGAGGTGGCCGCCAGGCCATAGAGGCCGCCCTGGATGGAGCCGGTGTGCTCTTCCAGCAGGCCGAACGTGGTCGGGGCGACGAACCCGCCGAGGTTGCCCACCGAATTGATCAGGGCAATCACCCCGGCGGCGATCCGCGCGTCCAGGTAAGCCTGGGGAATCGGCCAGAACAACGACGACGCCGATTTGAAGCCCAGGGCCGCGAAGCAGATGGCGACGAAGGCGAAAATCGGTCCGCCGGTGGTGGACATGAACATCCCCGCCGCGGCGATCAACAGGGCGGTGGCGACCCAGGCCTGCTGGAATTTCCACTTGGCCGACAGCGAGGCGAAGGCGTACATGCCGACGATCGACAGCAACCACGGGATCGAATTGAACAGCCCGACCTGAATGTCGCTCAGTTCGCCCATTTTCTTGATGATGCTCGGCAGCCAGAACGTGGCGGCATAGATCGTCAATTGAATGAAGAAGTAGATCAGGCAAAACAGGATGATCTGGCGGTCCTTGAGCAACTGGCCGATGGACAGTTTGATCGGCGAGGCGGCTTCCCGTGCCCGCTGTTCATCGTCGATGGCCTTGACCAGCACATCCTGTTCTTCACGGCTCAGCCATTTGGCGTCATGGGGCTTGGAGTCCAGCCAGAACCAGACGAAGACACACAGGCAGACGGAAAACATCCCTTCGATGAAGTACATCCACTGCCAGCCGTGCATGCCCAGGCCGTTGATTTGCAGCAGCAGCCCCGACAGCGGGCCGGAGATCAGCGACGCGATGGCCGAGCCGCTGAGGAAGATGGCGATGGCTTTGCCACGCTCGACGCCGGGTAGCCAGCGGGTGAAGTAGTAGATCACTCCAGGGAAGAACCCGGCTTCGGCCACGCCCAGCAAAAAGCGCAGGATATAGAAGTGGGTTTCGTTCTGGATGAAGGCCATGGCCGCCGCCACCAAGCCCCAGGTGAGCATGATGCGGGTCAGCCAGATGCGGGCGCCGATTCGTTGCAGCAAGATGTTGGACGGTACTTCGAACAGCGCGTAGCCGATGAAGAACAGGCCGGCACCAAAGCCATAGGCCGCAGCACCGATACCCAGGTCGTGCTCCATGTGGGCACGCACGAAGCCGATGTTCACGCGGTCGATGTAGTTGACGATAAACATGATGACGAACAGCGGCAGGATGTGGCGCTTGACCTTGGCGATAGCCGACAGCAGCACCGGATCCGCGCCGGCATTCGCCTTGAGGCTGGATGTGTTCACTGGTTTTTCTCCCACTCGTTATTTTTATGCGGGGCATCGTGCATGTGCCGATGTTGATAGACATCATACAACCTGATTTTTTTGGATGACAAGCAGTTTTTCAGCATCATTGGATTAGGTAAGAGGCTTTTTTATGCCGTATTTGTTGGGATTTATCCTTAATTACGATTTTATCCAGCGTCTGTCCGGCTTGCGCGGAGCCGTTTTTTGAACCGGCTATCTTTGCTGAGGTGGGCTGATCTTGAGTGTTGTCATACAAGTTGATGGCTTGATGATGAGATTTCCGACGCCCGCTGGTGATACGATCAGTCAGCCTGTTTTCAAGGAACCCCGGCGATGCCGCAAGATACCGACGCGCCCCTGCGCAAGCGTACCCACAACCTGGCCCACGACTTGGTGACGAAGCTGAGCCAGAGCATTTTGCTGGGGCAGTTGAAACCGGGTGAGAAGCTGCCATCGGAAGGCGCCATCGTGCAGGCCCATGGCGTCAGCCGGACGGTAGTGCGCGAGGCGATTTCCAAGTTGCAGGCTTCGGGGCTGGTAGAGACCCGCCACGGCATCGGCACCTTCGTGCTGGCGCAAACCGGCGAGCCAGGGTTGCGCCTGAATGTCGACACCGCCGCAGGAGTGCGGGCGATCCTGGAACTGCGCCTGGGCTTGGAGACTCAGGCCGTCGCCTTGGCCGCCCAGCGCCGCAGCGACCACCAGTTGCAGCAGATGCGCCAGGCGCTGGATGACTATCAGCGGTTGTCCAACAACAACGACAGCTGTGTCGAAGCCGACCGGCGTTTCCATCTGCTCATTGCCGAAGCCACGGACAACGCCTGCTTTGTCGAAATCATGCAGCACCTGGGCAGTGCGATGATTCCCAGGACCCGCGTGAACGTGGCCGAGCGCGGCCAGGCCGATCTAAGCAAGCTGGCGCAGTTGGCCAACCTTGAGCACGAGGCGATCTTCAACGCGATCAAGCGCCAGGACCCGGACGCCGCCCGCGCCGCCATGTGGCTGCACCTGACCAACAGCCGTGACCGGTTTGGCGCGGGATCCTGACGGTTCATCGTCGCCTGACCCTCCGCCATCGCGAGCAAGCTCGCCCCCACAGTTTTTCGAGGTGTTCTCAACTGTGGGAGCGAGCTTGCTCGCGATGGCTGCGGCACACCCAACATTTCCATCACTGACCCACCGCTTCCCACAAGAGGGACGTGGATATTTCCGTGGCTCAGCCCGCTTTGACCGGGCCGGCGGAGGCGTTTCCGGCCATGGGGGCGGGAGCGCTTTTCATCAGGGCATCCAACGCCTGCCGGTAGTTTTTGCCCGCCAGGCTCATGCTGTTGTTATGCGTTGCCCCGGGTACCAGCAGCAGACGCTTGGGCTCCCGGGCGGCGTTGAACAGTTGCTCACTGAAGCGTGGCGGCACGTAGCGGTCGGCGGCGCCATGGACAATCAGCAGTGGCATGTTGATCTCGCCGATCTTGTCGATGGAGTCGAACTTCTGCGACAGCAGCCAGCGCACCGGCAGGGATGTATTCGCCATCGAGGTGGCGACATCGCCCAGGGAGGTGAACGTGGATTCGATCACCAGGCCCCGGACCTGCGCTTTGCCATCCTTCGCCGCCTTCTGCCCGAGCTGCGCAGCGAGGTCCACCGCGACGGCGCCACCCAGGGAGTGACCATAGATCAGCCGCAGGCCTGGGTCCGGTTGCAGCACTTCGAGACGCTCCCAGGCGATGCGCGCATCTTCATAGACACTCGCTTCCGATGGCAGCTCTCCATGGCTTTTGCCAAAGCCCCGGTAGTCGATGGCCAGCACCGAATAGCCCAGCGCCCGCAGTTGTTGGATACGAAACAACTGGCCGGTCAAATTCCAGCGCACACCATGCAAATACAGGATGGCCGGCGCGTTCTTGCGTTCGGCCGGCCACCACCAGCCGTGGATGTTTTCCCCGGCCTTGAAGCTTTTTGGCTTGAGGTCGAACTCCTGCACGCCGCTGGGCAGCCCACTGAACCAGCTCGCCGTCCCCGGCTCGATGCGAAAGACCAGTTCCCGCTCCTTATGCTGCAACACAGCGCAGCCCACCGGCAGGCCGACCACCAATGCGATCATGCACAGCCAGACCAACCAGCGGCGTTTCAGGCCAGAAAGTAAGAGTGAAGACATCGATGCCATTCGCTAGTCGAAACCGAAGATGCCTTGTAGCAGATTCTCCGAAAGCGGCGCAGGGATTTGCGACTGTCATTCGTCTGAAGTGCGCTTTTCGACGTTAGAAAATCCCCCCACGATCAAGCCTCCATGACAGGGGGGATTACGCCTTCTCAAGCTCAACCAGTTCAACCGTCCGCTCAGTGTTGCCATACCCCACCTTCGGCACCCCCGCCAGGCGCTGATGTAGCACCTGGGTCAACGAGCAGCCAGGTGCCAGGTAGGTGTCGCCGAAATCCCCATTCAGTTGCATGGGATGAACAATCACTTCCAGCAAACCATGATCCGGTGCGGCGGCGTGCTGCAAGTCGGCTGGCGTGCAGACATAGTCGGCCGTCGCGCCGCATAGGCGACGCAGGCGGCGGTTGAGTAAGGTCTTGAAGATGCGCTTGGGGACATTCAGGTTGGTTCCCAGGTTGCGCGCCAGGCGAATGGGCACATCTTGCCGCGCAGCGAAGCGCGCCACCAATGCTCCGATGGGCCAGATGTTATGCACGTGCTGATGGGAGTCGAGGTGGCTTGGGCGCAAACCGTGGTCCAGGCAGCGTTGCCATTGCGCCTGGAGTTCGTCCTGTATGGCGGCGAGGTCCTTTGAGCCCAGATGCAGACGATAGCGTGACAGGCTGAAGCTGAACTGGCCGTCCGCATCGCAAAACGCCGGGCGCGACTGTATGGCCTGGCTCAACGGCTGCCCATGGCTGAGATTGATATGCAGGCCGATGCGTCCCTTGAGCCGGGGCTGTTGGGCCAATACACATGCCTGTTCGAAGCCCGGCGTATTGGCCATGATGGTGGCGGAACTGATCAGCCCTGCTTCGAAGGCTCGAACGATTGTCGTGTTTTCGCTGCGGCTCAACCCGAAGTCGTCAGCGTTGATGATCACTTGGCGGGGCATGTGAGATCTTCTGTTCCTTGGGGGTAGAGGATGAATCCGTTGCCGTGTTTTTTTGGCGAGGGTGTTTACGAAGCCAGGGTTTAAGACTTTTCCAGAGTCGCAGGGCGAGCCCGAGGATCAGGCCACCGAGTTGCCAGGAATAAAAACTCCAACGCCAGTGCTCCAATTGTCCGGTCATGCGTTCGTGCAATTGATGGCTGGAATTGTCGAGACTGACCCGTGACGCATCGATCCATCGCCAGTTTTCGTCCAGCCCCCAGCGAATCCACTCTTCGAGTAATACCCGGCCGCTGCCCAGGTCGGCGTACTGCGGCAGGAATGCGAGGTTGTAGTCATACAATCGGCCTTGGTCCAGCAGGCCGAGGCGATAGCTGATGCATTCACCGTTCAGCTCCAGCATCACCACCCGTACCAGACCTTGGGCGGCGAGGGCGGTGAAGGCATGGTTCATCCATTGCCGGCGCCTGGGGTCGGCGAAGATGCCGACACCTTCCTCGCCTTTCCAACTGGCGGCCTCGACGTCGGCCAGGGCTCGCAACAGCTGCCCCATGCTGATGGCGTCCGGTGTCACACGGCGGATTTCGGCACCGCAAGCGGCGATCCGCTTGCGCGCCCGGCGCAACTTGTAGCGTGGATCGCCAGAGATTTCCTGATGGTCGCTTTCGCTGATCAGGTGCACCGGAACCCGGCAACTGAGTCGTCGCTCTCCGGTCGAGCTCATTGCCATCCAGGCACTCAAGACACTTTGCTCGCCGACCGGCTCCACCACTTCATTGAGTTGCAACATCGCGTGGGGCACTTGCTGACGGATCTGCATCAGCGCCTGGCCCATACCTTCGGTGTCCAGGCGCGCCAGCAGGGCGATGCGGTCGGCCAAGGGGTAACCCAAGTGATGCAACACCCGGAACCGCAGTCCGCCGATACGCTCATATCCCGAAACCAGGGGCAGGCATAGCGACAGGTCTAGGTCCTGCCAGCCCAGTAACACATGCAATTGCTGATCAGGCAACAGGGCAAATTCCGCCGCTTGCAGCCAGGCCAGGGTATTGAACGGGGTTGCGTCGGCCACCTGGGTTCGCAGCTGTTCATAAGCTGATACAGGAAAGTCCTCCGCGCCCAGGGAGCGACACCATTGGAACCGGATTGTCATGGACGTCAGGCCGCCGCTGTGGATGCAACCGGCTTGGCCGGGTTACGAAAAGAGTCCAGGATCGAGCCGGTATAGAACGTGTCACGGAAGAACCGCCAGCGGCCGAACAAGCAATACATATGGGTGATCTGGCCGCGCTCCTGATAGTCCATGCGCAGGTGTAGCTTGACGGCTGGAATGTTGCGCAGCTCGAAGACATCGACCACTTTGTCGCAACCTTGCTTGGCCATGGCTTTCCACAGATCCAGCTGTATATCCACCGATAATTGGGTCCCCCAGTAAGCGCGGTACAGCTCACCGCCGAACTCGAAGAACTCGCCCGGTTTGACCGGAAACCAGCAGCGAAAGAAATGGCGGTCGAAGTAGTCCCGTGTACTGCCCCAGATGAAAGCGACGGTGTCGCCCTTGTCGTCCAGATACATGAGCCCGGCGTAGCCTTCGGCAGCCAGTTCGCGCATGGTCTCGACGCGGTCGCCAAAGTAGGTGGCGAAGGCATCGGCATTGCTGATGGTGATGCGTTCCCGGCGCAACGGCGTATAGGGCCTGAGGTTATTGGGCGGTATCGGGCTGACCAGATCGCGCTCCATCCACACCAGCTGTTCGTGGAAGTACACGTAGCGTCTGCACAGCTGATTTAGAACAGTGCGCAGCCCTTTTTTCCGAATGCGATCACGCAATTTCTGCAGAATGTTCATGGTGCCTCCTGGCGAGGGGCGGGTTGGGAAAAGACCCCGTCGCGAGCTTGCTCGCGATGGGATGGTTAGCGCGCCATGGACATCAGGCCGGCGCAGTCGATGCAAGCGGTGGCGCCGGTTTACGGAAGGCGTCCAGTACCGAGCCGTGGTAGAAGGTGTCGCGGAAAAACCGCCAGCGACCGAACAGGCGATACACGTGGGTGATCTTGCCGCGTTCCTGGAAGCCCATGCGCAGGTGCATCTTGATCGCCGGGGTGTTTTGCAAATCGCAGACATCGACCATTGTGTCGCAACCTTTGTCCACCATGATTTTCCACATTTGCACCTGCATGTCCGCCGACATACTGGAGCCCCAGTAGGCGCGGATCATCTCGCCACCGAACTGAAAGTACTCACCAGGCTTGATCGGGAAGTTGCAGCGATAGAAATGCCGGTCGAAGTAGTCTCGTGTGCTGGCCCAGGCGAAACCCACGGTGTCGCCCTGAGCGTCCAGGTACATCAAGCCTGTGTAGCCTTCGGCCGCCAGCTCGCGCATGGTTTCGACGCGGTCGCCGAAGTGCCGGGCAAAAGCATCGGCATTGTCGACCGTGATGAACTCCAGGCGCATCGGTGGGTAGGGCTTGAGGTTATGCGGGGGGAGTGGGGTCCGCACATCGTGCTCCAGCCACACCAGTCGGGTGTGGAAAAACACGTAGCGCCTGAACAGCTGTTTGAGGACGGCTCGCAGGCCTTTTTTCTGAATGCCATCACGTAATGCTTGCAGAACGCTCATGGTGCCTCCTGACGGGTGGCGGGGTGGGGGAAAGAGAGGGCGGTCCAGCCCAGGGCGAACACGGTTTCTCCTGGCAGGAGAAAACGGATCTGCCCGGCCTCGCAGTTGAACGGGGCGCTGCGGCTTTGGTTGTCGGGGCCGAAATACACCAGTTCGGCTTTCGCCTGGGGGCAGGGCCCACCGTCCAGGCTGACCTGTTGCGGGCGCGTGCTTTTGTTCACGCCCAGCAGGCTGCGCCTGGCGTCGGTGGCCATGGCCAGCACGTCGACTTCGAAGGCGTCGTTATCCAGGCGTAGCACCTGGTCGAGCCAATGCTGTTGGATGAACTGTTGGGCCAGACCCACCGGCTTGAGTTCGAAGCGCTGGCTGTCCAGCACTCGCACCATGCCTTTGGGGTATTCAGGTTCGTCGGCGAGCATGAACCAGTTGAGCATCTCCAGCCAGCCGTCGGCCGAGGCGTTGATGACCACGGACGTCCACCACAGGGCGGCGTAGTGGGTTTCCTGGTCGTAAGGGCTCAGGCTCGAGCCGCTGGACATGTTGGTCTGGTCCAGCAGCAAGGCCTTGTTCGGCCGGCCCTTGCTGTCCAGCCCCACCAGGCCGGCTGCACGGCGAACGCTGTTGCGATAAACCCGGGTCGCCAACAGATCGCGGATCATCCATTCATGCCAGGCCAGGGCGTCGATCTGGTCGCCGTAGTTGGCCAGCAAGCGCCGCGCCCAATCGATCCCGCGCCGCTCAGCGGCGTTTTCCGCCAAAGGACCATTGGTGAACCGAGAGCTGGCCGGTATGGCAATGCGCACCCCGGCACGGGCATTGGCGGGGATGGCGCGAACCTGATTGGCCATGCTCTCGAACACCTGCTGGTAGCTGGCGAAATCCGGGTAGTTGAGGTTCGGCTCATCGGCGAAACTGAGGTAGTGGATGCCTTTGCCGCCCAAGGCGCGGGTCGCCATGAGCCAGGCTTGCAAACCGTTGTTGCTGACGCGGTCGGCCCGCAGGTCGGCCTTGCGCGCGCTACCGGCCAGCAGGGTGATGTCCCGGGTGATGCCGAAGCGGTCCTGGTACAGGCGCCGAAACTGATTTTCATGGTCCGGCCTGTCTGCGGTGATGTCGACCAGGCTGTAGTAGCTGGCGGCCTGGGGCTTGAGGGCTTCGATCACCGGGTAGGCCGATGGCGGGGGCATGACGTAGGGCAGGTAGACCCCCAGCTTCGGGGTTATCCCCAGGACGTCGTCATAGAGTTTCAGACGTACCTGCCCCGGGTCCTGGCGCAGCGGTTGCAAATGCCCTGGGTCTTGGGCGAACAGGTTCGCCGTGCCATCCAGCCAGAATGCCGCCTTGCCGTTGCCCTGCAATTGCAGGCGCCAGGTTTGCTCGACATTGGCGACGGGCAATGCCACTTGATCGAACTGCCCATAGGCCGGATACGGCTTGAGGTTCAACTGCACCTGTTTGCCATCGGCGACGCGCCGGGCTTGCAGGCTGCGCACGCCGCCGTGGAACTTGCCCGCCAGCACGGCCTGTTCGCCAGGGGCAACCTTGAAATACAACTCATCGCCGTCGTGGGTTTCGGCATTGAAATGCACCTTGGCCGGGGCGAACAGCGCCCGGGTATGGGCGTCGTGTTCGACGGTGTAGCGGCGGAAACTGTAGCCGGGAATTTCCAGGCGATAGCTGGCGGCCCCCGGCAGCAAAGGCCACTGCTGCTCGCCACGTTCCTGGACGGCCTTGATCAGGCGTTCACCCACCAGGCGCCCTTGGCCGTCGAGCAGGTACAGGTGTTCTGTGTTGGCGTCGGCCTGCCAGGCGGGTACCCAGCGCACGGTCACGTAGTCCGGGCGGTCGGTCTGCAGGTACAGGCTGCCATCGCGGATGCCGGTCCATTGCATGGCCGCGCCATGGGCCAAGAAGGCCAGGCCCCAGAGGTACAGGCCGGCAGCCACCTTCCTCCGCCACCGCGCCGGCCCCGTCGCGAGCAAGCTCGCTCCCACAGAGGGCGGCACATTCACCCTGGATGCAAGCTGAGCCACCGCCTTCACAAGGACAACCCCGCACCCTGTGGAAGCGAGCTTGCTCGCGATGGCGGTTTGGCGGACAGCGATGCTCATGCCGATTTCCCCAGCAGCATCTGGCGCATCGGCAGCAAATCGCTGGGCAGGATGATCAGGGTCTGCCACAGCGCCACGCCACTGAGGCGGCAGTACATCGCCAGCAGCGCCAGGGTCACGCCCAGGTAGGCGATTGACGACGCGGCGGCAGCGCCGACGATGCCGTAGCGGGGGATCAGGATCAGGTTCAGCGCCAGGTTCAACAGCGCGCCCAGGCCCATCAGCAACGACACCGTGCCGGGTCGGTCCTTGCCCAGCAGATCCAGGCGCAGGATGCTCGCGTAGCACAGCCCGAACAGGCCCGGCAGCAACGCCAGCAAGGCGGGATACGCCGGCTGGTAGTCGGCGCCGAACAAGGTGACGATCAGCCATTGGCCGATCAACGCCATGCTCAGGCAAGCGCCGAGCATCACCGTGGCGGTCAGGCGCAGGGCCAGGGGGGTCAGGCGCTGCATGTCGCTGTCTTGTTGCAGCAGGCGTTTCATCAGTGGTGTGGTGACGGCTTCCGGCACGATCAGCAGCAGTTCGGCGGCGGCGCTGGCCATGGCGTAGTGACCCACGGCCGTGCTGCCCAGCAAGGCGCCGATGAACAGGTAGTCCGAGCGCAGTATCACTTGCTGGAACAACAGGTCCGGGTGGCTGCGGGCACCGTAGCGCAGCAGCTCGTTCTGGCCTGCGCGATCCCATTGCAGGGTGATGTCCTGATCCCGGCGCAGCCAGACCCAACCGGCCAGCACCACCAGGCTCAGGCCCGCCAGCCAACTGATCAGCGCCGCTTCCAGGGCCGCGTCCTTCCACAGCCAGAACAGCGCAATAAACAACAGCAGGGGCGCCAGGGATTCCAGCAGGCGCAAGGCATTGAAGGCGCCCACGCCACCGGAGGCGTTGTGCAGCGTCAGCAGGCCACTCTTGAGCACGGTCAGCGGCACGGCCAGCAACAGCAGCCAGGCGAGCAATCCCAGTTGCGTGGTGATGTCCAGTTCACCGCCGAACTCGCGCACCAGTGCCACCACCAGCACGGTCAGCAGCCCGGCCAACAGGCAACCGAAGACCAGCACCTGACTGAGCAAAAGACCCATCGAGCGCTGCTGCGCCGCCTGATAACCCACGGCGGAATTCAGGCCGCCGCTGGTGGCGGCGCTGATCAGGTCCGGCAGGGTGCTGAGCAAGGCAAACAACCCGCGTTCGCTGGGCCCGAGAATCCGTGCCAGCAGGACATTGCGCAGCAGACGCAGGCCGATCATCGCCAGGCGCGTGCCCATGCTCAGAGCCAGATGCTTGAGGTAATGAGCACGGCTCATGGGCGTGTCCCTCGGCGAATGCGCCAGGCTAGCAATTCAGGATGTTGGGCATTGCGCTGACTGACGCCGAAGCGCGGCAAGTTCAACGGATCGCCGTCGGGGCGATACAGCCCCGCCTCGGTGCCCAGGGCGAAGCTAAAACCGTGGGCCGCCACCTGTTGGCGCACGCGGGCATCGTGATCGCCGTTGGGGTAGCAATAAACCGGCAAGGGCTGGGCGCAGCCGTTTTCCAGGGCGGTCCAACTGCGTGTCAGTTCTTCGTGCAGGCGCTGGTCGTCCAGCCCGGTCAGAATCGCGTGGCTGGCACCATGGGGGCCGAAGCGGATCAGGCCGGAATCTTCGAGCATGCGCACCTGGGACCAGTCCAGGGCCTGGGGTTGGGAACCCTGCGGGCAGGCGTCGGTGAGTTCGCTCAAGGTGTGTGGATCGAGGCTCTTGAGGCTTTGCAGGTAATGCAGCAACGCCAGGCTGCGACGCTCGTCGTCGATGTCATCGAGCAGCACCGGCAACGGGCGGCCGGCGTGCTGCAAGTGCTCGATCAACGAATGCCGGGCCACCTGGCCATGGCTGCCCCAAAGGGTCTCGCCAATGCTTTCCCACCAGAAGTGCTGGCGACTGCCGATGAAATCGGTGGACAGGAAAATGCTCGCCGGCACCTGGTATTGGCGCAGCAGCGGAAAGGCATTCATGGCGTTGTCGCGCCAGCCGTCGTCAAAGGTCAGGGCCACCCGCGGGCGGTTCGGGACGCTTTCAGGATCGGCCAGCAACAAGCTCATCAGCGGCACACACTCGAAATGCCGTAGCAGCCAGATCAGCAAATGTTCAAACGCGTCGGGCCCCACGCACAGCTCGTTGCGATGGGGCAATTCGGCGGCGCGGTCGTTGTTCAGGACACGATGCAGCATCAGGATCACGCCGGCGCCACGCAGGGGGTGGCGACCCAGGGACGTGTTCAGGTACAGCCAGCCGCCGGTGCGCTTGAAGACTTGTTTGATCGACATCGGCTCTTCTCCTTAGCGATTCTGCTCGGGGTTCCATTGGCTGTAGCGATGACCCCGCAGGAACTGCAAGAGCCCGATACTCATGCCCGCCAGTGTCACCAACACGAACGCCGCCAGGCGAAAGGGCCGGGGCAAACGGTGGCCGGCGTCCATCAACCCGATCAGTGCCATGGCGTAGCCGAGCAACTGCGCCACCAGGCTCAAGCGATAGAACGGATGGTCGTTCCACAGCCAGGCATTGCTCAGCAACAGGGGCAACAGCAACACCGGCGCCAGGCGACGGATCAACTTGTGGCTGATCAGCCCGATGGCATAGAGGCCATGACGCAACGGGTTGAGCAGCTCCCGGCGCTGGGCCAGGCTTTGCAACCCGCCAACGGTGACCCGCTGGCGCCGGCGAAACTGTTTATCGGCTTCGTCCACGCCCTGGTCGGTCACCCGGGCGCTTGGCACGTAGACGATGGACTTGCCAGCGGCCGGCGCGCAGGTGCTGAGGAAAAAGTCATCGTTGACCTGGGCCGGGATCGGCTGGAACAGCGCCCGACGCAAAGCCAGCAGGGCACCGTCGGCCGAGACCATGCAACCGGTGCGGCTCTCCACCCGCCGCAACCAGCCTTCGTAATGGCGATACAGGCTGTCGCCCAGGCTCAGGCCCTTGCCCGGCACCGGGATTTCCATGTGCCCGGCACAGGCGCCGACTTCCGGATCGCCCAGCGGCGCCAGCAGGTGGCCGAGGGTATCGACGGCCCATTGGTTGTCGGCATCGGTGAACACCAGGATCTCGCCGCGGCTGTGGGCGACACCGATGTTGAGGGCGGCGGCCTTGCCCTGGCGCGGCAGGTCGAGCACGGTGATGCGCGGGTCGATCACCTGGCGTGCGCAGGCCACGGTGTCGTCGGTCGAGCCGTCGCTGGCGAGGATGATCTGCAGTGAATGGGCTCGATAGTCCTGGGCCAGCAAGGTCCGCAACTTCGCCTCGATGTGCCGCGCCTCGTTGTGGGCGGCAATGACGATACTCACGTCCATCGGCAGCGCCTTGCCGTAGCGCCGTAGCGGAAACAGCGGCGCCAGCAGGCTCAGCATCAAGGGGTAACCGAGGTACGCGTACACCGGCAGTAGCAGGCACGACCAATAAATGAACTCAGCCACGGGCAGGTCTCCTGACGTTCCAATGACACAGGTTGAGCAGCAAGGCGGCGCCGGTCAGGTGCAGGCGCACCCCATGCAAAGCCCACAATTGCAGGGTCAGGCACGGGTCGCGCCGACTCTGGCGCAGGCTCAGCAGCAGAGGCGGCAGCGCAGTGACCAGCAACAGCATCAGCGCCAGGTGCAACTGCCCCTGGAACACCGCGAGCAAGGCCAGCAGGTCCAAGCACCAAGCGCCGACGGACAGGGCCGGGAAGCGCAGCAGGCGCAGGCTCGGGCCATGGCTGCGCAGCAATTGCAGATGACTGCCCTGGCGCCACAGCTCCTTGCTCATCCACTCGCGCCAACTGCCTTCGTAGCCCCAGTGCAGGGCCACGCTTTCGTTGACCAATAGCAACTGCGCGTCGGCCTGGCGCAGGCGCAGGGAAAAATCCTTGTCTTCACCGGTGCGCAGGGTTTCATCGAAGCCGCCGATCCGTTCGAACCAACTGCGGCGCATCAACAGGTTGGCGCTGGGCAGCCACTGCACCCGATGCAAGAGGCGTGACCCCGAACGTTGACTGCGGCGCTGCCAGGCTTCGGCGAACCACGGTGCCTGCCGGGGCGTGTCCAGGTCCAGGCCCAGTACGTCGCCCTGGTGGCCTTCGAGCTCCAGCAACAGCTTGAGCCAGTCCGGCGGCATCTCGATGTCGGCGTCGATGAACGCCAGCCATTCGCCCCTGGCGACGGCGGCGCCGCGATTGCGCAGGGCGCCGATGTGCACGCCGGGCACGATCAGCACCCGCGCGCCCAGCTCGTTGGCAATGCGCGGGCCGTGGTCGTCGGAGCCGTTGTCCACCACGATCAACTCGCACTCCAACTGCGCCTGGCGGGCTGCTTCCTGGGCCGCCTGCAGGGTGCGGCCGATGTGCCGGGCCTCGTTGTACATCGGGATCACAATACTGACGCCATTCATGGACGAGCCTCCTGTGGCGCGGCCTGTTCGGCCTCGTAGCGCAACACGCTGGTGAGGGCGAGCATGATCCACAGCAACTTGTGGTTCGGCGCACTGAGAAACATCAGGAACAGCCCCAGCGACAGGAAACTCATGCCCAGGTGCGTCAGCAGGTCCGCCTGCGCCCAGTCGCGGCGCTGCAGCCAGAGCCGACGGGCGTGCAGCAGGTTGTACAGGCCAAGGCCAAGCATGCCGACGAACATCAGCCCGCCCGGCACGCCGATTTCGCTGAAGATTTCCAGGTAGGTGTTATGGGCCCGGCGATACAGGTCCCCCAGCTTGCGGTTGGCCGAGAACGCTTTGGCATAGCCGGTGGGGGCGTAGTGCAGGGGAAAGGTTCCGGGCCCCGACCCGAGTATCGGGTTCTCGCGGATCATCTGGCTGCCGACCAGGATGTACGAGGCGCGGCGGCCCAGGGATTCGTCCTTGTGGGCATTGACGCCGGCACTGAGGATGCTCAACGACTGGATGCGTGCCACGTAGCCGGCGGGCATCACCGCGACCGCCAGGGGAATCAACAGTGCCAGCCCAAGCATGGCGAAGCCCAGGTGCCGCGGACGGATGCGCGGCAGCTGCGCACGATAGTGGTACAAGCCGATCACCAGACTGAGCAACAGCACCACCAGTCCGGAGCGCGACTCGGTCTTGGTCATGCCGCCGAGCAATAGAATGAACCCCGCACTCCAGAACAATCTGTGCAACAGGTTCGGACTGCGCAGTACCAGCCACAAGGCCAGCGGTACGGTGAACGCAATCAACAGCGCAAAGACGTTGGGGTCTTCCAGCAGGCCGGATGCGCGGCCCTGATCCTGATACTGGGCCGAGAACATCGCGAGCACGCACGTGGTGGAAACGCTCACCGTCATCAGGCGGGCGAACAGGTCCAGATTCAGTTCGCGACCGATCAGCAGGGTGATCACGAATAGAATCAGCCCCACCGTCAGCTCTCGCAGGTGGGTCAGGGACAGGTCCATGTTTTCCGAGAGCAACAGGCTCAGGCCATACAGCACCATGAAGCCGATCAGAGGCTTCCAGATATTGCTGCGCAAGCGTGTCGCGGGAATCTGGTGCAGGGCCAGTTGCAGCATCAAGATCAGGATCAGCGCCAGGCCAAAGAACTTGCTGCCGGAAAACGCGCTGTCCTTGAACAGGCCTTCGAATGGCACCAGCGCGGCAATGCCCAGCAAACCCCAGCCGGGCTTGCGGTACAGCACGGCGACGCCGACCAGGCCGAGCACCGCGCCCGGGGCGAGGAACGGATAAGGGCTGGCCAGCAACGCCAGGCACACCAGGCCCAGCAGGCTGATGATCGAGAGTGGGACAATCATGAGCGAGCCTCCCGTGCCGTGCGGATGTAAAGCTGCGACCAGCGTTCGGCCAGCGTGCGCAGGTCGTAGCGATCCTGTTGGGTGCGGCGTGCGTTGTCGGCGAGGATCCGCGCCAGGGGCGGTTCGCTGAACAGCGTTTCGATCTGCGCCGCCAGGTCCGCACTGTCGGCCGGTGCCGCGAGCAGGCCGTTATGGCGGTCCTGCAACACGTCGGGAATGCCGCCGACACCGAACGCCACCACTGGCACGCCGGCCTGCATGGCTTCGAGCAGAATCATCGGAGTGCCTTCGGTGCGTGAGCTGATCACCAGCGCGTCGAGGCGACTCCACCAGGCGTTCATGTCGGTCTGGTAGCCGGGTAATTCGATGCGCGTGGGCAGCCCGGCGTCGGTGATGCGCTTGAGCAGCGTCTGGCGTTCCGGGCCGTCGCCGAGCATCACCGCGTGCAGCGACGAATGCCGCTGGCACAGGGGGATCATGGCGTCCAGGAACAGGTCCGGGCCTTTCTCGCTGCTCAGCCGGCCGACGTAGCCGACCCGCCAGCGTTGCTGGTCGGTACGGTGGGCCAGTGGTGTGCTGGCCGCTGGCAGGCCGTTGGGGATCACGTCGAGTTTCTCCGCCCGCACGCTGGCCCGGCGGTGCAGCGTGGCGATGCTTTCGGCCACGCAGACCACTCGCTTGACCGAGGCGGTGCGGCACAGTTGCAGGCTCAGCCAGGTGTAGAAACGCTGCTTGGGGCTGCGCGGCGTGAAGCCATGCTGGGTAATCACCAACGGCAGGCGCAACAGCGTGGCCGCCGACCAGCCGAACAACAGCCCCTTGAAGTTGTGGGTGTTGATCAGCGGCCGCTCGTCCCGGCGCTGGCGCAGGTGCTGCAACAGCTCGGCCCAACTGGCGCAGTGACGGCAATCGACCCCAGCCTGGCGAAAACGCGTGATCAACGTCGGCGGCGCCGCCAGGAACAGCACCTGATGCTGTCCGGGCGTTGCCAGGCAATGATCGAGAAGCATCCGCTCGGCCCCATAGAAGCCACCGCTGTCGAGCAGATGAATGATCGACAGGGGGCCGCTGTGGCGGGGCGGGTCGAACGGCGCGTTCAATTTCGCACCCAATGGACAAGGCTGGGCAGGCTCCAGTTGCGGTGCGGATTGACCTGCTCGGGGGACTGTTCGTTGATCACCAGCAGCACCGGCACATCCAATTGGCGGGTGATTTGCGCTGGGTGCTTGAAGCGGTGATCGAAGAACTCACGCACATAGACCAGGGCGATCGCCAGCAGCAGGCCGCTGAACATGCCGAAGACAATGATCAGCATCGGTTTGGGAAAGGCCGCAGCGGTCGGTTCGAACGGCGGGCTCAGGACCCGGGCGTTGGACAGATCGTTGTCCAGCGAGCGCGCGGTGCTG
Organism: Pseudomonas sp. R151218B TE3479; assembly: GCF_053629195.1. Classification (NCBI taxonomy): domain Bacteria; kingdom Pseudomonadati; phylum Pseudomonadota; class Gammaproteobacteria; order Pseudomonadales; family Pseudomonadaceae; genus Pseudomonas; species Pseudomonas sp. R151218B TE3479. The sequence goes on from NZ_JBRJHV010000001.1 coordinate 3,333,078, forward strand.
GCTTCGGCAAAGCGCTGGGCGTAGGTGGAGAAGGCCGCGTGCAAGGCGTTGATCTCGGTGTCCATTTGCCGCAGCTTGCTTTGGGTTTCCTGCAACTGATGGATGCGCTCCTTGAAGGCGGCGATGCGTTCGACTTTCTGATTGATCACCGAACTGACCACTGCCAGATCGGTGGTGCGTTCCTGGATCCGGTTGTTGACCACTTTGAGGAACTGCTGGCGCGTGCGGACGATCTGTTCCCGGGCCAGCAGCATCGGTTCGCTGCTGGGCTGGAAGATCGCCAGGTCATTCATGTAGCGGCTGACTTGGCTAGTCAGTTGCTCACCCAGTTGTTTGATCTCCCGGTCCTCGAAGGCAATGTTGTCCACGGTAGTGGTGAAGGTGAACGGGAAGGTGTAGTCATTGAACCGGGAGCTGTTCGCCGCTGCCAGACTGGTCTTGAGGTAATCGAGCCAGCGTTGGCTTTGCAGCAGGCGATCCTGGTACAGGTTCAGGGCCTGTTCTTCGGTGTTGATGGCGTTCAGGCGGAAGGTGATTTCTTCCTTGGGGTCGGACGAGCCGATGTTTTCCAGCAGCCCCAGCCGAGTGCCTTCCAGGCCGTCGAGACGGGTCTGGTATTGGGCTTTCTTCTGCTCATAGAAGGTCTGCGGCAGTTCGATCGATTGCAGGTCCTGGCGGTTGCTGAGGTAGTTCTGCAGCAGCTGTGCCACGAAGCGGGTGCCCTGGGCCGGGTCGCCAAAACTGTAGACGATGGAGATGACGTTGGAGCCGGGCAGGGTCTCGATCTTCAGGTTTTCGATGGCCTCATCGGTCAGCGTATCGAGCACGGTGTCGCGCACCGGATCGACCTCCAGGCCCAAGCCATCGCGCAGCGGGTTGATGACGTACTCGCGCAGGGGCTGGGTGATGTACTTCTTGAGCGGCTCGCTCACCCATTTGTTGAGAATGCCCGGGCTTGGGGTGTAGTCACCCTGGTCGCGCAGAGCACTGATGGTCTGTCGGATCAACGCCGGTGAGCGCAGGATATTGCTCTCGGTTTCCATGTCCGCCAGGGACGGCGGGATGAAGGTGGCGTTTTCCTGGTTCAGCGACGTGGTGGCGTCGCCCTGGGAGAGTTTTTTCGACTGGACGATCACCTGGGCGGTGATGTCGAAGCTCTGCTTGAGCATCAACGGCAGCACCAGGGCGATCACGGCGAAGATCAGGAAGACGCGCTTCACCCACTGCTTGTTGGCGAAGAAGATCCTGAAGAACTCATGCAAATAATTTTCCTTGGGATTCATGATCAATTACCTGCTGCAGAAGTGTTGGTGCTGGATCTGCTGTTGTCGCCTTTGCTATCGAGGCGGTAGCCCAAGCTGACGCCAACGCCCTGGAACAGCACCACGTCGGCCAGTTGCCGAGCCATTTCACCGGCTTTGGCCAGGCCGGTCTTGGGCACGTACAGCATGTCTTCCGGCTGCAGGTAGGCGATCTGCGAGGCATCGCCGCTCAGGGCTTTTTCCACGTCATAGTGGCGGGCTTCGACCTGGTTGCCGTTGCGCCGCATGATCACCACCGAGTCGAGCCGGGCCTTGACGTTGGTGCCACGGGCCAGGGTCAGGGCCTCGAGGACCGAGATCGGCCGGCGGATCGGGTAGGAACCAGGCTGCGCCACCTCACCGAGAACATAGATCTCGTTGCCGGCGGTGGACTTGAGCAGCACGTCGACGGTCATGTGGCCTGGCAACTGGGCGTAGCGCTCGTTGAGGAAGGTTTCCAATTGGGTCACGGTCATGCCTTGCAGCGGCACGGAACCGATTTCCGGGAAGCTTGCGTAACCATCCCGGCCCACGATGATTTCCCGGCTCATGCCGGTGGCCGGGTGGGTCAGGGTGTTGCGCAGGTTCGTCTCGCTGCTCAGCGGGCTGGTCACCATTACCGTCAATTGGTTGCGATTGGGCTGGAACAGCATCTTTTGGTCATAGGCACGCTGGACCGCCAGGCGGGCTTCGTCGGTGGTCAGGCCGGCGACTTTCACCGAGGTGTTGGCCCCCGGCAGTTCGATGCTGCCGTCGGGCATCACCTGTTGCGTGCCGTTGAGCTGGCTGGCGGCGGTGAAGTTCAGGGCCACCTGGTCGCCCGCCTGCACCCGATAGGCCTGGGGCCCGGTGGTGCTGATGTGAAAGATCACATCCAGTACGTCCTGGGGCCGCAGGGTCTGTTCGACCTTGGGCATGTCGGTGGCCTGGGCGTTGGCCGGTGCGGCCGTGAGGATCTGCACCGGCATCGAGCGGGTATCGCTGGTGCTGGAGCAACCGGCAAGCGGCAGCAACAGCAGGACAAGCATTCTGGCGTTCATCTCGTCATCCTTTTGCAGGCTTACAGGTTGTTGTAGAGCCACTTGGGCATGTAGTACTTGCGGCGGTTGAACACGCTGCCGACCACTTTCGCGCCCGCTTGGGACAGACGCTGGCGGGCGGCCTGGGCCACTTCCCAGCGGGTGTCTTCACCGCGCACCACCAGCACCACGCCATCCACCTGGGTGCTGAGCACCAGCGTGTCGCTGACCGAATACACCGCGTCGGCGTCGATCACCACAAAGCGGTATTGCGCCGCCAATTGCCTGAACAGCGGGCGCAGGCGCTCGGGGCTCAAGCGCTCGGCATTGCGGCCCAGGCGACCGTGGGGCAGCACGTCGAAGGGCAGGCTGGACGCCTGCACCACGCAGTCCTGCAACAGGGGCGGGGCGAGGCTGTTGAACAACAGGTCGGTGAAGCCGCGCTCCTTGTGCAACGCCAGTTGCTGGCTGAGGTTGCGCGGTGACTGGCTGGCATCCACCAGCAAGACGCGACCGTTGCTCATCTGCGCCAGCTGAGCGGCCAGTGCCATGGCGCTGGTGCTGGTTCCGGTGCCGGTGTTGGCGGACGTCAAGAGCAGGGTCCGCAGGGAAGGGTCAAGCACGGTCGAGGTCAGGTTGGTCTCGCTCGGGCTGGCTATGGTCAGGATATTCGTTGAACCGTCCATTTAACTCGCTCCGTGGCCGCTGAAAACTTTGAAGGGGGTAAGCATCAGGATCTTCAAGTCCAGCCACAGGCTTTGTTCAGCGATATAGCTGAGGTCCAATTCCACGCGCTGGTCGAAGTCGATATTGCTGCGCCCGGAGATCTGCCACAGGCCGGTCATGCCGGGGTAGATGCTCAGGCGCACAAGATGGTTGTCCTTGTAGCGATAGGCGTTGAACGAGGTCGGCCGCGGGCCCACCAGGCGCATGTCGCCGGTCACTACGTTGATCAGGTTCGGCAGTTCGTCGAGGCTGCTGCGGCGCAGGAACCGGCCGATGGGCGTGATGCGCGGGTCGTTGTCGATCTTGAAATCGATGGCATCGGCGCCGTGTTTGTTGAGGTGGCGCAGCGATTCCTTGAGGGCTTCGGCGTCGGCGACCATGGTGCGGAATTTGTACATGCCGAACACCCGGCCGCGATAGCCGGTGCGTTTCTGTATGAACAGCACCGGGCCCGGGCTGGAAAACTTGACCAGCAGTGCCAGGCCCAGCAATAGCGGGCAGAAGACCACCAGGATCGCCAGTGCGCCGAGGCTGGCCACCACTCGATTGGTGCGCGAGACTGTCCAGGGCCGGCCGCCGTCGCGCCCGGTCAACCAACCACGGCCTTGGCGGTGAATGGCCGCGTCCAGGCGCCTGCGGTGCTCGGGATCGACACGTTTATCGCGTCCGGGGGCATTGATCGCAATGATTTGCTCATGTCGGGTCATAGACTCCTCCGCTGAGATTGGGCCGCAAGCGGCGCGTGGGCAGGCAGTGGGTAATACTCGAGGAACCACTGGATGAAGCGGCCCAGGCCGTCGTCCAGTTCGATGCCCGGCTTGAAGCCGGTGGCCCGCGCCAAGTCGCTGGCGTCGGCGCAGGTGTTGAGCACATCGCCCGCTTGCAGGGGCAGCAGTTCGACGCGGGCGGTGCGTCCCAGGTGTTTTTCCAGCAGCGCCACATAGGTGCGCAGCGCCACCGGGTGTTGCCCGCCGATGTTGTAGATCCGCCAGGGCGCGCGGCTGGTGGCCGGGCCCGGTTGTTCGTGATCCAGCAAGGGTGTGACCTGGGGCGCATGGTCGATCAGGCGGGCGATGCTTTCGACGATGTCGTCGATGTAGGTGAAATCCCGCTGGTGCTCGCCGTGGTTGAACAGCTGCAGCACACGGTCTTCGGTGATGGCGCGGGCAAACTGGATCGGCGACATGTCCGGCCGGCCCCAAGGGCCGTATACCGTAAAGAACCGCAAGCCGGTGCAGGGAATACCGAACAGGTGGCTGTAACTATGGGCCATCAGTTCATTGGATTTTTTGCTGGCCGCGTACAGCGACAGCGGATGATCGACGTTGTCCTGCACTGAATAAGGCGTGCGCGGATTGGCGCCGTATACCGAGCTTGAGGAGGCGTAGATCAGGTGTTTGACCGGATACCGGCGGCAGTTTTCCAGGATGTTCAGGAAGCCGGTGATGTTGCTGTCGACATAGGCCTGCGGGTTTTCCAGGGAGTAGCGCACGCCGGCCTGGGCCGCGAGGTGAATCACCACGTCCGGGCGCCGGGCCTGGAACCATTCGTCGATGGCTGATGCGTCGGCCAGGTCGAGCCGCGCCAAGGGGAAGGTGCCGACCTGGTCGTTCACCCAGGCCACGCGGTCGTGCTTGAGCTGCGGGTCGTAGTAGTCGTTGAAGTTGTCCAGCCCGCACACCCGATGGCCGTCGCGCAGCAGCCGCAACACGACATGGGCGCCGATGAAACCGGCTGCGCCGGTGACCAGGATGTTCACGCCTGTGGCCCTGGTGCCGGGGTGCCGGGCACGGTGTGGCGCAGCCCGATACCGCGATACAACAGCCCGGCGGCGGCCAGGTGTTCGGGGTTGTACAGGTTGCGGCCATCGATGATCACCCGGGCGCGCAACTTGCTGGCCAGCAGGTCGAAATCCACCACGCGAAAGTTCTTCCACTCGGTGCAGATCACCAAGGCGTCGGCGTCTTCCAGGGTGTCATCGCGGGTCGCGCAGAGGTTCAGGTCCTTGCGATAGCCGTAGAGGCGACGGCATTCGGACATGGCTTCCGGGTCATAGGCCTGGACCCGGGCGCCTTCGCGCCACAGCGCTTCCATCAGGTAGCGACTGGGGGCTTCGCGCATGTCGTCGGTGTTGGGCTTGAACGCCAAGCCCCAGATGGCAATCGATTTGCCGGCCAGGCCATCCGGGAATTGCTTCGCCAGTTTCTCGAAGAGGATGTGCCGCTGGCTGTCGTTGACGTCGGTGACGCTGCGCAGCAGGCGCAGCGGCATGCCGCTTTGTTCGGCGGTGTGCAGCAGGGCCCGCAGGTCCTTGGGAAAGCACGAACCGCCGAAACCGCAGCCGGGGTAGATGAAGTGATAACCGATGCGCGGGTCCGAGCCGATGCCCTTGCGCACCGCTTCTATGTCGGCGCCCAGCCGTTCGGTGAGGTTGGCCAGTTCGTTCATGAAGCTGATGCGGGTGGCGAGCATGGCATTGGCAGCGTACTTGGTCAGTTCGGCGCTGCGGTTGTCCATGAACATCAGTTTTTCGTGGTTGCGGCAAAAGGGCGCGTAGAGCTCCGTCATCTGGTCGCGGGCCACCGGGTCGGCGGTGCCGACGATGATCCGGTCCGGCCGCATGCAATCGGCCAGGGCGCTGCCTTCCTTGAGAAATTCGGGGTTGGACACCACGCGCACGTTCAGCTGTTTCAGGCCGCGCCGGGCCAACGCCTGGCGGGCGCATTCGGCCACCTTGTCGGCGGTGCCCACCGGCACCGTGGACTTGATGACCAGGGTGCGGTCGCTGTCCATGAAGTCGGCGATTTGCCGGGTGACGGCCAGTACATGGCTCAGGTCGGCCGAGCCGTCTTCATCGGCGGGGGTGCCGACGGCGATGAAAATCAGCTCGCCGTGATTCACCGCGTCGCTGGCCTGGGAACTGAACGACAAGCGTCCGGCCTTGATGTTGTCTTCGAGCAGATTGGACAACCCCGGCTCGCTGATGGTGGGTACGGCTTGTTGCAGTTGCCGGATCTTGTTCGGGTCGATGTCGATGCACAAAACGCGGTGTCCGACGTCGGCCATTGCGGCCGCCTGAATCAACCCGACATACCCCGTACCAAATACGCTCACGTCCATTTTTGGCGCGCCTCGCAGACCGAATGATGTAACTCGGATGAAACTGTTTAGAGGGGTATAGCGCAGCTTCAGAAAAGCGTGTCAGCAAAATGACAGTTGTCAGTGTTGGCAATTCAAGTGAAATCGGGCCTTTTGATATCAAGTCATTGACTGATCTAGCAAAGTGGCTGTTTTACTGGGGGTGTAGAGCGTTTAACAAAGCGATAAACGGTCGTTATCCATAGATTTTTATATTTTGTTACCTATTTTCGTGTCGTTTTTGGGGCAACTTTTTTTTGACGCGTGGTTGAGTGGAGGCATTTCTTGCGCTTTGAAAATCGGCTGCTAACGTGCAGGAACGAAGTGCTTTAGACACCGCGATCCGGTCGAGGAAAACATGGCCCGCTACCTCAAGGAGTTGCTGCTGTTTTTGTACCTGCTCAAGGGGTACGCCTATTACCTCGACCGTCTCGATGCGTTGGGCCTGGGCTTGGCAACCTTGCTGTTCGGCGCCATGTTCGTGCTGTTGGTGGTTGCGCTGTGGATGTGCGCCTACATACGCCAGACGATGGTCAGGCATGTGTTTGCCTTGGCGCTGTTTGTTTCAGCTGTTTTTTTCGAGGTGTACACCCAGGTCACGGACAGTTACCTGACCTACAGCCAGTTCGTCTCGCTGGTGTACTCCGGAGGGTTCATCCAGGAAGCGGCCTATCAGTATCGCGAGGTGATCATCAAAGCGGTGATCGGCGGCTTGTTGCTGTTGTTCGGTATCGCCCTCAAGCCTCGGCGGGCGTTGCGAGTGCCCGGTTATCTGCCGGTGTTCGCGCCCGTGCTGGGCGTGGTGTTGCTCAGTGGCGTGTTGTTCGTGCGGGCGGGCGAGGGGGCGCGGGGCCTGCCGGTGATGTACACGCCGTTGGCCTATTTGAATCTCTTCGCCTACGAGTCCTTGCACAGCACCATCGGTCCCCGGGAACCGGTCACCCTGACGCGGCGATCGTCTTTGATCGAGCAAGACATCGTGTTGATCATCGATGAAAGCATTGGCGGCAATTACCTGGATATCAACACGCCATCTGGCGTGCACAGCGGTCTGAAGACGCCGCCCGAGGGCGTGGATATTTTCAATTTCGGCTACGCGGCTTCCATCGCCAACTGCAGCGCCGACACCAATGTCACCTTGCGCTACGGCGGTACTCGCGCCGACTACATGCGCATCAACAGCACCGGGCCGTCGATCTGGCAGTACGCCAAGCAAGCCGGCTTGCGCACCGTCTACATCGATGCCCAGCGCACTGGGGGCAATCTGCAGAACCTGATGACCGACCTGGAAAAACAGGACATCGACGAATTCATTCAATTCGACCAGACCAGCGTGCGTGACCGCGACATGGCGGCGGCGGCGAAGTTGATCGAACTGTTGGGCGACCACCAGGCCGAACTGGTGGTGATCAACAAGGTGGGGGCGCATTTTCCAGTACACGACAAATACCCCGACGACTTCATGAACTATCGCCCAGCCTTGCCGCGCGGGCAGTTCCAGGAAGTGGCCGATACCGGCAGGCGCGACGGTTTCAATGGCCAGCAAGATGACTGGCTGCTGTACCGCAATGCCTACCAGAACACCCTGCTGTGGAATGTCGGCGAGTTCTTCAAGCGAGTCTTCCAACGGGCCGATTTGAGTCATGCCGTATTGATCTACACCTCCGACCACGGCCAGGATCTGCACGAGCGCGGCAATCCCGGGCTTAACACCCACTGCGGCGGCGACCCGGTGGCCGAAGAAGGCTTGGTGCCGTTGGTGGTGATCCAGGGCCGCTCATTGCAGGCCCTCGATTGGCGCGATGCCTGGGCTCGGAACAAGGACCGCTCCAGTCACTACAACATCTTCCCGACGCTGTTGCAGTTGATGGGCTATGACCCGGTCGGGGTCGAATCGGCCTATGGAAAATCCCTGAGCCAGCCGACCGATGACGACTTCACCTTCAACTACCGCTTCAACGCGCGGCTGGGGGCGAAACCGGCGTGGAAACATATCGACCTGAACAGCATCGTGACCCCGCATTCCGGCCAGGTTGAAATGGCGGTGGGGCATTGACCCTATACGCTGAGCTCTTTGGGAGTGGGCTTGCTCGTATGAGGCCGGCACATCCAACATCTTCATCGACTATGACGCCGCCTTCGCGAGCAAGCTCGCTCCTACATGGGTTTTCGGCAGCCACAAAATGCACATACGCCGCAGAGCCCTGTGGGAGCGAGCGCGCTCGCGATGAGGCCTGCCCATCCACATCACTGCCAGCTGATACACCGCCTTCGCGAGCTCTCGCCTGGGCCGGCATTGCGGCTAATTCCGCTATTCTGAGCCTCACGTTCATTCATCGAGCCTGTTCATGCTTGAAGTCCGCGATGTCTATAAAAGCTACCCCACGCCCCAAGGCCCGTTGCCGGTGCTGCAGGGCGTCGACCTGACCCTGATGCCCGGCAGCAGTCTGGCGCTGATGGGGGAGTCCGGCAGTGGCAAGAGCACCTTGCTGCACCTGGTCGCCGGGCTGGACCAGGTGGATCGCGGCAGCATCCGCAGTGGCGAATATCGGCTCGATGGCATGAGCGAAAGCCAGCTGGCGAACTGGCGACGCACGGAAATCGGCCTGGTGTTCCAGCAGTTCAACCTCATCAGCAGCTTGTCGGTGGAAGACAACCTGGCGTTCCAGGCGCGCCTGTGCGGCCGCTATGACGCGGCCTGGCAAGCCCATCTGGTGCAGCGGCTCGGACTTGCAGCGTTGCTGCGGCGTTACCCTGAACAGCTTTCCGGCGGCCAGCAACAACGAGTGGCGCTGGGGCGGGCGCTGGCCTCGCGGCCGCCCTTGTTGCTGGCCGACGAACCCACCGGCAGCCTCGACGAAGCCACCAGCGACGAAGTGCTGCAACTGTTGCTGGAACTGCTGGAGGGCAGCCCCACCAGTCTGCTGATGGTGACCCACAGCCCCCGGGTGGCGGCTCGCCTGGCCCAACGCGTGGTGTTGCACGGCGGACGGTTGGCGCAGGTGGCCCAGGGGTGATGATCTTTCGTCAGACCCTCAAGGTCCTGCTCAGCCATTGGCGCCAACACCCGGTGCAATTCTTCAGCGTGCTGACCGGCCTCTGGCTCGCCACCAGCCTGCTTACCGGCGTGCAAGCGCTGAACAGTCAGGCCCGGGACAGCTACGCCCGGGCCAGCCAATTGATCAGCGGCCAACCCCAGGCCAGCCTCAATGCCCCCGGTGGCGGTACCTTCCCTCAGCAATGGTTTGTCGATTTGCGGCGCCAAGGCTGGCCGGTGTCGCCGGTGTTGCAGGCCCGGGTGCTGCTCAAAGGGCACGAGGATCAGCGTCTGCAACTGATGGGCATCGACCCGGTGTCGCTGCCACCCGGCGCGGCCCTGGCGGGGCAGGCGCGGGACATGAGCGAAGTGGTCGAGTTTTTTACCGACCCCGGTCGCACGTGGGTCGCCCCGCAGACCTTGCAGGCCTTGGGGCTGGGCGAGGGCGACCGGCCTCGTACAGTCGATGGGCAACCGCTGCCGCCTCTGCATGTCCAAGTGGACATGGCGCCGGGCGTGCTGTTGATGGACATCGGTTTTGCCCAAGCGGTACTCGGGTTGCCGGACCAACTGTCGCGGTTGTTGTTGCCCGCCACGTTCAACGCCGCGCTGCCGGAGGCCTTCAGTGATCGGCTGCAATTGACGCGTGCCGATGAAGAAAACAATCTGTCGCGCCTGACCGAAAGTTTTCACCTGAACCTCGACGCCTTGGGGTTTTTATCGTTCGTGGTGGGGCTGTTCATCGTTCACGCCGCCATCGGCCTTGCCCTCGAACAGCGCCGCAGCCTGCTGCGAACCCTGCGGGCCTGTGGCGTCAGTGCGCGGGTGTTGGTCACCAGTCTGGCAATTGAGCTGGGCGCACTGGCCTTACTGGGCGGGATCGCCGGGGTACTCAGCGGCTACTGGCTGGCGGGCCTGTTGTTGCCGGATGTCGCGGCGAGCCTGCGGGGTTTGTACGGTGCCGAGGTGGCCGGGCATTTGAACCTCAGCCTGGGGTGGTGGCTCAGCGGTGTCGGCCTGAGCCTGCTCGGCGCCCTGCTGGCCGGGGCCGACAGCCTGTTGCGGGCGGCGCGTTTGCCCCTGCTGGCGCTGGCCAATCCCCAGGCCTGGCACCAGGCCCATGGGCGCTGGCTGCGACGCCAGGGTTGGGTGGCGACAGGGGCGGCGTTGATTGCCGCCTCGGCGCTGGTCTGGGGCGACAGCCTGGCCAGCGGTTTTGTCCTGATGACCGCCTTGTTGCTGGGGGCGGCGCTGGCCCTGCCGGTGTTGCTCAGCAGTGCGCTGAAGCAGCTACTGCGCCGCAACCGCTCGGTGCTCGGGCAATGGTTTCTCGCCGATTGCCGCCAGCAATTGCCGACGCTGAGCCTGGCGCTGATGGCTTTGCTGCTGGCCTTGGCGGCGAACATCGGTGCCGGCAGCATGACCGCCGGTTTCCGCCAGACCTTCAGCAACTGGCTCGAACAACGGCTGACCGCCGAGTTGTACATCAACCCGCAAACTCCGGTCCAGGCGGAGCAACTGCACACCTGGCTCAAGCAACAACCGGCGATCACTGCCGTCGTTCCCCTCTGGCAAGTCTCGATCCCGTTGCAGGGCTGGCCGACGGACATCCATGGCATCATCGATCACCCGCACTATCGCCAGCATTGGCCGCTACTGGAATCGGCCGGCGACAAGCCCTGGGAGCAGCTGGCCGCCGCCGACAGCCTCATGCTCAGCGAACAACTGGCCCGGCGCCTCAAGGTGAGGATCGGCGATCAGTTGACCCTGCCGACGCCACAGGGACCCTGGGCACTGCGCATCGTCGGTATCTACGCCGACTACGGCAATCCCAAGGGCCACGTGCTGGTCAATGCCGATCATTTGCTGGCGCACTGGCCGCAGCTGACGCCGAACCGTTTCAACCTGCGCATCGAACCGCCCGCGATCCCGGCGCTACTGACCGCGTTGCAGGGCCGGTTCAGCCTGGATGACAGCCGCATCGTCGATCAGGCCCGGCTCAAGGGCTGGTCGACCCAGGTGTTCGAGCGCACCTTCGCCGCCACCGCCGCCCTTAACAGCCTGACCCTGGCGGTGGCAGGGGTGGCGTTGTTCATCAGCCTGCTGACCCAGAGCCAGAGTCGTCTCGGCCAGTTGGCGCCGCTGTGGGCGCTGGGGGTGACGCGTCGGCAATTGATGTTGCTCAACCTCGGCCAGACCTGGTTGCTGGCGCTGCTGACCCTGGTCCTGGCCTTGCCGCTGGGGATTGCCCTGGCCTGGTGCCTGGACGCAGTGATCAATGTGCAGGCCTTCGGCTGGCGCCTGCCGTTGCGGGTGTTCCCGTTGCAATTGGTGCAGTTGCTGGCCCTGGCGATGCTCGCCACGCTCCTGGCATCGGCCTGGCCGCTGTATGCGTTGTACCGCACGCAACCGGCGGATTTGCTGAGGACCTTTGCCCATGAAGATTAACGTTGGCGTGTTGCTGCTGGTGTTGCTCAGCGGTTGTGACGACTCAGCGCCACCACAAAAGGGCTTTGCCGGCCTCGGCGCCCAGGCTGTCGCGTTCACGCCCGTCGTGCCTGGGCGGGCGTTCAGTTTTCCGGCTGACCACGGCATTCATGACGGTTTCCGTATCGAGTGGTGGTACGTCACTGCCAACCTCAAGGATGCCCAGGGTCGGGATTTCGGTGTGCAATGGACGCTGTTTCGCAGCGCCTTGGATGCCGTGCCCCAGGCCAGCGGTTGGCGCAACCAGACGATCTGGCTCGGCCATGCGGCGGTCACTTCCGCCACCGTGCACCATGCCGCCGAGCGTTATGCCCGAGGCGGAGTGGGGCAGGCCGGGGTGCAGGCGGTGCCTTTCGATGCCTGGATCGACGACTGGCAATTCACCAGCCAGGCTGCTGCGGCCGAGCCGTTGGCGGACATGCAATTGAAGGCGCACGACCGACGCTTCAGCTATGCGTTGCGGCTGACGTCGAGCCGCCCGTTGGTGCTGCAGGGCGATCAAGGTTTCAGCCAGAAATCCGAACAGGGGCAGGCGTCGTACTACTACAGCCAGCCGTTTTTCCAGGCCAGCGGTGAATTGGAAATCGACGGTCAGCGTTTCGCGGTCAGCGGTCCGGCCTGGCTCGACCGCGAATGGAGCAGCCAGCCCCTGACCGCCAACCAGACCGGCTGGGACTGGTTCTCCCTGCACCTGGACAATGGCGAGCACCTGATGCTCTATCGCATGCGCCACAAGGACGGCGCGCCTTACCTCACAGGCACCTGGATCGATGCCCTGGGACGGGCGCAAACCCTGCATGCCGGGGAGATCAGCCTCGTGCCATTGGACACTGCCAAGGTCGCCGGGCGTTCGATGCCGGTACGCTGGGCCATCAAGATTCCCGGCAAGCAACTCGACGTCATCACCCAGGCACTCAATCCCAACGCCTGGATGGACCTGCGCATTCCCTATTGGGAAGGCCCGGTACGACTCAGTGGCAACCAGGGCGGCACGGGTTACCTGGAAATGACCGGCTACTGAGAATCGTCGGAACTCCCCGCGAACGTCGACCCTCATAACTGATGAATGTCTTGCAGGAGCCCGCCATGAGCGATGACCTCAAACTTCCGTCGCTGGCCGACTGGCAGCAGTTATTCGAAGACAAGGCCTACTGGCAGCAGTCCCCCGACGCCCACTTCACCGAGCTGATGCGGGTGGCCAATGACCTGTTCGGCCGGGGTGCCATCGATCTGGCGCGTTGGCAGGATTTGAAGAACCAGGCCGAGCAACTGCACCAGCGCTCTCCCGATGCCAATGTCGCTGAAGAAGTCGCCGACCCCGATGCCTGAATACCGAAAGATCCAAGGAGTTCGCCATGAAGCACAACCCCGATCGAACCCCACCTAACCCGGACGCGCCAGCATTGCCCGGCGAAGTGGAACGCGATAACGATGCCTTGCGACCCAATGACCCGGCCAAGCGCAAACAGCAACACGGTGACCCTGAAGCGGGGGACACCGATGCGCAAAAAACCGGACGGCGTGGCTGAAGTACTTCACGCCCGCCGGTATTAAAAAGAGTTTTGTAATGCCAATTAATTTTCTGTGTGGATAGCTTTTACATCTGCGCATGTTTTGTATAACTGTTTGTACAGCTCCTACACAACCGGCATAGTTTCAATAATGAACAATTATTTAAACAGCCTCGCGGACATACTCTGAAAGTTCCATTATTATTGTGCCTGTTCGCCCAGTGTCAGGCTCTTTACCAGTGCATGGATTGCCGAGGCCGTCGCACTGGGCGAACACCTCTCAGGGCGTATCACCGTTTACTTCAATGCACATCGGACAGCAGACCTGGCCGATGTGTTGACGGCTGTGTGTATTTAACCGGCGACGGGGACACGCCAGTCATCGGAGCCCATCGTGCCGCAGACTTCGTGATTCCAAGTGATCTTGCGATAGGAGAAGTGCACATCCTCCAGATGGGTGAAATGCGCATTCGCCGGATCCTGGCAATTGAACATGTAATCTTTGATCTCGACGATGATCGCGTCAAACAGCGTGGTGGTGAAGTAGTGTTCCTGGGTGCCCGCCGCCGAAGTCCGGAACCAGTGAATCACAATTTCTTCAAGGAGTTCACCACTGGTGAGGGCCGCTTGCAGCAGCGGCGTGGCCTTGTCGAACACTTTTGTGATGACGAGGGGGTGATGCACGCGTTGGCCGGTTGGCTGGCCAGATTGAGGATCGCGCGGGATGGTCACTTGGTGCTGGAAGCGCTGCACCATGATTTGGTCCTCGCGACCTTCCTGATAGAAGTTGCCAACCGAGTCGGCCGTAAACGCGCCAGCCGTGATCAGACCTTGCTTGATGCCTTTGATGATCATATACGCGGGGGTAGCCAATGGACGCTCTCCTTCCTGGATTACTAAAATGGCCTGGGACAGCAGTTGTCCGAGGTGGCCAAACGGTTATCAAGAGCTGTGCCATTTATAAAAAAACGATACAAATCAGTCTGTTATATAATTCCTGTATGAGTTCGTAGCTCCGGCAGGGCGGAATGTGCGCAAGATGTCGCTCGGAGCAATGCTATCTGTATGCGCCTCGGGTTGGCACGGCGGCTCCTTAGGCGGGGCGGCTCGTTATCGAGTTTTGTGGCCGATCCGTAGCGCAACTTCTTACATGGCCGACTTTCAGTCCGTTCCTATACGCCCAACGCAGCTCTGCATTCATCAATGGAGCGCTGTTGCGTCTGGGCGTACAGCCCCAGCTCATCAATGGTCGCTCGCCCCAGCGCCGCTTCGAAGGTCTGGCGGTTGGACTGCCCGGCATAATGGCTCTGGGCGGCATCGCCGAGGTTCGACTGGAAGATGCCGGCGGCGCTGACCGGCAGGAAGTCTTCGTACACCAAGGGCTCGGCGCGCAGGTATTGCTGTTCGAGCAAGTGTTCCAGGGACGCTGCTGGCTCAAGGGCGCCCTTGGCGGCGAGGCCCTTGGGCGTCGGGAAATAACGGAAATACGCCAACGCCTGTTGGCGCAACTCATCGTGGTTGTCCGGGAATGCGACAAAATGTTCGGCCATCAACCCGTTGTAGCGTTCGGCGTTGGCTTCGTTGGGAAACGCTCCCAGCGCATCGCGTGCGGCGTTCAGCAATTGGTCGTAGAGCGCGCGGCCCTTGGGCGTGAGCGCGGCGCCGCGTTGTTCGATTTCGCCGAAGCGGGCGCTGTGGCTGCCTTGGGCCTGTGGTTGGTCGGTGAAGGCGACAGGTTCGTCGAGTGCCTTGAAACTGGTCTGGCGCAGCAGGATCGGGCATTGGCGACGGGGTGGACCTTCGATCACGGCCTTGGGGGTAATGCCATGCACGGGCATCCGTGCCTGGACGATGTCGATGTCCAGGGTGCGCGGCGTCAGGTGATTGATATGCGGGCCCTTGAACGCCACCACGTCGGCGATCAGGCGATGCTGGGCGCTCAGCTGCCGGTACTGTTCGGCGGTGACGGTGGCGCTGTGATGCCAGCGAAAAGTTTCCAGGGCCTGCAGGACAAAGTCCTCGGCCTGGGCTTGCGTCAGGCCACCTTGGCGCTCGGCCAGGTCAATGAGCTCCAGGGCGCCGGGGGTGAAGATCTGCCGTTGGGCCAACACCGACTCGGCAAAGGTCCGCAGCTCGGTATTCTCGATCAGTTCCAGTCGCAGCAGCGAGGTAAACACTCGGAACGGACTCACCTGCAACGCGCTTTCATGCACGGCGCGAAACGCTGTGGAATGCACCGGCACTCCGGCCGGCGTGAGGTCGTAGTAGCCCACCGGCTGCATGCCCATGACCGCGAACAGTCGCCCCAGGGTCGCCAGTTCGGCGGCGGTGCCGACACGGATCGCGCCATGGCGTTCCAGGTCCAGGCGCTCGAACTCGCCGGTGCTGCGCAGGTGTGCAGCCAACTGCGGCTGTTCGGCCAGCACCTGGGCGTTGGTGTGTTCCACCAAGTTCATCAGGGCGCCATACAGCGGCACCTCGTCGCGGTACATGTCGGACATCGCTCTGGAGAAGCGTTGGCGGATCAGGTCGGGGCTGACGAAGCTCATCGTGAGAATTCCTGGCGAAGGCTGTGGGAAAGTTGAGCGAAAGATCGCAGCCTTCGCCGGCCCCGGCAAACGAAGAATCTTCAGGACTTCATTCTGCCAAGGACTGATCCACCAGCTCGATCCAGTGCCGCACGGGCGTGCGACCGGCACCGTCGAGGTGGTTCTGGCAGCCGATGTTGGCCGTGACGATCATCTCCGGCTGGCCGCTTTCCAGGGCATTGAGGCGGTTGTCGCGCAACTGCCGCGCCAAGGCCGGCTGGGTCAGCGAATAGGTGCCGGCCGAACCGCAACACAAATGGCCGTCGGGCACCTCGGTGAGGTTGAAACCCAGCCGCGTCAACAGCGCTTCGATGCGGCCGCCGAGTTTCTGCGCGTGCTGCAAGGTGCACGGGCAATGGACGGCGATGCGCTGGTTCCTGGCCGCGCAGATCTGCTCCAGCGGTTCGTTGCCGAGCACTTGCACCAGGTCCAGCGCTCGTTCGCTTACCTGCTTGGCTTTGGCGGCATAGGCAGGGTCATGCTCCAGCAGATGCCCGTAGTCCTTGATGAAGGCGCCGCAACCGCTGGCGGTCTGGACAATGGCTTCAGCGCCGTGCTCCAGGTGCGGCCACCAGGCGTCGATGTTCTGTCGGGCGCGGTCCAGTCCGGTGGCCTGGGCATCGAGATGATAATCCAGCGCACCGCAGCAGCCGGCCTGCGCACAAGGGATCACGCTGATGCCGAGTCGGTCCAGCACTCGCGCTGCCGAGGTGTTGGTGTTGGGCGACAGGCCTGGTTGCACGCAGCCTTCGAGCATCAATACCCTGCGCCCATGGCGCAGGGGTGGGCGGTCGCTGTGGGATGGAGCGGGACGGGGCAACTTGGCGCTCAGGTGCGTCGGCAGCAACGGACGAAAGACCGCTCCAAGGCGCAGCAGGGCCTTGAACCGTTCGGGACTGACGGCCAGGCTGCGCAACCCCAGGCGCAGTGCGCGTTGGCCGGCGGGGCGCGGCACGGCTTGGTCGACCACCGCCCGGCCGATATCCAGCAGGTTGTGGTAATCCACGCCGGACGGGCAAGTGGTCTCGCAGTTGCGACACGACAGGCAGCGATCCAGGTGCAACTGGGTGCTGGCTGTCGCCGGCTGGCCTTCGAGCACTTGCTTGATCAGGTAGATGCGGCCTCGCGGGCCGTCCAGTTCATTGCCGAGCAATTGGTAGGTGGGGCAGGTGGCATTGCAGAAGCCGCAATGCACGCAACTGCGCAGGATCCGTTCGGCTTCTTCGGCGCGGGGCAGGTTTTTGCTTTCCTCACTGAACCGAGTCTGCATGCTAGAGCTCCAGGTACATTCGACCAGGGTTGAACAGTCCCAGGGGATCGAGCTGGGCCTTGAGTTGCCGGTGGTAGCGCAGCAGCGTCGGGGCCAGTGGCTGGAACGGTGTGTCGCTGGCACCCTGACGATAGCAGGTGGCATGGCCGCCCACTTCATGGGCCAGGGCTTGCACCGTGCCAGCCTCGGTTTTCAACCAGCGTTGCGCGCCACCCCAATCGATCAGTTGAGCGCCGGGCAGGGTGAGGGGGCCGGTGTGGTTGGGCAATGACAGGCGCCACAGCGGCAAGCCTTCGTCGAAAAATGCCAACCGATGTTCATTCAGTGCCGTCCAGTATCGATCGTCGATCACCTCGCCACCAAAACGTTGATGAGCGGCACTGACCGAGCCTTCGCCCCCCTCCAGGCGCAAGTGCAGGCAGTCGCCGTCATGGCTGGCGGCGCTGATGGGCAGGGGCTGGCGGCCCCATTCGGCGAGTGTCTCCAAGGCTTCGGCGCTGCCCAGTTCCAGACGGATGCTCAGGCTGTGACGGGGCTTGGGCAGGACCTTCAAGGACACTTCGGTGATCACGCCCAGACAGCCGAAACTGCCGGCCAGCAGGCGCGAGAGATCATAGCCGGCGACATTTTTCATCACCTCGCCGCCGAAACGCAGCAATGTGCCGTGGCCGCTGATCAGGCGCGTACCCAGGACGAAGTCACGCACCGAACCCGCCCAGGGGCGACGCGGCCCCGACAGCCCGGCGGCGACCATGCCGCCGACCGTGGCGTCATCGCCGAACGCCGGCGGTTCGCAGGGCAGGCGTTGCCCGGCGGCCTCCAGAGCAGCGAGCAGTTCTCGCAGCGGGGTGCCGGCCCGCGCCGTGATGACCAGCTCGGTGGGGTCGTAATGGACGATGCCACGGTGCACGCGGGTGTCCAGCACTTCGCCGGCCACTTCCCGCCCCAGGAACGCCTTGCTGTTCGAACCCTGGATGCGCAACGGCGTGGCGTTGGCTCGTGCGCGATTGACCTGTTCGAGCAACAGGTCGCTGGCGTCCTGGTCGGCTTCGCGGCTCATCAGAAACGCTCCAGTTCGGGAAACGGCAACTGCCCGCCATGGATGTGCATGGCACCGAACTCGGCGCAGCGGTGCAGGGTCGGGATGTTCTTGCCGGGGTTGAGCAGGCCTTGGGGAT
The DNA here is from genome assembly GCF_053629195.1 of Pseudomonas sp. R151218B TE3479. Classification (NCBI taxonomy): domain Bacteria; kingdom Pseudomonadati; phylum Pseudomonadota; class Gammaproteobacteria; order Pseudomonadales; family Pseudomonadaceae; genus Pseudomonas; species Pseudomonas sp. R151218B TE3479. Next base: position 3,351,333 of record NZ_JBRJHV010000001.1, read on the forward strand.
CGAACGCCGCTTTTACCGCGTGGAACAGGTTCAGTTCGTCGCTGTTGAACTGTGTGCACATCTGATTGATTTTTTCCCGGCCAACTCCGTGCTCGCCAGTGATGCTGCCGCCTACCTGGACACACAGTTCGAGGATTTTCCCACCCAGGGTTTCGGCACGCTCCAGTTCGCCGGGCTGGTTGGCATCGAACAGGATCAGTGGGTGCATGTTGCCGTCGCCGGCGTGAAACACATTGGCGACCCGCAGGCCATACTCGGCACCCAGGCTGGCGATGCGTTGCAGCACCTCGGGCAGGGCGCGTCGGGGGATGGTGCCGTCCATGCAGTAATAATCCGGCGCCAGGCGACCCACCGCCGGGAAGGCGTTCTTGCGCCCGGCCCAGAACCGCAGCCGCTCGGCCTCGTCCCGCGCCTGGCGCACCTCGGTGGCCCCGGCCTGCTCCAACACCTGACGGACCCGTTCGCAGTCGTCATGGACATCGGCCTCGACCCCGTCCAGTTCGCACAGCAGGATCGCTTCGGCGTCCACCGGATAGCCGGCGTGGATGAAGTCCTCGGCGGCGCGGATCGCTAGGTTGTCCATCATTTCCAGGCCACCGGGAATGATGCCGGCGGCGATGATGTCGGCCACCGCCCGCCCGGCCTTGTCCACCGAATCGAAACTGGCCAGCAGCACCTTGGCGACCTGGGGCCGGGGCAGCAGCTTGACCGTCACTTCGGTGATCACCCCGAGCAAGCCTTCGGAGCCGGTGAACAGTGCCAGCAAGTCCAGGCCCGGCGAATCCAGGGCTTCGCTGCCCAGGGTCAGGCGTTCGCCTTCGACGGTGAGGATTTCCAGCTTCAACAGGTTGTGCACCGTCAGGCCGTACTTGAGGCAGTGCACGCCGCCGGCATTTTCCGCGACATTGCCACCAATGGAACAGGCGATCTGGGACGAAGGGTCCGGTGCGTAATACAGCCCGAACGGCGCCGCTGCCTGGGAGATCGCCAGGTTGCGCACACCCGGCTGAAGCCGTGCGGTACGGGCGTCGGGATCGATGTGCAGGATCTGGTTGAACCGCGCCATCACCAGTAACACGCCACTGGCCAGGGGCAGGGCACCACCGGACAGACCGGTCCCGGCGCCCCTGGCGACCACCGGGACGTTCTGTTCATGGCAGAGCTTGAGCAGCGCTTGCACCTGCTCGACCCGCCTGGGCAAGACCACCAGCAGGGGCGTGGTGCGATAGGCCGACAAACCATCACACTCGTAGGGCTTGAGGTCTTCCTCCCGGTGCAGGATGTCCAGGTCTGGAATCTGTGCCTGGAGGGCTTGCAGCAGGACCTGTTTGTCCACCTTCGGCAAGGAGCCGTCGAGGTGTTCGTCGTAGAGGATGTTCATGAAATCGATACCCCTCGGTCGGCCACGAATCCTTGTGGGAGCGAGCTTGCTCGCGATGGCGGTGGGTCAGCGTGCCCCAATGTTGAATGTGTCGCCGCTATCGCGAGCAAGCTCGCTCCCACCTTGGGTTCATGTTGTTTTATACATCGCCGTTACTGCCCCAAACCCTTGAGAAAACCACGGTACAGCGCAGCGGTTTTCCCCGGTTGCTCGATCATGGGCAGGTGGCCGATCCCGTCCCAGATTTCCACGCGCAAGTCGGCGATGCCCTTGCTCCACACCGGCACGCTGCTGACATCGATCACCCGGTCCTGGCGGCCCCAGAGCAGCAGCGAAGGGGCGCGAATATCGGCCAGGTGGGGCTCCATCGACGGGCTGGCGCGAAAGTCGGTGTAGATCTCCGCCAGTTCTTCGCGGTGTTGTACATAGCGCTCGGCCACGGCCGCCATCACCATGCCCGGTACCCAGGGCGGCGAGGCCATGGTCATGGCGTAGAACGGCATGAACTCCTCCCGCGAATGCACCAGGGACGGGTTACGACCGGCGGCCAGTTGGCGGTCCATGTCGCTGGGTTGGGGGGAGGTGACGCCGGCCGGATTGAGCAGCGCCAGGGTCAGCACGCGATCAGGCGAAGTGGCCGCCAGCCACGCGGCGAGATGGCCCCCCATGGAATTGCCGATCACATGGACCTTGTCCAGGCCGCAGGCGTCGAGCAACTCGATGATCCGCCGGGCCTGGGTCGGGATGTCGTAGCCGCCGCCGGCCTTGAAGCCGGTTTCGCCATGGCCGGGGAGGTCAGGGATCACCACCCGGTAATCACCGACAAAATGCCGGGCAACACGCAGCCAGAGGTTCTTGTCGCCGCTGTAGCCGTGCAGCATCAGGATGCTGGCGGACGCTTCATAAGGCCCGCCCTGCCAGGTCGACACGGTCATCTCGCTGATGGGCACGGTGATTTTGCGCAACCGGTAAAGGCGTGCCTCCAAAGCCATGTTCATGTCGTAGATCACATGGCCGATGCCGGGATACGTCAACCAGCTCCAGGCGATAAGTACAGCAAGAACTACCCACAACACCAGCATGTTTTGCCCTCCATGGGCTGCGACAGAATGATCAAACGGATCAGTCGGTGATAAATGAAGCTTGAAGCCGGAACATCGTTACCCAGGGGCCTCCTTTCCGAAGGCTTACGGATTTCCTTGTCATATATAGCCAAAATCCCAGCAGAGTCTCGCATTTGAATGTGAATAAATACCCCTGCATCACTAGTGGCTATTTGATGCCGCCCTGTTAGACTCCAGGCAACCCCGTCCCGATGGCTCGGGAACCCGCGGTGCAGAGGCGTCCATGCAAAAACCGGGAAAACAGGGACTGTCGTTGGCCAGGAGGCTCTATGTATCGCGCACCCTGGGCCTGACGCTGGGGTTGCTGCTGGTCAGCGCCGCACTTTATCCCCTCGATCCGGCACCCTGGGTCTGGGGCTTCATGCTGTTCAACGGCCTGCTCTGGCCGCACCTGTCTTATTGGTGGGCCCGCCGCAGCGCGGTGCCTTACCACGCCGAACACCGCAATCTGCTGATCGATGCCTTTCTCGGCAGCTTCTGGGTCGTGGCGATGCACTTCAACCCGCTGCCCACGGCCGTCACGCTGGCGATGATGGCGATGAACAACGTCGCCATCGGTGGCCTGCGTTTCCTGCTCGTTGGGGTGATAGCCCAGGTGGCAGGCATCGCGGTGGGCACGGTGATCTTCCCGCTGACCAGCGTGCCCATGACCAGCCCGGCGCAGATCTACGCGTGTCTGCCACTGCTGTGCCTGTATCCGATGGCACTGGGTTGGATCTGCTTTCGCCAGGCCCACACCCTGGGCCGGCAAAAACGTGAACTGCTGGCCCTGAGTCGTACCGACAGCCTGACCGGGTTGCTGAACCATGGCGCCTGGAAAGATCGCCTCAACGAGGAATTCCAGCGTTGCGTGCGCCAACCAGCAGACGGGACGCCCCGTGGCGCGATTGCATTGATCGACATCGACCATTTCAAGATCATCAATGACACCTATGGCCACGGGGCCGGCGACATCGTGCTGCGTCAGCTTGGCAAGCTGCTCAGGCAGAACCTGCGCTCCGCCGACATTGTCGGGCGTTATGGTGGCGACGAGTTCGGCGTGATTTTGCCGGACGTGACCCAACACAACGCGGTGCAGGCCATGGACGGTTTGCGCGAGCGCTTCGCGACCCTCAGCTACGAGCGGGACCCGGCGCTGAAAGTGAGCCTGAGTATTGGCGTCGCGGTCTTCAACCCGGCTTATGCCGACGCGACTCTCTGGCTCAACGATGCAGACCAGGCGCTGTACGAAGCCAAGACCAGCGGGCGCAACCGGGTCATTTGCCACCGCCATCGACCACTGTTGGAAGCGTCGACCGTTTCTGACTGAGATGGCCTCTTGCTGCCTAGAGCCTTGGTTCATTGTCGGGTAGGGTGCCCATGGCATTCTCTCGATACGGAACAAGGATGAAATCATGACGATGACCGCTGTTCGCTCCCGTCTGGCCGTCAGCCTCGGCCTGAGCCTGGCCCTTGGCGCCTTCACCCCCATGGCCTTTGCCCAACCCCATCAACAAATCCTGACCGACGCGCAGCAGTACAAGGGCGAGGCCCTGAAGTTGCTGGAGCGGCTGGTGAATATCGACTCCGGCTCCGGGTACGTGCCGGGGCTGACCCAGGTCGGCGACATTGCCATCGACGAGCTGAAAAAGTTGGGCGCGACCATCGAAAAGGTGCCGAACTCGGACGGTACCCAGCACATCCTGGCGACCCTCAAGGGCACCGGTAAAGCGAAAGTCCTGCTGATGGCCCACATGGACACGGTGTTCAAGGAGGGCTCGGCCGCCGAACGCCCGTTCCATATCAAGGATGGTCGCGCCTACGGGCCGGGAGTGATGGACGACAAGGGCGGCATCGTCGCGGGGATCTACGCCTTGAAGGTGCTCAAGAACCTGGACTTCAAGAACTACGCGCAGATTACTTTCCTGCTCGACGCCAGCGAAGAAACCGGCTCGGACGCCGCCACCGACCTGATCAAGAAGACCGCCAAGGCCCATGACGTGACCCTCAACCTCGAACCGGGTCGCCCGGCCGACGGCTTGGTGGTGTGGCGCAAGGGCAGTGCCACGGCGCTGGTGGAGGTCAAGGGCAAAGCGTCCCACGCCGGCGTCGCGCCGGAACTGGGGCGCAATGCGGCGATGGAGGCCGCACACCAGATCTTGCAACTGGGCAAGCTCGGCGACGCGGAAAAGAAAACCACCATCAACTTCACGGTGATCAACGCTGGTGACCGGACCAACGTGATTCCCGACCAGGCGAGCGCCAAGGCCGATGTGCGGGCGGCGGTGCCGGAAGAATTCGACCGCATCGAAAAAGACCTGGCCCGGGTCTCGCAGGACAAGTTGATCGCCGACACCGAAGTCACCACCAGCCTCAAGCGCGGCCTGCCACCGATGCCCCAGACGGCGGAGTCGGACCGGTTGATGGCCATGGCCCAAGGTATCTATGGCGAACTGGGGCGCAAACTCACCGAGGAAGGCAGCGGCGGTGCGGCGGATGCCAGCCTCTCGGCCGGTGTCGGCACGCCGACGCTGGATGGCTTTGGCATCGTCGGCGGCAACATTCATACGCCGGAGGAATACGCCGAAGTCGAGAGCGTGGTGCCCAGGATTTATCTGCTGTCGCGGATGATCATGGAGTTGGCGGGGCGCTAACGCACTATGCCGGAACGTCGAACGCCTCGAAACCTTGTGGGAGCGAGCTTGCTCGCGAAAGCGATCTGTCTGTCGATCAAATGTTGGCTGGCAAACCGCCTTCGCGAGCAAGCTCGCTCCCACAGGGAAATGCGCTATGTCGACGGACGCGTGTCGACGTTGTCCAGCGCGCGGTTTGCCAGCTGTCCACTCAATTCGATCAATTGCTGGATGCCCAGGGCAATGTGGCGCCTCGAGCCTTCCAGGTCGAAGGCCTGGTCGCTGAGCATGGCGTTGGCCGAGGCCAGGGTTTCGCTGAGGTTGGCGAGCAGGGATTCGGTGTCGACACCGTTGACGACAGTGAAGAGTTGGCCGGGGTCAGCCTCGGCTTTGGTGGTCTTGGGCTTGAGGTAGTAGTCGAGGGCGCGCTCGGCGGCTTTGTCGAATGCTTTTGATGTGGGATCGGTGTCCGGTGGATTCGGTGTTGGCTTGAACATGGATGAAACTCCTTGGTAATTGGAGCCGCAACCTTTTGCTACCAAACATTAGGTGGCGGCTATACGCAGGTTGGTAGACCGGGTACCAAGGCAAACCCAGCGCGCCACAAGGGCGCCCCGCGCACAGCCGCCATAATAAATGCCGGAGCTGTGCGCCTTAGTTTTACCCGGGCTACCAAACCCGATCGCTGATTTTCAGCGACCGGAGAACAGTAAAACCCGGCCCTAAGGCGTACAAGCCGGCGGATTCTGGCGTAGTTGTAGGCAATGGCGCAAGGCGACGGAGCTTGGTCCTACGCCGAAGCCAGCGCGATAAACGCTGAGCTTTTGTGGCGAGGGAGCTTGCTCCCGCTGGGTGGCGAAGCCGCCCCAAAACCGGTTGACGCGGTTTTCCAGCAACACCGCGCCAGCCGGTTTTACGACTGCTGCGCAGCCGAGCGGGAGCAAGCTCCCTCGCCACAGTGGTTTGCGCCGCTTGGCGGGTTCAGTACACCCAGACCTCCACCCGCCGATTCCGAACCCTGCCTTCATCCTCGCTATTGGCCGCCACCGGCATCAAGGCGCCGAACCCTCGTACTTCCCGCAACGCCACGCCGTATTTGACCAGTTCACGGCGCACCGCCATGGCTCGCAGTTTGGACAGCAGGTCGGCCCGCGCCGGGTCATCCTTGGCGTCGCCAAAACCTACCAGGGTCACGCGTCGGTCGGCTTTGCCGTGCTGCTTTATATAGTCGAGCACGCGGCTCAGGTCCTGGTGGGCCTTGTTGTCCAGGCTGGCGCTGCCTTCTTCGAAGCGGAAATTCACGGTCAAGCGTTGGGCGTGGCGGCTCAGGGCCTGGTACCCCTCGGGCATCAGTGCATTAGGCGTGACGGCCATGGCCTGGACGGTCTGGGCGATAAACCCGTTGGCCGCGACGATGGCCTGGCCTTTGTCGCTTTGGGTGAACTCGACCAGTGCCGTGGCCCAGGGGTTGGTTTCCCAGGGAGGTAAATAGAAGAACAGCCGGCGGGACAAGGGGTAGTCCTCGGTGGCGATCAGGTGGTTCTGCGGCAACATCGGTTGGGAATCGCCGTCGGCAATCGCCAGGGCTTTGGCCTGGCGTACGTAGGGCAAACCGATGAAACCGATGCCTTGCGGGTCTTGGCTGACGGCGTCGGACAACTGTTCGCTGGATTCGAAGCGTCGCGCTGTGGGATCCAGCCGCTTGCCATGTCGGCCAAGCACCAATTCCTTGAAGGTATCGTAGGTGCCGGATTGTTCATCCCGGGCATACAGCTGAATCGGCCCGCCAACGCCGCCCACCGCTTCCCAGGTCTTAGCCTCGCCGCTGAATATTCGCGCCAGTTGCACGGTGTCGAGCTGACGCAACGGGTTTTGCGGATGAAGAATAATCGCCAGACCATCAATGGCGATGACCTGCTCGGCGGTAGGACTTTTCAGGTCGCCCAGGGACGACAACTCCTTCAGTTCACTGTCCTTGATTGGCCGGGAAGAGGCCGCCAGGTCGGCGCTGGCCTGCTTGAGGGCGACGAAACCGGTGCTGGAGCCATGGGCCGTGATGTCGACTGCCACCCGCCGGCCATCGGCGGTCTGGCCGACGATGCGCTGCTCGTTGTCGCGCCCGGTGATTTCGCTGCTGACCCTGAGCAGGCCCTGATCTTCCATCAAGCCTCTGACCAGGGCCGGCCCCAGCGCCGCGCCGATGGTATTGGAGCCCTGGAGGCGCAAGGCTGGGCCCTGTTCGGGAATGGGCAAATAGCCGGCCCATGCCACGAACGGCAGCCAGAGGCCCATGAAAACCACAACACACAGCCGCATGCCGGCACCTTCTGAACCCGAGGAAGTGCCGGAAGATTAAGTCAGTCAGGTTACTGAAAGGTGACAGGGGTGCGACGGAGCACCGAATCCGATGTGGGAGCGAGCTTGCTCGCGATGACGGCGGCACATTCAAGATCACATGTGACAGCTGGATCGCTATCGCGAGCAAGCTCGCTCCCACAGGGGGTGGTGTGACGCGATCAGCTCAACTGCAACCAGATCGGCGCATGGTCCGACGGTTTTTCCATGCCCCGCAGCTCATAGTCCACGCCAGCGTCCTTGACCCGTGGCAGCAGGCCGTGGGAGGTGAGGATCAGGTCGATGCGCAGGCCGCGCTTGGGCTCGTCCTCGAAACCGCGGCTGCGATAGTCGAACCAGCTGAAACGGTCGGTGACGTCCGGGTTCAGGTGGCGGAAGCTGTCCACCAGGCCCCAGTTCTTCAGGCGGGCCATCCATTCGCGTTCTTCCGGCAGGAAGCTGCATTTACCGGTTTTCAGCCAGCGCTTCATGTTGTCCGGGCCGATGCCGATGTCGCAGTCTTCCGGGGAGATGTTCACATCGCCCATCACCACCACCGGCTGGTCGTTGCTGAAGCGGCTTTCCAGCAGTTGCTGCAAATCGTTGTAGAAACGCTCCTTGGCCGGGAATTTGGTCGGGTGGTCACGGCTTTCACCCTGGGGGAAGTAACCGTTCATGATGGTCACCGGCATGCCGTTAGCATCGGCGAAGGTGCCCCAGATGAAGCGACGCTGGGCGTCCTCGTCGTCACTTTCGAAGCCTTTGTGCAGGCTCAGCGGCGCCTGGCGGGAGAGCAGGGCGACCCCGTAGTGGCCTTTTTGCCCATGGTAATGCACGTGGTAACCCAGGGCCTGCACCTCGGCCAGGGGGAATTGTTCGTCGTGAACCTTGGTTTCCTGCAGCCCGATCACATCCGGCTGGTGCTTCTCGATCAGCGCCGCCAGCTGATGGGGGCGGGCGCGCAGCCCGTTGATGTTGAAGGAGACGATCTTCATGGTCGGCTGTCCTGGCAAAACTGCGATGCTAGCTGACATGTGGGAAGGGAGCCAGCGTGGCAGTAGGACAAATGCGCTGCTAATGTCCTTTGCATGTAGGAACGATCACGACCCCATCGGGTTCGTACTCATAAGAGCAGGGCCTCATCGAGCCTCGCCCCAGGAGATCCAACACCATGCCTGAAACCGCCATCGCCGACGTCCATATGCTCGACAGTGGTTACTCCCGTGAAGCCCGTTCGTTGCTGTACCAGGCCTATCGCCACGAGCCTACCTTCAGCTACCTGTTCGAATCCGAGCGTCCCGGTTATGAGCAGCGGGTACGGGCCACGGTGCGTGAGCTGGTCAAGCAGCATTTTCTCCAGGACCTGCCGGCCATCGGCCTGCTGGTCAACGACCGCCTGATTGGCATCGCGCTGATCGCCCCGCCGCAGCGGCGCCTGGGAATCACCGAAAGCTGGGCCTGGCGCCTGCGCATGGTCTTGAGCACCGGTTTTCGCTGCACCCGGCGCTATCTGGAGTACCACGCGGCGGTGCTGGCCTGCCTGCCGTCGGATGCGGTCCATGTATTGCCGCTGCTGGGGGTGCACCCACAGTTCCAAGGCCAGCATTTCGGCGAGCAGTTGCTTGAGGCGGTCCATAACTGGTGTGCGGTGGACGAGCATTCCCAAGGGGTGGTGCTGGACACCGGCAACCCGCGTTACCTTGAGTTCTATAAACGCCAGGGGTACGAGGAAATCGGTGAAGTTGCGGTAGGACCTATCCGTGAGCATGTGTTCTTCCACGCCAACCCGCAGATTCTGCAAAGCGCAAGGGCATAGTCGGGCGAACTTTTAGGAAATGTCCGGCTCTATCAGGCACCTACGCTCGTGATAGCATCCGCGCCATGAACCTCCCAGGAAGAATGACCGGTGGCGCGCTTTTGCTGTCCCTCAGCTGCGCGGCGCTGGCAAACAGTGAATTGGAAGTACGCGTCCAGCCGTCCAATGATGAACTCAAGGCCAACGTCGAAGGTTACATCGGTGGCGTGGGGGATCGTGACGAGGAGGCCTTGCTGCGCTTCAGTCGCGGTGCCGAGGAACAGGCGCGCAAGGCCGCCCAGGCGCTGGGCTACTACCAGCCGCAGATCGACAGCGCGGTCAAGGGCGGCAAGGATCCACGGCTGGTGCTGACCATCGACCCCGGCGAGCCGGTGCACCTGCGCAACGTCACCGTGCGCATCGATGGGCCGGCGGCTTCGCTCAAGGCTTTTCGCGTGCCCGACAACGCCGCGCTGAAGCCCGGCGCGGTGCTCAACCATGGTCGCTATGAAGACGCCAAGCGGGTGATCCAGAACCAGGCCTCGCGCTATGGTTATTTCAGCGGGCGTTTCACCCAGCAGAAACTTCTGGTGGACCCCCAGGCGGGCATCGCCGACATCGAGCTGGTCTACGACAGTGGCCCGCGCTATGCCTTGGGCACGGTGAGCTTCGAGGGCGATACGCCGTTCGACGAAGACCTGCTGCAACGCATGGTGCCGTTCAAGGCCGGCACGGCGTATGACTCCGAGCTGATTGCCGAACTCAACCAGGCCTTGCAATCGAGCGGCTATTTCGAAGGCGTTCGGGTGGATGCGGCCCCCACCGCCGCCACCAACAATGTCATTCCGGTGGCGGTCAAGCTCGATACGCGCAAGCCGCGCACCATGGGCCTTGGCCTGGGCTTTTCCACCGATGTCGGCCCCCGGGCCAAAGCCAACTGGACGCGCCACTGGGTCAACCCCCAGGGCCACAGCTATGGCTGGGAAGCGGAAGTTTCGGCGCCCCGGCAAAACGTCGGCCTGTGGTACGACGTGCCGCTGGACCCGCCGCTGACCGACAAGATGCGCTACGCCGGCGGTTATCAATATGAAGAACTGGCCGGTACCGACAGCCTCAGCAAACTGCTCACCGTGGGCCCGGAATGGCACAGCAAGTTGCCCAGCGGTTGGCAGCGGGTGGTGTCGCTCAAGTGGCAGCGCGAGGAGTACCGCCTCGGCGACGATGCGGGCCTGAGCACGCTGTTGATGCCGGGCGTGAGCTATTCCTATCTGCGCAGCGATAACCGCATCGACCCGCACAACGGCTACCGTTTGCAGTTCGACACCAAGGTCGCCAAGGAAGGGCTGGGCTCGGACAATAACCTTGTATACGGCACCGCCATGGTCAAGGGCCTGACCACGGTGTTCGATAAGCATCGCTTGCTGGCGCGGGCGCAAATCGGCGGCAGCGCCACCAATGGCTACAAATCCATTCCGCCGTCCCTGCGCTTTTTCGCCGGTGGCGACCAGAGCGTGCGGGGTTACGACTACCAGAGCCTGTCGCCGGAAAACTCCGAGGGTGACCGTATCGGTGGTCGCTACATGGTCGCCGGCAGCCTCGAGTATCAGTATTCCATCGCGGAAAAATGGCGAGTGGCGACGTTCATCGACCAGGGCAACTCCTTTAACAGTCTTGAGCTGCCGAGCCTGAAGACCGGCGTGGGTGTCGGCGTACGCTGGGTGTCGCCGGTGGGGCCGATCCGCCTCGACCTGGCCCATGCGATGGACGATGAAGGCGGTATTCGATTGCACTTTTCCATGGGGCCTGAGCTGTGACGCGTGGTGTGAAGATAACGCTACTGGCGCTCGCCGGGGGGCTGCTGACGCTCGTGCTGGCCTTGGGCGCGGTGCTGGGCACGGCATTTGGCAGCCGCTGGGCTCTCGGCCTGGTGCCGGGGCTGACCGTGGAGAATTTCCAGGGCCGGCTGGGCGGGCAGTGGAGCGCCGATCACCTGCTGTGGCAGCAGGGCGACAGTCGGGTGGCGATGGATCGATTGATATTCGCCTGGTCGCCGTCGTGCCTGGCGCGCATGACCCTGTGCATCGAACAGCTCAAGGCCGACCAGGTGGCCTTGCAGTTGCCCGCCTCGGCCGATGAGCCGAGCAGCGGCCCGATCAGCTTGCCGGACCTGGATTTGCCGCTCGCGATCGAACTGGGCGATGTGCAAGTTGGCAGCCTGTCGTTCAACGGCAGCGAGCAACTCAAGGGCCTGCAATTGGTTGCCCATTGGACCGCCGAGGGCCTGCAGATCGACTCGGTGCAATTGCAGCGCGACGAGCTGGGTCTGAAGCTGTCCGGCTTGCTCAAGCCCGGCGGCGACTGGCCGTTGAATGCCGAAGGCCGGTTGACCTTGCCTGCGCCGGGTGCCACGCCCTGGGCCCTGGACCTGAAAGTCGACGGCAACCTGCTCAAGACCCTCAACCTCAAGGCCGACAGTAGCGGCTACCTGCAAGGCCAGTTGACCGGTGAGCTGCAACCGCTGGCGGACAACCTGCCGGCCAAGGTGCGTATCACCGCCGACGGTTTCAGGGCCAGCGCCGATCTTCCAGACACGCTGTTGCTCAATCAGTTGGAATTGACCGGCGAAGGCGATCTGAAAAGTGGCTATCAATTGCTTGGCAAGGCGACGTTGCCCGCCGAAAACGGGCCAGTGGCATTGCTGCTGCAAGGCACCGTGGACGCCAATGGCGCACGGATCGCCGGCCTGGATCTGGACGCCGGCAATCAGCAGAGCCTGAAACTCAGCGGACAAGTGGACTGGCGCGACGGCTTGAGCGCCGAGGCGAAAGTCGCTTGGCTGGATTTCCCCTGGCATCGCCTGTATCCGCTGATCGACGAGCCGCAGGTGACGTTGCGCAGCTTCAATGGCGAAATCTCGTACACCGATGGCAACTACCTGGGCAATTTCCAGGCCGCGCTGGATGGCCCCGCCGGGGCTTTCAGCCTGGACAGCCCGTTCAGCGGCAACCTGGCGCAAATCCATCTGCCGCAACTCAAGCTCGCCGCGGGGCAGGGCAAGGCCGAAGGACACCTGAGCCTGCAATTTGCCGACGGCATTGCCTGGGACACGGCGCTGCAACTGTCGGCCATCAACCCGGCGTACTGGCTCGGCGAGCTGCCCGGCACCCTGGCCGGGCCGTTGCGCAGCAAAGGCGCGATGAAGAACGACCGCCTCGAGCTCGACGCGGACCTGGATCTCAAGGGCAAGCTGCGCGGCCAACCGGCGCTGTTCCAGGCCAAGGCCAGTGGTGCCGGCGAGCAGTGGAACCTCAGCGCGCTGGACATCCGCCTGGGGGATAACCGCATCAACGGCACCGGCAGCCTGCAACAGAAACTCACCGGCCAGATCGACATCAAGCTCGCCCGCCTGGCCCAGCTCTGGCCGCAGTTGCGTGGCCAGGTCGTTGGCCGGGTCGATGTCGCCGGCACGCTCAAGGCGCCCCAAGGCAAGCTCGGTCTGCAAGGCACGCAATTGGCGTTGCAGGACAATCGCCTGCAAAGCCTGAACCTGGACGCGACCCTCGACAGCGCCCAGCGCGGCAAGCTCGACCTCAAGGCCAGCGGCATCCGCGCCGGCGAAACGTCCCTGGGCGTGTTGACCGTCAGCGGGCAGGGCGACATCAAACGGCAAACACTCAACCTGGACTTGCAAGGGCCGCAACTCGACACGACCCTGGCGCTCGACGGCGCCCTCGACCAGGGCAATTGGCGCGGGCGCCTAGCCAGCGGCGAGGTGCAGGCCGGCGGTCAAGCCTGGCGCCTGCAAGCCCCGGCAAAACTGGAACGCCTGGTCGATGGCACGCTCAACGTCGGCGCTCACTGCTGGCGTTCCTTTGATGCCAGCCTGTGCGGTGAAGACCAGCGGCTGATGCCGGAGCCGAAGCTGCGCTATCACCTCAAACAATTCCCCATCGAAAGCCTGGCCCAGTGGATGCCCAAGGATTTTGCCTGGAAGGGCCGGCTCAATGCGGACCTGCAGCTGGACCTGCCGGCGAGCGGCCCGAATGGCCGGGTCCTGGTGGACGCCAGTGGCGGTACGTTGCGCATCCGTGACAAGGCGGGGGACAAGGCGCAATGGCTGGACTTTCCCTACCAGACCTTGACGCTCGATAGCCGCCTGACCCCCAAGCGCATCGACACCGACCTGAATTTCGTCGGCGCCAAACTCGGCGAGCTGGTGCTGCAGGCGCAGATCAATCCGCTGCCGGCCAGCAAGCCCTTGAGCGGCTCGTTCCGCCTGACCGGCCTGGACCTGTCCGTGGCCCGGCCGTTCGTGCCGATGGTGGAAACCCTCACCGGTCACCTGAGCGGCAGCGGGACGTTGTCGGGTGGTTTGCTCGCGCCCCAGGTCAACGGCAACCTGGTGCTCAGCGACGGCGAAGTCTCCGGCCCGGAACTGCCGATCAGCCTCGAAGCCCTGCAGGTGCGGGCGATGATTGCCGGCGAAACGGTACGGCTCGACGGCGCCTGGAAAAGCGGCAAGCGCGGGCAAGGCAGCCTGATCGGAAACATCGGCTGGGGCGAAGCCCTGACCCTGAATCTGGCGCTCAAGGGCTCGCAACTGCCGGTCACCGTCGAACCGTACGCAGTGCTCGATGTCGCCCCGGACTTGAACATCACGATGCAGGGCGAGCGGCTTTCCATTGCCGGCAAGGTCCTGGTGCCCAAGGGCGAGATCACCGTCCGCGAACTGCCGCCGTCCACCGTCAAGGTGTCGGATGACACGGTGATCGTCGGCCACCAGACCGAGGAGGGCAAGGCACCGATAGCCATGGCGATGGACATCGACGTGATCGTCGGCCAGGACAAACTTGCGTTCTCGGGTTTCGGCCTGACGGCCAACGTCCAAGGGCAGGTGCACATCGGCGACAACATGGACACCCGCGGTGAACTGTGGCTCAACGACGGCCGCTATCGGGCCTACGGGCAACGGCTGACGGTGCGCCGGGCCCGGCTGCTGTTCGCCGGGCCCATCGACCAGCCCTACCTGGACATCGAAGCGATTCGCCAGACCGACGACGTGATCGCCGGCATCCGCTTGAGCGGCAGCGCCGAGCAACCGACCACGCAAATCTTCTCGGAGCCGGCCATGAGCCAGGAGCAGGCGTTGTCCTATCTGGTACTGGGCCGGCCCCTGAGCACCACGGGCGAGGACAACAACATGCTCGCCCAGGCGGCGCTGGGCCTGGGGCTGATGGGCAGCTCGGGCGTGACCAGCAGCCTGGCCAATAACCTGGGCATCGATGACTTCCAGCTCGACACCCAAGGCAGCGGCAACACCACCAGCGTGGTCGCCAGCGGCAACCTCTCGGAAAAACTCAGCCTGCGCTACGGCGTCGGCGTGTTCGAACCGGCCAACACCATCGCCCTGCGCTACAAGCTCAGCAAGAAGGTTTACCTCGAAGCCGCCAGCGGCGTCGCCAGTTCGCTGGATATCTTCTACAAGCGCGATTTCTAACCCTTCCCCAAACCCCATAGGGCCAATCCCCTGTGGGAGCGAGCTTGCTCGCGATAGCGGCGTGTCAGTCAACGACGATGTTGAATGTCCTACCGCCATCGCGAGCAAGCTCGCTCCCACAGTAATGTCTGCATTTTGTCTGGTCGTGCATAGCAAGCTAACTATTTGTTTGACATTTGCTGCCTAAGCAGTAATATCTCGACATACATTCACTGCCTAGGCAGCAAACGGTGCTCAGATGAAGCATTTCACCCCAGACGAATTTCACAATTGCCACCTCGGCATGCTGCTCGGCCGCGCCGCGCTGCTCAAGGACCGGATCATCGACACCCACATGGAGCCCGTCGGCATTACCGCCGCCCAGTTCAAGGTGTTGATCATCATGGCCCAGCACGGCATCGACACACCGGTGGAGCTGTGTCGCTACCTGTCCCTGGACAGCGGCTCGATGACGCGGATGCTCGATCGCTTGGAGCAGAAAGGTTTCCTGGTCCGCCAGCGCTCGGCAGAGGACCGGCGCCAGGTGCAGTTGGTGCTGACCGAAGCCGGCCAGGCACTCGCTGATCGCCTGCCGTTCATTGGTGCCGACGCCATGAACCAGTTGGCCGGCGCCATCAGCCGCGAGGAGCTGCAAACCCTCGAAGACATCCTCAAGAAAATACTGCTCGCCGCCGGTGATCCCATCACCGTGTTGCGATTGGGGGAGAAATGAAACGTCAAACCTTGCGTACCCGCTTGAGCCTGGTGCTGTTGGCCATGAGCCTCGCCGGCTGTGCCAGCTACAGCGGCCTGAAGACCGAAGGTGTCAGCCTCGAGGCCAAGAGCCTACAGGCTGGACAGTCCCTGACCGGGGTCACGCTGTCGCCGGCCGCGTGGCCGAAAAACGACTGGTGGAAAAGCCTCGGTGATCCGCAGCTCGACGGCCTGATCCGTGAAGCCCTGCGCGACAGCCCGGACATGCAGGTCGCCAGCGCCCGGGTCCACCAAGCCAGTGCCGCGGCCTATGCCGCCAATGCGGCGCGCCTGCCGACCCTGGATGCCAGTGGCAGCGTCAGCCGTTCGCGTCTGGCCCGTGACCAGGATCCGCAAGGGCAGGGCGGGGCGTACAGCACCCTGCGTTCGCTGAGTGTGGACTTCAACTACAACTTCGACCTCTGGGGTGGTCAGCGTGCCGCCTGGGAAGCCGCACTGGGTCAGGCCCGCGCCGCCGAGATCGATCGCCAGGCCGCGCAACTGACCCTGGCCGCCGATGTGGCCCGGGCCTACAGCGATCTGGGCCAGGCCCACATCATTCATGACCTGGCCGCCGAAGACCTCAAGCGCACCCGGCAGATGCTCGACCTGGGCAAGCGCCGCCTCAGCGCCGGGATCGACAGCGAGTACCAGTTCCAGCAGACCGAAAGCCTGGAAGCCAGCGCCGATGCGACCTTGATCGACGCAGAAAAACGCCTGCAAAGCGCCAAGATCGCCCTGGCGGTGTTGCTGGGCAAGGGTCCGGATCGCGGCAATGAAATCGCCCGGCCCAACGTGCTGCAAGCCAGCGCGGTCGCCTTGCCGTCGAACCTCCCGGCCGAGTTGCTGGGCCGTCGTCCGGACCTGGTCGCGGCGCGCTGGCGGGTCGAGGCGGCCAGCAAGAACATCGAGGCCGGCAAGACCAACTTCTATCCCAACCTCAACCTGAGCGCGGCGGCAGGGGTGCAGTCATTGCTCGGCGATGCGATGTTCGGTTCGCCTAGCCGCTTCTTCAATGTGGCGCCAACCGTGTCGTTGCCGATCTTCGACGGTGGCCGCCTGCGGGCGGACCTGGATGCCCGGGACGCCGATTACGACCTGGCGGTGGCGCAGTACAACAAGAGCCTGGTCACGGCCCTTGGCGATGTCAGCGACACCATCAACCAGTTGCGCGACATCGCTCGCCAGATCGGTGCCCAGCAACATGCCACCGACATCGCACAGAACTCTTACGACACCGTGGTCCAGCGCTACGGCTCGGGCATCGGTAATTACCTGGACGTGCTGAGCATCGAGCAGCAATTGCTCCAGGCCCAGCGCCAACTGGCGAACCTGAATGCCGAGCAGATCGATTTGTCGATTCAACTGATGCAGGCCCTGGGCGGTGGTTTCGAAGCCCAGACCCTGGCGGCGGCCACGCCGACCCCTGCCACGCCGACCCACTGATTCGAGGTACTTGTCATGGCGACTGCCGAAACGACTCAATCCGAAAATACACAAGACAGCGGTAACCCACGCAAGCGCAAGGTCATGCTGTTGGCACTGGCGCTGATCGTCATTCTCGCGGGCCTGGGTGTGTGGGGCTGGCATGAAGTGTATGGCCGCTGGAGCGAAAGCACCGACGACGCCTATGTGAACGGCAACGTGGTGGAGATCACGCCGCTGGTGACCGGCACGGTGGTGAGCATCGGTGCCGATGACGGCGACCTGGTACGTGAAGGCCAGGTGCTGGTGCAGTTCGACCCGAACGACGCCGAAGTCGGGCTGCAAAGTGCCCAGGCCAACCTGGCCCGGACCGTGCGCCAGGTGCGTGGCTTGTACAGCAACGTCGATGGCATGCGGGCGCAGGTCAATGCCCAAGAGGCCGAAGTGCAGAAGGCCCAGGAAAACTACAACCGACGCAAGAACCTGGCGGCCGGTGGAGCGATTTCCCAGGAAGAGCTGTCCCACGCCCGGGATGACCTGACCTCGGCGCAGAATGCCCTGGCCAATGCCCGGCAACAGCTCAAGACCACCAGCGCCTTGGTGGACGATACCGTGGTGTCGTCCCATCCCGACGTGCAAGCTGCCGCCGCGCAATTGCGCCAGGCCTTCCTGACCAACGCCCGCAGTACCTTGATCGCACCGGTCACCGGCTATGTGGCCAAACGCACCGTGCAACTGGGCCAACGGGTGCAGCCGGGCACGGCGTTGATGGCGGTGATCCCGCTGGATCAGCTGTGGATCGACGCCAACTTCAAGGAAACCCAACTGCGTGACATGCGCATCGGCCAGCCGGTGGACATCGAGGCCGACCTGTACGGCAGCGATGTGAAGTACAGCGGCACCATCGACAGCCTGGGCGCCGGGACCGGCAGTGCGTTTGCCTTGCTGCCGGCGCAGAACGCCACCGGTAACTGGATCAAGATCGTCCAGCGGGTGCCAGTGCGCATTCATGTTAACGCCGAAGAACTGGCCAAGCATCCGCTGCGAGTCGGCCTGTCGACCCAGGTCAGCGTCAACCTGCACGACCAGAGCGGCCCGGTGCTGGCCCAACAGCCGCCGCAGAAAGCCTCGTTCAGCACCCAGGTCTATGACCGGCAACTGGCCGACGCCGACGCGATGATCACCCGGCTGATCCACGACAACAGTGCCGCGGCGAGCAAGACCGCGCAGCGTTAGTCAGTTATGGGATGAACCTGTGGGAGCGAGCTTGCTCGCGATGGCATTGGACCCGCCAGCATCGGTGGTGACTGATACACCGCTATCGCGAGCAAGCTCGCTCCCACAGGGGTTGGGCCTTGTCCTAAGGGATTTCGCTTCCTCCGCTTCATAGGATTTTCGCAATGAGCAATAACGCGTCCTTCACGCCGCCCAGCCTGTTGCTCAGTACCATCGGGCTGTCGCTGGCGACGTTCATGCAAGTGCTCGACACCACCATCGCCAACGTCGCCCTGCCGACCATTTCCGGCAACCTGGGCGTCAGCTCGGAGCAGGGCACCTGGGTGATCACCTCGTTCGCGGTGAGCAACGCCATCGCCCTGCCTCTCACCGGCTGGCTCAGTCGTCGGTTCGGCGAGGTGAAGCTGTTTTTGTGGGCGACGATGCTGTTCGTGCTCGCTTCATTCTTGTGTGGCATTTCCACCTCGATGCCGGAGCTGATTGGCTTTCGGGTGATCCAGGGGCTGGTGGCCGGGCCGTTGTACCCGATGACCCAGACCTTGCTGATTGCCGTCTATCCGCCGGCCAGGCGGGGCATGGCCCTGGCGTTGCTGGCGATGGTCACGGTGGTGGCGCCGATTGCCGGACCGATCCTCGGCGGCTGGATCACCGACAGCTACAGCTGGCCGTGGATCTTCTTCATCAACGTGCCCATCGGCGTCTTCGCGGTGATGGTGGTGCGCCAGCAACTCAAGGCGCGGCCGGTGGTCACCAGCCATCAGCCGATGGATTATGTGGGGTTGATCACGCTGATCATCGGTGTCGGTGCGCTCCAGGTGATTCTCGACAAGGGCAACGACCTGGACTGGTTCGAGTCGAACTTCATCATCATGGGCGCTGTGATTTCGGTCATTGCCCTGGCGGTGTTCGTGATCTGGGAGATGACCGACCGGCACCCGGTGGTCAATCTTCGGCTCTTCGCCTATCGCAACTTCCGCATCGGTACCATCGTGTTGGTGGGGGGCTACGCAGGGTTCTTCGGCATCAACCTGATCCTGCCCCAGTGGTTGCAGACCCAGATGGGCTACACCGCCACCTGGGCCGGGCTGGCGGTGGCGCCCATCGGCATCCTGCCGGTGTTGATGTCGCCCTTCGTCGGCAAGTACGCCCACAAGTTCGACCTGCGCTTGCTGGCGGGGCTGGCGTTCCTGGCCATCGGCCTGAGCTGCTTCATGCGCGCCGGCTTCACCAACGAGGTGGATTTCCAGCACATTGCCTTGGTGCAGTTGTTCATGGGCATCGGCGTGGCGCTGTTCTTCATGCCGACCCTGAGCATCCTGATGTCGGACCTGCCGCCGCATCAGATCGCCGACGGCGCGGGGCTGGCGACGTTCCTGCGAACCCTGGGCGGCAGCTTTGCCGCATCGTTGACCACCTGGATCTGGATCCGCCGGGCCGACCAGCATCACGCCTACCTGAGCGAAAGCATCAGCACTTTCGAGCCGGCCACCCGCGAGGCGCTCAACCAGCTTGGAGGCGCGAGCGCCCCGGCCTATGCCCGGCTTGAGCAGGTTCTCAACAGCCAGGCGTACATGCTCTCCACCGTGGATTACTTCACGCTGCTGGGGTGGGCGTTCATGGGGTTGATCCTGCTGGTGTGGCTGGCCAAGCCGCCGTTTGCGGCGAAGGCAGGGCCTGCGTCGGCGGGGCACTGATCCAAAGGTCAATACAATTCAATGTGGGAGCAAGCTTGCTCGCGATGGCGACATGACAGTCAACTTTTATGTTGACTGAAACACCGCTATCGCGAGCAAGCTCGCTCCCACAGGGGAATTCAGGTTGGGCTGCTGGAGATTGTGTCGGGCGCTGATAACAGCGGCGGCGGGGCGAACCCAAACGGCGCCAACGCAAACCCCTGCTCATCCACCTGCAAGGCCCAGCCTTGCTTGTCCCAATCCCCCAGCACGATGCGCCGGGCGGCGTGTTCGCCCAGTTGCAGCTTGTGAATGGCGGGGCGGTGGGTGTGGCCGTGGACCAGGGTCTTCACGCCGTAATGCTGCATGATCCGCGGGATCTCTTCAGGCGTGACGTCGACGATGTCATTGGCTTTCATGCGGGTTTGCGTGCGGCTTTCGCTGCGCAGTTTGCGCGCCAGTTTCTGGCGGCTGCCCAGCGGCAGGTGACGCAGGATGAACAGCGTGACCGGGTTGCGCAGCCAGCGCCGCAGCTTCATGTAGCCTTCGTCGCGGGTGCAGAGGCTGTCGCCATGCATCAGCAGCACCGGTTCGCCATTGAGCTGCACGACACTCGGGTCCTTGAGCAGGGTGCAGCCGGCCGCTTTGCAAAAGGCCTGCCCCAGCATGAAGTCGCGATTGCCGTGCATCAGGAAGATGGCCGTGCCGCTGTCGCTCAATTCGCGCAGGGCCTGGCAGATGGAACGCTGGAACGGCGTCATGGCATCGTCGCCGATCCAGGCTTCGAAAAAGTCGCCGAGGATGTACAACGCTTGCGCCGAGCGGGCGCGTGTGGCGAGTAAATCCAGAAACGCCCGGGTGATGTCCGGGCGCTCCTCTTCCAGATGCAAGTCTGAAATCAGCAATATCACTCAATGATCTCGGCTTTCTCGATGATCACGTCGTCTGCCGGGACGTCCTGGTGGCCAGCCTTGGAAGTGGTGGCGACGCCCTTGATCTTGTCGACCACGTCGGTGCCTTCGATCACTTCACCGAACACCGCGTAGCCCCAGCCCTGTACGGTCTTGGCGCTGTGGTTCAGGAAGCTGTTGTCGGCCACGTTGATGAAGAACTGCGCGGAGGCCGAATGCGGCTCCATGGTACGGGCCATGGCAACGCTGTACTTCTTGTTCGGCAGGCCGTTGTCGGCTTCGTTCTGGATGCTCGGGCGCTTGTCTTTCTTTTCCTTCATGCCCGGTTCGAAGCCGCCGCCCTGGATCATGAAGTTGCCGATGACGCGGTGGAACACGGTGTTTTCGTAGTGGCCGGCGTTGACGTATTCGATGAAGTTGGCCACGGTCAGCGGCGCTTTCTCGGCGTTCAGTTGCAGAACGATGTCACCGAAGTTGGTGGTCAGTTTGACTTTGCTCATGGTCGGTACTCTTTCAAGGAATTCGTGGGTTTCGGGGCACAAACGCCCGCAACCGGTCTGGCTGCAATCGGCCAGGTTGGGCAGTTTAGCGTGCCGGGCACGAATTTCGAGGCTGTTTTTCATCTGGCCGTCGATTAAATTCAATCGTTTGCCGGCCTGGCCTGTCAGGTACTTGACAGCATCGGCTATGATACGGGCTTTGATTTATCAGGCCGCACCCGGCCGCGCACTTGTCTGTTCAAGGATCCTATGAGCAAGCCCACTGTCGACCCTACCTCGAATTCCAAGACCGGCCCGGCCGTGCCGGTCAATTTCCTGCGCCCGATCATCCAGGCGGACCTGGACTCGGGTAAGCACACACAGATCGTCACTCGTTTCCCGCCGGAGCCCAACGGCTACCTGCACATCGGCCATGCCAAGTCGATCTGCGTGAATTTCGGTCTGGCCCAGGAGTTCGGCGGCGTCACGCACCTGCGTTTCGACGACACCAACCCGGCCAAGGAAGATCAGGAATACATCGACGCGATCGAAAGCGACGTCAAGTGGCTGGGTTTCGAATGGTCCGGTGAGGTGCGCTACGCCTCGCAATATTTCGACCAGTTGCACGACTGGGCGGTGGAACTGATCAAGTCCGGCAACGCCTACGTGTGCGACCTGACCCCCGAGCAGGCCAAGGAGTACCGCGGCAGCCTGACCGAGCCGGGCAAGAACAGCCCGTTCCGTGAGCGCAGCGTGGAAGAGAACCTGGACTTGTTCGCCCGCATGCGCGCCGGCGAGTTCCCGGACGGCGCACGGGTGCTGCGCGCCAAGATCGACATGGCCTCGCCGAACATGAACCTGCGCGACCCGATCATGTACCGCATCCGTCACGCCCATCACCACCAGACCGGCGACAAGTGGTGCATCTACCCCAACTATGACTTCACCCACGGTCAGTCGGACGCCATCGAGGGCATCACCCACTCGATCTGCACCCTGGAGTTCGAAAGCCATCGTCCGTTGTACGAGTGGTTCCTCGAGCACCTGCCCGTGCCGGCCACCCCGCGCCAGTACGAATTCAGCCGCTTGAACCTGAACTACACCATCACCAGCAAGCGCAAGCTCAAGCAATTGGTGGACGAGAAGCACGTCAACGGTTGGGACGACCCGCGCATGTCGACGCTGTCGGGCTTCCGCCGTCGTGGCTACACGCCGGCGTCGATCCGCAACTTCTGCGAGATGATCGGCACCAACCGTTCCGACGGTGTGGTCGATTTCGGCATGCTCGAGTTCAGCATCCGTCAGGATCTGGATGCGAATGCCCCGCGCGCCATGTGCGTGTTGCGTCCGTTGAAGGTCGTGATCACCAACTACCCGCAAGACCAGGTTGAAAACCTCGAACTGCTGCGTCATCCACAAAAAGAAGAGCTCGGCGTGCGCAAACTGCCGTTCGCCCGTGAAATCTACATCGACCGCGATGACTTCATGGAAGAGCCGCCAAAAGGCTACAAGCGCCTGGAGCCGAACGGCGAAGTGCGTCTGCGCGGCAGCTACGTGATCCGTGCCGACGAAGCGATCAAGGACGCCGACGGCAACATCGTCGAGCTGCGTTGCTCCTACGACCCCGACACCCTGGGCAAGAACCCGGAAGGTCGCAAGGTCAAGGGCGTGATCCACTGGGTGCCGGCCGCTGCCAGCGTCGAGTGCGAAGTGCGTCTGTACGATCGCCTGTTCCGCTCTCCGAACCCGGAGAAGGCCGAAGACAGCGCGAGTTTCCTGGACAACATCAATCCTGACTCACTGCAGGTGCTGACCGGTTGTCGTGCTGAACCCTCGCTGGGCAAGGCACAGCCGGAAGACCGTTTCCAGTTCGAGCGCGAAGGCTACTTCGTCGCGGATATCAAGGACTCGAAACCAGGCCAGCCGGTATTCAACCGTACCGTGACCCTGCGTGATTCGTGGGGCCAGTGATCAAGTCTTAAGGAAGCACCGTGCTTACGATCTACAACACGCTCACCAAGAGCAAAGAAGTCTTCAAGCCGCTGGATGGCAACAAGGTGCGCATGTACGTCTGCGGGATGACCGTGTACGACTACTGCCACCTCGGCCATGGTCGCAGCATGGTCGCCTTCGACCTGGTGACCCGCTGGCTGCGTTTCAGCGGTTATGACCTGACCTACGTGCGCAACATCACTGACATCGACGACAAGATCATCAACCGCGCCAACGAGAACGGCGAGTCGTTCGAAGCGTTGACCGAGCGCATGATTGCCGCGATGCACGAAGATGAAGCGCGCCTGAATATCAAGAAACCGGACATGGAGCCGCGTGCCACCGACCACATTCCGGGCATGCACGCGATGATCCAGACCTTGATCGACAAGGGCTACGCCTACGCACCGGGCAATGGCGACGTGTACTACCGCGTCGCCAAGTTCATGGGCTACGGCAAGCTGTCGCGCAAGAAGATCGAAGACCTGCGCATCGGCGCGCGCATTGAAGTCGACGAGTCGAAACAGGACCCGTTGGACTTCGTGCTGTGGAAGGCGGCCAAGCCGGGCGAGCCGAGCTGGGAGTCGCCATGGGGCGCCGGGCGTCCGGGCTGGCACATCGAATGCTCGGTGATGTCCACCTGCTGCCTGGGCGAGACCTTCGACATTCATGGCGGCGGCAGCGACCTGGAGTTCCCGCACCACGAAAACGAAATCGCCCAGAGCGAAGCGGCCACCGGCAAGACCTACGCCAATGCCTGGATGCATTGCGGCATGATCCGGATCAACGGCGAGAAGATGTCCAAGTCCTTGAACAACTTCTTCACCATCCGTGACGTGCTCGACAAGTATCACCCGGAAGTCGTGCGTTACCTGCTGGTGTCGAGCCACTATCGCAGCGCCATCAACTACTCGGAAGACAATCTCAAGGACGCCAAGGGTGCCCTGGAGCGTTTCTATCATGCGTTGAAGGGCCTGCCCGCCGTGCCGCCTGCCGGTGGCGAAGGGTTCGTGGCGCGTTTCACCGAAGTGATGAACGACGACTTCGGTACGCCGGAAGCCTGCGCGGTGCTGTTCGAGATGGTGCGCGAGATCAACCGCCTGCGTGAGAGCGATCTCAATGCCGCGGCTGGCCTGGCGGCCCGCTTGAAAGAACTGGCCAGCGTGCTGGGTGTGTTGCAGCTCGAAGCCGATGACTTCCTGCAGGCCGGTGCCGAAGGCCGCGTGGACGCCGCCGAGGTGGAGGCATTGATCCAGGCACGCCTGGCTGCGCGGGCCAACAAGGATTGGGCCGAATCCGACCGCATCCGCGACCAGCTCACCGCCATGGGCGTGGTGCTGGAAGACGGGAAGGGCGGGACGACCTGGCGATTGGCGGACTGAGTCCACCCCGGTCTATGTGGGAGCGGGCTTGCTCGCGAAAGCGGTGTCTCTGTCACTGAGATGTTGAATAAGCCGCCGTCTTCGCGGGCAAGCCCGCTCCCACGGGGCCGGTGGCATTCATCCAATTGTGGGAGCGAGCTTGCTCGCGATAGCGTCGGATCAGTCAACGATAATGTTGAATGAAAGATTGCCATCGCCAGCAAGCTCGCTCCCATAGTTTTTTGAGCGGTCCACAGGCATCGCATGCATTGAAAATCCCACAATTTTTTTGTGCTCAGCCTGGCAATCATTCCTTTATGAGCTAGTACTGTCTGGTCGATTCGACGTTCCCACTGTCAGGAGTCTTCCATGTTGGCTCATTGGTCGCTTGCGGCAATTCATCTGCTGGCGTTCGCCCTCGGGTTCTGGGCGGTGCTGACCCGCGGTACGGCGTTGCGGCGCCTGGCGGGCGGTGTGGGCGCGGTGCGGAGTGTCTTGGTGGCTGACAACCTGTGGGGCTTGTCGGCGCTGGTGCTGCTGGTGACCGGTGGGATGCGCGCTTTTGGCGGGTACGAAAAAGGCACGGACTATTACCTGCACCAACCGCTTTTTCACTTGAAGATGACGTTGCTGCTGCTGATTCTGCTGCTAGAGATCGTACCGATGATCGCCCTGATCAAATGGCGGATGGCACTGGGTAAAGGGGGGGCGATCGATCCTTCGAAAGCCGGCCGCCTCGCACGAATCAGCCACATCGAAGCCTTGTTGCTGATCTTGATGGTCGTCGCCGCCACAGGCATGGCACGCGGCGTGGGCCTGGGCTGACCGGCCGCGAACGCCTGCTTCGTCATCATTAAAACGAAACGTCTGACAGCCATGCCAAGCGCCATGCCATTAGTATCGATTCACAGACGGGGCGAAAGAAGGCGGGGTGGGGCAGGGGGCGGCGCAGTCGGCCAGAATCTTTAGCCAGCCATTGCGACGATGCAAACGGGCTGGCTGCGGACTGCTGCAATGTTCAGGGAGTTTGCGGCTTGTCAGGGGCGGTAAGGCCGGCCTGAATACGCTGATAGATCTCTTCACGATGCACCGCAACGTTTTTCGGGGCGTTGATGCCAATCCGTACTTGTTGGCCGCTAACGCCCAGAATGGTGATCGTGATGTCGTCACCAATGTTTATGCTTTCACCGACTTTGCGGGTGAGTATCAGCATGGTGTTCTCCTTGATTGCTTTATAGGGCACCTGATTCAGACAGTGCAGATGTCGGTACTGCTTATAGATTAGTGCTAAGTGTCACAATGTGGGTGCCTCTTTCTGACGTGCAGATGCAGCATTAATTCCCAGGGTGCGACTATACAGAGACGCCGGGCAGGATTCTCGTGTTTTGAGCATTGTTTGCGGCGATCTTGACGGGCACGGATGCTAAAATCCATGCCTCATGTCTTCCGGGGGAAACGTTGTGCGTAAATTGGCTTGGGTTATCGCGGTATGGATGCTGGCAGGGTGCGGTGAAGGGCGGGATGTCGAAGCACCGAAGCCGAAGCCCGCCGCGACCTCCGCACCGGCCGTCGCTGCCGCGCCGCAGTGGGCCGTCGAGGTTCGTGGCCAGACGCCGCAGGCTGTCAGCGACCTGACCGGTTGGCTCATCGAGCACAGCTTCATGTCAACGGTGGTGCGGGAAAACGGCAAGGAACGCGTCCTGGTCGGCCCTTTGAATTCCGAGGCCGAAGCCAAGGCCAAGCAGGAGCAGGTCACGGCCGCCCTGGTCCGCGCGAAGAAACGCAACATCGAGACGTTGGTGGTGGATTACCCGACGGCCCAATAATCGGGCAGCCCAAAAAAGTCAGCCAAGCCACAAAACCTGTGGGAGCGAGCTTGCTCGCGATAGGGGCATGTCAGTCAACATCAACGCTGGCTGATCCAACGCTATCGCGAACAAGCTCGCTCCCACAGTTGGTTTTGTGCTGTTCACAAGTGCAAGGTCAACCGCAGGCCTTCATGTCCACCGGTCCCACGAACTCGTTCCCACGTCCCATGACGCATGCCACGCTCTGGTTGCGCTGACGTTCCCAGCTTTCGACCGGGTAGGTCTTGTCCCAGGCTTCATACAGGCGCCGGTCCTGTTTCGACAGGCGCAGGCCATATTGCTTGCTCATGTAGAAATAGGTCCGGGCGATCATCCCCCGGATGGAAGGGCGAGGCATGACCTTCTTGGCCTTGAAATCCACCTGGGTCAGGCATGAGCCGTATTGGCCCTTTTGCTCCGGCAGCCAGCCGAAACTGAAATTGCTGCGATCGCCATTCACTTCCCCGATGCTCGGCACCAGGTTGTGCAGGTCGGCCTCGGCCCGTTGATAGACTGGATCATAGCGGGTGCAGTTCTTGCGACCGCCTTGTTGCCAGCATTGACGCTGATGGCCGATCTGCCACGCCGGAACGATATGCTCCCACTCGATGCGGGCGGCACGGCTGGCATTTTTGCGCGGGACATAACCGCAGGCGGCCAGGTTCACGCGATTGCCGGTGTATTTGCAGCCACAGTAGAACTCGGTGGATTGCGGGGCGTAGAGCTTCCAGGCGATTTTCTTGGCTTCGTTGAAGGTGCGCGGGGCACCGGCCTGTGCGCCCATGGCGATGAACACAAGCAAAAAAGCTAAACAGCGAACACTCATCAGGCTCAATCTTCCTTCGGCACAACCCAGAAAACCTGCACGCCACCGTCGTCGCGATAGGCGAGGGTCACGTTGTCGTTCTCGTCGATTTCTTCCAGGAGACGTTCCCACTCATCCACCGGCTCGTCGGGCAGGCGGAAGATCAGCGCGGCCTTGGCTTTTTGCGCGGTGGGAGCGTTGATGATTTTCGAGACCCGAAGGCCGAGTCGTGTATAGGAATCTAAGGGAGTAGTTGCAGCGGAGGGGGTGGCCACAGGATTATCCTTATTAAGCTGTACGGGCATACAGTATTTAACCGTAGGCATTTACGCAACTACTTAAAATTCAAGAAGATCGTCTGACAGCACTTTTTCCGTTTTGGTGTAGGAGAAAGGAATTTTTTATTGGCTTGCGTCAACAGGTGGCAGCCGTTCAGGGGAGCGAAGCTATTGACTGATTTCAGCGGGCGCTAAAGAAATTGCTTCGGCGGGCGATGTCCTTACCTAGGAATCCCCCTTCATGGAGTTTTGATATGTCGTTTTCCATCGGCTTTCCCAATGCGGCAGCGGTGACCATCGGCGGAAAATCCGCAGCCACCCTGAAAGCTTTGAGCGAGGCAGAAGCTCAGGCCGCCGATGAGGCCCTGGGTACAACTCAAGCCTCGGGCAAGGTCCGCACGGGTATGGGCGCTGGCGCTGAAGCAACCGACCAGGCGCAGGAGGCCGGTAGCACCCAGAGCGTGGCGGTCCAGGTTCTGCTCAAGCGGATGCAAGAGCTTCAGCAGCAGCTCAGGGAGCAGCAACAGCAACTGGCCGCTGCAGAAGCGCGCGACTATGCAACGGAAGAAGCCAAGGCTTCGGCGGTCATGGCCATCCAAGGGCAGATCGCCGACACCAGTGGCGCTTTGCTGGAAGTCACCGGTCGCCTGGTCACGGAGCTGGCCAAGGGCGCCGGTTCGGGTTCGGTGGTCAACACGACGGTCTGAACTTCGACGTTGCGGATCAAACCGCAACGTTGACAAATCTGCGAAGCCTTACCATAGTTCACTTCACGCAAACGTTTGCGCGGCGTTCCGTGCATTGATTTGCTCACAATAATCATAAGATCGGAGTGAACCCATGAAGTTGCCATTCGCTGGACGCCTTCTCGCTGTTGCCATGCTCGCGGCCGCATCCGCTGCGTTGCCTCTCTCCTCGGCATTTGCCCAGACCGCAGAAAAACCCAAGGTTGCCCTGGTCATGAAATCCCTGGCCAACGAATTCTTCCTGACCATGGAAGACGGCGCCAAGGCCTATCAGAAGGAACACTCCGCCGATTTCGATCTGATCTCCAACGGGATCAAGGATGAAACCGACACCGCCAACCAGATCCGCATCGTCGAGCAGATGATCGTGTCCAAGGTCGATGCCCTGATCATCGCGCCAGCGGATTCCAAGGCCATGGTGCCGGTAATCAAGAAAGCCGTGGATGCCGGCATCACGGTCATCAACATCGATAACCAACTCGATCCGGCCGTGGTCAAGAGCAAGAACATCAACGTGCCGTTCGTAGGTCCTGACAACCGCAAGGGCGCGCGGCTGGTGGGCGAGTACCTGGCCAAGCAACTCAAGGCCGGTGACGAAGTCGGCATCATCGAAGGTGTCTCCACCACCACCAACGCCCAGGCACGCACCGCGGGCTTCAAGGATGCGATGGAGGCGGCGCAGGTCAAGGTCGTGTCCCTGCAATCCGGCGACTGGGAAATCAACAAGGGCAACCAGGTTGCCGCGTCGATGCTCAGCGAATACCCGAACATCAAGGCACTGCTGGCCGGTAACGACAGCATGGCGGTCGGTGCCGTATCGGCCGTGCGCGCGGCGGGCAAGGCGGGCAAAGTGCAGGTGGTTGGCTACGACAACATCAACGCCATCAAGCCAATGCTCAAGGACGGTCGTGTCCTGGCGACCGCCGACCAGTTCGCCGCCAAGCAGGCCGTGTTCGGCATCGAAACAGCGCTGAAGATGCTCAAGGGCGAAAAAGTCGACAGCGGTACCAACGGCGTTATCGAAACTCCGGTCGAGCTGGTGACCAAGCAGTAATCCTGGCGACACAACGGTGCTCGCCCACCGGGCGAGCGCATTGGAGAGTTTGTTATGTCCGTTCGCGACCCGAACGCTGTCCTGTGCGTCAGCGGTATCGGCAAGACCTATGCCCAGCCGGTACTGGCCGATATCAACCTGACGTTGATGCGCGGTGAAGTGCTGGCGCTGACCGGTGAAAATGGCGCCGGCAAAAGCACCCTGTCCAAGATCATCGGCGGGCTGGTGACGCCGACGACCGGGCAGATGCAATTTCAGGGGCAGGATTATCGTCCCGGCAGCCGGACCCAGGCTGAAGAGCTGGGCGTACGCATGGTGATGCAGGAACTCAACCTGCTGCCGACCCTGTCCGTGGCTGAAAACCTGTTCCTCGACAACCTGCCCAGCCACGGCGGCTGGATCAGTCGCAAGCAATTGCGCAAGGCGGCCATCGAGGCCATGGCCCAGGTGGGGCTTGATGCGATCGATCCCGACACGCTGGTCGGCGAGCTGGGGATCGGTCACCAACAGATGGTCGAGATCGCCCGCAACCTGATTGGCGATTGCCATGTGCTGATTCTCGATGAGCCGACCGCCATGCTGACGGCTCGCGAAGTCGAAATGCTCTTTGAGCAGATCACCCGCTTGCAGGCGCGTGGCGTGTCGATCATCTACATTTCCCATCGCCTCGAAGAACTGGCGCGGGTCGCCCAGCGCATTGCGGTGCTGCGCGATGGCAACCTGGTCTGTGTCGAACCGATGGCCAACTACGACAGCGAGCAACTGGTGACCCTGATGGTCGGCCGGGAGCTGGGCGAACATATCGACCTTGGCCCACGCCAGATCGGCGCGCCGGCGTTGACCGTTAAAGGCCTGACCCGTTCCGACAAGGTTCGCGACGTGTCCTTCGAAGTCCGCAGCGGCGAGATCTTCGGCATCTCCGGCCTGATCGGGGCAGGGCGCACCGAACTGTTGCGGCTGATCTTCGGTGCCGATCCGGCCGACAGCGGCACGGTGGCGCTGGGTTCGCCGGCCCGGGTGGTGAGCATTCGCTCGCCGTCCGATGCGGTGGCCCATGGCATCGCGTTGATCACCGAAGACCGCAAGGGCGAAGGCTTGCTGCTGACGCAGTCCATCGCCGCCAACATTGCCCTGGGCAACATGCCGGAGATTTCCAGCGCCGGCCTGGTCAATAGCAGCGCCGAACTGGCCTTGGCGCAACGCCAGGTCGATGCCATGCGCATTCGCAGTTCCAGTCCGACCCAGTTGGTGTCCGAGCTGTCGGGCGGCAACCAGCAGAAGGTCGTGATCGGTCGTTGGCTCGAACGCGATTGCGCGGTCATGCTGTTCGACGAGCCGACCCGTGGTATCGACGTCGGCGCCAAATTCGACATTTATGCGCTGCTCGGCGAATTGACTCGTCAGGGCAAGGCGTTGGTCGTGGTGTCCAGTGACCTGCGGGAACTGATGTTGATCTGCGACCGGATCGGCGTGCTGTCCGCCGGGCGCCTGATCGACACCTTCGAGCGCGACAGCTGGACCCAGGATGACTTGCTTGCCGCCGCATTCGCCGGCTACCAGAAACGTGATGCGT
This sequence comes from Pseudomonas sp. R151218B TE3479, assembly GCF_053629195.1. NCBI lineage: Bacteria > Pseudomonadati > Pseudomonadota > Gammaproteobacteria > Pseudomonadales > Pseudomonadaceae > Pseudomonas > Pseudomonas sp. R151218B TE3479. Next base: position 3,382,188 of record NZ_JBRJHV010000001.1, read on the forward strand.
TGCTCAACGAAGCAGCGCCTAGGGATTTTTCATGAAAACCGCATCTGCCGTCGGTAAATCGAGTGGCAACTTCTATGGCCTCGGAACCTACCTGGGCTTGGCCGGCGCGCTGCTGGCCATGGTCGCGCTGTTCTCGACCTTGAGCAGCCACTTCCTGTCCTATGACACGTTCAGCACCTTGGCCAACCAGATTCCCGACCTGATGGTGTTGGCGGTCGGCATGACGTTCATCCTGATCATTGGCGGCATCGACCTGTCGGTGGGCTCGGTGCTGGCATTGGCGGCATCGACGGTCAGCGTGGCCGTACTTGGCTGGGGCTGGAGTGTCTGGCCATCGGCCTTGCTCGGCATGGCCGTGGCGGCGCTGGCGGGTACGGTCACCGGTTCGATCACCGTTGCCTGGCGGATTCCATCGTTCATCGTCTCCCTCGGCGTGCTGGAAATGGCCCGGGGCCTGGCGTACCAGATGACCGGTTCCCGGACCGCCTACATCGGCGACTCGTTCGCCTGGCTGTCCAACCCCATCGCCTTTGGTATCTCGCCCTCGTTCATCATCGCCTTGCTGGTGATCTTCATTGCCCAGGCGGTACTGACCCGCACCGTGTTCGGTCGCTACCTGATCGGCATCGGCACCAATGAAGAAGCCGTGCGCCTGGCCGGCATCAATCCAAAACCGTACAAGATCCTGGTGTTCAGCCTGATGGGCTTGCTGGCCGGCGTGGCGGCGTTGTTCCAGATTTCCCGCCTGGAGGCCGCGGACCCGAACGCTGGCTCAGGGCTGGAACTGCAGGTGATCGCGGCGGTGGTCATCGGCGGTACCAGCCTGATGGGTGGGCGCGGCTCGGTCATCAGTACCTTCTTTGGCGTGTTGATCATCTCCGTGCTGGCGGCGGGCCTGGCGCAGATCGGCGCTACCGAACCGACCAAGCGCATCATTACCGGCGCGGTGATCGTGGTAGCGGTCGTGCTCGATACCTATCGCAGTCAGCGCGCCAGTCGGCGGGGCTGAACCATGGCGACGATCAAGGATGTAGCAGCGCTCGCGGGGATTTCCTACACCACCGTGTCCCACGTGGTGAACAAGACGCGGCCGGTCAGCGAAGAGGTGCGGCTCAAGGTCGAGGCGGCCATCGAGCGCCTGGACTATGTGCCCAGCGCCGTGGCCCGTTCGCTCAAGGCCAAGACCACGGCGACCATCGGCCTGTTGGTGCCCAACAGCCTCAACCCTTACTTTGCCGAGTTGGCCCGGGGTATCGAGGATTACTGTGAGCGCAACGGCTATTGCGTGATCCTGTGCAACTCCGACGACAACCCGGACAAGCAACGCAGTTACCTGCGGGTGCTGCTGGAAAAACGCATCGATGGCCTGATCTTCGCCTCCGCCGGAGGCGATGTCGGCCTGGCCGAGGGCCTGGCCAGCGTGCGCACGCCCATGGTGATCGTCGACCGCGGGCTCGATGGTGTCGACGCGGACCTGGTGCGCATCGATCATGAATACGGCGCCTACCTGGCGACCCGGCACCTGCTGGAGTTGGGTCACCACGATATCGCCTTCATCGGCGGCCCGGCCGATACCAGCGTGGCGCAAATGCGCCTGGCCGGTTATTGCCGGGCGCTGAAAGAGGCCGGGATCGAGCTGCCTGTCGAGCGCATGCTCGAGAGCGATTTCACCAGTACCGGCGGTTACCGCGCCGCCGCGCAACTGCTTGAACAGCTACCGCCCAGCGCGATCTTCGCGGCCAACGACATGATCGGCATCGGTGTACTGCGCGCCGCGGCTGAACGCAATGTGCGTGTGCCCAGCGAACTGTCGGTTATCGGTTTCGATGACATCCAGATGAGCCGCTATGTCTACCCGGCGTTGACCACGGTGGGGCAGTCGATCCTGCAGCTCGGGGAGATGGCGGCCGAAGTGTTGCTGCGGCGTATCGCTACGCCGGGCCTTGCCACCGACCAGCGGATCGTGACGCCGAGTATTGTCTTGCGAGAGTCGACTGCACCGCTGTCCGGTACATTCGCCCAATACCGCTGAACCGAATTGATGAGTAGTGATGTATGCCAGCAAAAGTAGTGGTAATAGGCAGTCTGAACATGGACCTGGTAACCCGGGCGCCGCGCTTGCCCCGTGGTGGTGAAACCTTGATCGGCGAGTCGTTCGCCACCATCCCCGGTGGCAAGGGCGCCAACCAGGCGGTAGCCGCCGCGCGCCTGGGGGCGCAGGTGTCGATGGTCGGCTGCGTGGGCGACGATGCCTATGGCGAGCAATTGCGCGGCGCGTTGCTGGCCGAGGGTATCGACTGCCAGGCGGTCCGCGTGGAAGAGGGCTCCAGCGGCGTGGCGCTGATTGTCGTCGACGACAACAGCCAGAATGCGATCGTTATCGTCGCCGGCGCCAACGGTGCGCTCACCGCCGAGGTCCTGGACGGTGTCGATGACGTGCTGCAAGGCGCCGATGTCATCATCTGCCAGCTCGAAGTGCCGGATGCCACCGTCGGCCATGCCCTCAAGCGCGGGCGTGAGTTGGGCAAAATCGTCATCCTCAACCCGGCGCCTGCTTCCCATACGCTGCCCGCCGACTGGTACGCCTGCGTCGACTACCTGATTCCCAATGAAAGCGAAGCAGCGGTGCTGAGCGGGTTGGCAGTGGATTCCCTGGAAACCGCAGAGGCCGCCGCCGCGCATTTGATCGCCGCCGGTGCCGGCAAGGTGATCGTCACCCTGGGGGCCCAGGGGCTGATGTTCGCCAACGGCGCCAGCTTCGAGCATTTCCCGGCCCCGCGGGTCAAGGCCGTGGACACCACGGCTGCCGGAGATACCTTTGTCGGCGGCTTCGCGGCAGCCTTGGCCAGCGGCAAAAGCGAGGTCGATGCGATTCGTTTCGGCCAGGTCGCCGCCGCGCTGTCGGTCACCCGCGCCGGCGCGCAACCTTCAATCCCCACGTTGCTGGAAGTACAGGCTTTCAAATCATGAAAAAGACGCCGTTATTGAATGTGGCACTGTCCCGACTGATCGCTTCCCTCGGCCATGGCGACAAGGTGGTCATCGGTGATGCCGGCCTGCCCGTGCCGCCCCAGGTCGAATTGATCGACCTGGCCTTGACCCATGGCATTCCTGATTTTGTCAGCACCTTGAAGGTGGTGCTCAGCGAAATGCAGGTGGAAAGCCATGTCCTGGCCGAGGAAATCCTCGATAAGCAGCCGTTGGCTCTGACAACCCTGGAGACGCTGAATGCCGAGGGGGCGTTGGGTGAGCGGGCGTTGGTCAGCCATGAGCAATTCAAGGTTATCAGCCGACAGGCGCGGGCGATCATTCGCACAGGCGAATGCTCGCCATACTGCAATATCGTGCTGGTCGCTGGAGTGACGTTCTAACCCTGTTCAACCCTGCACAAGGAGTGCGCTATGCACCGCTATGCTGAGAAAATGCATCAACTGATCCGGAGTCTGCTGCTTTTGTCACTGATCACTGCAACGAGCGCCCAGGCGGCGGAAAAGATCGACCTGATCATCGACACCGACCCAGGCGCCGACGACGTGGTGGCTCTGCTGTTCGCCCTGGCGTCGCCCGAGGAGCTGCATATCCGTGCGCTGACCACCGTCGCCGGCAATGTGCGCCTGGACAAGACCTCGCGCAACGCTCGCCTGGCCCGTGAGTGGGCAGGGCGCGAAGACGTGCCGGTCTACGCCGGTGCGCCGAAACCCTTGATGCGCACGCCCATCTACGCAGAAAACATCCATGGCAAGGAAGGCCTGTCGGGTGTCACGGTGCACGAGCCGAAGAAGGGTCTGGCCGAAGGCAATGCCGTCAACTACCTGATCGACACGCTGAAGGCGGCCAAGCCCCACAGCATCACTATTGCCATGCTGGGGCCGCAGACCAACCTGGCGCTGGCGTTGGTCCAGGAGCCGGACATTGTCCAGGGCATCAAGGAAGTGGTGATCATGGGCGGTGCGCACTTCAACGGCGGCAATATCACGCCGGTGGCCGAGTTCAATCTGTTCGCCGATCCGCAGGCGGCCGAGGTGGTGGCCAAGAGCGGCGTGAAGCTGACCTACCTGCCGTTGGACGTGACCCACAAGATTCTCACCAGCGAGGCACGCCTGAAGCAGATCGCGGCGCTGAATAACAATGCCAGCAAGCTGGTGGGCGATATCCTCAACGAATACGTCAAGGGCGACATGGAGCACTACGGCATGACGGGCGGGCCGGTGCATGACGCGACCGTGATTGCCTACCTGCTCAAGCCGCAATTGTTCACTGGCCGTTCGGTCAATGTTGTCGTGGACAGTCGCGAGGGCCCGACGTTCGGGCAGACCATCGTCGACTGGTACGACGGCCTGAAGGCGCCGAAGAACGCGTTCTGGGTGGAAAACGGTGATGCCCAGGGGTTCTTTGACCTGCTGACCGAGCGCCTGGCGCGCCTGAAGTAATCTGTCTGGCTATAGCGCGCCCCCGGGCTGGACCTGTGGGCGCGTGTTTCAATCCACGGCGTCGACGATGCTCGGGTAGCGCTCGAATGTCTGCTGGATGAAGTTGCGGGCAACTTCTATCCCCAGCTCTTTCACCAACAATTCTATGCTGATGATTGCCAGCTCCTCCGGGCTGCCCGGGCTATAGGAGCTGTGGCCCTCCGACCATTTGGCATTGATGGTGGCTTCGATACTGACGGTACTCATGGTCGGGCTCGCGAGTTGAAGGTCTGTAGGCTGAGTTAAACATTTTTGCCCGGGATTTGGCACTGCGACTTAGGCATTGGGGGGAGGGCTGTGCGACACTTGTTCTTTTATTTTTCAAAGGAGCTTCGCCGTGCAGATAGATTTGAACGCTCCTGATGGCCTGACCGTCGAGGCGGTTCGTCAATTGCTGGCCTCGGCCAGTGACGATGAGCATACCCAACTGCGCGTGACCAAGGACGGCATCGCCTATTTGTCTTCGGGTGTGGTCGGTGGCGCTGACATCGACGGCTTGCGGTTTCGGCTCGAAACGTGGGCGAAGGGCTCGGGGTACGTCGGCCGGGTCGCTGCCAGCGACGAGGTCTGGGTCATGCAGATCTACAACGCGCTGAAGGACAACTGGCCCAATCCGCCCTTCGATTACATTGACGTTTATTGAACCGCGTTCATATCCAGTCACGATTCAGGCCTGAACAGGGCAGTGGGCTCAGGCAAACTGCCAGCTTTCCCGGCCTGATGGTTGCGGTGTTGAAACCAAGCGCCGTTTGGGCTGTCGCACGCTCTCTGTTTATTCATCGAAAAAAGGAGGCTTCATGCCTTGGAAGCTCGCGTCATTGAGTACTTTGCTGGCCGCCATGTTCTTGAGCGGTTGCAGCAGCACCTCTGAATCGACCCCCGAACCTGTGGCGACCGAAACGGGTCACAGCCGCTGCGAAGCAAAGGCCGCCGAGTTCGCCATCGGCAAGAAGGCCTCGCCACAGTTGCTGGAGCAGGCCCGTACCCGTGCCGGCGCGCAGAATGCCCGGATCCTCAAGCCCAACGACATGGTCACGCTCGAGTACCGCTCCGATCGCCTGAACCTCAATACCGATGCCAACCTGGTGATCAACCGGGTGAACTGTGGCTGATTGAGGGTTTTCAATCGCCCATAAAAAACCCCGTCACATGGACGGGGTTTTTTTGTGCGCCGAGAAATTACTCTGGGCGAACCTGTGCAGCTTGCATACCCTTTTGGCCTTTCTCAGCCACGAAGGAAACGGTCTGGCCTTCTTTCAGGCTTTTGAAACCGTCGCTTTCGATAGCTTTGAAGTGTACGAACAGGTCGTCACCGCCACCTTGAGGAGTGATGAAGCCGAAGCCTTTTTCATCGTTGAACCATTTAACGGTGCCGGTTTGGCGATTAGACATGGTGTATCTCCAAGAAACATATATTTTCAGTGTACTGTGCTGCTCAGGCCAACTGGGCACACCCGGGTATCATAGTCGAAATGTTCGATTTGGGAGCCCCCCGCAGGCGCTGTTTGCCAATCAGTCGTGTTTACTTTATCGCCTTTACCCGCTGAAAGGCCCGGTTTTAAAGGCTTTGAGCCGAAAGTAAAGACGATAAAAAAAGCTGTAAAACCTGCATAAATAGTACAAAAAAACGCTTTTTTGGGCTTTTTATCAGCCCCGGATGGCTTTAAAGGCTCCAGTTTTTCACTTTTTCGCAGGCACATTGGCCTTGCATTTGGCGATCTCGCCAAGGGCTTTCTGCTGCAGTTCAGGGGTGGCCTTGTTGTCCATCAGCGCCTGGATATCACGCGCCGGGTAGGACTTGATGGCGTCGGCGCCACAGGCGCAGTGGGATTTGGCTGCCGCCGCGCCAATCTGCGGGGTAGCCGCCTGTGTGCACTGGGCCATGTATTTATCCCGCTCGCCCTTCGGCCATTCGGCGTGGGCACTCAACGGCAGCAGCAGAACAATGGGGGCGACTACGGCGAACAGGGTATTGAGACGCATGCGGGGATGCTCCTTCTGGGTCGATGTTCTGTGATTCGAGGGCTCTAGGGCCGATCAAGTTCAGCACTCTGGCATAAAAGCGGACGATTTGCCTTCCTGTGACAGCCTTGTGCATCGATGACCGTTCATCTGTGCTAGCATGCCGGGCTCGGCTATTTCCAGGCTGCGGATGATTGTTCGTCCCGGTGGCAAAGAGTCCGAATAACCCTGATTTGAATCCCAGTCACTCTGGTTCGGTTTTCCCGGTTGGCCGCAAGGCTCCTGCCGCTGTAAGGCAGGCGTTCGTCATTGAATGGCCTGGACTGGATCTTGTACTGGCTCATCCCAACCCACGTGACCTTTGGTAGGGGTCACCACTAGGAGAGGAGGCGCCATGCCAACTATTACTCTTCCCGACGGCAGTCAACGTTCGTTCGATCACCCGGTTTCCGTAGCCGAGGTTGCCGCATCCATCGGCGCGGGCCTGGCCAAGGCCACCCTGGCCGGCAAGGTCAACGGTAAACTGGTCGACGCCAGTGACGTCATCGACAGCGACGCCACGCTGCAAATCATCACGCCCAAGGATGAAGAGGGGCTGGAGATCATTCGCCACTCCTGCGCGCACTTGGTTGGCCACGCGGTCAAGCAGCTGTACCCGAGCGCGAAGATGGTCATCGGGCCGGTCATCGACGAAGGCTTTTATTACGACATCGCCTTCGAGCGTCCTTTCACGCCAGACGACATGGCCGCCATCGAACAGCGCATGCAGCAGCTGATCGAGAAAGATTACGACGTCATCAAGAAAGTTACTCCGCGCGCCGAAGTCATCGAAGTCTTCAAGGCCCGTGGCGAGGACTACAAGCTGCGTCTGGTGGAAGACATGCCGGACGAGCAGGCCATGGGCCTGTACTACCACGAAGAATACGTCGACATGTGCCGCGGTCCGCACGTGCCGAACACACGTTTCCTCAAATCCTTCAAGCTGACCAAGCTGTCCGGCGCCTACTGGCGTGGCGATGCGAAGAACGAGCAGTTGCAGCGCGTCTACGGCACCGCCTGGGCGGACAAGAAGCAACTGGCGGCCTACATCCAGCGCATCGAAGAAGCTGAGAAACGCGATCACCGCAAGATCGGCAAGCGCCTGGGCCTGTTCCACACCCAGGAAGAATCCCCGGGCATGGTGTTCTGGCACCCGAACGGCTGGACCCTGTACCAGGTGCTCGAGCAGTACATGCGCCAGGTCCAGCGTGAGAACGGCTACCTGGAGATCAAGACGCCGCAAGTGGTGGACCGCAGCCTGTGGGAGAAATCCGGGCACTGGGCCAACTACGCCGACAACATGTTCACCACTCAGTCGGAAAACCGCGACTACGCCATCAAGCCGATGAACTGCCCATGCCACGTGCAGGTGTTCAACCAGGGCCTGAAAAGCTACCGCGAGCTGCCGATGCGCCTGGCCGAGTTCGGTGCCTGCCACCGCAACGAGCCGTCGGGCGCGCTGCACGGCATCATGCGCGTGCGTGCGTTTACCCAGGACGATGCGCACATCTTCTGCACCGAAGAGCAGATGCAGGCCGAATCCGCCGCCTTCATCAAGCTGACCATGGACGTCTACCGGGACTTCGGCTTCACCGAAGTCGAGATGAAGCTATCCACTCGTCCGGAAAAGCGCGTTGGTTCCGACGAGCTGTGGGATCGCGCCGAAGCGGCCCTGGCCGCCGCCCTCGATAGCGCGGGCCTTGCGTATGATCTGCAACCGGGCGAGGGGGCTTTCTACGGTCCGAAGATCGAGTTCTCGCTGAAAGATTGCCTAGGTCGCGTCTGGCAGTGTGGTACCCTGCAGCTCGATTTTAACCTGCCGATCCGTCTGGGCGCCGAATACGTGTCCGAAGACAACAGCCGCAAGCACCCGGTCATGCTTCACCGCGCGATCCTTGGTTCGTTCGAGCGTTTCGTCGGGATTCTGATCGAACACTACGAGGGTGCGTTCCCTGCGTGGCTGGCACCGACCCAGGCAGTGATCATGAATATCACTGATAAACAGGCAGATTTTGCCGCTGAAGTCGAAAAAACTCTCAACCAAAGCGGATTTCGTGCCAAGTCCGACTTGAGAAATGAAAAGATCGGCTTTAAAATCCGCGAGCATACTTTGCTCAAGGTTCCCTTTCTCTTGGTTATTGGAGATCGGGAGGTCGAGATGCAGACTGTCGCTGTGCGTACTCGTGAAGGTGCTGACCTGGGCTCGATGCCCGTCGCCGAATTCGCTGAGTTCCTCGCGCAAGCGGTTTCCCGGCGTGGTCGCCCAGATTTGGAGTAATTATTATTAAGCGTGAAATGAGACAAGATAAACGAGCTGCACCGAAAGCCCCGATCAACGAGAATATCTCGGCACGCGAGGTTCGGTTAATTGGCGCTGACGGCGAGCAGATTGGCATCGTCTCGATTGATGAAGCGCTTCGTATTGCTGAAGAAGCAAAGCTTGATCTGGTAGAAATTTCCGCGGACGCAGTCCCACCGGTTTGCCGGGTGATGGACTACGGCAAGTCGATCTTCGAGAAGAAGAAGCAGATTGCCGCGGCGAAGAAAAACCAGAAGCAGATTCAGGTAAAAGAAATCAAGTTTCGTCCAGGGACGGAGGAAGGGGATTACCAGGTAAAACTGCGCAACCTGGTACGTTTCCTGAGTGATGGGGACAGGGCCAAGGTATCCTTGCGATTCCGCGGCCGTGAGATGGCCCACCAGGAGCTGGGGATGGAACTCCTCAAGCGGGTTGAACAAGACCTGCTCGAGTACGGTTCGGTCGAACAGCATCCTAAGATGGAAGGACGCCAGCTGATCATGGTCATCGCCCCGAAAAAGAAGAAGTAATCACCAGGGCACGGCAGGCCTTGCGATTATGTTTATCAACTGAATGCGGAGTATCCGAACATGCCAAAGATGAAAACCAAAAGTGGTGCTGCTAAGCGGTTTCTGAAAACTGCTAACGGTATCAAGCACAAGCACGCTTTCAAGAGCCACATCCTGACCAAAATGTCGACCAAGCGTAAGCGTCAACTGCGCGGTAGCAGCTTGCTGCATCCGTCTGACGTGGCAAAAGTCGAGCGCATGCTGCGCCTTCGTTAATTTTTGGATCAAGAATAGAGGAAGTAACTCATGGCTCGTGTAAAGCGTGGCGTCATTGCCCGTAAGCGTCACAAAAAAATTCTGAAACTTGCTAAAGGCTACTACGGCGCGCGCTCCCGCGTATTCCGTGTTGCCAAGCAAGCGGTAATCAAGGCAGGCCAATACGCCTACCGTGACCGTCGTCAGAAAAAACGTCAGTTCCGCGCTCTGTGGATCGCTCGTATCAACGCTGGTGCTCGTGTTAACGGTCTGTCCTACAGCCGTTTCATCGCTGGCCTGAAAAAAGCGTCCATCGAGATCGACCGTAAGGTTCTGGCTGATCTGGCAGTGAACGAAAAAGCGGCGTTTGCTGCGATTGTCGAGAAAGCTAAAGCCACCTTGGCTTAAGTACCCCCGGCAGTCACCCGGGCTCACCTCTGTGAGCCCTGGTGTCAAACGTCATAAATAGGGGAAGAGCCTTAAAGCTCTTCCCCTATTTTGTATCTGGAGTCTGTACATGGAAAACCTGGACGCGCTGGTCGCTCAAGCACTAGAGGCTGTGCAAAGCGCTGAAGATATCAATGCCCTGGAGCAAATCCGGGTTCACTACCTTGGCAAGAAGGGCGAGTTGACTCAGGTGATGAAGACCCTGGGGAACCTGCCAGCCGAAGAGCGTCCGCAGGTCGGTGCGCTGATCAACGTTGCCAAGGAGCGTGTCACAGAAGTCCTCAATGCGCGCAAGGCATTGCTCGAGGAGGCGGATCTGGCTGCCAAGCTCGCCGCCGAGTCCATCGACGTGACCCTGCCTGGCCGTGGCCAGACTTCCGGTGGCTTGCATCCGGTGACCCGGACCCTGGAACGCATCGAGCAGTTCTTCACCCACATCGGCTACGGCATTGCCGAAGGCCCTGAGGTCGAAGACGACTACCACAACTTCGAGGCACTCAACATCCCAGGCCATCACCCGGCCCGGTCGATGCATGACACCTTCTATTTCAATGCGAACATGCTGTTGCGCACCCATACCTCGCCGGTACAGGTCCGCACCATGGAATCGCAGCAGCCGCCGATCCGCATCGTTTGCCCAGGCCGTGTGTACCGCAGCGACTCCGATATCACCCACTCGCCGATGTTCCACCAGGTCGAAGGCCTGCTGGTCGATCGCGACATCAATTTCGCCGACCTGAAAGGCACGATCGAAGAATTCCTTCGGGTGTTCTTCGAAAAAGAACTGGCGGTGCGTTTCCGCCCTTCGTACTTCCCGTTCACCGAGCCCTCCGCTGAAGTCGACATGGAATGTGTGATGTGCAGCGGCAAAGGTTGCCGTGTCTGCAAGCAGACTGGCTGGCTGGAAGTGATGGGCTGCGGGATGGTTCACCCGAACGTGCTGCGTATGTCCGGTATCGATCCGGAAGAATTCTCGGGTTTTGCTTTCGGCATGGGCGCCGAGCGCCTGGCCATGCTGCGTTACGGTGTGAATGACTTGCGCCTGTTCTTCGACAACGACTTGCGGTTCCTTGCGCAGTTCCGCTAGGTCGCAGTCCGTAACGAATCTATTAGGAGAGCAGGATGAAATTCAGTGAACAATGGCTGCGCGGCTGGGTAAGCCCGCAGGTAAGCCGGGACGAGCTGGTCGCTCGCCTGTCGATGGCCGGTCTTGAGGTCGATAGCGTCACGCCGGCCGCCGGAGAATTCAGCGGCGTGGTGGTGGGCGAGGTGTTGAGCACCGAGCAACACCCGGACGCTGACAAATTGCGGGTTTGCCAGGTCAGCAATGGCGCGGAGACTTTCCAGGTGGTCTGCGGCGCACCTAACGTGCGCCCAGGCCTGAAGATCCCGTTCGCCATGATCGGTGCCGAGCTGCCGGGCGATTTCAAGATCAAGAAAGCCAAGCTGCGTGGCGTCGAGTCCAACGGCATGCTGTGCTCCCAGGCCGAACTGCAGATCGGCGAGGGCAACGATGGCCTGATGGAACTGCCGGTTGATGCGCCGGTGGGCCAGGACATCCGTGAGTACCTGGGGCTGGACGATGCGAGCATCGAAGTCGACTTGACGCCGAACCGTGGCGACTGCCTGTCCCTGGCCGGATTGGCCCGCGAAGTCGGCGCGTTGTATGCCGCCCCCGTGACGCGTCCGGTGGTCGCGACCGTGCCGGCCGTGCATGACGAAGTGCGTTCGATTGAAGTCCTGGCGCCGGCGGCTTGCCCGCGTTACCTGGGCCGCGTGATCCGCAACGTCGACCTGTCCAAGCCAACACCGCTGTGGATGGTTGAGCGTCTGCGTCGCGCCGACGTGCGCAGCATCGACGCCGCTGTCGACATCACCAACTATGTGATGCTGGAGCTGGGGCAACCGCTGCATGCGTTCGATCTCGCCGAAATCAACGGCGGCATCCGCGTACGCATGGCTGAAGAGGGTGAAAAGCTGGTGCTGCTCGACGGCCAGGAAGTGACCCTGCGCAGCGACACCCTGGTGATTGCCGACCACGTCCGCGCCTTGGCGATTGCCGGCGTAATGGGTGGCGAGCACAGTGGCGTATCCGCCACGACCCGCGATGTATTCCTGGAAAGCGCGTTCTTCGACCAGATCGCCGTCGCCGGCAAGGCGCGTTCCTATGGCCTGCACACCGACGCCTCGCACCGCTACGAGCGTGGCGTGGACTGGCAACTGGCCCGTGAAGCCATGGAGCGCGCCACTGGCCTGCTGCTGGAGATCACTGGCGGTGAAGCCGGCCCGATCATCGAGACCGTCAGCGAACAGCACCTGCCGAAGATTGCACGCGGTCACCCTGCGTGCCCAGCGCATCACCCAGATGCTGGGCATGGAAATGGCCCCGGCTGAAGTCGAACGCCTGCTCAGCGCCCTCGGCCTGAACATCAGCGCCGATGGGGCAGGGCAGTGGCGCGTCGAAGTGCCAAGCCATCGCTTCGATATCAGCCTGGAAGTCGACCTGATCGAAGAACTGGCCCGCCTGTATGGCTACAACCGTCTGCCGGTTCGCTACCCGCAAGCGCGCCTGGCCCCGCAGGCCAAGGCCGAAGCCCGTAGCGACCTGCCGGAACTGCGCCGCCTGCTGGTGGCTCGTGGGTATCAGGAAGCGATCACCTACAGCTTCATCGATCCGCGCCAGTTCGAGCTGTTCAGCCCTGGTGTCGAGCCGCTGTTGCTGGCCAACCCGATTTCCAACGACATGGCGGCCATGCGCTCGTCCCTGTGGCCTGGTTTGGTCAAATCGCTGCAGCACAACCTCAACCGCCAGCAGGATCGCGTGCGTCTGTTCGAAAGCGGCCTGCGCTTCGTCGGTCAACTGGACGGCTTGAAGCAAGAGCCGATGCTGGCCGGTGTCGTCTGCGGCAGTCGCTTGCCGGAAGGCTGGGCGCAAGGTCGCGATGTCGTCGATTTCTTCGACGTCAAAGCTGACGTGGAAGCCGTGCTCGGTTTCGCCGGAGCGCTCGACGCGTTCACTTTCGTACCAGGCAAGCACCCGGCGCTGCATCCGGGGCAGACCGCACGCATCGAACGAGACGGGCGTGAAGTCGGCTATGTCGGTGCCATCCACCCGGAACTGTCGAAAACCCTGGGCCTCGATCGTCCAGTCTTCGTTTTCGAGCTGGTTCTGGCCGAAGTGGCCCAAGGGAAAATGCCGAAATTCCAGGAGTTATCGCGCTTTCCTGAAGTGCGTCGTGACCTTGCGTTGCTGGCTGACCGTGACGTTGCTTCCAGTGCTGTACTGGACGTAATACGTGAAAATGCAGGCGAATGGCTGACGGACCTCAGGCTATTTGACGTGTATCAGGGTAAAGGTATTGATCCGCATAGAAAAAGCCTTGCAGTTGGCTTGACCTGGCAGCATCCATCGCGCACTCTTAATGACGATGAGGTGAATACCGCAACGCAGAATATCCTCACCTCGCTCGAAAACAGGTTGAACGCCACGTTAAGGAAGTGACGTATGGGGGCTCTGACGAAAGCTGAGATGGCGGAACGTCTGTATGAGGAGCTGGGCCTGAATAAACGGGAGGCCAAAGAATTGGTCGAACTGTTTTTCGAAGAAATCAGGCACGCTCTGGAAGACAACGAACAGGTCAAGTTGTCCGGTTTCGGCAATTTCGACCTTCGGGACAAACGCCAGCGGCCTGGCCGCAATCCGAAAACGGGAGAAGAAATCCCGATCACGGCTCGCCGTGTGGTCACCTTTCGTCCAGGGCAGAAGTTGAAGGCCCGAGTTGAGGCTTATGCTGGAACCAAGTCATAACGACGAACTACCCGTCATCCCGGGCAAACGCTACTTCACCATTGGTGAAGTCAGCGAGCTGTGTGCGGTAAAACCGCACGTGCTGCGCTATTGGGAGCAGGAGTTTCCTCAACTCAACCCGGTCAAGCGCCGCGGAAACCGCCGGTATTATCAGCGACAAGACGTGCTGATGATCCGGCAGATCCGCGCGCTGCTGTACGACCAAGGGTTCACCATCGGCGGCGCACGCCTGCGCCTCTCCGGTGATGAGGCCAAGGACGATACAACCCAGTACAAACAAATGATCCGCCAGATGATCGCCGAGCTTGAAGATGTGCTGGTGGTGCTCAAGAAATAAAATTTCTGCTTTAAATACTTCCAGTTTTCAAAAGCTTGCGATATATTCCTGAGCGTTCCGTTGAGAAGCGGAACAAGATTCACGCCTAGTCGGGGCGTAGCGCAGTCCGGTAGCGCACTAGCATGGGGTGCTAGGGGTCGAGTGTTCGAATCACTCCGTCCCGACCATATAATTCAAAGGGTTGCGAGATTTTATCTCGCGACCCTTTTTTATGTTTGGTAGTTGTTACCCCCACAAAACAGCTGGCTCTGGGTGGAATCCTCGCGGCTTCCGCGTGGGCGGACGCAGTCTTTGGCGCTCACGCGTGGTCTCTTTACCAATGTTGTTTGGTCTTCCTCTTCAGGTCCTAACGTTTTTGAGTGTTTAAGGTTATTTTTTTGGCTGATTGAGAACTACATACAGGTCAACCATCAGCTTGTTTATCTCAGGTCGCTCGGGTCATCCTGCATACCCGGTAGTTAGGCTTGGGCGGCTCTGGGATCGTATAGCCGTCGGGGGACTAGACTGCGTAGGTCATAGTCCATCATGAACAATCTAGCTTCAAAGGCGTGGCAGCGGCCTACAAGTTGAGGCTGCTTGGCGAATAGTTCGGACCCTTCTAGTACTGCGCGGATGATCCAACCTGGTTGGGCCTCCAGCCGAGTAAGAATTCTTGCCTTGACTAGCAGCTGCCTATTAGCCCGGCCGTTAGTCCGCAACTACTCGTTCCTGCTTGCTAAGGAGCAGTGGTGCAGTCATCATTTCGCCACCCTGATGGCTATTTGATACGGCTGCACGTTACGGACGACGATTCCTCCTGAACTCACCCTCCAGAACGATAAAAACGGCAATTCATGGCTGCGTAGCACGCTTGCGCATATGAATGTCATAAATCGTTGATTAACAAAGCGCATGGATGTCTTCAATGCATTTTTTCAAAAGATTCTTTGCTTTTATTGCTTCCCTTTTTTCGAGCCAGGAAACAGAGCATAGCGAACCGCTCATTCCGAAGATTGACCCTGAGAAGCTCAAGAAAAAGCTGGATCTTCAAAAAATCGCTAGAGAACACGGCGCGAAAGGCATCCCGAGGAGCGGCGATACGCAATTAACCGCTGCCGAGCACGCCATCCGTGCGGAGCTTGGCCGGATGCGAGAGCAAACGGTGAAGTATGGCGAGCAGCGTGTTAAGCAAATTCAGAATCGCCTGGACTCGATCGACATTACGCTGGATATGAACCGCGCCATCGAGTTAGGGAACGAGTTTGTTCGTGCGTCCGATCATCACCTTACTCGTGAAGACGGGCGTATGAAGGATTTCGCAGCTGACACAAAAACAAAATTTCAGATCCTCAGCGATTTTCGTAGCGAAAACCGCCTGCCCAGCATCCCTGCAAAATGCCCCACTGGTGGTAGCCAATTTTTCAAATTGATGGTCGTGCTTGGCTGTTGCGTCCTAGAAGGCGCGCTAAATGCCACGTTCTTCGGCTCAGGACTGGAGGGGGGTTTGCTCAGCGGTTTTACGATGGCCTTCATGTTGTCGTTTTTCAACGTACTTGCGTGTTTTCTCGCGGGGCTTGGTTTCAGAAACAAGAACCACGTCAGGGGAACACGCAAGTTTTGGGGCTGGGTCTCTTTCGCTTTGGCAGTAGCCGTCATGATTGGATTGGGGGTGTTGATCTCCTATTTCCGTTATGTGCTGGCCGTGGATGAAGGCGGAAGTCAAAACGCCTTCCCTCTGGTCTGGCAAAGCCTTCGCACAGGCATATTTCCCATTCAGGATTTCGAGTCATTGATTCTGTTCTTCGGGACGATTGTGTTTGGCTGTGTCGGCGTTTGGGAGGGCTACAACTTCACGGATCGCTATCCGGGGTATGCGGGGGTATGGAGTCAATATGCTGAGGCTCACCGCCGCTATATCGAATTGATCGAAGGCTTGCGAGATAGGCTGGAAGTCGAGAAGGCCGAAGTGTTGTTGAAAATCGATAGCGGCGTGCAGGCAGCTGAAAAGGCGATCAAAGCTTTCAAGTTCAATATGAACCAGAAGTCGATAGTGAAAAAACAGGTATCCGAAACGCTGGTCATGGCCGATGAAACGCTGCAGAGCCTAACCCGCTACTACCAGAACGAAAATATGATGGCGCGCCCTACGGATGTTCAACCACCTGATTATTTCGACCATCCAGTGACATTTGGCCCCCTGGACATGCCGGATTTCAGTGTTCAAAAGGATGAGTTGCGACTGGATGCACAGGAGCAGCTTCTGCGTGAATTGGTCGCTGAAGTTGAGCCGATCCGGGCAAGAGTCCAATCCTCGTTCAATCAGCAATACAACCAGCTTCAGCCGCTCCAGGATTTGGTATAAGGGGATTTGTGATGTCGGTTTATGCCAAGCGTGAAAGTAACACCGGGAAATGGGTTTGGGGCGGCGTGATTGGCGTTGCAGTCGCCTTGGTGCTCGGCGGGATTGGCTATTACAAAATGAACCACGAAACCCTGGACAAGGAGACCCTTTGCCCCAGTAACGGCCCTAAAGGCCAATATGTCGTGTTAATTGATAACACCTCGCCGTTCCCTTTCACCCAGAAGGCTGCTTTGTCCCAGCGGCTCAAGACGATGGTGGTGAACGAGGTGCCTGAAGGGCACCTGCTTTCTGTGTTTTTGCTCGGGGAAAAATTTGAGCAAAACGAAAAGCCTATCTTCGAACGTTGCAACCCTGGTCAGTGGGGCGATCGCAGTCAACTCACGGCGACCAAGAAGTTTGTTGATAGGGATTTCAATGAAAAGTTCGCCAAGCCGCTCGATGCCGTTGTGCGCCATATCCCACTCGACGAACACAGCAAGCTGTCACCCATTTTTCAGATGCTTCAACTGGTAGGCATCAATGGGTTCGATCATGCCAACGTAAAAGGTGACCGCAAGCTTGTCATCTACTCGGACATGTTGGCCAACATGCCTGATTTCTCAATGTACAAAAATAAACGACACAATTATGCAGAGTTTGCCAATTCTCCTTATGGTCGCAACGCCCAAGCGCCAGGCTTAAACGGAGCCACCGTGTCCATCAATTTGCTGGCAAACGAGCAGAAAACGCCACAAACCAACGAGCTTGGCAATTTCTGGGCTCAATATTTCGAGGCCAACGGGGCTTCGGTTGAGGGAATTACTGCAATGGAGGGGCTGTAATTGGACTTCAACAAGCACGTGCGCCGGGTGCAAACCTACTTCATTGCGGCGGTAATACTCAAGGCTACTTTGGCCGTAACCAGCCTCCTACTCAACGAGCCTTTCTGGCTCGGCTTTGTGCTTCCATTGCTCGTGATGTGTTGTTATTGGTTTGTAGGTTACCGCGTACGGGAGAAGTGGAACGTCCAGCTCACCCTCGCGAAATTTGCGGACTCGGTGTACTACCTGGGGTTCTTGTTCACTGTTGGCAGCATCATTATCTGTCTCCTCGATATTAATTCCATTGGTGAGAATCTCAATGGAATGGCCGTTCGGTTTGGCGCCGCGATGGTGAGCACAGCCATTGGTATGCTGGCCAGGGTGCTACACACGGGTTTCAAAGTTGATACAAATGACGCAGTCAGGAGTGTTGAAGAGCGCGCGGTTCAATCGGCTGAAAACCTGACCATGTCTTTTGATGCCGCAAGTCAGCAGTTGGAGGTGTTCAGAGATCAAGTTATGGCCGCGTCCAAGGAAGCAGTGCAGAGCGTCCATGAGCAAATCACCGCGATCTCTCAGCACAGTACCAATGCTATGGATGTATTTTTCGCCAACGCTACCCGTCAAAGCAATGAAGCTTTCGAGAGCATCCTTAAACAAGCCAACGACGCCAGCGCCGATTTACTGACCACCATCAATGGTCTTTCCGAGAAGAGCGAGCAGACGCTCGATCGCATGGAGTCTCATGCACTCGATTTCGGTAAAAAAGCACAGGCGCGACTCGATCAAACCCTGTTCCCGGATAACCTGTTCGCTCAAAAACTTAACCCCGCTATTGATACGCTGTCCGGAACCACCGATACCCTGAACGAAGGGGTCTCAACATTGGCCCTCGACGTCAAGGCTGCCGCTCGGATGGTAGGCACAGCGATTCGCAGCTTGAACACAAAAACTGAAACGATAGGGCAGGCCGTCGCTGCGGTAGGTTCGATCATAGAAAGCCAGGAGCGCTTGGCGGAATCGATGAAGTCACAGGGTAGTGACGTCATGGATCGAGTGGAACGTATTCAAAAGGACTATCTGGACTCGTTGGAGGATCAACGAGAGGACTTCATGGCGGACATGAAAACTAACCAACAGGTGTTCGCGAAAATTGTCGAGGAGCTTGAAGAATTGCGCACCGTGGTCAGAGACAACACTACTGTGGAGCGTTTGAGTCATGAAGTGGTGGGAGCACTAAATTCCGTCAGTGATTGTGCTGTTAAAAATAATGAAGCCCTTGCAGAAAATTTACGCTCGACGCTGATGCCGTTGATAGAGGCTGTCGTAGCCAGTAATGATATGCATAAGACACTGGCTGCCAGTGTTGAATCGAACAACCGCAACATCGAGACATCCCATTCTCAATTGCTGGATGAGCTGATGGGCAAGATTGATCTCATCAACAATCCCCAAATGCGTGCCCTAGGCGTTAGCGAAGAAGCATCTGGGCCATCACTCGAATCGATTGCCAATGCGACTTTGGCACTCGACAACGTGACTGCGGCTGATGTGAGAACTGCCTGATGAGTTCTAAAAATGATCAGGTGTTTCAGCTGTCGCTTACCGAAATCTGGATCATTTTGTGTTTCATTCTGCTCTTGCTGATGGGGTATAAGGTTTGGGAGCTCACGCATAAGAATAGAGAGATGGCGCGCGAAATCTCCGCCTATCAAAATTTCGATGAGCGTGAACAGGCTATCAAGCTCGCGAGTGATGAACTCAAGGCGCGAATGGTTTCCCTTAAGGTGAAAAATCCGGACGAGATCATTTCGAAGCTCGTCGATGCCTCCAAGGCAAAAGAGGAAGCTGGCCGTCTCAAGGTGCTACTGACTCAGAAAGATGAACAGCTTACTGCGCTCGCAGCTATCGATAAGGCTTTGCAGGAGGCTGGTAGCAAAAATAAGAGTGAAGATGCCAAGCGCCTAATCCTTGAAACAATGATGTCCTATGACCAGCTAAAAAAGCTCGTGGTCAATCCTGACGAGGAAAAGGATGCTCAGCCTACGGACGTCATCAAACGAATAGGTGCTCTCAAGGCAACTGAGCAATTGTTGAAGACCGCGTTGGGGCAAGAAGGTAATCCGACGTCGGAGCAGATTTCGGAAATTGTGAAGAATGCTGAAGCTTATACCCAGGCCGAGAAGCAAGGTGTAAATCCAACAACGCTACAGAAAACTAACAATGACTTGAAAGGGCAGGTTCAGTTTCTACAAAACAAGCTGAACAAGGGCAAGGGAGGCGATCTGCCGCCTTGCTGGGCGAACGAAGCCGGCAAGGCAGAGATGTTCCTTACAGTGTACTTGAAGGAGGACTCACTGAGCTTTGAACCTGCCTGGCCGCCAACACGACAGGCTGATGCCGAAGCGCTGCCAAATTTCACTGCGTTGATGGCAAACACCACTCGCTCGTACGAGGATTTTCTTCAGGCGGCGCGCCCCATCTCTGATTTAGCCAAGCAGCGAGAGTGTAAAATTTACGTGCGATTGGCGAGTCAAATTCAAGGTGCAGTGATGTCCGATCGGCGCCGCTTGATGATGGAGAGTTTGTTCTACAAGGTAGAAGTTAGACGTTAAGTGTGTCGTCGGCACCGTGGTTTACGATACGTGTAAACAGACCAGGATTAAGCGCAGCGGGGCCGGTAGTGATCATTGCAGTGTTCGCGCGTAGTTGCGTCGGCGCAATTCAGCGCAGTTTCTTCCGCTTATTTTTCCACGGAATGACTCTGTGCAAAAAGAATTGCGGTCGAGATATCGAGCGATATGGAAGCAAACGACCTCATCAGCAAGGATTGCGGCAGCGCCCAGTCCCACTTTTCGCGCAGCATGTTTTCTACTTCCGAAAGTATCGAGTCTAGATCAGCGGCATCCAGGCTTCCGACTTCCTTCAGCGCCATTTGGGTTCGACCGATGTCGGCGTCAACCTCAATGGCAAGGCCTGCGTTATCACAAGAAAGGCCGACATGATTGAGTAACAAGCGCAGTGCATCGTTGGCATGATCACCTAGCCAGCTCATCAGATAACACTTACCGCCCGACTCAACTATGTAGCGCTTACCAAGGCCCAGCGAAACAAATGTCTTTCGAGCCTCGTCGAGAAGCTCTTGAGCCCCTTGATCAATAAAGGGGCAGGGGAGTGTGTCTGCCAAGACGGCTCGCATTTCTTGGCGTACGTTGTCATGCACCATCGCACCCAGACCGTCGAACTGAGGAGGGGCACCACCGCGTGCGGCTGAAACGATGATGACTTTGGCCTGGAGATCAACATCACGAACCTGCCACCTCCGGCCTCCGAAAATAATGCGCTGATCCTTGGTTAGTGGACGGCTTACCGGCACAGATCCCAGTGCCCTACCATCGCATACAAGGCGAAATTCTTCGTCGCTGGTGAATGCGCTGTAGAACTCATAGTGGTTGATCAATCGCTCTCCAACCGTCCCAGGAAGCAGCAATCCTGAGCTGTCCTGAACAATGAGCTCGTGTTCTCCGAGCGCCTTGAGCAGCTTCACAAAGTCTGGTTTTTCAACTTTTGGAAATGCTCCCTCAGCAATCAAACTTTTCCAGAGATCTGCGGCAGATGCACCGCCGCACTGGGCAATCACTGAAAGACATTGTTGAACAAGGGTGGATGCGTGAATGCCTTGAGCCCTGGGAGGTTCAAACCACCCCTTGGCCAGCAATCGAACCATGGCAATGGTTTGGACCAAGCCTTGGCGCAGTTGATCCGAGAGGCTCGATCCATCTTTGAGTGGCGATTCCTTGCAGTAAACGCGCAGCGTTGCTTTTTCTCCTGGGCGCCTTCCCGATCGCCCTAGACGTTGTCGCAGGCTCGCTACCGATGGTGGGGCACCAATCTGCACGACTGTTTTGATGCTGCCGATGTCTATGCCGAGCTCAAGCGTCGTAGTGCAAATCGCGGATGCCGCGTGAGTCCCTGCCTTGAGAGCATGCTCAGCTTGCTCACGTAAGTCCTTTGAAAGGCTACCGTGATGAGGCCAGAATTCGTTAGGCACGCCGTCTCTCTCGCAGCGCCGACGCAGTTGATCTGCGTACCATTCAACCTGCGACCGACTGTTTGGGAAAATTAGGTTATTACTGCCGCGTAACACCTTGTAAAGATGATCAGCGATCGCGAAGTCTGGGCTTGCCTCGTTCTCTGTCTCGTCTTCATTTCCCTCTTGCTCAGAAAGCTTTATGGGCTTCTTCTTGAGCTCGCTCATGGGTGGCTGAATGTAACCACGAACTTGCACCTGGAGAGTCTGATTGGAGCTTTTAGATTCAATGACGGTAACGCCATCGGCATTTCCTGGACGCAAAAACTCCGACGCCATCTTCATATCGCCGAGGGTGGCTGAGAGCCCGACTCTAGGGAGACGGTGGCCGGCAACAAGTTCAACCCGATGCATTAGCGACTGAAGTTGCTTGCCTCGTTCGCTACCGATAAACGCATGCAGCTCATCCACGACGATATAACGCAGGTGCTGGAATGCCCCGCCAAGACTAGAACCGCGGTTGACGAACAGGGCTTCAAGGGATTCAGGAGTGATCAGAAGCACCCCCTCAGGGGACTTCAAGAAACGATGTTTTTTGCTTGAGGAGATGTCTCCATGCCAAGCCACTACGGGAATCTCAAGCTGCTCACAAAGACGGCTTAATCTGTCCCACTGGTCGTTGATCAAGGCCTTGAGTGGGCTGATATACAGCACCGAACCAGGTGGGTCATCATGATTCAGCAGATTGGTGAGGATGGGAAGAAAAGCAGCCTCGGTTTTGCCAGCTGCTGTTGCTGCGGCGATGATGACATCCTGATCGGCATCCACCAGCACAGGAACCGCCCATTCCTGGGCGTCGCGCAAAGAAGTCCAGCCTTCCGCCCAAATCCATCGCTGGATTCGGGAGTCAAGTTGGTCGAAACCCGATGACTCAGAGTGTGAAGGTGGCAAGTTCATCGTCCGCATCGACTTTGGTATCGTCTTCGCCGCCTGAGTCCCGAGCGACCTCGACAGCTCCAAGCAGCGTCCGCCAATCGGCGCCTGGGTTTTGCTCCAAGATGGCTAGCAGGTTGATGAACGCTGTGATCGTGGTGCGGGGCGTACGGAAGTAGGCCTCCCCCAAACGCTGATTACAATGCGCCATAAACAATGGGAGCGCCTCGTCGGGCAGTAAGTACTTTTCAGCATCTCCACCAGCGTATACATGACGAAGTTTCTGAAGCAGTACGTAGAAGTCTTCCGGGGTCAGGCTGGTCAGACGAATCACCGGCCCAGACAGATCCACCAATCCTGATTTCGCAAACGAGTTCTCGGCCAATCGAGATTGCAGGGCAGGGTAGCTGAATAGCCCCCGACGAGTGTCCATCAAAAACTCAGGCGTGCCACCTAAAACGAAACCAAGCCCTTCGGACGATCCCTGCAGAGAGTCGTTGAGGATACGGAGGATCTGTTCGTAATTGGCATTACGAGCTTGGGTATTGGCCAGTTTGTAGAGGTTGACCAGTTCGTCGAGGCAGATCATCAGACCGCCAAAACCTGCAAGTCTGACGAATCTCGACAGGAGCTTGAGCTGATCGTAGACGGAAGCATCATCAATGATGGTTCGTACGCCCAAGGCTGCTCGGGCATCAGTCTTAGTGGTGAACTCTCCACGCAACCAACGGATGGCGTCGGCCTTGAGCTGCTCGTTGCCTTCTTCGAAACCTCGGCAATAGGCGGCAATCACCTCCGCAAAATCATACCCGTTGACCATCTCGGTCAGCTCGGCCAAGTGAGCACGAATAACAGTCTCGCTGTCCGTACCCGCTGCCTTGGCTTCGGTTTTGGCCTGAGAGATGAATTTCTCAACAATGCCTTGCATAGCCCCACCGTCGGGCTTCGTACGCGTCGACATGTTTTTAGCCAACTCGGAGTAAAGCGAGCGTGCTTGCCCACCCGTGGCATGTAATCTGCGATCTGGGTTCAAGTCGGCATGCATGGTGACAAGTTTACGCTCCATAGCGATGGCTCGTACCAGGTTCAGAAAGAACGTCTTGCCTGCACCGTACTCGCCAATGACGACTCGAAATGCCGATCCACTTTCAACCAGGCGATTGACGTCCTTGATCAGTGCATCTAGTTCGCCTACCCGGCCAACCTGAATCAGGTGTTGGCCCATGCGAGGAACGACGCCTGCGCGTAGCGACTGGATGACCGCATCGCGATCCTTGGCTCTGATAGTGCTCATAGGGCTAACTCTTCCAGAATGTCTGTATTGATCTCGACAGGGTCATCACCCTCAGTGACGGGCATGTCGAAACGTTCAAAAGCCATGTCGTTAATTTGTTCCAGGGCACCATCGAGCATCAGCTCCATGTCGCTGGCGGCAGCTTCAAGTTCGGAGCGGCTCCACTCAGGGCGTGAGATCAGCAACCGAAGGAATGCAGAGTGTTCCAAATCGAGACCATCAATGTCTGCACTCGATTCTTGTACTGATTCTGCCACATCGATCAACTGTTCCGGTTCGTCAACCTGATCATCAGTGAAGACTTTGGCAAGGAGGGCGGAGACCTCTGCGGTTTCTCGTTGCAGTTCTGCAATGCGCTCGTGATCAAGCACGAACCCTTGATTTGCAGTGGAGTTGATCGGGGTTCCAGGCTCGGAACGAGGAATCCCGGCTTTGGGTTTTACGAAGGCAATACTTGCTCCAGATGCAGCACCGTGGAGATCGCTGTACAGCAACTGACTGTCCAGCTGCAGGGCCTTGTAAACGCGCTCAAGAAGTTTCACTTCCAATGGGCTGACGATGCCATCTGCTTGCGCCAGATGGGCCAGGAAGCTGGCAATCGTGCGTTTGGCTTCGACCGTTAGTGGGTCGAGTTTTTTCTTTAGGCTGGCCAGCGTTGGTGGTTGCTGGATCTGGATTCGCAGGTGTGCTTTAAGGCGTTTGCGATGTGCCACACTCAGGTGATTCCAGGAGTCGATGTGTTGAGCAAGAAGCGTAACTTCCTCAGTGGAGGTATCACCATCGGCAGAAGCCACAGCACTAGCAAGGTCGAGCGTCACCGAAGCAGCATTGTAGGCTGCAGAAGCTCGCAGTGACCCGTCTTCTGGTTGAGTCACGAACAGCGCGATTTGATCTTCTGCTTTCGGTGTCTTACTGCCAGCCAGTACGTCGGGTTCAATACCGATGTGAAGCGATTCCAGCGCGCGGGCAAGTGCAAGTACTTTGTCGCGGGACAGGGCGCCGGCGCTCTTGAACCGGCCTGCGAGTTCGCCAAAGCTCATGACAATCAGGTCGTCGCCAATTCTGAATTGAAGCTCGTCCAATTCTGTACGGGCTGCCGTCGGCCAGAGAGCGACGGGAAGTTGCAAAAGACCTTCGAGAGCTTCTGCGCTATCAGGGTTGCGGCCCAAATATCGGCTGTAGGGTTCAAGCTCGCTAGTGCATAGCTCAACCAGCAACTGCAGGTTTTTTCGTGTACCTGACGTGGCCAGGACATCAGGAAGGTCACCCAAGCTAAGCGTGGGGGCCATTAAGACCGCGGAGGCCGGCCGATAGCTGGTTTTAAGTTTTGTCTTGTTCTGCGCTAGGACAAGACCCTTAGGATGGGCGCTTGTGTACTTAAGCTTGAACAGTCTCGAAAAGACATCCTTGCAGCGAGTCACGGGCGTGCGTTTGCTGATGTTGGGGTCAGCTAGCGCCCAGGCTAATGCCCAATCGGCATCAAGGGGGCGCTTGTTGGAAGCGAATTGCCCCAGGCCTACGCGCAGTGGCAGTGGCATCTCGTAGCTATACGCGACAACGTTGGGAGGTGGGCCAAGGTAAAGGTCTGGATCGATCTTGGTGTTGCTCAGGTAATCCAGAAAACCTTCCGCATATCCCCTGAACGACCTATTTTCCCCGTAGATACTCAATAGGCGCTGGACTTCTTCTACGATCAAAGGAAGCTCAGCCTTAACGCCCGGGTCACTCACTGCGTCAACGAGTGCTCGACGCTCTAGACCATAGAAATACAAAAATACGTAGCCGGTGTCTGCCAGTGGGTAACGACGGCCGCCCTCCAGCCATTGAAGGTATCCACGGCGAGCCTCTGACGTGATGGAGTGAAAACTAGGCCAATAGGACATCAGCCGTTCTTCTAGATCGACGTGTGTCTTTGCGATACGGAGTTTGGGGTTTATCAGTGAAGGTTCTTCGGCATCGTGCCGGCCACCTAGCACGCTGCCCATATAGAACATGCCACCCGGAATTAAAAAACCGGAAACGGTGACAGATTCACTTGCGGGCACCCAGCGAACATCAGGTTTTTGCGTGCTCGCATTTGGAATTTTGAACGACTTTGAAGATGCTGAGCCGAGTTGGACAGTGTAAAAATCAGAGGTTTCCTCTGTGCCCATATGGCTCCCTGAAACCTCTCGCATAGAGAAAGTGGGGCCTGACCGTTGATGCTCTCGCAGACGTTCCGTCTCCGAAACGGCCACTGAAAATTTCTCGGCCTGTCGCCTTGAGCGACGAACCAGCAGCCAAAAAAACGCGGCAATGCAAGCAGTAACACCAATGGCGATCCAAGCATTTTTCGGGATCGATGCGACTGCGCCGAAGGCCAGAGCGAAAATGATCAGGATGCCGTTACTTGTGGAGTTTTTTGCCTTCTTCCTTGCCATGAGTCGTTTCAACCTTGAAAGTGGGTGCCGGCGCAATGGCAGTATCCGATAATTGCCCTACGAGAACCATGGGCTGAGGAACGTTATTGATTGGAAAATTTTGCTGGCGCACGAATAGCTACAATCATCAAAAGCAGCTTTTCAGCAGGAAGCGCGCAGATCATCCCGCTCCATTGCTGATCGCTGCGATTCAGTGTGGGCAGCTATCGGCTAGAAGTGGAAGCTCACTAGCCAATGATGCTAGCCCCGTTCGCCGAAGCTAGGATTGTTGCGTTGGTCATTTCTTCTCGACTAGCCGCGGCGTGTGCCTATGACTTGGCGGTTTTCCTTGTGTTCTTGGGATTAATCTGCTCATCGGTGAGCGCTCGGGCCAGGTTTCGGGCCTTGCGGATGTCCGTCAGGGAATTGCGCGGCTAGGTTCCGCAGGCGTGCTCTTTTTGTTTTGGTCGCCCCAGCGATAGCAATAGAAAAAGCTGACTGATATACCATCCTCATGTACGGAGATTCGAACGGCGAGATTGCCATCCACCCGGGTGAGTCGGCCGGCATCTTCCGCGGTCAGTGTCTCGAGTTGTTTGATGGTGATTTTGGCTATGAAATGGGTTCCCTCTACTTCCCCCCACAAAAACGTCCGCTCTTGATGGGCGTTACTGGACTCTCGTAGAGCGGAACACCGCTGGACTCAAGTAAATACAGCTTAGAAAAATCCAAAGTAAAATTTTGGAAGCTTTTAAGAAGTATGAAAAAGGAGATGGGGTGCTATGGGTGAGGGTTCGAATTACTCCGTCCAGACCATATTTACTAGGTAAATTAGTCAGTTAAGCCGATCAAATAGATCGGCTTTTTTGTGCCGCAAAAAAACGCAAAACTACCCAGTTGATTTCGCTGATACTCAGGTCAGGGATTGCCTCCGACCCGATGATTTCGGGGTGGTCGGTCGACCAGCCACAGCGCGGTGACATTGGTCGTGATGGAAGTTGGCCGGACGGCTCACCCAAACCCTGCCTGGCGAGGATGCAGAGACGTTCGGCACAGGGCCCTAATGATTTATAGATGAGGACGTCATTGCTGAGGTGTTTCTTAGGATGTTGACGGCCCAGACTGATTCATCGATTTGTCCATCAGGTCCAGATGCTCCCGCACTAGGTCAATGGCGGACTGCACTATCAACTCATCTTGCTTGTCTCGGTTCGAGTAATAGTTAGGGCTCCAGCCTGGGTTTGTGGGCAGGGTTCGGCGAACCTCAAACATGCTCACTGCGACGGTTCCTAAGAGTATCGCTGCTTTTGCTAACTGCCACGCAGTGAGCTTTAGCTCTTCAAGTTCGTAGGAGCGTCCATTCAGCAACTCTCCAGGCTTAGCCTTCAAGGCGTTGAACGCCAAGCCAGAGGTTCCATCCGTCAAGGCCCACTGCCAATGCGCAACAATATTTCTGTGCTCGATGGAACGCTTAAAAATTTCAAGGGCCTCGCATAATGGCCCTTCTAAGCAATCCGGCTTTATGCGCTGAATTTGGACGCGGATAATGCTGAGCATTTTTTCTGCATTTAGGTTCGCATGCTTGACGAGCAAGTAAGCGTCCTGCTCGTCAAGCGACATCACGCCCTTGAAGATGGCGAAGATCGAGCGTTCGCATTCGGAATAGGCAACCATTATTTGGCCAATTTCTTGTAGAAGCTCGGGCGCAGGACCTATTTGATAGCGGGGTTCCGGTTTACCTTCTGCCACATTGACCTCCAAGTCATAAACGCGCCGAGATTGGCGCAATCCCAGTCCTTGGGTTTGTAGGCAAAAGACCGGGGGAAATCCGTTGCGTGAGGGCAAGAGGCTACTATCGGAGCGAGGTGGGATGTTACTGGGGATTCATACAGACGAAAGAACGCCCCGACATAGCCGGACCTGTAGAGGAGTCATTCAACGCGAATCTTTTTTTGCGCGTGCCGACGGGAAGACCCTTCATTCCGCCTCCGAAGCCAGGTGACGAGCGCATGTACTGGATGGAGGACGGCGGCGAGTACGCCAAGCAGCATGATGGTGAAGATGATGATCAGCGGGATACTTTCGTGCGAGAACATGGTGGGTTACTCCTGTAGTCACTATGTCGGAACCCGCAGAATAGACGCGTCGAAGGGTGCTTTCGATGAAAGTGTGTTCATCATTGTGCGCTTACTTTGTGCTACGGCAGGGCTTGAAAAAATGCTCGAGCGAGCAGCTAAAAGTCGAGCACTCGCCAACGCAGCAGGCGAGGGCGCTGATGTTGCGCTTTCGATGAACGTTGTCTGGAGGGGTGCTATCGCCGGGGGGACGATCACTGCTTATTGAGACTGACCCTCGCAAAGCGAGACCCTACGTACCAATCATTTCACCCGCGAGATCCGCCAGGGCGCGGAGCCTGTCCATCTGCCTCATGTCGTGGTGATAGCCCATCCAGATATCGCGTCCGGGTGGTTCACTGCCGACGTCTAGCAATCTCAGGGCGGTCAACTGATCGCCAAGCACCCGTGGCAAGACCGCCACACCCAATCCGCGGGCGCACATCTGCGCCTGAACGGTACGGCTGCTGCTGGTGAACACGGTTTTGGCGTGGGGGAACATCTGCTGTAGCCAAAGCACGTCGGGGTAGTGAGCTTGCGCCGTGTTCATGAGGATCAACCCGAGGCCTTTTCCATCTTCCGAGGGGGAGAAGGGCAAGTGCGCGGCAACGTACAGTCCGTAGCTGAGTGTCGTCAATCGACGCTGAACGATGTCCGGTTCGGTGAACGGCACGATGCGAAAGGCGATATCCGCATCGCGGCGAGTCAGATCGAACAGGCGATGCCCGGGGATCACCTCTGGAACGATCAGCGGGTACCTTTGCGACATTTCGTCGAGTACAGGCGCGAGCACATAGCAGGCGAACCAGTCCGCCGATGAAA
Organism: Pseudomonas sp. R151218B TE3479; assembly: GCF_053629195.1. Lineage (NCBI taxonomy): Bacteria > Pseudomonadati > Pseudomonadota > Gammaproteobacteria > Pseudomonadales > Pseudomonadaceae > Pseudomonas > Pseudomonas sp. R151218B TE3479. The sequence continues at coordinate 3,411,046 of NZ_JBRJHV010000001.1, forward strand.
TTCGCAACAGGCCCTCAGGTTGATCGCTTTCGCCCGCCAGGTGCCGCTCAATGGAAAGAGCGCTTCGCTCCATTTCCTCGGCCAGCCCCAGAATTTTTTCACCGCTGTCCGTCAACACAAGACCTTGCCCGGTGCGGCGGAAAAAAACCTGCCCGCTGTGCTGCTCAAGGACGTGAAGCCGCCGTCCTACGGTGGGGTGGCTAACGCCCAGTTGCTTCGCGGCAGCGCCCAGCGAGCCGGTGCGGACAATCGCCAGAAAGACGCGTAAGTCGTTCCAGTCCATGGCTCACCCCCTACAAAAATGAACGGCGAAGATGCAGCAACGGCAGTCCCGTTGCAACCCCATGGCGGAACAGAGCGGGCGGAAGATGCCGCATATGCCTATCGCTGGAAGCGAACATTTCAAGTCGGCTTTTGCCCCAGCCTGAGGGCGCCGCATAACGGGTGGCGGCCTTACAAAAATGCACGAGGAATGTGCATCCCTGGCAGTGCCGCCGTCAGTCGTTGACTTCGACAATAGACCCTCAATGACGGCAACAAACCCTGAGGCTTGCCGTTTCATCTGTCAGGCAGCGCACCTGAGTGAACATGAAGCCAGCCTGCGCTAGTCGTATCTTTCTGGAGTTGCCCAATGACATCCAAACTGGATCGCGCCCCAGCAGCCGAATCGCGCCGATGGTTTGCTTTCGCTGTTCTTCTTGTCGGCGCCTTTCTTCCGCCGCTGGATTTTTTCATCGTCAATGTGGCGTTGCCTTCCATTCGTAGCGGCCTGGCGATTACACCGGCGCAGGTCGAATGGGTCATTTCGGGTTATGCCGCCACTTACGCCGTCTTCCTGATCACGGGCGGTCGGCTGGGTGACCTGTTTGGCCGTCGCCGGGTGTTCTTTGCGGGCATGGCCGGCTTCGGCGCTGCCTCCTTGATGTGTGGCCTTGCCAGCTCGCCGACGATGTTGATCGGCGGACGTGTGTTGCAAGGTTTGAGCGCTGCGGCAATGGCACCGCAGGGATTGGCGTCCATCCACAGCCTGTTCCCGGAGCATGAGCGTTCGCGTGCGTTGGCGGTGTATGGCGCAACGATCGGCTTCGCGGCGGTTGTCGCCCAGGCACTGGGGGGCTGGCTGATATCGATGAATGTCTGGGGCCTGCAATGGCGTGCAGTTTTCTTGATCAATCTGCCCATCGTCATCGCTGTGTTTATGGGCGGGATACGGTTGCTTCCCGATACCCGGAGCCAAACTCCGGTGCCGCTGGATCGCATTGGCGTACTGCTGTGTGCGCTGACGGTCGGGCTGCTGGTGGTACCGCTGGTTGAAGGCCGGGAAGCAGGTTGGCCCTGGTGGCTTTGTCTGTTGCTGCTCGGCTCGCCACTAGCCGCTGCTGCCTTTTGGCGCTACGAGATCGCGCTGGAGCGTCGGGGCGGCACGCCCTTGGTCAGTCCGCAACTCAGTCGAGCACGCGGCTTGGTGGCCGGACTGACGGGCGTACTGTTCTTCTACGTGGTATCGGCATTCTTCCTGACATTTTCAATTTATCTACAGGACGCGCTAGGTGTAACGCCATTGACCTCGGGAATGATGTTCGTCCCGTTCGGCGTGGGCTTTCTGATTGGTCCTTTGACCACGCCCTTTGCCATCCGCTTGTTCGGCCGTTTTGTACCCGCCATGGGCATGATGCTCGAGGTCCTGGGATGCCTGATCCTGAGCGCGGCGGTCGCAGCGGCGCCGACAGGGCAGAGCCCTCGATTGGCGTTGGTGATCCTGGCGGTGGGCTTGCTCGGGTTTGGCCAGGGCTGGGCGCTGCCAACCCTTATTCGAACCGTGATAGATCGTGCACCGCCAGGCGGGTCGGGAATGATCTCCGGCGTAGTCAATTCAGCCTTGCAGATCAGCGCCGCGCTTGGGGTGGCGGTGCTCGGTGGGGTGTTTTACGCACTGGCTGCCCCTGCACAAAGCCCTTCCTCGCTTGCCACCGGGTTCATTGCCACCCTGCTGGGCATCGCTGCTTGCCTGGTCGTTTCAGCGCTGCTGTCCGTTTATGCCTCGATGCCTCGTTCAACAAAAGCGGCTGCTCCTTTCGGCGTTTCGATCAGCCCGAACCGTGACTGACGCCAGCGCTGAGCAGTTGCCAAATCTTCAACTCACCCTAGATACGTTCCTTAGGAGACAAGACATGACGGGTAAATTTATCAATCAAGTAGCGGTCGTCACCGGCGGCTCGACTGGAATCGGCTTTGCGATTGCCCAGGCGCTGTTAGCCGAGGGCGCCAAACGCGTCTATATCACTGGGCGCTCGGCGGCGACGTTGGACGCTGCGGTTACCGCCCTGGGCGAGAATGCCGTGGCAGTGGTGTCCGATGTCGTTCAGCAGGCCGATCTCGATTCGCTCAAGGCATTGGTCGAAGGCCGGGACGGTCAACTCGACGCGGTGTTTGCCAATGCCGGTATCTGCGAAAAAAATCCCGTGGGCGAAACGACTGAGGCCGCTTACTACAACATGTTCGATATAAACGTGAAGGGCGTATTTTTCACCGTTCAGACGCTGTTGCCGTTGATGAAGGATGGTTCGTCAATCGTGCTGACCGCTTCAATTTGTTCCAGCAACGGGATGGAAGGTCTGAGTCTTTACAATGCCTCAAAGGCTGCGGTGCGTTCATTTGCGCGTACTTGGGCCAATGAACTCAAAGGCCGAAAAATTCGCGCGAACGTGCTCAGCCCTGGCTTTACCAGGACGCCATTGATGGACAACGGACTGAAGATGGACGAGAGCCAGATCGAAGCCCTCCGAAATCACGTAGGACAAATCGTGCCGCTGGGCTACATGGCTCAACCGGAACAAATAGCGTCGTCCGCACTGTTCCTTGCCTCCGCTGACGCCAGTTATGTCAACGGTGTGGAACTGATGGTCGACGGTGGCCTCTCACAAATCTAAGCGATGTCCGGTTGTATTACTCAGGCAGTGGGGAATAAAAGCGAAAAGCGGATGGTCCCGGGCTTGGGTTGTTCGACACTCACAGTACCGCCATGCAATTGCATGATCGCCATGACGATGGCGAGGCCGAGGCCGTATGAGTCGGAGCTTTGGTGGCGGGACGCGTCGCCGCGGTAGAAACGGTCGAACAGTTTGCGCAGGGTTTCGTCGCTTAGCACGGGACCCTGATTCTCCACTTCAATTCGGCATCCGCCGTCGACTGCAACGACGCGCATCAGAATTTCACTGCCTTCGTCTGCATAGCGAATCGCGTTGGCGACCAGATTGCTCAGTGCTCGGCGCAGCAGCAAAGGGTCCGCGTGCACGGTGCCATCGCCCATAATCTTGAGGGTCATATGCCGCTCTTCGGCCAGACCTTCGAAATAACCCGCGATGCGCTGTGATTCGTCATGCAGCGACAGTGGCTGGCGCTCGACCAGCGATTGCGCTTCGTCGGCGCGAGCAAGGAACAGGATGCTTTCGACGATCCGGGAAATACGCTCCAGTTCCTCAAGGTTCGAGGCGATAAGCGCCTGGTAGTCATCCTCGCTACGGCGCTGGCGCAGGGCGACCTGGCAGTGCCCCATCAACGAACCCACCGGTGTGCGTATTTCGTGAGCCAGGTCGGCGGAGAACTGCGTCAGTCGTTGATACCCCTTGGCAAGGCGATCAAGCATCGCGTTGTAGGCGTCACTCAATTGTTGCAGTTCAACCGGTGTGTCGGCACTGTCCATCCGGCTATCGAGCCGCTCAGGCGTTATGTTTGCCGCATGCGCGGCCATTTTGCGCAACGGGCGCAGACCGCGACGCAGCAGTACGTAACCGAGCACCGCCGTGAGCAGAAAGGCCAAGGTCACGGCCAGGTAAATACGTTCGCGAAACGCCGCGAGCATGGCCATTTCCTTGCCCATGATGTGCGCGGCAGTCAGGCGAACTTCACGCCCGCCCGAGGTGGTTTGTACGGAGGCGGCGCGCAGCGGTGCTCCGGAGTCGGTCACGCCGCTGCGCAGGTCGTTGACGCTCAGCTTCGCTTCTGGGCCGATCACGGGCAGATCGGGCAGCGTGACGTTCAATGGATTGACCAGGATCACCGGCTGCTGGCCGGGCTCCTCGATGATAAAAATATCGTCTTCGCTGTCGAGCATGTTCTTGAAAATCTGCGGGCTGTCACGCAGCTGCTCGATGGCCAGTTCGTAATGCAGCAATTTACGAAAGTGGTCCAGACGGCCCATGACTGCATGATCGCTGTAGATCAGTACCGAAGCTTTCATCGACTGGTACAAATAAAACCCGGCCCCGGCCACGGCGAGCATGGCCACCAGCGAGAACGCCAGGGTCGAGCGCAGGGTCAGGGATGGTTGGCGTCGGGTCCGCATGGCCTCACCTCGCACACATAGCCGATACCGCGAATGGTATGGATCAGTTTGATCGGGTAGGGCTGGTCGACCTTGCTGCGCAGGCGTTTGACGGCTACGTCCACGACGTTGGTATCGCTGTCGAAATTCATGTCCCAGACTTCCGAAGCAATTTGCGCCCGGGACAGGACGTCGCCTTCGCGGCGCAGAAACAGATGCAGCAGGGCGAACTCCTTGTTGGTCAACACAATCACTTGCTGCTGCCGCGTGACGCGGCGACGCACCAGGTCCAGCTCCAGGTCCGCGATGTGAAAATGATCGGCTTCGCGAACCACGCCACGGCGCAGGATGGTGCGAATGCGCAACAGCAATTCGGTGAAGGAAAACGGTTTGACCAGATAGTCATCGGCGCCCAGTTCCAAACCGCGAATGCGGTCATGCAACTGATCGCGAGCGGTGAGAAACAGCACCGGCACATCTTGCTTGGCGCGCAATAGCTCGATGATTTGAAATCCATCGATGCCGGGCAACATCACATCCAGCACGATCAGGTCGTAGGACGTTTGCAGGGCCATGTGCAAGCCATCGGCGCCGTGCTGGGTCCAGTCGACGTTGTAGCCGGACTCGCCAAGTCCCTTTTTCAGGTACTCGCCGGTTTTGGTGTCGTCTTCGATCAGCAGGATATGCATCGTCAGGGGGCGCTCGGGTCTCTTTTATAACGGGATTCAACCCGCGGTATCGGTCTCTCAGGATTGCAGTGTAACCAGCTGAGAAGGTTGAGTCGGTTACATTTCTGTCATTCGTAAAGGCGTCGTTGCGAATGACAGAAATGTCATTCGGCGGTCATCGTGAGGTCCCGATCCGGGGGTGAGGATAGCGGCACTTAAACCCGTGAGGAATTGTCGCAATGAAGCTCAAGACTGCTCTGTCCACCACCTTCGGTTTGCTGATGCTCAGCGCTGCTGTCATGGCCACTGCGGCCGATATGCCGGTGATCAAGCCGCTGCGGGGCACCGTCGAAAGTGTCAACAACAACACGCTGACCTTCACCACCCGTTCCGGCGCACAGCAGACCATAGGTCTGACTGACAAGACCGGCATCAACCGGGTATCAAAGACTGATATCGATTCGATCAAAGCCGACAGCTTCGTGGGCTCTGCAGCCATTCCACAGGCCGACGGTTCGCTGAAGGCGCTGGAAGTCACCGTATTCGAGTCCAGCCTCAAGGGCAGCGGTGAAGGTCACTATGGTTGGCAAAATGCGGATGGCAGCACAGGCACCATGACCAACGGCACCGTGGGCAAATTGTCCAAAGCCAATGGCCGCACGCTGACCGTCAATTACAAGGGTGGCGAGAAGCAACTCGTCGTGCCGCAAGATGTACCCATCGCCTACGTAGAACCAGGCAAAGCCAATGAGTTGGTCAAAGGCGCGAAAATTGTCGTGTTCCCGGCCGAGGGCGGCACAACCGCACGCGGTATTGCCGTCGGTAAGGATGGGTTCCAGCCACCGATGTAATCACCTGAACAGGTTGGAGCGACGCGGTCCGGCATCGCTCCAGCGCACGGATGATTTCTGAGTGGGAAAAACATGAGTAAAGAATCAATCCATTCCTGGCCCGTCCGCTTCACCCATTGGTTCAACGCCGTCGGCATGACCTGCATGTTCATGAGCGGTTGGGCGATTTACAACGCCTCTCCGTTGTTCGCCTTCAAGTTTCCGGTGGCGTTGACGGTGGGCGGATGGCTTGGCGGCTCACTGGCCTGGCACTTTGCGTTTATGTGGCTGCTGTTCATCAACGGCCTTGTCTATGTGCTGTACGGCTTGATCAGCCGCCATTTCAAACGTGATTGGTTGCCGATCAGCCTCCCAGCGCTAAAACATGATTTGACCGATGCAGTGCGTTTTCGACTGGTGCACGAGAAGGGCGTTTACAACGCGGTGCAGCGCTTGATGTATTGGATGGTGCTGGCGGCAGGTGTACTGGTCGTCGTCTCGGGGCTGGCGATCTGGAAGCCCATCCAACTGCAAGAACTGGTCGCGCTCCTGGGCGGTTACGACATTGCCCGGTACGTGCATTTCGCGGCGATGGCGGTGATTGGCGCGTTCGTGATTGTGCATCTGACTTTGGTGATGCTGGTGCCGAAAACCTTGCTGCCCATGATCACCGGTGGCGTACGGCCCATTGAAAGCGGAAAAACCGACCATGATTGAGCCCGAAAAGCGCGCGATTCAGCGCATCAAGCTTGAGCCCGCACAGCAGCTTCAGCTGGAAAATATCCAGCGCCGGAACTTTCTCCGGGGTGGCTTGACCGTCGGTGCGATGGCGATGTTGAGCGGTTGTAACCTGCAGGACGGCGATCAGGTCGATAAGGTGCTGTGGGCTATGTCGCGCTGGAACGACCGGGTTCAGGCCTGGCTGTTCAGCGGGCAGAAACTGGCGCCGACCTTCACCAAGGCGCAAATGACCACGCCATTTCCATTCAATGCATTCTACGGTCAGGACGATATCCCGGAAGTGGACCTGCCCGATTATTCGCTGGCCGTCTCCGGACGAGTACGGGACAAGGCGCCGTGGACCCTCGAAGGTTTGCGTAAATTGCCGCAGCGCACTGACATTACGCGTCTGATCTGTGTTGAGGGCTGGAGCGCCATCGGGCAGTGGGGTGGCGTGCCGCTGAAAACCTTCCTGGAACACATTGGGGCCGACACCACGGCTAAATTTGTCGGCTTCAAGTGTGCTGACCGTTATTACTCCAGCCTGGACATGCCGACGGCATTGCATCCGCAAACGCTTCTGGCACTGGATTACGGCGAAATCGCGTTGCCGCCGGAGTATGGCTATCCACTCCGGGTTCGAGTGCCGACCAAGCTGGGCTTCAAAAATCCCAAGCATATCGTTGAGATTTTCGTCAGTAATGATAATCCAGGCGGGTATTGGGAAGATCAGGGCTATAACTGGTTTAGCGGGATCTGATGAAGCAAACGTGTGAACAACTGGAAAAGGTTACAGTCGATACCCTCGGTCACGCCGGCAGACCAAGCGATTCCCGATACTGCGCTTCATCGACCTCGCTCAGCGTCGCATAACCGTCGTAATGGTAGACCCGATGCCTGTCACGGGCGTAGCGCTCATTCAGAAATTCGAGGGTGGCCAGGTCGATACGCTTGGCGCTCAACGGGCGTCGGTGACAGAACAACTTGCGCGTGCCCAGTTGCAGGAAGTCGGGATGGGGCACGCGGACCTCGTCGGGGTCGAACGCCACGTCCAGCGGCTTGCCTTCCGAGAAGATCAGCGTAGGGCTTACGGCGTAAGTGCCGAGAATGCGGGTATCCGACGGATGTAGACGTTTTTTCGCCTCGCCGTAGTAATACACCGTGTCCTGATCTTTCGCCCAGCCATGCCCGAAGGACTCGAAAGAGGCCGTTTGTGCCTTACGAATCGGTTCCGGGGGATGGTAAAAAACCCGGTGGCAGAACACCGTCTTGCCGTCGGTCAGGTAGGGTGGGCCGAGTGAGCGAAAATGTTCCGCCGATTCCGTGGAAAAACGTTCGGGGACTTCCGTGTCGGCGTTATGGAATGGGATCAGATACAAGCCGTTGGCATCGCCGCACAGATGCGTGTCCAGCAATTTGAAACTCGCTGCGTCCAGCCCGTTGATCACGCGTCCATGGAAATACACCTGGTCGCCCAGTTCGAAACCGAGACCGATGGCCTGTAGCGCCAGCGTTTCCGTGTGCGCTTGCGCGGCTTCAGGCCGTGCCTGCAAACGGTGCCACCAATAACCTTCCAACTGCGGATGGGCTTCGAAGTAAGGCGCCCACGCCTCTTGCATGGCCGCATCGATGATGCCGCCAGAGCCCAGCGGGCCGTGCTTGTCACCTGCCAGCACGGGCGAGTAATCCTGGTCATGGTGAAAGAGCTGGGTCACGACGAAGCTTTCCACGTCGACATCGAGGCGTTTCCGGCCTCGATAGACGTGTTGGTGATCACGGTAATAATCGAACCCCAAGTGACGAAAGCTCGGGCCATGGGCATCGCGCAGGCGGGTCCCGGCGGCATAGACATACTGGTCGTCCACGGCAAAATACTCATCCTCGTATTCGCTGGCGCTGACCACGCGACCGCATTCATCGAACGCCGGCTGCCAGCACTGCAGCAGGTGGAACTCGCCCGCGTAGCGAATGGTTTTTCCAGTCAGGTAATAGGCGCGTTGCTTGTCCTTGGCGTAGCGTTCGTTAAGCACGGTGAAGGTCGCCAGGTCGGCATTGTCGATGCGGTAGAAGTACTCGTATGAAACGCTCGAGCCTTGCTGCGCTTGCACGATGATCGACTGCCCATCGGTTCCCCAGCGTTGGGCGAGCATCCGGAAGTTGTCCGGGTTGGCGACCGGCAGCGGCGTGCCGTCCTCCTGGTGCAGGGGCTTGAAGCCCCTATAGACTTGATCGTCGATCACTCGATAGGACGGGTGGTTGCAATAGCGCACCCGCGCCGTGGCGCTGGCGATAATGTGCCCCTTCAAAAAGAGATGCGCACCGTCGCAGAACAGGGCGGACGCTGAAGTGACCGAGGCTGGGGACGATGCCAACAGGGCCAGCCTGTTAGGTTGTGCCTCGTGGATTTGGGTGATCGCGTACTCGCCGAACCAATAGGCGCCGGTTGCGTCACGCCAGTACTGGTGGCCGAGGCTTTCCAGGCCCTTGTCGAACCGAAACGGCAGGGGCTGAAGTGTGTGGTAGCCGTGGCGCTCCCGGTAGGCCGGAAGCAGGTAGTAATCACGCAGGGGGCCGCGCAAGATCCAAGGGTTGCGTCGATGCCGCCAAACCGGCTGACCGGCCAGCAAGGGCGAGGGCGGATAGTGCCCCGCGCTGGCACATTGTGCCAACTCGCTGGGTCGTGTGCCTTGAAGGTTGAGCATGATGTACACATCAGGCACTTGCCCATCGCCCAGCAGCACACCGTCCATGAATGCGAAGCCTCGATGCCATTCAAGGTTCAGCGGTTCCCAGTCAGCAATAGCAGTCTCTATGTCTGTCATGTCATTGCGATCTGCACGTTTCATGGTTGGCCAAAGACGACAAGTTTTGCAGCGAACTCGACATTGGCGAGGCAGGCGCAAGGGTGTTAACTTCGGCAAATTTTGTCAAAGCAGGCAAAGGCATGAGTACTCTGAAAATCTCCCTGCCGGACGCTCTCAAATCCTACGTGGATGATCAAGTCAGCGAGCGAGGTTACGGTACCCGTAGTGAATATGTACGAGAACTGATTCGCAAAGATCAGAATCGGCATCATTTGCGTGGTTTGGTATCAGCCGGGGGGGAGTCGGCTCCTACTGTTCCAGTGGGTGGCGACAACTTTGAATCCCTACAGGCCAAAGTAAAGGTGAGGATGAGGTCCGCGAATTTACGGAGTCAACCCCACTGAGCCTGTAGCGGCCGTGTAGGAGCTGACGAGTGCAACGAGGCTGCGATCTTTCTCCAGACTCTTGAATCCCAAGCGAAAGATCAAAAGATCGCAGGCTTCGCCAGCTCCTACAGAGCCAAGCCACTGGTCGTCGCTGCCACGCTCAAAAAATGAACTTGAACAGCGCAATCACAACGATCAGGCCAATCAGGAAAATGATACCTACGGTACCGCCAAGGAATTTCAACATAAGAACGCTCTCATCGGATGGGCTTAATCGTCTAGACCGCCACCGATAGCGCTCGTTTCGTCGAATATTCATGCGTGATGATCAATGGACCGCAAAGGACCTTGGCACTGGCACATGTTCGAATTTTGAAATGGTCTTGATCCAGTAGCGGCGGTAGTCCGTCTGGTCCGGTGCCAGCGGCTTGTGGCCGGACCATGGGTGTTTCTCCTTCAGGCTGGCGCGGTACGCTTCCCATTCTTTCTGCTCGGCCACTTCCCGGGCTTTGCTCCGGTCGTCGAACCAGCCCAGTACGTAAGCCTCGCCCTGGTCCGTGCCGTGCGCTATCAGCAAATAAATCTCTGTCATGACTGACCTACCGTTCTGTCCTGCGCCCCAAGTGGCGGGGTCTTATCCTGGGTATCGGCCGTTATTGGCCGTTTTTGAGATAGATCGCAGAAAAACGCTGAGCCCAGAGGTGCGCTTGACGAAATTGATGAACCGTCGAGCCGTCGCTTTGCGTAACTGAGGCTGGGAAGCTATGCAGTGAGTCTGTTCGGATGGATCAGTCGCTCACGACGAGGCACTGGGGTGAATGCCAACGGCGCGCCAGGCGGCTTCGGCCAACTGCTGCCGGTAGCCTTCAGGGCTGCGTTTGACGCGGGCAGAGAGCCAGGCGCGGCAGTAGCTCTCCGCCGAACCGATGATCAGTGACGGGATCAGCTCGAAAGGCAGGTCCTGCAAATCCTGCCGGTGGGCCGGGTCGCTGAACCATTTCTTGAGCTCGGCGTTCCTGGCCAGATTCGCCTCGGCGAGCCGTTTGTTGAAGCGGCTGCGCGCGACGGCAAAGCGCGCCTGGTATTGGAACCGCGCCCAATCGGGTTGGCTGACCACCCAATCCACGTAGCTGAACACCAGGGCATGCACCCACTCCTGGGTCGAGGTGACAGCGCCAAGGTAGCTGTCCCTGAGCCGCGCCTGATCGTCCAGGGCGGTCATGTACAACGCCGCGACCAAGCCTTCCTTGTTTTCGAAATGGTGATAAATGGCCCCCACACTCATCTGGCTTTCGGCACGGATGATATCGATGGTGGTCGCTTCTATGCCCTGTTGGTTGAACAGCGCCAGGGCACATCGAAGGATGTGCCGCTTGGACTCGGCACGACGCCCTGGGTAGCAGCGCTCGAGGAGATCGACAGGTTCCATTTTTCGGCCCAGGCAAAAAGTGGCCATGGTAATTGAAACGAAGGCCCGGCACGAGCGATTGACAGGGACGGCATCTACAGAATACTGTTCTGTAACAGAACAATATTCTGTAAAAGAGTAATGTTCTGTTCATGTCTCCAGCCCACCTGACCAGGGATACCCCATGAGCCAGACTCTCAGCATGTACCAAAGCGTTGGTCCGTCCGCTTTCAGCAGTATGGCCTGCCAGATGGCACCGTACTTCGCCACCATCAACCCGGAAATTTCGCTGTTGACCCCCGGCCGCAGCGAGGTGAAGGTGCCCTTCCGCAAGGAAATCACCAATCACTTGGCCTCCGTTCACGCGATCGCGTTGTGCAACGCGGCGGAACTGGCGGGCGGCATGATGACCGAGGTGTCCATCCCTGGCGGGGCTCGTTGGATCCCCAAAGGCATGACCGTCGAATACCTGGCCAAGGCCAAGACGTCCATCCACGCCATTGCCGACGGCAGCGACATCGACTGGCAGACCTCGGGGGACAAGGTTGTCCCGGTCGAGATCTTCGACGAGGGTGGCGTGAAAGTCTTCACGGCGCGCATCACCATGAATGTGAAAGTCGGCTAGGTCGCCTGGCCCATCAGGCGACGACCGTTTGCGCCAGCGGCGTCATCAACCACTGGCGCAAGCGGCTGGTGCCTGAGGCAAGGCTAAAGATCAAGGACCAAGTCTGAGGTGGGTTTGCTGCAGCACAGCAAGCGCAGGCCTTTGTCGATTTCCCGTTGCCTGATACCGCCGTTGTGATGCATGTCCACCGTGCCCTGGAGCAGGGCCGTCTTGCAGGTGCCACAAATACCCTGGCTGCAGGAGGAGGGCACGATCGCGCCGGCTTTCCTGGCGGCAGACAGCACGGTCTGATTGTCCGGCATGCTGAACGTCTTGCCTGACCGCGACAGGGTCACGGTGAAGACGTCCGGTTGATTGAGCGAAGCCGCTTGCTCGATCAACGGTTCTTCATTCAGTGCGGCGATGTCAAAGCTTTCCTGGTGGTAGTGGACGAAATCGAATGCCGCTTCCCTGAGCAGCGACTTGACCGCTTCCATGTAACCCTGGGGACCGCAGGTGAAGATTTCCCGTTCCTTGTAGTCCGGCACGTGCTGGCTCAACAACGACAAGTCGAGCCGGCCTATCGGTTGCTGCCATTGAGCGGTGTCGCCGAGACCTTCGCAAACACTGATGACCCGCAACCCCGGCATGGCGGCCTGCATGCGCGTCAGTTCCCCATGGAAGATGATGTCGGCGGGCGTGCGGGCGCTGTGGACGAACACGATGTCGAGGTTGCCGGCCATGTCGCAGGCGGCCCGGGTCATCGACATCAGCGGCGTTACGCCGGAACCGGCGGACAGGTACAGCAACTTGGTCGCCGGATGGCCGACTGGTGTGAAGCTGCCCGCCGGGCCGCAGGCCTTCAGGTTGTCGCCGGGCTTGAGGTGGTCGTGCAGCCAGTTCGACACCGCGCCCCCCGGTACGCGCTTGACGGTAATGGAAAAGGCAAACGGCCGGGTCGGGGCGGACGACAGGGTGTAGCAGCGGGCAATGGTCTGCCCGCCAATCACCGGCGAGATCGTGATGAATTGGCCGGGCTCGAAGCTCAGGGCGCTGAAGTCCGCACAGCGAAAAATGAAGCTTTTGACGTCATGGGTTTCCTGGCGCACAGCGCAGCATTGCAGGGTTTTCTGTTCGCCGCTGTGCCATTGCGCGCCGAACGTGCTCCAGGTGGCAGGGTCGGTAAAGCGCTGGACCACGCTGGCATGTCCAGGGCGCGTCGGGTTTTCGTAAGTCGTCATGATCATTGCTCACACGCCATGGGCGGCCAGGCGCGCCGCGTACCAGCGAGAGAACTGGTCGACATAGGTTTCGGTGAAGGCCGAGAACGGCCCGGGCGTGTAGGCAGGATCCTGGGTACCGCTGTGGGTGATGCCGACGAGGCTGGCGTCCTGCAGGTTGGTCGCGACCCAGACTTCGGTCAGCTTATCCACTTGGTAATCGACGCCTTCGACGGCATCGGCATGGACCAGCCATTTGGTGCGCACCAGGGTCTTATCGGGCGCCAGAGGGATGATGTAGGAGACTACGGCATGGTCGCTCATGATGTGGGTCCACGAGTTGTGTGTCCAAAAATGCACGTCGCCCAAGTCGCGGCGCGTGAGCTCGCCAAACAGCCGGGTGCACGCTACGCGGGTGTCCAGGGTCTGGGATTCGCCGTTGCCGGCAATGGCCAGTCGCTGCGAGCGGAACTGGGTCACGGCGTCTTCGCCCAGGTGTTCGACGGCATCGCAGATATAACCTTCGCGCTCCCAGTTGGCCTTGGTCTCGGCATTGCGGCGGTGATACTCCGCCAGCGCCTGGAGTGAATCTTCCCCCAGCCCGTCGGTGCAGAAACCGAAATCTTCGGGCAGGAAAGAGGCGGTCAATTCCGGGTGGGTGGCGGCGCAGTGATAACACTCGCGATTGTTCTCGATCACCAGTTTCCAATTGCCGTTCTCGATGATTTCCGATTCGTAGGCGATCTTGGAATGGGTGAGGTCATATTGGGCGAAACGCGGTGTCATGACCTGGTCAAGGTACAGGATGTCTTCGGGCGGTTCGTCGCCCAGGCAGACGAAGACATGGGTGCCGACCACCCGAGTGTGCACCGGGATCAGGCTTTTACAGCGTGGGTCGAAGTCCTGGCCCATGTGCGCGGCATGTTTCAGGCTACCGTCCAGGTCGTAGGTCCACTGGTGATAGGGGCAGACCAGCATGCCCACTGTTGACTTGCCAGCCTGTTTCAAGCGCGCCCCGCGGTGCCGGCAAACGTTGCGAAACGCCTGCACATGTTCATCATCGTCGCGTACCAGGAGGATGGAGGATTTGCCGATATCGAGGGTGGAAACATCACCGGGTTCGGGGACGTCGCTGGTGACCCCCACCAGAATCCAATGCTGGGTGAAAAAGATATCGACGTCGGTTTCAAAAATATCCTGGCGACCGAACAAACCGCCAGGCATACCATGGCCCGGCGTGCGGTCGGTCAGAAGTTCGCGGTGGGTCTTCACGGTATTAATTGTCATTGTGGGTCTCGCTCAAACGCAAAGTTGATCAGGCGGCGAGTACAGTTTGGAAAGGTGGGATAAGACCGTCAACGCGCTTTATTTTCACGCTCGCATAACTTTGCGTTATGCGTAAAAGTGGTCTTTAACCTCTATTTAATCAATGGTTTAGAAGGCTGTCATCGCGCAGCCAGTCGATCAGTGCCTGGGTGATGGACTCAGGTTTCCGACCGGCCGGAATAACCAGGTAGTAAGCGTCTTTTGGCTTGACCACGTAGGGCGTGATTCTGATCAGTTCACCACTGTTGAGCCGGTGCGCGATCAGCCGACTCCATCCCAGTGCAATGCCGTGGCCTTGGATAGCCGCCTCGATCGCATCGTTATAGGAACTGCAGCGAAATGAATAGTTGAGCTTGGGGCGCATATCGCCGAGTTCCCGGCACCACCGGTTCCAGGTCATCCAGCCTTCCAGGGTGGAATCCGAATCAATCAGCGCCGTGTCCAGGAAATCGGTAACGGATGAAGGGGCTGCGTTGGCGGCAAGCCAGGCCGGCGCGCAAACGGGAAACACTTCTTCATCGAACAGGAAAACCGAACTGCCATCCTCCCATTTGCCATTGCCGAAACGGATGGCCAGGTCGACGTCATCGCGGTATGAACTGGGCGAGACTTGTTGCGTCAGCAAGCGCAACTTCAACTTCGGTTGCAGGGTGCGCAGTGCAATCAACCGGGGGAGTATTCTCAAGTGAGAAAACGCTTCCGTGCAGGCGATGGTGATCTCCTGCTCACCAATGCCCTCGGCAATTTTGTCGAAGACACTGGCCATGCGCTGAATGGACTCGGCGACGACCAGGTGCAGGACATAGCCTTCGTGCGTCAGTTTGATCGACCGATGAAGGCGGTGGAACAGCTTGGTCTCCAGGGTATCTTCCAACAACCGGATCTGTTTGCTGACGGCGGCCTGCGTCACGCCCAGCTCTTGGGCGGCCAGGGTGAAACTGGCCAGCCGCGCCACGGCTTCGAATTCCAGCAACGCCGTCATCGATGGTATCAACCGCCGATAGCCCTTGACCTTTTTATCGATATCGCTGGGTTGCATAGGTGTGTTCCAACGCCGTGCCTGGTGACTCAAGCCACCGAAGATTCTCTTGCAGGTTCAGCAAGCACAGGGTGTGACAGGTTGTGCCCCAACAGTGCTCGATACAGTTCACCGTCGCCCAGAATGCCCAGGACGGTACCGGTCTCATCCCGCACGATCAATGGATGGCCCGTTTCGTAGCGAATCTGCAGGGCGTCGCGCATGGTGGTGATCGGCGGCACGCAAGTCGGTTGTCGCGCCAAGGTGTCGATTCGCTCGGTCGGATTCCATGATTGGACGTGTGCGGTGGTGGCGCTTTTTCGAATGCTGGTCAGATGACGCTGCGGGTTCACCACCATCCACAGGTTTTGAGCCGTATCCAGGCAATATTCTTCGCAGGCCAGAACGCACTGGTCCAGTGGGGTCATCAAGCTTTTCGCGCACAGTACATTCAATGGGTTGGTGTGGGCGACGAAGTTGCGCACGTAGTCGTCGGCCGGGTTGAGTACGATCTCTTCCGGCTTGCTGTACTGGATGATCTTGCCGTCTTTCATGATGGCGATCCGCGTGCCCAGCTTCAGGGCTTCGTCCAGGTCATGGCTGACGAAGACGATGGTCTTGTGCAGCTTGCGCTGCAGATCGAGCAACTCATCCTGCAGGCCTTGGCGAATCAGCGGGTCGAGGGCCGAGAACGGTTCATCCATCAGCAGGATGTCGGCGTCCATCGCCAGAGCGCGGGCCAGGCCGACCCGTTGCTGCATGCCGCCGGACAGTTCGTCGGGCTTCTTGTTGCGCCACTGGGTCAGGCCCACCAGCTCGAGCTTCTCATCCACCAGCTTGCGACATTCCTTTTCCGACCGGCCCTGCATTTCCAGGCCGAAGCTGATGTTCTCGCGCACCGTCAGCCAAGGCATCAGGGCGAACTTCTGGAAGACCATGGCGATGCGCTGGGTGCGCATCATCTTCAGTTCGGCGGGGGAGCAGGAGGCGATGTCGATCTGCCGTCCTTCATGCTCGACGAACAACTTGCCGCGACTGACGGTGTTCAGCCCGTTGATGCAGCGCAGCAGGCTGGATTTGCCGGAGCCGGACAGGCCCATGAGCACGCAGATCTCACCTTTGTTGATCTCCAGGTTGGCTTTCTCCACACCGACGATCAAACCGGTTTTCTGAAGAATCTCCGGCCGCGAAAAGCCTTGGTCGAGCAGATCCAGGGCGGGCTTCGGACGGGCAGAGAAGATGACGTCGACGTCTTCAAAACGGATGATGCTCATACGTCACCTCTTTTCACGGTTTCCCGTTGTTTGCAGATTCGGTCGAGGATAATGGCCAGCAGCACGATCGCCAGGCCGGCTTCAAAACCCATGGCGATATCGGCGGTGTTCAGTGCGTTGACCACGGGTTTGCCCAGGCCATCGGCACCCACCAGCGCGGCGATCACCACCATCGACAACGACAGCATGATGCACTGGGTGATACCGGCCGCGATGCTTGGCATCGCATGGGGCAGTTCGATACGCGACAGGAGTTGGCGGCGGGAGCAGCCGAAGGCTTTGCCGGCGTCCATGAGTTCGTCCGGAACGTCGCGGATGCCCAGGTAGGTCAGGCGGATGGGCGCGGCAATCGCGAACACCACCGTGGAGATCAGGCCCGGGACCACACCCAGACCGAAAAGAGTCAGGGTAGGAATGAGGTAGACGAAGGTCGGTACGGTTTGCATCAGATCGAGTACCGGCCGCATCAGGGTATAGAACATCGGCTTGTGCGCGGCGACAATGCCCAGCGGTACGCCGATGATCACGCACACGAATGTGGCGAATGTCACCTGGGCCAGGGTCTCCATGGTTTCCTGCCAGTAGCCGAGGTTGAATATCAGCAGGAATGAAAAGGCGACGAAAAGTGTCAGGCTGACCTTGCGTTGGATGTAATAAGCCAAGAGTGCAAATATCGCGATCAAAGCCAGGGGGTTGAACCACAGAAGGGCGTGCGTCAACGCAGTGATGGTCCCGGACAACGCCAGGGATATAGCGTCGAATATGTCTGCGCCATGCTGCGTCAACCAATCGACATACCGGGCAATGATCTCGCCCAAGGGAAGTTTCTCTTGTGTAATCCACATATCACTAATCCGGCTGATGGAAGAAATGACTCGCGAACGCAACCACCCGGGCACAGGACTGTATGGCTGATCCATCGCACGGCGGGTTTGAAATCCTGATATCGCTGGGCGATGCATTACCTGGCGGTGGCTAGGTTCTGTCCTGGCTGGAGCATCGATGACCTCGCTTCAAATGGTTGATATCTGTGGGCCAAGCGTTCGGGCAGCACAGGGCGCCTGCGCGCTGAACTCGCGTTGGCAGTTATCTGAATTTGGGCAGTGGGTGACAGATGAAGGGGATGACGACGGCAGGCGTTCCAGCATTCTTTGGCCGGATGGCGAAGGTTTTTTCAGCGGCGTTCAGTAAAAAAATCATAATGGCGGCTCGTTGTTGTTGTTTTAGAGTCCTTGCCTTTTTGGAGATACAACCCGGCGCGCCTCACGGACATGTTGTTTCATGCCTGGGCCCGGCTTGTTTGATGGGCGCGGTGGTTGGATCTTCATGACGCTGGACTTTAAGTGCTCATGACGGTCAAGTCAACAAAATGTACTCGTGTGTACATTTAAAGGTCGTCAGAGTACATTTCTATCACGTATTTGAAGAAGGAGGCGCACGATGCCGCAGGTAGGGAAGGCCCGTAGTAAGGCCCAGGACGCAGGCTGGCGGGGCTCGCCGGAGGGCTGGCTGGAGGCGGCCTACGTGGCCCTGAAAGAGTCGGGTATCGATGCGGTCCGGGTCATGCCACTGGCCAAGCGCCTGGGTTTGTCGCGCACCAGCTTCTACTGGTTTTTCGAGGATCGTGAGCAACTGCTGGCTGCTTTGCTGTCGCGTTGGCGGGAGACCAACACGGGGGGGCTGATACGGCAAAGTGAAAGCTATGCCGAAAGCATTTCCGAGGCGATCCTGAATGTGTTCGAGTGCTGGCTCAACCCGCAATTGTTCGACTCGCAATTCGAGTTCGCCGTGCGCAGCTGGGCGCTTCAGTCTGCTGAGGTGGCCCAAGAGGTGGCTGTGGTGGACGAGCAGCGCATGAACGCCCTGGCGAACATGTTCAAGCGCTTTGGCTACGACAACCAAGGGGCTGATGCCCGGGCGCGAACGATCTATCTGACGCAGATCGGCTACATCACCATGAACACGACAGAGTTGATCACCGTGCGCTTCCAGCGCATCCCGCATTACGTGAGCATCTTCACCGGCAAGGTCCCCAAGCAGCGGGAGCTGGATCGTTTCTACGGGAAGTTCGGTTATGCCGAAAAAGAGCCCGGGGTCTTTGTGCCCCTGACCGACACGTTCGAAGGTCACGGCGATGATCAATGAGGCCGTTGGCATCATTGGCGGCACCGGTTGGTTGGGCGGCGCGATTGCCAAGGCAGTCCTGGCGAAGGGGCTGGTGCCAGCGGGCAACCTGATCATTTCCAATCGCTCGGGCAACCACCCGCTGGCTCAACAAGGTGCTTGCCTGATCACGGACAACCAGGACCTGGTGGATCGCAGCGACCTGGTGATCATCGCCGTCCGCCCCGAGCATTTCCCCAGCCTGGGCATCAATGCGACGGGTAAAACGGTGATCTCCCTGATGGCCGGGATCACGGCGCAGGCGATTGTCGCGCAGACCTCGACTTCAGCGGTCGTGCGGGCGATGCCCAACGCGGCGGTGGAAATCGGGCAGTCCTTTACGCCTTGGTATGGTTTTGGCGCGATAGCGCCGACGATGAAAAGCCTCGTGCAGCAGCTGTTCGAATGTGTGGGCACTGCGGCTGAGGTCGAAAAAGAAGATTTCATTGATTACCTCTCCGCGCTCTCGGGCACTGGCCCGGCCTTTCCGGCCTTGTTGATGACGGCGCTGGCCCACCAGGCGATGCTGGCCGGCATACCTGGCGACATCGCACAGTTGGCCGCGAAAAGTGTCGTGGTCAACAGCAGCCAGTTGCTGGCGAGCCACGACGCCCAGCAGATGATCGACGCCTTGGTGGCTTACCGGGGGGTCACGGCCGCCGCCTTGCAGGTGATGAGCCGGGGGGATTTCGAAGAACAGGTGGGAAGGGCGCTGCAGGCAGGTGCTGCGGTTGCGCGCAAGGGGCTTGAGGCCTGATAAAAAGGCCGGGGTACGAAAACGGCGCCTTCCACTCTTGGGAGAAGCGCCGTTTTTCCTTGAGCGAGCCCTATGGCGGTTCAAGGGGCGGGTTTACCGTTACTTGCTGGGATGGGCCGCCTGAAGTTTCTTGGCTTCATCCAGGTGGTGTTGCAGGTCCGGCAGCATCTTCTGGGCGAACGCCTTGAGTTCGGTGTTGCCAGCTTTCTTGTCGTCGGTAACGGTCTCGGCTTCTTTCTTGAACAGGGCGATGGTTTCTTCGTGGGCCTTGACCTGGTTGTTGGCGAAGGCCGCATCAAAGGACTCATCGCGCACCTCGAGAATCTTCGCCTTGGCTTTCTTCATCAACGTGGTGTCGTCGGGCACTTCGATGTCATGTTTTTTCGCCAGCGCCTTCAGCTCTTCGTTGGCCTTGGTGTGGTCGGTGATCATCTTGTTGGCGAACGCCTTGATGTCTGCCGATTGGCTTTTTTCCAAGGCCAGTTTGCTGGTTTCGATTTCCGCGATACCACCGACCGCCGCGTCATCGACGAAGTCGTTGGAAGTCGCGGCCCAGGCCATGCCCATGCTAGTGCTCAGAGCAACTGCCAGGCCGAGTTGACGCAGGATAAATTTGTCCATGAGTAAGTCTCCATACAGGTTGAACGAGCGATTCTTGTCGTCTCTGATCAATGGAGGGTTGTGCCCAGGTAAAGGTTTGATTGCCAAGCGATCCGGTACGACGAACGGTCACCGCTGGTCGGATTGGCGGTCGACAGAACCCCGTTCAAGAGGCCATCCTGATAATCGACGGGCGTTGAAAGGACGCCTGCCACCGATCCATCAAAGGAGGTGTTCCATGCCGGTGTCTCACGATTTGTGCAAGGATCTCAACTACACAAAAGATCAAATCCAGCAAAAACGCAGCGAGAATCCAAGGCTCGACTCGTTACTTCAAAAATACTCCCAACTTGATGCCGAGGTGGTCGAGGCCGAGAAGCCGTCCTCCGCCGCTCTGCCCGCTGACGTCTTGGAGACGCTCAAGAAGAAGCGATTGCTGATCAAGGACGAGATCGTGGATCACATGCAGAGCGAGCCATAGAACCCGATCCTTCGTATCGCGAAGGGCTTTTGTGGCCAGGATTGCTCCCGCTGGGCTGCGACTGTAGGAGCTGCCGAGTACAACGAGGCTGCGATCTTTCCACCGGCGATTGAGTCGCAAGAGAAAGATCGCCTGCTTCGCCAGCGCCCGAAAAGCGGGAGCAATCCCCGGCCCTGTCAGGTCCTCACCCCAGGCAAGTCTCGCTTGCGCAGCTGTCAGGTCAATGGATCCCAGCGCTGCGACCAATCGCTGCCGGTCTTGACGATTTCTCGCAGCACGTCGAATGCCTGCTGCAACGCCGCTGAGTCCCGATCACGGGAATAGACCAGGTAGGTCGGGTAATTGAACTCCGGTGCCTTGGGCACCCGTTCCAGGATTCCACTGTCCAGGTAGCTCTGCACCACCCGCGTGCGGAAGTAGCCGCTGCCGCCGTTTTCCAGGATGTATTGCAGGGCCAGGGGACCGAGGTTGAAGGTCACGGCGGCCTTGGCCTTGTCTGGCAGCGCGGTGTCGTGTTGGCGCCGGAAGTCCGCGCTCCAGTCTATATACACGTAGGGTTCGGGACGGGCGGCCAGGCGCACCAGGATGAGTTTTTCTTCCAGCAGTTGTTCTACCTGCAGGCGTGGCCAATATTCGGGTTGATAGACCACCGCCGCATCCAGCAGGCCCAGTTCCAACTGTTGCAGCAGCTTCTCGCCGTCGCGGATGTCCATGCGCAGGGCGTGACCGGGGATCTTCTGGCGCAGTGCTCCGGCCCAGGCGAGCATCAAGGGGTTGCACAGGCTGACCTCGCCTCCCAGGTGCAGGACGTTGCGATAGCCCTCGGGCAGCGGCAGGTCCCGGCGGGCCGCTTCCCAGGTTTGCACCAACTGGTTGGCGTAGACCACAAAGGCCTCGCCGTCGGCGGTCAAGCGCGCGCCGGCACGGTTGCGCACGAACAGCGCGCAGCCGAGCTGGCTTTCGAGCTTCTGGACCCTGGCGGTGATCGCCGTCTGGGTCACGTGCAGCTTTTCGGCTGCTGCCGCGAGGCTGCCGTGGCGGACGATTTCCAGGAAAGTGCGGGCGAGGTCGATGTCCATGTTCAGGCCGATGCGGGAGAGGCGGGCATTGTAAGAGCTGCCAAGCCTTCCCCGATACCGGGAATTACTGGACGGCTTGGGCCTGTCTTGTCCGCGCCCAGGGTGCAACCAGGCGTTCGGGCGTACCGCAGGCCTTGTGCTTGAGGACAAAACGACGGCACTTATCGGCGAAGCCGTGGCGATCCTCCACCATGTCGCGACGCATCTGAGCGAGTTCGTCATCGCGACACGCCTGGATCGCCGACAGGCTCCGTTCGGCCTTGCGCATCCGAATGCTTTCATAGGTCGGATCGAGCAGCGCGCGGTTGGCTCGCTGCAGCAGCCACAGGCCGAACTCGTCGGGGCAACGCGGGCCGATCTCCTGGACCATGCCGTAGCGCAACGCCTGCAACGCGCTGATGGGCAGGCAGTCCTGGGTGAGTTTCCAGGCCATGTCCGGACCGACCGCGCGGGGCAGGCTGTAGGTCCAGTATTCAGAGCCGTACAGACCCATGGTCGCGTAATGGGGGTTGAGAACGATGTCACGGCGCGCCAGCACGATATCGGCGGCCAGGGCCAGCATCACACCGCCGGCCCCGGCGTTCCCCGTCAGGCCGCTGACCACCAGTTGCCGGGCGCTGAACAACTCCAGGCAGACGTCGTCGATGGCTTGTATGTTGGCCCAGGCTTCCAGGCCCGGTTCGGCGGCGGCCTGAATCACGTTCAGGTGCACGCCGTTGGAAAAGCTGCCGCGCCCACCACGGATCAACAGCACCTGGGTGTCCCGGGACTTGGCCCAGCGCAATGCCGCCACCAGGCGCTGGCATTGCTCAGTGCTCATCGCCCCGTTATAGAACTCGAACGTCAGCTCCCCGACATGGCCACATTCCCGGTAACGAATGGGTTGATAGGGCTCGTCGCTGAACGGCTGCCGGGCCAGGGAACTGTCGAGCACCGGGATGCCTTCGAGGCGGTTCGACAGTACATGGCGCGCCGGGCGCTTGAAGGTCTGTTCGCCGGGTTGCGGTTTGCGGCGCAGTGCGCCGATCCACAGGCTGGCATCCCCCGTCGCCACCAGCACCGCATCGTCACGCACGGCCAACAGCTCGCCGGGCAGGCCGTGGCGGACGTCCGGATGGGCGTCGTACAGGTAAAACTGTTCGCCGGCCAGGCTTGCGAGCACACCGGGTTGACCGTCCGCGGCGTCGATGCAACGGTTGATGAAGCCGCTGCTGTCATGCCAGCTGAAGCTGCGATCGTCCTGGGTCATGTTCGGTTGCAGGCGCCCGATCACGTCATGGCGGCCATAGTCCAGTGGCACCGGGACGCAACCGCCCCGGTATTTTTCCACGACCTCGCGGATGCAACGAATGGCGGCGTCGCTGACCGGGCCGTTATACAGCTCGGATTTGCGCAGGCCTCTGGGCAGGTCGAATTCGCATGTGGCCCACACGGGCCCGGCATCCATTTCCTCCACCGCCTGCAATGCGGTGACCCCCCAGCGTTCGAGTTGCCGGGTGATCGCCCAGTCCAGGGCGCTGGCACCGCGATCGCCGACAATCCCGGGATGAATGATCACCACCGGGCGCCGTGGGTTGCGCCACAACTGCTCGGGTACGCGGTCCTTGAGAAATGGACAGATCACCAGGTCGGCGCCGCTTTCTTCGATTTGCCGGCAGACCGAGACCGCATCGGTGAACAGCACCACGCTGGGGCGATAACCGGCCTCGCGCAGATCCAGCCAGGCGCGTTGGGTCAAGCCGTTGAATGCGCTGGACAGCAGAACGATTTTCAGTGGGGGCATAAGTCTCTCTTCCTTGAGATGAGCAGGCACGGCTCCCGATGAGCCGTCCCTGGCCTTGATGGAAGCGCCACGTTAGCGGTTGAAGGACGAGCGGGAACTGACAGGGGTCAAGGTTGTGTGCGGTGGGAAATCAAGGAGGGGGAAAAACACGAATCCCGCCACGGGGGCGGGATTCGTTTGCAATCGAGAGGCTCGCGAGGAGGCGAACTCAATCTCAGGCCGGGAACAGCTCGGACAGCTTCATCGACAGCATCATGTCGCCTTCAACGCGCAGCTTGCCGCCCATGAACGCCTGCATGCCATCGGTTTCGCCGCTGACGATGCCCTTGAGGGTTTCGCTGTCCATGATCAGCGTGCAGTTGGCGTCGGGATTCTCACCTTCCTGCAGTTCGCAGGTGCCGTCCTTGACGATCAGGGCGTATTGCTTGTCTTCATCGGTGATGTTGAAACCGAATACCAGGTCCAGGCCGGCAGCGGCGGCTGGGTTGAACTTGGCTTTCATGGCTTGTACGGCGTCGGCTACGGAGGTCATGGTTTCGATCCTTATTTGGGTGGTACAGCAAGGGTCTACAGTAATCCGGACTCAGCGAAAGGTGATGAGGTCCGGGGCCTTCAACAGCTGCAGGTGGGCATGGCTGTTGAAGGAAGCCAGGGCCACCTCGCGGCCCCTGAACTTCAGGTGGTTGAGCGAGGTGTTGACGATTTGCCAGTTCAGTTCGAAGGCCTGTCGGGCCGGTATCCGGGTGATCAGGTGGAGCAGGGCGGTGATGGTGCCGCCGGAGGTGAACACGGCGATCTTGTGGGTGTTGTCGGCTTGCTCCAGGATGCGTTGCAGGCCCGCCTGGACCCGCTCGACGAAACCCAGCCAGCTTTCGAGACCGGGCGGGTCATACTGGCCGCTCAGCCAGCGCTCGACGATCAGCACGAAGATACGCTGGAATTCGGCGCGGTTCTGCGCGGCGTTGCGCAGGATATGCAACGCCTCGGGTTCCTGGGGGAGCATGTCCGGCAACAGGGCGCGAATGACCGCGTCGGCATCGAACTCGTTGAACGCCGGATCGATTTCCAATTCGGGGACCGGCATGCCGGCGGCGGACATCTGACCCAGCGCACCGACGGCGGTATCCTGTTGGCGCCGCAGGTCGCCCGAGAGGCAGCGGTCGAATACGACACCGAGCTCGGCGAGGTGGCCGCCGAGCACTTGCGCCTGGCGTACGCCATTGGGCGAAAGGACATCGTAGTCGTCCGCACCAAAGGAGGCCTGGCCATGTCGAATCAGATAGATACTGCCCACGTCCGCGTCATCCCGGTACGTTGAAGGTTTGGCGAGGTTATGGGGATGGCGGTGAGCTGTCAATGAAAAAACATACGCTTGTTTGAAATGCCTGTTGCAGCCTTGTCCGGCCTGGCTCGCGTCAAGGTAACCATAGGTTTCTTGGCTGGTCGCGACGCAGGCGCATGGGTATGCTGGGACTGTCACGCGCCTGCGTTCAATGGCGCATCGCATTTAAGGAGTTGCTGTGGAGTTTTTCATCGAGTACGCCGGTTTCCTGGCCAAGACCGTGACGCTGGTGATCGCCATCCTGGTGGTGCTGGCCAGTTTTGCTGCGCTGCGCAGCAAGGGGCGGCGCAAGTCGACCGGCCAGTTGCAGGTGAGCAAACTCAACGATTTCTACAAGGGGTTGCGTGAGCGCCTCGAACAGACGTTGCTGGACAAGGATCAGCTCAAGGCCTTGCGCAAGGCCGAAGGCAAGGCAGAAAAGACCGGGAAGAAAAACAAGGACAAGCCGGCGGCCAAGCCCCGGGTGTTCGTGCTGGACTTCGACGGTGACATCAAGGCCTCGGCCACTGAGAGCCTGCGTCATGAAATCACCGCGCTGCTGACCCTGGCGACGCCGAAGGATGAAGTGGTGCTGCGCCTGGAAAGTGGCGGTGGCATGGTCCACAGCTATGGCCTGGCCTCGTCGCAGCTGGCGCGGATCCGTCAGGCCGGCGTGCCGCTGACCGTCTGCATCGACAAGGTGGCGGCCAGCGGCGGCTATATGATGGCGTGCATCGGCGAGAAGATCATCAGCGCTCCCTTCGCGATCCTGGGCTCCATCGGCGTCGTTGCGCAATTGCCCAACGTCAACCGTCTGCTGAAGAAACATGACATCGATTTCGAAGTGTTGACGGCCGGTGAGTACAAACGCACGTTGACGGTGTTCGGCGAAAATACCGAGAAAGGCCGGGAGAAGTTCCAGGAAGACCTTGACATCACCCATGAACTGTTCAAGAACTTCGTGTCCAACTATCGCCCGCAACTGGCCATCGATGAAGTGGCAACGGGTGAAGTCTGGCTGGGTGTCGCGGCACTGGGCAAGCATCTGGTGGACGAGCTGAAAACCAGTGACGAGTATCTGGCCGAACGGGCCAAGGGTGCCGAGTTGTACCACCTGCACTACGCCGAACGCAAAAGCCTGCAGGAACGCATTGGCATGGCGGCCAGCGGTTCGGTGGATCGCGTGTTGCTCAGTTGGTGGAGCCGCCTGACCCAGCAGCGGTTCTGGTAATCGCAAAAATAGTGCCTACCCCCCTGTGGGAGCGAGCTTGCTCGCGATAGCGGCGGTACATCCAACATGGATGCAAGCTGACCCAGCGTTATCGCGAGCAAGCTCGCTCCCACAGGGGGCTGAGGCGGGCTGAAGCTTCGGGTTCACAGTTATCTCTTTGTGGGAGAGAGGTGGAAAGGCCCCGAAAACAAAAAAGCCCTGAACCGGCGCACCCGGATCAGGGCTTTTTCATGGGGCTGTTTCAGCGACGACGGAACAGTGGCAGCGGCTCGTCAGTGGCAGCCTGGTAGGTCACCGAAAAGTCCTTGAGGCTTTCGAGGGCTTCGTAAGGATCTTTGTCGGCGCGCAAGGCAAAGGCGTCGAAACCGCAGCGGCGCATGTAGAACAACTGGTCGCGCAGCACGTCGCCAATGGCCCGCAACTCACCCTTGAAACCATAACGATCACGCAGCAGGCGGGCGTTGGAGTAGCTGCGCCCGTCGGTGAAGGCCGGGAAGTTCAGGGCGATGACTTGCAACTGGTTGGCGTCTTCGCCGATTTCTTCCGCTTCCTCGTCGGCGTCCAGCCACACACCCAGGCCGCCGTCGCGGGCCTTGAGGGCATGGGCATGATCGCGCCATAGCGCCAGTGGCACAATCAGGTCGTCGCAGTTGGAGATGCCATCGAGGGTCGCGTCCTTGGGCAACAGGTGCCAGGTTTCGTCGATGACCTCGTTGTTCTTAATGATTCGCTGCATAGACGCGTTCCTTGAAGAGGTCGATGCCAATACGTTGGTAAGTGTCGATGAAGCGCTCGTCCGCGGTACGTTGTTCGATGTACACGTCGATCAGCTTCTCGATCACGTCAGGCATGTCATCCTGGGCAAACGACGGGCCGAGGATCTTGCCCAGGCTGGCGTCGCGGCTGCCGCTGCCGCCCAGGGAGACCTGGTAGAACTCTTCGCCTTTCTTGTCCACGCCCAGGATGCCGATGTGGCCGACGTGGTGGTGACCACAGGCGTTCATGCAGCCAGAAATATTCAGGTCCAGCTCGCCGATGTCGAACAGGTAGTCCAGGTCATCGAAACGACGCTGGATCGATTCGGCGATAGGGATCGACTTGGCGTTGGCCAGGGAGCAGAAGTCGCCGCCCGGGCAGCAGATCATGTCGGTCAGCAGGCCGATGTTCGGGGTGGCGAAACCTTGTTCGCGCAACTCGCCCCACAGGGTGAACAATTGGCTCTGTTCAACGTCCGCCAGGATGATGTTCTGCTCGTGGGAGGTGCGCAGCTGGCCGAAGCTGTAGCGCTCGGCCAGGTCGGCCACGGCGTCCAGTTGCTTGTCGGTGATGTCGCCCGGTGCGACGCCGGTTGGCTTCAGGGACAGGGTCACCGCGACATAACCCGGCTTCTTGTGGGCCAGGGTGTTGCGGGTGCGCCAGCGGGCGAAGCCAGGATGTTCCTTGTCGAGGGCAGCCAGCTCGGCGTCCTGATTGCTCAGGGCCTTGTAGTCTGGATCGACGAAATGCTTGGCCACACGGTGGACTTCGGCTTCGGTCAGGGTGGTCTGGCCGCCGCGCAGGTGAGCCATCTCGGCTTCGACCTTCTCGGCGAACACTTCAGGCGTCAGGGCCTTGACCAGGATCTTGATCCGCGCCTTGTACTTGTTGTCACGACGACCGTAGCGGTTGTACACCCGCAGGATGGCGTCGAGGTAGCTCAGCAGGTCCTGCCATGGCAGGAACTCGTTGATGAACGCGCCGACCACCGGGGTACGTCCCAGGCCGCCGCCCACGAGCACACGGAAGCCCAGCTCGCCGGCTGCGTTGTAGACCGTCTCCAGGCCGATGTCGTGGACTTCGATGGCCGCACGGTCCGAACTCGAGCCGTTGATGGCGATCTTGAACTTGCGCGGCAGGTAGGCGAATTCCGGGTGGAACGTCGTCCACTGGCGAACGATTTCGCACCAGGGCCGCGGATCGATCAACTCGTCGGCCGCGACACCGGCGAACTGGTCGGTGGTGACGTTGCGCAGGCAGTTGCCGCTGGTCTGGATCGCGTGCATCTGCACGGTGGCCAGCTCGGCCAGGATCTCGGGCACATCTTCCAGGGCCGGCCAGTTGTACTGGACGTTCTGTCGGGTACTGATGTGGGCATAGCCCTTGTCATAGTCACGGGCAATTTGCGCCAGCTTGCGCACCTGGCGCGAAGTCAGCTGGCCATAAGGCACAGCCACGCGCAGCATCGGAGCGAAGCGCTGGATATACAGGCCATTCTGCAAGCGCAGAGGGCGGAATTCTTCTTCACTCAGCTCGCCTGCCAGATAGCGTCGGGTCTGATCACGGAACTGCTTGACGCGGTCCTCGATGATTCGCTGATCGTACTCGTCATATACGTACATATAAGTCTCGGTCTCAGGCTTGGGCCGATCAGAAACAGCTGCATGTTGGCTCGCTGGAATCGGGTTCTGCCTCGGCAATTCTGCGCGCACGGCCGCGCACTCCTAGAGGAGCCGGTGCAAGATACCTGTTTTGAGTTATGCGCAAAAGTGATGTTTGAGTATATGTAAAGAACCAAATCGACTAATGAGATTGATTATTGCCTAACCCACATTTGTCGTGCGGGCAATCATCGTCTTAACTGTGGTCGAGTCCCTATGCAATCACCTACAAAACCGACAAGAGGCGATGCAATGAGCAATCCGACCAAAGCAAGGAAAAGCGACAGTACCGTTGATGCCTGGGCCATTTTGTTCCTGATTATCCTGGTGGTGGGCACCGCGGTGTTCTGGGTCAGTCACCAGTAAACGGTTAATCCCTGGCGATGAAAAACCTGTGGGAGCGAGCTTGCTCGCGATAACGGTGTACCAGTCGACCTCAATCCGACTGAACCACCGCTATCTCGAGCAAGCTCGCTCCCACAAGGTCGTGTGTTGTGTTGGAGAGCGTTACAACCCCGCCAGGTGCACCACCAGCTTGACGATGCCAAACAGCGTCAAAGCGAAAATCACCGTGAACGTGATCCCCAGTATCACGAAGTGACTCGGCTTGCCGTGGGTGAAATCCCGGGCGCGGTTCTTGCCGCTCTGTACGCCGAAGGCGGCGGCCAGCACGCTGTGCATCATCTGCAACAGGGTCGGCGGCTTGTTGTCGACTGGATCGTCCATAAATCCCTCGTCTGATGTGTTTGGAACAAGCATAGACAAAAAAAGATCGCAGGCTTCGTCAGCGTCTACGGGAACACACAAACCCTGTAGGTGCTGGCGAAGCCTGCGATCTTTTAAAGGCGCTTATTAGTTGTCGTAGCCTAGGTTCGGTGCCAGCCAACGCTCAGTCACGCTCAAATCCTGGCCCTTGCGCGCGGTGTAGCTCTGGATCTGGTCCTTGTCGATCTTGCCCACGGCGAAGTATTGCGCCTGGGGATGGGCGAAATACCAGCCGCTGACCGCTGCCGCCGGGAACATGGCGTAGTGTTCGGTGAGGAACACGCCGCTGCGGCCGGCTTTCAGTTCGCTGGCCTCGGGATCGAGCAGGCGGAACAAAGTGGCTTTCTCGGTGTGATCCGGGCAGGCCGGGTAGCCGGGGGCAGGGCGGATGCCGGTGTACTGCTCCTTGATCAGCGCCTCGTTGTCCAGGCTCTCGTCCCGGGCATAACCCCAATGCTCCTTGCGCACCTGTTGGTGCAGCCATTCGGCGCAGGCTTCGGCCAGGCGGTCGGCCAAAGCCTTGACCATGATCGAGTTGTAGTCGTCGCCGGCCTCCTGATAGGCCTTGGCGACTTCTTCGGCGCCGATGCCGGCGGTGGTGATGAAGCCGCCGACGTAGTCGGTCACGCCGCTGTCCTTGGGCGCGACGAAGTCGGCCAGGGAGAAGTTGGGCTTGCCGTCGGTCTTGATGATCTGCTGGCGCAAGTGATGCAGGCGCGCCAGTGGCTTGCCATCGTCGCCGTAGACTTCCAGGTCGTCGTCATGCACCTGGTTGGCCGGCCAGAAGCCGAACACGGCGCGGGCGCTGATGAGTTTTTCGTCGATCAGCTTGCGCAGCATCGTCCGGGCATCGGCGTACAGCGCGGTGGCGGCTTCGCCGACCACTTCGTCGGTGAGGATGCGCGGGTATTTGCCCGCAAGGTCCCAGGAGATGAAAAACGGTGTCCAGTCGATGTATTCAGCCAGGACGTTCAGGTCGATGTTATCCAGCACCTTGGCGCCGGTGAAAGTCGGCTTGACCGGCTGGTAGCTGCTCCAGTCGAACTGTGGCTTCTTGGCCACGGCGGCGGGGTAGCTCAGGCGCTCGGTGCGGGCGCTGCGGTTGGCCGTGCGCTCGCGTACCTCGATGTAGTCCTGGCGGGTTTTCTCGACGAACGCCGGCTTGAGTTCCTTGGACAGCAACTGGGTCGCCACGCCCACGGCGCGGGAGGCGTCGGTGACGTAGATCACCGCGTCGTTGCTGTACTTGGGCTCGATCTTCACCGCCGTGTGGGCCTTGGAGGTGGTGGCGCCACCGATCATCAGCGGCAGATGGAAGTCCTGACGCTGCATCTCCCGAGCCACATGCACCATCTCATCCAGGGATGGGGTGATCAGGCCGGACAGGCCGATGATGTCGCATTTCTGCTCCTTGGCCACCTGCAGGATCTTCTCCGCTGGCACCATCACGCCCAGGTCGACGATGTCATAGCCGTTGCAACCGAGCACCACGCCGACGATGTTCTTGCCGATGTCGTGGACGTCGCCCTTGACCGTGGCCATCAGGATCTTGCCCTTGGCCTCCGGCTTGTCGCCTTTTTCCGCCTCGATGAACGGAATCAGGTGGGCCACGGCCTGCTTCATCACACGGGCGGACTTGACCACTTGGGGCAGGAACATTTTACCGGCACCAAACAGGTCGCCGACGATGTTCATGCCGGCCATCAGCGGGCCTTCAATGACCTCGATCGGCCGGGCGAACGACAGTCGCGATTCTTCGGTGTCTTCGACGATGTGGGTGGTGATGCCCTTGACCAGCGCATGCTCCAGGCGCTTGTTCACTTCCCAGCCGCGCCATTCCTCGGTTTCCGCTTCCTTGACGCTGCCGTCGCCCTTGTACTTGTCGGCGATGGCGAGCAGGGCGTCGGTGCCTTCGGGGGTGCGGTTGAGGATCACGTCCTCCACGGCGTCACGCAGTTCCACCGGGATCTGGTCGTAGATCTCCAGTTGGCCGGCGTTGACGATGCCCATGGTCAGGCCCGCGCGGATCGCATACAGCAGGAACACCGAGTGGATCGCCTCGCGCACCGGGTTGTTGCCACGGAACGAGAACGACACGTTGGATACGCCGCCCGAGGTCAGCGCGTACGGCAATTCGTCGCGGATGTAGGCGCAGGCGTTGATGAAGTCCACGGCATAGTTGTTGTGCTCTTCGATACCGGTGGCGACGGCGAAGATGTTCGGGTCGAAGATGATATCTTCCGGCGGGAAGCCGACTTCATTGACCAGGATGTCGTAGGAGCGCTTGCAGATTTCCTTCTTGCGCGCCTCGGTGTCGGCCTGGCCGGCTTCGTCGAAGGCCATCACCACCACGGCGGCACCGTAGCGCTTGCACAGCTTGGCGTGATGGATGAACTGCTCGACGCCTTCCTTCATGCTGATGGAGTTGACGATGCCCTTGCCCTGGATGCACTTGAGGCCGGCTTCGATCACTTCCCACTTGGAGGAGTCGATCATGATCGGCACGCGGGAAATGTCCGGTTCGCCGGCGATCAGATTGAGGAAGGTCACCATGGCCTTCTTCGAATCGAGCATGCCCTCGTCCATGTTGATGTCGATCACCTGGGCGCCGGCCTCGACCTGCTGCAGGGCCACTTCCAACGCTTCGGTGTAGTTGTCTTCGCGGATCAACCGGGCGAACTTGGCGGAACCGGTGATGTTGGTCCGCTCGCCGACGTTGACGAACAAGGAGCTGCGATCGATGGTGAACGGTTCCAGGCCCGACAGGCGGCAAGCCCGCGGGATCTCTGGAATCTGCCGCGGCGCGTAGCCGGCCACGGCCTTGGCGATGGCCTCGATGTGCGCCGGGGTGGTGCCGCAGCAACCGCCGACAATATTCAGGAAGCCGCTCTGGGCAAACTCTTCGATGACCTTGGCCGTCTCGGCCGGCAGTTCGTCGTATTCGCCGAACTCGTTGGGCAGGCCGGCGTTGGGGTGGGCCGATACGTGGGTGCTGGCCTTGTTCGACAGCTCTTCCAGGTAGGGGCGCAGTTCGCTGGCGCCGAGGGCGCAGTTCAGGCCCACGGAGATCGGCTTGGCGTGGGCCACCGAGTTCCAGAACGCTTCGGTGGTCTGGCCGGAGAGGGTGCGGCCGGAGGCGTCGGTGATGGTGCCGGAGATCATGATCGGCAATTCGACACCCAGCTCTTCGTAGACCCCTTGCACGGCGAAGATCGCCGCCTTGGCGTTCAGCGTGTCGAAGATGGTCTCGATCAGGATCAGGTCGGCGCCGCCTTCGATCAGGCCCTTGGTGGCTTCGGTGTAGTTCTCCACCAGTTCGTCGAAGGTCACGTTGCGGTAGCCGGGGTTGTTCACGTCCGGCGACAGCGAGCAGGTGCGGCTGGTCGGGCCGAGCACACCGGCGACGAAACGCGGCTTGTCCGGGGTTTCCAGGGTCTTGGCGTCGGCCACCTGGCGGGCCAGGCGCGCCCCTTCCAGGTTCAGCTCGTAGGCCAGGCCCTGCATGCCGTAGTCGGCCTGGGACACCTGGGTGGCGTTGAAGGTGTTGGTTTCCAGGATGTCGGCGCCGGCATCCAGGTAGGCTTTTTCGATGGCACCGATCACGTCGGGACGGCTGAGCACCAGCAAATCGTTGTTGCCCTTGACGTCGCTCGGCCAGTCGGCAAAGCGCTTGCCGCGGTAGTCCTGTTCCTCGAGCTTGTAGCTCTGGATCATCGTGCCCATGCCGCCGTCGAGGATCAGGATGCGTTCCTTGAGGGCTTGCTGGAGAAGATAAAGGCGAGCGCTGCGATCGGACATAGGACTACCTGGAAAAAAGACCATTACGAAGGCCGGGATGATAGCAAACCTGCGCAGGATTTGATCATGAGGGGCTTTTGCATGAATATCGCTCATGTTTGCAAGGCGATGCTGGCCCGGTAGAATCGCCGGATTCTCCTTCAGGACCCCGCGACATGCCGTACCGCGTCTTCTTCGGCAGTCTGTTGCTGCTGTTGTCTTTCAATGCAGTGGCCAGGGATCCCGCCCCAGCGCTGTCCTACACCCGCGATATCCAGCCGATCTTCACGGAAAAATGCGTGGCCTGTCATGCCTGCTACGACTCGGCTTGCCAGTTGAACCTGGGCAGTGGCGAAGGCGTGGCCCGGGGCGCGAGCAAGCTCTCGGTGTATGACGGCGAGCGGCGCCAGGCGGCCGAGCCGACGCGCTTGTTCTACGATGCCTCCGGCCAGCGCGCCTGGCAGCGCAAAGGTTTCTATTCGGTGCTCGACGCCCAAGGCAGCCAGGCCGCGTTGATGGCGCGGATGCTGGAACTGGGGCACCGTACGCCATTGCAGCCTAACGCCAAATTGCCGGGAGACATCGTGCTTGGGCTCAACCGTGACAACACCTGCCCGGTGCCGGGGCAGTTCGACGAATACGCCGCTGCGCATCCCCGCGAAGGCATGCCGCTGGCGGTCACCGGCCTGACCGACCAGCAATACCAGACCTTGCAGCGCTGGCTGGCCGCCGGCGCCCCCATCGACCAGCAGGCCTTGGCCCCGAGCGCCGCCGAAGCCTTGCAAGTGGTGCAGTGGGAAAACCTGCTCAACGCCCCCGGTGCCCGGGAAAGCCTGGTGGGGCGCTGGTTGTTCGAACACTGGTTCCTGGCGCATATCTATTTCAAGGACGGCGAGCCGGGGCATTTCTTCCAATGGGTGCGTTCGCGTACGCCCACCGGGCAGCCCATCGACCTGATCAACACCCGCCGCCCGAACGACGATCCCGGCACCCGCGTCTATTATCGGCTCTGGCCGGTGCAAGGGGTGATCGTACACAAGACCCACATCACCTACGGCTTGAGCGCGGCGAAGATGGCGCGGATCAAGAGCCTGTTCTACAGCGGCAAGTGGCAGGTCACCGCGTTACCGGGCTACGGTCCGGAGCGCCGGGCCAACCCGTTTTCCACCTTCGAAGCGATTCCGGCCCAGGCCCGCTACCAATTCATGCTCGATAACGCCGAGTACTTCGTGCGTACGTTCATTCGCGGGCCGGTGTGTCGGGGCCAGATCGCCACGGACGTGATCCGCGACAATTTCTGGGCGCTGTTCCAGGCCCCCGAACACGACCTGTACATCACCGACCCGAACTACCGCGGCCAGGCCACACCGCTGCTGGCGATGCCGGGGCAGAACGACGACGTGGGCAGCGTCGTCAGCCTGTGGCTCGATTACCGTGACAAGCGCAACGAGTACGAGGCCTTGCGCCGCGACAACTATGCCGAGTTGCCGGCACCGAGCTGGTCGACGCTGTGGGCCGGCAACGACAACGCGCTGCTGAGCATTTTCCGGCATTTCGACAGCGCTTCGGTCACCAAGGGGCTGATCGGGGAGGTGCCGCAGACGATGTGGCTGTTCGACTTCCCGTTGCTGGAGCGCACCTATTATCAGTTGGCGGTGAATTTCGACGTGTTCGGCAACGTCTCCCACCAGGCCCAGACCCGGTTGTATTTCGATTTGATCCGCAACGGTGCTGAGCAGAACTTCCTGCGCTTGATGCCGGCCGACTCCCGGGAAGGCTACCTCGATGACTGGTACCAGGCCGGTGGCAAATTCAAGATGTGGCTCGATTATGAGGCCATCGACGATGACAAGCCGACCGCCCTCAAGCTTGACGAACGCGACCCCAAGGGTGATTTCGCCCAGCAACTGCTGGCCCGTTATGGCGATCTGAACGCGCACCCCGATCCGATCAACCGCTGCGACGGCGCCTACTGCTCGCGCCCGAACATCGACCCGACGCTGCAAAACGCCGAGCAGGCCCTCAGTCGGCTGGTGTCGCGCCCAGCGGCGGGGCTCAAGGTGATCGATCAACTGCCGGAAGCGACCCTGTTGCGCATAGAAACCGCCAGCGGTTACCGAGAGATCTACAGCCTGCTGCGCAACCGTGCCCACAGCAACGTCGCGTTCCTGTTGGGTGAGGAGCGGCGCTACCAGCCGGGGCTGGACACGCTGACGGTCTACCCGGGCGTGCTCAGCAGCTATCCGAACTTCATGTTCAACATTCCGGCCGGGCAAGTGCCGGCATTCGTCGAGGCCATGCAAGGCGCCCAGGATGGGCCGGCGTTCGAGCGGATTGTCGAGCGCTGGGGGATTCGCCGCAGTCACCCGCAGTTCTGGTATTACTTCCATGACCTGAGCCAGTACATCCAGGAAACGGAGCCCGTGGAAAGCGGTGTGCTGGACATGAATCGCTACCAGAACCTCTGATCGGCTTGTCCGGCGGCAAACCCCGTGCCGTCGGACGCTTTCCTGACAAAAATACTAGGACTTTGTCCGGCGCGATGATTGGCGTAAACTGCCGGCAAGCCTGCGAGGAGTTTCCATGACCGCCATTACCATTACCGATGCCGCCCACGATTACCTGGCCGACCTGCTGTCCAAGCAGAACACCCCGGGGATCGGGATCCGCATCTTTATCACCCAGCCCGGCACCCAGTACGCAGAGACGTGCATTGCCTACTGCAAGCCGGGAGAAGAAAAACCCGAAGACACCGCGTTGGGGCTCAAGAGCTTCACTGCGTACATCGACTCGTTCAGCGAAGCCTTCCTGGATGATGCGGTCGTCGACTACGCCACCGACCGCATGGGCGGCCAACTGACCATCAAGGCACCGAACGCCAAGGTGCCGATGGTCAACGCCGACAGCCCGGTCAACGAGCGCATCAACTACTACCTGCAAACCGAGATCAACCCGGGGCTGGCCAGCCACGGCGGCCAGGTTTCGCTGATCGACGTGGTGGAAGACGGCATCGCCGTGCTCCAGTTCGGCGGCGGCTGCCAGGGCTGCGGCCAGGCTGACGTGACCTTGAAGGAAGGCATCGAGCGCACCTTGCTCGAGCGCATTCCAGAGCTCAAGGGTGTGCGCGATGTGACCGACCATACGCAGAAAGAAAACGCCTACTACTGATAGGTGTTCGCTGCGGAGAGTGTGTGGCGAGGGAGCTTGCTCCCGCTCGATTGCGAAGCAATCGCAAGGCAACCGATGCGCTCTTCGTGATGGGCGCATGAGTTGCCTGGGGACCGCTTCGCGGTCCAGCGGGAGCAAGCTCCCTCGCCACACTAGTTTCAGTCGTCAGCCTGTGCCCACCGCCCCTGTGGGAGCGAGCTTGTTCGCGATAGCGGTGGTGCAGCCTGCGATGATGTTGAATGTGCCGTCGTTATCGAGAGCAAGCTCGCTCCCACAGGGGTTCCCAGGTTGGCTCTGCCGATTGTGTCAGGGCCGATAGAGATGCGCATGCCCGGCGCGGTACAGCGACGATGCGCTGAACACATCATTGCCCAGCACCCTTCCCACCAGGATCAGCGCCGTTCGGCGGAAACCCTTGGCCTGCACCTTCTCGGCAATATCTGCCAGCGTCCCCATCACCCAATCCTGATCCGGCCACGTCGCCCGGTGGATCACCGCAATCGGGCAATCCGCGCCGTAATGGGGCAGCAGCTCGTCGACGATTTTTTCCAGGTGATTGACCCCCAGGTGAATCGCCATGGTCGCCCCATGCTGTGCCAGGTTGCCCAGTTCCTCCCCAGCGGGCATCGGGGATTTATCAGCATAACGGGTGAGGATCAGGCTCTGGGAGATGTCCGGCAAGGTCAGTTCGGCACCCAGCAGGGCGGCGCAGGCTGAGGTTGCGGTCACGCCCGGGATGATTTCGAAAGGGATGTCCAGTTCCCGCAGGCAACGAATCTGTTCGCCGATGGCGCCGTACAGGCTCGGGTCGCCGGAGTGCACCCGGGCCACGTCTTGGCCCTTGAGATGGGCGCTGCTGATCAATTCGATGATCTGTTCCAGATGCAGCTCGGCGCTGTTGATCACCTGTTCGGCACAATGGCCTTCGAGGACGGCGGTCGGCACCAGCGAGCCGGCGTAGATGATCACCGCGCACTGGCGGATCAGTCGCTGGCCTTTGACCGTGATGAGGTCCGGGTCGCCGGGGCCGGCGCCGATGAAGTACACGGTCATGACCGGCTCCTGTGGAAGGTGGGTGAGCGTCGCCCAGATGAAGATCGCTCATGATCCTGGACGGCGATTATCGGGGTTTACGCCACAACCGCCAATGCCAGCGTGCTCCTGGGGCCTCTCTGGCGGGGAATCAGCAGCGTTGCGGGCGTCGTGCCCAATTGGTCGGCCAAGGCCAGGGCGGCGCTTTCGGCGATGCCGTAGCAACCGGTTCGCTCGAAGGCGATCTCGGAACGATGACTGAGCCGCCGCTCGTAACCGGCCAGCTGTTCGGCACTGAAGCAGGTCAGCGGCAGGGCCAGTTGCCCGGCCAGTTCCAGCAGCCCGGGCTCGTCACGCTTGAGGTCGATACTGGCCAGGGCCCGTACCTGGTGAAGTGTGATGCCGTGGGCCGACAACGTCTGTTCGAGCAAGGCCCGCAGCGTGTTGGCCGGGCAACCGCGCTGGCAACCGAGGCCGACCACCAGCATCGCCCCAGTGTTCATGCGTCGTGGTGGGCTTGACCGTCACGGCGAAACAACCAGGCGCTGATCAGGCCCAGGGCCAGCCAGAAGGCGATGTTGGTCACCTGCGAGGCGATCTTGAACTGGCTTTCCAGCGCTTCGGGCGCCAGCATCGAGTGGACTTCGGGCTGCGGTGCACCGATGACGTGGGGCACCAGCAACGTCGCCACGCCCAGTAGCTTGAGCAGCCAATGCCGACCGAAGGCGATCAGGGCAATGCCCACCGCCGTCGACGCCGCGGTGCCGATCCACCACATCTGCCGCTGGGCCAGGTCGGCCGCTGCGGTGCCGGGCAATTCCGGGGGGAGGCCGAGGGTGGGTGCCAGGACGAAAGTGGCATAACCGGCCAGGCCCCAGAGCAGACCCTGGGAGGTGCGAGTCGGTGCGCGCAAGGTGTACAGGCCCGCCAGCATCAGGGCAAAACCCACGGCGACCACCAGGTTACCGCCGGTGGTGGACAGCACGCGCTGCCAGCCGTCTTCCGGTTCCCAGGCCTCGGCATCATGGGTGTGGGCCACACCATCGGTGTGCTCATGGACCTCGGTCGCCGGGGCCTTCTCGAAGGTTTCCGCCTGGAGAATCAGCGGCGATACCCAGAAACTCTGCAACAGGGTCAGCAGCAGGGCGGCCAGCAAGCCACTGAAGCCGGCGGTCTGCGCGATACGCTTGATCATGTCGTCAGTTCTCAATGGCACGGGAAGGCGGCGCTGTGGCGGGTATCGTGGGCGGCGTTGTGCACCGCTTCGATGTGGGAGAAACCGGCGAAATAGACCAGCCCCGCGCCCAGGATCGAAGCCAGGATCGCGGCGCTCAGGCGTTGGCTCAGGGTGGTGGTGCTGCTGGCGGTGCGGGCGGTGCTGCTGATGGTCGACATGGCGCTTCCCTCTGTTTTTGTTCCATGGGGGATGCGAGCGCAATGAGACCCCGGGCGAAAGACCGCCAAGGTTCGAACAGCGCCCGCCCACCGCGGGTTTGTTGATGCTTGAGTCATGGGCCGGTCTCCGGGCTCGCGAGGGGCAGGGGCTGAGCCTTGCCTGCAAGCGTCACCTTCCCATGTCCGGGGACACAGTGGTTCAGACGCTTCGCTCGCTTACCGTTGCGGGGGCAGCACCGGACTGACGTGGCTTTGGAGTAAAGCACACGATTCACCGGTTTCCCGTTTCACCCTGTGAAGGGCACCCGTAACTAGGCGCACAGGAGAGCATGGGTGGGGCGGAGTCGTCAATGCACAGGGGGCCGCTGCGCAGCCCATCGCGAGCAAGCTCGCTCCCACAGAGGGCTGCGGGATCCAATGTGGGAGCGAGCTTGCTCGCGATGGCGGTGGTAAGGACACCGCAGAACTTCCTTGTGGAGATTGACCCGCCCCCACACCCTGCGTAGCCTTGCGCCTTCGAGGTTCTTCGGTCTGCGCCGAAGCTAAGAAGGGAACGCGGTCCAAGCCGCGGCTGCCCCCGCAACTGTGAACGGTGAGGTTTCTGCAAGGCCACTGTGCATGCCCTTTATCCAGGGCGCACGGGAAGGCGCAGCCATCGCCAGTCGGAAGACTGGCCCGCCGTCAGCCAGGAGACCTGCCTCGAGACAGATTCTCACTACAACCGGGCGGGGTGATCCGGTGGCGAAATCTTCCGTGCACACCTGTGCCCGCGGTTGTCGTCCGGTTTGCCCGCCACCTTGCCAAAGGGCATCCGATGAAAACACTGGCCAAACTCCCCGTCACCATCGTCACCGGCTTCCTCGGTTCGGGTAAAACCACCTTGCTGCGGCACATGCTTGACAACGCCCAAGGCCGGCGCATTGCCGTGATCGTCAACGAGTTTGGCGAGCTGGGTATCGACGGCGAGATCCTCAAGCAGTGTTCCATCGGTTGCACCGAAGAAGAGGCCAACGGCCGCGTCTACGAACTGGCCAACGGCTGCCTGTGCTGCACGGTGCAGGAAGAGTTCTTCCCGGTGATGCGCGAGCTGGTGGCCCGGCGTGGCGACCTCGACCATATCCTCATCGAAACCTCCGGCCTGGCCTTGCCCAAGCCGCTGGTCCAGGCTTTCCAATGGCCGGAAATCCGCAGCGCCTGCACGGTCGATGCGGTGATCACCGTGGTCGACAGCCCGGCCGTGGCCGCCGGCACCTTCGCCGCTTTCCCGGACCAGGTCGATGCCCAGCGCAAACTCGATCCGAACCTGGATCACGAATCGCCGCTGCACGAACTGTTCGCCGACCAATTGGCCAGCGCCGACCTGGTGATCCTCAACAAAGCCGACCTGATCAGCCCTGAAGACCTGGCCAAGGTTCGCCTGGAAGTCGCCGAAGAGCTGCCACCGGCGGTCAAGGTCATTGAAGCCAGCAGCGGTCGCCTGCCGCTGGACGTGTTGATCGGCCTGGGCGCCGGTTCCGAAGAGCACATCGACGGCCGCCATAGCCATCACGACCATCACCACGATGGCGACGATGACGACCACGATCATGACGCCTTCGATTCCATCTCCATCGAGCTGCCCCAAGCCGACGAAAGCCTGTTGCTGGACGCGCTGACGCAACTGGTGGTCCAGCACGGTGTACTGCGGGTCAAGGGTTTCGCGGCGATCCCGAACAAACCGATGCGCCTGCTGATCCAAGGCGTTGGCACGCGATTCGACAAGCATTTCGACCGCCAGTGGGGTGCCGATGAAGCGCGGGTGACCCGCCTGGTGCTGATCGGCCAGGCGCTCGATGCGTCGCTGCTTGAAGCGCAGTTGCGCGCCGCTCTCAGCGCCTAAGCCATGCACCTGCTCAGGACTCAGCCCGGCGGTTTCGTGTCGGATGACAACATAGCCGACCTGGGGCAAACCCCCGCCGAGCTGGTGATCCTGTGCAGCGGCGACTCCAGCCTGGCGCTGCTGGCCGAAGCGGCGAAGCAGTTGCCGGGGGATTATCCCGAGTTTCGCCTCGCCAACCCGATGCAGGTGCAGAACCACGCCTCGGTGGATCTGTATTTCGAAGATGTGCTGCGCCACGCCAAGGTTATCCTGCTGTCGCTGCACGGCGGCATTGGCTATTGGCGCTACGGCATCGAGCGCCTGATGGAACTGGCCGGGCGCGGTGTGAAGCTGATCCTGGTGCCGGGGGATGATCGTCCGGACCCGGAACTCAGCGACCTGAGCAACGTGGCCTTCGAAGACCGCGACCGGCTCTGGCAGTTCTTGCGCCAGGGCGGCCTGGGCAATGCCCTGGACCTGTTTCACAACCTCGGCAGTCAATGGTTCGGCCGCGATTATCCGTGGGCCGAGCCGCAGACCCTGCCGCGCACGGCGATCTATCACCCGGAAAAAACCAGCGCCAGCCTCGGCGATTGGCAAACCCAGTGGAACGCCGGGCAACCGGTGGCGGCGGTGCTGTTTTATCGTTCCCACTTGCAAGCGGCGAACACTGCGTTCATCGACGTGTTTTGCCAGCGCCTGCAAGCGGCGGGGCTCAACCCGTTGCCCATTGCCGTGGCGAGCCTCAAGGAGCCTGGTTGCCTGGCCTTGGTCGAAGACTGGCTGGATGAGGTAGAGGCCGGGGTGATCCTCAATACCACCGGCTTCGCCCAGTCCAGCCCTGAAGCCCCGCACTTGCGGCCGTTTCGCCGCAATATCCCGGTGATCCAGGCCATTTGCGCCCAGGACAACGAACCGGGCTGGCGCGCCAGCGAGCAGGGCCTGGGCCCACGAGACCTGGCGATGCACATTGCCTTGCCGGAACTGGATGGTCGGATCATCAGCCGCCCCATCAGTTTCAAGGACCTGGCCTGGCGCAGTGAGCGCAGCCAGAGCGACGTGGTCTGCTATCGCGCCGTACCCGAACGCATGGATTTTGTCGCCGAGCTGGCCCAGCGTTGGACCACCCTGGCGCGCCTGCCCAATGGGCAGAAGCGTGTGGCGCTGATCCTCGCCAACTACCCGACCCGGGACGGACGCATCGGCAATGGCG
Organism: Pseudomonas sp. R151218B TE3479; assembly: GCF_053629195.1. Lineage (NCBI taxonomy): Bacteria > Pseudomonadati > Pseudomonadota > Gammaproteobacteria > Pseudomonadales > Pseudomonadaceae > Pseudomonas > Pseudomonas sp. R151218B TE3479. Next base: position 3,452,668 of record NZ_JBRJHV010000001.1, read on the forward strand.
TCGGCCTGGATACGCCGGCGGCGGCCTTGAATATCCTGCGGGCCATGCAGGCGGAGGGCTATCCACTGCCGGCCGAATTGCCTGGGAGCGGTAGCGCGCTGATCCAGCAGTTGCTCGGCGGCGTCAGCAACGACCTGGACAGCCTCGACCTGCGGCCATGCCACCAAAGCCTGGCCCTCGATGCCTACTTGGCCATGTTCGATGCGCTGCCTGAGGCCAATCGCCAAGCGGTGCTGGCGCGTTGGGGCTCGCCCGAGCAGGACCCGATGTTCCGCGACGGCCGCCTGATGGTCGCCGGCCTGCGCCTGGGCCTGACCTTCGTCGGCATACAGCCGGCGCGGGGTTATCAGGTCGATCCGAGCGCGGTGTACCATGACCCGGACCTGGTGCCGCCCCACGGTTACTTGGCGTTTTATTTCTGGTTGCGCCACACCTACGGCGTTCACGGGGTGATCCACGTCGGCAAGCACGGCAACCTTGAATGGCTGCCGGGCAAAGGTGTCGGGCTCTCGGAAAATTGCTGGCCGGACGTGCTGTTGGGGCCTCTGCCGAATATCTATCCGTTCATCGTCAACGATCCGGGCGAGGGCGCCCAGGCCAAGCGTCGCACCCAGGCGGTGATCATCGACCATTTGATGCCGCCGCTGACCCGGGCCGAAACCTACGGACCGCTGCGTAACCTCGAACTGCTGGCCGACGAGTACTACGAGGCGCAATTGCTCGATCCGCGTCGCGCCAGGGAACTGCAACGGGACATCCTCAACCTGGTGCGCGAGACCCACATCGACCGCGAACTGCAACTGGATGCCGGCCTCGACAGCGATGCTGACGCCGCGATCTGGCTGCCACGCCTGGACACGTACCTGTGTGACTTGAAGGAGTCGCAGATCCGTGACGGCCTGCACATTTTCGGCGAGTCGCCCAGCGGGCGGCTGCGCATCGACACGTTGTTGGCGTTGCTGCGCATCCCCCGGGGCGACGGCAAAGGCGCACAGTCGAGCTTGTTGCGGGCGCTGGCCAAGGCGTTCGGGTTGGGTTTCGATCCGTTGGATTGTGCCCTGGCCGAGCCTTGGACGGGCGACTGTCCCGAGGCGTTGCGCCGGGTCAGCGCCGAGCCTTGGCGCACCGCCGGCGATACCCGCGAGCGCCTGGAGCTGTTCGCCGCGCAGTTGATCGAGCAGGCGTTGGACGGCGCGGTCGAGCAGCTCGACGCGCCTGGTTGGGAGGTGGTGGGCAGCATCATTGAAAACCTGCGAGCCGTCGTGGCGCCGCGCCTGGACGCCTGCGGCCCGGCGGAAATGCATGGCCTGCTCGACGCCTTGAGCGGACGCTTCGTGCCGGCCGGCCCCAGCGGTGCGCCGAGTCGCGGGCGCCTCGATGTGTTGCCCACCGGGCGCAATTTCTTCTCGGTGGACGTGCGCAACCTGCCCACCACCACGGCGTGGCGCATCGGTTTCCAGTCGGCGAACCTGATCCTTGAGCGGCACTTGCAGGACCATGGCGATCACCTGCGCCAGCTTGGCCTGTCGGTGTGGGGCACCGCCACCATGCGCACCGGTGGCGATGATATTGCCCAGGCCATGGCGCTGATGGGCGTGCGTCCGGTGTGGGCCACGGGCAGCCAGCGGGTCGATGACTTCGAGATCCTGCCGCTGAGCCTGTTGGACCGGCCGCGGGTCGATGTCACGCTGCGGGTGTCCGGGTTCTTCCGGGATGCCTTTGCCAACCTGATCCGCTTGTTCGATGCCGCCGTGCAGGCCGTCGCCGCCCTCGATGAACCGGACGACATGAACCCTCTGGCGGCCAAGGTCCGTGGCGAACGCGAAGCCTTGTTGGCGTCGGGCCTGGAGCCGGAAGCGGCGGCACGCCAGGCCGGCTGGCGGATCTTCGGTGCCAAGCCCGGTGCCTATGGCGCGGGTGTGCAGGGTGCGATCGACGGTCGCTTGTGGCAGAGCCGCGAGGATTTGGCCGAGGTGTACCTGAACTGGGGCGGTTATGCCTACGGCGCCAGCGATGAAGGCACCGCCGCCCGGGAGCCGTTCTCCCGGCGCTTGAGCCAGGTGCAGGCGGTGCTGCAGAACCAGGACAACCGCGAGCACGACCTGCTCGATTCCAACGATTACTACCAATTTCAGGGCGGCATGCTGGCGGCGGTGGAGACCCTCGGTGGAGTCGCGGCGGCCAGTTACCATGGCGACCACAGCCAGCCGGACTTGCCCAGGATTCGCACCCTGAAGGAAGAGCTCAACCGCGTCATCCGCTCCCGCGCGGCCAATCCGAAGTGGATCGACGGCGTGAAGCGACACGGTTATAAAGGCGCGTTCGAACTGGCCGCGACGGTGGACAACCTGTTCGCCTTCGACGCCACCACGCAGCTGATCGACGACCACCAGTACGCCTTGCTGGCCGATGCCTACCTGCTCGATCCGGACACCCGGGACTTCGTCCGCCAGCACAACCCCCACGCCCTGCGGGACATGACCGAGCGCATGCTCGAAGCGCAGCAGCGGGGGATGTGGCAGGACCCGGGGGAGTATCGCGAGGCGTTGGAGAATTTGTTGTTGGACATCGAGGAGGATGGCTGAAATGAGGGCAACAGGAACCTCGCACATTCATGAGACATTCACCATGACCCAACCCCATTTCCCGCTCTCCGCCGTAGTCGGCGCCGATGACCTGAAACTGGCCCTGTGCCTGGCCGCGATCGACCCGAAAATCGGCGGTGTACTGATCGAAGGCCCGCGTGGCATGGCCAAGTCCACCTTGGCCCGGGGCCTGGCGGACCTGCTGGCCAGCGGTCAGTTCGTCACCTTGCCCCTCGGTGCCACCGAAGAGCGGCTGGTGGGCACCCTCGATCTGGACGTGGCCCTCGGGGAAGGGCGCGCGCAGTTTTCTCCCGGCGTGCTGGCCAAGGCCGACGGTGGCGTGCTGTATGTCGATGAGGTGAACCTGCTGCCCGACCACCTGGTGGACCTGCTGCTGGATGTGGCCGCCAGTGGCACCAACCTGATCGAGCGCGACGGCATTTCCCATCGGCATTCGGCGCGCTTTGTGCTGATCGGCACCATGAACCCGGAAGAGGGCGAGCTGCGTCCGCAACTGCTCGACCGTTTCGGCCTGAACGTCGCCCTCGACGGCCACACCGCACCGGCTGAGCGCGGGCAGATCATCCGGCGGCGGTTGGATTTCGACAGTGATCCGGCGGCGTTCTGCGCGGAGTGGGAGAACGCCCAACAGCAGCTGCGTGAACGTTGCCAACAGGCGCGCAGCCGCTTGGCCGGGATCGCCTTGGATGATGGGACGCTGGCGCAGATCACCGAGCGCTGTTTTGCCGCCGGGGTCGATGGCTTGCGCGCCGACCTGGTCTGGCTGCGGGCGGCCCGGGCTCATGCGGCCTGGCGCGGCGCTGCCGGGATTGCCGATGAGGACATCGATGCGGTCGCCGAGTTTGCCTTGCGCCATCGGCGCCGCGGGCATTCGGCACCGGCACCGTCCCAGGCACCGACCGGGGCGGGGGCGGAAAAAACCACTGAATCCAATGACGGCCAAGGCCAATGGGGCGACCTGCCGGCCCGGGCATTGCCAACCGGGGCCCGACGCGATGTGCCGAGCTGGCCAAAAAAGCCCTAGGCATTCGCCCCCGTTCGCCGGCGGGGGCGAATGCCAGACCCCGTGCCGGGCGACTCGACCAGGGCCGCCAGGGCCGCAGCAAAGTGGCGGCCAGCGGTGCGGTGAACTGGCCGGAAACGTTGCTCAATGGTCGTCCACGCCTGCGGGAAGACCTGCGTTTTCACAGCCGCCAGCGCTCGCCCCAAGAGTTGTGGCTGGTCATCGTCGATGCCTCGGCCTCGACCCGTCGTCATCGCGCCTTGAGTGACGGCAAAGGCTTGTTGGCGCAACTGTTCGACGACGCCTACCGGCAGCGGGCCCGCTTGGCGTTGTTGACCGCCAGCGGTACCGTTCCGACTTGGCAGGTGCAAGGGTTCAAAGCCTCAGCCGGGCTGCGGGATTGGCTCGAGGGACTCGGTGCCGGCGGCGGTACACCGTTGCTGGCGGCGCTGAACGAGGCCGGACGCTGGTTGATGGCCCGGCGCAAGCGCTTCCCGGCGGAGCAACAGCGGGTGTTGGTGATGACCGATGGGCGTGTCAAAGAGGGACCGTCACTGCCCTCCCTGGATTGCCCGTGCCTGTTGATCGACATCGAGCGCGGCCCGATTCGCTTGGGCCGGGCCCGGCAGTTGGCGGGGCGGTTGGGGGCTGAGTATCGGCATATCGATGAGGCTGATTGAAAGGCTCTGTGACTGTCAGGGCCCCATCGCGAGCAAGCTCGCTCCCACACTGTTTTGTGAATACATGAATGATGAACACCCGGCCCCCTGTGGGAGCGAGCTTGCTCGCGATGGCATCCCCTCGGTTCCCATGACCTGCCCACCTGACCCGCATCACTGCACTATGCTCAAGCAGCCCGTCACAGGAGTGAACCATGCGCGTACTCGTCACCAACCCCCAGGACGATTTTCGGGTCAAGGCCTATGCCGGCACCAACGGCGTGCTGCTCGCCATGGATCTGGCCGAATCCCGGCGCAAGGGCTTGCTGGGTTTTGCCATCGAGAAACAGCAGGGCGACAAGCCCTGGCTGTTCCTGTTCAACAGCCTGACCTTCCCTGACAAGGCCCACACGTTTCCCCAGTTCCACGCCACCCCCAGCGACAAGGCACCCCTGCAGAAATTTCGCTGGGCCGACTACGCCGTCAACCCCGGCGTGACGATCCACTATCGCGTGCACCTGGCCTATGGCAGCCCCGATGCACCGCAATTGGGCGAATCCCTGGCCGTCACCGTCACCAGCGACGACGGGCAGCCGGCCAACCAGCGGGTCATCTTCAACCGTGCCGTGGCCGCCAGCCAGGCGTTCCAGCGCAAGTTTCCCGAAGTGGACGCGCTGCTCGATGCCAACAAGCACCTGTCCATCGATGACTGGCCCGACGCACCACGTCGCTGGTTGGAAAACGGCTTGCTGGGTCGCTTGACCGGTTTCATCGACCGGGCGCTGGATGCCCGCTGGGCCTTGGACGTCGCCATCTATGAATACGAATTGCCGGTGATCGTCGACGCGGTGACTGCCGCTCACGCTCGCGGCGCCAAGGTGCGGGTGCTGTATCACGCCGAGCCGGGAGACGACACCACGGCGCGCAACGAAGCCAGCCTCGAAAACATGCCGGCGGCCAACAAGCGTGGGCGGATCACCCACAACATTTTCCACAACAAATTCATTGTGCTGAGCAAGGTGGAGGCCAGCGGCTCATTGCGACCTGAAGCCGTGCTGTGCGGCAGCACCAACTTCACCGCCAACGGGGTCTACCGCCAGGCCAACGTCGTGCATGTGCTGGACGACCCTCGGATCAGCAGCAGCTATCTCCAGGTATTCGAGCAAATCTGGGCAACGCCTCAGGACGTCGATGCCACTCGCCAGTGGCTGACCCTGAACAATGCCATGGCCCCGCAAGAAGCGTTGTTCGCCGGGTTCTCGCCGCGCACCGGGGAGGGCGATCTGGATCGTTTCGTCGACATCATCAAGGGGGCGCGAAAGGACCTGTTGTTCGTCACCGCCTTTGTGTTGCCCGACCGCATCCTCGACGCCTTGCTCGGCCAGCCCAATGACGATGTGTTGCGCTACGGCCTGCAAAACACCAAGAGCCGCATCACCGGTTTTCATGCCGACCGCACTGCCGAATTCGCCGCCACCGCGCTGCTCAACACCGGTCTGGAAGGCTGGCTGCGGGAAAACATGAAAGGCCAGAAGGGCAATCTACTGGTGCACACCAAAGCCATCGTCACCGACTTCACCAGTGATTCGCCGACCATCCTCAGCGGCAGCCACAACCTCAGCGCCGCCGCCAGCAGCGGCAACGACGAGAACTATCTGATCATTCAGGGCGATACCGACCTGGCCGACCGCTACGGGCTGGAACTGCTGCGTTTCTATGAGCATTACCGCTTTCGTTACTTCGCGAAAAAACTCGCCCTCAAGCAGGTCAAGCCACTGGCGGTGGATGACAGCTGGAGTGATGACTATTACCGCGAGGGGGATTTGCGGATGTTGTCCAGGGTGAGGTTTTGCGGGCGCTGAGCAGTGGTAAGGGTGTTTTAGAGTGCTATTTTTTGCGCTATTAAGAGTACTCAAGGGTTATTTCATGACACATATCGTGCTTTCCCAAGTCGTTGCCAGCATTTCTGAGCTCAAGAAAAACCCAATGGGCACCGTTGCTGCCGGTGAAGGGTTATCTGTAGCCATCCTCAACCGAAACGAGCCTGTTTTCTATTGCATTCCTGCCAGGGAATATGAAGCCATGATGGACCGTCTTGAGGACATGGAGTTGGCTGCTCTTTGCCGCGAGCGTGAAAACGATCCAACGATCAAGGTTTCTCTCGATGACCTATGAGTTGGAGCGTTTGTGGAGCTCTTTCCAGTGCTAGCATAGAGCCATCTATCAGCCAGGAAGCTGTCATGAACCTCTGTCACGGAACGTCCGCTTTACTTCGCACCTGTGTCGCGATCCTGTTGTTGGCCCTGGGTACTTCGGCCATCGCCGCCAATCAACCGTGTTCCGGCCGCAAGGGCGGGATCGCCGGGTGTGACGGAGATACCTTCCTCTGCAATGACGGCTCGATCAGCGCTTCGAAGAAGTCCTGTTCCGCTGTGCTGGGGCTTCGGAACGAGGCGCGCCCGCAGTCGCTGCTCAAGTCCGCCGACGGTTGCCAGTGCGGCAGTGGCAATTACTGCGTCGGCCCCCGGGGCGGGGTCTATTGCCTCACGCCAGGCGGCAGCAAGAGCTACAAGCGCAAATAGACCAGGCACACCGCCGAACAATTGTGGGAGCCAGCTTGCTCGCGATAGCGTCAGGTCAGTCAACCTCAACATTGATTGATACACCGCCATCGCGAGCAAGCTCGCTCCCACAGGTTACAACTTCAGGTGGCTCCGTTTCAGTGCGCCAGGTGCGCCGAGTACCCGGCATGGGGCCTTGTTACCCGCTCGCCGTGGCCAACGGTAGCAATCGCGGCACGGTTCCAAGCACCCATCCATTGCCTCTGTTTTCCCATCTCCCTGATTTCCCTGACTTTCCATTTTACTCACCCATGCGCTCCAAGCCTGTGGCACACTTTCTGCTGTCTATTCCGTTGTTACATACCATGTACCGGTATAGCGGAATAAACTCACTCTGGAGTGCTTGCCATGCAACGCCGACCTTCCTTGTTCAAAACATGTGTTTTTCTCTTCGCGGCCACGGTGGCTGCCGTGGGTGTCGCTCAGGCGGCCGACAGCAAGCTGGACAGCGTGCTGCAGCGGGGGAAATTGATCGTGGGCACGGGCAGTACCAATGCGCCGTGGCACTTCCAGGGAGCGGATGGCAAGTTGCAGGGCTTTGATATCGATATCGCGCGCATGGTCGCCAAGGGCCTGTTCAATGACCCGGAGAAGGTCGAGTTCGTGGTGCAGTCGTCCGATGCGCGGATCCCCAACCTGCTGACCGACAAGGTCGACATGAGCTGCCAGTTCATCACCGTCACCGCCAGTCGCGCCCAGCAAGTGGCGTTCACCCTGCCGTACTACCGCGAAGGCGTCGGCCTGCTGCTGCCGGCCAACAGCAAGTACAAGGAAATCGAAGACCTCAAGGCAGCGGGCGATGACGTCACCGTGGCGGTGCTGCAGAACGTCTACGCCGAAGAATTGGTGCACCAGGCGCTGCCCAAGGCCAAGGTCGACCAGTACGACAGCGTCGACCTGATGTACCAGGCGGTGAACTCCGGTCGCGCCGATACCGCCGCCACCGACCAATCCTCGGTCAAGTACCTGATGGTGCAGAACCCTGGGCGCTACCGCAGCCCGGCCTATGCCTGGAGCCCGCAAACCTATGCCTGTGCGGTCAAGCGCGGCGACCAGGACTGGCTGAACTTCGTCAACACCACCTTGCATGAAGCCATGACCGGCGTGGAATTCCCCACCTACGCCGCATCGTTCAAGCAGTGGTTCGGTGTGGACCTGCCGTCGCCAGCGATTGGTTTCCCTGTTGAATTCAAATGATCCCGTGAGCCCGGGGCGCCATTTTCGGGCGCCCCGTCGAAGGTACTGCCGACCATGAATTATCAGTTGAACTTTGCCGCCGTCTGGCGCGATTTCGACACCTTGCTGGCGGGGCTCGGCCTGGGGCTTTCCCTGGCGCTGGTGTCGATCGCCATCGGTTGCGTGATCGGCCTGGCGATGGCGTTCGCGCTGCTGAGCAAGCATCGGGTCCTGCGGGTGCTGGCGTCGGTGTATGTCACGGTGATCCGCAATACGCCGATCCTGGTGCTGATCCTGTTGATTTACTTCGCCTTGCCGAGCCTGGGCATCCGCCTGGACAAGCTGCCGTCGTTCGTCATCACCCTCTCGCTGTACGCCGGGGCCTACCTGACCGAAGTGTTCCGCGGCGGGCTGTTGAGCATTCACAAGGGGCAGAGGGAAGCGGGGCTGGCCATCGGCCTGGGCGAGTGGCAGGTGAAAGCCTACGTCACCGTGCCGGTGATGCTGCGCAACGTGTTGCCGGCCTTGTCGAACAACTTCATTTCGCTGTTCAAGGACACCTCCCTGGCGGCGGCGATCGCCGTGCCGGAGCTGACCTATTACGCCCGCAAGATCAACGTGGAGAGCTACCGGGTGATCGAAACCTGGCTGGTGACCACGGCCCTGTATGTCGCGGCCTGTTACCTCATTGCCATGGTGCTGCGGTATTTCGAGCAGCGCCTGGCGATCCGCCGTTAGGAGTCTCCCATGTACGAATCACCCAGTTGGTTGCATGAGTTATGGGTCGCCCGGGACACCCTGTGGGCCGGTTTCCTGACCAGTGTGCAGTGTTCGCTGTTGGCGATTGTGTTGGGCACGCTGATCGGTCTGGTGGCCGGCCTGGTGCTGACCTATGGGCGGACCTGGATGCGCGCGCCGTTTCGCTTCTACGTCGACCTGATCCGCGGCACGCCGGTGTTCGTGCTGGTGCTGGCCTGCTTCTACATGGCCCCGGCCCTGGGCTGGCAGATCGGCGCATTTCAGGCCGGTGTCCTGGGCCTGACGCTGTTCTGCGGCTCCCATGTGGCCGAGATCGTGCGCGGTGCCTTGCAGGCGCTGCCCCGTGGGCAGATGGAGGCGGGCCAGGCCATTGGCCTGACGTTCTACCAGTCGCTGGGCTATGTGCTGTTGCCCCAGGCGTTGCGGCAGATCCTGCCGACCTGGGTCAACTCATCCACCGAGATCGTCAAGGCCTCGACCCTGTTGTCGGTGATCGGCGTCGCCGAACTGTTGCTCAGCACCCAGCAGATCATCGCCCGGACCTTCATGACCCTGGAGTTTTACCTGTTCGCCGGGTTTCTCTTTTTCATCATCAATTACGCCATCGAATTGCTCGGGCGGCACATTGAAAAGCGGGTGGCCTTGCCATGACTGATATTTCGACTCCTTCCAACACTCAACCGTTGTTGGACATTCGCGGCCTGCGCAAACAATACGGTCCATTGGAAGTGCTCAAGGGCGTGGACCTGAGCATGCAGCGCGGCAACGTGGTCACGTTGATCGGCTCCAGCGGTTCGGGCAAGACCACGCTGTTGCGTTGCGTGAACATGCTCGAAGAGTTCCAGGGCGGGCAAATCATGCTCGACGGCGAATCCATCGGCTATGACGACATCGACGGCAAGCGCGTGCGCCACCCCGAGAAGGTCATCGCTCGGCACCGGGCCATGACCGGCATGGCCTTCCAGCAGTTCAACCTGTTTCCGCATTTGACCGCGTTGCAGAACGTCACCCTGGGTCTGCTCAAGGTGAAAAAACTGCCCAAGGACGAAGCGGTGGCCCTGGCAGAGAAATGGCTGGAGCGGGTCGGCCTGCTGGAGCGGCGCAATCACTTCCCCGGCCAGTTGTCCGGCGGCCAGCAGCAGCGTGTGGCGATTGCCCGGGCGATTGCCATGAACCCCAGCCTGATGCTGTTCGACGAGGTCACCTCGGCCCTGGACCCGGAGCTGGTCGGCGAGGTGCTGAACGTGATCAAGGGCCTGGCCGAGGACGGCATGACCATGCTGCTGGTGACCCACGAAATGCGCTTTGCCTTCGAGGTCTCTGACAAGATCGTGTTCATGAATCAGGGGCGCATCGAAGAGCAGGGGCCACCGAAGGAATTGTTCGAGCGACCGCAGTCGCCGCGGCTGGCGGAGTTTCTCAAGAACACCCGCTTTTAATTCAGTTGAATCTTTAATCTATCCAAGCAAGGAGAAACACCCATGAGCATTACGCGTTACGGCACCGGCAGCACCGCAGGCGGCGGCCAGCCACGGCCATTCGCCCGCGCCGTGGAAGCCGATGGCTGGCTGCACGTGTCCGGCCAGGTGCCGGCGGTGAACGGCGAGATCATTGTCGGCGGGATCGTCGAGCAGACCCACCAGACCATGAAGAACCTGGTCGCCATTCTCGAAGAGGCCGGTTATGAGCTCAAGGACGTGGTGCGCTGCGGCGTGTGGCTGGAAGACCCGCGGGATTTCTGGAGTTTCAACAAGGTGTTCAGCGAATACTTCAGTCCTGAACACGCCCCGGCCAGGGCCTGTGTGCAGGCGAGCATGATGGTCGATTGCAAGGTTGAGATCGATTGCGTCGCCTACAAGAAAAAGGCCTGAACCGTTGTAGGAGCTGCCGAAGGCTGCGATCTTTTGATCTTGATCTGCCGGGCTTTCGCTCAAGACTCAATTGACTGGGGAAAGATCGCAGCCTCGTTACACTCGACAGCTCCTACGACCAATGAACGGGAATGCAATAAATGACCGAAGACACCATCAAACGCCGGGCCCGGGGACTGGATCGGGCGTTCGATATCCTCGATTTCCTCAAGGAAATCGGCCAGCCGCTGCGCCCGAACGATATTGCCAGCGGCATCGGCAGCCCCAAGTCCACGGTCTATGAACTGGTGGCGTCGCTGCTGGAGCGCCGCATCCTCGAGCCGGTGGGCAAGGACGGTCACGTCTACCTGGGCCGTCAGTTGTATTTCCTCGGGCAGGCGCACCTGCGGCATTTCGACCTGAGCCGTGAGGCTGACCAGGCCTTGCAGGAGATCGTGCGCCAGACCCGCGAAACGGCACAGATGTGCCTGCTCAACGGGCGCAAATACACCGTCGCGCTGATGAAGGAAGGCGAGCGGCATTTCCGCATTTCATCGGACATCGGTGAAAACGCGCCGATCCCGTGGACGGCGTCCGGGCGCCTGCTGCTGGCGCATTTGAGTGATCAACAGATCGTCGACCTGATCGACCCCGACGACTTCATTTTGCCGGACGGCGAGCGCTTGCCCCTGGAGCAATTCCTCAAGGAAATCCGCCAGGCCGGCCTCGATGGGTTCTTCTCCTTCGACAGCGTCGCGGACACCTTCACCCACTGCTTCGCCGCACCGGTCAAAGACCCCGGCGGCGTGGCCATCGCCACCCTGTGCATCGTCGCCCCACGGGCCGACGCCAAGAATAATTACGCCGACTACCGACGGGTGCTGATCGAAAGCGCCAACAACCTGGCCCGGCGCATCAATGAATAGATAATCGCGGCTGCGAGCGGCCGCGTGCGAGGAGTACGAACATGTCTTCTGTCATTCCCAATGCTGGCGTAGAGAAGGGTGCGGCCACCGTCGGCGCTCATCTGCTCAAGGACGTCAGCCTGCCGGCGTTGGTGCTGCACCGCGCGGCGCTGGAGCACAACATTCGCTGGATGCAAGCGTTCGTCACCGACAGTGGCGCCGAACTGGCACCCCATGGCAAGACCAGCATGACCCCCGGCGCTGTTTCGACGCCAGCTCGATGCCGGTGCCTGGGGCCTGACCCTCGCCACCGCCGTGCAAACCCGTGCCGCTTACGCCCACGGCGTTCGTCGAGTGCTGATGGCCAACCAACTGGTGGGCGCGCCAAATATGGCGCTGATCGCCGATCTGCTGGCTGACCCGGCGTTCGAATTCCATTGCATGGTCGACCATCCGGACAACGTCGCGGACCTGGGGGCGTTCTTCGCCTCGCGCGGTATGAAGCTGAACGTGATGATCGAGTACGGCGTGGTCGGTGGTCGGTGTGGCTGCCGGACCGAGGCTGAGGTGTTGGCCCTGGCCGAGGCGATTCGTAGTCAACCGGCGCTGGCGTTGACCGGTATCGAAGGCTACGAAGGGGTGATCCATGGCGACCACGCCATCAGTGGCATCCGCGCATTCGCCGCATCGTTGGTACGGCTGGCGGTGCAGTTGCAGGACAGCGGTGCCTTCGCCATCGACAAACCGATCATCACCGCCTCGGGCTCGGCCTGGTACGATCTGATCGCCGAATCCTTCGAAGCCCAGAATGCCCATGGGCGTTTCCTCAGCGTGCTGCGTCCCGGCAGTTACGTGGCCCATGACCATGGCATCTACAAAGAAGCCCAGTGCTGTGTGCTGGAGCGCCGCAGCGACCTGCACGAAGGCCTGCGTCCGGCCCTGGAAGTCTGGGCTCATGTGCAATCGCTGCCGGAGCCGGGCTTCGCGGTGATCGCCCTGGGCAAGCGCGATGTGGCCTACGACGCCGGATTGCCGGTGCCGCTCAAGCGCTACCAGCCAGGATCGGATTCGGTGGCGGGGGACGATGTCAGCGGCTGCAAGGTGGCGGCGGTGATGGACCAGCATGCGTTCATGACGGTGGCACCGGGAGTTGAGTTGCGGGTGGGGGATATCATTTCGTTCGGTACTTCGCATCCGTGCCTGACGTTCGATAAATGGCGGGTGGGGTGTCTAGTGGATGAGCAGTTGCGGGTGGTCGAGAGCATGGAGACTTGTTTCTAGGGCTTAAGACCGAGTCGCGGCAATCGCGAGCAAGCTCGCTCCCACAGAGGATTGCTGACTCTGTGGGAGCCTCGATCCCCCTGTGGGAGCGAGCTTGCTCGCGATAGCGGCCTGCCAAACACCACCGAACAATCAGGATCACCCATGAACCACCCCAAACCCCGCATCGCCCTGATCGGCGAATGCATGATCGAACTGCAACAACGTGCCGACGGCAGCCTGCTGCAAAGCTTCGGCGGCGATACCCTGAACACCGCGGTGTACCTGTCCCGCGCCTTGGGTGACAGGGGCGCGGTGGATTACGTCACCGCCCTGGGCGACGACAGTTTCAGCGATGCCATGTGTGAGCGCTGGGCCGAAGAAAACATCGGTCTGCAACGGGTCCAGCGCTTGCCTGGACGCCTGCCCGGTCTGTATTGCATCCAGACCGATGCGGCGGGCGAGCGGCGATTCCTCTACTGGCGCAACGAGGCGGCGGTGCGCGAGTGTTTTACCACCCCGGCCGCCGCGCCGATCCTGGCGGCATTGCCGGATTACGATGTGCTGTATTTCAGCGGCGTGACCCTGGCGGTGCTCGGTGAGCAGGGGCGCGCCAGGCTCATCGAAACCCTGGTCGAGGCCCGTCGCCGTGGGGCCCAGGTGGTGTTCGACAATAATTACCGGCCAAGACTCTGGGCCTCGATCGAGGCGGCGCGGGCGGCGTATCGCAGCGTCTTGCCCTACGTGGAATTGGCCCTGCTGACGGTGGAAGACGAGCAGGCACTGTTCGGATATGCGGACACTGACGCGGTATTCGCCGCCTATGGGCAGTTCGGCACGCCGGAAGTGGTGCTCAAGCGCGGTGCCGAGGCGTGTCTGATTCATTGCGATGGCAAGTCTTATGAGATTCCCGCTCAACGGGTCGAGTGTGTGGTGGACACCACCGCGGCGGGAGATTCGTTCAGTGCCGCGTACCTGGCGAGCCGCTTGCTGGGTGGTACTCCGGCGGAGGCGGCCGAGGCGGGGCATCTGTTGGCGAGCCGGGTGATCCAGGTGCCGGGGGCGTTGATGCCAAAATAATTAAGTGGGCACAAAACCAGTGGGAGCGAGCTTGCTCGCGATAGCGGTGGCTCAGCTTGCAGAAATATTGACTGTGTCGCCGCCATCGCGAGCAAGCTCGCTCCCACAAGCGCCAGGCTCGGTTTCAATCCCGGTAGAACACCTGCACCAGGTGGTAACCGAACTTGCTCTTGATCGGCCCATGCACCACCCGCAAGGGCTTCTTGAAGATCACCGCATCGATCGCACCGACCATCTGCCCCGGCCGCACTTCGCCCAGGTCGCCGCCGCGTTTGCCCGAGGGGCAGGTGGAGTATTTCTTGGCCAGCACATCGAAGGCTTCACCCTTGGCGATGCGTTGCTTGAGCTGTTCGGCTTCTTCGGCGGTTTTCACCAGGATATGGCGGGCTTGGGCTTTCATTGCAGCGGTGACCTGAACGGTGCGACGGGGCGGCGATTATGCCTCAAGTCAGCAGTCATGGTTGATCATCGTCCGAATCTTGTTGGCCAGCAGATCGAGGGTGAAGGGCTTGGCGACCATGTCCATGCCCTGGTCGAGGAACCCCTGGCGTTCGGCGGCTTTCTGCGCGTAACCGGTCATGAACAGCACTTTCAGCCCCGGGCGGTGCTGGCGGCCGATTTCCGCCAGTTGCCGGCCATTCATGCCCGGCAGCCCGACGTCGGTCACCAACAAGTCGATGCGCTGCTCCGATTCCAGCATGGGCAGGGCCGTCATGGCGTCCTGGGCCTCCAGGGCGGTGTAGCCCAAGGTCTTCAACAGGTCGAGCACCAGCATGCGCACCGCCGGTTCATCTTCCACCAGCAACACGGTTTCCCCGGCGATGGCCGGCGGTACGTCGATTGTCTCCGCCGTGGTGGATTGCTGGGCCGGCGCAACGTGCAAGCGCGGCAGGTACAACTGCACCCGCGTGCCCTGGCCCGGCACGCTGTCCAGGTTAAGGTGTCCACCCGACTGTTGGGCAAACCCGTAGATCATAGACAAGCCCAGGCCGGTGCCCTGGCCGATGGGCTTGGTGGTGAAGAACGGGTCGAAGGCCTTGGCCAGCACGGCGGGGGTCATGCCGCTGCCGTTGTCGCTGACCGCGATCATCACGTAGTCGCCGGCCTTGACCGGTTCGAGGGTGCTGATGTCAGTGCCGTCCAGATAGACGTTGGCGGTTTCGACGATCAATTCGCCGCCGTCGGGCATGGCGTCGCGGGCGTTGATCACCAGATTGAGCAGGGCGTTTTCCAACTGGCTGGCATCGGTGCTGACCGGCCACAGATCGTGGGTCAGTTGCAGCCGCAGCACGATGTGATCGCCGGTGGTCCGGCTCAGCAGGTCTTCGAGCGAGCGTACCAGCTCGTTGGCGTCCAGCGGCTTGCGGTCCAGGGACTGGCGGCGGGAAAACGCCAGCAGCCGATGGGTCAGGGCCGCGGCGCGGTTGGCCGACGACACCGCCGCTTCGGTGAAGCGCCCGATCTCGGCGGTGCGGCCGGCGGCGATGTAGCGTTGCATCAGATCGAGGCTGCCGAGGATGCCGGTGAGCATGTTGTTGAAGTCATGGGCAATGCCGCCAGTGAGTTGGCCCACGGCCTCCATTTTCTGTGCATGGCGCAGGGCTTCTTCGGCGCGCTCGCGTTCGAACATCTCGCTTTGCAGGCGGTGGTTGGCTTCGGCCAGTTGCTGGGTCCGGGCGATGACCCGTTCCTCCAGTGTTTCGTTGAGGTTGCGCAGGGCTTCCTCGGTTTTCCTGCTCTCGGTCTCGTCGATCACGAAGATGTAGAAACCGTTCACCGCCCCGTCCGCCCCGTGGCGAGGCAAGTAGTTGATCAGTGAATGGCGCGGGCGACCGTCGCGATGGTCCATCTGCACGGTGAAGCTGCATGGCTTGCCGGCCAGGGCATCGGCGATCTGTTGGGCGCGAGCGGCATAGGCCTCTTCGCCGAGCACTTCGCGGATGGTCTTGCCGTAGAGCTCCTGCGGGGTCAGCCCGTACCAGTCCAGGTAGGCGCTGTTGTTCAGCCTGAAGCGCTCTTCGCGGTCCACGTAGCTGATGAGGATCGGCATGGCGTTGATGATCAACTGCAGCTCGGTCTGGCTCTGGCGCAGGGCTTGCTCGGTACGCTTGCGTTCGGTCAGGTCCAGGGCCGCGCCAAGGAAACGCTTGGGCCGGCCGTGGCGGTCCTTGTAGCAACGGCCACGCACGTACACCCAGCGTAATTCATCGTCGGGCTGCAACAGCCGGTACTCTTCGGCGTATTCGGTGCCATGGGTGATGCAGTGCTTGATGCTGCGGGCAACCATCGCCCGGTCCTCGGGATGCACGCCTTCGAGGTAGGCGCTGATGGGCAACTGGCGCGACAGGTTCGGGTCGACGCCATGCAACAGGGCGAAATGCGCGTCGGCGATGAAGCGGTCTTCGCTGATGTCCCAATCCCAGGTACCCAGCGCGTCGGCGGCGGCCAGGGCCAGTTGCAGACGCTCTTCGCTTTCGTGCTGGGCCTTGAGGCTGGCCTCGGAGCGCCGTTCGAATTCCATGGCCAGGCGGCGGCGTTCACTGGTCTCGATGGCGGTGACCAGGATGCCGGCGACGCTGCCGCTTTCGTCATGCACCGGGCTGTAGGTCAGGTCCAGCCAGATATCGCAGAGGCGACCTGCGAAGGGCACGCGCCAGTGCTGATCGCGGCAGGTGTGCGTCTGGCCTTGCAATACGCGGTGGTAAATCTCTTCGGTTGCCCCTTTGAGTTCGGGCCATGCTGCATGGGTCGGCTGGCCGAACGCCCGGGGATGCTTGTCACCGGTCAGTCGGCCGAAGGCGTCGTTGTAGAGATGGGTCAGTTGCGCGCCCCACAGCAAGGCCATTGGCATGGGCGAATGGAGCACGATGTCCACGGCGGTGCGCAGGCTCGGAGGCCAGTTCCGGGCCGTTCCTAATGGGGTCTGGGCCCAGTCCACCTGGCTGATCAGGCGCTGGGCATCGCTGCCGGCGGGTGTCGCGTTCATCACGCAATCCCTGGCTGTCGTGTCTGTACCACGGCGTCTACTATCCTTTGAGGAAAGTAAGTGCGGGCGGGTCTGAAGGGTTTCATGTTCGGCTCAACTTGTTTCATTGATGTCTCGCGGAAGTTTCAGTCCATGGAAATCGATCCGTTGTTGCGAATCCTGGCGAGCCAGAATGGTTCCGACCTTTACATGTCTACGGGGGCGCCGCCGTGCGCGCGTTTCGAGGGCGTGCTCAAGCCCTTGGGGCACGAAGCGTTCAAGGTCGGCGACATTGCCCGGCTCGCCGAGTCTTTGATGGACGCCGAACAGCGCCTTGAGTTCGATCGGGAACTGGAAATGAACCTGGCGATCTCCCTGGCCGGCGTCGGGCGGTTCCGGGTCAATGTCTTCAAGCAGCGCAATGACGTGTCCATGGTGATCCGCAACGTCAAGCTGGACATCCCGCGCTTCGAAGACCTGAAACTGCCCCGGGTGCTGTTGGACAGCATCATGCAGAAACAAGGGTTGATGCTGTTCGTGGGCGCGACAGGTTCGGGCAAGTCGACCTCCCTGGCGGCGCTGATCGATTACCGCAATCGCAACAGCAGCGGCCACATCATCACCATTGAGGACCCGGTGGAGTATATCCATCGGCACAAGAAATCCATCATCAACCAACGGGAAGTCGGTGTCGACACCCGCAGTTTTCATGCGGCCCTGAAAAACACTTTGCGCCAGGCGCCGGACGTGGTGCTGATCGGCGAAATCCGCGATCGGGAAACCATGGAGCATGCCCTGGCGTTTGCCGATACCGGGCACTTGGTGATTTCCACCTTGCATGCCCATAACGCCAACCAGGCCCTGGATCGGGTGATCAATTTTTTCCCGGAAGAGCGCCGGCCGCAGTTGTTGAACGACCTGGGCAACAACCTCAAGGCGTTCGTTTCCCAACGCTTGGTACGCACCCGCACCGGCCAGCGGCGGGCGGCGGTGGAGGTCATGCTGGGTTCGCCCACGGTGGCCGATCTGATCCGGAGCAATCAGTTTTCTGAACTCAAGGGGATTATGGAAAAGTCTGTGGAGCAGGGGATGCAAACGTTCGACTACGCGCTTTACGCGCTGGTCGTCGAGGGCGTGATTGAAGAAGAGGAAGCACTGAAGCACGCGGACTCGGTGAACAACCTGCGGCTGAAGTTGAAATTGCACGCCGAAGAATCACCGCAGCCCCAAGCGCCGTCGGGCGAATGGGGCCTGATGGACTGATAAGCGCTTCATCCGTGCGTTGTTGGATATTGGAGGTGCAGGGTCAATGACTGAACGAGTTATGAAACGCATTTACCCCAAATAGCATCCATAGGTTTTTTCCTTGCGACTGGAACTTCTTGAAGTCAGCCTGGGAGAAAAATCCGTTGAAACGCTCTTGGTTGCTGTGTGATGTCAGGATGTGCGTGTAGTTTTGCTCAGGCGCGTCAGGAAACGCCAATTTGCGTCGTTGGGCTATTTCGCGAGGCAGCTCGTTGGTGAATGCCCTGCGCAGGGGCATTTTCTCTACGCCATCAACTATTTTGTCCTTTGCAGCCAGACTTAACGCCAGACTAATGACATGTCTGTCCAGGAAGGGAAGACGGACCTCGACGGAGGAGGCCATCGAAAGCCTGTCTTCATGGCAGAGCATTGCTCGAAGATGGTTCTCTATTGAAAATTGAGTCAGCACTTCTAGCGGTTCTTTCCCCGATGTGTCAGGCAAATGCTCTTCAATAAGCGTTTTAATTTCCGACTCGGTAAGAAGCAGTCCGAGCCCTGATTCGATAGCTTTCTTGAAGTAGAAGTCATGCCACCGGTGTTTTTGTATCGCTTCACTTTGCATTGGGAAGTCGTAATGCTGGTTGTAGCCGCACCAGAATTCGTCTGCACCTTGACCATTAAGAGCAACTCGAAGACCTTTTTCGGACACTGCTTTGTAAAGCAAGTATTGAGAAATATAGACTTGATCTAGTAAGGGTTCCTCCAAAGAATGTGTGACCTTAGAGAATAGATGGTTTCCGTCATCGCTTGATACGCAGATAGGCTGTAAAGTTGTATGTTTTAATATGCTTGTCAATTTTTTTGCGCTGCTGAAGTCTTCGCTTTCGGTGCCCTGGTAATAGGCCGTGAATGCTTGAAGGCTGGAGGCGCTTTTGTCGAGCAGCGTCGTGATGATACTACTGTCCAATCCACCCGATAAGATGGCAGCAGGCGAAAACCTGTCAGGGATTTGGCTTTTAACCGCATTCGCCAATGCCATATGCAGGTTCTCATCTGTGTAACAGACGGCTGATGTTGATTTGATTCTTAGATGTTCACGGACATTGCCATCGTGATCAACAGCATAAATCGTACCTGGCTCCGCATTGTGCACGTTGTCAAAGTACGTTTCACTGCGAGGGGAGTAAAATCCGAAAATGAAGTCTTGCCAAATGCGCGTGGTGTTGGTGTTAAGTGCGACCCCTGGAATGTGTTTCAGTGCCTTGGATTCCGAGCTAATGGCCAGCAGCCCGGCAGGGGTTGTCGTCCAGACCAGTTGTTTCTCTCCATAGGGGTCGCGTCCAAAAAAAACCTTGTTCAGTTTACTGTCATGGATGACGAACGCGTAACAGCCTGTGATATTGCTCAGATATTCCAATCCGAAATAGTACACGGCCTTGATCAGTGCTTCGCTATCAGAAGTGGTGGTGAGGGTTGCACCTTTCGATCGCAGGGCCTGTCTGACGTGCGCAACATTATATATTTCACCATTGTAGGTCATCCGAAGATGCTCGAATTCAATCGGTTGCTGACTGTTTTCAGGTGCGTCGGCAATGGCCAGTAATGTATGCCCCAAGGCGACTTTTCTATCGGGTGATATATAGCGGTTTCTGAAATCAGGACCGCGATGATTTAGTTCTGCAAGTGCTTTATCTATGTGTACGGACTGGATGTCGGCGGCTGGGGAGTATACAGCGAGTATTCCACACATGGTTGTGCTCTTTATGTCGAGATTTTTTGGTTTTATAGGGGGGTGCTGAATGAATGGATCAGCTGGGCAAAGTTTGGAGGAAGTGGTTTATTTTTTTGTAATATTGTGGTTGCGGCGGAATACGTTCAGTGGATCATATTTTTTCTTTGTGAAAGATAGCCTGTTATCGCTATTCGAAAATACTGAGAACTGGGTGTTTTCTTCATCGAGCGTGTAATTTGAGTATGAAAGTGCTCTCGCAGCGCCAGTTATCGAGCTCGCGGCGCTTTTGACCCAGCTCACGTATTTGGCGTCATCGCATGAGGACGTCCAGCGAGCAGAAAATAAAATTCCATAGTTCATTGTTTTTATCGAAAGTGCTGACTCCACGCCGGATTTTTCTCTTCTGGATGGGTTCAGATGTTCTATCATCACACTGCAGTTAGGTCCTGGGATTTTTTTTTGCCAATCCGTTAACAAATGCGAAATATTCTCTCCCATGATTTCGGGGCACACTGATTTCCAGTAGCCTCTCATTGGTTGAGCAAAACGCTCATCAGACCATGATTGCCATGTCAGAAAGTCATTGGTGAGATAGGTGTGCTTGATAGTCTGGCTCAAGCATTCTTCGAGATTTTTGATTTCTGAGTAATCGATTGAGTCGCTTAAACAGAAATCGATGGAGAGCATGCACTCCATTGAGTTTTTATGGCGATGAAGAATCGGAGCGACAACCAAGTTGGACGGGCAGTGATTGTCCAGATATTTAAACAGGTCGCTCAATGCGGCTTCGACATCATTTCCAGTGAATTCCAGGGTGCCGCAATAAACGGAAGGCAGTCTCGATAGCTTGTACCTGAATTCAAGTACGATACCAAAATTTCCGCCTCCGCCGCGCAACGCCCACAACAAATCCTCATGCCCCGGATCTTCGGCCCTTACGAGAGCCCCTGTAGCCAAAAGTACATCTGCGCCTACAAGATTCTCACAGGTATAGCCGTACTTTCCCAGTAGCCAGCCAATACCACCGCCCAGCGTCAATCCAGCAATACCTGTATCACTCACCGTGCCGGTAGGTATGACGTACCCATGTTGGCAAAGTGCGTCATCCACATCCTTTAACCGTGCCCCCGGCTGGACGCGGGCAATTTTATGGATTCCATCAATCACGATATCGTTGAAAGGTGAGAAATCGAGCAGTATGCCTCCCTGCGTGGAGCCGAAGCCTGCAATGTGGTGCCCGCCCCCCCTGATAGCGAGTTCTATGCCATTGGCCGTGACAAAGCTGACGATCTCCTTTAATGCTGCTCGGTTCAGGGTTTGAATAATCATTGACGGATAAAGGTCATGCATCCTGTTATAGACTTGCCTGGTCTTCTCATAAGCACTGTCGTCAGGAAAAATAATGGTGATGTCCTCATATTTGCTTATGAGGGCGTCACCAAAATATCGATGGTTCATGAGTTGGACTCTACGCTGGGTTGTTTGAATGAAATTTAAGTTGGGAGGCGCTTTCGCGATTAGCTTTATCCTTTAAAGTCTATAGGCTTGTTTTGCTATTCGTAAAGCTTTTAAGTGGGCGCAATCTTTAACCGGATATTTCCCATGTATGGGGGGTGGTAGGTGTCGGTCTGATCAAGTTTTTTATTGTGGGAAAATTCAGTTTTGCTTGTCATCCGGTGAAACTGTCAAGTGCTCAACTGGTACTTTGTTTTTCTAAAGGGTTGTTTTTATATGGGTGTGTCTGGTGGGTGGGCTACATTTCCTTCGAGTATCTCCTTTGCGCCATTTTTTAAATATTTCTGCGGCACAAGTTGAAATAATTTTATGTATTTTTAGATGCGCAGTGATATTTGCTCGTGCATGATTTGAGGCGGTATTAATGGGTTTTATGTGCGATGGCAACACCGGGCCAACGAACTCAGGCCGTCAGTTCAGGGCGATCGCGAAATTGCTCCAGTGCTTCGGGATTGGCCAGTGCATCGGTGTTCTTGACCGGCTGCCCATGCACCACATTGCGCACTGCCAACTCGACGACTTTGCCGCTGATAGTCCGGGGAATGTCCGTCACCGCCACAATTTTCGCCGGCACATGCCTTGGCGTGGTGTTGGCCCGGATGACCTGGCGGATCTGCTGCTTCAAGGCCTCATCCAGTCGCACGCCGTCCCGCAAGCGCACAAACAGCACAACCCGCACGTCCCCCTGCCATTGCTGGCCGATGGCGACGCTGTCCAGCACCTGCTCGACCTTTTCCACCTGCCGATAGATCTCCGCCGTACCAATGCGTACACCGCCGGGGTTGAGCACGGCGTCGGAGCGTCCATGAATCAACACGCCGCCGTGGGGCAGTTCTTCGGCGTAATCACCCTGGGCCCATACGCCAGGGAATTGGTTGAAGTAGGACGCACGAAGTTTCTCCTGCCGCGGGTCGTTCCACAAACCAATGGGCATGGCCGGAAAATGCCGAGTGCACACCAGTTCGCCTTTCTCGCCGATGACCGCTTGGCCGGCCTCGCTCCAGACCTGTACGGCCATGCCCAGGCTCTTGCCTTGCATCTCGCCTCGACGCACCGGTGACAGTGGGTTGCCGTTGACGAAACACGACACAATGTCGGTGCCGCCGGACATCGAGGCCAGACAGACGTCGGGCTTGAAGTCGCGGTACACGAAATCGTAGCTATGGGGCGCCAGCGCCGAACCGGTGGACAGGATGGTTTTCAGGCTGCCCAGGTCATGGGTTTGCCGAGGCTTGAAGCCCTGGCTCTCCAGTGAGGCCAGGAACTTGGGGCTGGTGCCGAATACGCTGATGCGCTGCTGGTCGATCAGGTCCAGCAGGCGCTCGGGGCCAGGATGGAACGGTGAGCCGTCATAGAGCACCACCGCACTGCCGACGGCGAGGGCCGATACCAGCCAGTTCCACATCATCCAGCCGCAGGTCGTGTAGTAGAACAGCCGATCCTCGGGACCGAGGTCGACGTGCAGGCCATGTTCCTTGACGTGTTGCAGCAGCACGCCACCGGTGCCGTGGACGATGCACTTCGGCACGCCGGTGGTGCCGCTGGAGTACAGGATGTACAGCGGGTGGTCGAACGGCACGCTGACGAATTCCGGTTCGCCGCCGTGTTGATAAAAGTCGTTCCACAACGCGACCGCGGCCGGGGTCTTGAAGTCCTCGAAGCGGGCGTCAGGCTGGGCATAAGGCAACACGATCAGTTGTTCCAGCGACGGCAGCCGTTCGAGGATTTCATTGACCTTGGCCCGCTGGTCGATGACCTTGCCGGCGTAGCGATAACCGGCGCAGGTGATCAGTACCTTGGGCTCGATCTGGCCGAACCGGTCGATGACGCCCTGGGTGCCGAAGTCCGGTGACGAGCATGACCAGATGGCCCCCAGGCTGGTGCTGGCGAGCATGCCCACTAACGTCTGCCAAGTGTTGGGCAGGCAGGCGGCGACCCGGTCGCCCCGGGTGACGCCAGCGGCTTGCAGGCTTTTCTGCAGGCCGGCGACATGGGCGGCGAGTTCGGCCCAGGTCAATTGTTCCTGGTCGCCGTTTTCGGCCAGCGCCACCACCGCGACGGCGTCATCGCGGCGGCGCAGCAGGTGTTCGGCGAAGTTCAGCGTGGCGCCAGGGAACCACTGGGCGCTGGGCATTTGCGCACCCTCCACCAGTACCGCGTCGGGAGCGTGGTGAAAGTGGATCTCGAAGAAGTCGACGATGGCCTGCCAGAAGGCCTCGCGCTGGTCGATGCTCCAGGCGTGCAGGCCGGGGTAGTCGTTCAGTTGCAGGTGATGCCGCGCGTTGACGAACCGGCGAAAGGCGTTCATGCGCGACTGGGCGATGCGTTCGGGGCTGGGTTGCCAGAGGAGGTCGGACATGGGGGTGCCTCTTGTTTTTTCGGGCTTGTAAACATTGCAGCACAAGGCGTTATTTATGGCGAGAACCGCTTCTGTGGCGAGGGAGCTTGCTCCCGCTCGGCTGCGTAGCGGCCGCCTGTTGGGCCTGCTTCGCAGTCCAGCGGGAGCAAGCTCCCTCGCCACACTAAACGCGTTCGCCAGAGGAGGGTGTTACTGGGCCAACCACCCACCATCGATATTCCACGCCGCGCCCCGCACCTGGCTGCCGGCTTCGCTGCACAGGAACAGCACCAGTTCTCCCAGTTGCGGCGGGGTGACGAATTCCAGGGACGGTTGTTTCTCGGCCAACAGATCATGCTGCGCCTGTTGCGGATCAACGCCGGCGGCAATGCGGTCGTCGATCTGTTTTTGCACCAGTGGCGTCAACACCCAGCCCGGGCAGATGGCGTTGCAAGTCACGTTGCTGGTGGCAGTCTCCAGGCCGACCACTTTGGTCAGGCCGATCACCCCATGCTTGGCCGCGACATACGCTGCCTTGCCCACCGAGCCGACCTGGCCATGCACGGAAGCGACGTTGATGATCCGTCCCCAGCCCTTGGCGCGCATGCCCGGCAGGCTCAGGCGGCTGGCATGGAACACCGAGGACAGGTTGATGGCGATGATCGAGTCCCAGCGCTCCACGGGGAAATCTTCCACGGCGGCCACGTGCTGGATCCCGGCGTTGTTCACCAGGATGTCCACGCCGCCGAACTCGCGCTCGGCGTAGGCGAGCATGTCGGCGATCTGCGCCGGGTCGCTGACATCGGCCGGATGATGGCCGACCTTGCCGCCGAACTGTTTCACCTCGGCGATCACCGCCGAGGCATCGCCGAAGCCGTTGAGGATCAGGTTGGCGCCGGCCTTGGCCAGGCTCAGGGCGATGCCCAGGCCGATGCCGCTGGTAGAGCCGGTGACCAGGGCGGTCTTGCCCGAAAGAGCAGTTGTCATGGGAACCTCACACAATGCCAGTGGCGTAGAACACAGCGATCACGAAGAACACCGCGAGGGTCTTGATCAGCGTAATGCAGAAAATGTCTTTGTAGGCTTCGCGGTGGGTCAGCCCGGTCACCGCCAGCAGGGTAATCACCGCGCCGTTGTGGGGCAGGGTATCCATGCCACCGCTGGCCATGGCGGCCACCCGGTGCAGTACTTCCAAGGGAATGTTGGCGGCGTGGGCGGCGCTGATGAAGGTTTCAGACATCGCCGCCAAGGCGATGCTCATGCCGCCCGACGCGGAGCCGGTGATGCCCGCCAGCAGCGTGACCGTCACCGCTTCGTTGACCAGCGGGTTGGGAATGTTCTTGAGCCAGTCGGCCAGCACCAGGAAGCCCGGCAAGGACGCGATGACCGCGCCGAAGCCGTATTCCGAAGCAGTGTTCATCGCTGCCAGCAACGCACCGCCCACGGCGCTCTTGCTGCCTTCGGCCAGTTTGCTGCGAATGGCCCGGAAGCCGAACAGCAAGACCATGATGATGCCCACCAGCAACGCCGCCTGCACCGCCCAGATCGCGGTGAGCTTGGCGATGTCGCTGGTCACTGGTGTCGCCATGCCCGGCAGCGCCAGGCTGTGGGTCTTGCCGTACCACTGTGGAATCCACTGGGTGAACAGCAGGTTCATGATGCCCACCGCCAGCAATGGCGAAACAGCGATCCAAGGGTTCGGCAGCTTGATGTCTTCGGCGGTTTCCGGCTCGTTGCGCAGCGCCGTGCCGTAGCCTTCGCCCACACGCTGGGCCTTGTTGCGCTGGCGTTGCAGGAACAGCATTCCGAGGCTGAACACGAAGATCGTCCCGATCACCCCCAGCCATGGTGCGGCCCAGGCGGTGGTGTTGAAGAACGTGCTGGGGATGATGTTCTGGATTTGCGGCGTGCCGGGCAGGGCGTCCATGGTGAACGAGAACGCACCCAGGGCGATGGTGGCCGGGATCAGACGCTTGGGAATATTGCTCTGGCGGAACATTTCGGCGGCAAACGGGTACACCGCGAACACCACCACGAACAGTGACACGCCACCATAGGTCAGCAGAGCGCAGACCAGCACGATCACCAACATGGCCTGGCGCGTCCCCAGCAAACGAATCGCCGCGGCGACGATGGAGCGGGAGAAGCCCGACAGCTCAATCAGCTTGCCGAACACTGCACCGAGCAGGAACACCGGGAAATACAGTTTGATGAAGCCGACCATTTTCTCCATGAACACCCCGGTGAATGCGGGGGCGACGGCGGACGGGTCGGTGAGCAGGACGGCACCGAGGGCGGCGATGGGGGCAAAGAGGATAACGCTGTAGCCACGGTAGGCGGCAACCATCAGCAGCGCGAGGGCTGCCAAGGCAATGATCACACTCATGGTGTGTCTCCTGGATTGTTATTGTTGTGATGAAGCTGTGGAGAGGCTTTAGCGAGTTTTGTGCCAGGTGTGTAACTTGCTGAAATTTAAGGAAATTGTTTGGTTTTGTAGGAGTGGAGCGAGGGTTCTGTCTCTGTTTGGAGATTTTTATGGGATGGGCTGGCCTCATCGCGAGCAAGCTCGCTCCCACAGTTGAGCGCGTAACTCAAAAGAACCCCGTAACCTGTGGGAGCGAGCTTGCTCGCGATGAGCGCAAAGCGCTCCAAAACCGGCAGTCTATATTTTGAGAAATGAGTCTCTTTATTGAGAATCGGCAATCCCCAACGCCACCATCTTCTTGTACAACGTCGACCTCCCTAGCCCCAACCGCTCGGCCGCTTCCACCACCTTGCCGCCGCATTGCGCGAGGGTGGTTTCGATCAGGTGCCGGTCGAAACGCGCCCTGGCCTGGCTGAAGGTTTCATGGGGCAGCGGCTCAAGGCTCGGGCTCGCCGTGCGGGTGACGGGGGTGAATGTGCCGATGGCCGGACGGATGTCCGCCGCTGTCAGTACCAGGTCGTCGCTGAGCAACGCGGCCCGTTCCAGCACGTTGCGCAGTTCGCGGATGTTGCCCGGCCAGGCGTGTTGGCTCAGCAGGTCCAATGCATCGCGGTTCAGTTCGTGCTGGCTACGGAGTTCTTCGAGGATCGCCTCGCTCAGGGCGGGCAGGTCATCCAGGCGTTCGCGCAACGGTGGGACCTGGATCGGCAATACGTTGAGGCGGTAATACAGGTCGGCGCGAAACTCGCCGCGCTTGATGGCTGCTTCCAAATCCATGGAGGTGGCGGCGATCACGCGCACATCGCTTTGCAGCACCTCGTTGGAGCCCACCGGTTCGTACTCTTTTTCCTGAAGCACGCGCAGCAATTTGCTTTGCAGCGGTAGCGGCATGTCGCCGATCTCGTCGAGGAACAGCGTGCCGCCCTGGGCAATCTGCAGTTTGCCGGCTCGGCCCTTGCGGTCGGCCCCGGTAAAGGCCCCGGGGGCGGTGCCGAAGAACTCGGCCTCCAGCAGCGATTCAGGAATCGCCGCGCTGTTGATGCTGACGAACGCCTTGTGCGCCCGCGGCGAAGCGCTGTGGATGGCCTGCGCCAGCAGCTCTTTACCGGTGCCGGTTTCGCCGAGCAGCAGCACTGGCGAATCGGCGCTGGCGCTGCGCCGGGCACGGCGCTTGACCTCAAGGCCGGCGCTGCTGGTGCCAATGAAATGGGCAAAGTTGTACTTGGTTTGCCGCGCCCGTAGCAATGAGCGGGTGGAGGCCAGTTCTTCCTGCATGCTCAGGTAGCGCTTGAGCATCGGCGACAGGCTGCGCAACTCATCGAACAAGGCAAAACCGATGGCGCCGATCACCGCGCCGGCGTTGTCATGGATCGGCAGACGCATCACCACCAGCGGCTCCTTGGGCGTGTCCTGCATGTCCAGCAGGATCGGGCGCCCGGTGCGCACCACTTCGCGCAACAGGCTGCCGGGAATCACGCTCTCGCAGGCCCGGCCAATCGCTTCCTGCGCCGAGTTCAGACCGAAACGACGGGCGTAGCGCTCGTTCATCCAGACGATATTCGCGTCACGGTCGACAATCACCGTGCCTTCGCTGGACTGCTCGATGATCTCGAATAACGAACGGATCGCCAGCGTGCGCACGCGCTTGTAATCCTTGAGACTTTCGGTGGGGTTCATCGGCATTTCCAGAAAAGGAGGGATTTGCCGGCAGCCATGGGTGGGTGCCAAGAGCCGCATTATGCCGGGGGAAGTCCCAGGATCGAAGCGCCACCGTTATTTTCGGGCTCAACTTGTACGGTTAGCTATTTTTGTACATGATCCTGCTTGGGTTTCCTGGCTTTTGTGGAGAACACGTGAACACATTCAATCCCCGGAAATTGAAGCTCTCCAAATGGACGGCCTGCGCGCCAGTTAATCGGGAAAAGCATTTTCTGGTCACCGAATTGATCTGCGACGAGGCGGGAACTCCTGTAAAGGTTGAACTTCAGGCAGTGAGCAGCGGGCGCGTGGAGCTGTTCGACTGGTCAGAGTTGCGCGATGACAAGCGCTGGAAAATCGGTTGGCACTAAGCCGTTGGATGAATATTCCGGCTTCGCTATTTCTTATACAAGAAAATAAAATTGTACAATTTATTGAAGGATAGTGGCTTAATGATTCCTCTCTAGCAAACAAGGCATCGTGCCTTCAGTTGGCTGCGGCCAAGCACTTACGTTTCCGGAGTGGTATCCATGTTCATTCGCACCCGCAAGTATCAGGAAACCTTGCACCCGATCCAGGCCCGGCGGGCTATTCTCGAGACCGAGCGAGCCGCTTTCCATCAGGCAATGGCGATTATCGAACTCGATCCGGCGGGGCAGGTGCTCGGCGCCAATGCGTTGTTTTTGAAGATGCTGGGCTATTCCCTCGACGACATTCAGGGCAAGCATCATCAGATGTTCTGCGAGCCGGCCTACGCGCGCAGTCGGGAATATGCCGCTGTGTGGCAACAGGTGGGGCAAGGCCTGAGTGTCGATGCACAGTTCTTGCACCTGGCCCGCGATGGGCATTGGTTGTGGGTGGAGGCCCGTTACATTCCGGTGCTGGACCAGGAGGGAAAGCTGCAACGTGTCATTGAAGTGGCCCGAGATATCAGTGAACGTGTCCTTCGGAGCCAGACCGAGTCCAGCTTCAGGCACGCGATCGACCGCTCCATGGCGGTCATCGAGTTCGACCTCAATGGTCAGGTGGTGAATGCCAATGCGAATTTCCTCAAGGTGATGGGCTATCGCCTGGAGGAGGTTTGCGGTCAGCACCACCGCCTGTTCTGCAAGCCCAGTGAGTTCCAGAGTGACGCGTATCGCGGGTTCTGGGCTGGATTGAATCGGGGAGAGTATGTGACCGGCCTGTTCCAGCGCATCGACAAACAAGGCGCCACGGTCTGGTTGCAGGCAACCTACAACCCGCTCTACGACACCCAGGGAAGATTGTATGGGGTGGTCAAGTTCGCCACCGATCACACCCGCGAGGTCGAGCAGCGCCAGAGCGAATCCAACGCGGCGCGGCTGGCCTTCGAGACGTCCCGGCAGACCGACGAGCACACCCAGCTTGGCACGGCGGTTGTCCAGGAAACGGTCACCGTGGTGCAAAGCATCGCCGATGAACTCCAGCGGGTGGCCACGGGAATCAGTGCGCTGAGTGCCCAGTCCGAGGAAATCGGCAGCATCGTCGATGCCATCCGGGGGATCGCCGAACAGACCAACCTGCTCGCGCTCAATGCGGCCATCGAAGCGGCGCGCGCCGGGGAACAGGGGCGGGGTTTCGCCGTGGTCGCCGATGAAGTGCGCAACCTGGCACGGCGCACGAGCCAGGCCACGGTGGCCATCACCGAAGTCGTCGGCAAGAACCGCGACCTCGCCAGGCAGGCGGTGACCAGCATGCAGTCCAGCACCCTCAAGGCGGAGCAGGGCGTGAAGCTGGCGAACCAGGCGGGCACCGTTATCCTCGACATCCACCGAGGGGCGCAGCAGGTCGTGGAGGCCATTGGCGAATTTGCCCAAACGCTGGATCAGCGCCGCGACAGTTGAGCGCTAGAGTCGCGGCGACCTTTACCTGGGAAGTGCCGCCGCCAACAGTTCTTTGGTATAGGGATGCTGGGGTGAATCGAACACGTCGTGACTGGCGCCTTGCTCGACCACCTTGCCATCCTTGATCACGATCATGTCGTGGGCCAGGGCGCGGACCACCGCCAGGTCATGGCTGATGAACAGGTAGGTCAGGCCGTGCTTTTCCTGGAGCTGGCGCAGCAGCGCGACCACTTGTTTCTGCACGGTGCGGTCCAGGGCCGAGGTCGGTTCGTCCAACAGGATCAGGGCCGGCTTGAGCACCAGGGCCCGGGCGATGGCGATGCGTTGGCGCTGGCCGCCGGAAAACTCATGGGGGTAGCGGTGGCGGCTCTGCGGATCGAGGCCGACTTCCTCAAGGGCCTGGATCACCCGTGCCTCACACTCCCTGGGGCTGGATGGGCTGTGGACTTCGAGGCCTTCGCTGATGATCTGCTGCACCGACATTCGCGGGCTGAGGCTGCCGAACGGATCCTGGAACACCACCTGCATCTTCCTGCGCCACGGCCGCAATGCCTTATGGGATAACTGCTCGAGGGCCTGGCCCTGGAAGTGGATGCTGCCTTCGGATTCGATCAGCCGCAGGATCGCCTGGCCGAGAGTGGACTTGCCGGAACCGGATTCGCCGACGATGCCCAGGGTCTTGCCGCGCTGGACGCTCAGGCTGATACCGTCCACGGCGCGCAAGTATTCCTTGCGCCGGAACAACCCGCCGCTCAGGGCAAAGCTCACGCGCAGGTCCCGCACCTGCAACACGTCTTCGCGCTCGTCCCGGGGCAGGGCTTCGCCTTCCGGTTCGGCGTGCAGCAGCACGCAGCTGTAGGGATGTTTCGGTGCGCTGAACAGGGTTTCGCACGGCGCCTGCTCGACGATTTCCCCGGCCTTCATCACACACACCCGTTGCGCGATGCTGCGCACCAGATTCAGGTCGTGACTGATCAGCAACAAGGACATGCCGAGCCGTTGCTGCAAGGACTTGAGCAACAGCAGGATCTTGCGTTGCACGGTCACGTCCAGGGCGGTGGTCGGTTCGTCGGCGATCAACAGCTCCGGCTCGCAGGCCAGGGCCATGGCGATCATCACCCGTTGCCGCTGACCGCCGGACAGTTGATGGGGGTAGGCCTTGAGCCGCTCGGCGGGTTTCTGAATGCCCACCAGGGCCAGCAGTTCCAGAATGCGTTGGCGCGCCGCCTTGCCACCCAGGCCCCGGTGCAGCATCAGGGTTTCACCGATCTGCTTCTCGACGCTGTGCAGCGGGTTCAGCGAGGTCATCGGCTCCTGGAAGATCATGGCGATGCGGTTGCCGCGCAACTCCCGCAGGGTCTTGGCGTCGGCGCCCAGCAGTTCCTGGCCACGATAGCGAATGCTACCGGTGGTGCGGGTGCCGGTCTCGGGCAGCAATTGCAGGATCGAATGGGCCGTCACCGACTTGCCGGAGCCCGACTCGCCCACCAGGGCCAGGCACTCGCCGGGGCGGATATCCAGGCACAGGTTGCGCACCACCGTCTGGTCGTTGAAGGCCACGCTCAGGTCGCGGATTTCGATCAGGTTGTCGCTCATCTCAAGGGTCCGCTTCATGGTTGTTTTCAAGAGCGTGGGTCGAACGCGTCTCGCAACGCTTCGCCGATAAACACCAACAGGGAAAGAATCAGCGCCAGGGTGAAAAACGCTGTCAGCCCCAGCCATGGCGCTTGCAGGTTCTGTTTGCCCTGGGCGATCAACTCGCCCAGGGAGGCGCTACCGGCCGGCATGCCGAAACCGAGGAAATCCAGGGCAGTGAGGGTGGAGATCGCCCCGGTGAGGATGAAAGGCAGGTAGCTCAGGGTCGCGTTCATCGCGTTGGGCAGGATATGCCGCACGATCACCTTGCGATCACTGAGCCCCAGGGCCCTGGCGGCCTTGACGTACTCCAGGTTGCGCCCGCGCAGAAACTCGGCGCGGACCACGTCCACCAGGGCCAGCCAGGAAAACAGCGCCATGATCCCCAGCAGCCACCAGAAATTCGGCTCGACGAAGCCGGACAGGATGATCAACAGATAGAGCACCGGCAGCCCGGACCAGACTTCCAGCAGGCGCTGTCCGAGCAGATCCACCCAGCCGCCGTAATACCCCTGCAACGCACCGGCGGCGATGCCGATCAGCGCACTGATGGCGGTCAAGGCCAGGGCGAACAGGATCGACACCCGCGCGCCGAAGATCACCCGGGCCAGCACGTCCCGGGACTGATCATCGGTGCCCAGCCAGTTCACCGATGAGGGGGGGCTCGGGGCGGGTTGGTTGAGGTCGTAGTTGGGGGTGTCGTCGCTGAACGGGATCGGTGGAAACCACAGCCAGCCGCCGTCCTTGTGGATCAGGTTCTGCACGTAGCTGCTGCGGTAGTCGGCCTGGAACGGCAGTTGCCCGCCAAACTCCTGCTCGGTGTGGCGCTTGAATACCGGGAAATACAGCGAGCCCTGGTAGCTCACCACCCATGGCTTGTCATTGGCGATCAACTCGCCGCCCAGGCTCAGGATGAACAGGCCGATGAACAGCCACAGCGACCACCAGCCCCGACGGTTTTTCCTGAAACGCTCGAAACGTCGGCGGCCCAAGGGGGAAAGCTTGAACATCAGGCGTTCCTCGCGGCGAAGTCGATGCGCGGGTCCACCAGGGTGTAGCAGAGGTCGCCGATGAGTTTGATCAGCAGGCCGAACAGCGTGAAGATGAACAGCGAGCCGAACACCACCGGGTAGTCCCGGGATACCGCGGCCTCGTAGCTCATGCGGCCCAGCCCGTCGAGGGAAAAGATCACCTCGATCAGCAAGGAGCCGGCAAAGAACACGCTGATGAACGCCTGGGGAATGCCGGAGACCACCAACAGCATCGCATTGCGGAACACGTGACCGTAGAGCACCCGCTGTTCGCTCATGCCCTTGGCCCGCGCCGTGACCACGTACTGGCGGGTGATTTCATTGAGGAACGAGTTCTTGGTCAGGATCGTCAAGGTGGCGAAGCCGCCGATCACCAGCGAGGTGACCGGCAGTACCAAGTGCCAGAAATAATCGGCGATCTTGCCCAGCGCCGACAGCGACTCGAAGTTGTCCGACACCAGCCCGCGCACCGGAAACCAGTTCAGGGAGGTGCCGCCGGCGAACACCACGATCAGGAACATCGCGAAGAGGAACGCCGGCATGGCGTAGCCAATGATGATCGCGGTGCTGCTCCACACGTCGAATGCCGAGCCGTGACGCACGGCCTTGCGAATGCCCAGGGGAATCGACACCAGGTAGGTGATCAAAGTCGCCCAGAGCCCAAGGGAAATGGTCACCGGCATCTTTTCCAGGATCAGGTCGGTGACCGTCGCGCCGCGGAAGAAGCTCTTGCCGAAGTCGAGGCGCGCATAACTGCTGAGCATCAGCCACAGGCGCTCGTGGGCCGGTTTATCGAAGCCGTATTGTTTCTCGATGTCCTTGATCAGTTGCGGGTCCAGGCCGCGACTGGCGCGGGAATGGCCGCTCATCTCACTGCCCGAACCGCCGACGCTGGTGCCGCCGATGCCTTGCAGATGGGCGATGGCCTGTTCCACCGGCCCGCCGGGTGCGGCCTGTACGATGACGAAGTTCACCAGCAGGATAATCACCAGCGTGGGAATGATCAGCAGCAGGCGCCGCGCGATATAAGCCCACATCAATGCGGCCCTCCGGGTGTGCCGCGCCTGATGCGTTCAGCGCGCATCTGCTCGTTGGTCAACGGTGTGGTGCTCACTTCCCACCAGCTTTCGATGGCTTCGTCATTGCTGGCCTGAACCTTGGGCATGCCGAAGCGGTTCCACCACACGGTCGAACTGCCCGGCGGGTAATAGTTGGGGATCCAGTAGTAATTCCATTGCAGCACCCGGTCCAGGGCGTGGGCATGGCGCAGCATGTCGGCTTGGGTGCTGGCCTTGACCAAACCATCGATCAGCGCGTCCACCGCCGGGTTCTTCAAGGCCATGTAGTTGTTGGCCCCCGGATCGTTGGCGGCGGCCGAACCGAAGTAGTTGTAGAGTTCCATGCCCGGCGAGGTGCTGACGGGGTAGCCGGTGATGATCATGTCGTAGTCGCGACTCATCAGGCGATTGACGTACTGGGAGGCGTCGATGCGGCGGATGCTCATGTCGATGCCGATTTGCGCCAGGGTACGTTTGTAGGGTAGCAGCAGGCGGTCGATACCGTTCTGGCTGTTCAGGAACGTAAAGCTCAGCGGTTCGCCCTCGGCATTCACCAGGCGGTCGCCGTCGGGTTTCCAGCCGGCCTGTTCCAACAAGGCCAGGGCTTGCAATTGTTTGTCGCGGATCACGCCGCTGCCATCGGTTTTCGGGGCCTGGAAGACCTGGGTGAAGACTTCGTCGGGAATCTGCCCGCGCAAAGGCTCCAGAATCGCCAGCTCGCCGGCGTCGGGCAGTTTTCGGGCGGCAAGGTCAGTGTTGGAGAAGTAACTCTGCTGACGCACATAGACGTTGCGCATCATCTGGCGGTTGCTCCATTCGAAATCCCAGAGCATGGCCAGGGCCTGGCGCACGCGGCGGTCCTGGAACTGCGGTTTTTGCAGATTGAAGACAAAGCCCTGGGCGGCCTGGGGGGCCTCTTTGGCCAGGTGGGCCTTTTGCAGGCGACCGTCCTGCAGGGCCGGGCCGTCGTAGCCGATGGAATAGCCGGTGGCGGAGAATTCGCGATTGTAGTCATAGGCGCCGCCGCGCAGCACCTGGCGGGCGACGTCAGTGTCGCCGAAATACTCGATGCTGAAATGGTCGAAATTGTAGAGCCCGCGACTGACCGGCAAATCCTTGCCCCACCAATCGGCATTGCGCTCGAACGTTATGCTGCGCCCGGAGTCGACTTTGCTCACCCGGTAGGGGCCGCTGCCCAGTGGCGCCTCGTAGCCGCCGCCGTTGGCGAAGTCGCGAGTCTTCCACCAATGTTCGGGAAGGACCGGCAGGGTGGCGATGTCCAGAGGCAGGGTGCGGCTTTCGTTGTTCTTGAAGTTGAAGCGCACGGTGCGCTCGTCCTCGACCACGACGTCCTTGACCGCCGCGAACTGAGTGCGATAGCGCAGGCTGCCTTGGGTCATCAACAGCTCGAAGCTGTAGCGCACGTCCTGGGCGGTGATGGGCTTGCCATCGGCGAAGCGGGCCTTGGGGTTGAGGTAGAAGCGCAAGGACAGGCCATCGTCTGCACGCTCCATCTTCTGCGCCACCAGGCCATAGACGGTATAGGGCTCATCCAGCGAGCGCTGGGCCAGTGGCGAGTAGAGCATTCCGTCGATCTGGCTGACGCCGATGCCTTTGTCGATATAGGGCAGGATGTGGTCGAAGTGGCCAATCTCCACGGCCGAGCGGCGCATGGTCCCACCTTTTGGGGCCTGGGGGTTGGCGTAGGCGAAGTGGCCGAAGCCTTCGGCATATTTGGCGGGCTCGCCATACACGGTCAGGGCATGTTGCGGTGCTGCATCGACGCCGGTGGCGCCTGTCAGCAGGACCACGGCAATCAATAGCAGTGAAGGGAACGCCAGTCGCATTGTCAGCCTTAGAGCCGGGTGATCGATGACACGATTTGTACGCGAGCGGCGCCTGAATCGCCAGTCCCTCGCGAGACCCAAACACAACGGCCCACCGAAGGGCGGGCCGTTATGCCGATAAATCGGGATCAGTCCTGGCGGCTGGTGACTTCCAGCAGGTGGTAGCCGAACTGGGTCTTGACCGGGCCTTGGACGGTATTGATCGGTGCGCTGAACACCACGGTGTCGAATTCCTTGACCATCTGGCCCGGGCCGAACGAACCCAGGTCGCCGCCCTGGCGGCTGGATGGGCAGGAGGAGTTGGCCTTGGCCACTTCGGCGAAGTCGGCGCCGGCTTCGATCTGGGCCTTGAGTTCGTTGCACTTGTCTTCGGTGGAAACCAGGATGTGGCGGGCAGTGGCTTTGGCCATGGGGCAAATTCCTTTCGATGTATTTAAAGGTGTTGAGCCTACCGGATTCATTGACGGGGTGTTGTCAAAATTGCGTCAAAACCTTGGGTCTGGCGATCAAAGGCCGGCTTTGCGCAGGCGTTCGGCGTGGCGCAGGTAGAGCGCTGCGGGGTCTGTCCCCTGGCATGCCTTGCCGCCTCCCGGGCCGATAGCCTCCATGTGGTTCATGGGATAGTCGGAGCGAATGACCTTGCCCAGGTGCGAACTGAAGCGCCCGACCAGGCCGTCGTTCTGCCCGGCTTCGGTGATGAAGTATTCAGAAAAGGCGCGGCAGAAAACCTGCAAAGGTTCCCGTTCTTTATCCGTCGCCTCTGGCAACGTGCCGCTCCATGAGTAGTAGCGCACGCCGTTGACCCGGTCCGGACCGTTCCCGCCCCAGTGCTTCGGCAGACCCTGGGGGTACTTGTCATTAAAGGCGCCTACGCCCTCAGTGCTCAGCGCCGACAGCGCAGCGACAGCGGCTGGCGATAGCTGCGCCTGGCCGTCCAGCAGCGAGATGAAATCGGCGAACAGCGTGGCGACGCCCCTTGCCACGTGCCCTGGCAGCCGTCCGGGAGTAAGGGCCTTGCACAGGAAGTCGGCCAGTTCGGAGCCATGGTTGGGACCGCTGATCGAGGTGACCGAGGCCACCCTGTCGGGTGCCAGCGCGGCGGCATACCGGGCGGCCAGTGCACCCTGACTGTGGCCGATCAGGTTGACCCGGGTGGCACCGGTACCGGCCAGAACCCGATCGATCTGAACCAGCAGTTGTTCACCCCTGGCTTCGTTGGAGTGGGTGGCCGACAAGTACGGGATGAACACCCGGGCACCGCCTGCGCGTAGGGCCTGTTTGATGTCATGGAAAAGTTCGAAGCCGCCGATCTTGTCAAACCCGAACAACCCATGGACCAGCAGGATGGGAAATTGAGTGGTTGCATTCCGTTGCATGTTCGTACCTTTTTCGAGGAGGTTCACCTTGAATTTGCGACTTCACTCTAATGCAGGCTCATCCTGTGCGGTGTAGGAAGAAACCGCCCTGATCCAGGGAAACCGGAATAAAAAAAGTGGGAAGAGTGGGAAGTAACCCGGCGGTACTTGAGGATGTAGGAGGTCTCCTATAACTGCTGTCGTTTGCAGCTACAGATTCGAGCGCCAGGGACCACTCGCGCTGTCGTCTTGTCTGGCTGTGGGTTTGGCACGATCGGGTTTTAATGGCTCCGCCGGGCGCCGTTATTCAAACGGTGTCTTCATCCAAGGACTGGAGCCTGTACATGATCACCTATCCATCGCTTCAACGATCCCGTTCAACCCCAGCAACAAGGCTGCCGCCGCCGGTCCTGGCAGCGGCCGGGGACGGGGTGATCAACCCCGCCTGGCGCAACGCCGTGGTGACCGTCAAGCCTTATCCCATGATGACCTGCGGGGATGAGGTGCTGCTGCATTGGCACGGCCTCAACAACGATGGCGAACCCTACCGGCATGAAGTGGCCGGGTTCGTCACGGAGCGGCAAGTGGGGCGAGACGTCGTGTTCGTCGTGCGCGAACCGCATATCGCCGAGTTGGACGGTGGGTCGCTGGAGGTCTCCTATCAGGTGACGGGCAAGCGGTTGCCGGCCACACTGTTTTCGGAACACCTGCAACTGGAGATCGGCGATGCATCGCCGCAACTGCTGCCTGCCATTGCCAACGATGCGGTGAGGGGCAGCCTCGATCCGAGCCGGGTGCCTGAAGGCACGTGGGTGAGCATTCGGCCCTACGCCAGGATGGCCGTCGGCGATCGTCTGATCCTGACGGCCAGCAAGGATTTCAAAGCGCTGTGGCGTGATGTGCTGGACATAGAAGCCCATGCGGTTGGCCGTAAGGTATCGCTCTGGATCGATCATTCGCTGATCGCGCCCCATTCTGGACACGACCTGACCTTGGCCTATGTCGTCAGGCGTGGACACTCGGTGCGTCGGGCTGAGCCCTTGTCGTTGCACATCGGGCCACTGCAGCGTCCTGCCTTGAAGGCCCTTCAGATTCGGGAGATGAACGACGGTTGGCTGGAGATCGACGACACGCAAGAGGGGGTGACGATTGTCATCGATGATCTCGGGCTTGAGGCGGGCGAGCTGGTCTGGTTGCAGTGCAATGGCAGCTCCGCTTATGTGCTTGAGCGCGAAATCACCGAGGCCACGGCAGGTAAACCGCTCATGTTTGTGATTCCCACAAGTTACTGGCAGGACCAGCGCGACAGGTCGGTGAGCGTGTTCTATCAGGTCGAGCGCCTGGATGACGTCAGCCAGCGCTCCGAGTGGGTGACGGTCCGGGTGCGTTCCAGCGCGTCAGGCTGAGCGAAGTCTCGCGCAACCCTGGTGGAAGTGAGCTTGCTCGCGATGACAGTGTGTCAGGCAACACCAAGGCTGGTGGAACTGACGCCATCGCGAGCAAGCTCGCTCCCACAAAGGGCCCCATGCTGTCCCCTGGTTCCAGGGGAAAGTGGGTTCGGGACCTCAGGCTGGCAATTGCAACCTGCGATGGGCCTCGCGCAACAGTTGCTCGGTGGACTCCCAGCCCAGGCAACCATCGGTGACCGAGACGCCGTAGCGCATCGACGGGCCCAGCGACTGGCAGCCTTCGAACAGGTGGCTTTCGAGCATCATGCCGATCAGGGAGCGGTTCCCTTGCAGCCGTTGGTCCAGCACGTCATTGAACACCTGCGGTTGACGCAGCGGGTCCTTGCCGCTGTTGGCGTGGCTGCAGTCCACCATGATCCGGGCTGGTATCTTGAGGCGGGTCAGGTCGCTGTGTATCTGCGTGACGCTCTGGCGATCATAGTTCGGCCCGCGATGGCCGCCGCGTAGCACCAGGTGGGTGTCGGGGTTGCCTGGGGTCTGGATGATCGCCGGATGGCCCTGGCTGTCGACACCGAAATGCCGATGGGGGTGGGCCGCTGAGCGCATGGCGTCGCAGGCAATGCCGACCCCGCCGTCCGTGCCGTTCTTGAACCCCACCGGCATGCCCAGCCCGCTGGCCATCTCCCGGTGGATCTGCGATTCGGTGGTGCGAGCGCCAATGGCGACCCAACTGAGCAGGTCATCGAAGTAACTGGCGGCCATGGGTTGCAGCAGTTCGGTGGCGACGGGCAGGCCCAGTTGCAGCATTTCGCGCATCAACTCCCGGGACAAGGTCAGGCCGGCGGCCATGTCGTCGCTGCCATCCAGGCCGGGATCGTAGGCCAGGCCTTTCCAGCCCACAGTCGTGCGGGGTTTTTCCACGTAGGCGCGCATGACCAACAGCATGCTGTCGCTCACTTCGTGGGCCACGCGAGCCAGGTTGGCGGCGTATTCGAGGGCGGATTTGGGGTCATGGATCGAGCAGGGGCCGACGATGACCAGCAGGCGGGCATCTTCGCCGTTGAGGATCGCGCGGATGGCCTGGCGATGGAGGCTCACTTGGTGGCTCAACGCGGTGCTGAGCGGCAATTGATGCTTGAGTTGCAACGAGCTCGGCAGACGCAGGGTCAGGGCTTCGTTGGCAGGGTTGAGCGTGGACAGCGGCAAAGCAGAGACGGACGAATTCATGATCTGGCTTCCTGGACGGGCAGCGGGTTCGTTCCCGCGCCGGTCCTAGTGGGGTGTTCGACAATTGGCCGTACGGGCCCGCAATTGAGGCTTGCCACCGGTAGGTGACCGATCGGAGGCGGCAGGCTGTCCCGAGCGGTGGCTGGTAAATCGCCAGGCGGAAAAACTGTCGTAACGGTAATAAGTGGCGTAGTTCATGGCTCAATCCTCAAGTTGTCTGGTGCTGCAAATGTAGGGGGTCGGAAAAACAAAACCCCCGGTCGGGAGGCCGACCGGGGGTTTGGAAAACTCTGGAAGGCGACCCGTTTTAAAGTGGGCGCCGGTTGGGTATCAGGCGCGCCAGTGGCTAAACCAATACCCAAAATAAAAGCTGACCGGAGTTTGAACGCTTTTCGCCCGGGCAGCCGCAACCGAGCGCTGGGCGCTGGCGGTGTCAAGCGGTGAGAGGGCGTTGAACATGGTCTGTCTCCGATGAATGGCACTGAGCTTACTAGAGGGCAGGGCGGCGGTTCAATCAGAAAATTCTATCGGGGGCATGCAATTGTTCGCCCCGGCTTGAGTCCGCTTGGCTTTATGACAAACTTCAGGTTTGCACCGCTCCCAGGGATGACCCCATGACCGCTCCAGTCTTCGCCGCCGCCCAGTCGATTTCCGTCGCGGGAGACCTTCGCGCCAACCTCGCGTGTCATCAGCGTTTCATGGAGGCTGCCGCTGAGCAGGGAGTGCAGTTGCTGGTATTCCCTGAACTGTCGCTCACCGGCTACGAACGCAGCCTGGCGGCGGATCTGGCGATCCTGTCGGAAGATGCCGTGCTGAAACCGCTGCGTGACCAGGCCCAAGCGCTCGGCCTGACCGCCGTGGTGGGTATGCCCATTCGGCTGTCGGTCGACGCTCCGGTGTTGATCGGCGCGTTGGTCCTGGGTGCCGACGGCTCCCTCGGGGTCTACAGCAAGCAGCATCTGCACCCAGGGGAAGAAGTCGCCTTCGCCCCGGGCCACGGTGGCTCGATGCTGACAGTGGGGCAGGATCGCATTGCCCTGGCGGTGTGTGCCGATTTTTCCCACGCCAGTCATGCGGCTGCGGCAGCCGGGCAGGGCGCTACGCTCTATGCAGCAGGGGTGTTGATCACCCAGGGTGGCTACATGCCCGATACGACGTTGTTGCAAGGTTATGCCCGGCAGCACGCCATGACCGTGCTGATGGCTAATCATGGCGGCGCCACCGGAGGCTGGGAGTCGGCTGGCCGCAGTGCCATCTGGGGCCCGGACGGTTCACTGCTCACGGCGGCGCCGGGTACGGGCGAGCTGTTGGTGATTGCCCGCCGCGACGTCAACGGCTGGGGCGGGCAAGTCGTGCCGGTGACAGCGCTTCAATGAGGTCTTCATGAGCTTTGAGTGGCGTGCTGCAACGAACGGGGATATCGACTTCGCCCGGCAGTTGACCTGCGACAACATGCTTGCCTATTACCTCAGGCATGATTTGCTCTGGCAGGACGAAGCGTTCGACCTGGCCTGGATCATTCGCCAGAACTGGATAATCAGTCGTGAAGGCCAGGCGCTGGGCTTTGTCAGCCTCAGCCGTGATGCCCGGGCGTTGTATATCCGTGAGCTGCAGATAAACGAGGCGTTCCGCGGGCAAGGCGCCGGTACCTGGACGATCGGACAGGTTTGGGACCTGGTGAAGCTGGAACGTCGCCCGGCGCTGCGCTTGACGGTGTTCAAGGACAATCCCGCCAGGTCGTTGTATGAACGCATGGGCCTGCGTGTCGTGGGCGAGGACGAGTGTTTCCTGAGGATGCAGCGAGACGTCGGTGCTTGACGCCTCGGATGTCGTGCCGATAAAGATGCGTTGTAACTTTTATCTGTCCCTTTGCGCTAGGTCTGCGGGATGCTTTTTTGCTAAGGTGTTGTGCAACCCAAATAAGACCAAATCGTGAGGTGTCTGCTTGATTAGGGTGTTAGTGGTCGATGACCATGATCTCGTCCGTACGGGCATTACACGAATGCTGGCTGACATCGACGGCCTGCAGGTAGTTGGTCAGGCTGAATCCGGGGAAGAGTCCCTGATCAAGGCACGTGAATTGAAACCCGACGTGGTGTTGATGGACGTCAAGATGCCTGGCATCGGCGGTCTTGAAGCCACGCGTAAACTGCTGCGCAGCCACCCGGACATCAAGGTGGTCGCGGTAACCGTCTGCGAAGAGGACCCATTCCCCACCCGGCTGTTGCAAGCGGGCGCGGCGGGCTACCTCACCAAGGGCGCTGGCTTGAACGAAATGGTCCAGGCCATTCGTCTGGTTTTTGCCGGGCAACGCTACATCAGCCCGCAAATCGCCCAGCAGTTGGCGATCAAGTCGTTCCAGCCGACCAACGATTCGCCTTTCGATGCGCTGTCGGAACGGGAAATCCAGATTGCCCTGATGATTGTCGGTTGCCAGAAGGTACAGATCATCTCCGACAAG
This sequence comes from Pseudomonas sp. R151218B TE3479, assembly GCF_053629195.1. NCBI lineage: Bacteria > Pseudomonadati > Pseudomonadota > Gammaproteobacteria > Pseudomonadales > Pseudomonadaceae > Pseudomonas > Pseudomonas sp. R151218B TE3479. The sequence continues at coordinate 3,494,393 of NZ_JBRJHV010000001.1, forward strand.
CTGTGCCTGTCCCCCAAGACCGTCAACACCTACCGTTACCGTATCTTCGAGAAGCTTTCGATCAGCAGCGACGTCGAATTGACACTGTTGGCGGTGCGCCACGGCATGGTCGATGCCAGCGCCTGAAAATGACTGAATTGTTTGATCCCAGCGCGTTCCTCTCCACCTGCAGCGGTCGCCCCGGCGTGTACCGCATGTTCGACAGCGAGGCGCGCCTGCTGTATGTCGGCAAGGCCAAGAACCTCAAGAAACGCCTGGCCAGTTACTTTCGCAAGACCGGTCTGGCCCCGAAGACCTCTGCTCTGGTGGGGCGCATCGCGCAAATCGAAACGACGATCACCGCCAATGAAACCGAGGCTCTGCTGCTCGAGCAGACGCTGATCAAGGAATGGCGCCCGCCGTACAACATCCTGCTGCGTGACGACAAATCCTACCCCTACGTGTTTCTGTCCGACGGGGCGTTTCCGCGCCTGAGCATTCATCGGGGGGCCAAGAAGGCCAAGGGCAGGTATTTCGGCCCTTATCCCAGCGCCGGGGCGATTCGTGAAAGCCTCAGCCTGCTGCAGAAGACCTTCTTCGTTCGCCAATGTGAAGACAGCTACTACAAGAACCGCACCCGGCCCTGCCTGCAGTACCAGATCAAGCGCTGCAAGGCGCCTTGCGTGGGGTTTGTCGAGCCCCAGGTCTACGCCGAGGACGTGCGCCACTCGGTGATGTTCCTGGAGGGCCGCAGCAATGCGCTGACCGATGAACTGTCGGCAGCCATGGAGGACGCGGCGGTCAACCTTGAATTCGAACGCGCCGCCGAGTTGCGCGACCAGATCGGTCTGCTGCGTCGTGTGCAGGACCAGCAAAGCATGGAAGGCGGCAGTGGCGATGTCGATGTGGTCGCCGCGTTCATCAACCCGGGCGGCGCCTGCGTGCACTTGATCAGCGTGCGCGGCGGTCGCGTGCTGGGCAGCAAGAACTTCTTCCCCCAAGTGGGCATCGAGGAAGACGTGTCCGAGGTCATGGCGGCGTTCCTGGGCCAGTACTACATCAGCAGTCCGGAACGGGACTTGCCTGCCGAGTTGATCGTCAACGTGGTCCATGAGGACTTCCCGGCCCTGATCGAGGCCATCGACAAGCTCCGCGGTCGTGAACTGACCATCAGCCACCGCGTTCGCGGCACCCGTGCCCGTTGGCAGCAACTGGCCGTGACCAACGCCGAACAGGCCCTGGGCGCGCGCCTGGCCAACCGTCAACACGTGGCAGCGCGGTTCGATGCCCTGGCCGATGTCCTCAACCTGGATGAGCCGCCGCAACGGCTGGAGTGCTATGACATCAGCCACTCCAGCGGCGAGGCGACCGTGGCCTCCTGCGTGGTGTTCGGTCCGGAAGGCCCGATCAAGTCCGATTACCGCCGTTACAATATCGAAGGCGTCACGCCTGGCGATGACTACGCGGCGATGCATCAGGCGTTGATGCGACGCTTCAGCAAGCTGAAGGACGGGGAGGGCAAGTTGCCAGATATCCTCCTGGTGGACGGCGGCAAAGGCCAGTTGTCCATGGCCCGCGATGTGCTCAATGAGCTGATGGTCCCCGACCTGATCCTGCTCGGCGTGGCCAAAGGCGCGACGCGCAAGGCCGGTTTCGAGACCTTGTACCTGAACGATGCCGCCCATGAATTCACCCTCAAGGGCGATTCGCCAGCGCTGCACCTGATCCAACAGATTCGCGACGAAGCCCACCGTTTCGCCATCACCGGACACCGTGCCCGCCGTGGCAAGACGCGCCGTACGTCTACACTTGAGGGTGTGGCAGGCGTCGGCCCGACGCGCCGTCGCGACTTGTTGAAACATTTTGGTGGATTGCAGGAACTGTCTCGTGCCAGCATCGAGGAGATAGCCAAAGCACCCGGTATCAGTAAAAAGCTCGCAGAGTCGATTTATGCAAACCTGCATAGCGAGTAGAATGCCCGTCAACCTCGTAGCCAGTTGTGCCGATGAATATCCCAAACCTGATTACCGTCCTACGCGTCCTGCTCATCCCGATCTTCATATTGCTGTTCTATTTGCCGTACCACTGGAGCTACGTGGCCTCCGCCTCGGTCTTCGCCTTCGCCGCCGCGACGGACTGGCTGGATGGTTATTTGGCCCGACGCCTGGAGCAGAGCACGCCGTTCGGTGCCTTCCTCGATCCGGTGGCCGACAAGCTGATGGTCGCGGTGGCCCTGGTGCTGCTGGTGCAGGAACATGGCAACCTTTGGCTCACCTTGCCGGCGGCGGTGATCATTGGTCGCGAAATCGTCGTCTCGGCGCTCCGTGAATGGATGGCCGAGCTGGGCGCCCGCGCCCAGGTTGCCGTGTCGAACCTCGGCAAATGGAAAACCGCCGCGCAGATGCTCGCGCTGGTGATCCTGCTGGCCAACCCGTCGGATTTCAGCTTCTGGGTGCTGTTGGGCTATGCGCTGCTGCTCATTTCCGCAGGCTTGACGTTGTGGTCGATGGTTCAATACCTGCGCGCCGCCTGGCCGCATCTGCGGACGGATGTAGAGCCGAAATAAAACTTTTTTGAATCAAAGGGTTGACGGCGGAATCTGAACCTATAGAATGCGCCACACCAAGACGCGGGAATAGCTCAGTTGGTAGAGCACGACCTTGCCAAGGTCGGGGTCGCGAGTTCGAGTCTCGTTTCCCGCTCCAAGATTCAGAAAAAAGCCACTCAGATGAGTGGCTTTTTTTTGCGTGAGAAATGCCTGCGCTCATTCGAAAAGGCTGCCTTCCGCCGATTGTTTTGAGAAAGTCGGCGCGCCCAAACAGCCTGGTCATTGGCGGGTTAAAACGCCTCTTTTTCACCCTGCTACGTGAAATCTGAGCGGAAGCCTCTGCCGAAAATAAAGATTTCAATCTCGGACGCATACTTTTCTGCTGCGGAAACCATGGTCGCCTTTTTTTCAACAGGATTGGCCAAAAACAGTCGATGCGCCTACAAAACCAAAGATGATTCAGGGCATGGCGATTCAGAGGATGATCAATATTGTGGCTGGCGTTGAGGTTGGAACAGTCGGCGTCTGAGGGTCTGTTCGCCGCACCCACCGTACGGGCAGATCGTACTTCGCTCCTGTCAGGCCTGTTCAGCCCGAAACCGCAACACTTCAGTTCCTGGACGGTAGCTGCAACCGTAAGCGTGTCAGGTTCGCCTCGTCATCGACCTCCAGCTCCAAGCTGCCTAGCTGTCGCGGGGAGATCCACTTCACGGGAAACATTGTCGAACCTGGGTGTCAGTCCCGCGTTGCTTACAGTTCCGCAATTGAATTCAATAAATGTCCAAGTGCAGCTCGACGTAACCCCGCTCGCCACGAAGAACACCGTCACAGCAGATCGGGCCGGTGTTTCTGCCAGACTGGTTGCCGACAGTAGGGTCGGCGGGCGTTATTACATCAGCGCTATGAATTGTTGGATAATGCCGGCAAGCCTGTGCTCGCAGGGGGCTATGTGACCACCGTGATGTCGCTCTGATCCTTCTCGGGCATGAGTTGTGCCCGTTCATTGGAACACTGTCAGCCACCCGTCCCGATCAATGCGTTCAAGGCATTGAGCGTAGTGGGTACTGATGCTCTTGCTGGACTACAGTGTAGGAAGGAGCTTCCGATTGGGAGGATGAGCACAGCGTCGCTTCTTCGTCAAATTCCCTCTCTCTAATTCCCGGCCCCTAAAGCCATCGCCCACGCCGCCGATACCCCCGACCATGAATCCTCGAACCGCGTCTGCATCAGTATTGACTGAGCCGCGATGCGGTGCTCTGCTGGCCGACCGCGTCAACTAAGGAAAAGTGACAGTGATCATAGGTATCGACCTGGGCACCACCAACAGCCTGGTGGCGGGCTGGGACGGCGAACACGCCCGGCTACTGCCCAATGCCCTGGGCAATCTTCTTACCCCGAGCGTCGTTGGCCTCGACGACGATGGCCAGTTGATCGCCGGCGATATCGCTCGCGAAAGGCTGCACACCCACCCGCACCTCACCGCGTCATTGTTCAAGCGATACATGGGCAGTGCCCGTGAAACGTTGCTGGGCGGGCGGGCCTACCGCGCGGAGGAGCTTTCGGCGATGCTGCTGCGCAGTCTCAAGGCTGACGCCGAGCGAGCCTTGGGCGTGCCTGTTCTCGAAGCTGTGATCAGTGTGCCGGCTTATTTCAGCGATGCCCAGCGCAAGGCCACGCGTATTGCTGGAGAGCTGGCGGGCCTGAAGGTCGAAAAATTGATCAACGAACCCACAGCCGCGGCGTTGGCCTACGGCCTGCAACAGCGGGACGAGGCCACCTTCCTGGTGTTCGACCTGGGTGGCGGCACCTTCGACGTCTCCATTCTGGAGCTGTTCGAAGGAGTCATGGAAGTGCGCGCCAGTGCCGGCGACAACTTCCTTGGTGGCGAAGATTTTGATGACCGACTCGTCGAGCATTTCATCACCAGTATCGATACCCGCGATCTCCCTGACACTTCCCAGCCAGGCATGGCGCAGCGATTGCGTCGCGAGGCGCAGCGTGTTCGTCATGCCTTGGGTCAGGCGCCGGTTGCGCGCTTTGTGCTGCGCGAGCAGACACGTGAGTGGAGTCTGGAACTGACCCAGAGCGATCTGACGGACATCGTCCAGCCGTTACTGGATCGGCTGCGCGCGCCGATCGAACGCGCGCTACGTGATGCCCGGATCAAAGTCGCAGACTTGGACGAAATACTGTTGGTCGGCGGTACCACGCGTATGCCTCTGGTGCGCAAGTTGGTCGCGACGCTGTTCGGGCGGATCCCGGCGATGCAGCTCAATCCGGACGAGGTAGTGGCGCAGGGCGCGGCTATCCAGGCGGCACTGAAAGCACGCGATGCTTCCCTGGAAGAAGTGGTGCTGACCGATGTATGCCCTTACACCTTGGGCATCGAAACCTCGGTACAGCTGGGCAACCAGTACCAAAGCGGTCACTACTTGCCTATCATCGAGCGCAACACGGTGGTGCCGGTGAGTCGCTCCCGTAACGTGTCGACCCTCAGCGACAACCAAAAAGTGGTCAGGCTGGGTATCTACCAGGGCGAAAGCCGGTTGGTGGCCAACAATATTTTTCTCGGTGAGCTGGAAATTCCGGTGCCACCGCGCAAGGCCGGGGAGATCACCCTGGATGTGCGCTTTACTTACGATAACAACGGTCTGCTCGAAGCCCAGGTGCATCTGCCCATCAATGGCGAAACCCGCCGGTTGGTCATCGAAAACAACCCTGGCGTACTGGCCCCTGAAGAAATCGCCCGACGATTGGCCGCCCTTGAAGCATTGAAAGTGCATCCACGGGACCAGCAGGTCAATACGCTGCTGCTGGCTCGGCTAGATCGCCTATATCAGGAAAGCCTTGGCGACGGGCGAGACCATATTGCCGTGCTGGCGAACCACTTCCAGCAATTGCTTGACACCCAAGACGAACACCGAATCCGTGAAGCCCGTGGCGACATCAGCCTGCGCCTTGCCCACTTCGAGATGGAGAGGTAAGTCATTATGAGCCATTGGCAAATGCTGGGCCTTGCCCCCGACGCGGACGAACGCAGTATAAAGCGCGCCTATGCACGGCTGCTCAAAGTCCATCGTCCTGATGAAAATCCTGATGAGTTTCAGCGTCTACGGCAAGCGTACGAGGCTACGCTGGCCGAGGTACAGTGGCGCGCTCAGGCTGATGATGAAGGCACCTATGCCTCGCTAGCCGTCGAGCCAACCCCGGACTCATCTCCCATTGCGCGGGCGCCTACGCTCGCCATTTCTTTGGACGATATCGACGTCCCAATGCCCATCAGCCCGCCGGAACCGTCCCTTGACCAGATGCAGCAATGGTTGGCCGAGGGCCGGGACCGCCAGGTAATGGACGCGCTTCGCGTTTGGCTGGCAAGTGACTGGCTACTGCCGTTCGAGCGCCGCCAGCAGTTCGAGCAGAGCGTTCTGGACTGGCTCGAGTCCGCGGAAGGCTGGTCGCCTGCCTTTTTCGATGGGGTGTGCAAGGTCATGGGGTGGGATGAAGCCCAGGCCACGCTGCCTTGTGAATATTGGCGCTGGGACCGCCTGATCAGACGGTGCGAGGCGCAAGCCTTTGCCGAGACGGTGCGGGCGGAGCTTGCCAGGTTCGACACCGATAAAATTCACGGGAAGCCTACCGCTCTGCTGCTGAAACCCATGGCGGACGTTCACCGCCGTGAATTGGCCGATGGCTTTGACAGCGGTGACTGGCAACGTTTTGTCCAGCTCGCTCAAGCGGTCGAATATCAGTATCCAGAGGTGCCCGAGCAGTTTGGGTTGCAACCACTTGACAACTGGCGGGATTGGCTACCCCCTACAAGCTATCGAGGCATCTACCTATTCCTCTGGGCGGCGCTGTCTGTGGTGCTTTTCACGTCGGTGTTCACCGGTCTGATCAGAAGGGATGGACCAGGCTCGGCGGTTTTAATGCCGGTGCTGATGATCGTAGTGAACTGGGTCGGCATGAAGGCTTACGAAATATGGGCGCTGGTGGCGCTGGCAGCGGTCCGGTTGGACGTGCTGCTCAGCCAGTGGTTAATCCCTCGCCGTTGGTACCGACAGGGCGCCGGGCTGCTTTTGCTGCGCCACATACTTCCTAGCGCAGTGCCCGCAGCTTTGGCGTACATATGGTCCGGCGGCGCTCCATGGCTGCGGTGGGGAGGCGCAATAACGGTGTTCCTCGGCATCCTCTTCTTCACGAATCAAGCGCTGAGCGGCGGTAAGGTTTCCATGTGGGCCCGAGCATTGCGCGCCGTTAAACTTTGGGTCGGGCGGCTTTGCCACAAGCTGCAACACCAAGGTCTTGTGGTTGTGATTGTGGTGCTGGTGATGGCTGCGACGGTGTACTTTCGTATGAAAGGTGTCGCTTACTGATACATCTCCGCGGGCGGCGTTCAACCTGTATCGCCAACTGATGGCGAAGAATCTGAACTGGCCCGAAGACAAGATCATAGTGCGTGCGATGAGCTTGGGATACGCAAACGATGCCAAGGTCGAAAACAAGCTCGTCACGTCGCGCGTGGCGCTTGAAAGCTTCGTCAGGTTCCACTGCTAGCGGCAGTTCGCGATCCTGGTTTGAGCCTGCCCGACATCAGAGCTCATTCCGCCTTGAACCACTTTGGGTGAAGCGCAGGAAAGTGCTCGCGTAACCAATCCGCAAATGCATGCTTTAATGGCCTTGCGCTTTTCGTGAATACGAAAGGCACCAAGAGCTGGCACTTCCGCTTTTCTTGGGCGGGCAAACAGCCTCGTATCTCGCTCGGTACTTTTCCTGAAGTAGGTCTACGCGATGCTCGCGCTCTGCATGATATCGCCAGGGCGCTGGTCGCGAAGTGTATCGATCCCCGCGATCAACGACGCCTTGAGCTCAATGCCAAACTGTTGCCCCCGCAAAGTACCCCTGAGCGTTGTTTTAACGTCGATGCGATGTAAGTCCTCAGTCCATCGATAACTTGCGGTTGGTGTGGCCGGAGCTGAGCACGCCGTTCATTCCAGGCTGGCTCGTTTTCTCTCTGTTCTGTGTCTTCAGCCACGGATCCTCGGTGACACCGATCTTGTAGCGGCGCACTGCGTCTTGATTCATCGTGGCGACATCGTCACACCGGGATGGCTACTGGAGCACCCACTGGAAGATGGATTTCTCCCGCTCAAGTCGGGCGATTCGAGCCTCCAGTTCCTGGATTTTCTGCTGCTCGGGCGTCAGCGCTTTGCTCTGCGGAGTCACGCCGTTGCGCTCCTGCTGGAGTTGGTTAACCCAGCGACGTAATGCGGACTCGACCACCCCGAGCGAGCGGCTGGCTTCGATATGGCTATAGCCTTGATCGAGCACGAGGCCTGCGGCCTCGCGTTTGAATTCAGCTGAAAAGGAACGACGTTGCTTGGTCATCAGACACCTCTATCTGGCGAGCATCCTCGCCTAAATGGGTGTCCGGTTTCATTAGACCACTACACAACCGCCATGCATTGGAACCAGTAACGGGCGGGAGACTATTTAAGATATTCCATGCGTCGTATTGCCTTGTAACAGTCATTGGTATCGATAGCCTTCTGGTAATACTCCAAGCGACGCGCACGATTGCTGTCGCCCTGTAGGCGGTAGATTTCAGCTTGATAATCACGAGCGTTGCCCCATTGCATGGCGAAACCCACAGGTTCCTCAGGCTTGCATTCAAGTCGGACAACAGGTTGTGGAAAATACTTTTCGTAGAGTGGCATGCTGGTTTCTATGGCCTGCAAGGCTTTTTGGTACTCGGGCGTATCGGTAAACGCCAAGCACCAGGAGGCAATTTCAAGTGCTGGCGGAGCGAAGCCTTGGGCGAGACTTCGTTCGAACAAGGGGCAAGCTTTCTCTTTGATCACTTCGCTCGGAGACAGCATTGCGTAAATCAATCCGAGACGATATTGGGCTACGGGATGATCAAGGGCCGCTGCTTGTTCAAGCAAAGTAAAGGCAGGTTTGAGTAGTGCGCCTCCTTCTTCGGCTAGGGTTAGGGAGCGCTGCCTCTCCTCTTCGCTTGTTGTTGGGGTATCAGCTGTCACTGCTTCGAGCTTGTCATTCGCTTGTAGTAGGTACGGGACCGCTTCTTGGTAAAGGCTCTCGGCACGAGGATCTATATGCAGTGTGCTGGCCAAGCTTAACTGTGGCAACAGACAAGTTAATAGGGTGTAGCTCCAACGATGTAGGTACACAGATTGGCCTTTTTGCATCAGCTGTTGGGGATGGTCTAGACAAACTGCCTGGCGTTTTTTGGCCGGCCGCCGGCTAGTATCGGCCGGTTCGGTTTAAAAATTAGCTCCGCTGTCTGACCGACAGCAAGATTTCTGCATCGGCCGGCGGGCGATCGCACGGAATGATGGGACGGTTATCAAGTAGGCGGTAGCGGCTGTTTTACTGGTTGAACCTTGAGTGTCTCATTTCCGCCAATTACCTTCTGCGCTGCATTAATCAGTGTATCGATCTGAGCGAGCTGCGCCTTCACCCCGCTGAGTTCTATAGTCGATTTGACGTCCTTCGATTAATCCTGAGCTGATGATCCGCATGATCGTTGGCTACTGCTATGGAATTCGCTCTGAGTGGCGGGGACAAACAGGAGAATAGCCCCCCGAGATGCAGCATTACCTCTGACTATCCACGACATGCGAGGGCATGGTAGCTCTGGCAACCCTGAGCGTGTCGATGCCAAAAGTGGCGCGAATCTCGCCGTTTAGACCTCAAATCCTGCCGTTGGTCGAATATTGACTTGTCTTGCGTGGCCTCCTCTGGAACAGAAACCCGATACGGGTCCAACAGGGCTATACAAAAATATTTTTATAATCAGAGACTTATCGGATTTCAAGCAAGCGCAGTTGGCGGAACTGTCCTAGACAGCCGCTTTGCTCTGGAAACTCACGACTGTAAGACACATAGATTGAATGATGGCTTTTTGATATCTTTGTTAGAAAGCCACCTATGCCCAAATATTAAGTATTAGGTTGACTTAAGCGCGGTGCCTACGTGCTTGTTATTTCGATGATAACCGCCGCATATGGCGTTGGAATATTTGGCTTAAAAACAATCCTTCCTGACGAATGGGCGTTGCTTTTTCCTAAGGTGTCTGGTGTAGCGTATCTATAAATTATTTAGACTTTTTTGTTATTTAGTTTATAGCGAAATGCTGAGCGCACATGAAAATTTATAGCGCTTAAGCCTCAGATGCCAGAAAAGATTGGGTCCTTGGTTTTGCGCGAATGCCAGGGAACGGGCTTTTCTAGATGTAGGAAAAAGTAAAGTTTTAAGGCATTAAGCCGAGCTAATGGAATGAAGTTTAAGTTGATCGCTTCCTGGATAAGAAGTAATGAATCTCATTAACTCGGTTTGCCAATGTGTACTTGTTGCGGGCTGCACATTGAGCTCTTTAGCTTTGTCTTTTGATAGTTCTTCTTCGGATCACGCCGACCTTATTGGTGTGTATCAGTCTGCATTTAAAAACGATGCACAACTGGCTGCGGCTCGCCACGCCTATCTGGCTCAGCGCGAAGCGGTACCCCAAGCGCGCTCCGGTCTGCTGCCCAATTTGACGGCTGGTGCAACCTCAGAAACAGTTCGTTTGGAGCGCGACGAACCCTCCCTCAGTCGAGAGCGCAGCGGGACCACGTTTCGCGCCAATCTCAGTCAGCCAATTTTTCGCATTGACCGGTGGTTTCAATTGAAGGCGGCAGAGTCGAGTGTCGCTCAAGCAGAGTTGGAGCTTTCGGTTAAGGTGCAATCGTTGGCGTTGACTGCTGCGCAAGCGTATTTCGAGACACTGCGTCAGCTTGATGCTTTGGCTGCCGTCCAAGCTGAGGAAGCCGCTTTGCTCCATCAGCGTGACCAGGCGCAAGGCCGGTTGGAAGACGGAGCATCAAGCATCACTGATGTGTATGACGCTCAAGCAGCCTATGACAATGTGCAGGCGAATCGGCAAGTTGTGCAGCGAAAGGTTGACGATGCGTATGAAGCATTGGGTCGTTTGACCAACCAATCCTACAGAACCATTTCTGGAATCGGTCATCAACTCCCGGTCGAATCCCCAGTGCCTAATGAGGCGCAGTCCTGGGTCGACACAGCGGTTCGTCAGAATCTGCAGCTCCAAGCCAGTGAGCAAGCGGAGCAAGCCGCCGCCCAAACACTCAAGCAACAAAAAGCAGGCCACTTACCTACGATCGATGCCGTAGCCTCTTACCGTAAGGGTGACAACGACAGTTTCGGTTACAGCAACCCTACCGACTTTGGCCGCAATGGCTATCGTGACAATGTTTCGCAAAGCAGCATCGGCATTGAGCTGAATATTCCAATCTATTCAGGCGGAATGACCCGCTCCAAAGTTAAAGAGTCGGTTGAGCGGCTTTTGGAAAGTCAGGACCAAAAGGAAGATCGACGTCGTGAGATCGTATTGAATACTCGAAACGCGTTCAGGGGTGTAAATACAGACATCGCGCAAATTGCTTCACGTCGCCAAGGCATCGTCTCTGCCAGAAAATCAGTCGAGGCCAATCAAGTCGGAGTCGATATCGGCTCGCGAAATATCGCGGATGTGCTGACTGCGCAGAGGCAATTGTATGCAGTGGTTCGCGACTATAACAACGCGCGCTATGACTACATTATCGACAACCTGAAGCTGAAGCAGGCCGCAGGGACGTTAAGCGTTGATGACCTCAAATCCTTATCTGTCTATTTGAAGCAGGATTACGTGCCGGAGCGAGATTTCCTTCCTCCGGGAGTTTGAATGGATTCTGTTTGATGCCTCCCCAGGCATAGATGTTTTCTTAACCATGGTTTTATCGTGCCAGAGGCTCGGGCTGTCGCCTGCGCAAGGAATCTGTAACCGCAATGATTGAAAGCGAAGCGGGCGAATCAACGCCTGAAAATGCGCCCCAATTTGACACCGGCTTAGCGTCTCTTGTGATGCTTGCCAGGTTTCATCAAGTCGCGGCTTCCGCCGAGCAACTCGCTCATGAGTTTGGGGGCGTCGGTCACCTCTTTGGTCAGGCGGATATGGTGTTAGCGGCCCGTAAGCTTGGTCTCGAAGCCAAGGCCGCGAGCACCACCGTCGACCGACTTCATCGCACACCGTTGCCAGCCATCGCTACTGATGTGAATGGGGCATTTTTCATCATCGCGCGCCTAGACCAAGGCAAGGTGTTGATTCATAACCCAGCTGTGCAGCGACCAGAAGTGATTACTTTTGAGGCGCTTGAATCTCGCTGGACGGGCCAATTGCTACTGATTCGCTCGCAGGCAAATATGCCCGGCGAATCCTCTCGATTCGACTTCACCTGGTTTATTCCAGCCATCGTTAAGTACAGAAAACTGCTTGGCGAAATCATGCTGGTTTCGTTCGTGCTGCAGATAATCTCGCTGGTGACGCCGCTCTTCTTTCAAGTGGTGATGGATAAGGTGTTGGTGCACCACGGTCTGACCACCCTTGACGTCATTGCAGTGGGTTTGGCTGTGGTCATGCTGTTTGAGTCGGGTTTGACGGGGCTACGCAGCTATGTGTTTGCCCATACGGCCAGTCGCATTGACGTGGAGTTGGGCTCCAAGTTGTTCCGGCACCTGATCACGCTTCCCCTGGCTTACTTCCAGGCCCGGCGTGTTGGCGACTCCGTGGCGCGGGTCAGGGAGTTGGAGAACATCCGAAGCTTCCTCACCGGTAATGCGATCACTTTGGTCCTCGACATACTCTTTTCCGTCGTGTTCCTGGCGGTGATGTTCTACTACAGCGGTTGGTTGACCCTCATCGTCCTGGCGTCGTTGCCGCTTTATATTCTGGTGTCGGTGCTGATCACACCCGTACTGCGCTCACGGTTAAACGATAGCTTCGCCAGGGGCGCCGAGAACCAAGCGTTTCTGGTCGAGACCGTCAATGGTATCGATACCCTTAAATCCATGGCCGTCGAGCCCCAGGCCATCCGTAAATGGGACAACCAACTGGCCGGTTACGTGGCGGCTGGTTTCAAAACCCAGACGCTGTCTACCATCGCTAACGAAAGCGTGTCACTGATTGGCAAGTTGGTCACGGTGGCGACCCTGTGGGTGGGCGCTCGGTTGGTCATCGACGGGCAGTTGTCGGTAGGTCAACTGATTGCCTTCAACATGCTGGCTGGTCGTGTAGCGCAACCAATCATGCGTCTTGCGCAACTGTGGACCAATTTCCAACAGACCGGCGTCTCCGTGCAGCGCCTGGGTGACATCCTCAATACTCGCACCGAGATGGCTCAGGCGACGCGTAGTTCGCTGCCCCCGATTCGGGGGCACATTGAGTTCGATCAGGTGCACTTCCGCTATCGACCTGATGGGGCGGAGATCCTGCGTGGAGTGAGCCTTCGCATTGAGGCGGGACAGGTGATCGGCGTCGTCGGACGCTCAGGCTCTGGCAAGAGTACTTTGACCCGCCTGCTTCAAAGGTTGTATGTCCCGGAGCGGGGGCGCGTACTGGTGGACGGTATGGATCTGGCGCTGGCAGACGTCTCTTCGTTGCGCCGGCAGATTGGTGTGGTGCTGCAGGACAACATGCTGTTCGCTCGCAGCATCCGTGAAAACATCGCACTTGCCGATCCCGGAGTACCGCTGGAAAAGGTTATCCAAGTGGCCAAGCTCGCAGGCGCCCACGAGTTCATCCTGGAGCTTCCCGAAGGCTATGACACCGTGGTGGGTGAGCATGGTGCCTCGCTGTCCGGTGGTCAGCGGCAGCGGGTCGCCATTGCTCGCGCATTGATGGGTAACCCCAGGATCCTGATTTTCGACGAAGCCACCAGTGCACTCGACTATGAGTCGGAGCGCGTTGTGCAGCAGAACATGAAGGACATCTGCAAGGGCCGCACGGTCATCATCATTGCCCACCGGCTCTCAGCCGTGCGGGATGCCAATCGCATTGTCGTGGTAGATCGCGGCCAGATTGTCGAGCAGGGCAGTCATACCGAACTTTTGAGTCACCAGGCTGGGCATTACTCACGTTTGTATCGGTTGCAGCAAGGAGCCAGCAATGTCTAACGCTGAAACGACAGGCTTGTTGCGACGGTATCGGCACGTCTTACGCGAATCCTGGAAGGCCCGCCGAAGTATGGATGCGCCGAAGCGCCTGGCTCATGAGATACAGTTTTTGCCGGCCTCTCTTGAGCTACAGGATCGTCCGACACATCCGGCGCCTCGTGTGTTCATGTGGGCAATCATGAGTTTCGCTGCATTAGCCTTGGCTTGGGCGTGTATTGGCAAGATTGATGTAGTGGCGACAGCCACTGGCAAAATCATTCCAAGTGGTAAGAGCAAGGTTATCCAATCCAGTGAAACGGCTGTAGTCAAAGCCATTCATGTGCGCGATGGTCAGACGGTAAAAGCCGGTGAGTTGCTGTTGGAGCTGGACTCTACTGCCGCGGAGGCGGATGTGGGCCGTGTGCAAAGCGACCTGTTAGCCGCCCGCATCGACAGCGCTCGGGCAAGCGCCATGCTTGATGCCATTGACCACCAGCGAGCGCCAAGAACTCTGAATGGTGCGATTCGGGGCGCGGATCCCGAGCATGTGCTGGCTGCGGAGCGCTGGCTGCAAGGCCAGTACCAAGAGTATCGCAGCGGCTTGGAGACTGCTGAAGCCGAGATCGCTCAGCGCCAAGCCGACATACAGTCGGCAAGGGGTCAGGTCGCCAGCTTGCAGAAGACCCTACCCATCGTCGCCAAGCTCGCCGATGACTATCGGCATCTCCTAGAGAAGCAGTACATCGCTCGCCATGCCTACTTGGAAAAGGAACAGGCGCGGTTGGACATTGAGCGTCAGTTGAGCGTGCAACAAGCCAGCTTGTTGCAGTCCTCAGCGGCGCGGCAGGAGGCTGAACGCAGGAGAGCTGGCGTGGTGGCGCAAACCCGACGGTCTATGCTGGATCTTTTACAGCAAGCGGATCAGAAGGTGGCGTCATTGAAGCAGGATTTTGCCAAAGCTGAATATCAGGATGGGTTGACGACACTGGAGGCACCAGTAGATGGGACGGTGCAGCAGTTGAATGTGCATACGGTGGGCGGGGTGGTGACATCGGCACAGCCGCTGTTGACGATTGTACCTACGGGGCAACCGGTTGAGGTTGAAGCCATGTTTGAAAACAAGGACGTTGGGTTTGTTCATCCAGGGCAGGCCGTAACGGTAAAAGTAGAGACATTTACATTTACCAAATATGGGGCAGTTACCGGTGAGGTTTTAAGTATTTCTGATGACGCTGTTGAAGACGAAAAACGTGGCTTGATTTACAGCGGTAAGATCCGGCTTGAATCGGATCGTATAAGGGTGAAAGGACAGGATGTAAAGTTATCGCCCGGCATGGCAGTCACCGCAGAAGTGAAAACGGATCAGCGTAGGGTAATTGAGTACTTTCTAAGTCCGTTGCAGATTGCGGCTAGTCAGAGCTTACGGGAGCGCTAAGTGAAGTGTCTATAGAGAGCTGTCGCCAGCTTAAGTTGTACGATAGAAGAGTGGACAGCATGTTGCATTGCGATGGGACGGTGCCGGCTCGGTTTTGCTTGTATTCTATAAAACAAAGTTTGATATGAATTTCTGAGGCGTGAGAGAGACAATGAAGGAAATACTTTTTTGCAGTGTTGCTATGTTTTCATCGCTCAGCTATGCAGGTGAGCCGATTGGAGATAAGGATGCTTTTGAAAGCTCCTACGTGAAGTGTATCGAGTCCGAGTTTTCCGGCGGATGCTGGCCAAAAATATTTTCCGGGCATTTCGCTCCTTGGGTAAAACAAGAAACGGAGTTGCTAGAGAAGAGCGAAGCGGCATATACCAATTGGCTGGGGGGGCAAAAAACTTACAAGGTGCATCGAGGCATTAAAGAAATAAGGGGCGAGATATTTGATAATCGCTCATATTTGATCGAGCGAGATGACGGGGTGGTAGTTGGGTTGTGGATTACCTTTCGAGAAGTAAAAGGACGGTGGTTTCTATCTAATATCGCAGGGGCTCCGTCTGATGAAGCTATACGAGCAATCCTAAATATGACCAACCCGAACGCGAAATAGTTCAAGGAAATAATGATATGCCAGCCTCTGTAGAAGCATCTTTTGAATTTGGCGAAAAATTCACCCAGACATATAAGGCCGGGTTTAATGAAAAATTTGGTATGGTCTGGTCAGTTGATAGTGAGGGGAAGTCCTCTTTAGGGCTTTATTGGAAGGATCTAGATCGAGTAGGTGCCCAATATCTCAGCTTTTCAACAGATTCAAAAGGAGTTTTAGCGGGGGAAACAAGCGGTTCATTTGATAATGTAGGATGGAAGTTTAGAGCGTCAACCGACGGGGCTGGGATTGCGCACATTGAAGTTACATCAGATTTAAATACGTACACAGGGGATGTCCAAGTAACACCTGATGGAAAAGGAGGCGTTAGCATTTCTTATTATGATAGCGCCAATCAACAGGCGATTCAGGTGAAAACTGTACAATCTGCCGATGGAATAAATACTGATCTGCAATACACATTTACGGGGGAAGATGGCAGCAGCTATACCGTCCAGGGAGGAAGTTCAGGGTTCAAAATTGACATATCTGGCACAAATGCGGAAACGAATGAGCTTGGAACCTTTAGTTTTCAATTGGGGTTGGATGGCTCGCTAAAATATGAGGGCAGTTCAGGTGGGGCGACGGGTTCGTCATTCTGGAGTCCGGAGGAAGAGACCGCATTCAAAGATTTTCTTGGCGCTGCCCTTGACGCGTTCTTGCCTGCCAGTGCACAAGCTACCGAATTTGATGATGGTTTCAAAGCAATGCTTGAGGCAGGATTCAATACGGCAGAGATCACCCGAAGTCCGTTGATCTTGGACTTGGACGGTGACGGAGTAGAGACGACATCAGAGTCCCAGGGCGTTTACTTTGATTTGGACGCGAATGGCTTCAGAGAGCACTCCGCTTGGGCAGGTAAAGATGATGGTCTTTTAGTTTGGGATCGGAATAATAATGGCCAAATCGACAACGGCTCTGAATTGTTCGGTAATAATACACTGCTTTCTTCTGGCGAAAAAGCTGCGAATGGTTTCCTTGCTCTAGCCGACCTTGATGAAAATAAAGATGGTATTTTTGATGCTCGAGATTCCGCATATGCAAAGCTGAGTGTTTGGAATGATCGTAACTCAGATGGCGTAGTTCAAGAGGGTGAGTTATATACGTTGGAGCAAGCCCAAGTCGCATCAATGTCATTAAACTTTCTTGAGCCTGGTAAGTTAGATGCTAACGGTGAAGTGCCAAGCGCAGTGGTGGATGGTAATGGTAATGAACACAGACAGACTGGTACCTACACGAGGACTGACGGCTCAGTACGTTCTGTAAATGATGTTTGGTTTGACGTGGACGGAAAGAACACCGTGGACGGTCATTTGATCCAGGTGTCTGCTGAAATCAACGCATTACCTGAGTTGGAAGGATTTGGAAACGTCCATAGCTTGCGTCAAGCCATGGCAAGGGATTCGTCTGGAAAGTTAGAAGGTTTGGTTAAAGCCTTCGCCATCGAAGATGATGCTTCGCAGCGTCAGAATATCATGTTGGAAATTATTTACCGATGGGCCGGGGTTGAAGGGTTGGATCCTAATAGCCGAAGTGCGACGCAAATTTATGGCAATGTAATAGGCGATGCACGAAAGCTAGCAACCTTAGAAGCGTTCTTGGGAGAAAGTTATCTCGGTACTTGGTGCTGGGGTACTCGCGATCCAAATCCACATGGCCCCGCAGCAGCTATTTTGCTCCAGTCCTTTGATAATCTAATGTCGGCTGTCTATGGCAAGCTGATGATTCAAACCCATTTTTCGTCGTTGTTTGATGGCGTCAATATCGGCTTGACCGAAAGTGGGGTGGTTTTAGATGTTTCGTCCATAGTTTCAAAGCTAAAAGCTCAGTTTGATGCGGATCAGGATGCTGGAGTTGTATTGGTCACCGAATTCGGAAAAAGCATTTCCGAACTCGGTAGTTTTGGGCTCGACTTGATTGATCAACTCCAGCGTGCTCCTAGCGTAGGAGATCCGGTATTTGATAGTTTGCTGGGCACCCTGGGCAAGCAAGGATTGTTAGGTGGCTCCGGCAAAGACGTTCTCAATGGTACCTCCGAAGACGACTCATTGTATGGTTTCGGTGGCGATGATCGAATTTACGGGGGGGTTGGTAATGATCATCTGTCAGGTGGTACCGGTGAAGATTATCTAGCCGGAGGGGATGGTGCTGATGTTTACGAATTCGGTAGGGGTGACGGAAAAGATACTGTTTTCAATGCCGATCAAGACGTAAGTGGTTCTAAAATTGACAAGCTGCTATTTGGCCCAGGCATAACCGCTGCGGATATCATAGTGCGGCGCAACTACTATGATTTGATTTTGGAGATAAAGGGTACGTCGGATTCAGTTACAGTACAGAGTTATTTTGACGAGGATACTGTCGCGAATCATGGTTACGCAGTCGATCAAATCGTATTCGCTGACGGCAGCTTTTGGACAATTGACCAAATAAAGACGATCGTACAACGCCCAACCGATGGAAATGATGTCATCTGGGGTGATGCGTCTATCAATACCCTCAAAGGGGGGTTGGGCGATGATAAGTTATACGGCCTTGCTAATGATGACCTTCTTGATGGGGGGGAGGGGCAAGATTTAATCAACGGTGGTGATGGAAATGATGCGCTTGCAGGTGGCGAGGGTGATGATAGTCTCTACGGAACCACTGGCAATGACGTCTTGATAGGAGGAGTTGGGAACGATTTCCTAGAGGGTGGCGAAGGTTCAGATACTTACCGATTCGGCAGGGATTGGGGACAGGATACAATTAATAATCCTCAATCAGGCGTCGCCGAATTCGACTCCATTACATTTACCGATGGCATTACTCCTGAGGATATTATACTCAGCCAATCTGGCACAGACTTAGTTATTTCCTTGAGGGGCGCAACAGACCGTCTAGCGATAAAATATTACTTTGAGCCCTCGGGTGGTCTCTCTTACCAAGTTCAGCAAGTTAACTTCGCTGATGGAACTGTGTGGACGTCAGATTTCATTAGCACCATGGCCCAGAATGGATTTGAGGGGGACGACCTTCTGCCAGGAACCGCTGCTGCTGACTCGTTGGTAGGGGGGCTGGGTAATGACACTTTGCACGGCCAAGGTGGTAATGATAGCTTGAGAGGGGACGACGGCAGCGACACTCTCTATGGTGACGGCGGTGACGACATCATCCATGGTGGTAGTGGAAACGATACCCTTGATGGTGGAACTGGTAAGAACCAGCTATTTGGTGAGGCGGGTGAAGATGTAATCCAGGTTGCCTACAACTCAACGGACAATATTTTAGCCGGAGGGACCGGTAATGACACCTTGACCGGTGGCAACTTCACCGACACCTACGTGTTCAATTTGGGAGACGGTAAAGACACCATTACGGATTACGACGCGGGCAATGCAGCAATCGACACGCTGCGTTTCGGTGCGGGCATTCTCGCCAGTGACATCACCACCCGCAGGGTCAATTCTGACCTCGTATTCCTGCATAGCAATGGTACGGATCAGGTAACGGTTAAGGACTGGTTCAGCGGGGCAACTACCGACGCAGGAGTGGTGATCAACAGCATCCTTGAGCGCGTGGAGTTCGCGGACGGTACGTTCTGGACCTGGGCGGATATTGTCGCGACGGGGCTGAATCAAGTCGGTACAACGGCTGCCGAGACTCTGATGGGCTGGTCCGGTAATGACATCATCCACGGTGGGGGCGGCAATGACACCCTGTCGGGCGGCGCAGGCGCCAACCAGCTCTACGGTGATGCGGGGGATGACACCATCATGGTCGCTACCACGTCGAAGGGAAACACCTTGGTCGGCGGTAGTGGTAATGACACCTTGACCGGTGGCTATTTCACTGACACCTACGTGTTCAATTTGGGAGACGGTAAAGACACCATTACGGATTACGACGCGGGCAATGCAGCAATCGACACGCTGCGTTTCGGCGCAGGCATTCTCGCCAGTGACATCACCACCCGCAGGGTCAATTCTGACCTCGTATTCCTGCATAGCAATGGTACGGATCAGGTGACGGTTAAGAACTGGTTCAGCGGGGCAACTACCGACGCAGGAGTGGCGATCAACAGCATCCTTGAGCGCGTGGAGTTCGCGGACGGTACGTTCTGGACCTGGGCGGATATTGTCGCGACGGGGCTGAATCAAGTCGGTACAACGGCTGCCGAGACTCTGATGGGCTGGTCCGGTAATGACATCATCCACGGTGGGGGCGGCAATGACACCCTGTCGGGCGGCGCAGGCGCCAACCAGCTCTACGGTGATGCGGGGGATGACACCATCATGGTCGCTACCACGTCGAAGGGAAACACCTTGGTCGGCGGTAGTGGTAATGACACCTTGACCGGTGGCTATTTCACTGACACCTACGTGTTCAATTTGGGAGACGGTAAAGACACCATTACGGATTACGACGCGGGCAATGCAGCAATCGACACGCTGCGTTTCGGCGCAGGCATTCTCGCCAGTGACATCACCACCCGCAGGGTCAATTCTGACCTCGTATTCCTGCATAGCAATGGTACGGATCAGGTGACGGTTAAGAACTGGTTCAGCGGGGCAACTACCGACGCAGGAGTGGCGATCAACAGCATCCTTGAGCGCGTGGAGTTCGCGGACGGTACGTTCTGGACCTGGGCGGATATTGTCGCGACGGGGCTGAATCAAGTCGGTACAGCGGCTGCCGAGACTCTGATCGGCTCGTCCGGTAATGACATCATCCAGGGGGGGGACGGCAATGACACCCTGTCGGGCGGCGCCGGCGCCAACCAGCTCTACGGTGATGCGGGGGATGACACCATCATGGTCGCTACCACGTCGAAGGGAAACACCTTGGTCGGCGGTAGTGGTAATGACACCTTGACCGGTGGCTATTTCACTGACACCTACGTGTTCAATTTGGGAGATGGTAGAGACGTCATTACGGATTACGACGCGGGCAATGCGGCAACCGACACGCTACGTTTCGGTACGGGCATTCTCGCCAGTGACATTCAGGTCCACAAGTCCGGTGCTGATGTAGTGTTTATGCATCGCAATGGTACGGATCAGGTGACGGTTAAGGACTGGTTCAGCGGGGCAACTACCGACGCAGGAGTGGTGATCAACAGCATCCTTGAGCGCGTGGAGTTCGCGGACGGTACGTTCTGGACCTGGGCGGATATTGTCGCGACGGGGCTGAATCAAGTCGGTACCACAGCAGCCGAAACTCTGATCGGCTGGTCCGGTAATGACATCATCCACGGTGGGGGCGGCAATGACACCCTGTCAGGCGGCGCAGGTGTGAACCAGCTTTACGGTGATGCGGGGAATGACACCATCATGGTCGCTACCACGTCGAAGGGAAACACCTTGGTCGGCGGTAGTGGTAATGACACCTTGATCGGTGGCTATTTCACTGACACCTACGTGTTCAATTTGGGAGATGGTAGAGACGTCATTACGGATTACGACGCGGGCAATGCGGCAACCGACACGCTGCGTTTCGGTACGGGCATTCTCGCCAGCGACATTCAGGTCCACAAGTCCGGTGCTGATGTAGTGTTTATGCATCGCAATGGTACGGATCAGGTGACGGTTAAGGACTGGTTCAGCGGGGCAACTACCGACGCAGGAGTGGTGATCAACAGCATCCTTGAGCGCGTGGAGTTCGCGGACGGTACGTTCTGGACCTGGGCGGATATCGCTGCAACGGGGCTGAATCAAGTCGGTACAGCGGCTGCCGAGACTCTGATCGGCTGGTCCGGTAATGACATCATCCAGGGCGGGGACGGCAACGACACTCTGTCAGGCGGCGCAGGTGCGAACCAGCTCTACGGTGATGCGGGGGATGACACCATCATGGTCGCTACCACCTCGAAGGGAAATACGTTGGTCGGCGGTAGCGGTAATGACACCTTGACCGGTGGCAACTTCACCGACACCTACGTGTTCAATTTGGGAGACGGTAAAGACACCATTACGGATTACGACGCGGGCAATGCAGCAATCGACACGCTGCGTTTCGGTGCGGGCATTCTCGCCAGTGACATCACCACCCGCAGGGTCAATTCTGACCTCGTATTCCTGCATAGCAATGGTACGGATCAGGTGACGGTTAAGGACTGGTTCAGCGGGGCAACTTCCGGCGCAGGTGTGGCGATCAACAGCATCCTTGAGCGCGTGGAGTTCGCGGACGGTACGTTCTGGACCTGGGCGGATATTGTCGCGACGGGGCTGAATCAAGTCGGTACAGCGGCTGCCGAGACTCTGATCGGCTGGTCCGGTAACGACATCATCCACGGTGGTAGCGGAAACGATACCCTAGATGGCGGAACCGGTACCAACCAGTTGTTTGGGGATGCAGGCGACGATGTTATCCAGGTCACTTATAATTCAAGGGACAACACCTTGGCCGGTGGGACCGGTAACGATACGTTGACCGGTGGCTATTTCACTGACACCTATCTGTTCAATTTGGGTGATGGTCAGGATGCGATCTCGGACTACGATCCGGGTTATGGCGGCATCGACACCTTGCGGTTTGGTTCCGGAATTCAAGCCAGTGATATCCTCACGCGCAGAACCGGTTCCGACCTGACCTTCTTTCATCGTAACGGGACTGATCAGATGACGGTCAAAGGTTTGTTCGATGGCGTTGCCTCGAATACAAGCTCCGTCAGTCAAAGCGTTATTGAACGTGTCGAGTTTGCCGATGGCACGTATTGGACTTGGTCCGACATGGTTGCGACAGGATTGAATCAAACGGGCACGGAAAACGCCGACACGATGCTCGGTTGGAATGGTAACGATATTATCCACGGCGGAAGTGGGGATGACACACTCGACGCGGCAGGTGGAACTAACCAACTGTATGGTGATGCTGGCAACGATTTGATCCAAGTTGCAACCAATTCAAGGGATAACCTTCTGGTTGGCGGCACTGGTAACGATACCCTAACGGGCGGCTATTTCTCAGACACCTATGTTTTCAACTTGGGAGACGGTCAGGATACGATCTCGGAGTACGATCCTGGTTATGGTGGCATCGACACCTTGAGGTTCGGAGCAGGGATTCTGGCTAGCGACATCCAAGCCTACAAGTCAGGGGCGGACGTCGTGTTCATGCACAGCAACGGTATAGACCAGGTCAAAGTTAAAGGCTGGTTTGACGGGACGACGTCGAGTGCTTCTGTGGTGACACAGAGCGTGCTTGAGCGTGTCGAATTTGCCGACGGTACGTCATGGGCTCTGGCGGATATCGCAGCCAAGGGCCTACGCCAGGTAGGCACCGCAGGAGCCGATAGCCTGTCGGGCTCGAGCGGCAATGACAACATCTATGGCGGTGCTGGCAACGACACGCTTGACGGCGGAGCCGGCACTAACCGGTTATTCGGTGAGGCCGGGAACGACGTGATTCAGGTGTCTAGCAACTCAAGAGACAACACGTTGGCGGGAGGGGCAGGGAACGACACATTGACCGGCGGATACTTCGCGGACACCTATCTGTTTAACCGCGGAGATGGTCAAGACACCGTCAATGAGTATGATCCAGGCTACGGAATGAGCGATACCTTAGCGCTTGGGGCGGATCTTAGCCCTCAAGACCTTTGGTTCCGCCGGAGTGGGTCTGATTTGGAAGTGAGCATCGTTGGCGGAGATGAGAAACTGACTGTCAGTAACTGGTATCAAGGCAGTGTTTATCACATTGAGGCCCTGAAATTGTCTGACGGCAAAACGTTGCTTGATAGTCAAGTTCAGAGTCTGGTCGACACGATGGCTTCGTTTGGTGTGGTTCCAGGTGCTGAAACGACCATTACCACGGATCAGCGAGCTCAGCTTGACTCGGTACTGGCAGCAAACTGGAAGTAAGTTGCCGTAGCCGTTTCCTGTCACACTGAAGCGGTACTTAAATAAGCTGCTCCCGCGCAGGTACGTTGGCGGGGACAGTTTTGCAATTCTCGGCTTCAGCCTATCGAATGAGTTGAACTCATCCCGACACGGCTGCAGCCGATTTACATCAGCCTATGGAGTTAATCGGCGGCAGGTGTCAGCAGTGCAATCTGAATATTGATTTGTCTTGGTGCCGTTTTGTTGGATGCGCATGCTGGTACGAAAAAGGAAAGTATCGGTACACTGCGGTGCGAATTTTATTGGGTCTCGCCATGAACCTCACTGATGCCACGCTCGTGCTGCTGCTCGCGGCACGTATCCATGGAACAGACGAAGCCGTCAGGGCCTCGGCGAAGAGCGTGCTCAAGAAGCTACCGCGCAGCAAACGTGATCTGATCTACAAGGTGATTCTCAGCGCGGCCGCAATATTGGCCAACCTGGCGACGCTGGCACAAATGGCGTTGATTCTCGGTGCCGTGGAACCAGCTCTGTGGCTAGTGGCGTCTTGCAGCGTCTAGGCGATAAAGCCGCGGGCATGACGGTAACTCCTGCGGGGGGCATGGAATGTGCGCCCGCCCAAAGTCCTGGCTAGAGATAAAGACGGTGGATGACCTGCCGAGTGTCGTCAGGGTCGGTACGGGTCTCGAACCCCAGATTATGGGCCAGCTTCCGCATGGCGGCGTTGCTCGCGGCATCGACGGAGTACATCTGCCGGTAGCCGTTTTTACGTGCCGCGTCGATCAGGTGCTCCATCAATAACGTACCCAGGCCCAGGCGCTGCCATTGATCGGCGACGGTCACCGCGCACTCGCATTCGCGTTCGGACGTAGCGCAGTAGCGACTGACACCGATCTCGATTAACTGACCGTTGTCATGGATCAGGGCGATGTAGGCCAGGTACATCTTGCAGTCCACATTCATCAATTGATCCAGCAGGGCCGCGCTCGGCTCATTGAGCTGTGACAGGAAACGCATGTGCCGCGACTCGGGAGACAGGCGATTGATGAAGTCATATTCACGCTGGCGATCCTCCTCCCGTAGCGGCCGGATCAGTACATGCCGGCCGTCTTTAAGCGCCTGAATCCAGTGCTTGCCACTGATGCTGGCATACAGGCCGGCGGCGCGTTCGTTGTGGTCTTTGACTGTGAGCATGGATCAATCCTCCATCGGGTACAGGCATGCGGTGCGCCAAAAGGCTTCGTGTTCCAGGCTGTTTTACGCCCGTGGTGGCCATCGATTCTGATCTCGATCAGCCCCGGCGTAGCCAACCGTCGATTGCGCTGCACTTGATTCAGAAACAAACCGCATGGGCTCGGGCTCGCGTCCAGCAAGTACGGAGCAAGTTGATCCGACGGCGCGACCCAGGCCGCGCCTTTTATCACGCTGGCGTCCCTGGTTCTGATGTAAGTCAAGTCCAGATCAATTGCAGCGCCTCAGAATCACTCTTGGCATGCCGTTCGACGACGGTTGCGATCGGCAGGAAACGCCGCCACCCCTGTTATCTGGAGGATGCGATGAGTGATTTTCTAAGCCCCGACCAGTTGGAAGGTATCGATGCCTATTGGCGTGCTTCCAACTACTTGGCCGTGGGACAGATCTACCTCAAGGACAATCCCCTGCTGCGCGAGCCGTTGCAACTTGGCCATGTCAAACCGCGTCTGCTCGGCCATTGGGGGACGACGCCGGGGTTGAACCTGATTTATGTGCACCTTAACCATCTGATCAAGACCCACGATCTGGATATGATCCTTGTCACGGGCCCAGGCCATGGCGGCCCGGCCATCGTTGGGCAGAGCTATCTGGAGGGCAGCTTCACCCAGTGCTACCCCGCGATCGAGCAGAACGAGAACGGCATGCTGCGCCTGTTTCGACAGTTTTCCTGGCCGTACGGGTTGTCCAGCCATGTGTCTGCACAAATCCCCGGTTCCATTCATGAGGGGGGCGAATTGGGCTATTCATTGGCCCATGCCTATGGGGCAGCATTCGATAATCCTGAGTTGATCGTGGCGTGTGTCATCGGCGACGGTGAGGGCGAAACCGGTGCGCTGGCGGCGAGCTGGCACTCCAACAAATTTCTCAACCCCGCGCGCGACGGCGCCGTCCTGCCGATTCTCCATCTCAACGGTTACAAGATCGCCAATCCCACGCTGCTTTCGCGTATCAGTGAGGACGAGCTGTCCGCCCTGATGTATGGCTACGGCTACGATCCCTATTTTGTCGAAGGTGACGACCCGCAGGCCGTACACCAGCAGTTGGCCAGGACCCTCGACGACACGCTACTCAAGGTTCGCGAAATCCAGCGCGAGGCCCGCATGGACTCGACGGGAGCTGCCGTGGAGCGCCAGCTCTGGCCGATGGTGGTGTTGCGCACGCCCAAGGGCTGGACCGGTCCAAGGTTCGTCGATGGCCTGCAGGTGGAGGGTACCTATCGCGCCCACCAAGTCCCGCTGAGTCACCTGGAACAGCCACAGCATTTGATGCAATTGCAACAGTGGCTCGAGAGCTACCGGCCACAGGAGTTATTCGATGCCAACGGCGCGTTGCAGCCTGACATCGCCGCGTTGGCGCCGACGGGCCACCGTCGTCTGGGCGCAAACCCCCATGCCAATGGCGGCTTGCTTCTCAAGCCCTTGGAGATGCCTAGGTTCAGCGATCATGCCGTGCAGTTTTGCGCACCTGGCGCCATTGAGGCGCAGGGCACCCGGGTGCTGGGCGGTTACCTGCGCGATGTGATGAAGCACAACTTCAAGACCGGCAATTTTCGTCTGTTCGGCCCCGACGAAACCGCCTCCAATCGCCTTGATGCGGTGTACGAAGTCAGTGGCAAGACCTGGATGGCGGCTCTTGAAACGGGCGATACGGACCTGGCGTGCGACGGTCGGGTGATGGAAATCCTCAGTGAACACGTGTGTGAAGGTTGGCTGGAGGGCTATTTGCTGACCGGTCGCCATGGGTTGTTTTCCTGCTATGAGGCGTTCATCCATATTGTCGACTCGATGTTCAATCAGCACGCCAAATGGCTAAAGACCGCGGCCCAGATCCCATGGCGCGCATCGATCGCGTCGCTCAACTATCTGCTCACATCTCACGTTTGGCGTCAGGATCACAACGGTTTTTCCCACCAGGACCCAGGGTTCCTCGACCTGGTGGCAAACAAAAGTGCCGACGTGGTGCGTATCTATTTGCCCCCCGATGCCAATTGCCTGTTGTCGGTGACTGACCATTGTCTCAAGAGCCGCAACTACATCAACGTGATCGTGGCCGGCAAGCAGCCGCAATGGCAATGGCTGGACATCGACTCGGCCATTCGCCATTGCATGGCCGGCATTGGCCGTTGGGCCTTTGCTTGCAAGGAAGATGAAGACCCGGACGTGGTCATGGCTTGTGCCGGTGATGTGCCGACCCTGGAAGCCCTAGCTGCCGTGACGTTGCTGCGCCAATACGTGCCGGACCTGCGCGTACGGGTTATCAATGTGGTGGACCTGATGGTGCTGCAGCCGCCGCAACAACATGCCCATGGACTGTCGGACGCAGAGTTCGACGAGCTGTTTACCGTGGACAAGCCGGTAATTTTTGCCTTCCATGGCTATCCGTCGCTGATCCACCGGATGGTCTACAAACGCCATAACCACGATAACTTCCATGTCCACGGCTTCATGGAGCAGGGCGCAACCACCACGCCGTTCGACATGCTGGTAATCAACCAGCTCGATCGTTATCGATTGGCCCTGGACGTCATCCAGCGTGTGCCGCGGCTGCGGCCGTTGGTGGAAAGCGCCCGTAATCGTTATTGGGGAACCATGGAAAGGCATCAGCTTTACGTGATCGAACATGGACAGGACTTGCCCGAGGTGCTGGATTGGCGCTGGACGCCTGCGCCGCCATGACAGCCGGTACTTATCACGGCATCGACGGTGCGTCGTGGCGTACGGGCCTTAACCTGGGAGATCCATCATGAGTCGGTATCAACGTCTGTTGCTGATCCTCAACCCGGCACCACGGTATTCGCCCGCAAGTATCTGCTGGAACACGATGCGCGGGCCTGGAATAAGCCCCTTGCCGAGGATCGACAAGGGGCAGGTTCAAACAATCAGTCAGCCTTGATTGGCACGACCTTCTCCGCATTAAGCGCTTCCGGTTTTTTCGGCAGTGTCAGCGTCAGCACGCCTTTGCTGAACTGGGCTTCGATCTTGTCGCTGTCGATGCCTTTTGGCAGGTTGAACACGCGCTCGAACGAGCCGTAATGGCGTTCGGATAAGTGATAACCCTTTTTCTTTTCCTCCTTCTCTTCTTTTTTTTCGCCTTTGATGATCAGGTTGCCATTAGCCAGGCGGATCTCTATATCTTTCTGATCCATTCCTGGTAGCTCAGCGGTGATTTCAAAGCTTTGTTCTTTCTCACTGATGTCCACGGCCGGCAGGCTGGTGGAAAAATCGTGGCGCCAGAAAGGTTCAACATCGAACAAACCACGACTGAAGGGTGATACCGCTGTGCCGCGGTTGAAGTCTTCGAACAAGTGATCCACTTGCTGACGCAGTTTTTCCAGCGGATGCCAGGTATTGGTTCGCGCTGGATGTTGAGCTTTGTCGTCGGTGTGGACCGGCATTTTCTTCACTGAATTGGACATTGGATATTCCTCTTGGGTGATGTCCGTGCGGGTGCCTGGCCCAATGGCCAGGCACCGTTGCCGGACGGTTCAATGCACGCTTGCGAAACTACAAGGGGAGCTGGCCAGACCAGAGCAGCCAGCCGGCGAACAGCGCGATCGGCAAGCCCAGCGACAGGCGCATGGGCTGGACTTTGTGCAAACCACCGGCCAAAGGATGAGGTGTTACGGTTGCGATGCCCGGTTTTGTTCCTTGCAGTTGGGTTGTCATGATCAAGGCCTCCATGAGATGGGTGGTTCGGTCACCTTCGTTGATGTAAAGGTTCGAACGCTGCGTCTTAATGTCGACCTGTAGGCATTGGGCGGTATTGATGTAGATCAGAGGTCATGAAAACCAGGCATTACAACTCGGCACACCGATGACAGCCGGCGACCTTATGCTTGAGACCGGGCAAGTCCAGGATCGTGACGTTGCGTCCATGTATGTCCACGAGTTCCTCCTGACGCAGGTGGGCGATGCAACGGCAGATGGTTTCCATGCGCAGGCCCAGGTACGAGCCGATGGCCTCGCGACTCATGCGCAGGACAAATTCCTGTGAGGAATAGCCGCGCATGTTGAGCCGTTGCGACAGGTTCAACAGAAAAGCCGCCAGGCGTTCGTCGGCATTCATGTTGCCGAGCATCAACAGCATGCTGTGGTCACGCACGATTTCCTGGCTCAGGAGCTTGTTGAGGTTGTGCTGCAACGAGGGTAAATCGTGGGCGAGGTTTTCCAGATGACGAAAATGCAGCGCGCAGACTTCGCTGTCCTCCAGCGCGATCGCGTTACAGGTATAGTGATCGGTGCTGATGGCGTCGAGGCCAAGCATTTCGCCTTGCATCTGGAAACCGGTGACTTGGGCGCGGCCGTCGATTGAAAGGACGCTGGTCTCGAAGAAGCCCAACCTCACGGCATACAACGAGCGCAGTGGGTCGCCGATGCGATACAGGGTCGTTCCTTTCTTGACCTTCACCCGCTGGACGAACAGGGTGTCCAGGCGCTCGACTTCATCCCCCGTCAGACTGCTTGGCAGGCACAAATCGAGCACACAGCAGTTCGAGCAAGCGGTCTCGAGGGCATGCACGTGCAGAAGTCGTGTTTCAAACTTGGCCATGGGAAATTCCTTTTAATTGGATCCATAATAGAAGGCCTGAACCGTTGCGCTTTCTTTTTCGCTCGGGCGGTATGTCAGATTTCACCTCACGCGCCCGCACCGCGCGTTTTCCCAGCGAATCGAGCTCGTCAATAAAAGTGATGCAGGGCGCCGCCTGCCGGGCTTGTTCGAACAGGTTATGTGCGCGGGCGGCACAGACACCGATGACATTTCGACAATTTTGGGTTGCACGCGCCTAGGCGCGAATTTTGACCTTGTCCCTCAGGAAAGAACAATCTCCGTCAGATCGGCCCGGCCGCGAGTGCCCGGTGTGCTTTTTTCTACGCTTGAACGCTGCAACGACATTGACCTAAATCAAAAAAGATCAAAGTGAGGCTCGGGGACGGTGATTGTTCCGACCCTTGGTTGACAAAGATCAGAGTCGGTAAACGTAGGCGCTTGATATTGGGTCAGCCGGAAGACTTTCGGACTCCGACTACAGAGGACATCATCATGAAAAAGTATTTGCCCACCGCATTGTTGGGTTTTGCCTTGGCGCTGAGCGCCGGTTGCAGCCACAAGCACGCTCAGGAGCTCGATGCGCGATTGGAGTCGGCAGAGAATAACGCCGCGACCGCTCGACTCAGGGCCGATGAGGCCTACCTGAAAGCAGACCAGGCTGAAGCGATCGCCAACCAGGCCCAACGTACCGCCGAAGAGGCGACTATCCGCGTCAGCCGGATGAACGAAAAAACGCCTCGAAAGTGATCGGATCGTTTGGTATTGGATGCCACGAATTGGCGGATAGTCGATGAATGAGTGGGGCCCATTGAAGGAGGCTGGGGGGTGGCACAAAGGCGTCTTGCTTGGGTACTTGTTTTGTACAGGCGTTAGCGGCATTAGCCGCTGCCGCTGTATGTCGGGGTTGGAAGGAGGGGGCTGCCCGAACTCAGCCCATCTGCGTTATCGCTCGGCGAAACCGAAGTAGCGCAGCGAAGAAAAACAGTGCACCGATAGACGTAATCGCCAGGAACTGCGGCCAGACAATCGCCAGCCCCGCGCCGCGATACAGGATGCCCTGGGCGAAGCTGACAAAGTGCGTAGTAGGAGCGGCCAGCATCAGGTTTTGCACCAGTTCCGGCATGCTTTCACGAGGGGTTGCCCCTCCGGAAAGCAACTGCAGTGGAATCAGGATCAGGATGCTCAGCAGCCCGAGTTGCGGCATGGAACGCGCCACCGTGCCCAAGTAAATGCCGATGGAGGTGGTCGCGAACAAATGCAATGCGGTTCCCAGCAGGAACAACCCGATCGAGCCATTGATGGGCACCTCCAGCCAGCCTCGAACGACCACCCCCACGGCGAAGGCGGTGGCCACCAGTACCACCAGGCCCATGGACCAGACCTTGGCGGTCATGATTTCAAACGCGCGCAGCGGCATCACCAGCAGGTGTTCAAGGGTGCCGTGTTCACGTTCTCTAATCAGTGCGGCGCCCGTGAGGATGATCGACACCATGGTGACGTAATCGATCAGTTGCATCACTGAGGTAAACCAGGCCTGGGTCAGGTTGGGATTGAACTGCATACGCATGGCCAAGGACACCGGGGGGCGCGGTGTGTCGCGCACGCCACGGACAAATTCGGCCACTTCAGTGGCAACGATGGTCTGGATATAACCTGCGCCGGAAAAAGCCTGGCCAATCTGTGTGGCGTCGACGTTGAGCTGCAGGCTGGGACGGCGTCCAGCGAGAACGTCACGCTGAAAGTCTGGGGCAATATCAAGGGCGAAGGTGTAGCGCCCGGCGTCCATCCCAGCATCGACCTGTTGACCGGTGATGTCCGCGGCAGGCAAGAAGTAGGGTGGTTGAAAAGCCGCGTTCAATCGTTCTGATAGCTGCGAGTGGTCCTCGTCGACGATGGCCAGTGGTGCATGGTGCAGAGCCTCGGGGATGCCCGAGGCTGCGGTGTAGATGCCGAA
This sequence comes from Pseudomonas sp. R151218B TE3479, assembly GCF_053629195.1. Taxonomy (NCBI): domain Bacteria; kingdom Pseudomonadati; phylum Pseudomonadota; class Gammaproteobacteria; order Pseudomonadales; family Pseudomonadaceae; genus Pseudomonas; species Pseudomonas sp. R151218B TE3479. Next base: position 3,525,557 of record NZ_JBRJHV010000001.1, read on the forward strand.
CGAGAACGCCCAGATGATCAGGATCAGCATCGCTCGGTCATGGTACAGGCTGCGAAATTCCTTGATACCCAGGCGCAGGATGTTCATCAGGCTGTGCATGGCTAACGCTCCTGTTTGCGCAGGCAAAGCACGCTCAGGCCAATCAGGATCGGTACCGTCACCAGCAGTTGCAGGAAATACGGTCCCAGCGCCTGCACATCCAGAGCCTTGGAGAAGATCCCTCGGCTGATGGTGAGGAACTGTGCGGTAGGGTAGACCTTGCCGACCATCGCGCCGAAGCCCTCCAGCGAAGACACCGGGTTGATTAATCCGGAAAATTGAATGGCCGGCAGCAGGGTAGCAATGGCGGTGCCAAACACGGCCGCAATCTGACTGTTCATGAAGGTCGACATCCACAAGCCCAACCCCGTGGAAGTGCCGATGTACAGCAACGCGCCCAGGCTCAGCACCCAAAGGCTACCTTTGAGTGGCACGGCGAACACCCAGACGGCCAAGGCACACATCAGTAAAAAGTTGAACATGCCCATGGCAACGTAGGGCAACTGTTTACCCAGCAGGAATTCCAGGCGTGTCACCGGCGTGACATACAAGTTGATGATCGAGCCCATCTCTTTTTCCCGTACGACACCCAATGCGGTGAGCATCGCCGGAATCATCATCAGCAACAGTGGAATGATCGCCGGAACCATGGCCTGCAAGCTTTCCACATCCGGGTTGTAGCGGTAACGCACTTCTACGTTGGCAAGGGTCGTCCCGCTATACCCAAGTTCTGCCAGATAGCCGTTGTGCAGGCCGTTCACGTAGCCCTCTATCGTGCGTGCTCGCATGGGCATTGCACCGTCCACCCAGGCGGCCACGGTTGGCTGTGCACCCCGTTTGAGGTCGCGCCCGAAATCTGGCGGGATTTCCAGCGCCAGGGTGATCGTCCCGCTTTGCAATCGAGTCTCCAGGTCGGTGTAATCATGCAGCTCAGGCTGTTCGATAAAATAGCGCGAACCGGAAAAGCTGCGCACATAGGCTTGGCTGGTGGTGGTCTGGTCGCGGTCCAGCACCGCGAATGACAGGTCTTCAACGTCCAGGCTGATGCCGTAGCCCGTGATGAACATCAGCAATACCGTGCCCAGTGCCGCAAGCGTCAGGCGGATCGGGTCACGGCGAATCTCCATAGTCTCGCGCCGGGCGTAACTGAACATTCGCAGGCTACTGAACCCATTGCGGCGAGTCTTTGAGAAAGCAACGTGGGGGGCTTCGAGGGACGGCGGTTGTGTGCTCGGCTCCTCGCGCTGTTTCGCGGTCGCTTCGTCGCTGGCGGCTTGTTCGAGGTAGGAAACAAAGGTCTGCTCCAAGCTGTTCAACCCGCGATCGATGACCAATTGCCCGGGCGCGCCGCTGACCAGCACCCTCCCGGCATGCATAAAGGAGATCCGGTCGCAGCGCTGCGCTTCGTTCATAAAATGCGTGGAAATGAAAATGGTCACGCCGTCATTGCGCGACAGGTCGAGCAACTGCTGCCAGAAAGCGTCCCGCGCAATGGGGTCTACGCCGGAGGTCGGTTCGTCGAGAATCAGCACATCGGGTTTATGAATCAGCGCTACGGCCAGCGACAGGCGCTGACGGATACCCAGCGGCAGCCGATCAGGCAGTGCGTCAAGGTCTTGCTTGAGGCCAAAACGTTCGACGGCCTCGGCGACGCGGCTGCCAACTTCGTCCGCAGGTACATGAAATAACTGTGCATGCAGCACCAGATTCTGCCGGACCGTCAACTCGGTGTAGAGGGAAAAGCCTTGGGACATGTAGCCGACACGCTGCCGAGTCTTTAGGTCATTCGGGTCGATCGGCTTGCCAAACAGCCAGGCCTGCCCCGAAGTGGCCGCAAGCAAACCGGTCAGCATTTTCATGGTGGTGGATTTGCCGCAGCCATTGGAGCCAAGGAAACCAAAGATCTCCCCGCGTTCGATGCGGAAACTGGCGTTGTCCACAGCGGTGAACGCACCGAAGCGGCACGTCAGTTCCCTGGCCTCGATGGCAATCACCGCCTCTGCTGTGGATTGGACACGAGGTGTGATCACCAGCGGTTCGTGGCCACGCCGGCGACTTTGCGGTAACAGGGCGATAAAGGCCGCTTCCAGGTTTTGACATTCGGTTCGCTGGCGGATCTGTGCAGGTGAACCGCTGGCCAGAACCTTGCCTGCGTCCATCATCAGCAAATGGTCGAAGCGTTCAGCCTCTTCCATATAGGCCGTGGCCACCAAGACACTCATATGAGGCCGTCGTGCCCGCAACTCGGCGATCAACGCCCAGAACTGGTTACGGGCGAGGGGGTCGACGCCAGTGGTGGGTTCGTCAAGGATCAGCAGGTCGGGATCGTGGATCAGCGCACAGCACAATCCCAGTTTCTGTTTCATTCCACCTGACAGTTTACCGGCGGGGCGCCCGGCAAAAGGCGTCAGCCCGGTGCTGGTCAACAAGGCATCGATGCGTTGTCTACGTTCTCGTTGGCCTTGCCCGAACAGGCGAGCAAAAAAATCCAGGTTCTCGAATACCGACAGTGTCGGGTAAAGGTTCTTGCCTAGGCCTTGGGGCATGTAGGCGATACGCGGGCACAGAGCTTCACGATAACGGGCGTCGGCTATATTGCCGTCCAACACGGTCAGATGCCCTTGCTGCATGACCCGTGCGCCTGCAATCAACGCCAATAGGCTGGACTTGCCGACGCCGTCCGGGCCGATCAGCCCGACGATGCCGGTGGCAGGAATGTCCAGAGTGATGCTGTCCAAGGCTATGGTCTTGCCGTACCGCAGCCCCACGTCCTGCAGGCGTGCGACCCAAGTGCGTTCGCCCGTCATTGGGGCACCTTGAGTTCGAGTTCGGCTGGCCATTGGGCTTGAGGATTGAGCCGAACATGGGCTACGCCCGGCACGCCGGTTTTCACCTGGCTGAGGTGCTTGCGCAGCAGCTCAGGGTCTATCCGAGCCTTGATACGGAACATCAGCTTTTCCCGTTCGTTGGTCGTTTCAACCGTTTTGGGCGTAAACTGCGCGACGCTGGCCACATAGCTGGCTTTGGCGGGAATCACGTATTGCGGGGCGGCATCGATGATCACACGCACCTCGTCGCCAATGGCCACGCGACCGGCCTGGTCGGTTGGTAGAAAGAACGTCAGGTACACATCGCTCAAGTCCACCAGGTTCAGGACTTTGCCCCCGGCAGGAATTACCTCACCTTCTTCGGCGATGCGGTACTGCACGCGTCCATCCCGAGGCGCCTTGAGTTCGGTGTCGGCCAAGTCCGCCTGCAAGCGTTGCTCGGTCGCCGCTGCCGCTTCGATACTGGCCTGGGCCTCCTCCACTTGTGACTTAGCTGCTTCAATACCCGCCTGGGCCGTCAATACCTGTGAGTTGGCAGCTGCCAGCGCCGCATGGCCGCTGTCCAGCAGCGCGCGATCATCGTCCAGTTGTTGCCTGGCAAGGGCGTTGCGCTGCACCAGAATCTCGGTGCGGGCGAAGCGTTTCTGCGTGGCAATCAGTTCGGCTTGGCGCTGGGCAACCACTGCCCGTGCGGTGATCTTTTCGCTTTCCCGTTGAGCTACGAGAGCTGCCGCCGTTAATTTCACGGTACGGGCCCGCTGCAACTGGGCCTGGGCCTGGAGAATTTCGGCCCGCAACGCCTGGGTATCCATGCGCGCCAGCACCTGCCCTGAGCGGACCTGTTCACCTTCAGCGACCAGAATGGTATCGATACGTCCGGCCAGCTTGCTCGCTACATCCACTTCGGTGGCTTCAATCCGCCCATTACCGCTGGCGAAATCAGGGTCTATAGGGGCGGGTTTGAAGATGTACCAAGCACCCAAAATGCCCAGGACAACCAGGCTCCCCAGAGCTCCTCGTTTAAGCCACTTGCCGGTTACGTTGTTCATCCCTGCCCCTCAGGTCTCAGCGAAGGTTGGCGCTGGGAGATGATAGGGCTGGAGTAAGAAGCTCTTGTTGATCTGCGTTAACGATCCGCTTTTAAAAAGGAAGAGATTTGGTAGCGCGGCGACATCTGATGCTGAAAGGTAGACTGCTGATGTGGGGGGCGGGTGATCAAGGATTGAGGAAGGCGGTGAGGGGTAGGCCATCCGAAGCTTCCTCACCAGTATGCGGTCACTGTCATTGTCATTGTCATTGTCATTGCTGTCAGTGGTAAGAAAACACGCTGGCATAGCGGAATACGTCGTTTCCCGCACCGCAGGAGAGCAAGTCGCGGCCGAGATTGCCTTGCAGCACATCGTCACCAGCCAGGCCGCGCAGGATTTCATCGGTACCCAAGCCTTTCAACACCTCGCTGCCGGACGAACCCTTTAAGCGGGTGCTCCGAAAGTCAGAGTTCCGCCATGCGCGGACACTTACCTTTCAGAGAATGTTTAACGGGTAGCTGAGTATCAAGCGGTTTTCATCGTAATCACTGGCATTGTAATTTCGCCTAACGCTGGAATTTCGCCAACGAACAGATAAAGACTTGAGAGTTCCGCTTTGAACCACATAGCCGAGCTCGGATTCTCGTACCCACTCTGAACCATCATCGACATTTTTCAGTTCCACGTTGTCACCATGAACGTAACGCGTCATGAAACTCAAACCGGGAACGCCGTAGCCTACGAAATTGAGGTCATAGCGCACTTGCCAGGAACGTTCACGGGGGTTGTCGAACGCATGATTGAAGGTGTTGTTGGCCAGATAGATACCGCCGGTCCCGCCGATGCGCATCCAACCGGTTTCCCCCGAGACATTTTGCAGCCCCAGGCTTATCGCATGCTCAGCGATGTTGAGGCTCAACAGAGCTGAAGCGGTGCGGTTATCCAATTGACCTGCCTTCGCACTTCCTGAGTCTTTGCCCCAGAAAAAGCCTAGATTGGCGTTAACCGATACCCTTCCAGTCAGTGGCCATTTTTGGTTCAGTCCGAGGTAGTGCTGTTCATAGATGTCTTTCAACTCGCCAGACCAAAGTCTGACGGTTGTATTTTTGGAAGTAGAACGGTAGTCGGCACCAAGAAAATCGAAGGCGTCTGATCGAGCCGATCCAAACGAAAGGTCTTCCATGGAAGAGTCGTTGCGCAAGCTGGTTTTGCTCAACTCACCTGCATAAAAAGACCAGTTTTTGATTTCTTGCGAGGCAATCTGGGCACCGCGAAATGTCTGTGGCAATGCGCGGAAATCATCCACGGTGACAATGGGGAAATTGGGCATCCATTCGCCGACCTTTATTTCCGTATTCGAGAGCTTCGCTTTAACCGCAACGCCAAGTCTCCCGAAACTTCCCGCGGGATCACCATCAGCATCCTTTGGCAGCAGCAGCGCGCCATACCTTCCTGCGCCGCCATCAAGCTTCACAGCATATTTCCCAAGCACGTCAACCCCAAACCCTATAGTCCCCTGGGTAAAGCCGGATTTGAGATCGAAGATGAAACCTTGCGTCCACTCACGAGCCTGGCTTTGCGCAACATCTGGTGCAGTGAAGTTTCGCTCGAAAAAGAAGTTCCTGAAGTTCAGAGTGGCGGTAGTGTCATCCACCAGACCCTGAGCCAATGCGTTGAAAGGTAAAACTAGCGCTGGAATGAAAAGCACACGAGTTGTGCGATTGGTGTGAATGTTCAAGACCTGTCCCCTGTTGTTTTTATTGAAGGGCAATGTCGGGCTGTCATCACGAGTCGAACGGGCGAAATGCCGCTGTCCCGGGAAAACGGATCGTCGATCGTAGGTGGAGAAATATCCGAATCGAGTGTTGCCAAGGGCCTGATGAACAAACCCTTGGTATGTACCTCACCTGAAAGCCGGCCCCTTCAAAGCACGGTGCCGGCTTGGCTCAGGATCAGATCAGGCCAGCGCTGCGCAGCGCGTCAGCGATTTCCTTGTCGGCACCCTCGGCCAGTGGCAGCAGTGGGGAACGGACGGTGGCATGATCCAGGATGCCACGGGCAACCAGGCCATGCTTCAGGGCCACGGTGCCCTCCATGTGGGAACCGCGGTGGTAGACATTACGAGTGACCGGCAGCAGCTTGTCGTGAATGGCACGAGCAGCCGGGTAGTCGCGACGCTTGCCGGCGGCGATCAGTTCGATCAGAGGCTCTGGAGTCAGGCTGCCGTAGCCGACCAGTGCGCCGTCCACGTCAAACATGGTGTGCAGCAAGTATTCGTCATGGCAGGTCAGGATTTGCAGATCGGGAACCTCACGACGGATGACCGGGATTTCGGTGTCCCAACGGCGCATGTTGCGAACACCGTTCTTCATGGCAAACACGCCAGGCTGCTGGGCAATTTCCAGTTGAGTTTCCAGGTCGTAGGTCGCCTTGGTCACGTCTGGGTACTGGAACAGGATCAATGGCATACCGCTTTCTTCATAGATCGCTTTATAGCGGTCCTGAGCCGCGCCTTTCTGATAACCGAAACGCAGCCAGCCGTGGGAAGGATAAACCAGGCCGGCAGCAGCACCGTTGGCGACGGCGCGCTTGGCCTCTTCAGCAGCAACATGGGTACCTTCGCCCGTGATGCCGGCGATGATTGGCAGACGACCGTCTACCGACTCCTTGAAAGCCTGGATGACGCGGCCTTGTTCTGCCTGGGTCAGGAAGGTGCCTTCACCTGCGTGGCCCAGAACAACCAGCCCTTTTACACCTTCAAAGCTGCCAAGCCAGGCCCCCAGTTTCTGAATAGCTGCGTAATCAACCTCGCCATCACGAGTGAACGGCGTGACAGGAGCAGGAACGAGGCCTTTAAGGTCGATAGTGTTTTTAGTGCTCATTTCATTACCTCTGGTTTAGTTAAGTTTCGCAACTAACGCATGCGCGGGCGCAAAACACACTCTGATGTGTTCTGGGTTTACTACTGAGTCAGATACCGTCGATTGAACTATTTAGCGTGGAAGATTATGGCGAAAGGTCCTCCAGAATTCGGCCTTTGGTTTCAATGGCGAAAGAAGCAGTGATCACTGCTGTCATCAATAAGACGACCGCAAAGATACCGAACACATATTGAACACCCAAGCCAGAAACGGTGTAGCCTACAATGATCGGTCCCAGTGCCGAACCCAATCTTAGCCAAGCACTGCCTACACCCGTACCTAAGGCTCTTAGACGAGTTGGATAAAGTTCCGCCGAATAAAGATAGAGCGAGAAAGTCACTGTCTGGACCAATGCATATCCCAGTCCTGCCAGCACCAATATCTTGATCGGCGCAGTTGCACCTGTCGTTGCCAATATTGCCAGCGGTATGGCTGCGAGGAACAAGGCACCCATATACCAGCGACGTCGGCCCACTTTATCAATCAGCAACGCACATATCACGGCGGCAACAACACCTGCGGCTGAGGTCATAAAGCCATAGGCCAGGCTGGTTTCAAGTGGCAGATGGAAATGTTGACGATAGAGCGTCGGCAACCAGGTAATAAGCCCGTTAGCGACCATATAGGAGCCAAACCACATTGCCCAAATAACGAGTGAGCGCTTGAAATAGATGCCTTTGAAAAGCTCTCTCCAGCCGCCTTTGTTATTTATCCCATGCATTTGCGGGACTTCGACTGCAGGTTGCAGCGTCTTGCCGGCTTTAACAGCGCTGTGTTCGAGGCGAGTGACAATCCGGTCAGCCTCGTCCAGACGACCCTTGGACGCCAGCCAGCGCGGCGATTCAAACAGGAAGAAACGAAGCGGGATCAACAGTATCGCAGGGACCAAGCCTACCGCGAACATCGCTTTCCAGCCGTATATCGGTACGAGGAAGTAGCCAATAATCCCCGCCCCTACCAAGCCCAGCAGAAACATGACTTCATACAAAAGAAAGAATCGCCCTCGTTTCTTAGATCCAATCAGCTCATTGATATATGCGCTCGCCACCGGTACTTCACCTCCCGTACCGATGCCCTGTATGAACCTGAAAGCGATCATCATCGCGGCGCTGGACGCAAACAGGCAGGCCACGTCCATCGAAACAAACAGCAAAATGGTGAATGTCAGGACCCTCATGCGTCCGATTCTTTCGGCCAGCCATCCAAAGATCAAAGCACCGAACAGCTGTCCCAAATAACCGGCAGAAAGGATCATGCCGATCTGCGTGCCGCTAAGACTCCACTCCTTGGCCAGAACCGGCATTGCGTAGGCGATGGCAATGACTGTGTAACCATCAAAAAATGTTGCGGCGCCGATAATATTCCTGGCCCAAAACACTTGCCTGGTAATGGGAAGCCGTTCTAAGCGAGCACTAATATTCGCCTGGCTATTTATTTTCTCTGGCGAGGGCTCAGTTTCAACTTTCTGCATCAACATGGCTCTTCCTTTTATTATTGTTTGCGTTATTCGGGGCGAACGAAGCTCGCAGTGAGGAACACAGTGCAATGGCGTAGCCGTTTGAGCTGGTCAGCGCCAGCCGATGTTTATTACTAGATCATCAGTTTTTCGGAAACGCCCACTTGATAGACGAAACCACGCCGGCAGTGGAAATGGCCGGAAAGTTGTTTAAATGATGAAATGAAAGCGTGACTCAAGGGTGGCGTTAAAAACCCCGAGTGCACATTATCGGCCTGACCGAAGTAACGCGCTTCATCAAAGGAGGCCGCGTTGTTGAATTGAGCGCAAATGAGAGTGGGCCGAGGATACGAACCTATCGTAACGGGCGCTCCCCATGAGCGGATCACAGAGAGACCGGCTTCAACACGAGTGCCTTGATCATGGAATCTGGCACCGGCGGAGCGGGCATATTGCTGAACAGAGGGTTTCATTTCTATTCGCACCTTTTTATTTTTCGGATTGCGAAAATTTTTTCTTCTTTTCAAATACAGTACCACCACTGTTCTTCGGAGCCCAACCTTTTTTTTGGGGCTCGTTCGTCATTATTGTTTTTTCATGCCTTCCTCAGGCAGCCCGAATCCGAGGTGGGACAAACCACCTTCGAGTGCTATCCTCCTTTGATATTTTTTTCGCATTCCGAAAAACACAATCACATCAGGTAGAAATCGAGCATGGCTCCACGCATCCCAGTAAAAAACCAAACCTCGAACGCCGCTGACGAAGATAAAAATCAACGCAGCACTGTTCAGTCACTGGCCAAGGGATTCCGCGTTCTGGAAGCCTTCACTGCGGAAAGCGATGAGCTCACGTTGAGCCAGATCGCTGAAAAGGCCGATCTCGATCCGGGTACCACCTACCGCATGCTGAATACGCTGGTGGATCTCGGGTACGTCTCACGAATACCTGAAAGCAAGCGATTTTCCTTAACACTCAAGATCCTCAACTTGGGTTTTCATGCAATTGCCCACACAGACCTGCGCAGTCTGGTCCGTCCTGTGTTGAGGGGGCTCGTCAGCGAAACCAGTGAAGCGGCCAGTTTCGCCGTTCTGCAGGGCGCAGACGTGCTGTATCTGGAGCGTGTAAGGGCCGGCATTACGCGGCTTGGGGTGGATATTCGTATCGGGACGACCGTCCCGGCTTGTCAGACAGCGATTGGTCAATCGATCCTGGCATTTCTGTCCGAGCAAGAAGTGGCGCGTATCGAGGCGCGTTCTTCAGCTACGCCCTTCATCAGCAAGACGCTCGCCAAGCCGCTTTCCGAGGTATTGGAGCAAATTCGAAAGGACGGCTACTTGATTACGGATTCGCTGTTCGCCGAAGGGCTTCGAATCCTGGCCGTTCCGGTGCTGGATATCGACGGCTACCCTGTTGGGGCAATCAGTATCGCAGCGCCAGCAGTGCGCTGCTCCATTGAAGAACTCGAACGCCGAGCGCTGTCATTGACGATGGCAGCAGCAAAGAATATCGGTCGAGCGCTCCAGGCCAGCGGAAGCGTGAACTCCAGCCTTTGATCACGGCAAACGAGAACACTTCCACCTACCGGCGCCTGTAGCCGGGGTTAGGAGCGTCGAGTCACCGAGCGCGACAACAGCAGCAACAACGTGGCGAACAACACCATGATGGTGGTGGCCGACAGCAGCACCGGGCTCAAGGCTTCGCGGGCGGTGGTGAACATTTCGCGGGGCAGGGTACGTTGATCGGGGCCGGCGAGAAACAGTGTCACCACCACTTCATCCAGTGAGGTGGCGGACGCGAACAAGCCGCCCGACACCAGCCCTGGCGAGATCAGTGGCAGAATGACCTTGCGTACCGTCATCCATGGCGTTGCGCCCATGCTCGCGGCCGGCATGGCCAGCTCCACGCTGCATCACCGCTTTCGCAAGCTGACAGGCACGAGCTCCATTCAGTATCAAAAATCGCTACGGCTGCAAGCCGCGCATAGCCTTATGTTGACCGAGCGGATAGACGTGAACACCGCCGCGTTGCGAGTCGGCTATGAAAGCGTCGCCCAATTCAGCCGCGAATATGCCCGGCGCTTCGGAGCGCCTTCCTCGAGAGACGCCAAGCGCGCACGGGAAAAATGAAAGGAACCCGGAGGTGACTGCCCTCCGGGCCCCTCGTCTTACAGGTTGATCGGGTACTGAGTGATGACCTGACGTCGTCGGCGAACGCTACTGAAGCGACAGAGCTCAATCCCCTTCGCAACGACGTCTGCCCCATGCGACGTCCGTGTCACTACACAAGATGTGTTGCGCGCACGCATACGTTTTGCCAGAGGCTGCGCTAGCCCATTTGTCGGGTGGTTTGTATTTCCAAGCGTCTTGGTCGATACCCCGGAATGACAGCAGCATCGTTCCGACCTTTTTCAAGAGAATAAAAATGAATATCAGGACTATGAACCTCGCCCCCAGGTTTGCCACGTTTTTCTCACTCATTGTCCTGGTGGTTTTTGCCCTAGGCATCGTCGCCCTATTGCAGATGGGCAAGCTTCGAGATTCGGAGCAGGATGTTGAAACCAACTGGATGGTGAGCATCCGCGAGGCCAGCAAGATGCAGACAGGCATTTTGCGCCTGCGGCTTGAAAGTATTCGCATCACCGTGATCACCGACGAACAACAGCGCCAAACCCGCATTGCGGCGTTGAGCGGCTACCGCAGCACGCTGCAGGACGCTGTCAGCCATTACGAACCTCTCATTACGGGGCCGACTGAGCGTGAGCTCTACCTGGCGGTGTCCAACGATGTGCAGCAGTACTTCAAACTGTTGGATGAGCTGGAACCGATGCTGCGCAGTGGTGACAATGCCGCAGCCGTCACCCTGATCAATACCCGCATCAGCCCTATGACCAACGCCCTGCAGGACAAGATGGACAATCTCTCGAACTTCAATGAAGAGGGCGCCAAGCGTGCGGGGCTGGACGCCACAGCCACCTATAGCAATGGCGTGACGCTGGTAATTGGCCTGCTGGTGTTAACCGTGGTACTCACCGTGGTGCTGGCTGCTATGTTGACCCGAAGCATCACGTCGCCCCTCAGCGATGCCCTGGCCGTGGCTGAGCGCATCGCCGGCAGTGACCTTTCCCGAGAGGTCTCGATCAGTGGCGGCGATGAAGCCGGCCGCCTGCTGGCCGCTCTGGCGAAGATGCAGGGTAACCTGCGGGAAACCATCGCCCGCATCGCTGATTCCTCCACCCAACTGGCGTCGGCATCTGAAGAGATGACCGCAGTGACCGAAGACGCCAGCCGCGGTCTGGTGCGGCAGAACGACGAGGTCAATCAGGCCGCCACCGCCGTGACCGAAATGAGTGCCGCGGTGGACGAGGTGGCACGCAATGCCGAAGCCGCCGCCCAATCTTCCCGCGAATCAATGGAGTTCACCCGCTCGGGTATCGAGAACGTGGCGCAAACCCTCAAAGCCATCGAAGGTCTGGCCAACAACGTGGCCACCACGGGTGAACAGGTCAAGGCCTTGTCAGGCAGGGCACAGGACATCAGCAAGGTGGTCGAGGTGATTCGAGCCATTGCCGAGCAGACCAACCTGCTGGCGCTGAACGCGGCCATTGAAGCCGCTCGGGCCGGGGAGCAAGGCCGTGGCTTCGCCGTGGTGGCCGATGAGGTGCGGGCATTGGCCCATCGCACCCAGCAGTCGACGCAGGAAATCGAACAGATGATCAGCGCGATCCAGACCGACTCGACCCACGCGGTGAGCGCCATGAGCGTCAGCGCGCAGATGGCCAGCAGTTCAATCTCGGTGGCGCAGAATGCCGACCTCTCGCTCAAGCAGATCGCCGAGACCATAGCCCACATCAACGAACGCAACCTGCTGATCGCCACCGCCTCCGAAGAGCAAGCCCAGGTGGCCCGCGAGGCTGACCAGAACCTGACCAGTATCCGCGAACTTTCAATCCAGAGCTCGGCAGGCGCCAGCCAGACCGCCGGCGCCTGCAGTGAAATGGCCAACCTGGCGATTGAACTCAATCATCTAGTGGCGCGCTTCAAGGTCTGAGGGTAGGCGAAGGGCTATACCGCCTGTGGTGGCCGGCTGAAAAAGACCCCTTGCTGCCAATTGTGACAGGCGGCATGGGGCCAATCTCTCTCGTACGCTGCGTCGGCAGACGTGGCACCACATCCTTGAGAGAGGCATACGGACCATGCCCATGCATGCGTGCTTAGATATCCAGGCAAATTTTGCCGAAATGCTGGTTGGTTTCCTGATACTTGAACGCTTCGACAATCTCGCTCAAAGGGAAATGACGATCGATAATCGGGCGCATGCCATTAGCATTGATGGCTCGGATCATATCCTGCTGCTGGCTGCGGCTACCCACCAATACACCCTGCAGACGCACTTGCTTGATCAGTGCCGGTACAAAATTCATTGCACCGCTTACGCCACTCAATATGCCGATGACGGAGATGTGACCAGCAACCCGAACTGCACTCATCGATTGCTCAAGCGTCGCAGGGCCGCCGACTTCGATGATGTGGTCAACACCACGGCCACCCGTTAGCGCGCGTGCAGTTTCGCCCCAGTTGAGGTCTTTGCGGTAATTGATCACATGATCAGCGCCTAGCGCTTTCAGACGTTCAAGTTTTTCGTCGCTTGAAGAGGTCGCAATAACGGTGGCACCGGCCATTTTAGCGAACTGCAGGGCAAAAATTGAAACGCCACCCGTGCCTTGGACGAGCACGGTGTCGCCCGGCTTGAGTGAGTCATCGGCCATCAGGGCGCGCCATGCCGTAAGGCCGGCGGTGGTAAGCGTCGACGCTTCAGCATGGCTGTAGCCAATAGGCGCGAGGGTGAACGATGTGGCCTTGGCCGTCACTTGCTCACGAGCGTAGCCGTCAATGCCATCACCGGGCACGCTGACAAAGCCTTCAACCAGTGGTGCACCGTTGATCCATTCCGGGAAGAAGGTGCTGACGACTGAGTCACCCACCTTGAATTCAGTGACATCTGGGCCGACAGCAATGACTTCACCCGCACCATCGGCCATGGGGATGCGTTTTTCGCTAGGGCCCCACATACCGCTGACCACCGCAAAGTCGTGGTAGTTGAGCGAGTTGGCATGAAGGCGTACGGTGATTTCGCCACGCGCTGCGGCTCGGACTTCGCTGCTGCCAATCACAACCTTTTCATAGCCGCCACCGGGTTCAACGAAGATAGTTTTGCTGCTCATAGGGGTTTCCTCATATTTTCTCATTACGCGAAATAACGAAATGAAAGTTTAAAAATTACAATTCGATGATCAGCCTAGCCGCAAAGTCATCAATCGCCTGCTCATTGCGCCGGTAGTAAGTCCACTTTCCGATGCGGGTGGTCAGCACGAAGCCTGCACGTTGCAAGATAGCTAAATGTGCAGACGCGGTAGAAGGTGAAAGCCCGGCCTTGTGCTGCAAATGGGTGACGCACACGCCTATCGCAGGATCGCCATGATCCTGAGGGGGGAAATTACTGAGTGGGTCTTTGAGCCACTCCATCATTTGCATGCGAGTGTCATTGCCCAGGGCTTTGAGCTGTTCGAGTATCATGGGCGGCAATGTTACGTTTTTTTACGAAATGTTCAATAAGTAATCGATTACCCAGCGCAAAGGTTTGAAATCAAAAAACGCATCCAGCTGAATCGACCCTGATTTTTGTGGAAGCATTGAATGACTGCTTGGACTACTCCGCTCTGGTAGACATCCCCCGGTACATGCTTGAGCGACTGCTTGTGGCCGGTTAGCGACCGTTGTTGTGGCGCGTCATCCTTGTTCTTCCAAACGTGGAGCCCCGGCGAGAACATCACCGCTGCCTGCAGCCGTCAACCCGGCTCCGCGCCTTGTCTCGCCGTATAGGGGCACGCCCGGCTGCAAGCGCCGCAAGGGGCCGAAGGCCAGCCCCAGGCTGGCCAGCAGCACATACAACAGGCCTGCCACGGCAAACAGCAGGCTCAGGCCACCCACCTTGCCCGTTCCCAACAGCGGCGCCAGTCTGGCTTGCCACTCTCCGGCTTTGCTCATCAATGTGATCGCCCATCCGTCGGCCAATGCGCCGGCGCCCAGGGCGCCAATGGGCATTGCCAGCAGGCACACCATTTGCCGGGCCGACAAGACCCGGCCCAGGGCGTCGGCGGGCAGGCTGCGTTGCCAGAAACTCTGGTCGCTGCTGGTGCTCAGGGAAAAGCAGCCGAACGCGACGAAGGCGGCCACATACAGCACCACCGGCGAAGCGCTGGCGCCGATAGTCAGGACGGCGGCGCCGAGCAGCAGGTCGGCCAGCAATACAGTGCGGATCAGCCGCACCGGTGGCCGGGCCACCACCCACAGCGAGCCGCCGAGCATGCCCAGGCCGCCGCAGGTCATCAGCGTGCCCAGCACCAGCACCGAGTGACGTTCCAGCACCAGTGGCGACAACAGCGCCGAGGCCAGGCCGAGCATCAAGTGCTCCAGCCCGAGGTAGGCCAGCAACGCCCACAACGCCGGACGCCCACGCAGCACGGCGAGGACCACCGATGATCCGCCCTCGAAGTCGACGCGGCCCTGGCCGGTGCCGCGCACGGCGCTGACGAACAGGCCGATCCAGATAAGAACGGTGGCGCATAACAGCACGGCGCCAAGGTCCAGCAACAGCACCCCCGTCACCCCGACGCTGCCCAACAGCAGCGCCGCCAGGGTGGGGGCGATCAGCTGTGGCAAGCCCACCATCAATTGCATCAGGCCATTGGCCCGGCCGATTGCCTGGGGGCTGCGCAGAAGTCGCGGGATGGCCGCCTGACACACCAGCATGCGCACCACCAGGGTGCTGGAGTTCACCGCGGCGAAGGCGTACACCTGCCAGCGGTCCAGGGCGTTGGATTCGAACAGCCACCACAGCGCCAGCGCCGCCGCGCCGCTACAGACTTCCACGCCCAACAGCAAGGCACGCGCTTCACAGCGGTCCACCAGCCACCCGGCCAGCGGCGCCAGCAGCAGGCCGGGCAAGGCTGACAGGGCGATGACCCAGGCATAGTCGGTGACGCTGCCGTGTTGCTGCAGCAACCAGATCCCCAAGCTGAATGCCGCCAGGGCCGAGCCCAGGGTGGACGCGACCTGGGCGCCCCAGGCCCACAGCCAGGGGCGAAGCGAAGGTTCAATCGTCATGGTTCGGCAGCGCCTCGATCGCGGGCCAATGGTGCCGCAGCAAACCGGCGAGAGCCGGCGCCGCGCGGGACTTGAGAATCGACAAATGATTGCAATCCTCGAGCACTTGTCGCCTGCAGTCGGGGGCGAACGCTTCCCAGCGTCGCGCCGGGTCGTCCGGTTCGGCGCTGTGCTGGCCAGCCTCGACCAGCACCACGGGCCCAGGGTAGGGCGGTGTTGGTTGGTACTGCGTCGCCAGGTTGGCCTGGAACACCCGCAGCGGCCCGCGCAACGCATCGGCCCGGGCTTGCGCCGGCATCAGCCCGACCGCTTGCATGCTCGCCAGCAGTTGAGCGCATTGCTCGTCGACTTCGAGGCTGGCGAGGCGGTCGATGTCCAGGCCCAGGTCGCGCCCGGCATCCATCTCCAGCAAGCCGACGTAACGGGCCAGGGCGTGGCGCGCGCCGCTGGCCAGGCGCGGACCGGGCGCGCGGCTGTCGAGCAGCACCACCGGCGCCACCAACGCGCCCTCGGCTAGCAACTGACGCGCCACTTCGAAGGCCAGCCAGCCGCCGAACGAATGGCCGAGCAAGTAATACGGGCCATTCGGCTGCTGTCTGCGGATCTCCTTCACATAGGCGCTGGCGGCCGCCTGCACCGTCCCGTGGGGCTCGCAACGCCCGTCGGAGCCGCGGGCCTGCAGGCCGACCACGTTCAAGCGCACATCCAGCTGCTGGATCAGCGGCACGAAGCTGGCGACGTTAGCCCCGGCACCGGGGATCATGAACAGGCAAGGCGCCTGCGCCGCGCCGGTCTGCAAGACAAAGCCGCTACGGCCGCCGCGCGGTTCGTCGGCATCCCGTTCGGCCTGGCTCAAGGCCTGCTCCAGCGCCTGGGCCAGGTGTTGCAGCGGCTCGGGGTCACGCATGATCGACCAGTGATCACCCTCGATGCGTTGCTCCACCAAATCGTTGCCCAGCAGAGCCTGCCAATCGGCCCCAAGCCCGTTCGGGCTGGACAAGCCCGGCACAGGCGAAGTGGCGCTGAACAAGTGCACCGGCAGGCCCAGGGGCGCCGGCCTGTAGCGGACCATGGCGTTGCGCAGGGTCAGGTTGAGGCGGGCGCGACGGTCCAGTGCCTGGCGGTCAAAGCCGCCGGGCAGCCAGCCGCGTTCCCGGGCTGTGGTGATCAGCGCATCGAGGTCGAGGCCAGCGTGCCAGGCGTCGCCCGGTTCCTGGTCGGCCCCATTGCGCCATTGCTGGGTCAGATAAGCGAGCAGTTGCTGGCGCAATGCGTCTTCGTCCAAGTCCAGGGTCACCGGCGCGGCGCGCAGTGCGCCCGGCTGGCTGCTGTCGATCAAGCCAACGAACGCCACCGGACAATCCTCGCCTCGCAGTTGGCGGGCCATTTCATAGGCCAGCAGGCCGCCCGCCGACCAGCCGGCGAGCCAATATGGGCCCTGAGGTTGGACCTTGCGCAGCAGTGCGATGTAGCGACTGGCGAGCGTCTCGTTGCAGATGCCTTGCTCCAGTTCGGCGGCGGCTTGCACCGCGTATATCCCTAGGGCGGGGTCCAGGTAGCGGGCCAGGCGAGCGTAGGGCAGCGCCTCGCCGGTGCCTTCGTGGATGAAGAACAGCGGGGCCCGTTGGTCCGTGCCGGCGCGAATACACAGTAGAGCCTGCTGGTCGACGTCCTGGGCATCCAGGGGCCGCACTTCACGAGCCAGTGCCGCCAGGTCCGCGGCGTTGAACAAGTCGCCCACGGACACACCCAGGCCTTGTTCGCGCAGGGCGTCGAGCATTTGCACCAGCAGCAGCGAATGCCCGCCGAGGGCAAAGAAATTGTCCTCGCGACCCACCTGCTCGACCCCCAGCAACCGTGCCCAGAGTTGTGCCAGCAGACTTTCCGTGGCGCCTTGGGGCGCAGCGTAGGGACGCTGCTGCAGGGCGTGCTGGTCAGGTGTGGGCAAGGCACCGCGGTCGACCTTGCCATTGGCGGTCAACGGCCATCGTTCCAGTTGCACATAGGCGCCGGGCACCATGTGTGCTGGCAACTGTTCGGCCAGTGCCAACCGTAGCGACGCTGGCTCCAGCTGGCGGCCCGGTTCGGCGAGCAGATAGGCGACCAGCCGCGGATCGCCGGGTTCGTCCTGGCGTGCCAGGACCCGTGCCGAATGCACATCGTCCAGCGCCGTGAGGCGTGCTTCGATCTCCCCCAACTCGATGCGGAAGCCGCGCACCTTGACCTGCTGGTCGTTGCGTCCCAGGTAGTACAGGGTGCCGTCGCTGCTCCAACGCGCCAGGTCGCCGGTCCTGTAGAGGCGTTCGCCCTCGCCACCGGCGAAGCGCGCCGGCAGGAATCGCTCGGCGTCCAGCGCTGGACGGTTGAGATAGCCGCGAGCCAGACCCGGCCCGGCGATGTGGAGTTCGCCCACCACGCCGCGGGGCACCAGTTCGCCCCGCTCATCGAGCAGATAGACCCGCAGGTCGGGGATCGGCCGGCCGATGGGGGCCAGCCCGGCGTGGCAGTGGGCGGCATCGATGGGTTGGTAGGTGACATGCACCGTCGTCTCGGTGATGCCGTACATGTTCACCAACTGCGTGCCCTGGCTGTCCGGGCGCTCGAACCAAGGCCGTAGCGCCGCGCCATCGAGAGCCTCGCCGCCGAAGATGATGCAGCGCAGGCGATGGGGTTCGGCGCGGGTCTGCTTCATCCAGGCGTAGAAGGCGCTGGGCGTCTGGTTGAGTACGGTGACGCCGGTCTCCACCAGCAGCCGGTAGAAGTCTTCGGGGCTGCGGGAGGTCAGGTAAGGCACCACCACCAGCCGGCCGCCATGCAGCAGCGCACCCCAGAGCTCCCAGACCGAGAAGTCGAAGGCGTAGGAGTGGAACAGCGTCCAGACGTCTCGCTCATCGAAGCCGAACCAGGCATCGGTGGCGCTGAACAGCCGCAACACCGAGCGGTGCTCGATCATCACGCCCTTAGGCATGCCGGTCGAGCCGGAGGTATAGATGATGTAGGCCAGGTCGCGGTCGCTGGCGTGCGGATCGGCTGCCGGATCGGTGCAGGGCAGGTCGCGCCAGCCGCCGCGATCCGGGTCCAGGGAAAGGACTTCGCAACCGGCCGGTACGTGCAGTTCAACCGGCAGATCAGCCAGGGTCAACAGCACCCGCGGCTGGCTGTCGTCCAACATGAAGTTCAGGCGCTGGGCCGGGTAGACCGGGTCCAGCGGCACATAAGCGCCGCCGGCCTTGAGGGTCGCGAGAATGGCCACGGGCATGTCGAGGCTGCGTTCGACATGGATTGCCACGCGGCTGTCCGCGCCGACCCCCAGCCCACGCAAGCGATGGGCCAGGCGATTGGCGCGCTCGTTGAGCGCTCGATAACTGAGCCGTTGTTCACCGTACTCCACCGCAACGGCATCCGGGCGGCGAGCCGCCTGGGCCTCGAAACGCTGGTGCAGACGCTCGCCATTGGTCGTGGGGAGCGCCACGGCGGGGTTGAAGCCATGGAGCAGTTGCTCGCGTTCGGTTTGGCTGAGCAGGTCGATGTCGGCCACCGATTGACGGTCGTCCGCGACCATCGCCTGTAGCACCGAGAGCAGCGCCTGCCAGTGACGAGCCACGGTATCGGCGTCAAACAACGCGGTGGCGTAGTTGAAGCCGCCTTCGATCACGCCGTCCACCTCGTGTACATCCAGCGCCAGATCGAACTTGGCCGTGGTCACCGGCGCACCGACGCTTTCCAGATGCAAGCCGTTGCCCAGGTCCAGTTCGCCCGCCGGGGCGTTCTGCCAGGCCAGCATCAGTTGGAACACGGCGTTGTAGGCTTGGGAACGTGGCGGATTGAGCGCCTCGATGACCTGTTCGAACGGCAGGTCCTGGTGTTCCTGGGCGGCCAGCGCCAGGTCCTTGACCCGGGCCAGGAGGGTGTCCACCGTCGGGGCGTCGCCCACTTCGATGCACAGCGCCTGGAAGTTCACGAAGAAACCGATCAGCGGCTCCAGCTCGACCCGGTTACGGTTGGCCACCGGCGAGCCGATAACCACCCTGTCCTGGCCCGAGAACCGGCTGACCACCACCGCCCAGGCCGTCAACACGGTCATGTACAGCGTGGTGCCGTGGCGCTGGCCGAGGGCCTTGAGGCCGTGGGTCAGCTCAGCGTCGATGCGCACCGGCAGGCTGGCGCCGGCGTAGTCCAGCCGTGCCGGCCGCGGCCGGTCGGTGGGCAGGGCCACGCAGGTCGGTGCGTCCTGCAAATGGCGGGTCCAGTAGGCGCGCTGGCGTTGCAGTTCGTCGCCTTGCAACCAATCGCGCTGCCAGAGGCTGTAATCACCGTATTGGCGATCCAGGGCCGGCAGTGGATCGACCCGCCCCTGGCTGAACGCTTGATACAGGCGGGAGAACTCGTCGGTGAGGATGCCCATGGACCAGCCGTCCGAGACCAGGTGGTGCAGCGTGACAAGGACGATGTAGTCGTCGTGGTCCAGACGCAGCAGGCTGGCGCGGATCGGCCACTGGCGCGTGAGGTCGAACGGGCGAGCGGCTTCCTCGGCGCAGATCGACTGCCAGTCCGCCGCGCCGGAGGCGCTCAGGTCCAGGGTTGTCAGGTCCAGCGCCCGGGGCAAATCGATCACTTGGCGCGCCTGTCCCGCCACACTGACGAAGCGGGTACGCAGGCTTTCATGCCGCGCGACGATGCGGTCCAGCGACCGGCGCAGTGCTTCGATATCCAGGTGGCCGCGCAAGCGCAGGCCCGCGGGCATGTTGAAGGCCGCGGTGGAATCCGGATTGAGCTGCTGGATCAGCCAGAGGTTCTGCTGAGCGAACGACAGCGGCAGCGGCTGACTGCGGTCACTGGCCAGCAGCGGCCCCAGGCGGCTGCGCCCGGCGTTACCCAGGGCGGCGGCGAGTGCGTGCAGGCGTGGCTGGGCGAAGACCGCCGAGAGCGGCATTTCCAGGCCCAGTCGATGGCGCACCTTGGCCAGCAAGCGCAACGCCAGCAACGAGTGCCCACCCAGGGCGAAAAAATCATCGTCACGACCCACTGCCTCGACCCCGAGCAATTCGCTCCAGATCGCTGCCAGGATGGTTTCCAGTTCGCCCTGGGGCGCGCTGTATTGACCCTGGGCGAACGCATCGGCGGGGGGCGCCGGCAAGCGCTGACGGTCAACCTTGCCGTTGGCCGTGATCGGCAGTGCCGGCAGTTGCACGAAGGCACTGGGCAGCATGTACTCGGGCAAGCGCTCGCTCAGTTGGCTGCGCAGGGTCAGCGGCGAGAGCGTCTCGCTGGCGCTGTAATAGGCCACCAAACGCGTCTGACCGTTGTCGCCCGGCAGAACAATCACCACCGATTCGCGCAGGCCGGGCAACTGATCGAGGCGACTTTCCACTTCGGCCAGTTCGACCCGGTAACCGCGGATCTTGACCTGGGAATCGTTGCGTCCCAGGTACTGCAGGGTGCCCTCGGCGGTCCAGCGTGCGAGGTCGCCGGTCTTGTACAGTCGCGCGCCGGGAGTGGTGTCGAAAGGGTGCTCGATGAAGCGCTCGGCGGTCAGCTGCGCCCGGTTCAGGTAACCCTGGGCCAGGGCCACGCCGGCGACATGCAGTTCGCCGGCCGCGCCCTGGGGTACCCATTGGCCGGTGCCGTCCAACAGGCACACCTGGGTATTGGCGATTGGCCGGCCGATCACCGGCAGGTCCGGCCAGAGCGCAGGATCACCGGCCAGGGTGTGGGTGCAAACCACGTGGGTTTCGGTGGGGCCATAGTGGTTGTGCAGACGGGCTTGGGGATGGGCTTCGAACAGCGCGCGCAGGGCGTCGTTGATGCGCAGCGCTTCGCCGGCGACAATCACGTCCCGCAGCATCGGCAACGCCAGTGGCGCCTCGGCCCAACTGTCGGCCAGGGTCGCCAGGGCGATGTAGGGCAGGAACAGCCGCTCGATCCGCGCCTGCGCCAGCCATTGTGGCAGGCCGGCGAGGTCCAGGCGCTGGGTCTCGTCCAGCAGCACCAGGGTGCCCCCGGTGCCCAAAGTGGAAAAGATCTCCTGGAACGCCACGTCGAAGCCCAGCGCGGCGAATTGCAGGGTCCGCGCCGGACCGGGCAGCGCTTGGGTGGCCTGCCAGGCCAACAGGTTGCCCAAGGCCAGGTGGCCCATAGCGACGCCCTTGGGCGTTCCGGTGGAGCCGGAGGTGTACATGACGTAGGCCAGGTCATCCGGCTGCGGCGGCGCCAGTTCCGGCAGGACGGACGCCGGACCCACGGTGGCCGCCAGGCGAACCGACAGCGCCGGGCAGCGCTCGCCGAGCCTCAGGGCTTCGACGCGCTGGGCATCCCAGAGCAGCAGGCAGGGTTGGCAATCGTCGACGATAGCCTGCCGGCGGGCGATGGGCTGGCTGGGATCCAGGGGCACGTAGGCCGCGCCGGTCTTGAGCGTGGCCAGCAGGGCCAAAATCATTTCCAGGCTGCGGGGCAGGTGGATGGCGATCCGTTGGCCCGGGCCTGCGCCCAGTTCCAGCAACTGCGCGGCGAGGTGGTTGGCCTGGCGATCAAGTTCGCCATAGCTCAAACCGCGTCCGTGCAGCTCCACGGCAAGGGTCTCGGGCTGCTGCCGTGCTTGGCGTTCGAACGGCCGATGGACCCAACCGGCTTCGGGGAACGGCGTTGGAACCGGATTGAGCTGGTGCCAGAGGCGCTCGCGCTCCTTGTCGTCCACCAGCGACAGCCGCGTCACTGGTTGGCGGTCGTCCAGGCAGAGTTGGCGCAGCACATTGGCCAGATAGTCCCAATGCCGTTGCACACTGGCGGGATCGAACAACGCGGTGGCGTAGTTCAGTCCTCCGAGGATGCGTCCATCGGCCTCGTACAGCTCCAGGGACAGATCGAACGGCGCGGTGACTTGCTCGCCGGCGACACTGGTCAGGCTCAGGCCATCAAGGTCCAAGGAGCCGCGCGGCGCGTTCTGCCAGGCGAACATGAGTTGGAACACTGGGCTGTGGGCCAAGGTGCGCGGCGGATTGAGCGCTTCCACCACGTGCTCGAACGGCACGTCCTGGTGCGCCTGGGCCCCCAGGGCATGTTCGCGGACCTGGGCCAGCAATTGGCCAACGTCCGGTTCCCCGCGCAGGTCGACGCACAGCGCCTGAGTGTTGACGAAAAAGCCGATCAGAGGCTCGACTTCAGCGCGGGTGCGGTTGGCCACGGGTGTTCCGATCACCACCTGCTCCTGGTCGGCCAGGCGCCCGACCACCACGGCCCAGGCGGCCAACAGGGTCATGTACAGCGAGGTGCCGTGGCGCCGGCCCAGTTCCTTGAGCGCGGCGCTGGTGGATTGATCGAGGGCGACCGCCAGGCGCGCGCCACTGAAGTCCTGGCGTGGCGGCCGCGGCCGGTCGCTGGGCAGGTCGATGCGTGCTGGTGCATCGTGCAGGTGCGCGAGCCAGTAGGCCAACTGTTCGGCACCGCGCTCGCCGGCCAGCCACTGGCGTTGCCAGGCGGCATAGTCGGCGTACTGGATCGCCAGGGCCGGCAGCGGGTCCGGGGTGCCCCGGCGAAAGGCCTTGTAGAGGGCCGACAGTTCGTCCACCAGCACGCCGATGGACCAGCCGTCGGCGATGATGTGGTGCAACGTCAGGTGCAGCACATGGCGCTGGGCCTGCTGCCGCACCAGTAGAGCCCGCAGCAAGGGCCCTTCGCTCAGATTGAACGGTTGCGCCGCTTCGATGGCCAGGGCCGCCCGTAGGCCGGCGTCGTCCTTGGCTTCCAGGGTCAGGCGCGAGGATCCCCAGCGCGGCTCTGGCTCGATGACCTGCCGGACTTCGCCGTCCTGTTCAACGAACCGGGTGCGCAGCACCGCATGGCGCTCGACGATCCGGGTCAGGGCCTGGTCCAGGGCGGCTTCGTCGAGTTCGCCATCCAGGGCCAGGGCGCCGCTGATGTGGTAGGCGGCGCTCGCCTGGGCGTCCAGGCGGCTGATGAACCACAGTCGCTGTTGGGCGAACGACAGCGGCCGTTCGGCAGTGTCCGGCAATACCGGGATCGCCGTCAGGGCAGAGCGCGCCGCGCCCGCCATCAGTGGGGCCAGGGCAGCAACGGTCGGATTCGCGTACAGGGTCGCCAGGGGCAATTCCAGACCCAGGCGCTGGCGCACCCGCGAGACCCATTGCACTGCCAGCAGTGAATGGCCGCCCAATTCGAAGAAGTTGTCGTGCCGGCCGACCCGGGCGACCCCCAGCAGGTCGCGCCAGATAGCGGCCATGAGGGTTTCCTGCTCACTCCGCGGAGCTTCGTAGGCCTGGCCGCTCCAAGCCTCCTCACCGGGCACTGGCAGGGCGCCGCGGTCGAGTTTGCCGTTGGGTGTCAGCGGCAGGGCGTCCAGCGGCATGATGACCGCCGGTACCATATAGCCCGGCAGCCGGTTCGCCAGGGCGTCGCGCAGGGCCGCCGGCGCCAACGGGCCGTGGCCAGGACTGGCCACGGCGTAAGCCACCAGCGCCGGCTCGCGGCCATTGCGCGGGACCGCCAGGACTGCCGCCGCGGCCACTTGCGGCAGCGCCAACAGGGCGCTTTCGATCTCCCCCAGTTCGATGCGGAAGCCGCGGATCTTGACCTGGAAGTCATTGCGCCCCAGGTAGTGGAGCTGGCCGTGGACGTCCCAGAAGCCCAGGTCGCCGGTGCGGTACAGCCGCGCCCCGGGCTGGTCGCTGAAGGGGTCGGCGAGGAAGCGTTCACGGGTCAGGTCGGGTCGTCGGTGGTAGCCGCGTCCAACGCCAGCACCGCCGATGTACAGCTCGCCCGGTACGCCTACGGGCAACCGCTG
Source organism: Pseudomonas sp. R151218B TE3479 (assembly GCF_053629195.1). Taxonomy (NCBI): domain Bacteria; kingdom Pseudomonadati; phylum Pseudomonadota; class Gammaproteobacteria; order Pseudomonadales; family Pseudomonadaceae; genus Pseudomonas; species Pseudomonas sp. R151218B TE3479. Next base: position 3,549,789 of record NZ_JBRJHV010000001.1, read on the forward strand.
CATGGCGTCATCGAGGACGTGCACCTGGGTGTTGTCGATGGGCCGGCCGATGTGCGGGACGAAGCCGACTTCGCGGTCCATCGCAGCCCAGGTCGAGTAGACCGTGGTCTCGGTCGGGCCATAGAGGTTGTTGACCTGACGCACGCGGCTCTGCTCGAACAGGCGCTGCACCAAGGTCCGGGGCAGCGCCTCGCCAGCCAGGTTGATGTTCTCCAACGAGTTCCCAAGGGCTTCTGCGCGCAACAGCGCATCGAGGGCCGAGGGCACTGTATTGAGCAGGCTCAGCTCCGGACGCTGGTTGAGCAGGGCGAGGGCATCGTCCACCAGCTCCAGGGTGCCGCCGCAGGACAGCGGCGCGAAGCATTCGAATACTGACAGATCGAAGTTGATCGAGGTGCTGAACAGGCTCTGGCTCAGCACTTGCGGCGTGAAACTGCCCAGGGCCCAGTCGAGGAAATTGCGCGCGTTGCGGTGTTCGATCATCACGCCCTTGGGTTGCCCGGTGGAGCCGGAGGTATAGATCATGTAGGCCAGATGCTGGCCTTCCAGCCCTAGGGCCAGCGGCGTGTCGCTGGTCGCGGTTTCGCTGCCGCGCAGCACTTCATCGACGTTCACGCGGTGGCAATCGTCGGCCAGCGCCAGTTCCAGCGGCGCGTCGGCCAGGGTCAGCAGCGCCAGCGGGGCGCTGTCGTCGAGCATGTAGGCCAGGCGCTGCGCCGGATAGGCCGGGTCCAGCGGCACGTAGGCACCGCCGGCCTTGAGCACGGCGAGCAAGGCGACGATCAGTTCCGGAGTGCGGCGCAGATGGATGCCGACCCGCGCGTCAGGTCCGACGCCCAGCGCTTGCAGGCGCCGCGCCAAGTGGTTGGCCTGGCGGTCGAGCTCGGCATAGCTGAGCCGGCGGCCCTTGCAGTGCACTGCCAAGGCCTGCGGGGTTTGCCGGGCCTGGGCCTCGAAGCGCTCGTGGAGCAGGGCACGCTGGGGCTGGGGACGCGCAGTGGCGTTGAACCGGGCCAGTTGCGCGAGTTCCGCTGGCGGCAGCACATCCAGGGTCCGGGCCAGACGTTGCGGGCTACTGTCCAGGGCTTGCACCAGGCTGGCGAGGGCTTGTTCCAAGAACCCCCGCGCCCGCTGCGCACCCACCGAACCGGCAATCTGTGCAGTGATGCCAAAGCCCTGGCCGAGATCGTCCACCGAGAAGGTGAAGGGGTAGTTCGTGCGCTCGGCGGTGCTCAGCACCTGCATGCCAGCGACGCGCTGGTGGGGCGTGTCCTCCAGGCTGTAGCGAAAATTCAGCAACGCGCAAAACAACGGCGTCCCCGCCGGCACGCCACTGCAGCGCTGGGCCAGCGTCAGCGGCGCGTGCTCATGCTCAAGCAGGCCCAGCAGCGCCTGATGGGTGCGCTGCAGGCTGTCGATTACCGAAGTCTGCGCGAAGCCGATGCGCAGCGGCAGGGTGTTGATGAACACCCCCAAGGCCTGGTCCGCCCCCTCGATCCCCTGCAGACGACCCAGCAACACGGTGCCGAACACCACGTCGGCGCGGCCCGTGGCCTTGCCCAATACCAACGCCATGGCCAGGTGGAACAGGCTGACGACGCTCACCTGGTGGCGGCGTGCCGTTTGCCGCAGGGCCAGCGCCAGCGTCGGATCGAGGACGCCCCGGGCTTCGTCCAGGGCTCCGGTGTTCTGCACGTCGAGCAGGCCGAACGGCGCGGTGGGTTCGCTGACGTCCGCCAGCATGGCTTCGAAAAACCGTTGTTGGCGGGCGCTGTCCTGGCCGTGCCGGGCGTGGGCCACAAAGGCCCGGAACGGCACCGGCTTGCGCAGTTGCGCGGCGCGACCCTGTTGGATCAGTACGATTTCCTCGACCATCCGCTCCAAGGTGGTGTGGTCCAGCACCAGATGATGGTGCAGCACTTGCAGCAGCCAGCGTTGCCCGGCGGCGTCGAAGGCCTTGACCACCCGCAGCAGGGGCGCCTGGCGGATATCCAGGCGGCGCTGCCGTGGATGGGTGTGCGCCTGCAACTGAGCGAGGGCGTCGGCCTCGGTGATAGGCAGCACCTCGATGGGCAGCAGCGCGTCACGCCAGACTACCTGCACCGGCTGTTCCAGACCTTCCCAGACCAGGGCGGTACGCAGGATGTCGTGGCGGGCGATGACCTGTTGCAGCGCCTGGCAAAAACCGTCCAGGCCGGTTTCGTCGTCGAAGGCCAGGGTGGTGTGCAGCAAGTAGGTGTCGCCTTCTTCCTGCAGCAGGTAGTGAAAGAACAAGCCTTCTTGCAGAGGCGCCAGGGGGTAGATGTCCTGCACGTTGGCAGCGCCACCCTCGACCTGGGCCACGATGGCGTCGATCTGCGCCTGGGTCAGTTCCACCAGGGGCAGCAGCTCAGGTACGATACGACTGCAGCCAGGGGGTATCGTCGCCTGCGGTGATGCAAGCTCAAGGCCCGGGAGCGCCGAGCGCTGTGCCAGGCAGTCGGCCAGCGCGGCGACACTGGGGGCGCTGAACAGCGTGCGTACATCCAGCGGCCAGCCCAGTACCCGTAGCTGTTCCACCAGCTGCACCGCCAGCAACGAATGCCCGCCGAGGGCGAAGAAGTTGTCCTGCCGACCGACCCGCGGCACCCCGAGGACCTCGGCCCACAGCTCGGCGAGGCGGATTTCCACTGGCCCTTGGGGCGCTTCGTAGCAGTGCAGGGCGAAATGCTGTTCGTCGGGCTGGGGCAGGGCGTGGCGGTCGAGCTTGCCGTTGGCGGTCAGCGCGAAGCCTTCCACCTGGACGAAAGCCGCCGGCAGCATGTAGTCCGGCAGCACGGCCGCCAGGCGGGCGCGCAAGGCGTTGGGCGCTTGCGCCTCGGTGGCGCTGAAGTAGGCCAGCAGGCGCTGCTGGGCATCGGCCAGCACCACCGCCTCGCGGAACCCCGGCAGGGCCTTGAGCTGGGCTTCGATTTCTCCCAACTCGATGCGAAAGCCACGGATCTTCACCTGGAAATCATTGCGGCCCAGAAACAGCAGCACGCCGTCGGCGCGCCAGCGCACCAGGTCGCCGGTGCGGTACAAACGTGCCCCGGGCGCCTGGCTGAAGGGGTTGGCGACGAAGCGTTCTGCGCTCAGTTGCGGTTGGTTCAGGTACCCCAGGGCGAGCCCATCACCACCGACGTAGAGCTCGCCGGTCACCCCGATCGGCACTGGGCGGCGCTGTTCATCCAGCACATAGACCTGGGTGTTGCCCACGGGGCGGCCGATGGGAATGTCACCGGCCAACGCATCCGCGAGGGTGATGGCGTGGGTGGTGGTGAAGGTGGTGTTTTCCGTCGGCCCGTAGCCGTTGAGCAAGTGCTTGGGCGCTGAATCGCGCAGGACCTTTTCGATGCGCCGCGGATCGAGCACGTCGCCGCCGACCATCAGGTAGCGCAGCGCGCCGAAGGCCGGCGCCAGGGCCTCGGCGTACTGATGGAACAGCCCGGCGGTGAGCCAGAGCACGCTGACTTCGTGGTGCAGCAGGTGCTCGTTGAAGCGGGCCGCGTCCAGCAGGGTTTCCCTGGGGCAGACCACCAGGCAGCCGCCGTTGAGCAGCGCACCCCAGATCTCCAGGGTACTGGCGTCGAAGGCCGGGTTGGCGGCAAGGGCGAAGCGGTCCTGGGCGGTGAACTCGGCGAAGCCGTTGTTGCGCACCAGTCGGGTGATGGCGCGGTGCGGCACCTGCACGCCCTTGGGCGTTCCGGTAGAACCGGAGGTGTACATGATGTAGGCCGGCGCCTCGTTCGACACTGTCACAGGCTGACGCGGCGGGGTGGGTTCGCCCGCGGTCGCAAGGCGATCCCAAGGGCACAAGGTCTGGTAGCCGGAACCTTGCACCGACGCGTCCGGGTTGTCACAGAGCAGCCAGGCGCTGGCACAGTCGTCCAGCAACGCGCGTTGACGCTGCGGCGGGGTGGCGGTGTCGATGGGCACGTAGGTCGCGCCGTTTTTCAGGATCGCCAGGACCGCCGTGACCAAGCGCGGGCCGCGCGCAAGGCTCAGGGCGACCCGGGCACCCGGGGTGACGCCGTGCTCGGCCAACCAGTGCGCCAGCTGCTCGGCCTGTTGGTCGAGCTGGCGGTAACTGAGCAAGTGGTCGCCGTCCTGCACCGCGGTGGCGTCGGGCCGACGCTGGGCCTGGGCCTCGAACAGACGGTGCAGGGGCTCGTCGGCAGGGTAATCGCGGGTGGTTTCATTGAATCCGTGGAGTACCTGCCGACGTTCATCCGCGCCGAGGATCGACAGCGCCTGGAGCGGCAGCTGGTCGTTCTCGACCATCGCCTGCAACGTGGCGCACAGCGCCTGCCAATGACGCTCCACGGTGCCGGGGTCGAACAGTGCCGTGGCGTAGGTCAGCCGACCGCCGATCGCGCCATCGCGCTCATACAGGTTCAGGGTCAGGTCGAACTTGGCGCTGTCCTCATCGGTGGACAGCGGGGTCACTTCCAGGTCGCCCAGGGCCAGGCTCGGCTGCGGAGCATTCTGCCAGGCCAGCATGACCTGGAAGATCGGACTGTGAGCCAACGAACGCGACGGGTTCAAGGCTTCCACCAATTGCTCGAACGCCAGGTCCTGATGGGCCTGGGCATCCAGCGCAGTGCGTCGCACTTGGGCCAGCAGCTCGCCGACCTGGCTGACCCGGTCGAGGCGCACCCGCAAGGCCTGGGTGTTGACGAAGAAGCCGATCAGCGGCTCGACCTCGGCACGGGTGCGATTCGCCAGCACCGAGCCGATGACCAGGTCATCCTGCCCCGACAACCGGCCAAGGACCACCGACCAGGCGGCCAGCACGGTCATGAACAACGTCGTGCCATGGCGTTCGTTCAAGTGCTTGAGGGACCGCACCAGCGCGGCGTCGATGCTCAGCTCCAGGCTGGCACCGGTGAAGTCCTGTCGGGCCGGGCGCGGCCGGTCCAGGGCCAGGTTCAACGAAGGGGGCGCGTCGGCCAGCTGGGTGCGCCAGTAGTTCAACTGTTCAGCGATGCGTTGCGCCTGGCGCGGGGAGCGTTGCCACAGGGCGTAGTCGGCGTACTGGATGGCCAGCGGTGGCAGCGGATCGGCTTGCCCCCGGCAGAAAGCCCGGTACAGCTCGCTCAATTCCCGGGTCAGCACGCCCAGGGACCAGGCGTCGCCGACAATGTGGTGCAGGGTCACCAGCAGGACGTGCTCCTGCTCGGCCAGGCGCAACAGGCGGGTGCGAAACAGCGGGCCGCCGGCCAGATCGAAAGGCGCCTGGGCTTCAGCGATGTAATGAGCCTGCAACTGGGCTGGCGACTGATCCCGCAGGTCGTGGCACGGCATCACCAGCGAATGCCCGGGATCCACCACCTGGCACGGCTCGCCGCCGTCGGACACAAAACGGCTGCGCAAGGCTTCGTGCCGCTCGACGATGCGCGCCAGCGCGGCGCCCAGGGCCGCTTCATTCAGCTCGCCGCGCAGCCGCAGGCCTCCGGCCATGTGGTAGGCCGCGCTGGCCTGGGCATCCAGGTGGGCGATGAACCACAGGCGTTGTTGGGCAAACGACAACGGCAGCCGCGCCGGCCGTGGACCGGCCGGGATCGGCGCCGCGCCTTGGAGCCCGGCTGCGCCCAGGGCTTCGATAGCCCGTGCCTGGCGTTGCAGCGTCGGGTGATCGAACACACTGGCCAAAGGCAGTTCGACGCGCAATTGCTGACGCAGCTGGGAAACCAGTTGCACCGCCAGCAGCGAGTGGCCACCGGCCTGGAAAAAATGCTCGTCGCGGCCGATCCGTGGTCGGCCCAACAGGCGCCCCCAGATCGTCGCCAGTTGGTTTTCCAGCGGACCCAGGGGCGCTTCGAAGTGTCCGCTGGCGGCCTGTTCCGGTGCCGGCAGCGCGCTGCGATCGAGCTTGCCGTTGGGCGTCAGTGGCAGGACGGGCAGGGCCATGTAGGCGCTGGGTTGCATGTACTCGGGCAGTACCGCCGCCAGGGCGTCGCGCAGTATTGCCTCGTCAGGCGCCGCTTCCGGCTGGGCCACCCAATACGCCACCAGCCGCGCATCGCCGCTCGGCTCCTGACGAGCCACGACCACGGCGTGCTGCACCCCCGGGACACGCGCCAGGGCGCTTTCGATCTCGCCCAGTTCGATACGATAGCCGCGCACCTTGACCTGGAAGTCGTTGCGCCCCAGGTAGAGCAGTTGCCCATCTCCGGTCCAGCGACCAAGGTCGCCGGTGCGGTACATCCGCGCGCCGGGCTGGGCTGCGAAGGGGTCCGGGAGGAAACGCTCTTCGGTCAGCGCCGGCCGGTTCAGGTAACCCCGAGCGACACCGGCGCCGCCGATGTACAGCTCGCCCACCACGCCACGGGGCACCAGCTGCCGGTGCGCATCGAGCAGGTAGACCTGGGTGTTGTCCAGCGGTCGACCGATGCCCGGCACGAAGCCTTCGGCGCGGTCCATCGTCACCCAGGTCGAATAGGTGGTGGTTTCCGACGGTCCATACAGGTTGCACAGGCGCTGCACTTCACTGTGGTCGAAGATCCTTTGCACCAGGTCCTGCTTGAGTGGTTCGCCGGCCAGGTTGACCACCCGCGTCGAGGCCGGGATCGCCGCGGCCCCCACCAGCGCATCGAGCGCCGAGGGCACGCTGTTGATCAGTGTGACGGGCACCGGACGGTCGAGCAGGGCCAGGGCATTGGTGGCCAGGTGCAGGGTCGCGCCGGCGGCCAGGGGCACGAAGTACTCGAAGACCGCCAGGTCGAAGTTGATCGAGGTGGCGAACAGGCTGTCGCGCAGGCTTTCGGCGTCGAAGGCGTGCAGCGCCCAGTGCAACAGGTTGCAAGCATTGCGATGCTCGATCATCACGCCCTTGGGCAGGCCGGTGGAACCCGACGTATAGATCACGTAGGCCAGGTGCGCGCCGGTCAGACCCAGGCGCGCCGGGTCCGGATTGTCGGCCGGTTGCTCGGCCAGACGGACCTGGGTCTGCGAATCATCCAGGCACAGGGCGGCGCAACCCGCCGGTGCCGTCACGCTGGCTTGCAGTGCGGTGGTGGTCAGCAACGCCTGGGGCGCGCTGTCTTCGAGCATGTGCGACAGCCGCTCGCGCGGGTACGCCGGATCCAGCGGCACATAGGCCGCGCCGGCCTTGAGGATGCCGAGCAGGGCGACCAGCAGGTGCGGGCCACGCTCCAGGCAGATCGCTACCCGGCTGTCCGGCTGCACGCCGGCGCCCAGCAACAGGTGGGCAAGGCGATTGGCCTGGGCGTTGAGCGCTCCATAGGTCAACGGGCTGGCGCCATCGGCCGCGTCGAAACGCGCGGCGATGGCCTGGGGCTGGCGTTCCGCCTGGCGTTCCAGGGCCAGGTGCAACAGGTCCCGCTCGGGCAGCGGCCGGGCAGTATTGTTGAACGTGCGCAGCAGCTGCTCACGCTCCGCCTCTGGGAGTATCGAAAGATGGCAAGCCAGGCGCTGGGGCGTACCTTCCAGTGCGTCGAGCAGGTTATCCAGGGCCGTTTGCAGCCAGCCAAGCACCGGGGCCGCGCCCACCAGGGGATCGATTTGCAGGCTCAGCGAAAACCCATCGCCCAGGTCGTCCACCGACAGGTTGAAGGGATAGTTGGTGCGTTCCTCACCGCCCAGAACCTGCATGCCATCGAGCACCGGGGCATGCCCCTGGGCCGTGCTGTGCCGGTAGTTGAGCAGCGCCGAGAACAGCGCCGTGCCGTTGGGCAGCGCACTGCAGCGTTGGGCCAGGCCCAAGGGCGCGTGCTCATGGGCGATCAACCGGCTGAGTAACCCATGGGTGTCGCGCAGGGCCTGCCTCACCGGCACCGCCAGGCGCACCCGCAACGGCAATGTATTGATGAACAGGCCCATGGCGGTGGCTGCTTCGGCGGCGCCCAGCAGGCGACCGAACATCACTGTGCCGAACACCACGTCGTCACGGCCGCTGGTCTTGCCCAGCACCAGGGCCCAGGCCAGATGGAACAGGCTGGCGCTGCTGACTTCCAGGCGACGCGACAGTTCGCGGATGCGCCGGCTCAGATCCAGCGCCAGTGGCGCTTCCAGGGTCTGCACCTGGCTGCCGTCGCCGCGCACATCGAGCAGCCCGCAGGGCGCGGTGGGCTCGTCGATATCGCCAAGCAGCTCGGTGAAGAATGCTGCGTGTTGCGCTTCGCTCAGGCCCTGGCTTGCGCGAACCACGAACTCACGGAACGGGCGCGGCGGTTGCAGGTCGGCCAGGCGGCCCTGCTGGATCGCCGCGACCTCGCTCACCAGCCGCTCCAGCGATGTGTGGTCCATCACCGCATGGTGGTGCAGCAGTTGCAGCAGCCAGCGACCGTTTGCCGGATCCGCTGCGGCCACCGCGCGCATCAGGGGTGCCTGGCGCAGGTCCAGCCGATGCTCCCTGGGATCGGTCCAGGTGCGCAGCGCGGTGGCCACGTCGCCGGCGGGCGGGTTGAACAGTTCCAGTGTCAGCGGAGCCTGACGCCACACCACCTGGACCGGCGCATCGAGACCTTCCCAGGCCAGCGCGGTGCGCAGGATGTCGTGGCGGGCGATGGCCTGGTTGAGAGCATCCATGAAGCGGCGCAGGCGCGGTTCGTCATCGAACGCCAGTAGCACGTGCAGCAGGTAGGTATCGCCACGCTCCTGGAGCAGGTGGTGGAAGAGGATGCCGGCCTGCAGGGGCACCAGCGGGTAGATGTCCTGGATATTGGCGGCACCGCCCGGAACGCTGGCGACGATGCCCTCGATCTGAGCCGCGTCGAGCTGGCAGAGCTCGAGCAGCGCCGGGGTGATGGCGGTGGTACCCGCCGGCAATCCGCTGGTGCCGGCGGGCTGCGCCGCAGGCTGGCGCAGGGCTTCGATCAGCGCCGGCTTGTGGCTGCGCAGGAGGGCGATCAGCGCCTGGTCGGCCAGCACTTCATCGTCGGCCACCACCGAAAGTTGGTCGCCGCGCAACGACAGGGTCACGCCGCGGTGTTTGAGCAGAGCCAGCAATTGATCCGCAGTCACAGGAGCAGTTCCTTCAATGGAGTAGTGGCCGCGGCCAGACCAGCAAGGGTCGGTGCGGTGAACAATTGGCTGATGTCGACCCGCAGGTTGTGCTGGCGCATGCGCTCCACCAGCCCCATGGCAATCAGCGAGTGGCCGCCGAGGGCGAAGAAGTTGTCGTGCCGGCTGACCCGCTCGACGTTCAGCAGCTCGCACCAGATGGCCGCCAGGGCTATCTCGATGTCGCCTTGGGGGGCTTCGTAACGGGTTTGCACGTACGCCTGGGCATCGGGTTCGGGCAGGGCATTGCGGTCGAGCTTGCCGTTGGCCGTCAACGGCAGGCTATCCAAGCGCACATAGGCGCTGGGCAACATTGACTCGGGCAAGCGTTCGCCCAGGGCCGTGCGTGCTTGTGCCGGCGTCGGTGGCGCGTCGCCCAGCAGGTACGCGATCAGTCGGGCCACGCCATGGCGATCGGGGCGACCGACCACCACCGCTTGCCGAACACCGGGCAGCGCCAACAGATGGCTTTCGATCTCCCCCAGCTCGATGCGGTGCCCATGGATCTTCACCTGGAAGTCGGTGCGGCCAAGGTAGCTGAGGCTGCCATTCATCTCCCAGCGGCCGAGGTCGCCGGTGCGGTATAGACGCGCGTCGGGCTGGGCCGAGAACGGGTCGGCGATGAACCGCTCCTGGTTTAGTGCCTCGCGCTGCCAGTAGCCACGGGCCACGCCTCGTCCGCCAATGTGGATTTCACCCACCACCCCCAGCGGTGTGCGCCGACCGTGATGATCGAGCACGTGCACTTGAGTATTGGGCAGGGGCTGGCCAAGGCTGGGCAGCGGATGCTGATCCAGCCAGGCACTGGTGGTGTCGACCGTGCACTCGGTCGGGCCGTAGACGTTCAGCACCCGCACGCCGGGTTCGCCGGCCAGTTGCTGCCAGAGCTCTGCGGGGACGGCCTCGCCGCCGAGCAGCAGGCGGTGGGGCAACGGCTGGGGCAGGGCCAGCGTCTGGCGATGCTTGAGCAGCGCCTGCAACTGGGTCGGGGTGCAGTCGAATAGGGTTACCTGCCGGCTCTGCAGGTAATCGAGCAGGGCCGCTGCGTCCAGGCGCACGCGTTTTGGAATCAACACCAGGCAGTGGCCGCTCAGCCACTGACACAACTGCTGGACCGAGGCGTCGAAGGCCACCGAGGCGTTGAGCGAGCAGCGCGTACCGACCGGCAGGTCTGCCAGACGCTGGTGCAACCCGGCCCAGAGGTTGAGCACCGAGCGGTGCTCGACCATGACGCCCTTGGGCTGGCCGGTGGAGCCTGAGGTGTAGATCAGATAGGCGAGGTCGCTGGGCTGGGTGTCGATGTTCGGATCGTCGGTTGCGGCCTGCTGCCAGGCGGCACCAACGGCATCCAGGCAGATCAGCGGCCCGGCGTCGAATGTCGGCAGCCCCTGGCGCACTCGTTGCTGGGTGAGCAGCGCCGCCGGAGCGCTGTCTTGCAGCATGAAGGCCAGCCGCGGAGCCGGATAATCAGGGTCCAGCGGCACATAGGCGCAGCCGGCTTTCCACACCGCCAGCAAGGCGATCGCCAGGTGCGCTTCGCGGTCCAGGCACACCGCGACCCGTTGCCCGGGCCGTACGCCCTGGTCCAGCAAGTGATGGGCCAGGCGGTTGGCCTGTTCATCGAGCTGTCGAAAGCTCAGTTGGCGGTGCTCGTCGATCAGCGCAAGGGCGTCGGGGCGGCGAGCGGCCTGCTCGGCGAAGCGCCCGTGCAGAGTGCCGTCGGGCGCTGATACGGACAGCACTGGGTTGAGGTGATTCAACCGGGCCTGCTCGGCGGCGGGTAATACGTCCAATGACTGGATGTGCCCATCGCCGGTCTGTTCCAGCGCTTCCACCAGGGCGTGCAGGGCCGCCAGCATGAAGCCCAGCAGCCGTTCCGGCGCATGGTCGGGGTGGGTCTGGGCGGTCAGCTGGAAACCTTCGCCCAGATCGTCCACCGCCAGGTTGAAGGGGTAATGGGTTCGCTCCTCGCTGTGCAGCAGGGTCATGCCGGGCATGGCCTGGTGCACATTGGCCTGGCCGGCATGGCTGTAGCGGTAATTGAACAAGGTGCTGAACAACGCCGTCCCCGGCGCTACCGCGCTGCAACGCTGGGCCAGGGCCAGCGGGGTCTGCTCGTGGCAGAGCAGACCGTTGAGGGTGTCCTGGACCTGCCGCAGGATGGCGTGGACGCCGCCGTCCAGGCGCACCCGCAGTGGAAGGGTGTTGATGAACAGGCCCAAGGTCCGGTCGGCGTTGGCGCCGGCCTGCAGGCGACCGAACAGTACCGTGCCAAAGACCACATCGTCGCGCCCACTCAGGCGCCCCAGCACCAGGGCCCAGGCCAGGTGGCAGACACTCGCTGCGCTCACCCCGTGGGCTTCGGCCTGGCGACGCAGGCGGCGCGCCAGCTCCGGCGCCAGCGGCTGCTGGTGTTCCAGGGCCTGCCAGCGGGGATCGGTTTGCAGGTCAAGGTCGAAGGGCTGGGTGGGTTCATCCAGATCGCCCAACTGCTCGCTGAAAAAAGCGCGGGCGGAGGCCACCGCTTCTGGTCGCCGGGCCTGGGCCACCAAGGCTCGGGTGCTGGTGGGCGGCGGCAGGTCCGCCGGGCGCCCGCCCTCGATCAGAGCGATCTCTTCGATCATCAATTCCAGGGAGGTGTGATCGACCACCACATGGTGATGCAACAGCAGCAACAGCCAGCGCTCCTGCGCTGGGTCAAAAGCCACCCGGGCCTCGATCAGCGGGGCCTGTCGCAGGTCGAGGCGGTAGTGGCGCGGGTCGGCACTGGCCTGCAGCCGCGCCGCGATATCGTCACCCTCCAGCGCCAGGCGCCGAGGCGTGAACGCGACCTGCCGCAGCACCACCTGCACGGGTTCCTCCAGGTCCTCCCAGAGCACCAGGGTGCGCAGCGCGTCGTGCCGGCCGATGACCTGGTCCAGCGCCGTGCAGAAACGTTGCAGGCGCGCCTCGTCGGTAAAGGCCAGCAGGCTGCGCAGCACATAACGATCGCCCTCGCGCTGGGCGCGGTGGTGATAGAGCATGCCCTCCTGCAAGGGGCCTAATGGATAAATGTCCTGGATATTACCGGCGCCGCCGGGCACTCGCGTCGCGATCAGGTCGATCTGCGCCTGGGGAAGGGTCACCAGATCCAGCATCTGCGGGGTGATGCGGGCGCAAAGGGTCGGGATGGCGCTCACGCTTGGCGCTGGCGCCGGGGCGCTGGCCAGGTTTTCCAGGCGCAGGGCCTGGGCGGCCAGTGTCGAGCGTTCGAACACGCTGCGTATGTCCAGGTCCCAGCCATTGCGGCGTAACTGTTCGAGTAATTGCACCGCCAGCAGCGAATGCCCGCCAAGGCTGAAGAAGTCGTCGTCACGGCTGATTTCCGAGACGCCCAGCACTTGGCTCCAGATGGCCGCCAGCCGCCGTTCGGTGTCCCCTTGCGGCGGCTGCCTGGCGGCACTGCTGGCCTGCGCCTCGGGCAGCGGCAGGGCCTGGCGATCAAGTTTGCCGTTGGGCGTCAGTGGCAACTGCTCCAAGGCGACGCAGGCGCTGGGCAGCATATAGTCCGGCAAGCGGCTTTCCAGATAGGCGCGTACTTCAGCCAAGTCCGGAGCGGGCGTGGTCGAGACCTGCGCCACCAGATAGGCCACCAACCGCGGATCACCGGCAGGGCCGGGCTGCGCCAGCACCACCGCTTCGCGCACCGCCGGCATGCCCAGCAACTGCGTTTCGATCTCCCCGAGTTCGATGCGGAACCCGCGTACCTTGACCTGGAAATCGTTGCGTCCCAGGTAATCCAGCGAACCATCGGCCCGCCAGCGCCCCAGGTCACCGGTGCGGTACATGCGCGCCTGGGGATCGTCGACGAAGGGGTCGGACAAAAAGCGCTCTTGGGTCAGTTCGGCACGATTGAGATAACCCCGCGCCACGCCTGCTCCGCCGATGTAGATCTCACCGGCCACGCCCAACGGCACCGGCTGGCGATGACGGTCGAGCAGGTAGACACGAGTGTTATCCAAGGGCCGGCCGATGCCGGGCCGGTAGCCCCCGGCACGGTCCATCGACAGCCAGGTGGAATAGGTGGTGGTTTCCGTTGGCCCATAGAGATTGCAGACCCGTTGCGTCGCGCTGCGGGCGAACAATTGTTCCACCAGTCGCGGCTTGAGCGGTTCGCCCGCCAGGTTGACCACCCGGGTGCTGTCCGGGACGGCGCCGACCCTGACCAGTTCTTCCACCGCCGAGGGTACGCTGTTGATCAGCGACACCGGGCAGGGGCGGGCCACCAACGCCAGGGCGTTCTCCACCAGGTGCAGGGTCGCGCCGGCGGCGAGCGGGGCGAAGCATTCGAAGACCGCCAGGTCGAAGTTGATCGAAGTGGCGAACAGGCTGCGGCGCCATTCCTCGGTGTCGAAGCTGCGTAACGCCCAATGCAGCAGGTTGCAGGCGTTGCGGTGCTCGATCATCACCCCCTTGGGCACGCCGGTGGAGCCCGAGGTGTAGATGACGTAGGCCAGGTGCGCTGGGTCCAGGTCCGCTACCCTGGGGTTTTCCGTGGGCAGGGTCGCCAACCGGTCTCGCAACTGCGCTGCATCCAGGCACCAGCATTCGACCGCCGTGGCCGGTAACCTACTGGCCACGGTCTGGCTGCTCAGAACCAGCCGGGGCGCGCAGTCTTCGAGCATGTGCGCAAGGCGCGCCGGCGGGTAGTTGGGGTCCAGCGGTACGTAGGCCGCGCCGGCCTTCAAGGTGGCGAGCAGGGCGACCAACAGGTCTGGGCCACGTTGCAGGCTGATCGCTACCCGGTCATCGGGGCGCACCCCGGCCGTCAGCAGGGCGTGGGCCAACTGGTTCGCCTGCTGATTAAGCTGGGCATAGCTGAGCTGGGCTCCCGCGGCCGTTTCGAACTGCGCTGCCACGGCGTCGGGATGCAGTGCCGCCTGCCGCTCGAAGGGCTGGTGCAGCAGGGTGTCCCGTGGATGCGCCTGCCGTGTGGCGTTGAACGCTTCCAGCAGTTGCTGGCGTTGCTCCAGAGGTAGGATGTCCAAGGCACAGGCACGGGTGGCCGGTGCGGTTTCCAGGGTCTGTGCAACCACCTCCAAGGCCCGAATCATTTGCGCAAGGACCGCGTCGACACAGACTGAACGATGGACCTGTCCGGTCAGGGCAAAGCCTTCGCCGAGGTCATCGATGGACAGACAGAACGGGTAGTTGCTGCGTTCCTCGCTGCCCAGCAGGCGCACCCCGGGCAGGTCGAACTCTGGACGGGCCGAGCGTTGTGCCTGGCTGTGGCGAAAATTCAGCAGCGCTGAGAACAACGCTGCCTGGGTAGGCAGCGCCGTACAACGTTGGGCCAGGGCCAGTGGCGCGTGTTCATGGGCGAGCAGTTCGGTCAGTCGTTCATGGGTCTGGCGCAAGGCGCTGTATAGGGGCGTGTCGAGGTCGATGCGCAGGGGCAGGGTATTGATGAACAGCCCCAGGGCCTGCTCCACCTGCTGGCCGGCACTGAAGCGGCCGAACAGCACCGTACCGAAGACCACGTCGTCGCGGCCGCTGGCCTTGCCCACCAGCATTGCCCAGGCCAAGTGGAACAGGCTGGCGACGCCCACCGCCTGGGTCTTGGCCAGTTGCCGCAGGCGGCGGGCCAGGGCGGGGTCAAGTGAGCGCTGGGCCTCGCGGTTGTCGCGGCCCGAGCTCTGGATGTCGTGCAGCGCGTAGGGCAGGGTCGGTTCGTCGAGCCCGCCGAGCAGCCGCTGGAAATAGGCCTCGGCGCTGGCCCGGCGCCGAGGCTCGCGGGCCTGGGTGACGAACCGGCGAAACGCCACGGTCGGAGGCAGCGGATGCCCCGGATCTTGCATCAAGGTGCGGACTTCGCCGAACAACAGCGCCAGGGTGGCGTGGTCGATGGCCAAGTGGTGGTGGACCAACTGCAACTGCCATTGGCCGCTGGGCGCGTCGAAGCGCACGTAGGCCTGGGCCAGGGGCGCGCGGCGGATGTCCAGGGGCTGTTCGGCGAAGGCGTCGCATGCCGCCAGCCAGACCACCGGCAGGGGCGCCTCGCGCCAGACCACTTGCACCGGCTCGTCCAGGCCTTCCCAGAGCACGGCGCTGCGCAGGATGTCATGGCGGGCGATCACCTGATCGAAGGCGGCGATGAAAGCGTCCAGTCGTGGGCGGCTGTCGAAGGCCAGCGTCGCGCGTAACAGGTAGGCGTCGTCGGCCGGTTGCAGCAGGTGCTGGAACAGCAAGCCTTCCTGCAGGGGCGCCAAGGGGTAGATGTCCTGCACGTTGGCGGCGCCGCCTTCCACCGCCGTCACGATCAGGTCGACCTGAGGCTGTGGCAGGCTGAGCAACGGCAGCATGGCCGGGGTGATGCGTTTGCAGTCCGGCGCGATGGCGGATGCCTCAGGCAGCGCCTGTGATTTGGCCGGACCCAGCGGGTTCTCCAGCAGCAATGCCAGATTGAGCAGGTTCGCCGCGCTAAACAAGGTCCCCACGTCTAGCTGCCAGCCTTCGGCCCGCAGCTGCTCGACCATCTGCACCGCCAGCAACGAATGCCCGCCGAGGGCAAAGAAGTTGTCCTGCCGACCGACCCGCGGCACCCCGAGGACCTCGGCCCACAGCTCGGCGAGGCGGATTTCCACTGGCCCTTGGGGCGCTTCGTAGCAGTGCAGGGCGAAATGCTGTTCGTCGGGCTCGGGCAGGGCGTGGCGGTCGAGCTTGCCGTTGGCGGTCAGCGCGAAGCCTTCCACCTGGACGAAAGCCGCCGGCAGCATGTAGTCCGGCAGCACGGCCGCCAGGCGTGCGCGCAAGGCATTGGGCGCTTGCGCCTCGGTGGCGCTGAAGTAGGCCAGCAGGCGCTGCTGGGCATCGGCCAGCACCACCGCCTCGCGGAACCCCGGCAGGGCCTTGAGCTGGGCTTCGATTTCTCCCAACTCGATGCGAAAGCCACGGATCTTCACCTGGAAATCATTGCGGCCCAGAAACAGCAGCACGCCGTCGGCGCGCCAGCGCACCAGGTCGCCGGTGCGGTACAAACGTGCCCCGGGCGCCTGGCTGAAGGGGTTGGCGACGAAGCGTTCTGCGCTCAGTTGCGGTTGGTTCAGGTACCCCAGGGCGAGCCCATCACCACCGACGTAGAGCTCGCCGGCCACCCCAATTGGTACTGGGCGGCGCTGTTCATCCAGCACATAGACCTGGGTGTTGCCCACGGGCCGGCCGATGGGAATGTCACCGGCCAACGCGTCCTCGAGGGTGATGGTGTGAGTGGTGGTGAAGGTGGTGTTTTCCGTCGGCCCGTAACCGTTGAGCAAGTGCTTGGGCGGCGAATCGCGCAGGACCTTTTCGATGTGCCGCGGATCGAGCACATCGCCGCCGACCATCAGGTAGCGCAGCGCGCCGAAGGCCGGCGCCAGGGCCTCGGCGTACTGATGGAACAGCCCGGCGGTGAGCCAGAGCACGCTGACTTCGTGGTGCAGCAGGTGCTCGTTGAAGCGGGCCGCGTCCAGCAGGGTTTCCCTGGGGCAGACCACCAGGCAGCCGCCGTTGAGCAGCGCACCCCAGATCTCCAGGGTACTGGCGTCGAAGGCCGGGTTGGCGGCGAGGGCGAAGCGGTCCTGGGCGGTGAACTCGGCGAAGCCGTTGTTGCGCACCAGTCGGGTGATGGCGCGGTGCGGCACCTGCACACCCTTGGGCGTTCCGGTGGAGCCGGAGGTGTACATGATGTAGGCGACATCGCCGGCCTCGCGGGCCGGGTGGGATTCAGCCAATACATGGTCTGGCGCTGCAACGTCAATGAAGCGGACGTTTTCCAGTGCGGGCCGATCGTCACCCGCCACCAGCAGCCAGGCGCTGCCACAGTCTGCCAGTACCCGCGCCTGATGGGCCCTCGGGGCCTCTCGGTCGATGGGGACGTAGCATGCGCCGCGCTTGAGGATCGCCAGGATCGACACGATCAGCGCCGCGCCCCGGGCCAGGCACAGCGCCACTGCATCACCGGCGCCAATCCCACAGGCCGCCAAATGCCCAGCCAGGCGCCCGGCCCGTTGGTCGAGCTGGCGATAGCTCAGGGACTGCGCGCCGTCCAGCAGCGCACAAGCATCGGGGCGCCGTTGCACCTGCCCGGCGAAGAGCGCAGGCAGCGATTCATCGGCCGGGTAGTCACGGCTGCTGGCATTGAAATCGTCAAGGATCTGCCGCCGTTCGGCTGTGTCCAGCAGCATCCAATCGCCCAGGGCCCGGGTTGGCTCGGCGAGGACCTGATCGGTCAAGCACTCCAGGCGCCGCAGGTGCGTGGCCATCTGCTCGGCACTGAACAGTCGCGGGTCGTAGTTGAATTCCAGGAAGGGTTCGACCTGGGCTTCGTAATGCCGCAGATAGATCGCCAGCGGATAGCGCTCATAACCGTTGTGCCAGGTACGCAGAGCGCAGCGGGCCGAGGCAAGGTTGACGTCGCCGGGGTACTGTTCGACCGACAGCATCAGCTCGAACAACTGGCCGGGGTGGCCGGCGCGCGCCCGCAACTCACGATGCAGGCTTTGCAGGGGGTAGCGCTGGTGACGGTAGCTGCGCAGGGTCTGGCTGGCTACCTTTTGCACAGTCTCGACGAAGCTGGCGGCGGGGTCGACCTCGACCGTCAGCGGCAGCACCGAGGAGAACATGCCCACGGTCCGTTTCTGCAGGGGATTGCTGCGGTTGTGCACCGGAACGCCGATGACCAGCCGCTCACGCTGGTCGGTCACCCGGCTGAAGTAGCCGGCCAGCAATGCGCTCAGACAATGGCTCAACGTCGCGCCCTGGGTTCTTGCCCACTGGGTCATGAGGGTCAGGCGCTGGTGGCCCAGGGTCCAGATCGCCTGGGCACTGGGCTGCGGCTCGCTGGCGCTGGCCGGATCGCGGGACGGCGAAGCACTCTGGAACAACGGTTCCGGCAGTGCCGGGAACTGCTCCAGCCAGAAATCCCGCGCCTTGGCGTGGCGCGCCGAATCGAGGTAATCGCGGTCGCTGGCGACAAAGTTGCGATAGCCCTGAGCCAACACCGGGTCCAGTTGGAGTGGCTCGCCGACGAACAGTTGGTTATAGGCGGCGCTGACAGCCTGGCCGACCAGGCCCACCGAAGTGCCGTCGGCGATCAGGTGGTGGTAGCGGCTGTTCCACAGCGCATGGGTGTCGGACAGTTGAAACCATTCCATGCCCCACAGAGGTTGCCCGCGGAGCGAGAACGGCGTGCGATTCAATTGCTCGATGGCGGCCATGGCCCGGTGCTCGGACTCACCGCGCCAATCGTGGAAGGTGAACGGCACCTGCAAGTGCTCGGCGACCTGCTGCTGCACCTGCCCAGCGCGGTCGCTGATCATCAGCCGCAACGCATCGAATTGGGCCACCACGGCTTGCAGCGCCGCGGCGAACAGGGCGTGGTCCACCGTGCCGTGGATTTCCACGGTTACGCCGATGTTGTAGGAGGGAGTGTCGGGCGATAGCAGTTGGTCGAGCCAGACGGATTGTTGCGTGGAACTCAACGAAATGCATCGCGGTTCGATCATGACACCTCCTTGTGCAGGGGTCGTGCCCCTGGGTCGACGCGGCAAAGCTTGTGGCCTGCGCGATACGGACCGGTCCTGTTTGGAAAAACAACGGCAGACAAGCCTCGACGCCGCCCCTCGGCCGGGTATGGCCGCGCTGGAACTGTTTTCCGGCGTCTTTCGAGGGGATGGGACGGGCTTGGTGCGCATTTAAAATAGCAGCGCTTTTGCGAATGGGAAGCTCTTTTTGATCCGTTGTACGATGTCATATCGCAATCAGTTTCCCGCCCCGCCGCGGGCTAGAGCTGCCGCGCAGGCTTGAGCCCGTGCGTTGCCTGATCGCTCGGTCTACCTGGGCAACGTGTTGGAGCTGGCAATGCAATTCTGCTCGGACTGGCGTTTGGCCTCGTCCGAGGAACAGGCATTACTCGTTTTTCAGCGCCATCAAAGCGTTCAATTCGCCGTATGTGTGGGCTTTCAAGGTTTGGGTGTCGAGTTGGCCGTTGTCCAAGAAACTGCGGACCAATGCTCCCATGGCGCCGTGCAGAAACTCGGCGATGCTGGAGCCCGCGCTGAGTCGTCTGACGCCCAGACGCTTCAATTCGTCGGGGGAGGGCAGTCCGTCCCGGGACAGCAGGTTGACTGGCAGTTTGGTCTCCTGGCAGAGGGTGGCAATTTCGTTTGAATCGACCACGCCAGCGGCAAACAGGCCGTCCGCCCCGGCGTTGGAATACAGTGCGGCGCGCTTCAGGAGTTCCTCCAGGCGTTGTTCGGCGGGGAAAAGGTTCTTCAGGTAGACGTCGCTCCGTACGTTGATGAACAACTTGACGCCCGCCTGGTTTGCCACCTTTTTCGCAACGTCGATCTTGCGACCCAGCAGCTCTGGAGAGCCCAGGCCGTCTTCGATGTTGATCCCGACCGCCCCGGCGGCGATGACTGTGTTGATCACTCGACCGACCTGCTCCAGGTCATCGGAGTAGCCGCCTTCGATATCCACCGTGAGCGGTACGCTGAGCACCCGTGCCATCGACTTGACGGTGGTGCTCAGCAGGTCGAGAGGCAACCTGTTGCCATCCTGATAACCATGAGACCAGGCCATGGCCGCGCTGCTGGTTGCTACCGCCTTGCCGCCCAGGCGTTCGACGATGCGCGCACCGCCCGCATCGGCCACATTGGCCAAGACCAGCAAGCCGTTCTGATGCAGATTGTGAAAAGCGGTATCCAGTGCAGTCATGACAATCCAATTCCTTTGAAAGTTATGCTTTTAATGGCGAGGAGCGGCGTGTTAGGGGCCGGTTGTGCAATGCAGGTTGCTTGAGTATGGGACCTCTGTGAGGTAGGAAACGGCGGTGCCTCAATGGGTTTGATCCGTATGCCTATCTCAAGGACGTTCTCACGCGCCTGCCGATGCGGCGGGCGCGTGAGCTTACTGATCTGCTGTCTAGTAACTGGAAACCTTATAGCCGCCGCATTCTGCAAAGCAAATACCTGTTGCAACTCTTTTCTGAACGGAACTCACTCGATCTCAGTGCTCATTGCGATTTCCTTGTACTGCTCCAGCTCAGCCACTCGTTGGCTCAGTGCTGCGTGGACACGTCCATAAGCACCGCTGCCTAACAGCAGACGTTTTGGCGCCGGTTCGGCTTCGGCGATCCCCAGCATGGCTTTGGCCATTTTCTGCGGATCTCCTGTCAGGGGGAAAGCACCACTGGCGACCGCTCTACGCACCTCGCCGGCAGGCGTCTGTTCGTATTCCGCCAGCACCGGAGGGCTGACCAAGGCCGCGGCAAAGTTCGTACGAGTCGGGCCTGGCTCTACAAGGGTGAACTGAATGCCAAATGGTGCAACCTCCTGCGCGACCGATTCGACAAAACCCTCGATGCCCCATTTGCTGGCGTGGTAAAGGCTGAAGTTTGGATAAGCCAGTTGGCCGCCCTCCGACGACACTTGCAGAATTCGACCGCCCCCTTGCCGACGCAGAAAAGGCAGGCAAGCGCGAATCAACTGGATTGAGCCGACCAGGTTAGTTTGCAATTGCTGATCGATTTGTTCGTCACTGCATTCCTCGGCGGCGCCGAATAATGCGTATCCTGCGCTGCTGACCACGACATCAATGCGCTCTAGTTCAGTGAATGCACGGTTAACGACATTCCGAATGGCGGATGTATCGTTCACATCCAGTGCCGCTGTCCACAGCCGTTCGCCGTAGCGTTCTTTCAAGTGACTGAGTGCTTGAGGTTCACGCAACGTCGCCGCCACGCGATCCCCTCGTTCCAGCAATTGCTCAACTACCGCCAAGCCAATGCCGGACGAGCTGCCAGTGACTAACCAGGTTTTATTCATCGGTATGTTCTCCTCAGAGCGAGCCGGACTGGCTTGCGAGGGTTTAACGCTACGCGTCCTGGACTGCTGCTACTATCGAGCAGAATGAGGATGACCTGGTGAAAAATAGCCATGAATGAATTCCCCCTGTCACTCACTGATGTACGTGCGTTGGCGCTGATCGTTGGTCACCGAAGCTTCCGCAAAGCGGCGGATGAGCTGGGTTTGTCCGCGTCCACGCTGAGCCATTTGATGAGAGCCCTTGAGGCTAGGCTCGGGATTCGTTTGCTCAATCGCACAACGCGCAGCGTCGCTCCGACGGCAGCGGGGGAGCGCCTACTGAGCCGGTTGAGCCCGGTGTTGCGAGAGTTTGCGCTGGCTGTAGATGAAGTTAATCAGTATCGGGATCTTCCAAGTGGCACCCTGCGCATCAATGCAAGCGATCAGGCTGCCCGCGTTTTGATGGAACATGCCCTGCCGACATTCCTGCGACGTTTCCCGCAGATGTCGGTCGATCTTGTCACCGATGGTCGCCTGGTCGATGTCGTTGCCAATGGCTTCGACGCGGGCATCCGTTTGGGTGAGTCAATACCTCAAGACATGATCGCCGTTCCGATAGGCCCGGATATTCGGTTTGTAACCGTCGCCTCCCTGGACTACCTCGAGACTCATTCATACCCATTGACCCCAGATGATCTGCTTCGACATCAGTGCATCGGCATCCGAATGCCGAGTGGTAAACCTTATCGATGGGAGTTTGAAAAGCATGGGCAGTCATTGGTCATCGAACCCAAAGGACAGCTGATCCTCGATAACCCGGAAATTATGGCCGAAGCCGCCATTTCTGGACTCGGCATCGCCTACGTGCCAGAGCGCGTGGCCTCGCGATCTTTGGCTGGCGCGCGCCTTGTGAAGGTTCTGGAAGACTGGTGTCCGCCAATTCCAGGATTGTTTTTATATTACCCGGGACATCGCCATATCCCATCTGGGTTGCAGGCATTCATCGAAGTCCTGAGGGAATGCACCGCAGCCAATGTTGAAAATAATGATGCTTAGGGCCTTCTGCGGCAGCACTGGCCGAGGGTGGTGTCGGAACTGCCATCGGTGGTCTGCTTGAGGATGATATTGATCACTCCCGAGATGGCATCAAAGCACGCTGGCACGAGCAAGAAGCCAGGGCGCTGTGTTTAGCACACAGCGCCGCGCAACCAGATCAGGCCAAGTAATCGGTATGCGGGTCTACGGTGCCTATCAACGTCAGCTCCACCTGTTCAGGCGCGGAAAGATCGCCGGGAAGCGCGGCACTATCGACGCTGGAGCGGGCGACGCTCGCTGTGCTGAACGTCAGGTTGCTGTCGTCGAGTTGTCCGGCAAAGTTTCCATCGATTACCAGCTCGAAGCGTTGGCCGTCGGCATTGGCCTCGAAGCTTTTCAGATAGGTGCGGGTATCGTCTGCGTTATTTCCAATCAACAAGGTGCCGTCGTATCCGTTTCCGATCCCGGTGAAACCCAGGGCACTGAGGTCGATGCGATCCTCGGCAGGATTGAAATCGAGTATGCGGTCACTGCCACTGCTGTCAGCGGTGCGAAAACTGTCTGTGACGCTGGCATAGCGGAATACATCGTGTCCCGCACCGCCGGAAAGCAAGTCGCGGCCGAGATTGCCTTGCAGCACATCGTCACCTGCCAGGCCACGCAGGATTTCATCGCTACCCAGGCCTTTCAACACATCGCTGCCGGACGAACCCACCAAACGCGTGCTGCCGTCCGTGCTGCCGAAAGTGCTGTCCAGACTGCCATCGGCGTTTAGCCGAATCGCAGCAAAATCACTGCCGCCATTGGCGAAAGCGCTACCGCCCAGCAAAATCCGGCCGTCGTCCTGCACCGCGACGGCGTTGGCTACGGCGTAATTGCCAGGAACATCAATGGTGACCGAGCCTTGATTGCCGAAACTGAGGTCGGGGCTACCATCGGCATTGAACCGCTGCAGGGAGAAGTCATAGACAGGAACCGTGAAGGTGGATAGCAGGATTTTACCGTCGTCCTGCACGGCTACGTCGGTCCCGGCTGTACCCCTGGCAAACTCAAGGATGCCATTGCTGCCAAAGTGGCTGTCCAGTTCCCCATCCGCGGTGTATTTGAGCAAGCCACCCGCGGTTCGGACGAGCAGGCTGCCATCCGCCAGGGAGGTAAGGCCTCGCACGGAGTAAAGCGCTTCAGGGGGCTGTAGCGTCAGCATTCCATCTGTGCCGAAGGACAAGTCCCGTGTGCCATCGGCATGCAGCTGCGTCACCCTCAGTGTGCTGCCCTCGACAGCCCCCACCAGCACGCTGCCGTCGGTGTTGGCTTCCACTAATGGCTTGTGGCCGAAGCCGCTGGACAGGCTGGCCTGAGCATTGGCGTTGAACACCGCATCGGCTTTACCGTCCGGGCCCCACCGCTGGACGATGGGGGTGTCATCGTGGCCTTCGTGGGCCGTCACCACTGCGCCGTCGCCCTGGACGCGAAGGACGTAGGCTTTTTCGATGGGAATCTGCTTGTGGATCACCAGCCTCCCTGCGTTGCCGTAGCTGCCGTCCACGCTGCCATCGGTATCGAGACGGGCCAGGGAAAAGTCTTGGCCGTAATCAGGGTCGAGCGGGTTATAGGTGAGGCCCGCGACCAATACTGAGCCGTCGGGTTGTACAACCGTGTCGTAGCCATTATCGGCGTATCCGCTGATGTCGACGATCATGATCCCAGGGGCGCTGTAGGTAGTGGCCATGTATCCATCCTCCTAAGACATTCAGAGGCGTTGACTCTAGCCTGAATCATTAGTTCGCCAGGCCCGTGGAAACTGGAACAATCGATTGCTGTCGTTCGAGCTGTGTAACATGCTACTGGTCCTGTTGTAGCTTGGAAGCGGATCTTCCTATGATGATCTTGGAGCGCTTAGGATTACTCACTCAATTCAGTAACAACATGGAGCAGGCCACGCTTTATGGATATCGAATTTCGCGGTAATGGCATGCGTGAGAACCCGTCTGTAGGTACATGTGATGAGTACGGTGTGAGCGGGATTACCAGCTTTGACGATCTGACCGAGGCTCGTCGTAAGATTGCTGAGTCGCACCCAGGCTTTAAACCTCTGTTCTCGCTCGATGATCTGCACCAGGCTCGATACACGTCGGGCCATGCTCGCAGTAATTCAGGGATGGATGACGCCACAGAGGAGGACATCGCGGGGCTGCCTCAAGAATGTTTTGAGAACGGTGAATATGTAGGTTATCCGACCACGAAAGCGGAGTTCGCAATCTGCCTTCGCAATTTCACGAACCTGGTAGCAGCTACGTCTTTCGAAGATGCTTGTGCTCATGGTTTGACGCTTGATGAGCAGGCCCTGCAGGAGTGGATTGGTTATCAGGAAAAACCTGTATCGATAATCGACCAGCCCATGTCAGCGCTTTTGGTACCCGTTCAGGAGTCTTACCAGGCACTCGCTGCTTTTCCCAACGGCTATTTCACTTCCGATTTAGATCCTGCGAAAAACTTTGCGGTTGCGCGTCATTTTTCAGAAGCGCATGGCTATGAGCTAATGGGCGTAGGTGCCTCTTACATCGGCTTCATTCGTGCTGAGCCGCCTGACCTATCTCTGGCCAATCTTGTTGCGAAAGACTTTTGCGCGCTCTACAACACGAGCGTTGAAGAACTACAAGCACGCATTTTTGCAGTCGCTCAGGCGGTCTCGGGTCGGACTCATCTTTGGCTGCGTTATGTGGAGTGACAATCCTATGCTGGGCGACAGCTTAATGATTTAGATTTCATGTTCTCTGTCAGAGATATCACATGGCCGGTTAATAGCGGCGGGGCGACTCATGGAGAAAGCTCATGCTCTTCAATCGTATTAATGGCACGCAGTAACCCCTGCGGATTGACCGGTGTGTCAACTAGCGTGATGACACCCCTTACTCCCGCTTTGAAACTCCTGAGCCGCACGTGAACGTCTGCTTTTGGCCAGTTTTGTTGAAAAATACATGAGCACCAAAAGGGTCCCCACCTATCCGAGACACGCTCTCGACGCGGGCACACAAATACTCGCTTTCTGCGCCCTCAATCGCGTGAGCCATTCCGATAGCCCTGTGCATAGTCCTTCTTGCGTGATTTTCCCAGGAAGGTAGCGGCAAATTAAACAATCCGCGCCGGCAAACACACCTGCCATTAGATAACCTGCTTGGGGTGTAGTCGAGCATGCCCAATCAACCCTTGCTGTGCTTGGCCTCCAGCTTGTTGAACGTCACCTGTCCGCCTTCGCTCTTGTAGCCGGTGTTATCCAAGGTGTATGCCCCAGCCTTGAAATACAATTGTTTGCCCTGCCAGCTTTTGCTGAGCTGCGTGCCCCACCGATTCCCTTGCGAAATCACATGCAGGTAGCCCGCCGAGCTCAAGCGAACCTCGTAGGTGAATCTCTTGTTCAACTCCACATTCTCGGCAATCACCACCTTGGTATCCGCGCTGCCCGGCTTGCGGCGATAGTTGGCAATCACGCTGCCGGTCTTCCTGGCCTTATCGTAGACGTACTCGACCTTCAGCAGCGGGCCCTTGCCCTGGTAGATATGAATCTGCCCGATCACTACCCTGCCTTCCGACGGCACCTGGTTGATTGACAGGCTGGCTGTCATCCGGTGATTGGCTTCGGGGTAAGTCCAATTGCGCAGTTCACCGTTCTTGTACGTCTCGCGAAGTTCGCTACGTGGAAACTCGGATTCGGACGTAGTTCCGCCCGTCACCGGCGCCCAGAAAAACAGCGTATTACCGGAGCGGAAATACGAATCCGAGTAGCCGTTCACCAGGCGCGGGGTCTCGATGACTCGGGCCGGCGTGCCGACCGGGAGGGTCAGGTTCCAAGTGCTTAGATCGATCATGGCATGGGCTTCCTGTTAGGTCGTGGTTTGATTTGCAGGTACAGCAAAAGCCCTTATCGACAGGGCTTTTGCCAGGCAGCGCGAACCCTGAAGGGCTTCCCTGCAATGGTCATGGACACCAAATTGCTAACAATACCCATGTTTACATGACAATGATCAAACAGACCGTAGCTGAAACCAGGCTATGGAGTTTGTTCTGGAGGGGCCTGGCAGTTCGTAGCGCAATCGCTGCCGGCTGATTCCATCGCATCGTCCAGGTAGTCTTCTACTGACTTTTCGGGCCAGGATAAAGTTGGCCTCCATGGGCCGCCTTTCGGACCGGTCAACTGCGTTAAGCCCAGCTCAGGAATGAGTCGGATAATCCACGTAGCCACGCTGATCGCCGCCGAAGAAGGTGCTAGGGTCTGGTGCATTGAGCGGTAACCCGTCACGAATTCGCCGGGGCAGATCCGGGTTTGCCAGGAACGCTCTGCCGAACGCAATGATGTCCGCGCGGCCGTCGATCAAGGCCTGTTCCGCCGTCTCGGAATCGTAGCCACCGGCGATCATCAACACGCCGTCCCATGCCGCACGTAATTGACCGATGATTTCATCCCAGCGTGGATCGAAGTGCTCGTCCTTGACGGTGCCAACCACGGCGGGCTCGACGAGGTGCAGATAGGCCAGCGTCCATTGGTTCAACGAGCGCACGATGTAGCCGAATGTCGCCTGCGGTGTCTCATCGCCCATGCCCATGAACCGTCCCATCGGGGTCAAGCGTACGCCTACGCGCTCTGCGCCCACTTCGTCGACTACGGCGGCGACCACTTCCAATAACAGCCGTGCACGGTTTTCCAGGCTTCCACCGTAAGCATCCTCGCGCTGGTTACTGTTACTGTTGATGAACTGGTCCAGCAGATAACCATTGCCCGCATGAATTTCCACGCCGTCCATTCCAGCGTCCAGGGCATTGCGCGCGGCCCGGCGGTAGTCGTCGATGATGTCGGTGATCTCTGGAGCCAGCAGTGCACGCGGCACCGGTACATCGCTCCAGACACCGTTGCCATCCGCGTCGACGATGAACGTCTTGCCCGGCACGGGTAACGCGCTCGGGGCAACCGGGCGCGCGTTGTCAGGCTGAAAGCTCGGGTGGGACACGCGGCCCACATGCCAGAGCTGCATGAAGATCAGGCCGCCGCTCTCATGCACTTGGGTGCTGACTGCACGCCAGGCTTGCACCTGTTCAGCGTTGTAGATGCCCGGTGTCCAGGCATAGCCTTGGCCTTGCCGGGAAATTTGCGTCGCTTCGGTAATGATCAACGCGGCGCTCGCACGCTGGCGGTAATACTCGGCGTTCATGGCCGTTGGCACGTCGCCCGGTTGCCCGGCGCGAGAGCGTGTCAAAGGCGCCATCGCCACGCGGTGAGGGAGTGTGTAGGGGCCCAATGCGATGGGTTGGAACAGGTGCTGCGTCATGGGGTGTTCTCCGATATGGGTACAGAAAGCAGGGCGGCGGCGGACGTTGGGTCAGGCACCGGATGGCTTTAAGTTAATCGGCGGGAGGGCGCTTGATAATCCGAGGAACGCCCAACACTGCGTTGCGTGAAGCGCAACGCAATGCAGGTCAGGACGGTTGCTCCGAGCGGGTCAGGGGCAGGTTCAACCAGCGTTGGCCGGTGGCGTTCGCCACGGCGTTGCCGATGGCGGCGGCCATGGGACCCTGGACGATTTCGGCGGCGCCGAGAAACGGTTGTCCCGGTTGGTCGAGTAGATGAACGTCAACCTTCCTGGGCACCTGCGAAAAGCGCAGGATCGGGTAACCACTCCAGTCGTAGCTGCGTATACCCCCGGCGTCATAGGCGACCTGTTCATACAGCGTCCAACTGGTGGACTGGACGATCCCGCCCTCCACCTGATTGCGCAGGCCATCGGGATTGACGATCTGTCCGACGTCCACCGCCGTGACCACATGCTCGATCTGTATTTCACCGGTCAGCGGATGTACCTGAAGTCGTACCGCGATAGCGCAGTAGCCCATGATGTTTTTGTACCGGGCAAAGGCGAAGCCGATGCCTGCGCCAGGCTCATTGTTTTTTTGCTGCCAGCCAATGGCGTCGCGAACCCGTTCCACCACGGCACGCGCCCGGGGATCTTCCAGATGAGCCAGGCGCAAGGCTATCGGATCGACCCTGGCCCTGGACGCAAGCTCATCCATGCACGCTTCGATCGCAAAAATGTCGATGTGCGCGCCCAGCGAGCGCATGGCCGAGGTGCGAAAGGGCATCTGCGTGACAAAGTTCATGTTGATGCGCGTAGAGGCCAGCGTGTACAGCGGCA
This sequence comes from Pseudomonas sp. R151218B TE3479, assembly GCF_053629195.1. Taxonomy (NCBI): domain Bacteria; kingdom Pseudomonadati; phylum Pseudomonadota; class Gammaproteobacteria; order Pseudomonadales; family Pseudomonadaceae; genus Pseudomonas; species Pseudomonas sp. R151218B TE3479. The sequence continues at coordinate 3,577,873 of NZ_JBRJHV010000001.1, forward strand.
CGGCATTGCGATCGCCATCGCCTTCAGGTTGAGCGATGGGCACCGAAGGTGCGGAGGCGAACGGTCGAGCCAGCAATCGCGCCGGCAGCAACCGGCCGGCGTTGACGATGCGTTCGTTGTGTGGCGTCGTCCATAGTTCATAGTTCCAGTCCTGCAACCGACCTTGGGCGTCCAGGTTGGCTTTGACTTCGGTGACCATCGCCGAGCTGTAGGGCTCCCAGAGATTTTCCTGCTCGCGCATCCATTGGACCCGGACCGGTGTGCCGGGTATGCGCATGGCAATCAACGCCGCGTCGGCTGCCGCATCGTCCGCGCCGTTATGGCCATAGCAACCGGACCCTTCGGTGTGGATACAGCGAACGCGCTCGGGGGGTAGCTGCACCATTTCGGCGATCCCGGTCCGCAGGGGATACACGCCCTGGGTGTGAGTCCAGACGGTGAGGGTGCCGTCCTTGAACCAGGCCACGGCGCAGGAGGGGCCGATGGAGCCGTGCATCAGGTATTGTTTTGTCACACGTGCCTGATAGCTGTTGTCGGTCGCACCCTGGACAGTGCCTTCATGGCTGATCGGGTAGGGGCGTGAGGGGAGGCGTTTGAGCAATGCGTGGATGTCCGCGGATTCGGGTACTGCCTGGCCACCGCTCCAGCGCGCCGTTTCGTATCCGCTGCGCATCGCTTTGATCGCTTGCCATTCATCCCGCGCGACCACCGCAAGATAATTGCCGTCGCGAATCACCTGCACAACCCCGGACAGCGCTTCTATCGATGCTGCATCAAAGGCCTGTAGCGTGCAGCCAGGGCGGGGTGGGCGAATCACCCGAGCGTGCAGCATGCCCGGCAGGCGGATGTCCTGGACAAACGCGGCGCCACCACTGACTTTTGCCGGAATATCCAGGCGTTGCAGCGAGTGGCCGATCAGCTTGAATGGCGTCGCAGGCAGTGCTGGCGAATCGGACTGTGCATAGCGGTGCAGATCGACGTTTTTGACAGCGTCGGCGTAGGCCATTCGTTGTCCGTTGGGACCGTGAATGATGCCCTCCCGGGTCGTCAACAGTGCTGGCGCAACCGCCCAGCTACGTCCAGCCGACTCCAGCAGCAGCCCACGCACTTGTGCCGCTGCGTTGAACAGCGCGGTCCCGCTGTCGAAAATACTGTGGCTGCCAGCGGTGTAACCTTCGTTGGGCGTCAGCGCCGTGTCGGCGGTGAGCAGGTTGATCGCTGATGGAGAAACCTCCAGGCGTTCAGCGGCAATTTGCAACAAGGCAGTCTTGACCCCGGTGCCCAATTCAACCTTGCCGGTATAGACGGTGATGCCTTCATGACCGACGCGGATCCAGGCATCAAGATAGGGATTGGTGCGCAGGCTTCCGGGCAGATCCGGTGCCAATACCACCGTGCCCAGCGTGTCGACTTCGGTGTCCGCCCACGCACGCCGCGCCACCGGTACCAGGGTAAACGCCATCAGCAAGGCACCCCCACGCAAGAATGCGCGACGGCTGTGATTGACCTCGTTGACCACTGTCATGGCGCGCTCCCGTTTTGCCTGGCGACAAGGCTGATCGCGTCGATGATTCGCAAGTGGGTGCCGCATCGACACAGGTTGCCGGCCATGTACTCACGAATGGTCTGTTCATCCGGCTGCGGGTTGCTCTCCAGCAGTGACTGCGCGCGCATCAACATACCGGCGATGCAGTAGCCGCACTGGGCCGCCTGTTTCTCGATAAAGGCCTTTTGCAAAGGGCCGGGAAGTTCGGCGGTACCGAGACTTTCCACCGTTCGAACCCGCTTGCCTTCAAGGCCGGCGCAGGGTGTCACGCAGGAAAATACAGGCTTGTCATCGACGATGACCGTGCAGGCGCCACACTGCCCCAAGCCACACCCGTACTTGGCGCCATTGAGCCCCAGATGATTACGCAGCGCGTAGAGCAGCGGCATGTCAGGTTCGAGGTCCAATGTCCGGGCCGAGCCGTTGACGTTAAGCGTGACTTGAGTCATTTCGTCTCCTGACGTATCGCTTCAAGGGTTGAAGAAAGGTCTGTCCAGGGTTGGTCGGGTCTGGCTTGTCGGCGCAGGTACGAAGCGAGTGCGATGAGTTGATCGTTGTCGAGGCTGGCGGCAAACGGCGGCATCATCGGTCCCGGCATGCCCGGCGTTGCCGGGACGCCTTCGAACACGGTTTTCAGGAAATTGCGCGGGTTCGGGGCTTGCAACGATGACGTACGGTCCAGCGAAGGACGCTCGTCGATTTCACGCATCGGTGCAGCTGGCCCATGGCAGCCGGCACAGGCGCTGGCGAACAGCAGGGCGCCAGTGGTCTGATCGGAGGCCCCGGCATGAGCATCTGCAGCTGGGACCTCGGTGGTGACCGTTCTGGCGGGCAAGCTCAGCAGGTACTCGGCAATCGCCTGTGCGTCGCCGACTGGCAAGCGCGCCAGGCTGAGACTGACCGGGCGCATCGGGCCGGCGGCAGTTCCATGGCCGTCCACCACTTCTCCTCGCAGGTAGCTCACCAACTGATCGTAGCGCCAGGCAGTTGCACGACGGCCCATGCCCAGCAGCGAAGGCGCTTCCCAACCATCCACGGTACCGCCGGCCAGGCTTGCGCCGGACTTCTCGGCGCCGATCAGGTTCAGCGGAGAATGACAGCCTGCGCAGTGACCGGGGCCTTCGACCAGGTAGCGCCCGCGATTCCATGCATCGGATTGCTGCGCCACGGGGGGCAGTGGCTTGCCGTGCAGGAACAGTAAATTCCAGAACGCCACCAGCGGCCGGATGTTCATCGGGAAGCTCATGCGGTTTTGCCGGGCTGGAGCGTGCACGGCAGGGCCACTCATCAAGTACGCATAGGCGTCTTCTATATCGCCTGCCGTCATGCGCCGGTAATGCACGTACGGGAAGGCCGGATACAGGAAGTGCCCATCGCGGGCGATCCCTTCACGCATCGCCCGCTCGAACGCGGGCAGTGACCACTGGCCAATGCCTGTCTGCGGATCGGGGGTGATGTTTGTGCTGTAGAGCGTGCCGAACGGCGTCACCAGTGGCAGTCCCCCCGCCATGTATGGGCCGCCGGGTCTCGTGTGACACACCGCGCAGTCACCCGCTTCGACGACTCGCGCGCCGCGTTGCAACTGCACCGAATCGAAGGTTCGCGGCCGCTCGACGGGTGCAATCGCCGGACGCCACATCAGCAGGGTGGCAGCGATCGCACCTATCGAAGCCAGGACCGCGGCGCCGATCCAAAACGGTCTGGACCTCATGGATATGCCGATCATGGGCATCCCAAGCCTGAGGGACGCGCGCTGGACATTGAGGATGGATTCGAGGTCATTGACGGCTCCTTGAACAACCGGAAAAGGGCGCCGATGGAGAGTCCTGCGCCGAGTGCCCAAGGGTAGAGAAGGCCCATGCGCCGGAGTATCAGCGGATCACGCAAAAGCCTGTTGCGCCAACCGCAACACCGCTGGCGTTGCGTGTCGCGCATCACTTCATTGCCCGATCAATGGATTCTCCGGGCAGGCCGCTGCCCTTAGCCTGACGATCACTTCCCGAAACTTACCGAGGTGTCATCATGTTCATGGGCAATCCCGCCGCGACGGCCAAGGCCGAACAACCCGCTTCACTTTCCGGCCTGATGGTCGCGTTCCTGGCGTTCTGCTGCGGCGCGGTCGTGGCCAATCTTTATTACGCTCAGCCGATTGTCGAATTGATCGCGCCGCAAATTGGCCTGTCCAGCACCAATGCGAGCCTGATCGTGTCGCTGACGCAATTCGGCTACGCCCTGGGTTTATTGCTGCTAGTGCCATTGGCTGACCTTGCGGAGAACCGGCGCCTGGTGGTGGGCCTCACCCTCGCGTCGGGCGTTACCCTGTTGTGTGCCGGGCTGACGCACTCGCCGTCGATATTCCTCGTCTTGTCGCTGCTGATCGGCCTCACATCGGTAGCGGTGCAGATCCTGGTGCCCCTGGCGGCACACCTGGCGCCGGAAGCAACACGAGGCCGCGTGGTGGGCAACATCATGAGCGGCCTGTTGCTGGGCATTCTGCTGTCGCGCCCGCTGTCGAGCCTGCTGGTGGACGTGTTCGGCTGGCGCGGTGTGTTCTTCAGTGCGGCGGCGCTGATGGCTGTTATCGCCCTGATCACCGCCATTGCGCTGCCGCGTCGCGTACCGACGCATCGGGCGACTTATGCCGCATTGATCGGCTCGGTGTTTGCGCTGGCCCGGCGCCATTCGGTCCTGCGCCAACGTTCGTTGTATCAGGGATTGTTGTTCGCCAGCTTCAGCCTGTTCTGGACCCTGGCGCCCATCGAGCTGATGCGCCACCACGGTTTCAGCCAGGTGCAGATCGCGATCTTTGCGCTGGTAGGTGCCGTCGGTGCCGTGGCCGCGCCCATTGCCGGACGCTTGGCCGATGCAGGTCATGGCCGTCGCGGGACACTCGTTGCGCTGCTGTTGGCTCCGGTCTCCTTGTTGATTGCAGCGCTGCCCGGCAGTGGCTACATCTGGCTTGTCGTGTGCGCGGTGCTGCTGGATTTCGCCGTGCAGCTGAACATGGTGCTGGGCCAGCGCGAGGTGTATTCCATCGACCCGCACAGCCGGGCTCGATTGAATGCCGTGTACATGACCAGCATCTTCGTCGGCGGTGCCTTGGGATCGCTGGTGGCGAGCCCGCTCTATGAGCATTTCGGCTGGAGCCTCTCTGCGGTGGCGATTGCGTTGCTGCCTGCCTTGGCCCTGGTGATATTCATGAGTCGCAAGGCAGATGTCTGACCAACAGGCATCGAGGAGCGCGGCGAAGCACAGTCCTGCAAGACGGCGGGCGAACGGTCATGCACAATCAGCTCCGTTCCCTTTCGACCGGACTCCGCTGATGGACAAATTGCTGGCGTTGAAGATGTTTGTTGAAACCGTGCGTTGCGGCGGTTATTCCTCTGCGGCGCGCAAACTCGGAATCTCCACCTCTTCGGTGACACGCCAGGTGGCGGGCCTGGAAAGCGAGCTGGGCGCCAGCCTCCTTAACCGCACGACCCGCAACACCAGCGTGACCGTCGCCGGGCAAGCCTATTTTGAAAAAGCCGTGGCTATTCTGGAGGCCATCGATGAAGCCGATGCCGTGGTCGCCGACCGCGGCAGCGAGGCGCAAGGGCGCCTGCGGATCAGTGTCCCCGTCGAGTTTGGCCGGCGAATCATCGCGCCACATCTGGGCCGGCTGCTCGACCGTCATCCGGGACTGGAAATCAGCGTGTCATTGAGCGATCAGGTCGGTGACCTGTTGAGCGAGCAGATCGATGTGTCCGTGCGCCTCGGCTCGTCGGTGGTCAGCGAGGACATCGTCAGCAAACGGGTAGGGACCTTCCAGCGCTGGGTCGTCGCCAGCCCGGATTACCTGGGCCGTCACGCGGCGCTGAGTCATCCTAATGACTTGCTGGGGCACCAGTGCCTGCGCTTCGATTACGGTGGATCGCATCATCACTGGACGTTTCAGGGCGACGAGCAACCCCTTCAGCTCAACGTGCATGGCCGGTTGCAAAGCAACAACGCCGACATCTTGCGCGAGGCCGCAATCGCGGGCGGCGGGGTGGCTCTGCTGGCCGACTGGCTGGTGCGCGATGACGTCGCCGCAGGTCGACTGACACGGTTGCTGGAGCATTACGAAGTCAATCCGGGCAGTGCGAGCAGTTGCATCAATGCGCTGTATTTGCCCAATCACCGCGGCTCCAGCCGCATCAATGTGTTCATCGATTTTCTTGCGCAGATTCTCGCCTCTGATCGAATGGCCCAATGAGGGATATCGCCGAGATGTGTAGCGCCAGATCCTCAAGTGACGTGCTGAGGACCTTCATGATTGGCCGTTATTCCTCTTTTTATCACCGCTGCAGAGCGACTATTGATGGGTGTCCGCTTCCTCCGCCGGATAAAACTCGCCTTCCTTGCCGATCTTTGTCAGTCGTTCGCGCGCGATCCGCTCAACGCTGGCCACTGCGGCCTGATCGTCAGGGTTGACCAACTGCAGGCACAGGCGTTGGACATTCTGATCGTGGGTGCCTTCGCTGAGCATTTCGTGGGTGAAGACTTGTGTGCCACGCCAGAGGCATAGCTGGGTATGAGTCCCGCCGAGCCATATCTCGTTGATTGATCTGAGGTCAGTGGTCGCCAGTTGATCCACGGTAATTGTCTTATCCATTACGCTGTACCTTACCAATGATTGGTTAGAGGTAGACTTACAGGCACAGTGGGTTGTTCCCAGCGTCGGCGGTTCCGCCGCGCCAAGCCAAGGGGTGGCGAACCTCATAAAAAGTGGACAGTGTTTTCCAGTAAATAAATCTGTCACTTTTCATTGGCAACAGACCGCTATGGTCGAAGGCGGTCAGCGGCGAACGGCAGCTAACGGCCAAGAGCGGACGTTTAGAGCAGAGAAATAAATCTGTTCTCTTTTCCCAATGGACATCACTGCGGCGTACGCAGGGCTATCGCGTGGTGCGCGCAGCGCTCTCTACAACGGCACCTGAGCACTGGGCGCCGCGCAATGAGGCGAAGCATGGACTTCGCGTACGCTAACGTTATGCCTGAACCAATGCATTAACGAACCACTCGTAGAGTGCCAGTGGGTGGTATTGGGGAAAATACGCAACTAGCACGGTTGAAGTTACAAGCACCAGCACCACCAACAGCGCGGTGAGTAGTTTTACCAATGTCGAGAGAGGTGGATTGGGCGGGCCGTATTTATTAATCGCTTTACGCCCCGGAAGCATAATGAGCGGAAGCGTTATCACAAAGCCGATAACAGGGAACACGCAGAGAATTCCCCATATTATCGGACTCCAGCCTAGATCACGTGCCCTGCGTACCAGTAGAGACAAGTCGAGCAGGATGGCAGGAACGACAACGGTGACACCGACTATCAGTAAAACCACCAGTTGATGGCGCAACCCCACCATAAAGAACGCCAGCAAAATGCACGGAAGAATCAGCACCAAGGGCACACGAATCAGCCAGAAGCGCGTCAGAGAAATACGCCCGGAAAAATCAAAAATCCTGGGTTTTGAAAACGTGACAACCTCGTCGTCAATCAGTTGGGCTTCGCCCGGTTGGTATGGGTTTTCGATTTCGCTGCTGATGCTGCCGAAAACGGGTTCTATTCGCGCCATATTAGTGCTATTCCCTTGTGTTTGATGGTGCTATTCACGTCACAACGTTTACGCCTCGTATCTAATCGAATGCCGGCATCAAACTCAAGAGAAGACGCTATCGTGTAAGGGGGCTGTGTGCACCACAGCATGTGTGGGTCTGTCGCATGGCGCGCGCAGTGCACTTATGAAGTGTTTTGCCGCTGGCGGGTCATGTCCCTACTCTGACCGGCCAATAAGCAGGCAGTCTTACCCCTGCATTTAGATAATTTCTGGAGGTGGTATTTTCTTGGCGAGATTGGACACTGTCACGTGAACAGATTTAGTGAGACGGTTAACCCTAGCTGAACTGATCACGATGGCGCCCTCAGGTTCTTCACTGGCGACGTAGAGTTCGAATATCCGGTGTTCATGGTCGAAGAAGGTGCCTAGGGTCAGGTTCTTTTCCCACTCATCCGGGACGGCCACATACCCTTTTAGAGCTTCGTACGTAGCCAATCGAGCCAACTCTTTTAGCTCATCCAACTCTTTGATTTTTTTCATAACGTGACTGTTCCTGTTCATCCGCGAGTCAACAAGAGCAGGCGCATTAGGTTGGGCCCCACTGTCCGCTTCTGGCCGATTGCTGCCCGTCACGAACGGCAGAAATTGGCCAGAAGCGGACACCGCGGCAAGCCTGGATGATGCGTTGGTCGCGCTTTCGGCAGATGCCTGTTTACCTGAATCATTTTGCCAAAGCGGCTGGATACCTCAATTCAGTCATCGATTCCCCGGGTTCAAAGCTGCCGCGAACGCCTCGGGCGTGGGGCTTTCTGGCCAGGTTGCGATGTTGACGGGCAGGTTCAGCCAAGGCTGTTTGTGCTTGACCCAGATGTGCGCAACGGGGCTCAAGGATGCGCTGTCGTCGAGCGTGCCTGCGCGCAGAATGCAGAAACCAGGCGCGGCCGAAGTGGTGTTATAGATGCGCGTATGGCAAGTCGCGCAGAGACAGTGACGTGCGGCTTGCCTTTGGTCTTCATAGGTGTATTCGAGGGTCTGGCCTTCCAGGATTAACGCGTTATCGGGCAGCATGGCATGCAGCGCGAAGCTGCTGCCGCTCCAGGTCTGGCAAGTCTGGCAATGACAAGCATAGATGGCGACCTGCAGGTCGCTGATTGAACGATAAGATACGGCGCCGCAACGGCAACCACCGGCAAGTCTCATAAGTAAAGTCTCGTATTTGAACAACAGGGCGCTTGAAGCCGCGCATCACTTCGGTAAAGCATGCACAAGATTCGGCTTGAGTAAAATTGATCAAACCTTTCTACCGGCACATAGGAAATGTATGCACCTCCCGCAACTTCAATGGGAAACCCAGCGTGTTTTCCTGGCCGTTCTTCGAACGGGAAGCTTGTCCGCAGCCGCACGAGTGCTGGGCATCGCTCAAGCCACCGCCAGACGACGTATCGACGCGCTGGAGCGCAGCGTGGGAACGAGCCTGTTCGTCCGTTCGCCAGCGGGATTGATGCCCACGGATAACGCCCGAGAATTGACTGGCCATGCTCAATCGATGGCATTGGCCGCCGAAGCGTTTGCCCGCGCGGCATCCGCGCAGGCCAATGTGTCTGGCGGAATTGTACGGGTCACCAGCAATCAGTTGCTGGCCGTGGAGGTACTGCCTTCGATGCTGTGCGAGATCCGCGCTGCTCAGCCCCAATTGGCGCTCGAGCTGAGCGTATCGAATCGCTTGGAGGATCTGGCATTGCAGGAAGCGGATGTGGCCGTACGCATTCGCCGCCCCGTCGAGGCCTCCATCATCACTCGCCATGTGGGTGACCTGCGTGTGGGCCTGTATGCGACGGCGGGGTTGCTCGAGCACCGAGGTCGGCCTCGATGCGCAGATGAACTGAGCGAATACCCTGCCATCGGTCCGGACCGCAATTTGACTGAGCAGGCGTTCTTGGCACAACAGGGTTTTCTTTGTAGCGGGGAACAGGTGGTCTTTCGTAGCGACGATCACCTGGCCCAGTTCGCAGCACTGCGGGCGGGTCTGGGTATCGGCGTGTGCTCAAGCCAACTGGCGCGCCGTCATGATCTGGTGCGCGTGCTGCCCGAGCAAGTGGACTTCCCGGTTGACATCTGGATCGCGATGCACCACGACCTGAAGCGGGTGCGGCGTGTTTCGCTGGTGTTTGACGCGCTCTCGCATTCGTTGTCACGTTTTTTAGCCGACGCTTAAAATGGTGTTGGGGCCGATGCAGAGTTGACCCAGTCGGCCAGTTGCATGGGACTCATGGAGTAGTGATTACTTCCCGCGAATAACGTCCCGGTGTAAACCCCGTATAGCGTGTAAATGCCACGCTGAAGGCGCTCACGGAGCTATAACCGACCCGTTGTGCGATTTCAGCGATGCTGTCGTCTTGAGTGCGTAACAGATTTTTGGCCAGCGCCATTCGCCACGTCAGTAAATACTTCATTGGCGCCATGCCCACTGCTTGTTTGAAGCGTTCGAAGAAGGTGGAGCGCGAGAGGGCGGCTTCTCTGGCGAGCTGCACCACTGTCCATGGCTGGTTCGGAAACTCGTGAATTCGGCGTATCGCCATAGCTAGACGTTCGTCACCGAGTCCGCGCAGCAGGCCGGCCGGTGCGGCTTCGGTCGCGGTGGAACGCAGGGCTTCGATGAACAGCACTTCAAGCAGGTGTGCCAGGATGACATCTCGCGCTGGGCGCTGCCCGCGCGCTTCCTCGGTAACCAGTTCCACCAGCACTGCCAGCCGGCGTTCGCCGCGAACGTGTATCAGCTGGGGCAGCAGCGCTACCAGTAACGCAGCGTCCGGCGAGCCGAAGGTGCAGTGACCTACCAGTAATTGAACATCAGCCGCGACATCGGGTGTGCCGATACGAATGTCACGCGGCCGTATCTCGACAGGCACGGTATCGGTGTCTTCGGCTGCCATCGGCTGAAGACTCATCATCGTGAAATCATAGGCGGCCGGGACCAGCACGAAGTCGCCGGTCTTCAAGCTTATCGTCGGATTCCCGGCTACTGAAAAACGACATCCACCTTCAAGAATCGCGCAGTAAAAAGGCTGACCGTACACCGAGCGGCGAACACGCCAGGCTCCGGCACCACTGACGACCTTGGAAAATGAGGCACCCGGTTGCAGCAGGGTGACTACCTCCGCGAGCGGATCGAACATCTCGGACTCCTGCGAAAGATTAGCGGACTGGCGATGATATTAAGTCCAGGTACGACAGCCTATCGTTGTCATCCTGTCAATCATTCAACGGAAACGCCTATGAAAACTGTGCTGATTACTGGCTGTTCCTCTGGCTTTGGTCTGGCCACCGCCCGATATTTTCTCGAACACAACTGGAAGGTTATCGCGACGATGCGCAGCCCAAACGAAAGGCTCTTTGAAGCATCCGAGCACCTGCGCGTGCTTGCCCTGGACGTCACCGATCCGAGCAGTATCCAACAGGTAATAGAGGCCGCGGGCCCCATCGACGTGCTGGTCAATAATGCCGGTATTGGGTTACTCGGTGCCCTCGAAGGCATCTCGATGGACGCGATTCGTAGCATTTTTGAGACCAACACCTTTGGTACCATGGCGATGATTCAGGCGGTGCTACCGCAGTTTCGGCAGCGTAGATCCGGGGTTGTCGTCAACGTCACCTCCAGTGTAACGATAAAGTCGTTACCGCTGCTCAGCATCTATACAGCCAGCAAGGCTGCGGTGAATGCGTTCACCGAGTCTCTCGCGCTTGAGCTTGAACCGTTTAATGTTCGGATGAACCTGGTGCTTCCAGGGCGCGCTCCCTCGACCGACTTCGGTAAGAATGCACAACCACGGATGCAAGGCAGCATCCCGGAGGCTTACTCCGATCTGGCGCAGCGGGTGTTTGCAGAGTGGTCGCTATCAACCGTCGTCACTGAGGCCCAAGACGTCGTTGAAGCGATATGGCGTGCAGCGAATGACCCAGCCTCGCCAATGCGCATTGTTGCTGGCGCTGACGCCGTTGTTCTGGAAAGTGAGGCTTTTGAATGAGGCCCGGGAGATGTCGCCGATGATCTGGGTGGCTGCTCATCGGCGACAGGTTTCATTGCCCGCTCTTAATCCGGCTCCAGACCCGCGTGCGCAGCCGGTCGTTCTCCAATGGCATTGCCTCCAGTACAAAGAGTTTTTTCATCACGCTGTCAGGCGGGTAAACCATCGGGTCGTTGCGGATGGCCTTGTCGACCAGCCCCTCGGCAGCGGTGTTGCCGTTGGCATAGTGCACATGATTGCTGATGCCAGCCATCACCTTGGGGTCCAGCAGGTAGTTGAGAAATTCGTAGCCGGCGTCTTCATTCGGCGCATCGGCGGGCATGGCGACCATGTCGAACCACATCGGTGAGCCTTCCTTGGGGATGGCGTAAGCAATCTGCTGGCCATTCCCGGCCTCATTGGCTCGCGCTGCGGCCTGCATCACATCGCCGGAAAATCCTACGACCAGACACACGTCACCCGTCGCAAGGTCACTGGTGTACTTGGAATTGTGGAAGTAACTCACATAGGGGCGCACGTTGAGGAGCAGGGCCTGCGCCTTCTCGTAGTCAGCCTTGTCCTTGCTGTGATGCGGCAGGCCAAGGTAGTTCAAGGCGATGGGAAGGATCTCGGGACCATTGTCGAGCATCGCCACGCCGCATCGGGCGAGTTTCTTCATGTTTTCCGGCTTGAACACGATGTCCCACGAGTCTATCGGTACATCGCCCAGGACCGCCTTGACCTTGGCCACGTTGTAGCCGATGCCGGTGCTGCCCCATAGGTAGGGAAAACCGTAGCGGTTACCAGGGTCATTGGCCTCCAGTACCTTCATCAGCGTCGGGTTGAGGTTGTGCCAGTTCGGGAGTTTGCCGCGGTCCAGCGGTTTGAGTGCGCCGGCCGTGATCTGCCGGGCCATGAAGTGGTTGGACGGAAACACCACGTCATAGCCTGAATGGCCGGCCATCAGTTTGGCGTCGAGCACCTCGTTGCTGTCGTACAGGTCATATTGAGTCGGGTGCCCGGTCTGGGTGGTAAAGTTTTGCAGGGTATCTGGAGCGATGTAGCTGCTCCAGTTGTAGATCCTGACGGTGTCTGCTGCTTGAGCGGTAGACGCGATCAACAGAAACGGAACGATCGACTTCAACATGCGAGACCTCAACCTTTGTTCTAGGCGTTATGGATGAAGGCAGTTCAGAAAATCAGCACGTAGCTCTTGCGAACGGTTTCTTGTACATCCCAGATTCCCGTCGTGTTCGCAGGGAACATCAACGCGTCGCCGGCCTGGATATGTAGGGCCTCACCACCGTCCGGGGTGAAGGTGCAACGCCCCTGAATGAAATGGCAGAACTCCTGTTGCACAATCTGGCGCCGCCAGCGGCCGGGGGTGCATTCCCACACGCCGGCCTCGACGCCGTCGTCGCGCTCGACGCATGCCGTGGCAACCTGTGAAAGCGGCTCGCCCAGCGGTACACCAACAGCGCCAGGCTCACCGAGCGGCAAACGGGCGGTGTCGCGAAAATGATCGATCGTCATGCAAACGGCTCCTTGGACTTCATCAGACGTTCCATGCAACCGGCCAGCCCTTCAGCCATCCGGCGACGCCAGCGTGGCGCATGGAGGTTGGCCAATACCTGATCCTCGTGAACGAAGCTCTGGATAATGGCGTTGTAACCCAGCCAGCGCAGAGGCTCGGGCTCCCATCGTGGCAACGAGGCCAGGGGACGATCATCCAGAACCCAGGGTTGGCGAGTCAGTTCGTTGTCCTGGCCAAGAATCAACGCCGCCACGGTTCGGCCGCCCAGATTGCTGGCGCCTACACCTTCACCTCCGTAGCCACCCGCCAGTGCGATCCGCTGGCGACGGTCGGCGAGCATGTGCGGGTGAAAGGACCGGGCAACCCCCAGATTGCCGCCCCAGGCATGGGTCAGGCGCACATTGCGCAAGATCGGAAAGAGTTCACTAAACAGGTGCTGCCGCAATGTTCGTTCGGCCTGAGTGAGGTTGAAGTCACTGCGCAGGCGACCGCCAAAGCGATAACCACCGCGGGCGCCAAACACCAGGCGATCGTCTCGGCTGCGCTGGCCGTAAGTGACTTGTCGGCTGTTTTCGCTGAAAGCCTGGCCACGGGTCAGGCCGATTTCGGCCCATACATCGGCCGGGAGCGGCTCAGTCGCGACGATCAGGCTTTGCGCGGCCAGTTGATGTTTGTTCAACGGGGGCAGGGTGCTGGCATAACCTTCGACTGCCGGTACCACCCAATCGGCGCTCACCCGACCGTGCTCGGTTCGGACCTGGCCTGGCTTCCAGTCGAGCACCGGGCTTTGCTCGTAAATGCGTACACCCATCCGTTCGACGGCTTCGGCCAGACCCCGTACCAACCGTGCAGGCTGGATGGTCGCGCAGTGAGGTGAGTACAGGGCGCCGTACGCCTGGGCCACATTTAACTGTTCACGCAAGGCCTGAGGGCTCAACCAGCGGTAGTCGTCTTCACCCAGGCCTTGCCCGCGGACTGCATCGAGCTGTTCGCGCAGGCGCCGTTCTTGCTCGGGATAACGCGCCGCGCAGTACAGCACGCCGCCTTTGCGCAGTTCGCAATCGATGCCTTCGAGGTGGCACACGCGCACCACCTCGTCGGGGATTGCATGCAGCAGTTGGTAGCCTGCGTGACGTTGCGCGGCAGGTAGTGGGCCCAGGAGCCGGTCTTCGCCCAGCAGGTTGCCCATCAACCAGCCGCCATTGCGACCGGAGGCGCCGAAGCCGGCAATCTGTGCTTCAACGATGACGATGTTCAGGTGCGGTGCTTGCTGTTTAAGGTAATAGGCCGCCCAGAGGCCACTGTAACCGGCGCCGATAATCACAACGTCTACTTGCAGATCCTGATGCAACGCCGGGCGCGGCGTCAGCGCCTCGCCGAGTTGCTCCATCCACAAACTCACACCACCCCAGCCAGACATCCCATGCTCCATCGGTTGATTGCCGACAGAGATTAATGCGCTGTGACGGGGGCTGTGTTATCTGCGGGTACGCGCGCAATTGGCTTTCAACCATGCCTTGGGTGTACAGCCGGTATGACTACGGAAGGCCTTGTAGAACGCCGAGGTGGAATTGAATCCGGCACTCGCCGCAAGGGCATCGATGGGCGCGTTTTCATCGTGATTGACGAGGCGCTCAAGCAGGTAGGCCAACCGTGCTTGGGTCACGTAGCGATAGAAGCTTTGTCCCAGCACTTGATTCAGTAGGTAAGACAGCTGATTACGACTGTACCCGGTGGCGCCGGCAATCCGTGCAAGGTCCAGATCCGGGTCGAGGAATGGCTGCTGGCGCGTAAAATAGTCGGCCAAGTCTCGCGCCATGAACGTCAGCTGACGCGCCGAGAGACCCAGTTTACTGATGGCGGGCGCGTGGCGCCCAGTCTGGGGCTCGCTGTCGCGCACCAGTGAGGCATATTCGTTTATGCGAAGGATCAGGCCATCACATACCGTGATTGCTTCACTGGTGCGAAAAACCACCCGCTCGCCACTGCCTTTCAGAGCTGTCTGGTACTGGATGAATGCGGTACAGCCATCTGCACGGATGCGGTCGTTGTGTTCAAGATACTCGTCGGGATGGCGCGGTAACGTGCTGGTGATATAAGCGCGCAACTCGGTCAGGCCCATGCTGCGGTTCTGGAAGAAATCGTTGTACTGCACTTGCGGGTGATAAATCGCGAGAATCGCCTCCAAGTCGCGGCGTTTCCACGCCATGTGGTAACGCAGCACCACTTCGAGGGTCAACGTTGTCTGTTCGGCGGTATCTGGCGGAAGGAGATGCATTGGCTGACCGGCGTGACGACTGGGGCTGGCGCCAGTCTAGCCCTGCAGTGGCTCACTGAACAAATACAGCCGCCTCATACCTGAGGCCGCCAAAGGTGAACGCCCGTTAGCTTCAAGCCATGATCGGCAATTCGATGAGGTTGGGGCGGCCTGAGCGAATGCCATCCTCGACCGCTTCAGCAATATCCCTGGCGCGCTCGACCCTGCGCGAAGCAACCCCCAGGGAGGAGGCGAGGGCCTGGAAGTCGATGGCCGGGTCCCGGATGTCCATGCCGATGAACTGGTTCGTACCGGCACTTCGGTAGTGCGCCTGGTTGCGCGCGTAGTTTTTCAGGATGTTGTATTCGCCATTGTTCATGACCACAAAGGTGACGGGCAAACGCTCGTGTGCCGCTGTCCAAAGCGCTTGGGGCGAATACATCGCCGAGCCATCGCCGACCAGGCAGACCACTGGGGCGCGGTCCAGGCCAAGGGATGTACCGACAGCCGCCGGCATGCCCCAGCCAAGGATGGCGCTCCGCGTAAACAGGTACTGGCGAGCCGAATGCGAATCCAGGCACGCACGCACATGAGCGATGGTGACCGGCGCTTCGTCGACGATCCACACGTCAGGGCCGATTGCCCGGACAGCTTCATGGGCCGCAACGAAAGGCGTTGTCACGGGCGTATTGAATTCGCGCTTCGCGCGCTCGGCCACTTCGATTCGGCGGGTCCTGCGCTCGTGTGCAGCGACGTTTCGCAGCGTCGCGATGGCCTGGCTGTGCGGGGCCAGTGCCTGATCCAGTAACGGCAGCAACAACTGCAAGGACAGCTTGATGTCGCCTATCAAACCCAGCGCCGTTCCATGCACTCTGCCCAGTTGGTGGCCATCGCCGGTCAATTGAATGAGACGGCAATGAGGGGGAATCGCCGGGCCTTGCGAGTATTGGTAACTGATCAGCGAATGGCCGCCGAGAAGCAAGACCGCATCGAAGTCAGCGAACGTTTCGCGGATATCGGCAGCTTTGGGTGACAAGGCTCCGTGCCATTGAGGATGAGCGGTGGGGAAGGGGATATGCCCGGGCCAGGATGGCCCGAAGACCGGCGCGCCGAGTGCTTCAGCGAGTCTCACCGCTTCCACTTGCGCATTCGACTGGAAGACCTCCTCCCCGAGGATAATCGCCAGGCGGCCGGGAGCAACCGTCGCTAACGCGTCAGCCAACGGGTCAATCGCCGCGGTCACCGCACCTCGTTCGATTCGCGACGGCTGGCCAGCATCGGCATCGGTGTGCTGCTCCAGCACGTTGATCGGCAGCGAAAGGAAAACCGGGCCGGTCGGCCCCGTGCGGCAGTCCTGAAGAGCGCGACGCAGCAGCATCGGGATATGTTCGGGGTGCTGGATTTCCTCCGCCCATTTGACGCTCGGTCGGGCCAGGCTGACCAGATCGCCATGAAGCAGCGGGTCGGTCACGCCATGGCGGGTATCCTGTTGGCCCGCGGTGATCACCAGCGGCGTGTTCGCCATCTTCGCGTTCAGGATAGCGCCCATCGCATTGCCAAGGCCTCCTGCTGTATGAAGGTTGACGAAACCGGGGCGGCCGGATGCCTGGGCATAACCGTCGGCCATCGCCACGACGGAGGCCTCCTGGAGACCGAGCACGTAGTGAATATCGGAGACGCCCGAGAGCGCATCGAGCAACGGCAGCTCCGTTGTTCCCGGATTGCCGAAGACATGGCGAACGCCTTCGCTGCGCAGTACTTCTACGAGCAGGTCCGCGCCGCGTTGCCCACGGATGCCGGACGGGACACAGGGAGTTGAAGGCATGGCGCGAAACCTCACGTATTTGGAAGAGATAATTTACCCTGCTTTCATGGCTATCGGATTGCCAAATGGCAATGCACTACCCATGCGGCGACGACGCTGCAAGCCCTGACGCTGGGTTTGATTTGAAGCCCGTCAGTGACTTAACGTCCGCCCATTCTTTCGAGCAACGGGCTTCTGAGCGGCAAATCGCTGGTACGCTTGTCCGAGGCTTTGCAAATCGCATTGCACAAGGCCCGGACGATGGGTACGTAGCTCAGTTGGCTGGGCTGGCAGGCTTGGAGGGCACCCGTTGGGTTGATCAAGTGTACCGCGATGTGCCCTGGCAGCCATGAGACGAGTGGCCAGCGGGGTCGGTGGGCGATCGTCGGGCACAGATCAGCCGCCGTCACACCAAATTCAGCAGATGCCACGAATGCGACCCCCATCAGGCACGCGCCTTCAAGCTGGGCGCGCAGGCGACCGGGGTTCTCTATAGCGCCCAGGTCAACGACAAACACCGTGTCATGCACAATCAAGCGGCCCTCGTCGCTCAGCTCGACATCGAGTACCGCGGCCATGCAAGTCTGCGCATCGCAGTGTGCGGCGATGCCCTGGGTTCGGCGTCCGCCTGAAGGCTTGCCCCAATGGCTTCGCGTGGCCGCTTCGGTGATGACGCTACGCATTCGCCGGGCATCGAAACCTGAGCGTTGCGCGGCGCCGTCGGCCCGTGTTGATACCGAATCGATCAGGGAAAGCAGGTAGTCTCGTTGATCGAGCCTGCATGCAGAGTCCTGTTCGGCCATGAATCGCTGTTCGGCGCGCAGGCGAAGCAACAGGTCTTTACGGTCCAGGATACCGTCTGGCGATGGCCAGATGAATTGATCAAGCGCGCCGTCGTGCCCGTCAGGGTGGTTCATCTGCGTTTCTCCTTCCGGCTGATGACAAGAGCTCCAACAAAAGGCAACCTCGGGTGCAGAATCTCTGGTTAAGCCAAGTTCCTGCGGGAGCGAGCAGGCTTGCTCCCGCGGGTTCACGCTGGCGCCGCGGGAGCAAGCCTGGCGTTACTTTAGGCGCAACGATCTGACGTCAGGGTGACGGGAGGCTGACAGGAACATGTCAGGCGATAAGGGGGCAGGGTGGGTGAGGGATACAGTTGAGTCTGGCCTTCTTGTCGTCGGCTTGCATCACCCACCCACGTTCAGGCCACGATCTGCGCTGCTCCGCAAGCCCAAGGGGTCGCTGTCCTTGCTGGCATCGAAGGAGACAAGCTGCTAACGGTGTCGAGTCGATGAATCTGCTCGGCTGACAGTTCGACCGACAGGGCTGCGAGGTTGTCGGTCAATTGCTCAAGCGAGCGCGGGCCGATGATGGGCAACGACCCGTGCGTGCCGGACCAGGCGATGGCGACCTGACCGGGGCTGACGCCCAGTTCGTTGGCGATGGCGATGACCGTGTCGAGGACCTGTGTACGCTGCTCGCTATTCTCTGCTTGGAACACCTTGCCACCGAGGCCCTCGGCGCGTCCTTTCTCGCCCTTGCGGTACTTACCGGTCAGCATGCCTCCGCCGAGTGGCGACCAAGTGACGATACCCAATCCCAACGCATGCGAAGCCGGGAACAGATCAACCTCGGGGTCGCGGTGGACCAGGCTATGTTCGAATTGCGCCGCGGCGATCGGCACCGAGTGGGTGAGTTCGGCGAGGGTGACTGCTCGCGATAGCCGCCAAGCAGGAAAGTTGGAGAGGCCGGCATAAAGAATCTTACCCGCGCGGGCGAGATCTTCGAACCCACGGACAATTTCTTCGATGGGTGTGACATTATCCGGCCAATGCACCCAGTAGAGATCGATGCGATCGGTTCTGAGTCGCTTCAGGCTCGCCTCTACCGAGGCCACCATGGCTTTACGACTATTGCCAGTGACGAGGCGATCGGCATTTGGCTGCGCGCCTTGGGTGTACTTGGTCGCCAGGACGAAACGCTCGCGTCGGCCCTTCAGAAGGGTTCCGAGCAGCTCCTCGGACTCTCCGAACTGGTAGATATCTGCTCCATCGATGAAGTTGCCGCCGGCCTCCGCGTAGGCGTTAAAGATTGCCGTGCTGACATCGGGATCCGCGCCGTAGCCCCAGCCTGTGCCAAAGTTGCCCGTCCCAAGCACGACCTGGGACACACTCAGTCCTGTTTTGCCGAAGGATGCATATTTCATATTTTCACCATTGATCAAGTCGGAACGATCTTTTCAGATAGTGTCGGTGCAAAGAAAATTGTATATGCAAGTATTGCAGGTACAATAGACCGTATGAAAAACACTATCAAGCCACAGGGCTGCACCAATCTGAAGCTCCGCCAGCTCAATCGCATGGTGACGCGTCACTACGACCGCTACGTCGCCGAGTCCGGCCTGAAGAATACGCAGTACGCACTGTTGTCCCATGTCGTCAGGCTGGGGCCTATTCGGCCGAGTGATCTGGCCAGGCAAATGCAGATGGATAATTCGACCTTGACCCGAAACATGCAGTCCCTGACCGCTCAGGGGTGGCTGGAGATTGGTGCAGGAGGCGATGCCCGCAGTCGCCTTGTCGAAGCGACCGAGGCTGGACGCGTAAAGCAAACCGAAGGCCAGCGGGCGTGGAAGGAGGCACAGCGAGCACTCAATGGTCTACTCGGCGTGGAACGCGTGGCGGTATTGCACGAATTGCTCGACGCATGCATTGCGAGCCTTGACGACGATCTTGATGAGTCCCCATCAGAATGACTCGCCAGCAGCTTCGCAACGCATAAGGTGGGTGGGAAAACCAGCGTGCTTGACGGATATCCCATCTCGAGTGTCAGGACCCAATCACACCGAGTTCAAACCCTCATGAATTTTTTGATTCTCTCGCCGCACTGATCGGCTCGGATCATCCCAGGTGCCGCATCCAGTTTGACCAGGCCATCCTCCATGAAAACTACCCTGTCGGAAATTGACATGGCGAAGTCCATTTCATGGGTCACGATCAACATGGTCATGCCTTCTTTTGCCAGGTCGCTGATCACCTTGAGCACATCGCCGACCAGTTCCGGGTCAAGGGCTGAAGTAGGCTCATCGAACAGCATGATGTGGGGATCCATCGCTAATGCGCGGGCGATTGCCACGCGTTGTTGCTGACCGCCTGACAACTGATGCGGATACTTTTGCGCGTGCGCCAGCAGCCCGACCTTGTCCAGCAGCGCGTAGGCGCGCTGCTCGCTGATGGACTTGTCGCGGCCGTGATAACGCGGCGCGAGGGTGACGTTGTCGAGAATGGTGCGATGGGGAAACAGATTGAAACTCTGGAATACCATGCCGATGCGTTGTACCCCGTGGCGTACTTGTTGTGTGTTGGTGTTGTCACCGGCGTGGATATAACTTTCGCCGAATAGAATGATCTCGCCCTGGTCGATGCTTTCCAAGGCGTTGACGGTCCGAATCAGCGAGGTTTTTCCCGATCCCGACGGACCGATAATGGAAATCACCTGACCCACGTTGACATCAAGGTTGATGCCCTTGAGCACGGTGTGCTGGCCGTAGCGCTTGTGAATGTTGATCAGTTGCAGTGCGGGGGCCGAGCCAGGCCCTGATGCTGTACGAGCGTCTGCCGGAGAGGGCGCTGCCCGTGACGCGCGTAGACGCCGCAGGCTGATGTCATCCAGCGTTTGTGGTTTGCGGTTGTTGAGCTCCAGGTGTTGCTCCAGCCAATGAAACAGCCAGCCGAGCACGGTCACGATCAGCACGTAATACACCGCCACAGCCGACAGGGTTTCCATGACCAGGAAGTTTTGCGCGTAAAGACGCTGGCCCACGGTCAGCAGTTCGGTCAAGGAAATCACCGAGACCAGCGAGGTCAGTTTCACCACGGTGATGTATTCGTTGATCAATGTCGGCAGGGAAATGCGGAACGCCTGTGGGATCACGATCAGGCGCTGCAGACCGATCAGGCCGATGCCCAGTGCACGGCCGGCTTCTTTCTGGCCTTTGGCAACGGATATCAAGCCGCCACGATGAATTTCCGCCATGTACGCCGCCTCGGTCACCACCAGTGCCAACAGGCCGGAATAGAAAGGATTGGACAATACTCCACGGGTGACCGGGAACATCTGCGGCAGGTTATAGACGAACACCACCAGTACGAGCAGCGGCACGCTGCGAAAGAACCAGATATAAACCGATGCCGGCACGCTCACCCAACGCGTGGCCGAAAGCTTGGCCGAAGCCAGCAGGAAGCCCAGCAGCATGCCGATAAACCAGGCCAGCGTGCTGAGTTCCACCACCGTAATGCAGGCTTTCCAGAAGTCCGAGACCGAAAACAGAGAAAAAAAGTAGGGCCATTCAAATTGCATGTGTACCTCCAACTGCTGGCGTCGACGGAGGCTTCACCTATGCCGGGCAGTCAAGCGAAAGCCGCCGATTGTGGGAGCGGCCTCGCTCCCACAGGGCTGCACTGAGTCAGTTAGTCGGTTCTTCCAGGTTGTACTTTTTCAACAGGGCGGCGTATTCACCCGACGCTTTCGTCGCATCAAAGGCCTTGAGCAGCGCCTGATAGAGCGCGTCGTTGTCCTTTTTGACGTAAATACCCAGTGTCTGCTGGTAGATCGAGTGCTCGGTGCTGATCACAACCCGGCCTTTGGTACGTTCTGCGATCATGCCGGCGGCGCCGTCGATCTCCACCTGAGCCTGCACGTTGCCGGAGAGCAGCGCTTGGGTCACTTCAGGTGCGGACGGGAATTCGCTGACCATGATCGCGCCCTTGTTATTCGGGACGCAGTAATCGGTCGAGAGTTTGTTGAATTGCGTCACCCAAGTGGTGCCTTTTTCCAGGCCGACTTTCAGGCCGCAGAGGTCTTCCGGTACTTTCGGTTTCAGCGGGCTGTCCTTCAGCACCATGATCGCTGCGCCGGTCTTGGCGTATGGGATGGTTTGCGCTTGCGTCTGCCGTTGGGGCGTGATGTACATGCCCGAGATGATCGCGTCATAGTGACCGGCGTTAAGGCTCAGAAGCAGGTTGGAAAATTTGGTGTCAACGAAGTCAGCCTTGAGGTCCAGATGTTTGGCGAGTAATCGCGCCAGTTCGGGGTCGGAGCCGACGACATTTTTTTGTTCGTCGTATGATTCGAAGGGCGGATAGGTGATTTCCATGCCGACCTTGAGGACGCCGGGTGACACCGTCGTGGCTGCGTGGGCTCCTGCCGCACCGAGGATCGCGAAGGCCAGCAGGGACAAGCGGACAGCAATGTTCATTGGGTTGCGCATCATCGGTGACTCCACGTCGAAAAAGTAGGATTGGACTGGTTTTGAAACAGGGCTGTTTTGGAACGGGTCGAGGGTTGCATCAGGACGCTTCCTGCGTCTGGCTCTTCAAGTGACCGAAGCTCGATGGCTTGCGCGCGCGCTCGTACAGTTTGAGTTCGCCGCGTTCGACCTTGCGGCGCAGGTATTGATAGGTTTGCAACGCTTGGCCAAACATGTGCTCACCGATGGTGATTTCCTCGTAATCCTTACCGCCTTCAAGAAACTGCGGCAGTGGCTTGATTTGCGTATGGAAGTCGCACGCATAGAAGAGTGGGAACGAGTAGCGCTCTTCGCTGACGGTTCGCACTCGGTGAGCCGTAGCGACGAATGCACCTGCGGTCATGACCTCCAGCATGTCGCCGATGTTGACCACAAACGTACCGTCCATGGGCGGCGCATCGATCCATTGCCCCTGATCGTTCATCACCTCGAGGCCTGGCTTGTCGGCAAGCAAAATGGTGAAGCATTCGTAGTCGGTATGCGCGCCAATGCCGGGCGCGTCTTGAGCCGCCAGGTCAAACGGGTAATGAATCAGGCGCAGCTTCGACGGTGGGCGAGTCACCAGTGCCTCGAAATAGTCTTCCTCCAGGCCCAAAGCGAGGGCGAAACCCTTGAACAAGCGACGACCTAATGCAAACACCGCGGCGTAGTAAGCTTCGACGGCGGGACGGAAACCCGGCAAGTCCGGCCATTCGTTGGCCCCGATCAATGGCGTGCCGGCAATGACCAGTGGATCGTCTTCGCCCACTTCGAAACCGATATCGAAAGCTTCCTTGTGATCCGGTTTGCCTTTGGCATAGACCTCTTCACCTTCAGGCACAAACCCCTTGTGGCTGCGTGAAGTGCCGATGTAATGCTGCATTTTGTACTCAAGCGATTGTGCGAACAGGTCCTTCGCCGCTTGACGCAAGCCGTCGATCAGTGACGACTCGATGCCGTGGTTCTTGATGTACAGGAAACCGACTGCGCGGGCGGCGTTACCCAGTTCTTCGGCCACTGCCTGGCGCTGGGTGATGTCGTCGCTGAACAGCCCGGCGATATCCACCACCGGAATGCGATTGAAGTTGGCGGTCGTTGGCGTGTTGTCAGGCATGAGGCAGCACTCCTTATCGGGTTGAGGTGCGGGCGAAACGTCGAAAATGCTCGCGCTCGGTGTTTGCCATCCACACGTTCAGCGACCACAGATCGGCCACCGGCACGTTGGTGAAGGGCAGGTGATGCAGATAGCCGTCGGCGCCGAACTCCGGTGTCAGCGTGCTGACCTGATACCCGCGTTTTTCCTGGGATCGCCAGATGGCCTCCCAATGCTGCTGATGGAAGGCAAGCGCTTGGCTGTACTCGGGGGCGGCGGGGTGGGGCACTTGCGGTCCCTGGTCATAACCGACTCGGGCTTGAATATGGTGAACGCGTTCGACGAAGGCGCTGAGGTCGTCTTCCGGATCGTTGAGCAGGCGCTCGCAGGTAACGACCCAATGACTGATGTCGCTGGTGAAGCGCAGGTCCGGCAATTGACGAATCAGTTCGAGGGTGACCCAGGGGTTGAATAACGAGCGAGCGCGATGGGTTTCAAAAGCGCACACCTGGCCATGCTTGCCCGCGAGGTCCATCGCGCGACCAAAGAAGTCGACTTGCTGGGCCAGCGGCCAGCGGTCGTTGCCAGCCAGCAGATTGACGAAGCGCGGCGCCAACTCAGCCGCCCAGCCGAGTTTCTTGTCGAGGTCCAGAAGGTGTTCGTCGACGGTTGCCGACTGTTCCGGCAGAACGTCGTAGGCGCTGAAGATGGTGCTGATATAGCTGACTTTGTTGATGCGTAGAAAGGCTGCGAACTCGGCACGTTCGCTGGCGGTCATGGGCAGGCGGGCTTCCATGCCATCGAACCCTGCTTCAAGCAACTCATCGAGGGCTTGTGCCTTGCTCGCGGTGTAACCCCACAACGTTCGGAATATTTCCAGCTTCATCGATCTGCTCCAAAGGTTCCTTCGCATGATTGACACGGCGACGTTGCGGCGCTAACCGAAACGCACAACGAACGGCAGTGACAATCAGAAAAGGCAATCTTCGGGCCGCATCTCTATGGAAAGGCTCCTTTGTTGCCGTCAATAGTAGGGAGGGGCGGTTGGCGGAAAGAATAGGGAAGCGCAAAAAGATAGTTCAGAGATTTCTAAACTATTGATCACTGGCCACGGCGCTGATCGTCAGTCATCGATCCGGTGCTCCGGAACCTGGCGCGTTGACCAGCTGCCGAGTCATCTTGCAGCTAAGATGCCGTTCCATGAATCACTTCTGCACGACCGCCATCCGGCGCCCGCTCATGAAACACAGCAGCCCACCCATCGCAGTCAAGGCGCTCAAGGCATAGAACATCGTCGGTGCCGGGGTCTGTATCAGCAGGTATCCGCAGATCACCGGACTCAGGGCGCCGCCGAGGGCGGCCAGGTTCTGGGCACCGTAGTAGCTGCCGCGCAGTTCTTCCGGGGCCAGGGTATCGACGAAGAGAAATTCGGCCGGGTAGATGATCATTTCACCGAGCGTGAAAATGAACATCGCCACGCACCAACTCAGCATGTCGTCCGCCAGGCTGAATCCGATCAGGCCAAGCATGAACAGGCTGGTGCCCGCAGCGATCCAGTAGCGCAGCTTCTGGCGATCGAGGAACCGACCGATCTGGTATTGCAGCAGGATGACAGTAATGGCGTTGCAGGCGAGCAGGGCAGCCATGATCTCCAGTGCACGCTTGGCGTCGTGGGTGACCAGCAGGTATTGCGACAGATACAGCGTGAAGCGTCCGTGCACTACGGTGCTGAGCAGGCAGCCGCAGGTGAACATGATCAGGGTGCGGTCGTTTTTCAGGGTCTTCAGGGTCTTGAGAAAACTGGGCGGTGGACCCATGGCTGCTGTCGGCGCTCCATCGCCGGGGATGCCCATCATCAGAAAGATGCTGGAGAACGCGATGCCTGCGGCGATCAGGAATGGCGCGATCGGGTAGACCCCCGCAATCACCACGCCGAGCATGGGGCCGGTGGCGTAGCCGATGTTGGTCAGGGTGTAGCGCAGGGAAAACGCTTTGGCGCGCTGGCCGATGGGCAGGTTTTCGCTGAGGATCGCTTTGGAGCCGATCAGAAACAGGGCCGACGCGGTTTCGGTGATCACCACGGTCAGGGTGGTCAGGTAGAGGTTTTCGGCAAAGGTCAGCAGGACGAAACCCACGGCGCTGGAAAGCATCGCCAGGATCAGCAGCCGGCGCTTTTCCAGGCGATCGATGATGTAGCCGCCGTACAGGGCCAGCAGGGTGGCGATGAACACCGCGATGCCCAGCAGCAAGCCGACATCTTGTTGATTGAGGCCCAGCTTGTTGCTCAGGAACAACGTGAGCAAAGGGCTGGTAATGGCGCGGCTGACCACGATGGTCAGCGAAGCGATCATCAAGCGCCGAATAACGAGGGAGTAAGTGGCCACGGGGGGCAAATGTCCTTATTCAGATTGTTGGCGTACACCGCGATGAGGCCCGAGCCGTCAATACCATGATCAACCCAGCCACCGTTCCAGCGTACGTATCGATTCCAGGTCTTCCATGCGTCGCAGTCGCTTCAGTAGTTCCGCAGCCCGCTCCTGCGGCATTACCCGCGTCGTCAAACTGAAGAACTTCTCATCCAGGGCCTCATCGGCAAGTGGATTGCCCGGCGCTCCCAAGGGCACTTCCACACACAGGCTTGCCTGCCGGCCGTCCACGGTCCGCAGCGTCACCACAGGCTCGCCATCCTCATCCAGTCGCGGGTCCACTTCAAGCTGGATGCGCGACATGCACTGAATCACCAGCGGATCATTGCGTTGCCGATCGTCATAAGCGTGCAGTCGGCAATGCCCATGCACCAACCGCGCGGCGAGGGCATAGGGCAGGCTCATTTGCGCCGCTGCGAGGCGGGTGACATCCCGGCCGCCACACATGCCGTGAAGAAAACCGCTCAGCCCGACGTGCACGTTTTCGACCTGGTCGACGGGTACCTTCAACTGCTCCAACAGCTGGCCGAGGGCATCGATGGCCGAATGAGTGCCACGACAGGAGGCATGGGGTTTGATCGAGCAGCGGGCGAGCTTCCAGTTCACGCCGAGCTCTGCATCCAGCGCCTCGGGCCTTGAAGTCGCTGGGGCAAGGGTGTTCAGAAAACCGCCCCAGACGTCATCGAATAACTGCGTCGGCCCGCTGATGCCTTGTTGGGTGAACCGCGCAGCCAACAGGCCACCTTCTGCGGCGCGCCCGCTGTGCAGCTTCTTGCTGTGCGAGCCGTCGTGAATGAAGGCCCACAGGCCACCGCTGAAGCTGCCGGCAATGCCCAGTGCCGCGAGGGTTTGCCGCGTATCCAGACCCAGGATGCGCGCACTGGCGGCGGCTGCGCCGAACACCCCACAGGTCGCGGTGGAGTGCCAGCCGGCGCCATTGTGGGCGCTATAGCCGCCGCAGGCTTCGAGCACTCGACGGCCAACCTCATAGCCGATCACGACGGCGCTGATGAATTCACGCCCACTCACGGGCCGTGCGCGCAGCGAAACTGCCGCCATCGCCGCCGGCAGCACGACGGCCCCGGAGTGGTCGCAACCACCGGTGTCGTCCAGCTCCAGCGCATGGGCGGCGATGCCGTTCAGCATCGCTGCCGGGCCCGCGCAGACCTGCAGATCGGTTCCCCAAACCGGTACCTCGCCCGCTTCACCGGCGAACACCTTGTGTGCCTGTTTGGTGACATCGCTCTCGGCGCCAGCCAACGTTGCGCCGAACGTATCGAGAATGTGTCGCTTGGCTTGCGCTACCAACCCAGGCGATAGATCTTCAAACCGCAGATCGACACAGAATTGCGCCAACCGTTGCAAACGTTCGCTCATGAGACGTAATTCCGGTAATGGCGCTCGTACACCGAGGCGGGATGATCCTCAGCCGCCGGCGCCGCGCTGTTCGCCCACCATTGCGCGACCTCGGCGCCGGTGGCGATCCACACGTCATCGTGCTGTTGAATGCCCTCGATCAGCGCGCGCAACACGCCTATCCGTCCCGGCGTGGCGATGATTTCCGGGTGCAGGCGAAGCACGTAGCACAGGCCGAATCGGTGAAAACCGGCGAAATCCATTTGCAGGTTGCCCAGGGTGTGGCTGTAGGAGGCGATCCGTGATTGTGCCGGTGGCACCGCCGGGCTCAAGTTGAAGGCGAAGTAAGGCTCGTCCTCCAGCTCATAATGCAGCGGCACTTCAATGACACCGGGCGCGGTCGGGTGAGCGAATGGCAAGTCGTCGCCGCGCCATGAGGAGGACCAGCGGATGCCTTGATCCTTCAACGCGCCGATGAATCCCGGCGCACCATTGCCCGCCGGGATTCGAAAGCCGACCGGGCGCTTGCCGGTCAGCCTGGCCAGGGTCTCGCAGCCCCTGGCGACATCGGCGCCCTGGGCGTCCAGGTCTAGCGCATCGTAATCCTGATGACGGTAACCGGCGCAGGCGATCTCATGACCGTCGCCCTGGATCGCCTGGATGAGCGCTGGGTTTTCCTCGGCAACGATGCCGGGAACGAACCAACTGCTGCAGACCCCGAGTTCCTTGAACAGGCCGAGCAAGCGTGCCACGCCGCGTTGGGTACCGTAGCGCCATACCGACAAGGTTTTGTCCCGCCCGGCAACTTCCGGGGCTTGCGTGAGGATGCCGTGGATGTCGTTGTAATCGACGGTCAGTACCACAGCGCAGCGATAGCCTTCCGGCCAGATGGGGGAATCAACCATGGCGGTGCTCCTTCAACCAGAAGTGGGCGACGTCGCGGCAGGTGGCGAACCACACGTCATCGCGCCGACGCATGTGCTCGAAAAGCTGTTCCAGCAGCAGGATGCGTCCCGGTTTACCAATGATCTTTGGGTGGAAGAGGGTGGTCAGGCACAACCCTTCGTCCATCGCGCCGTCATATTCGCGGCACCAGTTGTCCAGGGTCAGCGCGTAACTGGCCGTACGGTCCAATCCGGAAGGAAAGTTCGGCGCGCGGGTGTAGGCGAGGGACGCATAATCGTCCATTTCCCATCGGCCTGGGATTTCCACCAGCGGCGTATCGAAACCCGGTACGTCCACCAGGTACGGTCGGTCATCGCCGCGCATGCTGCTGGAATAGGTCACGCCGGCTTCCACCAGCATGGCAGGGGTTTCGGCGCGCCAGTCGCCGGATGGCGTGCGAAAACCTTCTGCACGGATGTGCAGGTGTTTCCAGAACACCTCGCGGGAGATCTGCATCACCTCTTTTTGCCGATCCAGTGTCAGGGCATAAAAGGATTCGTGTTTGTAGCCGTGATAAGCCACTTCATGCCCACGCTCGACAATCGCCTGGCATTGTCTCGGCCAGTTCTCCACGACCCAGGCGGGGACGAAGAATGTCGTCGGGATCCGGAACTCGTCGAGCACATCGAGCAGGCGCGGTAGGGCCCGGTAAGGGCCATAGCCACCAAACCCGAAGTACTCGGGTTTGCGCCAGATCGAGCCGTTGAGCATGGCATCACCGGTCGGGCCATCGAGATCGAAGGCGAGGGCCAGGCAAGCCTTGTGCGGCGCGGGCCAGGTAGGTGAAGAGGGCATCGGTTGCGCTCCATCTTTATTCGTAGATACCAGACGCTGTTGTGGAAGCGGGCTTGTTCGCGATGGCGTCGAGTCAGGCAACATTGACGTTGAACCACTCGCAAGCAAGCCCGTTGCCACATCGCAATCGAATGGCCTGTGCGATCACTTCCCGGCGTTGATGGTCACGGTTTTGATCGCCCCCAGTTCCAGATCCCATTTCTTCAGGATCGCCTGGTAGCTGCCGTCATCGATCATGCTTTGCAGCGCGACCTTCACCGCTTCACTGAGCTCAGGTTTCTTCTTGCTCACGCCCATGCCGGTGTACTGCTCGGAGATCGGCAGGCCCACGGTCTTGTACATGTCCTTTTCCTGGGTCTTGAGGTAAGGCAGGGTTTCGCTGCCCTGCATGGCTGCATCGATGCGGCTCTGACGCAGTTGCGCCCGGGCATCGGCCGAGCCTTCGGTGCCGACCACGTTGATCCCCGGCTTGCCGGCGGCCTCACAGTTGGCCTTGCTCCACTCGGCGATTTCCGCTGGAAAGGTGGTGCGGCGGCTGGTGCCGACCTTCTTGCCGCACAGGTCGAGGATCTCGTTGGTGTCCTTGTTTTTCTGCAAGGTGTAGAACTGCGGACCACTGGTGAAGTAGTCGATGAAGGTCACGCTGGCCTGACGTTCTACGGTGTCGGTCATGCCCGACAGCACCATGTCCACGCGGTCGGTGGTCAGGGCGTTGATCATTTGTTCGAAGCCGGTTTCCTGCCATTTGATCTTCACACCCAGGCGCTCGGCCAGGGCATTGCCCAGGTCATAGTCAAAGCCGGTGAGGGTGTTGGTGGCCGGGTCCTTGAAGTCCATCGGTGGGTAGTTCGGCATGATCGCCACGACGATTTCGCCCTTGGCCTTGATGCTTGCCGGCAATTCGGCTGCGACGATAAAGCCGGATGCCATGACACCTGCGAGTACTGCGGGGATAAAGAAGTTCTTCATGGTCGTTCTCTTATGAGTGTTGTGAGCGTCAACGGACGCTTAGGTTCGAACGGCAGAAATGAAGCTTTGGGTGCGAGGGTTTTGCGGACTTATTAGTATTTCTTCGGGGCTTCCAGCCTCCACGATCTGCCCGCCGTCCATGAACACCATGCGATTGGAAACTTCGCGAGCGAAGCCCAGTTCATGGGTGACGACGATCATGGTCATGCCGGTCTGCGCAAGATCGCGCATCACCGACAGCACCTCACCGACCAGTTCCGGGTCGAGTGCCGAAGTGGGTTCATCGAACAGCATCAGCTTGGGACGCATAGCCAATGCGCGAGCGATCGCCACGCGTTGCTGCTGGCCGCCCGAAAGCTCGATCGGGTAGCTGTTGCGCTTGTCCGCCAGACCGACGCGGGCGAGCAATTCCAGCGCCTCCTCATTCGCCTCTTTGGGGGAGCGCTTGAGCACCTGGCACGGCCCTTCGATGATGTTCTGCAACACGGTCATGTGCGGGAACAGGTTGAACCGTTGAAACACCATGCCGGTGGACAGCCGCTGGCGGGCGATCTGGGTTTCGTTGAGTTCGTGCAGCTTGTTGCCGACGATCCGGTAGCCCACCAGTTCGCCGTCGACCCACAGGCCGCCCTTGTCGATTTTTTCCAACTGGTTGACGCAGCGCAGCAAGGTGCTTTTTCCCGAGCCGGACGGGCCGATGATGCACAGCACTTCGCCTTGCTCGACTTCGATGTTGATGTCCTTGAGCGCGTGGAACTGGTCGTAATATTTATTCAGGCTCACGGCCTTGACGATGCTTCTCATGGGGAACTCCTCAGGAACGCTTGCCGGCGCCGCGGGCGAAACGACGCTCCAGGCGACTCTGACCAAAGGACAGGACGGTGACGGTGGCCAGGTACCAGATGCCGGCGACGATCAGCAGCTCCATCACGCGGGCGTTGGCGTAGTAGATGTTCTGGGCGTTGTAGAGCAATTCCGAGTATTGGATGACGCTCGCCAGCGAGGTCATCTTCACCATGCCGATGAACTCGTTGCCTACCGGCGGAATAATGATCCGCATGGCCTGGGGCAGAATGATTCGGCGCAGCGCTTGCAGACGTGGCATACCGATCGATTTGGCAGCCTCATATTGCCCGGTGTCCACCGAGAGCAGGCCGGCGCGCACCACTTCGGCGGTGTAGGCGCCCTGGTTGATGCTCAAGCCCAGCAAGGCCGCCGCGAACGGGGTCATCAGGCTCACGGTGTCCATTTCGAACAGGCCGGGAATACCGATGGTGGGGAAGATCAGTGCCAGGTTGAACCACAGGAGCAGTTGCAGAATCAGCGGCGTGCCGCGAAACAGCCAGGTATAGGTCACGGCCACATAGCGCAGGATCGGGTTGGCCGACATGCGCATGATCGCAGTGATCACGCCGAACACGATGCCCAGCGCCATGGCCAATACGGCCATGACGATGGTGTTGAGCAAGCCCCACATGATCGCCTCGGAGGTCAGGAACTGGCCGATGTACGACCATTCGATCTTGCCTTCGGCGAAGGCGCGCACCAGGCCAACAAGGGCGATAACGATCAGCGTGGCGAAGAAGATCCGCCCGTAGTAGCGCCGGGGCACATGATCGTACTGGGTAATGTCAAACTGGTTTTCCGCCAGCTTGCGCTCCGCCTGGAGTCGTTCTGCCTGTGTCTGGCTCATGTTGTTTCTCCGTACTCGGTTTCGGCGCTATCGCTGTGGGAGCAAGCTCGCTCCCACAGGTTCGGTGTGTTGTTCAGAGGCGGAAGCCCTGATAGTCCTCGGTCCATTGCTGCTGGGTGGCGAGGGCGGTTTTCAAGCGCCCGATCTGTTCGCGTACCTGTTGTGGCGCGGTCCCGCCCCAGCCATTGCGTGCAGCGATGGCGGCTTCGAGGGTCAGGCTTTCGCGTACCTCTGGGGTGAGGCGCGGATCGATTTCCGCCAGCAGAGCGGGGGAGGCCTCCCACAGTTCGATGTCGTGTTTCTCGCACGCCTGGACCAACGCACCGGTGATTTCGTGAGCTTCCTTGAACGGCACGCCGCGCACCGCCAGCCAATCGGCAACTTCGGTGGCGAGGGTGAAGCCCAGCGGTGCCTGGCGGCGCAATTCCTCGACGTTGACTTTCATGGTCGCCACCATGCCCGCCATGGCGGGCAGCACCAGTAGCAGCGTGTCGACGCTGTCGAGCACGCCGTTCTTGTCTTCGCTCAAGTCACGGTTGTAGGACAGTGGCAAGGATTTAAGCGTGGAGAGCAGGCCGGTCAGGTTGCCGATCAGGCGACCGGCCTTGCCTCGTGCCAGTTCGGCGATGTCCGGATTCTTCTTCTGCGGCATGATCGAGCTGCCGGTGGCGTAGGCATCGTCCAGTGCGACCCAGCGAAATTGCCGCGACGACCACAGGCAGAACTCTTCGGCAAGGCGCGAGATATTGATGCCGAGCATGCTGGCGATGAACAGAAACTCGGCGACATGATCGCGGCTGGCCACGGCGTCGATGGAGTTTTCGCAGACGCCGCTGTAGCCCATTTCCTTTGCCGATTGCTGAGGTAGGCGAGCGATCGCCGAGCCCGCCATGGCCGCCGCACCGAGTGGCGACAGCGACGTCCGTGCGTCCCAGTCCATCAACCGCTGTACGTCGCGTAGCATCGACTGGGCGTGGGCCAGCAGGTGGTGAGCAAACACGATCGGTTGCGCTTGTTGCAGGTGGGTGAAGCCGGGACAGATGCTTTCGATGTGTTGCTCGGCCTGTTCCACCAGCGCCTGTTGCAGGCCCAACACTTCAACGGCCACGGTGCGTACGTGGTCACGCAGGAACAGCCGCAGGTCATTGGCGGTCTGGTCGTTGCGCGAACGGCCGGCACGCAGCTTGCCACCCAGGGCGCCAAGCCGTTCGGTCAGCAGGCGCTCGATGAACGTGTGGACGTCTTCATCATCCAGGGTCGGGGCGATGCTCCCGGCGCGATAGTCCGCGCCGATGCGTTCCAGGGCGTCGAGCATGGCCTGGGTTTCTTGTTCGCTCAGCAGTCCGGCGCGCTGCAATTCCCGGGCATGGGCCTTGGAGCCGGCGAGGTCGTACGGGGTGAGCCGGAAATAGCGCTCAGGGCAACGGGACAGGGCCGCCAAGGCTTCGGAAGGGCCGCATTTGAAGCGAGCACCCCAGAGTCGGTCGGTGGTTTGAGACATTGTTGTTTTCCTCGTCGGTTACGCGAACTGAAACAGTTACTCCAGGCCACGACGTCGCTACGAAAATCAGCGAGCGAAGTCAGGCCAGAGCAGTTTTCAAGAGGGCAGTTGCATCGGTTCGAGCGCTGATCAAACTGTCAGCTTTTGATGTTTCGCGACCAGCGTTTTGGCGCTGACGTTCGGGATTTATTGGCGGTTGCCAAGCTTGGTTTTCTGTGTTCATTATTATTGGACCAGCTTGTTCTTGTTGTTGGGCACAGGTTGTTGAATAGCGCGCCAGAGGTAAATAAGCATTATGGAAACCCCACTTTCCAATTCCGGAAACCCGCCGCCAAGAACCCCGCAAAGGGCACCGTTGGCCCTCAGCGGGCTGGACTTCAAATTGCTCAAAGTGTTCAAGGCCGTGGTCGAGGCGGGAGGCTTCAGTGCTGCACAAAATGAGCTGAACGTGGGGCTGGCAGCCATCAGCAAACAGATTTCCGACTTGGAAATCCGTATCGGGATGCGCCTTTGCACACGCGGGCGCGAGGGCTTTCACCTGACGGAAGAAGGGCGCCTGGTGTATCAGGCGTCGATAGACTTATTTGCCTCGGTCGACAACTTTCGTGATCGCCTTAGTTCAGCGCAAAACGAACTTGTTGGTGATCTTGGTGTGGGGGTTATTGATAATACTATCTCGGATGATAATTCCCCGTTAGTTGCTGCGCTCAGGCAAATGAATGAACAGTCGCCCAAGGTCCGGTTTCAACTTCAGGCTTCACAACTCGATGAAGTCGAAAGAGGTGTCGTTGAAGGGCGGTTGGTAGCGGGGATCGTACCGATTTATCAAAAACGCGAAGAGTTCGATTACTACGAACTTTATGAAGAACGTTCGCAGGTCTATTGCGCACTTGGCCACCCGTTGTTCTCCATGGCGGACGAGGACATGGGGGAACATGTGCTCAAGGAGTACGAATGCGTCAACCATCGCTACGCGATTCATCGCGATAAACTGAAATTTGCGCACTACGACAGCTTTTCCGCCTCGGCCACCCAAGTGGAAGCCGTGGCGTTGCTGATCAAGACGGGGCGTTTCCTCGGGTTCCTGCCCCAGCATTACGCCGCATCGATGGTGGCGCGGGGAGAGTTTCGCGCCGTGTGTCCGGACCTGATCAACATCGTCACGCCGTTCAGTCTGATACTGCGTCACAACACTGTGCGCAGCCCCTTGGTCAAGGCTTTTGCCCAGGCACTGGGGGTGGATCTGAAGGCTTCGGTTTGATGTTTATGGGGTAGTCACTCACGAACCTTGGCGGCAACCCCAGTGATAGGTAAGTTGCACCATCACACCGTTGGCGCTGTTCTCGTTCAAACACCGCTACCTGCTCCGGCGTGTTCCGTTGGAAGGGCGCCCAGTTGAACTATCCTGCGGTTCAATCACCCCATCCAGTATGCGCAGTCCGACCCTCTAAGTGACGGCGGTCATAGTTGGATTTGTGCAAGGGAAACGGCGGCTGTCCATGGGGTCAATCTGCTAAAGGGTTCGTATCGAAGAGCGAATCGCCCGTGCACATTCGATCACTGCAGGCGCCAGCTTGCGCTCGGCTTCCTCCATGCTCCAGCGACTTGTTGGCACCACCACATGCACGGCTGCGACCGGCAGGCCCTGGCTGCCAATGATCGGCGCGGCGATGGCCATGTCGCCAAGAAACAACTCTTCCTTGTTCGTGGCGTAGCCCCTGCGCCGTGTGGTCTCGATCTGCTCGATGATGTCGTCGATCTCGGTCAGGGTGTACTGGGTATGGCGTTTGCGCTCGCTGGCTTGCAGTGCGGCAACGAGTTCGTCGTCGGGCTGGGCACTCAGGAAGGCCCGTCCGGAACCGGTGCAGTACATCGGGATCCGGCTGCCGATGGGCATGTGGATAGGGATGAATTTCGGCGCCACGAAGCGTGCCACGTACACCATGTCCAGCCCGTCGGGCTCGGTCAGGTTAGTCGTTTCCCCGGTAGCCTGTGCCAACTCGGCAAGGAACGGGTTGGCCACGTCCACCAATGTGTCGGCGGCCAAGTAGTTGTAGCCGATCTCCATGACCTTCGGGGTCAACTGAAAGCGTTTGGTCTGCGGGTGCTTGCGCACATAACCCAGCTCTTCGAGGGTATGGATCATGCGTTGCGCCGAGCTTTTATTGATCTCTGCCGCTTGAGCGATATCCGCCAGGTTCATCGTGCGCCGGGCTGCGTTGAACGCTCGCAGCACCGCCAGGCCTTTTTCCAATGACTGATTGAACAGCGGATGAGGGGTATCGCTCATGGAAATCCTTATATTCTGCGCTTTGAGTATCGATATTCGATACTTATAAATCTCTTTACGATTTTTGTAAATCGCTTTACAGTCATTTTGAGCCTCCTGCCATTCCTATGGGGCAACCCTTACCGGACTTAAGACAATAAAAGCGTCCAATGGGAGATACGCCATGCTTACTCGCTTTCGTGCACTCACGTTCGTTGTTGCCCTGGCTGCTGGCATCGCTTCAGCCAACGCCGTCGCCGAGCCCGTCTACAAGGTCGGCGCAACCGCAACGGGGATTCCCTTCACCTTTCTCGACGTCAAGAGCCAGAGTATTCAGGGCATGATGATCGACGCCGCGCAGGCGGTGGCCAAGGCTGGCGGCTTCGAGGTGGAGATCCAGCAGACCACCTTCGCCTCGCTGATCCCGTCACTGACTTCAAACAAGATCGACCTGATTTCTGCCGCCATGCTCCGCACGCCGGCGCGGGAAAAGGTGGTGCAGTATTCCGATCCAGTCTTCACCTATGGCGAGGGGCTGATCGTCAAGGCCGACGACCAGACCGCGTACACCCGCATGGAGGATTTTGCCGGCGAAGTTGTCGGCGCCCAGGTCGGCACCGTGTTCATCGATGAGCTGAACAAGCGTGGCGTCTTCAAGGAAGTCCGTGGCTATGACTCGATCCCCGACCTGATGCGCGACCTGGCCCTCGGTCGTATCAAGGCGGGTTTCGCCGATCGCCCGATCGTCGCCTACCAATTGGCCCAGGGCACCCAGAACAAGGTGCACCTGGTACAGAGCTATCAGCCGGTGGTGGTGGGGGACGTTTGCCTGATCGTGCGCAAGGGCGACAGCGCAACACTGGAGCAGGTCAACAAAGGCATCGCTGCGATCAAGGCTGATGGTTCCCTCGAACGGATCATCGAGAAGTGGAAGCTCAACTGATGGTTTTGTCGACCGCCTGCGATGGCGGGCGGGTCCACTCATTGTTCCGTGGGTAGCTTTTATGATTCTCCAGAATGCGTTGGACTTCCTCCCTATCTTGCTCAAAGGGGCGGTGGTCACTCTTCAAGTGACGGCCGGGTCGTTTGTACTCAGCTCGCTGATCGGCCTGCTCCTGGCCCTGATGATGGTCTCGAAAATACGTACGATCGCGTTGTTCGCCATCAGCGTGGTGAACATCATCCGGGGGCTGCCGATCATTGTGCAGCTGTTTTATATCTATTTCGTCCTGCCGGAATTCGGCATTCAACTGACGGCCATGCAAGCCGGTGTCATTGGCCTGGGAATCGCTTATTCGGCCTATCAGGCGGAGAACTTCCGGGCCGGTATCCAGGCGATCCAGCAAGGGCAGATCGAGGCGGCGGAATCCTTGGGGATGCGCGGTGCGATGGTGATGCGGCGAGTGGTGCTGCCCCAGGCATTCCGCATCGCCTTGCCGCCTTACGGCAACACCCTGGTCATGATGCTCAAGGACTCGTCGCTGGTCTCCACCATCACCGTGGCCGAGATGACTCGCGCGGGGCAACTGATCGCCTCTTCGACCTTCGAGAACATGACGGTCTACACCCTGGTGGCATTGCTCTACCTGGCGATGAGCCTGCCGCTGTCCTTTGCGCTGCGTCGTCTGGAAGCACGCTTCAGCACCCGGAGAACGTCATGATCGAGATCAAGGGCATTCACAAGCGTTACGGCAGCGTGCCGGTCCTCGAAGGCATCGATTTGCAGGTCAAGAGCGGTGAAGTGGTGTGCCTGATTGGCCCTTCGGGGTCGGGGAAGTCCACGTTGCTGCGTTGCATCAACGGCTTGGAAAGTTATGACCAGGGCGAGGTCCTGATCGGCGATGAACGTGTCGACCGCAATGCCAGGAGCATCCACGACATTCGCACTCGGGTGGCGATGGTCTTCCAGCGCTTCAATCTGTTCCCGCACCGCACGGCCCTGGAAAATGTCATGGAAGGGCCGATCTATGTAAAGAAGGAGAACCCTCAGGTGGCGCGCAAGAATGCCGAGGCGCTCATGGAAAAGGTCGGCTTGTCCCATCGGATGAATGCCTACCCGGATGAACTCTCCGGGGGGCAGCAGCAACGTGTCGCCATTGCCCGGGCGTTGGCAATGAACCCCCAGGCGATCCTCTTCGACGAACCAACCTCGGCCCTCGATCCGGAGTTGGTCGGCGAAGTGTTGGCGGTGATGCGCAATCTGGCCGATGAGGGCATGACCATGATCGTGGTGACGCACGAAATGGCCTTCGCTCGAGACGTCGCCGACAAGGTCTGTTTTCTTCACAGCGGCAAGATCGTCGAGTCAGGACCCGCCGGGGAAGTACTGAGTACGCCGACGCATCCTCGCACACAGGACTTTCTTCGCCGACTGCTCAACCACAGCGGGGAGGTGCCGGCATGAATGCACCTTTCGCCCCGCAACTGCCGGCCTCGCTCTGGGCCGCGACGGCCACACCGGCGGTGCAAACCCCGGCCTTGGCCGAAGACAAGCAAGTGGATGTGGCCATCGTGGGGGCTGGCTATACCGGTTTGGTGACGGCTTTACGATTGGCCGAAGCGGGTGTCAGCGTCTGTGTGCTGGATACGGGGGAGCCAGGCTGGGGCGCGTCGGGGCGCAACGGCGGGCAGGTGATTCCCGGGCTGAAGTTCGACCCGGATCAATTGCTCGCCAAGTTTGGCCCGGCCCGTGCCGAAGCGATGATCGAGGTGGCCGGGTCAGCCGCTGACGAAGTGTTTGCGCTGATTCGCCAGTACGGGATCGAGTGTGATGCCACCCAGAAAGGCTGGATTCAACCGGCCTGTTCAACCACCGCGATGAAGACCATCGAGCAGCGCGCCGAGCAATGGCAACGCCGAGGCGTCAAGGTGGAGCTGTTGGACCGGGCCTCGGTCAGCCAACGTATCGGTACCGAGAATTACCTGGGGGGGTGGGTCGATCCACGGGCCGGCAGCTTGCATCCATTGAGTTATGCCCGTGGCCTGGCAAAGGCCGCCGTGGGGCAGGGCGCAATGATCCATGGCCACAGCCGCGTCACGGGGCTGCAGCGGCAGCGATCAGGCTGGCTGTTGTCCACCGCGCAAGGATTCAAGGTCAGTGCGCAACGGGTGTTATTGGCCACCGATGGCTATACCGACGACCTGTGGCCCGGGTTGCGCCAGACCGTCGTCGCGGCCAACAGCTTCATCATCGCGACCCGTCCGCTCCCGCCGGCGATCCGCAAGACCATCCTGCCCGGTGGCGAGGTCTGTTCGGACTCACGGCGTTTGCTGCTGTACTTCAAGCTGGATGCCCAGGGCCGTTTGCTTCTGGGAGGGCGAGGACCGTTCTCGGAACCTTCCCGGCAGCGTGACTGGGCGCACCTGGAGCGTTCGCTGGGGGCGCTGTTTGCGCAAGTGGCGGATGTGCCTGTCGAGTACCGCTGGAGTGGTCGGGTCGCGCTGACGCAAAGTTTTCTTCCTCATGTGCATGATCCGGCACCGGGGCTGTCGGTCTTGCTCGGCTACAACGGCCGCGGCATCGCCCTGTCCACGGCGTTAGGCAAGCATCTGGCCGCGAAGCTCTCAGGGGCGACGCAGGACTTCCCGTTCCCGGTCATGCCACTGCGGCGAGTTCCGTTTCATGCGTTGCAGCGGCTTTATCTTGCTGCCGGGATCAGCTATTACCGGGTATTGGATGCCTTGTTTTGAGCGCTTATTGAAGACGCCGCGGGTACCGGTCGGGCGTTGTCGGTGGAGTCGTATCGGTCCAAGGCGAGCGACCCCAAGCCAACTTTCCATTCAGCCTGAATGGCTCCGGAGTGGAAATGGCGTTAGCATCCCATCCATTCGGCTTTAACAGCCTGTTTTTTCTGATCAGGGTCGCATTGTGGAAAAGCTAAAACGCCTTCAAAGCGGAATCGAAGGACTCGACGCGCTGCTCCAGGGAGGGCTGGTCGCGGGTGCTTCATACATAATCCAAGGACGCCCAGGTTCAGGCAAGACGATCCTCGCGAACCAACTTGGATTCCATCATGCCCGCAGTGGCGGACGTGTTTTAGTCGCCACGCTGCTGGCCGAATCACATGATCGACTTTTCCAGTTTCTTTCTACGCTGAGCTTTTTCGACTCATCCAAAGTCGGCGCCGAAATCCAATTTGTCAGCGCCTTCGACACGCTGGAAAACGAAGGCCTGGATGAAGTCGTGAAACTGCTTCGACGGGAGATCAGTCGGCAAAAGGCGACCGTGATGGTTGTCGATGGTCTGCTCAATGCGCGCTCCAAGGCCGATTCGCCTATCGACACCAAGAAGTTCATCTCAGAGCTGCAGGGACATGCCGCTTTCGCCGGTTGCACCGTGTTGTTCCTCACCAGTTCGCGGCTCGACGACGGTAGCCCCGAGCACACGATGGTGGACGGTGTCATCGAAATGGGCGAAGAGCTGTTCGGCACGCGTTCTGTACGGCGCATTCAACTGCGCAAGACACGCGGCAGCAGTGCGCTGACCGGTCTTCACGAATGTGAAATCAACGACGACGGTTTGGTTGTCTATCCGCGCCTGGAAAGCCTCTACAGCCGTCCTTCCGCCCCCGACAGTGCCGACATGACGCGTATTGCCAGCGGGATTGATTCCCTGGATGACATATTGGGCGGGGGCTTGCACAGCTCCAGCGTGTCCCTGGTCATCGGTCCTTCGGGGATTGGTAAAACGACGCTGGGTCTCAAATTCCTCGCCAAGTCGACGACAGATGCTCCTGGCTTGCATTTTGGATTCTATGAAAGCCCGCAGCGACTGCGCCTCAAAGGCCTCTCCCTGGGCATCGATATCGAAGACATGGAAAAAAGCGGTGCGTTGAGCATTGCCTGGCAGCCCACCACCGAAGGCTTGCTGGATGGACTCGGCGCACGGCTGCTGAACATCGTCAAGGAAAAGGGTATCAAGCGCCTGTTCATCGATAGCCTGAGCGGCATGACGCGGACTTCGACAAATCCGGCGCGGATTACGGATTTCTACAGTGCGCTGATGAACGAGCTGCGATCCCGGGGCGTTACGGTGTTCGCCTCTTGGGAGATGCGAGATTTATTCGGTTCCGAGGTCAGTTCACCGAACTCGGACCTGTCCAGCATCGTCGATAACCTGATGCTCATGCGCTTCCTTGAGGATCGCTCTGAACTAAGAAGGACGCTCTCCATTCTTAAGGTACGAGACAGCGCTTATGACCCCTCGCGATTCGAGGTGGTCATCCGGGATCAAGATGTTTTCCTTGAAAAGGCTTTGAAAAATGAACCTTCAGTCGCAGCTGAGTCATTGCCTGGTTCAATTTCATAAGTCTTTGAGCGGGTTGAATTAACATGACCACCATCCTGGTCGTCGACGACGAGTATTTGATCGCTGACATCCTCAGTTTTGCGCTAGAGGACGAGGGCTTCATGGTCGTAAAAGCCAGCAATGGTCAAAAGGGACTGGAAGTGCTGGAAAGAGAACGTCCAGCCCTGATCATCACTGACTTCATGATGCCGGTCATGGATGGTCTTGAATTCGCCACGGCCGTGCGAGCCCTGCCGTCCGTCAAAGGTTTGCCGATCATCTTGATGAGCGGCGCCCAGGCTCACGTGGGTATGAAGAGATCGGATTTGTTTGATGCCGTGCTGCCCAAGCCATTCGACATAGCCTCGATTGTCGCCGAGGTGAAGAGGCTCCTGGTTGCAGAGTGATAGGGCATCTAGGGGCGCAGCTTGCCAGATGGAAAGGTGCGCGTGTGATCACGGTCGCTTTCGGTGATGCCACCGCTCACATCCTGTGATGTTCCAGCAGGAAATCCACGAACACCCGCACCCGCGCCGGCATTGCCGAGCCCCCTGCGAACACCACGTGAATCGGTTCCCGGTCGCCTGGGTTCCAGGCTTCCAGCAGCGGTATCAGGTCACCGCGCTGCAGATCCTCGCTCACGGTGAATTCGCCGATACGGGCAATGCCGGCACCTACTCGTGCGAATTGTGCCAG
The DNA here is from genome assembly GCF_053629195.1 of Pseudomonas sp. R151218B TE3479. Taxonomy (NCBI): domain Bacteria; kingdom Pseudomonadati; phylum Pseudomonadota; class Gammaproteobacteria; order Pseudomonadales; family Pseudomonadaceae; genus Pseudomonas; species Pseudomonas sp. R151218B TE3479. The sequence goes on from NZ_JBRJHV010000001.1 coordinate 3,618,914, forward strand.
TGCTTCACCACTGCTGCATTCGATGTTGCCACTGACCTTCAGGGAAAACTCCCTTGCGTCGCGGATGAACGGCCAGTTGGGTTCGGCACGCCGGAAGTTGAAGCGCAGGCAGTTGTGTCGTAGCAGGTCTTCGGGCTCCTGGGGGATACCGTGGCGCTGCAGGTACTCGGGCGATGCCACTACGACCTGGCCGGTGTCGCCGATCCTGCGAGCGGTCAGCGGGCTGTCCGGCAGATGGCCGAAGCGTACCGCCACGTCGGCCTGGCCGCCGAGAATGTCGACGACTTCGTCGCCGAGGGTGAGGTCGACGACAATGTTCGGGTAGCGGGCGCTGAATGCTGCCACCAAAGGAACGATGGCCTGCCGCCCATGACCAAGAGCGGCGCTGACCCGCAATCGGCCCCTGGGTACGCCCTGGTCGGCGATGGCTTCTTCGACCTCGTCCATGTCGGCCAGGATACGCCGGGCGCCGCGCAGGAAAGCCTCGCCCTCGGCGGTGAAGGCGATCGCCCGGGTGGTGCGCAACAGCAGGCGGGTACCCAGGCGTTGTTCGGTACGCGCGATGATCCGACTGACCGCCGAGGGTGTCAGCCCCAATGCACGCGCGGCGGCTGACAGGCTGCCTTCCTGCGCCACGGTGGCGAACACGCTCATTTCACCTGACCTGCCGTTGAAGTCCATTTGTGCCTCTTACGCAAAGGTGATTGCCAGAAATGCTATCTACCGCCTGAAAAGACTGGATCGTAGCATTGGCGGCATAGATAAGGAGCCTACCATGCGTATCAATCCACCACTTGTCGCACTCGCCATCGGTGCCTTTGGCATCGGCGTTACCGAGTTCGCCCCCATGGGCATGTTGCCGGGCATCGCTGCGGATCTCGGCGTTTCCATTCCCGCCGCCGGTCTGTTGGTCAGTGCCTACGCCCTGGGCGTCCTGCTCGGCGCGCCGCTGATGACCCTGACCACCGGCAGGATCCCTCGGCGCTATTTGCTGATCGGACTCATGGCGATTTTCACCCTGGGTAATCTGATGTCAGCCCTGGCGACCGATTACTACAGCCTCATGGTCGCCAGGGTGGTGACCTCACTGAACCACGGTGCGTTCTTTGGCGTGGGCTCCATCGTCGCCGCCAGCGTAGTCGCCCCGGACAAACGTGCCGGGGCGGTTGCGGCCATGTTCATGGGCCTGACCCTGGCGACCATCGGCGGCGTGCCGCTGGCCACCTGGTTTGGCGAACTGTTCGGCTGGCGCACGGCATTCTGGGGTATCACCGGCCTCGGCGGGGTGACCATGGCCGCGCTGTGGTTCGCCTTGCCCAACCTGAAAATGTCGCAAGGCGTCGGTGTGCTGGCTGAAATCCGGGTACTGGGCCGTGGCCCGGTGTTGGGGGCGTTGGCCCTGACCGTCGTCGGCTCGGGTGCAATGTTTACCGTCTTCACTTACATCGCGCCGATCCTCAGTAACGAGACCCACGGGTCCACCGCTTACATCACCGCCATGCTGGTGCTGTTCGGTGTGGGGTTGACGCTGGGCAACATGTGGGGTGGCAAGGCCGCCGACCGCTCGATAGACCGCACCCTGATCGTTTCACTGAGCGTGCTGATTCTCGTCTTGCTGGCGTTCACCGTCCTGATGCGTTGGCCGCTGCCGGCTGCGGTTGCCATCTTGATCTGGGGCATCGCCAGTTTTGCCTTGGTACCTCCGCTGCAAATGCGCGTGATGGAAGCCGCCAAGGACGCACCCAATCTGGCTTCGGCAGTGAACATCGGTGCCTTCAACCTTGGCAACGCGATAGGTGCGGCGCTGGGCGGAGCGGTGATCAATACCGGGTTGGGGTATCCGGCGATTTCCCTGGCCGGAGCGGCAATGGCGGGGCTGGGGCTGCTGATGGTGCTGGTTTTTGCCTGGCGTTCCAGAACGGCTGCAACGGCGGTTGCGTGACGATGATGTGAGGAGCCGTCAGTCGCCAGTCTGCTTGGCCATCGAGCGGTTACACCCACTGGCGGATCCCCAGAGACAAAATCAAACCACTGCACAATCGATCAATTGCTTTTGTCCTTCCCCGGAAGCGAACATCGGCAAACGCTGCAACATCCAGTTCAGCAGTTCTTGAGCGGGGGCCGCCAGCGGGCGTCCGGATTTGACCAGCAGTTTTGCCTCGACCCCTTGGAACAGTGGATGGTCGACGGCCACGGCCGCGAGGCTGCCCTGGGCGATTTCCCGATAGGCCGCCACCTCGCCCAGCAACGACGCAAACTCGCCGGATGCAACAAGGCGCTTGAGGGCGGCCAACGAGTTGCTGACCAGCGCCGGACGGATCTCGATCTTCTCGGCGTACTCGAGCATTTTCAGCGCATGACCGATACCGAAGGTGGTCGGGGTCAGCACCAGTTGGCAGTCCAGCAAGTCGGCGACGGTTGCCATTGCCCCTTTCAAGGCCAATGGATGGTCCGGGCGAACCAGCAGCATCACGGGCTGACGGGAGGTCGCTTGATAGTCGATGTGAGCATGGGGAGGGGGGTTGTAGGCCAGGCCGATATGCGCGCGATTTTCCGCGATCTCGTTGAGGACGTCGTCGACGGGCAGTATGTCCAGCCTGATATCGAGCTTGGGGTACTGTTTGCAGAACGGCGCGAGCACGTGGTCAACCAACGTATCGACGTAGCCTTCGCTGATGACGACGCGTACGTGTCCCAGCTGTAGCCCCTTGATCGCCTGGAGCCGGTCTTCAAGCTTTTCCTGGTGCGATCGATAGCCGCGCCAGAATTCCAGCAGGTGCGCGGCAGCCTCGGTGGGCTGTACGCCACGAGCCTGGCGTTCAAACAGCCGCGTGCCCAATTCTTGTTCCAGCAGTTTGATCTGACGCGTGATCACTGATGGAGAAGTGTTGATGCTGTCTGCCGCGCCACGGATCGATCCATGGGTCAGCACCTCATGAAAATACCGCAAGCGTTGCTGGTTGATTTCGCGCATGAGCCGTGTCCGTCGAGATTGTGTGTTGCTTGTAGGGCAACGGTACACGAACATAGTTGCTCTTGCTGCTATTTGCGCTGTCGGCGCAACATCTTTCGACACGTCAGCTCAACAAGAAAAGTTGGAGACTCGCATGTCGACCATCGTGCCCGCCGCAGACAATGCCACCCTCGCAACGTTGTACCGCAAACTGAATTGGCGCCTGTTGCCACTCTTGTTCGTTTGCTACGTCTTCGCCTATCTGGATCGCATAAACGTCGGCTTTGCCAAACTGCAGATGCAAAACGACCTTGGGCTGTCCGACGCCGCTTATGGTGTCGGCGCAGGTGTGTTCTTTTTGGGGTATGTGCTGTTCGAGCTACCCAGCAACCTGATGCTGCCGCGAGTGGGGGCGAGGAAAACCTTCAGTCGCATTCTGGTGTTATGGGGTATCACATCGGCCTGCATGCTATTCGTGCGCGACGTGCCGATGTTCTACGCCATGCGGTTTCTGCTCGGTGTTTTTGAGGCCGGTTTCGCGCCGGGAATGATTTATTACCTGTCTTGCTGGTACGGCCCCAAGCGCATGGCCCGGGCCATTGCGATCGTGTTCATCGCGGGTCCGGCGGGCGGCATTGTTGGCGGTCCGCTTTCGGCATGGTTGATCTCCACGTTCGAAGGCGTGGGTGGCCTTGCGGGGTGGCAATGGATGTTCCTGATCGAAGGTTTGCCCTGCGTGTTGCTCGGTGCTTTTGCTTATTTTTACCTTTGCAACCATCCCGCCGAGGCTCGCTGGCTGAGCGTGGAGGAAAAGCAAATGCTGCAGCGTGAACTGGGCGCTTCCCAGGGCGGCTCCCACTCATTCAGAGCCGTGTTGCGCGATCGCAGGATCTACGTCCTGGCATGCGCCTACTTCTGCATCATTTTTTCTATCTACGCCATGAGCTTCTGGCTCCCGGCGATCCTTAAGGCGCAAGGCATCCACGACATGATGCAGCTGGGTTGGTGCGCCGCCATGCCCTATGTGGCAGCGGCAGCAGGCATGTACTGGATCGGGCGCCGCTCGGACCGTTTCGGCGAGCGCCGTTACCACTGCGCGGTTCCGGCAGGCGTCGGGGCGATACTGATACTTTTGTATCCTGTTGCCGATGGGAACCTGATGTTATCAATGGTTCTGCTGACGCTGGCGATCGCCATGATGTTCATGGCCTACACGGTCTTGTGGGCGATGCCCTCTGAACTCATCAAGGGTGAAGCGGCAGCGGGCGGCATCGCTCTGATCAACACCATCGGTCTGTGTGGCGGTTTTTGGGGCCCTGCGGTGATCGGTTGGGCAAAGACATCAACGGCAAGCATGAACCCTGGCATCGTCGTTGTCGGCGGCGTGTTTCTGTGCGCCGCATTCGTGATCATCGCAAGCAAACCGCTGGTGCATCGCGCCCGGGTTTTGGATGCCCCGCAGGTTGAACGGGCGCTTTGAACTTCACACCCATCGTGTTCCGCAAGGAACCTTTCAATAGAGAGAACGCAGATGCTTTTACATCAATCGACCTGGGTCGAAATCGAAAAATTTCTCCAGCGCAGTCGTACCGTCGTCATCCCGATTGGTTCCAACGAGCAGCACGGGCCTACCGGACTGCTGGGGACGGATTGGATGTGCCCCGAAATCATCGCCCATCAGGCGCATGAGGCAGCGGAAATCCTGATTGCCCCGACCTTCAACATCGGAATGGCCCAGCATCATCTTGGTTTCCCGGGAACGATCTCGCTCAGGCCTTCGACATTCATCGCCGCCATCGGTGACTGGACTCGCTCCCTGGCTGCCCACGGCTTTGAGAAAATCTTTTTTCTCAATGGCCACGGCGGCAACATCGCGTCGATTGAAGCGGCGTTCTCGGAGCTCTACGCCGAAGCGAGTTTTGCACGTCGCCCGGCCGGTTTCGCCTTGAAGTTGTGCAACTGGTGGGATCTGGAAGGCATCAATGAGCTGGCGAAAGACCAGTTCCCGACAGGACACGGCGTTCATGCGACGCCTTCGGAAATTGCCGTGACCCAGTGGGCCTATCCTGACGCCATCAAGTCGGCTGACTACTCGCCACAGATCGCCAATTGGGGCCCCATTCGAGAGGCTGTCGATTTCCGCGCCCGTCATCCGGATGGCCGCATGGGATCGGACCCGGCGCAAGCGTCACCGGAAAAAGGCCGGCAGCTAGTGATGATGGCAGCACAAAGTCTGGTGCGGGAGGTGCAAGCCTTCAGCCGTGAGCCGATGCCGGGTTGAGCCGCGCGAGTTTTATTCCACCTGACCAACGCCTGGGCATACCCGGCGTTGGTGCTCATCGCGGGGAAACCGCAGTCGATCAGGTACGCCATGATGTGGAAGATCAATCATAGTTACATTGACGGAGCATTCGTTTGCGTTCAGGGAAATGAAACGGTGCAATGCATCAACCCGGCGACCGAGGCGGTCATCGGGACGGTCACCTTGGCTGATCGTGAAGATGCCAGGCGTGCCATCGCGGCGGCTTCGCGTGCTCAAGTCGCGATGGGCCGCACCTCCAAGGCTGAGCGTATCGACATGCTCGAGCGGTTGCAGGCTGCCGTTCTGGCGAGCGCAAATGAAATTCGCGATACCGCCATCGAAGAGTACGGCGCGCCGTTTGCGCGTGCGCAATGGGTCAGTCGCTACGCTTCTCTGTCATTTGCCAATGCGGCGCAGGTGTTGAAAAACTATGACCTGGTTCGTTCGGTCGGTGACGCCAGCGTGGTGATGGAGCCCGTTGGAGTCGCGGCGCTGATTGCCCCCTGGAACAGCACCGCCGGGACGATATGCAGCAAATTGGCGTCGGCCATTGCGGCCGGCTGTGCCTCGGTCATCAAACCGAGCGAGTTGAGTCCTCTGCAGACCGACGTGCTTGCCCAGGCGTTGCATCGCGCTGATTTGCCCAAGGGGGTTTTTAACATTCTATTGGGGCGCGGTAGTGATGTCGGTGACGAAATCAGCACCAGCCCACACATTGCGAAAATTTCATTCACCGGGTCCACCGCGACCGGCAAGCTCATTGCCCGCGCCGGTATCGAGACCATGAAGCGAGTGAGTCTGTCGCTCACGGGGAAATCGGCCTCTATCGTCCTCGATGACGCCGATCTCGACACTGCCATTCCCCTGGCACTGAATGCGGCGTTCATGAACAACGGTCAGGCCTGTGTTGCCGGCACGCGTCTGCTGGTGCCGCGCGCGCACGCCGAGGACATCATTGACCGCGTGAAAGGGCTGGTCGCAGCGATGGTCGTCGGCAATCCGCAGGATCCGACCACCGTAATCGGGCCCCTGGTCAATCGGGCCCAATTCGACCGTGTTCAAGGTTTCATCCGCCGCGGGCAGACGCAGGGCGCAAGGCTGATCACCGGTGGCGAGGGCAGACCGATGGGCCTGGACAAAGGCTATTTCGTCAGGCCCACGGTCTTTGCCGACGTCAACAGTGACATGGACATCGCGCAAGAGGAGATTTTTGGCCCGGTACTATCGATCATTGCGTATGACTCGCAAGAGCAGGCGATCGACATCGCCAACGCCAGTATCTACGGCTTGCAGGCCTATGTGTTTTCCCGGCAACCGGAACGTGCGCGAAGCCTGGCGGCCCGGCTGCAGGCCGGCTCGGTGTTGATCAACAGAATCGCACCAGAGCTGCTTGCGCCGTTCGGCGGGGTCAAGCAGTCCGGTGTCGGGCGGGAGTTCGGCGTCCTTGGGCTGGAAGCGTTTCTTGAGGCGAAAAGTATCGTGTCGAATTAGCCCGGCTTTTCCGGGATCAGTTCGACTCCGATGGTTCGATGACTTCGACCACGGAAATCGTCCTGATCTTCCAGAATTCAAACTGGTCTGTCCAATTTTGCAAATACTAAATTGGTCTTGCCAATAATTTTTCTCAAGCGTAGATTGCGGGGAGTGCATTTTCTAATGGGTCTGTAGACCTTAATAAAAATAAATGAGAACGCCACCTTGAATGTCTCGTCTTCTCGGGCCGCCGGGCCTGCCGTTGAACCAGCCTCGGCTCTCCCTTGTCTGCGCCTGGAAAACATCGTCAAGCGTTTCCCTGGGGTGCTTGCGCTGAACGGCGTCTCACTCAGCCTCAATGCAGGAGAGGTGCACGCGATATGCGGAGAGAATGGCGCCGGCAAATCGACCCTGATGAAAGTCATCAGCGGGCAACTGACTCCTGACGAAGGGACCATTACCTACCTGGGTGAAGAGCGAACGTTTAAGTCGGTCAGTGATGCCGAGCGGGTTGGCATTGCAATCATCCACCAAGAGCTGAATCTGGTACCGCACCTGTCGGTTGCCGAAAACGTGTACTTGGCAAGAGAACCGGTGAGATTGGGTTTCATTGATCGGCGCAAACTGCTTTCAGACACACGTGAGTGTCTTCAACGTTTAGGGGTCGATATTGATCCCGACAAGTTGGTCAACAAGCTTTCCGTCGCCCAGCAACAGATGGTCGAGATCGCCAAGGCCCTGTCGCTAAATGCACGGGTGTTAATCCTTGACGAACCCACCTCATCGTTGACTGAAACGGAAACGGCACAGCTTTTTCGAGTGATCAAAGAATTGAAAGCGCAGGGCGTCGGCATGCTTTACATCTCGCATCGCTTGGACGAAATGCAACATATCGTCGACAGGGTCACCGTCATGCGAGACGGTTGTTATGTGTCTACTTCTCTGTTCTGCGACACCACGGTCGATACTATCGTCGCTGACATGGTAGGTCGGTCGTTGAAGGAAAAGTTTCCTCTGCGAACGAGTGTGCCTACTAAAGAGGTATTACTCAAAGTCAGTAATTTCAGTCGAAAAGGCGCGTTCCAGTCGATTGATTTCGAGCTTCGCAAGGGCGAAATTCTTGGGTTTGCAGGGCTGATGGGCGCAGGCAGAACTGAGATCGCACGGGCTATTTTCGGCGCGGATCCTCTGGACACAGGCAGTCTGGAGCTTTTTGGCAAACCCGTTACGATCAAAAAACCACAGGACGCTATCCGGCACGGAATCGCTTACCTGTCAGAAGATCGCAAGAGTGACGGCCTGGCCTTGAAGATGTCCCTTGCAAGCAACATTACGTTGGCAAACATGGGGGCGGTGTGTAACGCGTTTGGCTTCATTCGCTTCAAGGATGAAGACAAGGCCGCGCGCGGCTACATCGACAGCCTCGGCATCCGCACCCCTTCGCCCAATCAGGTTACCCGCTATCTTTCGGGTGGCAATCAGCAAAAAGTGGTCATCGGTAAATGGCTGTTTCGAAACTCTAGGATTCTGTTTTTCGACGAGCCTACCCGGGGCATAGACGTCGGTGCGAAGTATGCCATTTACCAACTCATGGACAAGCTGGCGTCGCAAGGCATCGGGATTGTTCTGATCAGTTCCGAGCTTCCCGAACTACTGGGTATGAGTGATCGAATCCTGGTCTTCCACGAGGGACGTGCAACCGGCGAACTTGACGCCCGCAGTACATCACAAGAAGAAATCATGCACTACGCGTCGGGGTATTCCAAATGAATGACCTAAGTATCGATAAGCCTGCAGAACCCGTCACCGCAAACGCTATCAATACCGATCGACGCAAAGAACTTTTGCAAAAGTTCGGCGCCTTGGCCAGCCTGTTTGCCCTCATTGTCGTATTCGCGAGTACCAGCGAGGCGTTCTTGTCGATGGGCAACGGTATGAGCGTGGCGCTGCAGGTCACCTCTATTGCTTTCCTTGGGCTTGGCGCTACCGCTGTCATTATCACCGGCGGTATCGATCTTTCGGTGGGCTCGGTATTGGCGTTGGCAGGTGTAGCCAATGCGCTGGCCATCAAGGCCGGGGCCTCGATTCCTGTTGGAATCCTGGTCGGCCTGCTGGTAGGCGGAACGTGCGGGGCCATCAACGGTGTTTTCATCACTCGATTGAAGCTTCCACCCTTCATTGCCACGTTGGGGATGATGCTGGTTGCCAGGGGGCTCGCTTTGCGTCTGACGGATGCGCAGCCTGTCTCGGGGCTGGGCAAAGGGTTCGGTACGCTGGGTAATGGAACGCTTTTTCGTATAGAGAACATCGGTGCCAATGGCTTTCCGAATGTCATTTTTCCCGGCATTCCATACCCGGTAGTGATCATGATCGGCTTGGCCATCGGGCTTTGGATGATCTTGAGCCGTACACGCCTGGGGCGACACATCTACGCTGTCGGCTCCAATGTGGAAGCCGCAAGATTGTCCGGAGTAAATGTTAACCGGGTGACCTTGTTCACTTACGTATTGTCCGGTGTGCTCGCGGGTTTGACGGGCTGTGTACTGATGTCGCGGTTAGTTTCCGCACAGCCAAATGAAGGTGTCATGTATGAACTCGATGCCATTGCCAGTGCGGTCATTGGTGGTACTTCCTTGTCCGGCGGTATCGGCAGCGTGTCCGGCACCATCATTGGTGCGTTCACCATCGGCATTTTGCGCAATGGCTTGAACATGTTGGGTGTCTCCAGCTTTACCCAGCAGATCATCATCGGGCTGGTCATCTTGCTGACGGTGTGTGTCGACCAACTTAGAAACCGAAAAAGATAAACCAAAGCACTGACAACAATAAGGAATCGATTTCGATGAAAAAGCTCAACTTGATTGCGGTCGTCATGGCTGTCTTGTTCACGTCCACCACCACGCTGGCAAATAACGGAGAAATTGCGGTTATCGTTAAAAGTGCAAACTCCAACTATTGGCAGAATGTTCAAAAAGGTGCCCAGGCGGCCGCAAAGGAATTGCCGAACATGACGGTCACCTTTCAGGGACCCGCATCCGAGTCGGCGGTAGCGGATGAAGTGAACATGGTGGTCAACGCGGTCAACCGCAAGGTTTCCGGGATTGTCCTGGCCGCTGCCGATCCGGACGCCTTGGTGCCTGCAATCAAACAAGCGTGGGAAGCGCATATCCCGGTGGTACTCATCGACTCAACGATTTCTACTGACGGCGATGCTTATTATCAATCTTTTCTCTCGACGGATAACACCAGGGCCGGTGAGCTCTGTGCGCAGCGCATGATCGAAAAAGTGGGAAAGACAGGCAAGATTGCAGTGATGTCCTACGTGCCTGGAGCGGGATCCGAGATTGGACGAGTGGGGGGCTTTATAAACTACATAAAGCAGCACTCGAACTTGACTATCGTGGGCCCGTTTTACTCCCAGTCCCAGATGGCCAATGCGCTCAATCAAACCACCGACGTGCTGGCGTCGAATCCCGATCTTAAAGGTATTTATGGGGCCAACGAGCCGACGGCCGTGGGAATGGCGCGCGGTATCGCACAAGCCGGAAAAGCCGGAAAACTCATGGCCATCGGATTTGACGGTAACGAAGACCTGCAGAACTTTGTAAAGGACGGCACCCTCGATTCCATCATCGTCCAAAGCTCCTACAAGATGGGGCTCGATTCGGTCACCGCAGTCGCCAAGGTCATCGCAGGGACCGCAGTGCCCAAGAACATCGATACCGGCGTACTTCTGATCGATAAATCGAACATCGACAGTGCAGAGGCTCGGAACGTCCTGTACTGATCGGAAGGAGTGAGCGAACTTGAAAATCTCCGAAAAACGATGGCTTCCCGGAAGCTCGCTGGAAATAGGGGTGTTTGGCTTGGGGTGTTCACAAGTGGGTGGCCTCTACCGGGAGGTGTCCGCGGATCAGGCGACGCAAACGCTGCAAGCCGCTTGGAATCGGGGAATCCGTTACTACGATACGGCCCCCTTTTATGGATACAGCCGCTCCGAACGCCGGGTCGGCACTGAGTTAGCCGAGCGCCCGCGAGCGGATTTTATCTTGAGCACTAAAGTCGGTCGGCTGCTGCGCGCGGATGGTTCAGTACGCAATGGGGACGATGGCTGGGCCAATCCGCTGCCTTTCCGGCCAGTGTACGACTATGGATATGACGCAATCATGCGCTCTTATGAAGATAGCCTCCAACGTCTAGGAGTCTGCCGGATAGACATCCTGTACGTGCATGATATCGGGCGGCTTACCCATGGCGAACGACACCAGTTTCACTGGGATCAGTTGACCAGAGGCGGCGGCTTTCGGGCGCTCGAAAGCCTGCGTGAGGGCGGAGCGATTGCGGCCATTGGTTTGGGCGTGAACGAATGGGAGGTCGTGCAAGACAGCATGAACGAATGCCAGCTGGACTGCACATTGCTGGCCGGACGCTACACGTTGCTTGATCAGCAAAGCCTCGCACCACTGATGAACAAATGCTTGGGACAGGGCAATTCAATTGTCGTCGGTGGCGTATTCAATTCAGGCATTCTTGCCGGCGGCACGCACTTTGATTATGGCGAAGCGCCCGCCGCGGTGATCGCGAAAGTCCAAGCGCTGAAAACAGTCTGCGAAGAGTTCGAGGTGCCCCTGCCTGCGGCAGCGTTGCAGTTTCCCATGGCGCATCCCGCGGTGGTGTCTTGTGTGGTGGGTACACGCACGCCGCAGCAACTCGACCGGAGTATCGCGTGGTTCGAGCAGGACATCCCAGAGGCTTTCTGGAAGACGCTTCAAGCGCGCGAGTTGATCGATGCTGATGCGCCACTGCCCCAAGGTGCCCTATGACGCTTTGCATCGACGCCCATCAACATTACTGGCGCCTCGACAGCGGCCATGGGGATTGGCCCTCGGCGGACCTGGCCCCAATCTTCAAGGACTTCACGCCTGACAACTTGATTGGACACCTGCGCGAATGCGGCATCGATGGAACCGTCGCCGTTCAATCGAACCCTCACTTGGGCGATACACATTTCTTGCTGGAGTTGGCTGATCGACACGACAGCATCTTGGGTGTAGTGGGGTGGATCGATCTGACGTCAACCACTGCAGTACGGGAGATAGCACGCTTGGCGGGGCACCCCAAATTCAAGGGCGTGCGTGCCATGTTGCAAGCGCTGCCGGCCCACAATTGGATCGAGGATGGCCAGATTCAAGCCGCTTTAGATGCACTTGTAGAGCACGATCTCAGTCTTGATGTCCTGGTTTTGCCCAAGCACCTTGACGGGGTAGTGGCCATGGCCGAGCGTAATCGTGCATTGAGGATCGTGATAGACCACGCGGGAAAGCCGGATATCGCGAGTCGGCAGACCGAACCCTGGTCCCGTGACCTCCAGCGTCTGGCAGCGCTGCCCAATGTGTACTGCAAGCTGTCGGGCCTGCTCACTGAAGCCGCGCAAGGCGACGGTGCCCAGGCACTGCAACCCTACATGGATAACGTCCTCGAGTCATTTGGTACACGGCGGGTGATGTGGGGCAGCGATTGGCCCGTGATCAATCTTGCTTCGGATTACTTCGCGTGGTGGGCGATGACTCGCAAGTACCTGGATGAACATGAGACTCGATCGATACGCGAGGGCACCGAATTGATCATGGGTATGAACGCCTGTCTTGTTTATCGGATCGATTGCGCTCGCCCTGCGCCCGACCAACAACTGGACACTGACCCGGCCTGCCCAAAATGAGATATTGCCAAGTACTCGATCTCAAGGATGACCCCGCGCTGATCGCGGAATATGAAATTCATCACCAGGCGGTGTGGCCTGAGGTGTTGAATCATTTGCGCCTGGCGGGTGTGGAAGACATGACCATCTGGCGCTATCAAAATCGCTTGATCATGCTTTTGGAAGCAGGCGATGACTTCTCTTTTGAGCGCTTGGCGGCCATGGAAGGCAGCAACCTGAAAGTGCAGGAATGGGAACAACTGATGTGGCGCTATCAGTGTGCAATGCCAGGATCCGTAGAAGGAAAATGGCAACTGTCCAAGGAGCTTTTCAAGCTAAGCACAGCATTGCTCTCCTGCGACGGTGTCCAACAACCGCGAGTGTAAATAGCAGTCTGTAGGGGGCTGTCTGCGAAGAATGAGACAGCCCCGCGGCGATTACTCTGGTTTGCGGCATCTGGCCCCGAATTGCCGCGCTCGCAGACATTCGATTTCAAAGCGCAAGTCGGGAATGTCCTGAAAGTTCGCCTCCGGCAGGCTTCGGCAATTCCACTCGAACACGAAGCGCAATCATCAGAGCCGCCAGCAGCATCACCGCGCCTGCGATGATGAACACGCCCATTACGCCGCCAAAGCCGAAGACCAACCCACCGAGCGCAGCGCCCGCGGCGATTGACGACTGCACCGCGGCGACGACCATCCCGCCTGCGGTTTCGGCTTGATCCGGAACCGCGCGGGCCACCCAATTCGACCAGGCAACCGGCACTCCGCCGAAAGCCAGGCCCCAGAGGGCGACTGCAAGTGCCAGTCCCGGTGCCTGGAGAGGAAGCGAGATCATGGCAAACGCGGCCACGGCTACCAAGGCCGGCATAAGGATCAATGTCAGGCGCAAGCTACGCTCCATCAGCCAACCCGCCACGAGTGTGCCAACGAAATTGGCGGCGCCGAAGCCCAATAGGATTAAAGCCAGGCCATCGGTGTCGATGGGTACAACGCTTTCAAGTGCCGGGCGGATGTAGGTGAACAGTGCGTATTGACCTGTGTGCGCGAGCACGCATCCGAGCATGCCAATGGCAATGCCGGGACGGCGGAGCAATTCCAGCACGGAGGCTGTGCGTGCCATTTTCCGAGGCGCCATGCGGGGTAGGGTGAACCATTGGAAGATCAACGTCAGCACCCCGACCGCCGCTGCCGCGTAAAAGGCACTGCGCCAGCCGAAGAGACCGCCCAAGTAGCTGCCCAGCGGAACGGAAACCACTGTTCCCACGGCGATGCCGCTGAAGATGATGGACAGCGCCCGGGGCACCCATTTCGCCGGTACCAACCGCATGGCCACGGCAGCCGCCATGCTCCAGAACCCGCCCAACGCGATGCCAAGCAGCACTCGCATCAACAACAGGACCACCAGACTCGATGACATGGCCACCAGCAAGTTGGAGGCAATCATCAGCGCGGAGAAACCGAGCAAGACGGTGCGCCGGTCAAGCTTGCGAGTAAGACCAGGCACCAAGAGCCCGGCAAACAACGCAACCACGGCGGTGACGGTCACGGCCTGTCCGGCCATCGCTTCGGAGACGCTCAAGTCCGAAGCCATCGGCGTTAGCAAACTGGCTGGAAGGTATTCAGCCGTCAGCAGGCCAAAGACGCCCATGGCCAGGGAAAAAACCGCCGTCCATGCCGGGGCCGCCGGCTCTGCTCCAGTGACGCTGCCAGGTGCGGCATCAAACGCATTGCTACTCATCTCAAGCATCCTTGGAAAGTGATCGTGAGACACACTCTAGGGCTGAGCGTCAGGATGATCTATGATGCTAACTCTTAGTCTTTTGATCGAAACACCTAACATGACTGAATCAGCACAATTCGCTCTGTCTTCTGAGCTGATTAGCGAACTGCTCACGGGAATGCGGTTGCGCGGTGTTCAGTACCGCCGTGTTCAAACGGGTCCGAGCTTTGGCTTGGGTTTCGAACACAAATCGGCCCATGCCTACTTTCATTATCTGGCGGTGGGTACGGCCATCCTGCGTACAGGCGATGGCGCGATACATCACCTCTCGGCAGGTGACGCGGTCTTGGTGCCGCAAGGCCATGGGCACGAACTGCTATCCGCCGTGGATGTCACGGTCCAGCCTATCGACCAACTTGATGCCGCCCCCTTGGGCGAGGCTGTCAGCGGTGTGAACACTTGTCCGAGCACACTTTCCACGCCCAGTACGATCCTGTTCTATGGCTGCATGGAGTTCGACCTTGGCGGCATGCGGGCGTTAGGCAAGCTGATGCCGAATGTCATGGTGGCGGACACCGGTGGTCAACGTTATCCAGGGCTGGGAACGATACTCGACTCGATCAAGGGTGAGATCTGCGCCGGACGCATCGGGTATGCCGGGATCATGGCTCGGCTTGCGGAAGTCGCTGCCTCCTTGTTCGTACGGGGTTGGGTCGAGCAGGGTTCGGAAAATGCGCAAGGGCTCATGGCTGCGCTGCGAGATCCGCGCCTGGCACGCTCTATCCTTGCGTTGCATCGCCAACCCGGGCGCGAGTGGACGGTGGCCGAGCTGGCGGCCGAATCCCATGTTTCGCGCTCCGTGTTCGCCCAACGGTTCCAGGCCACCATTGGCGTACCTCCATTGCGATACGCGACCGAACTGCGGATGCGGATCGCCAGCCAATGGCTGACGCAGGACAACCTGTCGATCGATGCCGTCGCACAACGCTTGGGCTATACCTCACAAGCGGCATTCAGCCGTGCATTCAAGCGCATCAACGGCCAGCCACCAGGGGCCAGTCGACAGACACGTCGAAGCAGTGAGCTCGCGGAGTGAATGGCGCCAGGTAGGTCCGGCCGACTGCAACGGCATTGACGATGAGCCCCTGGCTGCTGGTTTGAAACCGATCGAGCTTCGCTCTGGCCTGGCCGATTGTGCCTCGCAGGCTTTCTCCTGATTCGATGCAACGAATGTCGTGTGGTGGCCTCATATGAAAACGAGCGGCGCCTCGGTTGGAGAGGGGCGACTGCGGTTTTTTCCATGACGGAGGTGATTGTGTCCATGACGGCAGCCGAGAAAAATCATGTCGACTGGCTGGTCGAACAATCGATGCTCAATGCTGCGAGGAAGCGCGCCAAGCTCTACTCGGGCCAGGGCCGAATGTGGCAGCAGCCCTATGCGCATACTCGGCCTCGCGATGCCTCGGCATTGGCTTCGGTGTGGTTCACCGCGTATCCGGCCTCCATCGTTACCGGCGAAAATGGCACTGTGCTTGAAGCGCTGGGGGATGAAACCTTATGGCATGCTCTGTCGAGAATCGGTATCCAGGGCATCCACAATGGCCCTTTGAAAAGGTCCGGTGGCCTTTCGGGCACTGACTACACACCTACGATCGACGGCAATTTTGACCGCATCAGTTTCGAGCTCGACCCGCAATTGGGTACCGAGGCGCAGTTGCAAGCATTGACCCGAATGGCCGCCGCGCACAATGCGGTCGTCATCGAGGATGTCATCCCGTCTCATACCGGCAAAGGCGCGGATTTTCGTTTGGCCGAGATGGCGTATGAAGATTATCCGGGGCTCTACCACATGGTGGAGATCCGCGAGGAGGATTGGCCGCTGCTGCCCGACATTGCCGAGGGGCGCGATGCGCAGAACCTCACCCCGCAGCAGGTCGACGTTCTGCGGGACAAGCACTACATCGTCGGGCAGTTGCAACGGGTGATCTTCTTCGAACCAGGGGTCAAGGAAACCGATTGGAGTGCGACACCGGTGGTGATGGGCGTTGACGGCAAGCCGCGCCGTTGGGTCTACCTGCATTACTTCAAGGAAGGGCAACCTTCGCTGAACTGGCTGGACCCGACCTTTGCCGCTCAGCAGATGATCATCGGGGACGCGCTGCATGCCATCGATGTCTCGGGGGCGAAAATCCTGCGTCTGGACGCCAACGGATTTCTTGGCGTCGAGCGCAAACTCGAGGGTACCGCCTGGTCCGAAAGCCATCCGCTATCGATCACCGGAAACCAGTTGCTCGCTGGAGCGATTCGCAAGGCCGGCGGCTTCAGTTTCCAAGAGCTGAACCTGACCGTGGACGATATCGCCGCCATGTCCCATGGAGGGGCGGATCTCTCCTACGACTTCATCACCCGACCCGCCTACCAGCACGCCTTGCTGATGGGCGACGCCGAGTTCCTGCGCTTGATGCTGCGGCAGATGCACACCCTCGGCATCGATCCAGGCTCGCTGATTCATGCGTTGCAGAATCATGATGAATTGACCCTGGAGTTGGTGCACTTCTGGACCCTGCACGCGCACGATACTTACCTCTATCAGGGCCAGACCTTTCCCGGCAGCATCCTGCGCGAGCACATCCGCGAGCAGATGTACGAACGCCTCACTGGCGAGCATGCGCCTTACAATCTGAAATTCGTCACCAACGGCGTGTCCTGCACCACCGCGAGCATCATCACCGCAGCGCTGGGGATTCGCGATCTCGACACCATTACGACGGCGGATATCCAACAGATTCGCCAGGTTCATCTGCTGCTGGTGATGTACAACGCGATGCAACCCGGCGTGTTCGCATTGTCTGGCTGGGACCTGGTCGGCGCATTGCCGTTGCCGGCCGAACAGGTCGAGCATCTGATGGGCGACGGCGACACGCGCTGGATTCATCGCGGTGCCTACGACTTGGTGGACCTCAACCCTGATGCGGCATTGTCGGCCGGCCAGATGCCACGTCCGAAGACCTTATACGGCAGCTTGCCAAGCCAGTTGAAAGATCCGGATTCGTTCGTCTCGCAGCTGCGCAAAATCCTCGCTGCGCGCCGTGCCTATGACATCGCCGCCAGTCGCCAGATATTGATTCCGGACGTCGAGCATCCGGGACTGCTGATCATGGTTCACGAATTGCCGGCCGGCAAAGGCACGCAAATCACCGCGCTGAACTTCGGTTCGACCCCGATCACTGAAACCCTGCACCTGCCCAATATCGCACCGGGGCCGGTGGTCGACATCATCAATGAGCGGGTCGAAGGCGACCTTACGCCTGAGGGCGAATTCACCATTACGCTGGATGCGTTCGAAGGGTTGGCGCTAAGGGTGGTGAGCAGCTCACCGATGATCTAGGGCTTGGGAAAGCGAGGTGGTTGATCGCTCAACCACCCAGCCATGCCATAAGATCTGGTCAGACTTAGTCAAGGCTTTGTCTATGCTCTGCTCCGTCACCCATGGGGGAGCAGGCCTGGATAACCTGCAGCCTTGAGGCATCCCCTACGCTGATCGGAGCTGAGCTTCGATCGCTGCCTTGTCGATGACCGACCAGACCTCGCGAATCCTGCCGTCCTCGAACCCGTAGAAGACGTTTTCGGCGAAGGCGATGCGTGCCCCATTCACCGCCAGGCCCAGAAACTCCCCAACCGGCGTGCAATTGAAGGCCAGGCGAGCCGCCAATTTAGGTGGGTCGATCACCAGGAATTCAATTGCAAAGCGCAAGTCAGGGATCGCCCGATAATCCGCTTCCAGCATGCTTCGATAGCCATGCAATCCTAATGGTCTCGCGTTGTGAACCACATCCGGGTGCACGAAATGACCCAGATTTTCCCAGTCCTGCGCGTTCAGGCAGGCGATGTAGTCGCTATAAAGATCGGCGAGGTTCGAGGTCATGGGGTGATTCTCCTCCGCATGTCTGTTCTTGCCTTTCTGCGATCTTAGCGAGTGTCAGGCTGACAGCAAAGTCAGGCTCACCCTTGGGACGAAACGCGAAGATAACTGCGTAAACGGTACCCGAACACTACCTTGATCTATTGTGTGTAGTGAAAAGCATTCATCACGGGGGGATTATGTTCGAAGGTTTCCAGCTGGAAATGATCAGCTTGCCCGAGGCGACTTTGCGCGTTCGTTACGGTGGCTCTGGCCCGCCGTTATTGTTGCTTCATGGTCACCCCCGTACCCACACCACCTGGCATAAGGTTGCACCGCTGCTGGCCAGATCTTTTACGGTGGTCTGCCCAGACTTGAGAGGGTTTGGCAGGTCCAGTAAGCCGACGAACTCTCAAGGCTACGAAGCTTTTTCGAAGCGAGCGAAGGGCCGGGATTGCGTGGCGCTCATGGAGAGCCTTGGGTTCGATAAGTTCTACTTAGCGGGCCATGACCGAGGCAGTTACACTGCTTTTCGCGCAGCGCTAGACCATCCGTCACGGGTGCTGAAGTTGGCCATTCTGGATGGCGTGCCCATCCTGGAAGCGCTTGAACGATGTGGGGCACGGTTCGCGTCCAAATGGTGGCACTGGTTTTTCTATGCCCAGCCTGACAAGCCAGAAAGGGCCATTCTCGCGAATCCAAAGGCTTGGTACGGGGGAGACGCAGAGGCTATGGGGCAAGAAAATTATGAGGACTTTCAGGCCGCGATTCACGACCCCGAAACCGTGATCGGGATGCTCGGTGATTACCGCGCAGGAATCGAGCTGGACCATCTGCACGACAAGGAAGACCGCCAGGCTGGTCGCAAGCTTCAATGCCCGCTCCATGTTATTTGGTCGTTGCAGGATGATCTGGAGGAACTCTATGGCGATGTGCTTGCGGTTTGGGCGCCGTGGGCAGAACAGAAAGTCACCGGTGCCGGCATTGACAGTGGTCATCACATCGCCGAAGAGGCGCCGGTCGAGTTGGCTTGCGCATTGGAGGCTTTTTTCTCCGGGCGATGAGTATTGTGACCGGCCGGCGAAAAGCTCAATGTGACCCAGGCAACGGCAAAAGGCCCGCATGCGCGGGCCTCGTGTTGCCAATTGCGTTTATTGCGCAGCTTTTTCGATCAGGTTTGCCACCACCTTCGGGTTGGAAACCATCACCACATGGGAGGCGCCTTTAACCACGACGGTCTGCTTGGAGTGCGCACGCTCCGCCATGAACGCCATGGCCTGAGGGGGAATGTTCTTATCCTTGTCGCCGTACACGAACCAGGACGGAATGGTTTTCCAGGCAGGATCCGTGGCAGCTTCGTTCAGCGCGGCGACGGTGATGGGACGTTGGCCAGCCGCCATCAGGCGAGCTTCAGCCTCAGTAACATCGGCTGCGAACTGATCGTGGAATTTATCCTGTTGGATGTAGAGATCCTTGCCGCCATCAGCCAGCTCGACCGGGGTCGACAAGGCCGAGGCGAGGGTGCCGCCCGGGAATCGTCCAGACAGTTCTGCCGCGGTCTCGCCAGCTTCCGGGGTGAACGCTGCTACATACACCAGGCTCTTCACGTTCTGATTGCCATATGCCGCCTCGCTGATCACCGCACCGCCATAGGAGTGGCCGACCAGAACCACCGGTGTCTTGATGTTCTTGACGATGCTTGCCACCGATTGTGCATCACTGCTGACGCCACGCAGCGGGTTCGCCGCCGCGATGACCGGATAACCGTCCTTTTCCAGAATCTTGACCACGCCGTTCCAGCTCGACGAGTCGGCGAAAGCGCCATGGACCAAGACCACGGTGGGTTTGACGTCAGCTGCGTTTGCAAAACCAGTGGCTGCGAAAGCGGTGGCGAAGGCCAGGCCAGAAAGAATCTTTTTCATGAGTAACTACCTGTAAGAGAAGAAAAGGGCGGTTGCCAGATTTGGCTGCTGTGTTGCGCGGTAACTGTTTGCGCGCTAACCAGTTGCGATAAAGTTATCGTCTAAAATGTTTGCGCGCAAGATATTTTTTAAGAATAAATTCAAGATTTGTATAAGTGATTGTTTTTAATTAAATTTTTTGAGGGTGCGAGGTGAGGGCATCAGGGGCACTTTGCCTAAGGGCATATAGGCGTTGCGACGGCGATTGGAGAAAGAGGGGCCGCCGCTTCTGAGGCGGCTTACGTTCTCTCCTCCCTATGACCGATTACGAGGCTACGCGGTTTTTCCCCCCGCGCTTGGCCTTATACAGCGCGGCGTCCGCTGCTTGCAGCAATAGGGCTTGATCGGTCCCGTTACGCGTCGTCGAGGCCACGCCAAAGGATGCGGTAACGCTGAACGTCTGCATTCCATCCGTAGGGCTCATGCTTTCCAGCGAATCCCGGATGGATTCGGCTCGCAGGAGAGCGTCTTCAATGGAGCAATCCGGCAATATGACGATCAGCTCTTCTCCACCAAACCGGCAGGCGACATCGGTGGCTCTGATTGACTTCATGATCAAGGATGCCGTGCTTCGCAATACCGCGTCACCCGCAGCATGACCATGGATGTCGTTCAGTTTTTTGAAGTTGTCCAGGTCGAGCATGATGACGCTCAGGTCCGCTGCGTCTCGAGTGGCTTTGGAGAGTTCGCGCTTGAGCGTCTCCTCCATGAAACGACGGTTATACAGACCCGTCAGCGGATCTTTAATCGACTGGACTTGCAGGACCTGGCGCATCCTGCCGTTCGCCAGCGCTAGCGCGGTTTGCTCCGCGGCAGCTTCCGCAAACTGGCGGCTGATTTCCTTATCGCTATTCCCGCCAGCATGCTGGATATGCAAGAGCCCCAGTGTTTCTCCGTAGGCTATCAGCGGCAGGCACCAGTGAATGTCGCCATCGTCGAACTCTGATTTGTCTGAGTAGTGGGCGCAACGCAGCTCATGACGATGTTCAACCACATGGGGATGGCCTCGCCGTATGGCCCAACAGTCTTTGGGGCCGATGAGGACATCTGATTGAGCCTCGACGTGGCCCCAGCTTGCAGCCGGTTGCAAAGCATCAGCCGAATTGCGGTACAGGTACAGCGTTCCACTACTGCCTTCCAGCAACTGTTGGCAGTAAGTGCTGACCAGCTGGAGCGTCTCCTCTTGGCTCATCTCGGTCTGGAGTAGGCGGGCCATTTCTGCGAGCAAGCCTATTTCTGCATTGCGCCGCTTAAGGTTTTTCAGGCTTTTGCCCAGTTGGGTGCTTGAAGAAAGCGCGCTAGCCGTCGATTCGGCTTGGCGCTTTATGGTCTGACGCATGGACACGTAAATGAAACGGCCCAGCACAAGCGTAAGCAGGAAGCTTGCGATGGAAACGGCGACGGCCCAACGCAAGTTGGCGTTGAGCTGGTTGTCCAGAATAGCCACTTCCTCGACTTCTGCTTGAATCAGCTCGCCTCCCAGGTTGCGGACCTGGTCCATGAGGTGCTTGCCGTTACCCGTAGCGATTTCCGCCACCGTCGCAGCAGCACCCTGGGTGCTGCGCAGCTTGATCACCATGTCCAGGTGGTCCAGCTTGAGTGCGGACTTCTCGATGAAGCCCTCCACCTTGGCAATTTCAGCGGACGAATCGTTTCGATAGTTCTCACGAAGCTGCTTGATCGCGCCGGGAAGCTGCGACGTGGCGAGGTAATAAGGCCGCAGAAATGTCTCCATCCCCGTTAATGCATACCCGCGCTCGCCCGTCTCCGCATCCACGAGCAAACTTTGCACCGTGCGAATGTTGTCCAGCTGCTTTTCTACCAGGTTGCGTTCGTTACGCGTCTCATTCGTCCAGAACAGGGTAAACGGACCTACTGCGGCCGTGACGGACATGACCAACGTGGCAGTAGCTGCTGCAAGGAGAAGTCTGGGTGTGCGATGGGGCATCGTCAGCTCCAATGGGATTCACATCTTTATCGGCAAGTAAGGTTAATGGCGTAGGTGTATCACGCTAAAACCGTTCGACGGTCAAAAGATTGTTTATCCGCTGAGAAGACGCGCGGCTTTACGCGGCTTGACGAATTCGTCCCTGGCGGGTGGTGGAATCTACGCATTTTAGCCGGAAAGGCCAGGTAT
The DNA here is from genome assembly GCF_053629195.1 of Pseudomonas sp. R151218B TE3479. Classification (NCBI taxonomy): domain Bacteria; kingdom Pseudomonadati; phylum Pseudomonadota; class Gammaproteobacteria; order Pseudomonadales; family Pseudomonadaceae; genus Pseudomonas; species Pseudomonas sp. R151218B TE3479. The sequence continues at coordinate 3,641,061 of NZ_JBRJHV010000001.1, forward strand.
ACCTATCGTACCGATCAAGGTGAGCGTCTGGGGACCGGCCTATAGTGCTTCAGAAACTTCGGCCCGCGCCGATGCAAGTGGTGTCGGCTACAGTTCCTTGTACCCGCAGGGATCTATCACGACCGCCACGGAATATTGATCATGACGAAACGCCCTCCGTTCCAATCGCTCGGCTGCGCCGAATGCCGCAACCATGAGGCGTTGGGGTTTGATTTCACCATGGCCTTCCAGCCTATTTTCAACGTGCGGACACGTGCTGCATTTGCGTATGAAGCGTTGGTCAGGGGCATCAACGGCGAATCGGCTGGCTACATTCTGGGGCTTGTGAACGACAGCAACCGCTACCGATTCGACCAGGCTTGCCGGGTGAAGGCCATCGAAGAAGCCGCAAGGCTGGGGCTGCTGGACATTCCCGATTGCTTGCTGAGCATCAATTTCCTGCCCAACGCCGTATACCGGCCAGAGACGTGTATCCGGGCCACCCTTGAAGCGGCGCGCCTGACCCATTTCCCCCCAGAGAGGCTCATGTTCGAAGTGACCGAAGGCGAGAAGGTGGTAGACCCTGATCACCTCAAATCGATTTTCGTGGAGTACGAGCGTCAGGGTTTCATTACCGCCGTCGACGATTTTGGCGCGGGCTATTCGGGCCTTAACCTGCTGGCCATGTTCCAGCCGCAGGTGCTGAAGATTGACATGGCACTGACCCGAGACATCGATCGAGACTCGGTCAAACAAGCGATCGTCGAAGGCATCATCCTGGTCGCCATGCGCCTGGATATCCTGGTCATCGCCGAAGGTGTCGAGACCCGTGAAGAAAGCTCGACGCTGTTAGGCATGGGGATCGAACTGATGCAAGGCTATCTGTATGCAAGGCCCGCGGTCGGTCATCTCCCGGCTGGATGCTTTGATGACGGTGTGCGGTAGAGGCGGGCTCGACTCCAGAGATTCGCTACGGCAGGAGCGCTCCAGTTATCCAAGAAATCCGTGAGTATGTCTGTGGATAACCGCGCTGATGCCAGGTAGGCAAAGGGTTTCAACGGACGCTCAAAAAATGTACAGGCAGGTTGGCATCACTCCCCGCCGTAAGCCATTGAGTTCAGGGGCGTCAGCGGAGGCAGGCGACAGGTAGCCCTCAATCGCTTGAGTCACGAGATGGACAGCCAGTGGTGATCGTTGCTGCGATCAAATACGAGCAGGCCCCGCAAAGTGCGGAGACTGTCCGAATGACTCGATCAGCAGCTCTGTAAGCATTCGTATCTTCCGTGCCGGATGCTGGCCTGGGGGACGGACCACGTATACACCTGCCGGGGGTGGTGGATAGCGGGTCATGATCGGCACGAGCGCCCCTGAGTTCACATGTTCATAAGTCAGGCAGTCCGGTAGGTACGCGATGCCGAGTCCCGCGGTGGCGGCGGCCACGAGGGCTATGCCGTTGTCCGCCTTGAAGCGGCCCTGCGGACGAGCCGTGATGACCTTGTCACCCACCATGAATTGCCACGCTTCGGTACCCTGCAGAAGAGCCTCGTGGGCAATGAGCTCGTCCGGCGTCTCTGGTGCCCCATGCGCTTTTACGTAGCCTGGGCTCGCGACGAGCTTTGTGTAGATCGGGCCGATTTTCCTCGCAATCAAATTGGAATCCGGGAGATACCCGACGCGTATCGCGCAATCGAACCCCTCGTCGATCAGATCAACGAAGCGATCGCTGTAGCAGGTCTGGATATGAAGCTCGGGATGACGGTGGGCCATTTGCGCGAGCATGGGCGCGAAATGGGTAGGGCCAAAAGACAGCGGCGCCGCGACGCGTAAGCGACCGCGCAGGGCGCCGGTCGGCAGGATCGTTTCTCTGGCTGCCTCGATTTCGGCGCAGACCCTGGCCGCATAATCTCGGAACGTGGCCCCGGCTTCGGTGAGGGCGGCCCCGCGGGTGGTTCGTGCAAGCAACTGGATGCCAAGTTCCGCCTCAAGCCGGGCGAGCCTGCGGCTGACGATCGATTTGGATACCCCAAGCCGGAGCGCCGCAGGCGAAACGCCCCCGGCGTCAGCCACTTCCACGAATGTTTGCAGCTCTTCCATATCCAAGGCAGCGTTCCTCTTTGTGCGACACAGCTAGCCGCCTGTTGCGACTACTGCGTCGAAAATGGCAACAGCATAATCCTCGCTTCCGGGCAATGTCGCCAGTGGCGCATGTTGTCTGGAAACACCCAGTCCACTGACAACATCAGTAGACACTTCGTCAAGGCCATGCCCGTCCATCCGAGTGCGCGCTGGCTTTCTGGCACCGTGTATGACAACTGAGAAAAGGACCAGACAATGACAAGCGAGACTATCCGCAACCCCCATACCGACCACCTGTTGTCGCCTGAGAATTGCGCGCTGATCATCATCGATTATCAGCCGATCCAGGTCTCCTCGATTCGCTCGATGCCCCGTGACGAGCTCGTGTTCAACATCACCAGCGTTGCCAAGGCGGCCGTCAACTACAACCTTCCTATCATTCATTCGACGGTCAACGTCGCGACCGGTCGCAACAAACCGCCGATCCAAGCGTTGCAGGACGTGCTCGGCCACCTGCCGACTTACGACCGCACCTCGATCAATAGCTGGGAGGACACTGAGTTCAAGCAGGCAGTCAAGGGCGTCGGCCGCCGCAAACTCATCATGACCGCGCTCTGGACCGAAGCCTGCCTGACGTTCCCGGTACTGGACGCGATCCAGGAAGGCTATGAAGTGTATGTGCCGGTCGATGCGGTCGGTGGCACGTCAGTCGCCGCGCACGAGGCAGCCCTTCGACGAATCGAGCAGGCGGGTGCGAAACTCATCAGCCGTGTGCAGATGTACTGCGAGCTCCAGCGCGACTGGGCACGGGAGTCGGCTGTCCCGGGCTTTATGGGTGTCTTCGAAAACTTCGACGGTTTTAACGCCGAGAAGGCGCTGTAGAAGGCGCCCTGGCGCAACTCACAAAACTGCAAACAGGATGGGGGTGGCGCTTGCGAAAGTCGCCATCTTCATTCTTGACGCGGGCGGTGAGCCAACCTGATTGTCGGACTCGATGTGGTGTCGTTTTGATCTGGGGATCGCAGTTCAGATGTTCCTGGTGTGCAGGTCCTCGGCCGACGGGTTACAGAACGTTTGACCGAACGCCAAGTGGCTAACTAGAGTGGATAACCGTACGGCTGCCGACTGCCCTGGACATCCAAATGAACGACCTATCCCTGCTGCTTGCCTTCATCGCTGCCGCGTCAGTGCTCACGGTGACCCCCGGCGTGGACACCGCCATGGTGCTTCGCGCTACAGCGACCGGTGGTCGACGGTCGGCGGTGATGGCTGCTATAGGTATCGTGCTCGGGTGTCTGGTGTGGGGAGCCGCGGTATCACTGGGCCTCGGTGCCCTGTTGCAAGCTTCGGAGTGGGCTTACCTTGCGCTGAAAATTGTCGGTGCCGCGTATCTCGTCTGGTTGGGTGTAAAACTGCTGCTGCGACCCAGGACAACGCTGCAAGGGCAGGGGAACGAGAATATGGCGGCCTCGGCGCGTGGCGCCTTTGTTCGCGGTTTATTAACGAACCTGCTGAACCCCAAGATAGGTGTCTTCTACATCACGTTCCTCCCCCAGTTTGTCCCGAGTGGCGCGAGCGTGGCCAGTTACTCCTTCTTCCTTGCGGTGTTACACGTGCTGTTGACGCTGGCCTGGTTCGGCATTCTGGTAGCGGCTACGGTGCCGCTGAGCAACTTCCTGAAGCGCCCGGCGGCCCTGAAGGCGCTTGACCGACTCACGGGCGGTGTTTTTGTCGCGTTTGGGCTCAAGTTGGCTGTTTCCAATCCGGCTTGAGCCGAATGCTGCACTGCATGTCGATGGGGTCTTAAATGTCATCGACGGCTTGGGGGCGGGAATCGGCCCGCCACGGTGGAAGAGCCCCTTCGAAAAGTGAAAAGGCTCGATGCAGGAAACGGTTGAAGCGAGCGGCATCATGCCGCAGCCCAGCCTGTTGACCGCCAATCAGGCACAGATGGGCCACCTGACCAATCACTTCCGCTTCGCCAGGCATAGGGACCAAGCGGCGACACGACTGTATCGCGAAGTCCAGTCGTCTTGTGTCAACGCGTTGCTGAAACTCGCTTACCAATGGATCGTGCAGCGACCAGGCCCGGATGGAAACCTCCCGCCCAGGTTGTTTCTGCGCGGCAATGCTCAAGTAGCGTTTCAAGATTTCGCCCGCGCTGCGACCCTGGGCCGCATAAGCGAGCATGCGCTCCGTGTAGTCTTCTTCCCAAGCGGTCAGCAAGGTGCGGACAAAGTCTTCGCGATTGCGGAAATGGTGATAGAACGATCCGCGGGTCACCTCCAGTCGGCGCGATAGACTCTCGGCGGAAACGCCAACATGCCCTATTTGGTCGAGGGCCTCAAAACCAGCCGCGATCCAATGGTGACGAGTTAGTTTTTTCACCCGTTATTTCGCTCCAGAGTGAGTGCCATACAGACTGTGTATGGTGCACAACCGGTTGATACGCTGCGAACACCCGCAAAGATGGCCGTTGCGTTTAGCACGCCAGCACTTTTCATGGAGTTCGCCTTGAAGAAAATCGTTCTGGTTGCTTTCGACCAATTCACGGATATCGACCTGTTCCTGATGTGGGACATTCTAGGCCGCAACACTGAGGACTGGCACGTCCGAATATTGGGTTCCAGTGCTGTCGTGCGGTCGGCGCACGGTCTGCCTGTTTCGGTGCACGGTCCGCTTTCCGAGGCCAATAGTGCCGACGCGGTATTGTTCGTCAGCGGCAAGGAAGGGGTACCCGCTGCACTTGCCGCCCCGGATTTCCTGCCGTCGTTTGAACTTGACGCCAGGCGCCAGCGGATCGGCTCCATATGTGCCGGCGCTTTCATTCTCGAACGGCTCGGGCTGCTCAGCGGCCAGGCAACTACACACCCGGATGCACGATCGAGCTTGCAAGCACTGGGGCTCGAGCCCGTGGATCAGCCTCTTGTATGCCAGGGAAACATTGCAACCGCGGGCGGATGCCTTTCGGCGCTCTATCTGGTGGGATGGTTGGTTGAATCCTGGTTCGATATCGATAAGCGCCGTGCGACATTGTGCCCTGTTCTGCCCGCTGGACAGCAAGCGCACTATGATGCCTTGATCGGGCTCAGTATCCGACAAGGAAAAGTGGGCGCCTCAACAACATCCAGCCACTTCTAAACCAGGCACGCACCCACAGGGCGACAAGGAACGTTTCACGACAAACCATCGCAACCAGAAACGCGACATGGCATGTCGTCCAATCAGTCGTCAGCACTCAGGAGAGATCCCCGATGCCCCGAGAATTTGAGCTCATAATGTCCGTGCCAGTCCCTTCGAGGTCCGGCATCACCCACCTTTACAAGTCGATGGACCTGGCGGACGCTTTTGCGATTCGGCTCCCGGCGGGCACATCCAGCGATCCGGATTTGCTGGCTCGCTTCATCCTCTCTCACCAGCCATCCTGGATCGGCTGGCTGATGAAAGTCCGAGACATTGCCGTTGCTTGTTTTGGTCTCAAGACAGCCAGACATCTGGCATCACTTGCTCATCGGATTGGACCCTTCAAGGTCTACAGCACCAACCAGACTGAAATCGTGTTGGGAGAGGACGACAAGCACCTCGACTTCCGGCTATCGATCCTATGTGCTGGGGAGACAGAGCCAGAAGGCAGTCGCCAACTCGTTTTTTCAACCGTGGTCCAGTGCCACAACCGACTAGGCCGGGCCTACATCTTCGTTATTGCCCCATTTCACCGCTTGGTTGTCAGGGCCAGCCTGCTGCGTGCAGCGCGCGTCGGTTGGCCCCTGGCTACCTGCCCCTGAGGCGGATCAACCCGTACTTCTCTCGGTATCTATCCGCAATCAGCTTACGAGATGTTCGCGCTCTGCGTGATGTTGCGCGGGGGAGGCGCGTTACCTTCGCTGTTGCCAGGCGCGGATTTTGTCTTCCTGGCATCGGTCACCTGATAAGCAATTGCCAACCAAATGAACCACCCTGGCATGACCAGCAAGGCAATACGAGTGTCAGGTCTCAATGCCAGCAGACAAAGAACAAAGCCCAGAAACGCCAGGGAAAACCACGCCATTGGCACGCCGCCGGGCATTTTGTAAGCCGATTTGGCGTGCAGCTCAGGTCGCTTTTTGCGGTAGGCGATATACGAGGCAAGGATGGTCGACCAGGTAAAAATCACCAGGATGGCCGATACAGTAGAAACAATGGTGAATGCGGTCATCACTTCAGGAACGATGAAAAGCAGCAACACGCCCACCAGCATTAGCAATGTGGTGAACGCCAGGCTCAGCAGAGGCACGCTATTGCCCGACAGACGTCGGAAAATCCCTGGGGCGTTGTCCTGATTGGCCAGGCCAAACAGCATGCGGCTAGACGAAAATACGCCACTGTTGGCCGAGGAAGCGGCAGACGTCAGCACCACAAAGTTGACGATGCCTGCTGCTGCGGGAAACCCGGCAACCAGGAACAGCTCGACGAAAGGGCTTTTGCTGGGCGAAACCTGTTGCCAGGAAGTCACTGCAATAATGCAGGCCAGTGCCAGCACATAAAACAGGATGATTCTCAGCGGAATCGAGTTGATGGCTTTCGGCAGGGTCTTCTCAGGGTTACGGGTTTCGGCGGCTGCGGTACCAATCAGTTCGGTGCCGGCAAAGGAGAAGATTGCCATCTGGAAACCGGCAAAGAAACCGAACAGACCGTTGGGAAAGGCGGCTTGTTTATCCAGCAAATGGTTCAGAGAGGCAGTGACACCGCTGGGTGAGACAAAGGAGCTGGCAATCAGCACGAGGCTGACGCCAATCAGGGTGACGACGGCAATGATCTTGATGATCGCGAACCAGAACTCTACCTCACCAAAAAGCCTGACCGTCAGTACATTCAATGCGAACAGTGTCATCAGCATACCGATGGCCGGTATCCAGGCAGGTACATCGGGGAACCAATACTGGAAAAATCCGCCGACAACGACGGCGTCGCCTATCACCGCAACGCTCCAGCTCAGCCAATACGACCAGCCAAGAAAGAATGCCGCGCGTGGGCCAAGGTAGGCACCGGCAAAATCTGCGAAGGTTTTGAAGTTCAAATTGGAGAGCAGCATTTCGCCCATGGCACGCATGACGAAATAAACAAACAGACCGATGATCATATAGATGAGGATGATCGACGTGCCAGAGAGGGCGATGATCTTCCCGGAACCCATGAACAGGCCCGTACCGATGGCACCTCCCATGGCCATTAATTGAATGTGACGGTTGCTGAGCGTGCGCTGCAGCGCGGGCTGTTCAGTCAGCCCTGATGGGATTGATTTCATTACAAAACCTCTTGATTTTATGTTTTTGAGTTTTGGCAGAAAGGTGGATGTCTTGTGTACTTGTTAGGGATGCAGCGGCTATTGACGGTGGTGGCTTGCGGACGGCGAGATTTGCCGCGTACTCGCAGGGGGGAGTTGCCCCTTGGCACTCTGCTCAGGGGCATCACCTATGGCTTTCAACTCACTGCGCGCGGGCGTGAAGGGGCGATCGCTGGTTGCCGGTCGAGAATTTGGTAGAGGTCTTTTATGTTGGCGGGTGTCGGCACCAGATGGATGCGCTCACCGATTGCATGCTCCTGCGCCAGGTCCAGCACGTAGCGCAGCGACGAAAAGTCTTCGAGGGCAAAACCCACCGAATCGAACACGGTGACCTGTGCGTCGTTCTCGCGGCCCTGGATTGCGCCCTGAACAATCCGGAAAAACTCGACGACAGGGAAGTCGGCTCCCAATTGCTGGATATCACCCTCGATCCGGGTCTGAGGTTCAAACTCAACGATGACCCGGGCATTGCGCAAGATCTCGGCGTGCAGTTCGGTTTTCCCCGGACAGTCCCCACCTACGGCATTGATATGCATGCCGGGTTCGATCATCTCGGGCGTCAGAATCGTTGCATAGGCTTTATCGGCGGTGACCGTGGTGACGATGTCTGCGCCCTTGACCGCTTCCTGTGCAGAGCTGGCCAGAATCACCTCGAGATCCGGGAATGCGGACAGGTTGCGCTTGAGCTTGAGCGAGGCGTCACGATCGATATCGAATATCCGCAGTTCCTTGATAGAGAGCATTTCATGGAAGGCGAGGGCCTGGAATTCGCTCTGGGCGCCATTGCCGATGATTGCCATGCTGCTTGCATCTGGACGCGCCAGGGACTTCGCGACCAGGGCCGAGGTCGCTGCGGTGCGTACCGCGGTGGTCAGCGTCAGTTCGCTGAGCAGGGTTGGATAACCACTGTGGACATCGGCCAGGACACCGAAGGCCATGACTGTCAGCAGGTTGCTTCGACCGTTGTCCGGATGACCATTGACGTATTTGAACGAGTACTGCTGGCCATCGTCGGTCGGCATCAACTCGATCACACCGTTGGCCGAATGATTGGCGGTGCGGGGCGATTTATCAAACTGCGCCCAGCGTGAGTAGTCAGCTTCGATGTAATCGGCCATTTCGCGGATTGCCCGGCGGATGCCCACCGTGGCGAACAGGCGTGCGGCATGATCGACGTCTATAAAAAGAGTCATGTTTTTATTCTCCGGTTCAGTAGTAGAAACATTGCGGGGCAGGGGACGGTTCAGGTGCGCTTGCTCTCGAAACCATGCAGCACATTGACCGCATTGATTCCAATTTCATCGACCATATAGCCGCCCTCCATCACGAACAGAGTGGGGCAGCCCACACCCGCTATCAGCTCGCCGATGCCGATGAAATCTTCGCTTTCCAGCAGGAAGTGGCTGATGGGGTCGTCCTTGAACGTGTCGACGCCGAGTGAAATGACCAGCACTTCAGGGGCGAATTGCTGGAGTTTCTTGCAGGCGTGGAGCAGGGCATTGCGATAGCTTTCCCAGGTGGTGTTTTTCGGCAACGGGTAGTTGAGGTTGTAACCTTCGCCGTGGCCGGCGCCGACTTCGTGACTGAAACCTGAGTAGTACGGATAAGACACCGTGGGTTCGCCATGCAGCGACACGAACATGACGTCGCTGCGCCCGTAGAAGATGTTTTGAGTGCCGTTGCCATGATGGAAGTCGACGTCCAGTACCGCGACACGTTTCGCGCCTTGAGTGATGGCCTGTTGTGCGGCAATGGCAGCGTTGTTGAGATAGCAATAGCCGCCCATGTATTCACGTGCTGCGTGATGCCCGGGCGGGCGGCACAGGGCGAAGGCACTGTCGTGGCCTTCATCGATCAGCGCCAGGCCGGTGAGGGCGATGTCTGCGCTGGTCTTTACCGCTTGCCATGTGGTCGCAGTAATCGGGGACCCGGCATCCATGGCGAAGAAACCGAGTTTTCCGTCGATGAAAGTCGGGACTTGATCGTTGGACAAATCGCGCACTGGCCATACCAGCGGCAAGGCATCGTGAGTACGCCCAGTCGCACACCATTGTGACCATGCGCTTTCAAGGAAACTGACGTAGCGCTCGCTGTGCGCATTGACGTAACACGCCCGGTCAAATGCTCGTGGTTCGACGATCAGGCCAAGACCTACCTGCTTGACCCGATCACGGACAGTATCGGCCCGGCTGGGTTGTTCGAATGACGGCTTGAGTACGCCGTCTTTCAATTCGGTGCCATGGTGCAAACGATGGGAATCACTGAAAACTGTAAACATTCTGCGCATCCGTCAATTTGAATCAGTGCAAATATTCTGTTCCGCTACGGGGGCGCTTTCTTTGCTTTATATTCGTGGTCTGCTAGATTTTTCGGATGTTTTTGCTCAGGAATTGCGAAATGCAGAAAAAATCATCCAAGCGTATCAGCCTCGACGAGACTGACTTGGCGATACTCAAGTTGCTGCAAGATGATGCGAGCATTTCCAACGCCGAGCTCAGTGAGCGCCTGTCGTTAAGCCTTACGCCTTGCTGGCGACGGCGTAAGAGGATGGAGGAAGCGGGCGTGATCAAGGGCTATCAGGCCAACCTTGATCGCCGAATGCTGGGGTTGGATATCATGGCGTTCGTGCACATCCGTTTTTCCACCCACGCCGATCATGCGCCTGACGCCTTCGAAGCGGTGATTGCGCAATTGCCTGAAGTGTTGTCTTGTCACAAGATCACCGGGGATGCCGATTACGTGCTGCAAGTGCTGGCAGAGGATCTTGATAGCTACAGTGACTTTATCGAGCAGGTACTACGGCGCCAGGTGGGTATTGCCTCTATCCAGTCCAGTCTGGCCTTGCGCGAGGTCAAGACCAGCAACCGCATAGCAATACCCAAATCCAGCAGGGACTAAAGCTTGATGCCGCGCTCGCCCATCCAGATGTTGTAGCCGGCGTGACCGTGTGGGGGCGCTCAGTTGGCTGAAATCCTCCACGGCCGCGAGCGAAGCGGGCTCGTTGCGACTATGCTCATTGCCACTGCAGGCAATGTATGGGTTTCAGTGATCGGCCGCCAAGGGAAGGAGTCTGTATGTGTCTGGTTCTACATGTCCGGTTCCATTGTTGGAATGACCGAATGAGCAATCTGGTAACAGGTGTCCATCGGCGCATTTTGATCCCTGGGCGACCCATCGTCAGTTCGTGAGCATTTGCGTGAGACTTTTAGTCTGGCCGTTAAAGGCCGCTCGACTACGAGCTCAAGTTGAATACCTGCTCCAATTTCACAGGGACGACGATCTCCAATCTGCAGGCCGACTTCTCCAAACCAGATCAAACAGTCGATCCAGGCTGTCGGCAGGTGCAGGTGGATTACTTTTGGTAAATCCCAAGCACGATGGAGAACAACATGAACACCAAACCGATCCACAAAAGCTTGTGGCGCTTCGCTGGCTATGTGACCGGGCTGGCGATGGTTGCCGCCAGTCCAGTCCACGCAGCCGACGGCGGCGTCGCCCGCGCCCCTACCGCAAGCTATAGCATTGCTTTCAGCAATTCCTACGCGGGCAGCGATTTTCGCAAGGTGATGGTGCGCAACTGGCAGGAGATTGCGGCCCAGGCGCAAAAAGATGGCTTGATTCGCGAGGCTCCGGTGGTCAGCGCGAACAACTCGGCGTCGGAACAAGCGGCCCATATCCAGGACCTGGTCGTCAAGGGCGTGAACGCCATCGTCATCCTGGCTGCGTCCGACACAGCCCTCAACGGGGTGATCCGCGACGCCTGCAACGCCGGCATCGTGGTGGTGGTCATGGCCAGCCTCGTCACCGAAAGCTGCGCCTATACCGTGGATTACAACTGGTCCGCCATGGGCCGCGTGGAAATGGATTATATCGCCGAGCGCCTCAAGGGGAACGGAACGCTGTTGGAGATCCGCGGCATTGCCGGCGATGCCACCGATAAAAACATCAGCGACGGCATTCGCAAGGCCGCCAGCGACTATCCGGGCCTGAAGTTCGCCAAGACCGTCTACGGCAACTGGACCGCTTCCGTGGCACGCAAGGAGGTGGCGCTGGCGCTGCCGTCGCTGCCCAGCATCGATGCCGTCGCGACTCAAGGGGGCGACGGTTATGGCGCGGCCATGGCGTTCAAGGCGGCAGGACGCCCTTTGCCGATCATCGTGATGGGAAATCGTCAGGACGAACTTGCCCTGTGGAAACAGGAGCGCGATGCCAATGGCTACGAGACCGTCTCGGTCTCCGCCTCCCCAAGCGTCTCCCAGGTGGGGTTCTGGGTGGCCCAGCAGATTCTGGCGGGCAAGCAGGTGCCGAAGTTCGTCGAGGTGCCGCTGGTGCGTATCGATGGGAAAGACCTGGACGCCTGGCTCGCCACTATGCCGGTGGGCGGCGCCGCCAATCCTTCCTATGACCAGGCTTCCGTTGCGGCGATGATAGACGCGGCCATCAACGATACGGCCCCGCCGACGCCTTTGCCGGAGGTGACGAAGCAGTAATGGCGGACGGGGGGCGCGGCGCCATGTCGACATTCAGACCCACCACGGACAGGCCCATTGCCGTCAGGATTGGCCTGGCGGTCGCCGCGCTGGTGTTCCTGATGCTGGCGGTGTCGCTGGTGAACCTCTACGGTCTGCGCGGCATGGTACGTGCGGTGGATTCCGCCAGCCATTCCGCGGAAATTCTGGCCTCGGTCAACGGGGCCACCGGGCGGGTAGAAAATTTCATCGCCACCCGCGACCAGGAAAGCCTGTCCCAGGCCGAAGGCATGGTGGCGACGGCTATCGCGGGCCTCTCCGCCATTGCGGTGACAGAGGCGCAATCGCTCAAGGGCAGTCTGGAAAGGCTCGCTACGGCGATCGCCGCCTTGCGGGCGGCGAGCCTGACCATGGATGGCGAAACGGAGAACATGACGGCCCACTATAGCCGGATGCGAGAGGCGACGATTCTCGTCGAGCAGGGCATCGCCGATGGGTTGAAGGGGCTTGAGTCCCGTACCGCTGAGCACGAGGCGCGGGTGAGCGACATCGAAAGCGCCCATCGCATCCTGGATATCCTGCGCAACGGCGAACGGATCATCACCGCCAATGTGGCCAGGATGCTGGTGACCGGTGACGGGACGGCCGCCACTACTGCGCGCAACGCCAGCTTGGCACTCCGGCCCGTGGTCGAACAATTGCGCGAGTTGATGGGAGCACCGCAGGAGAGGGAGGTCCTGGACCAGTTGGCCACGGCGCTCGACGCTGCCAGCGCGGCGGTCGAGCATCTTGGCGAGGCGCCCAAGCTCCGGGGAGGCGAGGCTTTGCGGTATCTCGCCGCCGTCGGGGATACGGCCGAGCGGCTCGAGGCAATGTTGGGTGAAGTGGAACAACAGGTTGCCCATGACGCCAGCGACATTCAGGCAGCGACCGGTTTGCTGCGAAATGCCGCCGCGTTGTCCAAGCGTTTCGCCGAGCGTGTTGCCACCCTGGAGGCGCAGACCTTGTCGTTTCGCCTGTCTCCGTCGGCCGAGGTTGCCGGCTCTGTCGGCCACATCCTGGACGAGCTCTCCCGGCTCTCTCGGGTTCTCCCTGCGTCCGTGGGGCTGCAGGCCAAGGCTACGCCTCTGACGGTCAGCGAGCAGATTGCCGGCTACCGGGCGGCATTCGCCAGGTTCCATCAGGCGAGCAACGCCTTGAGCGACGCGCGCGACCAGGTTCGCAACGAGGCTCGGAGCGCCGGCCTGTTGGTGGCGCGCTTCGCAGGTCAAGCGCGTTCCGACGCCGTGGTCCACAATGATCGCGGCATGCTTGCGACCATAGTTGCAGGGACCGTCGCCATCCTGCTGGCCGGCGCCATCGCCTGGAGCACGTCGCGATTTGTCGCGCAGCCCATCGTGGCCCTGGCCTCGGTCATGCGCCGGCTTGCGGCTGGCGACCTGAACGCCGAGATCGCCAGCGCCGGACGCGGCGACGAGATTGGAATCATGACCCGCGCCGTACGGGTGTTCCAGGAGAATGCCCTGCGCATCCGGGTGTTGGAGGCCGAGGCCGAGGCCGAGCGACAGCAAGTCCAGGCCTCTTTGGAAAGAATGGTCGCCGAACGGACCGACGCGCTGCACCATCAGACCGAGGTGCTGGAGGCGCAGGCCATCGAACTCATTCAGGCGCGCAACCAGGCCGAGACGGCTAACCAGGCAAAGAGCGATTTCGTGGCCACGGTCAGCCACGAACTGCGCACCCCCCTGACCCTCATTCTCGCCCCGCTGGAGCAGCTCTCGGCGGCGCCCACCCCGCCGGCGGACTGGCATGTGCAAATCGACCGCGCCCAACGCAACGCATTGCGCTTGATGAACCGGGTGAACGATATCCTCGATTTCTCCAAGGCCGAAGCGGGCAAGTTCGAGTTGTGCTCAACGCCCATTGACTTGAACAAGGTGGTGGGTGTGCTGGCCGAGGACGCCGCCATGGTGGCCGAGGGCAAAGGCTGCACCTTGACCTGCAGCATCGATCCCGCGCTCGGCACGGTGTTCCTGGACCCCCAACACTTCGAGAAGATTCTTCTCAACCTGGTGAGCAATGCCATCAAGTTCACACCGGCTGGCGGCACCGTGCACCTGGCCGTCACTCCGCTCGATGGCGAGCGATTTGAACTCGCGGTGCAGGATTCGGGGATTGGCATTGCGCCTGACAAACTCCCGCTGCTGTTCCAGCGTTTTTCCCAGATCGACAATTCCGCCACGCGTCACTACAGCGGCACAGGCATCGGTCTCGCGCTGGTCAAGGATCTGGTCGAATTGATGGGGGGGGAAGTCGGTGTCAACAGCGAGCCTGGACAGGGTTCGTGCTTCTTTGTCCGACTTCCGCTGGGGACCGAACCCAATACCGTACCGACCGAAGCCGGCACGATGCACGAGCGATCGTCATCGAGCACGACAAGCAAAACCGAGCAGCGTCACCTGCGTTTCGATGACGGTCGCCTTGGCAGTCGCAATGACCGGGCTTTGATCCAAGGCGTAGACGACGAGCAATCCCCGGAACATGCCTCGCGATCCAGAGTGCTGGTGGTCGACGACAGCCCGGAGATGCTGGGCTATCTCAGCGAGCTTTTGCAAGACGATTATATCGTCGCCACCGCAACCGATGGAGAGCAGGCTTGGGCGCTGCTGCAGCTTCGACCCATCGATGTCGTGGTTTCGGATGTGATGATGCCGGAGCTCGACGGTTTCGGCCTGACAGCCAGAATCAAAGCCAGCGCCGGTTTTGCTCATTTACCCGTGATCCTGGTGACCGCCCGCGGCGGTAGCGAGGCTTGCGTCTCCGGGCTGGAGAGTGGCGCCGATGACTACATCGCCAAACCCTTTTCGCCGCTGGAACTCAAGGCTCGCGTACGCGCGGCGCTGCGCATGAGCCAGGTACAAACCGAACTGCACGCAAAATCCCGTCAGGCGGGCATGGCCGAAATCGCTACGACTGTGCTGCACAACGTCGGCAACGTCCTCAACAGCGTGAACGTATCGGCAGAACTGGTCAGCAGCCAGATGCGCACCTCCAAGGCCCAGGGGCTGGGCAAGGTGGCTCAACTGATGAACGAGCACGTCCATGACCTGAGCGATTTTCTCACCAAAGACCACAAGGGAAAGATGCTGCCTGACTACCTGCTCAAGCTGGCGGAGGTGGTGGCGGTAGAGCAACGGAGCATCATCGAAGAGCTCGGGCAACTCACTAAAGGCATTGACCACATCAAAACCATTGTCGCTGCCCAGCAGTCCTATGCCGTTGCCGTCAGTATTGTCGAGACCGTGCCGGTTGCAGAGTTGATCGACGATGCCTTGCGCATGAGTGCTGGATTACTGGCGCGCCAGGAGGTGACGATGGTCAAGGACATTGCCGACTTGCCCCTGCTGCCGTTGGACCGGCACCGGGTGCTGCTGATTCTGGTGAACCTGATCGGCAATGCCAAGCAGGCGTTGGACGGCGTGATCGATCGCAGCCCATGCGTCACGTTCAGCGCGTCCCTCGTTGACGGGGCCGTGTTGCGCATCACGGTGGCCGACAACGGCAATGGGATTGCGCCTGAGCACCTGAAGCGCATTTTTACCCATGGCTTCACGACGCGCAAAGACGGTCACGGTTTTGGCCTGCACAGCTGCGCGCTGGCTGCGCAGGAAATGGGTGGCAGCTTGTCCGTGCACAGCGACGGGGTTGGACAGGGCGCAACCTTTACCCTTGATATTCCGCTCGATGCTTCGCTGAGTAAGCGATGAATACCGAACCGATGCCTACCCAGTCTGATTGGAGCCTCAAAGGGGAATGTGGGTGGTCGACAAGACCTGGCGCAACCCCATGAACGAGCGAATCTGGCGAACCCCGGGCAGGTAAAGCAGTTGCTCCGCGTGGAGCCGGTTGAAGCTGTTGCTGTCCTTGGTTCGTATCAACATGAAGTAGTCGAACTCTCCCGTCACCACATGGCATTCCATGCAGCCGGACACTTTTTGTGCGGCCGCCTCGAATGCGGCGAAGGATTCCGGTGTGGAACGGTCCAGCACCACGCCGATCAAGACCACCATCCCCGCATCCAGCGCTTCATTGTCCAGCAGTGCGACGATGTCCTTGATCAGGCCGACCTGCTTGAGTCGTTCGACACGCCTGAGGCAAGCCGGGGCACTCAGTTTCACCTTCTCTGCAAGCGCCACGTTGGAGATCGAGGCATCTCGTTGCAGCACCTTGAGAATCGCGCGGTCGGTTCGATCCAGTGGATGCGGCACCGGGGTCGCAGTGGTCGTCTTCTTGTGAGCATTTGTTGCTTTCATGCTGAATTCCGCGCATTAAAAATATGTTTTATGGGATTTAGTGGAAATTATGTTTTTCCAAGTGGCGGAAACTTGCAACACATATTTTTCGAATTCTTCTTAATATTGAACTCATCGAAGCCCCTCCTGAAAGAGCCTGGAATGTGGCCCTTTTCACTTTCAGTCTGGCGCTTGGATATCCAATATCGAGGAGCAGAGTCATGAACTTGAATCGTTTTAAACGTTATCCGTTGACCTTCGGTCCTTCTCCCATCACGCCCTTGAAGCGTCTCAGTGAACATCTGGGTGGCAAGGTCGAGCTGTATGCCAAACGTGAAGACTGCAACAGTGGCCTGGCCTTCGGTGGGAACAAGACACGCAAGCTCGAATACCTGATTCCCGAAGCGATCGAACAAGGCTGCGATACGTTGGTTTCAATCGGTGGCATTCAGTCGAACCAGACCCGCCAGGTCGCTGCGGTCGCTGCCCACTTGGGCATGAAGTGCGTGCTGGTGCAGGAAAACTGGGTGAACTATTCCGACGCGGTGTATGACCGGGTGGGCAACATCGAGATGTCGCGCATCATGGGGGCTGACGTGCGGCTTGACGCAGCAGGTTTCGATATTGGTATCCGGCCAAGTTGGGAAAAGGCCATGAGCGATGTCGTGGAGCAGGGCGGCAAGCCGTTCCCGATCCCGGCGGGTTGTTCCGAGCATCCCTATGGCGGCCTCGGGTTCGTGGGCTTTGCCGAGGAAGTGCGGGAGCAGGAAAAACAACTGGGGTTCAAGTTCGACTACATCGTGGTCTGTTCCGTGACCGGCAGTACCCAGGCCGGCATGGTCGTCGGCTTCGCCGCGGACGGCCGTTCGAAGAACGTGATCGGCATCGATGCCTCGGCCAAGCCAGAGAAAACCAAGGCACAGATTCTGCGTATCGCCCGGCATACCGCAGAACTGGTGGAGTTGGGCCGCGAAATTACCGAAGAAGACGTGGTGCTCGATACGCGGTTTGCCTATCCGGAATACGGTTTGCCTAACGACGGTACGCTGGAAGCCATTCGCCTGTGCGGCAGCCTGGAAGGTGTGCTGACCGATCCGGTGTACGAAGGAAAATCCATGCACGGGATGATCGAAATGGTCCGCCGTGGCGAGTTCCCCGAAGGCTCGAAAGTGCTTTATGCGCACTTGGGCGGGGCGCCGGCGCTGAATGCCTACAGCTTCCTGTTCCGCAACGGCTGATTCACGCCAGTGACCTGTAGGCGAGCGCTTGCTCACGAAGCGGTGGGGCAGTTGGCATTCATGTTGAATGTCACGGCCTCATCGTCGGATCGCCGCTCGGAGCGAGCCGCTGCAACCCAACCGCTGGGAGTACCGCCATGCATGCGATATCGCAATCCGCAGTCTGGATCAAGGAACCTTCGGCGGATGCCGGGGTGGTCATCGTGACCAGCGCCGCGCTGCCCAAGTACATGATCGACAAGCTGCACGTGACGATAGATGACTGGGACCAAGTGGCTTATCTGGCCGTCAAGCAATCCGAGGCTTTGCTGGGCGACTGGTTGCGGGTCGGCTCCAGCCCGGAGCCGTCTGTCGGGGGCGAGGCGTGTTGTGCCAGCCAACTGTTGCGCTGCGTCCCCCACGGCAGCTTTTTACTGGAAGTCGGCACGGTGCCTGGCCTGACCTGGCTGGGATCCGTCTGCGGTCACCCGCTGCGCGTCGTCGAACTTGGAACGATAACCTCATCCACTGCGGCGATGGATCGACAGGTGGAAGAGGTGCTATCGGCGACCCGGAGTCTGGCGAAAAGCGTGCTGCAGGCGCGTGGCGTCATTTAACCCATGTCCTCGTCAATTCGCCTGTTGAACCCAGAAAGGCAACGCTCATGAGCCGAACCGCCGAGGGTCGTACCCACGCAATGAAGTGGATGCGCGAGCCTTCCAGCTGTACGCGTATCGTGGTCATCGTGAGCGGACTCGATAGCGATCATGTTGATTTGATCCATCAGGGATTCAGTTGTTTTGACAATGTCGCGCTGATCCATGTCGATACGGTGAGCACTGTGACTGGCAAGCTCGTTGGCGTGCAAATGGCCAAGAGTGACTACTGTTTTGTGGTGCTCGGTGAACTGGATGAGCGCTTCTTGCACGACCTTTCCATTGGTCAGCCATGTCTCTACCCAGTCGCACCAGACGAGGCGGCCGAACGCTCCGTCATTGCCGCGATGGAGCAGGTAAAACGCCTCGCCCGAGGCAGCCATTCGCGCCACCTTGAAGTGATACCCGACACCTGTAGGAGTTGCGTATGAACCTGTCCGATTCCCATGCCCAATGGCCGGTCCAGGCTGCCGAAGATGAAGAAATGGCCGAGTGGCGTGAGGCTTTGCTCTCCGTCGCAGCCCACGGCGGCACGGGCCGGGCAAAACAGATCCTCGACATGTTGCAGGCTGTGGCCAGCACTTCGGGCATCGGTTGGCGGCCCAGCCATGGCACGCCTTACATCAATACCATCAGCGTTGAGCAGCAACCGGTGTTTCCCGGGGATCTGGCCATCGAGGAGCGTCTGGCATCGATCATGCGCTGGAATGCCCTGGCGATGGTTGCCCGGGCCAATCACGCCTACGGCGAATTGGGCGGACACATCGCCAGTTACGCCAGCGCGGCGGATTTGTTTGAAGTGGGCTTCAATCACTTCTTCAAGGCGCGCACCCCGACCGGCGGCGGTGATCTGGTGTTCTACCAACCGCACTCGGCGCCAGGCGTCTATGCCCGGGCGTTCCTCGAGGGGCGCCTGAAAGAAAAGGATCTGCAGCACTATCGGCAGGAGATCGGCGCGCGTGCCAAGGGCGCCCGGGGGTTGTCGAGCTACCCGCACCCCTGGTTGATGCCGGACTTCTGGCAGTTCCCCACGGGCTCCATGGGGATCGGTCCGATCAGCTCGATCTACCAGGCGCGTTTCATGCGTTACCTGGAGCATCGCGGCCTGCAAGAGACCTCGGGACGAACCGTCTGGGGGGTGTTTGGCGACGGTGAAATGGATGAGCCGGAAAGCATGTCGGCGTTGACCCTGGCGGCGCGCGAAGGGCTGGACAACCTGGTCTGGGTGATCAACTGCAACCTCCAGCGCCTGGACGGCCCGGTGCGTGGCAACGGTCGCATCATCGACGAGCTCGAGGCGTTGTTCGGCGGCGCGGGTTGGAACGTGATCAAACTGGTGTGGGGTTCCGACTGGGACAGATTGTTTGCCCAGGATAAAGACGGCGCGTTGGTCAGGGCATTGTCGGCCACGGTCGATGGCCAGTTCCAGACATTCGCGGCCAAGGATGGGCGCTTCAATCGTGAGCATTTCTTCGGCCAGGACGAAGCCCTGGCGCATTTGGCCCAAAGCCTGAGCGACGAGCAGATCGACCGTCTCAAACGCGGTGGTCATGACCTGGTGAAGATCTTTGCCGCGTATCAAAGCGCGATGCTCGAGGGCAAGAAACCTACGGTCATCCTGGCCCAGACCAAGAAGGGCTTCGGCATGGGCGACGCCGGGCAGGGCAAGATGACCGTGCATCAACAGAAGAAACTCGACAATGAGGCGTTGATCGCGTTTCGCAACCGTTTCAACCTGCCGTTGACCGATGAGCAGGCCATCTCCCTGAGCTTCTTCAAACCGAGCGACGACAGCGCGGAAATGCGCTACCTGCATGCACGCCGCCAGGCGTTGGGCGGCTACATGCCGGCGCGGCCTTCGACCAGCGAGTCATTGGCCGTACCTGATGTAAACAGCTACGCTGGGTTCGCCATCGCCGCCCAAGGCAAGGAAATGTCCACCACCATGGCCTTCGTGCGGATGCTCAGCGGCTTGCTCCGGGACAAGCAACTGGGCCCGCGCATCGTGCCGATCGTGGCGGATGAAGCGCGTACGTTCGGCATGGCCAGCCTGTTCAAACAGATCGGTATTTATTCCAGCGTGGGGCAGCGTTATGAGCCGGAGGACATTGGTTCGATCCTCAGTTATCGAGAAGCCCTGGACGGGCAGATTCTCGAAGAGGGCATCAGCGAGGCAGGGGCGATCAGTTCCTGGGTTGCTGCCGCGACCAGCTATTCGGTGCATGGTTTGCCGATGCTGCCGTTCTACATTTATTACTCGATGTTCGGTTTCCAGCGCATCGGCGACCTGATCTGGGCGGCGGCGGATCAACGGGCCCGCGGTTTTCTGCTCGGTGCCACCGCGGGCCGCACGACATTGGGTGGCGAAGGTCTGCAGCATCAGGACGGCAACAGTCATCTGATGGCGGCGATGGTCCCCAATTGTCGGGCTTACGATCCGGCATTCGCCGGCGAGTTCGCGGTGATCCTGGATCACGGCATGCGCCAGATGCTGGAGCGTCAGGTGGACGAGTTTTATTACGTCACCTTGATGAACGAGAACTACCCGCAGCCCAACCTTCCTGAAGGTGTAGAACAGGCCGTTATCAAGGGCATGTATCTGTTTGCCCGGCATGAAGTCGAGGAGGCGCGTGGACGTGTTCAGTTGTTGGGTTCCGGCGCCATCCTGGGCGAAGTGATTGTCGCTGCCGAATTGCTGGCGAGCGATTGGGGGATCGACAGTCAGGTCTGGAGCGTTACCAGCTTCACCGAATTGGCCAGGGAGGCACGGGAAGTGGAGCGCTGGAATCGACTGCATCCCGGACAACCTGCCAAGCGCAGTCATGTTCAAGAATGTCTCCACGACTCGGCGTCCGTCATTGCCTGTACCGACTATGTGCGCGCCTTGCCCCAGTTGATTGCCAGTTATCTCGATGGCCACTACACCGTGCTCGGCACCGACGGGTTTGGCCGCAGTGATACCCGCAGCCAACTGCGCAGGTTCTTCGAAGTAGACCGCCATCAGATCGTCTTGAGTGCGCTGACCTCACTGGTACATGAGGGGCGTCTGGACGCCAGCGTCTGTGCCGAGGCCATTGAACGCTACGCCATTGACGTTGACGCCGTGTCCCCCTGGGACGCTTGAAACCGGCTTCATCCTGTGGGAGCGAGCTTGCTCGCGAAGGCGGTGGTTCAGTCGCATGGATGTTGGGCTTGCTGGCCTCATCGCGAGCAAGCTCGCTCCCACAGGTTTTTGTGTCGTGTGCAGATGTTGTGAGCACCCGCAACCCCCTGTGGGAGCGAGCTTGCTCGCGAAGGCGGTGGTTCAGTCGCATGGATGTTGGGCTTGCTGGCCTCATCGCGAGCAAGCTCGCTCCCACAGGTTTTTGTGTCGTGTGCAGATGTTGTGAGCACCCGCAACCCCCTGTGGGAGCGAGCTTGCTCGCGAAGGCGGTGGTTCAGTCGCATGGATGTTGGGCTTGCTGGCCTCATCGCGAGCAAGCTCGCTCCCACAGGTTTTTGTGTCGTGTGCAGATGCTGTGAGCACCCGCAACCCCCTGTGGGAGCGAGCTTGCTCGCGATAGCGGTGGTTCAGCTACATGGATGTTGGGCTTGCTGGCCTCATCGCGAGCAAGCTCGCTCCCACAGGTTTTTGTGGCGTGTGCAGATGCTGTGAGCACCCGCAACCCCCTGTGGGAGCGAGCTTGCTCGCGATAGCGGTGGTTCAGTCGCATGGATGTTGGGCTTGCTGGCCTCATCGCGAGCAAGCTCGCTCCCACAGGTTTTTGTGTCGTGTGCAGATGCTGTGAACACCTGCAAATCTCTGTGGGAGCGAGCTTGCTCGCGAAGGCGGTGGTTCAGTCGCATGGATGTTGGGCTTGCTGGCCTCATCGCGAGCAAGCTCGCTCCCACAGGTTTTTGTGTCGTGTGCAGATGTTGTGAGCACCCTCAACCCCCTGTGGGAGCGAGCTTGCTCGCGATAGCGGTGGTTCAGCTACATGGATGTTGGGCTTGCTGGCCTCATCGCGAGCAAGCTCGCTCCCACAGGTTTTTGTGTCGTGTGCAGATGTTGTGAGCACCCGCAACCCCCTGTGGGAGCGAGCTTGCTCGCGATAGCGGTGGTTCAGCTACATAGAGGCTGGACGTGTGTCCTGCTCGTGTTCTTGCTTTGGACTCCCGTTATCTCAACTGCTCTCGCCAACAGCCAGGATGGTCGCCACCAACGCCTGGGCGCGAGGCACCAGCGTGTCCAGCTCCAGATATTCACGATCGGTATGGACTTTGCCACCCACCGGCCCGAGGCCACACAGGGTTGGAATGCCCAGGCTGGCGGTGAACCCGGAGTCGGCACAACCGCCGGTGAACTCGCCTTCGACGCTGAAACCCAGTGCCAGGGATTTCTGTTGGTAGATGTGCAGCAATCGTTCGCTGTGACGGGCTTCCATCGGTAGAAAGGTGGTCGCTTCCTTGAGGATGGCGTGGGTGCCGATCAGTTCTTCTTCGGCGACGATGGCCAGGATTGCCGTAAGGATTTGATCCCAGTGCTTGAGTTCGATGAAGCGCACGTCCAGCCGCGCGCAGGCGCTAGGCGCGACGGTGTTGCTGGACGTGCCGCCGGATATCAGGCCGACGTTAGTCGTGATGCCTGCCGAGTAATCGGTCAAGGCATGGAGCTTGACGATCTTGCGTGCCAGGGCCTCGATGGCGCTGGCGCCGTCGGCATGGTTGACCCCGGCATGCGCCGCGCGACCGAAGACTTCGATGATCAGCGTGGCGCCGCCTTTGCGTGCGCTGACCACGTTACCGCTGGCCCGACCAGGTTCGGTATTGAGCACGGCGCGGGCGGCACGGGCTGCCTGTTCGATATGGGGCCTGGCGCTGCCGGAACCGATTTCTTCATCACCGGTGTACAGGACCTGCACCGGATAGGGCAACGGGCCGGCGCGCTTGAGTGCCTTGAGGGCGAAGCAATTGAGCACCAGGCCGCCTTTCATGTCGGCGACGCCGGGGCCAAAGGCGAGGTCGCCATCGCGGCTGTAGCCGCGCGTCGCGGTGGTGCCTTTGGGGAACACCGTGTCGCGATGGCCCAGCAGCAACACCGGCTTTCCAGGTTCGCCTGGCACTTCGGCGAGCATCACGTCGCCAAAGCCATCGACCGGCGTGCGCTTGAGCACAATGCCGTCCGCTTCCAGTTCAGCCGCGAGCAGCGCCCCCACCGCGTCGACGCCCGCTTTGTCATAGCTGTTGGAGTCGGTGTCGACGATACGCTGCAACAACGCCTCCATGGCGTGGCGCTGGTCGGCAAGCCAGTCCAGCGCCTGTTGTGCAGTGGCACTCATTGCGCCTGCTCCCGCAACTGATGTGCCTGAGTCAGCCGTGCCGCGTCGTTGCCCAGGTCCCAGAACAGCCCGGCCATGATTTGCAGGCTTTCCTTGACCACCGGTGCCAGCAAGTGCTCGTTCGGCGCATGTTGTGAGCAGGCCGGGTACGAGTGCGGCACCCACAAGGTTGGCAGGCCGAGCACGTCCGCGAACACATCGTTGGGCAGCGAGCCGCCGAGGTTTGGCAGCAGCGCGGGTTTTTTGCCGGTGGTCTGCGCCAAGGAGCTGAGCGCCCAATTGACCCACGGACTTTGCGGGTCCAGCCGAGTGGCATGCATCACCTCAATGTGGCTTTGCTTGACCTCGACATTGCTGAAACCATGAGCATCCAGGTGGGCACGCACAGCCGGGATAAAGGTTGTGTAGTCGCTGTTCACCACGAAACGGATATGGCAGTGGGCATTGGCCTTGCCGGGGATCGCGTGCACGGGGGCGTCCGGGTTGCCGGTCTTGAAGGCGATGACATCGAGGGTGTTCCAGCCGAACACCTTTTCGCTCAGCGAGAGCTCGGGGTTACCCCAGTTGGCGTCGATTTCCGGATCGCCCGGTCCGCCACCGACGTCAATATCGGCCAATGCCTGGCGAACCGGCTCAGGCAGTGTCTCGGGCATCAGGCCCGCCACTTTCACCCGACCGTGTTCATCGACCATGCTCGCGATGGCATTGGCCAGAATGATGCCAGGGTTGGCCAGCAGCCCGCCCCAGTTGCCGGAGTGATGGGCGCCTTCGCGCAAATTGACCACCAGCTCGAAGTTGAATACCCCCCGTGAGCCGAGAAAAATCGTCGGTCGTGACGCTGCCAGGCGCGGGCCGTCCGAGGCGATGAAAACATCCGCGGCAAGCTCTTCGCTGTGGGCGGCACAGAACGCGCTCAAGCCCGGCGAGCCTTCTTCTTCGCCCATTTCCAGCAGCAGCTTGACGTTGAACCCCAGCTTGCCGTCGCGAGCCTTGAGGGTTTGCTCCAGCGCGGTCAGGTTGATCAAGTGCTGGCCTTTGTTATCCGCCGTGCCGCGGCCGTACCAGCGATCGCCTTCGGCAATGACCTGCCACGGCGACAGGCCCTCACGCCATTGGGCTTCATAGCCGCGCACCACATCGCCGTGGCCGTAGCTGAGCACGGTCGGCAGTTCCGGATGCTCGATACGTGTGGCGATCATGAAAGGACCGCGTTCTGCCACCGGGTTGTCATAGATCTTGACGCTGAAGCCCATCGCCGCGATATGCGGAGTGATGAAGTCATGGAGGTAGCGATACAACTCGGGTTGACTGTCCGTTGCCTGGCTTTCGGTGTGCAAGGCGACGCTGCGTTCGAGCAAACTGAAAAACGCGCCGTTATCAAATTGCTCGGTGGTGTTGCTGATGGCCAGTGAACGACTCATGAGTGGACAAGCTCCAGTGTTTGGGCGGGATTGTCGTGAAGGTGGCAACGCACGTTGCCGCCGATAATCGGATCATTGGCCGGGTAGGCCGTCTTGCAGGGCGCGAAGCAGCTCGGACAGCGCGGATGGAAGGCGCAACCGGAGGGCGGTGACATCGGATTGGGGAAGGAACCGCGCAGGCCGATTTCGGGAATGCCCAGGCGCGGGTCGGGCGTGAGCACCGAATCCAGCAAGGCGCGGGTATAAGGGTGGCCGGGTTCAGCGAACAACGATTCGCGAGTACGCTCTTCGACGATGCGCCCCAGGTACATCACCGCGACCCGGTCGGCGAGGTGTTCGATGACCGCCAGGTTATGGCTGATCAGCAGATAGGTCAGGCCGAATTCGCGCTTGAGGTCTTGCAGCAGGTTGAGAATCTGCGCCTGCACCGACACGTCCAGCGCCGAGGTGGGTTCGTCGCAGATCAACACGTCAGGGCGCATGATCAACGCCCGGGCAATGGCTACCCGTTGCCGCTGGCCGCCGGACAGTTGGCTCGGATAGCTGTCGATGACCCGCTTGGGCAGGCCGACCACATCGAGCATCGCTTCGGTCTTCTTGCGCCGCTCGGCGGGGCTGCCGATGTCATGCACGATCAGCGGCAGGGTAATGATTTCCCGCAGTGTCTTGCGTGGGTTCAGCGAGGAATACGGGTCCTGGAATATCGGCTGGATGTGCCGGGCCATTTCCTTGCGATCCGTCGCCGCCAGATGTTTGCCATTGACCAGCACGTCGCCGCTGGTCGGCGCCAACAGACCGAGCAGTAGCTTTGCCAGGGTACTTTTTCCGCAACCGGACTCACCTACCAGGCCGAGGGTTTCGCCACGCATCAGGCGCAGGGAAACACCATCCACGGCTTTCAGGATGGCGGTAGGTTTGAAAAAGCCCTTGTTGATCCGAAACTCGCGACGGATGTCACACAGCTCTAACGTAATCTCTTTTTTCATGACCTTGCGCGCTCCAGAAGGCGAATCGGTGCCGGGGCCGGTGCGGCGAACAGGCAGCGCGCCATGTGACCGTCCTGCTCGACTTCGGGGATGTCTTGCGCGCAGGCCGGTATCGCCTGAGCGCAACGATTGCGGAACGCGCAACCTTGCTGTTCACCTACCAGGCTTGGCACCAGGCCTGGAATCGAACCCAGGGCTTCGCCTGGTTTGGTCCGGCCAGGGATTGGAATACTGGCCAGCAGACCACGGGTGTACGGATGCTGCGGGTTCTCGAACAGTTGCAGGGCAGGGGCGGTTTCGACGATTTCCCCGGCATACATCACCGCGACCCGATCAGCGATCCGTGCCACCAGCCCAAGGTCGTGAGTAATGAAAATCACCGCCAGGCCGAGTTCTTTCTGAATGTCGCGGATCAAGCGCAGGATCTGCGCTTGGATGGTCACGTCCAGGGCCGTGGTGGGTTCATCGGCGATGATCAGGTCCGGTTCGCACATCAACGCCATGGCGATGATCACCCGCTGGCGCAAACCGCCTGAAAGTTGATGCGGGTACTGGCGCAAGCGTTCGGTGGCATTGCTGATACCGACTTTCTCCAGCATTTGCGCGGCGCGAGCCAGGGCATCCTTGCGTGACACCTTGCGATGCTGAGTCAGCACTTCGCTGAGCTGATCGCCAATGCTGTACGCCGGGTTCAGCGAGGTCATCGGCTCCTGGAAGATCATCGCCAGACGGTTTCCGCGCAGGTCGCACATGTGCCGTTCGCTCTGGCCGATCATATCGATACCGTCCAGTGTCAGCCGGGACGCCGTACGTTTGGCCTTGCGTGGCAACAGGTCCATCAGCGCCAGCGAGGTCAAGGATTTACCGCAGCCGGATTCGCCGACGATGCACAACATTTCACCACGTTCGACTTCAAAGCTCAGACCGCGCACGGCATGCAGCATGTCATCCGGCGTCGGGCTGTTGCCCATGGGGATGTCCACGCGCAGGTTTTCAACATGGAGTAGTGCCATATCCGGACTCCTCTAATCAGTTGCGACCGTCGGGCAGGATCAGATCGCGCAGGCCATCGCCGACCAGGTTGATGCCCAGCACCAGAATCATCAGGGCGACGCCGGGAATGGCGATGACCCATGGGGAAAAGAACATGTAGGGTTTGCCTTCCGCGATCATCAAACCCCATGACGGCGTCGGTGGCTGCACGCCAACCCCAAGGAATGACAGGGCCGACTCCAGCAGGATCGCGTGGGCCATTTCCAGCGTCGCGACGACGATCAGCGCGCCGACCAGGTTGGGCAGAATTTCACTGACCAGAATGCGCAGGGTCGAGCAGCCAAGCGCCTGGGCCGACGCCACATATTCAGCATCGCGAATCTGTTGCACCGAAGCCCTGACCACCACCGCGAAGCGATCCCATAACAGGCAGCCGAGCAGCACGATGACCACTTTCAGCGAGCCGCCCATCAACGAGGCCGAGGCCAGCGCGACCATTACGACCGGCATTGCCAGCCGAGTGGTGATCAGGTAGCTGATGAACGCATCGACCTTGCCGCCGTAGTAACCCGCCAACAGCCCCATGACGGTGCCGATAAAGCCGGAAATCAGCGCCGCCGCAATGCCGATGAACAGTGAGATACGTGCGCCGTAGAGCAGTCGTGACAGGTAATCACGGCCCAGCTTGTCGGTGCCGAGGGCGTATTCCCAGGTGCCGTTGGCCATCCATGCCGGCGGTTTCATGCGCAGCATCACGTCTTGCGCATAAGGGTCATGAGGCGCCAGCCACGGGGCGAAGAGTGCGCCGGTGAAGATGATCAGCAACAACACCGTGCCAATGGCGAAACCACGATGGC
The DNA here is from genome assembly GCF_053629195.1 of Pseudomonas sp. R151218B TE3479. Classification (NCBI taxonomy): domain Bacteria; kingdom Pseudomonadati; phylum Pseudomonadota; class Gammaproteobacteria; order Pseudomonadales; family Pseudomonadaceae; genus Pseudomonas; species Pseudomonas sp. R151218B TE3479. Next base: position 3,668,648 of record NZ_JBRJHV010000001.1, read on the forward strand.
GAAAGCTCTTGCCGAGTACTCGGCTCAGGCTGCTGGGGGGTGGCAGGTAGTCATTGATCGCGAGGGTGGTGGGGGTGCTCATGTAAGCCTCCTAGCGCACACGAATGCGCGGGTCGAGCAGTGCGTTGAGCACATCGGCCAGCAAGGTGAGGATGATGTAGATCACCGCAATCAGCAGGACCACGGCCTGTACCACCGGAAAGTCATCACGGGCGATGGCGTCCCAGGCGAGTTGTCCGATGCCTTGCAGGGAGAACACGGTTTCGATCACCACCGAACCGCCGAGCATGAAACCGAACTCCACCGCCGCCAGCGCCACGACCGGAATCAAGGCGTTGCGCAGTGCGTGCTTGAACAACACGCGGGCAGGACGCAGGCCCTTGGCGCGGGCGGTGCGGATGTAATCGGAGCTGAGCACATCAAGCATGCCGGCTCGGGTCAGGCGCATGATGGCCGGCGTCGCGTAGTAGCCCAAGGCGATGGCCGGCATGACGAAGTGCAGCAGGGTCGAATTGCCAGACACCGGCAGCCACTTGAGCGTCACGGCGAACACCACGATCAGCATCAACGCAAACCAGAAACTGGGCATGGCCTGGCCCAGTACGGCAATGCTCAAGGCCAGTCGGTCGATCCAGGTGTCGCGTTTGACCGCGGCCAGCACGCCCAGTGGAATCGCCACCAGTAAGGCGATGCCCAGCGCCATGGCCCCTAAGCCGAGGGTAATTGGCAAGCGGCTGGCGACGAGGTTGTAGACCGATTCCTGAAAGAAAAAGGAGTTGCCCAGGTCCAGCCGCAGCAAATCACCCAGCCAGTTGAAGTACTGGGTCGGTAGCGGTTTGTTCAAACCGTATTGCACGCGGATCTGTTCGATCTGTTCGCTGGTGGCTTCCGGTCCGCCAATGGCCGTGGCCAGGTCGCCGGATAGATGCAACAGAGAAAAGCTGATCACCGACACGGTAATGGCGACGCAAATAGCGATGCCCAGCCGGCGCAGAAGGAATCCAAGCATGGCAAGTTTCCTCATATCCAATGGATGGCAGGTGTGAGGAGGTGTCCGTGGTGCGGGTTGGTCCGCAAGCCACGGCACCTCTCGATCAATCCGCTCGGTTGCGGATCACTTCCAGCTGGACTGAACGAAACGCGGCAGCTCATCCGGGTACGACGTGAACGCCAGTTCGGAGGTGTAGGCGTAGTTCATCGAATAGTTGAACAGCGGCGCCCAGTACGCCTGTTCGCTGATGCGCTGCAAGGCCTTGCGGTAGTTGTCCTTGCGCAGTTGCGGGTCGAGGGCGTTGTCGGCGGTCTGCAGCCAGCCCTGGACTTGCGGATCCTTGATGTTGTCGTCCGGGTTGCCCTTGAACCAGGTGCCGGCCGACGCCGAGGTGTCGAGGATCGAGAACGAGCCCCAGGCCTGAAACGACATGGGCACCTTGCCGCCACGTTGCTGATCGCGCAGGGCGGCGTACTTCAAGAAGCGCAGCTTGGCGTTGATGCCCACGGCGCGCAGGTTGCCGATGATGGCTTCGACGTAATCACGGTCGCGATAAGCGAAGATTTCGGTCTCGAAGCCATTTGGGTAACCGGCTTCGGCGAGCAGTGCCTTGGCCTTGGCCGGGTTGTAGTCGTAGACCGTGGCCGCGGAGGTATCGCAGCCGAACTGGCCTGGATAACAGGCAACCTGCAAGGGCTTGGCTTCGCCACCCACCAATTGCGTGGCCAGCGCATTGCGGTTGATCGCATGGTTGATGGCCTGACGCACCTTGAGGTTTTTCATCGGCGAGTTGTCAGTGGAGGTGCCCCGAGCATCAAGAATCAGGAAGCCGATGCGCATGGTTTCGCCGCTGGTCACGGTCAGGTTCGGCATGCCTTTGAGGTCGACTGCCTGATCCGAGGTCACGCGCCAGGTCCAGTCGACACCATCGGTCATCAATTCGGCCAGGCGGGTTTCTGCATCCGGGATCACTCGGAATTTCAGGTGACCGATATGGGGCTTGCCTTGTGGGCTGTCTGGAAAGTAGTCCTTGTTGATCTCCATGGTCACGCCTTCGCCAGCCACCACCGACACGGCTTTATACGGTCCGGTACCGATTGGCTTGCGGCTGAACTCAGCCAGGCCGACCTTCTCGAAGTACTGCTTGGGGAACATCGGAACGGCGTTGGACAGGTATTCCAGTGCCGGAGGGAAAGGCTTCTTCAAGTACAGGCGGACGCTGTAGTCACCGGTTTTTTCGGCGCTCTTGATCCAGTCTACGTTTTGCACGGTCACGACTTTCGCTTCGGGCGACACCACGTAGTTGAGGGTGAACACCACGTCGTCGGCGGTGAAGGCGTCGCCGTTGTGAAATTTGACGCCTTTGCGCAGCTCGAAGTCGATGGTGGTGTCGTCGACCTGTGTCCAGCGGGTGGCCAACATGGGCTGGTATTCGCCGCTGTTGGGATCGCGGTAGATCAGGTTGTCCCAGATCAGCCGGCCGAGGATCACGCCTTCGCGTAGATCGTTGTGATAGGGGCTGATGTTTTCAGGCTCGCTGTCGGAAGCGTAAACCAGGGTGTCGTTGGCTTTACCGGCATGAGCCGGAAAACTGCTGATGATGCCCATCAGCGCGATAATGCAGGCGAAACCTTTGATGCCCATGCCGTCGTCTCCGTTGGCGAGAGTGGTTGAATCAAAGGGCAGCGAATCGCAAACGCGTAAAGGAGGGTAAAAAACCAGGTCGTATTTTTTTTGATCTGGACACGAATGTAGGGAAAGGCTATCAATGCCACAAGAATAATATTTCGATACTTCCTTTGCCGAAAAGGCAAACCTTGGGGCGCCGATGCAACTGTATGGTGTGCAGTCCACGGCACTGCGCTATTTTCTTGAAGTGGCGCGATGCGGATCGATCAGCGAAGCCTCGGTACGTCTGAACGTCGCGGCGTCAGCGGTGAGCCGGCAGATTGCCAAGCTTGAATTGGCCTTGGATGCCAACCTGTTCGAGCGTCGTGCCCGGGGCATGGTGCTGAGCGAGGCGGGGGCACGACTGGCGGCTTATGCGCGCAAGTCGCAGCTTGAGGCCGAGCAGGTGGTGCTGGAAATTACCGAGCTGCATGGCCTGCAACGAGGTCATGTGCATGTGGCCTGCTCGGAAGGATTTGCGCTGGAATACATGCCCAGGACCATCAGCGCGTTCCGGCGTGAGTATCAGGGTATTCATTTCACGTTGGAGGTCTGTGCGCCTGCCGAAGCGACCGAGAAGGTTCGTTCCGGTGAAGCCGATCTGGCGATGACCTTCAGCCTGACGCCGCAAAAGGAAATCAAGGTCGAACATGTCCTGAGCGGGGCGATTTTTGCCGTGGTCTCCAACGCTCATCCTTTGGCCGGGCGTGAAGCGGTCAGCCTCGCTGAGCTGCAACCCTGGCCCATTGCGTTACCCAAGGCCGACACCACGATACGGCAACTGTTCGACATCTGTTGCGGTGTACAGGGGTTGTTGTTCGACCCGGTGTTGACCACTAATTACGTTGCCTCGCTCTATAGCTTCGTCCGCGAAGAGGGGGGGATCAGCCTGGCCAGCGAAATGACCTTGCACAAGCAGGTGGCGGACAAGGCACTGCAATGTTTGCCGATCCTCGATGAAGGCATGCATGCGCGGCGCATCGAACTGCAAAGCATGGCTGGACGCAATTTACCGGCAGCGGTTTGTGCATTCAGGGATTTTCTGATTGCGGATCTGGCGAAAGCCAAGCTCTGAGCCGGGTGAGTGTGTTGTCAACGTTGAATGACGTCATTCGATTTTTTTGACCATCAGCCGCCGCGCTGTATTTGCTCCAGGATCAGGCTATCGGTGATGTTCATGTCATCCAGCAACAGAAACATCTTGCTCAGCACCTCGGCCATTTTCTTGTCGGTGTCGGCGAACGGTAGGTAGAACTCCGTGACGTTGTTGCTTGCGGGCACGATGCACAGGTAATTGCCGGGTTCGATATGGATGGCGGCGCTGCCCAGATGAATGCGGTAGTTCGCACGCTGGCCGGTAATGTGCAGAAAATGCCCTTCGCATTTAACGTTTCGCAACCCTAGCCCTTGAATCAGCTCGCCGACCAGTTCGGTGCGTCGTTGCACGGTTTCGTGGCTGGTGATGTAGTCGTCTGCGGCGTGGGCCACGGAGACCAGCAGGTCGGCGTCACGCATGACCTCCGAGAACAGCAGCGGCGGCACTTGCTCAAGGGGGATGGCTTTGTGGTCGCGGTGGAACGCAATCGTGTCGAAGGTAAAGTGTTCTGTTTCCGAGAGGTAATGACCGGTATCCAGAAAGTTGAACAGGGCGTAAATACCGTGCTCTTTGCTCTCGTAATAGATGTCCTCGACGCTGGAGGTCGACCAGTTGCGGACCTGTAGCAACCGGGCGGCGACTTTGGCTTTCAGGCGGTGGCCGGCAAAGCGGTTGGACCACAGGCCGGTGTCTCGCTCGGCCGGTGTGAGCAGGTACAACTCGCGAAAGGCCTGCTTGAACGGTTGCACGCGGCGATGGGTCACCACCTCTTTCTGCCAGGCCGACAGTTGTCCTGCCGTGAACAGATGAAAAGGGTGAGCGATACGCAGACTCTTTTCAGCGACGTGTTGGCGGCCTTCTAGGTCAGTCACCGTCAGCGTTGCGACATCGAGCCAGCCCAGCGCAGCATCGTCGGCCTGCACAATCAGTTGTTCCAGCAGCAGGCGAACGGCGGGCATTTTCAACAGCGATTTCAGGTCGTCCAGGGCCAGGGTTTCGCCGCTGCTCATCATCGCTTCCAGGGTGCGGCAGAAGCGGCCGATCTGCTCCTTGAGCTGGGTCTGCTGCGTTTTGAGGGCGATGAAGTCTGCGTTCTTGCGAATCGCAGGCGGTGCGGTTTTGAGCGTCTTTGCGGCCTTGCAGATGTGCAACGTGGGTGACAAGCCGTCGATGACGAGCGTGACGTCATAGCCATCGATGGTGGCGGCGGTCAGGGCGGATTCGGCGATCTCCGATTCCATGGCCCATTCCAGGCGAATCGCCGAGGGGTAGCCGGCGACACGCGCCAGGTTTTCCAGGCCTGCCTGCACCGCTGCGTGGGAGTTGGCCTGGCGTTCAGCACCGTATTTACGCACCTCTTTGTGCAGTTTCTTGAGTGTCAGATAGCGCTGGCGTACGTCGTCCGAATCCGTGACCGGCAGCAAGCCATAGATGCGCATTGCCGCCTGTGCATGGCGGGTCAACTTCTTTTCCAGCGCCGCTCGACCGATGCCCTGGTAGGCGTCGAGCAGCACACGGGTCTCGGGAAATGCCCAGTGCGAGGGTTCGAGCGCCGCGAGGTACTCGCGCAGGTGGTCTGGGTCGGCCTCGGCCAGCGCCTTGTCCAGCAGGTAGCGGTCCACCACACCCACGGTTTCATCCAGCGTATTGGGCAGGTCGGTGCCCCAGCCGGATCGAGGTGCCAGGGCAATGTTCAGGTATTCACGCTGGAAGGCTTGCAGATCGCTCCAGCCGAGCGCGTCGAGCACCACCCGGCTGGCTTGTCCGGCGTAGGGCAGGGCGGTCAGCAGGGTATTTCTTGAAAAGCCGGACAACGCCGCGAGCAGCTCTGCCGATTGGTTTTTGGGCAAGTCCTGAAGCAGCAGGAAGCATTGGAGCACCGCGGCCGTATCGCCGAAGCTGTCAAAGTCGGCCGGCGTCATGCCCAGTCGTTCGATGACCGCCAAGGCCTGCAGCAACCAGCGGGTCTGATACACCTCGACCGAGCGGAAGGTGTCAGCCAGCCGCTCGGCGTTGTCGGGTAATCCAGCCAGGGCGTCCTCGACGTAACGAGCGGTGAAGTTCGCCAGTTCCGAGGGCACTTCGGTGGGGGTGTCGTCAGGCTGAGATGACTCATCATCGGGGGCTTGCGGGTCATCGTCGTTTGAGTCGTCCTCGTCGAAATCTTCATCGACGTACCGATTCAGGTCCACATCATCGCTGTCCAGTCCGGTGTCGTCTGAGTAGAACATCATGGCGCGGCCCCAGGTATTGGCCGCCCGGACGAAGCGCGGGTAATCGAGGCGACCCGCTTCCATCAGATCCAGAGCGATGCGCCTGATTTCCTTGTGCCCGTAGATATACGCATCGGCGATTTTCCTTTGTTCACCACCCGACGTTGAAGGGGGCTGCTCGCGGTTCCAGCTGCCGTCCAGCAACCATTCGGCGAAGGTCTGCCAGGCCGGGGTGGACGGGTAATCACTCAGGCGCTGGATGCAAGCGTGAACATCGGGGAAGGCCCAGGCCTGGTCCGGACTTCTTCGGTAGTAGGCCGGGCCATCTTCGTCAGTGGGCAGTGGATAGTCACTGTCCTCGAAGGCAAATTGCAGCATGTGCCGCAGTCGCGCGCAGATTTGCTCCAGCGCATAGGCATCCGGGTGAGCCGTGACCCAGGCATCGCAGAGTCGATATTGCAGACCGTAGCGCCGTTGATCGCGGCGGTCCTCCAGATCGTCCCAAACGGTCGGGAACACAAAACCATCAGCCAGTGCCTTGGGTCCATCCTTGGGGTGCTGCCTGACCCAGTCATCGGCCAGGCGCAGGAAGTCGATACCGTCCCAGAAATCGGGCTCGAATTCGTCATGGTGGCTGAGCTCGGGATAGTCATCCAGCGCTCTATCACAGAATGCTCGCAGTGCTGCGAGGCGTGTGGCTTGTTCAGGCACAGGACGGCGTGACGGCATGATGTGGTCCGAAGAAGTGAGTGACGAGGATCAACCGCCAAGCAGCGGCACCAAGCGGATAAACGCGAGGGTGGAAGGGGGACTCAGTTCGATTGTCTCATCGAGTCTTTGCAGCATGACGCCGTTGTGCAGGACGCGGAACGCACGGCTTTCAAAACCCTTCAAGGCTCGTTCGACCTCAACGTCGACATCCAGCTCTGCAGGCGCGCTGGCCTGGGGCATGAGCACCGCGCCTTCACTGGCTTGCCGAAGAATGTCCCGCTCGCTCAGGTATTGGCGGTCGAGCACTTCACGCGTCGACACGTGTGCCAGCCAGTGCTGGACCGACAGCGCGGCGATCTGTTCGGCAACGGTCAGGCGAATGAGCTCGGCGACCGTCAAGGTCGACGCGGTCGGTGTCAGGGAAACAGGGGGCAGTAAAGGCTCTTGGCGTGCGCCTTTCAGGCAATAGCTATGAACCACGAACTCCATGACGCATTCCTTGCAAACCAGGCCAGCCGGGCGGATGGCACCGTAGCATAGCCCTGTGTGCAGTAAATTTCATCGCGCCGCGCTCGCTTTTCATCTTTACGATATTCGCCGGTCAGCCTCCCTGTGCCGAGCGGCCGATGAACTTCTGTTGTCGGCGAAAAACCGTAATGCTAAGGCTGGACTGTGCTCTTGGTGGAGACGATTTTGCCGTAGCCTTCCATTGGCGGCGTCTCGACCACCCACATACGCTCGCTGCGACATTTGAACTTCACACCTTTGCGCGGCGCCATGACTCTGGCCGTCTCCATACACATTGCCCTGGTCGCAAAGGTAGGCCCTGGTTTTCGTTCCTCGATACAGCCTTCAATGCCACTGCAGATCGTCATCACAACAAAGTAAACAGTCATCATCTCAGTATTGCTCCCTTGCGCGATGCGAGTGATTACAGCCTGTAGTCCAGGTGGGCTGGCCTAACGTGTAGCGGGGGGTTACCTGCGGATAATGAGCTTCGATTCAAATCGCCAGCAATGGCACGTTGGTACCGCGCGTCGGGAAACTGTCGCTGTATTAATATATTTTTATTTCATCGATTTTTATGCCAATAACTTGGCGCCATCCGCGCACAAGGGAAGGGTGAACGCGGGCCCATAAACACCCGGAAATCTCTGTGGAAGACCCTGTGGGAGCCGAGCTTGCTCGCGATAGCGTCGGCACATTCAAAACCACACTGCAGGCTGACCCAGCGCCAGCGAGCCCGTCGCTGCTCAGCTTGCCTACAACGACAGATGCAAAGGCGTTAGCATGAACGTTTACTCATAGAAGGGAACATCATGCGAAACCTTCCTCCTTCTTCGAGCCTGCGCGCCTTTGAAGCCGCTACGCGGCACGCCACGTTCACCGCGGCAGCAGAGGAGTTGCATGTCACACAGAGCGCAGTGAGCCACCAGCTCAAGCATTTGGAACAGCTCTGGGGACTGCAACTGTTTCATCGCGGTAACTCGCTGCACCTGACCTCGGCAGGCGCAGCGCTTGCGCCCATCGTGCGGGAGTTTTTCATGAAGCTCGAGGCCACCCTGGCCGATTTGCGCGAGCAAAACGGGCGGCAGCGGCTGAGTGTGAGCACGACCTATTCTTTCGCCTTGAAGTGGTTGCTGCCCAGGCTTCCTGATTTGGCGCAAGCGCATCCGGAAATCCTGCTTACCCTGGACAGTACCGATAGCCCCATCAACTTCTCGACGACAGACCCGGACGTGGCCATCCGCCTGGGCAACGGGCATTTCCCTTCGCTGTTCTCAGAATTCCTGTTCCGCGAGCAGATTTTCCCTGTCGCCAGCCCAGCATTGCTTGCACGCTTTGGTACGCCTCAAACGGCCGCCGAATTGCTGCGCTATCCACTGCTGACGCGCGATGGCGCAGCGTTGGTACCGAAATGGGAGCAATGGTTTGCCCAGGTGGGCGTCGAGGTCACGACCTTGAAGGAAAGCATCCGCTACGCAGATACCAATATGACCATCGAGGCGGCGCTCTTGGGACAAGGTATCGCGCTGGCACGCAGCGGGCATGTCGAAGCCGAACTCAATGACGGCCGTCTTGAAAGGCTTTTCGAGCTGCCGTGCGCATCGCCTCTGGCGTATTACTTCGTATGCCCCAAAGGGATCGAGACTCAGCCTCATATCACCCGCTTTCGTCGTTGGCTGGTGACCCAGGCCCTGGACGCTCAGCACGCTTATACATGAGGTTTTCTTCATGCAGGGATGAAGAGACTTCGCTTTTTTAGCGCGACTCGCTCGGTCTAGGATGATGCATGCCCTTACACATCATCTGCCTCGTCTTGTTCGCCGCGCTGCTACACGCCAGTTGGAATGCCATGCTGCGTGGGGGGGCCGACCGTTTGTGGTCCATGACCATCATGTGCATGGCGATAGCCTTGGCGAGCGTCATCGTGGCGGCGCTGCTGGCGCCGCCCGCCCGTGCAAGCTGGTTCTGCGCCGGACTCTCCGCTGTATTGCACGTGGGTTACAACCTGTTCCTGGTGCGCAGTTACAAGTCTGGCGACCTGGGCCAGACCTATCCAATCGCCCGCGGTGTATCCCCGATCCTGATTGTCCTGGCCGCTTCGCTGTTCGCGGGTGAGCGCGTGGCGCCGAGTGGGCTGCTAGGTATTGCGTTGGTGTCGACCGGAATCCTCTCGCTGGCGTATACCGGGCGCCAACGGGCGTTGCCTGACTTGCCCTATGCACTGGGAACCGGTTTTTTCATTGCCGCTTACAGCGTTGTCGATGGCATAGGTGTTCGCCTCTCCGGGGCGCCCATGGCCTACACCGCCTGGATGTGCCTGTTGTGGGGCGTGATGATGCCCCTGGTTTATATCGGACTGCGAGATGCCAGAAGCCTCTTTGCCTTGCGGCCAGGTATCGCCGTGGCCTTCGCTGGCGGGCTGGTTTCATTGCTGGCCTACGGCGTCGTGATCTATGCCATGGCCCATGCCCCGATGGGAGCGGTGTCCGCCCTGCGCGAAACCAGCGTCATGTTCGCCGCTTTGATCGGGTACGCATTTCTTGGCGAAGCATTGACCTTGCGCAAGCTGTTGGCCTGCGCCGTGATTGCGCTCGGTACGCTGGTGATCGGCTGACGCTGCTTTTTTCATTTGGCTGTGAGGATTGACCATGAATGACCGTTCGCAAAAACCCGTGATCCTGATCACCGGAGGCGGGCGCGGGATCGGGGCGGCGACCGCTCTGCTGGCCGCTGAGCAAGGTTATGACGTCGTGCTGACCTACATCGCCGATGAGGCGTCGGCGTTGGCGGTGGCAGCGCAAGTCGAGGCCAAGGGGGGCCGTGCCTTGGCTGTGCGTGCCGATAACGCCGACCCAGCACAGGTCGCCGAACTCTTCGCCACCCTTGACCTGCGCTTCGGACGAATCGATGTGCTGGTCAACAACGCTTCGATATTGGCACGCCAATCTCGCTTGGAAGATCTTGGCTTCGAGCGCATGCAGCGAATCTTTGCGGTCAACACCTTGGGCCCGATGCTCTGCGCGCAACACGCGACCCGGCGCATGGCCTACCGTTATGGCGGGCGTGGCGGTGCGGTCATCAATATCTCTTCGGCGTCAGCCCGCCTCGGTAGCCCGAATGAATACGTGGACTACGCAGCATCCAAGGGTGCGGTTGAAACGTTCACGACCGGTTATGCCAAGGAAGTGGCCCGGGAGGGTATTCGTGTCAACTGCGTTCGACCCGGGCATATCTATACCCAGATGCATGCGAGTGGGGGAGAGCCGGGCAGAGTCGACCGGGTGAAGGAGACGATCCCCATGGGGCGCGGCGGACAACCGGAGGAGGTCGCGCGGGCCATTCTCTGGCTGGCGGGGCCGCAGGCTTCGTTTGTGACGGGGACCTTTCTGGATGTGACCGGAGGGAAGTAGACCGGTGACAGCGTCCTATTATTGCCGCTGCACCACGACCGGTCATGCCGTGTTCGAAGCGGCATGACCGGAACGCTCTGCGGATTATTTTTGCGCCAGCAATGCCTTTCTTGCCGCCTTGTCATGTTTCATGGCAGCGATTTCACGCTCGCAGGCCTCGATATCGAACGAGTTGTCCCACTTGGCAATGGCGATGGTGCCGATGCCGTTACCGATCAGGTTGGTCACGGCTCGCGCTTCGTTCAGGAACCGGTCAATGCCCAAGAGCAAAACCAGGCCTACCAGAGGAATGGAGTGGATGGTTGTGAGTGTTGCAGCCAGCGTCACGAACCCCGCACCCGCCACGCCTGCCGAGCCTTTTGAAGTCAGCAGGAATACGCCCAGCAGAATCATCTGGTCCATAAAGCTCAGTGGTGTATTGGTCGCCTGGGCGATAAAGATGGCGGCCATGGTGAGATAGATGCAGGTGCCGTCCGCATTGAAGGTGTACCCCGTTGGCAACACCATGCCCACTACCGATTTTTTACAGCCAAGCTTTTCGAGCTTGACCATCATTCGCGGCAGTACGGCTTCGGTGGAGCAGGTACCGAGCGTGATGAGGATTTCATCCTTGAAATAACGCAGGAATTGCATGAGTGGCATGCCCGACCATCTAGCCACCGTACCCAGCACGATCACGATGAAAATCAAGGTCGTGGTGTAGAGCGCGACCAGCAATTGGCCGAGTGACAGCAAGGTACCAATGCCGTACTTGCCAATGGTGAAAGCCATACCTGCACCGGCACCAATCGGCGCCAAGCGCATCACCATTGCAACAACCTTGAAAAGCCCTTGCAGGAACAGGTCAATGGTGTTGATCAGCGGCTTGCTGGTTTCGCCCATTTGAACCAGGGCAACACCCATCAATACCGACAGCAGGATGACCTGGAGCATGACGCCGTTGGAAAATGCGCCAAGGAAGGTCGGCGGGATGATATTGAGAAAGAAATCAATGATGCCGCCTTGCTCACTGGCCGCTTGGCTGTATTTGCCAATAGCACTTGCATCAAGTGCGCTAGCGTTGATGTTCATACCCACACCAGGCTTCACGATGTTGACCACAATGAGGCCAACGACCAAGGCGATGGTTGAAAGGATCTCGAAATAGACCAGCGCTTTTACGCCAATCCGTCCGACCTCCTTGATGCTGCCCATTTTTGCGATACCCACGACGACAGTACCGAAGATAATGGGCGCCAACAGCATTTTGATCAGCTTGATGAAGCCATCGGCGAAGGGTTGGAGCTTGGCTCCGATATCGGGCGCGAAGTAACCGATTGCTGCACCGATCACGATGCCGATCAGCACTTGCACATACAGCTGGCTGTACCAGCGGGTTCTGGAGATTTCCACGAAAGCACCTCATTTTATTCTTGTGATGGGCATGTGGCTTGCGTCAGTGGCGGACGCCTGATTCTGCGGTCTTTTTCAGAAAGACCGCAGAAGGAGAGGGATCAGCCTTCGCCCAGCTCACGCATGACGGCGTACAAAGCGGATTTGGCTTCGAAGCCAACACCTGGAATATCCGGTAGGCCGACATAACCGTTTTCGACACGGATGCCGTCAGCAAAACCGCCAAAGGGCTGGAACACATCGGGGTACGATTCGTTGCCGCCCAGGTGCAAGCCCGCGGCGATGTTCAGGGACATCTGGTGACCACCGTGAGGCACTACGCGGCGGGAAGACCAACCCATTTCCTCCATCACCTTGAGGGTGCGCATGTACTCCACGAGCCCGTAGGACAACGCACAGTCGAACTGGAGGTAGTCACGATCAGGGCGCATGCCGCCGTGGCGCAGAAGGTTGCGGGCGTCCTGGTGGGAGAACAGGTTTTCGCCGGTCGCCATGGGCAGTTCATAGTGGTTGGCAAGCTCGGCCTGCAAGGCGTAGTCCAGCGGGTCGCCGACCTCTTCGTACCAGAAGAGGTTGTACTGCTTGATGGCTTCCGCGTAGGCAATACCGGTCTGAAGATCGAAACGACCATTGGCATCGACCGCCAGTCGACGACCGTCCCCAACCACTTCAAGTACCGCCTCGATACGACGGATATCCTCGTCCAGCGGCACCGCGCCAATCTTCATCTTGACGACATCGTAGCCACGATCCAGATAGCTCTGCATTTCCGCCTTGAGCTTGGTCTGGTCTTTGCCAGGGTAGTAGTAGCCGCCCGCTGCATAGACCCAGACCTTGTCATCGGCCACACCGTTACGGTAGCGGTCAGCCAGCAGGCGATACAGCGGTTTGCCTTCAATCTTGGCAACGGCGTCCCATACCGCCATGTCGATGGTGCCAACGGCGACCGAGCGCTCGCCGTGGCCACCCGGTTTTTCGTTGGTCATCAAGGTCTTCCAGATGGCGAACGGATCCAGGTTGTTGTGCTCATGATCGACGAGCGTATCTGGATCCGCTTCCGTGATTCGTGCCAGGAAGCGATCACGCATCAGGGCGCCTTGGCCATAGCGACCATTGGAGTTGAAACCGTAACCGATGACAGGCTTCCCCTCGCGAATCACGTCCGTGATGACAGCCACGACCGAGCAGGTCATTTTCGAAAAATCGATATAGGCATTGGCGATTGGGGAGGCAATCGAAACGGTTTTTTCACGAATGTCTACGATGCGCATGGCGGGTTCCTCTTGTTGTTGATGGCCCCACGTTATTCGTTGCGATGCCCCCCGCCCAATGCTATTAATGCCGCACCCTATGCACAGGAGGCATGGCCCTTGGAGCTCGTTTGGCTTGAAGATTTCTCGGCGCTTGCGGAGTACGGCAGCTTCGTTCGGGCGGCTGAGGCGCGGCACGTTACCCAGCCCGCATTCAGTCGCAGGGTGCGGTCATTGGAGACCTGGATGGGAGTGCAGTTGTTCGTTCGAACGCCTCAAGGCGCGACGCTTACCGAAGCAGGCAGGCAAATTTTGCCAAGTGCTCAGGAGGCGGCCAGGCGCTTGTACAGAATGCGCAACGAGGCTCAAGAGATCGCTGGAATGGCCGCCAAGTCGCTTCAATTCGCGGCCACTCACTCCCTGTCGTTTACATTTTTTCCAAAGTGGCTTCGAAGCTCGGAGAGCGGTGCTCCCATCGAGGCTGTGCAACTGCATTCGGCTAGCATGGCTGCCTGTGAGCAGATGCTCATACACGGTCAGGTTCAGTTTTTACTGTGCCACCGCCATCCCGATGTTCCTCCTCTGCTAGCCCCTGATCAGTTCATTGGCAAGAAGGTGGGTGAGGACGTTCTCGTTCCCCTTGCGAGTGCTTCCGCTAACTTCGGCACCTCGCCTGCGGCATTGCCCTACCTCGCTTACACCCATGAGTCCGGATTGGGGCGTATCGTCGCTCACAGATTGCGTGGCAAAGGGGATTACCTTCACCTCAAACCACTTTTTAGCAGCCATCTCGCAGCGGTACTCATGTCCATGGCCCTGGAAAGCAAGGGTGTGGCTTGGCTGCCCAAGAGCCTTACCGAACAGGAAATACTGGATGGACGCTTAGTCCGGGCGCTCGACGAAAGCTGGGATATCCCCCTGGAAATTCATCTGACCCGTCCAACGGCGCCACTTAGTCAATCGGCCGAAGCGTTCTGGGCTCGGGTAGGGCCGTGACCAGGCGCGTTTTATGTGACGCGCTGCGTTGCCCAATAGGACTGAGCGAAATGGGATTTGGGTTTGGGCAGATCGCCGCTAATCCCTTGTCGAGATCGCGGCGGAATGATGAGCTTGTCGCTACTTATAATGTTGCTCAAACACCGCCAACTGCTCAGGCTTGATCAACTGAAAGGGTACCCAGACGTCCGTTTCCACCGGCTCTCCCTTGATCATCTTGAGTGCTGCCTGTACCGCGCTGGTCGCCTGGGCCTTGGGGTCCTGGAACACCGAGGCGACCAGCATCCCGCGCTTGATCGCCGCCAGGCCGTCGGGCAGGCCGTCGATACCGACGATGGCGACCTCGCCCTTGGCTTTGCCGGCCTGCTGCAAGGCCATGGCGGCGCCGATGGCCATCTCGTCGTTGTTGGCGACGATGGCGTCAAACCGACTGCCAGCCAGCAACCAGTTACTGGTCAAGTCCATCCCTTTGTTGCGCTGCCACTCGGCACTTTGCTGCTCGACGATCTTGATGCCGGGATAGTCCTTGAGCACCTGTTTGACGCCTTCGGTGCGGTCGTGGGTGGCGTTTTGCGCCAGGTCGCCCATGATGATCGCCAGATTGCCCTTGCCTCCGAGCTTTTCGGCCAGGTAGCGCATCTGCAGCTGTCCGGCCTCAATGTCATTGGACGCCACCGTAACGACGCCTTTGGGCAAGGTGCGCTCGTCCGGGTGACGGTTGACGTAGACCAGTGGCGTCTTCGCTTCGACCGCGGCGCGGGTGATGTTCGCCGTGGCGGAGGTGTCTACCGGCAGGACAATGACCGCATCCACTTTCTGGTTGATAAAACCTTGGACCTGGTTGAGTTGGCGCACCACATCGCCTTGGGCGTCCTCGAACTGGATCTGCACGTTTTCCTTTTTCGCGGCCTCGTCCAGGCCGTTACGCACATAGGTCATGAAGTTGTCGTCGACCCTGGCGATGCTGACGCCGATACGGTATTCGGCGGCGGCCCATTGGCTGAACAGCAACAGCAGGGTGGCGAAAAGCAGTGTGCAACGACGCATGATGGTTTTCCTTTTGTTGTTATGAGTTGTACGTCACCAGGAGATGAAAATCTGCCGCACGTCTTGAACTCGGCGCGGCTTTATCCATCAAGCGTGAAGGCCTGCCGGAAACGCTCCAGCGCGACCTCGCTGTCACCGCTGGCCCAGCCTTCGAGGCCGACGACACCGCTGTATCCCATGCCGAACAAGGCCCTGGCAATGGCGGGATAGTGGATTTCACCGGTGCCGGGCTCCATGCGTCCCGGAACGTCGGCGACCTGGATTTCTCCGATGGCGCTGCCGGCGCGCTGGATCAGTTCGATCAGGTTTCCTTCGCCGATCTGCGCGTGATAGAGGTCCAGGTTCATCTTCAGGTGCGGGCTGCCCACGGCTTCGATCAGCGCCAGGGTATCGTCAGCGCGGGCGAACGGCGTGCCGGGGTGGTCGACTTCGGTATTGAGGTTTTCCAGCAGGAATACCCGACCCGCGTCTTCGCCCAGGCGGGCGATTTTTTCCAGCGTCTTGCAGGCGCTCAACCACATGCGGCCAGTGGCCTGGGTCACGGGTTTGATCGGCAAGCCCTGGGCATCCAGGCCGGTGCCGTGCAGGTTCAGGCTCGGGCAACCCAATTGAGCGGCGACGGCCAAGGACTCCTGGGCGCTGTCGAGCAGCTGCCGGATCGCCTCGGGATCGGTCAGATTGCCCGAGAGGTAGCCGGTCATGGAGGTGAAGTCCGCGCCGGTCGCGGCGAGGGCTTGAATGTCTTTGCTCGCCCAGTTCCATATCTCGACGCTGAAGCCCAACGCATGGATGCGTTTGACCCGTTCGATAAAGGGCAGGTCGATGAAAACCATCTCGGCGCTGATCGCTAGTTTGAACGGTATGAAACTCATGAAAGCGCTCCCTGCACACGCACCGTCTTGCCTTGCTGGAAGGACTCGATACAGGCACGGGCAATGGCCAGTGCCGCACGCGCGTCTTCACCGCTGGCCAAGGGTTTTTCTCCACTGCGCACGCAGTTGGCGAAGTGGTTGAGCTCGGCCACATAGGCATCACGCAGCAAGTCGGTGTCCATGCGCTGGGTGTCGGCCTGGACCCCATCGGCCAGGTATCGCAGCAAGTCAGAGTCGTTGACGTTGCCCATGGTCAGCATGCCAGCGCTGCCGAACACTTCGCCGCGGACATCGTAGCCATACACGGCCTGGAAGTTGGCCTCGGCCGTGGCGATGGCGCCATTGTCGAAACGGATGGTGACCACCGCGGTGTCGAGAAAACCTTTGTCCTTGTAGGCGGGGGCGATCAGGGCGTCGGCCATC
Source organism: Pseudomonas sp. R151218B TE3479 (assembly GCF_053629195.1). Taxonomy (NCBI): domain Bacteria; kingdom Pseudomonadati; phylum Pseudomonadota; class Gammaproteobacteria; order Pseudomonadales; family Pseudomonadaceae; genus Pseudomonas; species Pseudomonas sp. R151218B TE3479. The sequence continues at coordinate 3,685,224 of NZ_JBRJHV010000001.1, forward strand.
ACAAAAACCTCAACCGCCTCGGCACCCGGATTCAGGTAGCGCAGGGTATCGAAGTCATGGATCAGGGTTTCCAGGAAGATCACCCATTGCGGCGCCGCGGCCGGGTTGTTCAGCGCCGGGTCGCGGGTCAGCGAGCGCAGCAGTTGTGGTGTACCGATCCGGCCGGCAACGACGTCCAGATGAGCGGTGCGGAAACTTCTGGCAAAACGGCGGTTGAAGCCGACTTGTAGCGTCACCCGTGCATCGGCAGCGGCGGCGATGGCGCGGTCAGCTTCGTCCAGGGTGATGGCCATCGGTTTTTCACAGAACACCCCTTTGCCGGCCCGGGCCGCACTGATCACCAGTTCGGCATGGCTGCGTGCCGGGGCGGCAATCAGCACGGCGTCGATGTCCGGATCATCCAGCAATTGCTGTGGATCGGCATAGACCTTCGGCACGTCCAGTTCTGCTGCCAGGCGTGCGGCCTGGCCAGGGGTAGGATCGGCGATGGCGGCGAGGCAGGCGCCGGGGATGTGCCGGGCGGCGGTCAGGCCGTGAAAACTGCCCATGCGACCAGCGCCGATAAGGCCCAGGCGCAGGATCTTGGATGTGCTCATGAACATGACTCCCTTTATTGTTTTTACGACTCGGCGGTAAGAATGTCCTCGTCTGTTCATCCAGGGAGCAAGCGCTGTGCCAATAGTTATCTTATTGATATTTAAAGGTTTTAATTTGAATGGCTGTTCATTTGAATGACATGTCTATACTGACATGTCGAAAATATGAACACGTGGCCGAATAATGGATCAGCAACCTGCAGCGTTGAGCGCCGAAGACCGCGATTACCTCACCACCCTGGGCCCTGCATCGCTGAACGAAGGGCCCGGCACTGCGCTGGATGAGGCCTGGCGGGCGTGCTTGCGGGGGGAGATTGATCGTCCTGCCGGGATCCGGCGGGTGATTTGGGCGTCCTGGTTGCGCAGCGTCAATGCCGGCCTCGATCCGGAAGATGGCGAGTACCGTTTTGTCGCGCCTGCCGACCTGACCGCGACACTGGCCGCCAACCGGCTGCTGATCGCCGCGGCGGCGCAAGTCATGCGTGGTTTGCTCGCTTATAACCCCAGGGGCCATATCAACCTGACCGATGCCGAAGGCACGACGTTGTACTTCTGTGGCCTGGACCTCACCCCCATAGGCAGTCGACTGCTGGAATCGGTACAGGGCACCAACTGCACCGGTCTGGCGATCGTCGAAGACCGTTTGGTGTATGTGCTGGCCGAGGAGAACTTCGGGCTTGGCCTGCGCCAGCGCCGCATGCATTGTGCCGCCGCGCCAATCCGCGATGCCCAGGGCCGGACGCTGGGTATGTTGACCTTGACGGCGGAGCCGGGCTGGTTTCATTTCCATACGCTGGGCACCGTCCAGGCCGCGGCCGAGGCCGTCTCCAGGCAGATGACACTGCAAGCCTTGCTCGAGGAGCAACAAACCGTCCTTGAAGTGCTCAACGAGGGGTTGGTGGTATTGGATGAGCGCGGTTGCATCAAGGCGCTCAACCATTACGCCCGACAATTGTTTCGCGTGGGGCATGACCTGCTCGGCAGTCCGTTCAAGAGCCTGGGCAAGAGCGAATTGACCGATGCGGTCCTGTTCGGGGGCGGGGAAGGGGTACGGGACCTGGATTGCACCTTTGAACTGCACGACCGCAGCCATCTGGCCTGTCTGGTGTCGGTCTGTCCGCTGGAGCAAGGTGGGCGGATTGTTTCGTTGCGCGAGAACCGACGCATCCGGGAAATCACCCGGCGGATCATCGGCACCCAGGCCAGCTATACCTTCGAAACCATCCTGGGCCGCTCACAGGCGATTCAGGATGCACTGCACCTGGCCCGGATCGCCAGTCGCAGCGACTCCACTACGCTGATCCTCGGTGAGAGCGGCACGGGCAAGGAACTGTTCGCCCAGGCCATCCATAATGCCAGCGACCGTAGTGGCGGGCCTTTCGTGGCGGTCAATTGCGGGGCCATTCCCCGTGATCTGGTGCAGAGTGAGTTGTTCGGTCATGTCGAAGGCGCTTTCACCGGATCGGCTCGCGGTGGGTCGGCGGGCAAGTTCGAATTGGCCGACGGCGGGACGATCTTCCTCGACGAAATCGGCGACATGTCCTTCGATGCGCAGGTCAGCTTGCTGCGTGTCCTGCAGGAAGGCGAGGTGACACGGGTGGGGGCGAAGAAATCGCTGCGGGTCAACGTTCGCATCATCGCTGCGACACATCGCAACCTGAGCCAGGCGGTGGCCGAGGGCGCCTTTCGTGAGGACCTTTACTACCGGCTCAACGTGCTGAACCTGACGGTGCCGCCGCTGCGGATGCGCCGCGAAGATGTGCCGTTGCTGGCGCGGCATTTTCTCGCGCGGTGTGCCCGGTCGCTACGCAAGACGATGCAGGACCTTTCACCAGGGGCGCTGGAGATGCTTGGCGCCTATCACTGGCCGGGCAATGTCCGTGAGCTGGAAAACGTCATTGAGCGAGCGACCAACCTGGCGCTGACCGAACTGATCGAGCCGAGCGATCTTGCGCTGGAAATCAGGCAGCGAGGGCGGCCATCGCCTTGGGTAGGTGTGCCTGAGCCGCGGACGGCTCCGGACCTGGGCACTCATGAGATGAATGCCATCATCGCCGCCCTCAAGGACACGCGCGGAAATATCCGCCTGGCTGCTCAGCGGTTGAATGTGTCGCGTGGCGGGCTGTACAACAAAATGAGTCGATTTGGGCTCAAGGTTGATGCGTTTCGTTCTTAGCGGTTGGCGCAGCGCTGATGGCGAAACGGGCGGTCAGTTTGCCGCCTGATCAACGCATTGCCTGGCCAAGTGAAGGTCAGAAAACGGTTTTCTTGAAGGGGCGAGCGGGGACGCCCCGATAGAAAGACAAAATGGCCAGCACCTGCACGATGACTGCCGCTGTCACGACAGCGGCGATGGCGTGATTCGGATCGGTGAAGGCGGCACGCAACAGGCCAAAAAAGGCCGGGGCGAAGGCGTAGGTGGCCTGGCTGATCGCAACCATCAGGGCGATCACCCTGGCGGTGTGTTCACGGCTGAACTCGGCCTGTGCTATCAGCGGCGGCAAGGAGGTGGCATTGCCAATGCCCGAACCGATCAGCACCACGGCTATCCAGGCCACTGTCGGGTGAAGGTCCAGGCCCAGAAGCATCAGCGTGCCCAGCATCTGTACGGTGTAACCGAGGCAAGCCAGCTGTCGGCGATTCATACCTTGGGTCATCAAGCGTGCGGCGACATATCGCCCGCCTATCGCACTGGCGGTGGCCAGGCCCATGGCGAATGAGGCGTCATACGCCCCCATGCGTCCCACCAGGATCGAGTACAGGTGCGCGATCAAGCCGATCTGGGCGAACAGCCCCAAGGACATGCCGGCTGCCAGGGTGCGGAAACTGGCCGACCTGAGCGTCTGCATGGCGGTCCACGGCGTAGCATTGGCGCTGATTGGCACGGGTTCCGGCGGGGCTGCATTGTCGGGATGTTGTCCCAGGCCTTGTGGGTTTTTGTTGAAGACCAGAAAGGCGAAAGCGCCTATGAGCAGCACGGCGATGACGCTGATCAGCGCCGCCGCCGGGGCAAAGCCGAAACGCTCGATCAGCCACACCCACAGCGGCGAAAAGATCACGCCTCCCAGGCTGGCGCCGTTATAGGCTTTGCCCAAGGCCTTGGGTCTTTCCTTGACGTACCACGGCGCGATGAGAGTGTTGACGGCCGCGGCCCCCAATGTCACCCAGCCGATACCCGAGCAGACGGCACCGGCATACAGCACCCAAGGTTGGTTGGCCTGCGCCCAGAGGTTCACGCCGATGCCCAGGACGATGCTGCCAAGCAAGGTGACGGCGGGGATGCCGAAGCGTGCATAAAGTCTTGGCAGGTTGGCGATGACCACCGTGCCGCTGAGAAAGTGCAAGGTCACGGCAGCCGAGACCTGGGCGATTGGCCAACCCGTGCGCTCGATGACCGCCTGCATGTAAATCGGTGGGCCATAGAAGCCGATTCCCCAACCGATCATCGCCAGGATGAACGTGCAGGCCAGTACGGTTTTTCCAAAAAAGCGGGTGTGTGTCATCGCCATCTCCTCCAAGGTGGCTCACAGACTATGCGCTCGCCAGGGTCCTCACTTCGTGGTGCGTCGAACAATGGATGTCGAGAACAATTGCCTCTTGGATTGGTTTTCCGGCAGAGCTTCGCTCGCTTGTTTGTCGATACTCGACCAGACCTCGCGGATCCTGCTGTCCTCGAACGCGTAGAAGACGTTCTCGGCGAAGGAGATCCGTGCCTCATGAACCGCAAGGCCCAGGAAATCTCCCGCGATTTTTTCCGATACGCGTGCTGGATGCTTTAGTTGCCTTGAAGTGTCCCGCTTTAAAAATCGTCCATTGATGGGCGGGACCGTAGACGGTGAGATAGGTACGACAGCATTGCGCTGTCGCCCGTCCATTCGATTAAAAAGGTCTGCAGTCCATGCGCTCGCTCGTCAAACTCTTCGCTCTTGCTGGTTTCACGCTGCTCGGCATTCCCTTCGTCACTCAGGCGCAGGGCGTTCCCGAGGCGGCCAGTCCGGCATTCGTGGTACACAAGCTGACGGACTTCCTCTACGCCATCGGCGAACCCCACTACTACCAGAAAAACTTTTCCTACCTGCTGGTGGGGACGAACCAGGCATTGATGTTTGATTCGGGGGCGAACCAGAAGGAAGACATAACTGAAGTAGCGCGCGGGATCACTGACAAGCCGCTCTCGATGTTGCCTTCACACCTGCATTTCGACCACCTCGGCGGGCTGCATAACTTTCAGAGCATCTACCTGGTGGATACGCCGTTCACGCGTCGGTTCAAAGGAAAAGATAGCCTCTACCACGTACCGGAGCCGGTATACCTGGGCAACATCGATCACATGGTCGTGCCTCCTTTCAAGGTGGCACGGCTGATACAGCCAGACGAGACGATTGACCTGGGCGGTCTCAAGGTGCGCCTGATGAGCGTGCCGGGTCACACACCGGACGAAGTGGCGCTTTACGATGAGACGCACAACATCCTGCTGGCCGGGGACCACCTCTATCCGTCCTGGCTGTTGGCGGGGAACCTGAAGGACTACGTCGCTTCTCTGGACGCCACACTGAAGGTGATTGATCAACAGACCGCCATCTATGGTGCCCACGCTGGCGAGGATCCGACCCAGGTACCGGCCATGACCTATGCCGATGTGCGGGCGATCCGCGACAAAATGGTCCAGATCCAGGCCGGGCGCGCCAAGGGTGAAGCCTTCAGCGATCCGGAACTGATCAAGAGCTCCGAGCTTTATATGGTGGAGAAGGACATCAGCATCCTCACCAACATCCGTTTCAACGACGGCCGGGGTTACGGCTACTGATCGGACTGCCCACTGGTGGTCAGCAACCAGTCGATGAATGCGCGGATTTCCGGGCGTTGACGGGTCGCCTCGGAGCAGGCCACGTAGTAGTTGTGCACCGCTTGCACCGAGATCGGCAGTGGCCGTACCAGGCGCCCTTGATCGAGGTCCCGGGCGGAGACGAGTTCATCGCTCAGCGCCACACCAAAACCGTCCCGAGCGGCCTGCAAGACCATGCCGAAGTCTTCGAAGTGGATATCCTCGACGCCGCCACGGCTGAAGCCGGCCTCGACTAGCCATTGCTTCCACTGGCTTCCATCGTCTTCGTGGAGCAGTCGGTGCCGTGCCAGGTCTGCGACTTCGTGAATGGCTTGGGTACCGCGCAAGTATCGTGGGCTGCACACCGGAGTCATGTAAATGCCATGCAGCAGCCGCCACCATAAGCCTGGCCAGGGCGGCGCACCATAGACCACTGCTACATCGGCGCGGCGCCAGTCCACTTGCGGCATGCCCGCTGCGGTGATCACGTTCATTCGCACTGAGCGGGAGGCTTCCATGAAGCGCAGCAGTGCCGTGGTGAGCCATTCCACGCCTTCGGCCGGGGGAATGGACAAGGTGATTTCGACCTGTACCGGTTCATCCGTGTTCCCGCTGCGCAAGGCGTCCACCGCGTCGCTGATCTCGCTCATGGCGTTGGCAACGCGCTTTTGTAGTTGGCGACCGTTACTGGTCAATACCAGCTGACGGCCGCGCTTTTCGAACAACTCCACCCCGAGGCTGGTCTGCAGGGCTTTGACTTGCTGGCTCACCGCGCCGACGGTGACATGCAACTCCACCGCGGCCGCCGCCAGGCTGCCCAAGCGGGCCACGCTTTCGAATACCTTGAAACTGTGCAATGGAGGAAGTGTCATCTCATCTCTCGTGAGGGCCGGGACAGGAAGGATGTTACAAACTTGCTATTTCCCTTTCGGGCCGATGACAGCAGAGCCGACTATCCTTTCGGACACCGAACGTAAACGCTGCATCCATAAAAAGAGACGCCATGTCACATTATGATCGCGCCATCGGCTCCAGACCCGGCATCTCACGCGGCGATCGAACCTGTTTGACCAGGTTCCGGTTGCTCCGGAGAGTTTCAATGACGATGTTCTGTCTTTTCACGGCAATGCCCGGGTATGGCCAGAACCTGCCAGCCGCGACGGACACTACGGTGACGGTGACCCAAGCGCAGGAAATGGTGGCCAAGGCCACCCTCGGCGCCGTTCCCTGGAGCGGTCCTGAGTCCGGCCCGCGCGCCCAGCGCGGCAAGAGCATCGCCATTGTCGCAGAAGATATGCGCAACGGCGGCATTGTAGGCGTCGCCCAGGGCGCACGCGAGGCTGCCAAGGCGATGGGCTGGACGCTGAGGGTATTCGATGGCGCAGGATCCTCGGCCGGCCGTGCAAAGGCCTTTGCCGATGCCCTGGCGGCGAACCCCGATGGGCTCATCCTGTGTGGCGCCGATGCCCTTGAAAACAAGGCGGCGCTGGCCGTCTTCGCCGACAAGGGCGTGCCGGTGGTGGGCTGGCACGCCGGGGAGCGCCCCGGGCCGATTGTTGGCACGTCGATGGCCATGAACGTCACGACCGACCCGCTGGAAGTGGCTCGCATCACGGCAATGGCGGCAGTGGCGCAGTCGAACGGAAAGGCCGGAGTGGTGATCCTGACCGACTCCAGGTACAGCATCGCGATGGCGAAAGCCAAGGCCATGGAAAGCGTCATTCGAGCCTGTCGGGAGTGCTCGTTGCTGGAGGTGCGCGATGTCGCGATCTCCGAAAGTCGCGAGAAGATGCCGGCGATCACCACGGAACTGCTTCAGCGCCATGGCAAGCGTTGGACCCATACGCTGGCCATCAACGATATCTATTTCGACTATGCGGTTGCCACCTTGGCCAGCGCCGCGATACCCCGCGACGGCATCAGTCTGTTGTCTGCCGGTGACGGTAGCGCTTCGGCGTTCTTGCGCATACAGGAAAAAAACTACCAGACCGTCACCGTGGCCGAACCGCTCAATGTGCATGGCTGGCAAGTGATCGATGAATTGAACCGACTGATGGCTGGCCAGCCGGTGAGCGGCTTCGTGGCACCGGTTCACTTGGTCAACGCCGACAATATCACCTTGGACGGCGGGACGAAGCTCCTGTACGACCCAAGCAATGGTTATCGAGACATCTATCGATTCCAGTGGAATCCCTGAGCGTTGGACGTGACTTCACGGCAGGGGAGCCTTGGCTCCCAGGCCGCCAGCGATCTATCGAAAAATAATCCCGTCGAGCTGTCGATTTCGACCATTGCCATTCGATTAGTCCGTAGAGCCGCCACAAGGGCGGCCATTCTCAGGAGATACGAGCATGCGATTTATGGTGATCGTCAAGGCCAGCCCGGAGTCGGAAGCCGGTGAAATGCCCGGCGAAGAGCTGCTGGCCGCCATGGGCGCCTACAACGAAGAGTTGGTCAAGGCCGGGGTGATGCTTGCCGGTGAGGGCCTGCATCCCAGTGCCGAAGGCGTGCGTGTGCAGTTTTCCGGCAAGAACCGGACTGTCGTCGATGGGCCCTTTGCCGAGACCAAGGAGCTGATCGCCGGCTTCTGGATCTTCAAGGTCCAGTCATTGCAGGAGGCCATCGACTGGGTCAAGCGTTGCCCGAACCCGATGGTCAGCGACAGCGAAATCGAAATCCGCCAGATCTTCGAACTCGAGGAGTTCGGCGAGTCCTTTACCCCCGAATTGCGCGAGCAGGAAGAACGCTTGCGGGCGCAGATGGCCGGTCAATCGTGACGCCGACGACAGGAGAACCCAGCATGAGAATCATCCCTTACCTGACCTTCAACGGCCGCTGCAAGGAAGCCTTTGCGTTTTACAAGGACGTGCTTGGCGGCGATCTGTTTTCCATGTCCTATGCCGAGGCGCCTGAGGACGTCGGCATGCCCAAGGACGCGAATCTGATCATGCACACCTGCCTGACCGTGGGCAATTTCAGCCTGATGGCGTCCGACTGCCCGCCGGGCCAGCCGTATAGCAAGCCACAAGGCGTATCGATTTCCCTCAATGTCAACAGCGTGAAGGAGGCCGAGCGGCTGTTCGAGCGTTTGAGTGAGGGCGGTCACGTGCAGATGCCCTTGGGCAAGACCTTCTGGGCGGAACGCTTTGCCATGTTCGAAGACCGTTTCGGAGTCGCCTGGATGGTCAATTGCGAGGGCCAGCAATAAGTCGAACGCTGCCTGGTCGCGATGCGCCGCCTGGCCCTTGGCGGCGCTCGCGACATGCCTCACTTCCTGCCCGTGGGTTGACGATTCTGGCAAGCACGCTTGCCAGGGTTTCCCTTTGGCATGTGAACCTTGCGCCAATACTGCGTTCAGTTATTGAGTTGCCGCTTCACATGACCCTGTGGGAGCGAGCTTGCTCGCGATGGCGGAGTGTCAGTCTCTATCCCTGTCACTGATCCACCGTCATCGCGAGCAAGCTCGCTCCCACAGGGATCAGCCTGATCTGGCGGCTGACCCAGTGTCGATAAGGACTTCGCATGCACCCAACCTCATCCACATTCCCCTTGAACGCCGCCGTCGAACGGGAGCTCAGCCCGCGCGCGGTCAGCACGGGGATTGTCCTCGGTATCCTGCTGACACCCTCCAATGTCTACGCCGGGTTGAAGATCGGTTGGTCGTTCAACATGTCGATCATTGCCTTGCTGATCGGCTATGGCATCTGGCAAGGCCTGGCCAGTCGATCAGTGGGGCGACTGCCCTGGACACTGCACGAAAGCAACATCAACCAGACGGTGGCTTCTGCCGCGGCGTCGATCATTTCCGGTGGGCTGGTCGCGCCCATACCGGCCTACACCCTGCTGACCGGCCAGCAGTTGGATGCCATTCCCATGGTGGCCTGGGTCTTTTCGGTGAGTTTCCTGGGGATCTGGATCGCCTGGTACCTGCGACCCTCACTGCTCAATGACAAGGCGCTGAAGTTTCCCGAAGGCATGGCCACCCTGGAAACGCTGCTGCACATCTACAACCATGGCCACGAAGCCGCGACGCGTTTGAAGGTGCTGCTCAGCGCCGCGTTGCTGTCCGGGTTGGTCAAGGCGGTCGACACCTTCATGTGGGCCATCCCGCGCTGGTCTCCGAGCGCTCAACTGGAGCGCCTGACCTTTACCGCGGACCCTTCGCTGCTGTTGGTGGGGTTCGGCGGGATCATCGGTATTCGCGTGGGCCTGACCCTGTTGCTCGGTGCTGTGCTGGCGTGGGGCGGGCTGGCGCCGTGGCTGTTGGAACAGGGCCTGGTGCAGTTGCCGCACGGCAGCAGCGGTCCGCAGTTCGCGGCGCTGGTGGAGTGGTTGCTCTGGCCGGGGGTGAGCCTGATGGTCTGTTCGACCCTGGCCTCACTGGCGATTCGCTTGTGGGCATTGCACCGGTCCACCAAGGCGGGCGGCGAGGCGATCTGGACGATACCCAAGCCTGGGCCTGCCGCCGGTTTCGCGCTGTCGATCATCTTGGTGATCAGCCTGCAAGTGCTGTTGTTCGGTATCAACCCGTGGATGGCCTTGTTGACCATTCCCCTGGCGATCTGCCTGGCGGCAGTGGCCGCCCGGGTGGTCGGAGCCACGGGTATTCCGCCGATCGGGGCCATCGGGCAATTGTCCCAACTGAGTTTCGGCATCGTCGCCCCGGGCCAGGTGCCGATCAACCTGATGAGCGCCAACACCGCCGGTGGTTCGGCCGGGCAGTGCACCGACTTGATGAACGACTTCAAGGTCGGACGGGCGATTGGCGCCACGCCGAGCAAGCAATTGATCGCCCAGACCCTGGGCATTTTCATCGGTAGCATCGTCGGCGTGCTGGCCTATCTGGCCCTGATCCCGGACCCGCAAACCATGCTGCTCACCGAAGAGTGGCCGGCCCCGGCGGTCGCCACCTGGAAGGCCGTGGCGCAAACCCTGACCCTGGGCCTGGATTCATTGTCAGCGAGCATTCGCTGGGCGATTTTCATCGGCGGTTTGGTTGGTTTGTTGTTGGGGATCCTCGACAGCCTGCTGCCGGCGCATCGGGCCCGCTACCTGCCAAGCACGGCGGCCTTGGGCCTGGCCTTCGTCCTGCCGGCCTCGGTGTCCCTGATGATGGCGCTCGGTGCGGTGCTGACGTGGCTGGTGAGCTGTCGCTGGCCGAGCCTCACGGAACGCTTCGCCATTACCGCGGCGGCGGGGTTGATTGCCGGGGAGAGCATTACCGGGGTGGGGGCGTCGTTGTGGCAGATGCTTGGCAATGGGTGAGGGCGACCTCAGTTGTCAGGAAACGGCAACGACAGAAGCCAGGCACTGAAGGCCTTCAACGCCGGCAGGTGTTGGTATCGGCTCGCGTAGACAAGGTAATAGCGGCGTCCACTTTCCATTGGTTCAAACAGCGCAACCAGGTCGCCGCTCTTCAGTTCATCCTGGACCAGGATTTGTGGAACCAGCCCAATCCCGATCCCCGCCGACACGGCTTGGATCAGGTGGGCCGTGAGTTCGAAGCTCGGGCCGGATCGCATGTTGCGGTGGTCGAGGTTGTGCTTGTCGAACCAGTCCGACCAGACGCCCGGCCTTGATACAACGTTCAGCAAGGCATGCTCGGCAACGTTCGCCGGCGACATCGCCCGGTACGCGGGCAGTGCGGTCGGACTGGCGATCACCACCAGCTTTTCCGTGAGTAACTGATGTGCAATGTAGCCAGGCCACTCCCCCGAACCCGCGCAGATGATTGCATTCATGTCGTGGGTGGAGGATTGAACGTCCTCGCGGATGATCCTCGAATGTATGTGCACCAGCAGGTCCGGATGCCTGGCATAGAATTCATGCATCCGCGGCAGGAGCCATTTGGAACCGAGGGTTGGCAGCACGGCCAGGTTCAATGGGCCGCTGTCGCTCTTGTAGGCGATGGCCTGCAACGTTGCGCTTCGAATACGCCCCAACGCGGCCGCCAGTTCGTGCTGATACAGCGCGCCGGCGGCGGTCAATTCAATCTTTCGGCCTTCGCGGCGGAAGAGTTCGATTTCAAGTTGCGCCTCCAGGGTCTGCACCTGCCGGCTGACGGCGCTTTGCGTCAGTGCCAACTCTTCCGCGGCCTTGGTGAAGCTGCCGTGGCGTGCGGCGGCCTCAAAGGCAACCAGCAGCGACATCGAGGGTGTCAGGCGTCTAGGGTTCATTCATAAAGCTCATGCAAAAACAGCAGGAATTACGTTTGCTCCGACCGTATAGGCAGGCAAGAATCATGAAAACCTTATGCAGCTGCTCGATACGTCTTGTACTGAGCATACGTAATGTGAATGCATAGATTAGCTTTTCAGCCTGTAGGAATACATCATGATTGCCCGGTTATCGCCTCCTGATCCCCAGAAAGCGACCTATGACGCTTTTCTGAATGCGCTCCAAGTGGCGGGGTTCCAAGGCGAGATTGCCCGCGACCATGGCGACCGGACGGTATTGGCCACCGACAATTCCATCTACCAGCGCCTGCCCCAAGCGGCGGTATTCCCCCTGGATGAACAGGACGTGATGATCCTGTCACGCCTGGCCGCCGAACCGGCGCACCGTGCAATCGTGCTCACGCCGCGCGGTGGAGGCACCGGCACCAACGGGCAATCGCTCACCGATGGTGTGGTGGTCGACCTTTCCCGCCATCTGAATAACATCCTGGACATCAATGTCGAGGAACGCTGGGTCAGGGTACAGAGCGGTGTGGTCAAGGATCAGTTGAACGCAGCGCTCAAGCCCTACGGTTTGTTCTTTGCGCCCGAGCTCTCGGCGTCTAACCGCGCAACCATCGGCGGCATGATCAACACGGACGCGAGTGGCCAGGGCAGTTGCACCTACGGCAAGACGCGCGATCACGTGCTCGAACTTTCGACGGTGTTGCTGGGCGGTGATCGTCTCAGCAGTTCAGCCGTCGACGCCGCGCTGTTATCGGCGCTGGTCGAACGCCGGGATCGGGTGGGGGAGGTCTACCAGTGCGCGTTGGACATTGCCGATACCCACGCCGAGCTGATCAGGGACACCTTCCCGAAACTCAACCGTTGCCTGACCGGTTATGACTTGGCCCACCTGCGCGAACCCGATGGGCGCTTCAATATGAACAGCGTTCTCTGCGGCTCCGAAGGGTCCCTGGGCTTCATCGTCGAGGCCAAACTGAATGTCCTGCCTATCCCGAAATACTCCATCCTGGTGAACGTGCGTTACGCCGGGTTCATGGATGCCTTGCGTGATGCAAAGGCGTTGATGGCAATGCAGCCGCTGTCGATCGAGACCGTGGACTCGAAAGTGTTGATGCTGGCGATGAAGGACATTGTCTGGCACGGCGTCGCCGAGTATTTCCCCGAAGACCCTGATACGCCGACGCTGGGGATCAATCTCATCGAGTTCATCGGGGATGATGAAGCGACGGTTCAGCAGCAGGTTCATGAGTTCGTCCTGCACCTGCAGCGCGATGCTTCCGTTGTCCGCTTGGGCCACACACTGGCCATCGGCGCGGATGCGCTCAAACGTGTCTATGCGATGCGCAAGCGCGCCGTGGGGTTATTGGGCAACGTCAAGGGCGAGGCCAGGCCCCAGCCCTTTGTCGAAGACACCGCTGTTCCACCCGAACACCTGGCGGACTTCATTCAGGCGTTCCGTGCACTGCTCGATCGCCATGACCTGCAGTACGGCATGTTCGGTCACGTCGACGCCGGGGTCTTGCATGTACGGCCGATCCTCGACATGAAGGACCCGGACCAGGCCGCCTTGATCCGGCCGATTTCCGATGCGGTCGCGGCCTTGACGCAACAGTATGGCGGACTGTTGTGGGGCGAACATGGCAAGGGCTTGAGGTCGCAATACGTGCCCGATTACTTCGGTGATTTGTACCCTGCACTGCAAGCGCTCAAGGCGGCGTTCGATCCATTCAACCAACTCAACCCAGGCAAGATCGCCACCCCGAGCACAGTGCCCGGCGCGCGATTGACCCGCGTCGATGAAGTGGACATGCGCGGTGCCCTGGATCGCACCATCGATGAACGTGTCTGGCAAAGCTATGACACGGCGGTTCATTGCAATGGCAATGGCGCGTGCTACAACTTCGACCCTGATGACGCCATGTGCCCGTCCTGGAAGGCGACGCGCAATCGCATTCACTCGCCCAAGGGGCGGGCCTCGCTGATCCGGGAATGGTTGAGGTTGCAGGGCGAGCAGGGTGTCGATGTACTGGCGGCCAGCGAGCGGGTTCGAGAGGCTGGCGGGGCGCAGGGTGTTGCGCGTCGGGCCGTGAATAGCCTGGCCCGGAAGATGGGGCAGCCAGATTTTTCCCACGAAGTCTACGAGGCGATGAGCGGTTGCCTGGCTTGCAAATCCTGCGCGGGCCAATGTCCTGTCAAAGTGAATGTGCCGGAGTTTCGCTCGCGTTTCCTTGAGCTTTATCACAGTCGCTACCTGCGCCCCCTCAAGGACTACTTGATTGGCTCACTGGAATACACGGTTCCGTATCTCGCCAAGATGCCGCGGCTGTACAACTTCGTGATGAGTGCCCGGCCGATCCGCTGGGGGCTCGAACGTGTAGCCGGGATGGTCGATAGCCCGCTGCTCAGCCTGGTGGATTTTGCCGCCGTGTGCCGGCGCTGGAACGTGGAGGTGGCAACTCCGAAACGCCTGGAAGCACTTAGCGCTGAGCAGCGCGAGAAAAGTGTCATCCTCGTTCAGGACGCTTTCACCCGGTTTTTTGAAACGCCCTTGCTTGTTGACTGGGTGGAGCTGATCTCGAGGCTGGGCTACCGAGTCTTCCTGGCCCCGTACGCGCCCAACGGCAAACCGCTTCAGGTGCAGGGTTTCCTGAGAGCGTTCGAGAAGGCCGCCAGCTTCAACGGCCAGACCTTGCTCAGCCTCCAGCAGTATCGAGTGCCATTGGTGGGGCTCGATCCGGCGATGACCCTGGTCTATCGACAGGAGTATGCCAAGACACTGGATACCGGCAACGCTCCCCAGGTGTTGCTCGCGCAGGAGTGGCTGATTGATGCGCTGCCGGAAGATGCAGCAGTGGAGGAGGGAGAGCCTTACCACTTCCTGCCCCATTGCACGGAAAAGACCAATGAGCCGGGCAGCATCGGGCAATGGCAGAAGATTTTCCAGCGCATGGGCCTGATGCTTCAAGTGCAAGCCAGCGGCTGTTGCGGGATGTCGGGCACCTACGGGCATGAAGCGCGAAATGCTGGAACGTCCGACACCATCTACGGGCAGTCCTGGAAGCCGCTCCTGCAAAAACTCAATCAGTCGGGCAGGGTGGTTGCCGATGGGTACTCTTGCCGCAGCCAGGTGAAGCGGCAAGAGGGTGTCACGGTGCTTCATCCCCTGCAGGTGCTGTTGGCGCGGGTGAAAGATAGACACAGATCCCCCTGTGGGAGCGAGCTTGCTCGCGAAGGCGGTGGATCAGGCAGTGAAGTGTCGGCAGGGCGGGCCTCATCGCGAGCAAGCTCGCTCCCACATGGAGTCTGAATAAGGCTCGAGCCTTTCGATAGGCACAGATCCCCTGTGGGAGCGAGCTTGCTCGCGAAGGCGGTGGCTCAGGCGATGAAGTGTCGGCAGGGCGGGCCTCATCGCGAGCAAGCTCGCTCCCACATGGGGTCTGGGTAAGGCCCGAGCCTTTCGATAGGCACAAATTTCCACAGGGGGCTGGGTATGGCCCAAACTTGCGACCGGGTGAAGGCTTTGTCGAGACCGCCTGGTCTCAGGATGCGTCTTGCTGATAGGTGCAACCCACGTAGAGATCGCTGTCCTTGTTTTCGGTGGAGACCACGCGCAGGGTCGCGCCATTGTCGAGGTTGCGCTGGTAATCCACGTAGCCGTCGGTATCCAGCGTCTTTTCCAGTTTCAGGGCGTTGGCGAGCTTCTCTGCGTCGGCCTTCGGGTTGCTGCTTTTGGCTTGGAGAAAGAAACTGAAGCGGTCGGTCATCACCAGGGTGGTCGACGACACGCCGTGCACCGTCAGCGCCGGGGAAGCTTGCCAGGCGCCACCGCCCCACGGGGTGTGCGCTTCATCCTTGGTTAGCGACACTTGCTCCGCGTCAACCAGGCCGTTGAACTCGCTCACCTGTT
The DNA here is from genome assembly GCF_053629195.1 of Pseudomonas sp. R151218B TE3479. Classification (NCBI taxonomy): domain Bacteria; kingdom Pseudomonadati; phylum Pseudomonadota; class Gammaproteobacteria; order Pseudomonadales; family Pseudomonadaceae; genus Pseudomonas; species Pseudomonas sp. R151218B TE3479. The sequence continues at coordinate 3,700,734 of NZ_JBRJHV010000001.1, forward strand.
GCGCACTGGCCTGGCACTGCGCCAGGGCCTTGAACAGATCGCTGTGGCTCGGGCCGGCAGCCAAGACAGAGGCGGTGGACAGGCAGCCAGCCAGGGCGACGACACCAAGAGAGATTTTCATGAGGACATCCTTGTTGGGATAACAGGTGATGGGGCCCGAGGTGAATGGCGACGGGCATCGGATAGGAACGACTTGCCCGGCTGCATACGAGGCTGGGCTGCGGTCGGAAGCTTGCCATCGCGGACGCAAATATGTCATCAGGATATTTTGGAAAAACTGGCGCCAAGAGGAGGCATGAACAGATCGAGCCAGTTGCAGCCACTCACCCAGGAGGGCAGGTCTTTTGGACATCGGCAAAGCATGGCCGCTAAAGCCCCCTTTCTGGCCTCCCATAACCTCAACGCCGGAGTAACGCTGCCGTAACGTGCACCTGACTGCGCGCGAAGGAGCGTCCTGATGAACCGTAGAACCTTTATGCTCGGCACCGCGGGAGTGGGTGCGTTGATGGCAGGGGCGGGCGCGCTGTTGCGTCCGAGCGACCGGGGCAGTCCCTACAGCGAGTACTTCCACACGCTGAACCAGGAGCTGAAGGTCCATGGGCCGATGCGGCCGGTGATGCTGATCGACCTCGATAGGCTCGATCACAACATCGATGTGGTCATGCAATCGGTCAAGCGTGCCGGCAAACACTTGCGCCTGGTGGAGAAGTCCCTGCCGTCACCGGGGTTGTTGGCGTACATCGCCAAACGGACCGATAGCCAGCGGCTGATGTCGTTCCACCAGCCGTTCCTCAATCAGGATGCGGTGACCTTTCCCGAGGCCGACCTCTTGCTCGGCAAGCCTTTGCCGGTGCGCTCGGCCGAGCTGTTCTACCAAACCCACAAGGGTACCTTTGACCCTTCCAGGCAATTGCAGTGGCTGCTCGACACCCCGCAGCGGCTGATGGATTACCTGATGTTGGCCCAGGGCCTGGGCATCCGGATGCGGATCAATATCGAGCTGGATGTCGGCCTGCATCGCGGCGGAGTCGCTGACCACGCGGTGCTCGGCGAGATGCTGAGGCTGATCAGTGCCCATCCGCAGCATCTCGAATTTTCAGGCTTCATGGGCTATGACCCGTTTGTCGGCATGGGCGTGCCCCGGGTCCTCGGTTCGTCCCAGGCGTTGTTCGACCAGGTGATGGTCATTTACAACGGTCATGTGAACTACGTACGTGAGCATTTTCCGGCGCTTTGGCACGATGGGCTCACGCTCAATACCGCCGGCAGCCCCAGCTACCGCATACACGAACAGGAGCGCTTGAGCAGCGAGGTCTCGGTGGGGACGGCGTTTCTCAAGCCGACGCATTACGACTTGCCATCGCTGGCCGAGCATGTGCCGGCGGCCTTTATCGCAACGCCGGTGTTGAAGAGCACCGGGGCGGTCAATTTTCCCGCTTTGGATGACAAGTCCCGTTTGTTCTCTTGGTGGGACCCGAATCAACGCGGAACCTTCTTCATCTATGGCGGCAACTGGATGGCCGAGTTCGAGTCCCCCTCGGGGCTGCAAAGTAACGAACTCTATGGCCGCAGTTCCAACCAGGAAATGGTCAACGGCTCACCGGCCGTGGGACTGAGCGTGGAAGACCAGGTGTTTTTACGGCCGACCCAGACTGAGTCCGTGCTGCTGCAGTTTGGCGATTTGTTGGCCGTGCGCGCAGGCAAGATCGTCGAGACCTGGCCGGTGTATTGACTGGCGCTTATCACGGGGGAAACCCTCCATCGTGCTTGGCCGGCAAAGCGGTTGCTCAGAGCTTGCCCCGCAACAGAAACAGCACCAGCGCCATCAGGCAGGCCGTCGCCTGGATTCCACCCAGCGTCGTGACCGGTGCGAAGCTCAAGACCGAGGCCAGCCAGGTGGTCAGCGCAGCCGCGCCCATGGAGAGAAAACCTAGCAATGCGGAGGCCATCCCGGCTTCTTTGCCGAAAGGGCCCATGGTGATTGCCGTGCCCAGCGGATTGGCCAGGCCCATGCCCCAAAGGAAGGTGACCATCGAGAGGGCATACCACCCCAGGCCAGGCACGGCCGGACCTACCAGAAGCAGGCCTCCGCCGATCATGGCGCAGGCGATGCCCAGGAGCGTGATGACTCGAGCGCCATGACGATGGGCCAGGCGCGGGGCCGCCATGCCGGCTGCGAACACGACGAATACCGTCGAGGCGAAATACAGGCCGGTCTGCACCGACGTCAAGCCGATGCCTTGCATCAGGATGGCGGGCGCCGCCGCGAACGAGGCGAACAGGCCGCTCATCAGCAAGCTCATTGAGAGGGCTGGGAGGATGAAGCGCTTATCCAGTACCAATCGGCGATAGGCGAGCACTACGCTCTTGGCCGAGTGTGGCGCCCGGCGATCGGCGGGATGGGTTTCTCCGAGGTCGCGCACGTAGAAAAACGCCAGTACCACGGCGGCCAGTCCCACCAGAATGAAGATGGCACGCCAGCCGAGCGTGACGGCCAATACGCTGCCGGCCAACGGCGAAAATCCCGGTGCCGCGGCGGTGGCGATCATCGTCAGCGACAGGGCGCGGGCGAGCGTCTCGCCTTCGAACAGATCCCGCGCGATGGCGCGGGACAGCACCGAGGCCGCGCACACGCCCAGCGCCTGCACGACGCGTCCGGCGATCAGCACATCGAGGGTGCTGGCCAGGCCGGCGATGACGGTGCCGACCACGAACACCGACAAGCCGCCCAGCACCAGTTTCTGGCGCCCGTAGCGGTCGGCCAGTGGCCCGACCACCAGTTGGCCCAAGGCGAATGTGATGAAGAAGCTGGACAGCGTCAGGCCGAGTTCGCGAGCGGTCACACCCAGGTCTTCACCGATCGCCGCAAACGCCGGGAGGATGATATTGGTGGAGAGCATGCTGATCGCCGCCAGGCCTGCGAGCAGCGCCACGACTTTGCCGGTCAGGGGTTGTGTGGAGGCGTGCGGTTGCCTACCGGTGATCGCCAATGAAGTTCTGGCTTCCATACATGCTCTCCGGTGTATAAATGATGATCGTAATATTTTGTAAATATGATGACCATCATCTCTTGCGTCAAGCTAAATCTGGAGGGCAGGTGGGACTCATTGTCGTCGTCTCAAGAAGCCGCTGCGTTCCGTTCAGGGCTGGACTGACCTGCGATGCTTGTGCGGATGATGATTTTGAACGGACGGCAAGCGAGTGAGTCTACGCTTTTCAAGCGTTGTGACAGGAACCGATCCGATGTCTTCAATGGACATTCTGCCCCTGCTCGAAGAGTTGCTTCTGGCCCGAGGTCCCGGCGGGCAGGAAGACGAGGTCCGGGAAATATGCCTGAGGGAGTTGGGCAAACATTGCGATGAAGTTTCTGTCGACGAGGCTGGCAATGTCCGGGGCCTGATCAAGGCTACGCGGGGATCTTCGCAAGCACAGCCCATCAGGGTCATGGCCCACCTTGATGAAATTGCCATGATCGTGAAGAAAGTAAGGCCCGACGGTAACCTTGAAGTCGTCGCGCTAGGCGGTGCCCAGCCCATCTGCTTTGGCGTTTGTCCGGTAGACATACTCGGCGATGGCCAATGCCTCTGCGGCGTACTGTCTTATGGTTCCATGCACAACAGTGGTGGTTCTGCCCAAGGGCGGGATGTGCTGTCGGGAGCGGTGAAGTGGAGCGACGTCCATGTCATCACCCGCTGTTCCCAGGAAGAACTGGCCGCCGCCGGTGTCCGTCCTGGCGTACGCGTGGTGCTCAGCCGCCACTGGCGTCGGCCGTTCCAGGTAAAAGACACGGTCGCTGCTCACTTCCTGGATGACCGGGCGCCATTGGCGGCGGTGATCACCACAGCGCAGCAGTTGAAAAACAAAAGGTACGCGCTCAAGCAGGATGTCTGGTTCGTCTGCACGACGCTTGAGGAGGAATCCAACGCCGGTGCGCTCTATGCCGCTTCCCGCGTGCCGGGCGACACCACCATCGCGGTCGAGGTGGGCCCGGTACTGGAGGAATACGGAACGGTTTTATCGGCGGACCCGATTATCAATACCGGAGATCAGAAGGGCTATTACACCCGCTCTGTCGTGGATGCCCTGATAAAGGCCGCACAGCGCTCGGGGTATCATCCACAAGTAGCGCTCCTGGTTGATTTTGCCTCCGACGCGAGCGCCATCATGAGTGCTGGCGTGGCTGCTCGGGCGGGTTGTATCGCCATTCCGACGGAAAATACCCATGGCTTTGAAATGGTGCTCCATGAGGGGATCGTTGCATGTGCGGCGACACTCACCGAATACCTGATCCGCCCCCTATAGGTCGTCCCCCATCGATGCTACAGTCCCGTCTTTCCAGGGGAGAGAGCGTCATGCGGATCGTGTTACTGGCTTTGACGATGGCGCTGCTGGGGGGATGCGCGACGGCCAACGAAACCTTTGGCATGGGGCAGCTTTGCGGCCGTCAGCCTTATTGCGGCGCGGCGACCGATATCGAGATCATCAAGGGCTCGATGAACGACAACGATGTGTATTCACGCGCGCTGGCACCGTTTGCAATCATCGACCTGCCTTTCAGTGTCGTGGCCGATACGTTGATTCTGCCCTATACGATTTTTCATATGAGGCCTGCCGAGGAGTAGGCCTCTCTGAATGATTCGAACCCGCTCCTTCGTCCCAGTGATTTAACCCCCCGCGACAGCCTCGCGAACGAAGTCTTCATAGGTGCGCAGCGGGCGTCCCAGAATCGCCTGGAGCCGTTCCACGGTGCCTTCAGCGGCCTGCATGCCAAACGTCTGGATGCCGGACATCATCAGGCGCATGTCATAAGCCAGCCAGGCAGGGCCGTACGCCGCCAATTGTGCTTCGAAGGCGACCACATCGTCACCGCCGTAGGCGACCTCGCGACCCAGGGCGGCGCTCCAGATTTTCGCCACGGCGGTACCGGTCAATGCGTGCGGGCCGACCAACTCCAGGGTGACCCGATCCAGGGCCGAAGGTGCCTTGTCGCGACGCAGCAATTCGGCAGCGGCGATATCGGCGATGTCCCGGGTATCGATCATCGACACGCCCGCCGAGCCGATCGGCATCGAGTACACCGAGTGGTCCTGAATCGTCTGCTGGACCATGAATTCGTTTTGCATGAAGTAAGCCGGGCGCAGGATGGTCGCCGGGATGTCGAGGCTTTCGATCATGCGCTCCACCGTGTGCTTGCCGGTGAAGTGCGGCACGTAGGTGAACTTGTCGGCATGGATCACTGACAGGTAGACGATGCGCTCGATGCCGGCCTCGCGAGCGAGGTTCAAGGTGATGAGGGCTTGCGTCACCTCGTCGGGCGTCACAGCGTTGAGCAGGAACAGCGTACGCACCGATGCCAGTGCGTTGCGCAGCGAAGGGACGTCGGTGAGGTCGGCAACGACTTCAGTGACGCCCACCGGGAAAGTGCCCTTGCCCGGCTGACGCACCAGGGCTTTGACCTCGGCGCCTGCGCTGGCGAGGCGTTGAATGATGAGTGAACCGAGGGTGCCCGTGGCACCGGTGACGAGAATGCTCATTTTGAATCTCCTGCAAAGGGTGGGTAAGTGAGAAAGTCCGCTACGACCTGGTCGGCCCGTTGCGATGGATAAACGATAGGGTGTTGCAGGAATAAATCGAAGACCCCAGGATGTAGACACTCCGTTGCAAAAGTGGAACACCATGAACCTGAACGCGCTGATCGATTTCGCCCTCGTGGCCACGAACGAGGGGTTGGGCAAGGCAAGCCGTGCCAGCGGAATATCCAAGGCAACCTTGTCGCGCCGCATCGCCGACCTTGAGGAGCAATTGGGTGTCAGGCTGATCGAGCGCAGCGCCCGCGGCCTGAAGCTTACCGAGGCCGGTGCGTTGCTGATGGCCAGGGCCGAAGGGCCGCTGGCCGAGGTGGCCGAAGCCATGGCGGCGGCGAAGGAGGGCGTATCGACGCCGCGCGGACGCTTGCGTGTCGCTGCTCCGGTCCTGTTCTCGCAGCTGGCGATGGGACGCATCGGCGCAGAGTTTTGCGCGGCTTACCCTGACGTCACGATCGAGGTCATCGCGGAGGATCGTGTGGTGGATCTCGTCGAGGAACAATTTGATGTCGCCATCCGGATCAACCCCAGCCCGGACAGCGATTTAGTCGGTCGCTGTTTCGCCAAGGACCGGCTGGTCGTGGTGGCCGCGCCTGAGCTGCCAATGCCTGCACCAGGGGCCATCCGCTCGGTTCCCGGCATCGTGGCGTCCGGTTTCGAGCCCACCCAGTGGACACTCGATGGCGGCCACCTGGTGTTGGAACCGATCCCCAGGCTGCGGTTCTCTTCGTTCCTGATGATCCGCGATGCGGCCATCGCCGGTGGTGGAGCGGCCCTTATCCCACAGTCGATGGCATGGAACCAGCTGGCCAGTGGCGAGTTGGTCCAGTGGGGCACGGTATCGGGAAAAGAAGCTGAACTGTGGGTCTTGCACACGTCCCGACGTCTTGCTGCGCCGAAGGTGCGGGCATTTGTCGATTTCATGTGTGCCAGGTATCCGGACATGTCCCTGGTTTTGCAGGGCTAAGAACGCTCACGTCAGGTCGTCGGTCATGAGTCTTACCCTGTGGCAATCGGTCGGCCCGAGTTTCTGACCGCTAGCCGAGCGCACCTCCATCGGCATGAGAGCTTGCCCGGACGCGTTGTCCAACAGCACGGAACGCGTTTCCCCCGGCTCGAACAGGAAACGTTCGCCCCACTGCCGCAGGCTGACCACCACCGGAAAGATCTCCCAGCCTTTCTCTGTCAGGACGTACTCCTTGTAGGCGCTCCCATCCGAGGCGGGTCGAATGTCGAACACGCCGGCCTCGACCAAGGCTTTGAGTCGCGAAGCCAGAATGTTCTTGGCCACGCCCAGGCTCTTTTGAAATTCGCTGAATCGACGGATGTCGTCGAATGCGTCGCGGATGATCATCAGCGACCAGCGATCACCCATTACATCCAGTGTCCTGGCGACCGGGCATTCGTTGTTTTGCGATGAAGCGGTTTCCATTTTATTGACCCTCTGGAAAGCATTGCCAAGTTGGCCGGAATTTTGTGGTTGCAAATTGAAACCTGATCGAGCAACAATTCAGTCAGGTTTTAAATTGAAACCAGTTTAGCGCCAAGGAGACGTGCATGACAGCAGAGGCCGACTGTTTCACCCAGCAGCCTTCGGAAAGTCAGGGTGACGAGGGCGCTTGCTCTCGCCGGCGTGTAGGAGCTGACGAGCGAAGCGAGGCTGCGATCTTTCCCTCGACGCTTGAGTCTCAAGCGACAGATCAAAAGATCGCAGCCTTCGGCAGCTCCTACACGGGGTCATCGGGGCTTTCGCCGTCGCTCACGTTATTGTTTTCCGTGACCTGCGCACTGGCCGTCGCCAATGTCTACTTTGCCCAGCCCTTGCTCGCCTCGATGGCCGAGAGCCTGGGCGTCGCTTCCGGATTGATCGGGGGAGTGGTGACGGCCACCCAGGTGGGGTACGCGCTGGGGTTGCTGTTCATCGTCCCGCTGGGGGACCGGGTCGACCGCAAACGGCTGGTTTTCGCCCAATTGGCGTTGTCTGTCATCGCGCTGGCGTCCGTCGGCGCAGCCCGGCATTGGTTGGCTTTGCTGGGCGCCATGGTCGTGATGGGGTTGCTGGCGGTGGTCGTCCAAGTGCTGGTGGCCTATGCCGCCGCGCTGTCCTCGCCCTCCCAACGAGGACAGACCGTGGGTACCGTCACCAGTGGCGTTGTCCTGGGGATTCTCCTGGCGCGCTTTACCTCTGGGGCGATCGCCGATCTGGCGGGCTGGCGCGGGGTTTATTTCGTTTCCTCGGGCTTGATGCTGACCATCGCGGCAGTGTTCTGGGCCGTGGTGCCCGCCGCTGCGTCGCCCCGTGACCGGCAGCCCTACCTGGCGCTTATCCGCTCGCTGTTCCTGCTATTCGTGACCGAGCCGATGCTACGGACCCGAGGCCTGCTGGCCTTGCTGATCTTTGCCGCTTTTTCGGTGCTGTGGACTGCGATGGTGCTGCCGTTGAGCGCCGCGCCGCTGTCACTTTCACACACGGCCATCGGCCTGTTTGGCCTGGCGGGTGTCGCCGGTGCCCTGGCGGCCAGAAGCGCCGGTCGTTGGGCCGATCAGGGCTGGGGGCAACGGGTTACCGGCTGGTCGCTGGGGCTCCTGACGTTCTCCTGGTTGCCCATCGCGTTTACCGAGAGCTCCCTGATCGCGCTGGTCTGCGGCGTGGTGCTACTCGACTTCGCGGTACAAGCCGTGCACGTCACCAACCAGAGCATGATTTTCGCCGCGCGGCCCGACGCCCAAAGTCGCATGGTCGGTGCGTACATGTGTTTCTACTCGGTGGGCAGCGCGCTGGGAGCGGCCGCTGCGACCCAGGTCTATGCGCTGTGGGGCTGGATGGCGGTCAGCCTGTTGGGCGCCTCGATCAGCCTCGCCGCGTTGGCGCTGTGGATTGCCTCGATGCATTTTTCAACGACCCTGCCTGGAAGATCAGCATGAAAGCCGGACACCTGCTACTCGCGATTTCGATAACGGCCATATGGGGCGTGAATTTCTCAGTGATCAAGCTGGGCCTCATCGCCGTTGACCCGCTGATCCTGGCGGGTATTCGCTTCACGCTCTGCGCACTGCCGGCGATCTTTTTCATTCCGAAACCCGATGTGCAGTGGCGCTATATCATCGGCTACGGCCTGGTCTTCGGCATCGGACTCTGGGGTGTCGTCAACATGGGCATCAAGGCCGGGCTTTCAGCCGGCATCGCATCGCTGGTGCTGCAGTTCAGCGCGTTCTTCACCCTTGTGCTGGGCTCGTGGATCTTCAAGGAAGCGCTTTCCCGCTACCAACTGGCGGGGATCGGTATCGCTTGCTGTGGTTTGTTGAGCATTCTCTCGATCGCTGACGGCACCGTGACCACGGCGGGGCTGTGCCTGGCGCTGCTGGGGGCGGTGGCTTGGAGTGTGGCCAACGTCATCAGCAAAAAAGCCAAGACTACGCAGGTCTTCGCGTTCCTGGTGTGGTCCAGCGCGTTTTCGCCCATTCCGCTGTTCGCGCTTGATTACGCGGTGAATGGTTCGACGGGCTACAGCACGCTGGTGAATCAACTCGACTACCGCGCCGTCCTGTCGATCCTGTTCCAGGTCTACCCCAATACACTGTTCGGCTACTGGGTGTGGAACTCGCTTCTCAAGCGCTACCCGGTGTCGACCGTCGCGCCCTTGTCGCTCCTGGTACCGGTGTTCGGCCTGCTGGGTTCGGTGCTGATTTTTGATGAGCGCCTGTCACTCAACAAGCTCATTGCCGTCGTGCTCATCGTGTCCGGGCTTGGCGTCGGCTTGTACGGACAGCGTGCCCTCACTGCGCTGTTCAAGCGTTCGGAACGAGCGGGCAATCTCTCAAGGTGATCATCGATCCAGGGATTCGGCCTTGCTTCATTGCGGCCACTGCTCAAGCAGGATCGAGACGAATTTCTCCGCGGCCGGGGAGAGCGATGCGCCCCGGCGGTAGACCAGGCCCAGGGAGCGGTTTACCACCGGCTCGATCAGCGGCACGCTGACCAGGGTTGGATGATCCCCGGCCGGCATGGCCAGGCTGGGCATCGCCGACACGCCCAGGCCGGCCTCGACCAGTCCCAGCGACGTAGACAAGTGCTGCACTTCGTAGAACCATTGCGGGCGCCAGCTCAGGCCCGACAGTGCGTGGTCCAGCAGCATGCGGTTGCCGCTCAGGCGCCCGACCCCGATCAGCCGATAGTCGCTGAGTTCCGACCAGGTGACCGCACTGCGTTCAGCCAATTCATGGTCTCGTCGGCAGGCCAGCACAAAGGGTTCGTTGACCAGGGGCACGAACTCGATGTCCGGGTGCTGGCCGCTCATCATGTTGATACCGAAGTCGGCTTCGCCGCGTAGTACCGCTTCGAGCCCTTCGTTGGCGCTGAGGTCGAGCAGGCGGATGCGGATTTTCGGGTAGCGCTCGTTGTAGAGGCGAATCACCGAAGGCAGGAAATAGAACGCCGCCGTGGGGATGCACGCCAGGGTCACCCGGCCGATCTGCCGCTCCGCCAGCTCGCGGATGTTGAGAATCGAGTCGTCGAAATCATCCAGCAGGCGCCGCGCCTTGGGCAGGAAATCACGGCCGACACTCGTCAGGCTGACCTTGCGGGTTGTGCGATCAAGCAAAGCGGTTCCCAGGCCCTCCTCAAGTTTTTTCATCCGTCGGCTCAGGGCCGGTTGCGACAGATGCAGCGCATCGGCGGCTTCGTGGAAACTACCCAGTTCGGCGATTTTCACGAAAGATCGTATGTCCTGGAGCTCATATTCCATGTTCTACCTCACCGGAGAGGGGATGCGCTGTGCAAATCATCGTAAAGTAATTCATTTGTGAAACGCAATAATCTCTCTGATCTTTGCATTGGAAACACTTTTCAAACTTTGCCACTCTTGTGTCCAGAGCATCAATTATCCAGATTGATCAACAAGAGTTAGTGATCATGCAGCGAATTCCTTGTGTGCTAATGCGCGGCGGTACGTCCAAAGGCCCAGTGTTCCTCGCCTGGGATCTGCCGGTCGCCATCGCCGAACGTGACGAGCTGCTGCTCAACCTGATGGGCTCCGGCCACGAGCTGGAAATCGACGGCATCGGTGGTGGCAGCCCACAAACCAGCAAAGTGGCGATCGTCAGCCCCTCGCTGCACCCAGACGCGGATGTCGATTATTTGTTCGTCCAGGTCATGGTTTCCCAGCGTCGTGTCGATACCGCCCCCAACTGCGGCAACATGCTCTGCGCCGTCGGCCCCTTTGCCATCGAGCAGGGGCTGGTCAAGCCTTCCGGCGATCTGACCCGGGTGCGCATTCGCAACCTCAACACCGGGACTTTCGTGAATGCCGAAGTGCAAACCCCGCAAGGCAAGGTCAGCTATGAAGGCGACACCGCCATCGACGGTGTGCCTGGCACAGCCGCTCCGGTGCAACTGACGTTTCTCGATGCGGCGGGCAGCAAGACGGGGAAACTCTTCCCGACCGGGCAACCCCTGGACCTGATCGACGGCATCCCGGTGACCTGCATCGACATGGCGATGCCGATGATGATCGTCGAGGCCAGCCAGCTCGGCAAACGCGGCGATGAAAGCCCCGCCGAACTGGACGCCGATAAAGCCTTCCTGCAGCGGCTGGAGTCCTTGCGGCTGAAAGCCGGCCTGGCGATGGGCCTGGGTGATGTCAGCGACAAGGTCATTCCCAAGCCGGTGCTGGTGTCTCCGGCCAAGTGCGGCGGGACGGTCCAGGTGCGTTATTTCATGCCGCACAACTGTCACCGCGCCCTGGCGATCACCGGCTCCATCGGCCTGGCCACGGCGTGCGTAACCGAAGGCAGCGTCGTTGCACAGTTGCTCGGCAACGTCAGTGAGCCGCGCTTGCAACAGGTTCGGATCGAACACCCAAGCGGCGGTATTGATGTCGTACTGTCCTACACCGGTGAAAAGGGTGAGACCATTCGGGCTTCGGTAGTACGTACCGCGCGCCGGCTTTTCTCGGGTTACGTCTACGCCACGGCGTCCCAACGGCTGGCCGGATAGCCCCGGCCGCCAGGGTCTTTTGCATCAGAACAATTCTAAAAATGGGTGATGCCATGAAAGTTGTTAAATCGCTCTACTTCCAGATCATCTGCGCCGTGCTGCTGGGCGTGGTCGTCGGGCACTTCTGGTCGCAACAGGCAATTGCCTTGAAGCCGCTGGGCGATGCCTTCATCAAGCTGATCAAGATGATGATCGCGCCGGTGGTGTTCTGCACCATTGTCACTGGCATCGCCGGTATGAGCGATAAGCGCTCGCTGGGGCGTTTGTTGAGCAAGACCATGCTGTTGTTCCTGGCACTGACGGTGATCAGCCTGATCATTGGCCTGGTGTCGGTCTACCTGTTCAAGCCCGGCGCGGGCATGAACATCGACCCGACGCAGTTGAGTACCCAGGGGCTGTCGCAGTACACCGAATCCGCCGCGAAACTGAGCGTGGTGGACTTCTTCATGCACATCATTCCCGACACCTTCATCGGCGCCTTCAATAAAGGTGAGGTGTTGCCGGTGCTGTTTATCGCGGTGCTCTGCGGTTTTGCCCTATCGTCCCTGGGCGAGCGCGGCAAGCCTGTGCTGGAGGTCCTGGAATCAGCTTCGCACATGGTGTTCAAGATTTTCTCCTACCTGATGCGTTTCGCTCCGATTGGCGCTTTCGGGGCCTTGGCCTTCACGGTGGGGCAGTACGGCATCACGTCGCTGGGCTCGCTGGCCAAGCTGATCATGACCTTGTATATCGCCTGCGCCTTCTTCGTCTTCGTGGTGTTGGGCAGCCTTTGCCGCGCCCACGGTTTCAGCCTGTGGAAGCTGTTGCGTTACCTGCGCGAAGAGTTCCTGGTGGTGCTCGGCACGTCCTCGACCGAACCGGTAATGCCGCGGATGTTGGAAAAACTCCAGGCCTTGGGGTGCAAGAAAGGGGTCGTGGGGCTGGTACTGCCGACGGGCTACTCGTTCAACCTCGACGGTACGGCGATCTATCTGTCGCTGGCGGCGATCTTCATTGCCCAGGCCTGCAACATCGACCTGACGCTGACCCAGGTCATCACCATGTTGGCGATCATGCTGCTGTCGTCAAAGGGTGCCGCGGGTGTGACCGGCAGTGGGTTTGTCGCCCTGGCCTCGACCTTGACGGTCATCCACGACATTCCCCTGGCGGGCCTGGCCCTATTGATCGGGATCGACCGGTTCATGTCCGAAGCGCGGGCGTTGACCAGCCTGGCGAGCAATGCCGTCGCGACCGTGGTGATCTCCCTCTCGGAGAATGCCTGTGACCGCGAAGTGCTGTTGCAGACCCTGGATGGCAAACCCGCCCTGACACAGACCCCGGCGACGGATTCGAGCTGGGACGGCACGAAGGTCGCCAAACACATCTAGCCGCTCACGGCTGACTCGACAGCACCGCGCAAGCTCAGTAAATACCTCGACGCCAGGCACACTTCAGCGTGTTGTCTGGCGGGTGGGAGAGCGTGCGCCTGGGTGTCTGCCAAGCTACTCATAACAACAAGAGATCTGACATATGCTCGCTTTACTTGGCTTGGCCATGGTGGTGGTCTTCACCTTCCTGATAATGACCAAACGGTTGTCCCCGATCGTCGCCCTGACGGTAGTGCCCATCGTCTTTGCCGTGCTCGGCGGTTTTGGCGGGACCACCGGCAAGATGATGCTGGACGGCCTGAAAATGGTCGCGCCCTCGGCGGCACTGCTGTTGTTCGCAATCCTGTTTTTCGGCCTGATGATCGACGCCGGTCTGTTCGACCCGCTGATCCGCAAGATCCTCAAGCGGGTCAATGGCGACCCGATGAAAATCGCCGTGGGCACTGCGCTGCTGTCGCTGTTGGTGGCGCTGGACGGCGACGGTACGACGACCTACATGATCACCTGTGCCGCGATGCTGCCGCTGTATAAGCGCATCGGCATGAACCCGATGATCCTGGCGACCATTTCCATGCTCTCCTTGAGCATCATGAGCGGCATGACCCCTTGGGGCGGCCCGGCGACCCGTGCGATCGCAGCGCTGGGCCTGGATGCCGGTGAGTACTTCGTGCCGTTGCTGCCGACCATGATCGGCGGTGCGATGTGGGTGGTGTTCACGGCCTTCCTGCTGGGCCGTGCCGAGCGCAAGCGTATCGGCAACGTTCAGCTGCAAAGCGGTGGCGGTGACTGCTACATCAACGCGATCATCGAGGAGACGCCACACAAGCGTCCGAAACTGGCCTACGTCAACCTGCTGCTGGTGGTCGCGGTGATGGTCGCGCTGGTGATGGGGCTCATGCACTCGGCGATTCTGTTCCTGATCGGTTTCGTCCTGGCGCTGATGATCAACTATCCGCAACTGGATATTCAGAAGGAGCGCATTCTCGCCCATTCGGGCAACGCCATGACCGTGGTCCTGTTGGTGTTTGCCGCGGGCATCTTCGCCGGGATCTTCTCCGGAACGAAAATGGTCGATGCGCTGGCGCAAACCCTGGTCGATTGGATTCCGCCTTCTTGGGGGCATCTGTTCCCGCTGGTGGTGGCGATTACCAGCATGCCGCTGACCTTCGTATTGTCCAACGATGCCTACTACTTCGGTGTCGTGCCGATCCTGGCCAACGCTGCGGCTGCCTACGGAATTGATCCGGTCGAAATTGCCCGGGCCTCCATTCTCGGCCAACCGGTGCACCTGATGAGCCCGCTGGTGGCCTCGACCCTGTTGCTGGTGGGCATGGTCGACCGCGACTTGGGCGACTTCCAGAAAGCCACCGTCAAATGGGCGGTGCTCACGTCCCTGGTGATTACCGCGCTGGCCCTGCTGACCGGGGCACTGACGCTGTTTTCCTGATTCCCCCGACAACCTTGTTTTCCTGCCTGACACGCCCCCCGCGAGGGGGGAGTGCGCAGGCGTGCATGCCCAATAACAACAACGAGTAGCCAGACATGACCATTTTGCTGACCCGCGGGGCTTTGCTTCCAATCCTTGGCCTGTTGCCCCTGGCCACGGCCAGCGCCGAAGGTTTCATCGATGACAGCAAGCTGAAGCTGCAATTGCGTAACGTCTACTTCAACGAAAACTTCCGCGACGAGCACGGTATGAGCGCCCGGGCGGCAAGGACCGCCAAGAGTGAGCGCACCGAATGGGCCCAGGGCTTCCTGCTGGATTACCAGTCAGGCTTTACGCCGGGCACCGTCGGCTTCGGGGTCGATGCCCTGGGCCTGCTCGGGGTCAAGCTCGACTCCGGGCGTGGCCGCAGTGGCACCGGCCTGCTGCCGGTGCATGACGACGGTCGCGCCGCCGACGAGTTCGCCAGTGCGGGCATGACCGCCAAGGCCCGGGTGGCCAAGACCACGCTCAAATACGGCACCTTGCTGCCCAAGACCCCGGTGTTGGTCTACAACGATGCGCGGCTGTTGCCCCAGACTTACCAAGGCACCCAGATCAGCAGCAATGACATTGACAACCTCACCGTCACCGGCGGGCACCTGGAGCGTTTCAAGCTGCGGGATTCGAGCGACAGCATGCCCATCGTGCCGGACGGCTACGGCGGCGATAAGTCCGGTGACTTCAGCTATGCCGGTGCCGACTACAAGTTGGGCAAGCACATCCGCCTGAGTTACTTCTATGGCGAGCTGGAGAATTTCTATCGACAGAACTTTGTTGGCATCCAGCATGATCTGCCCCTGGGCGCCGGGGTATTGACCAGCGACCTGCGCTACTTCAACAGCGTCGATTCGGGGTCGGCCTACGGCGGCAAGATCGACAACGACATGCTCAGCGGGTCGCTGGCCTACGCCGTTGCCGGTCACACAGTGAGCGCCGGTTACCAGACCCTCAGCGGCGAGGCGGGCCTGCCTTACATCAGCGGCGCGACGGTGTACTCCTTCAGCAACGTCGGGATCGGCAAGTTCATCGAAGAGGACGAGAAGACCTGGATGCTCGGTTACGGCTACGACTTCGCTCGCCTCGGTGTGCCCGGCCTGACGTTTTCCACCCGCTATCTGAGCGGTAACGACGGTAAGTCCGACACCACGGTCAAAGAGTGGGAACGTGACGCGGAGATCGCCTATGTGGTGCAGCAGGGGACGTTCAAGGGGGTGGGGGTGAAGTTGCGAAACTACGTCTATCGCTCGGACTTTTCCCGTGGCCGTGACAGCAACCGGATCTACTTTACCTACGACATCGCTCTTTGGTAGATCATGCAGTCCACCTAAGAAAAAACGATGGATCTGTGGCGAGGGAGCTTGCTCCCGCTCGGCTGCGAAGCAGTCGTGAACCGGCGGGTGCGGTGTGTCTGTGTTACGCGTTCGGCAGGTTTTGGGGTCGCTTCGCGACCCAGCGGGAGCAAGCTCCCTCGCCGCGGTTTTCTCAGTGGCCCCGCGCTCATCACGGTGGCCCGGTTCGATTCTTTGCGACATCATTGCGTCAATTTTCTTTGGGGCAATGCCCGTCGAGGCCGCTGTGGATCGAAACCGAGACCGACGCAACAACCTTTCCCTGGATGGCCTGAATTTTTTCCTCGCGGATGTGCGCGATGGTTTGGGTCCTTACCTGGCGATCTACCTGCTGGCGGTGCATCGCTGGGACCCGGCCAGCATTGGCGTGGTGATGACGGTGGCGGCCATGGCCGGGCTCGTCGCCCAGGCGCCCGCCGGCGCGTTGATCGACCGGGTGCGCAGCAAGCGCGCCGTGGTGGCCGTGGCGGCCTTGGTGGTGACGTTGGGTTGCCTGGTGCTTCCGTTCACGTCGTCCTTTGGCCTGGTGGCATTGACCCAGGCCATCGGCGCCGTGGCAGCGTCAGTCTTTGCGCCGGCTATCGCGGCGATTTCCCTGGGCATAACTGGCGCCAAGGCCTTTACACGGCGCACCGGGCGCAACGAAACATTCAATCACGCGGGCAATGCCTGCGCCGCGCTGCTGGCGGGCGGGTTCGCCTGGTTGTTCGGTCCCATCGCGGTGTTCTACCTGATGGCCGCCATGGCATTGGCCAGCATCGTGGCGGTCGGTTGCGTGTCCGCGCAGGCCATCGACCATGACGTGGCCCGGGGCCTGGAGGCGGGGCAGCGGGTTCACGGCCCTGTCCCCTCGACGCTGCGGGTCCTGCTGGATAACCGTACGCTGCTGTTGTTCGCCATCTGTTGCGGGCTGTTCCACTTGGCGAACGCGGCGATGCTCCCGCTGGTCAGCCAGAAGCTCGCCCAGGCCAATGTGCACCTGGCCACGCCGCTGACGTCGGCTTGTATCGTTGCGGCGCAACTGGTCATGGTGCCCATGGCGTGGCTGGTGGGCGTCAAGGCCGATGCCTGGGGGCGCAAGCCGTTGCTGCTGGCCGGCTTCCTGATCCTGCCCATCCGCGGTGTGTTGTACGTGCTCTCCGACGACCCCTACTGGTTGGTGGCAGTGCAATTGCTGGACGGTATCGGTGCCGGGCTGTTTGGCGCGCTGTTTCCCCTGGTGGTCAAGGACCTGACCCAGGGCACCGGGCGCTTCAACGTCAGCCTCGGGGTGTTGTCGACGGTGTTCGGGCTCGGCGCCGCGTTGAGCAACAGCCTGGCCGGCTTCGTGGTGCAAGGGGCTGGCTACAGCGCAGCGTTCCTGACCCTGGCGGCGATTGCCGCGCTGGCATTCGGCTTGTTGCTGGCGATGCCCGAGACCTTAAGGCCAAGCCGCGTGACCCAGGCCGACCCCCTTGCGGTGCCCGACGGCGGGGTCGCCTGAGGCCGGGTACACCCCGGTTCGACCCCGCTCTGTTCAAGCCCGGGCGGGGTCGCTGGCGTGTTCCCGTCGAGACAACTGAAGCAGCAAGCCCGGTTCCGCTCTCATGGCTGAAAGCGTCCAGCCATGAGCCTGGGCGATTTCCTGGCAGATCGTCAGGCCCAGGCCGGCGCCATGGTCGCGGCGATGGGGGCCGCGCCAGAAGCGCACGAACAGTTGGGGCAGTTGCTCCCGATCAACCCCGGGCCCCCAATCGCGTACGCTCAGGTGATCCCTGCCGATGTCCACTCGCACCTCCGTGCCTCGAGGGGCGTGTTGGAGGGCGTTCTCCAGCAGGTTTTTCAGCAAGGTGAAGAGGGCGCTGCGATCAGCCTGCCAGGGGGCAGCGCCCGTGCAATCCTCGGCCAGTACCAGGCGCACCTCGACGGCTTCGGCCATGCGCTGCAAATAATCGGTGGCCTCCCTTGCAACATCGGCCAGTTCGACCGCGGCAAACCTATAGTTCTGGGCCTCACTGGTTTCGGTCAACAGCAGTAGTTGCTGGGCTTGGCGGGTCATGTGGGCCACGTCGTTGAGGAGCGCGTTGCGATCGGGACTGTCTGCCATCAATTCGATCTGCGCGCGTATCAGCGCCAGCGGGGTCTTCAGCTCGTGCGCCGCTGTGGCCAGAAATTCCTGCTGGATCCGGTAGCCATTTTCCAGGCGCTGGAGGACCCGATTGAAACTGTCCACCAGTGGCACGATTTCGGACGGGACGCTGCTGACCTGCAAGCGCGAATGCAGCGAGCGAGGCGAGATGGCCGCGGCCGACTCGGACACTTCGCGCAAGGGCTTGAGCGTATAACCCAGGATGACATAGGCGCAGGCGCCAAAGACGAAGAGCAGTAGCAGGCTGAACAGAACGATGCCGGCCCCCATGAAGGGCAGCGCGAAGGCCCCGTGAAAGAGGTCCATCAACCGTTCGCTGACGGCAAGCTGCAGGAACCAGGTCTGGCCGTCGTGTTCGACTGGCGCGGTGGTACCGTACATCAAGATGCCCTGGCGCTCGAACTTGAACGGTTCATGCTCCAGAGGGCGCAGCGAGGCACTCGCCGGCCAGAAGGTCGCGTCGGTGGACGCCAGGGCCACGCTTGCCGAGGCATCCAGCACACGGTAGCCGATCTCCTGTCCCATGCTGTCAAAGGTCCAGATTCGATCCGCCTCGCTGGGGTCGAGTCCGACCGGGCGTCCGCCAGCATCGAACTGGAGTTTCTCCGCCAGTTCCTGGGTGCGTTCGGCCATGTTCATGACCGACAGGATGTCGCTCTGTGAGCTGACCAGGGCCAACGCCGCCGACACGATCAACAGAATGCTCAGCGCCACGCCGGCAATATAGGCCAGCAGCACCTTGAACCTGAGGCTACTCAACCACGTCGACCTGGCGGAGCGCATAACCGAGACCTCGCAGGTTGACAATGCGTTGGCGGGAGCCGATGGCAAGCAGCTTGCGGCGGATACGGTGCAGGGCCACATCCAGGGCGTTCGGCGTGACCGCCTCGCTCAAGCCCCAGCCCGCCGCCTCTATGCTGGGGCGGCGGACGACTTCCCCAGGCTTGCGCAACAGCAGCAACATGATCTGCATTTCCGCCGGCGCCAGGGTAATGCTTTCATTCGCACAACACATAGTGCCGGTATCGGGTTGCAGGCTCAGGTCTCCGTGGCTGGGCGCCAGTGGGCGACAGTCCACGGGGCGTCGCAGCAAAGCCCGCACCCGGGCAACCATTTCATCCATGGCAAACGGCTTGGGCAGATAGTCATCGGCACCGGCATCGAGCCCCTGTACCCGATCATGCAGGGCATCCCGTGCCGTGAGCACCAGGCACGGCAAGCCAAGCCCGGCGCTGCGCAGGCGCTTCAACAAGACAAGCCCGTCGCCGTCCGGCAAGCCGCGATCGAGAATCAGCGCCTGGTAGGGCACCCGCTGGATGGCCGCCCATGCACCGTCCATGCGGTTGATCACATCGACGGCGATCCCAGCGTTCGTCAATCCCGTGCTGACCAGTAGGGCCAAGCGTTCGTGGTCCTCGACCAACAGAATGCGGCTCATCAGAAGCGGTACAGGTAGCCGAACAGCGCGCTGTTGTCGGTAGAACGATCTACCAGCGGGCTGTCCTTGATCTCATTGGCGAAGCGGGTTGCCTTGATATCGAGGAACACAGAGTGGTGCTTATCGAACATGTAGTTTCCCCGGACGCCAAATTCGGTATTGAAGGCGGACTTGCCATCATAGGCCGCGCGATCGATGCGGGCTTCACTGTCGCGCACGCCAAAATAATAATCGACGTATTTCTTGTCCTGCCACATCGCCGTTACGTGGGGCGTGAGGGTGACATGGTCATCGAGCCGCCAGGTCCGCTCCAGGCCCAGGTTGAAACGCTGCCCCTTGCTGTTGCCCGATACATCCCCCAGCCACTCGGCGTGCGCGTCTGCCCAGTCGGTGTGCCACTGCACTTTTGCTCCGGCCCAGAAGCTGCTTTTACGGTCGCTCATGCCATCGAAAACCCGCGAGTCATCGACATCATAGCCACTGAAATCGTACTGGCCCACGAGGCTGAAATCGATCTGCTGGGTGTCGTTGATCTCGACCTGCGACAACTTGACCTCGGCGTTGGGGCCGAACACCTGCAGGTATTGGTTCTCGAAGTAGATCAGCGGTATCGCCTTGTTGTCGCGATCGATACCGGTATAGGGCTGCTGGCTGCTGATGGCGCCGAACCCCAGCCCCCAGGATGGAGACGGTTCGGCGGTTTCAGGTTCGGTGGCCTGGGCGGCCAGCGCTGACGTGGTCGCAGTGAGTAGGATCAGGCTCGGGATTGTTGAAACGGCTAAGCGCAGCAAATGCATGGGGTGCTCCAACGGGACAGGATGAAATGCGTGCCTATCGTTGAGCGTTTTCCCTTACCGGATACTTACGGTTATTTGTCGAAAGCTTGACCTTGAGGCCTGCGCAGCCGAAGAGCAGAGCGCGGTGTCCGAGGACATCAATCGTAACGTGAACGAGATCGTGGGCCTGGTTATCCAGGTAAGTCCTGGGCCTTGTGCAAGGCCCGGCTGTGCGTTCAAACGATATCGTCGATCAGGATGTGGCGCTCGCCGCGGCTGCACTGCTCGATCCGCGCTTCGACCTTGTAGACCTGGCGCAGCATCGACTCGGTAATCACCTCGGCGCTCGGGCCGCTGCCCTGGGCGGTGTTGTCGGCGATGACCAGCACTTGGTCGGCAAAGCGCAGCGCCTGGTTCAGGTCATGGATGGCGATGAACACAATGACCTGGCGTTGGCGCGCCAGGGCCCGCATGAAATTCAGCACCTGGACTTGCCGATGCATGTCCAGGGCGCTGGTCGGCTCATCCATCAACAGGATTTCCGGTTCGCGCACCAGGGTCTGGGCGATCGACACCAGTTGCTGCTGTCCGCCGCTGAGCTCTCCGAGATTACGGAACGACAACTCAGTGATGCCCAGCGCGGCGAGTATGTCGTCCACCAGCTTCAGTTCATCATCATGGACGACCCAGCCCGGCGTGAGCTGCTTGCGCGCCAGCAGCACCGACTCGTACACCGTCAACCGGGCGCTGGCGTTCAAGCCCTGGGGCATGTAGCTGATGCCCTGCGGTCCCTTTTTCGAGCCCTCCAAGACCACCTGCCCGGGGCCGTCGATCAATCCGGCCATGCGCTTGAACAAGGTGGATTTGCCCGCCGCGTTGGGGCCGACTACCGCCACCACCTGGCCGCCGACAAAAGCTGCCGTGGTCACGCCGTGAATGACCGTGCGCTGGCCATAGCGGGCCCCGAGATTCTCCAGCCGGATCGTTACCATGAGTTTTTCTTCCCGCCGAGAATCAAGGATATGAAGAAGGGCACGCCGATCAGCGACGTCACCACGCCGATAGGGAAAATGGCCCCAGGGATCAGGGTTTTGCTGATCACCGAACTGGCGGACAGAATCAGTGCACCGGTCAACAAGGACGCCGGCAGGAAGAACCTTTGGTCTTCACCGATCAGCATCCGCGCGATGTGCGGGCCGACCAGGCCGATGAAGCCGATCGTGCCGACGAACGCCACCGGGAACGAGGCGAGCAGGCTGACCATGATCAGCGTCTGAAAGCGCAGGCTGCGCACGTTGATGCCGAAACTCGCGGCCTTGTCGTCCCCCAGCCGCAGCGCGGTCAAGGCCCAGGCGCGCCGGGCGAAAATCGGCAGGGTGACCAGAATCACCAGGCAGATCACCCCGAGCTTGGGCCAGGTGGCTTTGGTCAGGCTGCCCATCGTCCAGAACACCACGGCGGCCACGGCTTGCTCGGTGGCGAAGAATTGCACCAGCGCCAGCAACGCGTTGAAGGTGAACACCAGGGCGATGCCGAGCAGCACGATGGTCTCGGCGGTGACACCGCGGCGCAGGCTCAGGAAGTGGATCAGCAATGCCGACAGCATGGCCATGATGAACGCGTTCACCGGCACCATGTACTGCGCCGCCAGCGGGAACAAGGCCACGCCAAACGCCAGCCCCATGGCCGCACCGAAACTGGCGGCGGCGGAAATGCCCAGGGTGAACGGGCTGGCCAGCGGGTTGTTGAGGATCGTCTGCATCTGCGCGCCGGCCAGCGACAACGCGGCGCCGACCGCAACGGCCATCAGCGCCACGGGCAGGCGGATGTCCCACATCACCACGCGGACCTGGGGCGATGCGCTGTCCGGTGAAAACAGCGCGCCGAGCACTTCGTCGAGGCTGTAGCGTGCCGGCCCGAGGGCCAGATCGAGCAGGACGCTGCAGATCAGCAACAGCGTGAGTCCCCCGAGAATAAGCCGCTTGCGCAGCACCAGGCGCCGGTAGGTGTCACGCTGCATCATCAGGGTTTCGTTCAACGACGTCATGGCTTGTCCTCAGTCTGGTCCAGGCTGACGGCGTAACCCGGCTCATAAGGGACCGGCAGGAACTGCTCGTGCAATTGACGGAACGAGGCGTCCGGGTCCAGGTCGGCGAACAACGTCGGGTGAAACCACTTGGCCAAGTGCTGGATGGCCACGAACTGATAGGGGCTGTTGTAGAACTGGTGCCAAATGGCGTGGAACGCCTGGTCGTCCTGGGCCTTGATGCCGGCGTAGGCCGGTCGCTGGGTGTACCACGCCAGTTTTTTCCTGGCTTGGGCCATGTCCGCCCCGGGGCCGACGCCGACCCAATGGCCACCGGGTGCAAAGGCTTCCCAGTTGGCGCTGGTGACCACCACCTGCGCCGGGTTGGCGACTACCACTTGCTCGGCATTCAACTGGCCGAACGTGGTGGGGATGATGCCTTTGGCGATGTTGTCGCCACCGGCCATTTCGACGAACAGGCCGAAATTCTCGTTGCCGAAGCTCAGGCAGCAATCATCGGTGTAACCGCCGATGCGCTCGATGAAGACCTTGGGCCGGGCGGGGTGGCGTGCTTCAATGACGTCGGTGACCCGTCGAATCTGTTGGTTGCGAAAATCGATGAAGGCTTCGGCACGGGCTTGCTTGCCGAACAGTTGGCCGAACAGGCGCATGGTCGGCTCGGTGTTCTGCATCGGGTTGTTGCGAAAGTCGACGTAGACCACCGGGATGCCCAAGGCGTCGAGCTTCTCGATGTAGCGCGCATCCTCGGTGGCGTGCTGGGCTTCGATATTGAGGATGATTACATCCGGACGCTGGGAGATCGCCTGTTCGATGTCAAAGGTGCCGTCCTCGAACCCGCCGAAGGTCGGGATCTTGGCAATCTCGGGAAACTTGCGCAGGTAGGCGCCGTAGGTGTCCGGGTCTGACTGGATCAGGTCCTTGCGCCAACCGACAATGCGTTCGATGGGATTTTGCGTGTCCAGCGCCGCCACCAGGTACAGCTGGCGACCTTCGCCGAGGATCACCCGCCTGACCGGGAGGTGGACCTTGACCTGGCGCCCGAGCAGGTCGGTCACGCTGCCCAGGGCGGGGTCCGCCTCGGCGGCCAGGGCGTTGCGAGGCGTCAGCGAAAGAAACGACACACCGAGCAGCCCGGCGAACAGCAGGGCGGCAAGGGTGTGAGGGCGGCGAAAAACGGTAACCATGGTTCATGCCTTTACAAAAGCCGGACCGGACAACGGCGCAAGTCGCCGCCCCGACCCGCAGGTTTCAGAAATCAACGGTGGCGGATAACAACAGCGTGCGCGGTGCGCCTTGGGAAAACGCGCCATAGGACGCGACCCCCGACCAATAGGCGCGGTCAAAGACGTTCTGCACCGTGGCGCGAAATGTCGTGGGGCGTTCGGCAATGCGCGTGGCATAGCGGGCACCGACATCGAAGCGGGTCCAGGCATCCAGTTCCTGGGTGTTGGCCTGGTCGACGTACTGGCTGGCGGTGTAGATCGCACCGCTGGTCAGTGTCAGCCCGTCGATGCCCGGGGTGTCCCATTCGGCCCAGAGGTTGGCCTGGACCTTGGGGACGCCCACTGGTGTATTGCCGCGGTTGGCGGTCACGCTGGTGCGGGTCAGTTCCCCATCGAGTAGCGTCACGCCGCCGAGCAGGCGCGTGCCCCGGGCAATCTCTCCGGACAGGTTCAGTTCCACGCCACGGTTGCGTTGCTGGGCCTGGACCGAAAACACCCCGGACGACAATTCACCGCTGGGTTTCTTGATCTGGAACAGCGCCAGCGTGGCCATGAAACGTTCGTAGTCGACCTTGACCCCGATCTCCTGCTGGCGGGAGATGTAGGGTGAAAAAACCTCTTCGGCGTTCGTGGCGGCAGACGGCGCGATGTCGCCCTTGCTCAGGCCTTCGATGTAGTTGTAGTACAGCGCGACATGGTCCCAGGGCTTGGCGACGATACCGAGCAGTGGTGTGATCTTGGTTTTGTCGTAGGACGGGGTGGCGACGGTGGCGTTGTAGTTGTCCGACTGGATGTTTTGCCGGCGCAACCCGAGGGTGACTTGCAGGCGTTCATCGAGCACCGACAAGGTGTCGGCCAGGGCGACGCCCGACAGTTCGCTCTCGGAGACTTTTGGCGTGTGAGGTTCGGCGAGGTTGGGCCTGGGTCGGTCGACCGGGTGATAGATGTTCGAGAGGATGGCGGGGCCGGAAATAATGCCCCGGGACAATTCATCGCGATAACGGCTGACTTGCAGCACCGCGCGGTGGCTGACCGGCCCGGTGTCGAAGCCCAGGCGCGCGCCGGCATCGACGGTGTAGCGTTGGACGTTGAATTTGTAATAACCGGGAACCGACGACGTATCGCCGGCGGCGTTGATGATGGTCGGGGTCTGGTCGGACATGCGCTCGACCTCGGATTTTCCGCCGCCGGCGTGGGCAAACAGGGTCAGATTGTCGCTGAGGTCGTACTCGCCACTCAGTAACGCCGACTTGTCCCGGGCCCGGGAGCGCCCCCAGTCCTGGCTGACACTGGTGCGGCCGTTGGCGGCGGAGGGGATTTGCACGCCAGAGTCGATCAGGAAAGGGCGGGAGGCGGCGTCGAATTTTTCATCCTGGCTGATCAGGTCCAGGGTCATGCGCAGGCGATCCCCTTGGTAATCCAGGGCCATGGCGCCGGTACTGACGTCTCGGGACTGCTTGTCGATGGCCGTGTCACCCTGCTGCAGGCTACCGTTGAGCCTGATTCCGAACCGGCGTTCTTCACCAAAGCGCCGACTGACGTCGAGGTGGCCGCCCAGTTGCGAGTTCGTGGCGTAGCGGCTGGTGAATCGGGTCAGGTCCTCGTCGAGGGCGCGCTTGGGGACCACGTTGATCACTCCGCCCACGGCGCTGTTGGGCGACATGCCATACAGCAGCGCGGCGGGCCCCTTGACCAGTTCGATGCGCTCGGCGTAATCGGTGAACACCCGGTAATTGGACGCCACGCCATACACACCGTCGAAAGCCAACTCCCCGAGGTTGCCTTCCCCCAGCGGAAAACCGCGGATGAAAAACGAGTCGACGATGCCTCCCGCCTGGCCCGTGGAGCGCACCGAAGCGTCGCGCTCCAGCAAGTCGCCCACGGTGGTCGCCTGTTGATCCCTGATCATCGTCGAGGTGTAGCTGCTGACGCTGAACGGTGCATCCATCACATCGGCGTTGCCCAGCAGGCCGAGACGTGCGCCGCGGGCGACCTGGCCGTTGGCGTCGGTAGGTGGCAGGCCGCTGCTGCGTCTGCCGGCGGCGTCGACGCTGATCTGCGGCAGGGACACCTGGCGCAGCACCAGTGTGTAGCTGCCATCGTCACGGGCAACCATTTCCACGCCGCTGTCGGCCAGCAAATGGGTGAGTGCTTGCGTTGCCGGATAAGTGCCGGAAAGCCCCGGGCTGACCAGGCCCTCAGTGATCGAGGGCTGGAACGATAAGGCAATGCCGGCGGTCACCGCAAAGCGCGACAGGGCAGGGCCGAGCGGCCCCGGGGCGATGTCATAGGTGCGGGGAGCGACGGCTTCCAGTTGCGCGGGCACGGCGGCGAAGGCGAACGACCCGGTGACCGTGCTCAGCGCAAGGCTCAACAGCACACTGCGCATGACGGGCTTGGACGGACGATCCGGACGCAGGGGCCGTGCAACGAGCATGGATGGATGACCCTATGGACGAGATGAAATGGTTATTCCTTTCTTTGCCAGTTGAGATCAAAAAAAGTATCACCCGAGCAGCAAATAATTTTTGTGGGGTCAGGCCGGGGAGAGCGTCACCCAGTAACCGCTCAAATGACCGGTGACCAGGACCGGGTAGGTTTGCACCAGCATGTTGAGCGTGCGCTGGGTATCGCTGATGGGAAAAGCGCCGGACACCCGCAGCTCGGCAATGGCCGGATCGCAACGCACGAAGCCCCGGCGATAACGCGCCAGTTCGGCGGCGAAATCCGCCAGGCGCATCCTGTCGGCCATCAGCATGCCTTGGGTCCAGGCGCTGGCGTGGCGATCCGTCGGGGTCAACGGGCCGGAGGCCTGGGACGAGAAGTCGGTGCGCTGTCCGGCGTTGACGATGAGCGGCGCGGCCTGGCGAGCCTCGGTCAACTCAATCCGCACCGCGCCTTCGAGTACCGCCAGATGGGTGCGCGATGGCAGTTGGCGCACGATGAACCGCGTACCCAGGGCCTGCATCCGGCCCTCGCGGGTGCTGACCAGGAACGGTCGAGCCTGTGGTGAGGCATCCGGCGCGGTCTGCACCAGGATTTCCCCTTCGCGCACATGGAGGAGCCGCTGCCGGGTGTCGAACAGTACGTCGATGGCCGTGCCGGTATTGAGGGTGAGGTGAGAGCCGTCGGCCAGGGTCAACTCGCGGCGCTCGCCGATGGCGGTGCGGTAGTCGGCGGACCACTGCTGCGATTGCGCCAGTTTCCAGCTGCCCCAACCGACAGGCACCGCTGCCAGCAGCAACGCCAGTTTGCCGAGGGCCGCGCGCCGTTCGGGGCTGCTTGGGCGATCCAGCGCCGACATCGCCAATGCGCGTGGCAAGCCGCCGAGCTTGCTTTGCAGCAATTGCGCACGAGACCAGGCCCGACCGCGCTCGGGGCTGCTGGCCCGCCAACATTCCCATTCGGCGCGCTCGGTGTCACTGAGGTCGCTTTCGCTCAAGCGCATCAGCCACTCGGCGGCTTCTTCGAGGACCTTGGGGTCGAGCGGCGGCTCACGGCGACGAGTGAGCATTCATTCCACCAGCATCAGGCACTGTACGAATGCCTGCTTCATGTAGCGCTTGACCGTGATCAGCGAGACGTTCAGCTGTTGGGCGATGTCGTCGTATTTCAGGCCGCCGATCTGCGACAGCAGGAATGCCCGCTTGACCGGCGCCGGGAGGGTGTCGAGCATGGCGTCGATTTCGTGCAGGGTTTCCAGCACCAGAAAGCGCAATTCAGGGGACGGCACTTCCTGGGCCGGCAAATGCGCGAGCGCCTCCAGGTAGGCACGTTCCAGGGCCTTGCGCTGATACCAATTGATGAGAATGCCCTTGGCCACGCAGCTCAGGTAGGCCCGGGGCTGGTCAATGGCCGTGACTTGGGAGGCGAGAATGCGTGTGAAGGTATCTTGCGCCAGGTCCGCCGCATCCATGGCGTTGCCCAGCTTCTTCTTCAGCGTGTTGTACAGCCAGCCGTGATGGCCGGCGTACAGGTCTTCGATCACGCGCAGATGCTGGTCGTTGTTCGCGGGCAGGGTTTCGCTCATGGCTGCGTTTTTTGCAATTGAGAAGTATTCCCAATGCTAAAGGACAACTTGCTCGCGACGCAAGCGGCATCGATTGGGAGCGAGCTTGCTCGCGATAGCGGTGTGTCAGCTTGCGGGGATGTTGACTGTGCCGACGCCATCGCGAGCAAGCTCGCTCCCACCGTTTTCCGGGATGATTATGAGATTTGAGACACACCCTGAATCCCCTGTGGGAGCGAGCTTGCTCGCGATAGCGGTGTGTCAGCTTGCGGGGATGTTGACTGTGCCGACGCCATCGCGAGCAAGCTCGCTCCCACCGTTTTCCGGGATGAATATGAGATTTGAGACACACCCTGAATCCCCCGTGGGAGCGAGCTTGCTCGCGATAGCGGTGTGTCAGCTTGCGGGGTTGTTGACTGTGCCGACGCCATCGCGAGCAAGCTCGCTCCCACCGTTTTCGGGGATGATTATGAGATTTGAGACACACCCTGAATCCCCTGTGGGAGCGAGCTTGCTCGCGATAGCGGTGTGTCAGCTTGCGGGGTTGTTGACTGTGCCGACGCCATCGCGAGCAAGCTCGCTCCCACCGTTTTCGGGGATGATTATGAGATTTGAGACACACCCTGAATCTCCTGTGGGAGCGAGCTTGCTCGCGATAGCGGTGTGTCAGCTTGCGGGGATGTTGACTGTGCCCCGGCGCCATCGCGAGCAAGCTCGCTCCCACCGTTTTCCGGGATGATTATGAGATTTGAGACACACCCTGAATCTCCTGTGGGAGCGAGCTTGCTCGCGATAGCGGTGTGTCAGCTTGCGGGGATGTTGACTGTGCCGGCGCCATCGCGAGCAAGCTCGCTCCCACCGTTTTCCGGGATGATTATGAGATTTGAGACACACCCTGAATCTCCTGTGGGAGCGAGCTTGCTCGCGATAGCGGTGTGTCAGCTTGCGGGGATGTTGACTGTGCCGGCGCCATCGCGAGCAAGCTCGCTTCCACCGTTTTTGAGCAAAGCCCTGAACCATCCCTCAGGTGCGCGGCAGGTGCGTCAGCGCGGCCGCCAGGGTGTCGATTTCAGCTTCGGTATTGTAGGCGTGTACGGAGGCGCGGCTGACTTCCAGCAAGTCGCGTTGCTGCATGTCGAGCATCGTCGAGCGGAACGTCGAGGTGCTGACGTTGATCCGTTTGGCCTGGCCCGCCAACCATTGCTGGACCTGTGTCGCACTGCCGTGTCGGTGGGTGAACGTTACGATGCCGGATTGGAGCGTGCCCTGGTCTTGAAGCGTGACCGCCGGAATCACCGCCAGGCGTTCGCGCAAATGGTTGGCCAGGTGTTGGATGCGCTGCCACATCGGCTCGATGCCTTGGGCCAGTGCGTAGTCCACCGCCGCGCCGAGCCCCAGCTTGGCCGCCACGTTGCACTCCCAGTTCTCGAAGCGCTTGGCATCGCCACGCAGGCTGAACGTGTCAGGTGTCTGCAGCGAGGCGGCATGCAGGTCGAGAAAAACCGGCTCAAGGTTCTGGCACAGGGCCTTTTCGACATAGAGAAAACCCATGCCCCTGGGGCCACGCAGGTACTTGCGGCTGGTCGCGGCGAGCATGTGGCAGCCGATGCGTTTCACATCGATCGGCATTTGCCCGACCCCCTGGCAGGCATCGAGCAGAAACAGCACCCCGGCGGCCCGTGCCAGGGCGCCGATCTGTTCGACGGGTTGGACCGGTCCGCCGTTGGTGGCAATCACCGGCAAGGACACCAAGGCGACGCGATCATCCTCTAACAGCGTCTTGAGGGCCGGCAGCGACACTTGGCCGTGCTCATCGTTGGGGATGATCCGCAACTCGATACCGCGGAGTTTTTTCAATTGCAGGTAGGGGATGTAGTTGCCGGCGTATTCGGTGGTGGACGTCAGGACCACATCGCCGGGCCGCAGCGGCAACGAATAGAAGGCCATGTCCCAGGCACGGGTGGCGTTTTCGATCACCGCGATTTCATCGGGCTGGGCGTTGATCAAGCGGCCAATGGCGTTGTAGACATTGTCCAGCGCCGCGGCCTGTTGCCCGGCGGCCTCGTAACCACCGAGGCGCGCCTCCCGTTGCAGGTGGTTGGTCACGGCCTCGATCACCGGTTCAGGCATCAGTGCCGCACCGGCGTTGTTGAAATGGACCAGATGCGCGACACCGGGTGTATCGGCGCGCAGTTGTTCAATGTTCAAAGGGAAACTCCTTGATCAGTCCCCGGGCGGGGCGGGGCTGGCTTGCAGGCTCGCGGGCCAGTACCGCAAGGCGACGATGGGAATCAGTGCCAACACATAGGCCAGGCAAACGAACAGATAGGTGTACTGCAAGCCGTAGACCTGGCTGAGCAACCCACCGGCCGAGATGCCCGCGATCGAGGCGAACTGCGCGGTGCCCTGGGCAATGCCCAGCACCTGGCCTTGGCGCGCGCTGTCGGCGGATTTCGAGATCAACGCCATCAGCACCGGCGTGGTAGCCCCCAGCAGCACCCCCCAGATGAAATAGACGACGACAAAGACGATGGCATTGCGCGTGACCCCCGCCAGGGCGGTCAGGGCGATGCAACCGAGCACGACGTAGATGATGCGGTGCA
The DNA here is from genome assembly GCF_053629195.1 of Pseudomonas sp. R151218B TE3479. NCBI lineage: Bacteria > Pseudomonadati > Pseudomonadota > Gammaproteobacteria > Pseudomonadales > Pseudomonadaceae > Pseudomonas > Pseudomonas sp. R151218B TE3479. Next base: position 3,730,740 of record NZ_JBRJHV010000001.1, read on the forward strand.
AGGTGTCCTGCTGGGTACGGTGCTCGAAATAGCGCGACCAGGCCGTGGCCGAGAGGATGAAACCCAGCGCCAGCAAGCCGTAGCATAGGCCGACCACCGAGTTGCTGACGTCGAATACCGAGCTCACATACAACGAGAATGAGGTCTGTGGCAGCATCCGGGCCAACAGCAGGATGCCCATGACCCACAGCAACGACAACAATGGCGATCCTTGCCAGACGCTGTCGGTACGGCTCACGGTCGTCGGGGCCTGGCTGGTCGCGGCTTTTTTCACCGGTGGCACGTCCGGCAAGGTCACGGCGGCCACCACCGTGCACACCGCGCACAGGGCCGAGGCAATGATGTTGATCCAGAAGAAGGTGGCATAGTCGAGGATCAGGCCCCCGACCACCGCGCCGAGCAATGAGCCGACGTTGGTGGATATTTGCAGGATCGCGAACAGCCGCGCCCGTCGCGAGGGGGCTTCGATGCTGACGCCATAGGCCTGGGCCGGGGCGATGTACCCGGCAAAGGCGCCCTGCAGGAAGCGCAGCACCAGGATGACCCAGATATCGCTGCACAGCGCCAGCCCGAGCTGGGTCAATGACAGGCCCGCCAGGGCGCGGATCATCATCAACTTATGACCGTAGCGATCACCGATACGACCCCAGAAGGCGCTGGTCAGAATGATGCCCAGCATCGGCCCGACATACACGGCGATGCTGGCGAAGCTGAAGACCGACTCCGAGGACGTCAGCCCGCGCAGGTGGACCGGCCAGAACGGCCCGCTCATTTCCATCGCGCCCATGGAGATGAGCTGGATCGCGAATAGAAGGTAAATCAGGATTCTGACGTTCGAACCCTGGATGGCACCTGCGTGGGACATGACTCAGCCTCGGTGGTTAAACGCTCGCAAGCGGGTTGGTCAGCGTGTGCTGTAAACGATAGTTGGAGTATTGCAACAGGTGCATGCGCAGCAACGACCGGGTCGGCCACGGGTCGTGGATGAACGCCTGGCGTTCAGCCTCCCACAATGGCGCGGCGACACGCTCGCGCACGGCTTCGAACGCCGCCTCGGTTTCCTCGCGCAACACACGCCACAGTCGTGTGTCGTCCAAGCCGTATTCCCGTGTCAGCCACAAGGCGATCTCGTGCAGGTGAGTGAGGAATGCCGCGTCGAGCACGAACATGCGCACCGGCTCGATATCTTCCACGAACACGGTCGGCAAGATGCCCGGCTGCACATGAGGTTGCAAGGTGTACCCGCGTGCCTCCAGCAGGGGCGCGTAGGTCCTGCCGTCGCCGAAATCGCGGATCAGCAGGCTACGCGCTTTGCCGTCGGGGGCAAACAGCACCATGGTGTTTTGCTGATGGGCTTCGAGGCCGATGCCGTACATCAGGTAGATCGCGACCACTGGGTGGGTGACCACGGCGGCGTACTGCCGGAACCAGTCTTCAACGCCCTGGGCATCGGCCCGAGCCCCATCGCGCTCGATCAGATCGGTAAACAGCGGGCGACCGCCGGGCAGGCGGGTGAACAGCGAGGCCACGGTGATGGGCAGGCAATCGTCGTTGCGTTCGAAAGCCGCCCGGCTGGCGCGATAGACCACTGACAGGTGTCGTCCGGGAGCATCGTCCTGGGTGATCGCGTTGCGGTACCGTACGCCGATCTCTTCCGGGAAGATCTCCAGGCGCTGGTCGAAGCCGTTTTCGGCGGCGAGGATTTTCGTGATTACCGTGCTGATCCGCGGCCCCATGTGGATCGACTTGGCTTGCAGGCTGCGAAGCTCGCTGGTCATCCACACGGCGATGGGCAACTTGATCAGCGGCGCAGTCGCGTCCAGCACCGGCATCATGGTCCGATAGGACATGGTCGGCAGGGTCTGGAGGTCGGGGCCCTCGGTGATCAGGATGCCGGCTTCGATTTCCGCGGCAAAGGTCTTGAGTACGTAGGCCTGGAGATGCCAGGCATGGATGGGCAGCGGCAGCCATTGGTTTTCGTCCAGGCCCTTGGCATTGAGGGCGGCGGTCCATTGTGCCCATTGCGCCGGGAAGTTGCTGGCGAACCATCGGTGGTAGCTGGTGACGTGGGGCATGCTCTCACTTTTGGCCATGTCGGCGCGCAACGCGGCGATGCGCAGGGGGACCTGGGCGTTGAACTCGGGGGACAGTTGTTCGACTTCCGCATCGCTGAGGCCTGGACGGGATTTCCAGGTCGGATAATACGGATGGCCTTCAAGCGACCCCCATTGGTCCAACAGGATCGCGGCGTCCTTGGTGCTGGTGTGTCGGCGCAAGTAGTCGGTCAGGCTGGCGAGCCCGTGGCTTTCGGCGGCCTGGGCCAGGCGCGCGTTCCATTGCTGGCGATGCTGGCGGGCGTGGGCATCGTTCATCAGGCTGTTTTCCATGTCCGACTTGAGGCCGGCCACGCCTTCGTCGCTGGGTTCGAAGTCGAAGCTGTCGCGCAGCACGTCCAGCAAGTCCTGATGGCTGTGAATGACTTGGCGTACGCCTTCGTCGGTCAGCAGGACCACGTCGCCGTCACTGATCAAGGTGTCAGCGGGGGCCAGGGTAATCTGCGAGAAAAACAGCTGGGCCCGGGCATTTTTCAACGGGTAGGTCGCCTCGCTGCCGTCCGCGGAAAAGCTCAGGGCCGAACGGTCCAGGATGTTCTCGGCAAACAGGCAGCGAACCAAGCGTCGCATGGCGTTTTTGCGTGAATAAGTGACCAGTGTCTTGAAGTCATCCATATCGGTATCTGCTCGTCGATGAATAAGAAGAGGGTGAAGCCCGGTTCAGGCCGAACGCGGCCAGTGGGTCGGGAAGTAGTCCAGCGCCGAGTCGCGCAAGCCTTCCATGTAGGCGATGCTCCACTGCAGGACTTCCTCGATGTAGGGGACTTTCAGTTCGAAGCGCTTGGCCATTTCCACCAGCAGGACCAGGCCATAGGCGACGTCTTCATTGAAGGCTCGGCTCTGGCGCTCGATCACATACCCGGGACGGTTGCCGTCGGCCGGCACCATGGGCGCCAGGATGTCGTTGTAGGCCCGGTTGGTGCGCAGGATCGATAGCATGCTGCTGCGGTCGCGGATCTGCTCGCCGTAGGCCTCGACGATCTCCTGTTTCAAGGACTTGACCGAGGACAGGTCCACGCCCATGCGCTGGCTGATGACTGCGCACAGGTTCTGGCTTTCTTCATCCATGCGTTCGAGGAAATAGGCGCCCAGTTCCGGGCACTCGGTCCACCAGCACAGGCGTTGCGGGAAGATCTTGCGGTGCCACTGGCCGTAAGGGCCGATCAAGCCATAGATCACCGAGCTGTGCATGATCGGATTGCCTGGGGTCAGGGTGATCTCCAGGTAATGGTCGAGCAGGGTCACGCAAGGGCCGTACAGCCTGCTGAGCATTTGCTGGAGCTGCTGGCGCGACGCCTGGGTTTCCCGGGCGTGGGTGGCGACATACAGCTGGCTTTTGCCGCCGCCCATCTTTACCGAGCGTCCGGGTTTCAGGTCGAACGCCGTGTGCGGGACGTCCTTCATGCCCCAGATCACCAGGTTTGGTTTGTCCGCCAGTGTGGCTTGGGCCAGCCAGTCGAAACCGCAGAAGCCTGGAATGGCGCCGACGTACACCGGCTTGGTTGTGCTCAGGTGCGGGGCGATGTCCTGCAGGACCTGCGGCCGGGCATGGGCCGGCACTGTGATGATGACGAGGTCGGCGTCCTCGACGGCGACTTTTGCCTCGGTGGTCACCCGGTCCGGCCGCGCGCTCAGCGTCGAACCATCCGGCATCAGCGCCTGCATGGGGGGGTGGCAGGCGTGGTGGTCGACGATGTCCTGATTGCTGGTGAGCAGCGACACCTGGACATCAGGCAATTGCTTGAACAGGACGGTATTGAGATGGCCGGTTCTGCCACCGCCGCAAATGGCGACTTTCAGCACGTTCATGAAGAGGCGTTCCTGTGTGGGTGGAGGGTCATGCGACACTCAATTGCAGCGGCGCAGAACTGGATTCCAGCCATTGGGTCTTGCCCAGCCAGCCGTCCAGTTGCACGGCGACGCCTGGGTCGAGCAAGTCGCGCTCTTGCAGCCATCGATCGTCGAACACGGTGTGCAGGTACTTCTCGCCGCCGTCGGCGATCGGGACCACGACATTGCCGGTCAGCACACCTTTGTGAATGAATTCCAAGGCCTTGAAAATCGCCCCGCCGGTCGAGCCGCCCACCAGTAGCCCCAGGTTGCGCGCGATATAGCGGGCGGTTTCGAAGGCTTGGGAATCGGTGACCTGGACGCCCAGGTCGATGCAGCTGTAGTCGAGCACCAGGCCCACGGTGTCGCCGGCCGGGGTACCGGTGCCGGATTGATAGTACGGATAGCCGGGATGACCGAAGACAATGGAACCGGCGGGTTCCACGGCGACGGTCACGGTGTCGGGGTTGTGCAGTTTCAGTCCGCGGGCGATGCCGGTCATTGAGCCGCCGGTGCCGACACAACCGACGTAGGCGCCGACCTTGCCTTCCACCTGGGCAATGGTTTCGCGCACGAAGTCGCTATAGCCGCCGGCATTGGCGGCGTTGTCCGACTGGTTCATGAACACCGCTCCCGGGATCTGTTCCGCGAGTTCGGCAGCCATCCGTTGGCGCTCGACTACCGCGACTTCATCCTCGCGATAGTGGCCGGCGACAAATCGAACGTCGGCGCCCAGCGCTTTCATGACGGCGATCTTGTCCTGGGCGGCGTGGTGGTCGACCACGGCGATAAAATGCAGGCCGAACTCGACAGCGGCCATGGCCAGGCCGATGCCGGTGTTGCCGGAAGAGGACTCCACGACCACGCCGCCGGGCTTCAAGCGTCCGGACTTGAGCGCGGCCAGTACCATGTTCCGCGCCATGCGGTCCTTGATGCTGCCGCCGGGGTTGTTCTTTTCAATCTTGAGCAACAGCCTGGCATGAGTGTCGGGTATATCAATGCCCAGCATGGGGGTATTACCGATCAGATCGGAAACTTTATTAAGTATCATGTGAAGTACTCCCTTTAGTAGTCAGGTGAAAACGCGTAGTGGCCTTGTGTACAACAAGTCGCCATTAATCGACGGGGTAGGGGGTGGCGATGGAATTCGTTTTCCAGCAAATCCATCTGGTAGCCGGCGGTATTGGCGTAGATCAATAAGTCGCCGGGCTGGGGTAAATATTCGAAGTTGATAAGTCGGTAACTGATGACGTCATCATCCAGGCAGCTATGGCCGGCGATATATGCTTGAGTCGGGCTGTGGGGCGATTGCGTTGCGCTTATCAAGATGGGATCGACCAGATATTCAGACGCGAACCAGGTTTCACACGCACTGAAACTACTACCCTCGACGAAGATCACGGTTTTATTGTCGGCCAGCTTTTTGGTGCGGGTCACTCGAAATACCGAGAGGGCGGCTTGATCCACCAGGCTACGACCAGGCTGCAACGATAAGGTGATATTGCGCGACTTTAAGTAATTCGCTATGGAATGATCGGATGAATGATCGGATTCCAGGAAAAGTTCCAACCACTGGCTGGCCGTCAAACTGCCGCCATAGGGATAAAACGACTCGGGCACTGAATGGTTGTAGTAATGAGAGGGTTTATTGTCGTTTTGCAGAAAACTGTTATAGATCTCGGGATCGACATAACGAATAGGCAGCCCTCCACCCATGTCGATCATGCTGGGATTCAAGCCCATCTCGTGCGCCGCCTCGACAAAGGCGGTCACCTCACGGAAGGCCTGTACCCGGGTTTCGTACCCGTAGCCGCCCAGATGGAAATGGAAACCTTCGAAGTGAAAATGTTCGCCTTCTTCGGTCAATTGTCGCAGGCACTCCAGCAAGTCATCGGTGCCCATTCCGAAACGGCTCGCCAGGCAGCTCAGCGGCCGGTAACGCAGTAAAACCCTGGCCTGTAGGGGAGGGCGTGTGGTTTTCACCAGCGTTTTGAGATGAGCGAATTCTTCCAGTGAATCCACACAAATCAGTGAACCGGCCTCCACCAGTGCCCGGTGGAAAACAGCCGTTTTGGCCGGCCCCGTTGCGCACAAAAGCGCTCCCGCCGTGCCGGCGCGCCGGGCGGCATTCAGCTCGTGGATGCTCGACACATCGACGCCGATGCCTAAATCTTCTGCCGCGCGAAGCAGGCATTGGGACTTGTTGGCTTTGGCGCCATAGAGGATGAGGTGATTCACGTCGTACTTCTTCAACACGCTCTGCAGCGCTGCCGTATTGGCTTTAAATGCGTGGGGCCACATCAGGTTGAGGGGCGATCCATGTTGTGAAACAAGTTCTATAAGTCTTTGTGGATGATCATGAATAAATTGTCCGATCGCCGGGTCGAGTAGAGGCGTCAATAGTGTGGGTTGATGCACTTTGGTTCGGTTGTTGGATAGTGGCGTAGAAACGTTAGGCATAGTTAACCCCTGGCGTCGAACATGCCATTTTTCATAGTTCGACAACCGCTGTTGTCGAGACAGATGTAAATTTTCAGGCGTAAGAAATTTCAGTATTTGGCGGTGTAAGCCAAACCAAGCCTGACGATAAATTCATCAGGCCGGACGTAATAAATATTTCACGAAATACGGCATAAGAAACCCATTCCCTAAGGTTTGTCCGAAGAGCGGAATAGCCGCCATCGACGGATGGCGGGTCCGTGTTAAACAGCCAATGACTGGCATTCAAATGACATCATTGCTATGCACTTCCTGTGATGACGAAAACTTCCTTTGAAGATTGGCTTGCATCAGCTCGATGGCGAGAACCATATTGCTAACGCGAACGATTATCAAGTAAGGTTTTCAAAAATTTTAAATAATTACTCGCTGAACGAGCGTGCATAAACGCTTGTTTGCAGGTGCTTGTAAGCGTTCTTGCGCAGTTGAAGAAATACCTTAATGCCTTGATGGAAAAGGAATTAAGGAGCGTTGGAACAGGCCGCAGCCGAGACCGGGATTTCCCTGCCTGAGGTACATGAAATTTTCGCTGATCACCATTGACGCACCCCCAGGAGAGCTCCATGACAACTGAACGTCCCCATACCGTCGCCACGCTTCCCATCAGCTACCTGTTCGTTCCCGGCAACCGCCCCGAACGGTTCGCCAAGGCGGTCGACGCGACGCCAGATGCGATCATTCTCGACCTCGAGGATGCCGTTCATCCCGACAGCAAAGCCGCGGCCCGAGCGGCCATTTGGGCTTGGCAGGAAAGCGTGCCGAGTGTTGCTTGCCAGCGCTACATCCGCCTGAACAGCGTTGACAGCACCTTCCTGCGCCAAGACCTGACATGGCTGGGAGACATGCGCTATCCCGAGCGTTGCGCGGGGATTTTCTTGCCCAAGGCGCAGTACGGCGAGGCCTTGTGCCAAGTGGTCGAGCAGTTGCTGTCGTGGCAGCCCGAGTTGCAGATCGTCGCCATCATCGAGACGGCCAAGGGCTTGCAGCAGGTCGAGGCGATTGCCGGCATTGCCGGGCTGTCGCGCCTGGCGTTCGGTTCGCTGGATTTTTCCCTCGACATCAACTGCAGCCAGGTGCCCGAGGCGTTTCTGTTCGCTCGCAATCGGATCGTGCTGGCATCGCGCACGACCGGTTTGCCTGCGCCGATCGATGGTGTGACACCGGCCATCAGCGACCTGGCGATGGTCAACCACGATGCGCATTACGCAAGGTCCCTGGGCTTTGGCGCCAAGCTGTGTATCCATCCCGCGCAATTGAACACGGTCCAGCGGGCCTTCCTGCCCAATGCGGGTCAACTGGCCTGGGCCGATCGCGTGATGCGTGCCGTGGCCAGCGGCTCCCATGCGGTGCAGGTGGACGGCGAGATGGTGGATCTGCCGCTCATCGAACATGCCCAGCGCCTGCTGGACGTGGCCAGCCTCTACGCGGTGCCCGCCAAGGCCGACGCCTGCTGAACCCGCTGCCGACCAGGAGATTCGCCATGGAACACCAGGGTTATCAAATTGCGCTGCGACCGCTGTGCGAAGTGCTGCAATCGGAGCAGGTCGATCCGGCCAATGTGCAATGGCTGCGGGAGTCGATCATCCGTGCCGGGCATTGGCTGGAACCGATCATCGTCGAGCGTTCGCGAGGCATCGTGATGGACGGCAATCATCGCTTCAATGCGGCGTTGCAATTGGGCTTGAAGCGGGTCCCGTGCATCCAGCTCGACTACGCGGATCCGCGGGTGTGTGTGCGGCATTGGCAGACCGGTAAGGCGTTCGAGGTGGCTCGGATTTTCAGCACCATCGCCCGGGGCGAGCTGTTCCCCTACAAGACCACGCGGCACGCGTTCGACCCGGCCCTGCCCGTTGTCGCGATACCGCTGGAACGCCTGTATGCCTGAGGGATCCGGTGCAGTCTGAAAAAATAATCCCAGGGAGGTGATACTTTTCCGCAGGTCGACTGGCAATAGGAGTGATTACCATTTTCTCTCGTTGGAAAGGATCCTTAAGCCATGTCTGTTGCACGTCGACCTTGTGGTGAGTCTGCGTTATCCCTCGCGATTCGGAGCGCCACGCTGAGTTTCATTCTGGTCGCAGGAAGCGCCACCGCCTGGGCGGCAACCCCCGAACAGGCGCCTGCCGCCGATAAAACCCTGGACGTCTCCAAGGACAACGGGCAAGGCTTGACCCTTGACGCCACCACCATCAGCGGCACCCACAACGACCCAGGCGCACTGCCGCCGGCGCTGGCCGGCGGTCAGGTGGCGCGTGGTGCACGCCTGGGGATGATGGGCAACAAGGACGTGATGGACACACCGTTCAGCGTGACCAGCTACACCGAAAAGACCCTGGCCGACCTGCAAACCGTGACCGTGGCCGACGCCCTGCAACGAGACCCTTCGGTGCGCTCGACTGGGCAGGTGGGCGGCATCGTCGATTCGTTTTTCATCCGTGGTTTTCCCATCGGCGAGGGCAACCTCGGCGAGTTGGCCTACGACGGCGTATACGGCGTGGCACCCAACTACCGGGTGTTCACCGACTACGCCGAACGGGTCGAAGTGCTCAAGGGGCCGGGTGCACTGATGTACGGTATTTCTCCAAACAGCGGGGTGGGCGGGGTGATCAATATCGTTCCCAAGCGTCCGTTGGACGAAGACCTGACGCGCTTTACCGGCAGCTACGCGTCCGATTCCCAAGTGGGCGGGCATCTGGATGTCAGCCGTCGATTCGGCTCGGAAAACCAGTTCGGCGTGCGCTTCAACGGCAGCCTCGAGGGGGGCGACACGGCCATCGACGACCAGGAACGCGAACTCGACATCGGTGCTATCGCCCTGGATTATCGGGGCGAGCGTTTGCGCTTGAACCTCGACTTCATCAGCCAGAAAGAGAGCTTTGACGGCGCCTCGCGACCCTTCACCGTCGCGCCTGGCGTTGAAATCCCATCGGCCCCCAACGGTCGTACCAATGCGTCACAGAAATGGGGCTGGTCCGACACCAAGGAGCAGTCGGCCTTGCTGGGTGGCGAATACGACCTGACGGACGCGGTCACGGTGTTTGCCCACGCCGGTGGCGGTCGTTCGGACGTCAAGCGAATGTCCGACCAGGTGCCAGATATCATCAATAGTGCAGGCGATATCACCAACAGGCCGGGGTATTACAAATTCAACGTGGACCGTTCGACAGCCGACGTGGGGATCCGCGGGATATTCGACACCGGCCCTGTCAGCCACACGACCACGCTGATGGCGAGCACTTATCAGGATGAGCTGTCCCGGGGCATCAACCGGGGGGCAGTTATCCCCTCGAACATTTATCACCCGGTGGACGTGCCCAAGCCGGCCATCGATGCACCCAGGGTGTTACGCGTTTCCGAGTCGCAATTGTCCGGTTTCGCCTTGACCGACACCTTGTCGGTACTGGATGACCGTCTGCAACTGTCCTTGGGGTTGCGCCGGCAGAACGTCGAGTCACGCAATTACAGCGAGACTGGCTCGGTCAGTTCCCGTTATGACGACAGTGCCACGACCCCGATGGTCGGCGTGGTGGTCAAACCCTGGGAGGACGTGTCGCTGTACTACAACTATGTCGAGGGGCTGAGTAAAGGTGACGCCGCCCCAGCCAACGCGACCAATTCCGGCGAAACGTTTGCACCTTATGAATCCAAGCAGCATGAGATAGGGGTCAAGTACGAGCACGGCACGTTCATGACCACCCTGGCGCTGTTCCAGATCGAGAAGCCCAGTGGCGAACTCGGTGCGAACAATGTTTTCTCCGTACAGGCTGAACAGCGCAACCGTGGCGTGGAGCTGAGCGTGTTCGGCGAAGTGGCCCCCGGCACACGTTTGATGGGGGGCGTGACATTGCTCGACGGTGAGCTGACGGATTCCGCCACAGCGGCCAACCGTGGCAATAAGCCGGTGGGCGTGCCAGACGTGCAAGCCAACCTGTGGGCTGAATGGGACACCCCTTGGGTGGAAGGCTTTACCCTCACCAGCGGCGCGATCTACACCAGCAGCCAATACGTGAACCAGGCCAACACCCAGGAGCTGGATGCCTGGACCCGCTTCGATGCCGGTGCTCGTTACGCCACCAAGATCGAAGGTCGACCGACGACTTTCCGAGCCACGGTTCAGAACGTCTTTGATCGCGAGTACTGGTCGGGGGTCGCCTCGTACGGCGCCTTCTCCCCAGGTTCTCCGCGCACATTGCAATTGTCGGCCACAGTGGATTTCTGAGGCATGGCGAGGGGTGGCTCTAGCACAGGGTCACCCCTCTCACTTTTCTTTCCCGATCTCTTCTATATAAGGTAATGCTGTTCACTTAGGAAAAACGATGAACCTGTGGCCAGACCAACCTTAAGCGAACAGCATTATTGGCCTTTGGCAGGCAGCCCCATCTTTGCCAGCGTCAGCGTTTCATCGGCGCGCCCCCAGCCACCGTCTGCCACCTCTTCGACCAGGACCATGGTGAATGGACGGACCCCTTCGCCGAAGTATTCGACGAACATTTCCGTGGTGCGATGGATGATCTCTTCCTTGCGGGCGTGGTCCAGGATTCCTTCGGGAAATTTGTAGTTGGCAAATGGCATGGATCGACTCCGTGGGGTTGAAAGATTCGGCAGGGGCGATGGCCCCTGGCGCGCATCTTTCTCCTTTATGCCCGTGGAATAAATCCTTCTGGATTGGCATCTGAATTCAACGTACGTGAACAATCGACCGCTTGGACTCAGTGCGAATGACGCGGCTCGCCACTGCGGGCGATCACGCGCAGATGCAACGTGGCAGGCTCCAGGCAGCCTCCGGTGGACAATTGCCCGACCAGTTGCCGGTACAGTTCCTGCCAGGGTGTTTGCGACGGTGGGATGTTCGGTGTCCATTCGAGTCGGCGCCGGGCCATCTCTTCGTCGTCGATCAGCAGGTTCACGGTGCGTGTGTTCAGGTCCACTTTCAGCCGGTCGTTGGTTTGCAGCAATGCCAGGCCGCCGCCCACGGCGGCTTCAGGGGACATGTTGAGGATCGATGGGCTCGCCGAGGTGCCGCTCTGGCGACCGTCGCCCAGGCAGGGCAGGGAGTCGATGCCTTGTTTGATCAGCGCGGCCGGTGGCGCCATGTTCACCACCTCGGCACTGCCGGGGTAGCCCACGGTGCCCACACCGCGAATGACGAGGATGCAGCGCTCGTCGATGTCCAGCGCCGGGTCGTCGATGCGGGCGTGGTAATCCTCCGGTCCTTCGAACACGATGGCCCGGGCTTCGAAACTGTTCTCGGCACCGGGCTCGGACAGGTAGGTCTTGCGAAACGCTTCGCCCACCACCGACATCTTCATGATAGCGCTGTCGAAGAAATTGCCGCTGAGCACGATGAAGCCGGCACGGTGCTTGAGCGGGGTATCGAAGGGATAGATCACGTCGGCGTTGCTGGTCAGGCTGCTGCTGACGATTTCGCCGATGGTCCTGCCGCTGACCGTGGCGCAGTCTTCGTGCAGGCGCCCGGCTTTTTGCAGTTCGTGCATGACCGAGGGCACACCGCCGGCCCGATGGAAACCTTCACCCAGGTATTTGCCCGCAGGCATGCAATTGACCAGCAGCGGCACGTCCTCGCCAATCCGTTGCCAGTCATCCAGGCTCAGTTCGACGCCCATGTGCCGAGCGATGGCGATCAGGTGCGGCGGGCAGTTACTCGAAGCACCCAGGGCCGAGGCGACGGCGATGGCGTTCTCGAAGGCCTGGCGGGTCATGATCTGTGACGGACGAATGTCTTGCAGCACCAACTCGCAGATGCGCCTGCCGGTGGCATAGGCCATTTGCCCGCGCTCGCGATAGGGCGCCGGAATGCTCGCGCAACCGGGCAGCGACATGCCCAAGGCTTCGGCCAGGGCGTTCATCGACAAGGCGGTGCCCATGGTGTTGCAGTGACCCACCGATGGCGATGCCGCGGTGGTCATTTCCATGAAGCCTTCGTAATCGATCTCGCCGGCGGCCATCAGGTTGCGCGCATGCCAGAGCACAGTGCCCGAGCCGATCAGCTCGCCTTTGTGATGGCCGTCGAGCATCGGCCCGCCGGACAAGACAATGGCGGGCAAGTCGGTGGTCGCCGCCGCCATCAGGCAGGCGGGCGTGGTCTTGTCGCAACCGGTGGTGAGCACCACGCCGTCCAATGGGTAGCCGTGGAGGATTTCCACCAGGCCCAGGTAGGCCAGGTTGCGGTCCAGGGCAGCGGTGGGCCGACGCGACTGTTCGGCGATCGGGTGCACCGGGAATTCCATGGGGATGCCACCGGCGTCACGGATGCCGGCCTTGACCCGTTGGGCCAGTTCCAGGTGATGACGGTTGCAGGGGGTCAGGTCGCTGCCGGTCTGGGCGATGCCGATGATCGGGCGTCCCGATTGCAGCTCTTCGCGGGTCATGCCGTAGTTCATGTAGCGTTCGACATACAGGGCGGTCATGTCCGCGTGAGCCGGGTCATTGAACCATTGCTCGCTGCGCAGGCGGCGTTTAGGCGTGTCACTCATGATTCATGTCTCTCTTGTAATTGGATGAATCGATCACGGTCGTAGCGTCAGCGGCCCAGCAGTCCGCGGGCGGCGAGGTTGCGCAACAAGGCGCTGACGCCAAAGGTCCAGGGGGCGGCGTCGCAGCTGTGGGTCACTTGGTTATGCAGGCTGCCGAGCAATGGGCTGCTGATGCTGACCCGGTCTCCGCGTTTGTGGGTGAAACCGCTGCCGGGATGGTCGCGGTCTTCGGTGGGGGCGAACAGGGTACCGAGAAACAGTACAAAACCATCTGGATATTGGTGGTTGGCGTTGAGTGTCTGGCTTGCCAGGTCCTGCGGGTCACGGCTGATCTGGCTCATGGAACTCGCACCGTGCAGGCGGTAGCCATCTTCGCCTTGCACCTGGAGGTCGACCACGCAGGCGCGTACGTCATCCAGGCTGAAGTGCTCGTCGAACAGGCGAATGAACGGCCCGATGGCGCAAGACGCATTGTTGTCCTTGGCCTTGCTCAACAACAGCGCGCTGCGACCTTCGATGTCTCGCAGGTTGACGTCATTGCCCAGGGTGGCGCCGTGGATCTGGCCACGGCTGTTTACTGCCAGCACCACTTCCGGTTCCGGGTTGTTCCATTGCGATATCGGATGAATGCCAATTTGGCTGCCGCTGCCCACGGCGGCCAGGACCGGTGCTTTGGTGAAGATCTCCGCATCCGGGCCGATGCCGACTTCCAGGTACTGCGACCACATGCCCTGTTCGATGAGCAAGGCTTTCAGGCGCATGGCTTGCTCGGAACCCGGCACGATCGCCCGCAGGTTATCGCCGATCACATTGTGCACGGTGGCGCGTACCGCCTCGGCCCTTGCCGCGTCGCCGCCTGCCTGTTCCTCGATCACCCGCTCGATCATGCTGGCGGCGAAGGTCACACCGGCGGCCTTGATCACTTGCAAGTCCAGCGGCGGCAACAGAAACGGCTTGGCCGGATCGGCATGAATGCCGGTGTTGGCCAGCAGCGCTTCGACGCTGGCGATGAAAGTGCCGGGCGTTTGCCTGACCGCCGCCAACGGTGAGGACGTTTCCAGCAAATCGCTCAAGGTCGCGAAACGATCCGACAGGTCGAACACCCCATCACTGCGCAGCACGACGGGTGAAGGCCCGGCGACACGGCCAGGCACCCAGGCACGACCGATGAGGGTGCCGGCGACGCCATCGACGGGCAGGGTGTTCTCGGGAGTAAGCATCAGCGACATGGGCAGTTTTCCTGGTTCGTAAAGCTTTCAAGCTAGGGCGCGCGGTTGATGAACTCCAATGAGATATATTCAGTATCTGATAACGTCCGGTTATTGCATCGCCGAGGATTGCCCATGTCCGATCTGTCTTTTTCCAGCTTCTGCGGCTGGCTCAAATTCCGTCATCTGTTATTGATCGATACCTTGGGGCGCACCTGCAACATGCATTTGGCGGCCGAGCAGATGAACCTCAGCCAGCCCGCCGTGAGCAAGATGCTCAAGGAAATCGAAAGCCTGCTCGGCTTCGCTCTGTTCGAGCGCCGCCCCCGGAGCATGCCGCCCACCGCATTGGGCGAACATGTGCTGCGTTACGCGCAGATCGCCTTGAACGATGCACGTTCGTTCGTCGAGCAAATCAGCAGCCTGCGCGAAGGCGGCCATGGCTACCTCAAGGTCGGCGGTATCTTTGCCGCGACGGCAGTGGCCTTGCCCGAGGCGATCCTGCAGATCAAGCAACGCTGGCCGTTGCTGTCCATCGAGGTGGTGGAGCAGACCAGCAACCATCTGATGAAGATGCTTGAAGAGAAAAAACTCGACCTGGCGGTAGCCCGGTTTACCGAGCAAAGCCAGCAACAGCGCTACGACTTCCAACCCCTGGCCCCGGAACCGTTCTGCATCGTGGTCAATGACCGCCATCCCCTGGCGAACGCCGGGCCGACCTCCCTGCAGCAACTGGTGGACCTGCCGTGGATTCTCTACCCGGTCGGCACGCCGATCCGTGCGCGCATGGAACTGGCCTTCGCCGAGGCCGGGGTAGGGATGCCGCGCAATACCATCGACACCATTTCCATGCAGACCTTTCTCCAGGTGCTTCAACGCGGGCCCATGATCGGCATGCTGCCCAATGCCATGGTCGATCCGTTGCTTGAAAGCGGCCAGCTCAAGACCCTCGATACCCCGCTACACCTGGTGCCGCAGGACTACGGCATCCTCACGCGAAAGGATGAACCGCTGGTAGGTGCGGCGCTGGAGTTCGCCGAGATTCTCAAGGACAACGCCCGTCTGAGCGGTTGAATGTGCCGCCGCCATCGCGAGCATGTTCGCTCCCACAGTTGTTTTGTGTTGACTGAAAGATTCGCCACACTCCCGCCCCTGTGGGAGCGAACATGCTCGCGATGGCGGCGGATCAGCTTGCACTGAACCCTGTGGCGAGGGAGCTTGCTCCCGCTGGGCTACGCAGTAACCCGTTTGCCAAACCCAAGTCTCGATAACAATACGTTATCGACTAATCCAAAAATGCCATTGGGAAGAATCGATCCCCGACAGTAGAGTCCTCGTTCAATCGCCGGATGAGTCAATCATTCGACGTGACCCAATAAAAACAATCAGGGGTTACCTCATGCAAACCATCTCCGAGCCGTTGCCCGCCCAGGCCGCTTGCGAACCGGATTTCGAAGACCGGACCTACCGCAAGGTGATCTGGCGGATCCTGCCCGTGTTGCTGTTGTGCTACATGGCAGCGTACCTCGATCGGGTGAACATCGGGTTCGCCAAGCTCGACATGCTCAACGAGCTGCAATTCAGCAACACCGTGTATGCCTTGGGCGCCAGTATGTTTTTCTGGGGCTATTTCCTCTTCGAAGTGCCCAGCAACCTGTTGCTGCATCGCTTTGGCGCACGGTTCTGGATCGCCCGGATCATGCTCAGTTGGGCGGTGATTTCCATGGCCGTGGCCTACACCGTGCCGCTGGCGGCTTTCTTCCACATCGAATCGAGCACGATGTTCTATGTGCTGCGCTTCCTGTTGGGCATCTGCGAAGCCGGCTTTTTCCCTGGTGTGATCCTCTACCTTAACTACTGGTTTCCGACCCACCGGCAGAGCCGGGTGATGTCCGGGTTCCTGCTGGCGCTGCCCGTCAGCCTGACCCTGGGCGGCATACTCTCCGGCTGGCTGATGAACAGCATGCAAGGGGTGCATGGCCTGTCGGGCTGGCAATGGATGCTGCTCATCGAAGGCATTCCGTCGATCATCATGGCGTTCGTGGTGATCGTCTGCCTGGCCGATAACATCGACAAAGCCAAATGGCTGACGGTCGCGGAAAAAGCCCTGCTCAAGGCCAATCTGCAAACCGACAACCAAGGCAAGGCCACGCGGTTGAGCGAAGTGTTCTTCAACCCTCGGGTGTGGTTGCTGGTATTGATCCTGCTGACCTTCAATACCGGTTTCTATGGCCTGGCGTTCTGGATGCCTTCGATCATCAAGAGCACCGGCATCACCAACAGCTTGCACATCGGTTTGCTCACCGCCATCCCTTATTCGGTGGCGGTGGTGGCGATGCTGCTCAACGCCCGGCACTCCAACCGCACCGGTGAGCGGCGCTTGCATGCGGCGATCCCGGCATTCATTGGCGGCGTCGGCCTGATCCTCAGTGCCTTCTTCGCTGACAATCTGGTGCTGTCGGTGCTCTTTCTCAGCGTCTCCGCTTCGGGGATTCTCAGCCTGATGCCGATTTTCTGGACCCTGCCAGGCACCGTGCTGTCGGGGGTCGCCGCCGCCGCCGGCATCGGCATGATCAACGCCATCGGCAACCTGTCGGGCTTCACCGGCTCGATGATCACCGCCGTGGCCGAAACCCTCACGGGTAATATCAACAACGGCACTTATGTACTGGCCTTGTGTCTTTTGGTCAGCGGCGGGCTGATCCTGGCCATCCCCGCTTCGATGCTCGGCAGGACCCCCAAGCACGCCGCCACGTCAGCGCAACTGGAGACCGCATGAACCTGCAGAACAAGCGCGTTCTGGTAACGGCAGCGGGGCAGGGCATTGGCTTGGCCAGCGCCATTGCCTTCGCCCGGGCCGGGGCCGAGGTGTTTGCCACGGACATCGATATCCATGCGCTGGCGGGGATCGAAGAGGTCACCGCCATGCCCCTGGATGTCACCTCGAGCGTCGCCATTAGCGCCGCCTGCGAGCGCATCGGCGGGCTCGACGTGCTGTTCAACTGCGCAGGCTATGTGCACAGTGGCAACATACTGCAATGCGACGAAGCAGCCTGGACACGCTCGATGGACCTCAATGTCACGGCCATGTACCGCATGATCCGCGCCTTCCTTCCGGGGATGCTGGCCCGTGGCGGCGGCTCGATCATCAACATGTCGTCGGTGGCCTCCAGCGTCAAGGGCGTGCCCAATCGCTTCGCCTATGCCGCCAGCAAGGCGGCGGTGGTGGGTCTGACCAAGGCTGTCGCCATCGACTTCGTCAGTCAGGGCATCCGCTGCAACGCGATCTGCCCGGGCACCGTGGACTCGCCTTCGCTGCGCCAGCGCATCGCCGATCAGGCCGTGCAACAGGGCGTCGATGAGGCGCAGGTCTATCGGCAGTTCCTCGACCGCCAGCCCATGGGGCGCATCGGCAGCACTGAAGAGATCGCCCAGTTGGCGGTGTACCTGGGCAGCGATGCTTCTGCCTATACCACGGGTACCATTCACGTCATCGACGGTGGCATGAGCCTCTGAAATCGGTCTTCACTTGAGCAGGAGCACGACATGAAACTATTGCGCTACGGCGAAAAGGGTTCGGAAAAACCCGGGCTGCTGGATACCGACAATCAGCTGCGCGACCTCTCCGGCCATGTGCCGGACATCGCTGGGCAGGTCCTGGGCGCGGACAGCTTGGCAGCGCTCGCCGCCCTCGACCCGCGCAGCCTGCCGCTCGTTGCCGGCCAGCCGCGCATCGGTGCCTGCGTCGGCCAGGTCGGCAAGTTCATCTGCATCGGTCTGAACTACGCCGATCACGCGGCCGAGTCGAACATGGAGGTGCCGAAAGAGCCGATCATCTTCAACAAATGGACCAGTGCCATCTGCGGGCCGAACGACGACATTCAGATCCCGCGCGGCTCGCTCAAGACCGATTGGGAAGTCGAGCTGGGCGTGGTCATCGGTAAAGGCGGGCGCTACATCGACGAAGCCAATGCCATGGAGCATGTCGCCGGCTACTGCGTCATCAACGATGTGTCCGAGCGCGAGTGGCAACTGGAGCGCGGCGGCACCTGGGACAAAGGCAAGGGTTTCGACACCTTCGGCCCTCTCGGCCCCTGGCTGGTGACCCGGGATGAAATCGCCGACCCGCATACGCTGGATCTGTGGCTGGAGGTTGACGGACACCGCCACCAGAACGGCAATACCCGAACGCTAATCTTCAGCGTGCCGCAACTGATTGCCTACTTGAGCCGCTGCATGAGCCTGCAACCGGGGGATGTGATCTCCACCGGCACGCCGCCCGGCGTCGGCTTGGGCATCAAGCCCGACCCGGTATTCCTGCGACCGGGCCAGACCATTCGCCTGGGAATCGAAGGCTTGGGCGAACAGCGTCAGGTCACGGTGCAGGCGGACTGATGGCTGGGCTCGCTCCCACAGTTTGATCTATGGCCCCTCAGGCCCCTGTGGGAGCGAGCTTGCTCGCGAAGGCGGCGTCACAGTCAATGAAGATGTTGAATGTGCTGGCCTCTTCGCGAGCAAGCTCGCTCCCACAGAACAGAAGGATTGCGGATGCACGCGGACAGTGTGTCCGCTGAAGATCCAGTGTGGGAGCGAGCTTGCTCGCGAAGGCGGCGTCACAGTCAATGAAGAATGTTGAATGTGCTGGCCTCTTCGCGAGCAAGCCCGCTCCCACAGAACAGAAGGATTGCGGATGCACGCGGACAGTGTGTCCGCTGACGATCCAGTGTGGGAGCGAGCTTGCTCGCGAAGGCGGCGTCACAGTCCATGAAGATGTTGAATGTGCTGGCCTCTTCGCGAGCAAGCCCGCTCCCACAGAACAGAGGGATTGCGGATGCACGCGGACAGTGTGTCCGCTGAAGATCCAGTGTGGGAGCGAGCTTGCTCGCGAAGGCGGCGTCACAGTCAATGAAGAATGTTGAATGTGCTGGCCTCTTCGCGAGCAAGCTCGCTCCCACAGAACAGAAGGATTGCGGATGCACGCGGACAGTGTGTCCGCTGAAGATCCAGTGTGGGAGCGGGCTTGCCCGCGAAGGCGGCGTCACAGTCAATGAAGATGTTGAATGTGCTTGCCTCTTCGCGAGCAAGCCCGCTCCCACAGAACAGAGGGATTGCGGATGCACGCGGACAGTGTGTCCGCTGAAGATCCAATGTGGGAGCGGGCTTGCCCGCGAAGGCGGCGTCACAGTCCATGAAGATGTTGAATGTGCTGGCCTCTTCGCGAGCAAGCCCGCTCCCACAGAACAGAGGGATTGCGGATGCACGCGGACAGTGTGTCCGCTGAAGATCCAGTGTGGGAGCGGGCTTGCTCGCGATAGCGGTGGCTCGGCCTGGCCTCACTTCCGATCAACACGCCTGACACGCTTCATCACCACCACGAAAAACACCGGCACGAACACCACCGCCAGCGTGGCGGTGATCATCCCGCCGATCACCCCGGTGCCGATGGCCTGCTGGCTCGCCGAGCTGGCACCGGTGGCAATCGCCAGCGGTACCACACCGAGGATGAACGCCAGCGAGGTCATGATGATCGGTCGCAGGCGCAGGCGTGCGGCCTGGAGCGTGGCGTCGATCAGGTCGTGGCCTTCGTCGTACAGGCTCTTGGCGAACTCGATGATCAGGATCGCGTTCTTCGCCGACAGGCCGATGATGGTAATCAACCCGATCTTGAAGAACACATCGTTGGGCATGCCGCGCAACGACACGGCCAATACCGCACCAAGCACACCCAGTGGCACCACCAGCAGCACCGAGGTCGGGATCGACCAGCTTTCGTACAGGGCCGCCAGGCACAGGAACACCACGAGCAGCGACAGGCCCAACAGGATCGGCGCCTGGCTGCCGGACAAGCGTTCCTGCAAGGACAACCCGGTCCATTCCTGGCCCAGGCCCGTCGGCCCCAGGCCCACCAACCGTTCGATTTCGGCCATGGCTTGCCCGGTGCTGTAGCCCGGTGCCGGTTCGCCGGAAATGCTCACCGCCGGATAACCGTTATAGCGGGTCAATTGCGCCGGTCCCTGGGTCCAGCGGGCCTGGACGAATGCCGACAACGGGACCATTTTCCCGCTGTTGTTGCGCACGTGGATTTTCAGCAGGTCCTCGACCTGGCTGCGCTGGTCGCCCTCGGCCTGGACCACCACCCGCTGCATCCGTCCCTGGTTGGGGAAGTCGTTGATGTAGGCCGAACCCACCGCCGTGGACAACACGCTGCCGACATCGGCAAAGGAAATGCCCAGGGCATTGGCCTGCTTGCGGTCGACCTCCAGTTGCACCTGCGGCGCCTCCGCCAGGGCGCTTTCGCGCACATTCATCAGCATCGGGCTTTTTTCGGCGGCGGCGAGCAGTTCGCTGCGGGCCTGCATCAAGGTGGCGTGGCCGAGTCCGCCACGGTCCTGCAAACGGAACTCGAAACCGCTGGAGGTGCCCAGGCCATCCACGGGCGGCGGCAGCACCGAGAACGCCATGGCATCCTTGATTTGACCCAGGGCCAGGTTGGCGCGGTCGGCAATCGACGCCGCCGAATCCTCGGCACCGCGTTGCGACCAGTCCTTGAGGGTGGTGAAGGCTAGGGCGGCGTTCTGCCCACTGCCGGAAAAACTGAAACCGAGAATGATCGTGCTGTCGCCAACCCCCGGCTCGCCGGCGTTGTGGGCTTCGATCTGCTCCACCACTTGCACCGTCCGGTTTTTGCTCGCACCCGGTGGCAGCTGGATGTCGGTGATGGTGTAGCCTTGGTCTTCCACCGGCAGGAACGAGGAGGGCAGGCGGCTGAACAACAGGCCCATGCCCACCAGCAGCACGCCGTAGATCAGCAGATAACGGCCGCTGCGTTTCACCGCATAGGCCACCCACCCCTGGTAGCGGTCGCCGAAGCGGTCGAAGCCACGGTTGAACCAGCCGAAGAAACCGCTTTTGGCGTGGTGATGACCTTGGGCGACCGGTTTGAGCAAGGTCGCGCAAAGCGCCGGGGTCAAGGTCAGGGCGAGAAAGGCCGAGAACAGGATCGACGTCGCCATTGACAGCGAGAATTGCTGGTAGATCACCCCCACCGAGCCCTGCATGAACGCCATCGGAATGAACACCGCCACCAGCACCAGCGTGATGCCAATGATCGCACCAGTGATCTGCCCCATGGCCTTGCGCGTGGCCTCCTTGGGCGACAAGCCTTCCTGGGCCATGATCCGCTCGACGTTCTCCACCACGACGATGGCATCGTCCACCAGGATACCGATGGCCAGCACCATGCCGAACATGGTCAGCACGTTGATCGAGAACCCCAGCGCGAGCATCGTCGCGAAGGTGCCCATCAGCGCTACCGGCACCACCAGGGTCGGGATCAGGGTGTAGCGAATGTTCTGCAGGAACAGGAACATCACCGCGAACACCAGCAACATCGCCTCGCCGAGGGTGTAGATCACCTTGGTGATCGAGACCTTGACGAACGGCGAGGTGTCGTAGGGAATCTTGTATTCCACGCCGGCCGGGAAGTAGCGCGACAGCTCGTCCATCTTGTTGCGCACCAGGGTCGCGGTGTTCAGGGCATTGGCACCCGGCGACAGTTGCACCGCCACTGCGGTGGACGGCTTGCCGTTCAGGCGCGTGGAAAACTGGTATTCCTGGCTGCCGATCTCCACCCGTGCCACGTCGGCGATGCGCACCGTCGAGCCATCGGGATTGGCCTTGAGCACAATGTCGGCGAACTCTTGCGGCGTGTTGAGCTGGCCTTTGACGACGATGGTCGCGGTGATTTCCTGGGTGCTGCGGCTCGGCAACTCCCCCAGGCTGCCTGCCGACACCTGGGCGTTCTGCGCCACGATGGCGGCATTGACATCGGCCGGGGTCAGGTTGAAACCGACGAGTTTCTGCGGATCGATCCAGATCCGCATGGCGCGCTCGGCCCCGTACAATTGAGCCTTGCCGACACCGTCCAGGCGCTTGATCTCGTTCATCACGTTGCGCGCCAGGTAATCGCTGAGGGCCACGTCGTCGAGCTTGCCGTCGCTGGAGGTGAGGGTGATCAGCAGCAGGAAGCCAGCGGAGACTTTGTCCACTTGCAAGCCCTGCTGCGTGACCGCTTGCGGCAGGCGTGACTCCACCGCTTTGAGGCGATTCTGCACGTCGACCTGGGCCAGTTCCGGGTTGGTACCGGGCTGGAAGGTCGCGGTGATCGTGGCGCTGCCCAGGCTGCTTTGGGATTCGAAATACAGCAGGTTGTCGGCGCCGTTGAGTTCTTCCTCGATCAGGCTGACCACGCTTTCGTCCACGGTTTGCGCCGAGGCGCCTGGGTAGACGGTGTAGATCTCGATTTGTGGCGGGGCCACCACCGGGTATTGCGCCACCGGCAGTTGTGGGATGGCCAGGACACCGGACAACAGGATGAACAAAGCGACGACCCAGGCGAATACCGGACGGTCGATGAAAAATTGCGGCATGGCTTAGTGTCCTGCCTGTGGCCCGGGAACCTGGGCGAGGGGAAGTGGAGAGTCGTCGATCCGGACATGCTCGCCGGGACGGGCGTGTTGCAGGCCTTCGATGACGATGCGGTCGCCGGGTTTCAAACCGTGGGTGACGACCCAGCGATCGTTTTGCGCGGCGCCCAGTTGCACCGGTTGCTGGCTGACCTTCTGCTCGGCGTCCAGCAGCAACACCTGGGCGATGCCGGCGCTGTCGCGCAAGATGGCCCGTTGCGGCACGGTGATGCCCTGGCTGTTGACCGCCTGTTCCAGGCGCACGCGGACGAAACTGCCCGGCAGCAGGTCCAGGTCGGGGTTGGGGAACTCGCTGCGCAGGGTGATCTGGCCGGTGCTCGGGTCGACGCTGAGGTCGGTGAACAGCAACTTGCCGGGCAGCGGGTAAGGGCTGCCGTCGTCCTGGATCAAGGTGGCCTTGGCCTGGCCCTGGCCGACCGCTTGCAAAAGCCCTGCGCGAAAGGCGCGGCGCAGGTCATTGAGTTCGCGGGTCGATTGCGTGAGGTCGGCGTGGATCGGGTCCAGTTGCTGGATCAACGCCAACGGCGTGCTTTCGTTCTGTCCGACCAAGGCTCCTTCCGTCACCAGCGCTCGGCCGATGCGCCCGGATATCGGCGCGGTCACTGTGGCATACCCGAGGTTCAGTTTCGCCCGTTCCACCGCGGCCTTGCTGGCGGAGACGTCCGCGGCCGTCTGGCGCACATTGGCCCTGGCATTGTCGTAGTCCTGGCCACTGATCGCCTTGTCGTCGATCAACTGGGCGTACCGTTGTGCCTGCAAGCGGGCCTGGAACGCATTGGCCTCGGCCTTGCGCAACGCCGCCTCGGCACTGTCCAGGTCGGCCTTGAACGGCGCCGGATCGATGCGAAACAGCACCTCGCCCTGTTTGACGTCCCGGCCTTCGTGAAACACCCGCTGCAAGACCACGCCGGCGACCCGCGCCCGGACTTCGGCGACCCGTGGCGCGGCGATCCGGCCGCTCAGCTCGTTACTGATCGACAGTGGCCGGGCCTGGACCGTTTCGACACGCACGCTTGCCAGCGGGGCGGAGGCTTGCGGGTTCGAAGCGCTATCACAGCCACTGAGCAGCAGCGCGCCGATCAACAGACCCAGTGTGACGAAAGGAATCTTGGACATGGTGCTTCCCCAATATTGAGCCGCCCATGGTAGGGATCGAAGCCAATGCCAGGGGTGAAGCTTTGTAGGCGCTCTGTGAAATTGTGTAAGCGCACAGGCCGCTAGATCCGAAAATGCCCCACCAACTGCTGTTGATGGTTGGCCATGGCATGCAACGAGTGGCTCGCCTGCGACGCTTCTTCCATCCGGCTGGTCAAGGTTTCGCTGATTGCGCGAATGTCGCTGACGCGATGGCTGATGTCTTCCACGACAGCGCTTTGCTCCAGGGCGGCGCTGGCGATCTGTTGGTTCATGTGTTCGATCACTTCCACGGCGTCGGTGATGTGTTGCAGCGCCACATGGGTCTTTTCGACTTGAGCGACACTGTCCCTGGCCTGTTCGCGGCTCAGTTGGGTGCTGTGCACGACCTCCTGGCTCAACTGTTGCAACGCTTCGATCACCGTGCGTATCTGCTCGACCGAGTTCTGGGTGTTGCTGGCCAGATGGCGAACTTCGTCGGCCACCACGGCGAAGCCGCGCCCCTGTTCACCGGCCCTGGCCGCTTCGATGGCGGCATTCAAGGCCAGCAGGTTGGTCTGCTGGGCAATGGCACAAATCACGTCCAGCACCTGGCCGATGTGTTGACTGTTGCCGGCCAGCGCCTGCACTTGCTCGAGCGTGGTTGCCAGGCGCCGGTCGAGGCTGTCGATGCTGGTGACCGCGTTGGCGAACAACTCCCGCCCCGATCGGCTGGCGCTTTCGGCGACGGTGGCGGCATCGGCCGCCTGGTGGGAATGGCGAGCCACCTCTTGGGCGCTGGTGCTCATTTCATGCAAGGCGGTCGCTGCCAGCTCGACTTCCCGGTACTGCGTTTGCATGCCGGCGCTGACTTCCCGGGCCACCTGTGCTGACGTATCGGCGGTGTTGCGGGTGTCCAGGGAGGCTTGCTGGATATCGCGGATAATGGGCTGCAACTTGTCGAGGAAGCGGTTGAACCCCCTGGCCAGATGGCCCAATTCATCGTGGCGGTCGTTGGGCAGGCGTCGGGTGAGGTCGCCGTCGCCTTCGACAATCGCATCGAGCATATGCGCCACCCTCAGCAGCGGCCGGGTCACGCCGTAAGCGGTGAGCCAGATGAGCAACAGTCCCAAGCCGGCAGCCAGCAAGCCCAGGCTGAGGTTGAACCAGTTGGCCTGGAGATGCTTGTCGTCCAGTTGCGCCTGCATGTGCAGGGCTGGTGCTTGCACAAGGGCTTCAGGTACGCGTATCTGCAATTGCCAGGGGCTATTGGCGGCAACGGTTTGCACGGCTTGCCGAACGTCGACCGAGGTGCCGTCAACCGTGCCGCTATGGCCGGCAACTTGCCCTGACGGGGAAAGAATATTGATCTCGCTGTGGCCGGGATACAGGTCGTTGGCCAGGCTGGCGGCCAGTTGCTGGAGAGTATCGAGGCTGATGTCCATGCCCACCACGCCGATGACGTTGCCCTGGTCCAGCAGCGGTATGGAGATGCTGCTCATCAATGTCTTCTGGCCTTCGACCTCGATTGCGTAGGGCTCTGTCACGCAGGTGCGCCCCAGGGTCTGCGGACAGACGTACCAGGCGTTGGCCGGCTCGCTGCCCGGTGGTGCGGTGTTGGCGCTGATCTGGGCTTCGCTGAGCACCTCCTGCACCAAGTGGCCGGGTTGGCTTTGCGACCAGTACAAGGCGAAGCGACCTTTTTCATTGCCGGCAAGATCGCGTTGGCCAATGAAACCGGCGTCTTCACCAACCAGCGCGTCGGGAAACAGCACCACGTAGAAGCCAAGGATTTTTTCGCGGTTCTGGAGCGCTTGGCGGGTTGCAGCAATCAGGTCCCGGCGCAGTTGCCCTGGCGTCAGTCGCCCGTTCCACGCCTGGGCGCGCAGTTGCAGGACCTGTTGGGCAAAACCTTCCCCATAGATCGCGGTTTCGCTGAAAAAGCGCTCCACTCGCTGACCGTGTGCCAGGGCCTGTGCCTGCAGGCCTTCCAGGGCCGAGCGCCCGAGCAGTTGGCTGCTTTGCTGCTTGAGCAGTGTTGCGCCTTGCTGGTTCTGATACAGGGAGGCACCGGTCAATGCTCCGACGACGGCCAGCAGGCACAGCCCACTCAGGAGCGTGATCCGCCATTGGATAGAGAGACGAGCGAAGAACATGCTGAGATTTTCCTGCGCTTAGGGATTTTTATTGTTCTGTGCCCAGCACTGTTTGAGCGACGGGCGAGGCTATCTTGCGGCAGGAAGCGCCTGCCGGTTATCCCGAATCGGCAGCCTTTATGCCCAGGCGTTGGGCAATGCGGTTCCGCCAAGAAAACACAAAACCTGTGGCGAGGGAGCTTGCTCCCGCTGGACTGCGCAGCAGGCCCAGAAAAGAGGGGGCGCTTCGCGGCCCAGCGGGAGCAAGCTCCCTCGCTACAGTTTGTTGTTTGGTCCAGGGACATGGTCAGCGTTACAGCATTGGGCTGACCTGTTTTGGGGCGCCGCCTCGGATGCTGCCGTTTTGGGATAGCGAAGGGTTTTGGCAAGGGCCTAGCATCGAATCCAGCGTGCAAGCAGAACAATAAGCTTTTGGACGTCGGCGAAACTGGCCGTCTCCGATCCAGCAACAACTGCCTCATACAATAAGGTCAAGAACAATGAGCGTATCTTTCCCGATCAGCAGCTCGACGGAGTTGAAGCGCGGCGCCCTGGGCGTCGGCTTCATCATCTTCTTTGTGATTTCGGCAGCGAGCCCCTTGAGCGTCATCGCCGGTGGCTTCCCCATCGGCATCATGCTGGGCAACGGCGCTGGTACGCCGGCGTTGCTGCTCCTGGCGCTGTTGGTGTTGCTGGCCTTCTCGGCAGGCTACACGGCCATGTCCCGGCACCTGACCAACGCCGGTGGTTTCTATGCCTTCACTTCTCGCGGCCTGGGTGGCCTGGCCGGCGGCGCGGCGGGGGTGCTGGCGATGTTTGCCTACAACATTCTCCAGGTCGGGCTGTACGGCATGTTCGGCGGCGTGGTCAGCGGCACGATGGCCAGTGTCTTTGGCCTGGATTTGCCCTGGTGGACGTATTCGCTCCTGGCGATGGCGAGTATCGCGATTCTCGGTTATCGCAAGATCGACCTGTCGGCCCGGGTGCTGTCGGTGGTGGTCATTGCCGAGTACCTGGCGATCCTGACGCTGGATTTCGCCATCCTCAAGACCGGTGGCGACAGCGGCATCAATCTCGATTCGTTCGATCGCAGCCATGTGTTCAGCGGCACGCCGTCCATCGGCTTGCTGTTCTGCTTCGCGGCGTTCATCGGCTTCGAGGCCACCACCATCTACGGCGAGGAGGCCAGGAACCCACACCGTACGATTCCCATCGCCACCTACAGCTCGGTGCTGTTGATCGGTGGCTTTTATGCCCTGTCGGTCTGGGCGATGGTGGTTGGCGTTGGCGCGGACAAGATCGTACCGACCTTGCAGGCGCTTCAGGATCCCACCACGTTCATCTACGGCATGTCCGATCACTTTGTCGGCCCGCACCTGACCCAGATCATCCGTGTGCTGTTCATGGTCAGCATTTACGCTGGGTTGCTGGCGTTCCACAACGCCGCGGCGCGTTATTTCTACGCCATCGGGCGTGACGGTTTGCTGCACAGTCGGTTGGGCACCACCCACCGCGTGCACCAAAGTCCGCACATGGGCTCGGTCCTGCAGAGCCTGATCGCAGCGGTGGTGGTGCTGATCTTCGCCGCGCTGGACGCCGACCCGATCCTGCAATTGTTCGCCTGGTTCTCCAACCTGGCCACGTTGTGCGTGATCCTGCTCATGGCCCTGACCTCGGCGGCGGTATGGGTCTATTTCCGTTCGCACCCGGAGTTGAAGCTGGGGCTCTGGCGCGGTCGGATTCTTCCGGGCTTTTCGTGCCTGGCATTGCTGGCGGTCCTGGTCCTTGCAGTGATTCATTTCGACGTGCTGACCGGCGCCAGCCAGCTGTTGTCCTACGGCCTTTGCGCCGTCATTCCCGTCGCGCTGGTTGTGGGCGTGTTCCTCGCCGCCCGATTGCGCAAGTCCTCACCCGAGCGGTTCATGGCGTTGGGCAGCCACAAGCTCTAGGGCGCCACGCGACCACGTCAAACCACACAAAAAACTGCGCTGTCGTTCGGGACGGTCCGGCAGCGCGTGAAAGGAAGATGCTATGCACGATTATCAAATGCTCATCAATGGGGCCCCGGTCGACGGCGAAAGCGGCCACTTCGACGTGGTCAATCCGGCGACCGGCACCGTGTTCGCCCGTTGCGCGGCCGGTTCCCTGGCCCAGTTGGACCTTGCCGTCGAAGCGGCGCAGTCGGCCTTTATCGAGTGGCGATACAGCAGCCATGAAGATCGCCGCCAGCGCCTGCTGAGCATCGCGGCGGACATCGAGCAGGACGCCGAGTCGTTGGCCCGGCTGATTGTCCTGGAGCAGGGCAAGCCGCTGGAGCTGGCGTTCTCCGAAGTCATGGGCGCGGTGGCCTGGACGCGTTACGCCGCCGAACAACAGATCCCCGTAGAGTTGGTGGAGGAGACCCCGAGCCAGCGTATTGAACTGCACCGCAAGCCGTTGGGCGTCGTCGCATCGATCACACCCTGGAACTGGCCATTCATGATCGCCGTCTGGCACATCATGCCGGCGTTGCGGGCCGGCAACTGCGTGATCAGCAAGCCGTCGAGCCTGACCCCCCTGAGCACTTTGCGCCTGGTGGAGATCATCGCGCGCCATGTCCCTCATGGCGTGATCAATAGCGTGACCGGCGAACAAGGTTTTGGCAGTGCGATCACTGCCCATGCCGGCATCCAGAAGATCGTCTTCACCGGCTCGACCGCCACCGGCCAAAGCGTGATGCGCGGCGCCGCTGGCAACCTCAAGCGCCTGACCCTGGAGCTGGGCGGTAACGATGCCGCCATCGTGCTGCCCGGCACGCCGGTCGAGGCAGTGGCCGAAGACATTTTCCAGGCGGCCTTTCTGAACATGGGGCAGACCTGCGCCGCCCTCAAGCGTTTGTACATCCACCAATCCCAGTACGAGGCCTTTGCCGAGGCCCTGGCCGTTATCGCCAGGCGTCAGGTGGTGGGTGACGGCCTGGCGCCTGGGGTCACGTTTGGCCCGGTGCAGAACCTCGAACAGCTGATGCTGGTTGAGGAACTGGTGGCGGACGCTCGTGCCCAGGGCGCGCGGGTGTTGTGCGGCGGTGCCCGGCTGGACCGCCCGGGCTTTTTCTATCCGCCGACGCTGGTGGCCGATGTGACCGACGGACAGCGCCTGGTGGACGAGGAACAGTTCGGTCCGGTGTTGCCCCTGATCGCCTATCAGGATGTCGAGGATGTCCTGCGCCGCGCCAATGCCGGCGATATGGGCCTGGGAGGGTCGGTCTGGGGCAGCGACAGCGAGCAGGCACAGGCCTTGGCCAGTCGCCTGGAATGCGGCATGGCCTGGGTCAATTGCCATGCGCAGATCCAGCCGAATACGCCGTTTGGTGGCAGCAAAATGTCCGGGTTCGGCGTCGAGTTCGGCCTTGAAGGGTTGCTGGAGTTTACCGGCCAGCAGCTGTTGTACGTACGCAAGCGTGAAACAGAGTGAGGACTGCAACCATGTACGAGCACTACAAGACAGCACAGAAGAAGTTCTGGCACCCAATGAGTTCTTCGGCGCCAGCCAACCGCTCCAAGACGTTGATCATTGCCCGTGGCGACGGCAACTACATCACCGATATCGAGGGCCATCGCATGCTCGATGGTGTGGGCGGCCTCTGGAACGTGAACGTGGGCCATAACCGGCCTTCGGTGAAGGCGGCCATCGCCGCGCAACTGGACGAACTGGCCTATTACCAGACCTTCGACGGCATTGCCCATCCGCGGGTGTTCGACCTGGCCGAGCGGCTGACGTCGATGTTCGCCCAGGAAAACATGGCGCGGGTGCTGTTCAGTTCCGGCGGTTCCGATGCGGTCGAGACGGCCCTGAAAATGGCCCGCCAATACTGGATCGCCAGCGGCGAGCCAGGGCGCACGCGTTTCCTGTCGTTGCGCAATGGCTACCATGGCGTGCACGTGGGCGGCACCTCCGTGGGCGGCAATGGGGTCTATCACTACAACCACGGGCCGCTGTTGGCGGGCTGTCATCTGCTCGATACGCCGTGGCTATACCGCAACCCCTGGGACTGCCGCGATCCGGAAGAATTAACCGCTCACTGTATTCGCCAGTTGGAAGACCAGATCGCGCTGCTGGGTCCGCAGACCATTGCCGCATTGGTCGCCGAGCCGGTGCAGGGTGCCGGTGGCGTGATCGTGCCGCCGGCGCATTACTGGAAGAGGCTGCGTGATGTCTGTGATCGCCACGGCATCTTGTTGATCGCCGATGAAGTGGTCACGGGGTTCGGCCGCACCGGCTGCATGCTCGGCAGTCGAGGCTGGGGCGTCGCGCCCGACGTACTGTGCCTGGCCAAGGGCATCACCGCCGGCTACATCCCCATGGGCGCCACGGTGTTCAACCAGCGCATCGCCGATGCCATCGAGAACGGCCCGGGTTTCAGCAGCGTGATCATGCACGGCTACACCTACAGCGGCCACCCGACGGCGTGTGCGGCGGCGCTGGCGGTGCTGGACATCGTCGAAGCCGAGGACTTGCCGGGCAATGCCGGGAAAGTCGGTGCCCAATTGCTGGAGCACCTGCAGCCGCTGACCGAACGTTATGCCGTGGTGGGCGAAGTGCGCGGCAAGGGTTTGATGATCGCCGTGGACCTGGTGGCGGACAAGGTTACCCGCGAGCCGCTTGACCCGGCCAACGGCCTGGCTTCACGCATCGCCGAGCACGCGCGCCGCGCCGGCGTACTGGTGCGCCCGATAGGCAACAAAATCGTGATGTCGCCACCGCTGACCCTCACCTCCGACGAGGCCGCCATGATGGTCAGTGTGTTGGACAGCGCGCTCGCCGACTGCCGCTAGCCTGTAGGCCGGCGCAGCGTGCTGCGCCGGCTCCTGAATATAAAGACAGCCTTCAAAGGCGCACCACAAGGAGCTCCCGCCATGCGGAACCTATCACGTATGGAATTTTTCGGCGGTGGCCTTGCCTGTACGCTGGCCTTTTGCGCCGCGAGTCAGGTCCAGGCCTATGCGTTGTATGCCGATGACGACACTCACCTCAACGCCGACATGCTGGCGGTGTTCGGCCATTTCAACAGCCGCAAGAACTATGACGGCCGGCCCGGCGGTTCAACCTGGCGCGAAGGCTTCATCAAGTATGGCGTCAGCGGCGACCAGGGCCTGGCCGGCCATGGCACCGCCTACGGGGCGTTCAGCCTGGTCAGTTCCGCCACCTGGGGCGACGGCGACGCGGCCGGCAACACGCTGGGCAGCGAGCGCACGACGAAGATCGAAGACGCTTACCTGGGCTGGCGCTCCGCCGATCTGTTCCCCGTGCTGGGACAGGACGGTGTCGATATTTCCGGCGGCCGGCAGGTGGTCAAGCTGGGCAGGGGGTTCTTGATCAACGATGACGGGCCGAACCTGGGCAAAGGGCCTGCCGATGGTCGCTTGAATCGCGGGGGTGCCTATTACCTGGCCGCCCGGCACGCCTTCGACCAGACCGCCGTATTGCGTCTGGGCGGGCAGGAGGGGCTGCATGGCAGTGTGGTCTGGCTCAAGTCCGACAACCGTGCCCAGGCCGAAACCGAACTGGCCGCTGGCACGCTGGACTACACCGCCAAGGCCGGGACATTGGGCTTGACCTGGATCCATGGCCTTGATGTGAGCGACCAGTGGGCCAGCGATTTCCAGAAGCAACGCAAGGGCATGGACGTCTACAGCATTCGTGGTGAAGGCGACGCGGGCATCGAGAACGCCAGCCTGGCATTCGAATACGCCTGGCAGGACAAGGACGCCGGCCCGCAGAACGCCTGGTACGCCGAGGCCGGCTACACCTTTGCCGATCTCGCCTGGGCACCCAAGCTGACGTACCGCTACACCCGCTATTCGCAGAAGTGGGATTCGCTGTTCACCGGGCAGAGCACGGGTTATGGCACGTGGTTCCAGGGTGAAGTCGCGGGCAATTATGCCGGGCCCTTCAACAGCAACACGGGTATTCATCATGTCGGCCTTACAGCCACGCCGCGGGAGAACCTGACCCTCGGTGCGTTGTACTTCGATTACAACACCGTACGTAAAGACAACGCCCTGAACCTGGATGCCCGTGAGCTGGATGTGTATGTCGAGTGGGCCGTCAACGAGCATTTGATCGTCACCCCGCTGATCGGCCTCTACCGGCCGGATCGGGATGCAACGACGGGGGGCAATCAAGTGACGGGCAACGGCACCAACGTGTACAGCCAGGTGACGGTGGCCGTGCCGTTCTGAGGCAGGGGGTGTTCGATAAACCCTGTGGGAGCGAGCTCGCTCGCGATGACGGCGGCCCAATCAACACCCATCTCAACTGATCCACCGCAATCGCGAGCAAGCTCGCTCCCACAGGGAATTTGGGGTGAATTCAACTCCTGCAGTCATCCCGTAAATCGGCCCAGAGGGGCTAGCTCCCTCGCCACAGGACACTGATATGGCTGCACCTCCGGTTTCTAACCGACGGCAGGCTGGGTATGCATCCGCTCGGCAATCCGCCGGGTCGTATCCATCACCATTTCAACCACGGTTTCCTGGCGCAGCAGCTTGAAGCTGTGGGTGCTGCCCACGGCCGAAAGGCTGCCCACCACCTCGTCGAGCTCCGGGTTGACGATCGGCGCCGCGATACCGGTGAGGCCCAGGTTGAGTTCGTCGTGGGTCATGCAATAGCCATCCTTGCGGATTTTTTTCGTGGCCTTGGAAAAGCTTGCCCAGTCATGGCCGCTGTCGGGGTCGTTGGCCAGGTGTTCTTCGAACAGGCGTTGCAGGCGCCGGCCCTTTTGGAAGGCGATCAATACCTTGGATTGCGCACCGCGAAAAAACGGCAGTGGTTGGCCGCGACCGAATGAGAACTGGTAGGTGTCACTGGGTTCGGCGATGTAGGTGTTGATGATGCGGCCGTCGTAGAAAACGCTGGCGAACACCGCCAGGCCAGTGGCGTCGGACAGCTCGTGCATCAACTCGCGGCCTGCCACGAGGATCGGGTCGTACTGCCGCATCATCCAGTCCAGCTCAATGATGCGTGGCCCCAGGCCATAGCTGCCGGCATCCACCCGCACCAGCAGGCCGGCATCGCACAAGTCCTTGACGTAGCGGTACACGGTCGCCCGTGAGAGGCCCATGCGCTCGGCGATGGTCTCGGGGTCGATCTTCAATGTGGCCGGGCCGAAAAGGTCCAGCACACTCAGCATTTTGCTCAGACTGCTCATTTCGCTCCTAAAGGGGGAATGGCGCGTAGGGGGTCGTTGGGTGAGCACTATAGGTAGCCGCGGCGCTGATGAAAAGCCCGCGCACTCGCTCAGGAGCGCGTCGCCACGGTAGCTCAATGCTTGAGAAATACAAGCGGATTTTCAGTCGTTTGCCTTCATAAAATATGCATTAATCTCAAAATATGATTTTAATGCATAAAAATAGCTTGTTTTGTCGATTGTGCTGTGTGATAAATCTCAGCCACTGCAAACGCTCGATGAAGAGGGCTGGAAATGAATGGTGCGCAACTGATAGTGAAGGCGGCGGTGGCAAGCGGTATCGAATACTGCTTCGCCAATCCCGGAACGACTGAAATTCCCCTGGTGGCAGCCATGGCCAGCGCGCCAGCCCTCAAGCCGGTGTTGTCCTTGTTCGAAGGGGTATGCACCGGTGCGGCGGACGGTTACGGCCGGATTGCCGGCAAGCCGGCGATGACCCTGACTCACCTCGGCCCAGGCTTTGCCAATGGCATTGCCAACCTGCACAACGCACGTCGCGCCAACACCCCGATCGTCAACGTCATCGGCGATCATGCGTCCTGGCACGTCAATTACGATCCACCGCTGGCCAGCGACATCCAGGCGTTGGCCGGCAGCGTTTCCAAGTGGGTACGGACCTCGCGCACGGCGTCGGGCGTCGGTGAGGATTTCCAGGAGGCGGTGCGTGCCGCCTGGCAAGCCAACGGCCAGATCGCCAGCCTGATTCTGCCGATGGACCTGCAAGCCAACACCGTACGGCACGAGAAAGCCTTCACAGCATTGCAGGCTCCGGTCCGGCGTTTTGCCGGTGACCGGATCGAGGCGGTCGCCCAGGCATTGCGCGATGGTCGGCGCCTAGTGTTTATCGTCGGCGATCAAGGCTTGTCCGTCGCCGGCCTGGAAGCGGCGGGGCGCTTGGCGCAACTGCCGGGCGTGCGCCTGTTCGCCGAGACCTTTCCGCGCCTGAGTTATCGCGGCGGTGGCCTGCCAGACCTGGATCGCCTGCCTTACTTCCCCGAAGTGGCCATCGAGATCCTTGACCAATACGACGCGGTGGTCTGCGCCGGCGTCCCCGAGCCCATCAGCTACTTCGGCTACGAAGGCATTGCCTCCCGGCTGGCAGAGCGTGAACGCCTGCTGTGTCTGGCCGAGGTGGGGGACGACGTTGCCGGGGCGCTCACTGCGCTGGCCGATGCGCTCGAGGCGCCGGCTTACGTGCCCACGCCAACCGGTATCGAACTGCCGCCCGGCGAAGTCGCGTTGACACCGCAGTCGGTGGGCCAGGTGCTGGCGGCATCGTTGCCGGACGACTGCATCGTTTCGGTGGAAGGCGGCACGTGCGGCTATCCGTTCTTCACCGCCTCGGCCCATGCCGCCCGGCATCGGGTCCTGACCAACACCGGTGGGGCCATCGGCCAGGGCATCCCGGTGGGCTTTGGCGCCGCCATGGCCGAGCGTGGCAACAAGGTGTTCTGCCTGCAATCGGACGGCAGTGCCCAGTACACCATCCAGACCTTATGGAGCATCGCCCGCGAGCAACTGCCGGTGGTGATCCTGATCGCGGCCAACCACCGCTACGCCATCCTGCAGAACGAGCTGCGCCGCTTCGGCATGACCGAGCTGGGCCCCGAGGCTCTGAGCCTGACGGTACTGGACCGCCCACGCATCGATTGGAAGGCCCTGGCCAAGGGCTACGGCTTGCCGGCCAGCACTGTGCACACCAACGGTGAGCTGCAACGCGCCTTGGCCAACGCCAAGGCCGACGGTGGTCCTTGCCTGATCGAAATGGCGCTGTGAAGGAGTGGATATGAACCCGATTCAATTGTTACCTGAGGTCGAGAAGTTCCTGTCGCAACCCGGGCGTCTGTTTATCGGCGGCACTTGGCAGGACGCCGCCGATGGCCGGCGGTTTACCGTGGAAAACCCGGCCACTGAACACACCCTGGCTGAAGTCGCCGAAGGTGGCGAACGCGACGTGGATGCCGCCGTCGCTGCCGCCCGCGCGGCCTTCACGGGGACCTGGGCGCAGCAGTCCCCGGCCCAGCGCGGGTTGCTGTTGTTTCGCCTGGCGGAACTGCTCGACCAGCACCGCGAAGAGTTGGCGCAACTGATCACCCTGGAAAACGGCAAGCCAATCGGCGCGGCCCGGGGCGAAGCGGCCAGCGCGGCCAACATCATTCGTTACTTCGCCGGTTGGCCGACCAAGATCGAAGGCAGCACGCTGCCGGTGTCGCCCTCCAGTGGCGCGCCGATGCTCAATTACACCTTGCGCGAGCCGGTGGGCGTCTGCGCGCTGATCGTGCCGTGGAACTTCCCGCTGACCATGTGCGTGTGGAAGCTCGGCCCGGTGCTGGCGACCGGTTGTGTGGCAGTGCTCAAGCCCGCCGAGCAGACGCCCCTGGTTGCCATTCGCCTGGTGCAGTTGATCGAGGCCGCCGGTTTCCCGGCCGGGGTGGTCAACCTGCTCACTGGCCTGGGTGCGCAGACCGGTGCACCGCTGGCCCAGCACCCGGACGTGGACAAGATCGCTTTCACCGGCTCGACCCAAGTGGGACGACTGATCGCCCAGGCGGCCACTGGCAACATGAAGAAGGTCTCCCTGGAACTGGGGGGCAAGTCCCCCAACATCATCCTGCCGGACGCCGACATCGTCCGGGCCGCCAAAGGCGCCGCCGATGGCATTTTCTACAACCAGGGCCAGGTTTGCACCGCCGGATCGCGTCTGTATGTGCACGCCAGCGTCCTCGACCAGGTGCTTGAAGAACTTCAGCGCCACGCGGCCGCCCATGTGCTGGGGCCAGGCCTGGATCCGGCCAGCAGCATGGGCCCGCTGGTTTCGGCCCGGCAATTGGGCACGGTGCGCGGCTACCTGCAACGGGGCCAGGAAGAGGGCGCCGAACTGATCTGCGGCGGTGATCGGCCGGCCCACCTGGAGCGCGGCCACTTCATCCGCCCCAGCGTGTTTCTCGACCGCGCCGAGCGCGCCTGTGTCGCCCGGGAAGAAATCTTCGGCCCGGTACTGACCGTCATGAGCTGGACCGACATTGATGAATTGGTGCTGCGCGCCAACGACTCGCCTTATGGCCTGGCGGCCGGTCTCTGGACCCGTGACTTGCGCTCCGCCCATCGCGTGGCGGCGCAGTTGAAGGCCGGTTCTGTGTGGATCAACTGCTGGAACGTCGTCGACCCGGCCTCTCCATTTGGCGGCTACAAGCAATCCGGCTGGGGACGGGAAATGGGTAAGAACGTGATCGATGCCTACACCGAAACCAAGAGTGTCTTCGTCGATCTGGCCTGAACCGAATAATCACAAGAGGAACTGCTATGGATCTGGAATTGCAAGGCCGCGTGGCGATCGTCACCGGCGGCGGTATGGGCATTGGCAAGGAAGTCGCGCGCTTTTTGTCCCAGGAGGGTTGCAAGGTGGTGATCTGTGCGCGACGCATGGAGTTTCTTCAGCAAGCTGCCGAGGAAATCACCGCCGAGACCGGCAACGAAGTGTTACCGCTGTTCTGTGACACCAACCAGATGTCGGCGGTGTCCGACATGGTCGAGGCGGCCCACAAGCACTTTGGCCGCATCGACATCCTGGTCAACGGCGCCGCGGCACCGTCCGGCGTGGTGCGCAACGACATCGAACATGCCGGCGACGACGAATTGCTCTCGGACCTCAACACCAAGGTGATCGGCTACTTCCGTTGCGCCAAGGCGGTAACCCCGCACATGAAGGCCGGTGGCTTCGGTCGCATCATCAACATCGGAGGCTTGACCGGGCGTGGCAGCAAGGTCCTCTCGGGCATGCGCAACCTGGCCATCGCCCACATGACCAAGACGCTCTCCGACCAATTGGGTCCCTCCGGCATCACCGTCAACCTGATCCACCCCGGTGTGGTCGACACCCCGCACATCCAGGAGCTGTACGAGCGCGAAGGGGTCAAGCAGGGCAAGACGCCTGAGCAGGTAGAGCAGGGCTACATCGACGCGACGCCGATCCGGCGCACCCTGGCGCCCATCGAAATGGGCTGGCTGATCGGTTTCCTCGCATCCCCCAAGGCGGGCGCCGTGACTGGGGAATCCATTGGCATCGACGGCGGCTTGACCCGTGGCATCTTCATTTGAGGAGCAGCAGTGATGAGTAACGGAACCCTTTTGGTCGCCACCGTAGGGCAAGCGGTGATCCGCAGCGCCGACGATGGCCGTACCTGGCATCGCCTGGGCCTGGGCCAGGACCTGGAATTCGATGCGATCACCCGATCCCTGAGTTTCCATCCGGGTACGCCCGAGGTGATCTACGCCGGCACCGACGTCGGCCTGTGCATCAGCCGCGATACCGGCGGCCATTGGCAGCGGGTGGATTCGCCGTTCAACGGGCAGACCGTCTGGAAGGTGGCGGTGGATCCCCAGGATGCACAGCGTATTTTCGTGGGCACCGGTGCGCCGTCGCGCGCCGTGCTGTGGCGCACCCTCGACGGTGGCCAGCACTGGGATCGTGCCCCTGTGGAAATCCCGGAGTTCTGCGACGGCGTCAGTCGTCCACGCTTGCTGGCTTTCGCCTACGACCCGACGGACCGCAACCAGCTCTGGTTCGGCCTGGAAGAGGGTGGGCTGTTCCACAGCCGTGACGGTGGCGAGAGCTGGACCCGTGTCGATGATCGCTTGTTGTGGGACTTCAACTCGGACGTGCACAACATCGTGGTCCTGCCCAACCATGGGCAAAAGGTCATCGTCGTGGTGTGCGTCAACGCCGTTTACCGCAGCCTCGACGAGGGGCAGACCTGGACCGGCATCGTCGCCCGGGAGGCCTTCGGCCTGTATTACGTGCGCGCCATGAATGCACCGTTGGGCGGTGAGGATACGCTCTACCTGAGCATCTCCGACGGCACCCCGGGCACCACCAGCAAGGTCCTGGTTTCCCGGAATGCCGCCCTCAGCTGGGAAGTGCTGCCGCTGCCGCAACAGCCCAACTCCTGTGTCTGGGCGATAGCCTTGAACCCTGCCGAGCCTCGCCAGATCGTCGCCGGCACCAAGTACGGGCATCTGTTCACTTCCGAGAATGGCGGTGACGGCTGGCAGAAGCAGTGGCGTGAATTCAGTGAAATCGCTGATGTGCTCTGGACGCCCGCCGTGGCGCAAATCAAGTCCGGGCATCAATCCATCATCAAGAAGAACTGAGGTATCGCGCGATGAAAGTCGAAGTCGTTCGTACTCACCTGTCGTTGTTCGTGAGCGACCCGGAAGTGTCGGCCCGTTGGTACGCCGATGTGCTGGGCATGCATGAAAGCGCCCGGGGTGAAAGCTGGATCATGATGGCGTTTGGTGCCAAGCATCACGACATCGCGTTGCTCCGCGCAGAGCCCGGCGCCCACCAGGGCGGCCTGGGGCTGCAGCACTACGGGCTGGAGATCGCGGGCGACATGACCACCCTGCGCAAGCTCTACGGCATGTTGCTGAACAAGGGCGTCGAGGTGGTGAAGATCACCGACCACGAGATTGGCAACGGCGTGTACTTCAACGACCCCGATGGCAATCGCATGGAGTTTTTCCTCGAGTCCGAACACGACGACGAGCGCGGCAAGGCCCGCTTCAAGGCCGCTGGGGCTCCCAGCCGGCATTTCGATCTCGACCCACTTTAAAGAGGCAAGTCTGATGAAAACCGCGAATTTCGCCAGTTACCACATCCGCAAATGGTACAGCTTCGTCGAGGAAACCCTGGCCAACGAAACCGGCCAGTTGGCCGATGGCGAGCCGCTGTTCAAGTACGCCATTGGGGCAGTGATCGCCAACCCATACGCGGGACGTTTCAGCGAAAGCCTGGCCGAGTTGATAGAGCCGTCACCCTTGCTGGGCCAGGAGTTTGGTCGGCGTATCCAAGCCCTGGCCGGCGAGCATGAGATTGTCAGTTACGGCAAGGCGTGCCTGGTGGGCAGCCAGGGCGAGTACGAGCACGGCAATGCGTTGCTGACCAATCCGGCGGCGGATCCGATCCGTGTCGCATTGGGCGGTGGCAAGTCCTGGGTGCCCTCCACCGGTAAGCGTGGCGCGCCTGGCGTGACCATCGACGTGCCGCTGGCCCACAAGGACGCGCTGTATGTGCGCTCCCATTACGACAGCATTTCCCTGTCGTTCGGCGATGGTCCCTCGGCCGACGAGTTGATCATCATCTGGGCCTTCGCCACGCGCGGGCGTTTGCATGCACGTCTGGGCGGCCTACAGGCCGCTGACGTCAAGGGCAATGACGGCCTGTATTGAGGTGCGCTGACGTGGGAAGCCAACGAATGTCTGCAAACAGTCAGTTCTTCACCAATCGTTCGGGGATGCGCCTGCACTACTTGTCGTGGGGCAACGCGTCAGGCATTCCCGTGCTGTTGCTGCATGGGCTGCGGGCCTATGCCCAGACCTGGGCGTCCCTGGCCAATGCGTTGGGCGAGCAATTCTGTTGCCATGCCCTGGACCAGCGCGGCCGTGGCGACAGCGACTGGGCAGAGGCTTCCAGCTACCGGACCGAAGCCTATGTCAGCGATCTGGAAGATTGGGTCACGCACCTTGAGCTGGAGCGTTTCGTGCTGGTGGGGCATTCCCTCGGTGGCACCAATGCGCTGGAGTATGCCCGGCTCAATCCTGGACGCCTGCAAGCCCTGGTGATCGAAGACATCGGTCCCGGCTCGTCGATCAGCGGCGACGGTGCCGAGCGCATCCGTCGTGAGATGAGCCAGACGCCCCTGTCGTTTCCCGACTGGGAAAGTGCCGCGCAATTCTGGCGCCGCTCACGTCCCGGCCTGTCCGCCCAGGGGCTGGCGTCCAGGTTGACCCATTCGATGAAGGAAACCCCGGCAGGCATCGGCTGGCGCCATGATCAGGCTGGCATTGCCCAGGCGCGCCTGAGCATCACCCCGACCGATCTGTGGCCGGCGATCCGGGCGCTGGATTGCCCGACGTTGTTCATTCGGGGGGCGCGTTCCGATTTTCTGCCCGAGGCGACCCTGGCGGCGATGAAAGAGGCCAATCCGCACGTGCATACAGCGCAAATCGCCGATGCCAGCCATTATGTCCATGACGACCAGGAGGACACGTTCAACCGTGTCGTCATGGACTACTTGCACGACCAATGCCTACAACCACAACAACAAAGCGGTGAATAGCGATGAAGCAGGAGAAAACCCAGGTTGTCATCGTGGGCGGCGGCCCGAACGGGATCACGGCCGCTCATTACATGGGGCTGTACGGTATCGACTGCATCGTCCTTGAATTGGCTGACGGCGTCCTGCCGTATCCCCGCGCGGTGGGCATGGATGACGAGGCGCTGCGGGTGTTGCAGGGCATCGGTATCGCCGAACTGGCCGCGCGCGACATGATCTGCAACGTGCCCCTGCGTTACTACAATGCGCGAGGCGTCTGTTTTGCCGAGGTCAAGCCGAGCACGGCGAACTATGGTTGGCCGATGCGCAACATCTTCATGCAACAGTTGCTTGAAACGACATTGCGCGAGCAGTTGGGCAAACACACCACTGTCGAGTTGCGCCAGGGCCATGAAATGCTCGATCTGGAGCAGGATGCCGAGGGTGTGACCTTGCAGGTGCGCGATGCCGGAGGCGAGCTCTATCAATTGCAGGCGCAGTACGTGATCGGTGCCGATGGCGGACGCTCCAGCGTGCGCAAGAAACTCGGCATTGAACTGCTGGGGCTGACCCATCCGCGCAAATGGGTGGTGATCGATACGGCCAACGACACCCTCGATGCACCGTATACCGCCTTGCATGCCGACCCTCAGCGACCTTTCGTCTGCATCTACCTGCCGTATCAGCAACGGCGCTGGGAGTTCATGCTCCTGGAGGGCGAAGACGAAGCCCGGATGTGCGAAGAGGCGACGATCCGGGACTTGATCCGTGGGCATATTGGCGATGCGGTCGACCAACTGGAGATCATCCGGATCCGCGCCTACACCCATAATTCCCGGGTCGCGGCGCGCTTTGTCCAGGGCCGTGTGGCATTGGTGGGGGATGCGGCGCATATTTCCCCGCCCTGGGCCGGGCAGGGTCTCAATTCGGGCTTGCGTGATGTCGCCAACGTCAGCTGGAAGCTCGCCGCGATTCTCCAAGGGCGGGCGTCGCCGGCGATTCTGGCCAGTTACGACCAGGAGCGCCGTGGGCATGCGACCGATCTCATTGCGTTGGCCGACAACATGGGCGCCGTCCTGGGGCTGACCAACCCGTTGATGGCGGGTGTGCGGGACTGGTTGTTCCAGGCCGTCAACAGCGTCGACAACCTGCGTTCGCACCTGCTGGAGTTCAAGTTCAAGCCCAAGGCGACCATCACCAAAGGCCTGGTGTATCACGAGCGCGCCGAGCTGCATGAGGATGATCTGGTCGGGCAGTTGTTCATCCAACCGTCCATCGAAGATGCCCAGGGCCAGCGCCGACGCCTGGACGAGGTGCTGGGGCATTCCTATGCGGTGCTGGGGTATCGGGTCGACCCGAGCGAACCGCTCAGCGAAGAAACCGCCGCCTGGTGGGCGCGCTGGGAGACGCGCTTCATCCAGATCAATCGCTCGCGCAGTGGCGTGGGGCGCAACCAACCCTTGTCTGCCGGCGGGGCCATTTGTGTC
Source organism: Pseudomonas sp. R151218B TE3479 (assembly GCF_053629195.1). Classification (NCBI taxonomy): domain Bacteria; kingdom Pseudomonadati; phylum Pseudomonadota; class Gammaproteobacteria; order Pseudomonadales; family Pseudomonadaceae; genus Pseudomonas; species Pseudomonas sp. R151218B TE3479. The sequence continues at coordinate 3,772,428 of NZ_JBRJHV010000001.1, forward strand.
GAGGACGTCGATAACCGCCTCGGCGAATGGTTTGCCAAGGTGCGTGATTGTGTCGTGGTGGTACGGCCGGATCGGTTCGTGGCCGCGATCACCACACCCGAGCGGCTCGAAGGCGTGTTGCGCAAACTGGCGGAGCAACTCTCATGAGCCGTGAAGATCATCTGTTGGTCCGGCTTCACGATGCCGCGCAGGCCGTGCACGCCTTGCCTTCGTTGGAACCAGAGGCCGTCGACCTGTCGACGGGCTACACCTTGCAGCGCGAGGCGCTACGCCGACGCCAGGCCGGCGGTGAGCGCTTGACCGGGTGGAAAGTGGCCTTCGCCGGCCGCGCCGCCCAGGACCGTTTCGGTATTGATGAGCCGGTATTGGGCGCACTGACCGATGCCATGGTCGTGGAACCCGGCCGTGGGGTGTCGCTCGCACGGCTGATCCAGCCGAAGTTGGAAATCGAGCTGGCGTTTGTCCTGGGGCGTACGCTGGTGCCTGGTTTCTACAGCGACGAGGACATCCTCGCCGCCATCTCCGAAGTCGCGCCGGCATTCGAAATTGCCGATTGCCGCTGGCAGGGCTGGCGTTTCGGCGTCGGTGCGTTTCTTGCCGACAATGCCGCTGCAGGGCTGTATTGCCTGGGGTCGCGGGTACGTTTCCAGGCCGATCAGTTGCCTCAAGTGAGCTATCGGCTGGAGTGCGACGGGGGGGCGTGCGGCGAAGGGAATGTCCTGGCGCGCGAGGACACGCCGGTGGCCAACCTGTGCTGGTTGGTCCGGCGCTTGCTGGCTGACGGGCAGTGCGTTGAAGCGGGTCAGGTGGTGCTTTCCGGCTCTTTGTTGGCACCTTTGGAGATCAAGGCCGCCGAGTACCGGTTGTACATGCTTGGCATGGAACTGGCTTTGGTTTTCCAGCAGTAAGCACTGTTCACCCAAAGGAGCCCGTGGCGAGGGAGCTTGCTCCCGCTTGAGTGCGAAGCGCTCACAAAAATGGGTCTGCTGCGCAGCCCAGCGGGAGCAAGCTCCCTCGCCACGGGTTGTAGATGTCCTTGAGTAACCGTACCAGGCAATAAACGCAGCGCCACCGAGGAACAATGATCATGTTCGCCGAAGTCCGTACCTTCAATGATCCTCAGCAACACGCCGGCTCGATCCTGGGCTGGCAACAAGTCTATGATCAGCTCGGGCGTGGATGTCTTTCCAGCGAGCTGCGCCAGGTATGCGCCGAACGTTTCCAGATCTTCCAGGAGGTGCTGGATAAACGGGTGGTGCAGCACGGTTGCGCGCCAAAAGGGCGCTTGTGCATTGCCATGTCGTTGGGTGGTGCGCCGGTGGTCCAGGGGCACCAGGTGGGCGCCCACAGCGTCGTGTTGTTGCGCGATGGCGAAGACTTCGTCTTGCACGCCCCGGAGGGTACGCATTTCTTCGCGGCCAATGTCGACACGGTGCGGTTCGCCAAGCTGGCAGCCTACGAACTGTCGAGCGAACAGCTCAAGCGTTTGAAGAATGTGTCCCAGGTCAGCGTGGATGAGGTGGTACTGCGCCGCGTGCAACAACGCATCCACCCACTGTTTCGTCACCTTTTGGAACAGGCGGACGCGGTCAATCCCGCCTCGGAAAAAATCCTCGAAGACGTTCTGCTCAATGCCTTTCTCGACCTGTTCAGCCATGCCTCGGACGAGGTGCGCGGCCGGCGCGGCAATTTTGCCGTCAGCGCCTACCTGGTCAAGCGTTGCCAGGAGTTGGTGGTCGCCAGTGCCGATGTGCCCTTGAGCATTCTCGACTTGTGCGAGCAATTGCGGGTCAGCCGCAGGACCCTGCAGAACAGTTTCCAGGCGGTGACCGGGATGCGCCCGGTGGAGTACCTGCGCAACTTGCGGCTCAATGCCGTGCGCCGCCGACTGATCACGACCCGTGCGGCCGCGCTGAACGTCAGTGAGATCGCCGTGGCCATGGGGTTTTTCCACCTGAGCCATTTTGCGGTCCATTACCGGGCGCTGTTTGGCGAGTCACCCTCGGATACGCCCAGGGCGCCGGCATGATGAGCCGCCGTTTACGGTGTTACCGAAGCGCCATCCTGCACCCATAAAGGGCAGCCGCTGAGCGGTTTGGTAGCATACGGCTACAGTCCAGCGTGCGGCAGGACGCACGGCAGCCAGTCATTTTTTCTCGGCAAATTCCTTCAAATCAAACGCTTGCACGATTGCGTGAAAAGTTGGCACACATTCTGCTTTTTTGAATCCATGGATAATTGGATACAAAAATGCAGAAGGTGCTGCCATGCAATTTGCTCCGACGTACGCTGAACGCCCGCCCATGACTGCCGAGGAGGAGGCCTACAACTTCCTGCTCGATGCCATTTGTGGCGGTCGGTTACGCAAGGGCGACCGGCTGATTGCCGAGGACATTGCCAACGAGATCGGTATGAGCCGGATGCCGGTGCGCGAGGCCTTTCGCCGTCTGGATGCCCAGGGTCTGGTGACCCTGCGGCCCAATCGCGGGGCGGTTGTCAGCGGCCTGGACATCGATGAGCTGCACGAAGTCTTCGAAATGCGCAGCGCCCTGGAAGGCTTGGCGGTCCGTGTCGCGACAGCACGCATTGGCGAGCGCCAGTTGGCCGCCTTGGAACGCTTGCTGGACGAGATGGACGACTACCGCGAGGAAAGCGCCGAGTGGGTCAGCCGCCATCGCGCCTTCCATGAATACCTGTGCAGCCTCAGCGGTCGTCCGCGATTGCTCAAGCAGATCAGCGCGCTTTATTCCCTGATCGAAGCGCCCATGCGTCTATGGCTGCAGCATGTGGAAAAGCCCCTGAGTGCGCGTCAGGAGCACATGCTGATCCTCGATGCCCTGCGTGCGGGCGATGCCGAGAAGGCCGAGGCGGTGGTGCGTGCGCACATCGAAGGCACCGTTCCTGAATTGATCGAGTTCCTGCAATCGAAAAAATAACGAGAGCAGGCCTCGAGCTTGCCCGTGTTCTGACTTTGAGTACTGCCCGTTACCTACTGAACTGGAGTGTCTGGTCATGCATAAGCCTCGCCTGTTGGTTGCCGCTTTATCCTTGGGTTTCTGTGCGCAGTGGGCGGTTGCCGCGCCCGTTGTCCCGGAGCGTTTGCTCAAGGTCGACAAACTCGTCTACTGCTCAGGCATGGATTCGCCGCCGCTGGTGTCTTTTGATGAGGCGCAGAAACCCAAGGGATTGACTGTGGACCTGGGGCTGGAAATCGCCAAGCGCCTGGGTGACAAGAAGGTGGAGTGGCGGGTCATTCCCTTTTCCGGATTGCTCCCCGCATTGCTGGCCCGCCAGTGCGACATGATTGTCGATCAGCTGTTTGACAAGCCCGAGCGCCGAGAGGTGATCGACATCGTCAACTACATGTATTCCAGCCAGGCGGTGGTGGTGCCCAAGGGCAATCCGAAGGGCCTCAAGACACTGCCGGATCTCTCCGGGCACAAGGTCGCGGTGCTCAACGGTTCCACCATCAAGACCCTGCTCGACGCCGAGAACGAAACCCTGGCCAAGGCCGGCAAGCCGGCGATGAAGCTGGTGGTCTACAACACCGACACCGATGCCTTCCAGGCCCTGCGCATCAGTCAGGTCGACGCCTACGGCACCACCGTGGAAACCGCCGGTTACTACGCGACCATGGCGCCCGACCTGTTTGAGGAAGGGGTGCCGGCCTTCAGCCGGATTCTTACCGGCCTGGGCATTCGCAAGGACGATCCGCAACTGACCGCCGCCGTGCAGCAGGTGATCAACGATATGCGCAGCGACGGCAGCTACACCCAGCTGCTCGGCAAATGGCATGTCGCCAGTGACACACTTGATTGAGGTGAACCATCGATGAATTTCAATTGGGATGTGTTCTGGCAGTACCTGCTGCAGCCTAGTGGGGTGTATCTCACCGGGCTCTGGCTGACCTGCCTGATCAGTGTGCTGGCGATGCTGCTGGGCTGTGCCCTGGGGCTGGCCGCCGCGTTGCTGCGGTTGTCGAGCAACCCCTTGCTGCATTTGCCGGTGCGCTTTTACGTGTGGCTGATGCGCGGCACGCCGTTGCTGGTGCAAATCGTCTTTCTCTATACCGCGCTGGCCGCCGGTGGGATTTTCCGCTTCGAAGACATCGACCTGTTCGGCCTGGTGATCCCCGGCAATATCCAGGCGGCGATCATTGCTCTGGGCCTCAACGAGGGGGCCTACATGGCCGAGATCATCCGCGCCGGCATCGGCGCGGTGGACAAGGGCCAATACGAGGCCGGACGTTCCCTGGGCATGACCTTCGCCAAATTGATGCGCCGCATTGTCCTGCCCCAGGCGTTCCGGGTCATCGTGCCGCCGCTGGGCAACGAGTTCAACGTGATGCTCAAGAACACCACGCTGGTCAGCGTGATTGGCGTCCAGGAACTGCTGCTCAGTACCCAGATGGTCACGTCGGCGACGTTCCGGGTGTTCGAGCTGTACCTGGTGGTGGCGATCTACTTCCTGTTGCTGACCACGTTGTGGGGCTTTTTCCAGCGCTGGCTGGAGACCCGTTTCGGCCAATCGGATCGACCTTCGTCGCCACCGCCGGCGTCGACGCGGATGTTCGGTCGCAGCACCTTGAACCTGCTGAGGGCACGTTAACCATGGCGCATAAAAGCGAAGAGCTGATCATCGAGGCGCTGGACGTTCACAAGTCCTTCGGCGAGCTGCAGATTCTCAAGGGCATCTCCCTGCAAGTGCGGCGTGGCGAAGTGGTGGTGCTGATCGGTGCGTCGGGCTCCGGCAAGACCACCTTCATTCGTTGCATCAATCTGTTGGAAGACATCCAGGGCGGGCGCATCCGCGTCAATGGCCGGGCCATGGGGTATCGCGAGCGGGCCGACGGCAGCCTGGTGCGTGAGTCGGAGCGCAACATCGCCCGGCAGCGGCGGGACATCGGCATGGTGTTCCAACGCTTCAACCTGTTCCCCCACATGACCGCCCTGGAGAACATCATCGAGGCGCCCATCCAGGTGCTCGGGGTGTCGCGTGCCGCTGCGTTGGAACAGGCCCGCGGGTTGCTGGAGCGGGTCGGCCTGGCGGACAAGGCCGATCACTACCCATCGATGCTCTCCGGCGGCCAGCAACAGCGGGTGGCGATTGCCCGGGCCCTGGCCATGAAACCCCAGGCCATGCTGTTCGACGAGCCCACCAGCGCCCTCGACCCGGAGACCGTCGGCGAGGTGCTGCAAGTGATGAAGGAGTTGGCCGAGGAGGGCATGACCATGGTCGTGGTGACCCACGAGATGGGCTTCGCCCGGGAAGTGGCCGACCGTGTGGTGGTCCTGGACCAGGGCGAGCTTATCGAGCAAGGGCCGCCGGAGCAGATCTTCTGTCACCCCATTCACCCGCGGACCCGGGCTTTCCTCAGCCGGGTGCTATGACCCCTGCAAGGTTGTCTACCCCCTGAGTCCGGTCAATCAATTCCTGTATTGAAGAGCTTTCGCCATGCTGACATTTTCTGCCCACGAATACCCTTATCCATCCCAACGCCAGAGCGTTTTCGCCCGTCGGGGCATGGTCGCCGCGTCCCAGCCCCTGGCGGCCCAGGCGGGCATCGAGATCATGCAAAAAGGCGGCAATGCCATCGACGCCGCCATCGCCACGGCAGCGGCGCTGACGGTGGTGGAGCCCACTGGCTGCGGCATCGGCGGTGATGCCTTCGCCCTGGTCTGGTGCAAGGGCCAGCTACACGGCCTCAACGGCAACGGGCATGCGCCGGCGGCCTTGAGCATCGAGGCGGTCAAGGCCGCCGGTCATGGGCAGATGCCGATCCATGGCTGGACACCGGTGACCGTCCCGGGCTGCCCATCGGCTTGGGCGCAGTTGTCGCAGCGCTTTGGCAAGCTGCCCTTTGTCGAGCTGCTGCAACCGGCCATCAGCCTGGCCCGGGACGGCTTTGCGCTGTCGCCGGTGGTTGCCCATCAATGGCAGATCGCGCTGAACGAGTTAACGCCCCATCGCGATGCCGTCCTGGAAGCCTGGTTCGAGACTTTCCTGATCGAGGGCCGCGCGCCACGGGCCGGGGAGATTTTTCGCAACCCGGCCCAGGCGCGCACGCTCCAGGAATTGGCCGACACCGGCTGTGAAAGCCTCTATCGCGGGGCATTGGCCGAGCGCCTGGACGCCCACTCCCGGGCCAGCGGCGGCTACCTGCGCGCCTCGGACCTCAGGGATTATCGCGCCCAGTGGGTCGACCCCATCCACGTCAATTACCGAGGTGTGGATGTCTGGGAAATCCCGCCGAGCGGGCAGGGCCTGGTGGCCTTGATGGCGCTGAAGATTCTGGAAGGTTTCGACTTCGATCACCGTGACAGCCAACAGACCTGGCATCGTCAACTGGAAGCGATGAAGTTGGCCTACAGCGACGGCCTGCACTACATCACCGACCCCTTGCACATGCGCGTGGCGGTGGCTGACCTGCTCAGCGATGACTACAGCGCCCGTCGGCGCGGGCAGATCGGCGAACAGGCCCAACCGCCCGCGCCCGGCGACCCCCACGCCAGCGGCACGGTGTACCTGGCCACCGCGGATGAGGAGGGCAACATGGTCTCGTTCATCCAGAGCAACTACCATGGGTTCGGCTCCGGCGTGGTGCTGCCCGACAGCGGAATCGCCCTGCAGAATCGCGGGCAGGAGTTCAGCCTCGATCCGAGCCACGCCAACTGCCTGGCCCCGGGCAAGAAAACCTTCCACACCATCATTCCCGGGTTCCTTACCCGTAATGGCGAGGCCCTCGGCCCCTTCGGCGTGATGGGCGGCTACATGCAGCCCCAGGGGCATGTGCAGATGGTCATGAACCTGGTGGATTTCGGCCTCAACCCGCAAGCGGCCTTGGACGCACCGCGTTGGCAATGGCTGGGAGACATGAAGGTCGGGATCGAACACGGGGCTTCACGGGACCTGGCCAATGCCCTGGCGCGACGGGGGCATGAGGTGCAGATCGCCAGCGACCTGACCGACTATGGGCGTGGCCAGATCATCCTGCGCGACCCGGTCAGTGGTGTGCTGTGCGGCGGGACCGAGCCCCGGGCGGATTCGCATATTGCTGTGTGGTGATGAGCGCAGGCAAACGGGTTTCACTCATCGGCCACCCCTGAGTGGATCTTGATGACGACCTTGCCCTTGGACCGTCCTTGCTCGACATAACCCAGGGCTTCGGCCGTCGCGTCGAAGGCGAAGGATCGGTCAACCACCGGCTTGATGCTGCCGGACTCGACGAGGGTGGTGATCTCACGCAGTTGAGGACCACTGGCGCGTATGAACACGAAGGCGTAGCTCACACCCTTTCGGCGCGCCTTGCGGCGTATGCCACTGCTCAGCAGGCCCATGATCAGCCGCAGCGGCCAGGAAAATCCCTGGGCCTGGGCGAACTGTGGGGTGGGTGGTCCCGAGATGGAAATGAGTTGGCCACCGGGTTTGAGGATCTTCAGCGACTTCTCCAGTTCATCGGCGCCCAAGCTGTTCAACACGACATCATAGTCCTGCAGCACGCTTGAGAAATCCTGCTGTTTGTAATCGATGACAACGTCCGCCCCCAGCGCTTTGACCCAGGACACATTGGCGGTGCTGGTGGTGGTCGCAACGAAGGCGCCAAGGTGTTTGGCCAGCTGGATGGCGAGGGTGCCGACGCCACCTGAGCCGGCCTGGATGAACACCTTTTGCCCTTTCTTCAACTGGGCGGTTTCAACCAGTACCTGCCAGACCGTCAGGGCGACCAAGGGCAGGGCGGCGGCTTCTTCCAGGCTGACGTTTGTGGGTTTCAGGGCCAGGGCATTTTCGTTCACTGCAATCTGCTCGGCGAAGGTGCCGATGTGCCCATCCGGGGCGCGGGCATAGACTTCATCCCCCGGTTTGAAATGCTGGACACGGGATCCCACCCGCATCACGACCCCGGCCACGTCATGCCCCAATATCAAGGGAAACGAGTAGGGCAGGATCAGCTTGAATTCGCCTTTGCGGATCTTTGAGTCCAGGACGTTGACGCCGGCGGCATGCACGCGGACCAGAACGTCGTGGTCAGCCACTTCTGGGGCGAGTATGTCGCCAATACGGCCACTGTGCTTGGCGTAGCGGTCGATTAAAAATGCCTTCATGGTGCTTTGCCCTTATAAGGGATGCAGTCGACGGATCACCCGGCCAGGCATCCAGAAATGCCAGCGCTGTCCTTCGCGCTGGTGCCCGCTGAACGATGGTTACGCCAGGTCTTGATAGCGCTCGGCAACGAGGGACTGCTTGATTTGCCCGAGCAGGCCTTGGCGCGCCGCCTGCAAGGCATCCCAGCGTGCTTCTTCCTGCAGCGGCGGGATGGTCACAGGTTCGCGACGATCAAAACCGACCAGCGCGGCGTCAACCAAGTCACCGACTTCCATGACTTCATTCAAGGTGTTGATGTCGATGCCCGCGCGCTCCCAGATCTCGGTACGGGTCGCGGCCGGCAGGACGGCTTGCACGTAGACGCCTTTAGGCGACAGTTCCAGGCTGAGTCCCTGGGAGAGGAACAACACGAACGCCTTGGTCGCGCCGTAGACCGACATGCCGAATTCCGGTGCCAGGCCGACCACGGAGCCGATGTTGATGATCGCGCCGTCACCCGCTTTGACCAGGCGTGGGGCGATGGCGCTGGCCAATCGGACCAGCGCGGTGGTGTTGAGCGACACGAGGTTCGCGACGCTGTCGGTCGACTGCTCGATGAAAGTGCCGGACTGGGCGGCGCCGGCGTTGTTGACCAGGATACCGATGCTGGCGTCGTCCCGCAGTCGGGCTTCGACGCTCGTCAGGTCGCTGATCTGGGTCAGGTCGGCCTGGAGAATGTCGATGGCAACATTGTGTTCGCTGCGCAGCTTGGCGGCCAGGTCCTGCAGGCGCGCGTTGTCGCGGGCCACCAGGACGAGATTGTGGCCGCGTTGCGCAAAGCGCTGGGCGTAGGCTGCGCCGATACCTGTGGAAGCGCCAGTGATGAGAACGGTTGTGCGAGTGTCCATGGAGTTTCTCTTCTTCAAGGGTATGAACCGTCGCCTGATGAGCGCGGCTTTCCATTAGGATGATGATCGAAATCTAAACTGTCAACGAATTTGATTATGCTCGACATCTATGTATGATGTGAGAGTGATTTTCGAGCAGCACGAGGAGTGGAAAATGCGGGTAACCAAAGCCCAGGCCCAGGCAAATCGGGAGCACATCGTCGAGACGGCGTCTGTCTTGTTTCGCGAGCGAGGCTTTGACGGCGTGGGTGTTGCGGATCTGATGGCGGCTGCCGGGTTCACCCATGGCGGTTTCTACAAACATTTCGGCTCCAAGGCCGACCTGATGGCCGAAGCGGCGGCGCGCAGCCTTGCGCAATCGCTGACCAACAACGCGGGTCTCGATGTGCCTGGGTTCGTCAACCTTTACGTGTCCCGCAATCACCGTGACGCCCCGGGTGGCGGTTGCACCATGGCGGCACTGTGCGGGGACGCTGCCCGTCAATCGCCCGAGCTGAAGGCGACTTTTTCCAGCGGCATCGAAGATATGCTGGCGGCGCTCGAGAGCCGGTACGAGACCAGGCAAGACGCGCCGCAGGCAGAGGTCAGGGCGAAAATGCTCGACATGTTGGCCCATGTCGTCGGCGCGATCATGTTGTCGCGGGCCTGCCCGGACGATTCCGCGCTGGCTGATGAAATCCTTGAGGTCTGCCGCACCCGGATCATCGCATCACTGCCGTCGTCGCCCGCGCAGCAGCCTTGACGGATACCGCTTGGCCTTACAGCGACGCCCTGACCACCAGTGGGCAATCCACCGGCTGGGCGCCCGTCAGTTCGAGGGTCTCGATCAGGTGCCGGGCGGCCTGACGACCGATCTCGTAGTACGGTAGTTGGACCGTGGTCAGCGGCGGCATGAACAGTTCGGCGATGCCGATCATGTTGTCATAGCCCAGCACAGCGACATCATCAGGGATTTTCAAGCCGCGGCCCAACAGCAGTTGATAGGCGCAGAAGGCGATGCGGTCGTTGCCGCAGACCAGGATGTCGAATTGCGGACGGCCGTCGACGATATGCCGGTCGAGAATGGCGGCGGTTTCACCGTAGGCATCGTGATCGGAAAGGTCGTATTGCAGGAGTGCTTCAGGCGCCAGCCCGAATGCCTGGCAGGCGCGTTGCAGCCCTTGTTGGCGCAGATTCCAGGCAACACTCTTCCTGGGCAAGTTGATACACAGCGGGCGCCGATAGCCTTGGCTCAAGGCATGATGCACGGCGCGGTGCTGCCCGGCTTCATCATCCGGCACGTAGCTGACCAGTTGGCTGTCATCGGCCAGGCAATTGGCGAGTACCAGCGGCTTGCTCTTGAGTCGCTCGGGAATGCTCACCTGGCGCAACCCCATGGCACTGAAGATCAACCCGTCGGGGCGATGCGAGAGCATCAGGTCGATGTTCTGGTCGGTGGGCGGGTTGCTCAGCAGGTTGAGGATGAAGACGTTCCAGCCGGCCTGCTGCGCGGTCTGTTCAATGGACAGCAGCAACTCGACGGCGAATGGCGTGGTCGCGGTGTCCAGTGCGAACACACCGATGGTGCGCGCCTGCAAGTTGTCGCCGCGCATCCTGCGCGCCGACAGGCTCGGTACGAATTGCAGTTCATCGATGGCGCGGCGTACCCGCTGAAGGGTCTCGGGGCTCAGTTTTTCCGGCGTGTTGAGCGCGCGCGAAACCGTCATCAGGGATACGCCGGCCAGCTGTGCAACGTCTTTCACGGAAGTCATGCGAAGTGCGGCCAGTCAGGTTGACGCAGAATCATGACACAGCGCCCGGGCTTCTCGCGACTCGAATGACGCGACTCACAGCCAACCCGAGGCCAGGGGCCAGGCGTTGGAAATGGTGACGCGCCCGCCAGTCCCGCTCGCCAACAGCTTCACCCCGAGGCTGTCGGGCCGCGGATAGAGACGACTACTGAGGCTGAAGCGGCCGCTTTGCTCAAACACCTCGATGGATGAACGATCGAGAAACACCCGCAGATGCAGTTGCGTTTGCGCCTGTTCTATCGGCACGCTGCGCTGGCCGCTCACTTGCGCACCCGAGCGGCTGCGATCGAGCACCAGGCGTCGCAGTGACGCGTCGTAATACAGCAGGGTCTGTTCCTGCTCATCGGCACTGCAGCGCAAGGCAATGCCCAACTGACCTTCGGTGCAATCGAGCAGGTCCAGATGCACATGGATCTCCAGTCGGTCGCCACTCACTTGCGGCACCCAGCGGCTGCCCGACTCGCCCCACGGCGCAATGCTCGGCAACGGCGCGTGACGCAGCGCAACCAGTTCCCGTGCCGGAAACACGCCGAGGCGATCGCCCTGCAGTTCCAGTTCCCGTGGCAAACCGAGCATGCCGCACCAGTGATGGGCCTGGCTCGGCATCGGGCTTTCCCACATGTCCAGCCAGGCCCACACCAGGCGCCGACCATCAGCGGCCACCAAGGTTTGCGCGGCATAGAAATCGTGGCCGTTATCCAGCTCGATGAACGGCCCGCCGCTGAAGTGCCATTGGCTGTCGAGGTGGCCAATGCGATAACCGGTCTGATACTTGTTGAGCCGTTCGTAACCCGCCGCTGGCATGCCTTGGGGGGAGTACAGCAGTACGTCGCGCCCGTCGAGGCGAAACAGGTCCGGGCATTCCCACATGTAGCCGTCGCCGTCAGTGCCACTGGACACGTAATCGAGAAATTCCCAGGCGCGCAGGTCCGTGGAGCGGTATAGCGGCAGCAGCGGCGTGTCGCCCAGGCGCGCCCCGGCAATCAGGTACCAATAACCATCCTCCTGCCAGACCTTGGGGTCGCGAAAGTGCATGATCGCCGCTTGCGGCGCGTCCTCGATAACGGCGCCATGCTTGACGAAGCGAACGCCGTCGACACTGGTGGCCAGGCACTGGACCTGGCGGATCAGGCGTTCGTCACCCACCTCTCCCAGCCAGGTGTGCCCGGTGTAGATCAGCGCCAGGGTGTCGCCACACACCACCGCGCTACCGGAAAAACAGCCGTCGCGGTCGAAGTCGTCACCCGGCGCCAGGGCAATGGGCAGATGTTGCCAATGAACCAGATCGGCGCTCTTGGCGTGGCCCCAGTACATCGGGCCCCATTTGGCGTCGAAGGGGTGGTGTTGGTAGAACACGTGGTACTCGCCCTGAAAAAACACCACCCCGTTAGGGTCGTTCATCCAGCCCGTTGGCGGGGCCAGATGATAGTCGGGTCGATAGTCGTGGATCAGGCGAGACAGGCCATCACGCAGGGCCTGCTGCGCATGTTCGAGAGAGGCGGGCATCGGATTGCTCAGGCTATTCAAGGATAAAGTCATAGGGCGCCCGCATGGGCCGGGCGCAGGGCGACGTCATCGGGCAGGCGGTCGATGGCGTGGCGTTTCAACGCCGTGCCGTGTGTGTCGAACACATGCAGATTGTCGATATCCAGTTGCAGTTCGACTCGATCGCCCACTCGCCATCCGGCGTTGACCTCACAACGACAGACCATGGGGTCGTCCTGGCCGGTGTCGAGGTGCACATAGGTTTCACTTCCCAGGTATTCGACCCCGCTCACCAAGATGCCGCCCGTTCCCTGGGCCGCCTTGAGGGCGATATGTTCCGGACGAATCCCCAGACTCAGTTGCGTATTCGCGGCCAGGCCCGAGCTGTCGAAGGGCAGGGACGTCATGCCCAACACCAGGCTTTCAACCTGGCTGGTTTCGCCTGGCGCATGCAGGACCGCGGCAAGGAAATTCATCCTGGGTGAGCCCAGGAAACCGGCGACAAAGCGGCTGGCCGGACGCTCATAGAGTTCCCGTGGCGAGCCGACCTGCTCGATGCGGCCGCCATTGAGCACGACAATCTTGTCGGCCAGGGTCATTGCTTCAACCTGATCGTGGGTCACGTAGATCATGGTCGAGCCCAGTCGCCCATGCAGCCGGGCGATTTCGTTGCGCATCTGCACGCGCAGGGACGCGTCGAGATTGGACAGCGGCTCGTCGAACAACAGGATGTCCGGCTCCCGTGCCATGGCCCGGCCCATGGCCACGCGCTGGCGCTGGCCGCCCGACAGTTCCCGTGGCTTGCGTTGCAGCAGTTTGTCCAACTGCAGGATCTGCGCGGTTTTCAGGACCCGCTCGCGCAGACTGGTCTTTTCGGTCTTGGCCAGCTTGAGGCCAAAGCTGATGTTGTCGTAGACGCTCATGTGCGGGTACAGCGCATAGGACTGGAACACCATGCCGACGCCACGCTCGCGCGGCTCCAGGTCGTTGACCCGGCGTCCGTCGATCAGCAGGTCGCCGGCACAGATCGAATCCAGCCCGGCGATCAGCCGCAGCAGGGTCGACTTTCCACAGCCCGAAGGGCCGACGAAGACCACGAATTCGCCTGCCGAGATTTCCAGGCTGACGTCGCGAAGAATGCGTGCGCCGCCCAATTGTTTGTTCACGTTGTCCAGCTTCAACTTGATCACGATGCTGTTCCTATTTTTGTCTGTGTTGGGCCTCAACCCTTTAACGCACCGGCAGTGAGGCCGGAAACAATGCGGCGCTGGAAGATCAGCACCAGAATCACCAAGGGCACCGTGACCAGCACCGACGCCGCCATCAACAGGCCCCAAGGCAGCTCATGGGGGCTGCCGCCGGAAATCAGCGCGATGGCGACTGGGACCGTGCGTTGCGAGTCGGTCAGGGTGAAGGTCAGGGCAAAGAGGAACTCGTTCCATGCGGCGATAAAGGCCAGAAGGCCGGTGGTGACCAGTGCCGGCCAGAGCAGCGGCAACAGCACGCGGGTCAGCGTGACCCAAGGTGACGCACCGTCCATGATGGCGGCCTCTTCCAGCTCATGAGGCAGTTGCCCCATGAAGGTGGTCAGCACCCAGACGGTGAAGGGCAGGGTGAAAATCGTGTAGCTCAGGATCAACGCCCAGGAGGTGTTGTACAGGCCCAGGACACGGATTACCTCGAACAGTCCCGACAGCACCGCGACTTGGGGAAACATCGAGACGCCCAGGACCATCATCAACACCGGACCGCGCCCGCGAAATTTTACCCGGCCCAAGGCATAGGCGGCGGTCAGGCTGAGGAACAGCGCCAGCGCGACCACGCACAGCGCAACCACCAGCGAGTTGCCGATAGCCCGCAGGAACGAGGCCTGGTTGAGCACGGCGGCATAGTTGGAGAAATCGGGGTGGTCGATCCAGTAGCTCACCTGGAACAAGGCGCTGGACGGTTTCAGCGACGTTACGATGGCGTAGTAGAAAGGGAAGACCGCATACACCAGCAAGATCGCGATCAGGCACCAGAACCCGAGGCGCAACAGGGCTTTTTTCAGCAGGCGCGGGCTCATGAGCGGACCTCCAGCTGGCGGCGTCCGAGGTACAGATAAACCATGGCGATCGCCGCGACGACCAGGAACAGCAAGGTCGAGGCGGCGCTGCCATAACCGACGTCCTGGAATTCCACCAAGTGCTGGCGGGCATAGACCGACATGCTCATGGTGCTCGACGAGTTCGAGGTCAACACATAGATCACGTCGAAGACCCGCAGGGAATCGAGGATCCGGAAGATCGCCGCCACCAGCAAGGCCGGCATCAGCAGCGGCAGGGTGACCCGCCAGAACACGTTCACCGGGTGGATGCCGTCGACCCTGGCAGCTTCGTAACAGTCGCTGGGCAGCATCTGCAAGGCCGCCAGCATCAGCAGGGTGACGAAAGGCACGGTCTTCCAGACGTCGACGATGATCACCGCCCACATCGACAGGTCCGCGTCGGCGGTCCAGGCCAGCGGCGCGTCGATCAGGCCCAGGCCGAGCATCAGATGATTGATGATGCCGAACTGGTCGTTGAGCATCCATGACCAGATTTTCGCCGAGACGATGGTCGGGATCGCCCAGGGGATCAGGATCAACGCCCGCGCCAGGGCGCGTCCGCTGAACCGGACGTTGAGCAGCAACGCCACCAGCAGCCCCAGGACGATTTCCAGCCCCACCGACACCACGGTGAAATGCAAGGTGTTGCGCACCGCATTCCACCACTGTGGATCGACGAGCAGGCCTGACCAGCCGGCACTGCTGTGGAACAGATAATTGCTCAAGCCGACAAAGGTTGCATCCCCCGTATCGGCGAGGCTGGCGTCGGTCAGGCTGAACCAGAAGGTACGCAGCAGCGGCCAGGCCGCCACCAGCGCCAGGCACAGCAGCATCGGGGTCAGGAACAGCCAGGCGGCGCGAACGCGACGGCGTTGTACCGGCGTTTCCCGGGCGGGCAGGTACTCGTCGTCGGGGGCGAGTGTGGTGGAGACAGACATGGTGATTTCCTTCCTTGTGGCTTACCAGTTCCGGCGTTTGATCCGCGTGAGTTCGCTTTCCAGCTCGGCCAGGGCCTGATCCACCGGTCGCTCGCCCGCCAGCACGCCGTGCACTTGATCGAAGAAGGCATTGGAGACCCGTGGATAGCGGTCGGCAGTGATCGAGGCGGGGCGCATGACCCCATCGTTGAGAATGCTGTGCAGTTGGCTGTAGTAAGGCATGGCCGCGAGCAACTCGGGATCCTGGTAGAGCGATTCGATCACCGGGTTGTAGGCGCCGACCAGGGCCCGATGTTTCTGTTGTTGGGCGCTGCTCAAGTAGCTCACCAGTTCCGCGGCAAGCTTGGGGTTGGCGCTGTAGCGCGACACCGCCAGGCCCCAGCCGCCGAGGGTGGACGCGTGAGTACCCGTCGCGCCGCCACGGGGCAGGGGCGCGACGCCGACCTTGTCTTTGACGGCGCTGTCCTGGCTTTGCACCAGGGCCCAGACATAAGGCCAGTTACGCATGAACAGCGCATTGCCCGACTGGAAGACGCCGCGTCCTTCTTCCTCGGTGTAATTGAGCACGCCACGGGGAGCGATGTCTCCGACCCAGCTTTTGGCCAGGGTCAACGCCGCCCGTGAAGCCTGGCTGTTGACCACGATGTCGCCTTGGGCGTTGACCAGCCCGCCTTGCGGTTGGCTGCTGATCCACTCCAGGGCATTGCACGTCAGGCCTTCGTAGGCGCGCCCTTGGAATACATAACCCCAGGCATTGGCGTTCCCGGCAGCGCGCTCCGCCTGCTGGACAGTCCTGGCGGTGGATGTCATTTCTTCCCAGGTCTGGGGCACGGGCTTGTTGTATTTCTCGAGCAAGTCCTTGCGGTAATACAGCAACCCCGAATCGGTGAACCACGGCATGGTCACCAGGCGCCCGTTCACCGTGGCGTTGTCCACCTGGGCCTGGAAATACCCCTGGGTGGCGTCGGCCGCAAGCACCTCGCGCAAGTCCAGCAAGTGTTTGGCCAACATTCCCGGCCACACCATGTCGATCTGGATGATGTCGATGTCGCTGGATTGCGCACTGAGGATCTGCTGGTAGAACGACAACCGCTCGGTCGCCGAGTTAGGTGTGGAAACCACTTCGACACTGTTGCCGGTCTGCTTCGACCACGCTTCGACGGCCTCTTTGCACAGTTGCAATTCGGCACCCACGGCACCACAGGAAATCGTCAGGTTGGCGGCAGTCGACAGGGCTGGAAACCCGACGCAAAGGCCGAGCAGCGCCGCTGGAAGGAGCGATTTGAGCTGTTTCATAAAGCCCTCTTTATTTTTGTTTTTAGAAAAGTTAACGTTAACATCGCCAAATGTAGCAGCGTATTTGCGATGAGGCATCCTTTTTTTCCTCTGTTTTGACAATTCAGAACCTGGGTGGAAAAGGCCGGTCGCGGCAACAGAACAATAAAAACAAAACAGGGAAAATCCACATGCAGAAAGCATCAAGCTGGCTACTCGCAAGCGTGCTCGGCGCCTCGGCGGCCAACTCTCAGGCCGCGACTCTGGAAGAGCGTATGGCGGCGTTCGAAGCCCGTGCCAGCGCAGCGGAAAAGCGTGCAGCCGCCGCCGAACAACAAACCCAGGCACTCGCCAGGGAACTGCAGCAAATCAAACTCGCCACACCCGCCGCGCAACCGACCGTGTCCGCCGTTGCGACACCCACGCTCGATGCCCGCCTGGCAAAACTCGAAGCCCGCCAGCAAAGCACGGAAAAGCAGGGCGGTAGCGCGCACCTCACTGACGGCTTCAGTTTCAAGGGCTACGCCCGCTCCGGGTTGCTGATCAACGATGGGTTGGGTGGCGGGCGTGGCGGTCCGTACACCACCCCGGCCGGTTCTGTCGGCGGCGCCGTGGGGCGACTCGGTAACGAGGATGACACTTACATGCGCATCGACCTGTCGAAAGAGCTGTACGCGCAGAACGGCACCCGCTCCAAATTCACGGTGTCCATTGCCGATGGCGTAGAGAGCTCCAACGACTGGACTGCCGAGGAAAGCAATCTGAACGTGCGCCAAGTGTTCACGGAACTCGATCACCTCGCGGCATTCAAGGGCAACTCGATGTTCGAGCATTCCACCTTGTGGGCCGGCAAGCGCTTTGACAGGGACAATTTCGACATCCACTGGCTGGACTCTGACGTGGTCTATCTGGCCGGCACCGGGGGTGGCATCTACGACGTGCAGATGACCAAGGACTGGCGCTCGAACTACTCGTTGATCGGGCGTAACTACGGGGATTTCAGTGAGGGCGGGGTCAATGCCGATGTGGAAAGCTACATCCTGACGTCCAACCAGTTTTTCGACGGGGGGCAGTGGCAGTGGATGTTCAACGCCATAGGCTCGAAGAAAAACGACTTCGGCACTCGTACCAATGAAGCGGGACTGGCGCCGGCCGATTCCGGTTTGCACACCATGGTCGCCAATCACCAGAAAACCTTTTTCGGTCGCGAAGGCTTCTTCAAGACCGCGCTGCTCTATGGGCAGGGGTTGGGGGCTGAGGTCAAGAACGTCGGCGCCGATGGCGAATTGATCGACGATGCCCGTGCTCTGCGTGTGGCGCTGTACGGCGAAACGCCCCTGACGTCCGACTGGCGCATCGGCCCGAGCCTGCTGGCGGAGCAAAGCAAGGACCGTTATGTCAAGGGTGACGACTACCGTTGGATGACTCTGAACGTGCGCTTGGCCAACGAAATCAACAGCAATTTCGAGATGGCCTACGAGATGAGTTGGCAAACCATGCAGCTCGACCCCAAGGGCTACCTGCAACGCAATGCGGTTGACGGTAACTTCTGGAAGTTCACGGTTGCCCCGACTTTCAAGCCCGACTTGGGCGATCTGCTTACGCGCCCTGAACTGCGTCTGTTCGCCAGCGTCATGAATTGGTCGTCGGACCTGGACAGGTACAGCGCCACAGACGCCTTCGGCAAGACGGACTTCAACGCCGGCGGCACCTGGCAGTACGGCCTCCAGATGGAAACCTGGTTCTGATACCCGCCAGTCGAGACCTGTGGGAGCGAGCTTGCTCGCGATAGCGGTGGATCAGCCTGGACAGGTGTTGGATGTGCCGCCGTCATCGCGAGCAAGCTCGCTCCCACAGTTTTTGCCGAGTCGTTCACAGACTTCGCAGTCACCACCCATCCTCTGTGGGAGCGAGCTTGCTCGCGATAGCGGAGGATCAGTTTGCAGTGATGTTGGATGTGTTGATGTCATCGCGAGCAAGCTCGCTCCCACAGTTTTTGCCGAGTCGTTCACAGACTTCGCAGTCACCACCCATCCTCTGTGGGAGCGGGCTTGCTCGCGATAGCGGAGGATCAGTTTGCAGCGATGTTGGATGTGATGACGCCTTCGCGAGCAGGCTCGCTCCCACAGTTTTTTCCGGGGCGTTCACAGACTTCGCAGTCACCACTCATCCTCTGTGGGAGCGAGCTTGCTCGCGATAGCGGAGGATCAGTTTGCAGTGATGTTGGATGTGATGACGCCTTCGCGAGCAAGCTCGCTCCCACAGTTTTTACCGAGTCGTTCACAGACTTCGCAGTCACCACTCATCCTCTGTGGGAGCGAGCTTGCTCGCGATAGCGGAGGATCAGTTTGCAGTGATGTTGGATGTGTTGACGTCATCGCGAGCAAGCTCGCTCCCACAGTTTTTGCCGAGTCGTTCACAGACTTCGCAGTCACCACTCATCCTCTGTGGGAGCGAGCTTGCTCGCGATAGCGGAGAGTCAGTTTGCAGCGATGTTGGATGTGATGACGCCTTCGCGAGCAGGCTCGCTTCCACAGTTTTGCCCACGGCTTTTGCGATTAACGTGTATGCCAGCCCAACTGGCTTGAGATCTGTTGGGTGGCTTGCATCAGTTGCTTGACGTAGTCCTGCTTCAACTCTTCCCTGAAGCGAAAGCACGGGAATGAAACACTCATCCCGCCGATCACATGGCCAAAACGGTCGCGGATCGGGGCCGCCAGGCAACGCATGTTGTCTTCGAACTCTTCATGGTCCTCGGCATAGCCTTGCTGGCGAACGGTCTCCAGTTCCTGCAGATACGACTCGACGCTGGTCAGGGTATTGGCCGTGCGGCGCTCGAAGCTTTCCTGTGCCAGGTGGACGAGCAGCTCATCTTCTTCGAGCCAGGCCATCAATACCTTGCCGATGCCGGTGCAGTACAACGGCGCCCGTCGACCGATCCGCGAGTACATGCGCAGGTTGTACTTGGAGTCGATCTTGTGCACGTAGACGATGCTGCCTTCGTCGAGAATCCCCAGGTGGACGGTCTCGCCGGTCAGCTCGTTGATCCGGCGCATCCCGGGCTCCGCTTCCCGGACGATGTCCAGGTGGGGCAGGGCCTGGGCGCCCAGTTCGAACAGTCGGACGCTGAGGCGATAGCGATCCTCGGCGTCCTGCACCACATACCCACGGGCCTTGAGCGACTGCAGGAAGCGATAAACCGTGGCCTTGGACATGTCCAGTTTGGTGGCGATTTCCGACACGCCGCTTTCTTCCGGATGCTCGGCCAGTGCCTCGAGCACGGCCATGGTCCGGCCCACCGCCGACACCAGATCGTTGTTGGGAATGACGCTGTTGTCCATGAAGGCTCCAACGTGAAAGTAAAACCCAAGGATATACGCAAGCAGAACAAAACGCTGTTTCATTTTTGCTTGACGAGGCCGGAAATCTGACTAGACTCGGGCCTTGAGATAAAAATGAAACGCCGTTTTAAAAACAAGAAAGGCGCGTTGATTATGGACTTAACGCTTGACCATGGCCCGCAGACCCGCTTCGCCCGCCCGCTGAAAGTGGCGTTGGTGGGGGAGTGCATGATCGAGATGCGCGGTGAGCCGGGTGCCGCGATCACGCAGACTTTCGGTGGCGATACGCTCAACACCGCAGTCTATCTGGCCCGATTGAATCCCCATGGCGCAGTGGCCGTGGACTACGTGACGGCCGTGGGCAGCGATGCGTTCAGCGTCGCCATGCGCCGGTCCTGGCTGGACGAGGGGATCGGTGATGCTCATGTCCGCGTGATCGAAGGCGCGCTGCCGGGGCTGTATTTCATCCAGACCGATCCACACGGCGAGCGACGTTTCCTCTACTGGCGCGGGGAAGCAGCGGCGCGGCGCATGTTCGAGGGCCCCGAGGCCGACGCCATGCTCGCTGCATTGGCCGATTACGACTACGTCTACCTGAGCGGCATCAGCCTGGCGATCCTCACGCCAGAAGGCCGCCAACGCTTGATCCAGGCTCTGCCCAGGGCTCGTCGAGCGGGCGCGCGCATCGTCTTCGACAACAACTACCGCCCCCATCTCTGGCTCGATCCTGAATCGGCCCGGCAGGCCTACCGCGCCCTGTTGCACCTGACCGACCTGGCCCTGATCACCTGGGAAGATGACGCGACCCTGTTCGGCTATCGTGACCCGGACGCCTTGTTCAGCGCCTACGCCCAGGCGGGCGTACGCGAAGTCGCCCTCAAGCGTGGCGCCGCCAGTTGCTTGATCCAGTGCCCGACAGGGCGTTTCGAGGTGCCCGCGCAAACCGTTTCCGATGTCGTCGACACCACCGCTGCCGGTGATTCGTTCAGCGCCGCCTACCTGGCCTGTCGCCTGCGCGGCGGCGCTCCAGAGCAGGCCGCCCGCTGGGGGCATCGCCTGGCGGCCCAGGTCGTCCGATATCGGGGCGCGCTGATTCCCCAGGCGGCCATGCCGGACATGGCCGCATCCTCACTTCCTTCTGTTGCACAGGTCTGACTTTATGAAAATCGTTGAAGCGCGCGTCATCGTCACCTGTCCGGGTCGCAACCTGGTCACGTTGAAAATCGTCACCGATGACGGCCTCTACGGCATTGGCGATGCAACCTTGAATGGCCGCGAACTGGCGGTCGTCGCCTACCTGGAGGAGCACGTCCTGCCCGCGCTGATCGGCCGCGATGCCCACCGCATCGAGGACATCTGGCAGTACCTGTATCGCGGCGCGTACTGGCGCCGGGGACCGGTGACCATGACGGCCATCGCCGCCGTCGACGTGGCGCTGTGGGACATCAAGGCCAAGGCCGCGAACATGCCCTTGTACCAATTGCTCGGCGGCAAGAGCCGCGAGCGGGTGATGGTCTATGGGCATGCCACCGGCAAGGACATCGAAGGGTGCCTGGACGAAGTCGCCCGGCACGTCGAGCTGGGCTATAAAGCCGTGCGTGTGCAATGCGGCGTGCCCGGCATTGCCACCACCTACGGTGTCGCCAAGCGCAGCGGTGAGCGCTATGAACCGGCCGACAGCGACCTGCCCGCCGAACACGTCTGGGACACCGCCAAATACCTCAACTACGTCCCCAAGCTGTTCGCCGCCGTGCGCGAACGTTTTGGTGATGACCTGCATATCCTCCACGACGTGCACCATCGCCTGACGCCCATCGAAGCCGGGCGCCTGGGCAAGGCCGTGGAACCGTACAACCTGTTCTGGCTGGAAGACTGCACACCGGCGGAAAACCAGCAGAGCTTCCGCCTGATTCGACAGCACACCACCACGCCGTTGGCGGTGGGCGAGGTGTTCAATTCCATCCATGACTGCCGCGAGTTGATCCAGGAACAGTTGATCGACTACATCCGTACGACGCTGGTGCATGCCGGCGGCATTACTCATGTGCGGCGCATTGCCGATTTCGCCGCGCTGTTCCAGGTGCGTACGGGCTTTCACGGCGCCACCGACCTGTCGCCGGTGTGCATGGGCGCGGCCCTGCATTTCGATACGTGGGTGCCCAACTTCGGCATCCAGGAACACATGCCTCACGAAGATCGCACCGATGAAGTCTTCCCCCATGCCTATCGCTTCGAGGACGGCCACTTCACGCCGGGCGAAACACCGGGGCATGGCGTCGACATCGATGAAGACCTTGCCCGCCAATACCCCTACAAGCGCGCCAGCCTGCCGGTCAACCGTCTCGAAGACGGCACGCTCTGGCATTGGTGAAGCGGTTTCAACCCTTTGAGCAAACGGGGCGCATGCCCCGTCAGGAGTGACTGATGAAAGCGTTCCAGGTAAGAGCACCCTTCGAGTTCGGGCTGGCCCAGGTCGATCAACCCCAGGTTGCCCACGGCGAGGTCCAGGTCGATGTGGCGTATGCCGGCATCTGTGGTTCGGACATGCACATCATTCATGGGCAGAACGCATTCGTGCGGTTCCCCCGTGTTACCGGCCATGAGTTCTCGGGGGTGATCCGGCAAGTCGGTGAAGGCGTCGAGCACCTGCAGGTGGGCGACCGGGTGTGCATCGATCCGGTGATCAGTTGCGGCACCTGTTATCCCTGCCGCATTGGCCGGCCCAATGTCTGCACGCGGCTGCAAGTGATCGGCGTGCACCGCGACGGTGGCTTCAGCGAGCAGGTCTGCGTACCGGCCGAAAACGCCCACCGCCTGCCCGATGCGATGTCCCTCAGCCACGGCGCCCTGGTCGAGCCTTATTCCATTGCCCTGAACGTGCTCGATCGCATGCAACCGCACCCAGGCGACAGCGTGTTGATCTACGGCGCCGGGGTGATCGGCCTGACCCTGGTGCAAATGGCCCGGGCGTTGGGCTTGACCGACATTACCGTCACCGATGTCATCGACAGCCGCCTGGAGACGGCACGGGCGCTGGGCGCCAGCCGGACCCTCAACGGCCAGCAAGTCGATGTCGAAGCCGTCATGCGTGAGCTGACTCAAGGTGAGGGCGTGCCGTTGATTGTCGATGCCGCCTGCATTCCGGCACTGATGCCGCAGATGGTGCGCCTGGCCTCGCCGGCCGGGCGTATCGGCTTGCTGGGCTTCAATGCCACGCCCAGTGATCTGGTGCAGCTGGAAATGATCAAGAAGGAACTGACCCTGGTGGGATCGCGGCTCAACAACCGCAAGTTCCCCCAGGTGATCGAATTGATCGCCAGCGGCAAGTTGCAAGTCCAGGACCTGATCAGTCATCGCGTCACCTTCGACGAAATGCCCGGCGCCATCGACCTGATCGAAAAGCACCCCGAGCAAACCCGAAAAGTGCTGGTGGAGTTGACGAACGCCCATCACTGAGCCGTCGCTACCACCGGTTTCACCGTGCCTGTCATGGGCACCCTCACCGAATAAACACAACAAGCGGGAGGCTCCACCATGTTTGGTCAAGGACGTAGCTTAATCATCATCATGCTGTTCCTGGCTGGGGTCATCAATTACCTCGACCGGTCGGCATTGTCTGTGGCGGCACCTTTCATCCAGAAAGACTACGGTCTGAGTACGGGTGAGATGGGCATGATCTTCAGCAGTTTTTTCGTCGGCTATGCGGCCTTCAACTTCATCGGTGGCTGGGCCGCCGACCGTTACGGCGCCAAGACCACCTTGCTGCTGGCCATGGTCTTGTGGTCGTTGTTCAGCGGCCTCACCGTACTGACGGTGGGCTTCGCTTCGCTGGTGCTCATCCGGATCCTGTTCGGCATGGGCGAAGGACCACTGAGTGTGACCACCAGTAAAATGGTGAACAACTGGTACGCCCCCAAGCACAGGGCGCGGGCGCTGGGTACGTCGATGTCCGGCACGCCGCTGGGCGGGGCGATTTCCGGTCCGGTGGTGGGCTTTATCGCCGTCACCTACGGTTGGAAAATCTCGTTCATTATCATCATGCTGATCGGCCTGATCTGGGCGGCGGTGTGGTTCAAGTTCGTCAAGGAACGGCCCGAAGGCGAGGGCGCCGAGGATATTCTCCGAGCCGAGGGGCAGAGCGAACTGGCGGCACAGCCGGTGTTCCCTTTGCGGTTCTACCTCAAGCAGCCGACGGTGCTGTTCACCTCCCTGGCGTTCTTTTCCTATAACTACACCTTGTTCTTCTTCCTGACCTGGTTCCCCAGCTACCTGACCATGGCCCACGGCTTGAACGTCAAGGACATGAGCATCGCCACGGTCATTCCCTGGGTCCTGGGTTTCCTCGGCCTGGCCCTGGGCGGCTTCATCTCTGACTTCGTGTTCAAGAAAACCGGGCGGATAATGTTCTCACGCAAAGTGGTGCTGGTGACGTGCCTGCTGGCCTGCGCTGCCTGCATCGCCTGTGCCGGGATGGTGACTACCTTGTATCCAGCGGTGATTCTCGTCGCCTTGGCGGTGTTCTTCCTTTACCTCACCGGCGCCATCTATTGGGCGATCATCCAGGACACCGTTCCGGCGGCGCGGGTGGGTGGCGTCAGTGGTTTCATGCACTTTCTGGCGAACACCTCGGGCATTGTCGGCCCGACCCTGACGGGCTTTTTGGTGCAGTTCACTGGTTCGTTCACCAGTGCGTTCCTGCTGGCGGGGCTGCTGACCGTGATCGGTGCCGTGTGTGTCGCGCGCTACGTTAAACCGCTGTCGGTGGCGGATACCGGTAACGCGGCGGCACAAAGCCCGCAGCCTGTTTCGGCCCTGGGCCGTTCCTGAACAGAAGGAGTGAGTCGATGCCTGTTGTGAAACGTGTACCTTGCACCGGCACTGCAGCGCAGATCGGTATCGTGCACCTGGGCCTGGGCGCGTTTCATCGCGCGCACCAGGCGGTCTACCTGCAACGCCATCTCAATCGCCAGGGTGAAAGCGACTGGGGCGTGTGCAGCGCCAACCTGCGCTCCAATCGCACCTTGGTCGAGCAATTGCGCGAGCAGGACGGTCGCTACCATGTGGCCGAATACCGCGACCGCGAGCAAGTGACGCTGCGCGAGATCGGGGTGCTGCGCCAGGCCTTGTATGTGGGCGAGGGCGGTTCCGACCTGGAGCAACTGTTGCACTGCATGGCCGCGCCGCAAACGCGGATCGTCACGCTCACGGTCACTGAAAAGGGTTATTGCCTGAGTCCGTCTTCGGGGCAACTGCGCAGCGAAGACCCGGCGATTGCCCATGACCTCGCTCATCCGCAAGCGCCGCGCTCGGCCCCCGGCATCGTCCTTGAAGCCCTGCGCCGGCGCCGCGCTGCGGGTATTCCGGCCTTCACTGTGTTGTGCTGTGACAACATGCCCGACAACGGCCAGCGCACCCGCCAGGCGGTCAGCGCATTGGCGGCGTTGCAGGATAAGGCACTGGCACAGTGGGTCGAGCAACAGGTGGCATTCCCCAGCTGCATGGTCGACCGCATTGTGCCTGCGATGGACGGTGAGTCCTTCCGCCGGCTGGAGCAACTGGACTGTCACGACCCGGCGGCAGTGGTCTGTGAAAGCTTCAGCCAGTGGGTGATCGAGGATCACTTCCCCCTTGGCCGTCCGGACTGGGAAGTGGAAGGGGTGCAGATGGTCGACGACGTGCGCCCGTTCGAAACAATGAAGTTGCGCATGCTCAATGGCAGCCATTCGTTGCTGGCCTATGTGGGACTGCTGGTCGGTCACGAAACGGTGTTCGAGGCCGTCAGTGACGTGAACCTGCTGCACCTGATCGGGCGTTACATGGCCGACGAGGCAGCGCCCACGCTGGACATGCCTGCGGGTATCGACCTTGCGGTCTATGCCCACGATCTAAAGGCACGGTTTGCCAATGACAGCCTGCAACATCGCCTGCGCCAGATCGCCATGGACGGTTCGCAGAAACTGCCGCAACGCTGGTTGCTGGGTGCGCAGCAACTGCTTGACCAGGGACGTGGCATCGCCTGCATCGCATTGGGCATCGCCGCCTGGATTCGCTACTGCACGCAGCCGTTGTCCGCCGATTCGGCGCAGTTGATCGATGACCCGTTGAGCGCCACCTTCGCCGATCTTGCGGGACGATTCGAAGGCTCGTCGCTGGTGAAGGCTTTTCTGGATATGGATGAAGTCTTCCCCGCTGAGTTGTCGACTCGCGCGGCGTTTCGCGATGCAGTGCAAGGCGCCTATGACGCCTTGGTCCGCGACGGTATCGGCAGCCTTTTACCCACTTTTGCCGCACCCAACTGATCACAAGGAGAAGAACATGGAACAGACATGGCGTTGGTTCGGCCCCAAAGACCCGATCTCCCTGGCGGACATCCGCCAGACCGGTGCGACCGGTATCGTTACCGCGTTGCACGAAATTCCCAATGGTGAAGTATGGCCGGTAGATGCCATCGCGGCGCGCAAGCAGATGATCGAAGCGGCCGGCCTGAGCTGGTCGGTGGTGGAAAGCATTCCGGTGCATGAAGACATCAAGCGCGGTTGCGGGCGGCGTGACGAGTACATCGCCAACTACCAGCAAAGTGTGCGCAACCTGGCGAGCTGCGGTATCGATATCGTCTGCTACAACTTCATGCCGGTGCTGGACTGGACCCGAACCGATTTGTCTTTCGAACTGGCGGATGGCGGCTGGGCCTTGCGTTTCGATCAAACCGCGTTCGCCGCCTTCGACCTGTTCATCCTTCAGCGCCCGGGCGCGCAGGCTGAATACAGCGTCGAGGACATCCAGCAGGCCAAGGCCTACTTCGAACAACTGACGCCGGCCCGGCGCGAAACCCTGGTCAATACCCTGATTGCGGGCTTGCCCGGTGCGGAGGAACACTACAGCCTGGACAACTTCCGTGACTTGCTGCGCACCTACGCCGACATCGACGAGGCCAAGTTGCGCGAACACCTGGGGTATTTTCTACGTGCGGTGATCCCGGTTGCCGAGGCGGTGGGTGTGCGCATGGCAATCCACCCGGACGACCCGCCCCGGGCACTGCTCGGCTTGCCACGCATCCTGTCCACCGCCGAAGACGCCCGATGGCTGCTGGATGCCGCGCCAAGCCCGGCCAATGGCCTGACGTTCTGCACGGGTTCCTATGGTGTGCGCGAAGACAACGACCTGGTGGCGATGGCCAAGCACTTTGCGCCGTTCATCTACTTCACTCACCTGCGTTCAACCCGCCGGGAAACCGACCCACGCAGCTTCCATGAAGCCCATCACCTGGACGGCGACGTCGACATGGTCGGGGTCATCGGCGCCTTGGTGGCTGAAGAGCGCCGACGTGAACGCGAAGGCGGCCCGCGCTTGCCGCTGCGTCCAGACCATGGGCATCAACTGCTGGACGATCAGCACCGCAAGAGCAATCCCGGCTACTCACTGATCGGCCGCCTCAAGGGCCTGGCGGAAATCCGCGGCGTGGAACTGGCCGTGCGCCGACAACTGGGCTAGATGAGCTCTGTTTGGGTGAGGGCGGTTAACAGCTGTGGCGAGGGAGCTTGCTCCCGCTGGGCTGAGCAGCAGCCCTAAAACCCGGCACCTCGGTGCATCAGATCGATCCCATTCAGTCAGCTTGGGGTCGCTACGCAACCCAGCGGGAGCAAGCTCCCTCGCCACGGAAGGTAAACGCCTGAGAAATTCTCGGGCTAACGCCATTCCCCTGTGGGAGCGAGCTTGCTCGCGAAGACGGTTTAACATTCAGCAGTTAAGTTGACTGGCACTCCGCTTTCGCGAGCAAGCCCGCTCCCACAATGGTTCAGCCTTCGAGCCCGCGGCGCTCGATCACGCCGAACACATCCGCGACATCCTGCACCAGGATCCGGGCGACATTGGTGAGGGTGTTGATGTCGCTCGCTGCCGAGTCACGCAGGCTGCCGCAGGCCACCAAGGTGAGGTAGTCGAGCGTGGCGTGCAGGCGTTCGCCGGCACAGGCATGGAGTTCGGGCAGTGGGGCGTGGGTGTCGATCAGTAGGACGGGGTGGGTGGTGGCGGTTTGGGTAAGAGGTGTGAAGCGTTGATCGCGTTGATTCATGGCAATAGTTACTCATTCTTCGTATCAAGAAAAAGCTACTTCGATCCGCTGCGAAACGAATGGGTGGTAGCTGCGCGTGGGTTCGCAGACCGAGGATACGAAGGAACCCGGCAGACCCGAAGATCTCCCACACACAGCCACCATAAAATGACGTCGAACGCCAAAGGCGCTCATTGTCACTTTTATGATGCTTGGTTGCTACCGTATCTGTCGGGCTGCGAAACCCAGCCACTGACCAAAGCCAGCGACGAACCCAACTATAGAAGTCGATCCCGGTACCCACAACCGGCCTGTAGGACGCCCCCGTCCTCCGTGGCGAGGGAGCTTGCTCCCGCTCGGTGGCGCAGCCGCCGTAAAACCAGTGCCGGCGGTCTGTCTGGCGAAACGCGGCGGCCGGTTTGGGGCCGTTTCGCAGCCCAGCGGGAGCAAGCTCCCTCGCCACAGGGTGTAAATTCCTACGAGATTTTCGGATCGCTATTGGCCACGCTACAAAACGCCCCTATAACCCGCTTCCCTGCTGACTCAAGTCTCCTGTGGGAGCGAGCTTGCTCGCGAAGCGGTATTTCAGCCTGCAAGGATATTGACTGTGCCGCCGCCATCGCGAGCAAGCTCGCTCCCACATTGGCCTCCCACATTGGCTCAGCGCCATATCATGCTAGACACATCCTGCACCTGATCTCTATGGCGAGATTCAGCGGTAATCCCGAAAAAACGCCCTGATATCCTCCGCTAACAACTCCGGCTGTTCCAACGCGGCAAAGTGACCACCCTGAGGCATCTCGGTCCAGCGTTTCACCACGCAGCAGCGTTCCACCCAGCTCCTGGGTGGCATGGGCAGTTCCCTAGGAAACAGCGCCACCCCAACTGGCGGCTTCAAACGCTCCCCGCTGTTGAACTGCAACGGCCGCTTGCTGCCCTCCACGTATTGGCGAAACGACGAGCCGATACAGTGCGTCAGCCAGTACAGCGTCACATTGGTCAGCAACCATTCTCGGTCAATAGCGGGGCTGTCATCACACCAGGACAGGATCTTTTCCCCCATCCACGCCAATAGCCCAGCCGGGGAGTCATTCAGGCCCACCGCCAGGCTCTGCGGTTTGGTTCGCTGAATGTGCCCATAGGCGCCTTCGGCATCGGCAAATGCCGCCGCGCGTTGCAGGAAGACCGTTTCTGCCTCGGTCGGCGCTGGCTCGTTTTCGCCAAGGGGAGGGCGATAGGAACCCGGAATATAGTTGAGGTGAATGCCCGTGACCCGCTCGGGAAAACGCACGCCCAACCACGTCGACACACCCGCGCCGATGTCCCCGCCCTGGACGCCGAATCGTTCATAACCCAGCCCGCTCATCAATTCACTCCACAAGCCCGCCACTTCATAGGGCCCCATGCCGGATTGCCGGAACGGTGCGGAAAAGGTGTAGCCGGGCAGCGACGGCACCACCACATCGAAGGCGTCCGCAGGATCACCCCCATGGCTGGCCGGGTCCGTCAGCAGCGGGATGATGCGCTGCATTTCGATGAACGAGCCGGGCCAGCCATGGGTAAGGATCAACGGTCTCGGACTCGGCCCGACGCCCCGTTGATGAATGAAGTGCACCCTTTGCCCACCGATGTCGGCGACAAATTGCGGCAGGCGGTTCAGCGCTGTTTCCTGGGCGCGCCAATCGAACGTGTCCGACCAATAGGCGAGCAGTTCCCGCAGCACCTCCGTGTCCATGCCTTCGCGCCAACCTTGCCCGGCCAGCGGTTCTGGTAACCGGGTGTACTTCAGACGGTGCCGCAGGTCTTCCAGGGCGTGTTCCGGGATGTTGATAACGAAAGGTTCGATGAGCATGTTTCGTCCGACCTCGCTA
This sequence comes from Pseudomonas sp. R151218B TE3479, assembly GCF_053629195.1. NCBI lineage: Bacteria > Pseudomonadati > Pseudomonadota > Gammaproteobacteria > Pseudomonadales > Pseudomonadaceae > Pseudomonas > Pseudomonas sp. R151218B TE3479. The sequence goes on from NZ_JBRJHV010000001.1 coordinate 3,802,254, forward strand.
GACTCTCGATTTTTATCATGACGTTAAACATCGTGGATGAGGCCGATCATCAGAGGTAAGGCGCTGGCTTCATCGTCCGTTCAAATAACTTCACATGAGTGGCGAAGTCATCCTGTATCGGTTCGAATCCACAGCGAAGGTAAAATGTTGCGCCCTCCAGGGTGTCTGTAGAGAGGCGCACGGCTCGGAATCGTGGCGCTGCATGTTTCAAGAGATGTTCCACCAGGAATCTACCCACCTCCAGGCGCCTTGAGGCCCGCCTGACATATACCCTGCGTAATCTTCCGACACCCGGACCTGCATAGGGATCATATGAAAGTCCGCCAACGGCAATCAGATGCCCGTGGCGGAAGACGCCTAGAAAGCACTCCCCTGGTTGATCGAATCGATTGGCCCCGTTTTTCCAATCGCTGATCAAGCGAGTAAGAAACCTAAAACCTTCTGTAACTGACTCTGCTTCCAGCTGCAGGATTCCTGGCGGAAGCTCTGAAAGTTGCCGTACCGTCAGTTCTTGCGCTGATTTAATCACTGGTGATCCCTGTATTGCTTTTAGTTGTCGGCATGGCCCGCGCGCAGCTAGTGTAGCCCGCTGGCCGTGCTTGACGCTGGGTGGGTACAGCAACTTGAAAACGGAAGTTTCTAACGAAGGAGTGGTACATGGCACGCTATTTCAAGAGCCCGGACAGTGATCAAGTTGAAGAGGTGGACGCGTTCCAGGTGTTGGCGATTCTGTTCTTGGGCGTGATCTATCTGTTTTTCGCAGGGCTCTGGCGACACTTGTCGATCTGGCTCGGCATCGTGGCGATCGGGCTTGTGGCGGGACCGCAATGGATGGCTGGGGCTACGGCGCTGCTGCATTTCGTTTACTGTTTCATGATCCGCAAGATTGTCGCGCAGGATTACTTGCGCAAGGGCTGGATTGAGGTCGCTGATCCGAAAGCGGTTGAGACTGCGGCGCATTAAATGGCGTTTGCCAGAAAATGAAGGCCCCCTCAACGCCGCCCCGTCCGCGTACTCACATCCACCCACACCGCCAGCACCAGAATGCTGCCTTTGACGATCATCTGCCAATAACTGTCGACATCGAGCATCGACATGCCGTTGTCCAGGCTGGTGATCACCAGCGCGCCGAGGAGGGCGCCGTAGACGGTGCCGGAACCGCCGCGCATGGAGGTGCCGCCAATGAAGCAGGCGGCGATGGCGTCGAGTTCGCCCATGTTGCCGGCCGAGGGTGAGCCGGCGGCCAGGCGTGCGGTGTTGACCACGCCGGCGAGGGCGCACATCACGCCCATGATGCCGAAGATCCACAGTTTCACTGCCTGCACGTTGATGCCGGACAGGCGCGTGGCTTCCATGTTGCTGCCCACCGAGTAGACGCGTCGGCCAAACACGGTCTGGCTGGTGACGTAGCTGAACACCCCCAGTAGGATCAGCAGGAGCAGCACCGGTACCGGGATGCCGTCGTAGCTGTTGAGGGTATAGACGAACCCGGCCAGCACCGCGCCGATCACCACCACGCGCAATACGTCACGCACCAATGAGTGGGCCGCCAGGCCATGGAGGGCGCGGTTGCGCCGCTGTTTCCAGGTCAGGAACAGGGTCAGGGCGAACAGCAGGATGCCAAGCCCGGTCCCGACCGTGTGCGGCAAATAACCTTGGCCGACGTAGACCAGTTCCGGTGACACCGGGGCGATGGTGGTGCCGCCGGTCACTCCCAGCAGGATGCCGCGAAACGCGAGCATGCCACCCAGTCCGACAATGAACGACGGAATGCGCAGGTAGGCGGTCATGTAGCCGTTGCCCAAGCCAATCACCAAACCGCACAGGGCCACCAGGCTCAAGTTCGCCAGCAGCGGGATGTGATAAACCACATCGAGGATCGCCGCCAGGCCCCCCAGCAGTCCAAGTAGCGAGCCCACCGACAGGTCGATCTCACCGCTGATGATCACCAGCACCATGCCGCAGGCAAGAATCCCGGTGATGGACATCTGCCGCAGCAGGTTGGAGAGGTTGCGCGGGGTCACGAACCCGCCGTCGGTCTGCCAACTGAAGAACAGCCAGATGATCGCCACGGCGATCACCAGGGCGAGCATTTTGTAGCGGGAAAACAGCTGTTTGACCTGATTCATCTACGCGGACTTCCGATCATTATTGTTATGGCCGTCGGGATGGCTGAGTGCGGCGGCGAGCACTTGTTCCTGGGTGAGTTCGTGGTTGATGAAGTCGCCGCGCAACTGGCCGTCGCCGATTACCAGGACGCGGTCAGAGACTCCCAGCACTTCGGCCAGCTCCGACGAAACCATGATGATCGACACGCCCTCGGCCGCCAGCGCGCCCATCAATTTGTAGATCTCATACTTGGCACCGACATCCACGCCGCGGGTCGGTTCGTCGAGGATCAGCACGCGGGGTTTGGTCAGCAGCATCTTCGCCAGCACGGCTTTTTGCTGGTTGCCGCCGGAGAGGCTGGTGATCGGCAGGAACGGGCTCGCGGTCTTGAGGTGCATGCGCGCGATTTCCTTGTCGATGCTGCCCAGTTCGGCTTCGGCGTCGATGCGGGTCATTTTCGAATAGTTGTCCAGCACCGCCAGGGTGATGTTCTGGCCTACGCCCAGGTCCGGGATGATGCCTTGGCGCTTGCGGTCTTCGGGGACCATGCACAGGCCGGCGCGGATCGACTTGAGGGGCGTGCGCGTGTCGATCTGCTTGCCTTCCAGCCAGACTTCGCCCTCGTAGCGACCGGGGTAGGCGCCGAACAGCGCCGAGACCAGTTCCGTACGACCGGCGCCGACCAGCCCGGCGATGCCAAGGATTTCCCCGCGCTTGAGGACGAAGGAAATATCGTCGACCCGTTTGCGCTTGGGGTTGTCGACGTCGTAGCAGGTGACGTGGCGCGCTTCGAAAATCACCTCGCCGATGTCATGGGGTTCGGTGGGGTAGAGGTTGCTCATTTCCCGTCCGACCATCTGGGTGATGATCTTCGGGATGTCCATGTCGGTCATGGCGGTGGTGGCGATGTGTTTGCCGTCGCGGATCACCGAAATGGTGTCGCACACGGCGGCCACTTCATCGAGCTTGTGGGAGATGTACACGCAGGCAACGCCCTTGGCCTTGAGGTCGCGGATGATGTCCAGCAGCACTTCGATTTCCGAGCGGGTCAGGGCGGAGGAGGGCTCGTCGAGGATCAGCAGCCGTGCTTGCTTGTTCAGTGCCTTGGCGATCTCCACCAATTGCTGGTAGCCGCCGCCGTACTGGGAAACCGGCAGCGACACGTTCATGTCCGGGACCTTGAGTTCACGCATCAGGGCTTCGGCACGGTGGATCATCGCCGGGTAGTTCATGCGTCCGCCGGGCAGTGTCAGCTCGTGGCCCATGAAGATGTTTTCCGCCACTGACAGGTCGGGGACGAGGGTCAGTTCCTGGTGAATGATGACGATCCCGGCGGCTTCGGTTTCGCTGATGGACTGCGCCTTGAGCGGCTGGCCGGCCCAAATGATCTCGCCTTCCCAGGTGCCGTAGGGGTAGACCGCCGACAACACTTTCATCAACGTGGATTTGCCCGCGCCGTTTTCACCGCACAGGCCGACGCACTCCCCGGGCCTGACCTTGATGTCGATGCCGTTCAGGGCTTTGACACCGCCAAAGGTTTTGACGATGCCGTTCATTTGCAGCAGGTAATCGGACATGGCATGACTCATGAGAATGGGCTCACACATACGCAGGAACCCTGAAGTCGATCAGCCCCCTGTGGGAGCGAGCTTGCTCGCGATAGCGGTGTTTCAGCTTGCATCCATATTGGATGGGCTGCCGCCATCGCGAGCAAGCTCGCTCCCACAGGGACTTTGCTTAACCCAGGACGTGCGCCCAGATCACTGCCCGGCGATCTGCGCCTTGGTATAGAACCCGTCCTTTTCCAGCAGGTCGATGTTGTCCTTGGTCAACGGCGTAGGGGTGAGCAGGATGGTGTCGACTTTCTTGCTGCCATTGTCATATTGCGAGCTGAAGGCCGGTTTCTCGTTACGCGCCAGTTGCACCGAAAGCTTGGCGGCTTCCGAGGCGATCAGCTTCAGCGGCTTGTAGACGGTCATGGTCTGGGTGCCATCGATCACCCGCTTGACCGCCGCGAGGTCGGCGTCCTGGCCCGAGATCGGCACCTTGCCGGCCAGTTTCTGTGCGGCCAGGGCCTGGATGGCGCCGCCGGCGGTGGCGTCGTTGGAGGCGACGATGCCATCGATCTTGTTGTTGTTCCGGGTCAGGGCGTTTTCCACGATGCTCAAGGCTTCGGTGGGGTTCCATTCCTTCACCCACTGCTGGCCGACAATCTTGATATCACCCTTGTCGATGGCCGGTTGCAGCACCTTCATCTGGCCTTCGCGCAAGACCTTGGCGTTGTTGTCCGTGGGCGCGCCACCGAGCAGGAAATAATTACCCTTGGGCGCGGCTTTCAGCACGCCACTGGCCTGCATCTCGCCGACCTTTTCGTTATCGAAGGAAATGTAGGCGTCGATATCGGCATTGAGGATCAGTCGATCGTAGGACACGACCTTGATCCCGGCCTTCTTGGCTTCGGCGACGGCGTTGGTCAGCACGGTGGCGTTGAACGGCACGATGACGATTACATCGACGCCACGGGAGATCAGGTTTTCGATCTGGGAGATCTGCTTCTGCTCGTTGGCATCGGCGGACTGGACGAAGACCTTGGCGTCGAGTTTTTCCGCCGCCGCGACGAAATAGTCACGGTCCCGCGACCAGCGTTCCAGGCGCAGGTCATCGATGGAGAAACCGATTTTCGGATGGGCCGCATCGGCCATGACCGGAAGCGAGAGCAGGGCGAGGGCGCCGGCGAGCAGGGTACGTTTGAATGTTTTCATGTAGTGCGTCCTTTTATTGTTGTTTGAAAGACACTGCCTGACGATGAGCGTGATACCGGGTAGAACTGTAGAGCGTTGCGAGGCGCCGTGGGCACAGATTTGTCGCGAGAATGTAACGGCCTCTTTGGTGGGGCAGACAAATCAGTTCGTTCTTCCGGAGGGCTGCTTCGCAGCCCAGCGGGGATAAATCCCCTCGCCACATTTGTCAGGGGTAGATAAACCGGTTGACCACGTTCTCGAGCATTTCCTGGCGACCGCTGACCGCCTGGGGATTGAGCTCGTTGGTAAAGGCGTGCTCGGCCAGCGATTCCAGGCTGAAGTCGCCGGCCAGCACCGCCTTGCCAAACGGTTGCTGCCAGCCTGCGTAGCGCTGGTCCTTGAACTGTTGCAGCTGATCGTTCTGTACCATGGCTGCCGCGCGCTCCAGGGCGAGGGCGAGGACGTCCATGGCGGCGACATGGCCGTGGAACAGGTCGATCTCGTCCAAGCTCTGGCGCCGGACCTTGGAATCGAAGTTGAACCCACCATTGCCGAACCCGCCAGCCTTGAGGATTTCGTAGGTGGCCAGGGTCATTTCTTCGACGCTGTTGGGGAACTGGTCGGTGTCCCAGCCGTTTTGCGGATCGCCGCGGTTGGCGTCGATGCTGCCGAAGATCCCCAGGGAGACGGCTGTGGCGATCTCGTGGTGGAAGCTGTGCCCGGCGAGGGTGGCGTGGTTGGCTTCGATGTTGACCTTGATCTCGTTTTCAAGGCCGAACTGCTGCAGGAAGCCGAACACCGTGGCGCTGTCGTAATCGTACTGGTGCTTGGTCGGCTCCTGGGGCTTGGGTTCGATCAGCAGGTCGCCTTTGAAGCCGATCTTGTGCTTGTGCTCCACCACCATGCGCATGAACCGGCCCAGTTGCTCGCGCTCGTGTTTCAAATCGGTATTGAGCAGGGTTTCGTAGCCTTCGCGACCGCCCCACAATACGTAGTTGGAGCCTTTGAGGCGTTGGGTGGCGTTCATGGCGCTGAACACTTGGGCGGCGGCGCAGGCGAACACTTCCGGATCGGGGTTGCTGGCGGCGCCTGCGGCAAAGCGCGGGTTGCTGAAGCAGTTGGCGGTGCCCCACAGCAACTTGATCCCGGTCTGCTCCTGATGGCGTTCCAGGTGGTCGATCATCTGGGCGAAGTGGTTGCGGTACTCCTTGAGCGAGCTACCTTCCGGGGCGACATCGGTGTCGTGGAAACAGTAATAGTCGATGCCCAGCTTGGAAAAGAACTCGAAGGCCGCTTCGGCCTTGCCGATGGCCACTTCCATCGGATCCCCGGCGTGCTGCCACGGGCGCTTGAACGTGCCGGAGCCGAACACATCCGACCCCGGCCAGACGAAGGTATGCCAATAGCAGACCGCCATGCGCAGGTGTTCGCGCATGGGTTTGCCGAGCACCAGTTTGTTGGCGTCGTAGTGACGGAAGGCAAGCGGCGAATCGCTGGCGGGGCCCTCGTAGCGAATCTTGTCGACACCGGGGAAGTACGGCATGTGCGAGTTTCCTTTTTATTCTTGGCGGTGTCTCGATACTAACGCCGGCCCCGTGGCTGCTGATTATGAAAATCACCAACGGGCAGTTCGATTTTGAGTATTGAGATTCGTCGGCCGCGCGCCTAGTCTGTGTCCACCGGCACAGGGTTAAACCAATGAAAACCGTCCCGCCCGTTCACCGCATCGCGCTGTTGTTCAATGGCAGCAAGATCTACGACCGCGGCATCATCAGCGGTATCGGCAACTACTTGAGCAGCACGCGTGCGTCCTGGGACTTGTTTCTCGAGGAGGATTTTCTCTGCCGCCTGAAAGGCATCGAGCGTTGGCAGGGCGACGGGATCATTGCCGACTTTGATGACCCGCTGATCGGCGAGGCGCTGGCCGGGATCAAGCTGCCGGTGGTGGCGGTGGGCGGTTCCTATCAGGATGAACGCGCCTACCCGAAGGGCATTCCCTATGTCGCCACCGACAATGACGCGTTGATGAGGTTGGCCTACGAGCACCTGATCGAGGCCGGGCTGACCCGCTTCGCCTGTTTCAGCCTGCCTGAAGCACAAGCCAATCGCTGGGCCCAGGAGCGGGAGAAAGCCTTTCGCCGGCTGGTGCAGCGCGACGGCCTGCAGGCTGAGGTCTATCGCGGTATGGGCACCAGCGCACCGCTCTGGGACAGCGCCGTCGAACAGCAGATCGCCTGGCTGCAAAGCCTGCCCAAGCCCATCGGCATCATCGCCGTCAGCGACGCCCGCGCCCGACAACTGCTGCAAGCCTGCCTGACCGCCGGGATCGCCGTGCCGGAGCAAGTGGCGTTGATCGGCATCGACAACGACCCGCTGACCCGCAGCCTGACGCGGGTGCCGTTGAGCTCGGTGATCCAGGGCACCGAGACCATGGGCCGGACCGCCGCACGCTTGCTCCACCAAATGCTGCACGGCATGCCGTCCACGGGCACGCAGATTCTGATCCCACCGGATGCCATCAATGTGCAGGTGTCGAGCCTGCATCAACCGTTGGGCAACCCTTATGTCATGCAGGCACTGCTCTTCATCCGCCAATACGCCTGCCAGGGCATCAAGACGGCCCAGGTGGCGGCTTATGTAGGGATTTCGCGCTCATCGCTGGAAGCGCATTTTCGCAAGGAACGGGGCTGCAGCGTTCACGATGAAATCCTGCGCTTCAAACTGACCGCCGCCGCCAACGGGCTGGAAAACACCGACGCACCGATTGCCGATATCGCCCAGAATTGCGGCTTCAAATCGGCGCAATACCTGCACACGGTGTTTCGCCGCGAATTCGGCTGCACGCCTCGGGAGTATCAGCAGGGGGCCAATGCTGGAACTCACTGACCCACCACCGAAGCGAGTGAGCTTGCTCCCGCTGGGCTCTGTAGGCGCTGGCGAAGCCTGCGATCTTTTGATCTTTCGCTTGAGACTCAAGTGGCTGGGAAAAGATCGCAGCCTCGCTCCGCTCGACAGCTCCTACCGCGCGCCCCAACCAGAGACGATCCATGAACGATGACACCTACACCCTGTACATGCGTTTCCAGACGCCCGATCCTGACATCGGCCCACGGGAGCGGGCGCCGATGCTGGCGCAGGAGCAGGCCTGGGCGCGTGAGCGTGCGACCATGCATCGCTTCAGCTGGATCATGGTGCTGGTGCCGCCGTTGTGCCTGGGCCCGGTGTTGCCGGGCATCGCGTTTTTACTGGGGCTGTTGGTCTATCAGGGATTATCCGCCCCAGGCGTCGACCTTGACCGGATCGTGGGGGATTCCCTTGGCTGGCTTGTGCTCGTCACCTTGCTATTCATGGCTGCCTGGGTCCTGCATAACTACTTGCGCGATAAGCGCGACCCGACCAAGCGTTATTGGCAATCGATGCCCGATCAAGGGCTGGTCGAACTCGAACACCACACCCTCATCCGCGGCATCAGCCTGTGGTCCAACGACTATGATCCGGACTGCAACACCCTCATGCAATGGACCGACGGCAAGCTGAAATGCGTGCAAGACAGCGGCGTGTCGCAATGGATCCTGGCCCGGACCGCAGCGGGGCATTGGCTGGTGCTCAAGGAGCAATATCCGGGCAACTTCAGCTACGCACGGGTAGGGCAAATGCCTGCATCGGACAAGCTGCTGCAACCCCAGCAGCAACTGGCGATTGCTTTCGCCCCCGGCACGAACCTGCAGTTGGGCCGGCGTTTCGACGGTACGCCGATGCCATTGGTGGATACGCCGTACTGGATGTCTGCCGATGAACTCAAGCGTCTGGAGGAGGCCGCCCATCACTGGAAGTTTTTACCGCCGAACCGCTATGGAGTGGTCAATGACCAGGACGCCGCCTGGGTGCAACGGCTGGTGGACAGGGCGCAAGCCAGTGTCGGGCCGCAGCCGGCGAGAGATCGCAGCCCAGCCCGGCGGGAGCAATCGCCCTCGACACCCTGAATCGAACACATTCCCGCACGTCCGGCCGGTCACTGAAGCCAGGTGTCCACCACCCGCCGATCCAGCTCCTCCCAATCCGCCATGCCCAATACCCGAGTGGTGTTCAACCCGCGCAGATAACCGCGCAGTTGATGGGCCGTGGCCCGCTTGAGCTCCGGGTCGGGTTCTGTGTTGCTCAACAGCACGCTTTCGTACTGGATCAGGTAGTCAGCCACCCGCTCACGGAAGTCGGGCAATACCGCGTCGCGAATCAGATCAAACGTTCTCATGGATAGGCCTCATCAATCTTTCTCGGCTTGCAACTATTGCTAGCAGTAATAGTGACCATTACGAAATGCAAGTTCTGCTTTGCCGGCAATCGTTGGAAAATCAGCGCCATCGAACACGCAGCCCGTATTTTATTTTCAGGACCCCAACCCATGCGCCGTTTATTTTTTCTTCCCCTGGCGTTTTCCCCATGGTTGCTGGCCGGTTGTGCCTCGGCACCGAACGATCCGACCCTGACCTTGCAGACCAGCAAGACGCCGGCCCAATACGCCGAATGCGTCGTACCGAAGCTGCAGGGCAATGCCTTGAACCCGGTGGTCTCGCAGACCCAGCGCAGCTACCGCATCGTGGTGCCGAGCAAAGTGTCGGCGGACAACGTGCTGGAAGCCTACAAGGTTGGCGACGGCGGCAAGGTATTCATCTACGAGCGGCACTTGTTGGCCTCCAACCTTCTGCCTTCGAGTTTCGAACGCGCCGCACAGGAATGCATCTGACCGGCCCGTAAACATTCTTCACCGTGCTCCTTTGGTTGGCCGCAACCAACCAATTCCCTTGCCCCGCACCGTCCTCGGTCGCGGGGCTTTTTTTTGTTTGACGATGACTCCAGCCGGTATTTCGGCCCGGTCAGCGCAGCCTTAGGCAAGAGCGTCAGGGAGCACGTTTTGTCGTCTTGTCTTATAGAGTCGGCACAGGGGTGCTGCCGTTCAAGGCTGGAATCTTTGAAAACACCTCAGCCATAAAATCCATGAACACGATAGCCCGCGTGGGGAGCAGTCTATTGGCGACATAAACCATTTGCACGGGGACAGGAGGAGCCGCATGGTCGGTGAGAATGAACTGTAATCTCCCGCTGTTCAGCCCATCCTCAAAGAGCCACGCAGGTCCATGCGCCACACCCAGGCCTGCCACGACCGCCGCACTCACAGCGTCGGGCGAGTTGACCCTGAGCCTGCCGGCAATCGGAATGTCCGCGTCCCGGAATCGCCAGGTCGCCCCGGACGACAGTAAGGTGTAGATAATGCAATCGTGGTCGCGTAGATCATCCGGGATCTGCGGAACTCCGCGTTTAGCCAAGTAGTCCTTGCTGGCGACGAAGACCCGGTCGTACCAACCAAGACGCCGGGCGCGCAAGGTGCTGTCCTCCAGATGTCCTATGCGAATGGCGAGTTCGGTGCCTTCATTGACCAGGTCTACGTATCGATCGTTGAGTTGGAGATCCAAGTTCAATTGAGGGTAGCGTTCCAAAAAGGCCGGCACATGCGGCAGCACAAACGCGTGTGCGAGAGCTGTCGGACAGGCTACGCGCAAGAGGCCCGATGGCTCGACGTTGTTCCTGAAGGACGACTCGGATTCATCCACCGCATCCAGAATGCGCCGGATGTCTGCATAGTAGCGTTCGCCCTCCGGCGTCAAGGATAGCTTGCGCGTAGACCGGTGGAGCAAGCGCGTCTGCAAATGATCCTCCAGAGCCGCTACATAGCGGCTTACATTGGGCTGCCCCAGCCCTAGATCGCGTCCTGCCGCCGAAAAGCTCCCCGTTTCTACAGCACGCGCGAAGCACGTCATCAAAAGAAATCGGTCCACTTCTCCACCTCGATTCATGCCTGATTTGCATGAATCATATACGAATAAGCAGTCTTATCCGCTACAGGGCATAAGCGCATATTTCTCCACGTCGACCGCGGTGGTCGTCATTCACCGGAGAATTCAAATGTCGCGCTTGCAAGGTAAACGTACTCTCATCACTGGCGGCACCAGTGGCATCGGGCTGGAAACGGCAAAGCAGTTCCTGGCAGAGGGTGCTCGCGTGATCGTAACGGGTGTCAACCCCGATTCGATTGCAAAGGCCCAGGCCGAACTGGGCCCGGAAGTGCCGGTGCTGCGCGCCGACTCGGCCAGCGTTGCAGCACAAAAGGAGCTGGCACAAGTCATCAAGGAACACTATGGCCAACTCGACGTTGCCTTCCTCAATGCCGGCGTATCCGTCTGGCTGCCCATTGAGGAATGGACGGAAGATATGTTCGACCGTTCTTTCGACATCAACGTCAAAGGGCCGTACTTCCTGATGCAGGCGCTGTTGCCGGTCTTCGCAAATCCTGCTTGCGTAGTGTTGACAACTTCCGTAAGCGCGCATGCAGGCGCGGATCGCTCGTCCGTGTATGCCGCAACGAAGGCCGCATTGCTGAACATGTCGAAGACGCTCTCGACCGAATTGCTGGGCCGTGGCATCCGTGTCAACGCAGTGAGCCCTGGCCCCGTCGAGACTCCGCTTTACGACAAGCTCGGTATTGCGGAAGCTTATCGCGAGCAGCTTAACAAAGAGATCGCGGCAACCATTCCGCTTGGGCGCTTCGGTACCTCCGACGAGGTGGCCAAAGCAGTGCTGTATCTGGCATCCGACGAGTCGCGCTGGACGGTCGGCTCTGAAATCGTCCTTGACGGCGGCCGCCTGCTGAATGGCTAAGCGCGCAGCTCAAGCATTGCGCGAATGCAACATTGCCTGGGCTGGGTTAATCAGGTACTGAACGTCCGCCTCAGCACTTGGCGACGAACGAGTCCAATCCAGACTGTGCAAACAGCGGTACGCGGGAAACCTCTGCCGCTGTTTCCGCTTGATAAACCCTCCAGAGCCACTAAAAGCAATGAACGCTCTTACGCTAATAAGCCACCCACTATGCCCATTCGTACAGCGCGCCGCGATTGTGCTTCTTGAAAAGGGCATCCAATTCGATCGGATAGATGTCGATTTATCAGCCAAGCCAGACTGGTTCCTGGCAATTTCGCCAACCGGCAAGGTCCCGGTGCTCAAGGTGCGCCAGGACAATGCGCAAGACGCGAGCCTATTCGAAAGCATGGTCATCTGCGAGTACCTCGACGAAACCCAAGGTGGCGCGCCGATGTACCCCATTGATGCGTTAGCTCGCGCGCGGAATCGCGCGTGGATCGAGTTCGCGTCGCAGACTCAAGCTGAAGCCTGGCAGTTTCTCCACGCTCGTGACTCGGCGACCGCAGATGCCAAGCGCACCGCATTTCGCGAACGGCTCGGCAAACTGGAGTCAGAAATAGGCGCGGGGCCGTTCTTCAATGGCTCGGCCTTTGGAATGGTTGATGCGGTTTATGCCCCGCTTTTCCGTTACTTCGAGAGTATCGACGCAGCTGTCGCACACCAGATGTTCGACGGCCTTCCGCGCATTTCGGCTTGGCGTGAGGCGCTTGCGGCGCGCGCCAGCGTAAGGGATGCCGTTGTCGAAGACTATGCCGATCGTTTCCAAACGCATCTGCGCCAACAAGGCGCGCTGATCGCTGCCGCTTAGCCGAAGCGATCAATCAACCCAAGCCTTTTGATCGGGAGTCGGGAGCATGACGAACCCATCAAAAAGCGCTCTGACCATCGTTGAGTATGTCAACGATGGACTGGCCCCAACTGGCCCTTTTTGCCTGCCGGCTTCAGGTTAGCCAATCGTCCGCCCGGATGAACTCGATGAGCGCTTTCAGGGCCGGTGGCACATGGCGTCGGCTGGGGTAATAGAGAAAAAACCGGCTTGGCGGCGCTTTCCATTGCGCGAGCAGTTCCGTGAGATGCCCATTGCGGAGGTCGTCGCGCGCCAGTTCTTCGTAGACGTAGGCAATCCCGGCGCCGTCTTTCGCCGCCTGGATCATCAGCACATCGTCTTCAAGAATGAGCGGGCCGGTGACGGACAAACGGATCGGTTGTCCCTCTGCCTGATACTCCCAAGCGTAGAGTTTGCCGCTGGGAAAACGCCGGGCGATGCAGGCATGGTCGAGCAAGTCCCGTGGAGCCTGGGCGATTCCCTTCGTGGCCAGGTAGGTTGGCGCGGCTACGGTCACGAACGATTGAGGGGGGCCGACAGGGACGGCGATCATGTCGCCGGCCAGGCTTTCGCCAAAGCGCACGCCGGCGTCAAAGCCGCCGTTGACGATATCGGTCAAGCCATCATCGCTGACCAGGTCCAGTTGAATGCGTGGATACCTGGCCACGAACGGCGCGAGCACCTTCGCAAATACCGCACGCGCCGCCGGACGCGCCACATTGAGGCGAAGCTTGCCGGCGGGCACATCCTGCAGCGAGGTCAATTGGGCCAAGGCATCGGCAACCTGCTGCAGGGTAGGGGCCAGTGTTGCCAATAGCTGGTGGCCGGCCTCGGTCGGGGTAACGCTGCGCGTGGTGCGGTTGAGCAGCCTGACACCCAGGCGTGCTTCCAGGGCTCGCATGGCGTGGCTCAATGCCGAGGCCGAAACGCCACGCTCGTCGGCGGCCTTGCGAAAGCTGCGATGGCGAGCGACGGCGGCAAAGGCATCCAGTTCGGAAAGATCGAGGTGCTGACTCATGAATACAGTTCAGTAGTTCAAATACGATTACCCATCTTATCGTCATGAGATCCCTCGCGGATACTGCCCACATCATCTGTGGAGAACTCGCTATGCAAAAGAATCGTCTTGGATCATCGGACTTGCTGATTTCACCCATTGGCCTGGGAACCTGGGCCATTGCTGGCACCGGCTGGGAATACAGCTGGGGAGCACAGGACGACGAGGACAGCCTCGGTGCTCTTGAATATGCCGTTGAAAGCGGGGTGAACTGGATCGATACGGCGGCGGTTTATGGTCTGGGCCATGCCGAGCAACTGGTCGGGCAGCTGTTGCGTCGGCTGCCGGCTTCGCAGCGTCCGTTGGTGTTCACCAAGGGCAGTCTGGTCTGGGACCCGGTCACCAAGGCGATCTCACACTCGCTGGCGCCTCGATCGTTGCTCGCCGAGGTCGAGGCAAGCTTGCGCCGACTGCAAGTCGAAACCATCGATCTTTATCAGATCCACTGGCCGGCCTTTCCTACCGACGGCAGCAGTGAAGGGCTCGAGAAGGCGCTTTCGGCGTTGGCCACCGCCCGCGAACAGGGGAAAATTCGCGCCATCGGCGTCTCCAATTTCGATGTCGCGCAACTCAAGCGGGCCCAGGCGGTGACCGAGATCGTTTCACTCCAGCCGCCTTATTCCGCCTTGATGCGGGACATCGAGCAAGACGTCCTGCCATTTTGCGAGCAGGCGGGAATGGGTGTCTTGGCCTATTCCACTCTCCAATCGGGGCTGCTTTCCGGCAGCATGACGCGCGAACGCATCGCCCAGTTGCCCGACGACGATTGGCGCAAGGCGCGAAGCGCCGACTTCCAGGAGCCTCGCTTGAGCGCGAACCTGGCGCTGGTCGAGGTCTTGGCCGGTATTGGCGAACGGCACGGGGTCAGTGCGGCGGCAGTCGCCATCGCTTGGGTACTGCGCAAGCCGGTGGTGACCGGTGCCATCGTCGGAGCCCGTCGTCGCGGGCAGGTCGATGGGCTGATTGCCGGCGCGCAGTTGCGCCTCAGTGCCGAGGAGATCGAAGAAATTCGACCCTTCCTGCCAGTGGGCATGGGCACGAATGTTCCAGGGAACGCTTGACCGTTTATCGTGCAGGCGCTCGCTGGAATGAGCGGGTTTGACGCTTCGCTGCATAACCGGCACTATCTGCTCGTTAATGATCATTAGTGCTCGTTTATGCAGGTTGTATCTCATGACTTCTCCCCACGAAGCGTTCCCCGGCGAACGCCAGCAATTGATCAGCCAGCGTCTCGCCCGGTATGGCCGGGTGATCGCGGCTGACCTGGCCAGCGAATTCAATGTGTCCGAACACTCGATCCGGCGTGACCTGGGGGTATTGGCAGCGGCGGGGTTATGCAAGCGTGTTTATGGCGGCGCAATACTTGTGCCGGCTGCCGAAGGGTCGCTGGATGTACGCGTGCGTAAAGACCCGGCACGCAAGGGCAGCCTCGGCCAAGCGGCCGCGGCCTTGCTGCGCGCGGGCCAGCATGTGTTCATCGATGCCGGGTCGACCAACCTGGCGATTGCTGGCGCCATCGATCCGCGCCTTCAGTTGACCCTCTCCACCAATTCGCCGTTGATTGCGGTTCAACTGATGAAACTGCCCCGTGCCGAAGTCATTCTCCTGGGGGGGCGCTTGAATCCAATCGCCGGTGGTGTGATCGGGCTGACGGCGGTGGAGCAACTGCGCCACTTCAGTTTTGACGTGTGTTTTCTCGGTGCCTGCGCCATCGATCCAGACAATGGGGTCACGGCATTCGGCCTGGAGGACGCAGAGTTCAAGCGCGCAGTGGTGGCGGCGAGTGGGCAAGTGATTACCGCGGTGACCAATGAAAAGCTGTCCAGCGTTGCTCATTATCAGGTGGTTTCTTGTGAGGAGGTCGCCGCCCTGGTGGTGGAGCACGATGCGCCACGTGAGCGGCTGGAGCCCTTCTACGGCCGGGTGACCAACGTCGTGACGAGCGTCCGTGAACAGCGGTGTAGCTGATGCCTTTGCGGCGCAGGGCAGGGCAATCGAGTAGATACTGCGCGGCCCCCATTGTCCGCCAGGCGATTTGCGTCTAGTTTGCTGCCCGATCACAAGTACAAAAAATCAGGAGTCATCGATGCAACCAATTCGTCTCGGCCTGGTGGGCTACGGCAAGATTGCCCAGGATCAACACGTTCCAGCCATCCTCGCCAACCCCGCGTTCCAACTGGTGGCGGTCGCTACGCAAGGGCAGCCCTGCGCCGGGGTGGAGAACTTCCGATCCCTGGGCGAGCTGCTCGAAAACGGCCCGCACGTCGATGCGATTGCGTTTTGCACACCGCCGCAAGGTCGATTCGCCCTGGTGCAACAGGCGCTGGCGGCCGGTAAGCACGTTCTGGTGGAAAAGCCGCCGTGCGCCACGTTGGGTGAAGCCATGGCCTTGGTGGAGCAGGTTCGCGAGCAAGGTGTCAGCGGCCTGTTCGCCTGGCATTCCCGTTACGCCCCAGGCATCGCAGCCGCCCGTGACTGGCTGGCCAGTCGCACCTTGCACAGCGTGCAGATCGATTGGAAAGAAGACGTGCGCAAGTGGCACCCCGGCCAGGCATGGATCTGGCAACCCGGCGGCCTGGGGGTCTTCGATCCCGGCATCAACGCGTTGTCGATTGCGACTCATCTGTTGGCGCTGCCGTTGTTCGTGGAGTCCGCCGAGTTGCGTGTGCCGGACAACTGCCAGTCGCCGATTGCCGCCAGCATCAAGATGGCCGACGCGCGCCACCTCGATATCCGGGCGGAATTCGATTTCGACCATGGCCATGACGAGCTCTGGAGCATCGAGATTCGCTGCGCTGAAGGTGTCCTGCGCCTGGACAACGGCGGTGCGCTGTTGAGCATCGACGGCGTGCGCCAGGCCGTCTCCGAGGAGGGCGAGTACGCCGCGGTGTATCGACATTTTCAGCAATTGATCAACGACAAGGCCAGCGACATGGACCTGCAGCCACTGCGGTTGGTCGCGGATAGCTTCTTTGTCGGCAGTCGGACGGCGGTCGAGCCGTTCTACGATTAACCCAGGGAACTGCAGTTGAACGAACAGACATTGTCCATGCGCCTGGAGCGCGTGGCGGCGCATATGCCGGCGGGGGCACACCTGGCCGATATCGGCTCGGATCACGCGTACCTGCCGGTGGCCTTGTTGCGCCGTGGCGTCATTGCGACGGCGGTGGCCGGCGAGGTAGCGTTGACGCCGTTGCGCGCCGCCGAACGCACCGTGGGCGAGAATGGCCTGGCGCAGCGCATCAGTGTGCGCCTGGCCAATGGCCTGGCGGCAATCGAGCCGGAAGACGGGATCACGGCGATCAGCCTCTGCGGCATGGGCGGCGAGACGATCCGCGATATCCTGGACAGCGGCCAGGCACGGCTGAGCGGGCACGAGCGGCTGATTCTGCAACCCAACGGTGGCGAACAACCGCTGCGCCAATGGCTGATGGAAAACGGCTACCGCATCCTTTGCGAGGAAGTGCTGCGGGAAAACCGCTTCTACTACGAGATCATCGTCGCCGAGCGCGCCGGGCCAGTGACGTACACCGCCGAGGAACTGTACTTCGGCCCGCTGCAGATGCAAGCGCGAACCCCGACCTTCCTGGCCAAGTGGCAACGCCTGCTGCGCCAGAAACAAAAGACCCTCGCCAGCTTCGCCAAGGCGCGGCAAGCCGTGCCCGAAGAGAAGCAGCAAGACATTGTCCGGCAGGTCCGGTGGATCAGTGCGCTGTTGGCTTGAGCTGCATCGAGGTTGGATGTGCCGACGTCATCGCGAGCAAGCTCGCTCCCACAGAGAGTTGCGCAAGTCTCTTTGGTGGGAGCGAGCTTGCTCGCGATGAGGCCATCAGTGACTTCACGGGTTCGAGAAGTGCCGCCTTCTCCAGTTGCCCGACTACTGACCCATCAGGGGGTAGTGCTTGATACGACATGCATACGAGTTACCGTCGCCTTTACAGACACCATCCAGGTAGCGGTAGTCCACCCGTACCGACTGCCCTTTGCCGGGCCATTGCCGGCGGGGGAGCGTGGCTTGGTAGTCCGGGGTTTCCGGGGTGAAGGTCAACAGTGAGCCTTGTGCGGGACACTCCACCGAGGCGGATTTCGGCCTGACCTTCACGATCTGCGCCTGAAGTTGCGGGTAGGGCTGTTTCAGGACCTCGACGATGCGCAGCTCCATCTGGCAGATCTGCCACGTCGAGGCCTGGACGGGCTCGCACAGGAAGGGGAGCGTCAAGGCAAGCAGTCCGAGGGATGCTGCGTGAATGTTCATGGCCGCTAGCCTGGACTGCTGGCTCAACCGTAAAGCCCCATCAGCGAGAAAGACTGGTCAGCGCTCAGCGCGACAATCTCGGTCAGCGAATGCAGGAGCACCGGCACCAGCAGCCCACCGCTGACCACCCTGGCGATGGCGAACACGCCTCCACAGGCGAAGATCAGCATGATCGTCATCCAATTTCCGTATTGGATGTGCATGCCGGCGAAGACGGCCGACGTCACGATGATCGCGATCCATGTCCAGGCACGGCTGTTCTCGTAGGGAAACAGCCGGAACATGTAATGGCGGAAGAACAGCTCTTCGGCGATGGGCGGCAGCACGATCAGCGAGGCAATCTTGATCGCTGCCTGCCAACGGTTGAGCCCGTCCAGAAGCTCGGCCATGAACACCTCACGGGGCAACCCGAGCACAAAGACGGCAACCCCGAAAAGCAAGTAGGTCCCGACAATGCCGACCGCCCCCCACCGCAGGGGTTTGCCAATGGCATGACCGCGCCACTGCAGGCGCGAATCGGCGCGGTATTGCAAGGCGAAGAGGCCGAGGAGGATGAGCGCGGTGATCCCCGAGGTGGTCGTGAACATCAGATAGGCCTGCATGTCCGCGGGTACGAAAAGGACCTCGGGTATCGCGGCCAGGAAGACGACCACAGTGGCCAGCACCAACATCCCGAGCCGGGGAAAGAAGCGGTAGGGCGATAAAGTGGAGGCGGGTGCAAACTCAGGGGCGGCACTTAGATTCGTC
Organism: Pseudomonas sp. R151218B TE3479; assembly: GCF_053629195.1. NCBI lineage: Bacteria > Pseudomonadati > Pseudomonadota > Gammaproteobacteria > Pseudomonadales > Pseudomonadaceae > Pseudomonas > Pseudomonas sp. R151218B TE3479. The sequence continues at coordinate 3,820,745 of NZ_JBRJHV010000001.1, forward strand.
ACAGTCACTCCATGAGTGCAAGGAAAAAGGCATGATGCCAGTGTTTTGATCGTCTGGGATGAGTTCCTGTCGGCTTTGTGGAGAGGTAGGCAATTGGCATCTCACTACGTCGAACGTGTGGCGTAAGGAACAGGCATCCATGCAACTGCGCCGCCGCCATCGCGAGCAAGCTCGCTCCCACACTCGATCTCCAGTGGACACGAAACCCATGTTCAACCCAGAACCCCTGTGGGAGCGGGCTTGCTCGCGATGAGGCCAGCCAGCCCAACATCCATGTAGCTGAACCGCCGCTATCGCGAGCAAGCTCGCTCCCACACTCGATCGCCAGTGGACACGAAACCCATGTTCAACCCAGCCCCCCTGTGGGAGCGAGCTTGCTCGCGATGAGGCCTGCCAGCCCGACATCCATGTAGCTGAACCGCCGCTATCGCGAGCAAGCTCGCTCCCACACTCGATCTCCAGTGGACACGAAACCCATGTTCAACCCAGCCCCCCTGTGGGAGCGAGCTTGCTCGCGATGAGGCCAGCCAGCCCGACATCCATGTAGCTGAACCGCGCCATCGCGAGCCAGCTCGCTCCTACACTCGATCGCCAGTGGACACGAAACCCATGTTCAACCCAGAACCCCTGTGGGAGCGAGCTTGCTCGCGATGAGGCCAGCCAGCCCGACATCCATGTAGCTGAACCACCGCCATCGCGAGCAAGCCTGCTCAAAGCTGCTTCGAGCCCCCGCCAATCTGCCAGACATACGGCGGTTCCGTACCGTTGATTTCCCAATCACCGATGATGCGCTCCTTGTAGATCAGCGGATTGTGCGAGGCCGCGGTGCGGGCATTGCGCCAGTGACGGTCGAGGGCCTTGCTGGTGCTGGTGGCCGAAGCTCCGAGGGCATTGAACAGGTCGCTGGTGGCGCGTAACACCAGGTCGGAAATCACTACCTGGGCCTGGGCCGACTCCAGTTCGGCGGCGATGTTGGCGGTGTGCTCAATCTCGGCGTCCTGGCTGAAGCGACTTTCGTAAGCGCGTTGGGAGGCGCTCGCGGCGCGCAGGGTGGTGGCTTCGGCGGCATAGACCTGGGCCGATGCCCTGCCGACCACTTGTTGCACTTGCACGTCCTGGCTCACTTCGCTGGCATTGCCGGTGCTGAAGACCCGCGTGCGTTTGCGCACTTGCTCGGTGATGTCATGGACCGCCGCGCGGCCGGCGCCGGTCAGCACGGCCAGCAGCACCAGTTGATAAAACGCGGTCTGGTATTTGAAGCGGGTAGAGAAGTCGATGAGATTTTCCGTCTCGACCAACGCATTCTCGAACAGCGACGTTCCGCTGCCGGTGGTGCGTTGGCCGAAGCCGTCCCAGTCGTCGTTTTGCTTGACGCCCGGCTGGTGCACGCGGACGGCGGCAATCACGTCGGTGCCGTTGTCGTCGCGCTGGGCATACACGTCGATCCAGTCGGCGAAGATACTGCCGGTGCTGTAGTACTTGGTGCCGTTGACGACCCACTGATCACCCTGGCGGGAAACCCGGGTGCCGACTTCGCCGATTTTCACCGCGCCGACTTCCGTCCAGGCATTGCCCACCAGCTCACCCTCGACAAAGCGCTTGAACCAGGCGTCCTGCGGGCTACTGGCGTGGGCGTTGAGGCGGTCCTCGACGAATGCGAAGTGCCCGCGCAAGGCCTGGGGCAGGTTGGAGTCGGCTTCAGCCAGTTCGATCAGCAATTGCAGCAGTTGCGGCAACGAAGCCCCGGCACCGCCATATTCGACCGGTACGCGGACGGCGCCAAAGCCTGCTTCCTTCAGCCACTTCACCTGTTCAAAGGGCAGGCTGCGCGTCTGCTCGCGTTCCAGGGCGCCGGCCTGGATGCGTGCAAAGATCGGCCGGAAGCGTTCGGCCAGGGGCTCATAGTCGGTGCCCGTGGAAAGGATCGGCGGCAGGTGGTGTTGCTGTGCGGTCATGTTGATATTCCTTGTTGGTGGCGAGTCGGCGGGCAGGGGAAAAATCTGCCGGTGCCAAAGGCCATTGCACAGTCCATGCCCAAGGCCCAACGCCCGTAAATACGGGGCTCATACGGCGTTCATCGGCGCAAGTGCTGTCCTGGCCACGGACAATCTGTTGCACAACTGTGTGCCGGGCAACAGTTGCCGCGACGGCATCGACAGGCCAGGTGTTGGCCAGGCAACAGTGGGCCAACAGCTTGTCCGTCGGGCGACAGTGCGGTGATTAGGAGTGTCACGTAATTCATTGATTAATAAGAAGATATTTAAATGGCACGGTTGCTGCTCTACACCTTGTGCAGACGCTGAGGTGGCGTCTCCAGGCATGGGGTAAGCGATGAGCAAGCAATTCAAAGTGGTGGCGGTGTCAGGCAGCGTGCAGCACCCGTCACGCACCCTGGCACTGCTCCAGGCGTTGGTGGATCGGCTCGGGCAGCAACTGCCGATTGAGGTGCGCTTGATCGAATTGGCCAAGGTCGGTCCACAGTTCGCCGGGGTGTTGCGTCGCGAGGCGTTGCCGGTTGCCGTGCAGGAGGATCTGCACGCCATTGAATCGGCCGATCTGCTGATCGCCGCCAGCCCGGTGTACCGCGCCTCGTACACCGGCCTGTTCAAGCACCTGTTCGATTTCGTTCATCACGAAGCCCTCAAGAACGTACCGGTGCTGTTGGCCGCGACAGGTGGCTCGGATCGCCATGCCTTGATGATCGATCACCAATTGCGACCCCTGTTCGGCTTCTTCCAGGCCCTCAGCCTGCCAGTAGGGGTCTATGCCAGCGAAACCGATTTCAGCCAATACCGGATCTCCAGTGCACAGGTGCTGGAGCGTATCGAGCGAGCCGTCGAGTCGGCGTTGCTGAGCCTGGTCCCGGGCGCCCGGCATGACGCCAGTGCTGCCTGATCCATTTTTCCTTTCAAAACGAGCCGTGGAGTACATGCAATGAGCCAGGACACGATCAAATTTGCCTACTGGGTGCCCAACGTCAGTGGCGGTCTGGTGGTCAGCAAAATCGAACAACGCACCGACTGGGGCATCGACTACAACCGCAAGCTGGCCCAGATCGCTGAAGCGGCCGGCTTCGACTACGCCCTGTCCCAAGTGCGCTTTACCGCCGGCTACGGTGCTGAATACCAGCACGAGTCCGTCGCGTTCAGTCATGCCTTGCTGGCCGCCACCACGCGCCTGAAAGTCATCGCCGCGGTACTGCCGGGGCCGTGGACGCCGTCGGTGTTGGCCAAGCAGATCGCAACCATCGACCACCTGACCGGCGGCCGTGTGGCGGTCAACATCGTGTCGGGCTGGTTCAAGGGCGAGTTCACCGCCATTGGCGAGCCGTGGCTGGAGCACGATGAGCGCTATCGCCGTTCCGAAGAATTCATCACTGCGCTCAAGGGCATCTGGACCACCGACAACTTCACCTTGCGCGGTGATTTCTACCGCTTCCACGACTACACCCTCAAGCCAAAACCACTGCAGCAGCATCCGGAGATCTTCCAGGGCGGCAGCTCACGTGCGGCTCGGGACATGGCCGCCCGGGTATCGGACTGGTATTTCACCAACGGCAATACCGTGGACGGCGTCAAGGCGCAGATCGATGACCTTCAGGCGAAAGCCGCGGCCAACAACCACAAGGTCAAGGTCGGCGTTAACGCCTTCGTCATTGCCCGCGACACCGAAGAAGAGGCGCGTGCGGTCCTCGCCCAGATCATTGACCAGGCCGATCCCGAGGCCGTCAATGCCTTTGGCGATGCGGCGAAGCAGGCCGGCAAGTCCAGCCCGGAAGGCGAGGGCAACTGGGCCAAGTCCAGCTTCGAGGATCTGGTGCAATACAACGATGGCTTCAAGACCAACCTGATCGGCACGCCGCAGCAGATCGCCGAACGCATCGTCGCGCTCAAGGCGGTGGGTGTGGATCTGGTGCTCGCCGGTTTCCTGCACTTCCAGGAAGAAGTCGAGTATTTCGGTCGTAAGGTGCTGCCGCTGGTGCGTGAGCTGGAGCAACGCAAAGCGGCAGCCAAAACGGCGGCGGTCGCTTAGGCGCGGGAGGCAGCATGGGCACGTTCACCGACACCCTTGAGCCGGTCCCGGCCAGCTTGCCCCAGTGGTTGCAGCGCCAGGCGCTGGAGCATGGCACGGACGTCGCGCTACGCCACAAGCATCTGGGTGTCTGGCAGGAGCGGACCTGGGCGCACGTGGCCGACGAGGTGCGCCGTTTCGCCAGTGCTCTGCAAGCCCGCGGTTTTGCGGCGGGCGCGACCCTGACGATCATCAGTCGACCCAGGCCGCAGGCACTGCTTGCCGCATTGGCTGCGCAATGGCTGGGCGGCGTGGCGAGTCTGTTCGACCCGCTGGAGACGGCGGCCGAACAGGCGCAACGGCTCGCCACGCTGCAGCCGGGTTTCGTCCTGGTCGAAGGCGTGGAAGAGATGCTGCGTCTGCGTGCGGCGCAGGTGGCCGTGGGGGTGTGGGTCTACCTCGACAAGCGTGGCCTGTCGGATTCGCTGCCATTTGCGCAAGCGCTGGATTACGCCGCGTTGGCTGCCGAGCGGCCAATCGTTGACCTGGCCTCGCAAGGGCAAGCACTGCAAACGGCCTTTGTCTTTTATCGCGGAAGTGGACGGGCGATGGAGGAGCAACGCGTCAGCCACGCCGAACTGTTGCAGGAGGGGCAGCGGTTGTTGGTGCGCGAAGGGCTGGGCCGGCAGGAAGAGGCGCTGGCCGCACGGGCGTTCGCCTCGGGCGGGCAAGCTCGCTATCTGCTGGCGCCTTGGTTGATGGCCGGTTTTCGCCTGAACTTCCCTGAGAACCTGGCGACCCGTGATCGCGACCGTCGCGAGCTGGGCCCGACGCTGGTGGCCGGGACGCGGGAAACCTACGAGCGTTTGCACCGCTATGCGCTGGAGCGTTTGCCGGAGCCGGGCAGTGGGTCGCGCCGGCTGGTGGACTGGGCGTTGGCAGCGCAGCCGGGGCTGCTGCAACGGCATCTGGGGAACTGGCTGGTTCGCCGGCCGTTGCGCGACGTGCTGGGGTTTTCCCGGACCCGCGCGCCGCTGCTGGTGGGCGATGCCTTGCCGCCCGAAACCCAGGCATTTTTCCAGGCATTGGGTATCGAGGTTCGCCAGTGGGACGACGGGGCTCACTGGCAAGCGCCGCCGAACCTGATGCAGCACACCACCGATGACTGGACGGGTCTCCAGTCGCAACTGGCCTGAGAGGAGACGCCCCATGACCCAGACGGCCATCACGCATTTGCTGGAGCTGGACCATATTTCGCTGTCATTCAAAGGCGTCAAAGCGGTCACGGACATCAGCTTTCGCGTCGCCGCCGGTGAGATCTGCGCCTTGATCGGCCCCAACGGCGCCGGCAAGAGTTCGCTGCTGAACGTCATCAGCGGCGTGTACCAGGCCCAGGACGGGCACATCCGTTTTGATCGACAAGAGCGGCGCCGGATGCGCCCCCACGACGTGGCGGTTCGCGGCATTGCCCGGACATTCCAGAACATCGCGCTGTTCAAGGGCATGAGCGTGCTCGACAACGTGCTCACCGGACGCAACCTCAAGCGCCGCAGTACTTGGATCGAACAGGCACTGCGCATCGGTCGCGCCCGGGCCGAGGATGACCGTCAGCGCGAAGCGGCCGAGCGTGTCATCGCGTTCCTGCATTTGCAGCCTTGGCGCGACGTCCTGGTGGGCACGCTGCCCTATGGCTTGCAGAAACGGGTGGAGCTGGCCCGCGCGCTGGCGGCGGAGCCTCGGCTGTTGCTGCTGGACGAGCCCATGGCCGGGATGAACGCCGACGAGAAGCAGCAGATGAGCCGCTTTATCGTCGACATCAACCGCGAGCTGGGCACGACGGTGGTGTTGATCGAGCACGATATCGGCGTGGTCATGGACATCAGCGATCACGTGGTGGTGCTCGATTACGGTCGCAAGGTCGGCGACGGCTCGCCTGAAGAAGTACGGCAGAACCCCGAGGTCATTTCGGCCTACCTGGGTACTCGCCACTGAACCGGACATTCGACACCTTCCCGTCAGGGAGGGCAGGCAAGTTGCGTCCGCAGAATGGGAGCGGCGATGGAATTTTTCTTTGAAGTATTGATTGGTGGGTCGTTGGCGGGGGTGATGTACGCCTTGGTGGCCATCGGTTTCGTGCTGATCTACAAGGCTTCCGTGGTGTTCAATTTTGCCCAGGGCGCGATGGTGCTTTTCTCGGCGCTGACCTTCGTCAGCCTGGTGGAGCGTGGTGTGCCGTTCTGGCTGGCGTTCGTCATCAGCCTGGCAGCCATGATGCTGATCGCCGTGGCGGTGGAGCGGGTGGTGCTGCGGCCCTTGGTCAACCGTTCGCCGATCACGCTGTTCATGGCCACCCTTGGGCTGTCCTACGTCATCGAAGGTTTCGCCCAGGCACTCTGGGGCGCCCAGGTGCATGGCCTGGAACTGGGTATCAGCGATGAGCCGCTGGAATTGGGCGGGATGTTGTTGTCGCAGTTCGACATTTTTGCCGCAGTGACCGCGGCGTTCCTGGTGCTGCTGTTGTCCTGGCTGTTCAACAAGACCCGGCTCGGATTGTCGTTGCGGGCGGTGGCCGATGACCCGCTGGCGGCGTTGGCCGTGGGCATTCGTTTGCAGCGGGTCTGGGTGGTGGTGTGGGCGGTGGCGGGGTTTGTCGGGCTGGTCGCCGGCCTGCTCTGGGGCGCTCGCCTGGGCGTGCAGTTCTCGCTTTCGCTGGTGGTGCTCAAGGCCTTGCCGGTATTGATCATCGGTGGGTTCACCTCCATCAGCGGCGCGATTGTCGGTGGCCTGATCATCGGGGCTTCGGAGAAGCTGGCGGAGGTTTATCTCGGGCCCTTCATCGGCAGTGGCATCGAAAACTGGTTTCCCTACGTGCTGGCGCTGTTGTTTCTGCTGGTGCGTCCGGCGGGGTTGTTTGGCGAACGGGCCATCGAACGGGTTTAGGGGGAAATACTCATGTTTTATCGAGAAGCAGGTCAGTTCAGCACCCGCTATGCCCAGGACCGTCGGGTCTTCGCCCTGCGCCAGGACCGTCACGGCCTGGTCGCGTTGCTGCTGTTTGCCTTCGTCGTGGTGCCCTGGCTGGGCAACGACTATTGGTTCAGCGCGATCCTGATTCCGTTCCTGGTACTGTCCTTGGCCGGGTTGGGGCTCAATTTGCTCACCGGTTATGCCGGACAACTGTCCCTCGGTTCAGCGGCGTTCATGGCGGTGGGAGCCTTCGCCACCTACAACCTTGAAATACGGGTCGCCGGCTTACCGCTGTTGGTCAGCATCGCCCTGGGCGGGCTGATGGCGGCACTGGTGGCGGTGCTGTTCGGTCTGCCGAGCCTGCGCATCAAAGGCTTCTACCTGTTGGTCTCGACCCTGGCGGCGCAGTTCTTCGTGACCTGGGCGCTGACCCGGTTCAGCTGGTTTTCCAACAACAGTGCCTCGGGCGTGATCAGTGCGCCGCGCCTGGAGGTATTCGGGGTGAACCTCGACGCGCCGGCCGGCCGCTATCTGTTGACCCTGAGCGTGGTGGTAGCGCTGTTCTGGCTGGGCAAGAACCTGGTGCGCAGCGAGTTGGGGCGCAACTGGATGGCGGTGCGCGATATGGACACCGCCGCTGCGATCATCGGTATTCCCTTGGCGAAGACCAAGCTGCTGGCGTTCGCCATCAGTGGGTTTTTCCTCGGCGTGGCCGGAGCCCTGTGGGCCTTTGCTTACCTGGGCACCGTGGAGCCCCACGGCTTCGATCTGAACCGGTCGTTCCAGATCCTGTTCATCATCATTATCGGCGGCCTCGGCAGCCTGCTGGGCAACTTCCTCGGCGCGGCTTTCATCGTGCTGTTTCCGGTATTGCTTTCGAACCTGGTGTCGCTGCTGCCCGGCGGGCTGGTGGACGCCGGCCAGGTGGAGAACCTGCAGAAGATGATATTCGGCGCCCTGATCATCCTGTTCCTGATCAAGGAGCCAGAGGGCCTTGCGCGCCTCTGGCAGAGATTTCGCCAGCGCGCACGACTGTGGCCGTTGCGCTACTGAGCGAACCGCACAACGCGGGTTTGCAGTTCCATTTTGGTGGCTTATCCATGGCTTCATAACAAGGAAAATTCGATGTTCAAACGATCATTCGCCAGCAGCCTGGCACTGGCCCTGAGCCTCACCGCCGCGGCGTTCACCGTCCAGGCGGACAACGAGCAATACTTCCCGCTGCAAAGCTATCGCGTCGGCCCTTATGCAGCCGGCGGCACCGGTTTTTTTGGCGGCTTCATCGACTACCTCAAGTACGTCAACGCCAATGGCGGCGTGAACGGTGTCAAGCTGACCTGGAGTGAGTGCGAGACCGAATACGTGGTGGAGAAAGGCGTGGAGTGCTACGAACGCCTGAAGAAAGGCTTGAACGGCGCGCCGGCGGCTGCCACCAATCCGCTGTCGGTGGGCATCGCCTACGCCACGCTGGAGCGCTCGACAGCCGACAAACTGCCGCTGATCACCATCAACCATGGGCGCACGGATTCCACCGATGGCAGCGTGTTCCCCTACGTTTTCCCATTGCAGTTGAACCCGTATTCCGAGGTCTCGGCGATCATCAATTACATCGGCCAGCGCGCCGGCGGGCTGGACAAGCTCAAGGGCTTGAAGATCGTCACCCTGTATCACGGTTCGCCCTATGGCAAGGAAACCAATGAGGTCCTGCAAACCCTGGCCGACAAGTACGGTTTTGCGCTGACCTTGCTGGAGGTGCCGCACCCCGGCAACGAACAGCAGTCGCAGTGGCTGAATATCCGCCGGGAAAAACCCGATTGGGTGATCCTGCGCGGTTGGGGGGTGATGAACCCGGTGGCGCTGAAAACCGCGCAGAAAGTCGGTTTCCCGGCCGACCACATCATCGGCAACATCTGGAGCAACTCCGAAGATGACGCCGCGCCGGCCGGTGCCGCGGCCAAGGGCTTCATCGCCATCACCACGCACCCTTCAGGCACCGACTTCCCGGTGTTGCAGGGCATCAAGCAGCAGGTGGTCGACGCCGGCCATGGCGACCTGGCCGATCCCAAGCGGTTCGGCACCGTGTACTACAACCTCGGCGTGGTCAACGGCATCCTCAACGTAGAGGCGCTGCGCATTGCCCAGCAGAAATTCGGTCAACAACCCCTGACGGGTGAGCAGGTGCGTTGGGGCTTCGAGAACCTCAAGCTCGACGACGCCCGGCTCAAGGAACTGGGGGCGTTGGGCCTGGTGCAGCCGTTGCAATTGTCGTGCTCGGACCATGAAGGCGGCGGTGCGGTGCGCTTCCAGCAATGGGACGGTACCCAGTGGAAGCTGATCAGTGACTGGGTGCAGGCCGACCGCGCCCTGTTGCGGCCGATCATCGAAGCGTCTTCGCATCAGTACGCGCGGGAAAAAGGCATTACCCCGCGTGATTGCAGCAAGGAATCCTGAGGCATCGCGGCAACCGGGCGCACGCGTCCGGTCGCTGTCTGAAAAGGCGAAACAGCATGGCGACGAACGTGCCGATCCTGCAGATCGACGATATTGAAGTGTTCTACGAACAGACCATCCTGGCGGTGCGCAGTGTGTCGCTGGAGGTGAAAAAAGGGCAGGTCGTGGTGCTGCTGGGCGCCAACGGCGCGGGTAAAAGCACCACGCTGAAGGCGGCCTCCAACCTGGTGCGCGCCGAACGGGGCGAGGTGGTGCGGGGGCGGATTGTCTACCAGGGGCGCGACGTGACCTGCAGCGCGCCTCACACCTTGGCGGCGAGCGGCCTGGTGCAAGTGCTGGAAGGTCGGCATTGCTTTGCCCAGTTGACCGTGGAGGAAAACCTTCTGGCCGGCGCCCTGGCGCGCCAGGTGCCGCGACGCCAGTTGCTGGCTGACCTGGAACTGGTCTATGGCCATTTCCCCCGGCTGAAACTGCGGCGCAAAAGCCTGGCCGGCTACACCTCGGGCGGCGAGCAACAGATGATCGCGATAGGCCGCGCGCTAATGGCCAGGCCGCAACTGGTCTTGCTGGACGAACCGTCGATGGGGTTGGCGCCGCAGATCGTCGAGGAAATCTTCGAGATCGTCCGGCAACTCAATCAGCGTGATGGTGTGAGTTTCTTGATCGCCGAACAGAACATTAATGTCGCCCTGCGTTACGCCCACCATGGCTACGTGTTGGAAAGCGGTCGGGTGGTCAGCGAAGGCAGCGCCGAACAACTGGCGGCCCGCAGCGATCTCCAGGATTTCTACCTGGGCGCGCGGGCCGGGGCGAGGGCTGAGGAGCCCGTGAGCGTCGGGGCGCGATCAGGTTGAAAGATTGACCACCTGGCCGTCCCGCGTACTGAGCGTGGGACGGCGTTTGTTGACCACCAGTTCGCCAATCCTGATCAGCAACGTGCGGGTGACGTTGCGACTCAGACCCAGCAGGCTGGCGGTATGGACCTGATTGCAATTGGCATATCGGTAGGCGGTGCGTAACAACTCGGCCTCGACCTTTTCATACACATCGCCATGCTCCTGCTCGAGCAGTTTTTCGAAGGCTTTCTGCAAGAGCGTCTCTGCGCTTTGAGGGGCTGCTTGCGGTGAGTCCTGGCGCTCGATACGAAAGTTCGACAGGTGCAGGTCCTGCACACCAATCACTTTGTTGCGGCAGATCAGCAGCGTGTGATGAATGACGTTTTCCAGTTCGCGGATGTTCCCCGGCCAGGAATAGTCGAGCAACTTGCGTTGCGCGTGAGCATCCAGCGTCACCTCGCCGTGACCGAGCCTGTGGCTGTACTGCGCGATGAAGTGGCGTATCAACGGCAGGATGTCGCCGGGACGTTCGCGCAGCGGCTTGAGCGCCAGGCTGACCACGTTCAGGCGGTAATAGAGGTCTTCGCGAAAGTGCCCGGCATTGATGGCTTTTTCCAGCTGTACGTTGGTGGCCGCCAATACACGCACATCGATCTTGATGCTCTTGCGCGAGCCCAGTCGAACCACTTCGCGCTCCTGCAATACCCGGAGCAACTTGACCTGGATCGGCAGCGGCAAATCACCGATTTCATCGAGGAACAAGGTGCCGCCATCGGCTTCCTCGAACCAGCCGGCCTTGGCCGTCAACGCGCCGGTAAAAGCGCCTTTTTCATGGCCGAACAGCTCGGCCTCCACCAGAGTCTCGGAAAACGCCCCACAGTTGACCGCAACGAACGGCTTGTGGCGACGGGCGCTGAGGTTGTGCACATGGCGCGCCACCAGTTCCTTGCCGGTGCCGGTCTGGCCGATGATCAATACGCTGGCATCACTGGGCGCTACTTGTTGCAGGTGTTCCAGCAAGGCGCGGGAGGTGGGGTCTTCGAAGACCTGGGCCGTGGCACGAATCGAGGTGGCCAGGCCGGGGGAGGGAGGTAGCGTTAGAAGCTGCATGACGGTGGCCCGTTAATGAGATTGCCGTGACGGAAGGTGGGTGAGCGCCAACGCTCCTTGATGGCATCACCGCAGGAAGCCATTGGGCTTAAGACTTAATCTAAATGATCTAAAAAAATGATAATAAATAACTTTAAGTTATTTGCTTAGGACTTAGCCGACGTTAAGAGCAAGGCCTGTCCCCACGGGTACGGCTGGTCACGGGATTCAGATCGGCCAGCAATGTCGGTAAAAAGTTTTATTGACTAAAAAATTACATCGAGTAATTATTCTCCTGCATCTGCTTTCACGCAGAGTCATTTCGCAGGGGCAACCCAATGAATCAGAACACCGTGCCTTCACTGGCCAGTCTCTACGTCGAGACTCATGAATCGCCCTCCGACGCACGCCTGGCGCCTTCGCTCATGCAAGGCTTTCCCGCCGAACCCCATCGCCGCGTCACCTGGCACAACTGGATGAGCCCGCCGTACAGCCAATGGGGTTTCCGCAACCTGGCGCGCTTGCGTCCTTCCATCGATGTGCGAGCCGGCGCCGGGCCGGTCAGCGCGTTCAAGCAGGCGCTCCAGCCGCTGGATGAGCTGCACTTCGACAGCGAGTGTGGCTTGAGCATCAGCGTGATCGACCACCTGATCGCCAGCCAGACCGATGGGTTCCTGGTCCTTAAGGACGACACCGTGCTGTTCGAGCGCTACTTCAATGGCCAGAGCCCCCAGGACCGGCACATCATGTTTTCGGTGACCAAGTCGCTGATCGGTGCCCTGGGCGAGCAACTGGTTTGCGAAGGCTTGTTGGACCCGACGCTGACGGCCGCCCATTACGTACCGGAACTGACGGGCAGCGCGTTCGGCGATGCGACCGTACGCCAGCTGTTCGACATGGCCGTGGCCGTCGATTACAGCGAGGTCTATGAGGACCCGGATTCAGAGAGTTCCCAATACGGCTACGCCTGCGGTTTCCAGCCGGCGCCGGCGCAATACACGACGTTCGAATCCCTGTACCAGTACTTGCCGTCATTGAGAAAGCGTGGCAATCACGGCGGTTTTTTCCATTACGTGACGGCCACCACCGAGGCGCTGGCCTGGGTCATGGAACGGGCGTCTGGCAAAGCCTGTCATCAGTTGCTGCAGGAGGTGTGGAGCCAGTTGGGCTGCGAACGTGACGGCTACTTCCTGGCGGACCCCTGGGGCCGCAGCGTGGCCGGTGCCGGGTTCAGCGCGACCTTGCGTGACATGGCGCGCTTCGGCCGCCTGCTGGCCAACGATGGCTGCCAGGAGGGGCGACAACTGCTTTCGGCCGAGGCGCTCGCCGGTATCGCCGCTGGCGCCGACCCCGCGATCTATGCCGCCTGCGCCGACTTTTCGAGCTGGACCCCTGGCGCGTCTTACCGCAGCCAGTGGTATGTCTTCAACGACCACAGCCAGGCGCTCATGGCCGGTGGCATCCATGGCCAATACCTGTTCATCGACAAACCGTCCGGCGTGGTGATCGTCAAGCAGTCGTCCCTGGACGAAGCCGTCAGCCCCTTCGACGGCGACAGCGTGCGCATGCTGCGTGCCATCGCGGCGCAACTGACGCCCTGACTTCATCCGATAAACACAAGAGTTCGTTCCGCTCACCCGGTCCAGCCAGGTGTTGGCGCGGGTTTGCGCCGCCATTCACTGCCCTGTAACAACAATAATCAACAGGAGCTCCATATGGTTTCCATGATGCGTTTGTCCCGAACGTTCCTCGTGCTCGGGTTACCCTTTACCGCCCAGGCTGCCTGGGCGGGCTACACCTTCGAGGAGGGCAACCTCAAGGGCGAGGTCAACTTAACGGCCGGTGGCGCGGTCCTGTCCACCCGCAACGTCAACTTTGGCGGCGGCGTGGTGGACATGCGCAGCGGCAAGAATGGCGGCACGAAAATCGACTGGCAGGAGTTCTACGTCAAGCCGGGCGTCAAGTTGGAGTATGCCGTGCAGCCGGATTTCAGCCTGCTGGCCGGCGGCTCCCTGGTGGGGGCGACCACCTTCGGGGATGGCGATGCCGGTGGCTTCACCCGCAGTTCCGACGGCAAGGTGTCGACCGAAGAGTTCTATGGCGGTTTCCGGGCTGGGGAGTGGACGGTCACGGGCGGTCGTCAGAATTACATGATCGGCAACGGTTTCATCGTGATGGATGGCAACCTCGACCAGTTGAACGACGGCGCCTATTGGCTCGCCCCACGCACCGCCTTCAAGGATTCGGCGGTGGTCGCCTGGGATCATGGCGCATTGAAAGTCCAGGGCTTCAGCCTGGGGACCGACAGCGACCTGGGGGACTTCCGCATGAGCGGCGTGAACCTGGACTATAACCTGGACGACCAGGTGACGCTGGGCGCCACCGCGTTGAAGGTCAAGGCCATGGGCCCCAAGGGCAGCACCTTGCCGCGTCGTCGCGATGGCATGCTGGTGTACAACGTCAGGGCCTTGAACGCCAAGGTCCCGGGTATCCCGGACCTGACCCTCAACGCTGAATATGCCTTGGAACGGGGCAGCGGCGAAGGCGTGGACTACGACGCCAAGGCCTGGTACGGCCAGGCGGATTACACCTTCAGCACGCTGCCGTTGACCCCGGTGATCGGCTACCGCTACGCGAGCTTTTCCGGTGATGACAACCTCACGGATAACCGACAGAAAGCCTGGGATCCGTTGAGCAAGGGTTTCGTCGACTGGAGCACTTGGCTGATCGGCGATGTCGTCGGCAACTACCTGATGTTCAACAGCAACGAAAACGTCCAGCAGTTCTCACTCAAGACCCACCTCAACGAAACCCTCACCCTCGGTGCGATCCACTACCAGTTCTGGCTCGACGAAAAAAACTACATGGGCACCGCCGTCAGCGACCGGCGTTTTGCAGACGAGAGTGTAGTCTTCCTGGATTGGGCGCCGTCGAAGTCGTTGTCCACCTCGCTGTCGTACAACTGGGTCAAACCCATGGCGGCGGCCAAACAGGTCTTCGGCGACGACCGGAAATTCAGCGCGCTGGAACTCTACTTCACCTACCGCTATTAGTGCCGCGAGCCTTCGCGGCCGCGCTGGAGTGTTTGATCATGAACCTGTTTTTGCGCAACACCTTGCTGGGCGCTGTCGTTTCGATGCTGGTCAGCGGCGCGAGCCTGGCCGATGAACGGACGGTGCGGATCTACAACTGGATCGAGTACCTGCCGCCTGAAATCCTCAAGAGTTTCGAGGAGGAAACCGGCATCCGCCCCATCTATGACGTCTTCGACAGTGTCGAGACATTGGAGGCCAAGCTCCTGACCGGCAACTCCGGGTATGACGTGGTCTACCCGAGCAGTTCCAGCGTCAGTCACCTGATCGCCGCGGGCGCCGTCGAGCCCCTGGACCGCAGCCAGTTGCCGAACTGGCAGCATCTGGACCCTGAGTTCATGAAGACGCTGGAGGCGGTGGGCGATCCGGGCAACCGCTATGCCGCACCGTACCTGTGGGGTACGACCCTGATCGGCTACAACGTCGAAAAGGTGCGCCAGGTGCTGGGTGCCGATGTGCAAATGAACACTTGGGACATCCTTTTCAAGGAAGAGAACATGGCCAAGCTGGCCAGTTGTGGCGTCGGTCTGCTGGACGCCGCCAACGAGATCGTGCCCATTGCCTTGCACTACGAAGGGCTGGACCCCAACAGCCAGAAACGTGAGGACTACGCAAAGGCGCAGGCGGCCATGCTCAAGGTCCGGCCTTACATCACCTACTTCAATTCGTCGCGCTATGGCATGGACCTGGCCAACGGCGAAATCTGCGTAGGGGTGGGTTGGTCTGGTGGGGTGGCCCTGGCCAAGCGACTGGCCGAAGACGCAGGGAAGGGGGTCAAGGTGGAAATGGTGCTGCCCAAGGAAGGTGCGCCGATGTGGTCGGACGTCATGATGGTCCCCGCCAACGCCCCTCATGCCAAGGAAGCCTACGCGTTCATCAATTACATCTTGCGTCCTGATGTCATCGCGCGGATCAGCAACAAGATCGGTTACCCCAACCCGAACAAGGATGCCACGGCGTTGGTCAATGCCGAAATTCGCAATAACCCCGCCATGTATGTGTCGGACGAGGCACGCAAGACCCTGTTCGCCTTGGAGCCGGTGCCGGCCGCCGTGGAGCGGATCCGCACCCGCACCTGGACCGGCATCAAGACCCATCGCTGACCAGCGTGACCCGGTGTTGCGGCGCCGGGTCCGTATCGGTGGGTGACGCCCTCAGGCGCGCATACCCAGGAAGAGCAACTCGGTGATCCGCCGGACCTGTGTGGAGTGTGCCTCGATATCCGGTTGTTCCTGGTTGACCAGCCTGAACAGCTGTAAGTGCGAATAGTCGTTCAACAGGAACGCGGCGAGGTCGACGTCCAGGTCGGCGCGTAATTTGCCGGCCTGTTGCAATTCCCTGATCAGCCCACTGATTTCGGCCCTGAGCGCATCGTTCATGGCGCGATACCCCTCGGGCAACCCGTTATCGCCACCAAACAGGATCAGTGGCAGCAACTCGCGCCACAGGCTCGGGTGCATGACCTCCAGTGCGTAACCGGTCAACAGCCGCTCCAGATAACACAGCGCTTGGACCGGGTCCTCGATTTCAGGCATCCGGCTGCGGGTGTCCGTGAGCGCGCGCTGGTCGGCGTCGTGCAGGATTTCCAGGATGATCTCCTGCTTGTTGCCGAAGTACTTGAACACCGTGGGAGCCGATACGCCGGCCTGGCTGGCGATCTGTTCAATGGTGGTGTTCTGGAAACCCTGACGCTCGAACAGTTCGACCGCCGCCTTGCTGATGGCTTGCCGGCGTTCGGCTTTTTGACGTTCACGCAGTCCGCTCACGGGAGGGTCCTTGTCGTAAAGAAGAGGTTGAAGGCCTCGGCGCACCAATCCTGTGGGAGCGAGCTTGCTCGCGATAGCAGTGGATCAGCCGCATTCAAGTCGACTGAAACACCGCCATCGCGAGCAAGCTCGCTCCCACAGGGTTTGCGGTTAGCAACAGGCCGGGCATAGGCATGCAAAATACTTAACCCAGTAAAGTTTTTAAAGGGTTTATTTCGTTGCCGTCCCTCGACGACGTCGCTGCATGCCGCGGTCCAGACGCCTGGAAAGAGGCAAAACGCCATGCCTCAGGTGGCGAAATCAGGCACAGAGATGGCGTGTTCAGGTAACTAACTCGAGAGGGAAGGCAGGTAACGTGGCGCGACTTTTCACCGCAAGTGCGCACGTTCGCCCAGGGTGGATCAACACAACCAAACGGTGCCGCTTCCAGGAGGGCGGGAAAGCCAGCAACACCGACTGTCACTGCGCGCGTCTCAATGTTCGATCACAAGAGAATAAAAAAAATGACCAGCCCCAGCTTCAAGGACTCGAACGGCCATCTGGCACAGGGCTTCAAGCCTCGTCACGTCACCATGCTGTCCATCGCCGGAATCATCGGTGCGGGTCTGTTCGTGGGATCGGGCCATGCCATCGCCGCCGCCGGTCCGGCCGTCATGCTGGCCTATCTGTTTTCCGGGCTGTTGGTGGTCCTGGTCATGCGCATGCTGGGCGAGATGGCCGTCGCCAATCCGGACACCGGCTCCTTCTCCACCTATGCCGACCAGGCCATCGGACGCTGGGCAGGTTTCACCATCGGTTGGCTCTACTGGTGGTTCTGGGTGCTGGTGATTCCCATCGAAGCGTTGGCCGCCGGTCATGTACTCAACCAATGGTTTCCCGCCGTCGATGCCTGGCTGTTCGCCTCGGTGTCGATCGTTCTGCTGGCCGTGACGAATCTGTTCAGCGTGTCGAAATACGGTGAGTTCGAGTTCTGGTTCGCCATGGCCAAGGTCGTGGCGATCATCGGCTTCATCTCCCTGGGTTTCGCGGTGCTGATGGGCTGGATTCCCGAGCGCGAGGCCAGCGGCCTGAGTCGGTTGATGGAGGAGCATGGCGGGTTCGCCCCCAACGGCCTGTCGGCGGTGGTGGGCGCGTTCATCACCATCATGTTCAGCTTCATCGGTACGGAAGCGGTGACGATCGCCGCCGCCGAATCCGATAACCCTGCGCAGAACATTGCCAAGGCCACCCGTTCGGTGATCTGGCGTATCGGTGTGTTCTACCTGCTGTCGATCTTCGTGGTCATTTCCGTGGTGCCCTGGAACGATCCGCTCCTGGCTTCAGTCGGTTCCTACCAGCGGGCCCTGGAGCTGATGAACATTCCCCACGCCAAATTCCTGGTGGATATGGTGGTGCTGATCGCCGTGGCCAGTTGCATGAACTCTTCGATCTACATCGCCTCGCGGATGTTGTACTCCCTGGGGCGCCGTGGCGATGCGCCAAAGGCCTTGAAGGTCACGTCCTCGGCCGGCGTGCCACGGTCGGCGGTGATTGCCAGTACCGTGTTGGGCGCGGGTGTCACGTTGTTCAGCTACTTTATGCCCGCCGGCCTGTTCCAGTTCCTGCTCGCCAGCTCCGGCGCCATCGCCTTGCTGGTGTATCTGGTGATCGCCATCTCGCAACTGCGCATGCGCCGGATGATGCAACGGCAGAACATCGAGCTGCCTTTTCGCATGTGGCTGTTCCCTTGGTTGACCTGGTTGGTCATCGTGTTCATCTCGGCGGCGCTGGCGGTCATGATGATCACCCCCGAGCACCGCAGCGAGGTCAGTACCACCCTGGGCCTGGCGCTGATCATTTCCTTTATCGGCCTGGCGACGTCGCGGCAGCCGCGCCCTGAGCAGGTGGCCTCCCTGGGGTGACACAGCCTGCCTGCGTCGCCTTTAGCCCTGTAGGCATGCAATTCTGGTTGCGCCGGCAGGGCCGGCCCTGACTGTCTGCTCAAGCTTGAACAAGCCTGTATCCGACCGGCGTGTAAAAAAAATTATGGCCCTTATCGAGTGTAAATTATTTTTTACTGTGCCTGGCGTCGGTAACTTTTTACTAAGCCTTGAAAGTGCTGGTTTTTTTTTAAAGTCACGCCCTAGGTTTCGTGGTGGCTTAAAAACTGTGAGAATAATATTGAACATCTTTTTGTATTTTTTCACGTTGACAGCGATATTTTTGCGACTATAAGATTGGATCCAGGAAAAGTTATTCAAGGAATGAATTACATGCACTTCGGTTCCTCTCCGCACGCCTCGATCTTTCCTGTTCTTAACTATCTACGCGGCGTCCTGCTGCTTCCGGCTTTGTACCTGCGTACCTTGTTTTCTCGCGAGGCGGCAGGCTTTGGCTGCTTCATGCCCTCATTTTTATCGAGGCTTGGTTCCTGACTCGACAAAAATATTTAACCTTAATGAAATAAACAGTCGATTCAATAACTCTTGTGCCAGCCTCTTGGTGCAGGGGCAATAACACCTAAGTGAAAGGGATTCTATGAAATATTTGGATGGCTCCATTTGCCTTGATTACCCGCTTCCCAATGGGCGGTCGGTTAAACTTGACCTCGCCACGGAAGAGTTGCTAGGTGTGCGCATGAATAAAAATGTGAAGCGTCTGATCGGTTGTTATGAACAAGACATGCTCTTTCTGAATAAAGAAATTGATGGGGATATCCAACAGCATCTTGATGAGCGATACGGTCGGGACAAGAGTAAAAAAGCGCTGGATGAATTGCGAACCCTTGAAGCTGTTGTGTTTGCCCCGGTCAGTGCGCAGTTGGATAAAGTTGATTTCTCCGTCTCGGCCGAACAATTGAGGGCGTTTTTTGGCACCCACTTGGATGAAGAGTTCGCTCGCCTGAAAAATGGCGACTTCGATCCGACGCTCTCCTATATTCTCAACAACCCTAATGCCCAGGGGCTGATGAGGAGCTTGCTGACACAGTTCTCCATTGAGTTTCTTATTGAAGGGGCTCCGATGGGCCTGTACGCAACTGGTGCGTTCGGCACCCTGCAGTCACATCTGCTGCGGGTGTATCAAGATGAAATGGGAAATGGTGTGCCGGAAGACAAGCACAGCCACTTGTACGAAAAAACCATGCTTGATCTGGGACTGAGCGATACGCCGGATGCGTATCAGGATCATTTCCTCACCAGCAACATGTTGGTTTCGGCCTACACGTACCAAATCTGTCACGACAAGAGTAAGTTCTTGCGTTACCTCGGCGCTTTTTTCCGTAATGAAGCCTGTTTTATCGTGTGGCAAAAACAGCTGGGGGAATCGGTTCGCGAGATATACCGAGGAAAGGTGGATTGTCATTATTTCGATGTTCATACCTCGGTCGACCAAGCCCATGGTCGCTGGGTGCTTGATAATCTGATTGGCCATGCGCTGGATCGTTTCGGTGATGACGCCGCGCCTCATATTTTGCGCGGTTTTGTGGAATTGATGATCTATCAAGATATCTTCGGCCTTGAACTTGATCATCAAATACTTAATGGTACCGTTGCGGAGCCTGCCGCTGCGGCGAATTCAAGCCTGTCCCTTTCCAATCGAGTGGCTCCTGGCGCGACGGAGCATCTTTTTTCGGCCCGGGAAATCATTGTCGACCTTCAAGGTGACAGCAAGATTTTTCTCACCGATCCTCTGGCTGCGAGCGCTTCAGCCGAGTCCGGGCTCATCCGTCTTCCACCGTTTACCGCTGCCCATTTAAAAGCCGGGAGCGACGGCGCGCGTTATAACTAATATCAATAATGCGACTGGTCGCAGATCAGTCGCTTACTCGCCGATGCCAGATGATTAGAGCGCTTAGTTTCTGAAGCGTAAGGACCTTGCATGTTTAAAGAAAAAGAGTTATCCGATAATAACACTTGGCTTCATTTTTTTCCCTCTGACCAGATTGGTAAAACCGATGCGTTCCCTTCATCCATAATCGAGGCACAGGGGATCTATGTAACAGACTCGGAAGGCCGTCGGTACATGGACGCCATCAGCGGCGCGTACTGCGTGAACGTGGGTTATGGTCGTGATTCGATTATTGATGCGGCCAGTGAAGCGGCCAGAAAGTTGGCATTCTGCTCTCCGTTCAGTTTTTCAAACCCTTATTCTTCCCGGTTGGCCCAGACCCTCGCAGGCCTGGCATCACCTGTTGTCGGCGCCAATGCCCGGGTGTTTTTTACCAATAGCGGTTCGGAGGCGGTAGAGACTGCATTGAAAATCGCTCGGGCATTCGCGGTCAGGAATGGCGAACCCCAGCGTAAATGGCTTGTGTCTCGCGATCATGCTTACCACGGTGTCACGCTGGGCGCGCTGTCTGTGTGTGGATTCGCGGCGCTAAAGGAAGAGTTTGGTCCGCTCTTGCCCATGACCGCCACCATCGCTTCGATGCGGGACAGTACAAACCCTCTCAGCGACGTGCTCCATGCAACGCCGGGCCTGGGTAAGGATGTTGCTGGCGTGTTGATTGAAACGGTTGAAACCAGCAATGGCATGGTAACCCCCACTGCCGAGTATCTTGATGGCTTGAAGCGCTTGCGCGAGGAAACCGGCGCGTTGTTGATCGTCGATGAAGTCATCACCGGGTTCGGACGCCTGGGCAGTTGGTTCAGCGCCGAGCAGTATGGACTTGAGGCCGATATCGTTATTTGCGCGAAAGGGCTTACAAGCGGATACGACTCGCTCGGCGCGACGATTGTCAGCGAGCGGGTCGCGTCGGTCTTTGCCCAGGGCGAAGACAGCATGTTCGCCCACGGCGCTACGTTTGGCGGTCGTCCGGCTGCCGCGGCCGCTGCCCTTGAAAATATCGGGATTCTCGAGCGCGAGCGGTTGCTTGAAAACGCCTCGTCCATGGGCATTTACTTGAAAGGTGTGCTTCAAGACTTGTTTGGTAACCACCCGAAAGTCTCCGGGCTCACCGGTACTGGCTTGCTCCAGGCGATCCACTTGCGCTCAAGCGACTCTTCGGCGCCTGCTACGGCCGAGGAAGTGAAAGTGATTCGAGAGCGATTGTTGAACAGCGGAATCATCACTTCTTTGTATTACACCCGAAACGATCCCACCATAGAAATTGCCCCGCCGCTCTGTATCAATCGAGAGCAGATCGACCATCTCTGCCGAGTGATCGTCGCCGCATTAGGCTGATTGTCGTCGCGACTCACAGATAAAGGATTATTAGAGATGACCTTCGATGAAATCGAACACACAGGTCCGGCGCGGAGTCCACAAACCCATGCCGGGGAATACGGCGTGACCGAGGCGGCGATCAAGCTTGAACGGGCTACTCCGGACTCTGATCTGGAGGTCCGGCTACTTGCGGCCTGGCTCATAACGGCTAGCTGGTACGCCAATTGGGTCGAAAACTTGAACTGCACTGTCGTATCGCGCCGAGGGCAGTTTGACTGTCCGAACATCGATTTTCAGGCGCCGGCTCGCAAACTTCTCGATTTCTGCAAGGCTGCGCTGGGGACTATCTCTGGCGCGCAGAATACTTCATGGCAGGTCTGCGCCTGGTCCGACACTGAACAGTGCCCAGGCGTATTTGGCGCCGCTCGGCTGCAGATGTGCGTCAGTGCAACCAACGTCGAATTGGTATTTGATGGACAGCTTCTCGAGCGAAGCCTGGCCCATGAGATTTTCGACACATTGCATGGCATCGCTTTCGCATTGCAGCACGAAAATAATTTCGTTGTACCGGACCTCGTGGAACGTGCCCGCCCAGAACATTCGAATTCCGAGCTGCTGGGAAAATTGCATGGAGTCGAGGAGCAGGATGTACTGGAGGCTTTCGAGGAGCACGTCTGCCGCGACCCGGACAAAGTGGCGATTCGCGACGCAGGCCGGGTGATCAGTTATGGGCAGTTGTCGGCTGACATTCGCAAGCTGGCCGCCCAACTGGCAGGCCAAGGCGTGAAGCCCGGCAGTCGAGTCGCGTTGCGAATGTCCCGGTCCGGCGACTTCGTCGTTGCAGCCTTGGCGGTTCTCTCGCTGGACGCTATCTACATCCCAATAGACCCGCAGCTTCCTCCCGAGCGAAGCAAGCTGATGCTTGAAGATGCACGGGTAGGCTGGGTTGTAGAAGGCAATGCTGTAGTGGCGGTGGGACTCTCCCTGAGTGCAGCTCAACCCGACAATGAGCCACGGTGCGGATATGTACTGTTTACCTCCGGGACCACGGGGCGGCCAAAGGGTGTCTTGATCTCTCGCGCATCGCTCTCGTATTACGCCAGCGTGGCCAGGCACTCGTTCGGCCTTACGAGCCAGGACAAGGTCCTGCAGTTTGCGACTGTCTCGTTCGACGCCTCTGTCGAAGAAATCTATTGCTGCCTGATGGCCGGTGGAACACTGGTCATCCGTGATTCATCCGTCGATTTGCAGCCTGCAAGCTTCCTGCAGTTCCTCGACGAGCAGCAGATTACTTTTCTTGACTTGCCGACCGGGTACTGGCGAGAACTCAGCCTGGCTTGTACTTCCCAACAGCTGCATTTTCCTTCTTGTGTCAATCTGGTGGTGATTGGCGGAGAAGCCCTTTACAGATCGGACATACACAACTGGTATCGTCTCCCCGCGCCGCGCCCGACGTTGATCAATTCCTATGGCCCAACCGAGACGACCGTCGTTACCGCTCTCCAGCGAGTACGACGTCCTGACACGGATGACGATTCAAGGAACGACATCTCTATTGGTCGACCCATTGCCGGTAGCCGAATTGTCTTGCTGGACCGTTTCGATAAACCTGCACCGCTCGGCGCAATGGGGCAGATATGCATATCCAGCCCAGGCGTGGCCGAGGGGTATTTGTACAATCCGGACATGACGGCGGAAAAATTCTTCGTGCGGGTGGAAACCGATCGGAGCCTGCGCCGCTACTACAAAAGCGGAGACCTGGGACGCATTGGCCGCGATGGAGCGCTGGAATATCACGGACGCATGGATAACGTGGTGAAGCGGCAAGGCTTCAGGATCAGCCTGGGTGAAATCGAGTCCATTGTACGAACATTGCCGGAAGTGTCTGACTGCTGCGTTTTCATGACGGACGCCGGCAGTGACAGCAAGCTTTTGTGTGTCGTTCAACTGATGCCCGGCATGAAGGTGTCGCAACTGGCGTTACGTCAACAATTGATGTTGGACCTGCCATCCTACATGGTCCCGAACAGCTTCATTCTGCTCGACGAAATACCGCGTAACCTGGCTGGAAAGATCGATTACAACACAGTAAGAAAGCTCGCAATGGTGGTTGTAGACGCAACGAGCAAAGACCTGTCGAGCCCTTTTGCGGGAAGCGAAATTGCCCGGGAAATACAGTCGACGTTGGGCGGTCGTGAACTGAATTGGGATGCCAGTCTTGTTGAAAATGGGGCGGACTCGTTGGAAATCGTACGCCTGGCCATGCTGTTACAGAAACACAGCGGGCACGAGTGGCCGCTTTCCACGCTCTATGAATCCCCCAGCCTGGGAGCCATTTTGAACAATGTTGGCGGCCCTGAAATCGCAAAAAAACGCCCACGAGATTTCAAGGACTGGCGCTACGCTGAGTTTGAACGACTCAGGGGCTTGATTCGCCGCAGTGCGCCACGAGTCAGTCTCCCCAAGGACGGGATATTGGTAACGGGGGCTACGGGACTGCTTGGGCGCCATGTGGTCCGCGCATTGCTCAAGAGCACACAGCGTCCCATTTATTGCCTGGTGCGCTCTCCCATGGGCAGCACAGAATCCCCGCATAAAAAGCTCACGCAATTGCTCAACGTGAGAAATGAAGCGCTGCAGAGACTGCACATTGTCGTTGGCGATCTGGATCACGATGACGTCGGCCTTGACGAGAAAGGTTTATATGCCTTGCAACGCAGCGTCAGCGATATTGTCCATTGCGCCGCCGATACCAACATGTTGTCGCCCTATTCGAAGTTGGTGACGACCAATGTCCAAGGGAGCCTGAATCTCATAAATCTGGCGCTTGAGAGTAACGCCAGCTTTCATTTCATTTCTTCCCTGGCCTTGTTCGATACAAAACCATCTCTCCTGGCTACGCCGGAAACCAAAATCATGGAAGTCGATAACGTGGCTTCCGGCTATCTGCAAAGTAAGTGGATGACTGAAATGTTATTGGAACACTGCGCCGCCTCCGGACTGAGGACGACGATCTATCGATGTGGGCGACTTTGGGGAAGCAGCATGAACCTTGAAGAAGCTCGTCACGACTATGTCTACCAGTTCCTGAGCGTTTGCCAGCGGATAGGCCAGTTCCCGATCATGCCGATGCAGTTGGAAATTTGTCCGGTGGACCGTATCGCTGAGCAAATCGCTTCGTCTGTCGTGAGTGCGTTACGCCAATCCGTATCAGGTGCAAGGATTCATCACTTGTGTTCCAACAAAAGCTACACGATGGAAGAAATCTACGCTGCCATGCGTCACCAGTTCAAAGATCTCTCGCTGGTTAATTCCTCAACGTGGCTTGCTGCGTTGAATGCTCGCATTGTCAGGGCGCCGGAGGATGCTGAAGCCTTGAGGATATTCGCGGTAGTGAAATCGTTATCGTTGTCCGCGTGCATCGATGACCTGGCAATCACCGAGGCGATCGCTTCACGTGAATGCTGGGAGCATGGTCAACCTTTCGGCCTTACCCCTGAGCAAATGATCGAGGCCGTGTTGGCCGGATCTGCCCGGGTATCCTCCCATGCTCAAGCTGTCGCGCACTGATACCGTAGAGCTGGAAGCGTCTAGACAAGGAGTTAACGCATGACCCGTTACATCAACTTTCTTTTACTCGCGCTGATGGGAAGTACCTGGGGGCTGCATTTCGTGTTGGTAAAGAAAATTACCAGCACAGGGGTTCAAGCCGATCTCATTCTGTTTCCGACGCTGTTCGGCGTCGCGATTGCATTCATGGCGCTCATGGCGGTCAGTCGCAGTTCGTGGCGCATCAATGCGTCCTGGTGGGTGTTCCTCATTATTTGCAGCGTGTTGGGTTATGCCTTTCCAATATGGCTTGAGCTGATCGTGGCACCGTACATCGATTCGACGCTGCTCACACTGATCGTCACCAGTACGCCGGTTTTTTGCATCTTGCTGGGGTTTATCCTGCGCTTGGCAACGGTCACTGTCTGGCATTTGTCATGCGCTGCCTTGGGAATCAGCGCTGCGATGATGTTACTGCTGCCCAGCGCGGCGCTTCCCGAGGGCTCGTCGAGGCTTTGGCTGGCCGCGGCCATCGGCGTTCCGGTGAGCTACGCGCTGTACAACCTGTACGTCGCCGCAGCCTGGCCCAAGGGGTTAGGCGTGTTCACCATGGCGGCCTATGAGTCGGTGATTGCGGCGTTGTTGGCATTGCCGTTGTTCATGACGTCGACATCGAAGGTGGGCTATCAAGGGTTGGTCCAGCACGGACCGGAGGTGACGCTGCTGGTTCTGGTCACGGCGGTGGAGGTCTGGTCCTTTTTCGAACTGGTACGCCGGGCCGGTGGGATTTATGTGTCATTCGCCAGTTTCGCGGCGCTGGTGGCAGGCATCGCATGGTCGGCGTTACTGCTCGATGAAGAAATTACGCCGTGGATGAATGTCAGCATCGGGGCGATCGTCTTGTCGCTGTTGCTGTGCCTGGTTGGAGATAGAAGCCAGGCTCGCGAGGCGCCGCTGAGCAAGGCGGCCTGAGGAAAGATTGCATTGGGTCGTTCAGATCCCGAAATCAAACGTACGCCCCCGCCAGGTCCTGTCGGGGGCGTATTGGGCTTCCATGAGCCGAAATATCCATTCCCAGTGCCTGTCCAAGATTGAAACACTTCAGTTTTGACGCGTGGTAATTCCGTCTGTCACCCACCTCAAGGACCAGCGTGTCGAACCGGCACTAACCGGTGGATGCGTTGTCAGTAGTTGGCGTCCGTAGCGGCGACGATCGGCTCCGATAGCTGCACGTCAGCAACATGACGCACTTTTTTTTGACGCCTTCGGGCAAGTAACTCGCGATGGATTGCGCCAGGACCGACTATTCCTATTGCGGGTTGACCTTCTATGCGTTTTCTACTCGATCCGCGTCATGACATCGATGCTGCCTTACTGAGCTACCGCCGGGTGTTCTGGGCGTTGGCGTTGTTCAGTGGCGTGATCAATCTGCTGGTGCTGGTACCGTCGCTGTACATGATGCAGGTCTACGACCGGGTCCTGACCAGCCGCAACGAAACCACCTTGTTCATGCTCACCTTGATGGCCCTGGGACTGTTCATGTTCAGTGCCTTGATCGAGTGGGTGCGCGGTGAGGTGATGATCCGCATGAGCGCGGGTCTGGACGATGCCTTGGGCGAGCGGGTCTTCGACGCGGCTTTCGCCCGCAGCCTGCGCGAACACAACGCCAACCCGGCACAGGTGCTCAGCGACCTGGCGACTTTGCGTCAGTTGATCACCGGGCAAGGTTTGATCGCGTTGCTCGACGCCCCCTGGCTGCCGATCTTCCTGCTGGTGGCGTTCATCTTTCATCCCTGGTTCGGCGTGCTGACGCTGGTGCTCGCCCTGGTGCTGATCGGCTTGGCGCTGTGGGGTGAACTGGCCACGCGCACGCGTCTGGGCGAAGCCAATCGCTTGGGGGTGCAGTCGTCGATCTATGTCAACAGCACGCTGCACAACGCTGAAGTCATCCAGGCCCTGGGCATGCTCGGGCCGTTGCGCCAGCGCTGGAGCCTGTTGCAGCAACGCATCATTGCCGCCCAGGCCCATGCCAGCGACCGTGGCGCGCGCATCACTTCGGCGACGCGTTTCGTGCGGATCTCCGGGCAGTCCCTGGCCTTGGGGCTGGGGGCCTTGCTGGTGCTCGAAGGCCAACTGTCGGCGGGCATGATGATTGCGATGTCGCTGTTGCTCGGGCGAGCCCTGGCGCCCGTGGAAATCGCCATCGGTTCGTGGAAGCAATTCAACGCCGGGCGCCAGAGCTACCAGCGCCTGAGCCAGTTGCTGGCCCAGCACCCGCGTGAGCGCCTGCGCATGCCGTTGCCACCGCCCACCGGCGCGGTGCGCCTGGAACAGTTGTATGTCGGCCCGCCGGGTGCTTCGCAGCCGATCCTGCGCGGGATCAATTTCAGCCTCGCCAAGGGCGATGTGCTGGCCGTTGTCGGGCCCAGCGCCAGCGGCAAATCGACGCTGGCCCGGGCCCTGGTCGGGGTCTGGCCGGCCATGGGCGGGTCGGTGCGCTTGGACGATGCCGAGATCAGTCAATGGTCCCACGATGCACTGGGCCCACACCTTGGATACTTGCCCCAGGAGATCGAGTTGTTCGACGGCACGGTCGCCGACAACATCGCCCGTTTCGGCGAGCAGGACGCCGACAAAATCATCGCCGCCGGACGGCATGCCGGCATCCACGAAATGATCCTGAGGTTTCCCAAGGGCTACGACACACCGCTGGGCCCCGGCGGACTTGGCTTGTCCGGTGGGCAAAAACAACGCCTGGGCCTGGCACGCGCGCTCTATGGGCGGCCGTCGCTGATCGTGCTCGATGAGCCCAACTCCAATCTCGATGACGCCGGCGAGCTGGCGCTGGTCCAGGCGATCAGTGCGCTCAAGGCGGCTGGCAGCACCGTGGTGTTGATCACTCACCGGCCCAGTGTGCTGGCGGTGGTCGATCACATCCTGGTGCTCAAGGACGGTACTCAACAGGCGTTCGGCCCTCGGGACCGGGTGCTCAAGGCATTGATGCCGGGGCCGCGACCGGCCACGGTCAGGGAGGCTGGCAAAGATGCGTGATCTGATCCCAGAGGCACACGCTTACAGCGAGCAGGGGCTGAGCGTGCGCAACACCCTGGCGCTGCCCAGTGCCAGGACCGATGCCGGGAGTGCAGCGCGTTATGGCGTGGGGTTCCTGGTCCTGACGCTGGGTGCTTTCCTGCTTTGGGCCTGCCTGGCGCCACTCGACCAGGGCGTGGTGGGCAGCGGCACCGTGGTGGTGGCGGGGGAGCGCAAGGCGGTGCAGTCGTTGGTCGGCGGGGTGGTGGAAAAGCTGCTGGTCAGCGATGGCGACCGCGTCACCCAGGGGCAATTGCTCGTGCAACTCAACACGGTGCAGGCGCAGTCGCAACTGGACGTGACCCTGGGCAAGCTGCTCAATGATCGCAGCATCGAGGCGCGCTTGATTGCCGAGCGCCTGGGCAGCGCCGAGATCCAATGGCCTGCGGAACTGCTGGCGCGTGCCGACGAGCCACGGGTCAAGGCGGCCATGGCGTTGCAGAGTCAGTTGTTCATCACCCGCCGTGCGGAGCTGGGCAGCCGCTTGCAGATCATCGAGCACGAAGCCGCGGCATTGCTGCAACAACTGCTTGGCTACGAAGGCGTCAAGCGCAACTACGACGCGCAGATGCGCTTCCAGCAGCAAGAGCTTGAAGGCCTGCGTGACCTGGCCCGGGAAGGCTACGTTCCGCGCAACAAACTGTTCGAGGCCGAGCGCAACGCGGCCCAGTTGGCGGGGCAGATCGCTTCTGGGGTGGGCGATGTCGGCAGGACCCGGCAGGCGATCAACGAAAGCCGGCTCAAGGCCTTGCAAGCGCAGCAGGAGTTCCGCCGCGATGCCGAAACCCAGCTCAGCGAAGTCTCGGCCGAGGCGGCCGGTTATGCCGATCAGATCCGGGCCTTGCAGTTTGAAGTCGACAACGGTGCGATCCGCGCGCCAGTGGCCGGGCAGGTCATGGACGTGAGCATTCATACGGTCGGCGGCGTCGCCCAGGCCGGCCAGACCTTGATGCAGGTGGTGCCGCTGGATGCGCCGATGGCGATCACCGCCCGCTTCGAGCCGTTGATGGCCAACAAACTGCGCCCTGGCCTGCCGGTGCATGTGCATTTCACCGCGCTGCAACGGGTGGATACACCCACGGTGACCGGCACGGTGACGACGGTGTCGGCGGACCAGTTGATCAATGAGCAGACGCACCAACCGTACTTCTCCGCCAAGGTCGAGATTCCCGCCGAAACTGTGGTCGCGTTGCAGAGTGCCGGCCTGCTGGTGCGCCCCGGCATGCTCGCCGATGTCACGGTGGTGACGGGCGAACGCACCTTGATGAATTACCTGATGAAGCCTTTGCGTGAACGCTTGCTGGCAGCCTTCAAGGAGGAATGAGCATGGTCGACCGTTGCCGCTACCGTTGCCGTGTGTTGCTGGGCCTGTATACCGGTTGGGCGGTGATCAGTCCGCTGTGGGCCGCCGAGGGTGGCCTGAGTCTCACCGCCGCCTACGATGCCTCGCGCCTTAACGATCCGACCGTGCAATCGGCGGCTCACGCTTTTGAAGCTTCGCGGCATGAAGAGGACATCGGCCGTGGTGGCCTCTACCCGCAAGTGTCGCTGACCTCACGCTACGGCTACGGCGGACGTACCGACGGCGGTGACGACAGCACTTACGTCAACAGCAACGATTATCAGGCGAACAACGTCACCCTGGCGGCGCAACAGCCGCTCTACGACAAGGCCCGCTGGGCGGCGTTCCAGGAAGGCAAGGCGCGGGGGCAACTGGGTACCCAGGTGTTCGACGTGGCCGGTCAGACCTTGTATGACCGGGTGGCAAAGGGGTATTTCGACGTCGCCCGGGCCGAGAACGAGATCAAGCTGATCCAGCAGCAAAAGGCGGCCATCCATGGCTTGGTCGTCCAGAGCAAAAAACTGTACGAGGGCGGCCAGGGCGCGATCACCGATATCGATGAGGCTCAGGCGCGGCTCGACCTGGTGCAAGCCCAGGAGGCTGAAGCCCAGGCGCGCCGCGTGGCCGCCTTGCGAGCTTTGTCCGGGCGGGCCAGCGTGCCCATCGATGACATCCTGCCGATGCGCGAAGAACTGGCCGCCGGTAGCCCGATCCCGCCGGAGCAGGATTTGCCGTACTGGACGGCGATTGCCCGCCAGGCCAGCCCCGAGCTGGCTGCCCGGCTGGCGGCGGTGAAAGTCGCCGAAGCCCAG
This sequence comes from Pseudomonas sp. R151218B TE3479, assembly GCF_053629195.1. Taxonomy (NCBI): domain Bacteria; kingdom Pseudomonadati; phylum Pseudomonadota; class Gammaproteobacteria; order Pseudomonadales; family Pseudomonadaceae; genus Pseudomonas; species Pseudomonas sp. R151218B TE3479. The sequence goes on from NZ_JBRJHV010000001.1 coordinate 3,850,895, forward strand.
GCCGACAGTCAGCGCGCCGGGCATTATCCGACCCTGTCGTTGACCACTCAATTGACCCGTCGGGAAACCCGTCAATACCAGGAGCTCGACCCGCGCCAGGACACCTATTACGTGGGCGTGCAGCTGGACATTCCGCTGTATCGCGGCGGGGCGGTACGGGCCTCGGTGGCCAAGGCCGAAGCACAGCTGGCCGGCGCCCAGTCCGACTACGACGTGCAGCGCCAACAACTGGCCGAGGACATCGAGACGGATTACCTGGGCGTCGTCGCCGGGTTCACCAAGAGCAAGGCCATGCAGCGGGCGGTAGAGTCCAACCAGCGAGCACTGGCGTCGACGGAAAAAGGCTTCCAGGGTGGCGTGCGTTCCACGGTGGATATTCTTGATGCGCAACAGCGGCTGTTCCAGGCTCGCCGGGACCTGCTCAATACCAAGCTCGACATGCTGCAAAGCTATGTGAGCCTGCACACCCACACCGGCCAGATGAACCGCGCGGTGCTGGAGCAGGTGCAAAGCCTGTTCTAGACAATCCAGGGTTCAAGTTCGCCACAAAAACTGTCCAGGCGCTGTGCTTGCCTTCAATCTTTCAGGCACAGCACGCCCCCCTGTGGAAGCGAGCTTGCTCGCGATAGCGGTGGCTCAGTCAGCATCCATGCTGGATGTGCTGCCGTTATCGCGAGCAAGCTCGCTCCCACAGTTTGATCTGGGGCTTGCTTCAGGCGGTGAAATCGCTGGCGTGCAGCTCCTTGACGCCCACCAGCTCGAATTCGAACTCGGGGGTGGCATCGGCGTTGGTACTGCCGGAGAGGATGCCATCGACGAAGCGCAACTGGCCGGTGGCGTTGGTGGCGTCGAAGGCATTGCTGCCGATGAACGTGAAGGCATCGACCGTGGCGGTCAACGGGTTGGCGTCCAGGCCGGTGAGGTCCAACTTGTCGAACTCCGCGCTCTTGAAACCGCTGATCACATCGCGCAAAGCCCCGACGCCCATGTCCGACAGCGCACCAAACGCGTAGGTGTCCGCGCCCGTGCCACCGGTGAGGTTGTCGGTGCCCGCGCCGCCGATCAACCGGTCATCGCCCGAACCGCCCACCAGCGTATCGTTGCCTGCACCGCCATTCAGGATGTTCCCCGCGCTGTTACCGGACAGACTGTCGGCATAGGCGCTTCCCGTCAGGTTCTCGATGAATTTCAAGGTATCGAGCCCGGAACCCACCGTGTTTTGTTGCGCAGACGTCGAGAGGTTCACCGTAACACCGGACAGGGCTCGTTCGAAGGACACCGTATCGTTGCCATCGCGCCCGTCCAGGATGTTGTTGCCGGCGCCGGCGAACAGCGTGTTGTCCAGCGCGTTGCCCGTGCCATTGGCGGCGCCAGTGCTTTCGATGTACAGGTTTTCGACATTGTTACCCAAGGTATAGGCGGCCAGGCTGCTGTGCACACTGTCGATGCCTCCCGTCCCCACATTGCTGCTGGTCTCGATCACGCTGTCGTCGGCATTGTCGACAAAGTAACTATCGTTGCCGTCACCACCACTCATGCTGTCGGCCCCGGCGGCGCCATCGAGCACGTTATGGGCGGCGTTGCCGGTGATGAAGTTTCGCCGCTCGTTACCGGTGCCGTCGATCTCCGATATGCCGGTGAGTACCAGGTTTTCGAGGTTGGCGCCCAGGGTCCAACTGACCGAAGCCTGCACGGTGTCGATCTGCGAGGCCGAGGTGTTGGTTTCCACCACACTGTCGAACGCGTTGTCGACCACGTAGATGTCGTTGCCATCGCCGCCGGTCAGGGTGTCGGCGCCCAGGTCGCCATTGATCGTGTCGTTGCCGGAGCTGCCCACCAGGGTATCGTCCTGGTCGGTGCCGGAGATCATTCCGCCTTGGTTCTGGGCGTTGTCGAAAATGTCCTGCACGCTGTTGTTGTCGTTGGGGTTGCCCTGGAAGCCCAGGTCATCGGCAATGTAATCCGCCAGGCGCTGGCCGACGATTTCCGCCGATTCTTCGTGCAGATGCCAGACGTCATCGGGATACACCAGCGGATCGACTTCATAGCGCAAGGGCAGGTCGGTGTAGTCCACCGCCAGCTTGACGTCGGCGCGTTCGGCGGCCATGGCCTCTTGGGCGGCGCGGACATAACCGACGCCTTCGACGATGGAGGCAATCTTCTCTTCCGAGTAACCCCGGGCCCGCGCCGCATCCTGCTCGTAGTGACCGGTCTCCATCAGGTACACGCTGAAATTGCCAAACTGGGCGTGCAGGTAATCGAAGACTTTCAGGGTCGCGGCTTTGTACGCCGCCGCAGCCGCGGCCTTGTCCGTGGCCCGGGCGATTTCCTGGGCGGCTTCCTCGCCCTGGCCCCAGATGATGCCCATGGTGACGTTGTCGATCGACTGCAGTTCGGTGCGCTGGTCGCGCAGCAACGTCACCGCCCGCAACAGTGCCGGCCCGGGTTGGTTGGTGTCTGTCAGCCACCAGCACAGCTGGAGTTCCTCGGGGCTGAGTGTCGACAGGCCGTTGACCGTGCTGCCGCCGACCGCGATGTCGATACCGTTGCCATCGGCATCGGTGAACTGGCTGCGCACGTCGTAGGTGGTGTAGCGGTTCAGGTCATTGACCAGCATCGAGGTGCCGGATTGGTCGTCGTCCTCGGTCATGCGCAGCAGGCGCGCATTGGATTGGCCGAGGGTGGGCAGATAGAGAATGTCCTGCTGGGCACGTTCGCCGAAGACGAAGTCGTTGGCGGTGAGGGTGTTGAGGTAATTGCCGTTGAGGGCGATCTCGAAGCGATTGCCATCGGCGTCGGCTTCGGCGGACTTGATGTAGGTCTTGTCGCCGGCCGCGTTCAGGGTCATGTACAACGTGCCGTTGCTGCCATCGCCGAGGCCGAGAAAGCCCAGCCCCGAGACGTCGATTTTGTCGACGCCAACGGTGAAGTCATAAATCGTGTCGGTGGCCGTGACACCACCGGTGTCGTAGTCGCGGTAGCTGTCGGACAGGTTGCTGTAGCGAAACGTGTCGGCGCCATCGCCACCGTACAACGAGTCCCGTCCGGCGCCGCCGTCGACGATGTCCGCGCCGGTGCCGGCCTTGATCGTATCGTTGCCGCCGAGGCCGAGGATCAGGTCCGCGCCTGTCGTGCCGTTGAGGGTTTCGGCGTTGTTGGTGCCGGTAATGGTGTTGGCGGGCGCATCGGCCACCACCAGGGTGAAGTTGTCGCTGACCGAGGCGCCTGAGGGATCGGTGGCCTTGACCAGTACGTCGTAGTTGCCCGCGGCGGTGTTGGTTGGCGTGCCGCTGAAGGTCAGGCTGGTGGCATTGAAACTCAGCCAGGCGGGCAGGGCGTTGCCGTTGGCGAGGGTCGCGGTATAGGTCAGCACATCCTGGTTGGCATCGGTGAAGCTGTTGCTCGCCACCGTGTACTTGAAGGGCGTGCTTTCACTGGCGTTCTGGTCCAGGAGTGGGGTGGTCACGACTGGGGCCACGTTGCTGGGGTTGGTCTGGTCGGCGAAGACGAAGTGACTGGCCGTCAGGCTGCTGACGAAGTTACCCGCCATCGAGATCTCGAAGCGGTTGCCGTTGGCGTCGACCGTGAGGTCTTTGAGGTAGGTGCGGTTGGTCGACGAACTGTAAGTGAGCTGCAAAGTGCCGTTGAGCCCGTTGCCCAGGCCGGTATAACCGAGGGCTGACACATCGATCTTGTCGGCGGTCACGTCGAAGTCGAGGATCTGGTCACTGGCGCTGGTGGAACTGGTGCGGTAGCTATCGAGTTTCGAGGTGTAGCGGAACACATCGGCTCCGGTGCCTCCGGTGAGTTTGTCGACCCCGGTGCCGCCGACCAGAATGTCGTTGCCGGCACCGCCATTGAGGGTGTCGTTGCCCGCGCCACCGAACAGTTGTTCATTGGCCGCAGTGCCGGTCAGTGTGTCGTTGTTCGGCGTGCCATTGATCACAATGGCGGTGGGGACGTCCTGCACGGCAAGGGTAAAACTATCACTGACGGTGGCGTTGCTGCCATCGGTGGCCGTGACCTGGATCGAGTAGGTGCCCGACGCGGTGTCGGGAGGCGTGCCGTTGAAGGTACGAGTGGCGGCATCGAAGGTCAGCCAGCTGGGCAGGGGGTTGCCATTGGCGAGCTTGGCGGTGTAGCTCAGGCTGTCGTTATCCGGATCGGTGAAGCTGGTGGCCGGCACCACGTAGCTGAACGGGGTGTTTTCGCTGGCGTTCTGATCCACCAGCGGCGTAGCCAGCACGGGCGCCTGGTTGGTCGGCGACGTGGTGGCGAAGACGAAGTTGGCACTGGTCAGGGTGTTGAGGTAATTACCGTCCAGCGCCACTTCGAAGCGGTTGCCATTGGCGTCGGCCTCCAGGGATTTGATGTAGGTCTTGGTGCCGGCGCTGTTGAGCACCAGGTACACGGTGTTGTTCTTGCCATCCCCCAGGCCGGTGAAACCCATGGCCGAGAGGTCGATCTTGTCGGCGCTGACGTTGAAGTCGGTGATCAGGTCCCCCAGGTTGGCGCCGCCGGTGTTGTAGTTGCGGTAGCTGTCCAGGCGATTGGCGAACACAAAGGTATCCGCCCCAGCGCCACCGGTGAGGGTGTCCATGCCGGCACCGCCGTCGAGCTTGTCGTCGCCGGCGCCGCCACCGAGGCTGTCATTGCCTGCCAGACCGAGCAAGGTGTCGGCCGCATCGCTCCCCAGCAGCGAGTCGCTGCCACTGGTGCCGGTGATCACGCGATTGAAAATGAAGTTGCTCGCCGTCAGGGTGCTGGCCAGGTTGCCCGAGAGGATCAGCTCGAAGCGATTACCACTGGCATCGGCGTCGAAGTCCTTGATGTAGGTGCGGTCGCTGCTGGCGTTGTAACTGACTTGCAAGGTGCCGCCACGGCCATTGCCCAACCCGGTGAAACCGAGGCCGGCGAGGTCGATCTTGTCCTGGGTGACATCGAAGTCGGTGATGGTGTCATCGAAGCTGGTGGTCGCGTTGCGGTAGCTGTCCGACTGGGCGACGAACCGGAACGTATCGGCGCCGGTGCCGCCGGTGAGTTTGTCGACGCCTGCGCCCCCGACCAGGATGTCGCCACCGGCCGCACCATTGATCGTGTCGTTGCCCGCGCCGCCATAGAAAATCTCGCTGGCGGCACTGCCGAGCAGGGTGTCGTTGCCGGCCGTGCCTTGCACGGTGGTCATCGGTACCGTGGCGCTGACGTAGCTGCCGTCGCCATAGACCAGCGTGGCGCCCTTGCTGGTGTGGCTGATGGTGTTGGCGATGATGGCGTTGCGGTCGGTGCCGTCTTCATTGCGCTCTGCAACACCGTAGGTCGACAGGTCGCTGCCGCTGATGATGTTGCCCTGAATGAGGTTATCGCTGCCGTTGAAATACTTTCCGGACACGCCCAGGGTGTCGTCGTAGGACTGGATGATGATTTCCGGTACGGCACTGCCCAGGGAGTTGTTGTTGAGGGTGTTGTCGATGACCTCGACGTGGTTGCTGCCGTAGATGCGGATCCCGGCGCTGGCGTTGTCATGGATGTCGACGCCCGTGACGGTCACTTCGCTGGAGAGCTTGATCAGCACCCCTTCGGCACCGTTGCCGTACACCTCGCCGCCGGTGATGGTGATGTTGCTGGGCGAGGGAATGTCCTCGCTGCCGCGCTGGACCACGATGCCATTGCCGCCGTTGTCGTAGGCGACGTTATTGGTCAGGGTGAAATCGTGGGTGCTGGTGACGACGTTGAAACCGTGGCGGTCGTTGTTGTAGGCGATGTTGTTTTCGAAGGTACTGTCGCTGAGGAAGTCGGCGACGAAGCCGTCCAGGCCGTTGCCGTGGGACACGCTGTTCTTGATGACCATGTTGACGGTTTGCTCGTGGGGATCGAAGCCGTACCCGGAGCAATCCTTGATCTCGACGCTGTCGAGGGTGACGTTGGAGTCGTAGCCTTCTTCGCCGGGAATATAGCCGTTGAACCAGCCGTCAACCTTGCCGGTGGTGCTGTCGCGGTTGCCGTCGATGGTGAGGTTGCTCACGCCGAAATCGTGGGTTTCCTCGCCATAGGCCGAGCGGATGATGCCGGTGATCTTGGTGTCGGAGCCATCGGCCAGCTTGACTGTGGTGTCGCCCATGCCGTCGCCGTACAGGTAGACGTTGCTCTTGAGCATCAGGCAGCCGTCGGAAGGTTCCTCACCCCCCGAAACGATGTAGGTGCCGGTGGGCATGTACACCTGCCCACCGCCGGCCGCGGCCGCCGCATCAATCGCACTCTGGATGGCTGCTGTGTCGTCTGTGATGCCATCTCCTTTGGCGCCAAAATTTTGTACGTTGAAAATCATGAGCTTATCTCCGTATCAGGCTTAAACCTAGGTAGACGTCAACATTCCATCGACGACCTTCGTGTTATGACCCAACGGAGCGCAAAAGTTGTGACCGAATATCGGGGAAAGTGTCAAAAAGCCGGACTAACTGATCAGCGGTTGTATGGGATATGCACAAGAGCAACGTTTCGTTGACGCTTTCTCACGCCCGAAGCCTACTGTGGGAGCGAGCTTGCTCGCGATAGCGGTCTGTCAGTCCACCTCAATGCAACTGATCCGACGATATCGCGAGCAAGCTCGCTCCCACAGGGTTCGTCCCACAGGGGCGTTGGTGTCGCGGACATGCGGTTTCCTTGATTGGCATCAACCCCGTTTCCAGTCCCGCGGGATAACCTCGAATAAACCAGCGCCCCAGCTGAAAGGGGCGACCGAGGACACCCATGAGTTATCCGCTGTTCCTGACCTTGCACCTGTTTGCCGCGCTGGTGTTCATCGGCACGGTGTTCTTCGAGGTCCTGTTCCTGGAAAGCATCCGCAAGCAACTGCCCGCCAAGGTCATGGTGTTGCTGGAGCAGGGCATCAGCCAGCGCGCCCGGCAGTTGATGCCGTGGGTACTGCTGGTGCTGTTCGGCGCGGGCGGCGGCATGGTCTGGCTGCGCTATTGGCCGGTATTGTCCTCGCCGTTGCAGTCGTCCTTCGGTGTACTGCTGGGGCTGAAGATCCTGTTGGCGGGCAGTGTGCTGGGGCATTTCCTCTGGGCCATGTGGCTGTTCAGGCGCGCACGCATGAACGCCCGCTATGTGCACATCATCCATGTCAGCGTGTTCCTGCACATGGTGGCGATCGTGCTGCTGGCCAAGGGCATGTTCTACATCACCTGGTAAGCGCTGGCGGCGGGGGCAAGGCGCTTGATACAGGTCAAGGTGGCCCGGCGGGTTAGCGCGCAAACTGCCCTTGCACTGCCATTGGGAGATTGTCATGTTCGACCCGTTCCATACCCTCGGCGAGCGACCCTCGGGACGTGCCCCAGGGGTGGCTGATTTCGATTGCCCGGTCGGTACGCGTAGATTCCATGCCGGCATCGGGTCCCTCGACCTGCTTCGAGGGTTGCGCACCAGCCGCCAGAAACGACGGCCCCTATCCGTGGCGGTGCACCTGCCTTCGCGCTTGCGGCTGGCGTCGTGTTCGCCCCTTGCCAGCGACTGCCGATGCGGCGAGATCGGGGGCTATCTGCAGCGCCTGGCGTATGAAATGGGTTTGGTCGGTTGCCACCTGGGGGCAGGGCGGCGCGTCCAGCAGTTTTGCCTGACCGGTGGCACCCCGGTGATCGCTCATTTGCAGAAGCTGATGAGCGATCTGCGCAAGCGCTTCGACTTCAGCGAGTACGACGGTGCCGATCACAGCATAGAGGTGGACCTGCATCACACCGACTGGTCGACTATGGGTCTGATCCGTGACCAGGGCTTCACCCATGTCAGCATCGGCGTGCCCGACATTGGCGTCGACAGCCAGCTGTCGGTCGATTGCTACCAGAACCCGGCGCCGATCCATTCGCTGATCGATGCGGCGCGCACGTTTGGTTTTCGCTCCATCAACATTGACTTGGGCTACGGCCAGGCCTGGCAGACGCCGAACAGTTTCGCCCTGAAACTGGCGACGCTGATCGAACTGGAACCGGACCGGCTGCACGTTTTCGACTATGCCCGCGCGCCTTATCGTTATCGCTCGAAGAACGCCGGGGCGGCTGGCGCCTTTTGCAGCACGACCGACAAGGATGCCATGCGGCGCATCTGTTGCGAACAGTTGATCGGTGCCGGTTATCACTACATCGGCCTGGGCCAGTTCGTCAGGGCCGACGATGACCTGGCGGTAGCCCAAGAGCACGGACGTCTGCATCGCAATTGCCAGGGTTTTACCCGTCACGGCTACTGTGACCACGTGGGCTTCGGTTTGTCGGCCATTACTCAGATCGAGCACCTGTACGTACAGAACACCGATGACCTGCTTCGCTATTGCCAGCAACTGGATGCCGGGCAATTGCCGGTGTGTCGTGGCTGGCGTTGTGAAGCGCAGGACCAGGTCAGCGCGAGCGTGACCGAGCAGCTTTCCTGTGACCTGGAGCTGGACATACCGGCCATCGAAGCGCGTTTCGGCCTGGTGTTTCGCGAGCACTTCGCGTCCGTCTGGCCGTTGCTGGAAGCGTTGCATGACCAGGGATTGATCGAACTGACGAGCCGGTTTATCGGCATCTTGCCCGCCGGGCGCTTGAACGTGGATGCGATCTGCAACCTGTTCGACCCGGCACCGGATGAGGCAAGCCCACACGCTTTTGAAAAGTTGAACCCCTCATGAAGACTGCCTCCGGTTTCAATCGTGCCCTGGTGGAGAAATACGACCGCCCGGGGCCGCGCTACACCTCCTATCCGACGGCCCCGCAGTTCCACCAGGCCTTTGCCATGGACGAGTATCGCCAGGCTGCCCAGCGCAGTCACGAGGCTGCGCAGCCCAAGTCGTTGTCGGTGTACATCCATATCCCGTTCTGCCAGAGCCTTTGCTATTACTGCGCGTGCCACAAGATCATCACCCGCAAGACCCATCGCGCCACCGAATACCTGACCTACCTCAAGCGCGAAATAGCCCTGCAAGCGGCCTTGTTCGACCGCTCGCGCAAACTCACCCAGCTGCATCTGGGCGGGGGAACGCCGACTTACCTGACCCATGGGCAACTGGCCGACCTGATGGACTGCCTGCACCAGTCGTTCGACATGGATGACAGCGACGCCCATGAGTTTTCCATCGAGGTCGATCCGCGGACCATCGATGCACAACAGATCCAAGGCCTGCGCCGACTGGGATTCAATCGCCTGAGCTTTGGCGTCCAGGATTTCGATGCCCAGGTGCAGATTGCCGTCAACCGGGTACAAAGCGAGGCCCAAGTCGTCGAGCTGGTGGAGGCCGCGCGCCGGGCGCGCTTCAAATCCGTCAGCGTCGATCTGATCTATGGCCTGCCGTTGCAGACCATCGCCAGTTTCGATACCACCTTGAGCAAGATCATCGCCCTGCGGCCAGACCGGATCGCGGCCTACAGCTACGCGCACCTGCCGCAACGGGTTCGGGCGCAACGGATGATTCGCCCCGAAGACATGCCGCCGCCCGAGCGCAAGCTGCAATTGCTGGAACTGACCATCAATCGCCTGACCGAAGCCGGCTACGTCTACATCGGTATGGACCATTTCGCTTTGCCGGATGACGAACTGGTGCGCGCCCGCGCCCAGGGCACCTTGCAGCGCAATTTCCAAGGGTATTCCACCCACGCCGATTGCGACCTGATCGGCCTGGGGGTGTCGTCGATTGGCAAGGTGGGTGACAGCTACAACCAGAACGTCAAGGAGCTTTCCCAGTATTACGCCTGGCTGGATCAAGGCCTGCTACCGGTGCAGCGCGGCTATCGGCTGAGCGACGATGACCGCCTGCGGCGTGAGGTCATCAGCGAACTGATGTGCCATGGTCGCATCGACTTCGACCGGATAGACAACGCCCACGGCATTCGATTTGGCGAATACTTCGCCGATGCCCTGGAACGACTCCAGGAGCTGGTGCGCGACGGGTTGCTGGACATCCGCGACGATGAGCTGGTGCTGTTGCCCCAGGGCCAATTGATGATGCGCAACGTGGCCATGGCGTTCGACGCATACCTGGAGGCAGGTCAGAATGTCCAGTATTCGCGTACGATTTGATGACGCTCAAGGCGCATTGGACTGCCTTTGTGGCGAGGGAGCTTGCTCCCGCTGGGGTGCGAAGCAGCCCCGAAACCTGCCACTGAGGAGTGTCAGGTTGATTGCGTTCAGCTCTTTGGGGCTGCTGCGCAGCCCAGCGGGAGCAAGCTCCCTCGCCACAGGGGGCGGTTTTCATCTTGCTGATCGGGGTTGCTATGAGCTTTCAGTGCCCGGGTTTCCGGAAGCCGGGATCAGGTCGCGTATCGCATAGAAACCCTGTACCAGGCGATTCTTGGCCCGGTACTCACACAGGAGCAGCAAGGTATCCGGCATCTGGGAGATGGACGAGGCATGTTTGACCACCATCGTCTTACCTCCCGAGCGTAAGCGCACCAGTGCCCCGGGTTCGAATGTGCCCATTTGCAGTCACCTCACAGTCACGTTGCTTGTGCGTTCTATCCAACCCCCGCCCAGGGCCTTGTACAGATTGACTTCGGCGAGCAGCTGCGACAGCCGGTCGACGATCAGGGTTTGCTGAGCGTTGAACAGCGAGCGTTGGGCATCGAGGAACGTCAGGCTGCTATCCACGCCGATGCGATAACGCCGTTCCGCCAGACGGTAGTAATCCTGGTTGGCTTGCACCAGATCGCGCTGGGCGATCAATTGGTCCTTATAGGTCTTGCGTGCCGCCAGGCCATCGGACACTTCCTGGAAGGCGGTCTGGATGGCTTTCTCATATTGCGACACGCGGATGTCTTTCTGGATCTTCGAGTAGTTCAGGCTTGCCCGAAGGCTGCCAGCGTTGAAAATCGGCAGGTTGATCTGCGGTTGAAACGTCCAGCTGCCCGACCCACCCTTGAACAGCCCGGACAGTTCCGTACTGGAGCTGCCCGCGTTGGCGGTCAGGCTGATGCTCGGGAAAAAGGCGGCACGGGCCGCGCCGATGTTGGCATTGGCTGATTGCAACAGGTACTCGGCCTCCAGGATGTCCGGCCGACGTTGCAGCAAGTCCGAAGGCAGGCCCGCCGGGACTTCGCTGAGCAGGTCCGATGCCAATGGACGGCCGGGCAGGTCATCGGCGACCGACGTGCCTACCAGCAATGTGAGGTTATTGAGGTCCTGGGCGACCTGGCGCTGGAACTTCGCCAGGCTGACCCTGGCATTTTCCACCGAGGTTCGCGATTGGCTCAGGTTCAAGGCCGAGGCGGTACCGACCTGATTGCTGCGTTCGGTCAGGCGCAGGCTTTGCTCATAGGACTGGAGTGTGTCCTGGGTCAGCGCCAGCAGTTCCTGGTCGGCACGCCAGGTCAGGTAGGCACTGGCCACGCTGGCCACCAGGCTCAATTGGCTGCTGCGGCGGGCTTCTTCGCTGGACAGATAGATCAGCGACGCCTGGTCGCTGAGGCTGCGTATGCGCCCGAATAGGTCCAGCTCATAGGCGCTGATCCCCAGGGTTGCCGAATACGAACTGCTGATGGCCGCGTCACCGGTTCCGGTGAGGCTGGCCGGCAGGCGCTGGCGCGAACCGGTGCCGTTGGCACCGATCGCCGGGAAGAGGTCCGCCCGCTGGATCCGATACTGCGCCTGGTACGCCTCGACGTTCAGGGCCGCTACCCGCAAGTCGCGGTTGTTGGCCAGCGCGCTTTCGATCAATTGCGCCAGAACCGGATCCTGGAACAGGTCACGCCAACCCTGTTCGGCCGCCAGGGGCCCCGACAAGGCCGGGGCATAGGCCGAGGTTTGCGGATACTGTCCGGGGACCGGTGCGTCGGGGCGTTGGTAGTCCGGAATCAGCGAACAACCACCCAGCATGAATGCCGCGGCCGCCAGGGGACTCAAGAGTTTATACATCGACCTGTTATCTCATTGTGGTGCCTGCCCAGACCCCGCAGGCCCAGGCAGGCGGGTTCTGGCGGGCCGTGCGCGGCGAGCCGTCATGATCCGATCATCCATTTCGCCAGCCCATGGCGGCCACTCACGCCCAGCTTGGCGGCGGCACGCTTGAGGTAGGTTTCGATGGAGCTGTTCTTGACCTGTAGCTTTTCCGCAATCTCCGGCACGGTGCCCCCGGCCAGCAGGCCCAGGCAGACCTCTTTTTCCCGCACGGAAAGGGTGACGTCGCAGGGGCTCAATCGATCATTGAAATCCCGTTGCAGCTGGGTCTGTTCAGCGGCATCGAGTGGATGGCCCGTAGCGCTGCCAGAGGCTTTGAAAGATTGGCGATTGAGGTGCGCATGACGCTCGGCCAGGGGCAACAGCGTTTCGGAAAGGTATTTCAGAAAGGACAGTTCCTGAAGGGAAAAGTCGCGCTGTACCTGAGGGCGTTGCAACGAGATCACGCAACGGCGGTTGGCCTTGCGTGAAATCAGAATGCACTGGTGGGAGGTGCCGAGGCAGTCATTGCCCCTTTCGTCTTTCATTCGTGCGTTCAGATGGATCAGCAGGGCGTCGTCCACCTCCAGCACTCTTTTCACCAAGGGGTGATCGTTGCGTTGTATCGCCGTGGTGGGGCAGGGGGATTGCATGTGCACGTTTTTTTCCGCGCCCGCATACCCCAATAGCTGTACATCGAGGACATTCGACTGGGTGTCGTCGGCTGTCCATTCACTCAATTCGAGTCGACTGACAGGCACCGTTGTTTCGATCATCTGGTGCATGTTGGTCAAGAAACTCTCGTGTCCGACACTTGAAATCAGCTTTCCTAGCTCTACGTAGAGGTGCGATTTTTCTGCACCCTCAATACACGCATGTCGATTCATGGTCCTTATTCCTGCTTACTCGAAAAAACTCCGCATCTGTGATGTTGACGGAAGAAAATCCGACCGCTTCCAAAATGCTTGAGCCTCTTCTGGAGTTGATACTGGAGTCAATATCGGTCTTGTGAACCTATTGACTTAAACGGTTTAGCCGGTAGGGCTATTAGGCGTTTCCATGTGGGAAAAGTCTGTAAGGGAAAACAGGGACATTCCGGGTCAGTCAGTGGTGTGTGGGTTCTTGAATATCTCCGGGCAAAAAACACGTTGGGTCACAGGTTTTTCCCTCGCGATGATCGCTGTGGGGACAGCTTTCAGCGCGGTCTCAGGAAAAAAATCAGATAAATTAATAGGTTGTGTACGGTTCTCAATTCTTGGGCGCCTGTTTTCCCATGGTCGTCAATGTAGGAATTGTCTGGCAGCAGTGTCTCGATTCGGGATTCCCAGTATGGTTAAGAATCCTCATTTATCGATTCTCATCCCGGTGCGTGTCGTTTTTTGTCTATGTAGGAGTCGCTTTTTGTCATTGACGCTTTAATGTCGGTGGTAGCGCGGTGGAGGTCCCGCCGTCCCGCCGAGGTCCCTCAGTGACTGTTTCGCGAGGTTATGCGCAGGGTTTGAACGAGAGGAGGTCGATGTTCTTTTTACGCAGGCTGCTCTGTGGCGTCAGGCGCAAATACCATTCTCGAAGCCAGCAGGCGAGGGTCGATTCGGTTTGCTCGATGCCGCTCATGAAGCGCGCGGCATTGACGATCCCGTTGGCCCGGGGGTGACGATGGGCCTGGTAGCGCAGCAGCGCGGTGCGCAGGTCTGGCGTTTGCGTCAGTCGATCGGCCAGTACCACGGCATCCTCGATCGCTTGTGCGGCACCTTGACCCAGGCTGGGTAGCATGGGATGAGCCGCATCGCCCAAGAGCACCACGTGTCCATCGCAGAATTGCTCGACGGGATGGCGATCCCGGGCATGCATTTTCAGTATGGCGCTTTCAGGGGTGGCCTCGATGGCAGCCACGACTTCCGGCGCCCAGCCGGCGTAGGCCGCGAGCACTTCCTGCTTGCTGATGTTCAAGGCGGCATCGGCCGCATTGTCGTGATTGCAGGTGCCCCACCAATACGCCTGGCCGTCCCCGACATCGCAGAGCCCGAAGCGCTTGCCGCGTCCCCAGTAATGCGCCACGTAGCCTTCGGTCATGACCGGATGGCTGAAGGGCGCCACCGCCAGCCAGGCGACATAACCCGATGGGCGGGTTGGGGTTTCGCCGAGCATCTGCTGGCGAATCACCGAGTTCAGGCCATCGGCGCCAATCAACAGATCCGCTTCCTGAAGTCTGCCGTCTTCGAACCGCACCACGACCCCATCGGGGCGAGAGTCATACCCGGTGCAGCGCAACCCGGTCGTCAAGGTGTCGGGTGCGAGTTGCTGCGCCAACGCGCGTAGCAACAGCGGGCGCTGGATATTCACACTGGGATGACCCAATTGTTCGCCGATCTCGTGGATCGGCATGCGGGTGATGGCATCGCCCTGGTGTTTCTTGAAGAAGAAGTCGCGGATCACCTGGCCGGCCTGTTCCACCGGAACATGGGCATCAATCGAGTGCAACGCCGCCATGGCATTGGCCATGACGGACAAGCCGGTGCCACCGGTTCTCAGTGTCTGGGCCGCTTCGAAGACCTTGACCTGCCAGCCCGCGCGCTGCAGGGCGATGGCGGCGGTCAGCCCGCCGATCCCGGCACCGGCGATAATGGCTTTTTTGGGTGCTGTCATGCTGTTTCACCTGTATCGGGCCCGGAACGACCGGGCGATGGAGTCAAGCGGGGCCGTCAATCCGACCCCGTGATCGTCGGTCATGGTCAAGCCAGTGCGCTCATGGATTCGGCGTTCCTGGCCCGGGCCAAGTCCATCCGCGACCGGATGCATTGGCCCACTCGCTCGATGTGCGGCTCGCGCATCATGGTCAGATGGTCACCTTCCACGGCGACTCGCTGCACTTGAGGAGCAATCGAGCGCCAGCCGCGGTATGGGTCGCGGAAGGCGGTGCCTACCAGTTCATGGGGGGCTTGCAGCACATCGGGCAGCTCGACGTCCGCCGCGAACAGCGTGATGGGCAGGTCCAGGGGCGGGAAGCGATAGTCCAGCAGCCCTTGCCAGTTGGCATGGAACACCCGGAACAGCTGATCGAGTGTCGCCAGGGTGATGCTCTCGTCGAAAATGCCCTGGTCGATGCCGTGCTGCCGGATCGCCGCGAAGGCCTGCGGGTCGTCCAGGGAGGAGAAGTCGAGGGCGTGGTAGGCGTATTCCTTCTGGCCGTCGCCGCTGAGCAGTTCCCACATGAACCAGTTCATGAACTCGCTGCGTTCTATTTGCACCTCGCCCTGCCTGACGCGCACGATGGTGTCCAGCAGGAACACGTTATGCAGGCGCCGTCCGCGCCGCTGCAACTCGCTGGCCAGTTCATACGCCACGACGCCGCCATAGGACCAGCCACCTATATTCAGGGGACCTTCAGGGGCGACCTGCTCGATGGCGTCCGCGTAGTACACCGCTTGGGCCTGTACCGATTGCAACGGTTCACGGGCATCCCATGTGCCTGGCGCCTGCAGGGCATACAGGTGGACCTGATCCTTGAGCACCCGCGCCAGTGCCGCATAGCACAGCACGTGTCCGCCGATGGGGTGGACCAGGAACAACGTCGGCTTGCGCGTGGCATTCTTGAAGTCCACCAGCGCGCCGGCGCCGGGGTGTCCGGTTTCGGTCTGTTGCAGTACCTGGGCGAATTCGGCGATGGTCGGCGCCTGGATAAAATCGGACAGCGAAGGTTCCAGGCCTCGATGTCTGGCGAGCATGGCCACCAGTCGCACCGCCTTGAGCGAATTGCCCCCCAGCTCGAAGAAGTTGTCGTGGACGCTGATGTTGTCCAGGTCCAACGTTTCCTGCCAGTAGGCTTGCAGCAGATCCTCCATGGTATTGCGCGGGCCAATGAAGGACCGCTGCAAGGTGGTCTGGACTTCTATCTTTTGCAGGCGCTGCCGGTCGATCTTGCCCGTGGGCCCGAGCGGTAGCTGCGCGATCCTGACCAGTGTGTTCGGCACCATGTAGTCGGGCAGCGTCAGGCGCATTTCCGCCTTGAGTTGGTCCAGGTCCGGCTCGCGCCCCGGCAGGGCCTGGACGAAGCCCACCAGATAACGGCTGCCATCGGTTGCCGTCTTGTCGATGACCGCCACCTGCTCGATATCGGCCCTGAACCGGGCGGAGCCGAGCATGGCCACTTCGATCTCGCCAAGCTCGACGCGGTAACCGCGAATCTTGACTTGAGCGTCGCTGCGGCCCTGATACACGAGATCGCCGCCAGGCAAGTAGAAGCCAATGTCGCCGGTTTCATACAAGCGCCGGGTCTGGCCCTCGAGCTGGCGATAAATGAAGCGTTCGTCGGTCAGGTCGGGGCGATTCCAGTAGCCATTGGCGAGACAGGCCCCTTCGATGAACAGGTCGCCCGTCACCCCGACCGGGCAGGGGTTGCCAGCCGCGTCCAGGACATGCACGCGTACCCCGTCGATGGGGGTGCCGATGGGCGGCATGCTCGGCCAGGTCGTCGTCGCGCCTTCAAGTCGCAGGCTCGTGACCACATGGGCCTCGGTCGGGCCATAGTGGTTCTCGACCCGACAATCGCCGAGGCGATCGATCAGGTCGCGGATTTCGGCGGTGATTTTCAGCTGCTCGCCGGCGACGTTGATCTGGCGCAGCGAGGTGGGGTGGATACCGAGTTGTGTGGCGACTTCGGCCAAACCCTGGAAGGCGACGTAGGGCAGGAACAGGCGATTCACCTCTTGCGTGCCAATAAACTTCAGCAAGCGGATGAAGTCATAGCGCAGCCGTTCGTCAATCATCACCAGCTCATGACCACTGGACAGGGTCGAGAAAATTTCCTGGAACGAAACGTCGAACGAAATGGGCGCGTATTGCAGCGTCTTCAGCGGTTGTGTCCCAGGGACGTCCTGCACCTGCTGGCGGTTCTGCCAGAGGATCATATTGGTCAAGGCCAGGTGCGGCATGGCCACGCCCTTGGGGCGGCCGGTCGAGCCCGAGGTATAGAGCAAGTAGGCGTTGTCTTCAGCCATAATGCCAGCGGCAATGGCGGCCACCCGTTGGTGACTGCCGGCCAGGTTGTCGTCGAAGCTGGCGACCACGGCGTCCCAGTGGCGCGTATCGGCCTGGCCTGCCAGGGCCATCGCCAGGCTCGCAGACGCATCGGCGAACAGCACCAGGCGTGGCTGCGAGTCTTCGAGAATCAGCTGGATACGCTCCTGCGGATAGCTCAGGTCGATCGGAACGTAGGCGGCGCCGGCCTGTACGACACCGAGCAAGGCGACGATCAGGTCGGGCGAGCGGGGCATCATGATCGCGACCCGATCCCCCTGGCCGATACCGTGCCGGTGCAGCCAGCTCACCAGTTGGGCGCAAGTATCCTGCAGTTGACGGTAGGAAAGACGGGCCTGGCCAAGGCTCACGGCGGTCTGCTCGCCATGGCGGGCGAAACTGTCCAGTAACACGCTCGACAGGTTGTCGTGGGGCAAGGCCGTAGCGGCCCCTGGCGTAGTTCGGTCGACGGGCGGCAGCCAGGCCGGGATGGCCGGTTTGGCCTCAGGCGCGGCGATCATCAGTTCCAGCGTACGCAGCAGGTACTCGGCATAGGCTTCGACCTGACTCGTGGCGACACGCGCGGTGCGGTAGTCCATCTTCAACATCAGCGAACCGTTGGCAGGGTGGCGGCCGAGGGTGGTCAGCAGGTCGTAGTTGCTCGCTTCCGTCGTTTCCCAGTCGGTGAGGATCTCTTCGCCTTGGGCCAGCAGGTCCTTGAGCACGTAAAAATCGACGTAATTGAACACCACGTTCAAGGCGACATCGGTCTCGCGATGAATCAACGCGAACGGATAGCGCCGATGGGCGAAGACCTGTTGTTCCTGGGCAATCGTTGCCCGGATCATCTCCAGCCAGCTCTGTCCCTGGCTGCTGAAGCGTACCGGCAGGGTATTGAGGAACAGACCCAGGACCGAGGCGGCATCTTCGAACGCCGGTCGGCCATGGCTGATCACCCCGCACAGCACGTCCTTTTGATTGGACATGATCGCCTGGGCGAAACCGTGGGCCGTCAGCAGGACCGCGCGCAGGGGCAGGTCTCGGGCCTGGCAGAAGGCTTCGAGCCGGGCCAGGTTCGCGGCGGGCAGTTCACGGTAGGCCGAGCGGTGCGGCGTCGGGTCCGGTGCCACTCCATGGATCCAGCTGGTCATGGCCGCGGCAGGCGCCTCGTGCAGGTATTCGCGCCAGAACTGGCGGTGGGTCTGCGTCGCGATGGCTTGTTGCTCCAGGACCACGAAATCGGCTGGCGTGGTGGTCAAGGCCGGCAGGCCGTCGGTGCCCGGTGCCGAGGTGTAGAGCGTAATCAGGTCGCGCATCAAGGTGGCGACGCTCCAGCCGTCGAGGATCGCATGGTGGAAGCTGAAGACCAGATCGATTTCAGTCTGCGCGACGAACACGCAGAACTGATATAGCGGCGCCCGATGCCAGTCTTCGCGGTAACGTTTGCGTTCCTCCACGTAGGCGGCAATGGCCTGGGCCCGGGCGTCGGGGCCCATCGAGCAGACATCGATGACTTGCACTGGCGGCTCGACGGTCGAGTGCACCCGGGCCATGGGCACCTCGGCGTGACCGATATCGAACGACATGCGCAAGGCCGGATGACGCCGGACCAATGCGGCACAGGCCCGCTCCCACGCCGGCGCATCCCAATGCAGGCGCAAGCGGTAGCGGAAGATGTCGTGATAGATCGCCGAATCCGGGTGCATCATTGAGTGATAAATCATCCCGACTTGCAGCTGCGAAGCGGCAAACACGTCATCGAACACGCCTTCGCTGGCCAGGCGGATCGCCGACGGAACCTGGGCGAAAGGCTCCACATGGGCCAAGGGTTCGAGCTCGGTGGCCGGGGGTTGCCCGGACTCCAGGGCCTCGGCCAACCGGGCGATGGTGGGGTACTGGTAGACCTGCGCCAGGGTCAGTGCAATCCCCTGTTCACGGGCATGGATCTGCAAGTGGATGACTTTCAGGGAGTCGCCACCCAGCATGAAGTAGTTGTCATGGATGCCCAGCGTCGAGCGCTTGAGGTTGTCCCGCCACAGCTCGGCGAGGGCCTGTTCCAACGCGGTGCGCGGGGCTGTCGTATCGCTACCCAGGTTGGCTGTTGGCTCGGGCAGGGCCTTGCGGTCCAGCTTGCCGTTGACACTCAACGGGAACTGATCGAGCTCGACCAGGTGCCTGGGCACCATGTAGTCGGGCACCTGCTGGCGCAAGGTTTCCCGCAGTGCTTGCGGGGATGGCGAGCAGCCGGGCTCGCTCACCCAATAGGCGTTGAGGTACGCATCGCCGGCTTCCTGGCGGGCGATCACGACCACGTCCTTGACACCTTCACAGGCGAGCAGGTGGGCTTCGATTTCGCCCAGTTCGATGCGCAGGCCGCGGATTTTTACCTGGAAATCGTTGCGTCCCAGGTATTCGAGGCTGCCATCGGGCAGCCAACGCCCGAGGTCGCCGGTCTTGTATAGCTGGGCCTGGGGTTCGGTGCCCCAGGGGTCGTGGATGAACCGTTCGGCCGTCAGTTCGGGACGGTTCAGGTAACCCCGCGCGACCCCGATGCCACCGATGTGCAGCTCGCCGGCCACGCCTGGTGGCAGCAGTTGCAGGTTCGCGTCGAGGACATGCATTTGGATATTCGCGATCGGTCGGCCGATCGGGACGATGCCGTCGTGCGCATCGGGCCGGCAATGCCATGCCGTCACGTCGACGGCCGCTTCGGTGGGGCCGTAGAGGTTGTGCAACTGCACCGTCGGCAAGCATTCGAAAAAACGCTTCTGCAAGGCATGAGGCAAGGCCTCGCCGCTGCACAAGACCTGCTGGAGCGCGGGCAGGCGCTGTGGCTCTACCTGGTCGAGAAAGACCTGCAACATCGATGGGACGAAATGCAGTAGCGTAATGCCGGCGCTCGCCATGATGTCCATCAGGTAGCGCGGGTCCTTGTGCCCGTCGGGGGCGGCGACGATCAGTTGCGCGCCACTGAGTAACGGCAGGAAAAACTCCCAGACCGACACGTCGAAACTGAACGGAGTCTTTTGCAGGATCCGGCTGTGTTCATCGACCCCATAGGCATCGCGGGCCCAGAGCAAGCGATTGACGACCCCGTCATGCTGGTTCATCACGCCCTTGGGCAAGCCGGTGGAACCGGAGGTGTAGATCACGTAGGCCAGGTGTCGCGGCGTCAGCCCGAGCGCGGCGGGGTCCGGGTTGTGCGCCGGTTGCCGGGACAGTGCTTCAAAGTCGGCATCCAGGCACAGCACGGGCATCGTCACGGCGGGCAGGTTCGCCAATAACCCTTGGGTGGTGATCAGGGCACTGGGTGCGCTGTCGCTGAGCATATGGCTCAAGCGGTCGGCTGGATAACCCGGGTCCAGTGGCACGTAGGCGGCACCCGCTTTGAGAATGCCCAACAGGCCGACCACCATCTCCAGGCTGCGGTCCAGGCAGATGGCAACGCGATCGTCCCGGCCAAGCCCGGTTTCCAGCAGGGCATGGGCCAGGCGGTTGGCCTGACGGTTCAGCGCGTCATAAGTCAACGCCTGGTCTGCGAAGCGCACTGCGATAGCATCGGGGCGAGCGGCGACCTGGGCTTCGATCAATTGATGGAGCAGCACGTCCCTGGGGTAGTCGACGTCGGTGCGATTCCAGTCCTGCAGCAGTTGGCGCTCAGTGGACGCCAGCGGGTCGAGGGCCGCGACCGACACGTCGAAATCAGCGGCCACGCACGCCAGGATGTTCATGAAGCGCTGTTGCAAGGCCTCGATCTGCGGCGCGTCGAAATAGGCCTCGTTGTAGATGAAGTGCATCCACACATCGTCTTGCGGCGCGGATTCGCGAACGTGCATCGCCAGTGGCATTTGTTCGTAGCCATTGCTGAGCTTGACCGGCTGTGCCGGCGCAGGCCCATACCAGGTGTCCTGGTCCTGTTCGTAGGACACCACCACGTCGAACAACTGCCGCCGACCCAGGTTCTGCAGGCCGAGTTCGCGGTTCAATTCGCTCAGCGGGAAGCGCTGGTAGCGATAATCCTGCTTGAGCGTCAGGGCGATTTTGCCGACCAGGTCGCTGAAACTCAGGTCGGTGCCCAGGCTCAGGCGTACCGGGCTCATGCCGACGAACAAGCCCATCGTGGCCTTGTGTGCGGCATTGGCGCGGTTGAGGATGGGCAGGCCGATGACGATTTCATCCCGTTGCTCGGTGCGCGCAAAGTAGCTGTACAACACCCCGAGCATGACGTGGAAGACCGTCGCCTGGCCCGCGGCCTTCGCGTTTTCGCCAAGACGGTTGTAAAGCGCCCGGGGCAAGCGCCAGGCATGGTTCTGGCTGGGTGCCAGGCGCTGGTCGAGTCGACCCAGGTGGCGGGGCGCGAGCAGGGGCTCGGGCAGTGTGCGGTACTTCTCCAGCCAGTACTGGCGCTGGCGCTGGAACGAAACAGAATCTTTGCTGGCGACTTGCTGCTCGACATACGCTTGATAGGTCGGTGCTGTCGCCGCGTTTTGCGTCTGGTCATGCAGGGCGGTATAGGCCTGGCTGAGTGTTCGGCCAATCATGGCGAAGGACCAGCCATCGATGATCAGGTGATGGCAATTGACGAAGCAGTAGTGGAGGTCTTCCCGGACCTTGACCAGATCCGCACGCACCAGCAGTCCATCGTCAAAGGAAAATGGGGTTTGCAGCTTGGCCTGCAGCAAGGCCAATGCGCTGGCCTCTGGATCGGCATGGTCCGACACGTCGTGCACCGCCAGCGGGACGTCGACCGGCCCCAGGAAGCGTTGGCGCGGCAGCGGGTGCTCGCTGGAACCGGGCACCAGCTGGATCCGCAGGGCATCGTGGCCGTTGACGACCTGGTTGAAGGCGGCCTGCAGCAGCGTGGCGTCGACCGCGCCGTTGATGCGGGCATAACCGCCGATGTTGTACAACGGACTGTCAGCGTGCAGCACCTGGTCCAGCCAGATGTCCAGTTGCGGGGTGGTGAGGGGATAAAGCACGCACTCTGCGCTCGATGCGGGCAGGGTCTGGGTCATGGTGTTCTCCGTGGGCCGATCCGCTGGCCCGATGAAACGAATGAAAAGAGTGATGCCTTATGGCCGGGCCAATGGCAGCGCTGTGTCAGTCGCCAATCAATCCGTGATTACGCAACGCGATACGTGGCGGCTCTGTGGGCGATAGCCTCGATTTGCAGCGCTGCCGCTTCGCGGGCGCTGTCACCGCTGGCCATCGCCTTGCTGTAGTGGTCACAACTGGCGCGCACGTCAGCGCTGTTCAGCACCGTGTCCAGGGCCGAGGCCAGTGATTCGGCGGGGGCCGGCGCGAACACCTGCAAGCCGCACCCCAGGCGTTGCATTCGCGCGGCGTTGTCGAAATGGTCGTGGGCAAATGGGGTGATGATCTGTGGCACCCCGGCGGTGATTGCCAGGGCCGTGGTCCCGACGCCTCCGTGATGCACCAGGGCCGAGGTATGGGGCAGGATGCGGCTCATGGGAACATACGGTCTTACCAGGATCCTGCCGTCGTTGGACAAGGACGGGTCGACCGGCTGGCTGGTCAGGAACACGCCGCGGCGGTCGATCAATTTCAGCGCTTTCGCCGCAGCGGCGAAATACTGTTCGGCATTGACCGTCGTCGACCCCGGGGTAAACACCACCGGTGGGGCTACATTCAAAAAGTCCTCCAGCTCGGCGTCTGGCGCCTCGAAGCCGGATTCATCGAATAACGGGAACCCGGTCAGTACCGTCTGGGCAGGCCAGTCCTGTTGGATCGGGGCGAACCAGTCCGGAAACAACCCCAATACGCGGTCGGGCGAGGAGATCCACTGACTGATGATGCGTTTGACCGCAGGCAAGCCCAGTTCCCGGCGAAAACCGTTGAGCTCAGGCTTCATGAGCCGATCGAGGAAGGTGTGCTCGATGACCCCCAGCAGCAGGCGTCGCAAGGGATACGGTACGAAGGCCGGCAGGTTCGTTCCAGGTGGATGGACGGGGCGCGCGAGGGGCGACCAGATGGCGAACGGTGTGACCTGGCCAGTGACCAGTGGGATGCCGTGTCTTTCCTGGAGCAGGCGTGCGGAAAACGCCCACAACGAGCCCAGCAGGACGGTATCGTCATCACACGCTTGTTCCAGTAGTCGATACTGTTCGCGCAACGTGCCACCGACGGTTTTCCATAGGGTGGGCAGTGACGTGCGCGGATGCCACAACGCCGGGTCAGCCATGACCGCTTGATATTCCTCGCGGGTACCCAAGGGCAGGAACTTGAAGCCACAGCGCTCGATCACCGGAGCGAACGCTGCGCTGGCGCAAAAGGTTATCCGATGCCCGCGTGCGGCGAGGGTGCGGCCGATCCCGATAAATGGGTGAACGTCACCGGCTGAGCCGATGGCCGTAATGATCACATGCATAAGGCTCCCTTTTAGAGTGATCGTGCGGTGGGTGACAGTCCTGATCGGCGGGCGACCGGACATCGCCTGTGGACTCCATCCACAAAAACGATTCAGCTTGAGGGGGTATTTAAGCGGTTGCAGGTAGGAAACGTCTGTAGCGGAAAACGGGGACATTCGGCCCGCCGATCATGGTTTGAACCTGTGGAGGGCGTGCTCGCGAAGCGGTGGGGCCGCCTGTGCCGATGTCGGCTGTGCCGCCGTCATCGCGAGCAAGCTCGCTCCCACAAGGGGCCTAGGGTGAATGCAGCTTCATGAACACCTTGGTTTCCTGTGGTGAATGCAAGCTTTATGAACACTCCGGATCCCTGTGGGAGCGAGCTTGCTCGCGATGACGGATGGGTCAGCCTCCACACCTCGGGTTGTCCAGCGAATTGCTCGCGGGACAACCCGGGGCTGTCATGACACCGTGGCGGTTTTCAAGGCCTGGGAAATCGCCTCGCCCAGCCGGGCCACATGGGGGGCCTTGACCAGTGTGTTGTGGGTGCCGGGCAGGGCCGTCACGTTCACCTGATCCTGCAGCAACGCACGCCAGCCCAGGGTCGGGTCGCTGCGTTGCTGATCATTCGCAGTGAACAACGACACCGTGAGCGGGCTGGGCGGGCTGACGTAGCTGCCGATGGCCAGCCGCGTGGCATAGGCAACGCCCAGATGCGCGCGCAACAGGGCTGCGTCGATGTCATCGGGCAACTCCTCCGGTAGCAGGCGATGGGTCATGCACAGTGTCAGCATCGCCTCGATGGCAGAATGTTCCGCCAGCGCCGTCAGTTGCCGGAGCAGATCGGGGTCGATCCCCTCGGGTAGCCAGGCCATCAGGAACTGCGCTTCGCTGATCGATGGCTCGGGCACCGGGTCCGGACGGGTGGACGTATCGATGATGCCGAGGAACTCTATGGCCTCACCGCCGGCCTGCAGTTGACACGCCATTTCATAGGCGATCAGGCCACCGGCCGACCAACCGGCGATCCGGTACGGACCTTGCGGTTGGACCTGGCGGATGGCCGTCAGGTAACGCGTTGCAATGGCCGGCACATCGGAGAGCGGGGCCTCGCCTGCCACTAACCCACTGGCGGCCAAGCCATAGACCGGTATCTGGGGATCGAGCGTTGGCGCCAGGTCCCGCGCATATTGCACTTCGCCGCCCAGGGGGTGGACCAGATACAGCGGTCGCTGGGAGCCGGTGCGGCGGATCGGCACCAGATTGCGCTGGGTGCCGGGCCGGGACTGGCCATCAAGGGTCCTGGCGAAACCGGCAATGGTCGGTTCGACGAACAGGTCACGCACGGCGATCGGTTTACCGAGGACTTTGCGCAGGCGAGAGGCCATTTGCACGGCCATCAGCGAAATGCCGCCGAGGCTGAAGAAGTCGTCATGGCGGCTGATCCGATCCTGTTTGAACAGGTCCTGCCAGAGGGCCGCGATAGCGATCTCGGTATCCCCTTGAGGCGCTTCAAAAGGCAGCGGCACAGGACCGTCTTCAGCGCTGACGGGCTGGACGACGGCATTGACCGAGCGCTCCAGCGGCGGCGTGCCCTGCAACAACTGGCCGATGGATTGCTGTGCGTCGGTCACCAGGTTTTCCAGGACCTTGGCAAACAATCCGGCGATGTTCTGCACGGTGTGCAGGTCGAACAGGTCGTTGGCGTATTGCAGGCTGCCAGCGATGCGTTCGCCATTGTCGATCAGCGACAGCGACAGGTCGAACTGCGTGGTGTTGTGGGGGCTTGCCAGGGTTTGCACCTCGAGCCCGGGCAACTGCAACGGTGCCGGTGGCGTGTTGTCCAGGCTCAACATCACCTGGAACAACGGGCTGTGGCTCATGCTGCGAGTCGGTTGCAGGGCGCTCACCACCTGTTCGAAGGGCAGGTCCTGGTGATTGTAGGCGGCCAGGGTCAGGTCCTTGATTTTCCCCAGCAGCTCGTCGATGCGGGTATCACGCTCGGTGGTGACTCTCAACGCCAGGGTGTTGGCGAAGAAACCGATCAACGCTTCCAGCTCCGGACGCTGACGGTTGGCCACCGGCGTGCCGACCACTACATCCGTCTGGCCACTCAGATGGCTCATCAACACTGACCAGCCTGCCAGCAGCACCATGAACAACGTGGTGCCCCGGGCCTGGCTGAACGCACGCAGATCGGCGCTGAGGGCGGGCGAAAAGCTGCACTCGATGATGCCACCGGTATACCGCTGAATCGCCGGGCGCGGACGATCCAGCGGCAGGTTCAGCAGCACGGGCGCACCTTCCAGGTGTTGTCGCCAGAAGTCGATCTGCGTTTGCAGCGCCGGGCCTTCAAGGGATTGTCGTTGCCAGGCGGCATAGTCCACGTACTGCAGCGTCAGGGGCGGCAACGGGTCTTTCCGGCCTTGAGTGAAGGCGCTGTAGAGCACGCTGACCTCGTGAGCCAGCACGCTGTTGGACCAGCCATCGGAAACGATGTGATGCAAGGTGATGAAGAGCACATGTTCGTCATCGGCCACTTGCACCAGGTGGCCGCGCATCAGTGGCCCGCTGTGCAAGTCGAACAACTGCGTGGCGTTGATCTGACCGAGATGCTCGAGCGTGGCCTGGCGTTCAGCGGGGGCCATTGCACGCAGGTCCTGCTGCTCCAGGCGGAAACCGTAGTCGGCCGGGGCGATTTTTTGCAATGGCTCGTCGTCCACCAATTCGAATCGCGTGCGCAAGGTTTCGTGGCGCGCTACCAGGCGGTCGAGGGTTGCCTGCAGCGCCGCTTTGTCCAGCGAGCCGGTCAAGCGCAGGGCCAGGGGCAGGTGATAAGCGGCACCCGCCGCGTGATCCAGATGATCGAGGAACCACAGCCGTTGCTGGGAGAAGGACAGCGGCAGTCGTCCCGAACGATTGGCCAATGGAATCGAGACCGATTCAGTTGACGATGCGCCGTGCACCAGGGCGGCGAGGCCACGCACGGTCGGTGCGTCGAACAGTTCGCGCAAGGTCACCCGTGCACCCAGCTTGCGTCGCAGTCGCGAAAGCAACTGTACGGCGAGCAGCGAATGGCCGCCCAGCTCGAGGAAGCCGTCGTGGCGGCCGACCTGATCCAGATGCAGCAATCCTTTCCAGATCTCGGCAATGGCGATTTCAGTGTCGCCCTGGGGCGCCTCGTAGGTTTTGCTCGCCACGGATTCCTGGCCGGGCGCCGGCAGGGCGCGACGGTCGAGCTTGCCGTTGGCGGTGAGGGGCAGGGCGTCGAGGTGGACGAACGCGCTGGGCACCATGTATTCGGGCAGGCCGCTCAACAACGCGCTGCGCAGTTGGTCGGCCGGGACCGGTTCGCCGCAGACATAGGCGACCAGGCGCTTGCTGTCCGAATCGCCCTGGCTGTCCTCTCGCGCAATGACCACGGCCTCGCGGATACCTGGATAGGCCACCAGGAGATTCTCTATCTCGCCCAACTCGATGCGGAAACCACGGATCTTCACCTGGAAGTCATTGCGCCCCAGGTATTCCAGCGTACCGTCGGCCAACCAGCGACCGAGGTCACCGGTTTTGTACAGGCGTGCGTTCGGCTCGGTGCTGAACGGGTCGGCGATAAAGCGCTCGGCGCTCAGCTCCGGCCGGTTCAGGTAACCCCGAGCCACGCCGGCGCCGCCGATGTGCAGCTCACCGGCCACGCCCAGCGGCGTCGGTTGGCCGCGGGTATCAAGCACATGGACCTGGACGTTGGCAATCGGCCGACCAATGCTCGGACGTTCGCCCAGGTCACGGATCAGGTCGATAGTGGCGTCCACCGTGCATTCGGTCGGGCCGTACATGTTGTAGAAACGGATGCTCGGGCAGTTGCGCAGTTTCTCCCAGGTCGCGGCGTTGATGGCCTCGCCGCCGAGCAGCACGCTCACCGGCTGGTAGCTTTGGCGTTCCAGCAGGCCGGCGGCGAGCAGGGTGTCGAGCTGCGACGGCGTCGAGTCGAAGGCATGCACCTGGTGCTGTTCGAGGAAGTCCAGCAGTTCATGGCCGCTGGCGCGGATCAGTTGCGGGATGATCACCAGCCGGTGGCCGGAGAACAGCTGGGAGATGCCCTTGATCGACATGTCGAAGAAGAACCCGGCATTCAGGGCCACGGTGGCTGGGGTTGGGCAATGCTGGTGGGTGGTGCGGGTCAGCACCTGCCAGAAGTTGAACACCGAGCGGTGCTCGACCATCACGCCCTTGGACTGGCCGGTGGAGCCGGAGGTATAGATCACATAGGCCAGGTGTTCGGGCGTCAGGCCAGGCACTTGCGGGTTGGCATCAAAAGTCGCGTCATTCGCAGATCGCAGCGAATCGCTCGTGTCGAGCAACAACAGCGGCAGCTCGCCGGACGGCAGGGTAAGGGCCGCTTGGGTCAGCAAAGCCCGAGGCTGACTGTCCTGGAGCATGAACGCCATGCGCTCGGCGGGGTGGGCCGGGTCGATGGGCACATAAGCCGCGCCGGCCTTGAGCACGCCGAGCAGACCGACGATCATGTCCAGGCTGCGTTCGGCACAGATCGCCACGCGGTGATCGGGTTCGACGCCCAGTTCGAGCAACTGCCCGGCCAGGTGGTTGGCGCGACGGTTGAGCTGGCGGTAGGTCAGTTGTTGCTGTTCGCAGACCAGGGCCACGGCGTCGGGATTGGCCTGGACCTGGGCCTCGAACAGGTGCTGGATCGGTTGCGCCGTGCCGAAATCCGTGGCGGTGTGGTTGAAGTCCGCCAGCAGCAATTGCCGCTCGGTGTCGGGGAGCACGTCCAGATCGCTGGCGAGGCGTTCGGGAGCCTGTTCAAGGGCTTCGACCAGCGCGGCCACGGCTTGGGCAAGGTAGGCGGCGATGCGTTGCGGGTCGATGCCGGTGATGGATTGGGCAGTCAGGGAGAAGCCACTGCCCACATTCGCCACGGCAATTTCAATGGGGTAGTTGGTGCGCGTTTCGGAGGCGATGAAGTGCATGCCTTCGTGGCTGCCCATGTCTGCGACGTTTTCCCCGGACGCGTTCACCAGATCGCCATGGCGGCAGTTGAGGATCACGGTGAACAGTGGCAGCGACGTATCCACGGCACTGCAACGCTGGGCCAGGGCCAGGGACGCCTGTTCGTGGGTCAGTAGCTCACTGAGCTGCTGGTAGGCGTCGCGGACAATGTCGCTGACGGTGTTCTGCTGCAAGCGAATGCGCATCGGCAAGGTGTTGATGAACATGCCCAGTGCATGGTCGGCACCGGCGGTGCCTTGGGAACGTCCCGACAACACCGTACCGAAAATCCCGTCGTCGCGCCCGCTGGTGGCCGCGACCACCAGGCCCCAGGCCGCATGGAACAGCACGGATGTCGGGACTCCTTGAGTGCGTGCGGTTCGATACACCTGGGCGCTGAGATCGTCGCTCAAGTGTTTTACCGCACGCTTGATCCCCGCGCCGTTGCCCCGTACATCAAGCACACCATAAGGCGCGGTGGTGGCATCCACATCGGCCAGCAAGTGACGGAAGTAGGCTTCGTGGTCGGCCTGGGGCACGCTGGCGGCCCGGGCGATGAAGTTACGGTACGGTTGGGACGGTGGCAGGCTCTCGGCCTGGCCGGCCATCACGGCCTGGATCTCCAGCATGATCAGGCGCAGGGTCACGTTATCGCTGATCAGGTGATGGTCGAGCAACGCCAGCAGCCATTGTGCCTGGGGTTCGTCGTAGACGACGTACGCTGCGATCAACGGGGCCCGTTGCAAGTCCAGTCGCAGATGATGCGTGTCCGTATGGTCCCGGAGCATCTGCAAGGCGTCTTCGCCAGGCAAGCAGTCCAAGGTCATGACGGGCAGTTGCGCCTGGCGATGAACGACCTGCACCGGCTGCGATAAGCCGTGCCAGCGCAACGCGGTACGCAGGATGTCGTGGCGGTCGATCACCACCTGTACGGCGGCCAGGAAGTCGTCGAGCACCTGGCGACGATCGAACGTCACCACGGTACGCATCAGGTAGGCGTCGCCTTCGGCCTGCAACAAGTGGTGGAACAGGATGCCCTCCTGCAACGATGACAGGGGGTAGATGTCTTGCACATTGCCGGCGCCACCGGGGACGTCGGCGACGATCTGCTCGATTTCCTGTTGGCTCAGGGTCACCAGCGGCAACATCTGTGGGACGATCGCCGTGCAATCGGCGGGGATCAGGTTCGCGGGGACCACCTGTTGGGTGGTGCCGCCACCGGCGAGGACGGCGGCCATGGCCTTGAGTGTCGGCGCCGAGAAGACCGTGCGCACATCCAGTTGCAGACCCGCCTGACGCAGGTGCTCGATCAGGCTGATGACCAGGAACGAGTGGCCGCCGAGTTCGAAGAAGTGATCCTGACGGCCCACTCGTTCAACCCCGAGCAACGTCTGCCAGGCGCTGGCCAGGGTCATTTCGATTTCCCCCAGCGGTGCTTCGTAGTGCTGGCTCGCGGTGGCAGACAAGTCCGGTGCCGGCAGGGCTGCGCGGTCGAGCTTACCGTTGGTGGTCAGTGGCCAGGCCTCCAGGGTCACGAAAGCACTGGGCACCATATGCTCGGCCAGTACGCTGGCCAGCTGGCTGCGCAAGGCCGAGGACTCCAGGGCGGCCCCTTCATGGGCGATCAGGTAGGCCACCAGGCGTTTGTCGCCGGGACGGTCTTCACGCACGATCACCAGTGCCTCGCGGACTTCGGCGCAATCGAGCAGTTGCGCTTCGATTTCCCCCAGCTCGATACGGAAGCCGCGGATCTTGATCTGCGAGTCGTTGCGGCCCACGTAGACCACGCCGCCATCGGCTCGGTAGCGAGCGATGTCGCCAGTGCGATACAACCTTGCGCCGGGCTCCATGGTGAACGGATCAGGGATGAACCGTTCGGCATTCAGCACCTCGCGATTCAGGTAATGCCGGGCCACACCGGCACCGCCGATGTAGATCTCGCCATTGACCCCCACCGGCACCGGTTGCCGGTACTCATCGAGAATACGCAGGCACAGGTCCGGCAGTGGCGGGCCGATCAGGCTTGGCGCGCCGGTGTCGATTTCCACCTGGCTGATCGGGTAGTAAGTGGCGTGCACGGTGATTTCGGTGATCCCGTACATGTTCACCAGACGGGTACGCGCCAATGCTGTGCGTGCCGTCCAGGGGCGCAGGCTGCGGAAATCCAGCGCTTCGCCGCCGAAGATCACTTCGCGCAGGGTATGCTCCTGGTTGCTGCGCTCACGGGCCTCGATGAACTGGCGGAAGGCGCTCGGCGTCTGGTTCAGGATCGTGACGTGCTGCTGGCAGACCAGGGCATAGAAATCATCGGGGGAACGGGCCACGTCGCTCGGGACGATCACCAGCTTGCCACCGTAACTCAATGCGCCCCAGATTTCCCAGACCGAGAAGTCAAAGGCAAAGGAGTGGAACAGCGTCCACACGTCGTTTTGGTCGAAGTCGAACAACCCGGCGGTGGCGTCGAACAGTCGTGCGACATTGCCGTGTTCCACCAACACACCCTTGGGCAGCCCGGTGGACCCCGAGGTGTAGATGACGTAGGCCAGGTGCCGCGGCGTCAGGCCCAGCGCCTTGGCTTCAAGGTTGTGGTCCAGGGACACGTCCGTCAGGTCGTCTGCGGCGACGTAATCCTTGAGGCTCACCACCGGCACGGTATGTTCGGGCAGCACGGCGAGGCAGTCAGGCTGGGCCAGCAAGGCCACCGGGGTACTGTCGTCGAGCAGGTAGCCGAGGCGTTCGCTGGGGTAGGCCGGATCCAGCGGTACGTAGGCGGCACCGGCCTTGAGCACGGCCAGCACCGCGCAGACCATTTCCACCCCGCGGCGGGCCAGGATCGCTACCCGGTCATCGGGGCGTACGCCTTGGGCGAGCAGTTCACGGGCGATGCGGTTGGCGCGGCGGTTGAGTGCCTGATAGCTCAGTTCGCGTTCGCCCAGGACCAGGGCGGTGGCGTGGGGCTGGGCGGCGGCGACCTGTTCGAAGCGCTGATGAATCATCAATTGCGCTGCGAACACGGCTTTGGGCGGCAGCGTCGCCGGCGAGGCCTGACGCTGTGCCGGGGTGAGCAACGGCAGGGCGAGCACCGGCTGCGCGGGGTCCTCGATCATGGCTTCAAGCAGGGTCTGGAAGTGCTGGGCGAAGCGTTCCACGGTGCGATGGTCGAACAGGTCGCTGGCGTATTCGATCACGCCGCCCAGCGTGCCGCCGTCATCGTCCAGTGTCAGCATCAGGTCGAACTGCGAGGTTTCATGGGCCTGGGCCACGGGGACCAGGGTCAGGCCGGGCAGGTTCAGTTCAACGCCGCCAGGGGTATTATTGAGCGACAGCGCGACCTGGCACAGCGGGTTGTGGCTCAGGGAACGCGGTGGCTGCAAGGCCTCGATGACTTGCTCGAAAGGAATATCCTGATGTTCGTGGGCCGCCAGGGTGGTTTGTTTGATCTGCTCCAGCAACTGCGCCACGCTCGGGTTTTGCCCAAGGTCTACCCGCAGGGCCAAGGTGTTGACGAAGAAGCCGATCAGGTTTTCGGTTTCGGTACGGCCACGGTTGGCCGTCGGTACGCCGATCACGACGTCCGGTTCGTTGCCCAGGCGTGCCATGAGGACCGACCAGGCACTGAGCAACGCCATGAACAGGGTGACGTTGTGTGCCTGGCAAAAACGTTCCAGGCGTTCGCGCAACTGCGCAGCGATGTTCACCCTGACGTCGCCACCCCGGTAGCTTTGTACCGCCGGGCGCGGGCGATCGGTGGGCAAGGACAACAGCGCCGGCGCGCCGCCAAGCTGTTCACGCCAGAAGTCGGCCTGGTCGCTCAAGCGCTCGCTGTCGAGGACCTGGCGCTGCCAGGCGGCGTAATCGGCATATTGAACCGACAGCGCGGGCAGGGGATCGGCCTGGTGTTGACTGAAGGCCCGATAAAGAGTGGCGAACTCCTTGACCAGGACACCCACCGACCAACCGTCGGAGATGATGTGATGCTGGGTGATGAGCAGAATGTGTTCGTCGTCGGCCAGGCGCAACAGCCGCCCACGAATCAGCGGTCCCTGGCGCAGATCGAACGGCGCCGCGGCCTCGCTGTCGGCGATGCGAGAGGCACTGATGCTGGCTTGCTCATAAGGCAGGCTGCGCAAATCCTGCTCGGCCAAGGCAAAGCCGCAGTCTGCCGGGGCAATGATCTGCACCGGTTGTTCGCCATGACGATCGAAGGTGGTCCGCAGGCTTTCGTGACGCGCCACCAAGCGGTCGAGGACAGCCTTGAGCACGGCGTGGTCGAGATCGCCGCGCAGCAGCAACGATGCGGGCATGTGGTAAGCGGTGCTGGCGTTTGCATCGAGTTGGTCGAGAAACCACAGGCGTTGCTGGGAAAAGGACAGCGCCAACGGTGCATTGCGGTCGGCGATGCCGATGGTCTCGGTGCTGACGGTTTGCAGGTCGCCGACGACCCGCGCCAGTTCCTCCACGGTGGGATGACTGAACAGTTCGCGCAGCATGAGTTCGCCGCCCAACTGTTGCCGCACCCGGGAAACCAGTTGCGCGGCCAGCAGCGAGTGCCCGCCCAATTCAAAGAAGCTGTCACTGCGTCCCACGCGTTCGAGCCCCAGCAACGCCTGGAAAATCTGCGCCAGGGCCACTTCGACGGCACCTTCGGGCGCCGCATAACCGCGCTCGGACATGGCGTCCAGGTCCGGTGCCGGCAGTGCGTCCTGGTCCAGCTTGCCGTTGGCGGTAAGCGGGTAGGCCAGCAGACTGACAAAGGCACTCGGAATCATGTAGTCGGGCAGGGTCGCCCCCAACTGCTTGCGCAATGCCGCCACTTGCAGCACCGCGCCCGTCTCAGGGATCAGGTAGGCGATCAGGCGCTTGCCCTGGCTCGCGTCCTCGCGGGCCAATACCCGCGCTTCACGCACGCCGTCACAGGCCAGCAGCTTGGCTTCGATCTCCCCCAGTTCGATGCGGAAACCGCGAATCTTCACTTGGGCGTCGATCCGGCCCAGGTGAACGATTTCACCATTGTCCAGCAGCTTGCCCAGGTCTCCGGAGCGATACAGACGCTCGCCGGGCCGGAACGGGTCGGTAATGAAACGTTCGGCGCTCAAGGCCGGACGGTTCAGGTAGCCACGGCCCACACCCAGCCCGCCGACGCAGATTTCACCGGCCACACCCACCGGTAGCAGCCGTTGACGGGCGTCGAGCACGTAGGCCACGGTGGTCGGAATCGGCCGCCCGACATTGGAGACGCCGGCGGCGATGTCCGCCGCGCCAATGGCCTTGTAGGTCACGTGCACGCAGGTTTCGGTGATGCCGTACATGTTCACCAGCGCCACATGCCCGAAGGCTTGGTGGAAGGCGTCGAGCTTGCCCAGTTCCAGGCTTTCCCCGCCGAAAATCACATAGCGCAAGTGTTCCAGGCCCACCTGCGGCGTCGCCAGGGCTGCGGGGCTCAGTTGCAGGAACGCCGACGGCGTCTGGTTCAGCACCGTCACCTGTTCGCTCTCAAGGAAACCCAGCAATTCCACCGGATCGCGGCGCAGGGCTTCGGGCACCAGGCTCAGGCGCGCGCCGTAGAGCAAGGCGCCGAAAATTTCCCAGACCGAGAAATCGAAGGCATTGGAGTGGAACAGCGACCAGACATCGTCGGCACTGAACTGGAAGTCCAGTCGATTGTTGTGCAGCAGGCGCACGACGTTGCGGTGTTCGAGCAACGCACCCTTGGGTTCCCCGGTGGAGCCCGAGGTGTAGATCACGTAGCAGAGGTGGTCCGCCGCACTCAAGTTGGGCAGGTTGGCGGCGCTGACGCCGCTGTCCGTGGCGGCATCGAAGACTTCGATGCCGAGGGCTTGCAACGCCGGACTCATGTCCTGGCGGGCGATGGCCTTGCGGGCGCCGCTGTCGCGCAGCACATAGGCGATGCGCTCCTGGGGCGAACTTGGATCGATGGGCACGTAGGCACCGCCGGCCTTGAGTACCGCCAGGGTGGCGACGATCATCTGTACCGAGCGATCCAGGGCGATGGCCACCAGCTCCTGGGGCTGCACGCCGGCCGCGCGCAGGCGATGGGCAAGGCGGTTGGCCTGTTCGTTGAGCTGTCGATAGCTCAGGCGCTCCAGGCCCAGATTGACCGCGATGCGGTCCGGGTACTGACGCACCTGTTCTTCGAAGATCTGATGCAGGGTCAGGGTTTCGGGCCAGGCCGCTTCGCTGTCGTTGAAGTCGAGGATCTGTCGTTGGCGTTCGGCGGCATCCAGCAGTGAGACGTCGTCGACCCGCTGCTGCGAATCCTCGACAAAAGCTTCCAGCAGGCGCACGTAATGGCGCATCAGCTGCTGGATGAATTCGGCGTCGAAGAATTCCGCGTTGTACGCCAGGTGTCCGGCCCAGTGTGACTCATCGGCCGTGATCAGCAGGTGCAGGTCGTTCTTGCCATAACCCAGGTTGGTTTCCAGCGTATTGACCGCCAGGCCCGCCACCAGCGTGTCGTGGTCGGTGGTGCGCTGGAAATTGAAGAGCACGTCGAACAGCGCGGTGCGGCTCATGTCCTTGGCCGGGTTGAGGGCCAGCACCAATTGGTCGAACTGCATGTGCCGGTGGCGCAGGCCCTGGGTCAGGTTGTTGGCGGTCTGTTCCCAAAGCTGTTGCAAAGTGGTGTCGCTGTCGCACAGGCCACGCATGACCAGCAGATTGTCCAGCGGCCCGACGACGTCCCGCAGGGCCGGTTCACGGCAGGCGGCCGTGGTGCCGATCACCAGTTCATCGTGGCCGGCGTAGCGGCGCAACAGCGCGGTGAATGCGCTCAGGGCCAGGCTGTCGCTGCTCACGCCGACTTCCCGGGCCAGCGCTTCCAGGCGTCGTGTCAGGGCCGGTTCGAGGGTGAAACCGTGGGTGGCTTCGGCAAATACATGCACCGCCGCCCGAGGTCGATTCAGGGGCAGCTCCAAGGCTTGCAGTTTGCCGCGCAGTTGATAGGCCCAATAGGCCCGCAGGTTTTCCAGCACGTTGGCCGGCAGGTTGCGTTGCCAGGCGGCAAAGTCGCCATAGCCCAGCGGCAAGGCCGGCAGGTCGGCGCTGCGCTCGGCGCAGGCGGCTTCGTAGAGGGCCAGCAGGTCGCGCTTGAGCAACTGCATGGCGCTGCGGTCGGCCAGCAGATGGTGCACGGCGATGGCCAGGATCCCATGCTGATCGCTTGCCCGTACCAGGCTTGCCCGTACCAGGCTGCCGCCGTCCATGTTCAACGGGCGACGGGTCGCGGCCAGGGCCTGGCCCGGCAAGTCGTCGGGGTTGCCCTGGATCAATTCGAGCGTCAGGCTGGCCGGACCGTCGAAGTGTTGCCAGGCGCGGCTACCGTCGCTCAATACCCGGCAGCGCAGGATGTCGTGGCGGGCCAGCAAGCCGTCGAGGGCGGTTTGCAGGGCCGGTTGATTGATCTCACCGGTTAACTCCAGCAGTAACGCAATGTTGTGATAGACCGGATTGGCGTCGTACAGGTAGCCGGTTTCAAAGGTATCGACGAACCACAGCCGTTCCTGGTGATAGGACAGCGGTGTCTGTCCTGGCCCGGGGACTTGGGCGGTGACCTCGGGCAAGGCTTGGGTCGGGTCCAGTTCCAGAGCACCGATACGGGTGTCGGGGGCGTCGGTAAAGCAGTGCAACAGGCGCTCGAAGCGCGCGGCGAGACGTTCGATGGTGGCGGCGTCGAACAGCGCGGTGGAATACGACAGGCTGCAGGACAGGCTCGGGCCACCTTCGTCGATGTGCAGGGACAGGTCGTGCTGGGTGTTGTCCTTGCGTGAGGGCAGAAACTCCAGGTTCAGCCCCGGCAACTGCAACTGGCCCCCGGCACCTGCGGCATTGGTGTAGAGCATGGTCTGGAACACGGGGCTGTAGCTGGCGCTGCGCGCAGGCTTGAGGGCCTCGACCACCAGTTCGAATGGGGTGTCCTGCTGGGTGGAGGATTCCAGCATCAATTGCTTGACCTGCTGCAGTACCTGGTCAAGGGTCGGGTTGGCTTCCAGGCGCACACGCAGGGCCAGGGTGTTGACGAAGAACCCGATCAGCGCCTGTACGTCGTGGCGGTCGCGGTTGGCGGCGACGGTGCCGATCACCAGGTCCTGTTGACCGCTGATGCGGGCCAGCAAGACCGCCCAGGCAGCCATCAGGGTCATGAACGGCGTCGCGGCGCGGGACTGGGCGAACTGCACGATGGCGGCGGACAACGAGGCTGGCAGGTCGAAGCCCAGGGTTTCGCCGCGGTAGCTCTGGACGGCCGGGCGTGGCCGGTCGGTCGGCAATGAAAGCAACGCCGGGGCACCGGCCAGGTGGGCGCGCCAGAATTCCACTTGGCGCTCCAGGCGCTCGCCTTCCAGGTGCTGGCGCTGCCAGGCCGCGTAGTCGGCGTACTGCCGGGTCAGCGGCGGCAGCGGGTCGGGCTGCCCGGCGCTGAATGCCTGATACAAACTCGCGAATTCCTTGACCAGGATGCCAATGGACCAGCCGTCGGAGATGATGTGGTGCTGGGTGATCAGCAGCCGGTGCTCATCGTCGGCCAGGCGGAGCAGGGTGCCGCGGATCAGCGGCCCGTGCAGCAGGTCGAACGGCGCCGCGGCGGCGTTTTCGCTCAGGTGCGCGGCCTCGGTTGCGGCCTGGTCCCGGGGCAGGTGCCGCAAGTCATGGGTCACGAGGCTGAAGCCGCAATCGGCCGGGGCGATGACTTGCACCGGCTGTTCGCCCTCGCGGCGGAAAGTGGTGCGCAGGCTTTCATGCCGCGCTACCAGGCGATCGAGGGCGGCCGTGAGGGCGGCCTGGTCGAGGGCACCTTGCAGCAACAACGAGGCGGGTATGTGGTAGGCGGCGCTGGCGGTCGGGTCCAACTGGTCGAGAAACCACAGCCGCTGCTGGGCGAACGACAGCGCCAGCGGCGCGGCGCGGTCGACGCAGGCCATGTCGTCGGCAACGGTTTCGATGACGCGCGTCGCCCCACGTTGCTTGAGCAGTCGCAGCAGTGCGGCACGTTTCAACTGGTCGAGACTATCGTTATGTTCGTTCAATTTATTAAGCATCCTTGGAGACGATAGCGAGCAGTTCGCTTTCAGACAGCGAAGCCATTTGTTGTTGCAGGTCGAGCAATTCATCCGACTCGTACTGCGCCAGTTGCAGGGTGTTGATCAGGTCGGCCAGGGCCAGCAGCGAGGGGTGTTCGAACACCCCCCTGAGCGGCACCTCGACGCCGAAGATTTCCCGCGCCCGGAGCGTGACTTGCACCGCCAGCAGCGAGTGACCGCCGAGTTCGAAGAAGTCGTCGTGCCGACCGATGCGTTCCAGACCCAGCAAGTCGGCCCAGAGCTGTGCCAGCAGCGTCTCGGTTTCACCGTTGGGCGCTTCGTATTGGCGGCGGGCAAAGTCTTCATTGCCGGGCGCGGGCAGGGCACGCCGGTCCAGCTTGCCATTGGGGCTCAACGGCAACCGCTCGACCACCACGAACGCCGCCGGGACCATGTAGTCCGGCAACTGCGAAGTCAGGTAAGGCCGTAGCGTGCTGCTGGCATTACGGCCAGCCAGGTGCGGCTCGACGCTCAGGTAAGCCACCAGGCGCGTCGCCCCCGGGATGTCTTCGCGAGCGATGACCGCGGCCTCGCGGACCCCCGGCAGGGTCAGCATCAGCGCCTCGATTTCACCGGGCTCGATACGGAAACCGCGGATCTTGACCTGCTGGTCGTTACGCCCGAGGAATTCGACCACCCCATCGGCGCGCAGGCGCACCAGGTCGCCGGTGCGGTACATCCGTGGCTCGTCGCCCGGGGCGAACGGGTCGCTGAGGAAGTGTTCGGCGTTCAGTGCCGCCCGGTCCAGGTAGCCGCGGGCAACCCCCGCGCCGCCCACGTAGAGTTCGCCCGGCACGCCGAGCGGTACCGGCTGGCGCTGTTCATCGAGCACGTACAGGCGGCTGTTGGGAATCGCCCGCCCGATGGGCACCGTGCCCAGGTCCGCGTCGGTGCAGCGATGCACGGTGGTCCAGACGGTGGCCTCGGTGGGGCCGTACTCGTTGTACAAAGCGATCGCCGGTTCCAGCCCGGTACATGCCTGCACCAACTGCGCGGGACAGGCTTCGCCGGCGACGATCATCTCTTGCAAGCTGCCATGCCCGTTGCCGCTGGCAAGGCTTGCCAGCACCAGGCGGCCCAGGGACGGCACACACAGCAGCGAGGTGACGGCCTGTTCGCCAATGAAGCGGGCGATGGCCTCGGGGTCGCGGGCGGTTTCGGCATCCGGGATGCACAAGGTGCCGCCACTGACCAGCGTGCCGAAGATCCCGGCCACGGAACTGTCGAAGGCAATCGACGACAAGAGCAGGAAGCGCTTGCCGGTCGCCGGTCCATACACCGTGCCCCGGGCCAGCGTCGAGGTCACCAGGTTGCGGTGCTCGATCATCACGCCCTTGGGCTTGCCGGTGGAGCCGGAGGTGTAGATCACATAGGCCAGGTGCTCGGGTGTCAGGCCGACGTTATCGGGTTGAGGATCGCGGCTGTTCGACGGGGTCGCCAGCGCCCGCTCGATGGCCAGGTAGCGAGTGCCTTCCTGCAATGTACCTACGGCCGCCCGACCGACCGGGTCGGCCAGCAACAGGCGCGGCCTGGCGTCTTCGATAATCGAGGCCAGGCGCTCGGCGGGGTAGGTCGGGTCCAGCGGTACGTAGGCGCCCCCGGCCTTCAGAATGCCCAACAGGCCACTGATCATCGCTACGCCGCGTTCGACGCAGATGGCCACCAGATCCCCCGGCAAGACTCCAGCCGCGATCAACTGTCGGGCGAGGCCGTTGGCCTGGGCATTGAGCTCGGCATAACTGAGGGATTGGCGGCCGTCGAGCGATGCACAAGCGTTTGGCGTGCGGCGAACCTGTTCTTCGAACAACTGTTGAATGCACAGGCCAGTCGGGTAGTCCACCTCGGTCTGGTTAAAGGTTTCCAGCAGCAGGGTGCGCTCCTGGGCAGGCAGCACGTCCAGCTGCGAGAGTGGGATCCGAGGCGTGTACATCAAGGCCTGGGCCAGTTGCTCCAGCGCCCGTTGCATCAGGGCACAGATGCGCTGCGGGTCCACTGCTTGCACGCTTTGCACGGTCAGGCCCAGGGAGTCGCCGTAGTCGTTGACCGACAGGGTCAGCGGGTAATTGGTTCGCTCGGCGCTGTCCAGGATGCGCATGCCGGGCCATTGCAGCTGGCTGTCGTCGCGTTGGTGCCGATAGTTGAGCAAGGTGGTGAACAGCGGCAAGGCACTGGGCACGCCACTGCAACGTTGCGCCAGGGCCAGGGAGGCCTGTTCGTGAGTCAGCAGTTCGACCAGGTCGCGGTGAGTGGCCAGTACCTGTTCGTGGGCACCGGCGGTCAGTGGCACGCGCACTGGCAGCGTGTTGATGAACACGCCCAAGGCCCGTTCGGCCCCGGCCGAGCCTTGCAGGCGACCGGCGACCACGGTCCCGAACACCACATCGTCGCGGCCAGTGCAGCGGGCCAGCACCTGTGCCCA
This sequence comes from Pseudomonas sp. R151218B TE3479, assembly GCF_053629195.1. NCBI lineage: Bacteria > Pseudomonadati > Pseudomonadota > Gammaproteobacteria > Pseudomonadales > Pseudomonadaceae > Pseudomonas > Pseudomonas sp. R151218B TE3479. Next base: position 3,890,689 of record NZ_JBRJHV010000001.1, read on the forward strand.
GGCGACATGGAACAGCGTCGCCGGGGTGATGCCCCGCTCCCGGGCCTGGGCCCGCAGACGCAGGTTGAGCTCGACGCTCAACGTCACACTGGCTTCCTCGATGTGACGGCCGTCGCCTTGTACCTCCAGCAGATCGAAGGGCGCGGTGGGTGCATCCACATCGGCCAGGCGGCGGCTGAAATAGGCTTCGTGGACGTCGGCGGGGACGGCCTGGGCCTGGGCAATGAAGTCACGATAGGGTTGCGGTGCCGCCAGGCGTTCGCCTTGGTCATGGAGGATCGCGTGGATTTCTTCCAGAACGATTTCCAAGGTCACGTGGTCGCTGGCCATGTGGTGGTTGAGCAGCGCCAGCATCCAGCGCTCGGAATGCGGATCCTGGGCGATGCAGGCACGCATCAGCGGCGCCTGGCGCAGGTCCAGTCGCAGTTGCCGTGGATCGCTCAGGGCTTCGAGCTGGCTGAGCGGGTCCTTGTTACCGTCGAGGGAAACACTGTGCACCGGCAAGCGCGCCTGGCGCTGTACGACCTGCACCGGTTGAGGCAAACCGTCCCAATGTACGCAGGTGCGCAGGATGTCGTGGCGATCGATCACCTGCTGCAAGGCGGCAGTGAAGGCATCGAGACGCTGGCGGTTGTCGAACTGCAGCATCGAGCGCACCAGGTAAGCGTCGCCTTCGTGCCCCAGCAGGTGATGGAACAGGATGCCCTGTTGCAGCGGTGCCAGAGGGTAGATGTCCTGGATGTTCGCGGCACCGCCAGGTACGGCGCCGACGATACGTTCGAGTTGGTCCGCAGTCAGCTCCACCAGCGGCAACATGTCCGGGGTCAGGGCCGTGCACGCGGGCGGGATGCGGTTGGCCGGTGCCTGGAACGCCGGTTGAGGGGCGTTCGTCAGGGCTTGGGCGAGTTCGGCCAGGGACGTGCTGCTGAAGATCGCCCGGACATCCGCGTGCAAGCCTTGTTCGCGTAGGCGTTCGATCAGGCTGACCGCCATCAGCGAATGGCCGCCCAGCTCGAAGAAGCCGTCATGACGGCCGATGCGCTCGACACCCAGCAAGGCTTGCCAGATTCCGGCAATGATCAGTTCGATGCGTCCCTGGGGCGCCTCGAAGGCCCGGCTGGCGTAGGCGTCCTGGTCCGGTTCGGGCAGGGCGCGGCGGTCGAGCTTGCCATTGGGCGTGAGCGGCAAGGTGTCGAGCGCGACGAAGGCGCTGGGCACCATATGCTCGGGCAGGCGCTTGAGCAGTTCGGTGCGCAATTGCCCGGCGGCGGCCGGTTCGCCACACAGGTAGGCAACCAGACGCTGGCCGGACGAGTGCTCACGAGCGATGACGGCGGCTTCGCGCACACCCGCCAGTGCGGCGAGGGCGGCTTCGATTTCCCCCAGTTCGACCCGCAGGCCACGGATCTTCACCTGATCGTCATTGCGCCCCAGGTACTGCAAGGTGCCGTCAGGCAGCCAGCGGCCGAGGTCGCCGGTCTTGTACAGGCGCGCGTCGGCCTTGCCGTAGAACGGGTCGGCGATGAAGCGTTCGGCGCTGAGTTGCGGCAGGTTGAGGTAACCGCGGGCCACACCGATACCACCGATATGGATCTCGCCGGGCACGCCCACCGGCAACAGTTGCCCGTGGGCGTCCAGCACGTGCAGTTGCAGGTTGCGGATCGGCCGGCCAATGGGGATCGACTGGTGCCGGTAGGTCTCAAGGTCGCTGTCGGCGGTGTACCAGGCGACCACGTCGCTGCACTCGGTCGGCCCGTAGCTGTTGATCACCGTCGGCCGTGGCTGGGCGAGTTTTTCCAGCATGGCGACCTGGATCGGCTCGCCCCCCAGGACCACCCGTTTCAGGCAGGCCAGGGCTGCTTGCCCGTGGTCGGCGTCCACCAGTGCGTGGAAAGCGCTGGGCGACATATTGAGGTGGGTAATCCCGGCCTCGGCGACCTGGGCGACGATGGCGCCGGGGTTGAAGGGTTCGGCGGCCAGGTGCAGCGAGGCCCCGACCATCAGCGGTGCGAGGATGTTCTTCTGGGTCAGGTCGAAGTTGTAGGAGGACGCCAGCAGCACTGCGTCGCCGGCGTGGAACGCCAGGTCCTCGAGGTACCAGTCCAGCAGGTTGCGCAGGCCGCGATGTTCGACCATCACGCCTTTGGGCAAACCGGTGGAGCCAGAGGTGTAGATCACGTAGGCCAGGTGGCTGAAACCCAGTCCCTTCACCTGAGGGTTGTGGGTCGGGGCCTGGGCCAGGGACGCGCTGCCCAGTTCCAGCGTCGCCAGGCCTTGTGGCAGCGGTAACTCGTCCAGGCCAGGTTGGTGGACCAGGGCCCGCGGCTTGCTGTCGGTCAGCATGTGGGCCAGCCGTTGCGCCGGGTACTGCGGGTCGAGCGGTACATAGGCCGCGCCGGCTTTCAGGATACCCAGCAGGCCGATCAGCATGTGCGGGCTGCGGCGCGCGCACAGGCCGACGGTGTCGTCGGGCTGCACACCCAGTGCGATCAAACCGTGGGCGACGCGGTTGGCCTGGGCGTTGAGTTCGGCATAGCTCAGGGTCTCCCCGGCGCAGACCAGCGCCACGGCGTCCGGGGTGAGGCGCGCCTGGGCCTCGAACACGATGTGAGGGAAGCGGCTCGGGCTTTCGTCCAGGGCCGCACTGGCCGGGTTGAAGGTTTCCAACAGTTGCCGGCGCTGCGCATTGTCCAGCAACGGCAGGGTCGCCAACGGCTGCGTGGCATCGTCGAGCAGGGCGTCGAGCAGGTGCAGCAAGTGCTGGCCCCAACGGGCGATGGTGCTTTCGTCGAACAGGTCGGTGGCGTACTCGAACTGGCCACTGATGCAGTCGCCGTCATCATTGAGGGACAGGCTCACGTCGAACTGCGTGGTGCCGGTGGGCTGCGGCAGTGGGGCCAGGCTCAGGCCAGGCAATTCCAAGGCCTGGTCGCGAGGGGTGTTACCCAGCACCAGCATGGCCTGGAACAGCGGGCTGTGGCCGAGGCTGCGCTCCGGTTGCAGGGCTTCGACGACTTGTTCGAATGGCAGGTCCTGGTGGCTGTAGGCGTCGAGGGTGGTGGCCTTGATCTGTTCCAGCAACTGGTCGACGCGGCTGTGGGCCTGGACGTCGATGCGCAGGGCCAGGGTGTTGACGAAGAAGCCGATCAACGCCTCGGTTTCCCGGCGTGGACGGTTGGCGACCGGTGTGCCGATCACCACCTGCGGCTGGTTGCTCAGGCGCGAGAGCAGGATCGACCAGGCGCCGAGCAGGGTCATGAACGGGGTCAGGCCCTGTTGCTGGCTGAAACGGCGCAAGCGGCTGCTCAGCGGCGCGGGCAGTTGCAGGGCCAGCGCGGCGCCTTGGTAGCTTTGCACCTGAGGACGCGGGTGGTCGCTGGGCAGTTCCAGCAGCGCCGGGGCGCCGTCCAGGTGCGCTTTCCAGAAACCGACCTGGGCATGCAGACGTTCACCTTGCAGGTGCTGCTGTTGCCAGTTGGCGTAGTCGGCGTACTGCAGGGCCAGGGGTGGCAGCGGATCGGCAAGGCCCTGGCTGAACGCGGCGTAGAGCGCGTTGAACTCGCCGATCAACACCGCCACCGACCAACCGTCGGAGACGATGTGGTGCTGGGTCACCAGCAGGATGTGTTCGTCTTCGGCCAGGCGCAGCAGGCGGCCGCGAATCAGCGGCCCCTGGCTCAGGTCGAAGGCGTCCCGGGCTTCGGCCTGGGTGAGTTGCGCTACGGCGGTTTGCCGGGCATCGGCGTCCAGGGCTTGCAGGTCGTGTTCCTGCAAGGCGAAGCCGCTGTCGGCGGCGGCGAAGCGTTGGCGGACCTCGCCGTCACGGCGTTCGAAGGTGGTGCGCAGGCTTTCGTGACGGGCGACGATGCGGTCCAGGGCGCGTTGCAAGGCGTTGCGATCCAGGCTGCCGCGCAGGTGCAGGGCGGCGGGCATGTGGTAGGCGACGCTGGCGGCGTGGTCCAGTTGATCGAGGAACCACAGGCGTTGCTGGGCCAGGGACAGCGGCAACGCCTGCTCGCGGGACACCACGTCGATGGGCTGGACGCGGGAGTGCCCGGCCTGTTCCACCCGCTGGGCCAGTTCGCTCAACGAGGTCTGGGCGAAGAGGGTGCGCAGGTCGATTTCGACGCCGAGGTCCTGGTGCAGGCGGGCCTGCAACTGCACGGTCAGCAGGGAATGGCCACCGAGTTCGAGGAAGCCGTCGTGACGACCGACCTGATCCAGTTGCAGCAGGTCTTTCCATATTTCGGCAAGGGCGATTTCCGTGGTGCCCTGGGGCGCCTCGTAGGTTTTGCTGGCCAGGGCTTCCAGGCCGGGGGCCGGCAAGGCGCGGCGGTCGAGTTTGCCGTTGGCGGTCAGGGGCAGGGCATCGAGATGGACGAAGGCGCTGGGCACCATGTATTCGGGCAGGTGCTTGAGCAAGGTGCTGCGCAGTTGTTCGGCGTTGGCCGGTTCGCCGCACAGGTACGCCACCAAGCGATTGTCCTCCCGGGCAATCACGACGGCATCGGTGATACCGGCACAGCCGAGCAAGACGTTTTCGATTTCCCCCAACTCAATGCGGAACCCACGAATCTTCACCTGGAAGTCATTGCGCCCCAGGTATTCCAGCGTACCGTCGGCCAGCCAGCGACCGAGGTCGCCGGTCTTGTACAGGCGTGCGTTCGGTTCGGTGCTGAACGGGTCGGCAATAAAGCGCTCGGCGCTCAGCTCCGGCCGGTTCAGGTAACCTCGAGCCACGCCGGCGCCGCCGATGTGCAGCTCACCGGCCACGCCCAGCGGCGCCGGTTGGCCGTGGGTGTCAAGCACGTGGACCTGGACGTTGGCAATCGGCCGGCCAATGCTCGGACGCTCGCCCAGGTCACGGATCAGGTCGATGGTGGCGTCCACCGTGCATTCGGTCGGGCCGTACATGTTGTAGAAACGGATGCTCGGGCAGTTGCGCAGTTTCTCCCAGGTCGCGGCGTTGATGGCCTCGCCGCCGAGCAGCACGCTCACCGGCTGGTAGCTTTGGCGTTCCAGCAGGCCGGCGGCGAGCAGGGTGTCGAGCTGCGACGGCGTCGAGTCGAAGGCGTGCACTTGGTGCTGTTCGAGGAAGTCCAGCAGTTCATGGCCGCTGGCGCGGATCAGTTGCGGGATGATCACCAGCCGGTGGCCGGAGAACAGCTGGGAGATGCCCTTGATCGACATGTCGAAGAAGAACCCGGCATTCAGGGCCACGGTGGCTGGGGTTGGGCAATGCTGGTGGGTGGTGCGGGTCAGCACCTGCCAGAAGTTGAACACCGAACGGTGCTCGACCATCACGCCCTTGGACTGGCCGGTGGAGCCGGAGGTATAGATCACATAGGCCAGGTGTTCGGGCGTCAGGCCAGGCACTTGCGGGTTGGCATCAAAAGTCGCGTCATTCGCAGATCGCAGCGAATCGCTCGTGTCGAGCAACAACAGCGGTAGCTCGCCGGACGGCAGGGTAAGGGCCGCTTGGGTCAGCAAAGCCTGAGGCTGACTGTCCTGGAGCATGAACGCCATGCGCTCGGCGGGGTGGGCCGGGTCGATGGGGACATAAGCCGCGCCGGCCTTGAGCACGCCGAGCAGGCCGACGATCATGTCCAGGCTGCGTTCGGCACAGATCGCCACGCGCTGATCGGGTTTGACGCCCAGTTCGAGCAACTGCCGAGCCAGGTGGTTGGCGCGACGGTTGAGCTGGCGGTAGGTCAGTTGTTGCTGTTCGCAGACCAGGGCCACGGCGTCGGGATTGGCCTGGACCTGGGCCTCGAACAGGTGCTGGATCGGTTGCACCGTGCCGAAATCCGTGGCGGTGTGGTTGAAGTCCGCCAGCAGCAATTGCCGCTCGGTGTCGGGGAGCACGTCCAGATCGCTGGCGAGGCGTTCGGGAGCCTGTTCAAGGGCTTCGACCAGCGCGGCCACGGCTTGGGCAAGGTAGGCGGCGATGCGTTGCGGGTCGATGCCGGTGATGGATTGGGCGGTCACGGAGAAGTCGTCCCCTTCATCCGCCACGGCCACTTCGATCGGGTAGTTGGTGCGCGCTTCGTTGCTCAGGAACCGCACGCCGTCCCAGGCCAGGACCTGGTCTTCGTTGGCCAGCGAGCCGCCGTCGGTCTGGTGGCGGTAGTTGAGCAGCGTGGTGAACAGCGGCAGGCCCGCGCCAACACCGCTGCAACGTTGGGCCAGGGCCAGGGAGGCCTGTTCGTGGGCGAGCAGTTCGCTGAGGTCGCGATAGGTTTCGTCCACCAGCGCACTGGCGCTGAACCCGGCCAGTTGCACCCGTACTGGCAAGGTATTGATGAACACCCCAAGGGCTCGATCGGCGCCCAGTGAACCTTGCAGGCGTCCGGCGACCACGCTGCCGAACACCACGTCGTCGCGGCCGGTGCAGCGCGCGAGTACCTGGGCCCAGGCAATATGAAACAGCACGGCCGGCGTCACCCCGGCCAGGCGCGATTGAGTGCGGATCCGCAGGTTCAGGGCCCGGTCGAGGCGCACGCTGGTCTCCACCACCTGGGCACCATCGCCCTGGACATCCAGCACACCGAACGGTGCGGTGGGCTCCTCGATGCTGGCCAGGCGTTGGGTGAAATAGGCTTCATGGGCCTGGGGCGGCGTGGCGAGTACCTGGGCGACAAACTCCCGATAAGGCATGGGCGTCGGCAGATTGGCGCCCTGGCCCTGCATCAACAGCTGGATTTCTTCGAGGACGATGCCCAGGGACACGTGGTCGCTGATCATGTGGTGGTCCAGCAAGGCCAGCCACCAGCGTTCGGACTGCGGGTCCTGGGCGATGCAGGCGCGCATCAAGGGGGCCTGTTGCAAATCCAGGCGCAGGTGGCGCGGATCGCTCAAGCGCTCCAGTTGGACGCGTGGATCCTCATCGGCCGCCAGGGTGATGGGGTGGATCGGCAGCCCGGCCTGGCGCTGCACCACTTGGACCGCTTGCGGCTGTCCGACCCAATGCACGGCGCTGCGCAGGATGTCGTGGCGGTCGATCACCTGTTGCAGGGCGGCGATGAAGGCGTCGAGGCGCTGGCGGTCGTCGAACTCGATCATCGAGCGCACCAGATAGGCGTCGCCTTCATGCCCCAGCAGATGATGGAACAGGATGCCCTGTTGCAAGGGGGCCAGGGGGTAGATGTCCTGGATGTTCGCGGCCCCGCCAGGTACGGCGCTGACGATTCGTTCCAACTGCGCCGGGGTCAGTTCCACCAGGGGCAACATGTCTGGCGTCAGCGCCGTGCAATCGGCCGGGATGCGGTTGGCCGGGGCCAGGAACAAGGTTTCATCGCTACGAATCAGGGCCTGGGCCATTTCCCGCAGACTGGGTGCGGTGAACACGGTGCGTACCGTGGCGCTCAGGCCATGCTGGCGCAGGCGATCGATCAGGCTCACGGCCAGCAGTGAATGCCCGCCAAGCTCGAAGAACCGGTCATGCCGGCCGACTTTCTCGATACCCAGCAGGTCTTGCCAGACCGTCGCGACGATCTGTTCGATCTCGCCCCGTGGGGCCTCGTAGGCTCGGCTGGCGAACGCTTCCTGGCCCGGTGCGGGTAGGGCGCGGCGGTCGAGCTTGCCGTTGGGCGTCAGTGGCAGGGCCTCGAGTTGGACGAAGGCGCTGGGCACCATGTATTCGGGCAGGGCCGCCAGCAAGACGCTGCGCAAGTGCTCCACCGGCACCGGTTCACCGCACAGGTAAGCGATCAACCGCTTGCTGTCCGATTGGCCCGGTTGGCTTTCCTGGGCCACTACCACTGCTTCACGTACACCGGCACAGCCCGCGAGGACGGCTTCGATCTCGCCCAGTTCTACGCGGAAACCACGGATTTTCACTTGGTCGTCGTTGCGTCCCAGGTACTGCAGGGTGCCGTCAGGCAGCCAGCGACCGAGGTCGCCGGTCTTGTACAGGCGCGCGTCCGGGTCAGTGCTGAACGGGTCGGCGATGAAGCGCTCGGCCGTCAACGCCTGGCGATTGAGGTAACCGCGAGCGACACCGACGCCGCCGATGTGGATCTCGCCGGCGACCCCAAGCGGGACGAGGTTACCGTTGGCATCGAGGACATGCAGCTGGGTGTTGCGCACCGGTGTGCCGATGGAGCGGAAATCGTCGTGGTCGCTTTCCATCAGGCGGATCGAGGCATTCACGGTGGCCTCGGTCGGGCCGTAGGCGTTGAACAGCGCCGGGCGATGGCCGGCGCGGGCGAACCATTGGCTCACGGCCTGTTTGCCCACCGCTTCGCCACCGATCATGAATTGGCGCAACGAGGTCGGCAGCGGCACATGTTGGTCACGGCTGACCTGTTGCCAGAACACCGTTGGCAGGTTCGCGACGGTGATCCCATGTCGTTCGCACAGCGTGGCGAAGGCAGCGGTGCCGGCAATCCAGGCATCGCTGCGCAGTACCAGGGTGGCACCGCTGAGCAATGCACCAAAAATCTCTTCCACCGACATGTCGAACGTCATGGTGGCGAATTGCAGGATGCGATCACGAGGGTTGAGGCCATAGCGCTCTTGCAAGGCACCGATCTGGTTGCATACCGAGCGGTGCTCGAGCATCACCCCTTTCGGTTTGCCTGTGGAGCCGGAGGTGTACATGACGTAAGCCAGGTGCCGGGAGGTCAAGCCTTCGACCCGTGGGTTGTGGTCATCGCCTTCGCTCGTGTCGTCCAGCAACAGTTGCGTAATCTGCAATGGCGGCAGTTGTTCAACCAGCAGACCCTGGCTGAGCAGGACCCGAGGCGAGCTGTCGCTGAGCATGTGCTGCAAGCGATCCTGCGGATAATTCGGGTCCAGCGGTACATAGGCACCGCCGGCCTTGAGGATGGCCAGGATGCCAATGATCATCTCGGGGCTGCGTTCCACCAGCAGCGCCACACGCTCATCCGGGCGCAGGCCGGCGGCGATCAAGCAGTGGGCGATACGGTTGGCCCGGGCATTGAGTTCGGCGTAGCTGAGTCGGGTGCCCTCGGCCTGGACCGCGATGGCCTGTGGCTGGGCCTGCGCATGCTGTTCGAACCACTCATGCACCAGCCTGCCCTCGGGAAAGGGGGCGTAGGTCTGGTTGAAACCGCCGAGCAGTTGCCGGCGCTGCGCATTGTCCAGCAACGGCAGGGTCGCCAACGGCTGCGTCGCATCGTCGAGCAGGGCGTCGAGCAGGTGCAGCAAGTGCTGGCCCCAACGGGCGATGGTGCTTTCGTCGAACAGGTCGGTGGCGTACTCGAACTGGCCACTGATGCAGTCGCCGTCATCATTGAGGGACAGGCTCACGTCGAACTGCGTGGTGCCGGTGGGCTGCGGCAGTGGGGCCAGGCTCAGGCCAGGCAATTCCAAGGCCTGGTCGCGCGGGGTGTTACCCAGCACCAGCATGGCCTGGAACAGCGGGCTGTGGCCGAGGCTGCGCTCCGGTTGCAGGGCTTCGACGACCTGTTCGAATGGCAGGTCCTGGTGGCTGTAGGCGTCGAGGGTGGTGGCCTTGATCTGTTCCAGCAACTGGTCGACGCGGCTGTGGGCCTGGACGTCGATGCGCAGGGCCAGGGTGTTGACGAAGAAACCGATCAACGCCTCGGTTTCCCGGCGTGGACGGTTGGCGACCGGTGTGCCGATCACCACCTGCGGCTGGTTGCTCAGGCGCGAGAGCAGGATCGACCAGGCGCCGAGCAGGGTCATGAACGGGGTCAGGCCCTGTTGCTGGCTGAAACGGCGCAAGCGGCTGCTCAGCGGCGCGGGCAGTTGCAGGGCCAGTGCGGCGCCTTGGTAGCTTTGCACCTGGGGGCGCGGGTGGTCGCTGGGCAGTTCCAGCAGCGCCGGGGCGCCGTCCAGGTGGGCTTTCCAGAAACCGACCTGGGCGTGCAGGCGTTCACCTTGCAGGTGCTGCTGTTGCCAGTTGGCGTAGTCGGCGTATTGCAGGGCCAGGGGCGGCAGCGGATCGTCAAGGCCCTGGCTGAACGCGGCGTAGAGCGCGTTGAACTCGCCGATCAACACCGCCACCGACCAACCGTCGGAGACGATGTGGTGCTGGGTCACCAGCAGGATGTGTTCGTCCTCGGCCAGGCGCAGCAGGCGGCCGCGAATCAGCGGTCCCTGGCTCAGGTCGAAGGCGTCCCGGGCTTCGGCCTGGGTGAGTTGGGTGACGGCGGTTTGCCGGGCCTCGGCGTCCAGGGTTTGCAGGTCGTGTTCCTGCAAGGCGAAGCCGCTGTCGGCGGCAGCGAAGCGCTGGCGGACCTCGCCGTCACGGCGTTCGAAGGTGGTGCGCAGGCTTTCGTGACGGGCGACGATGCGGTCCAGGGCGCGTTGCAAGGCGTTGCGATCCAGGCTGCCGCGCAGGTGCAGCGCGGCGGGCATGTGATAGGCGACGCTGGCGGCGTGGTCCAGTTGATCGAGGAACCACAGGCGTTGCTGGGCCAGGGACAGCGGCATCGCCTGCTCGCGGGACACCACGTCGATGGGCTGGACGTGGGAGTGACCGGCCTGTTCCACCCGTTGGGCCAGTTCGCTCAACGAGGTCTGGGCGAAGAGGGTGCGCAGGTCGATCTCGACGCCAAGGTCCTGGTGCAGGCGGGCCTGCAACTGCACGGTCAGCAGGGAATGGCCACCGAGTTCGAGGAAGCCGTCGTGACGGCCGACCTGATCCAGCTGCAGCAGGTCTTTCCAGATCTCGGCAAGGGCGATTTCAGTGGTGCCCTGGGGCGCCTCGTAGGTTTTGCTGGCCAGGGCTTCCAGGCCGGGGGCCGACAGGGCGCGGCGGTCGAGCTTGCCGTTGGCGGTCAGGGGCAGGGCATCGAGATGGACGAAGGCGCTGGGCACCATGTACTCAGGCAGGTGTTTGAGCAGGGTGCTGCGCAGTTGTTCGGCCGGGATCGGCTCGCCGCAGAGATAGGCGACCAGGCGCTTGCTTTCCGACTGTCCGGGGTGGTCTTCCCGGGCAATGACCACCACTTCACGAACACCCGGGCACAACGCCAGGGCCGCTTCGACTTCACCGATTTCGATGCGCAAACCGCGGATCTTCACTTGGAAGTCGTTGCGGCCCAAGTACTCCAGGGCGCCGTTGGCGAGCCAGCGGCCGAGGTCGCCGGTCTTGTACAGGCGTGCGTTGGGCTCGGTGCTGAACGGGTCGGCGATAAAGCGCTCGGTGCTCAATTGCGGTTGGTTCAGGTAACCCCTGGCCACGCCGATACCACCAATGTGGATTTCCCCGGCGACACCCAGCGGTTGTGGTGCGCCACGGCCATCGAGTACGTACATCTGGATATTGGCGATCGGCCGGCCGATGGGCACGCTCTCGCCAGGGTCACTGGCGCGGCACCGCCAGGCCGTCACGTCGATGGCCGCCTCGGTCGGGCCATAGAGGTTATGCAGCTCGATCTCTGGTAATTGCCGTTCGAAACGCCGTTGCAAGCTACGGGGCAGGGCTTCGCCGCTGCACAACACGCGTCGCAGGTCAGGGAAGGCCTGCCCGTCATGGTGTTCGAGAAACAGGTCGAGCATCGACGGCACGAAGTGCAACATCGTGACGCTGGCCTGGCGCATCAGCCGGGCCAGGTAGTCCGGTTCCTGATGGCCGCCCGGGCGCGCCATGACCAGTTCGGCACCGGCCAGCAGCGGCAGGAAGAATTCCCAGACCGACACATCGAAACCGAACGGAGTCTTTTGCAACACGCGGTCGGTGGCATCGACGCCGTATTCATCCCGGGCCCACAGCAGACGGTTGACCACGCCGAGGTGTTCATTCATCACCCCCTTGGGGGTGCCGGTGGAGCCGGAAGTGTAGAGCACGTAGGCCAGGTGAGTGGGGCTCAGGCCGAGGACTTGCGGGTCCGGGTTGTGTTCGGGGTGAGCGGCCAGTTGGGCGTGATCATCGAGGGCCAGCAGCGGGGCACTCGACGCTGGCAGCAGGCCTTGCAACGCCTGGCTGGTCAGTATGGCCCGCGGGCTGCTGTCATCGAGCATGAATGCCTGGCGTGCATTCGGCAGGTCCGGGTCGATGGGCACATAGGCCGCCCCAGCCTTGAGAACCCCCAGCAGGGCGACGACCATGTCCGGTCCCCGTCTCAGGCTCACGGCCACTCGGTCATCCGGTTCCACGCCCAGCTCGATCAGACGATGGGCCAACCGATTGGCCTGGCGGTTGAGTTGTTCATAACTGAGCAACGGCCCGGTATCGCCGCGCACGGCACAGGCGTGCGGACGCTGCCGGGCTTGCTGTTCGAACAATTGATGGATCAACACATCTTGCGGATAGTCGCGGGCCGTGGCGTTGAATTCGACTTGCACATGTTGCCGCTCGACGTGGCTCATGAGCGGGTACTGCCCCACGGGCGTTGCATGCTGCTCCAGCACCGCCTCGAGCATCGAGACGATGCGTTGTTGCAGGTGCCGGGCCTCTTCCAGGCTGAAGTAGGCGGTGTTGAAGTTGAAATCCAGGTGGACGTCTTCGAACGGATGATAGTCGCGCACGAAGATCGCCATGGGCGTCTGCTCGTAGCCGTTGTCCATGGTGATGACCGTGGACGAGGTGCCGCCGAACTGATCGTCGCCGTCCAGGCTTTCGAACGACAGTGATACGTCGAACAGCTGTCGGCGCCCGGTCTGCGCCAGGCGCAGGGTGCGGTTGAGCTCGGCGATGGGGAAGCGCTGATGGCGGTAGCAGCGGCGCAGTTGCCCGCCAGCAGCGTGCATCAGGTCCAGCAGCGAGGCGTCGAAGTCGACGGGCAGGCGGATCGGACTGACCGAGGAAAACATGCCTGCGGTTTCTTTCGCCCGGGCAGTGGTGCGGTTATGCACGGGCATGCCGATGACGATTTCATCGACGCCCACGGTGCGGCAGAAATAGGTGGCGACCACGCTGATCAGCACATGGGCGACCGACAGGCCGCGTTCGCTGGAAAATTGCGTCAACGCGTTGTACAGCGCCCGGGGCAGCATCGCCTGGACCTGGGCACTGGGGGCCAGCTCATTGGCCTGGCCTGTCTTGAAATCGGCGCGGCGCTGCAGCAGCGACGGCGGCATCTGTGCGTAGGTTTCCTGCCAGAACTGGCGGTCGCGCTCATAGCGGGACGAGGCCAGGTAGGCCCGGTCATCTTCCAGGAACGACAGGTAGGAGTGCCCTTGGGCGACTTCATCGTTGCCGGCCAGCAGCGCATTGTAGGCCGTCCCCACGGCATGGCCGATCAGGGCCACGCCAATGCCGTCGGTGACCAGGTGGTGGTAGCGGGCGAGCCAGTAATGGCGGTTCGGGCCGCAGCGGACCATGCGTGCCTCCCAGAGCCGGCCCGTCAATGATTCAAAGGGCTGGCGAAAGGCGTTGCGCAGATAGTCCATGGCCAGGCCGGCCTCGGCGTCGGCCTCGGAGAACTCCACTACCTCCATGTTTACCTTGACCTCGGGCAGCACGCGCTGGCGGCCGGTGCCGCCCTCATGACTGAAGCTCAGGCGCAGGGTGTCGTGCCGGTTGGCTACCAGCTCGATGGCTTTCTCGAACAATGCAATGTCGATCTGGCCCTTGATCTCCAGGGACATGCCGATGTTGTAGTAGGGCAGGTCCGGGTGTGCGAGCTGATCCAGCCAGATGCCCTGCTGGACGGAGGCCAGCTCGTGGGACGCGGAGTCTTGGGTAGGCAACATATCGGTCGACGAATCCATTTCGGAGCACCTGCTTGCAGAATCGATTGAGGTTTGTCTCCGTTCGAATGGCAGTGGTGAAGGCCTGGACGACTGCCAGTCGGCGGAATCAATAGCCGTGGAGAAGGACATCGGGGGCGGTGCAAAGCGCTGGGTGCGACGGGGTGGCGAGGGCTGCGTTGCGAGCCGTCGAGGGTCCCGTCTTGCCGTTCGGCTGCGCCTGATATCCCTTCACAAAGTGTGAAAAAATTAGAGCATCCGCCTTGGGATGTCTGTCATGGGAAGCAGGGACAACGGCGCGGAACGTGGCTTTGCGGCGCTTGGGCGTGGTCGCGCGAGTCTGTTATACCAACGGCCCTGAGTGTGCTTGCGAGGGTCGAACATGCCATTAACCGCCGAATCGGACCGCCCAGCGACGAAGTTCTGGAGCTTGTCCCGCTTTCCCAATCACCCACAGGCAGGCGCGGTCGACGTGATCGATGCGCTGGCGATTTCCAAAGAGGAATTCACCCGCCGCTACGTCAATCGCAACCGTCCCTGCCTGGTCAAGAATGCGGTACGGCATTGGCCGGCTTTCCAGAAATGGCAACGCCTGGACTACCTCAAGGCGCATTCGCGCAACAGTGCGGTGGTGGTGCGCTCGCAGATCGTTTCCGAGGTCATCGGTTGGTCCAACCCAAAGGTCAAGGCCGAGCTGACCGAGTATGCCAACACGGTCTATCGGGAGATGCCGTTCCACCAGTTTCTCGACGACCTGAACGTGGGTGATTCACCGTTGGTGGCCGATAGCTGCCGGTTCTCCGAAGGCTCGGCCATCGAGCCGATGAAGGAGGATGTCGGTGGGTTGCCTTTCATGCCGCAGTTGGGCAAGTCCCGACACTACCCGCCCCATCGCAGTTTCCTGTACCGCAACTCCTACACCGATTGGCACTTCCATGTCGTCGACGAAACGTTCATGGCCCAAGTTGTCGGTGCCAAGGAAGTGTTGCTGTTACCGCCGGACGAAGCCAGCTGGCGGGCCTTGCGCCCGGTGATCGAGGAGGCGGGCTACCTGTACGACATCGACACCGGGCGTTTCCCTGGCACTCGAGCGTTGCGGGCACTGCGTACGGTGGTGGAACCGGGGGATGCGCTGTACATCCCGGTCTACTGGTGGCACGCCGTGCAATCGATGGACGATGAATTCGGCGCAACCGTCGCGGCGACATTCCCGACGCCCTTGCATGTCAGCGGCAACATCAGCTCGCCCATCGCCAGGCGGGTGTTGCGGACCTATCTGTTTTCCCGTTTTGCGCCGTTGATACTTGGCGCGGTGCTTTACTCTCTGGCCTATCGGCTGCTGGACAAGTTGATCGGTGTGGTCACGCCTCGCGATGTGCGCCCATGAGCGTGGGGAGCGGCCGCCGGGGTTTTGACCTGGGGCGCGGTTTCTATTTCCTCTGGTGCGGCGAGTCGCTGGCAGTGGTGGGTACGGCGTTGATGGAATTCGCCCTGGGGGTCTGGGTGTACAACCATACCGGTTCGGCGGTGGCCTTCGCCAACGTGGTACTGGCGGCGACATTGCCTGCGGTGTTGTTCTTGCCCTTGGCGGGTGGGCTGGCCGATCGGATCAGCCATCGGGTGATCATTGTCTGTTGCGATGTGACCCTGGCGGTGCTGCTCCTTGGGGTCATGGCGCTGCTCTGGTTCGAACGCCTGGAGCCATTGCACCTGTACATTTTCAATTGCCTGGCGTCGATTGTCGGCGCCTTTCGCAAACCGGCCTATCAGGCCGCCGTCAATACGATTGTCGCCCCCGACAAGTTCACCCGGGCCTCGGGGTTGATCAGTATCAGCAAGAACGCGTCGGCCCTGGTGGCACCGTTGTTGGCGGGGGCGATCATGGCCAGTGCCGGGTTGGTGACGATCCTGGCGGTGGACCTGATGACCTTCTGCTCCGGCACCTTGCTGGTGATCAAGGCGTTCTCCCATGTGCGAGGGGCGCCGGGTCGTCAGGACGGCGGGCCCAAAGGCACGGTGTTTGGCGGGGCGCTGGGAAATGTCGCCGCGGCGCTGAAGTTCTTTGTCGCCGAGCGGCTGATGGCCGGCCTGCTGGTCTACACCATGATGCGCACGGCGCTGCTGTCACTGGCCACCCTGATGATGACGCCGTTGCTACTGTCGACCCTGGGCAGTCAGGCCTTGGGCATGGCCTACACCTGGGCGGCCCTGGGTGGACTGGCGGGCGCGGGGCTGCTGATCTCGATGGGCAATCCACGTCGGTTGATGGCGCTGGTGGCGGTGGCCGATCTGTTGTTGGCGGGCTGTGTCGTCGCCTTGGGGCTGGTCTCGCAGCCCTTCGCCTACTGCGCACTGGCCTTTGTCGCAATCACCATGGCGAGCATCGCCGACGCCAGCGTGAACTCGCTGTGGATGCGCAGGATCCCCGCCGGCAGCCGTGCCAGTGTGTTTGCGTTGATCAGTATGTTGACCATCGCCACCACCAGCCTGGCGGTGATCGTCGGCGGTTTCCTGGTGGACCATTGGTTTCAGCCAGCGCTGATGCCCGGCGGGCTTTATGCCGACTCGATCGGACGCTGGCTGGGCGTAGGGCCTGGGCGTGGCGTGGGGTTGCTGTTCGTGGTGGCCGGCGGGTTGTTCGCGTTCCTGCCATTGAGCGTCTTGCTGTATGGGCCGATGCGTCGACTGGATGAGCCCCCGGCGCCGGTGGCGGCCACGCGGATGATCGAAAACCCCCAGGCCGAGCCCCTGTAATGCCGGTCGGCCCCGGTGTACCTGATTCCCGTGACAGACAGGCCAAGCCCGGTGGGTCAACCTTGGCAGGCTCTCCTGCTACGCCCCTCTCACCCGGCGGACAGGACTATCTGGCATCGCCAGCGGAATCGACAACCTCAATAAAAGGAGTACCTATGCGCCCGTCGTTTTATGATCCCAGCCGTTTTCCGCAACTGAAGAACCTGGCCGACAATTGGGAAGTGATCCGCGAGGAATTTCTGGCCCTCGATGCGCCAACCCTGACGATCAACCGCGTGGGCAAGCAGATCGCCGAGATCGTCGAGGAGATCGACGCTCACATGGCGGCTGGGGGAGAGTATGGCTGGCTCTGGGGATGGGGCGACGACATGGATATCATGCCGGAGTGGACCCAGTACGGCCTGGTGGCCTACGACACCCCGATCCCCTACGCACGCGACGCCATGCCCGGGACCATCGAGCTGCTGAGCAAGATTCCCGGCATCAAGCTTTGCGCCTTATTGCGCATGGAACCCAATGTGTTCCTCGGTACGCATTCTCATACCGGCACTTGGGAAGAAGGTCTGCTGCACATGCAATTGACCATCGACGCGCCTACCACACAGAACTATGCCTACCTTAATGTCAATGGCAGCTTTAACCAGAGCACCAACGGTAACCTGGTGATTTTCGATGGATCCCTGGACCACTTTGCGGTCAATGCGTCCAGGGCTCACCGTACTGTGCTGTACCTTGAGTTTCATCGTGAGAAGCACATGGTGGCTTGATGTGGATCCATGTCACCGGGAAGGGTGGCGACCGAAAGATTGAGGTCGCCGCGGCCCCCTTTTGTGGGAGCGAGCCAGCTCGCGAAGAGGCCGGCACATTTACTGTCTTCATTGACTGACCCACCGCTATCGCGAGCAAGCTCGCTCCCACATGGGTTCCTGGGTGCCTACAGATTCAGCATCCGCCAACAATCCACTGTGGGAGCGAGCTTGCTCGCGAAGAGGCCGGCACATTCAACATCTCATCGACTGACCCACCGCTATCGCGAGCAAGCTCGCACACAGGGGTTCCTGGGTGCCCACAGATTCAGCATCCGCCAACAATCCACTGTGGGAGCGAGCTTGCTCGCGAAGAGGCCGGCACATTTACCGTCTTCATCGACTGACCCACCGCTATCGCGAGCAAGCTCGCACACAGGGGTTCCTGGGTGCCCACAGATTCAGCATCCGCCAACAATCCACTGTGGGAGCGAGCTTGCTCGCGAAGAGGCCGGCACATTTACCGTCTTCATTGACTGACCCACCGCTATCGCGAGCAAGCTCGCTCCCACATGGGTTCCTGGGTGCCTACAGATTCAGCATCCGCCAACAATCCACTGTGGGAGCGAGCTTGCTCGCGATGACGGCGGCACATTCAATCCCGATGCAAGCTGAACCGCCGCTATCGCGAGCAAGCTCAGCTCCCCCGGGTTTTGCACTGCGCTCTATCCGGTCAGTCAGACCACCGTCGATTCGAGGGTCGATTCCAGGAAGTGGAAGGCGGTGTGTTTCGAGCGATGGGTCGACTCGAAGAACGCCAAATGGCTGCCATTACGCTCCACATGCAGCAAAGCGTCACTGATGGACTCGGCAATGTGCTTGGAACCGCCAATGTGGGTGGTTTCATCGGCATCGCCGGCGACGACCAGGGTGGGCGCCGTGATCTGCTCCAGCCGCGACTTCAACTCAGTCTTGTTCAGCGCATCGTTGAGTCGCGCATAGCGATAGAACAGCTCTTCGTTGACATAGGGGTAGAGCGCCGCATGGGCGATGGAGTCCGGAATGGTCGCCAGGGTCGCCTGGTCCAGGAACAACGCCTGCAGGTCGCTGGCTTCGTTGCGGTCCACGGCGGCCGATTCCATCAGCCACTCGAAGTTCTGCTGGTGGGTGGTACGCAGGCTGTCGTCTCCCAGATTGTAATCGCCGTGCCACAAGCTCAGGGAATTGACCCGGTCGGTGTGGATGGCAGCTGCGCTGAGGGCGATCACCGCGCCACCGCAGATACCCATCAAGTGCGCGCTTTGCAGGCCATAGTGGTTCATCACATTGATCAGGTCGCCCACCTGGGCATCGGTGTCCACGGACAATTGATCGAAGGAGGTGCAGGAACCGAACAGCCCGCGGGTTTCCCAGGTGACCACGAAGAACCTTTCACTCAGCGCATTGAACCAGTCGCGACACAAGTCGAACGGCATGCCGCAGGGCAGGGCGAGAACGATGGCTGGGCGGTTTCGATCGGTGCTGGCGTGCACCGACAGCGCCACATTGTCGCGGGTAATCAGGTGCAGTGTCTCGACCTCGGGCACGGCACCGCTGAAATCGAAGTGTCTGACCAGGCGCCCGAAGTCCTTGGCACTGTCGACATCGTCGAAGTGGTCATAGGCAAACTCGAGCGCCTGGCAGATTTTCTTGCTGATGAACATCTCGAAAGATGACAGTTGCGCTTCGCCGTCATGCACGTACTGCACGGCTTTGACGCCGATCCTGGCGAACGCGGTGCTGACCGCGCGTTCCGTGGCTCTCACGCTGGAGGAAGCCTGGTCGGGCGCCACGTCACTGCCCTGGGCCAAAAAGCTCAGGCAGATAGGATCGGGCAAATGGATGGCAAGGTGCCTAAGCATCCTTACGGTCTCACACAGGCGCGTCGCTGCGTCGGTGGAAGTAGTCATGGATTGGGGACTCCTGTCAGGCACGTTGCGCATGCCAACTGTCATATGGCATTGAAAAGATCAGACGGCTTCGAACTTCTTGCCTCGGGTTGTGTGGGTGACAAGGCGATTGTATTCAGGGGTCGTCTCGCCGATCACCTGCACCGCGCCGTACTTTTCAAGGCTGATACGTCCACCGTATTCCTCGATGTGGTCGGAGTCCGGGTAGATCTTCACGAACGACGGTACATAACGTGAGGCGAAGCCCATGCGCATGTCCTGGGACTCGCCGCTGTGGGGATAAGAAGCGTGCATCAGGGTCGACCAGAAAATGATGAACTGGCCGGCTTTCATCTGCATGGGCACGGCGGAGGCTTCGTCGGGCTTCCAGTTTTCGTCGATCTGCAACTGGCGATAGTCGTAGCCGAAGAAACCGCGCCGCACACCATCCTTGACCACCGAGCTGTTGTTGGCATCGGGATCGTAGGCCATGCGCTTGGTTTCGTCGTAGTTCATGCTGTTCTGGGTGCCGGGAATGAACTGCAGGCAACCGTTGGCGATGTTGGCGTCGGTGAAGGCGGTCCAGACGGTGATGGTGCCGCCGAAGTCTTCGTTTTCCGGCCAGAGAATCTGCGGCTTGCCCGAGGCGTTGGCGAAGGTGTCGGCCTGGTGCCAGTCGGTGCCTTCGTCGCCCGGGTATTTAGGGAAAAACTCAGTGCGCCAGCACAGCACGTCCGGGCCGAGGATGCTCTCGACGCGGTCGCAGATTTGCGGACGGCAGATGTGGCTGGCGAGGAATTCGTCGTCCAGGTGGCGATCGTAGTTGGCAATGTTGGTACCGCCGGAGATCGCATCCAGGTCCTGGTAGGCCGCGGCGCTGCGGTCGAGCAGGCGCAGACGGGTGCGCTTCCAGGTTTCTTTCATTTCTTCTGGCGAATAGGCGTCGAACGGTCCGATGAAACCGTTCTTTTCAAAGGACGCACGTTCTTCCGGGGTCAAGGCGAATTTTTTGCTCATGAGCTTTTCCTTTTCGATCAATGGGCTTGAACAAGGGAGCGCTGGATACAGCCGGCCAACACTTTGGCGGTCGCGCCATCTGCCAGCACACCTGGGTCGAGGTTGACCCGGTAATGGGCCTTGAACGTGCTCAACGAGCGGATCAGGGCCAGGGAGGTGCCGCCGAAGTCGAAGAAATCATCGTTCAGGCCGATGTTCTTCAGGCCGATGTCGTCCGACC
The DNA here is from genome assembly GCF_053629195.1 of Pseudomonas sp. R151218B TE3479. Taxonomy (NCBI): domain Bacteria; kingdom Pseudomonadati; phylum Pseudomonadota; class Gammaproteobacteria; order Pseudomonadales; family Pseudomonadaceae; genus Pseudomonas; species Pseudomonas sp. R151218B TE3479. The sequence continues at coordinate 3,910,980 of NZ_JBRJHV010000001.1, forward strand.
AGACCTTGAGCACGAACTGCTCCTGCTCGGTGAGGCCCGGTTCGCTGGCGTGGTCCACTGTCGAGGTGGTGGAATCGGGCGAGGGCAGGCGGCCCTTGTCGATCTTGCCGTGGTCGGTGACCGGCAACGCGGCCAGTGGGATGTAGGCCGAGGGGCGCATGTAGTCCGGCAGGTTCGCGGCCACCTGTGCGGCCACTTCGCTGCGCACCTGTTCGGTCCAGGCCGCCACGCCGTGGGTCGGCACCACGTAGGTGACCAGGCGCCAGTCGCCATCGCCATAATCGTGACCGGCCACGTGGGCGGCGGCTACGGCGGGGCTGGCTTGCAGGCACGCCTCGACTTCGCCCGGCTCGATACGGAACCCACGGATCTTCAGTTGTTCATCGCAACGACCGGCGTAGCGGTACTCGCCATCGTCTCCCAGCACCAGCAGGTCGCCGGTGCGATAGGCACGGCTCGAAGTGCCCGGCAACCGGACGAAGCGCTCGGCGTTCAGGGCGGGACGATTCAGGTAGCCCAGGGCGACTCCGGCGCCTTCGATGTACAGCTCACCGGCGTTGCCTTGGGCCACCGGTTGTTGATCGGCGTCGAGCAGGTGCAGGCGCCAGCCGTCCAGCGGCGTGCCGATGGACACCATGGCGGCGCTTTCCAGGTCCTGGCCAAGCACACGTTTGAAGGTGGTGTGGACGGTGGCTTCGGTGATGCCGTACATGTTGATCAAGGCTGGCTTCTGATCGCCATGGCGCTCAACCCACGGCCTCAGTACGGTGGCTGGCAGCGCCTCGCCGCCGAACACCACATAGCGCAGGGCTAGTGGCGCAGTGGCAGAGCGGTCCGCCTCATCCAGGCCGCGGAACGCCGATGGCGTCTGGCTCAGGACAGTCACGCCCTGGTCGGCCAGCCATTGACGCGTGCCACTTGGCGAGCGCGAAACATCGTAGGGCACCACGGCGACGTGGCCTCCGTGGGCGAGGGCGCCCCAGATTTCCCACACCGAAAAGTCGAAACCGATGGAGTGGAACATCGACCAGACGTCGTTTTCGGTGAAGGCGAACGAGCGCTGGGTACTGTCCAACAGGCGGCTGACGTTACCGTGCGCCACCAATACACCCTTGGGCTCGCCGGTGGAACCGGAGGTATAGATGACATAGGCCGCGGCCTCGTCGGGGTTGCGGCGGTCGTTGGCGGGCAGCGGTTGCAGGGTCGGGCCGGCCAGCAGCTCGGCCAGGGCCAGGACGCGTACGGACGCGCTCTGGGGCAGGTCGGCGAGTTCACCGATCATCAGGCCCAGGCCGCTGTCGCGCACGATGTGTTCGACCCGCTTGCCGGGGTATTGCGGGTCGACCGGGACGTAGGCGCCGCCGGCCTTGAGGATGCCCAGCAGACTGATGACCAGGTCGACGCCACGTGGCAGGCACATCCCCACCAGCATGCCGTCCTGGACGCCTTCCTGGCGAAGCCTGGCCGCCAGCTGCGACGAAGCCGTGTCGAGTTGTGCGTAGCTCAATGAGCGAGAGGCGTCGGAAACCGCGGTTCGCTCAGGGAATTCACGGGCCCGGGCGACGAATATTTCATGCAGGAATGCACCGGGCGTGAGGGGGGCTGGCGCGGGGTTGACCGATCCGCCAGTGTTCTTAATCGGCATGACTAACGCTCCTGTTAAATGCCAGGCACAGCGTGTTTGCGTGTCGCAAACCGATGTGCTCGAGACGTCACTGCGACCCACGGCATCGTTTGCGGTACCTGTGCAATTCGCAGCTGACGCATTTCAGCACCGACTTCGTGCCGGCGTCTGTCGCGGGAAATGGGGACAAAGATCAGCCGCTCCGCAAACGCCCCGAGTAAACACCATGACCCCCTCTGTCCCGGTTTGCGGTGCCAGACATCATCCCGGATCAGTGTTTTTATCCTTGCCCGATGGTGGGGCGCATTGGTCCGGCCCTGCGACGTGGATCCGACGATCCGTGGTTCAGGAGTTATTCATGAGTCTTCAAACTGACGCATCGCCCGTCATACCCGCTGACGGGATGGCGGATTCGCTTGTCTGGCCAGGTCACGGGGCCGGCGAATCGGTCAGGCTGTCATTGCTCGCCGACGATTTGAGTTTGCCAGTGGTGATCGAGCCAATCGGACCGGGGCTGGATCCTTCGTTGTGGGCCAACACCCATCGCGAGGCCATCGAGGCGTTGCTGTGTCGTCACGGCGCGGTGCTGTTTCGTGGTTTTGACCTCGGCTCGGTGCCGGCCTTCGAGGCGTTCGCCGAAGCCTTGTCGCCCGGTTTGCACTGCAGCTACGGCGACTTGCCGAAGAAGGAGGGCGGACGCAATGTCTACCGCTCCACGCCGTATCCGGAGCGCGAGATGATCCTGTATCACAACGAGAGCTCGCACCTGGAAAGCTGGCCGCGCAAGCAATGGTTCTATTGCGAGCAGCCGTCACGGGTTGGCGGTGCCACGCCGCTGGCCGACATCCGCCAAGTGCTGCAAAGCCTGCCGCCGCAGGTGGTGGCTCGGTTCGAACAAAAAGGCCTGATGTACAGCCGCACTTTTACCGCTGGCGTCGAGCCGAGCTGGGCATCGTTCTTCGGCACCGGCGACCGCGCGGCCGTCGAACAGCGATGCCGGGAACAGGGCACCGATTTCGAATGGCTCGACGAAGAAACCCTGCAGGTGCGCACCCTCTGTCCAGCGGTTATCCAGCATCCGGTGACTGGGGAGCGGGCCTTTTTCAATCAGGTACAGCTGCACCATCCGTTCTGTCTCGGCGAGGAAATGCGCGAAGATCTGCTCGATATGTTCGGCGCCGATCGTCTGCCGCGCATGGTCAGTTACGGCGATGGAACGCCGATTGAAGACGACGTCATGGCATTGCTCGGTGAGGCCTATGAGGCCTGTGCGGTCAGGTTCGCCTGGCGCAAGGGCGATGTGGTGATGCTCGACAACATGTTGGCCGCCCACGCTCGCGACCCTTACGAGGAACCACGCCTCATCGTTGTGGCGATGGGCGAAATGACCGCCCGGGGCGATGTATGGCGACCGGCGTGAGCCCTTTCGCGACTCCATTGAAGGATAGCAACCCATGAAAAAAGAGAAGAAAGCGAAGAAGCCCAAGCCAGGCTCGGTCATGCGCCTGCTGTGGCGTAATCATCCCTGGCTGACGCTCTTTACGTTGATCTGCGGTGTCATCAGCGGCGTGGCGTCCATCGCGGTGGTGAGCGTGATCAACGAGGCTATCCACAATGACGGCTCGCGCCTGCATGCGCTGTACTGGTTCATCGGGCTCAGTGCCACGGCGCTGATCCTGCGCAACGGTGCGGCGCTGTTCCCGGCCTACGCCAGCATGCGGATCATGACTCGCTTGCGTATTGCGCTGTGCCGCAAGATTCTCGCCACGCCACTGGAAGAAGTGGACCGGCGCGGCCCGCCCAATGTGCTGACGATGCTGACCAACGACATCCCGCAATTGAATACGACACTGATCATCATGCCCACGATCCTGGTGGAGACGACGGTTTTTCTGTTCGGCATCGGCTACCTGGCCTACCTGTCCTGGGTCGTGCTGGCCTTGACGGTGTCACTGATGATCCTGGGGGTGGGGCTGTATCTGTTCTTCTTTTCCTGTGGCGTGCGGAACACCTCTCGTGTGCGGGACGAATACACCGCGTTCAATGAATACACCCACGCGCTGGTGTTCGGCCTCAAGGAGCTCAAGCTCAATGGCGTGCGACGCCGTTGGTTCGGTCGCTCGGCCATCGAGGCGTCTTCCACCCGTGTAGCGCGCTACAACTTCGTCGAGCGCCTGTGGTACACCGCCGCCGACAACGTCGGGCAATTCACGCTGTCGTTGCTGATCGGTTGCCTGCTGTTCGCCGCGCCCCTGGTCGGTGCCATCGATCCGAAAATCATGACCGCCAGCGTCCTGGCCGTGTTGTACATCATGGGCCCGCTGTCGTTGCTGGTTGGGGCGATGCCCTTGCTGGCAGCGGGACGGGTGGCGTGTACGCGTCTTTCGGAGTTCGGTTTCTCGATCAACGATCCGCACCCGGAACCCATCGAGACCGAGGTGCCCAAGGTTCATCTGCTGGAGCACAAGAAGTCGTGGAATCGCATCGAATTGAAAGCCGTGCGCATGCATTACCAGGAGTTGCACGCCGAGACCGGTTTCTCCCTGGGGCCCATCGACCTGACGGTGCAGGCAGGCGAGTTGATCTACATCGTCGGTGGCAACGGTTGCGGTAAAAGCACCTTGGCCAAGCTCCTCTGCGGGCTCTACATCCCCCAGGAGGGGGTGGTCCAGCTCGATGGCAAGCCTGTCACGGATGAAAATCGCAACGACTATCGCGATCTGTTCTCCGCGGTGTTTTCCGATTTCCATCTGTTCAACCGGCTCATCGGCCCCGACGAAGAGGACGGCAGCCCGACACTGGCGAGCAAGTACTTGGAAACCTTGGGGCTGGCCGACAAGATCAAGATCGAAGGGCAGGGGTATTCAACCCTGAAGGCCTTGTCTTATGGCCAGCAAAAACGCCTGGCACTGGTGTGCGCCTACATGGAAGACCGGTCGGTCTACGTGCTGGACGAATGGGCCGCGGACCAGGATCCACCGTTCAAGAAGTTCTTCTACGAGGAACTGCTGCCCGACCTCAAGCGTCGTGGCAAGACGGTGCTGATCATTACCCATGACGACCAGTACTTCCAACTGGCTGATCGCATCATCAAGTTGTCGGATGGCCAGATTGTTTCCGACATCAACTGCGCCTTGCGCGACAAGCGAGCCTGAATGTCCATTCAGGCCCCATCGTCCGGCTTGCGATGTCGCGACAGTACCGCTGAAAAACCGTGAAAAACGCTTGGCATCAACTTCACCCGGCAGACGTGTGTCCACCGCCGGGTGGCGATGCCATGCAAGAACGCTCCGGTCGCTCGATCGCCCCATGCCGCGCTGGCTACTTGCGCGGATTTGCATCAACTCCAGGCGTGCCTGTTGCATTCAACCCGGGCAGCACTGACAAATCTCTGAGAAGGAACGTATGGAATTTATCTTTGCGCGTGCTGTGGATGGCGTTGTTGCAATGGGGCTGCCGGCCGACCGGCGTGATGAAAAACCACGGGGCCGGAAGGCTCCGGGCGGTTCGTCGTGGGTGTGCGTACGAGTGTCGGAGGGGTGGGTATGAATCAGTTTCTCCAGCTCTCGACAAGCTACCCTCTGACGACAGCGCAGCGGGACATCTGGCTGGACCAGATGACCAAGGGCGATTCTCCCCTGTACAACATCGGTGGCTATCTCCATATCCAGGGTGCCATCGACCCTGAGCGTTTTCAGCGGGCGGTCGACCTGTTGATTGAAAAATATGACGCCCTGCGTACGGTATTGCATTACGGCGCCGACGGCGTGCCCATGCAGACAATGGCAGAGACATTGGAGGCGCGGGTTCCCGTGCTGGATTTTTCCGATCGGCCCGACCCAGAGGCAGCGGTCCATGCCTGGATGCAACAACGGATGGCGGTCGCCATCAGGTTGGATGAAAGTCCTTTGTTCCGGTTCTATCTGGCTAAACTCGGTGACACGTCGTTTTATTTTGTGATGCACCTTCACCATATCATCCTGGACGGATGGGGCGTCGGTTTGGTGCTCACTTCGCTGGGTGAACTCTATGACGCTCTGGAGAACGACCAGCCGCCTGACCTGTCGGCACCGTCCTATGTCGGCTTCATCGAAGAAGATGCCCGCTATCGTGATTCCCCTCGTTTCAAGCTCGATGAGGCGTACTGGCTGGACAAATACCAGGACGTTCCGGATCCACTGTTCATCGCACGTCACCATGATCAGTCGCCCGGGGTCCTGGCTCCCAGTGCTCAAGCCTTGTATCGCTTCGCCCACACCTTGAGCGATCGAATCGATGTCCTGGCGCAAGCGCATCAGGCGTCACGTTTTTCGGTGCTGCTGGCTGCACTGTATGTCTTTTTCATACGGACCACCCAACGTGATGAATTGGTGATCGGCCTGCCGATCCTGAACCGCCCCAATGCCACCTTCAAGAAAACGGCGGGGCTGTTCACGCAGGTCAGTGCCGTGCGCTTCAAGTTCGCCAGCGACTTGTCATTTGGCGAGTTGATACGTGGCGTGACCCGCACACTCAAACAGGACTATCGCAACCAGCGGTTCCCCCTGAGCGAGATGAACCGTTCGCTAGAGTTGCGGCGCGACAACCGCGCGCAACTGTTCGACGTTTCGTTCTCCTATGAGCAGGAAGATCGTCGGTTCATGTTCGGACAGGCGCCGGCTCATTTCGTGATGGGCTCGAACGGCCAGGAACAGATGCCGCTGTCCATCCATATCCGGAGCAACCCGCACGACGACAATGCCTGGCTGCACTGGATCTACAACGAAAGCTACTTCCAGGCCGATGAAATCGAGTCGATGGCCGATCGATTCATGCATGTGCTGGAGCAAGGCTTGCGTGACGATACATTGCCGATCGAGGGCTTCATTCTGCCGACTGCGACCGAAGCGGACATGCTTGAGGCCTGGAACGCGAGCGATGCGCGCACGTATGAGCATGACCACACGATCCATGGCCTGTTCGAAGCGCAGGCACGGGCCCAAGCTGACGCGGTAGCGGTGGTGCATGAAGACCGTTGCCTGACTTATGGCGAACTCAACGCCCGGGCGAATCAGGTGGCGCACCGGTTGTTAATCCTCGGAGTCCGCCCGGACGACCGCGTGGCGATCTGTGTCGAGCGCGGTCTGGACATGATCATCGGCCTGCTGGGCATCCTGAAATCCGGTGCCGGCTATGTGCCGCTGGATCCGGCCTATCCCCAGGAGCGCCTGGCCTTCATGCTCGACGACAGTGCGCCGGTTGCTTTGCTCACTCAATCGACGCTGCAGGTTCAGCTGCCGGCGTTGCAAGTCCCGGTGGTGTTGCTTGACCAGGCCGAAGCGGCGGGTATCAGCGCACAGCCACGGTTCAACCCTGATGTGCGTGCCCTGGCCTCGCACCACTTGGCCTATGTGATCTACACCTCCGGTTCCACTGGTCTGCCCAAGGGTGTGATGGTCGAACACCGCAACGTCGCACGGCTGTTTTCGGCGACCCAACCCTGGTTCGATTTTGGTCCGCAGGATGTGTGGGCGCTGTTCCATTCCTTCGCCTTCGATTTCTCGGTCTGGGAAATCTGGGGCGCGTTGACCCACGGTGGCCGCTTGCTGGTGGTGCCGCAACTGGTCAGTCGTTCTCCGCAAGACTGCTACGCGCTGCTGTGCGAGGCCGGTGTGACCGTGCTGAACCAGACGCCAAGCGCTTTCCGGCAACTGATCGTGGCCCAGGGTGAGAGCGATCTGTGCCATAGCCTGCGCCAGGTGATCTTTGGCGGCGAAGCGCTGGAAACCAGCATGCTCAAGCCGTGGTATGCCCGTTCGACCAATGCCGGGACGCAGTTGGTGAACATGTATGGCATCACCGAAACGACGGTGCATGTGACTTACCGCGCATTGTGTGCCGCGGATGCGCAACTGACCGGCGTCAGCCCGATCGGCAAGCGTATTCCCGATCTGCGCCTGTACCTGCTCGACAAATACGGCCAACCGGTGCCGGTAGGCGTGGAGGGTGAGTTGTATGTAGGGGGCGCGGGCGTGGCGCGGGGTTACCTGAACCGGCCCCAGCTTGACGAAACGCGATTCCTGGCCGACCCGTTCGACGGTGGGGCTCATGGGCGAATGTACCGTACCGGTGACCTTGGCCGCTGGCTGAAAAACGGTGAACTGGAATACCTGGGGCGCAACGATGAACAGGTAAAGATCCGTGGTTTCCGCATTGAGCTGGGCGAGATCGAAGCGAAGCTGGCGGTATGCGCGCAGGTGCGCGAAGCGGTGGTGATCGCCCGTGAAGACAACCCGGGGGACAAGCGCCTGGTGGCTTATGTGGTGGCCGACGCAGGTCGGCCACTCTCGGTGGCTGACCTGCGGGACCAATTGCTGGGCTTGTTGGCTGACTACATGGTGCCGAGTGCATTCGTGTTGCTGGATGCGCTCCCATTGACGACCAACGGCAAGCTGGACCGCAAGGCCCTGCCGGCGCCCGATTCACAGGCCTATGCCCGTCGCAGCTACGAAGCCCCGGAAGGCGCAGTGGAAACTGTTCTGGCCAGGCTTTGGGCCGAACTGCTCGGTGTGGAACAGGTGGGGCGGCACGATCGGTTCTTCGAATTGGGCGGCCACTCCTTGCTGGCGGTCAAGCTGATCGAACGCATGCGCCAGGTCAAGCTGCACGCCGATGTGGGGGTTCTCTTTGGCCAGCCGACGTTGGCATCGCTGGCCGCCGCCACGGGTGTCAGCAATGGCATCGTGGTACCGGACAACATGATTGCCCACGGGGTCGAACGCATCACACCGGACATGCTGCCACTGGCAACGCTGACCCAGGACGAGATCGATCGAGTGGTCGCGGCAGTGCCGGGCGGCGTGGGCAATGTCCAGGATATCTATGGGCTTGTGCCGTTGCAGGAAGGCATCCTGTATCACCACCTGGCGACCGAGGAAGGCGATCCTTACCTGTTGCAGATTCTGTTGCGCATCGACAGCCGCCAACAGCTCGATGCTATTGTGCAGGCTTTGCAAGTGGCGATTGAACGCCATGACATTCTGCGTACCTCGGTGGCGTGGGAAGGCTTGGGCGAGCCGGTCCAAGTGGTCTGGCGCCAGGCACGGCTGATGGTCGAAGAACTCGGTCTGGATGCGGCTGAAGGCGATATCGCTGGCCAGATGCAGCGCCGTTTCGATCCGCGTCACACCCGCTTCGATCTGCGCCAGGCGCCGATGATGCGCATTCATTTCACCGAAGATCTCACCCACGGCAACTGGGTCGCGGTGTTGTTGTTCCATCACCTGATTGACGACGCCACCTCCCTGGGGATGCTGGGCAAGGAGATCGAGGCGCATCTGGAGGGCCGTTCGGCCGAACTGCCGGTATCGGTGCCTTACCGCAACTATGTGGCGCAGGTGCGGCTGGCAGGCAATCACGAACACCATGAGGCGTTCTTCAGCGAGATGCTGGGGGACATAGACGAGCCGACATTACCGTTCGGTCTGCGGGATGTGCAGGGCGATGGTGTCGGTGTCGAAGAGATGGTGTTGCCGCTGGCCGCCGATCTGGCCCAGCGGTTGCGTACCCAGGCACGGCGCCTGGGAGTGAGTGCGGCCAGTCTGCATCACCTGGCCTGGGGTCAGGTAGTGGGGCGTTTGTCCGGTCGCCAGGAGGTGGTGTTTGGCACGGTACTGATGGGACGCCTGCACAGTGGGCAGGAAGCCGGCCATGCCCTGGGCATGTTCGTCAACACACTGCCCTTGCGCGTCGAAGCGGGAGGCCAGGGGGTATTGGCCGCGCTGAAAGCGACCCACGCGCGGTTGGCGACCCTGCTGAGGCATGAACACGCGCCATTGTCCCTGGCGCAGCGTTGCAGCGGCGTCGCCGCGCCGACCCCCTTGTTCAGCGCGCTGATGAATTACCGGCAGACAGCCGTGGCGGCGCAGGCACCCAAGGCGGTCGGTGAAGGGCGTCGCTGGGCCGGGGCGCAAATTCTGAGCGGCGAAGAGCGCACCAACTATCCGCTGACGCTGTCCGTGGACGATCTCGGCGACGGCTTCAGCCTGACCGTTCAAGCGGTGGTCGAAATCGGTGCGCGGCGGATCGGCGCCTATATGGAAGCGGCGTTGACGAGCCTGGCGGCGGCGTTGGAGCGTGCGGTTGAATCGCCCCTGGCGGATTTGACGATTTTGCCGGCCTTGGAGCGCGAACAACTGCTGGTGACATTCAACGCCACCGCAGCCGACTATCCGCAGCAGCAAACGATTCATGGTCTATTCGAGAACCAGGTCCAGCGTACGCCGGAGGCCGTGGCGGTGATTCGTGGCGAGCAGCGCCTGAGCTACCGCGAGTTGAACGAGCGGGCCAACCGCCTGGCCCATTACCTGCGCAAACAGGGCGTGCAGCCCGATTCGCGGGTGGCGATCTGCGTCGAACGCGGTATCGAGATGGTCGTGGGATTGCTGGCGATTCTCAAGGCCGGCGGCGGTTATGTACCGCTGGATCCGGCTTATCCGCTGGATCGCATCGCCTACATGCTGGAAGACAGTGCGCCGACGGCGGTGTTGGCGCAGACGGCGACCCTTGAATTGCTGGCCGCAGCCTCGATGCCAGTGATCAATCTCGACAGCGGCGATTGGCAGGACGAGTCCGTCCAGAATCCGCAGATGGCTGAGCTGATGTCCTCACACCTGGCCTATGTCATCTACACCTCCGGTTCGACTGGTCTGCCCAAGGGCGTGATGATCGAGCACCGCAATACAGTGAATTTCCTGACCTGGGCGCATCGCTCGTTTGACGCTCAAACCCTGTCGAAAACCCTGTTCTCGACGTCGCTGAACTTCGATCTGGCGGTCTACGAGTGCTTCGCGCCGTTGACCTCGGGCGGCAGCATCGAAGTGGTCACTAATGTGCTGGAACTGCAAGAGGGCGAGCACGACATCACCCTGATCAATACCGTGCCGTCGGCGCTCAAGGCGTTGCTGGAATCCGGCGGATTGGGCGAGGGCATCGACACGGTGAATGTCGCCGGTGAAGCGCTCAAGCGCAGTCTGGTTGACACTTTATTCGAACAGACCCAGGTCAAGCGCCTGTGCAACCTCTACGGCCCTTCGGAAACCACGACCTATTCAAGCTGGGTGTCGATGGCCCGCGAAGATGGGTTTGCCGCGCATATCGGCAAACCGGTGGCGAACACCCAGTTCTATCTGTTGGACGAGCACAAACAACCCGTGCCACTGGGCGTTCCGGGCGAAATCTACATCGGTGGTGCCGGGGTCGCTCGTGGTTATCTGAACCGCGATGACCTGACGGCCGAGCGCTTCCTGAAAGATCCATTCAGCACGGCTCAAAATGCGCGCATGTATCGCACTGGCGACCTGGGCCGCTACCTGCCGGACGGCAACATCGAATACCTGGGCCGTAACGACGATCAGGTGAAGATCCGCGGTTTTCGTATCGAGCTGGGGGAGATCGAAGCCAAACTCGCCCAGGCTCCAAACATCAAGGAAACCGTGGTCGTGGCCCGTGAAGACGTGCCGGGTGACAAGCGCCTGGTGGCTTATTTCACCCAACACTCGCCGGACGAAACAGTAGAGATCGAAGCCCTGCGCACGCACCTGCAAGCGCAACTGCCGGCATACATGGTGCCCGTCGCCTACGTGCGCCTGGATGCCTTGCCACTGACACCGAACGGCAAGCTCGACCGCAAAGCCCTGCCGGCGCCGGACCTCGACGCGCTGATCACCCGTGGCTACGAAGCCCCGCAAGGCGAGGTCGAAACCACCCTGGCGCAGCTCTGGCAAGAGGTGCTCAAGGTCGAGCGCGTCGGCCGTCATGACCATTTCTTCGAGTTGGGCGGGCACTCGCTGTTGGCCGTCAGCCTGATCGAGCGGATGCGCCAGGCCGGCTTGAGCGCCGATGTGCGCATATTGTTCAATCAACCGACCTTGGCCGCGCTGGCGGCGGCAGTGGGGACTGGCAACGAGGTGACTGTCCCGGCAAACCTGATTCCTTTGGGTTGCGAACACATCACCCCAGCCATGCTGCCGCTGGCAAAGTTGAGTCAGGAGGCCATCGACCGCATCGTATCGGCGGTGCCGGGCGGTGCGCGCAACGTGCAGGACATCTATCCGCTGGCGCCGCTGCAGGAAGGCATCCTTTACCATCACCTCGCCGCCGAGCAAGGCGATCCCTATGTGCTGCAAGCGCAGTTCACCTTCGACAGCCGCGAACGCCTGGACGATTTCACCCAGGCCTTGCAGGGAGTAATCGACCGCCACGACATCTTGAGGTCATCCATGGCCTGGGAAGGGCTGGACGAACCGGTGCAAGTGGTCTGGCGCAAGGCGGTACCGGGTGTTGAGCACGTCATCCTGCACCCTGAGGAGGGTGACATTCTCGCTCAGTTGAAGGCGAGCTTCGACGTCAGTCACGAGCGCCTGGATATCCGCCAGGCGCCGTTGATGCGCGTTCGGTTCGCCCAGGACGCCGTCAACCAGCGTTGGCTGGCGACCTTGCTGGTCCATCACATGGCGCTCGACCACACGGCGCTGGAAGTGATGCGCCACGAGATACAGATGCACTTGCAGGGCCACGCCGGTCAGTTGGGCGACGCGGTGCCTTATCGCAACTATGTGGCCCAGGTGTGCCTGGGCGTGAGTCGTGAAGAGCACGAAACGTTTTTCCGCGCGATGCTCGGCGACATCGACGAGCCGACGCTGCCGTTCGGCCTGCAGGATGTCCGTGGCGATGGAAGCAGTATCGAGGAGGCCCAGCAGGCCATCTCGACGGAGCTGAGCCGCCGTCTGCGTCTGCAGGCGCGCCAATTGGGCGTGAGTGCCGCGAGCCTGTATCACTTGGCCTGGGCCCAGGTGCTGGGCCGGGTTTCGGGGCGCGAAGAGGTGGTGTTCGGCACGGTGTTGATGGGGCGGATGCAGGGCGGCGAAGGGGCCGACCGCGCCTTGGGAATGTTCATCAACACCTTGCCGATCAGTGTGCAAGTCGGTGCACAAAGCGTGCGCGACGGCGTGCTGACGACTCACGCGCGGCTGAGCGGGCTGTTGGGCCATGAGCATGCTTCCCTGGCGTTGGCCCAACGTTGCAGTGGCGTGATTGCACCAACGCCATTGTTCAGCGCATTGCTCAACTACCGTCATTCGGTCGCCGAGCCTAATGCGTTGGAAGCGTTGTCGACATGGGAAGGGATCGAGGAACTGGGCGGCGAAGAACGCACCAACTATCCACTGGTGCTGTCCGTGGATGATCTCGGCGACGGCTTCAGCCTGACCGTTCAGGCGGTGGCCGAAATCGGCGCACGGCGGATCGGTGCCTATATGGAAGCGGCATTGACGAGCCTGGTCGTGGCGTTGGAGTGTGCGGCTGGAACGTCATTGTCTGATTTGACGATCTTGCCAGCGCAGGAGCGTGATCGGTTGCTGGTGACGTTCAACGCCACCGAGGCGGATTATCCGCATCAGCAAACGATTCATGAATTGTTTGGAGAGCAGGTCCAGCGTACGCCGGAGGCGGTGGCGGTGATCTGTGGCGAGCAGCGCCTGAACTACCGCGAGTTGAACGAGCGGGCCAACCGCCTGGCCCATTACCTGCGCAAACAGGGCGTGCAGCCCGATTCGCGGGTGGCGATCTGCGTCGAACGCGGTATCGAGATGGTCGTGGGGTTGCTGGCGATTCTCAAGGCTGGCGGCGGTTATGTACCGCTGGATCCGGCGTATCCGCTGGATCGCATCGCCTACATGCTGGAAGACAGTGCGCCGGCGGCGGTGTTGGCGCAGACGGCGACCCTTGAATTGCTGGCCGCAGCATCAATGCCGGTGATCGATCTCGACAGTGGCTTGTGGCAGGGCGAATCGTCGCTGGATCCTGAAGTCACTGGCCTGACGTCCTCTCATCTGGCCTATGTCATCTACACCTCGGGTTCGACCGGTCTGCCCAAGGGCGTGATGATCGAGCACCGCAACACGGTGAACTTCCTGACCTGGGCCCATCGTTCGTTCGATGACGCCACGTTGTCGAAAACCCTGTTCTCGACGTCGCTGAACTTTGACCTGGCCGTCTATGAGTGCTTCGCGCCGTTGACCTCGGGTGGCAGCATCGAAGTGGTCACTAATGTGCTGGAACTGCAACAGGGCGAGCACGACATCACGCTGATCAATACCGTGCCGTCGGCGCTCAAGGCCTTGCTGGAATCCGGCGGATTGGGCGAGGGCGTCGACACGGTCAACGTCGCCGGCGAAGCCTTGAAGCGCAGCCTGGTGGAGGCCTTGTTCGAACAGACTCAGGTCAAGCGCCTGTGCAACCTCTACGGCCCTTCGGAAACCACGACCTATTCAAGCTGGGTATCGATGGCCCGCGAAGATGGGTTTGCCGCGCATATCGGCAAACCCGTGGCAAACACCCAGTTCTATCTGCTGGATGAGCATAAACAACCTGTGCCGTTGGGCGTGCCGGGTGAAATCTACATCGGTGGTGCCGGGGTCGCTCGTGGTTACTTGAACCGCGACGACCTCACGGCCGAACGCTTCCTGAAAGATCCGTTCAGCGCCGTTCCAAACGCCCGCATGTACAAGACCGGCGACTTGGGCCGCTACCTGGCGGACGGCAACATCGAATACCTGGGCCGTAACGATGACCAAGTGAAGATCCGCGGTTTCCGCATCGAACTGGGGGAGATCGAAGCCAAGCTCGCGCAACACGATGCCTTGAACGAAACCGTAGTCCTGGCCCGTGAGGACGTACCGGGCGACAAGCGCCTGGTCGCCTATTTCACCCAGCATTCGCCAGACGATTCGGTAGACATCGAAGCCTTGCGCGCCTACCTGCAAGCGCAACTGCCGGCCTACATGGTGCCCGTCGCCTACGTGCGTCTGGATGCATTGCCATTGACGCCGAACGGCAAACTCGACCGCAAGGCCCTGCCGGCGCCGGATCTCGACGCGCTGATCACCCGTGGCTATGAAGCCCCGCAAGGCGAGGCTGAAACCACCCTGGCGCAAATCTGGCAGGATTTGCTGGGCCTGCAACAGGTCGGTCGCCATGATCACTTCTTCGAACTGGGGGGGCATTCCCTGCTGGCGGTCACGCTGATCGAGCGCATGCGCCAGGCCGGCTTGAGCGCCGACGTGCGCATATTGTTCGGCCAGCCAACCCTCGCGGCGTTGGCGGCGGCAGTGGGAGGCAGCAACGAAATCGTGGTGCCAGCCAACCGGATTGCGCTCGACTGCGAGCGGATCACGCCTGACATGCTGACGCTGGCAAGCCTCGACCAGGATGCCATCGACCGCATCGTGTCCACCGTGCCGGGTGGTGCGCGCAACGTGCAGGACATCTATCCGTTGGCCCCCCTGCAGGAAGGCATCCTTTACCATCACCTGGCCGCCGAACAAGGCGACCCTTACGTGCTGCAAACGCAGTTCGCCTTCGACAACCGCGAACGCCTCGACGCGTTTATCCAGGCCCTGCAAAGCGTCATTGACCGCCACGACATCTTGAGGTCATCCATGGCCTGGGAAGGGCTGGACGAACCGGTGCAAGTGGTCTGGCGCAAAGCGGTACTGGGTGTTGAGCAGGTCATCCCGCACGATGAAGAGGGTGACATTCTCGCTCAGTTGAAGGCGAGCTTCGACGTCAGTCACCAACGCCTGGATATCCGCCAGGCGCCGTTGATGTGCGTCCGATTCGCAGAGGACGCCGTCAACCAGCGTTGGCTGGCTACCTTGCTGTTCCATCACATGGCACTCGACCATGCGGCGCTGGAAGTGGTGCGTCACGAGATGCAGGCGCACCTGTCGGGCCAAGCCGGTCAGTTGGGCGATGCGGTGCCTTACCGCAACTATGTGGCCCAGGTATGCCTGGGGGTGAGTCGTGAAGAGCACGAAGGGTTTTTCCGCGCGATGCTCGGCGACATCGACGAACCGACGCTGCCGTTCGGCTTGCAGGATGTCCGTGGCGATGGCAGCGGTATCGAAGAAGCCCGGCAGGCTGTCGCGACCGACTTGAGTCGACGCCTGCGGACCCAGGCCCGTCGCTTGGGGGTGAGTGCGGCAGCCTTGCATCACCTGGCCTGGGCCCAGGTGCTGGGCCGGGTTTCGGGTCGCGAGGATGTGGTGTTCGGCACGGTGTTGATGGGGCGGATGCAGGGCGGCGAAGGGGCCGATCGCGCCTTGGGAATGTTCATCAACACCTTGCCGATTGGCGTGCAGGTCGGTGCGCAAAGCGTGCGCGACGCTGTACGGGCGACCCATGCGCGGTTGAGCGGCTTGTTGGGCCATGAACATGCTTCCCTGGCGTTGGCCCAACGTTGCAGTGGCATGGCTGCACCGACGCCATTGTTCAGTGCGTTGCTCAACTACCGTCACTCGGTCGCCGAGCCCATCGCGCTGCAAACCTCGTCAGCCTGGCAGGGTATCGAGATAGTGGGGAGCGAAGAACGCACCAACTATCCGTTGACGATGAGCGTCGATGACCTGGGTGAAGACTTCAGCCTGACGGTGCTGGTCGAGTCCCGGGTCGGTGCTCAACGCATCTGTGGCTATATGCAAGTGGCGCTGGAAAATCTGGTCGATGCGTTGGAACATGCGCCGCAGACGCCGATGCACAGCCTGGCAATATTGCCGCTGGCCGAACGTAAGCAACTCCTTGAAAGCTGGAATGCGACAGCGACGACCTATGCCCATGACCCGCTGATCCATCGGCAGTTCGAAGCCCAGGCCGCGGCACATCCGCAAGCGGTGGCAGTGGTCTATGCAGGCCAGACACTGACTTACTGTGAGCTCAACGCCCGGGCGAACCAGGTTGCGCATCGCCTGTTGGCCCTGGGCGTCTGCCCGGACGATCGGGTGGCGATCTGTGTCGAGCGTAGCCTGGAAATGGTCGTTGGCCTATTGGGCGTGCTGAAGGCCGGCGCGGGCTATGTCCCCGTGGACCCGGCCTATCCAACGGAACGTATTGCCTACCTGTTGCAGGACAGCGCACCGGTCGCGGTGTTGGCGCAGGCCGTCACCCAGGGTTTGCTGGCCGCTGGCGCGGTGCCGGTCATCGAGCTCGATAGCGCCGATTGGCAGGACGAGTCCGTCTCCAACCCCGAGGTGCCGGGGCTCGAAGCCCGTCACCTGGCATACGTGATCTACACGTCCGGCTCGACCGGTCTGCCCAAGGGCGTGATGGTCGAGCATCGCAACCTCAGCAATCTGGTGGGCTGGCATTGCCAGGCCTTCGATGTGAAACGCGGCAGTCGCACCTCCAGTGTCGCCGGTTTCGGTTTCGATGCGGCGGCCTGGGAGATCTGGCCTTCGCTGTGTGCGGGGGCGACGTTGCTGTTGCCGCCGGCCCATGCGGGTAGCGAGGACGTCGGCGCACTGCTCGACTGGTGGCAGGCCCAGGCGCTGGACGTGTGCTTCCTGCCCACGCCCATCGCCGAATACGCGTTTGGTCGCAACCTGGGGCACGATCAACTGCGTACCTTGCTGATTGGTGGCGACCGCCTGCGCAAGCTACCGGCCGATCTGCCCTTCGAACTGATCAACAACTACGGCCCCACGGAAACGACGGTGGTGGCCACCTCGGGGCGGATCGATGCCTCGCAAACGGTGTTGCATATCGGCAAGCCGGTGGCCAACACCCAGGTCTACCTGCTCGATGCCCACCTGCAACCGGTTCCGGTCGGCGTGGCGGGTGAGCTGTACATTGGTGGCGCCGGGGTTGCCCGGGGTTATTTGAACCGGGGGCAGTTGACCGCCGAGCGCTTTGTGAAGGACCCGTTCAGCGCCACGCAGGACGCGCGGATGTACCGCACCGGCGACCTGGGGCGCTACTTGCCGGACGGCAACATCGACTACCTGGGGCGCAACGACAGCCAACTGAAGATCCGCGGCTTGCGCATCGAACTGGGTGAAATAGAAGCCAGGCTTGGTGCTTGCGCCGGAGTCCGGGAGGCCGTTGTCGTCGCGGTGGGAGAGGCCCCGGATGACCAGCGCCTGGTGGCGTATTACACGGCGCACGACACCCTGGATCAAGCACTGACAGCCGATAGCCTGCGCGAACAATTGCAGGTGTATCTGCCCAGCCACATGGTGCCCGCGGCCTACATGCGCCTGGACGCCTTGCCCCTGACCCCGAACGGTAAGCTCGACCATCGGGCCTTGCCTGTCCCTGACAGTGATGCCTATTCAGGCCGTGGCTATGAAGTCCCGCAAGGCGAGGTCGAAACGGCGCTGGCGCGGATCTGGTCCGAGCTGCTCAAGGTCGAGCAGGTGGGTCGTTACGACAATTTCTTTGAGCTGGGCGGCCATTCGCTCATGGCCGTCAGCCTGATCGAGCGGATGCGCCAGGCCGGCTTGAGTGCCGACGTGCGCGTGCTGTTCAGTCAACCGACCCTGGCCGCGCTGGCCGCCGCCGTCGGCAGTGGCGGCGAGGTCAATGTCCCGGCGAATTTGATTCCCTTGGATTGTGAACACATCACCCCGGCAATGCTGCCGCTGGTCGCTCTGGACCCCCACGCCATCGAGCGCATCGTGTCGACAGTACCGGGTGGTGCGCGCAATGTGCAGGACATCTATCCGCTGGCCCCGCTGCAGGAAGGTATTCTCTACCATCACCTCTCGGCCGAGCAGGGCGATCCCTACCTGCTCCAGACGCTGTTCGCTTTCGAGACCCAGGGTCGCCTGGAAGACTTCGCGCGCGCGTTGCAACAGGTCATCGATCGTCACGACATTCTCCGGACCTCGATACGTTGGGAGGGGTTCGAGCAACCCTTGCAGATCGTCTGGCGCAAAGCCCTGCTGAGACGGCAAGAGGTCCCACTGGACCCGGTCGACGGCGATGCCGCGGCGCAACTGTATGAGCGTTTCGATTCCAGGCATCACCGTCTGGATATTACCCAGGCACCGATGCTGAGTCTTGTGCATGCCCACGATGCGGAGAATGACCGCTGGCTGGCGATGCTGCTGTTCCACCACATGACGCTGGACCACACCGCGCTGGACGTGATGCAACACGAAATACAGGCCTGTCTCTCGGGGGAGACGGCGCAGTTGGGCGCCGCGATGCCGTATCGCAACTATGTGGCCCAGGCCCGCCTGGGTGTGAGTGGCGAAGCCCACGAACGTTTTTTCCGCGACATGCTTGGCGATGTCGACGAGCCGACGTTGCCGTTCGATTTGCAGGATGTGCAAGGCGATGGCAGCGGCCTCGAAGAGGTGCGCCAAGAGGTCGAGGCCGACCTGAGTCGCCGGTTGCGGGCCCAGGCGCGTCAGCTCGGGGTGAGCGCGGCGAGCCTGTATCACCTGGTTTGGGCGCAAGTCCTGGGCAAGGTGTCGGGCAAGGACGATGTGGTGTTCGGCACGGTGCTGATGGGCCGGATGCAGGGCGGCGAGGGCGCTGATCGGGCGCTGGGCATGTTCATCAATACGCTGCCTTTGGCGGGTGAGCGTGGCGCAAGCCAGCGTCCGTGCTGGCGTCAAGGCGACCCATGCCCGTCTGACCGCGTTGCTGGGCCATGAACACGCTTCTTTGGCGTTGGCACAGCGTTGCAGTGGCGTGCAAGCGCCAACACCACTGTTCAGTGCCTTGCTCAACTACCGTCATACCGGGGCGACAACCGCGATCGAGCTATTGCCGGCCTGGAACGGTATCCAGATACTCAGTAGCGAGGAACGGACCAACTATCCATTGATGTTGTCGGTGGACGATCAGGGCGAAGCGTTCAGCTTTACCGTCATGACCCCGGCGCGCATTGGTGCGCAGCGGCTGTGCGGTTATGTGCAGCACACGTTGGAAAACCTGGTCGGCATGCTCGAACAGACGCCGGATCGACCATTGCAGCACCTGTCGATCCTGCCGGCCTTGGAACGTGAACAACTGCTGGTGACGTTCAACGCCACCGAGGCCGACTATCCGCGGCAGCAGACGATTCATGGGTTGTTCGAGGACCAGGTCCAGCGTACGCCGGATGCCGTGGCGGTGATCCGTGGCGAACAGCGCCTGAACTACCGCGAGTTGAACGAGCGGGCCAACCGCCTGGCCCATTACCTGCGCAAACAGGGCGTGCAGCCCGATTCGCGGGTGGCGATCTGCGTCGAACGCGGTATCGAGATGGTCGTGGGGTTGCTGGCGATTCTCAAGGCTGGCGGCGGTTATGTACCGCTGGATCCGGCGTATCCGCTGGATCGCATCGCCTACATGCTGGAAGACAGTGCGCCGGCGGCGGTGTTGGCGCAGACGGCGACCCTTGAATTGCTGGCCGCAGCATCAATGCCGGTGATCGATCTCGACAGTGGCTTGTGGCAGGGCGAATCGTCGCTGGATCCTGAAGTCACTGGCCTGACGTCCTCTCATCTGGCCTATGTCATCTACACCTCGGGTTCGACCGGTCTGCCCAAGGGCGTGATGATCGAGCACCGCAACACGGTGAACTTCCTGACCTGGGCCCATCGTTCGTTCGATGACGCCACGTTGTCGAAAACCCTGTTCTCGACGTCGCTGAACTTTGACCTGGCCGTCTATGAGTGCTTCGCGCCGTTGACCTCGGGTGGCAGCATCGAAGTGGTCACTAATGTGCTGGAACTGCAACAGGGCGAGCACGACATCACGCTGATCAATACCGTGCCGTCGGCGCTCAAGGCCTTGCTGGAATCCGGCGGATTGGGCGAGGGCGTCGACACGGTCAACGTGGCCGGTGAAGCGCTCAAGCGAAGCCTGGTTGAAACTTTATTCGAACAGACCCAGGTCAAACGCCTGTGCAACCTCTACGGTCCATCGGAAACCACGACCTATTCAAGCTGGGTGTCGATGGCCCGCGAAGACGGGTTTGCCGCACATATCGGCAAACCGGTGGCGAACACCCAGTTCTATCTGTTGGATGAACACGGGCAACCCGTGCCGCTGGGCGTGCCGGGCGAAATCTACATCGGTGGTGCCGGGGTGGCTCGCGGTTATCTCAATCGTGATGACCTGACGGCCGAGCGTTTCCTGAAAGATCCGTTCAGCACCGTTCCCAACGCCCGCATGTACAAGACCGGCGACCTGGGCCGCTACATGCCGAACGGCAACATCGAATACCTGGGCCGTAATGACGATCAGGTGAAGATCCGCGGTTTCCGCATCGAACTGGGGGAGATCGAAGCCAAGCTCGCCCAGGCTCCAGACATCAAGGAAACCGTAGTCCTGGCTCGGGAAGACGTGCCGGGCGACAAGCGCCTGGTGGCTTATTTCACCCAACACTCGCCGGACGAAACAATAGAGATCGAAGCCCTGCGCACGCACTTGCAAGCGCTGCTGCCGGCCTACATGGTGCCCGCTGCCTACGTGCGCCTGGATACATTGCCACTGACCCCCAACGGTAAACTCGACCGCAAGGCCCTGCCGGCACCGGATCTCGATGCCGTCATCACCCGTGGCTACGAAGCCCCGCAAGGCGAGGTCGAAACCACCTTGGCGCAGATCTGGCAAGACGTGCTCAAGGTCGAACGCGTGGGCCGTCACGACCATTTCTTCGAACTGGGCGGGCATTCCCTGCTGGCCGTCAGCCTGATCGAGCGCATGCGCCAGGCCGGCTTGAGCGCCGACGTGCGCGTACTGTTCGGCCAGCCCACCCTGGCCGCGCTGGCGGCGGCAGTGGGGGTCGGCAGTGAAATCGACGTGCCGGTCAACGGCATCCCGTTCGGCTGCGAGCGGATCACCCCTGACATGCTGACGCTGACCAGCCTCGACCAGGACGCCATCGACCGCATTGTGGCGGCAGTGCCGGGTGGCGCGCGCAACGTGCAAGAGATCTACCCGGTGGCACCGCTGCAGGAAGGCATTCTTTACCATCACCTTTCGGCCGAGCAGGGCGATCCCTACGTGCTGCACGCGCAGTTTGCCTTTGACAGTCGCGAACGCCTCGACGCGTTCACCCAGGCCCTGCAAAGCGTCATTGACCGCCACGACATCTTGCGCACCGCCATCCTCTGGGAAGGTCTCGACGGGCCTCGACAAGTGGTCTGGCGCGAAGCGCGGCTGGGGCTTGAAGAACTGGTGCTGGACCCGCAGGCCGGAGCGATCGCCCAACAGCTGCAGCACCGTTTCGACGTTCGGCACTATGCCCTGGACATGACCCAGGCACCGCTGATGCGCCTGGCCTTTGCCCAAGACAAGCCCAACCAGCGCTGGGTAGCGATGCTGTTGTTCCATCACATCGCCCTCGATCATGCGGCGCTGAAAGTCGTACAGAGCGAGATGCAGGCCTACCTGCTGGGGCAGGCCGGTCAATTGGACGTTCCGGTACCGTATCGCAACTACGTGGCCCAGGCGTGCTTGGGTGTGGATCGTGAAGCGCAGGAAGGGTTCTTCCGTGACATGTTGGGTGATGTCGACGAACCCACGCTGCCGTTCGGTTTGCAGCAGGTGCAGGGTGATGGTCATGACATCGAGGATGCGAGCCTGGTGCTCGACGGCGACTTGAGTCGTCGGCTGCGGCGCCTGGCACGTCAGTCGGGCGTGGGCGTCGCCAGTTTGCATCACTTGGCCTGGGCGCAAGTGCTGGGGCAGGCGTCCGGCAAGCAGGACGTGGTGTTCGGTACCGTGCTGATGGGCCGGATGCAGGGCGGCCAGGGTGCTGACCGGGCGTTGGGCATGTTCATCAACACCTTGCCCCTTCGTGTGAGCGTGGGCGACCAGGCCGTCAAGGCCGGCGTCAAGGCGGTCCACGGACAATTGACCGCACTCTTGGGCCACGAGCACGCCTCGCTGGCAGTGGCCCAGCGTTGCAGCGGCGTGGCTGCGCCAATGCCGCTGTTCAGCGCCTTGCTGAACTACCGCAACTCCAGCGAACAGGCCGATACAGAAGCGGCGCTGCTGGCCTGGCAGGGCATTGAGACGCTGGGTGGCGAAGCACGTACCCACTACCCATTGACGCTGTGTATAGACGACTTGGGTGAAGATTTCGCCCTGACCGTGCTGGCCACGAGCGGTGTCGGTGCGCAGCGGGTCTGTGCCTACATGGCGACCGCGCTGCAAAGCCTGGCAACGGCGTTGGAATCCGACTCGACATCCCGCTTGCAAACGCTGGCGGTACTGCCGCAAACCGAGCGTCATCAGGTACTGACCGACTTCAACGCCACCACCCGACACTATCCCCAGGACAGGACCGTTCATGGCCTGTTCGAGGCGCAAGCCAACGAGCGTCCGCAAGCCATTGCCGCCGTGCATGACGCCCACAGCCTGACCTACGCCGAATTGAACCACCGGGCCAATCGCCTGGCCCGTCATTTGATTGCCCTCGGTGTGCAACCGGGCGATCGAGTGGCGATTGCGCTGGAGCGTTCGCTCGAGCTGCTGGTCAGCCAACTGGCGATCCTCAAGTGCGCCGCGGTCTATGTCCCTCTGGATGTCAGCGCGCCGCTGGAGCGCCAGCAGTTCATGGTGCAGGACAGCGGAGCGCAGGTCGTGTTGACGTTGAACACGGCGGTAGCGCCTGACGTTTCGCAACGGGTGGATCTGGATACGCTGGTCTTCAATGAAGCCGCCGATAACCTCGACCTGACGCAAAGCGGCGAATCGGTGGCCTACATCATGTACACCTCCGGCTCCACCGGCACCCCGAAAGGCGTGCGGGTGCCGCACCGGGCGATCAACCGCTTGGTGATCAATAACGGTTACGCCGACTTCAATGCCCAGGATCGAGTGGCTTTCGCCTCCAATCCAGCCTTCGACGCCAGCACCCTCGACGTCTGGGCACCGTTGCTCAACGGCGGTTGCGTGGTGGTGGTCGAGCAGGACGTGTTGCTGACGCAAGTGCGTTTTGCGGCGCTGCTGCAAGAGCAATCGGTCAGCGTGCTGTGGATGACCGCGGGCCTGTTCCATCAATACGCCGCAGGGCTGATGTCGGTGTTCGCCCAATTGCGCTACCTGATCGTCGGTGGCGATGTGCTCGATCCAACGGTGATCGGCCGAGTCCTGAAGGAAGGCGCGCCGCTGCACCTGCTCAACGGTTATGGTCCGACCGAAGCCACCACGTTTACCACCACCCACGAGATCACCCGCGTGGGCGAGGGCGGAATCCCGATTGGTCGGCCCATCGGCAACACCCGAGTCTATGTCTTGGACGTCAATCAGCAGCCATTGCCTATCGGCGTTGCGGGCGAGCTGTACATCGGTGGCGACGGCGTGGCGAAGGGATATCTGAACCGTCCCGAGCTGACCGCCGAGAAGTTTATCGCCGACCCGTTCAGTTCCGATCCCGGTGCCTTGCTCTACCGCACCGGCGACCTGGCGCGCTGGCGCGCGGACGGCACGGTCGACTACCTGGGGCGCAATGACGACCAGGTAAAGATCCGTGGTTTCCGCATCGAACTGGGCGAGATCGAAGCCCGGTTAGGCCAGCATGACGAGGTCAAGGACGCGGTGGTACTGGTGCGCGAAGACGCCCCGGGTGAGAAGCGCCTGGTGGCGTACTTCACGCCGCGGGACCTGGACGTTGCGCCGCACATCGAGACCCTGCGTATGCATTTGCAGGGGCAATTGCCCGACTACATGATTCCGGTGGCCTACGTTCGCCTCGACACATTGCCGTTGACCGCCAACGGCAAGCTCGACCGCCGTGCACTGCCGGCGCCGGACAGCGATGCTTACGTCAGCCGTGAATATGAAGCGCCGCAAGGCGAGGTCGAGCAACTCTTGGCACAACTCTGGGCCGAGCTGCTCAGGGTTGACCAAGTGGGTCGCCACGACAATTTCTTCGAACTGGGCGGCCATTCGCTGTTGGCGGTCACGCTGATCGAACGCATGCGCCAGGTCGGCTTGAGCGCCGACGTGCGGGTGCTGTTCAGCCAGCCGACCCTGGCCGCACTGGGCGCGGCGATTGGCAGCGGCAGGGAAGTCAGCGTTCCGGCGAACTTGATTCCTTTGCGTTGCGAACACATCACCCCTGATCTATTACCGCTGGTCAATCTGTCCCAGGACGCCATCGACCGACTCGTCGCCACGGTGCCGGGCGGGGCGCGCAACGTGCAGGACATCTACCCGCTGGCACCGTTGCAGGACGGTATTCTCTACCATCACCTGGCCGCCGAGCAGGGCGACCCCTATGTGCTGAAAACCGTGTTCGAACTGCAGAGTCGCGACCGCTTGGCGGCGTTTGTGGACGCGCTGCAATACGTCATCGATCGGCACGACATCCTGCGCACCAGTGTGGTGTGGCAAGGCTTCGACGCGCCGATCCAAGTAGTGTGGCGCGAAGCGAAGCTGCATCTGGAAGAGATCGCCCTGGACATTGCCAAGGGCGAGATCGCGGCGCAGTTGCAGGAGCGTTTCGACCCGCAACACTACCGGCTGGACATCACCCAGGCCCCGCTGATGCGGCTGGTCTTTGCCGAAGACGCGCTCAACCAGCGTTGGGTCGCGGTGTTGTTGTTCCACCATATGGCCCTCGACCACACGGCGTTGGAAGTGGTGCAGCACGAGATGCAGGCGCACCTGCTGGGCCAGGCCGACCAACTGCCCGTGGCGATGCCGTACCGCAACTATGTGGCACAGGCGCGCCTGGGGGTGAGTCAACAAGAGCACGAAGGGTTCTTCCGCGAGATGCTCGCCGATGTCGACGAGCCGACCTTACCGTTCGGCTTGCAGGACGTGAGCGGCGACGGACAGGCCATCGAGCAGGCCCGCCAGGTTGTCGAGGCAACGTTGAGCCTGCGTCTGCGGGCACAAGCCCGGCAGTTGGGCGTGAGTGCCGCCAGCCTGGTCCACTTGGCCTGGGCCCAGGTACTGGGGCGTGTGTCGGGCAAGGACGATGTGGTGTTCGGTACGGTCCTGTTGGGCCGGATGCAGAGCGGCGATGGAGCCGACCGGGTCCTTGGCATGTTCATCAACACCTTGCCGCTGCGGATCGACGTGAGCAGCCAAGGCGTGCGCGAGGGGGTGAAAGCCACTCACGCACGGCTGACCGGGTTGTTGGGCCATGAACACGCCTCGCTGGCCTTGGCCCAGCGTTGCAGCGGCGTGGTTGCGCCGCTGCCGCTGTTCAGCGCGCTGCTCAATTATCGGCACAGCGCCAGTGCAGCGGCCGAGGTCTCGAATGAAACCCAGGCCGCATGGCAGGGCATCGAGTTCCTGAGCAACGAAGAACGGACCAATTACCCACTGACCCTGTCGGTGGATGACTTGGGCGATGGCTTCATGCTGAGCGCCCTGGTAGTGCAGGGCATCGGTGCGGCGCGCATCTGCGCCTACATGCACACGGCCCTGGAAAGTCTGGTGCAGGCTCTCGAATACGCGCCTCAGACGCCACTCAACCGACTGGAGATCCTGCCGCAAAGCGAACGTAACCAGCTACTGGAGGATTTCAACGCCACCCAGCGCACCTATCCACATGAACAAACCGTCCTGGCGCTGTTCGAGGCCCAGGCCGCGTACCTGCCGCAGGCGACTGCGGTGGTGCACGGACAGCGGCAAGTGAGCTACGGGGCGCTGAACGAACAGGCCAACCGACTGGCCCATCACCTGATCGGCCTTGGCGTGCAACCGGACGACTGCGTGGCGATCCTGCTGCCACGTTCCATCGAGCTGCTGGCCAGTCAACTGGCGATCCTCAAGTGCGCGGCGGCTTATGTGCCGCTGGACCGCAACGCCTCCCTGGAACGCCAGGGCTTCATGCTCGACGACTGCCAGGCCAAGTGCCTGCTGACGTTCAGTACCGAGACCGTACCCGAGGGCGCCTCGCGCATCGACCTGGACACGCTGGACAGCCAAGGGCCGGCACACAACCCGGCTTTGGCGCAGTCCAGCGAGTCGATCGCCTACATCATGTACACCTCCGGTTCCACCGGGCAGCCCAAGGGCGTGCTGGTGCCGCACCGGGCCATCAGCCGCCTGGTGATCAACAACGGTTACGCCGACTTCAATGCCCACGACCGCATCGCCTTCGCCTCGAACCCGGCGTTTGACGCCAGCACCATGGACGTCTGGGGCGCCTTGCTCAATGGCGGGCAGGTGGTGGTGATCGACCACGAAACCCTGCTTGAGCCGTCAAGGTTTGCCCAGGTCCTGCAGGACTCGGGCGTCACGGTGCTGTTCGTGACCACGGCGATCTTCAACCAATACGTGCAACTGATTCCCCACGCCCTCGGCGGCCTGCGGATCCTGTTGTGCGGCGGCGAACGGGCCGATGTGGCGTCGTTCCGGCGCTTGCTGGACCTGGCGCCCGGTTTGCGCCTGGTTCACTGCTACGGCCCGACCGAAACCACCACCTACGCCACCACCCTCGAGGTGAAGGCCGTGGCGGCGGATGCCGAGTGCGTGCCCATTGGCGGCCCTATTGGCAACACCCAGGTGTACGTGCTCGATGCACGCCAGCAATTGGCGCCGTTGGGTGTCGTCGGCGAGATGTACATCGGCGGCAAGGGTGTGGCCAAGGGGTACCTGAATCGACCAGACCTGACCGCGGAAAAATTCATCGCCGACCCGTTCAGCCATGAACCCGACGCGCTGCTGTACCGCACCGGTGACCTCGGTCGCTGGTTGCCGGAGGGCAGTCTGGAATGTCTGGGACGCAACGACGACCAGGTGAAGATCCGCGGTTTCCGCATCGAGCTGGGCGAGATCGAAGCCAAGCTGGCGGCCTGTGACGGCGTGAAGGACGCGGTGGTGCTGGTGCGGGCCGATGAAACCGGCGAGAAACGCCTGGTGGCCTATGTCATTGCCCAACCGCAAGTCACGCTGAGTGTGGCCGGATTGCGCGAGCAATTGTCCGCGACCCTGTCCGAGTACATGGTGCCTGCGGCGTTCGTGATGTTGCCGGCGTTCCCGTTGACGCTCAATGGCAAGGTGGACCGCAAGGTACTGCCGGCGCCGGACGCCGAGGCTTACGCCAGCCAAGCCTACGAGGCACCCCAGGGCGAGATCGAACAGGTCTTGGCCGGTATGTGGGCCGAGTTGCTGAAAGTGGAACGAATCGGCCGCCACGATCACTTCTTCGAGCTGGGTGGCCACTCGCTGCTGGCGGTGACACTGATCGAACGCATGCGCCAGGCCGGCTTGAGCGCCGACGTGAGGGTGCTGTTCAGCCAGCCAACCCTGGCCGCACTGGCCGCTGCGATTGGCAGCGGCAGGGAAGTCAGCGTGCCGGCGAACCTGATTCCTTTGGACTGTGAACGCATCACCCCGGACTTGTTGCCCTTGATCAACCTGTCCCAGGACGCCATCGACCGCCTCGTCGCCACCGTTCCCGGTGGTGCGCGCAACGTGCAGGACATCTACCCGCTGGCGCCGTTGCAGGAAGGCATCCTCTATCACCACCTGGCCGCCGAGCAGGGCGACCCCTATGTGTTGCAATCGCAATTCGCCTTCGACAACCGTGAACGCCTCGATGCCTTCATCGGCGCACTGCAAGTGGTGATCGATCGCCACGACATCTTGCGCACCAGTGTGGTCTGGGAAGGCTTGGATGAGCCGGTGCAAGTGGTCTGGCGCCAGGTGCTGCTGGCGCCGCAATGCATCGTTCTCGATGCCACGGCCGGCGACATCGCCACACAATTGGCCAGCCGTTTCGATGCGCGCCACAGTCGCCTGGATTTGGGCCGGGCGCCGTTGTTGCACCTGGCTTACGCCCGGGACGAGGCCCAGGATCGCTGGGTCGCGATCCTGTTGTTCCACCACATGGCCCTGGACCACACCGCCCTGGACGTGATGCAGCATGAAATGCAAATGCACCTGCTGGGCCAGGACGAACACCTGGTCGCATCGGTGCCGTACCGCAACTACGTGGCCCAGGCCCGCCTGGGGACGAGTGAACAGGAGCACGAAGCGTTTTTCCGCGACATGCTTGGCGATATCGACGAACCGACACTGCCATTCGGCCTGGCCCAGGTACAGGGTGACGGGCACGGCATCGAAGAAGTGAAAGCGTTTGTCGATGACAACTTGAGCCTGCGCCTGCGCACACAAGCCCGCCAGCTGGGTGTCAGTGCCGCCAGCCTGGTCCATCTGGCCTGGGCCCAGGTCCTGGCCGTGGCGTCGGGCCAGGAGAACGTGGTGTTCGGCACGGTCCTGCTGGGCCGGATGCAAGGCGGCGACGGGGCTGACCGGGCCCTGGGCATGTTCATCAACACCTTGCCGATTTGCGTGCCGGTGAATGAGCAAAGCGTGCGGGACGCGGTGAAAACCACCCATGCGCGGCTGACGGGGTTGCTGGGGCATGAGCATGCTTCCCTGGCCTTGGCCCAGCGCTGCAGTGAGGTGGCCTCGCCAGCGCCGCTGTTCAGTGCGCTGCTGAACTTCCGCCACAGTTCGCTGCAGGTGACGGATGAGGGGTTGTCGGCCTGGAACGGCATGCAAATGTTGTCCAGCGAGGAACGTACCAACTATCCGCTGACGCTGAACGTCGATGACCTGGGGGAAAGCTTCAGCCTGACGGTGCAGGTCGAGTCCCGGATCGGTGCGCAACGTATCTGTGACTATGTGCAGGTGGCCCTGCAGAGCCTGGTTGATTCCCTGGAACACGCGCCGCAGACGGCGGTGCGCAACCTCGCGGTATTGCCATCGGCCGAACGCAAGCAACTGTTGGAAACCTGGAATGCGCCAGAGGCGGCGTATGCCCACGACGCGCTGATCCATCGTCAATTCGAGGCCCAGGTCACGACGCAATCCGACGCGGTGGCGGTGGTGTTCGAGGATCAGACTCTGACCTACGGCGAACTCAACGCCCAGGCCAACCAGCTCGCCCATCGCTTGTTGTCGCTGGGCATTCGCCCGGATGACCGGGTGGCCATCTGTGTCGAACGCGGCTTGGACATGATCGTCGGCCTGCTGGGGATCTTGAAAGCCGGTGCCGGCTATGTGCCGCTGGATCCGGCTTCCCCGGCGGAACGCATTGCCTACATGCTCGAGGACAGTTCCCCTGTGGCGATCGTGGTGCATGCCGCCACCCAGGCGCTGCTGGCCGAAGAGTCGGTACGGGTGATCGAACTCGATAGCCCGGCGTTGCGCAGCCAGTCCACTGCCAACCCGCAAGTACCGGGCCAGACCTCGTCGCAGTTGGCCTACGTGATCTACACCTCCGGTTCCACCGGTCTGCCCAAGGGGGTGATGGTCGAACACCGCAACGTCACGCGGTTGTTCTCGGCGACCCAGCCCTGGTTCGAATTTGGCCAGCAAGACGTCTGGGCACTGTTCCATTCCTTCGCTTTCGATTTCTCGGTCTGGGAAATCTGGGGGGCGTTGATCCATGGCGGACGCCTGCTGGTGGTGCCACAGCTGGTCAGCCGTTCCCCGCAAGATTGCTACGCGCTGCTGTGCCAGGCCGGTGTGACCGTGCTGAACCAGACCCCAAGCGCTTTCCGGCAACTGATCGCGGCCCAGGGTGACAGCGACCTGCGCCACAGCCTGCGTCAGGTGATCTTTGGCGGTGAAGCACTGGAAACCGCGATGCTCAAGCCCTGGTACGCCCGCGTAGCCAATGCCGGGACGCAGTTGGTGAACATGTACGGCATTACCGAGACGACGGTGCACGTGACGTACCGTCCGCTCGAGGCGGCCGACGCGCAATTGACGGGCGTCAGTCCCATCGGCAAGCGCATTCCCGACCTGCAACTGTATGTGCTCGACGCCCGGCGCGAGCCGGTGCCGGTAGGTGTGGTGGGTGAGATGTACGTGGGGGGCGCGGGCGTGGCGCGGGGTTACCTGAACCGGCCCGAGTTGACCCGGGAACGTTTTATCGCCGACACCTTTAGCGGGTGTGAAGGGGCGCGCCTGTACAGGACCGGCGACCTCGGTCGCTGGCTGGCCGACGGCAGCATCGAATACCTGGGCCGCAACGACGACCAGGTGAAGATCCGCGGTTTCCGTATCGAACTGGGCGAGATCGAAGCGACTTTGGCCGCCTGTGAGGGGGTCCGCGAGGCGCTGGTGATAGCCCGTGAAGATGCGCCGGGGGACAAGCGCCTGGTGGGCTATGTGATTGCCGCGGACGGCGCGCAACCTTCAGCTACTGAGCTGCGCACCCAATTGCTGGCTTCGCTGGCGGACTACATGGTGCCCAGCGCGTTCGTGGTCCTCGAAGCGTTCCCGCTGACCACCAACGGCAAGCTTGACCGCAAGGCCTTGCCGGCGCCGGATCAGTCGGCGGTGGCGGCCCGCGAATACGAAGCGCCGCAAGGCGAGGCCGAGACGGTCATTGCCGCGATCTGGCAAGACCTGCTGGACCTTGAGCGGATCGGCCGTCACGACAACTTCTTCGAACTGGGCGGCCATTCGCTGCTGGCGGTGAAGCTGATCGAACGCATGCGCCACGTCGGCTTGAGCGCCGATGTGCGGGTGCTGTTCGGCCAACCGACGCTGGCGGCCCTGGCAGCCGCGGTGGGCGGGCACACCGAAGTGGTGGTGCCGGATAACGCCATCCCGGACGGTTGCACGCGGATCACCCCGGACATGCTGCCCCTGGCCGAGCTGGATCAAGGCGCCATCGACCGGATCGTGACCATGGTGCCGGGTGGGGTGGCGAATGTGCAGGACATCTACGCCCTTGCGCCGTTGCAGGAAGGGATCCTGTACCACCACATCGCCGCCGCCCAAGGCGATCCCTACTTGCAGTACGTGATGTTCGCGTTCGACAGCTTCGCCCACGTGGAGCACTTCACCCAGGCGCTGCAAGCGGTCGTCTGCCGTCACGATATCCTGCGCACCGGGGTGCTCTGGGAAGGCCTGGCCGAGCCCATGCAAGTGGTCTGGCGTGAGGCGCGGCTGGTGGTCGAGTCGGTTGAACTGGATCCGTCGGCCGGGGAGGTTGCCACGCAGCTGCATCAGCGTTTCGACCCTCGGCACTATCGCCTGGACATCCGCCAGGCGCCGCTGATGCGAGTCGCTTATGCGCAAGACCCGGCCAATCAGCGCTGGGTGGGCATGCTGTTGTTCCATCACTTGGTGGACGATGCCACCTCGCTGGCCGTGCTGTCGGCGGAGATCGAGGCGCACATGCTCGGCCAGGCACAACGCTTGCCGGTATCGGTGCCGTACCGCAACTACGTGGCCCAGGCTCGGTTGGGCGTGAGTCGCGATGCCCATGAACGGTTCTTCCGCGACATGCTCGCAGATGTCGACGAGCCGACGTTGCCGTTCGATTTGCAGGATGTGCAAGGCGACGGCAGCGGCATCGAAGAGGTTCGCCAGGAGGTCGAGGCCGACCTCAGTCGTCGGCTGCGGGTCCAGGCACGTCAGCTCGGAGTGAGCGCGGCGAGCCTGTATCACCTGGTCTGGGCCCAGGTACTGGGCACGGTATCGGGGCGCGACGACGTGGTGTTCGGCACCGTGTTGGTGGGCCGGATGCAGGGCGGCGAGGGGGCTGACCGGGCACTGGGGATGTTCATCAATACGCTGCCGTTGCGGGTGAACCTGGGGCAGACCGGTGTCCGTGCCGGTGTGAAGGCGACCCATGCGCGCCTGACCGCCTTGCTCGGCCATGAGCACGCCTCGCTGGTGCTGGCGCAACGTTGCAGCGGCGTGGAGGCGCCGACGCCATTGTTCAGTGCCTTGCTCAACTATCGCCATACCGGTGCGGCGGCTTCCGCCGAAGCGCTGTCGGCCTGGGACGGTATCCGGGTGCTCAGTGGCGAGGAGCGGACCAACTACCCGCTGACGTTATCGGTGGATGACCAGGGCGAGGCGTTCAGCTTCACCATCATGACCCCGGCGCGCATCGGTGCACAGCGGCTGTGCGGGTATGTACGGCAGGCGCTGGAAGGTTTGATCCAGATGCTTGAGCAGACGCCAGAGGCGCCGTTGCACCAGCTGTCGATCCTGCCGCCGAGCGAGCGCCTGAAACTGCTGGCCGAGTTCAATACCGGTGGTGCCGATGATCCGCAGGAGCAGACTGTTCTCGGGCTGTTCGAAGCCCAGGTCCAACGCACGCCAGACAACGTGGCCGTCCTGCATGGCGAGCACGCGTTGAGCTATCGCCAGTTGGACGCGCGAGCCAACCAGTTGGCGCATTACCTGCGCAAGCAGGGCGTGCAACCGGATTCGCGCGTGGCGATCTGTGTCCAGCGCAGCGCCGAGATGGTGATCGGGTTGCTGGCGATTCTCAAGGCGGGCGGTGGTTATGTGCCGTTGGATCCGGCTTATCCCGCCGAACGAATTGCCTACATGCTGGCCGACAGCGAGCCGGCTGCGGTGCTGGCCCAGGCAGCGACCCAAGGGCTCTTGTCGCAGGTTCAGGTGCCATTGATCGACCTGGACGCCGGCCCGTGGCAAGACGAGCCGGATCACACCCCGCAGGTCACCGGCCTGACGCCGGCCCACCTGGCCTACGTGATCTACACCTCTGGCTCCACTGGCTTGCCCAAAGGCGTGATGGTCGAACATCGCGGCCTGCGCAACCTGCTGGACTGGTACCTCGAGGACCTGGCTTTCCACGCCGGCGACGCAGTGCTGCTGGCGTCCTCCTACAACTTCGACCTGACCCAGAAGAACATCCTCGCACCGCTGATGGTCGGGGCCTCGCTGCACCTGGCCGCCGAACCCTTCAACCCCGGCGCCATCGTCGCCCAGGTCGCCGAGGCCGGGATTACCCACCTCAATATGTCGCCCAGCGCTTTCCACGCACTGGTGGACGCCGACCACGGGCAAGCCCTGGCCTGCCTGAAACGGGTGGTCCTGGGGGGCGAGCCGATCCAGGTCGCCATGCTGGAAAAACTCGCCCAGCCACGGCCGACGGTGATCAACAGCTACGGGCCGACCGAGTGCAGCGACGTGGTCGCCTGGTACACCGCCGACAGCGACCTTGAGACCTACCGGCACCAGTCGATCCCCATTGGCCGGCCGATCCGCAACCTGCAACTGCATGTGCTGGACACCCACGGGCAACTGCTGCCGGTGGGCGTGCCCGGTGAGATCCATATCGGTGGTCTCGGTGTGGCCCGCGGTTACCTCAACCTGCCGCAACTCAGCGCCGAACGCTTCATCGCCGACCCGTTCTACGGCAAGACCGACGCACGCCTGTACAAGACCGGCGACCTCGGTCGCTGGTTGCCTGACGGCACCTTGGAGTATCTGGGGCGCAATGACGATCAGGTGAAGATTCGTGGGTTCCGTATCGAACTGGGCGAGATCGAAGCCAAGCTCGCCCAGCATGAAGGGGTGAAGGAGGCCGCGGTGCTGGTCCGTGAGGACGTACCGGGGGAAAAACGCCTGGTGGCCTATTTCACCCAATACGCGCCGGACGAAGCGGCGGACATCGACGCGCTGCGTACCTGGCTGCTGGCCCAACTACCGGCCTTCATGGTGCCGGTGGCCTATGTACGCCTCGACGCCATGCCGCTGACACCCAACGGCAAGCTCAACCGCAAGGTGCTGCCGGCACCGGACCTGGAGGCTTTCATCACCCGGGGTTACGAAGCTCCCATCGGCGAAACCGAAATCACACTGGCCCAGTTGTGGGCTGAAGTGCTCAACGTAGAGCGCGTTGGCCGTCACGATCACTTCTTTGAACTGGGTGGGCATTCCTTGCTTGCCGTCAGCCTGATGGAGCGGATGCGCCAAGAGGGTCTGGAAGCGGATGTGCGGACGTTGTTCGAGCAGCCCACGCTCTCGGAATACGCGGCAACGACAGAAAAAATGGAGATTGTCCTGTGAGTGTGATCGAACTGTTGGCGACACTAAAAGAAAAAGACGTACAGCTTTCAGTCAAGGGCGATCAGCTCGTGGTGCGGGGCCGCAAACAGTCCCTGAGCGAGCCGGCGGTGCTGGCCTTGCTGCGCGAGCACAAAGCCGCGCTGATCGCGTTGATCCAGGCCGGGGAATACGATGACCGCAAGGCTGGCGAAATCGACATCCCAGCCAATGCCATCGCGCTCGGCTGCAGGCATATCACGCCGCAAATGCTGCCATTGGTGACGCTTGACCAGTCGGCCATCGACCGTATCGTGGCCACCGTACCGGGCGGTGCGGCCAATGTGCAGGACATCTACCCGCTGGCGCCGTTGCAGGAGGGGATTCTTTATCACCACCTGACCGCCACCCAGGGCGATCCCTATTTATTGCAAGCGCACTTCAGCATCTCCCGGCAGGAGCGCCTGACGGATTTTGTCGACGCCTTGCAAAGCGTGATCGACCGCCACGATATCCTGCGCACTGCTATCGTCCGCGAGGGGTTGCAAGAAGCGGTGCAGGTGGTCTGGCGCGAGGCCCGGCTGGGCGTCAAGGACATCAGTGCCGACCTCGCCGAAGGTGACGTCATGGCGCAATTGCAGGCGCGATTCGATCCTCGACACTATCGCCTGGACGTCAGCCAGGCGCCGCTGTTGCTGCTGGTGGTCGCCGAGGACCCAGCCAACCAGCGCTGGGCCGCCATGCTGCTGTTCCATCACATGGCCCTCGACCACGCTGCCCTGGCGGTCGTGCAGAGTGAAATGCAAGCCTACCTGATGGGGCAGGCCGGGCAATTGCAGCCGGCCGCTCCTTACCGCGACTATGTCGTTCGGACCCGACAGACTGGCCAGCGCCAGGCTGACGAGACGTTCTTCCGGGAGATGCTGGGCGATGTCGAGGAGCCGACCTTACCCTTTGGCCAGCAGGATGTGCTGGGCGACGGCAGTGCCATCGAAGAAAGCCATCTGGCACTGGCCCCAGACCTCAGTCGCCGCCTGCGCACGCAGGCACGTCAGCTTGGCGTGAGTGCGGCGAGCATTTTTCACCTGGCCTGGGCGCAGGTGCTCGGCGGTGTATCGGGCCGTGAGGACGTGGTGTTCGGCACGGTGATGCTCGGTCGCATGCAGGCTGGCGAAAGCATGACCCGGGCCCTGGGCATGTTTATCAATACCTTGCCGTTGCGCGTGGGTGTAGGTGCACAGAGCGTGCGCGATGGGGTGAAAAGCACCCATGCCGGGTTGAGCAGCCTGCTCAGTCACGAATACGCCTCCCTGGCCCTGGCGCAACGTTGCAGCGGCGTGGCTGCGCCGGCGCCGCTGTTCAGCGCGCTGCTGAACTACCGTCACAGCACCAGCGCGGAGCATACCCCCGCGGCTGAAGTCAGCCTGGCCTGGGACGGGATGGAGGCCCTGGGCGCGGAAGAACGCACCAACTACCCGCTGATCCTCTCGGTGGACGATTTCTCCGATGACTTCGCCTTGTCGGTGCAGGCCACTGCGCTGATCGGTGCGCAACGCATCGGCGATTACATGCAGGTTGCCGTTGAAAACCTGGTCAGCGCCTTGGAATCTACGCCCGGAGCGATGCTCAACAGCCTGTGGTTCCTGCCAGAATCGGAGCGTGAACGGGTGCTGCTGTCGTTCAACGACACCGACCGCGATTATCCGCGGGAACAACCGATTCATGCCTTGTTCGAGGCCCAGGCCGAGACGCGTCCGGACATGCCGGCAGCGGTGCAGGGTGAGCAAGTCCTGACTTACCGCGAACTGGACAGCAAAGCCGGGCGTCTGGCCGGGCATCTGCTCGATCTTGGCCTGCAAGCGGGTCAAACCGTGGCGATCCTGCTGCCGCGCTCGCTCGATCTATTGGTCAGCCAGTTGGCCGTCCTCAAGTGTGCGGCGGTGTACGTGCCGCTGGACATCAACGCGCCCGCCGAGCGCCAGCAGTTCATGATCGAGGACAGTCACGCCGTACTGGCCTTGACCCACAGCCGCGAAGCCTTGGCGGCGGGCGTGCGTCGGGTGGACCTGGACAGTATCGACCTTCCCGAACCGGCGGCCCGTTACGGCCAGCAACCCGCATCGAGCGAAGCGCCGGCCTACATCATGTACACCTCAGGTTCCACGGGGACGCCCAAGGGCGTGCTGGTGCCACATCGGGCCATCAGCCGGTTGGTGATCAATAACGGTTATGCCGACTTCAACCCGCAGGACCGGGTGGCCTTCGCCTCCAATCCGGCCTTCGACGCCAGCACGCTGGAAGTCTGGGCGCCGTTGCTCAACGGTGGTTGCGTCGTTGTGGTCGACCAGAACGTGTTGTTGTCCCAGGAACGCTTGCACAGGCTGTTGCTCGAGCAAGCGGTGAATGTGTTGTGGATGACGGCGGGGCTGTTTCACCAATATGCCGACCGCTTGATGGACGTGTTCGCCCAGTTGCGCTACTTGATTGTCGGGGGCGATGTGCTGGACCCGGCGGTGATCGTCCGCGTCCTGAAGGAGGGCGCGCCGGCCCATCTGCTCAACGGCTACGGCCCGACGGAAGCGACGACGTTCTCGACCACCTATGAAATCCAGGCCATTGGCGACGGCAGCGTCCCGATTGGCCGTCCCTTGGGCAACACCCGGGTCTACATCCTCGATGCGCAGCAGCGACCCGTGCCCCAAGGCGTGGCCGGCGAGCTGTACATCGGTGGTCTGGGAGTCGCCAAAGGCTATTTGAACCGGCCGGACCTGACCGCCGAGAAATTCCTTCTCGACCCGTTCAGCCAGAACGCCCAGGCCCTGATGTACCGCACCGGTGACCTCGGACGCTTCCGGGAGGACGGCAATATCGAGTACCTGGGCCGCAACGACGGCCAGGTGAAGATCCGCGGCTTTCGCATCGAACCAGGGGAGATCGAAGCCCGCCTGGGGCAACACGCTGCGGTGAAAGAGGCGACGGTGCTGGTGCGTGAAGACGTTCCCGGCGAAAAACGCCTGGTGGCTTATTTCACCTTGCATTCAACGGATGACAGCGCGGACATCGAAGCCCTGCGCGCGCACCTGCAAAGCCGCTTGCCGGACTATATGGTGCCGGCCGCCTACGTGCGGCTCGATGCCTTGCCGTTGACCCCCAACGGCAAGGTCGACCGCAAGGCCCTGCCGGTGCCGGACCAGGCGTCAATCGTTACCCGGGGCTACGAAGCCCCGCTGGGCGACACCGAAATCACCCTGGCTCGCCTCTGGCAGCAAATCCTTAACGTCGAGCAGGTGGGGCGCCACGATCACTTCTTCGAACTGGGCGGCCATTCCTTGCTCGCTGTCAATCTGATCGAGCAGATGCGCCAGGTTGGCTTGAGTGCCGATGTCCGCGTGCTGTTCGGCCAGCCGACCCTAGCGGCACTGGCCGCGGCGGTGGGGGGCGGCAATGAGGTCGAGGTGCCGGCCAACGGCATCACCCCCGATTGTGAACGGATCACCCCGTCGATGCTGCCGCTGGCGACATTGACCCAGGAGGCGATCGACCGGATCGTCGCCGCGGTGCCGGGTGGTGTGCCCAATGTGCAGGACATCTACCCGCTGGCCCCGTTGCAGGAAGGTATTCTCTATCACCATGTCTCGGCGCTGCCGGGCGATCCCTACGTGTTGCAGGCACTGTTCGCCTTCCAGGACGAGGCTCGCCTCGAGGCCTTCGCCCAGGCGTTGCAAGGTGTCATCGACCGGCACGACATCCTGCGTACCTCGATCATGTGGGAGGGGTTGGAGCAGCCGATACAGGTGGTCTGGCGCAAGGCGCTGTTGAGCGTGGAGCAACTGCCGCTAGACGCGTCCGACGTCGATGCCGTGACCCAACTGCATGCACGTTACGATTCCCGTCATCATCGCCTGGACATTCGCCAGGCCCCGCTGATGTGCCTGCGTTATGCCCATGACCGGGCCAACCAGCGTTGGGTGGCGATGTTGCTGTTCCACCACATTGCCCTGGACCATACCGCGCTGGAGGTAGTGCAGCAGGAAATGCAGGCGCACCTGTTGGGCCAGGCCGGCCAATTGGCCGCCGCGCTGCCGTACCGCAACTATGTGGCCCAGGCGCGCCTGGGTGTCAGCGAGGCAGAGCACGAGGTGTTTTTCCGCGAGATGCTCGGTGATGTCGACGAGCCGACCCTGCCGTTGGGATTGCAACAGGTGCAGGGTGACGGTCGCGGCATCAAGGAGGCCAAGCTGGAAGTGGATGCCGCTTTGAGCCGCCGCTTACGGGCGCAGGCGCGGCAACTCGGGGTGAGTGCGGCGAGCCTGCACCATTTGGCTTGGGCGCAGGTACTGGGGCGCCTGTCCGCACGGGAGGACGTGGTGTTCGGCACGGTCCTGATGGGGCGGATGCAGGCCGGCGAGGGCGCCGACCGGGTCCTTGGCATGTTCATCAACACCCTGCCGCTGCGGGTCAACCTGGATGAGCAGGGCGCCCGCGCCGGGGTCAAGACCACCCATGGGCGACTGACTGCATTGCTCGGTCACGAACATGCTTCGCTGGCCCTGGCACAACGTTGCAGCCGCGTCGCCGCACCGGCCCCGTTGTTCAGTGCGCTGCTGAATTACCGGCACAGCGCGACCGGTTCGGCTTCAGCCGAGGCCATGAGCGCCTGGCAGGGCATGGAAATCCTGAGTAACGAAGAGCGGACCAATTACCCACTGACCCTGTCGGTGGATGACTTGGGCGATGGCTTCATGCTGAGCGCCCTGGTAGTGCAGGGCATCGGTGCGGCGCGCATCTGCGCCTACATGCACACGGCCCTGGAAAGTCTGGTGCAGGCTCTCGAACACGCGCCTCAGACGCCACTCAACCGACTGGAGATCCTGCCGCAAAGCGAACGTAACCAGCTACTGGAGGATTTCAACGCCACCCAGCGCGCCTATCCACATGAGCAAACCGTCCTGGCGCTGTTCGAGGCCCAGGCCGCGTACCTGCCGCAGGCGACTGCGGTGGTGCACGGACAGCGGCAAGTGAGCTACGCGCAGTTGAACGAGCAGGCCAACCGACTGGCCCATCACCTGATCGGCCTTGGCGTGCAACCGGACGACTGTGTGGCGATCCTGCTGCCACGCTCCATCGAGCTGCTGGCCAGCCAATTGGCGATCCTCAAGTGCGCCGCGGCTTATGTGCCGCTGGACCGCAACGCCTCCCTGGAACGCCAGGGCTTCATGCTCGACGACTGCCAGGCCAAGTGCCTGCTGACGTTCAGTACCGAGACCGTACCCGAGGGCGCCTCGCGCATCGACCTGGACACGCTGGACAGCCAAGGGGCGGCACACAACCCGGCATTGGCGCAGTCCAGCGAGTCGATCGCCTACATCATGTACACCTCGGGTTCCACCGGGCAGCCCAAGGGCGTGCTGGTTCCCCATCGAGCCATCAACCGCCTGGTGATCAACAACGGTTACGCCGACTTCAATGCCCACGACCGCATCGCCTTCGCCTCGAACCCGGCGTTCGACGCCAGCACCATGGACGTCTGGGGCGCCTTGCTCAATGGCGGGCAGGTGGTGGTGATCGACCACGAAACCCTGCTTGAGCCGTCAAGGTTTGCCCAGGTCCTGCAGGACTCGGGCGTCACGGTGCTGTTCGTGACCACGGCGATCTTCAACCAATACGTGCAACTGATTCCCCACGCCCTCGGCGGCCTGCGGATCCTGTTGTGCGGCGGCGAACGGGCCGATGTGGCGTCGTTCCGGCGCTTGCTGGACCTGGCGCCTGGTTTGCGCCTGGTGCACTGCTACGGCCCGACCGAAACCACCACCTACGCCACCACCCTCGAGGTGAAGGGCGTGGCGGCGGATGCCGAGTGCGTGCCCATTGGCGGACCGATCGGCAACACCCAGGTGTACGTGCTCGATGCACGCCAGCAATTGGCGCCGTTGGGTGTCGTCGGCGAGATGTACATCGGCGGCAAGGGTGTGGCCAAGGGGTACCTGAATCGACCAGACCTGACCGCGGAAAAATTCATCGCCGACCCGTTCAGCCATGAACCCGACGCGCTGCTGTACCGCACCGGTGACCTCGGTCGCTGGTTGCCGGAGGGCAGTCTGGAATGTCTGGGACGCAACGACGACCAGGTGAAGATCCGCGGTTTCCGCATCGAGCTGGGCGAGATCGAAGCCAAGCTGGCGGCCTGTGACGGCGTGAAGGACGCGGTGGTGCTGGTGCGGGCCGATGAAACCGGCGAGAAACGCCTGGTGGCCTATGTCATTGCCCAACCGCAAGTCACGCTGAGTGTGGCCGGATTGCGCGAGCAATTGTCCGCGACTCTGCCGGAGTACATGGTGCCCGCGGCGTTCGTGATGTTGCCAGCGTTCCCGTTGACGCTCAATGGCAAGGTGGACCGCAAGGTACTGCCGGCGCCGGACGCCGAGGCTTACGCCAGCCAGGCCTACGAGGCGCCGCAGGGCGAGATCGAACAGGTCTTGGCCGGTATGTGGGCCGAGTTGCTGAAAGTGGAGCGGGTCGGTCGCCACGACAATTTCTTCGAGCTGGGCGGGCATTCGTTGCTGGCGATGAGGCTGATCGAACGTATGCGCCAGGTCGAGCTGTCGGTGGACGTACGTGTGCTGTTCAGCCAGCCAACGCTGCGGGCGCTGGCCGCTGCGGTGGGCGGGCACCGCGAAGTGGTGGTGCCGGCCTGCGCCATCGTCGAGGGCTGTGAGCGCATCACGCCGGCCATGTTGCCGCTGGCTGTATTGAGCCAGGAGGCCATCGATCGGATCGTGGCGAGCGTGCCGGGAGGGGCGCGTAACGTGCAGGAGATCTATCCCCTGGCGCCGTTGCAGGAAGGCATCCTGTATCACCATTTGACGGCGAAAATGGGTGATCCGTACGTGCTGCAGACGCTGTTCGGGTTTGACAGCCGGGCCCGCCTGGATGAATTTGCCCAGGCGTTGCAGGGGGTGGTCGACCGGCACGACATTCTCAGGACCTCGATGGTTTGGGAAAACCTCGACGAACCGATGCAGGTGGTGTGGCGACAGGCTCGGCTCAGCGTTGACGAGTTGGACGCGGACCTGGGTGCCGGCGATGCCGTTGCCCGGTTGTATGAGCGTTTCGATGCCCGGCATTACCGGTTGGACGTGCGTCAGGCCCCGATGCTGCGCCTGGCCATTGCCGAGGATGTCGCCAACCAGCGTTGGGTCGCCATGCTGCTGTTCCACCACATGGTCTTGGACCATACCGGCCTGGAAGTGCT
The DNA here is from genome assembly GCF_053629195.1 of Pseudomonas sp. R151218B TE3479. Lineage (NCBI taxonomy): Bacteria > Pseudomonadati > Pseudomonadota > Gammaproteobacteria > Pseudomonadales > Pseudomonadaceae > Pseudomonas > Pseudomonas sp. R151218B TE3479. Next base: position 3,952,409 of record NZ_JBRJHV010000001.1, read on the forward strand.
GGAGCGTGAAATGCAGGCCCAGTTGCTGGGCAAGGTGCATGAACTGGGCGAATCGGTGCCTTATCGCAATTACGTGGCCCAGGCGCGCCTGGGGATCAATCAACAGGCCCATGAAGCGTTTTTCCGCGACATGCTTGGCGACATCGATGAGCCAACGCTGCCGTTCGGCCTGCGGGACGTGCAAGGCGATGGCAATGGCGTGGAAGAGGTGAAGCTGGTCGTGGAGGCGGGCCTGTGCCGTCGTCTTCGCGCCCAGGCCCGCCAGTTGGGCGTCAGCGCGGCCAGCCTGATGCACTTGGCATGGGCGCAAGTCTTGGGCCGTGTCAGCGGTCGCGACGATGTGGTCTTCGGCACCGTGCTGTTGGGTCGCCTGCAGGCCGGCGATGGGGCTGATCGGGCGCTGGGCATGTTCATCAACACCCTGCCATTGCGGGTGAGCCTGGCTGGGCAAGGTGTGTACGCAGCGGTGAAGGCGACCCACAAGCGACTCACCGGCCTGCTGGGCCATGAGCATGCTCCGCTGGCACTGGCCCAGCGTTGCAGTGGCGTGGTTGCGCCAACGCCGTTGTTCAGTTCGATGCTCAACTATCGTCATTGCGGGGTCGAGGTGACCGCGCAGGCGCTGACGGCGTGGCAAGGCATCGAGTCGATTGGCGGTGAAGAACGTACCAATTATCCCTTGGCGCTGGCCGTGGATGATGAAGGCGAGGGTTTCAGCCTGGTGGTGCAGGCGCTGGTCGGGACCGGTGCGCGGCGTATCGGTGAATACGTGCAGACGACGCTCGAAAGCCTGGTCACTGCACTGGAGCAGGCACCGGATACGCCATTGCAGGCCCTCACGAGCCTGCCGGCAGCCGAACGTCAGCACCTGTTGGAAACGTTCAATGCCACTGCGGTCGACTACCCGCAGGGCCTGACCTTGCACGGCCTGTTCGAAGCGCGGGTCGAGGCTAGCCCGGACGCGGTCGCCGTGGTCTCCGACGAGGCGCAACTGAGCTACGCGCAACTCAATGAGCGGGCCAACCAGGTTGCCCATCGCCTGATCGCCCTGGGCATCCGCCCGGACGACCGTGTGGCGATCTGTGCCGATCGCAGCCTGGACATGGTCGCGGGCCTGCTGGGGATTCTCAAGGCCGGCGCGGCGTATGTGCCGCTGGACCCGGATTATCCCCACGAGCGCCTGGCCTACATGCTGGAGAACAGCGCGCCAATGGTGGTGCTGACCCAACGTGCCTTGCAGGCGAGCCTGCCGGCGACGCAGGCGCGAACCCTGCTGCTGGATGAAGCGCAAGGGTTCTCGACGCAGCCAACCGACAATCCCCAGGTCGAAGGCCTGCATGCCCATCACCTGGCCTATGTCATCTACACCTCGGGTTCCACCGGCCTGCCCAAGGGCGTGATGAACGAGCATGGCGGGGTGGTCAACCGTCTGCTGTGGATGCAGGACGAATACGGCTTGACCGCCGCCGACGCGGTGCTGCAAAAGACCCCGTTCAGCTTCGACGTGTCGGTGTGGGAGTTCTTCTGGCCGCTGTTCAGCGGTGCGCGGTTGGTGATGGCCCGTCCTGGTGGGCATCGCGACCCGGCGTACCTGCGCGAAGTGATCCAGGCCCAGGGCATCACCACACTGCACTTCGTGCCGTCGATGCTCGATGTGTTCCTGGCCCATGGCGAGGCAAGTCAGTGCGAGGGGTTGCGTCAGGTGATGTGCAGCGGCGAAGCGTTGCCGGGGCATCTGGTGCGGCGCTTCAAGGCGCAATTGCCGCAGACCGGCCTGTACAACCTGTACGGTCCGACCGAAGCCGCGGTGGACGTGACGGCGTGGGATTGCGCGGGGGCGGAGACGCCGGACAGCACGCCGATCGGCAAGCCGATAGCCAACACCCGGATCTACCTGCTCGATGGTCATCAGCAACCGGTGCCCATGGGCGTGGCCGGGGAGATTTACATCGGCGGTGTGCAGGTGGCACGAGGTTACCTGAACCGTCCGGAACTGACCGTCGAGCGCTTCCTGCGGGATCCGTTCAGCCGTGGGGCGAATGCGCGGATGTATCGAACCGGGGATCTGGGTCGGTACTTGCCGGACGGCAATATCGAGTACCTGGGGCGTAACGATGATCAGGTGAAGATTCGCGGTTTCCGCATCGAGTTGGGCGAGATCGAAGCCCGGTTGGCGCAGCATGACGCGGTGAAGGAAGCTGTGGTGCTGGCCCGTGAAGATGCACCGGGCGAGAAGCGCCTGGTGGCTTATTTCACGATGCATTCTGCCGATGAGACTGCCGACATCGAAACCTTGCGGGCCCACTTGCAAGGGCAATTGCCGGAATACATGGTGCCGAGTGCTTATGTGCGACTCGACGCTTTGCCTCTGACGCCAAACGGCAAGTTGGACCGCAAGGCCTTGCCGGCACCGGATCATTCAGCGCTGATCGCCCGTGAGTACGAGGCCCCACAAGGCGAAGTGGAAGCTCGCATTGCCCGGATCTGGGAAGACTTGCTCAAGCTCGAACACGTCGGTCGCCACGACAACTTCTTCGAGCTGGGCGGGCACTCGCTGTTGGCGGTGAAAATGATCGAGCGCATGCGCCAGGTCGACCTGAGCGTCGATGTGCGGGTCTTGTTCGGCCAGCCCACCTTGGCCGCATTGGCCGACGCCGTCGGTGGCTACCGGGAAGTCGTGGTGCCGGCCAACGGTATCCCGGCCGGTTGCACACGCATCACACCGGACATGCTGCCGTTGGCCGATCTGTCTCAAGAGGAGATCGAGCGAATTGTCGCGGCGGTGCCGGGCGGCGTGGCCAATGTCCAGGACATCTATGCCCTGGCGCCGCTGCAGGAAGGGATTCTGTATCACCACCTCACCGCCGCCGAAGGCGACCCCTATCTGCAACAGGTAATATTCGGTTTCGACAGTTTTACGCGTCTGGAGGATTTCGCCCACGCATTGCAAGCCGTCATTACCCGGCACGATATCCTGCGCACCGGTGTGCTCTGGGAGGGCCTGTCCGAGCCCATGCAGGTGGTCTGGCGTGACGCGCCATTGAGTGTCGAATCGGTTGCGCTGGATCCGGCCCAGGGCGATATCGCCACGCAGTTGCACCAGCGTTTCGATCCCCGGTTCTACCGCCTGGACATTCGCCAGGCACCGATGATGCGGATTGTCTATACGCAAGACCCGGCAAACCAACGCTGGGTGGGCATGCTGTTGTTTCACCATCTGGTGGACGACGTCACGTCACTGGCGGTGTTGTCCGCGGAAATCGAGGCGCACATGCTCGGCCAGGCGCAGCGGCTGTCGGCGTCGGTGCCATACCGCAACTTCGTGGCCCAGGCCCGCTTGGGCGTGAGCCGTGAGGAACACGAAACCTTCTTCCGCGACATGCTCGGCGATGTCGACGAGCCGACGTTGCCGTTCGATTTGCAGGATGTGCAAGGCGATGGCAGCGGCCTCGAAGAGGTGCGCCAAGAGGTCGAGGCCGACCTGAGTCGCCGGTTGCGGGCCCAGGCGCGTCAGCTCGGGGTGAGCGCGGCGAGCCTGTATCATCTGGTTTGGGCGCAAGTCCTGGGCCAGGTGTCGGGCAAGGACGATGTGGTGTTCGGCACGGTGCTGGTGGGCCGGATGCAGGGCGGCGAGGGCGCCGACCGGGCGTTGGGGATGTTCATCAATACCTTGCCCTTGCGGGTTGGCCTGGGGGCGCAGGGGGTGCGAGCCGGGGTCAAGGCGACACATGCCCGCCTGACCGCGTTGCTGGGTCATGAACACGCCGCATTGGCGCTGGCGCAACGCTGCAGTGGCGTGCAGGCGCCGACGCCGTTGTTCAGTGCCTTGCTCAATTACCGTCACACCGCCACGACAGTATCGAGCGAGGCATTGTCGGCCTGGAACGGTATCCAGATTCTCAGTGGCGAGGAACGGACCAACTATCCATTGATGTTGTCGGTGGACGATCAGGGCGAAGCGTTCAGCTTTACCGTCATGACCCCGGCGCGCATTGGTGCGCAGCGGCTGTGCGGTTATGTGCAGCACACGTTGGAAAACCTGGTCGGCATGCTCGAACAGACGCCGGATCGACCATTGCAGCACCTGTCGATCCTGCCGGCCTTGGAACGTGAACAACTGCTGGTGACGTTCAACGCCACCGAGGCCGACTATCCGCGGCAGCAGACGATTCATGGGTTGTTCGAGGACCAGGTCCAGCGTACGCCGGAGGCCGTGGCGGTGATTCGTGGCGAGCAGCGCCTGAGCTACCGCGAGTTGAACGAGCGGGCCAACCGCCTGGCCCATTACCTGCGCAAACAGGGCGTGCAGCCCGATTCGCGGGTGGCGATCTGCGTCGAGCGTGGCATCGACATGGTCGTGGGGTTGCTGGCGATTCTCAAGGCCGGTGGTGGTTATGTGCCGCTGGATCCGGCGTATCCGCTGGATCGCATCGCCTACATGCTGGAAGACAGTGCGCCGGCGGCGGTGTTGGCACAGACGGCGACCCTTGGATTGCTGGCCGCAGCATCAATGCCGGTGATCGATCTCGACAGTGGCTTGTGGCAGGGCGAATCGTCGCTGGATCCTGAAGTCACTGGCCTGACGTCCTCTCATCTGGCCTATGTCATCTATACTTCGGGTTCGACCGGTCTGCCTAAAGGCGTGATGATCGAACATCGCAACACGGTGAACTTCCTGACCTGGGCTCATCGTTCATTTGATGCTCAAACCCTGTCGAAAACCCTGTTCTCGACTTCGTTGAACTTCGACTTGGCGGTCTACGAGTGCTTCGCGCCGTTGACATCGGGTGGCAGCATCGAGGTGGTCACTAATGTGCTGGAACTGCAAAAGGGCGAGCACGACATCACGCTGATCAACACCGTGCCCTCGGCGCTCAAGGCCTTGCTGGAATCCGGCGGATTGGGCGAGGGCGTCGACACGGTCAACGTGGCCGGTGAAGCCTTGAAGCGCAGCCTGGTGGAGGCCTTGTTCGAACAGACCCAGGTCAAGCGCCTGTGCAACCTCTACGGCCCTTCGGAAACCACGACCTATTCAAGCTGGGTATCGATGGCCCGCGAAGATGGGTTTGCCGCGCATATCGGGAAACCCGTGGCAAACACCCAGTTCTATCTGCTGGATGAGCATAAACAACCTGTGCCGTTGGGCGTGCCGGGTGAAATCTACATCGGTGGTGTCGGGGTCGCTCGTGGTTACTTGAACCGCGACGAACTCACGGCCGAACGCTTCCTGAAAGATCCGTTCAGCGCCGTTCCAAACGCCCGCATGTACAAGACCGGCGACTTGGGCCGCTACCTGGCGGACGGCAACATCGAATACCTGGGCCGTAACGATGACCAGGTGAAAATCCGTGGTTTCCGCATCGAACTGGGGGAGATCGAAGCCAAGCTCGCCCAGGCTCCAGACATCAAGGAAACCGTGGTCGTGGCCCGTGAAGACGTGCCGGGTGACAAGCGCCTGGTGGCTTATTTCACCCAACACTCGCCGGACGAAACAGTAGAGATCGAAGCCCTGCGCACGCACCTGCAAGCGCAACTGCCGGCCTACATGGTGCCCGTCGCCTACGTGCGCCTGGATGCCTTGCCACTGACGCCGAACGGCAAGCTCGACCGCAAGGCGCTATCGGCCCCCGACAGCAATGCGTACACCACGCGTCTGTATGAAGCTCCCGTGGGCGATATGGAAATCAAGCTTGCCGCGCTGTGGGCAGAGTTGCTCAAGGTCGAACGGGTGGGGCGGCATGACCACTTCTTCGAGCTGGGTGGTCACTCGTTGCTCGCCGTGACGCTGATCGAACGCATGCGCAAGGACGGCATGGAGGCCGATATCCGTGTGCTGTTCGGCCAGCCGACGCTGGCCCTGGTGGCTGCCGCCGTGGGCGAGGTACGACATATTGATGTGCCGATGACGAAAATTCCCGCGCTGACACGCAGACGCAGCATCTGAATCGGCAACCTCCAACCGAAGGGTGAGTGCCCTGTCCCGGGCTTTCCGGGCAGGGCGTTCGCCCTGAATCCTGCGCATCTGTATGTCCTGTCTGGCCGACGTCGGGGCTTGTCCCTGCTTCCCATGACAGACATCACCTACCGAATGCTCTAATTTTTTTTGGCCTGTAAGGCAGCGGTTCGCAAACCGCCGCCTTCGGTTGAACGTGACGATTATCCATCGCTTTGGCTCATGCGCCGAGGTCGGCCCAACCGCCGTCCAGGCGCCGCGCCGTACCTGAAAAACACGTTTTTATCGTCAACCACTCCGAACTAGAAAAGCAGGTTCTTCGATGCAATTCAGCGAATTGATGGCAGCTCTGTCCAAGCATCCGATCCGTCTGCAACAAGACGGCGACAACCTCGTGATCCTGGGCGACGACGAAGGAATGGACCACGCGCTGTGGGACCGCCTTGCCGTCCATAAGCAGGAACTGCTCGACCTGGTGGAGAGAAATGGTGGCGACTGGCTGAGCCCGGCATTCCGGATCACGCCGGACATGCTGCCCCTGGCTGACCTGACGCAGGAAGAGATCGACCGGATTGTCGATACGGTGCCCGGCGGCGCGGGCAATGTGCAGGACATCTACCCGCTGGCACCGTTGCAGGAAGGCATTCTTTACCATCACCTGGCGGCGGAGCAGGGCGACCCCTATGTGCTGCAGTCCTTGTTCGGTGCCGATCGCAGGGCACGCCTGGACGACTTTGCCCAGGCGTTGCAGGGCGTGATCAATCGTCATGACATTCTGCGCACCTCAGTGGTTTGGGAGGGGCTGGATGAGCCGGTGCAAGTGGTCTGGCACGAGGCCAAGCTGACGTTGGAGGAAATCGTGCTTGATCCGGCCGCCGGTGATGCCGTGTGGCAACTGCAACAGCGTTTCGACACCCGCCATCATCGTCTGGATGTAGGGCAGGCGCCGCTGATGCGGCTGATTTGCGCGCAGGATCGTGACAACGACCGTTGGGTGGCGATCCTGCTGTTCCACCACATGGCAATAGACCATACGGCACTGGAACTGGTGCAGGATGAAATGCAAGCGTTCCTGCTTGGGCAGGCCCACCAATTGCCCGACCCCGTGCCTTATCGCAACTACGTGGCGCAGGTTCGCCTGGGTGTGGGCGGTGATTCCCATGAAGCGTTTTTCCGCGAAATGCTGGCCGATGTCGATGAGCCGACCTTGCCACTGGGTTTTGCCGAGGTGCCTGAAGGCCAGTCGGTGATCGAAGAAGCCCACTTGCCGATCGACGCCTCGTTGAGCCGTCGCTTGCGGGCGCAGGCCCGCCAGTTGGGCGTCAGCGCCGCCAGCCTGCACCACTTGGCCTGGGCGCGAGTGGTGGGGGGTATTTCGGGCAAGCAGGACGTGGTCTTCGGTACGGTATTGATGGGGCGGATGCAGGGCGGTGACGGTGCCGACCGCGCGTTGGGCATGTTCATCAACACGCTGCCGCTGCGCGTGAAACTGGCCGGGCAAGGCGTGCGCGAAGGTGTAAAAAACACCCACGCCAGCCTGACGGCCTTGCTCGGTCACGAGCATGCTTCGCTGGCTTTGGCCCAGCGCTGCAGCGGCGTGCCTGCACCCGCTCCGCTGTTCGGTGCCTTGCTCAACTATCGGCATAGCAATACGGCCCAAGCACTTTCGACCCAGACTCTTGAAGCATGGGAAGGTTTGCATGCGCTGGGAGGCGCAGAGGGCACGAACTATCCGCTGACCTTGTCGGTGGATGATTTGGGCGAAGGCTTCAGTCTCAGCGTACTGGCCCTGGCCGGAATGGGCGCCCAACGCATTGGCGGGTATATGCGCCAGGCATTGGAGAACCTGGTCTGGATGCTCGAGCAGCAGCCGGACCTGTCCTTGCAGCACGTGTCGATCCTGCCGGCCTCGGAACGTGAGCAACTGCTGGTGACATTTAATGCCACCGAGGCCGACTATCCGCGGCAGCAGACGATTCACGGGTTGTTCGAGGACCAGGTCCGGCTCACGCCGGAGGCGGTGGCGGTGATCCGTGGCGAGCAGCGCCTGAGCTATGGGGAACTGAACGAGCGGGCCAACCGCCTGGCCCATTACCTGCGCAAGCAGGGCGTAGAGCCTGATTCGCGGGTGGCGATCTGCGTCGAGCGCGGTATCGACATGGTTGTTGGGTTGCTGGCGATTCTCAAGGCCGGTGGTGGTTATGTGCCGCTGGATCCGGCGTATCCGCTGGATCGCATCGCCTACATGCTGGAAGACAGTGCGCCGGCGGCGGTGTTGGCACAGACGGCGACCCTTGAATTGCTGGCCGCAGCATCAATGCCGGTGATCGATCTCGACAGCGGCTTGTGGCAGGGTGAATCGCCGCTGAATCCTGAAGTCACTGGCCTGACGTCCTCGCACTTGGCTTATGTCATCTACACCTCGGGTTCGACCGGTCTGCCCAAGGGCGTGATGATCGAGCACCGCAACACGGTGAACTTCCTGATCTGGGCCCATCGTTCGTTCGATGACGCCACGTTGTCGAAAACCCTGTTCTCGACGTCGCTGAACTTTGACCTGGCGGTCTACGAGTGCTTCGCGCCGTTGACCTCGGGCGGCAGCATCGAAGTCGTGACTAATGTGCTGGAACTGCAGCAAGGCGAGCACGACATCACGCTGATCAATACCGTGCCGTCGGCGCTCAAGGCCTTGCTGGAATCCGGCGGATTGGGCGAGGGCATCGACACGGTAAACGTGGCCGGTGAAGCGCTCAAGCGAAGCCTGGTGGAGACGTTGTTCGAGCAGACCCAGGTCAAACGCCTGTGCAACCTCTACGGCCCTTCGGAAACCACGACCTATTCAAGCTGGGTATCGATGGCCCGGGAAGATGGGTTTGCCGCGCATATCGGGAAACCCGTGGCAAACACCCAGTTCTATCTGCTGGATGAGCATAAACAACCTGTGCCGTTGGGCGTGCCGGGTGAAATCTACATCGGTGGTGTCGGGGTCGCTCGTGGTTACTTGAACCGCGACGAACTCACGGCCGAACGCTTCCTGAAAGATCCGTTCAGCGCCGTTCCAAACGCCCGCATGTACAAGACCGGCGACTTGGGCCGCTACCTGGCGGACGGCAACATCGAATACCTGGGCCGTAACGATGACCAAGTGAAGATCCGCGGTTTCCGCATCGAACTGGGGGAGATCGAGGCCAAGCTCGCCCAGGCTCCAGACATCAAGGAAACCGTAGTCCTGGCCCGTGAAGACGTACCGGGCGACAAGCGCCTGGTCGCGTATTTCACCCAGCATTCGCCAGACGATTCGGTAGACATCGAAGCCCTGCGCACGCACCTGCAAGCGCAACTGCCGGCCTACATGGTGCCCGTCGCCTACGTGCGCCTGGATGCCTTGCCACTGACGCCGAACGGCAAGCTCGACCGCAAGGCCCTGCCGGCACCGGATCTCGATGCCGTCATCACCCGTGGCTACGAAGCCCCGCAAGGCGAGGTCGAGACCACCCTGGCGCAGATCTGGCAAGACTTGCTCAAGGTCGAACGCGTGGGCCGCCACGATCATTTCTTCGAGCTGGGCGGCCATTCCCTGCTGGCGGTCACGCTGATCGAGCGGATGCGCCAGGCCGGCTTGAGCGCCGACGTGCGCGTACTGTTCAGCCAGCCCACCCTGGCCGCGCTGGCGGCCGCTGTCGGCAGCGGGAAGGAGATCAGCGTTCCGGCGAACCTGATTGCGCTGGACTGCGAACGCATCACCCCCGAGCTGCTGCCGCTGGCCAACCTGTCCCAGGCGACCATCGACCGTCTCGTGGCGACAGTGCCGGGTGGTACACGCAACGTGCAGGACATCTACCCGTTGGCGCCGCTGCAGGAAGGCATTCTTTATCATCACCTGGCCGCCGAACAAGGCGATCCCTACGTGCTGCAGGCGCAGTTTGCCTTTGACAGCCGCGAACGCCTCGACGCGTTCACCCAGGCCCTGCAAAGCGTCATTGATCGTCACGATATCTTGCGCACCAGTATTGTATGGGAAGGCCTGGACGAGCCCATGCAAGTGGTCCGTCGTGAGGCCAGGCTGCACCTCGAAACGCTCGATCTCGATCCGGTCGCTGGCGATGTCGCTGAGCAACTGCGCCAGCGTTTCGACTCGCGGCATTACCGCCTGGACATCGCTCAGGCACCGCTGATGCGCCTGGCTTATGGAAGGGACGAGGCCAATCATCGCCTGGTCGCGACATTGTTGTTCCATCACCTCGCCCTGGACCATACGGCGCTGGAAGTGGTGCAACACGAAATGCAAGCGCACCTGCTGGGTGAGGCCGGGCAATTGGCCGGAGCGGTGCCCTATCGCAACTACGTGGCGCAGGCACGACTGGGTGTGGATCGCGAAGAGCATGAGGCGTTTTTCCGTGACATGCTCGGCGATATCGACGAGCCAACGCTGCCATTCAATTTGCAGGATGTACAGGCTGGCGGACACGACATCGAAGAGACCAGCCAAGCGGTGGAGGGTGCCTTGGACCTGCGTCTGCGGGCCCAGGCGCGTCAACTGGGGGTGAGTGCCGCCAGCCTGGTGCACTTGGCGTGGGCGCAAGTGCTGGCCAAGGTATCCGGCAAGCAGGAGGTGGTGTTCGGTACGGTACTGATGGGCCGCATGCAGGGCGGCGAGGGCGCCGATCGGGCGCTGGGGATGTTCATCAACACCCTGCCGCTTCGCGTGAGTCTGGGCGAGCAAGGCGTCAAGGCTGGCGTCAAGGCTGTCCATGGGCAACTGACTGCCTTGCTGGGACACGAGCATGCCTCGCTGGCGCTGGCCCAACGTTGCAGTGGCGTAGCGGCACCGTTGCCGTTGTTCAGTGCCTTGCTCAATTACCGCCATGGTGCCACGACGGCGTCGAACGAAGCATCGTCGGCCTGGAACGGTATGCAGGCGCTGGGTGGTGAAGAACGGACCAATTACCCGCTGACATTGAACGTCGATGACCTGGGGACCGGTTTCAACCTGACGGTGCTGGTCGGGCAACAGATTGGTGCCCAACGGATTTGCGCTTATATGCACGCGGCATTGCAAACGCTCGTGCAGGCACTGGAACAGACGCCACAGGCGGCGCTGTATCGTCTGTCGATCTTGCCCGCAGCGGAACTGGAGCAATTGCTGGTGACGTTCAACGCCACCGAGGCGGACTATCCGCATCAGCAAACGATTCATGGATTGTTTGAAGAGCAGGTCCAGCGTACGCCGGAGGCGGTGGCGGTGGTCCGTGGCGAACAGCGCCTGAACTACCGCGAGTTGAACGAGCGGGCCAACCGCCTGGCCCATTACCTGCGCAAACAGGGCGTGCAGCCCGATTCGCGGGTGGCGATCTGTGTCGAGCGTGGCATCGACATGGTCGTGGGGTTGCTGGCGATTCTCAAGGCCGGCGGCGGTTATGTGCCGCTGGACCCGGCGTATCCGCTGGATCGCATCGCCTACATGCTGGAAGACAGTGCGCCGGCGGCGGTGTTGGCGCAGACGGCGACCCTTGGATTGCTGGCCGCAGCCTCGATGCCGGTGATCAATCTCGATAGTGGCGATTGGCAGGACGAGTCCGTCCAAAATCCTGAAGTGGCTGAGCTGACGTCTTCGCACCTGGCCTATGTCATTTACACCTCCGGTTCGACCGGTCTGCCCAAGGGCGTGATGATCGAACACCGAAATACAGTGAACTTCCTGACCTGGGCCCATCGTTCGTTCGATGACGCCACGTTGTCGAAAACCCTGTTTTCGACCTCGCTGAACTTCGACCTGGCGGTCTATGAATGCTTCGCGCCGCTGACCTCGGGCGGCAGCATCGAAGTGGTCACTAATGTGCTGGAACTGCAACAGGGCGATCACGACATCACGCTGATCAATACCGTGCCGTCGGCGCTCAAGGCCTTGCTGGAATCCGGCGGATTGGGCGAGGGCGTCGACACGGTCAACGTGGCCGGTGAAGCCTTGAAGCGAAGCCTGGTGGAAACCTTGTTCGAACAGACCCAGGTCAAACGCCTGTGCAACCTCTACGGCCCTTCGGAAACCACGACTTACTCAAGCTGGGTGTCGATGGCCCGCGAAGATGGATTTGCCGCGCATATCGGCAAACCGGTGGCGAACACCCAGTTCTATCTGTTGGACGAGCACAAACAACCCGTGCCACTGGGCGTTCCGGGCGAAATCTACATCGGTGGTGCCGGGGTCGCTCGTGGTTATCTGAACCGCGATGACCTGACGGCCGAGCGCTTCCTGAAAGATCCATTCAGCACGGCTCAAAATGCGCGCATGTATCGCACTGGCGACCTGGGCCGCTACCTGCCGGACGGCAACATCGAATACCTGGGCCGTAACGACGATCAGGTGAAGATCCGCGGTTTTCGTATCGAGCTGGGGGAGATCGAAGCCAAACTCGCCCAGGCTCCAAACATCAAGGAAACCGTGGTCGTGGCCCGTGAAGACGTGCCGGGTGACAAGCGCCTGGTGGCTTATTTCACCCAACACTCGCCGGACGAAACAGTAGAGATCGAAGCCCTGCGCACGCACCTGCAAGCGCAACTGCCGGCCTACATGGTGCCCGTCGCCTACGTGCGCCTGGATGCCTTGCCACTGACACCAAACGGTAAACTCGATCGCAAAGCCCTGCCGGCGCCGGACCTCGATGCGCTGATCACCCGTGGCTACGAAGCCCCGCAAGGCGAGGTCGAAACCATCCTGGCGCAGATCTGGCAAGACTTGCTCAAGATCGAACGCGTGGGCCGTCATGACCATTTCTTCGAGTTGGGTGGACACTCGCTGTTGGCCGTCAGCCTGATTGGCCGGATGCGCCAGCTCGGCTTGTCGGCGGACGTGCGGGTGCTGTTCAGCCAGCCAACGCTCGCGGCGCTGGCCGCCGCAGTCGGCAGTGGCGGCGAGGTCGCGGTGCCGGACAACGGCATTCTGCTGGGGTGCACCCGGATCACGCCGTCGATGCTGCCCTTGGTGGCGTTGGACCAGCAAGACATCGATCGTCTTGTGGAGACGGTGCCCGGTGGTGCGCGCAACGTGCAGGACATCTACCCGTTGGCGCCGTTGCAGGAAGGTATTCTTTATCACCACATCGCTGCGCACACGGGGGATCCCTATGTGTTGCAGGCCACGTTCACCGTCGCGGATCGCGAGCGGCTGGAGGCGTTTGCCCAGGCTCTGCAGGGCGTCATCGATCGCCACGACATCCTGCGTACTTCGGTGGTCTGGGAAGGTCTGGACGAGCCGGTGCAAGTGGTCTGGCGCAAAGCGCAACTGGCGGTGGAAGAATTGGCGCTGAGCGCCGAGGCGGGCGATATCGCCGGGCAGCTGCGCGAGCGCTTCGACACGCTGCATTACCGTCTGGACATGCAGCAGGCGCCGTTGATGCGCATCGCCTTCGCCCACGACCCGGCCAATCAACGCTGGGTGGCGATGTTGTTGTTCCATCACATGGTCCTCGACCACACGGCGCTGGAAGTGGTGCAGCACGAGATGCAGGCGCACCTGCTGGGCCAGGCCGAGCAACTGGGCCAAGCCGTGCCGTTCCGCAATTACGTGGCCCAGGCCCGCTTGGGCGTGAGCCGTGAAGAGCACGAAGGGTTCTTCCGCGACATGTTGAGTGATGTCGACGAACCGACATTGCCGTTCGGCTTGCTGGACGTACGTGGCGATGGCAGCGATATCGAAGAGGCCGGACTGAGCCTGTCTGCCGACCTGAGCCGCCGACTGCGGGCCCAGGCCCGTCAGTTGGGCGTGAGCGCCGCGAGCCTGCATCACCTGGCCTGGGCGCAAGTGCTGGGGCAGGTGTCCGGCAAGCAGGACGTTGTGTTTGGCACGGTGCTGATGGGGCGGATGCAGGGCGGCGACGGCGCTGACCATGCATTGGGCATGTTCATCAATACCTTGCCATTGCGGGTGGGCGTCGGAGCCCAAGGCGTGCGTGACGGCGTAAAAGCCACCCACGCTCGCCTGACCGGCCTGCTGGGGCACGAACACGCCTCGCTGGCGTTGGCCCAGCGTTGCAGCGGCGTGGTCGCACCGATGCCGCTGTTCAATGCCTTGCTCAATTATCGGCACAGTGCCCCAGGCGTTGCCTCAAGCGACGCCTTGGTGGCCTGGGACGGTATTCAACTGCTGAGCAACGAAGAGCGTACCAACTACCCGCTGACCTTGTCGGTAGATGACCTGGGCGAAGATTTCCACTTGTCGGCGCTGGCAGTGCCGCAGGTCGGCGCGCAGCGGATATGTGTCTACATGAACATTGCCCTGGAGCATCTGGTCGAAGCGCTGGAACAGGCTCCGGCGACGCCGTTGCACAGCCTGTCGATCCTGCCGCCGGCCGAGCGTCGGCAATTGCTGGTGGACTTCAACGCCACCACCCGCAGCTATCCCCAGGACAGGACCGTCCATGGCCTGTTCGAGGCACGGGCCAAGGAGCATCCGGAAGCAACCGCGGTTGTGCACAACGGCCACAGCCTGACGTACGTCGAGTTGAACCGCCGAGCCAATTGCCTGACCCGTCATTTGATTGGCCTGGGGGTGCAACCGGGCGATCGCGTGGCGATTATGCTGGAACGCTCGGTCGAGCTGCTGGTCAGCCAGCTGGCGATTCTCAAGTGCGCCGCGGTCTACGTGCCGCTGGACGTCAGCGCACCGCTCGAACGTCAGGATTTCATGGTGCGCGACAGCGGTGCCCGGACGCTTCTGACCCTGAGCGCGATGGCGCTGCCTGAGGGGGTTGCCCGTGTGGATCTGGATAGCGTGGTCCTGGAGACCGAGGCGGACCATGACCTGCGGCTGATACAAAGCACCGAATCGGTGGCCTACATCATGTACACCTCCGGCTCCACCGGCACTCCGAAAGGCGTGCTGGTGCCGCACCGGGCGATCAACCGACTGGTGATCAATAACGGCTACGCCGACTTCAACGCCCAGGACCGGGTGGCCTTCGCCTCCAACCCGGCCTTCGACGCCAGCACCCTCGACGTCTGGGCGCCGTTGCTCAACGGCGGTTGCGTGGTGGTGGTCGACCAGGACGTGCTGTTGTCCCAGGCGGATTTCCACGCGTTGTTGCTCGAACAATCGATCACTGTGTTGTGGATGACCGCGGGACTGTTTCATCAATACGCTGCCGGACTGATGTCGGCGTTCGCCCAATTGCGCTACCTGATCGTCGGTGGCGATGTGCTCGACCCAGCAGTGATCGGCCGCGTCCTGAAGGAAGGCGCGCCGTTGCACCTGCTCAACGGCTACGGCCCGACCGAAGCCACCACGTTCACCACCACCCATGAGATCAAGACCATGGGTGAGGGCGGTATTCCCATCGGTCGCCCGATTGGCAACACCCGTGTCTATGTATTGGATGCCAACCAACAGCCAGTGCCCATCGGCGTGGCTGGCGAGCTGTACATCGGTGGCGATGGTGTGGCGAAAGGGTATCTGAATCGCCCCGAGCTGAGCGCAGAGAAGTTCGTCGCCGACCCGTTCAATGCCGATCCCGGTGCCTTGCTCTACCGCACCGGCGACCTGGCGCGCTGGCGGGCGGACGGCACGGTGGATTACCTGGGGCGCAACGACGACCAGGTGAAGATCCGTGGTTTTCGTATCGAGTTGGGCGAGATCGAAGCGCGATTGGGCCAATGCCCAGGCGTGAAAGATGCGGTCGTGCTGGCGCGGCAAGACGATGCCGGTCCCAAGCGCCTGGTGGGGTATGTGATCCCCGAGCCGGGCGTGACCTTGTCGGTACACGACTTGCGGGGACAATTGTCGAGCGTGTTGGCCGATTACATGCTGCCCAGCGCGTTCGTGGTACTGCCAGCCTTCCCGCTGACCGCCAACGGCAAACTGGATCGCCGTGAGCTCCCGGCGCCGGATGCCGAGGCCTATGCCTCTCGCGAATATGAAGCACCGCTGGGAAAGGTGGAACAGACCCTGGCACGAATCTGGGCGGACGTGCTGAAGGTCGAGCAGGTGGGGCGCCACGACCACTTCTTCGAACTGGGCGGGCACTCGCTGCTGGCGGTGACGCTGATCGAACGCATGCGCCAGGCCGGCTTGAGCGCCGACGTGCGCGTACTGTTCAGCCAACCGACCCTGGCCGCACTGGCTGCGGCGATTGGCAGTGGCAGGGAAGTCAGCGTTCCGGCGAACCTGATTCCTTTGCACTGCGAATACATCACCCCTGATCTATTACCGCTGGTCAACCTGTCCCAGGACGCCATCGACCGACTCGTCGCCACCGTTCCCGGTGGTGCGCGCAACGTGCAGGACATCTACCCGCTGGCACCGTTGCAGGAAGGGATTCTTTATCACCACCTGGCCGCCGAGCAGGGCGACCCGTATGTGCTCCAGTCACAGTTCGCCTTCGACAACCGTGAACGCCTGGATGCCTTCATCGAGGCGCTGCAGGTGGTGATCGATCGCCACGACATCTTGCGCACCAGTGTGGTCTGGGAGGGGCTGGATGAGCCGGTGCAAGTGGTTTGGCGCCAGGTGCTGCTTGAACCACAGTGCATTGTGCCGGACGCCACCGCTGGCGACATTGCCACGCAACTGGCCAACCGCTTCGATGCGCGGCACTATCGCCTGGACCTGGGCCGGGCACCGTTGTTGCACTTGGCTTACGCCCGGGACGAGGCCCAGGACCGCTGGGTCGCGATCCTGTTGTTCCATCACATGGCGCTGGACCACACCGCCCTGGATGTGATGCAACATGAAATGCAAATGCATTTGCTGGGGCAGGGCGAGCAGTTCGGCGAAGCGATGCCTTATCGCAACTACGTGGCCCAGGCCCGCCTGGGCACGAGCGAACAAGAGCACGAAACGTTCTTCCGCGAGATGCTTGGTGATATCGACGAGCCGACGTTGCCTTTTGGCTTGCAGGACGTGCAGGGTGAGGGGCATGACATCGATGAGGATCGCCAGCCTGTCGATCTTGCGCTGTCCAGGCGCCTGCGGGTGCAGGCACGCCATCTGGGGGTGAGTGCCGCCAGCCTGGTGCACCTGGCCTGGGCACAGGTGCTGGGCAAGGTATCGGGCAAGCAGGAGGTGGTGTTCGGTACGGTCTTGTTGGGCCGGATGCAGGGCGGCGACGGGGCCGACCGCGCCCTGGGGATGTTCATCAACACCTTGCCGTTGCGAGTGGATGTGGGCACCCAGGACGTGCGCAGCGGCGTCAAGGCCACTCACGCACGCTTGACCGCCTTGCTGGGCCACGAACATGCCTCGTTGGCACTGGCGCAACGGTGCAGTGGCGTGGTGGCGCCGACGCCACTGTTCAGCGCCTTGCTCAACTACCGCCACAGCGCGGTCCAGGTGACCCAGGACGCCCTGTCGGCCTGGAGCGGGATCGACGCGCTGGGCGGTGATGAGCGGACCAATTATCCCTTGACCCTCAACGTGGATGACCTGGGTGACGGGTTCTTCCTCACGGCGATGGTCGATACGGTCATTGGTGCGCAACGTATTTGCGGTTATATGCAGGTAGCCTTGGAAAACCTGGTCATGGCCCTGGAGCAGGCACCGCAAACCCCGCTCCACGCGTTGGCGATCCTGCCACCGGCCGAGCGTCGGCAATTGCTCGAAACCTGGAACACGACCGACGTCGCGTATGCCGACGATGCCCTGATCCATCGGCAATTCGAGGGCTGGGCCGCTTCTCAACCCGATACCGTGGCCGTCGTGCATGAAGACCAGGCACTGACCTACGGCGAACTCAATGCCCGCGCCAACCAACTGGCCCACAGCCTCGTGGCCCTGGGTGTTCGTCCGGATGATCGGGTCGCCATCTGTGTCGAGCGCGGCCTGGACATGATCATTGGCCTGCTGGGCATCCTGAAAGCCGGCGCGGGGTATGTACCGCTGGACCCCACTTATCCACCCGAACGCATCGCCTACATGCTGCATGACAGCAGCCCCGTGGCGGTGGTGACCCAGCCGCAATGGCGCGACAGCCTGCCGGTATTGCCGGTGCCCACCCTGGTGCTCGACCCGGCCGAAGCCGGCGAAATCAGCCCGCAACCGCGGCACAATCCCGATGTGGCAGACCTGAATGCCAGCCACTTGGCCTACGTGATCTACACCTCCGGCTCCACCGGCCTGCCCAAGGGCGTGATGGTCGAGCATCGCAACGTCGCGCGGCTGTTTTCGGCAACCCAGCCCTGGTTCGAATTTGGCCCGCAAGATGTATGGGCGCTGTTCCATTCCTTTGCCTTCGACTTCTCGGTCTGGGAAATCTGGGGCGCCTTGACCCACGGTGGCCGCTTGCTGGTGGTACCGCAACTGGTCAGCCGTTCACCGCAATACTGCTATGCCTTGTTGTGCGAAGCGAGTGTGACCATCCTCAACCAGACGCCGAGTGCCTTCCGCCAATTGATCGCCGCCCAGGGTGAAAGCGACCTGGATCACCACCTGCGGCAAGTGATCTTCGGCGGCGAGGCATTGGAAACCGGGATCCTCAAGCCGTGGTACGCCCGCCAGGCCAATGCCAGGACGCAGTTGGTCAACATGTACGGCATTACCGAAACGACGGTGCACGTGACGTATCGTCCGCTTGACGCGGCCGACGCGCAGTTGGCCGGCGTCAGCCCGATTGGCAAGCGCATTCCCGACCTGCAACTGTACGTGCTCGACGCCCAGCGCGAGCCGGTGCCGGTGGGAGTGATAGGCGAGATGTACGTGGGCGGCGGCGGGGTCAGTCGTGGTTATTTGAACCGTGACGAACTGACCGCCGAGCGTTTCCTCGACAACCCGTTCAGCCCCGAGCCGAACGCACGAATGTACCGGACCGGCGACTTGGGTCGCTGGCTGGCGGACGGCAGCATCGAGTACCTGGGCCGCAACGACGACCAAGTGAAGATCCGCGGTTTCCGTATCGAATTGGGCGAGATCGAAGCCAAGCTGGCCGCGTGCAATGGTGTGCGGGAGGCCGTGGTGGTGGCGCGCCAGGATACACCGGGCGATCAGCGCCTGGTGGCCTATGTGATCGCCGAGGAGGGCGAGCCGCCATCGGCCGCCGAGCTGCGCGACGAACTGCTGGGTTCGCTGGCCGAATACATGGTGCCCAGCGCATTCGTGATGTTGACGGTGTTCCCGTTGACCACCAACGGCAAGTTGGACCGCAAGGCATTGCCGGTGCCTGACCAGTCGTCGGTGGTGACCCGTGAATATGAGGCCCCTCAAGGCGAGGTCGAGATCGCCATTGCCAGGATCTGGCAAGACCTGCTGCACGTTGAGCGGGTCGGCCGCCACGATCATTTCTTTGAAATGGGCGGCCACTCGTTGCTGGCGGTGAAGTTGGTCGAGCGTATGCGCCAGATCGACTTGGCGGCCGACGTCCGCGTGCTGTTCGGCCAGCCGACGTTGGCGGCGCTGGCCGCTGCGGTGGGTGGCTGCCAGGAAGTCCGGGTGCCGGCCAACCTCATCCCGGACGACTGTTCGCGGATCACGCCGGACATGTTGCCGCTGGCCACGTTGAGCCAGGACGAGATCGACCGTGTCGTGGCGACGGTGCCCGGTGGCGTGGGCAATGTGCAGGACATCTATGCCTTGACGCCGCTGCAGGAGGGCATTCTGTATCACCACGTCGCGGCGGCCAAAGGTGATCCTTACCTGCAATACATCCTGTTCGCTTTTGACAGCCGTGCCCACTTGGATCTTTTCGCCAAGGCACTGCAAAGCGTGGTGTCCAGGCATGACATCCTGCGCACCGGCGTGGTCTGGGAAGGCATTGACGAACCGGTTCAAGTGGTCTGGCGCGAGGCGCGGCTGGGGTTCGATGAGATCGTGTTGGACGCTGCGGCGGGAGATATCGCCCGGCAACTGCGCGAACGTCTGGATCCGCGCCACTATCGCCTGGACATTCGTCAGGCGCCGATGATGCGCATTGGCTACGCACAAGACGTGGCGAACAACCGCTGGGTGGGCATGCTGTTGTTCCACCACATGGTCGATGATGCGACCTCGCTGGCCATGCTCGCTGCGGAAATTGGCGTGCACATGTCCGGCGGCGAACAGGGACTGGCGGCCTCGGTGCCGTATCGCAACTTCGTGGCACAGGCGCGGCTCGGCGTCAGCCGCGAAGAACATGAAGCATTTTTCCGTGACATGCTGGGTGATGTGGCTGAACCGACGCTGCCCTTCGGTTTGCAGGATGTGCAGGGTGACGGGCACGACATCGAGGAGGTCCGCCAGAGAGTCGATGCCCAGCTTGGCCAGCGTCTGCGCGTACAGGCGCGTCAGCTTGGCGTGAGCGCGGCAAGCTTGTATCACCTGGCCTGGGCGCTGGTGCTGGGCAAAGTGTCGGGCAAGGAAGACGTGGTCTTTGGCACCGTGCTGTTGGGGCGCATGCAGGGCGGTGAAGGCGCCGACCGTGCATTGGGCATGTTCATCAACACCTTGCCGTTGCGGGTGAGCCTGGGCGCGCAAGGGGTGCGTGCCGCCGTCAAGTCGACCCATGCACGCTTGACGGCGCTGCTGGGGCACGAGCATGCCTCGTTGGTCCTGGCGCAGCGCTGCAGTGGCGTGGCTGCACCGGCGCCGTTGTTCAGCGCGCTGCTCAACTATCGCCATCTCGGTGCCCAGGCGCCTTCCAGTGAAGTCATTGCGGCCTGGGAGGGGATCCAGACACTGGAAGGTGAGGAGCGCACCAACTATCCGCTGACGTTGTCGGTGGATGACTTGGGTGAAGGTTTCAACCTGACCGTCATGGCCCAGGCACCCATTGGTGCCGAGCGTGTTTGCAATTATGTGCAATGCGTTGTGGAGAATCTGGTGCAGGCGCTGGAGCAATCGCCGTTGGCTCCTTTGAGCGGGCTGAAGATCCTGCCGCCGGCCGAGCGTCGGCAATTGCTCGAGAGCTGGAACGGCACGGGCGTCGCATTCGCCCAGGATGCGCTCATCCATGCTCAGTTTGAAGTCTGGGCCGCGGCACAGCCCGAGGCCATGGCGGTCATGTTCGAGGAACGAACGTTGACCTACGGCGAGCTCAACGCCCGGGCCAACCAGGTCGCTCATCGCCTGTTGGCGCAGGGTATTCGCCCGGATGACCGGGTCGCGATCTGTGTCGAGCGTGGTTTGGACATGATCGTCGGCCTGTTGGGGATCCTGAAGGCCGGCGCCGGTTATGTGCCGGTGGATCCGGCCTACCCGATGGAACGCATTGCCTACATGCTGCGTGACAGTATGCCGGTTGCGCTGTTGGCCCACGCCGCCACGCATCGTCTGTTGGCGGGCGTCTCGATGCCGGTGCTGCAACTCGATGACGGTAGCTGGCAGGACGAATCCGTCGCCAACCCGCAAGTGCCGGGCCTGGACTCCAGCCACTTGGCCTATGTGATCTACACCTCGGGTTCGACCGGGTTGCCCAAGGGGGTGATGGTCGAGCACCGCAACGTCGCCCGACTGTTTTCGGCAACCCAGCCCTGGTTCGAATTTGGCCCGCAAGATGTTTGGGCGCTGTTCCATTCCTTCGCCTTCGACTTCTCGGTCTGGGAAATCTGGGGCACCTTGACCCACGGTGGCCGCTTGCTGGTGGTGCCGCAACTGGTCAGTCGTTCTCCGCAAGATTGCTACGCGCTGCTGTGCGAGGCCGGTGTGACCGTGCTGAACCAGACGCCAAGCGCTTTCCGGCAACTGATCGTGGCCCAGGGTGAGAGCGACCAGCGCCACAGCCTGCGCCAGGTGATCTTTGGCGGTGAGGCGCTGGAAACCAGCATGCTCAAGCCGTGGTATGCCCGTGCGACCAATGCCGGGACACAACTGGTGAACATGTACGGCATCACCGAAACGACGGTGCATGTGACTTACCGTCCGCTTGAAGCGGCCGACGCGCAGTTGACGGGGGTCAGCCCCATCGGCAAGCGCATTCCCGACCTGCAGTTGTACGTGCTCGATGCCCAGCGCGAGCCGGCGCCGGTGGGCGTGGTGGGCGAGATGTACGTGGGGGGCGCGGGTGTCAGCCGTGGTTATTTGAACCGCGACGAACTGACCGCCGAGCGCTTCCTCGACAACCCGTTCAGCCCCGAGCCGAATGCGCGGATGTACCGGACCGGCGACCTGGGTCGCTGGCTGGCGGACGGCAGCATCGAGTACCTGGGGCGCAACGACGACCAGGTGAAGATCCGTGGTTTCCGGATCGAACTGGGCGAGATCGAAGCGACCTTGACCGCCTGCGAGGGGGTCAGCGAGGCAGTGGTCATCGCTCGCGAGGACGAGCCGGGCAACAAGCGCCTGGTGGCTTATGTGATTGCCGCAGAGGGTGCGCAACCGTCGGCGGTCGACTTGCGTACACAGTTGTTGCAGTCGCTGGCGGAGCACATGGTCCCCAGCGCCTTCGTGATCCTTGACGCGTTCCCGTTGACCACCAACGGCAAGCTTGATCGCAAGGTGTTGCCGGCGCCGGATCAGTCGGCAGTGATCAGCCGTGAATACGAAGTCCCGCAAGGCGAGGTCGAGACGACCATCGCGCGGATCTGGCAGGATTTGCTCAAGCTTGAACGGGTCGGTCGTCACGACAATTTCTTCGAGCTGGGCGGTCATTCGCTACTGGCCGTGAAACTGATCGAACGTATGCGCCAGGTCGACCTGGCCGCCGATGTGCGGGTGCTGTTCGGCCAGCCGACGCTGGCCGCGTTGGCCGCCGCGGTGGGCGGTGTCAGGGCGGTTGTGGTGCCGGGCAATGCGATTCCGGATGGCTGTACGCGGATCACCCCGGACATGTTGCCCCTGGCTGACCTGGACCAGGACGCCATCGACCGAATCGTGGCCACGGTGCCGGGTGGCGTGACGAATGTGCAGGATATCTACGCCCTGGCGCCACTGCAGGAGGGGATTCTCTACCACCACCTTGCCGCGGAGCAGGGCGACCCCTACGTGCTGCAGGTGCTGTTCGGCTTTGACAACCGCGAACGGTTGCAAGCCTTTGCCCAGGCCTTGCAGAGCGTGGTGTCGCGTAATGACATCTTGCGCACCAGCATGGTCTGGCAAGGCCTGGAAGCACCGGTGCAAGTGGTATGGCGCCATGCGACCCTGGACCTGGAAGAGATCGAGGTGGATCCGGCGGGGGGCGAGGTGGTGCAGCAACTGCACGGGCGTTTCGATCCGCGTCATTACCGTCTCGACATCGCCCAGGCACCGTTGATGCGCTTTGCCTTTGCCCAGGATGTGGCGAATCAGCGCTGGGTCGGCATGCTGTTGTTCCATCACATGGCGTTGGATCACACGGCGCTTGAGGTCGTGGTGCACGAGATGCAGGCCAGTCTCTTGGGCCAGGCGCACTTGCTTGCGCCCGCCGTGCCGTATCGCAACCATGTGGCCCAGGCGCGACTGGGGGTCAGTCGGGAACAGCACGAAGCGTTTTTCCGCGAGATGCTCAGCGATATCGATGCGCCAACGTTGCCGTTCGGTTTGCAGGATGTGCAGGGTGATGGCAGCGGTATCGAAGAAGCACATCAGGACGTGGATGCTGCGCTGGCGCAGCGCCTGCGGGCCCAGGCCCGTCAGCTCGGTGTGAGCGCGGCAAGCCTGGTTCACTTGGCCTGGGGGCATGTGGTCGGGCGGGTTTCGGGCCGTGAAGAGGTGGTGTTCGGCACCGTGCTGATGGGACGGATGCAGGGCGGCGACGGGGCCGATCGGGCCCTGGGCATGTTCATCAATACGTTGCCATTGCGTGTCAGTGTCGGCGCTCAAGGCGCCCGTGCCGGTGTCAAGGCGACTCATGGCCGGTTGTCGGCCTTGCTGGGGCACGAGCACGCCTCGTTGTCCCTGGCGCAGCGCTGCAGTGGTGTACCGACCTCGCTGCCATTGTTCAGCGCCTTGCTCAATTATCGACACAGCGCGGCTGAAGCGGTGTCCGATCAGGCCATCTCGGCCTGGCAGGGGATGCAAACCCTGCACATGGAAGAACGCACCAACTATCCGTTGTGCCTGAACGTGGACGACCTGGGCGAAGGCTTCCGGTTCACCGCTCAAGCAGTGGTCGAAGTGGGTGCCCAACGTGTCTGCGGTTACATGCATACAGCGCTGGAAAGCCTGGTGACAGCATTGGAGCAGACGCCTGAACGGGCGTTGCATGAATTGCCGATTGTGCCGGCAGCAGAGCGCGCAAAGTTGCTGGTGAACTTCAACGCCACCCAGTCTGACTATCCGCAAGAGCAGACCATCCATGGCCTGTTCGAGGCCCAGGTACTGCGCACGCCGGATGCCGTGGCGGTGCGCCATGGCCGGCGTCAGTTCAATTATCGTGAACTCAATGGGCTCTCCAACCGCTTGGCCCATTACCTGCGCAAGCAGGGCGTGCAGCCCGATTCGCGGGTGGCGATCTGCGTCGAGCGCGGTATCGACATGGTCGTGGGGTTGTTGGCGATTCTCAAGGCCGGCGGCGGTTATGTGCCGCTGGATCCGGCCTATCCGCTGGATCGCATCGCCTACATGCTGGAAGACAGCGCCCCGGCGGCGATCCTGGTTCAAGGAACCACACGCAGCTTGCTGGGTGAGACGGCGGTACCGGTGATCGACCTCGACAAAGGCCTCTGGCAGGACGAGGCGGCGCCCAATCCGCAGGTGCCGGGCTTGACCTCGTCGCACCTGGCCTATGTCATCTATACCTCAGGTTCGACCGGTCTGCCCAAGGGTGTGATGATCGAACACCGCAACACGGTGAACTTCCTGACCTGGGCCCATCGTTCGTTCGATGACGCCACGTTGTCGAAAACCCTGTTCTCGACATCGCTGAACTTCGACCTGGCGGTCTACGAGTGCTTCGCGCCGTTGACCTCGGGCGGCAGCATCGAAGTGGTCACTAATGTGCTGGAACTGCAAGAGGGCGAGCACGACATCACCCTGATCAATACCGTGCCGTCGGCGCTCAAGGCCTTGCTGGAGTCTGGCGGTGTAGGCGAGGGCGTCGACACGGTCAACGTCGCCGGTGAAGCCTTGAAGCGCAGCCTGGTGGAGACGTTGTTCGAGCAGACCCAGGTCAAACGCCTGTGCAACCTCTACGGCCCTTCGGAAACCACGACTTACTCAAGCTGGGTGTCGATGGCCCGCGAAGATGGATTTGCCGCGCACATCGGCAAACCGGTGGCGAACACCCAGTTCTACCTGTTGGACGAGCACAAACAACCCGTGCCACTGGGCGTGCCGGGCGAAATCTACATCGGTGGTGCCGGGGTCGCTCGTGGTTATCTCAATCGTGATGACCTGACGGCTGAACGCTTCCTCAAGGACCCGTTCAGCAGCTCTGTAAACGCCCGCATGTATCGCACTGGCGACCTGGGCCGCTACCTGGCGGACGGCAACATCGAATACCTGGGCCGTAACGATGACCAGGTGAAGATCCGCGGTTTCCGCATCGAACTGGGGGAGATCGAAGCCAAGCTCGCGCAACACGATGCCTTGAACGAAGCCGTGGTCCTGGCTCGTGAAGATGTGCCGGGGGACAAGCGCCTGGTCGCCTATTTCACCCAGCATTCGCCAGTAGACATCGAAGCCCTGCGCGCGCATCTGCAAGCACAGCTGCCGGCCTATATGGTGCCCGCTGCCTACGTGCGCCTGGATGCGTTGCCACTGACGCCGAACGGTAAGCTCGACCGCAAGGCTCTGCCGGCGCCAGACCTGGATGCCGTCATTTCCCGTGGCTACGAAGCCCCGCAAGGCGAGGTCGAAACCACCCTGGCGCAGATCTGGCAAGACCTGCTGGGCCTGCAACAGGTCGGTCGTCATGATCAGTTCTTCGAACTGGGGGGCCACTCGTTGCTGGCGATTCAATTGATTTCCCAGGTGCGTCTGCGCCTGGGTGTGGAGTTGGGCCTGACCGAACTGTTCGCCCAGCCCCAGCTCATGGGGTTGGCGCAGGCAGTGGCCGTTGCCGGGCGCAGCACGTTGCCGGAGATTGTCCGGGTTTCTCGAAAGGACGACTTGCCCTTGTCGTTCGCCCAACAGCGCCTATGGTTCCTGGCACAGATGGAAGGGGCGAGCGCGGCCTACCACATACCCGCCGGGCTGCGCCTACGCGGTGTGCTGGACCGAGCCGCCTTGCAGCGGGCCCTGGACCGTATTGTCGCCCGCCATGAGGCCCTGCGTACTACCTTCGTGCAGGTGCGGGGACAGGAGGCTCGGCAGCGCATCGCGCCCGCCGATGTCGGGTTCGCGCTGCTGCACCATGACTTCTGCGGCCAGGCCGATGCCGAGGACCAACTGCACGCACTGGCGGCGCAGGAAGCCACAGATACCTTTAGCCTGGAACAGGGTCCATTGATCCGCGGCCGGCTGATCCGTCTCGGCAGCGAGGACCATGTGTTGCTGCTGACCATGCACCACATCGTCTCGGACGGTTGGTCCATTGGCGTGTTGATCAAGGAATTGACGGCACTTTATGAAGCGTTTCGTCATGACCTGGACGATCCACTGCCGGCGTTGACGGTGCAGTACAGCGACTACGCTGTCTGGCAACGTCGCTGGTTGAGCGGCGAAGTGCTGCAAACCCAAAGCGATTACTGGCGACAGGCCCTGGCCGATGCACCAGCCTTGTTGATGCTGCCCACCGACCGTGCCCGTCCTGCGCAGCAGGACTATGCCGGGGCGACATTGCCGGTGGCCTTCGATGCCGAGTTGACCGCGAACCTCAAGGCCCTGAGCCAGCGCCACGGCGTTACCTTGTACATGACCATGATGGCCGCCTGGGGGGCGTTGTTGAGCCGGCTTTCGGGCCAGGATGAAGTGGTGATCGGCTCGCCGGTGGCCAACCGCACGCGGTCGGAAGTCGAGGGATTGATCGGCTTCTTCGTCAACACCTTGGCCGTGCGCATCGATCTCTCGGGGGCGCCGACCGTGGAAACCTTGCTGGCCCGGGTCAAGGCCCAGGCCCTTGGCGCCCAGGCGCATCAGGACCTGCCATTCGAACAAGTGGTGGAAGTGCTCAAACCGGTGCGCAGCCTGGCCCACAGCCCGCTGTTCCAGGCCATGCTGTCGTGGCAGACCCATGACAACGCTGAACTGGTGCTGGGGGACTTGAAACTCGAAGGCCTGGGGGCGGCAAGCAACGTTGCCAAATTCGACGTGTCCCTGGAGCTGAGCGAGATCCAAGGGCAGATGTTTGGTGCCCTTGAATACGCCACGGCGTTGTTCGACGAGAGCACGGTGCAGCGTTACCTCGGCTACTTCGAGCGCCTGCTGCGGGCCATGGTCGCCAGTGATCAGACCCTGATCGAACGGATCGCGCTGCTGGACAACGCCGAACGCGAGCATTTGCTGGCAGGCCTCAACGCGACCCAGGCCGCGTACCCACGTGAACAGACGGTCCACCAGTTGTTCGAAGCTCAGGTCGAGGCTCGACCGGACGCCATTGCTGTCGTGTTCGGTGATGAGCGCCTGAGTTACGCCGAACTGAACCGCCAGGCTAACCAGATGGCCCATCACCTGATCGGCCTGGGCATCCGCCCGGATGACCGGGTGGCGATCTGCGTTGAACGCGGTGCCGACATGCTCATCGGCCTGTTGGCCATTCTCAAGGCCGGTGCCGGTTACGTACCGCTCGATCCGGCGTTTCCAGCCGAACGCTTGGCCTACATGCTCGCCGACAGTGCCCCGGTGGCGCTGCTGAGCCAAGGTGAGTTGCTAGGTCGTCTGCCCGCGCTGGCGGTGCCGGTGGTGCTGCTCGACCGCGCCGAGCGCGTGCGTTGCGGTATTGCCGCCGGTCGCGACGATAATCCGCTCGTCGCGACCCTGGGCGTGCGCCACCTGGCCTACGTCATCTACACCTCTGGCTCCACCGGTAACCCCAAAGGGGTGATGATCGAACACCGGGGCCTGGTCAACTACTGCGTCGATGCGGTTCGCTTGTTCGGCCTGACACCGGCCGACACGGTGCTGCAGCAGAACACCCTGAACTTCGACCTGTCGGTGGAAGAGATCTTCCCGGCGCTGCTGGCCGGCGCCACCCTGGCGCCGACCCGGCAGCTGTTTGGCAGTGCCGAGTTGCAACAAAACGGTGATATTCGCCCGACCTTCCTGCACCTGACGGCGGCCCACTGGCATACCCTCGCGGCCGAATGGCACAACTCACCGGCCCAGGCGCGGGACCATTTGCGCGACGTGCGGCTGATCAACGTCACCGGTGACGCCTTGTCGACGCAGAAATTGCAGATGTGGGACGCGGTTCGTCCCGCGCATACCCGATTGGTCAACACCTATGGCCCGACCGAGGCCACGGTGTCCTGCACGGCCGCCTACATGGAGCATGACGCGGTCGATGGCATCCTCGGCAATGCCAGCATCGGCAGGCCGATGGCCAACACCCGTATCTACCTGCTCGATGCGCACCGCCAGCCGGTGCCGTTCGGGGTCATGGGGGAAATCTTCATCGGTGGCGACGGTGTGGCGCGCGGCTACCTGAACCTTGACGCCATCAGCGCCGAACGCTTCTTGGCCGACCCGTTCAGCGACCAGCCCGATGCGCGCCTGTACAAGACCGGCGACCTGGCCCGTTATCGTCCGGACGGACGCCTCGAATACCTGGGGCGCAACGACTTCCAGGTCAAAGTCCGTGGCTTCCGGATCGAATTGGGCGAGATCGAGGCCCGGCTGAGCGACTGTGCCGGGGTCAAGGAAGCGGCGGTGATCGTGCGCGAAGACACGCCGGGCGACAAACGCCTGGTGGCCTATGTGGTACCGCAGGCTGGAGCGAACCTGAACGCGGCGACCCTGCGCGCGCAGTTGTCGATGCAACTGGCCGAGTACATGCTGCCTGGCGCGTTCGTCAGCCTGGCGGCGCTGCCGCTGACGCCGAACCGCAAGCTCGACCGCCAGGCGTTGCCGGCACCCGATGCCAAGGCGTACGCCAGCCGCGCCCATGAAGCGCCTCAGGGCAACACGGAAATCGTTCTGGCGCAGATCTGGCAAGCCCTGCTCAAGGTCGAGTCGGTGGGCCGCCACGATCACTTCTTCGAACTGGGTGGGCATTCCTTGCTGGTGATGCGCTTGATCGCCCAGGTGCGCGAGCAATTGGGCGTGGAACTGAACCTGAGGGATGTCTTTGCCCAGCCGCAATTGAGTGCGCTGGCCCAGGTGCTCTCCGAGGCGGCGCGCAGCACCCGGCCGGGTATCGTGCCGGTGTCCCGCGAACAGGCGTTGCCGTTGTCTTTCGCCCAGCAGCGTCTCTGGTTCCTGGCGCAACTGGACGGTAGCAGTGCGGCGTATCACATCCCCACCGGTTTGCGCCTGCGAGGCGCGCTGGATACTTCGGCCCTCAAGCGTGCGCTGGACCGTATCGTGGCCCGCCACGAGGCCTTGCGCACCACGTTTGTGCAGGCGCAGGGGCAGGAAGTAGAGCAGCGCATTGCCCCGGTCGATGTCGGTTTTGCGTTGCAGTTGCAGGCCCTGGCAGGGCGAGCGGACGCCGAAACCGAGCTGCAGGCCCTGGCCGAGGAAGAGGCTCGCAAGGCTTTCGACCTGGCCCACGGCCCGCTGGTACGTGGCCGACTGGTGCGGATGGCGGACGATGATCATGCGCTGTTGATCACCCTGCACCATATCGTCTCGGACGGTTGGTCCGCCGATCTGCTGACCCATGAGTTGGGCGTGCTGTATGAGGCGTTCCGTCAGGGGCAGGACGATCCGTTGCCGGCATTGCCGATTCAGTACGCGGACTATGCCCTCTGGCAGCGGCGCTGGCTTACCGGGGAGGTCCTGGACAAGCAGGAACGCTTCTGGCGGCAAACCCTGGCCGATGCACCGGCCCTGTTGACGTTGCCTTCCGATCGGCCACGGCCTGCACAGCAGGATCACGCCGGCGCCGCGGTGGGGGTCGTCCTCGACGAAACCCTGACCCAAGGCCTCAAGGCGTTGAGCCAGCGCCATGGCGCCACCTTGTTCATGACGGTCATGGCCGCCTGGGCTACGGTGCTCAGTCGCCTCTCCGGCCAGCACGACGTTGTCATCGGCACGCCGGTGGCGAACCGCATGCAGGCGGAAGTCGAGGGCTTGATCGGCCTATTCGTCAACACGCTGGCGCTGCGCGTCGATGTGGCGGATGAGCTGACGGTGCAAGCCTTGTTGCAACAAGTGAAGGTTCGGACCCTGGATGCCCAGGCGCACCAGGACCTGCCGTTCGAACAGGTGGTGGAGGTGGTCCGGCCATTGCGCAGCCTGTCCCATAGCCCGGTGTTCCAGGCCATGCTGTCATGGCAGAACAACGAAGCCACGGGATTGGAACTGGGCGACATGTCGCTGCAAGGGCTGGGTGTGACCAGCCGCACCGCGAAGTTCGACGTGTTGCTGGACATGGCCCTTATTGATGGGCGCCTGTTCGGGGCGCTGGAGTACGCCACGGCGCTCTTCGATCAGACCACGATGGAACGCTACCTCGGGTACCTGGAGTGCGTGCTGCGCACCATGGTCGCTGACGAGCAGGCACGCGTGGCGCAGATCCCGTTGCTGGGTGACAGCGAGCGCCAGTCTCTGCTGGACGGGTTCAACGCCACGGTGGTGGATTACCCGCAAGGCGTGACCTTGCACGGCCTGTTCGAGGTACGCGTTGATATGTGCCCGGACGCTGTGGCCGTAGTGTCCGACGACGCTCAACTGAGCTACGCGCAACTGAATCGTCGCGCCAATCAGGTTGCCCATCGCCTGATCGCCCTGGGCATCCGCCCGGACGACCGTGTGGCGATCTGTGCCGATCGCAGCCTGGACATGGTCGCGGGCCTGCTTGGGATTCTCAAGGCCGGCGCGGCGTATGTGCCGCTGGATCCGGATTATCCCCTGGAGCGCCTGGCCTACATGTTGGAGAACAGCGCGCCCATGGTGGTGCTGACCCAACGTGCCTTGCAGGCCAGCCTGCCGAGCACCGCTGCCCGGGTCATGCTGTTGGACGCGGCCGACGAGGAAGGTTTCTCGATCCAGCCAACCCACAATCCGTCGGTCGAAGGCCTGCATGCCCATCACCTGGCCTATGTCATCTACACCTCGGGTTCCACCGGCCTGCCCAAGGGCGTGATGAACGAGCATGGCGGGGTGGTCAACCGCCTGCTGTGGATGCAGGACCAATACGGCTTGACCGCCGCCGACGCGGTGCTGCAAAAGACCCCGTTCAGCTTCGACGTGTCGGTGTGGGAGTTCTTCTGGCCGCTGTTCAGCGGTGCGCGGTTGGTGATGGCTCGTCCGGGTGGGCATCGCGACCCGGCGTACCTGCGCGAAGTGATCCAGGCCCAGGGCATCACCACACTGCACTTCGTGCCGTCGATGCTCGATGTGTTCCTGGCCCATGGCGAGGCAAGTCAGTGCGAGGGGTTGCGTCAGGTGATGTGCAGCGGCGAGGCGTTGCCGGGGCATCTGGTGCGGCGCTTCAAGGCGCAATTGCCGCAGACCGGCCTGTACAACCTGTACGGTCCGACCGAAGCCGCGGTGGACGTGACGGCGTGGGATTGCGCGGGGGCGGAGACGCCGGACAGCACGCCGATCGGCAAGCCGATAGCCAACACCCGGATCTACCTGCTCGATGGTCATCAGCAACCGGTGCCCATGGGCGTGGCCGGGGAGATTTACATCGGCGGTGTGCAGGTGGCACGAGGTTACCTGAACCGTCCGGAACTGACCGTCGAGCGCTTCCTGCGGGATCCGTTCAGCCGTGGGGCGAATGCGCGGATGTATCGAACCGGGGATCTGGGTCGGTACTTGCCGGACGGCAACATCGAATACCTGGGGCGTAACGATGATCAGGTGAAGATTCGTGGTTTCCGCATTGAATTGGGCGAGATCGAAGCCCGGTTGGCGCAGCATGACGCGGTGAAGGAAGCCGTGGTGCTGGCCCGTGAGGATGCACCGGGCGAGAAACGCCTGGTGGCTTATTTCACCCCGCATGCGCCAGAAGCTTTCGCCGACCTCGAAGCCCTGCGTACCCATCTGTCAGGGCAACTGCCGGAATACATGGTACCGACCGCCTATGTGCGGCTCGATACGCTACCGCTGACCCCCAACGGCAAGCTTGACCGCAAGGCGCTGCCGGCACCGGACCGGGACGCGGTGATCACCCGCGAATACGAGGCCCCGCAGGGCTCCGTGGAAACCACGCTGGCGCAGCTATGGGCCGATTTGCTCCAGGTCGAGCGGGTGGGGCGTCATGACCACTTCTTCGAACTGGGTGGGCATTCCCTGCTGGCGGTCACGTTGATCGAGCGCATGCGCCAGGTGGGCCTGAGTGCCGATGTGCGCGTGCTGTTCGGCCAGCCGACGTTGGCGGCATTGGCCGCGGCTGTAGGCAGCGCAACGGAGATTGTGGTGCCGGTAAACGCTATCCCGGCCGGCTGCACACGCATCACGCCGGACATGTTGCCGTTGGCCGATCTGTCCCAAGAGGAAATCGAGCAGATCGTCGCGACGGTGCCGGGCGGCGTGAACAACGTCCAGGACATCTATGCCCTGGCGCCGCTGCAGGAAGGCATCCTGTATCACCACCTGGCTTCGCCGCAGGGCGATCTCTACGTGCAGCAGGCCACCTTCAACTTCAAGGATCGCACCCGGCTGGATGCCTTTGTCGACGCCTTGCAAGGCGTCATCGACCGCCACGACATCTTGCGCACCGCCGTGCTCTGGGAAGGCCTGCGCGAGCCGGTTCAAGTGGTCGTTCGCCAGGCACAATCTGATTCTGGAGGAGTGTGTTTTCGAACCGGGCCACGACGTCACCGCGCAACTGCTCGAACGTTTCGACCGGCAACACGTGCGCCTCGACGTACGCCAGGCACCCCTGATGCGCCTGGCGTACACTCGTGACGCCGCCAACCAGCGTTGGGTCGCCATGCTGCTGTTCCACCACATGGCCCTCGACCACACGGCGCTGGAAGTGGTGCAACACGAAATGCAGGCGCACCTGTTGGGTCACGCTGACCAGTTGGGCGCAGCGGTGCCGTTTCGCAACTATGTGGCCCAGGCCCGCTTGGGCGTGAGCCGCGAGCAGCACGAAACCTTCTTCAGCGACATGCTCGGCGATATCGACGAGCCGACGTTGCCGTTCGGCTTGATGGATGTCCGTGGCGATGGCAGCGATATCGAAGCCGCAGGGCTCAACCTCGCCGCCGGCCTGAGCCGCCGTCTGCGGGCCCAGGCTCGTCAGTTGGGCGTGAGTGCCGCGAGTTTGCATCACTTGGCGTGGGCGCAGGTCCTGAGCAAAGTGTCCGGCCGGCAGGATGTGGTCTTTGGCACCGTATTGATGGGGCGGATGCAGGGCGGCGAGGGCGCCGACCGGGCACTGGGCATGTTCATCAATACCTTGCCGTTGCGGGTGGATGTCGGTAGCCAAGGCGTGCGTGATGGGGTGAAAGCCACCCACGCTCGCTTGACCGATCTGCTGGGGCACGAGCACTCCTCGCTGGCCTTGGCCCAGCGTTGCAGCGCCGTTGCCGCGCCCATGCCGCTGTTCAACGCCTTGCTCAATTATCGGCACAGCGCAATGGGCACCGCTTCGAGCGAAGCGTTCGCCGCCTGGGAAGGCATCGAGGCCCTGGGCAGTGAGGAACGCACCAATTACCCGCTGACCTTGTCGGTGGATGACCTGGGCGAAGGTTTCAGCGTGTCGGCGCTGGCGGTGCCGCAGATCGGCGCGCAGCGCATGTGCGTCTACATGAACATTGCCCTGGAGCAGTTGGTGGAGGCGTTGGAGCAAGCACCGCAAACACCTTTGAACAGCGTCTCGATCCTGCCGTCGGCCGAGCGTCGGCAATTGCTGGTGGATTTCAACGCCACTACCCGTCGCTATCCCCAGGACAGGACCGTCCATGGCCTGTTCGAGGCGCAGGCCAACGAGCGCCCGGAGGCTATTGCGGTCGTGCACAACGCACAAACCCTGACCTACAGCGAGCTTAATGTCCGGGCCAACCGCCTGGCCCGTCATCTGATCGGCCTGGGCGTACAACCGGGCGATTGCGTGGCGATGCAGTTGGAGCGCTCGATCGAACTGCTGGTCAGCCAACTGGCGATTCTCAAGTGTGCCGCTGTCTACGTGCCACTGGACGTCAACGCGCCGCTCGAGCGTCAAGGCTTCATGGTGCGGGACAGTGGGACGCGGGTCGTACTGACCCTGAGCGTTAGGACTGTTCCTGAAGACACATTGCGCGTGGACCTGGACACTGTCGTGTTGGACGAAGAGTCCAATAACCTCGACATGATGCAAAGCACTGAATCGGTCGCCTACATCATGTACACCTCCGGTTCCACCGGCACGCCGAAAGGCGTACTGGTGCCACACCGGGCGATCAGTCGCCTGGTGATCAACAACGGCTATGCTGATTTCAACGAACACGACCGTATCGCGTTCGCCTCCAACCCGGCGTTCGACGCCAGCACCATGGACGTCTGGGGCGCCTTGCTCAATGGTGGGCAAGTGGTGGTGATCGATCATGAAACCCTGCTTGAGCCGTCAAGGTTCGCCCAAGTGCTGGAGGACTCGGGGGTCACGGTACTGTTCGTGACCACTGCGATCTTCAACCAATACGTGCAACTGATTCCCCAGGCCATTGGCGGCCTGCGTATCCTGTTGTGCGGCGGTGAACGGGCCGATGTGGCTTCGTTCCGGCGTTTGCTGGAGCTGGTTCCCGGGTTGCGCGTGGTGCATTGCTACGGTCCGACCGAAACCACCACCTACGCCACTACCTATGAGGTGAAGTCCGTGGCGCCGGGGGCCGAATGCGTGCCCATTGGCGGACCGATTTCCAACACCCAGGTCTATGTGCTCGATGCCTGCCAACACCTGGCGCCAATGGGGGTTGTCGGTGAGATATACATCGGCGGCAAGGGCGTGGCGAAGGGGTACCTGAACCGACCGGACCTTACTGCGCAAAAGTTCATCGCCGACCCGTTCAGCCATGAACCCGACGCACTGCTGTACCGCACCGGCGACCTCGGCCGCTGGTTGCCGGACGGTAACCTGCAATGCCTGGGACGAAACGACGATCAGGTGAAGATCCGTGGCTTCCGTATCGAGCTGGGCGAGATCGAAGCCCGGTTGGCCCTGCATGACGACGTCAAGGACGCCGTGGTGCTGGTGCGCGAAGACGCCCCGGGTGAGAAGCGCCTGGTGGCTTACTTCACCCAGCACGCGGCGGATGAGGCGCTGCCAATCGAAGACCTGCGCGGGTATTTGCACGCGCAGTTGCCTGACTACATGGTGCCGGCGGCCTACGTGCGACTCGATGTGCTGCCGCTGACCGCCAACGGCAAGCTCGATCGCAAGGCGCTGCCGGCACCGGACCAGGAGGCTGTCGTCAGCCGTGTCTACGAGGCTCCCCAAGGCGAAGTCGAAACCCTGCTCGCGCAGATCTGGCAGGAGGTACTGGGCCTGCAGCAGGTCGGTCGCCACGACAACTTCTTCGAATTGGGTGGGCACTCGCTGCTGGCGATTCGTTTGCTGGGGCTGATGGCCCAAGCTAACTTGACGATGTCCCTGGCTGAGTTGTTCCAGCACGACAGCGTCGCGTCCATGGCACTGTTGCTGCAGACCCGCGGCACCGAAGTCCAGGTGCAGGAGGCTTTTGTACCGGTGCGCACCACCGGCCAGCAGAACCCGCTGTTCCTGGTGCACGAGTTCAGCGGCCTGGATCTTTACTTCCCGATGCTGGGCAAACACATCGATCCGGATATTCCGGTCTATGGCCTGCCTGCCATCCCGTGGGGCGAACCGCAGTTGCAGACAATGGAGTGCCTGGCCTCGCGGCTGGTGGGCGTCATCCGTTCGGTCCAGCCCCAAGGCCCTTATCGCCTGGCCGGCTGGTCGTTCGGCGGCGTGTTGGCCTACGAGATCGCCATCCAGCTCATTGGGCTGGACGAAGAGGTCGAGTTCGTCGGCCTGATCGACAGCTACATGCCACGGCTGGTGGATCAGGGCAGGGAACGCTGGTCACCGGACGAAGCCCACACACGGCATCTGCTGGATCGCTGCGAGGTGTTCTGGAAGGCCGGTGTCCTGGGAGAGCCGGAGCTCGCCTTGATGCTCGAAAAACTGGCCCGCCTGCAGATTCGCCTGAGCGACTTCGCATTCGAAGGCCTTGTGCAACACTGCTACGACGAAGGCCTGCTCCCGCCCGAACTGGCGCAGTACAGCGCGGCCCAGCTCTGGCAATACCTGGATCGCGAGGTCGCCCACGGTCATGCATTGGCCCATTACCTGGTGTATCCGATCTCCGTACCGGTACATCTGCTGGTGGCTGAGGAACGCCAGGACGACGCGCCTGAACATTCCGGTTACCTGGGGTGGGACGCTGTCCTGCCGAAGACGCAGATGCACTGCGTCAAGGTGCCGGGTAACCACCAGACGATGATGCAGGCCCCACAGGTCAGGGCATTGGGCCAAGCCATCAGCGATGTACTGGACACCGTCGCAGCCCGTCCGGCACCTTCGCCGAAGAACCGTTACCAACCACTGCTGACGATTCAGGGCGGACGCGCCGACCGGGCACCGATATTCTGTGTCCCGGGGGCTGGCGACAGCGTGACCGGTTTTATCGGGCTGACCGATGCCTTTGGACCGGAATGGCCTATCCATGGGCTGCAACACCGTGGGCTGGACGGCAGCACAGAGCCTTTCAGCCTCGTGGAGACCGCTGCCCAGGCGTACCTCGACGCAATCGACAAGGTACAACCGGAGGGGCCGGTGCATCTGCTCGGCCATTCCTTCGGCGGCTGGATCGTGTTCGAAATGGCGGCCCGCCTGCATGCCCGCGGACGTAAGGTGGCTTCGCTGACCCTGATCGACAGTGAGTCGCCGGGTGGCAACGGCGTGGTGGGCAAGCCCTACACCGCGACGGGGGTGCTGAATCGGTTGATCGAGGCGATGCAGTTGGCTTCCGGCAAGTCCTTGGGGATTGATGCCACGGTCTTCGGTACCCAGGACGATACCGCGCAGATGCGCTTGCTGCATGCCGGCATGGTCCGCGCCGGCATGTTGCCGCAGCGCTCGGCGGTGGATTCCATGCGCGGTCCGGCGCGAGCCTTCGGTACGGCCCTGCGCACGGTTTATCAACCACAACACCGCTACACCGGCCCGGTGCGGTTGGTGCTGGCCAATGATCCGACCCTGGACACGGCCGGTAACAAACGCGAACAGGAACAAATGATCGAAGGATGGCGCAAGCATATCCCTGACCTCAGTATCTGGTACGGTCCGGGTAACCACTTCACGATCCTCAAGGCCCCTCACGTACATCACCTGGCAGCCTGGTGGCAGGACGGCCTTCCCATGCTCGACGAGGAGGCCGCCAGTGATTACGTATGACTGTCCTTCCTTGACGCGCATCCATGGAACCCGGCGCCACGTTGGCCGGGTCTGAAATCAACGCACTCATGGTTATTTATGGAAAAGTCGAAGTTTCGCAAAATCGCTATCGTGCTCGTACTGGTCGTGGTGGCCGGTCTGATTTTCTACAGCGCGCAATCGCCGGGCAAACCGCCGGAGTACCTGACTGCCATGGTCGAGCGCACGGACATCGAGAACGCAGTGCTGGCGTCCGGCACGCTGCAGGGGGTCAAGCAGGTCGATGTCGGCGCCCAGGTGTCGGGCCAGCTGAAATCGCTCAAGGTCAAATTGGGCGACAAGGTCAAGAAGGGCCAGTGGCTGGCGGAAATCGACCCGATGCTGGCGCAGAACTCCTTGCGCCAGGCCCTGGTCAACGAAGAGAACCTGGTGGCCAAGCGGCAGGCTACGGCGGCGCAACTCAAGGACGCCAAGGCCACCTATGATCGCTACAGAAAACTGCAGCCGGACGACGCGATTTCCAAACAGGAGTATGAGACCGCCGAGTCCAACTACAGGGTGGAAGAGGCGAACCTGCTCTCCCTCAATGCACAGATCAAGGACGCCCGCATCCAAGTGGAAACCGCTCGTGTCAACCTGGCCTACACCCACATCGTCGCGCCGATCGATGGTTATGTGGTGGGGATCGTCACGCAGGAAGGCCAGACCGTGATCGCCGAGCAACTGGCGCCGGTCCTGCTCAAGCTCGCCGACCTGGACACCATGACGGTCAAGGCGCAGGTGTCGGAAGCCGACGTGATTCACATCGTGCCTGGCCAAGAGGTGTATTTCACCATCCTGGGCGAGTCGGAAAAGCGTTACTACGCCAAGCTGCGCGGCACTGAGCCGGCGCCACAGAACTTCCTCGAAACCCAGAACGCCGGGACGCCGAAGCAAAACACCGCGGTGTTCTACAACAGCCTTTTCGATGTGCCGAACCCCGATCATCGCCTGCGCATTTCAATGACGGCCCAGGTCCGTATTGTCCTGGACAAGGCCAAGGACGTGTTGACGGTTCCCGTCGCTGCCCTGGGTGCGAAAAACCAGGATGGCAGCTACGTGGTCCGAGTGCTGGATGCCGAAGGCAAGGCTCAGCCGCGTAACGTGCGCATGGGCATCAACAACAACGTCAGGGCCGAGATCAAGGATGGCCTGGCCGAAGGTGACAAGGTCGTCATCGGCGAGCCGACCCCGGCCGTGGCGGGAGCCTGACCATGACTCGACCATTGCTGGAACTCAAGGGCATCACCCGCAGCTTCTTGGCTGGCGAAAAAGCCTTCATCGCCCTCAAGGACATCAACCTGACGATCAATGCCGGCGAGGTGGTCGCGATCACCGGGGCGTCCGGTTCCGGCAAGTCGACCTTGATGAACGTGCTCGGCTGCCTCGACCATCCGAGCGCCGGAAGCTACAAGGTAGACGGGCGCGAAACCGGTTCGATGAGCGACCAGGAACTGGCGATGTTGCGTCGCGATCACTTCGGTTTCATTTTCCAGCGCTACCATTTGCTGCCGCACCTGAGCGCCTTGCACAACGTCGAGATGCCGGCGATTTATGCCGGCGCCGCCGAGTCGCAACGGCACAGTCGTGCCGGAGAGTTGTTGAAACGTTTGGGGTTGGTGGGGCACTTGAGCAATCGGCCCAACCAGCTCTCGGGTGGTCAACAGCAGCGGGTGAGTATCGCCAGGGCCCTGATGAACGGTGGCGACATCATTCTGGCGGACGAACCCACCGGGGCGCTGGACACCACCAGCGGCAAGGAAGTGATGAAGATCCTGCTGGAGCTCAACAGGGCGGGGCACACGGTCATCATCGTGACCCACGATGAGAAAGTGGCGGCCCACGCCCAGCGCATCATCGAGATCCGCGACGGCGAGATTGTCAGTGATCGGCCCAATCCGCAGCCACCGCTGGAGGATCAGTCGCCGCAAGGCACGCGTCCGGCCAAGGCCAAACCAGCCAATGGCCTGCTCGCCAGCTTCGGCCTGTTCAGCGAAGCGTTCAACATGGCCTGGGTGGCGCTGGTTTCCCATCGCATGCGCACCCTGCTGACCATGTTGGGCATCATCATCGGCATCACCTCGGTGGTCTCGATCGTGGCCATCGGCGAAGGGGTCAAGCAGTATGTCCTGAAAGACATCCAGGCGATCGGCAGCAATACGATCGAGATCATGCCCGGGGCCGACTGGGGGGACAGTCGCTCGACGGCGATCGAAACCCTGGTGTTGTCCGACGTCACGGCCCTGAGCGATCAGTATTACATCGACAGCGCGACCCCCAACGTTGGCCGCAACCTGTTGTTGCGTTATGAAAATATCGACCTCAATGCGACCGTCAACGGGGTGAGCGAGAGCTATTTCCAGGTTCGCGGGATCAAGATCGGTTCCGGTGTCGCGTTCAGCAAGGACGATGCCCGACGGCAGTCACAAGTGGTGGTGATCGACCATAACACCCGCCATCGACTGTTCGGCCCGAACACCGACCCGTTGGGCAAGGTGATTCTCATCGACAACCTGCCTTGCACGGTCATTGGTGTGACCGAAGACCGCAAAAGCGTGTTCAATACCAACAAAAACCTGAACATCTGGATGCCCTATGAAACGGCGGCCGGCCGGTTGCTGGGCCAGCGGTTCCTGGACAGCGTCACGGTCCGGATAAAGGACGGGCAGCCGAGCAAAGTCGTGGAAGACAACGTTGTCAAGCTCCTGACCCAACGCCACGGCATCAAGGACTTCTTCACCTACAACCTCGACAGCGTGCTGCAGACGGTGCAAAAGACCAGCCAGTCCCTGGCGCTGTTGCTCTCGTTGATTGCGATCATCTCGCTGGTGGTGGGGGGCATCGGGGTGATGAACATCATGCTCGTCTCGGTGACCGAGCGTACCCGTGAAATAGGTATCCGCATGGCCGTCGGTGCGCGTCAGTCCGATATACGCCAGCAGTTCCTGGTGGAGGCGGTGATGGTGTGCCTGATGGGCGGCACGATTGGCATCGCCTTGTCGTTTGGGATCGGCTACGTCTTCTCGATCTTCGTCAAGGAATGGCAAATGGTGTTCTCGATGGGATCGATCGTCGCTGCTGTCGTCTGCTCGACCCTGATCGGTATCGTGTTCGGCTTCGTGCCCGCGCGCAATGCCGCGCGGCTCGATCCGATCAATGCATTGGCACGGGACTGATCCGGGCTACTCAGGCATGAAGCCAGGTAAGGAGCCCTGTGGCGAGGGAGCAAGCTCCCTCGCCACATAAGGTGTGCCTGGCGCCTTATACCGCCACGCGTGCCGCATGCGGGCGAGTCTCGCCAACCTTCCTCACCGCCTGTTCGAAGCGGTCCAGCACCATGCCGACCTCGGTCTCGGTGATGGTCAGGGGTGGCAGGAACCTGAGCACTGCGCCATGGCGCCCACCGGTTTCCATCATCAAGCCATTGTCGAAACAGTTGAGCTTGATGGCGTGTGCCCGGGCGCCGTCAGCCTGGCCGACGCGCTGGTTGTCGGCCGGCTTGGTGATTTCCACGCCAATCATCAGCCCGCGACCGCGGATGTCGCTGATGAAGGGGAAACGCTGCGCGATGTCCCGCAGGCCGCTTTCCAGTCGTTCGCCCATCCGGGCGGCATGGGCGACGAGATGGTCCCTGCGGATTTGCCGCATGGTGGCGGCGCCAGCAACCATCGCGATCTGATTGCCGCGGAAGGTCCCCGCATGCATGCCGGGGCCCCAGGTATCCAGATGTTCGGCGTAGACGATCACCGCCAGTGGGTAGCCACCGCCGATGGCTTTGGACAGCACCAGGATGTCGGGGACGATGCCTGCGTGCTCGATGGCGAATGTGCTGCCGGTGCGACCCAGGCCGGTCTGGACTTCGTCGACGATCAGCAAGATGTCCTGCTCGAGGGTGATTTCCCGTAGCGCCCGCAGCCAGTTGGCCGAGGCCGGGATGCAGCCGCCTTCGCCTTGCACCACCTCGACGATGACCGCCGCCGGCTTGGCGATACCGCCTTCGGGGTCGGAGAGGACGGTACGGATGTAGTCGATGGACAGTTGATCGGTATGCTCGCCATTGGTGCCGAACGGGCATCGAAACCGATAGGGGAAGGGCAGAAAGTGCGTGCCTTGGGCAATCAGGCCATCGCCGGTCTTGGGAGACAGCTTGCCCATCGCCGACAGTGCGCCGGCCGTCATGCCGTGGTAGCCGCCGTGGAACGCCATCAATGGCGAGCGTTTGGTGTAGTGGCGGGCCAATTTAATGGCGGCCTCGACGGCATCCGAACCGCTGG
Source organism: Pseudomonas sp. R151218B TE3479 (assembly GCF_053629195.1). Classification (NCBI taxonomy): domain Bacteria; kingdom Pseudomonadati; phylum Pseudomonadota; class Gammaproteobacteria; order Pseudomonadales; family Pseudomonadaceae; genus Pseudomonas; species Pseudomonas sp. R151218B TE3479. The sequence goes on from NZ_JBRJHV010000001.1 coordinate 3,993,916, forward strand.
GCCCGCAGAAGAGAATCTTGCTGGTGTCGCGCATTTGCGCAGGCAGCATCGAGAACAGCTCCTGCACGAACGCATGCTTGGCCGGCGTGGCCAGGTCCAGTGCCTGCTGCAGGTGATCGCTGTCAAGGAAGCGCATCACCGCGTCCCGGACTTCGGGCGGGTTATGCCCCAGGGCCAGTGTCCCGGCGTTCGACAGGCAATCGAGGAACTCCTGGCCGCTGGCATCCTTGATACGCATGCCCCTGCCGCTGACGAACAGGCGCTGGAAAGTCTGCGCATAGGTACGTGCGTTCGACTCGATATTTTCGAGGTAAGTAAGTGCTTCCATATTCGATCATCCATTGGCTATGGAACGTGAACCGAGCGGGGCCATTCATGCTCGACAGCAAGTGCAGCCATTACTGGGCAGGTCGGGCTCATTTCAACAGGCCCCCGTCTTTATCGCGAGTTTTCCTGGCGGCACCTGTCCCCAATTTCCACGCCAGACATCGGAACGGGCGCAAGGTTAAATAACTGCCACACGAGCCTCATCAAGCCATCGTTAATAATCCGCCATCTCCCTGAGTGGTGCCGGTGCCGGGTGCCTTGCTGTTTTCACCTTTGACACCCCTAGAGAACCCTATGCATGTCTTCAAGCCCCCAGAGAGCATATTGCTGGTGACACTGTGTGCGGTGGCCTTGAGTGGCTGCGTATTGGGCCCTGACTATCGGGTACCAGATGTCCCGATCGCCGCCAAGTGGCAGGCACCAGTGCCCCATGGCGCGTCCGTGGCCGCGTTGGCCGACTGGTGGCGGCAATTCGATGACCCGGCATTGGCCGAGCTGTTGCGCCTGGCCGAAGCCGATAGTCCGTCCATGGACCAGGCCTGGGCGAATATCTCGATGGCCCGTGCGACCGCCGACAGCCACGCCGCCGATGCCTTGCCCAAGTTCGACGGCCGGGTGTCCGGTGGCCGAGGTGGGCAGCAGACCGGTTCAGAGCGCTTGGGGGGCTCAGGCTCCTCTGCAACGATGGATGCCGCCTGGGAACTCGATCTGTTCGGCAAGTTGCGCCGCAACAGTGAAGCGGCCAACTCCCGCGTTGAAGCACGGGTGGATGACTGGCATGACGCGAGGGTTTCCCTGGCGGCCCAGGTGGGTGATTACTACGTGCAATACCGGGGCTGCCAGAAGTTGGTATTGGCTTACCGTGATCAGGCCCAGTCACAACAAGACACTGCGCGCATGACGCGCCAGTCGTTCGGGGCGGGCTTCACGTCCTCCGCCGACGCCGCGCTGGCCGATGCCAGTGCCGCCAGCAGCGCCGCGGCCCTGGTCCAGCAGCAGAGTGAATGCCAGGTGCTGCTCAAGAGCCTGGTGGCACTGACAGGCAGTGAGGAAGGGCGACTGCTGGACGTGCTGGGCCACACGCCCGCGCAACTGCCGAAACCGGCCGAACTCAACGTGCAACAGGTTCCGGCCGACTTGTTGCGCCAACGCCCGGACATCGCCTCCGGCGAGCGCGAGCTGGCAGCGGCGAATGCCGAGATCGGCGCGGCTCAGGCTGATCGCCTGCCGAGCCTGAGTCTTTCCGGGACGATTTCCGTGGGAACCATGGTGGGTCAGCGCAACCGTTCATGGTCGCTGGGCCCGGTGCTGTCGATTCCGCTGTTCGACGGTGGCAAGCGGCGCGCGGCGGCGGAGGGTGCCAAGGCCTCGTATGACGCGGCCCTGGCGGTCTATCGCCAAACGCTGCGCACCGGTGTGATGGAAGTGGAGCAGGCCCTGGTGCGTCTCGATGCGGCACGTCGCCGGGAGTCGGATGTAGAGCGTTCCACTGCGGGTTTCCGGGAGTCTTTCGAAGCCATCGACCGCAGTTGGCAGGCCGGCAATGTCAGCCTGCTGGACCGGGAAACCGCACGCCGCCAGGCGCTGACGGCCGAGATTGAATTGATCACCTTGCAGCAGAATCAAGTGCGCTACTGGATCGCCCTGTACAAGGCGCTGGGGGGCGGCTGGCAAGTCGGTCAGCCCCTTGCGCGCAGTCCGGCATTGGGCGGGGATGGCGCGTGAGGTCGCGATCAGGCAAGTTCGCGTTGGCGATCGCGGTGTGCGCGATCGTGGTGGCGCTGATCTATTTTCGCCGGGGCGATGAACCGGTCGAGGCCGCCCCCCAGGTCAGCAGCTTGAGCGTGGAAGTCGTCCAGGCGCAACGTCAGGTCTGGCCGCAGTTACTGTTTGCCAATGGCGCGCTCGCTCCCTGGCAGGAAGCGGTCATCAATGCCGAGACCAGCAACCTGCGCATCGCCAGCATCGAGGCCGATGTGGGCAGCCGGGTGAAGAAAGGCCAGTTATTGGCCACGCTGGCGAGCGAAACGGTGGTTGCCGAAGAGAACAAGCAGAAGGCGCTCGTCGCCCAGGCCGGCGCCAACCTGGAGCAGGCCCGCTCCAATGATCGTCGGGCCCGGGTCGTCGGTCAGGGCGGGGCTTTGTCGGAACAACAGCGTGAAGACTACCGGATCAAGGTCGTGCTCGCCGAGGCTGACCTCGCCAGCGCCCGTGCCGAATTGCAGAGCACGCGGATCAGGCTCGGACAAACCCGCATTCTCGCCGTGGACGATGGCATCATTTCGGCGCGCACGGCGCTGCTTGGCAAGGTGCTCTCCGCCGGCGACGAGCTGTTTCGCATGGTGCGCGACGGCCGCATCGAATGGCAGGCCGAGCTGGATGCCCGCCAACTGGCCCAGGTTCAGCCTGGCCAGGTTGCCCGTATGACGTTGCCCGACGGCCAGAGCCTGGAAGGGCGCGTGCGGTTGGTATCGCCCACGTTGAATACCAAGACCAGCCGGGGATTGGTCTACATCTCCCTGCCCACCGACAGCGCCGCCCAGGCCGGTATGTATGCCAGTGGCCAGATCGAGCTGGCGCCCCGCGAGGCCGTCACGGTGCCAGACACTGCCGTCATCCTGCGGGACGGGCGCTCCTATGTGTTCACGCTCAATGACGACATGCACGTGGTCCAGCGACCGGTGGTGGTCGGCCGGCGTTTGCATCAGGCGGTGGAGATCCTCAGCGGTCTCGATGAGCCTGCCCGAATCGTGCGTGCTGGCGGTGCGTTCCTCAACGATGGCGCAAGTGTGACCCTCGTTCAATCCCAGGTCGCCCAGCCATGAACATTTCAGCCCTGTCGATCCGCCATCCGGTCCCGGCCGTCATGCTGTTCATTCTGCTGACGCTCTTTGGCCTGTCGGGTTTCGAGAAGCTCGCCATCCAGGATTTCCCGGACATGGACCTGCCAGTGGTGGTGATCAGCGCCTCGCTGGAAGGCGCGGCCCCGGAGCAACTGGAAACGGAAGTGGCACGCAAGATCGAGGACAAACTGACGTCCCTGCGCCTGCTCAAGCACGTGACGACGGCCATCACCGACGGTGCCGTCAATATCAGCGTCAGCTTTGACATCGACAAGGATGGCAACGAGGCGCTCAACGAAGTGCGTAACGCGGTCGACAGTGCCATGGCGCAGCTGCCGGCGAACCTGGACACGCCCTCGGTTTCCCGGCTGACCACCAGCGCCTCGGCATTGCTCACCTATGTCATCGACTCCGATAACCTGGATGAAGAAGCGTTGTCGTGGTTCGTCGACAATGAGTTGAGCAAAGAACTGCTGGCGGTGCCCGGAGTGGCAATGATCGCCCGCATGGGCGGTGTCGACCGGGAAGTCCAGGTCAATCTCGACCCGGCCTTGATGGCGGGCCTGGGCATTCGCGTCACGGACATCGCCAACCAGTTACGGGCGATGCAAAAGGACAACTCCGGCGGCCAGGGCAACCTGGGCAGCGGCCAGCAAGCCATGAGGACCTTGGGTGCCATTGACGATCCGGCGGCGCTCGGCGCCATCGACATTCCCAGCGGCGACGGTCGTCTGCTCGCCCTGGGGCAGTTGGCCGACATTCGCGATACCCATGCCGAACGCAGCACCCGAGCGTTTCGCGATGGCAGGCCCGTGATCGGCTTCCAGGTCACCCGTTCCCTGGGTTTCTCCGATGTCGGCGTCGCCAATGACGTGCGCAAGGCCATGACCGCGTTTGAAAAGCTGCATCCCAACGTGCAGATCGTTGAAGCCAGTGACACGGTCAAGGCCGTGCTTGCCAACTATCACGATTCGATGAATTTACTGTACGAAGGCATGTTGCTGGCGGTGCTGGTGGTCTGGTGGTTCCTGCGGGACTGGCGCGCCACGCTCATCGTCGCCACGGCACTGCCGCTGTCGATCATCCCCACCTTTGGCGTGATGTACCTGGCCGGATTCACCCTCAATGCCGTTTCCCTGCTGGCCCTGGCGCTGGTCATCGGTGTGCTGGTGGACGATGCCATCGTCGAGATCGAGAACATCGCGCGGCACTTGCGCATGGGCAAAACCCCGCTTCAGGCCGCCACCGAGGCTGCGGATGAAATCGGTCTGGCGGTGCTCGCCACGACGGTCACCTTGGTTGCAGTGTTCCTGCCCACGGCGTTCATGGGGGGGATCGCCGGGAAGTTATTCCGCCAGTTCGGTGTGACGGCGTCGGTGGCGTTGCTGTTTTCACTGCTGGTGGCGCGGCTGCTGACGCCGATGTTGGCGGCTTATTTCCTCAAGGCCAGGAATGAAGCCGACCATGACAGCCCGTTGATGACCCGCTACCTGGGCTGGATCCACGCCAGCCTGACTTGGCGCAAGACGACGATGGGCCTGGCCGGCCTGTGCTTCGTCGGGGCTCTGGCGTTGGTCCCGTTGCTGCCTACCAGCTTCCTGCCAGCGCAGGACACCGGTCGCAGCAAGATAACATTGGAGCTGCCGCCAGGGACGACACTGGACCACACGACCGCGATGGTCTTGCAGGCCAGCGAACGGCTGCGCGAACTCCCCGACGTCACGCATGTGTTCAGCTCGGTGGGGACCGCCAGCAGTTCGGGCGTCGGGCCTGGCGATATCACTGGCGCCGGTGATGCGATCCTGACGGTGGAGCTGGCGCCTCGAAATGTACGCGATCGCAAGCAGGTGGAGGTCGAAGCGCAGATGCGCCAGGTGTTGCGCACACTTGCGGGAGTACGCATCAATGTTGGCGGCGATGGCAGCGGAGAGAAGCTCAATATCGTGCTTGCCAGCGATGACGGCGATCTGCTGGAGCGCACGGCCAGCGCCCTTGAGCCCCAGTTGCGTGAGTTGCGCGGGATCGGCAATGTCTCGTCCAGTAGCGCCTTGCAACGACCGGAAATCCAGATGCGGCCGGATTTTGCCCGGGCAGCGGAATTGGGTATCACCAGCCAGGACATCGCCGATACCCTGCGCATGGCGACTTACGGCGAATACTCCTCGCAACTGGGCAAGATCAATTTGTCCCAGCGCCAGGTGGACGTGCGGGTGCGCATGGATTCGCTATTGCGCGACGACTTGCAGGCGATCAGCCAATTGCGGGTAACCGGTCGAGACGGCCAGGTCGCCCTGGCCTCGTTGGGAGAAATCAGCATGGGCAGCGGACCGGCGCAAATCAGCCGACTGGACCGCCTGCGCAATGTCACCCTGTCTGTCGAACTCAACGGTCGCAACCTGGGTGAGGTCATGGCCGAGGCCCGCCAACTGTCGGCGATGCGCAACTTGCCAGCCGAAGTGAAACTGGTGGAACAGGGGGAGTTGCAGTTGATGACGGAGTTGTTCGCCAGCTTCGGGCTGGCCATGGCCATCGGTGTGTTTTGTATCTATTCAGTCCTGGTGTTGCTGTTTCACGACTTCTTGCAACCGGCCACGATTCTTTCGGCCTTGCCGCTCTCGCTGGGTGGCGCATTGTTGGCCTTGCTGGTGTGCAACTTCAGTTTTTCCCTGTCATCGGTCATCGGTTTGTTGATGTTGATGGGCATCGTGACCAAGAACTCCATTCTGTTGGTGGAGTACGCCATCATGGCTCGCCGCGATTATGGCCTGGGTCGATACGATGCATTGGTGGATGCTTGCCACAAGCGTGCCCGCCCGATCCTGATGACCACCATTGCGATGGGGGCCGGGATGTTGCCGACGGCGATGGGAATGGGCGAGGATCCGAGTTTCAGGCAGCCGATGGCGGTGGTAGTCATGGGTGGTTTGCTGACGTCGACGTTGTTGAGCCTGCTGGTGGTACCGGTGATTTTCACTTACGTGGACGATGCGCTTGAATGGCTGAAGCGTCGTACTCGATCGCCAATGGAAGAAGGGGGGGTGGAGGACGTTTAAGGGGGAAACCAATATTCCCCCAACAAATACTCGACTCGATCAGCGAGCGAGCAATCGTTGGGGGTAGGTTTATACGGCTTGTTGGATGGGGCTGTTGCCATTCCATTCCATGTGAGCCGGTGTGGCATCCATCGAATGCATCCAGCGGATCAGCGAACGACGCCCACCAATTCCCATCTTTATGGCCGCGCGCTTCAGATAACTTTCGACTGTATTGACTTTCAAGTTGAGTTGCTCGGCAAGTTCGGGGGCAGTGCGCCCGGCCAGCAAACCTACGCACACTTCCGTTTCCCGAGAAGACAGACTCAATCCCGACAGTAGCAATCGATCAGCGAACCTTTGGCGCAGTGCTTCCATGCCGCCGTTTTCCGAAGCGTCCAATGCCAGGAAAGGGTCCTGCCGAGTGGATTCCGGTGGAACAAGGGCTGCCACGTGCTCCTCGACCATGGGCAATAAAAGACAGGAGAAATCTTTCAGTAATGCATGTTCTTGTGCGGTAAATCCCTTTGAAAGAGACGATCGATAGATGGACAGTACATAACGTCGACCATTCTTGCGGGTCGACAGATGTAATTGCGTCGTTGCGCTGTGGCCGGGGGATTTTTCCGGACGCTCGCATTTAAGCAGGCAGCGGGAAAAGTTGGGTATTTTCTGCGATGCCGCATCTTCAAAGAGTATGTCGTCGGCCAGGAAAAAGGGCTTGGCGGTGTGCGTGTCCATGAGCGCACCGACGCAAGCGTTGTCCAGGCCGACGCAACCGATGCTGGAGGTGCTGGGTTCAGACATATTACTTGTGCCGATCCGTTGTTCGGTAATATGTGTTGCATCCACGGGTATTTCCGTGAGTATCAGGTCGTGCAACATACGCGGAAAATTGCGACTACCTGTACTGGCAATGACTTTACCAACGTGAGGGAATAATCGTTGTAGGTTCATCCTTTCTCCAAAATCGTCCAATTATTTGATTAGAGCTGGAGCTCAGTGTGCATGGGTATCTTTGCCGGAATATTTCGAGCGGGGAATATCGGGGTAGTATCCAAGGATTTATGGAGTGTATCTGACGAGCGGTGTGTCATGTGGGGGTTGGTAAGTATCGTTGTTCTGTTGATGGCGTTCTTGCTGAGGACCTCTTCATAAGTTTTAAGCGTGCATGGCAAAGTGCCGTAAATTATGTGTTCGCCCTTTGAGCCCAATGCCGTATTAAGTCTTTCAATTGGCCAGCCAGAACGTTTCAGGATTTTTTCCATGAGGGTGTCCACGACGATTTCATAGGCGTGAATTTTTTGTTGTTGGGCGAACTTAATCATTGACAGGAAAAGTGCTGCTGTGCGAATGTCTACATTAGCTCGGGTGAGTTTTCCCGCAGAAAAATTATTGCTTGAAAGTGCAAATCTTGTGGCCTCCCAACAGTACCCCAAGTGCGGTCTGGTTTTTTCGGTTGGAAGGATAAAACTCAGGGGGCCGCTCATCAGCGTGGGTTTGCTGGAGGGACGTAGTCGAACACAGCCGGTGACGCGGTCGTTTTCATGGGCGTAGATATAGATCGCATCAGGGTCGTCGTATTCATCCCACTCGTAATCACTGCCTTGATAACTTTCAATGTCCCACTTCTTTCGATCGATGAAGGCGAGTTTGCGAATGGACAGTATTTGTTCGAGGGTGTTAAGAGGGATTTTTGAGTAGCTTACGATGCTGGTGGATACGTCGGAAAATCCATAGGTGCATGGGGAGTAGTTCATGGATGCGACTTCGTGGCTGCAGGTGAAGCTACTGTTAACTTTGCACTACGGTATTTCAACTGTCCTAAAGTACAGTCTTTGAGTTATAGAGTGTGCAGCCTAATTAGAGAGTGCGGTTTTGTGAGCGGCTTAAAATTATTGGCGAGCTCGTTAGTTGTGGGTTTGTATCGCTATGAATCCAAAAAAGTATAGGTGCGGCATGATGGCGAACTGGTGTTAATCAAGTGGACTTACATGAGTCGAAATAGGCTTGACCTGTTGTTTTTTTGACGATGATAAAATTGTATCTCGTAACTGGTTGATAAGGTGATGTTCAAAAAATTGACGCCATCAGATAGACTTCGGTGGCTATAAGAAAACGGTCATCTGGCATGGGGTATGATGACTTTCTTTCACGGGGTGCCTCACTGACGGTGAATCCAAGGGATATGGATTGAGCGGGGGGACTTTAGTATGTGGCACATTGATGTTGGTCTAGTGTGATTGCTCTATTTAAGTTGGTTGTATGATCTCGTATGACCGAAAAGGCTGACTTCATGTCACTGTGCTTGAAGTCATGTGGAAAGATGATGGATTGATCTGACCCTGAAAATGAGCCGTACAGGCTGCTGATATGGATGGATGCTATGAATTATATTGCGCTTTCATTGTTGACCGTGTTGTTGGTTCCGGGACCGACGAATTCATTGTTGTTGCAAGCAGGCATCAGTAGAGGGTTCAACACGCTTTCGATGCGCTTCGTCGCAGCCGAGTGGCTGGCATACGTTATTCAGATGACGATGTGGGGGGTGTTCATTGACTTACTGATGACCGATCACTCGTGGGTGGTGATCGCTACCAAGATTTTTGCTGTGTGTTTTCTGTTTTATATTTCCTTGAAACTTTGGTTCTCGGTCAAAGAGCATGCGCCTGGGGCAACGGCGGGTATTACCGTTGCGGATTTGTTTGTGGCAACGCTGACAAATCCAAAGGGGCTGTTTTTTGTTTCCTTCGTTGCGCCGGCGGGCACATTCCTGTCGCTGGATAACTGGCTGTCATTCATACTGCTATTTACAGCCATTATTTTTCCGGTAGGGCTTGTGTGGATCGCAGTAGGCGCTTTTTGTGGTCGAAAATTTCACGCAATTGTATCTGGACGATTTTTAAATCGAGCCATTTCTTTGGTGATTGGGTTGTTCGCTTGCGGCATGCTTTTCAATATCGCATCCCAGGTGAATTTCGTCTGATTGTGTCTTGATATTGAAGTTGAGGGCGTCGAGTGCGAATTGGGGAAAGTAGGAAAGCTTTAACGTAAACGTTTTAGATGAGGTTCAACTGCGCCGCTTTGAACATGGCTTGCTTGACATTGGAGCACTCCATTTTTTCGGTCATTTGCTTGGCATGAAATTTCACTGTTCGTTCGGTGATATTCATGATCAAACCGATCTCCTTATAGTTTTTGCCCAGGGCAAGCCAGCGCAGGAATTCAATTTCCCTGGGCGATAGCTTGAGTGTGCTCTCGACAATGGTCTCAACCGGGCGGTGCTGGTTGGCGATGATGCTGAGTGTTTGAATAATGAATATGTTCTCCCTGACAATGGTTGGGAAATCAGGATCATTTTCTTCCGAAGATAGGTGAACGGAGCCGAACGATCTGCCGGGCTCATGAATTGGTACAGTGAACCCTTGCTTGATGCCATAGGATGCGGACTGATCAAATATTTCCGGATTATTGTCGATTTCTTGTGGGATTTCATCCCAGAAAAAAGGAATGGCAGTAATGGCTGTGTTGGCCATTACAGGGTCTGATTCGTGCAGTGAGTTTTTGCGGTAGGTGTCCACCCATTCGGCGGGATAGTTGCTGTGGATGGAGACTTTAGAATTGTCGAAGGGCATGGGCTCCAAGTGAACATAAGCAAACTTATCAAGCCCTAGCTTGGAGAATATCCAGCCTAGTATCTCGGTGTACTCTTCGTGGCTTTTTCCTGGGATGTTATTCTCGACCTCTTGAATTAAATTGAGTAGTTGGCTTGAAATGGGCTTGAGCATAGTGGGCGCGCTCGAAAAATATTAATGTGAATACCTGTATGTAGCAAAGGTTTCACCTTGATATTCGTCCAGCGAAGGAGGGAAGTCTTATAGCGTTGACAGCAACACCCACACACTGCTTTGTAACCGCTATCGGGATCGCGAAAGGGGTTGGAGTATCGGGTGGGGTTTTCCAGTTCGTCGGGGTTCGCTTCGGCGCGTGATAATAGCCCCTCATGTCGCCGTGTAATGCTTGCTCTCTCAATTGAGATGATTTCATTTTGCATCCTTGCCTGTGTAACCTCAGCCCTTTGCCCCTGAGGTTGTAGTTAATTACGACTACTGAAACGATTAACTGGAGGACAGTATAGACAGCTTTTTCGCAACAGCGAGAAACATTGGCAACCTTTATTTTTCACCTCGCAAAGCCCTTTTCAGGAATGTTGCCGTTCGACTCTCCCGGCATTTCGCCACGGTTTCCGGAGCCCCGCAGGCGACCACGTTTCCGCCCTGGGTGCCTGCCCCCGGGCCGATATCGATAACCCAGTCACTCTGCGCCACCACCCGCATGTCATGCTCCACCACAACCACCGTATGACCTTCCTCCACCAGGCGATTCAACTGCACCAGCAAGCGATCCACATCCTGGGGATGCAGCCCATTGGTCGGCTCATCCAACACATACAAGGTTGCCCCCCGGGCCTTGCGCTGCAGTTCTGTCGCCAGCTTGATCCGCTGGGCTTCGCCGCCGGACAGCTCCGTGGCCGGTTGGCCCAGGCGAAGGTAGCCCAGTCCGATATCTTGCAGCACTTGCAACGAGCGCCTGGTCGCCGCTTGTTCGGCAAACACCTCGAGTGCCTGGTTCACGGTCAGTTGCAACACCTGGGAAATGTCCAGGCCCTGCCAGCGAACTTCCAGTGTCTGTGGGTTGTAGCGGGCGCCGTGGCAGGTGGGGCAGGGGGCGTACACGCTGGGCATGAACAACAACTCCACGCTGACAAAGCCTTCACCTTCGCAGGTTTCACAGCGCCCCTTGGCGACGTTGAAGGAAAACCGCCCGGCATCGAATCCCAGCGCCTGCGCCTGTTCTGTGGCAGCAAACAGTTTGCGCACGTGGTCGAATAACCCGGTGTAAGTGGCGAGGTTGGAGCGCGGGGTGCGGCCGATGGGTTTCTGGTCCACCTGGACCAGCCGCTTGACCGCATCGAGCCCGGCGACAACGCGCCCAGTGCTGGTTTGCGCGGGTTCGTCTTCCAGGCTTTGCTCGTCGGGTTCGGTGTTGGGGCTGGCCTGGCCCAGGTGCGCGCCGACCAGATCCAGCAGGGCCTGGCTGACGAGGCTGGATTTGCCTGAGCCAGAGATGCCGGTCACGGCGGTGAAACAGCCCAACGGGAAGGCCGCGTTCAGGTTGTCGAGGTTGTTGCGGGTAATGCCTTCCAGGCGCAGCCAATCCTTGGGTGCTCCTGGGCTGCGTGTCGCAGTGTGTTCTTCGCCAAAAAGGTAGGCACGGGTGCGTGATTCGTGCACCTGGCCAAGGCCTGCCGGCGGGCCGCTGTAGAGGACTTTGCCGCCTTGTTCGCCAGCGTCCGGGCCCACGTCGATGAGCCAGTCGGCGCGGCGCATGGTATCGAGGTCATGTTCGACCACAAACACGGAGTTGCCCGCTGCCTTGAGGCGTTGCAGGGCGCCAAACAGCGCTTCGCTGTCGGCCGGGTGCAGGCCGGCGGAGGGTTCGTCGAGCACGTAGATCACGCCGAACAACTGGGAATTGAGTTGGGTCGCCAGACGCAGGCGTTGCAGTTCGCCGGACGAAAGCGTCGGCGTGCTGCGTTCCAGGGCGAGGTAGCCGAGGCCCAGGTCGATCAGGGTGGTGATCCGTTCCAGCAGCTCGGCGGCGATGCGTTGGGCAGCCAGGCGTTTTTCCAGGGAGAGGTTGGGTGTGTGGCGGGCGTCGGGACCGCCCGCATGGGGATTGTCGCCCCTGGCGGCGCGTTGCTCACGGGCCTCGCGTGTTTGTCGGTGGCTGAGGACATTGCCCGTTTCTTCGGCCTGTGCAAGGTAGTCGGGTGCCAGGACCTGCTTGAGCACCTCGGCCAGTTCGAGCAGCGGCAGGTGCGACAGCTCGGCGATGTCCAGGCCGGCAAAGGTCACGGTCAGCGCCTCGCGTTTGAGGCGTTTGCCCTCGCACACCGGGCATGGGCTGGCACGCATGTATTGCGCCACGCGTTTACGCATCTGGGCACTTTGGGAATGCATGAAGGTGTGCAGCAGGTAGCGTCGGGCGCCGCTGAACGTGCCTTGGTAACTGGGTTCGAGCTTGCGCTTGAGGGCGGCGCGGGTCTGGGACGGCGTCAGTCCGGCGTAGACGGGAACGGTAGGGGTTTCTTCGGTGAAGAGAATCCAGTCCCTTTGCTTTTTCGGCAGGTCGCGCCAGGGGATGTCGACGTCATACCCCAGGGTCACCAGAATGTCCCGCAGGTTCTGGCCTTGCCAAGCCATGGGCCAGGCAGCCACGGCGCGTTCGCGGATAGTCAGCGATGGGTCCGGCACCATGGAGGCTTCGGTCACTTCATAGACCCGGCCCAGGCCGTGGCATTCCTGGCAGGCGCCCTGGGGCGTGTTGGGCGAGAAGTCCTCGGCGTAGAGCATGGGTTGGTCGGCCGGGTAGCTGCCGGCGCGGGAGTAAAGCATGCGAATCAGGCTCGACAGGGTGGTGACGCTGCCCACGGATGAACGTGCACTGGGGGTGCCGCGTTGTTGCTGCAAGGCGACTGCGGGCGGCAAGCCTTCGATGCTGTCCACGTCCGGTACGCCCACCTGGTCGATCAGGCGCCGCGCGTAAGGCGCGACGGATTCGAAGTAACGACGCTGGGCTTCGGCATAGAGCGTGGAGAAAGCCAGCGACGACTTGCCGGAACCCGACACGCCAGTGAATACCACCAGGGCATCGCGAGGGATGTCCACGTCGACATTCTTGAGGTTGTGTTCGCGGGCGCCACGCACCCGGACGAAACCGGTGGTTTGCGGCAATGGAGAGACGGTGGCGGGGCCGGAGCTTGCGGGCATGGAGCGTTCCTTGTGGGCGTCTGCTTAACGCGTTGGGGCTTTCAGGTGAAGCGGCGTCACGCAGAGAATGGAACCTGGGTCACAGCGTTGACAATTATGCGACCGGGTTCGTCCATTCTCGTGCGATAAAAATTTACTCCGGACAAAAGAGATGAGAAAAGCTTCGCAGTTTTCCCCCGGATACCGACCTCCCCATGCCTCGTTCAAAACTGCTCTCTAGATTGTTTGTCGCTCTGCTGGCCGGTGCGGCGCTGTGGTACATGTGGATGATGACCAGTGCCAAGCTGGAGTGGGGTGGCGACAACCCCGATCAGCAGCAAGTGGGCGCCGTGAAGGATACCCGCTTGCGCGCGATGACCCAGTATTGCACGGGCGTGACGGTGACTCCGCAGGGGACTTGGCTGGTGGGACGCCTGGAGGAAGAGGCCCAGGCCCTTGAACCGTCCGCTGATGTCGTGGACCTGGATGCGGTGGTCTATGGCAAGCCCGCTGAGGCTGAAGAACCTCAGGAGCCCGGGACCTTTGCCCGATTGTTCTCTCGTGCCGAAAAGGAAACTTCCTTCATTTCCCGCCTGGATGCCCAAGGGCAATTTCAGCTCGTGGCCCATGTCAGCGGCGCCGCTTGTCTCGTGACCAGCCCCGACGGGAGCAGTGTATTCCTGCTCACGGGCCTGCGTCGGCCTGAAACTGCGAATACCCATGAGCCCGATCAAACCGTGATCCTTCGCAGTGATGATCAAGGCCAACGCTGGACTTGGTTGACCAAAGGTTGGTTTCCCGAGGCCGATTCGTTGGCCTGGAACCTGGTTCCCTATTTCCACGGCTCGAATGAAGTCTGGGTCGTGGGCACACCGGACGTGGCGGACGAAGACAGCGATGAGGTGAAACCGACAGCCGTTTCCACCGGCGTCTTTTACTCGGCCGATCGCGGTGCGAACAGCTCGCCGATAATGGCGCCCGAGTCGCTGCTGGTGTCCGCCGAATACGCCCGTGGCAAACGTCCTGACATCATTGATTGGGGCACGAACGCAGGCGCACAGGGGGAAATCCAGACCCATGTCCTGCAGCTCGATGCACAGACGGCCTTTATCTGGGTGTCCCAACGCTTCTGGGGCGGCCATCCCGATGGCGTCAGCCACAATATCGCGGTCAATGTCACGACACGGGCCCGGTTGCAGGCCAAGGCAGGGCAGTGGCAGGTAGTGGATAGGCAGCGTGACGACAACTTGTTCGTGAGCAAGCTGCTACAGAACGATGCCGGGCGGGTGATTGGACTGATTGACCAGGGGGAGCGGGGGCAAGATGTGGTCGCCGAACTGGATACCGCCGCGCTGACCTGGACGCCCTTGAGCGACCTGCCCAGTGTGTTCGCGCCGTTGGCGTCGGATAACCAGGTGCGTGGCAGCAACTTCTGGATGGGGAAAAACACCCTGCTGATCAACACCACCAGCAATCACCATCCACCGCGCTGGCTCTACTGGTGGTCGGACGCGAACATCTCCGCTGATGGGGTGTTCTATTCCAAGAACTGGGGCCGCTCCTGGCAGCGCCTCGCCATCGGCGGTTACCTGGGCATCCTCGGTTTTCAAGCAGAGCAGGATCGAGTGATCTGGGCCAAGGGCAACTGGTTCGACAACAATGACCTGGGGATTTATTCCTATGGTTTGCGCTGAACATGAATCAGTGCACTTGGCGCCCGAGTGAGCAATTGTGGCAAGGGAGATCCCGCCGCCTCTTCGGCGCTGCGCTGTCGCGCAGCAAACGAAGGGGATATGCCCGGGACAGGTTGACCGGATCGCCGTGAAGCAGCGGATCGGTCACGCCATGGCGGGTGTCTTGTTGGTCCGCGGTGATAACCCGCGGCGTGTTCGCCATTTTCGCGTTCAGGATGGCGCCCCAGGCGCACCGTGTTTCCAATCTGCCGCGCCGATCAATCTTCCCCGGCCGCACCCGGCATCCCACCAGATTACCCGCAGCAAAGGTGCTTGCTGCGCGATCAGGATCGCTTGTGTCGGGTCGCTTTCAACGAAGTGCGTGCACCCCAACTGTACGCATGCCCGGGCTTTGTAGAGGGCAACCTGTTCCGGGTTGTCGTTGCACGAGCGGGTATCTCTCATGACCAGCGGTGTCCCGCCATGGCCGTGCTGGCTTAGCCAGGCTTGAGTACGAACGCGATCCATCTCCGGGCGCCCGGTGATAATCGCCTTCACCCGCCCCAGGGGCGGCAGCTGCTTGAAGGGCTCGAGGCGGTCGCGCTCGTCAAGCGCCGCGCTCAAGTCAGCCGCATAGCGTTGGAGCGGGATATCCGGAAGCAGTATTCCGTCGAGGTCGATGGCGTACACGTCGTAATCATGGTCATGGGCCATCCTGCCGGTACGCCCGCCACCGGTGTCGTTCCAGCGATCGCGATAAGCGCGGGTAACGGCTTGGCGCTCCCAAGGGAACTGCAAGAAATATCCTCGCCCGTCCAGCCCGTAATCGGGGCGAATGCCGCTTAGATCGTCGAAGCCGACAGTGAAGATCCTGACCTTCAAACCCCGCTGCTGCAAAAACGCCACGCAGTCCTTCAGGGTATGCCCGGTGCCGGCGATGTCCTCGCAGAGCAGCACCTTGCTGCCGGGTGGAGGGAGCGGGACCGATGAGTCCCAGATCACGCTTCGATCCGCCCGGTAATAACGCAAAAAGGCCGGTTCTACGCCCGTGGCATGCGAGACCATCAACGCCAAGGGGGCGCCGCCTCGCAAGATGCCAATGATGCTGCTGAAGGCTTCTTCGAGAAGCGTCGGTTGTATCGAGGCGACCCAGCGATCCATTTGCTCATATGTGACAGGCAGTACGGGTTTATTCAAGGGCGCTTGCTCGACAGGCACTGTTTTATCCGCTGATGAAGTGACTCGGTTGGCGGGTGCCTGTTGCTCACGACGGCGCTGTAGAGCCATTGCGCAGGACTATGGGTGGTTACAAGGTTACTGGCTCACCATCGTCGGCGGCCACGAAGGAAAGTCGGGAGGACAGCTCGCGAAATTCGTTGAGGGAATGTCGTGCTTCTTTAGAAAGGTCTGGCAATGCGGCTTCTCCATGGTTTTCGATAAGCACTAGAATCGCATCTAGCGCCGCACGCTTCTCTGGGGGGAGTGCTTGATAAGCCTCGGCGCCGGCCTTGATCGTCAAATGATCCGGGGCATCGGACTCGACGCGACTCGGTCTTGTGGATAGCCTGGTGTCTGGCCCCAGTGATACATCACTAAGAGCCAGCGACTCCAAGCTATCTCGCTTCGGACGCGACGCGATGATCCCTTTGTTTCTTTCACTAGGTAATGAGTCAAGTCTGCGTTTTTCTTCTTGTGCCTTCTTATCGACGTTTACTTGCTTGGATGCAAAGGCTTTGCGTGCCATACCGATAGGGACGTGGAGGACACTCAATGCTGCCCTTGCTTTCGCTTCCAGAGGAGCTCTCCCCTCACGAAGTGACATGCGATGGCGGGCAGAGAGGCCAGAGCGCTTTAAAAGTGCCGCCCCGGTTATTGCGCTTTTCCACATTTCTTCTTCTGTTTTTCTTTGTGCAGGAGGCAGTTGCCGGCTTTCCTGTTCAAGCTTTTGATAGCGCTTACGAACGTCTTCTTTATCCACCTTCTCGCCGACGAATTGAGCATCTCTTTTCTGAATCTGCTCTCGAGCATACTCGCTCAGCCTGGGAAGATTTTGTTTGTGAAAACCGCCGCCCAGCTTCGACAGCAAGGAGTTTATTTTTTTCGATTTTTCCATCGCCTCTTGTTGAGGGGTAGCCGAACGGACGGCTTCATGCGACCGCTCCATGAGCACGACGGTTTCGGTGGGGCCCGATGCATAGGATTTATGTTTGAGTTCAAAAATGTCGTAGCGCTGTTGCTTATTCTTTCTTGCATGCACGAGCAATTCGCCCGGGCTGGTATTTCCTTGACTTAGCAATAGCTTGAATGTTGCCTCGTTGTGCTCAGTCGAGTAGAGATTCAGCGTCCCATCGGCAATGGCGTCGGCAGCCATATGGGTAATGGCCGACTGTATCTTGTCGGGGGAGGTCTCTTTAAAAGCATCAAGGGTCTTTTTACTCAAATGTGCGGGTGAAAGTTTAGCGACGTGCTCGGATTGAGCCGAAGTCTTGGCAGACTCGATGGCTTGCCCATGCCGCAAGTGACCACGGAACACGTAAGAGTTACTTGCACCCGGTATCATTTGATTCTCTCCTCATGCGCTTGTGCAAATTGGTTCGATCAGATGAGTGGTCAATAGTGTTATGCCGGTTCCCACGTCAGCCCAATGAATTTGCTCCGTATAAGTCGGCGAGGATTTACTCGGTCAATACACCGGACTGAATTCGCCGGTGCTCGGCAAGCACTTTCAATAAATCCAGATCAGACTGGGAAATATGACTGCCACGCCGGCTGCCTTGGCCGGACGCTATACTCCCGCGACGAGTGTCAGGGGGTGAAGGGGTAGACGACTGACTATTGAGCTTGCGCATGATTTCTTGACTGCGGTTGGCGACGTTAGTCTTTAATTCGTCATCAAACCAACGTCTGTTTCCAACCAGCACATAGCCTGTATGACCGCTTGCGTGAGCGTCACGCGCCTCCTCCAGGAAATCGTTTAACGTGACTTTGTCAGGTATGACTGCAATGGCGCCAAATTCGCCCAATGCTTGCGGGGCAATGACGGTAGCTGGAAGGTTCCTGTGCATGTCTGTACTTGGATTGCCTTCGTCCGAGCCATGATGAACCAGGTTCCAGTCTGATGGATCATCAACATTCAGGTGTGTTTTCAACTCGCCGCGTAATGAGTGGTTGATGTCGCCGATGACTCGTTCCTCGAGGCGGGTGACATAATCAACAGTCGGGGCGGCACCCGCCTTATCTTTGGCGGTGACATTTTCATATTTCGATCGAATATGGGCAATGCCAAGATCAGCGGGTTGCTCGTTTAGCGCGGCTGGTTTTACCGAGCCTCGTCGTTGACTCTGTTGTGGGACGTCATCCCATTGCGGCATCAAAAACAGCAAGTCGTAGTCAGCGGTGAAGGGAAGAGCAGGCCTGTCGTGAGGTTGAACCTTCGGTGCTAGCACTTCAACAGCCTGACCGTCCGTGACTATTCGATAGGTGCCGTTTGCTGTTTTCTCAGCAGTGAAGTTAAACGCGGAACCATCCTCCTTGGTGCTTGCGAACGCAGGTGGAACAAGCGGTCTTATCAAATTATGTTGTTTCAGGTAATCCATACGTGCTGCTGGCAGTTCCAAAGGCACCTTAACCGCATGGCCGTTCGCCACGCACTGTTCGATCTGCAGATTCGCTTTTTCCGTCTCGGCCGATGTCGTGCCGCCTTTTCCACTGAGCTGCTGATTTGCCGGAATAAAACCGAACAGCGGGCCGATCATGGAACTCTTCCCTTTTATATTCAGCCCCTTGGTTGGATAGCCCATCTCTATCAGCTGTGCGTTGTGTGGATCAACAGGGCGGAAAGCGATAATGCATCGATGCTTCCGAGCGATGTCATGGAGCTGCTGCAAGTGCTTCCCACAGATGCCTGTTTGCTGGCTGACTTTATCGATATCGTCGCGAACAACCTCATTCAACGGGCGGGCGGAAACTGACGTGGCATGCCCAGCCTTAGGCGCTGTTGCTGGGGTAAAGCTGAACGTTGGGTTCAATTGAACCGGGCCTAAGATAGTCATTCCATCTGCTTTCCAGAACTTTAGTTCTCGAATAGGTGGCGATTTCAGGCATGTGGGTTCCGCAAACCTCGGGAATTTGCTCCTGAAGGTTAGGGGCGACCGAGTGGAATACCGCCTAACGCATCCATGCTCACCTGCTTGCCGCCTTCATAATCGGTACCTGCTTCCTTTGCCAGGCGCTTGGCCGATGGCACCGAAAAAAAACGCGCCCCGAAAGAGCGCGTTAAAAATTGGCTGGATGCGGCCAACCAAAGGAGCTCATGACTGGACCTGTGCGGCTGTTTGATCGGCAGGTCAATGCAATCGCACGCGTGTGTCCATAAATCTCTGGCCCTCAGAAACGTGATTTCCGCCCTTTGCTTTCAGCCAACGGCAGCAGGCAACGGACGGCATTGCTGCGCAGGTAAAGCGAAGCCCAGGCCGCAATGCCCAATAGCGCGCTGATGAGCTGCGAAGCAGAGCCGAATTCCCCCAGGCGCAAATGGGTGCAAATGGCACCACCCAGGAACCCTGTCACCAGTATCGCGCCCAACACGGCGGTTCTCGGAATCACGTAGAGCACCGTGCAAACCAGGATGATGCTGCCAATGACAGGGGAGAGGTAATCAGGGAACCCGGTCAGCTCCATGTTTTTTGCGAGGACTTGGGGCGCGAAAAGATTCACACCGGCGTCGGCAAGTAATGCCAACACCACCAGAGCGCCCAGGACTCTGCCTGTCCAGTGCGCGGCGCTGGTTTTTTTATGTATATCTGAAATCATGATCAGGACCGTGGTGAAACTCATTGGATGGGTTGACGCACCCGTGTTTAATTCAAGCGAGGCCCGGTTCTCCCGCGGGATTCGGCTCGAAGCAGCCCTCGCGAGTGGCTGGCTCGAGCAGAGTCACCGGCGCCTGCTGACGCTCAAAACTCGTAAGTGGACCGTATAGCCTCCACGGCCCGCTCGCCGATCACAACGCACGGGGCCATGGTATTGCCGCTCGTGATATGGGGCATGATGGAGGCATCGGCAATGCGCAGGCCCTGGACTCCGTAGACGCGCAGTTGACTATCGACCACGGACATCGCGTCCTGCCCCATTTTTGCCGTACCGCATTGGTGCCAGTAAGTAACGGCAGCGTTGCGAGCGTAATGTTCGAGCGATTGGGTGTTGAGTTTTCCAGGCAGGCTTTCATGTTTGATCAAGCCCTTGAAGGGCGCCTGCGCGCCCAGTTCCTGGACAAAACGGATGTTTTCCAGTGCGTTGCGCCGATCGGTGGGATGCGACAGCGTGTTGGGTTGAATGATCGGGGCATCGGTCACATTCGGGCCGCTGAGCTTGACCCGGCCGCGACTTTCCGGGTGGGCAAGGCCTGCGAACATTGTCCAGCCATGTGCGGGGACGCCGAGTGAGGCGGTCTCTGTGCTGGGCACAGGAAATTCAACTTGGCAGTGGAACATGTCGGGGAGATGCAAAGCGCTTTCGCTGCTCCAGTAGAGCGTCGCCTCCGAGCCGCCATAACCCACTGGTTGAGGCGTCGCGTACTCGAAAATAACGGCAAAGGACACGTGGTCCTGATGATTGGCGCCAACGCCGGGGAGATGCTGGACGAGGGGAATACCATGGCGCTGCAGTTCCTCCTCCGGCCCCACACCTGACTGCATCAAGACCTTGGGCGTGTTGATCGCCCCCAGTGAAAGAATCACTTCGTGATCGGCGTAAAAACACTCGGCCTGCCCATTGTTTATGGTTTGCACGCCGATGGCGCGTTGGTCCCTGAACAGCACGCGGCTGACAAGCGTATCGGTCAGAACGGTGAGGTTGGGCTGGCCACAGCGTGGAGCGACGTAGGCGCGGTAGATGGAGTTGCGCCGCCCATCCTTGACGATGAGATCGTTCAAGGCCGCACCTCCGCGGCCTTCCATCATGGCGCCGTTCGGGTTCTCGAAAGCCGGTATACCCATGCCGGCAGCGGCACTGATCATGGCGTTGGCAATCGGCTGGGCGTCTCGCACAGGCGCGACATGAACCGGTCCGCCCTTGCCGCGACGCACCGGATCGCAGGTGCCCCGATAGTCTTCCACGTGTTGATAAATTTTCAGGACCGACGCGTAGCTCCACGCCGGGTCGCCACTGAGTGCGGCGAAATCTTCCCAATCGTTTTTGTGGCCGCGGGCCCACAACATGACATTGACGCTGGATCCGCCACCCAAGCCGCGGCCCATATTCAATGGGATTTTCCGGTCGTTGAGATGAGGGTTCGCGGCGCCCACGAAGTTCCAGTCGCGCTCGGTGCCCAGGTTCAGCGGCCAGTTCCCCGGCTCCAGCACATGGGGGTGGTCATCGCTGCCTCCTGCCTCGATGAGCAATACCTGCACCTCGGGATTCTCGGCCAGTCGTCCGGCCACGACGGAGCCGGCGGTTCCCGCGCCACAGACGATAAAATCGAAATGATGCTTTTTCAGCTCGGGATTCATAGGCATGAGCGAGGTTCCTTGGCCGGTGTGGTATCGCTTGCCAGATTCAAGCGTCGATCGAGGGGCAAAATCATTGCAGGGGAGAACATGCGGTGAATCTCGCTAGGGTATTGATGGATGAAGCCAGGCACGATGACGGGTCAATCGATTGCCGTTTTGTTTGTTGGGCAATGAGTGACGGCAGGCGGGCAAAAGGTTCCAACGGATGTTTGCCGTCGGCTCGGTAGCAGGAGGTGGAGCTCAATCTCGTCAGGGGTGACGAGCGTTGTGAGGGAAGTGCGTTGCGTTAGAGCTTCCGGCCACCCAGTCCTGAAACCGGTGGCAATCCATCCAGATGCAGCACTTCCCTCGATCCGGGTGCAGAAGAGGCCCGAAATTATTAGCCCTTCTTAACGGCCTGGATGATGCCTTTTGCGACGTCAGCGGGACGCGATGGTGTGGCACGTGGCTGACTTGCGCATGGTCGGAAAAGTGCCTTAATAAGCGCGTCGTTACTTTTATTGCGTTTGGATTAATCTATTTGAAATAAAAATAGTTTGTATGGCTGATGGAGAAATATTATTTCGAATTTGATTGAAAAGATGCAACGCGCTTTCTGATAAATATACTTAAGATGAAGCGGCGAACCTGTCGACAAAGCGTGAATAATAAATAACCGGGAGCTGAGCATGATGGACCTGAACGGTTTTAGTTGCCTGTCAAGCGATGCCGAGAGCCAAGCCATGGCGGCTCATCATGTCTGGCTCATTCCCGGGGTGCTTTCAGACGGCGTTTTTGCAAAGAAAGCCAGGGTGCCTCATTGGACCGTCGGTGCCTGCGGTCGGCCCGATGGACGTTCGTTGGCAGCTCGGGGATTAGTCCAGTCTTATGAACAGCTCGATGGCCGCGACTATATCCGCGGCTTCGAAGGCGATTCAGGGCTGATTCGCTATCGACTGCGAGTTGCAACATTGACTTTGGAGGCATTGCGCAGCCAGCAACCGCGGCAACCTGACTTGAGCGCCGAGGGCAATCGCGCCATCGCCCAACCCAGAGCAAATAGCAACCCGCTCTCCGAGCGTGAAGCACAAATATTGCGCTGCATCAGTGAGGGCGGCAGCAACAAGGAAATAGCGCGTCAGCTTGGAATCAGCCCGAGTACGGTGCGCACTCACGTTGAAAACATGTTCCGCAAGCTTCAATGCACCACACGCGCAGCGGCCACGCTTAAAGCACTGAGCCTTGGGTTGATCTGAACAGGTTTTAATATCGGCATCCGGCCAGGCTGGGAACATGAACGTGGCAATGGCGGCGGCAAGCCTGTTCCGTAACGGTTGACAGAGTATTGGCGCACGAAAGATCGAGGGGGGGCGTCTGGCGACAGGTTTGCTCTCTGGGATCAGGTAGTGCAATAGGTGCAGATTAATGGGAGTGGGTGCGATGGATGTGATGTCACAAGCAGCAGCTTGGATCAAGGAGCCTTCGGCGGATGTCGGGGTGGTTATTGTCATCAGTGCGTCGTTACCCAAATACATCATTGATCAGGTGCACGTTGCCTTGGACGATTGGGATCAGGTTGCGTATCTGGCAGTCCATCGTCCAGCGGAATTGATGCGCGACTGGCTGCAGTCAGGGGCGAAGCCGACGCAATCGGGGACGCCTTCTCGCGGCCAGGCGAAGCAGTTGCTAAGCCCTGTGTGTCCAAATTGCTTTTTGTTGGATGTCGAAGTCGAAGCGATCCCAAGCCTCGCCTGGCTGGGGTCGGTCTGTGGTCACAAGCTGCGGGTCCTCGAGCTGAGCATCGATGGGTTGTCCAATGTGGAAATGGACCAACAGGTCGAGCGGATTCTGTCGGCCGCTCGGACCCTGGCCCGGTGCCTGCTGCAAGAGCGATGCGTGCTCTAGCGTAGGACATGTCGATAAGACTCAACCGACAGCACGGGGGTGATGTGTCTGCCGGCTGAAGTGTCCAGTTATCCGGAGGCGATGGAGCCGCGTCACTTTTTCGGGAAAGCTCCGGGTGGTTGTGGGTCCGCCACGTCATCAGAGCCCTCGTCCAAGTGTGCGGCAACTTTCTTGATGGCAAGTTCGGTGAGTTCCGTCGGAACCTGGGACGCGACTTGCAACCCCCCTCGGATACGATGGTAGGTATTTTCTGCAGCTCTGCCCCATGTTCCCGGCATGGACCCGTGCGGTAAATCGGCCCGGTCGGGCGACCGGATGTTCTGCATTGCCGTTTGTGTGCGTGGGAAGTTGGACGCCGGTACTTGAGCGGGGGCGCCTGGCCCGGGCAACTCTTGCGTTTTTCGCTCCTTTTCAAGAGCCGCCTGATGGGCGTCGGTTTCCGCGCCCGCCTGAAAGCTTGCATACGCCGGAATAAGTAGGGCCGGCGAGCCCAACGCAGCCAGGAGTACCTGGCCGAATCGCTGTTTCGCCGTGTCTGAGCCAAAGGCTCGCGCGGCTGAGCTGACCGCCATTGCACTGCCCAACCCGACGAGTGAACCGTAGGTTTTACTGAACAGGCTTTGACGGACCCCGGGATTGCTCGGGTCGCTGGCCAGCACCGCGTCCGAAGCCGCTTTCGCCAAGCGATTCGCCAACGGTTTGTCGACGTCCTTGAAGGTGTGGGTCGGCAGCTCGCGCCCGCGCCGATCAGAAACGCTACTGCGTAGCTGCGCGCCCGATTGCACACCTCCCATGAACAGGCCGCCCGCCATGGAGGCCAGCGTGCGCGGCCCAAATTGATCGACTGGAATATGCGGCTTGGCTAGTCCTATGCCTTTGCGGATACCTTGTGCCAGGCCAAACGCGCCGAAGGCTTCAGCCTCGCCAACGCCGGTTCCATTCTTGTTGGCTTGCTGGGCGTTGAGATGGCGGCTGCGCAGTTGTTCAACCTCCTGCATGGCGGCATCTTTCTGTTCTGCGGGCAGGGGCTTGAGCTCGCCATCGACAATAACCCGTGGGTTAGGGTTTGGAATCACCTCTGACGCGCTCACGGGTTTAAGCGACCATCCCCCCATCATCTCTTGACTCATGGGTTTGAGCAGGTTGACCCCCACCTCATGTGCCGCCGCCATCACGGGTGCGGTGGCGAATGCCTGGGCCTTGAGGTTGGGAACCGCTGACTCCACGACCGCCCGCGCGAAGCCGAACGCCAGGCCCGACGCGAGCATTTGTGGCACGGCGCCTGCGACGACCGCCTTGGCAGTCGCTCCCCAGCCTTCGTTGTGTTGATGGAGCTGCTGAAGCCTGGCCGGAAGCTTGGCGTTATCCAGTGCATCCTTGAACTCGCCATCGACTGATGTGTGCTCGACCAATTCACCGAGCATCTGGCTGATGTTTTCCCAGTCCTCTGACGGTTGTTTCAATTGCTTCAGCGCACTGACCGTTGCGTCCGCTTTGGTCAAGGCCGTTTTTAAAGCGCCTGGGATCGAGTTCACAGTCTGTTGGGCATGAAGCGAGAAGGCGTTTTCGCTACGTTCTATGTGTTGTCGGTCGGCGGCCGATAGCTGTGGGTCGGTCAATACCTGGTCGTAGAGTGCGACGTGTGCGCCAAGTAAATCAGTTTGCGCGCGTACAGCCTCTGTCAGCGCTTTGCGGTAAGCCTCCAGGTCCGGTGGTTGTTGTGGATCCTCCGTCAGTTGTTCCAGCTCGCGGATCAGCGTCTGTTGCGCCTCCTTGGCGTCGATCAGCAAGCGTCCAGTCATGGATTCGGGCGCTTTTCCATTGGTTCTTGCAAATAGCTTGTCACTTATATCGGCGTAAGGAGTACCAGGGTGCTCGTGTAAATACTTACCTTCCAGAACCATGCGCTGTTTGGCTATCGCGACGTCAAAGCCGGACTGCCCCAGTCGGGGTGCCAACACCGCGGCCTCCCTGGCTAGCGCGGGGGAGGGCTGTCCAGGTTGTGGCGGCTGATGAGCTTGGGGGGCTGGGTTGTTGACGGGCGCACGAGCACGAGTGGGCGTCAAAGGGATATTTACCCCAAGTGTGGACTGTGTTGGGGTGAAGGGAAAATTTCCTGCGGGTAGCGTCAGACCTATCATAATCCCCCCAGATTCGTGCGCGCCGAGGAATCGCGTTTTGCGCCTTCATCGAGAAAGTAGCAGTGCTGCCATGATTGCGCATATTCAGCGATATGCCCCAGCAACTGCACAAACTGGGGGGCGCCGATCTGGGTCAGCTCGACTGTGCAACTGAACTGCACTTGGCCCGTGTCGTCGTTGTGTGAAAAGCAACAGGAACGGTCTCCGTTGAATAAATGAAAATTGACATTCATAAGCTGAAGTAGGATGGCATCTCTGCGTCGATCCGGTAACGGACCGAAGTCTGCGTGAATCATGACGGTATCGGCTAAGTTGGCAAAACTGAAGGCAATGCCTTTCACGTTTAGCTGAACCAGATCGAAGTCAACCGCAGTCACAGGAATTTGACAAAGCTGACAGATATCAGTAACCAAACGGTGGTAGCGCTCTTTACTCATTTTTTATTCTCTGAGCTGTTTGAAGGTGAAACAGTTGTTCTTTTTTATTTGTGTTGAATTGTCTCAAGTACTGAGTGGTGCATGCCGCCGAGCAGGTTCCATGTTTTTTTTAAAAATAACGCCAAGCGTAAAATGTTTATCGAACTTTCTCGAGGGCTCCGGTCAAACCGCGTTGTATCCGAACTGTGAAGTAATACCATTAAAATGACCGTCGGCGATTGACAGACTTTAGGTGAGCGGTATTCTCTGCCGCCCTAAAGCACCAGTGGTTGAGTGGCTTTCAAGAAGAAGCACCGACAGTGACCAGAGAATACTGGTCAGTACGATAGTGCCAAGTAGCCATTCAAATTGTTTCAAAAAATATCATCTGCACTCGATGGAATAACTGGTCGCAGCGCGCGTCACACACGCACTTTTGGATCTGCCGTGGCATTGGATCAATAAATAGACTGTAGGCGCAGTGCGCGTGCAGCCGTCAGGCTTGGTGTAACGGGTCTGTCCGACCTGCGATCATAAGTAATGATCGCGCAGCTTATGGCCATGCTTCGCCTCGTGCTTGCAACGGGGCCGTATGAAGTAGTGCCGATCACGGGGTTTATATGGGTGTGTGCGATTACTTTTACTGCGGACCTGACAACATAACCGAAGCGCCTGATATCAAGGTCATCGCCCAAAGTACTTCACTGCTTGGTGTCGATCTGTTGCTTTCCGGGGAGACGGGGACCGGCAAGGACACTCTGGCTCAGCGTATCCATTCAATGTCTGGGCGCAAGGGGGCCTTTGTCGCGATGAACTGTGCGGCAATCCCGGAGTCACTGGCCGAAAGTGAATTGTTTGGTGTGGTCAACGGTGCGTTCACCGGGGCTAATCGCTCGCGAAAGGGCTACATCGAGGCTGCGCAGGGCGGGACTTTATACCTCGATGAAATCGATAGCATGCCGCTCAGTTTGCAGGCCAAGTTGCTGCGTGTCCTTGAGGTGCGAGCGATTGAGCGCTTGGGCTCTACCACGGTCATTCCGCTGGATATCTGTGTGATTGCATCAGCTCAGCGGCCCTTGGCCGAGTTGGTGGATCGGGGCGAGTTCAGGCGCGATCTGTATTTTCGACTCAACGTGCTGACGATCCAGTTGCCAGCGCTACGTGACCGTCGCGAAGACATCGTTCCGCTGTTTTCCCAGTTCGTGACCGCGGCTGCGCAAGACCTGGGGTGTGCGCCTCGGGCTATATCGCCCGAACTCATGCAAGCGCTCTTGGGTCATCCGTGGCCGGGGAATATCCGCGAGTTGAAATCCGCGGCCAAGCGATTTGTTCTGGGGCTGCCGTCGTTAACCCTTGGCTCAAGCGCGGAGATCGAGGGGCGCACGCTCAAGGCGCAAATGCGGGCTATCGAACGTATCCTTATTCAAGAGGCCCTCAAGCGTCACGGGCACTCGATTGATGCGGTGAGTGTGGAATTGGGTATACCTCGTAGAACACTCTATCATCGCATCAAATCGTTAGACGTATTTGGCAAGGCCTCAACGCTTGAAAAAAAATTGGAACCTGATTTAGAGAACTTCCCACCTATTATTACCTAGCAATTTCGCTAGCGTATGAGGAGTCTTTATCATGCCAATCTCGACTAATCCATTTTCCAGCATTACCAGCACCATCGGTAGTGCGGCAAATGCGGGCGTCAATGCATTTCAGGGCGCCAAACAAGAGGCGAATAACACTAAAGGGAACGCCGCGCAGCAGTCTCAGGCGACGCATATGTCTGGAGGAGGCGATGCCGCGTCTGCACAAATGGCGGCGATGGAAAGTATGGACAAGAAACAGGCTCAAATGATTGCGCTGCAGAACAAGGCAGCTGAGCAGAACTTGATGCAGAATACCTTGGCTTCTATCGCTGGTGCTCAAGCCGATACGGCGAACAAATCTATTTCCAACGTTGCTCAGACGATGAAAGGCATTAGCTATTAAGAGCCCCCGCCCGACCGTTTGTAGCGGCGTAAGGGCTTCATATCAGTGAGAGTCTAAAAAATGCTGAATCCTATTATCAGTTTGGTCGCCCCCGGTATGGGCGGGACAGGTGCTTCTGGTGTTTCTTCTTCTAAAAACAGCGGTTCATCCAATGCCTCGCCTTCTTTGTCAGGTGTCATTACGGAGTTAGCCAACTCCCTGATGTCCGGCGGGAAAGCGGATCTTAATAGTCCCTTGGGAAAGATGGTAAATGACAAACTTTCCCAAAATGGTGGACTGGGTCTTATGAGCTTGGCTGCAAACCCTCAAGAGACCCTGAAAAATGCCCTGATGGACGTTGTTAAAGAAAAGATGGGTAGCAACTTTATCGCCAATGCAGGAAGCAGGGACAGTAAGGACCTCATGGCTGAGGTGGCGAGTGGGTTGGGCCAGTCCGCGCTGAACAACGCACTGCAGCCCAAAGGCGACGGCACGACTTTCTCCAAGGCTGACAAACCGTTGCTTCAGCAAGTGGCTGACTATATGGATAAAAACATGGCCACCTTCGGAGCGCCCGATTCCGGGTCATGGAGTAAAGAACTGGACGAAGACAATTATCTGACTAGTGGCGAAACCGCTAAATTCAAGCAGGCACTCGAGCAGGTCTCTCAACATATGGCGGGCGGGCCCAATAAAACCGATTATCCGGATAATGAAAGGATGATGGGAGGCGGACAAGGTGGTTTCGGCAGCAGTCCCGCGCCATCGAGTGGCACGAGTGAGATAGACCAATTGCGCCAGATGTTAAATAGCACCGCAGGCATGGAGGCTTTTCAACAAGGGTTGCAGTTGGGGTTGGGAATCGCTTCCGGTGCGCCGTCTGGCATTGCGATGAGTCAAGGCGAGCATACGGCTTCTCAGGCTGCTCAGAACGTCGTTGACGTGATGCGCGCCAGCGTAGCGTAGTCCTGAAAAGCCAGTTCCCAGTCCATCGTCTACGTTCTACAGGAGAAACCCGGTGACCATTTCCAACGTGAATTCATTCAGGAACGCCGCACCTGACCATGAGCTGGAGATGGTTTCCGCTCCCCCTCAAGCTGATGTCGATCTGTTTGACAGTGCCCTGCGCGACAACCACGAGCCTGCTGGCCTAGCAAGTGGCCTGATGAGCGCGATTTCGGATCGTCTCACTGGCCAAGTCGAACTGTCGCATCAGGCTGAGCGCGCGATGAAGTCCGCATCCGTTTCAATGGATCCGATGGATATATTGAAAATGAGTGGAACCCTTTCCCAGTACTCATTACAAACGGCGCTCACCACCAAGGTCGTGAGTAAAGGCGCACAAGTGCTCGATAAACTGACCAATCTGCAATAGGTTCTTCGTGAAAGTCCCCGGCTTATTAACGGTTCTGGCTTTCCTGGCGCTCGCCGGATGCAGCGACGACACCGTATTGTTCAGCGGCATGACCGAGCAGCATTCCAACTCAGTAATCGCCAAGTTGGCTCAGGAGCATATAACGGCTCGTAAGCAGATGGAGAAAGCCGGCGTTACCGTAATCGTCGCCAATAGTGATGTGAACCGTGCGGTGAGGGTGCTTGATGCTGCCGGTCTACCGAATCAGACACGGGCCAGTCTTGGCGAGATATTTAAAAAGGAAGGGGTCATCTCCACACCGCTGGAAGAGCGGGCTCGCTACATCTATGCGCTGTCGCAAGAATTGGAGTCAACGCTGTCCCAGATTGACGGGGTCATCGTGGCTCGTGTGCATGTCGTCTTGCCGGAGCGCATCGCACCGGGGGAGCCGGTTCAGCCGGCTTCCGCCTCGGTATTCATCAAGTATGCGGCGTCGACGCTGGATCCGGACAGTGTCCGCGGGCGTATTCAACAGATGGTTGCCAGCAGCATTCCAGGGATGAGTCAGGACAGCAGCGCCACAAAGAAATTTTCGATTGTATTCGTGCCATCGGTGGAGTTTCAGGACCCGGAGCATCTTGTGCCTTTCGGACCGTTTCTGATTGACAGCGAGGATGCCGGCTTCTGGTGGGTGATGGTCATTGCCTTGCCGCTGTGCCTGGTGTCCATGGCGGGGGGGGCAGTCCTGATGCTGCGTCCAGACTGGCGCCAGGCCTTGTTAGCACGCTTGCGCGCCAGGCGTAGGCCAACCGGCTTGCCCGCGCAGCTATGACCGATGAGCAGTGGGTCGGGTGGTGGTGCTGTACGTGGCGCTGGATGCACCCGAAGTGGAAGTCCAGCGTGGGGGAGCAATGGGGGATTGATTTTGATGTTTGCATGGGCGTCTGGCGCAGCCGACACGACGCGTTGCTGACCTTGCTGGGCATCCCCCCCTCGGCACCGCCCGAGCCAGAGCCCAACGTAATCGAATGGCTGTCTTTGACAGAAGCCCAAAGGTTGCAGGCTTTGGCTCTGGTGCACGCGATCTGTCTTGCCGCGCCAAATGATCAATTGTCCGATGAACAGTGGTCTTGGGTGTCGTGGTGTAGCCAAGGCTCTACGCCCAGGGCTCTGGTTGAATGAGAACGTCACTGACCCCCGCGCAATACTGGCCGGCTGGCTGGGCGAGCGGTGCTGGTCGCGCCTGCGCCTTTTATGGCCCCCCGAGGAGGCACCAGAGCCTGCTTTTAACATTCCCGCCCGCAAACTCGATGCGCTGTGGCGGTCTGTGTTGTGGAGGGTTCGGGCATGACAGACATACAGGTTGAACGTCAAACATGTTGATTCGACGAAATTTGTCCTTGGGCGATCACGAGGCGGGGGGCGAGTTGGTCGTCCGTCACGAGCAGTTCGCTGACTACCGGACAGCCGCTGATGTGATGTCGCAGGCGCGAGCCGAAGCGGATGCGTTGCTACTGGAGGCAGAAAAACTGCGGCAGGATTATCTGGATCGAGCGCTGGCTCAGTTCTGGGACCAAGCCAGTCGTTTGTTGGAGGCGCTGGAGGCCGAACGCCAACAATGCAGGAGCCGTGCGGTCGACGTTTGCCGGGATTTGTTGAATGTCGTCATCGGCCGACTGTTCGATGAATGTCAGCCCAGAGAGCGGGCCAGGATCTTGCTGGAACATCTGGCGGCCTCCCAGGCATACCCGATGGGTAGCGCCACGTTGAGGTGTCATCCCGAGCTTTTAGTCGAGGTGAAAGCTTGGCTGGCGGCCAACAGCTCTTCGACTCTGTGGCAGTTGAAAGAAGACACCACGATGCCGGTCCAGTCTATTCGCCTGAGCACCGACACCGGCGAGTACGACGTTGATTGGGCCGGTCTACAACGCTCATTTCAGGTCGCAACATAACACTTCGGCAATCCCATCATATTTTGAAGTCGCCCATTCTTTTGGAACCAGCAAGAGAGGCGCCGCCACTCATATTGCGTAAATTCTCAAGGAGATGTCTGCATGATCAACTTTAAATCCGTCCAGAACCAGTTGGAGAAGAATTTCTCCAACGCTCACGAAACGGCGAATGATGCCGCACTGGCTGCTGCTGAGAGCGGCAACATTGAAGACATCAGGGCTTTCGCTCAAGCGAGCCAATCGGTAGCCACCGCGACCGTTGTCATGGGCGAGGGCATGCGCGCCCATCACGGCATGACCAAAGCGATCATTGATGGAATTCAGTGATTTCAGCGCGCGACTGAACCGGTGGCTCGATGACTGTTCGGTCGCCCCTTTGGATTGCTGGGTTGACGATGCGAATGTGCAGCTTGCCTGGGTCGAAGGCGGAATCCGCTGCAGCATCGACGTGCTGGATCCGTTTGATGCCAGCGCTCCTGATCGATTGATGAGCATCCTGGGGCAGGGGGGAGCGAGCGTTGCGTGCCGTTGTCCGGGGGCACTGGGTACCGATCCGCAAAGCCAGTGTCTGGTGCTGGTGCACTGGATGGCCCCGTCGAGTTCGGTCGAGGCCCTACTGGAGGTCTTGCAGACCCTGGCCAATCAGCGCGCAGCCATGCTTAGCCTGATGCATAAAACCTTATTTGATTCGCCTTCGGCCGAGTCCCGTCTAGCAACTAATTGGCACACTGGAGTGTGATATGCGTAAGGCCTACCGGTGGTTACCGTGGCTGTTATTGGGACTGAGTGCCCCAGCGTTCGCGGCGATACCGCCAGCGTGGAAACAAACGGCCTATGCGTTCGACGCGCAACAGACCGAGCTTTCAAGCGTTCTTGAAGCATTTGCCCGAGAGTTTGGCGTCAACCTTGAGATGGACCCCATTGAAGGCATCGTCGAGGGGCGTATCCGCGCGGACAGCCCGCAGGCGTTTCTTGATCGTTTGAGCCAGCAGCATCAGTTCCAATGGTTCGTCTACAACAACACCCTGTACGTCAGCCCGGCCCGTGATCAGATAACCGAGCGAATCGAGGTATCCCCGGACGCCGTTGACGACCTCAAGGGCGCATTGACTGAACTCGGTTTGCTCGATTCACGATTTGGCTGGGGAGTCCTGCCGGATGAGGGCGTGGTGTTGGTCAGCGGACCTGCTCGGTATGTTCAGTTCATTCGCGACTACAGCAGCAACGTCGACAAGCCCGAGGAAAAGCAAGACGTCGTGGTCTTACCGTTGCGTTACGCGAACGCTGCCGATCGCACCATCAGTTACCGTGATGAACAGCTGACCGTTTCAGGGGTAGCCACGATCCTCAAGGAGCTGCTGGACAGCCGCTCGCAAGGCGGATCAGGTAGCGTCTTTAACGTCTTGCAAGGCGCAGGATTGGGAGCTGGCGCGAGCGGCGCCAGCAGCTTCGCGGGCACGCCAAGTTTGCTTGGCGGCTTGGCCGATGATCAGTTGCAGCAAACCCTGGATCGCGTGATTGCCGGCGCCAGCGGCGGCGCTCAGAACAAGGGTGGCTCCGCTGGCAGGTCGCGGATACGGGTCGCAGCCGACGTACGCAACAATGCGGTGCTGATCTACGACTCGCCCAAGCGTAGAGTCTTGTACGAAAACCTGGTCAGGCAGCTTGATGTGCCGCGCAACCTGATCGAAATCGACGCGGTGATCTACGACATCGACCGCGACGAGTTGAACGAGTTGTCCAGCAACTGGAATGTCTGGGCCGGAGGGACCAACGTCAGAGGGTCCTTGCTTGAGTCAGGCAGCTCGACGCTGTCGGCCGAAAATGCCGGGCGATTCGCCCTGGCGGTCCGCACGCTGGAAGCCAAGGGGGCGGCGACGGTGATCAGCAATCCTTCGATCCTCACCCTGGAGAACCAGCCCGCTGTCATCGATTTCAGCCGGACCGAGTTCCTCACCGCGACGGGAGAGCGTGTTGCCGATATCCAGCCGATTACTGCCGGTACCAGCCTTCAAGTAGTTCCGCGCTCGATGCAGCACAATGGCAAGACGCAGGTGCAGTTGATCCTCGATATCGAGGACGGAC
Source organism: Pseudomonas sp. R151218B TE3479 (assembly GCF_053629195.1). Classification (NCBI taxonomy): domain Bacteria; kingdom Pseudomonadati; phylum Pseudomonadota; class Gammaproteobacteria; order Pseudomonadales; family Pseudomonadaceae; genus Pseudomonas; species Pseudomonas sp. R151218B TE3479. The sequence goes on from NZ_JBRJHV010000001.1 coordinate 4,026,906, forward strand.
AAATCGAAGCATCGCTGCTTGATGGCACCAAACCCAGCGTGCGTAATGGCAGCGTCAGCACTCAGGCGGTCATCGCCGAGCGTGGATCGTTGGTCGTCGGTGGTTTTCATTCTCTGCAGTCGAGCGACAAGGTAAGCAAAATCCCGTGGCTCAGTGACATTCCGCTCATTGGCAAATTGCTGTTCACGTCCAGTAGCCGCAGCACCAACAAGATAGAACGCTTGTTCATTCTTACGCCTCGGCTGGTGGGCAACCAGATTGACCCGGCACGTTATGTCGAAAGCGGTAACCCGGAAGATATCGATTCCACCGCTCAGCGGATCGACGGGCGCCATGGCGATGGGCAACCCACTCGCGTTGATATTCAGCGCGCCTTCACTCAGTTGTTGAGTGATGTGCAACCGACTGGTTTTACCCCGAGTAACGAGCCTTTATTCGCGCCGGCCACTTTATGCGCGCCGCAACAGGGCCTGGTCATCGACGCCGATCGCAGCCAGTGGTATGGGCGCAATGCCTGGAGCATTGGCGTGGTGGTCGCGCGCAATACGGGTGATAAACCGCTGCGTATCGATGAAAGCAGTTGTGGCGGGCGCTGGGTGCTGGGTGTCAGTGCATGGCCTCGCGCTTGGTTGCAGCCTGGGGAACAAAGCGAAGTCTATGTCGCGGTGCGTAATCCCCAGTCGCTCAAGAGCAATGCGACCCTTCGCGACTCATTACTCAAGGAGGCAACTCGATGACCAAGATGAACTGGGCTGCGTTCGGCCTTCTGTGTGTGATGCTCTCCGGTTGCTCGACGACCTCGGGCGGCTGTTCTGGACGGTCCTGCGACCGTCCCGACTCCAATAACCGGGAGCTGGTGATCTGGTGGCCAGCGGACATGCGTACTGGCCTGGAAAATCCGCAGGACACCGCGGACTATACTGTCGTGCCACTGCGGGATTGAGCACCATGATACAAGTCTCGGGGAAAGCGGAGTTCTACGAACGGGTGGCTGCTGGGCAGACAGCGGTATGGCCGGTAGCAACGGGTGTTTCTTTCGTGAGTCGCCATGAGCACCATGATTGGGGTATAGCGTTGCACATCGACAGTCGCGCGCTGCAGCCCCAGCAACTGCGTGAGGCGCTGGAGCGGCGCTTCACGCAATCCTACCTGTTCCCTGACTATTTTCTGTTTCTCGATGCCCACCGCGACTTCGTTGTCTGGCATGCGGTGCCGTCATTCTCCCATGGTCGCGCGGTGCTCGATAATATCTGCCAACATCAATTGCTGTTGGCAGGCTTGAGCCCCTTGGAATGACCGTCCATCCGCTGCGCCAGTAGCGATTGCTGGCGCAGTTTCCCTTCCTTTTGCGACGCTTGAACTGTCGACCGCGCGGCGCGGCGTTGCGGTTCAAGCTTGCTGTTGCCCGGCAGCAGCCGTCGCCGCTTGTTTGTCGACGGCCTTGCGCACACTCGCGTGGGATTGGAATGTTTGATTGACGGTGCGATAGGCCAAACCCATCGCCGCTGCGGTCCCCATATTCCCGAGAAAGCCGGAGAGGGCGGGCGCAACCTTGCCGCGCAGTGCTTCGCCGGTGGCCATATTGATTGCGCCAGCCAGGCTGGCCCAGGCGACTCGGGCGGGGGATTGGTCCAAGACCCGGCCATAATCCTTGAGCGGCAGGTTCGGTTTCAACTCCTGGTTGGTGCCCACCTGGCGCGTGTCGAAATGCCGCTGCAGATGGTTGTCGAGGGTCGCGACAACGGTGTTGAATGCCGCGCGCGTGCCGGCCAGGGATTGGATGGAAGCGACCAGTGCTTCGCCCAACAGCGGTTGCTGATCCGGCCCGAGCAGTGCCGGACTCGTCAACGTCTGGCCCGGTGGCAAGACCTGTTCACTGATGGAGTCGAGCATGAAACCCATGCTCAAGGTCATGGCACCGTAGGCCCAGCCGAGCGTCGGCATATTATCCTCGTCGACCCCGTAGGTCTTGGTGTCGTCCTGGGGGGCGGTCATGCTGAAAGTGGCCTGCATGGTTTCGCGAGAAAGAGCATAAATCACGTCGCGTAGCTGAGTGGCCAAAACCCTCGCGCTCAGCGCGCCGTCACCACGCGCAACGCCCATGGCGCCCATACCCAGATACAGCGCCTCAGCGACGACCTGGTTGCGGGTGATGTTGCGCGAATCGCGCTTCATCTGCAGGCGCAGCGTGTCTTGTTTATCGGGCGGCAGAGCGTTCCATTTCGCTTCGCTGAGGGCGAAGTGCCCGCGTACCGCATCGCTGGAATCGGCGGCGAGACGATCCAGGCGCGGTTGGCGTACGTAGAGCTGGGTGGCAATGGTCGTCAGTGAGACAGCGGCCTGCAAAGTCAGCATTGCCCCCGGGCTTTTTTTCGCGAGCCCTTCGTTGAGCGCGCTGTAGGCATGCATGAACGCCAACTCGCGAAGATAGGTAGGCGCTCCGCAGTTGACCATCTGTTGGACCGTATGGCCCGCAGCGGCAAGCGTTGTGCGGCCGGAAGGCAAATTAGCCATGCTGTCGCTCAACGCGAGCTTTGCTCCGCGTCCGACCTTGTTGCCCAGGGCCACGCCGTGTTCCTTGGCGCTTTCCCAGAGGGCGCCCGTGGCTCTGCCTGCCGGCGCCAGATAGTCGCGATGGAAGGCCTGGCTCAGGCCTGTCACATGCGCGCGGGCGCGCGAAGTGAAGTCAGGCAAGTGAGCGGGTGCCTCGCCGCGTTCCAAAGCATTTGCATCAGCGGTGGGATGACGATGCCGCAACTCGATTTGCGGTGCTGGCAGGATGCGTCCCAGGTTTGGGGTTATCGGGTCCATGGGATGTTCCTTGCTGGGCGAATGGCTGGGGTCTGCATGAAGCTCTCGGCCAGTTGACCGAAGTCCAGCAGCCATTCGGCAAATGCCTGACCATCCAGCCCTGTGCTGTTCCAGCGCGCCTGTAACGCGCTGCCGTGTGGCGCGAGGACCACGGCAGCTTGGGTCAGCATCATCAGGTGCAGGTTGGCCAGTAATGCGCGTTCGCGTTGCGTCGCCGTGTTCAGCGAAGTTGGCAGCGGCGTACTGATCAGCAGATGTTGGTGGTCACTGTCGGCAATCACTTCATAGGCACGGCCGTTGGCCTGGATCACGCCGACGGTCAATATCTGCTCGAAGGGTGGGGCGGCGATGTCCAAGTGCTGCAGCGCAGCGATCAGTAATGGACGATGCCATTCCCGATTCATCGCCGCCTGCGCCTGTTGCCCCGCGCGCTCATCTTGCCTCGGTGCCGTGGTGACGGGCCCGGGTGCGCCGCCTTGGTTATCTTGAAGTGCGGTGGCACCCGCCACGAGGCTTTCGCCGACGGACAAGAGATGGCTCAGCTCATCGGCAAGCAATTCACGCTGATGTTGCGGCTGCGAGATAAGGCGCAGCACGAGCACGGCGTCACCGCTGTCGTTCAGGCTCACGCTGCTACTGCTCATTGCCGATATGGCGCAATTGGACCGCAGCAGCAACTCGCTCCAGACCTCAACCGGCAAACCGTTGGGGCGTGGCAGCAGAGCCAACACCACCCACTGCTGCACAGGCGACGTCTGCCAGAGCGACAATTGCAAGGTCAGCCCCGGCAACGACAGTTGGGCGCTACGGGAGAACGCTCGTGCCTGCGCAGAGGGAATGCCGAGCCGCTCAGCGGCCTCCAATAACCACGTGTTCGTTTGCTCTGAGAGTGGGATCGATCCCGGGGATTGGAAGCGCGAGCTCGACGAATGCATGGGGTAAACTTCCAGAAGTTTTGACCACCATTAAAGCGCGCCGGTATTAAAGTTTTATGACTGCAATGGTTGCTCAGTGGGTTTCGAGCTGGATGATTTCCTCGGTGACTTCATCAAGCTGGCGAATGACCTGATAGATGTGGGCAACTTCCAGCAGGGTTTCGCGCGGTATATGGCGACCCGTGCGAACGGTGTACAACGCACGTGCCAGCCAAACACACTGGACCACCGGAATCTTGGCGTCCTGGGCGCGTTTGATCAGCGCCAGTGCATCATCGTCTTGTCCTTTGCAATGAATCAGTGGCAAAGGTGTCTGGCCTGGTCGATAGAACAGTGCCACCGCGTAGTGGGTCGGATTGACCAACAGCAGGTCGGCATCCTCGACCGGCCGGGGGGCCGTGCTGGGTTCGGAGTTGAGCAGTTCGTGCGCCAGCTGACGACGATGGCCTTTGACGTGCGGATCGCCTTCGGACTGCTTGTATTCCTGCTTGATGTCTTCGTGGCTCATGCGCAATTTCTTGGCGTGAAAATATTTCTGCAGGGCAAAGTCGACCATGCCGATCACCAGCAACAGGCCCAAGGTGTTGCGCAAGATGTTCTGAAATACCTCCAGCAACGAGCGCCAGTAGGTGACGAGATCGGTGTCGGCCAACAGCACCAGCTTGCCCAGGATGGGCATGATCGAGACATACAGAATGACCGCAATGGCCAGCGCTTTGAGGACGCTCAACAGCAGGTTCATCAGATTCTGTTTAGAGAACATCTGCTTGATCTGGCCGATTGGATTGAGCTTGCCGAGATCGACCTTCAGGGCCTTGGGCGCAAAGAGAAATCCGATCTGCATCCAGGTGCCGGCCAGGCGTATCAGAATCGCCACGCCGACGCTGGCCACGATGAAGGAAACAAGTGTCCACAGCGCTGTGCCGCTGAGCTCGATGGCAGTACTGGCGAAGGGTTCGTTCAGTCGTCGCAAGGGTAATTCGGTGAGGTGCTGGAGGCGCGTCATGCTTTCCTCGGCCATGCCCAGACAGACTTCGCTGACCACCATCAGCACCAGCAGTTTGGCCAGGTCCTGGCTCTGCCCAACCTGGCCTTTTTCCCTCGCGTCGCGTTCTTTCTTTGGCGTCGCCTTTTCGGTTTTTTCGCTCACGGCACTTTCACCAACAGGTTCAGCAGAAACTTCAAATCGAACCAGCGTCCGACCTCGGCGTTACCCAGATCGAGGAGCGTGGGCAGATACACGAGCAGAAACAGCAAACCGATAACGCTCTTGGCCGGCATCGCCAGAATCGAAACATTCAGTTGCTGGGCATAAAGACCGACGATGACGAAAGCGGCCTCAATCAGCAGCAACAGGCCTATGAACGGCGCCGCGTAAAGCAATGCGTGCTGCAGGGTCCTGTTCAGCTCGCCAAGCAATATGTCCAGCCCCTCTACCGTCATGATAGGCATCCATGCGGTGGGCGGCCAAATGATGTAGCTGTCCCAGATGACCTGGGTAATCAGCGAGAGGCCGCCGGACAGGATGACCAGCATGATCAGCACTTCCTGCAGCAACTCGCCCAGTGGCGTCGCGTCGGGCCCGAGGGAAGGGTTCATCTGGCCGCCGCTGAGGGCGCCGCGCTGGCTGTCGAGCAAGGCGCCTACCGTCGCGAACATCCAGAAAGGCATATACAGCAGTAACCCCAACAGAACGCCCAGGACCATTTCCTTGAGCAACAAACCGCCGATCATCAGCCAGTTCTCATGTTGTCCGGACAACACCCGACCGATGCTCGGCGCTGGAACCATCGCAACCGCGCAGGTCACGGCATAACGCAGCGGCCCCTTGAGGTATTTGAAGCAAAACGCTGGCACCAGCATCATGCACGGTAGAATCCTGGCCATGGCTAACGCGATACCGAGCATCAGTTCGAACAAATACTCGGCATTGAATGGCATCAAACGGCGCCTCCGGTGCGCGCGATGAGGTCGAACGCGGTGTTGATGAACAGGATCAATTCAACACCGATCCAGCGGCCGGTCGCCGCCAGGGTCACGCCCACGGCGACCAGCTTGATGCCAAAGGGCAGGGTCTGGTCCTGGATCTGCATCAAGGCTTGTACGAGCGACGTCAACACGCCCACCAGCACCGCGACCAGCAGCGGTGGTGCGGTAAGAATCACCACCAGATACATGCCCTGTTTGAACAACTCCAGCGCTTCCACGGCAGCCTCACAGATAGGAATAGAACAGACTGTCGAGTAACCGCGTCCAGCCCTGGACAAGGACGAACAGCAACAGTTTGAGCGGCAGCGAAATGGTCATGGGCGAGACCATTTGCATGCCAAGCGCAAGCAGCAGGTTGGACACGATCAGATCAATGACGATGAACGGAATGTAAATCAGAAAACCGATCTCGAACCCGGCCTGCAGCTCCGACAATACGAAGGCTGGAATCGCCAGCAGCAGATCCTCGCTGCTGGCTTTTTCGGCCAGTTCCGCAGGCCACATACGATGGGTGTTGTCGACCAGATGAGTCAGGACGTCCGGATCGGTGTTACGGCTCATGAAGTTTTGCAGCGGGGCGATGACCGTGTTCACGCTGGCTTGAAGTTGTTCGGTAGTGCCTATCTGCAAAGGATTTTCAGCCACCCGTTGCTGGATTTCATAAGCCACCGGAGCCATCACGAACATCGTCGCCGCCAGGGCAATGCCGTACAACGCCATATTGGGCGGAACCTGTTGAACGCCGATGGCATTGCGCGTTATCAGCAACACCATGGAGATTTTCAGAAATGCGGTGCAGACAATCAAAAACAACGGGATCAGCGAGAGCGCACCCAGAAACAGCGCGAGCATGATCGGGTTCATGCCATCCAGAATCATTGATCAAATACCAAGCGAGTGATTTGCATACCCAAGCGTCCATCCACGTCTACCAGCTCACCGTAGGCGACCACCCGCTCTTCATGGCACAACGTCGCTGCGCCCGGTGCCATGCCTGTGACATCCACCACGGAACCGGCCGCCAGCCGGCCGAGCGCTTCGAGGCTCAGCTTCACTTCGCCACACCGTATGGTCAACGCCAGGGTCACGCCGGACAAGGGCGATGGCGGCTGCGTTGCAGCCTCCTGCGTGAGGGGGACGTCTGGCTGCGCTGAATCGAGCCGTTCCTGCTGGTCGTCGTTCGCTTCCTGGGCCGCCAACTCATCGTTATTGTCGAACTCGTACAACGGTTCTTCATCCTGCAGTTCATTGCTCATGAATGGAGCCTTCCTCGTGAATCAGCCTGAGCTGTAAGTGATCATTCCGGTCTTCGCTACAAACCGCCCAGCGCTGGTTGCCCAGGTGCAGGTTTCCTCGACCTTGAACATCGAAGACTGCCTCGGCAGGCAACAGCACATCGCCTGGCCGTAATGAGCGCAGCTGATTGACCAGCAAATCCATGCGCCCAACGATGACCGGATGAGTCAGAACCCAACATTCAGGCACGGTTTGTTCGATAAATCGCCACGGTGCGTCATTCAGCATTCGCAGCAGTGATTCGGCGCCGAGGCTTAGCGTTCCGTAGGCTTTCTCGCCATTGCGCTCGATGAGCACGCGACAATCCCAGCGGTCATCCAGTACCGGCTCCTCGGCCAGTGACGCCAACGGTGCGAGCAGGTCGGACAACACCGGCGCCATCCGTTGATTGATCAACTGCCAATACCACGCTTGCGGCGGCTCTGCGGTGAGCACGGGAACTTCACCGCACAGACTCAGCAGCGCATCGGCGTTCGACAACAGCAGGGGGCCGTGTCGGCTGGACAAGCCTATCCAGCGCTCATCGGCAATGACGCCGCAGGGTGTCAGGGGACCGAGCGTCATGCGTATCTTTTCAGCTCCGCTGGTGAACTCCAGAAAACGGCCGCGCCCCAAGGCCAGGGAGGCCATTGCGACCGTGCTCGACAGGCGTCTCAGGCTGAGTTTTTTCATGCAGGCCCCGTCGGCTGTAATCTCAGCTCGACGTCATGGTCCAGCGCCTGGGCGAACGCTTGCTGGCAGGCGCCATGATGCTTGGTCAATCGCTCCAGGACGTCTGCGCGTTCCAGGCCGAGCTCGATGTCCCAATGGCTGTCTCGTTTCTGGGCACGAATCTGGACCTTGCCCAGATTGGGCATGAGCAGGGTGGCGCTGAAAGGACGATCGCCGTGTTGCGGCAACTGCAGCGCCAGCTCATCAATCAACTGTGTCGGTATGCCGTCGAGCGGCGCGAACATCGAGAACGAGCTCGAACCATTGCCCGAGCTGCCCTGGTCGTCCGAATAGGCGGGGGGCGGTGGCACAAGCATCTGCATGAACAACATCGCATCGGCGTCCAGCGGTCTGACGCCGTCGTTGGCAGATCTGACTTCGACCGGACGGTTGCGTTGGACCTCGGGGCCTTTGCTCGACGGCGTCGAGGATGCCGCGGCGGTGGGTCTTGCCGCAGGCGCGGCAGGTACCTGTGGAGCAGGGCGCTGGGGTGGCGTGTGCTTGATGGGGGCAGTCATGTCTCACTTATTCCTCACTGAGTGTCTCGCTCATGCAGGCGAGTTTTTCCACCGCGCGTTGCCGTGCCTTGGCGTCCAGCTGTGCTTGTTGCAACGACTGCTCCTGCGCTTCGATGTGCAAGCGCAACTGGCTGACGTCCTGGCGGATCTGGGCGAGGCGATCAAGCATGCGTCGCTCCTTTTCGTGCCAGCGGTCGATATCAGCCAGTTCCAGAGTGGTCTGCAGGTGGGTATCGGCTAGCGACCGCCGCTTGCGCTTCTGGTTGGTACGCTCCTGGTTCATTGAGCTTTCGCTAGACAGCAGTTGCGCGCGCAACCTCGCCACCTCCCGTGCAAGGCGCGCACGGGCACGTTCGGCACTGGCCTGGCGGTGTTGGCGCAAAGGGCCGAGCAGGCCGATGACGCGCTCCAGCGCCTGACGCTCCGGGTCCGTATCGAGATCTTCGTCCAAGGTCAGTCCACCAGCTGCGAGGTAATGTGATTGAGTTGGGCGAGTGTTTCTTCAAGCGCTACCGGACCGCGCAGGTCCTGGCGCAGGAAGCGGTTGATGCTGTCGTTCAGTTGTACCGCCAGGTCAGTGACCGGGTCGGCGCCGGCCTGGTATTCACCCAGGCGCAGGAGCATTTCCACCTGCTTGTAGGCCGCCATCAACTGGCGCAGGCGATTATTGGCCTGGACATGTTCGCGGCTGGTGACGTTGCCGAGGATCCGGCTGATGCTCGCGGACACGTCAATGGCCGGATAGTGCCCACGCTCGGCCAACTTGCGCGACAGCACGATGTGCCCGTCGAGCAGCGACCTGACTTCGTCGGCGACGGGATCGTTCATCGAGTCGGCCTCGATCAGCACGGTGTAGATGGCGGTGATCGAGCCGTTCTCGCTCATGCCCGCGCGCTCGACCAGTTGCGGCAGCAGGGTGTAGACCGAGGGGGGCAGGCCGCCACGTCCGATCGGTTCCCCGGCGGCGATGCCGATTTCGCGTTGAGCACGGGCAAAACGGGTGAGCGAATCAATCAGCAAGAGCACTTTCATGCCGCGCTGACGGTAGGCTTCCGCGATAGCGGTGGCGGTGAAAGCGGCGCGCGCACGCTCCATGCTGGAGCGATCGGAGGTGGCGCAGATCAGTACCGAACGCCGGCGTAATTCATCATCGAGTTCATGGTCGAGGAACTCGCGCAGTTCCCGTCCCCGTTCGCCGATCAGGCCGAAAACGATGACGTCGCAGTCCATGTTCCTGGCCATCTCCGCCAGCAGCGTGGTCTTGCCGCAGCCCGCTCCGGCGAACAATCCGACACGCTGCCCTTCGCCCAACAGGATGGCGCTGTCGATGGCGCGAATACCGGTGGGTAGCGGGTTGCTGATGCGTGGCTTTTGCATCGGCGGCAGGGCATCGGCAATCACCGCCGTGGTGCTGCGCCCATCATGGACATCGGCAAAAGCGCCGAGGCCGGCGCCTAGCAACGGTCGACCAAAACCATCGAGCACGCTTCCGAGCAACTGATCATCCACCCCTATGCGGTGAGCCATCCCAAGCGGTTGGATACGGGCTCCGACTTGAATGCCGGCAGGGGTGCCAAGGGCACTGAGCAGTGTGCATTGATCGGTAAAACCGACAATTTCCGCCAGCATTGAGCTGCCGTCCGCCTTGCTGACCTCGCAAAGATCGCCAATCTTGGCCGCAGGCACCTGGCATTCCAGCAGTATCCCGCTCACCGCCGAAACCTTGCCGCTGATTCGCACGGCCGTACAACTGGCCAGCCGCGCGCGCTGTTGTCGAGCCCATTGTTCAAGCGCATCGGTCACCAGCTCACCTCGATATGCTGGTCGCCATCGAAGATGATTTTGTGCTCATCTATCCGCGTCAAACGCAGGCCCTGCACCACGTCGCCAACATAAATCTGCAGGCCGTCGGCGGTCACCAGGTGAGCGTTGTTGCCAGCGATGATTTGCACCAGGGTGAACGGCAAGCTGGTCCTGACGATGCCGACTTGATCGACCATCGGGACCGTGGTGGGATAGCGCTCCTTGAAACTCTTGAGCATTCGCTGATAGACCTCCAGCGCTTCCTCCTTGAGGTTGCCTTTGAGCACCAATCCTTCGTCAAGCTCCTCGACGGTGACCTCTGTGAGCAGGCGTTCCGCCAATTGAGTGGTCAGGAGCCGACGGATCTGTTCCCGATCTTTCAGGCGGGTGCTAGCGGAGGATTGGGCGGAGGCAGTCGCCGGGGAGGGCTGCGCCGGACTTTGAGGCGCCTTGGCCGCGGTAACCTTGACGGCGCTCGGCGGGGCTTCGGACTGGCTAAGGCCCCAGGCGCCACCGACCAGGCCTACGACCACGCCAGCGATCACCGCCGATATCAGCTTCAAGGATGGCACGCCTGGCATCGATTTACGCGCGGGAGACGATGACGACTGAGGCGGCTGGCCGTTGGTATCCGCAGGCGTAGCCAGAGCCGGTACGTCAGGCCAGGGCTCTTCGGCGGATGCCAGGCACAGCCAGACGTTTGCGACGGCGAACGGTTGGTTCGGCGTCAGTGTGATGGCATTTGACGCACGCCCTTCGTCGTCGTTGACCGGCATCTGTTCGGCCGCCAGGTTCCAGCCTTCCTCGGTTCTGCTCAACCGACAATGGAGCGAGGCGATGCCCGGGTCGTATAACGCCAGATCATGGTCGTCGTTGGCGCCGATCACCCATTGGTCACCGACCAACGGCAATGCAGCGCCCTGGTGCAGCCCATTCAATACACGTAGTTCAAACATCGCGAAGGCACTCGACATCAAGCCGCATAGTCGTCTTCCAAGGGCAAGAATTCATTTTCCAGGTCGAAACGGCCGAGCACCTTCACCTCGGAGGCATTGGTAATCTCGGCAAAGGAGAGCACCGGCACGTGATGGAACTCGTCCTGCAATAACGTGCGTAGCGGAGCGCGCAGATCCTGGGCGACCAACATCACCGCGCGTTCTGACGATCGCTGCGGGAAAGCCATGCGCAATTGTTGAACCAGCATCAGGCTGGATTCGCTGTTCAGGGCAAAGAATGTCTCGGTTTGCGTCTGACGCAGGCTGTCACGCAGGATGCCTTCGCTCTCAGGGGTGAACAGCCAGACGAGCAATCCCTCCTGGCTGCAATACTGGTTGTAGATCAACGACTTGAGGGCGATACGTACATAATCGGTGAGGACCAGGACATCTCGCTCATGTTGCCCATGTTCGATCAAGGTTTCGGCGATCACCCGGATACCGCGCAGGGGCACGCATTCGGAAGCCAGCCGCTGCAGTACCTGAGAAAAACGCGCCAGAGGCATGACGCGCTGCAGCTCCTGCGCCAGTTCCGGCTGTTCTGTCTCCAGCCAACCGAGGATCGCTTTGGTTTCCTGCAGCCCGATGAATTGCGGCCCGCAAATCTGCAGCGCGCGCTCCATGCGTTCGATAATCAGCGTATTGGGGCTGATAATTTCCACGTCGCAATTGTTCAGGTGGTCAGCATCGGCCGGTACCCAGATCCATTGGCTTTCCTGCCGTTCCGAACTGCCTTTGCTGTATTGCTGGTCGCTCTCAATGGCCTGTGAGGAGCCATCGATAGCCACCAGGGTCTCGCTGAACGTGGCCTTGAGTACAGGAACCTCGTACACCGTAAAGCGGAATTCATCCGGCTCCAGATGCGCCTGGTGTTCGATGATGAACGAGGGCAGCGTCAGCCCGAAGTTCACCACCAGGCGATTGCGCCGTTGACGAATCTCGCTGACCAGGGCTTCGATCCGCTCAAGACTCTGGCTGGGATGAAATTGCAGGACAAACTGGCGGCTGGGCAGGAACATTCGCAGGTCTTCCTGTCCGTTATTTTCCGGGGTGGTCGGGGCGGCTTGCTCTTGATTGCCCTTGGGCTTGGCGCGATTGATCTGCAACAGGCCGCCGCCGCAACAGATGATGGCGATCGTGATGAACACCAGGGTCGGCATCCCGGGCATGGCGGCGAAGCCGAGCATCGCTGCCGAGGCGATGATCCAGGCCTTGGGCTGGCTGGTGATCTGTTCAGCAATTTCACGGCCGATATTGGCCGGCCCGGCGGCATCTTCGTTCGGCACGCGAGTGATGATCATGCCGGCCGTCACGGAGATCAGCAGCGCGGGGATCTGTGCAATGAGGCCGTCGCCGATGGTCAGTACCGAATACAGCTGCACGGCATCGCCGGCAGTCATGCCGTGTTGTATGACGCCAATGGTGATACCGCCAATCATGTTGATCGCGACGATGATCAGGCTGGCGATTGCGTCGCCGTTGACGAACTTCATTGCTCCGTCCATTGCGCCAAACAGCTGGCTTTCCTTGCCAAGCTCCGAGCGCCTGCGCTTGGCCTCGTGGACGCTGATGAGGTTGGCACGTAAGTCACTGTCGATCGACATCTGTTTACCGGGCATGGCGTCAAGCGTGAAACGTGCGCCTACTTCGGCCACCCGTTCCGAACCCTTGGTGATGACCATGAAATTCACCACTGTCAGAATCATGAAAATCACCATGCCGACCGCCAGGTTTCCGCCCACCACGAATTGCCCGAACGCTTCCACGATGTGCCCGGCGTCCTGGTCCAGCAGAATCAGCCGGGTCGTGGCAATCGACAGGGCCAGACGAAACATGGTTGTGATCAGCAGCACCGAAGGGAACGTCGAGAAGGCGAGTGGGCGGGGCAACTGCATGGCCAACATGATCAGCAGACAGGAGATGCAGATGTTCACCGCGATCAGAATGTCCACCAGCCAGGTGGGTATCGGGGTAATCATCATGAACACAATGGCCAGCACGATAAACGCACCGACGACTTCTGAGCGGCGCATCGCCGCGAGTGCCAGACGGTTTAGCAGGTCGATAATCAGATTCATCAGGCCAGGTTCCCCTTGAGCTGGTTTTGCTCTTGCTGAGTGAGTTCGGCCATCAGCAACAACAGGTTCCCCAAAGCATTCTGTCGGGACTTGAGGTCTTGCCACAGCAAGATAGGCAGCTGTTGGAGCATCGGGCGCAGGCCGTTGAGGAATGACAACTGATGCTTGAGTTGCGCGCCGCCGATAAATTGCGTGAGTTGCAAGGTTTCCTGCAGGTTCATGCCCTTGCCCGAGAGTACGAGCAAGTGTTTGAGAAACGTCGGTGCGCTCACCTGCAGTTGCGGGTTCTTGTCACGCATGCGCCCGAGCAGGTGTTCGCAGCTTTTAAGCAGAGTCGATACATGCCTGGCGGTATTCACGCCATGCATCAAGGTGCGTAATTGCTGGCGAGGGCTCGATGGATTGGCTGAGGCCAGGTCGTCGGCAATGGCACGACGCAGGTCGCGCAAGGTCGGCTCGAACTGTGCTTCGCCATCCTCTTGACCCAATAGCGTGTCGATGAGGCTGGTTATGGTGGGCTGGCCCACGACGCCGTTGTAATACAGTTCCCGCAGATTCTTGCGTCGCTGAGAGTCCAGCCCCGATCTGGAAAAGGCCCGGGCCGTATTGATCCCCGCGCGGGCTCTGTTGCCATGGCGCTGCCTGAGTGCGCTGGCGTGATCCGACAGCGCCTGGTGCTCATCCCGGGCCCCCTCGTGATGTGCTTGTTTCATTGCGGCTTGCAGCATGACGTGCGCTTTGGCCGGGTCCCCGCCAGCGAAGGCGAGCACCCGGCCAAGCATCGACTCATCAGGGCGTTGACGTTTCAGGGTCTGGCGCAGGATACGCACTGCTTCATCCAGCCTTCTGTCATTACTGCCCATCAGCATCTGATAAAGCTCACCGAGCTTCATCGCCTTTGATTGCAAGACGGTACCGCCGATGACCAGCTCACGCTGGCTGAGTTCTTTGCTTTGTTGGATCAATGCCGAGGTGAATCGCGCCACCTGTTGCGGCGTGGTGCCCTGGTCTTTTGCGATGTGCGACGCCGTCTGCGTAGCGGACAACGCTGGGCGGGCGCTTACCGGATTGACCGAATGAATCGCGACTGGGGTGAAACCGGGGATTTTCATGGGACGGCATCGATGCAAAGAATCATGCGCAGTGAGTGGCGCAAACCCACCATCGGGTTCCTGAAGTCAGCGCTTTCGCGCGGGCGTGCATAAATGCGTGACGACTTCGATCGGTTTATGCAAAAGATTGCACGAACAGAAAAAAACTTAAAAAAATCTTCATGAAGAACAGTGGTTTAGATCGCGCAAACGGTTGGCACGCATATCGCTCTTACAGCCGGACTTACCGTCAAATGGTTATTGTCCATGTGTGTAATCAACTCGATCACGTATCCGGCTCCGGCTTCTCTCCTTCGTCAGCTCGATCGCAGGATGGTGCAGAAGGTGCGGTTGTTTATCAGGGCAAAGGTCGCGAACCCTGATGATGCAGAGGATCTGCTTCAGGCAACCTTCCTCGAAGCGCTACGTAACGAGCACAAGTTTCGGCACGACTCGCTGCTGCTGACCTGGCTCTGCGGCATTGCGCTCAACCTCGTTCGCAGCCATTTCAGGCGCCTCTACAACCAGCCGTTTCATGATGACCTGCAAGAATGCGGCGTATTGGAGATGGCCGACAGTCGCGATGTTGTGTCCGAGGTCAGCGGCTTGCGTCAGCTGGTGCGAGTCTTTCGTGCGATGGAAACCTTGCCGCCGAATATGGAGGAGGTGATTCGGGTCGCGATGGAAATGGAAGGTAATTACCTGGAGACCGCCGCTCGGCTGGATATACCGGTTGGCACGGTGCGTTCGCGCCTGTCGCGGGCCCGCGAGCAACTCAAGCGGCGAGTCTCCAGCGAGTACTGAGCCCAAGCGAATCTGTGCCCATGGCGATTAGAACAGGGAACCTCTTTCGCCTCTGGCTCCACGCATTATTTAGATCCCATCTTCACGGAGTGCCCGGTATGCGAATCTGCATCGCTTACATCCAGGGTCCTGATGACAATTCCGAGGCCGGACAGGCTATCGCACGGGTTCCGAACTGGACACTCGAGACATCATCGGTAAGCGCCGGGAATGTGTGCGCGAACCTGGCCTCCAGCCGAACATTGCTTGTATTCAGGCCAACCGGCATCGAGCTGGCGTTGCAGGAAACGACCAGAGCGCTCGTCGAAAAATCGCCTTCCGCCAAACGTCAGTTTGCTCGATTGATGAGGCGACTGTTCGATACTGGCCCTGTTTCGCACTCCGTACATCAAACCGTTTTGCCTGAGCACTATGCCCTCGAACCGATCGCCACTGTATCCGCGAACCTGGAGCATTGAATTTGAGCCTGTCTATCTCTCCCATTCGTAGCCCCGCCCCCGAGGCGCTCCTTGCGCCTGAAAACCACAACGAGCGGTTTAGACGGCACGCCGGTTCAAATCCCGCCGTGGCTGGCGATATGTTCGCAGCTCGCCCTGAGCGGCCGATCAATTTCGGCCCGCCTCCGCAGGTGCCTGACGGGCCTGTGTCTGCACAGAAGTGTAATGCCGAGCCAACGGACCTGATGATGCAACTGATGGAAGTCATCATGAAGGCCATCATGCAGTGGCTCCATTCCTTGATGAATCAACAGGAAGGGGCCGGGGAAGGCGGGGTTGCCCAGCCAGGGCCTCAACCTCACAACACGTTGATGGCGCAACCGGGTAGTTCTGCCGCGCCAGGCGGTGGAGTCAACAATGCCCAGGCCGGTGGTGTGGCAGGCAGTCCGGCCTTGAGCGGTCAGGGTGGGTTGCATTTGCCCGCGCAGCTGGAGCCGTATCGCCAGGATATCGTGGATGCCTCCAATGCTACGGGCGTTCCAGGCAACGTGATAGCAGCGCAGATCTGGGCGGAGTCCAGAGGCAACCTGAATTCCAGCAGCACCAATGTCAACGGCAAGACCGACGCTGGCTTGATGCAAGTCAATGCCGACACCTTCGCTCAATTGAAGAGGGACAATCCAGCGCTGCTTGGCAATGCCGACGTCAACAACCCCCGCGACAACATCATGGCGGGGGCCCTCTATTTGCGTGATCAGACCAATGCTTTCGGTGGCGACATCGGCGCAGGGCTGCGCGCCTATAACTCTGGCCCCGACAAGGTCAATCGCAACGATTTGGCGGATACCGGAGGGGTAGGGGATCCCGGTTATCCGGCCAACGTATTGCAATTCGCCGAGATCATTGGAAGCGGCAGAGGCCAACTGCCTGGCTGATAGACACCTCGCGTTTGCGCAGAACATAAACCCGCATGTAAGGAGTAGCACCTCATGGATATCAATAGAGCCGGCTCGCCCGTGCCACTGCGCACACTAGAGAGACATCACGTTGACGATGCGCGATCAACGCATCTGGAGCGAAGCGGGGACGTGTCGTCTGTTAATGGAGACAACTCTCCAGAGCTGACCGCGTTGAAAGACAAACTTGACGGCCTGTTCGAACCCCACAGGACGGCTGAGAACCATGAGGCCATCAATGCCTTGATTCATGATCGCGCCGTTGAATTGAAGGAAATGGGAGAGACGCCGGAGACGCTCGATGCGTTGCTCGACAAAGCGGCGCGCATGGATCGTGTCACGGCTCCGATACAAGGTGCGGTGGCTTCCGTACCCTTTGCGGCGGCCTCGGTTATTTTGGACAAGGTGCCCGAGGTGACGGCTCATGTTGCCGATAATCCAGCCTTGACCGGCTTTGTGGCGGGCTCCTTTTCCGGTGCGATGGATGCGGTAGGCGGTGGTCTGCTGGCGAGAGCCACGCACGACACTTATTGGCTGAAGCCGCCGCCGGAAACCTTGGAGCCGGTGATGCAGCAAGCCCTGACCAGCAAAAAGGAGCAAACCAGGGTGAGTAACGCTGGGGAGTCTGCGCTGTCCTGGCAGACCTTCAGTGCTCGCAATGCTGTGCGCTTGGTGGTAGCGGGCGCCATGAATGCCACAGTCGGACCGAAGGCTGCCTCGGCGGTTGATACGGCTATCGCCTCAGCGGGAGGTTTGGCTGCCGGCGCAGGTTATGCCCATCTTATGAACAAAAACGACTTGCAGGCCCATCGTGCCGGGCCCGCCTATCTTTTAGGTCGTACCGACTGGAAGACCCAATATCAAGCGCTGAAAGAAAGTACAGCACTGAGCCCGATGGCAAACGGTGCCAAACGTCTGGCCAAGCTTCCCCTGGACGTCATTACCGATACGGCATCGGCTCTGAGTGGCGCGTTTTCCTTCCCAAGTATGGTTTCCAACGCGGGCGTACTGGGCGGCGGATTCGCTTTGGCATCGCTGGCTCGTGGTGCGGCCAGAGATCTGGCAACCCAGAAAGGTCTGGAGCCAGGAAAGGTCGCTGCGGTAGACCACACGGTTAACCTCGCCATGTCGGCGCTTACTTTTGGTTCTTATGGGGTGGCCAGTATTGCAACCGAGCCCCTCAGCAATGCGGCCGTAAAAGTATTGCAAGAGGACGTTCCCGCCAAAGCGCAGGAAGTTGCTGATGCAACGCTCGAGGCCGGTAAGGCGCTGGCGCGAGGCGCTGTCACTACGGCGAGAGAAATAAAGGACCGCGCGCTGGAGCATCGCAGACTCAGAGAGGGCGGAGGTGCGACGGAGAATCCCGTCTGATTCACGCCTCTCGGATGAGGTCGATAGGCTGCAGTCAGGACTATGAGTATGCGCTTGGCATTTATGCCAAGCGTTTTTTGTCGCAGCAAAATGGCGGGGCATTTTTAACGCTGTAAAGCACCTGACGAAATGTATGGCACCAGGGTGATAGGCACCACGCTGTATTTCTAGCCTCAGATGCCCTTTATGCGATCCGATCTGTTTATCTAGCCCAGCGTTGAAGCTGATCCAGTCTGGCCTCAATACCCGCTTGCTGTGGGGCTGGCAGCGAGGCAACTTGTCGGATCGCGGAAGATAGCGGGTTGAGCATCGGCAACGAGGGTGTGTAGCTCGTTGCATATAAGCTCTCCATTGCGCTTACATGTTGCTCGAGCGCGGCGCCTCGCTCTTGTTCGGGTAGGTGTTGCAACCCATGCAGGTTCAGATTCCTCAAGGTCCAGGCCATCTGGTCTTTTGTTGTTGTCGTCATGCTCATCGGCTGGGCCGACGTGACGACATCGCGCAACTTGCTTGATGCAGCCAAGCCTGTAGTGGCCAAGGCCGGCGTACGTGTGAGATTCAACAACGGCGAAATTGCGCTCGCGAGGCCCATGCTTTGACGGGGTGAAGTATCAATTAATGATAGAGACTGCTCGATCGTTTTCTCCAAGTGCCCAACGTATCGAGTGCCGGTGCTTAATTCTGAAAGTTGGCGTTGCAAATAGGTTGTCAGGCGGCGACTCAGTTTTTCATGATCTTCCGGGTGGAGGGGTGAGGCTAATAACCTAAGGGCATCGTCTATTGCCTGGGGGGCAGCGCGTCCATGACCAGCATTGAGCTGGCGGAACAATTTCTGCAATTGTTTATGCTCCCGGCCGGCAGTGGGTAAGGTCTGGTGGTAAGCGCGCGCCGTACTGGCGAGCGCAGCCTTGTCTTTCGCAGGCAAATGACTGGCCACCTCAAGAAAAATTTCTGGCGGAACATTGCTCAAAGGGCTGGGCCGAAGTGAGTGGCCTGCAGATGAATGTTCAAACTGAATGCCCGTCAAGAGTGACGCGCGTGGATGGTTCGCAGGGGCATGCGGTCGCGTTAAGGATGAGTCTCTTGGGGTATCTTGCGCATCGTGTGGATGAGCCGCGGGGCCATCGGTAGTCGGCTCGGGCGGTGATGGAGCCACCGTGGTGGCGTCCATGTGATTGTTGCGCACGCGGGAAATACAGTTACCACCCATTGTGATCACTTCCTTAGTATTAAATCCAATGTGTGGTTCCAGATTCTCTGCGGGTTCCCATATCGACCAGCCATTCGTTGCCCCGGATCTTTACTCAAAGGGGCGCCGCCAAAGGCGAGTAACTCCGTGCATACAATCTGTTACCGAACACTTTGAGGACGGCGTTGCGCATCGGAGTCGGCCACGCCCGCATTTTATCCCGGGCTGCGCATTGCTTTTGCGTCCATTCAACGCGGTGTCTGCGTTTAGCGGTGTAAGTCGCAAGCGCGCCATCTGGGCTCTCTGTTGCGGCTATCGACGCTGCCAATACCAGCGCATCCTCAAGCGCCATGCCTGCGTTCTGCGCCATACTCGGTGAGGCTGCGTGAGCCGCATCGCCAATGAGCACAACACGTCCCTTTACCCAATCGTCCATGACGACTTGTTCTATTTTGCTGAAATGCACCAGAGTGCCGGCAGGTATCTGCGTAATGAGCGGCAAAATAGGACCGGAAAAATCGTTGAACAGTGCTGGCAGCGATGCTTGCGCAGTTGTGCTCTGAATGTCCTGGAAGGCGAGCGCGGTATCGGCGTATACGTAGATGTCATTGGCGTTTACCGGAATTGCGAGCAGAGCTTTGCGATGACCCAGCATCGCCGTCCAGCTATCAATTGCCGTGGTGTTACGCGTTATGAAACGCCAGCTGACATTGCCGACGTAGGTCGGATCGATCGCCGGGAACAGCATGCTGCGTACCGATGAACCAATACCGTCAGCACCGATGACAATGTCATAAGTGGCGGATGAGCCATCGGAAAAGTTCACCTGGCATGTCGTGGCTGATTGCTCGATTGCTTCTACCGCCAATCCAAAACGTAGCTGAGTCCGAGACAAGGATTGACGCAGAATGCCGTGTAATTCGGCGCGAGGAAGTGAGAGGCAGGGCCCACATGATCCCCACACGTCTTGGGTCTGTGTCACAGATAATTGCCTGCCGTTTTTGTCGAGGATGCTCTGGGTGCGGATGACGGCGGCGGCACTTTGAACACGGTCGAGCAGGCCCAGTTGCTTGAGCGCGCGGCCAGCGTTTCCCGGCAGGAACAGTCCTGAGTCACCGGAGCTTTCGTCAGGGCGGCGTTCAACCAAATCTGCCTGGTAGCCTTTGAGCTCAAGCGCCCTGGCCATGGAAAAACCGGCGATTCCGCCACCGACAATCAAAATTCTCATCCACAAGCCCTTAGTCATGTTAAGTCTTTACAACAGCCGAAGTTGGCACTTTATTCCGTCGATGTAATGCAGTTATCAGGTTGGGCTGCTTCTCCGGCTTGACGAGGAGTGGAACTGCGCCCATTTCGAAGGGCGACACATTGATTGTCCTCCTCCGGGTAGGGCAGCAATTATCTTCGTAACGTTCGGCTAGGCACGTGAATGACTTGGCGTACTGGAAAACTGGAGTGGATGACGAAGCCCTTTATCCTTCAACCACATTGTCGAATCGATGAGTGGTTCCACCGTTACATAGAGTTCCCAGCGTTGTGTAAGCGCAGATTTACTCCAGGCGCAAGAGATGAGAAAAGCCTTCTGGCTCCATGGGCTGTTCGTTCTTTTGTTGTTGATCGCAAACCTCGCCCAGGCCAAGGACTACGGTGATATCCAGCAACAGCGTATCCACCCCGTCCTGAGCGCGGTCGATTCGATCTCCGAGCCCGACGGCCCCTTCGAGCTTCGCAAACTGTCCGCTGCCGGCAAGGTCGTGGGCTATGTGTTCCAGAGCCTGGATGGGGTGAACATTTCCGCTTATTCAGGCAAGCCGATCAATGTCCAGGTCATTCTCGATCCCGCTCCTTCAGCAGTTTCGAGCTGGTCTATCAACTGCCCGAATCCTACCTGGAACGGCCATTATCCAGCGCCGAGCAACTGGCGGCCGCCGAGGAGCCCAGCCGGCCGATGTGGCTGACGCTCTGGTACCAGAAAGGTATGGAAATCAGCGTACTCGGCGCGGCCCTGCTGGTGTGCCCATGATTTCTAAACTTGAACAAGGGAGCATGCAACGATGAACAGGGTGTCCTTCAAGGCGGGCCGTCTCTTGGCCGGGTTACTGATGTGCCTGGCGTTGGCAGCTTGCGACAAGGCCGAACCACTCGCGGCCAGCGAGGCGGTGCCGGCGTTCCATCCCGGTGACGAGTGCCATGTGTGCGGCATGGTCATCACTGACTTTCCCGGGCCCAAGGGCGCGGCAGTCGGGGCAGGGGGCGTGAAGAAGTTCTGCTCGACGGCGGAGATGCTGGGCTGGTGGCTGCAACCGGAAACCATCGGGCTGACGTCAAGCTGTATGTCCATGACATGGGCCGCAGTCATTGGGACACGCCGGATGACGCCCACCTGATCGACGCCCGCACCGCCTACTTCGTCATCGGCAGTGGGCTCAAAGGCGCCATGGGCGTGGTACTGGCCTCGTTCTCCGATCCCCAGGCGGCACAAAAACTCGCCAGCGATACCGGCGGCCGGGTGCTGCGCCTGGAAGACATCGACCAGAAACTGCTGGGGCAGGCAAGCGCGATGGCGCCGATGAGTCACTGATACCTGGCAATGTTGCTTGTATGCCGAACCGCCTTTGTGGCGAGGGAGCAAGCTCCCTCGCCACATTGCGCATCAACCTCATCCCATGGAAGCGTCCACCCACTACCCAAGTAGCATTCGTCGAGCCGGCGCGGCTTCGTACACTCAGGGCTCCTATCACGCACCCGCCGGAGGCGACGATGCAGCAGGCCCAGAGCGAAGGTGTGGTGAGCGCCATGTCCCAGGCGACCGACGTCCAGCAGGTGGCCCAGGCGCTGGCGCGGCAGTTGCTGCACCCGCACCTGGGGTTCGTGCTGTTTTTCTGTTCCGCCGAATACGACTTGCCGGCCCTGGGCCAGGCGCTGTCCCAGAGTTTCGGCGGGATTCGCCTGGTGGGCTGCACCAGCGCCGGGGAAATCACCCCCCAGGGCTACGGCCGCAACTGCGTGACGGCGGTGGGTTTCGACCATCGACACTTTTCCATTGCCGCCGAGCTGATCGGGGAAATGGAACACTTCAGCCTGATCGACGCCCAGCAAATGGTCGAGCGCCTGGCCAGCGGTTGTCGCAGCAACGCCTTGGCGCCGATCAAGGGCCATAGTTTCGCCTTGACCCTGCTCGATGGCCTGTCCAGCCGCGAGGAGATGGTGCTGGCGGCCTTGAGCGCAGCCCTGGGGGACATCCCGCATTTCGGCGGTTCGGCCGGCGATGACAACTACCTGACCCACACCCACGTCTACTTCGAAGGCCAATTCCACAGTGGCGCGGCCGTGGTGGTGTTGATCAACACCTGGCTGGAGTTCGAAGTCTTCACCACCCATCACATCCTGCCTCGGCAAGAGAAACTGGTGGTGACCGGTGCGGACAGCGCCTCGCGACGGGTCTATGAGCTCAACGCCGAACCCGCCGCCGAGGAATACGCCCGGCACATTGGCGTGCCGGTGAGCGCGCTCGACTACCGGGTGTTCGCCGCCCATCCCTTGGCCGTGCGCATCAATGACCAGTACTACGTACGGGCGATCCAGCAGGTGCACCCGGACTTGAGCCTGAGTTTCTACTGTGCGGTGGAGAACGGCATTGTCCTTACCGCGATGACTCCCGGTCCCTTGCTGCACAACCTGCAAACGCTGTTCGACGGTTTGCAGGCGCGCCTTGGCGACTTGTTGCTGACCATCGGCTGCGATTGCTTCCTCCGGCGCCTGGAGTTGGAAGATCGTGGCGGCCTGGAGCAGATCGGCCAGTTCCTGCGGGAACAACGGGTGATGGGGTTCAACACCTATGGAGAACAGTTCAATGGCATGCACATCAACCAGACGTTCACCGGAGTTGCCATTGCCCGACATCGCGTCCCCGGCCATCGCTGACCTACAGGCTCAGCTCGCCAGTCTGCAGCACGAAAACCGCAAGTTGCGGCGCATCAACGAGGCGCTGATCGAGCGGGTGGAGTCCGGCGTCACCCGGGGCAACGACCCCTATGCGGCATTCCAACACTCGGTGGTGCTGGCCGAGCAGGTGCGTGAGCGCACCGATGCCCTGAACCAGGCCATGGCCGAACTCAAGGCCGGCAATCACTTGCTGGGCGAGGCGCGGCTGCGGGCGGAAACCGCACATCGACACCTGATCGATGCCATCGAAAGCATCTCCGACGCGTTTGTGCTGTTCGACGAGCAGCAACGCATCGTCCTGTTCAACAGCCGCTTCAAGGCCTTCTGGGCCAACAGCCGGGTACGGATCATCGCCGGCATGCGTCTGTCCGAGGTCAAGCGCCTGATGACCGCCAACGGCCTGTTCAGCGAAGAACCCCGGGGCCAGGCCGACGAGCACGTGTTGTATCGCTTGCAGAACGGGCGTTGGCTGCAAGTCAGCGAGCGGCCGACCCAGGAAGGCGGGCGGGTGATCCTGTTTACCGACATCACCGACGTCAAGCTCAGCGAAACCGTGCGCCGCGAGCAGGCCATCGCGCAGAAATCCCATTTGTTGCAGCGGGCAGTGGACAACCTGTCCCAGGGCGTGGCGATGGTCAATGCCCAAGGCGTGCTGGAACTGTGGAACCGGCGCTTCCTCGAACTCAGCGGCCTGGCGCCGGTGGCGGCCCACAGGCCGTTCAACGAAGTGATTGCCGACAGTGAGTTGCAACTGCTGACCCCGGCCAGCCGCGACAGCAACGGCCGGCTGATCCACGAATGCGAGCAGCGGCTGTCCGATGGCCGGGTGCTGGAGATTCGCACGCATCCGTTGCCCACCGGTGGCTACGTCAACACCTTCACCGACATCACCGAGCGCTACCAGCATGCCGAGGCACTGAGCGAAAGCGAGCGCTGGATCCGCCTGATCACCGATCATGTGCCGGCGCTGATCGCCTACCTCAACGCCGACCTGGTCTACGAGTTCACCAATAAGGTCTACGAGCAATGGTATTGCTGGCCCCGTGGGGTGATGCTCGGCCAGAGCCTGCGCGAAGCCCATAGCGAGCAGCATTACCAGCGCCTGGAAGCCTACGTGGCCCGGGCGTTGGCGGGTGAGAGCGTGACGTTCGAATTCGCCGAGACCAACATCAACAACCAGGAGCGCTACATGCTGCGCTCCTACGTGCCGAACCGCTTGGCCAATGGTGAAGTGGTCGGGATTTTCGTGTTGATCCGCGACATCACTGAACGCCGTCGCACCGCCGAAGCCTTGCACCAGGCTTACCAGAACCTGGAACAGCGGGTCCAGGAGCGCACCGCCGAACTGACCACGCTCAATGATCAGTTGTTGCGCGAAATCGACGAGCGCAGCCGGGTGGAGTTGCGCCTGCGCGAGGCCAAGCGCGAGGCCGAGCAGGCCAACCTGTCCAAGACCAAGTTCCTCGCGGCCGTCAGCCATGACCTGCTGCAACCGCTCAACGCTGCCCGGTTGTTCACCAGCGCCTTGCTTGAGCGCCGCGAGCCGGTCGCCAACGCGCAACTGGTGCGCAACGTCAGCAATTCGCTACAGGACGTGGAGAACCTGTTGGGCACCCTGGTGGACATCTCCAAGCTGGACGCCGGGGTTATCAAGGCCGATGTCGCGCCGTTCGGCCTCAGTGAGTTGCTGGACAACCTGGCCGCCGAATACGCCCAGATCGCCCGCAGCGAAGGGTTGGAGTTGCACTTTGTCGGCTGTTCGGTGCTGGTACGCAGCGACATGCAACTGCTCGCGCGGATCCTGCGTAACCTGCTGAGCAACGCCATTCGCTACACCCCCAGCGGGCGGGTGGTGCTGGGCTGTCGCCGACATCGCCAGCGCGTGTCGATCCAGGTCTGGGACAGCGGCATCGGCATCGCCGAGAACCGCCTGGAGGAAATATTCCAGGAGTTCAAGCGTGGCGACGTGCAGCGCCCGAACCAGGACCGTGGGTTGGGCCTGGGCCTGGCGATTGTCGAGAAGATTGCCGGGATCCTCGGACACCGGATCCAGGTGCGCTCCTGGCCGGGCAAGGGCTCGATGTTCGCCATCGACGTGCCGCTGAGCGCCACCGCGCCCAAGCCGTTGCCGTGCCTGGACATGAGCGAGCCAATGCTCGAGCGACTGCGTGGGGCACGGGTCTGGGTGCTGGATAACGATGCGGCGATCTGCGCCGGCATGCGCACCTTGCTGGAAGGCTGGGGTTGTCGGGTGGTGACCGCGCTGTCGGAACAGGACCTGGCCCGCCAGGTGGACAACTACCACGCCGAGGCGGACCTGCTGATCGCCGACTATCACCTGGACCACGATCAGAACGGCGTCGATGCCGTGGCCCGGATCAACGCCCGCCGGGCCTCACCGATCCCTGCGATGATGATCACCGCCAACTACAGCAACGAACTCAAGCAGCAGATCCGCGAGCGCGGCCACACCCTGATGCACAAGCCGGTGCGGCCGATGAAGTTGAAGATTGCGATGAGTCATTTGTTGAGCCAGCCCCGCAATCCTTGAGCCGGTCCCCATTGTGGCGAGGGAGCTTGCTCCCGCTGGGTTGCGCAGCAACCCCAAAGAGGCTGAATGCATTCAACCTGACACACCAGGGTGAACGGTTTTGGGGCTACTTCGTAGCCCAGCGGGAGCAAGCTCCCTCGCCACAGGGGCCCCATGGCCTCGGGCCCAGCAGGTAGTTGTGTTGCCTGTTCACCGCCGCAGATAAGCCCCGAAATCGATATCCCCGGCACTGAGGATCGCCTGCACCCGGTTGTGCACATTGAGCTTGCGCAGGATCGCCGAGACGTGGGCCTTGACCGTGGTTTCGGCGATATCCAGGGTGTAGGCGATCTGCTTGTTCGACTCGCCCTTGGTCATGCGTTCGAGCACCAGCAGTTGCTTGCGGGTCAAGGCCTGGAGCAGTTCCGGCGGGAACGCCGGGTTTTCGTTCAGGCGTCTGCCCACCGGGCTCTTTTGCGTGCGGATGATGTCCGGCGGCAGGTACACGTTGCCGTTGAGGATCTGCTCGATGGCGTCGGTCATCTGCGAGCGCGGCGAGGATTTGGTGATGAAACCCACCGCGCCATAGGTGATGGCCTGCAACACCACTTGCTTGTCCTGCTCGGCGGAAACGATGACCACGGGAATGGTCGGTGCCTCGTTGCGCAGGTTTATCAGGCCATTGAGCCCGTGCATGCCGGGCATGTTCAGGTCCAGCAGGATCAGGTCCAGGTCGTCGTGCTCGGCGGTCAAGGCCAGGGCACTGTCCAGGTCGGCGGTTTCCATGACCTCGCTGCCAGGAAACCCGTCGCTGATGACGTTGTGGATGGCTTCGCGAAACAGTGGGTGATCGTCGGCTATCAGGATTTTATACATGGCCATTCACCTCGTTATTGTCGTGTGGGGCAGGGCAGTTGCGCGCATTTCTTTGCAAAATCAGGGGAAGGGTTCGGGGCGGGCCGCTTGCAGGGGCAGGTTGGCCGCCTCCCAGGCATCGAGGCCATCGCGATACCAGTACACTTGCTTATAGCCCATGGCAGCGGCGCGTTTTACCGCGTTCCAGCTCAACCAGCAATCGGAGCGGCAATAAAAGACCAGTGGTCGATCCGTCTGCCCGGCGGTGGCCTTGCGCAAGTGATGGGCGAAATAGTCTTGCCAGGCCGGCGTGAGGTCACCGTCGCCGGTATTGGCCAGCCACAGGCTGCCTGGTAGGTTGGCATGGGGCTCGTTGTCGATAAACTGCCCCTGGACCCAGGGCCGGCGGTACACGTCAATCAGCAGAGGAGGCGACGCTTGCCCGAGCAGCTGTTGCAACGCCTGGGTGTCCAGGGTCTGTGCACCGTCGACGGTGGCGGGCGTCGGGCTGCGGTATTGGGCGATGCGGTAGCCCTGCGCTGAAAACAGCGTGGTCTCGGCCTGGGCGACATTCAGCGCCAGGCCCAGCAAGAGGATCGCCAGCAAACGGGGCATAGGATTTATCCTTTTTGTTATGCGCCCATTACATGCCAGGGTCGAGATCTTGTGAATGCGACCATAGACAGGAAAACCGGTACTAAAGTAGTAATTTTAGCCATGGAGCCCCGCGCAGAACCCTTGTGGGAGCGAGCTTGCTCGCGATAGCGGTGTGTCAGTCAACATCATTGCTGAATGATCCGCCGCTATCGCGAGCAAGCTCGCTCCCACAGGGTTTCCACCCATAGGGATATTGGGATAGGGCAGGATCAACCCGCCTTACGCAACGCCGCATGCTGCGGATTGAACGTCCACACCGCCATCAGCGCGAACACCAGCGTCAAGCCCACGCATACCGCCATCGCCAGCAGATTGAACTGCTCATACAGCGCAAAACGCACCAATTCCACGCCATGGGTGAACGGGCTGACCGCGCAGAGCCAGTACAGCCAGGGGCTGGCTTCCTGCATTTTCCACAGTGGGTACAGCGCCGAGGACAGAAAGAACATCGGGAAGATCACGAAATTCATCACCCCGGCAAAGTTCTCCAGTTGCCGGATGGCGTTGGACAGCAACAAGCCCAGGGCGCTGAGCATCAGGGCCACCAGCAGCAAGGCTGGCAAGGCCGACAGCAGACCCATAGCCGGTGGCTGGATGCCATACAGCCAGGCAATGGCAAGAAAGGCATAGACCTGTAACAGCGAGATCAGCGAGGTGGCCAGCAACTTGCTCGCCAGCAGGAAAGCCCGGGGGAGGGGGCTGGTGAGCAGGACGCGCATGCTGCCCATTTCCCGGTCGTAGACCATCGACAGCGAGCCCTGCATGCCGTTGAACAACAGGATCATGCAGGCCAGCCCCGGCACGATGTACACCTCGTAGGGAATGTAGGTGTCATAGGGCGCGATGATGGCGATGCCCAGTGCCGCGCGAAAGCCGGCGGCGAACACCAGCAGCCACAGCAGTGGTCGGACCAGGGCGCTGAGCAGCCGGGTGCGTTGCAGCACGAAGCGCAGCCATTCGCGCACCACGATGCCGCTGAAACAGTGCCAATACGCGTTCATGGCCGGGCTCCCGAGGCGGTCAAATGGGTGAAGGCCGAACCGAGGGTGCCACCGTGTTCCAGGCTCACCGCGTCGGCCTGGCCGCTGGCAACCAGGCGGCCCTGGTGCACGATCAACAGGTCGTCGCTGGGTTGCACTTCGTCCAGCAAGTGAGTGGTCCAGAGCACGCTGATGCCCTGTTCGCTGCACAGTTGTCGAATGTGCAGGCCGAGGGCAAGGCGGCTGGCCGGATCGAGGCCGACGCTGGGTTCGTCCAGCAACAACAGGCGCGGCTCATGGAGCAGCGCGCGGGCGATTTCTACCCGGCGTCGATGGCCGCCATTGAGGTCGCGTACCCGCTCGTGGCGGCGCTCGGTCAGGTGTTGGCGGATCAGTTCGGCATCGATGCGGGCGCAGCCTTGGCGCCGGGAAAAACCATGGAGCGCCAAGTGATAGCGCAAGTTCTGTTCGATGCTCAGGTCCAGGTCCAGGGTGCTTTGTTGGAACACCACGCCCAACTGGCGCAAGGCCGGTCGTGGTGATTTGCGCAGGGAGTGGCCGCCGACGCGGATATCGCCGCGTTGCAGGTCGTACAGGCGGGTGAGCAGGGCGATCAGCGTCGACTTGCCAGCGCCGTTGGGCCCCAGCAGCGCGGCGAAACGGCCGGCGGGCAGGCTGAAACTCATCTGCT
Organism: Pseudomonas sp. R151218B TE3479; assembly: GCF_053629195.1. Classification (NCBI taxonomy): domain Bacteria; kingdom Pseudomonadati; phylum Pseudomonadota; class Gammaproteobacteria; order Pseudomonadales; family Pseudomonadaceae; genus Pseudomonas; species Pseudomonas sp. R151218B TE3479. The sequence goes on from NZ_JBRJHV010000001.1 coordinate 4,055,548, forward strand.
TGAGGGCTTCGCGCGGGCCATAGGCAAAGCTCAGGTCGCTGACTTCCAGAGCGTTCATGGCGTGACCACCACGCCCCAAGGGTAGCGCCCGACTTTCACCGACTTCAGGACTTTGCGGCTCTCTACATCGATCACCGAGACATCGCCACTGACGCCATTGGTCGCCAGCAGTTGCTTCTGGTCCGGGGTGAAAGCCAGTTGCCAGACCCGTCGGCCCACCAGCAGGTAATCCAGCACTTCGAAGGTCTTGGCGTCGATCACCGCCACATGGTTGGCCGGGCCCAGGGCGACGAACGCCAGCTTGCCGTCGGCGCTGAGCTTGATGCCCACCGGCTGCACCTTGTCCGGATGCACGCCCTTGATCTGGAACGTCAGGGTCTTGAGCACCTGGCGGGTGGCGACGTCGAGTACGGTCAGGGTGCCGCCGATCTCCGCCGAGGCCCAGAGCTGCGTTCCGTCGCGATTGAACTCGACGAAACGTGGCCGTTGGTCCACCAGGGTGTTGTCGGCCAGGGTCTGGGTGCTGGTGTCGATCCAGTGCAGCATGTTCGTGGTTTCACTGGTGTTGACCGCCCACTTGCCGTCGGGGCTGACGGCCATGCCTTCGGGCTCGACACCTACGCCGATCTGGCCCAGCACTTCGGAGGTCTGGGTGTCGATCACCGTGACCAGGGCGTCGTCTTCGTTGGAGACATACAGCCAGCGGTCGTTGGGATGCAGGGCGAATTGCTCGGGATCCTTGCCCGAAGGCAACTCCTTGATGATCTTGCGGGTGGCGACGTCCATCACCTGGACCCGGTCCGAGTCGCTGGCGCAGATGTAGAGCAGGCGATTGTCATGGGACAGCAACAGGCCGCGGGGGCGTTGGCCCACGGGCAAGGTCTCGATGACTTCCAGGCTCTGCATGTCGATCAGGCTCAGGCTGTTGTCTTTTTCGTTGGAGACCCAGGCGATGCTGGCAGCGGCGGGACCGGCGGCCAGCAGAACAGCGCCCAGGGCAAGGACTTGGCAGAGCAGGGCCGGTTTGAACAGCGGGCGGCGCATGGCGGTTTTCCTTATTGTTGTTATCGATCAGGGGTAACGGCAGCTCACTTCGGGCCGGTCGTAGCCCAGGCTGTCCATTTCATTGGAGGGGTGCAGAAAACCGTCCTGGGGCGAGGTGCTGACCAGCGCCCGGGGTTGGACCAGGGGAATCGGTTGGCGCAGTTGGCCGTTCCACGGCCGGTAGCTGAGCTTGCGGCCCTTGAAACCGTCCAGGGGCAATTGGTCGCTGAGGGCCAGTTGGCGGATGGCGAACGGGTCGGCCTGACGCAGTTTGCTCACCGCGCTGGCGATGCTGCGCACGGCGATCCAGGCGGCGAAGTCACGGTCGTTCATCCAGCGTCCGGCGAGGGCTTCGAAGCGTTTTTGCAACTGTGCCGCGCCGTAGGTTTCCACGGTCTTGTGCCAGCCGGTGGGCGTCAGCCCTTGGGTGCCGGCCACCGGCCGTGGGTACCAGGTCTGGTAGGGCAGGTATTCGCCGAAGTCACCTCGCTCGTCGGCCACCAGCACCACGTCGTACTCGGCGGTCTGGGTGAACAGCGGCATGTCGGCCTGGGCGCTGCGGCGCTGGTCGTTGTCGAACTGCCAGGCCTTCTCGGCGACGATCTTCATGCCGAAGCGTTTCATGGCCCGGCGCAATGCGGCGGCATAGGCCTGGTCCTCGGGCGTCTGGCCAACGATCAGCAAGGCCCGCTGCCATTTGCGCACCACGCTGAACTGCACCAGGGCATCGGCGAGCATGGCGCGGTCGGGCAGGCTGTGCAGCACGTTGCCCAGGCAGTCGGTGGTGCGCAGGCTGTCGTCGGGGCTGCCGGCGTTGAACAGCAGGCTGTCGGGTAGGGCGGCGCTGAGATCGCGCAGGCTGGTGGCTGGTGCATTGACCACGAACAGCCGCAGGCCTTGGTCGTGTTGGGCGCGGGCAGCCTGGAGCAGGGCTTCGGGACTGTCGACGCTGGCGCTTTCCAGGCGATAGTCGTGCTGGAGAAAACGCCCGGTGCTGTTGCTGTCGACGATCGCCAGCTCAGCGCCGCGCAACCCGGCATCGGCCGGTTCGGCAATGACATTGGACAGCAGCGGGCCCGGGTCGGGGCGATAACCCAGGTAGCCGATGCGCACTTGCAGCGGCGTGGCGTCGCCCGCGTGAGCGGTCGCCGCTGCCAGCAGAAAAACCAGGGCGTAATTGACGAGCCGGCGCATGACGTCCTCCATTGCGGGTAGCGCCAGCATAGGAAGGCTATGGCTCTGGGGAAATATGCAGAAAGTACCGCCGGGGCAGTACCAAGGTAGTAACTCGCGTTGGAAGCCGGGGTTTTAGGATGCAGGCATCGTCATTGCCCAGGAAGGGACAGACCATGCGGACTCTCAAGACCCTGCTGCTGACGTTGCTGCTGATCCTGAGTTTGATCGGGGTGGATCGTCCCAAGGCCTGGAACTCTCCAACCCCTCCTGTGGGAGCGAGCTTGCTCGCGATAGCGGTGCTTCAGTCGGCCTCAGTATCGGTTGTGCCGCCGTCATCGCGAGCAAGCTCGCTCCCACAGGGTGGGGGTATCAATTCAGGGTTGGAGCACTAGCCATGTCGGCCCTATGGCGCATCAACCTCTGGGTGTCAGCCTTCTTCGCCCTGGTCACCCTGGCCTGTGCCGTCCTGCTGTTGCACCAGGCCATGGCCGATGTGACGCGAGAATTGCAATCAGCCGAGTCGGTGGTGCATTACCTGCGTGAAACCGCCGAGCGCGATCCGGCCAGTCTTCAGCCGCGGTTGACCGGCAGCCTACGTCATGTGCGGGTCCGTTGGCTGGCCCCTGGGGAACGGTTCCCCGCGGACGAAGACGGGATGAAAGCTTGGCTCGGCCGCCAGCTACTGGAAGACGGCCCCGCGGCCCAGGTGGTGGAGTTGCCCGACGGTCGGCGGGCCTGGATTGCCGTCGATCCTCGGGACGAGATCGACGAGATTCTCGATTCGTTGGTGCAACTGTTGTACGTCTGCGCCTTGGCGCTGTCGCTCAGCCTGTTGGTGATTCGCTGGGCGGTACGCCGGGGCATGGGTTTGCTCGATGAATTGCTGCAGGCTCTGTGTCAGGTGTCTGCCGGAAACCTGCAGGTGCGCCTGGGCACTGAAGGTGTTCCGGAAGCGCAGCAACTGGCGGGGCATTTCAATCGCATGACCGCCGCCCTGGCCGAGGCCCAGGCCGATAACGCCCGACTCACCGAGGCCTTGCTGGCCGTGCAGGAGCAGGAGCGCACCCGGCTGGCCCAGACCCTGCACGACGACCTGGGCCAATACGTGGCTGGCATTCGTGCCCGCGCCTGCCTGTTGCGCCTGGTGATGGATCAACCGCGGGCGCTGGAGCAGACCGTCAGCCAGCTCGAAGACCATTGCGAGCATTTGCAACAGGGTTTCCGGGCGCTGGTGCATGACTTGTACCCGGTGGTGTTGCAGCACCTGCCGTTATGCGAGGCCATCGGGCTATTGGCCGGGCAATGGCAGGCCAGCCAGGGCATCGCCTGTCAGCTGCGGATCGACGAAGCATTGCCGCCCATGTCCGGATCGGACAAGACTCACCTGTATCGCTTGCTACAGGAAGCCCTCACCAATGTTGCCCGGCATGCCGGTGCCACGCAGGTACGGATTCGCCTGCAACATCGCGCCGGGCGCCTGCGCTTGCTGGTCCGCGACAACGGCCGCGGTGCGACGCAGCCACCGCGCGCCGGTGTGGGCTTGCACTCGATGTCCGAACGGGCGCGCAGTCTGGGCGGGGAGTTGCGCATCATCAGCCAGCCTGGCGCCGGTTGGGCGCTGGCCTTGAATATTGCTCTGGAGGCGTGATGAACATTTTGTTGGTGGATGACCATGCGGTGGTTCGGCAGGGCTACGCCAGCCTGTTGCGGGTGCTGATGCCGGACCTGCAGGTCCGCGAAGCGGCCACCGGTGAAGAGGCGCTGAGCCAGGTGCAGGAGCAGGTGCCGCACCTGGTGATCATGGACTTCGGCCTGCCCGGTATCAGTGGTCTGGAAACCACCCGCCGGTTGCGCCAGCGCCTGCCGCAATTGCGGGTGTTGTTCTTCAGCATGCACGACGAGCTGCCGCTGGTGCGCCAGGCATTGGACGCCGGCGCCGCGGGCTACCTGACCAAGAACTCGGCGCCCCAGGTGCTGGTGGAAGCGGTACGCCGAGTGCTGGCCGGCCATGCCTACATCGAACAATCCCTGGCCACGCAACTGGCCTGCGCCAGCTCCCGGCAGGATGTCGACCAGCGTCTGCAATGCATGACCCAGCGGGAGTTGGAGATCTTCGTCATGCTCGCCAAGGGCACTCCCGCCCGCACCATCGCCGAACAGCTGTGCATCAGCGCCAAGACCGTGTCCAACCACCTGACGTTGCTCAAGAGCAAGTTGCAGGTCAGCTCCCATGCCGAGCTGGTGCACTTGGGGATTGATATGGGGGTGGTGCGGGTGGCGGGGTGAATCCCAGGTTCCACTGCGATGGTCAACGGTGGTGAGGGGATAAATCCCCTCGCCACAGGGTTCTGTGGCAATCCTTACTGATCCCAAGAAGTCGGGCAGCCGGTGCAGCCTTCCATGTTCGCATCCTGGAAATTTCCATAGTGCTGGCGGGAGCCGCTCAGGTTGGCCTGTTCCAGGTTGCTTTCGCCGAGCTTGGCCTCCTGCAGGTTGGCGTCGCGCAGGTCGGCGCCCTTGAGGTCGGCCTTGCTCAGCCAGGCCATCTCCAGGTCAGCGGCCTGCAGGTTGGCACCCTGCAGCCGCGCGCCGGACAAGCGAGCGAACTGAAGGTAGGCGGCGGTCAGGTCGGCACGCTGGAATTGCGCCCCCTGGGCGAACAGGCCCCAGCCCTGGATCGCCTTGAGCGTGGCGCCGCTGAAGTCCGCCAGGCGCAGGTTGCTTTGTTGCAGGCTGGCGCGGGTCAGGTTGGCGCCCTGCAACTGGGCTTTCTCAAGGTTGGCCAGGTCCAGCCGCGCGTGCCGCAGATCGGCATCACGCAGGTCGGCACCGCTGAGGTTCATTTTGCGCAGGTCCTGGTTCGCCAGTTTTGCGCCACGCAGGTTGGCGCCGGGGCATTGACTGGCTTCGGCGATGACGCAGCCGTTGAGGGTGAGCGGGGTGTCGAGGTCGTCGGCGTTGGCAAAGGCGCCAATGAACAGTAGCAGCAATGACAAGCATCTCATGACATGAACTCGGGCAATTGTGGGAGCGAGCTTGCTCGCGATGGCGGTGGTTCAGCCGGCATTGATGTTGACTGACGCGGCGCCATCGCGAGCAAGCTCGCTCCCACAGGGGATTGTTGTATCGATCAGGATTCAGGTGGGATCGGGCTATTTCTGCGCGGTTGCCTTGTCCCAACTCGGAATCTTGAACACCCAGAACGACCCACCCTGGGCCACGGGCTTGGTCAGTTCGGCCATGTCGCCGCCCCACAACGGTACGGCGCCGCCGTAGCCGACGGTCACGCCGATGTACTGCTCGCCGTCCTGTTCCCAGGTGATGGGCGGGGAGACGATGCCGCTGCCGGTCTGGAACTTCCACAGCTCCTTACCGGTTTTCGCATCAAAGGCCTTGAAGAATCCGTCGCCAGTGCCGGTGAACACCAGGTTGCCCTTGGTCGCCAGCACGCCGGCCCACAGCGGCAGCGGTTCCTTGTGCTCCCAGACCACCTTGCCGGTGGTGGGGTTCATCGCCCGCAGGCTGCCGACGTGATCGTCATACATGCGCTTGATACGGAAACCCATGCCCAGGTAGGCCGAGCCTTTCTTGTAGTTCACCTCTTCGGTCCAGTACTCCTCTTTCCACTGGTTGCCGGGGACGTAGAACAGCCCGGTGTCCTGGCTGTAGGCCATGGGGTTCCAGTTCTTGCCGCCGAGGAACGGAGGCGAGACTTCCACCGGCTTGCCCTTGGTTTCGCCGGGCAATGGCTTGGCCGGGCGCTGGCCGGGATTCTCCACCGGACGGCCGGTCTTCAGGTCGATGTGGCTGGCCCAGGTGATGTTATCGACGAAGGGGAAGGCGTTCTGCAGCTTGCCGTTGTTGCGGTCCACCACGTAGAAAAAGCCGTTGCGGTCTGCGTGGGCGGTGGCCTTGACCACCTTGCCGTCCTTGTCCTTGTAGTCGAACAGCACCAGCTCGTTGTTGCCGGAGAAGTCCCAGGCGTCGTTGGGCGTGTGTTGGTAGAACCACTTCACCTCGCCCGTGCTTGGGTCGACACCGACCTGGCCCGAGGTGTAGAGGCTGTCGTAGTCGTGGGGGTTACCATCCTTGGCCGTGCGCGCCCAGGTGTTCCAAGGGCCGGGGTTGCCCGCGCCGACGATGATGGTGTTGGTCTCGGCGTCGAAACTGGCGCTCTGCCAAGGTGCGCCGCCGCCATGACTCCAGGCTTCGACCTTGCCGGTTTCAGTGGTCTTGTCGTCGGGCCAGGAGGGCGCCTTGACGTCGCCGGTCGGGGTACTGTCCTTGCCGTTGAGGCGGCCCATGTGGCCTTCGACGAACGGGCGCATCCAGACTTCTTCGCCGGTGTCCGGGTCGCGGGCGAACAACTGCCCGACCACACCGAATTCGTCGCCGGAGCTGCCGTGGATCAGCAGCACCTTGCCACTGGTCTTGTCTTTGATCAGCACTGGGGCGCCGGTCATGGTGTAGCCGCCGGCGTGGTCGCCGAACTTCTTGTTCCACACCACCTTGCCGGTGTTTTTATCCAGGGCGACCACGCGCGCGTCCAGGGTGCCGAAGTAGATCTTGTCGCCATAGATCGCCGCGCCGCGGTTGACCACATCGCAGCATGGGCGAATGTTGTCCGGCAGCCGGTGGTTGTAGGTCCAAAGGCGCTTGCCGGTCCTGGCGTCGAGGGCGAATACCCGCGAATAGGAACCGGTGACGTAGACCACGCCGTCGCTGACGATGGCCTGGGACTCCTGGCCGCGCTGCTTCTCGTCACCGAACGAGTAGGACCAGGCCGGGGTGAGCTTGAAGACGTTCTTGTCGTTGACCTGGGCCAGCGGGCTCCAGCGTTGGGCGTTGGTGCCCATGCCGTATTGCAGCACGTCCTGGGTGGTCAGGTGGTCGTTGGCAATGTCTTCCCAACTGACCCCTGGCGTCGCGGCGTTGGCCAAGGGGCTCAGCGACAGACTGCCGGCCAGCAGCAAGGCAACAGTCAGGGCGGAGAGGGCGGGTAGCGTTTTTATTCTCATGGTGGCAGTTCCCAGTGAAGGTTTTGGCCTGACTAGGTTGGGTCGCGCCGGTGCCTGGCCGATACGGAAAAAGTCCCGCCCTTGCCGGGAAGACTTCCCGAACCGCCTGTCTTTGCGACTTGCGTCGGATGGCCTGCTACCAAGGAACTAGACCCCGGCCACCAAAGCAGCATTCGGCTGGCGCCCCAGGGTTCCTAAGATGACGGCACGGCCTCTGCCAAGAGGTCTTGCGTGCAATCCAGAGGGCATAACAATGACAACAAAACGCAACGCCATCATCGTTACCGCATTACTGATGGGGCTGACCGGCGCAGGCTCCGCGTGGGCCCATGGCAACGTAGTGCCCCAGGCAGTGGAAACCAAGGGGCTGACCCCGATCAAGGACAGCAACTTGCCATTGGACGCTGATGGGTGGGCTGCCCAGAACCCGTATCGCAATTCTCCCGAGCGTGAAAAAGCCGTGGAAATCGGCGCCTCAGCCTACAACCAGAACTGCGCGGCCTGCCATGGCCTGGAAGCCAAGTCCGGCGGGATCGCCCCCGACCTGCGCATGTTGGACGCCGCCGAAGCCGGAGACGAATGGTTTGTCGAGCGCGTGCGCCACGGCGCGGTGCGCGACGGTCGGGTCTACATGCCGAAAATGGCCGATTACCTGAGCCAGGAAGCCTTGTGGGCGGTGCGCACCTATCTTGACAGCGTGCACGTCGAGGAGTGATCGCCATGCGCTGGTTCGCCTGGGTAATCTGCTGCGTGTTGCTAGGTGCCCAGGCGGTTCAGGCCCAGGTGCGCAGCTACGACCAGATGATTGCCGCCGGGGAACTGAAGGTGGCGGTCTACAAGGACTTCGCCCCTTACAGCTTCGAAGACCAGGGCCAGCCCAGGGGCGTCGACGTCGAACTGGCCCATGCCTTGGCCAAGGCCCTGGGTGTGCGTCTGAAGCTGATGTGGGCACCGCCCGGCGAGAAGCTCGATGACGATCTGCGTGATTACATCTGGCGCAGCAGCCCGCTGCATGATCGTCAACTGGCCGACTTGATGATGCGTGTGCCGTACGATCACGACTACGTGCAAAAGCGCAACGACATCGGTGAGCTGGAAAACGCCCAGGTGGTGATGTTCGGGCCTTATCAGCAGGAGTGCTGGCAGGTGGCGTATGACCGCCGCCGGCTGGATTCGGTGGGCAGCGTCGCGGTGTTCCAGCAGCACCCTATCGGGGTGGAAGTCGACAGCGTGCCGTCGTTCTACCTGACGTCGGTGTTCAACGGCATGCTCAGCGCCAAGACCCGCCATTACCCTGGTGTCAGCCAGGCCTTCAAGGCCATGCAGGCTGGCGAGGTCGACGCGGTCATGGCCATGCGTGGGGAAATCGACTGGCAAGTGCATGAGGCGGCCGATCCGCAATTGGCACTGGCGGAGAATGCCTATCCGAACATGGGCAAGCAACGCTGGGAAATCGGCATGGCGGTGCATGAAAGCAACCGTCAATTGGCCTATGCGGTGGAAGAGGCACTGGAAGGTTTGATCCGCGATGGCAGCGTCAAGGCTGTCTACGCCCATTACGGCCTGCGTTACGAAGTGCCCGAGATGTACCAATAGGAGCGCAGGGATGAACTGGCGAGCGTATGGCCTGCTGTTGTGGTGCCTGCCGTGGCTGGCGATGGCGGTCGAGCCAGGAAAGGATCCGGTGCCGTCGGTGATGTGGGCCTTTTATCACAAGCAATTGTTGGGGGAGGCGCCGTTCGTGTTCGACGAGCGGGTACGGCTGCTGGCGCCACCCTTTGCCGAAGACGCGCGCCAGGTGCCGCTGGAAATCGATGCCCGGGCCTTCGCCGGCGACGTCGTGCGGGTGCTGGCCTGGGCCGAGCTGAATCCGTTGCCGAAAATCGTCGACTTCCAACCGGGGGAGCGGGTGCTGCCCTGGTTGTCGATCCGTATTCGCATCGAACAAGCCACGCCGTTGCGGGCCGCCGTGCAGACCCGTGATGGTCTGTGGCATGTCGGCTCGACCCTGATCGACGCGGCGGGTGGTGGTTGTACTGCGCCCAGCGTGGTGCGCACCCAGCCGGGTTGGGAGGAGCATCTGGGCGAGGTGCTGGGTGGTCGTTATCCGCGAGGGGATTCGAGTCGCTTGCGCCTGCAAATTGCCCACCCCATGGACAACGGCCTGGTGAGCGGCATCCCGGAATTCTTCATCAACCAGGCGCAACTGTTGGACGCCGACGGCAAGCTGCTGGCGCGCCTGGAGCTGTTCCCGGCGGTCAGCGAAAACCCCAACCTGGGCTTCGATATCCAAGGCCCAGGACAGACCCGCCTGGTGCTGCGTGATAACAGCGGCAACGCGTTCGAGGCGGCCATTCCCTGACCAAAAGGAACGCGCCATGCGCTGGCTATTACTGATCTGTCTTGGCCTGTGCCTGCCGGCATGGTCCGCCACCGATTATTCACTCAAGCCCCGGCAGATCGCCGAAGGCACCTGGCTGCTGGAAGGCAGCACCGAGAACTTTGCCAAGGCCAACGGCGGCAACATCGTCAACACCGGCTTCATCGTCACCGATGCCGGCGTGGTGGTGATCGACACCGGGCCGTCGAAGCGCTACGGCGAGGCGCTGCGCCAGGCCATTGCGGCGACCACCGATAAGTCGGTCGTCCAGGTCTTGCTGACCCATCATCACCCCGACCATGTATTGGGCAACCAGGCGTTCAGCGACGTGCCCATCGGTGCCTTGGCGGGGACCACGGACTTGCTGCGGCAGCAGGGCGATGCCATGGCGGAAAACATGTACCGTCTGGTGGGCGACTGGATGCGCGGCACCGAAGTGGTGTTGCCCACTCAAGTGTTGACGCCCGGTGTGCTCACGGTGGGCAATCACACCTTGCGACTGTTGCAACTGGCCGGGCATACCGGGGCCGACCTGGCAATCCTCGACGAAACCACCGGCGTGTTGTTTGCCGGCGATCTGGTGTTCTACGAACGGGCCCTGACCACCCCCAACAGCCCGGGGCTGGAGGTCTGGCTCAACGACCTGGACACCTTGCAGGCGTTGCCCTGGAAGCAGATCGTGCCCGGTCATGGCCCAGTGGCGACTGACGCCCAACCCTTTGCGCAGATGCGCGATTACCTGGGCTGGCTCGACCAACTGATGCGCGACGGCGCGGCCCGGGGCGACGACATGGCCGAGATGATCCGCAGCCCCATCCCCGAGCGCTTCGCCGGGATCAGCCTGAGTCGGTATGAGTTGATTCGTAGTGTCAGCCATCTCTATCCACGTTATGAGCGGGCAGTGATGAAACGGGTGGACGCCAGGCCGCAATAGCCTTGGTCGTATGAGGTCCCTGTGGCGAGGGAGCTTGCTCCCGCTGGGGCGCGCAGCGGCCCTAAAAAGTCTGCAACAACACCGATAATAAGGGTAGCGCGCGAAGGGGGCCGCTTCGCAGCCCAGCGCGAGCAAGCTCCCTCGCCACGGGTGTGTGCAAGACCCACATGTACCAAGGAACTAGAAAACTCAACACAGCGGGCAATTGTTGGCGACGGCCCCGAGGCCAAGAATCTGTGGCAGACCGGGAAAATTTCCCGGGTATAACAATAACCGCAGAGGTAGCCGTCATGAGTCATCCCGCACGCCGCCAACCCTTCGCCGTGAGCCTGCTGCTCAGTGCCATGCTGCTGTCCGGTTCGGCCCTTGCAGCCGTGACCGATCAGGAAATTCTCCAGGACCCGAAAAACCCACAGCAGGTCGTGACCAACGGCCTGGGCGTCCAGGGCCAGCGCTACAGCCCGCTCGATACCCTCAATGTCAATAACGTCAAGGACCTGCGGCCGGTCTGGGCGTTCTCCTTCGGCGGCGAAAAGCAGCGTGGCCAGCAGGCCCAGCCGATGATCAAGGACGGGGTGATGTACCTCACCGGTTCCTATTCGCGGGTGTTCGCGGTGGATGCGCGCACCGGCAAGAAGCTGTGGCAATACGATGCGCGCCTGCCCGATGACATTCGCCCTTGCTGCGACGTGATCAACCGCGGCGTGGCCTTGTATGGGGACCTGGTGTTCTTCGGCACCCTCGACGCCAAGCTGGTGGCCTTGAACAAGGACACTGGCAAGGTGGTGTGGAGCAAGAAGGTGGCCGACCACAAGGAAGGTTATTCCATCAGCGCCGCGCCCATGGTGGTGAACGGCAAGCTGATTACCGGGGTGGCCGGGGGCGAGTTCGGCGTGGTTGGCCAGATCAGCGCCTACGACCCGAAAAATGGCGAACTGTTGTGGACCCGCCCGACCGTGGAAGGCCACATGGGCTACGTCTACAAGGATGGTAAGGCGGTCGAGAACGGTATCTCCGGCGGCGAGGCCGGCAAGACCTGGCCGGGCGATCTATGGAAAACCGGCGGTGCCGCGCCTTGGCTGGGCGGCTACTACGACCCGGAAACCAACCTGCTGCTGTTCGGCACCGGTAACCCGGCGCCCTGGAACTCCCACCTGCGTCCTGGCGACAACCTCTATTCCTCCTCGCGTCTGGCCCTGAACCCGGACGACGGCACCATCAAATGGCACTTCCAGAGCACGCCGCACGACGGCTGGGACTATGACGGCGTCAACGAACTGATCTCGTTCAACTACAAGGAAGGCGGCAAGGACATCAAGGCGGCGGCCACCGCCGACCGTAACGGCTTCTTCTACGTGCTCGACCGCACCAACGGCAAATTCATCCGCGGCTTCCCGTTTGTCGACAAGATCACCTGGGCCACCGGCCTGGACAAGGACGGACGGCCGATCTACAACGAGGCCAGCCGTCCGGGTGCGCCGGGCAGCGAAGCCAAGGGCAGTTCGGTATTCGTGGCGCCGGCCTTCCTTGGCGCGAAAAACTGGATGCCCATGGCCTACAACCAGGACACCGGTCTGTTCTACGTGCCGTCCAACGAATGGGGTATGGACATTTGGAACGAAGGCATCGCCTACAAGAAAGGTGCGGCGTTTCTCGGGGCCGGTTTCACCATCAAGCCGCTGAACGAGGACTACATCGGCGTGCTGCGGGCCATCGACCCCAAGACCGGCAAGGAAGTCTGGCGCCACAAGAACTTCGCGCCGCTGTGGGGCGGGGTCCTGACCACCAAGGGCAACCTGGTGTTCACCGGCACGCCTGAAGGGTTCTTGCAGGCCTTCAACGCCAAGACCGGGGAAAAAGTCTGGGAATTCCAGACCGGCTCCGGCGTGCTTGGCTCGCCCATCACCTGGGAAATGGACGGCGAGCAATATGTCTCCGTGGTTTCCGGCTGGGGCGGCGCGGTGCCGCTGTGGGGTGGCGAAGTGGCCAAGCGTGTGAAGGACTTCAACCAGGGCGGCATGCTCTGGACCTTCAAGTTGCCCAAAGAGCTTGTCGCCAAGCACTGAGCCAACCTTGGCAAATAGCGAACCTGTGGGAGCGAGCTGGCACGTGATAGCGGTCGATCAGCCACCCTCCATGCTGGAGGTGCCGACCTCATCGCGAGCCAGCTCGCTCCCACAAAAAAGCCCGGTTCATCCTCGGATCGCAGCAAAACCTACGACCAAATAACGAGAGTCCCCCCTGCCAACGACGCATTCGTCCGGCCGGCGGGGCTCTCTACCATCGGCCTATCGCCTGTCCCGTGACAGGCATCGACCAGGCAGAGGCCCCATCATGATCTATGCACAACCCGGAACCCCAGGCGCCGTCGTTTCCTTCAAGCCGCGCTATGGCAATTTCATTGGCGGCGAATTCGTCGCACCGGTCAACGGCGAGTACTTCACCAACACGTCCCCAGTCAACGGCGAAGTCATTGCCGAATTCCCTCGCTCCAACGCCGCGGACATCGACAAGGCCCTGGATGCCGCCCATGCCGCCGCCGACGCCTGGGGCAAGACCTCGGTGCAGGACCGTTCCCTGGTGCTGCTGAAAATCGCCGACCGCATCGAGCAGCACCTGGAAGTCCTCGCCGTTGCAGAAACCTGGGACAACGGCAAGGCTGTACGCGAAACCCTCAATGCCGACGTGCCGCTGTCGGCTGACCATTTCCGTTACTTCGCTGGTTGCATCCGCGCCCAAGAAGGTGGGGCTGCGGAGATCAACGAACTGACCACGGCCTATCATTTCCACGAGCCGCTGGGTGTGGTCGGGCAGATCATCCCGTGGAACTTCCCGCTGCTGATGGCTGCCTGGAAACTCGCCCCGGCCCTGGCCGCCGGTAACTGCGTCGTGCTCAAGCCGGCGGAGCAGACACCGCTGTCGATCACTGTGTTCATCGAACTGATCGCCGACCTGCTGCCACCTGGCGTGCTGAATATTGTCCATGGTTTTGGCCGCGAAGCCGGTGAAGCCCTGGCCACCAGCAAGCGCATCGCCAAGATCGCCTTCACCGGTTCCACCCCGATCGGCTCGCACATCATGAAATGCGCCGCCGAGAACATCATCCCGTCCACCGTGGAGTTGGGCGGCAAGTCGCCGAACATCTTCTTCGAAGACATCATGCAGGCTGAGCCCGCCTTCATCGAAAAGGCCGCCGAAGGCCTGGTACTGGCATTCTTCAACCAGGGCGAAGTCTGCACCTGCCCGTCCCGGGCACTGGTGCAGGAGTCGATCTATGCGCCATTCATGGCCGAAGTGATGAAAAAAATCGCCAAGATCAAGCGTGGCAACCCACTGGATACCGAGACCATGGTTGGCGCCCAGGCTTCGCAGCAGCAATACGACAAAATCCTTTCCTACCTGGAAATCGCCCGGGAAGAGGGGGCCGAGTTGCTGACCGGTGGTGCGGCCGAGCACTTGGAAGGTGACTTGTCGAGCGGCTACTACATCCAGCCGACCCTGCTCAAGGGCCACAACAAAATGCGTGTGTTCCAGGAAGAGATCTTCGGCCCGGTGGTGGGTGTGACCACCTTCAAGGACGAAGCCGAAGCCCTGGCGATCGCCAACGACACCGAGTTCGGCCTCGGCGCCGGCCTGTGGACCCGCGACATCAACCGCGCCTACCGCATGGGCCGGGCGATCAAGGCCGGTCGCGTATGGACCAACTGCTACCACCTGTACCCGGCCCATGCCGCGTTCGGTGGCTACAAGAAGTCCGGCGTGGGGCGTGAGACGCACAAGATGATGCTCGATCACTATCAGCAGACCAAGAACCTGCTGGTGAGCTACGACATCAATCCGTTGGGGTTCTTCTAACCCGATAACACAGCGCTACACCCTGTGGGAGCGAGCTTGCTCGCGATAGCGGCCGATCAGTCAACATCAGTGTTGAATGCCCCGACCTCATCGCGAGCAAGCTCGCTCCCACAAGGGTTATGCGATTGCATGCCATCCACCCAATACCAACGCACCCCACCCACCGCTTCGAAAGTAGCATTCGAGCCCCAGGCGTGGCGTGCATTAATGACCTTGCCGGAATGGCCCGGTACAAGAAGAGGAAAGACCCATGTGGACTAAACCCGCGTACACCGACCTGCGTATCGGCTTTGAAGTGACGATGTACTTCGCCAACCGATGAGTGCCGGCCCGGCCTGGGACATTCAGGCCGGGCTACCCATTGGTCTGATTGCATTCACAGCGGGATGCTTTAGGCTCAAGGTATCCCCTGACAATAACAACAGGCTTACCGATGAGCCACGTAACTGAAAAGATGAGCCTCAGCCCGCTGCGCAAGTTCGTTTCTCCTGAAATCATGTTCGGTGCCGGTTGTCGGCACAATGTCGGCAACTACGCCAAGACCTTCGGGGCACGCAAAGTGCTGATCGTCACCGATCCCGGGGTCATCGCCGCCGGTTGGGTGGCCGACGTCGAAGCCAGTCTCCAGGCCCAAGGTATCGATTACTGCATCTACAGCGCGGTCTCGCCCAATCCACGGGTCGAGGAAGTGATGCTCGGGGCCGACCTGTACCGGGAAAACCATTGCGATGTCATCGTCGCGGTGGGCGGTGGCAGCCCGATGGATTGCGGCAAAGGCATCGGCATTGTCGTTGCCCACGGCCGCAATATCCTCGAGTTCGAAGGCGTCGACACCCTGAACGTGCCCAGCCCGCCGCTGATCCTGATACCCACCACGGCGGGGACGTCGGCTGACGTGTCGCAATTCGTGATCATCTCCAACCAGCAAGAACGCATGAAATTCTCCATCGTCAGCAAGGCGGCGGTACCGGACGTGTCGCTGATCGACCCGGAAACCACCCTGAGCATGGACCCGTTCCTGTCCGCCTGTACCGGCATCGATGCGCTGGTGCATGCCATCGAGGCGTTCGTGTCCACCGGTCACGGCCCGTTGACCGACCCCCATGCCCTGGAAGCCATGCGCCTGATCAATGGCAACCTGGTGCAGATGATCGCCAATCCGGCGGACATCGCCCTGCGGGAAAAAATCATGCTGGGCAGCATGCAGGCCGGGCTCGCGTTCTCCAACGCGATCCTCGGGGCCGTGCACGCGATGTCCCACAGCCTGGGCGGGTTCCTCGATTTGCCCCATGGCCTGTGCAACGCGGTACTGGTGGAGCACGTGGTGGCGTTCAACTACAACTCGGCACCGGAGCGTTTCAAGGTGATTGCCGAGACCCTGGGCATCGATTGCCGGGGGCTCAATCACCGGGAGATCCGCACCCGGCTGGTGGAACACCTGATTGCCCTCAAGCACACCATCGGTTTCCACGAGACCTTGGGCCTGCACGGCGTGAGCAGCTCGGACATCCCGTTCCTGTCGCAACATGCGATGCACGACCCGTGCATCCTCACCAATCCTCGGGAGTCGAGCCAGCGGGATGTCGAGGTCGTCTATGGCGAAGCCCTCTGACGAGCTGCAAAAAGCCTTGGAGGGACTGTTGGGGCTGGGCAATCACTCGACGCGCAAGAGTCATTATCCGGAACTGACGGCGCGCCTCGATGAGTTGGAACAGGCCCGGCAACACCTGCAACAGCTCAACGACCAACTGGAGCAGCGGGTGGCCGAGCGCACCGATGCGCTGTTGGAGGCCAACCACAACCTGCAGCAGCAGATTGCCCAGCGCGAACGGGTAGAGCAGCAATTGCGCGATGCCCGGGACGTCGCCCAGGCCGCCAACCGCAGCAAGGACAAATACCTGGCCGCCGCCAGCCATGACCTGTTGCAGCCACTCAACGCGGCTCGCTTGCTGATCTCTACGTTGCGTGAACGCGAACTGCCTGCCGCCGAGCACGTGCTGGTCGAACGCACTCACCAGGCGCTCGAAGGCGCCGAAGACCTGCTCACCGACCTGCTGGACATTTCCAGGCTGGATCAGGCCGCCGTCAAACCCGACCTGGCGCCATATCGGCTGGATGAGTTGCTGGGGCCGCTGGTGTCGGAGTTTCAATCGGTGGCCGGTGCCGCCGGGTTGGAGCTGCGAGTGCGGTTTGGCGACGAAGCGGTACTGACCGACCTGCGATTGATCAGCCGTATCCTGCGCAACCTGCTGAGCAACGCCTGCCGCTACACCGACCGGGGCGGCATTCTCCTGGCGGCCCGGCGCCGGGGAGGGCGCTTGAGCCTGGAAGTCTGGGACACGGGGCGGGGGATCGCCGCCGATTGCCTGGAATCGATTTTCCTCGAATTCAACCAACTGGACGTCGGCCGGGCGGCGGATCGCAAAGGCGTGGGCCTGGGATTGGCGATCGTCGAACGCATCGCCCATATCCTCGGCTACCGGGTGCAGGTGCGTTCGCGGCCGGGACGGGGCTCGGTATTCAGTATCGAGGTGCCGCTGTCCAGTGAAAAACCACTGCCCGTGGCGCTGGCCCCGGTACAGGCGGTCGCCGGCAACCCGCTGCCGGGGCGGCGCTTGTTGGTGATCGACAATGAGCTGAGCATCCTGCAAAGCATGGCCGCGCTGTTGGGGCAATGGGGCTGCGACGTGTTGACCGCCACTGACGAGGCGGGCGCCCTTGATGTGCTGCAAGGCCGGGCGCCGGAGCTGATCCTGGCGGATTTCCACCTGGATCATGGGGTCGTGGGTTGCGAAGTGGTCAAGCACCTGCGCGAGCATTTCCACCAGACGATTCCGGCAGTGATCATCACCGCCGACCGCAGCGACCAGTGCCGCCGCGCCTTGCGCAAGCTGGATGCACCGCTACTCAACAAACCGGTCAAGCCTGGCAAGTTGCGGGCGGTGTTGAGTCAGATGCTTGGGGAGCGATCTCCATCGGCCTCCTGAAATATCTCTGAACAGCCAGGTGGCTGTGGCTCCGTTGCCGGTTAAACGTCAGGCGGAGCCATCAAAATGCCCTTGTTTACCCAGTGTTTTTGTCAGGAATGTAAAAAAGGGGCTTCGGTCTAGTTATTTCATTATGTAAACTCCCCCCGCTGCGACAATCGGGCACGGCCAAGCCAGGCCCGATGACGACCGTTTTGCAGTGTCCCTCACCCAGCTGAAGCCAAGACCTACAAGAAGTCAGCGCCGGAGAGACATAAATGTGAGGCCGACGTATTGCTCGGCCCTGTAGGTCCATCCTCCGGTTTTTCTCGATAACCACCGTGCTGGCGTCGCTGGCCATGGGCGTGGTTTATCCTTGAATAGAACCGGAGGGCGGAATGGCGTTCCATCCTAGGGATACACACATGTTGAAGAAAACACACACGGCGCTACTGGGCCTGGCGATGGCGATGGGTCTTGCGACCACGCACGCCGCCGAGGCAAAAAAAGTGGATGTCTTGCTCATTGGTGGGGGCATTATGAGCTCGACACTCGGCGTCTGGCTCAACGAGCTGGAGCCGGGCTGGACCATGGAAATGGTCGAGCGCCTGGACGGTGTTGCCGAAGAGAGCTCCAACGGCTGGAACAACGCCGGTACCGGCCACTCCGCGCTGGCCGAGCTGAACTACACGCCGGAAGACAAGAACGGCAAGGTCGATATCTCCAAGGCCATCGAAATCAACGAGGCCTTCCAGATCTCCCGTCAGTTCTGGTCCTGGCAGGTCAAGAACGGTGTGCTGAAGAACCCGCGCTCGTTCATCAACTCCACGCCACACATGAGCTTTTTGTGGGGCGACGAGAACATCGCGTTCCTGAAGAAGCGCTACGAAGCCCTCCAGGCCAGCCCGCTGTTCGCCGGCATGCAGTATTCCGAAGATCGCGAGCAGATCAGCAAGTGGGTTCCGCTGATGATGCAAGGGCGTGATCCGAGCCAGAAAGTCGCGGCCACCTGGAGTCCCCTGGGTACTGACGTGAACTTCGGCGAAATCACCCGTCAATTCGCGGCTTACCTGCAAACCAAGCCGAACTTCTCCCTTAAGCTGTCCAGCGAAGTGGAAGAGATCACCCGCAACGAAGACGGCACCTGGCGCGTTTCGTACAAGAACCTGAAAGACGGTACCGAAACCGAGACCGACGCCAAGTTCGTGTTCATCGGCGCCGGTGGCGGTGCGTTGCACCTGCTGCAGAAGTCCGACATCCCGGAAGCCCGTGAATACGCAGGTTTCCCGGTGGGTGGTTCGTTCCTGGTCACCGAAAACCCGACCGTTGCCCAGCTGCACTTGGCGAAGGCGTATGGCAAGGCTTCGGTGGGCGCACCGCCGATGTCGGTTCCACACCTGGACACCCGTGTGCTCGATGGCAAGCGCGTGATCCTGTTTGGCCCGTTCGCAACGTTCTCCACCAAGTTCCTGAAGAACGGCTCGTACTTCGACCTGCTGACCAGCACCACCACCCACAACATGTGGCCGATGACCAAGGTCGGTATCGAACAGTATCCACTGGTCGAATACCTGGCCGGCCAGCTGATGCTGTCGGATGAAGATCGTTTCAACGCCCTGAAAGAATACTTCCCGGAAGCCAAGCAGGAAGACTGGCGCCTGTGGCAGGCCGGCCAGCGCGTGCAGATCATCAAGCGTGACGAAGAGAAGGGCGGCGTCCTGAAACTCGGCACCGAAGTGGTTGCCTCCCAGGACGGCAGCATCGCCGGCCTGCTGGGTGCTTCGCCTGGCGCCTCGACCGCTGCACCGATCATGCTGACTGTGCTTGAGAAGGTCTTCAAGGACAAGGTCGCCAGCCCGGCCTGGCAGGAAAAACTGCGTCAGATCGTGCCGAGCTACGGCACCAAGCTCAACGATAGCCCTGAGCGCGTAGCCCAGGAATGGGCCTACACCAGCGAGGTCCTGCAACTGGACCCGCCACCAGCCATCGGCAAGCCAGGTGCTCCTGCGGCACCGGCCAAGCCGGCTGAGGCCCGTGAAGCCAACCCAGCGGCTGACATGGCGCTGTAAGCCGGACACTGTCTGGTGAGGCAAAAAAACGCCGCTCATTTTGAGCGGCGTTTTTTTTGGGGCTCGGTTAACCCTGTGGGAGCGAGCTTGCTCGCGATAACGGTACACCCACCAATATCAATGCCCCATCTGCGAAAGGTTAGCCCCGTCCTCTGCGCAAACCTGTCGAAACCGCACATCAAAATCCTCCGCCAACTGCGCCAGGGTCACCCCGCCCAAACGCTCGAGCAGCAACGCCTGGGCCTCATCGAACGCATCCGTCAACGCCGCATTCACCGCTTGCTCCACCAGGCATTGCGGATGATCGGTGGACAGGCCGATGGCGAAGATCGACGTGCTGCCCAAGGCCTGGTGGATATCGAGCAACGTCATCTCCGACAGCGGCTTGCTCAAGGTCCAGCCGCCGCGATGGCCTTTTTCCGACGTGACATAGCCTTTTTCCTTGAGCAAGGCCATGGTCCGACGCACCACCACCGGGTTGGTGCCGAGCATCTGCGCAATGGTATCGGAGGTGGCGGATTGCTGGTGGCGGTCCATGTGGATCAGCACATGCAGCATGCGGGACAGGCGGGTGTCGGTTCTCATGGTCGTTGCGGTATTCCGTGGCGGAGGCGGGTGTGAGTATCACCTGTAATTGCAAAAGTTACGAGATCGTTGACAGGCGCTTTTCAAGGAACTTACGATGTGTCGTGACTTTGCCGCACCCGTCGAAACCTTTCTTGGAGAATGATCATGCGCCATGACGTCATCATCGTAGGCGGCAGCTACGCCGGTATGTCCGCAGCCCTGCAACTGGCGCGTGCCCGGCGCAAGGTATTGGTGATCGATGCCGGCCAGCGTCGCAATCGCTTCGCTGCCAGCTCCCATGGTTTTCTCGGCCAGGATGGGCGGGCTCCCGGGGACATCGCCGAGGATGCGCGCCGCCAACTGATGGCCTATCCGACCGTGGAATGGGTATCGGACACCGCGATCAGCGCCAGCCGGATGGCGGACGGCTTTACCCTGGCAACGAGCGACGGGCAGCGCTTCGATGCCCGCCGGCTGCTGTTGGCCACCGGTGTGATCGATGAGCTGCCCGACGTGGAAGGGCTGGCGCAGCGCTGGGGCAAAAGCGTGTTTCATTGTCCGTATTGCCATGGCTACGAGCTGGAGCAAGGGCCGATCGGCGTGCTGGCGACCTCGGAAATGTCCTTGCACCATGCGCTGATGCTTCCGGACTGGGGCCCGACCACGTTCTTCACCCGCGGCGTGTTCGAGCCCGACCCTGAGCAGCGCGCCAGCCTGGAACGACGCGGGGTCACGGTGGTGCCCGAGCACGTGGAGCGCATCGAAGGCGACCGGGCCGACGTGGTGCTGGCCGATGGTCGAGTGGTGAGCATCGATGGCCTGTTTGTCCTGCCTCGCACCCGCGTCGCCAGTCCGTTGGCTGAATCCCTGGGTTGTAAGTTCGAGGACGGGCCGATGGGGGCCTTCATCCAGAGCGACATGACCCGGGAAACCAGCGTGCCAGGGGTGTTCGCCTGTGGCGACGCGGCCATGCCCTTCGGTTCGGTGGCGCTGTCGGTGGGAGACGGGGTGAGGGCGGGCTCAGGCGTGCATCGGTCGTTGATCTTCGGGGGGCATTGAATCGCGAGCAGGCTCGTTCCCCTATTGAGGCAGTGAGCCCTGTGGGAGCGAGCTTGCTCGCGATGGCGCCGGTGCCGGTACTACTGGGTGCCAAACATCGCCGTCCAATAAATCCCCGCATCGCTTTTCGGATCGGTCGCATACCCGGCGCCCAATTCGCGGAACTGCGGGTTCATCAGGTTGGCGCAGTGTCCCGGACTGGCCAGCCAGCCGTCCACGACCTTGAGCGCGGTGTCTTGTCCGGCGGCGATGTTCTCGCCGATCAATTGGCCCAGATAGCCCGCCAGTTCGGCGCGGTCGCCTGGCGTGCGGTTGTCGCGGTCCTTGTGGTCGAAGAAATTGTTGTTGGCCATGGCCCGGGTATGAGTGACGGCTGCCAGGGCCAAGGTGGCGTTCCAGGCCAGCGGCGTGGTGGCGGCGAAGGCTTCGGTGCCGCAGCGACGTGGTTGGGCGCGGGCGCTGTTGATCAGCTTCAGCAGTTTCTGGCCTTCGGCTTGCCAATCACCCAGGCGCGCCGACAACAACGGGCGCGCCAGCACGATGCGCCATTCGCGATCCAGGCGGCTGACGCCGATGTCGACGAACTGCGGGTCGAGCACCACCTGGCAGAAGCTTTCCTGCACTGCTTTCATGGCCGATTGCGCATCGCGCGGCCCGGACAGGCTGATGGCTTGTACGTTGACCATGGGATAGGCCGCCCGCGCCAGCGCCTGTTGCAGGTCGCCGATGCCACTGGCCGACAGGATCAGCCGGGAGTCCATGGCCAGCGGCGGCAACTCCAACGAGGCCTGGCCGGCACAGCTTTGGGATTGGCTGCGATAAAGGTTGATGGACTCGACCAGTTGCGTCTCTTCGGTGGCCGTGGCGCTGGTAGCGAAGACCAGGCCCAGCGACAGCACGACAAGACCCATGACGGATGAAATGGCACGCATGTAAATCTCCCTTGAGCGGACGGCGCCTATGATGCGCAATTTTTGCCCCGCTGGGGCAACGGTATTCACGCTCTCTTGAAATCCCTTGGAACGGCACCGTTGGGTACCGTTCGGGACAATCCTCAAGTAGTGGGATCAATTTTCAAGCGAATAGGTCCATTTCCGTCGTTTCAAGGCCATAAAAACCCGGATTATTAGCTCATCCAGTTACCGCCATCGACGTTGTACGTCTGCGCCACCACGTATTCGCTCTCCGCCGAGGCCAGGAAAATCGCCATTCCGGTGAGGTCCTGCGCAGTGCCCATCCGGCCATAGGGCACCTGCTGCCCGACTTGGCGCTTCTTTTCTCCCTGCGGCAGGTTTTCGTGGCGGGCGAACAACGCGTCCACGCCATCCCAATGCTCACCGTCCACTACGCCGGGGGCGATGGCGTTGACGTTGATCCGATGCTTGATCAGATCCAGCCCGGCGGACTGGGTCAGGCTGATCACCGCCGCCTTGGTGGCGCAATAGACCGCCACCAGGGCCTCGCCACGCCGGCCGGCCTGGCTGGCCATGTTGATGATCCGCCCGCCGTGGCCCTGGCGGATCATCTGCCGCGCAGCCGCCTGCAGCGTGAACAGCGTGCCGGCGACGTTGATGGAAAAAAGCCGCTCGTAGCTTTGGCGGGTGATGTCCACGATGGGCGCCAGGTCGAACAGCGCGGCGTTGTTGATCAGGATATCCAGCTTGCCCGCCCGGGCCACCACGGCCGCGATGGCCTGGTCGATGGAAGCTTGATCGGTCACGTTCATTTTGACCGCGTAGGCGCTGTCGCCCAATTCGGCGGCGGTGGCCTGGGCGCGCTCAAGGTCGATATCGGCAATCGCCACCGTGGCGCCTTCATCGATGTAGGCCTGGGCAAACGCCCTGCCGATACCCCGGGCGGCGCCGGTCACCAGGGCACTTTTTCCTTCCAGTCGTTTCATGGGGCTTGGTCCTTGCTGCAATGGCATCAGAGGCTAATCAGCGTCGCACTCACCAAATGGCGATGACAGGCCGATTACAGCAGTGCCGTGGGAAACCGACAAACCCGCGAAGGATGGTGAAGTGGTACTTTTTTAACCTGTGCCGGTGTCTCCAGTCCGGGTTAAAAAAGTATCGGTGGGCGGGCGGGCCGAGGCTGGCGAAGCGCTGCGCACTCGGCGTAAGGTGCCCGCTATAACGATAAAGAGGCGCGACATGCCTGATCACAGAACGCCCCTGTTCGAGCAGCGACCGGCCGAACTGGAAGTCATCCTGCCCGAGCCCGAACACAGTTTTCGCTGGTACGAGCACGACTACCCGTACCCGCTGGCGCGCTGGAACCATCACCCTGAATTCGAAATCCACCTGATCCGCCAGGGCAGCGGCAAACTGTTGGCGGGCGATTACATTGGCCCGTTTGGCCCGGGCCATGTGGCAATGATCGGTCCGGACTTGCCCCACGATTGGATGGGCGACCTGGCACCGGAAGAGCACTTGGCCGGGCGCGATGTGGTGTTGCAATTCGACGGCGCCACGTTGCTGGCCTTGCGTCGCACCTTGCCTGAACTGGGGGACCTGCAGGGGCTGTTCGAACGCGCCCGCCGTGGCCTGGCCTTCAGTGGCAATACGGCGCAGCAGGCCGCGCACCTGCTGGAAGCCATCGGCCCGGCCCAGGGGCTGGCGCGATTGACGCGGTTCCTGGAACTGCTCCACACCCTCAATCAAGCTCCCGGCGACGAGGCCCTGAGCCTGGCGAGCCCTTGCTATGCGCCGACCCTGGATGCGCGCAGTTCCGAGCGTATCCATAAAGCCTTCGAGTATCTGCAAGCCGAACTCACCGGCGACCTGCGCCTGTCGGTGATCGCCCGCCAATTGGACATGAGCGAGCCGGGCTTCTCGCGGTTCTTCAAGCGCATCACCGGGCACGGTTTCATCGACTTGATGCGCAAGCTGCGGGTCCAGCGCGCCTGCCGCTTGCTGTTGCAGAGTGAGATGCCGGTGACCGACATCTGTTTTGAAGTGGGCTATAACAACCTGTCCAACTTCAACCGGCATTTCCGCATCGAGATGAACCAGACCCCCAGCGAGTATCGACGGGGCGCTTTTGCCCTGTTTGACGGAGCCGCCACCCGGTAACCCCTGTGGGAGCCGCGCTTGCTCGCGATGACGACGGCACATTCAACTTCAATGCAGCCGACCCACCGCCATCGCGAGCAAGCTCGCTCCCACAGGGGGATTAACGGTGGACGCGGGTGCAAGGAACACCCGGATTCATTGTGGGAGCCGAGCTTGCTCGCGATGACGTCAATACTTCCAATATCAATGCCAACTGGCCCACCGCCATCGCGAGCAAGCTCGCTCCCACAGGTAATGTTGTTCACTTAAGGCCGGCGATAGACCCGTGGCGAGGGAGCTTGCTCCCGCTGGGTCGCGAAGCGGCCCCAGACCTACCTTTGCAGCATCTCCCCGGTTCGGTGTTTAGCCTGGGGCACCTTTTTGATGCTTCTTCAATCGATACGCGAACTGCGCCCGGCTCAGCCCCAACGAACGTGCGGCCGCCGCAAAGTTGCCGTTGCTCAGTTGCAGGGCTTCGTTGATCAGGCGTGATTCCAGGCCGTCAATGGAGAAGTCCGCGTCCAGTTGGCTGAGGGACTGGAGCAGCGCCGGTTTTTCCCCGGCATCGTGGGCGGCCAGGCCCATCGGCGAGAGGCCGCCGAGATGGTCCACCGAGTAGGCGTCCACCGGCAATTGCTCATTGCGAAACAGGTGGACCAGGTCAATGGCCTGGCCTTCTTCGCTGGCGATCAGGCCCCGTTCGATGAGGTTCTGCAATTCCCGCACGTTGCCCGGAAAGTCATAGCGCAACAGCACCTTCAAGGCGCGCATGGTCAGGCCCATCGGCGTGCGGCCGTATTCCTGGCAAAAGCGCGTGAGAAAGGCGTTGATCAGCAACGGTATGTCATCGCGGCGCTCGCGCAAGGGTGGCAGGGCGATGGGGTAGACGTTGAGCCGGTAGAACAGGTCTTCACGGAATGCGCCGTCCGCCACGGCCTTGCGCAGGTCGATGTTGGTGGCCGCCACGACCCGTACGTCGACCTTGATGCCGTGGCCACCGCCGACCCGTTCGACTTCCCGCTCCTGCAAGGCACGCAGCAACTTGCTTTGCCCGGCCAGGCTCAGGCAGGTGATTTCATCCAGGAATAGCGTGCCGCCGTGGGCGCGCTCGAAACGACCGGGGCGTGAATGAGTGGCGCCGGTGTAGGCTCCGCGCTCGACGCCGAACAGTTCAGCCTCGATCAGGTTGTCGGGGATGGCCGCGCAATTGAGGGCGATGAACGGCCCCTCACGTCGGCGACTCAGTTGGTGCAATTGGCGGGCGAACATCTCCTTGCCCACGCCGGATTCGCCGCTGACCAGCACGGTGGCAGGGGTCAAGGCCACCCGTTGCAAAGCCTGGGTCGCGGCGTTGAAGGCGGCGCTGGCACCGATCAGTGGCTGTTCGCTGTCCGGCAACGGGACGGTTCCGGCCACGCTGTCGGATGGCGTGTCGGCGCGGGCGACGACGGTCGGCGGTGAGGCGTTGAGGTAATTCAGGTCCTGCTCGATGTCACCCCATTGCTCAGCGGTCTTGCCGACCACTCGGCAGCGTTCGTGGCCCATGCCCCGGCATTCCACTTCGCGAAAGACCACCAGTTGCCCGAACAGCCCGCTGACGAAACCGATGGCGTAGCCCAGTTCGGTCCAGCACACCGGATCCTGCCCGGTGCCATAGGCGGCGACATGTTCGTCGGCCTCGCAGGAGTGATGCCAGAGAAACTCCCCCTCATAGAACCCCGAATCGGCGTCGAACTTGAAATGCAGCGGCTCGACCTTGGTCATGCCTTCGAGTGTATGCAGATGCGTGCCGGCGCGAAACACCGCCGCGGCGTCGGCGTGGGGCCAGCGTTCGCGAATCAGCCGGGCGTCGCGGGCGCCGGAGGAATAACCGGTGCGGGTGAGCATGCCTCGAGCCTGCTCCAACCCCTGGCGCTCGATGATTTCCCGGCGCAACGCACCGAAGGAGGAACTGTGCAACAGCAGCATGCGCTGGTCGTTGAGCCAGATGCGGCCATCGTCGGGGGAGAAAAACAGGCATGCGGTGAGTTCTGCCGGCGTGGGCGAACTGCTGTCGCTCAACTCGTTGCTATCACCCCGTGGATGGAAATGTTCGGTGGCGATCCGGTGATCCGGCAACTGGCAGTGGGGATTATTCATTGTTATGCCCCTGATGACGGGGTGATCGAAATGATCACCTAGCGAGATAGTTATTAAGCATAACTTTATCAAATGAACAAGCGGCCGCTGGCCAACGGCCAGGTCTGCGGAGGTGCCCTGTGTGTCATGCCTGGCGAAGAACCTTGATCCAGAGCCTTGCACCAGGTTTATCAAGGCCCGCGGGCAAAATCGGCACAGCGCTTGCTCAAGCACTTGCACGGCGTTTGCGTCGATACCTTCCAGGTGCGGCAAACAATGACAACAACAAAGAGCCGGAGTGTTAAATGTCTGCACCCAAAAGCCACCTGCTGTCCCAGGTGATCGAATCGGAATGTGTCTTCAACGGTGACTGGGTACCTGCCTCGGGCCCGCTGCAATCGATCATCGAACCGGCCACCGGTGAACGGCTCATGCGCTGTGCCATGGCCGACACCGCCGACATTGCCAAGGCCAGTCGCGACGCCGCCCTGGCGCAGCCGGCGTGGGCGGCGCTGGGCCCGCGGCAACGGGCGGCGATTTTCCGCAAGGCCGCCGACGTGGCTGAGCAGTCCTTCGACGAACTGGCGCTGTACGTGGCCCGGGAGACCGGTGCCGCGCTGTTCAAGGGCCAGCATGAAGTGCGCGAAGCCATTGTGCTGCTGCATCAGGCCGCCGGCCTGCTGTCCCAGGCCCATGGGGTGGTCCTGCCCAGCGAGGCAGGGCGCCTGTCCTATGCGCGGCGCCAGCCCCATGGCGTGGTCGGGGTGATTTCGCCCTTCAACTTTCCCCTGGTACTGTCCATGCGCTCCGTCGCGCCGGCCCTGGCGGCGGGCAACGCGGTGGTGCTCAAGCCGGATCCGCAGACCCCGGTGAGTGGCGGTTTCCTCATCGCCCGGCTGTTCGAAGTGGCAGGCCTGCCCAAGGGCTTGTTGCAAGTGTTGCCTGGCGCGGCGGATGCCGGGGAGGCGCTGTGCCGCGACCCTAATGTGCGGATGATCGCCTTTACCGGGTCCACCGGTGCCGGTCGCAAGGTCGCTGAAGTGGCCGGGCGCAACCTGAAGAAGGTCGCCCTGGAGTTGGGCGGCAAGAACCCACTGATCATTCTCGAAGACGCCGATCTCGACCTCGCGGCCCGGAACGCGGCCTGGGGTGCCTGGTTGCACCAAGGGCAGATCTGCATGGCCACCGGGCTGATCCTCGCCCATGAATCCATCGCCGCCGAGCTGACCCGCAAACTGGTGGAAAAGGCCCAGGCCATGACCCTCGGCAACGCCGCCCGGGGAGAAGCCGCCATGGGGCCACTGATCAATCAACGGCAGTTGCAACGGGTGCACGACATCGTCAGCGACACCTTGCTCGCCGGGGCTCGACTGGAGGCCGGCGGCGATCACGATCGGCTGTTCTACCAGGCCACGGTGCTCAGCGGTGTGAAGCCGGGCATGCGCGCCTTCGACGAGGAGGTCTTCGGGCCAGTGGCAACGGTGGTCAGCTTCGCCACCGATGACGAAGCCATCGAGTTGGCCAATCGCACCGAGTACGGTTTGGCGGCGGCGATCATTTCACCGTCCGTGGGCCGGGCCATGGCCATCGGTGAGCGGTTGCAGTGCGGCATGTTGCACATCAATGACCAGACCGTCGCCGATGAGTGCGTCAACCCGTTCGGCGGGCGCGGCGCCTCGGGCAATGGCGGCAGCGTCGGTGGCCCGGCGGATTGGGACGAATACACCCAATGGCAGTGGGTGACGGTCAAGGATACCGCGCCGATCTAC
Source organism: Pseudomonas sp. R151218B TE3479 (assembly GCF_053629195.1). NCBI lineage: Bacteria > Pseudomonadati > Pseudomonadota > Gammaproteobacteria > Pseudomonadales > Pseudomonadaceae > Pseudomonas > Pseudomonas sp. R151218B TE3479. The sequence goes on from NZ_JBRJHV010000001.1 coordinate 4,083,556, forward strand.
CCGTTCTGACAGGCCGGTCTTTACCGGGCCCGATGAGCGAGGGCCCTGCGAGTACACAAAAATAATAAGAGGACTCAACATGAAACTCGACAACAAGATTGTGCTGGTGACCGGTGTCTCGTCGGGTATCGGTGCTGCCACGGCGAGCCTGCTGCGTGCTCACGGCGCCCAGGTGATTGGCGTGGACCTCAAGGCGCCGCACCTGACCCTGGACGGTTTTGTGCAGGGCGACTTGAGCAGCGCCGAGAACATCGAACGGTTGCTGCCACAGCTGCCTGCACGGCTCGACAGCCTGTGCAACATTGCCGGCGTGCCGGGCACTGCCAACCCGCGACTGCTGGCGCGGGTCAACTACCTAGGGCTGCGGCACTTGAGCCGTGCGCTGCTGCCGCGCATCAGCGCGGGTGGCAGCATCGTCAATATTGCCTCGATCCTCGGTGCCGAGTGGCCGTTACGCCTGGAACAGCACAAGGCGCTGGCGCGCATCGAAGATTTTGCCGCCGCGCAAGCCTGGCTGGCCGACCACCCAGTGCCGGACCAGACCTGCTACCAGTACTTCAAGGAAGCCCTGATCGTCTGGAACTACCTGCAGGCCCAACCCTGGTTCCTTGAGCATTCGGTGCGCATGAACAGTGTCGCGCCAGGCCCGGTTTTCACGCCCATCCTCGACGACTTCGTGAGCATGCTCGGCGAGGCCCGGACCCAGGCCGATGCCCATCGCATGAAACGTCCCGCATATGCCGATGAGGTGGCGGCGGTGATCGCTTTCCTGTGTGCCGACGAGTCGCGCTGGATCAACGGCGTCAACCTGCCGGTCGATGGTGGATTGGCCTCCACCTACATCTGAAATGCGCACCCGCGACCTGAGCGTGTTGGCTGCCAAAGCCATGCCCAAAAATAACAATAATGAGAAGCGTCCATGGATAACTTCAAAGATAGCTTTCGTTTCAAGCACTGCGCCTTGTTCCTGGCGTTGTGCAGCACCGGTGTGATGGTCGATCGGGTCGAGGCCATGCAAATGGACCTGGGTGACTCCGATTGGAAACTGCGCTGGGACAACACCATCAAGTACAGCCAGGCCTGGCGCCTGCAAGGGCAGGACAGCCGCTTGGTCAACGCACCAACCGCCAACGGTCTGTATCCCTCGATCCAGAGCCAGGGCGATAAGAACTTCAGCAGCGGCTTGGTCTCCAACCGCCTGGATCTGTTTTCCGAAATGGACCTCAGCCGGCAAAACTACGGGCTGCGCGTGAGCGGCGCAGCCTGGTACGACGATATCTACAACCAGGACACCGACAGCAGCGAGCAACCGCATTTCCTCAGCGAAACCCGCAAGCTCCACGGTCGTGACGCGGAAATTCTCGATGCCTTCGTGTTCTTGCGCGGTGACCTCGGTGAGGACTCCCAGGGCGTGGCGCGTCTGGGTCGACACAGCCTGATCTATGGGGAAAGCCTGTTCTACGGCGGCAACGGCATTGCCAATGCCCAGGGCCCGACCGACGTCGTCAAGTTACTCAGCGTGCCGGGGACACAGTTCAAGGAGATCCTGCGTCCGGTCAATCAAATCTCTGGGCAGTTGCAGATCAACCCGCAGTTGTCGGTGGGCGCTTACTACCAGTTTGAGTGGGAACGCTCCAATCTGCCCGGCGCTGGCAGCTACCTGAGCGATGTCGATGCCATCGGTTACGGCAGTGGTCCGTTACGCGAAGTGTTCGGCAACGACACGGTCAATGGCGGCGATCTGAAGCCGCGCAATTCGGGGCAGGGCGGCATGCAGATCCGCTTCAAGCCGAGCGGCACCGAGTTGGAGCTGGGTTTCTACGCGGCCCAGTATCACGATAAGGCACCGATCGGGTTGTACGCATACCTGGACGGTCCGGCGGCAGCGGCCACCGGATTGCCCATCCTGGGTTCCTATCGGCAGGTCTACGCCGAAGACATCAAGACCGCTGGCGTCAGTTTCTCCACCGCCTACGGTCCGTTCAACTTTGCCGGTGAAACGTCGGTACGCTGGAACGCACCGCTGGTGAGCAACCTGCAAGTGGTGACCCCCGGCATGGAGGCCGATGGTGGTGACAATGAGTTGTTCGCCAGGGGCAAGACCGCTCACGCCAACCTGTCGGCGATCTACCTGTTATCGCCCACCGCGTTCTGGGACGGCGGCTCGGCCCTGGCCGAACTGGCCTGGAACCGCACCCTGAGCGTGACCAAGAACGCTGCCGCGCTGGATTCCAACACCACCCGCGATGCCACGGCACTGCGGGTATTGATCGAGCCGGCGTATTTCCAGATTGTCGACGGAATCGACCTGACCGTGCCGATCGGCATGGGGGTGGTGCTCGATGGGCGTTCATCGGCGGTCAACAAATCCGGCTTTGGCAACACCCATTCCGGTGACTGGAGTGTCGGGCTCAAAGCCACCTATCTGCAACGCTGGGATGTCGGCCTCAACTACGTGAACTTCTTCGGCGCACCGAAAGCCGGGCTGCGCGAAGACGGCAATTTCAGTTATGGGCAGTCGTTGGCCGACCGCGACTTCGTCTCGCTCTACGTGAAAACCTCATTCTAATAAGGTGGATTCGCCATGCAGAACACAGCATTCCTGAGCACGTGCGTCCTGACCCTGGCCCTCGCCGGCATGGGGCTGGCGCAAGCGGCGGTGTCGCCTGAACAGGCCGCACGTTTGAAAACCGATCTGACCCCCCTGGGTGGCGAGCGTGCTGCCAATGCCGATGGCAGCATCCCGGCTTGGCAGGGCGGTTATACCCAGGTCGCGCCCGGCTACAAACCGGGAGACAAGCGCCCCGATCCATTCGCCAGTGAGAAACCGCTGTATTCGATCAAAGCCGCGAATATGGAGCAGTACGCCAGCGAATTGGCCGAAGGCACCAAGCTGCTGCTCAAGAAGTACCCGGACTATCGCCTTGACGTGTACCCGACCCATCGTTCGGCCGCCGCGCCGCAATGGGTGTATGACAACACCAGCAAGAATGCCACCCGCGCCACGCTGGACGTGGACAGTGAGAAGGTCTCCAACGCCTACGGCGGCATCCCGTTCCCGATCCCGGAAAACGGTGCGCAAGTGCTGTGGAATTATCGGTTGTCGTGGCAGGGCGGCGACACCATCAGCTCGCCTTTCGATACCTGGCTGATGACCGCCGGTGGCAAGAAAGTCCAGGCGACCCGGGCCCAATACACCTATCAGTTTCCCTACTATGTCGAAGGCGGCAGCCTGGAAAACTATTCGGGCAAGTATCTGCTGGGCAAGCTGTTCACTGAGTTGCCGTCGTCCAAGGCCGGCGAAGGCCTGATGACCCACTGGGACCTGGACCCGGCCAATCGAGCGGCCTGGCAGTATCTGGTCGGCCAGCGCCGGGTTCGTCGGGCGCCGAACATTGCCTATGACACGCCGGACTTCGTGACCTCCGGCGTCGGCCTGTTCGACGAGGCGTTCATGCTGTTCGGGCCGACCGATCGCTATGACCTCAAGCTGGTGGGCAAGAAAGAGCTGATCGTGGGCTACAACAATAACCGCGCCGCGCTGGCCAAGAGCGACGACCTGGTCAAGGCGAACTTCCTCAACCCTGATCTGGTGCGTTGGGAGAAGCATCGGGTCTGGGTGGTCGAGGCCACGCTCAAGTCCGGCAAGCGCCATGTCGTGCCGCGTCGGACCTACTACGTCGACGAAGACTCCTGGCAAATCCTGATGGCCGACGGTTATGACGCCCAGGGCAAGCTCGGCCGGCAGATGTATTCGTTGACGCTGCTGGCACCGGACCTGCCGGCCCTTACCGCACAGGTCATGTGGGGCAGCTACAACCTCGACACCGGGGCCTACTTCCTCAACTCATCGAGCAACGACCTAGCGGTTCAGTACCAGAAGGTCGCGAAACCTTCGGCGTCCTACTTCACGCCGGATGCCATGGCCAACGAAAACATGCGTTGAACCTGTGGCGGCCGTGGCGAAGAGGAGGTTCGTCGCGGTCGCTTACGATTTTCCAGGCGGAATAATCATATGAACGTTGAAAAAATCTTTGCGCGCCGCGGTCCGCTATGGGGTGTTTGCGCCCTGATGGGGTGCCTGTTGGCGAGTGTGCCCTGGGTCGCACAGGCCACGACATTGGCGGTGCTGCAGCAACCGGCACTGCCGACGACCAAGGCCCCGCGCGCGGTATTGCTCGGGCTGGCCCGGGCGGGCGAGCGCCTGGTGGCGGTGGGCGAGCGCGGGATCGTGCTGCTCTCGGATGATGCTGGCGTGAGTTGGCGCCAGGCCAAGGTACCGGTCAGCGTCAGCCTGACGGCGGTGCAATTCGTCGATGCGGAGCAGGGCTGGGCGGTCGGTCATCTGGGGGTGGTGCTGCACACCCAGGACGGCGGGGAAACCTGGCAAAAACAACTCGACGGTGAGCGCGCCATCACCCTGGCGGTGCAAGTCGCCGAGCGCGACGCCAATCAACCCGACGGTGCGGGCCAGTTGGCACAGGCACGGCACATGCTCGATGACGGACCGGATAAACCGTTTCTCGACCTGTACTTCAGTGACCGCCTGCACGGTTACGTCGTGGGTGCCTACAACCAGATCTACCGTACCGATGACGGTGGGCGAAGCTGGCAACCGTGGATGCGGCATGTGGACAACCCCCAGGGCTTGAACCTGTATGGCATCCGCGCCTTGGGCAAGGATCTGCTGCTGGTGGGGGAGCGCGGTCTGCTGTTGCGTTCGACCGATGCCGGACAGTCATTCCAGGCCTTGAAGTCACCTTATGAGGGCAGCTTTTTCGGCCTGCTCGGCACTCGCGATGGGGCCTTGATTGTCTATGGCTTGCGCGGAAACGCCTGGTGGTCCGATGACCGTGGCGGCAGTTGGCGACGCCTCGACACAGGTATCGAATCAACACTGGCGAGCGCCCTTGAACTGCGCGACGGCGGCCTGTTGTTGGCCAGCCAGAGTGGTGAGCTTCTCTTCAGTCATGACCAGGGTCGCAGCTTTGACAAGCGTCAGAGCCGCAGCGGCGGGACGGTCGCTGCCGTGCAACAGGCGGTCGACGGCAGCCTGGCCAGCGTCGGTTTGACCGGCGTGGCCGCGGATCAGGACCCGCGGGCCTCCGGTAAACCTTGAAACTTCACGGTGTAGCGCTATCGGGCCACGGCTCGTGCAACAGGAGTCAAACTTGAAAGACGACAGAATCCAAACCGTGATCGGCCGCCAGGAAGACTTCGACCGGGCGTCGGGCAACTTCGCCGAGCGGGCGATCTTCAACCATCGACCGCTGGTGATCCTGCTATGCCTGCTGGTGACCTTGGTGCTTGGTTGGCAAGCCACGCGCATCGGCATCAATGCCAGTTATGAGAAGACCATTCCCACCGAGCATCCCTACGTCGCCAATTTCCTCGAGAACCGCAGTGAGTTGAGCGGCCTGGGCAACTCGCTGCGCATCGCCGTGGAGGTCAAGCAGGGGAGCATTTTCACCAAGGATTACCTCGACACCCTGGCCAAGCTCAACGACGAGCTCTACCTGCTGCCGGGGGTCGATCGACCTTACATGAAATCGCTATGGACGCCGACCACACGCTGGACCGCCGTGACCGAAGAAGGGCTCGACGGCGGCACGGTGATTCCCGACGACTACGATGGCTCGACCACCAGCATCGAACAGGTGCGGACCAATGTGGCCCGCTCCGGGGAGGTCGGTCAATTGGTCGCTGGCAACTTCAAGTCCAGCGTGATCTTCGTGCCGTTGCTGGAAATCAATCCGCAGACGGGCAAGGCGCTGGACTATGGCGAGTTTTCCCGGCAACTGGAGGCGTTGCGGGACAAGTACCAGACCGATGACCTGCGGATTCACATCACCGGCTTTACCAAGATCGTCGGCGACCTGATCGAGGGGATGACCCAAGTCCTGCTGTTCTTCGTGGTGGCGGTACTGGTGACGGTACTGGTGCTGTTTGGCTACACCCGTTGCGCGCGCAGCACCCTGGTGGTGGTGACCTGTTCACTGGCGGCTGTGCTGTGGCAACTGGGGCTGCTGGCCCTGCTCGGGTATGAGCTGGATCCCTACTCGGCACTGGTGCCGTTTCTGGTGTTCGCCATTGGCATGAGCCATGGCGCGCAGAAGATGAACGGCATCATGCAGGACATTGGCCGTGGCACCCACCGGGTGGTCGCCGCGCGCTACACTTTCCGCCGACTGTTCGCCGCCGGCATCACCGCTTTGCTCTGTGACGCGGTGGGCTTCGCGGTGTTGCTGCTGATCGACATTCGAGTGATCCAGGACCTGGCGATCACCGCCAGCCTCGGGGTGGCGGTGCTGATCTTCACTAACCTGATTCTGCTGCCGATCCTGCTCAGCTATATCGGCGTCAGCCCGGCGGCGGCGCAACGCAGCCTGAGTGCGGAAACCACCGAGCAACAGGCACAGATCAAACATCCACTGTGGCGCATGCTTGACCTGTTCACCCAACGGCGCTGGGCCATTGGCGCCATGTTGGCGGGTTTGCTGTTGGCCGCATTTGGTTTTGCCGTGAGCCTGCATCTGAAAATCGGCGATCTGGACCCCGGCGCTCCAGAGTTGCGTGCCGACTCGCGCTACAACCGCGACGCATTGTTCATGACCCAGAACTACGCGGCCAGCTCGGATATCTTCGTGGTCATGATCAAGACTCCGGAGGATCAATGCACCCGTTACGCCAGTCTGTCTGCGGTCGATGCGCTGGCTTGGCAACTGGAGCAATTGCCCGGCGTGGAGTCGACCACCTCAATGGCGGCGCTGAGCAAGATCGCCACGGCCGGTTACAACGAAGGCAACTTCAAATGGTATGAACTGATCCCCAATGACGGCGCACTGGGTGCCGTGCAGACCCGTGCTCCGCGAGAGTTGTTCAATCAGGGCTGTTCGATGCTGTCGCTGTACGTCTACCTGGCCGATCACAAGGCTGACACCTTGAACCGGGTGGTGGAGGCCAGCGAGCAATTCATTGCCGGGCATCAGATGCCGGAGGTCAAATTCATGCTGGCGGCCGGCAGCGCGGGGATCGAAGCTGCAACCAATATCGTGGTGAAGAAGTCCATGCGCGAGATGCTGTTCTGGGTCTACGGTGCGGTCAGCCTGCTGTGTTTGCTGACCTTCCGCAGCTGGCGCGCGACCCTGTGCGCGATGCTGCCGCTGATGCTCACTTCGATCCTGTGCGAGGCGCTGATGGTGGGGTTGGGCATGGGGGTGAAAGTCGCGACATTGCCGGTCATTGCGCTGGGCGTGGGCATCGGGGTCGATTATGCGCTCTATGTGTTGAGCGTGATCCTGGCGCGGATGCGTGCCGGCGACACCCTGGCCCAGGCGTATTACCAGGCGCTGCTGTTCACCGGCAAAGTGGTGTTGCTGACGGGCATGACATTGGCTGTGGCGGTGTCGACCTGGGCTTTTTCGCCGATCAAGTTCCAGGCTGACATGGGGATTCTGCTGGCCTTTATGTTCCTGGTGAACATGCTTGGGGCCTTGATCTTGTTGCCCGCCTTGGCGTGGTGGCTGCTGCCGCAGAAGGTCTTCGTAAAAAAGCCTGAGTCGAGTCGGCAGGCGGGATGGGTGAGGGGCTGAGATGCTCTAGGATGGGGGCGCATATCCGTCACCTGATGACGGATATGCGCAGCCACTCAGGAGTTCTCCACAACCGGGGTCGAAGCCCTCAACCGCGGTCCCGCCGAATGGCGAATCACACTGAGAACAGCCAACGTCGCAACCACCAACCCAGGGGAAGTCGCCAGCAATACAGCCGTGGTCCCACCCCCGGCCGCCAGGATCTGCCCGGCGGCCAGAGGTCCGGCCACCGACCCCAGACGCCCGATGGCCACCGCGGCACCAACCCCCGTCGCACGCACGGCCGTAGGGTAGGAGGGCGGTGCCAAGGCATAGAGAACCAGCTGCGCGGCCATGACAAACAACCCGGCGGCGAACCCGGCAAGGGCCATGGGCACGATACCAACGGACAACCCGACCCCGGCCAGGGCGCTCAGCAGGCCGGCATAGACGAACAGCACCACCTTGATGCCATTGCAACGGTCCAGCAACAGGCCGCCCAGCAACGAGCCAAGGGCGCCACCGATGTTGAACAGCATCTGCACCAGGCCAGCCTGGGGTTTGCTGAAACCCTGTTCCAGCAACAATGACGGCAGCCAGTTGAGCAACATGTACATCACCGTCAGGGTGAAGAAGTAGCTCAGCCACAGGGCCAAGGTGGTACGGCCGCGACCTTCACCGAACAGTGCCTGGACCGTAGAGCCGCGCCGTTGGCCGCCATCCTGGGCCTGGCGAAAGGCGCTGGATTCGGGAAGCCACAGGAGCATCAGCGGCACCACCAGCAACGGCGCCAACCCACCGATGAAAAATGTCATCTGCCAGTGTTCGCCAAACAGCATCGCGACCACGGCGGCCAATGCACCGCCCAACGGCACCCCCGCATACATCACGCTAATGGCCGTGCCTCTGCGCTGCTCACCCACGGCTTCGGCACACAGGGCAATGAGGTTGGGCAGGGCGGCGCCCAGGCCCAGGCCGGTCATGAAACGCACCAGCAACAGGCTGGAGAAGTGCTCGACATAAGCGGTGCTGAGGGAAAACACGCCGAAGAGCAAGACAGCGGCGATGAGGATTTTCTTGCGCCCGATGCGATCAGCGATCCAACCACCGAAGAAGGCGCCTGGCAGCAACCCGATGATTCCGGCGCTGAACACCCAGCCCATCATTTTCGGGTCAAGGGCAAACGTCTGCCGTAGGCCTGCGGCGGCAGTACCGGCTGACTGCAGGTCGAAGCCCTCGATCAACGCGACGATGAAACATAAGGCAATGGTCAGCGTCGCACGACGCGCCGGACGGTCCATGGCAAATCCTCTTATTGTTTTTGTGAGGGGGACACCGCTCGGAGGAAAACCGGCGGGTGGGTTTAAGATTAACAAAGCTAACTAAAAAATGAAGGCCGCCAGAAGGCCGTCAATAAGCGGCCAGTTCAGTATGAAAATCAGAGGCTTGGCAAGAATTCACGGGTGAATTGGTAAATTAGTTAATTATATTAATGTTCGATTATCGGACATTGATGATTGACGAAGCACCCATGCCGTTTCCATTCTTTGTCCGCACGGCCCCCCTCGCCAAGGTTGGGCCGATCAAAACAACAACAATAAATGGACACCGAACATGCCAAACCTTGCTCGGGACACGCTGACCGCGCGCCCTGTTTCATCCCTCGTCCCTCTGCTGGCCTGTCTCGGGCTGAGCCTCGGTTCTCCCGTATCGTGGGCGGAAGGCTTTATCGACGACAGCCACGGTACGCTGACCCTGCGCAACTACTATATGGACCGCGACTACAAGGACGACGGCGCCAAGACTGCAGCGCGGGAATGGGCTCAGGGTGTGTTCATGAACATGGAGTCGGGGTTCACCCCAGGCACGGTCGGGTTCGGCCTGGATGTCAGGGGACTGCTGGGCATCAAGCTTGATTCGTCGCCGGATCGCAGCGGCACTGAACTGTTACCGGTGTCCGCCAGCGACAAGCGCGCGGCGGATGAGTATTCGCGCCTGGGCGTGACCGGCAAGCTGCGTTTCGCTCAAACCACGGTGAAGACCGGCGATGTATCGATCTTCCTGCCGTTTGCCTTTGCCAGCCCGTCGCGGCTGCTGCCGCAGACCTTTCGCGGGACGACGCTCAGTTCCAAGGATTTCGACGGTTTGACGTTGAACACCGGTTATATCGATCGCATCGCCCGCCGCGATTCCACCGATTACCAGCCGATGAGCATCGCCTCGCCCAACCGGCGATTCAACGGCGCGGCGACCTCTTCCCATATGGCGTATGTGGGCGGTGACTACCAGGTCAATAAAGACCTCAGCCTGCGGGCCTACCACGCCGAAGTGGCGGATCTGTACCAGCAGAACACCCTGGCGTTGTTGCATAACCTGCCCGTGGGCGATGGCGTCCTGACCACCGACCTGCGCAGTTTTTTCAGTGACGAAGACGGCGCGGCCAAGGCCGGAAAGGTGGATAACCGCAATGTCTCGGCGCTGGTCGGCTATCGCCTGGGCGGGCATCGCGTGAGCTTGGGCTACATGCACGCCAGTGGCGATACGGCCACGCCTTATGTGTCCGGCACCGAGTTGATGGGCTTGAGTGAAATGACCATGAGCTCGGACTTCCTCAATGCCAAGGAACGCACCTGGCAGGCGATCCATGACTACGATTTCGCCGCCGTAGGCGTGCCGGGCCTGAGGACTCGACTGCGTTATGTGCGTGGTGATCACATCGAATTGGCCGCCCTCAATGCCGAGGATCGCAAGGAGCGTGAGTTCCAGATGGAGTTGGGTTACGTGATCCAGGGCGGCCCACTGAAGAACGTCGGGTTGCTGGCGCGCAAATCGATCTATCGCAACAACTTCCCAGGTACGGCGGCGTTTCGTGACGAGAACCAGACTCGGTTTCTGGTGACGTACAGCGTGCCGATCTGGTGAGTTTCGAGTCGGTTGGCTAGCGCATGTGGGAGCTTGCTCCCACATGGCGGTGCCGCAGGGACCCGCGCCAGGCTCGCTACTGGTAAACCTTCTTCAACAACCGCAGCAACTCCTCGCGCTCAGTCCCCGAGAGGGCAGCGGTGGAGTCAAGGTCGCTCTGGGCGGCGATTTGCTTGAGTTCCTTGAGCAAGGTTTCGCCGGTCTTGCTCAGGAAGATCCCGTAGGAGCGCTTGTCCGGCTTGCAGCGCACGCGCACCGCCAGGGCTCGGCTTTCCAGCTTATTGAGCAGCGGCACCACTTGCGGCGGTTCGATTGCCAGGGCCTTGGCCAAATCGGCCTGCATCAGGCCGGGATTCTGGTCGATGATTGCCAGGGCCGAGAACTGGGCCGGCCGCAGATCGTGGACGGCGAGCCGGCCAATCAGGTTCTGGAACAGTTTCAACTGGGCGCGGCGCAGGGCGTAACCGATCAGGTCGTCCAACGCGGAGTCCAGCGGCACCTGTGCGTCGGTACCGGCGACCAGGGGCTCGGCGGGTTCGGCAAGCTTGGAAGACTTGGCCATCGAAGTGAGTGTCCTCAAGGTAAGTGGTTAACAAGGCTATCCAGTTTGCCGGGGTTGCGACGCTCTGGCTACGGGCTTGTGCATATTCGAATTTTTTAACTTTCGATTCAGCCTCTGAAAAATACAGATAAACCGATTAATAGTTAATTGACATAACTAAATTTCCGGTTTAGTTTTTGATCATCTTCAGCCAAGAACACGAGTGCACGCATCATGAGCAATTACGAAGGTCGCTGGAAAACGGTCAAGGTCGATATCGAGGAGGGCATCGCCTGGGTCACCCTCAATCGCCCGGAAAAACGCAACGCCATGAGCCCGACCCTCAACCGCGAGATGATCGACGTGCTCGAGACCTTGGAGCAGGATCCGGCCGCAGGAGTATTGGTGCTGACCGGGGCCGGTGATGCCTGGACCGCTGGCATGGACCTCAAGGAATACTTCCGCGAAGTGGATGCCGGGCCGGAAATCCTCCAGGAAAAAATCCGTCGCGAAGCGTCGCAATGGCAGTGGAAATTACTGCGCATGTACGCCAAACCAACTATCGCCATGGTCAATGGCTGGTGTTTCGGTGGCGGTTTCAGCCCGCTGGTGGCGTGCGACCTGGCGATCTGCGCCGACGAAGCGACTTTCGGTCTCTCGGAAATCAACTGGGGCATCCCGCCGGGCAACCTCGTCAGCAAGGCCATGGCTGACACCGTGGGCCATCGCCAATCGCTGTACTACATCATGACCGGCAAGACCTTCGGTGGGCAGAAAGCCGCCGAAATGGGCCTGGTCAATGAGAGCGTGCCCTTGGCGCAGTTGCGTGAAGTCACCGTGGAACTGGCCCGCAACCTGTTGGAAAAGAACCCGGTGGTACTGCGGGCGGCCAAGCATGGTTTCAAGCGCTGCCGCGAACTGACCTGGGAGCAGAACGAAGATTACCTGTACGCCAAGCTCGATCAGTCGCGCCTGCTCGATACCGAGGGTGGCCGCGAGCAAGGGATGAAGCAATTCCTGGACGACAAGAGCATCAAGCCGGGCCTGCAGACCTACAAGCGCTGAGACAACCGCGCGGCGGGCGCTATCGTGCGTCCGCGGGCTGTTCGCCCAAGGCCCTCGGCGCTACTGTGAACGTATTCCCGATAAAGATAATAAAGAGGAATCACCATGCTGGACGTGCCCCTGTTGATTGGCGGCCAGTCGTGCCCGGCCCGCGACGGCCGGACCTTCGAGCGCTGCAACCCGGTGACCGGTGAAGTGGTGTCTCGTGTGGCCGCCGCCACCCTGGAAGATGCCGATGCCGCCGTGGCCGCAGCCCAAGCGGCGTTTCCCGCCTGGGCTGCGTTGGCACCTAACGAACGCCGCACGCGTCTGTTGCGTGCCGCCGAGCAGTTGCAGGCCCGCAGTGGCGAGTTTATCGCCGCGGCCGGCGAGACTGGCGCCATGGCCAACTGGTACGGTTTCAACGTGCACTTGGCGGCGAACATGCTGCGCGAAGCGGCGTCCATGACCACCCAGATCAACGGCGAAATCATTCCTTCCGACGTGCCAGGCAGTTTCGCCATGGCCCTGCGTCAGCCCTGTGGCGTCGTGCTGGGCATCGCGCCCTGGAACGCCCCGGTGATCCTCGCCACCCGCGCCATCGCCATGCCCCTGGCTTGCGGTAACACCGTGGTGCTCAAGGCTTCCGAGATCAGCCCGGCGGTGCACCGGCTGATCGGCCAGGTGTTGCAGGACGCCGGGCTGGGTGACGGTGTGGTCAACGTGATCTGTAACGCACCGGCGGATGCGCCGGCCATTGTCGAGCGGTTGATCGCCAGCCCAGCGGTGCGCAGGGTCAATTTCACCGGTTCGACCCACGTCGGACGCATCGTCGGCGAACTGTCGGCGCGCCATCTCAAACCAGCGTTGCTGGAACTGGGCGGCAAGGCGCCGTTGCTGGTACTGGACGACGCCGATCTGGACGCAGCCGTGCAAGCGGCAGCCTTCGGGGCCTACTTCAACCAGGGCCAGATCTGCATGTCCACCGAGCGATTGATCGTCGATGCCCGCGTGGCGGATGCGTTCATCGCCAAGCTGACCGCCAAGATCGCCACCTTGCGTGCCGGTGATCCGGCAGCGGGCGATTCGGTGCTGGGCTCGTTGGTCGATGCCAGTGCCGGCCAGCGCATCAAGGGGCTGATAGACGATGCCTTGGCCAAAGGCGCAACGCTGGTCACCGGTGGCCAGTTGGAAGGCAGCATCCTGCAGCCGACCTTGCTCGACGGTGTCACTGCGCAGATGCGCCTGTACCGCGAAGAATCCTTCGGACCAGTAGCGGTGCTGTTGCGCGGTGAGGGCGATGAAGCGCTGTTGCGCCTGGCCAACGATTCCGAGTTCGGCCTGTCGGCTGCCATCTTCAGCCGCGATACCACCCGCGCGTTGGCCTTGGCCCAGCGGGTCGAGTCGGGCATTTGCCACATCAACGGGCCGACCGTGCACGACGAGGCGCAGATGCCCTTCGGCGGCGTCAAGTCCAGTGGTTATGGCAGCTTTGGCGGCAAGGCGTCCATCGAGCATTTCACCCAATTGCGTTGGGTGACCTTGCAGAACGGCCCCCGGCATTACCCAATCTGAAACCCATCGCATCATGGGCGGTCGAGCCTCGAAAGCCGCCGCCCGGATGCAGGCCAGAATAACAATGACAAGGCCGCAGCCCTGCGCTGCCACGCTCCGCTCGCATCGCGACCCGAGCGTGCCTTGGTGGAGGAAATGTACGTGAGTTCCGAGTCCAGATCGTCCTCCCGACCCGAGGCCGGGCGTTATCGCCAGGTGTCGATTGGTCATCCTGCCGTCGAAGTCCGGGAAGAGCGCGGCATTTTGCACATGCGCTCCCTGGAACCCCTGGCCCCGCTGCCGGCGCGTTTGCTCGAGCGCCTGGTGCACTGGGCCGAGGTGCGCCCGCAGCAGACGTTTATCGCGGCCCGTGAAGCGGGCGGTGACTGGCGTCGGGTCAGCTATGCGCAGATGCTCGACAGTGTCCGGGCCATCGCCCAGAGCCTGCTCGGTTACGGTTTGTCAGCGGAAAAACCCTTGGCGCTGCTTTCCGGCAACGACATCGAACACCTGCAAATGGCCCTCGGCGCGATGTACGCCGGCATTCCCTACTGCCCGGTGTCGCCGGCATATTCATTGCTGTCCCAGGATTTCGCCAAGCTGCGCCACGTCTGCGATCTGTTGCAGCCGGGGTTGGTGTTTGTCAGCGAAGCCGCCCCGTTCGAACGAGCGATCAATGCCGTATTGCCGGCGAACGTTCCCTTGATCACAGTGCGCGGCGAGATGGCGGGCCGGTCCAGGACAAGCTTCGCCAGCCTGTTGGCCCAACCCGGCGGCGCGCAGGCCGAGCAGGCGTTCGCCGCCACCGGCCCGGATAGCATCGCCAAGTTCCTGTTTACCTCGGGCTCCACCAGGCTGCCCAAGGCCGTGATCACCACCCAGCGTATGTTGTGTGCCAATCAGCAGATGCTGCTGCAAACCTTTCCGGTGTTCGGTGAGGCGCCGCCGGTGCTGGTGGACTGGCTACCGTGGAACCACACGTTCGGCGGCAGCCACAACGTCGGCATCGTGCTGTACAACGGCGGCACGTTCTACCTGGACGACGGCAAACCCACCGCCCAGGGCTTCGCCGAGACCCTGCGCAACCTCAAGGAAATTTCGCCCACCGCCTACCTGACCGTACCCAAGGGGTGGGAAGAACTGGTCAGCGCCTTGGAGCAGGACGGTGAATTGCGCGAGCGTTTCTTCAAGCGCATCAGTCTGTTCTTCTTTGCCGCGGCGGGCTTGTCCCAAAGTACCTGGGACCGGCTCGACAAGGTCGCCGAGCAGCATTGTGGCGAACGTATCCGCATGATGGCGGGCCTGGGCATGACCGAAGCGTCGCCGTCCTGCACCTTCACCACCGGGCCCTTGTCCATGGCCGGCTACATCGGTCTTCCGGCGCCCGGCTGCGAGGTCCGGCTGGTGCCGGTGGACGGCAAGTTCGAAGGGCGTTTTCGCGGGCCGCACATCATGCCTGGCTACTGGCGTTCGCCGCAGCAGACTGCCGAAGTGTTCGACGAGGACGGTTTCTATTGCTCGGGGGATGCGATCAAACTGGCCGATGCCAGCAATCCGCAACTGGGGCTGATGTTCGACGGGCGGATCGCCGAGGACTTCAAATTGTCTTCCGGTGTCTTTGTCAGCGTCGGACCGTTGCGTAACCGGGCGGTGCTGGAAGGTACACCCTACGTCCAGGACCTGGTGATCACCGCACCGGATCGCGAGTGCCTGGGCGCGCTGGTGTTTCCACGACTTGCTGAATGCCGGCGCCTGTCAGGCCTGGGCGCGGATGCCAGCGATGCCCAGGTCCTCGCCAGTCCGCCGGTACGCCAATGGTTCGCCGACTGGCTGCAACGCCTGAACCGCGAAGCCAGCGGCAACGCCAGTCGCATGGAGTGGATAGCCTTGCTCGATGAACCGGCGTCCATCGACCGTGGTGAAATCACCGATAAGGGGTCGATCAACCAACGGGCGGTGTTGCAGTGGCGGGCGGGGAAGGTGGAGGCGTTGTACCGAGGAGAGGATGCGTCGATCCTGCGGGGGGGGGCCGCCGTTTAAGGCAACCGCAAGTCCCTGTGGGAGCGAGCTTGCTCGCGATGGCGGTGGTTCGGCAGCAGAGATGTTGCCTGATACACCGTCATCGCGAGCAAGCTCGCTCCCACATTTTTTGAGGCGTTCACAGCATCGCAGACACTATCAATCCCCTGTGGGAACGAGCAAGCTCGCTCTCACATCAGGTCCGGGGGCTGGTTGCTATTGTTTAACGCCGTCCCAGCAGCAAACCCACCACCAGCCCGAACCCCGCTGAAATCGCCACGGTCTGCCAGGGGTGGCCGCCAATATAGACCTCAGTGGCATCGACCATGGGACGGGTACGTTCCCGGGCGCTGGTGACCGAGTCGCGCGCCTGTTGCAGTTTCTGGGATATCTGGTCTCGCAGGTTTTCGGCCTCTTCGCCCACCAGCGAGGCACTGCTTTTGAGCAGCTTTTCCGATTCTTCAATCAGCGCCGTCAATTCGCTGAAGGCCTGATCCTTGATTTGCTCTCCGTTCGCTTGCACGGTGCCTTTACGGGCCATGGAAATACTCCTTGTGTGGATGATGGCATTGAACAATGGAGTGCCGCGCCGGTTAAAAAGTTGCAGCGCTTGGCCTTGGCAGGGCAGTCCATCGCAAATCGTGGTTAAGACGTTTCCCTGCAAGGTGTAAGATGGCGCCTATTTACGCAACAGGTAATTCCCATGAGCTTCAATCTGGCTGACAAGCCCCTGGCCGAGCGCGCCGCGCTGGAAGACGAAAAATCCCGACTCTTTGAACTGTGGCAAAACAACCTGGGCAAGGCCAAGGGCGATGCCGCCCGCCTGTTCGGCGAGCGCTCCAAACGCAAGGGCAAGTGGGCCGAGTGGGTGCGTGCCGAACTGGACGGCATGTCGCCGCCGGAATACGCCAACATGGTGCGCAGTGAAGTCAATCGACTGATGGCCGCCAACAAGTAAACCTCAGGCAAACGTCGCGCTAATGGCCTCGCGCACCTTGAGCATTGCCGGATCCATTTGCGTGTGGGTCCGCCAGCCCAGTTCGATGGGGTAGCGGGGCAAGGCCAGGGGGCAGGGCAGCAAGGCCAGGCCGCTGAGGTCGGCGATGGCCCGGGCGGCGTGGGCCGGAATCGTCGCTACGGCCTGGCTGCCCTTGAGCAGGAATGGCAGCGCGGCAAAATGGGTGGTCGAGGCACAGACTCGCCGACTCAGGCCAAGCCCGGCCAGTCCTTCGTCGGTGATGCCGATGAAGCCCCCCGAAGATACCAGCAGATGCTCGCGGGCCACGAACGCCTCCAGGCTGAGGGATTGCTGTCCTTGCGCCAGGCTTGCCGCGTCCAACAGGCAGGCGTAATCGCCTTCACCCAACACCTGGCGGCTGAGCAACCGCTGCGCGAAACCACCCGCCGTGATCGCCAGGTCGAGATCGCGCTCCATCAAGGCCCTGCCGACGATCTGGCTGTGGGTCTGACGGAAAATCAAGCGCAGGCCTGGCGCACGTCGGGCCACTTCGTCGATCAGGCGCCGCCCATGGGCAATCTCGAAATCATCCGACAGCCCGACGATGACCGAGCGGCCGTCATAATGGCTGGCATCTGGATCGACCATCGCCAAGCTCTGGCGACATTTGTCCAAGGCTTCGCTGATCACCGGCTTCAACTGGTTGGCCCGCAGCGTCGGCGCCAGACCCCGGCCCGTGCGTACGAATAATTGATCGTCATATAACCCGCGAAGCCTGCGCAATGCGGCGCTGATGGCCGACTGGGTCACCCCCAGGCGCACGGCGGCGCGGCTGGCGCTGGATTCGTCATGCAGGGCTTCGAAAGTCTTGAGCAGATTGAGGTCGATGTCGCCGATATTCATGAGGCTCATATCATTTAGCAGCATTCGGGGCTTTATTCATGATCGGCCGCTCCTTGAGAATCAGCAACACCTGATGACCAAGGAGTTGAAAACCATGCCCAAATCCATTGTGGCTGCCCTGCAGATCGGTTCGTTGCCTGGCGGCAAGGGCGAGACCCTGGCGCAGATTCTTTCCTACGAAGATGCCATTTGCCAAGCCGGCGCACGCCTGGTGGTGATGCCTGAAGCGTTGCTCGGTGGCTATCCCAAGGGCGAGGGGTTCGGGACGCGACTGGGTTACCGGCTGCCGGAGGGGCGTGAAGCGTTCGCCCGCTATTTTGCCAATGCCATTGATGTGCCCGGCGTGGAAACCGAAGCGCTGGCCGGGCTGTCGACGCGTACGGGGGCGAGCCTGGTGCTGGGTGTCATCGAGCGGGTCGGCAGCACCCTGTACTGCACCGCGCTGTATTTCGAACCCGATGCGGGCCTGGTGGCCCGGCACCGCAAGTTGATGCCCACCGGCACCGAGCGGCTGATCTGGGGCAAAGGCGATGGTTCGACCTTGCCGGTGATCGACAGCCAGGTTGGCCGGGTTGGCGCGGCGATGTGCTGGGAAAACATGATGCCGCTGCTGCGCACCGCGATGTACGCCAAGGGAGTGGATGTCTGGTGTGCGCCAACGGTGGATGAGCGGGAGATGTGGCAGGTGACCATGCGGCATATCGCCCACGAAGGGCGTTGTTTTGTGGTCAGTGCCTGTCAGGTCCAGGCCTCGCCGCAGGCGCTGGGTATCGACGTCGCGCACTGGCCGGCCGAGCGGCCGTTGATTGCCGGTGGCAGCGTGATTATCGGGCCCATGGGCGATGTGCTCGCCGGGCCGTTGAAAGACACCGCCGGGCTACTGACCGCCGAAATCGATACCGATGACCTGGTGCGGGCGCGCTACGACTATGACGTGGTCGGCCACTACGCCAGGCCGGATGTGTTCGAACTGGTGGTGGACGAGCGCGCCAAGCCTGGCGTGCGTTTCATGGCATGATTCACCACGTCGCCGCGGAGCCCGGTAGTTCGAGGGTCCCGCGGTCGACGAAGCGCATGGTGCCGAACACGCCGCCGGCGAGTTTGCCCTTGAGCACATAGGGCAGGTTGTCCAGGCTTTGGGTCTGGCTCAGGCCCAGAGTCTGGCGCAGCACGGAAAACGCCGAAATGCTCACCGGGACGCTCAGGATCGCTTCGGAAAAGCGCGGGATCGAGCCGGTCTGGTCACTGACCCCGGTCGCCAGCGTACGGCCGTTGACCTCCAGGTCCAGCGCCACGCCGTTGTAGTCGATGGTCGTTTCGTTGGGGTTCTGCACACGCAGCTTCACGGCGAAGCGCACCTCCAGGCCCTGGTTGGGCAGCGGTTCGATGCCGACCACGTTGATGTTCAGCGGGTCACGGTGCGGGAAGAGGGCACAGGCGTTGAGGCTGAGCAGGATCAGGAATACGGAAAGGCCAAGGATTCTGCGCATGGATTGACTCTCAAAGAATAAAAACCGGAAGCGATTGAGCACGATACCCCACAGGTGCCCCACGGCAACCCACGAACCCTTGGATAGGGCGCTTTTGTGGCGAGGGAGCTTGCTCCCGCTCGGTTGCACAGCAACCGCAGAAGCTTGGGGCCGCTACGCAGCCCAGCGGGAGCAAGTTCCCTCGCCACAAAAGCCCATGCCACAGCGATTGGATAGTAAGGGGGGCTCCTGACAGTTTCTGACACCAGCCTCTGCTAATCTGCGTCATCTTTTTCTTTGCGGACAGTCCATCGTGTCGCGTACCACTCGGCTGCTCACTTTGCTGCAAGTCTTGCGAGGCAAGCGTTGTCCGGTCACCGCTGCGACGTTGGCGGGTGAGCTGAAGGTATCCGAGCGCACCTTGTACCGCGACATTGCCGAGCTCACGGCCCTCGGCGCGCCGATCCAGGGCGAGGCGGGCATTGGTTATGTATTGCGCAGCGGCCTGTTCCTGCCGCCACTGATGTTCACCGCCGATGAAATCGAAGCCATTGTGCTGGGCTTGCGCTACGTGGATCAGCGCGCCGACGAGGTGCTGGGCAAGGCGGCCGCCGACGCCCTGGCGAA
Source organism: Pseudomonas sp. R151218B TE3479 (assembly GCF_053629195.1). Classification (NCBI taxonomy): domain Bacteria; kingdom Pseudomonadati; phylum Pseudomonadota; class Gammaproteobacteria; order Pseudomonadales; family Pseudomonadaceae; genus Pseudomonas; species Pseudomonas sp. R151218B TE3479. The sequence goes on from NZ_JBRJHV010000001.1 coordinate 4,103,164, forward strand.
GGTTGCCGCAGTGCTGGCCCCTGACGTGCGGGATGCGTTGCGCAACCCTACGGTACTGCCTGGCCCACCGGGTTATGGCTATCCGCAGAACACCGTGGAGCTGAATGTCTACCGCCAGGCCATTCGTGCCCAGGCCAAGCTGCACATCGACTACGCCGACGTCAACAAGACCCCGAGTCAACGCCTGATCTGGCCGCTGGCCCTGGGCTTTTTCAATGAGGCGCGGGTGGTGGTGGCCTGGTGCGAATTGCGTGGCGCCTATCGCACCTTTCGCACCGACCGGATTGCCTCGGCCACCGAGCAGGGCGAGCGGTATCCGGGCCGGCGCAGCGATTTGTTGCGGGACTGGTTCGCGTTGATGAAGTTGGACGAAACCGGGCGTTTCACTCCTGACAAAAACTGACACAACGCTGTTCTAGCATGGTGCCAGATCGATAAAACAAGGAGCCGTACCATGTCCAATCCCGTCTCTTCCCTGGCCCCGGCCATCGCCGGCTACATTGCGGCTGCCAATGCCCGTGACAGTTCGGCGGTGACGCGTTTTTTCGCCGAGGATGCCAACGTGTTCGATGAAGGCCAGCACCGCGTTGGCACCCAGGCCATCGCCCAATGGATGGAAGACACCGCCCAGCGATTCCAGCCGCGGGTGGAAGTCCTCAATGTGCAGCAACGCACTGGCAAGGTGCTGGTGCAGAACCTGATCTCCGGAACATTCCCCGGCAGCCCGCTGGAGTTGCGTTATACCTTTCGACTCGATGAGCAGGGCAAGATCAGCCGGTTGGATATCTCAATCTAAAGTTCCGTACCCAGGTCTGTGGGAGCAAGGCTTGTGGGAGCAAGGCTTGCCCGCGATAGTCGCGCCGCGGTCCAACAGCCAAACCGCGTTATCGTTCATCGCGGGCAAGCCTTGCTCCCACAGGGCATGCTTCCACAAGACCTTGCTCCCACAGATAAACCCCTTCGTCACGGCTCTGTGCAGGGTTCCTGCAATCGCCCGCCATGGCATACTCCCCACCTTCGTTTTCCGGACCCGGGCCGTATGACTTCCGACTCCCCCTTGACTGCCTGGCAGCATGCCATCGAACACCACGGCTTCGTCCAGGACGAGGCCCAGGAACTGGCCATCATGGCGCTGGAGCAATGCCACCAGGCGTTGCATGAAGGGCGCAAGTCGATCAAGGGCGTTTATCTCTGGGGCCCGGTGGGGCGTGGCAAGACCTGGCTGATGGACCGCTTTTATGAAAGCCTCAAGGTGCCGGCCCGCCGTCAGCACTTCCATCATTTCATGGCGTGGGTGCACCAGCGTTCGTTCCAGCTCACCGGCACGCCCGATCCTTTGCAAGCCCTGGCCCGGGAGTTGAGCGCAGAAGTACGGGTATTGTGTTTCGACGAGCTGTTCGTCAACGACATTGGTGATGCGATTATCCTCGGGCGCTTGTTCCAGGTGATGTTCGAGCTGGGCATGGTGATGGTGAGCACCTCCAACCTGCCACCGGAAGAACTCTATGCCAACGGCCACAACCGTGAGCGCTTCCTGCCGACCATCACCGCGATCAAGCAGCACATGCAGATCGTGCCGGTGAACGGTTGGCAAGACCATCGCCAGCACCCAGGCCAATTGCAGCAGCGTTATTGGCTGCGCGATCCCGGGCAGCCCGATCCGCTGGGCGATGTCTTCAACCTGTTGACCGCAGGGCAGGTGTCGAGCCGCGCGCCGATTGACGTGGGCCATCGTCTGCTTGAACCGGTCCAGGCCAGCGATACGGTGCTCTGGAGCCGTTACGCCGACCTGTGTGAGCAACCGTTCTCGGCGTTGGATTTCATGGCGCTGTGCGACCGCTTCAGCGTCATCCTGCTCAGTGATGTGCCCTGTCTGAGCGCCGAACAGCGCGAAGGGCGCATTGCCCGTGGTACCGAGGACGGCGTTGAACGGGTCGTGGCCGGTGACCGTGAGTTGCCGCAGTTGTCGGTCCACGACGACGGCGTGCGGCGGTTCATCGCCCTGGTCGATGAATGCTACGACCGCAAGGTACCGCTGTGCCTTTCGGCTGCGGTGCCGATGGATGAGTTGTACACCGAGGGCTATCTGCAATTCCCGTTTCGCCGTACGCTCAGTCGCCTCCAGGAAATGCAAATGCAACGTTTCGGTCAGCCAGCCTGACCTGTATCCCGCCGACGGCATCGAGCCGCCGGTACTACCGAAATGAGATGGAAGGTCATGGAAGAAGCCAAGGACATTCTTGTTCTGCAAGCCAGCTATACCAACCCGGTCCACGCCGAAGCGATCTGTCATGTGCTCAACGGCTATGCGCAGGACCCGATGGGCGGAGGACATCCGCTGCCGGTCGAGGTCCTGTTGCACCTGCCCGAAGAACTGGCCAAGCGTCCTCATGCTTTCAGCGTGCTGGCTTTCGTCAACGGCGAGCCGGCGGGGCTGGTCAATTGTTTCGAAGGTTTTTCAACCTTTGCCTGCCGGCCGTTGGTGAATATCCACGACGTGGCGGTCATGCCGGAGTTTCGCGGCCTCGGGTTGAGCCAGAAGATGCTGCAGAAGGTCGAGGATATTTGCCGCCAGCGCGGTTGCTGCAAGATTACCCTGGAAGTGCTCCAGGAAAATGCCGTGGCACAGGGCAGCTACGCCAAGTTCGGCTTTGCCCCCGGCATGTTCGATCCAGCCCACGGCCCTATGCAGTTCTGGATCAAGCCCCTGTAAAAGCGGGCATCCGGTCGGTTTCGGTTATTTCTGCACGACTTCGGCCAGTGGTGCCTTGGGCTGCATCAGGCTGAAGTCGATCAGGGCCTTGCGTGGGGTTTGATACGGGTTGCCGATCAGCAGCGGGCGGGCCTTGAAGTCATCGCTGACCAGGCTCTTGCTGTGGTCCAGCTCGTCAAAACTCAAGCCGGCCAGGTCCGCCCAGGTGTGGATCAGGTGTGAACTGCTGTAGGGCCGTGACAGGTCGCCGGCAAAGTTCCAGTCATGGTTTTCGCGCCACTTGGGCGAAGCCCAGGCCATGAAGGGAATGGTGTACATCGGTGCGGTCGGTTTGCCTTCGTTACGACCCAGCGTGCCGTGTCCTGGCGAGTCGAACACGTCTTCGCCGTGGTCCGAGAGGTATAGCAGGAAGCCGTTGGGATCGGTCTTGGCGTAATCCTTGATCAGGCTCGACACGACAAAGTCGTTGTACAGGACGGCGTTGTCGTAGCTGTTGTAGGTCGGGACCTGATCGTCGCGCAGGCCCGCCGGTACGCCCTGGCGGTCAGTGAATTTGTTGAACGTCGGCGGATACCGGTACTGATAGCTCATGTGGGTGCCGAGCAGGTGCACCACGATCAGCTTGCGCGGGGCACTGTCGCCCAAGGCCTTGTTGAACGGCTCGATCACGTCGCCATCGTACTGCGCGGCATTCTGGTTGCGGTTGTTGTTCAGGTACACCTGCTCGTCGGCCTGTTGGGAAAAGGTCGTGAGCATGGTGTTGCGCTTGGTCATGGTCTGCTGGTTGGTGATCCAGAAGGTCTTGTAGCCGGCCTGCTTCATCATGCTCACCAATGATGGCGTACTCAGGTACAGGTCTGGATTCTCCTCGTCGGCGAACGTCAGCACCTGCTGCAGCGCTTCGATGGTGTAGGGGCGCGGGGTGATGACATTGTCGAACACCGAAAGCTGGTCCTTGAGCTTGTCCAGCTCCGGCGTGGTTTCCCGCGGGTAACCGTACAGGCTCATGCGCTGGCGGTTGGTGGATTCGCCGATCACCAGTACCAGGGTGGCCGGCTGTTCTGCCATTGCATCCTTGAGATTGCTCAGGGGAGCAATCTTGCTGGCGCTGTGGAGCATGCCTTGCATGTTTTCCAGCTGTTCACCGTAGCGACGATAGGCCACCAGCATCTGCCACGGCACGGCCGGCTCGATGCGATCTTCGAATTTCTCCAGGCCACCGGCGAAACTGCCGGTGCGCAGGGTCTGCTTGACCAGCGGATAACCGACCACGGCGAGCACGATGACGGCTGCGGCGACCATGGCCTGGCCCCGAGGCAGGTACACCGGACGCAGGCGGGACCAGAGCCAATAACCCACGGCGGTGTGGGCCAGGAACGCCGCCACCATCCACCAGGCAAAATATTGGGTCAAGTACTCGCCGGCTTCAGACACGTTCGATTCGAACATGATGAAGATGACGCTCTGGGAAAATTCCTGCTGGTAAATGAAGAAGTAGCCCAGGCTGGCCATGGAGCAGGCCCACAGCACCACGCCAATCAATGCCGCGAGCAAGCGTGTACGGGCGGGGAAGAGCAGCAGGGGCGCCAGCCACACCGCACTCATCACGAACGCTTGGCGAAAGCCGGTGAAACCGGAGGTGTCGCTCAACAGGATGAGCAGTTGGGTGATACCCGAGAAGTACCAGAAGAACAGAAACAGCCAGCCGAGTCCGGCCCAGTCGAAACCTTTCGCAGTCGTTTTGCTGCGTTTGAACAAGCTCATCAAGCGCTCCAGCCTTATATCGACGAAGCTGCCAGCACCGGATTGGTGACCGCAGGCCTGCGCCGAGCAACCCTAAAGGCGGGGAGTATTGCGAGCCGGTTGTGAAAACTTTGTGAGTTTTTCGGATACAAAACGCAAGGAAGGCCGCGATGACAAGACAGAGGACGAGGTGCCCATCTTGCGGCGAGGGAGTATCAGCGACACTGGCTTGGAGCCAGTGCCACTTTTCTGGTGCTGTGCCTCTGGGGCGGTTACCGAGCCAGGGACTGGCTCTGGTGGGACAGCTGTGCGTGTTGCAGCTGCATGCGCAACTTCGTCACTTCATCGAGCAGCAGATCGCGTTCTTCCTTGAGTAGGCGCAATTCATCGCGACGAATGGTCACATAAAGGGTTTGGGGAGGACGTGCGGTAACGACAGGGCCCATTGCTCACCTCGCAAATGGCGTACATCAACTATAGAGATGTCGCCATGATTTGGTCGACACCTCTACTATCGGCGCCGATTCTGATTTCTTTTGCTTGTGATTGGAACTTTTTTATTTTTCATGGTCGGCTGTGTCTTGGGCCGGATCTTGAGCGTTATCCCTTGTGGTCGCTCGAATTACCCGGAAACTATGCAGCAATGCTCTGGACTAACCTCCATTAGTCGATAGTGTTAAATCTTTGACACACCTTTATTTGTAGTAGGGAGCATCAGCACATGCAACTCGGGATCATTGGACTGGGCCGCATGGGCGGCAATATTGCGCGGCGCCTGATGCTCAATGGGCACACCACCGTCGTCTATGACCGCAATGCCGCTTTTGTCGAAAACCTGCGCCAGGAAGGCGCCACGGGCGTCGCGGACCTGCAGGCGCTGGTTGCCGGCCTGGAAAAACCACGGGCGGTCTGGGTCATGCTGCCGGCCGGCGCACCCACCGAAGACACCATCAATGTCCTCAGCGAGCTGCTCGAACCGGGCGATGTGATCATTGACGGCGGTAACACGTATTACAAGGACGACATCCGTCGCGCCCAGGCCCTGTCGGAAAAAGGCCTGAGCTACGTCGATGTCGGCACCTCCGGCGGTGTCTGGGGTCTGGAACGCGGTTACTGCATGATGATTGGCGGCGAGGCCGAGGTGGTGAAGCGCCTGGACCCGCTGTTCGACAGCCTGGCGCCGGGCATGGGCGACATCCCGCGCACCCGTGACCGCAAATCCGACGATGACCGTGCCGAACGTGGCTACATCCACGCGGGCCCGGCGGGTTCGGGGCATTTCGTGAAGATGATCCACAACGGCATCGAATACGGCATGATGCAGGCCTTCGCCGAGGGCTTCGACATCCTCAAGACCAAATCCAGCGAAAGCCTGCCCCCGGAGCAGCGTTTTGACCTGAATGTCGCCGATATCGCCGAAGTCTGGCGGCGCGGCAGCGTGGTGTCGTCCTGGTTGCTGGACTTGACCGCGGACGCGTTGGCCAGCGATCCGAAACTGGACGGCTTTTCCGGTGAAGTCGCCGACAGTGGGGAAGGGCGCTGGACCATCGAGGCCGCCATCGAGCAAGCGGTGCCGGTTCCGGTCCTGTCCAGCTCGCTGTTCGCCCGTTTCCGCTCGCGCCAGCAAAGTACCTACGGCGACAAAATGCTCTCGGCCATGCGCTTCGGCTTTGGCGGCCACGTGGAGACGCCGAAGAAATGACCTCGATCGTCAGCAAATCCAAGGCAGAACCCGCGCCGCCGACTACGTTGTTCCTGTTCGGCGCCCATGGCGATCTGGTCAAGCGGCTGCTCATGCCGGCGCTTTACCACCTCAGCCGCGACGGTCTGCTGGATGATGGGCTGCGCATCGTCGGAGTTGACCACAACGCCATCAGCGATGTGGATTTTGCCAAGAAGCTCGAAGACTTCATCCGTAACGAAGCGGCGAGCAAGGGCGGTGATGCCGACCGCGCGCTCGATCCGGCGCTGTGGGCCAAGCTGGCCCAAGGCATCAGCTACGTCCAGGGTGATTTCCTCGATGACGACACCTACCAGGCGCTGGCGGCGAAAATCGCCGCCAGCGGCACCGGCAACGCGGTCTTCTACCTGGCGACCGCGCCGCGTTTTTTCAGTGAAGTGGTCAGCCGCCTCGGTGCGGCCGGGCTGCTTCAGGAGCAGCAGGGGGCTTTCCGGCGGGTGGTGATCGAAAAACCGTTCGGCTCCGACCTGCAAACCGCCGAAGCGCTGAACGCCTGCCTGCTCAAGGTCATGAGCGAGAAACAGATCTATCGTATCGACCATTACCTGGGCAAGGAGACGGTGCAGAACATTCTGGTCAGCCGTTTCTCCAACAGCCTGTTCGAGGCGTTCTGGAACAACCACTACATCGACCACGTACAAATCACCGCCGCCGAAACCGTCGGTGTGGAAACCCGTGGCAGTTTTTATGAACACACCGGCGCCCTGCGGGACATGGTGCCCAACCATCTGTTCCAATTGCTGGCGATGGTGGCCATGGAGCCGCCAGCGGCATTTGGGGCTGACGCGGTGCGTGGGGAAAAGGCCAAGGTCGTCGGGGCGATCCGGCCCTGGTCGGTGGAACAGGCCCGCGCCAACTCGATCCGCGGCCAGTACACCGCCGGTGAGGTCGCTGGCAAGGCGGTGACCGGTTATCGCCAGGAAGCCAACGTCGCCGCCGACAGCAACACCGAGACGTACGTGGCCCTCAAGGTCATGATCGATAACTGGCGTTGGGTGGGCGTACCGTTCTACTTGCGTACCGGTAAGCGCATGAGCGTGCGGGACACGGAGATCGTCATCTGCTTCAAGCCGGCACCTTACGCGCAGTTTCGCGACACTGAAGTCGACGAACTGCAACCCACGTACCTGAGAATCCAGATTCAGCCCAATGAAGGCATGTGGTTCGACCTGCTGGCCAAACGGCCGGGGCCGGCGCTCGACATGGCCAATATCGAATTGGGCTTTGCCTATAAGGACTTCTTCGAAATGCAGCCGTCCACGGGTTACGAAACCCTGATCTACGATTGCCTGACCGGTGACCAGACTCTGTTCCAGCGCGCCGACAATATCGAAAACGGCTGGCGCGCCGTGCAACCGTTCCTCGATGCATGGCAGCAGGACGCAACGGTCCAGCCCTACAAGGCTGGCGAAGATGGCCCGGCGGCGGCCGATGACTTGCTAACCCGCGACAATCGCGTCTGGCATGGCCTGGGATGAGTGATCTGGTGAAGCGCCCCATCCGGTTTTTACTCAGCGACATGGACGGCACACTGCTGCTGCCTGATCACAGTCTCAACCAGCGCACCATCGAAGCGGTTCGCTCATTGCGTGAGGCCGGTGTGCTGTTCAGCCTTGCCACCGGGCGGCCGCCGCGGGCCATGTTGCAGCAGATCGAGGCCCTGGGCGTCGACCTGCCCACGGCGGCGTTCAACGGCGGCACCCTGGTTCATCCCGACGGCAGCTTCCTCGCTGTCCATTACCTGCCGCCGGAGGCGGCATTGGCCACACTGGCGCTGTACGCCGATCAGCCGGGCATCGAAGTCTGGGTATTCGCCGATGGCGACTGGCTGGTACGCGACGCCCACGGGCCGATGGTGCCGGTGGAGACGCGTGGCCTGGGCTACCCGCCGGTTGAAGTCGAGAGTTTCGAGCCTTACCTGGAGCGGATCGACAAGATCGTCGCCACCAGCGCCAACACCGAGCTGCTGGTGGAGCTGGAGGCTCGGCTGCATCCGCTGCTCAAGGGCCAGGCCCAGGTGTCGCGTTCGCAACCGATCTACCTGGATGTGACGGCGATGAAGGCGAACAAAGGGGAAGCGCTGTCGACCCTGGCCGCCTTCCTCGACGTGCCGCTGGAGCAGACCGCGGCCATGGGCGACGGTGGCAACGACCCGGCGATGTTTCATCGGGCGGGATTGTCGATTGCCATGGGCCAGGCGGAGGAGGCGATCAGGCGCCAGGCGGATGTGGTCACCGCCGCCGTTACCGAAGACGGCGCAGCCCTGGCGATCGAGCGGTACATCCTGCCGCGATAGACCGCCCGACCTCTTGTGGGAGCGAGCTTGCTCGCGATAGCGGTCTGTCATTCGAATGAATGCTGGCTGCCTCATCGCGAGCAAGCTCGCTCCCACAAGGGTTACAGCCAGTACGTCACCGCATACCAGCCCAAACCGCCCATCACCACCGTGTAGGGCAGGGCCATCCAGACCATCCGGCCATAAGACAGGCGAATCAGCGGTGCAATCGCCGAGGTCAGCAGGAACAGGAAGGCAGCCTGGCCGTTGGGTGTCGCGACGCTCGGCAGGTTGGTGCCGGTGTTGATGGCCACCGCCAGGGTCTCGAACTGTTCGCGGCTCATGTGGCCGGAGATGAAGGCCTGCTTGACCTCGGTGATGTAGATGGTCGCCACGAACACGTTATCGCTGATGGCCGAGAGCAGGCCGTTGGCGATGAACAGCATGCCGGGCTGCTGGTCGGCGGGCAAAGCCAGAACCCACTGGATCAGCGGCGTGAACAACTGCTGGTCGTGAATGACCGCCACCACTGCAAAGAACACCACCAGCAGCGACGTGAACGGCATGGCGTCCTTGAACGCATTGCCCAGTCGATGTTCGTCGGTGATGCCGGTGAAGGCGGTAATCAACACGATGACCATCAAGCCGATCAGGCCGACTTCGGCAATGTGCAGGGCCAGGCAGACGATCAGGATAAGCGCGGCAAGACCCTGGACGATCAGGGCTGCGCGCTGGCGTGCGGTGCGCTCGCGATTGTCCTGCTCAGCGTAATCGGCCAGCACGGTGCGAACGTTGTCCGGCAGCAGCGTGCCGTAACCGAACCAGCGCAGCTTTTCCAGGGCCACACAGGTCACTAGCCCGGCCGCGAGCACCGGCAGCGACACCGGCGCGACTTTCAGGAAAAAGTCAGCGAAATGCCAGCCCATCTCATGGCCGATCAGCAGGTTCTGCGGTTCGCCTACCAGGGTGCAGACGCCGCCCAGCGCCGTGCCGACGGCACCATGCATCAGCAGGCTGCGCAGGAACGCTCGGAACTGGTCCAGGTCGCCATGATGCAGCGATGGCAAGTCGTGGTCTTCGTCGACGCTGCTGTCCTGGCGCGGATCGTTGCCCGATGCCACGCGGTGGTACACCGAATAAAAACCCACTGCGGCGCTGATGATCACCGCCGTGACGGTCAAGGCATCGAGGAACGCCGACAGAAATGCCGAGAGAAAGCAGAACATCAAGGCCAACAGCGCCTTGGAGCGCACACCCAGGAGCAGGCGCGAGAACAGAAACAGCAGCAGGTCCTTCATGAAGTAGATTCCGGCCACCATGAACATCAGCAGCAAGATGACCGGGAAGTTATGCAGCAATTCATCGTACAGCGCCTTGGGTGTGGTCATGCCCAACAGCAGGGCTTCGACCAGTAGCAGACCACCAGGCATCAGCGGGTAGCATTTGAGGGCCATGGCGAGGGTGAAGATGAACTCCACGACCAGCATCCAGCCGGCGACTACCGGACCGAGGGTCCACAGCACCACGGCGTTGAGAACCAGAAAGGTGATGATGCACGCCTTGTACCAGCGCGGGGAATGCCCAAGAAAGTTGTGCGCGAAAGCTTGAGCCATCGAACCGGACATTGGCTGCTCCTTTTAATTAGAAGCGCGCAACTTGCCGTAACAAATGGGGAATATCAAGCGTAGGCATGAATACCGTTCGCCTACGACGACCTGACTCAGGCCCAATACCGCGCAATCACCGCTCGATAATGCCCCTGGAGCGAGTAGCCCCCCACCAGGATTCTGCCATCAGCCTGCATCGCAAGGGCGGTGGCGGTGTCCAGACTGTAGCCGAGTCGCGTGCGGACCCAGCCCTTGCCTTCACCGAAATCCGGATCGAGGCTGGCATCCGGCAAATGCCGGGCGAGCACGAAGTCGGCTTCGATACCACCGATGGTCGCGCCAGCGGTCACCAGCTTGCCGTCCGGTTGAAGCTGGGCGGCGGTCCACTGGCTGGCGTTGCGCCCGATCGCCATGAGCTGGCACTGGCCCTGATTGCAATGACGATCCGGCGTGCCGTCCCGGCGCACCTTCAGGGATAGGCTATGCATCGGATCGCGGCTGCTGCCAAAGGCTTGTAAATCGCCGTTCGCATCCTGAACGATCTGGCTGACCATCACGCTATGACCCTGCGCCAGGATGGACAGGAAACCCTCTTCGCCGAAGCTGTCATCGAGCTTGCCGCTGCTGTCATAGCGGGCGATCAAGCCATGCTGGGGCAAGTCAATGGCGCCGCCGACGACAATATGGCCGTCAGCCTGGAGCATCAGGCAGCCGAGCCAGGTATTTTTCAACGCGCGTCGGACCATCACGAAGCCGCGACCGTTGAACGAGGTATCCAGGGTCCCGTCCGGCAGGAGCCGGATCAGTACGCCGACATGGTCGGACAATTGGTAGTGATGGTTGGCGAGCAAGAGGATCCGGCCATCGGCCTGCACTTGCATGTCGCAGGCCTCGAGCCCCGGCACGCCGGGCGGTAGCCAGGGATCGCGCAGGCCTTGGGAGAGGTGGCCGCAGAGCCGGATGATGTGTTGGCCAGCGTTGCCGAAGCTCTCGACGGCATGGCCCTGTTGATCGAACAGCGCCAGGGCGGGAAGGGTGTGTTCGTTGTTTTCGTAGTGCAGGCCGGACAGCAGGATATGCCCGTCGGGCAGCTCGATCACTTTGCCCGCCGTCGCTTCGAAGCCCTGTTCGAACGCACCGATCACACAGCCGTGGCTGCCGAAACCCGGATCGGTCGAACCGTCGTGGTTGAGTCGCGCCAACCCGAACCGGCTGCCATGGGCGGTTTCTATCCTGGCCGCGACCAGGATTCGGCCGGCACGGTCGAGGGTCAACCCGGTGATCAGGCTCGAGGTGCTGTCTTCGAAATGAACCCAGGCTTTGCCGTTGGCGGCAAAGCCTGGGTCAAGTTGCCCGGCACGGGTCATGGCCTGGGGGAGTACAAACGCGAACTGATCGAGCATGCCTGCCTCTCCTTGCGTGTCGACCGGCCCGAAGGGGCGATGACTGCATGAGGGCAACATTCAATCCCTGAATGTGACAATGCACAACTGTCAGGTACTGCAGTTACAGGGGCGATGCGTGCCATAACAATGGCTTTACAACCCAATGCCAAGCCTGCAATCGATAACAGGCTCTACCGACGTTTTATTCAGGCATCGACCAGGATTGCAAGGTGTAGCCTTCCTGGCTCAATTCGGCACGGGCCTGTTTCAACAGATCGGCCAGTTGGACCGGGTCGGTATAGGCGCTGCTTGGAATCTGCGTGCGGCCAATATGGGTATTGGTGCGGTCGATGACGGTCAGGCTAAGTTCACCGTTACCGTCTTGTGGAGCCCAGGCCACGCATTGGAAAGGACGGAATGCGCGGTCGGCAATCAAAAGAGCTTCGTTGATACGGAGCGGGGCGTTCATGGCATTTTCTCTTAAGTGTGCCCAAACAAATGATGTGCCGTCGGTTGGGCGTACCGTGCGGCTGGTTACTTGTACTGATGTCCCGAACCCGTAGGCGGGTCACACATTATTTAAATAAATTTCGATTTTCTTTCAGACCAGGCTTTTGGTCTTTTGTTTGAAAGCGCCATGAAAGAAAAGCGCCTGTGACAACTAACGAAACACTCGCTTATAACCAGTTTGAGGTGATCTCGATAATCAATTGATACAAGGGGGCGTCAACTTCTTGCTACTGTTACATGCAGGTTTGCCAAACGACTGTTTCTACTCATATTTCTTTATTTTGGCGCCAAGGATCAGTCATGGTCGAAGCCAGTACGTCACGTCGTCTGCTCGTGGTTGATCCCTGCGACGATTGTCATCGCCTATTGCCAGGTCTGCGCGCCATTGGCTGGGACGTGGACAGTTGCGCCCTCGAACACGCCGGCGATCGGACCTGTGACGTCGGCCTGTTGCGCTTGCAGCCTTTTCACCTGGAGCGTCCGGAAGCGGTCAAGGAGTTGATCAGCCGCAGTGGCACCGAATGGATTGCCGTGCTCAGCCAGGAAGTGCTGCGCCTGCAAAACGTCGGTGATTTTGTCTGCGAATGGTTTTTTGACTTCCATACCTTGCCGTTCGACGTGTCCAGGGTCCAAGTGACCCTGGGCCGGGCGTTTGGCATGGCGCGCCTGCGGGGGCAGGGCTCGATTCATATCGATCAGCCGGAACATGAACTGCTGGGCGACAGCAAACCGATCCGCGAACTGCGCAAGTTATTGAGCAAGTTGGCGCCTGCCGAGTCGCCGGTGTTGATTCGCGGTGAGAGCGGCACCGGCAAGGAGCTGGTGGCGCGGACCCTGCATTGTCAGTCTCATCGGCGTAACAAACCGTTCATTGCTATCAACTGCGGTGCGATTCCGGAGCACCTGATCCAATCCGAGCTGTTCGGTCATGAAAAGGGCGCATTCACGGGGGCGCACCAACGCAAGATCGGACGGATCGAGGCGGCCCATGGTGGTACGCTGTTTCTCGATGAAATTGGCGACCTGCCGTTGGAATTGCAGGCCAACCTGCTGCGTTTTCTGCAGGAAAAGCACATTGAGCGAGTCGGGGGCAGCCAACCGATTGCGGTCGATGTGCGGGTCTTGGCGGCCACCCATGTGGACCTTGAGGCGGCCATCGAGCAAAAGCGTTTTCGCGAGGATCTCTACTACCGCCTGAACGTGTTGCAAGTGGCGATGGCGCCCTTGCGCGAACGCCATGGCGATCTGGCGATGCTCGCCAGTCATTTTTCCCATTTCTACAGCCAGGAAACCGGCCGTCGCCCCCGCAGCTTCAGCGAGGATGCATTGGTGGCGATGGGCATGCACGACTGGCCCGGGAATGTGCGGGAGTTAGCCAACCGCGTCCGTCGCGGGTTGGTCCTGGCCGAAGGGCGGCAAATCGAAGCCCGGGACCTCGGCCTGGCCAGCCAGCAGGGCGTCGCGGCGCCGATGGGCACGCTGGAGGATTACAAGACCCGCGCCGAGCGCCAGGCCTTGAGCGATGTGCTCAACCGGCACAGCGACAACCTGAGCGTGGCCGCCCGGGTGCTGGGCGTATCCCGGCCGACGTTCTATCGTCTGCTCCACAAGCATCAGATTCGCTAGAAGCCTACACACAACCCATTGTGGGAGCGGGCTTGCTCGCGAAGGCGGTGTGTCAGGTTGATCCATGTCACTGACACACCGCCTTCGCGAGCAAGCCCGCTCCCACAGTAGTTTTGCAGTGCCCTCGGGATAGGTGTCCATCACATACCCCTGAGGGCATCAGAAGTAATACGGGAATTTCAGGCTAAAGGTGAAATCCGGCGCATCGTCGGTCAGCCCGATGGACAGGTTGGGCACGATGGTCAGGTTGTCGGATGCGGCGACGGTCATGCCGATGTTGAAGTAACCGGCGTTGGCGTCGCTGGAGGTCACCGACTCCCAGTCGCCACCGTCCTGTTTGAGCTTGCTTTTCTTTTGGATCAGGTCAGAGACCGAGAACGACATACTCATTTTCTCGTTCAAGGCAAAGGCGATGCCCGCACCGAGCTGGAAGCTGTCGCCGATCCGCACTTTGCCCGGTACCTTCTGGTTGACTGTGGAGCTGATGTCGTCGAACGATTCTTCGAAGTTATGGGTGTAGGACAGGGTACCGAACAGGACCGCCGGGTCGAAGGTCTTGACCAGCGAGAGCCCAGGCGTGATCGACCACACGCCGTTGCCGGTGGGCAGGTCGTCAGGCACGAACAGGTTGGTGTTGGCCTGGGATTGGCGCAGCTTGATGCCAAACGGGTCCTTGCCGGTGGGCGCCTTCACCCGCAGGGTGACCACCGCGTCCGGAGAGTTGATCGACTCATCCATGAACTTGTAGGCGATGCCGAAGTTGACGTCGCCGATGGTGGGATCGCGGGTCACGGTTTCTTCGCTGGTGACCCCGGCCGCGCCGTTGTTCGCGCCGCCTGACTGATACGTGGATTCGCGGTAGACCACTGGCACGTTAAGGTCAAACTGCCAGCGATTATCGAAGTTATAGCGGCCGGTGAGGTCCAGCGTCCAGGTGTCGGCCTTGATCCGGTCGAGGTTGATGTTGCCCAGGAAAATCGAATCCAGGGCCAGGAAGCCGTTGAGGATCAGTTGCCGCGTGTCGTAGCGCGAATAGGTCACGCCGGTCTCGAAACTGAACTTGCCACCGCCGAAGAAGCCGCTGGCCTCGTCATAGAGGTTGGAGACACTCTGGGCCGGCTGGGAATCATCGGCCAGGGATTGCCCATAGCCGCTGCCGCCGGCTGCCGCACCGCTGCCGGCCACGGTCTGGTTGCCTTTCATGTCGGCCGGGGATTTGGCCAGGCGCTTGGGCTGTGGCGCGGCGGGTTGATCCTCCACTTGGCGGACCCGCTGTTCGAGCACCGCCAGGGCTTTCTGCTGGACCTCGTATCGTTGCTTGAGCTCAAGAAGTTCCTGTTTCAGGGCCTCGATGTCGGCGTCCGGGGCCGCCTGCAACACGGCTGCCGGGAACAGCGTGCTTAAACACATCACAGCGCGCAACGATACGGATCGATACATGAAATATGCCGTCCCTATTTGCCCAATGGTCGGAAAACAGCGTAGTTCAATAACCGAGGTTACGGAGGCCGCGCAGTTGGGTCAGGTTGCAGTCCAATGCCCCGGCACTGGGGCCGTTGTTGTTCAGCACCACGTTGAGCTGCGTCATGTTGTTGACCAGGTTGCTATTGCCCAGCAGGCGAGTGTTTTGCAGCAAGCCGCCCTGGGCCACTTGTTGCAGGGTGCCGCCCTGGTTGTGGCTGGCCTGGATCGCCATTTGCACGCCGTTGCCGGTGGCGGTGACCGCGACGCTGCCGGCGGCGTTGCTGCCGCTGATGGTCTGGCCCTTGGTCAGCAGTTGGCCCTGGGAAGGCACGAGCGCCGGCGCCTGGCTGCTCTCTTTCACATTGATGTTGACGTTGTTGTAGGCCGTGTTGCCGTCGCCGGCGGCACGCACGCTCTGGGTCACGCCCTGGCTCGTGCCAAGGCCGGCGCCACCGGTGATGTTTCCGCTGCCCTGTTCCGGGACGCCGCCATTGCCCGTCTGCTTGATGGTGGAGACATAGAACTCGGGTTTGACGGTGGCAGCCTGGATCTGCATGGTGCTGGTGGCGCCGATCAGGTCGCCGCTGGCGTTGCGCCAGGTACTGCTCATGACGATGCCGAAGCTGATGACTCGGCCGGGCATGACATATCGACCGCGAAGCTCGGCAAGCTCCTGGTCCTTGACTTCGATAGGTTTGAAGCCGGCATGGGCATAGCCCGAGGCGGTCGCGAGCAGGCAGGCCAGCGACAGCCAGTGTGACGTTTTCATGTGCTGCTCCCGGAGCGTCCTGCTCCTTTTTGTACTTATTGTTGGCAGTGGTCGGCGATTAGAAAAAGTCGCTCTGTATGAAGCCGAAATCCATCAGTTCCGCATCCCTGACCGGGTTGAAACCGTCCAGCTTGTTACGGGCTGTCAGGGGTTGAGGAGGGCTGCGCAGTGCATTGGTCTTGTCATAGCCCGGGCCGACGATCGCAAAGACGATGCCGTTCCAGCCTTTGACGAACTCATCGTGGGCGTAGCGCTTGTGCCCCAGCACCGGATCGCCGATGTAGACCCATTGCTTGTCGGCCCGCTGCAACACCACGAAGTGCTTGTAGCCGCGTATTTCCATCAGGACCACCACCGGAATCGTCACCGCTTCGAGTTTCTCTGGCGGTATGCGGTAGCCTCGGGCACGCATGCCGATGGTCTCCACGTAGCGCTTCATGTCCAGCATGGAAAACCCCTGGGTGCGAACCAGGTCCTGGTCGGCATTGACCAGCATGCCTTTGATGACGTGCTCCTCATCGACGTCAAGCCAATAGGCCTGCCGCAGCACCGTGGCCAGCGCGGCGGCGCCGCAACTGAAATCGGTTTTCTGCTCGACGATGTCGCTGAATTTACGCTCGCGTACGCTTTGCACCGGTTTGTAGACCAGCATGCCGCCAGGCAGGGCGGCGACCGGCATCTGCGCCGCTTCGGCCATACAAGCCAGGCAGAGCAGCAGGGAAACGGCAGTGACACGCATGATCAATACGCCTAGTGGACGTCCAGGAAAAAGCCCCCCTGTGGAAGCGAGCTTGCTCGCGATAGCTGTGTGTCAGGCAACACAAAGGTCACTGATCCAATGCCATCGCAAGCGAACTCACCCCCACAGTGGTACTTTTTTACATGCAAGCCTTGCAGCCGGCCGCGATGGACAGCGAGTTGCTTTGCTGGTTGCCCACGCCCGCCGACACGTTGGCGCCGCCGTTACCGGAGAAGCCGTTCATGGAGTTGGTCATGGTGGCGTTGTTGATCACAGGGTTTTTCCAACCGTCGCGGGTCAGCACCTGCTGGGTGTTGCTGCCGGCCAGTTCGAAAGTCCCCACGGCGGAGAACTTGAACTTGTCGTCATCATGACCGCCGCCGTAGCCGCCTCTGTTGTCCCAGCCGCCATGATCGTTGTCTTCGGCGGTACCGGTACCTTTGGCCTTGAACGTGCCTGAGGCGCTGTAGGTGCTGGTGAGCGTGTCGGTCTTGTAGGTCCGCACGCCTTTGTTGTCGACCACAAGGCCGGTGGAGGACTGGTCGGCCGAGGCCGAGGCCTGTGCGACGCGGCCCCCGGATACGGCGATGGCCAGGTTGTTTTTCTGCTGGTTGAAGTTCCCGGCGGTCACGTTGATACCGATGTTGCCGGAGCCGTTGTTGCCCGCATTGGTGAGCGAGGCGTTGTTTTGCGTGGAGTTGTTCTTGACGTAGTTGTTGTTATTGACCTGCGTGGCGCTGGAGGCGGCGACAGCCGAGCCGAAGATGAAGCTTTCGTCGGCGGTGGCCAGGGCGGCGGCGTTGTCCTGCTGGTTGCCGTCGCCGCCGGCAATGTTGGCGCCCATGTTGCCGTTGCTGCCATTGAGCGAGTCAGTGGCTTCAGCGGTGTTGCGGGTGGCTTGGTTGGTCACGACGTTGCCGTCGCTGTTCTGCTCATCCAGCACGGTCGCGCCGGCCCCGGCAGTGATCGAGAGCAGTTGCTCGAGCGACGGACCTCTTGGGCCTTGGTTGCCGTGGCCGTTACCGTGGCCGTTGCCCCGCCCGTTACCATCGGCTTGTGCAGCCATTGCCATGACAGCGGCGAGAGCGAAAACCAATGGTTTGAGTGCCATTGTAGGTTTCATGGTGTTTCTCCTTGCGTGTCGTTGGTTAAGTGTCGGTACTTTCTTATGTAGCCCCCGGGTCAATCAGCGACCCGGATGCTCAGGGTGTTAGCCATGCGGTTCCCCACCCCGGCGCTCTGGTTCACCTGGATTACCCCTCGGCTGCCGGTGAAGGCCTGGTCGCTGGTAACGACCTGGCGACTGCCGGTTGGGGCGCCAGTTGCTCCTGAGTTCGGTAGCAACGCCACGTTCTGTTGAGACAGGGCGCTGTCGTCCATGCTCTGCGGATGAGCACTGATGCCGACCCGCATGACATTGGCCATCTGGTTGTTGGCCCCGGCGGACTGGTTGACGCCCAGCACGCCGTTGCCGTTGCTGAAGGAGTGGCCACCGATGCGGGCGGTGGCGTTCATGGAAGGGGTGGCCTGGGTGTCGACACGTTGCTGCACGTGGGTGCTTGCCTGGGCGTGGCTGCCAATGGCGATGGCCCGGGTGTTGGTTTGCTGGATCTGGTCGCCGGCCGCCTGGTTGACGTTGAAATTGCCGGTGTAATGGCTGCCGGAGTCCTGCAGGTTGGCGCTGCTGACCACCGCAGCACTCGAATCGGCGAATACGGTGAAAGAGCTGAGCAGGGAAAGCATGATCAGGGCGAGTAGAAACAGCACGGGCTTCATGTCACTGACCTCCCGCCAACCGACCCAGCGGTGCCAGGCCGGAACTCAACGAGCGGTTGATGGTGCCTGAGATCGCGCCACCACTCCCGCCACCGTGACCGGCATTCATGCCCGGCATGCCGTTGGGGTTGGTGACCACGTTCAAACCCTGCACACCGGTATTCGGCGTGACGATGTTGCGGATCGACGAGCCGCTGGCCACGCTGGCGAACTCGCCATCGCTCAGTTCGGTGCTGGCGGTCGCTTGGTTGATTCGTTCGGAGGGGTTGGCATTGACGGTGGTCGGGTAGGGATCTTTGCCGCCGTTGCGACCGATTGCGATGGGTTGTACGTCACGGCTGAGCACGATGACGCCGTTGCCCTCGGCCTGTACGGGCAGGCTGAGCGTTGCGCTGGCGGCGCAGCCGATCACTAGCAGACAGGTCAAACTTCTTTCGAAAGTCCCCACGGCATCGATTCCTTCTTCGGTGGGCTGGCCCTGGTCCAGCGTTGCGAAATGAGGAAGAGCAGGTGTTGTGCCGTGTTTTGAAATACCCGCCAATTCAATGGGTTGGATTCAGGCGGGGAGCTTCGGGACGGGATCCTGTTTCAGCGCTGAGACAGTGCGCATGGCGGCCAAATGGCCATCAGCCGTTCCAGGGCTCTGGATCCAGGCTTTTAGGCGGGTGTATCAGCAGCTTGACAGTCTTGATGGCAAGGACGTGAAACGGGGTTGAATCCGGGTTTCATGGGAGTGCACTGTTTCAGAAGTGAAACAAACAAAGGCGATCAGGCTTCAAGCAGTTGGGTAACGGCTGCAAACACTTGCTGGCGGCGTTGCACCCAGTTGCCCTGAATGACCTGGAAAGGTTGCCGATTTCGCTTCAGCCAAGACTCGATCGTCTGGAAAAAGGTCAGCCGCTCTATCAGCTCGGGCTGGCAACGCAAACCGTCGCCAGTCCATTCGACCTGCTCTGGGCTTAACAACAGGTGCAGATCGTAATGACGGGCCAGCAGCGCCGGTTCGAGCCACTCCGGGCAATCGCCGAACAGGGTCTGGCTCCAGAGGATGTTACTCAACAGATTTGTGTCGAGGATCAGCAGCGCCGGCCGATGGGCACGCGCCTGGTCTTCCCAGGCCAGTTGGCCGGAGGCGATGTCGGTGATGTCCGCCAGGCAGGTATCGCGTTGGGTCTGTTCCATGAAATGG
Organism: Pseudomonas sp. R151218B TE3479; assembly: GCF_053629195.1. Classification (NCBI taxonomy): domain Bacteria; kingdom Pseudomonadati; phylum Pseudomonadota; class Gammaproteobacteria; order Pseudomonadales; family Pseudomonadaceae; genus Pseudomonas; species Pseudomonas sp. R151218B TE3479. Next base: position 4,122,701 of record NZ_JBRJHV010000001.1, read on the forward strand.
CGCACGTACTCATCCACTCGCACGCCACCGAAGTGTTCCTGCAATTGCGCCGCCAGCCAGCTCTTGCCGCTGGATTCCGGGCCGGTCAGGACCACCACCTTCATGCGCGCAGGGCCGGGTCGGCGCGCCATTCGCGCCAGCCTTGCACGGCCAGCAGGGTGAACAGGGCATAGAGTGCGGCGGTCAGGTGCAAACCCTTGTAGATGAACAAGCCAACGAAGATCACGTCCAGGGCGATCCACAGCGGCCAGCATTGCACGCGTTTTTGCGCCATCCACCACTGGGCCACGAGGCTGAACCCCGTGAGCGCGGCGTCGAGCCAGGGTTGGGCGGCGTCGGTCCAGTGGGCCATGGCGGCACCCAACATCAGGCTGCCCGCCGCGCCGATGGCCAGGCCGAGCAACACCGATGGCCCACCGAGGCGGCTGACCTGGCGCCCATCATGATTGCGCCCGGCACGGGTCCATTGCCACCAGCCGTAGAGTTGCAGTACCGCGTAGATGACCTGCAGCAGCATGTCCGAGTACAACTTCACCTCGAAAAAAATCCAGCTGTACAGCAGTACCATGACCAGGCCGATCGGCCAGCACCAGGGGTTCTGCTTGACGGTCAACCAGACGGCGATCACGCCGAGGGCTGCGGCAAACAGTTCAAGCCCGGACATGGCGGTTCCTTGGGAAAGAGGAGAGGGCGGCGATTGTAAACGCTATGGTGTGGATAGCTCCACAAACCAATGTGGGAGCGAGCTTGCTCGCGATAGCGGTGGGTCAGCTTGCATCAATGCTGAATGTGCGACCGCCATCGCGAGCAAGCTCGCTCCCACAGGGATCATCCACCGATCTTTAGACTCGGAATTGCTTGAGCAGCCCGTTCAACTGTTCACTCAGTGCCTTGAGGCGGACGCTTGCCTGGCTGGATTGTTCGGCGGCCATGGCGGTGCTGTGGGACAGTCCGGCGGCCTGGGTGACGTTTTGGTTGATGTCTTCCACCACATGGGCCTGTTGCAGGGTGGCGCTGGCGATGGAGGCGTTCAGGCTGTTGAGGTTGCGCAGGGCCTGGCCTATGGCGTTGAGGCTGGCACCGGCGAGGCCGGCCTGTTCGATGGTCAGTTGCGAGGCACGGCTGCTGTCGCCGATGACTTTCACGGCGGCTTCGGAATGGGTTTGCAGGCGCTCGATCATCGCCTGGATCTCGGCGGTGGATTTCTGTGTGCGCTGGGCCAGCAACCGCACTTCATCGGCGACCACCGCAAAGCCTCGGCCTTGCTCGCCGGCGCGGGCGGCCTCGATCGCGGCGTTGAGGGCCAACAGGTTGGTTTGTTCGGCGATGGAGCGGATCACCTCCAGCACACTGCCGATCTGGGTACTTTCACTGGCCAGGGTGCGAATCACTTCCACGGCTTGATCGATGGTCTGGGACAGCCGGTCGATCTGCTGCAAGCTGCCATCGATGTTGACCTGGCCTTGCTGGGCCTGGGATTCGGCGTCGCGCATCTCACTGGCCGCGTGCTCGGCATTCTTGGCCACATCCTGCACACCATAGGTCACTTCGTTGATGGCTGTGGCCACCAGTTCCATTTGTTGCGACTGCTGTTGGCTGCGTTCCTGGGCTTGAGCCGCATCGTTGCCCAATTCGCTGGAAGATTGCCCCAGTGCACTGGCCGAGTCCTGCAACTGGCTCACCACTTGGCGCAATTTGGCGGTAAAGGCGTTGAAGTGCCGGGCCAGTTGGGTGACTTCGTCCTGGCCGTGGGTGTCGAGGGTGCGAGTCAGGTCGCTCTCGCCACTGGCGATATTGGCCATGGCATTGACGGTCTCTTGGAGCGGGCGGACGATGCTGCGTACGATCAGGGTCAGCAGCAGGCCCATGACCAGGGTGATCGCCAAGCCAATCAACGAAGCCTTGATCAACTGGGACTGGAATTCTGCCTGGACGTCGTCCACGTAAACACCGGAACCGATGATCCAGCCCCACGGTTCGAACAATTTGACGTAGGAGGTCTTGCCGACTGGCGCTTCGGCGCCCGGCTTGGGCCAGAGATAGTCGATGATCCCGGCACCCTTGGCCTTGGCGATGGCGACCATCTCGTTGAACAGCGCAAAACCGTTCGGGTCGCGGATCGCCGAGAGATTCTGGCCTTCGAGCTTCGGGTTGGTCGGGTGCATGACCATGACCGGCGTCAGATCGTTGATCCAGAAGTAGTCGCTCTGGTCATAGCGCAGGCCTCGTACCGCGCTGAGGGCTTGCTTTTGCGCTGCCTCGCGGGTCAGGGTTCCAGCGGTTTCCAGGCCATGGTAGTAGCTCAGCACACCACTGGCGGTCTGCACCACATGCTGGGTCTTCTGCACCTTGGCCTGATACAGGTCCGTGTGGATCTGCTTGAGCATGAAGGCACCGAGCGTGAACAACATCACGACGGCCACCACCAGGATGAGCCACAAGCGTCGGCTGATCGACACACTGCGCAAGCTATTCATACGCTGTCACTCCGGTTTCTTATTCTTGTCATTAACGACGGCCGGCACTTTAGCGCCTGGCGGCTATCCATGATTGATCTGGGTCATAACGCGGCAGCGTTATCAGGGCTTGTCTGATAGGATTTCGGCCCCGCAGCGCAAAACCTGAGCCTGTTCTGATTTTTCATTGGTTTTTTTTGAAAGGTCGCGGTTATCGTGCAGCCGCTGCGGGTACCTGCATGACACTTGAATATTGATAAGACCTGCATGAACAGCGTCTTTTTTTGGGGGATGAATGGATTTGTGGACCGCCTTTTCGGCACTGATTCTTGGCGTAGTGGAAGGCTTGACGGAATTTCTGCCGATTTCCAGCACGGGGCACCAGATCATTGTCGCCGACTTGCTCGAGTTCGGTGGCGAACGAGCGATGGCATTCAACATCATTATCCAGCTTGGCGCGATCCTCGCGGTGGTCTGGGAGTTTCGGCGCAAGATCTTCGACGTGGTGCTGGGCCTGCCGACGCAACCCGGCGCCCGCCGGTTTACCGCCAACCTGCTCATCGCCTTCCTGCCCGCCGTAGTCCTGGGCGTGCTGTTTGCAGACTGGATCCACCACTATCTGTTCAACCCGATCACCGTAGCCGCCGCCCTGGTGGTGGGCGGTGTGGTGATGCTCTGGGCCGAGAAGCGCCAGCACCAGGTGCACGCCGAAACGGTGGACGAGATCTCCTGGAAGGACGCGTTGAAGGTCGGTCTGGCCCAGTGCATTGCGATGATTCCGGGCACCTCCCGTTCCGGTGCGACCATCATTGGTGGCTTGCTGTTTGGCCTGTCGCGTAAAACCGCTACCGAATTCTCGTTCTTCCTGGCGATGCCCACCATGGTCGGCGCGGCCGTCTACTCGGGCTACAAGTACCGCGAACTGTTCGTTCCGGCGGATTTCCCAGTGTTCGCCATTGGTTTCGTCACGGCGTTCATTTTCGCCATGATCGCGGTCAAGGGCCTGCTGCGGTTCATCGCCAGTCACAGCTACGCGGTGTTCGCCTGGTATCGCATCGCCTTTGGCCTGTTGATCCTGGCCACCTGGCAGTTCGGCTGGGTGGACTGGACCGCCGCCAAGCCATGAACGATTCACGCGCCCGTAAAAGCGCAGGTGGCAATGCCGGTGGGGCCGTGCAGCACCTGCGGCTCAAGCTGATGGTCTTTGCGCTGCTCTGCGCCTTGCCGCTGTTCGGCTCGCTGTTGTTCGGGCTGCGGGCGGTGTCGTGGGTGCCGATGGCAGCCTACGGCGTCGTCAGTGTGGTGGCGTTCCTGTTGTACTGGAGCGACAAGCGCAAAGCGCGCGCCGACGCCTGGCGCACCCCGGAGAACGTGCTGCATGCACTGGAGCTGGCCGGCGGTTGGCCTGGAGCCTTGCTGGCCCAGCAGCTGTTTCGCCACAAAACCCGCAAAGTCTCGTTTCAAGTGGTGTTCTGGTTCATCGTACTGTTGCATCAGGTGTTCTGGATCGACCAGTTGTTCCTGGGCGGTTACCTGTTGGCGTAGTCTTGGACAGTTCAAACCTGTGGGAGCGAGCTTGCTCGCGATGGCGGTGGTTCAGTCGCGCCGCCACTACAGCAACAACCCCACTTGGGTACGCTTCGGTAACTTGCCGACCACCAATTGGTGCGAGCGTTGCAGCAGGCCACGCAGTTCTTCGGCCCCTAGTGGGTAGGGTACCTGCATGATGACCCACTGGGCCCGCGCCAGGTAAGGCGCGGGGTGAATGCCTGGCCGGTCGCAGTGGCCCAGGAACAGATCCTTGTCGACCTTGAACGCCAACGAGTCGCCCCGCAGGCCCTGGAGGGCGAACATCTTGTTCCCGGCAACGGAAAACACCCGCACGCCGCCCCATTTGTAGTCTTCCCTGGCACCGGGCAAGCCCAGGCAAAACTGCGCGACATCCTCTTCGCTCAAACTCATAGCGTTCTATCTCCACAGCCTTCGAAGGCTTCCACCAAATGATCGATCCAGGCGCGCACCGCTGGCAACATGCCGCGCCGATGCGGGTAGACCGCCTGTAGCCAGCCGTCGGGCAACGACCATCCCGGCAGCAGTTCCACCAGTGTGCCGTCCCGCAATTCCTGCTCGCAATACATGCTCGGCAATAAAGTGCAGCCCAGGCCGGCGAGGGCGCAGGCCCGGCGCACAATGAAGTCATCGATGCCCAGGCGGGCCTCCAGGCTCAGTTCCACACGCTCTCCATCGGCCTTGACCAGACGCAGATGCACCAGGCGATCGGCTTCCAACGCCCCCAGCACTGGCAACTGCTCCAGATCGTCCGGTGTTTCTATGCGCCGCCCTTCAACGAAGGCCGGGCTGGCCACCAGCATCAGTCGTGCCCGGCGCAAGCGCCGGGTCATCAACAGCGGGTCTTCGTCCCCCAGGTCACGCACGCGCAACGCCACGTCGATGCCTTCGCCGATCAGGTCCACCCGCCGGTTGAGCAGGGTCATGTCCAGTTGCACCAAGGGGTATTTCACCAGGAAGGTTTCGATCACCACCGGCAGGAACTGGTGGGCCAGACCCACGGGGCTGGACACCCGCAATCGGCCGCGGGGCTCGCTGGACATGCTCGCCACCGCTTCGTCGGCCATCTCGGCCTCCAGCAACATGGCCTGGCAATGGCGCAGGTAACGTTCGCCGACCGCCGTCAGTTTCAACTGGCGGGTGGTGCGCTGGAGCAGCCGCGCGCCCAGGCGCTCTTCCAGCTCGGCGATGCGCCGTGACAACCGCGATTTGGGAATGCCCAGCAAGCGCCCGGCCGCCGCGAAACCACCGGCTTCGACGACTTTGGCGAAATAGTACAAGTCATTGAGGTCTTGCATGGCGAACTCGATTGTCCTGTGAGTGGGACAAACTATCGCATTTATGCTGACTTATCGATCATTGGCTTCATCGATAGGATGGTCGCCAATTGATCGCCTGGTTACGGTCCTCATTTGGAGAGCATTGATATGAAACTGCTGCACATCGATTCGAGCATTCTCGGCGACAACTCCGCTTCCCGCCAATTGAGCCGTGAAGTGGTTGAAGCCTGGAAAGCTGCCGAGCCAGGCATCACCGTCACCTACCGTGACCTGGCCGCCGATGCCATCAGCCATTTTTCCGCCCAGACGCTGGTTGCCGCCGGTACCAGCGCCGAATTGCGCGACGCTGCGCTCAAGTACGAAGCCGACCTTAGCACCGAGACAATGGCAGAGTTCCAGGCGGCGGATGCGCTGGTCATCGCCGCGCCGATGTACAACTTCAGCATTCCGACTCAACTCAAGGCCTGGATCGACCGTATTGCCGTGGCCGGCCAGACGTTCCGCTACACCGAAGCGGGCTTCGAAGGCCTGTGCGGTGGCAAGAAGCTGGTGATCGTTTCCACCGCCGGGGGTGTGCACGCCGGCCAGCCGAGTGGTGCAGGCCATGAGGATTACCTGAAAGTGATGTTCGGTTTCCTGGGTATCACCGACATCGAATTCGTCCGTGCGGAAGGGTTGGCCAAGGGCGATGACATGCGCAATAAGGGCATGAACGAAGCCCAGGCGCAGATCGGCGAACAGTTCGCCGCTGCGTAAAACCTGCGTAAAGGCAGCAAGCGCTTCGGGCAACCTTCGCAAAACCCTGTATTCTCGTCGTCATTGGATGGCCGGGATGCAGAGTTTTGCTGCATTCGGCGCCGAGGATTCTGGCGCAGGTTATGCACGGCCAAATGTGCGAGCGACGGGGCCTTCCCGGGCGCTGGTGAAGGTGGAAGATTCGATGACACGTTTTGGTGCAGCGCTGCTGCTTTGCTGGTTAGCCAGTCTCGGTTCCGTGCAGGCAGCACCGGGGCCGCATCCGCATTGGAGCGCCGGTTTCCATGAGCTGAGCTTTCTCGATCCGCTGGATCAGCAGCCGATGCACGCCATCGCCTTCTATCCGTCCACCGACCGGGAACAATCCAGCCTGCTGGGTGGCTACCAGATCGATGCCGCGCCGGACGCCCAGATCGCCATCGGCCGCTTTCCGCTATTGATGTTGTCCCATGGCAACACTGGCACGCCGTTGGCCTTGCATGACCTGGCCACTTCGCTGGCGCGCAAGGGGTTTGTCGTGGTGGCGGTGATTCATCCCGGTGACAACGTCCAGGATCACAGCCGGCTTGGCACCCTGAGCAACCTGTACGGACGGCCAATCCAGATTTCCGAAGCCATCACCGCAACGCTTAATGACCCGATGCTGTCGCCGTTCGTCAATGCCGGACAGGTCGGGGTGATCGGTTACTCGGCCGGTGGCGAAACCGCGCTGATCCTGTCCGGTGCGACACCGGACCTCAATCGTCTGCGCCGCTACTGCGCGCAGCGGCCGGACGACCATGACGCCTGTAACACCCAGGGCGAATTGATCGCCGATCGCGATGACCTGCAACCCGTGGCCGATCCCAGGGTCCGGGCGCTGCTGCTGATGGCGCCGTTGAGCCTGAAATTCGGTCGTCATACATTGGCCGATGTCCATGTGCCGGTGCTGCTGTACAGCGGTGATGGCGACAAACTCGTGGCCTTCGACAAGAATGCCGCCGCCTTGGCCCGTAAGCTGCCCACCGCACCGGATTTCAAGACCTTGGCCGGCGCGGGCCATTTTGTCTTCCTGGCGCCATGCACCGAGGAGCAGATCGCTGCGATGCCAGCGCTTTGCACGGATGCCGACGGTGTCGATCGCAAGGACATCCACCGCACCATGATTTCCGAGGCCGGCCGCTTCTTCGGCGAGGCCCTGGGCAAGCCGACCCGGGCAGGGATGAAGACGGCCGATCATTGACCTCGCATTCCCTTGCAGGAGCTGCCGAGTGCAACGAGGCTGCGATCTTGTCCCAGACAATTGAGTCGAGAGCGAACGATCAAGATCAAAAGATCGCAGGCTTCGCCAGCTCCTACGGGGCCGCGCGTCGCATAAGAAGGATGGTCAGCCCCAGCCCGCTGACTGACAGCAAGGCGGCACAGAAGAAGATCGACGAATAGCCCAGGTTCAATGCCACCGCGCCCATCAACGGGCCGGCAATCGCCAGCGCCAGGTCAAAGAACACCGCGTAGGCGCTCAGGCCCGCGCCACGGCTGGTGTTGGGCACTTGCTTGATGGCCTCCACCCCCAGCGCCGGATACACCAGCGACAACCCGAAGCCGGCCAATCCGGCGCCGACCAGGGCGAACGGGGTGGACGGCGCCAGCCACAGCAATGCCAGCCCGAGGGTTTCGATGCTCATGCAGGCAATGGCCGAGTTGAAGCCACCGAAGCGGGCGATGCTGGAAATGAACAGTAACCGCGCCAGGATGAAGCAGACGCCGAATACCGTCAGGCACCATGCCGCGCCGGTCCAGCCGCGGCTGATGTAAAACAGGGTGATGAACGTGGTGAGCGTGCCGTAGCCGATCGACGCCAGGCTCAGGCCCGCCCCGAACGGTGCAATGCGCGCAAACACCGCCCAGAAAGGCAAGCGCTCGCCGCGAATGACCGGCACCGACGGCTTGTTGCGAATCATCAACAGCGCAGCCCCAGCCAGCAACGACAACGCAATACCCAGGCTGGCAAAACCCAATTCACTGACCATCACCACCCCCAATGGCGCGCCAATAGCGATGGCCCCGTACGAGGCGATGCCGTTCCAGGAAATCGAGCGGGCCGTGTGTTCCACCCCCACCTGGCCCATGCACCAACTGATGGTGCCCACGCCAATCAGCCCCTGGGCCACGCCGAGCAGCAGGCGGCCGGCGATCAGTATCAACAGGCTGGGTAGGGGAAAGCTCTGCAGCAAGGTCGAAATCAGCGTCAGCACGCCGCTGAGCACAATCCCCGACAGCCCGTAGACGATGGCGCGCTTGGTGCCGACGCTGTCCGACAACCGCCCGGCCATGGGACGGCTGAGCAGGGTCGCCAGGTACTGTGAACCGATGGTCAACCCGGCCACCACCGCGCTGAAGCCCAGCTGTTCGTGCACATACCCGGGCAGCACGGCAATCGGCAGGCCGATGCAGAGAAAGGCGATGAAGGTGTAGAAAACGATGGAGACGATCTGCAGGGTGATCGACAAGGAGCTGGGAGCGGAGGAAGGCGTGGGCATGGGGCTCGTTCGCGGGCAGCGGTAAGAGAACCTCATCATGGCGCGAGGTGAGGATAAAAGAAAGCAGGCTAACTAAATGTGCTGGCACGGGATGCGGCCCGGGCTTGGCGAATAGTCCCTTGGTTTGAACACTCGGCTTTTCTGGCGGGCAGTCGCTGCTTGTGCTCTGTAAAAGGACGACCTGTCAACTCTGACAGTATCCAAGATATGAAAGAGGGCGTTCAATCAGTCGCAGGCCCCATTGGTCGATGTGAAACGCTTCGAGGTGTCCATGGGCATTGTGTTTGCCGAGCCTTACGGCGATGGCTTCAATCACGACGGTCTGGATATCAGGAGAATCGGATATGGCAAGCGTGGACAAGAAAACCAGTGCGGCGCAGGCTCGTATTGACTACCTCGCGCAGCGACGTGAACAGCATTCAGGGCCCAAGGCTTTGGATCCTCCTGAGCTTCTGGCCAGGGTGGTCGATAGCACAGACGGTACGCTCCATAGCGAAGATCTGGATAGGGATCTGCAAGTCAAATTCTTGGGTTTCTCTGACTTGCCGGCACTTCCGGATGATGAGTCGATCATGTATTTGCAGTTCGCTTCGGGTGCGACGCCTGCTGAAGCAGATTATGAAAACGTTGCTGAAAGAAGCTTTCCTCATCCGGTCGACCCGTCCACCGATTTTCCGTTTGAACTGACCCTTGAGCGCAAGCACTTTGCCATCGATGGCGTTTATACATTCAGAGCGTATTTAGATAGTTACAACGACAGCCACGACGAGTCACTACCCACCACTCGTATTTTCGATAGCACGCCCCCCTATAACCATAAGGAGCCCAAACCGTTAACCATTACGTCTCCCATTACCGATGCTGTTTTGGCGGCTAATCCTACTGGGGTGCCGGCGATCCTTGACGAATATGACGACCGCGCGGCAAGCGATCAATATTTTCTGTGGTACGGAACACTCCCGTTGCCGGATAACCTGCCCGGTACCCCGCCTACGGTCACAGATTTTGTACCGAATGACCTGATATTACGGATACCTGTCGACGTCATTCAGAGGGTGGGCGATGGTGGCTGCTATGCGGTGTATGCACTGCGCGACAAAGCGCAGAATCGCACTCCACTGTCTGACGTAACCGCCTTGGGCGTGGCCTTGGGCACTTGGCCGCCCCCTGATCTTCAAAGAATCGAAGTACCGCAAGCGACATTCAAGGGGTTCCTCGATTTTCAAGATGCTCTGGATGGCGTGGATGCAGTCGTCAAAACCTATACGGGGCGAAAGGGGAACGATTTCATTGAGGTGACCTGGGGAACGACAGTGCTTCCTTTGGAAAACATGGGTTTGGCCCCAACCAAGAGCATCCGCATCGACCCGGACGTGCTGCGTAGCGAATACGGCGCTGCGACCGGGCCGATTAGTATTCAAGTAAGTTATCGCGTATTGCGAGGCACGGTGCCTTATGGTTCGGACATCGAAACAGGGATTACGGTCGTGACCAATTTTTGGCTACCGGGGCCCACGCCCACCGATCCTTGGCCTAATCCGATCAATGGTGACATCCCATTGGGTGACGTCTTTGGCGAGAATTCAACAACGCCTAACGTTTTGACCCGAGCGCACAATAATAAAAATGCCGACTTTGTATTTGAGTTGTACCCGAATGTGAAGGCGGACGAAATCGTAAAGATTTACTGGAACGGCGAGCACGTCGTCGAAGCCGATTATACGGTCTTGCCCACTGATAAAGAGGGCTATGAAAAAACGCAAATCATTCCGTGGTCCTACATCGACAAGGGCGGCAATGGCGACGAGGTGCCGGTGTGGTACTGGATCAATTCTCCCAACTCTCCCAACCGCCAACGTTCGGACGACACGCTGGTCGAGGTGAACGCGGTCATCTTCCAGCCCCCTGCGCCGACCTTTCCCGATAAAAAGGGCCAGTTCTTGAATTGCGATTCGCTCGATGGTCCCGACTACGCCATTCGTGTGCAAGTGCCTGATCTATCGGGCCCGCCTTACAACTTGGGCATCGGGGATGATGTGACCCTGCACTGGGTCGCGCTGGCGGGTACCGCTGGAGAAACGCCGATCGATGGGGCCGAGAAGAATGAAACGGTCACCCTGGATGACACAACCTGGCCGGTGACAGGCTTCATCTGGCGGGTACAACCCTACGAAACGCACCTTCTGCCCACGTATGACCCAGATGGTCCGGGGGGCAGTGAGGGGCGAGGGCGAATCAGCTACTCCTATGTTGTAGATGGTGGAGAGACGATAACTTCTGAGGAGAGCGAGGCGCGGGTGACCATGTTCCTAGGTAACGGCTCGTGCCTAGTCCCTTGATCATCATCACGTATCCGGCGGTGAAGGTGCGACCCCTTTGCCGCTGGAGTTAGGTCTGTTTACTTTTGCGTGATCAAAGAAGGAGTTGTCGGTAGCGAATCAGAAAAGTCCTACATATGCCCACAGGGCTAATCTATAGACTCGCCGGCCGTATTAAGTGTTGCCCGGCGAGTTGCTAGCCTGGATATGACACTTGGAATTAACTTTCCTTCTCCAGGGAATCGAGCATGATATTTTCCAATTGCACGTTTGCATTAAACCCTATATCGCGGTGTCTTGCGCTGGCCTCCGTTGCCCCGTTTATCATGGTCTGTCAATTCACTCAGGCCCGTACATTGACGGACGAAGACCTGGCCATTGGCGCTGGGGGCCGTCCCGACAATTATCAGCTGTTTGGTAACTCCACCCTGACCGCCAATGGTGCCTCCACCCAGGATATTCGGGTGGCTATCGGTGGCACGGTCAATCTAAATGGCACGACAGTCACAGGTGGGTCCAGTAACGGCGTGCAGTTGGTCGATAGTACTGCAAACATTGCCGCCAACAGCACCGTGACCAGCAACGGTACAGCGCTGGCCTTGACGGGCAATGTGTTGGGGGCCAAAGCCACGGTCACGGACAGCTCGCTCATCGGCGGCGCCCGCGGCGCCTCCCTCAGTGCTGCAAGTGAGCTGACGCTGAGCAACGCCACGGTGACTGCAACGGGTGCCACGGGCACGGGTATCGTCAGTTTCGGTGGAACGGTCCAGGCTAGCAACAACACCCGAATCACGGGCGGTCGGAACGGTGTTCTCTTGCGTAATGACATCTCTTCGGTAAAGGGAAACCAGCTAACGCTGGATGCCAGCCATGTCGAAGGCCTCAATGGTGCGGCCATCGTTGTGAGCAGCGTTGCCGGACTCCCTGATCGCGAAGCGGTGATCGACGTGAGCAATGGCTCGACCCTCAAGGGCAGCGATGGTGTGATGCTGCAAGTTACGAACGATGGCATGGCGGCGCTGAACGTCGATAACAGCGTTCTGCTCGGTGATGTGGTGGCCGAAGCGGGCAGTATCGCGAAGGTGGCCTTGAGCAACTTCGCCACCTTGACCGGGCGCCTGGACAACGTCGATACCCTGGCGGTCAATAGCTCGGGCAAATGGGTCATGGTCGAAGACAGTCAGCTAAAGAATCTGTCAATGGCAGGGGGGGAGGTTCAGTTTGGTCAGCCTGGCAGTTTCTATACCTTGTCGGTGGAGAATCTCAGTGGTAACGGCAACTTCATCATGCATGCGGACTTTTCCAACGGGCAAGCCGATTTTCTGAATATCACGGGGGCAGCAACCGGTACTCATACGCTTGACGTGGCCAGTACCGGTGCGGAACCGACGCTGACCAACCAGCGCATCCATGTCGTCCACGCAGCCAGCGGCGATGCTGCGTTCTCGTTGATCAATGGCCGGGTAGACTTGGGTATTTATTCCTATGATTTGCTCAAGGATGGCGCCAATGACTGGTATCTCGATGGTGCGAGCAAAACCATCAGTCCTGGTACGGCGTCGGTGCTGGCGCTGTTCGATGCCTCGCGTACGGTCTGGTATGGCGAACTGAGCACGTTGCGTTCGCGCATGGGCGAAGTGCGGATGAACCAGGGGCAGTCTGGCGGCTGGATGCGGGCGTATGGCAACCGCTTCGATGTTTCTGCCGACTCCGGAATGGCCTATAGGCAGACCCAGCAGGGATTGGCTTTTGGTGTGGATACCCCCGTGCCGTCAGTTGGGGATGGACAGTGGGTGTTTGGCCTGATGGGTGGTTATAGCCGGTCCGACCTGGACCTGATTCATGGGACCTCGGGCACGGTCAACAGCTTTTATGTCGGTTCTTACGCCACTTGGCTGGACGCCGAGAGCGGCTACTACTTCGACGGCGTGCTCAAGTTTAACCGCTTCCAAAATGAGTCCAAGGTCAGTCTCAGTGACGGGGCACAGGCCAAGGGGCGGTACAACACCCATGGATTGGGCACCACGCTGGAGTTTGGTCGGCATATCAAGTTGGACGAAGGCTATTTCATCGAGCCTTTTGGGCAAGTCTCGGCGCTGGCGGTTCAGGGCAAACGTTACCAATTGGATAATGGCATGGCTGCCGATGGCAACCGGAGTTACTCCTTGCTGGGCAAAGTGGGTGCAAGTGCCGGTCGGGATATCGACCTGGGTAATGGACAGATGCTTCAGCCTTACCTCAAGGCAGCGCTGGTCAACGAGTTCGCCAAAGACAATCAGGTCAAGGTCAATAGCACAAGCTTCAACAATGACCTTTCCGGTTCTCGCCTGGAGTTGGGAGGTGGCGTTGCCATGAAAGTCGCGGATAAAGTGCAAGTGCACGCCGACGTCGATTACAGCCAAGGCAAAAAGATTGATCAGCCATGGGGAATAAACTTCGGCATGGAATACAAGTTCTGATCAGCTTTGTTTAAAAGGTCAGATCCGTGGATTGTTTTCACGAGACGGCATGAGAGTTAGTCAAACGAGCAAGGACCGTAACGGTCCTTGTTTCATTTTTCATGAACTCTTTTTTGGAGTCTGTCAACTGAGCAGTTCTGTTAGTACTCAACGGTTTGGTTTTGGAATCTAATGGGGCCTCTCTGGACAGGAGTGGCTTTGGAGGCGTGGTTACTCATGTGTTGATAGGAGGGTCCATGATGTCAAATTCGAAAAATTCCAGAACGTTCGGCAAAAACCAAGTCCCGATTTACGCTCCGCCTACGGTCGTGGCGTTGCCAAATATCGACGGAGGCGAAACCAATCTGCTGCATAAGAGCGCCCTGGAAGCGCCCTTGCCCGTCACTATTCCCAAGTGGTTGAATTCCGATCCCAAGCCCCATGAGCCGGAGTGGGTCAAGCTGTATTGGGGAGACGTTGATCTGGAAACAAAGACCTGGACCGCCCCGGTGCCCGATGCGGATCGGGTATTTTATGTTCCCGTCCCTTTACTCATCCATGGTGAACATTCACTTTATTATGTTCTACACCTGTATAACGATGCCGAGGATGACTCTTTTGATCTTACCCTGACCATTGATACCCTCAAGCCGCTGCTCAACCAGACCGACGACCTTGCGCAGTTTCCTGAAGCGATCCTGACAGGTGGGGTAACGGCCCAATATCTAGACCAGAACAACGATCAAGTGAAGGTCGGTATCCCCCGTTACGATGAGCAGCGGGGTGGCCCCAAGGTCGGCGATATCATTACCTTGTATCTGAACGAAAAAAACGGAACCGGAGAGCCAGATCAGCTAAAGGTCGGTGAATTGACTGTTCCGCACCCGGTGCCCAACGTTCTTGAGGGCGTGTATGAGGGAAAGGCGTTTCGCGACTTTGGCGATCGTGTGGGGTATGCGCGATATCGTGTCCAGGACCGGGCGGGGAACATCAGTGAGTTGTCGGGGCGGGTTGAGCTGGATGTGAAGGCTGCACCGACACCGCGTGATCTGTCCTATCCATGGGTGAAAGAAGCCTCCGGCAACCCACAGGCCAGTCGGCTCGATCCAAACCTTGCGGCTGTCGTCAATAATGGCGTCATAGTTGCCATCCCTCAAAACGCGATCATCTCCGATACGGAGACCGCCGCCGTATTGTTTGGTGAAGAAGGTGGTTTCGGATTCTATCGAGCTGACACACCCATCGTTACAGGAGGGCGGGAGTACCGCATTCCCAAGGAGTATGTCGCCCGAAACCTGCGAAAAAACATACCGATAATCTTCGAGGTGACCGGTCCCAATATTCCCACACCGCTTGAGTCTCAGACGCACAGCCTGACGATCTCCAGCCTGAGCGGCGGGTTGCCGGTCCTTCAGTCCACCAGTTTTAATGCGACGACGTTGAGCTTGGCCAATATTCCTGAGGGCGGGGCGGCTGTTCTCAGGCTGGGTAGCTGGAAGTACATGGCGACGTCACAGTTCCTCAGGGTCGAGATGAGGGGATTGCTGAGTGCGGGAGGCGCTCACACCGTGACGATTCTCGATGCTCAGCCTGTGACTTCGGTGGGTGAAATGCAAGCAGGGCAGATACTCAAGACGGAGCTTCGCAGATTTCAAATCGGTGAAAAGCTGACCTTCATCGCGAAGGTCAGCTTTGACAATAAGCAGACCTGGCACGACTTTCCAACCATAGATCCTCAATTAACCAACTGACCCGTGAGTATGAAGTATTGCCGTTTCAGCGATGCGCCTCGCGCTCATTTGTAGGTCATGGTGAAGTTCAACGCGCCTTTGGCCACACCGGGATCGACGTGAGGCGCTATCTGGTAGAACCGTGCGTTGAAGTCCAGCACCGTCGTGCCGGATGTGATGGGCACCAGGGGAACCTCCATACCCAGTGCGACAGGGGTCAGGCCGTCGCCCCTGAGGATCTGAACACCTACGCCCGATGCTCCAGAGTCTGCGGTCAGGCTGAAAACGCCGTTGTTTTCATCGACGGGGACGGACCCCAGAACACCATCGAGCTTGATCGTTGCGACGGCGATATTGCCATCTGACGGGTCGGCTTCGCAGGCGCTGAGGGTGATAGTAAAAGGCGCGAGGGTTGTGCCGAAGCCGGGGCCTGTGAACTCGGAGGTGTCCCAGGTCCCTAGTGGCACTGGATTGACGCTTACCGGGTTGCCCGAGATGCCGCAATGAGCCTGAATCACCGTGCCCACGGGGCCTACGCCGAACCCTTTGCCGACGCCGGTAAAGGTCCCGCTGAACAGTTCGCGGCCATCCAGTGGGTTGGGACCGGTCGCAATGGGGCCAGTTTTGATCAGGGTGGTGTAGGTCCGCAGGTTGCGCAGTGTAAAGCGTATAAACGTGGTGATCTGATCCTGATAGCCATCGAAAGGCACGATCGGGCGATAGGTCGGTCCGCCGATGGGGATAAAGGTGTTGTTGCCGCTGCCATCGAAGGGAAAATCCAGGCGGATCAAGGCGCCCACGCCTGGAATATTAGTGTTGAATACCTTGCCGTTCACATCGATCCCGTCAACCGGCGGCAACTGGCCGGCGAACAGCGGGGCGGTTGGCTGGGCCTGGAAGTTAAGGATGATGCCGGGGGTATCGACGCTGCAGTCCAGTTGCGAACCACCGCCGCTGGTGAAGGTGTGTTTGTTCAAGGTGCCGATGACACTTCCTACGGCAGCGTCCCGAGGGACATAAAGCGTGCCCAATTGAGGCTGGAAATTCAGGGGCCCACTTCCGGCCTCCCACCAGCAAGTATCGGCTGCGGCGAACGCAGATGAAGTCGAACTGCCGGTGACCAGCACCAGAGATGCCAGCAGCAGTCGTGTCGATTGTTTCATGGTGTTTCCTGTGAGATCGGGCATGACAATAGGCTGTTTGCCAGTGGCTGGGTGGCGGGTGTCAATGGCATGTCAGCGCCTGAATGCGGTAACCCTGCACCTGCTCCATCGTCTGCGGATTGACGTCCAGCCGGCATTGAGGGGCGTCGCCCGGTGCCCAGCGCACGTTAAGTTGTTGGGGCTCGGGTCCTACAGAGAGCAATACCTGGCCGGCCTGGCCCACGGTACCCAGGACAGTGCCCTGGGCATCGCTGACCTGAGCCCCGAAAGGCAGGGCCTGGCCGTTAGCCGTTTGCCCGCTGATCAGCAGGCGATTAATGGTGCGCGCGGTGAAGGTGGTCTTGACCACGGCCCCGCGGCGTGGGACGACTTGCGCGGTGCCATTGTCGATCTCGATTTCAGGCCCCAAATCATCCGTTTGCAGGGACACCTGGTTCATTCGATAGGGCCGCAGGTAAGGGACCAGCGCGAAGCCTTGGGCATTGGTTTTCACGCCTGTCGCGTTCTTGACTCCCACACCGGGGATATCCGGTACCTCAACCAACGCCAGCGTTTCTCCCAAGTACGGGCCGGCTTCAATACCATCGGCATGAAGCAGCAATGCGCCGCTGGCGTTCAGTGAGGTCGTGCGGTAGTGGCTGCTTTGAGTGATCCCGGCGCCGACGCTGCCAGTGGCCCCTTGATAACCTAAAGCCAACTCGGCTGACTGTCGCTGTTGCGAGTCGTGGCTGATGCTGGTTCGATAGTTGAGCCGGTTCTCAAGACTGTTACCACTCAGGCTGGCCCGCTGGCTGTGGCGTCCAGCGTTGTTCTGTACGTCGAACGTGGCAGTGCTCGAAGGCATGAAGTCCAGCGGCAATGATACGCTCAACCCCATTTGGCGCTGCTCGCTCACGTTGCGTTTGTCGTTATCTCTGAGCGATTGCAAGGCATAGACGTTATAAGTCACGCCTTTGTGTTGGGTATTGAAGTTGAACTGGAACTGGCGTTGGGTGTTATTCGTTTGCCAGTAATCCTGGTGCGAGAACGTCAGGTTGACGGCGCTGTGTTTCCCGATTTTCTGGTTGATTGCCGCTTCGAGACGGCTGCGTCGGCTGCCGAAAAAACGGACGTCGTGCTCGCGGCCGCGCACAGCTTCGTCGAAATCGCGGTAACCTTCGGTGGAATAGCGATAGCCAGCGAAACGCAGCTGGGTCCCGCTTTGGAATGATTTGCCGTATTTGACCGAGTAACTCTTGCCTTGCACGTCCTGGCTTGCCTGCGTATCGGAGTGACTCAGGTCCAAGGCCAGGGCGCCCAGCGCACCCAAGTCCCGGGAGGCCCCCAATGTGACGGCCCGATAAAAGTCGCTGCCCATCGCGCCGCCATATAACGTCGTGCTCCAGCCGAGCCCCCAGGCCAGCGTACCTTGCCAGAGCAGAGGGTGGTCACCCTCGCTGATAGCGTTGTAATGCCCCACTGTCGCGCTGTAACGCCAGAGACCTTCGCGCAAAAGATTGCTGAGTGTGGCGTAAGGCTGCGTGTAGCGATGAACCCGGCCATCGGCTTCGGTTAATACGATTTCCAGTTCACCGCTGCCGCCCACGGTAGTGAGATCATCGATTTCATAAGCGCCGGGGCTGACATAGGTGGAGTAGATCGGGTAACCGTTTTGCAGGACTTCGAGCTTGGCCCGCGTCTGGGCCACGCCTCGTATGACAGGGGCATACCCCTGAAGGGCATCAGGCAGCATGTCTGGGTCCGAAGCAACGATCGCGCCCTTGATGGGCAGGCTCCTGAACACATCGCCCCGGGTAAAGGTTTCACCCAGGGTCAGATTGGCTTGCAAGCCGGGAAGATCGCGCTGTGCATAGGTATAGGCGCTGCTCCACTCGCGTTGGTTCTGTTCATTGCGGCGTAACGTCTGGTTGCTGCGCAAACGCCAGGCGCCCAGATTCAGCCCACTGTTGAGGTACAGGTCATCACTCTGGCTGGAGCCGCCTTGTTGATGATTGCTCTGCTGCGCCGACACCTGGTAATTGATAAAGGCCGCGTTGATACCGTGATCCCAGCGCTCGGGGTCGGCATAATCTGACTGATTCCTGCGCATGGCGATCTGGGGAACCGAGAGTGACAACCACAGCTTGGCGCCTTCGAACTCGATATTGGCCCCGGGGATTACGCTGGCCAGGTCGATGCAGTCGGTGTTCAGCGCTTGGTTGTCGGCCAGGCCGTCGAGACGTACGCCCAGCTCTTGAAGCAAATCGGACGATAGGCAGGGCAGCAGGTCGCCCTCGGGGCTGAGGCTGAAGTCGAGCTCACGCAGGCCAAAGGAGCGCCGGTTGATTTGAAGTTCGACCCGATAGCGCCCCGGCCCAAGGTCCTGACGCTGGCCCAGCGCACTGAGTGCCAATGCCCCGGCATCGTGAGTGTATTCCGGATGCTGGCGCAGGAAACCGGATTGGAATTCAACCGTCGCATCGGCCAGCGCGGGTGTGATATCGAGCAGTGCCGTACTGGCACCCAGGGCGACCCAGTGAGCCAGGCGTGCTTCGCCGCCGATACCCGAGCGTTTCAAGAGTCGAGTCATTAAAAGTGTCCGAGAGAGCATGGCGTCACAGTGTTGAAGGGAGCTGCACGGGGGCGGTCAAAGGCGCGCTGAAAGCGCCGTAGTCATTGACTGTGGCGAAAGTGACCTGCAAGCCGGCTGTCGGTTTGATCCGGCCCAAGGCAAATGTCTGGCGTTGCAGCGGTGCCGACATGGCCGGGTTATTCAGTTCTTCGGATTGGCGCTGGTCGCTGACTTCAAGCCGGCTGAATGAGACATGGAAGGGGGTTGGGTTGTAGACCACCAACTGCGCCGAGCCGTTGACCTGCTCAATTGACCACTGCAGATCCTTGAGGCGGGCTTGCGGGTTGTCCTTGATTTGGCTGGGGCGATAGAACAGTTTGATCCGTGTGCGCAGTGCGATATTCAGGGCGTTGGCGTGGCTGGTATCGGCCTGGGGAATTTCCTGGACGTTGAAATAGAACAGCGATTCACGGTCCGTCGGCAAGGTGTTGGGGAGTGCATTGATCTGCACTTGTTGCTCCTTGCCGGGGTTGAGCCGGAACAACGTGGGTGACGGCATGAAGGGGACGGCGGTGGTGGTGTCGTCGGTGGCGGTGTTGACCCAGGTTTGAACGGCAAAAATATTCTCGCTGGGGTTGGCGATGATCAGCGAAACACTGCGTTTGTCACCGTCGAACACCACGCGGGTGCCACTCAGGCTCAGCGCCGCCTGACTCTGGGCACTCTGGAAAAACAAGATCGACAGTGCCGCGCAGGCGCCAAGAATTGACCGCGCGGCCCCAGGCTGCTTGATGAACGTGAACATAGAAAAGTACCGGTGGATCAGGCGCGGAACTGCGCCTGAGGTGCAGTGCGCTTGCGCCAGGGGGAATCCGGCGTACAAGCCGGCACCTCATGGCGTGCGCGGGCGGAAATCAGATGATGTTCACAAGGAACATGATGTGCGCCGAGGCAGGTCCCGGCGTTACCGTGGCAGCGGTCGAGCGATAACGGGCATGGAAGAGCATGTCGGTTTCGCCGCCGGCGACCAGGTTGTACGCGACGGAGCTGGTGCCGGGTGCGATGGCGGCGCCCGACTTGTCGCGGATCGCAATGGACACGCCCTTCGCATGGCCCGGTGTCTGGGCAACGGCAAAGTAGTCGCCGCTGCTGTCGGCGGCACCGTTGAAGGTCGTGGTGGCGGTTTGGCCAGGGGCGATCACACAGCCTGAGCCGCCTTTGACGCGCAGGACAAAGTCCTTGCCCAGCAGTTCATCCCCGACCTGGGTGAAGTGACTGGCATCGACACTGCCCATGTAAACAGTATTGCCGATGGTGCCATCGCCTGGGTTGACGACTTCGATGGGGCAGGTACTGGCGGTGATTTCACCTTGGAAGTGGATGGTACCGGTGTTGGCAAGCGCCGCGGTGCCTGCCAGGCTGGTTGCCAGGCCAAGGCACAGGGCGAGGGAAGTTTTTTTCATGGTGGGAATCCAGTGGATGCAGTGCTCGGCATTCAAGGCGTGAGACCGGACGGGGCGCACTGCGATTTGGCCGGTGTCGATAAGGTCTCTCTGGATAAGTTTAAGAAGAGGCGTGGGGGGCGGGATATGAGAGAGTTCTCATTGTGAGCGTGGGGTGTCAGGGAGGTGGAACAGAATGTTTCGGGGGCAGGCACCAACCGAGACCGAGGTGTTCTCGGTCAGGTTGGTGTTCAGGTGAATGAGGGGGATTAGGCGGTTCAGGAGCGCCGCATTGCTGCAATTATGTCTCGTACTTCTGACACAGCTTGTTGAACGTTGGCACTAGCACCGACATCGGTGTGGAATCTTGGGTTTAACCTTTCCAATACTAATTGGAGCTCAGTCTTGCTAAGGGCCTCATTCGCGCCGGGTTGGGGAGGCTGCACTGGAGGACGACCGGCGGGTTGGGGAGGCTGCACTGGAGGACGACCGGCGGGTTGGGGAGGCTTCACTGGAGGACGACCGGCGGGTTGGGGAGGCTTCACTGGAGGACGACCGGCGGGAGGGGGCGGGGGCGCTGCAGTTTGTCCTGCCGAACTCACCGTGGGTGAACTGCGATAGAAAGGCAGGTTACGCCTCAGTACCGCTTTGGGTATTTCCAGGGGCGGCGGTGGGAGTTCGCTGACCCCACTCATGACGAGCCCGTTGAACCACTTAGGCGTCTGGTTTGCTAGAGCGCGTCCTACAGCGTAACCACCGACCGCGCCAACCAAGCCAATTCCCATGCCCGCGTAGTCCAATATCTGGCCCACCAGCAAAGCGTCCTCATTATCATCGGCTGTTGCCGCTCTGATCGCCGTAGTAACGAACCCCAAACCTACGGCAGTCACTGATGCTACGTTAGCAACCACAGCGGCAGCCAATGCCAGGCCACTCAGGCCGCCTGTGGGGACCCAGGTAATGACAGCAAAGACAGCCGCAACGACAGTCACGGCGGCGCTGATAGCGACAGCGACCCAGTTTTTACTTCGTTTGTACGCGCCCGGAACCCGATCCTCATCCGGGTGTTTCATGCGCGAGACCGAACTCACATGGCCCGTCGGGTCCTTGAAGCGAATCGGGTTACCCAGGCAATAGCAGTAGGGATTGACGCCACCGGCACCGAAAGGGCTGAAGGAGTCCGGGCTGTGAAAGCGCATCAGCACCGGGTTGTAGGCGCGATAACCGTTGCCCAGCAGGTACCAGCCACTGCTACTTTCCCGCACCTCGCCATTGAAGGCCCGCACGCTCAATAAAGGTTCTTCGCTGCTGCGCTCGCCGTAGGCGCTATAGATGGCGGCGCGTAACGCGGCACCTTGGCATTCGCCCAGTACACTGCCATTGGCATCGGTGAACAACAGCAGGTTTTTCGACGGATCACCCGGTTGGTGTTGGCCCAGGACCTGGTCTGTGGCGGTGAAGAAGTGGGTCTGTGCGGCGCTCTGGACGGTATAGCTCAGTTCGTCACCCTGGTAGAGGCGCAAGGATTTCGCCAGGGTACCCGCCTGGGAACTGATCAGGCGATCATGCCCATCGTACTGGTATTGCATGACCGATTGCTGGCTGACGGAGCGGACTTCCAGCAGGCGGCTCTGGCTGTCGTAGCGCAGCAATTGCCCCAGCTCGTCATTACGCATGTTGCCATTATCGTCGTAGTCGAAGGTCTGTTCCTCCGTGGGGCCTCCATCGAGGCTGCGGGTCATCCTGACCAGGCGACAGGGGTCGTCGGCGGCGTCGGCGTAGAAGTATTCGTTGACCTCGCTGGCCCCTCCCGAAAACTGGCTCACTCGTAGGGTGATGTTGTCCAGGTCATCGAAAATGTACATTTGTTGCTCGATGGCGCGACCGGCTTGATCCTTGGGCAAATCCCGGCCCGAGCAGGTATGGACGCTCAAGCGGCCACGGTCGTCGTAGTCGAACGTCTCCAGGAGCAGGCTGTTCAGTTGGCTAGCCTCCTCGACTTGCAGATGACGTGACTTGAGCTGCCCGTCGGGATACCACACCTGCTCGATGGTCCGTGTCGAATGCCCCGGCAATGTGATCGTCCGCAGGATTTCCTGATCCTGATCGTCATACGTCAACTCGGTGATGAGCGTGGTGTTGGCGTCAGTATCAACGCTGGTGGTTTTGCTCAAGCGACTGAGCGCATCGTATTCGAATGTCGCTTCCAGGCCACCCTGAACGCTGCGCGTAACGAGTCCCGCACTGTCGTATTCGTAGACGTTTTCGACGGTGTTGAGGTGGTTGATATCCAAGCGCTTGCGCAGTTGTCCACCCGATGTGCTGATGTATTGGGTTTCCCAGGACAATCCCTGCTCATCGACCCATTGCTCACTGCGCACCTGGTTGGTGATGTCGTATTCGTAGTGACGCGAACCTTGCTCGTTCTGCGCCTTGACCAGACGAGCCGAGATCGGATGGTAGTCAAAGGTGCTCTGTGCGTCGGGCGAATGAATGGCGGTGGGCTGATCGGTCAGTTGCAGATTTTTATATTCATAGGTGATCACCGCGCCGGCGGCGGTGGTTCTCGTGTTGGGTTGCAACTGATCGTCGATGTAGCCGAGCGTTTCGCTGCGCATGCCGGTCTGGGTTTCGGTCAGGCGCTCCAGGCCGTCGAAGGTCTGGGTGCCGATCAACACGGGGTGGGGTGAACTGCCGGAGGCAGGTTTCACCCTCAGCGCCGTGGGCAGATCCGAGCGGCTGTGGGCGGCATATTCGCGTGATACTACACACTTGTCCGGCAAGGTGGTGGTGACCATGCGGGACCAGGGGTCATAGCTGTAAAGCGTCTTGCGTTTGAGTTCGTCGACCTCTTGTGTGCAGTTACCCTGGCCATCGTACTGGTAAGTGCGGGTGGCAAGCACCTGGCCCTGTGCATCAAGGCTGGCTGTCTGCGCCGGTTTGTCCAGCAAGTTGATGCGGGTCTCGCTTTTGCCACTGATTATCGGAGAATGGCCAGGGCCTTGCCGCCACCGGGTTTCCACCAGACCGTTCCAGGGAGATGGGTGACCGACGGCGATGCCGATGGGGTTGAATTCGGTGTGGGCCTGCACACCGTCAGGGCCAGTGACACAGGACTGTTCGCCCCAGTCGTCATACTCATAGGTGGTGGTGTAGGCGAAGGAGCGCCCTTCAAAATAGTCGTAGCGGGTTTCTTCGATCAGCTCGCCCAAACCGTTGTAACGAGCCTTCCAGGTTTGTTCGACGCGCGTGGGGTTGGTTTCGCTGAAATTATCGCGCTCTTCATAAATCTGGCGTCCTAGTCCGTCAATTTGGGTGCGGGTGGTGATTCCACGTGTGTTGACGGCATCTCGCCCACTGAAGTGCCCCACGCCGGCAGAAGGGAAATACCGATAGGTGCGTACAGCCTTGAATTCGCTGCTTCGGGGCGCCGTGGTTTCACGAACCAGTCGTCCTAGTTTGTCGTACTCATAGCGGATTTCCACGTCGCTCGAGTGCAACAACAATAGCTTTCCGGTCAGTGCCGAAGTTTGCTCGATATTGACTTTCTTAACACCGTCGAAATCGGTACTCAAGGTCGTGGTGAGCTGGATGGCGGGTTCGGGGAAGTCGATGCCGAAGAGCCTTTGGTAATCAGTATCAGTGTAGGTGGTGGCGCCATTGAGGCATACAGCCTGCCGCGACAATTGACCATGACGTAAAGGGTCGTTCAGGTCAGTCCAGTATTGGTAGGTGGTGCTCTGCAACGCCTCCTCTCGTTCCTGGGGGGTGCCGGCATCGTGCACTTGAACCAGAACTTGCTCGTCGAGCGTGACGGGCCTCGCGAGCGGGGTCCTGGCCAGTGGAGGTATTTCGATGTAGCGGTAGTGGGTCCGCAAAGTCGGGGCCGGCTCGTGGTCCGGTGCGGGCGTCACCGTGCTGCTCTTGACTTTGCAGACAAACCCATAAGGGTTATCGGGGAAGTTCTCTTCGCCAGAAGCGCGGTAGTAGACGTTGGTGGTGGTGATGCCACTGGCCTCAACGTGGGTCAGTTCATTGCCGGAGCTGTCGTAGGTGTAGGTCTCTGTTTCTGCGCGTTGACGTGTCGGGTTGCTTTTAAGCCGCCAGCGATTGATCACCTGCGTAGGCAGTTGATAGGTATTCGGTTGATCCAGCACCGAGCCGTTGCGCAAAGGGTAAACGGTTTCGGTTTCCTGGATGTTGTCACCTTGTGTCGTGGTCTGGAGTATGAGCGAGTGGAAACGGTTGAACGTGCGTTTGACACTACGCACAGGTGTTCCCGCCAGGTAATGGGTTTCCACGGTGCTGTAGTCGTAAGTACTGCTCTGATAGATCAGCGGGTCCTTGTTGTCGGTGCCCCATTGGATCGGCAAGGTGTTGCCCAGGAAGTTCTTATCATCCGGATAGGTGTATTCGACTTGCACCTTGTCCGGGTTGTCAGGGGCGCCATCGGGATAAATCTCGTGACGGCTGACACGTGGCAGGTAGCGGCCTGACGGGCCGGGGAAGCTGTGTTCGCTGTCATAGACGATCAGTTCACTACCGCCCAACGGGTTTTCCACCTTGGTCACCACGGTGTGCCCATGTTTGATCGTGTAGTCGAATCGCCAGTAACCTCGTTGGCCGGATTCATCG
This sequence comes from Pseudomonas sp. R151218B TE3479, assembly GCF_053629195.1. Lineage (NCBI taxonomy): Bacteria > Pseudomonadati > Pseudomonadota > Gammaproteobacteria > Pseudomonadales > Pseudomonadaceae > Pseudomonas > Pseudomonas sp. R151218B TE3479. The sequence continues at coordinate 4,147,558 of NZ_JBRJHV010000001.1, forward strand.
GCAGGCAGGGCAATGGTGCGGGCATATTTCAGCTCGCCCGAGTCGAAAGTCATCGTATAGCGCGCCCGCGCAGGGAGCGCCTCATCGACATCGGGGTAGACATCCAGATCCAGTTTGCCGGCGTCGCGCCGCACGCTCAACAAGGGGATCCCCGCGTCGTCGTTGACCGATTGCAGCAGCGTGTGTCCGTTGAATGAGGTATAGGCAAGGACCAGCCTGTGGCCCAGGGGGCTATAGATTTCGATCGGAACGGCGACGCGGTCGCTACCCATACCGCGCTCTCGCAAAATTTCCACGGTGCCGGTCTTGTGCACCAGCATGAACTGTTTCTTATCTTGAAATGGCGTGTATTCGAAGAATCGGAAACTGTCGAGTTTTTTGGTCTCCATCAGCAGTTCCCCGTCCACGCCATTGGCGGTCACGGTGTGGCGTTCGCCTGTGCTCGTGGATAAAACCTGCTTGTTCATATCGTATTCGGACAGCTGCACATTCCAGCCGATGCCATAGCCGCTGTCCGTTGTGTTGAGAGCGCTGAAAGCCAATGCCAGCGAAAACCCCGGGCCGCGCAAATCGTTGCCCTTGAGTTCGGGTAAGTCGAGGGATATCCGGTATTGCCCGGTACGTGGGTCAACGCCACTTTGCAGCGACTGCATGAAGTTGAATGCGTTGGAGGGAACGGAAGTATCGGCACTCATGGGGGCACACCTCAATGAGTCATCGAAAGCCATAATGAATGGCGCCTTTTAACGGCAGGGCTACGGCGAGTTGTCGATACGGTAACAGTCTGTAGAGCGCCAGTAACCTAACAGTTCTGATAGTGGTCGGCGCCATCGGTCAGGGGTAAAACGTCTTTATCGCTGCATGAAAACTCAACGAGGGTGTCAAACCCATGAATACAAAAGATGCCCCACCGGCTCCCCACATTCCGCTACTCGGTCGCGATAACGTGATCGATCTGGATGTGTTGGGAACAGACGACTTGTTGACCTATGTGCAGTATCCAGGACTTGCAATAGGTCATGGGATCGAACCCAACTGGCGAGGGCGCAGCCCGATGGGCGAAGCGATCGATGAAACCAACTACCAGGATGTCGATGACCGTTTGGAACATGACGAGAACGGTCATCCAAGAATGCCGATAGTGATTGAGAACGCCAAACTCGTCAGCCTGGATCAGGGGGAAGTGTTTTACTCCTATCGGCAATCGGATGGCGGACCACTGGGGGAAGAGTCCCGGCGTCTGTTTTTTTATGTGGGCAAGCGCGTCGGTCTTCTGAGCTTGCCTGTGGCTCAGATGAAGGAATCTCACGCATTGTGCGTGGACCCAAGCGCCATCGCCGGCCCCGCGCTCATCTCCACGGCGCCTTATCAGGCGATGGCCGAAGGTGATGAGCTTACTTTCACTTGGGTGGCCCATCGCGCTACTGGAGGGACCCCTACGCCCCATACGATACGCCGGACATTGAGCGCCGATGACGTGGGCAAAACCCTGGAGTGGTCTTTGCCCAAGGCACAACTCACATTGATCCAGAACGGTGGTCATGGGGTTATGCAGTACCAGGTGCAGTACGCCGATCCACAGGATCCGCTCACGCCCGAATCAACTTCCGCCGAACAGACCATTACGGCAGTGGACACCCTTGAACCGTTGTTGCCCGAACTGATTGTCGCGGGTGCCGACAGTGGCTCGATTGACCCGGCACGACACCCCGATGGCTTGCCCGTGCAGGTGCCACTGTATGACAGCCGGCAGCCGGGTGACGTGGTGACGGTATATGCGCAAGGCGACACCAACCTGCTCGCTACCGCGCTGCTGGATGTGTCGGCGGTCGAGAGCGGGATCATCACGCTGGTCCTCGAACACCGCTGGTTACAGGAGAACAACGGCAAGGTTGTCGAGCTGCTTTATCACTATGCGCGGGCAGGGGCTTCGTTCAGCTCGCGCCCGTTGACGCTGATGGTTCGGCGCCCCCTTGAGTTGTATACACCAAATGTGGATAAGGCCACTCTTTACGATGACGACGGGTCGGGCGTGGTCAAGGGGTGGGTGAAGGCCGCTGATGTGCTGACCGGGGCCGTCATCGATATCCCGCAGGACTCCGTGATTGGCAACGATGACAGGGTCAGCATGATCTGGGACGGCTTTGGCGATCCGCTGGTGGTGACGATGCCCGCGGTCGGCTACGACAGGCGATTCAACATTCCCCGTACGGCCGTACCGATGAATGTGGGGAAACATGTTGTGATTCATTACGAAGTTCTGCCGCCAGATGAAACCGTTCCTCACAATTCACCGTTTTATGATTTGGACATAAAAAACTTCGACAGTGGCTGGCCGCAGGTCCAGGCCGAAAGGCCGAGACTTAGCGGTGGCTATATCAAGTTGAGCGAGATCACCGACCCGGTCATGCTCTTTAAATTGGAAAGGTGGCATTTCATTGCAGAAGGGCAACTTCTAAACATTCAGGCAAGCGGCGTATCGTCAGCGACACACGAGGTAGTAACTCATACGATGCGTGACGAAACGCAGCCCCTTACCGACGATGAATACTACGATGGATATATATTGCCAGCGCTTGATAAGGGCTTTTTAAATTCGCTGGTAATGGCTGAAAAACTTTCTATCTTGGTTCAGTTGAGTTACGACCAGGGCAGCACTTATAAGAAGGTGGATGAACGGCTGTTTCTTCTGGCGCCCTGAACGCACTATTTTTTATGGAAAGACTGATTGTCGTTGAAGGGCACGGTTCGGTAATTGCTTTTCGCTGTTCTGGCGATCAGATGGTTTTGTGACGTTTATCTCGATAGGAAGCGCCCAGTCGTAAGTGTGCGAGACGGCTCGGCTCACCGTTGATTTTGATATTTGAGGGTATGGAAATGGCAACTACCTATACGTTGGCAGAGCTTCTGAGCTGGATGAGGGGTGAGGATCGCACGGTGGGCTGGGATGCAGTGCTCGCCTTTGAAAGAAATAAAACCAATTTGCTGTTGATCCAAGACTACATTGTGAAGTTTTCCCAGGGTGACCGTATCGGTCCCATTACAGGGGCGATTCCTACAGGAGGCACTGCTTTTCGTGAGTATATTCAAAACTTTGTGATGGATGTGCCTCGTTTGTCTTATGAGGATACCGGTCTTGATGGTTCACGGGCCAATTTGCGAATGGCTGTGCTGTCGGGAAATCAGGCGTCGATCGAGAAAGAGGTGAACCGCTGGAAAGTCACTCGAATCCTCAACTACGATCCTTTGGATGGGCCGCAATTATTCCTCGACTTATTGTTGTCGCAAGTATCGGGGGATATCTCAGCGGATGACAAGGTTCGACTGGACCTGAGCAAGAGTGACAACTTCCGATTGATGTTCGCGGAGACTCTGGCAGAGCAGGAGCTCGCAGGACGGATTTTCAAGACACTCTTCAATCGATTGGATGACGAAAAACGTGTTTGGACGCTGGGGACGATCAAGCGCGGCAATCATGTCTTATTGCGACCCCGGTCGTTCAGATTGCGCACTCAAAAAGGGGCCCAGCCTGGCGACGGAGCGATACTGGCCTTGGTGCGTATGGAAGGTAGGGACGAGGGGGATGATCCCGGTACTGCTTATCGTTATTTGATTCCGAAGGACGCTGACAAGGACTACTCCGCGACAGTATTAATTAAGCGGCAACGGATATTATTGTCGGCGTTGACTTCGAGCATAGGAGGGGCGATCGGATGTACTGATTTTAGATATGTTCTTGGCAATAGTGTTGCCTCTGCCACAGCATTGGAAGGGGGGGTCGCTATTCCGGGGGGGCAGCCCGTGCCGTTGGAAAGATTGACTTACGAATATGGTTTTGGCGAGCAGGGAGGTACTATTTGGGCAGATCCGCAGTTCCGAGTTGTGCCCTTCGTACTTCCAGCAAGTAACGGATTTGTTATAGAGGTTAGGGCGCATGAAGTGACTGTGAAATGGGAGGTGTTGCTACGTTTTCCAGGTATTTTTGAGTATGTGTACGTTAATGCTCCGATATCCGGGGGAGATGCCGGTCGATTGACACCAGACTTTTCTGTTTCTGTAAGTGTTACATATGAGTTGGATGAATCGGCAGGGCTCATAGTGCTGAAGAATTTTTCGTGTGTGTCCGGCTTGGTTTCGTCAAGAGGCATGTCTGGAGTAATGGGTGTGCCAGAATTTGGTGATGAAGTATTTGCTGCTCAGTTCAGCGAGGAGCATCCGGCTGGGGAGGTGGCGAGGGCGAGTGCACGGTTTAGTGAAACTTTGTCGAGAAAGATATATCTCACGGAGGAGTCAGGATATTTATTTGAGGCTGGGCTGCTCGAACAAAGAATTAAGGTGGCGATTGAAAAAAATTTTAGTTTTGCTTTTTCTGCCTCTGAGTTCATCGAGGAGAATCTGGAATTTTATTTCGGCAACACTCTTGTCCCAGAAGAGATACGGTATCCATACGACGCAGGCGTATTTGGGCGCATCAATCCTAGGCTGACAACCTTCGCCATTACCGAATCGGAACCCCGCCTCGCCGCCGGCACGCCATTCTATGCTTTTGAGGTTTTTCCTGAAAGAAATGGCCTGAAATGGGCTGTTGAAGACCTGCAGCGTCGTGCTGTCGGCGCAGGTACGATCGATGAAAATACAGGGGTCTACACACCTCCGGCAGCGAATCAGATCGAGGGGCGTTTCACCCGTGTACGGGTCACCGCAACCGACCCTGTTACCCAGTTCAGCAGTTCTGCCTTGGTGACGGTAGTGCGCTCGCGCTTGACGATCAATCCACTGATTCAGATTTGCAATTTAGACGAGAGTGTACCGTTAAAGCTTGGCTATCTGAAGGACGATGAGGACAGCCCTGCGCCTACGGTGGTCATCAACAACCCGGTTCCGGGGGAGAGCGGTTCTATCGAATCCAATAATGGCGTTTACACCTATGTCTCGAATAAAGACGTCGTCGAAGGGAAAACCTATGTGATGGATGAAATCGTGGCGACTTATAAGGGGTATACGGCGTCGGTTTACATGGTGGTTACACAGACAAATCCCGGGATCACCATTCAAGCCCCTGATAGCTTGGAAGGATTGATAGAAGTCGCTTTAAGAGCCAAATTCAATAACATGGATTTAACCCAATATGCTGAATGGAGTATTGAATTCAACGGCCCCGGCTCATGGCACAGCGAAACCCCAGGCGTCTATAAGGTTGACGAAATGGCCCCGCAGGCTTTCGTGTTCATCAGAGCGTCCTATGACGCGGGGCCTCTGGGTATTCTAGAGGGTCATCTACTGCTCGCGCTGCCCTTGCACGATATTCCCGATGTGCCGCTGAGTGTTGCCGAGACTGATGGCGAGACAGGCCTGGCTTATTGATCTGTATAACGACTTGCTTGCAACCCTTTATTAAATGAGGAAAGTAGCGATGGCCAGTTATTCGGTAACCGAACTGTTAGGCTGGATGCAGGGCACCAGCCAGATGCGCGAGTGGGATGCATTGTTTGCCTTGTCGGGTCATTCGGTGAACCAGGCGCTACAAAAGGACCATGCACTCCGATTGAGCCAGGGCATAAGCCTGAATGGCATCACCGGAAGTTACGAAGTGCCGGATACTCCGCTTACCCATCACTTGATCGGGTGCTCATTGAGTTATCCCGAGATTTCCTTTCCAGCAACGTCGTATGTATCGAATGCCGTGGGTTTATCCCTGCAAGTGAGCAGCGGCCAAGAAGTGATCATGCAAAAAAAAATTGATCAACAGCTTATCCAGTCGGTTTTTCTCTTTAGCCCACTTAATGCTTATAAGTTGGTCACAGACGAGCAACCGGTTACTTTCCAAGAAGCAGCAGCCGGACGCGATGCGCAGGTCGTGCTGGACCTGACGTTGGCGGAAGAACTCAGGCTGACGAGTTCACCGGTGCTGGAGGAACAGGTCGCTGGCGGCAAGTTCTTCAAGGCGCAATTTGAAGCCTTGGCCAATGAACGTTCCGTATTTCCGTTGGCCAGGTTCCCGGATCAGGAAAATCCTTTCCTGTGTATCAAGTCCATTGATGTCGGGACTCAATCGAGCGGCGAGGTCGCGGGCGAAGGGGCGTTGCTGTTTTATCAAACCATGGCGATGGGCAGGCCCGGCAACAAACCGAGCGAATACCGATACCTGATCGCCAATGACGCCGAGAAGGACTACGCCAGCACCGCGCTGTTCTCGTCCAGGCTGATCAATCGGGCCGCGTTCGGTGGGGCACTGTTGAGCATGTTTGGCAGCAATCACTTCGAACTGATGGAAGACGATGGACGTGTGATAGGCATGAAAGCCACCTCGGGCGAGTTGACCATTACGGCTCGCGATTATAAGGACAATCTTTACGACTTTGGCTGTGACACTTTTGGTATCTCGCTGGTGCAAGGAGCTCAGCCACTGACGGCCGGATTTGAACTGACTCGGGCCGTTCAGCACTGGCAAACCAGGGCCGATGTGCCACTGCGTTATCGGCTCCAGGGCAGCACGGGGGGATGGACCTCTTTTACGGTGACGTTCAGCTTCAGCCTTGAGCAGGTGTTCCGGATGATGGTCGATGAGTTCGCGCCGTACGAAGTCGGTGCCGAGTTATTTGTGCCACGCACGCAGACGCCGGACGTGACGTACATCAGTGGCCTGCCGGATAACACACCGCAACTCCTGCGCGACCGGATCGTGGCGTTTATCGGGCATGCGGTTAAAACCGCGTTGATCGAGCAGTACGCCGAATGCCTGACGGCCACCGGTACCCAAGGTTTTTTGGCGGATGTAGACCTGGCGGGCGCCCACCGGTTGCAATCGGAAGTCGTGGCGCTCCCACAGGATTATGTCGACTTTGGCCGGGTTCTTTCCTCCAGCGCCTCGTTCACGATCCGTGCGCCGAAAACGCTGTTATTGCCTGGGGAAATAGTTTCGTTCGAGGTGGAACCGGCCGCCCCCGGAGTCAGTTTCACGGTAGAGGCGCCGGGTGCTTTGGATCCTGGAAGGATGACGCCTGAAGGGGAGTACCGGGCACCGCCGGCCCATACACTGGGCGCAGCCCCTCTTCAGGTACTGGTCATTGCCCATGATGAGGCCAGTGACGAGCGAAGTGTGGTCGTAGTAACAGTGATCAGGGAAAGTCTTGTGGTCAATCCCGTTATTGAAGTGTGCAACCCGCAGGATCGCATTTCGTTTTTGGCGGGCTCCATCGGTGGCGGACCATTGACGTGGGAAATAAAGAATCGGGTACCAGGCGAAAGTGGAGATTTGGTCCCCAATCCTGCCACCGGTGGATACGACTATATTGCCGCCGACGAGATCACGGGTGAGGCCACCTTTGTTTTCGATGAAATCAACGTGACCGATGAAGACAGCGGCAATACATGGTCAAGTTATGTGGTGGCACAACATAAAAACGCGATGATGGTTATAAAACCCGATCTTGAATATTCCGCCGAAGGTGAACTTCAGTTGCGAGCCACGATTAACCACAATTCCATCGAGCCGGAGTGGTTCCTCCCCTTCGGCGGTCCCGGAGAAATCGATAGCGATACGGGGTTATATCGTGAAGGCGGACCCAGTGCACAACCTTGCGTCGTCATTGGCGCAAAATTTGTTGAACCCGTGCTTGGTCTATTTGAAGGTTACACCATCGTGCCATTACCGTTAGCCAATTCAGGTGCGGTCATTCGTGCGTTGAGTTTGTAATTGATCCTTTTATTGGAAGAGGGTTTACCATGGCTACGTTGAATGAAGTTCTTGCGCTTATGCAGGGTAGACTGATTACCCGGGGTTGGGATGCATTATTCATATGCGACCGCCTTCGCATTAATTATCTTCTGGAGCAGCAATATGTAACGCGCTATGAAGAATTCACTTTCTTACCCTATTTGAATGGTCGCACTGCCATTAACGCGCCTGAGGGGCAGTCTGTCGAGGTTAAATCAATCGTTCTCGGTGCGCCGAAGGTGTCTTTCGAGAGTGCGACCTTAGCGGACTCCAGCGCCACGGTGACGATGAATATCGTGGGCGGGGAAATCAAGACGTGGCAATCTCGAGTGGGCGCTTCGGACGCTCTATTGTCCACGGGTTACATCACCGAACAGCAGGGTTTCACCCTGACGATGAAGGTCAACTTGTTCTTGGTGGTGGCTGAAGTCGATCGGCAAGGCCGTATCACGATGGATTTGAAGGGGGCCAGTACCTTTACCTGCGATCTCTTGGGCGGAGAGCACGCAGAGCGCCTCGGTGTCTATTTTAAAGAGCAGTTTGACAAATTGTCGTCGGACCAGACCGTGTTTCAGCTGGGACGAATCGGCCTCAAGGGCTACCACGGGCTTGCCCCAAGGCGTTTCCGCCTACGGACCCAGGCTGCACCCGGGGCGAAGGTCAGAGGTGCGGCAAATGAAGGCGATGGTGTGGTGCTCGCATTGATCGAACTACTGGCCGGTAGTGGCCCGGGGCAAGAACTCGGTGCCGACTTCCCTTACTTGATGCCCGATGACACCAATCCTGGTGGTGATCGCAAATACACCGCCTTGTGGGTGTTATCCCGGGACATGCTGAGGTATGCCAGCAATAACAACGTGGAGTTACCGGCGCATCTATCCTTCCCCGGACTGAATTTCTACGAAGAAGTCGCGCAACACACGCCTCATGACCTGGTGTCGTTTGGTCGCATCAGCCCCGCACAGACCAGCATACGCCTGGAACCTGCGTTCCCGGTCATCGAGGCCGGGGGGCGACAGCAATTCCGGCTGCTCGATTGGGAAGGCAGGACGCTGACGGCCAAAACGTGGGAAGCCGTCAGCTTGCAAAGTCACTCCGAGGACGGGCACGGCACCATAGACAATGGCTTGTATAGGGCGGTGTCGCCGCAACGTATTGGCTACCGCTCGTTGCGTGTGTTGGTGACGGCTACCTATGAAAACAACGACAAAACCTACACGGCCTCGACGCTGCTCAGGGTGGACTACAGCGAAGTGGAAATCGCGCCGAAACTGGTCACCCACTTGCTCAAGAAGGCACCTGGCGAAGTTACACTGAACGCGACTGCGATGGGGCAGGAAGCCCGATGCAGCCTGCTTGCGCCGCTACAAGGCAGCCTGAGCAGGGTTGCCGACACGCAGTGGCGGTTCGTGGCCAGCGCCGAGGCTGAGCTCAAGGGCTTCTCGATTCAGAAGGTGCTGTGCGAGACACTCGGTGCTGACGTCAAAACAACGCAATCTACCCTGCTGCTGGACAATGCCCAGTCGTTTTTGAACGTCGAGCCGGCTGTGGTGGAGCGTCTCAACGCCGCCAATACGGTGCAATTGAACCACAATGTTGCTCTGATGCCCCAGGTGCCGCGGCGGTGGCGAGTGGTCAGTGGTGGCGGCAGCGTAGACGAAGGGCTTTACACCGCCCCACCGCAAGGGGTGGAGCAGACGAGCGTGGTGTTGTGCGAAATCGTACGTAACGGCGTGGTGTTTTTCCGGGGCTACAGCGTGATCGGCGAAAAACAGCAGGACCCGGATCCGACCTGGGAAGTCCCCCTGGCCCTGTTCACGATCAAAGTGGTGGGTGGGCCGGAGCTGCAAACGGAAGGTAATGTGCTGGCCAATGGTTACCAGCAACTTCATGTTGAGGTCAGTACCCAGACTAATGGTGTGTGGGATCCAATAGACGAAGAGCTCAAGTACTACAAACTGAGTTTGACGGAGTTGGCAAGCATGCGCCTGGTCTACAAAAATGGTGAGGAGCTGCCTTTTATACCGGTGGAGGACCTGGGAGTCGATCCGGGGGCGAAACAAGAGTTGCAAGTGCATAAAATCCTGAGTCCTTACTTCGACCTGGCCATTCCAAGTAATCCCGGTCACGCACCGAATGCCGACGCTCTGCGAGCAAATGATTCTCTGGTCGAGCAGGATTTCTATCTTCATTCCGTTGCGCCCGTCAATAGCACCGCAACGCTGCATGCCAGATTTCAGAAAGACAGCGCCGATGGCGGTGGTGAGTGGATCGATACAGCGAAAGAGGGGGAAGAGGGCATCGGTAAACGAATCACCGTCAGGTCCGTGAAGCCCGCAGAGTTTGTATATGATCTCACTCGGGAGCGCATAGCCGGTGGCAGCGGAGGCGAACCGGGCAATGATAACGCTGACTTCGATTTGATTCTTAACAGCCAGGATTGGTGGACGTTCAAATGCAGGGGGCAGGACTTTATCATGCTCGAATGGCTACTTCCTGACCAATTAGAACCGGGTGTTCCGGAATTTATTAATGTGTCTTCCATTCGCTGGGAAAGCGAAAAGCTGGAAGAGACTATGTTCAGTTGGCTGGGCTATTACTTTGAAGATGTTACTGGAAATAATGATTTAAAAAACAAGGTGGCTTTCGATGAGTTCATGCCTGATGTTGTAAAAGACCCTCGGCTTCTGGATGTCGGCAAATCCAAGTGGTATGAACCCTTTACCTTTGCTGTTTTACTGTGTCGAAACGATAACATCCCGTTCATTAGGCCTCGCGTCCATCCGCGTCCGCGATTGGATCAAGATTTGAAGGTTGCCTTGCGAGACAAAAACGGCAATCTTCACAAACAGAGAATTTCATTCAAGCCCAAGGGTACCTATTATCATCGTAACTTTCTGACTAATACGCGTTTATGATCTTTCCCTTCGTCCATTGGTCGAACTTTATAGGTGACTGAGAATGAATATTTTTACGAAAATAAGCGCCGGCTTGCTGATTGTTGCCGTTCAGGCGATGACGGTTGTTCTGGCTCAGGGAAGTATTAAGCTATATCAAAAAGGTAGTATAGAGGATCCTGGTGGCACCTGTAGTCTTGATGTTGGTACTGAATACAAAGCCTATAATTTTAGAGATGATGATACAAACAACTGTACGAATGATATGTACAGTTTTTTTACCCTCTATAATGTGGATTCTGCCGTGCAGATTGCCTTCGGTTCGGAATATAACTGCCGAGCGGTAGGGCCAGACTATACCGGGGATTGGTACTACAGGGTGAAAACCTATATCCAGCCCACCAATAGCCCCCTGATTTCAATTCCGGGTACGCTGAGGTCGGCAACACCTGGGCAACTTCTCAAGCCGGGAGTGATGTTTGTAGATGGGAAAAACAAAAATAATGAGAATGTCGAAGGGAAGCTGTCCTGTGTGTATATATGGCCAGGTACGCCTGCAAGTTAATCATGCTTGCCTGGCGCTCACTTTTGGCGGTGAAATCTAAAAGCAAGCGGTCGAGAAGCTCAAGGTTACTCAATATTGGCGCGTGGTTTTCTGAGTTTGTTTCTTTCCAGAGGTGGCAATCATGACCGACTCCACGGCGGTACATTCCAACGCTTTCAATTTCATGAGTTACGTAGCGGGCGGGGTTGATCCTCGAACCAATCAATACACTTTTTCCATCAACTTTCCCGAATTCAAACCCAACTACTTGAACGGTCCGTTGCTGTCCCTGGCCATGGGCTTCAATCCCATGAACCGTCATGACAGCGGTTACGGCACCGGCTGGAACTTGCAGCAATCGCAATATCGGGTTCAGCGGCAAATCCTGACCTTGAGCAGCGGCGAGCGTTACAAGGTTACAGCGCAACGGGAGGAAGGGCTTCTGGTCGAGCTTCTGATGAAAGAGAAAAAGCTCAACACCTTCCGTTTTTACCGTGATAAAGACGACGATCAACTCTACCGGCTGGTGCATAAGTCCGGTCTGGTCGAAGAACTCAGGGTCCATGGCCGGGGAGACGATGCGGTTGCCTTGCCTGTCCGGATGATCGCGCCGGAAGGTCATGCGGTGACGCTGGGGTACTTGCCCTTCGGTGCCCATGATTTCCGGCTTGCGAGCATCAGTGATGAGCGCGGCGATTTGCTGAAGGTAGACCGTCAGGAAGGCAGCGTCATCCTGGACCTGCACCCCACTGCCGGCGCCAACGGCACGCCGTTGGCGCGCTATTCGATGACGCTGGATTCCGGCACCGAGAAGTACGTCAACGTCATTACTTTGCCGAGCGAAGCGGGTCGGAACGTTGCCTGGCGTCTGAATTACAGGCCTGTGGGCGAATACACCTGCATCGTGTCGGTGGAAACGCCACTGGGCGGGCGGGAAGAAGTGGTCTATGACGCGCAGGGCCATGAGTTTCCCACCGGCAGTGGTCGTCAGCCCATACCCCGTGTGAAAGAACACCGGGTGTTCCCTGGCAGCGGACAGCCCATGGTAGAAACGCATTACAGTTTCACCGACGGTTCGACCTACCTGGAGACCAATAATTTCCTGGGTCGCAATCTGGCGCTGACCTGGAACGATGAAGGGTTGGATAACCTCTATCAATTCACTGGCAGCCATTACGCCTACGGTTGCACCGAGCACCTGATGAATGGAGGGGTGGAGGTCAAGCGTATCAAACGTACCTTCAACCAGTTTCACTTGCTCACCCTGGAGACCACGACGCGCAACACGGCACAGCAGGAGGTCGAAACTGTGTATGGTCAGATCCCCGGTGGGTTCGATGGCCAGCCGGCCTGGTTTCAACTCCCTCACGAGGTCACCCACCGCTGGCGGTTGGGTAGCCAATTACGTAGCGAAAAGTCCAGCAGCACCTATGACAGCTACGGCAATCTGTGGGTCCAGACCCATCCCACAGGTGTTGTCGAAACCAGTTTTTACTACGATAAGGACGGGGAAGATGGCTGCCCGAAAGACCCCGATGGCTTCGTGCGCAATCTCAAAAGTCAAACCCAGACGCCCGCTCCTGGCTATGTGGCCGGTGCGCCGACCCTGCGGACCGATTATCGCTACGTGCTGTATCCATCGCTGGACGGCAGCGGACGTTCGTCGTGGCTTGCGCTCGAACGTGAAACGCTCACGCGAACGGCTCCCGGCGCCATCATGGAATTACGTAGCACGTCCTATGAGTACTACCACGACAAGGACGACGCGCAGGCGCATGAGGTGCATGGACGCCTGAAGCGCCAGTCGGTTGCCTTGAATGAAAAAACAACGATAACCGACTACACGTACGGGGTGACGATGGGCACCCTGGCCGACGAGACGGTTATGCAAACAGTGGAAACGCTGACGACAGACTTCGATCAGGTGCACAAAATCATTACATTGGAAAGCTCGCTACTCAACGGCGAGTCGCTGCTTGAGCGCGACGACAATGACGTAGAGATAAGCCGCACTTACGATGTGCTGAATCGGGTCACCAGTGAAACCGTGGCACCGAACGACCCACGCTACAAGGCAACGCGCAATTATGAATATTATCTCTCCGCCAGCATGGGGCAACGGGCCGAGCAATGGTTGTTCGACGTCAAGGGCGTGAAGACCATGACGGCATTCGATGGGCTTAACAGGGCGGTTTACGAAGAGCGCAACGATGCCGACAGCAGCCAACCGACAATGCGCCAAACCTACGCCGCCCAGTACGATGTTTTCGGGAACCTGATCGAGCAGACCGAATACGATTGGTGGGGAGCGCAGGAGAAACCCTTCAAGACACGGTTTCTGTTCGACGACTGGAATCAGCCCCTCTGCGAGATCGGTCCGGACGGCGTGGAGCGCTATAAGCAAGTCAATCCGATTGGCGATCGAAACTGGTCAGGCCCGATTGAACGAAGCTGGGAGCAGGATTTGACGAAGGTCCACTTCAGCGGGATCACTGAAACGCGTCTCAACCTGTTTGAAAAGCCTGTCCAGACAGAGCGTCTGGCCTTGGATGAAAGCGTAATCAGTCGGCAAAAGTATAGTTATGACGGGTTGGGACGGTCGGTGAAGGAAGAGTTGGGCCTCAGGACTCCGTTGCGCGTTACCGAGTACAGCTATGATGCTTTCGACCGTATGACGCAAACCACCTTGCCACAAGGTGCCAGGATTGTGCGCGAATATGCCGAGCACAGCGCTGAAGATTGGCCTACACGCATCAGCGTGGATGGACAGGAACTGGGAACGCAAACGTTCGACGGGCTGGGCCGCATGACCGAGTCGGTCACCGGAGGGCGTTTGCAACGCTATGAATACGATCCGCAGCAGACCCGACCTAAGACCGTGACCCCCGCCAGTGGTGAAACGGTCGAATACCAGTACATGCCACAGTTGAGTGATGAACCTCTGCGTCGCCAACTTTCAGGTGGGGACATCTGTAACTACGAGTATGACCCGGCCAACGCGCGATTGACGAAGGCCAGCGTGGGCGGGCGGACACTGGCACGTACTTATTTCAGTTTTGGCGAGCCCAAGAGCGAAACCGTTGAAGCGGATGGGCAAACTTTCGCGATGGCCTACGAGTATAGTTTTCGCAGTCGTTTGCTCAGCTATACCGATGTGCTCGATCAAGTACAGCAGTATGAATATGACCCTAAAGGTCGATTGGAGCGTACATCCTTGGGGACGACTTCGTCGGCCTTCACTTACGACGCCTTGGGGCGTGTCGCTACCATCACCACGCAGGACATTGTCGACGGCGCACCGGCGAGAACCCTTGGTATCAGCCTTGAATACGATGAGTTTCATCGTGAAATAAAGCGTACGTTCGACCTTGATGGCGTTATCCAGGTATTGGATCAGGTATACGACGAGTTTGACTGTCTCGTGCGACGCACCTTGACCGAAGGCCCCCAGACGCTGCGTGACGAAACCTATGCCTATGATCTTCGTGGACGCCTGGAGACGTATACCTGTGCGGGCAGCCAACCGCCAATTGATCCGTATGGCAACAGGCTCTCGGGGCAAACCTTTATCTTCGATGCGATGGATAATTTGATCATCGTTATCACAGAGACGGTCGATGGAAAAAACAACATAGCCGAATATCATTATGAAAACCCGCAAGACCCTGCCCAGCTGAGTCGAGTCACCCACTCAGGGGATGCGGGGCATCCAGACGAGCTGGTGCTTTCCTATGATGCCAACGGTAACCTGATTCAAGACGAGCAAGGCCGAGTCCTGGAATATGACGCGCTTAATCGGCTGCTCAGTGTGAGTGAGTCCGGATCGGGTAAAACGGGTAACTTCCAGTATGATCCGTTGGACCGGTTATCCAATAACGATGACAGTGGCGGTTCCCAGCAACATTTTTACAAGGGCGATCACATCGCCAACCTTGTGGACGGGGAGCGGAGCAGTACCTTCATGCGCGGCGATGACCATTTATTGGCAGAGCGTCAGGGCGACAACACGCTGTTACTGGCCGGTAATTTCACCAACAGTGTAATGAATGAAGTCAGCTCCGATTCAACCCATTCTCTTGCTTACAGCCCTTATGGCCATCGTAGCGCCGAACAACCTATCAGTACCGAACTGGGTTTCAATGGTGAACTGAGGGAGGCTCAGACCGGAGGATATATGCTGGGAAAGGGTTACCGGGTGTATAGCCCGGTGCTCATGCGATTCAATAGCCCGGACAGCTGGAGTCCATTCGGCAAGGGGGGGCTCAATGGGTATGCATACAGCCAGAGGCCGCTCGATGAGGTAGACCCTACGGGGCACTTCGTTGTTAACGCGGCGTTGGGCGCCTTGCTTTTAGGCATTATAACTGTCGCCACAAGTATTGGTGCAGCTAACGCCGACAACGACACGGCTCGCATTGTGTTGACCGCCATTGCTTCGGTAACGGGTGTGGCGTCGATTGGTTTAGGCGTGGCGGCATTTAGGATGACCCCAGCGCCGAATAGAATGCCCGTTGCGCATCCACGGTCTCGCGCTGGAACTGCTTCTCGCCCTACAGGCAATGTGCCGAGACCGACTAACGATCCATACGCTGCTACTGCTCCCCGGCTTTCTGTATCCTCAGCGTCGGGAAGGGCTGGCGATCCATACGCTCCTACTGCTCCCCGGCTTTCTGTATCCTCAGTGTCGGGAAGGGCTGGCGATCCATACGCTCCTACTGCTCCCCGGCTTTCTGTATCCTCAGCGTCGGGAGGGTCTGGCGATCCATACGCTCCTACTGCTCCCCTTCCTTCTAGTCCGCCGAGTTATTTTAAATCAACAGGAAAACTAGGAATCATGCCACCGAACCCTGGAGATGCACCACCTAATTACAATGACGCTAGTTATAGGCGCGTGCTGCAGAGTGGGGACAGCGACCAGAAATGGAGAGCGGATAATATTAGAATGGCTTTATAAGCCTAACCCGCGCAACGCCATCCCTTCACTGTGCTGTTAAAGCCCAGCGTGTTCATGACGCATGGATTTCCTCATTTTTCTTGCATGAACTGCATCACGGGATATGCGCCTTGAAATACAAAAAGCCCTGTCACAGTGGACAGGGCTTTTTACT
This sequence comes from Pseudomonas sp. R151218B TE3479, assembly GCF_053629195.1. Classification (NCBI taxonomy): domain Bacteria; kingdom Pseudomonadati; phylum Pseudomonadota; class Gammaproteobacteria; order Pseudomonadales; family Pseudomonadaceae; genus Pseudomonas; species Pseudomonas sp. R151218B TE3479. The sequence goes on from NZ_JBRJHV010000001.1 coordinate 4,163,824, forward strand.
TGCCGCTTGAAGCTTGCAACTCGCAGCTGCCCTTAGAACACCACACCCTGGCTGCGCAGGTAGTCGTCATAGGTGCCGCTGAAGTCGACCACGCCGTCGGCGCTCAGTTCGATGATGCGGGTGGCCAGGGACGATACGAACTCCCGGTCATGGCTGACGAAGATCAAGGTGCCCGGGTAGTTTTCCAGCGCCAGGTTCAGCGCTTCGATGGATTCCATGTCCAAGTGGTTGGTCGGTTCGTCCATGACCAGCACGTTTGGCTTCTGCAGGATCAACTTGCCGAACAGCATGCGGCCCTGTTCCCCACCGGAAATGACCTTGACCGACTTGAGGATCTCGTCGTTGGAAAACAGCATGCGGCCTAAGGTGCCACGCACCAGCTGTTCGCCACCCTGGGTCCACTGGCCCATCCAGTCGAACAGGTTGACGTCATCTTCGAAGTCATGGGCGTGGTCCTGGGCGTAGTAGCCCAGTTCCGCGGCGTCGGTCCATTTCACGGTACCGGCATCCGGTTCCAGTTCATTGACCAGGGTGCGCAGCAAAGTGGTCTTGCCGATACCGTTCGGGCCAATGATCGCTACGCGCTCACCGGCTTCGACAGTGAAGCTGAAGTCCTTGAACAACGGCTTGCCGTCGAAGCCCTTGGCCATGCGTTCGACAATGACCGCCTGGCGGTGCAGTTTCTTGGTCTGCTCGAAACGGATGAACGGGCTGACGCGGCTCGATGGCTTGACCTCGGCCAGCTGGATCTTGTCGATCTGCTTGGCGCGGGAGGTGGCCTGCTTGGCTTTCGAGGCGTTGGCCGAGAAACGGCTGACGAACGACTGCAGTTCGGAAATCTGTGCTTTCTTCTTGGCGTTGTCCGACAGCAACTGCTCGCGGGACTGGGTCGCAACGGTCATGTATTCGTCGTAGTTGCCCGGGAACAGGCGCAGTTCGCCGTAGTCCAGGTCCGCCATGTGGGTGCAGACACTGTTCAGGAAGTGACGGTCGTGAGAGATGATGATCATCAGGCTCGAACGCTGGGTCAGCACGTTTTCCAGCCAGCGGATGGTGTTGATGTCCAGGTGGTTGGTCGGCTCGTCGAGCAGCAGCACTTCCGGGTCGGAGAACAACGCTTGGGCCAGCAGCACACGCAGTTTCCAGCCTGGCGACACTTCGCTCATCGGGCCGAAATGCTGCTCGATGCCAATCCCCAGGCCCAACAGCAGTTCGCCGGCGCGGGATTCGGCGGTGTAGCCGTCCATCTCGGCGAACTCGGTTTCCAGCTCGGCCACGGCCATGCCGTCTTCTTCGGTCATTTCCGGCAGCGAATAGATGCGGTCGCGCTCGGCCTTGACCTTCCACAGCTCTTCGTGACCCATGATCACGGTGTCGATCACGGTGAATTCTTCGTAGGCGAACTGATCCTGGCGAAGTTTACCCAGGCGCACGTTCGGTTCGAGCATGACCTGGCCGCCGGACGGCTCGAGGTCGCCGCCGAGGATTTTCATGAAGGTCGACTTGCCGCAACCGTTGGCGCCGATCAGACCGTAGCGGTTACCCGCGCCGAACTTGACAGAGACGTTTTCGAACAGTGGCTTGGCGCCGAACTGCATCGTGATGTTAGCTGTAGAGATCAAAGGTTTATCCTGCGGAACATTCAGAGTAGCTAAGGGTGCGGCAGTACCTGTTCAGTACCTGTTTGCGCATGTTCCGACCGCGCAAAGGCGTCGAGGTCGCAAGCGCAAGGGTCCATCCGGCATAAGAGGACAGCAGCATACGGAGCGCCTGGCCCGGGTAGACGTACGCCGAAGCCGCGGTTTGCAGTATCGGCCAAAGGGGGCGCGTGATAATTGGCGGCGATTGTACTGATCTGGCCGCATAAACGATAGGGGATTGCCCGGCCAAGACAGTTTTTCACAACTTTGGGATAACTTTTGCTTACAACCTGTGGCTAAAATGCCATCTCACCCGATGCCATCTCCCTTGCCGCTTGGCTGGCCTGGAGACGCAGCCTGTTCACTCCTGCATTGTGACGGACTTTCGTGAAGCTCATCATTGTCGCGATTTACCTCCTCTCCATTGGCTACGTTCACCTGCGCGGACGCGTGCGGCATAAGATCGGGCGCCAGTTGAGCGATCATTCGTCTTTTCTGGCACCGATCAATTGCCTGCTTTACCTGTGCTCGAAACTGCCGAACAAGCCTTTCCTGAACCCGGTGCAGTTTCCCGACCTGAGCCCGTTGCAGGCCCATTGGGAGCAGATCCGGGCCGAAGGCCAAAGCCTGCTGCGCGCCGGGGAGATCAAGCGCTCCAATCAGTATGACGACGTGGGCTTCAATTCATTCTTCAAGACCGGCTGGAAGCGTTTCTACCTGAAGTGGTACGGCGACAGCCATCCCTCGGCCATGAAGCTGTGCCCGCGCACCACTGAACTGGTGCAAAGCATCGGCTCGATCAAGGCGGCGATGTTTGCCGAGTTGCCGCCGGGGTCCAAGCTGGTCCGCCATCGCGACCCTTACGCCGGGTCCTATCGGTATCACCTGGGCCTGGAAACGCCCAACGATGCCGGCTGCTACATCAATGTCGATGGCGAGCCTTATCATTGGCGTGATGGCGAAGCGGTGATTTTCGACGAAACGTTCATCCATTACGCCGAGAACACCACCGCTCATAACCGCATCATCCTGTTTTGCGACGTGGAGCGGCCGATGAGGTTTCGCTGGGCCACCGCCTTCAACCGCTGGTTCAGCCGTACGGTGATGGCGGCCGCCGGTGCGCCCAACGACGCGGGCGACAAGACGGGCGGCCTGAACCGGGCGTTCTCCAGGCTCTACAAGATCCGGCTGCAAGGCAAGGCCCTGAAGAAGCGCAATCGCACGCTGTATTACCTGCAGAAGTGGGCTTTTTTCGGTGGGCTGTTGGCGATTTTCATCTGGATCTAAGTGTGCGTCCCTGCGCGTAGGAGCTGGCGAAGCCTGCGATCTTTTGATCTTGATCTTTCGCTCTCGATTCAATGGGCTGTGGAAAGATCGCAGCCTCGCTTCGCTTGGCAGCTCCTACGGAGGTGTTCAATCGTTGGGTTTTTGCGCATCCAGTTGTTCCCACATCCTGGCGGTAATCCGCTGGCGGTGGTTGTAGCCCTCCCAAGGATCGGCGCCCAAGCTTCTGGCCCGTTCCAGCGCGGTATACATGTCCCATTGCTGGGCGTTGCGCAGGGTCGACAGCTCGGCCCGGGCAATCGGCACCGAGACCGGCAGGCCTGGCCTGGCACGTACCGAATAGGCGGCTACGGTGCTGGCTCCACGGGCGTTGCGCAGGTAATCGACGAATATTTTCCCGACGCGGTTCTTCGGTCCCATGGTGGCGGTGATGCGCTCGGGCATTTGTCGGGTCAAGAACTGAGAGATGGCTTTGGCGAACGCCTTGGTGGTGTCCCAGCCTTCATTTCTCGCCAATGGCACGATCACGTGCATGCCTTTGCCACCGCTGGTCTTGAGGAAGGCCTGCAAACCCAACTCGTCAAGCACCGCCAAGGTCATGCGGGTCGCCTCGATCATGGCGCTCCAGGGCAGTGACGGGTCCGGGTCCAAGTCCAGGACAAACAGGTCAGGCGTCTCGATCCGATCGTGGGTCGCGGCCCAGGTGTGCAATTCCACCGTGCCCATCTGCGCCGCGCCGACCAGCGCGTGGATATCATCGATCTCCATCAGGGCCGCATGGCCCGGATCCAGTTGCGGATCCAGCTGCTTGATGTGGGGAATCTCCAGGCGATCGGCGTGTTTTTGAAAGAACAGTTCTTCGCCGATACCGTCCGGTGCCCGCAGCAGCGCGACCGGGCGCAACTTGAGGTGCGGCAGGATCCAAGGGGCGATATCCAGGTAATACTGCGCCAGCTCGGCCTTTTGCACGCCGCTGACACTGTCGATGACCCGCTCGGGGTGGGTGATCGTCACCCCGTCGACTTTGGCGGTGCTGGTTTTTTTGCGACGCTGGGGTTTTGGCGTGGAGGGCTTTATCGGCAGGGGCTGCTCCCGAACCACTGTGCTGGCGAGCGTATGGGGCGGCAAGCCCAGGAAAATAGCCTGCCGCACCTGGTTATCGCGGGTCCACTCGGTGAATTCGACCTCACAGGTCAGGGTCGGCTCGACCCATTGCACGCCGCGTCCCTGTACCCCATTGAGCGGCGCAGCCAGTGGCGAGGTCTCGCGCTGCTGGGTACACAGTTGCTCATGCAATTGCTTGATCTGTACCTGACTGAACCCTGTGCCGACCCGGCCGGCATACACCAGCCCCGTTGCTCCGTTGACGGCCAGCAGCAGTGCGCCGAAACCGCTGCGCTTGCCTTGGGGGCGGGTGAACCCGACGATGACGAAGGCTTGGCGCAACCGGCACTTGAGCTTTACCCAGTCGGCGCTTCGGCGGGATATATAAGGGCTGCCCAGGCGCTTGCCGACCACGCTGTCCAGTGAGAGCGCGATGGCGCTTTCGAACATGTCGTGCTGGCTGGCGGAAAACGATTCGGAAAAGCGCAGGCGCTTGCTGGCGTTGTTGCCGAGGGCTTTTTTCAGCGCTGCACGGCGTTCTTCCACGGGTGCCTGGCGCAGGTCGATGCCATTGAGAAAGGGCGCATCGAACAGGAAATACACCATGTCAACGGTGCGGCTGATTTCGAAGGCCTCGCGCAGGGCGGCGAAATCGGAGTGGCCGGTTTCATCGAGCAGGACCAGTTCGCCGTCCAGCCAACTGTCCCCCAGGTCCAATCTGGCCAGGGCGTCGGCATGCAGCTTCAGCCGATCGGTCCAGTCCTGGTGATTGCGGTTGTATAACCGCACTTCACCGTGTTCGATGCGAGTCAGCAGGCGATAACCGTGGAACTGGACTTCGTAGCGCCATTCACCGGTGGGCGGCTCGTCCACGGGCGTGGCCAGCTGCGGCGACAGGCGCTCGGGCAGGCCGGTGCCCGGGGCTGCCTTGCCCCCTCGTCCTGGGTTGCGGGGCGTCGTTGCGTCCGACTCGGCATCGGACAAACGAGCAGATTCACTCTCGGCGTTGGCCATGACAGATTCCCTTGTATTGCACACGCCAGGGTTTTAGCCCCGGGAGGCCTTGGTGGCTTTTTTGGCAGGCGCGGATTTACCGGTTTTCGCGGATTTTGCCGGGGGCTTCCCGGCGGATTTGTCGGTTGCCTTGCCTTTGCCGCCCAGGCTGCGCTTGAGCAACTCGGTCAGGTCGATGACATCGGCGGTCTTGCGTTGTTCTTCGCCCGGATCGGTCTCCACGGCTTCGAGGCGGCCTTCGTTGGCCTTTTTCTCCACCAGTTCCATGATCTTGTCTGCGAAACTGTCCCGGTATTCTTGCGGCTCCCAGTCGGCGCTCATGTCCTGCACGAGACGCTTGGCCATTTCCAGCTCGCCCTTGGCCAGGGTCGGGTTCGTGACCTCGTCGCCCAATTCCAGGATATCCAGCTCGCGCACCTCCGCAGGCCAGCGCAGCAGCACCAGCACCAGGGCGGACTCAAGGGGCATGAGGGCGGCCAAGTGCTGGCGGGTATGTAGCACGACGTGGGCCAGGGCCACCTTGTTGGTCTTGACCAGGGTTTCGCGCAGCAGAGCGTAGACTTTGCCGCCACGCTTGTCGGGGGCGAGAAAGTAAGGCGTGTCGATGTTTTGCAGGGGGATCTTCTCGCTGTCGACAAAGGAAAAGATATCGATGGTCTGGGTGGACTTGGGGTGGGCGGAGCGGATCTCCTCTTCGCTGAGCAGCACGTACTGGCCTTTCTGGTACTGGACGCCCTTTACAATGTCTTCCTTGGTCACTTCCTTGCCCGTGGTCTTGTTGATCCGCTTGTAGCCCACCGGGTCCATGCTGCGTTTGTCCAGCCAGTCAAAATCCACCCCCTGTGAAGAGGTGGCCGACACCAGCGCTACGGGGATGTGGACCAGCCCGAAACTGATTGCGCCTTTCCAGATTGCCCGAGCCATGGTGGTGTTTTCCTTGCCGATTGATGTCTCTCTGGTGACCTTCGCGCCTCGGGAAAAGTTTCCATTGTGGGGCGAGCAAGCTTGCTCCCACCTGTGTTTGGAGACGCTTCGTTACATCTTCACCGGGATATTTCGCTTAACAAGGGCGAACCTGCGGCGTAGCGTGCTTTCGATATGCCTGAACCCAAGAGGTGTCCCAATGAACAGGCTGGTGCTCGTCATCATTACGCTATCACTGACTGCCGCTGCCCAGGCCGCCACGCCCAGCGCAGGCCCAACGGTCCTGGCCCAAAACCTGCCGGGCAACAACAATCCTTATAACAGCCCGACGCGCCGGGCCAATCCCAACAGCATGCAGGGCACCCGGCCCAATGTGCCGACGATTCATAACAACCCGACAGTGCCAGTACCACGGCCACCGACCCTGGAAAATGGCGGCATCGGCAATGGCTACCCCCGTTCCGGCCAGCCATCGGGTTCGCCGCGACCGACCATCGAGTCTCCTGCGCCATCGCGCAACAACCAGAATGGCAACCGCTAGGCGCTGGCGCTGTTGTTCTCTTTCAACACCGCAGAAGGAAATGTGCATGTTGCGTAAAACACTCCTGGCCGCGTTCTGCGCCAGCGCTGTCCTGACCCTTGCCACCCCGGCCAGTGCCGCGCCCACCCAGTCATTCAAGAGCGAGGAGGGCACGCTGGAAGTGACCACCGTGGTCAAGGGGCTGGAGCACCCTTGGTCCGTTGCGTTCCTGCCTGGCCAACAGGGCATGTTGGTGACGGAGCGAGGGGGCAACCTGCGCGTGGTCAGCCCCGATGGCCAATTGTCCGCCCCCTTGAGCGGCGTGCCCGACGTGTGGGCCAAGGGCCAGGGCGGCCTGCTGGACGTGGTACTGTCGCCGGACTTCAAGCAGGATCGCACCGTCTACCTGTCTTATGCCGAGGCGGGCGCAGACGGCAAGGCTGGCACCGCCGTGGGGCGGGGGCAACTGGCCGAAGACCTCAAGAGCCTGAAGAACTTCGACGTGGTCTTCCGCCAGCAACCCAAGCTGTCCACGGGCAACCACTTTGGCTCTCGACTGGTCTTCGACCGCGACGGTTATCTGTTCATTACCCTGGGGGAAAACAACGATCGGCCCACCGCCCAGGACCTCGACAAGCTGCAAGGCAAGGTGGTGCGCATCTATCCCGACGGCAAGGTCCCTGACGACAACCCCTTCGTCGGTCAGAAAGACGTGCGTCCCGAGATCTGGTCCTACGGCATGCGCAACCCCCAGGGCGCCGCCCTCAATCCCTGGAACGGCACCCTGTGGGAGAACGAGCACGGCCCGCGGGGCGGCGATGAATTGAACATCATCGAGCGCGGCAAGAACTACGGCTGGCCACTGGCGACCCACGGCATCAATTATTCCGGGGCTCCGATTCCTGAAGCCCAGGGCAAGTCCGTCGAAGGCGCCGTTGACCCCTATCATGTCTGGCAGGTCTCACCCGGTCTCAGCGGCATGGCGTTCTATGATCATGAACGCTTCAAGGCCTGGCAACACAACGTGTTCATCGGGGCCTTGGTGTCGGGGGAACTGATCCGCCTGCAATTGCAAGGCGACAAGGTCGTCCATGAAGAGCGCCTGTTGGGCGAGCTCAAGGCGCGCATCCGGGATGTCCGCCAGGGACCGGATGGGTATCTCTATGTGTTGACGGATGAGGACGACGGAGCCTTGTACAAAGTCGGCCTCAAATAATTGAAGAAAACTGTGGGAGCGAGCTTGCTCGCGATTGCTAGGGGCAGCTGACATTGATGCTGACGATACTCCGCTATCGCGAGCAAGCTCGCTCCCACAGGTGATGCTGTTCACTTAAGGCCAATGCAGCGAATATCGGCTGGCACTTGATATTGCCCATTGACTTGCCACCAACGCACCGCTAATTTCCAGGCATGAACTCACCCGTATTGCGCAGCCAGCCAAGCATTATTACCGCCATTCCTTATTTGGCGGGCTAGCTGACGGCTGCACCGAACCCGCCCTCGAGGCGGGTTTTTTCTTTCTGTCTCCTGGGCTCCGAGCGAACCAGGAGATCGCCATGACCGTTGCCCATACCGAGCAAACCCTGCTTGAACACTATGTAAAGAAAATCCTCGCCGCGCCGGTCTACGAACTGGCCGTACGCACGCCACTGCAAGCGGCGCCCGCGCTGTCCGAGGTCCTGGGCAACCGGGTCCTGCTCAAGCGCGAAGACCTGCAACCGACTTTTTCCTTCAAGATTCGCGGTGCCTATAACAAGCTCGTGCACCTGACCCCGGAGCAGCGGGTCCGAGGTGTCATCACTGCCTCAGCCGGCAATCACGCCCAGGGCGTCGCGCTGGCGGCACGGGAGTTGGGTATTTCGGCCAGCATCGTCATGCCCGTGACCACCCCGCAACTGAAAGTGCTGGGTGTGCGCAACCGCGGCGCCGAGGCGCTGCTGCACGGGGACAGTTTCCCGTTTGCCCTGGCCCACGCGCTGGAGTTGGCCGAGCAGACCGGGCGGGAGTTCGTCTCGCCATTCGACGACCCGGACGTGATTGCCGGCCAAGGCACCGTCGCCATGGAAATCCTGCGCCAGCATCCCGGCCGACTGGACGCGATTTTCGTTCCGGTCGGAGGCGGGGGGCTGATCGCCGGGATCGCGGCCTACGTCAAGTACCTGCGCCCGGAAATTCGCATCATTGGCGTCGAGTCGCAGCACTCTGCCTGTCTCCAGGCTGCGCTGATCGCCGGGGAGCGGGTGACCTTGCCCGAGGTGGGAACCTTCGCCGACGGCGTGGCCGTGGCGCAGATCGGCGTCCATGGCCTGGATATCTGCCGTTTCTGTGTCGATGAGGTGATGACCGTGACCAACGACCAACTATGCGCCGCGATCAAGGACATCTATGACGACACCCGTTCGATCACCGAACCGTCAGGGGCCTTAGCGGTGGCGGGCATCAAGCAATACGTGGCGCGCACGGGCGCGCGAGGCGAGACCTTGGTCGCGATCGATTCGGGTGCCAACATCAATTTCGACAGTTTGCGCCACGTGGCGGAGCGGGCGGCGGTGGGAGCTCTTTAAGTTTTTACGCTACGTCACACTTTTTTTATACCAGGCGACGGATGCCCACTTCCTCCTTCGCAATAGGGGCTAATCTAGGTTGCGAACAGGATAAAAGTGATTGCAGTTTGCATGGAAAAAACAACCTTTCCATGCATATTGCACGAGCTCTCCGGCGCGGGACGAAGCTAAGCGCTTGATTCATATCAATTCGGAAGGTTGTCAATACAGGCATATTTTTTGCGGGATGGTTCAGGAGTTCGCTTGAACGAACTCGTTAACTGAAAACGCCAAGAAAAGAACGAACGGCACGGTATCCAGAGTCCCAGTCCGCAGGGAAGAAAACGGACGAAAGTACCGCCGTCGTGAACATAAATTGGCCGCCTCAACAGGAGAGAGTCGCCATGTTTTTATCTGCCCTCGAAATGCGAAACATCATTGAAAGCAGCTTGCTGCCCAAGCGCTCGCAATGCACGTTGTCACCTGAGCTGACGATGACGATCAAGATCTTCGATGACCACAGGACCGACCATGTGGCCTTGCTCAAAACGAACATCGATGCCAGGAAACTCACCGGGTGCCGAGCCATCAACGACCTGATCGCCGAGTTGCGTACGGAGCTTGACCACAACCCCGCCGCTGGCAATCACTTTCATCAGCAACACCATCGAATGACCGGGCGCTGATACGGCCTTGTCATTTTTCCTCTGACGCTCGGGTCCGGTGATGTCCGAACCCAGCGTCCAGTTGTTCAGTTGTAACGCGCAAAATCAGGCCAGTTGCTGCCGATAGGGCAGGTCCGGCCCGGTTTTGCCGCACGTCAGTGCTGCGGCTCGAATGGCGAACTCAAGCATGGCGCTGATCTGCTCGCGGGTCAGTGTCTGCAGGCCCTCGATCGAATCCAACTGTTGTTCAGTCAGCCAGGCAATCAGCGCGGCCTGGAAGGTGTCGCCTGCACCCACGGTGTCGGCGATCTTCACCGGGCATGCTGGCAGCGACCATGTGCCGTGCTGGCGACTGAAGACCGTAGCCCCTTGGCCGCCACGCGTCAGGAAGACCAATTGGCAGCGGTGCTTCAGCCAACCTTCGATGACCGCCTGGGGCTCGACCCCTGGGTAGAGCAGGCCCAAGTCCTCGTCACTGACCTTGATCAGGTCGGCATATTGCACCAGTGTCGCGATCCGCGAACGCCATAGTTCGATATCCGGCTGCGGGTTAAGCCGCACGTTCGGGTCGAGACTGATCAGGCGCCGGCCGCTTTCCCGTTGCACCAGGGCCAGGAGCGTGTCGGCAACGGGCTGGACCACCAGGGAGAACGAGCCGACATGCAAGCCACGCACTTCAGGGCCCAGCTCCGGTAGATGGGCCAGGCTCAGCTGCCGGTCGGCACAGCCTTCGCCGCGAAAGCTGTAGTGGGGCGAACCATTGGCGCCTACGGCGACCATCGCCAGGGTGGTCGGCGCGTCGAAGTCCAGCAGGTATCGGGGGCTGACACCTTCGTTGAGCAGCACCTGCTGCAAGCGACGGCCCAGGTAGTCGGTGGACAATCCGGTAAACAGCGCCGATTCAATACCCAGGCGGCGCAACCCCACCGCCACGTTGAACGGCGAGCCACCGGCAATCGCTTTGTAGTTCACCTGCGAGGCAGGGCCATCCGCCTCGGTTTCACTGAAGAAATCAAACAGCGCTTCACCACACACCAGATACATAGTTGCCCGCTCTCAAAGGGTTGCGACGTGTTGTCGATAACGTTCATAGGCCTGCTGGGACGCCGTGACATGGGCGGCGATTGGCCGGGTTTCGCTGGCCGGGTCGAGCTTGACGCAGCGCGCGCACAGTTCGGCGAGGCTGTCTTGTGCGCCTGAATGGCACCACGCCGACTGGATCGCCGCACCCAACGCAGCCGCTTCGCTTTGTTCGGTGCAAATGACCGTGGTGTCCATGATATCGGCGACGATCTGCCGCCACACCGGGCTCTTCGAACCGCCGCCGATCAGGCGAATGCTCTGGGCCTTGAGCCCGTTGGCCCGCAACAGGTCCAAGCCATAGCGCAAACCGAAGGTCGTGCCTTCGACCACGGCACGGCACAGGTTGGCCCGGGTCAGGTTGGTGGTGGTCAGGCCCAGCAGGCTACCGGTGGCATGGGGCAGGGCAGGCACCCGCTCGCCGTTGAGGAACGGCAGCACGCAGACACCCTCGGCGCCAATCGGGGCCTGGACGACCAGGGCGTTGAAGGCGTCGATGTCCAGGTCCAGCAGCTCGCGAATCGCCCCGGTGGCGTTGGTCAGGTTCATGGTGCAAATCAATGGCAACCAGCCACCGCTGGAGGAGCAGAACGTCGCCACTGACGGTTGCGGGCTGACCGCGGGTTCGGCGGCATAGGCATAGACCGTGCCGGAGGAACCGAGACTCATGGTGATCACGCCGGGCTGGATATTGCCGGTGCCGATGGCGCCCATCATGTTGTCGCCACCACCACTGGCCACCACCGCGTCGGGGTTGATGCCCAGGTGCGCGGCAATGGCTGGCAGGATGCGTCCGACGGGCTGATGGGCCTCGATCAGCTCCGGCAGCGCCGCTTGCAAGCGTGCGCTGGGGTCGATGTGTTGCAGCAACTGCACGTCCCATTGGCGGGTGCGCACGTTGAAATAGCCGGTCCCCGAGGCATCGCCATATTCGCTGCAATGGCGGCCGGTGAGCCAGTAGTTGAGGAAGTCGTGAGGCAGCAGGACGCTGGCGATGCGTTCGAATACCTGGGGATGTTGCTCCCGCGTCCAGAGCAGTTTGGAAACCGTGTAACCCGGCGCGATCACCACGCCGAGGCGTTCGAGGCTGGCGTCTTCACCGCCCAGGTGCGCCAGGAGCCGATCGTTTTCCGGCGTCGTCTCGGTGTCGCACCACAGCTTGGCCGGGCGCAAAACCTGGCCCTGGTCGTCAAGCAGCACCAAACCGTGCTGTTGGCCGGACACGCCGATGCCGAGGATCGCCTGGCCATCGACCCCGGCAGAGGCCAAGGCCTGATGAGTCGCCTGGGTAAATGCATCGAGCCATTGCTGGGTGTCTTGTTCACGACGACCGTTGGCCCCGCTGATCATGCTGTGGGCAGCGGCGCCCTGGCCGAGTACCTGGCCGCTGATCGCATCCAGGATCAACGCCTTGGTGCCTTGGGTACCACAGTCGATGCCCAGGAACAGTTGTTGGTTTGCCATAGAAGTCCTTGATATCAATGAACCGTCAACACAGAACTGTTTTGGACCGGGACATGGTGGAACTTGTGGCGAGGGGATTTATCCCCGCTGGGCTGCGAAGCAGCCCTGACACTGACGACTCGGTGTGTCAGATTCACTGAGTTGTTCGTGTCTTGGGGACGCTTCGCGTCCCAGCGGGGATAAATCCCCTCGCCACAAAAAGCGACCGCATCCGCAGGCTTATTCTGTGTCAGCCAATACCCGCTCAAGTGTTCGTGTTACCCCGTGCTCGCGCAAGCTGTTGCAGCACCATTCGAATGCTGCCACGAACTCCGGCGAGCGGGGGATCGCTGTGCCAAAGATTTCTTCGACTTCCAACATCCGCTGGGTCACCAGCGCATCGTCAGCCACCAATGCCTGGCAGAACGCTGCCCGTGGGTCCGGGATAGAATACATCACGCCGTTCTCGTCCACGCCCTTCAGGTACACGGCCCAGGCCGCCACGACCAGTGCCGCACGACGGGTTTCGCCGCCGTCGGCAATCAAGCGGTTGATGGTCGGGACGGTGAATTTTGGAAACTTCGACGAGCCGTCCGAACAGACCCGCTCCAACTGGTCGGCAATCGCTTGGTTGGAAAAGCGCTCCACCAGGGTGTTCTTGTAGTCGGTCAGGTCGATGCCCGGTACTGGTGCCAATTGCGGCGTCACGTCCAGGTCCATGTAGGCGCGCATGTAACGCACGAACAGCGGGTCATTCATGGTCTCGTGGACAAAGCGATAACCCTTGAGAAAGCCCAGGTAGGTCAACGCCAGGTGGCTGCCGTTGAGCAACTTGATTTTCATCTCTTCATAGGGAGAAACGTCATCGGTAAACTGCACGCCGACCTTTTCCCAGGCCGGGCGACCGTTGACGAATTTGTCTTCCAGCACCCATTGCACAAACGGTTCGCAGACCACCGGCCAAGCGTCGTCGATGCCATGTTCGTCATGCAGTTGCAGGCGATGGGCCACGCTGGTCATGGGCGTGATGCGATCGACCATGGCGTTGGGGAAGCTGACGTTGCGGTCGATCCACTGCCCCAGTTCCGCGTCGCGCAACGCGGCGAAGGCCAGCAACGCCTTGCGGGTCACGGCGCCGTTGTGGGGCAGGTTATCGCAAGACATCAATGTGAACGCCGGGATGCCGGCCGCGCGACGCTTGGCCAGCGCAGCGCAGAGGAAGCCGAAGACGGTTTTCGGTGTCTCGGGATGGGTCAGGTCGTGCTGGATCTGCGGCAGGTGAGCCATGAATTCGCCATTGCTGTCGTCGATGCAATAGCCACCTTCGGTAATGGTCAGCGAAACGATGCGGATCTGCGGATCGGCCAGTTTGTCGATCAGTGCCTGGGCGCCGTCTTCGGCCAGCAACATGTCATTGATCGCGCCAATCACCCGGACTTCTGTGTCATCGGTGTCGCCCAGTTCGTACAGGGTAAACAGGTAATCCTGGCTGGCCAAGTCATCCCGGGCACGGCGATCCTCGGCCCGCAGGCCCACGCCGCAGATGGCCCAGTCCAGGTCGGCGCCGGTGTTCATCAGCGCGTCGGTGTAGTAGGCCTGGTGAGCCCGGTGGAAACCGCCGACACCGATATGGGCGATGCCCTGGCGGATGTCGCCCAAGGGGTAGGCGGGCAGGGCTACGTCAGGGTTGAGGTTGTGCAGGTTTTGTCGGTTGAGTTTCATCGCAATTCTCGGCAATCAGGCGGCGGCGCGCAGCGCGCGGCTCACCGCCACGCCCTCGGCATCGAATAAGTGGCAGTGTTCGGCGTCCAGGTGCAGGTTCAGTTGCTCGCCGAAACGGCTCGCCAGGTCGCCGCGAACCCGCATGGTCAAGGCTTCGCCGGATGTCGTGACGACGTGACAGAAGGTGTCGCTGCCCAGGCGCTCGCTCACATCAGCGGTGACTTGCAACGTGCAATCGCCCGGTTGCGCCAGGTTCAGGTGTTCCGGACGAATCCCCAGGGTCACCGCGCCGCCGACGCTCAGGTTGGCACCGCTGCGCGGCAGGTTGATGCGCGTGCCGGCGTCCAGCAGCACCTCACAGCCCTGGCTGTCCAGGGCGGTGACCTTGCCTTTGAGGAAGCCCATTTTCGGTGTACCGAGGAACCCGGCGACAAACAGGTTGGCCGGCTGGTGATACAGCTCCAGCGGCGAGCCGACCTGTTCGATGCGCCCGCCATTGAGCACCACCACCTTGTCGGCCAGGGTCATGGCTTCGACCTGATCGTGAGTCACATAGATCATGGTCGCCTGCAGCTCCTTGTGCAGGCGTGCCAGTTCCAGGCGCATCTGCACCCGCAGGGCGGCGTCGAGGTTGGACAGCGGTTCGTCGAACAGGAAAATTTTCGGGTTGCGCACGATGGCCCGGCCGATCGCCACGCGCTGGCGCTGGCCGCCGGACAGTTGCTTGGGCTTGCGCTCGAGCATCGGCCCCAGTTCGAGGATGCGCGCCGCTTCGTTGACCTTCTTCTCGACTTCGGCCTTGGGTACACCGGCCAGGTCGAGGGCGAAGGACATGTTCTTGCGCACGCTCATGTGCGGATACAAGGCGTAGGTCTGGAACACCATGGCCAAGTCGCGCTTGGCCGGGCTGACTTCGGTAATGTCCCGGCCATCCAGTTCGATGGTGCCGTCGCTGACCTCTTCCAGACCGGCGATCAGCCGCAGCAGCGTGGATTTGCCACAGCCCGACGGGCCGACGAAGACCACGAACTCGCGGTCGTTCACCTCAAGGTCGATGCCCTTGATGATGGAGAAGCCTTCGAAACCCTTTTGCAAATTCTTGATTTTCAGGTTGGCCATGATGATGGGCCTCCACTTCTGATAATGGTGTAGGGCGCGTTATTTCACCGCGCCGAAGGACAAACCGCGCACCAGCTGTTTCTGGCTGATCCAGCCAAAGATCAGGATCGGCGCGCAGGCCAGGGTCGAGACGGCCGACAATTTGGCCCAGAACAAACCTTCCGGGCTGGAGTAGGAAGCGATCAACGCCGTCAGGGGCGCGGCCTTGGAGGAGGTGAGGTTCAGCGACCAGAACGCCTCGTTCCAGCACAGGATCAGCGACAGCAGCACGGTGGACGCCAGGCCGCCCTTGGCAATCGGCAGCAGCACGCGAACCATTTCCTGCCAGAGCGTGGCACCATCCAGGCGCGCGGCCTCGAGGATGTCGCGAGGAATGTCCTTGAAGTAGGTGTAAATCATCCAGACCACGATGGGCAGGTTGATCAGCGTGTAGATGATGATCAACGCGATACGCGTGTCCAGCAGGCCGAATTGCTTGGCCAGCAGGTAGATCGGCATCAGCACGCCCACCGGTGGCAGCATTTTGGTGGAGAGCATCCACAACAACGTGCCTTTGGTGCGCTGGGTTTCATAGAACGCCATGGAGTAGGCCGCCGGTACCGCGATCAGCAGGCACAGGGCGGTGGCGCTGAAGGAAATCACCACTGAGTTCCAGGCGAAGCTGAAGTAATTGCTGCGCTCGTTGATGTGCAGGTAGTTCTCCAGGGTCGGGGTGAAGATGAACTGCGGCGGCGTGGCGAACGCATCGATTTCAGTCTTGAAGCTGGTCAGCACCATCCAGAAGATCGGAAAGAAGATCAGGATCGCGATGGCCCAGGCCAGCGTGCCCAGCAGCAGGCTTTGCAGGCGACGGGATTGTTGAAGAGTCATGGCGACGGCCTCAATGCTTGTCGGTGAGGTTTTTGCCGATCATCCGGACGAGGATGATGGCGGCGATGTTGGCGATGACCACGGCAATCAGGCCACCGGCCGAAGCCATGCCGACGTCGAACTGCACCAGCGCCTGGTTGTAGATCAGGTAGGCAAGGTTGGTGGAGGCATAGCCGGGGCCACCGTTGGTGGTGGTGAAGATCTCGGCGAACACCGACAGCAGGAAGATGGTTTCGATCATCAGCACCACGGCAATCGGGCGGGCCAGGTGCGGCAGGGTCAGGTGCCAGAAGATCGCAATGGGGCCGGCACCGTCCAGGCGAGCGGCTTCTTTCTGTTCCTGGTCCAGCGACTGCATGGCGGTCATCAGGATCAGAATCGCAAAGGGCAGCCATTGCCAGCTCACGATGATGATGATCGACAGCAGAGGGTAATGGGCCAGCCAGTCCACCGGCTGGGCGCCGAACAGTTTCCACACCGAGGCGAGGATGCCCGAGACCGGGTGGAAGATCAGGTTCTTCCAGATCAGCGCTCCGACGGTGGGCATGATGAAGAACGGCGAGATCAGCAGCACACGGACGATGCCGCGACCGAAAAACTCACTGGCCTCCAGCAGCGCGCTGATCAATACCCCGAGGACGATACTGATCAACAGCACGCTGCCCACCAGCAACAAGGTATTGGTGGCGCCGGGCATGAAACCCGAGTCGGTCAGGAAATAGGTGAAGTTCTCCAGCCCGACGAATTCGTTTTCGCCGGGGTAGAGCAGGTTGTAGCGGATCATCGAGAAGTAGACGGTCATGCCCAGCGGCACGATCATCCACAGCAGCAACAAGGCCACCGAAGGGCTGACCAGGAACCAGCCGGGATTGGCCAGGCGGATCTTGCGCGCCGGCGGCGGAGCAATCTCGATGGGGGCTTTGGCGGTTGTAGTTGAGCTATTCATGGCATTGAACCGATTTTTGCGGGCCTATGAAGATCCACTGTGGGAGCGAGCTTGCTCGCGATGGCGTCGTGTCAGTCACTCGTGATATTGGCCGGGAGGCCCTCATCGCGAGCGAGCTCGCTCCCACAGGTATCGGGAGCGGGCCTCAATGAGCTGACTACTTGGGATACCCAGCGCGTTTCATCTCGCGTTCGGTGGTGGACTGCGCGGCGGTCAACGCCTGGTCCACGGTCTGCTGGCCGGTCAGCGCGCCCGAAAAGAATTTGCCCACCTGGGTGCCGATGGCCTGGAATTCGGGAATGGTCACCAGCTGGATGCCGATGTAGGGCACAGGCTTGAGGGTTGGCGCTTTCGGATCGGCGACTTTCAACGATTCCAGGGTCACCTTGGCAAACGGCGCGGCCTTCATGTACTCGTCGCTGTAGGTCGAGGTGCGGGTGCCTGGTGGTACGTTGGCAATGCCGTCGGTCTTGGCGACCAATTGGCTGTACTCCTTGGACGTCGCCCAAGTGGTAAAGACCGTGGCGGCTTCCTTGGCTTTGGAACTGGTCGGGATAGCCAGCGACCAGGAGTACATCCACGAGGTGCCTTTGTCGGTTTTTTCGTGGGGGGCGAAGGTGAAACCAACGTGATCGGACACCTTGCTCTGAGTCTTGTCGGTGACGAACGAGCCGGCGACGCTGGCATCCACCCAGATCGCGCATTTGCCGCTGTTGAACAGCGCCAGGTTTTCGTTGAAACCGTTGCTGGAGGCGCCCGGCGGGCCGGATTTCTTCATGTTGTCGACATAGAAGTTGAGTGCGTCTTTCCACTCGGGGCCATTGAATTGCGGCTGCCACTTCTCATCGAACCAGCGTGCGCCGTAACCGTTGGCCAGGGTGGTAATGAGCGCCATGTTCTCTCCCCAACCAGCCTTGCCCCGCAGGCACAGGCCATATTGCTCCTTGGATTTGTCGGTGAGTTTTTCCGCGAACTCACCGATCTGGGTCCAGGTCGGGTGTTCGGGCATGGTCAGCCCGGCGTTCTTGAACAGGTCGGTGCGGTAATAGGTGATCGAGCTTTCAGCATAGAACGGCAGGGCGTATAGCGAGCCTTTGACCGACAAACCATCGCGCACGGAAGGGAAGACATCGTCCAGGTCGTAGGAGGCCGGCAAATCCTTCATCGGCTCCAGCCAGCCCTTGGCGCCCCAGAGTGCAGCTTCGTACATGCCAATGGTCAGCACGTCGAACTGTCCGCCTTGGGTGGCAATGTCGGTGGTCAGGCGCTGGCGCAGGACGTTTTCTTCGAGCACCACCCAGTTCAGCTTGATGTCCGGGTGCTCGGCCTCGAAGGTTTTCGAGAGCTTTTGCATGCGGATCATGTCGCTGTTGTTGACGGTGGCAATGGTGAGGGTCTGTGCGCCGAAGCTGACGCTACTGAGGGTCATGCAGGTGGAGACAAGCAGAGCTTTTACCGAAGGTTTCATCGCGCACTCCTTTTCCGCGCCCAGAAGGCTGCAGAAGGACAGTTATTGTTTTTGTGTCTTCCGGATGAAGGGAAGAATGTGCGCTGATTACAGCCTTCAATGGACGGTGTGACAAATCATCCGTCGCACTTGCACTGATACTTTTTTGCACTGGATGGAGGGAGCGCCTATCCGTTCAGGTCGGATACAGCACTTGTGGCGAGGGAGCTTGCTCCCGCTGGGCTGCGCAGCAGACCCAAAAAACAGGGCCGCTGCGCGCCCAGCGGGAGCAAGCTCCCTCGCCACAGGGCGAGGCAAAAAAAGTCTCAGCCCTGGTTCTGCTCGGTCAGCCGCTGCACCGCCAGCCGCCGGTAGTGGGAAGGCGTCATGCCCTTGAGCTGCTGGAAACGTCGATTGAAATTGGAGATGTTGTTGAAGCCGGATTCAAAACACACGTCCGTTACCGGTTTGTCGCCGTCGGCCAGCAATTCGCAGGATTTGCTGATGCGCAGGCGATTGACGAATTCGATGAAGCAGCGGCCAGTGGCCTGTTTGAACACCCGGCTGAAGTAGGTGGGTTTCATGCCCAGGTGTTCGGCGACTTCTTCCAGGGGCAGCTCCCGGGCGTAATGGGCAAAGATGTAGTCCACCGCGCGGTTGGTGCGGTCGATGCTGTGTTCGTCCGCCGTTTGTGGGGCGGTCGCGCCGGACAGCAGTTGGTAGTCATCCGTGGCGGCCAGCAGCTCCATCAGAATGAAAAAATGCCCCAGGCGGCTCATGCCCTGGGAGTCGGCGATGCGCTGCATCAGGCTCATGGCCTGGCGGATGGTGCGCTTGCAACGGAACTCGATGCCGTATTGGGCGCGTTCGAGCAACGGTGCAACCGTTTTGAGTTCGGCGAATACCTGGTGGCCGCTTTCGAACAACTCGTCGGTGAAGTTCACCAACATGTCGCGCTTGGGCACCACTTCGTCCTCGGCCACCTGGCTGATCCAGTTGTGGGGCAGGTTGGGGCCGGTGAGAAACAGCGACTGGGGGTAGAAGTTGCCAATGTAGTCGCCAATGAACACCTTGCCGGAACTGGCGACGATCAAGTGCAGCTCGTATTCCTTGTGGAAATGCCAGCGCACCAGCGGGCAGGGAAAGCCGTGCTGGCGGTAGATGATGGACAGCCCGTTATGGTCGTCCATCAACTCGTAGGAGGGGTCGGTGACTCTGGCTGTTCGGGTCATGGGCCTGGCGCTTTTATTGTTATCGCCATGGATAATGCCCCCTTCGCCAGGCAGGTGCCACCCTGACGTCTAACCGTTGCGGTTTTTTTCTTCGATCCACTGGGACATGTATTGGGTGCTTTTGTGCTGGTGGTGACGCAGCATGCTACCGGTGAAATTGTCCCGGCGTCGTTGTGCCAGGTCCGCTCGGCAAGCGTTGATGCTGTCGATCAGCGCCGGCCCATGCACCTGTTGCCGGTATCGGCTCGCCAGCAGCTCCAGGCCTGTGTGCTGGGCCTGGGTCCAGCGCGCCTGGTCGCGATACAATTGCACCGCCGCGTCGGCGATGCCTTCGGCGCTCTGGGCAATCGACCCGGGCCAGGGCATGTCGCCGTGCATGGCTTCGGCTCCCATGGGCGTGGTGACGTTGGGGGTACCGCAGAGCATGGCGTCGATCAGCTTGCCCTTGATCCCGGCGCCGAAACGCAACGGCGCCAGGCAGATGCGTGCCGCCGACATGACCTGCAAGGCGTCCTCGGCCCAGTTCATGATGTGAAAACCCTGGGCCGGATTGTGCAGTGCGGCGGCCTTGGGCGGGGTATAGGCGCCGTACAGGTGCAGTTGTGCGCCGGGCAATTGCTGGCGGATCAGCGGCCAGATGGCGTTTTTCATCCAGAGCACAGCGTCCCAGTTCGGCGCGTGGCGAAAGTTGCCGATACTCAGGAAATGCGCCCGGTCCTCGAACGGTACCGACGGTTCACTGGGCAGGTCCAGCATCAACGGGCACCAGTGCAGCAGGTTGCGAGGCAGCTTGAAGTGCTCCACCAAGAGTTCGATTTCAACCTCGGACACCATCAGGTTGAGGTCGCAGCGATACAGGGCGGCGATTTCCCGCTTGGCCAGGTCGGTGTCGGCCATCCGTTGGAACTCCTCGCCCAGGGCCGGGGCGAAGAGATCGCTGAAGTCCTCGCTCGCCTCATCGCGCTTCAGGCGCTCTTTCAGACGTTGATGCCGGGCGTGACGCAGGCTTTGCAGATCGGAGGTCTCCAGCACCCGCAATGCGCCGGGGCAGTGCTTTTCGACACGCCAGCCGAACTGTTCTTCCATCATGAACTGGTCGAACAGCACGATGTCCGGCGCAAGTGCATGGATGAACGCGTCGAAGCTGCTGTTATTGAGTTCGATGGGCACTTCGCGGATACCCAGCGCGACCAGGTCGGCGCGCTGCTCGCCCGGGCCGGCCGGGCTGCTGAAGGTGATGTCCCAGCCTTGGCCGAGGAAGGTGTCGAGGATCTGCATGACGTGCCCACTGGCCGCCGATGAGCGCGGCTCGGGCCAGACATAGCCGATAACCAGGACTTTGGTGGCAGTCATGAGCAAGGTGTTCCTCGGAGCGAATCAGGCGCCATCGGCGCGCGGGGCGCCGATAGTGACCAAGAATGCGATCCGGCTCAAGCAAGAATGCTTTTGACCTTGTCCCGCAATTGATCGATGGAGAAGGGTTTGCCGATCACCGACATGCCTTCAGGCACATCAATGCTTTCGGCATATCCGCTGGCAAACAGCACCGGCAGCTGTGGCCGCTCGAGTCGAGCCTGCTTGGCCAATTCGCGTCCGTCCATTACCGGCAGGCCGACGTCGGTCATCATCAAGGCGATGTCCTGTTGGTGGTCACGCAAAAAACTCAGCGCCTGCTCACAGCCGTCCGCCTCCAGCACCTGATACTCCAGTTCCTCCAGCACGTCGACGATCAACATCCGCACGATGTCATCGTCTTCGACTACCAGGATGGTGGGCTGGGTGGTGGCAGGGGTGGTGGGCATAGTCGACATTCTCGAAAGATGGGAGCGGGAGGGGCACGAAAAAAATGGCCTCATTCATGAGTAAGTGCCAAGGCGGCACAAGTTCCCTAGGTTGTACAAGAAAGGATCTATAGTACAAGAGCTGACAAGGATAGTCGCTTCCCTGCTATAAGACGGATTGTCGTGGGATTTACCTCCTTGACTTGTCAGAAAATGTGGATCCAGGCGCGGTTTTTCGGGCAAACTCCACCGATTTCAACTGTCCACCAAGGCCCCTTTCCATGACTCCTTCGTCTTCGGTCGACGAGCAAAGTTTTCGCAAGCTCCTTAGCCGTAATATCAGCCTGCCGTTGGGCATAGGCGCCCTCAGCGCGGTGTTTTTCATCATCCTTATCACGTACCTGCTGTCGGTAATCCAATGGGTCGGCCATACCGACAGGGTGATCAATAATGCCAACGAAGCGCTCAAGCTGAGCGTGGACCTGGAAACCGGCATGCGCGGCTACCTATTGAGTGGTGACGAGCACTTCCTCGACCCCTATGAAGTGGCCAAGCCACGGATTGCCGTGGCGTTGGACACATTGCTGGAATTGACAGCCGATAACCCCGTCCAGACCGACCGTCTGCACAAGATCCAAGCACTCCAGACGGAGTGGGCCAATTACGCCCAAAGCATGATCGACCTGCAACGCAGCAGCGGCGATTACCGGGGGGCGGTGAAGGCCGGGCGCGGTAAGCGCCTGACCGACGAAATTCGCCAGTCTTTCGAAGAGGTCGTCGAGACCGAGCAACAATTGCGTGCGGCGCGCAACCAGGACGTGCGCACCACGACCGTCTGGAGCATTGCCTTTTACCTGTTGTTCGTCGCAGCGGTCAGCGGGCTCCTGGCCTACGTCGGCCGCCGGGATCTGTTGAACCTGTCCGAAAGCTACAGTGCCAGCCTGAAAGTCCAGCAACGCAGCGCCTTGCACCTGGAGAAACAGGCCTGGCTTCGAAGCGGCCAGACGCAACTGGCCGAGCAGGTCCTGGGGCAATTGTCGCTGAACCTGTTGGGCCGCAATATCCTGCAGTTCTGTGCGAAGTATCTGGGTGTCGCTGTCGCTGCGCTTTATGCGCGGGAAGAAAGTGGCGTCCTCAGGCGTGTCGCCACCTACGGGCTCTCCCGGGAGGATGAAGAACAACAGCAAGTGATCGTCGCCGGCGAGGGCATCGCTGGTCAGGCCGTGCAGCAGGGGCGTCTTATCCGCCTGGACGATGTACCGGACGATTACCTGAAAGTCAGCTCCGGATTGGGGCAAGGTCTGCCCAACAGCGTGCTGGTAGTGCCCACCAGTGACGATGACCGGATCAACGGTGTCATTGAACTGGGATTCCTGCGGCCATTGACCGAGCGTGACATCGAGTTGCTGGAACTGATCGCCGGTAATATCGGCACTTCCATCGAAGCCGCCCGTTATCGCCAGCGTCTGCAGGAAGTACTGGCCGAAACCCAGCAGTTGAACGAAGAGCTGCAAGTCCAGCAGGAAGAACTCAAGACCGCCAACGAAGAGTTGGAAGAACAGTCGCGCATCCTCAAGGAGTCCCAGGTCCACCTGGAAGCCCAGCAACAGGAACTGGAGCAGACCAACGAGCAATTGGCCGAGCAGCGCGACGCCATGGATCAGAAGAACAGCGAATTGAACCTGGCCCAGATCCAGTTGCAGGAGCGCGCCGAAGAGCTGCAGCGTTCGAGCAAGTACAAGTCCGAGTTCCTGGCCAATATGTCCCACGAGTTGCGCACGCCGCTCAACAGCTCGCTGATCCTGTCCAAGCTGCTGGCGGAGAACCCGCAGCACAACCTCAGCGAGGAGCAGGTC
The DNA here is from genome assembly GCF_053629195.1 of Pseudomonas sp. R151218B TE3479. Taxonomy (NCBI): domain Bacteria; kingdom Pseudomonadati; phylum Pseudomonadota; class Gammaproteobacteria; order Pseudomonadales; family Pseudomonadaceae; genus Pseudomonas; species Pseudomonas sp. R151218B TE3479. The sequence continues at coordinate 4,187,014 of NZ_JBRJHV010000001.1, forward strand.
AAGTTTGCCGAGTCGATCTACTCCGCCGGCAACGACCTGCTGAACCTGATCAACGACATTCTCGACATTTCCAAGGTCGAGGCCGGAAAGCTGGAAGTGCGTCCGGAAAACACCAGCGTGCAGCGTCTGGTGGAAGGGCTGCAGGATATGTTCAAGCCGTTGGCGGCGGACAAGGGCCTGAATTTCGAGGTCCAGGTGCTGCCCGATGCGCCGGCGATGCTCTACACCGACCGCCAGCGTCTGGAGCAGGTGATCAAGAACCTGCTGTCCAACGCCGTGAAGTTCACCGAGCAAGGCTCCGTCAGCCTGTCCGTGGCCGGTCAGCCAGGCTCGGGCATCGCGTTCATGGTGCGGGACTCCGGGATCGGCATCGCCGCCGATCAACAGCAAAGCATTTTCGAAGCGTTCCGCCAGGCCGATGGCACCACCAACCGTCGCTACGGCGGCACCGGCCTGGGGTTGTCGATTTCCCGGGACCTGGCCATGTTGCTGGGCGGCTCGATTTCGGTCTCCAGCGAGCCGGGGCAGGGCAGTGTGTTTACGCTGGTATTGCCTGAGCGTTATGTCGAGCCCGGTGACACCCCGATAGCGCCGATGACCTTCACCCCGACGGCCACCGCGCCGGCGCCTGTCGCGCCCAAAGCCGCGCCGGCGCCGCTGATAGCCGATGTGGACACGCCGATTGTCCGGTTCGCCGACGACCGCGACAAGGCGCCGTTCGACACCCGGTGCATCCTGGTGATCGAAGACGAGCCCAAGTTCGCCCGGATTCTATTCGACCTGGCCCACGAGCTCGGTTACCAGTGCCTGGTGGCCCACGGCGCCGACGAAGGTTTCGACCTGGCTTTGCAACTGGCTCCCGACGCGATCCTGCTGGACATGCGCCTGCCAGACCATTCAGGACTGACGGTGTTGCAGCGTCTCAAGGAGCAGGCCGAAACCCGGCACATCCCGGTGCACGTGATTTCCGTCGAAGACCGTGTCGAAGCCGCCATGCACATGGGCGCCATCGGTTATGCCGTCAAGCCGACGACCCGTGAAGAACTCAAGGACGTGTTCGCCCGCCTGGAGGCCAAGCTGACCCAGAAGGTCAAGCGGGTGCTGCTGGTGGAAGACGACGATCTGCAACGCGACAGTATTACCCGCCTGATCGGCGACGATGACATCGAGATCACCGCCGTTGGCTTGGCCCAGCAGGCCCTGGACCTGCTGCGGACCAATGTCTACGATTGCATGATCATCGACCTCAAGTTGCCGGACATGCTCGGCAATGACCTGCTCAAGCGCATGTCCAGCGAGGATATCTGTTCCTTCCCGCCGGTGATCGTCTATACCGGGCGCAACCTGACACGGGACGAAGAAGCCGAACTGCGCAAGTACTCCCGCTCGATCATCATCAAGGGCGCCCGTTCGCCAGAGCGCTTGCTGGACGAGGTGACACTCTTTCTGCACAAAGTCGAATCCCGGTTGTCCCATGAACGACAGCGGATGCTCAAGACCGCCCGCAGCCGTGACAAGGTGTTCGAAGGCCGCAAGGTGCTATTGGTGGACGACGATGTGCGCAACATCTTTGCCCTGACCAGCGCCCTGGAGGCAAAGGGGGCGATCGTGGTCATCGGCCGCAATGGCTTGGAGGCGATCGATCGACTGAATGAATTCGACGACATCGACCTGGTGCTGATGGATGTGATGATGCCGGAGATGGACGGTTTCGAAGCCACCACGCTGATCCGCAAGGACCCGCGCTGGCGCAAGCTGCCTATCATCGCCGTGACGGCCAAGGCCATGAAGGACGATCAGGAACGCTGCCTGGCGGCGGGTTCCAATGACTACCTGGCCAAGCCGATCGATCTGGATCGTCTGTTCTCGCTGATTCGCGTGTGGTTGCCGAATATGGAAAGAATTTAGTGGAACGTGACACTGACATTGAACTTCGTTTGTTGATCGAAGCGATTTACCTCAAGTACAGCTACGATTTTCGCGATTATTCCGGCGCCTCCATCAAGCGCCGGGTCCACCATGCGTTGAGCCAGTTCGAGTGCAAGACCATCTCGGCCTTGCAGGAACGCGTGCTGCACGACCCGGGTGCATTCATGCAGTTGCTGCAGCTGCTGACGATCCCCGTCAGCGAGATGTTTCGCGACCCCTCGCATTTCCTGGCGATCCGCGAGGAAGTGGTGCCGCTGCTCAGGACGTACCCTTCGATCAAGATCTGGATCGCCGGTTGCAGCACGGGAGAAGAGGTCTACTCCATGGCGATCCTGCTGCGAGAAGAGGGCCTGCTGGACCGCACATTGATCTACGCCACCGATATCAACCCGCGTTCGTTGGAAAAAGCCAAGCAGGGCATTTTCTCCCTGGAAAACGTGCGCACCTATACGCAGAACTACCAGAACGCTGGAGGACGGCGATCATTTGCCGAGTACTACACCGCCGCCTACGATTATGCGATGTTCGATAAAAGCCTGTGCGAGAACGTGACCTTTGCCGATCACAGCCTGGCGACCGACAGTGTTTTTTCAGAAACTCAATTAATTTCATGCCGCAACGTATTGATATATTTCAATAAAAAGCTGCAAGATCGTGCGTTTGGACTGTTCCATGAGTCCCTTTGTCACCGTGGTTTCCTGGTATTGGGCAGTAAGGAGACATTGGATTTTTCGGCTTACGGTCATCGATTCGAGCCGTTGGTCAAACAGGAACGGATCTATCGCAAGTTATGAACCAGACGAAGGACAAATCCAACCCGCCCATCGAGGCCATTGTCGTCGGTGCATCGGCTGGCGGCGTCGAAGCATTGCTCAGGGTATTCGGACACCTGCGCAAAGGTTTCGGCTTGCCTATCCTGGTGGTACTGCATTTGCCGGATGAGCGCGATAGCCAACTGGCCTCCGTGCTCGGCCATCGCCTGGCGGTGCCGGTGGAGGAGGCCCGGGATAAACAGGACATTGCACCGGGTACCTTGTATGTCGCCACGCCCGGCTATCACTTGTCGGTCGAGGCCGACCGTTGCCTGTCGTTGAGCCTGGAAGAGCCTGTACATCATTCGCGACCGTCCATCGACGTGCTGTTCGAGTCGGCGGCCGATGTCTACGGCGAGAAGTTGCTGGCCGTGGTAATGACCGGCGCCAATGGCGATGGCGCTCGGGGCCTGGCGAGGGTCAGGGCGCTGGGCGGGATCACCGTGGTCCAGGACCCCGCTGAAGCCCAGGTCGCGACCATGCCAGAAGCGGCGCTGGCCCTGCATGAGCCTGACCATATCCTTACTTTGCAAGGCATCGGCCAATTGCTGGCCGGGCTGGAATGAACCACATGCCAAGAGATATTCAAGCCAAACTGCTGATCGTCGACGATCTGCCTGAGAATCTGTTGGCCCTGGAAGCGCTGATCAGGGGGCCCGACCGCGAGGTCTTCAAGGCCCTGTCGGCGGACGAAGCACTGTCCCTGCTGCTGCAACACGACTTTGCCCTGGCCATCATCGATGTGCAGATGCCCGAGATGAACGGTTTCGGGCTGGCCGAGCTGATGCGCGGTACCGAGAAGACCCGCAGCATCCCGATCATTTTCGTCAGCGCCGCCGGTCGCGAGCGCAACTATGCCTTCACCGGTTATGAAAACGGCGCGGTGGACTTCCTGCACAAGCCGCTGGACACCCAGGCCGTCAAGAGCAAGGTCAATGTGTTCGTCGAGCTGTATCGCCAGCGAAAGGCCATGAAGGAGCAAGTCGTGGCCCTCGAGCAGAGCCGACGGGAGCAGGAGGTCCTGCTGCAGCAACTGGAGGCCACCCGCGGCGAGCTGGAGCAGGCGGTGCGCATGCGTGACGACTTCATGTCCATTGTCGCCCACGAGGTGCGCACCCCCCTCAATGGCCTGATTCTCGAGACCCAACTGCGCAAGATGCACCTGGCCCGGGACAATGCCGCGGCCTTCAGCCTGGACAAGGTGCGGGCGATGGTCGAGCGCGACGAGCGCCAGATCAAGAGCCTGATCCGCCTGATCGAGGACATGCTGGATGTGTCACGGATTCGTACCGGCAAGCTGTCGATCCGTCCGACCCGCTTCAACTTGACGGCACTGGTGGAAAACCTGCTGCGCAACTTCCAGCCGCAGATTGCCATCGCCGAGTGCTCATTGACCTGCATGGCCGAGCCGGCGGTGGAGGGGCTGTGGGATGAGTTTCGCATCGAACAAGTGGTGTCGAACCTGTTGACCAATGCGCTGCGCTACGGTGGCAAGGGCCCGATCGAAGTGCGCGTCTACAAGACGCCCGAGCATGCCTGCATCGAGGTCCGGGACCACGGCATTGGCATCAGCGAGGAGAACCAGAAGCGTATCTTCCAGCAGTTCGAGCGCGTATCGTCCAAGGCGGCCGCTTCAGGCCTGGGGTTGGGGCTGTTCATTTCCGAGCAGATTGTCACGGCCCATGGCGGGACGATCACGGTCGACAGTCGTCTCAATGAAGGGGCGTTGTTTCGTGTGTGCCTGCCCTTGCAGAAAACTGTCTTGGACAAAACCGCCGAACAGACGCAACCTCTGAGAGACCCTAAGGTCGTATCAGCAGCTATTGATCGAACAAAGGCTTCTCATGAGTGAAGATGCGCAAGATGTTGTATTGATCGTCGAGGATGACCCGTCGATCCTGATGGTGCTGTCGGCCTACCTGTCGGGCGAGGGATACCGGGTGTTGCAGGCCGAAAACGGTGACCAGGCGTTCGAGATCCTGGCGAGCAAGCCGCATCTGGACATGATGATTACCGACTTCCGCCTGCCGGGCGGTATTTCCGGCGTGCAGATCGCCGAGCCTGCGGTCAAGTTGCGACCCGAACTGAAGGTCATCTTCATCAGTGGCTACGCGCAGGAAGTGCGCGACACCGATAGCCCCATTACCCGCAAGGCCCCGATCCTGGATAAACCGTTCGACCTGGATGAGCTACAGCGCATCATGCAGTCGATGTTGTCGTAGGCAGGGAGAGGGGGCATGTCCCGGCAGATGAGGGGGCGTGCTCCCACAGGGGGGCACGGTAGGAGCTGTCGAGCGGAGCGAGGCTGCGATCTTTCCCCAGCCGCTTGAGTCTCCAGCGAAGGATCAAAAGATCGCAGGCTTCGACAGCTCCTACACAACCCAGCGGGAACAAGCTCCCTCGCCCCAATGCCTGCCCATTGCCTCAGACCTTGATCATCTCCCGTACCTTGGCCGTCAACAAATCAAAGGTGAACGGTTTGGTGATCATCTGCATCCCCGGGTCAAGGAAGCCGCCGCGTACCGCCGCATGCTCGGCGTAGCCGGTGATGAACAGCACCCGCAGGTCCGGACGCACCTGCCGGCCGATTTCCGCCAGCTGCCGACCATTCATGCCGGGCAGGCCTACGTCGCTGATCAGCAGGTCGATGCGTTGGCCTGATTGGAGGATCGGGACGGCGCCATTGGCGTCGGCCGCTTCCACAAAGGCATAACCCAGTTCGCTCAACACCGCGCTCACCAGCACCCGCACCGCCGGATCGTCCTCGACGATCAGCACGGTTTCGCCGTCCCGCGCATGCGGCGCGTGCTGCGTGATGACCTGGGGCTCGTGGACTTCTTCACCGCGAAAGCGAGGCAGGTACAGGTTCACGGTGGTGCCTTTGTCGACTTCGCTGTCGATGGTCACGTGGCCACGCGATTGCTTGCTGAAGCCATAGATCATCGACAGGCCCAGCCCGGTGCCCTGGCCGATCGGCTTGGTGGTGAAAAACGGGTCGAACGCGCGGCCGATCACCGCCTCGGGCATGCCACAACCGGTGTCCTGCACGCTCAGCACCACATAGTCGCCGGGCTCCAGATTGCTGTAGGCATCGGTGAAGTCGGCGTCCAGGTGTCGGTTGCAGGTCTGCACCACCAGGTTTCCGCCGTTGGGCATGGCATCCCGGGCGTTGAGCACCAGGTTGAGCAGGGCGCTTTCCAGTTGGTTGGGATCGGCCTCGGCGACCCAGAGCTGTTCGTCCAAGCGCATGTCCAGGCGAATGCTTTCGTTGAGGCTGCGTTGCAACAACTCGCCCATGGACAGCACCAGCGTATTCATCTGGACCGCCTTGGAGTCCAGCGATTGCCGTCGGGAAAACGCCAGCAGGCGATGGGTCAGGCCGGCGGCGCGGTTGGCCGAGGTCACGCCCAGGTCGATCAGGCTGTCCAGGTCCTCGGTACGGCCCCGGGCCAGGCGCCGACGCAGCAGTTCGAGGCTGCCGATGATCCCGGTGAGCATGTTGTTGAAGTCGTGGGCGATACCGCCGGTCAACTGGCCGACCGCTTCCATTTTTTGCGACTGGCGCAAGGCCTCTTCGTTATGGCGCAACTGGGCGGTACGTTCTTCTACCTGCTGTTCGAGGGTTTCAAGGGTGGTCTGCAGGCGCAGTTCGCTATTGCTGAGGTCGATCAGGCGGTCGCGGGCTTCGTACTGCCTTCGACGACCCCGCAGGGCGGTGGTCACCAGGCTGATCAGGGTCACGGGATGGAAAGGGCGTTCGAGGAAGGTCACGTTGCCCAATTGCGTACCGATACGGGCCGCCGGGTTCTGTTCCGGCCCGCCGTGATGGGTCAGCAAGACAATGGGCAAATCGGACCAGGCCGGTTGCTGTTCGATTTGCTGGAACAGCGTTTCCAGGTCTGGCCCTACCAAGGCCTCCGAAGAAATCACCAGCAGGCCGGCACCGCTTTCCAACTCTTCGCACAAATGGCCCAGGTGGTGGCAGATGAGGCCGGCAAAACCGGCTTCATTGAGGATCATCAAGGCGATCTGGCTGTCCCGTCCCAGCGGCGCGAGGATCAGCGCCCGCTCGGACAGGGGCTCGGCCAGCGTCACCGGTGTTCATCCTTGAGCAGCGGGTTGCTCTCGCCCATGTAGGTGGGGACCCCGCGCAAGACACCTTGGAACGCCTCCAGTGGCTCGCCGATGGTCATGCCCTGGCGGCCGATGCGGTATTCGCGGATGGTCGACTCGTGGCTGCCGGTGCGTTTCTTGATGATGGAGATCGCCCGGCGAACCTTGCCCAGTGCTTCGAAATAACGCAACAGAATCACCGTGTCGGCCAGATAAGTAATGTCCACGGGCGCCTGCATGTCGCCGACCAGGCCGTGCTGGGCGACGGTCATGAAGGTCGCCGCGCCCTTGCGGTTGAGATAGAGCAGCAATTCATGCATGTGCAGCACCAGGGCGTTCTCTTCCGGCATGGCCGCCTGATAGCCGTTGATACTGTCGATGACCACGGTCTTGATGTTGCCTTCATCGACGCAACGGCGCACGCGATGGGAGAACTCGCCGGGGGACAACTCGGCGGCGTCGACCTGTTCGATCAGCAGGTTGCCGGTCTCTAGCAGGGCTTGCAGATCGATGCCGATGTTTTTCATGCGCTCGAACAGCAAGCCCAGCTCTTCGTCGAAGATGAACAGCGCGGCCTTCTCGCCGCGACGCACGGCGGCTGCGGCGAAAATCAGCGCGATCAGCGACTTGCCGGTACCTGCCGGGCCCAGGATCAAGGTACTGGAACCCGTCTCGATACCGCCGCCCAGCAGCGCATCCATTTCGCCGATGCCGCTGGAGAGTTGCTGGCGCAGGTACTGCCCGCGGTGTTCGGCGGCCACCAGGCGCGGGAAGACGTGCACGCCGTCGCCCATGATGGTGAAGTCATGGTAACCGCCGCGGTATTTCTGCCCGCGATACTTGACCACCCGGATCCGCCGCCGTTCGGCGCCGTAGCTGGGGGTCAGTTCTTCCAGGCGAATCACCCCGTGGGCGACGCTGTGCACGGTCTTGTCCAGGGATTCGGTGGTCAGGTCGTCGAGCAACAGGACCGTGGCGTCGTAGCGCACGAAATAATGCTTGATCGCCAGGATCTGGCGACGATAGCGCAGGGAGCTTTGCGCCAGCAGACGGATCTCCGAAAGGCTGTCGAGCACGACCCGGGTCGGCTTGACCCGTTCGACCACTTCGAAAATCTGCCGCGTCGCTTCGCCCAGTTCCAGGTCCGAGGAGTACAGCAGGCTCTGCTGGTGCTCGGCATTGAGCAGGCTTTCGGGCGGGGTCAGCTCGAAAATATGAATATTGTCATCCAGCGTCCACCCGTGGGAGGTCGCGCCCTGACGCAATTCACGCTCGGTTTCCGATAGCGTGATGTACAACGAGCGCTCGCCAGCCTTGGCGCCGGCTAACAGAAAATGCAACGCGACCGTAGTCTTACCAGTCCCGGGTTCTCCCTCAAGCAGGAACACATGACCGCGGGATAAACCACCGGAAAGGACATCATCCAGTCCTTCGATGCCGGTGGCGGCTTTTGCACTGATCAACTCGTTAGATGTAGACAAAAATAGCCCTCTCATGACTAGGGAAGTGGGCAGCAGGCGGGGTAACGCCTGAAATCGACTGCCTGAATACTTGACCTTTGGCGGTGATGGCGGTTCCGCTTACATCTACAAAACGCGGTGTACTGCACAACTTTTGTAGGAGCTGTCGAGCGAAGCGAGGCTGCGATCTTTCTCCAGGCAATTGGGTCGCAGTTGAACAATCAACAAAAAGATCGCAGCCTTCGGCAGCTCCTACAGACCTTGTTGCAGCGCCGGGTCATCGGGGTTCAACTGTTCCAGTTGCGCCAACAGGATTTGAACGTTCTGCAACTGACCGGTTTCCTTCCAATAGTTGATCAGCAACACCCGTGCCTTGCGGTCGGCGGGGTAGCGCTGGACGATTTCCTGCAGCTGTTTCTGCGCCGCTTCCACCTCCTGTTCGGCATGCAAGGTGGTCGCCAGGTCATAGCGGTAATGCCGGTTCTCGGGTTCCAGTTCCACGGCTTTTGCCAGACCGAGCACCGCATACTCGCTCTGGCCGTGTTGCAGCAGCCACATGCCCAGCGCATGTTGCAGATAAGCCGACGTTGGCTGGGTTTGCAACTGTCGGGCGAGCAATTGCCGTGCGGCTTCGCTCTGGCCTTGTTTGTCGAGCACTTCGATCTGCATGACCAGCGCCGGGAGATTGTCCGGCTGCAGACGCAAGGCCTGCTCAAGGGCCGATTGGGCTTTCTTCAATTCGGCGTTGTGCAGGTGCAGCCGGGCGAGCTGGTAGTGGGCGTCCGCGGTTTTCGGACCATCCTCGAGCACCTGCTCCCAGGTATCGATGGCGATCTGCATCGCGCCGAAATACAAACCGAGGTCATCTGGCGAGAGGCCCAGCAGCGCATTCACGGCAGCGAACCGGACATTCGGGTCGTCATCATCCAGGAGTGGGCCGAGCAACAGGCTGCGCTGGCCCGTCGGAACCAGCCCGACGACGCTGCCGATGGCGGCCCGACGCACGTCCGGTGATTCGCTGTGCAGGTCCGCGTCGGCCAGTTTCAAGGCTTGCGGGCTGGGGTAGTTGGGCAGTTCGGCGTGCAGCCACACACGGCGCTTGGGCGAGAGGTCCGGACGCCCCAGCTGTTGGTAAAGCATGCGCGCCGCCCCCGGCTGTCCGTTGCGGGCGCTTTCCAGGGCTTCACTGTAACCACGCTTGATCGCTTCGGGGATTTGCGGCGTGGTACTGCGTAGCCACACCGCGACAAGACCGATCAACAACAGGACACAGAGGCTGAGGAGTAGATAGCGGCGGCGAGGCGAGGGCATGCAGGGAATCCATTACCAGAAGCGTGAAATGTCGCAAGCTTCGGTCAGGTGGCGGCTTGAGTCAAACCTTGTCACAGCGGTAGCGGACCTGTGGGAGCGAGCTTGCTCGCGATGGCGGTTGCGCATCCGACATCACCGCAACTGACCCACCGCTATCGCGAGCAAGCTCGCTCCCACAATGGGCTCTTTCACGGTGGGGTGTGGGCGATAGGCAAAAAAAGCCCCGCGTCCAAATGAGCGCGGGGCAAAAAATTGGTTGGTTGCGGCCAACCAAAGGAGCTCGGTTGAGCAGGGCGGGGTCAGTTGCTGGCGACGGTTTCCGGTTTCCAGCCGCCACCCAGGGCCTTGTAGATCGCGACGATGCCACGGTACAGGTCCACTTCGGCCTGGGCCTGGGTGTCTTCGGCCGCCAGGCGTTCACGCTGGGCGTCGAGCAACACGAGGAAATCCACGGTGCCTTCGCGGTAGCGAATCTCGGCCAGGTCGGCGGCGGCGCGGCTCGATTCACTTTGGCGGATCAGCGAAATCAGCCGTTGCTGGCGCTTGCCGTAGTCACTGAAGGCGTTTTCCGATTCTTCCAGGGCCAGCAGCACTTGCTGTTCGTAAGTCGCCAGGGCGCCGTCCGCCTCGGCGTCGGCACCGCGCAAGCGTGCCCGCACGCTGCCCAGGTCGAAAGCGGCCCAGGTAATGCTCGGGCCCAGCGCCCAGGCGTTGGCGGCCGAGGAGCCGATCTGCGAACCGCGCCCAGCCGTGAAGCCGAGGAAACCGCTCAGGCTGACCCGTGGGAACAGGTCGGCCTTGGCCACGCCGATGCGTGCCGTTGCGGCGGCCAGTTGGCGCTCGGCACTGAGAATGTCCGGACGTCGTTGCAGCAGTTCACCCGGATCGCCGATGGGCAGGGCCTTGGCGATGGCCGGCAACTGTTTCGGGCTCAGGTCCACGCTGAGTTTGTCCGGGCGCTCGCCCAGCAACGTGGCGATGCGGTTGCGCTGGCGCACCTGTTCGGCCTGCAGTTGCGGCACGCTGGCTTCTACAGACGCCAGGCGGGCATCGGCACGCACCACATCGAGCTGATCGCCGACACCGGCATCGCGCAGGCTTTCGGTGATCTTGCGCGAATCCTGCTGGTTCTTCAGGTTCGCCAACGCGATCTTTTCCCGCAGCTGAGCGCCGCGCAATTGACCGTAGGCGTCCACCAGTTCGGCGATCATCGTCACCTGCAACTGATAGAGGTCGGCTTCGACCGCCTGCTGATCGGCATCGGTGGCTTCCAGGTTGCGCCGGATGCGTCCGAACAGGTCCAGCTCCCAGGCCATGTCCAGGCCCAGGTCGTAACGCTCGGTGTTGACCCGGTCGGTGGTCTGCCCGGGAATCTGGCCTTTGCCTAAGTCACTGCTGGCGCGGCTGGTGATAGTGGGCATGACGTCATTGCTGGCGTCATCGCGAATTGCCCGGGCGGCCCGCAGACGGGCGAAGGCCACGCGCAACTCGCGGTTGCCTTCCAGGGAGCGAGTCACCAACGCGTTGAGCGTCGGATCTTCGAATTGCTGCCACCAGACGCCTTCGAAGCGGGCCCGGTCGAAATTCTTCTGGCCGGCGGCACCGTCGGTGGCGGTGGTGATGGTCGCCGCCTCCGTTTGTGGTGCCTTGTAGTCCGGACCCACGGCGCAGGCGCTCAACGCCAAGGCCAGCAAGCTCGGAACGAACGCTTTCAAACTCATTGTTGCGCCTCCAGTTTCAAAGCCCGGGCCGCCTTGCGGGCCTCGCTGCGCTCGACGAAGTTGCGGATCAGTACATAGAACACAGGGGTGAGCAGCAGGCCGAAGAAGGTCACGCCGAGCATCCCGGAGAACACCGCCACACCCATGGCATGACGCATTTCGGCACCGGCGCCGCTGGAGAACACCAGGGGCACCACGCCCATGATGAAGGCGAAGGAGGTCATCAGGATCGGCCGCAGACGCAGGCGGCACGCTTCGAGGACCGCCGCCAGCGGGTTCATGCCTTCGAGCTGTTTATCCTTGGCGAACTCGACGATCAGAATCGCGTTCTTGCACGCAAGTCCCACCAGCACGATCAAGCCGATCTGGGTAAAGATGTTGTTGTCGCCGCCGGAGAGAATTACCCCGGTAATCGCCGACAGCAGGGTCATCGGTACGATCAGGATCACCGCCAATGGCAGGCTCCAGCTTTCGTACTGTGCCGCGAGCACCAGGAACGCCAGCAGTACGCAGAGCGGGAACACGAACAGCGCGGTATTGCCCGAGAGGATCTGTTGGTAGGTCAGGTCGGTCCACTCGTACGTCATGCCGTTGGGCAGTTCGTCCTTGAGCAGTTTCTCGATGGCCTTTTCAGCCTGGCCGGAGCTGTACCCCGGCGCGGCGGCGCCGTTGATTTCAGCCGTGATGAAGCCGTTGTAGTGCATCACGCGATCTGGCCCCGAGGTGTCGCTGACCTTGATGAAGGTCGCCAGCGGGATCATCTCGCCACGGTTGTTGCGCACCTTGAGCTGGCCGATCTGGTCCGACTCGAGACGGAACTGCTGCTCGGCCTGGACGTTGACCTGATAGGTGCGACCGAAGCGGTTGAAGTCGTTGGCATACAGCGACCCCAGGTAGATCTGCAGGGTGTCGAAGATGTCGCTGACGGCCACGCCATGGGTCTTGGCTTTTTCACGGTCGATGGCGGCATCGACCTGGGGCACGTTCACGGTATAGCTGGTGAACAACCCGGCCAGTTCCGGCACGCTGCGGCTCTTGGTGATGATGTTCATGGTTTCTTTGTACAGCTCGTCGTAGCCCAGGTTGCCCCGGTCCTCGATTTGCAGGCGGAAACCACCGATCGTGCCCAGGCCCTGTACCGGCGGCGGCGGGAAGATCGCCATGTAGGCTTCCTGGATCTCCGAGTACTTGCCGTTCAAGGCACCGGCGATGGCGCCGGCCGACATGCTCGGGTCCTTGCGTTCGTCGAAGGGCTTGAGGGTCACGAATACGATGCCGGCGTTCGGGCTGTTGGTGAAACCATTGATCGACAGGCCGGGGAAGGCTACGGCGCTTTCAACGCCTGGTTGCTTGAGGGCCAGGTCGGACATGCGTTTGATCACGTCTTCGGTGCGATCCAGGCTCGCGGCGTCCGGCAGTTGGGCGAAGGCCACCAGGTATTGCTTGTCCTGGCCAGGCACGAAGCCGGTCGGAGTGGTGGAGAAGCCGAAGAACGTCAGCACCATCAGGCCGGCGTAGAGCACCAGAGCGATGCCGCTGCTGCGGATCACCCGAGCGACGGTACCCACGTAGCCATGGCTGGCCCGCTCGAAGAAACGGTTGAACGGACGGAACAGCCAGCCACCGAATACCTTGTCCAGGAACTTGGAGAAACGGTCCTTGGGCGCGTCATGGCCCTTGAGCAGCACCGCGGCCAAGGCCGGCGACAGGGTCAGGGAGTTGATCGCCGAGATGACCGTGGAGATGGCAATGGTCAGGGCAAACTGTTTATAGAACTGACCGGTCAAGCCGCTGATGAACGCCGCCGGAACGAAGACCGCGCACAGCACCAGGGCGGTGGCGATGATCGGGCCGGTCACTTCGCCCATGGCGCGCTTGGTCGCCTCCACGGGGGTGAGTCCAAGCTCGATGTTTCGCTCGACGTTCTCCACCACCACGATGGCGTCGTCCACCACGATACCGATGGCCAGAACTAGGCCGAACAGCGACAGGGCGTTCAACGAGAAGCCGAACAGGTGCATCACCGCGAACGTACCGATCAGCGAAACCGGCACCGCCACCAGGGGAATGATCGAGGCACGCCAGGTCTGCAGGAACAGGATCACCACCAGCACCACGAGAATCAGGGCTTCAAACAGGGTGTGGACCACCGCTTCGATGGAGCCCCGCACGAAGATCGTCGGGTCATAGACGATGCTGTAGTCCATCCCGGCGGGGAAGCCCTTCTTCAGCTCTTCCATCTTCTCGCGAACGTCGTTGGAGATCTGGATCGCGTTGGAACCCGGGCGCTGGAAGATCGGGATCGCCACGGCCGGCTGATTGTCCAGCAGCGAACGCAGGGCATATTGGCTGGAACCCAGCTCGACCCGGGCGATGTCCTTCAAGCGCGTGATCTCGCCGTCGGCGCCGGAGCGAATGATGATGTTCTCGAACTCTTCCTCGTTCACCAGGCGGCCCTGGGTGTTGATCGACAGCTGGAACGCCTGGGCATTCGGCGCTGGCGGCGCACCCAGGGCGCCGGCCGCCACCTGGCGGTTCTGTTCACGGATCGCGGTGACCACGTCAGTGGCGGTCAGGTTGCGCGAAGCGGTCTTGTTCGGATCCAGCCAGACCCGCAGGGAGTAGTCACCCATGCCGAACAACTGCACATCACCTACGCCGCCCAAGCGCGCCAGCTCATCCTTGATATTGAGCAGGGCGTAGTTGGACAGGTAGAGCATGTCGTAGCGTTGGTCTGGCGAGGTCAAGTGCACGACCATGGTCAGGTCGGGCGAGGCCTTGTCCACCGTGATACCGATCCGGGTCACTTCTTCCGGCAGCTTGGGCTCGGTCCGGGTGACGCGGTTCTGCACCTGCACCTGGGCGTTGTCCAGGTCGGTGCCCAGGGCGAAGGTGATGGTCAAGGTGATCTTGCCGTCAGCGGTGGACTGCGAGGACATGTACAGCATGTTCTCGACGCCGGTGATGGCTTGTTCCAGGGGCGCGGCTACGGTTTCGCCGATGACCTTGGGGTTGGCGCCAGGGAAGTTGGCGCGTACGACCACGGTTGGCGGCACGACTTCCGGGTATTCGCTGATCGGTAGTTGGAACAGCGAGATGGCGCCGGCGATCAGGATCAGCAGCGAAAGCACTGCTGCGAAGATCGGCCGCGAAATGAAGAACTGGGAAAATTTCATTTTGGATTCAGTCCCTTAACCGCGTGGGGTCGCAGCGGCCAGTTTGCCTGCCGAGCCTGACGCTGCCTTGGATGGCGCGACTTGGGGCAGGTTGCTGGCTTCGAGCGCTTTACGTTGTGCTGCCAGGGCGGCAATGGTTTCTTCACTGGCCATCGGCACGGTTTCAGGCGTGACCGGCGAGCCAGGGCGAGCCCGTTGCAGCCCCTTGACGATGATGGTGTCATCCTTGCTCAAGCCGTTGCGCACGATGCGCAGGCCTTCGATCTTCGGCCCCAGCTCGACAGCGCGGTAGGCCGGCTTGTTCTCGGCGTCCATCACCAGCACGAATTTCTTGCCCAGGTCGGTGCCCACGGCTTCGTCGTTGATCAGCACGGCAGAGTAGGTCCCGCTGCCCACCAGCTTCAGGCGAGCGTACAGGCCTGGGGTGTAGGCGCCGTCCTTGTTGTCGAACACGGCGCGACCGCGAATGGTGCCGGTCTGCGGGTTGACCTGGTTGTCGACGAAGTTCATCTGCCCCAGGTGCGGGTTGCCGTCTTCGTTGGACAGGCCCATGTAGACCGGCGTGGCTTGGCCGCGCTGGCCCTGGCGGGCGAGTTGGGTGTACTTGAGGAAGACACGCTCGTCGGCGTCGAAGTAGGCGTAGACCTTGTCGGTGGATACCACGCTGGTCAGCGGCGTGACGTCGGCGGTCACCAGGTTGCCGGCAGTAATCTGCGCGCGGCTGACACGCCCGCTGATGGGCGAGGTGACGCGGGTGAAGCTCAGGTTCAGCTTGGCCAGGTCCAATTGCGCCTGGATAGCCGCGACGGCGGCACGGGCTTCCTGGGCGGCGGTGGTGCGCGAGTCCGCCAGCTCGGCGGAAATGGCGTTGCTCAAGCGCAGGCGTTCGCCACGCTGGGCTTCGTTCTCGCTGCGGGTAGCGGTGGCGCGGGCTTGGGCCAGTTGGGCTTCGAGACGACGCACTTCAGCCTGGAAGGGGCGTGGGTCGATCTGGAACAGCAGGTCGCCTTTCTTGACCAATGCGCCTTCGGTGAAGGCCACTTCGTCGATCTGTCCGGAAACCCGCGGGCGGATCTCGACGGTTTCTGGTGCCTCGAGGCGGCCGGTGAACTCATCCCATTCGTTGACAGGTTGCTCCAACACCTTGGCCACACTGACTTTGGCCGGCGGCATGGACGCTGCCGTGTCGGGAGTCTTGCCGCAGGCGCTCATCACCAGCACCGCCAGCAGCGCGAGGGGAAAACGCAGTTTTGAAAGTGAATGTTCCATGGATAGCATCCGCCAATGTATTGAGAATGGGCGGATGATGCGTGGCGCAAGGCACAGGAACGAATCGAATGAAGCAAAGGTAACTATCATTCAGAATGATATAAGCCATCAATGAGGGCTCTAGTCCGGCTCCCCCCGCCACAGCCTATCGCGGCAAATAAACGTCATGGACACGCTTGACGGTCCCATCCGCGCGGAGCGCTTCAACCGCGTCGCGCAAATGCTCGACCATTTCTGGCGAGCATTGTTTGGAGCAGGCCAGGTAAAGGTCGGCGTTGCTGCCAACCGAACTCATGAGCAGCTTGCGCTTGGACACCTTCGGCCAGATGTAACGACTCTCCGGCACGCCGTTGAACCAGGCATCGATACGGCCCATCAATAGCATCTGAGCGGGATTGTCGCCGATGGCCAACGGATAGATCTGCTCATCGCTGAACCCTTCGCTGCGCAGGATATCTTCCTGTGCACTGCCCAGGCCGACGCCGATCTTGCGGTAGGTTTCTTTCGCTTGGGCGAAGCTGCTCACCCGCCGCTCGAGGCTGAAAAAGGCGCGCTCCATGGGCATGATCGAGGCGATCCAGGTGAAGCGATCCTCACGAGTGGGGATTCGTGACAGGGGGGTGATCAAGTGATCATGTTCTTCACTGACATGCTTTTGCGCCCGGGCCCAGGGAAGCACATGGATCTTTACGGTGTACCCGGCCCTGGTCATCGCGGCTACAGCGACATCGCCCACGATTCCGTGGCCCCTGGGGTCGTTGACGAACGTCAGCGGCGGTGCGTCGAGAATGTGCAGTTCAATGACCGGAGACTCAGCGCTCGCCTCATGGGAAGCCAGCAGCGGCAGTAACAGACAAAGCCGGTAAAGTGCTTTGGTTGATGCGTTCAAAACGCGTGTAGTCAGGCTCATGGACGATACTTCAGGCATTGAAAGTGGTGCGCCAATCCCGGCGTACGAGGCGCCGGAAACAACGTCTACAGGCCAGCTTCTTATATAAGGCAGCGCATGATGCAGCGATCCAGCAGGATTCGCCACAACCGCTCCATCCCATCACGTCAGTGCCGCCGCCTTGGCCCGACTGTGCTTCTGAAGGTATAGATCATTTGCTCGGCGCAAGCCGTCAATTTGGATGTGTACCTGCACGGCGGACTGCGCTGCGAGGTCCTGCCGCGAAAAAACCGTCCTCTCCCAGCATCGCTTGGACACGGTCTGTAGGGTTTTCTTACCGCAAGCGCGGCGCTACGATGGCCCAACCTCACACGTAAGAGGACTCTCAATGAGCCTTTCTCCGTTCCATCTGGCGATTCCGGTCTACGATCTTGCTGCCGCCCGTACTTTTTATGGTGAAGTGTTTGGCCTGGAAGAAGGCCGTTCCAGCAGCCAGTGGGTCGATTTCAATTTCTACGGTCACCAACTGGTGATTCATGAGCAACCCAAGACCGCTTCCCAGGAAAGCGCCCAGAGCAATCCGGTGGACGGGCACGATGTGCCCGTCCCGCACTTTGGTGTTGTTTTGGCTTGGGAGGCGTGGGAGGCACTGGCTGAACGATTGAGATCTTTCGGCACGGAGTTTGTGATTGAACCCTACGTCCGCTTCAAAGGGCAGGTTGGCGAGCAAGCCACGATGTTCCTGTTCGATCCGTGTGGCAATGCCCTTGAATTCAAGGCCTTCAAGGATATGAGCCAGCTTTTTGCCAAATGACACGGATAAATCGGGAGTTCTTGTGGCGAGGGAGCAGGGCGTGCGTAACTGACGGACGGCTGTTTTGTGACGATGTTCATAAGTGGTCACAAGTTGTCATCCCTCGCAGGGATGCGTAAGCTGCTTCCATGAATCAGCCAACTTCACCTTCGCCCAGCACTCGCGGCCCAGCCGACCATGACATTCGCGACCAGATTGTCGCGGCGGCCAACGAGCATTTCAGCCAATACGGCTACGCCAAGACCACCGTGTCTGACCTGGCCAAGGCCATCGGCTTTTCCAAGGCCTACATCTACAAGTTTTTCGATTCCAAGCAGGCGATTGGCGAAGCCATTTGCTCCAGCTGTCTTGCGAAGATCGTTGCGGCCGTGGAGGAGGCCATCAGCGAGGAAGGGCTCTCTTCGACCGAGCGCTTTCGCCGCCTGGTCAAGACCCTGATTACCACGGGGATCGACCTGTTCTTCAATGATCGCAAGCTCTACGATATTGCCGCATTCTCCGCGTCGGAACGCTGGCCCAGCTCCCAGGTGTATGACGCACGGATCAAGCAATTCGTGGTGCAGGTCGTACGGGAAGGGCGCGAAAGCGGTGAGTTCGAACGCAAGACGCCCCTGGATGAAACCGTTGAGGCGATACACCTGACCCTTCGGCCTTTCGTCAATCCTCTATTGCTGCAGTACAGCCTCGATCATGTCGAGGTGGCGCCGACGCTCACCGCCAACCTCATCCTGCGTAGCTTGATGCCCTGAGGGACGGCTGCGACGAGTAGCCGTCCCGATTCAAAAACGACTTCCCTTGCATTCGGGTTGTACCTGACTGAGTAGTCTCTTTTTACCTGTTGTGTGACTATTGACATAAATGGTCACATGAATAAGTATGGCATCGACTTTCAGTGATCCCTTTAGCGATGCTTCTTGCGGGTTCACGTTCAGGCCGGTCCGGGGACGTCCAAATGACCAGTTTTGCTCAAGTGCTGGCCCAGTTCGATCCAAGCGTGCCGTTCGTTGCTCCCGCCAATTGGCAGCAGGGTCGCACGATCTTCGGTGGTCTTTCGGCGGCGTTGTCGTTGGAGGCGGTTCTGCGCGAACGCCCACAGGGCTTTCCTCCGTTCAAGTCGGCGCAGGTGTCATTCATAGGTCCGGTCACGCAAGCCCAGACATTCGATACAAGCGTGTTGCGCGAAGGGCGATCCGTGACTTCGGTGTCTGTCGATTGCAAGTCGGGCGATGAGCTGGCTCTGCGCACGACCTTGCTGTTCGCTCAACCACGAGCCAGCAGGATTACCCATGAGGCATGGGGATGCCCTTTGGTGAAGGATGCGTCGCGGTACGCCACGCTGGCGCTGGACAACACCGTTGCACCTGCTTGCGCCTTCAACTTCGAAATGCGCCCTGCGGGTGGATCACTGCCGGTGTCCGGGGCTAAAACTCCCGAGTTACTGATGTGGGTTCGTCACCTGGATGCCCAGGGGGTGGACCCGGCGGTGGCTTTGATCGCCCTCGCTGACAGTCTGCCGCCCGCCGCGATGACCTGCTTCACAGAGCCGGCAGCCATCAGCTCGGCTTCCTGGACAATCGATCTGCCGCAGCCCGCCGTGAGCGGCGAATGGTTCCTCATCAGCTCGTTCAGTCAGCAAGCCTTGGAAGGCTACTCGCTACAGGATATGGAGATCTGGGACGAAAGCGGTCGGCGGGTGCTTTGGGCGCGTCAGACCGTGGCGATTTTTACCTAGTAGAAAAACAAACCGTTCCCCCAGCAGTTGTTCCTAGAGTCCTAATAATGAAAAGAATCTTGCTCAAGACCCCCATGAGTCTCGCCGTTGCGTTTGCAACATCCCAAGTGTTTGCCAGCGGCTTTGCGCTGAACGAACAAAGCATCAGTGGGATGGGCTCGGGTTTTGCCGGGCGGTCCTCTTCCGCTGAAGATGCCAGTACTGTCTTCGGCAACCCGGCGGGCATGTCTCGCCTGAAGAAAGAGCAGGTCAGCCTGGGCGCTGCGACACTGCTTACCCAAAGCGATATCAGTCAGACCCGCAGCACTTTCGGTGGCCGAGAGGATGGTGACATGGTACCGACCACCACGGTGCCGATGGGTTACTACGTCAAGCCGGTGGATGAGCATTGGGCTGTCGGCGTTGGTTTTTATGTGCCGTTTGGTTTGATCACCGATTATGGCAGCGACTTTGCCGGGCGTTATTACGGCAACAAAAGCGAAGTGACGACGCTGACCTTCCAGCCTACCGTCAGCTATGCCTTCAACGACAAGGTATCGATCGGGTTTGGTCCGACCATCAACCGGATCAGTGGTGAGATCTCCGGGATGGTGCCCAATCCCCTCAGCCCCGGCAGTAACGACGGCAAGCTCAAGAGCAATGGCGACGATACGGCGCTCGGCTTCAACGCCGGCATCCTGGTGCAGGCGACGGACCGGACTCGCCTGGGGCTGACTTACCACTCCAAGGTCAGTTACCACCTGGACGCCAAGTCCAAGCTCACCGGCGGTATTTTCAGCGTGTTGGGGGTAAGCGGCCGCAGCTATGACGCGTCGCTGGATGTGGATACTCCGGAGTCCGTGGACATCTCAGTCACGCATCAGCTCAATGACGACTGGACGATGTACTTGGGAAGTACCTGGACGCGCTGGAGCCGCTTCAAAGAATTGACCATCGAGAACTCCGGCCTGCCTGCGCTGCTGAGCGGCGCGTTGAGCACCGTCAGCGAAGAACAGAATTGGCATGACACCTGGGCCCATGCCATCGGTGCCGCGTATAAGCTCAACGATCAATGGGTCCTGCGCGCGGGCTTGTCGGTCGACCAGTCGCCCGCCAACAACACCAATCGTGGGCCTCGGATACCAACCGGCGACCGCACGGTGCTCAGCTTCGGTGCCGGCTGGACGCCAGTGGAAGAGGTGACGCTCGACGTGGCTTACTCCTACTTGCAGGAAGAAAGCGTGCGCATCAATGAAACCTCGTCGACCCGTGGCGCATACAGTTCCAAATACCGGAACAGTGCCAGCGGTTTTGGTACTTCAGTCAGCTATCGTTTCTAACGCAATAGGGCGTGTGCCGGGAGCCATTGCGGCTCCCGGTCCTTCGCCGCAGCGCATTCATGCCCCCATGACATTCGCCATGAGACGCTGGTGAAATCGGCGTGGCGTGGCCCAGGTCAATACTGTGAGCGCCTTGTTGCCGAAGCCGGGTACCACACTCATGCGCCCGGCTTGCAGGGCGCGGATGCCTGCGCGAACCACTGGCTCGGGTTGCATCATCACCATTTTCAGCGCTGGCGTGAGGGTCTGGTTGGCACTCTGTGCAAACCCGGTATCCGACATGCCTGGGCACAGTGCGGTCACGACGACACCGTCGCCCTTGAGTTCCTGATGCAGTGCCTCGGAGAAGCGCAGCACGTAGGCCTTGGCCGCTGAATAGACCGCGAAATTTTTCACGCCTTGATAGGAAAGCAAGCTGGCGACCTGCAAAATGTGGCCGCGGCGGCGGATGCGCATGTCCTGGGCAAAGAGGCGAGTCATGGTGGTCAGGCTGGCGATGTCCAGATTGATCATTGCCAGGGATTGGTCAATGGCGTGGCCCAGGAACGGGCCCTGCAATCCATGGCCGGCGTTGTTGATGAGCACATCAACCGCAATACCTTGTTGAACCAGCCGCTTGTGCAGCGCGATGACTGCCGGAATCGAAGACAGGTCGACTTGTTCGTTGATCACCTCGATGCCAAAACGCTCACGCAGTTCTTTTGACAGCGCTTCTAGTTTCTCCAGCCTGCGGGCTACCAGAACGAGGGAGTTTCCCTGCGCTGCGTATTGCCGGGCGAACTCCTCGCCAAAGCCGCTTGAAGCGCCCGTGATGAGCACCCAGGAATTCTCATTGGTTTTCATGTGGCTGGACTCCGGTGGAAGATTGAAAAAGCTGTGTTTGCCTGATCGCGAGCAAGCTCGCTCCCACAGGAAATGAGCGTTAACCCTGTGGGAGCGAGCTTGCTCGCGATGACAGCCTGGTGTTCATGACAGATCATCGGCTCGCGATGGGCTGGGGTGGCTGCGGCGCTTGCCAGCCGCCACCGAGCGCCCTGAATGCCGCGACCGCCGCCCGTGCCGATTCCGTCCGTGCTTGTGCCCGGGCATCGGATGCCTGGAGCAGCGTTTCGTCGGCGTTGAGGACATCGATCAGGCTGGCCGTGCCTTTCTGATAGGCAATAAAGGATGATCGACGGGCCTCGCTCAATGATGCTTCGCCTGCGCTGAGCGTCGTGGCCTGCGCTTCTCGGTTGACCAAGGCGGAGAAGGCATTCTCGACATCCTCGGTGGCGCGCAGCGCGGACTGGCGGTAAGCGGCCAGCGCCTCGGCCTCCTGTCCCTTGGCCTGGTCGATCTGGGCGTTGATCCGGCCAAAATCGAACAGCCTCCAGCGCAGTCCCAGTGCCCCCGACGCCTGGCTGGCGCCGCCGGAGAAAAGGTGCCCGGCAGAGGCCGTAGTGGCGCTGCCGAGCAACGCGCTGAGGGAAAATTTTGGATAGTACTCGGCGACGGCTTCACCGATGCGGGCATTGGAGGCGGCGAGACGGCGCTCGGCGACAATGAGGTCCGGCCGGCGGCGCAGCAAATCAGCCGGCGTACCCATCTCGCTGATTTGTGGGGGCAGGGGGATGCTACCCGTCTCGGTCAGCTGCGGGCGGTGGGTACCTGGCGGCGTGCCGAGCATGACATCCAGTGCATTCATGGCGGCATCCAGCCCGGTTTGCAGGACCGGTACCGTTGCCTGGACCTGGGCAAGCGCGCCCTCGGTCTGGCGGACCTGATAGCTGGCGGCGAGCCCTTTGCTGTAGAGCAACTGGACTTTTTCCAGCAGGTCCTGCTGAGTCTTGACCTGGTGGTTCGCAATATCCAGCCGCGCTTGCAAGCCGCGCAGGGTGATGTAGATGTCAGCGGTCTGCGCGGCGACGGTCAACCGCGTGGCTGCGGCCCCGGCCTCGGAGGCCTGGTACTCGGCCAATGCAGCTTCGCGTCCGCGTCGCAGGCCACCAAACACATCCAGCTCCCAGCTCGCGCCCAGGTCCATTGAATAGCTATTTCCATATCGATCATAACCGGGGGTTGAATCGAGCACTTGGCCCAGCGGCGTCTCGACGGATTGATAGGCCCGTGCGGCCTGGCCGCTGATATTTCCCGACGGCAGCAAGGCGGCGTTGGCGGCGCCAAGACCTGCCCGTGCCTGGGCAACGCGCGCTGTCGCCTGGGCAAGGTCGAGGTTCTGCTCCAGCGCCTTGGTGATGAAATCGGTCAGCACCGGGTCGCCAAAACCCTCCCACCAGACTGTGAGACTGGTCCGCGTTGTGCCGGTCCTTTGTTCGACAGAAGACTGGCCCAGAAAACGATCCGAAAGCGCAGCATCGGGGCGCCGATAGTCCGGACCGACCGCGCAGCCGGTTATCAAGCTGGCGCTTACTAAAAAAGCAAGGGGGCGCAGGGGGGGCATTGACGTTTCCTTGGGATCGACATTTGTGACCATATTATATGATGGTCACACCCTGTCAATTAGTGCTGGAAGTGGCCTTCGGAATTGAAAGCGCAGTATTTACTGGGTATCTGTAAAAAATCAGCTTGCATAAACTATCGGGTGATATGTGACCATTGACAGTATTGGTCACGAGCGCAAGAATGAGTTCCCAATCCTCCGTTCAGTAAAGGGAACCTATGCTCCGGCTCCGACCTGTCACCCTTGCCGCTTGCTTGTTGCCTCTTGTCCTCACGGCGTGTGGCGACTCATCCACTGCCACCGATCCGCGCACGCTTGCTCCTCTGGTGAGGGTTGCGCAAGTGCAGGGTTCCTCCGTCGGCGCTCGCTCTTTCACCGGCGTGGTGGCGGCCCGCGTTCAGAGCGACCTGGGCTTCCGTGTATCAGGCAAGGTCCTGGAGCGCTTGGTGGACGCCGGTCAGACCGTCAAGAAGGGCCAGCCGCTGATGCGCCTGGACCCCATCGACCTGGGCTTGCAGGCGCGAGCCCAGCAAGAGGCTGTCACGGCCGCCCGCGCCCGGGCCAAGCAGACCGCTGACGATGAAGCTCGCTATCGCGAGCTGGTGGCCGCCGGGGCGATTTCGGCGTCGGGCTATGACCAGATCAAAGCCGCCGCCGATACCGCGAAGGCGCAGCTCAGTGCCGCCGAGGCGCAAGCCGACGTGGCCCGCAACGCGTCCGGCTATGCGGTGCTCCTCGCCGACGCCGATGGTGTGGTGATGGAAACGCTCGCCGAGCCGGGGCAGGTCGTCAGTCCGGGGCAACCGGTGGTCCGACTGGCTCGAGCCGGGCAGCGCGAAGCCGTTGTGCAACTGCCCGAGACCTTGCGGCCGGCCGTCGGGTCCAGCGCCCAGGCGACACTGTATGGCAACACCAGCGGGGCGGTCGCCGCCAGGCTCAGGCTGCTTTCCGATTCGGCTGACCGGGTGACCCGTACCTTTGAAGCGCGCTATGTCCTGGAGGGCGCCCTGGCTAATGCACCGCTGGGCTCGACCGTCACACTGCGTATCGCCGAGGGCGTGGCCCAGGGGCAGGTGCTGCAAGTGCCGATTGCGGCGCTGTACGACCCCGGCAACGGCACTGGCGTGTGGGTCATCGACGGCGAGCCGGCAAAAGTGACTTGGCGTCCCGTCCAGGTCTTGGGCTTGAGCGACGACGCGGCGCGCGTTGCAGGCCGTCTCAACGTCGGTGAGCGCATTGTCGGCCTGGGCGCACATCTGCTGCGTGAAGGCGAGCCCGTCCGGCTGCTTGCACAGGGCGATGCGAACGTCGCGGAGAGCCGCCAATGAGCTTCAATCTTTCGGCGCTCGCCGTGCGCGAGCGCGCCATCACGGTATTTCTGATTTTCCTGATCGCTGTCGCCGGGACCCTCGCGTTCTTCAAGCTTGGCCGCGCGGAGGATCCGCCGTTCACGGTCAAGCAACTGACCGTCATTACTGCATGGCCGGGGGCGACGGCGCAGGAGATGCAGGACCAGGTCGCCGAGCCGCTGGAAAAACGCCTGCAAGAACTGAAATGGTACGACCGCTCGGAAACCTACACTCGTCCCGGTCTGGCTTTCACCATGGTTTCGCTGCTGGACCGCACGCCACCCTCGCAGGTGCAGGAGGAGTTCTACCAGGCGCGCAAGAAGCTCGACGACGAAGCCACCAAGCTGCCAGCGGGGGTGATCGGGCCACTGGTCAACGACGAGTACTCGGATGTGACGTTCGCGCTTTTCGCCCTCAAGGCCAAGGGCGAGCCGCAGCGCCTGCTGGTGCGTGATGCCGAGGTTCTGCGCCAGCGCCTGTTGCATGTGGCGGGAGTGAAGAAGGTCAACATCATCGGCGAACAGGCCGAGCGCATTTTCATTTCCTTCTCCCATGACCGACTGGCGACCTTGGGTGTTTCTCCCCAGGACATCTTCGCCGCACTGAACAGCCAGAACGTACTGACGCCCGCTGGCTCCATCGAAACCAAGGGGCCGCAGGTTTTCCTGCGGGTGGAGGGCGCCTTCGATACCTTGGAGAAAATCCGCGACACGCCGTTGGCCATCCAGGGGCGTACGTTGAAGCTCTCGGACGTAGCGACGGTTGAGCGTGGCTATGAAGACCCGGCCACCTTCCTGGTGCGTAACAACGGCGAAGAGGCGTTGTTGCTGGGCGTGATCATGCGCGAGGGCTGGAACGGCCTCGACCTGGGCAAGGCGCTCGACGCCGAGACAAGCAAGATCAATGAAGGCATGCCGCTGGGCATGACGCTGACCAAGGTGACCGATCAGGCGGTGAACATCAGCTCGGCGGTCGACGAATTCATGGTCAAGTTCTTCGTGGCCTTGCTGGTGGTGATGGTCGTCTGCTTCATCAGTATGGGCTGGCACGTCGGGATCGTGGTCGCGGCGGCAGTACCCTTGACCCTGGCCATCGTGTTTGTGGTGATGGCGGCCACCGGCAAGAACTTCGACCGGATCACTCTGGGCTCGCTGATTCTGGCCCTCGGGCTGCTGGTGGACGACGCCATCATCGCGATCGAAATGATGGTGGTGAAAATGGAGGAGGGCTACGACCGGATCAAGGCCTCCGCGTACGCCTGGAGCCACACGGCCGCCCCGATGCTGTCCGGTACGCTGGTGACGGCGATCGGCTTCATGCCCAACGGCTTCGCCCAGTCCACCGCTGGCGAATACACCAGCAACATGTTCTGGATCGTCGGCATTGCCCTGATCGCCTCCTGGGTGGTCGCGGTAGCGTTCACCCCCTACCTGGGGGTGAAGATGTTGCCGGACATCAAGAAGGTCGAAGGCGGGCAGGCGGCCATCTATGACACCCCACGCTACAACCGCTTCCGGCGAATCCTGACGCGGGTGATCGCCCGCAAATGGCTGGTGGCCGGCACCGTCATCACACTGTTTGTGGTCGCCATCCTGGGCATGGGCCAGGTCAAGAAGCAGTTCTTCCCGACCTCGGACCGTCCCGAGGTCATGATCGAAGTACAAATGCCCTATGGCACCTCCATCGAGCAGACCAGCGCCGCCACCGCCAAGGTTGAGGCGTGGCTGCAGAAACAGGCGCAAGCCAAAATCGTCACGGCTTATATCGGGCAGGGCGCACCGCGCTTTTTCCTGGCGATCGCGCCGGAACTGCCGGATCCATCTTTCGCCAAGATCGTGGTGCTGACAGACAACCAGGAAGCACGGGAAGCCCTCAAGTTCCGCCTGCGCGAAGCGGTTGCTGAAGGACTGGCCCCGGAGGCACGGGTCAGGGCGACGCAAATTGTCTTTGGTCCGTACTCACCCTTTCCTGTGGCCTACCGGGTGATGGGACCTGACCCGTCGAAACTGCGGGAGATCGCAAGCCGCGTCCAAGACATCATGCAAGCCAACCCGATGATGAGGACCGTCAACACCGACTGGGGCCCACTGACGCCGACGTTGCATTTCAATCTGGATCAGGATCGCTTGCAGGCGGTTGGACTGACGTCCAGTGCCGTCGCCGAGCAACTGCAATTCCTGCTGGCCGGGGTGCCGATCACGGCGGTTCGCGAGGACATTCGTTCGGTGCAGGTGATGGGACGCGCCGCCGGGGATATCCGCCTCGATCCGGCCCGGATCGAGGGTTTTACCCTGGTGGGCGCGGCGGGGCAGCGTATTCCGTTGTCCCAGGTTGGCGAAGTGGACGTGCGCATGGAGGATCCGATCCTGCGCCGCCGTGACCGGACCCCGACCATTATCGTGCGCGGCGACATTGCCGAAGGCCTGCAACCGCCGGATGTGTCGAGTGCGATCATCAAGCAACTGCAGCCGATCATCGACACGCTGCCCGGCGGCTACCGGATCGAGCAGGCAGGGGCTATCGAGGAGTCCGGCAAAGCCGGCCAGGCCATCGTGCCGCTGGTGCCGATCATGATTGCCCTGACGCTGCTGATCATCATCGTCCAGGTGCGCTCGATCTCGGCCATGATCATGGTGTTCTTCACTGCGCCGCTGGGGTTGATCGGCGTGGTGCCGACGCTGCTGATTTTCCACCAGCCATTTGGCATCAACGCCCTGGTGGGGCTGATTGCGCTGTCGGGCATCCTGATGCGCAACACGCTGATCCTGATCGGGCAGATCCATCAGAACGCAAAGGAGGGGCTGGACCCGTTCCACGCGGTCATCGAAGCCACGGTGCAGCGGGCTCGTCCGGTGCTGCTGACGGCGCTGGCGGCGATCCTGGCATTCATCCCGCTGACCCATTCCGTTTTCTGGGGAACGCTGGCCTACACCCTGATTGGCGGCACTTTCGTCGGCACCATCATAACGCTGGTGTTCCTGCCGGCGATGTATGCCATCTGGTTCAAGATCCGTCCGGTCAATACCGTTCAAACTGAAACAGCAACCCTGGCATAAGCGATTAATCGCATACCGCTCCAGTGAGCGCCTACAGAACTGAAGAGGTTTCCATGAGTATTGCAGCAGGTCAAACACGCATTGTAGTCACGGGCGTCGGCATCGTCGGTCCGCTGGGTTGTGGCGTGGAGCACGTCTGGCAGCGGCTGCTGGCTGGGCGTTCCGGCATCCGTAGCCTGCCCGAGGCGTTCACTGAGGGTACCGGCGTCGGGGTTGGCGGCCAGGTGCCCTCTCTGGAAGAGGATTCCGTTGCCGGTTATGACCCGGAACGCTTTATCGCGCCCAAGGATCGCAAGAAAATGGATCGCTTCATCGAGTTTGCGCTGGTGGCCGCCCATGAGGCCCTGGAGCAGGCGGGCTGGCATCCGACTGAAGCCGCCGACCAGGAGCGGACCGCGACGATCATTTCATCGGGCGTGGGTGGGTTTGGCGCCATTGCCGATGCCATACGCACCACCGACTCGCGGGGGCCGCGTCGGCTGTCACCGTTCTCTGCACCGGCGTTTCTCGCCAACATGGCGGCCGGCCACGTGTCCATCCGGCATGGCCTCAAAGGCCCCCTCGGTGCACCGGTAACCGCCTGTGCGGCCGGCGTCCAGGCCATCGGCGATGCGGCCCGGCTGATCAGGAGCGGGGAGGCGGACATTGCCGTTTGCGGCGGTACCGAGGCGGCGATCGATCGCGTGACCCTGGGTTGTTTCGCGGCGGCCAGGGCGCTCTCCACCGGTTTTGCCGCCCGCCCGCAGGAAGCTTCGCGCCCCTTCGACCGTGATCGCGACGGCTTTGTCATGGCCGAAGGCGCGGGGTTGCTGGTCATCGAGTCGCTGGAACACGCCTTGGCGCGTGGGGCCAAGCCCCTGGCCGAACTGGTCGGTTATGGCACCAGCGCCGATGCCTACCACCTGACGGCCGGCCCGGAAGATGGCAACGGCGCCCGCCGCGCAATGGAACAGGCGTTGCGCCAGGCCGCTGTCAGCCCAGCCGACGTGCAGCATATCAATGCCCACGCGACGTCTACCCAGGTCGGCGACAGTGGGGAACTGGCGGCGATTCGTTCAGTGTTCGGCACGCACTCCGGGGTGGCGATTACCTCGACTAAATCGGCTACCGGCCACCTGCTGGGCGCGGCCGGGGGCATTGAAGCGGTTTTCACGGTATTGGCGCTGCGTGACCAGATCGTGCCGCCGACCCTGAACCTGATTCATCCTGACGAGGCTGCCGCTGGGCTTGATCTGGTTGGCTTGAAGGCCAGGAAGATGCCGATTACCCATGCGCTCTCCAATGGGTTCGGGTTCGGTGGAGTCAATGCCAGCGTGCTGTTTCGTCGTTGGGAGGCTGAGACTTGAGTATTTGATCTTGTGTCGCCCGCCGCGCAGGGCCATCCTGCGTGGCGTATCACCTGTCACATCAATTTCAATTTTTCCTTAAGAACCGCACAGGTGTGCCGATACAGCGCGGTAGATCCGATTGTGCGGGCGCTCCAGGGGTGTCTCGCCGAAAGATATTCCAGGCGTTCGCGCGCCTGTGCCCTTGTGATTTTTCAGGTTTGACCAGAATCGGACCTCAGGTGATGAACCATGTCAGCCCACGTCAGGACCGAACTGGAAGGCGCCCTTGCCGTCTGCAAAGGCAGTTTTCTTTCCGTTGGTTTTTTCAGTTTCTTTGTCAACTTGCTGATGCTGGTTCCTTCGTTCTACATGCTGCAGGTGTATGACCGCGCGGTAGGCAGCGCCAGCCTGTCGACGCTGTTGATGCTGACGCTGATCATGTTGCTGTTGATGATCACGATGGGTGGTTTGGAGTGGGTCCGTTCGCGAATCATGGTGCGGATCAGTACTCGACTGGACACGCTGCTGAGCCAGCGTCTGTTCGACGCCAGTTTCAAGCAGGCGCTCAATACCAGTGGCATGAATGCCACGGCCCAGCCCTTGAGCGACCTGAACGGTTTGCGCCAGTTCCTGACGGGCAACGGCCTGTTTGCATTTTTCGATGCGCCGTGGATCCCGATCTACCTGGCTGTCATGTTCATGTTTCACTCCTGGTACGGCTGGATGGGGATCGTGAGTGCCGTGTTGCTGGGCGCGCTGGCCTTTGCCAACGAAAAGCTCACCCACTCGCCGCTGCAGGCTGCCAACCGTGAACAAATGGCGGCCACTGCGTTCACCAACAAAAGCTTGCGCAATGCCGAAGTGGTGGAATCCATGGGCATGCTTGCCAGCTTGCGCGAGCACTGGAGCGGGCGAACCCATAAGATTCTCGCCCTGCAAAGCCTGGCCAGCGACCGTGCCGCGACCATGACGTCGGTGTCCAGGACGTTCCGGCAGATCGTTCAGTCGCTGGTGCTGGGCCTGGGCGCCTATTTGACGATCAATCACGAGATTTCGTCCGGGCTGATGATTGCCGGCTCGATTTTGCTAGGGCGTGCGTTGGCGCCCATCGATCAGTTGATCGGCGTCTGGAAAGGCTTCCTGGGCGCCCGCTCGCAATATGCCCGACTGCACGAATTGCTGCTCAAGATTGCCGCCGAGCCTGAACGTATGCCGTTGCCGGCACCCGACGGGGCGATTCGCGTCGAGGGTCTTTCGGCGGGATCGCCGGACGCTCGCAAACCGATTATCCGTGGTGTGAGTTTCCAGGTGGCCGCGGGCGAGGTCGTGGGCATCATTGGACCCAGCGGTGCCGGGAAGTCGACCCTGGCCAGGGCGTTGTTGGGCGTCTGGCCAAGCCTGGTCGGCACCGTGCGCCTGGACGGTGCGGACATCAGCCAATGGCGTCGGGAGGAGTTGGGCCAGTACATCGGTTATCTGCCCCAGGACATCGAACTCTTCGAAGGGACGATCAGCCAGAACATTTCCCGCTTCGGCCCGGTGAACGCACCTGCCGTGGTCGCCGCCGCGCGCATGGCGGGCGTGCATGAGTTGATTCTGCAACTGTCCGATGGCTACGACACCCTGATAGGTGCCAATGGCGGTGGGTTGTCCGGCGGCCAGCGACAACGTATCGGCCTGGCCCGCGCTTTGTACGGTGAGCCGCGCCTGGTGGTGCTCGATGAACCCAACTCCAACCTGGACGATGCCGGAGAAAAAATGCTCGCCGAGGCGCTGCAAAAGCTCAGGCAGAGCAGGGCCACGGTATTTGTCATTACCCATCGATCCGGCGTGCTGGCGCAGGTGGACAAGCTGCTGGTGCTCAATCATGGCGAACTGAGTCTGTTCGGGCCACGGGACCAGGTCCTGGCGCGCCTGCGAGACGTAACACCCGCGGCCCGCCAGGCTGCCGCGATTCAACCGTAGGAAACGGATGAGCCATTTCATGCAAAACAGTCAGCACTCATCCTCCGCGTTGCCCGTCGATGACAGGCCGATCCGCCGCGTCGGCTACCTCATGCTGCTGGTCACCTTTGGTCTGTTCGGTGGCTGGGCGGCATTGGCCCCCCTCGACAGCTCTGCCCTCGCGCCGGGCGTGGTCACGGTCAAAAGTTACCGCAAGACGGTGCAGCACCTGGAAGGTGGCATCGTGCGCGAACTGCGCGTCCACGACGGGGACCTGGTGAAAACCGGCGATGTGTTGTTGGTGCTCGACAACACCCAGGCGCGTTCGGAAATGGAAACGACGCGCAGCCAGCTGATCGCCGCGCTCCAGTTGCAGGCCCGGTTGGAGGCAGAGCGTGACGCACTGCCCGAGCCTGTGGCGGTGCCGACCCTGGACCCCGCTGACCCGCGAGTACAAGAGGCCCGGGACAGTGAAGCACGAATTTTCCAGACTCGACGGACCTCGTTGCTGGGTGAAATCGGTTTGCAAGAGAAGACCATCGGACAAATCGAGGAACAAATTCGCGGATTCAAGGCCATCATCGCCAGCAAACAGATGCTGGCGGCCTCCTATCAAGACGAAATAGTCGATCTGCGGGCACTGCTTGCCGAAGGCTACGTAGACAAACAGCGTTTGCGCGAGCAGGAGCGCAGCCTCGCTCGCCTGCAAACCGAAATAGCCGAAAGCCAGTCCGAGATCGCGCAAGCGCGGGTTCATGTCGACGAGGCGAAGTTGAAGATCCTGCAATTGAAAAAGGCCTTCGCCAGCGAAGTCGCCGGCCTGCTGGGCGATGCGCGGACCAAGGTGTATGAGTTGCGCGAACGACTGGCCACCTTGCAGGACCGCGATCAACGTACCGATATCCTCGCGCCCGAGTCCGGAATGGTCATGGGCATGACCGTCCACACCCTCGGTGCCGTGGTCAGCCCGGGCACTGCGCTGCTGGACATCGTCCCGGCCAACGAGGAATTGATCGTCGAGGCGCAAGTTTCGCCGATGGACATCGACCGCATCGCGTTGGGCAAGTTGGCGGACATTCGCTTCAGCGCATTCAAGAGCAGCACCACGCCTGTCATCGAGGGGCGGCTGGTGCAGATCTCCGCCGACCGTCTGATCAACAAGGACACAGGCACGGCTTATTACCTGGCACGCGTAGCCCTGACGGACAAAGGGCGCCAGGCGTTGGGCAACCTTACCCTGGTGCCGGGAATGCCGGTCGAAGTGCTGGTCAATACGGGCGCGCGGACGCTGTTGCAATACTTGATGCAGCCTGCGAGCAATGTGTTCGCCCGTTCGTTGATCGAGGACTGAGATGAAGCGCCTGATCATCCTGTGCCTGGTCCTCATGCCACTGGGAGCCCTCGCTGACGACACTTATGTCGACCTGTGGCAATTGCACCAGGAGGCGCAGGGGGCCGATCCGCGCGTCCTGCGGGCACAAGCCCTGACCCGAAGTGGCGAGGGCAAGGAGCGGGCAGCCTTCGGTCAATTGTTGCCGCAACTCAACGCCAGCGGCAGCGTCAACCGCGGCCGGCGCGACGACGACCTGAACCGTATCCAGTACAACGGCAAGCGCATGGCCGTGGTGCTCAATCAGGTGATCTACGATCCGCAGGTCTGGCGCAGTTACCAGAAGTACATCGAGTTGGCCCGGCAGAGTGGCTACGAGTCGACCGATACCCAGGTGCAGGCCAGCATCGACCTGTCCGAGCGCTATTTCGCCGTGCTTGCCGCGGAAGACGAGCTGTCGTTGGTGCGCAGCGAACTGCAGGCGACGGAGCGTAACCTCAAGCGGGTCAAGGCCTTGTACGCGCGACAGATGGCGATGGTGACCGACGCACTGGATCTTGAGGCGCGGGTGGATGCGCTCAAGGCAGACGAGATCGAAGCCAGCAACAAGGTCCTGGTCAGCCGTGAAGCGATTTCCGAACTGGTGGGGCGCGATGTCAGCGAGCGGTTCAAGCGCATCGGCGACAATCCAGCCTTCAGCCTGCCGGCGCAAGCGCAGGACTACTGGGTGCAGACGGCACTCGACAGCAACCCGGCGCTGCAAGCCCGGGAGCACAGTGTCCTTGCTGCCGAGGCGGCCATCGCTGAAAACAAGGCAGGGCATCTTCCCCGGCTGGGCCTGAACTTGACGGCGCAACGCAGTGATATCGGTTATGAAGGCGCCGTGACGCCTCGCTCGGACAACCTCGTTGCCTCCCTGGATTTGCAGATGCCGCTCTACAGCGGCGGCTCCACCCGGGCACGAGTATCGAGTTCCGAAAGTGACAAGGAAGTCGCCCAGCAAGAACTGGAGGCCTTGCGTCGCCAGGTCATCAAGGAAACCCGCACGGCTTATCTCGGCATGAGCGCCGAACTCAGCCGGATCAAGGCAACACGGCGTGCGCTGGAGTCTGCCGAGAAGTCACGCATGGCCACGGAAAAAGCCTTTGGCTACGGGGTCAAGAATGCCGTCGATGTACTCGATAGCATCAAGGAAGAGTTTCGTGCACGGCGTGATTTCTATCAGTCCCAATACAAGTTCGTGACCAGTTTGCTGGTGCTGCATCGCTGGAGCGGTCGATTGGGAGATGGGGATATTCGTCGGGCGAATGAGTGGTTGGTTGCGCCGCCATCGTCTGATTTGGGATCAAAAATAGTGGCTAAGTGATGTCAATCTCAACGCTTCTCATGCAAAATAACCCTATGTAGCGGCCGCATCCAGGAAGGTCCGCAGAGAGTCCACAGGAAACATACATGCCCAGTCCATTAGGTTATTCATCCATTTCGTACGCAAAGCTGACCGGCAACGCACAGGTCAATAGCTTGCTCTATGGCACTTACTGGGCTGGCAGCTTGAGCACCACGTCCCTGACGTACAGCTTCATGACCATGAGTTCGTTGTTCGCCAGCAACTACAGCAGCGAAAATGAATACGAGGCTGGTTATGTCCTATCGTCCGCGCAAAAGAATGGCATTGTCAGCGCGTTGGGCACATGGAGTTCGGTTGCCAACATTCAATTCCGGCAGGTCAGCGAGACGGCTAGCAACGTTGGTGACTTGCGATTCGGTGGTTATCTGTATATGGACGATGACACCGCTGCCTGGGGCTATTTCCCGGGTAACACCCCCAGCGCCGGTGATGTCTGGCTGGGGCCTGTCACGAACAACCCGGCTCCCGCCAAAGGTAGCTACGACTACCTGGTATTCATGCATGAGATCGGCCACGCCCTGGGCCTCAAGCATCCCTTTTCCCCCAGCTCGTCAAACTCGACCGTGCTTTCTGCTCAGTTCGATGATGTCCGTTACACGATCATGAGCTACAACACCGCGTACGCCTATGAGCCAACCACGCCCATGCTGCTGGATATTGCCGCCATTCAGAGTCTCTATGGCGCAAACACCCATTGGCAGACGGGTAATAACACCTACAGTTGGGCCGTCGGCCAATCGGTTTTCGAGACGATCTGGGACGCAGGTGGCAATGACACGATCGACGCAAGCAATCAGCTGACAGCGGTGCGCATCAATTTGAATGAAGGCCAGTTCAGCAAGATCGGCCAAACGTTTCTGAAACTCGACACCCAGACGGCCTTCAATGAAGGCTTGGCGATCGCCTACGGGGCCAAAATTGAAAACGCGGTCGGCTCGGCCAATGACGACACACTGATCGGCAATGCATTGGCCAACCTTCTGAACGGTCGTGCCGGTAAGGATACGATGATCGGTGGAGCGGGCAACGACACTTATGTTGTCGATAATATCGGTGACAGGGCGCAGGAAAGCAGCACCTTGGCCAGCGAAATTGACACTGTCATCTCGTCGGTCAATTACACCCTGGGTGCCAACATCGAGACCCTGACGCTGAGCTCAACCGCCAATCTCAACGGCACGGGCAACGCGTTGAGCAACCGCATCAACGGCAACGCCGGCGCCAATACCCTGGATGGCGGCGGCGGTATAGATACTCTCGTTGGCGCTGCCGGCAATGACATTTACGTGGTGGACAACCTCAAGGATGTCGTCACCGAAACCAGCACCCTGACCAGCGAAATCGACACCGTGCGTTCTTCGGTGAGCTGGGCCCTGGGCGCCAACCTGGAAAACCTCATCCTGACCGGTTCCGCTCATCTCAATGGCACCGGCAACGCTCTGAACAATGTGCTGACCGGCAATGCCGGTAATAACGTGCTGAACGGTGGAGTCGGGCGGGACACCCTGATCGGCGGGGCGGGAAATGACACCTATGTGCTCGATCGAGCCGATGAATTGGTCCTGGTACAAGAGAGTGTCAATCAGGGCAGTGATGGCCTGATCGTCACTTACGCCGCGAGTTCGTCGAGCAGTGTCCTCAACCTGAACTTGAGCAATCTGCGCAACGTCGAAAACGTCGTTCTGAACGGCATTGGGGCATTCACGATGGTTGGCAACGAGCTGAATAACAGCCTGCTGGGCAACGGCTCCGTGAACAACCTTCAGGGCGGAGCAGGCAACGATGTTCTTGATGGGGGGGCAGGTGCCGACACCTTGATTGGCGGCACTGGCAACGATACCTACGTGGTCGACAATCTCAAGGATATCGTCAGTGAAACCAGCACCCTGGCCGGTGAAATCGATACCGTGCGCTCCTCCCTGAATTGGAACCTGGGGGTCAATCTGGAGAATCTCACGTTGATCGGCAGCGCCAACCTCAATGGTAACGGCAACGCCCTGAACAACGTATTGATCGGCAATACCGGCAACAACGTACTGAGTGGTGGGGCAGGTAACGACACCCTGGACGGCAGCAGCGGTATCGATACCCTTATTGGCGGTACCGGCAACGACACTTACTGGGTCGACAACCTCAAAGATGTCGTCACCGAAACTAGCACCCTGGCCGGCGAAATCGACACTGTGCGCTCCTCGGTGAGCTGGACCTTGGGCGCGAATCTGGAAACCCTGATCCTGGCTGGGTCCGCCCTGCTCAATGGCACCGGCAACGCTTTGGGCAACGTGCTGATTGGCAACGCCGGCAACAATGTGCTGAGTGGTGGAGCAGGCAGTGACACTCTGGATGGGGCCGGCGGTATCGATACCTTGGTTGGCGGTAGCGGCAATGACACTTACGTGGTCGACAACCTCAAGGATGTCGTCACCGAAACCAGCACCCTGACCAGCGAAATCGACACCGTGCGTTCTTCGGTGAGCTGGGCCCTGGGCGCCAACCTGGAAAACCTCATCCTGACCGGTTCCGCTCATCTCAATGGCACCGGCAACGCTCTGAACAATGTGCTGACCGGCAATGCCGGTAATAACGTGCTGAACGGTGGAGTCGGGCGGGACACCCTGATCGGCGGGGCGGGAAATGACACCTATGTGCTCGATCGAGCCGATGAATTGGTCCTGGTACAAGAGAGTGTCAATCAGGGCAGTGATGGCCTGATCGTCACTTACGCCGCGAGTTCGTCGAGCAGTGTCCTCAACCTGAACTTGAGCAATCTGCGCAACGTCGAAAACGTCGTTCTGAACGGCATTGGGGCATTCACGATGGTTGGCAACGAGCTGAATAACAGCCTGCTGGGCAACGGCTCCGTGAACAACCTTCAGGGCGGAGCAGGCAACGATGTTCTTGATGGGGGGGCAGGTGCCGATACCTTGATTGGCGGCACTGGCAACGATACCTACGTGGTCGACAATCTCAAGGATATCGTCAGTGAAACCAGCACCCTGGCCGGTGAAATCGATACCGTGCGCTCCTCCCTGAATTGGAACCTGGGGGTCAATCTGGAGAATCTCACGTTGATCGGCAGCGCCAACCTCAATGGTAACGGCAACGCCCTGAACAACGTACTGATCGGCAATACCGGCAACAACGTACTGAGTGGTGGGGCAGGTAACGACACCCTGGACGGCGGTAGCGGTATCGATACCCTTATTGGCGGTACCGGCAACGACACTTATTGGGTCGACAACCTCAGTGATGTCATTAGAGAAACCACCGTCCTGGGCAGTGAAATCGATACCGTGCGCTCCTCGGTTGGCTGGATCCTGGGGGCCAATCTGGAGAATCTCACGCTGACTGGCACTGCCTTCATAGGTATCGGTAACGACCTGGATAACGTGCTGATCGGCAACGCCGGGCGTAACTTGCTGGATGGCGGGGCGGGCAATGACACACTGATTGGTGGCCTGGGCAGTGACAGCCTCACTGGAGGAGGCGGAAGCGACCGTTTTGTTTTCAATACGCTGGGTGAGCTGGGCACAGGTTTTAACCGTGACTCCATTTCCGACTTCAGTAGCCTGCAGGGCGACAAGTTGGACCTGTCGAAATTCGATGCCAATCTCCTGACCACGTTTGTC
This sequence comes from Pseudomonas sp. R151218B TE3479, assembly GCF_053629195.1. NCBI lineage: Bacteria > Pseudomonadati > Pseudomonadota > Gammaproteobacteria > Pseudomonadales > Pseudomonadaceae > Pseudomonas > Pseudomonas sp. R151218B TE3479. The sequence continues at coordinate 4,224,043 of NZ_JBRJHV010000001.1, forward strand.
GACTCGTTCAGCTTCATCGATTCGAATGATTTCACGGCAGCGGGACAACTGCGCTTCATCGACCAAGTGCTGTACGGCAACGTCAATGGTGATCTGGGCGCGGATTTTGAAATCCAGCTGACGGGTGTCAATACCCTCAACGCCAACGATCTGATCGTTTGATAGCTCGGGCCCTGTGAGGAAAATCCAGGGCCCTTTCTACTGTATCAAGTGCCGCATTGTCACCACGTGCCAACTGCTTGCGCTGGCGCCCGGTCACTTGCTGCCGGAGGATGCGGAACTCGTCAAGCCAGTCGCTTTGCCGGCGGACTTTACCGAGGCTCGTCGGTGGGAGCCATGAAGGCGTTGGCATTTTTCGCCAACGCCTGATCGAGTCACAGCATGCGGCGCAGGACATCGTTTCGAGGGTCGCGGTCATAAAACCGGTGCTTCAGGGCACCGGCGACATGCACCAGGATCAGGCCGAGCAGGGTGTAGGCGAGCACTTTGTGCAGCCATTGGAAAACCACGAACCAGTCGTCATTCTTGCCCAGTAGCTCGGGAAGGTTCACCCCAAAGAAAAACACACCGTCGCTCATCGTGTAGGTGCTCGACATCGAATAGCCCATCAACGGCACGATCACCAGCAGCGCGTACAAGGTACGGTGGGCGAGCCTTGAAGACACCCGCTCATACCGTGCCAGCGTCTCTGGCGGTTGTGGCAGCCTGGCCGCTCTCACCCGCACGGCGATCTGGACCAGAACCACCAGGAATGCCAGCACCCCAAAAGATTTGTGCCACGGGTAATAGAACTCATATTTGCTCGCCACTTCGTCAGCCAGCCCAGTCATGTGCCAGCCCGCCCAGAGGAGGCCAGCGATGAGCATGGCGCGTACCCAGTGCAAAATTCGCAGGGATGTCGGATACCGATCAATTGTTGTTTGATTTACCGGATTCATCACGGTTTCTCCATCGATCATCAGAGCCAGGGGAATGCACGTTTGAACGGCCACCCTCTACAACACAGGGGCGTGGAGGGTGGCCGGGGCAGTGCGGGTTTACGCTTAGCCAGGCAGCAGCACGGTGATCACCTTCTCCTCGGTGTAGGCCAGTGCGCCGCTGAATCCACCTTCCCGGCCAATGCCGCTGGCCTTGACGCCGCCCCAGGGCAGGTTGGCGTCCAGCGGGCTCCAGCAGTTGATGCCCACGGCCCCGGCCTTCACCGCCGAAGCCACGCGATGCGCGCGGGCCAGGTCGCTCGTCCAGACCGTGGCTGCAAGGCCGTAGTTGGAATCGTTGGCCAGTGCGACGGCCTCTTCTTCGCTGTCGAACGTGATCACCGTGCCGACGGGGCCGAAGATCTCGTCCCGGGCGATGGCCATGTCATTGCGGGCGTTGGCGAAGATGGTCGGCCGGACGAACCAACCCTGTTCAGGGTTCGATACCCCGCCGGCCAGCAGGGACGCACCTTGGTCGATGCCCAGTTGGATGTAGCGGTTGACGCGATCCAATTGAGCTTTCTTGGCCACCGGCCCCATCTGCACGCCGGGTTGGCGAGGGTCGCCCACTTTGACGGCGCGCGCGGCATCGGCCAGCGCTGCGGCGAAGCGATCGGCGAGGCCGCGTTGGACCAGGATGCGCGAGCCAGCCGCGCAGACCTGGCCCTGGTTGGCGAACAGGCCGAGGGAGCAGCCGAACAGCGCGTCGTCGAAGGCGGCATCGTCGAAGACAATCTGCGGGCTCTTGCCGCCCAGCTCCAGGGCCACGCGCTTGAACAGTACGCCGGCAGTGCGTTGGATCTCACGTCCGGCTTCGGGGCTGCCGGTGAAGCTGATCTTGTCGACATGGGGGTGTTCGCACAGGGCGCGACCCACCTCGTTGCCGTAGCCGGTGACGACGTTGATCACCCCATCAGGGAAGCCCGCTTCCTGGGCCAGCGTTGCCAGGTGCAGCGCCGACTGTGGCGTCTCTTCCGACGGCTTGATGACCACGGTGCAGCCTGCCGCCAACAAGGCGGCGAGTTTCCAGACCGTGATCATCAGCGGTGAGTTCCAGGGAACGATGGCTCCGACCACGCCCACTGGCACCCGTACTGTGTACGAGAGGGACTTGGTGCCAAAGTAGCCACCGGATGGAATGGTCCGCCCCTCGAGCTGATTGGCCCAGCCGGCAGAGGCGCGCAGGTTGGCGACCGCGTTAGGTACATCCAGCCGGCGCGGTTCGATCGGCGAGCGGCCGATAGCGTCGGCGTCCATATCGGCCAGCACGTCGGTGTCGCGTTCCACCAGATCGGCCAGTTTTGACAGCAGTCGAGCGCGCTGGGCGCCGTCGAGCTGGCTCCAGGCACCACGTTCAAGCTGGTGGCGTGCGGCTCCCACGGCGCGGTCCACGTCCTCGACGGTGCCGCGGGCGCAGCTGCCGTAGACCTGTTCCGTCACGGGGTTGACGAGGTTAATGCAGCGGCCGTCAGAGGCTTCGAAAGACGCGCCTGCGATGAAGTGTTTCAAGTGCTCAGTCATTTTGAAGTCCATGAGTGATGTGCAGGAGTCGGGGCAGGTCACGCATCGAGGGCGTCCAGGGCGTCGCCGAAGATGTCCAAAGCCTTGAAGAACAGCGCCCGTGAGATCGTCAGCGAGGGCATGACACGCATCACGTTGCTGTAGCGACCGCAGGGAATCATCAGCACGCCGTGGCTCAGCAGGTAACCCATGAGTTGGCCAATCTTTTCCGGTGCCAGTGGTGCCTTGGTGGTCGGGTCCGAGACCAGCTCGATCCCGATCATCAGGCCGCGACCGCGGACCTCACCCACCAGCGGGCTGCCGAAGCCACGGATGCGCTCTTGTGCTTCCAGACCCAGTGTGTGGGCGCGGTTGAGCAGATCGAGCTCCGGGTCCTGGAGGATGCTGATGTTGGTCAGCGCCACTGCGGCGGACAACGAGTTGGCGGCGAAGGTGTTGGGCATCGAGCCGTCAGGAATTGCCGCCGCCAGGTCCGAGCGCATGATCAGGCCGGCCATTGGCAGGTCGCTGCCGATGCCCTTGCCAAAGGTGAGCATGTCGGGCTTCACGGCGGAGTGCTCGACCGCCCACATCTTGCCGGTACGCCCGGCGCCGGACTGCACCTCGTCGACGATCAGCAGCGCACCGCTGCGGTCGCAGGCCTTGCGCAACAGTTGCAGGAACTCTGGTGAGGGCGGCACATAACCGCCTTCGCCTTGCACCGGCTCCACGATCACGGCCGCTACGTCATCGGCGGCGGTGTAGGGGGTGTTCAGCAGGTAATCCACGTACTCACCGGCGATCTGCTCGGCGCTTTTGTGCGTGGTGTCGAAGGGGAAACGGTAGGCATAAGGGTAGGGGGCGTGAATGACGCCGCCCATCTGGGCACCATAACCCTTGCGATAGGCCGTGCCTGTCGTCAGGGCGCCGGAAGCGTTCCACACGCCGTGGTAGCCACCGTGGAAGGCGATGATCTGGTGCCGCCCGGTGACCCGCTTGGCGAACTTGATGGCCGCCTCCAGCGCATCGCTGCCGCTTTGCGTGAAGAACGTGATGCAGTCGCCGCGCAAGCCGTCGGGCGCGATCTCGGAGAGCTTGGCGGCCAGTTCGGTGCGCCGGGTGCTATTGACCTCCAGGGCGTGCATCAGCACTTCGGACTGTTCGCGAATGGCCTGCACCACCTTCGGGTGGCAACGGCCCACGCTGCTGACGCCCACACCAGCGGACAAGTCGATGTAGGTATTGCCATCGGCGTCCTTGAAGGTTGCGCCGAACGCCCGGTCCATAGCCACCGGCATGCGTCCGCCGCCGCGTGCCATGGATTCGGTACGCGCCGACAATGCCAGCGCCTCGGTGGTCCGGGGGCCGGGAATGGTAGAGGTAATCCGCGGGGCATCCGCGAAATGGAGGGCTTCAAGTTTGGCTTCGCTCATGACGGTCTCTCAGGATGTCGGTTTCAGTGTGCCGATCATCCCCGTGGCCTGTTCCCGGCCGGTAGCCCGAATCGGCACATTGGATGGACCGCCTTGCGCGCCAGCACCGGAGCATAGACACTCCCCAAAGAAAATTTGCAGAATTCTCTTTATGTGAGAATATCGCTCTGGAGGGCGATCCAAAAACAAGAATATTGGCCGAGGCTTTCGTCATCATGAAAAACCAGAACATCAGCCATTTCCACGACATTCATGTCCACGCCGCCACCGTCCAGGAGTGGAACCAGGATTACAACCAGTTGACCGCTGGTACGGCTGAGAGCTCGCTTATCCAGTTGACGACGGCGCGCTGCCACGTGTTTCGCGAGCAGATCAACCAGCGTGTCGTGCAGCACGGCGTGGCCCCACGGGGCAAGATGTGTTTCGCCGTGCCGATCACCGTCCCGGGTTCGATCCGGATGCAAGGGCGGGAAGTGGACGACAGCAGCCTGTTCTTTCTTCATGGTGGCGAGGAATTCATGTTCCATATGCCGCTGGGCATGGAACTGCTGGCGATCACCTTCGAGCGGGAGTTGTTCGAAGACGCGTTGGCGCAAACCGCGTCGGCCAAGGAAATCGCTCAGTTGTTGCGTCAGCCGGTGATCAAGGTGTCCACTCAGCGCTATGCCGAGGCTCGCCGCCGAATGCTGGCGGCGTTCTCCCAGACGCTCTTGAGTGAAGAACTCGACAATGCGCAAGACCGGGAGCAGGCGCTGGAGCAGACCATGCTCGGCGAGCTGCTGCAATTGATGACCGACCCTGCCTGCGACAAGCAGCAGCGTACGCCAAGTTCCACGCGCAGCTACATTGTCGAAAAGTGCCACCGCCTGGCGACCGCGCAATTGAACAACGTGCCCAGCGTGGACGAGTTGTGCCAGCGACTCCAGGTCAGTCGACGTACCGTGCAGAACAGCTTCCGCTCGGTGACCGAGACGACGCCGGTCAATTACCTGCGCTCCGTGAGGCTGAACGGTGTGCGCCGAACCCTGATGTCCACTCCCGCGACGCATCTTTCGATTGGCGACGCCGCAGCCCAGTGGGGCTTCTATCACCTCAGCCATTTTGCGGCGGAGTACCAGGCGCTGTTCGCAGAATTGCCGTCCCAAACCGCGCGCGCTGCCATCAGCGGTTGCGCCCTTGCTTGAGCCTTTGCCCGCTGCACCCGGCAGCGGGCCGGCTGGCCTGCACAAGGATGTCGAAAAGATGAATAGCCTTCGCCGTCTGCTCAGGGTCTTCGACTTGTTCCGACCGGAACAGCCGGTCATCGATGTAGACGTGATTTGTCGGGAACTCGGCTACACGCCCGCCACTGCCTATCGTTATTTGCGCGAACTCGGCGACGCGGGTTTCTTGAAGCGATTGCCACGCGGCTACGCGCTCGGCCCACGCATCGTCACGCTGGAACACCAGATGGCCCACTACGATCCATTGCTAGCCTGCAGCCGCGGCCTGGTGGACAGACTGGTGGCCGACACGGGCCTGGACGCACTGGTCAGCGAATGGCATGGCGACTCAGTGGTCAATGTGCTGATCCAGCGGGGGTCCGACGCCGGCCCCGTGGGTGGCGACCGGGGGCGGCCGATCGATCTTTTTCACAGCGCGACCGCTCGGGTCGTATTGGCCTATCTGCTGCCGCGCCAGATCCGCCGCATCTACGACGTCCACGCGAACCCCGCTGAAGTGCCGCATCAAGGGCTGGAGTGGAAACCCTTCACCAAGGAGTTGCTCGCTATCCGCAAGCAGGGCTACTGCATCAGCGAAAGCGAGCTGCACCCGGGGCGCAGTGGCGTCGCGGCACCGATTTTCGACGAAAAACGCCGAGTGCTCGGGAGCATGACCCTGGTGGGGCGTAGCGAGCGGTTTCATGCGTTCCAGCAGGGCTACCTGTGCGACCTGGTCACCGGCGCGGCGTCGGAACTGACGGCGCGTATTGCCTCGCAATAAGGCAAGCACAGCTGGACGGCTGGCTTTTTCGAGGGGAACGCGCCGATTACCGATTTGGGCTAATGGAGCGTTCGGGGAGAGGCATAGGATCGAGTCCAGCGTGCGACACGAACAATAACGCTATCCGGTGACGGCGAGGGATTGACTGCACCGATTCTACAGCGATTGCCTCATACAATAAGGTCAAGAAAACATGAGTGTACCTCTCCCGGTCAATAGCTCCACGGAGCTCAAGCGTGGGGCCCTGGGTGTCGGCTTCATCATCTTTTTCGTGGTTTCGGCGGCGAGCCCCTTGAGCGTCATCGCCGGCGGCTTCCCTATCGGCATCATGCTGGGCAACGGCGCCGGCACACCGGCCTTGCTGATCCTGGCCTTGCTGGTGTTACTGGCGTTTTCGGTGGGCTACACCACCATGTCCCGGCACGTGACCAACGCCGGCGGTTTCTATGCCTTCACTTCTCGCGGCCTGGGTGGCCTGGCCGGTGGAGCGGCGGGGGTGCTGGCGATGTTTGCCTACAACATCCTGCAAGTCGGACTGTATGGCATGTTCGGTGGCGTGGTCAGCGGCACGACGGAAAGTGTCTTCGGCCTGGTCTTGCCCTGGTGGTCGTACTCGCTGATGGCGATGGCCAGCGTTGCTATTCTCGGCTATCGCAAGATCGATCTGTCCGCTCGGGTGCTGTCGGTCATTGTGATCGCCGAATACCTGGCGATCCTGCTCCTGGATTTCGCCATTCTCAAAACGGGCGGCGACAGCGGCATCAATCTCGACGCGTTCGATCGCAGCCACGTGTTCAGCGGCACGCCGTCCATCGGCTTGCTGTTCTGTTTCGCGGCGTTCATCGGCTTCGAGGCCACCACCATCTATGGCGAAGAGGCCAAGAACCCGCAACGCACGATCCCGATTGCCACCTACTGTTCGGTTTTGCTGATTGGCGGGTTCTATGCGCTGTCGGTCTGGTCGATGGTGATTGGCGTGGGGGCGGACAAAATTGTCTCCACGCTTCAGGCCTTGCAGGACCCGACGACGTTTATCTATGGCATGTCCGACCACTTTGTCGGCCCACACCTGACCCAAGTCATCCGCGTGCTGTTCATGGTCAGCATCTATGCTGGGCTGCTGGCGTTCCACAATGCCGCGGCCCGTTACTTCTACGCCATCGGGCGTGACGGTTTGCTGCCCAGCCGGTTGGGCACCACCCATCGCGTCCACCAGAGCCCGCACATGGGTTCGGCATTGCAGAGCTTGATCTCCGCCGTGGTGGTACTGATTTTCGCCGCCATGGATGCCGATCCGATCCTGCAACTGTTCGCCTGGCTTTCCAACCTGGCGACGCTGTGCGTGATTTTGCTAATGGCGCTGACTTCCGCAGCGGTCTGGGTCTTTGCCCAGCGCCACCCCGAACTCAAACTGGGGATCTGGCGTGGACGGATTTTCCCCGGTTTCTCTTGCGTGGCCCTGCTGGCGGTCCTGGTCATCGCGGTGGTGCATTTCGATGTGCTGACCGGCGCGAGCAAGGCCTTGTCATACGGCCTCTGCGCGATCATCCCCGCGGCCTTGCTGGCGGGTGTGTTTCTGGCGGCGCGACTGCGCAAGGTGGCGCCGCAGCGGTATTTGGGGTTGGGGAGTCATAAGCTCTAAACGCCCCATTTTGGACACATGGGTCAGATACTGTGTGCATCTCTTGTAGCTTGGCGGCTAACCGAATCACTCCATCAGCTTAGACTCCGCGGCCTCGTCAAACTTCGACCGGGCCGCTTCAACCTCAGGCAATTTGTCGAGCGTCCATTTATGCAATTCGCGAAATGGCTGTTGAAGTGTTCGCCCCAGTGGGGTGATCTCATACTGCACTGCCACGGGCGAGAACGAAATGATCTGGCGCGAGACGAGACCATTGCGTTCCAGCCGCCGCAGGCACTGGGTAAGTGCCTTCTGGGTGACGCCCTCCAGGCGACGCTTGATGGCGTTAAAGCGATGCGGCCCGTCATCGAGCACCGCCAGAACCATCATTGACCACTTATCCGCGATCTGGTCGAACAACGCCCGGCTCGGGCACTCCGACGAAAAACATTGCGGCTTTAATTCCAGCATCGAAGTTTCCTCACGTATACCTAGGCGATTTTAAGTGCCTAATTGACATCAGGTTTACAAAATATACTTTATGGCCTCCGAAAACAAATGGAGTCCATCCGATGTCGATCCTTGATACCAGCATCTTATTCCGTCCCTTTTCCATCCGGTCGCTCGAACTGAAAAACCGGATTGTCATGGCGCCGATGACGCGTCTGTTCTCACCCGATGGTATCCCGGGTGAAGCAAGCACGGCCTATTACCGGCGGCGGGCGGAGGGAGGTGTGGGCCTGATTCTGTCGGAAGGTACCGTGATTGATCGCCCGGCATCGCGCAATGATGCCGGCATTCCTTTTTTTCACGGCGAAGCGGCGCTGGCGGGATGGAAGAACGTGATCGATGCGGTCCACAACGCTGGCGGGCGCATGGCACCGCAGATCTGGCACACCGGCTCCACGCGTTACATCAACGACTGGGAGCCAGATGCACCCGTTGAAAGCCCGTCGGGCCTGGTTTCTCCAGGTGACCTGCGTGGGGTGGCGATGAGTGAGGAGGACATTGCCGACACGGTAGCCGCGTTCGCAAAGGCTGCGGCAGATGCCAAACGACTGGGCTTCGATTCCGTTGAGATCCATGGAGCCCATGGCTATTTGATCGATCAGTTTTTCTGGTCTGGTAGCAATCTGCGCACCGACCGCTACGGCGGCCCGACAATCAAGGAACGCTCGCGTTTTGCCAGTGAGGTCGTCTCTGCCGTTCGTCAGGCTGTTGGTCCGCAATTCCCGATCATCATGCGCGTCAGCCAGTGGAAGCAACAGGACTACGGGGTACGCGTTGCTGAAACGCCAGCGGTGATGGAGGACTGGTTGTTGCCACTGGTCGAGGCCGGTGTCGACGTCCTGCACTGCTCGCAGCGCCGCTTCTGGGAGCCTGAGTTTCCCGAAATTGACGGGGAGAACGGCTTGAACTGCGCGGGCTGGGCGAAGAAAGTCACTGGAGCCACGACCATCAGCGTCGGTTCGGTTGGGCTGGAGAATGATGTCACTAACGCCTTCGCCGGCAAGGGATCGGTCCCTGCGAGCCTGGATCGACTCATCGAGCGTATGGAGCGCGGAGAGTTCGACCTGATCGCAGTAGGGCGTGTGTTGCTGAGTGACAAGGATTGGGTCGCCAAGGTGGAAAGAGGCGATTACGCGGACCTGAAGGGCTTCAATCCGGCATCTTTAGCTGAATTGGTTTGAATTGCAGTGTGGCCCGGGCATTTACACCCAGGCCACGCAGCATCACAAGCTATCCGGATCACCGAAGAATGGTTTGACTAGGCTCTAGGACCAGTCATTGAGCATGAGAACCGCAGCGTCATGGAATATTGCGATAGAGCATCAGCCGCGCCGTTTCGTGCAGTCCCCGTGTCAGCCCATTCAAGCGCCGAAACTCTTCGGGATGCTGCGCGGCCACATCGTCACGCGGCGTGGGTGATGCCAAGTCGTGCAGGGTCGGTGAACTGCCGTCGTGCTGCATCTGCAGCAGGAAGTCCTTGGTAACGCCGCCAATGATCGGGAATGTACCCTCGCGCAGCACCAGCGGCACCACGCGCTCGCCCTCGGGTGCCGGCTGCTGGATATCCCGGCCCAGCGCACCATTTCTGAACGGTATACCCGCCATGCCCGCCACCGTCGGCAGCAGGTCCACGAGACCGACGGCCTCTTCGATCACTCGGGGTTGTAGACCGGGCGCATGGATCAGCAGTGGCACGTTGTTGCTTTCCAGGCCCAGTTGTTCGAAAGCTGGGGCCATGTGCGGGATCTGGCTGATACGCGTGTTGTGGTCGCCGAAGAACACAAAAATACTGTTGTCGTAGTAGCCGCCGGCCTTGGCGATTTCCATCAGGCGGCCGATGTTGTAGTCCAGCAGGCGCACGGCGTTATATTGCTCGACGCTACGGGAACCGGCGGCCTGGACTTGCTCCAGTGTCACGTCCTTGACCTGGAAGCCGTCGTTTTGCTCGGGGATGGTGAACGGCCGATGGTTGCCGGAGGTTTGCAGGTAAGCGAAGAATGGCTGGCCCTTGGGCACGGCACGCAGCAGTCGGTCGCTTTCCTTGAACAAGTCCAGGTCGGAAATGCCCCACACGTCCACGCGGGGCGAGCGCCAGTGGCTTTCCTCGAACAGTTGCACGCCGTCGATGCTCTGGCGGATCAGCGCATTGATATTCGCCCAGCCGGCGTTGCCGCCGATCATGTAGAACTTCTGGTACCCCTCGAACGCGTTGATCAACGTGTGTTGGCGGGTGATCAGCGGGTTGCGGGTGGCGGTCTCCTGGCGGGTCACATCCGGCACGCCGGTGATACTGGCCCATACGGTCTTGGCGGTACCGGTAACGGGTACATAGAAGTGCTTGAAGAACCAGCTTTGCGTGGCCAGTCTGTCCAGGTTCGGCGTGGGGTCGAGCGGATTGCCATAGGCACCGACGGCGCTGGTGCCGAGGGATTCGAGCATGACGAAAATCACATTCGGCGGGCGCTCACCGGCCAGTCGATAAGGCTGCACGCCTTGCTCGCGGACGAAATCAAGTCGCTGGGCGTCAGGTTGATCGACGCCCAGGTACTGTGCGATCTGCGGGTAGTGCTCGCGCACCTGGGCTTCATCAAATTGCGCTTGACCGACCTTGAGCGTGTCATACAGAAACAGCACCGGGTTCAGGCCCACCGCCGCTACTTGGTTGTTGCCGGAGAAGAACGCATCGCTCCAGCGCAGCGGCACCGGGTTTTCCAGGTTGAGGTTGGCGACGCGGCCAAGCAAGGCCAACAGCACTGCTACGACGCCCATCACGGAAACCGGCACCAGTGCCCACTTGCTGATAATTTTACGCTCCTGATCCAGGGTCAATCGTTCAAGGCGTATCAGCGCCCAAACCCAAAGCGCCACCGCCGTCAGCCAGCACGAAGCGATCCACAACACCGGGTAGGTTTCCCACACCATCTGTTGTGAAATCTGTACGTCTTGCAGGTAGCGCAGCACCGTCGCATTGATGCGCACGCCAAGGTAGGCGTAGTGGCCGAAGTCGATGATGTACACCAGGCCGACCACCGCTAGCGCGATGAGCAGATAACCCCGTGCCAGCCAGCGCAAGATCGGCAGGGTGGTCAGGTTCCAGCGTGGCAACCAGGCCAGCACGGCCAGCGGCAGCAGAATCAGCACCGTCAGGCGTAGGTCGAAACGCAGGCCGATGCCCAGTGTTTCCAGGAGCGCTGGGGTGTTCAAAGCCAGGCCGGAAAAACCCAGCACAAACACCAGCCGCAACGCCGCCAGCAACGCAAATACCAACGCGATCGAGCCTGCGCCGTAACGCAGGCGGCGAGATTGCAACACACCCATCATTGACCTCTGTGCCATTTCAAAAGGGGACGCCAGGCGGCGCCGATCAGCAGGCCGAACCCGGCCACCAGGCAGTAACCGGTCAGCAGCGGGTCGACCAAATAGTCCCAATAGTTTTCCGAAGCCTTGAGTCGCAACGCGAACGCCAGGGTGCCGATCGCCAGCATCCACACGGCCAGGGAATTGCGCAGCCACAGCATCAGCAGCGCCAAAGCCCCTACCAGCACAATCATGGGCCGCGGGTTGAACCCCCAACGGTACGGATCGTAATAGGTCAGGCCCAAGGTGGCGGGGTACAGCAACAGGCTCAATACGCCGAACAGCGTCAACAATTGCACCTGATGTTGAGGCCCAAGCGGCTGCACCACGCCCAATCTGCTGAGTGCGACCCACCCCAACAGCACCACGGTGCTGAGCGCCAGGTCATCGGTAAAACTGCGCACATACGCCGCCAGCGGCAGCTCATTGACCGGGATAAAACTCATCGCAGCCAGTATCGGCAACCACCACGGGCGCCAGGACGCGCTGAATCGAAACGTGCTCAGCAGCAAAAAACCCAACAGCACAAAACTCAAGTGGGCCTGCCATAAAGAAACCATCACAGCCGCTCCGCCAGCCAGGCTTCGTTGAAGCTGACATGTTTGATAAAGGTGTTATTCCATGAGTACACCACGTGGTAAGTGCCGTCCGGGCTGCGGCTGAAGTACGGGTACTCGTATTCGAAATCGCAGCCCTGGGGTTTGCACACGCGGTAGTCGAGGTTACTGAGGAAGCGTTGTTCCAACGGCAGGCGCCGTGCGCCGCTGGAGGCACGGAAGCCTTCGCCGATGATTTCCTTGTAGACGTCGGGCGAGAAGGGTTGGCCGAGCGGATCGGGTGACTGGTCCAGTTCCACCACCGTACGCCATTGGCTGAGCTGGGCGTCGGTGCCGTAGAGACTGAGCCTGAAGCGGCCGTCCTGCAGGTCATTGAGGGCCACCAGCAAACCGTCGTCCACCGTGCCCACTGCCGCCAGCGACGAATTGGGGTTGGCTGGCTCCAGCGGATACGGTTCGCTCCAGGTTTGCCCGGCGTCTTCGGTACGGCTTGCCAGGACGCGGTGATGGGTGTCGCCGGCATAGCGCAACATCGCCACGGCGCGGTTGCCGTCCAAAGGCACGATGGTGGGTTGCAGGGAATTCTTGCCGCGGCTGATGCGGAATTTGTCGATCACCGCGCCGTCGGCGCTCAAGTACAAGTACTCGGCAAACTTGCCCATGAATTCGTGGTAGACCGGCAGACCGATAGAGCCATCGGCATGGAACACCGGTGCGGCGCGTACCAGCGTGCTGATATTGAAGAATGGTGAGGTCACCAGTTGCCGAGGTATCGACCAGTTCGCGCCGAGGTCATCGGACACCATCACATTGATCGCACTGGTGGCCCAGCCACCCACCGATACCGAGACATAAAACATCCACAAACGTTTGTCCGGCGCCAGGGCTATGACCGGATTGCCCAGTTTGCGGATGTAACGCTGGGTGCCGTCACGCGTGCTTTCCCGCGTGGCAAGCACATGCTCGGCGCCCCATTCGCCGCTGCGGGCATCAAAGCGTGCGGTGCGCACCTGTACATCGGCAGCACCTTCGCGCGAGCCGGCAAACCACACGGCCATCAAGTCGCCACCGGGCAGGGCGGTGACCGATGAGGCGTGCACAAAGTCATTGAGCTGCGAAGACACAAAACGACTGGTGTACTGCGGCGGCGCGGCGGCCTTCGCGGTGTTCGAGCTGATAGGGGCAAACGGCGCCAATACATGGGGGGGATGGCTGAACCAGGCGGCGCAGAATACCCCCAGCAGGCTGCAGATCAGGAAGGCGGAGCGCATAGGGAAACCAATCAGGAAAAAGATTACGGTGCACGCTCATCCGGCAGACGCTTCCTGCGACCGGTCAGCATGGATAACGGCAGGTTGTCCCGCAGCTGGAAACTCTCAAACAGTGCTGCCAGCACATGGATGCCCACTAGTCCCAGCAACACATTGGCCGCGGTTTCGTGGATTTGCAGTGGCCAATCGGCACCCCATAAAGCATCGACTTCCTGCATCAGGAAGCCGCTGATACCGAGGGTCAGCAGCGCCGACAGCATCGCCAACATCACCAGGGCGCCGAGCGGCGAGTGACCCAGGCGATGTTGCGGGCGCCCCCTGAGCAGCGAGCGCAGGTGGGCCGCGAGCCGTTTCAGTGTCGGCCAGAAGTCTGACCAGCGCGCACTGCGCGGCCCGACGAACCCCCACACTGTTCGTACCAACAGCCAGGCCATGGCGTAGTAGCCCAGCCAGACATGCCAGTCGTCGCCCGCTTCATTGAAGAAGTAATTGGCAACAAAGACCCCGGCGATAGACAGGTGAAACAGCCTCACCAGCGGGTCCCAAAGGCGCAGGGATTCGCCTTGCATCAGCCTTTTATCTCAGTCTTCACGGCCTTGCCGGTCACCGGGTCGTGGTAGATCTCGACTTTGCGCTTGTCCTTGTCGAAACCGTAGATTTCATAGCAATTGCCGTCGGTGACCTTGAACTTGCTGATTTCGTAACCTTCGGCCTTGAGCTTGTCCTGGAAGGCTTTTTCGTCTTGCCATTGCGAGCGTTCGGCGGTGGTGCATTGCGGGCCGGCGACGGCCAGAGGGCTGGCGATAATCAGGGACAGCAGGAGAATTTTGCGCATGGAAAAGCTCTCAGCGTTTGTGGGAGATTGCACAGTGCAAAATCAACCTTAGTGAAACCTTAGTTGGTAATGAGCTGTAACATCTTTGCCGGAATAGCCCCCGACAGAACCCGGCATGATGCCGCCGATTCCTAGAGAGATTTTGCGATGCGCCTACTCCTCGTCGAAGATGATCGTGCCCTCGGCCAGGGGATTCGCGTGGCATTGGGCGCCGAAGGCTACACCCTTGATTGGCTGCAGGATGGACTGGGCGCATTGCATGCCTTGCGCAGCGAAAGCTTCGACCTGCTGCTGCTCGACCTCGGTCTGCCGCGCCTGGATGGCCTTGATCTGTTGCAGCAGTTGCGTGCCGAGCAACACGACCTGCCAGTGCTTATCCTCACCGCACGCGACGGCACCGCCGAGCGTATCGCCGGGCTGGATGCGGGCGCTGACGATTACCTGATCAAACCGTTCGACGTGGAGGAGCTCAAGGCCCGCGTGCGTGCGTTACTGCGCCGCAGCCAGGGCCGCGCGCAACCGCTGTTGGAGCATGCTGGCGTCAGCCTCGACCCAGCCACCCAGCAGGTTCGGTATCAGGACGAGGAGATCATCGTCACACTGATGGAATATCAACTGCTGCACCAGTTGATGGTGCGACCCGGCAAAGTGGTGACACGCGAGCGACTATCGCGTGCGTTGTACGGCTGGCAGGACCGCGTCGAGAGCAACACCCTCGAAGTATTGATCCATAACCTGCGCAAAAAAATTTCCACCGAACTGATCCGTACCGTGCGTGGTGTCGGCTACGTGCTGGCGCTCAAACCATGATCTCCGTCCGCGCGCGCATCCTCGTCCCGGTACTGATGCTGATCCTGCTGGGCGACGCCCTGATCAGCTGGCTGGTCCTGCGCGACAGCCACCACGAAATCGAAGAGGTCTACGACGCGCAACTCGCACAAAGTGCCCGCCTGCTGCAAGGCGTGCTGCATCAGCGCGCCCCCGGCGAGGCCGACTGGGACCGTCTCTACGAAGCCTTCGACCAAGCCATGAGCCGTGTCGGCGCAGACGGCGTAGCCCATCCCTACGAAACCCGCCTGACCTTTCAAGTCTGGCGCACCGACGGCCAACTGCTGGTGCGCTCCGCCGAAGCACCGATCCTCGATGCGCCGCCCGTCACCCTGGGCTCCCACGACCTGATGGACAAAGGCAACGACTGGTGCGCCTTCCTCCTGGCTGACCCGCAGCAGGGCCTGTTGATATGGGTGGGCGAGCGCGACGACATTCGCCAGGACCTTATCCAGCGCATCGTTCGCCACACGCTGTGGCCCACGCTTATCGGTGTGCCGCTGCTGGCCTTATTGATCTGGCTGGTCATCGGATGGGGCCTCAACCCCTTGCGCGCCATGGCCCGTTCTATCCGCGGGCGCACCACCGATTCTTTGCAGCCGTTGCACCTCAAACCGCTGCCGAGCGACCTGGAACCCATGCAAACCGCGCTCAACCGCCTGTTGGATCAGGTGGATGATCTATTGGAGCGCGAGCGCCGCTTCATCGCCGACGCCGCCCACGAACTGCGTACACCCTTGGCAATCCTGCGCATCCATGCCCAGAACGCGCAAAGCGCCGTCACCGAAGTACAGCGGCGCGAGGCGCTGGATTTCCTGGTCAATGGTGTCGACCGCGCCACCCGTATAGGCAGCCAACTGCTCACCATGGCCCGTATCGAACCGCAACTGAACAATCCCCTGTATCAACGCGTGCAACTCACCGAACTGGTCCGCGAAGAACTGGCCGAACTCACGCCGCTGGCCATGGAAAAGGGCGTGGAGTTGGTACTGGAGTGTGATGAGGAGTGTTGGGTAGAAACCGAGCCGATGGCGTTAGCTATTGCCATGCAGAACCTGGTGACCAATGCCCTCAACTTTTCTTCCTCAGGCAGCGAGGTGACTGTGGTGGTGCGCAAGGACGAGGCGGGCGTGGCCTGCTTGAGGGTGGAAGACACCGGGCCGGGAATAGAAGAAGGGGAGCTTGCAAGACTGTTCGAGCGATTTTATAGCCGAGGCAATGCCAATGGCGCGGGCTTGGGATTAGCCATCGTACAGATGATCACTTGTAAAATTGGTTGCACCCTGCAGATTTATAATCGAACAAGCGGGGGCGTATGTGCAGAACTCGGCCTGAGCCAGGCCAGCAGCCCCTATAACGCTCTCGCAAATACGAACAATACATCGGTCACCATGACAACGTAGGGAGGCTCCGATCACGTCAGCACAGGCCATCTGATGTGTGTTGGCGTGCGAAGGATTGCCAATGGCGATTCGACCGATTCCAGCCACCGACTACAACGTAGGTAATATTTGTTTGCGAGACAGGGCCAGCAATGCAATCAGCGTGTTGGAATGCATTGACCATTGCCCGCAGAACAGCGTGCCGCTCTCGAATCTATCGCATACCCGGTCAGTGGTAAGGCGCAGTGTAAATACGCCCTCATCACTCCAAGAGTTCAACGCTCCTCGCGAAGGGTATCAATCCCATGCTGACCGCAAATATAAGCGACACGCTGCGGCTGTGAACAACATCCTGGACAAGTGAGCAGGCAAGTAAGCTAGGCTGTTCGCACGACAGGCCGTCGGTATTCGACAGCCTGAAAATAAAGGCGCTATCAATGTCGAAGCATTTGCTGTTGGGCTGGACCCGTTCCTTGTGCATGCTTGCTGCCTTGAGCTGCGCGGCCACCATGGCAGTTGCTGCCTCGCTTGAAAAAACCGCTGCGGCGGAATCGGACACCCAATCGGTGTCCCTGGCAGGCGGCAAGCTGAAGTTCATGCTGAAAGGCGTCGAGGCCCGTACCCTGAACAGCGAAAACGGCGGCACGATGTACTTCGATCCAAAAAGCGAGCAGGCCATCATCGTTACCGAAGGTCCGGCGCCGACTGCGGGCACTACCCCGGACGCTGCGTTTCCCCTTGCCGTGGATACCTTGAAGGAAAAGCAGCAAGCCGCGTCACCCAACTTTCGCATGACTAGCGAGAAGACCATTCAGGTGAACGGCTTGAAGATATACCGCCTGGACGGCACCGACGATTTCAACGGCCTGAAACTACTGATGGCCTCGTTGATGACGATGAACGATCAGAAGGTCACCATCATCGAAGTGATGTCCAGCGAAAACGACCCGGCCGGCCATACCGCTGCGTTGAAGAACATTCTGGGCAAGTAAACCGCAGGTTTCCGGATAGTTAGCCACATCGCGCCGCGCGCCGCGGGCAATGTCGCGCGTTTCCTTCAGACATTGGATTTCGACAGGCGGCAGTGACCGAAATCACCAATAAGCGTTTGTTATAAAACAGTTTTATGGGATTTGCTGGAACTCTATTACAAGCTATCGGGGTCCCCAAAGAACATCTGAATCCGCGAACGCAACCAGCGCTCCCCAGGATCATTGTCCTGAGAACCCCGCCAGGCCATGTGCAGCTCGAAGCTGCGCACCGGTATGGGTGGGTCTTCGGCGCGTACGCCACCGGCGGCGGTCAGCGCGTCGGCGGTGTAGTCGGGCACGGTGGCGATGATGTCCGTGCCCGACAGCAGGGTGCTCAAGCCGTTGAACTGCGGCACGGCCAACACCACATGGCGTTTGCGGTCGAGCTTCGCCAGTTCTTCGTCGATGAAGCCGCTCAAGTCCCCTGCGAAGGAGACCAGGGCGTGGGGGCGAGCGCAGAACTCATCCAGGGTCAGTCGCCCCGGTGCGGTGTCGGCCCGCAACACTTTGGGCATGCTGCGCCGCAAGACCTTGCGCTTGGCGTTGGCCGGCAGGTCGTCGGTGTAGCTGACGCCGATGGAGATTTCACCGGACGCCAGCAGGCCCGGCATCAGGATGTAGTTGACCCGGCGCACCACCAGCACAATGCCCGGCGCTTCGGCCCGCAGGCGTTTGAGCAGCATGGGCAGCAGGGCGAATTCGGCGTCGTCCGACAGGCCAATGCGAAACACCGAGGTGCTGGTGGCCGGGTCGAATTCCGCGGCGCGGCTGACCGCCGTGGAAATCGAATCCAGGGCCGGAGAGAGCAGGGCGAAGATCTCCACCGCCCGGGCCGATGGTTCCATGCTGCGGCCGGTGCGCACGAACAGTGGGTCATCGAACAGGCTGCGCAGGCGCGACAGTGCGGCACTGATGGCCGGCTGGCCGAGAAACAGCTTCTCGGCCGCGCGAGTCACGCTGCGTTCATGCATCAACGTTTCGAACACGATCAACAGGTTCAGATCGACACGCCGCAGGTCATTACGATTCATCTGGGGTCCTGGCAGATTCGGTAAGCTTGACGTGAACGGCCATATGGGAACAATGGCCGGCATGAATCTTACGGGGAAAGGCTGGTACTCTGCACCGGCTAATTGAGTTTTCTTAGGTTAAGTCCTACAGGAGTGGTTGGTTTTCTTGCTGCGGAATCAATGACAGGCATGTCGACTATTAATAGCCACTGATGGTCTTGGCTACAAAGCCCGGATAGAGTTCATGGCATTAGAGGTTACTTTGACGAGGTTTGCGATGTCCCGCACGATCCGTTTTCACAAGTTTGGTGGTGCCGAGGTGCTCAAATGCGAAGAGCATGCGGCGGCTCTTCCTGCGCCAGGAGAAGTGCAGGTCCGCGTCGAAGCGATCGGCATCAGTTGGTACGACACCTTGTGGCGCCAGAACTTGGCGTCCTCCCAGGCACGCCTGCCTTCGGGCCTGGGCCATGAAATGGCCGGCGTGGTCACGGCCGTCGGCGATGGTATCGATGACTTGGCCGTGGGCGACAAGGTCGCCAGCTTTCCGGCCGAAAGTCCGAACGATTATCCGGTGTACGGTGAAGTCATCGTGCTGCCCCGCACCGCCCTGACCCGTTATCCCGACGTGCTCAGCCCGATCGAAGCCGCGGTGCATTACACGCCGCTGCTGATCGCCTATTTCGCCTACATGGACCTGGCGCGGGTCAAGCCGGGGCAATTCGCCTTGGTCACCGATGCCAGCCATTGCGCCGGCCCATCCTTTGTCCAGTTGGGCAAGGCCTTGGGAGTCCGGGTGATCGCGGCCACCAAGACGGCCGACGAGCGTGAATATCTGTTGTCACTGGGCGCCGAGAAAGTCATCGTCACCGAAGAGCAGGACTTGCTGATGCAAATCAACAAGCTCACCGACAGCCGTGGCGTCGATGTGGTATTCGACGGCCTTGGCGGGCCGCAGATGTCGCTGTTGGGTGATGTGCTGGCACCCCGTGGCAGCCTGGTGTTGTATGGCTTGCAGGGTGGCAACCAGACGCCGTTCCCGGCCTGTGCGGCGTTCCAGAAGAACATTCAGTTCTTCGTGCATTGCATCGGCAATTTTACCGGCAAGCCGGAACTGGGCATCGTCCAGGACCAGGTGGCGTTGCAACGAGCGTTGCGCGATATCAATCAACTGACCGCCGATCGCGTGCTGTTGCCACTCAAGACTCGGGTCTTCCCGTTTTCCGAGTTTGTCGAAGCGCACCGGTACATGGGTGAATGCCCTTGCCGTGAGCGCGTTGCCCTTCAGGTCGTCGATCCCGCCTGATACCTGTCTTGCGCAAGAGTCATTGCCGGCTCTTGCGCTGTCTTCGATTCGATCTCCATCCCCCCTTTTCCCACGCACTGCCAGCCTGGCGGCGGCGCGTTCGTGCCTCGCAAGCCCCTCAAGCAGCCTGTCCCGGTTCTCTCGAAGCAGAAACGGTTTGTCGGTGCACATCTGAACTGGTTTTTGCCCTCAATCTGTATCTTCTAATCATTATTTAAGTCCTGATAATTGAACGCTGATTTCCATATCAAGGAAGAAGTCGTGGTGCGGTGTAACTTTTTCGAAGGCTTTCATCCTTCTAGCTGCATTCAAGGTACAGCGAGCGTTAATTGGCAAGGGGCTATCTATCGATCCTGGAGAAAACAGGGTGGGGTAGAAGGTCGATTGAAGTTCGGTAAGTTCCTTATTTCTCGTACTCATTGTCTGTGGGACGTTGTCGGAATTCTCCTAGGACGTACCGTCAGCCCGGCAAGTCCCAGTGTTTTCAGGGGGCGCAGCGGCGGTCCCAGGAGCATAGGGTGACTTTCTTCGTATGTATCAAATAATTACGACAAGCAACGCTTGAGCGTATTGCTAATACTCTTTGAGTACTAGAACGATTCATTAGACCAACACGTCGCGCGGTCACGTTGGTGCGGGTGCGGCGCCGATAGTTGAATTTCAGGTAAATGGCTATGAGTGCAATTCATGAGCAGGCAATGACTCACGTATATCAACAGATACTGCAACGATTGTTGGGTTTTTATTCCCGGGCCGAACGGACCGCGTTGCAGCTTTTGATCCAGCGCTTGATTGTCGCCGCCGGAGGCGTCGATCGGATTGGCGACTATCGTGTTTTGACAGTCCAGAACGGGAGCCGGGAGAGCTTTTATGTACTGACCGCCTTGCGGGCCGCCCAGTTGAGCATCGCGGGCCGGCATCCGGTGACCTTCGCCTTGCGCGTTGCCACGCCGCGCCTGAGCGAAACCACCCAGGCGACGCTGGAGAACATCCACCGCTGCTACAGCGCACTGTTTGTCTATGACGATCCCCGGGTCGAATTGCTGATGGCGGATAACCGCGAGGTGTTGCCGTTCAATCACCGGCAGCCCCTGTCGGTGGCGGGGCACGAGGCCAATCGCATGGACCTGCTGGCCTTGGGGCACCTTCGCTCGGTCGACAGTCCCCTGGAAATCGGGAGCGACGGCTACCTGGCGATGGCCGAATTCTATCGGCACATGGCCCGGTGGGAGTCTGGCGTGGATTCGATGGTCAGCAGCGATACGCCGCGCCAGCAAAAACACTTCATTTCAGGCCTGCGTCGCGCGGCCCGCAAAATCGGTCTGCCGACCGACAATATCGGTTGCTTCGACAGCCTCTTCGCGCACCTCGATACCTTGAGCAGTGACCTCTACGAGCATTTCTACGGTCCCGAGCGTCCTGGTGCCTGGAAGCCCGAGGGGCATTTCGAGGCCTGCCGGCGGATGAGCCACATCGGCATCGACGACCTGATCGTCGATCGTCTGGAGGGCACCAACTGGCCGCTTTTCAACGAATTCCTGCGGGTACAGACCGATGGCCTCATGCCCTCGGCGATTGAAAACGAATACCTCAGCCCGCTGCTGTCGGCCCATTTGCATGGCCTGCAGGCCTGCTACGTGCAAGGGCGCAGCTACGAAACGGGATACAGCGACTACGTGCAGCGGGCGATCATGATCATGCATCGCAAGCAACTGCCGGAACAAGCCTGCGAGCAGGCTCGGGCGTTGTTCGGCTCACCTTCGGCAATTCCCGAGCGCCGCGCCTACGCCGCCCTCGAAGCGCAGAAGGTCTTGGGGCTCAGCGAAACGCAACTGGTTTGCATGCTTTTCGCGCCATTCGTGGGGCAGGGCGCGGGCCTGGAACACTTCCTGCGCTGTTGCCACCCCGGCATGCTGGTGGCGATGCCGGACCTGCACAAGGCCATGCAGGGCGCGACGGTCGCCGATCAGATCGCGCAATGGATGGTCGACGTCAGTGGCCTGCCCATCGACATCCTAGGCAAACTGTACCGGGCGAGCGTCACCGTGCCGGAACAACCGGAAGCGGTTCCGGGAGCTGATCTGCAACAGGCTCTTGACGACGTTGATACCGTAGAAGCCGGACAGGCCGCCGATGAGCCGCACGAACGCTCGGCAAGGCATTGAGGAACGAGGTTTGATGGACTCGTCTACCTCGTCCCGGGGCGTGACACCCGGCGTTGCGGCCCGGCCAACTGCAACCTTTGCACCTGGCGTGATTCCATGAAAGGTTGCCGGGAGACAGATTTCGCCTACCAGGCGGTTTATCGCTACCTGACCACGTTGATCAACGAACTGGAGGTGGATGTTCGGGTGCGCCTGCCTTCGCTGCGGCAATTGGCCGAGCGTCTGAATGTGTCGATATCGACCATCCAGTACGCGTATTCGTTGTTGGAGAAGGAAGGGCGGGTCTACTCGATCGCCAAGTCCGGTTATTACGCGTTGCCGGCGCCCAGCATGACGACCCTGGAGGGCGGTGACGATTTGCTTGAGAGCTTGTACGTCAATGCCCGGCGACCCGGCATGCTGGTGCTCAGCGCGGACGAGCCGGCGTCGATGCAGCCGTTGGACAGCCCGTTGCTGTTGCTCGAGCGCGAGCTGCTGCGCCAGTATCCACGTTCCTCGCAGACGCCCTCGCAACCCTGGGGCGAGCTGGAACTGCGCGCCGCGCTGGCGGCCCGCTACACCTCTTCGCCGGCCCGTTGTTGGAATGCCGATGACGTCTACATCGGCGCCGACCTGCGGGGTGTCCTGGAGATCCTGATCGCCGTGCTGGCACTCAGGGGCGCCACAGTGCTGATCGAATCGCCCTGCGACTGGGCGGTATTGCGCTTGCTGCAGGCCGCCGACATCAACATCATCGAGCTGCCACTGCTGGCCGGGGGGGGAATCGACATCGAGCAGTTGGAGCAACTGCTGGAAAGCGAAACGGTACGGCTGGTGGTGCTGTCGTCGGTCCTGAACATGCCAACGGGTTCGCTGGTTCCTGAAGAAAACCGTCGTGCCATCGCCCAATTGCTGGGACGGCATGGCACCTGGGTGCTGGAGAACGACAGCCATACAGACCTGGCGTTCGAGGCAGGGGTGACGCCTTTCCGGGACATGCTCGACCCGGACCGGTTGATCGTCTATTCCACGTTCGAGAAGACCATCGGCCCAGAGGCTCCATACGGCTACGTGTTGTCGCGCCAGATGACACTGCACCTGCAACGACATTTCCTGCTTCGCGCGTTTCGTCTGTCGCCTATTCGCCAGAAAGCCATCGCCCGGCTGTACAGCAACGGTCGGATTGACCAGCATTTGCTGGTGTTGCGGCGCCTGCTGCGCGAGAGCGCGGTTTCGACCGCTCAATTGCTGCGCGAGCGCCTGGGCGATAGCCTGCAATGGGCAGAACCCCAAGGTGGCGCGACGATCTGGATGCGCTCGACGCGACGGGTTGATTTGCGGCGGGTTTTCCATCGGCTGCTGGCCCAGCGAATTGTCATCGCACCGGGGGAGTTGTTCAGCCTTCATGGCCTGTACGGGCAACATATGCGCCTGACCCATGCGCTCAATGGGGCCCAGGACTTGGACGCTGCACTCTGCGCGCTGGCCGATGCCCTGAGGCTGGAACAATCGTAATCGGCGGCGATGGATCGAACCCGTCGCGCCACGGTCGAACTGTCAGTAAACTGCACTCCATTTCCCGAGCCACTCCACTCAGAGGTTTTGCATGACAGTCAGTCCATTTGCGGGCAAGCCGGCACCGGCAGAGTTGTTGATCGATATCCCGCGACTGGTGACGGCCTACTACACTGGCCGACCCGATGCCTCGGTAGCGACCCAGCGCGTGGCTTTTGGCACCTCCGGTCATCGTGGCAGCTCCTTCGATCTGGGCTTTAACGAGTGGCACGTGTTGGCAATCAGCCAGGCGATCTGCCTGTACCGCGAAGCCCAGGGCATCAACGGGCCGTTGTTCGTCGGTATCGATACCCACGCGCTGTCGACCCCGGCGGGCGCCAGCGCACTGGAAGTCTTCGCGGCCAACGGTGTGACCGTCATGATCGCCGAGGGGGATGAATACACTCCGACCCCGGCGGTTTCCCACGCCATTCTCTGCTACAACCGTGGCCGCACTTCGGGCCTGGCGGACGGTATCGTCATCACGCCGTCCCACAACCCACCGCAAAGTGGCGGCTACAAGTACAACCCCACCAACGGCGGCCCGGCCGATACCCATATCACCAAGTGGATCGAAGCCAAGGCCAACGAACTGCTGGCCAACCAACTCGCTGGCGTCAAGCGAGTCAGCTACGAGCAGGCCCTGAAAGCCGATACCACCCACCGGCACGACTATGTCAACACTTACGTGGCGGACCTGATCAATGTCATCGATTTCGATGCCATCCGCACCGCCGGGTTGCACCTGGGCGTCGATCCGCTGGGCGGGGCGGGCGTGCGCTACTGGCCGGCCATTGCCGAGCATTACCGCCTGGACCTGGACGTGGTGAACACCCACGTGGATTCCACCTTCCGTTTCATGACCGTCGACTGGGATGGGCAGATCCGCATGGACCCATCCTCCAGCCACGCCATGCAAGGGTTGATTGGCCTGAAGGAGCGCTTCGACGTGGCCTTCGCCTGCGACCCGGACCATGACCGTCATGGCATCGTGACGCCGTCCGGCGGCCTGTTGGCGCCGAACAATTACCTGGCGGTGTCCATCGACTACTTGTTCCAGAATCGCCCGCAGTGGCGCGCCGATGCCGGTGTGGGCAAGACGGTGGTGAGCAGCGGCCTGATCGACCGCGTCGCCAAGCGCCTGGGGCGCCGTCTCTATGAAGTGCCGGTGGGCTTCAAGTGGTTTGCCGACGGCCTGTTCGATGGCTCCCTGGGCTTTGGCGGTGAAGAAAGCGCCGGTGCTTCGTTCTTGCGCAAGGATGGCGGCGTCTGGAGCACCGACAAGGACGGCCTGATTCCGGCGTTGTTGGCGGCTGAAATGACGGCGCGCACTGGCCGCGACCCGAGCCAGGCTTACCGCGGCTTGACCGACGAACTGGGCGAACCGTTTTCGGTACGCGTCGATGCCAAGGCCAACCCGCAACAGAAGGCCCTGTTGAGCAAGCTGTCGCCGGATCAGGTGACGTCTACCGAACTGGCGGGGGAACAGATCCAGAGCATCCTCAGCCATGCACCGGGCAATGACCAGGCCATCGGTGGCCTGAAGGTCATGACCGAAAATGGCTGGTTCGCGGCGCGTCCGTCCGGTACCGAGGATATCTACAAGATCTACGCCGAAAGCTTCATTGGCGATGCGCACCTCAAGCAACTGGTGGCTGAGGCGCAAACGTTGGTGGATGGGGCGATCACCAGCAAGTGATACCAATGTAAGTGATACATGTGATGTGTTCTTGTGGCGAGGAAGCTTGCTCCCTCGCCACAAGCGCAGCAGTGCAGCGATACAGGGTTTAGGCGAGGTCCACGAGCACGATTTCGCTGTCTTCGATCGCGGTCACCCGCAATATCTGTTCGTCTTCAATCGCGACACCGTCTCGAGCTTTTGCACGCAACCCATTGATTTCTATCAACCCTGTGGCCGGCACAAGATAAGCTCGTCGCCCGGCGTCCAGCCGATATTCCGCACTCTCACCCGCCTTGAGATTGGCCGCTACCAGTCGCGCGTCGGCGCGGATGCGCAGGCTCTGGTCGTCGCCGGCCTTGCCACTGGCCAAGGTCACGAAGCCTTCGCGCGAGTCCTTGGGAAACGGTTTGGCGCCCCACGACGGTGCCAGACCTTCTTCGTTGGGAATGATCCATATCTGGAAAATGCGCGTGGCCGTCGACTCAAGGTTGTACTCGCTGTGGGCGATCCCGGTGCCCGCGCTCATGACTTGTACGTCGCCAGCCTCCGTACGGCCCTTGTTGCCCAGGTTGTCCTGGTGGCTGATCGCGCCTTCGCGCACATAGGTGATGATTTCCATATCCCGGTGCGGGTGCTGGGGGAAACCGCTGCCGGGGGCAATGACATCGTCGTTCCAGACGCGCAGGTTGCCCCAGTGCATGCGTTGTGGGTCGTAATACTCGGCGAACGAAAAGTGGTGATGGGCATCCAGCCAGCCGTGGTTGGCGGCGCCCAAGGTGGCGAAAGGCCTGAGTTCGAGCATGTTCGTGTCCTTTTCGCTGGGAGCGAAAGCGATGGTTGATGGCGCTATTCTCGCGAAGGAAATCATCGACAAAAAGCGTAAAAAACGCGTCAAACCTATCGTCTTATTAGATATGAATTCGCGAGCCAACTTTCACTTCATCGCCTAAACCCATGACTTAAAAGCTTTTGGGTGGAACCTGGCAGCAAATACAGACACCATAGCCGTCATGGTTCATGAACACCGGAGTCCCCAGCGTGTCGCAACACACTCCCGATCTTCCCCCCGAGTTCCTACCCCTGGGCCAGATGCCCTTGCTCAAGCGCCTGGCCGCCCGGCTCTTCGGTCATGGCCTGACGCGCCTGCGCGCCCAGCACCGGGCGTCCTGGTTGCACGGTCAGGCCGATGGCTTCCGCAGTGGTCATACTGCCGGTTTCGACTATGGCTATAGGGAAGGCAGGGCCGAAGGGCTCGAGGAGGGCCGCCAGGTCCTGTTGATCCGTGATTCCCGCAGCACAGAGCATCCGGCACCGCAGGTGGATGATTTGCTGTTCGATGACTGGCGCCTGCCGCTGACCAACGAGCTGAAGAAACGCATCAAGGCAGACGTTGCCCGATTGCTGCCGGCGCATGCACAACCGAGCGCCGCGCAATGGAAGATGATTTTCAGCGATACGCCGTCTACCTCGGTGGTCGCCGGGGCGGGTGCGGGCAAGTCGACGACCCTGGTGCTGCGTATTGTGTTGCTGTCCCACTACCTGGGCTTCGAACTGGACTCAATGACCGTGGTGACGTTTACCCGGGAATCGCGCAAGGACTTCATCCAGAAATTGATCGAAGTGTTTGCCCTGTGGGGACGAACCGTCAGCCTCAAGCAAGCGCGTGATCTGGTGCGCACCTTCCATTCGCGTATCTTGCCCATGGTCCGCAGCCTGCCCGGGTTCGAGCGGCTCCAGGCCTTCGAGACCCTGAGCCATCGCGCCGAAGCGGACGACGATGCCCAAGGCAACCCCTTTGAATTGCGCATCAATGATGTCCAGCGTCAGCAACTCAACGCCTGTTATTACAACCTTTATCAGCGGGACGCGCGTTTCCGTGGGCTGATACAGCCGTTGTCCCGCCATGCCCTGCAACTCAAGGAGCTGGAGCGCGATCACCCGGATGTGCAAAAACGGGTGGCCGTGACCGAACTGGCGGCCCAGCGCGACGAAGAATTGTGCGATGCCGTGGAAGACCTGTGGTTTCGCGCCGGTGCCTGGCCAATCAAGGGGATCGAGCCAAAGCGACAAACGTTCGAAATCAATGGTTCGACATTCCACTGCCATGGCTACGCGCCCTCACTGGATGCCTGGGTGATGCTGGGTTTCGATCCGCGGGAAGACGCCCGCCTCAGTCGTCCGGGCGCCAAGTTGAGTATCCGCGCGGAGTGGGCGGTAAAGCGCACTCTTTTTCAAGCTTTCTGCCATAAGCCACTGATATGGTTGGAAAGTTACGAGATGTCAAAGCGTGTGGTGGCATCCATGGCCGGCGACGCCAGCGCCGGTCCCGGGTTCGACTATAAGGTCAAGGGTGAACTGGGTTCGGCGCCATTGTTGGACTGTTTTGTCGCGGCGGCGGGCTTTATCGAGAACCTTGGCCTGGACGTCCCGGATGCCGTGGGCCGGATGTCCTTTGCCCAGGATGACCCCGATCGGTATTTCTTCGAGGCGCTGAGCCGTTACTGGCGGGCATTCGAAGACCATTTACTCGATCAATCGCCGCCGATCATGACCTACAATCGTATGTTCGCGCTGTTTAGCGAGCATTCGCCGGAAAATTTCAAGTTGCTGGGTGATGCCTTGCTCAGGCCGCTTTCGCACCTGATGATCGACGAATTCCAGGACGTATCGCCGCAGATCGTCTCCTGGCTTCGCGCCAGTCTTCGGGAAGTCCGCAGTCGTGGTCCTGCGCTGCATGTGGGGCGCGGCGCCCAGCGTTCTTCCTTGTTGTGTGTCGGGGACGATTGGCAATCGATCTATGGCTGGCGCGGCAGCTCGCCGAGCTACTTCATGGCATTCAACAAGCAATTCCCGTCACCGGCGACAACCCGGGTGATGCTCACCGACAACTACCGCAGCCACCAACACATCATCGACGCGGCCGAGCACATCGTGCGCGCCGCCGCGGCTATCCCAGGCAAAAAAGCCAAGGCCAGTGGCGTGCCCCGATCGCCGAGCCCAGTCAATGTGTTGGATCGAGACGACGAAGGGTTGGCCCTGAGATTAGAGGAGCACTATCGCAAGGGCGATTCCATCTTGATGCTGTATCGAAAAAGTAGCGATAAACTACTGATAGAAAAATATATTCAGCCAACAGTTAATGTCGATTCTAGCTTGCCGTACGATGCTCGACGGCTCAGGCAAATGACCTACCACAGCGCCAAGGGGCTTCAGGCGGATGCGGTGTTCTTGTTGGGCGACTGCCAGCACCTGAGCAGTTCACCCTACAAGAACCAGGTCTATCGAATGGCCGGGCTAGGCCAGGATGCGGACGCCGAACCCTACGACACGGCGCAAAAAGACGAAATCCTGCGCCTGGCGTATGTAGGCATCACTCGCGCCGTGCAGCATTGTTACTGGTACGTCGATGGCCAGGACGGCCAGGCGGTCAACGCGCCTAAGGCGTCGGATCGTATTGCAGCGGACAAGCCCTTTTTCGCTGACCATCGTCGTGCCCGCAAAGGATGAAGCAAACATAAGCCCCGAGTGGCGGGGTGAACGCGTTCCAGAGGCATAGAAAAGCGGCGCCTTCCCTGGAGAGGAAGGCGCCGCATTCAGAAGCTCAGTGGTGTTGCCGTCAGGAAGCGAACCGCCGTAACCCTACCGGTGGTACAAACGCTTCCAGCTCGGCCTCCACCGCCTCGATTATTCGTTCCACATCCGGCGCATTCATCACTGTCGCGCAGGGGATCCCTGCAATGGCGATCATCGTCTCGCCGCTGGCACGGTCGAATAGCCGGGCAACCATACTGCCAGGCGCATCCATGCTCGCTTCGAATCCCATGGGATGGAAGTGCCAGCGCATCAACTGGCAAGCATTGGGGAACGTAACCTTGCTGAAAGATCCTTTATTCATGTGTTGCCCGCCGTCTTCAATCGAGCGCTTCCTTTTGCTCATGTCAGGAAGGAAGAGCCATCATGGCTCTACCAGTGAGAACTAAAAATAGCACCTGAAAATGAAGCTCATGTGGATTTTTTCAGTCCGTTTTGCGATTGGTTCACTTTTTTTGATTTGGATCACGACTTAAGCGGCGATGCTCAGAATGTCATCACGCTTGGTCGGGCGTGTCTTCGGCGTCGCCCAACCGCTCTGGCACACGGCATTTCAAGGCGATGACCACCGCCAGGACCGCCACCGCCAGGGCGGCGGCGAAGGTGGTGTGCAGGCCGGTCATCACGGCTTCGGGGCTGGCGCGGGTGATGTCATTCGTCGCCGCTGCGGTCGCAAACACTGCGCCGAGCACGCAGGCTCCGGTGAAGAAACCCAGGTTGCGCGACAAGTTGAGCAGCCCGGCGATGACACCCCGCCTTTGGGCGGCCACATCGGCCATGACGGCCGTGTTGTTGGCAGTCTGGAAAAACGCGTAGCCCAGGGTCGTGACCACGATGGCGCCGATGTAGCCGGCGATGCCAAGAGCAGGGGGAACCAGTGACAGCATCAGGCAGCCGAGGGCCATGATCGCCAGACCGGCGAACCGCATGGAGTGCACACCGAACCGACCCGCCAGGCGTCCGGCCGGCACCCCGGCCAGCGCCGCGACGGTCGGCCCTGTTGCCAGCGCCAACCCGACGAAGGTCGCTGGCAGTCCGAGGGTGATGGACAAGTAAAAAGGCCCGACCAGCAGCGTCGCCATCATGATTGTTGCGACCAGGGCGCTCGTCGCCAGGCCCGAGACCAATGACTTGTCGCTAAACAAGGCCAAGGGAATCAGCGGCGACACGGCCCGGGACTGAACCCTAACGAACAGCCCGCCGCCCACCAGCGCAGCCAGTAGCAGCGCAATGTTCAACCCGCCAAAGCTCCCGCGCCCGGCGGTCATGGCCAAGGCATAGGCGGCGAGCGTCAACGCCAACAGCACCGTGCCGGTAATATCGAAGCGAATCGTTTGCGCCTTCGGCGGTGCTTGTCGCACCGGTAGCGAGTACCACGCCAGCCATAACGTCAGTAGGCCGAGGGGGATGTTGATCAGGAACAAGGCCTGCCAGCCGAACCCACTGATCAGCAGGCCGCCGAAGGACGGCCCAAGGGCCGTGCCCACCGCCGACAGTGTTGCCAGCAGCCCCATGGCGCTGGCGGTTTTTTCCTGGACGACCGTTTCGCCGACCAGGGCCAGGGTCAACGTCATCATGATGGCGGCCCCCAGGCCTTGCAGCGCCCGACCTGCGATCAGCAGCCAAAGCGAAGGGGCCAGGCCGCAAAGCACCGAGGCCAAGGTGAACAAGGCGATGCCGGCCAACAGTAGCTTGCGACGGCCCATCAGGTCACCCAAGCGGCCGACGCTGACAATCAGCGTGGTCATGGCAAGCAGATAGGCCAGCACCACCCATTGGACCTGCTGGAAGGAGGTATCGAGCGCTTGGGCCAGCGTGGGCAGCGCCACGGCGGCCACACTGGCGCCTAGAGAGGCCAGCAGCGTCGAGAGTGCAAGGCTGGCCAGGGCCCAACGAGGTGAAGAGAACCGGCTCGCGGGTGCGGTTGCCGGCCGGCTTGGTTGCGTGTTGATGGGGTTCATCGTCTCACCTGTATTCGTGGCGTTCGAAATGGCGCTGTCAGAACGTTACAGCTAGGCATAACATGGCGGAAGACGCAGCGTTTGCAGGTTATAGCTGCACCAGACGCCATCTATTCAATTTGAGACTTCGCCATGTCTGCGCCTGACCTCAATCTACTGGTCACCCTCGATGTGCTGCTCTCGGAAGGCAGCGTGGCCGGCGCCGCCCGGCGGCTGCGGCTCAGCCCGTCGGCCATGAGCCGGGCACTGGCGCGGTTGCGGGAAACCACCGGTGACCCGCTGCTGGTTCGAGCCGGGCGAGGGCTCGTGCCGACCCCCCGTGCGCTGGAGTTGCGTGAACAGGTCAGTCAGTTGGTGCAGCAGGCTCAGGCGGTGCTGCGCCCGGTGACGACGCCGGATCTCGGGCGCTTGAGCCGTACCTTCACGCTGCGCACTCGCGAGGGGTTCGTGGAAAATTTCGCCATCGACCTGATCGCCCGTATTCACGAGCAAGCGCCGGGTGTGCGGTTGCGCTTCATGGAAAAGACCGACCGGGACAGCACGGCGCTTCGCGAAGGCACCGTGGACCTGGAGACCGCCGTCGTGGACAAGGACACCAGCCCGGAGTTGCGAACCCAGGCGTTGTTCAGCGACCGCTTGATTGGCGTGGTGCGCATGGGGCACCCGCTGAGCCACGCGGCGGTGAGCGCCGCCGGCTATGCGGCGGGTGGGCATGTCGGGGTCTCGATGCGCGGGTTGGACCATGGCCTTATCGATCAGGCCCTGGCGGCGCTGAACCTGTCCCGGGAAATCGTCACCACCGTGCCAGGTTTTTCCTCGGCGCTGGGGTTGGCCCGCGCCAGCGACCTGATCGCCAGCGTGCCTGAGCGCTACACCACGAGCCTGCGGATCGGTCTACACAGTTTCGCGCTGCCGGTCCCGGTGCCTGGGTTCACGATCGCCATGCTCTGGCATCCGCGAATGGACGCCGACCCCGTGCATCGCTGGTTTCGAGGCTGTTTGCGGGAAGTGTGCGCAAGTAAGGTGTAGAGGCTTAGTAGATATTCATTAATAGCACTTCGCTGGCATTTAGTTGGCGAAAGTGCGACGTCGTTCGCAACTGACTAGTTACCCATATTTAATATTTAAATAGAGTTTTGTCCGACAATCTGCAACTCGGGCAGTTGAACGTGCGCACTAGTAAGGCAGAAACCTATTGTTTATGGGCGTTAAGGGGCAGTGCTTGAAATTGAACGAAAAAAATGACTAGACGTTTGATTTCAAATTGTGTCAGGTTTCTTGCGTCCTCATTGGGCGAGTGATAGGACGATCTCGCCAGAGATCGTCTGTCTGACTAAATTGTTCCATTTGCAAACAAGGAAGTGTGTTTATGTCGAAAGTCAAAAACAGCGCTATCGATTCTGCCGAACAATTGCTCTGGGCCCCGCAACTGGCAGCTCCTAGTAATGCGTTCAACCAGATCAATAGTTTCAGCCACCAATACGACCGCGGCGGTAACCTGACCGTCAACGGCAAACCATCGTACTCCGTCGACGAGGCGGCCACTCAGTTGCTGCGCGACGGCGCGGCTTACCAGGACCGGGACGCCAGCGGCAAGATCGAGCTGACCTATACCTTCCTGACGTCTGCCTCTTCCAGCACCATGAACAAGCATGGGATCAGCGGCTTCAGCCAGTTCAGCGCCCAGCAGAAAGGCCAGGCCGCCCTGGCCATGCAATCCTGGGCGGACGTGGCCAATGTCACCTTCACCGAAAAAGCCAGCGGTGGCGACGCTCACATGACCTTCGGCAACTACAGCGGCGGCCAGGATGGCGCGGCGGCGTTTGCTTATCTGCCAGGGACAGGCGCCGGTTATGACGGGACGTCCTGGTACCTGATCAACAGCAGCTATACCCAGAACAAGAATCCGGACCTGAACAACTACGGCCGCCAGACCCTGACCCACGAAATCGGTCACACCCTCGGCCTGGCCCACCCGGGTGACTACAACGCCGGCGAAGGCAGCCCGACCTACGATGACGCCACCTATGGCCAGGACACCCGTGGCTACAGCGTCATGAGCTACTGGAGCGAAAGCAATACCAACCAGAACTTCAGCAAGGGTGGCGTCGAAGCCTATGCCTCGGGGCCGCTGATGGATGACATCGCGGCCATCCAGAAGCTTTACGGTGCCAACACTTCGACCCGTACCGGCGACTCGACCTACGGTTTCAATTCCAACACCGGTCGCGATTTTCTCAGTGCCTCTTCGTCGTCGGACAAAGTGGTCTTTTCGGTATGGGACGCGGGTGGCCGCGATACCCTGGATTTCTCCGGGTTCACCCAGAACCAGAAGATCAACCTCAATGACGCCTCGTTCTCTGACGTGGGTGGCATGGTGGGTAACGTGTCCATCGCCAAGGGTGCCGTCATCGAAAATGCCATCGGCGGCTCGGGCAGCGACCTGTTGATCGGCAACTCGGTGGCCAACGAGCTCAAGGGCGGTGCCGGCAACGATATCCTTTGGGGCGCCGGTGGTGCGGACAAGCTCTGGGGCGGCTCGGGTTCGGACACCTTCGTGTTCGCCGCCAGTTCCGATTCGCGGCCGGGCACGACGGACCAGATCCTCGATTTCGTCAGCGGCCTGGACAAGATCGACCTGACCGGCATCACCCAGGGCGCGGGCCTGCATTTCGTCAGCGCCTTCACCGGTGCGGCGGGCGATGCGGTGCTGTCGACATCAGGTGGTAACAGCCTGCTGTCGGTGGACTTCTCCGGGCACGGCGTGGCTGACTTCCTGGTCAGCACCGTTGGCCAGGCGGCGGCCTCGGATATCGTGGCGTAAGGCTAACACCCCTGTAGGCGCTGCCGCAGGCTGCGGTCTTTCAAGTGGTAGGGGAAAGATCGCAGCCTCGCTTCGCTCGACAGCGCCTACAGGACCCCGGCCAGGATCAAGCAAATGTGTAGAAAGTCGATGCCCTGTAGCGTTCAGGCAACCGTCGGGTTGCTCGCTACGCTGATGATGTTTTGTGGAGAAGTCGCCATGGCGCGCAGCCTGTTGTTAGCAGAACCCTCGCAGTTGGCCGGTCAGTGGCTGGCCGTTTTGTCGAACCCGCAGGACACCGTGCAAAGCCAGGCGATACAGGACAAACCGTCCAACACTTGCCTTGTCGAGCTTCGGGCTGACCAGACCCTGGGTGGACAAACCGAATGCCTGGGGCACTGGCTGGGGGAAGAGCCGGTCCATTGGTTTACCGAACCCGATGGTCTTTCCCTGATTGGCAGACAGAACTCTAGAGTGCATCTGGAGTTGCGCCAAGAACATCATTATCAGGTCACGTTGAAGTCCGGCCTGATACTCAGGCTTGAGCGCCCGATCGAGCATTAACAAATTGTTACATTTGTTCCGTGGCAAGGCGCGTATGTTCAATCAGGCGTGCGCATCGGCCGGGGCCGATTTAATAATTAAAGATTGGTAGTGCATAACAGCCGGATATCCGGCGAAGCCAACAGCAGGAAGATCCATGACTAAGAGCCGGGGCGCTGTCGCCGTGCCGTTGTTTAAAGCGCTGGGCGCTTATAAACACATTCTGATCAGTGTCGGTTGTTTTACGGCGTTGATTAACGTCTTGATGCTTGCGCCTTCGATATACATGCTCCAAGTGTATGATCGCGGGTTGTCATCCCAAAACGAAACCACCCTGGCGATGCTGTCGTTGATGGTGGTCGGGTTCTTTGTATTCATCGGGCTATTGGAGATGGTGCGCAGCTTCATTGTCATCCGCATCGGCAGCCAATTGGAAAGACGCTTCAATCTCCAAGTGTACAAGGCTGCGTTCGAGCGCAACCTGTGTCAGGGCGAGGGCAATGCCGGGCAATCCCTGGGCGACCTTACCCATGTCCGCCAATTTGTCACGGGACCCGCATTGTTCGCCTTCTTCGACGCGCCATGGTTCCCCATTTACCTGCTGGTGATTTATCTGTTCAACGTTTGGCTCGGCGTATTCGCCACCGTCGGCACACTGCTGCTGATCGGCCTGGCCTGCCTGAACGAAGTCATGACCAAAAAGCCGTTGGGGCAGGCCAGCGTCTACTCGCAGCAGTCCAGCCAATTGGCCACCAGTCATTTGCACAACGCTGAAACGATCCAGGCCATGGGCATGCTCGTGGCGCTGCGCAGCCGCTGGTTTGCGGTGCACTCACGCTTTCTCGGCCTGCAAAACCAGGCTAGCGATACTGGCGCGGTGATCAGTTCTCTGAGCAAGACCTTGCGCCTGTGCCTGCAATCACTGGTGCTGGGCCTGGGCGCGTTGCTGGTAATCAAGGGCGAGATGACCGCCGGAATGATGATTGCCGGCTCGATCCTGATGGGCCGGGTATTGAGCCCCATCGACCAGTTGATTGCCGTGTGGAAACAGTGGAGTGGCGCCAAGCTCGCCTACCGCCGCCTCGATGCCCTGTTGCAGGCTTACCCATCACAGGATGATGCGATGGTGTTGCCGCCGCCCAAGGGCCACCTGAGTTTCGAGCAGGTGAGCGCCGGCCCGCCGGGGCGACGCAACGCCACCCTGCAGCAGGTCAGCTTCAGCCTGGCGGCTGGGGAAGTACTCGGGATTCTGGGGGCTTCGGGCTCCGGTAAATCCACCCTGGCTCGTGTGCTGGTGGGTGTATGGCCGACACTGGGGGGAACGGTGCGGCTCGATGGGGCCGATATTCATCGCTGGAATCGCGACCAGCTCGGCCCGTATATCGGTTATCTGCCTCAGGACATCGAGCTGTTCAGCGGCAGCATCGCCGAGAACATCGCCCGCTTTCGCGAGGCCGATCCGCAAAAGGTCGTCGCTGCCGCACAACAGGCCGGCGTCCATGAATTGATTCTGCGCATGCCCCAGGGCTACGACACCGTGCTGGGGGAGGACGGCAGCGGTTTGTCGGGTGGGCAGAAGCAACGGGTGGCCCTGGCCCGGGCGATGTACGACCGGCCGAGCCTGGTGGTGCTCGATGAGCCCAACTCCAACCTCGACACGGTCGGTGAAGCGGCGCTGGCCGGCGCCATCGCGCAAATGAAGGCCCAGGGTACCAGCGTCGTGCTGGTGACCCATCGCTCCTCGGTGCTGGCCCAGGCCGACAAGCTGCTGGTGCTCAACGAGGGCCGGCTACAGGCTTTCGGGCCTAGTCAGGAAGTACTGCGGGCGCTGTCCGGCCAATCGGAGGCACCACAACGGGACCGCTCCCAGGCAACCCCCAACGGACTGAGTATGAGTCGCCAGTACCATGCTGCCAGCAAACCGGGTGGCGTATGAGCAAGGAGTGCGAGATGAACCTCGAACAGGCTCAGGACGTTGAGCGCCCGGAGCGCGACGCCCGTTTCTTCACCCGTATGGGCTGGATACTGGCGCTGGTGGGCGCCGGCAGTTTTTTCACCTGGGCCAGCCTGGCGCCACTGGATCAAGGCATCCCCGTGCAAGGCACCGTGGTGGTTTCAGGCAAGCGCAAGGCGGTGCAGTCGATGAGCAGCGGTGTGGTCAGCCGGATCCTGGTGCGTGAAGGCGAGGCGGTGAAGCAGGGCCAGCCGCTGTTCCGCCTGGACCAGACCCAGGCCGACGCCGATGTGCAATCGTTGCAGGCACAGTACCGGATGACCTGGGCCAGCCTGGCGCGCTGGCAAAGCGAGCGGGACAACCTGTTGCAGGTGAGTTTCCCGGCCGAGCTGAGTCGCGATCCCGATCCACGCCTGGCCCTGGTGCTCGAAGGCCAGCGGCAACTGTTCAGCAGTCGCCGCGAAGCCTTCGCCCGCGAGCAAGCGGCGCTGCGCGCCAGCATCGAGGGCGCCACGGCGCAATTGGCCGGCATGCGTCGGGCCCGCGGCGACTTGACCGCCCAGGCCGAATCCCTGCGTCTGCAACTGGGCAACCTGCAGCCCTTGGCCGACAACGGCTACATCCCGCGCAACCGCCTGCTGGACTATCAGCGCCAGTTGTCGCAAGTGCAGCAGGAACTGGCGCAGAACAGCGGCGAAAGCGGGCGGGTGGAGCAGGGGATCGTCGAGTCGCGCCTGAAGTTGCAGCAGCACAACGAGGAGTACCAGAAAGAAGTGCGCAGTCAGTTGGCCGACGCCCAGCTCAAAAGCGAAACCTTGCAACAGCAACTGAAATCCGCGGGGTTCGAGTTGCAACACAGCGAAATCCTCGCCACCGCCGACGGCATCGCCGTGAACCTGGGCGTGCACACCGAAGGCGCGGTGGTGCGCCAGGGCGACACCTTGTTGGAAATCGTCCCCCAGGACGCGCGGCTGGAGGTGGAAGGGCACCTGCCGGTGCACCTTATCGACAAGGTCGGGCCCCATTTGCCGGTGGACATCCTGTTTACCGCCTTCAACCAGAACCGCACGCCGCGGGTGCCGGGGGAAGTCAGCCTGATTTCCGCCGACCAGATGCTCGATGAGAAGACCGGCGCGCCGTATTACGTGCTGCGCAGCAGCGTCAGCGACGTGGCGATGGACAAGCTCAACGGCCTGGTGATCAAGCCCGGCATGCCGGCTGAAATGTTCGTACGTACTGGCGAGCGCTCGTTGCTCAACTACCTGTTCAAGCCGCTGCTCGACCGAGCTGGCTCTGCGTTGACCGAAGAATAAGGATGTCCGGTGGCATGAAGCGTTTCTATTGGATGGCCGTGCTGGCCGTTTCCGTGTGCAACAACGCCTGGGCCATGGGACCTTTCGAGTTCTATGAGCAGGCCCTGCGCAATGACCCGGTCTACCTGGGCGCGATCAAGGAGCGCGATGCGGGCCTGGAGAACCGCGCCATTGGCCGGGCCGGGCTGTTGCCGCACTTGGGCTACAGCTACAACAAGGGCCGCAACCAATCCAAGGTCACGTACCTCAATGACCGTGGCGCCAGCCAGCATGACGATCGCAACTACAGCAGCTACGGCTCCAGCCTGACGCTGCAACAACCCTTGCTGGACTACGAAGCGTACGCGGCCTATCGAAAGGGCGTGGCCCAGGCATTGTTCGCCGACGAAAGTTTTCGGGACAAGAGCCAGGCGCTCTTGGTGCGGGTGCTGAGTCAGTACACCCAGGCGCTGTTCGCCCAGGATCAGATCGACATTGCCCTGGCCAAGAAAAAGGCGTTCGAGCAGCAATTCCAGCAGAACGAACAGCTATTTCGCCAGGGCGAAGGCACGCGCACCGACATCCTCGAAGCCCAGGCGCGCTACGAACTGGCAATCGCCGAAGAAATCGAGGCGCGGGACGAGCAGGATGCCGCCTTGCGTGAGCTCGGCTCGCTGATAGGCGTCCCGGCCCTGGATATCGGCGACCTGGCGCCTTTGCACGACACCTTCCAGACCTTTGCCTTGCAGCCAGCCAGCTTCGATACCTGGCACGAACTGGCGGTGAGCAATAACCCCAGCCTGGCGTCCCAGCGCCAGGCGGTGGATGTGGCGCGCTTCGAGGTCGAACGCAACCGCGCCGGACACCTGCCCAAGGTCAGTGCCTACGCAACAATGCGCCAGAACGAATCGGAAAGCGGCAACACCTACAACCAGCGCTACGACACCAACACCATCGGCCTGGAAGTCAGCGTGCCGCTGTATGCCGGCGGTGGAGTCTCGGCGTCGACCCGCCAGGCCAGCCGCAACATGGAACAGGCCGAATACGAACTGGAGGCCAAGACCCGCGAGACGTTGATCGAACTGCGCCGTCAGTTCAGCGCCTGCGTGTCGGGGATGAACAAACTGCGCGCCTACCAGAAAGCCCTCAGTTCCGCCGAAGCGCTGGTGGTATCGACCCGGCAAAGCATCCTCGGCGGCGAGCGGGTCAACCTCGACGCGCTCAATGCCGAGCAACAGCTCTACACCACTCGCCGCGACCTGGCCCAGGCCCGCTACGACTACCTCATGGCCTGGACCAAGCTGCATTACTACGCCGGCACCCTCGGCCCACAGGACCTGGCGAAGGTGGATGAGGCGTTTGTATCCCGGGCGCCCATTCAATGACCTGTGGCGAGGGGATTTATCCCCACTGGGCTGCGAAGCGGCCCCACCCCAAACACCGTGTTCTTCCGGACAGACCTCGGGCCCTCAGGCGACTGCTTCGCAGTCGAGCGGGGATAAATCCCCTCGCCACAGAGGTGTTTACAACAATTGATAAAGCGCTACTAAGGATGGTTCGTGATGAAAATGGATAGTAAAAAACAACTCAGGCCGACAGGTCGCCTGTTTCTGCTCAAGGCTCTCAACCACGCCATGCTCTGCGCACTGGCGACCTTGGGCACGGCCCAGGCGGCACCTTATGTCGAGAGCGGCAGGGCGGGTGACCCGGACAGCTGGCGCAGCGGCGAATTCAACGCCGAATGGGGGTTGGGGGCGATCAACGCGCAGCAGGCCTACGCCGCCGGATACACCGGCAAGGGCGTCAAGCTGGGGATCTTCGACCAGCCGGTCTACGCGGCCCACCCGGAGTTCTCCGGCACCGGCAAAGTCGTGACGTTGGTCACCAGCGGCATTCGTGAATACACCGACCCCTACATCCCGGTGAAGGCCGGTGATCCGTTCCGCTACGACGGTTCACCCACCGTTGGCTCGGACGGTAAGCTGGGGTCCCACGGCACTCATGTCGGCGGGATCGCCGCCGGCAGTCGCGATGGCAGCCCGATGCACGGCGTGGCGTTCAATGCGCAGATCATCAGCGCTGACAACGGCGACCCAGGGCCCGAAGACGGCATCATCCGGGGCAACGATGGCGCGGTGTACAAGGCGGGCTGGGACGCGCTGATCGCCAGCGGCGCAAGGATCATCAACAACAGCTGGGGCATTGGTATCACCGACCGCTTTGATCAGGGCGGTCGCGATCCGGCGTTCCCGCACTTCACCGTGCAGGATGCGCAACTGCAATTCGATCAGATCAAACCCCTGCTGGGCACCAAGCCCGGCGGCGCCTACGAGGGCGCCATCGCGGCGGCCCGCAGCGGGATCGTGACGATCTTCGCCGCGGGCAACGACTACAACCTCAATAACCCCGATGCCATCGCGGGCCTGGCGTATTTCGTCCCGGACATCGCGCCGAACTGGCTCACCGTGGCGGCGCTGCAGGTCAACCCGGACACCGCCAGCGCCAATCCATACACCATCAGTACCTTTTCGTCGCGCTGCGGCTACACCGCCAGTTTCTGCGTGTCGGCACCGGGCACCCGGGTCTACAGCGCCGTGATCGGCGGCACCAGTGCCGACGACCTGACCGTGGGCTACGCCAACAAGAGCGGCACGTCCATGGCCGCGCCCCATGTCGCTGGCAGCGTGGCCGTGTTGATGGAGCGTTTTCCCTACATGACCGGCGCCCAGGTCGCGAGCGTGCTGCGTACCACGGCCACCGACATGGGCGCGCCGGGCGTCGACTCGTTGTACGGCTGGGGCATGATCAACCTTGGCAAGGCCATCGACGGTCCGTCGATGCTGGTGACCGAACAGGACATCCCCGCGGAGTTCCGCATCGATGGCGCCTATGGTTCCGGTCAGTTCGTGGCGGACCTGCCGGGCATCGGCGCGATCATCGATGCGGGCAAACCCACGGAACGGGTGTGCAGCGGCGTCCAATGTGGCCTGGACGTTTGGCGCAACGACATCGCCGGTCACGGCGGGTTGACCAAGGAAGGCATCGGCACCCTGGTGCTTACCGGCGAAAACACCTACAGCGGGCCGACCCTGGTCAATCAAGGGCGACTGGCGATCAATGGCTCGCTGGCGTCGGCGGTTACCGTCAACGACGGCGGCATCCTCGGCGGCAACGGGCGCATCGCCAGACTGACCGCCAGCCGCGGCGGTAGCGTGGCGCCGGGCAACTCCATCGGCACTTTGCAAGTGGTCGGCGACGTCACGTTCCAACCCGGCTCGAACTACGCAGTGGAAGTCTCGCCCACCTCCAGTGACCTGATCGTGGCGGGCGGCAAGGCGTCCATTGACGGGGCGACGGTGTCGCTGTCCTTGGAAGACAGCCCGACGTTGCTGACAACTGGCGACGTGAAAAGCCTGCTGGGCAGGCAGTTCAATATCTTGCAGGCCGCCGCCGGCATTGATGGGCGTTTCGCGCAAGTCTTGCCCAACTACGCGTTTCTGGGGGGCGACCTGACGTACAGCGCCAACGGCATTCAACTGGCGGTCGAGCGTAACGACGCGTCATTTGCCAGCCTCGGCTTGACCCCTAACCAGCGCTCCGTGGCCACTGCCGCCGAGCAATTGGGCGCGGGCAACGGGTTGTACGAGGCCTTGCTGCTGGCGCCCAGCGCCGCGGTGGCACAGCAGGCGTTCCAGCAATTGTCCGGTGAAATCCATCCGGCCATCGGCACGCTGCTGATCAATGACAGCCGTCAACTGCGCGACGCCGTGGGTGATCGCCTGCGCCAGGACGCGCTCTACGACGCCGGTACGCCGACCGACGCCAGCAGCAATGCCTGGTTCAAGGTACTGGGCGCTTGGGGCAAGAACGAGGGTGGACATGATCAAGCCAGTACCACCAGCTCCATCGATGGATTGCTGGCCGGTGTAGATGGCCTGATCAGCGACCAGACACGCCTGGGCTTCGTCACCGGCTACAGCGACAGTTCGCTGAGCATGGGCGATGGCACCCATTCTTCGGCCAAGGCCGACAGCTATCACCTGGGTGTCTATCTGGGGCATGAGATCGACGCGCTGCGCCTGACCGTCGGCGGCGCCCACAGTTGGCATCGCATCGACGTCAAGCGCGACCTGCAATGGGGCGACGTCAGTGGCCGGGAGAAAACCAAGCGCGATGCCCGGACCACCCAGCTCTTCACCGAAGCGGCGTATCGCCTGGACGGGCAAGCGGTGGCCCTGGAACCGTTCGCCAACCTGGCTTATGTGCACTTGGACAGCGACAGCTTTCATGAGAAAGGCGACAACGCAGCCCTGCACGGCGGCGGCGACCGCCGCGATGCCGTGCTTTCGACCCTGGGCGTGCGGGCCAGCCACACCCTGGCGCTGTCGGATCAACAGCAACTGCAGCTGTCCGGCTCCCTCGGCTGGCAGCACAACCTGAGCCATACCACGTCCGAACAGGACCTGGCCTTCGCCGGCAGCAGCAACACCTTCACGGTGCAGAGCGTGTCGATGGACCGTAACGCCGCCGTGGTCGGCGCCCGCGCCGGGCTCGCGGTCGCCAAGGATGTGCGGGTCAACCTGGACTACAACGGCCTGATCGGCTCCCGGGATAAAACCCACGGCGTGGGTCTGACCCTGGATTGGCAGTTCTAACCATGAAGAAGGGGCTGGACATGCCCCTGTGGCGAGGGAGCTTGCTCCCGCTGGAGTGCGAAGCGCTCCCCAGGGCGGCTGCAAGGCACCCGAGCGGGAGCAAGCTCCCTCGCCACAAAAAACGTTACCTCCCGGTTTTAGCATTCCAACAACAAAAAGAGAGCAACAACCATGGGTATCTACGACTACAAAAACCTCGGCACCGCCGAA
This sequence comes from Pseudomonas sp. R151218B TE3479, assembly GCF_053629195.1. Lineage (NCBI taxonomy): Bacteria > Pseudomonadati > Pseudomonadota > Gammaproteobacteria > Pseudomonadales > Pseudomonadaceae > Pseudomonas > Pseudomonas sp. R151218B TE3479. The sequence goes on from NZ_JBRJHV010000001.1 coordinate 4,266,029, forward strand.
TCCAAGGCACTGGTCAGCGACGCAATGGCGATCATGCTGTACTCCTATCACAACCTCGACCATGGCTTTGCCGCCGGGTACCAGCAAAACGGCTTCGGTGCCGGTCTGCCGGCGACTCTGGTCACCGCGCTGCTGGGGAGCACCGACTCCCAAGGGGTGATTCCCGGCGTGCCGTGGAACCCGGATTCGGAAAAGCTCGCCCTGGAGGCGGTGCAGAAGGCCGGCTGGACGCCCATCAGCGCCACGCAACTGGGCTACGCTGGCAAGGTGGATGGCCGCGGGACGTTTTTTGGTGAAAAAGCCGGTTACACCACCGCGCAGGTCGAGATCCTCGGCAAGTACGACGCCGCGGGTCACCTGCAGGAAATCGGTGTGTCGTTTCGCGGCACCAGCGGCCCTCGGGAAAACCTGATTGGCGATTCCATTGGCGACGCGATCAACGATCTGATGGCCGCCCTGGGGCCCAAGGACTATGCGAAAAACTACGCCGGCGAAGCCTTTGGCAACCTGTTGGGGGACGTCGCGAAGTTTGCTCAGGCCCATGGCCTGACGGGCGCGGACGTGCTGGTCAGCGGCCACAGCCTGGGCGGGTTGGCGGTCAACAGCCTGGCGGACTTGAGCACCAGCCAATGGTCGGGGTTCTACGCCGATGCCAACTACATCGCCTACGCTTCGCCGACCCAGAGCAGTACCGACAAGGTCTTGAATATCGGTTACGAGAACGATCCGGTGTTCCGCGTCCTGGACGGCTCGACGTTCAACCTCGCGTCTGTGGGCGTGCACGATGGGCAACAGGAATCAGCCACCAACAACATCGTCAACTTCAATGACCACTACGCTTCGGCGGCATGGAACGTCTTGCCATTCTCCATCCTCAACATCCCCACCTGGATTTCCCACCTGCCCAGCGGCTACGGCGATGGCATGGGCCGGATCATGGACTCCGCGTTCTACGACCTCACCGAGAAAGACTCCACGGTCATCGTCGCCAACCTGTCAGACCCAGCGCGGGCCAATACCTGGGTGCAGGACCTCAACCGCAACGCTGAAACCCATACCGGCAGCACGTTCATCATCGGCAGCGACAGCAATGACCTGATCCTGGGCGGCCAGGGCAACGACTACCTGGAAGGTCGTGCCGGCAATGACACCTTTCGCGATGGCGGCGGTTACAACGTGATACTGGGCGGGCAGGGCAGCAATAGCCTGCAACTGCAGCAGTCGGTGAAGGATTTCAGTTTTGCCCATGACGGGGCGGGGACGCTGTACCTGCGCGATGGCCATGGCGGGATCAGTATCACCCGCGACATCGGCACGCTGGTCAGTAAGGAACCCGGATTGTTCTGGGGGTTGCTCAAGAATGAGGTGAGCCACGCCGTCACCGTCAATGGTCTGGTGGCGGGCGGCAACCTGACGGCGTATGCGTCTTCGGTCAAGGGCAGTACGGCCAACGACACCCTGGTGGCGAGCGCGAAGGGTGACTGGCTGTTCGGCCAGGACGGCAACGATGTGCTGGTGGGCGGCGCGGGTAACGACACCTTCGTCGGCGGTGCGGGCAACGACCTGATGCAATCGGGCGCTGGCAGCGACACCTTCCTTTTCAACGGCGCGTTCGGCCAGGACCGGATCAGCGGTTACGAGGCGGGGGACAAACTGGTGTTCCTCGGCGTACCTGGTGCCGGGGCCGGTCATGACTACAGTGAGCACTTGTCGCAAGTGGGCAATGACACGCTGCTCAAGGTCGGCGACAGTTCCGTGACCCTGGTGGGCGTTGGTATCGGTCAGATAGGCGGCGAAGGGATCGTGTTCGCCTGATATCGCTATCGCGAGCAAGCTCGCTCCCACGGGGGATTTCGGTGTACGCAGGATTAGTGTTCACCGCCGGACCCTGTGGGAGCGGGCTTGCTCGCGAGGGGGTCTGAACATTCAACATCATTGCAAACTGACCCACCGCTTTCGCGAGCAAGCCCGCTCCCACAGGAATGGGTGGTGAATACAGGATTCTGCGAGCGCCGGAAAACAAATGTGGGAGCGAGCTTGCTCGCGATGGCCGCCTACAGGCGAATCACTGGAAATCAGTCTTCCTTGCGAATGGTTGCCACATCATCGGCGCGGACCCGGACTTGCCTGCCGGATATATCCTCGAACTCGTAGAAACCGTCGGCGGTGCGGGTGTTAGGGGTGTCCTTGGTCAAATACTGGGTACCGTTTTGCAAGGTCACTACCGTGGGCGACGCGCAGCCAGCCAGAGCCATAAATGCCACGGCGACCAGGGGCATGCCCAGAAACCTGATGTTCATAACCATAACCTCTCAATCAAAGGACACGGAGCAGCTGATTCGACCGCGCCATCACATTAACTAACCGCCATTGGTCTCGCTTGCCGTAGGAAAGTTCATCGCTAGCTGAAGGATTTCACCTTAAATATAGGAGACCGTTCATCTTTTGCGGTTGCCTGAGTGGTTTACAGCTGTTATCTGTATGCATAACCAGTACCCCGACCTTCTTGGCGTTTTCTTTCCGTGGCAGCCCGTTCTCTCGACGATCCGTTTTACTACCTGAACAACTTCCAGCAAGTGCTCGCGTGGTTGAGCCAGCGTTATGCCGACGTGCTCAGCAGCGAAGAGCAGCGCTTTATCGACGACTTCACGGCGCTGCCCCGTGCTTCCCAGGGCTTATTGGTGCGCATGGTGATGCGCAAGGGGCTGCGGTTTCGTCATAGCAAGCTGAGTTACCCGGAAATCGGCGACATTGGCGCCGCCGTCGCGCCGCTATTGGCCCTGGGATGGGTCGAGGAACAGGCCCCCATCGGGCTCGTTGAGCTGTTCGAAGTGCTGCTCAAGGCGGAAATCCTTCTGTGCCTGGGTCACCTGATCGAACACCCCAAGGCGAAAAAGACCGAATGGCTCCAGGCCCTGGATAATCACCCCAGCCCGCTCCAGCCTTTTCGTACCTGGTGTCCGCAGCTTGACGACCGCCTGTACAGCCTGACGATCATGCACCTGTGCGACAGGCTGCGCTTGATGTTCTTTGGCAACCTCTACCAGGATTGGTCGGAATTCGTCCTGGCTGACCTGGGCATCTTCACCTACGAAACCGTTGAGTTCAGCGCCGAGTCGCGAGGCTTGCGCAGTCGCGAAGACGTCGATGCCTGCCTGTTCCTGCACGACTGCCAGCAGCGCTTCGAAGCCGGCGAGCCCTTGGAAGCGATCGTCGCCCAGGTCAACGGATTGTCCTTGGATAATCCGTGGCTGGAGCGACGCCGGGGCAAGTTGTTGTTCCAGATCGGCCAGCACGGCGAGCGCCTCGGCGATTGGGCCTTGGCCTTGTGCATCTATCGCGATTGCACCTACCCGGGCGCGCGACTGCGGATGGTCCGGGTATTGGAGCGAATCGGCGAGTATGCCCTGGCCCTTGAATTGGGCGAGGCGGCGGCGCAGGCACCACAAAACGCCGCCGAAACCCAGGCCTTGCTTCGGATCGTGCCTCGGCTGCGGCGCAAGCTGGGCGGCCCGCCGGTGTCACGGACCATAGCCCGGGAAGTGGAGCGCCTTGAACTGCATCTGCCGCGCGTCGATCCGGGCTTGTCCGTGGAATATCACGTCCAGGCCCACCTGCACGATGAAACCGCGCCGGTGCATTACGTCGAGAACAGCCTGATCAATTCACTGTTCGGCCTGCTGTGCTGGCCGGCGATCTTCGCACCGTTGCCGGGCGCGTTTTTCCACCCGTTCCAGCGCGGGCCGGTCGACCTGCTCAATGAGGATTTCCATGCCCGTCGCGCCGACTTGTTCGAAGCCTGCCTCGCGGAGTTGGACGATGGCCGCTATCGGCAGACCATCGGTCGTCGTTACGTTGAGAAGTGGGGCATGCAATCGCCTTTCGTGTTCTGGGGCGCGTTGTCCGAGCCCTTGCTGGAACAGGCCCTCGATTGCTTGCCGGCCGAACACCTCAAGCACTGGTTCCAGCGCCTGCTGCTGGACATCAAGGCCAACCGCGCCGGCATGCCGGACCTGATCCAGTTCTGGCCGCAGCACAAGACTTACCGCATGATCGAAGTCAAAGGCCCCGGTGATCGCCTGCAAGACAACCAACTGCGTTGGCTGGAGTTCTGTCACGAGCACCAGATGCCCGTCGCCGTTTGCTATGTGCAATGGGCAGCGTCTGCCATCGCGAGCGAGCTCGCTCCCACAGGGAATGAGTCACCACAGATCAAGTGTGGGAGCGAGCTTGCTCGCGATGGGGTCCCATGACCCCGGCACCCAGCTACAGCATCGCCGTGCGGGCGCTGTGTGAGTTCACCGCCAAGGTGGGCGACCTTGACCTGCGCTTCACCCCCTCGCCGACAGCCCTGGAAGGCATCGCCGGCCATCGTACCGTCGCCTCGCGGCGCACCGAGGGTTATCAGGCTGAAGTGGCCCTCGAGGGTCACTACCAAACATTGACGGTCAAAGGTCGGGCCGACGGCTACGACCCGGTCCGCCAGTGCCTTGAAGAGGTGAAGACCTATCGGGGCGACCTGAGCAAGCAGCCGGCCAACCATCGCCAGTTGCATTGGGCCCAGGCGAAAATCTATGGCTGGCTTATGTGCCAAAAGCTGCAGTTGCCGCACATCGACGTGGCCCTGGTGTATTTCGACATCGTCAGCGAAAAGGAAACCTGCCTCACCCAACGCTTCGAGGCGGCCCAGTTGCAAGCTTTCTTCGAAGCCCAATGCGCGCTGTTCCTGGCCTGGGCCGAGCAGGAAATGGCCCATCGACAAGCACGTAACCTCGGCGCGCAGGCGCTGGTCTTCCCCCATGCGGGTTTCAGGCCCGGGCAACGGCACCTGGCCGAGTCGGTGTTCAAGGCAATCAGTACCGGCCGCTGCCTGATGGCCCAGGCGCCCACCGGCATCGGCAAGACCGTCGGCACCTTGTTCCCGATGCTCAAGGCTTTGGCGCCGCAGCAACTGGACAAGGTGTACTTTCTCACAGCGAAAACCCCGGGGCGCAAGCTGGCCCTGGATGCGGCGCGGGTGATTACCCACAGCGCGCCGTCGATGCCGTTGCGGGTGCTGGAAATGATCGCCCGGGACAAGGCCTGCGAGTACCCGGAAAACGCCTGCCATGGCGAATCCTGCCCCCTGGCCCGTGGTTTCTATGACCGCCTGCCGGGCGCCCGGGCAGCAGCGAGCCGAGTCTCTTTGCTCGATCAGGCGGCATTGCGCGACATTGCATTGGCCCATGAGGTGTGCCCGTATTACCTCAGCCAGGAAATGGCCCGTTGGGCCGACGTGGTGGTGGCCGACTACAACTATTACTTCGACTTCAGCGCCTTGCTCTTTAGCCTGGCCCAGGCCAATGGCTGGACGGTCGCGGCCCTGGTGGACGAGGCCCATAACCTGGTGGAGCGCGGACGGCAGATGTACAGCGCGACCCTTGACCAGGCCACGTTGAGCAGCGTGCGCAAAACCGCCCCCGAAGCGCTGAAGAAATCCCTGGAGCGGGTCAATCGCCAGTGGAACGCCTTGCATACGCCCCAGGTGGCGGCCTATCAGGCCTATGAAAAACTGCCGGAAAAGCTGCTCCAGGCCCTGGCCACTTGTACCACCGCCATCGGCGATTACCTCAACGATCACCCCCAGGGCCTGGACAGCGGCTTACAGACGTTCTACTTCGACGCCTTGCAGTTTGGCCGGGTGGCGGAAGCCTTCGACGAGCACTTTCTGTTCGACATCCACAAGCGCGAACTCGGCCGCCAGCGTAGCCTGTCGACGCTGTGCCTGCGCAACGTGGTGCCGGCCGCGTTCTTGCGGCCCAGGCTGACGGCGGCCCGCAGCAGCGTGCTGTTTTCGGCGACCCTGAGCCCTCGACATTACTACGCAGACTTGCTGGGAACGCCGGGCGATACGGTGTGGATCGACGTCGAATCGCCGTTCAAGGCCGAGCAGCTGGACGTACAAGTGGTCAGCCGCATTTCCACGCGCTTCGCCCATCGCCAGGCGTCCCTGGAACCGATTGTCACGTTGATGGCCCGCCAATTCAGCGAGCGCCCGGGCAACTACCTGGCCTTTTTCAGCAGTTTCGATTACTTGCAGCAAGTGGCCGGACTGTTTGCCGAGCGGCACCCGCAGATAGCCCTCTGGACGCAATCGCGGGGCATGGGCGAAGCCCCCCGGCAGGCGTTTCTCGAACGATTCATGGAACACAGCCAGGGCATTGGCTTTGCGGTGCTGGGTGGCGCGTTCGGCGAGGGCATCGACTTGCCGGGTTCACGCCTGATCGGTGCGTTCATCGCCACCTTGGGGCTGGCGCAGTTCAACCCCGTCAATGAGCAGATGAAGCAACGCATGGCGGCGATCTTCGGCGATGGCTATGACTACACTTACCTGTATCCCGGATTGCAGAAAGTCGTACAGGCGGCAGGCCGCGTGATCCGTACCCAACAGGATCGCGGGGTGGTGATGCTGATCGATGATCGGTTCGGCGAGGCCAGGGTGCAGCACTTATTGCCGCGCTGGTGGTCTGTCACTCAGGAAACACACCCCGCCACAGGGGAATCCAGTAGGGCTTGGGTTTGTGAATAGCCTGGGAGCGCTGAGTATTGCGCTCCCAACGCTCAATCATTTTTCCTGGCACCAGACTTGCTCCATAATCCGCAAAAAATCCACACGGATGCCCCGGCCAGATGCTCGAGAATGCCCCCAAACCCCCGCTCATGAACGAAGAACAGCGCTTTCGCCTGCTCATCGACGCGGTGGTCGACTACGCCATCTACATGACCGACCCTTCGGGCATCATCACCAGTTGGAACTCCGGCGCCAGGCGTTTCAAGGGGTATGAGGAGTCCGAGATCCTCGGCCAGCATTTTTCCCGTTTCTATACCGATCAGGACCGCGCCGCCGGTCTGCCACAACGGGCGCTGGACACGGCCCTGCATGAGGGACGTTTCGAAGGCGAGGGCTGGCGGGTGCGCAAGGACGGCACGCTGTTCTGGTCCCATGTGGTGATCGATCCGATCATCGACAGCCAGAGTGGTACCTTGCTCGGCTTCGCCAAGATCACCCGCGATCTGACCGATCGCAAGATAGCCGAGGAAACCCTCAAGCAAAGCGAGCAGCAGTTTCGCCTGCTGGTGCAGAGCGTCACCGACTACGCCATCTACATGCTCGACCCGGAAGGTCAGGTCACCAACTGGAACCTGGGGGCGCAGCGGATCAAGGGGTACCTTCCGGTGGAAGCCATCGGCCGGCATTTCTCGATGTTCTATACCCCCGAGGATCGTGATGCCGGCGAGCCGCAGCGCGCATTGAGCATCGCTGCCAGCGAAGGGCGTTTCGAGAAAAAGGGCTGGCGCATGCGCAAGGATGGCACGCGCTTCATGGCCCACGTGGTCATCGATGCGATTCGCAGCGATACCGGCACGCTGCTGGGGTTTGCCAAGATCACCCGCGACATAACCGATGCCACCCAGGCCCAGCAGGCCCTTGAACAGGCCCGTGAGGCATTGTTTCAATCCCAGAAACTGCAAGCCATCGGTCAGCTCACTGGTGGTATCGCCCATGATTTCAATAACTTGTTGACGGTCATCCTTGGCAACCTGGAAATCGTGCGCAAGCGCATGGCCAACGAACCGAAACTCACTCAATTGCTGGACAACGCGACCCAGGGCGCGCTGCGCGGGGTTTCGCTGACCCAGCGCATGCTGGCGTTTGCCCGCCGGCAGAAATTGACCTACGAATCGGTCGAGCTGTCGGCTCTGGTACAGGGCATCAGCGGCCTGCTGCAAAGCTCCCTGGGTCCGTCGATACACATCCAGATCCGTTTCGCCGAGGCGCTGTCGCCGGTGCTGGCCGATGTCAATCAACTGGAACTGGCGATTCTCAATCTGGCAACCAATGCCCGGGACGCCATGCCCCATGGCGGCCGGATCGTCATTGCCGCCGAGGAGCGGCAAGGGGCTGATGCCGGGCCGGACAAGCCGATGGCTCCCGGACGCTACATCTGCCTGGCGATGACCGATGAAGGCGAGGGCATGGATGACGCCACGCTGGCTTCGGCCGTGGACCCATTCTTCACCACCAAGGGCGTCGGCAAGGGCACGGGCCTGGGGCTGTCCATGGTGCATGGCCTGGCGGAACAGCTGGGTGGCCGCCTGATACTCAAAAGCCAGAAAGGCCTGGGGACCACCGCCGAATTGTGGTTGCCGGTGGCCGGCGATACGGCCCCTGGCAAAGCGGCGATTGTAGAGGCAGCGCCGCCGGTCCACGAGTTGAAAGTGCTGGTGGTCGACGATGACAGCCTGGTGCTGACCAGCACGCGCTTGCTGATCGAAGACCTCGGGCACCGAGTCCTTTGCGCCCCGTCGGGGGCTCAGGCGCTGGAGCTGTACGAGCAGAACCCGGACATCGACCTGGTGATCACCGACATGGCCATGCCGCAAATGGACGGCGCGCAGTTGGCAAAATTGTTGCGCGACCGCCAACCGACCCTGCCCATCATCCTGGCCACCGGTTATGCCGAACGCCTGGAAGGATTCGCCACACAACTGCCTCGGTTGATCAAGCCGTTCAAGCAGATTGACCTGATGCAGGTGATTGGGCAGACGATGAAGTAGTCAGCCTCCTGTGGCGAGGGAGCTTGCTCCCGCTGGGTCGCGAAGCGGCCCCAATGTCGCGAGCGCTTCGCACTCGAGCGGGAGCAAGCTCCCTCGCCACAAGAGCAGGCGCTTATGGCGTTTATTCAGTGTTCTTCTTGAACCCACGCAAGTTCATCGCACACAAGCAAAACTGCAACACGATCAATGCATACGCATGGGTATGCAGCCCCCAGACCACCCACAGAATATTGCTCGCGATAAAACAACTGAATCCCGCCACCCTGCGGCGGGGTTGGCGTGAGCCGATCAACCAGGCGGCCAGTACCGTGACGAGCATCGCCGGCCATTGCACCCATCCAAGATAATCCACGCAGCGGTCCTCTTGCCCTTTACACATTAAAGACCTTGGCGCGCGGGCAGCGTTTCCTCGGACTTTGCTGCACCTGTGGTCCATTGGCTTGAACTTGCCGCGCGCCGAGTTCTTCTAATGAGTCCGAATCATCATCGAGGCACCACCTGCGCAATGCCCAGAATACTCACCGGACCCACCCCGGAAGAAGAACTGACGGAACACAACGCCAAACTGTTTGGCTCGCCCAAGGAGCGACTGGACTTCTATCGCCGGGAGATCCAATACGAAACCAGCATCCTGGCCAATCGAACCGATGCTTACCTGGCCGCCCAATCCTTCCTGGTGATCGCCTTTGCCTCCTGCATGGCCAACCTGAACCCGGAGTGGGGCAAGTTGTTCACGCTGGTCGTGCCGCCATTCCTGGCCTTGCTGGGATTCCTCAGTTCGCTCAATGCCTGGCCGGGCATCAAGGCGGCCTACGAGATCATCGATCACTGGCATTTCAAGCAGAGCGAACTATTGCGCGCCGAACCCTTGATGGGTCTGGCCTATGACGAATCGCCGCTGTTCAGCGAGCGGGAGTCGACCCACAAGGGCTACCGCAAGTCGTTGCTGTTTTCGTTGCGTACTCCTTGGATCTTCGCCACGTTCTGGGTATTGCTGGGGGCGTATTCGGTCTATATCCAGCTGAGCAATCCAGGCGGTTGAGGCTCACTCGCCTCAACTCGACTGCTTACGGCGCTCGTACCATGCCAACGTGGGCTGGGTGGTGACGCCATGCACCAGAATGCTCAGGGCCACCACCGACAAGGTGAGATTGATGCACAGTTGCGCCACCGCTGGCGGCAGGTCATGGTTCAGGGCGAAGAACAGATAAAACAGACTGCCGATCCCGCGAATGCCAAACCAGCCGATCAACAATCGTTGCGGTCCGTCGAGCAATCGCCGCCAGGGCACCACCAGCACACTCAACGGGCGAATCACGAAAAACAGCAGGGCACCGATCACCAAGGCTCGCCAGTCCCAATGGCTGGCCAGCACGACCCCCAGCAGGGTCACCAGGAAGACTTCCATCGACCGTTCCACCAAGCTGCCGAACGCCAGCATGTCGCTCATCATCACCCCGGCGGCCAATTGACCATCGTCCAGCGTCTCGGTATCGCCCACGACGGCCTGTTGGGGGTCGACGGTTTCGTGGCCCACCACTGGTTGCACCAGGTGCTCTGCCGGTGGCGCTCCTTCATCGGTGGATTGAACCTCGGCCCGACGCAGCCCCAGGCCGGCGGCGAACACTGAGAGAAAGCCATAACCCTGGATCCACTCGGCCACGACGTAGGCCAGGGCAATCAGCGCCAGGGCCAGGTAATCATTGGGCGACAAGGTGCTGTCGGCATTCCTGATGCGCATCGACAAGGTCAGCTTGCCGATGCCGCGGCCCATCCAGTAGCCGACCAGCAACCCCGCCGGCACGGCCCACAGGACGTTGCGCAGCAGCCATTCACCGAGAAAACCACTGCCGTCCTCACGCAGCATCAACAGGCCCAGGATTACAAAGGGAAACGCCGTGCCGTCGTTCAGTCCCGCTTCGCCCGACAAGCCGAACCGTACCCGGTCGTCATCCCGGGCATCGTTGACCTGCACCAGCGCCGCCAGCACCGGGTCGGTGGGCGCCAGCATCGCGCCGATCAGCATCGACACGCCCCAACCCAGGCCCAGCAGATAGTGCAACGCCAGGCACAGGCCGGCGATGCACAGGATCATCACCGGCCCGGCCAGCCCATAGGCCACGCGCCAGGTGCGGTCCTTGAGAGGCAGGCGCAACTTGAGGCCGCTGACGAAAAGCGAAAACACCACCGCGACTTCCGTGAGGTGTTCCATCCAGACCGACGAGTCGCTGATGTCCAGCTTCAGCACGTCCAGCCCCAGCGGCCCGATAGCGACACCCAGCACCAGGCACATCGCCGAGGTGGTGACCGGCATCCAGCGCAAATAAGAGGAGGTCAGGGCCAGGGTCAGCAACACCGCGCCGAGCACCGCTACCCATACTGTGAACGTCATCGTTGCTCCTTGGATGGATAGCGCCTGGTACCGCCGGGCGAATGGATGGTGAGGGCGTCGCTTTCCGCTCGGTCCTGTAGGAGCTGCCGAGTGCAACGAGGCTGCGATCTTGTCCCTACCGATTGAGTCGAAAGCGAAAGATCAAAAGATCGCAGCCTTCGGCAGCTCCTACAGTGTGTCGCCAGCTCCCTCGCCACAACGGCACGCTAGCCACATTCAACGACCGGGCGGGTTCTGAGTATTCGAGGCCCGGAGCGAAGCGAGGGTTCCCACCAAAGCAGCAAGCCTCCGTTTATCCGCCTGCCATTTAATCCGACGGAATTTTTCGCTGTTCCCCGCGCTCTGCAAAAGAAGAGACGTTCTGATTCAGCGTCCGCCAAGAACCCGAGAGGCCCTTATGACTGCGCTGACACCCCTCCAATCCCAGCCGGCCACCGTGCACCCCGTCATCCATAACGGACAGGTGCGCCAATGCTATGAACGGCTGTTCCAGGGCCCCGACGATGCCGACAAGCAAGCCGTTGCCCAAACGTTCCTCCAGCAATGCATCGCCAAAGCCGAGGCGCTCCCCCAGGAAATGCCCTCTGATCCCACGACGCTGCAGGCCTGGGTCGAACAACACAGCGCCGGCGTGGCCCGGCAATACGCTGATTACCTGCAACGGCGCAAAAACGGCGGCCCGCGGGAGTTCTTCAGCGGCAAGGCCCACGCCCTGTACTTCCTCCAGGCCGTGGCCCCGACCAAACGGGTGGACGGCGCCTGGCTGTATGGCGTGGTCAAGCACTGGCACGACCACCGTTTCGAAGGGTTGTTGTGCACCTATCTGGAAGAGCTGGGGGACGGGCATCCCGCGCAAAATCATGTGGTGCTCTATCGCAAGTTGCTCGCCGAATACGACCTGTCGGACGCCCCGGACATCGATGACGATCTTTATCTGCAAGGCGCCGTGCAACTGGCCCTGGGCTATGCCGGCGACGAGTACCTGCCGGAGGTCATCGGCTACAACCTGGGCTACGAGCAATTGCCCCTGCATCTGTTGATCAGCGCCTATGAGCTGAGCGAACTGGACATCGATCCGTACTATTTCACCCTCCATGTCACCATCGACAACGCCAGCACCGGCCATGCCCAGAAGGCCGTGCAAGCGCTGCTGCAACTGATACCGATGGAAGCGGACCGCGAGGCCTTCTGGCAGCGAGTCACGCTGGGCTATCGCCTCAATGACCTGGGGCAGGGCAGCCGGGGCATCATCGGCTCGTTCGACCTGGATCGCGAAGTGCTGGACATGCTCGAACGCAAACGCCCGTTCGGTCAGCACATGCATTCCGATTACTGCAAGTTCGAAGGCAAGACCGTCAACCAGTGGCTCTCGGCGCCGGGCCAGTTGGAAGGGTTCCTGACGGCCATGCAGAACAAAGGTTGGATCAAACGCCATGAAGACCCGCAACTCAGCCGCTTCTGGACCCTGATCGACGGTGCAGGGGCGGCCATGTTCGGGGTGTTCAGCCCCTACGAAAAACAGCTGCTGCATGACTGGATCGCCGGTGACTGGCTGGACGAGGGTGCGAAATCCGGTGCCCGGCGTGCGCCGGTTGCGGCTTGCGCGCCCGCGACGCCGATGGACGATCCCGATGTGCAAAGCCTGCAACAGGCGCTGCAAGGCCGCACGCCGGACGAGCAGATGCAAGTCCTGATGCCCTGGCTCTGTGCCCGCTGCCACAGCCATCCGGCCGGGCTGCTGGCGACTCGCCGGTTCATCGAACTCAAATCCGCACTTCGTTAGGGAGCCCTGCATGAATGAAGAAGAACGCCTGTCCGAGCCGGACCTTGCACTGCTGCAGCTGGGCCGACGCCTGCAAGCCGACGGCTACCGTTTCATCACCCCGACCCCGTTGACCCATGAACGGGTCAACCAGCGTCCCGGCAATGAGCGCGCCAAGACCTTGCGGGACGTATTCGGCTGGTCGCGACCGTTTGCGCCGGGGCTGATCAGCACCGACGAACAGCGGCAACTGCAAGACGCCCAGGTGCTGGAAGCGCACGACGGCTTGCTACGTAGCCGGGTGCGCTGGTCGAGCCTGGATGGCTTGCTGTTTGCCCATTCGCAGTTTCCCACGCAAGCCAGCGATGCAGTGTTCTTCGGCCCCGACAGCTATCGTTTCGCCCAACTGATCCATACTCATCTGCAACAGAACTTCACGGCCGTGCAGCGCGCAGTGGACATTGGTTGCGGCGCGGGTGTCGGGGCCATCGTGATTGCCCGCGCCCGCCGTGAAGCGCAAGTGCTGGCCGTGGACATCAATCCCCAGGCCCTGCGCCTGAGCGCCGTGAACGCCGCGCTGGCGGAGGTGGCCAACGTCGAGGTCGCCCGTAGCGACGTGTTGCAGGACGTGCCAGGCCAGTTCGACCTGATCGTCGCCAACCCGCCGTACATGGCCGATCCCTCCGAGCGCGCCTATCGCCATGGCGGCGGCACACTGGGCGCCGGGCTGTCGCTGCGCATCGTCGAACAAGCCTTGCCCCGGCTCACACCTGGCGGCTCGCTGGTGCTCTACACCGGCGTGGCCATGGTGGATGGGCGCGATCCATTCCTCGAAGCGCTGGGGCAATGGCGTGACTCGGCGGATTTCGGCTGGACCTACAAGGAATTGGACCCGGACGTGTTCGGTGAAGAACTGCTCACGTCGGGTTATCAGGACGTGGAAAGGATCGCCGTGGTGGCGTTGGTTGTAACCCGCATTGGCGCAGGTCTGGGCGGGGCTATCGGAGGGACTATCGATGAACAGGCGCATGAAATTCGGCGTTGAAGAGGAGTATTTCATCACGGACCTGAACACCCGGTGCATGCCGGGTGAACCCCCTGCGGAGGCTATCGCAGCGTGCCAGGCTGAACTGGGCAAGCATTTCGCCCACGAGATGTTCCAATGCCAGGTGGAAATGGCCTCGCCCATCTTTCGCAGCCTGCCCGAGGCTGCCGACTACCTGAACCAAGTGCGTACGGGCCTGAACCAGCGCCTGGCGCGCTATGGCCTGGGCCTGCTCAGTGCCGGTTCACACCCGATGGCCACCCAGGTGTTGCAACCCACCGACGAGCTGCACTTCCAGCAACTGTTCGATGATTATCAGCGGGTGGCGCGGCGCAGCGTGCTGTCGGGCCTGCATGTACACGTGGAAGTCCCGGCCACGCAGGATCGGGTGCGAATCATGAATGAGGTCCTGCCGTGGTTGCCGATGTTCCTCGCCCTGAGCGCGTCATCGCCATTCTGGAACGGTGGCTACAGCGGCTTCAGCAGCTATCGACAGGTGGCCTGCGATGAATGGCCGCGCATGGGGGTGCCGGAGTATTTCGAAGATGAGTCGGCGTTCGGCGGCTACGTCGACATGCTCATGCGCACCGGGTCGATTCGTCAGGCCAGCGATTGCTGGTGGGTGATACGGCCTTCGTCACGTTATCCCACGCTGGAACTGCGCATTTGCGATGCCTGCCCGCGAGCGGACGACGTCCTTTGTCTGGTCTCGCTGTTTCGCCTGATGGTGGCCCATGCCGTCACGCAGCGCCGGCCTGGTGCTCACTACAGCCAGATGTCCCAGTGGATCCTCAAGGAAAACCGCTGGCGGGCCAAGCGTCACGGGATTCTCGCGGAGTTTATCGTCGAAGGGCAGGAACAGCCGATGCTGATTGGCGAGTGGCTGACCCTGGCAGAGCAGACTTTCGGTGAAACCGCGGCCGAGCTGGGCGTCCAGGACGTGTTCAAGCAGGCCCGCCGGATCGTCCAGGAAGGCACCAGCGCCGATCGGCAAATCGTGCTCTACGAACAAGGCCTGCTGCTGGGCGATTCAGTCGAACAGGCCTTGAGCCGGGTGGTCGATCAGTTGCTCGCGGAAACCGCTGGGATGCCGGTAGCCGACCCAGCCTTGCAACAGGTGGCGGGTGGTCCATGAGCAGCAAGACCCTGGATGACTACAACCGCATGCGAGATTTCGCCGCCACCCCGGAACCGGCGGCGAAACGATCGCGCAAGTCGGCAAAAACCGCCCACGCCTTGCAGTTCTGCATTCAAAAGCACGATGCCTCGCGGCTGCATTACGACTTTCGGCTGGAGCTGGACGGTGCGCTCAAGAGCTGGGCGGTGCCCAAGGGGCCTTCCCTGGACCCCAAAGCCAAACGCCTGGCCGTGCATGTCGAAGATCATCCGCTGGATTACGCCACGTTCGAGGGCAACATCCCTGAAGGCCACTACGGCGCCGGTGACGTGATCGTCTGGGACCGGGGCGTCTGGATTCCCCAGGGGGATCCCCATGAGGCCTACGAAAAAGGCCGGCTCAAGTTCGAGCTGCAGGGGGAAAAGCTCAGCGGCCTGTGGAACCTGGTGCGCACCCACATGCCCGGCAAGCAGGAGCAGTGGTTCCTGATCAAGCATCAGGACCAGGCCGCCCGTCCCGAAAGCGAATACGACGTGGTCCAGGCCGAGCCGGACAGCGTGCTCAGCGACCGCACCCTCGTGCCCAAGCGGCGAGGCAAGGCCGCCGCCAAAGCGGTGAAACAACCGGAAAAAGCCGCGCGGCCGAAATCGCCGAAACGCGCCTCGAAAACCTCCCTCAGCGGTGCGGTCGCCGGCCCGCTGCCAGAAACTCTCAAGCCGGAACTGGCGACCCTGGTGGAAAGCGCGCCCGACGGCGAATGGCTCTATGAGATCAAGTTCGACGGTTACCGGGTCATGGCGCGGATCGAAAACGGTGACGTCAGGCTGCTCACCCGCAACGGTCATGACTGGACCCACAAATTGCCAAGACAGGCCGAGGCCTTGGCCGCGCTGGGGTTGGAATCGGCCTGGCTCGACGGCGAGATGGTGGTCGCCAACGAGCAGGGTGTGCCGGACTTCCAGGCTTTGCAAAACGCCTTCGAGGCCGGCAGCAGCGGCAAAATCGCCTATTACCTGTTCGACCTGCCTTACCTCAACGGCATGGACTTGCGCAACGTGCCGGTGCAAGACCGCCGGACCGCATTGGCCGCCGTGCTGGAGCCCAACGAAAGCCCCTTGCTGCGTTTTTCCGATGCCTTCGAAGAAACCCCTGAAGCGCTGCTCAACAGCGCCTGCCAGATGCAGATGGAAGGGCTGATCGGCAAGCGCGTCGGCAGCGCCTATGTATCCAGGCGCAGCAACGACTGGATCAAGCTCAAATGCAAGAATCGCCAGGAGTTCGTGGTGGTGGGCTTCAGCGATCCCAAAGGCGCTCGCAGTGCCTTCGGTGCCTTGCTGCTGGGGTTGCATGATGCCGACAGCGGCCAGTTGCGCTACGCCGGTAAGGTCGGCACCGGGTTCAACGAAACCACCCTTAAAAGCATCTACCAGCAATTGCTGCCGCTGGAAACGAAAAAGGCCGCCGTGGTGAACCCACCCACCGGCTACGAAGCCAAGGGCGTGCACTGGCTGGAACCGAAGCTGCTGGCCGAAGTGGCTTTTGCCGAAATGACCAAGGAAGGCTCGGTGCGCCATGCGGTCTTCCATGGCTTGCGCAACGACAAGCCGGCCAAGGACATCACTCAGGAGCTTGCCAAACCCGTGAAAAAAACCACTGCGGCGAAAAAAACCAGCACCCAGGATGAACCCGACGCGAAACCACACAAGGCAAAGACCAGGACAAAAGCCAAGGCCCCGGCCGTGGACGGCAAGGTCCGCATCACTCACCCGGAGCGGGTCATCGACGCCAGCAGTGGCACCACCAAGCTGCAGTTGGCCGAGTATTACGCCAGCGTTGCCGAGTTCATCCTGCCGGAACTGGAAGATCGCCCGGTCGCCTTGGTCCGGGCGCCGGATGGCATCGCCGGTGAGCTGTTTTTCCAGAAGAACCCCGAGCGCCTGGCGATTCCCGGTATCACCAGCCTGGACAAGGAACTGACCGGGCAGCCGGTGATGATCATCAACAACGCCGAGGCGCTGATCGGCGCGGTGCAGATGAGCACGGTGGAACTGCACACCTGGAATGCCACGTCTGTCGATCTGGACAAGCCCGACCGCTTCGTCCTCGACCTTGACCCGGACCCGGCGCTGCCCTGGAAAAGCATGGTCGAGGCGACGCAGCTCACCTTGTCGGTGCTCGATGAACTAGGCCTCAAGGCGTTCCTCAAGACCAGCGGCGGCAAGGGCATTCATGTGGTGGTGCCATTGACGCGCAAACTGGGCTGGGACGAGGTCAAGGGCTTCAGTCATGCGATTGTCAGTCACATGGCCAAGCTGCTGCCGGACCGTTTTTCGGCGGTGTCCGGACCTAAGAACCGGGTAGGGCGGATCTTCATCGATTACCTGCGCAATGGGCTGGGCGCTACGACGATTTGTGCCTACGCCGCCCGGACCCGGGAGGGGTTGCCGGTGTCGGTGCCGATATTTCGTGAGGAGGTGGCTGAGCTCAAGGGGGCGAACCTGTGGAATGTGCACAATGTTCATGAGCGTTTGGCGGAGGTGGGTCATGAGCCTTGGGCTGGGCTGAAGAAGACTCGGCAGACTATTACGGCTGAGATGCGCAGGCGTATCGGTATGAAGAAAGTCTGAGGTATAGCGGCTATTCGGATGTTTAGGAGTCACAAACTCTATATACGACGCGGTCCCCTGTGGGAGCGAGCTTGCTCGCGAAGAGGCCAGCAAGCCCAATATCCATGTGACTGAACCACCGCCATCGCGAGCAAGCTCGCTCCCCCAGGATGAACCTGATCATCTCAAGCCCCTGTTATCGGTAGTCTGAAATGCGTTCAGCCCACCGGCACACGCAGATATTCCGGCTGCAGGTAGTTGAACCAGAGCAGGATCATTTCCACCAGGATCGTCACCAGGACCAGCAGGCCCACGCCCCAGACACTTGCCGAATACAGCAAGCCCTGTTCCTTCTTGAGACCCATGAACTTGGGCAGCCCGACGAACAGCAGAAATGTCGAGTAGGCCGACGCCAGCAACAGCACTGCCACGGCCAGCCAGCGGCTCGGGTAAAGCCCGAAGATTCCGGCCAGGAAATACGGCGTTGCGGTATAGGCGGCGAAACCGATGCATTGGTTGACCGTCGGGCGCGCTTCGAAAGTACGGGACATCCAGCGGATGAACAGCCCCATCAACGTGACGCCGACGACGCTGGTCAGATACAGCAGCACGCACAATTGAAGGGCGCTGGCACTGCTGAGCCGTACCGTTTCGTTTTCGGCCAGGCTCCATCCGGTCCAGGTGGTGCCGATGAACAGGCATACCGCGGGAATCAGCGCGAGCAGCAGCAAATGCGCCAGGTAATGGCGTGGATGTGCCTGTTCTTGCTCGCGTATGTCGGCCCAGGCGAATTCGGGCTGGGTGAACAGTTTGACGAAAGGTGCGGACATGACGACCTCCTGATCAGGATGGCCTCTGCATGAGGCCCTTATTGGGTTTGAGGCACAGAAAAAGACGCGGGTTTCATTTATTTGCTGTTCCCGGCCGACGGGGCGATAAAGGGAATGAATCACAACGGCAAAGGTCAACCCATCAGCCCCCCTGAAGGACCGTCTGCCATGACTGTTGCTCAAATCCTGGTTGATTACCTGCGCGATCATGACCTGCGCCTGACTACGGCCGAATCCTGTACCGCCGGAAAGATCGTCACATTGCTGGCCGAGGTGCCCGGCAGTGGGTCTCTGATCGAAAGCGGTTATGTGGTGTATTCCCCGGAGGCCAAGCAACGCTTGCTCGGTGTCAGCCCACGCACCATCGAGACGTTCAATCTCACCAGCCGCGAAGTCGCCGAGGAGATGGCCCTTGGTGCCTTGCACGATGCCAATGCCAACGCGGCGGTCGCCACCACCGGCCTGCTCGGGCCAGACGACAAGGACGGAATACCCGCCGGCACTGTCTGCTTTGCCTGGGCGTTCGATGTGAACGGTCAGCGAGCACTGTTCAGTCGCTGCGTGCGGTTCTTCGGCAGTCGCTGTCAGGTGCAATTGTGGGCCGCCGAATATGTACTGCAACAACTGCCCAGTTTTCACCAGCGCGCCGTGGCCGGCGAGCGGCGCTAGGGGACGGCCATGAGCGATCCATACGAGCAGGACGACCACCGCAGCCGCCAGTTTCCGGTACGCGAAGACATGGCGTTCCAGCACAAGGTCTGGCGTTTCGAGCGAATTGGCTGGTACGTGTTGGTGCTGTTGGTGATCCTGGCCTTGCTGGGGCTGTTTTCCCGTGGCCCGCTAAGCAACCGGGAGCTGCACAGCAACGACGGCAGCCTTGGCGTCGAGTACCAGGCCTTCCACCGCAACGGCTCCAGCAACGCCCTGGTCATCCGTCTCAAGGGCCAGCCCAACGCCGTATTGGAAGTCGAGTTGGGCGGCGATTGGCTGGAAGGCTTCGAGGTGCAAACGCTGCAACCTCCACCGATGCGTTCGGCGGGCGCGGGGCAGGGCATGACCCTCTGGGTACAGGCCGATGAACGAGGCCAGGCCAGTCTGCACCTGTCATTGCTCGGCGACGGCTTCGGGACCTATCACAGTCGTATCGCAACCCCCGGCGGTGCCTCGGTGAGTTTCAATCAGTTCATTTTTCCTTAGGTGACCTATGGATTCGGTGCTGCGAGCTGCCGTGATGTACGCGGCGTTGATGGTGTTGTTCAAGATCGCCGGGCGACGTTCGCTGGCAGAACTCACCACCTTTGATTTCGTGTTGTTGATGATCATCGGCGAGGCCACTCAACAGGCGCTGTTGGGGGATGATTTTTCGATGACCAACGCGCTGATGGTCATCGTGACGCTGATTGCCATCGATGTCGGCTTTTCATTGCTCAAACTGCGCTCCCAATGGGTGTCGCGACTGATCGACGGTGGTCCGACCATCATCGTCGAGGACGGACGAATCCTGCGCGGGCGGATGCGTCATGCGCGGCTGGAGGAGGCAGACATCATGGAAGCGGCACGCTCCAGCCAGGGCATCGAGACCCTGGAACAGATCAAGTTTGCGATCATTGAGCGCAACGGGAAGATATCGGTGATTGCCAAGGAGCCGTCCTGAGCACTGTCACGGGTACTTTGTGTCAAGGGCACTGCTGTTACCGATCGACTGGCTGGGCACAGTCCACTGTGGGAGCGAGCTTGCTCGCGATAGCGGTGAACCAGTCACCATTGATGTTGCCTGGGCTGCCCCTATCGCGAGCAAGCTCGCTCCCACAGGTAAAACACCGCGCCGATGCTAAAGCATCGGCTTGCCCCCGGTAATCCCATAACGGGCTCCGGAGATGTAGCTGCCTTCGTCCGAAGCCAGCAGCACATAGATCGGCGCCACTTCAACCGGCTGGCCAGGACGACCAAGAGGTGTCTGGGAACCGAAATTCTGCACTTCTTCCTCGGGCATGGTTGCCACGATCAGCGGCGTCCAGATCGGTCCCGGCGCCACGCTGTTCACGCGGATGCCCTTGGGCCCGAGCATCTGCGCAAGACCACCGGTGAAGTTGGCGATGGCGCCTTTGGTGGTGGCGTAGGCCAGCAACGTCGGCTTGGGCATGTCGGAGTTGACCGAACTGGTGTTGATGATCGAACCACCCGGTTTCATGTGCGGCACGGCAGCCTGGCAGATCCTGAACATCGCCGTGATGTTGATATCGAAAGTACGCACCCATTCTTCGTCGGGAATGTCCTCCAGGTTTTCGTGGGTCATCTGAAACGCGGCGTTGTTGACCAGGATGTCGATATGGCCGAAGCGGGCGACGGTTTCATCGACGATCTTGCGGCACAGGCCTTTGTCCGCCAGATCACCGGGCAACAACAGGCACTGGCGTCCGGCCTGCTCGACCCAGCGTGCGGTTTCTTTGGCGTCGTCATGCTCGTCCAGGTAGGCAATCGCCACATCCGCACCTTCACGGGCGAAGGCAATGGCGACGGCGCGACCGATGCCGCTGTCGGCGCCGGTGATCAGGGCGATCTTGTTCGCCAAGCGTCCGGAGCCGGTGTAGCTCTGTTCGCCGCAGTCCGGGTAAGGGTCCATGTTGCGCTGGGTGCCAGGCACCGGCTGGCTTTGTTTAGGGAAAGGCGGGAAAGGGTAGTCGACCATCGTCGTTCTCCTGGTGGGTTGCGATGGAGGGTGGACTTTGGGTTTTCAGGCAGAGTTCGGTCGGATTGTCCGGCCAGTCGATGAGCGTGATAAGGAGCGTTTCGTCGGCGAATAGAGGGGCCTGGCGAACATTGGACGAGCCTGTATTCTCCAATGTCAGTACAGGGGTCGTTTAAGGAGCGGGGCAATGTTCAGCCACATACAGATCGGCGCGCGCGACCTGCCGACAATGGTCGCTTTTTATGATGCAGTCCTCGGCTGCCTGGGGCTGGAGCGTATCGAGGGCGAAAACGATTCGGGCCCGCCGGGAGAAGGCTGGCGTCAGCCCGGCAAGCATTGGCCGCAGGTTTTTGTCCAGTTGCCTTTCAATGGTCTGCCCGCGACCTGGGGCAATGGCATGCAAGTGAGCTTCGCCGCCGATTCCCCGCAAACCGTCCGCGCCGCCTGGGAGCAGGCGATGGCCATGGGCGGTACCGACGAAGGTCCACCGGGTCCGAGGCCGCAGTATTGCGAAGGCTATTTCGGAGCCTATTGCCGCGATCCGGAGGGGAACAAGCTGTGCTTTGTCCATGCACCGGATATGCATGAATAAAACGATCGCGGCAGATGACTATTGTGGCGAGGGGATTTATCCCCTCGCCACAGGAGGCATTGGCAGTTGAATCAGCCCCTGGCTTTTAGGCTGCGCTCCATCCGCGCGATGCCTTCCTCCAGCAACGCCCGCGGGCAGCCGAAGTTCAGGCGCACGAATTGCCCGGCATCGTCAGCAAAATCCAGCCCGGCACTCAGCCCGACCTTGGCTTCATTCAAGAAGAATCCTTGCGGGTTATCCAGCCCCAGCCCGGAGCAATCCAGCCAGGCCAGGTAAGTGCCCTGGGGCACGGTCATGGTGATGCCCGGCAGACGGGTGCTCACCGCCTCGACCAGGTAATCGCGGTTGGCTTGCAGATAAGCTTTCAAGGCCTCCAGCCATGGGCCGGCTTCGCTGTAGGCCGCGCGGGTCGCTTCCAGGCCCAGGGCATTGACGCTGTCGACCATGCCGGCCCGCGCGTTGTTGACCCGCTCGCGCAGCTTGGCGTTCTGGATAATGGCGAACGACGTTTTCAGCCCGGCGATGTTGTAGGCCTTGCTGGCGGACATCAAGGTGATGGTGCGCTCGGCAATTTCCGGGCTGAGGGAGGCGGTCGGAATGTGCATGCGGCCGTCGAAGCACAGTTCGGCATGGATTTCGTCGGAGATGATCCAGGCGTCCTGTGCCAGGCAAATGTCGGCCACGGCCTTGAGTTCTTCGCGCTCGAACACCTTGCCCAGCGGGTTGTGGGGGTTGCTCAGCAACAGGGCGCCGCCGCCCTGCAACGCTTCGCGCAACGCGGCCAACGGCGTATGGAATTCGCCCTTGACCGGGGTGAACGGCAATTCCACTTTGTTCAACTGCCAGTGACCGGGGGCGTGGCGCAGCGGAGGGTAGTTCGGCACCTGCACCACGACATTCTGCCGGGGCTCCACCAGGGCATGCAGTGCCATGTTGAAACCCGGCTCAACGCCGGGCAGGAACACGATCTGCTGAGGCTCGACGCGCCAGGCGTATTTGCTCCACAGGTCAGCCACGATGGCCGCGCGCAGATTGTCCTGGGCGACGCTGTAGCCCAGCATCGGATGTTCGAGGCGCTTGTGCAGCGCGTCGATGACCACCGGTGGCGCGGGGAAGTCCATGTCGGCCACCCACATTGGCAGCACATCGGTCGGGTAGCGGCTCCATTTGGTACTGCCGGTGCCGTGGCGCTCCAATACGGTGTCGAAATCGAAAGTCATGGGGGTTCCATCAGTCAGTCATGAGATGGCGGACATCATAAAGCAAAGGCCGCTGAGAAAAGCTTAGTGGCTTAGTGCCACTAATTGATGATAATCAGTTAAAGTTTCGTCTCGAAACGCCGCTAAGTCGTTAGCGGCATTCGGTAACGGACCTCAAGTCTTCGAAAAGGACGACCCCCATGACATCGCCTGTGCGCTTTAACGATCACCACCGTAAAGCCGACCGCATCATGCTGGGGCTGCTTTGGCTCACGCTGCTGTATTCCCTGGGCCTGGCATTCCTGCACTCGACGTTCACCCAGGCGCTGTTGGTGGGGGCGACCACCTGCGTGGCGAGCACCGCGCTTTATCGCGTCCTGGCCGGCACCCGGGCCATGCGCTGTGTCATCGCGGTGGCGCTGATGGTCATGGCGGCATTGCACATCAACCAGACCCACGGCGTGATCGAATTTCACTTCGGGATCTTCGTGCTGCTGGCCGTGCTGACGTTCTACCGTGACTGGCTGCCGATTATCGTTGCCGCCGCCACCATCGCGGTTCATCACCTTGGTTTTCACTGGCTTCAACACCAGGGTTATCCGGTATTCGTCATGGACACCCACGGTGGCTGGTCGATGATCTTTCTTCACGCGTTCTACGTGGTGGTGGAAAGCGTGATCCTGATTTACCTGGCGAACCAGAGCCTGGCCGACGCCACGGAAAACCAGGAGGTGCTCGACAAGGTGCTGGCGGCGGCCGCGCAGTTGAGCAACGACGCCGACAAGCAGCGCAGCGACGGCGTCAAGGTCTCTTCGAGCGAGCGTTTCGATCATTTCCTCCAGCAGGTCACCCAACTGGTGGACGGCGTGGTGCGCGACACCCGCAACCTCTCGGACCTGGGCCAGGACCTGTCCCAGGTTGGCCAGACCCTGGAAACCGGCGCCCGTCACCAACTCGACGAAGTGGCGCAGATGAGCGGTGCGATCAGTCACCTGGTCGAGGCCATGGAAAACATCGCTGGCCATGTCGACCAGACCCTGCAGCGCGCCGGCCAGGCCAACGAGCAGGTCAACCGCGGGCGCAGCACGGTTGACCAGACCCGGGAGGAGATTGTCGAGCTGGCAGGGCGCATCAACCTGACCAACGAAACCGTGCAGGTCCTGGCCGACCAGGCACAGCAGATCGGCCAGGTGCTGGATGTGATCAATGGCATTGCCGAGCAGACCAATCTGTTGGCCCTCAACGCCGCCATCGAGGCGGCCCGGGCTGGCGAGCAGGGCCGCGGGTTCGCGGTGGTGGCCGACGAGGTCCGCACCCTGTCACAAAAGACCTCGACATCCACCACCGAGATCCAGCAGATCATCGCCAAACTGCAGCAAGGCAGCCGCCAGGCCGCCGTCGCGATGCAAGACAGCCGCGATGGGGTGGAGCGCTGCGTGTCCGCCAGCCAACAGGCTTCGCAACTGTTGCACGCCGTCGTCGAAGACATCGCCGTGATCAATCATTTCAACGACCTGATCGCCAGCACCACCCAGGAACAATCCAAGGCGTCGATGGGCATCAGCCAGCGCCTGCAAAGCGTGCAGGCCGTGGCCGAGCGCAACGCCGACAACATCGGCATCCTGACCCGCAGCAGCCAATGCTTGCCACCGTTGGCGGAGCGGTTGGCGGTGTTGGGACAGGCGTTTCATGGGAAGCCACTTTAAGCGACTGGCTGTCCACTCGATAGAACCCCGCAGCAAGCGGTGAGAGCCGTGTAGGAGCTGTCGAGTGCAACGAGGCTGCGATCTTTCCCCAAACAATTGAGTCTCAAGCGAAAGATCAAAAGATCGCAGGCTTCGCCAGCTCCTACACAAAACAGATCCTCCTGATACGAATGTATCTCTGTGTATCCAGGCTCACGACCGATACGAGCCGTTGCATTCAAGCCCGTCGCCGACACATTCGCGATACCTGGCCAACGTCAAATGGGGCCCAACGAGACAGTCCAAGCCGTCTCACCGGCTCACCCCACGTCGTTCGCAAGGAGCTTCACATGGACATAAACCCTACCTGCGCTCCCCGGCATCGCCGCCTGCTCGCGCCAACCCTTCTGGCGTTGGCCATGATGCAGCTTGGTGCCTTGGGATTTTCCTCGTCCCAGGCAAACGCGGCCGATGTGCCGGCGAGCACTGTCGGCGCGATTACCCCCGGCAGCCACACATCGTTTGGCCCGCTCAAGCATGTCAAGGCTGGGTTGCTGGACGTTGCCTATGCCGAGATCGGTCCCGCCGATGGGCCCGTGGTGATCCTGTTACACGGTTGGCCCTACGACATCCATAGCTATGCAGATGTGGCGCCGGCGCTGGCGGATAAGGGCTATCGCGTGTTGATTCCCTATGCCCGCGGTTATGGCGATACACGCTTTCTGTCTGCCAAGACCCTGCGCAACGGCCAGCCTTCCGCACTGGCAAGCGACCTCATCGATTTCATGGACGCGCTGAACATCAGGCAGGCCGTGCTGGGTGGTTATGACTGGGGTGCACGCACCGCTGACATTGTCGCGGCCCTTTGGCCGGAGCGGGTGAAGGCGCTGGTGGCGGTCAGTGGCTACCTGATCGGCAGCCAGGAGGCCGGCAAGGCGCCGTTGCCGCCGGCCGCGGAGTTGCAGTGGTGGTATCAGTTCTACTTTGCGACAGAGCGTGGCCGCCTCGGTTACGAGAAAAATACCCACGACTTCGCCAAGCTGATCTGGAAGCTGGCGTCGCCGAAGTGGAACTTCGATGACGCGACTTACGACCGAAGCGCCGCCGCCTTGCAGAACCCCGATCATGTCGCGGTTTCAATCTTCAACTATCGCTGGCGCCTGGGCCTGGTCAAGGGCGAAGCCAAGTACGACAGGTTGGAAAAGAAACTGGCAACGTTCCCGTCGATCGGCGTACCGACCATCACCCTGGAAGGCGACGCCAACGGCGCTCCCCATCCGCCCGCTGAAGCCTATGCCAAGCGCTTCACCGGCAAATATGAGCATCGCCTGATCGATGGCGGCATCGGTCACAACCTGCCGCAAGAGGCGCCGCAGGCGTTCGCCCAGGCTGTGATCGATGCTGATCATCTGCGTTAACAGCGAAACCGAAGCAGGTGAAACCGTCGCCCGTTACGTCAACTTGAACGGCAACTCACGCAACGGTTTGCCCGTCAGGCTCGCCACGGCGTTGGCAAACGCCGGGGCCAACGCAGGCAGGCCGGGTTCGCCCATTCCCGTGGGCGGCTCGGCGCTGGGCACGATGTGGACGGCGAACTCCGGCATGTCGGTAATGCGCGGCACGCTGAAGTCAGCGAAATTGCTCTGCTGCACGACGCCGTCTTTCAGGGTGATGGCGCCCCCGGGCAGGCACATCGACAAGCCCATCAGCGCCGCGCCCTGGACCTGGGCCTCGACACTGCGTGGGTTGACGGCCAGGTTGCAGTGCACGCCAGCGGTCACGTTGTGCAGCACCGGACGGCCATCCTGCACCGAGGCCTCGACCACATAAGCCACCACCGAACTGAACGACTCGTGGACCGCCACGCCCCAGGCATGGCCCGCCGGTAGCTGGCGCTTGCCGTACTCGCTCTTGTCCACGGCCAATTGCAGCGCCGCGCTATGGCGTGGGCTCTGGTCGCCAAACAACTTCATCCGGTACGCCACCGGATCCTGTTTGGTGGTGCGGGCGATCTCGTCGATCAGTGTTTCCATCACAAAAGCCGTATGGGTGGAACCGACGCTGCGCCACCACAGTACGGGGACGTTGAGTTTCGGGTGATGCACCGTCAGCCGCATGGGCAGCGGATACGGGTTGCGCAGGCCCTCGGTAGCGGTCGGGTCGATGCCATTTTTCACCCGCCCGCCAAACACGGTGCCGGTGATGATCGATTGGCCAACCAAGGCGTGGTCCCAGGCGAGAACCTTGCCACTGTCATCAAAACCGATGCGCGCACGGTGCAGGTGCATGGGGCGGTAGTAGCCGCCCTTGATGTCGTCTTCCCGGCTCCAGAGTGTGCGGATAGGCGCATCGACTCCGGCAGTGCGGGCGGCCTTGGCCACTTCGCAAGCCAGCACCACGAAATCGTTGGTGGGTACGCCGCGCCGGCCAAAACCTCCGCCAGCGGTTTGCACGTTCACCTGGATCTGCTCGGGCTTGAGGTCCAGCACCTTGGCGGCGGCCGCCGCATCGCCGCCGGGGAATTGCGTGCCGACCCACAGCTGAGCGCCATTGCCGGCAAGCTGCACGGTGCAATTGAGCGGTTCCATGGGGGCATGGGCGAGGTAGGGGAACACAAATTCGGCGTCCAGTTGATGCGGCGCGCTGGCAAGCGGCGTCATGTCGGCATCGAAGTGCAACGGGCCGGGCTGGCTGGCCAGCTCGCGGTATTGAGCCAATTGTTTTTCGCTGTCCACCTTTTCCACGGCGGACGTGTTCCATTGCACCTTCAGCGCATCGCGTGCCAGCTTTGCCTGCCAGTAGCTGTCGGCGACCACCGCGACGCCTTCAGCGCCGCCATCCAGCGGTACGCGCAGCACGGCTTTTATACCTTTGGTGGCCCGCGCCGCGCTGTCGTCCAGAGAGGTGATTCTGACGCCGAACACCGGTGGTCGGGCGACGACCGCCGTGAGTTGCCCCGGCAGGTGCATGTCGATGCCGAAATCCTGCTGGCCGCTGCTCTTGGCCTTGGCATCGATGCGTGTGGTGGCCTGGCCGATGATGCGGAAATCCTTGGGATCCTTGAGGGTGATCTGCTCGGGTACAGGCATCGCCATCGCGGCTTGCGCCAGTTCGCCGTAGCTCGCTTTACGGCCCTCCGGGCCGAGCACCATGCCGGCCTGGGTGGTCAGGCTCGCCACGTCCACGTTCCAGCGCGCGGCGGCCGCACTCAGCAACATGGCGCGCGCTCGCGCGCCGAGTTCGCGGTACTGGGTGTAGCTGTTCTTGATCGTGTTGGAACCACCCGTGAGATGGATGCCGAACGCCGGGTCCATGTAGGCCGCGTCGTTGCTGCCGTTGCGACTGCGCACCAGGCTCCAGTCGGCATCCAGTTCTTCGGCGAGAATCATGGGCAGGCCGGTCTGCACGCCCTGGCCGAACTCCAACCGATTGATGGTTACCGTGACCTCGCCATTGGGCGCGATCTGCACGAAGGCGGAGGGTTGCTGGGTCGGTTTGAGCGGCGCTGCGACGGCGCCATTGGCTTCCTGCGCCAGGGCCAGGTGTGGAAACGCCCCCAAGGCCAGCCCGCCGATGCCGACGATCTTGAGAAAGCTGCGCCGGGGCAGGGCAGCGAGGCCGTCATCCTCGCCGCGTTCAAGCATATGTTGCAAAGCGCGAGGGAGCTCGTGTGGGAAGATTTCGTTCAGCATGGTCAGCTCCGATCAGGCAAGGGCTTTGGCGGCATCTGCCACCGCGGCGCGGATTCGGGCGTAGGTGCCACAGCGGCAGATATTGCCGGCCATGGCCGAGTCGATCTCGGCCGCCGTAGGCTGCTTGCCCTTGGGCTGGGCCTTTAGAAAAGCCGTTGCGCTCATGATCTGGCCACTCTGGCAGTAGCCGCATTGCGCCACGTCGTGTTTGACCCACGCCTCGTGCACGGCGCTGCCCACCGGATCGCTGCCGTTGGTTGCCGCTTCGATGGTGGTGATCTTCTTGCCTTCAGCGGCGGAGATGGGCGTCACGCAGGAACGAATGGCCTGGCCATCCAGGTGCACGGTGCAGGCGCCACACAGCGCCGCGCCGCAGCCGAACTTGGTGCCGGTCATGCCCAGCGTGTCGCGCAGGGTCCAGAGAATAGGGGTGCCAGGGTCGACGTCGACCGTGTACTCACGGCCGTTGATGTTCAGGGCGCTCATAGGGGACCAGCTCCAGATGGTTTGGCTCTGGTTAACTATAGGAAGGAATGGTTGGGGGGGATTGCACGATCCGGGCTGATTATTGCCTGATCATGCGAATCAGCGTGCCCCGCGAAGGTGCACGCTGTTGTATCAGCGCAACAGGGAAGGAGCAAAGGCGCCGCAGTGGGCGTGCTTCCGGCTCCTTCTTTCTGCAGGTTACATCAACGGAATGCTATAGCTCACGAACAGGCGATTCTGATCCTGGTCGCGGGCAATATCGCTTCGCGACATCCCGTTGCGCCAGCCGAAGCCGACATTCTTCAATGCGCCGCTCTGGATCACATAGTCCAGGGAAATATCACGCTCCCATTCACTGGCGTCCTGGCCGCTGGCCGTCTGGATGTTATCGCCCTTGAGGTACATGACCGATGCCTTCAAGCCTGGAACGCCAAGTGCTGCGAAGTCATAGGCATATTGAGCAAACGCAGTGCGCTCGCCGGCCTGAATGAACGTCTGGATGGTGCGGTCGGTGTAGAGGTAAAGACTCGCGCCGCCTTCACCTTTGCCCACCAGGCCGCCCTGGTTCAGTTGCGTAAAGTTGCTGTCTTCGGAAACACGCTGATAACCTGCGGTAATGGCATGGCCACCCAACGAATAAATGAACGCTGCGCTCCAGGTATCGTTGTCGATTTCACCACTGCCGTCCTTGGTATAGCCACCGAGTTTGTAACCACTGGCGCGACCGGCGGCGCTGCTGTTCTTGCCATCGGACGTTGTCTTGAAGTAACGCAGGTCGGTTTTCAACGAACCGTATTCACCCAACGGTAATACATGCAGCAAACCGGCGAAGTGCTGTTGATAATAGTCCTCAAGATTGGCGTAGTAATACTGCGCGGTCAGATCCTTGGTCAGTTTGTAATCGCCACCGGCAAAGGTAAATTTATTGCTTTCCTGGGTGCCGCCGGCAACGGCCAGGCCGGCACTGTCGCTGGAAGCACGCCCCGTGGCGTGCTCCAACTGGCCAGCGGTGAACGTCAGGTTATCGATTTCATTGCTGGTGACTTGCCCTCCCTCGAACGTTTGAGGCAACAAACGGCCATCGTTAGAGACCAGGATCGGCAATTTCGGCTGTAAGGTGCCGTACCGCAGCTCGGTCTTGGAGACGCGCATCTTGGCCGTGGCACCGAGACGCGCCCACTGGTCCGCCGCCTTGTCGCCATCATTGGGAAACATCGAGCCACCGACATGACGGCCCGCGCCACTGTCGAGCTTCAGGCCCAGCAACCCGATAGCATCCAGGCCGAACCCCACGGTGCCGTCGGTAAACCCCGACTGATAATTGAGCATGAAGGCCTGACCCCATTCTTCGGTCTTCGAAGGCGCGGCGGCCCCATCACGGTTATCGTTGTTGAAGTAGAAGTTGCGCAAGTTCAAGTTGGCTTTGCTGTCACTGATAAAATCAGCCGACGCCAATGGACTCAGGACCAGACTCACACCGCCAGTTAAAAGACTCAGTGTTTGCAATAGGGCTTTCATCAGGACGAACTCCACCGCGGAATCGCTGTTCCGGGCATATTGAAAAGGCAGCAGGAAGCCTTCAGCCGATCAGTCGATTGGCCGAGGCGTGAATGAAAAACGTTAAGAAACTTCAATCAATTGAGTGGGGCAGTGATTCAAACCTCCGAGGAGCACCTTCAGAACAGCACCATGAAAGTCCTTGAGTTATCAGTCGATCAATCCGTGAGCGTCATAAAAAGGATAGGGCCCGGGATACTCACCCAACACGCCGTTATGGGTCACCAGTCCCTGGGCATGCCAGTGATGCAGCAAATACCCGGGCGGCTCCAGATTGAAATGCGCTGGAGCGGTTTGCTGTAGATCCAACACGATTTGATGGGAGACGCCAGGGCATACACAGCTCAGGCTGCCGCCGAAACGCCGCTGCATCGGCCGATGCAAATGCCCGCACAGCAAACGCTCAACCTGTGGGTGGCGAGCGATGACCTGCTCCAATGCCGGCGCGTTGATAAACGGTTCACGGTCCATGTGGCCGATGCCGCTGATAAACGGCGGATGATGCAAAACCAGCAACGTTGGCGCATCGGGGCGGGCGGCCAGCTGTTCGTCGAGCCAGCGCAACTGGCTGTCCAGCAAGCGGCCGCCATGGGCACCGGGAATGGTGCTGTCCAGGCCGATCAGGCGCAGCGGATGCGCCTCGACGACCCAATCCAAGGGGATTCCGGCCAGGCTTGGCAAGTAGTCGTGATCGGCAAATGCCGCCCGCAGATGCTCGCGGTTGTCGTGGTTACCGGGCACCAAGTAGCAAGGCATGTGCAGGCGCGCCAGTTCGGGGTGCAGCACGGCATATTCATCAGGGCGACCGAAGTCGACCAGGTCGCCACTGATCACCACAACGTCGGGACGCGGCACGCGGGTATTCAAATGATTGATCGCACGACGCAACGCGGCGAGGGTATCGACCACACCATAAGTCAGCTTTCCCCCGGCTTTAAGATGCAAATCGCTGATTTGCGCAACAAGAAACGGACGCTTCAAGACAAACCCTCTGAAAATACGAATGTCACGATGACAGGGTGAACAGCCCTTGCGGCTCGACGGCCAAGGCGATCAGGGCACCCGGGGCGTGGATGACGCTGTCGGTGCTGTCTACCAGTAATGGCTGGGCGGCACCGACCTCCACCAACAGGCGGCTTTGAGCACCCTGGAAAAACTGGCCCACCAGGCGCCCGCGCAGATGCCCCTCGCTGTCCATCACCCGCAAATGCTCCGGGCGGCAATAGACGGTGGCAGGCCGGCCAGCCCCCCGCCATGGCAACTCTCCGCCATGGACTTTCAAGCCTTGGGGTGCGTGCTCGATCACTGGGAAAGCGTTGAGGTTGCCGACAAAACTGGCGACGAACGTGTTGGCCGGTTGTTGGTAGATGTCCCTTGGGCTGGCCAACTGCGCGACGCGACCGTGTTCCATGACCAGAATCCGATTGCCCAAGGCCATGGCTTCGCCCTGGTCATGGGTGACGAACACCGCCGTAATGCCCAGATGGCGTAGCAACTGATCCAACTCGCTGCGCAGGCGCTCGCGCAACTGCGCATCCAGCGCCGCCAACGGTTCGTCAAGCAGCAGTACCCGAGGCTTGGGCGCCAGGGCGCGGGCGAGGGCGACTCGCTGGCGCTGACCGCCGGACAGCTCGTGGATGCTGCGCTTGCCATGATCCTGAAGCCCCACCAGTTCCAGCAACTCCGAGCAACGCTTGTTTCGCTCAGCAGGCGCCATGCCTCGAATTTTCAAGCCGTAGACGACGTTGCCGGCCACATCCAGGTTGGGAAACAACGCATAGTTCTGGAACACCATGCCTACGTCGCGCCGTTCGATGGGCAGGCGGGTGACGTCGGTGTCGCCAAAAAACACCTGCCCGGCATCCGGACGCTCAAGACCGGCGATCAGGCGCAAGGTCGTGGTTTTACCGCAACCGGATGGGCCGAGGATCGCCAGGGTTTCCCCGGCATTGATGGTCAGGTCCAGGTCATGTACGGCAACGGTGCCGTCCGCGAACGCCTTGCGGCAACCCGCCAGGCGAATGGTGGTTCCGGTCATCGTTTTTCTCCACGGGAAAGGCGGGCGCTGATGGCCTGCAACGCAATCAACAGCGGCACGATCATCAGCAGGAATATGAGGGTGTAGGCGCTGGCGACTTCCAACCTGGCCGAGGCATAGCTGTCAGCCAGGCCTACCGGCAATGTTTTGGTCATCGGGGTGTGGAGCATCCAGGTCAGGTTGAACTCGCCCAACGACAGCGTGACGACCATCAAGACCCCGGCGAGGATCCCCGCCCGGCAGTTGGGTACCACTACGCTGAAGAATCGTCGTAGCGGCCCGGCGCCAAGGCTGGCCGCGGCTTCTTCCAGCACGGGCAAGTGCTGACGTTGCATCACCGCCATCACCGGGCGCACCAGGAACGGCAAGGTGAACAGCACATGGCCGACGAGAATGAACAGCCAGCTGCTGCGAAAGTCACCGAATTGCCCATAGGTGAGCAGCAACGCCAGGGCGCTGGCCAAGCCTGGCATCGCCACCGGCAGCACCATCAGTTCCTCGAACGCACGGCTGAAGCGGTTGTTCATCCGTACCAGCGCGTAAGCCGCCGGGACACCCACCACGCAGACGCACAGTGCACAGGCCACGGCCAGTTGCAGGGATAGCCAGACCGTCGGCGAATAGGCCTGCCAGACCTGCTGCAACCAATCGAACGTCAGGCCACTGGCGATGCCCTGGAAATAATTGCGCGTCAGCCCGGCCAGCAGCGACATCAGCACGGGCACCAACATGAATGCGCAGACCAGCAGGGTAAACACCAACTGGCCGATAAACAGCGTTGAGCGTTTCACAAGACAGTCCTCGAATTTTTCGCCAGCCGTCGGGCTAGCAGCAGTACCGCCCAGGTCAGCGCCCCCAGCACCACCGACAGCGCAGCGGCCACGGCGAAATTGGCGTAGTTGGTGAACACGTTGTAGATCGCCACCGGGGTCACGTTCAGACGAGTGCCGAGGGTGAAGGCCGTACCGAACGCCCCCATGGAAGTCGCAAAGCAGATCGCCCCGCACGACACCAATGCCGGTGCCAGGCCGGGGACGATGACATCACAGACCACCCGCCAATGACCGGCCCCCAGGGATTGAGCGGCTTCTTCGAGGCTGCGATCCAGGCTTTCGCAAGCGGCCATCACCGTGAGAATGACCCGCGGGATCGAGAAGTACAGGTAGCCGATACAAAGGCCCATCAGCGAGTAGGCGAAGATCCAGCGTTCACCCGCCAGCTCGAGCCCCAGGCTGGCGAACAACCCTTGGCGCCCGGCCAGCAGGATCACCAGGAAACCGACCACCACGCCGGGGAATGCCAACGGGAAGGTCAACAAGGCGACCAGCAGCGAACGGCCGAAGAAACGTTGGCGGCTGAGAAAAAAGCCACTGATGCCGCCCACCAGGAGCGCCGCGAGGGTCGTTGCCAAGGCCAGCAGGCAGGTCTGTGCCAGGCTGCCCAGGTATTGCGCACTGCCCAGTACTTGCCAATAGCCGCTTTCGCCGCCGTCGCGATGTTGCCCGCCCAGCACGATCAGGTGCGCCAGCGGCAACAACCAGAATGCGAACAACACCGCCGCCGCAGGCGCCAGGGCCCAGGCCGCGGTCAGCCGCAAACGCGGCGCCGTGGACTGGCCCGAAGGGACTCCTCGGGCTTTTATTACCGAGGCGGTCACTTACTTGACCTCTTTCAGATAACGTGCGGAAAAGGCTTCCTGTACTGCCGCCATCTGCTGGTAATCGACCACGCCGGCCCTTGCGTAATCGCTGTCCGGCAGGAACTGCGCAGCGATGTCGGCAGGCATCTTCGTCGCCCGCACCGGTCGCAGGTAGGCCTTGGCCCAGAGCGCCTGGCCCTGGTCGGACAGGACGAAATCCAGGACCTTCTCGGCATTGGCCCGATGCGGCGCGTTGCCGACGATGCTCATCACGTAGGGCACGCTGATGCTGCCTTCCTTGGGGATCACGAAAGCCACGTTGGCCTTGTCCTTGTAACGCGCCCGATAGGCGTTGAAGTCGTAATCCACCAGAATCGGCAGCTCCCCGGACAACACCCGCGCATAAGCGGTCTGCTTGGGCACGATGGGCGAGTTTTTCGCCAGTTTCTGGAAGTAATCGATCGCTGGCGTGAAGTCATCGAGGCTGCCGCCCATCGCCTGGTTGATCGCCACTGCGGAAACGTAACCGACAAATGCGCTGGATGGATCAAGGTAGCCGACCATGCCTTTGTACTCGGGCTTGAGCAGATCGCCCCAGCTTTGCGGAACAGGCAAGCCACCCAGGGCATCGACGTTGACCATGATGCCCAAGGTGCCGGAATGAATGGCAAACCAGTGTCCCTGTGGGTCTTTCAGGCCTGCCGGAATCTGTTCCCAACCCTTGGGTTGATAGGTGCCGACCACCCCGGCTTTTTGTGCCTGCAAACCGAAGGTCACGCCGTAATACACCACATCCGCCACGGGCGCGGCCTGCTCGGCGACCAGTTGCGCCAGTGCCTGCCCGGAGTTCTTGTTATCCAGCGGGACCTGCACGCCAGTGGTATCGGCAATGGCCTTGAGCTGTGTACCCCAGTCGGCCCATTCCGGTGGGCAGTTGTAGCAAATCGCCGTTTCGGCGGCCTGGGCCAGGCTGGCAACGCCGCACAACAGCAACGTCGCCAGGGTTTTACTGAAGCGGATCATCAAGTGTCTCCTCGTAGGATTGAGTACTTTCCCCCGGCCGGATATGGCAGGGCAGGCAATGGGAAACCGGTGTGGCGCCGGCGATCTGCGCCAGCAATTGATCGATGACGGTGCAGGCCAAGGTCTCGATGGGCTGAACCACACTGCACAACGTCGGGTGCATTTGAGTGCCAAGGGCGATGCCATCGAAGCCCATGACCGAGAGCTGCTGGGGCACGTGCCAGCCGTTGCGACGCAGTTGCGCGATCAGGCTGATAGCCAACAGATCGTTGGAGCAAACCAGCGCGCTGAGCGCCTGCGGCCCCTGCAGGAAGGGCTCGATGGCCGCGAAGTCAGCCTGGGTATGGGCGGGCATTTCAATCACCGGCAGGCTGTCGAGGCCGGCCTCGCCCATGGCGTCGCAATAACCGGCGTAACGCAGGCGAGCACGGTCCGATTGCAGGGCCGGGCCGGCGACCATGCCAATGCGCCAATGCCCGGCTTCCAGCAGATAGCGAGTGGCGAGGGCCATGCCGGCGCGGTTGTCCACCGACACGGCGCTGTAGTGCGGATTGCCCGGCTGGTGATAGGCCAGCACAAACGGCGTGTCCTCGCTGTCCAGGCTTTGCAGCACGCGGTTGCTTTCGGCGTCGGTTACCGTGAGGACCAGGCCATCAACCCGCTGGCGCAACAACTCCTCGACCACCACGCTTTCGCGCTCGCTGCTGTAGTCGGTCGTCGCCAGGAGCAGGTTGTAGCCACGCAAACGCGCGGCGCGCTCCATGGCCTGGAATTGTTCGGCGAACACGGGGTTGAGCAGGTTGGGGACCACCACGCCGATCAACTTGGTCACTTGCAGGCGCAACTGACGACCAAGACGATTGGGCCGAAAACCCAACTGGCGGGCGGCGGCGAACACCTGCTCGCGGGTCGCCGGACGCACCACTTCAGGGGAGGCAAAGGTGCGGGCCGCGGTTGCCCGCGAAACCCCTGCCAAACGTGCCACTTCTTTCAAGTCAGCCATTGTCACTCGCTTGAGATCGATCTCATTGGCGAGGACAGTACCCAGGGAGCGTGACATTTCGGCGACACAGTAATGACGATTTGATGTCAGTGACGGGTGTCTATCGCTGATGGCTATTCATTGAGCGGAGTGCATGTTCAACCCATGTCTGCTGTAAAACCGTACTGCCTGGCCGACCACACCACCGCCAACGTCAGCAGCAGGAGAACGACCAGGACCGGCGCAAACGCCACGACTCCCAAGTGGTCGAGCAGGATGCCGCCGACGATCCCGCCGCCGGCAATGGCGAGGTTCCAGGCCGTGACCAGCATTGACTGGGCCAGATCCGCCGCGTCTCCGGCAGTCTTGGCGATGGCCGTCTGGAACAGCGTCCCAGCCCCTCCGAAAGCAACTCCCCAAGCGGCCACCGCGATATACACCGCCGCAGGCCTGTCGCTCATTGCCCCGAGCATCATTGCCGAAAGGGCGAACAGCACCGTACCCACAAGCGTCAACGCCCGCAGATGGCGATCGATCAGCACGCCGACGACCCAGATCCCCAGCAACGACGCGACACCAAAGACCAACAGGACCAGATCCGTTCGATCGCCCAGGCCCGCCGCCGTCAAAAACGGAGCGATATAGGTAAAGAGAATGTTGTGTGCCAGGACAAAAGCCAGTACCACGAACAACACCGAACGAACGCCCGGCAGGGTGAAGACCTGGCCCAAGGCAAGACGTTTGTTGGAGGCCTGCCCGGGAAAGTCAGGCACCTTGAGTCGTACCCAGACCATCAAGGCCACGGCGAACAGGCTCATGAGGGCGAAGCTCATTCGCCAACCGACCAGATTGCCCAGCAGCGTGCCAGCCGGTACGCCCAGAGATAACGCCAAGGGCGCGCCCACCATGGCGATTGCAATCGCTCGGCCTTTCTGGCTTTCGGGCACCATGCGGGCGGCATAACCGGCCAACAAGGCCCACAGCAGGCCGGCCGATACGCCACCCAGCAAGCGCGCGACAAGGGTCAAACCATAATGGGTAGAAAACGTCGTGACGGTATTGGCAACGGCGAAACCGGCGATAGCCGTCAGCAAGAGCGCTCTGCGTCGCATGCCTTGGGTCGCGGCGGTCAATGGAATAGCCGCCAGCAAGGAACCGATCGCGTAGACCGTGACCAACTGGCCGGCGAGGGCTTCGGAGATCGCCAGCCCTTCGCTGATCTGTGAAAGAAGACCGGCGGGCAAGGCTTCGGTGAGAATGGTCACGAACGCTGCCAGTGCGAGGGCAAACAGTGATCCGATGGGGAGCGGCGCGGTGTCCTGGACAACCTCGGCATCGGCGTCGATAGGGGTGTTGGCAATCGTCATGTGTCACCTGCTTGGAGCGCTCCTGACCCGCCGGGACGACGCGGTCAATCGCAGATTGATAAGTGTCGACTACGGTAGGTGCACGTCTTTGGCGAGACAAGAATGCTAGAGTGCACAACACATCGGAAAAAATGTCCGCAATGGGGGGCTGGCGTGGAATCACTGAGCGGGATTGATTTTTTTGTGCGCGCGGCCGAAACCCGCAGCTTTTCAGAGGCGGGCAGGGCGCTGGGCATTTCGTCTTCGGCGGTGGGCAAAAGTGTCGCCCGGCTCGAGGAGCGGCTGGGTGTGCGACTGTTTCATCGCAGCACGCGAAGTATCACGCTGACGGCGGAAGGGACGCTGTTCCTCGAACGTTGCCGGCGTATTCTCTGCGAAGTCGAAGCGGCCGAACAGGAACTGTCGCAAACCCGCAAAGCGCCACGGGGCAAGCTGCGCGTGAGTCTGCCCCTCGTTGCGGACCTGGTCATGCCGACGCTGATCGCCTTCATGCGGCACTACCCCAGTATTGAACTGGACCTGGATTTTTCCGACAGGTTGGTGGACATCATCGAGGAGGGTTTCGATGCGGTCATTCGGACCGGAGAGCCGAACGACTCCCGGCTGATGTCCCGTCCGTTGGGCCCGTTCAAGCTCGTTGTGGTCGGTTCGCCCAGGTACTTCGCCGAACACGGCACACCGCATGTACCAAAGGATCTTCTGCGCCATGCCTGCCTGTTATACAAGTTTCCCAGTACTGGCAAGATGCAAGTCTGGCCGGTAAACGGGGACGGGGAGCCGGAACTCAACCTGCCGGCGAACCTGGTCTGCAACACCACCGAGGCGTTGCTGCACGTGGTGCATGATGCGCTGGGGATTGCCTGCGTGCCGGATTTCACTGTGCGTAAGGCCATCGCGGCCGGTGAGCTGGTCACCGTCCTGGACGACTTCAACAGGCATCAGAGCACCTTCCGCATGCTCTGGCCCTCAAGCAAACACCTGGCGCCGAAACTGCGGGTGTTCATTGATTTCATGAGCAGTGAACTATTTAAATGACTGGCCCAGCCCCCCCTGTGGGAGCGAGCTTGCTCGCGATCGCGGTGGTTCAGTGACAGGGATGCTGGATTGGCTACCCTCATCGCGAGCAAGCTAGCTCCCACAGGGAAAAGGTACTGCCATGGATTCAGGTCAAGGGGCCTTGTTCTCCACCAGGCAGTTGCCGCCATCCACCACGATGACTTCACCCGTGATGTAGCTCGCCTCTGAAGACGCCAGAAAAGCCACCAGTGCCGCCACCTCTTCGGGACGTCCCGCCCGGCCCATCGGCGTGTAGCCTGCCGCGGTGGCTTCCTCGGCAGTGGTCGACCCTGTGGCGATCCAGCCGGGAGCAACGCTGTTTACAGTGACCCCTTGCTGGGCGACTTCCAGTGCCAGGCTCATGCTCATTCCGACCATCGCGGCCTTCGCGGCGCTGTAAGCCGCTTCACCAGGGTTACTGCAGCGGGTGCCGGTCGTGGAGCTGATGTTGACGATGCGCCCGTATCGGCGTGCCCGCATACCGGGCAGAACAGCCCGTGTCAGCAGAAAAGCCGTGGTGAGATTTCGCGCCAGTGTCAGGTTCCAGGTGTGCAGGTCCATGACCGCCAACTCGGAAAAGCTCTCCGGACTGCCTTGCATGGCCATGCCCGCGTTGTTCACCAGAATATCGACCTGCCCCCAGACGGACTCTGCCCACACCATAAACTCACGCACCTGGTTTTCATCGGTAAGGTCGATGGCCCGCCCTTCGACTTCGAATCCTTCGGCACGCAACTGCGCGACGCGCTCGTGGATGCGTGCACTACTCGCGGTGACGATCAATCGGGCGCCGGCGGCGCCCAGCCTGCGCGCGATCGCCATGCCGATTCCGATCTCACTGCCAACCCCACTGATGAGTGCCACAGGGTTCTGTCCAGTTGCGTTTGGCATGGTGCCTCCAGAGGGGGTAAGTGATTGCCAAGTGGCGGGGCGCTATATAAACATCTTGATCAACGCCCGAACACCGCTGTCATCCCCAACAACCGTTTTTGCCGCCAAGCCGGTGCGCTGGTAGGGAAAAGCACCTCGTCTGGGCGGAAGCGGGCGAGACCGCAGGCCGCGGCGATGCGCTGGCGTTGCTGGCCGCGAACAAGGGCTTGCCGAAAGCTGTGTTCGCTATGGGCCAATCCCAGCATGTAACGAGTCCCCGCCTGAAAGTGTCCGCCGTTGGCTTGCCACCATCTTTCGATTGCCTGCGGGTCGGGCCAGGGCAGGTTTTCATCGGGGTCCATGGTGACATTGGGATCTTCAGGGTTGTCGTTCGGGCCTGCATCGAAATCCGGCAGGGCCTGCAATTCCAGATCGAGCAACGCCAGGTCAGCGCCGGTGATCAGGCTGAAGGCTTCACCGGCGACCCGGGCATAGGGCAGGTCGCTCATCTGCTGGATCAACCAGGGCACGCTGACCGGATCGCCCAGCAGGCCAAGGGCCTGGATGCCGATGCGCCGATCCCGGGGATCCTGTACCAACTGCCGTATCCAGGCGATGCTGGATTCGCGTTCTTGCCAAGCCAGCAGTACGCAGAGCGCGCGGTGCTGGAACTCGCCCGGTTGCTCGGCGAATGAGCGCAGAGGCTCCAAGGCCTGCTGATCGCCCATTTGGGTGGTGGCCCAGTTGGCCCAGAAGCGCGTGGCGGCGTCTGCGTGCTGGCGGTGGGCACGAATCGTCGGGAACAGGTCACGCCGACGCAGTTCGCCAGCCGTGCGGGCGGCACGTGCCAGCACGCTTGGGTCGGTATCGGAAAGTCCGGCCAGCAGGGCGGGGCCGGGGTCGTGGCGATGCATGCCGCAGGCGGCCAGGCCGAGGCGGCGGAACAGGGGCTCGGAGGAGGCGAGCATGCGGTCGATCCAGGGCGATATGTGCTCCCAGTCGAGCCACCCCAGGGCCATTAGGTAACCGCGCTCAGTTTGCAAGGCACTGCGCAAATGCTCGCTGAGCCGCGACAGCACTTTGCCGTTAGCCGCTTCGAAAGCCAGCACCACGCTGGCGAACATCTCGCCGGTGGCGTGGGGACTGAGCTGGGCCAGCAGGATTTGCAAACCCGTGGGGCCGGCGATCCGCAGGCCGTCGAGATGGGCGTCGATGCGCTCGTCGAGTGTGCGGAGATCGTCCAGGTCGTAGTGAGGTGCGCGTAATGCATAGTCGCGCAGGACGGCCAGGAAACTGGCTTCTTCGACATGCAGGTCAAGGACGATGGGCAGTGTTTTCATCAGCCATCGATCCTGATGTACGGGCAGGCAGGGTCAGTCAATTTGCAGGCACCGCTTCCAGTTCGCACCATCGAACTCCATGACGTCCTTGGGCCCGATGGACCACATGATCCCATCGGCCGCGCTCAGGTGATAACACGTGCGCGGTGCGTCGTCGCCAAAGTCGATGGGGATCAGCTTGCCGTCCTCGAGGCGATAGACAAAATGGGTGGACGACACGTACAGCTGTCCATCGAAGTACTCCATGCCCCAGAGGTCTTCCCGGGTGCTGTCATGCTCGATCACTTCCCATTGGTCATCGCGGCCCCGCAGCAAGGTGCCGAGCTGGCCGCAGGCATAGGCAAAACCGTCCGGCGCGCAGCGAACCTTGTAGAGCGCCAGGTTGGTCGGGCTGTTCTGCTGGGTGAAGACGGAACCGTCGTACTTCCAGATTTCGCCTTCCCAGCCGACTGTGTAGATTTCCTGTTCGCTGAACCCGTCGATCGATTCGAAGCTGGTGTCGGTGATGGGGGTGTCGCCGACCTGTGCGCTCTGGTCGATGCAACGCCACTGGTCTTCGTCATCGCGGACGTAGGCCTGGCGGCAGGTGCCTACGGCGTAGGCCCGGCCTTTGGCGATGCCGCGGATTTCGCGAAGAGGGCCGCGTTTTTTTGGGTCTACTCCGCAGTTTGCGATGGCCTCTTCCTTTACCGTGCCGCCGCCACTGGCTTCTACCGATCCATCTGTGCCCAGCATCACGTAGCGCTCGATCGGCACATGGCAGACCGTACCGGAGCAGGCAAGCCATGGCACCGTGGCGGCGCCCCAGGCTCCACGATCCAGGGTGATCAATATCGAATCGATGTAACCTTCGCTGATAGCTGCGTCGTGAGTGGCAATCAAATAGCTGAGATCCGAGTAGCGTACAACCCCAGTGCCGACGCTAAGGCCCCTGAAGCGTGAATCTTGAGTGTCCATGTTGATCTCCTGATGTAAGTAAATTAACGGCGAGATACGACTCCAATCATCTCAGCCGCAGCCCTCGCTCGCTCTTGCGGATCGCTAGTCATGGACACACTGGCATTGATCGGCTTCTCCTCGCCCGGGTCCTTTGCCCTGTCGTGATACTCATTCAACTGGCCTTCCAGGCACTCCTGAGAACAATCAGAGTCAGGGAAGGTTTTCCTGGCCGCTTTGGCCCCTGTCTCTGTAGCCTTGGCCCTTGACCATTCACCTTTTGCATCGGCCTCATGCAAGGCCACCACCCCACGCCGGGTATGCATCTGCCCGTGGGTGGCGGTGGTCTGATTGGGCCCCTCGACGCACATTACCGGGGCCTTGTCGGTCTTGTATTTGCTCCAGCCGGCTTTCGTCGGATGCTGGTTCCTGGGTTGACCGACGGAGGCCGGGCCGTCCGTAAAGGAAGCCGAATCTATGAGGTGGTCTCCGGTTTGTCCCGGGCAACATCTGTTGGGTTTATACGGGGCGAGAAAGCAACGCAGCGCCTTTTGGCAAGCGTTTGCGTTGATACTCGTTGCCAAGGACGAATACTCGCCTTGGACCCCGGCGTGTGCAGCCAGATAGGCCGGATCCGTTTTAAATGCATCACCGGCGTTTTTTTTTGCGGCGCTGCGGGCTTTGATGGCATTTTTCAGCTTCTCGGTATCCGGGCAGCTCGTTTCTTTATTGGTGCCTTCGCAAGCGGTGTTGGCTCGTTCCCTTTCGCCTTCGC
The DNA here is from genome assembly GCF_053629195.1 of Pseudomonas sp. R151218B TE3479. Lineage (NCBI taxonomy): Bacteria > Pseudomonadati > Pseudomonadota > Gammaproteobacteria > Pseudomonadales > Pseudomonadaceae > Pseudomonas > Pseudomonas sp. R151218B TE3479. The sequence goes on from NZ_JBRJHV010000001.1 coordinate 4,308,305, forward strand.
ATTGGGCCACATCCTTGGCAAGAGCCATTCTGTCCGTATAGGGCCAGGGCACGGTATTCCCCGGCTGGGAAGCATGGTTATGGGTGGTCAGGTCCATATGCCGGACAACATTCTTGCCTTCATACTTCACATCCATCGACCAGGAAGTGAAATACACCTTCCCCTTGTTCCGCGTCGTGACGATCCCCTTTTTCGGCGCATTCCCAGCCTCGTCCCCATAGCTGGTCTTGAAGTGGCTCTTGTCCTTGAGCATCACTTCCTTGCCACTGATCTTCACCGTGCGACTGCCCTTGGTCGTGTCCTTGGCCATGCCGGTGTTGGGGTAGGGAATGGGCACACCGAGCGGGGTGGGCGGGGCCTGGGGTGGGGTGAAACAGACATCCGGGAAGCAGGCGATCGACTTGCCGTCAGCCGCCTTGCAGGACACTTCCATATTATTGGCGAAGACTTCGTTGGCCATCAGGCGGCCCTCACAATCTGGTAACTGAGCAGCGCGGCGGCACGTTGGCCGGCGTCGTTGCCCAGGTGGCAGAAAATGTTCGGTCCTTCGCCGTAACCCTTGCGGCTGGCCGCCAGTGCCACGGCGAGCATCACGGGGCCGATGGCGGCGCCGACTTCGCCGATGCAGTCGGCAGGGTGCCAAAGATGGAAGAACTCCTTGCGTACCCGCAGGCTGCGGCTCAGGGCCAGGGAGGCCTCCTTGAAGTAGTACTGCTCGCCGGAAATATCCGTCAGGCGATAATCCATCTGCTCCAACCCGCAGCCGGCCTCGCCCAGGGCGGCCCGTATGGCCTGGGTCAAGCCTTCGGCGCGCAGGGGCAGGTCTTCGGATTCCACCGTGGCCTGTTCCACACCGAAACCCAGACCGATGCAGATCAATTGCGGCTGTTCATTGGCAACGGGAGCGGCCAGCACCACCGCTGCGGCACCTTCGCCGGGGATAAAGCCATTGGAATTCTCGCTGGTAAGCAGGCGTTCGCGTTGTTCGAAAGCGGTCAGGGTCGCTCCATTAAGGAGGGAGTCGACCCCGGCAATGATCACGTGACGATGGCCATCCTTATGTATCAACGCACGCGCGTTGAGCAGGGCCACGGCGGCACTGACCCGGCCTCGCGCGATGACGTAGGAACCAGGATGAAAACGGATGCCCAGTTCGGCTTCGATGGCCTGCAGCAGTCCCTGATCGAGACCGGCGAGGCGACCGGGACGTTCAGCTTCCGCCAGCCCCAGCAACAGCGGGGTCTTTTCCGGGTCGAGCCCCGGAGCACTCTGCAGTGCCTCGGCAATGGCGCGGGCCGCCATCTTGATCAGCTTGGTGCGGCCGCGCCAGGGTTGCTCCAAAGGCACGCTCGCGGCAATCAGCCATTCACCGGCGCCGTCGATAAAGCGGGTTTCCTGGAAGTTGTCGATGGCACAGCGGATCGCCGCGCAGCTCGCCGGCGCGCTGAGGCCGACAGCGCTGACCATTCCCGATCCAATGATGCAAAGCGCGCTCATCAGCCCGTCTCCTCGGGAGAGCGCTTGGCTTTCACCAAGGCGCCAAGTGACGGGTAGTAATCCTTGCCCAGCTCACGGGCACGCCACCACGCTGTGGACATCGTGCCGACCAGCACCTGGGCAATCTCGAAAATACTACGCCGTAGCGGGCGAGCGACACGCCACGTCAACTGCACCTGGCGAGCGTCGGTGTCGATCAGCAAGGTGTCGATCACCGCCGACACCGTTTCATGACCGCCTTTTTTCAGGAAGAAAGTCACCGGTACATCCATTTCGGGGATGCGAAAGCCTGCGCGCTCCTGGGGCGTGAGGTTGAGCAGCTGTACGTTCTCGCCGCCACGCAGGTGAGGAACCTGCTGGTCGTCAGGGGCCGCCTGGAAGTAGCGATTGTCGAAATCCCCTGGCAGAAACGGAAAGCAGTCGGCCAACCAGGCATCGTCGTAAGTACCGGCGAAGCGGGCGCGTTGCGGCCAGCTACGGCCGAGGGGGCCGAGGGCCATGGGGCGAAAGTCGCCAGAGGGGCTGTCGATCGGCTTGCCCAATTCCTCGGTGTTCGGCATTGGCATGCCCAGGATGTCAGCACTATTCAGACGGTGCGGATACCAGCCGCAACCGCTCGGGTTGGCTGGGTAGCAGTGACGCATGTCGGGCTCGTTCGCCATCGGATGGCTGCCTCCAAAGGCCTGGGCATACGAGATGTCCTGCTCGGTGAAGGGCTGGGGTAAGCCAGGAGAAGCACCCAATAGTCCTGGTTGCCATTGCCGGGGACCAAGGACGGAAAAGGCTTTGGTCATCTGACCAACCCGAATGCCCGCGGTCAACTGCGTCACGGGCCGGCCGCCTGGTGCGTAGGCTTTGCCACACACCAGTACATCGCAAAATGGCTTGACCGGGGCGAAGTCCATTTCCTGCAGAGGAGCGCTGAGGCCCGGTTCGCCAAGAAAAGTGTCGGCCATCAGCAACGGTTGCTGGGTGTCAGCGAGGGTCGCGGCGCGGCCGTCCAACGGAAGATCGAAAGTACCCTTGGCCACCACAACCAGGGATTCGCGGCCGTCGCTTGCAATGCCCAGGGTGTAGGCAGCCACCAATTTGCTGGCGTTGAGCAGTTCCATGGATCGCCTACCTTCTAATTAATCTGCACCGAACCGCCCTTGATACGGTTCACGCCGGATGACCGGTTCGAAAGATAGGTCCCACGGATCAGCACCTTGCCCTCACGCGTGAGGGTAATGCTCGCCTTGCCGCAACGCAGGACGATTTCCCGCTCGGCTGTAAACTCCAAGCGCTCGCCGTCCAGGTGGGCGACGGCTGGCGTCGTGGTTTGCGGTAGGCGCTGGATGCGACCGATCACCAGCGGTCGGGTCAGGTCGCCGGCCTCGAACATCAGCGCGACCTGGGCGCCGATGTCTTCGCGGGAGAGCGGGGTGGTGGTGCGCGCGGCGAGGCCCGTTTCGCCGGGGCAGCCCGGGAAGGCCACCACCAGGGCGTCCGCCCCGGGCACATCCAGCAGCACGCCAATCACGACGCCATCCACGCGCGCGGGCGTGGCGGTAGAGGAGACGGGGAAATGATATTCAACGGTCATGGCGCCCACTCCGTGGCTAGTTCTGCAGGATTTTCTGGCCTTTGACGACTACGTTCTTGTTCGCCTTGATGTTGATGGCGCCGGAGCCGTCGATGGTGATGTTCTTGCCGCTGATCACAATGGTGCCGTCCTTCTTCATGGTGATGCTGGCCGCGCCCGTGGTCAGGCTGATGGAGTCGCCAGCGTTGAGGGCGAAGTGCTTGCCCACGTCCAGGCTGTCGTTCTGCTTGATGCCCGTGTTGCGGTTCTGGGCGACGTCGCGGGATTCGTTCTGGCCGATCTGGGTACTCTGGTTGCCGTTGATCTCGATGCCTTCATTGCCCTGGACCGTTTCGTTACGGTTGCCGCTGATGCCGATGGTCTCGTTGCCACCCACGTCCTCGGTCCGGTTGCTGGCGATGGTGATTTTTTCGTTCGCACCGACTTTTTCCGTGCGGTCGGCACCGATGGTGATGGTCTCGTTACTGCCCACGCTCTCGGTGCGATTGGCGCCAATGGTGATTTTCTCGTTGCTGCCGACATCCTCGGTGCGGTTCACACCAATGGAGATGGTTTCGTTATTGCCGACCTTTTCCTTGCGATCCACGCCAATGGTGATGGTTTCGTTGTTATCGACGGTTTCGGTACGGTCGTGTTTAACGTGCACGGTCTCGTCGTTGTCGATGGTCTTGCGGCGGTCATGGCCAACCCAGTGGGTCTCGTCGTTCTCGACCTCGATGTCCTGGTTTTTCTCGGCGTGGATAAACAGCTGCTCGGCGCCTTTCTTGTCCTCCATGCGGATTTCATTGAAGTTGGCCGGCGAGCCGCCCTTGCTTGAACGGCTTTTCACCCCGCTCTGGGTGGCATTGGCGGGCAACCCGTAGGGCACGGTCTGTTCGGCGTTGTAGACGCGGCCGGTGATGATCGGCCGATCCGGATCGCCCTCGAGGAAACTGACAATCACTTCCTGACCGATCCGCGGGAGCTGCACGGATCCCCAGTTCTTGCCGGCCCAGGCCTGGGAGACGCGAATCCAGCAGGAGCTGTTTTCATTGGACTGGTCATGGCGGTCCCAATGGAAATGCACTTTGACCCGGCCATATTGGTCGGTCCAGATCTCCTCGCCACTGGGCCCCACCACCACGGCAGTCTGCGGTCCGCGGACGATGGGCATCGGCGTGAGGGGCAGAGGACGGAAGGCCTGGTTGGCATCCATGCAGTCCAGCTCGCTGACGAACTGTTCGGCGACGTCCGTCTGCCCGCTTTCATAGGCATCCTGACGAATCTGATAACGGGCGGCCACCACCAGATACTCGCGGTTCTGGTCCGCACGGTCGTATCCCGTGAGCGTGAACACATGACCGCAACCGATTCCGCGGGCGCGTCCGCGTAACTGCACACGCTCGAACTGACTGTGAATGGCTTCGATGCGAGTACGGGCATAGTGATCGCCATCGTTGCTCTGGACGTACTCACCGGGGTAGTCGTAGAGCGGGTAGTCGGCGTTGGTGTGGTTGCGCGGTACGCTGGAACGCACCTCAAGGCTGGCGCGCGGGCGCAGGAAGTCGTAGTCGTTCAGCGCCAGCGAGCCGGGTTGGACTTCCCGTGCCAGTTGCCAGTCGTAGAAATGATCGCGCTCGCGCATTTGCCGATCGGGCGGGTAGAAGGGCACCGAGGCATAGTCCGCCGCCGAGGAGTGGGCACCATAGGCATCGGCCAGCACCAGCACATGACGGTTTTTTTCATGGCGAAAGTAGTAATAGATGCCTTCCTGCTCCATTAGCCGACTGACGAAGTCGAAGCTGGTTTCACGGTACTGCACGCAATATTCCCACTCGCGGTAGCTGCCGCTCAGGCTGTCTTCGAAATCGGAGAAGCCGAGGTCACGGAACACCTGCTTGATGATGTCCGGCACCGTCTTGTTCTGGAAAATCCGGCAGTCGGAGGTGCGCGTGAGCAGCCAGAACCAGGGCCGCAGGCTGACGCGGTAACCGGCGAACTGGCCGTGTCCGGTCAACTGCCGGCAACTGCAGACGATGCCGTGGAAATAGCGTTTGCCGCCGTCGTACAGCTCCAGGGTCAGGCCCATCGGTTTGCCCAGCAACTGGTCGAACGTGATCGCTCGGTCTTCGGAGGTCAGGTCCAATTCGTAGTGGAACAACCGCCCCAACTCTTCACTGCCTTCCATGCTTTGCAGCAACAGGACGTCGCCGCCCAGAGGGCTGTCGACCTGCACCAAACGGTGGTTTTGGGTGATTGCCATGAGCGGCTTCCTTGGCTCGGGTTCGGGCGTCAGTTGGCCGTCGTAAGAAAGGTGGCGCCGTAGGCAAGGGCGCCGCCAAAGGGAATGCGAAGGGAAATCGAGTCCAACGTTTGCTGCACATCCACCACAGAGGTGATCTCCTTATCGGTCTGGCGGTCTTTAGCATGTGGCCAGATTGGCAGATGCTGAGGTCAAGATAGGTGACTGAAAGGTCGTTTGCTTAGTTTCATTGGCTATATAGATGATTCTTTAATCGAATAACGAGGAAAGTGAATGCTGACTCGCCCCCCTGGCCATAGGGGGGGCGAAACTGCGTACCCGCTACTGTTCTTCTAGGGTTTCGCCGGGCTCAATTGCTCGGCTTCCATGGCTGAACGTCTATCGATGCGCGCCACGGTGTAGGCGCACACGCCCAGCACCGCAGGACACAGGGCCAATACCGCGAAGCTCTTCACGACAGGCATGCCGCTGTTGAGCACATGGGCACCGAGCAGCGGCCCGCATACCGAGCCGAACTTACCCATGGAGGCGGCCCATCCGGCGCCGTTGCCGCGAATTGCACTGGGGTAGAAAATTCCGGCGATGCTGGTGATGCCGTAGTGACTGCCCTTGACGAAGATGGCGCCGACCATGCTCAGCGCAATGAAGGCGTTACCTTGCAGGTCGCCAATGCCCAGCGCCAGCAGGAAGGGTAATGAAAGCAGGGGATAGATCATCACTGCATAGGGCCCTCGGGTGTCGACGACTCGCATCAGCACAAGCCCTGCCATGGCACCGCTGAAGGACGCGAAGGAGCTTACCCAGGACGCCGTAGCCCGGTCGAAGCCCGCATACTGATACACCAGCGGGCTCCATGACGCGAGGAAGTACATGGCCATGGAGCTTGCGCCAAAGCCGATCCAGATCATGGGCGTGATCCATTTCAGTTTGCCGATGAACAGCTGGCCGACCCGAAATGGCTGGCGGCCGATGTCGATTTCATCGGCCAGAAAATAGCGGTCCCCGGCGCGCACATCGATGCCCGGATCCAGGCGTTTGAGGATTCGCAGCACGGTTTGCGGTTGCTTCTGCTTGCTCACCAGAAACCGCACCGACTCCGGCAGGGAGAAAAACAACAGGACGCTGGAAAGCAGCGTGGCGATACCGCCCAGCACGAACACACTGGCCCAGCCGTACTGTGGTGCGAGCCATACGGTCAGTGGACCGGCTGCCGCGCCCCCCAGGCTGAAGCCGACCATGATGATGGTGATCACGCTGGCACGGTAGCGCTTGGGCACGAATTCGATATTCAGTGCCCAGCACAGCGGCAGCATGGCGCCCAGGGCAAAACCGTTGAGAAAACGCAGCACCAGCAGCGAGGCGTAGCTGTCGGCAAAGGTGAACAGCAGCGTCAGCACACCAAAGGCGCTGGTGGACAAAATGATGGTCGGACGGCGTCCGATCCGGTCGCCGAGATAACCGAAAAAGAACCCGCCCAGCATCATCCCGAACAACCCGATGGAGAAAATGTTGCCCAGTTGCAGTTTGTCCAGGCCGATTTCCTCGGCCATGTAGGCGGCGGTATGGGACAGCATCAACAAGTCGAAACCATCGAGGAAGGTGATCAACACCGACACGCAGATGATCAGATAGTTGAAGCCCGATAGTTTGCGCCCCTCGATCAGGGCGGCGACATCAACGGCGCGAGACGACGTCATGGGTGTTCTCCCGTTAAGACGTATGCGAGCGGGCCCCGGTGGGCAGGGCTCACCACAGTTTCCAGGTGTAAGCCACGATCAAGCGGTTCTCATCGAGTTGCTGGGTCAGGCCGTTTCCGGAGCGGAAGGTGAGGTTGCGCCAACGCACGTTCAGGCCTTCCAGGGCACCGCTTTGGAAAACGTAAGCCAGGTCGGTGTCGCGCTCCCACTCACTGCCGTCGCTGACCGTGCGCGTGTGGATATCGCTGCCTTTTACGTAGCGGGTCATGAACGTCAGGCCGGGTATGCCGAGCGCGGCGAAGTCATACTCGTAGCGCAACTGCCAGGACTTCTCGTTGGCTTTGGTGAACGAGTTGTAGGTGACCAGGTTCGCCACATAGGGCGTGCCGGTATCGATGACTGGAAACACACTTTCACCCGACAGCCGCTGGAACGCCGCGGAGAAGCGCTGGGCCCCGACGGTCAGGGTGAACATGCCGTTGAAGTTGCGGTTGTCGATCTTCCCGGCTTTTCCAACACCGATATCGTCGCTGTCGACGTAGCGCAGGTCGGAGCGCAGGCTCACGCCTTCCCCCAGGGGCAGCACATGGATCAGGCCGGCGAACTGCTGACGGTAGATGTCTTGCAGCTCACCGTAGTGGTAGCGCAGGGTCAGTTGCTTGCCGACGGTGTAATCGCCACCGAGCAGGTCCAGGTGATCAGTGCTTTGGCCGGCATAGCTGATGTCGTCGTTGCTGGATGAGTCGCGGCCATTGGCTTTGGTCAGTCTTGCCGCGGTGACGGTCAAGTTGTCGAGCTCGCCGGACGTCAGGTAGGCGCCGGTGAAGGTGGAGGGCAGCAGCCGGGTATCGCTGTAATACGCCAGCGGATGAATCGGCATCAGCGTTCCGACCTTGAGCTGGGTCTTGGACAGGCGCATTTTTGCGGTCAGCCCCAGTTCGCTGTAGTCGTCCACCGGTTGATTGCTGTCGGGGCCATAAGGCAACAGCCCACCGCCACGGCGGCCCGCGCCGGAATCGAGCTTGATCCCCAGTTCACCCAGGGCATCGAGTCCGAAGCCAACGGTGCCTTCGGTGTAGCCCGATTGAAGCTCGGCAATGAAGCCTTGGGTCCATTCCTCGGCCTTGGCCTGAGGCGCGTCGCTCTGGCGGAAATCGCGATTCAAGTAAAAGTTGCGCGTCGTCAGCGTCGCGCTGCTGTCTTTGATGAAGTCCGCATGGGCGCAGGTGACTGGGCCACAGAGCGTCAGGGCGGTGGTGAGGAGAAGGTTCCTGTTCATTTTTATTGGTCTCAGGATCAGTAGGATTATTCAGGACGAGTCTTGCCTGACCGCGTCGATAGCGACGCGGTACGGGCTGCCTGGGTCAGGCGCGGTAAGCCGGCAGAAAGGTGCTCAGGTTTGTGACGGGGCGGGCAGTGGGTCTGCCCCGCGATGGCGGCGTGTCAGGTGGCCAATGACGAAGGCACAGGCCGCCAGCACGGCGGGGCAGACCGCCAGGACCAGGAAACTCTTGACCACCGGCAGGCCACTACTGAGCACATAGGCGCCCAGCAATGGGCCTAGGATCGAGCCGATCTTGGCGATGGAGGTGGCCCAGCCGGCGCCATTGGCGCGAATGGCACTGGGATAGAACACCCCGGCGATGCTGAGGATTCCATAGTGGGAGCCTTTGACGAACACGCCGCCGACCAGGCTCAACATCAGGAACGCGGTGCCTTGCATGCCGGTGATGCCCAGTACCAGCAGGAAAGGCAAGGCCAGCAACGGATAGATCATCACCATGTACGGTCCACGGGTATCGACGAAGCGCATCATCGCCAGGCCCGCCATCGCACCGCTGAACGATGCGATCGAGCTGACCCACGACGCTGTCGCACGATCGAAGCCAGCGTATTGATAGACCAGCGGGCTCCAGGAGGCGAGGAAATACATGGCCATGGAGCTGGCGGAGTAACCCAGCCAGATCATGGGCGTGATCCATTTCAAGCGACCGATGAACAGTTGGCTGACCCGAAATGCCTGGCGCCCGATGTCCGGCTCGTCCAGCAGGACGAATTGGTCAGTAGGAAGCACGTCCAGGTTCGGGTCCATGCGCTTGAGAATCGCCGCGATTTTCTCCGGCGCCTGACGCTTGCTGGCGAGGAAACGCACCGATTCGGGCAGGGTGAACAACAACAGCACCCAGGCGAACAGCGTGACCACGCCGCCGAACACGAACACGCCCTGCCAACCGATATGCGGCGCCAGCCACACCGTCAGCGGGCCGGCCATCGCGCTGCCGAGGCTGAACCCGACCATGATAATCGTGACCACCGTGGAGCGATAACGCTTGGGAACGAACTCGATGTTCAAGGCCCAGCACAACGGCAACATGGCGCCCAGGGCGAAGCCGTTGAAGAAACGCAGGACCATCAGCGACGCGTAGCTGTCGGCCATGACAAACAGCAACGTCAACAGGCCGAACGAGCAGGTGGAAAACAGAATGGTGGGGCGCCGTCCGATGCGGTCCCCCAGGTAACCGAAGAAGAACCCGCCCAGCATCATGCCCAGCAGGCCGATGGAGAAGATTTCGCCCAGTTGGATCTTGTCCAGGCCGACCTCATCGGCAATGTAGGAGGCGGTGTGGGAGAGCACCAACAAGTCGAAGCCGTCGAGGAAGGTGATCAAGACCGAAACCAGAATCACCACGTAGTTGAAACGTGACAGTTTGCGCGCCTCTATAAGCGCCGCGACATCCAAGGTACGGGACTGTGACATGTGCGTTCTCCACTGCATTTTTTATTGTTGTCGGAGTGGCGCCCCCCGTTCACATGGCGGGCGCATCGAACTGCTTGAAACCTATTCCAGATTGAACGCCAGCCGTTCGCGCAACACCTGCGCGGGTATATCACTCAGGCGACCGTCCGGGCCAGCCAGATCCAGTGCATGGGCGGCCGCGGCCCCCATGGCGATACACGGCCCCATCACGCGCACACTCGACAGCGCGGCCGCGTCGGCGTCAATGCAGCGGCCCGCGACCACCAGGTTATCGCTGCCTTCGGGAAGCATGCTGCGCAACGGCACACTGTGGACATGATCGTCGCCAAAGGGCTCCCACTGGTAACCGGTGCTGTCGCCGTGCAATTCCACCGGCCAGGACGTGCGCGCCACCGCATCCGCAAACATCGTAGCGGCTCGCACTTCATCGGTGGTCAGGTGATGTTGGCCGACAATCCAGCGGGTCTGGCGAATGCCGGGCAGTGCATACGCCCGTACCTTGGCCTTGCCGTAGGCCTGGGGGTACTCCGCTTTGAGGAACTGGATCACTTGGTCCACCTGTTGGCGCCCGGCGAGGGCGACGTGAGACGCGGCGACCGGATCCAGGGGCGTTTCGATATGCGTCATGTTGAACGCCGCCGTGCCGCGTCCGGGGAACTGGAAGAACAGGCCGTCGTCGCGCTCGATACCGTAGTGCCTGGCTTTTTCCTTGACCCGTTCAGTGAATTGCGCACGCGTCGGCAGGTGGGCTTCATCGATATGCTCGAGAACGAACATCTGGGTGCCGTAGATGGGCGTGTCCGGCTCGCGACAGGCGAGCCCGGCATTCCAGACCAGCGCCGCATCGCCGCTGGCATCGATAAAGCCGTTGGCCGCCACGCGCACGTCGCCATAACGGGTGGCCAACTCCACTTCCTGGACCCGCGTGCCTTCGCGCACCACCTCACGCAATACCGCACCGAGCACCACGGTGATGCCAGCGTCGAGCACCTTTTGACCAATCCAGCGACCGAGGGCCACTTCGTCGTAGTAAACCACGGTGGTCAAGGGACCGATGGCCTGGTGCAAATCGCCCGAAGCGCCCAGGTCGCGAAGGATGCCGTCGGCGATGCCATGGGTCAGCAACTGGCGGTTCGGACCATTGGAGAACAAGCCGCAAAAAGTTCCGATGATCGAGCCGACCGCCTGGCCGCCGAGCATGGGCAGGGCATCGAACAACACGACGCGCTTGCCGAGCGCGGCGGCCTCCAGGGCGGCGGAAATACCGGAAATACCCGCGCCGGCAATGCAAACATCAGCCTGCAGGCGTTGCGGGGTGGGGGCGCTGGTACGGCGTACCGTGCGAATGACATGAGCCATAAAACTTCCTTTGTGGTGTAAAAAAGGCAGCCGACCCCGAACCCGTTGACCGGTGGTCACGGGGAGCGGTTGTTTTCAGCAGGTTTCTTCGGGTTACGACGGTGCTGGCGTTCGCTGCGGACCGTTGGGCTGTTGCGGTGTGGGCGGGTCACTGCGCGATGGGCGTGGGGTCACTTCGACGATCCCGGCGTCGGCATCGACGCGCACCCAGTCCCCGGTACGGATCCGCTGAAGCGGGTCCTCGGTAAAGCCGGTCATGGCGGGTGCATGCACGACCACCGCGCCCAGGCCCATTTTCGCGGTCATTTCATTGAACAGCATGGCGCCAGGGGCCACGCCGGCGAGACGGGCGATATGGAACTGCGAGGACCAGCCGGACGAGCCCTTGGCACCCGGAAACACCAGGACTTTGCCGGCGAAACTGATGCCCTTGAGTTCGTGGCGGGTCTCAATGACGGTGCCGCTGCGCGGGTCGATGCCGCCCCAGCCAGAGATGCGGTCATGGGTCACCAGGGCTTCGCCTTCGAAGCAGCCACCAACGACCTTGCGGCCTCGTAGCGTAAAGGTTGCGCTCATCTCAATACTCCTTTCCAACGGCCGTCGATGGCCGCCTGGACGCATTCGGCGGTGGTGCCGAACCACGCCTGGATGCCCATGATCGCCGGCAGGTAATGGGCCTGTTTGGCCGAGTCCACGGCCGCCACTCGCGTGCCCTTGGGCAGCACCTTGCCGATCGCCGAGCAGGTATCGGTCATCACATGCCCGCCGGCCTGTTCGATGATGCGGGTGTAACCGGCCACGTCAGCCAGTTGCTTGATCGACGCTGCGGTAAATATCCAGAGCTCGGTGTTCGCACTCAGGCGCTGGCCTTCCAGCAGTTGGCAGACTTCCCAGATTTGTTTGAGGCTGTAATGCGGACAGCCCAGCATGACGAAATCGACTTGTGCATCGTGCGCCGTGACGTTGACTTGCTCGTAGGCCCAGCGTCGTTCGGCTTCACCGAAGCGCAAGATGGCTGAAGGCCGGGAGGCGCCGAACGCTTGCTCGCGGGTAAGTGCTTCCGGCGTGACCCCGACCAGGTGATACATCTCCACGCCACCGCTGGAAGCTGCCGCCGCGCCGAAGTGCTTGAGGCGAGCCAGATTGGGCTGGTGGCTCACGCCCTCGATGACCGGGATACAATCCTGCACCTGTTCACCGACCCAGTAACCGAGCAGTCCCCAATCGGCCGTGGTGCTCACGTCGATGTCCAACTGGATCAGGTGGGTGCCGCGACGGTTCTCGTCCAGGTGCAGGCCCCAATAGGGAATCTTGCCGGTCAGCATCGCCGCGCCCGTGCTTTCCCGGCCCTCGGCGTTGGTCCGGGCGCCGAGGACCGAGTTGATGTAGATCACGGCGGAAGACTCCATCCAGGCGCAGTGTTCGCCTTTCACCGGTACGTTGCCGACTTGATAGGGCGTGCAGGTGTTCAACGGTTGTACGCCCAGGCCGCTGCTGTAGGCCTGGCCGGTTTCATAAATGCGTACCACGTCCTCGCCAATGCCCTGACGCTTGGCGTGCCGAGGGTCGATGCCTTGTTGCAGATGACTGCTGAAGACCTTGACCTTGGGAATCTGGACCACCTCGGCGCTGTCGAGGTTGAACTCGCTGAACACCGCGTCCATGCCGCCCTCACGTTCGGCGTACTGACGCAAGAAAGGGGTGGTGGCACCGATGGTTCCGGCCACATTCCGCGTGTCCACCAGGCATTGCGCATCCAGGGCCTCGCCATAACGCACCAGCAGGTCCATGGCTTTCTGCACGGCCGGGCCTTGATCGCCGGCAAGCATGGCTTTCTCGTCGTCGCGCAACCTCATTGCGGTTGTTCTCCAGCGTGGGTGATGTCACGCGGCTTGATCAGTACCGCACCGCGCTCCATGGAGGACACGTTATGGCGGTAGATATCCAGCCAGCCGCCGCCGAACTGTGGCGCCAGAGGCTGCCAACGGTCGCGCCGCGCCTGCATGTCGGTTTCGCTGACATCGGCGTCGAGGCTGTTGTGGTCCAGGTCGATGGTGATGATGTCGCCGTCTTCGACCAGCGCCAACGGGCCACCGACGGCCGCTTCAGGCGCGACTTCGGCCACCACCAGCCCCTTGCACACCAACCCTGAAAGATGGCCGTCCGTCAGCATGGCCACGTGGTCGCCGAGCCCGGCACCGTCGATGGCGAACACCACTTTCGAAGCGCCACCGCCCATGGCCGGGCCGCCGCGCACACCGGCACCGCGCATGACCACCACGTGGCCAGGCTGTATGCGGCCATCCTGCAAGGCTTGGATGGCATCGGCGGAGCGTTCGAAACAGATTGCAGGGCCTTCGAAGCGGCGCATCTTGTTCGGGTCGATGCCGTATTTGACGATGCCCGCTTGGGGCGCGATGTTGCCACTGAGCATCACGATGGCGGGCTGGGTGGCGAAAGGGTTGTCCAGCGGACGGATCACCGCGTCATCGCTGACGGTCACCCCTTGCAGGTTTTGCTTCAGGGTTCTCCCGGTGACCGTCAGCACGTCGCCATGCAGCAGCGGTTCCAGGCGCTTGAGCAGCCCACGCCCACCGCCCGCGGCCTCCATCTGCTCGATGCTGTGTTCTCCCACCGGCCGCACACCGACCAGCACCGGCACCTTGTTTCCCAGGTCCCTGAAGAGTTGATAGACGTCGACCTCGACGTCGCCTTCGGCGGCCACCGCCTGCATATGTTTTATGGTGTTGACGGAGCCGCCCGCGGCGAGAATGGTCGCGACGGCGTTGGCAAAGGCATTGGGGGTCAGGATATCCCGAGGCTTGAGGTCTTCCTCGACCATTTCCACAATGCGCTGGCCGGCCTGGCGCACGAAATCGAACATCTGCGGGCTGTTAGCGGCAATCGGCGCGCTGCCAGGCAGGGCCATGCCCAGGGCTTCGCACACCAGGTGCATGGAGTTGGCGGTGCCCATCCCCGAACAGACCCCGGGGCCCTTGATGGCATTGCGGGCCATGCCGGCCAGCTCCTCGACCGGCAGTTTGCCGGTCACCACGTGCATGGAGCTGATAAAGACGTCTTCGATATCGACATGCTTGCCGTTGTACTCGCCACTTGGCTGGTAGCCGCAGACCACCACCAGGGTCGGGATATTCAGGCGGGCGGCAGCCATCAGTTGGCCGGGTACCGTTTTATCGCAAGAGGCCAGGCAAATCATGCCGTCGAGCTGGGCACCTTCGACCGCGACTTCGATGTCGTTGGTGATGAGGTCACGGGCGGCGAGCATGTAGGCGCCGCCGGCACCGGCACCGGTGATGAAGTCGCTGGGGGCGGCAGTGCGAATCTCGAAGGGCAGGGCACCAGCATCGCGTATCGACTGCTTGAGGACGTCCGCGATGCCATCCAGGTGACTGAAGCAGATCGCCAGGTTGGAAGATGAGTTCACGATGGCGATCTTGGGTTTCTCCAACTCGCTTTCGTCGATGCCCAAGGCACGCCACTGGGCGGCGCGCACAGCCCATAAATAAGAGCCATAGGGGAAATTGCTGCGCAGCTTCTTGGGCATGGTGTGCTCCGTTATTGTTATGGGAGATGTCAATTCGGTTAATCGAGTTAACGATCTTGTGCCGAGTCTAGGCTTCGACCTAGAATCCGAAAACCTTATTTCACTTATAGATAAAATCCAAAATATGGATATCAAGGACGTCGATCTCAACCTGCTGAAAGTCTTCGATGCGCTGCGCAAAAAGCAAAGCGTGACCCTGGCCGGCGATCTCATGGGGCTCAGCCAACCTGCCATGAGTTTCGCCCTGGCCAAGCTACGCACACTGTTCGACGATCCTTTGTTCATCCGTACTTCCCGCGGCATGCAGCCTACCGCCCGGGCCCTGCAGATCGCCGAGCCGGTGCAACGGATCCTGGAGATGGTCAGCAGCGAAGTGTTGCCGTCCACGGGCTTCATCCCCGAACACTCCGACCGACAACTGGTACTGTGCATGTCGGACATTGGCGAAATGGTGTTCCTGCCCCGGCTGATGCGCATGCTCGACAAAGCCGCGCCGAATTTGAGAATTCGCACCCAGGCATTGTCGTCGGAGCAATTGGAGGAGGGCCTGGACGCCGGTGAGGTGGACGCGGCCATCGGTTATTTCCCGCGCCTGCTCAACACCTCGATCCGCAATAGGGCGCTGTACAGTCACTCATTCGTGTGCATCGTGCGCAACGATCACCCCACCATCGGCGACAACATAAGCGCCGAACAGTATCAGCAGGCCGTGCACGTCGCGGTCCAGGCCGAAGAGCGTGGCATGAGCGTGCTGGACCGTGAACTGGCCGCCCATGGCGTCACGCGCCGGGTGCGCTTCAGCCTGCCACGGTTCATGGGCGTGCCGTTTCTGGTGGCCGAGTCCGACATGATCGCCACCGTGCCCCTGGCGGTCGGCCGACGTTTCGCCGAAATCACCAATGTGCGTCTGGTGCCGCTGCCTTGGGCCATCTGCGGCTACGACATTCATCTTTACTGGCATACGCGGTTCCACCATGACCCGGCGAATCGTTGGTTGCGTCAATCCTTCATCGAATTGCTCGCCGATTTCTCTCCTGCGGAAACGGTATCCATCTGAGCCGTGGTTATTGTGCGTCGACGTTGCCCAATGAGCCGTTTCTGACAAGAATGTCAGGAAGCGGTCAGCCTCCAGACACCTTCGCTGTCTAGACTCATTAGGTTGCCCCGCTGCTGCAGAGGAGTCACCTGATGCGTTTGCTCATTGTCGAGGACGAAGAAAAAACCTCCTCCTACGTCCATCGTGGCTTGACCGAGCTTGGCTATATTGTCGACGTCGCGACCAATGGCATCGACGGGCTGCATTACGCGCTGGAATGGGACTACGACGTGGTGATCCTGGATGTGATGCTGCCGGGCAAGGACGGCTACGACGTGCTGCAAGGCCTGCGCCTGCAAAAGAAAACCCCGGTCATCATGTTGTCGGCCAGGGGGACGGTGGATGATCGCATTCGCGGGCTGCGCGAGGGCGCCGATGATTACCTGGGCAAACCCTTTTCATTTGCCGAGCTCGTCGCGCGCGTCCAGGCCTTGATCCGTCGCCGCACGGGTGACACGGCCGACCTGACGCATTTGCGCATCGACGACCTAGAGGTCGATCTGCAAGCGCGCAAAGTGACCCGGGGGGGACTGCGGCTGGACCTGACGGCCAAGGAGTTCTGTCTGTTGAGCCTGTTGGCGCGGCACCAGGGCGAGATCCTTTCCAAGCTGATGATTGCCGAGCAGGTCTGGGACATGAATTTTGACAGTGACGCCAATGTGGTCGAGGTTGCGATCAAACGGGTCCGGGCCAAGGTGGATGCCCCGTATCCACGCAAGCTGCTGCATACCGTTCGCGGCATGGGGTATGTACTGGAAAGCCGCGAGGAAAGTGGCAGGCAAAGCGGTACGTCTTGATGAAACGATCGATCGCCAAGCGGCTCGCCCTGATGTTCGCCCTCGCTGTCCTGCTGATCATGTCGATCAGCGCGACGCTGTTGCGTTGTTCCTTGAAACAATCGCTCGATGAGCAGATGCAGAACGAATTGATCCTGCGCCATTCTGTGCTCGACCCGGTGCTGGCGAAGTACGATTCGCCAGCGTTCTGGGTCGGCTTGCGCCAGAAGCTCGACGACCTCACGCCTGCGGATGAACGGGTTCGCTATTGGATCCTGGTTGATAACCCGGCCTTCAGTTATGGCGGGGCGATGCCGGACGGCCAGGATTGGTCGACGCGCTCCGATGGGCTATTTACCCTCAATCTCCCTGAGCGCGAGCGACCCATGATGGTGTTGCTCAAGACCATTGCGGCCATGGGCGACCGTCCGGAACTGCGCTTTATCGTGGGGCTGGATTCAACGCCTTTCAGGAAGACCCTGGACCACTTCACCAAAATACTAATCCTGACCTCGGCGTTGGGCATCGGTCTGGTTGCGCTGCTCGGTTATTGGATCGCGCGCTTCGGCCTGGGGCCGGTGAGGCGCTTGAGCCATCAAGCCAATAGCCTGCCGCCGGGGGATTCGAAACAACGACTGGACACCGAGGCGCTGCCGGGCGAATTGCAGGAACTGGCGGTGTCGTTCAACGGCGCCCTGGCTCGCCAGGAAGCGGCCTGGTGCCAGCTCGAAGGGTTCAATGCCAATGTGGCCCATGAACTGCGAACGCCCTTGACCAACCTGATCGGACAGACCCAGGTGGCATTGGCCCACGGGCGCGAGGTGAGTGAGCTCCAGGACTTGCTGCAGTCGAACCTCGAAGAGCTGGAGCGAATGGGCACTATCGTCAACGACATGCTGTTCCTTGCCGGGGCCGAGAGCGGCCAACGGGCAACCGAGCTCAGCGATGTCTCGCTGTATGAAGAGGCGGCGAAGACGGTGGAGTATCTGGAGCCGGTGTTGCACGACAAACAGCTGAGCGTGGTGATCCAGGGCGACATGCGCGTGTGCATCGACCGACGTCTTTTTCACCGTTCCCTGGCCAATCTGCTACAGAACGCGGCGCGGTACGCGGTGCCGACCAGCACTATCACGGTAAGCCTGGTCAACCACGGCATGCAGGTCGAGGTGAGCGTTTCCAATGCCGGCGAGCCCATCGACACCGTGCACCTGGAGCGTTTGTTCGAGCGCTTCTACCGCGCCGACGCCGCCCGGACGCGAAGCGATGCACACCACGGCCTGGGCCTTTCCATCGTGCGTGCGGTGGCGTCCATGCACGGCGGGCGCGTGTTCGCCCACAGCGAGAATGGGCTCAACACCTTCGGATTTTCCTTGATGAACCAGGCGACGTCTTGGTCGTCGCCCCGGGGGTAAAACCCGCCCGCGTTTGACATCTTCCCGTCAGCCAGCAGTCACTTTGACGTCAGTCGCCCCCGCCTAGAGTGCTACGACCGTCCCCCGAGGACACAGTGTCGTGGAGTCCACTATGAACACTCAAAATCTGTCGATTGCCGGCCTGCTGGTCGTCATCGCCCTGAGCGGCTCGCCGCTGCTCGCCAAAGAACAAACGCAGGTCCCGGCCTACGAATATGGCATGCCGCTGGACATCGCCAAGGTCATCCGTATCGAGACACCGACATCGCCGATGTGCGAGGTCGTGCAAGCGAAGATGACCTACTTGAATACCCAAGGGATTAAGAAACACCTCAGCTTTCTGCAATTGGCCGAGGCGTGCTCGAAGCAGTGACCGTCCGGCGATGCCGGTTCATTTTTCAGACAGGGACCATCACCATGTGGAATAGCACAACAACACCCGCCCGTGGCCGCATGAGCCGGCTTGGAAGACTGGCGAAAACCCTTGCCGCCGGCGTCGCGCTGCTCAGTGCGGTGAGTATCGAAGCGTCCGCTCGCGTCGCACCGAAACCAGACTGGTCGACCGCCGACATGCCGTCCCAGAAAGGCCGGATTGTCCTGATCACCGGGGGCACCAGTGGCATGGGCTACGAGGATGCACTGGCCTTGGCACGCGCCGGCGCCGACGTGATCATCGCCGCGCGCAACCCGGAACGCGGCGCGCAGGCCATTGCGCGTATTCGCCAGTCCGTGCCCGAGGCCAAGGTACAGTTCGAGGCCGTGGACCTGGCCGATCTATCATCGGTGCGCGGCCTGGCCCAGCGGCTCAATCAGCGACTGCCGCGCCTCGATGTGTTGATCAACAACGCCGCCGTCATGGCGCCTCCCGAGCGAGGTACATCCGCCGATGGCTTTGAACTTCAGTTGGCCACCAACTACCTGGGACACTTCGCCCTGACCGGCCTGCTGGTGCCGCTCTTGCGTCAAAGCGAGGATGCCCGCGTGGTGAGCCTGTCAAGCATTGCCGCGGCGCGTGGCGCGATGAACCTCGACGATCTGCAGAGCGAGCAGAAGTACGACCCCTACGCGGCCTACGCACAATCTAAACTGGCCGTGCTGCACTGGGCCTTTGCCTTGCAGCGGCGCAGTGACGCCGAAAACTGGGGCATTCGCAGCATCGCGGCGCACCCCGGCGTTGCCGTGACCGAGTTGGTCGAACGGGGGCCAGGCCTCGACAGCGAGTTCGGTCGGCGCTGGGCAAAGGACCGCGACGCGTACCACTCAGCGGCACAAGGGGCGCTGCCCACGTTATATGCCGCTACGGCTGCCCAAGCCGTAGGCGGGGCTTATTACGGCCCGACCGGCGACGGAGAAAGACGCGGTCCGTTGGGGGTCGCCAAGACGCCGCCCGCCGCCAGCACGGAGGCGGATGCCGAGCGGCTCTGGGCGGTCTCCGAGCGCCTGACCGGCGTGACCTATCGCTGATGCAACCCTGGGCGCGGGCGTCCGTCCGCGCTTGACCTTTGCCTTGTTGCCGTCTTCCCGGAGTTCCTATGAGTACGCCTTCCTATGTGCACCGGCTGAGTCTCGCCCTGAACGCCCGCGATGGTGAGTTGCGTCCGGCGCTGTGCGGGTTCCTGCTGTTTCTTTGCCTCTTCACCGGTTACTTCATGCTGCGTCCGATCCGTGAGTCGATGGGCATCGCAGCGGGGGTGGAGAATTTGCAATGGCTGTTTACCGCGACCTTTCTGGTCATGCTGGCGGCCGTGCCTTTGTTCGCCTGGCTCAGCGCCCGAGTGCCGCGCCTGCGGCTGATCGACTGGGTGTACGGCTTCTTTGGCTTCAACCTGCTGATGTTTGTCGAGCTGTTCCAGTTCCAGCCGGACAGTATCTGGCTGGCCCGGGTCTTTTACGTCTGGATCTCGGTCTATAACCTGTTCGTCGTCTCCGTGGCCTGGAGCCTGATGGCGGATGTATTCGACAGCGAGCAGGCCAAGCGCCTGTTTGCCTTCATCGCCGCGGGCGCCAGCGTTGGTGGCCTGCTGGGGCCGGCTTTGAGCGCGCTGCTCATCGGTCCTCTCGGCGCCTCGGAGTTGATGTTGCTGGCGGCCTTGCTGCTGGGCGCCACGCTGGTGTTGAAACGAGCGTTGATGGGGTGGCGCGAAAAGGGTGGGGCGGGCCGTCCCGGCGCCGCGCCGACGCAAAGCCCTCGGCAGCCTTTGCAGGGCAATCCGTTCAGCGGTTTGACGGCGGTGCTCAGGTCACCTTACCTGTTGGGAATCGCCGGGTTCGTTGTGCTGTTGGCGACGGTCAGCACCTTTCTCTACTTCGAGCAGGCGCGTCTGGTGGCCGAGCTCTATCCGGATCGTGCGGCGCAAGTGCGCATTTTCGGCACCCTAGACATCATCGTGCAGGCCGGTGCGTTGCTGTCCCAGCTGTTCATCACCGGGCGTGTCGCGCCGAAGCTGGGGGTGCGTGCCTTGTTGGCCATCGTGCCGCTGCTCATGTGCATCGGTTTCCTCGGCCTGGCGTTGGCACCGGGGTTCGCGCTGCTGGCGGCGTTGATGATCGTGCGACGGATCGGTGAGTACGCGTTCGTCCGACCGGGCCGGGAAATGCTGTTCACCCCCCTGGATGCCGAGAGTAAATACAAGGCCAAGAACTTCATCGACACCGTGGTGTACCGCGCGGGTGACGCCATGAGCGGCTGGGCCAAGAGCCTGCTCGACCTGCTAGGGCAGGGCGCCGGTCCGGCCGCGATGATTGGCGCCTGTTGCGCGCTGCTGTGGGGGTACTTGGGCTGGCAACTGGGACGGCGGGCGGATAACGCCGCTTCCCGGGAGTTGCGCTTGGCGGCCATCGCCGCCAGGGCATGAAGCCCCTGCCAACCAAGATCAAACCTACTTTATTGTCCGTCGCATCGTTGCGGCGAGTGAAAGGTGATGCTGATGAGTCTGAAAAACAAGGTATTGGCCGTCGGTGCGGTGATTGCCTTCTCGGCATTCTCCAGCGTGTTCGCGAGCAAAGAAAACGCCTTGGTCGGGACATGGCGCATGGTCAGCGCAACCGTTGAGAGCCAGGGCAGCCGATCGGAGGCTTATGGCCCCAATCCCCATGGTTGGCTCGTCTTCACGCCAGAGCTGACGTTTATCGAAGTACTCACCGATCCGCGCGTGCCGGTGTTTCGATCCAATGTGCGTGGCGAAGGCACCGATGAGGAAAACCGGGCAGCGATGGCGGGGAGCATCGGTTTTTTCGGGCGATACACCGTTGACCAGAACGGTGAGTTCACGGGCAATACTGTCCAAGGTTCTACGTTCCCGAACTGGGTGGGTGCCGTGCGTACCCGTGACGACCTGCAGTTGAAGGTCGACGGAGACCAGATGGTGGAAGATTTTCGCCGCCCCGATGGGGCGAAGGTTCACATCGTCTGGGAGCGTGTGAAGTGATGTGCCCGAGGGCACATCTCCCATCGAAGTATGGACGGCTGGCACCGAAGCTCTAGGTACGCGAAGAACCTTCAGGCGATTCGCCAAACCCAACGATCGCCTTGGTTTCCAGGTATTCCTCGAGGCCGAAGACACCGTACTCACGGCCATTGCCCGAGCGCTTGTAGCCCCCGAATGGCGCCATGGGGTTCCAGGCCGGGTAATTCAGGAGCACTTGCCCCGCACGGATACGCGCAGCCACTGCACGCGCCAGTTCAATATCCTGTGATTGAACATGGGCGCCAAGCCCATAGACCGTGTCGTTGGCGATAGCGACCGCCTCGTCGATGGTTTCGTAGGCAATGATGCACAGCACCGGCCCGAAGATTTCTTCCTGGGCGATCCGCATGGCGTTATCCACCTCGGAGAACACAGTGGGGCGGGTGTAGAAGCCCTTCTCAAACCCCGGCACGCGTCCGAGCCCGCCGCACAGCAGCTTTGCTCCCTCTTGCAGGCCGGCCTCGATCATGGCTTGTACGCGATTGAACTGGGCTTCATTGGCAATGGGGCCGAGTACCGTTTCCAGTGATTGTGGATCACCCACGATGATCCCGTTGGCGGTGGCGGCCGCCAGCGCTTCGACCTCCGCCAGCCGGTCCTTGGGTACGATCATCCGGGTAGGGGCGCTGCACGATTGCCCGACGTTGCGCATCGCCGCCATCACCCCCAGTGGGACGGCGTTGGCAAAGTCGGTGTCGGGCAGCAGAATATTCGGGGATTTGCCGCCCAATTCCTGCCCGACCCGTTTCGCCGTCGGGGCGGCCGCCTGTGCCACCAGCGCGCCCGCGCGGTTTGAGCCGGTAATCGAGATCATGTCGATATCGGGATGTGCGGCCATCGCAGCGCCGACGACATGGCCGCTGCCGTTCACCAGGTTGAAGACACCCGCTGGAACGCCCGCGTCATGGACCACTTGCGCAAACAGAAGGGCGCTCAGCGGCGACAGTTCACTGGGTTTGAGGACCACCGTGCATCCAGCCGCCAGCGCCGCGGCGACTTTTGCGGTGATTTGATAAAGCGGCCAGTTCCAAGGGGTGATGAGGCCGCAGACGCCGATAGGTTCGCGTTGGATCGCGGTCCCGTTCTCGACGGTCTGGAAACGATAAGTGGACAGCAGATCGCGAGCGACACGGACATGCTCGGCTGCCAGGGGCACTTGCATCGCCCGTGCAGAACCGATGGCTGCGCCCATTTCCAGGGAGATCGCCTGGGCAAAATCTTCTTTGCGCTCAAGGATAAGCTCATGGAGCTTGCCCAGCACCTGCGCGCGCGACGCTGTGGAAGTGGCAGACCAACCGGCAAACGCGGCACGCGCCGCCGCGACCGCCCGATCGACATCCTCGGCAGACCCGCTGGCGACCTGGGCGACGACCTCTTCGGTTGCCGGATTGACCACCGGCAAACTGGCCGGGCTTACCGGCGCAGACCAACCGCCATTGATATAAAACAGCTGGGCGGTTTGCGGATCAACGCTGTAGCTATTCGAAGATTGAGTCATCATCCAAGGTGTTCCTTTAGAGCGGTATGTCGAGCCTGCTCAATAAGCTAACAAAGCAGCCCAGACAAAAGATGCCGTTGTTCAAGTGCGCAAAGGAGAATCTGCCGTATCTGCCCGGATAACTTGGCATTACCCCGCGGCGAGGGCCATCGCTTCGATTTCGATCAGGTAGCCATGATGCAAGGCCGGAACGGGCACTACCGCTCGCGCGGGCCGATGCTCTCCCAGGTAACGGGCGTAGATTCGATCGAACGCGGGCCAGTGTTCGATACCTGCGACATAGACCGTGACCTTCAGCAGGTCGCGCGTGCTCCGGTCTGCTGCGCCGAGGATTGCCACCAGGTTATCGAGGGCGATGGCGGCCTGGACCTCAAACGGTTGGTCGGCACTGTGGACGCCATCGGCGCGTACAGGCAGTTGTCCGGACACATACAGAACGCCCTGATGCACGACCGCCTGGGCGTAATGTCCGCCCGGCGCCGCGGCGTTGGACGTGCTGATCAAATGGATCGAGCCTGTATGATTACCAGCCATGCAAGCGACTCCAGGTGTGCACGCCACCCTCGGCGTCAACCGCGTGATAGTCCGGGAATTGCGCGCCTGTGGCACAGGCATGGTTGGGCAGGATGCGCAGGCGGCTACCGATGGGAAAGCACGCGGTGACGTCGACACCCTCGTCCGTTTCAAGGGAGATAATGCCGTGCTCCTGATTGGCTCCCGTGAGCAACGCGCCCTCGATCCAATCGCCGGCTTCGGTGCAAACCTGGCCATAACCAAAGTCCCGCTGTTGGCGCTGCGTGCCGCGGTCACGGCTCATGGCCATCCAACCGGCATCGGTGATGATCCAGCCTTTGTCTTTCTGATGACCGATGACGGTGCTCAGCACGCTCAGCGCCAACTCGTCGGCGTGGCAGATACCGATGTTGTGCATCACCAGATTGAAGAACACATAGACACCAGCGCGTACTTCAGTGACGCCTTCCAAGTTCAGTGCCGACAAGGCCGTAGGCGTCGAGCCGATGCTGACCTCCGGGCAAGCGAACCCGGCTTCGCGGAGCCGTTGGGCCGCTTTGACGCAAAGATCGCGTTCCTGTTCGGCCAGGGCTTGCAGCGCTTCAAGGGTGTCGAGTTCATAGCTTGACCCGGCATGGGTCATCACCCCGCGAAGCGGCATGCCACCCTCGCTGAGTATCCGTGCGACTTCAACGAGTGAGTCGTCTTCGATGTGCAGGCCGGACCGATGGCCGTCGCAGTCGATCTCGATCCAGACGTCGAAACGTTCGTTGTGTTGCTGGCCGAAGGCGACGATGGCCTGGGCAGCGGCAAGGCTGTCGGTGAGGAGGCTCAACTGGCAGCCCTGGCGCCGCAGCAGCAAGGCCTGGGGCAGTTTGCCTGGCGCGATGGCGACAGCATAGAAAACGTCACGAATGCCTTCAGCGAAACAGTACTGGGCTTCCTTCAAGGTCGAAACCGTGACGCCGCAGGCTCCCGCGGCGAGCTGCGCCTGGATCACGGGGAGGCATTTGCTGGTTTTGATATGCGGGCGCAAACGCACACCCAAGGCATCCATGCGTTGTTGCATGCGCTGGATATTGTGCTGCATGCGCGGCACATCCACGAGCGCGGCGGGGGTATCGAGGGCGGTAAGAGAGGCTGACATAAGGAGGACTCGAATGGCTGGGTACAGGGTCCACTCTACAAAGCTGTCGTAAAGGTATGGTTCAATGAGATGTCATCAATCATTAAGTAGAATTGAATGATCTCCATCGAGGACCTGCGTCTGGCCGTGACGCTGGCGCGCTGCGAATCGTTGAGCGCCGCCGCCAGAAGCCTGAATGTCTCACCCCCTGCGCTGTCCATGCGTTTGCGCAAATTGGAGACGCTGCTCGGCCTGACACTGGCCAATCGCGATGCCCGACGCCTGAGTCTCACCGCCGATGGCGAGCGTTTCTCCCGTGAAAGCGCGCGTTTGCTGGAGCAGTTGGAAGCGCTCCCGGAATCCTTCAAGCACCGGGACGAGCGGTTGGTTGGCACGCTCAGGCTGGCGGCGCCGTTCGGCTATGGGCGGCAGCGCATTGCACCGCTGCTGGCGCGCTTCGCCAGGCTGCACCCTCAGTTGTGCCTGCACCTGGATCTACGCGAAACACCATGGCCGGATCGTCACGACAGCGACGCGGTGATTCACATCGGTCACCTCAATGACAGCCTGTGGGTCGCCAAACGCCTCACGTCAAATGAACGATGGTTATGCGCAAGCCCTGCCTATCTGGAGCAGCACGGCACGCCGTCGTCGCCTGAGCAACTTGCCGAGCACCGCTGCATCTGCATCCGTGAAAATGATGAAGATGTCACGCTGTGGCATCTGCGTAAGGGGCAGGGGCGCAAAACCCTGCGCATCGAGCCCGCGATGCTGAGCAACGATGGCAGCGTGGCTCGACGCTGGGCCGAGCAAGGCCTGGGGCTGGTGCTGCGTTCGCAATGGGATGTCAGTGACGCCATTGCCGACAAGCGTCTGGTTCGGGTGCTGGCGAATTGGCAATTCGACAGTGCGCCGATCAACCTGTTGGTGCCGTCCCGAAAACTGCGTAGCCCGCGTGTGCAGGCTTTGGTGGCGTTTCTGGAGGAGGCATTGAAAGTATGACCAGCGAACTGCTCGCGAAGGTGGTTTCATAGTCAACGAGACGTTGAATGTGCCGCCCTCATCGCGAGCAAGCTCGCTCCCACAGGGTACTAAGCACATATTTTTGTCTGCCAAAAAACCAGTGTGGGAGCGAGCTTGCTCGCGATAGCGGTGGTCCAGCTAAATAAATGCCGGGACGTGTTCCGCCAAACAGATAAGCCAAACCTCCAATCCGAAGCACTCCGCAAAGTCTGCTGAACACGTCCGGTAAAACGGTGGTTTGTACCAGGCGACCTATACTTTTAACCGTTTATGCACGGTTTCTTGGTGTTGTAATAACACCATGATTCAGCGTGGCACTGATGCTTCCAGAACGAAGTAGCGGCTTGCCCTGGTCGCCACCCTCAGTGCATGGCCGATGCACCCGCGACCGCCTGAAGACGATGTACCTTCAAATCCCCGGCCTTCATGGACATCCCTAAAATGCCAGCACCGTTAATTTCCGTAGAGACGAATTCTGAGCTTCCGACGCACGCTGACGTTGTTGTGATCGGCGGCGGCATTATCGGAGCCTTCACGGCCTATTACCTGGCCAAGCGCGGCATGAAGGTCGCGCTGGTGGAAAAAGGCCGTGTGGGGGCAGAGCAATCGAGTCGAAACTGGGGCTGGTGCCGTCAGCAGAATCGAGATGCTCGCGAATTGCCGCTGTCGACCAAGAGCCTGGATCTTTGGGAGCAGTTCGCGGCAGAGACCGGTGAGGACACAGGTTTCAGAAGGTGTGGCTTGCTCTATCTGAGCAACAACGAGAAAGAGCTGGCTGGTTGGGCAAAATGGGGGGAGTTTGCCCGTACCGTCAATGTGAAAACCCACATGCTGACGGCGGAGCAGGCCGCTCAACATGGCCGGGTGACCGGCAAGCCTTGGAAAGGCGGGGTCTTTTCACCTACCGACGGTACGGCAGACCCATCCCGTGCCGCTCCGGCGGTCGCACGGGCCATCATTAAACTGGGCGGCACGGTGCACCAAGGCTGCGCCGCCCGTGGCCTCGAGACCGAGGGCGGCCAGGTGTCTGCCGTCGTCACCGAGAAGGGCACCATTCGCACCAAGGTCGCGGTGCTCGCCGGTGGCGCGTGGGCGTCTTCTTTCTGCCGTCAGTACGGCATCCGGTTTCCCCAGGCGTCCATTCGTCAGACGATACTGTCGGTTTCCAAGAGCGCCCAAGAGATACCGGACGCGCTCCACACGGATGAAGTCTCCATGACCCGTCGCGCCGATGGCGGTATCACGCTGGCCATCAGTGGCCGAGGGCGTGTTGACCCTACCTTGCAATTGCTGCGTTTCGCCCCCCAGTTCCTGCCGATGTTCCAGCGCCGGTGGCGCAAGCTGGCCCCCGGCGGCCTGGAAGGCTTTCAGTCGGGCCACGAAGGCTTGAGCCGCTGGCGATTGGACCAACCAACGCCGATGGAGCGCATGCGAATTCTGGATCCGAAGGCAGATGCCTCGACGGTTGAGTTGACTTACAAGCGCGCGGTAGACCTGATCCCCATGCTGAAAACGTCGTCAGTCACCGCAGCCTGGGCAGGTTATGTAGACAGCACGCCTGATGGCGTCCCGGGCATCGGCGAGATGGCGAGCCTGCCTGGCCTGGTGCTGGCGGCGGGGTTCAGCGGTCATGGCTTCGGCATCGGTCCAGGTGCGGGTCATTTGATCGCCGACATTGTCTGTGACATGCCCCCGCTGGTTGATCCGCGTCCCTATCACCCGGACCGTTTTCAATCTTCGGCCTGGGGCAAAGTCGCGGAGTTCTGAGGCACCGGAAACTCATCCGCAAAACAATGAACGGGCGCGTCCTCAGGGGATGCGCCCGTTTTCGTTTGCCGGCGTAGATTCTGCCGCTTGTGGCGTTTCCAGAGCTTTTCTACGCACCATAAACGTCCGCAAATGCCTTGAAAACGGCGCAAATGCCCGTGCATGGCGCATCCCGCACAGTCTGCTGAGCAGGCCCCGAAAAACGGTGGTTTGTGCCAAGGGGCCTATACTTTTAACAGTTTATGCACGGTCTCATGATGCTGTAATAAATCCGTGATGCAGCGTTGCACCCAGGCTTTCGGAACGGCGCAATCGCTTGCCCCTCATGACCTCAACCATCACTCAGGACTTGCACTCATGAGCTTCCTTCGCCCCAAGTTCATTACCTTTGACTGCTACGGCACGTTGACCAACTTTCAGATGGGGACCATGACACGCGAACTGTTCGCCGATCGGGTCCCTGCCGAGCAGATGGACCAGTTCGTCAAGGATTTCTCGGCCTATCGCCTGGACCAGGTGATGGGTGACTGGCGGCCCTATGATGAAATCCTCAAGACTGCCCTGGCTCGGGTCTGCAAGCGTTGGGGTGTCGAGTACAAAGGCGAAGGTCAGTTGTACTACGATGCCGTACCGACCTGGGGGCCGCATGCCGACGTACCGGCCGGTCTATCGAAAATCGCCGACAAGATTCCCCTGGTGATTTTCTCCAACGCGATGGACGAGCAGATCATGTCCAACGTCGACAAGCTCGGCGCACCGTTCCATAAGGTCTTCACGGCTCAACAAGCCCAAGCCTACAAGCCGCGCCTGGCGGCCTTCGAATTCATGCTCGATAACCTCGGCTGCGGGCCGGAAGATGTCCTGCACGTGTCCTCGAGCTTCCGTTATGACCTGATGTCGGCCCACGACATGAAGATCAAGCACAAAGCGTTCGTGGCCCGTGGTCATGAACTACCTGGAAACGCTGGCTACAACTACCACCAGATCCCGGACATCGGCGGATTGGCCGGCCTGGTCGGTCTCTGAGTCGTTGGGCACTCTTCAAGGCATAAGGGGTTAGACATGGGCAGTGAGTCTTATTGGCTCGATACCGCACCGGCATTTACCGGTGCCCAGCTCGGTGCGTTGCCCGGGCAGGTCGATGTGGCCATCGTCGGTGGTGGTTTCACTGGCCTGGCCGCGGCCCGGGCCCTGGCCTTGAAGGGGGCCAATGTGGTGGTGCTGGAAGGCGGGCGGATCATTGGCGAGGCGTCGGGCCGCAATGGCGGCCAGTGCAATACCGGCGTGGCCCAGGACTACGCGGCCCTGAGTGCCAGCCTCGGCGCCGATAAAGCGCGCGCCTATTACCAGGCCTATGAAAGCGCCGTGCAGAGCGTCGTCGCGCTGGTGGAGCAGGAGCAGATTGCCTGCGACCTCAAGCGCAATGGCAAGCTCAAGCTGGCGGCCAAGCCCATGCATTACGAAGGTTTGGCGCGCACCTGCGAGTTGATTCGGCGGGAGGTCGATGCCGAGGTCGAGTTGCTGTCTGCGCAAGAGACCCGCGCTGAGGTCAACTCGGCCCAGTTCCATGGCGGCTTGTTGCAACGCAATGGCGTGCAGATGCACGTCGGGCGCTTCGGGGTCGGGTTGGCCGAGGCCGCCGCCCGTCACGGCGCATTGATTTTCCAGGGCGTGTCCGTCACGGACTGGAAAGCCAGTGCCGGCGGCTATCGGGTCAATACCACCAAGGGGTCGCTACAGGCCACGCAGGTCCTGCTGGCCACCGGCACCTCTCAGCAGGGTGGGTTGGGCTGGTATCGGCGGCGGATCGTGCCAGTGGGCAGTTTCGTGATCGCCACCGAGGTATTGCCTCAGGCGCTGATCGACAGCTTGCTGCCGGCACACCGTTCCTATGTCACCAGCCGCATGATCGGTAACTACTTCCGCCTGACTCCGGACAACCGTCTGCTGTTTGGCGGCCGTGCGCGGTTTGCCATGTCTGACAGCGTGTCCGATGCCAAGAGCGGCAAAGTCTTGCACGCGGCGATGGTGCAGATGTTCCCTCAGCTGGCCCAGGTGAAGATCGATTATTGCTGGGGCGGATTAGTGGACATGACCTCCGATCGGCTGCCCCGGGCCGGCCAGCACGGGGGGGTTTATCACTCCATGGGCTACAGCGGCCATGGTGTGCAGATGTCGGTGCACATGGGGCAGGTCATGGCCGACGTCATGGCGGGCAAGGTCGAGGCCAACCCTTGGCGCGAACTCGATTGGCCGGCCATTCCCGGTCATTTTGGCAAACCCTGGTTTTTGCCTCTGGTCGGTGCGTACTACCGCCTTCAAGACTATTTGCACTGAGTTGCGGGGAGACGCTTCACGTTTCAACACATTGCGTTAATCGCGAGCAATCGAGCCTTATCATTTCCGAAAGGTAGAACTGACATGACTGACAAAAAAAACAGTATCGACACCCAGCTGATAACAGGTACGGAAAGTCTGCGCATTTTCGAAGGGCTCAATCGCGGCATGTCACGCCGCAATGCATTGCAAATGCTGGGATTGGCCGGGGTGGCCGTGGCGGGCGCGGGCAGCCTGTTCGGCGCCGCCGGCAAGCTGCTCGCCGATGAGGAGGCCGCCGCCCCTGGCAAAGGCAAGCCTGGCGGGCGCATTCGCGTCGCAGGCTCGACCAGTTCCACCGCCGACACCCTGGATCCGGCCAAAGGTTCATCGTCCACCGACTATGTGCGCCATTACATGTTCTATAACGGGCTGACGCGTTTCGACAGCCACATGGTGCCGCAGCTGGAACTGGCCGAGCGTATCGACACCACCGACGCCACGCTTTGGGTGATCAGCCTGCGCAAGGAAGTGACCTTCCACAACGGCAAGGCCCTGACCGCCGCCGACGTGGTGTTTTCGCTGCTGCGGCACAAGGACCCGATCACCGGTTCCAAGGTCCTGCCGCTGGCGTCGCAGTTCGCCGAAGTCAAAGCCGTTGGCACCCACGAAGTGCAGATACAATTGAGCGGCCCCAACGCTGAGCTGCCGTCGATCCTGGCCGTCTCCCACATGTTGATCGTGCCCGAGGGCACCAGCGATTTCAGCCAGGGCATCGGTACCGGCCCGTTCAAGGTCAAGGAGTTCAAGCCTGGGGTGCGCTCCATTGGGGTGCGCAATACCAACTACTGGAAACCCGGCTTGCCGTACCTGGACGAGATCGAATTCATCGGCATCGCCGACGAATCGTCACGGATCAACGCCCTGTTGTCGGGGGACGTGCACATCGTCAACGAGGTCAACCCACGCTCGACGACCCGCATCAAGGCCAGCGCCAAGCACCGGGTCATCGATTCACCGTCGGGCAACTACACTGACCTGATCATCCGCCAGGACCAGATGCCGGGCAAAAGTCCGGAATTCACCCAGGCCATGAAGTTGCTGCTGGATCGGGAACAGATCAAGTCGGCGATCTTCCGGGGCTACGCCAGGGTCGGCAACGATCACCCGATCGCCCCCGGTGCACGCTTCTACAATGCCGAGTTGCCACAACGGGCCTACGATCCGGAACAGGCCAAGTTCCTGCTCAAGAAAGCCGGCATGGAAGACATCAGCATGCCGCTGATGTGCTCGCCAGCGGCGACCGGCTCGGTGGACGTCGCGGTGTTGCTGCAGCAGTCCGCCAAGGAGGCGGGACTCAAGCTCAACGTCAACCGCCTGCCGAGCGACGGCTACTGGTCCAACCACTGGGCCAAGCACCCGCTGAGCTTTGGCAACATCAACCCGCGGCCCAATGCCGACATGCTGTTCTCGCAGTTCTTCCAGTCGAGCGCACCGTGGAATGAATCGGGTTGGAAAAACGAACAGTTCGACCAGCTGTTGGTACAGGCCCGAGGTGAAACCGACGAGGTCAAGCGCGGCAAGATGTACGGCGACATGCAGGTGCTGGTGCATGAGCACAGCGGCATCGGCGTACCGGTGTTCATCAGCAACATCGATGGCGCCGATCAGCGCGTAAAGGGCTATGGCGCCAATCCCCTGGGCGGTTTCATGGGCTACATGTTTGCCGAGCAAGTCTGGCTGGACGCCTGATGACCGTCGGGTTTTGGCCATATTGCATGAGGGTCGGATGATGAATAGCAACACACTCTGGTTGATCGGCCGCCGCCTGGGGGCGGCGGTCGTGACCTTGTTGATTGTCTCCATGGTGGTGTTCGCCATCACGGCAGTGCTGCCGGGGGACGCGGCGCAACAGGCGCTGGGTCAGTTCGCCACGCCGGAACAAGTGGCAGCCCTGCGGATGAAAATGGGGTTGGACCAGCCCGGTGTGTTGCGTTACCTGCATTGGCTGACGAGCCTGCTCAGCGGTGACTTGGGGATGTCGATGTCCAATGCCATGCCGGTCGTCGACTTGATGGCCGGTCGCGTCCCCAACACCTTGATGCTGGCGGCTGCCACGGCGTTGGTGTCGGTGCCTGTGGCCTTGACCCTGGGTATCGGTTCGGCGATGGGGCGAGGCGGGCGTATCGACAGCTTCCTGAGCTTCTTCACCTTGACCATGGTGGCGGTGCCGGAGTTTCTGGTGGCCACCTTGGCGGTGCTGATATTCGCGGTGAACCTGGGCTGGTTGTCGGCACTGTCCTACGCCAGTGACATCACCTCACCCTGGCAATTCATGCGCACCTACGCATTGCCGGTAATGACGCTGTGCTGCGTGATTGTCGCGCAAATGTCGCGCATGACCCGGGCAGCGGTGATCGATCAACTCGACAGCCCTTACGTGGAAATGGCCCGGCTCAAGGGCGTCAGCAATATCCGGATCGTCCTTCGCCATGCCTTGCCCAATGCCATTGGCCCCATCGCCAATGCCATCGCCTTGAGCCTGTCCTATCTGCTGGGCGGGGTGGTGATCGTGGAAACGATCTTCAACTACCCCGGCATCGCCAGCCTGATGGTCGATGCCGTGACCAACCGCGACATGGCCCTGGTCCAGGCCTGCACCATGTTGTTTTGTACGGCGTATCTGACGTTGGTGTTGATTGCCGACCTGTGCGCGATTCTTTCCAACCCGAGGCTGAGAAACCAATGAACAACCTCATTGTGAAGTCCCCGACGGCGGCCGTTGCGCTGGGGTTGGGCAAAGACGCCCACGCAAAGTCCTGGCTTGGCCTGGTCGGTGCCGCGATGTGTGTGATCTGGTTGCTGGTGGCCATCTTCGGCCCGTGGCTGGCGCCGCACCCGGTGGGCGAGGTGGTCTCTGACAACGTCTTCGACAGCCTCAGCGCGACGTACCCGTTCGGCACCGATTACCTGGGCCGCGACATGCTCAGCCGGATCCTTGTCGGCGCACGCTTCACCGTCGGCCTGGCCTTGGTGGCCGCGGTGTTGTCCAGCACCCTGGGAACCAGTCTGGCGCTGTTGTCGGTGGTGTCGCCAAAGTGGCTGGATGAGCTGATCAGTCGCCTGATGGACGCGTTCATCTCGATCCCCAGCAAGATGTTGGCGCTGATCATGGTCTCGGCCTTCGGCTCCTCGGTCACCTTGCTGATCTGCACGGCGGTGTTGAGCTACACCCCCGGCGCTTTTCGCATCGCCCGCAGCATGGCGGTGAATATCGAAGCCCTGGAATACGTGCAAGTGGCCCGTACCCGTGGCGAGCGCCGGCTGTACATCGCTTGCGTGGAAATCCTGCCGAACATACTCAATCCGGTGCTGGCGGACCTTGGCCTGCGTTTTGGTTTCATCGTGCTGCTGCTCAGCGGCATGAGTTTCCTGGGGCTGGGTGTGCAGCCGCCGGATGCCGACCTGGGCTCGCTGGTGCGCGAGAACATCGGTGGTCTCAATCAGGGGGCGCCGGCCATTGTGATTCCGGCCCTGGCCATCGGCACCCTGACCATCGGTGTGAATCTGTTCATCGACCGGTTGTCGTCGCGACGTAGCCGACGTTCGGGAGGTCATTGAAATGAGCGAATTGATTCGAGTACAGGACCTGCGCGTGGTCGCCTGTGGCGAGCGCGGCGAAGTGGACATCGTCAAGGGGGTCAGCTTCTCCCTGGAAAAAGGCGAAGTGTTGGCGTTGATCGGTGAGTCCGGTTCCGGCAAGACCACCATCGCCCTGGCGCTGCTCGGTTATGCCCGGCGCGGTTGTCGCCTGGCGGGCGGTGTGGTGCAGATCGGCGAGCATGACATGCTGGCGTCGAGCGAAAGCCAGTTGCAGAAGTTGCGGGGCAACCGGGTGTCCTATATCGCCCAGAGTGCCGCAGCGGCATTCAACCCGGCGAAAAAGCTGATCGACCAAGTGGTGGAGGGCGCTCTGATTCATGGCCTGGGTAGTCGGGCGGTGCTTGAAGCCAAGGCCATCGAGTTGTTCCGCGACCTGGCCCTGCCAGACCCTGAGCGCATTGGCCAGCGCTACCCCCACCAGGTGTCCGGCGGGCAACTGCAACGGGTGATGGCGGCCATGGCGCTGATCAGCGATCCGTTGCTGGTGGTGCTCGACGAGCCGACCACGGCCCTCGATGTGACCACCCAGATCGATGTACTGCGGGCCTTCAAGCGAGTGGTCCGTGAACGTGGGGCCACGGCCGTCTATGTGTCTCACGACCTGGCGGTGGTGGCGCAGATGGCTGACCAGATCGTGGTGCTCAACGGCGGCGAAATCTTCGAACACAGCGCCACGGCACCGTTGCTCAAGGGCCCGGCCCACGAATACACCCGCAGCTTGTTGGCGGCGGCGCGACCGGACACGACGATCCGTCCGCCGAGCGACATTGCCCAAGAGACACCTTTGCTGACCATCCAGGGGCTGACCGCCGGCTACGGCAACAAGAATGCCCAGGGCATGCCAGCCATTCGCGTGCTGGAAGACATTGACCTGACGGTTCGCAGAGGCCAAGCCATCGGCGTCATCGGTGAGTCAGGTTCCGGCAAGTCGACCCTGGCACGGGTCGTGGCCGGTTTGTTGGTGCCGGCCCTTGGCGGGTTGACCTTCGATGGCCAACCCCTGGGGGGCAGCCTGTCGTCGCGTACTCCCGAGCAGTTCCGACGTATTCAAATGGTCTTCCAGAATGCCGACACCGCGCTCAACCCGATGCACAGCGTCAGCACGATCCTGAGCCGTCCGCTGAAGATGTATTTCGGCCTCAAGGGCGCGGCGTTGCGCGAGCGTATCGGCGAGTTGCTGGACCTGGTGCGTTTGCCGCGGGCGATGGCGCAGCGGCGTCCGAACGAACTGTCCGGTGGGCAGAAGCAACGGGTCAACCTGGCCCGGGCCTTGGCGGCCAAGCCGGACCTGATTCTCTGCGACGAGGTGACCTCGGCGCTGGATACCGTGGTCGGTGCGGCGATTCTCGAACTGCTGCGCGATCTGCGCCAGCAATTGGGGGTGTCCTATCTGTTCATCAGCCACGACATCTCCACCGTGCGCGCCTTGTGTGACGACATCGTGGTGATGTACAGCGGGCACAAGATCCAGGCCGGCACGCGCCAATCCTATGCCGAGGCACCGTTCCATCCGTATACCGATCTGCTGATCCATTCCGTACCGGAACTGCGCCAGGGCTGGCTGGAAACCTGTGGGGCAACGACCTGCCAGACGCTGCCGCCCGTTGGCCCTAAAGCCAACGTGCCCGGCCTGTGCACCTTCCTCAGTCGCTGCCCGGTTCGGGTCGACGGCTTGTGCAATTGCGTCGCGCCGCAACGGCGGATGATTGTGGGCGGCAGTGAAATCCTCTGCCACCACGACAGTGCGGAGCTGATGAAGACCCAGCAGTCCAACAGCGTGACCGTGGCGGCATATGCATGAACCGGCGGTTCGTCAGGCTGGTCGACATTAAGCGCTTCTTCTTTTCAGTCGAGCAATGGAGCAAGGCCTCATGAAACCCCGTGTGTTGGACATTCTCAAACGGCTGATGGCCTTCGATACGGTCTCTTCGGAGTCGAACATGGCCTTGATCGAGTATGTGCGCGATCTGCTGCTGACCAAGGGCATCGAGTCACTGATCGTCCAGGATGAAAGCGGCAAGAAAGCCAATCTGTTTGCCAGCACCGGGCCACGAGACGTGCCGGGGATCCTGCTGTCCGGGCATACCGACGTGGTGCCGGCGGCGGGGCAGGCCTGGACCTTTCCGGCGTTTGAGGCGACGGTGCAGGGCGGGCGGATTTATGGCCGCGGCAGTTGCGACATGAAGGGTTTTATCGCACTGGCTGTCGACGCCATGCTCGAGGCCACCGAGCAGCCATTGAGCCGGCCATTGCAATTGGCACTGTCCCATGACGAAGAGATCGGTTGCGTGGGGGTGCGTCGTTTGCTCGATGTGCTGCACCTGGCACCGGTCCGGCCGTTTTTTTGTGTGATCGGCGAGCCAACCAATATGCAGTTCGTGCTCGGGCACAAGGGCAAGGGTTCTTACCGTACTTACTGTCGCGGCCTGGAGGCGCATTCCTCACTCGCGCCGCGCTCGGTCAATGCGATTCACGTGGCCTGCGATTTCATTGCCGCGCTGCGCCTGAGCCAGCAGCAGTTGCAAGAGCAGGGGGCCCGGGACACCGATTACGACGTGCCTTACAGCACCGTGCATGTTGGACAGATTGTCGGCGGCAAGGCGCTGAACATCGTGCCCAACTTGTGCACGCTGGATTTTGAAGTGCGTAACTTGCCGGCGGACGACCTGGACGGGTTCCTGGAACAGATGCGCGAGCGCGCCGAACTGATCGTCGGCGAAGCCAGGAAGCTCTCCAGCGTGGCCGCTATCGAAATCGAGACCCTGAATGTCTACCCGGGCCTCGATACCCACCCGAGCGTCGAAGCGGTGCGCTTCCTGAAAAACTTTGCCGCCCCAGACACCGGCACGGCCAAAGTCTCATTCGGCACCGAGGGTGGCTTGTTCAAACAACGCCTGGATGTGCCGGTGGTGGTCTGCGGGCCAGGCTCGATAGAACAGGCGCACAAGCCTGACGAGTTCATCGAGATCAGCCAGATGGACGCTGGCGAGCGTTTCCTGCAAGGGTTAGTGGGCTCAATGCACCGCTAATGTGCCTGATTGAACATCCCGTCACCACGCCTGCAACCCCAAGGCTTTCATCGCCTGATCGAGGCGCACGGCGATCAATCCCCACCCACGGTAGAGCATGCCGTCGAAGGCTGATTTTCAGCATTCACGGCTGTAGGGCCGGCGTTTTCAGCATCCTCGTCCAGAGCGAAACAATAGACTGAAGGCTGTCTCAAAACAGGACCCGACACCATGCTCAAGAATCGCCTGAAAGACCCCAGCCTGCTGGTAGAACGCGCTTACATCGACGATCAGTGGGTCGGCGCCGACAACGCCGCGACCGTGGACGTTATCAACCCGGCCACCGGCGAAGTGCTCGCCAGGGTGCCCGCGGTACAAGGCAGTGAAACCCGGCGCGCCGTCGAAGCCGCCGATCGTGCCTGGCCGGCCTGGCGTGCACGTCCGGCGGCAGAGCGGGCGGCGCTGCTGGATCGCTGGTATCAGGCCATGATCGACAACCTCGACGACCTGGCGTTGATCTTGACCTGCGAACAGGGCAAGCCGCTGGCAGAAGCCCAGGGCGAAATTCGCTACGGTGCCAGCTTCGTCAAATGGTTCGCCGAAGAAGCCCGACGGGTCTACGGCGAAACCATCCAGGCCCCCAGCGGTGATCGCCGCTTGCTGACCCTCAAGCAACCGGTCGGTGTCTGCGCCGCGATCACCCCGTGGAACTTCCCCAACGCGATGATTACCCGCAAGTGCGCGCCCGCCCTGGCCGCCGGGTGCACGATCGTGGTCAAGCCGTCGGACCTGACCCCGCTGTCGGCCCTGGCCCTGGCTGTATTGGCCGAGCGGGTCGGGATTCCGGCCGGGGTGTTCAACGTCGTGACCGGCATGCCCGCCGGCATTGGTGAAGAACTGACCGGCAACCCGACAGTGCGCAAGCTGTCTTTCACCGGTTCCACTGCGGTCGGTCGCCTGCTGATGCGCCAGAGCGCCGAACACATCAAGCGCTTGAGCCTGGAACTGGGCGGTAACGCGCCGTTCATCGTGTTCGACGACGCTGATCTGGAGCAGGCCGTGACCGGCATCATGCTCAGCAAATTCCGCAACGCCGGACAGACCTGCGTCTGCGCCAACCGGATCCTGGTGCAGGACGGGATCTACGAGCGCTTCGCCCAGCGCCTGGTGGAGGAAGTGGGCAAGCTCAAGGTCGGCGATGGGCTGGATAATGGCGTAAACATAGGTCCACTGATCAATCCGGCGGCGGTCAGCAAGGTCGCTCGACATATCGACGAGGCATTGAGTCAGGGCGCTCGTCTACTGTGTGGTGAAATTCCCAAGGGCGACAGCCAGTTCGTCCACCCGACGGTACTCGGTGAGGCCCATGCCGGAATGCTGCTGGCCAATGAAGAGACCTTCGGTCCCGTTGCACCACTGATGCGCTTCAGCACTGAAGAAGAGGCACTGGCCTCGGCCAACGCAACACCTTATGGCTTGGCCGCCTATTTTTTCACCCAGGACTTGCGCCGCTCATGGCGGTTCGGCGAGGCGCTGGAGTTCGGCATGGTCGGTCTCAATACCGGGCTCATTTCCATGGACGTCGCCCCCTTTGGCGGTATCAAGCAATCGGGCCTGGGGCGTGAAGGCAGCAAGTATGGCCTGGACGAGTTCCTTGAAGTCAAAGCCTTCCACATGGGTGGCTTGTGATCCGATCAGCATTTGAAGAGAGGAGGCACGGTTGATGAGCAAACCATTCAGAATCGCCGCGATTGCCGGCGACGGCATTGGTAAGGAAGTCCTGCCGGAAGGGCTGCGGGTATTGGAGCAGGCCGCGAAGAAATGGCAATTGGATTTGAGCATCGAAGTGCTCGACTGGGCTCACTGCGATTATTACCTGGAACACGGGCAGATGATGCCTGCCGACTGGTTCGAACAGCTCAAGGACTTCGACGCGATTTACTTTGGTGCCGTGGGCTGGCCGGACAAGGTGCCGGATCACATTTCCCTGTGGGGGTCGCTGCTGAAGTTTCGTCGGGACTTCGACCAATACGTGAACATCCGGCCGGTGCGGCTGTTTCCCGGCGTACCGTGCCCGCTGGCCGGACGCGAAGCCGGGGACATCGACTTCGTGGTGATCCGCGAAAACACCGAGGGCGAATATTCCTCGATCGGCGGCAAGATGTTCGAAGGCACCGAGCATGAGTTCGTGCTGCAGGAGTCGGTGTTCACTCGCCGCGGCGTGGACCGGATTCTCAAGTTCGCTTTCGACCTGGCCCAGACCCGGCCGCGCAAACGCCTGACCGCGGCGACCAAGTCCAACGGCATCTCCATCAGCATGCCGTACTGGGATGAACGCACCGCGCTCATGGCGCAGCAGTACCCGGACGTCACCTGGGACAAGCAACACATCGATATCCTCTGCGCGCGCTTCGTGCTTCAACCCGACCGTTTCGATGTGGTCGTGGCGTCGAATCTGTTCGGCGACATCCTGTCCGACCTGGGCCCTGCCTGCGCGGGCACCATCGGCATCGCCCCTTCGGCCAACCTCGACCCGGAGCGCCGCTTCCCTTCGCTATTCGAACCGGTCCATGGCTCGGCGCCGGATATCTATGGACGAAACATCGCCAACCCGATTGCGATGATCTGGTCCGGCGCCTTGATGCTGGACTTCCTCGGCAATGGCGATGAGCGCTACCGTGCGGCTCATGATGGGATTCTCAGGGCCATCGAGCAGGTGATCGCCGAGGGGCCGATCACGCCTGATCTAGGCGGGCAGGGCTCGACTCAGGAGGTCGGAGCGGCAATCGCCGCCGCGCTCTGATCCGAGGCAGCTTCCGGTAGGCTAGTCATTCTTGTTGTGTCGCTCTTTAGCCCGTCTCACTGCGGGCTTTTTTTATCCCGCGCAATACCGGTCTGCCGAGAACGTCGAGCAAGCGATGTTGCTATTGAGGGATTAGTGGTTTCTCGTGTACGCGGAAATGCTTATTCTTTTCTTGCCGAGTCTTCGAGCATGCGTGCCTGAACGTCAATCGAGTCACCGGGCGCCTCAGGGCCAGGCTTATCGTCGCCCATGGACGTGCGAAATCCCCTGATCGTGTCTCCGATATCCGCCCCCAGGCCTTTCAGACGCTTGGTGCCGAACAGCAGGACCAGGATTGCCAGGACGATCAGCAGTTTTGCGATACTCAAGCCACCTAATCCCATGTTCTTTACTCCGCAAGTGATGTGATCGGTACTGGGTGAGGCCGGCAGAGGAATGCTCATCTGCCGGGGTGATGCGGTTGGCGTTACTTGCAGACGTAGAACTTGCGCACATAGACGCTGCTCTTCCAGGCACAGGGGGCGCCGCGAGGCACGAACACCGTATCGCCCGTGTTGACCGCCAGTTCGGAACCATCGGCGATCTGGAGAATGATGCTGCCCTCGATCAGGTGCATCAGCTCATGCATCGTGTGTGGCCGTGCCTTGCGGGTATAGGGTGTCGAGTCCCAGATGCCGATGCGCAGGTTGGTCGGAACCTCGACGAACACGTTGTTCGAGCGACATTGCGGTGTCGGGCTCAGCAGGAACTCTTCACTCGGAGGCGTCGAAGGGGAGAGCAGGGGGTATGGGGGAAGGGCAGTCAGTCCGACAGTGCCGGCTTCAATAGGCTGGATATCGGCACAGAATGCCCAGAACGAGCCAGGCAGCGCCTCGATCTGAACCGACGTGCCACGGGCAATCACGGCGCTGTCACCCGGATTGAGTTCAAGCGCGTGATCCTGGCTCTGCAAGGTGACGCGCCCCGCGTGGACCACGATCGTTTCACTGTAGGGGTATCGATCGACGCTGAATTGTCCGCTCGCCTGGACGACGCCGGCAGCAATGTCATCCGTCCCGACATAGGCAATCTGTCTGTCAAAAGGATCGTTGGCGCCCAATGTGCCGGAGGTGAATGCTGTTGACGCGGGAGTGCCGTTGGCATGTGCAAGCAGCACGGCGGTGGGTTCTGGCATGAGGG
The DNA here is from genome assembly GCF_053629195.1 of Pseudomonas sp. R151218B TE3479. NCBI lineage: Bacteria > Pseudomonadati > Pseudomonadota > Gammaproteobacteria > Pseudomonadales > Pseudomonadaceae > Pseudomonas > Pseudomonas sp. R151218B TE3479. The sequence goes on from NZ_JBRJHV010000001.1 coordinate 4,348,655, forward strand.
TGTTTCTCCAGGAGAATGGATGGTGTCGTTATGAGGTAAGGGCGTCAGCCGATGGCCTGGGTCACCAGGGCAAATTGATGCACGCCGCCGCTGGCCTGGGGTGGGGTCCCACGAACCATTTGTGCGACGGTGTCGACCTGTTTCAGCCCGGCTTCTTCCAACCAAGGACCCAGGCCACAGTCGGAAGGGATGTCAACGCGCACGAAAGCACCCGGCACTTGAGTCAGCAACACCGCGATCAGGTGCTTGGCCTGCTCCGGGTTTTCTGCAACGACCGGACCGATGGAACGACCACGACCGAAGGGACGCAGGAGGGCGAACGCTCGCAATTGACCCTCACGCTCGATACCCACGACGTCTTCGACACTCTCGAACAGATCGTTGAGCACGGCATGCCTGTCCAGGCCGCTGCCGGCGTTGGCGAGTTCGATCAGGTCGTTTCGATCGGCTTCGGTCAGGTGGCGCAGGCGCTCACCGGATGGCAGGTCCGTAAGGGCCGGAGGCGATACGTTGCCTTGGTGTTGTTGGATATGGCCAAAGTCAACGAATCCCTGGCTGGCATAAAGGGGCGTACCGGCGAGCGTCGCATTGAGCATGGCGGTCTGCGAGCCGCACGCCTGGAGCGCCAGCTCCATCAATTTGCGACCGATGCCCTGGCCCTGGTACTCATCACTGACGATCACCAGACCGATCGTGGCGTAATCACCCTGCGGGCAGGTGAACGCCGTACCGATCAGGCGGCCTTCGTCCTCTACGACAAAACCCTGCGAGACACGCTGCAGCATGGCCCAGTCTTCCAGGCGGTGGGGCCACTTCAACTGCATGGACAAGGCATGAGCCGATGTCACATCGGCAGGCGTCATGGGGCGATAGGTATAGGCGGGGCGTTGCGTGTTGGACATGACAGATCTCCATGGACAGGGAGCGTGACCGGTCGGATTTCTCCGCTGAAAGTGTTGGTATCTCACCTGCCGCCAGGCCTGACAAGAGCCGGAGATTGATTCGGTAGATTGCATAAGTTGCGGCTTCGCACGCCGCAGTTATTGCTCAAATCGGGAGCAGGCTCAGCAGCAAATATCAGCGGATTTTTTGTAGGTGCTTATCTCGTAGGTGCATGACAAGCGTGGGTCAATAACGTCGCTGAGGGTCAATCTGGCCGAGCATCGGTTCGCCGCGTTGATGGCGACGGATATTGTCCAGCAACACGCCAAAGGCGCTTTCGGGCTGGGTCATCGCCGCGATATGTGGTGTCAGCAATATTTGCGGATGCCGCCAGAACGGGTGATCCGGTGCTGCTGGTTCCTGTTGCAATACGTCGAGCACCGCGGCACTGAGCTGGCCGCTGGCTAGAGCCTCAAGCAGATCCTCTTCGATCAAGTGCCCCCCACGGCCCATGTTGACCAGGGCAGCCCCCTTGGGCAGATGTTGGAACAACTGGCGGTTAAGAATCCCTTTGGTCTGCTCGGTCAATGGTAAGACACACAGCACGATGTCGCATTGGCCGAGGAACGCCGGGAGCTGTTCGTCACCGGCAAAGCAATCCACCCCGGCGATGCGGTGTTCGCTGCGTGCCCAACCTGATAAGGCGAAGCCAAAGGTCTGCAAGGTGGCCAGGATCTGCTGGGCCTGCATGCCTAGCCCCATGACACCGACCCGACGCTGGGCCGCCGGCTGCAGCAAGTGAGCCTGCCAGCACCGGGCGACCTGTTGCTGGCGATAACGGAGCATGTCCCGGTGCAGGCTGAGCACGGCGAAACTGGCGTATTCGCACATGCCCCGGGTAATACCGGGGTCGAGTAACCGGACCACCGGCAGGGACGCGGGCAGGCGATCAAGGTCAAGCTGGTCGACCCCGGCCGATAAGGCAAACAGCACCTCCAGGTTTGGCAGCCGTGTTTCGAGGTCGTCCGGCGCCTGCCAGGCGGCGAGGTAGCGAATATCCTTCGGATCGCCGATGTCCGGCCAGGCACGCCATTCGATATCCGGTGCGTGCTCGGCGAATAGACGTCTCCATTGTTCGCCGCGTACCGGGTCGGCTTTATAAAGCAGGGCCATGGGTCACTTCTCATACTGGATAGGGAACCTCCAGCATGCCCGAGTGGCAAAGCAGGATGTATCAAAAGAGCCTGCGTAATCACACATCGCTGCGTTGTATAGGGCATCTGCCGGCAGATTCCATGGGGTTGGAGACGGCTGAAGGAATCTGCTGTTTGCCGGGGTGAAAACAGTCGATCCGAATTTCCCAGAGGCCAAGTTCGGCTTAGACAATTGCGTCGAACGCTTAACCTGTGGAACACATCGCAGCCGTTTCCCGGTTGCAAGGTTCACTGTGGGAGATGCCATGAACAGTAAAGTCGAAGAAACCCCAAGCTTGCTCCGTCAACGCGATCAATTCGTGCCCCGGGGTTTAGTCACCGCACATCCGCTGGTCATCGACCGGGCCCAGGGGGCTGAAGTGTGGGACGTGGACGGGGCGCGCTACCTGGACTTCGTCGGCGGCATTGGTGTCTTGAACATCGGGCACAATCACCCGAAGGTGATCGCGGCAGTGCAGGCCCAATTGCAAAAGGTCAGCCATGCTTGCTTCCAGGTGGTGGCCTACAAGCCCTATCTAGACCTGGTCAAGCGCCTGTGCGAGTTGGTGGGTGGTCAGCAAGCCTACAAGGCGGCGCTGTTCACCTCTGGCGCGGAGGCGGTGGAGAACGCGGTGAAGATCGCCCGCGCCCATACCAATCGTCCCGCCGTCATTTCCTTTCGTGGCGGTTTTCATGGGCGTACCTTGCTGGGTACGACGCTGACGGGCATGAGCCAGCCCTACAAGCAGAACTTCGGGCCCTTCGCGCCGGAGGTCTTCCATACCCCATACCCGAATGCCTATCGCGGTTTCAGCAGCGAGATGGCGTTGCAGGCCCTGAATGAGTTGCTGGCGACCCAAGTCGCTCCGGATCGGGTCGCGGCGATCATCATCGAGCCGGTGCAGGGCGACGGCGGTTTCCTTTCTGCGCCACCCGAGTTTCTCCAGGCGCTGCGGACCCTGACCGAGCAACACGGCATCGTACTCATCCTCGATGAAATCCAGACCGGCTTCGGCCGTACCGGCAAATGGTTCGGTTTTCAGCACGCCGGCATTCAGCCGGACCTGGTCACCGTCGCCAAGAGTCTGGCAGGTGGCTTGCCCATCTCGGGCGTGGTGGGGCGTGCGCACATCATGGACGCGCCACTGCCCGGTGGGCTCGGCGGCACCTACGGTGGAAACGCCTTGTCCTGTGCCGCCGCGCTGGCGGTGATCGACGCTTACGAACAGGAGCACTTGCTCGAGCGTGGCCAGGTCCTGGGCGATCGGCTGCGTCAGGGCCTGCTACGCTTGCAGGCGCGTCACCCGCGCATTGGTGACGTGCGCGGTACCGGCTTCATGCTGGCCATCGAATTGATCAAAGACGATGAGGCCCGCAGCCCCGATGCCGAACTCACCCAACAACTGATCGACCAGGCCAGGGTAGGCGGGCTGTTGGTGATCAAATGCGGGGTGTACCGAAATGTCCTGCGCTTCCTGGCGCCCCTGGTTACCGAAGAACGTCAGATCGACGAAGCACTGACCATCCTTGAAGCAGCATTGCTCCGCGTGTTGGATTAATCTCAGGTCTCGGTCGGCCCGCTGTAGCGATGTGCCGACCGGGGGCATTTAGAGCATATGGATCGATGAATGCATCATGGGAGGCGACACATGCACCTGACTGATTATCGTGCGCTGCTGATCGATTGCGACGACGTCCTGGTCGATCGGGATTCCGGTGTCTGGACGGCCCTGCAACCTTTGCTCGACAACCATCCGGGCACGCCAGGCAAAGAAGCAGTGCTGGCTGAGTTCGACGAGGCGATGCGCGGGCTCTATCCGCGGTTTTCCGAACTGGGCTTCAGTGGTTTGTTGTGCTTTGCCCATCGTCAACTGGCAGAGCGTCTGGGGCTCAAGGTCAGTTGGGAGGAGGGCATGAGCTTTGCCCGTTCGGCCTGCAACTGGTCGCTGTTCGAGGACGCGCCGGGTGCCATGTTGTACCTGCGAAAGTTCTACCGGCTTCTGGTGTACTGCGATCGTGATGCCGAGGATCGTGACCCGCTCTGCGAGCGCTTGGGGATTCCCCTCGAGGACCTGCATTCGCGCGCCAACAATCCATTGGAGGACGAGGCATGGTTGCTGGCGAACAAGCTCAAGCCTGAAAACATCATGCAGGTGTCCAGGCCGCCCGCGTCTCCGCCAAAGTCGGCGGGCTTGTGCCTGATCCGCCGTGGCCATGAGTCTGATAATCAAGAATATTCCGCCGATTTCTACATCACCAGCATGGCCGACCTCGTCGCTCAGCATCAGCTATCTTTGCGGCGTTGAATTTGCTAAAACCACTGTCAACCTGAAGACAACCGAGGGGTACCCGATGGAAGGTTTAATAAAACTAGACCGAATTGATATCAGTATCCTTGTTGAACTTCAAAAGGACGGTCGAATGACCAACGTCAGTCTCGCCGATGCCGTGGGCCTGTCATCCAGCCCGTGCCTGCAGCGGGTCAAGCGGCTTGAGTCGGCCGGTTATATTTCCGGCTACAGGGCTCATCTCAACCTGGCCAAGATCACTGACTCGGTCACGGTCTTCACTGAAATCACCCTCAGCGACCACAAGCGGGAAGACTTCGCCAAGTTCGAATCCAATATTCGCTTGGTCGATGAGGTACTGGAGTGCCATTTGATCAGCGGCGGTTACGATTACCTGGTGCGCTTCATGACGTGCAGCATCCAGCATTACCAGGAAGTGATCGAAGGGTTGCTGGACAAGAACATCGGCATTTCCAAGTACTTCAGCTACATCGTCATCAAATCCCCCGTGCTCAAGGATGGGGTTCCGCTGCGTAGGCTGCTGCGTCACTGATACGCCCCAGCGATAGCCGTCCATGACGGCAATCCCTCTAACGGGTCCTTACGACCTGCAAGCAGCCCCAGCGCCACCGGAGTCAATGCGCCTCGGCATTGCGATCCGATCAATCGGCGTGTGAATTCAACTTCCCAAGGTCCTGCGCAAACGCCGGGGGTGGGTGTGCGCGAGCTTTCACGTCGGTGCCGTGGCGCAAAACGGGGACATTTGTCCCTTTGCAATTCGATATTCATAAAACCGTAACACGACTGTTGCAGAGTTCCCCAGCCCGTCATCACAAGGAATTCTTTCAATGAAAAGTTTGATGAAGTCTGTTGCGCTCGCCGTTACGCTTTCTCTTGGTGCCACTTCGGCGTCGTTCGCTGCAGAAAGCGTCCGTCTGACGGGTTCTGGCGCGAGTTTCCCGGCGCCGATCTACCTGACCTGGTTCAAGGATTTCAGCAAGAAATCCGACGGTGTCACCGTGGATTACCAATCCAAGGGCAGCGGCGCGGGTGTACAGGACTTTCTGAATAAAACCGTTGATTTCGCCGCCAGTGACTCGGCAATGAAGGACGAAGATATCGCCAAGGTGGCCGAAGGCGTGCAGTTGCTGCCGATGACCGCCGGGGAAATCGTGCTGGCCTATAACCTGCCGGGCAATCCTAAAGGCCTTAAGTTGCCACGCGATGTGTACTCAAACATTTTCCTGGGCAAGATCACCCGCTGGAACGATCCAAAGATCGTGGCTGCCAACCCGGACCTGAAACTGTCCGATACCCCGATCACGGTGGTTGTACGTGCGGACTCCAGCGGTACGACCGCGGTATTCACCAAGCACCTGGCAACCATCAATCCGGAATTCAAGCAGGCGCTGGGGGAGGGCAACACCGTCAACTGGCCGGCCAGTGACAAGTTCATCAAGTCGCCGAAGAACGATGGTGTGACGGCTACCGTGCGCCAGACGCCGGGCGCGATTGGCTACATCGAATACGGCTTTGCCAAACTTGCCAAGGTTGACTTCGCCCAGTTGCAGAACAAGGCCGGCCAATACGTCGTGCCAAACGCCGAGAGCGGTGCCGAGGCCCTGGCAGCGGTGAAAATGCCAGAGAGCCTGGTGTCCTGGTTGCCTGATCCAGACGGCACCAAGTCCTACCCGATCACGTCCTACACCTGGATGATTTTCCGCAAGGACAACGGCAATCCGGCCAAGGCCAAAGCCATGCGTGAAATGGTCGAATACAGCCTGACCGAAGGGCAGAAGATTGCCGACTCGATGGGGTATATCCCGTTACCGCAGTCGGTTGTCGACCAGGTTCGCAAAGCGTCTGCCAACATTCAGTAACGCATGAGGCCTCTCTCGGCGTGTGCTGTCAGCCATGCCGGGAGAGCTTTCCCCCTGCTCCGGACTTACCCAATGAACAAACCCTTTGTCGTACCGGTGAATCCAGACTCCGCCTGCCAGCCACCGTCCGCGAAGGACTTTCTGGTTGATCGCACCTTTCGTGCGCTTGCGCGTATTGGGGTGGTCCTGGTGCTGGCGCTAGTATTTGCCCTCGTATTCGAAGTGGGACGCAAAGCCCTGCCTGGCATGGAAAAGCACGGATTCGATGTGCTCCTCGGCACCGTCTGGGACGTTAACCAGGGCAAATACGGCATCCTGCCGGCAATCTGGGGCACGCTCTACAGTGCCTTCATCGCATTGCTGATCGCGGGCTTTTTCGGCGTCAGCATGGCGATTTTCCTGACCCAGGACTTCCTGCCTCCCAAGCTCGCCGCCATTTTCCGAACCATTGTCGAATTACTCGCGGCCATCCCCAGCGTCGTCTACGGCCTGTGGGGGATCTACGTGGTGATCCCGGCGATTCGGCCACTGACCACCTGGTTGAACAGCGAACTCGGCTGGGTGCCATTTTTCGGCACATCCTTGAGCGGGCCGGGGCTGCTTCCTGCCGCGTTGGTGCTCGCCATCATGATTCTTCCAACCATTGCCGCTGTTTCGCAGGATGCGCTCACGGGCGTACCGATGAAAACCAAGCAGGCCGCCTACGGCATGGGGACCACCCACTGGGAAGCGATTCTCAAGGTGATGGTGCCGTCGGCCGCCACGGGCATTTTCGGTTCTCTGGTACTTGGCCTGGGACGCGCGTTGGGTGAAACGATGGCACTGGCCATGCTGGTAGGCAACGCGAATAACATTTCCCTTTCGCTGTTCGCACCGGCCAACACCCTGGCGGCCTTGCTGGCCCTGAACTTCCCCGAAGCCGGGCCGAACGAGATCGAGGTGTTGATGTATGCCGCACTGGTGCTGATGTTGATCACGTTGATCGTGAACGTCTTCGGCTCCTTGATCATGATGTACGCCCAACGGGGTAATAAGTGATGACCGACCTGACTGCTGCAACAGACTTGACGGCTCCAGCAGGCGCGATGCCCAGCCTGCAGCGCAAGTTCGAGGGCCGCGCCCTGCGCAGCCTGATCTTGACCACCCTGGTCTGGGGCGGGGCGCTGCTGGCCAGCGTACCGTTGATTTCCGTGCTCTACATGCTGATCACCCGCGGTGGTGCTCGGCTGAACCTGGAAGTGTTCACCGAACTGCCGCCGACTGGCTTCGAGATGGGCGGGGGCTTCGGCAACGCAATGGCAGGTACCTTTGTGATGGTGGGTATCGCGGCGGCAATCGCGGTGCCGGTCGGCATCATGGCGGCGATTTTCCTGGCTGAACTGGGGCCGGACAGCAAGCTGGCGAACGCGGCGCGCTTTGCCGCCAAGATGCTCACGGGGCTGCCTTCGATTCTGGCCGGGGTGTTTGCTTATGCCCTGGTGGTGATGACCACCGGCACTTATTCGGCACCGGCCGGTGGCGTAGCGCTGGCAGTCCTGATGCTGCCTATCGTCGTGCTGACGGCGGAAGAGTCGATGCGGATGGTGCCCAAGATCATGAAGGATGCCGCCTATGGCATGGGCTGCACTCGCTCGCAGGTGATCTGGAAAATCGTCTTGCCCACCGGCATGCCGGCGATCCTGACCGGCGTCATGCTGGCGGTGGCACGGGCGGCGGGCGAAACAGCGCCGCTGTTGTTTACCGCATTGTTCAGCAACTACTGGATCTACCACCAAGGCAGCCTCGAGGTCATGAACCCGACGGCATCGCTTGCCGTGCTGATCTACAACTTCTCCGGCATGCCTTTCGACAACCAGCTCGAGCTCGCATGGGCGGCCTCACTGGTGCTGGTGATGATCGTGCTGGTCGTAAATATCATCAGCCGTATCTTCGGCAAGCCCAAGTATTAAGAACGGGAGCATCTGATCTTGAACGTATCCACTGCGCAAATAGCCGCTCCGTTTGTCACCCAGGCGCCTGTAGTCATGGACTGCAAACTGGACAAGATTTTCTACGGCAACTTCATGGCGGTACGTGACAGCCATGTACCGATCGAGAAAAACAAGATCACCGGTTTCATCGGGCCATCCGGCTGCGGCAAGAGTACCGTGCTGCGCAGCCTCAACCGGATGAACGACCTAGTGAAGGGTTTCCGTTTCGAGGGCCACGTGCATTTCCTTGGGCAGGATGTCTATGGCAAGGGCGTTGATCCGGTGGTCGTGCGCCGTTACATCGGGATGGTGTTCCAGCAACCGAACCCGTTCTCGATGAGCATCTTCGACAACGTCGCGTTTGGCCTGCGCCTCAACCGCTACAAAGGCGATATAGGCGATCGGGTCAAGCATGCGCTGCAAGGCGCCGCCCTCTGGGATGAAGTCAAGGACAAGCTCAAGGTCAGCGGCCTGTCGCTCTCCGGCGGCCAGCAACAACGACTGTGCATCGCCCGCGCCATCGCCACCGAGCCGGAAGTCCTGCTGCTGGATGAACCCTGTTCGGCACTCGACCCGATCGCTACCCGGCGGGTCGAGGAGTTGATGGTCGAGTTGAAGAAGGATTACACCATCGCGCTGGTCACCCACAACATGCAGCAAGCCATCCGTGTCGCTGACACGACGGCGTTCTTCTCGGTGGATATTTCCCAGGGGACGCGCACCGGCTATCTGGTTGAAATGGGCCCAACGACGCAGATTTTCGACAACCCACGTGAACAGATGACCGGCGATTACATCAGCGGCAAGTTCAGCTAAGCCACACATCCGGTCAAGGCCGCATACCTGCAGAAGCCAAATGGATTTGGCGGGCATCCGGTAGACATTTACCAAGCGTTTCCAAGGAGCACCAATGCCTGCTACGCATCGCCTTGATTTGCCTGCGATTGAACATGCACTGCGCGAAGTGCAGAACCGCTTCGCCGAACTCAGCCGGCACTTCACGGAGCCACGCGACCCCTTGACTGACGAAGTGCTGCACAACGTGCTTGAAGGCTACGCGCTGATTGACGACTATGTTGCTCGCGGCGTCGATCTGTTTGACCTTCAACACCTGAACCTGATGCTCGAGATCAACGCCACGGTGCTTTGTGGACGAGACCCGACGCGCCGCGTGGAATACGCCCAGCACCTGGCCGCGACCGAGGCGCATTTCTTCAACAACGTTGAGGGAGGCATCAAGGACTTGTTCAATTGGTATTGCGCGTACCGCAGCGAATCCGTCTGGAAGCGTGCGGCTGGCGTCTATGTCCGCATTCTCAGCAAGCCGCAGTTGTTCATTGAAGGGAACAACCGCAGTGGCTCGCTCATCGTCAGCTACCTGCTCATGCGCGCGGGCTTGCCGCCTTTCGTGTTGACGCTGGAAAACGCCAAGGGCTACTTCAACCCGTCATCGGTTATACGCAACTCTGCCAAACATGGAGTCAAGGCGTTGTACGAACTGCCCAAGATCAAGAAAAAATACGCAGCCTTCCTGGAAGAACAAGCGCCTGACCCGATGAAGTTTTTTCTCAAGGGCAAGTCTTTGCCCATCTCTCAGGGTGGCCATTGATGAGCGGGAATTCAGCGCTCGCCAAATGCAGAGCCTTCGGCAGCCGGGCAGGGCAGGCCATCCGCTGGGCCATCCCGATGCAGATGCCCAGGCGGCAGCGCATACGCATTTCGTTTGATATCGATGACACGCTCGCCTGCCAACTCCACCACTGCGAAGTCGAACAAAGCCGATTGCCGGCCTGTATTCATCGCTGGCTGGGTGAGCCGTTGCGCAGGGGGACACGCTCCCTGATCCGAGAGCTGCGCCGCCAGGATTGCAGCATCTGGGTCTATACATCGTCCGGTCGCACGCCGTCCTACATCCGGCGTTGGCTGTTGCTCTACGGCATCCGCGTCGACGGCGTGGTCAACAGCGTGCTGCACAATCAAGCGCTAACGGTCCATGGGCTGTCGAATGCACCCTCGAAATATCCGCCGGCGTTCGATATCGACTTGCACGTCGATGATTCCGAGGGCGTGCAGATTGAAGGTGATGACCATGGCTTTCGCGTTGTCGTGGTGCACCCGGAAGATGAGGGCTGGGCGCATAAAGTGCTGGAGGCGGTCGCCATTGTTCAGGCGCAGCTGGCTTGGCAGCAGATGCCTGTCCAACGACCTTCGTTACGTCGGGTGCCGACTGTTTAGCGGGTGATTGCGAGCCGCATCCCTTTCGCAGGTCGAACGCGCTCGGTATCCCTCAGTGTCCTGACGCAGTCGCTCCAGCTCATCCCTCAGCCTCGTCAATGGAAAAACGGGAGCGAGGGCAGGGAATGATGGCCTTTTGATTTTAAGCGGATGTCGCTAGAATCCGTCCCCCCTCTCTGTGAGCGGCATCAATACATTAAGCAAGGAAGTCGATATGCAATTTGGAAAAGCCATAGGCCTTGCCTTGGCCTTGAGCCTCAGTGGATGCGCCAGTTTCACCAAAGATGAAGTCGCACCCGTGAATCTGCCTTCGATGGCCAGCTATTCGAACAAGCCGAACGTCTATGTCGACTTCGATTTCTATCAGGGCGAGCCCGACAATGCCAAAGCCACCGAGGTGCCCCAGGCTCGTGACATGCTCAAGCCCGACCTGAAGCGAACCTTCGATGAATCAGGGCTTTTCGGGCGCGTAGTGTTCGACGAGTTCCAGAAGCAACCCGGCGACTACAGCCTTCGCCTGAAGGTCTACAACCATGCGCCAGGCGGTGGGCAAATGGTCTTGGCGTTCATCAGTGGCCTCACGTTCACGATCATTCCTGCGCTGGCAACCGACCAGTACACCATGAGCCTGGAAACCTTGGACAATCAGGGCCAGCCGTTGGGCAAGACCAGCAATCATGACGCGGTCAACACTTGGATGGGTATCTGGTTCCTGCCGCTGGCGGGTAACACGCCCAAGGCTGCCATCACTGACACCTTCAATCGCCAGGTCAATGCGCTGCTGAAAAACTGGGTCGACAACAACCGCATGAAATATTCCGCTGTCGATACTCACATCCCACGGGGTTGAGACCGATAGAAAAAGAGCCGCAGTCGCGGCTCTTTTTTTTTTGATCACTTCAACGCTTGAGTGAACTGTGGGTCGTTGTACAAGCTCTTGAGCAGATCTTGCAGCATAGGGTTGTAGTTGTTAGCCGCCGCCGGAATGGCAATCGGACCGAAGAAGCTACTGTCCCACTCACGCTGCACGTCTTTAGTGGTTTCGTACAGGACCTGATCACCTTTACGCAGGGTGAAGCGTGCAGCCAGTTCGCCGTGCCCAGTGCCCACGCCGGCGGTGAGCTGGCTCTTGATCAACTGAACCTGCAACTGCCGGTCAGCACGAGCATCCAACAGACCAGCCTGACGGAGCTCATCGTTGATCGCGGCCTGGATGTGCAGTGGAACGCTGCCCACGGGCGAAGAAATCGGGTTCAGGCGCACCATCAGCGACCCTTGGCCCGTATCCGCATTCACCTGCGTCTCGCGCAAGGACTGCATGGGCTCATTTTTCTTGAGCTGCTGAACGTTCTGGAAATTGGGTTCATAGCGGGTCATGGTCACGCCGCAGCCCTGGAGCAGCAATGCGCAGAACGGTAGAGCCAGGTAGAGCTTCTTCACAGCAAATCCTTATGTGCTTTTTTAGAAGGCGTGATTATCGACTGATAGCCCTGAGCCATCAAGGGTAGGGAAAGGTTAATGACGTACTTGAACATCGTGTGAACGGATCAGTCATTCACATGCCCCGATAACTGCTGTTCACCGAAAGGTCGATAGAGCCGGTCTACTCGCGAACCGCAGTCGGGAAAACGCTTCGATAGCCCTCGAGAAAGGACTGCCATTGCGACTCTGTCCATGATGAGCGGCGTTTCACCTGGCGCAAGTCATGTCTGGCCGCCCGTTTCGCGCTGATGCGCTGGCGGGCCTTTTCCATATCGATCAAGGCAATATCGATCCCACGGCGATCGACTCGAATGAACACATGTTTCAGGTACAGGCAGCCATGTTGCCAACGGCCTGCATTCAATCTGGCCAGGCTGCTGCCATACCTGCGTAAGATCTCGCAGTGAAGGGGTTCTCCCCAGCGCTCATGTTCACCTTGAGCGTAACAATCCTCCAGGCTGCTATAGCCATGCAGCGCTTCAGTGACCAGTAATGCCAGCCAACGCTTATTCTGTTTTCGACATCCTGCATAAACTACGCGAGGTACCCGAACCCCCAGTTTTCGAGCCTGTAAGAGTGCGTTGTATTCACGCATTGCAGTTGGATAGCCGAACGGATGGTGCCAGTCGTAGTAGAGGTGCTCAACTTGCTGCTTTCGATAATAAAGTTGATGCTCACTTGTTGATACGCGCTGCACGCCACTTTCCCCGCCACGACGAAGATTAGGCGCTTCAACCCAAGTGCCAGGCATCTGCAGCCATAGGTCCATATCAGCTTTATCGAACGAACCGACTGCCGAGCTGGTCGCCATTATTTGACCGCTCTTAGTACATATACCCGCCACATATGGAGCAGGGGAATGAAGTCAATATGGTTTTCCACGGTAAATCCAGCTTGGCGAAACTCATCTTCAATGACTTCAGTCGGAATGACGAAGCGATTTTGATAGGCGTGCTGGATTCGGTTGGCTTCGGCTCTTTTGCGTTTCCAGGCTTTGAAGTTTCCATCCACCCAGAGTGAAATGATGACGCTGTCACGCGTCACCCTACAGAACTCCTTGAGCATGGCAAGACGATCGGCGGGCAGACCGATATGATGGATCAGGCGCATTGAAAAGATACTGTCGACGGACTTGTCCGGAAGCGTTATTTCGAAGGCAGAGGTATGCAGAGGGCTGACGCGCTTGACCACCTCGGCGGGTTGCGCGTTGCAGGCTACCGCCAGCATGTCCAACGAGTTGTCGGCGCCGATGACGGAGCGATTGCTTTTTTCCGCAAGCATTGGCCAGAACCGTCCGGCACCGCATGGCAGGTCAAGAATCAGGTTTGGTTGATTGGCAAGCTGCAGTGCTTTGCGGGCTATTTGCACTTCACGCCAATGCGATAATTTGCGAGAAAATCCGGTTCGATGCTTTCTGAGATAACGCTCGGCATGTTCGCGATTGTATTTCTCGGAAAATTCATGTCGTTCAGTCATGCGTTGTTCTCATATGAGTGCGTCAGAAGAAAATCGGATGATGGGAGGCTTGTATCAAGTCCACAGCATGGATTCTGAAAGAGCCGAGGAACGAAATAAATTCTGCTCCCTGCAAAGTCTATTCAGCTTTAAATAACAATCCGTTACACCAAAGAATAATGCAATGAAAAATAGCCATACCTTATCAAAGTGTATGGGTTTTGCCGATTTATTACATCTTGCGACAATCTTGACGATTATTGACATAGCTGTGAGTCAAGGCCGGACGGATTATTGCTGCAGACATGGTTTGGCATAAACACTCATTTACTGTTCAGGGCTGAACCGTCGGAAGTTTTTGCGGCGGCAAGACTGACCTTGCCAGTAATTTTGCAATACACGAGCCTGAATGGAGCCACTCATGAGATTAAGAAACCTGATTGTCTTAATTGCCTGCGAGATTGCCCTCGACCCAATGTGTACGGTGCATGCCGCGAATGAATGGCGGTCATGGGGTTGGCTTGCGCATCGGTATGAGCTGCTGCATTGGTGACAACACCGGCAGAAAACGCCATGGCCAGCAGCGGCCGACTGGAGCGAAGATGATTCGACAGGCTAATGAAAACCGACTTTTCCCTTCATGGATTACGAACAGGTGCCGGCGGCTCCCGGAAGCCCTATGCATTCGATAGGGCTGCTAACGGTATTCGGCGCGCGTGGAAACAAATATGCCGTGCCGTTGCTGCTGAAATCTCTATAGCGTTGCAACAGACGCCCCCGGTGGGGCGATACCCAAGGTGCGGTTGATCTCGACCCAGCGCAGCGCCACGTCCGCTCTGGCCTGTACCTGGCTGCGCTGCACCTCGAACAGGCTGCGTTCGGCATCCAGTACTTCCAGCATGGAAACCGTGCCGGCGGCATATTGCTGCTTGGCAAGGTCGACAGCGCGTACGGCAGCAGCCGTCGCCTGGTCGAGATTGCCCTGTCGCTCGATACCCTGGTTGTAAGCCTGGAACGCGGTGTGTACCTCTCGTAACGCCTGCAGCAGGCTCGACTTGTAGGCGAGTCTGGCCTGTTCGTGTCGGGCATCGCCGGCTTCGATGCGTGAGCTGATGCGGCCGAAGTCGAACAACGGCTGAAACAGTTGACTGCTCAGCGCCCAGGTCGAAGCGCCAGCGCCTTGCTCGAAACCGGACAGCAGCCCCAATGTCAGTTGCGGGTAACGCGCTGCCTTTTCCGCTGCCAGAAACTCACCGGCTGCCTGCAAGCGTTGCTCGGCTGCTCGCACATCCGGCCGCTCGCGCAGTACCTCCACAGGCACCGAGGACAACAAAAGGGCGGAGGGGGATGGTGGTACTGCCGCAGGATCCTCACCCGCCAACAGCCGATCGACCACGGGCTGCTCACTGGCCAGCAGGTAAGCGAGGTTGTAGCGAGCGGTCTGCGCCTGTTGCCGAGCGACCGGTACCTCGGCCAGGGTGACAGCCACTTGGGACTCGATGCGCTCCAGATCCAGACGGTTGCTGGTGCCCTGTTCCAGGCGAGCCCGGGTGACATCCGCGGTTTGTTTCTGGGCGGCGCTGGCCTCGCTGGCAATCTGTTCCACTCGCCGCGCCAGACGGTATTGCAAGTAATTGTTGGCCACCTCGGCCATCAGGCTGATCCGCAGGCTCAGGTAGTCCTGTTGCGTGGCCTTCAACTGCGCATCGGCTTCATTACGCAGGGCCTTGAGACGACCAAACAGATCCACCTCCCAACTCAGGTCCAGGCCGTAGAAGTAGTCCTCATTGGTGCCGTTCAGTGCTGTGCGCGAGCGATCGTAGTTCGCCGCCAGGCCAATGTCAGGATACCGTTGGGCCGCGGCCAGGCGTCGCTGAGCCCGGACCTTCCGTACTCGTTCCACGGCGCTGGCCAGATCCAGGTTGTTGCGTAACGCCGACTCCATGAGGCCATTGAGTGCAGGATCGTTGAAACCTTCCCACCAGCGCGGCGCCTGAGTGGCAAGAGAGGGCGCGAGGTCTTGGCCATGCGCCTGGTTACCTGTCGTCGGGGATCCCTCCTGCACGAGGTTGCTGCACCCTGCCAGCGCGGACAACAGGGCCAAGGTCATGAGCGAGGTTCGGTTCATCATGCGCTGTGCTCCAGGCCGGCAACCGGCTGACCTTTGCGTCGGTGGAACAGATTGTCGAGTGCCAGGAACACCACCGGTGTGGTGAGCAGCGTCAACACCTGGCTGAGCATCAGGCCTCCGACGATTGCAACCCCGAGCGGCTCACGCAACTCGGCGCCGGTACCGAAGGCCATCATCAGCGGCACGGCACCCAGCAGGGCTGCCAGGGTTGTCATGAGAATCGGCCGCAAGCGCGCCAGGCATGCTTGATGGATGGCGTCTCGGGCGGACAGGTTGCGTTCACGCTGGGCGTGGATAGCGAAATCAATCAGCAGGATGCCGTTTTTCTTGACGATGCCGATCAACAGGATCAAGCCGATCAGGGCCATGATCGAAAAGTCCAACTGCCAGGCCCACAGCAGCAGGATGGCGCCGATACCTGCCGACGGCAGGGTCGAAAGAATAGTCAGCGGATGCACCAGGCTTTCATAGAGAACGCCAAGGATGATGTAGACCGCCACCAGCGCGGCCAGAATCAGAAACGGTTGGCTGGCCAGGGACGACTGGAACGCCTGGGCCGCCCCCTGAAAGGTACCGCTCACCGAGGTCGGCGTGCCGATGTCCCGTTCTATGGCCTGCAGTGCGCTCACCGCCTGGCCCAGGGCAACGCCGGGAGCGAGATTGAAAGACAGGTTGGCCGCCGGCAGCATGCCATTGTGGTTGATCACCACCGGACCACTTGCCGGTGGCTCGATCCGGGCAAATGTCAGGAGCGGTACCATCTGGCCGGTCTGCGGCGAACGCAGGTGGAAGTAGCTAAGGCTTTCGGCATTGCCACGCTGTGCCGTACTCAGTTCGAGCACCACCTGGTACTGGTTGACCTCGGTCTGGTACTCGCTGATCTGCCGTTGACCGAAGGCATCGTAAAGCGCGTTGTCCAGGTCCTGGGCGGTGAAGCCATAGCGTGCAGCCTCATCACGGTCCAGGGTGATGCGAGTGATGTTGGCATCCAGTTGCAGGTCATGCGAAACATCGCGAAACAGTGGGTTTGCCCGAAGGCGATCGGCCAGGGCGGTAGCCCAGGTCGCCAGTTCGGCACTGCTCTGCGCGCGCAATACATATTGATACTGGGCCCGGGGCTGGCCAGCACTGAGGTTGATGTCCTGCACGGCGCGCAGGAACACCTGGATCCCGGGAACCTGTGCCAGTTGTGGACGTAACCGATCAATGACCTGGCTGACCGTCGCGTCACGCTCCCCGGGATCGTTCAATACCAGCCAGACCCGGCCATTGCCGATCGAGTCCGTAGTGCTGCCGCCGATGGCGTGGTTATAGCTGATGACCGCCGGATCCTTGCTGAAGACCGCTTCCAGTTGTTTGTGCTTTTCGACCATCTCATCGTAGGAGATATCGGCAGATGCCTGGGTGAAGCCCTGGATGAAGGCAGTGTCCTGCAGAGGGAAGAAGCCTTTTGGGATCATGATAAAACTGGCCACGCTGAGCGCCACACTGGTGAAAAACACGCCGAGCATGATGCGCTGGTGCCCAAGTGCCCAACTCAAGGCGCGATCATAGACCTTGAGCAAGCTGGCGAAGAAACCTTTGTCGGGCTCGTCGTGATGATTGGGGGCTTTCATGAACAGAGAGGCCAGGGTAGGGGCCAGAGTCAGGCAGACCAGGACTGAAATCACGATGGCAGCAGTGGCGGTCAAGGCGAATTCGCGGAACAACCGTCCAATCACGCCGCCCATGAAGAGCAGGGGAGTAAAGGCGGCGATCAGCGACACGCTGATGGACACCACGGTGAAGCCGATTTCACTGATGCCCTTGAGCGCCGCGGTACGCTTGTTCTCGCCCAGTTCCAAGTGACGGTGGATGTTTTCGATCACCACGATGGCATCGTCGACGATGAAACCGACTGCAATCACGATGGCTACCAGCGTCAAGTTGTTCAGACTGAACCCGGCCAGGTACATCACCGCGCACGTCGACACCAGAGAGACACCAAGCACGGTGGTGACGATTAATGTGGCCGACCACTGCCGCAGGAACAGCGCCATCACCCCTATGACCAAGACGATCGCAATGCCCAGCGTCAACTCCACTTCATGCAAGGAGGAGCGAATGGTACGGGTGCGGTCGTTCAGCACTTCGACCGTCATGTCCGCCGGCAAGGATGCCTTGAGGCGGGGAAGGGCTTGCAGGATGCGATCCGCGGTGGCAACGATATTGGCTCCCGGCTGACGCCGGATCACCAGGGCCACGCCGGATTCGCCATTGGGCCAGCTTTGCGTGTAGTCGTCCTCCGACCCGAGAGTAACCCGAGCCAGGTCGCGCACCCGCACGGCCGATCCATTGCGATAAGTGACAATGACATCGTCATATTCCCGGGGCTCGAACAGTTGATCATTGACCTCCAGGTTGGAAACTCGGTGTCCACCGAACAGGGCGCCCTTGGGCAGGTTGACGCTGGCCCTCTGCACCGCCGAGCGGATGTCCGCCAGTGTTACCCCCGCCGCGGCGAGGACTTCCGGGCGGGCCTGGATACGGATCGCCGGACGACGTTCGCCCACTACGTTGATCAGCCCCACCCCCTCGAGTTGACTGAGCTGACGCGAGAGCACGGTATCGGCCAGGTCGCTGACCTCGATCAGCGACAGGTTGGCCGAATAGGCGCTGAGGATCAGGATCGGACTGTCAGCTGGATTGACCTTGCGCCACACCGGCAAGCTCGGCATGTCGCTGGGCAAACGCGCCGACGCCGTATTGATCGCCGCCTGGACTTCCTGGGCGGCGGCGTCGATGCTTTTATCCAGCGTGAACTGCAGCGTCAGGGTCAACATGCTCAACGAGCTAGCCGAGGTCATCTCGGTAATACCGGGGATCGAGCTCAGTTCAACTTCCAACGGCGTCGCCACTGAGGAGGCCATGGTCTCGGCACTGGCACCCGGCAGTGTTGCAATGATCTGGATCGTCGGAAAATCAACTTCCGGCAGTGGTGCAATGGACAGACGCGGATAGGCAATCACGCCGAGCAACACCAAGGCGAAGCTCAACAGGATGGTGCCGATGGGATGATCCATACACCAGGTGTAGACATTGCGGCTGGCCATTACAAGACACCTCCGCTGGCGACAGTGGAGTGAACCGCATCGTCAGGCTCGAGTATGTGCACCTCGGTTCCGGGGCGCAGCCGCGAGTAGCCATCGTCGACGATCCGGTCACCCGCTGCGATGCCCTCGACCACTGCGATCTCCGCGTTTGCATAGGTGACCCGCACCGGTTGTGGGGATGCCTTGCCGTCCCGGACGCGCCAGACAAAGGTGGATTGCGCACCTTGGCGCAAGGCGCGCTGTGGCACCGCCAGCGCGTTGTTCAAGGTCGCTGCCTGAAGGTTGACCACCACCGATTGGTCCGGCCACAGACGCCCCTGTGTGTTGGCGAAATCGCCTTTGATCCGTACCGTCCCTGTGGCGTCGGAAACCCGGTTGTCGATCAGGCCCAGGCGACCCTCGCCCAGAAGCGCACCACCGTCGCCCGAATAAGCGCGCAGGATCACCGGTGCTTGTCCCGAGCCAGCAACCAGTGCCTGCAACTGTGGCAGGAGTGTCTGGGGAAGGGCAGCCTCGATACTGATCGGATCCAGTTGCACCACGGAGAACAATGCCTGCGCGTCACTCGCCCGGACGTAGCTGCCTTGATGGAAGTTACGGATACCGACCCGACCATCGGTAGGGGACAGAATCCGCGTGTAAGACAGTTGCACCTGGTTGGCGGAGACAGTCGCCTGTTGACTCTGCACCGTTGCTTGCAGTTGGGCGACAAGTGCCTGCTGCTGGTCGAGGGTCTGTGCGGAAACCGCTTGGGTCGTGGCTAGGGCCCGATAGCGCTTGAGGTCAACGGATGCCGAAGCCAGCTGGGCCTGGGCCACGGCCAGTTGGGCCTTGGCTTGCTCCAAGGCGGCGACTATGGCGCGATCATCAATCCGAGCCAGAAGATCGCCACGCTTGACCCGTTGCCCCTCTTTGACAGGCAACTCTAGCAATAAGCCGTCGACCTGCGAGCGAATTTCCACGCTGTGCAAGGAGCGTACGTTGCCGATCGCGTGAATCAACACCGGGACGTCTTGATGTTGTACCTCGATCGCACTGACCGGTACGGACGGCGGGGTCGTGGTCACGGCTGCCGCGGACTGACCCGGCCACAACCAGTAAGTCCAGCCACCCAGGGTCAACAGGCTGCCGACTGTCAGAGACACACTGAAAAAGGTCCTGGATATCTTGGATTGCGACATGACGGCAACTTCCCTAAAGGATTTAAAGTTCCCGCCCGAGCAGGCGGTCCAGTGAGTGGCGGCCGGCGCCCCTGAAGGCGATGTAGATGAAGAGAAACGCCATCAGGACCGGGTACTCGATGCCGCGATCGATCCAGGGCCAGGTTGGACCAAGGATGTAGGCGATTGCCGCCATCTGCAGGGCCATGGCCACCGCAAGCACCCGGGTTGCCAGCCCCAGCGCCAGTAACAATCCGCCGAGCCCTTCAAGCCAGGCGACGAACAGGCCGAAGAGTTCGGGCGCAGGAAGATGCAAGATGTTTTCGATCAAGCGGATCGAACCCGCCATAGGGTCGGCCATGGAGCCGTGTGAGGTTCCCAACAGCTTGGGCAGGCCATGGGTCAGCATGACGATGCCCAGGCATAACCTCAGCAACGCGTAGGCGAGGGGTTCGCCCCATTGATAAAAAGGGCCCAGGGCCGGGATCAGCAGCTTCGGTTGCAGTTCTGCATCTGAGGAGTGAGGAGTCGATTTCATCTGAGGTGTCCTGGCATTGTTCAATGGGGGCGGTGCAAGTGCGTCGAATCGCTGTTACAACGAAGCGCGCACCGACCCGGTATTGTGGGGCGCTGTTTGCCAGTGGATAAATCCGCATAAGCTGCCATTACTATTCATCTCGGATAAACAATCGCTGATGGGCAGACACACCTGCTCCAGAAGGCCTGCCGACAAGGTCGACAGCCAGGTGGCGAGTCCTGATCCAGAGCTTGCCCAGCGCTTGTATGCAGACTTTGTCGAGAGGAGGGCGCTTTGTCGCAAAATGTCGGGAAGGGGGCTCGGGTGACATTTTGCGCAAGCGTTGAGGCATTGCTCCGTGCTTCGAGCAAAGAAAAAGGGGGTTAACGGGTCAGTGGAAGATTGATCAGGGCACGCATGCCCACATCCAGATTGTTCAAGCTGATATCACCTCCATGGTGACGCACTATGGCCCGGGCGATGGACAGGCCCAGGCCAATACCTCCCGTATCGCGACTGCGGGAATCCTCCAGCCGGAAGAACGGGGCGAACACCTGTTCCCGGGCATGGTTTGGGATACCGGGCCCGTCGTCCTCGATGATGATGTCGATACCTTCCATGGCGTGGTGGATACTGACCCGAGCCTGTTCGCCATACCTGACGGCATTTTCGATGAGGTTACGCATCGCTCTGCGCAGTGCGTCGGGTCGGCAGCGGTAGATGATCTTCGGACCGCCCATATAGCTGACCCGCATACCCAGCTCCGCAAGGTCATCACACAGGCTTTCAACCAGCGCCGAAACATCTACCGCACGGGTCGCCTCAACCGTCGCTTCTTCACGTGCATAGGCGATGGCAGCCTCGGTCATGCTGCGGATCTCCTCGATGGTCGCGAGCATTTTCTCCTGGACCTCGGGGTCGGTGACGAACTCCGCGCGCAAGCGCAGTGATGTGATCGGTGTGCGCAAATCGTGACCGATGGCCGCCAGCATCCGGGTCCGGTCGTCAACGAAGCGTTGGATACGTGCCTGCATGCGGTTAAAGGCTTCTACCGTTTGCCGGATATCATCGGGGCCCGACTCCGGCAGATACGGAACTGATTCGCCGCGTCCCAACAGCTCGGCCGCCGCCGCCAGGTGTCGCATCGGACGGGTAATGCCCCGCGCGACCACAATCGCGATCAGGGAAAGTGCAAGTGCGGTGATCGCCAATGACAACAACGATTGCAGGGTCAGCGGTGAATTGCGTATCGATTTGGCATACACCGCATTCAGCCAGACTTCGTCGGCGAGCCGTACGGCCAGCCCTGATCCGTTCGCGGTCTCCAGGGGCAGGTACAAGGTAGGGCGGGAAAGCGGCCAGGAGGTGGAGGGCAGTTGGCTCCAGATCGAGCCGGACTCGATCCCCTCGGAAGGCACTGCGGTCAGTTTTGTTAATGCCTCCTGTTCATCGGCATCCCCTGGCGGCGCCGTGCGGTTGGGTAATGGCTTGAGCAATTGCGCACGTGCGTCCTGCCACCAAGACGAGGCGTCCCTGGGGGCTTCGGTCGAGACCCAGAACCGGCTGTAGTTGGTCCCGCTGACATTCAGAATATCGCTGTGTAACGCCGACGGAGTGCTCTCCAGCAGGAGTGTCAGTGAGGCGGTGCGGCTGAAAAATTCGCTTTTGATAGCACTACGCAGTGCCTGCCCACGCTCATCCCAGGAGATCAGGAAACCCGCGCCCTGGGACAGCGCCAGGGCCAGCAATAACAACAGGATGAAACGCGCAGCGAGGCTGCGTTGCCAGATACCCATCATGCCCGCTCGATCTGGGCCGTGAAGCTGTAGCCTCCGCCCCAGTGTGTTTTAATCAAGGCCGGGTTGCGCGGATCGACTTCGATTTTCTTGCGCAAACGGCTGACCTGGTTATCGATGCTTCGGTCAAAGTAGTCCGAGGTACGGCCAACAGTCAGATCCAGCAACTGGTCGCGACTGAGCACAATGCCCGAGTGATCGAGGAACACATTCAGCAGCCGAAACTCTGCGGTGCTTAAAGGAATGGCGACACCGTCGGCGCCGAGCAACTCCCGGCGGCCAACATTGAGCACCCAATGATCGAAGCGCAGCACCTTCGACTTGGAGATACCGCGCTGCGGAGGCAGGCTGTTGACCCTGCGCAGAACGGCTTTGATTCGTGCCAGCAACTCTCTAGGGTTGAAGGGCTTGGAGAGGTAATCGTCCGCTCCCAGTTCCAAACCGATGATTCGGTCCAGCTCTTCTGTCATCGCGGTGAGGAAGATGATCGGGATGTCGGTGCTGCTACGCAGTTGGCGGCAGACGGTCAACCCGTCTTCTCCAGGCATCATGACGTCGAGAATAATCAGGTCCGGTGAACTGCGTTCCATCAACCTTCGCAGCGCCGTCGAACTTTCAGCCATGCTGATCCGGTAACCATGTTGCCCGAGGTACTTGCCGACCAGATCGCGGATATCGCGATGGTCGTCGACAACAATGATGTGGGGGGACGACTCCATCGGAAACTCCATGTGCCATAAACCGTTCAGGCCGGATATGCGCAGATTTTTGAGTATTTCGCGCACCTGGGAAAGTCCCCGGACCGGCAGGTTTCCAACTATTTCTTATCAATCTGTGCCCGTTGAGCTGTATGTGATATTTCGCGACAAACGGCTAGGCAACGGGCATCGACTGCCCTTGGAAAGTGACCTCTTTCAGTGCGGATGCTGCTCCAGGTGCTGGCGCAACAGACTCTGGCCGTAGTCGTTGCCATTGGGTGTGCGCACTACCGCATGTACATGCTGATGATCGGTGAATGTGCCGTGGATCTCGTCGAACTCGATGAGAATCACAGGGCTGAAAATCCGATAGTAGATTCGACCATCATCGCGCTCCCGGGCGACAAACCATGTGTCGTCGAGATGCGCCCGGACCTCATCCATGGCAATGTCCGCGTGGCCTTCACGCAAATTGCCGACAAAGTTTTCGATCAAGGCGGCCAGCGCCTGGCGCTGGCTGCCCTGCAACTCATTGCCGCGTATGCCTTCTTGTGGAACCTTGGCATTGTCGTTGCCCGCTCCCGAGATGAACGACTGCCAACCGCGCAGGCGGGCCTTCTTGGCCTGCTCCGGGTTCAGAGAGGCGAGAAAGTCCATGGCCCCGCTACGTTCAACCTGTAGCACGGACAATCCTTGGTAACGTGGCGGTAGTGCCGCGTCAGGCGGACTGTACATGGGCTCTGAGCCCCAGAAAGTCGGACTCATCACCACTTGATCGCCGAGAATGAAGTAGTTGATGACCAGATGGTGTCCTTCGAACTGAAACCCCCAGGGTTCGTTATCCGAAGGACGGCCGAACAGCGCCAAGTAATACTCGTCCTCGTTGAAACTGCGGGTGTCGCCAGTGATGACGCCCAGCACGTGGTTCAACTTGATGATGTCCTCGCTGAGTTTCAGTCCCTTGGCGCTGAGCGACTGGCGCAGCAACTCAAAGACATCGGCGCGGCTGGTCGCAGACAGATCCCCCAGGCGTAGGCCAAGGCGCTCATTGGAGCGGTGGAAGTTGCTCCATACCCGCCATTGTTCACTGTCCACCGCGAAGCTCGCCTGCTGTCTCTGTGTCGCACTCAAGCCATCCAGCAGATGGGTGGTGGCCTCGGCGATCGCTTGCGTACTGACGCCTGTGGATTTGCGTTTGTGCAGCGACGGATCCACGCGTTCGTCGTAAGCGATACCCCTGTAGGGTTCGATCGCCGAAGAGACCGGGCTGGCCAGGAACAAAAAGGCTGTGACGGGGGAAAGTATCGTTCCGCCCAGCCGACGTAGATGCCTGCCTTGTTCCGCTAGAAAACGCTTCATGACTGCGTCGCTCCAGACGTCGGACCAACCGCTGACACTCGCTGCTTGAACTTGCGAATGAACGTGCGCATGGCCGGGTCGATATCCGCGAACAACGGATCGTAACGGTTTGCCAGCATCACCGCGCTGAACAGTTTCACCCCGATTACCAGCGCGGCGGTCGAGGCAGGTGCATAGCTCAGACCAGCCTGGACCAGCTCAACGATATGCAACACGTCGTCATGGTTGACGAATTCGAACTGCAGGGCAGGGGGGGCGCCCTCGCTCTGCTCATCCAATGACTGGATACTGATTTGATAATGGTTGGCCTTCATCGCTGCCTCTCACAAGACGGATTCGAAACGACATATGTGCCGCCATGGCACGCCTCGGGCGAAACCACCGGAGCCACGAAAGTAATTCTGATTGCTTCCAGGGGATGGATAAATGCGGAATAACTGGTAAGACTATTTACCCCTTGCCAACAATAGGGCGCTCCACGGTGGACAAATTCGACGCCTTGCAACTCTTCATCCGTATCATCGAGCAGGGCAGCTTCACCCGTGCCGCCAATGCCCTGAACATTCCACGAGCCACTGCTACCCTGGCCATCAAGGAACTGGAACGACAGCTCGGTGCACGCCTGCTCGAGCGCACGACGCGGCAGGTTCGGCCAACGCTGGACGGCCAGGCATTCTATGAGCGTTGCAAGCGTATCCTTGGGGATCTGGAAGATGCCGAGTCTTCGCTCAGCACGGTACTGGCAAATCCACGTGGCACGTTGCGCCTGGATCTGCACGGCTCGCATGCGACCCAGATCATCTTGCCCAACATCCAAGACTTCCGTCGGCGCTATCCCGAAATCAACCTGGCGATCAGTAGTGGTGATCGGCTGGTGGACTTGGTGAGCGAAGGCGTCGATTGCGTGGTACGTGCGGGTAACCCTCGCGACTCTTCACTGGTCGCCAAGCGCTTGGCGTTGATGCCAGAGGTCGTTTGTGCCAGTCCCGGCTATCTGGCGGAGCACGGCACACCGACATCCCCCGAGCAGCTAGGCGAACATCAGGCGGTGGGTTTTTTTGCCAGTAATCACGACATTCGTTATCCCTTCAGTTTTCTCATCGACGGCCAGGTGGTCGATCAGGAGCTGGGCAGCTGGATATCGGTGAATGATGCTGAGTGCTACAGGAGCTGTGCACTCAGCGGTTGTGGCCTGATCCAAGTTCCGCGGTTTCGCGTGGAGCAGTACCTGGCAACAGGGCAGTTGGTGGAGGTCCTGGGCAACTGGCCCAGCGCCGGATTGCCGGTCTCGGTACTGTATCCCTATCATCGCCAGCTTTCCCCCAGGCTGAAGGTTTTTGTCGAGTGGGTGAGCGGGTTATATGCCCAGCGCTTCGGGCCCTTGACCTGAGAAGAGCAGGGCCTGCTTATCGCTGGTCCGTCAGGTGCTCCGAGGCAGGTGTCAGCGCCTGATAGATAGCGGCTTCGGTTGGATGGATCGGTGTGCCGCGATGCTTCAACCGACCGCCTTGTCGATGGTTCAGCACCGCGGTGATCTCCGCTAGAATCGCCATGGCCACGGTTTCGGGCGAATCCCCGCCAGTGTCCAGCCCCATCGGATAGTGAAGGCGGTCAAGTGCCGGAAGTTCTGCTGGCCGTCGATTGAGGTCATCCAACAGACGTTCGGTCCGCTCCCGCGGCCCGAGCTGGCCGATATAGGCCGCGGCCGATGTCAGGGCTATGTCCAGCCATTGTCGATCCTGCACATAGCTGTGAGTCATCACTACCACCGCCGCGCCTTGCAGTGACCCGATCTGCCTGGTGACTGTGGCCTGATCTGCGACTGTCACCTGGTCGGCCAAGGGAAAACGCTCCGTGCGGGCGAAATGGGCTCGGCCATCGACCACTGTCACATGCCAGTCCAGTAGCTTGGCCATCTGTACCAGGGGGTGGGCGTCATGTCCGGCACCAAATATTACCAGCCGGGTGGGGGGCGGCAGGTATTCGAGGAAAACCTCGGTCGCTCCGTGTTGATCGGCATAGAACCTCCATCCGGATTTACGCAGTGACAGGACGTCGGCCAAGTCGCTGCACACATTCGCCTGCAGTCGCGGATTTCTGAACCCACCAATGTACTGCCCGGAGGGATTCAGAATGATCCGCTCTCCGACTCGCACCAAGGCATTGCGATAACTCGAAATGACGGTCGCCATGGCTGCCGGTGAATGGCTCTGTCTGACGCAGTGCAGCAAGTCGACCACCGCCGATGGTTTACCAGCGACAAGGCGTTCGAGCATCACATGAACAGTCCCGTTGCAACCCAACCCGAAGGTCAGCGAGCGGTCCGGGTCATCTTCAGTGTCGTCGGCATTGGTACTGTAGCGACGTACCACGGGAGCTCCTGCTTCAGTGAACCACCAGGCCTTCTTGGCCAATTCAGCTTCCAGGCAACCACCACTGACGGTGCCGACCGTCCCACCGAACACAGGAATCAGCATCCGCGCACCGGGACGTCGATACGCAGAACCTTCGACCTTGACCACACTGGCCAGTACCGAGTCATCACCATTGCGTTCGGCAGTGGTGATCGCTGCCAACAAGTCGCTCATACCTGACATATGCACCTTCCAGATTCTGCTTTATGCACGGCTTGAGAGGCGTAACGGCAACTCGCGCAAGCGCTGGCCCGTCAGGGCGAACAGCGCGTTGGCCACCGCCGGTGCCACTGGGGGCGTCGCAGGTTCGCCCACTCCGCCGGGGCCCTCGGTGCTGGGGAGGACATGCACCTCGATCCGCGGCATCTCATTCATGCGCAGTACCCGATAATCGTGGAAGTTGGACTGCTGGACGCGCCCCTCCTTGATACTTATCTGCCCGAACAGCGCCGCGCTCAGTCCGAAGACGATAGCGCCTTCCATCTGCGCCTTGATGTTGTCCGGGTTGACCGGGATTCCGCAGTCGATCGCACAGACCACACGGTGGACACGGATCTCGTCACGCTCAATGGATATCTCCACCGCCTGAGCGCAGAAACTTCCGAAGGACTGATGCACGGCAATACCCTGGCCTCGACCAGCCGCTGCTTTACGTCCCCAGCCAAAGCGCTCGGCGGCGAGGTTCAGCACCCCCAGGTGACGGGGTTCAGTCTTGAGCAGCAGACGTCGATAAGCCAATGGATCCTGGCCGGCTGCGTGCGCCAGTTCATCAACCGCGCTTTCCATGACAAACGCATTATGGCTGTGTCCAACCGAGCGCCAGTACCACACGGGAACGTTGGAGCGGGGCGAGTGCGCTTCGACTCGATAGGCGGGTGTGTGCTTGATATAGGGCGAGTCGCTCATACCTTCGATCGATGTCGGGTGAATGCCCTCGGCATTGGGGAAGATCGACTGTCCGGCACTGGTCTGCGACCAGGACAGCGGTCGGCCGTCACGACCCAGGCCAACCCTGAGACGTTGCGCGAAGGCTGCGCGGTAATAGCCGCCCTGCATATCATTTTCGCGGCTCCAGAGCGTTTTCACCGGTACTCCCGCGGCCTTGGCGACCTGCACGGCCTCCGCCACGAAATCCTGCACGGCGCGTCTACCGAAACCACCGCCCAGGAAGGTGGTGTGGATGCGTATCTGCTCCGGGGCCAGGCCGGTGATTTTTGCGGCAGTTCGTTGATTGAAGGTTTGCATCTGGCTACCCACCCAGATGTCGCAGCTGTCGGCACCGAGCCTCACCGTGCAGTTCAGCGGCTCCATGGCGGCGTGTGCGAGGTAGGGCACGAAATACTGCATCTCGACCACTTTATGCGCGGCCTCTCGGGCTTTCTCGAAGTCACCGTTCTGTGTCGCGACCAGTCCGGGGGTATGGGTCAGCTTGACGAAATCCTCGCGTTGCCGATCGCTGTCGAGGATGACGGCACCGCTCGCTGCTTCCCATTCCACCTGCAGCACATCGCAACCCCTCTTGGCCGCCCAGTAGTGATCAGCGATCACCGCGATACCGCTGGGGACCTGAACCACGTTGCGCACGCCGGGAAGTGCCCGGGCCTGGGTCGCATCGAATGCACGCACAGTACCGCCTAACATCGGCGCACGTGCTACCACCGCGCACAGCAAGCCGTCGAGTTGAACGTCGATGCCGTACTGCGCACGTCCGCTGATTTTCTCTGGCGAGTCCAGACGCAAGGCGCCTTTGCCGATTAGCGTCCAGGCACCCGGTTCTTTCAAGGTGAGGGTGGCTGGGTCCGGTGCAGGGAGGAGGGCAGCCTGTTCGGCCAATTCGCCATAACGCAGACGGGTATTCCCGGTGATGACCACACCATTTTCGGTACGCAATGTACTGGGCGCTTGCCCAAGGCGAATGGCCGCTGCCTGGATCAGCAGGGTGCGGGCCATTGCACCGGCCCGACGGTAGCGTTCGAACTCTTCGCGAATGCTGGATGAACCGACGGTGGCCTGAACCCCTCGTTGAGGGCTGGCGTACGCCGCAGCCGCTGGCGCGTGTTCGACCTTGAGTCGACTCCAATCGGCATCCAGCTCTTCGGCGATGAGCATCGTCAGTGTGGTCCAGACTCCCTGACCCATTTCAGAGTGAGCCAGCAGGATGGTAATGCTGTCGTCCGGCGCGATCCGCAGAAAGGCATTGGGCGCGAATTCGGAGTCTGTGGTCTGAGCCATCAGGCGTTTGGCGCCGGGAACCGAGAAGCCGACGATCAGCCCACTGCCGAGCACCGCACTAGACTTGAGAAAACCGCGACGAGAGGGGACAAGAACGGGGTTCATCAGAGAACTCCTTGGCTGGAATAGGGCCGATGGAAGAGAGGGCAGAGCGTCAGGTCTTGCTTAACTCGGCAGCGCGATGAATTGCGTTGCGAATTCGCTGGTAAGTACCGCAACGGCATATATTCCCGGCCATGGCCTGATCAATATCGGCATCGGTGGGGGTGGGGTTGCTTGCTAACAACGCTGCGGCGCTCATGATTTGCCCAGACTGGCAGTAACCGCACTGGACTACATCAAGTTCGGCCCAGGCACGCTGTACCGGATGGCTGACATCTGCTGATAGACCTTCGATCGTGGTGATCTTTTTGCCGGTCACGGCTCCGAGCGGCATGACGCAACTGCGCTGCGGCGAACCGTCGATATGCACGGTACAGGCGCCACATTGGGCCATCCCGCAGCCGAATTTGGTGCCGGTCATGTGCATGAGATCACGCAGTACCCACAACAGCGGCATGTCGGCGGGCGCATCCACGTCTAATTCCTGTCCATTGACCTGTAGCTTCATCGTTAACTCCTGTGTGCGACCGCAAAGATCCGCCATGGTTAACGGATGGCCGCAATGCTGTAGGGGGCATAGGGATTGAGACGAAGCTTACAAGTCGGGCGCTCCGATCATAAAGACAGGAGAATTGAATGATCTGTGCAGGGGGGACAAACAATCAGACGGGCACCAAAGTCATTCATTGGTGGCTGGCGTCGCAGAAGCCCATGACCTGAGCGCTATATCCAGAAACAATGAAGCCAAGTGAACGTCGAGACCTTGCGCCCCTCCAAATATCAATAAAGGACGATCCACGATGCAACCGAAAACTGAAGGCGTCCAAGAGCACGGCCCCAACGGCGTGCCCTTATCGATCCAGAGTGGAGGAGCAGGGCAATGGACAACTATCATCTGAGCCCGACCCCAAGGCGCTCCAAGGGATGATTTCTGTCACCGCTGCTGACCTTGATATCGAT
This sequence comes from Pseudomonas sp. R151218B TE3479, assembly GCF_053629195.1. Taxonomy (NCBI): domain Bacteria; kingdom Pseudomonadati; phylum Pseudomonadota; class Gammaproteobacteria; order Pseudomonadales; family Pseudomonadaceae; genus Pseudomonas; species Pseudomonas sp. R151218B TE3479. The sequence continues at coordinate 4,378,501 of NZ_JBRJHV010000001.1, forward strand.
ATGGAGGATCCGAGCGGCCATGGGTTGTATAAGTGGCTGCTCGCCAGTTTTCTGATCGGTAAAAGGATCCGTTCCTCTGTCGCCGTTGAGGCGTACCGGAACTTGGTTGATCGAAATGGCTTGGATACGCCTGACAAATTGGCTCGTCGCTCGCATCGCGATCTGGTCAGATATCTCGGCCAAGCTGGCTATGCCCGTTACGATGAGTCTACCGCGAGGCTGCTGCATTGTCTGGCGACCCGCGTGTCCGGGGAATTGGATTCTCAGCTGATTGCCCTGAGCAATGGTGGGATGGACGTCTCCACGTTCCGACACTGGCTTTTGGGCTTCGAAGGCGTTGGCCCGAAGACTGTGGAGATCTTCATGCGCGAGGCAGCGGCAGTGCTTGAAAGACAATCTACAAAGGGATCTTTACGTTGAGTGGAGCCAGAGTACCGCCTGGCTGTTTTGTGGAACGCGACAGAGGTTAGTGGAAATGGATGGAGAGGACAGGAACCTTATAAACATCTTGTTTAACATAATATACATTATGTGTAGTCAATGATCAGATCAGGTGGCGCCCAGTGCAGGCTTTCTCGCTGTGCTACCCGCTGTCAGCCACAGCCCAAAACTTCCATACGTGACAGCGACACTGAACGTCGTCAGTTGGCAAAAGCTTCCTGGAGCACCAGCGCGTTACCCGCATTGGCAAACGGAACATTTGAGGTATGGCTAAGGACAAAATTCACGAACAGATGAAACAGCTCGGATTGGCTGGAAATGCCGAGCTTGAAATACAGGTGCTTGCGATGGTTTTTTACCGTGCCCTCCGCGATACCAAGGTGCAGTGAAATCGAAAGGCTGGAGTGTCCACGCAGGATCATGCTGACGATCAATTGTTCACGGGGGGTTAGCTGATCAGCGGCGAATCGCGAAAAAGCGTTGTTCAAGTGCTCTTTCAAGGCCGATGCACTGTCGTCGTGATGAGCGCAGACACCTTGATAGTGGCGTTGCAGCAATACATCGACCATCGCACGGCAGCCCTGTAAACCTTCGAACTGCAAAGCGGAAAACGTCGGAGAAGCGTTCTGTCGCATCAGTGAATAAGCAAGGTGACCGATGCCCGGCAATGCGGAGATGAAGACAATTTCTTCCGCCAATGTACCCGATTGCATGGAAATACAAGGATGCACGTCAGGGGAATTGAAGTAGTCACCCTCGAAGAAAGCATCAGGGGCCAATTCGCTCATGCGATAAAGTCCGCTCGCCTGGCCATGAGCGCAGGCGGTATAAACCGGATCCAGCAAATACGTACCGTTAAGATAGCTGTGCATCGCTCCCGGTTCGCAAATACCTTGCAGATTGTTGTGCAGTAACACTGGTGAGCCGTCCACTGGGTAAAACAGCACGCAGCTTTGGTCGAAATTCACAACGGTCCACAAAGCCTCATCCAACTGTCGGGCAAAGCCATCACACTGCAGTAACGCGACCAAGCCGGGCGTCGCGCAGTGCCATGCATCAAGGACGGGCGCGGCATCCATGCCACTTCTGCCATCCGGAACTGAAATTGCCATGCCATCCCCTTGTCTTTATCCAGTGCGCCCTACTTGTGAGCGCACCCTTAACCCAGCGATAAAGAGCAAGCATATTTCCTGCCACGATTGATTTAAACCGCTGAAAAGCCGTTGTCCACAAACAGCTGTGCGCCACTTACAAACGAAGCATCGTCGCTGGCTAAGAACAATGCGGCCCGTGCGACCTCCTCCGGCTCGCAAAGCCGCCCTTGCTGCAACTTGATCGCCGCTTCACTGGCATCCACGCCCATCAGTTGCAAGTCGCGCAGCTCCCGCTCGCCGTGAGGGGTACGGATAAAACCCGGGGCGACTGCGTTGCAGCGAATACCACGATCACGAAACTCGACGGCGATGGCGCGCGCGAACATCTGACATGCGCCCTTGCTGGCGTTGTATACGACCTCGCCTGGAGTCGCATACTGCGCGGAGATCGACGAAGTGCACACGATACTGCCCGAGCCCTTGGCAAGCATCTGTGGAAGCACCGCCTGTGTGACCAAGTACATGCTCTTGACATTCACGGCCATGAGCCAGTCCCACTCATGCTCCTGCACGTCCAGAAAAGGTTTCACGATCAAGGTGCCGGCGTGGTTGAACAGCACGTCCGCCGGACCGAATTCTGCCAGCCCTCGGGCGATAGCCTCACGAACCTGAACGGCTTGCGAGACATCGGCGCCCAGCCCCAATGCTTGACCGCCTTCGGCAATGATCTGCGACGCCAGGTTGACGGCGGCCTCCCCATTCAAGTCGATAATGATCACCTTGGCCCCTTCCACCGCAAACAACCGGCTTGCTGCCGCGCCGCATCCACCGGCGCCGCCGGTGACAATGGCCACTTTTCCGGCCAGACGGCCCTTGTCTCTGAATCGTTCAACACTAGTCATTGCGGATTTCCTTCACGACCGCCACTTACGGCGAATGCTTCTTCAGGTGACAACACCAGGCGATGACGACGATAGAAAGCAAAGTAGGCAATCCCGATCAGGTACCAGCAGGCAGCAGCGAGGGCCGCCCATTTATAGAGAGGATCGAGAAACTGATAAATCAGTGTCGCGGTTGCAATGATGATCACCGCGACGGCTCCGAATATTCCGTAAGGGCTGCGATAAGGCCGATGCAAATTAGCGAAGGAGCGCTTCAAGCGAATGTAAGCGACGCTTTGCAAGATGTAGGAAATCATTCCGGCGAACACGATCATACTCACCAGAATTCCGCCCATTAGTGCGTTGTTATCCTTGCCGAAAGTAAACCAGCAAAGCATCAGGATACCCAGTGCAGCCAGCGCCCCGGTAGCCAGTGCAATATTCGGCGTATTGCGGGTCGGGTGCGTAACCGATAGCCCGGTTGGCAAGTAACCGGCACGCGACAGCGAGTAGATATTGCGTCCTGCGGCAAAGCTGCCCGCCAGGAACGACGCCGCCAACCCCAGCACTGCCACCGCTGACAACAGCTTGCTTGCGGTATGCCCGAAAATTTCCCGGAAGCCATCAAGCAACGGTTCCGAAGACGTACTCATGAAGAAGCTGCCGCCGCCGATCGATGCGCTGAAAAACAACACGCCCAATGCCAATACCGCAAGAATCACCGTGCCCCAGACCAATGCCAGCGGCAAATGCCGGGTTGGGTTATGCGACTCCTCGGCAGTCAGTGGCAATTGTTCAATGGCCAGAAACATGTAGACGGCAAACGGCAATGCAAGCATGACGCCGGTTAGTCCGAACGGTAGCCATGGTCCGTTACCGCCCTGCACTTCGACCGGTTTGCCTGTGGTGTCGGCGGCAAGGTTCAGGGCATTGCCGGTGAAATCCATATGCGGGTAAGCCGTAATAAAGAACACGACCAGCACGGATACCGCCGCGATGGTAATGAGCACGACCGCGCGCATCGACACCCCCAAACCCCGGTTCGAAAGCATCAGCATGCAGGCATAGCCGACCACCCACCAGACAGGTTGCCATTCAGGGCCGGTGCCGAAAATTGCAGTCAGGTAGGCCCCCATGAAAAACATATTCCCCGCAGGGGCCAGGATGAATTCGATGTTCTCCGCAAGCCCCGTACTGAATCCCCCCCACGGGCCCATTGTCGTGCGAGCAAAAGAATAGGCACCACCGGTATGCGGCAGCGCAGCCGCCATTTCGCCGATTGACGAGCAAAGAAACAGGTACATGACGGCGATGATCAACAAGGCCAAGAACATGCCACCGAAGCCTTGAGCCAAGCCAAGGTTCCAACCGGAATACTGCCCCGCCACCACCGCACCGACACCGAGAATCAGCAGAGTGAAGAACCCTGCGTGACGCTGCAGACGACGCTGTTCAAAGTAACCGTTTTCTACGCTCTGGTAGCTGATTCCTGATGGATTGGCTGCCGCCGTCGCCGTCATCGGCGCTTTTGTTGTCGTTCTGTCCACGCGGTGATCCTCCGATATCTCGTTCAGGGCAAACTCCCCGTACGTCATCTTCGAATGCACCACGTAAGCTGCCTATGTCTCCAAGGGGACATGTCGACGCATCGTGCTCATCAATCTCCCCTTGTCAGATCCTGTAATAAATCGTCCCGTATGAAGTATTGGAAACCGTTGTAGGATTTCTTCCCCCATCATTGCCAGGTCTGTATGAACACCCTTCAGGAACCTCCCAGTCGCCCTTCAAAGAACCGTTTTCTCTCCTGCGCCCTAGCGGCCTGCATACGCTCGTTGCAGCCCCCTTCCCTCGCATTGATCGTCCGAGGGAGCGAATAAACCATGGAATGGATCGTTGACCCCACGGCATGGCTGGGCCTGCTGACGTTGATCGTACTAGAGCTGGTGCTCGGCATCGATAACCTGGTATTCATCGCCATCCTGGCCGACAAACTTCCGCCCGAGCAGCGCGACCGTGCCCGCATCATCGGCCTGTCCCTGGCGTTGCTGATGCGCCTTGGCCTCCTCGCCAGCATCTCCTGGATGGTGACGTTGACCAACCCGCTGTTCGAGGTGTTCGGCAAGACGTTTTCGGGCCGGGATCTGATCATGCTATTCGGTGGTGTGTTCCTGTTGTTCAAGGCGACCATGGAGTTGCATGAGCGACTCGAGGGCCACGTGGCGCAACGTTCCGGCAATGTCGCCTATGCGATGTTCTGGCCTATCGTTGCGCAGATTGTGGTGCTCGACGCGGTCTTTTCCCTGGATGCGGTGATCACGGCCGTGGGGATGGTAGAGCACCTGTCGGTCATGATGATCGCGGTGATGTTCTCGATCGGCTTGATGATGATCGCGAGCAAGCCGCTGACAAAATTCGTCAACGGCCACCCTACCGTCATCATGCTGTGCTTGGGCTTCCTGATGATGATCGGCTTCAGCCTCACGGCTGAAGGACTGGGCTTCCACATCCCGAAAGGCTACTTGTACGCCGCGATTGGCTTCTCGATCCTGATCGAGCTGTTCAACCAGTTGGCGCGCTCGCGTCGCAAGAAAAGCCTGCAAGGTCTTCGACCGATGCGCGAGCGTACTGCCCATGCGGTGTTGCGCCTGCTGGGCGGTCAGAAGCTGGGGGCCGATGAAGTCGGCGAGGAAATCGCCGACATGCTGGAAGGCGATGAGCCGGAGCAAGTTTTCCATCGGCGCGAACGGGTCATGATCAGTGGCGTGCTGCAATTGGCCGAGCGCCCGATACGCAGCGTGATGACGCCTCGTGCGCAAATTGACCACCTTGACGTGGCAGACGCTGCGCAGGAAATCCGTACGGCATTGATGCACTCTTCTTACTCGCGTTTGCCGTTGATCCGCGAAGGGCGCGTGGATGAGCCGCTAGGCTATGTCCATAAGAAAGAGCTGCTTAAGGAAATACTGGCGGGCAATCAGCCGAACCTGGAAGTCATGGCGCGCAAAGCCATCAACCTGCTCGACAGCTTCACGATCCTCAATGCACTGGAGCAAATGCGTAAAGAGTCGACCCACATCGCGTTCGTGGTGAACGAGTTCGGCGATTTCGTCGGCCTCCTCACCATGACTGACATCCTGGAATCCATTGCAGGTGAACTGCCGGACGCCAGTGAAATCGAAGGCCCGAATATTGTTCCCCAGCAAGACGGTTTCCTGGTCAGCGGCGCCCTGAATCTCAGTCAGGTCCGCGAACACATCGACTTCCAGGCGAAAGCGACAGAGGATTACCAAACGCTGGCTGGTTTGGTGATGAGCCTGCTGGATCGTTTGCCGATCGTTGGCGACACGCTCAGTTGCCAAAGATGGAGCATGACCGTGATGGAAGTTGAAGAGCGTCGAGTGACCAGGGTGCTGTTGCGTAAGGAATAAGCACAGAGATGCAATTGAAAGGAGCCATGACGGTGAGTGTCGATATCGATTGCGTAGTCGTGGGTGCGGGTGTCGTCGGTCTTGCCGTCGCGCGGGAAATGGCCCTGGCAGGTCATGAAGTGTTGGTGATTGAAGCCGGAGAAGCGATTGGTATCGGCACAAGCTCGCGTAACTCGGAGGTGATCCATGCCGGGATCTACTACCCGCCCGGCAGCCTGAAGGCCCAGTTGTGCGTCGAGGGCCGGCATTTACTTTATGCCTACTGCGATAGCCATGGTGTCAGCACACGTAAAACTGGAAAGCTGATCGTCGCCAAGGATGAAGCGCAAGTTCGCCAACTGGAAGTCTCGCTCGAGCGAGGGCGGATGAATGGCGTGGAGGGTCTACGCCTGCTCGATCGTGATCAGGCCCTCGCGCTGGAGCCTGCGCTTGAATGCATCGCAGCGTTGTATTCGCCATCGACCGGCATCGTGGACTCACATGCGTTGATGTTGGCGCTGCAGGGCGATGCTGAAGCGGCGGGCACCACCATCGCGTTCCACTCGCCCCTGATCAGCGCCCAAGTCACCGCCGACGGTTTCCTTCTCAATGTCGGAGGGACGGCACCGATCGTGCTGTCCTGTCGCCTGCTGATCAACGCGGCCGGCCTCCATGCGCCTGCATTAGCCAGGCGCATGGAGGGCTTGGCGCAACAAACGGTACCCCGGGATTACCTGTGCAAAGGCAGCTACTTCAGCCTGGCCAAGCGCGCACCCTTCACACATCTCATCTACCCTGCGCCGGAGGCCGCCGGCCTCGGGGTTCACATGACCTTGGACCTGGGCGGCCAAGTGCGTTTCGGCCCGGACACCGAATGGGTCGAGACTGAGGACTATCAGGTCGATCCATCGCGGGCCAATGCCTTCTATTCAGCGATTCGCAGCTATTGGCCCGATTTACCGGACAACAGCTTGCAACCCGGATACAGCGGGATTCGCCCGAAAATTTCCGCACCTGGCGAACCTGCCAGCGACTTTCTCATCAGCAGTGAACGGCTGCATAACGTTCCGGGATTGATCAATCTGTTCGGGATCGAATCGCCTGGGTTGACCTCTTGCCTTGCCATTGCCAGGCGGGTTCGGGGGCTGCTTGAACGCTAGCCACCGCGGACCGCCTGGCTCGGGACTGCGCAGGTCATTACCCCTGCAGCTTGCGTAACTCACCGCCCTCCTCCTTCAGACGCTCCAGATACGCGCTGGCGTCCAACAGTTGATAAGGGAAATAAAGCCCTGGCGGAGTCGGTGGCTGGCCGTCCAACCCGAGCAGCCGCTCCAGAGTCATAGCGACGCTGAGGCCGGTCAAGGGCGCAGCGCCTGCCGGGTGGATGACTGCATGACGGGTATGCAGCGGTTCGCCCTTGAGGTCATCGCCAACGAGTTCGATGATGATCTCGGTAGACATCGGCCGCCCCTGGCGTCGGCTTGAGCTCACCGCGGTGGCCATGTTGAACTGGACATTCGGTGCACCCGTCGCCGCCGCCAGGCCAACGACATCAATGGACGAGAAGCCCCCAGCCTCGATTTGCGTCCCATCCACCGCGTGGAATCTTGCCTTGGACTCCTCCCCTTCGCGCCAGACGAACACATCGTCGCGTCGTGTCAGCGCGGCGGGCAGCATTTTGTTCAGGTGTTCAAAGTCGGTGGCGACGGTCGGGCCGCCGGTGTCCTGCTCATCGACCAGCGCGTTGATACGAATATCGTGGACTCGGCTGAATGCCCGGGCAATGCTCAGCGTCGACACTGTTGTCGCGCCAGCCATCCATTCGTAACCCAGGACAATGGGCGAGGCGTCAGGCCTGTGCATGTATGTCGCGATTTCCGGTGCGATCTCGAAAACACCGGAGGAAATGCTGAGGTGCGGCACGCCGCGCTTTTGCGCAAAGCGCAACCCGGCAAGGGCGTGGTCCATGTAAAAGACCACGACGGCGCTGAGCGGGTGATCGCCGAGGCCCAGGTCGTCGGCGGCAGAGTCAATCACCACGCCCTGCGCCCCGCCAATGTGCTCCGCGGCGCGCTGAGCCTTGGCCAGGTCGCGACCACCGATCAGCAGGGGTACGTCGGGATGAGCGGCGCGCAGCGCCCGGGCGGTGTGGTGGCCAATGGCGCCAGAACCGCCCATTAGCAAGATAGGATCAATTGACATGGTGTGTTCTCCTTGTCTCTGGTTTAAACCTACTTTCAGTAGGTAAGCTAACACAACATCACACACTTCAACCTACCATTGGTAGGTTTTTATCAACCAGGAACGAAAACGTGCAGAAAAACACTGAGCAAAGCGCTATCAGCTCCCCTCCGCGCCGGCTTTCGAAAGCCGAACGGCGGCGACAGTTGCTGGATACCGCGTTATTGATCGTGCGCGAGGAAGACGCGGATCGCTTGACCTTGGGGCATCTGGCCGTTCGCGCCGGCGTGTCCAAACCGGTGGTCTACGATCATTTCGGCACTCGCTCGGGCCTGTTGATCGAGCTCTATAAGTGGATCGATACCGAGCGGGTCGCCGCTTTCCGTGACGCCATGTCCAAGACTGCGCGGAGCCTGGAGGAGACGGCCCTGGTCCTGGCCAGCGCCTACATTCATTGCGCGGCCGATAACACCGACGAATTCCATGCCGTGGGCGCGGCCCTGGCAGGCAGCGAGGAGAAGGCAGCAGTTTTCCAGGAGCTTCTGGACAACTGTGTGCAGATGTTTATGTCTGTGCTCGAACCTCATGCGACGTGGTCAGCGGACGAACTTGAGCGATGCTGCATTGGCCTGGTTGGCGCGGGAGAAGCCCTGTCCGGCGCGTTGGTACGGGGGCGGCACGGCGAAGACGAGGTCATCGGAACGTTCGCTTCACTGATTCGAAGTGTCGTAGAACCGACAGGGACGCAGCGTTAGTGACTGCCGTAACGGACCCGGGATGCTCACTGTCCGATTGGCTGCTGTGGTGCTCAACGCAGCTTCAAATACACCCCAGCCAGTCCGTCCTGTGAATCCGGCACCGCGTTGTAACCAATGACCGCAAAGCCTTTCACCAATTGAATGTGATACGGCCCGTTCTTCTCGCTGGCTTGCGGCTCGCGCACGATGATCAGGTTGTCGGCGTCCATCGGCACGATGTGATGCTCGGTCACACTGTCCTTCGTGGTCACGGTGAACTCGACGACTTCTTTCCCATTGGCGTCGCGGTCCGGGAGGATCTTCAAGTCCAGATCCGCGTCATGCCCCAAGGCATCCTGGCGCATCCGGTAATGGCCGCTGCGCTGATCGGCGTCGACATCGTCGATTTTATCGGCATCCAATTCCCGTTCTTCATCATGCAGCAGGACAGCCCGCTGGCGGTCGTCGCCCTTGGCATCGCTGACCCAAGTACCGGTGAAAAAATAGGGTTCGACGTTTTCCCGGGAGATCCGCCAGGTACCCGTTTGACCACCGTCGCCGGCATATTCATGGAGACTGATAAGGTCATCGTCAGCGTCTTCCCGAATGCCCAGCAGCTTGATCGGTTCGCTATTGCCCGCCTGGGTATAGCGCACTTCGCCAATGATCACGGCGCCTTGCGCCTGATACCAGAGCTCTACCGGGGTCTTGGCGTCGAGGGTGCCGGCAAGGATCACCGGATCCTCCTTTTCCGGACCTTCCAGGCGCGATTGTTCGTGCCACTGGCCTTCTTTCAATTCACCCGTGGTGCGCAGCGTGTAACCGCTGGGCATGCTGGTGTTTTCGCCTGGCTCGGTAGGCTGGATTTGCTCTTCGGTGCTCGAATAGAGCAGCACCAACTCGTCGCCACGCATTTTCCAGTGGGTGGCACGCGTCCAGCAGCAGTCGCGGTCGGTTTGCGAAAGCAGGATGCCGTCCAGCGGGCTGACGGAGAACATGCCTTTGCTGTCCTCCTTTGCCAGGTTCGTCAGGGCCGGGTTGAGGACCCATTGGGTTTTCTGCGGGTCTTGCAGGTAGACGTCGAATGTCGGTTTGTAGCTCGCCTCGGGATCATTGCCGTTGCGAATCGCCAAGTCCTGGCGGCCGTCGAAGTTGAAGTCGTCGAAGTACAACAGGCTCTGGGGGCCAAGTAGCCAGTTATCGACCTTACCGTTGCGGTCCACGGGCACATTGCCGGCGGGCGTCTGCAATTGCTGCAGGGCTTCGAGGGTTTTGCCGTCGCGCACGGTAATGAACGCTTGTGCCAGCTGATGTGGATGTTCCGGCGGCTCCGGGAACAGCACGTCGATCAGGTACTGACCGCTGCGATCATTCACCGAAAACGCCCGCGGCTCGGCCATGACCGAGGCTGCCAGCGCCGTGGAAAGAAGCACACTGCCGACAAGCGAACGCATCCATCGACTTCCTTGCTGAATTCGGGGCCGCAGTTTAGCGACAACCGTGATTCATCGCGAGACGACTGTTGCTATCAGATAAGCCCGGACTGTAACTGACGCCCTCCTCGCCCTTCGCTTACTGTCGTGCCTCATCCCACGGAGTGTTCCCCATGCCGGATACCGCCAATCTCTACCTGTTCGTGGTTGCTGTCGTACTTCTGCTGATCGTTCCGGGGCCCAACATGGCCTTTGTCACCAGCCATGCGTTGGCCCACGGCTGGCGTGCCGGCGTCGCAGCCGCCCTCGGCATTGCCTTTTCGGACGCGCTGATGACGCTGATGGTCAGCGCTGGCATTGGCGCGCTGGTCATGAGCTGGGCGCCAGCGTTCGACGTGCTGCGCCTGGCCGGGGCCGGTTATCTGCTGTGGCTGGCCTGGCAAGCACTGCGAACCCCGGCAGCGACGCAGGATAGCCAGCTCCAGGCGGCTTCGCTGTGGAAAATCTTCTGTCGAGGCGCTCTCAACAGCCTCTTGAATCCCAAGGCGCTGCTGTTCTTCATGGTGTTCCTGCCCCAGTTCGTCAACCTCAAGGCCGGCGGCGTGGGCCTGCAGTTGATCTTCCTTGGAGCCTTGCTGGCACTGATTGCACTGGTCTTCCATACGCTGCTGGGTGTTGGCGCCGCCCAGCTCAGGGCAAAACTGGCAAGCGGTGGGATTTCAAGACGCCTGGGCACCTATGGTTTTGCCGGGGTCATGGCAGCGCTGGCGGCACGCCTGTTGTTTCTTGACCGACCGCTTTGACCTGCGACGCCCCTGCGCCAGCCGTTGTCCTATGCTTACTCGACCTATTGCCGGAGCTGGATCGATGTCGCTCTCCGAAACCACCCTCCTCCAAAGCTGGCACCACAATGCCCAAGCCTGGATCGAAGCCATCCGCACCGGCGCCATCGAAAGCCGTCAGACGGTCACCGACCAGGCCATGCTGCTGGCGGTACTGAGCCGTCAGCCCGAGCGCGTGCTGGATCTGGGTTGTGGCGAAGGTTGGTTGTTGCGGGCGCTGGTTGAACGGGGCGTCGAGGCGGTAGGTGTGGATGGCGACGCGACCTTGGTCGATGCGGCCCGGGCGTCGGGATCCTCGCCGGTGCATCTGGCAAGCTATGAAGCACTGGTAGAGGCGAAGGTGGACGTCGGCAGCGGCTACGACCTGGTCTGCGCCAACTTCGCCCTGTTGCATCAGGACATCATCCCGCTGCTCGCCGCGATGAACGCCTTACTCGGCCCTGGCGGTGCACTGGTGGTCCAGACGTTGCACCCCTGGACCGTGGCGGCGGGTAATTATCAGGACGGCTGGCGAGAAGAGACCTTCGATGGGTTCAAAGGCCAATGGCAGCCGATGCCGTGGTACTTGCGCACCTTGTCCAGTTGGCTCAATGCCTTGGACATGGCGGGTTTTCGTCTGGTGGGCCTGCAGGAGCCGCAGCACCCGCAAAGCCCGGTGCCGCAGTCATTGCTTCTGGTGGCCGAGCAATCCCCGCCATGGCGTTAGCGACTCGACCGTCCCCCCTTCGGTATTACCGGAATATCTTCACCACAGCGCCATCGTATAGCTGACGATCAGCCGATTTTCATCCAGGTCATTGCCAAAATTCGAGCGCACCGTCGCGTTGCGCCATTTCAAGCCCAGCCCCTTCAACTTGCCGTCTTGCACCACATAGGCAATGTCCGTGTTGCGCTCCCATTCCTTGCCTTCGCTCGCGGCGCTGCGTTGGACGTTGTCGCCACTGATGTATCGAGTCATGAAGGTCAGCCCGGGCACGCCAATCGCCGCGAAGTTGTAGTCATAACGCGCTTGCCAGGAACGCTCGTCGATGTTGGCGAAGTCGCCGATCTGCACGAAGTTGACCAGGTACGGATCGCTGCGGCCGATGTAGGGGAAAGGATCGTCGCCGCTCATGCGCTGATAGCCCAGGCCCACGGCATGGCCCGCCAGGCTGTAGGTGAACAAGGCGCCGAAGGCCTGGTTGTCGAGATCGCGGAAACTGCCGTCTTCGGTGCTGCGGGAATAACGCACGTCACTCTTGAATGACTGGCCTGCGCCAAGGTCCAGGGTATGGACGAACCCGAGGTAGTTTTGCTGGTAGATGTCTTGCAACTGGCTATAGCGGTATTGCGCCGTGAGGTTCGGCAGGAACTGATAGTCCGCTCCGGCGAACTGGAACTTGTCACTGCTGCCACCGATGCGGTTGGCGGTCATGTCCTGGTAGTCGGTGGAGTCGACAAAGTTGATCTGCGTGAGTTGCCCAGCGGTCAGCTTCAAACGATCGATTTCCTGCACGCTCAGTAACCCACCCTTGAACGTTCCCGGTAACAGGCGCGTGTCGTTGGAACTCACCGCCGGGTCCTTGATCTGCAACGTTCCCACTTTCAAGGTGCTATTGGACAGGCGCACCTTGGCGGTCAGGCCCAATTCGCCATAACGATCCTGGGAACCGCCAGACAAATCCGCCGGCAACAGATTGGTGCCGGCCGTGCCGCCGCCGGAGTCCAGCTTGAAACCGGCCATGCCCAAAGCATCGAGGCCGAAACCCACGGTCCCGGCGGTGTATCCCGATTCCATCCGCAGCAGAAAGCCCTGGGCCCATTCCTCGGCCTTGTCCCGTGCCCCTTCCTGGCGAAAGTCGCGGTTGAAGTAGAAGTTGCGGGCCTCCAGGCTGCCTTTGCTGTCGGCGATGAAATCAGCCTGCGCGCACGGCACGCCGATCAGGCTCAGGCCGAGCAAGGTGCCCGCCGAGGTGCAGGTCCATCGAGGGAATGTGACATGTTGCATGGCGCGCTCCTTTTATGGGCGCGAGCGAACCCACAGGGGCTGTGCGCACGCCTCGTTATTGTTGTCATGGGGGTATCGGCGCGGTGGGGCTGCGTCGTGGAGCGGATTCTTGGTGCCGGATCCGCGCAGCGTCAAACGGGAAAAAAGCCGGATCGGGCATAAGAAAATTTGATGCGTCAGATGGCCCGATCTGGAGTAACAATTGCAATCATAAGAACCACACGCCCCCCAGAGAGCCTTCATGAACCTCAAATTCCTCGAAACCTTCGTCTGGGTCGCCCGGCTGCAAAGCTTCAGCCTCACCGCCGAAAAGATGTTCAGCACCCAGGCGGCGATCTCCAGCCGAATCGCTTCGCTGGAAGAGGAACTGGGCCTGCGCCTGTTCGTGCGGGATTCGCGCGGGGTCTCGCTGACACCCGAAGGCCTCAAGGTGCTCGACTACGCGCAACAGATGCTCGACGTCCAACGGGCGTTGAAGCAATCACTGGACACCAGCAGCCCGCAGCAAGGCCTGGTGCGCATCGGCGTGATGGATACGGTGATCCACACCTGGCTCAGCCCATTGATGTCGATGCTGATGCAAGCCTTCCCCGCCGTGGAAATCGAAATCACCGCCGATGCCGCGCGCAACCTCTGTGAACAATTGCAGAAAGGCTACCTGGACATCGTGTTCCAGACCGATTTGGTGCGCCACGAAAGCGTGCGCAATCTGGAACTGGGGCACTACCCCATGCACTGGATCGCCGCCAGCCAGTCGATCTATGCCCGACCCTATGGGTCGTTGGCGGAGATGGCCAGCGAGCGCATCATCACCTTCGTCAAGCATTCGCGACCGCATCAGGACGTGCTCAACCTGCTGTACGCCCAGGGCGTGAGTGCACCGCGGGTCAGTTGCGTCAATTCGGTCTCGGCCATGACACGGCTGATTCGTGACGGTTTCGGCATCGGCGCCTTGCCGGCCGCGCTGGTGGCCAAGCCCCTGGCCAGCGGCGAATTGATCCAGCTCGAACCCGGTACCGCCCTGCCCCAACTGGACGTCGTTGCGTCCTGGCGCGCTGGCGTCGGCCTGGAGTTGATCGAGAACATCGTCCAGATGAGCCGCCAGGTGGTCAGCCAATACGCCGTCGATGTCGGGCCGCAGCGCATGGTGGCGGCCCCCGGCCTGAACAGCCAGGCGCCGCTCGAATAACTTTTAGTTGTCGCGGGGTACCAATATTCCTTGTTGGACGTCCTCACCACGCTGTTCTCAAAGTAGCGAACGAACACTTGGAGACCCCGTGATGACGTCCTTCGAACAACTGCAGCAATGCACGCCTCTCGTCCTGCGCCAAAGCATCGCCGCCGGCCAGTACCAGGGCCATACCAGCGGCCTGGGCCAGGGTCGCGTGCAAGCCAATATCGTGATTCTGCCCGGCGACTGGGCCAATGAATTCCTGCGCTACTGCACCCTCAACCGCCAGGCCTGCCCGGTGCTTGACGTGACCGAGCCAGGGGATCCGTTCTTCCGCAACCTGGGCGCCGCCATCGATATCCGTCATGAAGTGCCTCAATACCGGGTCTATCGCCACGGCGAGTTGAGCGAATCGCCGCTGGACATCGCACACCTGTGGCAGGACGATCTGGTGGCCTTCGCCCTCGGTTGTTCGTTCTCTTTCGAACAACCCTTGCTGGAGGCCGGCATCCGTTTGCGGCACATTGAACTGGGGCGCAATGTCGCGATGTTCCAGACCAACATCGACACGCGACCCACCGCCCGCCTGTCTGGCAAGATGGTGGTGACCATGCGGCCGATGAAAGCCGCCGCAGCCATCCAGGCGATCCAGATTACCGGGCGCATGCCCAATGTCCACGGCGCCCCGGTGCACATCGGCGATCCATCACTGATCGGCATTCAATCCCTGGACACGCCGGACTACGGTGATGCCGTACCGGTGGAAGCGGACGAGATCCCGGTGTTCTGGGCCTGCGGCGTGACGCCTCAATCGGTGGTCCAGGCCTCGCGTCCACCGCTGTGCATCACACACGCCCCGGGCTGCATGCTGGTGACGGACTTATGGAACAGTGATTTGTAGGCCTCGAACCAGGCTGCTTTTCGACTTGAAGGAATACAAGATGAATACTGCTCAGTTCTCGATTCAACAGTACATCCGTGCCAAGGACGGCAACCGCCCGCACCTGCTGGACCAGGCCTTTACAGCCTCGGCTATTCTGGACATGGTCGTGCACACCGGCTCCATCTCGTTTCCCGACCACGTTGAAGGCCGTGCCGCCATTGGCGATGTGATGGTCCGTCGCTTCAGCCAGACCTTCGAAAACGTCTACACGTTCTGCCTGGCCGCCCCTCCACCGGCAAACGCGGAAGCGTTCCAGTGCAAATGGCTGGTGGCGATGTCAGACAAGAACAGCGGCGAGGCGCGTGTCGGTTGTGGCCTGTACGACTGGCAGTTCGATCCGCAGTCGCAACGGGTCGAGCGATTGACCATCACCATCGAGCACATGAAGACCCTGTCGGCGACCGATCTGCCGATGATCATGGCCTGGGTATCGACGTTGGACTATCCATGGTGCCGGCCCGAGGCGATGATTGATAACGCGCCGGATTCGGGCGCGCTTCAGGACGTGATCCACTACGTGACGGATCTCTGACCAGGCCGACCCCGCGCTTTCAGGAGTCTTGCATGACTGTTCCAAGGAACCGCCCCCAGTGAACATCAAGTTTCTCGAAACCTTCGTCTGGGTGGCCCGCCTGAAGAGCTTTCGCCTCACCGCGGAAAAACTGTTCACCACCCAGGCCTCCATTTCCAGCCGGATCGCCGCCCTGGAAGACGAAATGGGCGTGCGCCTGTTCGTGCGCGATTCCAAAGGGGTGTCGTTGACCTCCGAGGGCCAGCGCGTGCTGGAATACGCCGAGCGCATCATGGACACCATGCAGAGCATGAAAGCCGTGATCAAGGACCCGCGCCAGGTGCGCGGCCGGATCCGCATCGGCGCGATGGATACGGTGATCCACACCTGGCTCAGTCCCTTGGTGACACGCCTGATGGAATGCTACCCGGCCCTGGAAATCGAACTGTCGGCCGACACCGCGAGCAACCTCTGCTCACAGCTGGAAAAAGGCTACCAGGACATCATTTTCCAGACCGACATCCTGCGCCTGGACAGCGTGCGCAATGCGTTGCTGACCCGTTACCCGATGCACTGGGTGGTGCGCACCGGTTCCGCCTATGACCGAGCCTATGGGTCACTGGAAGATCTGTCCCAGGAACGCATCGTAACGTTCTCGCGCAACTCACGGCCCCACCAGGACATCCTCAACCTGCTGCACTCGGCCAACATCGTCTCGCCCCGCATCAACTGCGTGAACTCGGCCTCGGCCATCACCCGCCTGGTTCGCGACGGTTTCGGCATCGGCGCCATGCCCGCGGCGCTGGTGGTCGGTGAACTGGCCCAGGGCACATTGACTTTGGTGGAGGGCGTGCCGCTGCCATCGGTCATGGACATCGTCGCCAGTTGGCGGACCGGCGCCGGAATGGAACGGGTGGAAGACATCGTCAGCCTGACCCGGGAAGTGGTCGGCGAGTTCGTCGCGCAACTGCCAGCCGCGTACCGATTGACGGCGCAAGACTTCAGTGGGCTGTAAGTGAACTGCAATATCCCCGACTTATTCTGAACCAAGCGCACTGCGGCGAACGCTGGTTGTGCATGTCGCTCGCTCGGAATGATCCAGGGAATCCGCCATGAAGATCAGTGTATTCGGAAGTGGTTACGTAGGGTTGGTGCAGGCCGCCGTGTTGGCCGAGGTGGGCCATGACGTGGTGTGCATGGACATCGACGAGCGCAAGGTCGACAGCCTTCGGCAAGGCCAGGTGAGTATTTTCGAGCCCGGCCTGGCCGCGCTGGTGCGCGAAGGGCTGGAGGCCGGGCGTTTGCACTTCACCTGTGACGAGCAGCTTGCCGTGCAACACGGCCAGGTGCTGTTTATCGCGGTAGGCACGCCCCTCCCGGGACGATGGCAGTGCCGACCTGAGCCAGGTGCTGGCCGTTGGCGAGGCCGTCGCCCGTTATCGCGAGCAACCGCTCATCGTGGTGGAGAAGTCCACCGTGCCGGTGGGCACCGGTGACGTTCTGCGAGCGCACATCGACAAATGCCTGCTCAAGGCCAGTCGCTTGCTGCAGTTCGATATCGTCTCCAACCCCGAATTTCTCAAGGAAGGCTCGGCCGTCGCCGATTGCCGTCGTCCGGATCGCATCGTGATCGGCTGCGAGCGCGATGAAGTGCGCGAAACCATGCGCGACCTGTACGCACCATTCAACCGCAACCACGACCGGGTCCTGTTCATGGACCTGCGCAGCGCCGAGCTGACCAAATACGCCGCCAACGGCATGTTGGCGACCAAGATAAGCTTTATCAACCAGATCGCCGAACTGGCCGAACACCTGGGGGCCGACATCGAGTCCGTGCGCCTGGGCATCGGCGCCGACTCGCGCATCGGCTACCATTTCATTTACCCGGGATGCGGCTATGGCGGCTCATGCTTTCCCAAGGACATGCGCGCCCTGATCCACACCGCCGAGCAGGCTCACTGTTCCAGTGACCTGCTGCAGGCGGTGGAAGCCATCAACGATCGGCAGAAACACAAGCTGTTCGAGCGGATCAACGCGTTCTACCAGGGCGACCTGCGTGGCAAGACCTTCGCGCTGTGGGGCCTGGCCTTCAAACCCAACACCGACGACATGCGCGATGCGCCGAGCCGCACCCTGCTGGAGTCGCTCTGGGCTGCGGGAGCCAGTGTCCGCGCCTTTGACCCGGAGGCGATGCAACAGACCCAACTGCTCTATCCAGACGAAACCCGACTCATGCTGATGGGCACGCCGGAATCGGTGTTGCCGGGGGCCGACGCGCTGGTCATCTGCACCGAATGGCAGCCCTTCAAGGCGCCGGACTTCGACCTGATCCGGCAGCGGCTCAAGGCCCCGGTGATTTTCGACGGTCGCAACCTGTTCGACCCGGAACGCATGGCAGACAAGGGCTTTACCTATTTTCCGATGGGCCGCGGCCAATCACGCAACCTGCCCATCGCCCAGCAAACGTGGTACCCCGCCTCAAGAAGCGCTTGAACCTGACCGTTACCTCAAAATTAATGCACTCAACCTGCATTAATATGAATTTGTAAGCAAAGGTTGTGGGAGGCACACTGTGCACCGTTCCTCCCCCAACTGTTGGAACACTTAAAGGGCTTTCTGGGTTTTTCCCGTAAGCCCCTTTTTTTGTTCGTTTTTTGGATTCTCGCTTAATGCTTTCTCGCTGGTTCCCCGCCGCTATCAATACCCGTCCCACCGAATGGAGCCGCGCCGCCATCGGCATGGCGCTGGGAACAATGTTCAGTGTCTGGCTATGTGGTCAGGTCTTTGGCCTTGAGGTGGCGCAACACCTGATCGGCCCTCTCGGCGCTTCGGCCGTGCTGTTGTTTGCCGTGTCCTCGGGCGCCCTTGCCCAGCCCTGGTCGATTGTCGGCGGCTACCTCTGTGCATCGGTCGTGGCACTGCTGGTGGCCCATGTATTGGGGCGGACCCTGGGCAGCGCCTGCCTGGCGGCCGGTATGGCGCTGGTGTTGATGTGTTGGCTGCGTTGCCTGCACCCACCGGCAGGCGCCCTGGCGGCGACCTTGGTGCTGGCGGATCCGTCCATCGTTGCCTTGGACTGGCAGGCGGTCGGCGCGGCCATGTTGGCCGGCTGCGGGCTGCTCGCCTTTGCACTGGGCTACAACAACCTCACGCGTGTGCGCTATCCCAAGCGCGCCAGCGAACCGGCGGCCGTCATACCGGCTGACCACCCTCCCGTCGACCGACACGCCATCACCGCCGAAGACCTGAAATTAGCCCTGGCGGAAATGGAGGCCTTCTTCGACGTCACCCCGGAAGATCTTGAGCAATTGATCCATGCCAGCGAACGAAACGCCAGGCGCCGCAGCATCGCGGAGGTGCTTTCCGGTCGCGGTTGAGCCTGTGGCTGCTATAAATATGCAGACATGACCTGCACGTATCCCGGTTGTGCAAGGCAAATTTGCACTGGTACGATCCTGAACGGGTACGCGCGACACCATTCGTAAAAAACAATAAAAGCAGGGAGTTAGCGATGACAGCTCAGGTTTCATCCCAAGCTGCGGAAACCATGGAAACCGTGGCCCACGAGGTGCTGGTCGACGTTCGCAATCACATTGGCCACTTGACCCTGAACCGCCCCGCCGGCCTCAATGCCCTCACTCTGGGCATGGTGCGCAGCTTGCAGCAACAACTCGATACTTGGGCACTCGACCCACACATTCGCGCGGTGGTACTGCGTGGCGCGGGCGACAAGGCCTTCTGCGCCGGCGGTGATATCCGCTCGCTGTACGACAGCCACAAGCAGGGCGACACCCTGCATGAAGATTTCTTCGTCGAAGAATACGCCCTCGACCTGACGATCCACCATTATCGCAAACCGATCCTCGCCCTGATGGACGGCTTCGTGCTGGGTGGCGGCATGGGTTTGGTGCAAGGCGCCGACCTGCGGATCGTGACTGAACGCAGTCGCCTGGGCATGCCGGAAGTCGCCATCGGTTATTTCCCGGACGTGGGCGGCAGTTATTTCCTGTCGCGCATTCCCGGTGAGCTGGGGATCTACCTGGGGGTCAGCGGCGTACAGATCCGCGCCGCCGATGCATTGTATTGCGGGCTCGCCGACTGGTACCTCGATAGCCACAAGCTCAAGCAGCTCGACGAGCGTCTCGATCGACTTGAGTGGCACGACATGCCGCTCAAGGACCTGCAAAGCCTGCTGGCCAAACTCGGCCAGCAACAGCTCCCTGCGCCCCCTCTGGCCGATTTGCGGCCGGCCATTGACCATTTCTTTGCCCTGCCCGATGTGCCAAGCATGGTCGAGCAGTTGCGCCAGGTCACTGTCGCCAACAGCCACGAATGGTCGCTGAAGACCGCCGACGTGCTGGACAGTCGCTCGCCCCTGGCCATGGCCGTGACCCTGGAAATGCTGCGGCGCGGTCGGCATCTGAGCCTGGAAGACTGTTTTGCCCTGGAGCTGCACCTGGACCGGCAATGGTTCGAACGCGGAGACCTGATCGAAGGCGTACGCGCCTTGCTGATCGACAAAGACAAGAACCCCCGCTGGAACCCGCCGACCCTGGAGGCGTTGGACGCCGACCATGTGGCGAGTTTCTTCGACGGCTTCGACGACCACGGGAGCTGAGCCATGCACGACCTCGAACTGACCGAAGAACAAGTGATGATCCGCGACATGGCCCGGGACTTCGCCCGAGGTGAAATCGCCCCCCATGCCCAGGCGTGGGAAAAGGCCGGCTGGATTGACGACGGCCTGGTGGCGAAGATGGGTGAACTGGGCCTGTTGGGGATGGTGGTTCCGGAAGAATGGGGCGGCACCTACGTCGATTACGTGGCCTATGCCCTGGCGGTGGAGGAAATCTCCGCGGGCGACGGCGCCACCGGGGCGCTGATGAGCATTCACAACTCGGTGGGTTGCGGGCCGGTCCTGAATTTTGGCACCGCTGAACAGAAACAGACGTGGCTGGCCGAGCTCGCCAGTGGCCAGGCCATTGGCTGCTTCTGCCTGACCGAACCCCAGGCCGGTTCCGAAGCCCACAACCTGCGCACCCGGGCCGAGCTGCGCGATGGCCAGTGGGTGATCAACGGCGCCAAGCAGTTCGTCAGCAACGGCAAGCGGGCGAAACTGGCCATCGTGTTTGCCGTAACGGATCCGGAGCTGGGCAAAAAAGGCATTTCGGCGTTCCTGGTGCCCACGGATACACCCGGGTTCATCGTCGATCGCACCGAACACAAGATGGGCATCCGCGCTTCGGACACCTGCGCGGTTACCTTGAACAACTGCACCATCCCCGAGGCCAACCTGCTGGGCGCGCGTGGCAAAGGCTTGGCCATCGCTTTGTCCAACCTGGAAGGCGGTCGCATCGGCATCGCGGCGCAAGCTTTGGGCATCGCCCGCGCGGCGTTCGAAGCGGCGCTGGCCTACGCGCGCGATCGCGTCCAGTTCGACAAGCCGATCATCGAGCACCAGAGCATCGCCAACCTGTTGGCCGACATGCACACCCGCATCAACGCCACCCGCCTGCTCATCCTCCACGCCGCCCGCCTGCGCAGCGCCGGCAAGCCATGCCTGTCGGAAGCCTCCCAGGCCAAGCTGTTTGCCTCGGAAATGGCCGAGAAAGTCTGCTCCTCGGCCATACAGATTCACGGTGGGTACGGGTATCTCGAGGATTATCCGGTAGAGCGCTACTACCGCGACGCGCGGATTACCCAGATCTATGAAGGGTCGAGCGAGATCCAGCGAATGGTCATCGCCCGGGAGTTGAAACACTACCTGGTGTGATGGCTGGAAAAAGCATCGCGAGCAAGCTCGCTCCCACAGTGTCCAGTGGTGTACGCAAATGCTGCGTACACCTGAGATGCAGTGTGGGAGCGAGCTTGCTCGCGAAAGCGGTGGGTCAGTGACTTCTATGCTGGATGTGCCGGCGTCTTCGCGGGCAAGCCCGCTCCCACAGGGTTTGATGGCGTACACAGATGACGCGTACACCCCAAATCCACTGTGGGAGCGAGCTTGCTCGCGAAAGCGGTGGGTCAGTGACTTCTATGTTGGATGTGCCGGCGTCTTTCGCGGGCAAGCCCGCTCCCACAGGGTTTGATGGCGTACACAGATGACGCGTACACCCCAAATCCACTGTGGGAGCGAGCTTGCTCGCGAAAGCGGTGGGTCAGTGACTTCTATGCTGGATGTGCCGGCGTCTTCGCGGGCAAGCCCGCTCCCACAGGGTTTGATGGCGTACACAGATGACGCGTACACCCCAAATCCACTGTGAGAGCGGGCTTGCTCGCGAAAGCGGTGGGTCAGTGACTTCTATGCTGGATGTGCCGGCGTCTTCGCGGGCAAGCCCGCTCCCACAGGGTTTGATGGCGTACACAGATGACGCGTACACCTCAAATCCACTGTGGGAGCGAGCTTGCTCGCGATGGCGTCAGCCGGAACGCCGCCTTACTTATCCTGAAACGCCGCCGCGCGCTTGGCCACGAATGCCGCCATGCCTTCTTTCTGATCCTGCGTCGCAAACGCCGCGTGGAATACCCGGCGCTCGAAACGTACGCCTTCAGACAGGCTGACTTCAAACGCGCGGTTGACGCTTTCCTTGACCATCATGCTGATGGGCACCGACTTGGAGGCAATCAACGCTGCGGTTTTCAGCGCATCGTCCAGCAGTTCATCGGCCGGTACGATCCGGGCGACGATACCGCAGCGTTCGGCTTCTACCGCGTCGATAAAGCGCCCGGTCAGGCACATTTCCATGGCTTTGGCCTTGCCCACCGCCCGGGTCAGGCGCTGGGTGCCGCCCATGCCCGGCAGCACGCCGAGGTTGATTTCCGGCTGGCCGAACTTGGCATTGTCACCGGCCAGGATGAAGTCGCACATCAACGCCAGCTCGCAGCCACCGCCCAAGGCAAAACCGTTCACCGCCGCGATGATCGGCTTGCGACGGTTGGCCACGCGGTCACTGTCGCTGAACAGGTCGTCCAGGTAGATCTGCGGGTAGGTCAGCTCAGCCATTTCCTTGATGTCGGCACCGGCGGCGAAGGCTTTCTTCGAGCCCGTCAACACGATGCAGCCAATGCTCGGATCCGCCTCCAGGCTGTCCAGCGCCTGGTTCAGCTCGCTGACGATCTGCGCATTCAAGGCGTTCAAGGCCTGGGGACGGTTGAGGGTGATCAGGCCGACGCGGTCCTTGATCTCCAATAAAATCGTTTCGTAGCTCATGCAGGACTCCTGTTAAACGCTGTATTTGACTCGATGCCCTGTAGGAGCTGCCGAAGGCTGCGATCTTTTCCCGCCAATTGAGTCTTGAACGAAAGCAAAATCAAAAGATCGCAGCCTGCGGCAGCTCCTACTCAAAGATTGCGCGAAATGACCATGCGCTGAATGTCGCTGGTGCCTTCGTAGATCTGACAGACCCGCACGTCGCGGTAGATGCGCTCCAGCGGGAAGTCGTTGAGGTAACCGTAACCGCCCAGGGTCTGCAACGCCATGGAGCAGACCTTCTCGGCCATTTCCGAAGCAAACAGCTTGGCCATGGATGCCTCCACCAAAGCAGGCTGGCCGCTGTCCCGCAGGGCGGCGGCGTAGTGCACCATTTGCCGGGCCACGGCGATCTGGGTCGCCATGTCGGCCAGGCGGAACGCCACGGCCTGGTGCTCGATGATCGGCTTGCCGAAACTGGAGCGCTCCCGGGCATAATCCCGGGCCGCTTCGAACGCGGCCCGAGCCATGCCCACCGCTTGCGCCGCGATGCCTACCCGTCCGCCTTCCAGGTTCGCCAGGGCGATCTTGTAGCCCTCACCCTCCTCGCCCAGGCGGTTGCCCACCGGCACCTTCACCTCTTCAAAGAGGATCTGGCAGGTGTCGGACGCATGCTGGCCGAGTTTGTCTTCGACCCGCGCCACGCTGTAGCCCGGCGAATCGGTCGGCACGATGAACGCACTGATGCCACGCTTGCCGGCGCTCGGATCAGTCACCGCAAACACAATGACCACCCCGGCGTTCTGCCCCGAGGTGATGAACTGCTTGCAACCGTTGAGCACGTAATGATCCCCCTCCAGCCGCGCCCGCGTCTTGAGGCTGCTGGCGTCCGAACCGGCCTGGGGCTCGGTCAGGGCGAAGGCGCCAAGCATCGCGCCACTGGCCAGGGGCGTGAGGAATTTCGCCTTCTGCTCATCGTTGCCGAACTTGAGGATCGGCACGCAGCCCACCGAGTTGTGCACGCTCATGATGGTCGAGCAGGCACCGTCACCAGCGGCGATTTCCTCCAAGGTCATCGCATAGGCCAGGTAACCGGTGTTACAGCCGCCCCACTGTTCCGGCACCAGCATGCCGAAAAAGCCCAGCTCGGCCATTTCAGCGATGGCTTCCCGGGGGAAGCGGTGCTCGCGGTCCCATTCGGCGGCGAACGGTTTCAGGCGGTCCTGGGCGAACTGCCGGGCCATGTCGCGGATTTGGGTCTGTTCTTCAGTCGGGAGCATGGTGGTTCCTTAATACAGGCATTCAACGGCCATGGCCGTGGCTTCGCCGCCGCCGATGCAGATCGCCGCGACGCCGCGCTTGAGACCCTTCTGGCGCAGGGCTGACAGCAGGGTCACGAGGATCCGTGCGCCAGACGCGCCAATCGGGTGGCCCAGCGCACAGGCGCCGCCGTGGACGTTGACCTTGTCATGGGCAATCTCCAGCTTGTCCATGGTCACCAGCCCGACCACGGCAAAGGCTTCGTTGACTTCGAACAGGTCGACTTGATCCAGCGACCAACCGGTTTTGTGCATCAGTTTCTTCACAGCGCCAATCGGTGCGGTGGGAAACAGGCTCGGAGTATCGGCAAACGCCGCGTGACCGTGGATCACCGCCAAAGGCTTGAGGCCGCGCTGGACCGCTTGGCTCTGGCGCATCAGCACCAGGGCAGCGGCGCCATCGGAAATGGAACTGGCGTTGGCGGCCGTCACCGTGCCGCCCTCGCGGAACGCCGGCTTGAGCGAGGCGATCTTGTCGATCCGCGCTTTGGGTGGCTGCTCGTCGTGGCGGATGGTCACTTGTTCCTTGCCTGCCATGACCTGCAACGGCACGATCTCGGCGTCGAAACTGCCGTCCTTGATCGCCTGCTGGGCGCGGGTGGTGGACGCAATGGCAAAGGCGTCCTGGGCCTCGCGACTCAAGCCATTGGCCTCGGCGCAATCTTCGGCGAAGGTGCCCATCAGCCGACCTTTGTCGTAGGCGTCTTCCAGGCCATCGAGGAACATATGGTCAAGCACCCGGCCATGGCCCATGCGATAACCGCCGCGGGCGCGATCCAGCAGGTACGGGGCGTTGGACATGCTCTCCATGCCACCGGCCACCACCACCTCGGCGCTGCCGGCGATGAGCATGTCATGGGCGAGGATAGCCGCTTCCATGCCCGAACCGCACATCTTGTTGAGCGTGGTGCAGCGGGTCGACTTGTCGAGCCCGGCGCCCAGCGCGGCCTGACGTGCCGGTGCCTGGCCCAGGCCAGCGGCGAGCACGCAACCGAACAGCACTTCTTCAACCGCACCCGGCGCGATACCGGCCCGCTCCACGGCGGCCTTGATAGCGGCGGCACCCAGTTGCGGCGCGGTGAGGCTTTTCAGTTCGCCCTGGAAACCGCCCATGGGGGTACGGACGGCGCTGACGATGACAATAGGATCGTTGGACATCATGAATCCTCCTTACTTATTTGGCTGCCATACGCAAGGCACCGTCGAGACGGATCACCTCGCCGTTGAGCATGCTGTTCTCAATGATATGCCTGACCAGCGCCGCGTACTCGGAAGGCTTCCCAAGGCGCGGCGGAAACGGCACGCCGGCGGCCAGGGAATCACGCACTTCAGGCGTCATGCCGGCCATCATCGGGGTTTCGAAAATCCCCGGGGCAATGGTCATCACCCGGATACCGAAGCGCGCCAGCTCACGGGCGGCCGGCAACGTCAGACTGGCGATGGCGCCTTTGGAGGCCGCGTAGGCGGCCTGGCCGATCTGGCCGTCGAAGGCCGCTACCGAAGCGGTGTTGATGATCACCCCGCGCTCGCCGTCGGCGTTGGCCTCGGTTTCGGCGATGGCCGCAGCCGCCAGGCGCAGTAAGTTGAAGCTGCCGATCAGGTTGACGTTGATCACCTGGCTGAAGCTGTCCAGGCCATGAGGGCCGTTCTTGCCGAGGATCTTCTCGCCGCGCACGATACCGGCGCAATTCACCAGGCCATTCAGACCGCCGAACGCCGTGACCGTCGCCTTGACTGCCGCTTCAGCCGCCCCTTCGTTGCTGATATCGGCCACCACGCTCTGGCAACCCAGCTTTTGCGCCTGGGCGGCCACGGCGTCGGCGTTGAGGTCCACCAGCATCACCTTGGCGCCGGCCTTGACCAGCATTTCACCGGTGGCCGCGCCAAGGCCGGAAGCACCGCCGCTGACGAGGAAAATCTTGTTGTCGATCTGCATCATGGTTTCCTTGGATTCAAGCTGAAACGTTTTGCGCCGTAGCTTCTTGGGCTTTGGCGATTTCCTGGTTGCGCAAGATAAAGCGCTGCAACTTGCCGCTCGGGGTCTTCGGCAAGTCGCTGACAAATTCGATTTCACGGGGGTAGGCATGGGCCGCCAGGCGCTTGCGCACATGCAGGCGCAATTCCTCCGCCAGCTCCGGTGAGGCGCGATACTGGGTGCTGAGCACCACGAAGGCCTTCACCAACTCGGTGCGCTCTGGATCAGGCTTGCCGATCACCGCCGCCTCGACCACGGCCGGGTGTTCGATCAGCGCACTTTCCACATCGAACGGACCGACCCGGTAGCCGGAGGTGGTGATCACATCGTCGCTGCGGCCGACGAAGCTGATGCTGCCATCCGGATTCAGCTCCACGGTGTCGCCGCTCAAGTAGTAGTCGCCAACGAAAGCCTTGGTCGGCGCGCCTTCGTAACCGGCGAACCAGCACATGGGCGACTGGCTGCGGTCCACCGCGAGAATGCCCGGCTGGCCCACACCCAGCTCGCGTTGCTCTTCATCCAACACCACAATCCGGTGGCCCGGCGAGGCGAAACCGGCCGCCCCCAGGTGCACCGGGTGTTCCAGCCCGTGGTGGTTGCACAGCACCATGCCCAGTTCGGTCTGGCCGTAATGGTCGTGGATCACCACGTTCAAGTTGTCGGCGAACCAGCGGATCACCTCTGGGTTCAATGGCTCGCCGGCACTGCTGACGATGCGCAGCTTGCCCTTGATCGAGCGGGCAAACTGCTCGCCTCCGGCGATCAACAGCCGATAGGCGGTGGGCGAGCCGGTCAGGTTGGTGATGCCGTACTTGTTGATGATCCGGCAGGTGCTTTCCAGGGTGAACGGGCCATCGTAGAAGGTGATCGGATGCCCCATGGCCAGCGGCCCGGTCACGCCAAAATAAATGCCGTAGGCCCAACCCGGGTCGGCGACGTTCCAGAAGGCGTCTTCAGGGCGCAGGTCCACCGCGTCACGGGTGTAGCTCCGGAACGCCACGATGGCTTTGAGCGGCACCGACAGCGCCTTGGCAGGTCCCGTGGTGCCGGAGGTGAACATCAGTAAAAACGGATCTTCGCCGGTGAGCATCAGCGGTTCGCATTGGTTGGAGTGGTTCGCCACTTCGGCCCAGAAACTGTAATCGCCCCGCACGATGCCCTGGCCCTTCTCGCCGCCGACCGTGACGATGGTGGGGCAACCGGCGACTTCATTGAGTTTGGGACGGTTGACGGCGTCGGTCACGACGATCCGTGCGCCCGAGCTGCCGAGGCGGTGCTCGATGGCCTTGGGCCCGAACGCGGTGAACAGCGGTTGATACACCGCCCCGATACGCCAGGTGGCGAGTACGACGATCAAGAGTTCCGCAGTGCGCGGCAGCAGGCCGGCCACTTTGTCACCCTTGCCGACGCCTTGAGCGCGCAGGAAGTTGGCGAACCGTGCGGCATTGTCCTGCAGGTCGCGGTAAGTCCAGGTGGCTTCGCTGCCGTCACGGCCCTCCCAGAACAAAGCGATGCGACCCGGCAACGCATGCCGGTCGCAACACTCGACACAGGCATTGAGCGCCTCTAGCGAGCCGTGCAGCGCGGCGTTGACGGTTTGCAGGTAATCGAACTGTGACGTGGCGGACGAATAATCGCGCATGACCAGAATCCCTCTGTACTTTTTATTGGCTGGGGGAACCGTGAAGAGCAGACAAATACTCGCGCCGAAGGGCGGTGGCGGCAATGGTCAAAGCCATCAAGTTGCTTGACTGGTTTGGCCATGGTTCGAGGGGGGTATTGCCAGTCAGGCCGTTTTCGCGAGCAAGCTCGCTCCCACATGGGGAGGTTGGGCGATCACAGAATCGAGACCCACCTCACATCCTCTGTGGGAGCGAGCTTACTCGCGATGGCGGCAGTCCAGCCGCTACAAGGGCTGCTTCCAGGCAAATGAGTAAACCTTCTCCGGCACCGGGGACTGGCAGCGCTGGTTGTCCGCATCAGGCCCCACCAGGAACCACTCGGCCCGCGAGGTATCGCCGACCCGGCGCGCCTTTTGCGGATCGTAGCAGCGCGCCAGGTCCCGAGCGGGCACCAAGGCAAAGGCCTGCGGGTGGCCGCGCAGCCAGGTGGCGGATCGTTCCAGGGACTGGCGGTCATGGAAGCCAAAGTGCACGATGGGCTGCTGGGCGAACAGCCAATGGCCCTCGCGCCACCCGACGAGCACCAACTCGGCATTTGAAGTCAGCCCCGCGACATCACGCATCAAGGTCTGGTGGGGGTTGATGCCTTCCCTGTAGGGCTCGATGAAGCCGCGCACAAACCAGGCGCACAACCACACCACCGTCAAGGCAGTGAATACCGCCCTGCCCCTCGGACGCCGGCTGAACCAGCGGTGCAGCATCCACGGCACCAGCGGCGCGACCAGCAGGATCAAGGCCGGCAACGCGGGAAAGATATACAGCTTGCGCTTGCCACTGCTCAGGCTGAAGAACAACAGCACCAGCATCACCCACCCCAGCAGCACCAGCACGCGACCGTCATGCTTGAGCAACTGCCTGCGCCAGGCCGGTACCAGCCATGGCAGCATGAAAAAGATCGGCAGCCAGTATTTCGGAATCACCTGAACGAAGAAATACCAGAAGGGTTCGCGGTGCTCCCAGGCATTGGCATAACGCCCCGCCGTCTGCTTCAGCAGGATTTCCTGGGCGTACGCCAGGCTGTCGGGGCTGCCCTGCCACACAATCAGCAACAAAGGCCCAAGCCAAAGCGCGATGGCCACCAGCGCCACAACCAGCCCCAGCCACCAGGCCCCTGCCTTGCCCGGCATGGACACCAGGCCTTTCCACCCTCGACGCACACCATAGGCGTAGGGAATCAGCATCAACACCGGCAAAAAACCCACGCCTTTGCTGATGACCCCCAGCCCCATCGCCGCGCAGGCCACGTAATACCAGCGCCACGCCGGGCCGAGCATCAAATGCCGGCACAAGCCATAGATCCCCAGGCTGGTCCAGAGTGCAAGAAAACCATCGATTTGCCCGGTGCGCAGGATGCTGTAGGTCTGGTAGGTGGCCAGAAACAAGAGCGCGGCGATCCCTCCGACGCGTCGCCCCCACAAGCGCCGGCCCAGGTCATACAGGCATGCGGTGGTGACGACGCCGGCCAACAGCGCGGGCAGGTACAGGGCGACTTTCGGCAGGTGGGCCAATTGCACGAACGACGCCACCGCCCACATGAACAACGGCGGCTTGTCGGCGTAGATTTCCCCGGCGCGATGGGGAATGAACCATGAGCCGTCCTGCAGCATCTCCAGGGCAACGCCGAGGAAGCGCTCTTCATCGACGTTCATCGGTTGGCGCCAACCCAGGCCGGCGCCCACCATGATCAAGGCCAATACCACCAGCGCCAGAAGCTCCAGTCGCGAGGAAGACAATTGTATCCGCACCGTCTCAGCCCTTCTCGGCCAGTTCGCGGTTTTCCTGCTCGTGATGCTTGGCGATCAACTGCAAATTGCGCAGGTAAACGATGAAGCCGAAGGACTGGCCGACAATGAACACCGGGTCTTCGCGGTAGATGGCATAGGCCAGCAACAGCGCGCTGCCGATGATGCTCAAGTACCAGAAACCCACGGGTATCACGCTGCGCTTCTTGTACTCGCTGTACAGCCATTGCAGGACAAAACGTCCGGTGAAGGCCAACTGGCCGCCGAAGCCAACGGCCAGCCACAACGTTTCTCTGCCCATGTCACACCTCGGTTTCTTGTGCGTTGATATCCAGGCGGGTGCGTCTTATCAACCACCACACCCCGAACAGATCGACAATGCCCACCAGCGCCCGGTCGAGGTTGCCGTAGTTGGACACCCCGGCCCCGCGCTCACGGTGATTCACCGGGTGAACCAGCATCCGGCCGTTGTGACGGCGGATCAGCGCCGGAATAAAGCGATGCATATGATCGAAATACGGCAGGCGCAAAAACGCCTCGCGCTCGATCAACTTGATGCCGCAACCGGTATCGGGCGTCTGGTCCTTGAGCAGGCTGGCCCGCAGTTTGTTGGCGAACCGCGAGGCCCAACGCTTGCTCGTCGTGTCCCGGCGGTTGACGCGATGCCCCGCCACCAGCTTCACGCCGGCAGGCGTTCCCTCCGAACCGCGCACCAGGTCGAGCATCTTTGGCAGGTCGGCCGGGTCGTTCTGCCCGTCGCCATCGAGGGTTGCCAGCCAATGCCCGCGGGCCACTTCAGCCGCGTGGTAGATCGAGGTGCTCTGCCCGAGGGAACGGGCATGGCTGAGTACCCGCAACTGGCGATAGCCACTGCCTTGCAACGCCCGCAGTTCAGCGGCGGTGGCGTCTGTGCTGCCATCGTCGACCACGATGACTTCGAAGGCCTCGTCGACCAGCGCCGCCCGCACCTCTTCCAGCAGTGGAATGAGGTTGCCGGCTTCGTTCTTTGCCGGAATCAGGACCGACACATAAAGGGTTTCGTGCATGACGCTCCAGTAAAAAAGCTGAGGGGTTAAACGCGGTAATACGCGCGGTACCAATCGACAAACGACTGCACACCGACGGGCACCGCGACCTGCGGGCGAAACCCTATGTGCTCTTCCAGCTCGCGCGTGTCCGCCCACGTGTCGACCACGTCACCCGCTTGCAACGGCAAGAAATGCTTGATCGCGGGAATGCCCAGGGCCTCTTCCAGGCACTCGACAAACTGCAAGAGCTTCACCGGAGCGCCGAAGCCGATGTTGTAGAGCTTGTGGCGCACGCCTGTTTCATTGGCAGGCGGGCGCGGCAACAACCGCACCAGGCCTTCGACGATGTCGTCGATGTAGGTGAAGTCCCGCGACATCGCGCCGTCGTTATAGAGATCAATGGCGCGACCGTTGAGGATGGCGTCGGTGAATTTGAACGGTGCCATGTCGGGCCGTCCCCACGGCCCATATACAGTGAAAAACCGCAGGCCGGTGGTGGGAATCCCGTAGAGATGCGAGTAAGCGTGGGCCATCAGTTCATTGGCGCGCTTGGTCGCCGCATAAAAAGACACGGGCTGATCCACCGGATCGGTCGTGGCATACGGCAACTGGTCGTTCAAGCCATACACCGAGCTGCTCGAGGCGAACACCAGATGCGCCGGCCGGTGGGCACGACAGGCTTCCAACACGTTGAGGAACCCCACCAGGTTGCTTTGGGCATACAGGTCGGGATTATCGATGGAGTGGCGCACGCCGGCCTGGGCCGCCAGGTGGACGACGGACTCGAACGCGTTTTGCGCAAACAACTCCAGCAGCGCCGGTTTGTCGGCCACATCCAGCCGCTGGAAGCGGAAGTTGCGGCATTCGGCCAACTGTGCAAGTCGGTCCTGTTTCAGCTCGACGCTGTAGTAGCTGTTGAGGTTGTCGATGCCGATGACTTGATGGCCTTCGTTGCACAACCGTCTGGCGGTATGAAAACCGATAAATCCTGCGGCACCGGTGACCAATACGCTCATACGCTGCCCAAAACGGTCACGTGCATACACTACCCTGATGGATGGCCCGGCTTTTCCGGCGCCTGCACAGGCTTGTATCAAAGAAAAATGACGGTTTTATGAGCGTGCCAACTTGCCAAGCGAAAGCCTCTGTGGGAGCGCGCTTGCTCGCGATGAGGGTATGGCAGTCAATGACGAGGCGACTGAACCACCGCTATCGCGAGCAAGCTTGCTCCCACAGGGGGCTTGGGTCGGCACAAGATTGGAGACCGCCCGATGGATCAATCCGGGTCGTTGAGAATCAGGCTGCGATAATGCCCCGGGTTGGACCCGGACCATTTGCGAAACGCCTTGTAGAAGGAGCTGGCATCGGCAAAACCCAGGCGCGAGGCGATTTCGACGAAACTGATGGACGGCTCGGCCAGCCAGGTGATCGCCAGATCCTTGCGCACGCTGTCCTTGAGGCCTTGGTAAGTCTGGCCCTCCTCCGCCAGACGTCGGCGCAGGGTCGAGGCGGACACGCACAACTGCTGGGCCAGGGCCTCGGTTTCCGGCCACTGTTCGGCGGGCAGTTGCCGCAGGTCGTGCCGGATACGACTGGCCAGGCTTTGCGGATCGCGGTATTTGACCAGGATGTTGGCCGGGGCCCGGGCCAGAAAGCGCTTGAGCTCGTCAGCGTTGCGCCGGATGGGCAGGTCGAGGCATTCGGCGGCGAAAATCATCCGGGTGCGCGGCCGGTCAAAGCGCAGGTTCTGGGAGAACATCACCCGGTAGTCGTCGCAGAAATCCGGCGCCGGGCAGCGCAGTTCGACAGACAGGATGGGAATGCGCCGCCCGGCCAGCCAGCAGGCCACGCCATGGACGATCATCCAGTAGGTGAAGTAAGTAAACGCTCGGCGCGGCGCCTGATCGTCTTCCAGCAGCACGATCTCCGCCAGGCTTTGCTGGCGCACCCACTGGGCCGGCAGGCGTTCGAGCATCAGCGACAGAAACCCCAGCCCCGCCGTCAAGCCGCTCGCCAGCGTGGGCTGGGCCATGGCGCACTGGCAAAGAAATGCCAGGCTGCCGGACTTGAGCTTGCGCGGGTCCATGCCGAAAAATTCGTCATCCAGGCGCTGGGCCAGCAACCGCCAGAGCCGCGCATAGGCATGGGCCGGGACCCGCGCCTGGGGATCGTCGAGCAGCGCCGGGGCTATGCCGACCTGGCTCAGGACCTCCTCGGTGGCCGCCCCGGGTGCGCAGCTTTGCAGCAATGCCTCACGCACCAGCTGGATGGAGATGGTGTCTTTTTCCGACATGGCGCGGGTGTTCACAGGATCCGGTAAAGCAGCCGTTCTATCCGCACCCGGCTGACCCGCTTCAGGAACCTGGCCACGGCCTCGGGGTAATCCGGCAGGGTTTCCAGGTCCAGGTAACGTTCGATCCGGCGGGTGTGGCAGTAGATCCGCTCAAGCTCGGCCTGGCGCGGCGCCAGCAATTCGCCCTTGGGGTCATCCAGCAACAGCGCGTTTTCCAGGTCCAGACGAAAGGCCCGCGGGTTGAGGTTGTTGCCGGTCAGCAAGGTGTAGCGCTCGTCGACCCACATGCCCTTGAGGTGATAGGTGTTGTCCCCGTCACGCCACAGGTGCAGGTTCAATTGGCCGCTGTCGATCGCGTGCTGATGCCGTTTGGCGAAACGTCGCAGGCTGATTTCGTAGAGATATGGTAGCGCCGCGATGATCTTGAACGGCTCGCTTGGCGGAATGTAGAAGTCGTTGGCGGTCTTGTCGCCAACGATGATGTCGATCTTGACCCCGCGGGCCAGGGCGCGGTTGAGCTCCCGGGTCACGGCCAGGGGCAGGTTGAAATACGGGGTACAGATGGTCAGTTGCTGGCGGCTGCTGGCGATCAGTTCACCGATCACCCGGCTCAGGGGGTTGTTCTTGCCCACGCCCAGCAACGGGCTCACCGACAGGCCGCTCTTGTCGAGGCTGCCGACGCTGGTGTCATAGGTCGCATATTTGAGACGGCTGCGCAGGTCACCGATGTCCTTGCGCAAACTACGGGTGCTGGGCAGGTTGGGCAGGTCCAGGCGATGCACGGCCCTGGAGGTGATCAGGCCATGCTGCACCAAGTGATGCATCGAGTCGGCCAGTGCCGTGTTCTGCAGCAGGTGGTAGCGGTCGTAGCGGTATTTATCGAACTTGTGCAAGTAGACGTTATTCAGACTGGCGCCGCTGTAGAGCACACAGTCATCGATCACGAAACCTTTCAAATGCAACACGCCGAACAGTTCGCGGGTCTGCACCGGCACGCCGTAGATCGGCACTTCACTGGCATGGGTACGGGTCTGTTCCTGGTACCACGCCGAGTTGCCCGGCTGCTTCTTGGCGCCAATCAGCCCCCGCTGGGCTCGCAACCAGTCCACGACCACGACCACGTCCAGTTCCGGACGCGCCGCTTTGGCGGCATGCAGGGCATCGAGAATTTCCTGGCCAGCCTCGTCCTGTTGCAGGTAGAGGGCGACGATGTAGATGCGCTGGGTGGCCTGGGCGATTTTCTCCAGCAGGCAACGGCGGAATTGGGCAGCGCCATCGAGGATGGTCACCGCGTCGGCGGTCAGTGCAAAGCTGCGCAGCTTGGGCAGCAGGGAGCGTTTGAAGAGCGACGGCATAGGGCTCGCAAAAAGGTCGATTCCATAGAACGGATGAGCTTACACCATGGATGGGTTCGGGTCTTCCTGTCGTCAAGAAAAAAACAACTTGACCAAGGAGAACGATCGTTCTACTTTTACCCCATGAACGAAATCACTGGTAATGAAACACGAGACATCATCCTCGATGTCGCCGAAAAGTTGATCTATAGAAGTGGCATCGCCGCCACCGGCATGGACCTTCTGGTGAAAACCGCCGGCGTTTCCAGGAAAAGTGTCTATCGCTACTTCGCCAACAAGGACGACCTGATCGTGGCCGCCCTCGAGCGGCGGGACGAGCGCTGGATGCACTGGTTCAGCAGCGAAGTGGACAAGGCGCCCACGCCGACGGCGCGACTGCTCAACCTGTTCACCGTGCTCAAGGGCTGGTTCGACAGCGAAGGTTTTCGCGGTTGTGCCTTCATCAATACCAGCGGCGAAACCGGCGATCCACAGGATCCGGTCCGCCAGGTGGCGAAGATGCACAAACAGAAGCTGCTCGATTACGTGACCCGACTGTGCGTCGAACAAGGCGTCGAGAATCCGGACGCCCTGGCCCGCCAGCTACTGATTCTGATCGACGGCGCCATTACCGTGGCGCTGGTCATGGGCGACCACAGCGCGGCTGACCACGCCCAGGACCTGTTGAAGATATTGCTACACACCTGATCGTTGAACCCTGCGTCATTCATCCACTCATTGGAGATTCGCCATGTCTGCCTCTTCTGAAGTTCGTCCGCCACTGCCGCCGTTCACCCGTGAATCGGCGATCGAGAAAGTTCGCCTGGCCGAAGACGGCTGGAACTCTCGCGACCCGCAAAAAGTATCCCTGGCCTACACGCTGGACACCCAATGGCGTAACCGCGCCGAATTCGCGCACAACCGCGAAGAAGCCAAGGCGTTCCTGACCCGCAAATGGGCCAAGGAATTGGATTACCGGCTGATCAAGGAACTCTGGGCCTTCACCGATAACCGCATCGCCGTGCGCTATGCCTACGAATGGCACGACGACTCGGGCAACTGGTTCCGCTCCTACGGCAATGAAAACTGGGAGTTCGATGAGCAAGGTCTGATGTACAACCGCTACGCTTGCATCAACGACATGCCGATCAAGGAAAGCGAGCGCAAGTTCCACTGGCCCCTGGGCCGCCGGCCGGATGATCATCCGGGATTGTCCGAGTTGGGGTTGTAACCCTCTCGGCTGACCCACCGCTATCGCGAGCAAGCTCGCTTCCACAGGAGATTGAGGTCGGGCACAGCACTCGTGTGCGCCGGAATCCAAATGTGGGAGCGAGCCTGCTCGCGATGACGGCAGCAAATCCAACAGGTGTGCAAACTGACCCACCGCTATCGCGAGCAAGCTCGCTCCCACAGGAGATTGAGGTCGGACACAGCATTTGTGTGCGCCGGAATCCAAATGTGGGAGCGAGCTTGCTCGCGATGACGGCGGCAGATCCAACAGGTGTGCAAACTGACCCACCGTTATCGCGAGCAAGCTCGCTCCCACAGGAGATTGAGGTCGAGCACAGCATTTGTGTGCACCGGAATCCAAATGTGGGAGCGAGCTTGCTCGCGATGACGGCGGCAGATCCAACAGGTGCGCAAACTGACCCACCGCTATCGCGAGCAAGCTCGCTCCCACAGGAGATTGAGGTCGAGCACAGCATTTGTGTGCGCCGGAATCCAAAAATGTGGGAGCGAGCTTGCTCGCGATGACGGCGGCAGATCCAACAGGTGTGCAAACTGACCCACCGCTATCGCGAGCAAGCTCGCTCCCACAGTACTGCAGTCGCTGCCAGACCAGCGGCCCCTCCAACAGGCTTGACCCACATGCCGCCAGGTATCACATTGCCCAGGCTGGCGATAAGCTCGCTGTTTCGTTGTGCAGCAGACTTTGTGGAGCCCATGACCGCGTCGATCCCGATCCGTCCCCCCTGCCCGCCCGGCGTCTGCGATTGCGGACGTGATGCCTTGCTGCAAGCGCCTGGCAGCGACCTGCGCATCCTGTGTCTCAATCGCCAGGAAGAAAAACGCCTGCTCGAGCGTCTGGAGAACATCCAGAGCCTCGACGAACTCCAGCGCCTGCAACAACGCCTGTACGAAAACCTGGGGATCCGCCTGCGCGTCGAGCCCGGCTACAACGAAGTGCGGACCATGCGCGGCATCGCCATCGAGTTCCAGGAACAACCCGGCCTGTGCCGCAAGATTCGCCAGTCAATCCCCGCCGCCATCCGCCGCGGGCTGGAAAAACGTCCCGAGATCGCCTGGCGACTGCTGGATGCCCACGATCTGTTTCGCGATACCTGAACCTGGGCCGCTCCTTCCCAGGAGCGGCCCATCGGCCTAGAAATCAACGGTCGCGGAAAGCAGGTAGGTGCGCGGGGTCGATAGCGTCAAGCCCGGCTCACTGTCATCCGATGCACCCGCCGAACTCCAGTAGCGCTTGTCTGCCACGTTTTCGATGTTGGCCCGCAGGGTGATGTGTTTTTCGTCGACCTTGAACGCGTAGCGAGCGCCTACGTCGAAACGCGTCCAGGCGTCGATTTCCTTGGTGTTGGACTGGTCCAGGTACTGCGAGCTGGAATAAATGCCGCGACTGGTCAGAGTCAGGCCCTGTACCGTTGGCACGTCCCATTCGGCGCCAAGGTTGACGTTGTACTTCGGCGTGGCCGGTGCGCGGTTGCCGTCGAAGGTGCTGTCGGTGGTGTCAGTCAGTTCACTGTCGATGAACATCACGCCGCCGAGCAGACGGGTTCCCTTCAGCGGCTCGCCGAACACACTCAACTCCACGCCGGTGTTTTCGCGCTTGCCGTTCGGGCCGAAGACACATGTCGTAGCGTCGGTCGCATAGGCGGGCTGCTTGATTCGAAAAACGGCGGCGGTGACGGCGAACGGGCCGGCATCATACTTGGCGCCCACTTCGACCTGGCGGCTGATGAACGGCGGGAAAATCTCATCCTCGTTCACCGACGTCGACGGCGCAATCTTGCCCTGGCTCAGGCCTTCCATGTAGTTGGCATACAGCGACAGCTTGTCAGTCGCCTTGAACAGGATCCCGCCCGACGGCGAAACCTTTTCCTCATCGTAGGCGGTGTCGCCCTTGACGTTATTCGTCCAGTCATCAACCTTCACCCGTTGCCAGCGAGCGCCGAGGGTCAGCAGCAAGCGATCCTCGAACAGCCCCAGGGTGTCGGACAAGGCCACGCCGCTGAAGCGGTTCTCGGTATAGACCTTGTCGTCCTGTCGGGTCGGGGTGCTCGGCGTCGGGGTCTGTACCGGGTCATACAGGTTGCTGCGACCGTTGGCGTAACGGGCGCCGCCATTTTCGAAGTCCATATAGAAATAACTGGCGGCCAGGTTGACCTCATGGCTCACCGGACCGGTATGGAACCAGTTGCGCACCCCGGCCGTGGCCGTGCGGACATTTTCCTCCCGGGTAAAGTCACGTGGCTGGACGGTGAAGTCGCCCGCGTCGTTGGTGACCGAAACGTTGTGCCTAAGGAAGTCGTGGTCGCTCTTGCGCGCGCCGACACCGCCATACAGCATCACCGAATCGCTGACATCGAACTCAGCGTTCACCGTGCCGAAGGTATCCTGGGTGCGCGCCTTGGTCCACGACTGGGCGTAGTTGTCGCGCACATCACTGGCGTGAGGGACCTGAGCATTGGCACCGACCTGCACGCGTTCCTGGGGCGCGTCGGTGTTGCGTTCGGTGTGGCCGATGTCCGTCGAGAGGCGCAGGCGTTCACCGCGAAAATCCAGGCCCAGCACCGCCATCTCGCGGTCCACGCTCTGGTGATCCCATTCGGTGTCGCCTGCCTGCTTCACACCATTGAAACGAATACCGAACTTGTCGTCTTCACCAAAGCGTCGACCGACATCCACCGCCCCGCCAAGCTGGTTGTTGGAGGCATAGCTGCCGGTGAACGAGGTGATGGGCTTGTCGGTGGCGCGTTTGGGCACCACGTTGATCCCGCCCCCCACGCTGCCCCGCGGCGAGATACCGTTGATGAGCTGGCTCGGTCCCTTGAGGATGTCGACGCGTTCGGCCATCTCCATGTCGATCGTGTACGTCGGCAGGATGCCGTAGAGACCGTTGTAGGCGACATCGCTGTTGAACAGGCTGAAACCGCGAATGGTGAACTGCTCGAAGCGTCCGCCCGCCGGGTTGGTGGTGCGGACCGAGGGGTCGCTGGCGATCAGGTCGCCCAGGGTGCGCGCCTGCTGGTTCTTGACCGTCTCGCTGGTGTAGGTGGTCATGCTGAACGGCGTTTCCATGAAGTCCCGCGAGCCCAGCAGGCCTTGCGAACCACGCCGTGCCACCTGGCCGCCGGCGTACACCGGGCTGTCCGTCGAAGCCGTGGAGCCGAGAATCGAGGTGGGCGCCAGTTGCAAGCTGCCGCCTTCTGGCGCCGGCATCAGGATGTAGGCCTGCTCCCCCACCGGCTGCAACTGCAGGCCCGAACCCCGCAACAGCCGGGCAAACCCCTCTTCCACCTCAAACTCCCCTGAAAGCCCGGCGCTGTTGCGTCCGCTCACCAAGGCCGGGTCCACCGACAGGTTGACTCCCGCCAACCCGGCGAACCGGGTCAACGCCGCGCTGAGGCTGCCGGCTGGCACCTGATAACTGCGCCGGGCGGCTTCTTCGGCCTGGCTCGATGACATGAAAAACGGGCTGGCACCCAGGCTCAGCATGAGGCTCAGGTTCAACAGCGGACGCCGGCCGGCAAAGGCCGGGCGCAAACGCAAAGGTACAACTGCGGACATTGGAAAGCGCTCTCGTTTTTGTTCAGTTGCCTTGAATGACAAGCGAGACAAAAAAAGGGGACAGGCCCACCGGACTCAAGCCAGATTTTTGCGAAGCGTCAACGTGACCCAGTAACGAGTGCGCATGTGCACGTCCAGCGGCAGGCTGGCCGCCAGCAGCGCGAGAATCCGATCGGTGTTGTCCAGGCGGAAGCTGCCGGTGATTCGCAGCGGTTCCAGGGTTTCGTCCCAGCGCAGAACGCCGGGGCGATAGCGGCTCAGCTCCCGCAGGAAATGCCCCAGCGGCTGGTCCTGCGCCACCAGCACCCCATCACGCCAGCCCAGTTGTGCCACATCGAACACCTGCACCGGCCCCACGCCCGAGGCCTGGACGTTGACCTGCTGGCCCTCTTCCAGACTCAGCGATGGTCCCCGCAGGGGTTGCAGGTACGCCGAACCGCTGACCACCGACACCCGGCAGTCGCCCTCGCCCAAGTGCAGGCAAACTTCGCCACGATGGATCGTGACGAGCCCATAGGGTGACTGAACGGACAGCGCCGTGCTCCCGGCGAGTTTGAGGGCCATCTCACCGCGCAGCAGTACCAGGCGCCGGGCCTTGAGATCCAGGTCGACGGCACTGTCGGTGTTCAGTTGCAGCGCACTGCCATCGATCAGCGACCAGCGCCGTTGCTCGCCCGTGGCGGTGTGCAAATCGGCGCGCCAAGCCTCCAGCGGCAGCTCCCGCCCCAACAGCCAGGCGGTCGGGACCAACGCGGCGACGCCCAATGCACGCTTGAGCACCGCGCGCCGGGCCAGTACCGGACGGTCCAGGGTTGCCATGCCCAGAGACGCCGGTACCCCGGCAAAACGCTGGCGCAATCGCTGGGCCTTCTGCCAGGCCGCCTCGTGGTGAGCGCTACTGTCGCGCCAGCGTTGCAAGGCCGCCGAGTCGAATGCATCCCCGTCGAATTCCATCAGGGTCAACCAACGGGCAGCCGCCCGTGCCGCTTCACGAGCCTCCGGTGATGGCGTCGATGGCATCAGAAATCCACCAACAGGCAATGCTCATAGGCCTGGGCCATGTAGCGCTTCACGGTGCGCTCTGAGACTTGCAAGCGCTCGGCGATCTCGCGATAGCCCAGGCCTTCGAGCTGGCTCCATAAAAAAGCCCGCCGCACCAAGGGCGGCAGGCCATCCAGCAATTCGTCCAGGGCTTGCAGGGTTTCCAGCAGCAGCCAACGCTGTTCCGGAGACGGTGCGCAGGCTTCAGGCAGGTTCGCCAAAGCGTCGAGATACGCCTGTTCCAGATTGCGTCGGGTGTAGAAATTGCTCAACAGGCGTTTGCCGACGGTCAGCAGATAGGCCCGGGGCTCTTGCAGGTCCGTCAAGGTCTGGGAGCTGGCAAGCACCCGCAGGAAGGTATCCTGGCGCAGGTCCGCCGCATCCCAGGCATTGCCCATGCGCCGTCGCAACCAGCCTTCCAGCCAACTCCCGTGGTCACGGTACAACGCATGGAGGGATTGCTCCGTCGGCGTAACTGCATCACACATGTCCAGAAGCCTGCGCAAGGTCTTAAATGAGACTGATTCTAATTAATGTTCGCGCAGGAATCCAAGTTGTTTATGCAAAGTGAGTCTAAAACGGATGCAAGCCCCCTCCCCCTGTGGGAGCGAGCTTGCTCGCGATAGCGGTGGGTCACGCTGGGTGGTCGCCACCTCGCTCCCACAGTCTGGTCTTTGCACGCAGTGCGATCAGTGACTGGCATGCAAGGTCTTCGGCACTTCCGGCATGGCCGAAGAGTGGTGGTTGATGATCTTCCACTGGCCATCGAGGCGTTCATAGAGGAAGGTGTAGCGCGCCTGGACCTCACGCTTGGAACCATCGGCCTGGGTGAGTGTGAAGGTATAGACACCACTGTCCATCGCCGCGTCGGGACCCAGGTGACGGATTTCCCGGTAGTTGATCTGTCCGACCGGCTTGGCGGCCAGGAAATGCTCGAAGTAGTCCTGGATCTGCGCTGGCGTGTTGCGCACCTTGTTGGAGACGGTCGGTTGCAAAATCGCATCCGGGGCATAGAGGCCGGTCACGGCGGTGGCGCTACCGGTTTGCAGCGCGGCGTTCCAGCGATCGAACAGGGCAGCGATTTCCCGGTCATTCACGTTCTTGGGCTGCTCGGCCACTGTGCGATACACGTAGGGTGTGACCTCGACAGCCTGGACAAGCGGCGCGCTCAGCAGGAAAAAAGCAGCGATGGCACAGGTTTTCATTTTCATCGGAAAGCTCCTTTGGGTTTCAATGAGCCCACTTTGCCGACCTTCACGGCTCTCGCCATCGGCCAACCGGTGCCAATCGCCTATGCCATTTGGCAGATAGGCCTGGTGCCGGTGACACGGTCTAATGGCGTCACCGCGAACCGTCCGATCTTTTTCCACGCTGGAGCTCCCCATGCAAAGCCCGCCCCATGATCCCGGCAGCGCCCTGGCCATCCGCAGTCAGTATCGCCAGTCGCAAAGCCGTGCCGCGCGCCTGGGGCTGCTGCTGGGCACCGGCCACGAGCTGACGCAGTTGCCCCTGCCGGCCATGCGTCAGCGTGCGCTGCAACGGGCGTGCGCCTTCATGGCGATGGACCACGGCCTGCTGCTGGAGTGGGCGCCGGACAACACGCTGCGCACCCTCGCCAGCCACGGGAGCGCGGAGCGGGTCGACTTCCTCGCCAACCTGGCCCAGCCGCAAACGCCCGGCCCGAATTGGCTGGAATCCCCCGGCAGCGCCCTGCCCCAGGTCTTGCGCATTCCACTGCGCACCTCCGATGGCGTGACGTTCGGGGCGTTGTTGCTGGGCAACAGCGTCGCCCTCGGCGCGCCGGACAACGAAGACATCGAGTCGCTGCAATTGCTGGCGACGCTGTTGGCGGCGCATCTGGAGAACAGCCGCCTGGTCGAAGCACTACAGGCCCGCGAGCGGACCATGTCCGAACTGGTCCACCGCTTGTTCAGCGCCCAGGAAGACGAACGCAAGCGCGTGGCCTACGACCTGCACGACGGTCTGGCGCAGAATCTGGCCGGTTTGCACCAGCGCTTGCAGGGCTTCGCCGGTCGTTGCCCGTCGCTAGCGCCGGCGCTGGCGAGCGAGTTGCAGGCCATCCTCGACCTGGCCCAAGGCTGCGTCGGCGAGGGCCGGCAACTGATCGGTGGCCTGCGCCCCCACGTGCTGGATGATTTCGGCCTGTACAAAGCCGTCGACAAGGAGGCCGACCGCCTGCGTGACGCGGGCCTGACGGTGAGCTGGGCCGAACACAGCAGCGCGCGCCTGCCGGGCAACACCGAGATCGCCCTGTTTCGCATTGCCCAGGAAGGCATCAACAACATTCTCAAGCACGCCCAGGCCCGTCATGTGGGCCTGGGGTTGGCGGTGGAAGATGGCCACGCCAGCCTGCGGGTGGAAGACGATGGCCGTGGCTTTGCCCTGGAGCAACCCATCGAGACCAACGGCAGTTGCCACCTGGGGCTGGCCGCCATGCAGGAACGCGCCAACCTGCTGGGCGGCCACCTGGCCTGTTGCAGCCAACCCGGCGGCGGCACCCGCCTGCTGGCCAGCGTGCCGCTACCGTCCGCCGGAGTGCAGCCATGAGCCGTCCTTTGCGCCTGCTGCTGGCCGATGATCATGAAGTCACCCGCACCGGGTTTATCAGCATGCTCGCCGACAGCCCGGGGTTCGAAGTCGTCGGCCAGGCCCGCGACGGCCAGGAGGCGCTCGACTTGTGCGAGCGGCTACAGCCGGACATCGCGATTCTCGACATCCGCATGCCCGTCCTCAATGGCCTGGGCGCGGCGCGGATCCTGCAGCAGCGCCAGCCCGGGATCAAAGTGGTGATCTTCACCATGGATGACAGCCCCGACCACCTCGAAGCCGCCATCGGTGCGGGCGCGGTCGGCTACCTGCTCAAGGATGCCAGCCGCGATGAAGTGCTCGACGCCCTCAA
This sequence comes from Pseudomonas sp. R151218B TE3479, assembly GCF_053629195.1. Classification (NCBI taxonomy): domain Bacteria; kingdom Pseudomonadati; phylum Pseudomonadota; class Gammaproteobacteria; order Pseudomonadales; family Pseudomonadaceae; genus Pseudomonas; species Pseudomonas sp. R151218B TE3479. The sequence goes on from NZ_JBRJHV010000001.1 coordinate 4,421,455, forward strand.
GCGGGTCGCCCAGGGCGACGAGGCGCTGAACAGTTCAGTCAGCGCGCGCCTGCTGCGCCGCATGGCCGAGCGCGGTGCCAATGGCGCCCCCCAGGTCCAGGCTTTGACCGCCCGTGAGCGCCAGGTATTGGGGCTGGTGGCCGGTGGCTTCAGCAATCGTGAAATCGGTGAAAAGCTGGGTATCGCACCCGGCACGGCCAAGGCCCACGTCGAGCGCGTCATCGGCAAACTGGGCGCCGCCGACCGGACCCAGGCCGCCGTACGCGGCGTCGCCCTGGGGCTGGTGGCGCAACCCGCCGGGCAATGGCCATGAGGTTTCTCGCCGCCCGCCGCTGGGCTGACCTGCCGTTGCGGGGCAAGGCCCTGGTGGTGATTTCCCTGCCCCTGGTGGTCCTGCTGCTGTCGCTGGTGCTGATCTATATCACCGAACGGCAGACCGCACGGGCCGAGGAGGATGTGCGCCGGGTACTGCTCGTCCAGGGGGACATCCAGACGGTCCATACCTTGCTGGCCGAGGCGGCGGCCAGCGTGCGCGGTTACCTGCTGACCCGGCGCGAAGATTTCCTGCCCAGCTACGAACAAGCCACGCCGCTGATCCATGCGGCGTTGCAGCGCCTGGACCAGAACATTCGCGATGCCAGGATGCGCGAGCACCTCAAGACCATCACCCCGCTGATCGCCGACAAACTCGACGGTTTGCTCGCCTTGCGCAACGGCAAGCGTGACGACCCCGAGGCCATCACCGCGATCCTGATCGAAAACAAGCAGGTGCTGGACGTGCTGCGCGAGCAGATCAGCGCTATGCGCATACGTGAAGATGGCCTGCTCGCCGAGCGCAGTGCCGCCGCCTCGGCCACGCGCATGCGCCTGCTGTTCGCCACGTTGCTGGCGGCGGTGTGCGGGTTGCTGGGGGCCATTGTCGCGGTGCTGTTTCTATCCAAGGGCATCGTCGCCCGGGTCCAGCAGGTGCAAGGCAACGCCCAGCGCCTGGCCCTGGGGCAACCGTTGTTGCCGCAACCGCCAGAGCAGGACGAAATCGGCCAGCTTGGCACGCGGCTGGTGGAGGCCGGACAGTTACTCGCAGAACGCGAGCGGGCCCTGCGCGATAACGAGGAGCGCTTGCGGCTGATCATCGACGGGGTGAAGGACTACGGGATCTTCGCGCTGGATGCCCAGGGCTACGTCACCACCTGGAACGCCGGCGCTCAGCGGATCAAGGGCTACACCGAGCAGGAAATCCTTGGCCAGCACTTCTCCCTGTTCTACTTGCCCGAAGAATGCCCGGCGCACCCGGACATGGCCCTGCGCGAAGCCACCCGCGACGGCCATTACATGGAGGAAGGCTGGCGTTGCCGCAAGGACGGCAGCCGTTTCTGGGCCAGCGTGGTCATCACCGCCCAGTACGATGGTAGGGGCGCCTTGCGCGGCTTCTCCAAGATCACCCGCGACATCACCGACCGGCGCGCCGCCGAAATCGCCCTGCGCACGGCCCGTGAAGAAGCGGAAAGCGCCAGCCGGGCCAAGAGCGAATTTCTTTCGCGCATGAGCCACGAACTGCGCACACCACTGAACGCCATCCTGGGTTTCGCTCAACTGCTGGATATGGATTCCACCGCCGGCCAGCGCCCGCAGGTCAGCCATATCCTGCGGGCCGGCCAGCACTTGCTGGCGTTGATCAACGAGGTGCTGGACATCGCCCGGATCGAGGCTGGGCGCCTGCCCCTGAACATCGAACCGATCGCCCTGGCGACGGTGCTGCACGAAGCCTTGACGCTGGTTTCACCCATGGCCGCCGACGCCGGGATCCACTTGATCGACCTGCCTGCACTGCCCGACGACAGCGGTGTGCTTGCCGACCGCCAACGCCTGGTGCAGGTATTGCTCAACCTGTTGTCCAACGCCATCAAGTACAACCGGCCCGGCGGCGAGGTGCGCATCGAAGTGAGCGTCCAGGCCCACAAGGTGAGCATCGCCGTCCACGATACCGGCCATGGCATCGCCCCTGAACAACTGGGCCAGCTGTTCAAGCCCTTCGAACGCCTGGGCGCCGATCCGCAGGTCGAAGGTACCGGCCTTGGCTTGTCCTTGAGCAAGAACCTGTTGGAGATGATGCAGGGTAACCTGCAGGTCCACAGCGAGCCCGGGCACGGCTGCTGTTTTACCCTGCACCTGCCCGCCACCCAGGTGATCGGCACGCACTTGCCGCCCATCGCCGCCCTGGCCGTGACGCGCGCCCCCGTGGATTACCACGGCAAAATCCTCTGCATTGAAGACAACCTGTCGAGCCTGGCGTTGATCGAGACCTTGATGCAACGCCGTCCCGGCATTCAGCTGTTATCGAGCATGCAAGGCCAGATGGGCCTGGACCTCGCCCGTCAGCACTCGCCGCAACTGATCCTGCTGGACGTCACCCTGCCCGACCTGGAAGGCCTGGAAGTCTTGCGGCGCCTGCGCCAATCCCCGGCCACCGCGGCCACGCCGGTACTGATGATCACCGCCGATGCCAGCGACCTGACCCATCGTGCCCTGCGCGACGCCGGGGCCACGGCGATCCTGACCAAACCTATCCATATCCAGGCCTTTCTCGGCCACCTCGAGCACTATTTACCGGAGCCCGCATGAATCGCGACTTGCGCATTCTGATCGTCGACGATCAGCGCCCCAACCTGGACCTGATGGAACAACTGCTGGCCCGCGAAGGGCTGCATAATGTGCTGAGCAGCACCGAGCCCTTGCGTACGCTCGACCTGTTCAACAGCTTCGAGCCGGACCTGGTCATCCTCGACCTGCACATGCCAGCATTCGACGGTTTTGCCGTGCTGGAACAACTGAACCGGCGCATCCCGGCCAACGACTACTTGCCGATCCTGGTCCTGACCGCCGACGCGACCCGTGACACCCGCCTGCGGGCCCTGGCCCTCGGCGCCCGGGACTTCATCAGCAAACCCCTGGATGCCCTGGAAACCATGCTGCGCATCTGGAACCTGCTGGAAACCCGGGCGCTCTATAAAGCGTTGCGCGAGTTGATCCCGTCCCAGCAGATCGAATTGTTGCGCCAGCACCGTCCCGCCGCCGACCCGGTCTAGTCTGGCGACCGTTTCATCGAGGCCATCGAAGCATGGAAGTCACCGAACGAACATCGGCAAACGGCCTGCAAGCGCACATTCGCGGCGAACGCCTGGCCACCTCCGACGGCGTATCGAGCAAGGATATCCTGGTGGAGATCTTTGTCCGTGAGCGTTGCGAAGCGCACATCGTCGTGCCCGCGGTGGCCGAACCGTTGCTTGTCTGGGTGTTGTCCGGGCAAGCCATCGTCGAAGAGCGCACCGCCCACGAGCCGTGGGACGCGAATACGGTGGGCCGCGGGGATTTTTTCCTGACCACCTCCCCTGTGCCTTATGAAATGCGCTGGCAAGTGACCAGCCCTGAGCCGTTCGTGGTCATGCATGTGTATTTGGGCCTGGCGTTGCTGGAACGCGCCATCGCCGAAGCGGGCGGCGGAGCGATCCAGCTGCGGGAAGTCTCGGGCGGACGGGATGAAGTGCTCTCGGCCCTGCTGGAGCAGATCCGGGAGGAGCTGAGCCGACGCGGTGAAACCAGTGCCTTGCTGGTCCAGGGCGTGGCGCAATGCGTGGCGGTGCACCTGGCGCGGCATTATATGGATGCCGGGGCCGAGGACATGTCCGGCCGCAACGCCCTGCCCGCCTTCAAACTCAAGCGGGTGATCCAGTTAATGGAACAACACTTGGCCGAACCCTTCAACCTCGGTGACCTGGCCCGGGCCATCGGCCTGAGCGAATACCACTTCAGCCGCCTGTTCAAGCGCGCCACCGGGCATTCGCCCTCGCAGTACTTCATCCACCTGAGAATGACCCGGGCCCGGCAACTGCTGATCGAAACCGAGCGCAGCATCATCGATATCGGCCTGGAAGTCGGCTATGGCAGCGCCAGTCACTTCTCCCAGGTATTCCGTCGCGAAGTGGGCGTGGCGCCGAGTCATTACCGCAAGTAAAGGCCTGATGGCGCCACAATGTGGCCGTACACAAACCACTCTGGGAGCGAGCTTGCTCGCGATAGCGTCAGACCCGTCAACATTGATGGCAACGGGTCCACCGCTATCGCGAGCAAGCTCGCTCCCACAGGTATTTTCTGCCAGGCCTGTATTCATTTGATCCGGGAGGGAAAGGAATCAGCGGGGTTTAGTGCCCGCGAATGTAGTGTTCCAACTGCCGGATCAGGTCGGCCTGCTCGACAATCGCCTCTTTCACCAGGTCGCCAATCGACAGCAGGCCGATCAACTGCCCGTTATCCAGCACCGGCAAGTGCCGCAAGTGGCTGTCGGTCATGACTTCCATGCAGCGGTCGATGCTCTGCTGGCTGTCGGCGGTGACCACCGGGGCGCTCATGATGGTGCGCACCGTCGTACCCACCGACGACCGCCCCTTGAGGACCATCTTGCGCGCGTAGTCCCGCTCGCTGAACACGCCCACGACCTGGCCGTCCTCGATCACCGGCAGCGCGCCGACATTTTTTTTGGCCATGATCTGCAGCGCTTCGAGCACCGTCTGCTCCGGCGCGATGCTGTGGACCTGCTGGTTTTGCACACTCTTGAGTCTCACCAGTTGGGCAGCGGTTTTCATTGTTCATCCCCACATTCAGCCAAAGGCATGCTCGAACATCATGCTGTCAGTTAAAACATCCCCTGTGGGAGCGAGCTTGCTCGCGATAGCGTTGGATCAGCAGCAGGGTTGTTGACTGATGCACCACCATCGCGAGCAAGCTCGCTCCCACAGGTTTTCATTCAGCTTTCAACTCACGGATCAGTCCTCGCCAATCTCCACCACATCGCCATTCAAGCGCACCGGCCACACCCGCAGGCTTTGTTCCGGGTACTCCAGGCAATGGCCGTCTTCCAGGCGGAAATGCTGCTTGTACATCGGCGAGGCAATCACCAGGTCACCCTTGATGCTGCCCAGCAAGCCGCGGCCGATGACGTTCGCACCGGACTTGGGGTCGCGGTTGTCGATGGCGTACAGCGGCTTGTCCTCATGTTCCGGCAGATAGAGCAACGCCACTTGGCTGCCGTCGTGCCAGGCGACCACGCCGGAGTTGGGCACCAGGTCGGCGCGGCTGCACAGGGCTCGCCACTGCAAAGGTTCCTGGGCGACATCACGGGCGGGAATACGAACGACGTTTGACTGGCTCATCAGAGCACCTCCTCGGTAACGGGAATCAGGTGGAGTTCATGGGCGTGAACCGGCCGACGCTGGCCGCGCTCGCGGACGAAGTGAACGTCCGGATCGCCGCGCTTGTCGTTGACGAAGGTGCGGAAACGCTTGAGCTTCTCCGGGTCCTTCAAGGTGTTGGCCCATTCGCATTCGTAGCGGTCGACCACCAGTTGCATCTGGGCTTCAAGCTCGGCGCCCAGGCCCAGGCTGTCGTGGATGATCACGTCCTTGAGGTAGTCCAGGCCACCTTCCAGGCTTTCGCGCCAGACCGAGGTCCGTTGCAGTTTGTCGGCGGTGCGGATGTAGAACATCAGGAAACGGTCGATGTAGCGGATCAGCGTGGCGTCGTCCAGGTCGGTGGCGAACAGCTCGGCGTGACGCGGGCGCATGCCGCCGTTACCAGCCACGTAGAGGTTCCAGCCCTTCTCGGTGGCGATCACGCCGACGTCCTTGCTCTGGGCCTCGGCGCACTCGCGTGTGCAACCGGACACGGCGAACTTGAGCTTGTGCGGCGAGCGCAGGCCTTTGTAGCGGTCCTCGATGGTCAGGGCCATCTGCACACTGTCCTGCACGCCGTAGCGGCACCAGGTACTGCCCACACAGGATTTCACCGTACGGGTGGATTTGCCGTAGGCATGGCCGGTTTCGAAACCGGCTTCGATCAGCTCGGCCCAGATGTCCGGCAACTGGTGCAACTGGGCGCCGAACAGGTCGATGCGCTGGCCGCCGGTGATCTTGGTGTAGAGGTCGTATTTCTTGGCGACCACGCCAATGGCGATCAGTTTGTCGGCGGTGATTTCCCCGCCGGCGATGCGTGGCACCACCGAGTAGGTGCCGTTTTTCTGCATGTTCGCCATGAAGGTGTCGTTGGTATCCTGCAGCGCCACCAGGGACGGGTCCATGATCGGCTGGTTCCAGCACGACGCCAGGATCGAGCCCACCGCCGGCTTGCACAGGTCGCAGCCGGTGTGGCCTCGACCGTGCTTGGCCAACAGTTCTTCGAAACTCAGGATGCCTTCCACCCGCACCAGCGCATACAGCTCCTGGCGGGTGTAGGCGAAGTGTTCGCACAGACTCTTGTCGACGCTGACGCCGCGGGCAATCAATTCGTGCTCGAACACTTGCTTGACCAGGGCCGCGCAACCACCGCAACCGGTACCGGCCTTGGTGTCGCATTTGAGCTGGCCGAGATCGGTGCAGCCGCCATCGATGGCCGAACAGATCGAGCCCTTGGTGACGTTGTGGCACGAGCAAATCGTGGCGGTTTCGGGCAACGCCGCCGGGCCCAGGGTCGGGGCGCCTTCGGACGATGGCAGGATCAGGCTGGCAGCGTCCTTGGGCAAGGCGATGCCGTTCTGCATGTATTGCAGCAAGGTGTCGTAGTAGCTGTTGTCCCCCACCAGCACCGCGCCGATCACGCGCTTGCCGGCGGCGTCCACCACCAGGCGCCGGTAACTGGCGCTGGTTTCGTCGATGAACTGGAAGCTGCGCGAACCTGGAGTGTTGCCATGGGCATCGCCGATGGAGCCGACGTCCACGCCCAGCAACTTGAGCTTGGTGGACATGTCGGCACCGGTAAAGGCTTCAGCGCTTTCGCCGCACAGCCGGGCCGCGACGCTGCGGGCCATCTGGTAGCCCGGGGCGACCAGGCCGAAAATGCTGCCGTTCCAGGCTGCGCATTCGCCGATGGCGTAAATGTCCGGATCGCTGCTCCGGCAATGATCGTCGATCACCACGCCACCGCGCGGGCCGATCTGCAGATCGCTCTGGCGAGCCAGGGCATCCTGGGCGCGAATACCGGCGGAAAACACGATGAGGTCGGTTTCCAGGAAATCGTCGTCGCCGAAATTCATCCGATAACGGTACTGCTCACCGGCGCTGATGGACTGGGTGCCCTTGGACAAGTGCACGCCGACGCCCAGGCTTTCGATGCGCGCCTTGAGGGCCAAGCCACCCTGCGTGTCCAACTGCACCGGCATCAGCCGTGGCGCGAATTCCACCACATGGGCTTCCAGGCCCAGGGTCTTGAGGGCGTTGGCCGCTTCCAGGCCCAGCAGACCGCCACCGACCACCACGCCGCGGCGGGCATTGCTGGCAGCGGCGCGGATCGCATCCAGGTCTTCCAGGGTGCGGTAGACCAGGCAAGAATCCCCCTCGGCGCCCTGGATCGGCGGCACGAACGGATAGGAACCGGTGGCGAGCACCAGTTTGTCGTAGCTGATGCGCTCCCGGGCGGTGACGACCTGGCGCGCCTGGCGGTCGATTTCCAGCACGGGTACGCCCAGGTGCAACGTGACACCGGGGGTCTGGTACAACGACGCTTCGCCCAGGGCCAGGGACTCGGCATCACGCCCGGAGAAGTACTCGGACAGGTGCACGCGGTCGTAGGCTCGCATCGGCTCCTCGCTGAACACATGCACGCGGTAATGATTGAGGGCACCGCGTTCGATCAGTTGCTCGACGCAGTGATGGCCGACCATGCCATTGCCGATCACGATCAGCGTTTGCAGCTTGTTCAGAGAAGCAACGTTGGAATTCATAAAAAGCACCCGACAAAAGCCCATCACGATTTTGAAAGCAAAAAAAAGACGCCTGAAACCTTGCGGTTCCAGGCGTCTTTGCCTGTTCTGTGCGGTATCGGCCCGGCGACTGCGCCTTGACCTACCGTTGTCCCCCGGCCTGCTGGCGCTCGATCTTCGTTGACCGACGGGGCTGCCCACTCGACTGTGTTCACGGTGGGCCTGAATAGCCTCTTGCAGCGAGCGTGCCAAACCTCATCCGCGACTGTATTCACAACCCCGCACTCGCCGACGATCCCAGTGGGAGCGGGCCTGACCGCGAAACCGCCGGCTCAGCCACCGCAAGCTGACCAGCCTCCTGCGCTGTTTCGCAAGCACCGCCAACTGCCTTGCGATGGTGCGATCACCCCGCCTGCGGCTTCATAAAAGTGCAGTCGTTCAACGTAAGACCGTCATCGCGAGCAAGCTCGCTCCCACATAGGGTGGGGCTCAATTCGGAATCCACCGCAACTCCCCTGTGGGAGCGAGCTTGCTCGCGATAGCAGTGGATCAGCTTGAAGGGTTATCGGCGGTCCTGGTCACCATCGCCACGATACTGGCCAACAACTCTTCCTTCGCCTCGTCAGCGCTGATTTCCCCAGTGGCGGCGGCGTTGGACAATGCTTCCGCCGCTCCCAGCATCGCCCGCAAACCGGCCTGGGTGACGCCCTTCGTGCCGGCGAACGGCTCCAGCACCGCGCGACACTTGTCGAGGAAAATGCCCTCGTATTCGCGCTTGATACGTTCCAGCTCCGGCGAGCTGGTCAACGCTGCAATTACCCCGGGAATCTCTCGACCTTGCAACAACACGCATTCGACGTAGGAAGAAGCGATCACCGCCGCGCGGCTTTGCAAGGTGGCCTCACTGGCATCCAGGGCCGCATCCATCAGTGCGGTCTGACGGGCATCAAAATCCTGGTAAAGCGCCGCCAGCAGCCCAGACCGGGTAATGAAGTGGTTGTAGACGATGGGTTTGGTCACCCCCGCCTGGTCCGCCAGCCGCGCCAAGGTCAAGGCGTCGCTGCCCTCCTCGCGCACCAGTCGCCAGGCGGCATCCAGCAATTGGCGCTGCCGGTCGTGCCGGGATAAACGACGACGAGGTGAAGCCTGCGAATGTTCGTCAGTGCTTGACATGCTAACTTTACCAACCGTAACTTACTAAGCGTAACTTAAGCATACCTGTCATCAAGACCTCGTGACCAGAAGGAGTTTCGCCATGCATGCACTCATCGTTGTGGCTCACCACGATCCGCGCTCCCTCACCCACAGCCTGGCCGGAAAAATCGCCGAGGGCATTACCCGCGCCAACCCTGCCGATACGTTCGAGATCGCCGACCTGGCTGCCGAAGGCTTCGATCCGCGCTTCAGCTTCGCCGACCACGCCGTGCACCATCGCGAGGCCTTGCCGCCAGCGGATGTGCTGGCCGAACAAGCCAGAATCGACCGTGCCGACGCGTTGGTGTTGGTCTATCCGATTTATTGGTGGTCCATGCCGGCACTGCTCAAGGGCTGGATCGACCGGGTGTTTTCCAACGGCTGGGCGTTCGATTTCAGCCTCGACAAGCCGTTTATCCAGAAGCTGCAGCACCTGCGGGTCCATTTGGTGGAAGTCGGTGGCGCCGATGCCGACAGCTTCCAGCGCCACGGCTACGGTGAGGCGATGACCACGCAGATCGACCATGGCATTTTCGGTTATTGCGGTGCCCGGGTAGTGAGTTCCCAGCGTTTGCTCGACTCGGAAACCGCCGATCCGCAACAGCATTTGCAGGCCGCCGGCGTTATCGGCCAGCGGTTATTCGCAACACTCGACGAAACCATCCATGCGCCCGCATGCGCTTGAGCTCAGAGCGCGCGACCACGGGCGGCCGACAGTGTCGCGTCACGCCCATAGATATCCGGGACGTACACCGCCTGGCCCTGGCTGTCCGCTTGTGCTGTCCAGTAGCCCAGCAGGATCGGCACGGGCCGGGCCAGCCTGAACTCGTGGGTCGACTCACTGGCCAGCAGCGTGTCGGTGCGTGCGCGTTCGGCCGGGCTTACCAGGAGGTCGCGCAGGTGCATCACTTGCTCGATCCGCACGCAGCCTGAACTGAATGCCCGCGGGCCTTTACTGAACAACGCCTGGCTTGGTGTGTCATGCAGGTACACCGAAAACGGATTGGGAAAACGGATCGCTATTTTGCCCAACGGGTTCTTCGGACCTGGATCCTGACGCAACATGAGGTTGCCCGGGTGCTCCCAGTCGATGTCTTGCGCCAGCAACGGCAGCCCATCACCATCGAGAATCCTCAGGTTGTGGCGGCTGAGAAACTCCGGATCCCGGCGGATCTCGGGCAGTTTGTCTTCGCGCATGATGGTCGGCGGAATGGTCCAGGTCGGGTTGAGTGTCAGTCGGGTGACGTGGGATTTGAGCAGCGGCGTCTGCCGTTGCGCACGGCCCACCTGGGTGCGGGTTTGCCAGACCGGCGCGCCACCCTGGTAAACCGTCAACTGCGCCGCTGCCACGTTGACCAGGACGCTGTCGGTCTCCACGTCCTGGGCGAGCCAGCGCATGCGCTCCAGGTTGATGCGCAACTGCTCGCGGCGCATGGCCGGGCTGATGTTCAGCTCGGTGACGGTCCATGGTCCCACCACACCATCGGCCTGCAACGAATGCTGGGCCTGGAAGCTCTTCATCGCCTCCACCAGCACGGGGCTGTAATGCTCGTCGCTCACCTGCGGCGGCGTACTCAGGTAACCCTCGTTGAACAGTCGTTGGGCCAGGGCGGGTACGCGGGCGTCCTGTTTATCCGGTTGCAGCAACGGCCCGCCCGGCACCGCTTGCCATTCGGCTAAAGGCTGTTGCCGCAATCGGGCATAGAGGCCGCGCAGGTTGCGGTAGAGGTCCAGGTTCGGTCGTGCCTGTTCAAAAGCGTCGGCCAGGCTCTGCAAGCCCAGCCCGGCGATGGCCAGCACCACGGCCGGGTGGTCCTGTGGCGGTGGGTTGGCCTTCCACACCGGTTCCAGCCGGTCTTGAGGCAGGTAGCCGAAACGCAGGTCATGCAAGGCTTGCAGGTAGCGCTGGCTGATGGCGATGTCGGCACAATGAGGGCCTTGGAGCGCCCCCTCGACCGGCAAGCCATAGCGCGCGGGATCGAGGCCGTCATCGGCCAGTTGTTGCAACTGGACCTGCAACGCCCCCCGTCGTTCGTCGTTCGACCAGACTTCCTGGCCTGCGTTTTGCTGATAGAACGCCTGCAAGTCGAGCAGCGTCGGAAACCCGACACCCACTGTGACGGCCGGGCATGCGACCGCCAATTGCGCCAGGGTGGTCTGCACGAGTGCCGGATCGCTGTCTTCGGCTGTGGCGACCAATGGCGCAGTGAGCAATAAAAGGCTCAGGTAACATGCGGACTTTTTGAACAACTGCTTTACTCCAATCCATGGCCGTCTCATTGACGGTGAATTTTGCGACAGGTACGACCCGCCATCATGCAGACAAACGAAATCGGACGGGATGCCGCGAACGAACACCACGTTGGAACCCCTTCGCCTGTATCGGGCTTTTTGCGCCGACTCTGCCTGGTCATGCTGGGCCTGGGCATCATTTGCAGCCCGGCGCTGGCCGAAAAAAAGGCAAAGTCGCAGACGCTTTACCACAGCCTCGCCCAGGCGGCACCGGAACTCAATCCCCTGGCGCTCAAAAGTGCCTTGAGCGCTATGCAATGCGCGGTCGCCAATGGCGCCGGCCAGGCCCGTCACCTGGCGGTGATCGACTACTCGCAACCGTCCACGGCCCGGCGTTTGTGGATCTTCGACTTGCGCCAGAAAAAACTGGTACTGCGCGACCTGGTGGCCCATGGGCAGAAATCCGGGGAAAATTTCGCCACGCAATTCTCCAATCGCCTGGGCAGCTATCAGTCGAGCCTGGGGCTGTTCCGTACCCAGGAAAGCTACCAGGGCACCCACGGCTATTCACTGCGCATGGACGGCCTCGAACCGGGCTTCAATGACCTGGCCCGTGACCGGGCGATCGTGATCCATGCCGCCGACTACGTGAATCCGCTGTGGAGCGTGCGCCAGGGGCGTATCGGGCGCAGCCAGGGTTGCCCGGCCGTGCGCCCGCAAGTGGCGCGGCAGGTGATCGACAAGCTCAAGGGCGGCCAATTCATGTTCTCCTGGTACCCGGATCCGGGCTGGCTCAAGCGTTCGGCGTATCTCAACTGCCAGCCGCAACAGATGGCGAGCATTCTGTCTAGCAGCGGTGGCTGAACAGGCCGTTGCTGCGCAACTGAGCGGGAGCAAGCTCCCGCGCCACAGGTTAAAATGCCGGTCTTTCGAATCGCCGGCCTTGCCTGATGACCCCTCAAGTTCTAAATGATCTGCAGACCCATTTGCTGACAGCCCTGGCCTCCCCGCCGGAAGAAACCCGCCGTTTGTTCCATGGTCGCGGCCGGTGCTGGCCAGGGTTGGAGCACATCACCGTCGACTGGCTGCAAGGGATTGTGCTGGTTTCGTTGTTCAAAGAACCGGAACCAGTGCAGTTGGATGACCTGATGTCCATACTGCTCGCTCTCGCCGCCTCGCCCGCGTGGAAAAACAGCGGCGCCCATACCCTCGCCGTGCAACACCGCTACCTGCCCCAGAGCCTCACCCAGTGGCTGGTGGGCGACCCCATCGACGAATGGACCCTGACCGAAGGTGGCCTGCGCTATCGGATCGACTTGGGCAGGAAACAGAACAACGGCCTGTTCCTCGACATGCGCTACGGTCGCGACTGGGTGCGGGCCAACGCCAGTGGCAAGCGGGTACTGAACCTGTTCGCCTACACCTGCGGCTTCTCGGTGGCGGCCATCGCCGGCGGTGCGCGGCATGTGGTCAACCTGGACATGTCGCGCGCGGCCCTCAGTCGAGGCCGTGACAACCATCGCCTGAACGGCCATGACCTTGGCCAGGTGAGCTTCCTCGGCCATGACCTGTTCAAATCCTGGGGCAAGGTGATCAATAGCGGGCCGTATGACCTGGTGATCATCGACCCGCCGACCTTCCAGAAAGGCAGCTTCCTGCTGACCAAGGACTACCAGCGGGTCCTGCGCCGCCTACCGGAACTGCTGACGGCCGACGGCACGGTCCTGGCCTGCAGCAATGACCCGGCCACCGGCCCGGACTTCCTCATCGACGGGGTCACCCGCGAAGCCCCCGGGCTGACGTTCGAGCAGCGGCTGGCCAACCCACCAGAGTTTCCCGATGCCGACGTGCAATGTGGCCTGAAGGCGCTGGTCTTCAAAGCGGCAGCACCGGCCACCAGGCGGTGACCAGGCTCCTGGTCACCCGGCGTACCAGGGCCTCGACCTCCCGGCTCTTGACCGAGCGGTAGACGGCCATGGTGCGGCGCAACTGATCCTCGTTGAGCGTCACCGGCTGGCCGCCCCTCCAATCCACATCGGCAACGGCTTCGAGCCCCGTGCGCCGCCAGACGATCCGCTCGCCTTCGGTGACCGGCTCCAAGGGGCTGGGTAATTCGGGGTCCGGCGAAACCAGGTTATCCAGCATGACCTGGGGCCAGCGGGACGGATCGATAGGCTCGCTGAAGGCGTTCACCAGGTCGTCATCGACCATTTCCCAGATCGCCAGTCCATCGGTCCATTCGCGGGACATCAGGCCCAGGTAAGGCCGCCAGGTCATCTCGCCGGTACGCGGGGTTTGATCGTTGCTGTCGAAGGTATCCTGGGCGTCGCTGAGCCATTCGATGAACGCCTCTCGGCTCATCTGCGCATGGCGCTGCAAGGGATCGATATAGCGATCCATCAGCGCGAAGTCCCAATGGGAGAGGTGTTCGGCCAGGAAACTCGCGAACGGCGCCCCGTCCCGGGACAGTCGTGCACGCATCACCGACTCGAACATCGTGAAGTGCAGCTCCAGCTCGCCGATGTCCGGCTGCTCCCTGTCTTGGCTGCGGATTTGCAAACGCGTGCGCAGTTGGCGAAGTTGCACATCGAAATCGCCAATCAAGGTGGGCAGGCGGCCATAGACATTTCCATAACCGATAAAGTGCTGCAGAACGGCCCCGGCCCTCTGGCGAACGCCGAACGCCAGCCCGGCTGGGGAATCCTCGTCAGCTTCGCGGACGCGGCCAGAAAACCAATCGATGAACCCCCGCATCCCGGGATCGTCACGGGCGACCTCCAGTGCCCTTTGGAGCGAGGCAGAAATATAGAGCCACTCGTCGACGGTGTAGTGAAACGCCTCGGGAAACACATTGCGCAGGGCATTGATCTGGGCGCTGGGCAAGGGGTTGTCGTCAAGCCAGACCCCAAGTGTGTCAAGGCTCCGCAAACGGTTGAGCGCAGGGAGCAGGTCATCCTGGATAGAGGTGATACGGTTGCCGCTGAGGTCAACGACGAACGTGTCGGAAATGAACACATCGGAATGCCTGGCCAGCACCGCCAAGGCCAACGAGGGCACCCGATCCAGGCCGGTCCTGCCCAGCTCCAGCGTCATCAGGTTTGCAAGCTCGGGGAGCTCCGGCAGGTCCCGGCAGTTGTTTTCACTCAGGCGCAGTTCCTGCAAAGCGGTGGCGCTGCGCAGGAAGGCGCTGCCCTCCTCGTCCAGCCGCAGGCCGCAGCGTGCCAGGTTCAGCGCCCGCAGGTCGGGCAATGTGGCAGTCAGGGCCTGCAACTGCTCGGGCGTGAAATCCAGGTTGTCGGTCCAGATGACTTCACGCAGGGACGGTAGCCCAGCCAGGCTGCCAATGGCGGCAAGCACCTCGGCGTTGGTTCCCGATGCCGCGCCGCTGCTGATCCCGGACACGTCCAGGGTCCATAACGGGATCGAAGGATCATCGCCCAACAGAGGGACAAACACATCCGCGCTCAAGTGCAACGGGTTGCGGGCCAATGACAGATCCACCAGCGCCCGCAACTCACCTACCGCTATGGGGACGGCCGTGAGGTGATTGCCCCGCAGGTTCAGCGATTCGATGCCGGGGAACATGCGCAGGAAGTCTGAAGGATCCTCGACCAGCTCCAGATTGGCCAGCACCATTGATTCGATGTGCTCGAAACGAACCGGGATGGGGGGCAGCCGGCCGACGTTGATGTTTTCTATCCGCAATACCAACTCTGCGCCCTCCCTGCCCGGGTCAGGCGCGCGCTGCCAGGCCCGGCGAATTTCCCTCGCAATGACCTGGCGCTGCGCGACCAGCGCCTCACGGTCCAGAACCTGTTCGGCGGGATGATGAAAGCCTTCCTGGTCGACCCATTGGCGCAGCCCCTCGTCCAGGGTGGTCCATTCGTGCTCCAGGCGGGTGATCACATCGTTGAGGCTGATGCCCTCGAGCCCGGCCTGTTCGGTCAGGCCAAGCTGCAGCCGTTCCAGTGCATTTCCCGCGTGGGCGGGATAGAGCCGCTCCAGACGCTGACGCAGGCTGCCTTGCCACTCCTGCAACGGCAGTCGGCCACGGCCGCTGAGCGGGTAAACCAGGTGTCCGTTCAGCCATTGCGGACGAGACCCGAGGCTGCCCAGGTGACGCATCGCCAAATACGGACGCAGGGCTTGCCGGTCTTCCAGGGCCTGTGCCAGCAGTTGGCTGCGCAGCCGCTCCGTCTCCCAGATGTTCAGGCCCAGGGCGCTGCGAGCCTCGTCCGGCATGGCCCTTAGCAGCGCAGCCTCCAGGGCCACGGCGTTCGCCAGTTCTTCGCCGGTTTCGTCGAAGGGTCGATACAGTTCACCTTCCTGGCGGATGACTTTCAGCGGCCCGGCGTCCCCTAGCCCGATCGGATCCGCCAGCTCGCGCAACCACAGCCGAAGGTGCAGACGCCCGCGGAGAGTGGGCATATCCGCCAGCAGCCCCATGATGACGCGATCCCGATCGACGCTGCTTTCGCCACGCTCCAAGGCGCGCAGCGCACGACTCAAACGCAGCTCACGCAACGCTTCGGCCGCCTGCCTGCCGAGCTGCCCGGCCACCCGACCCTCGAGCAAGCGCAGCCGGTCGTTGCCTGTCACATCGCGAACGAGCTCGTTGGCGATGGATTCAGGCAGGTTCGGGAATGCCTGGACCAAGGGCACGGCCAGTGGATCGAGCCGGGTGGACCTGCCCATGGCCATCGTCACCCGCCTGGCGTCACGCTCCAGGCGTACGGCCCAACGGTCGGCCAACAGGCGACTTCGCTCCAGCGGTGGCAAACCGATACTGCTTTGCCCCAGCAGTACGGTTTGCTCGTCGCTGCTCAAGCCTTCCAGGATGCGAGCGGCCCAGGCGTCATGGGCCAGGTCGGTTTTCGTCAGGAGGATGGAGCGGGTGTCGGCCGTATCGCCTACGGGGTAGAGATTGACGCCATCGTGGTAGCGCAAGGTCATGTCTTCCGGCCAGCCCGGCAACTCCACGAGGGTCTGGACAATGCGAAAATGCCTCCCTTGTGGCGCTTCGCCACGGCGCAGGCGTTCGATGGTGTGTCGCACCCATTGCCAGTTCCGCGCCTCGTCCAGGGCATCGGCCAATATGGCCGGCATTGGCCGCGCCTCCACTTGCAGATAGCGCAAATGCGCGTCGCCGATACCGACCTGGCGTTGCACGGCCAGGATCGTAGGGTCGTCGAGTTCCGCGGGCGTCTCGGTGAAAGTTCGCAACAGCTCCAGGCCATTTCGCTGCAAGGGGTTGCGATGCGCCCACTGCCAGCCTCGCGTGCGGTTCCATTCCAGCGGCGGCGCAACGCCTGTATGCCCGGGAGGCAGGCGCAGATTCACGTTGTCCCGCGTGCCTTGCACTTCGAAGTAACGATCCTCGATCCGCACCCAGGCCTCGTCAGCCGTGCGCCAGACACCCCAGGCGTCCTGCTCGGCGTCAACGGGAGGCAAACGCTGTGCTTCAAAGGGGCGCATGTCGCCATTCCACAACCGGGTGGTGCCATCAGCCACGGGCATGGGCTCGATGGCTGCGCCAATGAAGCCCAGGTAAGCGCCCTGGGCCACCCCGAACAACGCGTTGAAGATATGCTCGATACCTTCTTGCGCGTGACCTTCATTGAACGCCTGGATCCCTTCGAAGATTTCATACACCAGGCGCACCCCACCTACTGCGGCGGCAACCAGGCCCACCGGTGCGCAGAACGGGAAAAAGGTCGCGGCGACCATCAGCGAACGCTCGACCAGGCTTTCCCAGTATTCGAGGCGAGCCAGCAGCGCCCGCCAGTCCTGATCCCGGGTCGGAACCATCAAGGCCGAGGCGTTGGCCAGGGTATGACCACGCCATTCGTGGTAGGTGGCGTGCCAGGGATCCTCGCGCAGGTCATCCAGGCCCCAGGCCACCTTGGGCGTGGGGATCCGAATGCGTCGAGGGTTGCCGTCCTCGCCTCGCTCGCCCTCGCGCCACCCGGTGATTCGGGCATGGATTTCCTGGAAAAGATTGAGGTTGTCCGTGACCTCCCACTCCACCTGATCGTGCAG
The DNA here is from genome assembly GCF_053629195.1 of Pseudomonas sp. R151218B TE3479. Taxonomy (NCBI): domain Bacteria; kingdom Pseudomonadati; phylum Pseudomonadota; class Gammaproteobacteria; order Pseudomonadales; family Pseudomonadaceae; genus Pseudomonas; species Pseudomonas sp. R151218B TE3479. The sequence goes on from NZ_JBRJHV010000001.1 coordinate 4,438,667, forward strand.
GGCCGACCCCAGGCTGGCCTGCAGACGCAGCGGCAGATAACGCAACAGGGTCTGGCGGTAACTGCGTTTGCGGACCCGTTCGGTCAGCTCGGCCGACAGTGCCTGCAGGCTGGGAAACTGTTTGAGCGGTGCCACCGCATCATGGGGCATGTGCAGCACGATCGGGCGAACACCCTTGGCATCCCCTGCCAGCCCCCAGTACACCCGAGCGCCGAACAGCGGTGCCGACAGCAACGCCAACGCCTTGACCTCGCAGGCCAGGGGCGCCACGGGCCGATCTTCCAACTGGACGCCGACGTGGGCCAGCAAGCGCTCACCGGTGTTGTCCAGGCGACCATCCAGCTTCGCCTCGTAGGCGTCATAGGTGAGCTGGCTGCGTGCATAGGCCATATAGGCCGTGGCGACGACGGGCACTTGATGGCCGATACGCGGCAGCCGCCATTCGAGCGAGCGCCGATAGGCCCCGCCCACATCGATGCTGCGGCACAGGCGAGCAAAACTGGCCGGGGTCATGGGCAGCGGCGTGGTGTCCGTCGGGGCGCCCCAACGATAGAACTCCCCGGGCTTGCCCTTGATGAAAAGCTCGCCCTTTTGATCGAACGCGCTGCCGGTGACTGCATCGTCGGGAGGGTAGTTGCGCATGGCCGCTTCGACGACCGACAGCGAGGGATCCGTGATGAACGAGCTGCGTCGGACCCTTGCCCGACGTAGCGCCTCCGCGATATCACCGCGGCCATTGACCTGGCTCCAGCCTTGCACCTGCGGCTGCACCTTGAGCAGATCGAGGGTAAAGGCATAGGGCGTCGGCAGGTCCTTGAGCAATGCGTTGAGTGCGTCGCTGTCGTGTTGCAGTTGCCGGGTGAGTACCCTGAAGCGCTCCTGCTGGGGCCGTGGGGCTCGTTTCAGCCAGGCGGGCAGCCTGGCCTGGATAAACTCGACATGGTTATCGAGGGTAGACATGGTGGAACCTCCATCCTTGGGGGCGATTGGGTATTCGACAAGTAACGTACGCTGAATAGATGCGAGCCCGATGCTCTAAGAAATGGCCCTCTTTTGAAACCGTCCAACCATTGCAAGGGGTTGCGCGAACGGGGGCCGGCAAACGGCTACACCACCAGCGTCAACCACGCCGACACCAGCAGTAACACCGCCATGCTGCGATTGAAGCGTCCCATCGCCACGGCTGAGCGACAGAACCTGGCGGCCCCCAAGCCCAGGTAGGCCCAGACGGTCATGCAGGGAATGGAAATCGCGAAAAATGCCAGGGACAGCCAAAGGACCCGGACCGTCCGGTCGGCCTCGGCGCCAGCAAACACGCTGACCACCGCCAGCGCCATCATCCAGGTCTTGGGGTTCACCAGTTGCAACCCGGCGGCCCCCACCAGGCCCAGTCGCGGGCCTTCAACCGGACGGTCCGGGTCAATGGCCTGGGCCGGGGCGCTGAAAATCTGCCAAGCCATCCAGCTCAACCAGGCAATACCGGCCCATGAGAGCAATGTTTGAATCGTGGCATGGCGCGCGAGCACATCCCCCAATCCGGTGCCGACCAGGAGCACCAACAAGGCTGCCGCCGCGCACGCGCCGAGGATGATCGGCAAGGTGGTGGCCAGGCCGAAGCGCGAGCTATGGCTCAGCACCAGAATATTGGTCGGGCCCGGGGTGATGGAGGCGACAAAGGCGAACAAGGCAAACGGCAGTAACTGGTCCATGGAGCAACTTCTCGGTGAATGATCGTCACTCGATCATCCCCACGAAGGCCCGCTCAGTCTGGAACAATTGAGCAGCGCTTGCGGTAGTCCGCCGGGCTCAGGCGATAGGCACGCTGGAACCAGCGCCCCAAGTGGCTCTGGTCGGCAAAACCGAGCATGGCCGCCACCGTCCCGGCGCTCTCGCCAGAGGCCAGCAAGCGCCGGGCGCGGGCCAGGCGCAACTGGATCAGATAGGCATGGGGAGCCAGGCCGAAAGCGGCCTTGAATGCACGGCTCAGGCGAAAACGATCCACACCGGTGACCCGCGCCAGGTCGTCCAGACCGATGTCGTCGCTCAGGTGGCTGTGCAGGTAATCCCGGGCCTGCTGCGCCACCAATGGCAACCGCGGATCCGGGTTGATCCGCGCCCGCCAGTGAAGGTGTCGGGTCAGGTTGGCCAATAAGGTATCGAGGGCCGTCTGGCGCACGATGCGGATTTCCTGCTCATGCAGGCTCTGGAAGGCCAGGGCCGTGGCACTCGCCAGCCGCGCATCGTCGGTCAGGGTGGCGGCGAATCCCAATTGGGCGTTGTCCGGCGCCACGTCGAACAAGGAACGCAACTCGCGCTCCAGCCATTGGGGTTCCAGGTACAACGTGCGGTAGGTAAACCCGTGGTCGTGGGGCGCGTTGCCGTCATGCAACTCGCCGGGCTCAAGCAGGAACACCTTGCCCGGCGTGCTGTTGTGCTGCTGGCGGCGGCAATGAAACTGCTGCACACCCTGCTCGGTTACGCCCACCAGGTAGGTGTCATGCCAATGGGGATCATAGGCATGCCCCTTGAAATGCGCACGCACGGTCTCGATACCGGACGTGGCGTCCTGCTTGAGATCGATCCAGTTGCGCGCCGTCATGAGCCGCCTCGTTTTGTGTACCCGACCGAAGCAGATTAACCGCTCGCAGGGATGACGTCTGGAAGATTTGTGCAATTCCCGGTGGGAGCGGGCTTGCTCGCGAAGGCGGTGTATCAGCCAACCCATGCATCGACTGACACACCGCCTTCGCGAGCAAGCCCGCTCTCACAGGTTATCAGCCTCGTCCTCAGCGTCAGGCTTGCGGGGTTATAGGCAGCACCGCCTCCATTGCCAGCCGCGCCAATTCCGCATCCTGCTCGGCCCTGACCCCGGACACGCCAATGGCGCCGATGCATTGACCGTCATGACGGATCGTCACCCCACCTTCAAGCATGCCCTGCAGGTGCGGAGCGCTGAGAAACGCGTAGCGCCCACCATTGATCATGTCTTCGAAAACCTTGCTGTCGCGCCGGCCCATGGCGGCCGTGCGGGCTTTTTCCGTCGCAATATAGGCCGATAACGGCGAGGCATCGTCCAGGCGCAACAGCCCGAGAGGATGACCGCCGTCGTCCACCACACAGACCGAAACGGCCCATTGGCGCTGGTGCGCCAGCTCCTTGGCCGCCACCAGCAATTGCGCAACGTCCTGCTCAGTGAGTACCGCTTTGGTCTTCATGAATCACTCCGTGTTGTGCAGCAGCAAGCCCGCAAGACAATCAGACACCCGCCCAGCAGGTCCAGGAATACTTCGTTCTGCGAACCATAGCGCACCTGCAGCCGTTCGATGAAGCCCCGGATGCCAGCGGCCTGCGATCGTCCACCGGCCACTAATGGATCCACTAAGCAAGCCAATCATCCATTTATCCAGCAAAACCGTTGACAACGAAATTAGTTAAGAGAGTTAATGGATCCACAGACAAGAACAACATCCGCTTGGAGATCCGTCATGTACCCCAAAAACGCCTGGTACGTTGCCTGCACCCCCGATGAAATCGCCGACAAACCCCTGGGCCGGCAGATTTGCGGTGAAAAGATGGTTTTTTACCGAGGGCATGAAGGTAAGGTCGCAGCCGTGGAAGACTTCTGCCCCCACCGTGGCGCCCCGCTCTCTCTGGGCTACGTCGAGAATGGCAACCTGGTGTGCGGCTATCACGGCTTGGTGATGGGCGGTGATGGCAAGACCGTCGAGATGCCAGGGCAACGGGTACGAGGATTCCCCTGCAACAAGACCTTTACGGTGCAGGAACGGTATGGCTTCATCTGGGTCTGGCCCGGTGATCAGGCGCTGGCCGACCCGGACCTCATCCATCATCTGGAGTGGGCCGAAAGTGATGAATGGGCCTACGGTGGCGGTCTGTTCCATATCCAGTGCGACTATCGCCTGATGATCGACAACCTGATGGACCTGACCCACGAAACCTATGTCCACGCCTCGAGCATCGGCCAGAAGGAAATCGACGAGGCGCCACCAGTGACCACCGTCGAAGGCGATGAAGTGGTCACCGCCCGGCATATGGAAAACATCATGGCTCCGCCGTTCTGGCGCATGGCCCTGCGTGGCAACAACCTGGCCGACGACGTGCCGGTGGACCGCTGGCAGATCTGCCGCTTCACCCCGCCCAGCCATGTGCTGATCGAAGTGGGCGTGGCCCATGCTGGCAACGGCGGTTATCACGCCGCGCCGCAGTTCAAGGCGTCGAGCATCGTGGTGGATTTCATTACACCGGAAACCGAGACCTCGATCTGGTATTTCTGGGGCATGGCCCGGCACTTCCAGCCGCAGGATGAAGCCCTCACCGCGTCCATTCGCGAAGGCCAAGGCAAGATTTTCAGCGAAGACCTGGAAATGCTCGAACGCCAGCAGCGCAACCTGCTGGACCATCCGCAACGCAACTTGCTCAAGCTCAACATCGATGCCGGCGGCGTGCAGTCCCGGCGGGTGCTGGAGCGCTGGATCGCACGGGAGCGCGAACCTCAGGCCGGCTTGATCGCCAGCAGCCAACAGCCACAGCTGGCGGAGCAACGGCCATGATCGAAGTCCAGGTCGCGGCGCGACACAGCGAAGCCCTCGATATCTGCAGCTACGAGCTGACCCGTGTCGACGGCGAGCCATTGCCGGCCTTTACCGCTGGCGCCCATATCGATGTGCACTTGCCCGACGGGCTGATTCGCCAGTACTCGCTGTGCAATCATCCCGAGGAACGGCATCGCTACCTCATTGGTGTGCTCAAGGACCCGGCGTCCCGTGGTGGTTCGCGCAGCCTGCATGAGCTGATCCAGCCAGGCATGCGCTTGCACATCAGCGAACCACGCAACCTGTTCTCGCTCGCTCCCCACGCCCGGCGCAGCCTGCTGTTTGCCGGAGGCATCGGCATTACGCCAATCCTGTGCATGGCCGAGCACCTGGCCCAGAGCGGAGCAGCATTCGAGCTGCATTATTGCGCCCGCTCCCGAGACCGTGCTGCCTTTGTCGAACGCCTGCGCCAGGCCCCTTACGCTGACCGGGTGTTTCTGCATTTCGATGAAGAACCAGAAACCCTGCTGGACGCCGCCAGGGTGCTGGCCGCACCCGATGACGACCTGCACCTCTACGTGTGCGGGCCCGGTGGTTTCATGCAGCACATCCTCGACACCGCCAAGGGCCAGGGTTGGCAGGAAGATCGCCTGCACCGCGAATACTTCGCCGCCGCCCCCGCCGACACTCGTGCCGACGGCAGCTTTTCAGTCAAGCTCGCCCGCACTGGCCAGGTCTTCGACGTGCCAGCGGACCGCAGCGTGGTGCAGGTGCTGGAGAGCCATGGCATCGAGATCCCGATCTCCTGCGAACAAGGCGTGTGCGGCACTTGCCTGACCCGCGTGCTGGAAGGCGTGCCGGAGCATCGGGATATGTTCCTGACCGAGGCTGAACAGGCCTGCAACGACCAGTTCACACCGTGCTGCTCCAGGTCGAAAACCCCGCTGCTGGTGTTGGATCTCTAACGCTGAATACTGTGGGAGCGAGCTTGCTCGCGATGGCGCCGGCTCTGCGGTATTAATGGCGACTGACACTCCGCTATCGCGAGCAAGCTCGCTCCCACAGGGAATTTATGGTCAATAAAAATCCTGCAATTCCTCAAAAAACCATTGTGGGAGCGAGCTTGCTCGCGATGGCGTCGGCTCTGCGGTATTGATGGCGACTGACACTCCGCTATCGCGAGCAAGCTCGCTCCCACAGGGAATTTATGGTCAATAAAAATCCTGCAATCCTCAAAAAACCATTGTGGGAGCGAGCTTGCTCGCGATGGCGTCGGCTCTGCGGCATTGATGGCGACTGACACTCCGCTATCGCGAGCAAGCTCGCTCCCACAGGGGATTTATGGTCAATAACAATCCTGCAATCCCCTAAAAAACCATTGTGGGAGCGAGCTTGCTCGCGATGGCGCCGGCTCTGCGGTATTAATGGCGACTGACACTCCGCTATCGCGAGCAAGCTCGCTCCCACAGGGAATTTATGGTCAATAAAAATCCTGCAATTCCTCAAAAAACCATTGTGGGAGCGAGCTTGCTCGCGATGGCGTCGGCTCTGCGGCATTGATGGCGACTGACACTCCGCTATCGCGAGCAAGCTCGCTCCCACAGGGAATTTATGGTCAATAAAAATCCTGCAATTCCTCAAAAAACCATTGTGGGAGCGAGCTTGCTCGCGATGGCGCCGGCTCTGCGGTATTAATGGCGACTGACACTCCGCTATCGCGAGCAAGCTCGCTCCCACAGGGAATTTATGGTCAATAAAAATCCTGCAATTCCTCAAAAAACCATTGTGGGAGCGAGCTTGCTCGCGATGGCGTCGGCTCTGCGGTATTAATGGCGACTGACACTCCGCTATCGCGAGCAAGCTCGCTCCCACAAGGGATCTCTCACAAGGGATCTGGGCAAGAGGAAATTCTGCCGTTACCTGCGACCGGGCCGAGTTACTCCGAACGCAGAATCACCGTCATCCGCTCGTCAGCCAGCGTCGAGCCGAACACTTCGGCGTAGCGCAGGGTCGCATTGGCATGCTCGCGCATGATCGCCTCGGCACGGCCGCTCTGGCGATTGATCAGTGCGTCGAACACCGAATGGTGTTGCATGTGGGCATAGTTGAAGCGGCGAAACTCGCCGGCCATGTTCTGGCGATCCACCGCCAAGGCGGTGACTGAAGCGAAAGGCAGATGATCGTTGCGAGCCAGGGCATCGGCGATCGCCGGGTTGTGGCTGCCTTCGACGATCACCTGATGAAAGCGCATGTTGAGGTCGTGATAGACCTCCAGGTCATCCTCGGTCACATAACCTTTGGCGAACAGTTCATCCCCCTGCACCAGGCATTGCTCGAGTATCGCGCGCGCCTCTTCAGACAAACCATGCTCGGCCGTCTGCCGTGCCGCCAGGCCCTCCAGCACGCCACGTACCTCCACAGCCCCGGCGATTTGCTCGGCACTGACCGAACGCACCTGAAAACCTCGCCCGCCAAAGCGCACCAGCAGCCCTTCCTGCTCCAGGGTGCGGAACGCCATGCGCACCGGCATGCGCGATACGCCGAACAGCTCAGCCGTGGGAATTTCCATCAAGCGCTCGCCAGCGGCCAGCTCGCCCGAGGCGATCATCTTGCGCAGCGCAACCAGCACCGTTTGGCCGGGCTTACTCATCCAGGCGATTCCAGAGAAAGAAGCCGTCATAGTAGAAGGCTTGGCTCAACGTGTCACGACAGTGCAAGGCCTCGATAAAAGCCGGTGGTTCAAATGCCCGCCAACTCCCGCAACTGCGCCAAAGTCTGCTCGTCCAGGGCAATCCCCTGCTCATTGGCCTTGCTGCGCTCGCGATGACGACGGTCTCCCGGCAAGCGCCGCAGCCCGACACCATGCATCTGTCTGACCAGTTCCCGGCTGCGCTCGGCGAAGTCTTGCCCGGCGGCCTTGCTGGGGTCGATCACGATCAATAACTGGCCGGTCCACGGCGTCTTGGCGCCCGGATGATTGCTCCAGTCGAACTCGAAGGAAAAGTTACCCCCGGTCAGGGCCGCCGCCAGTAGCTCGACCATCATCGACAGCGCCGAGCCCTTGTGTCCGCCAAACGGCAGGAGCGCTCCGCCTTCGAGAATCGCCTTGGGGTCGCGGGTCGGTTGACCGAGGCTGTCCACACCCATGCCCGACGGCAACAACTCCCCCTTGCGCGCAGCAATCTGCACGTCACCGTGGGCGATGGCGCTGGTGGCCAGGTCGAAGACAATCGGCTCACCGTCGGCCCGTGGTGCGGCGAAGGCAATGGGATTGGTGCCGAACAGTGGGCGATCCGCGCCATGGGGAACCACACACGTCATGCTGTTGACCACGCTCAACGCCACCAGGCCTTCGTAGGCAAACGGCTCGACATCCGGCCAGAGCGCCGCGAAGTGATGGGAGTTGCGAATGGCCAGAACGGCGATACCGGCGCTGCGGGCTTTTTCCACCAGCAATGGCCGCGCGGCGGCCAGGGCTGGCTGGGCAAAGCCGTTACCGGCATCCACCGCGACGAACCCTGAGGCCACGTCTTCGACCACCGGCACGGCCTTGCCGTTTACCCAGCCGCTGTTCAGCGTTGAGACGTAACCGGGAAGGCGAAACACGCCATGGCTATGGGCACCGTCGCGCTCGGCCCCGGCGCAGTTTTCAGCCAGGCACCGGGCGACTTCGGTCGACGTGCCATGACGCAGGAAAATCTTCTCCAGCAAGCTCACCAGAGCATCGAAGGACAGGGTGCAAGAAGCGGCATGATCGGATGGCGCAGACATCTGAAGCTCCGGAATGATTGTTGGAGGTAGCAACAGCGTGAAGGACCCACCCGGTGATTAAACACTGTTTCAGGCGCGCACTGTCAATCCTTCCCCACCGCAGATCAAAGAAGCCTGGCGTGCAATAACTATGTACCACCCTTGCCCATCCATCGTTGCCTAGCCTGAACGCTTGCGCCCTACTCGCGCCGTCTTGCGGCGCCTTGATCGAGAAGCAACGATGACCACTGAAACCAAGCCACTGCTATTTCCCGAGGTATTGAACGCCACTCGCCTGGACGAATTGACCGCCCCTCACGGGCTGACCCAGGCCGACCTCGACTGGTTGCACCATGTCTCCCTGCCCAGCCATGCGCAACGTGCGGCGCAGAGGCCGCCGATGTCCGCCGAAACGATCCTGCTCCAGGCCGAGGACAAGGCGCCGATTCCATTGGCCGGCTGCTTTATCCTCAAGGCCCTGCCAGATACCGACGGAGCCGACCTCAAGTCTGCGTTCCTTTACACGCCGGACAAGGGGATCACCCGACTCAACGACCCGCAAGCCCTCGAAAACAAGATCGATGAAATGCTGCAGGACGCCGCGGGGCGCGACGATCTGTTTCGCTACCTGTCGATTTCCCAGCGCAGCGAACTGAACAGCACGACCGACATCACACAAACCAGCCAGATCATCAACGAAGACGTTTTCAAGGCGCAGATCGAATCCATCGATTACGCCCAGAGCCTCAACGCCCTGGCCATGGTGGATGAGCTGATCAAACTGCCCACACTGACCTCGATGCTTGACCAGGCATTGAACGAGCGGCTTCCCGACTTCGATCATCGCCAGGCCCGCGTCGCCTTGCGCAAGGGTGTCCCGCTGGGCGATACCCATGCAATCCCGGTCACTCAGAGCATTGCGCTGAGCGACGCCGTGCTGGTGTACTTTCACCATCAGGGTTGGCCTGCCGGCCATGACGTCGACCTGACGCACCCCGGCACCAGTGCACACACGGCGCAACAATGGGAAGGCATCATCAAGGCAACGGCCAGGAACCTGATTCCCAAGCTCAGCCAATGCATCGATGCCTACTGGGCGGCGAACAGCCCCTTCCACCTGTCGCGCCGCCACTTTCTTGCCCGCGTCATTCGCGACGCATTGCGGGCCGCGATCCTGATCGAGCGCGAAAAAGGACAACTGACCCAGGCCCAAAGCCAGGAGCTGCTTCGACTCTTCAGGCCTTCGCGTCGGGAAGAGCCACTGCTGTTCATCGAAACGATTCGCCTCTGGGAATATGCGCCGCGTTTCGTCGAACTGGCCGGTTCGTTGATGATCAGCGGCAAGGATCATTATCTCTACACCCCCAGCCACGGCCTGCAGAAGGTCGCCGACTACCTGGGTTTCAAGGATGCGCTGCTCAAGCCCACGGCCACAGTCGAGCCCGGGCAAGCGCTCTACAACCTCTTGAGCCTGGAAGAACGCAACCGTTTTCTGCGCTTCGACCAGCCGCACGTGTCGGGCGAATCGGTGAACTTGCCAGTGGCTGAATCCCTGGCTGACGCGATCATTGCCAAACAGCTGGACAACTTGCACTACGCGTTGGAAATGTCCCGCCAGGGCGACGTCAACCTTCACTCACTCATCGACAAGGCGCTGGATATCCGCACCTTTATCAACAAGAGGTTGCTGGACCAGAAAACCGATGGGCATTGGGGCACACGACCGGCGTTTTACGGAGACTTGCGACCGTCCAGCTTCATGGCCGACCAACTGGCGAGGAAGATCAAGAGCTACACCGATGTCGAAGACACTTTTCACACCCACTTCATCAAGCTGCCGCCCGCCAACACCGCCTCGCTGCACAGCGGGCTGGACAAACTAATGCCTGAACTGACCAACGTCTTCTCACTGGGCCTGCGCGCCGAGGCCGAACTCAGAGAACGTGACGGAACGCTGCCGGCCGCCGCCCATGACTTGATCAGGAACGTTTTCGCCTACGACGGCGACTACCCGGACCGCACGCAGCGCCTGGGCGTCAGAGGCTTTCAACCAGATGTCTATGCGTTGAAGCTGACGTGCCGTACTGAAGAGCGCGTGATTTCCCTACGCCTGTCCAACTGTTTTTTAATGACCGAGCGCGGCGGCCTGGATACCCCCTACTCGGGCATGGCCATCCTTTGGTCCCCCACTGGCGGCCTACAGGCTTTTGCGAGCGTAGACCTGGCCACGGAGCAATTGAACAAAAACCTGCTGGACACTCGAACACGCTTTGCCTGGCTCTCGAACCTGGCGCCCGCTCAACGCATGCCCCACGGACGCTACCAACTCCAGGCCTATGAACTGCTGGAAGACAATGTGCTGGTGAATCGGATGAACTCGTTCATCGAACAGTTCAAGGCCGAGCGCAATTACTTGAGCACATTGAAGATCGGAGATTGGAAACTCAGCGGATCGGCGTTGCGCAACAGCCTCGACGCGTTGCTGGCTAAAGGCGCGCCCACCAACCTGAAGCGGGCCAAGGACATCGCCCAAGCCAACCGGCGGCAACAGACACTGCCCGCCTGGCTCGGTACGGCATCCCTGGAAGATCAACGCCTGCATATCGAACTGCTCGAGCAGTACAAGAACAGCGTGGCCGATGCCGATGACAAGGACTATCTCGACGGTATCGAGCCCTTGCGCACCTACGTGCATAAAAAACTCAAAGTGTTACTGAACGCACGTTTCCCTGGAAAAAACCTTGACCCCGATACCCTCCAGATCACACCGGACCTTGCCGTCGTGGGACCGGCCAGCGCCTTGACCGACTTTGCCTTGCATCATGTCGATGTGACCCGAAACGGCTTCAAGGTCTCGTCAACCTCCACGCACAAACTGCCTGACGGATTGAACGAGATGGCGGTCAGGCAAACATTATCGTCATTGGATATTCCCACCGCCTATAAAGCACAGGTCATGGACAAGCTGTCCGGCGCCGCCGCGCCGGTCTTGCAAAGGAAGCGACGGTTCCGCCGACAACTCCCCTGGCAACTGCTGCAACATGCTCACGCCCGGCACCTGCAGCAACATCTCTCCAGCAAGGCATTCGACCTGATTCGCCAGGTACTGGACATGCCGGATGCCGTCGCCCGTAGCGCGGTCGAAGGTGCCAGCGCAGTGTTTCGCCCAGTGGAACTGATCAAGACCGGCGGCGCGGCGGCGGTCAAGACCCTTGGCCTTTACCTGGTGGGTTCGAGCGCCCGGGCAACCAACCCCCTTGTTCTGTATGCCCCTTATCACTCAGGTCATTGCTTTACCGAGTTCAAGGACGAAGCGAGTGTGGTCGCGGCATTCAACACGCCCGGCGCGCTCCAGGACTTGCTGATCCATCGGCTTCCCGAGGACCAGCAAGCCCTTTTCAAGAACCTGTTCGCTTCGACACTCGGGCACCTTTCGGAAATCACCCTGGGTTCCAACCCTATCCGCACAAACCTGCTCGACACGCTGTTCGATGACAACACGAGGTTGCTGGCAGAGCTGTTGGGTTCCCAGGCACAGGACAAACGCCAATTCGACTGGAGTACCGCCTTGCACCTGTTCAGCTCGGGCATCCGGTTAGTGGGAAGACAGTTGCCGGGCAAACTGACGTTCATAGAAACGCTGTGGGAAAGCTACCAGGACTTCAAAGCGTCTTCCGAAGCCTTGCAAGCGCATGACTGGAAAACCGGCTTGTACAACTTCATCGCCGGCGCCGCAGAGATGGTCTCGCTGGGCCTGCTCAATCGCGACGATACATTCGGTCTGCTCGATCCCGTTGAACCCGCCTTGCCAAGTATCCCATCGGGGCTCAACTGGACAGACATCGCTTCCACCGGCCAACTGCGTACCGACCTGGGCGTCTTCGAAGCCACGGGCGTCAGTTTGTCCGACCTGCAAAAAAACCTGACTGAGGGAACTTACAAGGCCATAGAAGACGGCAAGCTTTATATCCCCTTGGCCGGCAAAGTCTTTCAAGTGGCAAAAGCCGGCCAAACCTGGCGAATCATCGATGAACACGGCGAGGGGCCGTTATTGAAGAAGTCCCCGGATGGCCGGACATGGGAGATCGACCCACAACGCCAAACCATCCGCTTTGGCAAGGCTGGGTCGAAGATGGCCATCACCTATAGCGACTTCAAAGCCAAAGGTTCGTTGAACATTGAAGCGCGGGGCATGACGGAAATACGCCGGAAATATCCCCATCGGGCCAATGCGATCGTGCAAGCGCTGGAGACCGCGCGACTCTACTCGTTCAATGCCCTCCACAACCTCCACCAATTCAAGCAACACGTTCTTCCGGGCTCTCGACTGGACAGCTACCTTAGATTGTTTTTTGGCGTCAGCAACGTCGATGCCAGTCTTATCAGCAAAATAGAGACAGCGATCTCACCGATATGCCAGGCATTGGCCGATCCTTCCTGGGAACTGCAAAATGCGAACCGCATCGTTGTCGGCCACCTCAAGCACCTGGAGGATAGAGCCACTGCATTCGTGCTCGAGCCGACCGCCGTTGGAAGAATCTACCTCACACAGTTCTTCTTCGACATGGGATTGGATTGGTACAAGGCCGTCGTCCCCGGCACCTTTAATGTCGACGCCCATGCCCAGGCAGCGACCTTCATCCATGAAGTCTCCCATCAGCTGTTCGATACCCTCGATATCATCTATCTGGACGCGGTACTGCCATTCCTCGACTTGATTTCGACAACGACTTATCTAGGGCAAGTGCAATACGCCAAGCAAAAGGAGCTGCAGCTCAACGGACTTTCGTTGACCACCCCCAAATCCAAACTTTTCACGCAATGGGATAGCGCAGACAACACCTACAAGAAGTTGGAGCTGCTGCCTTTATACAAAGAAACAGCCCGGGAGATCCTGAAGATCACTGGCGCCAGAACCATGGATATCGCCCGCGATGATTTTCTGGATCCGATTTTGCCGGGCAAGCGCATCGACGTCATACTCCGCAACGCCGACTCGATCACACTATTGATTTGTGAACTAGGGCGGCAACTCGATGTGAGTCCCTCCCGGCAACTTGCCGTGCCGTGAGCTGCACAAGAGGGGGATGTTGATCTTTTTTTCACGCAAAGTATGCGACGGTAGGCTACGACTGATGTTTGAGCGAAAAAAACAGGCTCATTGATGCGCAAACGCCATGACGGCAGTTCTCGGCAGCTCATGCCGAAGGTTAGAATGCGGCAAACCAGGACGAATCAATGACCGAACATACCCTCTCGGAAGCCGAATACGACGCCATTACCGATGCCGCGGCCCATTGGTGCATGCGATTGCATGCGGTCGACTGCACCGATGCCGAACGGCAGGCATTCAAGCAGTGGCACGATGCCGATCCCCTGCATGCTTTCGAATACGAAGCCATGCTGGAAATCTGGGATGTGGCCGATCATCTGCCGCGTGTCGAGGCACTCGCCGCCACTCCAGCGTCCAGGCCTCGGTCGCGCTGGAGCCGGTTGGCTGTCGCTGCCGCGGTGTTCGTCGTCGGCCTGCCCTTGGCCGCCTACACTGGCTGGAACCTGGACTGGATCGCCAATTCCTACCAGCGGTTCGAAGCCGGCACGAGCGTGCGCCATATCACCCTGAGCGATGGCAGCCAGGTGGAACTCAACCTGGGCAGCGAGCTGACCTTCGCCAACTACAAGAACGAGCGCCGGGTCACCCTGGAAAAGGGCGAGGCTTTTTTCGACGTCAGCCATGACAAACAGCATCCGTTTGTGGTGCGCGCGGGCCTAGGCCAGGTGCGTGTGAGCGGCACTCGCTTCAATGTCTGGATGTACCAGGACCAGGTGCGGGTCACGCTGGTGGAAGGCTCGGTCAGGGTCACCAGCAACCAAGCGCTCACCCGTAACGGCCTGCAACTTTCGCCGGGCATGCAGGCGAGCTACAAAGCAGGCGACCACGAGCCCCAAGTTCGCGAGACGGCCCCGAACGACAGCTCGCTGGCGTGGCGCAACGGCAAGCTGGTGCTGGATGACCTCGCCCTGAGCGATGCGCTGCCGCTGATCAACCGCTACCTCGAGCGTCCCGTCATGCTGGCTGACACCAGCACCGGCGGCCTACGTGTCGGCGGTGTCTACAACATCAGCGAAGTACAGAACCTCGTGGCTTCGTTGCCCAAAGTCCTGCCGGTCTACCTGACCCAGAACAAGGACGGCAACCCGGTGCTCAATTCCATCGGGCAGCGGCCGGTCCAATAACTGAAGGGCTCCCCTGTGGGAGCAAACCTTGCTCGCGATAGCCATGGATCGAATGTACCGCCCTCATCGCGAGCAAGCTCGCTCCCACAGTTTGGATCGCTGTTGGTCTGTCATTTCCCAACCACCAGAAAGCCCCTGTGGGAGCGAGCTTGCTCGCGATGACGCCTGCAAGCACAACCGCGGTTATTGCGTCGCCACCCTGCCCGCCTCATCACGCTCACGGATAATCACGGCCTGATAATGCGGATCGGCCTTGATCTGCTGTTCGGTGAAGGGCAGCACACTCCACTGTTTCTGCGAAAACGCCTGGGTCTGGTCGGCCGAATACGGTGAAGCGGGGTCGCTGGAAATGGAGAACGCCAACAACCCCTGGGCCTGCGGACCTTTACCGTCAAACGTCACCACTTGCAGGTAACTGGTACCGCTGACCACCTCCCGCTTGCCGTTTGCCCCCGGCACACTCTGGATCGCGTTATAGATGCCCAACTCCCCGGGGCCGCCGTGGATCGGCGTCTGTCGGCTGCCGCTGCTGCCCACCTGGACGTCCTGCCACAGGCTGTCCTTCGACAACCCCGCAACCTTCACCGCCTCCACCGAAGCCAGCATGGCCTCGCGCACGGCCTTGAGCACCGGCGGTCGCTCGATCGCCAAGCCACGCGGGGTGTGTTGCGGGTCTTTGGGATCGAACGCAACGCGCCATGAATCAGGCACCGCCTGCAGCCGCTCCATGATCTGCTGGAAGTACACCAATCCCAGACCGCTGTTCAGGCCGGCCTTGCGATCCCAGGCCTTGAGGCTGGTACAGGCTTCGGCCAATGCCGATGCATCGCCCCCCAGGTCTGCGACGCAAACGCCGAGCAGATCCGGCATCACCTGGTCAGCCAGGTAAACCTGATCGTCCATGACCATGCGCTGCAAATCCTCGACCTTCACCGGCCCGTCCTTGGCCAATTGGCCCATCCGTTCCAGCGCAAAACGCGCCCGCAGGCCCAGCGGCTGGCCTTGCTGGCTGATCACTGGGGAAAAACCGGACAACGGCTGCGCAGGGTTGACCATCCAGGCCGAATCGTTGGAGTTCTGCACATAATCGCGGCGCAGCAACTGCGGGAGCTTGTGGGCGGCATAAATGCCCTTTTGCACCCCGTTGGAATCGCTGCCCCAGGCACATTCGCTGCGACTGCCATCCAGCACGATAAGCTGCAATCCGGCCCTGGGATCGCTGCACCGGGCCAGTTTGTCGGCGTCGACGTTCGGCACCACCGACACGTTCATGTAGAGGCTTTGCCCCTGGTCGTCCACCGCCAGGGTATTGACCCAGGGAATGCCTTGGATCTTATGGACCGCGTCCTGCAAATCCTTGAGGGTGAGCGCCTTGTTCATGGCGTACCACTGGGCCAGCACGCGATCGTTTTCCAGATTCGCGTCCCGCAGGCTGTAGGCGAACTGGTTGTCCCAGTCCAGCCGACCGGGCCATTGCACGATCGGGCCGAACTGCGAGCCATAGACCACACGGGAAACCGTCTGCACCTGGCCGTCGGGTTGCTTGATGTCCACCGCGACGGTCTGCTGGCTCATCGGTACGGATTTGCCGTCGAGCAGGTAGCGGGTCGGATCTTTCGGGTCGAGCTGCAGCCGGTACAGGGTGAAATGCTTGGAACTGTCGACGGTGTGGGTCCAGGCCAGGTGCTGGCTGAAACCGATATTGATCATCGGCAAGCCTGGCAGCGCCGCACCCATGACATCCAGCTTGCCGGGAATGGTCAGGTGCATCTGGTAGAAACGCATGCCGCCCACCCACGGGAAATGCGGGTTCGCCAGCAACATCCCGCGACCGTTGAACGAGCGCTCACTGCCGATGGCCAGGGCGTTGCTGCCGCGTTCCAGGGCAAAACGCTGCTGCCGGGTGGCGGCGGCGGCGAAACCTTCGACCTGGGCGTGCGCGCGTGCCGTCGCCTGGGGCGGTTGCGCGCCAGCCAGGGCTTCGGCGAACTGGCCGACGCCGCCTTCCACCAACAACCGACGGGTCAATTTGACCAGGTCCAGCGCTGTGATCGGCCTCACCCAGTCGCTGGCGCATTGCTCGGGCAGGCCCTTGGCCTTGCGCTCGGCCAACGCGCGGTTGTAGCCGGCCGCGTAGCCTTCGACCAGTTGTTGCACTTGAGGCGTCTGGGCCTGCCAGAAACCGGAGACCGCTTGCGGCGTGTTGAGCCAGCTGAAAAACAGATCGCTGACGCGGTTCTGCCGCTGCTCGACCGTGACCTGCTCGGGCCCGAAATAACGCGAGCGCTGGGCATTGACCGTGACGATCTCATTGGCCAGCAGGCACAGATTGTCCTGGCCGTAGGCATAACCGATGCCATAACCCAGCCCACGCTCGTCCTGAGACCGGATATGTGGCACGCCAAAACGGGTGCGACGGATCTCGGCACTGGCCTGCTGCCCATTGTCCTGTGCATTGACCACGGGGCTGAGCCCGAGGGCGATCCCTAGAAAAGCACCCGCAAGGCCAACCCTCGATAACTGCCCGGACATTCTCACGTTCACTCCTGATGAAAACTGCAGAAACCAGGACGGCTACCGGTGCGCCAGTAGACAAGCACTCGGCCCGCCTGGGAAATCACACGCCGCATGCTGAACCGGAATGTGCCTACCTTGAAAACGAACCGGATGAAAAAAAATTAATGGTCGCACGCCGCTTGAATACGGGGGTTTGACGAAGCAGGGGCAATTTTTTCACATCACCGCCCTCATGATTGCGCATCCTCGTTCGTCCTATAACAGGAGAGTATTCGTGACCTTTTCTGATCTGGCTGGTAAGGAGTTTCTGCATGCGTAACGCGCAACTGCCCATGGAGGGCAAGCCAAGGCCGACCGGCGTCTCGCTGAGCGCCACCCACCGTGAATTCGAGAGGCCGCCAGAGCGCGGCGGCAATGACCATATCAGGCGCCTGCTCAAGAGCTTCGGGCTCAGGACCAGCCTGATTCGCCTCAAAGTCATCGACGCGTTGCTCAAGGCCGCCCACGAAAACCGCTGCCTGGGCGTGCGTGGTGTGCACAGTCAGTTACTGGGGCTGGACATTCCGTTGTCCTTTCTCAGCGTGCGCGAGGTGTTGAAGCGCCTGTGCAGCGAGGGTGTCGTGACCCTCAACCCCGATAAAAGCTACCGCCTGCACCCCAGCGCGATGGCCGTGCTCGAGGCCGAGGAATGAAACCGGCGCTCAGTGCTTGACCTTGCGCCGCATCACGCCGTTGATCACCACCACGATGACCGCCACGGCAATGGCGATGTATTGAAACAGCTGCTCGCTGATCATGCCTTTGCCCTGCATCCAGGACAGCCCGAGCATGATTGCCAGGACGACGAGGACGATCAGAATCGAGTATTTCAAACGTTGCGAATGAGTCATTGCCAATTTCCTGAATGTATCCGTTCTGTATCCGAAGGCTTGCCGATCCATACCTCATTTGCCGGCATGACGACTCACCAACGGGGCCCCATGGTACAGCCGAAGGCCCGCCTTCGTGCAATCCGCTCGTTTTGACCCTTGGCTGACTGACATCTAAAGCTACGTCCTCCCAGGCCGATATATACGGAACTGCCCATTCGCCAGTTTCAGAAAATCGCCTTCGTGCAAGGATTCTCCGTATGCCCTCACTCCGAACGATTCAGGCTCGCTATACCCTGTTTCTGGTTGTTTTCATGCTGGTGCTGTCCCTCCTGACCATGGTGGGCATCAGTTACCTGGTCGCGCCCAAGCTGCGCCAGACTGAAGAGGAAGTGGCACTTAACCGCATCGCCGAGGTTGCCGAGCAAATCCAGGGCGAACTGAACAAAGTGCAGGCGCAGCAACGCAGCATTACCCAGACCATCCCGCTGCTCGACAGCGATGCCATCGACAAAGTGTTGCCGGGGCTGGTGGATCAGTACGGCGAGCTGAAAGTCTTCGGCGGCGGGATCTGGCCCTTGCCCAACCAGCGGGCCGAGGGACGCAGCAAATTCAGTACGTTCTGGCACCGCGACGCGTCCGGCAAACTGGTGGTCAATACCTTCTGGAACAGTGACGCCGCGCCCAACTATTACGAACAACCCTGGCACAAGGGCGGCATGGCCACCCCACCGGGCAAATGCGCCTGGGCCGCGGCCTACAAAGACGACGCCAGCGCCGAACCACGCACCAACTGCGCCATGGCCATCCAGAAAAACGGCGTGCCTTACGGCGTTTCCACCATCGACGTAACCCTGGGCTTCTTCAATGAGCTGGTGGCACGCAAGGAAGCCGACCTGAGCGCCGAGATGCTGATCGTCGAAGGCGACGGCAAGATCATCAGCAACAGTTCGCGCATCAGCGGGCCGATCGTGCTGAAGAACATCAGCGAACTGGCGGCCACCTCGCCATTCGCCGCTCAGGTCAAGGCAGGCCTGGCCAAGCGCGACCAGCCGCTGCAACGTGTGGAGTTCGACAACAAGGGCGAGGCCAGTACCTTCTTCATGCGCCCTATCGAAGGTTCGCCGTGGTTCCTTGCCACCGCATTGCCGACCCGCCTGATCACGGCCCAGCGCGATGACGTGCTGAGCACGCTGAGCCTGCTGCAGATCCCGATGGTGATCCTGTTGGTCTTGATGCAGCTGTACGCGATCCGCCAGTTGACCAATCGCATGAAAGTCCTCAAAGGCAACATCGACGCCTTGTCCACGGGCGATGCCGACCTGACCCGACGCATCACCATCCGGGCCGAAGATGAATTGGGGGCGATCGGTCACTCGGTCAACCGCTTCATCGCTTACCTGCAAGGTATGATCGGTGAAGTCACCCAGGCCACCGGCGCCATGGCGTCGAGCCTGGGCGATCTGCAGCGGACCTCGGCCCACACCAGCGAAATCCTGATGCGCCACGCCTCGGAAACCGACCAGACCGTGACGGCCATCACCCAGATGAGCTCCACGGCTGAAAGCGTCGCGCAAAACGCGGCCGAGACCGCGGCGTTCACTCAACGCGCCAACGAGCATGCCGATCGCTCCCGCGTGGTGGTCGGTGAAGCCTCCAACAGTGTGGTGGCCTTGATCGATGAAGTGGCCAGCGCCACCCGCAAGGTCGAGAGCATGCAACAGGACGCTCAGCGCATCACCGAGATTCTGGGTGTGATCGGCGCCATCGCCGGGCAGACCAACCTGCTGGCGCTCAACGCCGCCATTGAGGCCGCCCGGGCCGGCGAGCAAGGCCGTGGTTTTGCCGTGGTGGCCGACGAAGTCCGCGCCCTCGCCGCCCGCACCCAGGCCAGCACCTCGGAAATCAACGAAATGCTGACCCGCCTGACCCAAGGCGTGAGCTCGTCGGTCTCGGCCATGGAAAACACCCAGGCCAGCTGCCAGTCGGCCGCCGACGCGACCTCCCGCGTCAACTCAGGCCTGGACGAAATGGCAGGCTCGGTCAGCCAGATCAACAGCCTGAGCACCCAGATCGCCACGGCCGCCGAGCAACAAAGCGCAGTAACCGAGGAGATCAATCGCAGCATGGTGCAAATCCGCCACATGGTGGAGGAACTGGTGGAAAGTGGCCTGGCCAGCGAAACCAACACCCGGCAACTGCTGGAAGCCAACACACGGGTGAATGCGATCATGGGTCGGTTCAAGGTGCGCTAAAACCTCACCATCCCTGTGGGAGCGAGCTTGCTCGCGATAGCGTCGGATCAGTTGCAAGGTTGTGACTGACAAACCGCTATCGCGAGCAAGCTCGCTCCCACAGGACTGTATTCGCCCTCCCAACCTGACAACTCTGTAATCCCCGCCTCAGGCCCCTGTCAGCTCGTGCCCGCTACTCTGTTATCCTTGCGCCAAACCGTTCGACACGAGACCTCCTTCATGGCCAACCCCCTGCACCTGCTCGCCTTGAGCGCCCTGTTCATGACCACCCTGGCCCAGGCCGCGGAACCGGTCACCATCGATGTGCATCGCGACGCCAATTGCGGCTGCTGCAAAAAGTGGATCTCGCATTTGCAAGAAAACGGTTTCAAGGTCAATGACCATGTCGAGGCCGATATGAGTTCGGTCAAGCAACGCTTGGGCGTGGCGCCGAACCTGCGCTCCTGCCACACCGCCGAAATCAACGGCAAATTCGTCGAAGGCCATGTCCCGGCCGACCAGGTGCTGGCGCTGAGCAAGCGCGATGACCTGCTCGGCGTGGCCGCACCGGGCATGCCCATGGGCTCGCCCGGCATGGAAATGGACGGCATGAGCGACGCTTATCAAGTGATCGGTCTGAAAAAAGACGGGACCCAAACCGTAGTGGCGGATTACCCGGCCCACTGATGGGCGAAGCCTATATCGGCTTGTTCCTGGCGGCATTTGGCGCGGCGACCTTGCTGCCCCTGCAATCGGAGGCCTTGTTGGTCGGCCTGTTGCTCGGCGAGCGCCACGTTGTCTGGCTGTTGCTGGGGGTCGCCACGCTCGGCAACGTCCTGGGCTCGCTGGTGAACTGGTGGCTGGGCACGCGCCTGGAACACTTCAAGGACCGGCGCTGGTTTCCGGTCAGCCCGGCGCATCTGGCCAAGGCTCGTGTGCATTACCAGCGCTTCGGGCGCTGGTCGCTGCTGCTCAGTTGGCTGCCGATCATCGGCGATCCATTGACCCTGGTGGCCGGGGTGATGGGCGAGCCGTGGCGCCGCTTCCTGCTGATCGTGACCGTTGCCAAAGGCCTGCGCTACGGCGCTCTCGCCCTCGCCACGCTGGGCTGGATGGGTTGAACATTTGGGCCGTTCGGTTGCCTGTGGTTAATGTCGCCATAATCGGGTCGCGCCAGGATCGGCGACGGCCACAAGGAGATTGACCATGTCCCGAACCCCCACCCGCTGGTTGCCCAGCCTGTTCCTCAGCGCCGCCCTGCCCCTGCTCGCCCAGGCCGCCAATCCGCCGGAAGGCCCGGCCTACGGCGCCCAGTTGGAGGGCTTCGAATACCCTTATACCCTCAAGCACTTCGCCTTCCAGTCCCAGGGCCAATCGTTGCAGATGGGCTACATGGATGTGCCGGCCCAAGGCAAGGTCAATGGCCGCACCGTGGTGCTGATGCACGGCAAGAATTTCTGCGCCGCCACCTGGGGCGATTCGATCAAGGTGCTGAGCGAAGCCGGCTACCGGGTCATCGCCGCGGACCAGGTCGGCTTCTGCACATCGAGCAAACCCGAGCATTACCAGTACAGCTTCCAGCAACTGGCGACCAACACCCAGGCCTTGCTCAAGGCCCTCGGTGTACAGAAGGCCATCGTCCTCGGCCATTCCACCGGCGGCATGCTCGCCACCCGTTACGCCTTGCAGTTTCCCGATCAGGTCGAGCGCCTGGCAATGGTCAATCCCATTGGCCTGGAAGACTGGAAAGCCTTGGGCGTGCCCTACCGCACCGTGGACCAATGGTACGCCCGTGAGCTGAAAGTCACCGCCGAGGGCATTCGCAATTACGAGCGCACGACCTATTACGCCGGCCGCTGGAAACCTGAGTTCGACCGCTGGGTGGACATGCTCGCCGGTTTGAACAAGGGGCCGGGCCATACGCAAGTGGCGTGGAACTCAGCGCTGATCTACGACATGATCTTCACCCAGCCGGTCTATTACGAGTTCAAGGACCTGACCGTACCCACCCTGCTGTTGATCGGTACCTCCGACACAACCGCTATCGGCAGCGACATCGCGCCGCCGGCGGTAAAGGCCAAACTGGGCCACTACGAGGTATTGGGCAAGCAGACCGCCGGGCTGATTCCCCGCTCGACCCTGGTGGAGTTCCCCAATCTGGGGCATGCCCCGCAGATGGAAGAGCCGGATCGGTTCCACAAGGCCCTGCTGGGCTGGCTGGACAAACCCATTCCCTGACGAGGTGTTCCATGGCGGTGCAAATAGCAGTCATAGACGATTGGCAAGATGTGGCACGCGGTGTGGTGGACTGGTCGGTGCTCGACAGCGTCGGCCAAGTGACCTTTCTCCACGACTATCCCGCCGACCGCGACACCCTCGCCGAACGCTTGCAGCGCTTCGAGGTGATCTGCGTGATGCGCGAGCGCACTGTGTTCGATGAAGGCCTGCTGCGCCGCCTGCCCAACCTCAAGCTGCTGCTCACCGGCGGCATGCGCAATGCCGCCCTGGACCTGAAGGCCGCAGCCGAGCTGGGCATGCAGGTGTGCGGCACCGACAGCTACAAGCACGCCGCGCCCGAACTGACCTGGGCACTGATCATGGCCCTGACCCGCAACCTGGTGCCGGAAGCCAATGCCTTGCGCGCCGGTCTGTGGCAGCAAGGCCTGGGCGGCGACCTGCACGGCAAGACGCTGGCGATCCTCGGCCTGGGCAGCATCGGGACACGAGTGGCGCAGTTCGGCCAGGTGTTCGGCATGCGGGTCATCGCCTGGAGCCAGAACCTCAGCGCCGAACGGGCCGCCGAAGCGGGTGTGACCTACGTCAGCAAGCAGGCGTTGTTCGAACAGGCCGACATTCTCTCGATCCACCTGGTGCTCGGCGAACGCACCCGCGGCCTGGTGGATGCCCAGGCGCTGGGCTGGATGAAACCCGAGGCGCTGCTGGTCAATACCTCCCGCGGGCCGATCGTCGATGAGACCGCCCTGATCGACGCCCTGCTGCACCGGCGCCTGGCCGGTGCCGCCCTGGACGTCTTCGCCCAGGAGCCCTTGCCCCTCGCCCATCCATTCCGCACCCTCGAGAACGTGCTGGCCACACCTCATGTGGGTTACGTCAGTCGACAGAATTACCAGCAGTTCTATTCCCAGATGATCGAAGACTTGCTGGCCTGGACGGCGGGCCAGCCGATTCGGTTGCTGACGCCGACGGGCTGAACCCGGAGGAGCATCCCACCTTTTTCTGTGGGAGCGAGCTTGCTCGCGATGGCGGAGGATCAGTTGCAGGTTGTGACTGACACACCTTTATCGCGAGTTCGCTCCCACAGGAAACGGCGCTCTTCCAAGGAAGTTATTAGCCATCAAAGTGCCTCTATCTCACCCGCCCTCCAATGGTGCGTCGCGCCATTCCATCGCGCACGCCAATGAACCAACGCCCTCCCCCTACACTTTTTTCTTTGCAGGAAACTGCACTTCGTCGGTGCGTACTCCCCATCGTCGTGTAAGACATTGCCGCTAAAAAACGTGATTGTCGGACAATACGACGAACCGAGGCGCACCGCTCTAGGATATGACCTAGACTGCCAAACCGGGGAGAAAACCGACCGGTCATCCAGACGAAAAAAAGTCGAAACTTTTCGCAACGGCGACAGGTCAGGTTAGAGGTAGGGCAACAGCGACTGGTGCAGTCCTTGCACTGGTCATTGCAACAGCTCCTTCAGCTGATTCGCTTCGCCGCGTTTGGGTAGCCGTTCGCTTTCCTTGCGTAGCGCTTGTGCGCCTGGCCGCAGGATTTGGCCAATGAAACAACAGCTCTGGCGCTTGCCGGAAACAGATCGAGAAAATGGGAGATATTTATGATCAGTGCTGCCTTGGAACCACAACAAGTCCGTTCTCAATTACCGCCGGCGGCCGAATCGCCGACGGCCCCGGTGTTGGTCACCGGCGGCAAGGCACTGCTCCCCGTCGTTCGACAGAATCCCAATCGCAAGAAAGTCTTGTTCGTCACCTCGGAAATCGCCGACCTGGTCAAGACCGGCGGCCTGGGCGATGTGTCCTCGGCACTGCCTCGGGCCATGGCCGGGCTGCATGATGTCCGGGTGCTGATCCCTGGCTACCCGCAAGTGATGAACAGCGGCAATCCGATCCACATCGTCGGCGAACTGGGCGGCCACGCAGCACTGCCGCCCTGCAAGATCGGGCGCATGGACATGGCCGACGGCCTGGTGATCTACGTACTGATCTGCCCGGAACTGTTTGCCCGCGAAGGCTCTCCCTACGGTGCCAACAACGGTCGCGACTGGCCGGACAACCACATTCGCTTCGCCCGCCTGGGCCTGGCTGCCGCCGACATCGCCGCCAACCTGGCACAGATCCACTGGTGCCCGGACCTGGTCCACGCCCACGACTGGCCAGCCGGGTTGGCCCCAGCCTACATGCACTGGCGCGGGCAACGCACCCCAACCCTGTTTACCATCCACAACCTGGCGTACCAGGGCGTGGTCAGCCTGGCGTCCTGCCCGGAACTGGGCATCCCCGAGCACGCCCTGCAACAGGAAGGCATGGAGTTCTACGGCAAACTGTCGTTCCTCAAGGCCGGAATGGCCTACTCCAGCCATATCACCACTGTCAGCGCCACCTATGCCCAGGAGATCACCACCCCTGAGTTTGGCTGCGGACTCGACGGCTTCCTGGCCGCCAAGACCCAACAAGGCTTGCTCAGCGGCATCCCCAACGGCATCGATGAAAGCTGGGACTCGGCCACCGACACCCACCTGTTCCGTCAGTTCTCCATGGGCGACTGGGAAGGCAAGGCCGTCAACGCCAGCCATGTGCGTGAACTGTTTGGTCTCGACGACTCCACTGGCCCGTTGTTCGCCGTGGTTTCGCGCCTGGTCTACCAGAAAGGCCTGGACCTGACCGAAGCGGTCGCCGAGTTCATCGTCGAATCCGGCGGCCAGATCGCCATTATCGGTCGTGGCGAACCGGAGGAAGAACAGGCCATGCGCGAACTGGCACTGCGCTTCCCCGGCCGCATCGGCGTGCGCATCGGCTTCAACGAAACCGATGCGCGGCGGATGTTCGCCGGCAGCGATTTCCTGCTGATGCCGTCGCGCTACGAGCCCTGCGGCTTGAGCCAGATGTACGCCCAACGCTTCGGCTCGCTGCCGGTGGCGCGCAATACCGGAGGCCTGGCGGACACCATCGAAGATGGCGTCACCGGTTTCCTGTTCGATGAATCAACCGTGGAGAGCTACCAACAGGCCTTGAGCCGGGCCTTCAAGGTCTTCGAGTTCCCCGGCCTGCTCAACGCCATGCGCTGCCGGGCCATGTCGGCACCGTTCAACTGGCGCCAGGCCGTGGAACCCTACGCCGAACTCTACGAACAGCTGGTGGCGAAGTCACTGGGAAAATCGGCCAGACAATGAGGTAACAATGACGTCAAGGACGCCTGATACATGGACCCACGGGGCGGTCATGCTGGATGACGAGCACACCCGCTTCGCCCTCTGGGCCCCGGATGCCTTTTTTGTCAGTGTCGAACTCGACACTGGAGACTCCATACCGCTACTGCCCCAAGCCGACGGCTGGTTCATGATCCAGACCCGTTGCCCCGCCGGCACCCGCTATCGCTACAACATCGATGGCGAGTTGGAGGTGCCGGACCCGGCCTCTCGCGCCCAGGCCGGCGACATTGACCGCCACAGCGTGGTGGTCGACCCCCATGCTTACCCATGGCGGCACACCCAATGGTCCGGCCGCCCCTGGCACGAAGCCGTCATCTACGAATTGCACGTGGGCGCCCTGGGCGGTTTCAACGGTGTCGAACAGCATTTGGCCCGCCTGGCCGGGCTGGGCGTCACCGCCATCGAGCTGATGCCCCTGGCGCAGTTTCCCGGCGATCGCAACTGGGGCTACGACGGGGTCCTGCCCTACGCGCCCCAAGCCTCCTACGGCACACCGGAACAGCTCAAGCATCTGATCGACAGCGCCCACGGACATGGGCTGTCCGTCATCCTGGATGTGGTCTACAACCACTTCGGTCCCGATGGCAACTACCTGCACCGCTATGCCAAGGGTTTCTTCCGCGAAGACAAGCACACGCCCTGGGGCGCGGCGATCGATTTCCGCCGCCGCGAAGTGCGGGACTTCTTCATCGACAATGCGCTCATGTGGTTGCTGGAATACCGCTTCGACGGCCTGCGCTTCGACGCGGTACACGCCATCGAAGACCCGGACTTTCTCCAGGAGCTGGCGGCCAGGGTGCGCGAACAGGTTGACCCCGGTCGGCATGTCTGGCTGACCGTGGAAAACGAACACAACCAGGCCAGCCTGCTGGAACTGGGCTACGACGCCCAGTGGAACGACGATGGCCATAATGCCTTGCACGTGTTGCTGACTGGCGAGACCGACGCCTACTACGCCGACTATGCCGAGCAGCCGACGGAACAACTGGCACGTTGCCTGAGCCAGGGTTTCGTCTTCCAGGGCCACACCAATCGCCACGGCGAATCCCGGGGCGAACCCAGCGGTCACCTGCCACCGAGCGCATTCGTGCTGTTCCTGCAGAACCATGACCAAGTCGGCAACCGTGCCCTGGGCGAACGCCTGCATCAGCTCGCCCCGTCCCAGGCCTTGCAAGCGGCGACAGTCTTGTTGCTGTTGTCACCGATGATTCCGCTGCTGTTCATGGGCGATGAGGTGGCCGCCGAACAACCGTTCCTGTTCTTTACCAGTCATCACGGCGAACTGGCAGAACTCGTGCGCGAAGGCCGACGCAACGAGTTCAAGGCGTTCAGTGCCTTTGCCGATCCGCAGACACGCGAGCGGATTCCCGACCCCAACGCGGCCAGCACCTTCGAGGTTTCCCGTCCAAGCCTGGAATCGCAACGCGCAGAGCAGCAGGCCAGCGAGGCGCTGTATCGCCAACTGCTGAAAATCCGCCGTGAAGAGATCGTCCCGCGCCTGCCCGGTGCCCAGGGCCTGGGAGCCGATGTGCTGGGCCATGGTGCTGTCAGCGCACGCTGGCGACTGGGCGATGGCAGTGTGTTGCGCATCGACCTGAACCTTGGCGACCAGCCCGTCGCGCACCACGCCCCGGAAGAGGCCCGCATTCTTTTCGAACATCCGCAGCAGGTCGTGGGTCTGTTGCAACAGGGCGTCCTTGCGCCCTACAGCGCGCTGGTCAGTCTGACGCAGGCGACAACCTTGCCCAACATCACTGGAGAGCGCCAATGAGCGATGCGCAACTGGAAATCCTCGCCGGCCGAGCGGGCCTGGCGGTGGATTGGATCGATGCCAATGGCCGGCCCCAGAAAGTCTCGCCGGCCGTCTTGCGTTCGGTCCTCACTGGCCTGGGCCATCCAGCCGGCAGCGCCCAGGAAATCGATGCCAGCCTGCTGCAGTTGCAGGAGGATCAACAGAACCATCAACTGCCACCGCTGATCACCGCCGATGTCGGGACCAGCCTGGACTTGAGCCGCTACTTCGAGGCCGGGACCCCCTGCGAAATCAAACTCGAAGACGGCGCGACACTGAATCTGAACCTCGATGCCGAAGCCAAGCTGCCGGGCATGGTCCCGGTGGGCTATCAGCACGTCCACATCCGGGACCAGCATTTCACCCTGGCCGTCGCACCCGCCCGCTGCTACAGCGTGGCCGATGCGGTGGACGACCCGACGCCACGGGCCTGGGGCCTGAGCGCGCAGCTGTATGCCCTGCGACGTCCCGGGGACGGCGGTTTCGGCGATACCCAGGCCCTGGAGGAACTGGTGCGGGTGGCCGGCGAGCGCGGCGCCGAGGCCATTGCCATCAGCCCTATGCACGCGATGTTCAGCAGCGACACCGGGCGCTACAGCCCTTATTCGCCGTCCAGCCGACTGTTCCTCAACAGCCTGTACGCCGCCCCCGGCACTATCCTCGGTGAACGTGCCCTGCGCACCGCCATCGACGCCACCGGCTTGACCAACCAACTGCGCAACCTGGAAGAGCAGCCGCTGATCGATTGGCCAATCGCCGCCCAAGCCAAGCAGAAAATCCTCCGCGCCTTGTACGACGGATTCAGCCAGGGCGCGCACCCGCTACATGAAGACTTCAGCAGTTTCCGCCACACCAGCGGCGAAGCCCTGGAAAACCATTGCCGCTTCGAGGCCTTGCAGGCCGAACGCGCCGCCCGGGGCGAAAGCCTCGACTGGCGGCAGTGGCCGGAAGAATGGCGCGATCCGCGCAGCGCGGTCCTGGCCCATTTCGCCGAAGAAAATGCCGACGAAATCGGTTTCTACGCCTTTTGCCAATGGTTGATCGCCCGTTGCCTGGAACGCGCCCAGAGCGCAGCCAAATCCAGCGGCATGGGCATCGGCCTGATCGCCGACCTCGCGGTAGGTGCCGATGGCGCTGGCAGCCAGGCCTGGAGCCGGCAGGACGAACTGCTCGCCTCGTTGACCGTAGGCGCACCGCCGGACATTCTCAACCGCTCCGGCCAAGGCTGGGGCATTTCGGCGTTCTCCCCGGAGGGCTTGGTGCGCAACGGCTTTCGCGCCTTCATTGAAATGCTGCGGGCCAACTTTGCCCACGCCGGCGGCCTGCGCATCGATCATGTCATGGGTTTGCAACGGCTCTGGGTGATTCCCAACGACGCCCCACCCAGCGACGGTGCCTACCTGTATTACCCGGTGGACGACCTGTTGCGCCTGCTGGCACTGGAATCCCATCGGCACCAGGCCATTGTACTGGGCGAAGACCTCGGTACCGTGCCGGAAGGCTTGCGGGACAAACTCAGCGCCCGCTCGATCCTCGGCATGCGCGTGCTGTTGTTCGAGCAGGACAACACCTACTTCAAACCCATCCTCGACTGGCCAGACAACGCCCTGGCCACCACCAGCACCCATGACCTGCCGACGCTCAACGGCTGGTGGCACGGTCACGACATCGACTGGAACGCCCGGCTGGACCTGATCGACTCCCACACCGAAATGGACTGGCGCAAACACCGCGAGCGCGAACGCGAAGGCCTGCGCCATGCGCTGAATCAGGATCCGCAGAATTTTCGCGAAGAACACCGCGAGACCGACCAGGTGCTGGATGCCAGCGTGCGTTTCCTCGGCCACACCCGCGCGCCGCTGGTGTTGTTGCCACTCGAAGATGCCCTGGGGATCGAGGAGCAGGCCAACCTGCCCGGCACCATCGATACCCATCCCAATTGGCGCCGCCGCCTGGCCCAGCAGAGCCAGGCGTTGCTGGATCACCCGGACGCCGCCCGGCGTCTGGAAATACTCGCCTGCGCGCGACTTCAGGCGAACGAGCGTGACCGATGAAACAGCCATTGATCCAACCTCTGCGGGCAACCTTGCGCCTGCAGTTCCATAAAGGCTTCACCCTGGACGATGCCATCCCCCAGGTGCCGTACTTCGCCGCGTTGGGCATCAGCCACATTTATGCCTCTCCGCTGCTCAAGGCCCGGGCCGGCTCCATGCACGGCTACGACGTGGTCGATCCGACCCTGGTCAACCCCGAGCTGGGTGGCGAAACCGCGCTCAAGCGCCTGGTTGCAGCCTTGCGCGAGCACCGGATGGGCTTGATCCTCGACATCGTCTCCAATCACATGGCCGTCGGCGGTAATGACAATCCCTGGTGGCTGGATCTGTTGGAATGGGGTCGACTCAGCCCTTACGGCGAGTTTTTCGATATCCAGTGGCATTCCCCCGACCCGCTGATGGAAGGCCAGTTGTTGCTGCCGTTCCTGGGCAGCGACTACGGCGTGGCCTTGCAGGAAGGCACCTTGCGAGTACGCTTCGATGCCACCCACGGCAGCTTCTACGTCGAACACTATGAACACCGCTTCCCGATTTGCCCGATGCACTACGGCGAGCTGCTCAAACCCGCCGAAACCCTGCCCGCCGAGCAGGCCGAATCGCTCAAGACCCTGGCTGAGCGCTTCACCACACTGAATTACCAGACCGATGCCCACGCCCTCGCCCGCCCGCTGCAAACGGAGTTGCGAGACCTGGCGGCACACGCCGGCATCCTGTCCGCCATCGAGGACAACCTGGCTGGCTACGACTCTACCCAGCCCCAGGGTTTCGAACGCCTGCATCAGTTGCTGGAGCGCCAGAGCTACCGGCTCGCCAGTTGGCGCACCGCGGCGGACGACATCAATTGGCGGCGTTTTTTCGATGTCAATGAATTGGGCGGGCTGCGGGTCGAGCGTCCGGCGGTATTCGAAGCCACCCATGCCAAGATCTTCGAATTGATCGGCGAAGGCTTGGTGGATGGGCTGCGGATCGATCACATCGACGGTCTTGCCGACCCTCGTGGTTACTGCCGCAAATTGCGCAGGCGCGTGAACTCGCTGTCGCCGACCCGACACCTGCCGATTTTCGTCGAGAAGATCCTCGGCGATGGCGAGACGTTGCGGCGGGACTGGAACATCGACGGCAGCACCGGCTACGAGTTCATGAACCAGGTCTCGCTGTTGCAGCATGACCCGGACGGTGCCGCCCCCCTTGCCGAATTCTGGAGCCGGCACAGTGAGCGGCCGGCGCACTTCATCGAAGAAGCCCGCCTGGCTCGCCAGCAGATACTCAATGGCTCCTTGGCCGGGGATTTCGAAAGCGTTGCCCAGGCCCTGCTGCAAGTGGCCCGGGACGATGTGATGACCCGCGACCTGACCCTGGGCGCGATTCGGCGGGCCTTGCAGGAATTGATCGTGCATTTCCCGGTGTATCGCACCTACATCACACCGTGGGGGCGCTCTGCTGAAGACGAGGTGTTTTTCAACCAGGCCCTGGAAGGCGCCCGGCAAACCCTCAGCGAAGCCGACTGGCCGGTGCTCGACTGCCTGGCCGGCTGGCTCGGTGGCATGCCTTGGCGGCAACGCCCCCGCGGCAGCCAGCGCAAACGCCTGCGCCACGCCTGCGTACGCTTCCAGCAACTGACCTCGCCGGCCGCCGCCAAGGCCGTGGAGGACACCGCCCTCTATCGCTCGGCGGTGCTGCTGTCGCGCAATGACGTGGGCTACAACACCGAGCGCTTCAGCGCCCCGGCGCAGGCGTTCCACCAGGTGTGCGCCGAACGCCTCGAGCATTTTCCCGACAACCTGATGACCACCGCCACCCACGACCACAAGCGCGGCGAAGACACCCGTGCCAGGCTGGCCGTGCTCAGCGAGCGCGCCGACTGGTACGCCGCCTGTGTGGAACAATGGCGCATCCTCTCACCTTCGCTGCACAGCGACCCGGCGGCGCCCTCGGCCGGCGATGAACTGATCCTGTACCAGGCGCTGCTCGGCAGTTGGCCGCTGGACCTCGACCTCCAGGACCACCAGGCGCTGGCCGCCTACAACGAGCGCCTGTGGCAATGGCAACGCAAGGCCCTGCGCGAAGCCAAGTTGCAGAGCAGCTGGGCGGCGGTCAACGACGCTTATGAGCAAGCCACCCAAATGTTCCTCGAACGTCTGCTGCTGGGCGAAGAGGGGCTGCCCTTGCGCAGCGCCATCGCCGAGGCGGTCCAGGCCGTCGCGCCGGCGGGCGCCCTCAACAGTCTGGCGCAAACTTTGCTGCGCATGACCGTACCCGGCGTACCGGACCTGTACCAAGGCAACGAGTTCTGGGACTTCAGCCTGGTGGACCCGGACAACCGCCGCCCGGTGGATTTCCAGGCACGCCGCGAAGCGATGCAGGCCGACAACACCCCAGCCGCGTTGGTACGCGATTGGCGTGACGGCCGGATCAAGCAGGCATTGATCGCCCGGACACTGGCCGTGCGGGCCGAGTATCCGCAGCTATGGCGCCAGGGCCGCTACCAACCGCTGGAAGTGCTCGGTGAGCAGGCCCATCGGGTATTGGCCTTCATGCGTGAGGACTCGCAACAACGGGCGATCGTTGTCGTACCTGTCCATGCGGCGCACTTGCTGGAAAACAGTGCCGTGCCGCTGGTGGCTGCGTCGGATTGGGGCGATACCCGCGTATCGTTACCGTTCGCCGCCAAGGATGAAAAACTGAAGGGACTTTTTTCAAGCGCAACAGTCACACCCCAAAGGGAGCTGCTGATCAGCACCGCGCTGGGGAATTTCCCGGTCAATGTCTTTATCCAACCTTGAGTTGAATCAGGAGCACTGCGATGAGTACCGACGATAAACGCATTCGCGAATTCGCCTATCAGATCTGGGAGTCCGAAGGTAAGCCTGCCGGGCAGGAAAAACGCCACTGGGAGATGGCGCGCAAACTGGCTGAAGCCGAAGCGCTTGCGCCCAGCAAGCCACCCAAGGCCGCGAGTAAATCGGCGGCCAGCAAGACCGATGGCGCCAAGCCTGCCGCAACCAAGGGCACCGCGGCCAAGACCGTCGCGAAAAACACCACGCCCAAGGCCAAGCCAGCGGCCAAACCTTCTGCGGCGACCGCAGCGATCGTGCCACCGGCGAACAAGGCCGCCGACAAAAAACCTCGGGCACCGCGCAAGCCGCCGGCGGTTTGAGTCGTCCTACCGGTCTCCTCGCCAAGTGGGAGCAACGCTTGCTCGCGAAACAGGCGCCTCGATGTCCGGAGGAACCCATCTTCGTCGCGGACAAGCCTTGCTCTCACAGTGAAGCAACTTTGTCCCACGTAACGGGATAAATCCCCTCGCCACAGGTGAAGGGTGATGCCATCCCCTTCAAGTGAACCGCATCGCTGTATCTGTCTGTTTTTTTGCAGGAGCAATTATGACCCGTCCAAATAAAACCACGCCGCCGCCCGTTATCGAGGCTTCGCGGATTCGTGAAGGGCTGCCTTTTCCACTGGGTGCAACCTGGGATGGCCTCGGGGTCAATTTCGCGCTGTTTTCAGCCAATGCCACTAAGGTCGAACTGTGCATTTTCGATGATGCCGGCGAAGTCGAACTCGAACGCATCGAGCTGCCGGAGTACACCGACGAGATTTACCACGGCTATCTGCCGGATGCCCACCCGGGATTGATCTATGGCTACCGGGTCTATGGCCCCTATGATCCGGCGAACGGCCATCGCTTCAACCCGAACAAGCTGTTGATCGACCCCTACGCCAAGCAACTGGTCGGCCAACTGAAGTGGTCCGAAGCCCTGTTCGGCTACACCATCGGCCACCCCGACGGCGACCTCAGTTTCGATGAGCGCGACAGCGCCCCGTTCGTTCCCAAGTGCAAAGTCATCGACCCCGCACACACCTGGGGCCACGACCAGCGCGTCAGCGTGCCTTGGGACAAGACCATCCTGTATGAAACCCACGTGCGCGGCCTCACCATGCGTCACCCGTCGGTGCCCGAGAACCTGCGCGGTACGTTCGCCGGGCTGATGGTCGACGATGTGCTGGAGCATATCCGCAAGCTGGGTGTCTCTTCGGTGGAACTGCTGCCCATCCATGCCTTCGTCAATGACCAGCACCTGCTGCACAAAGGCATGACCAATTACTGGGGCTACAACAGCATTGCCTTCTTCGCGCCTGACCCGCGCTACCTGGCCAGCGGCAAGATCGCCGAGTTCAAGGAGATGGTCGCCCACCTGCACGAGGCCAACCTGGAAGTCATCCTCGATGTGGTCTACAACCACACCGCCGAGGGCAACGAACAGGGCCCCACCCTGTCCATGCGCGGCATCGATAACGCCTCCTACTATCGGCTGATGCCCGACGACAAGCGCTACTACATCAACGACTCCGGAACCGGCAACACCCTGGACCTGAGCCATCCCTGCGTGCTGCAAATGGTCACTGACTCGCTGCGCTACTGGGCCACGGAAATGCACGTCGATGGCTTCCGCTTCGACCTGGCGACCATTCTCGGCCGTTACCATGACGGTTTCGACGAGCGCCACAGCTTCCTCGTCGCCTGCCGCCAGGATCCGGTGCTGCGCCAGGTGAAAATGATCGCCGAGCCTTGGGACTGTGGCCCCGGGGGCTACCAGGTCGGACACTTCCCGCCGGGTTGGGTCGAGTGGAACGACAAGTTCCGCGACACGGTACGAGCCTTCTGGAAGGGTGATGACGGCCAGCTTGCCGATTTTGCCAGCCGGATGACCGCCTCGGGCGAGATGTTCAATCAACGTGGCCGGCGGCCGTATGCGTCGGTGAACTTCGTCACCGCCCACGATGGTTTCACCTTGCATGACCTGGTGTCCTACAACGACAAGCACAACGAAGCCAACGACGAGAACAATCAGGACGGCAGCAATAACAACCTGTCCTGGAACCATGGTGTCGAAGGCCCGACGGATGATCCGGAGATCAACGCGCTGCGCCATCGGCAGATGCGCAACTTCTTCGCCACCCTGCTGCTGGCCCAAGGCACGCCGATGCTCGTCGCCGGCGACGAGTTCGCCCGTACCCAGCACGGCAACAACAACGCCTATTGCCAGGACAGCGAGATTGGCTGGGTCAACTGGGACTTGAGCGAGGATGGCGCGGCGCTGCTCAAGTTCGTCAAGCGCCTGATCAAGTTGCGCCTGACCTACCCGATCCTGCGACGCGGACGCTTCCTGGTGGGTAATTACAACGAGGACATCGGCGTCAAGGACGTGACGTGGCTGGCCCCGGACGGCAGTGAAATGACCATCGAACAATGGCAGGACAGCCATGGTCGCTGCCTCGGCATGCTGATGGATGGCCGCGCCCAGGAAACCGGTATTCGGCGCAAAGGGGGCGATGCGACGCTGCTGCTAGTGGTCAACGCCCATCATGACATCGTCAATTTCCGCTTGCCGGAAGTCCCGGAGGGCAGTTTCTGGACCTGCATGGTCGACACCAACCAGCCAACCGTTCGTGGGCAGGAGCGCTTCGATTTCGATTCCGAATACTCGGTCACCGGGCGCTCGCTGCTGCTGTTCGAGCTGCAACGCGAAGAAGAGGATTGAAATACCTGCTGTAAACAGCCATAAGGAACCGCAAGGACGCGGTTTTTTATTCCACACCGTCCAGATTCAAGAAAAAAATGCAGCTCAGATGCACATGTCACGAGACGGATCGGCTGACATGGTCAATACTTCCCCCTGCGGTAGTCTCCAGGATTCGGAGCGCTGTGAATCGCAGTCATGCCCCATCGGTGCCATCGGACAGTAGGCCCGGTGCATGGCTGAAAGATTGAATACATACAAGGATGTCGCTTATGAAGCCCGCCTCTCGCCTGCCTGGCCGGCAGCACCCGCAAATCTGGAACAGTGCTGCGCAACTGGCCGATATTCCGATCATCAGTACCCAGACCCTCATTCCCGCCGGCGCTCGCGCCGTCATCCTTGCCCCGCACCCGGGCGATGAGATCGGGGCCTGTGGCGGATTGCTGCAATTGCTGAACAATCTGGACCAGCCCATGTTGCTGATCTCGGTCACCGATGGCGCCCTGCTCCACCCCGGCTCACCGCTGTGGCACGACGAACGCCTGCGTGCCCACCGCCCTCACCCCCAGGAAAGCGTCGACGCCCTGCATCGCCTGGGTATCGACGCCCATGACCTGCAATGGGTGCGCGGCGGTTTTCCGGAAAAAAACCTGGCCGAACACGAAACCGAACTGGCCACGTTTATTGCCCGTCACCTGCAACCCGGTGACGTGGTGTTCAGCACTTGGCGCCAGGACGGCGACAGCGACCATGACACCGTCGGACGCGCCGGGGCCCTGGCCGCCGACAGGATCGGAGTGGCGTTCAACGAGCTGCCGGTGTGGGCCTGGCACTGGCCAGTCCGCGAGCAGAATAAGATCCCCTGGCACCGCGCCCGCAAACTGCGTCTCGACGTCTGGACCACCGCCCGCAAACGTCACGCCATGCACGCCTACGTCAGCCAACTCGCCGGCGAACCGGCGAGCGGCATCGCCCCACTGTTGCCCAGGGTCATCCTAGACAGGATGGGCTTGCCCTATGAGATTGTCTTCATCTGAACGCCTGCCTGCAGGAACTGGACTTGTTCGCGATGGCGGTGGTTCAGATACACCGCTATCGCGAGCAAGCTCGCTCCCACATTGGATCTTTGGGAATGCAACCTCTGCAGGCCCCCTGTGGGAGCGGTGGTGTACGCAACATCTGGGCACACAGCCAAAAAATGTGAAGCGAGCGTGCTTGCGATAGCGATCGGCGGGGACACGAAAAATCCGGAACTGCCGATGCCTTGGATCAGTCGCATGAACAAGTACGTCTGATTCAGGAGTGAACGTGACTCAAGATCCCGATTGGCGAGCTGTCGAACCAATGCCATCGGACGCGCCTGCGGCGGTTCATCGCCTGCGGGTCCTGACGGTCAACACTCATAAGGGCTTCACCGCCCTCAACCGGCGCTTCATCCTGCCCGAATTACGCGAAGCGGTGCGCAGTACCGGCGCCGATCTGGTGTTCCTGCAAGAAGTGCTCGGCGAACATGACCGCCATGCGTCACGCTACGAAA
Source organism: Pseudomonas sp. R151218B TE3479 (assembly GCF_053629195.1). Classification (NCBI taxonomy): domain Bacteria; kingdom Pseudomonadati; phylum Pseudomonadota; class Gammaproteobacteria; order Pseudomonadales; family Pseudomonadaceae; genus Pseudomonas; species Pseudomonas sp. R151218B TE3479. The sequence continues at coordinate 4,475,193 of NZ_JBRJHV010000001.1, forward strand.
ACTGGCCCCAGACGTCCCAGTACGAATTCCTCGCCGACAGCATGTGGAGCGACTTCGCCTATGGCCGTAATGCGGTCTACCCCGATGGCCACCATGGCAACGCCTTGCTTTCCAAGTACCCGATCCGCCAATTCCGCAATCTCGATGTGTCCATCACCGGCCCCGAGCGGCGCGGGTTGTTGCATTGCGTGCTGGATGTGCCAGGCCACGCCGCGGTCCACGGGATCTGCGTGCATTTGAGCCTGTTGGAAAGCCATCGCCAGTTACAGCTCAAACTGCTCTGCCAATTGCTCGATTCGCTGCCCGAGGACGCCCCGGTGATCATTGCCGGTGACTTCAACGACTGGCAACTGCGCGGAAACCTCGCTCTCGCCCGTCGAGGTTACTTGCACGAAGCCTTCGAACACCACCTCGGCCGCCCCGCCAGGACCTATCCGGCCCGCTTCCCGCTGTTGCGCCTGGACCGCATCTACCTGCGCAACGCCAGCAGTCATTCCCCGCAAATACTGGGCAACAAACCCTGGACCCACCTGAGCGATCATCTTCCGCTTTCGGTGGAAGTGCATTTGTAGCGCGCGCCCTCCCCACGCTTTTTGTCCGTGGACCTGTAAGTTCTGACAGTAGCGACGCTCTTTATTCGTTGCTAGCGTGCCATTCCATACAGCGAGCGTTGCCAGGCCCTGTGTGCCATCTGTTGCGCAACCGATGCTGAAACCGGTATCCATGGGGATGCCGATGCAGAGGGATAGCACATGATTCGGCACGATAAAGGTTTCAATCGGCTGTTCAACGCCTTGTGGGTATCGGCCCCCTTCCTGTTACCCGCACCCGCCGCGATGGCAGCGTGCACGCTGGCGCCAACCGCAGGCGATGACACCTATGTCTGCGACAGCGGCACCAGCCCCGGGCTGACGGACCTTTCAGGTAACAACCGCCTGACCATGCCCGCCAACGGCAGCGGCATCATTACCGGCGATGTCACGTTCGGCAGCGGCGTCGACACCATCGAGATCAACGCCAACGGCGTGATTGACGGTGATGTCCAGCAAGGCTCGGAAGCCGACGCTTTCATCATGAATGGCGGCAGGATTCTCTCCCTGGCCCAAGGCGACGGCCTCGATCAATTCCTGATGACCGGTGGCACCATCGTCGACGCCTTCGAAGACGGCGACATCGCCAGAATGACGGGCGGTACCATCGGCCGGGTCGACATGAAGCTCGATGACAACGTTTTCGATATGTCCGGCGGCAACATCATCGGCAACCTGGTGACCGGTTTCGGCCAGGACACCATCATCCTCTCCGCCGGACGCATCGGCGGCAATGTCAGTGTCAGCGGCGGCAACGACAGCATTACCGTCAGCGGCGGGGAAATCCTCGGCGAGGTCCGGGCCAGTGCCGGCGATGACCAGTTCCAGTGGAGCGGCGGCCTCATTCACTCGGCCATCTTGATGGGTGACGGCAGCGACACCGCGTTGTTAAGCAACCTCAATGAAACCCAGCTCGCTACCACACCCAGCCTGAACGGTGGCCTGGGCCAGGACGTCCTGACCTTCAGTGGCAGCACTTCCAGCACCGGCGCCCGTTATCTCAACTGGGAAACGGTCAACCTCACCCAGGGCTCGCAACTGGACCTTAACGACACGCTGACCTTGGGTGACAGCGCCACCGGCACCGGGACGCTCAATATCGAAAGCGGCAGCACGCTGACAGCGTCCCAAGGTGTCATCGCCCCTTTTACTGCCGGCCAGCTGGCGACGCTCAATAACGCCGGCACGGTGGACCTCACTCAGGGCAACACTCGTACCAACGATACCCTCACCGTCCAGGGCAATTACGTCGGCGACAACGGCCAGTTGCACGTGCAAACGGCAGTCGGCGCAGATGGCTCCGCCAGCGACAAACTGGTGGTCAATGGCGGGACGCTCACCGGCAATACCGCCATCACGGTCACGAACCTGGGTGGCACGGGTGCACTGACGACTCAGGATGGCATCGAAGTGGTCCAGGCCCAGGGTGGCGCGGTCAGTAACGTCAATGCCTTTTCGCTGGCGCAGTCCGTCTCGGCCGGTGCGTTCGATTACCGTTTGTTCAAGGGCGGCGTGAGCGGCAACCCAGACAACTGGTACCTGCGCTCCACTGTGGTCGCCGGACCGATAGCGGCCCCCATCCCAACGGCGCCTCCCGCGCCGGGCGCGCCCCCGGTCCCGACGCTACCGTCTTTGCCAACGGCCGTGCCCGGCGCGGCGCCTATCCCGTTGTATCGCCCGGAAGTGCCGACCTGGTCGGTATTGCCTCCGGCGGCGGCGCAACTGACCCTGATGGCCCTCGGCACGTTCCATGACCGTCAAGGCGACCAGCGCCTGCTCACCGAAACCGGCGCGTTCGGCGCGGGTTGGGGCCGGGTCTATGGCGTAGACCTGGATAAAACCTGGGCCGGTACGGTGACGCCACAGTTCGATGGATCGATCAAGGGGTTCCAGGTGGGCAACGACCTGTACAGCTCGCTTCTGTCCGGCGGCCAGACCCAGCGCATTGGCTTCTTCGTCGGGCACACGGAATTGAACGGCCATGTCAAAGGCTTCAACCTGGGTTTCGAAGGCCGGCACGCCGGCAAGATCGAACTCGACGGCGACAGCTACGGGCTCTACTGGACGCTCACCGACCCCAACGGCGGCTACGTCGACACCGTTGTGATGGGCACGCGATTGAACGGCGACAACCGTTCCGAGCGCGGCCTGAAAATCGACAATCGCGGGCACGCCTTGACCGCTTCGGCGGAGACCGGCTACCCCTTCAAGGTGACCACTGACTGGGACTTTGAACCCCAGGCCCAGATCATCTACCAAAAAGTGTCCCTGGATACCCAAAACGATGGGGTCTCCAAGGTCGAATTCGATTCCGACGGTACCTGGACCGGCCGCCTCGGTGCGCGCCTCAAGGGCCGCTACCAGGTCAGCGGCATGCCCGTGGAACCGTACTTGCGCGCCAATCTCTGGCATACGTTTTCCGGCACCGATTCGGTGATATTCGACGACACCGAACGGGTCCAGACCCAGCAGCGCGCCTCCACCGGCGACCTCGGGATTGGCGTCACCGTGAGCCTGGCGCCCACCGTCGCCCTGTACGCCGGCGCGAACTACAGCCAAAACCTCGACAGCAACCAGCAACACAGTGTCATGGGCAACGTCGGTTTGCGGATCAGTTGGTAGGCAGGTCTACGACAGAGGCTTGACGCCCGAATATCCACCACAATAACCAATTGAAATCAGCGCTTTATTAGCGCTGATTTCACCATGCCATTCATCGTTCATTTTCTTGACGCACCGCCATCAGTCTTCTTGACTACACCATACTACCCCCGGAAATACAGTCAGGGGCAGGCCTCTGGAACCCGTCAAGACGGGCCGCCAGAGGCTTGTCCCAATCCATTCGGTCGCCCCTCATTCGGGGTAGGAGAGACGCCAAAAAAGCGAGAAACGCATGCGATTGCAAGGCAGGCCCCCATGAAAACGTCCCTTCGCCCACAAGAGTTCACCACCACTTTCCATACCGTCTCGACTTCGTTGCTGCTGCTTTCATCCATGGAGGTCCAGGCCTGGCCTGCCGAGGAGAGCGTGCAGCCCTGGTACGACCGAACATCATTCACCCACCTCGATACCGCACTTGTTGGAAGTGAACCTCCTTCCGGCAAAAGCCCCACCCTGTTCACATTGCGCAACGACTACGGCCATACCCAGCGCATGGGACTGATCAGTGGGCAACACCAGATCATTTCAACCGGTGGCGGCCTGCTGGTGATGCCCGCGCTGGCCGACCCGGACAAAGATGTCCTCAACCTGAAAGGTTCGAGCCTAGGCGCCTATTGGAGCCTGACCGGCCCCGCAGGCTGGCATGTCGACCTGAGCGCCAGCGGCGGGCGGGTCAACGGCTACAGCCGCACCGAACAAGGCCAGCGCCAGGCCACCGAAGGCCATGCGGTGACGCTGTCGGTCGAAGGTGGCTTCCCTATCGGCATCAGCACCCACTGGGTGGTCGAACCCCAGGCGCAACTGATCAACCAGCGCGTCACCCTCGACACGCCGAATGCCGAGAGCGGCAGCACCGGCGATGAACTGAGCAGCTGGAGTGGCCGCGTTGGCGCACGCCTCAAAGGTAATTACCAGGTCAACGGCCTCGGCGTGGAGCCTTACCTGCGAACCAACCTGTGGCACACCGTCCAGAGCGCCGGCACGGTGTCCCTGGACAAGGTCGACAAGATCAGCAGCAGCCGAAAATCCTCCACCGTTGAAGTCGGCCTGGGCCTGGTGGCCCGGGTCACGCCGGTGGTAAGCCTGTATGTCAGCGCCGATTACAGCAGTGACGTCGACGACAACGACCTCAACGGCATCATTACCAGCATGGGGGTGCGGATGCGCTGGTGATCCCGATCCCGTAGCAGAAGCTATGTAGGAGCTGTGTAGGAGCTGTCGAGTGCAACGAGGCTGCGATCTTTTTATCTTCCGCTTGAAACTCAAGTGGCCAGGGAAAGATCGCAGCCTCGCTTCGCTCGGCAGCTCCTACAGCATCGTCCGGCGCAAGCGATCTGCTGCCACTTAAAAAACACCTCCATTAAGGCGTATAACGCTAAAAGCGTTTCATACCTGCAAGCCGTCCACCCATGGCTCATTTCATTGATGGAGTAACGACATGACCACAGCCCCCTTCCTCGCCAACCTGTTCCCCGGTGCCGCCGACATCCCCGACGCCTACCGCCTCGAAGGTCGGATCGAGCAGCGCGAATACCTGGTCGACGGCGTCCTGCAAACCTGGCAAGGGCCACTGGCCGTCGTCCGCAGCCCCGTCTACCTGACCGGCGAGCTGGGTGATGAACAAGTGATTCTCGGCAGCACCCCCCTGCTGGATGCCGAGACCGCTCTCACCGCCCTGGACGCCGCCGTACGGGCTTACGATCGCGGCCAGGGCCAATGGCCGACGATGCGCGTCGCCGAACGCATCCGCCATGTGGAAACCTTTCTGGCGCGCATGCGCGAGCAGCGCGAGGCCGTGGTCAAGTTGCTGATGTGGGAGATCGGAAAGAACCTCAAGGACTCCCAGAAGGAGTTCGACCGCACCTGCGATTACATCGTCGACACCATCAATGCCCTCAAGGAACTGGACCGCCGCTCCAGCCGGTTCGAGCTGGAACAGGACACCCTCGGGCAGATCCGCCGCGTTCCCCTGGGCGTGGCCTTGTGCATGGGGCCCTACAACTATCCGCTGAATGAAACCTTCACCACCCTGATTCCGGCCTTGATCATGGGCAACACCGTCGTGTTCAAGCCGGCCAAGCTCGGTGTGCTGCTGGTGCGGCCGCTGCTCGAAGCCTTCCGCGACAGCTTCCCGGCGGGTGTGATCAACGTGATCTACGGCAGCGGCCGGGAAACCGTCAGCGCGCTGATGGCCAGCGGCAAGATCGACATCTTCGCCTTCATTGGCACGAACAAGGCCGCCAGCGACCTGAAGAAGCTCCACCCGCGCCCGCACCGCTTGCGTGCCGCACTGGGTCTGGATGCGAAGAATCCCGGGCTGGTGCTGCCGGATGTGGACCTGGACAACGCGGTCAGCGAGGCGTTGACCGGCTCGCTGTCCTTCAACGGCCAACGCTGCACGGCGCTGAAAATCCTGTTTGTCCATGAAGACGTGGCACCGGCATTCATCGAGAAATTCAACGCCAAGCTGGCCGGCCTGAAACCCGGCATGCCGTGGGAAGACGGTGTGGCGCTGACGCCGCTGCCCGAGGCGGGCAAGGTCGACTACCTGCATTCACTGGTCGCCGATGCGGTCGCCAAGGGCGCGGAAGTGAAGAATGCCCACGGTGGCGAATCGCGCAATTCGTTCTTCTATCCGGCGGTGCTGTACCCGGTGAACACGGCGATGCGGGTCTACCACGAAGAACAGTTCGGCCCGGTCGTGCCCATCGTGCCGTACCGCGACCTCAATACCGTGGTCGATTACGTGCTGGAGTCCGACTTCGGCCAGCAGCTCAGCATTTTCGGCACCAACCCGGCACAAGTCGGCAAGCTGGTGGACACCTTCGCCAACCAGGTCGGCCGCATCAACATCAACGCCCAGTGCCAGCGTGGCCCGGACACCTTCCCGTTCAACGGCCGGAAGAACTCGGCCGAGGGCACCTTGTCCGTCCACGATGCGCTACGCACCTTTTCCATCCGCACGCTGGTGGCGACCAAGTTCCAGGAGAGCAACAAGGCGTTGATCAGCGACATCATCCGTGAGCGGGATTCCAACTTCCTGACCACGGACTACATCTTCTGAGCCACGTCTTCGCCCGAACGGTGGGCTACGACAGGGCTGGGCGACGCCACTTGATGCCCCAGCCCTGTTGCATGCCGGCAGCCGCCAGCAGGATCGCCGCCACCCCCAGCCATTGCAGCGGTTCGAGGCGATGGCCGAAGGCGAACCAGTCGACGAAGATCGCCGCGATCGGATAGATGAACGACAGCGCCCCGGTCAACGCGGTCGGCAACCGTTGGATGGCACTGTACAGCAGCACGTACATCACGCCGGTGTGCACCATGCCCAGGGTCAACAGGCTGGCCCAGGCCTGGGCGTGTTGCGGTAACGTCGAGAAGTTCGCCCAGGGCGCCAACAGCAACACGCCGGTGCTGACCTGGACCAGGGCGATCAGATGGGGCGGCGTGCCCGTCAGGCGCTTGATGATCAACGCCGCGACCGCGTACAACAACGCAGCCCCCAACGCCAACGCAATGCCCAGTAGATAGTCACCGCCACCCTGCCCTTGCTCACCATGGGCACTGACGATGGCCAGCATTCCGAGAAACGACACCGCCAGCCAGAACAGTTTTTGCGCGGTGATCTTCTCCCCCAGGAACAACGCCGCCAGCCCTACCAACATGAACGGCTGGACGTTGTACACCGCCGTGCCGATGGCGATCGAAGCACGGGAGTAAGAAGCAAATAACAACACCCAGTTACCGACGATCGCCACGCCACTGAGCACCGCCAGCAGGAAGGTGGTACGGGTGAGGATGCCGGGCCGCAAAAAGCCGAAGCCGGCGCAGATCAACAGCAACGTCACGGCACCGAACACGCAGCGCCAGAACACCACATCCAGCACCGGCAAACCGGAAACCAGCACGAACCAACCAATGGTTCCAGAGATCAGCATGGCGGCGGTCATTTCCAGCGAACCGCGGCGTAAGGTCTTGTCCATCTTCAGGCTCCTTCAGCAAGTGGGCACAGTATGCCGAGCCGACCGGGGCCTTCTCCATGGATTGAAAAAGGCTAAACTGCGTTTCGACCTTTTTTATCAAGGCAACTTCACGCATTCGCCTAATGGAGCTGAAATGACTGACGACATTGACCAGATCCTCATCAGCGCCCTGATGGAAGACTCCCGACGCTCCCTCAAGGCTCTGGCAAACCTCAGCGGCCTGTCCTCCCCCAGTGTCGCCGAACGTCTTCGCCGGCTCGAGGAACGCGGCGTGCTCAGGGGCTACACCGTCGAGGTGGACCCCAAGTGCTTCGGCTATCAACTCCAGGCCATCGTGCGTATCCGCCCGCTGCCAGGGCAGTTGCAGGAAGTGGAGCGGCAGATCCAGGCCATTGCTGAATTCACCGAATGCGACAAGGTCACAGGCGACGACTGCTTCATCGCGCGCCTGCATGTGCGCTCGATGGAACAGCTGGATACCTTGCTGGACAAGCTCAATGTCCACGCCGAGACCAATACGGCCATCGTCAAGAAGACCCCGGTCAAGCGGCGGTTGCCGCCGATGGCGTGAGTGGAAGCCGGCCTCGGATCGTCCGAGGCCGGGAAAGCGTGTTATTCGAGCTCTTCCAACTCGGGACTACGCTGCACTTTGTGCACTTGTTCCTCAGGCGCGTTGCTCGCTTTGATCAACCTGAGCGTCTGGAGCTTGGTGCAGGCATTGACGCCATCGGCATAGACGCCGCTGTGGTTGCACTTCCAGTCATAGAAATTGGCCAGGGCTCCGGACAGTTGCAGGCTGTAGTCCGTGCTTTGTGTGCCCGGGCTGAACGGTTGACCGGCCGGAATGTTCTGGAACCATTGCATCCAGACATCGCCTCCCACAGGTGGCGGGTTGGCCTGGAACGTCGGATTCATGATCGCCAATTGCTGGTACTCGGCAGTCATATGGCAACTCAGGCAGGACGCCTGGGGGTTGTCCACCGGCCCATTGAGTCGCCCGTTCCAACCCAGGTGGGTCGGTGGCAGCTCCTGGGTGGCATTGATCGCGGTCTGTTTCAGGGCCGGGTTGATCTTGGTGACCACCGGCTTGGGGTTGGTAAAGTCGTTGCCGGTTTCCTGGGGATCATTGCCCCACATGATCCCCACCGGTACCAGGTTGTTCCAATTCGCCTTGCCGGTCTTGGCGCCGTTGTATTGGAACGTGCCGAACAGCCAGCCGGTATCGCTCACACGGGTGTCGCGCACGGCAATGTCCATCTGAATCAGCGCCACCTTGGTGACGGAACGTTTTGTCGAGCTGAAGGTTTCGGTGGTGTAGGCGTTCCAGAGCAATGGGTTCGCCAGGAACGGCACCGTTTTGACGTCTATATCGGCGAACAGCGCCTTGCAGACCACCGTACCGTTGGCAAAGCTCTTGGGTTTGGAGGTATAGCTTGGGTCTGGATTATCCGGGTCTTTCCAGACCTGGCCGATGGTGTAGGCCCCTATGTCGTTATAGATACCCACCGCGTAGGTCTGCCCGCTTTCGGTCTGGGTACTTGCCAACTGCCCGGGCTGAATCGGTGCCTCCTTGGTCAGCCCGCTGATGCCTTCACGACCGTTGGGGCCGTAATGCTGCCAGGGCATGTGATACCACCGGCGAATCTTGTTGTTCTGTACCTTCCAGCCGATTTCAGTATTGCCTTCCAAGCAGTACTTCTTCACTTCCTCCATGTACGGGCGCCAGGTTTCGAAGTCATTGGAGAATGTCTTGGGCAAATGCCGGAAGAATGCCGGTACCGACGATGCGCCCGGGGCCACCTTCGGATAATCCTGGCTGAGCTGGAACGGCGCTCCGGAGTATGCACTCTTGGGCGGGGCGTAGCCGAAATCGGGGAAGACTCCGGCATGGACGCTAGCGGTGGACAGTGCCCCCGTCAGGGCCAGCCACGCGATGATCTTTCCTTGAGGCTGCTTCATCAATATCTCCTTATAGGGAAACGCCTGCTATCGCATCGGATTCCTGGCCGATGTGCAGGGCCTCCTTCTGTTATCAGGCTGCAGCACGATGCCCAAGCCTGCTCACGGTCCTGCGGAGTCGCCTTGATAGCCTCCCAAGCCCAACGAACGGCCACGACCAGACCGGGCTCGGTGGCCGAATACGTGATGGGGGGGAACTTCAGATAGGTAACCAGGCGATCCACTTCTTGCCTCCCATGGCAATACGCTTCCATTTCCATAGGTGTAGATCATTTATTCAAAGGTGCCATCTGTTTCAGATTTTTTGTTGGCCATTGGCCACAACCCGAAACACGGGCGAAAAAAAGCCCGCCGAAGCGGGCTTTTCGTTCATCGCGGATACAATCAGTCGTCACGACCCATCAGGCCGAACAGCTGCAGAAGGCTGACGAACAGGTTGTAGATCGATACATACAGGCTGACAGTCGCCATGATGTAGTTGCGCTCGCCGCCGTGGATGATGGCGCTGGTCTGATACAAGATGCAGACCGACGAGAACAGCACGAAGCCGGCGCTGATCGCCAGTTGCAGACCGCTGATCTGGAAGAAGAAGCTGGCCAGCACGGCCCCCATCAGGACGAAGAAACCTGCGGTGATGAAACCGCCGAGGAAGCTCATGTCCTTGCGGGAAATCAGCACGTAGGCCGACAGCCCACCGAACACCAGCGCGGTCATTGCAAAGGCCGAGCTGACCACTTCGGCGCCGCCCTGCATTTGCAGGTAGCGATTGAGGATCGGGCCGAGCAGGAAGCCCATGAAGCCGGTCAGGGCGAAAGCCGACACCAGGCCCCAGGCCGAATCACGGAGTTTGTTGGTGAGGAAGAAAAGGCCATAGAAACCGATCAGCACCACGAAGATATTCGGGTAACCGACCCGCATCTGTTGTGCGACGTAGGCCATCACACCGCTGAAAGCGAGTGTGAGTGCCAGCAGGCCATAAGTGTTGCGCAGGACGCGGCTAACCTCTAGCTGCTCAGCCTGCACGCTGTTGTTCACTGCGTAATCCTGTTCGCGCATGGCGACACTCCTCCGGTTTTGAAACATTCAGTGGCAAGGATCATAACAGACGCTCTGTAACAAGCTACGTAGAGAGTTTGACAGTGTGTTTCATTCGGGTATTATGGCGCCCGCAACGCAATACGGAGGTGTGGCCGAGTGGTTTAAGGCAACGGTCTTGAAAACCGTCGACTGTAACAGGTCCATGAGTTCGAATCCCATCGCCTCCGCCATCTTCTAACGTTAAAGCCCTGATTATTCAGGGCTTTTTCGTGTCCGGCATTCAGAATACCTATTGCAGCTTCAGCATTGGACATCGCTATGGCAAACCCCGCCCCGCCACACAAGGAAAGAAAAGTGACCAGCAAAACCATCGGTTCCGTCGTTGCTGCAATCATCGGCATCGTCTTGTTGTGCGTGCTGTTCGGCAGTTGGTACACAGTCGACGAGACCGAGCGCGGCGTGTTGCTGCGCAATGGGGCGCTGGTCGGGGTGGTTGAACCGGGATTGTCCTTCAAGACGCCTTTCATCGAATCGGTACGCATGATCAGCGTCCAGAGCCAAGTCACCGCTTACGAAGACCTGCAGGCCTACAGCAAGGATCAACAATCCGCCCAGCTCAAGGTGTCCGTGTCCTGGCATATCGCCCCTTCCGATGTAGCGAAGGTCTATACCCAGTTCAAGGATCTTGAAGGCATCCGCGACCGGATGATCAGCCGCCAGGTGCCGACCCAGGTTGAAAACGTCTTTGGCAGGTTCAACGCCGTGGCTGCCGTGCAGAACCGCGTCCAGCTGGTCAACGATATTTCCACAGCCATCAAGGCCACCATTACCGGGCCCGTGATCATCGACAGCGTCCAGGTCGAAAACATCGATTTCAGCGATGCCTACGAAAAAGCCATCGAAGCGCGCATGGCCGCTGAAGTCCAGGTCAAGACCCGCGAACAACAACTCGCCACCGAGCAGGTCCAGGCGCAGATCCGGGTGACTCAGGCCCAGGCGGAAGCCGATTCGCAAGTGGCCCAGGCCAAGGCAGACGCACTGGCAACCGAGCTGCGCGGCAAAGCCGAAGCCGAGGCCATCAAGGCGCGGGCCCAGGCCCTGGCCAGCAACCAGAACCTGGTGGAGCTGACCAAGGCCGAACGCTGGAATGGCGTGCTGCCCACCACCGTGCTGCCGAACAGCGCCCTGCCCTTCATTGACATCAAGTAACCCCCTGGCGCGGCCTCCCCGGCCGCGCACGCTCCATCCCGGAGCGCCCCGAGCAAGCGTCGCTCTTCTCTAGCGCTACACTGCCAATGAACCCAATGTTCATCGTCAGCAGGGAGCTCAACGTGTACCCAGGCAAAAGCAGACCGACACGCCCCACCGTACGACGATTACCTTGCCTCCCCTTCGGCTCATGCCTTGAGCAACTCCCTCCCCTCGGCAGTTCACCGACGCATTCGATAAGCACCCTGGACAGGAGAGTAGCGTGACCACTCTTATCAAAAAATATAAATGGCCCGCCCTGTTGGCCGTCGCGCTTATTGTGTTTTCCGCGCTGATATTCTTTTTGATCAAGTCATACACGTACGACTCATCGACCTACTTCGAGTCCCGCGACTTCATTCGTCAACTTAAACAGTCCGATGCGAACTGGAACGGCAAGATCCTGAGGAAAAAGATCGGCATCAACAACAACCTCTCACTGGCCCCGCCCCCGGAGGCCGACAGTCGCTGGCAGCAGTTGGAACGACTCAACAACTCCGGCCCCTTGGCGGCGCTTTGGGCGTCCCGGCGCAAGGGTTATGTGGATGCCGTCAACAACAAGACCTTGCTGGTGGAGCAATTCGAACAACACAACGCCCAACTGCGCACGTCCCTGGATGCGCTGCCGCAGGCCGAAGATCAGATTCAAACGCTGCTCAAGGACATGCATATCGAAAGCCCCATGGAGCGCCTGACCGCAGCGTCCAATGTGCTTGAGTTGACCCTGACAACACTGGAGTTCGGGCTTTATGTCACGGCGGACAAAGCCCAGGAAATACAAGGCAAGTTAACTGAGCTGGAGCCTTACATTCACCAGTTGCCCGCCACCTCTCAGGCGCCCTTCATCAGCCTCATCCAACACGTCAAGACCATTGTCCAGGAGCAACCGGTGGTCAATGACCTGCTTGATCGCATCAGCGTCATTCCGGTTGCCCAGGAACTGGATAACATCAATGAGCTGTTGAATGAGACACAGCGCAGGACCGCCGCGACCGACCGTCAATACCACATCTACCTGGCCGTGTGCGCCAGCCTGATGGCCTTGTTGATGATCTACCTGGCGGTGCGCCTGGTTCGCAGCTATGCCGTGATCAATCAGATCAACCAAGCGTTGCAATCGTCCAACGAACGCCTGGAAGAGCGCGTGCAGGAACGTACCCGTGAGTTGATGGAAGCCGAACGCGAACTGGTGGATGCGGCCCGAATGGCGGGCATGGCCGAAATCGCGACGAATGTGTTGCACAACGTCGGCAATGTGCTCAACAGCGTCAATATTTCCGCCGAGCTGGTGACCCGCAAGTTGAGGAGCAGCAAGACGCTCGGACTCACGAAAGCGGTCAACATGATGAACGAACATGCCGAGGATCTTGGCCGGTTCATTACCCTTGATGAAAAAGGCCGGTTGCTGCCGCGCTATTTCAATGAGTTGGTCGACTCCATTGCCGCCGAACAGAAACTGCTGATCGATGAATTGGCACAGTTGACCAAGAGCATCGATCACATCAAGGAAATCGTCACGACTCAACAGACTTACGCAGGTGCCGCCAGGCTGATCGAACCGCTCAATGTCAGCGACCTGTTCGAAGATGCGCTGCGCATGAACTCGGGCGCCCTGAGCCGGCATCACGTCACGGTCATCAAGGATTTCCAGGACGTACCCGCGATCATGGGGGACAAGCACAGGTTATTGCTGATCTTGATCAACTTGATCAGCAACGCCAAATTCGCCATGTCGCACATCAGCGAACATCCGCGCGAAATGACCCTGGGGATCCGTATCCTCGACGAAACCAAGCTGTGCTTGAGCGTCCAGGACCGCGGAGAAGGCATTTTCCCCGGAGAACCTGGCGCGCATCTTCAACCATGGTTTCACCACCCGCAAGGACGGTCATGGCTTTGGCCTGCACAGCTGCGCCCTGGCGGCGGTTGAAATGAACGGCCGCCTCCATGTCCATAGCGACGGCCCCGGGCAAGGTGCCCTTTTTACCCTGGAGATTCCGTTGGAGTTGGCGCGCGCCTGATCAGCGAAGGATGCAGGCTGACCCACCGAGATCGCGAGCAAGCTCGCTCCCACAGTTTTCCCGGGTGAGCATCAAGAGTGTGCCCACCAGAGATCTCCTGTGGGAGCGAGCTTGCTCGCGATGGCGGTATGGCTGTCACCCGGATTTTGAATGTACTGACAGCATCGCGAGCAGGCTCGCTCCCGCCTATTTCGTGTTCCCAGGCCGGCCGCTACGGCTTCTCCGGGTCGGCAAGGCGGCCGCGTAGGCTAGCGCTTCCTCGCGGGAAGCAAAGGAGCCCAAGCGGTCTGCCTGGGTACAGACTCGCCATGGGCCGCTGTTTACGCTGAGCACGTCGTAACCGTTGATGTGCATTTTCGTCATCATCGCAGTACTCATGATCACCTCCGACTTTAACAAGGGTGCATCGCCTACCATACACGCTGATTACCCGCGGGTGCCGACCGGACGTCGCGACGCCGACTGCACCCGTGATGCCATCAGTGGGAATCCGAATCCCACAACCAGTCCCACAATCCCGGCAAATGGACGGGCTCTGCGCTGCGATCGACCGTCCGGGCCAAGGCCGCTCGCTCCAATGCCTGATGGTCATCATAGAACGGCCTGGCGGCGGTCCTCATGCCGGTCGCCTTGGCGCTGTCGAGCAGGATCTGCAGGTATTCGCGGGCATGCCGGGCGGTATAACGATTGATGTCGTGAAAGGTCACCACCACCGGGATGACCCCATCCACCGCCGGCAACTGCCCGGCGGCGATGCGCTCGCGCACCTCGGAGAGTTGTCGGGTCAGGTTGATCCGCCGCCGAGGGCTCATCGTGATGCCCCAGACCTTGCCGTCATTGGCGCTCAGGTCGGTCAACAAAATGTGCAGGCCATGTTGCCGGTAGGCAGCTGCGGTACGCCTGTCGAAACTCCAGAAAGGAGGCCTGACCAGGGACGGTGCCGCGCCGGTCATGGCGGCAATATCACTCCCGCCGCGGGTGAGCGATTGTTCCAGCTCATCAGGGCTCAGGAACCGATGATTGGTGTGCCAGTAGGTCGCCGTATGGAAACCCAGCACATGGCCTTCCTGCTGCTGACGACGCATCACCGAGCGGCCGATATCACTGCCGCCGGCCCGCGGCCCGCGTGTCTGTAGAAAAAACACGGCCTTGATGCCGGGCTGTATCGGGTTGTCTGCGAGTGCGTCCAGCACCTCCAGGCTAGGGTTCCAGATAGACGAGGCGCTGGGACCGTCATCGAATGTCAGCAGGAAACGGATCGGGGGTTGTTCGTGCAAGCGTTGTTCAGTTTGTGGCGTCAGTTCGATGGGAGCGCCAATGCATCCCGATAAACCGATGGCGAGGGCTGCGATGGACAGGACCCCGGCGATTTTTTTCATGTTTTGCCTTTAGTTGATGCTGCGTTGCTTCGCCTTTGATCCCTGGCCGACGGTGTTGAAGCCCACCTTGGAGAAGGGTAACCGGGTTTGGTTCCTTGCAGTAAATAATGGCCGTTCGCAAAATCTGTTATCGCCCCCGTGCTTGAGCTTGAGCGTTATTAATTGACCGTCTGGAAATTCGATGGAATTTTCCCAATGCCTTTGCATCCATCCGTATAGGACTATATTAGGGAGGATTTATGGGCGGGCCATCGCTTTACATCATTGACTACATACTCCATGGCGAACCCAAGTCATTCATTATTCGCGCAGAAGTGATGAATAACTCCGAGGCTTGGCATTGGGCCAGTTGCGACGCGGGAGTCGGGCGCATACCGAAATTCGGCAGGGAGAAGGTCAAACGAGTTTCCAAGCCCCTGGCGGAAAAATACGGCATTACCGATGTCCGCTGGCGGGCGAGCGTCGCGCCGACCTGGGTCAAGGAGTCCGGCTGAAATAACGTGTACCGCTTCCGGCGCGCCGGTTGTCTGGCCGGGCGCCGGATTCTTCGACAGATCCGAAATAACTCAACTACGCTTAAACCACAGCATGACCCGCCCCTGGCGGGTTTCGTGCTGCCTCATCAACCCTGAATGGAGGTGTGACATGTCCGAAAAAGAGTCCATCACCACCCTGCTCACCCTGCTGGAATCGCGTCAGGCCAGGCTCACGGCAGCCTGCAAGGAAATCGCCGACTGGGTCGACCACCAAGGTGGACACCCTACCGCGGTGCGTATCCGCGACCGGCTCAACGACATAGACAAAGACGCTCCGTCGATCCAGCACGCGCTGACGTCACTCAAGCCCGCTGAGCGGCCGCTGCCCAAGTTCCGCTGACACGCTACGTCAGGGTTCCCCTTGAGTTCTACCGGTTGGAAAACTGATGGAACGCGGACATTTTTTGCGCCTCGAAATCCATAGGCACCGGTGCAAAAGCCGCAAAGGGAGAATCACATGAATGCCAGAATCCTGCTATTGATCGCTTGTGCGAGCCCCGCCGCCGTCATGGCCCAGGGCTGCGACGTCATCACCCAATCCCAGAGCCAGTCGGTTCCGGTGATCGAAAGCCATAGCTGCTACGAATACAAGGGCATGCCCGCCGAAACCCTGGATTGGTCTTGCAGCAATGAAAGCAAGGGAACGCTCAGCACCCAAAAGCGTAAAGTCGAGCGTTGTGCCGAGGGATATGTGGCGACCTGCCAGGCCAGGCTGACCCAGGAAGCGTTGGCCAACCCGCGCTCGACCAGCAAAGACAAGCAGGTGAATCAGCCAACCTTCCCGATAATGCCAAAGTGACCTGGTATTACTACAGTGTCGAGCAGCTACAGCAGGCCCAGGAAGACTGCGAAAACACTGGCGGCGAGTGGAAAAACCAGTGACAGGCCGGCGCACGTGCGGCGCAGCTTGTTCGTTCCTAGCCCTTGCTGTGTTCCGGTGACGATGGCCCCTCTTTGATGCCACGGGGCCCGGCTACGCCCCAGATGACCAGCCCCAACACCGGCAGGATGATCAGCAGCAGCGCCCAACCGGCCTTGGTCCCGGCCGACTTGTCGCTTCGAAAGACACTGACAATCGCCCAGAGATCCACGAGCAGCAAAAGCACCGCGACAGCGATCCAGAAGTAACTGGCTAATTCAGACATGGCCTAATCCTCTTGTCGGTCCCAAGAATTAGGCACAGCCGTTCAAGCGCCGTTCAAAGAATTTTCGCCCATGGTGCGTGGATGGCTGCTACCCCCGCTCATTCAGATAGGCGACCCACCGCTCATAGGCTTCATGTTGACGCTGAACCGCCTCATCCCAAGTCGATCCGCTCATTTGATGGACACATATGAGCTTCATCATTTCCGCTGTTGCCGTATCGAGCTCCACCAGGAGTTCATGGGATTTGATCTTGAAGTCTTCAACGGTGGTCATCTGTCTGTCCTTCCCCCTACCGGGGGCAGCCATTGCACCCAACATGGATTCATTTTTTCGAAGCTGATTCCCTTTGAGGCGATAGCCGGTCGAAAGCCCGGCGCTGACGGTAAGGAAGATCGACGGGAGCGATGACAGACTCAAATGAACTCAGCCTTTCCCATCCCCTCGTGGTCGTACGGACAGGACCCTGAAAAATCGATATTTGAACGAGCGACTGATGCCATGCTCAAATATTGCAGATATATTTCAGTTTAATGACAGTCACGGATCGAACACCACTATGAAAATTCGAGCGACCGTCATCTGCGAAGACAATCGGCACGTGCTGCTGGTTCGCAAAGCCAATAGCCGCTGGACGCTACCCGGCGGTACCGTCGAACGCGGGGAAACCCATGCAGGAGCAGCCATCCGGGAACTGGCGGAGGAAACTGGCCTGGACGTCGAGAACCTGCTCTACCTGATGCGAATCAATGACGGGCAAACCGAGCATCACGTGTTCGAAGCGTCAGTCAGCGACTCGGCGGCGGCCCGGCCACAGAATGAAATCAGCGATTGCCTCTGGCACCCACTGGATGCCATTGCCCAACTGCACATGAAAAAAGGCACGCGGGATATTCTTGAGGCGTTTCGCCGACGGTTGTAATGAGCCGGTACAAGCTGACTTACACCAAATAGGTTGCATGAGAATAATCATGCAACCTATTGTTATATATAAGAAATAATTTTTAGCTAGACGGACTCACTTTTTGTTCCAGGCGGTGCTGATGGGGTTGAGCACGGTGTTCTTTTCCTGCGTGTAGGTCCCGTTCTGCTGCGCTATGGCTTCGCCGGTGTCGACAATCGCGTTCTGGATAAACACGTTTTGTGCATCACCTCGAATAAAGGTGAGCTGGTGATACGCCGTTTTATTACCCCAGTCTGGGGAAGGCAGTGAGATGAACTTCACGGTATAAGTCTCGTCCGTGTGTTGGCCCTGCAGGACGTAGACGCCGTAATGATTTTCTCCTTGAGAAATGATTTTGTATAAACCGTTGCTGTAGTAATAAATTTCCGCATCGGGAAAAGGCTTCTTGTCGTACATTTTCCGATAGTGCAGAACCTGCTTGACGGTCGGCTCGCCAAAGTTCACGGCCAGGGTTTTCCCATCAGCGGATGTTGTCTCCCCAGCGCATACGGCGCTACTGCTCATCAAGGCCAACAGGCTCATCGTTGCGATTGTCTTCACTTCCTACCTCTCCATGGTCAAAGGATTAGCGTATCAGGCGGGACCTGGACGGCAGATAACCGCTTGGCCATTCCACCTTGCTAATCGCAACGCCGAGTGTAGAGGCTTATGCATGGAAGTGCCCGGAGGCCCTACTCCGTTTCTTCGACAGTTTTTCAGAAACTGAAACGAACAAGGGTTTGCATCAGCTTTCGCTCGCAAACCCTTGATTTTAGATGGTGCCCGAAGCCGGAATCGAACCGGCACGCCCTTACGAGCGGGGGATTTTAAGTCCCATGCGTCTACCAGTTTCGCCATTCGGGCGGTAGCGCGGTTAGCCATGAGAACGTCGGCAAAATCCAATGGCCGAAGTCCTGGCTGGTGCAGCAAGAGGGGGAATATATACATCCCTCCCCTGTGAAGCAAGGTAGCTCATGCCCTTTTCAAGACAAAACCTTTCAATGCTTCGAAAATAAAAAAGCTCCGTAAATCATAGATCTACAGAGCTTTTTAAAAGTGGAGGCCGAAGTCGGAATCGAACCGGCGTAGGTGGATTTGCAATCCACTGCATAACCATTTTGCTATTCGGCCTCAAGACGCTTGATGCGATGCAGCCACATCAACCGCGGTACAAACCTGATCAGGAAACAAGCCACTTACTCAGCGCTATCTCCTTGAAAACATTGAGATTTTTTACGTCCCAGTGCGTTCGATGGGCGCAATTATGTACTCATTTGCCTAGACTGACAACCCCTTGATTTCAAAAAAAAATCGTCGAACGGTCAGCTTTCCCCTTCCCCGACCAAACCGGCCAGCGAATACCGGACCGCCCTGGCACACCCTTGAAGTGCAGCGCCATGATTCGCCTCATCGGAAAGCTCGCATGTCGACGGAACAACCGCACCTCCCCCCGGTTCATTCCTTATATCGCCCTTGGAGAATGAGGAAACCATCATGTCTGAACGACCCAAACTGGTTGCGAGCCGGGCAGCGGTGCCGACCCCGTCGCATCCCAATCTCGGCACACCGGAGCGTGCGGTGTCTTTGCTGGCTGGCACGCTATTGATCGCCAATGGACTGCGCCAGGGCGGGCTCCAGGGTTGGCCGCAAGTGCTGTTGGGTGCCTGTGCCGCCTGGCGCGGTTGTTCAGGCACCTGCAGGATCAAGCGCGCACTGACCCACACCCCCTTCGAACAAGCTTTCGAGCAGGATCGAGACTGGGACGGCAGCAAGGTGATCTCTCGCAGCATTACCGTGGGTAAACCAAGGGAAGCGGTCTTCGCGTTCTGTCGCAACCCTGGCAACCTCGGTGCGCTGGTACCCTGGGTCGATGCAATCGAACAGACCGGTGAACGCACCTACCGCTGGGTCGCCCACGGGCCGATGGATAAGACCCTGCATTGCGACATCGAACAAGACGAACCCAAGGACGGCCGCAAGTTGCATTGGACGGCCGCTCCAGGTACACGATTCAAGCATGACATCCAGATGCACTTCAGTGATGCACCGGCCGGCCGAGGCACGCAGCTCAAGGTCATCGTCGCCTGCCAGACACTTCCCAGTGCTGCGGGATATGCACTGGCAGCCGCCCTTTCGAAGTTCTCGGACAAAGCCTTGTTGCACCTGTTGCGCAGCATCAAGCAGCAACTGGAAACCGGTGAGGTGGCCACTCATCGAATGCACGCCCCCGGCACCAAAGACTTCTTGTTCGTCCACCCGGCCACCGATACCCCTCAAACACCGACCCACCAGCCGTCCACTGGAGGTAACGCCTGATGCGCGCATTGACTTGGCAAGGCCCGAACAAGCTACAAGTTGAAACTGTCGATGACCCGTCCATTATCAACCCCCGCGACGCTATCGTCCGGGTGAAGATGTCGTCGGTGTGTGGGTCAGACCTGCATCTGCTGGGAGGCTACGTACCGACCATGCAGGCCGGCGATATCATTGGCCATGAATTCATGGGTGAAGTCGTGGAGATTGGTTCAGCCGTCAGTTCATTGCGCAAAGGCGACCGGGTCGTCACGGTGTCGATCCTGGGTTGCGGCGAGTGCGAACATTGCAGGCGCTCGGATTTTTCCTGCTGCGACAACTCCAACCCCAATCCCGGCGCCACGGATATCGCCTACGGCCAACCGGCGTGCGGGATTATCGGCTACAGCCATGCGTTTGGCGGCTATGCAGGCAGTCATGCGACCTATATTCGTGTGCCGTTTGCCGACGTCAACCTGTTCAAGATTCCCGAAGGCATTCGCGACGAGCAGGCGGTATTCGTCTCAGATGCGGTGCCCACCGGTTACTTCGCCGCCGATAACGCCAATATCCAACGGGGCGATACCGTGGCGGTATGGGGGTGCGGCGGGGTCGGGTTGATGGCGATGTCCAGTGCCTATTTGCTGGGGGCCGAACGGGTGATTGCCATCGACCGTCTGCCTGATCGCTTGCAACTGGCCGAAGAAAAGACCGGCGCCATCGCCCTCAACTATGAGACCACGGACGTGCATGCCGCCTTGCTGGAACTCACCGGCGGCCGGGGCCCGGATCGCTGCATCGACTGTGTGGGCATGGAGGCCCATGGTACAGAGGTCGATTATCTCTACGACAAGACCAAGCAGATGCTGCGCCTGCACACCGAACGCGGGACGGTGCTGCGCCAGTCGATCCGAGCCTGTCGCAAAGGCGGCACGGTCTCGGTGGTCGGCGTCTATGGCGGTCTGCTGGACAAATTTCCCATGGGTGCCATCGTCAATAAAGCCTTGACCTTGCGCTCCGGCCAACAGCCCGGACAGCGTTACGTGGGACGATTGTTCGAGCACATCCAGAAAGGTGAGCTGGACCCCTCCTATCTGCTGACCCATCCAATGGGGCTCGAACAGTCGGTGGAAGGTTATGCAATGTTCAAGGAGAAGACACAGAATTGTGTCCGGGCAGTGTTTCGGCCAGAGTGATTGCGGTGTTTGCAGGGCTGCGCACTCACCACCAGTCGCAGCCCTGCACCATTATGGGTAACATACCGGCCTTCCCGCAGCCCTTCTGCGACCTGCCAAGTAAGCCCATTCCATGCCTTTCGAACTCAGCGTTGACCTCACTACCCTCGCTATCCTTGCCGTTGTCGCTTTCATTGCCGGCTTCATCGATGCCATCGCCGGTGGCGGCGGGCTGCTGACCACGCCGGCGCTGCTCACCGCAGGTTTGCCGCCTCATCTGGTCCTGGGGACCAACAAACTCAGCTCGACCTTCGGCTCGGCAACAGCCAGCTTCACCTTCTACAAGCGCAAGCTGTTCCACCCGAGGCAATGGACCCACGCCCTCGTCGGTACACTGGTCGGAGCCCTGACCGGTGCCATCGTCGCCCATTACCTGCCTGCCGAGTGGCTGAACAAGATGCTGCCAGTGATCGTCTTCGCCTGCGGCCTGTACCTGTTGTTTGGCGGCACGCCCAAGGCGCCGCTGGACAGCGACGCACCGATCAAGAAAACATGGCAGTCGCCCCAGGGTTTCAGCCTGGGGTTCTATGACGGCGTGGCCGGGCCGGGTACTGGTGCGTTCTGGACGGTCAGCAGCCTGCTGCTCTACCCCATCGACCTGGTGAAGGCCAGTGGCGTGGCGCGCAGCATGAATTTCGTCAGCAACATCGCGGCGCTGTCGGTGTTCATCTTTTCCGGACAGGTGGACTGGGTGATCGGCCTGAGCATGGGCCTGTCGGTGATGATCGGCGCGTTCTTCGGCGCTCGCACCGCCATCAGCGGCGGCGCGAAGTTCATCCGACCGGTGTTCATTACGGTGGTGCTGGGTTTGACCGTGCGCCTAGCCTGGCAACACTGGTTCAGCGTGGCCTAAGCGCCGCGCCACATAAAGGTCGATCAGGTAACGAGCGATCGAGCGCGAGGCCGGCAACGGTGGCAGGTCGTGGACGTTGAACCATTGAGCGTCCTCGATTTCATCTTCCTGGGGCACAATGTCGCCGCCGGCATATTCAGCGTGAAAACCCAGCATCATCGAATGGGGGAATGGCCAGCACTGGCTGCCCATGTACTGGATGTTCTTCACCTCGATACTGACTTCTTCGCGTACCTCCCGCACCAGGCAATCCTCGGCTGACTCGCCGGGCTCGGCAAACCCCGCCAGGGTGCTGTAGACGCCCGTGAGGAAACGCGGCGAACGGGCCAGCAGGACTTCATCGCCGCGGGTAATCAACACGATCATGCTCGGTGAAATCCGCGGGTAGTGGCGCAGGTCACAGGCGTCGCAATACATCGCCCGCTCCAACGGAATCTGGCTCATGCGCTTGCCGCAACTGCCACAGAAGCGATGCTCCCGGGCCCAGGTGCCGATTTGCGCCGCATAACTCAACACCTTGTACAGCGTGTGGTCGCCCTCGAGCATGAACGCCCGCAGGCCTTTCCAGCTGCAGCCAGGAATGTCCAGTGGGCTGTGCAACTCCAACAGGTAGACCGGCTCGCCATCCAGGTGACCGATGCCGTGTTCGGCGAGGATCGACAGGTCTTGGCGCTTGAGCCACTCGCGGGGGAACAGCGCGCCGTTGTCGTCGAACAGAAAGCCTTCCGGGCTACGGGCCACGGCCCAGCCGCCAGGAAGATCGGTATCGAGTACTGCGGTGGTCCAGCGTGAAATCATGGTCAGTCAATCCAGAAATTCGGGTTTCTGTTTGCTCATATGGGCGGCCATGGCCACGCGCAGGTCGGTCGATTGCAGCATGGCGGCGTTCCAGGTGGCGACGTACTCCAGGCCGTCGTCGATGCGGTGGTCGCGCATGTAGCTGATCATTGCCTTGGTGCCGGTCACAGCAATCGGCGACTTGGCGGCGATTTCCCGGGCAATGCCCATCACGCCGTCGAGCAGGCTGGCGGTGTCGCTGTAGACACGATTGACCAGGCCGATGCTGCGCGCTTCTTCGGCACCGAAGGTGCGCCCCGTATAAGCGAGTTCACGCAGCATGCCGTCCCCGATGATCCGGGGCAAGCGTTGCAATGTGCCAACATCGGCAGCCATGCCGATATCGATTTCCTTGATGGAGAACTGGGCGTCCTCGGTGGCATAACGCATGTCGCACGCGGCGATCAGGTCAATGGCCCCACCCAGGCAATAGCCTTGAATGGCCGCGAGCACAGGCTTGCGGCAATTGTCCACGGCGTTGAAAGAGGCTTGCAGTTGCAGGATCTTGCGCCGCAACAGCCGTGCATTGCGTCCCACGTCCTTGCCCAGCTCGTTGGCCACACCGGCCAGCATCATCAGGTCGATGCCGGAGGAAAAATGCTTGCCAGCACCGCTGAGCACAACCACCCGCGCCTCATCGGTGTCGTCGACCCATTGGAAGATCTCGATGATCTCGCGCCAGAACGCAGCGTTCATCGCATTGATCTTTTCCGGGCGATTGATCTGCACATGGGCGATGTTGTCGGCGAGTTCGACGTTGAACGCTTGGTATTGCGACATGGCAGTGATCCTTTACTGGCTGAAAAGAGGCCTGAACTATAACAAGCCATCGCGACAGGACGTAGGCAGTGCATCGGCCAAAAGCGGGACTTGCGTACCGCAAGATTCATTGTGGGAGCCGAGCTTGCTCGCGATGACGGCTGAACATTCAATATTGATGCAAGCTGACCCACCGCCATCGCGAGCAAGCTCGGCTCCCACAGGGGGCATCGATGTGTGATTACTCGCGCGCCTCCATTTGCCCATCCCAACCACCGCCCAACGCCGCAATCAATTGGACGCTGGCAATCAACCGGCTCTGTTGCAGGCTCAGCATGCTGCGCTCGTTGCTCAACGCGGTGGCCTGGACGGTGACCACGTCGAGGTAGGCGATCAATCCGGCCCGGTATTGGTTCTGCGTCAGGCGCAGGGATTCCCGGGCGGCGTCCAGGGCTTCCTGGCGCACGCGGGCTTCGTCTTCCAGCACCTTGAGCTGGATCATGTAGTTTTCCACTTCGCGCAAGCCATCAAGCACGGTCTGGCGATAGGTGGCGACGGTCTGGTCGTAGGCCGCGACGGTGCGATCGACTTCCGCCGAACGCTGGCCGCCATCGAACAGCGTCATCGCCAGTTGCGGCCCTACCGACCAGAAGCGGTTCGGCACGCTCACCCAGTTGTCATAGGTACTGCTGCTGTAACCGCCGCTCAGGCTCAGCGTCAGGTCCGGGTAATACGCGGCCTTGGCGACGCCGATGTTGGCATTGGCGGCCATCACCGAGCGCTCTGCCGAGGCGATATCCGGCCGGCGCTCGAGCAGTTGCGAGGGCAGCGCCACTGGGATCTGCGGCAGTGTTGGGATGTCCTGGACCTCGGCCAGGTTGAATTCCGCCGGCGGCAGGCCGATGAGCACGGCGATGGCGTTTTCGAACTGGGCTCGCTGCCAGATCAGGTCGATCAGGTCGCCCTGGGTGGTCTTGAGCTGGTTTTGCGCCTGGGCCACCGCGTCCTTGCCGGAGACCCCGGCACGGTACTGGTTTTCGGTCATTTTCAGCGAGCGCTGATAGTTGTCGACGGTGGTTTGCAGCAAACGCTTCTGTTCATCGATCACCCGCAACTGCAAGTAGTTCTGCACCAGTTCCGACTGCTGGCTCAGGCGCATCGCCGCCAGGTCGGCGAAACTGGCTTGCGCGCTCGCCTCGTCGGCCTCCAGGGTGCGGCGCAACTTGCCCCACACGTCTGCCTCCCAGCTGACGCCGGCCTGGGCGCTGTAGGTGTCGCGAATGCCACTGGACGAACTGCTCAAGCTCGAACTGCTGCTGCCGGTGCCCTGGCTGGAGCGCGTCTTGCCAACGCTCAGGTCCACCGTAGGGAAAAACGCGCCACGGGCATTGCGCACCAGTGCCCGGGCCTGCCGGTACTGGGCTTCGGCCTGGGCCACGGTCTGGTTGGAGGCGTTGAGCTTGTCCACCAGGCCATTGAGTTGCGTATCGCCGTAGAGCTCCCACCAGGCGCCCCGGGCCAGCGCATCGCTGGGGTTGGCCTGGCGCCAGCCCTGGGCCTCCTTGTACTGCACCGGGGCGGCCGCCTCGGGGCGCTGGTAATCCGGACCGACGGCGCAGGCGCTGAGCATCGCCACGCACAGCACCAGGCTCAGTACCCGCGAGCCACGGGCGGTCGCCAGCGTTGCGGCAAGATTGAAAGGCGAACGGTCGGTCATAGCGGAGTTTCCAGGGCAGCATCGGTGCGCACGCCACGCCAGCGGTTGAAGCGATGGCGCAGCTTGTCGAGATAAAGGTAAACCACCGGCGTGGTATAGAGCGTCAGCACTTGGCTGAACACCAGCCCACCGATGATGGTCAGGCCCAGCGGCTGGCGCATTTCCGCGCCTTCGGCGGTGCCGAGCAGCAGTGGCAGGGCACCCAGGATCGCCGCCAGCGTGGTCATCAGGATGGGCCGCAACCGCAGCAGGCAAGCGCTGCGGATCGATTCCAGTGGCGTCTGCCCGGCACGTTCCAGTTGCAGCGCCAGATCGATCATCAGGATGGCGTTTTTCTTCACCACGCCGATCAGCAGGAACAGCCCCAACAGCGAGATCAGGCTGAACTCGCCGCCCAGGGCATAGATCGACAGCAACGCACCGACCCCGGCCGATGGCAAGGTGGACAGGATGGTCAGCGGATGAATATAGCTTTCGTACAGCACACCCAGCACCAGGTACACCGCCAGCAACGCGCCGAGGATCATGAACGGCTGGCTCTTCTGGGTGGCGGCGAACGCGTCGGCGGTACCGGCCATTTTCGCGATGACATCCTCGGGGATCCCGAGCTTGGCAATCGCCCGCTCGATAGCCGCGGTGCCCTGCTCCACCGTGACGCCTTCGGCCATGTCGAAGGAAATGCCCTCGGAAGCGAACTGGCCTTCATGGCTGACACGGTCGTCCTCCAGGCTGTTTTCATAATGGGCAATGGCCGACAGCGGCACCCGCGCGCCGTCGGCGGTGATCACCTGGACCTGCTCGAGGGTGCTCGGGTCCTGGGCATACTTGGGATTGACCTCCATCACCACCTGATACTGGTTGAGGCTGTCGTAGATGGTGGAAATCTGCCGCTGGCTGTAGGCGTTGTTGAGTACCGCGGTGACCATGTCCATGTCGATGCCCAGGCGTTTGGCCTGGTCGCGGTCCACCACCAGCGTCACCTGCTGCGCCCCGCCACCGTCGCGGGCGTCGATGGCGGTCAGCTCCGGCAAGGCCCGGAAGGCCGCCACGACCTTGGGGTACCAGGTGCGCAGTGACGCCAGGTCGGCACTTTGCAGGATGTAGGAGTACTGTGAAGTGGTCTGCTCGCGACCGCCACCGAATTGCAGGTCCTGGTCGGCCATCAACATCAATTGACCGCCGGGGACCTTGGGCATTTCCTTGCGCAGGCGCTCGATGACTTTCTGCGCGGAAATCCCACGCTCCTTGATCGGTTTGAGACGCACCAGCATGAAGGCATTGTTGGTGCCGTTGTTGCCACCGATGAAACCGGCGACGCTCTGCACCGCCTCGTCCTTGAGCACGGCACGACGGAAGGTTTCCATCTTGGGCTGCATCACATTGAACGACAGCCCGTCGTCGCCACGCACGAAACCGATCAGTTGGCCGGTGTCCTGCTGTGGCATGAAGGTTTTCGGCACCACCACATACAACGCGACGTTCACGCCGATGGTCACCAGCAGGCTCAGCAAGGTCAGGCGCCGATGGCGCAGCACCCAGTCCAGGCTGGTGGCGTAACCACGGACCATCCGCTCGTTGAGCCCCTGGCTCCAGCGCTGCAAGCGGTTTTCCCGCCCCGGTACGTGAGGCTTGAGCCAGCGGGCGCAGAGCATCGGCGTGAGGGTCAGCGAGACCACCAGCGAAACCACGATGGAGGCCGCCAGGGTGATGGAAAACTCACGGAACAGACTTTCGATGATGCCGCCCATGAACAGGATCGACAGGAACACCGCCACCAGCGAGACGTTCATCGACAGCAATGTAAAGCCGACTTCTTCGGCCCCCAGGTAGGCGGCTTTCATCGGTGGCACGCCTTCGTCGATGTGCCGGGAAATGTTCTCCAGCACCACAATGGCGTCGTCCACCACCAACCCGGTCGCCAGGATCAACGCCATCAGCGACAGGTTGTTCAAGGAGAAACCGTACAGGTACATCACCGCGAACGTCCCCACCAGCGACACCGGTACCGCCAGGGTCGGGATCAGGGAGGCGCGGAAGTTGCCGAGGAACAGGAACACGACCAGCACCACCAGGGCCACGGCGATCAGCAAGGTCATTTCCGCTTCATGCAGGGTGGCCTTGATCACCGGCGAACGGTCCATCGCCAGGTTCAGCTTGACGCTGGCCGGCAGCACCGCCTGCAACGCCGGCAGTTGCGCCTTGATCTCGTTGACCGTCTCGATGATGTTGGCCCCGGCCTGGCGGTTGATCACCAGCAGCACGGCGGCGTCGTTGTTGAAGAAACCGCTGTTGTAGCGGTCCTCGACGCTGTCGGTGACTTTCGCCACGTCCTTGAGCCGCAGCACCGAGCCGTCCTGGTAGCGGATAATCAGCGTTTCGTAGTCCTTGGCCTTCTCCAACTGGTCATTGGCCTGCACCTGCCACATGCGCCGGTCGTCCTCCACCGAGCCCTTGGGCCGGCGTACGTTGCTGTCGGCGATGGCGGTGCGCACATCGTCCAGGGCCACGCCGTACTGATTGAGCAGCTGTGGCTCCAGTTCGATGCGTACCGCTGGCAACGAGCTGCCGCCGATCTGCACCTCGCCGACGCCCGACACCTGGGACAGGCTCTGGGACAGGATGGTGGACGCCAGGTCGTAGAGCTGGCCTTTTTCCAACACATCCGAGGTCAGCGACAGCACCATGATCGGTGCCTGGGACGGGTTGACCTTCTTGTAGGTGGGCATGCTGCGCATGCCGCTAGGCAACAGGTTGCGCGACGCATTGATGGCTGCCTGCACTTCCCGGGCGGCACCGTTGATGTCGCGGTCCAGGTCGAATTGCAGGATGACTCGCGTAGAACCCTGGCTGGAACGGCTGCTCATGGTGTTGACCCCGGCAATAGCGCCGAAGGAACGCTCAAGGGGCGTTGCCACTGTCGAAGCCATCACCTCGGGACTGGCCCCTGGCAGGTTGGCCTGGACCACGATGACCGGGAAATCCATTTGCGGCAGCGGCGAAACCGGCAGCAGGCCGAAGCACACGCCACCGAGCAGCATGATGGCGAAACTCAGGAGCATGGTCGCCACGGGGCGGCGGATGAAGGGGCCGGAGAGGTTCATCGGCCACCGCTCCGAGCTTCAGACCAAAGACCGAAAAGAATGACCGGGCTTTTGTGGCGAGGGGATTTATCCCCGCTGGGCTGCGTAGCGGCCCCTTTTATGAGCGCTGCGCACTCAAGCGGGGATAAATCCCCTCGCCACAAAAAGCGCGCTTGCCCCAAGCTCTCCGGCGCAGGGTCCAGCCGGAAGCTCCCGACCGTCATACCCGCACCTCTTTCCCTTCCGGCTTGGCAAAGCGGCGGCCCAGGCGATCGAAATACAGGTAGATCACCGGCGTGGTGAACAACGTCAGGACCTGGCTCACCAACAACCCACCCACCATAACCAATCCCAGGGGCTGGCGCAGTTCGGCGCCGGAACCGGTGGCGAACATCAGCGGTATGGCACCGAACAACGCCGCCAGGGTGGTCATCAGGATCGGGCGGAAGCGCAGCAACGCCGCCTGGTAGATCGCCGTCTGCGGGTCCATGCCCTGGTTGCGTTCGGCGTCGAGGGCGAAGTCGATCATCATGATCGCGTTCTTCTTGACGATGCCGATCAGCAGGATGATGCCGATGATCGCGATCATGCCCAGGTCATTGCCGCTGAGGATCAACGCCAGCAAGGCGCCGATGGCCGCCGAGGGCAAGGTGGAAAGGATGGTGATCGGATGGATGTAGCTTTCGTACAGCACACCCAGGACGATGTACATGGTCACCACCGCCGCCAGGATCAGCAGCAAGGTACTCGACAAAGACGCCTGGAACGCCTGGGCCGCGCCTTGGAATTCGGTCTGCACGCCCACCGGCATGCCAATGTCCTGCTGGACCTTTTCGATCACCTCCACCGCGTGCCCCAAGGCCACGCCCGGCGCGAGGTTGAACGACATCATCACCGCTGGAAACTGGCCAATGTGGGCAATCGCCAATTGCGCCTGGCGCTCTTCGACCCGGGCCAGGCTCGACAACCGCACCTGCCCGCCATCGGTGGTCTTGACGTGGATCTGGTCCAGCGCCTGCGGCCCGAGCCGTTCTCCAGACTGGGCCTGCAACACCACGCGGTACTGGCTGGCCTGAGTGTAGATGGTGGAGATCTGCCGCTGGCCGAAGGCGTCATACAGCGCATCGGTGATGTTCGACACCGAGACGCCCAGGCGTGAAGCCGCGTCGCGGTCGATCACCAAGTAGACCTGCAAGCCCTTGTCCTGCAGGTCGCTGGCCACGTCGGTCAGCTCCGGCTGGCGGCCCAGGGCCTCGACCAGCCGACCGCTCCAGAGGCTGAGCAACTCGGCGTCCGGCGAGGACAGGCTGAACTGGTACTGGGTACGGCTGACCCGGTCTTCGATGGTCAGGTCCTGCACCGGCTGCATGAACAGGCGAATGCCCACCAGTCGATCCAGCTGTGGCTGCAAGCGGGCAATGATCTCGGTGGCGCTGTCATCCCGTTCGCTGTGGGGCTTGAGGTTGATCAGCAGGCGACCGCTGTTGAGCGTAGCGTTGTCGCCGTCCACGCCGATATAGGACGACAGGCTCTGCACCGCCGGGTCGGCAAGGATCACCTTGGCCAACTGCTGCTGGCGCTCGCTCATGGCGGCAAAGGAGATCGATTGCGGCGCCTCGGAAATGCCCTGGATCACCCCGGTGTCCTGCACCGGGAAAAAGCCCTTGGGCACGGCCAGGTACAGCACGACCGTCAGCACCAGGCTGCCCACCGCCACCAGCAGGGTCAGTGGCTGATGCTTGAGCACCCACTGCAACTTGCGCCCGTAGGCAGCGATCAACCAGTCGATCCAGGCGCCGCTGGCGCGGTAGAAACGGCCCTGCTCTGCTTCCTTGGGCTCACGCTTGAGCAAGCGGGCACACATCATCGGCGTCAGGGTCAGGGACACCACCAGGGAAATGAGGATCGCCACCGCCAGGGTAATGGCGAACTCGCGGAACAAGCGCCCGACCACATCGGCCATGAACAACAGCGGGATCAGCACGGCGATCAACGACAGCGTCAGGGAAATCAGGGTGAAGCCGATCTGCTTGGCGCCCTTGAGCGCGGCCTGCAACGGGCTGTCGCCCTCCTCGATGAAGCGGGCGATGTTCTCCAGCATGACAATGGCATCGTCCACCACGAAGCCGGTGGCGATGGTCAGGGCCATCAGGGTCAGGTTATTGATGGAGAAACCGGCCAGGTACATCACGCCGAAGGTGCCGATCAACGACAACGGCACGGCCACCGACGGGATGATCGTGGCACTGACGCGACGCAGGAACAAAAACGTCACCATGACCACCAGGGCGATGGCGATCAGCAACTCATGTTGCACGTCGGTGACCGAGGCGCGGATGGTCTGGGTACGGTCGGTCAGCACGGTGACGTCCAGGCCGGCCGGCAGGTTGTCGGTGATGCTTGGCAGCAAGGCCTTGATCCGGTCCACCACCTCGATGACATTGGCCCCCGGCTGGCGCTGGATGTTCAACAGCACGGCCTGGTTTTCGTTGGCCCAGGCGGCAAGGCGTTCGTTTTCGGCACCGTCGACGATCTGTGCCACGTCCTTGAGCCGCAACGGCGCGCCATTGGCGTAGGCCAGGATCAGCTCGGCGTAGTCCTTGGGCGAGGTCAACTGGTCGTTGGCATCGAGCATCGAGACCCGGGTCGGGCCGTCGAAGTTGCCCTTGGGCTGGTTGACGTTGGAAGCACCGATCAGCGTGCGCACATCCGCCAGGTTCAGGCCGTTGGCCGCCAGGGCTTCGGGGTTGACCTTGATTCGCACGGCCTGGCGCTGACCACCGGCGATGGTGACCATGCCGACGCCGCTGATCTGGGCGATTTTCTGCGCCATGCGGGTGTCCACCAAGTCATTGAGCTTGGGCAGCAGCATGGTCTTGGAGGTGATCGCCAGGGTCAGCACCGGGGTGTCGGCTGGGTTGACCTTGTTGTACACCGGCGGAGCCGGCAGATCCTTGGGCAGCAAATTGGTGGCCGCATTGATCGCGGCCTGCACCTGCTGCTCGGCGACATCCATATTGATGTCCAGGTTGAAGCGCAGGGTAATCACCGACGCGCCGCCGGAACTGGTGGAAGCCATTTGCGTCAGGCCCGGCATCTGCCCGAACTGCCGCTCAAGGGGCGCGGTGACCGCACTGGTCATCACATCGGGACTGGCGCCCGGGTACAGGGTCATCACGCGGATGGTCGGGTAATCGACCTGGGGCAATGCCGACACCGGCAGCAACCGGTAGGCGATCAGGCCGGCCAGGATGATCGCCAGCATGCTCAGGGTGGTGGCGACCGGGCGAAGGATGAACAGCCGCGAGAGATTCATGCGCCGCCCTTGTTCGCCTTTTCGGCCTCAGCCGGCCCAGGCACTGCCGCAGACTTGCCCTGCAAGTGCTCGGTCGGCGTGGTGGGCACGTCCTGGCTGTCGTTGACCACCTCCACTTCGCTGCCTTCCTTCAGGCGATCGGTGCCTTCGAGCACCACCCGGTCGCCAGCGGCCAGGCCTTCGGTGACTACGGTGTTCGTGCCGTCGCTGGCCCCGATCTTCAGCTTCTTGATGGTGACCTTCTTGTCGCCCTCCAGGGCGTAGACGAAAGTGCCATTGGTGCCGAACTGGATGGCCGCCGTCGGCGCCAGGACCACGCCTTTGAGGGTGTCGGCCAGCAGATGGACGTTGACGAACTGATTGGGGAACAGCGACTGGTCGCGGTTCTCGTAGCGGGCCTTGAACTTCAAGGTGCCGGTGGTGACATCGATCTGGTTGTCCAGGCTTTGCAACACGCCACTGGCCTGGCGCTTCTCGTCGCCACGGTCCCAGGCTTCGACGGGCAGCTTTGCCCCGCTGCGGTAACGGGCGAGCACCGTGTCGAGGGTGTTCTCCGGCAAGGTGAACACGACGCTGATGGGTTGAGTCTGGGTAATGACTGCCAGGGCCGTGGTGTCGTTGGCCGCCACCAGATTGCCGATGTCCAGTTGGCGCAAGCCCACGCGGCCGGCAATCGGCGCGCGGATCTTGGTGAATTCCAGATTGAGCTTGGCATCGTTGACCGCCGCCTGGTTGGTCTTGACCGTGCCCTGGTACTGGCCCACCAGCGCGGCGGCGGTGTCGAGGGTCTGCTTGGCAATACTGTCTTCGGCATACAGGCCACGGTACCGCTCAAGGTCGACCTGGGCATTTTTCAGTTGGGCCTGGTTCTGCAACAACGTGCCTTCGGCCTGGAGCAAGGCGTTCTGGTACGGGCGTGGGTCGATCTCGGCCAGCAAGTCCCCAGCCTTGACCATTTGTCCCTCTTCGAAGGCGATCTTGACCAGTTCGCCACCCACGCGGCTGCGCACGTTGATGGTATTGAGGGCCGTGACCGTGCCCAGCGCCTTGAAGTACAACGGGAAATCTCCGGTCACCGCCGGCGCTACACGCACCGGGATCGGCCCCGTCGCCCCACCGAACCCCGGCCGCATGCCACCCGAGCGTCCCACGTGCCCCGCCGCGGTCTGGTCCCCTGCCCCCGGCTTCTGGGCCGAACCACTGGGCCAGAACTTCCAGGCCAGCGCCGCGACGACCAACAGGACGAACAGACCGAACAGCCAACGACGGGAATTGCGGGAAACAGAGGATTGCATGGAGTGATCAACCATTGGGCGCGTGGACTTCTTTTACGAGAGGCTGAACGATAAGCACTGGCGGGTGTTTAGCAAAGCGCCTTTACCGGCAATTTACGTTGGGCTTACCTTTCGAATAGTTGGCTAAAGCCTTGAAGCACAAAAGAAAACGGCCTGGACAAAGCCAGACCGTTAACAATTGTAATAAATACCTTATTTCATTCCACTTATTTCAGAACAGCCAGGGCCGCGTCGTAGTTCGGCTCTTCGGCGATTTCCTTGACCAGTTCGCTGTGCAGCACGGTGTCGTTTTCGTCCAGTACCACCACGGCACGGGCAGTCAGACCTTTCAGTGGACCGTCGGCAATCGCCACGCCGTAGTTCTGGATGAACTCGGCACCGCGCAGCGTGGACAGGTTCTGGACGTTTTCCAGGCCTTCGGCACCGCAGAAGCGCGCCTGGGCAAATGGCAGGTCGGCGGAGATGCACAGCACCACGGTGTTGTTCAGTTCGTTGGCCTGGGCGTTGAATTTACGCACGGAGGTGGCGCAGGTCGGCGTGTCGACGCTTGGGAAAATGTTCAGCACTTTGCGCTTGCCGGCGAAGTCCTTCAGGGAGACGTCCGACAGATTGCCGGCAACCAGGGAAAAGGCTGGCGCCTTGCTACCGGCTTGTGGCAACTGACCGTTGACTTGGACCGGGTTGCCTTTGAGGGTGACTTGAGCCATGAACGGATTCCTTCTGACAGTTTGAAAATGGTGAGGCCGGAGTTAACCACGAAATGCTCGCGCGACCTATGGCCGGACATAAAAAGGCATAGCGTCGACACCCCGGCGGCGACGGCTATTTGGCCTTGAGCTGCAGAAACGACTGATGCAAATCCGTCGCCCAGCCATCGATGACCCCTTTGACGTCATCGGGCTTCATGACCTGGGATTCGTTGGACAGTGGCTTGCCCGTGCCCTTGCGCACCACCTGGGCGACCACCGCGTTGTTGCCACCGTCGAGAAAAACCGCTTCGGTGCCCAAGGTGGTTTCCTGGTCGCGAATACCGCTGGCGGTGCTGACGGCGGCCGCCACCAACGCAATCGGGACCACCTCATACGGCTTCAAGCCTTCGGTCTTGCTACTGACCGCAGTGATCGCCGCTCGTATCACCAATACACCCGGCCCTGGAACGGTCGCCAGGGGCAGGGACTTCCCCGCCTCCCGCATGAGGGCCTGATCGTAATACGCGGTGATGCCCGACAGCGTGGCCTGGGGGATCTTCACGGTCGGCTGCGGTTTGGGGTAAAGCTGCGTCGGCTCGATATAGAGGCTGGTGTATTTGTTCAGATCGATCTTCGGATCGACCCAACGCATGACCTCGGCCCCCGACGGCGACTTCTCTTCCTTGAGCCGGCTGTAATCCCCCAGGAACCCGGAATATTCATCCGGCTGGGTGACTTTGCTCGAACAGCCCGCCAAGGCAAGCGAGGCTATGCAGATGCTGCCAATCATTGACGCGAACTTCATGCTGTCACTCCTGTAAGCCACACGAGGCGGGGCCGGAACTACAGGTATAGCCAATGGGCAGTTTTTTGCCTGCCCTGAAAAGAACAAGTGATTCAGCCGCGCTCGCGAGGTATCAGGCTCTGCAATTGTTGTGCGAGGAAGTTTGCATCGAAGGCAAACGTGTCGGGGTCCTTCAACCCATTGGTCCGGCGCCATTGCCATTGCGTCGATGGCGGCTGGCACACCAGGGAAATGCTGCCGTGACGGGTCGCGGCCAGGCCGATGATCGACAAAGAAACCAAGCCGCCCACCCCCATCACATCCGGCACGAACTCCACCGGTTTACCGGTAATGGCCAAGGTCAGTTTTTCGGTCTTGAAAGCGGATGTCTCTACCGGAACGTTCGATCCGTGGGCCACATACGTCTCACGGCTCAGCTCCAGCAGGCCGAGCGCCATGACCGGCGCCAGCCATTGTTCGATTTGCCCGTACAGCGCCTTGATTTGTTGCGCCCAAACCTCCGACTGGGCCTGGTGCAGTTGTTTCTTGTGTGCTTCGCTGTCGGCGTAGTGACGAAGCATCTCGCCCAGTTGCTGTACATCGTCCATGGGCCGTTCCTCGGTTAGAGAGTGCTGCGAAGCTGGATGATGACAGGTCCAAGACGCCGGCGTACGTAAAAGCCACTTTACCTGTGTGACTGATCCTTCAGCGCAGCCGCGCCATGGCGAGGGTGTCCACCCAACGTCCGTCACGCACGGCATAGTCGCGCATCAGGCCTTCGCTTTCGAAGCCGAACTTGCGGTACAGCCCGATGGCCGCTTCATTGTCGGCGTACACCGTCAGCTCGACCCGGCGCAGGTTCATCCAGTTGTCCGCCACGTCCAGCGCGGCGGCCAGCAGCATAGACCCCACGCCTTTGCCCTGCCAGGCGACAGCCACCCCCATGCCGAGACTGCCGCAATGGGCCCGACGCACCCGCGAAAACTGTTCCAACCCCAGATTGCCGATGACGTCACCCGCG
The DNA here is from genome assembly GCF_053629195.1 of Pseudomonas sp. R151218B TE3479. Lineage (NCBI taxonomy): Bacteria > Pseudomonadati > Pseudomonadota > Gammaproteobacteria > Pseudomonadales > Pseudomonadaceae > Pseudomonas > Pseudomonas sp. R151218B TE3479. The sequence continues at coordinate 4,510,572 of NZ_JBRJHV010000001.1, forward strand.
TGCAGGGCCACCAGTTTCAACAAACGCTCGTCATCCGTCGCCAAGCGCTTGCGCCAGACTTCGGTGGACTGGAAAGGCATTTGCAGCACCTGGCGAGTCACCGCCGGGTCGTTGTAGAGCGCGGTGACACCGGCGATGTGGGCTTCAGTGAAGCGTGCGAGGGTAATCGAAGACTCGGACATGGGGCTCCTTCCTGGAGACGTGACAAGGCCGACCACTATAAGCCGCGTCAGGTTATATCGGGAACCAGTGGGAGTTGTTGGTGGATGCTGAATCTGTGAACACCCAAGAACCCATGTGGGAGCGAGCTTGCTCGCGATGACGGCGGCACATTCAATATCAATGCAAGCTGAACCACCGCTATCGCGAGCACGCTCAGCTCCCACAGGGAATTGTTGGTGGATGCTGAATCTGTGGACACCCAAGAACCCATGTGGGAGCGAGCTTGCTCGCGATGAGGCCCTTCCAGCCGGCATTAATGTTGAATGAACGACCGCTATCGCGAGCAAGCTCGCTCCCACAGACAGGCTACTTCCGGCTTCGGTCAGGCCTGGAACCACTCACGCCGCTCATCCAGCGTGTGGTGGATCAGTTCCCGAAGCATCTGCACCTCTGGCGAATCTTCGGCCTGGGCATTGACGGCCATCCACAAGTGCCGTTGCATCGACAGGCCGAACACTTGCGGCAACGCCACCAGGCCTCGGTCGAAGCGGCTCATGTACTGCGGCAACAGGCCGATGCAGGCGCTGCAGCGAATCATTTCCAGCATCAGTTCGTAGGATTGCACCTGCACCACACCGGCCCGGCGTTGTTCTATCAAGGCGTTCCACGGTGCGAAGCCGTCCACGTGTCGGTCCGCCTGCCATTGCACCAGCATGTAATCGTTCAGATCGTCCAGGCAGTCCGGGCGCGTGGCCGGTCGTGAATAACGTTTGGCGATATGCGGCACATAGTCCAGCCGTGCCAGTCGATCCGCGGGCAATGTAGCGAAACTCGGCCCCGGCACCAACGTGTGGGCATCGCTCAACCACAGCACCAGGTCTGCGCTGACGGCTTGCAGCGCCAGGTCACTGTCCAGGGTGATGATCTGCAGTCGCACGCTGGCGTTGCGTCGCAGCAATGAAATCAGGTCACGGCCCAGGATGTCATGCAGTATCGACTCGGCCACAGCCAGGCGAATCAAGGGTTGATCGTTCAAGGGTGGCGCGCTTTCATGGGCCAGGCTGATCAAGCGCGCCTGCAATTGTCGGCCCTCGCGACTGAGGGTCAAGGCGCTGCCCTGGAAGCTGAACAGCGACCGTTGCAGGCGCGCCTCCAATTGCGCCAACTGCTTGCGCAGCCAGGTCGCCTTGACGTTGAGGCTGCGGGCCGCTTGCATGAAGCAGCCGCAACGGGCACTGACCAGGAAGCACTGCGCCACCTGCGGCTCGATACCGCCGGCCACGGTCAGCCACGGGTCGGGGGCACGCAACGGTGTGCGGTATGCGGTGACAGCCTGGCGTCCTGCGGGCTCGATGAAGGTCATGGGTGACTCCCTGTCGGTTGTACGAAGTGGCGAGGGGATTTATCCCCGTGGGTCGCAAAGCGGCCCCCTTGGCTTGAATTCCATCAGGTCTGACACTGAGGGATATTGATAGGGGCTGCTACGCAGCCCAACGGGGATAAATCCCCTCGCCACACATAAATCCTCTTGCCACAAAGGTGTTCACATCAAACAAAGTACTTGGACTAAAGCCCCTCCTCCAACACCTTGCTCAACTGCGCGCCATCGATGCTCAACGTCGCCGTGTCGAGCATGCCGTCCAGGTACGCCTTGGCGATCTGTTCCTGGCGCTGGGCACGCAGGGCCTGGGTCAGGCGCTCGCGGACTTCGTCCAGGGTCGCCTCTCGGGCCGGTTGTTGCTCGGTGAGCTTGATGACATGGAACCCTGCCGGGCTCTGCACCGGATCCGATACCGCACCGACCTTCAAGCGTGCCACGGCCTCGCGCACCGGCGGCACCAGTTGCTGCAACGGTTGGTAACCGCTATCACCGCCGCGCTCGGCACTGGTGCGGTCCTGGGAAAAACGACTGGCCAGGGCGCCGAACTCAGCGGGTGAGGCCTGGGCTTTCTTGCTCAACTCCAGCGCTTGCCGGCGCACCGTTTCCACGGTTTGCGGCTCGCTGGCTGCCAGGAAAATCTGGCTGACCCGGTACAATGCCGGCGCGGTCCAGTTGGCTTTCCCGGCGTCGTAAGCCTGTTTCAACTCGTCTTCACTGGGATACCCGGCCGGCACCTGGCTGACCGACTGCAAGTAATCGCGAAACACAATCTGCTCAGCCGCCGCTCGTGTCTGCCGCTCCACCTCGGGCCGCTGACGCCAACCCTGGGCATCTGCCTGCTCCAACACGGCTTTTTCCGCCAGGCGAGCACGGATCCAGCTCTCCAACGCAGCCCGATTACCCCGCATTTGCTGACGAACCTCGGGGGCCAGTGCGACCAACAAGGTTTTGAGCTCTTCGGGGCTGACCTGCTGGTTGCCCAATCGGGCCAAACTCGGCGAGTCGACCGAAGCAACGCTGGCGGTCGGCACCGCCGCGATCGGATCGTTGCCCGGCCGCAGGCCCAGCACCAGCGCCACGGCGATCAGGCCCAGCGCGGCAGCGCTGATGACGAAGGTCGGCTTTTTCACGATGCGACGGCCTCCTCCAAGGGCGCCTCGACGGGCTCGGCCGGGGTTTGCCCCCGCGCCGCGTTCTGGCTGTACTCACGCAGGTAGACAATGAATTCCTGCAACAGGCGGTCCCACAGTTCCAGGTGACTGCGCAGATGATCGGCACTTACGCCCGCCGCAACCACGACGTCCATTTCCATCACCAGGAATTCGCCTTGCAGCGACAACCGGGCAAAACGTCGCGAGGCGTTCCACAGTTCTGCCAACCCGTCCGGCAATTGGCCCTGCACCCGCAACGCACAGCTGAAGGTGAAGTCCAGGTACTCGCCCGCCATCGCCGCCGGATTGCCGAATCGCACGGCAAAGCCGATGCCCTGGCTGGCACTGAGCAGTTGCACAATGCCGTTCTGCTCGGTTTCGTTGACCCGATAACCCGCCGCCTGCAACAACTCGGTCAGGGATTTTGCACCGACGTTTTCAATCATTGAGGTCATGTTCGATTCATCCTTGTTCTGTTCAGTGAGTGATCGAGGCCTGGGGCGCATCGAAACGGTTTTTGTAGAGATCATCGCCGAACCCTTGGGCCAGCTCTTCGAAACGCACCCGGGCCTTGGCCGCGAACGGCTGGCGGATCTTCACGATGTCGGTCACATCAATGGTTTCGTAGGCATGCAGCAGCGTCTTGGCGACTTCGTACATCTGCTGATTCTTGACCGAACATTGCTGCACTTGTGTGTCACGCTCGGTCAATTGCGCCTCCAGACGCGCGCGCTCGGCCTCTTTGCCGCGAGCCAGGACCAGCAGCTCGTCGTAGGCTTTCTTGAACTTGCCAATTTGCTCGTTGCTGGCCGCCACTTGGGCCTGGGCCTGGCTTTGCAGGTTTTGCTGATGCCCGGCCAGTTGCTCATTCAGGGCCTGGGCCTTGCTCAATTGCGCGGTCAATTGCTTGATCTGCGCCTGGGCCTCCTTGGCCTGGCTCTCCGCGGCCTGCCGGGCGGCACTGGCCTGGGCCTGTTCGCTTTGCAGGGTTTGCAACTGGGCGGTGGTGCTGCGCAATTGCGCCCGCAGGCGTTCTTCCAGGCCTTCGCCGTGGGCACCGCCGCTCAGAAGCAGGCCCAGCACCAGTAACGCGGCCGGACATTGGTAGATGGCACGCCTTTTCATGAGGCCTCCCTGCGCTTAGAAGCGCGTGTTGATTTCAAGCTGCAAGACATCGATGTCGTACGGCGCGCCGTACACCGCTTCGGAACTCAACCAGCGACCAGTGGCGAAGACGTTGCTCGCCAGGCCATAGTTGCCGCCCAGGAAATAACCCTTGGCGTTGGTGCCACCCAGATGGAATGACGAATCGTTGAAGCCGTCCGGCAAGGCGTCCGGCTGGATGTACTTGTAGCCGGCGAACAGGTTCCAGTCGCCTTCGCGCTTGAGTTCCAGGGAGTTGCCAAGGGTGAACTGGAGCATCCAGGCATTGGCGCCGCTTTCCACCTCGCCATCGCTGTCCAGGTTGTTGGCGAACTGCCCTGCGGAGCGCTTGCGCATTTCGCCTTCGTCATAGCCCAGGTTGTGGACGTAGTGGGCCTGGCTGCGCAGTTTCAGGTCCTCGGGCAGATCGGTGTCCCACGCGAAGTTCAGGTCCAGCAGGTTGAACTCCGAGGCCAGGCCGACGTATTGCGGCTGTGGCGTGGTGGACGGGTTGAGGGGGTTGGGCGTGATGTCGCGCAGCAGGAACACGGTGTTGCCCTTCTGCATGAACGCCACCCGCGAACCGTCGCTGTCACAGCCTGGATCACCGGCCCAGGGCTGGCACGGGGAGGAACGCTGGCCTTCGATGTCGTCGAAGCGGTAATAGGCCAACGCGCCCTTGAGCCGGTTACTGTCGTTGATGGCCCAGTTGGCCCCCAGTTGCGCACCGTACAACCACTTGTTGTCGCTCTCTTCCTTGTCGCTGCCATTGCTGGTGCTGGTGTCGTTGGTGTACTCCACCGGGAACGCGCCGACGGTACCGAACACGCCCCAGTCCTGATTGAGCTTGTGGTTGAAATTCGCCGCCACGCCATCGAAGTTCAGGTCGCCGGAATACAACAGGTCGGTGGAGAAAAACGGGTTGGCGAAACGCCCGCCGGTCAGGGTCAATTCGTCCGAGGGTTTCCAGGTCAGGTAGCCCTGGTCGAGCCAGATGTCTTTTTTGCCAAAGCCGCCACCGAGGGTCTGGGTGGTGGACACCGGGTTGTTGTCCGAGCCGGTGCCGATGCGGATGCCCGCTGTCCATTGCGGGGCAATCACGGCCTTCATGCCCAGGCGGGCACGCAGGCGGAACAGGTTTTCCCGGTCTTCGCGGGTATTGAGCAACGGCGGCAGGCTGGAACTGCTGTTGGGGTTGACGTCGTAAGGCCCCTTGTCATTGAGCCGGGCGAAATCGACGATTTCGTTGCTGTTGGTGCCAGAGTAATAGCGCGACTCGTCCCGCAGGCGAATGTCGCCATCGAAGCTGATGCGTGAGACCCAATCCGGAAAGGTGTTGGGTTGGGCCCAGTTTTCCTGCTTGGCGGTGGCCATGACTTCAGCCTTGACCTGGTCGCGGATCTGCTCACGCACGATGTTCGGCACGTATTGCACCCGCACGTCCCCCGGCGCACCGACCGGCGTCGCGGCAACGGCCGTGGCGGCTTGGCGGGCCTGCACGGCTTCTCGTTCGGCCTGGGCGATCAAGCCATCGGCCTGGTCCTGCTTCAACACGCCCTGCTGCACCAGCAGGCGGATCAGATTGATCGTGGCGTTTTCCGAAGGCGCCGCAGCGGCGGCCGCGTGGCCGGCCAGGCTCAGGGCCACCAGGCCGATCGCCCACGACAATCGATTCACATTGGAAATCATCTGCACACAACTCCTGTTGGCAAACTTTCAAATAGTCGGTTAACCCGGCCGCCGCCCCTGCAAGGACAGGCGCACGGGCAACGTCAGGGAGGCCGGTGGCCGCTCACTCAAATGGGGCGCGGCACGCAGGGCGGAAATCACTTGCTCGTCCACTTGCTGGTTGCCGCTGGACTTGACCAACTCGACCCGGGTGATTTCGCCCACGGCACTGAGCCAGACGTCGGCCTGCAGCGAGAACGCCAGGCTGCGCAGGTCGGGGTTTTCCCGCAGCAAGCGCTGGAAGGTGAACGCCAGGAACTGGCTGTAGGTGCCATTGCCCAGGCGTCCGCCCCCTGCCCCGGCCATGCCACCGCCCTTGCCGGCACCGATGTTGAACGCGTCGTTGCCGGACTGGGCATCGCCGTCCATTTGCATCGGGTTCGCCAGGTCATCCACGGGCGACGGCGGCGCCTCTTCCTCGGGCTTGACCTCTTCAGGTTCCGGGGTCGGCTCTGGCTCGACCACTTTCTCCTCGACCTGGGGTTCCGGTTCCTTGGGCTTCTCTGGCGGTGGTGGGGGCGGAGGCGGCAGCGGGATGATAGTCGGCACCTTCGGGGCTTCGCGGCGCACGCCACTCATGTCGTTGGCCCACTGCCACAGCAGCCAGGCCGCGACGGCGCCCAGCAGCAGGCCGGCGGCCCACTTGAGCAGGCGCAGCGGCGAAGTCTTCACCGGGGGCGGATCGATGGGAAGTCTGGCGGTCATGATCAGCCCTGGCTCGGTTTGCCGGTCACGAGACCGACCTGGGACAGTTCCAGGCGCCGCAACAGATCCAGCACTTCAATGACTTTCTGGTACTGCACCGTCGCGTCGCCGCGCACGATCACCGGGAAGTCCGGGCTCTGCGCCTTTTCGATGCGCAGGCGCTCTTCCAGCTCGGCCAGGGTCACCGGGTAGGCATCCAGGAACACCTGCCCGCCGTCATTCACCGAAATCGCCTTGGTCTTGGCCTCGGACAACGACACCGAGGCACTGGCCTTGGGCAGGTTGATCTGGATACCTGACACCTGGGCCGTGGCCGTGAGGATGAACATCACCAGCACCACCATGAGCACATCCACCAGCGGCGTGATGTTGATGCTGTCGACCGCTGCATCATCTTCGTCATCGTGTGAAGCGTTTACGCTAGCCATGGCGACTCCCTCAGGCCGGTACGGACGATTGGACGTGATGACCGCGACGATGGGCCGCTTCACCGGACTGGCCTTCGCCGTGCATCTCGGCCAGGCGCGTGATGAACTCGTCGACAAAGACCCGCATGTCGGCGCTGACTTCCTTGTTGCGGGTGATCAGGCGGTTGTAGCCAAACAACGCCGGGATCGCGACGAACAGGCCCATGGCCGTGGCGAGCAATGCCGCGGCCATGCCCGGGGCGATGGCGTTGATGTTCACGTCTCCGGCCATGGCCGTGCCGAGGAACACCACCATGATCCCCAGCACAGTGCCGAGCAGGCCGATGTACGGCCCGCCAGCGATGGCGTTGGACAGGGTCGAAAGCTTCGAACTCAGCGCCTGGTTCTCGCGGGTGCGCACGCCGTCCATCGAGCAACGGATCGCTTCGATGGTGGCCGCTGACACCGACGAGGTGTCAGCGCCCTGCTCACGGCGGGTGCGGATTTCCTTGACGGCCACCAAGTACAAGCGCCACAGCGATGAATGTTGCAGGCGCTGGGCGAGGTCCTGGTCGTCGGCGAACATTTCCAGGCGCGTGCCGATCTTGGCGAACTGCTCGCGGAAGGCTTCGTTGGCGGCACTGAGGCGGCTGACCATGCGGTTCTTGCGGATCATGATGATCCACGACTGGAACATCATCAGCACCAGCACCCCGATGATCACCCAAGCGTCGAGCGGCACGGCGTTGAGCAGGAACCCCAGGCTGCCGAAACCGAAACCGGACTGCTCTTCATCGACGCCGTAGACCACCAGTTTCGATTCGGCGCCCTGGGCGTTGGCGTCGGCCAACAGCAACGGCGCCGGACGAGCGACCTTGGACAGCCGCGCCTCATCCATGGCGCCGCTGAAAGGCGCGAAGGCTCCGGCGGAGACATCGGCACCCAGGGCGATCGGCGAATTGAACGCCGGCATCGCCACCGCCAGGCTCGCGGCCTCACGCCCGTTGACGTACAGCACGACCCGGTCGCCCGAGGCGGTCAACGCCAGGTGCTGCCACTGACCGGGGTTCAGCGGCAGGGTCGAGACCGCGCGTTGATCATTGATCGCCACGAACGGCACACCCTGGTTGACCCCGACCAACAGGCTGGTGGCGGCTTCGCGACGGGCCAGGAGCACTTGTTCGCCACTGGCCTGGTCCTGGCGCAGCCAGGTGCTGAAGGTGAACGCTGCGCCGGCACTGTGTTGCAACGACGCACTGGCCGGCAACAACAACGGCTGGCCGTTGAACTGCAAGGCCCGCCCGATCACACCGTCGATGCTCACGCCGGCCGCGCCCTGGGCATTGTTGCCGTAGGCCGTGGTATCCCGGGGCGGTACACCGGTGGCGCCGTCGAAGTGGTATAGGGCGGTGTAGTCCGGATCGAAGGTCAACTGGCCGCTGCTCGTGGCCGGCGCCTTCTGGTTGCCGTAATACATCCACACGTCCTGGCGCTGACCGCCCTCCACGCTCGGCACGTCGACCCAGATCAGCGCCATGCCCATCAGCGGGTCGAAGCTTTCGATCTGGTGATTGAGCACGGTCTTGTCGTCGGCGCTGACGAAGCGCAAGTCCGAGCCGTCGTCCTTGACCCCGTCGAAGGTGAAGTTGCCGGTGTGCAAGCGCACCAGCAACGCGGTGCGGCCCAAGGCCTGGGCGATGGCGGCGCCCTGGGGCGTGGTATCCACCGAAATCTGTTTGCGATAGTGCCAGTCGTCCTGCCACCAGGCGTTGGCGGTCGCCGGAAGCACCAGCCCCAGGCAGATAAACAGGGATAACAATAAGCGTTGCATGGACATGACTCCTGGGTTCAAAACGTCGCTTGCAGGTTGAAGTGCAGGCGCGATTCCTGTTTCGAGGTGTTCGGCCCTTCGAGCAGCGGATAGCCCCAGTCGAGGCTGCCGGACAGCCATTTGCTCAGGCTCGCGCGGGTGCCCAGGCCGACGCTGGCGAGGCTGTAATCGGCTTCCTGGTCGGGCAGTTCGTCACGCAAATACAGCTGCGCGCCTTCGGCGAAGGCATAGAAGCGCCACTCCTGGACATAACTGCCGAGGAACTTGGCCAGGGACGGGGTGCGCAGCTCCTGGGACAGCAGGTAGCCGTCGTCGCCGGTGCGCTCGGCAGCCAGGTAGCCGCGCACCGAGGTGGCGCCACCGGCGGAGAATTGCTCGTTGGAAACCAACGGCCCGGAGGCCAGTTGGAAGGCGGCCTTGGAGGCGGTCTGCCAGTCGTTGCCGAAGGTGAAGGTGTAATTGCCGTCGCCCTTGAGCACCGCGAAGCTGGGACTGGCGCGATAGCGCTTGTAGTCGAACTCTTCGTCGGAACTGCCATAGCCCAGCAAGCTCCGGGTCCCCGCCACCAAGCTCAGGCCGAGGCCCAACTGGCTGTTTTCGGTGTAGCGAAAGCCGTTATAGGCGAAGGTGAACGGCGCGTACTTGAGCGGCGCCTTGTCGCTGGCACCGCCCAGGTTCAGTTCTTCCTCGAAGTCCTTGAAATCCACCCCGACCGAAAAGCTGTTGGCCCATGCCCCCGTGGACGGCAGGCTGTAGATCGCCGACACCCCGTAGGAATGTCCTTTGCCCAAAACGTTACTGCCGCCGACGGTCGCCACGTTGCTGTCGGATTGGTACCCCGAGAACTGCACACTCCAGCGTTCGCTCAGCGGCGCGGAGTAGGAACCCGACCAGACCTTGGCGTTTTCGGTGTCCTGGGGCGCGGTGAAGAAGGTCAGCGAAACGCTGTGGCCCAGTTGCCAGAGGTTGTTGTAGCCCAGGCTGGCGACCGTGCGCAGCTTTTCGGTGTCGGCACTGTAGTCGTTGTTCAGCCCCAGGCTGGCTTGCCAGGGGTCCTGGTCTTGGACTTGCAAATCCACGTCCATGGTCCCGGGGCGCTGGCCTTCGCGCACCAGCGGCATGACCTGGCGTCCCGGGGTCTTGTTCAACTGCGCCAGCTCTGCCTGGACCCGGGCGAAATCCGGCACCTCGCCTTCCTTCAGCGCCGGCACGTCTTCACGGATTTCAACCGGTGAATAATGCTTGGCCCCTACCACGCGCACCCGACCGATCTTGGTCTCGCTGACTTGCAGGTAGACGATGCCGTCTTCGACTTTCTGCTCCGGCAGCTCGACGAATACCGATTGATAACCGCGGGCCTGATAGGCTTTTTGCAGGGCTTCCCGGGCGCCTTCGATGTCGCTCAGGGCCTTTTGCGGGCCGAGGAACGGGTACACCGCTTCCTCGATGGCCCGGGCATCGAGCACGGTGTTGCCGCGCACGAAATACTCGTTCACGTCCACCAGGCGCGTCGACGCCGCTTCGGCCGCCTGCCCGCCTTCGGCGGCAAAGGCCGACGGCCCCCCGACCGCCAGCAGCAGCCAGCCCCACAGCGCCGGCCGCGATTTGAAGAAATGCTCCACACCACCCCCTGAATTCAAAGTACGGCTCAATTGCTTATGGTCGATGTCGTGGCGTGCCGGGCCAGCCAGGTGTGCAAAAGCGCGAAGTTCAAGGAGAACTCCGGCATTTGCAGCAAGGCGCCACAGAACACTTCACCGATGATTTTCTCGATGAGCCGCACTGCCCGCGCATCGCCCAGCAGCGTGGCGAGGTCCTTGCTCAGGACGTTGAAGCTCCAGACCTTCTGGTTCAGGTCCAGGCCGACGAACCAGCGGAACAGCAGGTTGTAATTGAGTTGTTCGTAGAGTTGCTGCTCGCTGGGCACCGAATAGAGCAGTTGCAGCAGGAGGATGTGCATGGCGGTCTGCGGTGCGATCAGCATCTGGGCACTGGCGTTGAGGCCCTGCAGCACATCGCGATGGTCATCCAGCAGGTCGTCGATCTGCGGACGCAGCAAGACCAGTGAATGGCCTTGCGGAATGTAGCTGGACACTTCCTTGAGCGCGCCCTGCCAGTCATCCTGGGAAACGATCCAGACCCACGGCGCGCCGTAGCGATACACCGAGACCGGCTGCTTGCGCGCCGCCTCGACGATCTTCGACAGCCGCTGGTCAAGCTCCTGCATGCCCACTTTCGAATAACGTTCCATAGTCCCCATCGCCTCACTCCCGGCTTCGCGCCCCGGCTCCAAACGACCTGAAAGGTCCCCTCGAAGACGTCACACAGGCATGACGGGAATGGCGATGTGCTACCGAACTTTTGTCATGAAAGCTTCATTTTTGAGGGCAAGGAGGGAGTGAGTTTTTTGTGGGAGCGAGCTTGCTCGCGATGGCGGCGGGTCAGTTGGCAGTGATGTCGGATGGGCAACCGTCATCGCGAGCAAGCTCGCTCCCACAAGGGTTCTCGAGTGGAGGCAGGGTGTGTGTCCACCCCCCATTCCAGTGTGGGAGCGAGCTTGCTCGCGATGGCGGCGGGTCAGTTGGCGGTGATGTGGAATGGGCAGCCGTCATCGCGAGCAAGCTCGGCTCCCACAGGGGTTCTCGGATGGAGACAGGGTTTGCGCCCATCACCCATTCCCAGTGTGGGAGCGAGCTTGCTCGCGATGGCGGCGGGTCAGTTGGCGGTGATGTCGAATGGGCAGCCGTCATCGCGAGTAAGCTCGGTTCCCACAGGGGTTGTCGGGTGGAGACAGGGTTTGTGTCCACCCCCCCTTCCAGTGTGGGAGCTCGGTGTTGGCGAGGAGGCCTGTGCCTTTACTGGTGTTGTACCTGCACCATCGAACTCACCTGCACCCGCGCCTGCATCTGTTCCGCCCCGCCACCCCGGCGCATGCCGCGTACCGGGCAGGCGTCAAGGTAGTCCAGGCCGATCGCCAGTTTCAGGTGGCGATCGGGAAGGGTCAGGCGGTTGGTCACGTCGAAGCTGTACCAGCCATCGTCCAGCCAGGCTTCGGCCCAGGCGTGGCTTGCCAGGTGGCTTTCATCTTCGGTGCACAGATAGCCGGAAACATAGCGCGCCGGAATACCCAGGCTGCGCGCGCAGGCCAGGAAGGCGTGGGTATGGTCCTGGCAAACCCCCGTTCCACCGGCAAACGCCTCGGCGGCGGTGCTGTTGACCGCTGTCGTGCCGGGGCTGTAGGGCATCCGCGCCGCCAGGCCGTTCATCAGGTCGGTCAAGGCCGAACGATCACGCCGGCCGGCGCATTGTTCGACGGCGAAGGCGCTAAGGGTCTCATCCGCCTGGGTGAGGCGGCTGGTGCGCAGAAACGGCAGCGGTGACTGAGAGTCCGGTTCCATCGCGATGGACTGATGGATTTCCACCTCGCCATACGCCGTCAGCACCAAGGCACCGTGGGGCTCGTCCATGGTCATCACGTGGAGGATGTTACCGTAGGGGTCAATCTGGCTGCGCACCAGTCGCGGCAGTTCCAGATGCCATTCCAGGATGCGCTGGCGTTGGGTGTCCCGAGGCGTCAGGCGCAAGAACTGAATGCTGGTGCAGACTTCATCGGCGTAGCTGTAAGTCGTGTCGTGGCGTATGGACAGTTTCATACGACCTCCAGGTAAGACTCATGGACGGTCTGGCCCAAGTGGCGGATCTGACCAATCAGATCGGTCAACCATTGGTGCAGGCCCGACGCCAGGATTTCGTCGATTCCGGAATAGCGCAGGCGCGCATTCAGCTCGGCGGCCAGGCGTTGTGCCGGCCGGCCGTTGTTGCCCGGCAAGCTGGCGAGGATATGATCCAGTTCCTCGATACAAGCATGCAGCGAGCGTGGGACGTCGGCCCGCAACAGCAACATCTCGGACACCTGCTCTGCATTGGGCGCGTTGCGGTAGATCTCGTTGAACGCCTCGAACGAAGACAACGCACGCAACAAGGCACTCCACTGGTAATAGCCACGGGCCGAGTTGTCGCTGACCTCCTCCGACTCCTCGCCGAACATTTCATAGCGAGCGTCCAGCAGGCGCAGGGTGTTGTCGGCCCGTTCGATAAAGGTCCCCAAACGGATGAAACAGTAGGCATCGTTGCGCATGATGGTGCCCGATGTCGCGCCACGGAACAGGTGCGAACGTTCCTTGACCCACTCGCAGAAATGGCTGATGCCGTAGCGCCCCAGGCCGTTACTGGCGATGTTGCGCATTTCCAGCCAGGTGGCGTTGATGTTTTCCCACATGTCGGCAGTGATACGCCCGCGCACGGCATGGGCATTGGTTCGCGCGGCTCGCAGGCAGCTATAGATACTGCCGGGGTTGGTTTCGTCCAAGGCGAAGAAATGCAGCATGCGCTCGGTGTTGAGGGCGTCATAACGGGCGTTGTAGTCGTCCAGCGTACCGGCCGCCAGCAGCGACATCGCCAGTTCGGCATGGCCATCGCTGCGTCCGGCCTGGGGCATCAGCGACAGCGAATAGCTGACTTCGAGCATGCGCGCCAGGTTCTCGGCGCGCTCCAGGTAGCGGGACATCCAATAGAGGTCCGAAGCAGTTCTTGAAAGCATGTCTTAGTCCTCCACTACCCAAGTGTCTTTGGTGCCGCCGCCCTGGGACGAGTTCACCACCAGCGAGCCTTCGCGCAGCGCCACGCGAGTCAGCCCGCCGGGTACCAGGCGCGTTTCCTTGCCCGACAGCACGAACGGACGCAGGTCGATGTGGCGCGGCGCGATGCCGCTCTCGACAAAGGTCGGGCACGTGGACAGGCTCAAGGTCGGCTGGGCGATATAGGCTTCGGGACGGGCCTTGAGGCGTGCGCGGAAATCTTCGATCTCCGCCGCACTGGCGGCCGGCCCGACCAGCATGCCGTAGCCGCCGGAGCCCTGGGTTTCCTTGACCACCAGATCCGGCAGGTTGGCCAGCACATGGGACAGGTCCTGGGGCTTGCGGCACTGCCAGGTGGGCACGTTCTTCAGGATCGGTTCTTCGGTGAGGTAGAAGCGGATCATCTCGTCGACATAAGGGTAGATCGATTTGTCGTCGGCCACGCCTGTGCCGACCGCGTTCGCCAGCACCACGTTGCCCGCACGGTAAACAGCGATCAGCCCGGGCACGCCCAGCATCGAATCGGGGTTGAACGACAGCGGGTCGAGGTAAGCATCGTCAAGGCGACGGTAAATCACGTCCACCTGTCGAGGGCCGGCGGTGGTGCGCATGTACACGTGGTCGTCCCGCACGAACAGATCGGCCCCCTCCACCAGCTCCACGCCCATTTCACGGGCCAGGAAGGCGTGCTCGAAATAGGCACTGTTGAAACGTCCCGGCGTCAGCACCACGGCGGTGGGGTTTTCCAGGGGGCTTGAGCTCTTGAGGGTGTCGAGCAGCAGGTTCGGGTAATGATCGATAGGTGCCACGCGCTGGGCGGCGAAGAGCTCGGGGAACAGGCGCATCATCATCTTGCGGTCTTCGAGCATGTAGCTCACACCGCTTGGCGTGCGCAGGTTGTCTTCGAGCACGTAATAGCTGCCGTCACCGTCGCGAACCAGGTCGACACCGGCGATATGGGCGTAGATACCTCGGTGCAGGTTCAGGCCCTGCATCGCAATCTGGTAGCCCTCGTTGGCGAGCACCTGCTCGGGCGGAATGATCCCTTCCTTGAGGATGTGCTGCCCATGGTAGATGTCGGCCAGGAACATGTTCAGGGCCTGGACCCGCTGGATGCAACCACGCTCGACCATTTGCCATTCACTGGCCTTGATGCTGCGGGGAATGATATCGAAGGGGATCAGGCGCTCGGTGCCCTGCTCGTCCCCGTAGAGGGTGAAGGTGATACCGGCGCGATGGAACAGCAGGTCGGCTTCGCGGCGGCGTTGCTCCAGCAGTTCAAGCGGGGTGTCCGCCAGCCAGCGCGAGAAGGCTTGGTAATGCGGGCGGCAGTCACCCTTTGCGTCATACATTTCATTAAAAAAAGCGTGGGGCATAGCCAACTCCCAGCCGCGTTCTACACGGCATTTCTTATCACTTCGTCATTCCGACGGTTCGGCCTTGCCTTGCTTTAAACCCTGCTTGATTGAGTGCGGTCCTGGGATTGCCCTCTGTTGCTCTTCATGGATGGTGTGTCCTGGCCTGAAAGGCCGGGTTTTCAATACTTAGCAAAGGATGTGCCTAAGCGTGACGGTGTCACGTACTGAATAGAAGAAGTATTGCAAAACCGCAAAAAGGCGAAATTATTTTTCGATCTGGCGACATGAATGAACGTAAATGCTGGCGCCCTTTGTCTCGAGCACTGGCTTGAGCGGCCCTTGAGCGGGTGAAATGGGACAACGACGCCCCACAAGAGGGAAGTTTTTACTCATTCGTCCATGGCCGATCCTTCAGGCGCCGCCAACAACCCCAGGTGGCGCGACCCTGAACGCACTGCAACGTTGCAGGAACATGCACGGATTCATACCCTCGCCCCACCGTGAAGCAGGCAGGCCGTTCCCCCAGCTCATCAATGAGCGGGCGGTGATTGAACCATTGGCGATTTCGAAGGGCCTACTCCCTCCCCAGTACCTGTTGCTGGTTAGCCAAAAACAATCGGATGTGCGCACGCCAAGCGTAGACCACTTCCCTCAAGGTCGCGGGCAGGCTGCCTTCGGTCTCCTTCCAGGCGGCCCTGGACAACAATTCTGATGTGCCGCGTCCGCAATTGATGGTGCTGCGCCACAACCCTGCTCATGCCGCGGACGATCATCCAGCAGGTGGTGCCGGCGTTTCGCTGGGTCGTTCGTCATCGCGAGCCTGCTGGGGATAGGCATCCACCCGAAACAACAGTGTCAAATCTGACAATTATCCCCACTACCCCGCCGCCGCCGCGCAACCCCCTATTAACGGCTCGCAAAGCCGCATAACGTACCGCGCAAACGGATCAACTCTGATTAAGGATGATGCGCGTGGGGGTTTATCGGTTGCTGCTGGCCATGTTGGTGGCAGTTTCTCATATGGGCGTGACGTTCATGGGTTTGAACCCCGGCGTCGTGGCCGTGGTGTCCTTTCTGATCATCAGCGGCTTCGTGATGACCTCGCTGATCGAGAGGACGTACAACACGCCAGGCCAGATCGGCCTGTTCTACATCGATCGATTGTTGAGGCTGTACCCACAGTTCCTGGTGTACTTCGTTATTTCCTGCGCGGTGATCCATTTCCTATTGCCGGGAACGCCCCAGGCAGCCGCCCTGACCCTGGAAAACATCGCCACCAGCCTGCCGATCCTGCCATTGGGTTTCTACATGTTCGGCATCACCGTGCCCGAGATCCTCCCACCCGGTTGGTCCTTGGGACTGGAAATGTGCTTTTACCTGCTGATCCCGTTCCTGATCCTCTATAAAACACGGGGTGTTGCCTTTGCCGTATCCGTGACGGTGTTCATGGTCGCTTCGCTGGGCTACCTCGACACGGACATCTACGGCTACCGCTTGCTGCCGGGGGTGCTGTTCATTTTCCTTTGCGGCAGCTACCTGTATCGGGCGCAGGCCAAAGGGCTGTGGATCGTGTCCATCACCCTGCTCGTTGCCGCCTTGATGTTCCTGGCCATTGTCGTGGGGATCATTCCCCGTCGGCCGTTCAACGCCGAGGTGACCCTGGGCATCGCCCTGGGCCTGCCTGCGGTGTTTCTGCTCGGCAGAATGAAGCATCACCGGCTTGATGAATTCCTGGGCAACATCAGCTATGGCGTGTTCCTCAACCATTTTGTGGTGATGTATGTGTTGCGGGCGTTCTGGCCGGTGGCGTACAGCACCCTGATCATCACGGCAGTGCTGGTGCTGTCGTTCACGTTGAGTGGCGTTTCGTACTATGGGGTCGAGCGACCGGCGCTGAAGCTTCGTCATGCCCTCAGGGCGGGCATTAAGTACGGTGCCACGGCTCCCATTGGCAGCACGGCGGCTTAGCCTATGGCTGGAATACAAAATGCCCGGGACGCAGGTCCCGGGCATTTTGTGTTTCAGCGCAGCAGAATCAGAACGTCACGCTGGCGCTCAGCTTGGCGGTACGCGGCTCGCCGACATTGACCTGCAACTGGCTGCCGGTGGAGGACGGGTAGTACTGCTTGTCGAACAGATTGTCCACGTTCAACTGCAACGAGGTCTTGTGCCCCATCACCGGCGCGTCCCAACGCAGGAAGGCGTCGGCGACGGTGTAGCTGCTGAGCCAGAAATCGTTGGCGTTGTTGGCGGCGCGTTCGCCGACGTAACGAGCGCCGGCACCGGCGTGCCAGGCGCCGAATTCGGCGGGTACGTTCAGGTGGTGGGACAGGTAGAGGCTGGCGGTGTGTTTAGGCGCGTCGGAGAGACGGTGACCTTCGTCATCCGGATCGTCGAGAATCTCCGTGTGGGTGTAGGCGTAGGTGCCGATCAGGTCCCAGCGGTCGGCCAGGCGGCCAGTGATGTCAAGCTCCAGGCCCTGGGAACCCACCTTGCCAGCGGCTTCTGCAATGTTCTTTCCGCCGACTACAGTGGTCGTTACCACGTTCTTTTTGACGATATCGAACAAGGCGAGATTGATATTCAGCCCAGGGATCGGGTCGTATTTGGCACCCACTTCATAGCTACGCCCTTCTTCCGGTTTGAAGGTGCTGAGGTTGTCGTCGACGGTATCGTTAGGCTTGAATGAACGGCTGTAATTACCATAAAGAGACAGGGTCTCGGCAGCTTTATAGACCAATCCCAGGAATGGAACGAAGGCGTCGCCATTATCGTCGCGAACCCCCTCTCGCTGGATCATGCCTTGTTCGGCGAATTGGTCGTAATGCTGGTAGCGACCACCGAAGACCAGTATCCAGCGATCATCCAGATGCCAGTTGTCCTTGAGATAAATGGAGCTGGAGGTCAGTTGGTTACTCAGGTTGCTCTGTTTTGCATTCAGCTTGCTGGGTTCTGCCAACCCACCATAAACCGGCGCAGTGATGTCGAACCCTCCTTGCGCATCCCCACGGTAGGTCTTGCCACGAAACTGATCTGACACTTGATTATCGATACCAACCAACAGGTCATGGCGCTGGCCGAACAACTCCTGCTTGCCGATGAAATCCCAACTGGCATAACGAGTTTCGTCGTCGTAATGAGCGCCATTGGCGGCTCGCTGAAAAACACCGGTTTTCGACAGGCTCGGCTGCGCAATCGAAAGACTGTACCGATCATTGTTCCAACCATAGGTAACCCGCGTTTTCCACGCGTCGCTCAACTCATACTCAAACCGCGCCGTCGCCGTTTCGCGAATACCGACACTCTTGGCCCAAGGCTCATCGAGGCGCTTGTCATAATCGATACCGGCCGGATGCCCGTTGGTGAACACCGTGCCCCGGTCAAACGGATTGGAATATTCGTTGTACTCATAACTCAGGTTCAACGAGGCCCGCTCACCCGTCCAAGCCAGGGACGGCGCCACCAGGGTGCTCTCATTGACGCCATAGTTGCGCCAGTAGTCCTCGTGACCGCGCTCGGCAATCAGGCGATAGGCCAGGCCGGTATCGCCCAGCGGCCCGGTGGTGTCCAGGGCCATGGTGCCGCCACCTTCGCTGTAGGCCGAGCCGCTCAGCGTGGTGCTTGGGGTGTATTCCGGTTTCTTGCTGATGACGTTGATCAGGCCGCCGGGCTCCAGCGCGCCGTACAGCATCGAGGCCGGGCCCTTGAGCACTTCGACGCGGTCGGTGGTGGCGCTGAAGTTGTGGCCCAGGTTCGAACGCACGCCGTCGCGCAGGATCGAGCCGTCGTCGTTGGTGCCGAACCCGCGCTTGACCAACGAGTCCCTCGAGCCGCCCAGGGTGTTGCCCTGGCTGACGCCGCTGACGAACTTCATCGCGTCGTTCAGCGAGCGTACCTGGTAGTCCGCCAGGGTCTGTTGGGTCACCACGTTGATCGACTGCGCCTCTTCCTTGATCGGTACATCGCTCTTGCTCGCCGTGCTGGCTTGCGACGTCGTATAGCCCTCATCCTGAGTGACACGACTGCCCTGGATATCCGTGGCCGGCAGTTCGACAGCGTCCTGTGCCCACAAAGGGCTTGCAATGAAGCAGCAGGACAGGGTTGGCAACACACACTTAATGAAGACGTTGCGATTTGCGAGGGGGGTGGAACGATTCAAGACGCGCACTCATGGAAGGGTCGTTAATGAGAGCGAATATACTTTGAGAATAATTCCCAGTAAATCTTTTGTATCAAATGATGATCACCCCAAACGTCTGTCGGAACGAGCCCGCTCCCACAGACTGATATCAAATTGCCCCATCGCCCTAAAGCTTTGGCGCTCGCGGTCGAATGTATTCCATTAAGAGATTTTTTTGCCCAGGAGCAGCGGCATGCAGACGTTGAAGGACTTGTACGAGTCTATCGAAATGCAGTTTTTCGATACCCTCACCAAAAAGCTCTCGAGTCTTTTCCTGTTGGTGCTGGTCAGTGGCTTGTTGTACTGGGTGGCGGTCAGCGCCCGTGCCGAGATCCTGCTGCTGTTGCGCAACGCACAGTTGGACGGTGCCTTGTTGGGGCAGATCGAAGGCCGGCTCGACAGCCTTACCCATGCCCTGCTCTTCGGTGCGGTCCTGACGCTGGGCATGATCAGCTTCATGGTCTGGTATTTCCGCCACCTCATCGTGCGCCCCGTCACCGCCATGACCAAGGCCCTGGAAGAGATCGCCAACGGCGAAGGCGACCTGTCCAAGGACCTGCCGCTGGTGACCCACGACGAGATCCGCGTGTTGGCTGGCACCTGCAACCGATTCCTGGCCAAGCAGCGGGAGATCATCAGCAATGTCCAAGCGCTGACTGTGCACATCGCCGTCGAGTCGGCCCGCTCGCTGAAGAACATCAGCGACTCCAGCGACAGTGCCACCCACCAGGCCCGCTTCGCCAAGGAAGTGATGGACCAGAGCAACACCGCCGTGGGCCGCATCGAAGAAGTCTCGCGCCAGACCCAGGGCATCTCCAGCACCACCGCCCAGAACCTGAGCATGGCCCGCGACTCCTACGCCGAGCTACTGGAAGTAACCGGCAACATCAGTGAAATTTCCAGCAACCTCGGTGAATTTGCGACCCTGGTGAGCGCCTTGAACCAGCGTTCCTCAAGCATCAAGTCGATTGTCGGGTTGATCCAGCAGATCTCTGCCCAAACCAACCTGCTGGCCCTCAATGCCGCCATCGAAGCCGCCCGGGCCGGCGAAAGTGGCCGTGGCTTCGCGGTGGTGGCCGATGAAGTGCGCACCTTGGCACAGAATGTCAGCCGGGCCACCGACGATATCTCACGCAACATCGACGCCATGCTCGAGGAAGTCAGCTCCACCCACGAACAGACCACGCAGATCAGCCACAGCGCCCGGGAAACCCAGAAAGTGGTGGAGCGCGCCTCTGGCCATTTCGAAAGCATGATCGTCGACTTCGAATCCACCAACGGCAAGCTGGCGGACATCGCGACCCACATCCAACAGTTCGCCGACAGCAACACCGGAATCAACGACCGGGTGACCCAGATTCACGCCGACAGCCAGTTGATCGACCAACGCATGCAGCATTCGGCAACGGCCACTCGCGACCTGTCTGGCGTGGCCGAAAAGGTCCAGGCGCTGCTGGGCCGGTTCGTGCTCGGCCACGGCAAGCTGGATGCCGCCATCACCCGTGCCAGCGAGTGCCGCGACACGCTTCAGGTCCGCCTGGAGGCGCTGCAACGCGAAGGTCTGAACCTGTTCGATCAGAATTACCAACTGATACCCGGTACCGATCCCAAGCAGTACATGGCCAGCTACACCGAACGCTTTGCCCAGGTCTGCCAGGAAGAATGCGACAAACTCACCCGCAGCACGCCGGGGGGCAAGGTTTCGTTCATTGTCGACAGCAAGGGCTACTGCCCGGTGAACAACAGTTGGGTCTCCAAGCCGCCAACCGGCGACCGGGCGGTGGATTTGCCGGTGTGTCGCAACAAGCGAATCTTCAACGACCCGATCGGCCTGCGCGCGGCGGGCAACGTCCAGCGCTTCCTGCTGCAGACCTACCTGCGCGATACCGGGGAAATCATGACCGAGATCGACGTACCGTTCTTCTTCAGCGGCCGCCATTGGGGCAACTTGCGGGTGGGCTTCGATGCGGCGGTGTTGTTGGCGGAGTGAGGGTGCACTCAAAAAGGGATCTGTGGTGTATGCACCTCTTGAAACTCCCCCAAAACAACTGTGGGAGATCTTCGGATCTGCCAGGCTCCTCCGCATGCCCGGTCTGCGAACCCACACGCAGCTACCCACCCCGTCCTGCTGATCGACCCCCAAGCCCCACTGCCCGAACGCCACGCCTGTGTCAGCGAACGCCTGCACGCCACACTCGATTACCTGACGCTGGTGGCCTGCACCAGCCTGCGAGATTCGGAAACGAGCGACATCAACACCATCACCAATGTCGCCCGGATCCTGGTGCAAGATATGGCAGACGTACTCGGCGTCGGTCTGATGGATTTCCAGGCGGTCTTTCTTGTGCCAGGCCACGTTCTCGGTGCGCCGGGTCTGGGCGCCGACGTTGTACTGGCTTAGGATACGCCCGGTGGTCAGCGGCAGCGGATAGCGGCCGTTGACCTTCTCTTCAGTGCGCACTAGCCAGTGAGCATGAAACGTCCTTTTCCGCACACGCACTGCTCGATGTGCATGGTCGGCGTGCCGTCCGGTGCGGCATCGTTGCACGGCCATTGCAGGCTGCCAGGGCGATGGTGGCCTCCCAGTCGGTCTTGCTGGCCAGGAGTTGAGCAAACCCGGCTAGGCACCCTCCCATCGTTATCGCCGATCTTATGACCGACCGTACTTCCAAGAGCCCTTGCCAGTGTCCGACACATCCACGCCCCTTGCTTATACCGAACGCTTCAACGCGGTGCTCGCTTACATCGATGACAATCTCGAAGGTGACCTGTCGGTCAAGAGGCTGAGCCGTGTGGCGAACTTTTCGGCCTTTCACTTCCACCGTCAATTCACCGCTTTCGTCGGCGTGCCGGTCTCACGTTATGTGCAACTGATGCGGCTACGACGGGCAGCCCATCGCCTGGCCGCCCTCGCGGATCATTCGATACTGGACGCCGCATTCGGTGCAGGGTTTGAAAGTCCCGAGGCATTTTGCAGGGCGTTCAGGCGGGCGTTCGGCATGACGCCGAGTGCATTCAGGAAGGAGCCGAACTGGCAAGTCTGGAATGCGGTGTTCACCATCCCTCACTTTTCCAGGAACATCATCATGCAAGTACGAATCGTGGAATTCCCCGAAGTCAGAGTCGCTGCGCTAGAGCATTGCGGGCCCGGCGGGCAGGTAAATGAAAGCGTGCGCAAGTTCATCGAGTGGCGCATACAGAGCGGACAGTCGCCAGTACTTTCGAGTCGCACCTTTGGCATTCCCTATAACAACCCCGATACGACACCTCCCCCAGACTTTCGCTTCGCCATCTGCGGCGAGATTCACGAAGCCGTGGAGCCAAATGAATCCAGCGTGCAAGAGCGCGTCATTCCCGGCGGTCGTTGCGCTGTGGTACGGCACACAGGGTCACCGGACCATATCGGTGAAACGATCTATCCGATTTACCGCGACTGGCTGCCTACCAGTGGGGAGGAGCTGCGAGACCATCCATTGTTCTTCCACTACCTGAGCGTTTATCCCGAGACACCGCAGGATCAATGGCAAACGGATGTCTATATTCCGCTGCAATGATGGAACAGGCAGCTTTCAACTCATCTGTGGTGTATGCACATCTTGAGACCCAACCCAAAACAACTGTGGGAGCGAGCTTGCTCGCGATGGCGTTGGATCAGTCGACATCATCGTTAACTGACACTCCGCCATCGCGAGCAAGCTCGCTCCCACAAGGGTTACATCATCCACTGGCAATCAGCGGTTCAACAGCACTTGGGCCCACCCTTGCCACCGTAACGGGCCTCCTGGCGTTCACGAAAGAACGCCTCGTAGTCCATCATCGGTTTGTCCGGGTGCTTGGTTTGCATATGCTCGACGTAGTTGTCGTAGTCGGGCATGCCGACCATCAGGCGGGCGGCCTGACCGAGGTATTTACCCAGGCGACTCAAGTCATTGAACATCGTTGCAATCCTCTATCAAGCGTCCGGCAGGGCCTGGAATGGGGCTTCTTTGTCCGTGCGTTCCTTGGTGCCCCAGGCAGCGATGCCGACCTTGAGCGCATAGAACAGGATGCTGAAGACCACGAACAGGAACAACACCGTCAGCGTTGCGTTGGTGTAGGCGTTGAACACCACGTGCTGCATCTGCTCGATGCTCTTGGCCGGGGCCAGGATCTGGCCGGCGGCCAGGGCATCGTTGTATTTGCGCGCCAGGGCCAGGAAGCCGATCGCCGGGTTGGCGTCGAACAGCTTGATCAGGCCCGCAGTGGTGGTGCAGATCAACAGCCAGGAAGCCGGCAGCAGCGTGACCCAGACGTAGCGCTGGCGCTTCATCTTGATCAGCACCACGGTGGCGAGCATCAGGGCGATACCGGCCAGCATCTGGTTGGAAATGCCGAACAGTGGCCACAGGGTGTTGATGCCGCCCAGCGGATCGATCACGCCCTGGTACAGCAGGTAGCCCCACAGCGCCACGCAACCGGCGGTGGCGATCAGGTTGGCCGGCCAGGATTCGGTGCGCTTGAGCGAAGGCACGAACGAGCCCAGCAAGTCCTGCAGCATGAACCGCCCGGCACGGGTGCCGGCGTCCACGGCCGTGAGGATGAACAACGCTTCGAACAGGATCGCGAAGTGGTACCAGAACGCCATGGTGTTCTCACCCGGCAGCACCGAGTGCAGGATCTGCGCGATCCCCACCGCCAGGGTCGGCGCACCGCCGGCACGGGCCAGGATGGTGGTCTCGCCGATGTCCTTGGCCACCGCCTGCAGCGCCTCGGGCGTGATGGCAAAGCCCCAACTGCTGACAGTCTGGGCCACGGCCACCACGTCACCGCCGACGATCGCCGCCGGGCTGTTCATGGCGAAGTACACGCCCGGCTCGATCACCGAAGCGGCGACCATGGCCATGATCGCCACGAAGGACTCCATCAGCATGCCGCCGTAGCCGATGTAGCGGGCGTTGGTTTCGTTATCCAAAAGCTTGGGCGTGGTGCCCGAGGAGATCAGCGCATGGAAACCCGAGACCGCGCCGCAGGCGATGGTGATGAACAGGAACGGGAACAGCCCGCCCTTCCACACCGGCCCGGTGCCGTCGGTGAACTGGGTCAGCGCCGGCATTTTCAGCTCGGGCATGGTGACCAGGATGCCGATAGCCAGGGCGACGATGGTGCCGATCTTGAGGAAGGTCGACAGGTAGTCCCGCGGTGCCAGGATCAGCCACACCGGCAGTACTGCCGCGACGAAACCGTAGCCGATCAGCATCCAGGTGATCTGGATCCCGGTGAAGGTGAAAGCCTTGGCCCAGACCGGGTCGGCCGCGATTTGCCCGCCCAGCCAGATCGAACCCAGCAGCAACAGCACGCCGATGATCGAGATTTCACCGATGCGGCCCGGGCGGATGTAGCGCATGTAAATGCCCATGAACATCGCGATCGGGATGGTTGCCATTACCGTGAAGATGCCCCACGGGCTCTCGGCCAGGGCCTTGACCACGATCAGCGCCAGCACCGCGAGGATGATGATCATGATCAGGAAGCAGCCGAACAGCGCGATGGTGCCGGGGATGCGGCCCATTTCCTCGCGCACCATGTCGCCCAGGGAGCGACCGTTGCGACGGGTGGACAGGAACAGGACCATGAAGTCCTGCACCGCACCGGCCAGCACCACGCCGGCGATCAGCCAGAGCGTGCCGGGCAGGTAGCCCATCTGCGCCGCCAGCACCGGCCCGACCAGCGGCCCTGCGCCGGCAATGGCCGCGAAGTGGTGGCCGAAGAGAATGTGTTTGTTGGTCGGGACGTAGTCCAGGCCATCGTTGTTGAGCACGGCGGGAGTGGCCCGGCGCGCATCGAGTTGCATCACGTTGTTGGCGATGAAGAGGCTGTAGTAGCGGTAAGCGACCAGGTAAATGGCCACGGCGGCGACGACGATCCAGAGGGCGTTGATAGGTTCGCCGCGGCGCAAGGCCACGACACTCAACGCACAAGCTCCCAGAACAGCCACGGCAAACCAGGCGAGGTGTTTAACCAGACGGGTTGTCATTGCGTGTCTCCTGCCGATATCCAGTGGATTGCGGCGATTGTTTTTATAGTGTGCCCCGGCTATTCGGAGCCGGCCCAATATCCCTGCAAGTCGTCAATAAATAAATGCGCAGTACTACGTACGGGCCATCTACGTAGTTCTACGTAGACACCCATGCCCTGTGGGAGCGAGCTTGCTCGCGATGGCATTGTGTCAGGCGACATCCAGGCAGGCTGATCCGACATCATCGCGAGCAAGCTCGCTGCCACAGGTTTTATGCCTCCCCCATGGGTTTGGCATATGATGCCGCCATTCGCCTCCCCGCCGAGCCCGGACAGGAGTACAGATGCTGCTCAAACACAAAATCGTCGCCCTCGGGATTTTGCCGCTGGCCCTGGCCATCGCCGTCATCTGCGCCCTGGTGATCTCGCTCAACCGCCAGTTGGGCGATCAACAGGCGCAACTGATCGAAGACAGCATCCTGGCGAGCAAGCGCGCCGAGTTGAAGAACTATGTCGAGATGGCGCAGAGCCTGATCGCACCGCTGTACAACGACGGCCAGGGCGACGAGCGCGCGCAACAGCAGGTCCTGGAAGAACTGCGCAAGCTCAGCTTCGGTATCAACGGTTACTTCTTCGTCTACGACCGTCAGGGCCGCAGCCTCATGCATGCACGCCAGTCGGAGTTGGTGGGGCAATACCTCTGGGATATGAAGGACCCCCACGGCCTGCCGGTCATCCAGGCGCTGATCAAAAGCGCCGAGTCAGGCGAAGGGTTCCAGCGCTATGCCTGGAACAAGCCCTCCTCCGGTCAGGTGACCGACAAGTTGGCCTATGTCGTGATGCTGGACAAATGGGGCTGGATGCTCGGCACCGGGATTTACCTGGAAGATGTAGAGCGCGCCACCCAGCAAGCCCGTGACGAAGTCGCCCACGGCATCCACACCACCATGCAAGCCATCGCCGCAATCGCGTTGGTGGCGGTTCTGCTGGTGTTTGCCGGCGGCATGACCCTCAATGTCAGCGAACATCGCCTGGCCGACAAAAAACTGCAACGCTTGAACCAGCGCATCGTCAGCTTGCAGGAAGAAGAACGCTCGCGGGTTTCGCGCGAGCTGCATGACGGTATCAGCCAACTGCTGGTGTCGATAAAATTCCAGTTCGAACTGGCCAGCCACGTGTTGGAAAATGGCCAGGAAAATGGCCTGGGCATCCTGAAGAACGCCACCGACCGACTCGGCGAAGCCATCGGCGAGATCCGTAATATCTCCCACGACTTGCGCTCGTCCCTGCTCGACACTTTGGGCCTGCCCGCCGCCATCGGCCAGCTCGCCAGCGAATTCCAGCAGCGCAGCGGGCTGGAAGTATCCTATCGAAGCAACGAGTTCGATTGCCGCCTCGAAAATGGCGCCCCTGTCTCGCTGTTTCGCATTGCCCAGGAAGCCCTGACCAATATCGAGCGCCATGCCGGGGCGAAAAGCGTCGGCATTACCCTGTTCGGCTCCAGCCAGTCCTTGCGGCTGACAGTGGTCGACGACGGGATGGGGTTCAACGTCCCGCAAGTGGAACGCGGCCATGCCGGCATCGGCCTGCGTAATATCCGCGAGCGGGTCGAGCATTTCGGCGGACGCCTGGAAGTGACGTCCGTGCCGGGCCGCAGCGAACTGGACATCCTGCTGCCCATGAACCTCTCGGTCACGGAAAACTGATGTGCGCCCACTCCAACAAGAGCACTCGTCGATGAACCTGCCTCCCGTGATTCGCGTCGCCCTGGTCGATGACCATTCCCTGGTCCGCGACGGCATCAGGGCTCTGCTGTCGGTGATGCCGCAACTGGATGTGGTGGGCGAAGCCGAGAACGGTGCGCAAGCGATCGAAATGGTCGGTCGCTGCCAACCGGACCTGCTGCTGATGGACATCGGCCTCAAGGATAAGAACGGACTCGAACTGACCCGGCTGCTGGGCAAGCAATACCCCAGCCTCAAGATCCTGATCCTCAGCATGTACGACAATTATGAGTACGTGAGCGAGTCCGTGCGTTCCGGCGCCAGCGGCTACGTGCTCAAGAACGCGCCATCGCGGGAAATCATCGCGGCCATCGAAGCCATCATCAGCGGCGGCACCTTCTACAGTGCCGAGATCGCCCAGCGGCTCGCCACCGACCCGCACACCGACAATGAGCTGACGCCGCGGGAAAGCCAGGTGCTGTACAAAATGGTCCAGGGCCTGAACAACAAGGAAATGGCCCGTGAACTGGACATCAGCGTACGCACCGTCGAAACCCATCGCCTGAGCATCCGCCGCAAGCTGAACATCGACAAGCCCGCGGCCCTGGTGAAATACGCGATCGACCACGGGATCATTTCCCGCTAGGCCCCACACCGCTCCCTCGCCACAGGTCATTCATTTCAATCGGCGTGGTAATAACCCGGCAACGCAAGATCATCCAACAAACCTGGGCCGCTTGGCGTCCAGCCCAGCAAGGCACGGGTGTATTCGCTGGACACCGCCATGCTCGCCCCCGCCATGTGGGCGAACCAGCCGAAATGCTCGCGGTCTCGGGATTCGACCGGCAACCCCAAGCCACGACCGATCGCCTGGGCAATATCCTTGAACGGCACGGCCTCGTCGGCGACGGCGTGGTAGACGGATTGCGTCACCCCCTGCTCCAGGGCAAGCCGATAAACCCGCGCGGCATCCTGTCGATGCACACCCGACCAGCAATGGCTGCCATCACCGGGGTAAGCCGATACGCCGCTTTCCCGGGCAAGGCGAATCAGGATCGGCACGAACCCATGGTCGCCGAGGCCATGGACCGAGGGCGCCAGCCGCACCGTCGCCACACGCACCCCTCGCTCGGCCAGGTCCCGGGCGGCGGCTTCGGACTTGCGGGGCGAGGCCGGGCTCACCACTTCCAGTTCACTCGCGCCCCGCGTCAATCCAAACAGGCCCGACGTCACCAGCAACGGCCGGTCGGAGCCCCGCAAGGCATCGCCCAACGTTTCGATGGCGCGGCGGTCCTGCTGGGCATTTTCGGCAAACCGGGAGAAGTCATGATTGAACGCCGTATGAATCACCGCGTCCGCCGCCGAGGCTGCGTTGTGCAAGATTTCGAGATCATCCAAAGTGCCTGGAATCACCTTCGCGCCTGTCGCAGCCAGTGCGGCGCCTTTTTCTTCGCATCGGGCCAAGCCGGTGACCCGATGCCCGGCGGCGATCAGATCCTGTATCACGGACGCCCCAACCCAGCCCGTGGCACCGGTAACGAATACGTGCATATGCAACGCTCCTGTTCTAAAAAACCGAGACCGAAAATCTTATAACCCATCGAAAACTCAGGATTTGTATTGAACTTGTGCTTCCTGTCCTCCCAGCAGCATCAGGGCCACCCCGAAGGACAGCCCAACGGCAATGGCGCCGCCCAGGTAAACCGCACCGATACCCCAGCCACTCGCCAACAAACCGGCCAGCGGACTGGTGATGCCCAGGGAAATATCGAGAAACGCGACGTAGGCCCCCATGGCGAGACCGCGTGCCTGCGGTGGCGCACGCCGTACCGCTTCCACGCCGAAGCCGGGAAACGCCAGGGAATAACCGAAGCCGGTGAAAGCCGCGCCCAAATAAGCCATGGTCGCGGTGTCGGCGCTCCAGATCAGCAGCAACCCAACGGTTTCGATCAATACGCAAACCAGCGCGACGCGGGCGCCGCCAATCTTGTCCGGAAGGTGCCCGAAAAGCAGGCGCGCAGCGATGAAAGCCACACCGAATGCCGTGAACGCCAAGGAAGCGTTGCCCCAATCCCTGGCCGCGAACAACAGGGCAATGAACGCCGTGAGGACACCAAAGCCGACGCTGCAAAACGCCAATCCCATGCCGGGAACCCATACAGCACCGAGCATCGTGTAGAACGGTGTACGCCGGGTCGCCGTAGGAGCGACAGCGCGCACGCCTGCGACAATCGCCAAGGCCAGCAACGGAATGAACATCGAGGTCATGGCGATACCGATAAACCCCCAGGCGCTGTTGAGCGTCACACCGAGCGGAGCGCCCAATGCGTAGGCGCCGTACATGGCGATGCCATTCCAGGCCATGACCTTGCCGGCATGCTGCGCCCCCACCAGGCCGATACCCCACCCCAGCGCACCGGTGACAATGAGGCTTTCGCCAATTGCCAGCAGCACCCGACCGCCCGACAAGAGCCAGACCGACGTGACCGGCGCGGCAACGAACGCCAGGGAAAGCAGATAGACCAGCCCTGAAACCGCGGCTGTCACCAGCCCGGCCATGACCGCGCGTTTACCACCGCGCATGTCGGCAAAATTGCCGGCCCAGGCCCGTGACAACAGCGCCGCGGCGAACTGCGCGCCGACCACCAGGCCGATGACCAGCGTGCCCATGCCCAGCGTGTCATGCAGATGGAGGGGCAAGACAGGCAGTTGCATGCCAATCGTGAGGAAACCGATAAATACGGTCAGCGTGAGCGGCAACAGCTTGAGCGCCGGATTGGCCTCGACGGCTGCCTGAGGCGCCGAAGAAGCACCGAGATGAATATTGTCTTGTGTCATAACCCTACCTACGGAAAGGATGCGATGTGACGTTGAACGCTGCCTGTGGAGCCGACTAGAATGCGATCAATTCGTCGCATTCAAGATACGAACAATCCGTCGCGTTTCCTATTCGCATTCCCTGCCGAGGTTCATGCCCACATGTCCGAACGCTCAAGCCCGCAGATTTCCTCGCGCAAACAGCCGAAACAGGCACGCTCCACCGAGCTCGTCGCTGCAGTTCTGGAAGCGGCTGTTCAGGTTTTGGCGACCCAGGGCGCGGCTCGTTTCACGGTGGCCCGTGTTGCCGAGCGAGCAGGCGTCAGCGTCGGCTCGGTGTATCAATACTTTCCGAACAAAGCGGCGATCCTGTTCCGTCTGCAAAGTGACGAATGGCGGCAAACCAGCGACATGCTGCGCGAGATTCTTGAAGACAACCTCAAGCCACCCTTCGAGCGCCTGCGTACCTTGGTGCAGGCGTTCATCCAGTCCGAATGCGACGAGGCTCA
Source organism: Pseudomonas sp. R151218B TE3479 (assembly GCF_053629195.1). Lineage (NCBI taxonomy): Bacteria > Pseudomonadati > Pseudomonadota > Gammaproteobacteria > Pseudomonadales > Pseudomonadaceae > Pseudomonas > Pseudomonas sp. R151218B TE3479. Next base: position 4,540,299 of record NZ_JBRJHV010000001.1, read on the forward strand.
GATACGCGTCGCCCTCAACGACGCCGCCCCTCTCTACCGTGACGCCCCTGAGCACCAGGCGGCGCGGATGTCGGTGCAACAGTCGGTGGACGCTTTCATGCTGCAAGCATTGCCAGACGCCCCGGCACAGGCCCGCGCCCTTGCAGGAGACCTGGTCATCAGCACGCTCAGTGCCGTGGGTAAGCGCTTTTCATCAGCGCCCCGCTCTCCCGAGGACGTAGCCATTTACAGCGACGCCATGGCCGATATGTTCTGCGCCTACCTTGGAAGCTTGCAGCGACGTCCCTTTGAGACCGCTGTCTGCTGATTGTTCGTCAGCCATACTCCAGTGACAGCCTGGCAACACTTTTACTACACTCCCTGACCTTGTTTCCCTCCGCTACGAGACGTCCCTTCACGATGAAAACCATAACAAGCTCGATGACGTTCTGTGGCCTGCTGGCGCTCTCTTGCGGCGCCTTGGCCGAACCGGCACCTTCGCTGCTGGACCAGGTCCTGCAACGCGGCGAACTGAAGGTGTGCACCACCGGCGACTACAAGCCCTATACCTTTAAAACCGAAGCAGGCGAATACGAAGGCATCGACATCGACATGGCGCGCTCCCTGGCCGCCAGCCTCGGCGTCAAGGTGCAATGGGTGCAGACCACCTGGAAAACCCTGATGCCGGATATGGTTGCAGGCCAATGCGACATCGGCATGGGTGGGATTTCGGTGACCCTGGAGCGTCAGAAGAAAGCCTATTTCAGCACCACTCTGGACGTGGACGGCAAGATTCCCCTGGTGCGTTGCGAAGACAAGGAGCGCTACCAGACCCTCGAACAGATGAACCAGCCTTCGGTGCGCCTTGTCGAGCCGGCCGGCGGCACCAACGAAGCCTTCGTCCGGGCGTTCCTGCCCAACGGCCAGCTCAGCTTCCATGACAACGTGACCATCTTCCAGCAGCTGCTGGACAAGAAAGCCGATGTGATGATTACCGACGCTTCGGAAGCGCTCTACCAACAGAAACTCAAGCCCGGCCTGTGCGCCGTCAACCCGACCCGCTACCTGCAATATGGCGAGAAGGCCTACCTGCTGCCACGGGATGACAACACCTGGAAGATGTACGTGGATCAGTGGCTGCACCTGAGCAAGGCCAATGGCAGCTACCAGAAGGTGATTGGCCAGTGGCTGGCCGTTCCAGCCGAATAACCGTTGGCCGAAACATAAATCCCTGTGGGAGCGAGCTTGCTCGCGATGGCATCAGGTCAGCCATATTGAGGTTGGCTGACCCACTGCAATCGCGAGCAAGCTCGCTCCCACAGGAGACCTGTGGCGTATGCGAATCCTGGGGCTACCCCAAAACAACTGTGGGAGCGAGCTTGCTCGCGATGGCGTCAGGTCAGCCATATTGAGGTTGGCTGACCCACTGCAATCGCGAGCAAGCTCGCTCCCACAGGGGACCTCCTGTGATGGGGTCTGTTCCGGACAGGCCCAGTCACCTCACTGCGCCGCGCGCACCTTGGCGATTTCCTCGTACATCGTCTTCACCAGGTCGCCATCCAAGGATTTGGCGAACTTGTCGACTACCGGTTTCACCCGCTCACGCAGGCGATCTTTCTCGGCCGGGGTGATTTCATTGACGGTCATCGCAGCAGCCAACGTGGCCTTGGCCTTGTCCATGCTCGCCGCCGTGACTTCACGCTGGAATGTTTGCGCCTCGGCCGCGGCCGCGCGAATCATCGCTTTTTCATCGTCGTTGAGACGGTTCCAGGTTTTCTGGCTGATGATCAACGATTGCGGGTTGAAGATGTGCCCCGTGACGGAAAGGTACTTCTGCACCTCGTAGAACTTGTTGCCCTCAATCACCGTGAAAGGGTTTTCCTGGCCGTCGATGGTGTGCTGCTCAAGGCCGGTGTAAACCTCGGGGAATGCCATCGGCACGGGGTTGGCGCCCAGGGCGGCGAAGGTCTCCAGGTAGATCGGCGACTGGATCACGCGAATCTTCAGGCCCTGCATGTCTTCAAGCTTGGTCACCGGATGCTTGCTGTTGGTCAGGTTGCGAAAGCCCAGGTCCCAATAACCCAGCCCTACCAGTCCTTTGCTGTCCAGTTGCGCCGCCAGTTTCTGCCCGACCGGCCCATCGATGACCGCATGGGCTTCCTCGACGTTGTTGAACAGGAACGGGAAATCGAGCATGGCGTAATCCGGTGCCTGGGCGGCCAGGATGCCGGAGTTGAGCACCGTGATGTCCAGTGTGCCGCCCTGCAACGCCGACACCGTTTGCACATCACCGCCCAGCGTACCGCCGGGGAACAGGCGGACCTTGATCTTGCCGCCGCTCTTTTCGCTGAGCAGGTCGGCGAACTTCTGCGCGCCCTGGCCCTGGGGGTGTTCCTTGACGTTCTGGAAGGCGAATCGCAAGGTCCGTTCGCGAATTTCATCCGCGTGGCTGGCCACCCCGGTCAACAGCAAGCCCGTCGCGCACGCCCCGGCCAGCAGGGTTTTCATCAGTTTTCCCATGTCACTCTCCAATCGTTATTGTTTTTAAGGTCGAGCTAACAGCACCGGTGTTATCCGGTGAAGAATTTCAACGGCCCCAGGACCAATTGCGGGAACAGGACCAACAGGAACAGCACTACAAACTGTGCAAACATGAACGGCCACACCCCGCGCACGATTTCCTCGAAATCCAGCTTGGCCACCCCGCAGACCACATTGAGCACCGTGCCCACGGGCGGCGTGATCAGGCCGATGGCCGTGTTGATCAGGAACAGCACGCCGAAGTACACCGGGTCGATCCCCGCCTGGATGACGGCCGGCATCAGCACCGGGGTGAGGATGAGGATGGTCGGAGTCATGTCCATCACCGTCCCTACCAGGATGATCAGCACCATCATCACCAGCAATAGAAGGGTCTGGTTGTCCATGAACGGCGCCAGCAGCTCCGCCAGTTGGCCCGGCAGGTCGGCGATGGTCACCAGCCACGATGAAACCATGGCCGCCGCCACCAGCAACATCACCACCGAGGTGGTCTTGGCCGAGGACAGGATCACTTCGTACAACTGGCTGACCTTCATTTCCCGGTAGATCACCAGGGACACGAACAGCGAGTAAACCGCCGCGACAACCGCCGCTTCCGTGGGCGTGAAGATGCCGAATTTGAGGCCCAGGATGATGATCAAGGGCAGGCCCATCGCCCAACTGCCGTCGAGCAACGTGCGCAGCACTTCGGCACGGGAACGCTTGGGCGGCGTCTCGACGTTCTCGCTGCGGGAGATGAACCACCAGGCAACGGCCAGCGCAGCCCCCAGCATCAACCCCGGCACGATACCGGCCAGGAACAGCTTGGAAATCGACACCCCGGAGGCCACGCCAAACACAATGAAGCCAATGCTCGGCGGAATGACCGGCGCGATGATGCTACCGGCGGCGATCAGCCCGGCCGAGCGCCCTCGGTTGTGCCCAGCCAACACCATCATCGGTACCAGCAACGCCGCCAGAGCCGCCGCATCGGCCACGGCCGAACCGGACAGCGACGCCAGCAGGCAGGAAGCGATGATCGCCACGTAGCCAAGACCTCCGCGCTTATGCCCCACCAGCGCCATGGCAATGTTGACGATGCGTTTGGACAGGCCACCGACGTTCATGATTTCGCCGGCCAACATGAAGAACGGCACGGCCATCAGCGGAAAACTGTCCGCGCCGTTGAGCAGGTTCTGGGCGATGATTTGTGCGTCGAACAGATCCAGGTAAACCATCAACGCCACGCTGACCACCAGCAACGCAAACGCGATGGGCATGCCCAGTGCCATGCTGCCGATCAAGGACCCGAGGAAAATAACCAGCGTCATGGGCGGGTACTCTTGATGGAATCAGGGGTGCTGGGGTTATGAGTGATCGCGTCGTTGTCCTTGACCATGACCAGCTCGTCATCCTCGAGCTGGCCGAACAGCGCCAGGTAGAGCTCATAGAGCAGGATCGGTGCGGCACTGGCGCCGAACACCAGGCCGGCGCCATAGAACAGCGCCATGGACAATCCCGACGCCGGGGCGACTACGTTCAGGTTGATCGCCGCCTGTTGCCAACTGCCACTGAAGATCAGCCAGCAGATGTACAACATCAGCAGATGCCCGATGACCAGGCAGATCCGCTTGCCTGCCGACGGCAAGCGCTTGACCAGGCTGTCCATGCCCAGGTGGGCACGGTCCTTGAGCGCCACCAGGGCGCCGAGAAAAATCATCCAGACAAAGAACCAGCGCGACAGCTCCTCCGACACACTGATGCCGGAGTTGAAGGCATAGCGCAGCACCACGTTGCCGAACACCAGCACGATCATTGCGAGCATGCATAGCACGATCAGCAGCTTCAGCAGCTTGAAATACAAGTCGACGACTTTTGCCATCTTGAATACCTCTCGGATTGTCGAGTGCCGGGTTCCAACCGGCGCGATAGAACGGCAGCGGTGTCCGCTATCGAATCCAAGTGGAGGTGTTCCGAGGGGCTTCAGGCCAGAAGCGCCAGATCGAGAGAAAGGCGTCGGGCGTTTGCAGACAGGTTCGCATGAGGTGTTCCTCTATTTTTATTATGGTCTTGGCAATGCGTCGCAAGACGTATGTGCCGCCTAAAATGTACCAACCGGTTAGTACGGTCAATATCCCAGGCACGAACCCATGACAAAACGGGCGATTATCGGCTACGCATTTACAGGTCTACCCTCCCCATACCGGCGAAACCAGGCACAAACTTTCCTTGGATGAAGAACAGCAGCACGCCCGATTAAAAGTTATTTATTAACCGTTCGTCATAATTAATAAAAATAAAATGAACAAAACCCCGTCAAGGGGCCTTATGAAAAGTTCAACTTAAGCCACTAATACGGCCCATGACAACATACCGGCGCCAGTCTAACGGCATGCTTAAATTCCATCTTGTTTTTTCAGGCGCCAATAATTAATAACGGCATACCTCGTTCCTCCGAAATAAAAAACAAAAATAAAACCCTTTAAAATCAATATAAAAGAACAATAATGCAGCAAATTAACAGCCCTCCCGCCATCCTCAGCGAAGCCTTTAAAAAAATATTAATGAAACTTCATATAAAAAACTTTGCGGCCGCGCACTTTGATGCTATTAATCTCCGAGCCAAAAACCAAGGTGCCACCACGTAACTTTTTTTACGCGCAAAACCCCTTTCGGATATTGGAACCACACTTAACTTAAATCACTTACTCAAGTGCGTGCCCGCACTTGGGCGAACTGTTGTGCGGCGCAGCAAACTGCGCGAGGAAGGGCGTCATCGCTACTCAAGTCCCACGAATCAAGATCCTGTCGATTTTCGGCACCCGTCCCGAAGCCATCAAGATGGCTCCTTTGGTCAAGGCCCTCGCTTCCGAACCAGGCATTGAATCGCTGATCTGCGTCACCGGCCAGCATCAAAGCATGCTCAAGCAGGTGCTGGATCTGTTCGATCTCAAGGCTGATTTCACCCTTGACGTGATGACGCCGCACCAGACACTCAACTCCCTGACTGCCGCGCTGTACAGCGCCATCGACCCGGTTCTGGAACAGACCCGGCCGGATCGGGTGCTGGTCCATGGCGACACCACTTCGGCCATGGTGGCCTCGATGGCCGCCTTTCATCGGCGCATCCCCGTAGGTCATGTCGAAGCCGGGCTGCGCACCGGTGATATCTACAGCCCATGGCCGGAAGAAATGAACCGCCGCTGCATCGACCTCAGTGCCGACCTGCTGTTTGCCCCTACCGGCCAATCCCGCGACAACCTGCGGGGCGAACGCCTGCAGGGCCGCTGCCTGGTGACGGGCAACACGGTGATCGATGCACTGCAACTGACTGCGCAACGCATTAATGACGATGCCCAGTTGCGCGGTGATCTGGACCAACAGTTCCCGTTCCTGCAAACCGGACGCAAGCTGCTGCTGGTGACCGGTCATCGTCGGGAAAACTTCGGCGAGGGTTTCCTGGACATCTGCAAGGCCTTGCGCGAGCTGGCTCAGCGCACGGATATCCAGATCGTCTACCCGGTGCATCTCAATCCCAACGTACTGGGGCCGGTGACCGAACAACTGGGAGACCTGCTCAACGTGCACTTGATCAAGCCCCTGGATTACCTGGCGTTCGTGCGCCTGATGCAACATGCCCATGTCATCCTCACGGACTCCGGCGGTGTGCAGGAGGAGGCGCCGTCCCTGGGCAAACCTGTCCTGGTGATGCGCGACGTCACCGAGCGTCCCGAAGCCGTGGCCGCTGGCACCGTGCGCCTGGTCGGCACGTCCCCGGCTTCGATCATTGCTGGCGTGAACGCGCTGTTCGACGACGTGGCCTTGTGGCGTCGTACCTCTCAGGCGGTCAATCCCTACGGCGATGGCAAGGCCAGCCAGCGCATCGTCGACACCCTGATGGGGCGTACGGTCGACGATTTTATCGCGGGTCAGGTGCAACCGGCCCACGAGCCGTTACACACGCCGCTGCCCGAGCCACGCGAGTTGCTCGCCGATTTCACCTCATAACCGCTACCCACTCTTATCAGATCGAGATTTGCCTGAATGAAGCCTTCCGTTGCCATCCCTACGGGCGCGCTCAGCGCCCTTGCCTGTGGCCTGAGCCTGCTCGTGCTCATGCCAAACTTTGCCCTGGCTGCGGATAGCCCGCTCACCCAGGCAATCCATCGACTCAACGCCGATACCCGCCAGGAGCGGGAGATCCGCTTGAGCGACCTGGGCATCACCGCGCCAATCCTGCTGGGTGCCAGCGACGCTCGACGCGAACTGTATTTGCCGGTACCCGCTGGCGTGACCCTGAGCGATGCGACACTGCAACTGGACGCCAGCTATCTCAATGGCGAAGGCGGCCGCAATACCATGCTGCTGTCGCTCGATGGTTACCCGGTGCGTGCCGAAGGCCTCAGCGAAGCGCAGGGCGATGCCAGCGTTAAACTGGGCGTAGACCAGGCCCCACGGGACAACGGCCTGGTACGCCTGGGCATTGCCTGGTCGTCGGTGGTCTCCCGGCCACTGTGCGAAGACGACCGGGTCATCGGCAACGTGCTACGCATCCAGCCTGATACCCGCTTGAACTACAGCTACGATGCCAGCCAACTGAAGGATGTCGGCGCCGCCTGGACGACACTGCCCGCCAACCCCGGCATCCTGGTCGCACCGGGCTCGTTGTCGGCCGGCAGCTATGATGCCGCTTGGCGATTGGGCGTGGCCCTGGAGCGGATCGGCAAGCATGCCCGTATCCTGCCCTTCCCTGCCCTGCAGGACAGCGTCGACCTGAGCAACCTGCGCGTCCCGGCTGAACTGTTGAACATTCCCGCCTTCGCCAGCCTCAACGGCAAGGGCCAGCATACCCTGACCAACCCGGCCGAAATCGGTGCGCTGCTGATGCTTGGCCAAGTGCCGAATCTACAGGCCGACCTGGCCATCAGCGACCCGCAACTGCTCCAGGCCATCAACCAGTCCCTGGATGCCTTGCAGAGCCAGATCCAAGGCGTCGACGCCACGGCGGCAGCGGCCTTGACCCAATGGCGCAATGCGCACGTCAACGCCGCCCTGGTAGGCACCGGCACTGACAACGTGCGCCTGGCGCTGCTGGGCACTCGTCCGGTGCTGACGATCGCCCCGGATGCGACCGGCAAAGCCTTGTCCTTGTTCGGTTCTGCATGGAATAAACTGGCGCGCAGCCGCCAGTTGACCGTGAACGAAGCGCAAACGCCGTTGAGCGACGATGGCCGCGTGGCCCTGTCGCGACTGGGCGGCGCTCCCGGTAACTTCGACGTGGCCTCGCGATTCGACTGGAGCACTTCGTTCCCTCTGGGCAGCGTGGCGTATGACGGTCGCCTGCCTGTCACGGCAGTGGTCGACGTTTCCGCCGCACCCGGCGCTTCGGACACCGCGCCCGTGGCCTCGCTGTTTTTCAATGACTTCCTGATCGGTGCCCAGCAACTGACCACCGATGGCCAACCCCAACGCATCCAGGCTCACATCCCGCGCTACGCCCTGGGCTCGAAAAACGTACTGCGCGTCTCGTTCCAGCGCCAACCGGTCAGCGACCGTTGCCTCGAAACGCCTCAGGCATTCCCGGTGTCCGTACTGCCTACCAGCCATATCGTGCTGGACAAAACCTCACTGGGTGACGATTTCGCCGGCATCGCCGCACGCTTTGCCGTAGACACCCAAGTGCTCGTTCCCCAGGCCTACCTTGACCATCCGGCCAGCAGCCTGGCCCAGGTGATCCCGGTGGCAGATGCCTCGGGTGTCTCGCCGCTGCGCGCACAGTTGAAAGTCAACACCGATCCGAAAGCCGTCGTCAGCCCGGACAAAGCGTTCCTGGCTTTCGAATTGCCGCTCAAGGACAGCAAGGAGTCGGTTCAGGTCGACGAGCAGGGTCACCTGCGGATCAATCATAAGGACCAGGTGATGCTGGATGTGCAGCGCCTCAACCAGTTGGCTTCGTTGCAAGTGGTGCAGACCTCGGGCCAGCACGGCCTGGTCTATCGGGCCCTGGGCGACCAGCCCCCGAGCCTGGCCAAGCCGGTCGTACTGACCCGTGGCGATGTGGCGATTCTAGGCGACAACGGTGCCGTGGCGATCTTCGATACCCAGGATCCCAACGGCAGCCAGTTGATCGGCGAGGAAGAACCCAAGGGCCTGGATGCCTGGCGCAAACCTTCGCTGCTTTGGCTGATCCCCGGTGGCATCGCCTTGTTCCTTATCCTGTTGCTGGCTGGCCGTAGCGCCCGTCGCAATCGCCAGTAACGGTAACCTTTGATGACGTCGCTTTATTGGCCCTATTGGCTGGCCCACTACTATAACTACCTGGAAGTCGCGACCATTGTGGTCGCGGTACTGATCCTGATCTCCAGCCTGGACGATCTGATCATCGACGTGTGGTACTGGTCTCGTCGCCTCTACCGCAAGTTCACCGTGGACCGCAAATACCGGCCGCTGACCGTCGAGCAATTGTTGGCCCGGGACGAACAGCCCCTGGCGATCATGGTCCCGGCCTGGCTGGAATACGACGTCATCGCGCCGATGATCGAGAACATGGTGTCGACGCTCGACTACCAGAACTACGTCGTCTTCGTTGGCACCTATATCAACGACCAGCGCACCATCGACGAAGTCGAGCGGATGCGCCGGCGCTACAAGCAGCTGCACCGCGTGGAAGTGCCCCATGCCGGGCCGACCTGCAAGGCTGACTGTTTGAACTGGGTGATCCAGGCGATTTTCCTGCACGAGAAAACCCATGGCATGACCTTCGCCGGCGTCGTGCTGCACGACAGCGAAGACGTGCTGCATCCGCTGGAATTGCGCTTGTTCAACTACCTGTTGCCGCGCAAGGACATGATCCAGTTGCCGGTGGTCTCGCTGGAGCGCAACTGGTACGAATGGGTGGCGGGCGTCTACATGGACGAGTTCGCCGAATGGCACGGCAAGGACCTGGTGGTGCGTGAAAGCATGACCGACACCGTGCCCTCGGCCGGCGTCGGCACCTGTTTTTCCCATCGTGCCCTGCGGGTGCTGGCCGGCGAAACCGAAAACCAGCCGTTCAACACCGACAGCCTCACCGAAGACTACGACGTCGGTGCGCGGTTGGCCAAGGTCGGTATGAACGCGATTTTCGTACGCTTCCCGGTGCAATTCCGGGTGCTGCGCAAATCCTGGTTCCGCAAGCCCTATGAATCGACCCTGACGATGCCTTTGTGCGTGCGCGAGTTTTTCCCCGACACCTTCCGCACCGCCTTTCGACAAAAGGCGCGCTGGACCCTGGGCATCGGCCTGCAAGGCTGGGAACAGATGGGCTGGAATGGCTCGCTGGCCAACCGATACCTGCTGTTTCGCGACCGCAAAGGTGTGGTGACAGCGTTCATCAGCATTCTTGCCTACGTGATTCTGGTACAGCTGCTGGGCCTGATTATCCTGCGTAACAGTGGTTTGTGGGACGTCAGCTTCCCGACGCCTTTTGAAACCAACGACGTGATCAAATACCTGTTACTGGCCAACGGCGTTGCCCTGGCCTGGCGCATCCTGCACCGCTATTACTTCACCACCGTACTGTACGGCTGGCAGCACGGTTTGCTGTCGATCCCGCGCATGCTGGTGGGCAACTTCGTCAACTTCATGGCCGCCTCTCGCGCTTGGCGCATGTTCCTGGTGGGCAAGGTCATGAACCGCAAGCTGGTCTGGGACAAGACCATGCATGACTTCCCGTCCACCGACCTGGTCGCCACCGCACCACGCCGCCTGGGCAGTGTATTGCTGTCCTGGCAAGCCATTACCGACACCCACCTGCAAAGCGCCCTCGACGAACAGCAGTCGCGCAATGTGCCGCTGGGTCGAATTCTGCTCAATAACGGCTGGCTGGACGACGAAACCCTGGCCGAAGCCATCGCGTTCCAGAATGACTTGCCGCGGGTCTTCGACGTGGCCGAAAAAGCCGCAGCCTCAACCTCGGCGCTGGCCAGCGAGTTTGCCTTGCGCTGGCGCGTCATTCCCCTGGGGCGTAATGGCGAAGGGCGTGAACAGATCGCCGTCGCCAACCCGCTTTCCGATGAAGGTCTGCAACAGGTCAGCGCCGAATTGGGCAGCGAGCCGGTGCAATTGATCGCCCGGGAGAGTGAAATTCTCGCGTTGTTGCGCCAATTGCCGGCGAACAATGGTCATGCCGTACCGAATGCCAGCGCGCCGCTGCTGGGCGACCTGCTGATCGAAATGGGCCTGCTCGATCGCGATCAGTTCAGCCGCGCCATGCTGCAGTATCGTCCGCAGCATCACGGCCGGATCGGCGATTACCTGGTCGACAGCGGCGTGTTGCCCCGAGCAACGATCGAACAGGTGGTGGCACGCCAGCACAGCCGCTATCCAATGGAGCTTCCGGCATGAACCGCCCCCTTCTGACCCTCTTGGCCGCGGGGCTGAGCCTGATTCCCGTGCTGGCGCCTGCCGAGACATTACCGCTGCCGTTGACGGGGCCGGCCTACACCGCCGCCAACGAGGCCTACAGCGCCTACGAGCGCAAGGACTACGACCTGGCCATCGCCAAGGCGCGCGAAGCCCTTCGCCTACGTGCCGACGTGACGCGCCTGAACACGCTGATCGAACTGGCCGAACGGGACAAGAAACTGCGCGACCAGCCGCGGACAGCCAGATCATCCCGCGCCGTGGCGGCAGCACCGGGCTTCGCCGCCGCGTCCCAGGGCTTCAAAGCCTATGATCGCAAACAATTCGGCCTGGCCGCACAATCGGCCCGCAAGGCCATCACCCAGGCACCCCGACGCCGGGAATACCGGTTGTTACTGGTCGACGCCCTGCAACGCCAGCAACACCTGGAAGAAGCCGACCAAGCCGTTACCGATGCGCTAGGGGTTTTCACCAATGACACCTCGTTGCTGATGCGGCGCAAAGAAATTCGCCGCCAACTGGCAGCACCGCTGGCGGTCCAGGGCTACCGCGCCCTGCAGCAAGGCAACCGCGCCCTGGCTGTGGAAAAGGCCCGCAAAGCCGTAGCCTGGGCTCCGGAAATCGCCGCCAACCAGCAACTGCTCGATAGTGCATTGCTCGATGCCAATGATTCCGACGCACCGGTCCTGGAGTGTCAGGAAAGCGCCTTCGGCCTGACGTGCGCCACCCGGCCGGTTAACACCTATGAGCGGGCACCGGTGAGCGATCTGCAGCTTGCTTATGATTCGGTCCGCAGCGGCGATGACGAGGCGGCCCACGCCGCGTTCCGCAAGGCCGACGCCACTGAGCCACTGAAGCCGGCGGCTGCCCAGGACGCGGCCTACAACGCCATGCGTGTCAATGAAGACGACGAAGCCGTCGCGTACTTCAAACGCGTGATCGACGGGCAAAAAACTGCAGAAACACCCATGTCCGCGCAACAACTGTTCGATACCCGTCGCGCCGTGGGTGACGTTTCGCGCCGGATGGGCCTGACCAGCACCACCAGCTATCGCGGCAACAGCTCCAGTGGCCTGAGCGCCGCGCCGAGCACCGGCAGCAGTGGCAGCCAAAGCAATGACTTGCTGCAAAACAGCACCGAGCTGTCCTGGCGCCCGTTGGGTTATCGCAACGCCCGCTTTGTCGAACTCTACGGGCGTATCACCGATACCCTGTGGAGCAAGAACAGTGATTCGGACACCGGCGCCGATGCCCTGCAAGGCGCCGTTGGCGTACGGGTCAAACCCTTCAGTTCCGTCAACATCATGGCCGCCCTTGAACGCACCTTCCCCCTTGGATCGTCCAATGTCGACGGCGACTGGCTGGTGCGCCTGGGCTACGGTTCGAGCATCGGTACCGACCTGCGGGTCGATGTGCCGAGCTGGTGGACCTCGCAGTTGTATGCCGAGGTCGGCCATTACCTCAACGACTCGCGCAATTACTTCAACAGCGAATGGCAAGTAGGCCGCAGCTACGCCATCGGCGGGACCGGTTCGCGCTGGGTGACCTTCCCCCATGTCGTGGCGGCGATCGACTACGATTCGAAGATGAAGAGCGAAGCCGGTGGCGGCTTTTCTTCCGGCGACGCCGGGGGGATCGGGATAGGAAACAACGTACGCTATTGGTTCCGGGAAGACGCCTACAACGCGCCACGTTCCTATGTGGATTTTTCCTTGCAATACCGAGCCAGGGTGTTTGGCGAGGATCGCGCCAAAGGGGTGTTCGCGCGCTTGACCTACTCCTATTGATCCGGTGGGTGTGCCAGTCGGTCCATCGCTACGAAAAGCGGCTCGTCTTGCCGAGCCGCGACTACACTGCATCCAGAAGGAACTTGTTTGAAAAGCTTCGCAACGTTCATCCATCGCAAGACTGTCGCGGCGCTGTTACTGGCCGCGCTCCTCGCCGCAGGTACAGGGACGTACTACATGACCACCCGCGCGGCACCGAACATCGTCGGCATCGTCTGGCAGCCGGACAACCAGACCGTCGGCATCAGCGGCAATTGGGAAAAACTGGGCGTGCACGAACTGCTGGTGCAATGGACGGTGGTGGACGACCAGGCCTTCGTGCCCGGCACCGGCCTGACCAGCGTGCCGGTACTGCCGGATTGGGCGCGCATCGCCAAGGCGCCCTGGGCCCAGGATGTCATCCTCGGGTTGGCCGGCTATTTCAGCGAGAACCGCTCTCGGGACGATATCGAGCAACTGGCGGCGCTGTCGGAGCGCATCGCTGGGTTGCCCACGCCATTGCATGTCACCGGTTGGTATTTTCCGGCTGAAGTCGACCCCAGCTGGTCAGGCGCCACGGAGTTGCCGGCCCTGCTCGCCAAGCTGCCGCGGCCGCTGTGGATCAGTGTCTACGACGGTGCCAATATCGGCCCTGCCGCCACCGCAGACTGGCTCAAGCAATGGCTGCCGAACGATATCGGCGTGTTTTTCCAGGACGGCGTCGGCGTCTACGCCCGCACTGCCCCGGTGGCCCGGAACTATGCCGATGCCTTGCGCGATCGGCTTGGCAAGGACCGCGTGCGGATCATCGTCGAAGCCTTCCGCCCCCAATACGGCGGCGGTTTCCGCGCCGCCACCGTCGCCGAGCTCAAGCCACAACTGGCGGCCTATTCGGGCTACCCGCTCTACCTGTTCGATGGCCCGCACTACATGACCCCGGCATTGGTGGACCGGCTGAAGCAAGCCCTGGCCCAGCCCTGATCAGGCATTTGAGCTATCCGCTCACCCTCGTTTACTGAGTTTGTATCGGTCTGTATATAAAATGCGGGCTGATACGAAATGATGGATTTCGCCCCCTCCTGGCACACATCGTCGATACATCCGCGCGTTTAACTGTGATCACCGGACAGCAACACATTCGTTGCCACCGGCCCACTCAATCAAGCGCAAGGAGAATCACCATGTTCAACTTCTCGAAACTTTCGTCTATGGCAATCGCCCTGACACTGGTTGGCGGCGTCGGCCTGTCGAACGTTGCCTCGGCAAAGAACGCCCCAGCCCAGGCTGCGCATCAACTGGCTGAAGGCGGGTCCGATCGTTTGATCCAGAATCGCGTGGCCGAGGGCGGCTCCGATCGTTTGATCCAGAATCGCGTGGCCGAGGGCGGCTCGGATCGCTTGATCGACAATCGCGTGGCTGAAGGCGGGGCTGATCGGTTGCAGGAGCTGCGTGAACGCAGCGCGGTGTGAGGCGATTGTGTGGCCAGAGATTGCTCCCGCTCGACGCTGTAGGAGCTGGCGAAGCCTGCGATCTTTTGATCTTGATTGGCAGTGCAAAGATCGCAGCCTCGCTTCGCTCGACAGCTCCTATGGGTTTCACCCGCGGGAGCAGGCCCCTTCGCTACAAAAGCTTATGGCTCAGGGCTTGATGTTCTTCAGCTCATTGAGCAAGGCCAGCAGTTGCTGCATCTTTTCCTCGCCGAACTGTTCTTCGATCCGCCGGTAGTTGCCTTCCATGCCCTCGCTCATGGACACGAAGCACTGCTGGCCGCGTTCGGTCAGGCCAACGAAGACCCGCCGCTGGTCCTGGCTGGACTTCTGCCGACGTACCAGGCCGTCACGCTCCAGGCGACTGAGCACACCGGTCATGCTCGGCTTGAGAATGCAGGCCTGATGGGCGAGCTGGTGGCTTTCCAGCTCACCTTGCTGATGGAGGATGCGGATCACTCGCCACTGCTGTTCCGTGAGGTCATGCTGGTTCAGCGCCGGGCGGAAAAAAGCCATCGCCGCTTCGCGGGCTTGCAACAACGTCAGGGTCAAAGAAGGTCTGGGATTGGCCATGTTCGAACTGTGTGGATGGGCGAGTCGGCAGCTTAGTGTCGCGGTCACAGCGCTGCAAGCGCTCAACGCAACCCTGATTGCCGTTGGCGATACTCCCCCGGCGTGAGTTGAGCGTAACGCTGGAAAAACCGACTGAAATACGCCGGGTCCTTGAACCCGAGCTGGTAGCAGATTTCATTGGCCGAGCTGCCGGTGAACAACAGCAGTCGCTTGGCCTCCTGCATCAGCCGCTCCATGATCAGACGTTTGGAAGGCAGGTCGGCGATGCGTCGGCACACGTCGTTGAGGCGCGCCTCGGTCACGCCGATGCCCTCGGCGTAGCGCGACAGTGGCCAATGTTGCAGGTAGTGGGCTTCGATCAGCTCATTGAAGCGATGAAAGATCTTCAGGTCTTCATGCCGTGCCGGCCTGGCTTCCAGGGAATTGGAACACAGCCGCAACAGGCTGATCATGATCAACCGCGTCAACCCATCCAGCGCCCCACTGCGCCCCGGACGTCCCGCCACTACTTCCTCGCTCAGTTCCTCGAACAAGTATTCCAACCGTCGCACCTCCCCCGCCTGCCCAGACCCCAGTTGCGCCAAGGCCACGCAGGCGGCCGGCATTTGCACGCCAGCCGGCGCCAGGCTCGGGTCGGCGTCGATCAACTGCCACACCAATTGCTGGCGCACCGTCAGCACATGCCCGTCACTGTCGGCTTCGGTCACGAAGGCATGGGGAATGGTCGGCGGAGTGAGGAAGAACATCGGGCCGGATTCGACGTACTGCTGGTCATCGAGGTACACGCGCACGGTGCCGCTCTTGACGTAGTGCACCTGGAAGAACCGGTCGTGGCGATGCACCGGCATGTTGCGGCCGAAAAAACCCGCCAGGTTGGCGAGCCGGTCGTAATGCACTTCGGCGTCGCTGTAGCGCTGGTCATACACCTGACCAATGTTGATGTTCGGGATCGGCGGGCGGTCGGTCATCACGCAAGGCTCGTTTTTATTCTATTTCAGGTACCTGTCGCACTCATCCTGCACCGAATCCGGCAAGGCAACCAGTGCCAGTCATTCTGTCACGCTTGACGATAGTTAACATCTTAATTATAACTGTTAACACATTAACAATAGCCGCAGAGCCCTCATCACTCTGCCATCGCCAGGAGACAAGCATGAGCCGTGCCCTGCATGACGTCGCGACCGGCACCCTGTTCGGGGTCGCGCTGAACTACCAGGGGCTGCTGAAACAGCGCCTCGCCGAGTTCGAGCAACCGCCCTACCAGAAGCCGCCGCTCAAGCCCGTGCTGTTCATCAAGACGCCCAATACCCGCAACTGGCACGGCGCCGATGTGGTTCATCCAAGTCATGGCGAAAGGCTGCAACCCGGCCCTGCCCTTGGCGTGGTGATGGGCAAGTCGGCCAGCCGCGTCAGCGCCGCCGAAGCCCTGGACTACGTGGCCGGCTACACCGTCGTCAATGAATTCAGCCTCCCGGAAAACAGCTATTACCGCCCCGCCGTCAAGGCCAAGTGCCGGGACGGCTTCTGCGCCATCGGCCCGGAACTGGTACCGATCGCCCAGGTGAGCGCCCCCCACAGCCTGGCGATCACGCTGTACGTCAACGGCGAGGTGTGCCAGCAAAACAGCACAGCCAATTTCGTTCGCAACATTCCCCAGCTGATTGCCGAAATCAGCGAGTTCATGACCCTGCACGCCGGCGACGTCCTGATCACCGGTACACCTGAGGGTCGGGTCGACGTATTGCCCGGTGACCGTGTCGAAGTGGAGATCAGCGGCTTGGGCCGTCTGGTCAATACCGTCGTGGCCGAGGAAACAGGAGCAGGTTCATGAAACACGCGCGCATTCGTTTTGAAGGCCAGGATCACGCCGTCACCGTCGAAGCTCACAACACCGTACGCCTGGCGGACGGTCGCCTGCTGGCCGAGGACCAGGTCCAGTGGCTGCCACCGGCCACCGGCAGCATGTTCGCCCTGGGCCTGAACTATGCCGATCACGCCGCCGAACTGGCGTTCAAGCCACCGACCGAACCTCTGGCGTTCATCAAGTCGCCGGGGACCTACACCGGCCATAACCAGGTGACCTGGCGTCCCGACAACGTCGCCTACATGCATTACGAGTGCGAACTGGTGGCGGTCATCGGCAAAGCCGCGCGCAACGTCAAGCGCGAGGATGCGCTGGATTACCTGGCCGGCTACACCGTGTGCAACGACTACGCGATCCGCGACTTCCTGGAAAACTACTACCGCCCCAACCTGCGGGTGAAGAACCGTGACGCGACGACGCCCGTCGGCCCATGGATCGTCGACGTGGCCGATGTGCCGGATCCGAGCAACCTGAAGCTGCGCACCTGGATCAACGGCCAATTGCGCCAGGAAGGCAGCACGAAGGACATGATTTTCGACATCCCCTACCTGATCGAATACCTGTCCAGCTTCATGACCCTGCAGCCCGGCGACATGATCGCCACCGGCACGCCGGAAGGCCTGGCGGACGTGGTGCCGGGTGATGAAGTGGTGGTGGAAGTGGAAGGCGTCGGTCGCCTGGTCAATCGAATTGTCAGCGAAGCCGAGTTCTTCGCATCCCGTAAAGAGGCTTGAGCAGCATGATCAATCATTGGATCGACGGCCGTGAGGTCGAAAGCAAAGACGTCTTCGTCAACTACAACCCGGCCACCGGTGAGGCCATCGGCGAAGTCGCCAGCGGCGGCGCCGAGGAAGTGGCCCTGGCGGTCGCGGCGGCCAAGGAAGCGTTTCCGAAATGGGCCAACACCCCGGCCAAGGAACGCGCCCGGCTGATGCGCAAGCTCGGTGAACTGATCGAGCAGAACGTGCCGAAGCTGGCCGAACTGGAAACCCTCGACACCGGTTTGCCGATTCACCAGACCAAGAACGTGCTGATCCCGCGGGCCTCCCACAACTTCGATTTCTTTGCTGAAGTCTGCACGCGGATGGACGGCCATACCTACCCGGTCGACGACCAGATGCTCAACTACACCCTGTACCAACCGGTGGGTGTCTGCGCGCTGGTATCGCCCTGGAACGTGCCGTTCATGACCGCGACCTGGAAGACCGCGCCGTGCCTGGCCCTGGGCAATACGGCCGTGCTGAAGATGTCCGAACTGTCACCGCTGACCGCCAACGAGCTGGGGCGCCTGGCCGTCGAGGCCGGCATTCCCAATGGCGTGTTGAACGTGATCCAGGGTTACGGCGCCACCGCCGGCGATGCGCTGGTGCGCCACCCGGACGTACGGGCGATCTCCTTCACCGGTGGCACCGCCACCGGCAAGAAAATCATGCAGACCGCCGGGCTGAAAAAGTACTCGATGGAACTGGGCGGCAAGTCGCCGGTGCTGATTTTCGAAGACGCCGACCTGGAACGGGCACTCGACGCGGCACTGTTCACCATTTTTTCTCTCAATGGCGAACGCTGCACCGCCGGCAGCCGGATCTTCATCCAGGAAAGCGTCTACCCGCAATTCGCGGCCGAGTTTGCCGCCCGCGCCAAACGCCTGATCGTCGGCGACCCGCAAGACCCGAAAACCCAGGTCGGTTCGATGATCACCCAGGCCCATTACGACAAGGTCACCGGCTACATCAAGATCGGCCTCGAAGAAGGCGCCACCCTCCTGGCCGGTGGCCTGGAACGCCCGGCCAACCTACCGGCGCACTTGAGCCGCGGCCAGTTCATCCAGCCGACGGTGTTCGCCGACGTCAACAACAAGATGCGCATCGCCCAGGAAGAAATCTTCGGCCCGGTGGTGTGCCTGATCCCGTTCAAGGATGAAGCCGAGGCCTTGCAACTGGCCAACGACACCGAATATGGCCTGGCCTCGTACATCTGGACCCAGGACATCGGCAAGGCCCATCGCCTGGCCCACGGCATCGAGGCCGGCATGGTGTTCATCAACAGCCAGAACGTGCGCGACCTGCGCCAGCCTTTCGGCGGCGTAAAGGGTTCCGGAACCGGTCGCGAAGGTGGACAGTACAGTTTTGAAGTGTTCGCCGAGATCAAGAACGTGTGCATTTCCATGGGCAGTCATCACATACCGCGGTGGGGTGTTTAACCCAAGGTAAGTGATGAACGCTGTGGCGAGGGGATTTATCCCCGCTGGGGCGCGAAGCGCCCCCCCTCGGTAGACCTGGCACACCGACTTCTCAAATATTGGGGCTGCTACGCAGCCCAGCGGGGATAAATCCCCTCGCCACAAAAGCGCCAACACAAGCAAGACCCGATTCACCGATTATCCGAGATTCAACAAGAACAATTTTTCAGGAGAATCATCATGGGCGAAGTCGTCCTGGCCGCGAAAATCTGCCACGTTCCCTCGATGTACCTGTCGGAGCTGCCCGGCAAGCACCACGGTTGCCGCGCCGCCGCGATTGCCGGCCACAAGGAAATCGGCCGTCGCGCCCGTGAGCTGGGGGCCGATACCGCCGTGGTGTTCGACGTGCACTGGCTGGTCAACAGCGCCTATCACGTCAACAGCGGCGAGCACTTCAAGGGCGTCTACACCAGCAACGAGCTGCCGCACTTCATCAAGAACATGGAGTACGAATACTCAGGCGCCCCGGAACTGGGCGAGCTGATCGCCGCCGAGGCCAATGCCGTCGATGTGCGCACCCTGGCCCACAACATCCCAAGCCTTGAACTGGAATACGGCACGCTGGTGCCCATGCGCTACATGCACATGGATGTCCCGCAGGACCAGAAATTCAACGTCGTTTCGATTGCCGCCTGGTGCGCCTGGCATCGCCTGCAAGACAGCTTCACCTTCGGCGCCGCCGTGCGCCGGGCCATCGAGAAAAGCGACCGCAAGGTGCTGGTGCTGGCATCCGGTTCGCTGTCGCACCGTTTCTCCGATGATCGCAACGCTGAAGCCAACATCCACAACTGGACACGGGAATTCGACAAGCAGGTCGACCTGCACGTCGTCGAGATGTGGCGCCAGGGTCGCTGGAAAGAGTTCTGCGCAATGCTCCCGGACTACGCCGAACACTGCTTCGGCGAAGGCAAGATGCATGACACGGCGATGCTGCTGGGGTTGCTCGGCGGACCGGACTACGACAAGCCCGCCGAAATCATCACTGAGCCTTTCGGCAGCTCCGGCACCGGCCAGATCAACGCCATTTTCCCAGTCTAAGAAACCGCCACAAGCTGCAAGCGGATCGCTTGCAACTTGCCGCTTGTAGCTCACCACTCGAAGCTGCCGACGCAGGAGGCTCCCATGCCGCATTTCATCGCTGAATACACCGACAACATCGAACGACAAGCCGACCTGCCCGGCCTGTTTGAAAAGGTCCACGCTTTGCTGGGCGACAGCGGCGTGTTCCCCCTGGGCGGTATTCGCAGCCGCGGCGTGCGCCTGGACACCTGGCGCATGGCCGACGGCAAGCATGATTACGCCTTCGTGCACATGACCTTGAAAATCGGCCATGGTCGCGACCTGGCCACCCGCCAGAACGTCGCGGAAAAACTCTTCGAAATGATCACCGCGCACTTCGACGAACTCCAGACCGAGCGTCTGCTGGCGCTGTCGTTCGAAATGATCGAACTGCACGAGCAACTCAACTTCAAGGCCAACAATGTCCATGCCTTCCTCAAGGCCCAGACAAGCTAAGCCTGCCTACCCGTTCGTCCCATCGGCCTCTCTGACAAAAAGTACAAGATCATGAGCACAGCCAATACCGCCAACACTGCCGGCACCGTCGCCCACGACCGCACCCATGCCACCATCACCTGGCGGCTGATGCCGTTGCTGCTGGTCTGCTACCTCTTCGCCCACCTGGATCGCATCAACATCGGCTTCGCGAAGATGCAGATGAGCGCCGACCTGCAATTCAGCGATACGGTCTACGGCTTCGGCGCCGGCCTGTTTTTCATCGCTTATGCGCTGTTTGGCGTGCCCAGCAACATGGCCCTGGACCGGGTCGGTCCGCGACGCTGGATCGCCACGCTGATGGTGGTCTGGGGTGCCCTGTCCACCGGCATGTTCCTCATAGAGAGCGCCGCGGGTTTCTACGTGTTGCGCTTCCTGCTCGGCGTGGCCGAGGCTGGTTTCTTTCCTGGCATCCTGGTCTTTCTCAATCGCTGGTATCCGGCCCGGCGCCGGGCCCAGGTGACCGCCTTGTTTGCCATCGCCGTGCCGATGGCCGGGGTGATTGGCGGGCCATTGTCCGGCGGCATTCTCGAGCATTTCCATGACCTTGGCGGCTTGCGCGGCTGGCAGTGGATGTTCGTTATCGAAGGGCTGCCGGTGATCCTGCTCGGCCTCGTGGTGCTCAAGTGCCTGCCGGACAGTTTCGAGACGGTCAACTGGCTTACACCGCACGCCAAGCAGCAATTGCGTGAACAACTGAGCCTTGAAGAACAGCGCAAATCCATTACCTCGTTCTCGGCGATCCTCAACAACCCACAGGTCTGGCTGCTGGTGGCGGTGTATTTCGCGGTGATGCTGGCGGTGAACACCCTGGCCTTCTGGATGCCGACGCTGATCCACGGCGCCGGCATCGGCAGCGATGGCAAGGTCGGGCTGCTCAGTGCGGTGCCCTACCTGGCGGGCTGCTTTTTCATGATCGGCTGCGGGCGCTCCTCCGACCGCAACCGTGAACGCCGCTGGCACCTCTGCGTGCCGCTGTTGATGGCTGCGGCAGGCATTGCCGTCGCCGGGCTCTCACCCGCGAACCCGACTCTGGTGCTGACTGGCCTGATCGTCGCCGGCATGGGTGCCAGTGCGGCGCTGCCGATGTTCTGGCAATTGCCGCCGGCCTTCCTGTCCAACGGCACCCAGGCCGCCGGCATTGCCCTGATCAGCTCCTTCGGCAGCATCGCCTCGTTTTTCGCGCCCTACCTGATCGGCTGGATGCGCGACACCACCCAGAGCGCCAGCCTCGCCCTGTACGTACTGGCCCTGTTCATCACCCTTGGCGGCTTGCTGGTGCTGCGCACCCGGGCGGCCATCGTCAATCCTCAATAAGAGACCCTTGCCATGCTTGACCAGACCTTCATCCAGCAAGCCGCTGCCCGCCTCGACCGTGCCGAACGCTCCCGCGAACAGGTACGGCAGTTTTCCCTGGATCACCCGGACATCACCATTGAGGATGCCTACGCCATCCAGCGTGCCTGGGTGGCACAAAAAATCCAGGACGGGCGCAAGCTGGTCGGCCACAAGATCGGCCTGACCTCCCGGGCCATGCAAGTGTCGTCGAACATCACCGAACCGGACTACGGCGCGCTGCTGGACGACATGTTCTTCGACGAAGGCACCGATATTCCGTTCGAGCGTTTCATCGTGCCACGGGTGGAAGTGGAGCTGGCGTTCATCCTGGGCAAGCCCTTGAAAGGCCCGAATGTGACGGTGTTCGACGTGCTCGACGCCACCGAATGGGTGATCCCGGCGCTGGAAATCATCGATGCGCGTATCCAGCAGATCGACCCGCAGACCAAGGCGACCCGCAAGGTGTTCGACACCATTTCCGACAACGCTGCCAATGCCGGGGTGGTCATGGGTGGCCGCGCCGTACGCCCGACCGAGATCGACCTGCGCAAGGTGCCGGCAGTGCTCTATCGCAACGGTGTGATCGAAGAGTCCGGTGTCTCGGCGGCGGTGCTCAATCACCCGGCCAAAGGCGTGGCCTGGCTGGCGAACAAGCTGGCGGCCTATGACGTCACCCTGCAACCGGGACAGATCATCCTCGGTGGCTCCTTCACCCGCCCCGTGGCCGCCAACCCCGGCGATACCTTCCATGTCGACTACGACATGC
Organism: Pseudomonas sp. R151218B TE3479; assembly: GCF_053629195.1. Taxonomy (NCBI): domain Bacteria; kingdom Pseudomonadati; phylum Pseudomonadota; class Gammaproteobacteria; order Pseudomonadales; family Pseudomonadaceae; genus Pseudomonas; species Pseudomonas sp. R151218B TE3479. The sequence goes on from NZ_JBRJHV010000001.1 coordinate 4,562,788, forward strand.
TCGGTTCCATCGCCTGCCGTTTCGTCTGATCGGAGACCGCCTCATGGACATGCCCATCAATACCTTCAAGCAACGCCTGCGCAGCGGCGAGGCACAGATCGGCCTGTGGCTGGGGTTGGCCGATGCCTACTGTGCGGAACTGGCGGCCAATGCCGGCTTCGACTGGCTGCTGATCGACGGTGAACACGCGCCCAACGACCTGCGCACCTTGCTCGGCCAGCTCCAGGCCGTGGCGCCCTACCCTGGCCAGCCGGTGATACGCCCGGCGGTCGGTGACACGGCGTTGATCAAGCAGGTGCTCGACATCGGCGTTCAAACCCTGCTGGTGCCAATGGTGGAAAGCCCCGGCCAGGCCCGCGAACTGGTGCGCGCCATCCACTACCCGCCCCAGGGTGTACGTGGCGTCGGCAGCGCGCTGGCCCGGGCGTCACGTTGGAACAGCATCCCCGGTTACCTCGACAAAGCCGATGAACAGATGTGCCTGCTGGTGCAGATCGAGAGCCGCGAAGGCCTGGCCAACCTGGATGCCATTGCCGCAGTGGAAGGTGTGGATGGGGTCTTTATCGGCCCGGCGGACCTGAGCGCGTCCATGGGGTTTCGCGGCAATCCCGGCCACCCGGAGGTACAAGCGGCCATCGAAGACGCCATCGCCCGCATTCGCCAGGCCGGCAAGGCCGCCGGGATTCTCAGCGCAGATGAAAAACTGGCTCGCCGTTACATCGAACTCGGCGCGGCGTTTGTCGCGGTGGGCGTGGATACGACGGTGTTGATGCGGGGCTTGCAGACACTGGCGGCGACGTTCAAGGACATAGCGAAGCCCGCGGTTGGGGGCGTGTACTGACTGACGTTGCCGGATACCCTGTGGCGAGGGAGCTTGCGGATCTCAGCGCCTGATCATCTTCAGCTCATTGAGCAACCCCAGCAACGTCTGCAGTTTTTCCTCCCCTAACTTGTCCTGCAAACGCTGGTAGTTCTCTTCCATGCTCTGGCTCATCGAATCGAAGCTCGCCTGCCCTTGCGGCGCCAGGCGCACCAACACCCGCCGTTGGTCCTGTTCGGCCTTGCGCCGCACCACCATGCCCGCCGCTTCCATGCGCACCAGCACACCAGTCATGCTGGGCTTGAGGATGCAGGCCAATTCGGCCAGGCGATTGATCTCCAGCTCGTCGTGCTGGCTGAGAATCCGGATGACCCGCCATTGCTGCTCGGTCAAGCCGTGTTGATTGAGGGAAGGCCGGAAAAACCCCATGGCCGCTTCACGGGCCTGTAGCAGGGTCAGGGTCAAGGATTGGCGCGGCTTGGGCATGGATTGGGTTCGCGAGAAGATTTAGTTAATGAGTTAACTAAATCTTAACAGTTTCCAATCCATATCGGACTATCCGTTCACAGAATCTGGATCCAGCGATGGCCCTTGTGGCGAGGGAGCTTGCTCCCGCTGGGCTGCGCACATAACCCTGTGGGGGCGAGCTTGCTCGCGATAGGGGCCTGTCAGTCAACATCAGTATCGACAAGGCCACGACCATCGCGAGCAAGCTCGCTCCCACAGAAATGCATCGGCTTGAGCAGGGTGGATGCCAGTCATGTCGCTCAAGCGCCCTTGATCACACCCTTGAGCACTTGTTTGAAATGCTCGACCTGTTCTTCGCTGAACTGGCCGAAAACCTTGTCCTGCTGTTCCCTGGCGATGGCCCAGAGCCCTTCGGTCTCATCGATGCCCTTGGCGGTCAAGCGTACCCGCTCGCCTTCATCGCTCACCAGGCCCTTGCGCTTGAGGTTGGCCACAGCCTCTTCGATCTCGCGTACCGGCATCGCCACCTCCCGCTGCAGGTCGCACAGGTTCAGCCCGGCGTCGTTCTCCAGCACCATCAACATCCGCGCTTCGCTGGTACGCAACCCAGTGGACAATTGACGCGGCTGGTAGCTGGCCTGATAAGCCCGCAGCGCCTGGGTCATCAGGTAGTACAGGTTATGGCTCAAGCGGCCCTGGAAATGACTGCTGGGGGACTGGCCCTCTTCCCGTTTGGTCATGCGAGTGTGGGGCAACACCATCGAGTAGGCGCCCTGGTGATAGAGCAAGGGCGAGCGTCCGAAATCGTCAAAGGCCACGACCTTGCCGATCATGATCCAATGATCGCCGCCATCGACCTGCTGGAATTTTTCACAGTGAAAACGCGCCGAGCAATCGACAAACACCGGGGCGCCACCTTCGCCGGTCTCGAACTGGATTTCAGCGAAACGGTCCTCCTTGGGTCGAGCGAAGTTGTTCGACAGGTCGATCTGGTCGGCAGCCAGCACATTCACCGCAAAATGGCTGGCGGCTTCGAACACTTCATGGCTGCTGGAGCGCTTGTCGATGCTCCACAAAATCAGCGGCGGATCCAGGGACACCGAGTTGAAACTGTTGGCCGTCACACCGACCTTGCGGCCATCTTCAGAGGCGGCGGTGACCACCGTCACGCCGGTGGCGAAGTTACCCAGGGCCCGGCGGAACGCGCGGGTGTCGAAAGCGGTATCACAAAGACTGGACATGCAAGACTCCCGGCCGCCTCAAGGGACGGCCTCGATTATTGTTCTGAGGACAGGCGGTCAAACCATGGACGGATCGGGTTCGAGCCCCATCAGCTCACGACCGAGGATCTGCGCGCAGACGTCGTAGTCGGTGTAGGCATGGGCGCCGGTCAGGTGGGCATCGCGGAACAGCCGTTGCAACTCGTTGTTCTCGAACCAGGCGCCGCCGCCGGCCGCCTCCATCAAGCGGTCGACAGCCTGGATGCACATCTTGGTGGCGTACCCCTGGTTGGTCCGCCAGAACGCCAGGGTTTCCCGGCTGGGGTATTCGTGGCGCTCGCCATGTTCGGCGTGCTCCTGCCAGGTTTTCTCGAGGAAGGCACGGGCCGCCGCCACCTGGTGAGTGGATTCGGCCAGGCGCATCAACGCCGGGGTGGCGGCACCGACGGCCGCGCCGGTGTAGGCCCGCACGCGGTTTCTGGTTTTCTCGCGAAAGACCTCCAGCATGCGTTCGGCCACGCCCAGGCTGACAGTGGAGAAACCACTGGCGAAGTACGGCCGGTACGGCGAGTAGAAAATCTTGCTGTCGGGGTACAAGCCGAATCCGCCGGACTTGCCTTCCATCATGTCCTTGGCCTTCTGAATCCGGTGTTCCGGCACGAAAGCGTTGTCGATGATCAACGTCTTGCTGCCACTGCCGCGCATGCCCACCGCGAACCAGTCGTCGCGAATTTCATAGTCGCTGCGCGGCAGCACCGCAAAGCAATAATCCTGGGTGCCTTCGGCGTTTTTCCGGCGAAAACCCACGATCGCCCATTCAGCGTGATCGCAGCCGCTGCTCCAGCCCATTTCACCGCTGAACATCACACCGCCGTCGACCTCCTCGGTGCGGCCAAACGGCGCGATGCTGCTGCTGGCGGTGGCATCCGGGTCATCGCCCCAGACCTCTTGCTGGGCCTTGGCCGGGAACATTGCCAACTGATGGCTGTGGGTGCACAACAGGCTCATGGCCCAGGCCGTGCTGGCACAGGCGCCGGCCAGCAGCGCGATGCAATCGGCGAACTGCGGCAGGGAAATTTCCAGGCCACCGTAGGGTTTCGGCTGGAAGGCCCGATGCATGCCGATGCTTTTGAGCAGGGCGATATTCTCGGCAGGCACGCTACGGTCTTTCTCCGCCTGGAAGGCATGGGCGGCGATGACCGGCAGGAGGGGTTTGAGGTCTTCGAGCAGCGGGTTTGGCTTTTTCATGGACGGGCTCTTTTATTATGGGCGTCTGCCGACCCCGCCTCTGACCGGCAACCTCAGGTTGCGCAAACAGCGGGATCAGTGATTAAGGCCGGTCCAGTATGGGCAATCGCGGGCAGGTGAAAAATGCACCTTCCAGATCCAAGATTGTACTTTTCATGGGCCAGGTTTCGGCGCCATGGCGCGCTCGGTCAAAGATGCCGGCACGGATGATCAAGACAAGTACCTCGCCAAGGCCCTTAATAAGGCCATCCCTTGCAATGCCTTGCGTAGGCGTGGCAACGGAGTTTCCTTCCATTTGTCAGGTTGCGTCATGATCAATATCGAAACGCCCACCTATTACACGGCCACCAAGAAATACAACCTCAGCTTCCCCACGCTGGAACAGGACGTGGAAGCCGACGTTGTGGTCATTGGCGGTGGTTTCTCCGGCATCAATACCGCGCTGGAGCTCGCCGAAAAAGGCATCACCAACATCGTGGTGCTGGAGGCACGTTACCTTGGGTTCGGCGGCACCGGGCGCAATGGCGGGCAGATCATGGCCGGCATCGGGCATGACCTGGAAAAGATCAAGAAGGACGTCGGTGAAGACGGCCTGCGCCAGGTCTTCGAAATCAGCGACCTGGGCGCCGACATCATCAAGGACCGTATCGCCAAGTACGCCATCGATGCCGACTTCTGCCACGGCTACGGCTACATGGGATTCAACGCCCGCCAGGAAAAAACCCTGCGAGCCTGGGAAAAAGACTTCAAGTCGATCAATAGCAAACATGAGATCCGCTTCCTCGGCGGCTCCGACGTGCAGCAGATCATCGGCTCCAAGGCCTACAGCAGCGCATTGCTGCACATGGGCGGCGGGCATGTGCACTCGCTGAACCTGCTGCTGGGTGAAGCCAAGGCGGTGGTCAGCCACGGCGTGCGGATTTTCGAAAACAGCCCGGCCCTGGAAGTCAGCTATGGCGAACGCATCACCGTGCGCACCGGACGCGGCTCGGTCAGGGCCAGCAAGCTGCTCTGGGCCTGCGACAGTTTCCTCAACAAGCTGGAACCGGAACTGCACCGCTCGACCATCAACACCTACGCCTTCCAGATGATGACCGAGCCACTGTCGGACGAACTGATCCAGCGCATCAGCCCGATTCGCGGTGCCTACAGCGACATTCGCCCGGTGATCGACTACTACCGTGTCACCAACGAAAACCGCCTGCTGTTCGGTGCCGCCACGCCACTGGTGGAACACATTCCCCAGGATCTCAAGGCCTGGAACCGGCGCTTGATGCTGAAGATCTTCCCGTACCTCAAGGACGTGAAGATCGATCTGGCCTGGGGCGGGCCGATGGCCTGCAGCCCGAACCTGTTCCCGCAGATCGGCACCCTGCCGGGGCGCAGCAACGCGTTTTTCGTCCAGGGTTACTCAGGCTTTGGCGTCACCCCGAGCCATATCATCTGCAAGGTGCTGGCCGAAGGCATGAGCGAAGGCTCGGCGCGCTACGATCTGGTCAGTTCAATTCACCGCCCGACCATCATCGGCAAAGACGCCATTCGTCCATTGCTGCTGACTGCCGGCAAATCCTGGCATCAGTTGTCGGGCTACTGGAACGGCCGTCGCTAACGGCCAATCTCCTTCTTTCTTTCAATCATCAGGAGTCACCTGCCATGCCCCTCATCACCCTCGAAAAAGACATCCAGCTGTCCGACCTGGACGCCTGGGGCACCGTCGCCGACCTGGGTTCGCAGATTCTCGAAGGCGAAGTCAAGGCCTTCGGCAAGATGACCTTCGGCGCCCCCACCGACCCGGTCAGCAGCGCCTACTTCGGTACCACTCAAGGCAAGTTCCGGATGGTCTACCCCTTCGCCGAACAAGCCACCGTGGTCACCGGTGAAGTGGTCCTCACTGACGAAGCCACCGGCCAGAGCACTCGCTACAAGGCCGGCGACAGCTGGTTCGTGACCAAGGGCACGCCGGTGCTGTGGGAAGTGGTCAGCGAAAGTTTCGTCAAGCACTACTTCGCGGTAGTCTGACCGGACAGGGCTGCCGGCCCCACCGGCGGCCCCCCTTGCGCAGGTAGCGACCATGAACGTCATCCCTACCCAGGACATCGCCGGCCATTGCCTGCACGCCTTCACCCAACTGGTTCCCGTCAGCCGGGCGGCGTTCTACTGCGTGGATCGGCAGTTGCAAGCCCACGACTTCAGCCTCCATGGGATGAGCGGCGAGATGCACCGCGATTACCTGGACAATTACCGCCAGTTCGACCCACTGCACCCGCGCCACTGCGCGTCCAGCGAACTGGCCGTGGTGCCGCTGGACGTGGCGATGGCCCGCCAACCGTTGCGCGACAACCATCGTTATCGCGACTTCCTGCAACGCTACGGCGTGGTCGACGTGGTGGAAGTCTTCGCCCATCGCGATGGCCAGCCCCAAGCCGCGATTTCGTTGTTGCGCACCGCCGAGCAAGGCGTCTTCACCTGTCAGCAGTTGAGCCAACTCAGCGCGTTGCAGGCCTTGCTGCAACTGGCCGTGGCCCATTTGCCGGCCCATGAGGATGCCCTGGGCGACTTGACGCCCAAGGAACGCCAGATTGCCTGGCTGCTACGTCAAGGCGTCAGTAACAAACAATTGGCCCGGGAACTGGGGGTTGGCTTGCCGACCATCAAGACTCACCTGATCCACCTGTTCCGCAAAGTCGGTGTGAGCAGTCGTACCGAGCTGGTTAGCGCACTGTTCCTCTAATCAACCATTCGGTTGATAGGCCGCCACTGCCCGGCACCGCATGATCCGAGTGGCTAATTCAACCACCGGAGCCTTGCAAATGAGCACATCTACAGACTGGATCACCGTCGGCGCCCTGGCCGATGGCTTTGCCCCCGAAGCCTTCATCCTGCCAAATCTGGCCGACCTGGACGGCAAGACGTTCACCCTGCATTTCGCCAATGGCTGGCAGATCGAGCATCGCTTCGAGCAGGACACCCTGACCTGGAACGCCGCCGATGGGCACTCCAGCGGCACCGCGACCTACCGGGCCACATCCGTGCGCCCGGGCCTGTACCTGGTGGACTTCATCAAGCGCGAAGGCGAGCTGACCTCGTCGGTAAGCCTTGTGCTCGATACCGCCAGCGCCGCCTTCACCGCCGTGATCGGCCGCATGCCGAGCCAGCCAGAGACCGGCGAAGGCCTCTATAGCCGGGCATTGGCCGGCAAGCCACTGACCTCGGTTCAAGCGCAGTTCCTGCACGGCAGCCTCGACCGTCCCTGGCAGCCAGGCCTGTGCTCGCACGCACCGACCACCGAGCTGGTGGGGCTGCGCAACCTGTATCGCTACAGCCCGAGCGAAGTCTACGAACACATTTATCTCAACGATCAGTTCTACTCGTGGCAGTGCCTCAAAGGCGTCGAGCAAGGCCTGTGCGACACCGATCGCTGCGACACCTACAAGATCGCCGATCAGTTGTACCTGTTCGTGTGGCGAGAAAAGATCATCCCGACTCTGGGGTTGGTGCTGATCGACCTGCAGCAGCACCGCAGCGACGGCAAGATCTTCGGCTATGCCGGTGAGTCCTTCGATGAGTTTTCCAATTTCCCGGTCAGTTCCTACTGCCAAGTGCTCAATCAGACGGAGTATCCCGATGCCTGAATCACGCACCGTCGTGATCACCGGTGCCGGTACCGGCATCGGTGCCGCCTGCGCCCGCCTGTATGCCGCCGAGGGGGCCAACCTGGTGCTGATTGGCCGTCGTCGCGAACCCCTGGAAGCACTCGCCGAGGACATCGGCGGCCTGGTGCTGGTGGGCGACGCGGCCTGTCCAGACACCTGGGACAGCTTCGTCGAGCAGATTCGCACGCATTATGGCCGACTCGACGTGCTGCTCGCCTGTGCCGGTGGCTTGGGAATGGGCAGCGCCACTGAGACTCAGCCATCGGCCTGGGAAGCGGCACTGCGCAGCAACCTCGACAGCGCCTTCTACAGCGCCCGGGCGTGCCTGCCACTGCTGCAGGAAAGCGCCGGCAACATTGTGCTGATCGCCTCCATCGCTTCATTGGCGGCAGGCCCCCACGTGTGCGGCTACACCACCGCCAAGCACGCACTGCTGGGCCTCAACCGCTCCCTGGCAAGGGATTACGGGCCTCACGGCGTAAGGGTCAATGCGGTCTGCCCAGGCTGGGTCCGCACGCCCATGGCCGATGAAGAAATGCAGGCATTGATGCAGTTCCATGGCGAAACGTTGCAACAGGCCTATGACCGGGTCTGCGCCGATGTACCGTTGCGCAGAGCGGCCAGTGCGGAGGAAATCGCCAACGTCTGTCGCTTCCTGGCTTCGCCCGATGCGTCGATCATCACCGGGGCGACACTGGTGGCCGATGGTGGCTCCAGCATCGTCGACGTGCCGACACTGGCCTTCAGCCGAATGGAGGCCAGCGATGTCTGAGGATCTGGATTTCAGCGGCCAGACCGTACTGGTCACGGGCGGCGCCCAGGGCATTGGCCGGGCCATCGTCGAAGCGTTTGCCCTGCACGGGGCTCGTGTGGTCATTGCCGACCTGAGCCTGGCCCGCGCCGAGGCGGTAGCTGACGAACTGGCGACCGTGGGCTGTCAGGTACAGGCGGTGGGCGTTGACCTGGCCGACGCGACAGCGATCTTCGAAATGATGACCGCGCTGGAACAGCGCTTGGGGAGACTGGATACCCTAGTGCACAACGCCGGGTATTTTCCACTGACGCCGTTCGCCGAGATCACCCCGGCGATACTTGAACGAACGCTGGCGGTGAACCTGTCGGCGCTGTTCTGGCTGACCCAGGCGGCGCTGCCGATGTTCCGGCGCCAGGGCCGAGGCTGCGTGCTGGTGACCTCCTCGGTCACCGGTCCGCGGGTGGCGTATCCGGGGCTCAGCCACTACGCGGCCTCCAAGGCCGGGGTCAACGGCTTCATTCGTAACGCCGCGCTGGAACTGGCGGCCGAGAATGTCCGCGTCAACGGGGTCGAGCCGGGCATGATCGCGACACCGGCGATGGCCAACCTGGGCGACGATGAAGTCAACCAGGACATTGCCCGCCGGGTGCCGCTGGGTCGATTGGGCCAACCGAGCGACATCGCTGGCGCCATGCTGTTCCTGGCGTCGAGCCTGGCCAGTTATGTGACCGGGCAGACGTTGGTGGTCGATGGGGGTTCGACGTTGCCGGAGGTCTGAGGCTGAGTGGGAGAGTCAGCTTGCGGTGAGGGTGGATGGACTACCGTCATCGCGAGCAGCTCGCTCACACACTTTCCAGTGTCACCCACAAAAAGCATATTCATCACAAATCCCTTTGTGGGAGCGAGCTTGCTCGCGATAGCGTTCGTCCAATCAACGACGACCTCATTCACGCCACCCCCTGCCCCACCTGCCCCACCTGCAAACGGCTGGAGCGAAACTCCTTGGGCGACAGCTCGAACTGCTTCTTGAACGAACGGCTGAAATGCGCCGAATCGGTAAAGCCCCACTTGTAGGCGATGGACGTAATGGACTCGTCCCGCAGGAACGGGTTGGTCAGGTCATCGGCGCTGCGCTTGAGGCGGGCCCGCTGGATGTAGCGGCAAACACTGTCATCCTGCTCTTCGAACAAACGATACAGATGCCGCACCGAAATATTCAGCCGATTGGCCAGGCCCACCGGGCTGAGGCCGGGTTGGGTCAGTGATTCGTCGATGACCTTTTGCACGTAGCTGCGCAGGTGGCTGCCCTGCAAGGCCACCCCTTCGTCACGGCCATCGCTCCCCTGTTCCAGGGCCGAGCCCAACAGTGAAACGAAAGCACTCTGCAAGGCTTCACCCTCGCCCGCCGCGCCCTCGCCGTCCGGTGTGTCCTTGCACAGTTGGTCCATCAACACATGCAGCATCCGTCCACACGCCTTGCTGGACGACACCTTGCCGAAAGTCTTGGTTTCCCCGCCCAGTTGTCGCGACACCTCCTGACGAGACAAGGACAGCACCGCATGCTCGATCAGGCCGAACGGGGTGATCTCAAGCGCCCCAACGGAGTCCATCAACAACAATTCACCGGGCGCCAACTGGATGCTCCGACCGCTCTGGGTAATGCGGCAGTAGCCGCTGCGCTGGCTGACCAGAAGGCAATCCTGGTCATCATCGTGATCGGCGTTGGGTGAGTGACGCTTGATGCTACCGGCATTGGTGCGCAGGTTCGCGAGGGCAAGGCCACCCCGATGGAAATTCGATACTTCACCAATGAACAGCGCGCGATTGAAGGCCAGCTCGGTCTCGAAGTGGCCGCAAGTCGCCCGCAGATCCCGGTTCCAGGTGTCCAGACCGTCCTGCCCAACCTGTTGCATGCTCATGGCATTCTCCGCAGTGGCTTTTTGTTTTTGTGCGGCAATAGTTAACATGTTATCTATATGCGCGCAACAAGTACCTGATCGCCAGAGCAGTAGCAGGAATGATGCCAGGACCGCACAACAGGATCAGAGCGTTGCCAGTACCCGCTGCAGGCCGTTCAAGGTTGCCAGCAAGACGCCGCGCTGCTCGCGGCTCAACGGGATATAGCGCCGAAAGGCCGGCATGCGATTGACCACTTCGCTACCGCCCATGTGTTCCAGGCGCACGCACCACTGGCGCCCCTGCAGATCAATGCGCAGCCGTTTGAAATCCAGCGGCATGAGGGCCTGATACAGCGCGGGATCCTTCTCCACGGCCGCCTGCAACCGCGCCGCCAGGTCACTGCGCCCGTCCCGCTGCCGGCAACGAATGCCGCTGCGCCGCAGAGCCCCGCCGTGGTGCAGTTCCAGGCGTGCCGTGCCCTCTCGGGAAGCAGGCACGCGCAGGACGAACTCGGTCATCACCAAGTGCATCAACAACTGCGACTCGGTGTGTTCGACAATCTCCAACTGCAAGCTGCCGTCGTCGGTGGCAGCCGTCGCCATCGCCGGCCCCGCCACCTCGAATCGCGCCAATGCGAGGTTGCGCCGCAGGTGCTCAAGGGTCACCCCGGGCCTATAACCGGCCGGGGCGCGTCGGGCGCTGAACAACTCAGACAGTTTTTGCAGCAGGGTCGATAAACTCGCCCGCAGGTTGCCCTGGCTCATGGGAAAACTCCTTGGCCAGCACGTCTTCCACCGACGCCGGCTTGAATGGATTGACCTTCTGCACCACCAGAGTCCAGAACAAGGCATACGCCGCGGTGCCGCCGAGCATCACCGCGAAGGGCACGTAGATGTCCGCCGGATTCATGCCGGGCGGGGTGATGAACCACATGCCCAACACAATGCCGACACTGGACAGGATCTGCGGCAACGGGAACCACGGCGAGCGATAGGCCCGCGGCAGATCAGGGCGACGAATCCGCAGGCTGACCACCGACACGGTCACCAACAGATAGGCAAAACTCCAGGCGCACACCGCGGCCAGCACCAGGTGCATGATGTTGTCGGGGTTGCCGCCCAGCCACAGCGCATGCAGGCAAGGAATCAGCATCGCCACCAGGATGCACACCAACGGCGTCTTGAAGCGTGGATGCAGATAAGTGAAGACCTTCGGCAACGCGCCGTCCACCGCCATGCCGTAGAGAATCCGTGGCACGCCGGCCATCAGGGTGTTGATGGTCGCCGCACCGGCAAACAGAAAACCAATGCCCAGCCACATCGGGCCGATATCGCCCATGACCTGTTCGGCGAACCGTGGAATCGCCATGGGGGTGTCCAGCAGATGCACACCACTGGTGGCATCGAGCAGCACGTTTTCCACCTGGCGCTTCATCGCCGCGCCGTAGATGAACATGCAGGTGGCAACGCTGAACAAGCCCAGCATCATCGCCCGGGGCATGGTCCGGGCCGAGTGGCGCAGGTCCGGTGCCAGCGGCGTGACGAATTCGCAGCCGACAAACATGAACATGGCCATGCCCACCAGCGACAGCACCGTGACCAGGTCGGTGCCCGCCACGGAAGCGCCGAACCAGCCCTCCAGCTCCACCGCCGGCGCCGCGATCAAGCCCAATACGCCGAACACCATCAAGGTGGTCCACATGCCGAACGTCAGGATGATCTCGGCTCGGCCAAAAGCACTGACACCGAACGCATTGAGCACGCCAAACACCACCACGAACCCCACGCCCAGCAACCAGGAACCACCTGCCGATTCGGCCAGGGTGTTGAGGTGTTCGAAGTTCACCAGGGCCATGACCCCGGCCAGGATGGTCTCGGCGGTACCGGCGAACACATGGACAATCAGATAGGCCGACAAGGTGCCGGTGATCGCGAAGAAACGCCCCATGCCACAGTTGATGTAGTCATAGACCGAGCCGGTGGTCGGAAGAATCGACGCCGCCTCGGCGAACGTCGTCGCCTGGGCCAGCATCATCACCACGGCGATCAGCATCGCCAAGGCAAAGGCGCTGCCGCCGATGCCAAAGCCCATGGTCGCAGTAAGAATCACGGGGCTTGCCATGATCAGGCCAATGGTGCTGGCCAACGCGGTGGGAAACCCCACCGAACCCCGGTTCAAGTGCTCGGTGAGCCTGTCATTGATCGACATCGTGCAGATCCTCGAAAGCGGATTTTTAGTATGGATGCCACAGCCGTCCAGGAGCCGGCGATCATGCCTTCCCCAACCGGTCCCTGATCGAAACGGCGTTGCGTGCAGCCTTACTCTGCGCCGCGCCCGCCCCGGCCGTCTTGCCCGTGTCTGCCGCCGGTTTTGTTGCTGCCTGCCAACGCTGCCGCGCTGGCGGCCTGGATCAACTCCATGGCAGGCAGGTGAAAGACTTCCCCGGGTGTCGCTCCCTTTAATGCGCGCTCTGCTGTCCTATCTCACTGGGGAATCCACCATGGAGCACACACGCCGTACACCTTTGCTGCGCAATGCCATCGGCCTGGGCATCGCCCTGCTGGTCGCCGATTCATCGGCTCACGCTTATGAGCTTTACGCCGACGAAGACACCACCGTCACCGGCAACTTCCTGGCGGTCTACGGACTGTTCAACAGCCGCAAGAACTACGACGGCACCGCCGGTGGTTCGAGCTGGCGCGAAGGTTTTATCAAGTATGGCCTGAGTATCGACCAGACGCTGGGCGGCCTGGGCAGTGTCTACGGGACGGCCAACCTGGTCAGTTCCGGGACCTGGGGCGACGGCGATGCGGCCGGACTGAGCGATGGCTCCGAACGCACCACAAAGTTTGATGAAGCGTTCGCGGGCTGGCGCTCGGGGGATCTGTTCCCGGTGTTGGGCAAGGACGGCGTTGACCTGTCCTACGGCCGCCAAGTGATTACCCTCGGCGATGGTTTCATCATCAACGACGATGGCCTGAACCTGGGCAAAGGCGTGGCCGATGGCGAGTTCAACCGCGGTGGCGCCTATTACCTGGCGGCCCGGCATGCCTTCGACGAGACCGCCGTGCTGCGCCTGGGCGGCAAGGAAGGCGTGCATGGCAGCCTGATGTGGCTCAAATCCGACAACCGCGCCCAGGCCAACACCGAAATGGCCGCCGGCACCCTGGAGTACACCGCGGCGCCTGGCACCCTGGGGCTGACCTATATCCATGGCATCGATGTCGACGACCGCTATGCCAGCGATTTCCAGAAGCAACGCGAAGGCATGGATATCTACAGCCTGCGCGGCGCCGGCAATGCTGGCATCGAAAATGCCCACTTCGCCTTCGAGTACGCCTGGCAGGACAAGGACGCGGGCCCGGAGAAAGCCTGGTACGCCGAAGCCGGCTACACCTTCGCCGACCTGCCCTGGACGCCGGACCTGACTTATCGCTACAGCCGTTATTCCAAAGACTGGGACTCGATGTTCAACGGCCAGAGCCGCGGCTATGGCACCTGGTTCCAGGGTGAAGTGGCGGGCAACTATGCCGGCCCGTTCAACAGCAACACCGCCATCCAACACGTCGGCCTCAAGCTCAAGCCCGCAGAAACCGTGACCATTGGTGCGCTGTTCTTCGACTACCAGACCCTGCACGGCCGCCAAGCGTTGAACCTCGACGCGCAGGAACTGGACCTGTACGTGGAATGGGCGGTGAACGAACACCTGATCGTCACGCCGCTGGTAGGTTTGTACAAGCCGCAGAAGGATGCGGACAGCGGTGGCAACCAGGTCGGCGGCAACGGCACCAACGTCTACAGCCAGTTGGTGGTGGCGGTTCCGTTCTGACAACCAACCGCAGGAGCTGCCGCAGGCTGCGATCCTTTGATCTTTCGCTTGGGACTCGATTCGCTTGAGACTCAAGCGCCCGGGGGAAAGATCGCAGCCTCGCTCCGCTCGTCAGCTCCTACGGGGTAGCGATTACCTTGTTTATCTGTGCTGGTGCAGCATGGTCTGGATCTGATGGGTCGCCTGACGGGTGCTTTGCGCCAGCTTGCGCACCTCATCGGCCACCACCGAAAAACCACGCCCGACCTCACCGGCCCGGGCCGCTTCAATCGCGGCGTTCAAGGCGAGCAGGTTGGTCTGGTCGGCGATGCCCTTGATCACCCCTACCACGGTTGCAATCTGGGCGTAGGTCACCTGGTTCTGCTCCAGCATGCGCTGATGGGTGGACTGGGCCGAGCGCTCATCGCTGATATCACGCACCGCACCGATGACCCGAACCAGTTGCCCGTGCGGGTCGCGTACCGCCCGCCCGCGCTCGCGGCACCAGATGTAATCCCGGCGCTTGTGGCGCATGCGGTATTCGAAGACATATTCACCGCTGCCCTGGGGCCCGAGGATCTCCCGGTCGAAAATGGCCATGATCTTGGGCAGGTCATCCGGGTGAGTGATGCCAACCTGGGCATCCCAGCCATCGGGCAAGTCGTCGGGCTCGTAACCCAGCAGCGAACGAAACTGACTGGAAAAGCGCATGGCACTGGCCGGGTGCTGGAGATCACCATCAACCACAGTAATGTCCCAGCAGCCTTCCGTCAGGGTCGACTGCAGCAACTCCCAGATCTGCGCATCCTGGCGATGTTGCTGCAGCTGCTGGTTGTGTTCGTCCAGACGACGCTCAAGCACCTGCTCACGCTCGCGGGCTTGCTCCAGTTGCTGGCGAGCCAGGTGCAACGCCTGCTCGCTTTGCTGCCAGCGCAGGGTTTGCGCTTCCACTTGTGTCTCGGCCTGGTGCAACTGCGCAGTGACGCTCGTCATTTGCTCCGCGTGCTGCTCAAGGACGGCCCGCAGTGGCGGATAGGCGTCAAGCGTCGGCGTGCCCTCCGGTTCGCCGGCCAGCACACGCTGCACCTGTGCGATCAACGCCAGTTTCTGTTTGTTGGTCTGGAGAAACATCGCCCGCCCCTTTGCCTATCAAGTCGAAACCGGATCTGATCGCAAACCGGCCAGGCTGGCTTGTCCCTGCCTGCATGGGCCTTGCTCCAGGCTGCCAGCCCCGCGGGCTGGCAGCCACAGACATACCGCGAGGCAGGCACAGTCAAGCCGGGCGGTCGTGCCGGGATTACTCTCGGGCTTTCCCTTGTTCGCGATCAGGAAACCCTCATGAGCGATATTGCCCTGCTGCCTCAGGTCGAAGCCTTTCTCGGTCGACGCCACGCCCTGTTCATCGACGGAGGCTATGTCGAAAGCCAGAGCCGCCAGACGCTGGACGTCCTCAACCCCGCCACCGGCCAAGTCATCGCCCAGGTCAGCGACGCCAACCCCAGCGACATCGATGCGGCCGTGGAATCGTCCCGTCGCGGCTTCAAGCAATGGTCTCAAACCGCGCCGGCGGTGCGCGGCCATGTGCTGCTCAAGTTGGCGGACCTGTTGGAGCGCAACCGCGAAGAACTGGCGCAGATCGAAACCTGCCAGTCGGGAAAGATCATCCACATCTCCCGGGCCTTCGAAGTCGACCAGGCGGCACATTTCCTGCGCTACTACGCTGGCTGGGCGACCAAGATCAATGGCGAGACGATCACCCCTTCGTTGCCCTCCTTCGCTGGCGAACGCTATACCGCGTTCACCTTGCGCGAACCGGTTGGGGTGGTGGTCGGTATCGTGCCGTGGAATTTCTCCACCATGATCGCCATCTGGAAATTGGCCTCAGCCCTGGTGACCGGTTGCAGCGTCATCATCAAGCCCAGCGAGTTCACGCCCCTGACCATTCTGCGCATCGCCGAACTGGCCATGGAGGCCGGCCTGCCGGCCGGGGCCCTGAATGTGTTGACGGGCGGCAGCCAGGTGGGCAAAGGGCTGATCGAACACCCGGGCACCAACAAGGTTTCATTTACCGGTTCCGTGCCCACCGGCCTGGCGGTGGGCCAGGCGGCCATGGGCGCAGGGTTGACCCGGGCGACCCTGGAACTGGGCGGGAAGAATGCGGCGGGGTTCCTGCGTGACATCGACCCCGAGGTGGCGGTCAACGGCATCATCGAGGCGGGCTTTCTGCATTCGGGACAAATCTGCGCGGCGGCGGAACGGTTCTTCGTCCACCGCTCGCAGATCGAGTCGATCATGGACAAACTGGCCCAGCGCCTGGGCAAACTCACCATCGGCTCGCCCCTGGACGAACGCACCGAATTCGGCCCGGTAACCAACCGCCAGCACCAGCACAAACTCGCGGAATTCTTCGCCAAGGCCCGCGCGCAGAACAACACCATCGTCCACGGCGGCAAGCTGATCGATGGGCCGGGTTGCTATGTCGAGCCGACCATCATCCTCGCCAATCGCCGCGACGACGCCTTGCTCAACGAAGAAACCTTCGGCCCGATCGCCACGTTCTTCCCTTACGACACTGAGGAAGAATTGCTGGAACTGATGAACGACACGCCCTACGGTCTGAGTGCCAGCCTCTGGACCAACGACCTGGGCAAGGCCCTGCGCATGGTCCCCGCCATCGAAGCCGGCACGGTATGGGTGAACATGCACACCCTGCTCGACCCGGCCGTGCCTTTTGGTGGCAGCAAATCTTCCGGGGTGGGCCGCGAGTTCGGCAGTGCATTCATCGACGACTACACCGAACTGAAATCGGTGATGATCCGCTACTGAGCAAAAAGGGCTCTGGAGCAACACCCAAGAGCCCTCGCCCCCCTTTGTGTGAGCGAGCTTGCTCGCGATAGCGGACTGTCAGCAATGATGATGCCGACTGACACAACGCCATCGCGAGCAAGCTCGCTCTCACAGTTTTTCCGAGTCGTCCAAGGTATCCGCGACCACCACAGGTTCACCGCCGGCAGGCGTTGACCGCTGGGACTCGGCCGCGCCAGGGTTGGGCGCGTTCCAGTTGGGCGGCCAGGGCCAGCAAGGTGTTTTCCTCACCAAAGCGCCCGGCAAAATGCGCCCCCATCGGCAACCCATTGGCACTCCAGGACAACGGTACGGACATCGCCGGCTGGCCGCTGGCATTGAACAGCGCGGTGAACGGCGAATAGCTGTGGTAGCGCTCGATCAGTTGCTCCAGGCTCATGCACACATCCTGCAGGTCCAGCTCGCCAATCAGCACCGGCTCGCGGGTCAGGACCGGGGTCAGGATCACGTCGTAATCCTGCATGAACACCGCCAACTGCCGGCCGAGGGCATGAATCCATTCCACCGCCGCGGCATATTGGGCACCGCTGACGTTGCCCTTGTCCCGCAAGATGATCCGGGTGCGCACCTCCAGCTCTTCGGCCTGCACGGCAAACCCACGCATCTGGCCCAGCAGGTCGACATAGTGACGAGAGCTGGCGCCAATGATGGTGAACACATGGTCGAGAAACTCCAGCAACCCCACCGGCAGGCTCACCGGTTCGACACAATGCCCCAGGGCCTCGCACAACCGGGCCGCCTCGCCCACGGCCTGGAGGCTTTGCGGCGCGGTCGGCCAAGGGCCGAGCTGCTCGACCAGGGCAATGCGCAGCGGCTTGGGATCAGCCTGCACCGCCATCACATACGGCAACGCCTGGACCGGCGCGGCATAGGGCGCCCCCAGGTCGATCCCGGCGGTGGCGTCCAGCAGCGCCGCACTGTCGCGCACCGACAAGGTAATCGCATGGGGTGTACCCATCCCCGCCCAGCCCTCGCCCACTATCGGCCCCGACGGCATCAGGCCGCGACTGGGCTTGAACCCGAACACACCACAACAAGAAGCTGGCACCCGCAATGAACCGCCGCCGTCGTTGCCATGGGCGAACGGCACCACGCGGGCCGCCACCAACGCCGCCGCGCCGCCGCTGGAGCCACCGGCGCTGTGCTCGCGGCTCCAAGGGTTGCGGGTGGCACCGAAGCGCGCGGACTCGGTGGAGTACGACGTGCCGAACTCCGGCGAAGTGCTGGTGCCCATCACTTGGCATCCGGCACGGCGCAGGCGTGTCACGATTTCCGATTCGAAATCCGCCCGAACGTCGCCCAGTGCACGAGAGCCGTTGGTCATCGCCGCGCCGTGGACCGGCGAAAACAGGTCTTTGATCAAGGTCGGCACACCGGCCAGCAGGCCTTGGCCAGCCTGTGGCGTGCGCGCTGCTTGCCGGGCCGAATCGTACAAGCGCTCGGCCACCGCATTGAGCTGCGGCTCGACCCGCTCCAGGCGTTCGATGGCGGTTTCCAGCAGTTCGCCGGGCTGGACTTCGCCGCGCCTGACCCACTCGGCCAGCCCGGTGGCGTCTTCGTTGTCCATCAATTGGTGAATGTCTTGCATACCCATGCTTCAGGTTCCTTATTTCATGACGATTGACGTGATCCGAGGGTATTGGCCTGGTCGTGGCCCCGCGCTCGCAGGCCAACGGTCACCCAAAGCAACGCCCCAGCAAGACTGGCGAACGCCAGCCACTGGATGGCCTGGCGAAGGTCACCGGTGAACGCGGCCACCGCGGCCACCACCAGCGGGCTGACGAACTGACCGAAGTAAAGAAACGAGGTGAACCCACCCAAGCCGCGACCACGGGTGCGGGCGGTCAACGCATTCATCACCGGCGCCATGACGTTAGGCACCAGCAAGCCGGAACCCAGGCCCTGGATGAGCGCGGCCACCAGCACCGCGTTGTAGCTTTGCGCGCGCATCAGCAGCCACAGCCCGATCCCCATCAACCCCAGCAACAAGGCGTTGCAACCGGCGATGCCAAAGCGACGGCGCAACAGCGGCCACGCCAACGACCCCCCCAAGGTTGCCAACAGGCTCAACCCCGCCGCCATGCCGATCATCGTGCTCGAGGTGATGCCCAGGCCAACCAACAATGTCGGTGCCTGGATGGCCATGACGAAGGCCAGCACCATGCCGCCCAGAATCATCAAGTAGCCGACCACCAGTTGCAGCACCGCGACCTTGGCCGGTCCGGATTCATCGACCTGCTGCTCGACCGCCCGCCGCTTCACCACGGGTGGCTCCCACAGCACCTTCATCATCACCGGCGCCAGCAACAGGGGCAGCAAGTACAACAGGAACGGCGAACGCCACGAGTGCTCCCCAAGCGCTCCGCCCACCACGAAAAACAGTGCGCCGACCAGGCCGATGGTCACCACCTGGCGGTTGACGTAACGCAGGCGCTCCTCGCCGTGCCAATAGTCCGCGATCAGGGTTGCGCAGCAGGTCATCACCGCCGCCTCGGTACAACCGAACAACAGCCGCGCTCCCACAATCGACGGCAAGCTATCGAGCATGGCCGGCAGCGCGCCGAGCACGGCGTAGAGCAAGGTAGCAATCACCAGCAAAGCCTTACGCCCTACCCGATCAGCCAGCCAGCCGGCCAACGGCGCGCACAAGGCTATCGCCAGGGCTGGCCCGGTGATCGCCAACGGCACCAGCAGATCGGCTCGAGGCTCCAGGGGACCGAATTCGGCGCCCAGCCGGGGCAGGATGGGCGCGACCATCACCGAGCCCATGATGGTCAGGCTGCTGCCCAGCATCAGCACCAGCCCTTCGCCTCGACCGGCCTGGCGCAATGGAGCGCCAGCCGTTGAAACGGAACTTGATTGGTTCATGACGAGCCCCTTAGAAGCTTTGAGAGATACGTAACGCGGCGGTGTAGCCTTCGGCGCGGTTGCGCGCATCAAGCTCCTTGTAGACGTGCAGCCACACTGGTGGGATGCCTGGCTTGAAGTAGCTCACCGCCGGCCCGACGGCCAACACCCGGGCGCGATTGCCGGTCTCCAGCCCCGGCGCGTCGTCATCAGTGAACTGGCGGTAGTAGTACCCGCCCACGCCCAAGGTCCATGGCCCGACGTGCTGGCCCACGGCAAATTCGTGACGGTACTCGACGCCGTTCTTGTAGTCGGTGGCGTGGTTGCGGGTATTGATGTCGGCTTCGAAACTCGAAGACACCTCGAAGCCGCTGTCGGTGATGTACGTGGAGTTGAGGATTGGCGAGAAGGTCCAGTGGTTGAGACCCGGCGAGATCAAGCGATCCTGGTCGTAGTCGCCGGTGGGGGCCTGGATCTGGAGCTGGGCATTGACGAACAGGTTCGGCGAAAGGGTCCACTGCAGGATCACCGGCAATACCTGCATGTCGGCCATGCGAAACGGATCGGCTTCCAGGTCCAGCGGGCCGACAGGGGTCTGCACCTGTAGCGAAGCGTCCATCTGGAAAAACGGCACGACGGCGCCAAAGCCATACTTGGCGCCCAACACGGTGTAATCGGTCATGCGCATGTAGGCGACGCCGATGGACAAGACATCCAGGGAGAAATTGTTGTCCACTGACTTGCCGTGGCGATCTTTCTGCACGTTGGCCGAATAGAACGCGGTGCGCAGACCGACGGTGCCAAAGGGCGTGGCCGGCGGCATCATGCCGGCGCCGAAATCATAGACCCCGACCGCCGTGGTCGGCGCGCCGTTTTCGGTGCCATGGGCAGCGGTGCAGGCACCGATCAACCCCAGGGTTAACCACGTACAGTGCCAGACGTTTGTTTTTTTGTTTTGGTACATCGAATGCCCCTCCGACCATGTGGTGTTGGGGTCATCCTAGGGAGCCGGCCGGTCAGCCGTTATCCGTTTTCAGCACAGATGCGTGCGACGCAAGGTGTGTGACGGGGGTTCGCCGAACAGGGTCCGGTAATCACTGGAAAACCGGCTCAAATGCCAGAACCCCCAGCGTGCCGCCACCTCCTGCACACCCAGCACCTGATCGCCATTGCGCAGCTCACGGCGCACTGCATTGAGGCGCAACGCCCGCAGATAAGCCACCGGGTTGATGCCCAGGGTCTCTTGGAAGCAATACTGCAGTTTGCGTCGGCTGGCACCGATGTGATTGCACAGGTCGAGGATCGACAGCGGCTCATCGACATGGGCCAGGGCGTACTCCCGGGCGCGGTCGACCATGCGTTTGCGCGCCGTGGGACTGAGCGGCGGTGCTTCGTCCGGCGCCACCAGTTCCAGTATGTGCAACATCACCGTGTCACGCAGGCCCCGGCGAATCGACTCGTACCCCAGCAACGAGTCACGCCCCTGCTCGCCCCCTTCAAGTTCATCGAACAACGCCGCAAGCTCGACGGGCAGCGTCGAATTGCCAAGACGGTAACACTTGGGAAGATCGGTAATTCGAAAGCGACTGCCTTGCCGCTCCAGCACATGCTCCAACGCCTGCTCGTCGATGGCGACACCGAGCAGATCCAGATGCTGGGGTGTGCGCAACTCAGGCAGGTTATGCCCATGGGCGACCAATAGGCTGGGTTCGACAATCGGGTGCCCGGAGCAAAAGACCGGTCCATCCGCACTCAGCGGTACGCTGAAGGTGATGGCGCCTTCCCAGGCCATGCCCCGCTTGGTCAGGGCCTGATTAGAGCGGTCGCGCACCAGTTGCATCCAGTCCGAGCGGAACTCGATCAACTCACCGTCGAAGCGACCGGGGGTCAACTGGTCATAGCAGACCTGCCAGCCCCCCATGTTGCGGGCGTGTTCGTCGATGTCCGTGGTACGGAACCGATTGATCGGCAGCATCGGCAACCCATCCGACGAGACCACTGGCTGCGCCATGTTGTCATTGTTCATTGACCCGACCTTTGATGATTCCAGGGCTTATGGGTCAAAGCTCAGGCAAGTTCCATTCCGCCCCGTGGACCAGTCGTGCAATTGTGCCGAAAACGGATAGCCGGCCCGGATTCAGCTGCCGGCGTCGGCATGGGCCTCTTCGAAGAAATAGTCCTTCCAGCTGTCGGCCTTGTTTTTCAACACGCCCAGTTCATGCAGTTTTTCGGCATAGATGTAGGTGCGTTGCGGAACGACGGTGAAGTCGATTTCGGGGTCGGTGACGATTTTTTCCACCAGCGCCAGCGGCAACTTGGACTGTTCTACGCGGAGGTAGGTCTGCGCAGCGGCCGGCTTGTCGGCCTTGATGATGCCTTGCGCCTCCACCAAGGCCTCGTAGAACGCCTTGTAGGTCTTGGGATTTTCGTCGTGGAATTTTTCCGTGGTGTAGAGCACGTTGAACGTCGCCGGCCCGCCCAGCACATCATAGGAACTGAGCACCTTGTGCACATTGGGGCTTTGCAGTGCCTGGTACTGGAACGGTGGGCTGGAGAAGTGCGAATTGATCTCCGACTGGCCGGCAATCAGCGCCGCCGTCGCATCCGGGTGCGGGAGGCTGACCGAGATGTCGTCGAATTTCTTGAAGTGATCGTTGCCGAACACCTTGGCGGTTTCGATCTGCAACGTGCGCGACTGGAATCCGACACCCGCCGCCGGGACGGCGATCCGGTCCTTGTCGCTGAAGTCCTTGAGGCTCTTCACGTTCGGGTTGTTGGTCAGCAGGTAGTTGGGCATCGACCCCAGCGAGGCGATGGCCTTGACGTTCTGCTTGCCGCGGGTCCGATCCCAGATCGTCAGCATCGGCGGAACGCCTGCCGACACTACATCCAGGGCGCCGGTCAGCAAAGCCTCGTTCATCGCCGTCGCGCCGGAAATGCTGTTCCAGTCCACTTTGATATCCAGGCCCTGGGCCTTGCCATGCTTCTCGATGAGCTGCTGGTCACGCACCACATCCAGGATCAAGTAGCCGATACCGAATTGCTGGGCGATGCTGATCTTGCCCTCGGCGTGGGCCAAGGGATTGAGCAGCGCAGTGGCCGCCAGGGAAACCAACAAGGTGAGCGCAGGACGCTTGAAAGCCATGGTCTGGTGAACCTCACAGTAGGTGAAAGACTGAAGATCACGACTTTAAAGCTATAAAAATATTAATTTAAATACCTTAATAGCATATCAATAGCACCTAAATATTCGGTATCCGAGCCCATGAAGCCGCACCCACGGGCACGATCACTTGTTAACCTTGCAGACCTCCCCTGACGAACACCCGGCGCGAAGCAAACATGAACGAAGTGTCCCTGGATATCGGCATCGCCACCGAATCCGTTTCCCAACCGCGCACCCTGGTATTCCTGGCCTACCCGCAGATGGGTTTGCTGGACCTGACCGGGGCCCAGACCGTGTTCTGGGCCGCCACCAAAGCCATGACCGAGCGCCGCCTGCCCGGCTACGCCATGCACACCGCGAGCCTGGCCGGCGGGCTGATGCAAAGCGCCGAAGGCCTGGTCGTGGACACCCGTGCCCTGCATGAGCTCGACGGGACGCTCATCGACACGCTGATCGTGCCCGGCGCACCGGACATTCGGCAGGCGATGATCGACTGTGTCGACCTGGTGCACTGGCTGCGCAAGGCCTCGGTCCAGGCCAGGCGCACGGCATCGGTGTGCAGCGGCACCTTCCTCATGGCCCAGGCCGGCTTGCTGGACGGACGTCGGGCCGCCACCCATTGGGCCATGTGCGAGATGCTCAAGAGCGGTTTCCCGTCGGTTGAGGTGGACCTCGATGCGATCTTCATCCAGCAGGGCAATGTGTGGACTTCGGCTGGTGTCAGCGCCGGCATCGACATGGCCCTGGCATTGGTCGAAGCCGACTGTGGTCGCGATGTGGCCCTGCAGGTGGCCCGTGAGCTGGTGGTGTTTCTCAAGCGCCCCGGCGGGCAGGCGCAGTTCAGCCAACTGCTGCAATTGCAGATGCAAGAGAGCGCCGGGTTCGACGAACTGCACGTGTGGATTTCCGAGCACCTGGACGACAACAACCTCACCGTCGAGCGGCTGGCCCGGCAGGCCAGGATGAGCCCGCGCAATTTTGCCCGGGTCTACAAACGCCAGACCGGCCGAACCCCGGCCAAAGCCATCGAGATGTTCCGCCTTGAAGCCGCGCGTCGAATGCTCGAAGACTCCCCGCGCAACATCGACCAGATCGCCCGATCCTGCGGTTTCGGTGACGAGGAACGAATGCGCCACACGTTTCAGCGCCATCTCTCGATATCCCCCCGGGAGTATCGCAGCCGGTTTTCTCGCTGAGGGCGAAACCCTTGCGCCACTGTCCGTCAGGCCACTCGCCTGGACTGCTCCTGCGGGCCGGCCTGCTCAGCCAGGAGCGCGCTGCAACGGGAACGCAACCAACGCTCCCCCGGATCATTGTGCGTAGCGCCGCGCCAGACCATGGAAAGCTCATGTTGGGGCAAGCAGATCGGGGCCGCTTGCACCCGCATGCCGGTCGCCACCGCCATCGCCTGGGCAACGTAATCCGGCACGATGGCAATCATGTCGCTCTGGGCCAGCAGCACGGGCAAGGCGCTGAACTGCGGCACGGTCAACACCACCCGGCGCTGTCGGCCCATCAGGCATAACGCGCGGTCCGAATCATCGATGACATTGCCCATGGACGATACGACGGCATGGGGCCGACGGCAGAATTCATCCAGGGTCAGCTCGCCGGGCTGCGAATCGGCGCGCAACAACATCGGTCGGATCGGCCGCAGTGTCTTGCGCCTGGCATTGGCCGGCAGTTCCAGCGTCGGGCTGATGCCCAGGGAAATCTCGCCACTGACCAACAGTTGGGAGACCAGCCATTGATCGGTCCGGCGCACCACCAATGTGGTGCCCGGTGCCTCGACCCGCAGGCGACGCAACAGCTCCGGCAACAGAGCGTACTCGACGTCATCGCAAAGGCCGATGTGGAAGGTCGCCTCGCTGGTGGCCGGTTCGAACGCCTGGCAGCGGCCCAAGGCGGCGGCGATACCATCCAGGGCCGGTGACAGGTTGGAGAAGATTTCCCGCGCCCGGGAGGTCGGTTCCATCAACCGTCCCGAACGGATGAACAAGGGATCATCGAACATCAACCGCAAGCGCGCCAGGGCACTGCTGATCGTTGGCTGGCCGAGAAACAGCTTTTCGCTGACACGGGTCACGTTTCGCTCGTGCATCATGGTTTCGAAGACCACCAGCAGATTGATGTCAGCACGACGCAGGTCATTTCTGTTCATCATAGTCGTCGCCCCAGGCGCCAGGCCATTGAGTCAGGAGTGGACAAGATCGTCGCCTGCGCCCTCCATCAAGGCCTGCGGCGACGAGGTGTTGAAAGCGTAATCCTCGAGGCACGCCAAGTCTGTTGTACGTGGGGACACTCGACTCACCCTTTGGGCAACGTCATCGATACTTCGGTATATATCCAGGCCCACAAAGAGGTGTTGGCACAGCTTGGCGGGATTTCAGGGTTTTATGTCCTACCTCAGGCAAAGCGGCGCTTCTAAGATAGAAACCGATGCTCTGTCGCCCCGACATCCAGAGCGAGACCATGTAAAAACAAAAGGTCTGCCAGCGTGCCCCTACCCTCCGCGATGCTCAAGAACGTCTATGACAGCCTTCGATACAGCCCAAGCCAGAGCGGGCCTAGGCCGTCGATGGGAATCAGCACCCACCCACTGGTCAACGCCCTCGGCTGGGCGGTGGGCCTGGTGGTGGCCTGCGGGATTGTCATCATCAACTCCGAAACCCATTCCGACCTGGCGCCGACCCTGCTGTACATCACCTTGTTGTTGATGGCGGCCAACCTGTTCTCCATCAATCTGGTGATCACCGTCGCGCTGATGTGCATGGGCTTGCTCACCGCGATGTTCCTGTTCAACGGCGGCTATCACCGCTGGGAATCGACCACCGGCTTCTTCCGCTGCCTGACCGCGCTGTCCGCCATTGCTTTCCTGGCCCTGCGCAGCAAGCAGGCTTCCGACAGTCTGCGGCACAACGAGGCTTACCTGACCGGCGCCCAGCGCCTGAGCCAGACCGGCAGCATGGGCTTTCGTGGTGATCGACAAGCGTTGTCCTGGTCGGAGGAATCGGCACGGATTTTCGAGTACCCGCCCAGCAAGACGCCAACGGTGTCGATGATGCTGGAACGAACCCATCCTGAAGACCTCGAGTTGGCACGGGGGGTTTTTCAGCAGGCCGCCGCTGGTGAACCGCAGATCGAGGTCAAGCTGCGGCTGCTGATGCCTGATGGGCGCATCAAGCACATCCACATGATCGCCAGCCCCCTGCTCGTCCAGCATGGCCGTTTCCAGTATCTCGGCGCGCTCATGGACGTGACTGCCAGCAAGCAGGCCGAAGAAGCGTTGTTTCGCACCCAAAGCCAACTGGCCCACGTCACTCGCTTGACCTCACTGGGGGAAATGGCCGCGTCCATTGCCCACGAGGTCAATCAGCCACTGACGGCCATCACCAGCAGCGGCGAGGCCTGTCGCCGGTGGCTCAAGCGCCCGGAACCCGATCTAGGGGAAGCCTTGGATTGCCTCGACCGAATCGTCGCCAACGGCTGTCGCGCCAGCGAGGTCATCAACGGTATCAGGGCGCTGTCGCGCAAGTGCGACCCGTTGCGTCAGCCCGAGCGACTGGACGACATCGTCCGCGAGACCTTGAACCTGGTCCAGCAGCAACTGGCTCATCATAAAGTCCGGGCCAAAGTGGACCTGGCAGCGACCGACGACCAGGTCAGCGCAGACCGGGTGCAACTGCAGCAAGTGATCATCAACCTGATCATCAATGCCTGCCACGCCATGGACGGGGTCAAGGTACACGCACGAACCCTGCGCATACGCACCTGGACGGAGAGTGACGAAGTGCTGCTGGAGGTGACTGACCACGGAACCGGCATTGCCCCCGAGGTCCTGCCGTCCTTGTTCAATGCGTTTTTTACCACCAAGGAAAACGGCCTGGGCATGGGCCTTTCCATCTGCCGGTCCATCATCGACTTCCATGATGGCAGGATCTGGGCCACCAGCGAGGCCGGCCAAGGCACCTCGTTCAGGTTCGCGCTGCCGCGACTCACGGGCACCGCTCTGTCGGGGAGCGCGCAATGAGCTCCAGACAGTCCTCAAGCCCGATCATCGACAACGCCCCCATCGTCTATATCGTTGATGACGACGCACCGCTGTGCCAATCCCTCGGCAGCCTGCTGCGCTCCATAGGCTTGCAGGTTTATCTGTTCGGTTCGGTCGCGCAGTTCATGAACCATCCCAGGCCCGATCAGCCCAGTTGCCTGGTCCTGGATGTGCGGCTGCAAGGCACCAGTGGCCTGGATTGCCAACGGGAGCTGGTCGCGGCCAACGCTCAACTGCCGATTGTGTTCATGACCGGTCACGGTGACATCGCCATGACCGTGCGGGCGATGAAGGCCGGGGCGGTGGATTTCCTCGCCAAACCGTTCCGCGAACAAGACCTTATCGACGCCGTGACCGCCGCCCATCACCAGGACCGCCAGCGGCGCGACGCCGAACGCGGCCATCAGCAAGTGCTTGCCCGCTACGCCACCTTGACGCCTCGGGAGCAGCAGGTCATGGCACTGGCGGTGTCAGGCCTGATGAACAAGCAGATCGCCGGGGAACTGGGCTTGAGTGAAATCACGGTCAAGATCCACCGTGGCCAGGCCATGCGCAAGATGTGCGCGCACTCGTTTGCCGATCTGGTGCGCATGGCCCAGGTGCTGGAATGGCGCCTGGCTAACACAGGCCGATAGTCAATCGAGCATTTCGGCACTTTGGCCGAGCGTTTCGGCACAGTAACCACTCTTTGTTCAACCTAGACTCGGGCTTCACTTTAAGTCCCGGATGGAATCACGATGAAAATCAGGTCAATCCTGCCTGCACTTACCATGGCCGTAGCACTCAGTGGATACGCTGCCGACTTCTCACTGACCAGCAGGGATATAGCTGACAACCGTCCGCTGACCAGTCGCGAAGTGTTCCAAGGCTTCGGTTGTGAAGGCGGCAACACGTCTCCTGAGCTTTCCTGGACAAACGCCCCCGCAGGGACTAAAAGCTACGCGATCACGGTCTACGATCCCGATGCGCCGACGGGTAGCGGTTGGTGGCATTGGACGGTGGTTAACCTGCCCACTTCTACCAATACCTTGCCAAGAGGAGTGGGAACGAACCTGCCTGCCGGTGCAGTACAAGGGCGAACCGATTATGGCCAACCAGGATTTGGCGGAGCTTGTCCACCTGTAGGGGATAAACCCCATCGCTATCAATTCACCGTATGGGCATTGAAAGTCGATAAGCTACCCCTCGACGGTGAGGCCAGTGGCGCCTTGGTGGGGTACATGCTCAATGCCAACGTCCTGGCCAAAGCGACCATCACTTCAACTTACGGACGTTAAAAACGATGCGCCCTTGTGACGGCATACAGCACCGGGAAAACATTATCGATGCGTGTGTCATACGGGCGCGACAACCCCTTACCTTATCAAGGGTACCGGTGTTCGCGACCACCCTGTGTCGAGTGCGACAGGGAGAAAAACTGTTGCAATGGGATGACCGGGAGATGCGCGCGAGGCCGCACCATCTGATTCTGATGCCGGCCGGACGCGAGCTTGGTATCTCGAACTTCCCCGGCCCTCACGGTCACTACATCGCCGATGCGGTCACCTTTCCCCTCTCGACACTGCGTAACTTCAGCAGCCGATATAGCCAACAGATCATGAGCCGTCGCGGTTCACTGAAGACCGATCTCTGCGTCCCTCTGGACAGACACACAACTCAGGCATGGGATCAGCTATTGGCCGCTATCAATGCGAACGCGCCGGACGCATTACGCACGCTATATGGGGAAGCGGTTCTTCTGAGCCTGTGCCTTGCGGGCCAGATCGGACCTCTGCTGATGGGTCGCGACGATCCAATTTGCGAGCGTGTGCAGCAAATGGTGATGGGCAGCCCGGAGAAAGACTGGACGGTTGCGAGCGTTGCACAGCAACTTAACCTGGGTGAGTCGACGTTGCGCCGCCAACTGGCGAATGAGGGGGACAGTTTCCGGAGCATCCTGGAAGGCGTTCGACTGGCGACAGCGTTGCAATGGTTGCAAACAACGTCTCGTCCCATCGGTGAAATCGCCGGTGCCTGCGGTTACGCCTCGGCCTCACGTTTTGCGGTGCGCTTTCGCTCACACTATGGCCTGTCGCCACGTGAATTGCGGGCAGCGATTTAAGCATTCCGGTGAGGTTCCCTCCCTGTTGTTGCCCCGCGACACGGTGGAAAGTTCATACACACGTATACTAGGCGGGGCCATTGGACGGCGTATCTTGCAGTGACACGGGCGCCTTTATGGCTACCTGATATCAAACTCCAGGTATCGACATGTCCAACACTGCAATCATTTCAATCATTGATGACGATGAGTCAGTTCGAATTGCATTGGATGGTTTGTTACGTTCTCACGGATATCGGGTTAAAACATATGCCAGCGCCTTGGATTTTTTATCTTCCTGCGAACTTGAAAACACTGCATGCCTGATATCGGATATTCAAATGCCTGGTATGACGGGCATTCAGATGTACGATCGATTATCGGCCCTGGGCATTCATCCCCCGATCATCTTCATCACCGGATACCCTGGCGTGCCTCCCCGTATCAGCGCCGGTACGCCAGAGCCGGTGGCGTTTTTCCCGAAACCCTTCGACTGCGCCGAATTGATCGCCTGCATCGAAGCGGTACTGTCCCGGCCTGCTTGACTGCGTCGCGCCCCTATACCTTCGTATAGAACCCCCCTACCCAGGCATAGGCGCGATGACCTTATGTAGAAGTGTTAAACACAGGTCCTGCAAATAAGCTTCCCTACAGCGAACCGAAACTGAATGTGCTCGATGGCAACTCATTGCAGCCAGGCGATTTTGGAGTACTTCGCGACACGGTCACGCTGAAACAGTTAAACCATTCAACGTATCGATTTTGTCTTCGGGAGCTCATCATGAAACAACGTATTCTGGTTGTTGGCGCAGGTTTCGGCGGGGTCTGGAGCGCATTGAGCGCGGCCCGGCTGCTGGACCAACACGACCGTCATGACGTGGAGATCAGCGTCCTGGCCCCCCAGGCCGAGCTGCGCATTCGTCCCCGTTTCTACGAGCCGGACGTCCACACCATGGCGGCACCGCTGGGCAGCCTGTTCGACGCTGTGGGTGTGAAATTCGTCCAGGGCTCGGCGATCAGCATCGATGTCGAGAACAAACGGGTTGGCTACGTGGATGTGTTCGGTACCCAGGGCACCCTGGGCTATGACCGTCTGGTGCTCGCGGCAGGCAGCCAGTTGGTTCGCCCCGACCTGGAGGGCATGATCGAGCATGCCTTCGACGTTGATGAAATCGAACAGGCCACCCGTCTCGAAGCCCATATCAAGTCGCTGAAAAGTCTGCCGGACAGCCCGGCCCGCAACACCGTGGTGGTGGCCGGTGGCGGCTTTACCGGGATCGAAACCGCCACCGAAATGCCCGCACGCCTGCGCGCCGTCCTCGGCGAGGACGCGGACATCCGGGTCATCGTCGTGGATCGCGGGCCGCAGATTGGTGCAGCGTTGGGCGACGGCATAAGCCCATCCATTGTCGAAGCGTCCGAACACCTGGGTATCGAGTGGATTCTCAACGCCTCGGTCGAATCGGTGGACGCCAGGGGTGTCACCCTGTCGAGCGGCCAGCGTATCGAGTCCCATACCGTGATCTGGACCGTGGGGTTCCGCGCCAGTCCATTGACCGAACAGGTACCCGGCACCCGCGATCGCCAGGGTCGCCTGCACGTCGATGCCAACCTGAAAGTCCTGGGCCAGAACGACATATTCGCCAGCGGTGACGTGGCCTACGCTGCCACCGACACGCTGGGCAACTATGCGGCGATGTCCTGCCAGCACGCCATCGCCCTGGGCCGCTATGCCGGCAACAACGTCGCGGCCGATTTGCTGGGCGTCGCGCCGATGGCCTACAGCCAACCCAAGTATGTGACCTGCCTGGACCTGGGTGCCTGGGGCGCGGTGTATACCGAAGGCTGGGATCGCCAGCTCAAGTTGGTCGGGCAAGAAGCCAAAGACCTCAAGACCCAGATCAACACGGTGTGGATCTACCCGCCCGCGGCTGATCGCGCAACCGCCCTGGCTGCCGCCGACCCGTTGATTCCGGTGGCCTGAAACCCGTTTCCGCCCCCGGCCAGTCCCTCCTTTGTGCGCCGGTCTTTCCCAGACGCCTGCCAACGATCCTTGGGCAGGCGTTTTTTTCCGGTGCTCGTCCCCAAGCCAGCCTGAATATCGTCACTGCCCAGCAAAATCCGTATCAATGCCCGCCCACCGCCTTCCGTGCACAAGGTAAGGTAGGCAGAAATCATCCGGATCGAGGTGTGCCGTGGCGTCCTATTCCTTGCGTCAGCTGAAGTACTTCGTCACCACCGTCGAATGTGGCAGCGTCGCCGAAGCCTCTCGCAAGCTGTACATCGCCCAGCCGTCGATCGCCTCCGCCATCAAGGGCTTGGAAGACAGTTTCGGTGTGCAATTGCTCATTCGTCATCACGCCCAGGGAGTATCGCTGACGCCCGGCGGTGCGCGCTTCTATCGCAAGGCCCAGGAGCTGTTGCGCATGGCCCGGGAATTCGAGCAGAACGCGCTGGCCGATAACGATGTGGTCAGCGGGCAGATCGACATCGGTTGCTTCGAAACCGTCGCCCCGCTCTACCTGCCGCGGTTGATCGCGGGTTTTCGCCAGCGCTTCCCGGGGGTGGAAATCCGCGTGCAGGATGGCGAGCAACAGGAGCTGGTGCAAGGCCTCACGGGGGGGCGTTTCGACCTGGCGATTTTCTATGAACACGACCTCGACAGTACCATCGAGACCGAAGCACTGACGGCGCCGCAACGCCCCTACGCGTTGTTGCCGGTGGGCCATCGCTTCGCCGATCAGGCCCAGGTGTCGCTGCGCGACCTGGCCCTCGAACCGATGATCCTGCTGGATGTGCAGCCCAGCCGTACCTATTTCGTGAGCATCTTCGAGGAGCTGGGCCTGACGCCCAATATTGTCTTCAGCTCGCCGTCCATCGAAATGGTGCGGGGCATGGTCGGCCAGGCATTCGGGTTTGCCGTGCTGGTGACCCGGCCGCAGTCCACCTGCACCTACGATGGGCAACACTTGGTGTGCGTCGACATCGCCGAGGACGTGACGGGGTCGGCGTTGGTGGCAGGCTGGCTCAAGCGTGCGCACCTTACCAAGCCGGCGCAGTTGTTTGTCGACTACTGCAAGGAACAGTTCAGGCAATGGCTGCCTTGAACCAAGGGATACAAAGCGCAACCCTGCTTTTGTGGCGAGGGGATTTATCCCCGCTGGGGTGCGTAGCGCCCCCAAAACCTGACATCCAAGATATCAGGTGATATGGAGTTGGCTGCATTGGGGCTGCTGCGCAGCCCAGCGGGGATAAATCCCCTCGCCACAGGTGTTATGTCTAGCGAGCCGCCCAGGCGTTGAAGCGTTGTTCCAGTTCCTCGCCATGGTCGACCCAGAACTCCGCGTCCACGGCTTGGGCTTCAGCCAGGTTGGCCTCGGCGGTGGGTAACTGTTCCTGTACCGCAGTCGGCAACAGCGCCAGTGTCTTGCGGTGCACCGGCCCATAAGGGATGTTTTCGGAAAACACCTTCTGGGTCTGCGGCTGGCTGGCAAAGGCAATGAACTGCTCGGCCAGGGCCTTGTTCGGCGTGCCCTTGACCACGGCCCAGTACTCCGGGTCGTAGAGGCTCTGCGACCAGACGATACTCAGCTTCATGCCTTCCTTTTGCGCCGACGCGATGCGCCCGTTGTAGGCCGCACTCATCGCCACGTCCCCCGCCACCAACCACTGCGCCGGTTGCGCGCCGGCTTCCCACCATTGGATGTTCGGCTTGATCTGGTCGAGCTTGGCGAATGCCCGGGACACGCCTTCCGGGG
This sequence comes from Pseudomonas sp. R151218B TE3479, assembly GCF_053629195.1. Classification (NCBI taxonomy): domain Bacteria; kingdom Pseudomonadati; phylum Pseudomonadota; class Gammaproteobacteria; order Pseudomonadales; family Pseudomonadaceae; genus Pseudomonas; species Pseudomonas sp. R151218B TE3479. The sequence goes on from NZ_JBRJHV010000001.1 coordinate 4,595,425, forward strand.
TGTTCAGCACCTTGTACACGTCCTGTGCCTTGACCCCGTCGGCCAGCAAGGCGATTTCCAAGGTGTACTTGGCGCCCTTGCGCAGGCCACGCTTGCCCGGGTACTCGGCCACGTTCCAGAAATCCGCCCAGGACTTGGGTGCCTTGGCGAGCTTGCTCTGGTCATAAGCCAGGACCATCGACCAGACGTAGGTGGCGACCCCACATTCATTGAGCGCTCCCGGCACATAGTTCGCCGGGTCGCCCAGGCGCCCCAGGTCAAGCTTCTCGAACAGCCCCTCCTCACAACCACGCAACAGCTCGGGGCTCTCCACTTCGACCACGTCCCAACTGGTGTGGCCGGCGGCGACCATGGCCTTGATCTTCGACAATTCACCGTTGTATTCGCCGGCCACGATGTTTCCCGCGCCGCTGACATTGAAAGGTTGGAAGTAGGCCTTGTCCTGGGCCTGCTTGGTGGCGCCGCCGAAGGAAATCACGGTCAGGCTCTGTGGCGCGGCCAGGACACTGGTACTCAACAACGCCAGGGCACACGCAATATTGCAACGCAAGGATCTGGACATGAAGCGGTTCCTCGAAAATACCGGCTCGCCCGCACGAGCCGGTGACGGGACTCAAAAGTGACCGTAAATACGGGCGGCAAGGTCTACAGCAAAGGCTCTTGTCGGCCTGTTCATGGGTGTCGCCTGGCTGACCGCGAGGAATCTCCTTCCATTGAAATCGTCCTCCTCAGGCACCTTGCGGTCAGCAATCATTGGGTTCACAGAGATAGCTCGCCAGCCGATCCATCAAGCGGTCGCAGGCGGCCATTTGTTCAACGCTCACGTATTCGTCGGGCTTGTGCCCCTGGTCCATGCTGCCGGGCCCACAGACCACCGTCGGCACCCCGGCCTGATGGAACAGGCCGCCTTCGGTGCCAAAGGCGACGGTGCTGAAAGCGTCGCTGCCACACAGCTGCGCAACCAGTCGGGCGGCCGCGCTGTCAGGCGAAGTGGCCAGGCCCGGGTAGGCCGACAACGGTTCGAAGCGGATCGCCGTATCCCCCGCCACCGCCTGCATGGCCGGCAGCAGGGTCTGCTCGGCATAACCTTGCAATTGCTCAGCCACCACGAGGGGATCGAAATCCGGCAAGGCGCGTACCTCGAAATCGAAACGACAGTCCGCCGGGACGATGTTCAGCGCCGTGCCGCCGTGGACCACCCCGACCTGCACTGTGGAAAACGCCGGGTCGAAGCGCGGGTCGTGCCGCGAGGGTTCGGCCAGTTGCGCACCGATCTCGCCCAACCGCCCGATCAGGCGCGCCGCCTGTTCGATGGCGTTGACCCCGTAAGGGGCATAGGCCGAATGGCAAGCCGCCCCTCGGACATGACAACGCATCGCCAGCTTGCCTTTGTGCCCCAGCACCGGTCGGAGTTGGGTGGGTTCGCCAATCAGGCACAGGGCCGGTTGCGCAATCCGCCGAACCAACACCTCCAGCAAGCTGTGAACGCCCAGGCAACCCACTTCTTCGTCATAGGAAAACGCCAGGTGCACCGGTCGCCGAAGCGGGCTGGACAAGAACACCGGCACCGCCGCGAGCACCGAGGCCAGGTATCCCTTCATGTCCGCCGTGCCGCGCCCGAACCATTTGCCGTCCATCTCGGTCAGGCAGAACGGCTCGACCGTCCAGGCTTGCCCGTCCACCGGCACCACATCGGTGTGACCGGACAACACCACGCCACCGGGCAGCGCCGGGCCAATGCTCGCCAGCAGGTTGGCCTTGGTTCGCTCGGCGTTATAGATCAGCTCGCTGTTCACGCCCAGCCCTTGCAAGTAGTCGCGCACGAACTCGATCAAGGCCAGGTTCGAATCGCGGCTGACCGTGGCAAAGCTCACCAGTTCGGCAAGCAGCGCGCGACTGCGCAGCTCACTCATCACCCGGCACTCCATAACTCGGCGCCAGCGTCGGGTTGAGCGCGCGGGTCAGGTAATCCTGCAATTGCGGCTGATAGGCGAGCCAGAGTTTTTCCAGCTCGCCGATGGGATTTTCCTCGGCCCAATCCACCCGCAGATCGACGATGGGCCAGGTCAGGTCATCGACCACTGAAAGCGCCGCCGAATGCACCGCCCCGGCCTCCCCGCCCGCCGCCTGCCCGGCCCGCAACGCGCTCATCAAGCGTGACGCAAGACAACCACCGCCCTGCTCGAAGGCCGTGACGATGGCCTCGATCACCCCAGCGTTGGCCAACAGATTGCCAGCCGCCACGCATTGCTCACCGGCCACTGCGTTGTGGGTGCCCAGGGTATGCTCGCCGCTGAAAATCGCCGTGCGGCCCTCGGCATCGATCACCGCCACTTGCCGATATTGGCTGTAGCCGTTGCGCGCCAGAATCCGCTCCAGCGCCGCTTGCGCCGCCAGGCCGCCCGCCAGTTCATCGAGAACCTGCGGGCCCAGGGCCGGCAGGGTAATGTTCTGGCTCGACACGGCACCGACGCCCGCGCGCAACCAGGGGCAACGTGCACCGACGGCAATGCTCGAGGAACTGATGGCGATGCCCAACTGGCCGGTTTCGGCACAGCGTCCAACGATGGAAAAGGTCATGTTCCGTTCCTTATTCAGGGATCACCGCGATCACGTCGATTTCCATCAGCCACTGCGGCTGGCCCAGGGCACTGACCACCAAGCCGGTGGAGATCGGAAACACGCCCTTGAGCCACTTGCCGACCTCCTGGTACACCGGCTCGCGATAGCGCGGGTCGATCAGGTACGTCGTGGTCTTGACGATGTGGCTCAGGTCGCTGCCGGCCTCTTCCAGCAATTGCTTGACGTTGCGCATGGCCTGCTCGGCCTGGGCGCGAGGATCACCCAGCCCCACCAGTTGACCGTTGAAGTCGGTGCCGACCTGACCGCGCACGTAGACGGTGTTGCCGGCACGTACGGCCTGGCACAGGTCGTTGTCCAGCGTCTGGTTCGGGTAGGTGTCCTTGGTATTGAACATGCGAATACGCGTGTGAGTAGGCATCAACGAACTCCCGTGAGACTGGTTTTCGAACGGTGTGAATCGCTGTCGAGTGCCGGGGCCTGGCGCTGGGCAGCATCTTGATAGGCGAGGTAAATGCGTTGCTTCACGATGTGGTCGGCAATATGCCGGGCGTCATGCCACACGCCCCAGATGAACGCCGAGCCGCGTCGTGACAGCCAGGGCAGGCCGACGAAATACAGGCCCGGCTCGCTGGAAACCCCACGTTGGTGACGAGGCTTGCCGTTGGCGTTGAGCGCGTCGACCTTCAGCCAGCTGTAGTCCACCGAGTAGCCGGTGGCCCAGATGACACTGGTCACGCCGGCGGCAACCAGGTCCAGCTCCAGGATCGGCTGGGTCAGGCATTGCGGATCAGGCAGCCGATGACGAGCTTCAGGCTCAAGCGGCAAGTCCAGGCCGTTGCGGGCGATGTAGGCGTCGGCGGCATCCAGCAGCGCCAGGTAGTTTTCGTCGCCGCGGGCGATGTTTTCGGCCAGATTCGGTTCAAAGGTCACCACGCTGCCATTGAACGATTTCGTCAGCCCCACCAAGGTGATGCCCTCGTGGGCCAGCCGGCGAAAATCCACGGTATGGCCACCACGGGCACCACTCACCGCGATGGTGACGTGCTCCTTGCCCGGCTGGACCGCCTCCGCATCCCACTCGCCCAGCACGCCGAGCCACCAGCAGAAATCGCGGTTACGATAGGCCCGGGGCGGACGATCGTGGGCCCCCACCGAGAGATAGACCTGCTTGCCGGCGCGCTGCAGTTCATCGGCGATCTGCACCCCCGACGACCCGGCGCCCACCACCAACACAGCCCCCTCGGGCAATTGCCCGGGGTTGCGATACTGAGCCGAGTGAAGCTGGGTGACCGTCGCCATGTCCGGCGCAATCGGTGGAATCACCGGCCGCTGGAAGGGCCCGGTGGCGACGACCACGTGGACCGCTTCGATCAGGCCTTCGGAGGTTTCCACGGTGAAGCCCGGACGCCCGATATTGCGCTCGACGCCCCGGACCTCCACGCCCGTACGGATCGGTGCGTTGAACTGGCGGGCATAGGCTTCGAAGTAATCGGCCACCTGGTCCTTCGTCGCGAAGGCATCCGGGTCGAGCCCTTCGAATTCCAACCCCGGAAAGCGGTCGTGCCAGGCCGGTCCGTTGGCCACCAGCGAATCCCAACGCGCCGTGCGCCAGGCCTCGGCAATGCGGCTGCGCTCCACGACAAGATGAGGCACGCCTTGTCGGCTCAAGTGCTCACTCATGGCCACGCCGGCCTGGCCGGCGCCTATAACAAGCGTATCGATGCGTAGGGTTTCAACAGGCATGTCTGTGCACTTCCGACAATAGGTTCGATTCAGGCGGGCACGGCGCCGCCTCGGGTTCTGTTTTCTTGTTGTTCATCGGTTGGGGTTATCGAGATGAGGTGTCGAGGCGATTGTGTTGGCAGGCGGGGATTTGCGAAACGAGGGTTTTTATCGTTGCTGGGAAGGAAAAAAATGGGCTACTGACCGGGGGTGATGCCCAAGGGAACAAGGCAAGTCTTGTTTGCACCTGAGACATGCGGAACCTGTGGCGAGGGAGCATGCCCCCGCTGGGCTGCGCAGCGGCCCCAAACCGACCACCAAGGTCTGTCAGGCTGATGGCGTTCAGCTTTTAGGCTGTTAGCGGGAGCAAGCCCCTCGCCACGGTATTGGGGTGCGGCACAACGGGCTTATCCCGCTACGACACCGGCCTGGAAATCGGCGATCTGTTGCCACATCGCCACGGGGTTGGAGTACATCGGGAAATGCCCGCAATCGGCGATCGGCGCCAGCCGGACACCTCCGGCCTGGAGGTGCGACAGGTAGGACAACGAGGCATTCTGCTCGCCGAACATGAACATCCTCGGGCACGGCAAGCCGATAAACTTGCCCATCAGGTCGGCATTGTCGGAGAGCTCGACCATGGAGTGGAAAATCCCCGGCACGGCGCCGGCGCGGACCTTATGCCTGAGACTCGCCGAATAAAGACCACTGGCGTAGGCCGGCGCGTGGCGGGCACGCTCGATGAAGGCGGTGAAAAACGCCTCGGGATCACTGCTCGGATAGTCCATGATCTGTCGACTGAGGAAACAGTCTTCCGGGGCCACGTTGCCTTCGATATCGACAAAGCTGAGCACCCGGCCAGGGAAGTGATGGGCCAGCATCAGTGCGGTCAACCCGCCCATGGAATGGCCCACCAGATGAAAACGTTCGATGTCGAAATGCGCCAGTACCTGCAGGGCCGTTTCCAGCAGGAACGCAATGCTGATCCGGGAAAGGTCGGCGCACTGGGTTTCGCCGCAACCCGGTGCGTCATAGGCGACAAACGGATGACCATCGAATGCCGGGTGCAGCACGATGTCGGCATAATCTTCCTTGGTCGAACCAAATCCATGCAGGAACAGGATAGGGGCACGCTCGCCCTCACGCCGCAGAGTGGCGAGGTTCAGTGCAACACCTTCCACGGTCAGGGGGAGTTTCAGTTCAGAGAACATTTCGACTGGGGACACGTGAGTCATTCCTTGAGTGAACAGAGTGTGCCAGGACGCATTGCCGGCAATCAGGCTCGCAATGTCGGGGCAATCCAGGGTTGTGTAAATTCCTGATTCGGGATTGCCTTGATATGCCAAACCTATCAATCAACCCTCTGTTCGTCCTCGCCCCTGGAAACGTGCCACCACTTCCTCCACCAGCGGATTGAGCCGTCCGGCATTCCAGGCCACGGCGGTGGTCACGACGTTGAGCTTCTGGCTGAGTGGTCGGAACACCACGTTCTGCGGCGCCATTTTCTTCAACGACGCCGGCACCAGCGCGATGCCCTGGCCATAGCTGACGAAGGCAATTTGCGACGCAACGGAGCGCACTTCATGCAGTACCCGAGGCGAAAAGCCGCTGGCCCGACAGGTCGCGATCAGGTTATCGAAGTACACCGGGCTGACCTTGCGGGAAAACATCACCAAGGGCTCGGTGGACAGGCTCGACAGGCTGATCCTTGTCCGCGAAGCCAGGGGATGATTGCTGGGCAAGGCCACCACCAGGCGATCTTCCCTCAACGGCAGTGACCTGATCGAATGCCCCAGGTCCCCGTCCAGCCGGGCGAAGGCCAGGTCGATGTCTCCAGCTTCCAATGCCGGCACGGCTTCGACACTGTCGATCTCGCGGACAGACACGGTGAGGTGCGGATGCTCGGCCTTCAGTTGTTCGATCAACCCTGGCAACACATCGAACATGGCGGTGGAGATCGCACCGATGGTCAGCATTCCCGACTGCCCCGCCACGGCTTCTTCCACGGCCAGTTCCAGGCGCTCCAGTTGATCGGCGAATTTACGCACCGCCGGCAGGATCGCCGCCCCCACGGGGGTCAGTTGCGCCCCACGTCGCGAACGCTCGAACAACTTGACCTTGAGCGCCTGCTCAAGCACCTGGATCTGCTCGCTCAGCGGTGGCTGGGACATGCCCAGGCGCTTGGCCGCGCGACCGAAATTCTGTTCCTCGGCAACCGCCAGGAACAGCCAGAGATGACGAATCAAACGGAAGTTGATCATGGGCGATCCATAGGTTCAGCGTATCTGTGGGTTACGTGATCAGTAATATACCTATGAAACATCCTCCTCGACACTGGGCCCCTCCGCCACCTTAGGGGTTTGCCCATGAATGCTATGAGTTTGCTGGATCGCTTGGCGGCGCTGGACACCAACACGGTGTCCGACGCTCTGGATTTCCTCGGGTTGCCGGGAGCCACCGTTGGGCTACGGCCATTATGGAATTGCCCGAAGATCGTCGGCCGCGCCAGTACCGTGCTGCTGGCCGCTAAATCCGACAACGTCCCCACGGTCCACCTGATCACCCCGGTGGTGGAGCAGATCGACAGCGATGATCGCGTCTTGGTGATCGCAGGTGGAATCGAAGGCGTCTCTTGCTGGGGCGACATTCTCGCCAACGCCGCGGTCGGCAAGCAGGTGCGCGGCACGGTGATCGACGGCTTCAGCCGCGACATCGACGGCAGCGAAGCCATTGGCTATCCGGTGTTTGGCCGCGGCGTGACCATGGTCAGTGCCCGCAACCGCGTCATTCAAATCGACGCGGCAGTGACCATCCCCGTCGCTGGCGTCGATGTCAGCGAAGACGACTTTGTCATTGCCGACAAGTGCGGGACCGTCTTCATTCCCCAGACCCACATCGACAAGGTGCTCGACCTGGGCGAGCGCATCGCCCGCCGCCAGGACGGCATGGTCGAGGCGGTGCGCAGCGGTCGCTCGGTCGCCGAAGTGATGCATGACACCCAGTTCGAAGCCATCCACGTGGAGCACTCCTGATGAACCTTGAAGATAGAAGCCTGGTCGCCTTGTTCGAAGGCCTGGACACCCCAGGTATCTCCGACGCACTGGACAAACTCGGCCTGCCCGGCCAATGCCTCGGCGTAGCCCCTTTGGACAACTACAACCAAGTCATCGTCGGGCCGGCATTTACTGTGCAATACGTCTCGGCCAGCACTCCGCCGGGCACGGTGGGCGACTTCATCGAAGACGTGGCTGCTGGCGACGTAGTGGTCATCGACAATGGCGGCCGCACCGACTGCACCGTGTGGGGCGACATCATGACCCAGTACGCAGGCTCGCGGCAGATCGCCGCCACCGTCATCGACGGTGTCTGCCGTGACGTGAACAAGGCCCTGGGCGACGGCTATCCGATCTTCAGCAAAGGCCGCTTCATGCGCACCGGCAAGGACCGCGTGCAGGTGCAGTCGGTGAACCAGCCGGTGTCCATCGGCACCGCCCGGGTCTGTGCCCGTGACATCGTGGTCGCCGACGCCAACGGCGTGGTGATCGTCCCCCGTGACCGGGCCGCGGAAGTGGCGGCCTGCGCCCGGCAGATCGAATCGGTCGAGGCCGACATCCGTGCCCTGGTCGCCCAAGGCAAGACCTTGAAGCAAGCCCGCGCCGCACTGGGCTACCACAGCCTGCAGAGGAAAGTCTGATGACCACGCTCCTGTTCCCCAAGGATTTTCACGCCCGGGCCAAGGTTTTGGGCAGTTCGACCCTGTATGAAGCCTGCCACCAGCCTTGCGCGGTCGACAGCGCGATCCGCCCGGTCTGGGACGGTGCCTTCATCGCCGCGCCCGCTTACCCACTGGAATGCTCGCCGGGTGACAACCTGGCCCTGCACCTGGCCATGGAACGCGCACCCCGTGGTAGCGTGCTGGTCGTGGGCACCGGTAGTTTCATCGCCGGCTACTGGGGCGAAGTGCTCACCGTGGCGGCTGAAACAGCGGGCGTGGTCGGCCTGGTCATCGATGGTGGCGTGCGGGATATCGCGGCGCTGAAAAGACGCCGGTTCCCGGTGTTTGCCCGAGGCATTTCGGTCAAAGGCACGGTCAAGGCCAGCGCGCCGTCGGTGGGCCAGCCGTTCAACTTCAACGGTGCCCATGTTGCCCAAGGCGACCTGGTGGTGGCTGACGAAGACGGTGTGATCATCATTCCCAAGGCGGATGTCGCACGAACCCTGGCCGAAGGCGAAGCCCGCGCCAACAAGGAAGCACAGATGATGCAAGCATTGACCGAAGGCCGCTCGACCTTGGAACTGATGAACCTGACCGAGTGGAGAACCCGCGCATGAGCGTCGACATCCAACGACTGAATCGGCGCCTGGCGCGTGCGCAACCCTCGGCGACCTATCGGATCATGGACCGGGTGGCCGAACGTCGCGCACAGGGGGCGAATATCATTTCGCTGTGCGCCGGCGAGCCTGATTTCGATACGCCCAAGCACATTCGCGAGGCGGCGATCGAGGCCATCGAACAGGGTCATACCCGCTACACCCAGGTCGCCGGCGTGCGTTCGCTGCGCGAAGCGGTGGCGGCCAAATTCCGCCGGGAAAACGGCCTTGACGTCACCTGGCAGGACACCCTGGTCTGCAACGGTGGCAAGCAGGTCATCTACAACGCCCTGGCCGCGACCCTTGACGAGGGGGACCAGGTCATCGTGCCGGCGCCCTATTGGGTCAGTTATCCGGAGATGGTCCAGCTCTGTGGCGGCGAGTCCCGGATTGTCACCTGCGATGCCGACAGCGGCTTCAAGTTGACGCCCGCCGCGCTGGATGCGGCGATCACCCCGCAGACCCGCTGGTTGATCCTCAACTCGCCGTCCAACCCGACCGGTGCGGTGTATAGCCGGGAAGAACTGCAGGCCCTGGCCGACGTGTTGCTGGCTCATCCTCACGTGCTGATCCTGGCGGACGACATCTACGAGCATTTGATCTTCGATGATCAGGTGTTCCATACCCTTGCCCAAGTCGAACCACGACTGGCTTCGCGCACCCTGACCATGAACGGGGTTTCCAAGGCCTATGCCATGACGGGCTGGCGCATCGGTTTTGCCACCGGGCCACGCTGGCTGCTGGAGGCCATGGAAAAACTCCAAGGGCAGCAGACCTCGGGCGCCAGCTCAATCTCCCAACAAGCAGCCTTGGCTGCATTGGACGGCCCCAAGGACTTCATTCGCGCAAGCCGTGCCGTGTTTCAGCGTCGTCGCGACTTGATGGTGGCGCTGCTGAATGCCACGCCGGGTCTTGCCTGCACAAGCCCGGGTGGAGCCTTCTATGCGTTCGCCTCCTGTGCCGGCTTGATCGGCCGGACCTCATCCGGAGGACGGGTGCTGCACACCGATGAAGATGTCGCTCACGCGCTGCTCGATGAAACAGACGTGGCAGTGGTACACGGCAGCGCGTTCGGTCTTGGCCCTTACATTCGCATTGCCTACGCTCTGGATGATGCGTCCTTGCGCCAGGCCTGCGAAGCGATTCGCGGATTCTGCGATGCACTTCGCTGAACCAGGATCAAACGGTGGGCACAGACTCGGATCGTAATCGCCAGCTCAGTTCAACCGCGCCGGAAACGCCTTGAGCTCCAGCTTTTCCATCACCAGCCCAATGAACGCGGAGACCGCCAGCGGCAATTGACGCCGGCTCGGATAGAGCACATTGAGGCCGAAGCCAATACGCTGGTATTGCGGCAACACACGTACCAGCCTTCCAGCTTCCAGGTCCACGCTGCTCAGCGCCGAGGGCAGCACGGCGATGCCCAGGCCCGCCACGGCAGCCTTGCGCAACGCTTGAGCGGTGTTGGCGTTGAAGCGGCTGGGAACCTGCACCTCTTCCTCGGTGCCGTCCGGACCAATGAGCCGCCAGTGACTCAAGCCGCTGGGATGGGCAAAGGTCACGCTGTCGTGGTGAGCCAACTCCTGCAGCGAAGTCGGCGCACCGCGCTTGGCGATGTAGGCGGGACTGGCGACCATCCCATCACCTTCGTTCTTGATGAGTTGGCGCCCGACATACCCGGAGTCCTGTAGCGGACCGCCGCGAAAGGCCACGTCGATGCGGTCGGCAATCAGGTCGACATTGGCATCGCTGAGCACGAAATCTAGCTGCACCCGAGGATGCGCGACGAGAAAGTCGGCCACCCATTGCATCGGGAAAAAATCGAAGAAATCCGCCATCGCCGCGATACGCACCAGGCCACTGGGTTCATCGCTGCCCTTCATCAGTTCCTGCCCCGCCTCGGTCAGCCCATCCACGGCGCTGACGCAGCGTTCATAGAACCCCTGCCCCACCTGAGTCAGCGTGAGTTTGCGAGTGGAGCGTTGCAACAGTCGCTTCCCCAATTGCGCCTCCAACTGCTGGACCCGCCGGCTCACGGTATTGGAAGGCATGCCCAGCCGCCTGGCTGCTTCGGCAAAGCTGCCGCTGCGCACCACCTGGACAAACAGTGCGACATCATTCAGATCGAGCATCAGGTCGCGATTCCTTCATTTTTTGGATGAGTTCAATCCGATTGTATCGACTAATCAATCTATTGCCAGGCACTTATCCTTCTCGCATCGAGGCCACCAACGCTCAAGAATCCGAGGTCATCCATGAACAGCATCGTCGCAGCGCCACCGCGTACCATCGTCCACCGCACCCGGGGCAACCGCCACGGGCCGATCACGCGCCTCATGAGCCCGGGCGACCTCGGCCAACTCTGCAAGCCCTTTGTGTTTCTCGACCTCTTCGCTTTCACGGACAACGTCATGCCAAAAGGTTTCGGCATGCACCCCCACTCCGGGATCGCAACGCTGACCTACATGATCGACGGCCAGGTGACTTACGAAGACACCACCGGTCAATCGGGCGTGTTGCCCTCCGGCGGCATGGAATGGATGCACGCAGGCAATGGTGTATGGCATGACGGCAGGCCAGTGGGGGGCTCGCCGATCAAAGGCTTCCAGCTTTGGGTCGCGCTGCCGGCCGATGAAGAGAATGCCCCGGCCCACAGTGTCTACCTGGCGCCCTCCGCTATCCGCCGGGAGGGTCCGGCGCTGGTGTTGCTCGGCCAACATGGCGCGGCTCGCAGCAGCGTTGCAGCCCCGGCGGGCATGAACTACTTGGCTGTGCAATTGAAAGACCAGGAACGCTGGCGCTATACGCCACCGGCTGGGCACACCGTTGCCTGGCTGGCGGTCAACGACGGCAGCCTCGACGCTGGCGGCAACGTCAATGCCGGGGAAATGGTGGTGTTCGAAGAATCCGGGGCAGCCATCGACATCGTTGCCCAGGGCGCGACCTCCTTCGTGCTCGGTTCGGCGGTCAAGCATCCCCACGACCTGGTGATGGGTTATTACTCCGTGCACACCAGCGAGGCCGCCCTGGAAAAAGGCGAGCAAGAAATCCAGCGCATCGGCGCCCTTTTGCAGCAAGAGGGTCGGTTGGCCTGACCGACCCTCGACTCAATACCTGTCCATCCCCATTCCTTAGAGGTGCATCATGACTGACATCGGTCTCGATCTTCTGCTGTCCCGTGCCCAACTTGGCAAGCTGTCCCTGAAAAACCGCATGATCATGGCGCCGATGACCCGCAGTCGCGCAGGAGCAGGCGATGCGGCCACGGCGCTGATGGCCGAGTACTACAGCCAACGCGCCAGCGCCGGCCTGATCATCAGCGAAGGCTCCCAGGTGTCCGCCCAGGGCAAGGGTTATCTGAGAACACCGGGGATTTTTACCCCCGAACAAATCGCCGGCTGGAAACACGTGACCGACGCGGTTCACGCCAAAGGCGGACAGATGTTCCTGCAGCTGTGGCACGTGGGCCGGCTCTCCCACCCGTTGGTGCAAGTCAATGGCGCCCAGCCCGTAGCCCCTTCGGCAATCAAGGCCGACGGCGAGATCTACACCCCTGAAGGCCTCAAGCCTTATGAACTGCCACGGGCGCTGGAGCTCGATGAAATCCCCGGCGTGGTGGCTGATTTCCGCCAGGCCGCTGTCAACGCGAAGCTGGCCGGCTTCGACGGCGTGGAGATCCATGGCGCCAATGGCTACCTGATCGACCAGTTCCTGCGTGACGGCACCAACCAACGCACCGATGCCTACGGCGGCTCGGTCGAGAATCGTGCCCGTTTCCTCAAGGAAGTGGTCGAGTCGGTGATTGAAGTCTTTGGTGCCAGCCGTGTGGGTGTTCGCCTGTCGCCGATCTTCAGCTATTTCTCGATGAGCGACAGCAACCCCCAGGCGACTTTCGACTACGCCGCCAGGATGCTCAGCCGTTATGGCCTAGCCTACCTGCACATCGTAGAGCTGGGTGAAGGCACGTTCGACTTCCTGGAACTCAAACGCCGTTTCGGTGGGCCTTACATCGCCAACGGCGGTTACAGCGCCGAACGTGCGGCCACGGCCATCAGCCGCGGCGACGCGGACCTGGTCGCGTTCGGGACGCCGTTCCTGGCCAACCCGGATCTGGTGGAGCGTTTCAAACAAGGCCTGGCATTGAACGCGCCTGACGCGGCTACGTTCTATCAGGGCGAAGAACGCGGCTATACGGATTATCCAACCCTGGTCGAGGCTCAAGTGGCGCGGTAAGCACCGAGGGATGTACCGCCCTCATCGCGAGCAAGCTCGCTCCCACACTGGATCTTCAGCGGGCCCGAAATGTGTGCTCGACACCGATTCCCCTGTGGGAGCGAACTTGCTCGCGATAGCGGTCATTCCACTAATTGAACGATCCGCGGCTCGATCGCGCCGGCCTCCACCTCAACCAGCGCCAGCGTCACCGGCAACTTGAACCGTCGCCGGCCGGCGCTACCAGGATTGAGGTAGAGCCGTTCGCCACGCCACTCGACCAGCGGTTTATGGGAATGGCCGGTGATCACCAGCCTCACGCCCGGGTCGAGTGGCGACGGCACATCCGCGATGTCATGGACCAGCAGTACCGGCCATCCCCCCAGGTCGAATTGCAGGCAATCGGCAAGGTGCCCTGCCCACTCGGCCTCCAGATCGTTGTTGCCGCGCACCACGTGCAGCTCGCCGATGGATGCCAGGACGTCGAGGATTTCCGGGCTACCGATATCACCGGCATGAATGATCCGCTCACAGCCTTGCAGCGCGGCAAGCGCTTCGGGGCGCAGCAAGCCGTGGGTATCGGAAATGACGCCGACTTTCATGAAACCTTTCTCCCCAATCGTGTGTCGCCGCTAATACCTGCCTCGTCGCAGTTAGCTAACATGCTGAATTCGAATAGGATAGGCTGCGCCGTGAAAGGTGCGGACCCGCCGTGGAAAGGATACGTCAATGCTCGGACGCAAGCAGCCAGAGCCCAAGATCGATAGCCCCGATGAAGCCTTCTCCCAGCAAGCTGTGCGGGCAGGAGCGGCATTCCGGCTGACCGTGAGTTTCATGCTCGTGGTCGTCATCGCCTTCCTGGCCGTCGAAGGCTGGCGGACCTGGCGCGACTACCGCGCCGCTTTTGCGTCTGCCCGGGATTCGGTGACGAACCTGGCGCGGGCGACGGCCCAACACGCTGAAGATACCATTCGACAAGTGGATGTGGTCACCGCCGCCCTCGCCGAACGGGTGGAAGGCGATGGCCTGCAGAACATGGACATCCCACGCATCCACAAGCTATTGGTGCAGCAGGCCGCCATCATGCCGCAACTGCACGGGTTGTTTATCTATGGCCCGGACGGCCAGTGGCTGGTGACGGACAAGGAAGTGATCCCGGAAATGGCGAACAACGCCGACCGCGACTACTTCCAATACCACCGCACCCACGAGGATCAAGGCGTGCGCATCGGTGACGTCGTCAAGAGCCGTTCCACCAACGACCTGATCATTCCCATTTCCCGCCGCCTGAACAACCCCGACGGCTCGTTTGCCGGCGTATTGCTGGGGACCGTGAAGGTCAGCTATTTCGTCGACTACTACGGCGACTTCAAAATCGATGGCAAAGGCGCGCTGGTCCTGGCCAAGCGCAGCGGAACGATCCTGGTCCGACGTCCCTTCGTCGCGTCGGTGATTGGCAAGAGCCTCGTCAACAGCGTGATTTTCAGGGAACATTTACCCACCTCCAACCAAGGGGTTGCCGAGGCCAAGGCTGTCGTCGACGATACCGAGCGCCTGTACGGCTACCGGGCCCTGACCACTTACCCGCTGGTGGTGGAAGCCGGCCTGTCCCGCGAATCGATCATCGCGCCCTGGCGCCGCGACCTGTTCAAGACCGGTTTGGTGCTGATTTTCCTGATCGCGATCCTGGTGGGCTTCGGGCTCATCGTGTTGAGCCAGCTGCGCTACCGCATGGCCATGGAGAAGCAGATTCGCAGCGCCCACCAGGCCATGCGCGACATGGCGCTGACCGACAGCCTGACCGGACTGGGCAACCGCAGGCGGCTGGACATCGCCCTGGCCGATGAGATCCGCCTGGCCAGGCGCCAGGGTTCGTCTCTGGCCCTGATCATGCTCGACGTCGATTACTTCAAGCGTTTCAACGACAGATATGGCCATGCCGCCGGGGACGATTGTCTGCGGGCGATTGCAGCCGCGCTCGGGCAGACCATCAAAAGGCCGGGCGACCTGGCGGTCCGCTACGGCGGTGAAGAGTTCACCGTGCTGCTGCCAAACACCGACAGCGCCGGCGCCACCAAGGTCGTGCAGCAAATCCTCGAAGCGGTCAGGGCCTTGAACATTGAACATGGCGACCATCCCTTGGGCATTGTGACCATCAGCGCGGGCGTCACCACCTGCCAGCCCAGCGGCGAGGACGTCACCCCGGCCATGCTGATCAGGGCCGCCGATGCCTTCTTGTACCTGGCCAAGAACACCGGGCGCAACCGGTGGTGCAGCGCCGAATCGACGCCGGGGTGAACCCGCGGGAGTGCCGCGCATCGGTCAGGATCGTGCAAAACCAAGTCCACAGGTGCCGACGAGGCGCCTGGCGGCTACAATGCGCGCTTCGACCGTGACCAGCCTGACTAAAAACAAATGTCCTTGCCCAAACATCATCTGGAATTGCTCAGCCCCGCCCGCGACGTGAGCATCGCCCGCGAGGCCATCCTGCATGGCGCCGACGCCGTGTACATCGGTGGCCCGAGTTTCGGCGCGCGTCACAACGCCTGCAACGAGGTGGGCGATATTGCCCGGCTGGTGGAGTTCGCCCATCGCTACCACGCCCGTGTGTTCACGACCATCAACACCATCCTGCACGACAATGAACTGGAGCCGGCCCGCCAGCTGATCCACCAGTTGTACGATGCTGGCGTCGACGCGTTGATCGTCCAGGACCTAGGGGTGATGGAGCTGGATATCCCGCCCATCGAGCTGCACGCCAGCACCCAGACCGACATCCGCACCCTGGCCCGGGCAAAGTTTCTCGACCAGGCCGGCTTCTCGCAACTGGTCCTGGCCCGTGAGCTGAACCTGCAGGAAATCCGTGCCATCGCCGACGAGACCGATGCGGCCATCGAGTTCTTCATCCACGGTGCGCTGTGCGTGGCGTTTTCCGGCCAGTGCAACATCTCCCACGCCCAGAACGGCCGCAGCGCCAACCGTGGCGACTGCTCCCAGGCCTGTCGCCTGCCCTACACCCTCAAGGATGACCAGGGTCGGGTGGTCGCCTATGAAAAACACCTGCTGTCGATGAAAGACAACAACCAGAGCGCCAACATCCGTGCCCTGGTCGAAGCCGGCGTACGTTCGTTCAAGATCGAAGGGCGCTACAAGGACATGGGCTATGTGAAGAACATCACCGCCTATTACCGCCAGCGCCTGGACGATGTCCTCGAAGACCGTCCGGACCTGGCCCGCGCGTCCAGCGGCCGCACTGCGCACTTCTTCGTGCCCGATCCGGACAAGACCTTCCACCGTGGCAGCACCGACTATTTCGTCAGCGAGCGCAAGATAGACATCGGCGCCTTCGATTCGCCAACCTTTACCGGCGTGCCGGTGGGCGTGGTGGAAAAGGTCGGCAAGCGCGACCTGCAAGTGGTGACCTTCGATCCGCTGTCCAACGGCGACGGCCTCAACGTGCTGGTCAAGCGCGAAGTCGTCGGTTTCCGCGCCAACATCGCCGAGCCCAAGGGTGAATTCGAAGAGGACGGCCAGAAGCGCTACCGCTACCGCGTCGAGCCCAACGAAATGCCGGCCGGCATGTACCAGTTGCGTCCCAACCACCCGTTGAGCCGCAACCTGGATCACAACTGGCAGCAAGCGTTGCTCAAGACCTCCTCCGAGCGCCGGGTCGGCCTGGCCTGGGTCGCACACCTGCGCGAAGAGCGCCTGGAACTGACCGCCACCAGTGAGGAAGGCATCAGCGCCAACGTCGCCCTGGACGGGCCGTTCGGCCTGGCCAACAAGCCGGAACAGGCCCTGGAGCAACTGCACGACCTGCTTGGCCAACTGGGCACCACCGAATACCACGCCACCGCCATCGAGCTGGATGCGCCCCAGGCGTTCTTCATTCCCAACTCGCAGCTCAAGGCCTTGCGCCGCGAAGCCATCGAGGCCCTGACCGCTGCTCGTGTGGCGGCTCATCCACGGGGTGGCCGCAAGGCCGAGACCAGCCCGCCGCCGGTGTACCCGGAGTCGCACCTGTCGTTCCTGGCCAACGTCTACAACCAGAAAGCCCGGGACTTCTATCATCGCCACGGGGTCAAGCTGATCGATGCGGCGTTCGAGGCCCACGAGGAAACCGGTGAAGTGCCGGTGATGATCACCAAGCACTGCCTGCGCTTCTCGTTCAACCTCTGCCCCAAGCAGGCCAAGGGTGTCACCGGCGTGCGCACCAAGGTCGCGCCGATGCAACTGATACATGGCGATGAAGTGCTGACGTTGAAATTCGACTGCAAACCCTGCGAGATGCATGTGGTCGGCAAGATCAAGGGGCACATCCTTGACCTGCCATTGCCCGGCAGCTCGGCGCAACCCGTGGTGGGTCATATCAGCCCTGAAGACCTGCTCAAGACCATTCCACGCGCACCGCATTAAACGATACCCACCCGCTTCCCCTGTGGGCGTGGGTGTTCCCAACATGTGTGTCCCACACAGATACCCTGTGGGAGCGAGCTTGCTCGCGATGACGTCAACAGGATCAGCAGGGATGCAAGCTGACCCATCGCTATCGCGAGCAAGCTCGCTCCCACACTGAGTGCCGGGTGGTTGGTATGGACTTTTCATTTCTGCGCCGTTTTCGCTTTTCCGGGCGACAAATTCTGTTCAAGGGCTCCCCCGCCGCGGGTTCATGGTGTTAGGTTGTAAGTGATTGTTTCTTCAAACGACACTTCTCCCCTGCAAAGGAATGCCTGCCACCATGAACTTCCCGTTCAAGCGTCTTGCCGTTGCCACCCTCATACTGTCCAGCCTGTCGTCATTCGCAATGTCGGCCAACGCCAATATCACTGCACAACAAAGCGCGACCCTCGTCAAAACCTTCTCCGACACCTCCGTCACCGATTTCCGGCAGTTCCTCGCAGAAGTAGCCAAAAGCGACCTCGCCAAAACCGCGAACCTCGGCCCGGCCATCAGCGCCTTCCAGGACAACAAAACCCTGTCGGCTGAACAACAGAACGAAATCCATCGCCTGCTGGGCCTCTACGCCCGAGTGAAATACGGCACAGCCGCCACCGAGACGCTGAAGGAACTGGTCGCCATCCCGACCTTTCGCAAGGACGGTGTAGCCCAGCACGAGAATCCGGAATTCCTCAAGATCGCCGACAAGATCAAAAGCCTGGCCGAGGCGTTCAAGCTGAACTTCCGCAACATCGACAACCGCGTCTATGAGATTTCCCTCGAAGGCAGCGGTGACGAAGTCGTCGGTATCCATGCCCATGCCGACGTGGTGCCGGTCACGCCGCAAAACTGGGTGTTGAAAGACGGCACCCGCCTCGACCCGTTCAAGGTCACCCTGGTGGGCGACCGCATGTATGGCCGGGGCACCGAGGACGACAAGAACGGCATCGTCGTGGCGCTCTACGCCATGAAGATCATCAAGGAAGAAAAACTGCCACTGGCGCGCAACTTCAAGCTGCTGGTCGACACCACCGAGGAAACCACCGGCGACGCCATTCCCTATTATTTCGAACGCAACCCGACGCCCAACTACAACCTGGCGCTGGATGGCGGCTACCCGGTGGTGATAGCCGAGAAAGGCTACGGCACCGTCATGGCGAACTTCGCTCGGCGTACCGCACAGGGCAAGGGTGCGCAAATCACCGCATTGACCGGCGGCCTGGCGACCAATCAGATTCCGTCGACCTCCGTGGCCACCTTTACCGGCGACAAGCCTGCCAAACTGGCCGCCGACCTGCTCAAGGCCGCTACCGACTATGCCAAGCGCAACGGTGGCAATTTCGAAGTGGGCACCCAGGTCGTCGGCAAGGACGTGCAACTGACCTTCACCGGCGTATCCGCCCACTCCTCCGAGCCCGAGTCAGGCATCAACCCGGTCGCGCGGATGCTGGACTTCATCAATGGCCTGGACGGTAAGGTCGCGCTCAAACACAACCACATCACCGACGCCGCCCGCTACGCCGCCGACAACTGGGGCCTGGACTATCTGGGCAGCAAACTGGGCATTGGTTTTTCCGATGCCTTCATGGGCCCGCTGACCGCGTCCCTGACGTTCGTCGGGATGGATGAGAAGACCTTCAAGCTTGCGGTCAACCTGCGGGTACCGGTCGGCAAGCCCACCGAAGCGATCAAGACTGACATTGCCGATAAATTGGCCGCCTGGAGCAAGAAATCCAAGGTCGCCGTGGCCTTCGATTACTCCATCGACGAGCCGATGTACCGCAACCCCGAGGGTGAATGGGTCAAGGCGCTGTTGGCCGTGGCCAGTGAAAACCTGGGCATGGAACACAAATACGGCACCTCCGCCGGCGCCACCTCGGTCCATGACTTGCCCAACGGCGTGCAATTCGGCCTGGCGATGCCCGACGTCAAGTACACCGGCCACAACGACAACGAGTTCAAGACGGTGGAGCAGTTCCTGTTGGACTTGCAGATCGTGACCGAGATGATGGGGCGGATCGGGCAGTTGCCGAAGTTGTGATTGTCCGAGCCACACCGTTCACTTTGAAGCTTGCTTGCCCCTGAGGCTTGCTTGGTTCCTGTGGCGAGGGAGCTTGCTCCCGCTGGGTCGCGCAGCGGCCCCAAGATTTTGCGGGCGCTGCGCACCCGAGCGGGAGCAAGCTCCCTCGCCACAGGGTTGCTTCATTCCTTCATGTGAGTGGCGCTGGGATCGATGACCTTGGCGGTAATGTCGACCAGCTCCAGCCCCCAATCACCATGCAAGTACCAGTCATCTCCGATCATCTCGGCCGGGTGCATGGTTCGATCGGCACCATTCCCACAGGCCAACGCAGTGGTCGGACAGTAACGATCACAGCCCCAGCAAATGCGCTCGGGATGTTTGGGACTGATGGGAAAAGGCTTTGCCATGGCGACCCCGCATAACAGATGGGTGTGCCCGTACCCTACCCCGTCGGGACACCGCCACCCTTGATCCCGATCAAGAACAACCGCGCGGGAGCGAACAGATGCTCCCCGAGCAAAATTTCGCGCTGAAAATTGACAAGAATCATTATTATTCGCAGCGAAGCTTCCTAGACTCGGCGCCATCATTTAGCCAACCAGGAAGTCATCATGCGCCCCGTTGCTCCGTTGTCCCTCGCCCTGCTGTTACTCGCACCGCTGGCCCAGGCCAAGGAATACCCCATCGGCGAACCGCAACTGTGCCCGGGGCTGGAAGTCGGTGCGGTGTACCTGCAACCGATCGAAATGGCCCCCGCCGGCATGATGCGCGCCACCGCAGATTCGGATGTGCACCTGGAAGCCGACATCCGCGCCACGGCGGACAACCAGCAAGGCTTTCAGGAAGGCAGTTTCGTACCCTATCTCAACGTGTCGTTCCAGCTGAAAAAACAAGGCAACGACACCGAGCTCAAGGGCGACTTCCACGCCATGGTCGCCAATGACGGGCCGCACTACGGCGACAACGTCAAGTTGCTCGGCCCTGGCAAATACCAATTGACCTTCACCGTCCTGCCACCGGGTGGCCACGGGTCCCTCGGTCGTCATACCGACAAGGAAACCGGCGTGGCGCCGTGGTTCGAACGCTGCGAGCTGCATTACGAATTCGTCTACGCCGGGATCGGTAAAAAAGGCGGGTACTGAACATGCGCCGCCGATCCTGGCCGTCATGCCTGGCCTGGCTGATGCTGGCCGGTCTGCTGCTGCCGTCAATCGCCCAGGCCGAACTGCCCACCTATGAGTTGAGCATGCGCGACGGGCATTTCACGCCGCTGCAGCTGGAAGTGCCGGCCGGGCAACGCTTCAAGATCGTGCTGAAAAATGTCGGCCAGGGCCCGGCGGAATTCGAAAGCACGCCATTGCGCGTCGAAAAAGTGCTCTCGCCCGGCGTCACGACCTTCGTGGTCATCCATCCGCTGCGCCCCGGGCACTATCCGTTTTTCGATGAATTCAACCCGCAACTGCCCGAGGGCGGGATTCTCGCCCAATGATCGGCCTGCAGGAGGCATTTGCATGACTCAATCGATGTTTATTGTCTGGCGCGAAAGCGTCGAGGCGTTGTTGGTGATCGGTATCCTCCAGGCCTGGGTCAGCCGGCAACAACAGGCCAGCCATCTGTTGCGGTACCTATGGAGCGGCGCACTGCTCGGCTTGCTGTTGTCGGGCGTATTGGCCGGTTTGATCCTGCTGGCCGGCGAAGCCATGAGCGGCAGCGCCAATGAATGGTTCCAGGCTTCGCTGGCGTTGATCGCGAGTCTGTTGATCGTGCAAATGGTCGGCTGGATGCATCGCAACGCGGGGACACTGAAGCAGGACCTGTCGCGCCAAGCCGACCAGCGCCTGAACCGCCAGGGTGGCCTGGGCCTGATGGTGCTGGCGTTACTGGCGGTCAGCCGCGAAGGCAGTGAAACCGTGGTCTTCCTGTACGGCGCCGGCGCCCGCTTGCAAGGGCCGTCACTGGGCCTGTTCGCCGTGGGTGCAATCGCTGGCCTGGTGCTGGCGCTGTTGACCGTTTCCTTGCTCCACGGCAGTCGTCGGTTCATCTCCTGGCCGCGTTTCTTCGCCATCAGCGAAGCGATCCTGCTGCTGTTGGGTGCGGCGTTGCTGGTCAGCGGCATCGAGCGGATCGGCGGGCAATTGCTCGCGATGGATTGGCCCGAGCCGATGTACCGTGGCATTGGCGATGCACTGTGGAACAGTCGCGCGATACTGGACGACGGCCATGGCCTGGGCGGATTCCTCGCCGACTTCGCCGGGTATCGCGCCAGTCCCAGCGCGCTGACCTTGCTCGTATGGCTTGGCTATTGGCTGGCCGTCGCAGGATGGTTGCGGACACCCAAGGCGGAAAATCTGCCATGCCCCACCTGACCCCCTGGCTCCAGCGCCTGGGCGACGGCATGCGGCGCCACGGCGCAACCATTCGTGCCGTGCAATGGGCGGTGGTGCTGTTCTACGCGGTGCTGCTGGTGATACCCGCCCTGTTGCCATTGCCCGGCAGTCAGGCGCACCTGTTCGACAACCTCACGCTGCTGGCGCAGTTTTTGTTCTGGGGTCTGTGGTGGCCGTTCGTATTGCTCTCGATCGTGCTGTTCGGTCGGCTCTGGTGCGGCGTGCTGTGCCCCGAAGGCGCCTTGAGTGAATGGGCCAGTCGCTACGGCAAGGGCCTGGGTGTGCCGAGAAGCGTGCGCTGGGCCGGCTGGCCGACCCTGGCGTTCTGCCTGACGACGATTTATGGCCAACTCATCAGCGTCTACGACTACGCCCAGGCGGCGCTGCTGATCCTGGGTGGCTCGACCGTTGCGGCAGTGATCGTTGGCCTGCTGTTCGCCCGTGGCAAGCGAGTGTGGTGCCGTTATCTGTGCCCGGTCAGTGGCGTCTTCGCCCTCCTCGCCCGCCTGGCACCGATGCACTTTCAAGTAGACGAACAACGCTGGCTGGAAAACCCTGCGCCGCGTCGCCCCGCACCCAACTGCGCGCCCTTGCTGGACATCCGCCGAATGCGCGGCGCCGCTGATTGCCACGCCTGCGGTCGCTGCAGCGGCCAGCGCGATGCGGTGCGCCTGATCGCCCGCTCCAGCAACCAGGAAATCCTTCAGTCAACGCCCACCACGCTCTCGCCCTGGGATGTGCGCTTGCTGTTGTTCGGCGTCATCGGCCTGGCCATGGGGGCCTTTCAATGGACCGTCAGCCCCTGGTTCATCACCCTGAAGCAGGCACTGGCGCAATGGCTGGTGGCACACGACCTGTTCTGGCCGCTGCAAGACAACGCGCCCTGGTGGCTGCTGACGCACTATCCGCAACTCAACGACAGCTTCAGTTGGCTCGATGGCTTTTGCATCGTCGCCTATTTGGGCATGAGCGCCCTGTTGCTGGGGACTTCGCTGATGCTGCTGATGCGCCTGGCGGCACGACTTGCGGGCGATTGCGCAGAGTATTTGCCCTTAGCCGTCACCCTGACGCCCCTTGGCGGTGCGGGACTGTTCCTAGGCCTGTCGGCCACCACCGTCAAGTTGCTGCGCTATGAAGGGCTGTTGCTGGAATGGGTGCAGCCGGCTCGAGCCGGATTGTTGGTGACGGCGATAGCCTGGAGCCTGTGGCTGGGTTGGAAACGCCTGGAACAGACGTCTGCATCGCCCGTTCAGCGACTGCCCGCCATGGCCTGCCTGATAGTGGCCAACGGTCTGGTGGGTTATGGGTGGTGGTTGCAGTTTTGGGGGTGGTGACACACTAAATCCTGTGGGAGCGGGTGCTCTCAATATCTGGGCTCAACACAAAATCCTTGTGGGAGCGGGCTTGCTCGCGAAGGCGTTGGTACATCCAACATCATCGCAAGCTGACCCACCGCTTTCGCGAGCAAGCCCGCTCCCACAGGGGGGGGTGGCGGGCAATCACTCAACCCAGCGTGCGTTCAACTGCGTAATACAAACGAGGGAAACAGCTCGCGCATGGCGGCCCATAATTCGGGCTGCAAGGCCTGCGCCGAGACGCTGGAGAGATGGGGGTCGAGCATCCGCGCAGTGCGCACCAGTTGCACGGCAAACCGGGTGACGCCGCGCTCGCTCAGGCGTCGGGCCAGGGTCAGCAACCGCTCCGGGTCGAACAGATGCCAGTGCACCGTCGTGCGACATTCATAATCGACGCCGCTGTCCAGCAGGTGGTCGAGGCTGCGCCAATTGGCGGCACCGCTGCCTTCGACCCGGGTCACCTCCAGGGCATCTTCAGGCAAGGCCTTGATGTCGAACCCCACCCAGTCGGCAAGCCCGACCACTTTGGCGAAGGCCGCCGGCTTGATGCCGGCGCTGTGCAGGCCGATGCGAAAACCCATCTGCCGCACTTGCTCCATGGCCGGCGCCAGGCCGTCCTGCAAGGTCGGCTCACCGCCGCTGAACACCACGGCGTCGAGCAGGTCCTGACGGCGTTGCAGGAACGCCAATACCCGGCACCACTCCACCTCCTCGCTGCCGCGTGGCGGGATCAGTTGCGGGTTATGGCAATAACGACAACGCCAGGCACACCCCTGGCAAAACAGCACACAGGCCAGTTGGCCCGGATAATCGAGGGTGGTCAGGGGCACCATGCCCCCGACCCGTAACACTCGACTCATGGACGCCCGGCCGCACGTTCGGTGAAGTGCACCCGCTCACGATGCTCGGATTGCTTACCGGGGTTGAAGGCCGCCACCGGGCGGTGATACCCCATCACCCGGGTCCAGACTTCGCAACGTTGACGCTGTGCGGGTGGAAGGCTTTGTGATGCATTCATAGGTGAAGCTCCTTGCGGTCGATGGATCGGATCAGTGAACGCTGCCTGCCAACTGCTGTTGCAGCAGCAAGGCCTCGTCGCATTTGGGGCAAAACTCGTGTTCGCCGGCCAGGTAGCCGTGCACCGGGCAGATGGAAAAGGTCGGCGTGATGGTCAGGTACGGCAGGCGGAAACGGCCCAGGGCTTTGCGCACCAGTTGCTTGCAGGCCTGGGTCGAGGAAATCTGCTCGGCCATGTACAGGTGCAACACGGTCCCGCCGGTGTATTTGCATTGCAGTTCGTCTTGCAGCTCCAGGGCTTCGAACGGATCGTCGGTGAAGCCCACCGGCAGTTGCGACGAGTTGGTGTAGTACGGCGCGACCGGGCTGCCAGCCTGCAGGATATCCGGGTAGCGCTTGAGGTCTTCCTTGGCGAAGCGGTACGTGGTGCCTTCGGCGGGCGTGGCTTCGAGGTTGTAGAGGTGGCCGGTTTCCTCCTGGAAACGCAGCAACGTGGCCCGCACGTGGTCCAGCAGTTTCAGAGCGAATGCCCGGCCCTGCTCGGTGTGCAGGCCTTGCTGGTCATCGGTGAAATTGCGCAGCATTTCATGCAGGCCGTTCACGCCGATGGTGGAGAAGTGGTTGCGCAACGTGCCGAGGTAGCGCTTGGTGTAGGGGTACAAACCGGCATCCATGTGATGCTGGATGACCTTGCGCTTGACCTCCAGGCTCTCTTTCGCCAGTTCCATCAGGGTATCGATGCGTTGCAGTAACCCGCTGGTGTTGCCTTTGTACAGGTAGCCCAGGCGCGCGCAGTTGATCGTCACCACGCCCAGGGAACCGGTCTGTTCCGCCGAGCCGAACAGGCCGCCGCCGCGCTTGAGCAGCTCGCGCACGTCCAGTTGCAGGCGGCAGCACATCGACCGCACTTGGTTGGGTTGCATGTCCGAGTTGAGGAAGTTCTGGAAATACGGCAAGCCGTAGCGGGCGGTCATTTCGAACAGCCGGTCGGCGTTCTCGCTGTCCCACGGGAAGTCATGGGTGATGTTGTAGGTCGGGATCGGGAAGGTGAAGACCCGGCCTTTCGCATCGCCGGCCTGCATCACCTCGATGTAGGCGCGGTTGATCAGCTCCATTTCCGCTTGCAGGTCACCGTAGGCGAACGGCATTTCTTCACCGCCGATGACCGGGATCTGTTCGCGCAGGTCCTGGGGGCAGACCCAGTCGAACGTCAGGTTGGTGAACGGGGTTTGCGTGCCCCAGCGTGACGGCACGTTGAGGTTGTAGATGAACTCCTGCAACGACTGGCGAACCTGGTCGTAGCTGAGCCGGTCCTTGCGCACATAGGGCGCCAGATAGGTGTCGAACGAGCTGAACGCCTGGGCGCCGGCCCATTCGTTTTGCAGGGTACCGAGGAAATTCACCATCTGTCCCAGGGCGCTGCTCAGGTGCTTGGGCGGCCCAGCCTCGACCCGCCCTGGCACGCCGTTGAGGCCTTCATGCAAGAGGGTGCGCAAGGACCAGCCGGCACAGTAGCCGGCGAGCATGTCCAGGTCGTGGATATGCAGGTCCGCCTCGCGATGCGCCTCGCCGATGGCCTGGCTGTAGACTTCGTCGAGCCAGTAATTGGCGGTGACCTTGCCCGATACGTTGAGGATCAGCCCGCCGAGGGAATAGCCCTGGTTGGCGTTGGCCTGCACGCGCCAGTCTTCGCGATCCAGGTATTCGTTCATCGAAGTGGCGACTTCCACCAGCGTACGGCGATTCCGACGCAGGCGTCCGTGTTGCTCGCGATAGACAATGTAGGCGCGCATGGACAGGAAATACCCGGCGTCCATCAGAACGCGCTCGACGCGGTCCTGGATCTGCTCGACGTTCAACCGCGTCTGCCCTTCCAGCCGCGCCAATACCGCCTGAAGCAACCCTTCGGCCTCGGCTTCGGCGTACTCACCAGTGGCCTTGCCGGCGGCGATCAGCGCCTGGCGGATCTTGTCCGCATCAAAGGCGACCACACTGCCATCGCGCTTGTGCAAGCGGTTACACCCTACTGAGATCAACGTGCTCTGCATTTTGGCTCCAGACACTACATATAGGCTTTTTAATATTTAAAAACACAACATGCAGTGGAGAGTACGGCTAAATGTTCGAGTTGCAATTGATCGATATCAAGAACCGGGGCGACGACCAACCTGCTTGGAGGGGAGCAATGCGCCTGGCAGGCCGCCTTCGCGAGCAAGCCCGCTCCCACAGTTGGATCGGGGTATGACCGTGAGAATCAGGTCGGCTATAAGGCCGCCTTCGCGAGCAAGCTCGCTCCCACAGTTGGATCGGGGTATGACCGTGAGAATCAGGTTGGCTATAAGGCCGCCTTCGCGAGCGAGCTCGCTCCCACAGTTGGATCGGGCTATGACCGTGAGAATCAGGTCGGCTATAAGGCCGCCTTCGCGAGCAGGCTCGCTCCCACAGTTGGATCGGGCTATGACCGTCAGAGCCAGGTCGGCTGGCAGGCCGCCTCGCGCTGGCTTTTGATCTGGGGGGCCCCGTTAACCACGATGGCCGAACGCAGGCATTGCGTAGTGGGCACCTCGGCATGGATGCCGAGGTAGCCGCGCTGGGCCATGGATGGCCCTTCGCGGCGGCCCACGGAGCAATGCCGGAGAGAGGGCACACCGAGCCTAGGCGAGGTGCCGAGTGGTGGGGCAAAGCGTTTTTGGTTACTTTTGGCGCTCTTCCAAAAGTGACCCGCTGTAAGAGCGGAACCGCCAGCCGCCGTTACCGCAGAAACGGATATGTCCCCAGCACACCAGCACCCCAGCACCCCAGCACCCAGAACAGGACGGCTACGCAGCCCAGCGGGAGCAAGCGCCCTCGCCACAGTGCCCGCGTAACCCCTTAACCCCCACTCATATTCATGAATCGCACAATCTGCACCTCCCCACCCGGGTTGAAGTCATGCCGCAATGGCTTGCCGCGCAACGCCTGCTGCACCGCCTGGATAACCGGCTGGTCATCCAGCGGATAACGCCGCAGCAAACCACGCAAATCGAGAGAGTCCTCCTGCCCCAGGCACAACAACAGGCGCCCCTCGACCGTCATACGCACCCGATTGCAACTGGCGCAAAAGTTGTGGGTGTTGGGGGAAATGAAACCGATCCGGGTATCCGGATGCTGTTCCAAACGCACATAACGCGCCGGCCCGCCGCTGTTTTCGGTACTGTCCAGCAGCCGGTGATGGCGAGCGATCTCGGCCCGGACCTCATCGCTGGAACAAAACGATTCCCCCCGGGAACGCCCCACCTCCCCCAACGGCATTTCCTCGATAAAACTGATATCGATGTGTTGCTCGATGGCGTACTGCACAAGCGCCGGGACCTCATCGAAGTTGCGCCCTTTCATCACCACACAGTTGAGCTTGATCCGCTTGAACCCGGCCACCTTCGCCGCTTCAATCCCTGCCAGCACCTGATCGAGGTTGCCGTTACGGGTGATCGCCCGGAAACGCTCACCGTCGAGGCTGTCGAGGCTGATGTTCATGCGCTTGACCCCAGCCTCGACCAGCGGCTGGGCCAATCGCCCCAACTGCGAGCCATTGCTGGTCATTACCAGCTCTCGCAAGCCGGGCAGTGCCGCGATGTCGCGACACAACCCGACGATGCCCGGGCGGATCAGCGGCTCGCCACCAGTCAGGCGAATTTTCTTCACCCCCAGGCCGACGAACAGCCGTGCCAGGCGCTGCAACTCTTCCAGGGTCAAGACTTGCTGACGCGGCAGGAAGATCATGTTTTTCGCCATGCAATACACACAACGAAAATCACAACGATCGGTCACCGACATCCGCAAATAATCGATCTGGCGCCCAAATCCGTCCTGCAACACCGCGTTCATGAAGATCTCCCGATTGAATCTGTGCTCACTGCACCAGCGGCGAGTCGGCGCCCTGAAGGTGAATGCCGCGAATATCCGCCGCACCGATCAGGGTTTGCAGGTATTGCACCAGCGCCTTTTGCCAAACGCCCTGCTGCAACTGCGTATGAATCGCTGTCGCCACGGCCTCATACGGCAACGGCTGGCCATCGATGCGCTGGTCGATGCTGATCACATGCCAGCCGTAGCGACTTTCCAGCGGCTTGCCCGCAAGGCCCGCCGGCAGGGTGAACAATTGGCGCTCCAGTTCAGGCACGGTCTGGCCCTTGCTGATCTGCCCCAGCGAGCCGCCCTGCGCCTTGGATGGACACGCCGAATATTTCAGCGCCAACTCGGCGAAGCTGCCCGGGAACTGGTCCAGCCGCTCCAGCAGCAACTCGGCCTGGACATGGGCCAGGCTACGGGCCTCGGCATCGTCCGGCGCGCATTCGAGCAGGATGTGCCGCACCGCCAGCAACGGCGCGCTGTGAAAGCGCGCCCGGTTGCTTTCGTAGTAACGCAGGCAGGTGGCCTCGTCACACTGCGGCACCTGCACCTCGCGTTCGAGCAACAGCCGCGTGGCGGCCTCTTCTTCGTTTTCACCGGCACCGACCTGCAACGCCAGACCCAGCTCGGCGATACGCTGCTGGAGCAATTGGCGAATCACCAGGGCCCGAGCGGCCTGGTACACCGCGTTCTCGCGACTATCGGCCGGGTGATATTGCAGCTCCAGGGCCATCGCCTGGGGGGTGATCGACACCCCGTTGACGCTGATGATCGGCCACTCCTGCTCACTGCTGGCGATCAATTCTGGCGCTTGATCTTCCACCACCGACCCGGCCTGGGCCGGCTCGAACTGCACCGCCCCTACGGGCTCCACATCCACCACCGGCGGCACTTTTGCCGAGGAACCGCAACCACCGCCACCGCTACCACCGCCACATCCGCATCCACTCGCCATGATCTTCTCCTCAGAACTTCTGCCGAACGATTTGATAACGACGCCCCAGGTACCAGACCGGCGCACTGACGATGTGAACCAGACGGGTGAACGGGAACAGCACGAACAGGGTCAAGCCCAGCACCACGTGGAGCTTGTAGACCAGGCCCACCGGCGCTATCGCGGTAGCGGCTTCCACCGGCCGCAACAGCACAGTGTTCTGGGCCCAGTCGGCCAGCATCACCATCACCGAGCCGTCCATATGGGCGGTGGATGCGACGATGGTCATCAGCCCCAGCACCAGTTGCACCAGCAACACCACCAGCACGAGGATGTCCGAGACATTGGAGGTGGCGCGCACCCGTGGGTCGGTCAAGCGGCGGTTGAGCAGCATCACCAGGCCGATCAGGCCCAGCACGCCGAAGAACCCACCGGAAACCATCGCCAGCAACTGCTTGTTCTCAGTGCTCAGCACATGGTGATAGATCGCCGCCGGCGTCAGCAGGCCGACGAAGTGCCCGGCCAACACGAACAGCACGCCAACGTGAAACAGGTTGCTCGCCACGCGCATGCCACGCTTGTTCAGCATCTGGCTGGAACCGGCCTTCCAGGTGTACTGGGACAGGTCAAACCGTGCCCAGCTGCCGAGCAGGCAAATCGCCAAAGCGACATAGGGGTAGACCCCGAACAACAACAGATCCCATTTAGACATTGCCCACCTCCCCGGCTGGCGCTGCGGCCCGCCCTTCATGCTGAAAATCCACCCAGTGCAACGGCACCGCGCTTTCGTCCCGCGCCTTGCCTGGCGCGCTGGGCAGTGAACTGCAACGATCCTGCTGTTCGGCCTTCATGAAATCCACCTGCTCTTCTTCCCAGATCTTGTCCAGGGCTTCGAGGGAGTCGTCCCGAGGCTCGGCCTTCACTTGCTCACGCAACTCGGCCACCGCCACCTGGGGTTCGGCCCCGGCGATTTGCAACAACGCCCGGAAGCAACTGGCGTAGACGCTTTCACGCTCGTCCAGGCGCGCCGCGAGCAAGGCCAGCAGATGCGCCACATCCGCCAGGCCCTCGCGGGCCTCGATGTCTTCGCGGGTAGAAAGAAACTCCAGGTACAGCGGGATGTAGTCAGGCAACTCTTTGACGCCGATGGCGAAACCGGCCTCTTCGTACTGCGCCATCATGTCCACCATGGCCTGGCCCCGGTCGCGGGACTCGCCATGGACATGTTCGAACAACAGCAGCGACAGCGAACGGCCCCGGCCGAACAGCGCGCCGTAGTGTTCCTGGCCGTCCATCAAGTCCTTGCCGCAGATCACTTCCAGCAATTCGAACAGCCCGGCGCGCTGCTGGGGACTGATTTCCCGCGCCTGCGCAATGGCCTGCTCCAGCTCGTCGCGACCGGCCACCAGGGTCTCGGTCGGATAATCGAGCAGCAACGAAATCACCTTGAGAATGCGCATGTTCATTCCTCCCACAACTGCACGGTTTTGATCACGTCGCGACGATTGGCCTTCTTGCCGCCGAACATGTTGGTGTCAGAGCTGCCGCTGCAGCCGCTGCCGAAGCTGAAACCACAACCGGAGCGTTCGGCGAACGCATCGCTCATGGCGTCTTCACGGTGGGCGCTCGGTACGACGAAACGGTCTTCGTAGTTGGCGATGGCCAGGTAGCGGTACATCTCTTCCACCTGGTTCACGCTCAAGCCGACGTCGGCCAGCACTTGCAAGTCCTGCACGCCGTCGACCTGTTCGGAGCGCTTGTAGGCCCGCATCGCCAGCAGACGCTTGAGGGCGCGCTTGACCGGTTTTTCATCGCCGGCGGTGAGCATGTTCGCCAGGTAACGCAGCGGAATGCGCAGGCTGTCGACATCCGGGATCACCCCGTTCATGCCCACGGTACCGGCGGCGGCCGCGTTCTGGATCGGTGACAGTGGCGGCACGTACCAGACCATTGGCAAGGTGCGGTATTCCGGGTGCAGCGGCAGCGCAAGTTTCCAATCCACGGCCATTTTGTAGACCGGCGAACGTTGCGCCGAATCGATCACCGACTGTGGCACGCCATCGGCCAGGGCCTGGCGAATCACTGCCGGGTCGTTGGGGTCGAGGAAAATCTCCAGTTGCTTCTCGTACAGGTCCTTCTCATCGGCGGTGCTCGCCACTTCGCTGATGCGGTCGGCGTCATACAGCAGCACGCCGAGATAACGGATGCGGCCGACGCAGGTTTCAGCGCAAACGGTCGGCATCCCGGCTTCGATACGCGGGTAGCAGAAGATGCATTTTTCCGACTTGCCGCTCTTCCAGTTGAAATAGATCTTCTTGTACGGGCAGCCACTGATGCACATGCGCCAGCCACGGCATTTCTCCTGGTCGATCAGGACGATGCCGTCCTCTTCGCGCTTGTAGATCGCGCCGCTGGGGCACGATGCGGCGCACGCCGGGTTCAGGCAGTGCTCGCACAGGCGCGGCAGGTACATCATGAAAGTGTTTTCGTACTCGCCGTAGATGTCTGCCTGGATCTTGTCGAAGTTCTTGTCCTTGCGCCGCTTGGCGAACTCGGTACCGAGGATTTCCTCCCAGTTCGGGCCCCATTCGATTTTCTGCATGCGCTTGCCAGACACCAGCGAACGCGGGCGGGCGGTGGGTTGATGCTCGCCCAGTGGCGCGGTGTGCAGGTGCTGATAGTCGAAGTCGAACGGTTCGTAGTAATCGTCCAGGCTGGGCAGGTCCGGGTTGGCGAAGATGTTCGCCAACACGCGGAACTTGCCGCCGATGCGCGGGTTGATCGAACCGTCGGCGTTACGGACCCAGCCGCCCTTCCACTTGTCCTGGTTTTCCCACTCCTTGGGGTAGCCGATGCCCGGCTTGGATTCAACGTTGTTGAACCAGGCGTATTCCATGCCTTCGCGGCTGGTCCAGACGTTCTTGCAGGTGATCGAGCAGGTGTGGCAGCCGATGCATTTGTCCAGGTTCAGGACCATGCCGATTTGTGAGCGAATCTTCATCTCAGTTCTCCTCGATATCAGTCGGCAGTGGACGCGGCAGATCATCGCCACTGGAACCGTCGAGCCAATCGACCTTGGACATCTTGCGCACCACGACGAACTCGTCGCGGTTGCATCCGACCGTGCCGTAATAGTTGAAGCCGTAGGCCTGTTGGGCGTAGCCACCGATCATGTGGGTGGGCTTGAGCACCACGCGGGTCACCGAGTTGTGGTGGCCGCCACGGGTCTTGGTGGTTTCCGAACCGGGTACGTTCACGATCCGTTCCTGGGCGTGGTACATCATCACCATGCCTTCCTTGACCCGCTGGCTGACCACCGCACGAGCGGTTAGCGCGCCGTTGACGTTGAAGCACTCGATCCAGTCGTTGTCCTCGATACCGGCGCGCTTGGCGTCGATTTCCGAAAGCCAGACAATCGGTCCGCCACGGCTCAAGGTCAGCATCAATAGGTTGTCGCTGTAGGTGCTGTGGATGCCCCACTTCTGGTGCGGGGTGATCCAGTTCAGGACGATCTCGGTCTCGCCATTGCTGCGCTTGCCCTTCACGCCTTCGATGGTGCGGGTGTTGACCGGCGGCCGGTAACTCATCAGTTGCTCGCCGAACGCCTGCATCCACGGGTGATCCTGGTAGAACTGCTGGCGACCGGTGATGGTGCGCCATGGAATCGCCTCGTGAACGTTGGTGTAGCCGGCGTTGTAGCTCACGTGATCGTCTTCCAGGCCAGACCAGGTCGGGCTGGAAATGATCTTGCGTGGCTGGGCCTGGATGTCGCGGAAACGAATGGCTTCGTGTTCCTTGGAGACGGCCAGGTGGCTGTGGTCGATGCCGGTGAATTCCGACAGCGCCGCCCAGGCTTTCACCGCGACATGGCCGTTGGTTTCCGGCGCCAGGGACAGGATCACTTCGGCGGCGTCGATGGCGCTGTCGATCTTCGGCCGCCCTTGGCTGATGCCGGCCTCGACTTCCTTGTGGTTCAGTTCGCCGAGGAATTTCACTTCAGTCTCGGTGTTCCAGTTGATGCCCTTGCCACCATTGCCGAGCTTCTCGAGCATCGGGCCCAGGGACGTGAACTGCTTGTAGATGTTCGGGTAGTCGCGCTCCACTACTTGCAGGTTCGGTGCGTTCTTGCCCGGGACCGGCGCCACACCGGCGCTTTTCCAGTCGGTGCCGCCAAAGGGTTGGGCCAGCTCGCCGACGCTGTCATGCATCAACGGTACGGTGACCAGGTCTTTTTCCACACCCAGGTGGCCGACCGACATGGCGGAAAACGCCTTGGCGATGCCCTTGTAGATCTCCCAGTCCGAACGCGACTCCCAGGCCGGATCGATGGCGGCCGACAGCGGGTGGATGAACGGGTGCATGTCCGAGGTGTTCATGTCGTCTTTTTCGTACCAGGTCGCGGTCGGCAAGACGATGTCGGAATACACGCAGGTCGAGGACATGCGGAAGTCCAGGGTGGTCACCAGGTCGAGCTTGCCAATGGCGCCCTCGTCGACCCATTCGGCTTCGGTGGGCTTGCACTCGGTGCTATGACCGATGTCTTCGTTCATCACGCCGTTCTTGGTGCCCAGCAGGTACTTGAGCATGTACTCGTGGCCCTTGCCCGAGGAGCCCAGCAGGTTGGAACGCCAGATGAACATGTTGCGCGGGAAGTTCACCGGGCTGTCAGGCTGTTCGCAGGCAAAGCGCAGGGAACCGTCCTGCAGCGACTTGACCACATAGTCCTTGGGCTCCAGGCCCGCGGCGGCGGCATCGCGGCAGATGTGCAGCGGGTTGGTGTTGAGTTGCGGCGCGCTGGGCAACCAGCCGGCCCGTTCGGCGCGGATGTTGTAGTCCAGGGCGTGCTCGGGGAACTGCGACTTGTCGGCCAGGGGCGAGAGCACGTCGTGCATGCTCATCTTCTCGTGACGCCATTGCGAGCTGTGGCCATAGAAGAAGCTAGTGCCGTTCATCTGCCGTGGCGGGCGGCTCCAGTCCAGGCCGAAGGCCAGGGGCAGCCAGCCGCATTGCGGACGGAGTTTTTCCTGGCCCACATAGTGGGCCCAGCCGCCGCCGGTCTGGCCGACGCAACCGCAGAGCATGAGCATGTTGATCAGCCCGCGGTAGTTCATGTCCATGTGGTACCAGTGGTTCATCGCCGCACCGACGATGATCATCGAGCGTCCACGGGTCTTGTCGGCGTTGTCGGCGAACTCGCGGGCGATCTGGATCGCCTTCTCGCGGCTCACACCGGTGATTTGCTCCTGCCAGGCCGGCGTACCGGGCACCGAGGCATCGTCGTAGTCCTTGGCGACGTTGGCGCCACCCAGGCCACGGTCGATGGCCAGGTTGGCGGCCGACAGGTCGAACACGGTGGCGACTTTCGCCACGCTGCCGTCGGCCAGCACCACGCTGTGCACCGGCACCCGCCGGAACTGCACTGCGTCACCGGCCACATGCTGGAAGTACTCCTGGGCTTCGCCGGCGAAGTACGGGAACGCCACCTCAGCGACGTCGCCGCCGATCAGGCTCAGCTTGAGGTCGATCTCACGGCCCTCGCCGCCTTCACGGGGAAGGATGTTCCACTTGCCCTTCTCGCCCCAGCGATAGCCGATGGAGCCTTGGGGTGAAACCAGTTCGCCGCAGGCATCCAGGGCGATGGTTTTCCATTCCGGGTTGTTCTCTTGGCCGAGGTTGTCAGTCAAGTCACTGGCCCGCAGGAAACGGTCCGGCTGGTAACCCGCGCCCGGCGCTGCGCCAAGCATCGGCTTGAGCATCACCAGCACCGGCAGGTCGGTGTAGCGCTTGGCATACTCGGTGAAATAGACGCTGGGCTTGTCCAGGTGAAATTCTTTGAAGATCACATGGTTGAAGGCCTGGGCCAGGGCAGCGTCGGTGCCCTGCTTGGGGTTGAGCCACAGGTCGGTGAGCTTGGCGACTTCCGAGTAGTCCGGGGTGATCGCCACGGTCTTGGTGCCCTTGTAGCGCACCTCGGTGAAGAAGTGGGCATCAGGGGTACGGGTTTGCGGGACGTTGGAGCCCCAGGCGATGATGTAGTTGGAGTTGTACCAGTCGGCCGACTCCGGCACGTCGGTCTGCTCGCCCCACACCATTGGCGAAGCGGGCGGCAAGTCGCAGTACCAGTCATAGAAGCTCAGGCACACACCACCGATCAGCGACAGGTAACGCGAGCCGGCGGCATAACTGACCATCGACATGGCCGGGATCGGCGAGAAACCCACCACCCGGTCCGGGCCGTGCGTCTTGACGGTGTAGACGTTGGCGGCGGCAATGATCTCGTTGACTTCTTCCCAGTTGGAGCGGATGAAGCCGCCCATGCCGCGCTTGCTCTTGTACGAGTCGGCCTTGGCCTTGTTCTCGACGATGCTGGCCCAGGCTTCGACAGGCGGCAGGGTCTGCCGGGCTTCGCGCCACAGCTTGAGCAACGGCTTGCGGATCTTCGGGTACTTGAGCCGGTTGGCGCTGTAGATGTACCAGCTGTAGCTCGCGCCACGCGGGCAGCCCCGTGGTTCGTGGTTGGGCAGGTCATTGCGGGTGCGCGGGTAGTCGGTCTGCTGGGTTTCCCAGGTAATCAGGCCGTTCTTGACGTAGATTTTCCACGAGCACGAACCGGTGCAGTTCACCCCATGGGTGGAACGTACGATCTTGTCGTACTGCCAGCGCGAACGGTAGACGTTTTCCCAGTCGCGGGACTCCTTGCGGGTCTCGCCATGGCCGTCTGAAAACTCGCCTTGCTTGCGGTTGAAGAACCGCAGTTGATCCAGTAAATGACTCACAGTGTCTTCCTCTCAGGCTTGCTCCGCGGGGTCTGCGCCCCGCCCACGCAATAGTTGAATTCGTCTTAGCAGGGTGTCGCCGCGCCTTTGCGGGCGTACCACCACCAGGTCACCACGATGCAGCTCAGGTAGAAGCCGACGAACATGTAGAAGGCCATCTCCGGGCCGCCGGTCAGGGCCATCGAAGAGCCGAATGATTTAGGAATGAAGAACGCACCGAAGGCGCCCATGGCCGAGCTGAAACCCAGCACCGCCGCCGACTCCTTGCCGGCGTTCTTGAGCGCTTGCTCGCGCACCTCGGGCTTTTTCCCCAGGGCGGCTTTTTCATGCAGGGTGCGGAAGATCACCGGGATCATGCGGAATGTGGAACCGTTGCCCACGCCGGTGGTGATGAACAGCAACATGAACATGCCCAGGAAGCCGTAGAAGCTGCCGCCCTGGCCGCCTTGTGGCAGGAAGTGCAAGACGCCGAACACCATCACGATCATCAGCACGAAGTTCCACAGGGTGACCTTCGCGCCACCAAGCTTGTCCGCCAGCCAACCACCCAACGGCCGCACAAGCGCACCGACCAGCGGGCCGAGGAAGGCGAATTTAAGCGCAATGACTTCCGGGAACGAGGTCTTGATCAGCAGCGGGAACGCGGCGGAGAAACCAATGAACGAGCCGAAGGTCGCCAGGTACAACCAGCACATCAGCCAGTTGTGCTTGCGCTTGAAGATCACCGCCTGCTCGCTGAACGATGCGCGGGCGCTGGACAAATCGTTCATGCCGAACCAGGCAATCAAGGTTACGGCGAGGATGAACGGCACCCAGATGAAACCGGCGTTCTGCAGCCACAGCGAGCTGCCATCGGCCAGCACCTGAGGCTGGCCGCCCATGAAGCCGAACACACCGAAGGAGATCACCAGCGGCACGCTGAACTGCATCACCGACACGCCCAGGTTACCCAGCCCGGCGTTCAGGCCCAGGGCGGTGCCCTGTTGGGACTTGGGGTAGAAGAAGCTGATGTTGGACATGCTCGAGGCGAAGTTGCCGCCGCCAAAACCGCAGAGCAGCGCGATCAGCACGAACACGCTGTAGGGCGTGGCCGGATTCTGCACCGCGAAGCCCATCCATAGCGCCGGCAGCAGCAGCGACGCGGTGCTCAGGGCCGTCCAGCGACGGCCACCGAAGATCGGCACCATGAACGAATAGAAGATGCGCAAGGTCGCGCCGGACAACCCCGGCAACGCCGCCAGCCAGAACAATTGGTCAGTGGTGAAGCTGAAGCCAATGGCGTTGAGGCGCACGATCACCGTGCTCCAGACCATCCAGACCGCGAAGGCCAAGAGCAGCGCTGGAATGGAGATCCACAGGTTGCGCCGGGCGGTCAGTTTGCCGCTCTTGCCCCAGAAAGCAGGGTCTTCCGGACGCCAGTCATGAATGACCGGGCCTTTTTCAGGCGTTTGCAGAACGGACATGTTCTTCTCCTTGGGCAATGCTGGAAAACGGGGATTGGCTAGCCGGCGACTGTTTACCCAGCAGCGGGCGCTTGCGCATTTCGCTGAAGTACATCCAGGTCAGGGAGACCCAGACCACGCCGTACATCAACATGAAGCAGGACGAGCG
Source organism: Pseudomonas sp. R151218B TE3479 (assembly GCF_053629195.1). Classification (NCBI taxonomy): domain Bacteria; kingdom Pseudomonadati; phylum Pseudomonadota; class Gammaproteobacteria; order Pseudomonadales; family Pseudomonadaceae; genus Pseudomonas; species Pseudomonas sp. R151218B TE3479. The sequence goes on from NZ_JBRJHV010000001.1 coordinate 4,632,741, forward strand.
CACGCCGGTGAGGTCCACCAGGGCGCCGAACATGATCGGCAGCACGAACCCGCCCAGGCCGCCGGCGAGGCCGACGATGCCGGACACCGCGCCCATGTTTTTCGGATAGTCGTTGGCGATGTACTTGAAGACCGAGGCCTTGCCGAACGCGAAGGCGATGCCCATCACGAACAGCAGCACGGTGAACAGCGTGGCGTTGAGGCCGATATGGAAGTCGACGATGCCGTTGACGGTTTGCACTTGCAGTTGGGTCTGGGGGTAGGACAGCAGGAACAGGCAGATCCAGCTCACCCACAACACCCACCAGGTCACGCTCTGGGCGCCCCAGCGGTCGGACATCCAGCCACCGACGGCCCGCAGCACACCGCCAGGCAGGGAGAAACACGCCGCCAACAGCGCTGCGCTTTGCAGGCTGAAGCCGTATTCCTGCACGTAGTATTTGGTCATCCACAAGGCCAGGGCCACGTAGCCGCCGAACACGATGGAGTAGTACTGGCAGTAGCGCCACACGGCCGGCTCTTTCAGGGTTTTCAACTGCTCGCGCAACGTGGCGCCGCCGGTGCCGCTGTGTTCCTTTTTCTCGGTGGTGAGAAACCAGAACAGCAGCGCGGTGATGAACAGGATGGCGCTGAACACCTTGGGCACCAGGTGCCAGGAGCCAAACGCGATCAGCGCCGGGGCGAGGAACTTGGTCACCGCCGCACCAGCGTTGCCGGCACCGAAGACGCCCATGGCGAAGCCCTGGTTCTGCTTGTCGAACCACTTGGCGACGTAGGCGATGCCCACCGAGAACGAGCCGCCGGCCAGGCCGACGAACAGGCCCAGCACCAGGAATTGCCAGAAGGCCGTGGCGAGGGTGATCAGGTACAGCGGCAACACGCAGGCCAGCATCAGCAGGAAGAACACGATCCGTCCGCCAAAGCGGTCGGTCAGAAGTCCCAAGGGCAAGCGCACCAACGAACCGGTCAGCACCGGCGTGGCCGCCAACAGGCCGAACTGGGTCTCATTGAGAGCCAGCAGCTCCTTGATCGGAACGCCGAGCACGGCAAACATCATCCAGACCATGAAGCACACGGTGAAGGCCAGGGTACTCATCCCTAGTACCAGCCCTTGTTGCACTTGCGCTCGCATCACGATGCACTCCGTCAGTTCGATTGAGCGCAGCCTAGTGACAGGAACCCCGCGAAAACTTGACCTGGGTCAACGTGCCTCGGGGCGGTACAGGCCTATGCTTGGCCCGTCTACCTCCAAGGAGGTAGACCTGGATATTGATGAAACCCTTTGTTTATCAATATTTTGATCCAGTTGGCCGAGGCTTTTATGGAAACGGAACGGCCAGCAACTCTTTAGAGGTAGTGCGCCCAGGATCGGCTGCTACACCCCCAGGTCCAGGGCGCCCCCCTATGTGCGGTTCACCGTTTTGCCTTCCCGGCCTACGTCGATGATGGGTTGGCTGCGCAGTTCCCTGCCCGCTCGCGCCGGGCTGGCGGTGATCCTGATCGCCATCCTGGCCCTGGCCAGTTCCTTGAGCGCCGGGCTGATCGCCTGGTTCAGCCAGGGCGACGCCGCGGCCATCAATACCGCCGGTTCCGTGCGCATGGAGACCTACCACCTGAGCTGGAAACTGGCGGCAGGGGCCAACGAGGACATCCCGGCGATCATCGACAGCCTGCAACAACGCCTCGACAGCCCGGCCCTGCGCGCCGTGCTGGAAGATGGGCCGGAAACCTCCCTGCACAAGAGCTATCGCGACCTCATCCAGCGCTGGAGCCAGACCTTGCGCCCGTCCATTGAGCGAGGCGATTCGGCGTTTTTCCAAAGCAGCGCTCCTTCTTTCGTTGAGCAACTGGACCAGTTCGTCACCCTGCTGCAACGCCAGAGCGAACACAAACAAGGCTGGCAACAGACGATCCAGGGCATGGCGCTGTTCAGCACCATGATCATCCTGCTGATCGGCCTGTATGAATTGCAGTACGGCGTGGTCACGCCCTTGCAGGAACTGGTGGACGCCACCCAGCGCTTTCGCCGTGGCGAATTCCAGGTGCGGGTCAACCATCAGTCCGAGGACGAACTGGGGCAGTTGGCGACCAGTTTCAACACCATGGCCGAGACCATCGAGCAATCCCACCGCACCCTGGAAAACCAGGTCCAGCAAAAGACCTTGAACCTGCAACAGGCCAACGCCGCCCTCGAACTGCTGTACCAGAGCAGTCGCAGCCTGGCGACGCGACAGGCCAATGCCGAAGGCCTGGATGAGCTTATCCGCCGATTCCAGCAGCGCTTGCCGGGGTTGCGCCTGACGCTGTGCCTGCAGGGGCAATTGCAGGCTCCGGCCAGGCACCTGCTGGCCCTGCATGGCGCCGCCAGCCGCCAGGTCTGCGCCAGCAGCGATTGCGCCAGTTGCCACCGGCATAACGCCGCTCGCCCGCAGGCCTTCAGCATCAGTAACCAGGGCACCGAACTGGGTGAGCTCAAAGCGCATTTCGTCGACGGTCACGCGGCACAACCCTGGGAAACCGCATTGATCCAGGCCCTGGCCAACCTGATCGGCACGTCGCTGTCCCTCAAGCGTCAGCGCGAACAGGACCATCGCCTGCTGCTGCTCGACGAACGCACGATCATTGCCCGCGAGCTGCACGACTCCCTGGCCCAGGCCTTGTCGTACATGAAGCTACAAGTCAGCCGCATGCAGACCCTGATGCGCCGGGGCGAACCGGTGCACACCCTGGAGACCGTCACCGGCGAGCTGCGCGAGGGACTGAACAATGCCTATCGGCAACTGCGTGAACTGCTCACCACCTTCCGCCTGCAAATCCACGACGACGGCCTGGTCGAGGAACTCAAGGACACCGCCGAAGAGTTCTCCAACCGCGGGGACTTCCAGGTGCACCTGTTCGTCGACACCCTGGCCTTCGAGCTGTCGGCCAGCGAGCAAATCCACATCCTGCAGATCACCCGCGAAGCCCTGTCCAACTGCCTGCGCCATGCCCATGCACAAAACGCCTGGCTCGAACTGCGCCAGGAAGGCGAGACCGTACACCTGTCGATCGAAGACGATGGCCGGGGCTTCAGTGGCGAGGTCGACCAGCGCGAACACCATGGCCTGAACATCATGAACGAGCGGGCCCGCAGCCTGCACGGCCAACTGCAGATTCACTCCCGTACACCCCAGGGCACCCGTATCCAGGTGCATTTCCAGCCGGAGTTCCTGGGCCAACCCACTGAAGGCATCGCAACATGAACGCCCCCCTGCGTCACACCCTGCTACTGGTCGACGATCACCCGATGATGCGTCGCGGGATCCGCCAGATGCTCGAGCTCGAAGACGATTTGCAGATCGTTGGCGAAGCCAGCCACGGCGAAGAAGCCCTGACCCTGATCGAACCGCTCCAACCCAACCTGGTGTTGCTGGACAACAACATGCCGCAGATGAACGGCATCGAGACCCTGCGCCGGCTGCGCGCCATGCACTACACCGGCAAGGTGCTGTTGTTCACTGTCTCCGATGCCGAGGACGACATCCGCGATGCCCTGCGCCTGGACGCCAATGGTTACCTGCTCAAGGATATGGAGCCGGAACTGCTGATCCAGTACATCCGCGACGCCCTCAACGGTGCCTTGGTGATCAGCCCCGGCCTGACCCGCGTCATGGCCCAGGCCCTGCGCTCGCCGCCGCGCCAGGCCGATGTGGAACTGACCGAACGCGAACGCCAGGTGCTCAAGACCATCGCCGGCGGCTACAGCAACAAGGTCATCGGCCACAAGCTGGGCATCACCGAAGGCACGGTCAAGGTCCATGTGAAGAACCTGCTGCACAAGCTCGGCCTGCGTTCGCGGGTGGAGGCGGCTGTGTGGGCGATGGAACATTTGCGCGGGGCGGGTTAGATCAATTCAACACATTTTCCCCTGTGGGAGCGAGCTTGCTCGCGAAAGCGGTGGATCTGCCTGCGGCGATGTCGGCTGTGCAGCCGTCATCGCGAGCAAGCTCGCTCCCACAGGGTTTGTGTCTTGATCGAGCGGTCCTCCCTCTTCCGAGGTAGGCCTGCGGAGGCATAGGCCGGCGGCGACTTGGGCACTACCATGACGGCACGCGGAGGTACGCCATGCTGACCCACCCTTCCATCGTTTTACTGTTGCGTCGTCATCACCTGTTCAGCCAATTGCCCGAGCGGGTGTTCGAAGAGGTTTGCAGCCTGGCCGTCCTCAAGCGCCTGGCCTGCAACAGCACGCTCATGCACCAGGGCGACCCGGCCAAGCGGTTTTTCTTGCTGGTCAGTGGCCAGATCAAGCTGTTTCGGGTCACTGGCGAGGGCCAGGAGAACCTGGTGGAAATCATCCAGCCCGGGCAGACTTTCGCCGAGGCCCTGCTGTTCAGCCAGGCCCGTTGCTACCCGGTCAGCGCATCGGCGATCAAGGACAGTGTGCTGGTGAGTATCGAAGGCACCCATTACCGCAAGGTCCTGGAGGACCAGCCCAAGGTCTGCCTGGCGATCCTGGCGAGCATGAGCATCCACCTGCACCAGCGCCTCAAGGACATCGATAACCTGACCCTGGCCAGCGCCAGCCGGCGGGTCATCAATTTCCTGCTGCAGGAACGCGATCCTTGCGACGGTCAGTTGGTGTTGCAAGTTTCCAAACGCCTGGTGGCCTCCAAGCTGGGGATCCAGCCGGAAACCTTTTCGCGGATTCTTCATCGTCTGGTGGACGGCGGCCTGATCGCCATGGAGCGGCGCAACATTCGCATCCTGGCCGAAGAGGCGCTGGAGGCTTACCAGCAATAGCTGCGAATCCTCCATGGCGGTCAGCCCATCCCCCTGTGGCGAGGGGATTTATCCCCGCTGGGGCGCGCAGCGCCCCCCTTCAACTGCCTGACACACCGCGAGCTCAGGCTTTGGGGCTGCTTCGCAGCCCAACGGGGATAAATCCCCTCGCCACAGGGGTGTGTGGAGCCTTTATTCGCCATTCGGCCTATCGATTTCATCACCCCCTATCATCGCTATCAACCGCTCGAACAATGCATCGCCCTCCTCTTGCGAGCAATCGACCCCAAAACGCTTGCGCCAGCCCAACTGACTCAAAATCACATGCACATCCGCCTCCAGGTCATGCTGCTGCAAACACGCCTGCACGCACTGCAACGGGCAACCGTCCAGGGCAATGATCGGCCGCCCCGAGCGCGCCTTGTTCACCAACGCCGCCACATGCCCGCCCACGCCAACAATGCAGGACATCTCGGCCAACCCGGCGCGGTCCAGGCGCAGGGCGACGGTGTTGGCCAGTTGCGCCACGTTGGAACAACCGGAACAGGAATACACCAGGGGCAATACGCTTGGGGCTTTCATCACACTGCTGCCAACCCCTTGCCCGCCCGTTCCAGATTGCGCCATAACCACGGCGGCAATACGTCTGGATCGAGGCTGTCGATCAGGTTCTTCAGCGCCAACCCCAGTTCGGTGTCGCCCTCGATCACCAGCCGCCGCCGGAAGAACAGCGTGTCGGGATCCTCCTGACGGCTGGCCAGCAACAGAAATTCGCGCCAGTTGCCGCTGATGGTGACCTGGGCTTCGGCGCGCTCGGCGATGCGCAATCCATCCCGCGCCAGGGTCAGGTACCAGCACAGCTTCAAGTCGGGCACCCGCAGGCACAACCAGCGCCCGCGTAGCACATCGAACCCGCCATCGCGCAGCGGCTCGGCCAGGCAGCGATTGAGCGCCTGCTGCAACGCCAAGCGCTGCACCACGAACGGCACCTTGCCCATCAGGGGCAGCAAGCGGTCAGCGCCCTTGAACACCCACTTCTTCGGACTCAACACAGGCCTGCCTCCTCTACCTTCAACATGCCGGCATGGCCGTGCCAGTAACCGTTGCACCCTTCGACGAACAGCGGCGGTGCCTCGCCCTGGCGAACCTTGTCGAAGGCCGCGACCACCTCGGCCATGCCCTGGGCGCGCGGGCTCAGCCGCAGCAGGTCGGCACCGCAGGCCAGCAGCGCTTGGTAATCGGCCAGCAGGTTGGTCACCTCGCCGGACATCGTCTGGATGCCGTTGAGGGTGAACAACTGTTGGCCTTCCTGACTGCTCAACGCCAGGCCATCGGGGTAGTTGATGCAACAGAACTGACAGTCGTCCTTGGGTCGGTTTTCGGCCCGGGCGGTAAAGCAGCGCGCCGAGTACGCCAAGGGCAGATGACCATAGGAAAAAATCTCCACTTCAGGCACCTCGCGGTCTATCTCCCGCACCTGCTCCAGCACGTCGCCGATCAGCGCCGCCGAGCACTCCACCGGTGGCACCCAGCGGATCATGCCGCTGTCGAGCAATTGCCCCAGGGCATGGCCGTTGTACAGGTTCAGCGCCGGGCCGCCCACGAAGGGCAGCTTGCGTTCGGCCAGGAACTGCACCGCACCCATGTCGTTGGCTTCCACCAACAATTGGCCGTTGTCACACAGGCGTCGCAGCGAAGACAGCTCCGAAGCCGCCTCGATCAACGTCAGGCTCGACAACACAATCTGCGCCTGGCTACACGTTTGCAGCTCGCGCCCCAGGCCCAGCCATTGATCCAGGGAAAACGCCCGGCGCTTCGAGCACACGGTTTCCCCCAGGTAAATCACGTCCAGCGGCAAGGCCGACATCTCGGCATAGAAATTCCCCAGTTGCGCTTTGTCCCAGTAAAACAGGACCGGTCCCAGGCTGAGTTTCATCTGGCCTCCTCTCATTGCCATGATCGATGGTAGGCGCCCAGGGTGGTCTGGCTGCCTTCGGACAGACCAGCCAGCACCTGGCGCCATTCTTCCCGCACCCGGAACCGCTGCGGCGCGGCCTGGTGGGCATCCAGCGCGGCGCGCCAGACCCGGGTTACCTGCTCAACGTAGGCAGGGCTGCGCTGGCGGCCTTCGATTTTCACCGCTTCAACGCCGATGGCGGTCAGTTCCGGCAGCAGGTCGAGGGTGTCGAGGCTGGTGGGTTCTTCTAGCGCATGGAAGCGTTTGCCACCCACCAGGAAGCGGCCCTTGCACAGGGTCGGGTAACCGGCCGGTTCTTCGGGGGTGTAGCGGTCGATCAGCACCTCGCTCAAGCGTGCGCTGAGGCCTTGGGCGTCCTCGCTCCAGCGCACCGCCTTGGCGGGCGAGCAGACGCCGCACAGGTTCGGCGATTCGCCGGTGATGTAGGAAGACAAGTGGCAACGGCCCTCGGCCATGATGCACAGGCTGCCGAAACCGAAGACTTCGATAGGCACCGGGCTGCCCGCCGCCACCTGCCGCACCTGGGCCAGGGATAGCACCCGCGGCAGCACCGCGCGGCGGATGTCATAGCGCTGGGCGTAAAAAGCCAGGGCCGCGGCGTGGGTCGCCGAGCCTTGTACCGACAGGTGCAGCGCCAGTTTCGGATGGCGCTGGCTGGCGTAGCCGAGCACGCCGGGGTCGGCGGCGATCAAGGCGTCCACGCCGAAATCGGCGGCACGGTCCACGGCCCGTTGCCAGCGCTCCCAACCCTTGGGTTGCGGGTAAGTATTGACCGCCACGTACAGTTTGCGTTGGTGCTGACGGATGTGCGCGACCGCGGCGTCGAACTGTTTGTCGTCCATGTTCAGCCCGGCGAAGTGCCGAGCATTGGTGTCATCGCGAAAGCCGACATAGACGGCATCGGCGCCTTGGCGCACCGCCGCTTTGAGGGCAGGCAGATTCCCTGCCGGGCAAACCAGTTGCATGGGGCATCCTCGTGAGAAAACTAAGGGCGCCGCCAGTCTAGCCAGCCCTCGGCCGGCGACCTTGACGGCAATCAATTGCCATCAATGCATCAGGTCAGTGAATGGCAGGTACAGCACCTTGTCGTGCTTGTGCAACTGCGCCTCACACTCCACCACCGCCAGCCCATCGGCCCAGCACGCGGCCGTCAGCATCGCCGAACTTTGCTGCGGGTGCAGCGCCACGCACAGGTGGCCGTTGGCATCCGCCACCAACCTGGCGCGCAAATACTGTCGGCGCTGGTTGCGCTTGAGCCAGTCGAACCCCGCCGGCAGTTGCAACGGCACCGGCAGGACATCGCCCATGCCCTGGGCCCGAAACAGGAACGGCCGCACGACGATCAGCGCGGTAATCAACGCCGCCGACGGATTGCCCGGCAGCCCGAGCCAAGGCTTGCCTTCCACATCGCCAAAGGCCAGGGGCTTGCCCGGCTGGATCGCCAGGCGCCAGAGGTCGATGCTGCCCAAGGTTTCGATGGCTTGCTTGAGGTGGTCCTCTTCACCCACCGAAACACCGCCCGATGTGATCAGCACATCGCATTCGGCCGCGGCCAGGCGCAACGCTTGCCGACTGGCCAGTAACTGGTCGGGCATGACCCCGAAGTCATGCACCTCGAGGCCCCAGCCGCGCAACAGCGCGGCGAGACTATGGCGATTGCTGTTGTAGATCTGCCCCGGCGCCAGTGGCTCGCCCGGTTCGCGCAGCTCATCGCCGCTGCTGAGCAAGCCCACTTGCAAGGGGCGATAGACGTCCACCTGAGGGACTCCGGCACCGGCGAGCAAACCCAACTCCTGGGCGCGCAGGCGCGTGCCGGCTTCAAGCAGCCGGTCTCCTCGACGCAGTTCCTCACCTTTCTTGCGCACATGGTCACCGCTATTGACCGACGGCAACCAGACCCGCTCGCCATCGACCTGGCAACTTTCCTGTGGCACCACCGTGTCGGCCCCCGGTGGCAGCGGCGCACCGGTAAAAATCCGCACGACCTGCCCGGCCTGCAACGGTTTGCCCGGCTCGTCACCGGCGGCGATGCGCCCGGCCAACGCCAGGTAGCCGCCGTCAACCGGCAGGTCAGCGGCCCGCAGGGCATAGCCGTCCATCGCGCTGTTGTCCCAGGCCGGCAGATTCATCGGGCACAGGATATCGGCGGCCAACACACGCGCCAGGGCCTGGTCCAGGCCGCCCCGTTGCACGGGCGGTGGTGGCGGTGCCTGGTCGAGCAAATGCCGGATCGCCTCATCCACCGGCATCAACACGCCGCTGTCGCACACCCGACCGCTCACGAGCGCGTCTCGCATGCGACAGGGGCGATGCCGGCCTGGGGCTTGAGGTGCGGAGTGAAATTGCACGGGCCGGTGCGGCTATCCAGTTGCCCGGCCAGGATCTGCTCCCAACCGGTCCGGCAAGCCCCCGGCGAGCCTGGCAAGCAACACACCAGCACGCCATTGCTCATGCCCGCCAATGCCCGCGATTGCAGAGTGGACATGCCAATCTGCGCCAGCGACACCTGGCGGAACAGCTCGCCGAAACCGTCCACCTGCTTGTCCAGCAACGGCGCCACCGCTTGGGGGGTGTTGTCGCGCGGGGTGAAACCAGTGCCGCCGGTCATCAACACCACCTGCACCTTGGGGTCGGCGATCCATTGGGAGACCTGGGCGCGGATCTGATAGATATCGTCCTTCACCCGCCCACGGTCGATGAGCACGTGCCCAGCCGTCTGCAGCAGGTCCGCCAGGGTCTGGCCCGAGGTGTCGGTGTCGAAGGTTCGAGTATCGCTGATGGTGAGGACCGCGATGTTCAGCGGTTGAAAGAGGCGTTGCGTCAGATGGGCCATGATCAGCCGTCCTGTCAGAAAAGATGGCCCAGCCTGAACCGCAAACGTTGCCGGGCCTATTCCTCCTTGGAGGTACCTCCCATGGCGTCAGGGTGCCAGGCGGCTGCGCTGCCAGGCGCCATCGCGCAGGCGATAGTCGAGGCGATCGTGCAAACGGTCGGCGCGGCCCTGCCAGAACTCCAACCGCTCGGGCCGCAGGCAATAACCGCCCCAATGGTCGGGGCGCGGCATGGGGTGATCGGCGAAGCGTTGTTCCGTCTGCGCCAGCAAGGTCTCCAGCGCGGCCCGATCTGCCAGTGGGCGACTTTGTGGCGACGCCCAGGCACCCAGGCGACTGCCTGCGGAGCGGGACTCGAAATAGGCATCCGACAGCGCCGGATCGAGTTTGTGGACAGCCCCTTCGATGCGTACTTGCCGCTCCAGCCCCGGCCAGAAAAACGCCATGGCCGCCCAGGGATTCGTCGCCAGGTCCTGTCCCTTGGCGCTTTCGTAGTTGCCGAAAAACGAAAAACCCTGGGCGTCGAACCCCTTGAGCAACAGCACCCGACAATGGGGCCGGCCCTGCTCGTCCACCGTCGCCAGGGCCATGCTGTTGGCTTCCACCGGTGGGCTTTCGGTCTCGCGGGCTTGTTGCATCCAGAGCCCGAACAGGACCAGGGGATCGTCCGGTGCCTGGGCTTCATCCAGGCCGTCGAGGGTGTACTGGCGGCGCATTTTGGCCAGGGAAAGGGGCATGAGGGTGATCTCCACTATGGGTTTGGGCCAGTGTGGAGTCGACTGCGTTGGCTGGCCTTGATCGTTGTCAATGCCGGTTCTTGTGGTGAGTTGAAGGGCGCTATCGCGAGCAAGCTCCCACAGGTGATCTGCTGTGTTCACAAGATCCCTGTGGGAGCGAGCTTGCTCGCGATGAAGGCAACGCGGTCCAACAGATCAACAGCTACTTGAGCCCCAACCGCCGCGCCAGCTTATGCAAGTTGCTCGGATCCACTTCCAACAGCCGCGCCGCCCCCGCCCAGTTCTGCCCGCAACGCTCCAGGGCGTTGAGGATCGCCTGTCGCTGGCAACCATCGACCGCTTCGCTCAACGGCTGGATCGGTACATCGGGCGCCTCCAGGGGTGCCTCCAGCAGTGCATGGACCGTGGCGGTATTGGCGTTGACATCCAAGTCCAGCACATGCGGCTCCAGAGTCATGATCAGGCTGCGACTGGCGCCACGACTCAGTTGCTTCAACGCGGCGCGACTGATCACGTGTTCCAGTTCCCGCACATTACCCGGCCAGCTATACGCCAATAGCGCCTGTTCGGCCGCCGGTGACAGGCGCAAGCCGCGCAGGCCCAGTCGCGTGCGGTTCAGTTCGAGAAAGTGCCCGGCCAACATCAACACATCGTGGCCGCGCTCGCGCAACGGCGGGATCGGCACTGGGTAGACCGAAAGCCGGTGGTACAGGTCGGCGCGAAACAGCCCGTCGCGAATGCTGTCGGGCAAGTGCCGGTTGGTGGCGGCGATGATCCGCACATCGACGTGCAGCGGCTTGTCCGCCCCCAGGCGCTGGATCTCGCCGTTCTGCAGAGTGCGCAGCAACTTGGCCTGTACGCTCAACGGCAACTCACCGACCTCATCGAGAAACAGCGTGCCACCGTTGGCCGCGTCGAAACGCCCGGCGCGGTCGGTGGTCGCCCCGGAGAACGCGCCTTTGACGTGGCCGAACAACTCGCTTTCGGCCAGGGACTCGGGCAACGCCGCGCAGTTGACCTGGACCAGCGGCTTGTGACCGCGCCGGGACAGGCGATGCAGGCGGCGGGCGAACAGCTCCTTGCCCACACCGGTTTCCCCCAGCAACAGCACCGGCAGTTCAGAGTCGGCCAGCACATCCAGCTCGTTGAGCAGTTGCTGCAAACCTTCACTGCGGCCAAGGATCTCGCCCTCCTCGGCTGGCAAGCGCAGGTCCGTCTGGTCGCTGCGCGATGCCCGCAGGCTACGGTTTTCCTGTTCAAGTCGAGTGACCCGCACCGCCGCCTCGATCTGCAAGGTACAGCGCTTGAGTTCCTCCCGGGCGCGACTGTCGAAGGTGCCGGCGTGCAACGCATCCAGGGTGATCGCGCCCCACAGCCGGCCTTCCACGTACAGGCTTACGCCCATGCAGTCATGCACCGGCAGCGGTTCACCAACGTGGTTGTCGAGCAAGCCGTCATAAGGATCGGGCAAGCGACTGTCCGGTTCGAACCAGGTGGGTTCGCGCGAGGCCATGATCGCCGCCAGGCGCGGGTGCTGGGCAATCACGAAGCGCCGCCCCAGCGCCTCGTGGACCAGGCCCACGGTGGCCACGGGCCTGAGGCTGTCATCGTCCAGGCGCAGCAACCCCACGGCGCCACTGTCGAAGTATTCGCGCAGGGTCTGCACCAGGCGCTGCAATCGCACCGCATTGGGCAGCTCGACGATCAGGTCGGCGGCCAGGCTTTCACGCAGCATGGTAGTGGTGACCCTCCAGGGTTCGTTTGACCCTTCGCAGTCAGGGTGACAATCACCCTGAAAAAAATTATTCGTTTATTTTCAGCCAGTTAAATCTGGCACGCCGGCTGCAAAGTCCACTCGTCTGTCCCTCCCGGGATTCAACCCAAGGAAACATGATGAGCCTCGAATTGCTGGACCAAAGCCTCGGCCAACTGGCCTGCGACATTCCCGGTGCCACCCGTACCTTCCATCATTACAACCTCGACTTCTGTTGCGGCGGGCAAAAATCCTTGCGCGAAGCCGCGCTGGGCAAAGGCCTGAACCCGCTGCTGATCGCCGATGCCCTCAACACCCTGCAAGCCGCCGGAGAGCTGAGCCATGACTGGCGCGACGAGCCCCAGGCGCTCCTGATCGCCCACATCCTGGAACGCTACCACGCGCGCCATCGCGAACAACTGCCGGAACTGATCCGCCTGGCCCGGCGCGTCGAGCAGGTCCATGGCGCGCGGTCCAGTTGCCCCAACGGCCTTGCCGATCACTTGCAGGACATGTATCAGGAACTCGAAGGCCACATGCTCAAGGAAGAACAGGTGCTGTTCCCGATGCTGCAACAGGGCCTGGGCGAACGGGCCTCGGCGCCGATCCAGGTGTTGCGCTACGAACACGATCAGCACGGTGAAGCCCTGGAAACCATGCTCGCCCTGACCGACCAGATCACCCCGCCCTCCGACGCCTGCAACACCTGGCGCGCCCTGTATCGCGGGCTGGTGGAGTTTCGCGACGACCTGATGCAGCACATCCACCTGGAAAACAATGTGTTGTTCGTCAATGCGATGAAGCCCACCCGCTAACCCTCAAACAACGCATTTGCCCCTGTGGGAGCGAGCTTGCTCGCGATGGCGCCGGATCAGTCAATATTGAGTTGTCTGACCCACCGCTATCGCGAGCAAGCTCGCTCCCACAAGGGATTGATGCTGTTCGACCTATTTTGCAAAGCCCTTGAATCAAATACCGGCTCTTACCCTCCAGCTCAAAACTGCCAATAGAACATCGCCTTGGCCAGCACCACGATCAACACCATGTGCCCCAGGATACTGCGGCGCAACCAGCAGGCTCGGTTCGGCGTCAGGCGGCCGCTCTTGAGCCAGTACGCCAGCCACAAATAGTGACCGATGATGCTCAGCGCCAGCAGGATCTTCAGGCTCAGCAGCAGGCCGAAGCTGTTGCTCAGCGGCTGGCTCAATGCGCTGCGATGCTGCCAGGCCAGGGCCATCCCGGCGCCGTACAGCAACAGCACCACGCCGTGCAGGACGTGTCGCGAGCGCTTGGCGATGGCCTGGTCGGCGGCGTCCTTGACACCTTGGGCCAGGGGCCGGCGGGCGGCATGCCAGATAAAAACCTCGAAAAACAACGTGCCAATGAAGGCGATGGCCGCCAGCAGATGCGTGACCAGCAAGACCCCGTACATCATCGTTCCCCTACGCCCCAACGACTCATCCCGGATGCCCATCCACCCGGGCCTTCAGCAGCATCGGCCCGTAGCGCCAGGCGTATAGACCGAACGCCAACGTCCAGCACAACCCCGCGAGCCACAGCCCGGCCAGCGGCAACAGCAGCACCAACAGCACGCGGCTCAGGCATGCCAGGTTCAGCAGGATGAACGCCAGGGTCATGCCCGCCGGTGGCTCCAGCGCTCGCCCGGTATGGCCCAGGCTAACGCGGGCAATCATCGCCAGGATCAACCCGGCCATGGCGCCGATGGTCAGGCTGTGCACCGCCAGGCTCGGGTTCACCGGCACGCCGAAGTGCCACAGCGCCATCCCCAGACAGGCCACCGCCAGCCAAGCGTAGGCCAGGTGCAACGACCACAGCAGCGGCACCCGCCACAAGTGCCGGTCATGCCACCGCACCAGTCGAATCCCGTGTCCCACCGCCAATGCGGCGAACAACAGGCCGACCCAGGCGCTGGCCGCCAGTGCCTGGCCGAAGGCATACAACAACGCCACCAGCGCCGACCCCGCCAGCAACAGGCGATCGAGCCACGGCCAAGGGGCCACGCCCTCGACCCGACCGAGGCCTCGCTGGGTAAAGAATGGAATCACGCGCCCGCCGATCAACCCCATCATCGCCGCTACCAGCCACAGACCGGTGAGCACGCTCTGGCGCTGCAAGCCCTCGTTGTGCTGCACCAGGCCGTACACGGATAACCCATCGGCGGCAGCCAACAGCAGCAATACCAGGACAATCGGGTAATTGCGTTTCTGCCGCACACGCCACAACGTCAGCCCCATCAACGCGGCGACCGCCAGGGCAAACCCCAGCTCCAGCAGCGTCAACACCGGCCAGGGTGCATTGACCAGCCAGGCCAGCCGCGCGCCCAGCCACAGCAGCGCCAGCGTGGCCAAGCGCTTGCCGCTGAGCCCCGGGGTGCCGGTCCAGGTCTGCACCGCCGTCAACAGGAACCCGGCGATGATCGCCAGGCCGAAACCGAACAACAGTTCATGGCGGTGCCAGGCCAACCAACCGCCGGCTGGCTGCCAGGCCGACAAGCGCCCGGTAAACGCGGCGAGCCAAAAGGGAATGGCCAGCAGCGCCAGCACGCAACCGGCCAGAAAAAACGGCCGAAACGCCAGGCGCCACAGCGGCGCGATGGCCATGGCCTTGCGACGGTCAAGCACTTGCATACACCACTCCTTTGCCTCGCTGAACCGTCAGCGAGGTACGACAAACCAGGGTTCGAATGATCGGCTATCGACGCTGGCAGGCCTTGTCTCAGATCAAGCCAACCAGATGCCTCGGCCAGACACTTGCAAGGGGCTTGCCGAACCGGGTCGAGCCGCTCGCCAAATACCTCTGTCCCCCCTGTGGGAGCGAGCTTGCTCGCGATGGCGGTGGCTCAGTTGCACTGATGTTGGATGTGCGGCCGTCATCGCGAGCAAGCTCGCTCCCACAAAGACTGTAGCTGAATGGGGTATTTATGACCCTTTAATGGTTGTTTTTACCCTATCGCGCCAGGGTCATTTCTACCCTCACCAGCCCCAACGCCCCACCAATCAAAGCCCCCGGGCCTGGCCCGGCTCTTGCTCAGCCACGGCATCACCTTTCTTGTCGGGGCCATCCATGAAATCCGTCGTTCTGCCGCTTACCTGGTTCGTCATGCTCTCCTGCGTCGTGGCGCTTGCCAGCGGCCTGTCCCTGAGCCTGGTCTGACCCCGCCTTCTCTTTAGCCATTACAAGGATCCATGCCATGGTGCTCCACCGTGTCCATCACCAGATTCTGCGCAGCCATCATCTGTTCGAACCCTTGAACGAAGAACAGCTCGACGAATTGATGAGCAACAGCCAACTTCTGAGCATCGACAAGGGCGACCCGTTGTTCCGTCAGGGAGAGCCGGCGCAGGCGTTTTACTTCGTGATTTCCGGGGCGGTGAAAATCTACCGGCTGACCCCGGACGGCCAGGAAAAAGTCTTCGAGGTCATCGGCGAGCGCCAGACCTTCGCCGAAGCCATGATGCTGATGGATACGCCCAACTACGTCGCGTCCGCCGAAGCCGTGGGCCCGACCCAGCTGTATCGACTGTCCAACATCACCTATATGCGCCTGTTGCAAAGCAATAGCCGGCTGACCTTCGCCCTGCTCGGCAAGCTCTGCGTGCGCCTGCACCAGCGGGTCAACGAGATTGAAACCCTGTCGCTGAAAAACGCCACTCACCGCGTGGTGCGCTACCTGCTGACGCAACTGGTGCGCCTGCAAACCGTGGACAGCCAGTTCGAATTGCCGATGGCCAAGCAACTGATCGCCGGGCACTTGTCGATCCAGCCGGAAACCTTTTCGCGGATCATCCGGCGCCTGATCGACGAAAAAATCATCACCCAGGACGGTCGCCAGATCGCCATTCTCGATCGTCTGCGCCTGGAACAATTCGAATGAGCGCGCAGCCCACTTGCCTGTATTGCCAACAGGCCAACCCTGTCGATGCCACCGAATGCCATCTGTGCGGCATGCCCTTGCCGGCCGAGGTGGCAAGGGCCGGCGAACGCCGGCTACGGCGCTTCGGTTGGTTCTGTGGCGGGCTGACGATCTTCTGCATCGTCATGTTCTTCTGGCTGCCTCGCAGCATCGTCTGAACCCTCAATCCTGAGTCAATTGCCGGTACAACTGCGGTAGACGCAGCGGCAATTGCTCGGGCTGGCGAATCAAGGTGTAGCCATTGGCCCCGAACATGTACGGCAGGTAATCCCCCGCTTCGCGGTCGATGGTGATACAGAACGGCGTCAACCCTTGACGCCGCGCCTCGAGCACCGCCTGGCGGGTGTCTTCCACGCCGTAGCGTCCCTCGTAGAGGTCCAGGTCATTGGGCTTGCCGTCACTGAGCAGCAACAACAATTTGCGCCGGCGTTTGCAGCCCGCCAACCGTTGCGTGGCCTGGCGAATCGCTGCGCCCATGCGCGTGTAGTAACCAGGCTTGAGGCCCTGGATGCGCCCGCGGGTGTGATCGTCGTAATGCTGGTTGAAAGCCTTGAGTTCATGCATGCGCACCTGCTGGCGACGCAGAGAGGAGAACCCGTACAAAGCGAAATCATCCCCCAGCACCGACAGGGTTTCGCCGAACAGCAACAGGCTGTCGCGGATCACATCGATCACCCGGTGCTCGTCATTGAGGTGGGCATCGGTGGACATCGACAGGTCGGCCAGCAGCAGGCAGGCCAGGTCGCGACGGGTCTGGCGCTGGTCCATGAACAGTCCGCGTTCGCTGCACGGGCCATGCTGGCGCTCGACATGAAAATCCAGCCAGGCTTGCAGGTCCAGCTCCGAACCTTGGGTTTGCTGGCGCAACCACTGGCGATCGTTGCGCAAGTGTTCGAACTGGCGACGCAGGCGCTGGGCCGAGCTTCGCAGGCGTACGGGCAACGGCTGGGGCTGGCAATCGCGGGGGGTGAAGGTTTGCAGGCTGACGAAGTCGTCCTGCAGGCGTTGCTTGCGATAATCCCATTCCGGCAACAGGATGCCCGCGCCCAACGGGATGTCGTCCACATCGGCCGGAGGCAGGTCCAGGTGCAGTTTCAAGCCACCGCCCTTGCGTATGCGGGTGCGTGACAAGGTCAACTGGTCCAGGTCCTCGGCGACGCGAGCGGCGTCCGGGTCTTCGCTGTCATCGGCCCAGCGATCCAGGTCCACGTGTTCGGTCCAACTGAACAGGTTTTCCAGGCGCACGATCAGCAACCCACCGTCACGGGTGGTGTCATCGATTCGCTCGGCGCGCTTGCGCCCACCTTGCTGTTCACCGGGTGGCGTCGCCAGGTATTGCTCGGACTCTTCGAGATTGGCGGCCTGGGGATTGGCCAGGTGTTGGGGTGGGTAGAGCCACAGCGGCAACGGCCAGGCGGCCCGCTCGCTGCGGGGAAAATGTTCGACACTGCCCGGTTCGCGCAAGGCTTGGCACAACGCCCGCTCCAGGGCGGCTTCGACCGGTTTGAGCGTGGCGGGATCGGGGCGCAGGGACAGGTGCGCGTCCACCAGCCGTCGGTAGCGAGGGCGCAGCGCCGGGTAGCGCTTCAACACCGCTTGGGTCCAGCGCTGATTGTCCCGTCCCCAATGCTTCATCGGCCCCGACTGCGCGGCCAGCAACGCCAGCCAGCGATACAGCTCTTCGTTCAGGCCGACATCGGGGAACGCCGCCAGGCTCGCCGGCAAACGCAGGTTATTGCCATCGCAGCAAGCCAGGGGCACTTGCTTGCAGGTGCCGGCGATCTGCTGCAACAGGTTGCGACGTAGTAACAGATCACGGTCGCTGACCGCCTCCACACCCAACTGGCGAGAGCCGCCCGTCGCGTGAAACAGCACTTGAAGGGAGCGTTGCCGCGCAATCAGTTCCACCCGTGCTTCGGGAAAATCCACGCTGGCGCGGCGGGTGATGAAACGGTGCCAGACACTGCCGACCCACTCTTCCAGCTCGAGGGTGAATGCCATGGTTGTTCTCCTATCGACCCGTTGCGGTGAAAGAACTGGTTCGCACTGCTCTTTGTGGCGAGGGAGCTTGCTCCCGCTTGGGTGCGAAGCGCCCATCAACAAGGGTCTGCTGCGCAGCCCAGCGGGAGCAAGCTCCCTCGCCACAAAAGCGTCCTCGCCACGGACTCAGTAGCGTCCTCTCAAGAAGGCACCACCGCCGCCGGTGCGCGAAGGGCCGCACGACCACGTTGACGGAAGCTGAACAGGTAGCAGAGCAACCCGGCCAGGAACCCGACGCCGCTGACCAGTCGCGCCCAGAACAGCGGCTTCAAATGGTCCATCGTCGCCATGAACGGCAAGGCACTGCCATCCGTCATCCACCGCTGCAACCACACCTGGACCACACCGGCGGCGGTGAGGAACAAGGTGATCATCACCATCGACAGGGTCATCAACCAGAAGCCCCAGATCTCCAGGCGCTGGGAGCGTTCGTCCGCCGCTTCACCCAAGCCCCGCAAGCGCGGCATGGCGTAGCTGATCAGCGTCATCACGATCATCGCGTAGGCACCGTAGAAAGCCAGGTGCCCGTGGGCCGCGGTCAGTTGCGAACCGTGGGTGTAGTAGTTGACCGGTGCCAGGGTGTGCAGGAAACCCCAGACACCCGCGCCGAAGAACGCGGTGACCGTGGTGCCCTTGGCCCACAACGTGGCGGCACGGTTCGGATGCTGCCGACGGCGGTTTTTCACCATGCTGAAGGCGAAGACCACCATCGCCAGGAACGGCAGCGGTTCCATCGCCGAGAAGATCGAGCCGACCCACAACCAGACCTCGGGCGCGCCGATCCAGAAGAAGTGGTGACCGGTGCCGATGATCCCGGTGATCAACGCCATGGCGATAATCACGTAGAGCCATTTTTCCACCACTTCCCGGTCCACGCCGGTGATCTTGATCAGGACGAAGGCGAGCATCGAACCCATGATCAGTTCCCAGACGCCTTCCACCCAAAGATGCACCACCCACCACCAGTAGAACTTGTCGCGTGCGAGGTTTTCCGGGTTGTAGAAGGAGAACAGGAAGAACACCGCCAGGCCGATCAGCCCGGTCATCATCACCATGCTGACCGTGGTCTTGCGCCCCTTGAGCAGGGTCATGCCGATGTTGTAGAGGAACCCCAGGCATACCACGACGATGCCCATCTTGGTGATGGTCGGCTGTTCCAGGAACTCGCGGCCCATGGTCGGTAGCAGGTCGTTGCCGGTGAATTTCGCCAGCGTGGCATAAGGCACCGAGAGGTAACCCAGGATCGTCGCCACGCCTGCGGCGGCGAATACCCAGAACAACACCAGCGCCAGTTTCGGGCTGTGCAGTTCGCGGTCGGCCTCCTCCGGTATCAGGTAATACGCCGCGCCCATGAAGCCGAACAGCAGCCAGACGATCAGCAGGTTGGTGTGGACCATGCGGGCCACGTTGAAGGGGATCAGCGGGAACAGGAAGTCGCCGACCACGTATTGCAGGCCCATGATCAAACCGAACAGCACCTGCCCGAGGAACAGCATCAGGGCAAACACGAAATAGGGTTTGGCGACGGCCTGCGAGGCGAATTTCAGATGCGGATTAGCCATGCTCATCTCTCAGCCCTCCTTGTTTGGCGGCCAGCCATTGGTATTGATTTTCGAACTCCACTTGAGGAACTCGGCGATGTCGTCGACCTCCTGCTCGCTGAGGTTGAACTGGGGCATGGCCCGACGACCCGGAACGTTCAGCGGCTGCATTTTCATCCACGCCTGCAGGAACGGCTTGAAGGCCTCGTCCCCACCACGCCGGTTCACGACGTTGCCCAGCTCCGGCGCAAAATATGCGCCCTCGCCCAACAGCGTATGGCAGCCGATGCAGTTGTTGCGCTCCCAGACGCCCTTGCCGCGTATCACCGACTCCGTCAATTGCGCCTGGTTGCTGCGTTCGGGAAAGGTCTGTTCCGTGTGGTAGGTCAGGGCCAGGAATATCAGGAAGAAGAAGATGCTTCCCCCGAAGTAAATATTCCTGGCCATGCCTTTGGTGAAGGTATCTGACATGGTCACTTCCTCATTGCTTGGCGTGACCATTTTAGGAACCGAGGGGGCTGAAACCGCTTGATGGCGATCAAGAATCTCCGATGGTTTTGGTAGGTTGTTCCAATACAGCCCAAAAGGCAGATGAGCTTTTGTGGCGAGGGAGCTTGCTCACGCCGGGGCGCGAAGCGGCCCCAGGCAAGTTGATCGCGGTCAGCCTGATACACCGGGATGCCTGGCCTTGGGGCTGCTGCGCAGCCCAGCGGGAGCAAGCTCCCTCGCCACGGTTATGTGCCAGACATGAGTGTCGAGGCAATCAGCACGGCCAATAGTGCGGCCCAACTCAATATCAACCGCCGCCACAGGCGCGGCGCATGGCGCAGTTCCATGAAGCCGTCGGCGATCAGCCAGGCCTTGGTCACCGCGACCGCCAGGATGGCGATGGACACCAGCCCGGTGGCGGCGACCTGGCCCAGGGCGACGGTGCCGGTGCTGAGCACGGCCAGGGTCATCCAGCAGGCGATCAAGACACGGGAAGCCGACATGAGCACCTCCGCTCAACCGAGAATGTAGACAACCGGGAACAGCAAGACCCAAACCAGATCGACCATGTGCCAATACAGCACGCCGGACTCCAACCCGCTGTGTTCCTGCGCACCGTAGCGCCGACGCCGGCAACCCTCGGCCAGCCAGGCGAGGATCACCATGCCCAGCAGCACATGGAGAAAATGGAACACGGTGAGGATCCAGTACAAGGTGAAGAACGTGTCGCGCTCCATCCCCAAGCCGTTCGCCAGCAGATAGGCATACTCAGTGAGCTTGATCGCCACATAACCGCAGGCGAGCAACAACGCCCCACACAACAACAGCGCGGCGCGACGCGGCCGGTCCCGCCTGACTTGCTCCTGGGCCAGGGCGGCAAACAGGCCGGCGGTGAGCAGACTGAGGGTCATCGCCAGGCCCGTGGAGCGGTCCAGCAGTTGCCGGCCCTCGCTGAACATCTGCGGGTGCAACGCCTGGGCGACAGTGAATGCCAGGATCAACAGCGCGAACACCGACAGCTCGGCGAGGATGAAAAACCACATCGCCAGATCCCCGGGCAACCGCCGGGGCACGCCAGCGGTTTCAGCCGAAATGGACATCGACCACATCCATCAAGGCTGCAACGGTTTGCGGATCGTCACTCAACGGCTCGGCCAGGCAGGCCAGGCAGGCTTGGCGCGGTTCCATGCCGGAGCCGATCATGCGCGCGGCGAAAATCAACAGGCGCGTTGAAGCGACTTCCTCCAGGTCATGTTGGTCGAGCCGGCGCAGCGCCTGTCCCAGCCGCACCACCTGGGCCGCCAGGGCCAGGTCCACGCCCGCCTCGCGGGCGACGATGCGCTCTTCATCGGCCACCGCCGGATAGCCAAAGCGCATCGCCACGAAACGCTGGCGCGTGCTGGGCTTCATACCCTTGAGCAGGTTCTGGTAACCGGGGTTATACGACACCACCAGCATGAAGGACGGCGGTGCCTGCAGCACTTCGCCGGTGCGTTCCAGGTACAGCTGCCGGCGATCATCGGCCAGCGGGTGCAGCACCACCGCCGTGTCCTGGCGCGCTTCGACCACCTCATCCAAATAGCAGATGCCGCCCTCACGCACCGCCCGGGTCAAGGGACCGTCCTGCCACCAGGTGCCCTGGGCGCCGATCAGGTGACGGCCCACCAGGTCAGCCGCGCTCAAGTCATCGTGGCAAGCGACGGTGTACAGCGGCAGTTTCAGGCGGTGAGCCATGTGCTGGACGAAGCGGGTCTTACCGCAGCCAGTGGGGCCTTTGATCAGCACCGGCATGCCGTGATGCCAGGCCTGCTCGAACATCGCCTGCTCGTTGTCCTGGGGTTGATAAAAGGGTTCGTCGGGGTGCTGCAGAGTGTGGATAGCGTTCATGGCGAGGGCCTGATCAAACAACACGATTGCCGGCCACGCTACGGCGCACTGCGACAACCTGGCAAGGGCGGCGGCCAGCAAACTTGATCGCCGTCAAGCGGCTCACCACCGACCTGGGCATAGCCTTGCATCGCACCAAGAACCTGCGCGCCGAACGTCAATTACAGCGCAGCGCGGGTCATGCCTGAGGAGAAATGGAATGCTGATCAGCCACAAAAAAACGTGGGCCCTGAGGGTGACGGCGCTGTGTACAGCGCTGGTTGCTCCCTACGCCTTCGCCGACCAACCCACCACGCCGGAACCGTCCCGCGTGGTCAAGACCGAAGGCGCGCCGGACCTGAGCCAGGCCGACTTCGACTCGGCCAAGGAAATCTATTTCCAGCGCTGCGCCGGCTGCCACGGAGTCTTGCGCAAAGGCGCCACCGGCAAACCGCTGACGCCCGACATCACCCAGTCCCGCGGCCAGGCCTACCTGGAGGCGCTGATCACCTACGGCTCCGCCGCCGGCATGCCGAACTGGGGCACCTCCAATGCCCTGACCAAAGACCAGATCACGGTGATGGCCAAGTTCATCCAGCACACACCGCCGACACCGCCGGAATGGGGCATGGCCGAAACCCTCAAGACCTGGAAGGTCCTGGTCAAACCCGAGGACCGTCCGACCCGGCAGCTCAACAACCTCAATCTGCAAAACCTGTTTTCAGTCACTCTGCGCGACGATGGCAAGATCGCCTTGATCGACGGCGATACCAAGAAGATCGTCAAGCTGATCGATACCGGTTATGCGGTGCACATCTCGCGTATCTCCGCATCGGGGCGCTACCTGCTGGTGATCGGCCGCGATGCCAAGATCGACATGATCGACCTATGGCCGAAAGAGCCGACAAAGGTGGCGGAAATCAAGGTGGGCATCGAAGCCCGCTCGGTGGAGACCTCCAAGTTCAAGGGCTACGAGGACAAATACACCATCGCCGGTTCCTACTGGCCGCCGCAGTTCACCATCATGGACGGCGAGACCCTGGAGCCCAAGCAGATCGTCTCGACCCGGGGCATGACCGTCGACACCCAGCAATACCATCCCGAGCCGCGGGTCGCGGCCATCATCGCCTCCCACGAATGGCCGGAGTTCATCGTCAACGTCAAGGAAACCGGCAAGGTGATGCTGGTCAACTACCAGGACATCAAGAACCTCACCATCACCAGCATCGACGCCGCGCCGTTCCTGCATGACGGCGGTTGGGACAGCAGCCATCGCTACTTCATGACGGCCGCCAACAACTCCAACAAGGTCGCTGTGATCGACTCCAAGGAACGCAAGCTCACCGCCCTGGTGGATGTCGGCAAGACCCCGCACCCAGGGCGCGGCGCCAACTTCAACCATCCACTCTACGGACCGGTCTGGGCCACCAGCCACTTGGGCGACGCCGGGGTTTCCATGATCGGCACCGACCCGATCAAGCATCCGCAATACGCCTGGAAGCAGGTCGGTTCGCTCCAGGGCCAGGGTGGCGGCTCGCTGTTCATCAAGACCCACCCCGCCTCGCGCCACCTGTATGTCGACACCACCCTCAGCCCGGACGCCAAGCTCAGCCAGTCCGTGGCGGTGTTCAACATCGACAAGCTCGACGCCGGCTACACCGTGCTGCCGATCGCCGAATACGCGGGCATCGAGAAAGGCGCGCTGCGCGTGGTGCAACCGGAATACAACAAGGCCGGCGACGAGGTCTGGTTCTCGGTCTGGAGTGGTCAGGAAGACGAGTCAGCGCTGGTGGTGATCGACGACAAGACCCTCAAGGTCAAGAACGTGATCAAGGACAAGCGCCTGATCACCCCGACCGGGAAATTCAACGTCTACAACACCCAACACGACATCTATTGAGCCCCATCAATAAGAGGAAAAACCATGAAGCCTATTCTGATTGCCCTGGCCTTGACTGCCGCCTACAGCCTGCCGGCGTTGGCGCAAGACGGCCCGACGCTGTTCAAGAGCAAACCCTGCGCCGCCTGCCATTCCATCGACACCAAGGTGGTGGGCCCAGCGCTCAAGGAGGTCGCGGCGAAAAACGCTGGCGTCGCCGGGGCCCAGGACGTGCTCGCCAAGCACATCAAGGAAGGCACGCAAGGCAACTGGGGACCGATGCCGATGCCGGCCAACCCCGTGACGGAAGAGGAAGCCAGGATCCTGGCTGCGTGGGTCCTGACCCTTAAATAACCACACACCCGTGGCGAGGGAGCTTGCTCCCGCTGGGCTGCGAAGCAGCCCCTTGGGTTTGCCTGACACACTGAGTCGTCAGGTTGCTATTGGGGCTGCTGCGCAGCCCAGCGGGAGCAAGCTCCCTCGCCACAAAAGCTATAGCCGATGTTTTGTCTTGATCAGGAGGCGTCATGGAACGACACAGTGTTACAACCCTGGCGACCGCCCTGCTCTTGGTTTTTTCCTCCAGCGTGCTGGCCGCTCCCGACAGCCAGCGCCAGGCCCAATTGCAACACCTGCTGGACCAGGACTGTGGCGCCTGCCACGGCCTGTACCTGACCGGCGGCCTCGGTCCGCCCCTGACCCACGAAGCCCTGGCCGGAAAGTCCCGCGACAGCCTCATCGCCACCGTCAGCCTCGGACGGCCCGGCAGCGCCATGCCCGGTTGGGCAGCGTTGCTTGCGCCCGACGACATTCGCTGGCTGGTGGACCGGCTCCTTCAAGGAAAACCCGCCCCATGATCCGTTCCTTCCTGTCCTCCACGGCCATCGCCCTGCTGCTCTGCGGTTGCGCCCAGACACCGTTGCGCGGCACCGGCGATTTGGGCGTGGTGGTGGAGCGCGCCAGCGGCAGCCTGCAAATCATCGAAAGCGACACCCGCACCGCCCTGGGCCGCGTCGAAGGCCTGGGCGACTTGTCCCACGCCTCGGTGGTGTTCTCCCGCGACCAGCGCTACGCCTATGTCTTCGGCCGTGATGGCGGCCTGAGCAAGGTCGACCTGCTGAGTGCGCACGTCGAACGCCGGATCATCCAGGGCGGCAACAGCATCGGCGGCGCGATCAGCCAGGACGGCAAGCTGATCGCCGTTTCCAACTACGAGCCCGGCGGCGTCAAGGTGTTCGATGCCCAGACCCTGGAACAGGTCGCCGACATCCCGGCCACGCCATTGCCCGGTGGCCAGAAGCGCTCACGGGTGGTGGGCTTGGTGGATGCGCCAGGACAACGCTTCGTGTTCAGTCTGTTCGACACCGGCGAAATCTGGACCGCCGATTTCAGCCTGGGCCTCACCCCGCGCATCGAGCGTTTCACCACCATTGGCCAGCAACCCTATGACGCCCTGATCACCCCGGACGGGCGTTATTACATGGCCGGACTGTTCGGTGAAGACGGCATGGCCCAACTCGATCTCTGGCACCCGGAGCGCGGGGTGAAACGGGTACTGGGGCATTACGGGCGCGGCCAGGCGCGGCTCCCGGTGTACAAGATGCCGCACCTGGAAGGCTGGGCCATCGCCGACCGGCAAGCCTTCGTGCCCGCCGTCGGGCATCACCAAGTGTTGGTGATGAACGCCCAGGACTGGCAACAGACCGACGCCATCGCCGTGGCCGGTCAACCGGTGTTCGTCACGGCGCGACCGGATGGCCGGCAGTTGTGGATCAACTTCGCCTACCCGGACAACGACCGCGTCCAGGTCATCGACACCCAGACCCACGCCATCGTCGCCGACCTGCGACCCGGCCCAGCGGTGCTGCACATGGAGTTCACCGCCCGGGGCGACCAACTGTGGTTGTCCGCCCGGGATGGCGGTCAGGTGCAGGTCTGGGACCCTTATCGCCTCGAACGCCTGGGTAGCCTGCCAGCCCTGAGCCCCAGCGGCATTTTCTTCAGCAGCCGCGCGCACAAGCCGGGGTACTGACCATGACACTCAACTCACTGGCCCGGCGCCTGATTGATCGATTCCAGCATGGCCTGCCGTTGTGCGCCGAGCCCTATCAAGCCATGGCCGAGGCCTTGGGCTGCAGCGAAGCCCAAGTCATCGACTGCCTGCACCGCCTGCAAGTGGCCGGGACCTTATCGCGCGTCGGCCCGGTGTTCGAACACACCCGGGCCGGGGCCAGCACCCTCGCCGCCCTGGCCGTGCCCGAAGACCGCTTGCACCAGGTGGCGGCACGCGTCAGCCAATACCCGGAAGTCAATCACAACTATGCCCGGGAGCATCGCTACAACCTCTGGTTCGTACTGACCGGCCCCAACCGGCCCCACCTGGACAACATCCTCCAGGAACTGGAACACGACACCGGTCTCACGCCACTGGACCTGCCCATGCTCACCGCCTACCGCATCGACCTGGGCTTTGCCCTGGAGGCCACCCCATGAAAAACGCCCTGAGCGAGCAACAGTCACTGGCGCTGCGCCGTCTGCTGGAAACCGGCCTGCCCCTGACATCGCGGCCCTTCCAGGCCCTGGCCGAGCAGATCGAGGCCAGCGAGCCCCAGGTGCTCGAGCAGATGCAGCGCTGGCATGAACAGGGCCTGTTCCGGCGCGTCGGCCTGGTGGTCAACCATCGCGCCCTGGGGTTTGCCGCCAACGCCATGCTGGTGCTGGACGTGCCGGACGCCTTGGTCGATGAGGTCGGTCGGCGCCTCGGCCAGGCCCCCGGCATCAACCTTTGCTACCAGCGCCCGCGGCGCCTGCCCCAGTGGCAATACAACCTGTTCTGCATGATCCACGGTCGCCAGCGTGACCGCGTCGAAGCCCAGGTCCAGGCGCTGCTGGAAGAACACTTGCTGGACGACCTGCCCCACCAATTGCTGTTCAGCACACACCTGTTCAAGCAATGCGGCGCACGTTACGCCGCACCGGTCGGAGCCCGTATCGATGGATGACCTCGACCGCCGCCTGATCAATCGCCTGCAACTGGGCCTGCCGCTGGTCCACCATCCTTGGCAAGCCCTGGCCCAGGAACTGGACAGCAGCAGCACTGAATTGCTCGACCGCCTGCACGAACTGCTCAACGACGGCGTACTCACCCGCTTCGGCCCGATGTTCGACATCGCCCGCCTGGGCGGCGCGTTCACCCTGGCGGCGCTGGCGGTGCCCGAGCCGCGCTTCGAAGCCATCGCCGAGCTGCTCGCCGACATGCCAGAAGTGGCCCACAACTACCGCCGCGAGCACACCTGGAACATGTGGTTCGTGCTCGCCTGCCCCAGCGAACAGGCGATCGACGACACGCTGCGGCGCATCGAACACCTGACCGGCCTGGTGCCACTGAACCTGCCTAAAGAGGAGACCTACCATGTCGGCCTGTACTTCCCCGTCTGAGGCTTCGTGGCAAACGCCACCGCGGCTGGATGAAACGCCCTTGGCGTTGCGCCTGGTGGAACTGACCCAGGCCGGCCTGCCCTTGCTCGAAGACCCCTGGGCCTGGCTGGCCGAGCAACTGGGCTTGAGCGTGGAATCCACCCTCGACCTGCTCAAGCGCCTGCAGGCCGAAGGAGCGATCCGGCGCATCGCCGCCGTGCCCAATCACTACCGCCTGGGCTATCGCCACAACGGCATGACGGTCTGGGACGTGGCCGACGCCGACATGTCGCGCCTCGGCGCGCTGCTGGGGGCGCAGCCCTTCGTCAGCCACTGCTATCGGCGGCCGCGCCGGCCCGGCTGGCGCTACAACCTGTTCGCCATGGTCCACGGCCGCAGCCGCGAAGAAATCGACAGCTACCGCGAACACCTGCGCTACCTGCTGGGGGACGCCTGCGCCGCCGACGACATGCTGGTGAGCAGCCGCATCCTGAAGAAAACCGGCCTGCGCCTGACGCCTGTGGGAGCAAAGCTTGCTCGCGAAACAGGGGCGTCGGTTTTATGAAGGAGCGCATCGGCTTCATCGCGGGCAAGCCTTGCTCCCACCAACCCTTGCTCCCACAACGCGGGAGCAAGCCGCGCTGAACCCGCACGTCGATCGAAATCGAAGGAGCGCTTTATGTTGAGGATCAGCCACTACCTGCGAGCCCTGGCCGGGCAATGCCCCGCCCCACGCGTCGCGCCACCGGGCAAGCACCGCCCGCCGGTGGTGATCTGGAACCTGCTCAGGCGTTGCAACCTGACCTGCAAGCACTGCTATGCGACGTCGGCCGACAGCGTGTTTCGCGACGAACTGGACACCGCGGCGGCGCTCAAGGTCATCGATGACTTGCATGACGCCGGGGTGCGCGTGCTGATCCTGTCCGGCGGCGAGCCGCTGCTGCGCGACGACCTGTTCCAACTCAGTGCCTATGCCCGCAGCAAGGGCTTTTTCCTGGCCCTATCCACCAACGGCACACTGATCGACGCCTCCAATATCCAACAGATTGCCGCGGCGAACTTCGATTACGTCGGCATCAGCATCGACGGCCTGGAAGCGACCCACGATGAGTTCCGCCAGCTCAAGGGCAGCTTCGCCAGCTCCATGGCGGCCATCCGGCTCTGCCGCGAGCAAGGCATCCGGGTCGGATTGCGCACCACCCTCACCCAGCACAACCACGCCCAGTTGCCGCGCTTGCTGGACTTGATGAATGAGTACGACGTGCAGAAATTCTATCTGTCGCATCTGAACTACAGCGGCCGGGGCAAGCGCAGTCGCAAGCTCGATGCCCACCAGCAGATGAGTCGCGAGGCCATGACCCTGATCTTCGAGCGAGCCTGGCACGACATCGAACAGGGCCGCGACAGTGACTTCGTCAGCGGCAACAACGACGCCGATGCGATCCTGTTGCTGCAGTGGGTATCCCGGCGCATGCCCCAGCACTACGCCGCACTGGAGCAGATGCTGCGGGCCTGGGGCGGCAATGCGTCGGGCAGCGGCATCGCCAACATCGACAATACCGGCGAGGTCCACCCCGACACGTACTGGTGGCAGCACTCGGTGGGCAACGTGCGCCAGACGCCGTTCAAGACACTCTGGTCAGACCGCCCCGATACCCTTCTGCTGAAGCTGCGCGAACATCCACGGGCCGTGGGCGGCCGTTGTGGGCAATGCCGCTGGCTGGACATCTGCAACGGCAATACCCGCACCCGCGCCTGGGCCGACGGCGACCTGTGGGGCCAGGACCCCGGCTGCCACCTCAACGATGACGAAATTGGCCTGCACGCGATTCCCAGCGTTGCGATGCCCTGCGCCTGATAACCGACGGCGAACCTGATGACGAACCAAGGAAGTCCCATGCCTGCCTCCATCGTTTTGCCCGCTGCCCTGCAATCGCCCTTCAGACCGGGTGAGGTCGCCCTGGTCGGCGCCGGCCCCGGTGACCCGGGCCTGCTGACGTTGCGCGCCTGGAGCCTGTTGATGCAGGCCGACGCGGTGGTCTACGACCGCTTGATCAGCCCGCAACTGCTCAACCTGATCCCCCTGCCCTGCGCCCGGCACTACGTCGGCAAGGCCGCCGGCTGCCACAGCCTGCCCCAGCCACAAATCAACGAACTGCTGGCCGACCTGGCCGACCAGGGCCAACGGGTGGTGCGGCTCAAGGGCGGTGATCCGTTCATCTTCGGTCGCGGTGCCGAGGAGCTGGAGTATCTGCTGGCCCGGGGTATCGATTGCCAGGTGGTGCCCGGCATCACCGCCGCGGCCGGTTGCAGCACCTATGCCGGGATTCCCCTGACCCATCGCGACATGGTCAATTCCTGTCGTTTCATCACCGGTCATCTGCAACGCGAAGGCGACTTGAACCTGCCCTGGCAAAGCCTGGCGGATGACAGCCAGACCCTGGTGTTCTACATGGGCTTGTCGAACCTCGGCACCATCGCCACGCGGCTGATCGCGGCGGGCCTGGCGGCCGACACGCCGGCGGCCTTGATCAGCAACGGCACGCGACCCGACCAGCAGGTTCTGCGTGGCACCCTCCAGCAATTGCCGGAGATGGCACTGACGTGCGCCGAAGGCCTGCCGACCTTGACGGTGATCGGCAAGGTGGTCGGCTTGTTTGCCCATCAGTTGCTGGAGCATCCGGCGCGCCTGCACCCGGCCATACCGCTCCAGCCCGGTATCGCGAGGGTGGCATCATGAACCTCGGCTGGTTTGCCCCGTTGCTGTGGGTCGGTGCCGTCCACGCTGCCACGGCGCCTGAACCGGACCTGGCATTGGCCGAACGCAACTACCAGCAACACTGCCAGCAGTGCCACGGGGTCAATCGCATCGGCGCTGCCGGGCCGGCGCTGTTGCCCCAGAGCCTGAGCCGGATCAAGCCCGACGAGATTCGCCAGGTGATCGAGCATGGACGTCCGGCCAGCCAGATGGCGGCATTCGGCGCGGTGCTGGAGCCCGCGCAGATCGATGGCCTGACCCATTATCTCCAACGTCCGCCTGCCGTCGAACCGACCTGGAGCGAGGACGACACTCGCCGCAGCCATCGCCTGCTGGCGGATGTCGCCACCCTGCCCGACAAACCCCAGTACCACGCCGATCCGCTGAACCTGTTCGTGGTGGTGGAGGCTGGCGACCATCACGTCGATATCGTCGACGGGGATCGCTTCGAGGTCCTGGCCCGCTTCGCCTCACACTTCGCGCTACATGGCGGACCGAAATTTTCGCCGGACGGACGCTTCGTCTATTTCGCCTCCCGGGATGGCTGGATCAGTCTGTATGACTTGCACAACCTCACGCTCATCGCCGAGGTGCGGGCCGGGCTCAATACCCGCAACCTGGCGGTGAGCAAGGACGGGCGCTGGGTGCTAGTGGGCAATACCCTGCCGGGCAACGTGGTGGTGCTGGATGCCCGCGACCTGTCGCTGGTCAAGACGGTTGCAACGGTGGGGCTGGACGGCCAGGCCTCGCGGGTCAGTGCGGTCTATACCGCGCCGCCGCGCAACAGCTTCATCGTGGCCTTGAAGGACGTGAAAGAGGTCTGGGAGCTGTCCACCGGGCCGAACCCGGACTTCGTGCCCAGGCGGATCGAGGCCGAGGATTATCTCGACGACTTTTCCTTCTCGCCCGATTACCGGCAGTTGCTCGCCACCTCGCGCAAGGCCCAGGGCGGCCAAGTGATCGACCTCGACACAGGGCGGATCGTCACCGACATCGCGCTGCCGGGCATGCCGCACCTGGGCTCGGGAACCTATTGGAAACGCGATGGGCACTGGGTGTTCGCCACACCCAACATCAGCAAGGGACTGATCTCGGTGATCGACTTCGACACCTGGAAAGTCATCAAGCAGATCCCCACCCTGGGGCCGGGTTTCTTTCTGCGCAGCCATGCCAACTCTCGCTACGCCTGGACCGATGTGTTCTTCGGCCCCGACAACGACGCCATCCACCTGATCGACAAACAGACCCTGGAAATCGCCCACACCCTGCGGCCCATGCCCGGCAAGACCGCCGCCCACGTAGAGTTCACCCGCGACGGGCGCTACTTGCTGCTGAGCATCTGGGACACCGATGGCGCGCTGATCGTCTACGACAGCGACACCCTCGAGGAAATCAAGCGCCTGCCCATGAACAAGCCTTCGGGCAAGTACAACGTCGGCAACAAGATCGAATTCGCCGAGGGGACATCCCACTGAAAAAAAGGGGGCTGATGCGCAGCCCCAATATCAATCGACCCGAGGCACCAGGCCTCAGGGCTGCTGCGCAGCCAGGCGGGAGCAAGCTCCCTCGCCACAAAAGCGATCGGAGGGGTACATCAGTGAAACATCCTGTGGGAGCGAGCTTGATCGCGATAGCGGCGGGTCAGTCAACATCCATGCCGACTGACTTGACCCCATCGCGAGCAAGCTCGCTCCCACAGGGTTATGTGCGCAGCCAGGGGGTCACCCTTACCAGGTGAGCACCGCACCTACCGCAAAGGTGTCGGTGTCTTCGTTCTGCGCACTGCTGTCGTGGCCGTTGATTTCGAACTGGTTGTACTCGGCCACGAGCTTGAGGTTGTCGTTGATGTCGTGGAACAGCGCGATGCCCCGGGTTTCGTAATCGGCGCCACTGCCTACCACGCCGTTGCCGTCGTCATCGGTCTTGCCGTAGGACAGCGCCAGGCGGTTCTTGCCCAGCTTGTACGAGCCCTGCAACAGGTAGCCCTTGCTGTCGACATTGCGCAGGGTGGCTTCACCGGCATTGTTGGTGAAGAACGGGTTGATGCCCTTGGCCTGGAACCCCGAACCGGTGAGCGACAACCCACCCATCTTCGCCTGTACGCCATAGCCCAGGCCTTTGGAAGTCACCGATTCGACGGTGGAGTCGGTGTTGTCCGAGGTTTGGTAGCTGCCGTTGAGCCAGCTGTAGATCTTCGCCCCGCCCAGGTCGAACTGGTAGGTAATTTCGCTCTCGGTGCGCGGGTTTTCCTGATAGGCCTTGCCGGTAGCACTGTTGTCGTTGGTGTCCACCGGATCCATGATCCCCACCGCCACCCGCAGGCCGTCCATCACCGGCGTGCGATAAGTAATCTGCGAAGTCGGGAACGGGTACGGGTAACCGCTGCCGATGTTGCCGAACGACACGCCACCGCCGTCCACCAGCCCCAGGGTGTCGCTGACCTGACCATAACCGGCGAGCAGTTCGTCCAGCAGGATGTTGGAGCGGGCAAACAGGCCGAAGTCCTTGCCGATCAGCACTTCGCCCCACTCCGGATTGGCCACGGTGCCGTAGAACTGCCGTACGTCGATGGCGGTGTCGGTGCCGTTGGTTTCACTGTCGTTGATAGTCACCCAGAACGAAGCCCGGGCGCCGAGCTTGAGGTCATCGACCTGCTTGCCCATGTTGAACCCCAGGTAGTTGGGCAAAAAGCCCATCTTGACCCGCGCCTGCCGACGGTCGTACTGCTCACCCGCGCGGTCCACGTCGCTGTTGACGTAAAAAGCGTTGATGTAGCCGTCGGTGGAAAAGGTGGTCTGGTCCTTGTCGTACAGCATGATTTCAGCGTTGGCCCAAGACGTCAGGCCCAGACTGGAAAGACCGGCGATGACCGCAGGCAAAAAACGCAGGCAGGTATTTTTATTGTTGTGCATGGCGCGCTCCGCAACAGGGGACGGGATGTCGGAGGCGATTATCGAAAGGTGCCAGGGCGCGTCATACGCTGCCTTGGAGGCAATTGGCGAATGCTTTGGAAGCGCCGGCCCGGCGCGGCAGTTTGGGTGTAAGACGGCGAGGACGAGGGGCGCGACAGCTTGGGTGTAAGACTGCCTTGCCGACGGGTGCGATACTTTGGGTGTGGGCCGGTTGTCCTGCTTATTGTGGGAGCGAGCTTGCTCGCGATGGCGGCAGGTCATTCAACAATGCGGTTGGCTGACACAGCGCTATCGCGAGCAAGCTCGCTCCCACAGGTTTGCACCGTGTTGCTTTTGTGGTGAGGGAGCTTGCTCCCGCTGGTCTGCGCAGCAGGCCCCCTCGCTATCCGCTCAGAACCTCGGCTTGACGGTCTTCCACTCCGGCCGGTAGCGCTGCATCTGCCGCACATCGTCGCGCTGGCGGATGCCGCAACTGAGGAACTGGTCATGCAGCTTGCCCAATTGATCCCGGTCCAGCTCCAAGCCAAGGCCCGGCGCCCGGGTGATCTTCACGCAGCCGTCGACAATCGGCAGTTTGCCGCCCTTGATCACTTCTTCATCCGGCTCCTGCCACGGGTAATGGGTGTCGCAGGCGTAGTCCAGGTTCGGCACCGCGGCCGCCACGTGGGCCATGGCCATGAGGCTGATGCCCAGGTGCGAGTTGGAATGCATCGACACGCCCAGGCCGAAGGTGCTGCACATTTTCGCCAGGGCCTGGGTGTCCCGCAGCCCACCCCAGTAGTGGTGGTCGGCCAAGACGATCTGCACGCTGCCCAGGGCCACGCTGCGGCGGAACTCATCGAAATCGGTGACCACCATGTTGGTCGCCAGGGGCAGCCCGGTGCGTTTGTGCAGTTCGGCCATGCCTTCCAGCCCTGGCGTCGGGTCTTCGTAATACTGCAGGTCATCCCCCAGCAGCTCGGCCATGCGAATCGAGGTCTCCAAGGACCAGTTACCGTTGGGGTCGATGCGCAGCGGGTAGCCGGGAAAGGCCTGTTTCAACGCCTTGATGCACGCCACTTCATGTTCCGGATCGAGGGCGCCGGCCTTGAGCTTGATGCTCTTGAAGCCATAGTCCTGGATCATCCGCCGGGCCTGGGCAACGATCTGCTGTTCGCTCAGCGCCTCGCCCCAACTGTCTGGCGGGTATGGCGAATCGATGTGCTCGGCGTACTTGAAAAACAGGTAGGCGCTGAACGGGATCTCGTCGCGAACCGCGCCGCCCAGCAGGTCCACCAGGGGCACGTTCAAATAGTGGGCCTGCAAATCCAGGCAGGCCACTTCGAACGCCGAGTAGGCATTGCTCACCGCCTTGCTCGCATGGGAACCCGGTGCCAGTTCGGCACCGGCAACGCTGGCCGGTTTCTGCGCGGCGACGGTCGCCTGGACGATGGCTCGCAACTGATTGAGGTTGAACGGGTCCAGGCCGATCAACTGGCTTTGCAACTGCTGCTGGATCGCCAGGGCCGGGGCATCGCCGTAGCTCTCCCCCAGGCCGATGTAACCGTTGTCGCTCTCGATCTCGATGATCGAGCGCAGCGCGAACGGCTCATGGATACCGCTGGCGTTGAGCAAAGGTGGATCGCGAAAAGCGATGGGTGTCACGGTGACGCGTTTGATCTTCATACAGCGGCTCCCGATGGGCCAGGGTTCAAGGCTTGGTTTTTTTCCGGCTGATTGGCTTCGGCAACGGTTTCGGGCCGGCCGGACAGTGAGTTCGGGGTATCGCGCTTCGGCGTGGTGCGGGCGAAAAAGATCACCACGGCGGCGACAAGCGAGGTGGCGGCCAGCCCATACAGGCCACCTTCGATGGACCCAGTGGTCTGCTCCAGGAAACCGAAAGCCGTGGGCGCCACGAAACCGCCGAGGTTGCCGATGGAGTTGATCAGGGCGATCACCGCCGCCGCGATGCGCGCATCCAGGTAGCCTTGAGGAATCGGCCAGAACAGCGCCGAGGCCGCCTTGAAACCAATCGCCGCAAAACAGATCGCCACGAAGGCGAAGATCGGCCCGCCGGTGGTGGACATGAACATGCCGAACGCGGCGATCACCAGCGTCACCGCGACCCACGCCTGCTGGAATTTCCATTTGCCGGCCAGGGCGGCAAAGCCGTACATCGCGACGATGGAAATGATCCACGGAATGGAATTGAGCAAACCGACCTGGAAGTCCCCCAGGCTCCCCATTTTCTTGATCATGCTCGGTAGCCAGAACGTGGCGCCGTAGATGGTCAGGGCGATGGAAAAGTAGATGAAACAGAACAGCGCGATCTGTCGGTCGGCCAGCAACTTGAACATCGATGGTTTGATCACTTGCGCGGCTTCTCGGGCCCGCTGCTCTTCGGCGATGGCAGCGATCAGCACGGTCTTCTCTTCGGCGGTCAACCATTTGGCCTGGCTCGGGTGCGATTGCAGCCAGAACCAGACAAACCCGCACAGCACGATGGAGGCGAAACCTTCGATCAGGAACATCCATTGCCAGCCATGCAGCCCCATCCCGCTGATGTGCAGCAAGGCGCCAGACACCGGGCCGGAAATCACCGAGGCGATGGCCGAGCCGCTGAGGAAGATCGCCATCGCCTTACCGCGCTCATTGGCAGGCAGCCATTGGGTGAAGTAGTAGATGATGCCGGGAAAGAAGCCCGCCTCCGCCGCGCCGAGAATGAAGCGCAGCACATAGAAGCTGGTTTCACCTTGCACAAAGGCCATGGCCATGGCCGCCGCGCCCCAAGTGAACATGATGCGCGTCAACCAGGCCCGTGCGCCGTAGCGTTGCAACAGCATGTTGGACGGGACTTCGAACAGCGCGTAGCCGACGAAGAACAACCCAGCGCCGAGCCCGTAGGCCGCGGCACCGATGCCCAGATCGGTTTCCAGATGGCTGCGCACGAAGCCGATGTTGACCCGGTCGATGTAGTTGACGATGAACATCACCACCACCAACGGCAGTACATGACGTTTGACCTTGGCCGCCGCGAGCGCCAGGGTGCTGTCATGGGTGGAGTCCGTTACGTTATTCAAGGGTGCCTCCCGATTCATTGTTTTTGTGGGGAACGGGATGATGATGGACGCGGTGGATTGTTCCCGTCTAATCTAACTTGGCACTTGATTGATACCTGGATTGAATCAATGTTTGAACTGGCCCAGTTGCGCTGCTTCACCACCGTGGCGACCGAACTCAACTTCCGTCGCGCCGCCGAACGCCTGAACATGACCCAGCCACCACTGAGCCGGCAGATTCAATTGCTGGAACATCACCTGGGCGTCGAACTGTTCACCCGCAGCACCCGCAGCGTGGCGCTCACCGCCGCCGGCCGGGCGTTTTTCATCGAAGCGCAGAACCTGTTGGAACAGGCGCAACAAGCCGCCGTGGCGGCCCGGCGTTTCGCCCAGGGCGACATCGGTTCGGTGACCATAAGCTTCGTCGGCAGCGCGGTGTACGAGTTCTTGCCCAAGGTGATTGCCGAGGCGCGGTTGAAGCAGCCGCAGGTCAAGATCGTCCTGGCGGAAATGAACACCTACCAGCAGCACGAAGCCTTGCGTGCCCGGCGCATCGACCTGGGCATCGTCCGCTCGCCGCTGCTGGAAACCGGCTACGCCACTGAATGCCTGGTGCGCGAACCCTTCGTGCTGGCGGTACCCGCCGGACATCCCCTGGCGACTGCCGACACGGTGAGCGTCCAGGACCTGGACGCCCAGCCGTTCCTCATGTACTCCCACTCCGCCTACCCGCCCTTCAACGAACTGCTCACCGGCATGCTCCGCTCGGCCCGGGTCGCGCCGCAATTCGTGCAATGGTTGGGGTCGTCGCTGACGATCCTGGCGCTGGTCAACGCCGGCATGGGCCTGGCCCTGGTACCGCGTTGCGCCACCAGCGTGGTGTTCAAGCAAGTGGTGTTCCGTGAGATAGACCTGGGCGAAGGGGTGCAGAGCGAGTTGCACCTGGTGTGGCGCGAGGACAACGACAATCCAGCGTTCACCATGTTGCTGGAAGGGATTAGGGGGGCGGTTCGCGAGGGGTTGTGAATGCGCCACCATGGCTAAAGCGTCTCCTGTGGCGAGGGAGCTTGCTCCCGCTGGGCTGCGAAGCAGCCCCCGGTATTTGCCTGACACACCGAGTCGCCAGGGCGTTGTTGGGGCTGCTGTGCAGCCCCGCGGGAGCAAGCTCCCTCGCCACAGGGGGGCGCCCCACTGATTTGGCTCCTTCAGAAATTAACCGGCGCATTGGCTATTCCCGGCTTTCCCTTGAGGTTGTACGATGACCGACGAGAATGTAACGCTCGTCCTTCTCCAATACAACAAAAACAAGGAACCCCCATGAAGAAGACCACACTCGCCATCAGCTTCCTGTGCCTGTTCAGCGGTTACGCAGCGGCGGCCACTTCATCCGCCGAGCAGGAAGTGGCCCTGGCTGTCGACCACCTGACCCAGGCCATGCTGCACAAAGACATCCCGCAACTCCAGGCCCTGGCCGCCGAGAACCTCACTTACGGGCACTCCAGCGGCAACATCCAGGATAAGAAAGCCTTCATCGCCGACATCGAAACGGGCAAGAGCGCGTTCAAGACCCTGGAAATGCAAAACCAGAAGATCACCTTGTCCGGGGATACTGCGCTGGTGCGCAATCATTTCTCGGCACAGGCGCTCAAAGGCACGGAAGTGGTGCCGACGGAAATCGAGAACTTCCAGATCTGGCAGAAGCAGAAGAATGGCAAGTGGCTGCTGATTGGCCGCCAGGCGTTTCGGTTCTGATAGAGAACTTTTTGCGCAAAGCGTCCTGTCAACTTGAAGGCGCTGTGATTCATTGTGTCGAGGGGATTTATCCCCTCGACACAGATCACAATCACCTCAATCCGCGGCCCACTGCTCCCGGTACTGCAGTAGAAAATCCACGAAGGCACGCACCCGTTGCGGCACATACCGGCCATGGGGATACAGCAAGGTAAACGGACGCGAGCGCCCCGCAAAAGGCGCAAGTACTTCCACCAATTGCCCGTTGGCCAGCTCCTGCTCCACGATGAATTTGTAGGTCTGGAACAAGCCGGCGCCATGTTTGGCCAGCGTCACGCCGCCGAGCACGTCGTCCGAACAGCAATACCCCCCTTCGCCGAACACCTCCTTTTCCTTGCCCTCGACATTGAACAACCAGGAAATCCGTCGCCCGCTGCTGGGCAATTCGAACTGGATGCACTCATGGTCGTCCAGGTCTTCAAGAACCTGTGGCGTGCCGGCCTTGCGCAGGTAATCCGGGGACGCGACCACCACCAGTTTCGCGTCTTCCAGCAGACGGGCGATCATCGACGAGTCCGGCTGGGCTCGCACCCGGATGGCGAGGTCATAGCCTTCGGCAACGAAATCGATGTTTCGGTTGCTCAGGTGCAGGTCCACGCTGACTTGCGGGTACAGTGCACGAAACGCCGGCAGCAACGGCAGGATCCGGTGATGACCATAGGTGGTGGGCAAGCTGATGCGCAGTTGCCCGGACGGCACCGATTGGGCGCCCATCATTTCCTGTTGCGCCTCGACCAGTTGCGTCAACGCTTGCCGGCATTGTTCGAAATAGGTCTTGCCGGCTTCGGTCAGGCGGATGCTGCGGGTGGTGCGCACGAAAAGCCGTGAGCCCAGGCGCTCTTCCAGGCGAAAGATCGAGCGACTCACCGCCGCCGGGGTAACCCCCGCCAACTGCGCCGCGGCCGTGAAACTGCCCGCCTCCGCCGCGAGGCAGAACAGTTCTATGCTGCCCAACTGCAGGTCTTCGAAATGCCGCTTCATGATTCATTACACCGCGTATCAACTGAAGTTTCCAAAGGCCTGTTTATCAGCCTGCGGCGTATAAATACAGTGGTCCTGCAACACGCGGGCGTTGTCCTGCGTCCATTTCCCATCAGTTGGAGTGCAACATGCCTTTCGTCAACGTACGAATTACCCGAGATGGCGTCACCCGTGAACAGAAAGCCCAGGTGATTGCCGAAATCACCGACACCCTCCAGCGCGTGCTGGGCAAGGATCCTCACTTGACCCATATCGTGATCGAGGAAGTGGATACGGATAATTGGGGCTACGCGGGCATGACCACGACGGAGTATCGAAGTCTTCCCAAGGAGTAATCTCCCACCCTTGCGAGCCCGGTCCGATTGACCGGGCTTTTTTCTGCCTGCCAATCCGACAACCCTGTGGGAGTTACCGGCGAACATGGGTTTGCGATCAGCCGGGAACATTGTGGGAGCGAGCTTGCTCGCGATGGCGGCAGTGCATCCAACATCGATGCAAGCTGACTCACCGCTATCGCGAGCAAGCTCGCTCCCACAGGGGTTATGTGCTGCCCTTGCCATTGATTACATGACGTATCAACTCAAGTACCAGAAGCCTTATTTATCAAACCCTGATGCATCAATACCCTGAATTCAACCAGCGCCATTCAGGCGCATCGGTTCCATTCAATGTGATCAGGAGTCAATCATGAGCCTCAACAAAACCGTCATCATCACCGGCGCTTCCAGCGGGATCGGCCTGGGTTTGGTCAAGGCGTTCCTGGCCCGGGGATACAACGTGGTGGGCAATGCCCGCTCTCCGTCCGGACTGGACGCTGCCGCCGCCCAGCTCGGCCACCCGGCCGGTTTCATGGGTGTGGCCGGCGACATCGCTGACCCGGCCACTTCAACCGCCCTCGTCGCCCAAGCTGTCGAGGCGTTTGGCGCCGTTGACGGGCTGGTGAACAACGCCGGTTTCTTCCTGCCAAAACCCTTTGTCGAATACAGCCCCCAGGACCTGGACGCGCTGCTGGACACCAACCTCAAGGGCCTCGTCTACGCCAGCCAGGCCGCTGCGGCGCACATGATCGGCCGCCAGCGCGGCTTCATCATCAACATTTCAGCCGCCGTGGCGCTGCAACCGAACATCCAGGTGCCGGCGGCTTTGCCAGTGTTGATCAAGGGCGGCGTCAACCAGATGACCCGCGCCCTGGCCCTGGAACTGTCGCCCCACAACATCAAGGTCAACGCGGTCGCCCCCGGCATCATCGACACGCCCATGCACGACCCGGCGCACCGCGACTTCCTCGACAGCCTGGCCCCGGCCGGTCGCGTGGGCACCATCGAGGAAATTGCCGAGGCTGTGTTGTACCTGGCGGGCGCTGATTTCACGACGGGCGCGATACTGCCGGTGGACGGCGGGATGAGCACCGGTAAGTGGTAGGAAAAAACTGTGGGAGCGAGCTTGCTCGCGATGAGGTCCAGTCAGTCAGCCTCTTATTGACTGACCCGACGCCATCGCGAGCAAGCTCGCTCCCACCTGGGCTGCGACTGCGCGCGACTTCAAAGGGTGTAGGAAATCCCGGCCTGTACCGTCCGCGGTGCACCTGGGTAGGCGTAGACGTTACCGAAAGCGCCTTCTTCGTAGTCGGCGTCAAACAGGTTCTTCAGATCCAGGTTGAGGCGGATCCGTTCGTTGACCTTGTAGTAGCCGAGCAGGTCCACCACCGTGTAGCTGTCCATGGAGAATGCATTCGCCGCGGTCTGGCCGGCCCGTTCATCCACGTACTTGGCGCCTAGCCCCAGGCCCAGCCCTTTGAGGCCGCCATCCTGGAACTCATAGACGTTCAACAGGCTGAAAGTGTTCTTGGGTACGTTGAGCAAGCGGGTGCCGGACGGGATATTGATGTCCTTGGTCACTTCGGCATCCACATAGGCGTAACCACCGATCACGCGCCATTGCGGCGTCAGGTTGCCCGCCACGTTCAGGTCAAAGCCACGGCTGCGCACTTCGCCGGCTGCCACGCTGAAGGTGGAATCCACCGGGTCAGTCGTGAGCACGTTACGTTTTTCGATCTGGTACACCGCCGCATCGACGCTCAACTGACGATCCAAGGCTTCCCACTTGATCCCCATCTCATAGGACTTGCCCTCTTCCGGCTTGAACCCGCCACCTACGCGACTGGCACCGTTATTGGGCTTGAACGAGCGTGCGGTATTGGCATAGACCGCCACGGTGTCGGTCAGATCGTAGATCACACCCAGGCGCGGGGTGACGGCGCTGTCGGTGACGTCCCAGTTCCGACTACCAGGCGGGTTCTGGGGGACGAAACTCTCATACTGATGCTCGAATCGCTCAAACCGTGCCCCCGCCAACAACTTCAAACGCTCAGTCAGCGCCACCTGGTCCTGGACGAACACGCCAAACGTCTTGAGGTTTTCCTGGTCATCGGTGGGCTTGCGCGTCAATGCCGGGCGTGGCTGGCCATGCACCGGGTCGAAGATATCGATCGGGTAGGCACCGACGGCGCCGGAGGAACGCTGGATGATGGACTGGTAGTCGTAGTCTTCATACTCGACGCCCGTCAACAACGTGTGCTCGAACCCGCCCGTGGAAAAATGCCCGGTGAGGTTGAGTTGGGTGTCCCGGTCGGTCCATTCCAGCTTGCGGTAGTTGAAGTTACGCCCCAGGGTGCGGCCATCGGCGGCGATGCCGTTGCCTTCGACGGCATTGCCCTGCAAGGTGCCGTCGAGCCACTGGGTACCGCCAGCCAGGGTCCAGTCGTCGTTGAGCATGTGCTCGAAACGCACCTGCAGCATGTTGTTGTCGTTGTGCAGCTTGCCGGCGTCTTTCTCGCCGAAGAATGTATCGCGCGAAGCGGTGCCGCGTTGGCCGGCGTAATGGGTCAGGCCACGGTCCAGCGGCGCATTGTTGCGCATGAAGTCGCCTTCGAAAGTCAGGCGCGTGGTGTCGTTGACCTGCCAAGTCACCACCGGCGCGACGCCATATCGTTCGGTCTCGACGTGGTCGCGGAACGTATCGCCGCCCTCGCCGATCACGTTCAGGCGATAAGCCAGGCGCCCTTCTTCGTCCAATGGACCGGACGCATCCAGCGTACCGCGACGCATCCCCTGGTCGCTGACCTGGCTGCCCAGGGTCACCGTGCGCTCGGCCAACGGTTGCTTGGACACCACGTTGAACGTGCCACCCGGGTCGCCACGGCCATAGAGCATGGTGGCCGGGCCGCGCAGGACTTCCAGTCGCTCGATGGTGTTGGCGTCGGGCATGTTCGGGTAGCCACGGTTGATCGGGAAACCGTTGCGGTAGAACTCCCCGGTGGTGAAACCGCGGACGGTGAAGGTGGTCAGGCCCTGGCCGCCGAAGTTGTTGGCCCGGCCCACACCGCCGGCGTAATCGAGGGCATCCTGCAAGCGTGTGGCGCTCAGGTCTTCGACCACATCGCGGGACACGACGGAAATGGACTGCGGGGTTTCATGGATCGCCGTGTCGGTACGGGTGGCACTGGCCGAACGGGTGGCGTGATAGCCCTTCACCGGTCCCTGGGCTGATTCATACTCGGCGCTACCCACGATATCCGTGGCTTGCAGCTCAAGGGAGGCCGGCTTGGCAGGGATGGGTTCTTCAGCCCAGGTGGGAACGGAATAAGCCTGGAGCACACACAGTGAAACGAGTATCCGACGCATCGATGCACAATCCTAATGGAAAAAAGCCTCCACATCGGGAGGCTGACAGAATGTGTCGCGAAAGATACAGTAACTCATTGCTGTTTGATATCTATTCCCATTAACACTGATATTTTTTGTGACCGTTCAGTCCGTCATCGCGAGCAAGCTCGCTCCCACAGTTGATCGCGTAACCCTTGCTCGCGATGGCGCCAGAACAATCTCCCCCACCTTATTGACTCGCCGCAATCGACTCCTGCTCAACCCGCTGGAAAAACCTCTGCGCCCGATGATCCTGGGTGTAAGCCACGTTCAACCGCAACCAATCGCACGCCTCCCCCTGGGGCAGGAACGTCGAGCCCTGGGACAGTTGGATTTGCAACTGCCGGGCGATCTGCTGCACCCGTTGTGCCGCCAGGCACCGAGGCCTGGCCCAGACGAACATTCCCCCCATCGGCTCGGCAAACACCTCCCAGTGGGCGGGGTCCAGTTGGCGCAGCGTATTTGCCATCTGCTTGTTCAGGCGCTGGCGCAAACGTTGGATCAGCTTGCGATAAGCACCGTTGGCCAGCAACGTCGCTACCACGTTCTCCGCCAGCAGCGAACAACCGATGCCGGTAATCATCTTGACTTCGGCCAGGCGCCGGATGATGTCGGGCTGGGCGACCACATAACCGATGCGCAGGGAACTGGACAAGGTCTTGGAAAAACTCGCCAGGTAGATCACCCGGTCCAGGGCATCCAGGGAAGCCAGGCGGGACGTCGGACCATTCTGGAAATCGGCGTAGATGTCGTCCTCGATGAGGCGAAAGTCATGGGCCGTCGCCAGTTGCAGCAGACGATAGGCCACGCTCGGCGCCAGGCTGGTGCCGGTGGGGTTCTGGTACATGCTGTTGATGAAGAAATACGAGGGTTTGTGCTCGCCGAGAAGCTGTTCCAGGCGGGCGATGTCCGGGCCTTGGGCGGTTCTTGGCACCGCCACGGTCTTGACCCCCTGCAGCTTCAGCAGATTGAACAGGTTGTAGTAGCCGGGGCTTTCCACCAGCACCAGGTCGCCTGGCTTGAGCAGGGTTCGCACCAGCAGGTCGAGGCCCTGGCTGGCGCCTTGGGTGGTGATGATCTGTGCCGAGTCGACGTGAATGTCGATCAGGCCCAGGCGTTTTTGAAGGTGCAGGCGCAGATGAGGCGAGCCCAACGGGGTGCTGTAGTTGAACAACGCGTGGTTGTCGCTGCGCACCACCTGGCGGATCGCCTGGCCCAGGTCGGCGTCGTCGCGCCAGGCGTCGGGCAGCCAGCCGCAACCGAGCTTGAGCTGCGTCGATTCATTGTCGAACAACCGCCACGACGGGTTATCCGTTTCAGGTATCGGCTCCACCGGCCGGGCCACCTGTTGCGCGACAAAAAAGCCCGCGCCATGCCGAGACTCCAGCACCCCGCTGGCAACCAGTTGGTCATAGGCCTTGATCACGCTCGACAGGCTCAGGCCATTTTCCCGGGCCAGTTGGCGAATGGACGGCATTCGCGCGCCGGGGCGAATGCCATGGGCGCTGATCCAGCCCGTGAGGTGCGTCACGAGCTGGCGGATCATGGGCTCGGTAGTGTTGCGATCAATCTTCAGGTCCACGGCGGGCACTCTTGGCTAAGTGTTCTCGATTTTCTGGAAAACAGTTAAACACAAATGACCGGCGGCTGTTCCTTGTTTGCGTTGTGCCCGGCGGTGATAGTCCCCGGGACTTCATGCACACCCTTTAAGGAACACTCTTGAACCCACAGCATCGACATTCCTGGGGGCTGGCTTTCGGCCTCTGCCTGATCACCCTCGCGGTCAACTTGCAGGCGCCGCTGTACACCACCTACGCGCAGTTGTCCGGCTCCGGGGCTGGGGCCACGGCGGTGGCGTTTTCCGGTTATGTGCTAGGGGTGTTGCCGGTTCTGCTGGCGTTCGGTGGGTTGGCCGACCTGGTGGGCCGCAAGCCGTTGATCCTGGTCGCACTCGGGCTGTCGATGTTGGCGACGCTGGTGACGTTGCTCTGGCCGAGCCTGGTGGCGCTGGGCGTGGCGCGCTTGATGATGGGGGTCGGCACGGGATTGGCCTCGGCCACGTCGACCGCCTATATGACAGAGCTCATGGCAACCCGCGATGCCCGCTCGCCGGCCAACCGGGTCACCGCCAGCACCTCACTGGGTTTTGGCCTGGGCGCGGCGTTGACCAGTCTGTTCCTGTTCGTCCATCCCAGCGCCACGCCTGGCAGCTTCTGGTTGCAGCTGCTGTTGGCCGCCCTGGCGATTGTCGTGGTCTGGCGGCTACCGGACCCGGCGCGGAAAATCAAAGACGCGCCGCTGCTGCGCCTGCCTTTGTTTCCCGCCGGTAGCCTGCCCTACAGCTTTTCCATGCTGTTGGCTTGGGCGACTTCGGGCCTGGTCATCGCCATATTGCCGTCGGTGCTGGCAACCCACGATTTGC
Source organism: Pseudomonas sp. R151218B TE3479 (assembly GCF_053629195.1). NCBI lineage: Bacteria > Pseudomonadati > Pseudomonadota > Gammaproteobacteria > Pseudomonadales > Pseudomonadaceae > Pseudomonas > Pseudomonas sp. R151218B TE3479. The sequence goes on from NZ_JBRJHV010000001.1 coordinate 4,677,572, forward strand.
AGCGTTGGTCGGGCCTGTCGACCTTCACGGTCATCAGTTGCGGCTTGCTCTTCCAGCCTTGGGTGCGGCGCATGTCGCCGGCCAGGGCCACGGGCTTGGGCCTGTTGATCCTGCCTGCGAGCTATGCGTTGCTGGCCTGGGGCGCGAGCGCCGGCTCCCTGCTCGCCGTGTTGCTGGGAGCGCTGGGCGCCAGCAGCGCTTGCTACGGTTTCCTGTATCTGGGTGGGTTGTCGGCCGTCACGGCCATGGCTGGCGCGGAAAAGGCCCGGGTCAGTGCCGGGTTTTTCCTGTTCGCCTATGTCGGGTTCAGCATCCCGGTGGTGGTGACCGGGTTGCTGGCCGATCATTTCGGCGCTGACGTGGCGTTGATCGTGTTCGGCCTGGCGTTGTTGGCTGGGGTGTCTGTTACAGGATGGCGCATCGTCCGGACCGAGGCTTATGTGAGCCACCTGTCCCACGGCTGAACACAAACCCTTGTGGCGAGGGGATTTATCCCCGTTGGGCTGCGCAGCAGCCCTTAAATCCATCACCCGCTGTAGCAGGTGTTTATACATTGTTGGGGGCTGCTGCGCAGCCCAGCGGGGATAAATCCCCTCGCCACAAATTGGGGTCGACCTAACGGTTCAAAGCCCCAACGACCGTCCCGGCAAAGTCGTATACCATATCCCCACCTAAGCCGAACGACCCGCCGCCGTGACTTTATCCAAGTTCAACCTGCCTGACCTGGGCAACACCCCTTCCACCTCGGAAATCATCACCCGCCATCTGCGCGATGCCATCGTGGCTGGTCATTTTGCCGAGGACGAGCCGATTCGCCAGGATGACATCGCCCGCCAGTTCAATGTCAGCAAGATCCCCGTGCGCGAGGCCCTCAAGCGTCTGGAGGCCGAGGGCCTGGTGATGTTCCAGCGCAATCGCGGGGCGATGGTGACGCGCATTTCCGAGGCGGAGCTGGCGCAGATGTTCGAAGTGCGAATGTTGCTGGAAGATAAAGTGCTGCGCCTGGCGATTCCCAACATGACCGAAGACACCTTCGCCCGCGCCGAAAGCATCTGCCGAGAGTTCGTCGGTGAAGACGACGTCGGGCGCTGGGCCGAACTGAACTGGCAACTGCACGCCTGTCTCTACGAACCGGCGCAACGGCCGTTCATGGTGAGTCTGATTCGCTCGGTCCACGATAAGCTGGAGCGTTACTTGCGTATGCAGATGAGCCTTTCGGCCGGTAAGGACCGTGCCGATCACGAGCACCGGGAAATCATCAAGGCCTGCCGCGCCGGTGATGTCGAGCGGGCCGTGGCGCTGCTGGACGAGCACATTGCCGGGGTCTGCGAGACCTTGTTCAAGTTCCTGCCTTCCAGCCATTGATGGGCCAACGCTGTGCCGATTTCGTCATCGACGACAGATAAAACCATCAAGCCGTCACCCCCGGGCGCAGGCCACGCTTGCCATCACTCATCTGAACGGACGTGGCCCTCCCATGAAACGCATCACCGTGATCGATTCCCATACCGGCGGCGAACCGACCCGACTGGTCACCGACGGTTTTCCTGACCTGGGCCAGGGCACCATGGCCGAGCGCAAGCAACGCCTGGCCACCGAGCATGACGCGTGGCGCACCGCCTGCGTGCTGGAGCCACGGGGCAGCGATGTGCTGGTGGGGGCGCTGCTCTGCGAGCCGGTGGACCCGAGCGCCTGTGCCGGCGTGATCTTTTTCAACAACAGCGGCTACTTGGGCATGTGCGGCCACGGCACCATCGGCCTGGTGGCGTCACTGGCCCACCTGGGCAGGATCGGCCCCGGCGTGCACAGCATCGAAACCCCGGTGGGCACGGTACAGGCAACCTTGCACGAAGACCGCTCGGTCAGCGTGCGCAACGTGCCGGCCTACCGTTACCGCAAGGCACTGGCCCTGGAAGTGCCCGGCATCGGCCAGGTGGTCGGCGACGTGGCCTGGGGCGGCAACTGGTTTTTCCTGATCGCCGAACATGGCCAGCGTGTGGCCGGCGATAACCTCGACGCATTGACCGCCTACACTTACGCCGTACAGCAAGCCTTGGAGCAACAGGGTTTTCGCGGCGAGGACGGCGGCCTGATCGACCATATCGAACTGTTTGCCGATGACCCGCAAGCCGACAGCCGCAACTTCGTGCTTTGCCCGGGCAAGGCTTATGACCGCTCCCCTTGCGGCACCGGTACCAGCGCCAAACTGGCGTGCCTGGCGGCCGATGGAAAACTGCAGCCTGGCCAGATCTGGCGCCAGGCCAGTGTCATTGGCAGCGAGTTCGAAGGCTCCTACGAACACTCGGGCGAGCGCATCGTGCCAACCATTCGCGGTCGCGCCTACATCAGTGCCGAAACCACCCTGATCATCGAAGCGGACGACCCGTTCGCCTGGGGCATTCGTCCGTGAGCGAGGGCCATGTCGCCGATGTGATCGTCATCGGCGCGGGCATTATTGGCGCGGCCTGTGCTCAGGCATTGGCCCGGCGCAACGTCAACGTGTTGGTGCTGGACGCCGGTTGGCACGGCGCCACGGCGGCCGGTATGGGGCATCTGCTGGTGCTGGATGACAACCCGGCGGAACTGGCCCTCAGTCAATATTCCCTGCAACGCTGGCGCGAACTGGCCCCGGCCATGCCCGAGGGTTGTGCCTGGCGCAACAACGGCACCTTGTGGCTGGCGGCCAATGCCGAAGAAATGGCGGTGGCCCACAGCAAATACCTGAACCTGCTGGCCCATGGCGAAGCCTGTGAACTGATCGGCCAAGCCGCTCTGCATCAACGTGAGCCCGAGCTACGCCCAGGGCTGGAAGGCGGGCTGCTGATCAAGGGCGACGGCATCCTCTACGCTCCGGCAGCCGCCCGCTGGATGCTGGACGCGCCCAACATTCGCCAGCAGCGGGCACAGGTCAGCGAAGTCGACGGTCACCGCGTGCGCCTCGGCGACGGTCGTTGGCTGAGCGCCGACGCAGTGGTCCTCGCCAATGGCATCCAGGCCACCGAGTTATGCCCGGAACTGCCGATCGAGCCGAAGAAGGGCCACCTGTTGATCACCGACCGCTACCCCGCCACCGTCACTCATACCCTGGTGGAACTGGGCTACGTCACCAGCGCCCATAACGCCAGCGGGCCGTCGGTGGCCTGCAATATCCAACCACGTCCGACCGGACAATTGTTCATCGGTGCCTCACGGCAGTTCGGTACCGTCGATCCGCAGGTGGAAGGCTGGATGCTGGCGAAAATGCTCAAGCGTGCCGTCGAATACATGCCTGGGTTGGCGCATCTTAACGGCATCAGGGCCTGGACCGGTTTCCGCGCGGCGAGCCCCGACGGCTTGCCGCTGGTGGGTCAACATCCACAATGCAAGGGACTGTGGCTGGCGGTCGGTCATGAAGGCCTGGGCGTCACCACGGCACCCGCGACGGCCGATCTGCTGGTGGCGCAGTTGTTCGACGAAACCTCGCCACTGCCCGCGCAGCCTTACCTGCCACAGCGTTTCCTGGGAGAACCCGCCCATGCCTGAAGCCCGACACAAGTCCTCGTGGCGAGGGAGCTTGCTCCCTCGCCACGGGATGGGCGTTTGACGCTGATGTCCATTTACCCCTGGGGGATTGTTCCTATGCCTGATCTATTCCTCGACGGCCGCCCGCTCTCGGTTGCCAACGGCACCAGCGTCGCGGCGGCCTTGGCCTTGGGTGCGGACGGTTGCAGCCGCACGTCCGTCAGCGGCCAGCGTCGCGCCCCTTTGTGCGGCATGGGCATCTGCCAGGAGTGCCGGGTGTTGATCGATGGCCGTCGCCGCCTGGCCTGCCAGACCTTGTGCCTCGATGGCATGCATGTGCAGACCCGACCATGAACGAAACCACCGACCTGCTGATCATCGGCGCCGGCCCCGCAGGCATGGCCGCTGCCCTCGCCGCGGCAAGCAGCGGCGCACGCATCGTGCTGCTGGATGACAACCCGCTGCCCGGCGGGCAGATCTGGCGCGACGGCCCCCAGGCCAACCTGCCCGGCGCCGCCCGACGCCTGCGCGATCAACTGCACACCTGCGCCAACGTACGCTGCCATGCCGGTACTCGCGTGATCGCCTGCGCGGCGGATAAAACCTTGCTGGTGGAAGACGCCGAGCGCGGCTGGCAGATCAGCTACGAGCGCTTGATCCTCTGCACGGGTGCCCGTGAGTTGCTGCTGCCGTTTCCCGGCTGGACACTGCCTGGCGTGACTGGCGCCGGCGGTTTGCAGGCTTTGATCAAGGGCGGCTTGCCGGTGCGAGGCGAACGGCTGGTGATCGCCGGTAGCGGCCCCTTGCTGCTGGCCAGCGCCGCCACGGCAAAACATCAGGGCGCACAGGTGGTACGCATCGCCGAGCAGGCCCGTCGCGGCGCCGTCGCCGGTTTCGCCGCGCAATTGCCCCGCTGGCCGGGGAAGTTTTTCCAATCGTTCAGTCTGCTCGACCGGCACTACCGCACCGACACCCATGTGGTGGAGGCGCTCGGCCGGGACCGGCTGGAGGGCGTGCGCCTGCAACAGCAAGGCAAGACGATTGAACTGGCCTGCGATCGGCTCGCCTGCGGTTTCGGGCTCATTCCCAATACCCAGTTGGGCCTGGCCCTGGGCTGCGCGGTTGAAAACCAGGCGCTGGCGGTGGACGCCTGGCAAGCGACCTCTCGCCGCGAACATTACGCCGCCGGTGAGTGCACCGGTTTCGGCGGCAGCGAACTAGCGCTGGTGGAAGGCGCCATCGCCGGCCATGCCGCCGTCGGCAACAGCGGCGCCGCCCAACAGCTGTGGCCGCGTCGCGCACGTTGGCAGGGGTTCGCCCGGGCCCTGAACACGGCCTTCGCCCTCGATCCACGACTCAAGACCCTGGCCACGGCGGATACCCTGGTCTGCCGCTGCGAGGACGTGCCGTATGGGGAACTGGCCGGTCATGACAACTGGCGTGAAGCGAAACTGGCCAGCCGCTGCGGCATGGGCGCATGCCAGGGCCGAGTGTGCGGCGCCGCCCTGGAACACCTGTTCGGCTGGCCTGCGCCCCTGCCGCGCCCGCCCTTCAGCCCGGCGCGGATCGAGACCTTGCTGAACCTGGCAGAAACTCCACCCACCTGAACCGGACTGAGATTCTATTGTGGGAGCGGGCTTGCTCGCGAAAGCGGTGGCTCAGTTTGCAACGATTTTGAATGTGCCGACGCCTTCGCGAGCAAGCCCGCTCCCACAGTAGACCGAGTCGGTTCCAGACCTTCCTGCCTCAATGGTTTTGGCTCTATGATCTCTGCGTCCTCTCAGAATCCAGACCATGTACCCCTCGCTCACCTCCCTAGCCCCTTGCGACCTCGACACCCTGCTAGGCAGCCTGCAACCCATCGCCCCGCTGCTGGACACCCTCGCGGATGTGGTGTTTTTCATCAAGGACCCGCAGGCCCGCTACGCCTTCGTCAACCAGACCCTGGCCCGGCGCTGCGGTTTCAAACACCGCGGCGACCTGCTCGGCCTCACCGCCGACCAGGTGTTCCCCGAACGCTTCGGCCCGCTGTACACCGAACAGGATCGCCGAGTGCTGGCCAGCGGGCGGGAGTTGGCCGACCAGCTCGAACTGCATTTGTATTACGGCAACCAGCCCATATGGTGCCTGACCCACAAGCTCGCCCTGCACGATCCGGATGGCCGGATCGTCGGCCTGGCCGGCATTTCCCGCGACCTGCAACTGCCGCAATCGGGCCACCCGGCGTTTCACAAACTGGCGGCGGTGGACGCCCATATCAAGCAGCACTTCGCCCGCCCCATCAGCCTTGCCGAGCTGACCGCCATCGCCGAATTGTCGGTGGCGCAACTGGAACGCCACTGCAAGCGCATCTTCCAACTCACACCGCGGCAGATGATTCACAAGGCAAGGCTGGAGGAAGCCTCGCGGTTGTTGCTCGACCAGGACCTGCCGATCACCGAGATCGCCCTGCGCTGCGGTTACACCGATCACAGCGCCTTCAGTCGCCAGTTCCGCGCCCTGACCAGCCTGTCCCCGAGCCAATATCGCGAGAATCAGCGCTGATCCTTGTTCCCTGATGGGGCGTCGGGTCCCGTGGTTGCTCCCATCTGTAACACCACAGGCCAACGTAGCACCCTGCCCTGATACGCCACCGCCCGCCGGAAAAGCCTCTAGGTCAGTCCTCCAACACAATTACTGCGACTCAACCAGAAACAGGCATGCCGATTGCTTATTTAATATCGTATACGAAATCCTCAATACGATATCTCACCGCATTTATTCGACAGCGAGGCATTTATGAAAAACCCTGCATTGGCCGTAGCCCTCAGCGTTGTCCTGACCCCGCTTTTCATCGCCCCGGCCCACGCCGACAAACTCGACGACATCATCGGTTCCGGCAAACTGCGCTGCGCCGTGACCCTGGACTTCCCGCCCATGGGCTTTCGCGACGAAAGCAACAAACCGGCGGGCTTCGACGTGGACTATTGCCAAGACCTGGCGAAGGTCCTCGGCGTAGACGCCGAAGTGGTGGAAACGCCGTTCTCCGACCGAATCCCCGCGCTGCTGTCCGGCCGAGCCGACGTCATCGTCGCTTCCACTTCGGACACCTTGGAGCGAGCCAAGACCGTCGGCCTGACCGTGCCCTACTTCGCCTTCCAGATGGTGGTGCTGACCCGCGACAACACCGGCATCAACAGCTACGCCGACCTCAAGGGCAAGGCCTTGGGCAACACCAGTAGTACCTACGAAGCCATCGCCCTGGAAAAGGACCAGAAGAGCTGGGGCAGCGGCAGCTTCCGCGCCTACCAGTCGCAGAACGACACCCTGCTGGCCGTCGCCCAGGGGCACATCGATGCCACCGTGGTGACCAACACCGTGGCCGCCGCGACCATCAAGTCGGGCAAGTACAAGGGCCTGAAGATCGCCGGTGACGCGCCCTACGTCATCGACTATGTGTCCCTTGGCGCCAAGCGCAGCGAGTACGGCCTGCTCAACTACCTCAACCTGTTCGTCAACCAGCAGGTGCGCACGGGCCGCTACAAGGAGCTGTTCGTCAAATGGGTCGGCACCGACATCCCGCCGGCCAACCTGACCGTTCCCCAGGTCTACTACTGAGGATCGGCGCATGCCAAGCACGCCTGTCCATGTGAAAGGCCGCAGCCTGGTGGAGGGTGCCGCCCAGGGCGCCCTGCTGTTCGCCGAGGTGGGGCTGAGTTTCTGGGGTGGAGTCGATCCAGCCAGTGGCGAGGTCATCGACCGGCACCACCCCTTGAGTGGCCAGCGCCTGGCCGGGCGCGTCTTGGCGATTCCCAGCGGACGCGGCTCCTGCACCGGCAGCAGCGTCTTGATGGAACTGATCAGCAACGGCCACGCCCCCGCGGCCCTGGTGCTGGCCGAAGCCGATGAAATCCTGACCCTGGGCGTGCTGGTGGCGCAGGTGATTTTCCAGCGTTCGCTGCCGGTGTTGTGCGTGGGACACGAGGCCTTCAATGGGCTGCGCGGCCAGGGTTTTGTCCGTCTGGAAGGCGATGTCCTGACCTTGTCTGGCCGGCCCCTCGACGACGGCTGGCAAGGTTCGTACGCGGCGTCCCAGCCGCCCACGTTCTCAACCCTGGAACTGACCGAACAAGACCGGGCATTGCTCGACGGCAGCCATGGCAAGGCCGCCCAAGTGGCGATGCATATCGTGCTGCGCATGGCCGAGATCCAGGGCGCTACGCAATTGCTGGACGTGACCCAGGCCCACATCGACGGCTGTATCTACACCGGTCCAGCCAGCCTGCGCTTTGCTGAACAACTGGTGCAGTGGGGCGCGAAAGTCCGTGTACCCACCACCCTCAATTCCATCTCCGTGGACCAGCGTCGCTGGCGCGAACTGGGCGTCGATCCTGCCCTGGGCGAGCCGGCCAGTGCCCTGGGCGATGCCTACATGGCGATGGGCGCCCAGCTGAGTTTCACCTGCGCCCCCTATCTGCTGGACACCGCGCCAAAGGCTGGCGAGCAAATCGTCTGGGCCGAATCCAACGCGGTGGTCTATGCCAACAGCGTGTTGGGCGCGCGCACGCAAAAGTACCCGGACTTCCTCGATATTTGCATCGCCCTGTGCGGGCGAGCACCGTTGACTGGCTGCCATCTCGACGACCCGCGCAAGGCCCGGCTGATCGTCGACGTGCCGGCGCTGGGCGAGGTCGACGACAGTTTCTATCCGCTGCTGGGCTACCACATCGGTAGTCTGGCCGGCCGGCGTATTCCGCTGATACGCGGCCTGGAACACGCCGCACCGAGCCTGGACGACCTCAAGGCCTTCGGCGCCGCGTTCGCCACCACCAGCGCCGCGCCGCTGTTCCACATCGCCGGGGTGACACCAGAAGCCCTCGACCCGGCCGATGTCCTGGAGCGTGACGTCGCGTTGCCACAGGAACGCGTCGATGCCGCGGGCCTGCTTGCCAGTTGGCGCGAACTCAACAGCGCCCGAGATAACTGGGTGGACGTGGTGTCCCTGGGCAATCCGCATTTTTCCCTCAGCGAATTCGCCGCCCTCGCGGCCTTGTGCGCGGGCCGGGTCAAGCATCCCTACGTGGTGCTGGCAATCACCTGCGGCCGGGCGGTGCTGGAGCAGGCCCGCAAAGCCGGGTATCTGACCGCCATCGAGGCCTTCGGCGCGGTGCTGGTGACCGACACCTGTTGGTGCATGTTGGGTGAGCCGGTGATTCCGCCCCACGCCACCACGCTGATGACCAACTCCGGTAAGTACGCCCACTACGCACCCGGCCTGGTCGGTCGCGGCGTGCACTTTGCCGCCCTTGCCGATTGCGTCGAGGCCGCGTGCACCGCCGCGACTCGCGGCCAGCCGCCGACGTGGCTGCAACCCACCCGCACTGGGAGCCAGCCCCATGTTTGACTACAGCTTCCAATGGCGCCCAGCCTTGCGCGCCCTGCCCGACATGCTCGCCGGGGCCTGGGTGACCTTCGAGACTGCCGCGCTGTCGATGATTTTCGGCGTGCTGATCGCCCTGGTGCTGACGGTGATGCGCCAGGCCCCGAATCGCTTGCTGCGAGGCGTGGGCAATGGCTGGGTATCCATCGCCCGCAACACGCCCTCGCTATTCCAGATCTACATCCTCTACTTCGGCCTCGGCTCCCTCGGGCTGCACGTCAGTTCCTGGCTGGCCTTGCTGGCCGGGATCACCTTCAACAACGCCGGCTACCTGGCGGAAAACTTTCGCGGCGGCCTCAAGGCCGTGCCCGGTACGCAAATGCGCGCCGCCCGTTCGTTGGGGATGAGTGCCTTCCAGGCCTACCGGATGATCATCGTCCCGCAACTGTTGCGCATCGTCTTCTACCCGTTGACCAACCAGATGGTCTGGGCGGTGCTGATGACGTCCCTGGGGGTGGTGGTCGGCCTGAACAACGACCTCACCGGTGTCACCCAGGAATACAACGTCAAGACCTTCCGCACCTTTGAATACTTCGCCCTCGCGGCGGTGCTGTATTACCTGATCGCCAAGCTGATCGTCGGGTTGGCCCGGCTGTTGTCCTGGCGGTTGTTTCGTTACTGAGGAGGGTGGGTCATGTTTTCTACAAGCCTCAGCGTTAACGACCTGCTGTATTTGCTCGAGGGGGCCTGGGTCACGCTGCAACTGACCGTGTGGTCGATCCTGCTGGGCACTCTCGCCGGGTTGCTGTTCGGCCTGTTGCGGGCGCTGTTGCCGCGGGCCAGCCTGCCACTGGCCTGGCTGCTGGACGTGTTTCGCAGTGTGCCGCTGCTGATCCAGTTCGTGCTATTCAACTCCCTCAAGAGCATCGCCGGCCTGAACCTCAGCGCCTTTGCCGTCGGCTGCATCGTACTAGGGATCTACGCCGCGGCGTACTTCACCGAGATCGTGCGCGGTGGCGTGCTGGCGGTGCCGTTGAGCACCCGCCGGGCCAGCCGGTCGCTGGGCCTGAGCTATGTGCAGGACCTGCGCTTCATCGTCCTGCCGATTGCCACACGGGTGGCCTTTCCCGGCTGGCTGAACCTGGTGCTGGGCGTGATGAAGGACACCGCGCTGGTGATGTGGATCGGCATCGTCGAATTGCTGCGGGCCTCGCAAACCATCGTCACACGCATTCAGGAACCCCTGCTGGTGCTGTGCATCGCGGGCCTCATTTACTACGTCATGAGCCTGGTGGTCGCCCGCCTCGGCGCACGCCTGGAAAGAAGGTGGCAGGAAAATGATTGAGATCGAAAATGTGCACAAGTCCTTCGGCGACCTGGAAGTGGTCAAGGGTGTGAGCCTGACGGTGGACAAGGGCGAAGTGGTGTCGATCATCGGCGGTTCCGGCTCTGGCAAGTCGACCCTGCTGATGTGCATCAACGGCCTGGAACCGATTCAGAAAGGCAGCATCCGCGTGGACGGCATCGAGGTTCATGACCGGGCCACTGACCTCAATCGCTTGCGGCAGAAGATCGGGATCGTGTTCCAGCAATGGAACGCCTTCCCTCACCTGACCGTGTTGGAGAACGTGATGTTGGCGCCACGCAAGGTACTGGGCAAGAGCAAGCAGGACGCCGAGGCGCTGGCGGTGCAGCAGCTTGAACATGTGGGCCTGGGGGACAAGCTCAAGGCCTTCCCCGGCAAGCTTTCCGGCGGCCAGCAGCAACGCATGGCGATCGCCCGGGCCCTGGCGATGTCGCCGGACTACATGCTCTTCGACGAAGCCACCTCGGCCCTGGACCCGCAACTGGTGGGCGAAGTGCTGGACACCATGCGCATGCTCGCCGAAGACGGTATGACCATGGTGCTGGTGACCCACGAGATCCGCTTCGCCCGGGACGTGTCCGACCGCGTGGCGTTCTTTTGCAATGGGCGGGTCCATGAAATCGGCCCGCCGGACCAAGTGATCGGCAACCCGATGCAGCCGGAGACGGCGGCGTTTCTCAAGTCGGTGAAATAGCGGATGGCCCTATCGCGAGCAAGCTCGCTCCCACAGGGGAACGCATTTCAATGTGGGAGCGAGCTTGCTCGCGATGAGGCCCGACCAGACAACCCAAGGATTTGACTCATGCGCTCATCAAAAATCATCCATGTAGTCAGTTGCCACGCCGAGGGCGAAGTCGGCGATGTGATCGTCGGCGGTGTCGCCCCACCCCCCGGTGCCACGGTGTGGGAGCAGTCACGCTGGATCGCCCAGGACCAGACCCTGCGCAACTTTGTCCTCAACGAACCCCGTGGCGGTGTGTTCCGCCACGTCAACCTGCTGGTGCCGGCCAAGGACCCGCGGGCGCAGTTGGCGTGGATCATCATGGAGCCGGCCGATACCCCGCCGATGTCCGGCTCCAACTCGCTGTGCGTCGCCACCGTGTTGCTGGACAGCGGCATCCTGCCGATGACCGAACCCCAGACCCGACTGGTGCTGGAAGCACCCGGCGGCCTGATCGAAGCGGTGGCCGACTGCCGCGACGGCAAGGTGCAACGGGTCGAGATCAAGAACGTGCCCTCCTTCGCCGACCGCCTCGATGCCTGGATCGAAGTCGAAGGCCTGGGCTCCCTGCAGGTGGACACCGCTTATGGCGGCGACAGCTTTGTCATCGTCGACGCCCAACGCCTGGGCTTTGCCATTCGCCCCGATGAAGCTGCCGAGCTGGTGGCTGTGGGCTTGAAGATCACCCGCGCCGCCAACGAACAACTGGGCTTCGTGCACCCGTTGAATCCTGATTGGTCGCACATCTCGTTCTGCCAGATCGCCGCGCCCATCGTCCAGGAGAACGGCATCGCCACTGGTGCCAACGCCGTGGTGATCCAGCCCGGCAAGATCGACCGCTCCCCCACCGGCACCGGCTGCTCGGCACGCATGGCGGTGTTGCAGGCCAAGGGCTTGATGCAGGTGGGCGAGCGGTTTATCGGACGCTCGATCATCGGCTCCGAATTCCACTGCCGCATCGACTCACTGACCGACGTGGCCGGACGCCCGGCGATTTACCCGTGCATCGCCGGCCGGGCGTGGATCACCGGAACCCATCAGCTGCTGCTCGACCCGGCCGATCCGTGGCCGCAGGGCTATCGGCTTTCCGACACCTGGCCTGGCGCATGATCTTTCAACTTGCACACACCCCTGTGGCGAGGGGATTCATCCCCGTTGGGCTGCGAAGCAGCCCCCTGGTTCCTACTGATACACCGAGTCGCCAGATTTCAGGACCGCTTCGCGGCCCAACGGGGCGGTGCGACGTTTCGCTAAATCCCCTCGCCACAAACCATTAACCACCGGAGACAACCCATGAGCAAACGCATCAACTGGAGCGGCGTGTTCCCTGCCGTCACCACTCAATTCAATGATGACTTTTCCATCAACCTGGAAAAAACCCACCAAGTGATTTCCAACGTCATTCGCGATGGCGTTTCCGGCCTGGTGGTCTGTGGTTCGGTGGGGGAAAACACGTCCCTGAGCGCCGAGGAAAAAATCGCCGTGACTGAAGTGGCGGTGGACGCCTCCCGTGGCCGCGTGCCAGTGATCTGCGGCGTGGCCGAGTTCACCAGCGTGCAGGCCGCCAAGGTCGCCAACGCGGTGCGCAAGGTCGGCGTCGACGGGGTGATGCTGATGCCGGCGCTGGTCTACGGCTCCAAACCCTTCGAGACCGCCGAGCATTTCCGCTACGTGGCCCGTCACGCCGATGTGCCGCTGATGGTCTATAACAACCCGCCGATCTACAAGAATGACGTGACGCCGGACATCCTGATTTCCCTGGCCGATTGCGACAACGTGGTGTGTTTCAAGGACTCCTCCGGTGACACCCGGCGCTTCATCGACGTGCGCAACGAAGTCGGCGATCGCTTTGTATTGTTCGCCGGCCTCGATGACGTGGTGCTGGAAAGCCTTGCCGTGGGCGCCGAAGGTTGGGTCTCGGGCATGTCCAACGTGTTCCCGAAAGAAGGCGAAACCATTTTCCGCCTGGCCCGTGCCGGACGCTTTGCCGAGGCGATGCCAATCTATGAATGGTTGATGCCGATCCTGCACCTGGACGCCCGCGCCGACCTGGTGCAATGCATCAAGCTGTGCGAAGCCATCGCCGGCCGCGGCAGCGCCCTCACCCGCCCACCGCGCCTGGCCTTGCCAGAGGAAGACCGAGTGTATGTGGAGCAGATCATGGCCAAGGCCATGGCCAATCGGCCGGCGTTGCCGGATGTTGGGCTTTAAGACCTCCCCCAAGAAAGTAAGGAGGCCTGTGTGGGAGCGGGCTTGCTCGCGAAAGCGGTCTGTCTGGTAGGACTATGCTGTATGTGCCGCCGTCTTCGCGAGCAAGCCCGCTCCCACAGGATTTGTGGCGGCCATGACAGGGAGGCTTCCCATGAACTATTTCCTGGCCCAGGCCCTGAACAACCAATGGGCCAATCACAGGCTGCTCAACACCTGCGCGCAACTGAGCGAGGCCGAATATGTGGCCCAACGCACGGGGTTCTTCCCGTCCATCCAAGCCACGCTTTGCCACATCCTGGAAGTGGACCGTTACTACCTCACCGCCCTTGAAGGTGATCGTGACGGCCAGATAAAGGATTTCTCCGAGATCCTGCCCTTTGCCCAGTTCATGCAGAGCCAGACTCAAACCGACCAGCGGCTTGTGGCCTTCTGCGAATCACTGCGAGAAAAAGACCTCGCCCGCTGCGTCGACCTGGTGCGGGCCGACGGTGTCGTGCGTGAACGAATCGACCGGCTGCTGTTGCACCTGTTCGAACATCAGATCCATCATCGTGGGCAGGTCCACACCATGCTCAGCGCCACCCACGTCGAGCCGCCACAACTCGATGAGTTCTTTCTCGACTGCGACCGACCGTTGCGCAAGAACGAGGAACAGCGACTTCAACTCGATGAACGGCGGATCTGGCGTGATTACTTGCCCGGTTGAACCGCCCCCCAAAAGGAGACCTTGCCATGAACGTTATCCTTCGTTGCATCGGTTTGGCGTCGATGCTGATGGCCACGGCAGCACTCGCTCATCACGGCTGGAGCGAATACGACGCCAGCACCCCCTTGGAACTCGACGGCACTATCAAGGAAGCCGGTTACTCCCATCCCCATGGCTACGTGCGCCTGCAAACCACCGATAAAACCTGGACCGTCGTGCTGGCCCCGCCGTCACGCATGGAGAATCGGGGCCTGACCAAAGACATGCTCAAAGCGGGTAACCGGGCCACCGTGGTCGGCTATGCAAACCGCAACAAACCCGACGAATTGCGCGCCGAACGCATCACCATCGACGACAAGACGACCGAGTTGCGCTGATGCAGGCCTCCGAGGCTGGCGCGACCCAAGGCTGGATGGACCAACTGACGGATTCATCCCTGGCGGTGGCCATGCGCAGCGAGCTGTGGCTCTACCCGCTGGTGGAAGTCGTGCACATCATCGGCTTTTCGGTGCTGGTGGGCGCGGTGGTGATGTTCGACCTGCGCATCCTGGGGCTGTCCAAGGGCATCGCCGTGACCGCCCTGGCCCGTCATCTGCTGACCTGGGCCATTGCGGCCCTGCTGCTGATCGTACCTGCCGGGCTGATGATGTTCAGCGCGCACCCCCATGACTTTGCCGGCAACGACGTCTTCGTCCTCAAGCTCTGCCTGATCGCGACGGCGGGCCTCAACGCCCTGGTGTTCCACGTTGGAACCTACCGCGGCGTCCAGCAATGGAATATCGGCCACAAGGCACCCGGCCTGGCCAGAATCCAGGCGCTGGTGTCCATGGCGCTATGGATCGCGGTGATCTGCTGCGGCCGCCTGCTGGCTTATACCTGAAAAAAAAGCGATGGCCGCTGCCGGCCATCGCCAAATCGCCCACCCGGGCGCTCTCAGATCCGTGCGGGAGACACGATGATCTTCACGTTGTGCTCCTTGTTGTTCACCAGTTCCTCGAAGCCCTGCCCGACGATCTCCTCCAACTGGATGCGCCCGGTCACCAGCGGCGAGATGTCCAGGCGTCCGTCGGCGATGAAGGCAATCACATCGGCGAACTCACCGTTGTAAGCCAGCGCGCCGAGCACTTGTTTCTCGGTGGAGACCAGTTCAAAGAAGTTGAACTCGCTCGGTTCCTCGAAAATGCCCACCAACACGCATTTGCCGGCCTTGCGGATCAGGTCGATGGCCAGCTTGGCGGTGTGCTTGTTGCCAATGCATTCGAAACTGACATCGGCCCCCAGGCCAGCGGTCAGGCGGCGAACTTCGGCCAGGGCGTCGCACTCGTTCGGATCGATCACGTGGCTGGCGCCGACTTCCAGGGCCTTGGCCTTGCGGGCACCGGACATCTCCAAGGCGATGACCTTGGCCGCACCGGCCGCCTTGGCGCACATGATCGTGCACAGGCCGATGGTTCCGGCACCGACCACCACCACGTTCTGCCCCAACAGGCTGCCGGCCTTTTTCACCGCATGCATGCCCACCGCCAACGGCTCGATCAACGCACCGGCCTCGGTCGGAAAGTCGGCAGGCAGTTTGTAGAGCAGGTTCGCCGGCACGTTGACCAACTCCGCGAACGCACCGTTATTCATCAGCCCGGTGAAGGCCAGGTTCTCGCAGATGTTGTAGAGCCCGTGGGTACAGTAATAGCAAGTGCCGCAGTGCTGGCAGGCATCGGCCGCCACCGGCTCGCCGACGCTGAAACCTTCGACGCCGGCGCCCAGTTCGACGATCTCGCCGCAGAACTCGTGGCCGAGGATGCACTGGCCCTTGATCCCGGTCAGCGGGTGCGGCGCGTCCACCGGGATGAACACCGGCCCGGCCACGTATTCATGCAGGTCCGAGCCGCAGATGCCGCACCATTGCACGCGGATCTGCACCCAACCGGCGGGCGGCGAAACCGGCAGTGGCACGTCTTCGACGCGAATGTCGTTGCGGCCATGCCAGACGGCGGCGCGCATGCTGCGGGTCGGCTTGATTGAAACGTTCATAGTTGCCTCCAGAGTATTTTATGGGGCGGCGATTCATCGCCGCCCGCTTGGTCAGTGCTGTCCAATGAACTCGATAATCAATCGATTAACCTGCTCGGCCGCTTCCATCTGCACCATGTGGCCCTGGCCGGAGAGCACTTCGACCTGGGCATCCAGCCCTTCGCTGTGGGCCGCCGGGATGATTGCGTCGTCGCTGCCCCAGATCACCAGGGTCGGTACGTGGCCGGCCTGCACCACATCGCGCAGGTCCATCTGCTGGCGGCCGTCGGCGAACAGCGTCGCTGACAGTTGCCGCAGGGCGGCGTCCACGCCTTCCAGGCGCTTGTACTTGAGCATGTCGTCAAGCATCTGGCGCGTGACCAGCTCGGCATTGGAGAACAGTTGCACCAGTGGCGGCTTGAGGGCGTTGCGGTTGGCCGCTTCGACGAAACCTTGCAGGTAGCCGCCGTTGATCTGCGCGCCCAGCCCGGCGCTGCCGATCAAGGTCAAGGACCGTATCCGCTGGGGCATCAGACGCGCGGCATTCAGCGACACCGCCCCACCCATGGAATGCCCCACCAGATGCACAGCGTGGATGTCCAGGTGATCGAGCAAGGCCAGCACCACGCCGCTCAGCTCGTCCAGGTCGCCGCGTTGCAGGGTTTTCGACGATTCGCCATGGCCCGGCAGGTCCAGGGCAATGACCCGACGTCCGACAGCCAGTGCTTCATGGTTGAACAGCCAATTGTTCAGGTCGCCGCCGAAACCGTGCACCAGCACCAACGGCACGCCGCCCTCGCCGCGTTCGAAATAGCGAATCACCCGGCCGTCCAACTCGACTTTCTGCGGTGTCGGACCGCTGTCTTCATCGGCTGCGTCACCGGGCAGGAAGTTGGATTGGAACTGCTCGATGACCGCGTCGATCTCGGCGTCGCTGGCTTCGCCGTCGACGACGATGCCGAGCAAGGCGCCGACTGCCAGGGTTTCGTCCTGGCGGGCAACCTGCCGGCGCAGGATTCCGGAGAACGGTGCCTCGACGCTGCTGGAGATCTTGTCCGTCTCGACATCCATCACTTCCTCGCCCTTGGCGATGGCCTGGCCCTCCTCCTTGAGCCAGGCATCGACCCGGCCCTCGGTCATCGACAGGCCCCACTTGGGCATGGTCAAGGTATGAATCTGGCTCATCAGCGCTTGCTCCACTCGATCACGTTGAGCACGGCTTGCTCGATTTTCGCCGCGTCAGGGATGTACAGGTCTTCCAGGGCATCGGAGAACGGCACCGGCGTATGCGGCGCGGTGACCATTTCGATCGGCGCCTTGAGCGCGCCAAAGGCCTTTTGCGCCACCAGCGCGGAAATATCGGTGGCCATGGAACAGCGCGGGTTGGCCTCATCGATCACCACCAGGCGCCCGGTCTTCTCCACGCTTTCGAGGATGCTGTCCTCGTCCATCGGGCTGGTGGTGCGCAGGTCGATGACTTCGCAGTCGATACCGCGCCCGGCCAGGCTGCGCGCGGCGTCCATGGCGGTGTTGACCATGCGTCCGTAGGACACCAGGGTCACGTCCTTGCCGTCGCGCAGGAAGTTGGCCTCGCCAAAGGGGATGGTGTAGAGCTCTTCCGGCACTTCACCCTGCATGCTGTAGAGCAGCTTGTGCTCGCAGAAGATCACTGGGTCGTTGTCGCGGATCGCCTGGATCAGCAGGCCTTTGGCGTCGTAGGGCGATGACGGGCAGACCACTTTCAGCCCTGGGATGTGCGTCCACAAGGATGTGAGCATCTGCGAATGCTGGGCCGCGGCGCGCAGGCCGGCGCCGACCATGGTACGGATCACCAGGGGCGTGGAAGCCTTGCCGCCGAACATGTAGCGAAACTTCGCCGCCTGGTTGAGGATCTGGTCCAGGCAGCACCCGGCAAAGTCGACGAACATCAGTTCGCACACCGGGCGTACGCCGCAGGTGGCAGCCCCGACCGCCGCGCCGACGTAACCGATTTCCGAGAGCGGCGTGTCCAGAACGCGCCCGGGGAACTGGTCGTAAAGACCCTTGGTCACCCCAAGTACACCGCCCCAGGCGTCTTTTTCACCGGGTGCGCCAGCGCCACCGGCCACGTCCTCACCCATGATGAACACGCTTGAGTCCCGGCGCATCTCCTGGGCCAGCGCTTCGTTGATTGCCTGCTGATAGCTGATTTTTCTCGCCATGATGGGATTCTCTATTCTTGTTGTTCAGGAGGGCGTTCAGGGATAGCTGACGTAGACGTCGGTCAGCAGGTCCGCTGCGGAGGGCTTGGGATCGGACTTGGCCTTGTACACGGCGTTTTCAATCAGCAGGTCCACTTCCTTGTCGACCTGGTCCAGTTGCTCGACGGTGAGCAAGCCGGCCCGGGTAGTGCGCTCGCGGAACTGCATCAGGCAGTCCTGGTTTTCGCGGAAGTGCTTGACCTCGTCGGGGGCCCGGTAGGTCTGGGCGTCGCCCTCGAAGTGGCCGTAGTAGCGGGTCAGCTTGACCTCGATCAGCGACGGCCCCTCCCCGGCACGGGCGCGTTCGACGGCAGCCCCGGCGGCTTCATGCACCGCAAAGAAGTCGAAGCCGTCGACAGTCACGCCGGGCATGCCGAACCCGGCCGCGCGGTCGGCGATGTGATCGCAGGCCACCGACCAATTGGAAGCGGTGGCTTCGGCGTAGCCGTTGTTTTCCGCGACGAACAGGCACGGCAGGTTCCACACCGAGGCCATGTTCATGGCTTCGAACACCGCGCCCTCGTTGGAGCCCCCGTCGCCGAAAAACACCACGGCGACGCTGTCAGTCCCCTTGAGCCGGGCCGCCAAAGCCGCGCCGACCACCAGGGGCGCGCCGGCGCCGACGATGCCATTGGCGCCGAGCATGCCTTTCTCGAAGTCGGCGATGTGCATCGAGCCGCCCTTGCCTTGGCAGACGCCGGTTTTCTTGCCATAGATCTCGGCCATCATCCCGTAGACGTCCACGCCCTTGGCGATGCAATGGCCATGGCCACGGTGGTTGGAGGCAATGCAATCATCATCGCCCAAGTGGGCCATGACGCCTGCGGCCGAGGCTTCTTCGCCGGCATACAGGTGGACGAACCCGGGGATTTCACCCGTGGCGAACTCCACGTGCAGGCGCTCTTCGAAGGCGCGAATGGTGCGCATCACCTGATAGGCGTGCAGCAGTTGGTCGTGGGTGAGCGGTGTCGACATTTTTATTCTCCTGGGGTGTCTTCTTGAAGATTCAGAGGGTGTTGCGGGTGTTCGCGGCCGATGGCCAGCAAACGTTGTTGCGCGGCGTAGGCCAGCACCGCGTTGACGTCGATGCTCAGTGGACCGCCGGCATCGAGGGTGACCGTGGGCCGGTCATGAACGTTGAATTCGATTTCCCGCTCGCCGTCCAAGGCCAGGGTGCCGCTGGAAAGCGACAAGCCATGGGCGACATCGGGTTCCAGGGGGCCGGCGGCGAGCACGCCACAGCCCTGCAACAGGCCCGGCGCGAGCGGCACCAGCAGCGCTTCGGGGGATTGCGCGTCCAGGCGCATCCAGGCACCACCCGGTGCCTGGCGTGACACCGGAAACCACAGGCCGCACAGCGCCGACAGGCCGATGGACTGCGGTTCGGCGAAGGTCACGAACACTTCGGCCAAGTCCTGTGCCCGACTGATGGCCCGGGCACCGACAAACCGCAGGGGCGACACCGCGACGTCCACCAAGGCGATTTCGCGCAGGCCGCGTCCGGCGTCGCAAACCAGCAAACGCTTGTTGCGGCGCAAACCGATCTGCGCCGGAACCCGGCCACTGGCGTACAAGCCACCGGCCAGCCCGGCACTGGTGGCCTCGCGCAGTTCGGGAAAGGCGTTGTTGGTGCCGGTGGACAGCGTCAGCAACGGGATGTCCCCCACTTCGGCGGCCACCGCCTTGTGGGTCCCGTCGCCACCGAGCACGGCGATCAGCGCCACTTCGCGCTCAGCCATCAGGCGCGCGGCCCGGCGGGTGTCTTCGACGGTCTGGCGCAGGGTCAGGTCGAGGAACTCAAGGGCCGGCCAGTGGCTGCTGCGGGCCTGGCGGCTGTGGCTGTTCTTCAGCACAGCGGCGGCCATGCCAATCATGTCGGTGGGCATCAACACCTGCTCGATGCCGGTGGCACCGAAAGCGGCCAGCAGGCGCTGGATCACCGAGACCTTGTCGGTGCTGGAAAACAGCCCGGCATTGGCGGTCAGGCGCCGCACGTCGCGGCCCGATGCGGGGTTGGCAATGATGCCCACGGTCAGTGGCCGGCGACTCATGGCGCCACCGCGGGAAAGACAGGCGAACGGCCTGGGCAGGAGAACATAGGCACCTCGTTGTTATTATTGGATGACCCGGCGGGCGGGCTCCAGGGGTAGAGCAAGGGCGGTGCCAGTTACGGGAAAAGTCCAGGAGACAGCCGGACCAGAGCGGTCCAGGCGTGATGTCCGATGAGGCCAAGCGAGCCCCGCTGAGACGCTCCATGTCAGCCTGCACGAGGTGGCGGCGAGACGCTGAGACGTGGCGTCTCACACCTGCCGAACAACCCGTCGTGCTTGTCTGCACCCGGCGAACGGCGCTTAATGTGCGCACAACGACAAGAAGCTGAATCGGAGGCCCCTATGCTTTCCGCTCACTCCCGGGCGCACGTGGATTGCGTCAGCCGCGTGGTGAAAAACGCGGCGCAATTGCCTCAACTGCCGGTCCCGGACCTGATCCTCGACTCCTGGCGTCGCTCCCTGGAGCAACATCACCTGGACCCTGGTTCGCTACAGGGCCCGCGTATCCTGTCCCAGGACGTGCTCAAACAATGCCGCGAGCGCTCCGAGCTGTTTCTCAATATCGCCAGCGAAGAAGTGGCCCGCCTCCATGGCCGGGTACGTGATGCCGACTACTGCGTGCTCTTGACCGATGCCCAGGGCCAGACCATCGACTATCGGGTGGAAACCACGATCCGCAATGACTGCCGCAAGGCCGGGCTGTACCTGGGCACGTGTTGGTCGGAGGGGGAAGAAGGCACCTGTGGCGTAGCGGCGGTGCTCACGGGCAAAGCCCCGGTGACGGTGCACAAGCGCGACCATTTCCGCGCGGCGTTCATTGGCCTGACCTGCTCCGCCGCACCGGTCTTCGACCCCCAGGGCGAATTGCTCGGGGTGCTGGACGTTTCGGCAGTGCGCTCGCCGGATGATCGGCGCTCGCAGCACCTGATCCGGCAAATGGTGGTGCAGAGCGCCCGGGAGATCGAGCAGGCGTTTTTCATGAGCAGTGCCCAGGGCTACTGGGTGCTGCGGGCCCATCGCAACGCCGGCTACGTCGACAGCCAGCCTGACTTCCTCTTCGCCTGGGATGACGACGGTTGCCTGCAAGCCTTGAACCCGGCCGCCCGCCAATACCTGCTGCAACATTACGGACAGTTGCCGCAACACATTGGCCAGGTGTTCGACCAGCAGCGGCTTCACCGTGCCCGGGACGAAAGCCTCTGCCTCCTCGATCACGCTTTGCATGGCCGCTTGAGCGCGCCCCGCCAGCGGGCCAATTCGCGTCCACGGGTGGCGATGACGCCTGCCGAGATCGATCCGCGCCTGGCCGATAGCCTGCGCCTGGCGGTACGGGTCAAGGATCGCAACCTGCCGGTGCTGATCCAGGGCGAAACCGGTTCCGGCAAGGAAGTGTTCGCCCGGCAGTTGCACCAGGCCAGCCAGCGCCGTGATCGCCCTTTCGTGGCGTTGAATTGCGCCGCCATTCCCGAAAGCCTGATCGAAAGCGAATTGTTCGGCTACGTCGCCGGCGCCTTCACCGGTGCCTCGGCCAAAGGCATGCAAGGCCTGCTGCAACAGGCCGACGGCGGCACCTTGTTCCTCGATGAGATCGGTGACATGCCGCTGGCCTTGCAGACCCGGCTGCTGCGGGTGCTGGCCGAGGGTGAAGTGGCGCCGCTGGGGGCATCCCGCCGCAAGGCCGTGGACATCCAGGTGATCTGCGCCACCCACCGCGACCTGGAGACCTTGGTGGCCGCTGGCGAGTTTCGTGAGGACTTGTATTTCCGCCTCGGTGGCGCGCGTTTCCAGCTACCACCGTTGCGTGAACGCAGCGACCGGCTGGCGCTGATCAATCGAATTCTTGCCGAGGAGTCGGCGCTCTGCGGGGGAACGGTGCAATTGAGCGGCGCGGCGCTGGAATGCCTGCTCGGTTATCCCTGGCCGGGCAATGTCCGCCAGTTGCGCCATGTGCTGCGCTACGCCTGCGCAGTGTGCGAAGCCAGTGTGGTCCAACTCAGCCACCTGCCCGAGTCATTGCACCGTGCAGACGCCGCCGTTCATGGACCGGAGCCGAGCGCCAGCCCGGAACGCCAGGCGCTGCTCGATGCCCTGGTGCGCCACCGCTGGAAACCCACCGCCGCCGCCCGGGCCCTGGGCATCTCCCGGGCGACCCTGTATCGACGGGTGCATCAGCACGGTATCGAGATGCCAGGCCGGAGCCCGGCCTGAGGCCTATCGGCGTGCCAACTCGTGACGGACACATTGTTCGTAGTAGGTCTGCTTGACCGCAGCAGGTTTCAGACGCGAAGCGCTGTTGTAAGTCTGCTCGGTAATGCCCAGGGCGGTCATGCGCATCCAGGGCCGGGGAAACTTGCGCACTTGCAGCTTCTTGCGCGCGC
This sequence comes from Pseudomonas sp. R151218B TE3479, assembly GCF_053629195.1. Lineage (NCBI taxonomy): Bacteria > Pseudomonadati > Pseudomonadota > Gammaproteobacteria > Pseudomonadales > Pseudomonadaceae > Pseudomonas > Pseudomonas sp. R151218B TE3479. The sequence goes on from NZ_JBRJHV010000001.1 coordinate 4,700,112, forward strand.
CGTACAGGCTGACGCCAGAAAGCTTCGACGCCTGCGCGCCCGCCGCAATGTCCGAACCCCAGCGGCACACCGATTGCTGGTTCTGCGTCAGCGCCTTGGCCTGGGCCCCAAGCGAGACGGCGGCCAGGAGAAACGTCGTTACGACCCACATAGAAATACGCATAGGTTTGTCGCCCAACTTCCTGAAAGGAAAGAAGTTTGACCGTATAAAAGTGAGCAAGGGGCCAGCATTTGCATACGCCCTCTGTGGCGGCACGACAAACTAGAAACAGATAGAGAATATGATCATAAGCCAATGAAATAAAACAAATTTTAATTATTAACTTGGCTTGCCTTCGCCTCCTGCAACAACTGCTGGATCACCTGCTCCTGCTCGCCGTAGCGCCCTTCGCCAAAATGGCTGTAGCGCACCTGTCCCTTGGCATCGATGACGTAATGGGCCGGCCAGTACTGATTGTTGAAGGCGCGCCAGATCGCATACTGGTTGTCGATCGCCACCGGGTAGTGGATGTCCAGCTTGCGTACCTGCTCGCGTACGTTGTCGATGATCTTCTCGTAGCCGTATTCCGGGGTGTGGACACCGATCACCACCAGCCCGTCCTTTTCATACTTCTTCGCCCAAGCGTTCACATAGGGCAAGGTGTGCTGGCAGTTGATGCAGTCGTAGGTCCAGAAGTCCACCAGCACCACCTTGCCCCGCAGTGACTCGCTGTTCAGTGGTGGCGAGTTCAGCCATTGCACCGCGCCGTCCAGTGCAGGCATGGCGCCCTGGGATTCGAGGGCCGGCATGGCGCTGGCGCCGGCCTTGCTCACCACATAGTCGATGGCCTTGGGCACGCTCTCCAGCAGGCTTTTCTCCAAGGTGGCCGAGGGTTGGGAGGAAGTCCCCGCCAACAAGCGATCGTCCGCCCCGGTGCCAATCGCCACGGCTGCCAGCAACACCACCGCCCCCGTTCCCCGGCGCAACCAGGTGGTGATCGGCAGCGAGAGTTTCAGGCGCCCGACCAGACCACGCCCGGCCAGGATCAATGTGCCCAGGGACAAGGCGCTGCCCAGGCCGTAGGCGAGCAACAGCAGGCTGGTTTGTGCGCTGGCGCCTTGCAGCATGGCGCCGGTCAGGATCACCCCGAGTATCGGTCCGGCGCACGGTGCCCAGAGCAGCCCGGTAGCGACCCCGATCAGCACCGAAGCCACCGGCCCGGCCATCCGCCCGGCCCCGGCGTCCAGGCGATTGCCCAGGCTGACCAGCGGCCGCGCCAGCCAGATGCCGACCCGGCTGAAAATCAATGACAAGGCGAACACCACCATCACCACCAAGGCGACTTGCCGCCCGAGGCTGCTGGCGCGCACCACCCATTCGCTACTGACCACCGCCAGGCTGGAGACCAGGGCGAACGTCAGCACCATGCCGCCGAGAGTCAGCAGCACCGAGCCGCGGGAGCGGTCGGCCCGGGCGAACAGAAACGGCACCACAGGAAGAATACAGGGGCTGAGGATCGTCAGGATCCCGCCGAGAAAAGCGATCAGAAGCATGGCAACACCTCAAATGGGCTGAAACATCAATAAGAGCCAACACCTTTGTGGCGAGGGGATTTATCCCCGCTGGGCTGCGAAGCGGCCCAAACCCTGGCAACTCGACTCATCGGGTAAATAAAGGGGGCCGCTTCGCGACCCAGCGGGGATAAATCCCCTCGCCACAGGGACCTGGCAGCCATAACCAGGGTGTTTATCTCAGTTCTGGTTGCTGCAGTTATCGGAAAACTTGCGATAGTCCAGCGCTTGCTCGTGGCCTGCCGAGTCCAGGTAGGTCATGTGGGCGTTGACCACGCCGCAGGTCGGCTCGGCGTCTTCGGTAAGGGAAAGCACCTTCTGGATGTCCAGGTGGGTGCCGTAGGTGTAGCTGTGGGCCTGCACGTTGCTTTCGGCCCGGGCCGACAGGGTGCAGATGTTCAGCGCGGCGAAAAGGCAGGCGGCGTAGAGGGCTTTGGTGTTCATGGCGATTCCTCGATTCAATGGGGTTTATCTGCCGAGGCCCGTTGTGTTGCCTCGATGGGTGCCATTGAATGCCGCGCAGGTATCGCGTCTGTATCGAGCCACGTGGCTTTTTGCATCGCTGTGTATCCTTCACGCGCCAGATACACTGCAATACAAACCGCCGCGAGCCGGGCCGGCCGCCGCCTGTAGACTGCTCACAACGAAACGCCGAGGAGCTGGACACCATGGATCATGTCGATCACGTGTTGATAGTGGATGACGATCGCGAGATCAGAGAGCTGGTTGGCAACTACCTGAAAAAGAATGGCCTGCGCACAACCGTCGTCGCCGACGGTCGGCAAATGCGCGCCTTCCTGGAAACCACCCCGGTGGACCTGATCGTGCTGGACATCATGATGCCCGGCGACGACGGCCTGGTGCTGTGTCGGGAACTGCGTGCCGGCAAGCACAAGGCCACGCCGGTGCTGATGCTCACCGCGCGCAACGACGAAACAGACCGCATCATCGGCCTGGAAATGGGCGCCGATGATTATCTGGTCAAGCCGTTTGCGGCCCGTGAACTGCTGGCGCGGATCAACGCCGTGCTGCGCCGCACCCGCATGCTGCCGCCCAACCTGGTGGTCACCGAAAGCGGTCGCCTGCTGGCGTTCGGACGCTGGCGCCTGGACACCACCGCCCGCCACCTGCTGGACACCGACGGCACCATGGTTGCCTTGAGCGGCGCCGAATATCGTTTGTTGCGGGTATTCCTCGATCATCCGCAACGGGTGCTCAACCGCGACCAGTTGCTTAACCTCACCCAGGGCCGGGACGCCGACCTGTTCGATCGCTCCATTGATTTGCTGGTCAGTCGCCTGCGCCAGCGCCTGCTGGACGACGCCCGGGAACCGGCCTACATCAAGACCGTGCGCAGCGAAGGCTACGTGTTCTCGCTGCCGGTGGAGATCCTCGAGGCCTCGGTATGAGTCTGCCGCTGCGTTGGCCACGAACGCTGGCCTCGAGGTTGTCGCTGATCTTCCTGATCGGCCTGATCCTGGCCCAGGGCCTGTCCTTCGGTGTCCAATACTACGAGCGCTATCAGAGTGCCAAGTCGACCATGCTCGGTAACCTGGAAACCGATGTCTCGACCTCCGTCGCCATTCTCGACCGCCTGCCTGCCGCCGAACGTCCGGCCTGGCTGCCGAAACTCGCCCGGCGCAACTACGGCTACCTGCTCGACGAAGGCCAGCCCGGGCAACCGATGGATCTTGCCGATGCGCCGATCTCGGTCAGTTCGATCCAGGAAGCCATCGGCCAGGCCTATGGCCTGACCTTCAAGCAGATTCCCGGGCCGAAAATGCACTATCAGGCGCTCCTGCGCCTGGGGGACGGCAGCCCGCTGACCATCGACGTACGCCCGGCGATGATGCCCCTCTCCCCCTGGCTGCCGATGGTGTTGCTGGGGCAGTTGGCGCTGTTGATCGGCTGCACCTGGCTGGCCGTGCGCATCGCCGTCGGCCCCCTGACCCGGCTGGCCCAGGCGGTGGAAACCCTCGACCCGAACGCCCACAGCGTCCGCCTGGACGAAAAGGGTCCGACCGAAGTGGTACATGCGGCCAAGGCCTTCAATGCCATGCAGGACCGCATCGCCGCCTACCTCAAGGAGCGCATGCAGTTGCTGGCGGCGATTTCCCATGACTTGCAGACGCCCATCACACGCATGAAGCTGCGCGCCGAGTTCATGGACGAAGGAATCGAACGGAACAAATTGTGGAGCGACTTGAGCGAAATGGAACACCTGGTGCGTGAAGGCGTGGCCTATGCCCGCAGTATCCACGGCGCCACCGAGGCCAGTTGCCGGATCAGCCTGGATGCATTTCTCGACAGCCTGGTATTCGACTACCAGGACACCGGCAAGGACGTGCAGCTGTCCGGGAAAAACGCCGCCGTCATCGACACCCGCCCCCATGCCCTACGGCGGGTGCTGGTCAATCTGGTGGACAACGCCTTGAAATTCGGCGGCGCGGCGCAGATCCAGGTGCAACCGGCCGATAACGGGCAACTGGCGATCCAGGTGCTGGACCGTGGCCCCGGCATCAGCGAGCAGGAACTGGCCGAGGTGCTCAAACCGTTCTACCGGGTGGAAAGCTCGCGCAACCGGGAAACCGGTGGCACCGGACTGGGCCTGGCCATCGCCCAGCAACTGGCGATCGCCATGGGCGGCTCACTGACCCTGAGCAACCGCGACGGCGGCGGCCTATGCGCCGAGTTGCGCCTGGCATTCGCAAGCTGACACAACCAACAACCTCTGTGGGAGCGAGCTTGCTCGCGATAGCAGTGGGTCAGTCGACCTCATAGTGACTGACATACCGCCATCGCGAGCAAGCTCGCTCCCACACTGCTCCGAGGCGCTATACCGATTGATGCCTTACCAATCCCCCTGTGGGTATTGGATTTGGAGGCGGGTTTGTATGTCAGTGTGTCCGCGGATGATCGGCATACACAAACTTGCACAATCCTGCGTTGCGGACACACCCCGCCTACACCGGCTTGAAAGACTCCTCGTACCCCGGCGGCTAATACGACCGGGCCTCGACATCCAAGGAGCCTTTACATGCCTACCGCAACTGCATCTCCCCTTCGTTTCCAGGGCTGGTCGCTGTTCAGCCTGCTCGCCGCCCTGGTGCTGTTGATGACCGGGTTGATCCTGGTGCTCAACCCAGACCTCACCGAAGGCGTGCGCAGCGCCATTCGTGCCACGGCTCGTTCGTCCTTCCTCTTCTTCTTGCTGGCCTTCACCGCCTCGGCATTCGCGGTGCTGGTGCCCTCGCCCCTGAGCCGCTCGCTGGTGCGTGAACGACGCTTCATCGGGCTGGCGTTTGCCTTCTCCCATCTGGTCCACGCGGTGCTGATATACAGCTACGGCCAGCTCAATACCGAGTTCTGGCCCGGCCGCACCACCCTCGGCAACGTGCCCGGCACCGTGGGCTACGTGTTCATCCTGCTGCTGGCCCTGACTTCGTTCAAAAGCACCACGCGCCTGATCGGTTTCAAGGCCTGGAAGCGCCTGCACGTCACCGGTATGTGGGTGCTGGCGGCGATCTTTGCCTACTCCAATTTCAAGCGCATCCCCATGAGCGACTGGTACGTACTGCCGTTCGGCCTGATCTGCGCCGCCACCGCCATCCGCCTGCTGGGCAAGCTGGCCCAGGCCACTCAGCGCCGCCAACGGCCGCAACACGCTTGAGCCCAGGGAGGCCGATCATGTATTCAAAAGTGCTGAAAACACTGCACCTGCATCTCGATCACGCAGGCGCCTGGCTCGCGCCGCTGGGCCTGCGCCTGTTCCTGGCTTGGGAGTTTTTCGAATCCGGCCTGGAAAAATGGAATGGCGAGAACTGGTTCGCCGAAATCCAGTCCGCCTTCCCGTTCCCCTTCGACCATGTGCCGGCCCAGTGGAACTGGGAACTGGCGATGTGGGCCGAACTGATCGGCGCCATCGCCCTGTTGATCGGCTTGGGCACGCGCCTGTCGGCACTGGTGCTGATCGTCGTCACCGTGGTGGCGACCGCTGCCGTGCACTGGCCGGCGGACTGGTCGAGCTTGAGCGAACTGGCCCAGGGTTATGCGATTACCAACAAGGGGCATGGCAACTTCAAGCTGCCGTTGATCTATCTGGTGGCGTTGCTGCCGTTGGTGCTGCAAGGGGCTGGGAAGCTGAGCGTGGATGCCGTGCTGAAGAGCGGACTGCATCACCCAAGCAAGGCCTGACAAAAATCCCTTGTGGGAGCGAGCTTGCTCGCGATAGCAGTGGATCAGTCGACCTCACAGTGACTGACATACCGCCATCGCGAGCAAGCTCGCTCCCACAGGGTGTGGGTTTAATTGACGGAGTGTGGCTGCACGCCAACAACCCCTTGCTCCTGCATCCGCCGCAACAGCGCCACGGCGCTGTCCATGAATTCGAACGAAGCCACCCCCGCCTCCCGCGCCAGCGCCAGCAACTGCCCTCGCCCCGCCAACCCGGGATATTCCTCGATGCGCTGCAAAAGGCGCCAGGCCAACGGGCTGAGTTCGGCAAAGCGCACCTCAAACCCAGGCGTGCGCCGCACCAGCAACAGCGTCGGCTGGGCCGGTGGCGTCGAGGGCTGGTAGCTCGGAGCCAGGCGATGCACCGGCCACTGGTAAGCCAGCGGCCAGGCCAGGGGCGAGACACGCAGCGGCAGATCGAGCAAGGCGGACTCATCATGAATCAGCAACGGCTCGGCCTCGGATTGCAGCAGCGCCATCTCGACCCACTCATAGTGCGCCAGCTCCGCCACGAACGGCGGCCAGTCCGGCGATGGATGGACCGCGAGGTAGGTCACGAACTCCTCGGCGATTTTACCGAACATGGGCGTGACGCAGCGGTGTTCGCGCAGGAACCGGCGCACACACGCACACCAGTGCTCCTGCCCCAGCACGCTCACCAGCACCGGGAAAGTACCGCTGAGCAGCGAGCGCATGTTTTCGAAGATCAGGTCGCGGTACACCTGTGCCCGCGCCGCGTCCATGCCGGTCGGAACCGGGCGGTGTTCCGGGTCGCGCAGGTAACGGGTCAGCGCCTGTTGCTGCTGATGCAGCGTCTGCCGGGCCTCAGCCATGGGTCACCGCCGGGCGGGGGACGGCTGGGTGTTGCAACTGGCGAATCGTCTGCAATTCGGCCACCAGCGCGGCATAGGGCGGGAAGTTGAAGTCCCGTTCGAGCAAAGTCGGCCGCACGCCGAAACGCGCGTAGGCCTGGGCCAGCAGCGCCCAGACCAGCGGTTTGACCGGTGCGCCATGGCTGTCGATTTTCAACGTGTCGGACTCATCGTAATGCCCGGCCACATGCATCGCGACCACCCGCCCCGGCTCAAGGCCCGCCAGGAATGCCTGGGGATCGAAACCGTGATTGATCGAGTTGACGTAGACGTTGTTGACGTCCAGCAACAGGTCGCAATCGGCTTCGCGCAACACCGCCCGAGTGAATTCCAGCTCGCTCATGTCTTGTTGGGGGGCGGCGTAATAGGAGACGTTTTCCACCGCCAGGCGCCGCCCCAGCACATCCTGGGCCTGACGGATCCGCGCCGCCACGTGATGCACCGCTTCTTCGGTAAAGGGCAGCGGCAACAGGTCATACAAATGCCCGTCATCGCCGCAGTAGCTCAAATGCTCGCTGTAAAGCGGCACGTTGAAACGTTCGAGAAACGCGCGCACCTGGCCGAGAAATGCCAGGTCCAGCGGCGCCGGCCCGCCCAGGGACAACGACAGGCCGTGGCACGTCAACGGATAACGTTCGGCCAGCGAATGCAAGGCGGCCCCATGGGGGCCGCCGATTCCGATCCAGTTTTCCGGGGCAACTTCGAGAAAATCGAAATCCCCGGCCGGTGCCTGGCGCAACTCATCGAGCAAGGCCCGGCGCAGGCCGAGGCCTGCCGAGGGTTGAGGTAAATTCAACATGACACATCTCCTGGGGAAAACGAGATGTGGAGAGCCTCATGGCGCGAACACCCGTGGCCCGCTGGGTCTGTAGGTGCCGTGTAGGAGCTGTCGAGCGAAGCGAGGCTGCGATCTTTTGATCTTTCACTCCAGACTCAATTGCCGGGGGAAAGATCGCAGCCTCGTTGCACTCGACAGCTCCTACACAGCGCCTACACAGACCTGACGGGCCCTCATCAACTCATCAGGCTCACCACCTGGGCGAATCAGGACTCGATAGCCGCCCCGCACTTGCCTTCGCCGCATTTGCCTTCGGCGGTCTTCGCCTGGGCCGACAGGTATTGCTTGGCTTCCGGCAACGAGATGCCGCCGTCGTGGTTGGCGTCGATCTTGTCGAACTCCGCCGCGCGCTCCGGTGCAGCGGCGATGAACTCGTCCCGCGAGACCTGGCCATCGTGGTTGGTATCGGTCTTGGCGAACTTGTCTTCGCCGCACTTGCCTTCGGCGGGTTTCTTCACGGTATCGGCTGCCGCCAGGGTGTAGCCCTGGGCCAGGTCGTTCATGGTCAAGGCAGAAGCCGCCGTGGAGAGACCCAGGCCGCCGACCAGGGCCAGGCCGAGTGCAAGGGACGAATGACGGGAGAAGTTGAGCATGGGGTATTCCTCTGACAATTGACGATTAAGGCGCCAGTCACCCGCACCGAGGTTCGGTGTCGGCTGGCTGGCGTAGTTAATCGCCGGTGTGTATCCAGCCTGTGTCGCCGGCCTGGGCCTTCTTCAAGCAGGTGTATCCGGGCCTGTGCGGTACACACTGCGATACACGCCCGCCCAGCCTCAGGCCCCTGGGGTTGAAAAAATCGAAACCTTGGAAGGCCTGCGCCGGTCAAGTCCTGTATGAACGTCAACCGCTGCACGTCGCGCCGAGCGACCGCGGCCCGAAACGAGGGACAGACATGAGCATGACCGTCGGTGATTTTCTGGTGGAACGTCTTTACGAATGGGGGGTTCGCCGTATCTATGGCTATCCGGGCGATGGCATCAACGGCGTGTTTGGCGCCTTGAACCGCGCCCAGGGAAAAATCCGCTTCATCCAGGCCCGCCACGAGGAAATGGCCGCGTTCATGGCCTGTGCCCACGCCAAGTTCACCGGCGAGCTGGGGGTCTGCATCGCCACCTCCGGGCCCGGTGCATCCCACTTGGTGACCGGTCTCTACGACGCCCGGATGGACCACATGCCAGTGCTCGCCATCAGCGGCCAACAGGCGCGCGCCGCACTCGGCGGGCATTACCAGCAGGAACTGGACCTGGTCAGCCTGTTCAAGGACGTGGCCGGGGCGTTCGTGCAACAAGCCAGCGTGCCCGCCCAGGTGCGTCACCTGCTGGACCGTGCCGTACGCACGGCGGTGGGCGAGCGCCGGGTGACGGCGCTGATCCTGCCGAACGACCTCCAGGACATGGAATACACCGCGCCACGTCACAAGCACGGTACGGTTCACTCCGGCGTCGGCTACCGCAAGCCCAGCATCGTTCCCTACGAAGAGGACCTGCGCAAAGCCGCCGACGTCCTCAATGCCGGCAAGAAAGTCGCCATCCTGGTGGGTGCCGGAGCACTGCATGCCACCGACGAGGTGATCGCCATCGCCGAGAAGCTCGGCGCCGGCGTGGCCAAGGCGCTGCTGGGCAAGGCCGCCGTGCCGGATGACCTGCCCTGGGTCACGGGCACCATCGGTCTGCTCGGCACCGAGCCCAGCGATAACCTGATGGCCGGCTGCGACACGTTGCTGATGATCGGCTCCGGCTTTCCCTACGCCGAGTTCCTGCCCCCTGAAGGCCAGGCCCGGGGCGTGCAGATCGACATTCAGGCAGACATGCTCAGCCTGCGCTATCCCATGGAAGTCAGCCTGCACGGCGACAGCGTTGACACCTTGCGCGCCCTGCTGCCACTGATCGAAGAAAAAACCGACCGAGCCTGGCGCAAGAAAATCGAGCATTGGCGGGAACGCTGGGACCGGACCCTGGAAAAACGCGCCCGGGTATCCGCCAAGCCGATCAATCCGCAGCGGGTCACCTTCGAACTGTCGCCGCGACTGCCGGAACACGCCATCATCACCTGCGATTCCGGCTCCTGCGCCAACTGGTTCGCCCGGGACATCCAGATCCGTCGCGGCATGATGTGTTCGCTGTCCGGTGGCCTGGCGTCGATGGGCGCGGCCGTGCCCTATGCCATCGCGGCGAAGTTCTGCCATCCGGAGCGGCCGGTGGTCGCCCTGGTGGGCGATGGCGCCATGCAGATGAACAACATGGCCGAACTGATCACCGTCGCCAAATACTGGCGTACCTGGGCCAACGCCACCTGGATCTGCGCGGTGTTCAACAATCGGGATTTGAACCAGGTGACCTGGGAACAGCGGGTCATGGAGGGCGATCCGAAATTCGCCGCCTCCCAGGACATCCCCGACGTGCCCTACCACCTGTTCGCCGAATCCATTGGCCTGAAGGGCATCCTGGTGCTGCATGAGGACGACGTGGCCACGGCCTGGGAAACCGCGCTGGCGGCGGATCGTCCGGTGCTGATCGAGTTTCGCACCGACCCCGACGTGCCACCGCTGCCGCCGCACATCAAGCTGGAGCAGGCGAAAAAGTTTGCCTCGACCCTGCTCCAGGGCGACCCGAACGAGCGAGGCATCGTGGTCGAGACCGCCAAGCAGGTACTGAGCACCCTGCTGCCGGGCCATCGCACGGATAAAGAGTGAGGCTGACGCGATGCCAACCGATGAGCTGCATCGTCGCTATGAACGGTCCCTGCTGCTGGCGTTCTGCGTGCTGTGGGGATGGTTGGCCATCGCGCCGCTGAAACGCAGTGACTGGCTGGCGGAAAACCTGCTGGTCATTGCGTTATTGGTCGTCCTGGTGACCGTTCATCGGCGATTTCACTTTTCACGGCTGTCGGCCACGCTGCTCTTCGTGTTCCTCTGCATCCATGAAGTCGGCGCCCACTACACCTATGCCAAGGTGCCATACAACTCGTGGTGGCAGGCCCTGACCGGGGGCCCGTCGCTGGATCAGCTCATGGGTTTCCAGCGCAACCAGTTCGATCGACTGGTGCACTTCAGCTACGGCCTGCTGCTGGCGTATCCGTTGCGCGAGGTTTTGCTGCGGGTTGCGCCAACAACGGGGTTCAGGGGCTATTTCCTGGCCTGGAGCCTGATTCTCGCGTCGTCGGCCATTTACGAGATCATCGAATGGTTGGGCGGTGCCTATATTGGAGGCGATACCGCCAAGGCCTTTGTCGGCGCCCAACAAGATCCATGGGATTCCCAAAAGGACATGGCCTTGGCCACGCTTGCCGCGTTCATCGCCCTGCTGGCCGCCGCCGGGGTCAACGCCCTGCGCCAACGGGATGGGCCCTGGAGTGGGCATCACGCTTCAAGGCCCGCACATGACGAAGACAACGCAGCCCGTCGGCCCTTTCGTTAACACAACTAAGTAAATCAGCCTCTCCGCCGATACAAGACACGTGCGGGTGAAATCGCTTTTTGCGCTGATGACTTATCTTTATGACTGAAAATACTGGCAACGACTCGATTGTCCCTTCCCCGGGCTCGCCAACCCGTAGCTTCACCCGTCGCACTTTTCCGGCCATCATGCTTCTGCTCTTTGTCATGTCCGCACTGGCGATCGCCGTGCTGCTCAATATCACCGGCGCCCAGGACAGACGCGCCCGGGAGCAGAGCCTGTTTTTCGCCCAGCGGGCCATCGAGGGGATTCGCACCGGCATCGGCCGGGACCTGAGCGACTATTCCAAGTGGAGCGACGCCTACCGGCACCTGCATGTCCAGGTCGACAAGGAATGGGCCTATGACCAGGAAAACGTCGGCAGCAGTGTGTATTCGCTCTATGGTTACCAGGCGGTGTTTGTCATTTCCCCGACCGGCAAGACCGTCTATTCGGTGATCGATGGCCAAATGAGCGACGTCGATGCCGACACCTGGCTGACCGGCGACCTGCGCGCCCTGTGGAACAAAGCCAGCACCGAGGAAAATCACGACGAAGTGGTCGTCGAAATGCTGCATCACGAAGATGCCCCGGCGTTCGTCGCCGTGTCCGCCATCACCACCGGCACGGACAACAGCGTGGCGCAAATTCCCGGCCCGCCGAGCCTGATGCTCTTCGTCAAGGTCCTGGACCCCGGCGCCCTGGAAAACCTGGCGCGGGACTTCGCCCTGCCCGATGCCCATATCGCCAGGACACCCGGCCCAGCCGATACCGCCCAACTGCTGCTCGACAACCTGACCCTGGAGGCCCTGGCCTGGCGACCACAAACGCCAGGCCAGGATCTGCGCAAGGTGCTGTTGCCTTTGCTGGCCCTGGCGCTGCTGATACTGGGAATCCTGGCGCTGGCCGTTCTGCGCCATGCCTTGGTGATGCTTCGCGCCCAGGAAAGCCAATACGCCAGCCTGCTGGCCCACCGCAAGGCGCTGGAACGCAGTGAAGAACGTTTCCGCGACATTGCCGAAGTCTCATCCGACTGGTTGTGGGAGGTCGATTCGACCGGGACGCTGACCTACCTGTCGGAACGCTTCGAACAAGTGACCGGGTTCAACCCCACGGAGTGGCTGGGCAAACCTCTGCACCGGCTGCTTCATCCCCATGGCGGCTCGATCTCGATTGCCCAATGGCTGCTCGGCGGCGCTAACAGCCTCTCTTCTGCACCGCTGTTGTGCGAGTACACCGCGCGCAACCAGCGCATCCGCACCTGCAAACTGTCGGTACGGGCCATCGAGGCCGGCACCCTGGGTTTTCGCGGCACCGCCACCGACATCACCGATGAATTGCGGGCGCTGGCCCAGATCAAACACCTTTCCTTGCATGATCCGCTGACCGGGCTGGCCAACCGCAACCGCTTGTTCGATTGCCTGCGCGAACACCTGGATCGACCTGATCGCCCGCCTCTGGTGCTGCTGAACCTGGACATGGATCGGTTCAAGCCAGTCAACGACTCCCTGGGGCATGCCGTGGGCGATAAAGTGCTCAGGGAAGTGGCGCATATCCTCCAGCAAAACGTCCGTGACACCGATCTGGTGGCGCGCCTGGGCGGTGATGAATTTGTCATTGTCATGCCCGACCCCGGCGACGCCGACGATCTCGATCAACTGTGTGAACGGCTGATCGATTGCATGCAACGGCCCATGCACCTGGACGGCAATACGCTGTACCTGGGGGTGAGCATCGGCGTTGCCTGGGCGCAGCCCGGTGACGAACGCGCCGATGAACTGTTGCGCCACGCCGATATCGCCTTGTATGCGGCCAAGGCAGCAGGCCGCAACACCTGGCGCGTGTATGTGGAAGCCATGGGCAACCTGGCCCGCGACCGGCGGCGATACGAGCAGCAACTGCGCGACGCCATGCAGCGGGACCAACTGGAACTGCGCTACTTGCCTCGCTTCGATGTGAGCGCCGAGCAACTGCACGGTTTCGAAGCCCAGACCTTTTGGCACCATCCCGAGAAAGGTGAGCTGGCTGGGGCCGACTTCATACCGGTGGCCGAAACCTCGGGCCAACTGGAAGAGCTGGGTACCTGGATGTTGATCAATGTCTGTGAAGAGGCCGCGACCTGGCCGAGCGCCGTCAATGTCTCCATCGCGGTTTCACCTCGGTGGTTCAACAGCAACTTCCTGCTCAACCAGGTGCAAGAAGCCCTCGAAGCGAGTGGCCTGGCCCCTCACCGGCTGACCCTGGAAGTGGCCGAAGGGGTTCTGCTGGCCGACCACAAGACCGTCGCCAGCACCCTCCATGCGCTCAAGGACCTCGGCGTGCGGATCAACATCGACAAATTCGGCACCAGCATCGCCTCCCTGCGCGAGGTGCTGGACCAGCCGTTCGATGGCATCCGCTTCGATCGCAACATCCTTTCGCAGTTGGGCCTGGAGGACGACAAGGACGGCGTCCTGGCGATGATCCGGTTGAGCCGCAGCGTAGGGCTCATGGTCACCGCCGAAGGCATCGAAAACGCTCTGCAATTCAGCCAACTGCGCAACGTGGCCTGCGACCATGTCCAAGGCCCGTACTTCGGCGCGGCACTGGCCCGCTCGGAAATGGCCTCGTTCTTCACCACGCCGCGGTGGCTGTAACCCACTTCCCACCGCTATCGCGAGCAAGCTCGCTCCCACAATGGGCGCTGTGGTGCATGCAAAACTCATGAACACCTGCCTCCCACAATAGCTCTGTGGTGCATGCAAAATCATGAACACCCGGATCCCTGTGGGAGCGAGCTTGCTCGCGATGAGGCCAGCACAGCCCACCTCACTGCAAGCTCAATCCCTACAAACTCAACCGCCCCCGCTCCTCCTCGGTCAGCCGCTGGCGGCTCTGCTCGTCCAAAGGACCCGCGCCCAGTACTTGCACCGGGCTGGCCGGGTCATAGGCCCGAGGCGCGTCGCGGTTGGCGCCATCGCGGGACGGGGCCAGTTGCTCGGAGCCAAAACTCACCACCTGCACCGTGAACACCGACGCCTGGTTCTGCCGCGCCGCGTTCTGTTGCTGACGGGCCACGTCTTCAGCCGCTTGTGTAGCCGAAGACGCCGCGGAACTGGCCGAGGTGATGGCCCCGGTGTTCACCGAAGCCGCCAGCGGCACGCCGGTGGATTTGCCCTGGGTCTGGATGTTGGCGGCGTTCACCACGGTCAACGCCGCGATGTTGACGTTGCCCGACACCCGGATTCCCGCCTCCCCCGCATCGATGGTACCCAGCGGCGCGATCAGGTCGATATCCCCCGGCGCCACTTCGGCAATGGGGTTGAGGGTAGCGATACCGGCCCCGGTGCTCGGCACCGACGGCGACAGCGTCACGTTGCCCCAGGTGTCGTACAAGCGCTTGGGCGGCGTGTACACCACGGTGGTCTTCGAACCCCGGCCGGCGTTGATGTCGCCCTGAGACGACCAGCCGAGGATCGAACCGCCAAAGGTGGTCATGATCCGGCTCTGCCCCAGCAGGATGCTGTTCTGCGCATACAACTGGATATCGCCCTCACCCTGGGTGATCACCCCGGCGGTGGACGGCGGCGCGTTGCCTTCGATGCCGAACGTCTGTCCGCCACCCGGGGTGAGCATCTGGATACTGCCACCAAAATCGGTGTGCACCCCCGCCCCGCCGAACATTGTGATGTCGCCCTTGTAGGTGATCGGATTGCCCGCCACATCCTTGGTCGGGAACAACAAGTCGATAGCCTCTCGCCCGCGCAGGTAGCTGCCCTGGCGCACGCCGCCGACTTCGTTGTACTCACGACCACCGGCCTTGAGCTCGGCGAAGTACACGTCACGGGCAAACACCCGCTGCTGCTCGGCCGGCAGCGCCGCGAAGTAGCTGCGGGCCTGTTCGCTGTCGCCACTGAAGCCGAAGCGCTTCTCCAGCCAATCCACCAATTCGGTTTCATAGGTCTTGGCGACCTTGCCGTCCTGGTTCGCCAGCGGCACACCGGCCAGGGCCTGGTTCGCCGGGTCCAGGTAGGCCTTGACGAAGCGTTCGTAATCCGCGCCGTTGAGGCCCGCGCCGGCCTGCAACACCAGGCTCGCGCCAGGGCGCGAATCTCCCGGCACCACGGCGCCGAGGCTGGTGATGCTGACCTTGTCGTCCATCAGGATGTTACGCCCGGCGGTGATCTCCAGCAGGCCAGGGCCGGCGACGTTGAAGTTGCTGTAGAGGATGTCGCGCCCGGCTGAGACGATGGAGATGTCGCTGGGGTTGTTGTGGATGAAGAGGTTGCCGGCGACGGTGTAGTTCCCACCGTTATTCGCGTCCCCGCCTCGGCCGCCGCTCAGAGGGATACCGCTGCTGACAATGTCACGTCCGGCCATCATCCATACCGGGCCGGCACCCTCGTAGGCAGTTTGTCCCAAGCGGCTGTCGGTCGTGCTGGCGTAGGTCATGGCCCGGCCAGTATTGATCGACAACAAGTCGCACTCCCCGCAGCGCATAGAAGCGGGCAGGATCGGTATGGGCGCCCCACTCGCTTGAGGCGGTGCTGCTGTCGAAAGCCAACAGCGGCAGGTTCGTCGTGGAGGTCACACGGTTACCGTCGGCCGAGAGATTGCTGACCACCACGCTGCCATTGACCAGCCCTATAAAGGCCGGCCGCAACGGCATGGCCAAGGCCGCTGACGAAGCACCGGAACGACTGACCGTCAGGTCACCGCCATAGATGGAATCGCCAGCCAGGAACAGCAGCTCGCTGTTACCACCAGGCGCCAGCAGCAAGGCCGAGCGAAAGCTGCCATCGTAGCCTCCCATGCCAA
The DNA here is from genome assembly GCF_053629195.1 of Pseudomonas sp. R151218B TE3479. Lineage (NCBI taxonomy): Bacteria > Pseudomonadati > Pseudomonadota > Gammaproteobacteria > Pseudomonadales > Pseudomonadaceae > Pseudomonas > Pseudomonas sp. R151218B TE3479. The sequence continues at coordinate 4,715,837 of NZ_JBRJHV010000001.1, forward strand.
GGGTCTTGGCCTCACCGTAGTAAAGACTGCCACTGGCCGCCACGGCGCGCAGGATCGACGGATAGACCACCGCCAGGTCCGTTTCCAAACCCACCGTCAACGGCGTCAGGTTGCCCCCGGAAGACCATAGGTCGATGGCCGTGTTGGCTGTCCACAACGAAAACCAACTTATCCCCGAACCGTTGGCCGACCCGTTTCTAAACGGCGAGACGCTCATCATCGGCGCTCGGCCCGGGTCGGCGACGTCCTGCACAACGAGGTCGCCCTGAGTCGAAAGATTGAAGGTCGCATCCCCCGGCATCAGGGTCAGCCCACCCGACGCCACCCCACGGGTGGACCGGAAAGGATCGTAGGCTCGCGTCTCGCCAGGGGATTGGTCTGAGACCTGGTTGCCATAGCGCAGGTCAATCCGGCCGATGGCACCGCTGTCGATTTGCGCATGCCCCCGCAGGTTAGTGACCACACCGTTGAGATGCCCATCCAGATAAAGGCTCTCAGGGTTCAAGGCGCCGCCCACTCGCAGGTTGAGATCGCCGCCACCGGTCAACTGCAGGCTGCCATCGGCGGCGACCCTTCCAGTGCTGCCAACCGCGAGCACCAGCCCCTGACTGCGCGGGTTGATGTTGGTGTTGAAGCTGTTACCAGCGAGTCGGCGCAACACGCCTGCATCGCCACCGACCTGCACATCCAGATCACCGCCGCCCAAGGTCCCGAACCCGGTGAAACCGGCCATCTGATCAGCGCCTCCTGACTCTGTCGACGCGGTATAGCTGCCAAAATTGATCCACCATGCCGTCGGCTGGCCGTTCACCGAATCACCGTTGCCCTGGCGCCAGATCCAATTGCCAACATTGGCCGAATCCTGGCCCTTATCGGTAGGGTTCGGTCGCCCGATAGGGGTGGCGGCAGGCGCGGTCAAGTTGCCGCTGAGATCGCCGCCAACCTTGAGCAACAGGTTCCCGCCCGCATCCGGATACCAGGCGCGGTAGATGCTCTCTGTGCCACCATCCACGAGTTTTTCGTAGCTGCCATTCTCGTCGTTGAGCACCTTGCCGTTGGCGCCCAGGGCTTTGGGTTGGTTGTAGGGATCGCCCGGGAACGTCGGCGTTGACGAGGTGCCGGCAGTGTAGATGCCGAACAACGAGTCCATGCGCAGGCTGCCGCCGCTGAGCAGTTCCAGGTCGCCGGTGCCGGTGCGGATAACGCTCGGGCGGGTACTGCCGGCGACCAGCTTGTAGTCCACGCTGGCCGGGGCACAGACCGAGGGCGCGGCGTCGCAAAGAGCCTGGACCGAGTCGAAGCCAAAAAACTGGGCAGCCGAAGCATCGATCGGCTCCCCTGCCTTGACCTGATAACCGGAACCCGCCAGCTCGTCCTCCGCGGCTTTGGTCCATTTGTAAGAGGCCTGCAACGCGCAGATACCGGCGAAATCCGCACAGAACGCGTCAACCGAGTCGTAACCAAAATTGCCCACTGTTGCCAGATCGACGGTTTGGCCAAGCTCTACTGTGATCCCTGCGCCCGCCAGCTCATCGACGCCTTGCTGGGTCCACCGAAAGGTACCTTTGGCCGGCACCGGCGAACCAAACATCCCGTAGTGGCTATCGGCAAAGCGCAAGTCGCCATGCACCGGTTCCGGCTGGACGATACGGCTATCCGCCGCTGCCGTATCGGCCCCGGCCACCAACCGCAGCGACCAGGACTGCGTACCCTCGGCGAGCATCGGTGCGACGGCCCACATCCGCCCCTGGCTGCCGGCGATTTCCGGACGCAGTTGGATCGACTCGACGCCATCGGGCAACTTCACTTCGGTACCGGACGGGATCAGCGAACCACGGTTGAGCGCCAGGCTGCGGTCCAGCCTGAGGATGTTGCTCTGGACATTGCCCGCGTTCGCCACATTGGGCAACGCAACGCCCTTCGGCCAGGTGAAACCGAGCAACGCGGTGGGTGCGCTCAACACGCTGCCGGCCCCCAGTTGCGAGCCGGCTTGCAGGGTCTGGGCCTGGTTCAGCAAGGTGCCCGCGGCAAACAGCAGATTGCCGGAGGCATCGTGCACGGCGGCCGCCAATACGGTGCCGGCGGGCAGCTCCAGTGGTTGTTCGAGAATCGCCGCCACCGGCAATCGGGTCCCCGCCGCCAACGTCACGCCTTTGATCGGCAAGTCGTAGTTCAACGTGGTCCCCGCCGGGAAGGCCGTGCCTTCGGCCAAGGTCACACCGGCACCGGGTACGACGATGTCGCCACCCGTGAAGTCGATGCCGGGCAGCAGCACCCAGCCCTTGTCATCCTGCGTGGCCGGTGGAGGTGCGAAACCGTCGTTGATGCTGCCGTAGATGCTCAGGTCGCCCCCGGCGCGCAGGGTCAACGCACCGGCCTCGCCGGAGCCGTACACAGCAGTTTTCTGCGTGTGCGGATTGACGCTCGCATAGCGATAGCCGGACAGGTCCAGGTCGCCCTGCACCACCAGGTCACCGTCGGCGGTCGCACTGACGATCTCGACGCCAGGCCGCAAGTGGAACGCATCGGCATAACGGGCGTTGTTCAGGCCGGCGAGTTTGCGTTGCATTAAATCGTCGTTGTCCAGCGCTGCGTTGATGAAGGCTGTACTGTCCTGATGCTTGCGGTCCAGGTACGCCTGGTCGATGACCTGATAAGGACGACCGCTGGCCGCCGGGTCGCTGCCATACTCCGCGTCGTTGTACTGCCACATGCCATTGACGGCGATGGACCGCGCGCCCTGGATGTCCAGGTTGCCACTGGCATCGATGGCAATGTCGCCGTGGGTCGCAGCCGGACCGGCGCGCCGGGCATTGAGTTCCAGGGTGCCACGGGCGCGACCGTCATGCCGCCCGGCAGGTGCCGCGGTGCCATGGCGCAGATCGATGCGGGCGCCGTCCGACAAGGTCAGTACACCGGCACGGGAGGTCAGGTCGACGATCGCACGGTTCGGCGAGTCGATGATCTTGCCGTAGCTGTCCACCCGCAGGCGATTGCCGTGGGCATCGAGTACCGCGTTGCTGCCCAGGGTCAGGGAGCGCCCCGCCGCCAGCCGGATGCTGCCAACCCGCTCGCCGCTGGCGTCTACCTTGCCGTTGACCAACAGGTCGCCGTTATCCAGGGACACGCTGATGGTCGAGGCCTTGAGCCCGTTGCCGATCACCAGGTCGCCCTGTTTGAGCTGGAAGCCACGGGAGCCGTAGACCTGCCCATCGTTCAACCGCTGGTTCAACGCCGCGAACTGCTCGCTGAGGCTGCCGCTGTCGCCCAGGCGCTGGGCCTGGATCTCCACACCGCCGGCCAAGTACGGCATGGCGGTGCCGCCGGCGTCGTATCCGCCGGTGCTGCTGCCGAGAATCCGCCCTTGCAGGTCCACCACGCCCGCCGCCCCGTCCACAGCCACGGCGCTGAGCCGGCCGGCCTGGTTGTTGCGGGCAGAGACGTCGATGGTCGAGCCATCGGCCTGGCGGATGTCGCCGTTCTGGCTTTGCAGAATCACCTCGCCGCCAGCGCTGTAGCGCGTCACATCGTTGAAGGTCAGCGTGCGACCCGCCACGTCGATCTGCGCCTCATCGGCCAGGGTCAGGTCGCGGGTCGCGCTCAGGGTCAGCTTGCCACTGGGCAGCACCACCGCGCTGGCCAGGTTGAGGCTGGCACCCTTGAGGGATAACTCGCCACCGAGCCCGGAAACGGTGCCCGGCTTAGCGCTCGCACCCGCTACGTTGATCGCCCCACCCGCGCTGATGCGGTTGATCGAACCGGCTTCGCCGGTCAATAACGGAGTGAGGATATTCAGGTTGCCGCCGCTGTAGGAGAAACCTGTTTTCGGGTCGTATGCACCCTGGGTCTGATGGACCGCCAGGCTGCCTTTGTGGTTGGCGGTCAGACGCTCGCTGGCGCTGAGGTTGACGTTGGCAAAGCCCAGGGCCAGACGGTCCAGGGTGGTGACCGAGCTCGGCTGGGCGAATTCACCGTAGCCAAACTCGATGCGCTGGGCCTGGATGTCCAGGCGACCGGCGCCGGTGCCGGCCCCGCCGGCGATGACCGAGCCCGGTGCGCCGACGGCACCGTTCCAGATCAGGTTGGCGGTGCGGATGGTCGCTACGTCATTGGCGTTGCCGGCGCCATAGATGGCCGGGGTGCTGAGCATCAGGTTGTTCAGGCGCGACTTGCCAGTGGTCGAATCATAGGTGTCGAGGCTGACGGTGCCGTAGAAATTCAGCGCCTGACTGGCCGACAGTTCAAGGGTTTCCAGGGCTGGAGCACCATATTGAGTGTCCCCGCGCAACAGGCGATCCAGGACGGTCTGGCTCAGGGTCAGACCGGCAGGCAATACATTGCGCCCCGACGCATCGCTCAATGCCTGGGCGGTGCCGACGTTGATATTGCTCAGGGCCAGGGTCAGGTGACGGGTGCCGTAGCGCACCTGGTCGTCCAACTCCAGGCTGCTGCCGGAGGCAGCAATGATGCTGCCTTCGGAGTGAATCCGAGTCACGCCGCTACACGGTGTCAGGCTGCACCCGCCGATATTGACCGAACCTGTAGCACCCGACTGCGGAGCCAACACGTTGAGCAAGCCGTTGGAGGCCGCCAGCATGTTGTAATTCTGGTTCTTCACATTGAGGTTATAGATAAAGCCATCGCGGGCATCGTACGCGGCCTTGCCCTGCCCGATGGTGTTGATGGCCGCGCCTTGCTCCACCAATAGCTCGCCACCATCGGCCAGGAGCAATACCTCGGGCGCCGACAGGATCGCACCTTCACGCAACGCAACACTGCGGGACACCCTTTGCGGCGTGATGTAGTTCCCTCCCTGACCATAGTCAACATAAAACTGGCCGCCAATCACTTGGCGTGTAGCCTTTAATGCATTGAGGCTTGCGGCATTGAGGGTCACGCCGTCGAAGCCGGCCGTGGCCCCACGCCCGTCAGCAACCACTTCCAATGCGCTCCCGGCGCCCACCACCACTGCGACGGTACCGCCGTAGCCCCCCGTCTGAGGCGCGAACTTGCCGGTGCCGTTGAAGGAAAACGCCTGATCCCCCGCGCCCTTTGCCAGGTTCAATTTCAACGTCTTGGCGTCCACGGGCAACATTGCCCGAGGCACGCCCAGGCGGGCAGCATCGGCCAGGGCGAACTGCGCGTAGCTCGTCTCGTTATATTGCGAATAGCGGCGCAGCTCATCGCCCGAAGTCAGAATGACCTGGCTGGACAAACTGTTGCGCTGCCCGGTATTGGCCACCGACAGCACCCCGGCGGTGGTCCAGGAACCGTTGCGCATTTGTTGCGCGCCCGTTGTGGCGCCTTGTCCCGCCAAGCCATTGACCTCGACCCGGAACGCGCCCGGCAACAAGGCGTAGGTGGACGGCATCAGCGTGTAAGTACCGGCGGTCAGCCCGGGCACACCGGCACCAATGGTGATCTGCTGACCGACCCGTGGGTCCACCGCCCCCCCTTCGGCAGCAACCGGCGCGTATAGGCTCTGATTGCCCGGCACGATGGCGTAGACCGGATTGCTGGACAGCCCCGGTAACGTGAAACCGCCATTGGCGCCCATTTGCACCAGCGGGTTGAAACGCGCATCGGTGGAGCCGCCACGGCCGGAGATAAAACCGGCGCCGAGCAATTCACCGCCACCGGAGAGGTCGAGCACTGCCTCTTCCTCGGCTGCCACCGACTTGCCGCCGAGAATCACACCGATATTCAGGTCACCGTTGCCAGAGGGCACCGCTCCTTGCCCCAGCAACACAACCTTCTTTCCGGCGTACTGATAATTCTGTCCGTCGACAGTGCCGCCATAAGGCAGCACCAACCCCAGACCACTGACCGATGTCAGGCTGCCCGGCAACAGGTCGACCCGGGCCGATATACCCTCCGCGCTGTTTGTGCCGATTTCAAGCAAGCCCAAAGGTGCTCGGACGACACCACCCTGCTCGATCTTCGCGCTGCCTAATTGCAAGCGACCGAATACCGAATAAGGCACTTGTGGTGTGACCTGGGTGGTACGCCCAATGACCAGGCTACGCCTCGGGTCATAGAGCCTGATACCGCTACCGGGCTCAGTCCCCCAGCCATACCCTGCCAATATCCGAGCTCCAACCCCGGTGGCTGGATACAGCTGCGCTGCTTGCAAGACCATGTCCGAGGGAGTCAGCAATTGCGTAGTAAAGCCTTCCGGCATATAGGCGCTAGAGAATCCGGCCAGGAACCGTAGATCGCCCCGACTGAGCAGCTGGACCCGGTCGAAACCGGCACGCTCCACCTCGACTGTGCTGCCGTCGGCCTGCCTCAGCGTACCTTTGCCGCTGAATATCACGTTACCTTGTACATCCAGCAGGTCTGCGTTAATGGAAAACACTGCCTTGTTTGCCAATAGCGATACACCGCCGCCCTCGACCGCTGGCCGGTTATACCCGTCCGGATTCGGTCGACCGGCCGCCGGCCCCGAAAGCAACACATGGGGAGCATTAAGTTGGACATGAGTATTGGCTGGCGCGGTTGAGCTTGGCCCAAAGCCACGAGCATACAGACTCAAGCTCTGGCCAAGGGACAGCGACACATCACCATTGGTGCTCAACAGGCCATTGCTCAATAGCGCCAAGTTGCCGAAGCCGCCTGACTGGACCTGATCCACACCTAACCGCCCGCGACCGTAGACTAACGAATCAGCCGCTGTCTCAGCATTACCCTCCAGCCCGCTCGTCTGGGCAGTCTGCTCCAGCACCAGCTCTCGCAATTGCAAGACCCGGTCTTTGACCGAATTGTTTGGGTAATAGGGCGCTTCCAGGGCGACCGACAAACTCCCCCCTGCCGCTCCTGCCCCACCCGAACGAGCGCTGAACTCGCCGTCCAAGTACAAGCCATTGGCCGACGCGAGGGAAATGCTGCCGCCATTGCTCGCCACCGATGTGCGCCCCTGTCCGGGAATATCCAGCACGGTCTGGCTGCCGTCCGCTTGCAGACGCGCACCGTCGCGCACCACCACGAACAATTCGGAGGCCTCAGCCGATCCTTTGGCGGTATCGATCTGGCCGCCAATGACAATCTGCCCACCATCGCGCACCAGGCCATAGGTCTGACCGCGCATATCCTGGGCGGTCACGGCTCGACTGGAGACGTCGATCAACGCCTGCTCGCCCAGCCAGATGGAGCGACCGTGGCCCTGAGCGTTGACTGCTTCACCATCCGCACCGGTGACGCTCAATCCGGTGAGGCTAACCCGACCGCCCCAGGCGTTGAGGGTGCCGTTGGCAGTCAACTGACCGATGCTGCGCACATCGATGCCCTGCCCTGGATCGACGCTGATCACGCTGCCGTTGCCCAAGCTCAATGCCGTGCTCGCCATGTCAGCGGCACTGGAATTCGCAGTACCGGCAGTGAGGCTCAGGCTCGCGCCGCGACGCTGGGTAAGCACACCCTTGATCGCGTCCTCCTGATACAGCTCCGGCGTCCAGCGCTGCAAGACAGCGACCGGCTCCGCGTCGCTAGCGGTAACCAACGCCTGCTCACCAAAACGATACACCGGCATGGTCACATCGACCCGGGTCCCGTCGGCCACAGTGAGGCCTTCGTTGCCGGTGATGTCATAGGCGGAGAAACCCTTGTCGAAGAAATCGCCGCCCAGTTGCAGAGTGCCAGGTTCGAGGGGGGTGCCGCTGTTGCCGATCAGCACTTTGCTGGCCGCCAGCTTCAAGGTCCCGCCGCCGCTCACGCCGGTACCGTGCAGTTCACCTTCCAGGTTCAAGTCGCCGTTACCGGACGATGCACCGGTACTCGCGGTCAAGGTCAAGTCCCCGCCCTTGCCGCCGCGAGTCTTGCCATCGGCCATCACGGCAGCGCCGGAACTGACGTCAATCAGGCTGCCCTGCTGCGCATCAATATCGCCACTGCTACGCACGGACACGCTGCCGCCGTTGATGAACGGCAGGCCTTGGCGGTCGTTGCCGTCGAGCAGCAGATTGCTCCAGCGCCCGGCGGTGTTCAGCTTGACGCCTTCGCCCAAGGTGACCGTCGCCCGCTGTCCCGTGGCGGGTGAAAGTGTGACGTCTGCCATTTGGAAATTATCGGTCCTGACCTGTTTGAGCACGTTACCCAAGGCAATGCGACCGCTGCGGGCCGTCAGGTCGGCATTCACCTCGACCTGCGGTGCATAAAGCGTGATATCGCCGCCATCGGCGACCTTGAGTGCCCCATCGACCTTGATGCCTTCAGCCGCCGCTACCTTGACCGCGCCGAGCTGGAAGCCATTGAGCAACTCATTGTCCAGCACCAGCTTGCCTTGCCGATCAGTGCCGACCGCCGAGGTCAGGTCGAGCCCCGCAAGCTTGTCGCTCACCTTGCCAAGGGTGACCTGATCGAAGGTGGGGTTCAGGCCACTGTTGATCACGCCGCTGGTCTTGTCATAGATCGGCGTGTAGCTGCCCACCCATAATTGCGCCCGACGGGCCACGGCGTTTTGCGATTGCTGGTAGCCGTCGAGGTTGAGGTTCGGCGCCTGGGTCTGGCGTTCGCCCTGATAGACCTCGCCGACGATCTGGCCTTCCAGCACGGCGTTGCGGGTCGACACCACCAGCTTGCCGGCATCGCGGCCGACGGTGTAGCCGGCCTCGAAACGCTCGCGCGGGGCGATCAGCGGGTTGTAGTAGTAATCGGTCTGGCCCCAGCGCTGGCTGTGATCTTCATAACCCTTGTAGATGCCGGTGTAGAGGATGTCGCCCGGGGCCTTGGACAGCTCATACAGACGACCATTGGCGCCCTTGAGCCAGGATTGGCGCAAGTACCCACTCTGTACATCCAGAGTACCGCCGGACAGGTTCAACTGAGCAGCTTGCTGGGTCACCACATCGTTGCCAGTGAACGTCAGGGTACCACCCTGGGCCGCCCACTCACCGACGCTGTGCCCACGGGTGCCGAGATAACCGCCAACCTCCAACAGACCACCCGCCGTGTACCAACGGTCAGTGGCGTAGCCGTTGGTGCCCGCCGGGACGTAGACCAGGTCGCGCACGTCCACCCACACATCGTTGTTGGTCAGCTTGCCGCCTTCGCGGTTGATCGGCGCATCCCGTTGTTCGTTGCCCTGCACGTTGACCTTGATGGAATTGGATTCCATCGCCACCTTGACACCGATGGCGCCGGACACGTCGATTACCGCGCCATCGCGCACCAGACTGCGACCGGCTGCACTGACCGCAACCTGACCGCCGGTGGCCAGGGTGATGGAGCCGTTCTGGAAGTCGACGCTGCCACCGCTGACGATCTCGACCCGGGACTGGTCGCTACGGTCGACCACGCTGCTGAGGTTGTTGAATTGACCGGTGATCAGGTTGTTCGGCGTGCCATCCAGGCCGGCGGGCCCGGCATTGCGTTGGCTATCCAGTGCACTTCCGCCCGCGGCGTCGAGCAGCACGGCGGTGGCGCTGCCCTGCCCCAGGGTCACGCTACCGGTGCTGTCGCTGAAGGCGTTAAGCAAATGCACGGTGCCGCGGGTGTCCACCGAACTGCTGGCCACCGCCACGCCGTTCTGCTGCACATTGTGCCCGGTGAGGGTGATGTCGCCGGTGCTGGCCTGGATCAGACCATTGTTGATCACCGTGCCGGCGCTGCTGCCCGGTTTGAGCGACGTCGCCACCTCATTACCACGAGTGGTGGAGCGCGAGTTGCCGCTGGTGCCCTGGCCGCGACGGATATAAAAACTGTCGCCAGCCGCGAGGGTGGTCTGGCCCTTGGCGGTGATGATGGAACCGGCGTTCTCCACTTCCGTGCCCAACAGCAAGGCATAGCCACCGCCTGCGGTGGAAGTGGCGGCGCGGTGGGTTTCAATTTGCGCACCGCGTTGCACTTCGACCTTGCCGGCGGCATCGGTGAAGGTCGGCTGGGTGCCGGTGGCATCGACATACAAGCCGCGCTGGCTGAATTGCTCATCGCTGATATTCGCCGCCACCGCCGCCAGGTTGCGCACGTTGACCTGGCTGCTGCCGCTGAAAATGATGCCGTTGCGGTTGACCAGCATCACCGTGCCGTTGCCCTTGATCTGACCCTGGATCTGGCTCGGTCGCGCCTGCGGGTCGTTGACCCGGTTGAGCACGGCCCAGTCCGACTGCTGCTGGAAATCCACCGTGGTGTTGCGCCCGACGTTGAAGGTTTCCCAGTTGAGGATCGCCTTGTCGGCGGTCTGCTCGATCTTCACCGTGGTCTTGCCGCCGGCCTGGGTCTGCTGCGGTCCCTTGGCGTTGAGCCAACCCTGGGTCAGGCTGTTGTCGACCTTGAGCCCGCCCTCGCCCAGCCCGTCGGGCACGACCTGCACCTGCCCGAACGCCGCTTGCCGCCCGGCGGCCTGCGCCGCCTGCTGGGCCGCGATGGCGGCCACGGTGTTGTTGAGGTTGGTCAGCGAACGCTGCAACTGCGCATTGGCCCGTTGCTGTTGCGCCAAGGGCGGCGGCATGCCTGGCAACGCCGTCGTGGGCCGTGCCGCGCCACCGGACGGGGACGCGCCCTTGGCGGCAAACCACGCCGAACTGAACGCCGTCGCCGCCTGGGCATTGCCGGCCACCAGCAGCAGGGCAATGGCGTGGGCCAACGGCTTGAGCCGCAACATCGACAATTCGCCATCGCGACGGGAAGCATTCAGGGTCGTCTGGGGTTTGCAGCGCAGCATCCTACTTATCCTTTCGGGTTCGCTCTAAGGGCGCAACGCAGTGCCATCAAGCTGCCAGCGTTGGTTATAGGGGTTAGGCGGTTACAGGGCGGCGGGACCGAACGGTTGTCATGAAAATTTCATGTGGCTGTGTCGGTTCAGTCATTACGCAAAAATCAGCAACGGCTCACGCCGTTGCTGATCAGGTATTGCAGGTCGTTCAAGCGTGGGCTTACAACGGACGACCGATGGCATTGCAGACGCTGGTGTTGCCGATGCTCAGGCCGCTCGAAGCAGTGACGAAGGAGTCACGGATAGCGGTTTTCCAGGCCGAAGGCAGCGGCACGAAACGATTGGAAGTGATGGCCGAATCGTTGTTGGTCAATGAACCGTAGTGGCGGCTGAAGAAGTTGCGCACCTGGGTGGTCTGGGTTGCGTCGGCGTAGCACTGGCTGAAGATCACGTTGGTGAAACCCAGGATCGGGTAGCCAGTGGTTGGGTAAGCCACGACGCTTGGGTCGTTAGGGTTGGTGGTAGCGGCGAACACCGGTACCCAGGCGTTCGGGTTGGCACGGTTGGCGACGGCAGGTACCGCGACAGCGGCGATGGCGGCCGATACGTTGGCTGGGGCTGGGGAAACACCGGCAACGCGGGCTACTTTGGTAGCGTCACCCAGACCGGCCAGAGTCGTTGCGGCGTAATCCGGGCTCATGTAGGTGATGCGACCCTGGGCAGCGTTCACGGCAGTCATGACGGCCTGGCTACCAGTAGCGGCCACAGCACCGGCTGGCAAGCCACCGCTGTAGCTGGAGGCAAAGTTGGTGGTAATAGCGAAGGTGCCGGTTTCAGCGCACTTGGCGTTCAGGAAGCGGGTGAACAGCTCGGTGGTGCCGCTGCTCTCGGCACGGTAAACCACGGTGATCGCGCCGGTACGGCCGGAACCCGTGATCTGGCTCCAGTCGGTCAGACGGCCGGAGAACACGCCGCAGAGTTGGTTGACGCTCAGGTCAACGTTGGCAGTGCCGGTCTTGTTGAACGGAATGGCAACCGAAGTGGCGACCGAAGGCACCTGGATCAGTGGGCCCCAGGCTGCACCGTGAGCAGTGACGTAGTTGTTCAGTTCAGTGGTGCTGAGTTTCGAATCGCTGCCAGCCCAGTGCACATTCTTGCTGGTGTTGCCAGCCACGAACTTGGTGTAGTCGTTGGTCAGGAAAGCAGCCTTGCCAGCACCGCTGCCCACGCCGATGTAGGGGGCAAAACCGGCAGTCAGTACGCCGGAAGTCTGATAGAGCGGCTGAGGCAAGGTAGCACCACCGCCATTGACATCAGCCATGGCGGCCTGAGCGGCGCAAAGGCCGGCGAGGGTCAGGGATACCGCGAGAACGTTGCGCTTAAACATGAAGAATCTCCTTTCATCGTGTTCGTACGTAGGTTGGGTGACGCGTGCTTGCCGTCATGGCGCTCGGTCCTGTGCCGGTGGCGATGGGGTGAGGCCATGGGTTAGAAATTCGCAGTTTCCGGTGACAGATAAAGGAAAAAACCTCGGGAGCTGAGGGCTGTTTTTCGAGTTTTTTCCTCGGGTGTTCGAGGGCTCTGCGCCGTGGGTTCAGGCGGTTTTTTCGGGAGGGCGGCAAGGGCTGGTCGCGAAGATGGCGGCGGATGGTTGCCGGGCGGCGGAAGATGACAGAACGAGGAACCCGAGTTTGGCGATGGTGAGGCTCGGGAGGTGTTGACGGCGTCAACATCTATTTTGCTCGGTGTGCTTTTGTGGCGAGGGGATTTATCCCCGCTGGGGTGCGAAGCGCCCTTCACAACTGCCGTCTCGGTGTATCAGACGAATTGACTGGGCTGGCATGGGGCTGCTGCGCAGCCCAGCGGGGATAAATCCCCTCGCCACAGGACCTGTGTTTGCCACAAGATTTGTGTCAACCAGTAGAGGGCGGTTTATTGCACCAACTGATTGATCTCGATGATCGGCAACAGCACCGCCATGACAATCACCAGCACCACACCGCCCATGACCACGATCATCAGCGGCTCCAGCAACGCAGTCATGCCCATGGCCCGGCGTTCGATGTCGCGGGACAGGGTTTGCGCGGCGCGTTCGAGCATCGGTGGCAGGCAGCCGGTTTTCTCGCCGCTGGCGATCAGGTGGATCAGCACCGGCGGGAAGACTTTTTCCACCCGCAGCGCCGCCGCCAGGTTGACCCCTTCGCGAACCTTGGCCGTGGCCTCGCTGACGCTCTGGCTCAGGCGGTCGTTGGACAGCGTCTGGCGTGCGGCCTCGAGCGCTCGCAGCAACGGCACCCCGGCTCCGCCGAGAATCGCCAGGGTCGAGGCAAAGCGCGCGGTGTTGAGGCCCAGTACGAAACGCCCGATCAGCGGCAGGCGCAACACCCGCGCGTGCCAGTTCAAGCGCGCCGCCGGTTTGCGCAAGTACATGCGCCAGGTCCAGAACCCACCGGCCAGCACGCCAAAACACAACCAGCCCCAGGCACGAATGAAATCACTGGCAGTGAGCATCGCCACGGTCAGCGCGGGCAAGTCCTGGCGGGCCTGGGAAAATGCACTGACCACCTGGGGCACCACGTAGCTGAGCAGAAAAATCACGATGGCGACCGACACCAGCCCCACCACCCCGGGGTAGATGAACGCCGTGAGGATCTTGCCCCGCAGGTTGTTGCGCTCTTCGATGTAGTCCGCCAATCGCTCCATCACCTGGGCCAGGTCGCCGGACTCTTCACCGGCGGCAATCAACGCCCGATAGATTTCCGGAAAATCCCGGGGGCGTGCCGCCAGGGCTTCGGCCAGGCGCATGCCGCTGCGCACATCGGCGCGCACCGCGCTCAAGGTCTGGGCGATGTGCTTGCGCTCGGCCTGCTCCACCGTGGCACTCAACGCGGCTTCCAACGGCAGGCTCGCGCCCAGCAGGCTTGCCAGTTGCCGGGTAGCCCAAGCCAAGTCGTTGTCCGAGAGTTTGGCGCTGAACAAGCCACCGCCATTGGCCGGTGTCGTGTTGCGCTCGACCTGCACCTGTAATGCCGTCAGCCCGCGACTGCGCAACAGGTTGAAGGCCGCCCCCTGGCTGTCGGCTTCCAAGTGCCCGGATTCGATCTTGCCCTGGGCGTCGGCGGCCTCGAAACGATAGCGATTCATCAGGCGTCCCGTGTCACACGCAGGATTTCTTCAGGGGCCGTGGTGCCACTGCGCACCCAGCGCTCGCCATCCTCGCGCATGCTGAACATGCCGGCCTGGCGAGCGGCGGCGCGCAGTGCCTGCTCCCCTGCCCCCTGGTGAATCAGCGTGCGGATGTCATCGTCGATGCAGAACAGTTCATGGATCCCGGTGCGCCCGCTGTAGCCGGTCTGGTTACAGCTCGGGCAACCCAACGGACGCCAGGTGCCGGGCGTGGCGGGATCCGGCTGCTTGCACTGCGGGCAGAGCCTGCGCACCAGTCGCTGGGCCAGCACGCCGAGCATCGACGAGGCCAGCAGGAACGGCTCGACCCCCATGTCGATCAGCCGGTTGATGGCCGACACCGCGTCGTTGGTGTGCAGCGTCGCCAACACCAGGTGACCGGTGAGGGAGGCTTGCACGGCGATTTGCGCGGTTTCCAGGTCGCGGATTTCGCCAATCATGATGATGTCCGGGTCCTGGCGCAGAATCGCCCGCAACGCCAGGGCAAAGGTCATGTCGATCTTGGCGTTGACCTGGATCTGGCTGATGCCCGGCAGGTCGTATTCCACCGGGTCCTCCACCGTGAGGATGTTGTGGACGCTGGCGTCCAGCCGGGCCAGGGCGGCGTAGAGGCTGGTGGTCTTGCCGCTGCCCGTGGGGCCGGTGACCAGGACGATGCCGTGGGGCTGGCGGATCAGGTGATCGAGTTTGCCCAGTACGTCCGGATCCATGCCCAGGGTTTCCAGCTGCAGGCGCCCGGCCTGCTTGTCCAGCAACCGCATCACCACCCGTTCGCCGTGGCCGGTGGGCACTGTCGAGACGCGGATATCGATTGGTCGCCCAGCCACCCGCAAGGCGATACGTCCGTCCTGGGGCAGGCGTTTTTCGGCGATGTCGAGCTGGGCCATGATCTTGATCCGCGACACCAGCGCACCGTGCAGGGCCTTGCGCGGCGAAACCACATCGCGCAGGGTGCCATCGACGCGGTAGCGCACCACCGAATGGCTCTCGTAGGGTTCGATGTGGATGTCGCTGGCCTCATCCCGTGCGGCCTGGGTCAGCAAGGCATTGATCATGCGAATCACCGGCGCGCCGTCCTGGGTGTCCAGCAGGTCGGTGATCTCGGGGATGTCCTGCATCAGCCGGTCGAGGTCGACTTCGTTCTCCGCCGCGCCCACCACCGCGGCAGCACTGCCGGTGTCGGCATAAGCACTGTTGAGCAGCCCGTCAAGCTCCTCGTCGCGCACTCGCTCCAGCCGCACTTCGCCAAACTGACGGCGCACTTCACTGATGGACCAGCCCGGCGTGGACGGGCACACCATCAGCACCGCCCCCTCTTCGGACTGGCGCAACACCAGGCGCTGGGCCTTGGCCCAGGCGTATGGGAGGGTGTTCATGCCGACACCTCGGCCCCAAGAAACACACATCCCCCCTGTGGGAGCGAGCTTGCTCGCGATAGCGGTGGGTCAGTTGCAATGAGGTTGAGTGAACTGCCGTCATCGCGAGCAAGCTCGCTCCCACAGTGTCTTGGGCTGGCCTCAGCTTTGTGCATGCCGCTGATGTTCATTAGCGAGTGCCTCCTTCGACCGGCACCGCCTTGATCACCGCCCTGGGCATCTGCGGCCCAGCAGGCGGCGTCCCCGGAATCGCCCTCGCCGAGGCTGGCAGTTGCGGCGCCTGCATGTCCGGCATTGCCCAGCTGCGATCCGGTTGCAGCAAGCCCTGGGCGCGGCGCATGAAGTCGTAGCGGTTGAGGGTGATGCCGCGTCCCGCCGCCGTGTCGCGGATGATATAGGGCCGCAGGAACACCATCAGGTTGGTCTTGGTGATCTGCCGCCGTTCGTTGCGAAACAGCGCGCCGATCCCGGGAATGGTCGACAGCCACGGTACCGCGTCGTTGCTCTGGCTGTAGCCATCCTGCAACAACCCGCCGAGCACCATGATCTGTCCGTCGTCGAGCAGGATGCTGGTGTCGATGGCGCGCTTGTTGGTGACGATACCCGTGGTGCTCGAGGCGCGGTTGTCGACGCTGCTGACCTCCTGATAGATGTCGAGCTTGACCGTCCCGCCTTCGGAAATCTGCGGCCGGACATTGAGCTTCAAACCCACCTCCTCACGGGTCACGGTCTGGAACGGGTTGTTGCTGGTGCCGCCCCCGCCCGTGACGTAGCTGCCGCTGACGAAGGGAATGGTCTGACCGACGAAAATACTCGCCGCTTCGTTGTCCAGGGTCAGCAGGTTCGGCGTCGACAGCACATTGGTGCCGCCCTTGCTCTTCAAGGCCCGGGCCAGGACCTTGAGGTCGAGAATCTTGCCAATGCCGGGAATGTCCACCGTGCCGTTGACCACGCCGAGGTTCAGGCCCTGGGGCAAGACATCGATGCTGGTCTTGCCGTTGAGGTTGAGCCCCGTGCCGCCGAGATTGACCCCGCCGATCACCCCGCTGCCACCGAGGTTGCCGGTCTGCCATTGCACGCCGAATTCGCTGGCGTCGTCCTCGCCGACCTCGACGATCAGGCTCTCGATCACCACTTGGGCGCGACGCTGGTCCAGCAGGTCGATGACTTCCCGCAGATTGCGGTACAGCGGGTCCGGCGCGGAGATCAGCAAGGTATTGGTGGTGGCGTCGGCCTGGATGGTGACACCGCCGGCGCTGAAAGCAGTGCTCTGTTCGTTTTTCGTCGAAGCGGAGGTTGCCCCGTTGCTGCCCTGGGCGTAGCCGTTGGCGCTGGTCGACGCACTGCCGCTGGTGGTGCCGCTGGCGCCATCGCCACTGCTGCCCTGCCCACTCTGTCCGTTGGTATTGGCGCCCATGCCACTGAGCACCGAGCGCGAGTTGTCGTTGCTCTCGCCTTCGCTTTCCCCGGTGAGCAAGCCGCGCAGGGCCTGGGCCAGTTTGCCGGCCTGGGCGTTGCGCAGGTACACCACATGCAGGTTGCTCGGGTTGTTCTGAGCGTTGTCGAGCTTGTAGATCAGGTTGCGCGCCAGCTCCGTGCGCTCGGGGCTGCCGGCGCGGATGATAATGGAATTGGAGCGCGGATCGCCGATCACGTTGATCTTCTGGGTCTGGTCGCCGCCCTGGGTTTCCAGCAGGTCAGAGACCATTTGCGCGATGTCGACGGCGATGCCGTTGTGGATCGGCACCACATCGGTGTCGATGGCACTCGGGGTGTCGATGCCTTCGATGAGCTGCGCCACCCGCGACAGGTTTTCGGCGTAATCGGTGACGACAATGGTGTTGTTGCCCGGGTAGGCATTGATCGGATTGTTCGGCGACACGATCGGGCGCAGCACCGGGATCAGGTTCACCGCGTTTTCGTATTGCAGGCGGAAGGTGCGCGTCAGCATGCCGTTGCCGGCCGGTTTGTCGGCGCTGTAGATCGGCCCACCCAACAGCTTCGCATCGGCCTCCGGCACCACCTGGGCCACGCCGCCCACGTCTACCACGCTGAAGCCTTGCATGCGCAGCGCGGCCAGCAGCATGTCGTAGGCCTGATGGGCCGGGACCTGGCCTTCGGAAACCAGCGTCAGGTTGCCCTTGACCCGCGGGTCCACCAGGAACTGTTGGCCGGTGGAACGGGACAAGGCCCGTACCACCGCCTGGATATCCGCCTCGACGAAATTCAGCGTCACCGGTTGATCCCCCAGGGGCGTGCGCGTCGGCGCATTGCTGCGCGGCTCTCGGGCACGGGCGGTGAGATCGACCTGATGCCGCACCGCGGGCTTGCGCTCACCCAGGTCCTGGGCCCGCTGGCGATCGAGCAATGCATCGCCGCTGCGCTGGGTACTCCCCAACGGAATACCCAGCTCGCTGTCCACCAGCAACGGTGGCTGCGACGCGGGCGGCGTGTTGTTGCACGCACTCAACGCCAGCAACAACAGCGGCGCGGCCTTGCGCCAATGACGTGGGTATCGGGCCCCTTTCATGAAGCTTCCTTAGCGCTTTGCGCCTGATCCATGCGAACGGTTCCGGACAATGTGCCGGCGCTGTTGTCGAGGTTGTCGTGGTTATCGGGATTGGCAAGGGCGGTGCGCTGCAAACGGGCCTCGATCACTTCCAGGGAGAATTGCCGTGGGTTGCCCAGCAGCCAGCTGATGACCGCCTCCGCCGGGGCCTGGTCGAACGTGAGCTGCCAGGCGCTGGGGTGCTCAGTGCCGGGCGCTTGCAATTGGTAGTGCTGACTCAAGCCGCTGGCGTCCAGACTCTGGCGCAACGCGGCTTCGAGGGGTTGGTCTTGTGTCGGCCCCGCGACGTCACGCAACAGCACTTCGAGAGCCTCGGTCTGCGATCGCAGCTTCGGGGTTTCGGCTTGCCAGTAGGCGATGGTCTTGAGTGGTGGCTGGATCAGCGCGAGCCAGACCAGACAGCCGCCCAACACCAGCGCGGCCAGGGCCACGGCAGCTTGTTCGCGCGCGGCAAGCCCCTGCCAGAACGTGCGCAAACGCGTGCTGAAGGTTTGCCAACGGACCTGCGCCAGTGCCAGGGTGTGCTTATTCATCGTCGGCATCCGGGTGTTCGTCGGCGTCCTGCGTACCCTGGCCGGCCGGGGCCACCCGCAGGCGCCAGCCCTGGTCGATGGCGACGACGTCGATGCCGGCCTGGGCCAGGGGGATTTTCCAATCCTCTTCGGCGGCGGTTTTCTGCGCCTCGGCCACGACAGTCAGGCGCAACTCACCGTTCTCGAACCTCAACGCCTGGACATTGCCGCTCATGAATGGCATGGCGCTGCCCGCCTGCTGCACCAGGCTGGCGAAGCGTTGGGCCGGGTCGGTCGCCGCACCGCTCTGGCGCGCAGCGATTTGCTGGCGTGCCTGTTGCAATGGGTTGAGGATCACCGGCAACTCGGGAAACGCCTGTTTCACCCGCTGGCTCATCTGCGCCTTGAGCCGTTGGCCCTGGGCCGCTTCGCGGGCGGCGTAGAGGTTCAACCCGACTACCCACACCGCCAGCGCTGTCGCGCAGATCGCCATCGCCCGGCCCCAACCACCGCGCTTGACGGCGTTGCGTGCAAGACCGGCATGCAAACCCCAGCCCGGTGCAGGGCCAGTCCAGCGTTGGCTTTCCGCCAAGGTGTCGAGGGAAGATTGTGGCGGCGCGTCGCCGATCCAGTGCAGCCCGGCCCCCGTTTCCAGCAGCCACTCGTCGAGCGCCTCCTTCTGTAACGGTTGCACCACGGCGTGCTGCAGGCCATGGCGCACCAGCAGATGGTCGTCGTCGATGCAGGCCACCGGCCCGGACAGCACCGGCAAGGCGTAGGCCGCCGGGTAGAGGCCACGCAGTTTCATGCCGGCCTGGTGCACAAGCCGCCCTAGATTGACGAGGGATTCACGGTCCAGCCAAGCGATCTGCACCTGCCCGTCCATGTCACGCGGGCTATGGGCCACCTGCATGTGTTCGCTGGCTCCGAGCATCAGGGCCTGGGCCGCGCACGTCACCGCTGCGCTGATCTTGGCCGCCGGCAACAGCGGCAACTCCAGGCGGGTCAACACGCTGTCGCGGGGATGAAGGAAACACTCCACCGAAAGGTTTTTAGCGCCCTGGCCCAACGCCCGAAGGCTGCTGCGGCCTTGCTCGCGGACCTGGCCCTGGCGATCCAGCCAGGCAAACGTCACCGGGCTGTCGAGGTCCAGGCTGCCCAGCGGCGCCAGGGCGATGCGCAAGCGCGTCATACACCCACCCTTGACCAGATCACCTGAGGCAAGCGGTCCTCGGTGCGTTGCAGCAAAGCCTCCAGCTCGACCCGCCGCTGACCACTGCGCGCCCGGCCCCGAAGGCGGAACCAGTCGCTGGTGATGCCGACCTTGACGCTGGCGGTCTCCAGCTCCGGCATGCGCAGGCGATTGACGAAATCCCCGCGGTTGATAAACCAATGGCCGCCGTCACGCTCCCTGACCAGCGCCTCGGCCCGTTGCAGCGACAGCCCCGGCACGTAGGCGGCCAGCACCGGGGCACTGGCGGTGTTGCCATTGAGCCAGGTGTTGGTGGGCAGGATCGTCACGTAAGGCGCCAGTGTGTCCAGTAACCCCGTGGTGACGCCTTTGACGCTGCGCAAGTCTTGCAAGGTGCGCAGCATCGGACGCGTCGGCGCCAGCGGCGTGTTGTCGGCCTGGGGCGAGGTTTCGCGGCCGCTGTTGAAAGTATTGGCCTTTGGCGCCTGGTCCACCCGCTGCGGATTCAGCAGGCGCGGATAGGCCTCGACCACCCTATCGACGATACGCGTGCGGACCGTCGCGGCCACGCCCAATTGCTGGCACAGGCGTTGGAAGGCGCGCACTTGTTCTTCGTCCACCCGCTCATTGGCGACGAGGTTGCGCAGGTTGAACTTGCCTTGCTCATCTTCCAACTGACCTTCGAACGGTGTGTCGATCTGGCCTGAACCCGGTATCACGATGGGTTTGGCCCAAGGTTGGCCGAAGCGCGTCAGTGGATCGTGCTGCCGGGCATCCCAGAGCAACTGGCGACTCAGTTGCAGGCCACCCTGCAACCGCGCCGAGCCCTGGACACGCAACTGCTCGGCCTCCAGGCTGCGAGTGAACAGGGTCTGGCGAGTCAGCATGCCGCCGGCGATGACCGCCACCACGGCGGCGATCAGCAAGGCACTGATCACCGCCATGCCGCGCTGCTTCGCCGCGAGGGGCGAATCCGTTCGCATCACGGCCCTTACAACTGCCAGGAGCCAATGTCGGCATTCACACCGTCGCCATCGGGCTGGCCGTCGGCCCCCAGGGAAAAGATATCGACTTCGCCGTTGGCACCAGGGTTGAGGTAGTTGTAGGGGCGGCCCCACGGGTCGTTGGGCAGGCGCTCGAGGTAGGAACGCCAGGTGCCGTTTTTCGCATCGGCCGGTTTCTCCACCAGCACCTTGAGGCCCTGGTTCATGCTCGGGTAACTGCCGTGGTCCAGGCGATACAGCTTCAAGGCTTGCATCAGGCCGCCAATGTCCTGTTTCGCCGCCGTTGCCCGCGCCTGGTCGGGACGGTCGAGGACCTTGGGCACCACCATCGCCGCCAGGATGCCGAGGATCACCACCACGACCATGATTTCGATCAGGGTGAAACCCCGCTGCCCGCGAGGGCCTTGGGGACGGGCGTTGTAACGGGCGATCTGCATCTCGACGGTCCTTCGCTGGATTCGATTCGAGGCGCAGTGTTGCAAGAAAATATGTCAGTGATATTGAAATTGCTCAGGAGCTTGCGTCGTCAATCAGTCACGAACGCCAGCTACCCTTCAAGGCTGCCCTCGCACCCGAGCCCGCGCCATGCCACGCCCTGCTCCGCAAGCCGGCTTCACCCTGATCGAAGTGCTGGTGGCCCTGGCGATCATCGCCGTGGCCATGTCGGCCGCCGTGCGCGTGGCGGCGGTGATGACCCAGAGCAACGGCCTGCTGCGGGACAAATCCATCGCCCTGCTGGCCGCTCGCAGCCAACTGGCGCAGTTGCGCCTGGAAGGCCGTTTTGCCCCGGGCTCCAAAGTGTTCGAGTGCGACCAGGGACGCTTGCTGCTGCGCTGCGAACAGACCCTGCGCCCGGCGGAAAACGGCCGGCTGTTGCGGGTTGAACTGAGCGTGTCGGACCGCAGTCGCGAAGCACCGCCGTTGGCTCGGCTGGAGACGTTGGTCAGCCGGGAAAAATAAAGGCAGCCCCCCCCTGTGGCGAGGGAGCTTGCTCCCGCTCGGTTGCGCAGCAACCGCAAGATTTTGGGGCCGCTTCGCGACCCAGCGGGAGCAAGCTCCCTCGCCACAGAAGTTCAGCGCTGATTTTCGGGGCGTGTCAGGGACGGCAAACTCACCGAATCCGGCAACCGGGCCAGGACCAGTCGGGTCTGTTCGCTGCCACGTTCGATGACCACCGCCTGCGCCTCGATCGCCACCAGCCGCACCCCCTGGGCCACGCGTTCACCCACCAGGAAACTGCGCGGCGGCCCGTCGTTGAGGCTGAGGATCGCCACGGCGGCGTGGGTGCCGGCCATCACGCCGCTGACCTTGATGTCCACCGGTGCCGGCTGGTTGGAGAACCATTGCAACGCCGGGTTATCGGAACGCTCGGCCATGCGCTGCGGGGCGACGTCCGGCGTGCGCGACTCCGCCGACGTGAGCAGCAGCGAAGACCAGGTCGCCACCCCGGCCAAGGCCGCCAACAAGCCCACGACCTGGACGATTTGCGCCGGGGACACACGCTCGATGAACGCCATGGCCTGAATCTCCTTTTTTGATTCCAACTTGCAGCGTACGCGTCAATTCTCTCCGTTTTATTTCACATCCCTATCATCTTCACCGTGCAGGATGACGCTCACGCAAAGGAGCGCACATGAACCTCGGCAAGCAACGCGGTTTTACCCTGATCGAATTGATGGTGGTGCTGGTGATCATCGGCATCGCCAGTGCCGCCGTGAGCCTGAGCATCAAGCCGGACCGGTTGAAGTTGCTGCGCCAGGATGGCGAACGGCTGGTACAACTGTTGCAACTGGCCCAGACCGAAGCACGCACCGACGGGCGGCCGATTACCTGGCGCTGGGACGCCAAAGGCTTTGGCTTCAGTCGCCGCGCGGACCGGGGTACGGGGGTCGATCGCTTCGAGGACGACCCGCAACTGCGTCGACGTCGCTGGCAGAGTCCGTCGATGGAGGTGCGCGTGGAACCCAGGCAGCGGGTCGTGTTGAATGCAGAATGGATTGGCGAACCCTTGCAGATCCGCTTGTCGGACGGTCAGAACAGTCTCACTGTGCAACGCAGCGCCGCCGGGCGGGTGCAACTCCAATGAGCGCCCGGGAGAAAGGCTTCACCTTGCTGGAGGTGATGGTGGCGATCCTGCTGATGGCGGTGGTCAGCCTGATCGCCTGGCGCGGGCTGGACAGCGTGACCCGTGCCGACAGCCATTTGCAGGCCAGTACCGAACAGACCGAAGCGCTGCTGCGGGTGTTGAACCAACTGGAGCGCGACGTGGCCCTGCGCGCCAGCATCGAGCTGAGTGAACCGGTCAAACCCGGCGTCGACGACCAGCCCTCGACCACCCCGCCCGCCCTCACCGTGCGCAGCACCGAAGGTCGGGGCTTTCGCCTGGATGTGATCCGCGTGGCGGCGGCCCAGGAAGGCGAGCTGCAACGGGTGCGCTGGTGGCTCAAGGGTGACACGCTTTACCGCGCCCAAGGCCAGGCCCGCAACCGCTACCCCCTGCCCGCACCCGGCCCGGGCGTGGCCGTGCTCAGTGACGTCAGCGACGCCGGCCTGCGGTACTGGGACACGGAAAAAGGCTGGCGCAAACTCAGCGGCAACCGCCAGGAAAACCCGACGGGCATCGAAGTCAGCCTGACTCGCCAGACACCTCAGGGGGCCGAAACGTATCGACAGGTGCTGGGGCCGCTGGATTAGCTCGCGATAGCGGTGAGTCTTTCAAGGATGATGTCGAATGTACCGGCTCCATCGCGAGCAAGCTCGCTCCCACAGGGTTACCGGGTGACCTCAAGTTTTGGGCACAACACAGGCCCCCTTGTGGGAGCGAGCTTGCTCGCGATAGCGGTGGGTCTGTTAAGGATGATGTCGAATGTACCGGCTCCATCGCGAGCAAGCTCGCTCCCACAAAGTTACCGGGTGACCTCAAGTTTTGGGCACAACACAGGACCCCTTGTGGGAGCGAGCTTGCTCGCGATAGCGGTGGGTCTGTTAAGGATGATGTCGAATGTACCGGCCCCATCGCGAGCAAGCTCGCTCCCACAAAGTTACCGGGTGACCTCAAGTTTTGGGCACAACACAGGACCCCTTGTGGGAGCGAGCTTGCTCGCGATGAGGCCCGCCAGGCACCGCCGGTCTCAGCTCAGCACCACCACCCCACCCGGCAATTCGGTGCATTTGGCGCCGTAGGCATCGCGGATCAACAGCGCCACGCCCGCCAATTGGTCGAGGCGAAACCGTGCCTGGACCTTGCGCTGGCCCAGTTCTTGGTTGAGCAGTAGCAACATGCCGGGACGGTAGCGGTTGATTTCATCGATGACGCTGGCCAGGGTCGCGTCGTTGAACACCAGGACCTGTTCACGCCAGGCAACGGCGGCCGACACATCGGCACGCTTGGGCGCGCCCACCTGGTGAGGCTCGTAAGTCAGTTGCATGCCCGGTTCCAGGCGAAACCGCTGGCCTTGCACCTCGACCTGCACCACGCCCTCCAGGCAGGTCGCACAAACGCTCTGGTCGGTATAGCGGATGTTGAAGCGTGCCCGCGTGGCACTGATCCAGCCAGCGCCGGCCTGGACGCTGACCACCTGGGCGCTGCGCCCCTGCACTTCAATTTCGCCACTGAGCAATTCCAACCCTTGTCCGCCATCGGTCAGCGCGCGGCGGCTGAGACGGGTTTGAGTGTTGAGCTCCAGGCTGACGCCCTCGACCCATTCCACCCGGCGCTGTTCGCCGACGTCGGTGATGTAGTCGGCCCCCAGCCCGGAAACACCGCCGGGCACCGTGGCGCGGATCAGCAGGAAGGCCGCCGATGCCGCGATGGCGCCCCCCAACAACGCCCGACGGCCGAAATGCCGAGGCGCCTGCAACGCTGCGGCGGCGGGTTGCAGCCCATGCCACAGCGCCTTGGCCTGTTCAAAGGCCTGCGCATGTTCGGGACTTTGCCCGCACCACAGGCGCAAGGCCCGGGCATCGGCCACGGTGGCGCGCCCCGAGGTCAGCAGGATCAGCCAATCTCGGGCCTCGCTGGCCAATCGGGCCTGGGGCGTGGCATCAGGGGAAGCGATGCTGAAGATGTTCAAGCGCACACACACTCATGAAAGGGTCGGGTCTCTACTCTCAAGACGGTTTTCCCGCGCCGGGACCGAACCGCTGAATGACTTTTCTTTCCAGGCGCAGGGCGCAATGCCCTAGCGCCGCCTTGATTTCCTTCTCCACCATGCGGGTGGAAATACCGAAGCGCTGGGAGATTTCCAGATGCGGCGCTTCTTCCAGGCGGGCGGCGATGAAAATCCTGCGACGACGCGCCGGCAGTTCGTACAAGGCCTTGAGCAAGGTCTGCAACTCCTTCTGCCCACCGACCACCCGCGCCGGGTCCAGCGCCTCATCCGAGACCTGCAGCAATTCCTCGATTTCATCGCCCGTGAGCAAGCGCGCATCGGCCTGCCGACGGTCGGCGGCGATGTTCAGGGCCATGCGATACAGATAGGCATTGGGCTGGGCGATGTCCGGCGTGCCGACCATGCGATCGACCCGCAGGTAGGTTTCATGCAGCACGTCGTTGGCCAGTTCCTCGGAACCCAGACGCCTGCGCAAGCGCACCCTGAAATCCTCATAGGAGGTGAGGAACAACTTCACCAACGGACTGCGACCGATGTCTTTCATCGCCCGGACACCCCTTCCCCTGTCATGCATTCCATGCTTTTTCCTGATGAGTCGGGTAACAAAAGCAGGGTCACCGGCTGGCGCAACGAACTGGGCGCCGGGCGGTCGATCCTGAGGTTTTGCAAACTATTGACCAAGGCCTTGTCCCGCATCAGGTCGCCCGTGGAACTGACCAGGCGGCTGTGCTGGACCACGCCGTCCCGGCCGATCCACATTTGCAGCACCGCCCGAAAACTGCCCGGGCGGGTCAACGGTGAACGACATAAATTGCGCTGGATGACCGTCTGGATGGCTGCCGCGTAGTTGCTGTCACTCAAGCCCGGGGTGACACCGGCAGGCAGCGGCACCTCGCGCACCCGCACCGGCTGCAATGTGAACGCATCCGCCCGGGCATAATGCGCCGCCAGCCCGGTGCCGCCGAGCAACACCCGCAACCCTTCGGAGGGGGTGAACCGCCCCTGAACGCCCAGCGTCTGGCGTCGGCTCGATAGCTGGTGGTCCACCAGCACCGCCATGCCCGTCGCACGACTGAACTGCTCCAGCGCCGTGGTCAGTTCCTGGGGCGCGATGTCCAGGTCCACCAGGCCAACCGCCTGGATCGGCCCGGCCAGCAGACACAGCAACACCATCAGCCACCCCAAGGGCGCCCTGGTCAATCCATGTCCGCGTCCGCCCCCGGCTCTGCCCTGCTGCACGACTGACGTATCCGTTGAAAATCGTCATCCTGAGGGGTGTTTATGAATGTCGTATGACAACTGATACAAATCCTCCAGGCCGCACTAGACTGATGCTCTGACAACGCACCGTCCGTTGCGGCGGGCCAGGAGGTCGGAGATGAAACAGTGGATGAACATGATGGCTTTCCTCGGGCTGTTCATGGCCCTGCCCTGGGCCCAGGGTGAAGAAGCCCCGGCCTGTATCGAGGTGACCGTGGGCGGTTACAAGACCCCCGACTACAACTGCCTGAGTCGGCAGATGGGCAACGCCCCCCAGGCCGCAAAAACGGCGCAACAGGCCCAGGACACCATGAACGTGCCGGTCAACGAACGCGCACCGAACAGCATCGGCCTGGCCACGCCGGCCGCCACGGGGGTGCGCATGGGCAATACATTCGGCACTTCGGTCAAGCCCCAGCGGCCGCCGACGCCCGGCAACAATTGACCTTTGCTCTACAACAAACCGCGTTATCGTTCATCGCGAGCAAGCTCGCTCCCACATTGATCCGGGAGAAACACAAAACTCCTGTTCAGACCAATCCCATGTGGGGAGCGAGCTTGCTCGCGATAGCGGCCTGCCAGGCGCTAAACGACTGAAAACTCAGGCCCCCGGACTCTGGCGAAAACTCACCGCCAGCCGGTTCCAGCTATTGATGGTGCTGATCGCCAGGGTCAGGTCCACCAGTTCCTCCTCGCTGAAGCAGGCCCGGGCCTGGGCATAGACGTCATCGGGCACCTGGCTTTCGGCCAACAGCGTCACCGCCTCGGTCCAGGCCAGGGCGGCGCGTTCGCGAGCCGTGAAGAAACCGCTGTCGCGCCATACCGCCACCGCGTAGAGCCGCCGCTCGGTCTCGCCCTGGCGTCGTGCCTCCACCGAATGCATGTCGGTGCAGAAGGCACAGCCATTGAGTTGCGAAGCGCGGATCTTGATCAGGTGCAGCAGCGCCGGTTCGATACTCAGGCGACTGGTCAGGGCTTCCAGGCCGATCATGGCTCGCATCGCCCCGGGGGATGCGGTGTAGTAATCCAGACGCGGGCTCATGGCGGGCTCCGTGGCATTCGAGACCTTCACGGTAGGCCCTGGTGCCGGGCAATGACAGGTCCAATTCGGCGAAAAAACCGGGGACAAGTCCAATGGACGGGATTTTCCCCACGCAACTTCTATGCAGTCGCACAATGCGGG
Source organism: Pseudomonas sp. R151218B TE3479 (assembly GCF_053629195.1). Taxonomy (NCBI): domain Bacteria; kingdom Pseudomonadati; phylum Pseudomonadota; class Gammaproteobacteria; order Pseudomonadales; family Pseudomonadaceae; genus Pseudomonas; species Pseudomonas sp. R151218B TE3479. Next base: position 4,742,879 of record NZ_JBRJHV010000001.1, read on the forward strand.
TAATCTTGCGCCTTTGACGCTGGCCACCGAACAATCGCCCAGGAGCTTGCGGGTATGGAACTTCATGTTGTCATCAACGGCCGCAAGGACCTGTCGGGCCAGTTGTATCAACAATTGCGCAGCGCCATCGAGAGTGGCCGCCTGGCCGCCGGCACCCAACTGCCGCCCAGTCGCCTGCTGGCCGAGCAACTGGGTGTCTCGCGCAAGACCGTCTCCGACACCTACGCCCAACTGACCTACGAGAACTTCCTCACCGGCATCATCGGCAAAGGCACCTACGTCAATGCGCGGCCGGCCAAAGTCGTGCGCAAGCAAAGTCACCGCGAACTGGCCGGGGCCGATGTCGTCGAGGCCTGGCGCACCATGCCGGACCTCATGCGCCACCCCACCCTCGAAGGTGCATTGCGCTACGACTTCATCGGCGGCGCCACCGGCAAGGGCCAGTTTCCGCTGGACGACTGGCGGCGCTGCACTGCCCACGCGCTGCGCCAGATCGCCAGTGCCAAGGGTTTCTACAGCCAGCCCGAAGGCCTGCCGTCGCTGCGCAATGCCATTGCCCGGCACATCGCGTTTTCCCGCGGGGTCAACTGCCAGGATGAAGACGTCGTGGTGTGCAATGGCGCACAGCAGGCCTTGGACCTGATCTCCCGGGTACTGACCCGACCCGGCAGCCTGGTGGCGATGGAAGATCCGGGGTATCCGCCGGCGCGGCTGCTGTTCGGCTCCCAGGGCGCCACAGTGGCCGGAGTGCCGGTGGACGAGCAAGGCATGCGGGTAGACCTGATCCCCGACGGCACGCGGTTGATTTATGTGACGCCCTCCCACCAGTTTCCCCTGGGCATGCCCATGAGCCAGGCCCGCCGCGAGGCCTTGCTGGCCCGGGCCTATGAGCTGGGGGCAATCATCATCGAAGACGACTACGACAGCGAATTCCGCTACGAAGGCCGACCCGCCGATTCATTGCAGAGCCTGGATGAGCGCGGGATCGTCGCGTACGTCGGTACCTTCTCCAAGACCCTGCTGCCGGAGCTGCGGCTTGGCTACGCGATCCTGCCGCCGGCGATCCTTGAAGCGGTGATCCTGGCCAAGCGTCTCACCGACCAGCACACCTCCACCCTGCCCCAATGGGCACTGGCCAAGTTCATCGCCGAGGGCTGCCTGCTCAAGCACATCCGCCGCTGCCACACCCTGTACGCCGGGCGTCGCGAACGGATCCTGGCGCGCATGGCCGGGGACTTGTCGCCCTGGTTCGAGGCCGTGCCCACCACCGCGGGCTTTCATATGGCGGTGTTGTGCAAGGTCCCGGTGGACCTGGCGCTGGTGATCGAGCTGGCGAAAAAAGCCGAGGTCGGGCTCTACAGCCTCGATGGTTTTTTCAATGATGTGCCCGTGCGGCCGGGCCTGTTTTTCGGTTTCGGCGCTATCGAAACCCTCGACATCGACATCGCTCTCGACCGTTTGCGCGACATTCTGCAGCAGGTGGCCTGAGGATTGGACTGGGCATTTATCCGCCCATTGGCTGTTTGAGCCTCGCGCCGCCAAGCCTATCCTGCACGGGTGTCATTACTCGTGAACACCTCCGTCCGACTTGATTCAGGAGTCTGAACAATGTCTCGCCAAGTGATCAATACCGTACAGGTGCAAGCCGCCGCCGGTCGCTCGGAAGAACTGGGCCGGCAATTGCAGCAAATCGTCGAGACCCTGCGCGCCCAGCCAGGCTGCGATGCCTACTTGGTCGACCGTTGCCCGGACGATGGCGACCGCTGGAATGTCAGCGCCCGCTGGCAATCGGAAGCGGCCATGCAAGCCCACTTCAACTGTCCGGAAGTGCAAGGTTTCATTAGTCTGATCGACAACCGCCTGGCTCGAAGCGTGGATTTCAATAGCTTTCCGGTTGTCTGAAAGGCGCCGCTTTATTCCTGCCCGGCCAGATTGTGGTGAGGGGATTTATCCCCGCTGGGCTGCGAAGCAGACCCAAAAAGCTGGATGCAGTTTGCCTGACACACCTGTGTGGCAAATTTTAGGGCTGCTTCGCAGCCCAACGGGGATAAATCCCCTCGCCACAACGGTGCAGGCCAGCTAATTGCACTGGCCAGCCCGCTGTAAATTCGTACTCACCCATTGGTCTACCCACCTTCCGAAAGATTGGACGTTTGCTTGCCCCACCCCGGGGCTTAGGGTGAACCCATCGCCGCGACAGCGCGAAATCACTCGAAACCACCAAGGTCCATGCCCCATGAAAACCCTCTATCTGATCGCCGCCCTCAGCCTGCTGCCCGTTACCCATACCTACGCCCACGAAGCCACGCCTTCGGAGAAGGTCACGGTGTTGCAGGAACAACTGCTGAAAAACGTTCCAGGCAAAAAAGCCATGATGCTGACCGTCAACTATGCCCCGGGCCAGTCGTCCATCGCCCATAAGCATGAAGGCACAGCCATGGCCTATGTGCTGGAAGGCGCCATCACCTCCCAGGTCAAGGGCGAGCCGGCCAAGACCTACAAGGCCGGGGAGTTCTGGTATGAAGCGGCGGGCTCCGAACACCTGGTGTCGAAAAACGCCAGCACGAGCCAAGCGGCGAAATTGCTGGTGTTCATGGTGATGGGAGAGGATGAAGCGGTGTTGATACCGCTGAAAAACTAACGGATCAACACGATCCCCTGTGGGAGCGGGCTTGCTCGCGAAGACGGCGGCACATCCAACACATGTGCAAGCTGACCCGACGCATTCGCGAGCAAGCCCGCTCCCACAGGGGGGCACAGTGAATCTTGAAGGCAAAAAAAGCCCCGCATCTCTCAATGCGGGGCTTTTTCATTCAACGCCGGATCAGTTGGCCGTCACGACCGCCTGACCGCTCAACGCCAGGTCCAGCAGTTCGCGGTTGGCCACCGCGTACATGGCGTAGTCGGTACCGCTGGCGGCACGGATGTCCACCAGCATGGCGCGCCAGCGCTCGACCATTTCGTGATGCTGCTCAAGCCACAGCGCCAGGCGGGTTTCCACGTCCTGGGTACCGTCACCCTGCTGCAGGACCGAGATGGTGATCGCCCGTTGCTGCCAGTCGATGTCGTCGCGGAACGCTTCACGGGCCAGTGCCTGCCAGTTGTTTTCCACCGGCAGTGCGCTGATCTGTTGCAGGTACCAGGTGATGTCCAGGGCGCTGCCCACGGCGAAGTAAGCCTTGGCCACATCGGCGGCGTTCTGGCCGGTAACGTCGGACGCCTCGATGATCGGCAGCAAGGTGTACAGGTGCGTGGTGCCGGCAACCATGCGCGCCAGCAACTCCGGCACGCCGGCGGCCACGTAGGCCTGGTAACGGGTCTGCCAGCCTTCGCGGGTCGGACCTTCCAGCAGTTCGTCGAGCTTGAGGCCCAACGCGGCCAGGTGCGGACCGAAGTGAGCGACGTCACGGGCAGCGTTCTGCTCGTTGCGACGGCTGCGCAGGAACCAGCGCGTCGCGCGACGACCCAGGCGCATCAACTCGTCCATCAACTCCAGTTGCACGTCCGCCGACACCTGGTGGTCCAGGGCTTCTATCTGCCGGAACCAGTGCGGGAGGTGGAAGATGTCGCGCACGATCACATAGGCACCGGCCACGTTCGCCGGGCTCATGCCCGTAGACTCCTTGAGCCGTTGAACGAAGGTGATGCCCATGTGGTTGACCAGGTCGTTGGCGATCTGGGTGCTGACGATCTCGCGTTTCAGGCGGTGGCGACGCATGGCCTCGGAGAACTTGCTCACCAGTGTCGGCGGGAACGCCGTCTCCATGTCACGGGTCAGGTAATCGTCGTCCGGTACCAGGGAGTTGAGCAGCGCTTCCTTGAGGTCGATCTTGCTGTAGGAGATCAGCACCGACAGTTCGGCACGGGTCAGGCCATGGCCCGCCGCGACACGTTCGGCCAGTTGCTCTTCAGTCGGCAGGAACTCGATGGCGCGGTCCAGCTTGCCCCGGGCTTCCAGGTCGTTCATCAGGCGCTTGTATTCGGCGATCCGCACGAAGGCGCGGCGTGCCGCCAGGGACAGGGCCTGGGTCTGCTTGTAGTTGTTGCCCAACACCAGGCCACCGACTTCGTCGGTCATGCTCGCCAGCAACTGGTTGCGTTGCTTGTCGGTCATGTCGCCGGCCTGCACCACTTCGTTGAGCAGGATCTTGATGTTCACTTCATGGTCGGAGCAGTCCACACCGCCCGCGTTGTCGATGAAGTCGGTGTTGGAACCGCCACCATTGAGGCCGAACTCGACGCGCCCCAGTTGGGTCATGCCCAGGTTACCGCCCTCGCCCACGACCTTGCAGCGCAGTTCGTTGCCGTTCACGCGCAGCGCATCGTTGGCCTTGTCGCCGACATCGGCGTGGCTTTCGGTGCTGGCCTTGACGTAGGTGCCGATACCGCCGTTCCACAACAGGTCCACCGGCGCCTTGAGCAAGGCGTTGAGCAACTCGGTCGGGGTCAGCTTGTCGGCCTTGATGTCGAAGCGTTCTTTCATCTGTGGCGAGATGGCGATGCTCTTCGCGCTGCGCGAAAAGATACCACCGCCTTCGGACATGATGCTGGTGTCGTAGTCGGTCCAGGCCGAACGCGGCAGATCGAACAGGCGCTTGCGCTCGGCAAAGCTGCTGGCTGGCTCCGGATTCGGGTCGATGAAGATGTGCAGGTGGTTGAAGGCCGCGACCAGTTGCAGCTTGTCGGACATCAACAAGCCGTTGCCGAACACGTCGCCGGCCATGTCGCCGACGCCCACCACGGTGATGCTGTCTTCCTGGACATTGATGCCGCGCTCGCGGAAGTGGCGCTGCACGCCGACCCACGCGCCCTTGGCGGTGATGCCCATTTTCTTGTGGTCGTAGCCGGCCGAACCGCCGGAGGCGAACGCATCGCCCAGCCAGAAGCCGTAGTCGATGGCGATGCCGTTGGCGATGTCGGAGAAGGTCGCAGTGCCCTTGTCCGCCGCGACCACCAGGTACGGGTCATCGTCGTCATGGCGCACGACGTTGGCCGGCGGTACCAGCGCGCCGTCCTTCAGGTTGTCGGTGATGTCCAACAGGCCCGAGATGAAGATGCGGTAGCAGGCGATGCCCTCGGCCGCGATCTCGTCCCGGCTGCCGCCCAGCGGCAGGCGACGTGGCAGGAAACCGCCCTTGGCGCCCACCGGCACGATCACCGAGTTCTTCACTTGCTGGGCTTTCACCAGGCCAAGCACTTCGGTGCGGTAGTCTTCTTCACGGTCGGACCAGCGCAGGCCACCGCGAGCGACGTTGCCGAAGCGCAGGTGCACGCCTTCGACCCGTGGCGAGTAGACGAATATCTCGAACTTCGGTACGGGCTTGGGCAGTTCCGGGATCAGGTGCGGGTTGAACTTGAAGCTGAAATAGGACTTGTTCTGGCCGTTGGCGTCGGTCTGGTAGAAGTTGGTCCGCAGAGTGGCCTTGATCAGGTCCAGGTAGCGACGCAGGATACGGTCTTCGTTGAGCACCTGGACGTCGTCCAGGGCCGAGAGGATCGCCTGCTCCAGGCGTAGTTGCTTGTCTTCCAGGTCATCGCCGCTGAGCTTGCGCGCCAGGTAGAAGCGGGTCTTGAACAACCGGGTCAGCTCGCGAGCGATGTCGGTGTGGTTGTTCAGGGTGCTGGCGATGTAACCCAGGTCGAAGCCCAGGCGGATCTGCTTCAGGTAACGGGCGTAGGCACGCAGCAGCGCCACGTCGCGCCATGGCAGGCCGGCGGTCAACACCAGGCGGTTGAACGCATCGTTCTCGGCATCGCCACGCACGATGTGGACGAAGGCGTCCTGCAAGGTGTCGTTGAGTTGCTGGATGTCCAGGTCCAGGCCTTCGGCGGCGGTGAACGCGAAATCATGAATCCAGAACTCGCGGCCGTTGGTGTGGCGCAGGCGGTACGGGAATTCACCCAGCACGCGCAGGCCGAGGTTTTCCAGGATCGGCAGCACATCGGACAGCGCCAGCGGCGTGTCGGCGTGATACAGCTTGCAGTGCAACTCGCGCTGACCGGAGACCTGCCCCAGCGGCTGGTAGAAGCTCATGACCAGCGGGTTCTTTTCGTTCAGGTTCAGCAGGTGCTGCATGTCGACCACGGCCGAGTGCGCGGCAAAGCGCTCGCGGTAGCCGGCCGGGAAGCCTTTCGGGAAATCCGACAGCACGTTGGTGCCCTGGGCTTCGCCGAAGCTTTCGATGACCAGGCTGGCGTAGTCGTCCTTCCAGCTGCGGCAAGCCTGCACGACTTCTTTTTCCAGCAGCAGCGGGTCGATGTCGAGGCGGTTCTTCGGGTCCACCCGCAGGATCAACTGCACACGGGCCAGTACGGATTCGGAGAAGAAGGTCCAGAACTCGCAGTCCGAGGCCTTCAGGCGATCCATCAGCACTTGCTGGATCTTCTGGCGCACTTCGGTGGAATAGATGTCACGTGGCACGTAGGCCAGGCAGTAGCAGAAACGGCCATACGGGTCTTTGCGCAGGAACACGCGGATCTTGTTGCGTTCCTGGATCTGCACGATGGACATGACGGTGCTGAACAGCTCGTCCACCGGGGTTTGGAACAGGTCGTCACGGGGCAGCACTTCGACCACCTGGGCCAGTTCCTTGCCCAAGTGCGCCTTGGCCTGGAAGCCCGAGCGGCGCTCGATTTCCGCGACCTTGCGACGGATGTACGGGATGACCCGCACGCTCTCGCCATACACCGAAGAGGTGTACAGGCCCATGAAACGGCATTCCTTGATGACCTTGCCACTGGCGTCGATTTCGCGGATCGACACGTAGTCCGGGTAGGCCGGACGGTGTACGCGGCTCGGGTGCGCGGCCTTGGCGAACGACAACAGCGTCGGCTCGCGCAGGTAGGCGACGGCGTAGTCTTCGATGCGCAGGTCTTCGGCGGTCAGGCCGGCGCGCAGCAATTTGGTCAGGCCGAGGAACGACTCGGGGTCGTACTCGATGTGACCGCCGTCGGCCTCATCGCGCACCACGAACTCTTCGTAGCCCAGGAAGGTGAAGTGGTTACCCACCAGCCATTCCAGGAAGCTCTTGATCTCGCTCTTTTCATCAGCGTCGATGGCGTAGGCGCTGCTGTCCAGACTGTCGAGGATTTCCTGGACCTTGGCTTTCATCGGTTCGAAATCAGCCACGGCCACGCGCACTTCGCCCAGCACTTGCTCAAGTTCCTTGCTCAGGACGTTGAGTTCGGCGGCGTTGGCGCAGCGGTCGATTTCCAGGTACATCAACGACTCTTGCAGAATGTCGTCGCCCTGGGTGCCTTTTGGCAGGATTTCCAGCAACTCGCCCTTGCTGCCGCGACGCACGCTCAGCACAGTGGTTTGCAGGGTGTGGATGCTGTAGCCGCGACGGTTCAGCTCGGTGCGGACCGAGTCCACCAGGAACGGCAGGTCGTGGTGCAACACTTCCACGGCCGTGTGGGTCGACTGCCAGCCGTGGCGTTCGTAATCGGGGTTGTAGACGCGCACCTGCGGTTGCGTGTGATCGAAGCGCTCAAGCAGGCGCCAGGCAGACAGGGTGCAGCCGGCGAGGTCGGACAACCGGCGCTGGGTAAGTTCATCGAGGGAAATGATGCCGAAGAATTGTTCAGCGAACAGCGCCACTTGTGGCAGTGCCTGTTCACTGATGTGCTGCGCCAGTGCCGCTTGCAGTTGGTGCTGGAAGTCGGCTTTGCTGGCTGCGGTGAAGAACGCCATCTGTGGTACTCCGCTTGGGCTTGTTATTGATTGAAGCGTCGCGTGCAACCCCTGCGGGGCTGTCGGCCACCCCGTTCCTGATTCTCGGGCAGAGGAAACAGGATGACAGGTGGGTGAAGCTGGACAGGACCCGCAGGTCACATCCTTTTCCATGTAATTTCATGCCATGGACACCTGCAAAAACCACCCAGGGGTGGCCTTGGCAGGTGCACATCCGTTGCGCAGCTTAACGAGTGCGACAACCTGCCTGCTTGCAGCGCTGCGACATATTCGGTCATCGGCTAGCTAAACACCCCTTACGCACCGAACAACCCTAGCAGGCTGGGGACCAAACGGCACCCCGAGGCGGTAAACCAGCAGAAAATCCTTCGGGCTGGCAGAATCCACTTTTTGCACCCCGCAGGTGCACTCGATCCTGGAGCCATCACCATGCAAATGACCACCGCCCTTCTGATCGCCAACCCGTGTGATGAAGAAGAAGACAACATGGCCATGCTCTGCTGCCACAGCGCCCAGGGCGAAATGTTCCTGATGACGCGCTACCCCGACGAAGACGAACTGGAAATCGCCCTCGATGGAGAGCCTTCGACACTGGACGGCATCAAGGTCACCCTCAGCCCGACCCGTTTGCTGATTGAAATTGCCCCGGCGGATGCCGATGCGCTCAACGGCGACGATGTACTGGAGATCACCCACGACACCGATGCGGCGGACCTGGCGGAAGTGGAACTGACGCTGAAGAACATCCTCAAGGGGACGGGGACCTATATAAGCCAGCTCTGAGATCCGGACACGAACACGCCCCCCTGCGGCGAGGGAGCAAGCTCCCTCGCCGCAGGGTCAGTGCATCAGCCTTCACTCGTCTGTCTTCACAAGATTGCCATCGGCGTCATAAACCAGATACTCGTCACTGTCATTCGGATCCCTCACGTAGTAACGAGCCTCATTGCCGTTATCCGGCACGTCCAGGCTGGTGTAGGACCCCAGTTCCTTGATCACCTTGTTGTCCCGACTGATCAAGACCAGGCCGGAACCTCCATCGGCCCGGATGGCCGCGGCGTAGTGGGTCTGGAACGCGCTGATCTGGTTGTAATCCAGCGGGACCTGCAACCTGCCCGCCAGGTCGATGGCACCGTAGCTGCCATCGCGTCCGACTACCGCCATGCCGTTGGAAAACGGCGTCACTTCGTCATATGGCAACTTGATGGGTAGCCGCGCGCCCTGGCGATCGATAAACGCGAATTTCCGGCTTTTAGTATCCTGCACCAGCAGCGGTTGTTGCCCGAAAAACCGGCCTATCACGTTGTCACCCTGAAGGTTGATCCGTTTACCTTGCAGGTTGAACACGTCTTGACGACTTCGATCGGCGGAGCTGGCGTAGAGCAAACCCTCCCGGTACTCGATACCCGAGAACTGCGTCGGCAGAATCTCTTTGCCGTCCAGGGTATAGGCGCCGTACAGGCCTTCCATGGCATCGGTTCGCTTGCCGAGACGGGCGACGAACACGTTGTCGGTCACGGTAGGGTTGACGAATTTCATCGGTAACACGAAACGATGATGCTTGGCATCGTAGAGCCCATAAGGGCCGTTGGTTTCGCGCTCGACCAACAGCAGGCCATTGCTCAACGCCTCGGTGATGTATTCGAACGGCAGCTCTACGAGCGTGTTGCTACCGGCGGGGAAATAGGCGAGCTGGCTGCGCAACGCCTGCCACTCCGACTCCGGGTCGTTGGACTTTTCCGGGGTAAACAACGCGTAGGTATCGGCCATCTGGCTGTCTTGCACCTGCACCCAACGGGGCTTGATCAACCACTGGCCAGCCTGATCGATGAAGCCATAGCGCTCGGCGTTCCGGTCCAGAGCGATGTAACGCGCTTGTGCTGCAAGGACGTTGTCGACCTGGGCGAACTCAACGGTGTTGTCTTCCATCGGATCGAGCACATGGATGACGATACGTTGCGGGGTGGCCTCGAATTGATAGTCGACCTCGGTATTTTTCAACGGCCCCATCTGAGCAGCCAGCGCCTCGGTCAAACGCTGCAATCGCTGTTGTACCGCCTGGCCGGTCTTGAGCTGCTTGAGATCGCCCTTGGTCTGCAGCAACGCGTTGTAATACTCATGCAACGCCGCGATATCGCCATCGGAAGGGAACGCCCGGGCGTTGTTGCCGTTGCTGTAGAGCGCCCTGCCCGCGTCATCCAGCCCCTGCACCACGAAGGTCGACAATTTCGGTGTACTCAACCGCACGGACGCGCGGTCATCACCCAGGGCAGTGAGCTGGAAGGACTGGCCGTCGTCCAGGATCACTTTCGGGTGATCCTTGTCCAGCACCACCTTCTTGAACGCCGGGTAGCTGCGGTAAGCGACCGTCAGGCCGAGACTCGCCAGAGATTTGTTCACCGACAGGGCGAAGGCGTCATGGGACGAAATCGTGTCGTCGGACTCGACCTGGGGCGATACCTTGAGCTCGGCGAAGGTGTTTTCGCTGCCATCGCGAAAACGCAGGCGTTGCGGCAGGTACTGCTCGGCCGCCGGCTCCTCCGGCGTGGCGGCGCGCTTCCAGAGCGGATCGAGGCGGCTGGTATCAAGCTGCACCTCGGAACCCTCGGCAAACAGTCTCTGGGTAAAACGCAGTCCTTGGATCGACGCCAGCTCAGCCTTCAGTTGCGCGCTGGTGAACGGGACAAACAGCGGCTCGTATTGCAACGGCTGCTCGTCTTCGGACTCGGTCGTTGAGAGGGTCAGGCTCAATTGCGCGTCGCTGATCAGTTCCAGGGACCTGAGGGTTTCACCGGTGTCCTGAATCAAGTAATTGAGGCGTTTTTCCACCTCGGGCGCTGCCAGCGTACCGATGTCTTCCATGCCCCCTTCGTTCAGTTGCTCGGCGGCGAAACCTTCATCCACCGGCGCGCCGCTGTGGCGAAACAGGTAATAGGACGCACAGCCCACCACCAACAAGGTCACACTCAGTATCGACAGCATCCTCACACGAGGCTGGGTAAAGTTCATGGTGGTTTCGACAGTCAAAGGGCTGGGGAGGCAGGCAGCTAAGCACACGGCCTTGCGCGCTGCAAATCCCCTGGGTGGCCCGGCGCTGATGAAAACATGCCTGGATCGTTGCCACTGTCCGACGCAAGCGAAGCACCGCCGGTCGTGCCTGCCACACGCCGCCCTTGACTACCGATTGGGTTCTGGTGTTTCCTGAAACCGGTTTCAGAACCGCTAAACAATTCCAATAAGCAGGTTTCTATCCGTGAATTCTTTCTCCGCCGCCCAGCGCAATCGCGTGACCATGCTCGACGTCGCCGAACGCGCCGGGGTCTCCAAGGCCAGTGTCTCGCGTTTCATTGGCGAAGACCGTGCCCTGCTCTCCGAGGCCATCGCCCGGCGCATCGAGCAGGCCATCAGCGAGTTGGGCTACCGGCCGAACCAGATGGCCCGCGGCCTCAAGCGCGGGCGCACACGCTTGATCGGCATGCTGGTGGCCGATATCCGCAACCCTTATTCGATTGCCGTGATGCATGGCGTGGAAACCGCCTGCCGTCGCCATGGCTACAGCCTGGTGGTATGCAACACCGACCGCGACGACGAGCAGGAACGCCAGCACCTGGCCTTGTTGCGCGCTTACAACATCGAAGGGCTGATCGTGAACACCTTGGGTCACCACCGTGACGAACTGTTCGAACTGCGCAGCGAAATGCCCCTGGTGCTGGTGGATCGCAAGGTCGATCGGCTCGACAGCGACCTGGTCGGGCTGGACAACCCGGCGGCCATCGAAATGGCCCTCGATCACCTCGAACAACGGGGCTACCGCGATCTGTTGCTGGTAACCGAACCGTTCGACGGCACCAGTTCGCGAATCGAGCGGGTCGAGAGTTTCAAGGCCAGTATCCAACGACGGCCTGCCCTGGCCGGCACCGTGGTGGAAACCTGCGATCGGTTGACCACGCGTATCAAGGCCTTTCTTGCCCAGCCTGGCCATGGCCCCAAGGCGTTGTTCTGCGCCAATGGCATTGCCGCCCTGGCCGCCACGACGGTGTTGCGCGAGCTGGGTTGTCACTTGTTCGACGACGTGGGCCTGATCGCCCTCGATGACTTGGATTGGTACCCCTTGGTGGGCAGCGGCATCACGGCCCTGGCCCAACCGACAGCGCAGATCGGCGCCAGCGCGTTCGAATGCCTGCTCAAGCGCTTGCGCGGTGACAACGGGCCGGTGCGGACCCTGGATTTTGCGGCGCGGTTGATTGAGCGTGGGTCGACGCTTGGGAATGGTCGGTGATGGTGAGGGTCCTATCGCGAGCAAGCTCGCTCCCACACGGGATCTGTGGCGCACTGAAGATCCCTGTGGGAGCGAGCTTGCTCGCGATGAGGCCCTAAAGCACACCCCCTTTTTTTGAACGCTTTTTTTTGAACAAAACTGAAACCGGTTTCAGAGGTACAACAACAATGCACACCCCCCCCGTCTCCATCAGTCTTTCCAGCTACGGCGCCGACCTGGTGCGGCAGCATGGCCAAGGCCGTTTTATCGATCTGTTGGCCGCTGCCGGTGCCTCGCGCATCGAATGGCGCGAGGAATTGCTCACCACCGAACAGCCCGCTGAACTGGCCGCCGCTGCCCGGGCCCAGGGGCTGCAGAGTATTTTTTCGTCACCCCTGGAACTGTGGCTCGCCGGTCAGTCCAGGCCCAATCCCGCCCTGGCGCTGGCCCTGCAACGCGGCGAGGCGTTCGGTTCGACCTGGCTGAAAGTCTCCCTCGGTCATTTCACCGACTCCAATGACCTCTCGGCGCTGGCCCAGGTGCTCGCCGCCAGCCCGGTGCAGTTGCTGGTGGAAAACGACCAGACCTTGCAGGGCGGGCGGATCGAACCGTTGCAACGGTTCTTCACCGCGGTGGAACACCAGGGGCTGCCCGTCGCCATGACCTTCGACATTGGCAACTGGCAATGGCAGGACCAATCCGCCGCCGTGGCCGCCCGACAGCTCGGACGGTATGTGGCGTATGTGCACTGCAAGGCCGTGGCCCGGCGCGCCGACGGCAAACTCGTCGCAGTGCCTCCGGCCATGACCGACCTGCACGTGTGGGAACAACTGCTCAAACACATGCCCGCCGGGGTGATGCGCGCCGCCGAGTACCCGCTGCAAGACGATGACCTGCTGCAATTGACCGCCAGCCATGTCGCCACCCTGTCCCGCCTCGGGCAATCGCGCCAGGAGCCTGCCCATGTCTGAGTTCGATGTGTTGTCGTTCGGCGAAACCATGGCAATGCTGGTGGCGGATCAGCGCGGTGACCTGGCCAGCGTCGACCAGTTTCACAAGCGCATTGCGGGGGCCGACAGCAACGTGGCCATCGGTCTGTCGCGGCTGGGCTTCAAGGTGGCATGGCTAAGTCGGGTCGGCGCCGATTCCCTGGGGCGCTTCGTGACGCAGACCCTGGAAAACGAGGGCCTGGATTGTCGCCACGTGGCGGTCGACCCGGAGCACCCCACCGGCTTCCAGTTCAAGTCCCTTACCGTCGATGGCAGCGACCCGCAAGTCGAGTATTTCCGCCGCAGCTCGGCGGCCAGTCATCTGTCGATCGGTTCCATCGCGCCGGCGCTGCTTGACGCCCGTCATTTGCACGCTACCGGTATCGTCCCGGCGCTGTCGGGCACGGCCCGCGAGATGTCCTTTGACTTGATGAGCCGTATGCGCACGGCCGGCCGCAGCCTGTCGTTCGACCCTAACCTGAGGCCAAGCCTATGGGGCAGCGAGTCGACGATGATCACTGAAATCAATCGCCTCGCCGCCCTCGCCCACTGGGTCTTGCCGGGGCTCGGCGAAGGCCGGCTGCTGACCGGATTCGACGACCCGGCCGACATCGCCGCGTTTTACCTGGACCAAGGCGCCGAAATCGTCGTGATCAAGCTCGGCGCGGACGGGGCCTATTACCGCACGGCGCTGGACCAGGGCGTCATCCCCGGCGTGCCGGTGGCCCAAGTGGTGGACACCGTGGGCGCCGGTGATGGCTTCGCCGTGGGCCTGATCAGCGCATTGCTCGAAGGCCAGGCCATCACCGAAGCCGTGCAGCGCGCCAATTGGATTGGCAGCCGCGCGGTGCAGAGCCGTGGGGATATGGAAGGGTTGCCGACGCGCCTTGAATTATTGGCTGAATTTGAAACCGCCGATCGCGAGCAAGCTCGCTCCCACATGGGATCGAGTTAACCCCTGTGGGAGCGAGCTTGCTCGCGATAGAGCCACCCCAAAACGCACCTGCTGCAACAAAAACAACAAGCTCAGGAGTCAACGACATGCAAACGCTCAACCTCGCCACCCGCCGCTGGTGGTACATCATGCCCATCGTCTTCATCACCTACAGCCTGGCCTACCTCGACCGGGCCAACTATGGATTTGCCGCCGCCTCGGGCATGGCCGAGGACCTGATGATCACCCCAGGGCTCTCGTCGCTGCTGGGCGCCCTGTTTTTCCTCGGCTACTTTTTCTTCCAGGTCCCGGGGGCGATCTATGCGCAAAAGCACAGCGTGAAGAAGCTGATCTTCGTCAGCCTGATCCTCTGGGGTTCGCTGGCCACCCTGACGGGCGTGGTCGCCAACGCCTACTGGCTGATCGTGATCCGCTTCATGCTCGGAGTGGTCGAGGCCGCGGTGATGCCGGCGATGCTGGTGTACCTGTGCCACTGGTTCACCCGGGCCGAACGCTCGCGCGCCAATACCTTCCTGATCCTCGGCAACCCGGTGACCATGCTGTGGATGTCCGTGGTCTCGGGTTACCTGGTGCAGCAATTCGACTGGCGTTGGATGTTCATCATCGAGGGCCTGCCGGCGGTGCTCTGGGCCTTTGTCTGGTGGCGCCTGGCCGATGATCGCCCGGCCCAGGCCAAGTGGCTCAGCGACCAGGAAAAACATGATCTGGAAAGTGCCTTGGCGGCCGAACAGGTCGGCATCAAGGCGGTGAAGAACTACGCCGAAGCCTTCCGCTCTCCCAAGGTGATCATCCTGGCGTTGCAGTTTTTCTGCTGGAGCATCGGCGTCTACGGATTTGTGTTGTGGTTGCCGTCGATCCTCAAGGCTGGCCTGCAGATGAACATGGTCGAGGCCGGGTGGCTGTCGTCCTTGCCGTACCTGGCCGCGGTGATCGGCATGCTGGTGGTGTCCTGGGCGTCGGACAAGGCGCAGAAGCGCAAGCGTTTCGTCTGGCCGCCGCTGCTGATTGCCTCCATCGCGTTCTACGCCTCCTACCTGCTGGGAGCCGAGCACTTCTGGTGGTCCTATGGCTTGCTGGTGGTCGCCGGCGCTTGCATGTACGCGCCATACGGTCCGTTCTTCGCCATCGTTCCGGAAATCCTCCCCGCCAATGTCGCCGGCGGCGCCATGGCGTTGATCAACAGCATGGGCGCGCTGGGTTCGTTCGGCGGCTCTTACCTTGTGGGCTACCTCAACGGCACCACCGGTTCCCCTGGCATGTCCTTCCTGCTGATGAGCGGCGCCTTGCTGCTGTCGGTCGTGCTGACCCTCGCCCTCAAGCCCGGCGCCAGCGACCGGACCGTCTCCCACCCCGCGACGCCAAACCCGGCGCCCGCCCGTTCCTGAATCGAGACCCATCCATGAAAAAGCACGTGGTGTTGTACAAAACGCTGTCACCTCAATTGATGGCTCGTCTGCAAGCCCAGGCCCAAGTCACGCTCATCGAACGCCTCGATGCCCAAGGCCTGGCACAACTGCGCGACGCCCTGCCCACGGCCCACGGCCTGCTGGGCGCCAGCCTCAAGCTGGATGCGGCGCTGCTGGACCTGGCGCCGAACCTGCAAGCCATCGCCAGCGTCTCGGTGGGGGTCGATAACTACGACATCGACTACTTGACTGAGCGTCGGATCCTGCTCAGCAACACCCCGGACGTGCTCACCGAAACCACCGCGGACACCGGTTTCGCCCTGATCCTGGCAACCGCCCGCCGCGTGGTGGAACTGGCCACCCTGGTCCGCGAAGGCGGCTGGCAACAGAGCATCGGCCCCCGGCATTTCGGTACCGATGTCCATGGCAAGACTTTGGGCATCATCGGCATGGGGCGCATCGGCGAAGCCTTGGCCCAGCGCGGGCACTTCGGCTTCGGCATGCCGGTGCTCTACCACAGCCATTCGCCCAAGCCCGCGGTCGAGCAGCGTTTCAACGCACGCTATTGCAGCCTCGAAACATTGTTGCAGCAGGCGGACTTCGTTTGCCTGACCTTGCCCTTGACGGCTGAAACCCAGGGGCTGATCGATGCGCAGGCGTTTGCCCGAATGCGTCCCGAGACCCTCTTCATCAATATCTCCCGAGGCAAAGTGGTGGACGAAGCGGCACTGATCGACGCCCTGCGCAACGGCCAGATCCGTGGCGCGGGACTGGATGTGTTCGAGCACGAGCCCTTGAATGCCGATTCGCCGCTGTTGCAGATGGACAACGTGGTGGCAACGCCCCACATGGGCTCGGCCACCCATGAGACACGGGAGGCGATGGCGCGCTGTGCGGTGGGCAACCTGTTGGCGGCATTGGCGGGGGAGCGACCGGCGAATCTGGTGAATGCGGGGGCGTGGGTAGACTGACGTATTGCCGCCTTCGAATATGCCATCGCAAGCAGGATCGCGATGGCAACCGTGTCCATTCAGACCTGCACGCAACACAAACTTCCCCGGACACCCCCGCCTTATAACACCTCTGCAGCCTTGTCGGATGGCCCTTTCGATCCGTTCTTAAAATTATAAACATTCCAAACGACGAAAACAGTAGCGAGAAACAATGCTTTCAACAAAGCAGCTACATTCCTACATCGCCCTCCTACTCAACAGCAAGAACAAACCTACGACAGCCTCGGAAGTCCCGCAATAGCCTTCACCCCACCTCAATGTTATTAATTAATAACTTGCGAACACACGCAAGTTGGGCACTCGCGTCGCGACACCCATTAACTACATTGGAGTAAATCGACATGGGCAGGAAACGCTCTGAAATAAATAATACC
This sequence comes from Pseudomonas sp. R151218B TE3479, assembly GCF_053629195.1. NCBI lineage: Bacteria > Pseudomonadati > Pseudomonadota > Gammaproteobacteria > Pseudomonadales > Pseudomonadaceae > Pseudomonas > Pseudomonas sp. R151218B TE3479. The sequence goes on from NZ_JBRJHV010000001.1 coordinate 4,759,567, forward strand.
TTCTTTGGTCTGCCACAGGCATTAGGTTTTTCTAAAGGCCTCCTCGAAACGGAAGCCGATTTTTTTGCGTCACTGATCAATTAAACCAGTGACCGATTAAATATCGACGAACAGATGCCGGAAGGATCTCCTTCCGGCATCTATTAACGGAGATTCATATGTCCGAACGAGAACTGGCACCCACCGAAGCGCTATTCAATATCATGTCCACGCTTCATACACTGGGCCTCAGTGCAGTAACACGGTACACGACACCATCCAAGCTAGTAGCGACGGCTGAGTTGTTTGATGGCAACGATAATCTAGTTGAATCGGGGGCTGGCAAGGGACCAGACTCACTCATAGGCGCACTGGCAGAAAGCATTGAACACTTCAGCACCTTTCAGCCGCTTGCTGATTCTCCCCCACGGTATCGCTCCGATAAGATAGCTACTCAAAAAGCCGTCACAGAAGATGGGATTTTTACCAGCCTGCCTCACACCGGAAGATTAATCGAATGCTATAGGCTTACGTCGCTCGACAACAATGAAGAGTTATTCGCCCCTTGCGCCCTTCTATGCCCTGAAACGACGCAATCCGTCCACGAAGATTCGAATTCCGCATTGCATTTTCTATCTCGCTACTCATCAAACTCAGGAATTGCTTTTGGTTGCACAGAGAACGAAGCACTGTTACATGGTACGCACGAAATAATCGAGAGGCATATCCTGTCTCTTTTCTATATGACTATCTGTGGCCTCGGCCCGGCAATAGAACTGTACATACCTTCTACCGCTTTGCTTGAAACAGCGCTGAGGGGTCACCCCTCTGCCTTGGCATCAGTGAGAAAACTGCGAGTGATTATTATCAAGGATGTGCTGTCAGTTTATTTTGCCGTGGCATTTCCCAAAGCAGGCCCTGGACCTCACCATCTTTCACCCATTGGCTCCGGATGCTCACTTGAAATCCATACTGCAATCCAAAGGGCAGTAACTGAACAGTTCCAGTCCGAGGACTTATATGATGCAACTGAAGAATCTATAGATAGAGAAGCTTTTGATTTACTATCTCAATCAAAGCACCTTAAACATCTAATTGACTTCGCACCAGTCACAAGTGCGACACTTCCTATTATTGATATTCCTGCGCACACCGGCTCCGCGACAGTTTCCGCACAATTAGAAACACTGCAAAAAAACCTATCAAATACAGGATTGAAAATATTCCGTCGAACCGTAGCCCGTTTTTCAAGCAACAGCCTTGTCACTCAAGTTTATATCCCAGGACTTGAGCGCTTCAATATCATTCGAAGCGGTCGCTTGGTGGCGCCTCAGCACGTGTTGCGCGGTTGAACTACCGAAACACGAATCGACCAGGAGCGAGTACATGCACAGCATCCGCACAATGATAAAAAACGCCTATAAAAAACACACCAAACTCCTAGCAGTGACCATAGTCACGATCATCGCACTCAAACTCATCACACTCGCCCCGCCACTGTTACTTGGAACCATCATCGACACCCTGCAAGGCAACAGAAACCCAGCATCCAGCACGCTGCTCGCACTGACGACAGGCTTGATTGTCGCGGGATGTATTCATGCCATCATCACTCCGCTGCAAATCCATGCGCTGTCCAAGCTGGTACAAAGCATTATCATGAATGCGTCCATCGAGTGGATCACCGAACTCATGGGCAAGGAGTTTTCGTTATTCAATTCCTGGAGGATCGGCCACTTCATCAAATCGGTCGAGCGCGGAATTACTGCTCACGAACAACTGCTAACGTTCATTGTGACCATTGCGCTCCCCGTACTCTTGGAGTTCCTAGTTGTTGGGGCGGCTTTTATTTATATTGGGGGCAGTGAAATCTTTTTGAGCATGACGGCGTTCGGAATCATCTATCTGGCTGCTACCCATAAAATCATCAGATGGCGGAGAAAGCACATCGATGCAGTCAATGAACAGGAAGATGAATTAAGTGCCCACCTCTACAACACCCTCAACGCAGGAAAAGTCATAAAACTGGAAAGCACCATACCTACGGCCCTGCGCCCGTTGAACGCGGCGTTCGGAGGCTATGCCAACGCTGCGGTGACTACAGCATCATCGGGCGGCCTGCTGAGCACCGCCAAGATACTGTTCATCAGCCTTTCCACTGGGGGATTGCTCTACTGGGGCGTCGTGGACCAACTGTCGGGTCAGCCCAGTATCAGTGTCGGGCAGTTGGTTGCCATTTTTTCAATCGCGGGAAGCTATCTGCTCAGTATTTCGACCTTGACTGAAGGGTATCGTGTTCTTGATCAGTTCCTTGCAGACCAGCATCAATTTCAAGGTCTGCTATCACTTCCGGATTTCGATCGCAGCAATCGGCTGGCGTGGGTCGATTTCCAGCGGTCCTCAGTCCTGGAACTCGGCCCCTGCGAAGTGGCAGGAGCAGGACCGCTTCGCCTGTCGATCAAGCGCTCCCTGGCATTTACTCAAGGGCAGTCAGTGGCCGTTACGGGCCCTAGCGGTGCAGGCAAAACCACTTTTCTGGAAGTGCTCGCCGGACTTGATGCATCAACGCGAGACCAACTGAGTATCGACTCGGCACCGGTCTCACTTTTGACCGGTCAAGCTCACCTGGACGCCTTGAGATACTGTCCCCAACAACCACGGTTTCTGGAAGGCTTTTTTGAACAATCGGTTCTGTTCGGAGGCAACGCATCGCCGATTTTGTCTAGAGCCATACAGCAATTGGAACTGGATGAGATCGTGACAACACGTCAAGTCAGCGAAAATGCATCGAATATCTCGGGAGGTGAAGCCAAACGCCTATCGCTGCTGCGCCTGATCAACAAGCCCGGAAAATTCAATATGTTCGACGAGCCAAGCGCATCCATCGAACCCAGGCTGACCACGCCCCTCTGGGACCTGTTATTCGACGTTTTTGCTGGGCAGGGGTTGATCTGTGTCACCCATGACGTTGACCACCTGCATCGGTTTGATCGGGTCATTGTGATGCATGACGGGGCAATCGTGGACGATGGTCCGTGGCGGGAGTTGGTCGACAGGCCAGCAGTCAAGCTGCTGGTGGATGAGATTCGGATGCAGAGCTAGCGAAATAGGGTGGTGGATCTGCTGCCGTCATCGCGAGCGAGCTCGCTCCCACATTGGGGCTGTGGCAACACTCAGATCCTGGGCCTGCCGCAGAACCTGTGGGAGCCGAGCTTGCTCGCGATGGCGGCGGTACAGTCAACTAGATGGAGCCTGAACCATCGCTATCGCGAGCAAGCTCGGCTCCCACAGGTTTTTGCGGCTTGCCCAGGATTTAAGGAATGCCACAAGGGCTATGTCGGCTGACGGGCTTCGATGTTGTCCAGTGCACGGTTCGCCAGCAGACCGCCCAGTTCGATCAGTTGCTGAATGCCCAGGAGGAAATGCCGGCGTGAACCGTCCAGGTCGAAGGCCAGGTCATTGACCATGGCATTGGCCGAAGCCAGGGTTTCGCTGAGGTTGGCAAGCAGGCTTTCGGTGTCGATGTCTTTGTTGACGGTGAAGAGTTGGCCCAGGGCAGGTTCTGCTTCGGGTTTGTCCGGTTTGGGGTTCAGGTAATGGTCGAGGACTCGGTCGGTGACTTCGTCGTGTTTTTGAGACTTGGTTTTTGGACGCGGTGACGTTGGATCGGTGTTCGGTGGGTTCGGGGTTACTTTGAACATGAATGAATCTCCAAATCAGAAAAAGGAGACCATCAACCTCGCTACCAAACGAAGGTGGCGGCCATACGCGGGTTGGTAGACCGGTGACTTGGAGAACCGGCGCGTCCGAAGACGCCCTGCGCATGACCGCCATAAAACAGATACCAAAAAGGCCTCTGTTACAGGGGCTGTGCGACAAGTCAAAAGCCGGGCTACCAAACCCGATCGCTGATTCATCAGCGACCCGGAAACGATAGAACCTGCCTCCCAAGCGCACAAGCCGGCGGATTCTGGCGCAGTTGTAGGCAACGGCGCAAGACAACGTAGCCTGTTCCAGAGCACTCCTACATCCCGATAAACACCCCTTCACTTTGTGAGTGCTTTCGCACTGGAGCGCCAGCCCGGTCAAGCGGGAGCTAGCTCCCTCGCCACCGGGGGCTGTGCGCCTGTCCGGGTGGGATTCATGGCAAGCAAACCCACCCCACAATCTTTCCAAGCCGATCACAATTCACACGGCCAATCAAAATCCCGTTAGTCGCCACCCCCTGCCATGCATTAAAGTAACGCCCCCAGCCCCGGCGTTATCCGAACGCCTGGGGCCACCCTTTCCAGGAACAGTCACCGATGGAACATCGTGAAGCGCTGCTTGCGCTGCGAACCTTTCTTTCAACGCAGATTCTCGGCCAGGAAAAACTCATCGAGCGCCTGCTCATCGCCTTGCTCGCCGACGGTCATATGCTGGTGGAAGGCGCGCCTGGGCTGGCGAAGACCAAGGCCATCAAAGAGCTGGCCGAGGGTATCGAAGCGCAGTTCCATCGTATCCAGTTCACCCCTGACCTGCTGCCCGCCGACATTACCGGCACGGAAATCTACCGGCCGGAAACCGGCAGTTTCGTGTTCCAGCAAGGGCCGATCTTCCATAATCTGGTGCTGGCGGACGAAATCAACCGTGCCCCGGCCAAAGTCCAGTCGGCCCTGCTCGAAGCCATGGCCGAGCGCCAGGTCAGTGTCGGACGCAGCACGTATGAACTGTCGCCGCTGTTCCTGGTGATGGCCACGCAGAACCCGATCGAGCAGGAAGGCACCTACCCGCTGCCCGAAGCCCAACTCGACCGATTCCTGATGCACGTCAAGATCGGTTTTCCCGATGCTGCCGTGGAACGCCGCATCCTGCAGCAGGCCCGGGGTGAAGCGCTGAACGGCGAGACCAAGCCCGAGCGCCGCGTGAGCCAGCAGGCGATCTTCTCCGCACGCAAGGAAATCCTCGGGTTGTACATGGCCGACGCCGTGGAGGAGTACCTGGTGCAACTGATCATGGCCACCCGCAACCCGGCCAAGTTCGATCCGGAAATGGCCGAATGGATTGCCTACGGCGCCAGTCCGCGGGGTTCCATCGCCCTTGACCGCTGCGCCCGTGCCCATGCCTGGCTGGCCGGGCGCGACTTTGTCAGCCCGGAAGATATCCAGGCCGTGCTCTTCGACGTGCTGCGCCATCGCATCATACTGTCGTTCGAAGCCGAGGCCGCCGGCATCGACCAGGATCGGGTCGTGCAGCGGATTCTCGACGTCGTCGCTGTCGCTTGAGCATGAGTCATGAATAACCCTCTGGCGCCCGCACCGGGCATCCGCGTCAGCCTTTCGGAGCTGATCGAGATGCGCCATCGCGTGCGCGAGGTGCAACTGTTCTCGACACCGGGCCAGCGCAGCCCGCTGATCGGCCTGCATCACTCCAAGCTGCGCGGGCGCGGGGTGGATTTCGATCAGGTGCGGGTCTACCAGGCCGGCGACGACGTACGCACCATTGACTGGCGCGTCACCGCCCGCACCCAGGAGCCCCACACCAAGCTGTTCCACGAAGAGCGGGAGCGGCCGATCTTCATCATGATCGAGCAAAGCCATCGGCTGTTCTTCGGCTCGGGGCTGATGTTCAAGTCGGTGCTCGCTGCCCAGGCCGCCAGTCTGATCGGCTGGGCCGCGCTGGGGCACAACGACCGGGTGGGTGGCCTGGTGTTCGGTAACAACACCCATTACGAGGTCAAGCCGCGGCGCAGCAAACAGAGCCTGTTGCAATTGCTCAACCGGCTGGTGCGGGTCAATCAGTCACTGCACACCGAGGGCGAGCCGGACCGCGACTCGTTCGGCATCGCCCTGCGTCGGGCCCGGGAAGTGCTGCGGCCCGGCAGCCTGGTGATCGTGATTTGCGACGAGCGTGCGTTGTCCGACAGCGCCGAACAGCAACTGAGCCTGCTGTCGCGCCATTGCGACCTGCTGCTGCTGCCGTTGTCGGACCCACTGGATCACGCCTTGCCCGCCGCCGGCTTGCTGCGCTTCGCCCAGCGTGGCGCGCAGTTGGAGCTCGACACCCTGAATTTCGAACTGCGCCAGGCCTATCGCGCCCAGGCCGAGGCACGCCAGACGCGTTGGGAATTGCTGGCGCAAAAGCTGCGAATCCTGATGATGCCCCTGAGTACCCAGGGCGACATGGTCGAGCAGTTGCGCGAATACCTGAACCCCAAGCGGGCTGGGAAAAGCCGATGAGCAGCCTCGATCAATTGCAGCCGCTGATGGCGCCACCGCCCATTGGCTTCTGGCCGCCCGCGCCGGGCTGGTGGTTGCTACTGCTGATGTTGCCGTTGCTGGGCCTGGGGCTGTGGCAATTGCGCCGGTTCATTCCCGCCAAGCGCACCGCCAACCGCAGCGAGCAACCCCTGGACCCGGTGCGCCTGGCCGCACTGGCCGAACTCGCCCGACTGCCCAAGCCCTACGACGGCGCACCGGCCGGTGCCTGGTTGCAGCAACTCAACGGGCTGCTCAAGCGCCTGTGCCGCAACCACTACCCCTACAGCCAGAGCCACACCCTCAACGGGCGCAAATGGCTGGCCTTCCTGGATAACCGTTGCCCGGCCGCTGGCTTGACGCGCTGGATGGTACTGGTGGAAGGCGCCTACAAGCCCGAATGCAAGCTCGATGACAAAGCCATCGCCGGCCTGACCCAGGCGGTCGAAATCTGGATTCGCAAACATGTTTGAATTCGCCTGGCCGTGGGTGTTCGCCCTCTTGCCGCTGCCCTGGCTGATGCGCCTGGTGCTGCCGGCGGCCGACAGCGGCGAGCCGGCGCTCAAGGTCAGCTTCCTCGGCGACCTGGAAGGCCTGGTGGGCCGTCGGGCCCGGGCCAATCTGCCGACCTGGCGGCAACAAGCGCCCTTTATCCTGCTCTGGCTGCTGTTGCTGATCGCCGCTGCACGACCGCAGTGGCTGGGGGAACCGCTGCCCATTGCCGCCAGCGGTCGCGACCTGCTGGTGGCGGTGGACGTCTCGGGCTCCATGGACTTTCCCGACATGCAGTGGAAGGACGAAGAAGTCAGTCGCCTCGCGCTGGTCCAGCACATGCTCGGGGATTTTCTCGAAGGCCGCGAAGGTGACCGGGTCGGCCTGATCCTGTTCGGCAGCCAGGCCTACTTGCAGGCGCCGCTGACCTTCGACCGCCGCACCGTGCGTCGTTGGCTCGACGAGGCGCGCATCGGCATCGCCGGCAAGAATACCGCCATCGGCGACGCCATCGGCCTGGCCCTCAAGCGCCTGCGCCAGCGTCCGGCCCACAGTCGCGTACTGATCCTGGTCACCGACGGCGCCAACAACGGCGGCGAAATCGACCCGCTGACCGCCGCGCGGCTGGCCGCCGACGAAGGCGTAAAAATCTACCCGATCGGCATTGGTGCCGACCCGGAACAAAGTGGCACGGCGGGCTTCCTCGGCGTCAACCCTAGCCTGGACCTCGACGAACCGTCCCTCAAGGACATTGCCCAGGTCACGGGCGGTCGCTATTTTCGTGCCCAGGATGGTGAGCAATTGCTGGCGATCAAAAGCACCCTCGACCAGCTCGAACCGGTGACCCAGCAACCGACCCAGGCGCGCCCTGCCCTGGCGCTGTATCACTGGCCCCTGGTCGTTGCACTGCTGTTGAGCATATTGCTGGTGGCCCGGGCGCGCTGGCCGGACAATCCACTGCAACGCCTGTTCAACCAGCCGCTGTTCCAGCCGTCCCAACACACCGAGTGGCGCCAGCGGCTCAAGCGCCTGCGCTTGCGGAGGCGTCGATGATCGCCCTCTGGCCACACTGGCTGCGCCCCTGGTTCGTGTTGCTGCTGCCGTTGCTGGGCTGGTTGCTCTGGCAACTGTGGCATCGGCAGAAACGGCTCGGCCGCTGGCAGATGATCCTGCCGCCGGCCTTCCACGCCGTACTGCTCAGTGGCGGCAGTGGCCGGGAAAGCCGGCTGCCATGGATTGCCCTGGGCCTGGGTTGGCTGTTGATCGTGCTGGCGTTGCTGGGGCCAAGCTGGGCGCGGGTCGAACAGACCAGCCAGAAACCCGCCGATCCGCTGGTAGTGATACTGGAACTGACCCCGGAAATGCTCGCCACCGATGTCCCGCCCACGCGCCTGGAACAGGCCCGACGCAAGGTGCTGGACCTGCTGCAGAACCGCAGCGATGCCCAGACCGCGATCATCGTCTATGCCGGCAGCGCCCACACGTTGGTGCCGCTGTCCGACGACCTGGCCACCAGCACCAACCTGCTCGAAGCCCTCGCGCCGTCGATCATGCCCCAAAGCGGCCATCGCGCCGACCTGGCCGTTCATAAAGCCATGGCCCTGCTGGACCAGGGTGAACTCGGCCACGGTCGGATCCTGCTGATCGGCTCGTCGTTGAACGAGCAGGAACGTGAAGGCATCCGCCAGGTCCTGGACGGTTCCGCCACACAATGGCTGATGCTGGGCATCGGTACCCGCGAAGGCGCACCGGTGGCCCAGGAAGATGGCAGTTACCTCAAGGATGCCCAGGGTTCGATCCTCGTACCGCGCCTGGACAGCCCGGGCCTCAAGGCCTTCGCCAACGAGCTGGACGGCCGCTACCGACCGGCGCGGCTGGACGACAGCGACCTGCGCGGCCTGGGTCTGCTGGACGGTCCTCGCCATCTGCGCAGCGACGGCCAGACGTTGCGCCTGGACACCTGGGCCGACCAGGGTTATTGGCTGCTCCTGCCCTTGTTGCTGCTGGCCGCTTGCGCCGGGCGTCGAGGCTGGCTGTTCTGCCTGCCGCTGCTGTTCGTCTTGCCGCAAACCGGCCACGCTTTCGAATTCCAGGACCTGTGGCTGCGCCCCGACCAACAGGGCCAGCACTTGCTCAAGCAAAAGCGCCCCGCCGAAGCCGCCGTCCACTTCGAAGACAGCCAATGGCAAGGCGTCGCCCTGTACGAAGCCGGCCAATACAGCGAAGCCGCCCGGCGCTTCGCCGAAGGCAACGACGCCCGTGCCCACTACAATCGTGGCAACGCCCTGGCTCGCAGCGGCGAGCTGGAAGCCGCACTGGATGCCTATGAACAAGCCCTGGAATTGCAACCCGACCTGCGCCCCGCCCAGACCAACAAGGCCCTGGTGCAGAGCCTGTTGAACGAACAGGCACCACCGACGCCAGAGCCCAAGCCCGCCGAACGCGAGGAGCCGGGCCAGGGCGAACAAACGCCGGATAGCGCTTCGACGAGCCAATCTTCCGAGACGGGGCACCCCTCCGCCGAGGCCACCGCGACGCCGGACGAATCCCAGCCTCCACGGACCGCACAAGCGCCCACCGCCCAGGATGTGCCGGGCAGCGAGCTGCCTGACGAGCAGACCACCACGCCGCCGCTGCGTCCCGCCGCCGGCCAGCGCAATGAAGAAGAACAACGCCAGGCAATGGAACAATGGCTGCGCCAGATCCCGGACAATCCCGGTGAGCTGCTCAGGCGTAAATTCTGGTATGAACAGCAAAGCCATCAGGCCCAGGGAAAAACCCCATGACCCGCTTCACCGCCTACCTCCTCGTCTTGCTGCTCTGGGCCTCTGGAACCCAGGCTGCACAGCTGACGGCCAGTGTGGACCGCAGCCGCCTGAACTCCGGGGAAACGGTGGAGCTGACCCTGGAATCCAACGACGCCACGTTGTTCGGCAAACCCGACCTGGGCCCGCTCCAGGCCTTGTTCGATGTGCGCGGCACCCGTCAGGTCAACCAGTTGACGACCCTCGACGGCGAGAACCGCGCCACCACCCGCTGGATCGTTACCCTGCTGCCGCGCCAAAGCGGTACCGTGATCATTCCCCCGCTGCAACTGGGCGAAGTGACCAGCCAGCCGATCACCTTGCAAGTCATCGAAAGCGAAACCCGCAATGCGTCCGGGACCCTGGCACCGGTGTTCATCGAAGCCAGCCTCGACCAGACCCAAGTGTACGTACAAGCCCAGGCGATCCTGACGCTGCGCATCTACCATTCGGTGTCGCTGTACGACGACAGCAGCCTGACGCCGCTGCATATCCCCGATGCCCGCACCGAACAACTGGGCGAATCGCGCACCTATGAAAAGGTCATCAACGATGTGCGCCACGGCGTGATCGAGCTGCGTTATGGCATCTACCCGCAGCGAAGCGGCGAACTGACGATCCCGGCCCAGACCTTCAGCGCCACCCTGGTCGAACCGGTGGCCCAGGACGCAGTCCCTTCGGGCCCCAAGCCCGGCCAATTGATGCGGGTAAGCTCCGAGTTGCTGCAACTGAGCGTCAAGCCCAAGCCCGCCAGTTACCCGGCCGACGTGCCTTGGTTGCCGGCACGCAGCCTGTCCTTGAGCGAAAGCTGGAGCCCGGAACCGACCCACAGCCAGGTGGGCGACTCCCTGACCCGCAGCCTGACCCTGGAAGCCGAAGGCCTGGCCAGCGCCCAATTACCACCGCTGCCGGCCACTGAGATCAATGGCCTGCGACGTTATCCGGACCAGCCGGTACTCAGCAGCCGCAGCAGTGAACGCGGGCTGGTGGGCAGCCGCGAAGACCGCGAGGCGCTAGTGCCCAACCGTAGCGGCACCATCGAGCTGCCACCGGTGGAAGTGGTCTGGTGGAACACCCTGGAAGATCACCTGGACCGCACCAGCCTCCCGGCGCGGACCCTGCAGGTGGCGAACAATCCGAGCCTGATGGTGGATACGCCCGCCGGCACGGCGCAGATCGTGACGACGGTCGACAGCGAAACCCTGTGGTATTGGCAACTGAGCAGCCTGATCCTGGCCTGCACGACGCTGCTCGGCTTTGGCTTGTGGTGGCGTGCCCGTTGGCAGCCGGCCATCTTGCGCTCGGCCCAGGCCGGACCGAGCCCGCGCACCCTGCTGGACGACCTCAAGCGCGCCTGCCTGGCCAACGACCCCCACGCCACCCGCCAGGCCCTGGATGCCTGGGCCCGCCAGCAGCCGGAAACCCTGGCCGACATGGCGGCGCGCTTCGTGCCGCTGTCCGACGCCCTGGACGGCCTCAACGGCGCGCTCTACAGCGAGACCGGCCAGCATTGGCAAGGCGAAGACCTGTGGCGCGCCATCCGCACCATCCCGCCTACCGAAGGGGCGCTGGATTCAGCCGGTGATTCGGGATTGCCACCGCTTTACCCCAAATAACCCACGCATTGATGCAGAGAAATAAAGCCAGCCACAGTACCTGTGGCGAGGGGATTTATCCCCGCTGGGCTGCGAAGCGGCCCCAACACTGTCGACGCCATCAAACAGACAAATGGAGATGTAGGATTCCAAGGCTGCTCCGCAGCCTATCGGGGATAAATCCCCTCGCCACAGAGTTGACTCCAGACTTGATCGGTACATCCAACGAAGTTGAACAAGTCCTCCCCCCCGTTTCCCAGTAAACTCTCTTTCTTTTAGCCGCCCTTCTCTTCGCCGCGGCCATCATCTGTTTTCTGGAGTTTGCCTTGCGTCTGTTTCACACCTCCGACTGGCACCTGGGGCAAAACCTGCACGGTCAGGAACGCGATTTCGAACACGCCTGCTTCCTCGACTGGCTGCTGCGTCAGCTGACCCACGAAAAACCCGACGCGCTGCTGATCGCCGGCGACATCTTCGACACCGTCAACCCGCCGGTCAAAGCCCAGGAGCGGCTCTACGACTTCATCGTCAGCGCCCATGAGCAAAACGCCAACCTGACCATCGTGATGATCGCCGGCAACCATGACTCCGGCTCGCGCATCGAGCTGCCTGCGCCGCTGATGCGACGCTTGCGCACCCACGCCCTGGGCCGGGTGTTGTGGCTGGACGACGGCCAACTGGATGTGGAGCGCCTGTTGTTGCCATTGCCCGATGCCAAGGGCAAGGTCAAGGCGTGGTGCCTGGCCCTGCCGTTCCTGCGACCCGCCGAGGTCACCGGCGCGCAACTGGGCGACGACTACCTGCGAGGTATCGGTCAGGTGCATGAGTGGCTGATCGCCGCGGCCAACAGCAAGCGCAAGAAAGGCCAGGCGCTGATTGCCATCAGTCATGCGCACATGGCCGGCGGTTCGGTGTCCGAGGACTCCGAGCGCAGCCTGATCATCGGCAACGCCGAGGCCCTGCCCGCCAGCCTGTTCGGCCCGAGCATCAGCTACGTCGCCCTCGGCCACTTGCACAAACCGCAGAAGGTCAACGGCGAAGAGCGTATCCGCTACAGCGGCTCGCCGATCCCGCTGTCATTCTCGGAAATTGGCTACCAGCATCAGATTCTCGACATCACCCTGGACGGCGAAACCCTGGTCAAGGTCGAGCCGCGCCTGATTCCCCGAGCCGTCAACCTGCAACGCCTGGGCCCGGCACCGCTGGCCGAGATCCTGGTACAACTCAAGGACCTGCCCGACATCGACCTGTTGGCCGATGTCCAGCGCCAGCCCTGGCTGGAAGTGCGGGTGCGCCTCGACGAACCGCAGCCGGACCTGCGCCACCAGGTCGAAACCGCACTGCAAGGCAAGGCCGTGCGCCTGGTACGGATTGCCGCCGAGTACGCCGGCAACGGTGGCGCCGGCAGTGCCGATGACGGCAACACGCTGGTGGAACTGGATCAACTCAGCCCGCAGGAACTGTTCAGCCGCGCCTGGCAGGACACCTATGGCAACGAAGTGGATGAACAGACCCTCAAGGATTTTGCCGTGCTGTTGCAAGACGTGCAGATGGAGAGCGAGCAACCATGAAGATTCTCGCGATCCGCCTGAAGAACCTGGCGTCCCTGGCCGGGCCGTTTGAAATCGATTTCACCGCAGAACCCTTGGCCAGCGCCGGCCTGTTCGCCATTACCGGCCCGACCGGCGCCGGCAAAAGCACACTGCTCGACGCCTTGTGCCTGGCGCTGTTCGGCGCCGTACCGCGCCTGAACAATACCGGTCGCGATGCCAAGGTGCCGGACGTCGATGGCGAGATTGCCACGGGCGATCCGCGCACGCTGTTGCGCCGTGGCACCGGTGATGGCTTTGCCGAAGTGGATTTTCGCGGCATCGACGGACGCCGCTACCGGGCTCGATGGGAAGCCAATCGCGCCCGGGAAAAGGCCGGCGGCAAGTTGCAAGCCAGCCGCCAAAGCCTGCGGGACCTGGACAACGACCAACTGCTGGCGAGCCAGAAAGGCGAATACAAGACCCAGCTCGAAGCCGCCCTGGGCCTGAACTTCGAGCAGTTCACCCGTGCCGTGTTGCTGGCCCAGAGCGAGTTCAGCGCGTTCCTCAAGGCCGATGACAACGATCGCAGCGAACTGCTGGAAAAACTCACTGACACCGCCCTGTATACCCGCCTCGGTCGCCGCGCCTTCGACAAGGCCAAGCAAGCCAAGGAAACCCACAAACAGCTGCAGGACCAGGCCACCGGTGTCACCCCGCTGGCCCCCGAAGCCCGGGCCGAACTCGACCAGCGCTTCAACGACGCCCAGCAACAACTCAAGGCCCAACAGGCGCAACTCAAGCAGTTGGAGCAGCAACACACCTGGCTGCGCGACCTGCGCCAATTGCAGGATGAACACGCCAGCGCCGCCGAACAGTTGCAACAGGCCCAGGCCGATTGGAACGCCCTGGCCGACGAACGCCTGAAACTGACCCGTCTGGAACAACTGGCGCCCCAGCGCCATCAGTTCATCCGCCAGGCGGAACTGAGCCGACAGCTCGACCCCTTGGCCGCGCAGATCCAGCAGCTCACCCAGCAGCAAATCGACCTGCACCAACAGCAAGCCGAACTGGAAAAAGGCCTGGGCGTCACGCAACTGGCATTGGCCGCGGCCCGGCAACAAAGCAGCGACAACGCGCCGTTATTGCGCCAGGCTTTCGAGGCGCAAAGCACCCTCGCCCGCCTCGTCAAGGACGCCAGCCAGGCCGCCGAGCACCAGGACCAGACGCAACAAGCCTGCACCGAAGGCCAGCGCGCCATCGACACCTTGCTCGAACAGCAAAAACAGGTGGCCGAGCGCTTGCAGCGCATCGCCGGCGAGCTTGAACAAAGTACGCACCTGGCACCACTGAGCGACGCCTGGAACGCCTATCGCGATCGCCTCCAACAACTGATGCTGATCGGCAATCGCCTGAACCAGGGCCAGGCCGAACTCTCCATGCTGGAGCAAGGCGCCGCCCGTGCCGCCGAGGAACTGGCCAGCCGCCGACAAGACCTTGAGGTGCTGTACAAGGAAGCCGGCGCCGAGCCGGAGGCCGTGGCCGAACAGATCCAATTGCTCGGCACCCTACTGCAAGACAACCGCAAGCAACTGCGCGCCTTCGAAGACCTGACCCGGCTGTGGGCCAGTCAGCAAGAGCTGGACAAACGAGGAGCCGAGCTTGAGCGACGCCAACAACAGGCGTTGCAGGAACGTGACCGCCTGGTGCGTGAGGGTGGCGAAGCCAAGGCCGAGCTGACCATCGCCGAACAGACCCTGACCGTGACCCGCGAACTGCTGGAGCGCCAGCGCCTGGCCCGCAGCGAAAGCGTCGAACAATTGCGCGCACAGCTGCAAGACCAGCAGCCCTGCCCGGTGTGTGGCAGCGTCGAGCATCCTTATCATCAGCCCGAAGCCCTGCTGGAAAACCTCGGACGCTTCGATGAAGCCGAAGAGGCCAACGCTCGCAAAGCCGTCGAGCGGCTCAATGAAAAAGTCATCGACCTGCGGGCGCAATACAGCGGGGTCATTGCCCAGCTCAAGGAGCTCAAACAGCAGCAGGAACAGCTCACCAGCCAGCAACAGAGCCTGGCCCCCAGCCTGGAGGCCCACCCGTCGTCGGCGCAACTGCTGGCCCAGGATTCGGGCAAGCGCGATGCCTGGCTGGCCCAACAGAACAGCCAATTGCACCTGCGCATCAGCCAGGACGAACAACGCCTAGCCGCCCTGCTGACCCTGCAACAGGACGCCGCACGCCTGGGCCAGCGCCTGCGCGAGGCCGAAGCGGCCAGCCAGCAGGCATCACACCAGCTGGGCAACCAGCAGCAAGCACTGGCCCGCGACCGCCAGCGCCTGGACGAGGAACTGACCCACTTCAGCACCCTGCTGCCGGCGGACACCTTGCAGGCCTTGCGCAGCGAACCCGCCGCGACCTTCCTGCAGCTCGACCAGCAGATCGCCCAGCGCTTGGAGCAACTGGAACAGCAACGCGACGAACTGGACGAACAACGCCAGCGCCAGCAGACCCTGGAGAAAGAGCAGGACCGTCAGCAAACCCGCGTCCAGCAGCTGGAAGCGGCCCGCCTGCAATTCAACGCCCTGAGCGAGCAACAGCAGGCCTGCCAGGAGAAACTCGCGCAACTGCTCGGCGAACACCTCAGCGCCGAACAATGGCAACAACAACTCGACCAGCGCCTGGAACAGACCCGGGAGGCCGAGGCGACAGCCAATCAGCAGTTGCAGCAAGTGCGCAACAGCCTTGTGCAACTGGCCGCCGAACTCAAGGCCCGCCAGGAACAGGCGCAATCCCTGGACCACGAACTTCAGGCGTTGACCACGGGTATCGCGCAGTGGCGCACCGGCCATCCGGAACTGGACGATGCCGCCCTTGAAGCCCTGCTCAGCCTGGACGAGCAACACGTCGGCCAGTTGCGCCAGCGCTTGCTCAACAGCGAAAAAGCCATCGAACAGGCCAGCGTCTTGCTCACCGAACGCGAGCAGCGCCTGCACAACCACCAGGCCCAGCACAACGGCAACCTGGCGCCCGAGCAACTCGCCGAAGCCCTCGCCGAACTGCAAACTCGATTCGCCGTCAGCGAACAGCGTTGCGCCGAACTGCGTGCCGAACAGGCCGAAGACCAGCGCCGGCAGAACGCCAACCAGGCCCTGGCCCAGCAGATCGAACAGGCCTACGCCGAATACCAGCGCTGGGCACGTCTCGATGCCCTGATCGGTTCGGCCACCGGCGACCGCTTCCGCAAGCTGGCCCAGGCCTACAACCTCGACTTGCTCGTGCATCACGCCAATGCCCAATTGCGGCAACTGGTGCGCCGCTACCGGCTCAAGCGTGGCGGCAGCATGCTCGGTCTGTTGGTGATGGACACGGAAATGGGGGATGAACTGCGCTCGGTGCATTCGTTGTCCGGCGGCGAAACCTTCCTGGTCTCCCTCGCCCTCGCCTTGGGCCTGGCCTCGATGGCGTCCAGCACATTGAAGATCGAATCGCTGTTCATCGACGAAGGCTTCGGCAGCCTCGACCCCGAATCGCTGCAACTGGCGATGGATGCCCTCGACGGCTTGCAGGCCCAAGGCCGCAAGGTCGCGGTGATCTCTCACGTGCAGGAAATGCACGAGCGGATCCCAGTGCAGATCCAGGTCCGTCGTCAGGGCAATGGGTTGAGCACCGTGGAGGTGAAATGAGCCGCGCCACGCTCTATTCCTTCCGCCGCTGCCCCTACGCGATGCGGGCGCGCATGGCCTTGCGCTACAGCGCGGTCGACGTGGCGATTGTCGAAGTCAGCCTGAAGGCCAAGCCCGCCGAGATGCTCGCCCTCTCCAGCAAAGGCACGGTGCCGGTGCTGCAGGTCGATGGCCGGGTGATCGATGAAAGCCTGGAGATCATGAGCTGGGCCTTGGCCCAGCACGACCCGCAAGACTGGAGGCTACGGGACAACGCCGACGGCCAGGCGTTGACGGCGGCGTTGGTCGAGGAAAACGACCAGGTGTTCAAGCTGCACTTGAATCGCTACAAGTACCCCGAGCGCCACCCTGAACAACCGATGGAACATTATCGGGCCGAGGGCGAGGTGTTCCTGGGCCGGCTGGAGCGGTTACTTGAAGCGCGGTCATTCCTGGCGGCGGATCACCAGAGCCTGGCCGATGTGGCGCTATTGCCATTCGTGCGCCAGTTCGCCCATGTCGACCGCGAGTGGTTTGCCCAGGCGCCCTATCCTCGGCTACAGGATTGGTTGCAGAGGTTCCTGGCGTCCGAGCTGTTTGTGGCGATCATGGCCAAGTAACGCCCTGCACAAAACCCTTGTGGCGAGGGGATTTATCCCCGCTGGGCTGCGCAGCAGCCCCAAAGCGACCAACTCGCTGTGTCAGGTTGATCAGGTTGTCCTTTGAGGGGGCTGCTGCGCAGCCCAACGGGGATAAATCCCCTCGCCACAAAAGCAACCAGCCCCTGCCCCTATCAATCGTGCAGAAAACTCAGCAATCGCTCGCGCGCCACTTCCAACTCACCGGTATCCGGTTGGGCCGCCGAGACAATCGGCGTGGAGTAGAGAAACAGCAGCATCACTGCCAGACGCATCGCCATGGTGTCCATCCTTATCTGCGAAGGAGTCAATTTGTCAGCGTCAAATTTAAACACATGGCCAAGTGATATTACAGCGAGATTTTTCCAGAAACGGCGAAGCCTGCGATCTTTTCTCTTCCATCCGGTGTTCGGTGAAGATGAAAAGATCGCAGGCTTCAGTCGTTGCGCGAGATTTCAGTGTTGGGTCTTGTGGTCCAGCGCCGCATAGAAGTTGGCGCTTTGTTGCAGGTATTTCTCTGTGTAGCTCTGGGTACGGTTTTTCTTGTCGCTGATCTCGACACTGGCACTGGCGGGCAGCGCCACGGTGGCAGAGATGGCGGAAGCGGCGATCACGGAGAAGAGATTCAGATTCATGGCGGTAGACCTCGGATTCAGTTGGCTGACTTGCCCGGTTGGGCCGTGGAGCAAACTTACGCGCCGAGGCGTCTCGCTTTGAAATGCTTTGTAGTACTAGCGAATATCAGTCTCGTTGATACAACGGCGCAGGCCTTGAAAAACAAGGCCTGCGGTCTATTGACGCAGCATGAACTTCAAGTCGCTCGGCGCATCCATCGGCATTTTCTGCACGGTTTTACCCAGCAGGCCGGTCTTCGGATCGCGCTCGACCACCACGATCTGGTTGCTCTTCTGATTGGCAATCAGCAGGAATTTCCCGCTCGGGTCGAGGCTGAACTCCCGCGGATGATCGCCTTCGACCGAGCGCCGCTGCAGCTCTTTGAGCGTGCCCGCAGCCGGGTCAATGGCGAACACCAGCACTTCGTTGGTGGTGCCACGGTTGCTGACGTAGAGGAACTTGCCGTCCCTGGACGCATGCAGCGCAGCCGCCGCCCTGCCCGGCTGGGGTTTGCCGGCGGCCAGGTCGACCAGTTGGCGCTGGGTCAGGCGGCCGTCCTGGTAATCGAACACCGCCACTTGCGCGGTCATTTCCATCGTCAGCCAGGCGTGCTTGCCGTCAGCGCTGAACAGCAGGTGACGCGGTCCGCTGCCGGGTGGCAATTGCACGAAGGCCGGCTCGGCGGCAGTCAGCGGCAGCTCGGGATTGGCCTTGGGGTCGTAGCGGTAGATGAACACCTTGTCCGCCCCCAGGTCGTTGGCGAACACGTACTTGCCATCGGGCGACGAGACCGCCGAGTGCACGTGGGCCGACATCTGCCGCTCGGGATTGACCCGGCTCGGTTGATGGCTGCTCAACTGCACCACCGGCGACAGCTTGCCGTCGGCGCCCACCGGCAACACCGCCAGGGTGCCGCCCGGGTCCTCCACGACCGAATAGTTGCTGACCAGCAGATGCCGGCCATCACCGCTGAGGCTGGAATGCGTCGGCTCGTTGCCCAGGGATTGCACCTGGTTGATCAGGCTGATGGCATGGGTCTTCGGGTCGATGGCATAGCTACTGACCTTGCCCACCGGGTCTTTCTGGCCCGGACCATTTTCGTTGACCACGAACAGCCGGGTCAGGTCGGGCGAGAGGGTCAGCCACGAGGGGTTGTCCGTCTTGATCACTTGCAACGGGTTGGCGTCGATCTGGCCGGTACGGCTGTCGAATTGCAACCGATAGATGCCTTGGCTCTGCCCGGCGGTATAGGACCCCACCAGCAGTTGATGACGTTCTTCGGTGTCCGCCTGAACGCCCATGGCGCCCAGGCTGCCGGCCATCAATAGCGGCCAGAAACTACGCATTTTCATCTTCGTCGTCCTCATCGTCGTGGCCGCTGGTGGCGTCCACGCATTCCAGACGGTGGTCACCGGAGTCACTGGTGATAATCCAGTGACTCGAGGCCTTGTCGAACGTCGCGGCCTGCATTTGCGCCGGCGTGAAACGCCAGTGCTCGAGGGTGCGACCGTTCATGCACTCGACGTGCAGTTGGTCCTGATCGTCGAGCTCAAAATTGAATGCGTGCAGGCCGTCGATGATCAGCATGTCGCAGGAGTCGAGGGCTTGCAGCAGGGGGTCGGTTACGGCAGTCATGGTGATCAGTCGGTCGTTGGGAAAGTGACCATGATAACCCAATGGGCGAGTGGACCTTGGGCCATCACTTCAGAAGCGAGGTTGACCGGGCGATCGCCATCGCGAGCAAGCTCGCTCCCACAATTAGGATTTCAGTGAATACAGATCTTGTATTCACAAAAGATCCAGTGTGGGAGCGAGCTTGCTCGCGAAGAGGCCGGCACATTCAACACCAATGCCACGGCCCCACCCCGATCCTCAGAGCGCTTCGCGCCCCGGCACCCCATCCACCAACCGCAGGATCCCCAGCGGGTTGGCGTTTTTCAGCGGTTCCGGCAGCAGGCTGTCGGGATAATTCTGGAAGCACACCGGGCGTAGGAAGCGATCGATCGCCAATGTGCCCACCGAGGTACCCCGGGCATCGGACGTTGCCGGGTAAGGCCCGCCGTGGACCATCGAATCACACACCTCGACACCGGTCGGATAACCGTTGAGAAGGATGCGGCCGACCTTCTGTTCCAGCAGCGGTGTCAATTCGCTGAACCGTTCGAAATCCGCCGGCTCGCCAATCATCGTCGCGGTCAGTTGGCCGTGCAGGCCGTTCAGCGCGGCGGTCAATTGCGCCTGGTCGGCGACTTCGACAAACACCGTGGTCGGACCGAACACTTCTTCTTGCAGCGCCTCGTCACCGTTGATCAGCAGGCTGGCATCGGCCTTGAACAACTGCGGCTGGGCCTGGTTGCCCTGCTGCTCGCGCCCGGCCAGGTGTTCAATGCCCGGGTGAGCCAGCAATTTCTGCAGGCCCTTGCCGTAGCTTTGCAGAGTGCCGGCATTGAGCATGGTCTGGGGCGCCTGGTCGCCGATCAGCGCGGCCACTTGCTGGGTGAAGGCAGTGAATTGCGGCGAGCGAATGCCGATCACCAGGCCCGGGTTGGTACAGAACTGACCGCAGCCCTGCACCACCGAGGCGGTCAAGTCGCGAGCGACGCTCTCAGCGCGGGTTTCCAGCGCTTGCGGCAAGACGATCACCGGGTTGATGCTCGACATCTCGGCGAACACCGGAATCGGCTGCGGCCGTGCGGCCGCCATGTCGCACAGGGCACGCCCGCCCTTGAGGGAGCCGGTGAAGCCCACGGCCTGGATCGCCGGATGCTTGACCAGCCATTCACCGACACCACCGCCGTAGATCATGTTGAACACGCCAGCCGGCATCGCGGTTTTTTCCGCCGCGCGAATGATCGCATCGGCCACGTGTTCGGCGGTCGCCATGTGGCCGCTGTGGGCCTTGAACACCACTGGGCAACCGGCCGCCAGGGCCGACGCCGTGTCGCCACCGGCGGTGGAGAATGCCAGGGGGAAGTTACTGGCGCCGAACACCGCCACCGGCCCCAGGCCGATGCGGTACTGCCGCAGGTCCGGACGCGGTAACGGCGTGCGTTCCGGCAAGGCGCGGTCGATGCGCGCACCGTAGAAATCGCCTCGACGCAAGACCTTGGCGAACAGGCGCATCTGGCCGCTGGTGCGACCGCGCTCGCCCTGGATCCGCGCCGCTGGCAACGCGGTTTCACGGCAGACCACGGCCACGAATTCATCGCCCAAGGCGTCCAGTTCATCGGCAATGGCCTCCAGGAACTCGGCCCGGCGCACCGCGCTCAGGCTCCGGTAGACCGGATAAGCCGCAGCCGCAGCCTTGGCGGCCGCATCGACTTCTTCGGCCGTGGCCTGGATGAAATCATGGGGCAAGGCCTCGCCGGTACTGGCGTCGACGCTTTGCAGGCGGGTCTGGCCGGCCGCGCTGCGCGCCCCGCCGATGTAGTTGTGGCCAAGGATCTGGTTCATCGCAAGTCTCCTTTTAAAGTGTGCCGATAGTACCCGGGTTGAACACCGCGTCTACCGGGGCAATGCCGTTGACCAGCGGCGCGCCGAATTCAGCCTGGCTGATTTCGAACACATCCCCCGGCTGGGTGCGGATGCCGTCGGCGAACGACAGGGTCGCGGTGCCGAAGAAATGAACGTGCACGTCCCCCGGGCGCAGGAACTGACTGTACTTGAAGTGGTGGAACTCCAGGTTCTCGAGGCTGTGGCACATGTTCGCCTCGCCGCTGAGGAACTCGTTCTGCCACAGCACTTCGCCATTGCGCAGGATACGACTGGTTCCGGAAAGATGTTGAGGCAGTTCACCGACGCGAAGTTCCGGGCCAAAACTGCAACTGCGCAATTTCGAGTGGGCCAGGTACAGGTAATTCTTGCGCTCCATCACGTGGTCGGAAAACTCGTTGCCCACGGCGAAGCCCAGGCGATAGGGCTTGCCGTCGTGGCCGATGACATACAGGCCACTGATTTCCGGCTCTTCGCCAGCGTCTTCGGCAAAGGGCGGCAGCGGGAACGGATGGCCCGGGCGGACTACAATGCTGCCGTCGCCCTTGTAGAACCATTCCGGTTGCACGCCGGCCTGCCCGGCCTGGGGCTTACCGCCCTCCACGCCCCACTTGAAGATGCGCATGGTGTCGGTCATGGTCGCTTCGTCGCCGGCCTGCTGGTGCATCTTGTCCCGGGCCGAGGCGCTACCCAGGTGGGTCAGGCCGGTACCGCTGACCAACAGGTGCGCCGGGTCCGGATGGTCCAGCGGTGGCAGGATGCGCAGCTCACTGAGCAACCGGGCGTAGTCATGACTCGCCCCCAGGCCCAGGCTACCGACCTGCTGCTCCAGCTTCACACCCGCCTTGATGGCGGCCAGCGCCAGCTCGCGCACGCTAGCGGCGCCCTGCACTTCCCGCACCTGGTCGCCGTCGACCACACCGACGCGGCGTTCGCCGTTACTCAATTCGAACTGAACTAAACGCATATCTTTCTCCTTGTAAGCAAAACTTGAATTCGGTGCAGCCCCTTGTGGGAGCGAGCTTGCTCGCGATAGCGGCCGCACATTCACCCATGATGTCGTCTGTCAGACCGCCATCGCGAGCAAGCTCGCTCCCACAGTTGAGTGCAGTGGCCTCAGGTACGCGTCGCCCCCCGGGCGCTGGCGGCGAACTGATCCGCCGGCAGCACGTGCTTGCGCTCCAGCAGGCGATAGACCACGCCGGTCAACACCAGGCCGAATACCATTACACCGGACAGGAAATACAGGCCCGAGGCCAGGTTGCCGGTGTACTCCTTCAGCGCACCGATCACGAACGGCCCGATGTAACCGCCCAGGTTGCCTACCGAGTTGATCAGCGCAATACCCGCCGCAGCACTGGCGCCGGCAAAGAAACGCCCTGGCAAGGTCCAGAACACCGCCGTGCAGGAAAACAGCGCGAACGCCACCAGGCACAGCGCCGCCAGTTGCAACACTGGCACCGACAACCATGCGCTGAGGAACAGGCCGATGGCGCCCAACACGTACAACACGGCCAGATGACCGTAACGATCATTCAAGCGATCAGAGCTGCGAGGAATGATCAGCAAACCGATGATGCCGAAGATGTACGGCACCGACGACACAAAGCCAGTCACCAGGTCACTGCCACCGAACTGCTTGATCAGCGTCGGCAGCCACAAGCCCAGGCCGTAGATGCTCAAGGTCACTGGCAGGTAGAACAGCGCCAGCAACAAGACGCGCTTGTCCTTCAGGGCATGCAGCGGATTGCCGTGGCGGGTCTGGCCGTATTCCTGCAGGTCTTTTTTCAGCTCACCGGTCAGCCAGTCCTTCTCGGCCTGGTCCATCCATTTCACTTGTTGCGGACCATCCGGCAGGTAACGCAGCACCGGCCAGGTCAGCAGCACCGCCGGCAGGCCGATGACGATGAACAGCCACTGCCAACCGTGCAGGCCGAGGATCCCGTCCATGCCCAGCAAGCCACCGGACACCGGGCCGGTGATCATCATTGCAATAGGTTGGGACAGAATGAACAGGCCGAGGATCTTGCCGCGATGGCGCACCGGGAACCACTGGGTGATGTAGTAAAGCACGCCCGGGAAGAACCCGGCTTCGGCCGCGCCCAGCAAAAAGCGCATCACATAGAAGCTGTGGGGGCCCTGCACGAATGCCATGCCGATGGTGATGACGCCCCAGGTGATCATGATCCGGGCGAACCAGCGCCGGGCACCGTAGCGTTCCAGCATCAGGTTGCTGGGGATCTCCAGCAGGAAATAACCAATGAAAAACAGCCCGGCACCCAGGCCGTAGGCGGCGTCGCCGATGCCGAGGTCGGCGCCCATGTGCAGCTTGGCAAAGCCCACGGCAGAGCGGTCCACGTAGGCGATCAGGTAAAGCAGGATCAGGAAGGGAATCAGTTTCAGCGTAATGCGACGAATAAGCCGCAATTCCTGGCTCATGGGACCGGTCTCCGATTGTTGTTGTTATGGAACCTCGGGGGATTTCTCTCGCGAATGACCGCCAGGACAACCCCTCCGTTGAATCGGACTATATAGTAATACTATTTACCCAACAACACTTCCAAACCGCGTAAATTGCGCTTATGTTACGCTCACGCTAGAACAATATAGTCATACAATAAGAGAATCGATCATGTCTGATAAGAAACCCTCCCTGCGCTCGGCCCAATGGTTTGGCACCGCCGACAAAAACGGCTTCATGTACCGCAGCTGGATGAAAAATCAGGGCATCGCCGACCATCAGTTCCACGGCAAGCCGATCATCGGCATCTGCAACACCTGGTCGGAGCTGACGCCGTGCAACGCGCACTTCCGGCAGATCGCCGAGCACGTCAAGCGCGGCGTGATCGAAGCCGGAGGCTTCCCGGTGGAATTCCCGGTGTTCTCCAACGGCGAATCGAACCTTCGCCCCACCGCCATGCTGACCCGCAACCTGGCGAGCATGGATGTGGAAGAAGCGATTCGCGGCAACCCGATTGACGGCGTCGTGCTGCTCACCGGTTGCGACAAGACCACCCCTGCGTTGCTGATGGGCGCCGCCAGTTGCGACGTCCCGGCCATCGTCGTCACCGGCGGGCCGATGCTCAACGGCAAGCATAAAGGCCAGGACATTGGCTCCGGCACTGTGGTCTGGCAATTGAGCGAGCAGGTCAAGGCCGGCACCATCACCATTGACGATTTCCTCGCGGCCGAGGGCGGCATGTCCCGCTCGGCCGGTACCTGCAACACCATGGGCACCGCCTCGACCATGGCCTGCATGGCCGAAGCCCTCGGCACCTCCCTGCCCCACAACGCGGCGATTCCGGCGGTGGATGCACGGCGTTATGTGCTGGCCCATATGTCCGGCATGCGTGCCGTGGAAATGGTTCGTGAAGACCTCAAGCTGTCGAAGATTCTGACCAAGGAAGCCTTCGAAAACGCCATCCGCGTCAACGCCGCCATCGGCGGCTCCACCAACGCGGTGATCCACCTCAAGGCCATCGCCGGACGCATCGGCGTACAACTGGACCTGGACGACTGGACCCGCATCGGCCGCGGCATGCCGACCATCGTCGACCTGCAGCCGTCCGGGCGCTTTTTAATGGAAGAGTTCTACTATGCCGGCGGCCTGCCCGCGGTACTGCGGCGTCTCGGCGAAGCCAACCTGATCCCTAACCCGAATGCCCTGACCGTCAACGGCAAGAGCATCGGCGAGAACACCAAGGACGCACCGATCTACGGCCAGGATGAAGTCATCCGTACCCTGGACAACCCGATCCGCGCCGACGGCGGTATCTGCGTGCTGCGCGGCAACCTGGCGCCATTGGGAGCGGTGCTCAAGCCGTCCGCCGCCACCGCCGAACTGATGCAACATCGCGGTCGCGCCGTGGTGTTCGAGAACTTCGACGAGTACAAGGCCCGGATCAATGACCCGGAGCTGGACGTAGACGCCAGCTCGATCCTGGTGATGAAGAACTGCGGGCCCAAGGGATACCCGGGCATGGCCGAAGTCGGCAACATGGGCTTGCCGGCCAAGCTGCTGGCCCAGGGCGTGACCGACATGGTGCGGATTTCCGATGCGCGCATGAGCGGCACCGCCTACGGCACCGTGGTCTTGCACGTGGCGCCGGAAGCCGCAGCCGGCGGGCCTCTGGCGGCGGTGAAGGAAGGTGACTGGATCGAGCTCGATTGCGCCAGCGGTCGCCTGCACCTGGACATCCCCGACGCCGAACTCGCCGCGCGCCTGGCCGACATCGTCCCCCCGCAGCAACTGCTGGTGGGCGGCTACCGCCAGCTGTACATCGACCATGTGTTGCAAGCGGACCAGGGTTGTGACTTCGACTTCCTGGTGGGCTGCCGCGGCGCCGAAGTACCACGCCACTCCCACTGACCCCCATCCATCCCCTGTGGGAGCGAGCTTGCTCGCTCCCACAGTAGGTCGGCGTCAGCATTGAATCGCACTAGCGACCCGCCATCGCCGCGCCTGCTATCATGCGCAACACTCCCCTCGCACAGGATCGCGCCGCGTCCCATGGATTACCGTAAACCCTCCGACCGCAAGAGCATGCACGCGCGCATCGTCCAGGAACTGGGCATGCAGATCGTTTCCGGGCGCTTCAAGCCGGACGATAAACTGCCCGCCGAAGCCTTGTTGTGCGAAGAGTATGCGGTCAGCCGCCCGGTGCTGCGCGAAGCCACGCGCGTGCTGGTCGCCAAGGGCCTGGTGTATTCGCGTCCGCGGGTGGGCACGGTGGTCAAGGCCCGGCGGGAATGGCACATGCTCGACCCGGACGTGCTGCATTGGCTGATGCAGAGCAGCCCGCAGAATGAATTCTTCAACCTGCTGACCAGCGTGCGCAGCATCATCGAGCCGGCCGCCGCTGCCCTCGCCGCACAGTTCGCCGACGAGGCCGACATCGCCGCCATCCGTGAAGCCTACCAACGCATGGAAGCAGCCCCGACTCCCGAGGCCGTGCTGCAACCGGACCTGGACTTCCACAGCCGCATCGCCGATGCCACCCACAACGACCTGCTCGCCAACCTCTGCAACATGTTGTCGGTGGCCATCGCCGAAGCCCTCAAGCACTCCAACCAGCGGCCCAACCTGCACGAACTGGCGATGCCGCGTCACAAGGCGATCCTCACCGCCATCGAGAACCGCGATGCCCTCGGTGCCCGCCACGCGACCCTGGTGCAACTGGACGATGCCCGTAGCGCGCTGAACGTTGTGCTGGGCAACGATCCGTCCTGACGGTCCTGTCCTTCATCCCCCCGACGCCACCGAAGAGGCTTCACACAACCGCTCGTTAGCGGGGTGGTATTTATGTACCACCCGCACTGGACAGAGAAGTCGATACTTTTCTCGCCGTCATCCCGACGGCCATGTTTTGTGAAAAGGACTTCTCATGACCGCTCCCTCCTCCGCAGACGCCATCCCCGCGTTGACGCAAAGCGTCAGCCTGCAATTCGCCAACCACCCGACCTTCGAACAGATCGTGCAACGCATGCTCGAACAGGCTATCAAGCGAACATACTCCTGGCTGGACATCGACCTCTCCACCGTCCAATTGGCGACTCCGGACGCCACTGGACGCGCCTGGCAATTCCAGCCGTTCATGCCCGTGGTGCTCGATCACCTGGCCGTTGGCACACCCGTGGATTTCAGCCCACGGGGCAACCTGGATTGTTTTCTCTCCGACACCCCACCGCACCGGCTCCGGGCTGGCTACCAGGAAGTAGACATCCAGGTCATCAAGAACTCGCTGCTGGAACTGGCCTGGAGCGTACCGCTCGGGCTGGAGGATACGCTGGTCCGTTACTGGGGCGACGACATGGACGCAACCGATGGGAACAGCCACGGCAACCGCTGGCGCTGGCTCAGCGATGTGCTGAGGAACATGCTGAGCATCCGCGGGCTGCAACAGCCCGGGCTCGCTGACACAGCCCGCGAAGCCCTTGACCAGGTCGTCCGTTGGCCGGACCGGGAGCCACGCTTTCGTCTCGACCCACAGGCGCCTGTGTACGCCTACAACCTGGAAACCCGAATCACCCGGGGCACCACCAGCACCGTACTGGTCGGCAGCGAGATCCTCCTGGTCCGCGCCACGAAAGGCACCACCGACGTCCTGCTGTGCAGCCCCGGCAGCGCCGTGCAATCCTTTGCTTCCCTGGACGCCTTCAATCGGCATTGGGGCGCATCGATCGCCAGCCGTTACACCGTCGACACCGTCACCTGCCAGCGCTACGAGATAAGCGGCGACGTCTTCGAGAGCCAGGCGGCGATGTTGCTGGAGCAGCAACTGGCCGAGCTGAAGGCTATACGGCTGCCCGCCGGGATCGACCTGCAAAGCCTGAAGAATCTCTACAACGACTTGAGCGACCCGGCTCGCTACCTGCTGGAAGCCCCAAGACTCTCGCCGCAAACCTCGGCACGCCTGGCTCCCTTGCTGCCCCGCTGGCTGAAAAAAAGCTCCATCGCCGACCAGACGACGCTCCAGCACTACAGCCTGGCCCTGGCCAGTGCCAAAAAACGCCACCAGGGCCAGACCTTCCTCAGTGGCATCGAGGACATCAAGGCCTTTACCGCCAGTGCCTTGTCCAGCGCCATGAAGCAAACGAACGACAGCAGCCCGGACAAGCTGCCATCGAGCCAATACCAACCCGACGATGTGCTGCTGAACTTCACCGTTTCCGCAGGCTACCCCGGGACCATCGGCCTCAGCGAGAAGCGGCAGATGAGCCTGACCGAACTGGCCATCCACAATCTCGTCGCCCGCCCCAGCGGCCACTTCACGCTCAGCCATCGCCTGGGCCTGACGCTGCCGACCTGGTTGACCCCAGACTTCGTGACCGGGCTGGTCGAACAGGTCGACATTGGCACGACCTATCCTCGCTACCTGCAACAGCACCTGCTCGGTAGCTCGTCCCAGGCAAAGAACCGTCAACGGATGTTCGCCGAACAGATCCCCGCGCAACTGGCCCTCGACGCGCTGAAACAGCGGCTGGACCACGAAAACGGCATGACCCTCCAGGGCCTGCGCCTGCTGGAAGCGGTTCTCCAACCTGCCGCGGCGAGCCAACAGGTCAACGGTCGCCCGGTGGTCATTCGCCACCTGAGTTTGGTGCGCAAGCCCCAGGCCCAGCCCGATACCGTGACCAACATGTTCCTTATCGAGGCGCAGGACGCCACGACCGGCCCGCACCTGCTGTATCGGCCGCTTTACGCCCCTGCGCTGCAAGAGTTCCCGACACGGGAGGCGCTGTTTCAGGCCATTGCCGCCGCCGGGGACCTGCAGAACAGCGTCCTGACCTGGCTGTCCGACGCCGCCCGCCCGGTGTACGCCAACGGCGGTTTCCTGGAGCCACACATCGTGCGGTTCTTTCCCGGTGACGAGTTCAACGTCCCCGACAAGCCCGCCCCGGCCACACTCGCCACGCAGGACACCGACGGCGAACTGCTGCAAGCGCTGCACAACGGCGAGCTGATGCAGTATCTCTATGGCTGCAATGCCCAGGCCCTGGTCGCCCAGGCCGACCGGAACTCGGTGTCCAATAGCGAGAGCCGCTGGGCCGTGTTGCTCCAGGGCGGCAGCCTGCTGTTCAACACATTGCTGTTCCCTTTATTGCGCGGCCCGGCCATGACCAGCGTCTGGCTATGGAACCTGATGGCCAGCGCCCAACAGGACATCCCGGCCCTGATCAGCGAGGACCCGGTGGCGCGGGAACTGGCCGCCGTCGATCTGCTCGTCAACCTGGCGATGCTGGTGAGCCAACTGCCCACCGGTCATGCGCCGGTCACCCGTGCGGCGCTGGCCCCATCGCTGAAGGAGCAAGCCATGCGTCCCCCGGCGCCACGCACCGTTGCCGAGCAGTGGCCCGCGCCGGCACCACCCACCGTGGTGGAGGGAACCGTCGCCGTGCCTGGCGCCCACGCCGAAGCCGCCAGTAGACGCCTGGACTTCAGTTTCGCCAGCGCCGGCCAGCGCCTGACATCGGAACAACGCGCCCGGCTGCTGCGTTTGCAGGCATCACGCCCTCCGGCAATGCCCGAACCCATCGAATATGGCCCGTACGAGGGTTTGTACGTGATCGACAAAAAATGGCATGCCGAGGTGGAAGACGTTCTGTATCAGGTCAACCCTGAAGCGGACGGCAGCGCGACCATCGTCGACCCACTCGACCCCAGTCGAAATGGTCCGCCGTTGAAAGTCGACAGCCAGGGCCGCTGGTCCCTCGATCTGCGCCTGCGCCTGCTGGGCGGCTCGCCCCCCAAACGGATGCAAGCACAGCGCGACCTCAATCTGGAGCGAAGGCGGGTACTACAAGAAGAATACAATCAGGTGGTCAAGGGAGACGCAGCTCGAGGCAGAGCCCTGCAAGTGGCCCAGGAAGTGATGATCAGGCTCGATAGCGGAGCGAACTATACCGAGGCACAACGCACGGCGAAGCGCAAAGTGTACTATGACCTGCTCCAGGAACAGACCGAGCTTTATCTGAAGCTGGTGAACAGCGCGCCCGAACGCGCCAGCCTGGGCATGGCAATTGCCCCTGCGGACCTGCGCGGAATGTTGGAAAACGTGGTGAACAATGCCCGCAAAGCCGTCATAGTCACCGAAAATCAACGCACGGCCATCATCAATGCCCATCCTCAGTTTCAAGGGGACGTCAATCAGGTGGAGGCTGTCGTCACTAACCTGCAGGACTACCTGAAGTATCTCGACACCCTGAGCGATCTCAATGATCAGGCGATCCATTGGCTGGAACTCAAGGACGATTTTCTCGAACGCTTATTGAATCTGGATGAGGCCGGGGCCCAGGCGTTCGAGCGCCTCACCAGAGACCGGCCGCTCGACGAAATAAATTCAATCAGCAGCAAAGCCATGCAATTCGCTACGCTTCCGATGCTGTCGGTCAAAAACTCCAGTTCCAACCTATCCGAGAGCCTGCTGCGCATCGTCGTGCCCTTGGGGGAACAAGTGCGCTCCCATTGCGAACTGCGGATGTATGAACTCCCCCCCTCGGAACAGCTGGAGGTACTGACGAGCCTGACTGAGCAATATGGCAAGTCCTTGGATGCCTTACAGGGAGTCAAGACGCTCTACGCCGACAATCTCAACGAATCCTATTTCGACAGGTTGCTCAAGCTGATCGAGAGTCTTTACCAAGAGGTCTCCGGCAAACTCGCCGCAGAAATCAAGCCCGAGCCAAAGCCGCGCAGGCGTGCGCCAAAACAGTCCAGGGTGCCCGCCGGACGCCCACAGAAAAAGGTGATCAGGACCCGCAACCGTGGCGTCCTGATCGGTGACTTGAAGCCGGCCGGCACGGCCCTGCCGATTGAAGTCGTCGAGCTGCGCTTCAACGATACGCTACTGGCCACCTACTCGCGTCACGACGATGTGTGGGATGCCGTCGATATACGCAAACCAACCCCGGCTCCCAAGACGAGATCGGTCAAGGCGATCAAGAGCGATGCGCGCAAATTGCTCGCAGAATTGGACGAACGTCTGCGCCGCGCTGAAAGCTACAAGAAAAACTGCCGCCATCCTCAGGAAATCGAGGAGATCATGAACAATGAGGCGAGTCGGTTTCGCAAGCTTGCCGAGGAACTCGACCGGGCGTTCACCGCCTCGCAAACCCCGCTTACCCCGGCAGACCAGGCACTGAGCCAACAGTTGTCAGACGCGGTATCCAGCCTGACCGCCAAGGGCAGCGCCCTGCGCACCGAATTGAGCCTGCAATTGCCGCCTACCGACGGCAACCTTCGGTTCCTGTTCGAAAAGAACCTGCTACAAGTCGCACGGCTCGGGGATCGCAAGGCCTTGAAAGGAAGCCGACAGGATTTCCTCCAGGAATACGCCATCAACGACGGCGATGGTTTTCCCCTCTGGTATGCGCATTTTCACTACGAAACGGCTGACACACCGAAGGACAATTTCAGCGTCGCGCACCTGAAGACCAAGGAACAACGCAAGGAGCACTACCACTCACTGCTGGCCAAGGCCACCAGCCCTTATGCGGTGGTGAACGTGCATCGAGGACAGCTCAGCAAGTCGTTGGCGCAGAGCAAGTTCTTGCCCTTGGCGCCTTGATGGCCAGGGCTTGCAGGCTGGAGTGATCAGTCGCTGAGCGCAAAAAAAACTGTGGGAGCGAGCTTGCTCGCGATGGCTGACGGACATTCAATACCTTCATTGGCTGTCACACCGCTATCGCGAGCAAGCTCGCTCCCACATGGGTTCGCCCCTAGGGCTGTGCTGGGCAGGTTCTGTCCCTCATCAATGGGCAAACAACGAATTGCCCTTCTGCCCCGCCAGTTTCTCCGGCTTGATCAGGAACCGCGCCAGCGCCGGCAACAGCCACAGCGCACCGAACATGTTCCACAGCAGCATGAACGTCAGCATCAAGCCCATGTCGGCCTGGAACTTGATGGCCGAGAAGATCCAGGTGCACACGCCGATGGCCAGGCACAAACCGGTGAACAGCACCGCCTTGCCGGTGGATTTCAGCGTCTGGTAGTAAGCCTCCTGCAACGGCAACCCGGCCCGCAGGAAGCTTTCCAGGCGGCTGTAGATGTAGATGCCGTAGTCGACGCCGATCCCGACGCCAAGCGCGACCACCGGCAGCGTCGCGACTTTCACACCGATGCCCATGAAGGCCATCAGGGCGTTGCCCAGCACCGACGTCAGCACCAGCGGCAGCACGATGCACAGCGTCGCCGCCCAGGAACGGAAGGTGATCATGCACATGGTCGCCACGCAGATGTACACCAGGATCAGGATGGTCAGTTCCGATTCCTTGATCACTTCATTGGTGGCCGCCTCGATGCCGGCGTTACCGGCGGCTAGGATGAACTCCAGGCCATCGCGGTTGTTTTCCTTGGCGAAGTCCTGCACCGCCTTCACCGCGCGGTCCAGGGTCTCGGCCTTGTGGTCGTTGAGGAACACCAGCACCGGCGCCAGGGAGCAGCTGTTGTTGTACAAGCCATCGGCCCGGGCGATGGAGTTGTTCAGCACATCAGGGTTGCGCGACAAGGTCTCCCATTTCAGGTTGCCCTCGTTCATGCCCTTGATCATTTGCTTGGACACGGTCACCAGGGAAATCGCCGACTGCACGCCCTCGGTGTTCTGCATCTTCCACATCAATTCGTCGATGGGGGCCATGGCTTCATAGCGCGAGCAGCCTTCGGCCTTGGTCTTGACCATCACCACCAACACATCGGAGCTGGTGGAATAATTGCTGATGATGAAGTTGTTGTCCTGGTTGTAGCGCGAGTCCGGACGCAGTTCCGGCGCGCCTTGGTCCAAGTCGCCGATCTTCAGGTTCTGGCTGTACCAGAGGCCGCCACCAAAGGCGAGCACCGCCAGGGCAATGGACACCGGCGCGACCTTGGCGCTGGCGAAGTTCGACAGCACGCGCCAGAACGGATGTTCGCGGGTCGCATCTTTCTTGCTGCGCTCGACGGCACGCTTGCTGATGCCGACGTAGGAAATCGCCACCGGCAACAGGATCAGGTTGGTGAACACGATCACTGCCACGCCGATGGAGGCGCCGATGGCCAGTTCGCGGATCACACCGATGTCGATGATCAGCAAGGTGATGAAGCCGACGGCGTCCGCCAGGATCGCGATCATCCCCGGCAGGAACAGCTGACGGAAGGTCCGTCGCGCGGCGGTCAGGGCGTTGTCGGCCTCGCTGGACTGCAAGGCAATGCCGTTGATCTTCTGCACCCCGTGGGAAATGCCGATGGCGAAGATCAGGAACGGCACCAGCATCGAGTACGGATCCAGGCCGAAACCGGCGGCGTGCATCAGCCCCAATTGCCAGACCACCGCCACCAAGGTGGTGCTCAACACCGCCACGGTACTGCGCATGCAGTGAGTGAACCAGTACAGCAGGATCAGGGTGATGACGAAGGCCACGCCGAAGAACAGCACCACCATGACCAGGCCGTCGATCAGGTCACCGACTTTCTTGGCGAAACCGACGATATGGATCTGCACATTCGGGTTCTGGGCTTCGAACTTGTTGCGGATCTTGTCTTCAAGCTCGTGGGAAAACTTCCGATAGTCGAGGGCGAGCAATTTGCCCTGGTCCTGCGGGTCGGGATAGGACTCCAGCAGTGGGATGTCGATGATGCTCGACTTGAAGTCGTTGGCCACCAGGCGCCCGACCTGGCCGGACTTGAGCACGTTGTTGCGCAGCAGGTCGAGGCTGTCGGCCGAGCCGTTGTAGCTCTGGGGGATCACCTCGCCGCCGGCGAAACCCTCCTCCGTCACTTCGGTCCAGCGCACGCTGGGGCTCCACAACGACTTGAGCCCGGAACGGTCGACACCTGAGATGTAGAAGACCTCGTCGTGGATCTGGCGCAGGGTCTCCATGTAGTCCTTGGAGAAGATGTCGCCATTGGTGGCTTCCACGGAAATGCGCACCGTGTTGCCCAGGTTCGCCAGGTCGTTGCGGTGCTCGAGCATCTTCTGGATGAAGGGGTGCTCGAGGGGGATCATTTTTTCAAAACTGGTGGAGGGGCGGATCAGCGTGGCCTGCCAGAACAGGAAAATGCTGACCAGCAGGCAAATGACGATCACTGCCGGGCGGTTGTTGAAAATCAGGCGCTCGAGGAACGTCGCCTTGTCTTGATGATGACTGCTCATGGGGTCCGCCTTCTTGTTTTTATGCCCGTCTTGCAGGCCTGACTCATTTGCTCAGTTCGGCGCCGGTGGAGGTGGTGGCGCGCACGCCGCCTTGCCCCGCCAGGATCAGGTTGCCGTTGCCTGCCGCCGTGACGGCCGCCACGGAGATTCGGTCCGGACGGTTGAACACGCTAAAGGTCTCGCCATCGTCGGTACTGCGCACCACGCTGCCGCCGTTGCCGACAATCACGATGGAACCGTCTGCCAGCAGTGTGGCTCCCGACAGGCCGAATTCCAGGCTGCCCCGGGCGGCCTTGAGCTCGACCTGCTCCCAGGTGCCGCCAAAATCGGTGGAACGGTACAGATTGCCGCGCAAGCCGTAGGCCAGCAGCGTCGAAGGTTGGGCGGTGCCGATGACCCCGAATAGCGAGCCTTCGTACGGACCCTCGACCTTCTCCCAGGTCTGGCCCCCGTCGGCGGAGCGGAACATGCTGCCGGCCTCGCCGACAATGAACAGCCCGGCGTCTTTCACGGCCGCGATCGCATTGAGATGGAACTGGTCTTCGTTTTCGAGGCGGTCGCTGGCGTCTTCCCAGTGCTTGCCGCCGTCGGTGGTTTCCAGCAGCGCGCCGTAGGCACCCACGGCAAACCCGTTGCTGGCGTCCTTGAACCAGACATCCAGCAGCGGCGCTTCACGAGTGAGGTCTTCGTATTGCTTGGTCCAGGTGTTGCCACCGTCGTCGCTGGCGAGGATCTGCGCGTCGTGCCCCACGGCCCAGCCGTGCTTGTCGTCGACGAAAAATACCGCGGTGAGCAGTTGGCGGGTCGGCACCTTGGCCTGGGTCCAGGACGTGCCCTGGTCGTCGGAATAGACAATGTGCCCACGATCGCCGACCGCCACCAGGCGCTGGCCGGCATGGACCACATCGAGCATCAGGGTTTTGCTGGCCTTGGCCGATTCGACGGAATAGATGACATCGGACGTCGACGCCGCAACGGCCATCGCCGGTGCCGACAACACCGCAGAGCCCAGCAGCGAGAGCGCCGAAGCCAGCAACGCGATTCTGCGCAGCATCGGCGGCCGGCAGCGGCCCACAGCCATGACAGGCTCATTCATAGACCTTTCCCCCATTATTATTGTTATGGCTTGGTACGTTGCCAGTCCTGGAGCATAGTCCTGAAACCTGCAATCTAGAGCCACTTCGGAAGCTGACCTATCCTATCGGGCTTTCGAAAGGTCTGACAATCGACGCCGCGTTATCTTTTGTTAACCACGGGGGTTGGCGCTGGGGGTGAATGGCGGGGTATTCGGTGGGGTGATGGCGAGAGGCTAGGCGGTGACGGGGCTGCTGCTATCGCGAGCAAGCTCGCTCCCACAGTAGATCTCCAGCGAACACCTATTTTGTGCTCAGCATGGATCCCTGTGGGAGCGAGCTTGCTCGCGATGGGAGCACCGCGGTCCGCCAGGCAGACCGCGGCATCAAGGTCACGCCAAGCTCTTGCTCACCACTTCGAACACATCGGCCGACAGCCCGCCCGAAGCCAGGATGCGTTCCAGTTCGCCCTTCATCAACGCCTGGCGGGCGCTGTCGTATTTGCGCCAGCGGGTCAGCGGGGCCAGTTGCCGGGAGGCAATCTGTGGGTTGAAGCCATTGAGCTGGATCACCAGGTCCGCCAGGAAGCGATAACCCGAACCGTCGGCGGCGTGGAAGTTGATCAGGTTCTGCCCGGCGAACGCACCGACCAGTGCCCGCACCTTGTTCGGATTCTTGATATTGAACGCCGGGTGCTCCATCAGCGCCTTGACCCGTGCCAGACCGCCGGGCAACGGGCTGCCGGCCTGGACGCTGAACCATTGGTCCATGACCAGCGGGTTGCCCTTGAAGTTTTCAGCGAACACTTCCAGGGCCTTGGCCTTCTCGGCTTCGAACGGCGAATTGACCAACACCGCCAACGCCGTGAGGCGTTCGGTCATGTTATCGGCGGTGTCGAACTGCTCCAGGGTCGCGCTCAACACTTCAGGCTTGCCGGTGAGCATCAGGTACGACAGCGCGATGTTCTGCAACGCGCGGCGGGCGAAATGCTCGGCCTCGGCCACGTATGGCGTGCGTTTCGACAGGTCGCGGTTGGCTTCATAACGCAGCCACAGCGCTTCGAACAGGTTCTCGGCCAACTGCTGGCGGGCGAACTCACGGGCAGCGTGGATCGCCTCGACGTCAGCCACTTCGCTGATTTCCGTCAGGTAAGCTTCGCTTGGCAGCGAGAGCATTTCCGCGACCATGGCCTGGTCCAGGGATTCGTCCGACAACACGCTGCGCAGCGCGCTGATCAGACGTGGATCCAGCGACAAGCTGGCGCCCTTCTGATGTTGGGCGATCAGTTCCTGCAACACTTGCACCGACAACTGCTGGCCGGCATCCCAGCGGTTGAAGCCGTCGCTGTCGTGTTGCATCAGGAACATCAACTGGTCGCGGTTGTACGGAAAGCTCAGCTTCACCGGCGCCGAGAAACCACGCAGCAGCGATGGCAAGGGTTGTTCGGCGATGTCGACAAACGTGAAGGTCTGCTCGGCTTCGGTCACCGAGATCACCCGGGAGGTGCCGCTTGCCGACGCTTCACCGGCCAGGCGCAATGGCATTTCGGCGCCTTTGCTGTCCAGCAGGCCCAGTTCCACGGGAATCACGAACGGCAGTTTTTCCTGTTTGTCCGGGGTTGGCGGGCAGCTCTGGCGGAAGGT
This sequence comes from Pseudomonas sp. R151218B TE3479, assembly GCF_053629195.1. Classification (NCBI taxonomy): domain Bacteria; kingdom Pseudomonadati; phylum Pseudomonadota; class Gammaproteobacteria; order Pseudomonadales; family Pseudomonadaceae; genus Pseudomonas; species Pseudomonas sp. R151218B TE3479. Next base: position 4,795,948 of record NZ_JBRJHV010000001.1, read on the forward strand.
CAGGCTGTAGGTCTTGGCAGCGGCGTCGTAAGACTCGCTCACCGCCAACCGTGGCGTACCGGCCTGGCTGTACCAACGCTTGAACTGCGCCAGGTCGACGCCGTTGGCATCTTCCATGGCCTTGATGAAGTCGTCGCAGGTCACGGCCTGGCCGTCGTGACGTTCGAAGTACAGGTCACTGCCCTTGCGGAAACCCTCAGGCCCCAGCAGGGTGTGGATCATGCCGACCACTTCCGAGCCCTTTTCGTACACGGTCAGGGTGTAGAAGTTGGAGATCTCGATAAAACTGTCCGGACGCACCGGGTGGGCCATGGGGCCGGCGTCTTCGGCGAACTGGTGGGTGCGCAGGTACGCCACGTCCTGGATGCGCTTGACGGTGGCGGAGTTCATGTCGGCGGAGAAGCCGGCATCGCGGAACACCGTGAAACCTTCCTTGAGCGACAGCTGGAACCAGTCGCGGCAGGTCACGCGGTTGCCCGACCAGTTATGGAAGTACTCGTGGGCCACGATCGCCTCGACCCGCTGGTGCGCGGCATCGGTGGCGGTTTCGGCGCGGGCCAGCACGGCGCTGGAGTTGAAGATATTGAGTCCCTTGTTCTCCATGGCGCCCATGTTGAAGTCGTTGACCGCGACAATCATGAAGATGTCCAGGTCGTACTCGCGCCCGTACACCTCTTCGTCCCAGCGCATCGACTTCTTCAGGCTGGTCATGGCGTGCTGGCATTTGTCGATGTTTTCCGGCTCGACGTAGATGCGCAACGCCACATTACGTTCGGTCATGGTGGTGAAGGTGTCTTCGACGCACCACAGGTCACCGGCCACCAGGGCAAACAGGTAGGCCGGTTTCTTGAACGGGTCTTCCCAGGTCGCCCAGTGCCGGCCATCTTCGCCGGGGCCGCTGGCAATTGGGTTGCCGTTGGACAGCAGCACCGGATAACTGTGCTGCTCGGCCACCACAGTGGTGGTGAACTTGCTCATCACATCCGGACGGTCGAGGTAATAGGTGATCTTGCGGAACCCTTCGGCCTCGCACTGGGTGCAGAACATGCTGCCGGATTTGTACAGGCCTTCAAGGGCGGTGTTGGTTTCCGGATGGATCCTGACGGTGGTGTCCACCGTAAAGGCCTGGGCCTTGGGGTGCACAGTCAGGTGATTGTCGTCCAGTTGATAGTCGTCCTGCCCCAGGTCGGCATCGTCGAGCTTGAGGGAGATCAATTCAAGGTGCTGGCCATCGAGCACCAGCGGCGGCAGCCCGGCACCGCGCTCGGGGTTGCGGCGCATCACCAGTTGCGCATGGACCAGGCTGTGGTCCTCGAACAACTCGAAGGTCAGATGTGTTTCGTCGATCAGGTACTCGGGGGCCTGATAGTCCTTGAGGTAAATCATCTTCGGTTGTTCGGTGCGCATGGGTCGAATCCTTCTACTGATGCACGGCGAGCTGGTAGGCCGTGTATTTACGAATGTTGATCACGCCGGTGTCGAAAATCAGGTATTGGCCCTTGATCCCCAGCAGCGTGCCTTCGGCGATCGGGTTCTTGTCCAGGTTGAAGCTGACGATCTTGGCCGGGTACTGCTCCACCGGGTAACGAATCTCGATGGGCTCGACGTCCGCTATGGTCTGGATCGCTTGCAGGCCGAATCGTTCCTGCAAGCCTTGCAAACCCTGGGCGCAGCTTTCGAACAGCGCGTCGCGGATCGCCGGCAGGTCCACCGCTGTCGCGTCACCCTTGAGCAAGGCGCGCCAGTTGGTCTTGTCCGCTACCTGGCTGCGGAACAGGTCTTCGACAAACCCTGACTGCTGGCGGGTGGCGACCCGCAGGATCGGCAGCGCCTGGCTGGCGCCCTGGTCCAGCCAGCGGGTCGGCAATTGCGTGGCGCGGGTGATGCCGACTTTCACGCCCGAGGAATTGGCCAGGTAGACCACATGATCGGTCATGCAGAATTGCTCGCCCCAGGCCGGGTCACGGCAGGTGCCCGCGTCGAAATGACAACGCTCCGGGCTCATGATGCACAGGTCGCACTGGGCCAGTTTGGTCATGCAAGGGTAGCAGTAACCCTGGCTGAAGCTGGTCTTGGTCCGGCGTCCGCAATGGGTGCAGTGGATCGCGCCGAGGTACTCCAGGCGGATCGTGCTGCCGATCAATGGGTTGACCGGCACCTCGACCTCGTCCAGGCGAAAGGCGTATTGAACGGTCGGCCCGTCAAGGCGTGCCGACATCTTGCTGATTGCACCACGGCCAATCTCGATCAATGGATGGCGTCCGACTTGAACAGGATATTGGGCACTTCGATCGACTTCGACTGGCATTCCTGCGGCCCCATGTAGCCGGTGCGCTCGTCTTCGGGCAGGTTCTGGACTTCCCACGCGATCATGGCCTGCAGCGACAACTCACGCTGCTCGGCAGTGAGCTTGTTGCCGTCGGCCCATTTACCGATTTCCACGGCCAGTTTCAGGCTGCGGTAGATATCGGGGGTGATGTTCTTGATCATTTCATTGAAGGAAGACATGGGTTCTCCGCGCAATCGCGCATTCTCAAAAGGCACAGGCGCCGGTCAAAGGGCCATTTTACGGCGAGCGAACAGCCCGCCCAACAAGCCCGTGAAGCATCCGACGAGCAGCCCGCCAACGTGGGCGGCATTGGCGATTTCACCGAAGCCGATCAGCGAAACCAACCCGGACAGGCACAGCAGCAACCACACCAGCATCATCACCAGCACCCCGCGGGGCAAGTGATAGGCCGGGTTCGGTGCGAGCAGTTGGTAGATCCAGCAATGGCCCAGCAGGCCGTACAAGACCCCCGACAACCCGCCGAACAGCGTCGGCCCGCTGAAAAAGTACTGGGCGAAATTGGAAACGAGGCTGAACAGCAGCGTCAGCCCCAACAGGTTGATACCGCCCTGGCGCGCTTCGATCCGTCGCCCCAGTTCCCAATACCACATGCCATTCATGGCGATGTGCAGGAAGCCGAAGTGAATCAGCATCGGCGTTACCAGGCGCCACCACTGCCCCGCCGCCAGACTATCGCCCAATGGTGTGAACTGGATGTAGTCGCCAACGACGCGAAACTCGAGGAAGGTCAACCAGCGTAGCGTCGCAAGATTCTCCCCCAGCAGGGTGACCGCGCTGACAATCAGGCTCAGCAACAGCACCAGGGCCGTCACTGGATGGCGGGTCAATTGCTGGACGAACCCCGCTCGCCGGGAAGTGCCCCCCGTGTCTAGCAGTTCCAACTGCTGATCGGGATCGCCGGCGGGGAAACGGGCGTACAACGCACGCACGTCCTCGCAGATTTCATCCGGCACCCAGAGCACCTGCTCGCCGGCCTCTTCGCTGACGCGATGGGGCACCTGCATGCGTTGCAGCAGCTTGACGAAGCCGCTCAGGTCCACTGCCAGGGGCAGGCGCAGAACCGCGACGGCACTCACTGCACCACCTCCGGCCGCTCGACATCGACCCAAACGAACTTGTGCGGATCCAGGCGGGTTTCCTGGTCGAGACGATAGGCGACCAGCTTGCCGTAGAGCACCGCGCTGTAATCCAGGCAGGCCAGGTTCGGGCGGATCGGCGCGGGTTTGCCGCTGCGCCAATAGTGGCCGACGAACAACAGTGGTTCATCGACGCCATAACGCAGCAGGTTGTTTTTCTCATCCGGCGACAGCGGCGTGCGGGCCACCGGTTCCGGCAAGGCGTCGGGCTGGAACACGATGTCACCGTAGGTCTGCGGGTTGTCTTCCCAGAACTTGGTGCGGAAAAACGAACGGGTCAGGCCATCGCCACCCGTCAACGTCAGGCCGTGGGGCAGGCGCATGTCCGTGCCGCGCAGCAAGCGATCGAACACCGTGCAGGCAAAACTACCCGGTTGCGCCGAGGCCTGGAGGAAATGCTCGTCGACACAACCGTCCGGGAACAGGCCCCGCAGCGGTTCGATCAGGCCGGCATCCCAACAGGCGTGCACCACCCGGAAGCGGCCGGCGTCGACAAACAGCGGCAGCTCATAGAACCATTCGAGAAAGTCATGCCAGTCGCCGGGATGCTGCTCGAACTGGGTCAGT